>NZ_CP183978.1:0-4800000 GCF_049913175.1 Streptomyces sp. R-07
CATCCCGTCGCACCGCCGGCTGTATCTGACGGCCACACCGCGGATCTGGGAGGAGCGCCTGAACCGCGAGGTAGCCGAGGGGGTGCGGGACCCGTTGCCGCGCGAGATGGCGGCCTCCATGGATGACGAGAAGGTCTTCGGGCCGGTCCTGTACAAGCTCTCGCTCGCGTCGGCCGTGTCGCGCGGTCTGCTGGCGCGGTATCAGATCATCGTGCTGGAGCTGAAGGACCCGGTCGTCACGCCCGAGCGGCTGATGGGCGAGGAGCGGCACAGCGAGAAGGTGCGCGGTGAGCGCCTCGGAGCCCTCCAGGCTGCGCTCTTGCACACGATGGCGCAGCACGACCTGTCGACCTGCATCAGCTTCCACCACCGGACGATAGAGGCACAGGCGTACGCGGAGGGCCTGGACCGTGTTGCGGCGAAACTGCATGCCGACCGGCCCGGGAAGTACCCGGCGAGGATCTGGGCGGACTGGCTGTGCGGCGAGCACGTCCCGGAGCGCCGGCGGGAGGTGCTGGGCGGCTTCGGTACGACGGCGCGGCGGGCGGTGCTTTCGAATTGTCGCGTTCTGGGGGAAGGCGTCGACATCAGAGCGGTGGATAGTGTCGCTCTTTTGGACCCCAAGGGCGCACCGCATGACATCGTCCAGGCCATCGGTCGGGCTCTCCGTCAGAAGCCGGGTGAGGGGAAGGTCGCTTCTTTGATCGTGCCGGTTTTTCTCCAGCCCGGGGAGAAGCCGGAGGACATGTTCACTTCGGGATCGTACCGGCCCTTGGTGAAGGTCCTTGAGGGTCTGCGCGCTCACGATGAGGAGGCTGTGGAGCTGTTGGCGATTCCTCAGGAGCCGCAGAAGGACGTCGTACAGCCGTCCGGGTATATCGGTCCGGCGCCCGGGGAGGGTGAGGAGGAATCTCGTCTGTTGCTTCGTTTTGCTGCTCCGCGTGATCCGGTGATGGTCGCGGAGTGGGTGTCGTTCAACGTGATCGACACGGAGAAGCAGGACTGGGCGCGTGGCTGGGTGAAGCTCAAGCAGTATGCCGGGCGGGAGGGTCATGCCCGGGTTCCGTACGGGCACAGGGAGGGTGCGTACCCGTTGGGGCAGTGGGTCGCGGAGCAGCGACGGGCGTTCGGGGCGGGGCAGATGAGTGGTCTGCGGGCGAAGCGGCTGGAGAAGTTGGGCATGGTGTGGTCGCCGGTGGATGAGCGGTTCCAGGAGAACCTTCAGGCCGCGCGTGCGTATTACGAGGAGCACTGGACGCTGTGCGCGCCCCGGACCGCGACCATGCTGGACCGGCCGATCGGGCAGTGGCTGTCCAACCTCCGCCGCCCCGGCGCGTTGGAGGGCCGTCCCGCGTGGGAGGAAGCGCTGCGCGAGGTCGATGAGGACTGGAACCCGTCATGGCCCGCCGAGTGGCAACGCCACTACGCGGTGGTACGGGAGATGCTCGCCGAGGAAACCATCCTCGGCTACATCGAACCCGGCGTCACCGTCCACGGCATGGACATCGGCAAATGGCTCGCCAAGCAGCGCAAGCCCGAGGTGTGGGCGGCCCTGACCGACGGGCAACGTGAACGCCTGCAGACCATCGGCGTCATCCCACACGCCTCTGAATTGGAAGGAACCGCTAGGGCCTCCAAGGCTGCCTCTGGCGCGTTCGAACGGGGTGTCGCGGCTCTGACGCAGTACAAAGCGCGAGAGGGTGCCGTGGGGCCTGTCAGCCGCTCTCACATCGAGGTTTTGCCTGATGGGACTCAGGTGAAGCTGGGGGTATTTCTGTCGAACGCGAAATCGAGGCGAGGGAAGCTCGCCGCTGACAGGCTCCGGATGCTGGCTGCGCTTGGACTGGAGTGGGCAGCAGCGAGCATCTGACACTCCCTGGCACCAGAACGTCGCGCCAGGGGGCGGTCACAACGCCATGGTGGTCGAGAGGGCTTGGGGCGGCCCGGCCCGCCTGCTGTCCTGGGTGCGGTGCGGCGTTCGTCGATCGGATTCCCGCGCCCCCATTACCCGATGGACCGATAAGGCGTTCAGGTCTGTGTGCGGGCTGCAGGTCGCGATGCGAGGGCAGGGCAGGCGGGCGTGGGGTTGGTAGACGTGCTGTTCCTGTCTTCCGGCGGAATGGTGGAGTGTTCGAGTTGGCCGGCGGCTGCCGCCGAGGTGGCCTTCGAAGAGTGTCCGCCGCCCCTCGACCAGGGACCACAGCCGGTCCAGGGCTTCGCCGCTTTCCTCCAGAACGACTGGGACGCTGTTGTCAACGGCCTCACCCTGCCCTGGAGCTCCGGCGCCGTCGAAGGTCAGGTCACGCGCATCAAGCTGATCAAGCGCCGGTCATACGGCCGGGCCTCCTTCGCGCTCCTGCGGACCCTCGTCCTCGCTCAGCCTCCATGACCGGGACGGTCTCCTGACCTGGGGTTACCGGGCTAGATGTGACATCCTGCGGTCGTGCTGTTGAGTGATCATGTGAGCAGCGTCGAGCTCTGGCCCCTGCGCTACCAGTTCCCCGCCGCCCCGGGAGACTCGTACGACAACAACTGGCTGGTCATCGGTGGAAAGGTGACGACTCCCCAGGGCATTTGGTCGTTCACTGATCCATGTCTGCTGACCGACGAGGCCCGTGAGGTGACCGCCTGGCTGCGCGCGGTGGCCGCTGAGACAGTGCCCGCGACCGATCGGGATGCCGAAGGCGAGTTGTCTCCGGACACCTGGTTCGTCGAACCGGTTCTTGGCTTCAGCCTCGCCGATCGGAGCGAGGGCGTGGTGGTGATTCGCGTTCACCTGTCCTTGGAGGCTGCGCCTCCATGGCAGCAGGGTGCTGAGAGCGCGGGCATTTACCAGTACGCCGTGGAGGTACGGGCGGATACGGATGCGCTGCTTCACGCCGCTGAGCAGTGGGATCTTGCTCTGGCGTCCTTCCCGCCCCGCTGATCAGCATCGTGTGATGGCGGGCATCACGAAATATCCGCCACAGCCCTGAAATCGGCCAGGGCCGGTCGTCGCCTCACTCGGTCCGACGTTCAACGGGGTGAGGAACTTCAGCGAGCACCCTCGCGTGTCTCTGGCCGGGGCGCCGGGTCGTGTGATTGAGGGAGGTGTGTCGGGCTGTCAGGGGGACCACCGGGGCCCATTCAGCAGCCGTCTACGCTCTCGCCATGCAGCGTAGCGATGTCACGAGGGACGACGGCACGTGGATGGGCCTGTCCCTGGACGTACAGGACCGCCACCAGCCGGGGCTGTGCGTGTTCAGTGCCGGGCCGCAACTGCAGGTCTCCCAGCTGTCGCGGTCTGTATTGCTCGCCGTTGTCGATGAGCAACTCCAGGGCGTGGACTTCTGGCGCACCGATGAGTACCGCTCCTTCGTTCCGCCGTTGCGCGCCGATGCCGGGCGTGCCCTGGCAGGCAGCCCGGAACGCTGGGCTCACCGCTTTGCTCAGTACCTCGTCGACTCGCCGGACAGCCCTCTGCATGAGGGCCGGTGGCTGCTCTCGTGCGACAGCCCCCTCCGGCGTTGGCGCCACGCCGAGACCTCGCATGCCGATTACTGGAGCTCGATGCTCGTCGAAGGGCATCCGGACGGATGCATCGACTGGTTCCTCCATTCCCATTCGTGGGAGGTCCTTCCGCTGCGGCCAATGCCCAATGCTGACGACAGCCGGGTCAGGGCGTACCGCAAGCAGGCCCGTGAAGGGACGCTTCCACCTGTCCTGTTGTGGTGGATAAGTGGCCTTGACTGCCATCTGATCCTGGACGGTCACGCGCGGCTCGCCGCGGCGATCGCCGAATCCGTCGAGCCTCCGCTGCTGCAGTTGCACTGTACGGTGCCGCGCGATGACCTGACCGCGCGCATCAATGAGGCCACGGGCTTCTACGAGGACGAACTGGCACGCTTCGCCGAGCTCCGCACCGTTCATGGCCCCACCGTTCCAGACGGTGCCGCCACCGCTGGCCCACAGCTCGTCCGTCTCCTTCACGACCTGAACACCGCGGAACAGCCGACCTGGGCATGGCCTCTGCCTGGGGGAGAGGACCAGTGGCGTCGTATCGCACGCGAGGTGACAGCCGGCCATGACTGGCCCCACATCTGAGCCCTGCCGAAAGTCGCCCACCGCCGCCGCGCAGCCAAGAGCTCGCGCACCGCGATGAAGGACCACCTTCGAGGTGCGAGCCCTCACGCTTACGCGGACCCTGACGCAAGCCGCTGTCAGTTGGCGGTCCGCGGTCGAGGGCCCCTGCCCCTAGAGCCGACTGGCTATCAGGCAATGTGGGGAGATCCACTGAGCAGGTCTGGGGTCACCGCCGAGCAAGAGGTGGCCGATTTCAAAGAGTGCCATCACCGGGGCCGGTGGGGGTGAAGAGGATCGCGCGGTGGCCGTCGAACTTCTGCTCCGCCGCGAAGCCGCTCGCTAGGACGCCGGAGCCGGGTAGGTACTCGGCGGCCTGGGCGAGCATCGGCTCGAAGGGCGGGGTGAGAACCACTCGGGATGGCCTCCTTCACTGCGCTCCGGGCCCATCCCACAGCCTCCCCTGGTCAGGCGCGTACGGGCTTGTCGATGCGGCCAGAGGGCCCTGCCACATCAGGCTCCAGTGGCTCTGTACACGGGAATGGGAGCCGCTCGTCGACGGCTTCGGGAGTCGCCTCGCGTGTAGCAAGCGTGATCAATGTCGATGAGTTCGGGCGTCACTTGCAGCCCAGCGGGCGTTGTCCGTGCCAGCGCCCAGCTGCCTCGTACGAGCCCGCTACCTTGTTTTGGTCTGAACCCGGTCTTGGTGGGGTCAGCGGGCGAGGGAGACGGCGAAGGGCTTGAAGCCGTGTCGGCGCAGGATGTGGGGCACGACCAGGATCATGGCCTCGGTGGCGCGGGCCGTGGTGATGCCGCCGAGGTCTTCGATCCGTTCGGGCTGCCAGCCGAGGTCGCCGAGCAGGCCGGTGACGGTCTTCTTCGCGTGTTCGTCATCGCCCGAGAGGTAGGCGGTCGGTGGGGTGGCGAGGGTGTCGGGGGCGGTCATGACCATGAAGAGCATGGTGTTGAGGGTCTTGACCACGTGGGTGTCGGGGAGCGCGGCCTGGAGCTTCTCGGCCAGGCTGCTGCCGGGATAGCACAGGTTGCCGGGCAAGCCGTCACCGTCGTCGCGGGTGGCGTTGGAGACGTCGACGAGGATCTTGCCGGCGAGTTCGGTGCGCAGGTCGGTGAGGCGGTCCAGGGAGCTGTCGCCGGGTGTCGCATTGATCACGATGTCCGCGGTGCGGGCGGTGGTGCGCTGGTCGGCGAAGGCGATCCGCGGGGCGGCGGGCGCGGAGGTGCGGGCGGCGGGGTCCTCGGGGCTGCGGCCGCCGAGGGTGACGTGGTGTCCGGCTGCGGAGAGTTTGCCGGCGAGGTTGGCGCCGACGCGGCCGGCGCCCAGGATGCCGATGTGGGTCATGCGGTGATGCTCCTTGCGGTATCGAGTGGGAGGGGTGGGCGGGTATGCACGTACGCAGGTACGTACCTCTGCTCAGGCGATCGGCGAGAGGACCTTGAGGGTGGCGGCGTGGATGCCGGGGGCGGAGGCCAGGAAGTCGCGGCTGGCGGTGTTCCAGGGTTCGCCGGCCAGGTCGGTGACGGTGCCTCCGGCCTCGGAGACCAACAGGGCACCGGCGACCAGGCCGGAGCGGACGTCGGAGAACTGCCAGAACGCGTCCATGCGTCCGGCGGCGACGTGGATGAGCTGCATCGTGGCGGGAACGGACACCCGTACGACCAGGCCGTTGACGAGCATCGCGGTGACGGAGTCGCCGATCCGCCGGAAGGTGCGCTCGTCCTCGCCGGGCTTGGCCTGACCGGTGCCGATGAGCGCGGCGCCCAGGTCGGTCTTGGCGGACACCGTCAGGGGACGGTCGTTGAGGTGGGCGCCGCCGCCGGCGACCGCGGTGTAGGTGTCGCCGGTCAGCGGCAGGTGGACGACGGTGAGTACCGGCTGGTTGTCGCGGACCAGGGTGGCGGTGACGGCCCAGTCGTCCATGCCGTGTACGTGGTTGATGTTGCCCTCGGCGGGGTCGACGACCCACCACTCCCCGGCCGGGAGCGCGCCGCCGGCCAGCTCGTCCTCGGCCCACTGAGACCCCGGCCGGGCCGCCAGCAGCGGTTCCCGCAGTACCTCCAGCACCGCGTCGTCGTTGGCGTGTATCTCGCCGACGACCTCGTCGAGGCTCACGCCCCGGGCGTGCGGGGTGTGACGGTCGCGCAGCGTGGCGCCGGCGGTCTTTACTGCGGCGGTCACGTCGGCGAGGAGCGTCGTACCGGCGGCGAAAGGCATGGCTGTGCTCATGGTGGGCTCCTTGGGGTCGGTCGGACCGGGTTCGGATCGGTCTGATCGGTGTGATCGGGGCGGTTGTCTCGCCCCCGGCACTTCGAAGGTAGGCCGCCCGATCATTAACAACAAGTGCATGCTTGTCACTTGTAGAGTTACTGTCATGCAACTGGACTTGAATCTGCTCACGGCCCTGGACGCCCTGCTGGAAGAGGGCAGTGTCGCCGGCGCCGCAGCACGCCTCCACGTCACCTCACCGGCGATGAGCCGCACCCTGGGCCGCATCCGCAAGGCCACCGGTGATCAGATCCTGGTCCGCACCGGCCGCAGCATGGTCCCCACCACCCGCGCGCTGGCCATGCGCGCCGAGGTCCACGCCCTCGTGCAACAGGCCCACCAACTTCTTTCCGCGCAGCAGGAACTCGACCTGGCGGCTCTGGACCGGGTGTTCACCGTGCGCTGGCACGACGCCCTGACCGCTGCCTGCGGCACCGCCCTGACTACGGCCGTCCACCGCCAGGCCCCCGGTGTCCGGCTGCGCCTGTCCGCCGAACCCGGGACGGACGACGCCGAGCTGCGCCGGGGTGAGATCGACCTCGAATCAAGCTCCAGCCGACCGACGCTCCCCGACATCCGCCACCGCCTCGTCGGCAGAGACCGGCTGGTCGTCGCCGTCCGCCCAGGCCACCCCCTCACCGAAACCCCGATGAGCCTCGAGAGCTACGCGGCCGCCGAACACCTCACCGTCTCGCGGCGCGGAAGCCTGCGCGACCCGATCGACGACGCCCTGACCACGCGCGGCCTCGAACGACGCGTCGTCGCCGCCGGACCCACCGCCGCCTTCGCGCTCCAACTCGCCCTGGGCACCGACCTGGTGGTCACCCTTCCCGACGCGGTCACCCGCACGGCACGGGACCAACTCGGCCTGGTCATGCTGCCGCTGCCACTGCCGTTGCCCGATGTCCCGCTGTACCTGCTGTGGCACCAGCGCTACGACGACGACCGCGCCCACACCTGGCTGCGCGAAACAGCCGCCGAAACCGTCCAGGCACTATTCGCACCACCGACCGCCTCTCAACAGCCCCTCACCAACCGGTCCGGGCAGTGACGGATGCGCCCGGGGAAGGCCCGCGGCAGCTGACTCCCGTTCTCGTGAACACCACCTATTCGCGCGAGCGTGCGACTCCCAATGTCGCGTCAAAACGACGTCGCTACTCGTGTACAAAGCCAAGAGGACCGTCCGGCGGGTGGCTTGTCCATAAGAACGGAACCGTACTCATGGACAAAGCCAGGCGGGCTCACGGCGGCTTCCGCTAGTGCCCCTGACTCATAACGGGAGGGAGCAGCTCGTCGCAGACGGGGCAGTGGGCGGTGCCTTCGAGGACGGATCGGAGCCGGAATCGGCTGACCGTGTCACAGGTGATGTGTCGAGCGGACCACGGCGCCACCGATCCGCGGAACTTGTCGAGCGGGATGAGGCCACGTCCCGCATGCGGGACGTGGCCTCGGGAGCCTGCTTCTGGATGACCCTCCTGGCTTCTCTTCGCACTCTGTCCCGCACGGCCTGGCGCCTCCCTTGGATGCGTCCCCATGCCTGGGCCCACATGGGGAACTTCGCCTCGGGCACCTCACAGGCGATCAGGTACGCGTACAAAGTTCGCTCCGAACCCGGCAGCGACTTGCGCCGGGAGATCCTCTCCGCCGTGCTGCGGGAGAGAGGCGCCCTGGTCTCCTTGTAGCGGCCCTCCGCGCGCCTCTCCATTTCCCTCGTCGAAGGGCGGCCGTCCTGCTCCCAGACCCGGGCGAGCGCGGCGCCGAGTTCGTCGGCGGTGCGCACAAGATCGGGCCGGGGGCCTGTGTGTAGGTGCGTGGCGTGCGGCCGCGACAGAGGTTCACGGCCTTACTCCACAGCGCCTCGGCCTGGGTGTGGTCCAGGACGCAGACGCGGATGTACCCGTCGAGGGTGTCGCGTGCGGGAGGGGTCTTTCCTCCTTCGGCACGCTGGATGGTCGTGATGGAGCATCCGAGCTTGATCGCGAGCTGCTCGCGGGACAGTTCCCTTTTGCAGCGTGCCGCTCGGAGGTACTCGGCCAACTTGCCCAGGCCGTTGACGGCGTTGGCCACCGGGCTCGGTGGCCGGCCCTTCCGGGTCGCCATGGAGCCACCTCCTCTGCCCTCACTCAGCCCTGCGAGGGTGTGGGGGTGTGGGGGTGAGGATGCGCATCGCCGAGGTGCGCAGCCGGTCGGCGATTCCGGTGGCCGCAAGGCGGATCGTGAGGACGCCGATGGCGGCGGAGGCGACGAGCAGGCCGAGGACATTGAGCGGTCGCGTGGGCGAGGCCTCGCCGGTGAGCGCGGTCAGGGCGGCGGCTGTCACCACGATCACGATGATGACGGCGGCGCCGGCGGCGGCGGCGAGAGGCTGCTTGGGGGAGATCGTACGGATGCGGGACATGATGCTTCTCTCTCTGTACCTGCCGCCACAGGGCGGTCATGGGGGTGCCCTCGGGTTGTGAGGGCGTCCGGCTCCAACCGGCTTCATACGTACGGGCGTTTGGCTCGCCACGTTGCGTGAGAGCATCGTGCCACTGAGTAAGACCGTGTCCTATGTGGTGAGGCGGACCAGTCGCTTGAAGCAGCAGAGGGCGGCGGCGAGGCCGAGGAAGGCCAGGTAGTTGCGGGGATGGCGCTCGTAGCGGTGGTTGAGCCGGCGGTAGCCGGTCAGCCAGGACATGGTCCGCTCGATGACCCACCTGCGGCGGCCGAGTCGTTCGCTGGATTCGATGCCCTTGCGGGCGATACGGACCCCGACGCGTTTCCCGCGGAGCCATTTTCGCAGCTCAGGTATGTCGTAGGCCTTGTCGGCATGCAGACGCTGGGGCTTGAAATGACGGCCGCGGTGAGGGTCGTGTCTCGTTTGGTGACCGAGCACCACGGGCTTCAGGGCCTGACTGTCGTGGGTGTTGGCCGCGGTGACGCCGACGACCAGGGGCAGGCCGTTCGCGTCCGACAGGACGTGCATCTTGGAACCCGCCCTGCCGCGGTCCACGGGGCTCGGACCGGTGAGTTCGCCCCCTTTTTCGCCCGCACGTGGGCGGAGTCGAGGACCGCGCGGGACAGGTCGAGCAGGCCGGCGTCGTCCAGGCGGTGCAGGATCTCCTCGTGCAGCCGGCCCCACACCCCGGCACGGGACCAGATCAGGAACCGTCGGTGCGCGGTCGACTTCGAAACCCCGAAACAGGGCGGCAGGGCCCGCCAGGCACAGCCGGACACCAGCACGTAGACGATCGCGGCGAACAGCGTCTCATCAGGCGTGTCCTGCGTCCCACCACCCTGCGGCCGCACCCGCGACGGCGGGATCAGCGGCTTCGCGATCTCCCACAACCCGTCCGGAACCATCCAACTCCACGTACCCCGCCCCATGACGCCCCTAACGACCGCCTCACCACATAGGACACGGTCTTAACGCATGTGGCCCCGCGGGAAGAGGCCGGCGGGGGCCACGTTCACGGCTGGGTCTGCCGTGAAGCCAGCGCGCTGCAGGTCAGGGGGCGGTCGTGGCGGTGACCAGGAGCGTGCCGAGGGCGGCCGGGTCGGGGTTCGGCAGCACCTTCGCGTCGACGGCGGTGAAGGCGTGGCGCTTGAGGATGTCGGCCCACTGCTCGGGCCCGTACTGCCAGCGCCAGACGGTCAGCTCGGTCTCGCGGCCCTCCAGCCACTTCCCGCCCGTCTCCTGCGCACCGTACTGGCCGACGATCGGCTCGCGGTGCGAGAACGCAAAGACGCCGCCAGGCGTGAGGCGTGCGGCGACGCGCGGGAACAGCTCCTCGGGGTCGGTGAACCAGACCGCTCCCCAGGTCGAGTAGATCGCGTCGAACCGGCAGGTGCTCTCGTCGAGGAAGGCGCACGCCTCGGCGTGCACGAACGTGAGCCGGGGCTCGCCGTCCCAGAAGCGCCGGGCACGTTCGACCTGCACGGCCGAGAAGTCCACGGCGGTGACCTCCACCCCCGTGCCGGCGAGGAAGGCCGCGTTCTCGCCCTCCGCCGGCCCGAGGTCCAGGGCGGTGGCGGGGGTGCCGAGGAGTTCGGCGCCGGGCCCGCCGTCGGCGAGCCCGGTCCAGTCGAAAGCCCCGGCCTGGGGCCGGGGCTGGTCTCCCTCTCCCCGATAGGGCTTGTACTTGTCCCAGTACTCGGCCGGGGTGGTGGGCGCGGCGCTGGTCATGAACGGGTCCTCCGGGTACACGGGCCGGACGGCGACAACCGTACGGTGTCCCTCCCCCTCGGCTGGGACGAGGAGGGACACCGCGGGCGAACCGGTCCGTTCAAAGCACGGACATGCCTCAGATCACGCTGTTGAACTTCGTGCCCTCGCCCGCGTACAGCGACGTCGACTGACGGCTGAAGGGGACGGTAGCGTAGCCCGTCGAGCGGTAGACGTACGTGCCGCCCGCCCCGTACGCGATCAGGTCCGGGCGGCCGTCGTTGTCGAGGTCACCCGCGCCGACGAGCTGGGAGAACGCGCCCCAGCCGGCGCCGATCTTCACGCGCGTGGAGAAGCCGCCACTGCCATTGCCCTGGTAGAGCCACAGGACGCCGGAGGTGTCGCGGGCGACCATGTCCCCGGCTGCCGAACCGGCGATGTTCCCGACGGCGGTGAGCTGGTTGTAGATCTGCCAGCCGCCGCCGACCTTCACCCGGGGCGCGAACGGCTTCGTGTAGCTGCCCGTGCCCTTGTAGAACCACAGGACGCCGGCGCTGTCCGTGGCCACCAGGTCGGAACGGCCGTCGCCGTCGAGGTCCGAGCCGCCGGCGAGCTTGTTGTAGATCTGCCAGCCGGTGCCGACCTGCACCCGGGTGGCGAACGTGCCGTCGCCCTTGCCCAGGTAGAGCCACTGCACACCGGAGCCGTCGACCGCGATCAGATCGCCGACGGCGCCGCCGCCGACGTTGCCGACGGCCTCGATCTGCTTGTACGTCTGCCAGCCGGGGCCGATCTTCGTCCGCTGCGCCGGCTTGACCTGGCCGTAGTCCGGACGGTCCCGCAGGTCGTCGCGCCACAGCACGCCGGCTGCGTCCCGGGCGAGGACGTCGGTGGAGCCGTTGTTGGTGTAGTCGTGCGGGTTGTACGTGCGGGTGATGTTCATGAGCCAGCCCTGGTAGGCGGGCTCGCCGGTGCCGTCGAGGAGCGTTGCCTCGGCCTCCACGCCGTACGTGCCGTTCGGCGCATCGACGCCCGCGATGACGCCGTCCCAGTCGAAGGAGAACAGCGTGCCGCTCGCGGGTGCGGCCAGGCGCTTCTTGAACTCCTTGCCGGTGGCGGTGTGCGTGAGCGTGACGTCCAGGTAGGCGTCGGCGCGCGACAGCGTCCAGCCCAGGGTCGCCTTGCCGCCGGTCTGGTCGAGGTTCACCGCGTCGGGGACGTGGACCTGCTCGATCTCCAGCGGGGGCATCACCTGGCCCGTCTCCGCCACCTTGGTGACCATCGGGGTGCCGTCCGCACCGGCCCCGACGCGGAACAGCCCGTCGCCGTCGGCGTCACGGCTGCCACGCAGCACCGCGCTGCCGTCGGCCGAGGGCGCCGACTCCGACGCCGTGACGTCGAGGACGCGAGTCTCGCCGCTGGTCAGGGAGACGGCCTTGGCCGGTGCCCAGTAGGCGCCGTACACCAACCAGTCGCCCACCAGCTCGTAGTACCACTCGTGGAAGCTGTCGCCCAGGACGGTCTTCTTCTCCTCGCCCGTCTTGCGGTCGACGGACGTGACGTACGCCTCGGTGTCGTCCTGGTCGAGCCAGGCCACGTGCGAAGCGGAGAACGTCAGGTGGCCGGAGTCGTTGTTGTATCCGGCCTTGGCGGAGGAGTAGGTCTCGGTCATCGTCCCGGCCGCCACGTCGACCAGGGCCCGGTGGCCGGTGCGCGCGTCCGGCGGGCCCGCCGCGTACCTCACGAGAACGGAGCTTCCGAGGACCGTCGAGCCGCTGATCTCGGTGGCGTCCGCCGGCAGGCCCGTGATCTTTCGGGTGGTCGTGGTGGCGCCGTCCTTGGTGACGACGCGCAGTTCGCTCGTGTCGTCCGCCTTCCGGATGTCCGCGAGGACGCTCGTCGGGCTCAGCACGGCCACGTAGGTGCCGTTCAGCGCGCCGAGGTCGATGTCCACGCCCGGGGCCGCCGGGTCGGCCATGTTCCACAAGGTGATCGACTGCATGGCATCGGGCCAGCTGTCGTCGCCGACGACGGCCACGTCGTTGCCCGCCAGGGCGTAGCCGCCGTCCTTGGGATGCCGGAGCCGCTTCGAGGCTCCTCCGTGGTAGGGCGTCCAGACCAGGTCCGTGATGCTGTCGGCGTCGACGTAGTCGTATGTGAAGAACCCGCTGGTGCCCGCGCCCGCGAGGGAGGAGCCCTCGGGGTAGACGGGAAGCGTGGTGTCGGCCTGCCCGGACGAGGCCGATGTCGTCGCGAGCGCGGCCGGGGCGGTCGCCAGCGTGCCGGCGCCGAGGGCGGTGACCGCGAGGACGGCCGTGACGGCGGTGGCGAGACGGCTGCCGGTGGAACGGAACTGCAAGGTGAAGCCCCCACAAGTCTGAGTCGGACACGGAAATGCCGTGTCCGACTCAGACTCGCGAACAGCTCGAATAGTTGCACGGAAAGCCCGGGGGTTTCGGGTCCCTACCCAGCCGGACAGTCCTCATCAGTCCTCAGCGTGTTATCGAGGCACCCCTCCTCGCGCGGCTGGGGCAGGGAGGGGCACCGTGCGCTAGTCGGGTCCCCGCGGAAAATGCTCGGACTGCCAGCGTGAGGGTCAAACACTCAGGCGGGCCACGGCGTCCTTCAGGACCGTGGCGTTGACGCTGGTGTCGTGGTTCATGACGAGGCCCTGCCGGGGCAGTTCCGCCAGGCGGGCGCGCAGGGCGGTGTGGTCGGCGGCCGGGGGCAGGAGCCCGAACGCGTCGGGGTAGCGGTCCTCGGTGGTCTCGTCGAAGAAGTCGCCGTCCTGCACGCCGCGCGAGATCTCGATCAGCCGCGGGGCGGCATCGTGGGTGATCTGCGGGAAGAGAATTCCGGCCGCGTGGCCCTGGGTGGCGAGCTGGATGGACAGCCAGCTCACGAGCTGGTCAGGCCAGAACTGCGGCTTCAGCTCCTTGCCGGACGACTTCCACAACGGCTCGCGGCCCCCGGCGAGGAGGGCGTCGGTCACCTTCTGGTGCTGGGTGGGGTGCATCTGCTCGCCGGAGGCGAGGCGTTCGCGGGTGGTCTCGACGAGGTCGAGCGCGTCGAGGAGTCCGAAGCCGATCGCGGCGGCGGACGGCCACGGCAGCACCCGCACCGTTCCGGAGTCGTCGACGCGGGCGAAGACGCGGTCGTTGGCGAGCATGGCCGATCCGGCGCGGGCGAGAGTGAAAGCGGTGGTGGTCTTGCCCGCGCCCTTGTCGCCAAGGGTGAGGATCGTGGCTCCGTCCTGGCCGGTGACGGCGGAGGCGTGCAGGACCGCCCAGCCGTCGGCGAGGAGCTGGGCCCGGACGACCTCGCGGGCCAGTCGGGCGGCGGCGGTGGCGACGGCGGTCTCGTCGGTGCCGACGATCCGCAGCAGCTTCCATTCCGCGTCCCACCGGTAGGCGAGACCCTCCGTCGGCTGGACGGCCGTGACCATGGTGTCCTCGCGGACATAGAGCATCTCGGCGCCGGCGTACTCGATCCGCTCGGGCAAGGAGCCGTCGACCACGGCCGTCAGGGCGCGCAGCTCCTCCTCGTCGACGTCGCCGGAGACCACGGGCCCGGCGATGTCCGTGACCGGCGTCGCGGTCCACCAGGCGCCGAAGTAGCGGGCGGCCCAGTCCGGGACGGCGTCACCGACGCTGGTCACGGTGACGGCGTGGCCGTCGGCGGTGGCGATACGTACAGCACTCACGGGTCAGATCTCCTTGTCGAGCTGGGTGTAGGCGGTGTGGAGCTTGTCCGCGGACGCCGCGAGCTGGGCGGCCTCGGAGGAGTCGAGTGGCGGCGGGCACGGGGTCGGCCGCCCGCGGGTGTACTGCACCGGCATGCCGAGCCAGACGCCGCCGTCCTGGCGGGTCGACACCTCGGTGACGCCGTCGTCGAGGCCGAGGGCGTGGGTGAGGGCGGTCAGGACGGCGCCGGCCGGGCCGGAGCGAGTGCGGCCGATCCCGGCGCTGATCCGGCGGGGCCGGGCGGCGAGCTCGTCGCGCACCCGCTGGACCGGAACGGGCGCGGGGCGGCCGTGGACGGTGGTGGTGGAGGCGCAGATGACGGCGGCGTCGCCGTGCTCGCCGATCACGTGCCCGCGTACGGCATCGGGGGGCACGTGCAACAGGCGGGCCAGGGTGAGGCGGTAGCGGGCGGTGTCCGTAGCGGCCCCGACGCCCAGCACCCGCGGGCAGCCGGACACCTCGGCGAACAGGCGCGTCAGGATGTCGACGGGGTTGGTGACCATCACTGCCACGCCCGGGTAGCCGGTGAGCTGCCGGGCGAGAGCCTTGATGAGCGGCGCGTTCGCCGTAAGTCCGGCCATGCGCACATCGGTGGTGGCGGTGTTGGTGAACGTGGCGCGCGGGGAGACCACGACCGCGTCGCAGTCGCAGTCGCAGTCGCAGTCGCAGTCGCCCATGGTGTCCGGGGAGGCGACGGCCACCCGGACCGGTGAGCGGGTGACCTGGGTCAGGTCCTCCAGATCGGTGACGAGTCCGCGGGCGCTGACCTCGGAGCCGGAGGCGACGAGGACCTCGTCGCACCATCCGGAGCGGACGATACGGCTGCGGAGTGGCGCCGAGAAGTTCAGCTCATCCTTCGCGCTTTCTATTAGCCGTGATCACTCACCGTGTCGGCACCACGGAACCTGAGCCAGACCGAAACCGGTGAGCAAGGCCAGCCGGGGCACTTCACCTCGACCGGCCCTGTGGGGTCCCGTCCTGGGACCCGACAAGGGTGGTTCGCGGCTGCTCAGTCCTGGCGGGTGTCCTGGGTGATCCGGCAGGCAATGGCTGCGGCCTGCTCTGGGTGTCTCTCCAGCCATGTGCCGAGGTATTCCCGTACGGCCTGGGAGACGCTGGCGCGCACTGCGGCGCCGCCCAGCATGCCGCGTGTTGAGCCCGAGAACTCCGGCCGGTCCAGCTTCACCGACACGACCGCCGTAAGGCCGTCGCCGATCCGGTCGACGCTGAGATCGGGGGCTGCTTCCGTCAGGAGCCGCCGCTCCCGCAGGTGCGCGTTGACCGCGGCCGCCACGCCGTCGCGGAATCCTGCCATGTGCGTGCCGCCGTTGGGTGTGGGCTCGCTGTTGGCGTAGCTGTGGAGTTGCTCCTCGTGGGAGCCACGCCACCGCAGGGCCACCTCGATCGTCCCGGCGATCCGGGGGTCCTCGCGCTCGAAGCCGATGACGTCTGGGTGAACGGACGCTCCCGCCTGCGCGCCGAGGAAGTCGACGAAGTCACGAGCACCGCCCGGGAAAGAGCACCGCACCGATCGGGACCTGCCCGGGGGGCGTTCGTCGGTCAGCGAGATGTCCAGGCCCCGGTTGAGGAAGGCCAGTTCCCTGAAACGCTCCGCCAGCACCGCGAACGAGCACTGCGCCGTCTCGAAGATGTCGGTGTCGGGCCAGAAGGCGATGGTGGTCCCACTTGCCGTCGTCGGTCCTGCGCTGGTGGGTGCGGTGAGCGCGACGCCGCGGGCGTACTCCTGAACCCAGTGGACGCCCTCGCGTCTCACCTCGGCTGTCAGGCGGCTCGACAAGGCGTTGATGACGCAGGGCCCGACGCCGAAGAGACTCATGGCCACAGCATGGCGGCCGCCTGGCTCCGCCCCCGGGTGCATGTGAGTCAGCAGGGCCTCGAGGCCGGGACGGCCATTGTCCCCGGCGGCCTCGACCGGGACACCTGGTCCGTCGTCGGCGACACGTACACCGCCGTCGGACGTGAGGGTGACATCGACGGCGCTGGCACGCCCGGCCAGGACTTCGTTCACCGCCCGGCAGGCGATTTCGAACACCATCCGGTGCACGCCGCGTTGGCTGGTCGAGCCAACGTACATCCCGGGCCGCATCCGCACGGCTTCCCACCCCTGCAGCACCTGAATGTGGCTGGCGTCGTACGGATTTTCGGCGTCACTCATTAGGCCCCCCAATGGTGTCTCCAGCGGAGCCTCCAGCCTAGGCGGATCTAGGGAAGATGCCAGGTCAGGCCTTATTCGTCGAGGGCGTAGGCGGGCGGGTGGGCGCCTGTTCGGAGGAGGTCTGCCCAGGGATCGCGCGCCGCTGTCGGAGGGCAGCCGGGGGCTTGTGGAGACCGCGCCAGACCCCAATTCCGGCGACCCCGAGGCCCCCGATTCCGATGCGTCACACACCTGCCCGGAACACAGTGGCCGGTCGCTTCATCGCTGGACTCCTCTCGGAGCACGTACATGGCCGGGCGGGCCAACTTGGGGATTGCAGCGGGGCAGTTCGTGGAGACTGGGATGGGTCGCTTGGGAGGCCGGTGTTCAAGCGGCCGATGTTCATGCGGGGGTCGCGGGCCAGGAACTCGCCGGCCCGCTCGGGCCCTCCGTAGGGGGAGAGGTCGGTGGTGACCATGCGCAGCAGGTCCTCGTCGTCTGCGGGCAGGCCGAGCCAGGCCAGGCCGCGGGCGGCGAGGACGGGGTCGGCGGTGCGGGCGAGGAAGCGGTGGGCGAGCAGGCCCTGGGTGGTGGAGGTGCCGAGTTCGAGGACGTCGTGGCAGCCGAGTCCGACGCCGGCGCCGTGCTTGCGGCCGTCGTAGACGATCTCGTCGATCAACGCCTGGCCCTCGGTGGAGGAGGTGAGCCAGTACGCCTCGTCCAGGGGCAGGAGCGTGAAGCGGGGGTCGGTGAACACGGTCTCGCGGGCGATCGCGGCGATCAGGTAGAGCACGGCGCGGCCGATCAGTGCCTCCAGCGGCTGGGAGCGCAGCCGTTCGGGGTTGGTCGCGGCCTCGCGGGGCGGGAGGGTCAGGCCGGTGGTGGTGATGACGACGAAGTCGGAGGCGAGGCCTGCGGCCAGGTCGAGCGGCGGCAGGGTGTGGTCGAAGACAGCTGCCGCGAGCGGCTCGTCGGCCGCGACCCGGAGCCATTCGACGAGCGCAGCCGCGCGCCGGCCGCGGGCGCTGTCTTCCAGGACATCTCCTGAAGGGCGTCCAGGACGAGGGACATCGACGGATAGGGGGCGGCGGCGGCCTGCTTGACCGCGGTTTTCAGCAGGGCGCCGTGCTCGGTCATCGCTCCGACGCCGAGCTGCACGGTCAGATAGGACAGGGCGTAGCGGGCGCCGACGGCCGGGTCGGTGAACACGCGCAGGGGATCGATGGACATGTCGGCGGTGGCGGCGTCGACGACCTGGCAGCGGCCCGGCGCGGCGGAGCGGGCGAAGCGGGCCCACTCGCGGGACTTGGTGCGGTCGATCGCGATCGCCCGGCCGCCGCGGTCGACGACCGATCCCGTGATCAGCTTGAGCAGGGTCGACTTGCCGCCGCCGAGGTCACCGGCGAGCGCGAAGCTGGCGCCGGCGTTGTGGACGGGGGCGTCGGCGATGTTCAGCAGGACCGGGGAGATCGTGCCGATGTCCTGCGAGTAGCCGACCATCGCGCCCGTCGGGTCACCGAAGGCCTGCCCGTGCAGGGCGCCGTGCATCGCCCAGTCCTCCCCCAGTTCGTGCTGGACATACTGGCGGACCGCCGCCGGTGTCACCGCGGCCGGCAGGCCGAGGGTGAAGAGTTCCTCCTGGCCGCCGACCGGGCGCACGAGCCGGTAGTTCGCGCCCTTGAGGCGGGCCTGCAGGGCGGCAGCCCGCTGGTCGCACTCGGCCGGCGTGGTGCCCCAGACGCTCAAGGCGGTCACGGACTGCACCTCGACCTCGACACTGGACCGCGACGCGCGGGCCCCCAGGTCGCCCAGGTCGTCGGCGGCATCGTGCAGAGCATCCGGCAGACCGGTCGCACGGCGGGCGGCGTACTGGTCGGCCTGGTCGACCAGGTCCCGCTTCTTCTTCGTGACCGCGGCGACGACCTTCTCGGAAGCGACGGTCGACAGATCGACGACCCAGTCGACCGCGAACGGCAGCCGGTCCAGCTCCGCGAAGAACTCCGCCCCGGCCGCAGTGAACCGCCGGGGCATCTCCGCCAGCGCCAGGTGCGCCTGGTAGGAGGTGCCGGCCTCGGACTCGACCTGCAGCCAGCGCCGGCCGGCCAGACTCCCGGCCGCCCCGCCACTCCCCCGGCCGCCCCGCCACTCCCCCGCCCTCCCACCCGCCCCCGTCTCGGCTGCGGTGTGCCGGCGTGCTGGCCGCCTTCGAGGAGGCAGGCGTGGCCGAGGTCGGCGTGGGACGGGGAGCGCAGGATCCCGCCCGTCATACGGCTCCCCCACAACGTGGAGCGTTCAGCCTCGCCGAGGAGTTCGGCCTCCAGGCCGCGGCCGACGGCATGCTGGTGCATCCACACGATCTCCGCCGGCGTCGCCCGCCGCAGCTGGATCCCGCCGGTGAGCTGGGCCTCCACCTGCTCGGCCCGCTCCCGGTACTCATCGACCTCGCGGGCCCTCACCGGCGCCGGCGGCAGCCCCAGCAGCCCCGCGAGCTCCGACCACGCCGTCCCGGCCGTCGCCTGCCACTGCCCCCTGCCACCGAGCGCGGGAAGCGGGACGGCCAGCCACACAGTGCGCCGGTGCATGTCCACCGGCTCGTGAAGGTCCTCGCCCGCCAGCAGCCGCAGCTGCGCCTTCGGCGACCTCCGCCCACGCCTCGTGCCGCCGGTAGTCGACGCCGTCCAGAGTTCCGGCGACGACCTCGCCCGCGTCAATCCGGGCACACAGCCCGAGCATCCGGGCACTGCCGGGCAGGGACCGCACCAGAGCGGTGACCTGGGCGGTGATCTGCTCGCGGGTGCGGTCAGGCATGTAGCGGGAGCCGGCCGGAGTGAGGGACCACACGGCCCACACGGTGCCGCTGGTCGACCAGACGAGGTGATCGACGATGTGCCGCAAGGGAAGCTTCATCGGGCTGCTCCCTTCGCCTTCGATCGGTCATGAAGCATCTGCTGCAAGGGAGTGCGAACCGGACCCCCGCCTCCGCCCGCCCGGACCGGGACCGGGACCGGGACCGGGACCGGGACCGGGGCCAGGGCCAGGGCGGCCGGATCGGTGGCGGCCGGACGCCACCGGCGGGCGGGCCGGACAGCCAGGCGGGGACCGGGCCGGCCCTCCGCCCCCGCCGGCTCGACCGGCTCGGTGGGCTCGACCGGCTCGGTGGGCTCGAGCGGCCCGACCGGTTCGGTGGGATCGGTGGTGTGCTCGATCAGGACGGTGCCGGTCAGGTGGTGTGTCCTCGGCGGGCGGGCGGCCCGGCCGCCGATCCGGCCCGCCTTGGGCTGGAGCGCCCGCCGGGCCAGTCCGTAGAGCACCCACACCGGAGCGCGGCCGCCGATCCGCTGGGCACGGGACGCCCACACCAACACGCCGAGGGCGAGGACCGGAACGGGTCCGAGGCCGGACCACCACGAGAACGTCTTGATCAGGACCAGGACGCCGACGGCCGCGATGACGAGCTGGCCGGCGTTGTAGGGGCCGAACCACAGGACGAAGTCGCCCAGCTTGCCCAGGACCCAGGGGTGGGTGCGGGCCTTGGTGTAGTTGCGGCCGACCCGGGGCGCGGGCCCGCCGGGAGTCGCGCTCATGATTGCGCGCCGTCACTTGCCCGCCGGCGCCGTCGGCGTTGAGGCGCCGATGTTGGTGATCTCTTCCTTGAACGCCTGGGACAGCTCGTCGCGGGACTGGTAGAGACCGGCACAGATGACCAGGCCGATCAGGGCGCCGATCCCCGCCTTGACGCTCATCTTGCTGGCCACGGCAATGACGACGGAAATGAGGATGACGACCATCAGGGCCTTCTCACCCCACTCGCCGCCCAGGCTGAGCAGGTGGTCGCCGATCTCCTTGATCGGGGCGGCAAGGACAACAGAAGCGGTGCTCATGGCGGACTCCTTCACAAGAACAGGGGTGAACGGTGGTGAGGGGTCAGGAACGAGGAGCGGCCGAGGCCGCCAGGCCGGTGGCGAGGGAGGCGATCTCCCAGCGGCCGTCGCGTGCGGTGAGCGTGAGCACGTACGCCATCGGCCACGTGCGGCCGGCCACGTCGGTGGCGGTCACCGCCGCGTGGACGCGGGCGGTCGCACCGTCCTGTCCGGCGCCGGCAGGCCGGCCCTGGGAGAGAACCTGGAGGGTCTCCACCTGCGCGAACCGGGCCTCGGGGCGAGCCAGAACCGTCCCCGGCGCGAGGTAGCGCTCGACCGCGCCGCCGGCACCGAGGAACGCGGACAGGAACCCGACCACCGTGTCGGCGAGCGCGGAGTCCTCGATGCGGGCGGTGTAGGGCGAGGCGGGCTCCCGCCCGGCCTGCGGCCCGGCCGCTTCCATCGGCGCCCCAGCCGCGTACGCCCGGCCGTCACCGCTGCCGGTCTCGGTGACGGGAACGGTGAAGAACCGCAGCCCCCGCACCGACTCATCACCCGGTACACCCACGGCGGCGTCCGCGAGGCGGGCGGCTACCGTCACCGCCCACACGCCACTCCCCTGCCGCTCGGTCCGGAGGGCAGCGACCTGTAGGACTGCGACGGGTCGGCGTCCCCACTTCGGGGCCTGAACGCCCGGTGCCAGCAGCCGCAGCTGAGCCATCTCAACGGACGGCTCGGTGGCCGTACCCGACTCCAGCCACACCCCCACCACCATCTCCGCGAACCCGGCGGCCCCGCCACCCTCACCGGCGCCGTCGACAGTCGGCTGCAGGGCAGCGGGACGGGCGACAGCGGCCGGCTTCACCGGCACGGCGGCGGGACGGTCTACCGCGACCAAGAGGGCAGCGGGGCCCGCGGCGAGAGCCGCCCACACCCCGACCCGAATGAGGAACGCCCGCCGTCCGCGTAGAGAGGTGACGCGGGAGCGCGTTGTTGTCGGGCGGGCACCGCGACGGGGTCTCAGCAGAGCGGGCGGAGGCATCCAGGGCTCCTTGAAGAGGTCGGCAACGGCTGATGCCTCACCCTTCGACGGCCCCCTCACCACGGAGCTGACCACCACAAGCCCCAGCCGTCACAAGGCCATAACTCCCCATGGCGAGTCCGGCGGTCAGCAGCCTGTGACCTGCGTGGTATGCGGCCTGCGACCCGCGTGGTAAGCCCGGTGGTGAGTCAGCCCGCAGACCCCGCTCCCCCCTCACCACGGCACGTCACAACCACCCTGTGGCCAGGCGAACGCTCCCCTGCGGGACACACCACACCGCCCACGCAGGCCGACCACCCACACCCCAACCCGGCCCTCCACGGGCTGACCCGCCCAAGGGGGCGGACGCCTCGCACCGGTGCGGGCCGTGCCAAGCCACCGCCAGTGCCAGCGCCACCGCCACCGCCACCGCCAGAGAAGCCGCCTAGCATCGCCGCATGGCGACCTTCGTGCACCTGACACCCGCCGCGCACGCGGAACGGATCCGGCGGAGCGGGATCAAGGCGAACAGTGGGCGGACCGGGGTCTTCCTGTTCCCCGTACTGCCCTCATACACGCTGACCCATCAGTGGCTGCGGGAGCTGGCCCGGCGGCCCGGGCCGCGCGGGATGGCCGCCGTGCATGTGCGGCTGCCGGACGGCGAGCCGGTGACCGTCGGGCGGTACGGGCGGGTCCACGAGGCGGTGACGGCGGCCGATGCGGTGCGCCGGATACGGGAGTTGGGCGACGGGGCGCTGGGGTGGGAGGTGATCCTGCCCCGGGCGGTCGCGCGGAGCGAGGTCCGACAGGTAAGGGCTGTCCGGCAGGTCAGCGGGTGGCGGTACTTCCCCGGGGCCCACGGGACCACGCCCTGCGTCTGCTGTGTCGTACGCGGCGAGTACGGGTCCCGGCGGCTGCGGGAGCGGCGGCCGGACCCCCAGGACGGGCCCGCGCCCGCCTCCCGGGTGCTCCTGGACCGCCTGGAGCGGGCCGAGGCGCGGGCGGACACGGCCGCGCTGTGCGACACGCTCCGGTGGTACGGGCTCCGACGGCGCGGCCCGGTAGCGCGGCTCGCGCCGCTCGCGGGGCACCCGGACGCCGGCGTCAGACAGGCGCTCGCCCGGGCCGTGGCCGGCTGGTCGACGCCTGGTACGGACGGGCTGCTGCGGGAGCTTGCGGGCGACGCGCCGGCCGACGTACGGCAGACCGTGGCCGAGGTTGTCGCCTACCGGCGTACCGAAGCCACCGCCGCCCTCCTCACGGCCCTCGCCCACGACCCCGCCCCCGCCGTACGGGAAGCCTCCGTCGAAGGACTCGTCGCACGCGAGACACCCGAGGCCGATGCCGTCCTGGCGCTCCTCGCGCACGACCCGGACGGGTCCGTACGCGAGGCTGTGGACCTGCTCACGACGCAGTGAGCAGGACCGGATCAGCAGCTGCGGCCAGGGGCCAGCCGTTGACCGTGCCGGCGCGCTCCAGGGCGCCCACCGAGACGGTTCGGGCGGGTTCAGAGAAGAGGGCGACGACGGTCTCGGGGTGATGGGACGTCGCCGCGCCGCTTGCAGGTGGAGTAGGTCTAGGTGACGGACCAGAATCCGGTACACGGTCGAGGCGGAAAGGCCCAGGATCGGGCCGATCCATGCCGGGCCGAGCTTGCGTTCGCAACGCAGCCGGAAGACGCGGGTCTCGACCGCCGGAAGTATGCGGTGCGGAGTCGTCCGCAGTCGGCTGGAACGGTCGAGTCAGGGAAATACCCAGGGCATCACACAGTCGCCGCGTACGGGCGAGGGCACCGAGTGAGGCGGATGACGGAGCAGCGGTTGGCAACGGCAACTCGACATGCCTGAGCCGGTACGCGTACAGGAGCGCCTCCGCCTGCAACGTAGCCGCGGCTCGGGCAGAGACGTCGAGATCACACATCGGCACCAGACGCAGTACACCGTCGTCGAGGTCATGACTGATGAGCATGACAATCCCCGTTCGCGGCTCGGTAGGCGCCCCTGCTCCCCTGTCCCGGGGACGCTCAGGTGCCAGCGGGACAGAGGACGCCTCATCCCATATCGGTGCGTACCGCATGGTTCCACAGAGCCGCGATCACGCCTCAGGGACGTCACGAATGGTGAAAACCTTCCGGCTCTTGGTGAGCGACAGCAGCCGGTCGACTGAAGCACTCGGGGCTTCCAGGACGAACGCAACCCCCATTCGCCTGGCCCGAGCGTTTATCTTCAACAAGACGTTGAGTCCACTGCAGTCACTGAAGGACACTTCGGCCAGGTTCACCAAGAGACGTCCAGAGCCGGTGCCCAGGGCCAGGACGAGTGCCTGGTGGAGATCGGGCGCTCCCTGGATATCGATCTCCCCGCGCACCAGGACCCGACCGCGGCCGGTCTCATCCGGGGCGAGCCGGATGACCAGTTGCTCTGTAGCGATCTCGCCTCGCGGTGCGCTGCCACCGGCGACCACGGCGACCACCGGGGCCGTCACGCTGCGCGTCATGTGCGCAGCGTGTACCGACAGATGCACAGGGCCCGGCCCTGGCCGTCGATAGGCAGCCGTCCCGTTGAACGTGCGCCGGAGCTTGTCCGGTCCCGGTCGCAACAGGACGGCAGGAAGCCCCTCGTCACGCCTCTGCGCTGCGTCCATCTCCCTCACCCGCCACGGTGTCGGATGCGTAGGCGACGTCGCCATCCAGGTCCCTGAACAGCTTCAGCAGGCCAGTGATCTCATGGCGCGCCTCTGCCGGGTGACGGAAGTGGGTACCACGGATGATTCGGTAGTGATTGCGGCGCCCGATCCGCGACCTTCTCACGTAACCGGCCTTCTCCAGATCGCCGAGGACCGACTGCACGGCCCGCTCAGTCAACCCGCTGGCCACAGCCAGGTCCCTCACACGCGCATCGGCGTCACGCGAGATCATCAGCAAGACGCGAGCGTGATGCGTGAGAAACGTCCAGCTGCTCCGAGGATCCTGCACCTCTTCCGCCACGCATCCATTAAAGAACCATATGTCCGGTATTCGCAAGCATGAATCCGGATTCACGATAGGCAGAACATGGGTCAGCTAGGACCTGTCCGGTCGATCACGGTCTGGGCTGCTCCCGGGATGCGAGTCGCCGGCCCCAGCGGTCGGTCTGCTGACCACGGCAGGTCCTACGATCAGCCCATGATTGATACTCCGGAGCATTGGACCGTGCGCCATTTCTCGCAGGCCAACCCCGCTGGCCCGGGCTGCGATAGCGTTCCGGCCCTCTTGCGACGGCTGGCCGACACCATCGACGCGTTGGGACCTGTTGAGATCCAAGACGTGGTGATCTCGTCAGAGACGACCGAACACGGCCCTTGGCGGTCGGGGACCGTCTACTACCACCTGCCGGAAGACGAATGAGGACTGATCCTGGCACTCACGAGCGGAGCCAGATCACCAGTGCCGCAGCAGTCGCGGTGCCTAGGTAGACGTATCGGCGCTTGTCGTACCGAGTGGCCACGGCCCGGTGCTGCTTGAGTCGGTTGATCGCCCGTTCAACGGTGTTCCGCTTCTTGTACCGCTCTTCATCCCAGCCCGGTGGCCGTCCGCCACGTGAGCCTTTGCGCAGGCGGGCGGCCTGGCTGTCGGCTTTCTCCGGGATGGTGTGCCGGATGCCCCGGCGCCTCAGGTACTGGCGGCAGGGCCCGTTGCTATATGCCTTGTCGGCCGCGACGCTGCCGGGCTTCTTGCGAGGTCTGCCCGGGCCGGTCCGCGGGACGCGGATTGCCTCCAGGACCAGGATGAACTGCGTGCAGTCCGCCCGCTGTCCCGGCGTGACGACCAGAGACAGGGGGCGGCAGCGGCCGGCCGCGCTCAGGTGAAGTTTGCTGGTGAACCCGCCGCGCGAGCGGCCCAGGCCCTCACCTCCAGCACCACCTCCACCAGGCGGCCGACGAGGCTCTCCCACGGTGTCTCGTCCCGATGTTCCACTCCTTCGGCCCCCTTTGAAGCGAGTGCTGGGGGTGGATCGGTGCGGGCACCGGCCGCATGCTGATGCGCGCGGACGATCGTGGAGTCCACCGAGATGTCCCAGTCGATCTCGCCTGCGGCGTCCGCCGCGGCCTGGACCTGCTGGAGCAAGCGTTCCCAGGTGCCGTCGGCCGACCACAGGCGATGGCGTTCATAGACGGTCTTCCACGGCCCGAACCGTTCGGGCAGATCACGCCACTGCACCCCGGTCCGCACCCGGTGCAGAATCCCGTCGATCACCTGCCGGTGATCCCGCCACCTGCCACAACGCCCGTTGCTGACCGGCAGGAACGGCCGCAGCCGTTCCCACTCGGCATCACTCAGATCACCCCGCCCCATGCCCACATCAACGACTCGGACACGCGGTAGTCACATGATCGGCCGGACAAGCCCTAGCCGCATGACGCAAGCACCTCCTTCGCCCCAGCCGTATCGCGCTCAGAGGCCAGCCAGCCCACTCAAAGGCCGCGCCCGCCGGAGCCGGCCCGGCAGCCGTCCAGACCGGCGGACGGGGCGACGTCACGCAGGGACGCCGAGCGGCGGGTGCTCGAGCACGCGGGGCTTGTACTCGACCAGCTGGATGCGGCCGTCGAAGGTGCGGTGCTCGATCATCTCCAGGGCAACGTCCGGATAGCCGTCGTAGATGCGTTCTTCGCCGGTGGCCCCCGTGATCACCGGGAACATCACGACCCGGAAGCGGTCGACGAGTCCGGCTCGCAGCAGGGACCGGCACAGGCTCAGGCTGCCGATCGTGCTGAGGAGCCCCGAGCCACTCGACTTCATGGCGCGGACCGCCTCGACAGCGTCGTCGCGGACGAGCGTGGAGTTGGCCCACGTCAGTGGCTCCTCGAGCGAGGAGGAGAACACCACCTTGGACGCTTGCGTGAGCTCGTCGACGGACGCCTCTTCTTCGGGCCTGAACTCGTCCTGGCCCTCGGGGACCTCGCCTGCGGCGAAGCCCGACATCAGGCGGTAGGTATTCGCTCCCATCAGGTAAGCGGCCTCGGGCTGCTCGCCGAGCCATGCGAGGTACTCCGGCCCCTCGAGACCCCAGAACCCGGGCCACCCCTTTCCCGACGCATGGCCGTCGAGGGAGGTGATGAAGTCGACGAGAAGTTCCGACATGGCAGTGTCCTTTCCTGGGGTGTCACCAGCTTGGACCGACCGGGAGCAACAAACTCATCGGCCGCGCCGTGGAGTAACGAGGTAACGGCCTGGGCCAATCAGCACGCTCAGCCGGGCCCAAGTACCACGCTCAGCGGGTCAACCGAAACACTCAGTCACAAACGTTCCCGTCCATGCCGAAGGGTGCGCGGACTCACGTATTCGAATACCTGTTCGGACGCGTGGAAGCCTGACCAGGAGGTTGGTGCGGGTTTGAAAGTATTTAGGCGGAGGCTGTCATGGGTGGCGGAGTGCATCTGCATGTCGCCTCGGGCTTCTCCGCCCGCCACGGCGCTTTTCCCCCCCCGAGCGATCTAGTCGCCCGGGCCGCGGAGCACGCGATCGGGACACTGCCGCTGACCGACCGCGACAACGTCACGGGCACGGTCCGCTTCGCGAAGGCCGCCATGGCCGCCGGGGTCCGCCCCGTCTTCGGCGTCGACCTCGCGGTCGCCCCGTGCCTGCCGACCTCTTCCCAGGCGCCGGCCCGGGGGCGGACCCCGGTCCGCGGTGGCGCCCATGTCGTCGAGGCGCCCCTGCGCGACACCCTGCCGGCCAAGAACGCTGCCGGGTGGGGCCGGCTGAGCCGGATCGTTTCGGCTGCCCACCTTGCCGACGGGGTGCCGACCGCGTCGCGGGAGACCCTTCAGGCGTACGCGGGCGAGGACCTGGCGGTGAGGCTCGGACCGGCATCCCGAGCCGGTGCGCCCCCTCACGGCGGGCCGGACCGATACCGCCGAGCGGCTGCCCGTGCCGTGGCGGGAACTGGTCGGGGCTGGTCTTCGGCTGAAGGCCTTGTCGTGAGGCTCGCGGGCATGGGCCCGGGGTCTGGACGGCTCGCCGCGCACACGCTCGGCCCGGCGGACCGGCTCGGCATCCCGGCCGTGCTCGGGAACGCGGTCCGCTACGCCGATCCTGGCCAGAACCGGCTCGCGGATGTGCTGGATGCGGCGCGGCTGCTGCGGCCGGTCGACCGGTGGCGGCTGGATTGCGGCGAGCGATGGCTCAAGGGCCCGGACGAGACGGCCGCGGTGGCGGAGCGGCGCACTCGTGCGTCCTGGTCCTGCTCGGCGTCCGCCTGGACGGCACCAAGGAGCTGATCGCCCTGGCCGAGGGGCTGCGCGAGTCGACCGAGTCGTGGGCCGACCTGCTGCGCGACTGCCGCCGACGCGGCATGCGCGACCCTGAGCTGGTCATCGGCCACGGCGCCATGGGCCTTTGGAAGGCCCTCGCCGAGGTCTTCCCCGCCGCCCGCCACCAGCGCTCCTGGGTCCACAAGGCCCGCAACGTCACCAACTGCCTGCCGAAGTCCGCGCAGCCGGGCGCGACGAAGGCGATGCAGGAGATCTACAACGCCGAGGACCGCGGCCACGCCGAGAAGGCGATCGACGCCATTGCGAAGACCTACGGCGCCAAGTTCCCCAAGGCCGTCGCGCAGGTCGTGGCCGACACCCGGGACCTGGGGATCCGGGTCGCGGCCCGCGGCTCCGGCGCCGGCGCCGGCTCCGTGGTCAACCACTCGCCGTTCGTGGCCACGGCGAACCCGCTGGAACACCACCTGTTGTTCGAGCGGTTCCTGTCCGAGCGGCGGGCGTCGCTGCCGGACATCGACATCGACGTGGAGTCCGCCCGCCGCCATGAGGTCTACGACCGGATCTTCGAGCGCTTCGGCGCCGAGCGGGTCACGGTAACGGGGATGCCGGAGACCTACCGTGCGCGGCACGCCCTGCGCTTCCCTGTCAAGTTCTGCATGTTGAGCTGGGGCGGCCCGTCCGGCCTGCGTCTGGACGGCACACGCGTCGGTGAGCCCATGACGCGACAGGACATTGACGGGAAGGCAGTTTCTGCCAGGGAGCCAGATCAGGTACGGAGGAGGGCCGTATCGGCCCCCCTCCGCACCTGATCTGGCTGCTTGACCGCATCATTGGCTGCCTGATCGGCACGGTGTGTGGTCGTGTCTATGCGCTCGCCTGCTTGCCGCTGGTCCGGTGGGCGGCGGGGCTGTGGGTGAGGATGCTGCGGAGTTCGGCAGTCTGCTTGTCGACGGCCTGCGGGCCGTTGCCGGTGAGCAGCCGCACGGACGGCTCGTAGGAGGTTTGCGGGGCGGACATGTTGAGGGAGGACGCGACGGTGAAGCCGGCTTCCTTGATGGCCACGTCGACGAAGTAGGGCAGTCGGGTCTTCTTGCCCGGGACGTGCGGGTAGAGAAAGCTCAGCGCGAACAGCTCGCCGATTTTGGGGACGGTCGAGATGGTGGCGGCGAGGAACGGGTTGTCCTTCACGGGGTAGGCGGCGCCCTGCGCGTCGATGCGCTGCCGGGTGGAGGTCACCGCGATGGGCGCGTGGCAGATCAAGGAGATGGTGACGCCGTTCTCCCGGGCCACATGGAGGGTTTCGCCGAGCCACGGGTTGTCGCGGAAGTCGACCATGGGGGCGTGACCGCCGGGGGTGTGGATGAAGTCGAAGTCGGCGAAGGTGAACGGGTCGGCCGCATCGCGGTGGCGCTGGACGAGGTCCTGCAGCGAGTGGAAGGTGCCCTCGGGCAGCTTGTCGAGGCGGCGGATCAGTTCGGGGCGGTACTCGGCGAGCTCAGGTTCGCTGTTGGGCAGGAGGTCGGAGACCGGGATCCGGCCGATGTGCCGCTCAAGGAGCCGAACTTCCTGCTCGCGGCGGGCGACCAGGTCGGGGTGGCGCTCGCGGAAGCTGTTGACGGTGAACGAGCGGCGGCGCTGCTGCCTGCGCAGGGGGATGGTCTTGGCGCCGATCTTCTCGATGTAGTGCATGGACAGGGCCATGCCGTTGATGTCGAGTTGCGGGGCGTTGCCGTCGGGTGTGGCGAAGGTGAACTCGTAGTCGTCCTCGAACTCCATGAATACTTGAGCCATCTCCACCAGGAAGAACCCGGTCGAGATCGACTTGACCTCGGCCGGCGCCGCCAGCGGCAGCCGGTGACCGGACGAGATGATGATCAGTGCACGACGCTTGGCGGTGGACATGAAAGGGCTCCTTCAGAGGGCCTTGGTGGGGGGGTGGGGCGGGTGGGCCCAGCCAGCCCACTCCTGATTGTGCTGCTGTTGGTGGTGCGGGACGAGTCGCCCGGGCTGCCGGCCGAGAGGCTCCCGCAACGGGGGCGGCATGATGCTTGCGTGAGCAGGGGATGTCGCGTCCCGCTGGGGAAGGGCCTGCTGCCTGCGAGGGTGAGAGGGCCTGGGTGGGTGCGCCGTCCGGGCGCTCTCAGGTGTCGGCGGTGCGGTGACACGCCGTGGTGTGGGCGTGTCATGGCCTGCGGGTCAGGCGCCCGCTACTTGCCTTCGGCTGCCTTGGACACGTGCGCCCACTCGGCCCAGGTGTCCAGGCGCTGCTGGTAGACCTGCGGTGCCATCAAGGTCGGCCCCTCGCCGAAGAACACGCGCAGCGGCGGCTCCTCGGCGTCGACGAGCGTGAGGATCGCGGACTTGAAGCCGACCGGCTCCGGGAGTACGACCTGTGCCCGCTGTGCGGCCATGTTCTCGTGCAGAGCCGCGTACGCGGGATGCGCGTCGGCGATGACGGCGGATGCACCGGACCAGTCGGTGGCGAATCCGCCGGGTTCGACCAGGGTGACCTTGATGCCGAAGCCGACGACCTCCTGGGCGAGTGCGTCCGTCATCCCTTCCAGCGCCCACTTCGACGTGTGGTAGGCACCGAGGGTCGGGAACGCGACGATGCCGCCCATGGTCGAGATCTGGATGATGTGGCCCGCGCGCTGCTCGCGGAGGATCGGGAGGACCGCCTGCGTGACATGGAAGACGCCGAACAGGTTCGTCTCGATCTGGTCGCGCAGCTGCTGCTCGGTGATCTCCTCGACCGTTCCGAAGAGCCCGTAGCCCGCGTTGTTGATGACGACGTCGATCCGCCCGAACGTCTTGTGCGCGGACTTCACCGCGGCGAACACCTGGTCGCGATGGGTGACGTCGAGCTCGATGGGCAAGACGGCGTCGCCGTACTGCTCGACCAGACCGCTGAGAGTGTCCGTGTTGCGGGCGGTCGCTGCGACCTTGTCGCCACGCTCGAGGGCGCCGAGGGCGAACTCGCGGCCGAAGCCCTTCGATGCGCCGGTGATGAACCAGACTTTGCTCATGATGTGAACCTTCTGTTGGTAGGGACGGCCGCCCTCGAACGGGAGGGCTGTCCGGGTGTAGATGGGCGGCGGTAGCGGCCCGGCATGTCATGGCCCGAGGGCCGGAGGTTTCCTTACTTGCCTTCCGCGGCCTTGGACACGTGCGCCCACTGGGCCCAGGTCTCCAGGCGCTGCTGGTAGACCGCGGGTATCCACTGGGTGGGCTGCTCGCCGAAGAAGACGCGCAGCGGCGGCTGCTCGGCGTCGACGATCTGGAGGATCGCGCCGCCGACCCCCTCGGGGCCGGGCGCCTGGGCGGAGGCGCCCATCTCGGTCAGCGACGCGTACAGCGGGCCGTAGGCGTCCTGGCCGTGCGCGGTAAAGACCGCCGAGCTCGCGAAGTCGGTGGCGAAGGCGCCGGGCTCGATCAGCGTGACCTTGACGCCGAAGGGCGCGACTTCCTGGGAGAGGGCCTCGCTCATCCCTTCCAGCGCCCACTTGGAGGCGCTGTAGCCGCCCGTACCGCCGAAGGTGGCCACCCCCATGGCAGAGGAGATCTGGACGATGTGGCCGCTGCCCTGCTCCCGCAGGACGGGCAGTACCGCCTGGGTGACGTGGAAGACGCCGAAGACGTTGGTCTCCAGCTGGTCGCGCAGCTCCTGCTCGCCGAGGTCCTCCACGGCGCCGATCAGGGAGTAGCCGGCGTTGTTGACCACCACGTCCAGTCGGCTGAACCGCTCCTTGGCCGCCGCGACCGCCTCGAACACCTGGGTGCGGTCGGTGACGTCCAGCTGCAGCGGCAGCACCGCGTCACCGTACTGCTCGGCCAGGTCGGCCAGCGCCTTGGTGTTGCGGGCGGTGGCCGCGACCTTGTCGCCGCGCTGTAGGGCGGCCTCGGCGAACTGGCGGCCGAAGCCGCGCGAGGAACCCGTGATGAACCAGATCTTGCTCATGGAAACACTCCCACTCGAAACGACGTCTTACATGAAGACTGTAACTCTATTTGAGACTCAGTATCAAGTTGAGATCTTCATGTACTCTGCGGGTATGAGTGACTCCGCCGCTACCCCCACCCGCTCCACGGCCAAGCCCGGGCTTCGCGAGCGCCAGCGCGCCACGATCCGGGCGGAAGTGACAGACGTGGCCCTCAGGCTCTTCGCCAAGCAGGGATTCGACCGGACGACCGTCGACCAGATCGCCGCCGAGGCCGGACTGTCGCGCGCCAGCCTGTTCCGCCATTTCGGCACGAAAGAAGACATCGTTCTGGCCGACCTGGACGAGATCGGCCGCCAGGTCACCGACGCGCTCGCCGCCCGGCCCGACGAAGAGCGGCCCTGGGACGCGCTGCGCCGGGTGTTCGACGTGATGACGCGGATGCTCGAGGCAGAACCCGAGCGAATGCTCAGCTATCTGCGGATGCTCCAGGAGACGCCGTCACTGCGCGCCCGGCACTTCGAGAAGCAGATGCACTGGCAGGAGATAATGGCCCCGGAGATCGCACGGCGACTGGGGACCAGTCCCGGCCAGCCGGACGATCCCCGGCCGGCCGCGCTCGTCGCGGCCGCCCTCGCCTGCGCGGACGCGGCTTCGGCGGCGTGGGTGGCCTGCAAGGGAGCAGTTCCACTGACCGTGCTGCTCGACCGCGCCATGGGCGCATTCGCTGACTAGCTGTTCTGCCTGCGGTCCCGAACTGAAGAGGACTGGGCGACAGAACTCCAGTTTTCCCGTCTGTCCTGCGAGCCTGGCCCAGCCAGACCCGTGAGCCTTTTCCAACCTCACGTTGAGGCGTGGTGAAGGACGACGACCGCCTTCACCACGTCCGTGATCCGGTTCGTGCTGCAGCGGAGCTTCCGGAGGAGGCGCCACCCCTTGAGGGTGGCCATGGCGCGTTCGCCGAGGCAGCGGATCTTGGCGTGGGTGGTGTTGTGACGACGCTTCCATCGCTTGAGGCGACGGCCGCGAAAGGGCACCCGGACAGGCCCGCCAGCTCCCTGGTACGCCTTGTCCGCCCAGCATTTGAGGTCCGCCTCAGCGAGGGCTTCGGTGATCCCGTGGTGGCGTGCGGCGGTCAGGTCGTGAGTCGAGCCGGGCAGAGCCGGCGAGGCCCAGAGCAGGCGTCCGAACGGGCCGGTGGGGACCTGGACGTTCATGCCGTGGCGTTTGTGTTTCCCGGAGTAGTACGGGGTGTCGGCGGCGATCCGGTCGATCGGCAGCAGGGTGCCATCCAGAATCACGAACGCCTTCATCTGGATCGTCTTCATCGCCTCGGCCAGGGATGGGGCGAGGGCGGCCAGTACGTCGACGGCCTCGCGTATGTAGCGGAAGGCGGTCGCGATCCCGATACCGAACCCAGCGGCGAGCTGGGCGTAGGTGTCACCACACCACAGGTGGGCGAGGGCGAGCAGGGCTTGGCGCCCTGGTGCCAGTCGTCGCCACCGCGTGCCGATCTCCTGCCGCCGGGAGGTGAGATGTCCGGCCAGATATCGCAGGGTGCGACTGGACAGGTCGATCGACGACGGGTAGACAAGCACGCGAGGCTCCTGGCAGCACGGTGGATCTTGGTCATGACACCGACTACCAGGAGCTTCGTCGTTGCGCAGGAGCGTCCAACTCGTGGCCACTACCGCCAGGTTGAAAAAGGCTCACTGGCACCGCACCCACACCTTCAAAGACGCCCCACCCACATACCCCCCCTCCCCCACAACCAGACACCACCCCCACCCACGATCCTCGGCATCCGCGTGCACACACGCACACGAGGCCCAGACACACACAGAGGGCCTCGCCCGACTGTCACACCAGCATGCCGTCCCAGCGCGGATCCGGGCACTGGCAAATCCCACCTGCTGATCGCGCTCGGCACAGAGACCGCAATGGCCGGCTACCGGGTCAAGTACGTCCTGGCGACCAAGCTGGTTCGGCTGGCTCCGGCCAGGGTCAGGGGGAGGCTGCCGAAGAGCGTCCCGGTCAGGCGCACGACGCCGCTGGTGATCGCTTCCGTGTAGCCGCGTGAGACAGGCGCAGGACCGGTGCAAACCACGCTGCCCAACGACCCGCTCAGACCAGAGCCGCCCGCCGTCGCCACCGGCCGGCACGGCTCCAATCGGGTGGAATACAGGTGAAGATCCGGCGCGCCGCAGGTGCCGCCGCATCCGAAGAAACGATCGGGCTCTGGTACGACAGGCTCGCTCCCATGCGACCGAAAGGTGCTCGCCCATGACTCCCACAACCCGCAACGCGCCAGAGCCAGGAACGCCCCAGCGGCCGGAACCCCGCCGTCGCCGCGGTCTGGCGGCGCTACTCACCGGCATCCTGATGGCCGCCGCCCTGCCACTGGTCGCCGGGGCCCCGCAGGCCCGGGCCGCCGTCAGCCTCGACGAATACCCCGTACCCACCCCCAGCACCCCGGTCGGCATCACCACCGGCCCCGACGGCAACTTGTGGTTCACCGAGGCCGTCGGCAACAAGATCGGCCGGATGAGCCCGACGGGCACCCTCATCGCCGAGTACCCCTTGCCCGGTGAGTTCAGCACCCCCCACGACATCACCACCGGCCCGGACGGGAACGTCTGGTTCACCATGCAGCACTTCGACTCCCGGGTCGGGAAGATCGACATGACCGGCACGGTCACCGAGTACCCGCTCCCCGACCAGTTCGACGAGCCCACCGGGATCACCGCCGGCCCGGACGGGGCCATGTGGTTCACCGAGCAGAACGCCCACCGGATCGGCCGCATCACCACCGCCGGCGCCCTCACCGAGTACCCCCTGCCCGCCGGCTCCGGCCAGCCGTCCTACATCACCTCCGGGCCGGACGGGAACCTGTGGTTCACCGAAATCGGCGACAACCTCATTGGCCGCATGACCCCGTCAGGCGTCGTCACCGAGTTCCCGGTCCCCGGTGGCGGCGGCCCGACCGACATCACCACGGGCCCCGACGGGAACCTCTGGTTCACCGTGTTCGGCGGCAACCGGATCGGCCGGATCACCCCGTCCGGCGTGATGACCCAGTACGACGTACCGTCGAGCGGCCTCGCGCCCCAGCCCCAGGACATCACCGCCGGGCCGGACGACAGCCTGTGGTTCACCGAACGCAACAGCGGGCAGATCGGTCGGATCAGCACGTCCGGCGTCATCGCCGAGTTCCCCCTGCCCTCCTCGGAGCGCGGCCCCTGGGGCATCACCAAGGGCCCGGACGACGACATCTGGTTCGCCGAGACCTCCAGCTTCATCGGGCACATCCACCTGACCGAAGCCGATCTGGCCGTCGCGAAGTCCGACGCGGGCTCCGACCCCGTCGTGGAGGGCCAGAACGTGACATACACGCTCACCGCGACGAACAACGGCCCGCAGACGGCCGAGGGGGTCGTCCTCCAGGACACCCTCCCGGCCGGACTGCAGTTCGTCTCGGCGTCCCCCGGGTGCACCGCGGCCGGCACCACCCCGGACGTCGTCACCTGTGGCATCGGCACCCTCACCGCCGGTGCGAGCGCCGCGCGGACCATCACCGCGAAGGCCACGACCGAGGACATCGCCGTCGATACGGCGGGCGTAGCCGGCGCGGTCTCTGACCCGGCCCCGGCCAACGACACTGCGACGGAGACCACCACCGTCGACGCGGTCACCTGCTTCGGCGAACAGCCCACCATCACCGGCACCCCCGGCGACGACCGGATCAACGGCACGCCCGGACGTGATGTCATCCTCGCCCACGGCGGCAACGACACCATCAACAGCGGCGCTGGCGACGACCTCGTATGCGGCGGTCCCGGGGCGGACTCGGTCACCGGCGGCCCCGGCAACGACCTCGTCGCGGGCGGCGTCGGCGACGACACCCTCCACGGCTCCGCGGGCGACGACACCGTGACCGGCGGCCCCGGCAACGACTCCCTCTTCGGCGACGTCGGCAACGACAACCTCGACGGCGGCCCGGGAACGAACAACAACAACGGCGGTGCCGGCACCGACGTCTGCGCCAACCCCGGCACGGGCCCCGGCTGTCCGTGACCCCGACGGGGTGCTCCCGACACCGGGACCCCGGCCGGGAGCACCCCGCCCCCGGCCTCAGCCGTCGAGCAGCCGCCGATCGGCTCCGACAATGCCCTCGGCCAGGAAGTCCCCCTCAGCTGCCGATCCGAGCCGGTCGGCCGCCGGTCCGATTCTGAGCATCGGAGTTGTCCATCCGGGCCGGGTAGCGCGCTCAGTCACACGTTTCCCATTCCTACCGAAGGGCGTGCGGGCGCGTGTTCGAATATCTGTTCGGTACGGTGGAAGTCTGACCAGGAGGTTAGTGCGGGTTTGGGGGTATTTAGGCGGAGGCTGTCATGGGTGGTGGGGTGCATCTGCATGGCGCCTCCGGCTTCTCCGCCCCGCTACGGCGCTTCCCACCCGAGCGATCTGGTCGCCCGGGCCGCGGAGCGCGGGATCGGGACCTTGGCGCTGACCGACCGCGACAACGTCACGGGCACGGTCCGCTTCGCGAAGGCCGCCATGGCCGCCGGGGTCCGCCCCGTCTTCGGCGTCGACCTCGCGGTCGCCCCGTGCCTGCCGACCTCTTCCCAGGCGCCGGCCCGGGGGCGGACCCCGGTCCGCGGTGGCGCCCATGTCGTCGAGGCGCCCCTGCGCGACACCCTGCCGGCCAAGAACGCTGCCGGGTGGGGCCGGCTGAGCCGGATCGTTTCGGCTGCCCACCTTGCCGACGGGGTGCCGACCGCGTCGCGGGAGACCCTTCAGGCGTACGCGGGCGAGGACCTGGCGGTGAGGCTCGGGCCGGCGCCCGAGCCGGTGCGCGCGCTCGCGGCGGGCCGGGCTGATGTCGCTGAGCGGCTGCTCGTGCCGTGGCGGGAGCTGGTGGGGGCCGGTCTTCGGCTGGAGGTCTTGTCGTGAGGCTCGCGGGCATGGGCCCGGGGTCTGGACGGCTTGCCGCGCACACGCTCGGCCCGGCGGACCGGCTCGGCATCCCGGCCGTGCTCGGGAACGCGGTCCGCTACGCCGATCCTGGCCAGAACCGGCTCGCGGATGTGCTGGATGCGGCGCGGCTGCTGCGGCCGGTCGACCGGTGGCGGCTGGATTGCGGCGAGCGATGGCTCAAGGGCCCGGACGAGACGGCCGCGGTGGCGGAGCGAATCTGCACGGACGCCGGCGGCGGCCCGGGCCGCGCAGCCCGGCTGCTCGCCGAGACCCTCCGGACGGCGGAGGCGTGCGTCGTCGATCCGGTGGCGGACCTGGGCATGGGCACTGCGCATTTCCCGGAGCCGACGGTCGTCGGCGCGGATCCGGGGGCAGGCGGGGCGATGCGGCTGCTGCGGCAGCGGTGTGAGGCCGGGATGGTCGCCCGCGGCCTCGATACCGACCGGCGGTCGGTGGAGCAGCTGGAGTACGAGCTGGGGATCATCGGCCGGCTCGGCTACGAGGGGTATTTCCTCGCGGTCGCGCAGGTCGTGGCCGACACCCGGGATATGGGGATCCGGGTCGCGGCCCGCGGCTCCGGCGCCGGCTCCATGGTCAACCACTCGCTGTTCGTGGCGACCGCGAACCCGCTGGAACACCACCTGTTGTTCGAGCGGTTCCTGTCCGAGCGGCGGGCGTCGCTGCCAGACATCGACATCGACGTGGAGTCCGCCCGCCGCCTTGAGGTCTACGACCGGATCTTCGAGCGTTTCGGCGCTGAGCGGGTCGCGGTGACGGGGATGCCGGAGACCTACCGTGCGCGGCACGCCCTGCGTGACACCGGGCTCGCGCTCGGCCTGCCCCCGCACGTCGTCGACCGGGGCGCGAAAGCCTTCCCGCACATCCGGGCCTGTGACATCCGCTCCGCACTCGCTGAGCTCCCCGAACTGCGCCGTCTGAACGCCGAGGCCGGCGAGTACGGGCCGTTGTGGGAGCTGGCCGAGGGGCTCGACAAGCTTCTGCGCGGGATGGCGATGCACCCCTGCGGCGTGTGATCCTGTCGAACGCTGCGTTGCTGGATCGGTTGCCGGTTCAGCCCACCGCGCAGGGCAAGTACCCGATGGTCCAGGCCGACAAGGACGACGTCGAAGACCTCGGCCTGCTCAAGCTCGACGTCCTGGGCGTGAGGATGCAGTCCGCGACGGCCCACGCCGTCGCCGAGATCCGCCGTACCACCGGCCGCCAGATCGACCTCGACAACGCAGATCACGTCCCCCTCGACGACGTCTTCGCCTTCAAAATGATCCAGGACAGCGACACGGTCGGCATGTTCCAGCTCGAGTCACCCGGTCAGCAGGACCTCGTCGGCCGGCTCCAGCCGCGCGACCCCCAGGACGTCATCGCCGACATCTCGCTGTTCAGGCCGGGCCCCGTGTTGTTCCCGCACTGGCTGTGTCCCTCGCAGGTCATGTCCCATAGGCGCGAGGTAGTGCCTCTTGAGATGTCGGTCTGCTGTTGCGAGGTGTGTCCCGTGTATCTCGCGAAGGAATTCACTCGCAGGGGTGTGGGCGGGGAGGGCCTGTCGGCGTACCCACGGGTGAGTCTCGGGCGGGTACCCGTGAACGTGCCCGGCGGGTGGAGGCAGCCGGGCGGCAGAGCTAACAAATGGGAGTGACAGGCTTTGACCTGCCGGGCATGATCGGTTAGTTGTTCCGTCATGTCTGACTTCGGGGGTACGCCACGTCCATCCACATCGAACGAGTCTGGTCGCTGCCTTGGACTGCCGCTGACCCCAGCCGGAACATTTTCGACTGGGACGATGATGAGGCGGCACGGCTGACGGCGCTTGTCGTCCCGATGGTTCCTTCCGAAGCCGACCGGGCGGCTGATCCCGACCGGGTGGCGGGCTATCGGTTCATGGACAACGTCACCGTGCTCCTGGTGTCCCGTTACGGCCGGTGGGCCTGCGGTTGGGACCGCTCCGTCCACAACGGCGGACCCGTCGAAGCCTGGTGCTGCGAGTCACACTCGGTCACAGACGCACATGAGACCGCCGAACGCGTCGTGGCCTGCCTCCTGGAGTGGCGTGACTGGCTGGAGGACAGGGCCGAGCGGTTCGAGCAGCTTGCACCGCATCCCGACGCGGACGCCGAGGACCGAAGCTGGCATCTGGAACGCGCGGTGACCCGCCTGGTCACCGCGGTCGTCAACAGCACGCACGCCGAATCGTCCTGGTACGGGCTCTGCGAGACGACGCTGACCTGGTTCCTCACCTCCACCGGCCTTGGCTCCGAAGAGGCGCAGAAGGCGGTGGAAGCCGCTATCGGCGGCCAGTTCAAGAGCCACGTTGCACCTGCCCCGACCCTGGTCGACACGGTTGGAGAGGACCTGGCGATTCGCCTGACCGGTCGCGGGTTCTATCGTGAGCGATGACGCGCTGGCAGCGTGGTGCAAGGTCAGGGAGCAGGTCGACTGGTCCTCGGCCGCGAGCGTAGGCCCGGCACCGGTGCGCCCGGCCGTCGACGGACTCGCTGCCTGGTTCGACGGTCCGGTCCGCCTTCGCGACCCGGATCGCGCCGACCGGCTGCTCGCTGCGATGGCCCTGTCCCGCGTCGCGGCCTCACAGGGAGAGCCGCTCACCCCGACCCTTCTCACCGACTGGCAGAGGCTGGTTCTCGGTGTGAACGAGGTGGGTCTGCGTAAGAGCGACGCCTTCGCCAAGGGCGGCCGGGAACGATACGGCCTCACGCCCCACACATGGCAGGACTTCGCCGCCTGCCTGCACCAGAGCGCCGACCCGTCAGTTCCCCTGACAGCCCGCGCAGCCAGGGCATACCTCGACATCGCCTTCTTCCACCCCTACCCAGACGGTAACGCCCGCCTGGCACTGCTGATCCTCGCCCACGTCCTGGAGAGGGAAGGAGTACGCCTGGACGAAGTGGGGCCGCTGCAAACCACCCGCTACGCGGACGACCCTGACGGCGCTCTCGACTTGGCGGCTCTGGTCACCGTGCTGATCCGCGCCACTCACCGTAGGGCAACCGCACGGTGAGTGAAGGCTCCCGTCGAAGCTGACAGGTGAGCATGTTCAGCGGCTCTGTCGCTGATCTTGTGACGTCAGCCATCGAATCGGGTCCAGTCGACGGGGAAGTCCGCCAGCGGTTCCAGGGCGCTTCGGTGGGTGGCGCCGGCCCAGACATCGAAATCTTCGCCGCCCTCGTTGCTGACGCGCACGACGAGGCCGGGGGCCACGTAGAAGTGGGTGGGTGCCCAGGGCCAGAAGGGACGCAAGGGTACAGGGTGCAGTGCTTGGGTGAGTTGAGCGACCTGTGCTGCCGTGAGCCTGCGCGGCAGGGCCAGATAGTCGGCGCCCATGGATGCCTCAAAGAGGGAGAACTGGATCAGGAAGCCGCTGAGCGGTTCCTGTTCGGCGATCGGTTCCTCGTCGAATTCACGGAACCAGACAGTCGGATCGGCCTCAGGTCCGTCTAGCGTCCACAGGAGCGACCAGAGGAAGCCTCCTTGGTTCTCGACGCCAAAGACGAGCATCTCCCCGAGATGGTCGGTGTGCATGTCTGGCTCGGGCAGGATGCGGTTCTGGGTTCCGAGGGCACCCGGCCGCTGCTTCGCGAGCCGGTGCAGCTGCCTCAGTCCAGCAGGCAGGCGTGACGGAGCGCAGCCGGCAGGTGGTTCGGTGGCGCCTGCGGCGGGGTACCAGCCGGTGACGAACTGTTCCAGCGCTGCCGCACGATCACCGTTCACATTCCTGAGCCACTCGAGGCCCGGCAGGTCCACGGGGGGAAATGCTGGGCGTACCCGGTTGAGGAGTTGTCGACTCAAGGGTGCTTCAAAGCGCAGTTCGCAGTTGGTGAGAACGCCGTCGGATGTGCTGGCCTGGCTCACCTTGGCAGTGCCCAGGTCCAGGACCCCTTCTCCGAGGCGGACCGCGATGTGGATCGGCAACGAACGTCCGTCCGTGCCCCAGGGTGACCCCATCAGTCGCTCTGTGACCGGGGCTGGTGCGGGCCCGATCAGACGGACCTCCTCAGCGCTCCACACAGCGCTCCTGGCGGGTGCGTCATTCGCTTCCACGATGATCACCATCCCCGCCTGGCCTATGACGATGCTGGCGCCCCCCACCATGAAGCACCCGGCGCTCACCGAGCCACCGACGAGCACGGGTACGTGCTCCTCATCGAATACCAGCGCCGGAATGACGGCGGAGCCCTGATCAGTCATCCCCGCATCATCCTCGACCACCACTGGGCATCCCCAATGTCTGCCATCTGTGACCGTCACAAGATCGGCGCCAGAGCTCGTTCAGCATTACGCGGCTGAGTACTTACCCGTGTACGCCGGCAGGGCCCTCGGATGGGGACCACCACCGTCGGGACGGAGGTCAGCTGCAAGTCCCGATGACGGTTTCCGGTCGTCGAGGCGGAAGTGCCCTCAGGGAGGGTGGTCCGGATTGTCGGCGGAGTTGGTTGATCTCCTCGTGCTGGGCGGCGAGTTGAGACAGGGCTCGCTTCTTGAAGTCGGTCAGGGCCTCGATCGTCGTGGCATGCTCGGCAAGGCGGTCCTGCAGGGCTTTGTTGGCGGCTTTCAGCCGGTCAATCTGGGCGTCCCTGGGGTCCGGAATGTCGCCGGCTTCGTGAAGAGCTTGCAGGCGCCGGTTGAACTCGTCGGCCAGGTGTTGGTAGGAGCCGGGGCGGATGCTGCCGTCCCGGTCCTTCTTCGCGTAGAAGCCGGTCCGGGTCACTCCGGCCTCGGCTGCGAGGGTCTTGAGGTCGCAGCGGCCGCCGGCGGGGACTTCCCCATTCAGGAGTCGGTCCATGGCCGCGCGAATGGATTGTTCATTGCGGGCCCGGCTGGTTTCGGTGATCTGTCCCATCAGGGTGTTGCCTCCGTGGCTGTGGCTGCTCGACTTCCGATACCTCTGGTTGAAAACCTGGAAGAGAGCGGAGGCGGCGTCATCAGGCAGCAGCCTGCCGCATGGGCGTTGTCGCCTGCGGTCCTCTCATCGCGCGGTGCGCGCGCCGGCCGGGTGCGCTCGGCGCCATTCCGCCCGCGCACCGACGGCGCACAGGACGGCGACCAGGGCCGTGACCGCCACGATGAGCCACTCAAGGGCTCCGCTTCCGGCATCGGGTTCAACGTCGAAGAGGACCTCGATCCAGTCGCGCCGGACGAGGGTGATCACGAAGAGCAGTCCGGACAGGGATCCCAGGACCACTTCCGTCCAGAAGCGGGGGCGGAGCGTGCTGGGCTCGGGGTGGCGTGGGTGCTGAAGGGACATCACGGGGCCTCCCCTGTCTGGGCGCCCGACGGATTCGCGGGATCGGGATGGGTGGGCCGGACGACGTAGGTGCTGCCGCCCAGCAGCTTGTCCTGGAACTCCTGCAGGACGTGGAACTCCACCGGGCGGTCGGCCACTGCCTCGGGCAGCCGGACGTTTACGGCGAGACCGCGCGAGCCGCTCTCAGGATCGATGTGCACGCCCTTCAGTACGTTCTTGCGGTGTTCGTCGGGCTTCATCACGAACGAGCGCGCGAAGTCGAACTTGCGCACCTGTCCGTTGCGATCGGTGAAGGTGGCCGGGAGGAACTGGCCCGCGTTCTGCAGCTGCTCCACTCCGTGGCCGGGCTGCGGTCCCTGAGCGTTCCCGAGCTTCTCGAAGGTGATGTAGAGCCGGGTCCCCGCGGGCAGGTTCGCCCAGTCGAACCGTACGGTGAAAGGCTGGGCGGTCTGCTCGAAGTTGTTGAGCATGACGACGAAGGCCCTGGACGGTGTGACACCGCCGGGCAGGGCGTTCTCCACCTGGAGGTTCTTCAGCGTGGCATGCTTCCTCGAGGTCACCAGTGTCCCCACGTCGAAGATCTGGGCGGCCTGGAGGGGGTCCTCGTCGCACGTGGTGACGGCGAGGATGCAGGAGTGTGAGGCGGCCGTGGACGGGACGAGGAAGTCCCACTCGGCCACGCCCGGCTCCGCCGCCTCCAGCCGCGCGAAAGTCCTGGCCGGGCCGAGCGGCGTGTACGCCGTGGCCGTGGGATCGGCGTCGAAGGGCCTGCCGCCGGACCAGAAGTCCGGGGGCAGCCCGGGCAGGCCGGCGGAGGCGTCGGCCAGGAACGCCCGCACGCGCACGTTCGTCGCCGCGCTCACGCCCCGGTTGTGCACCTGGACGTAGAAGCGGTTCAGGCGGTCCCGACGAGCGCTCCGGTGGGCGATCGTGGTCAGCGCCACGTAGTCGCCGACCGGGGTGGCCGTCTGGTAGTTCGGCTCCGGGGCGTCCACGACGATGTCCGGGCTCTGCCACCACCACATCACGCCCGGCGTGGCGCTCGGGTCGAAGGGGTCCGCGACGCCCGAGGGGGACGGCTGGACCCGTCCGGAGTCGAGGACCGTGTCGCGCACGTACAGGTCGACCATCTTCGTCTGCGCCGCGTCGACGGGGCGCTCCCAGACGCTCCGGCCGTGGGTGGCCGCGCGCAGCAGCCGGCTCTTGGCGTGCAGGACGAGGTCGAACACCGGGGAGTTGGGCAGGCCCTGGTCCCACGGGAGCCAGGTCAGGCCGGCGTCTTCGGTCCGGAAGACGCCGAGGTCACCGCCGCAGAAGAGCCGGTTGCTGTTGGTGGGGTCGATGACGATCGTGTTGATGGGATTGGCCTGCGCCAGGCCGTGGGAGCGCGAGGTCCACACCTTGTCGGTGGCGGACCACCGGTAGACGTGATCGTTGATGAACTCGCCGGTCTCCTCGGAGCTCAGCAGGCCCGCGATCGTCACCCAGAGATTGCCCGCGGTGTCGACGGCGATGTCCGAGATCCACACCGCAGGGAGGGGCGCGGCGGTCAGATCGGTGCGCGTCACGTCCGCGGGGTTCCATGTCGTTCCGGTACGCCGGTACTGGTAGACGTGCCCGTCCTTCGTTCCGGCGTACACGATGGTGCTGTCGGTCGGATGGACGGCGATCGCCGTGATCGCTTTGACCGGCGCCGCCGAGACCGCAGACCAGGTGTCCCCGCTGTTCGCGCTGCGCCAGAGCATTCCGCCGCCGTAGTAGCAGGTCGTGGGGGTGGCCGGGTCCAGCGCGAACGGGCCGTAGAACTCGACGTCGGCGTCGGCGATCCCGCTGTTCTTCGTGTTCCACGAAGCGCCGGCGTCGTCGGACCGCAGGATGCTCGCGTGGGTGTACTGCATGAACATCCGTGTGGGCTTCGATGGGTCGATCGCCGTGAAGCCGCCGTCCCCACCCCTCGACAGCGTCCAGGCCGGAGTCCCCGCGTAGCGCTGGACGCCGTTGTCCTGGGTGCCGCCCAGCATGACGTTCTCCCATTCGGGATGGAGGGAGAGCGACTCGAACTGCAGCGTCGCCAGGTCGCGGTTGCGGTGGCTCCATGTCACTCCGGTATCCGTGGAGATCTGGATACCGCCGTCGTTGGCCTCCCAGCAGGTCGCGGGGTTGACGGGATCGAAGACGAGCGCGTGGTGGTCGTCGTGGACGTTCGCGACGTAGTCGAAGACGCCGCCACCTGTGCTGGAGCGCCACAGGCTGCGCTCGGCCACGAACACGATGTTGGGATCGGTCGGGTGCACGGCCACGTTGAGGGCCCACCAGCTCTGGTTGGTGAAGCCGAAGGTGGCCGTGTGGGTGTGACCCGCGACATCGTCGGTGGTCAGGGTCACCCGTCCGCCGCCGGCCAGACGTGCGAACTGCTGCGCCGTAAACGACACGGTGTGTGCGTGGGCGGGGGTTCCGGTCGCCGAGCTCGTGTACGTGTGGGGCGCCGTCGCCGCCGTCATGTCCGAGGCGGGCACGGTGAACTCATGGTCGTGCCCCGCACTCACGGATGTCGTCGGCGCCGCCGGGTAGCCGAGGCGCATCGGAACCGCCGACCACGTGGCGCCCCCGTCCGTCGTCCTGGCGAGCGCGACGAAGCCGGGGTACCAGGCGAACAGGGCGAGAATCACGGTGGGGTTTTCCGCCTGCTGCGTCAGCGCCACCCGGTCGAAGGTGACGGCCACGGGCAGCTCGGGGCTGTTGATCACCGTCCAGGCGGACCACGTCCCGTTGGTCCTGGTGCTCGTCCACAGGGCCTGGCCGAAGGCGGCGGCGATGACCTTGACGGTGCCCTGGGGGCCCGGCACACGGAGGACCACCATGTCGGTGAACAGGCCGGGGCCCGTGCGGAGCGTCCAGTCCACACCGCCGTCGGTGCTCTCGAAGACACCGATGCTGGAGGACAGCAGCAGGCCCTTGCCCGTGGAGTCCGTCGGATCGAACACCAGGCGGGTGATCTCGGCCTGCTCGAAGCGCGCCGTCGCCAGCTTTGTCCAGGTGTCGCCGCCGTCGGAGGAACTCAGCAGCCCGTTGCCGTAGTACGTGTCGGCCGAGGACTGGAACTCACCGGTTCCCGCGACGATGTGGAGATGGTCGTTGGGGTCGACGGCCAGGGCGCCGATCGCCAGGCTGTGTTGGAAGTCTGACTTCGGGGTCCAGGTCAGCCCGCGGTCCGTGCTCTTCCACACGCCGCCGTTCGCCGTGCCCAGGTACACCGTCTTGGGGTCGGTGGGGTCGATGGCGATCGCGAGGGCGCGGCCGCTGTAGCCGGTGCCGAAGGACACCACCGGGCCGGGACCCATCGGCGTCCAGTTGGTGTCGCCCGTCACCGGCGGCGGCGGGAAGGTGCCCGGGTCTTGGCCCGCCGTGGCCAGAAGGCCCGCCTCGATGCGGTCCCGACGCTCCCGGAGCGCCCTGACCTGTGAAATCTGCGTCTCCCGAGCGCCGGGCGGGATGCGGCCGAGGTGGCCGAAGCGGCGCTCCCAGTGGAATCGCTCGCGCTCGAAGGCGCTGTCGCTCGCCTCCGGCTCCTCACCGGCGCCGGTTCCCTGCCCGTCATCGAGGTCCGGCGGCGGGACCTCGCCGCCTCGCGCTTGCTCGCGCGCCCTGACCACCACCTGCGTGTGGGCGCTGCCCTCATACCCGTCCTGCGCGTACCCCTCCCCGGTTTCGGCGTACGTGGCCCCGATGTGGTGCTCGCCCGGCTCCATCCGTAGCGTCGAGAGCCGGCAGAGGAAGACCCCGGTGCCGTCCGGGCGGACCGCCTCGCCCTTGTCCCGGGCGGGATCGGGCACGGTCAGCCCCTGTAGTACACGGTCGGGCAGGACCGCCTGCCCGTCGACCGACAGCCGGACCGGCCAGCTCTGCCAGCTCGTCCCGCGGATCTCGAGCGGCATGCCCTGCCTGCATTCGGGGAGGCTGACTTCGAGGTGAGGGGTGGCGACCGGTCCACCGTCGGACCGGCCGGTGGTGCTTCCGTAGCCGTCCATGAATCTCACGATAGACGCAGGTCAGAGGCAGTTCCTGTGCAAGTTTCAATGTTTGAACGGGACTCGACGTCGGGGTTCTAGGGTTGAGGGAACGCCGGGGCGCGGGTGGCGATGGTGTGGGTGTTCCCGGCCCCGTCGGTGACCTGCGCGGTGGTGTCGCGCGGCGGATGGTCCGATGTGAGGCCGATGGTGAAGCTGCTGTTGCCGGCCGCGACACCGGGGGCGCCGAAGGCGATGGTGAGGCGGTTCTCCCGCTGGGTGACGGAGGTGGGCCGGACCGTTCCGGGTCCGCCTTGCGTGATGACGAAGAGGTCCGATCCGCCGGTTCCGTCGTAGTTGATACGGCTGACGGGCCCAAAGTCGAGGCTGAGCGTGCGGACGGCCGCGGCCGGCAGCGGCCCCGAGACCGGTGTCATGTCGACGCGGTACTCGTACGGGTAGCGGCCCGCGCCGACCGAGCCGGCGACACCATGCGGGTACAGACGCGACTGGAGCGAACCCGATCCCGTGGCGCCCGCGATCTGGATGGCTGGGGCGATGTCGTTCGGCACGGGCGCGCCCGAGGGCGCGAACACGCACTCGATGATAGTGGACGTCACGTCCGCCGCGCGCAGGTTCCATTCGAACGGGAGCAGCGTGCGGCGGATCACGCGCTGGCACACGGCGCAGAACGGGGTGAGGTTGCGCATCATGCAGTTGAACGCCGGCCGGTACAGACCGCAGTGGTAGTTGCCCGCGCCTTCGAAGGCGCCGATCGTGCCCGCGGCCACGGGGTTGGCCTGCGGGTCGCACAGCGCACAGTCGGCGTTCTTGGACGTGGGCATCGCCGTCGTCGCCTGGACCAGCGCCAACCATTTGATCGTGGTGCGGCCGGTGTCGAGGGTGATGTTCGGCGCGGTCGGTTCGATGCCGCTGTAGGAGTCGCGTCCGGTCTCCCCGCTGCCACAACCGGCCCAGGACTCGTACTCGTCGGCGAGTCCGAACGCGGAGTGTCCCAGTTCGTGCGCGGCGACCGTGACCCAGTTGGTGGCCGTCGAGCTCACGGCGATGGCGCCACCCGATCCTCCGTACTTGGTGTTGTTGACCACCACGATCGCCTGATGCCAGGAAGGAACCTGGGCCTTGAGCACGCCCTGCACGATCGCAGTGTCGGCCGTCAGCAGTCGGTCGAGTCCGCCGGAGCAGTACGTGGCGTTGAAATAGGTCTTCGGAGTGGCTCCCGTCCCGCCGCAGGGCGCGGGGTCGTCGGCGCCGCTGTCGGTGGAGGTGACGTCCACGCGGTGGATGTTGATCCGGCCCTGGACCGCCGGCTCGTTGAACGGTGGCATGGCGAAGAGCTGGCTGACGAAGAACTGCGCGTCCGTGTGCCACTGGGTCATCTCGCTGCTCTTGTAGCCCTCCGAGAGCAGAACGAGGTTCCACCGCGAGGCGGCCGGGCCGCTGTTGTGGAGCAGCGTCGTGCCGAGGACGGTGCCGTCGCCGGTACCCATTTCAGGATCCACCCCCCTCGGCGCCGTGTCCCAGTGGATACCGGGCGACCGCATGCGTCTTTACGGTGATGCGCAGCAGCGCCACTTCCCTGGCCTCTGCCAATGCAGGCACCAGGACGAAGAAGCGTCCCTTGGGCTGGGAGACCGGCTGGTGCGTGAAGGGACGGTCCGGATCGGCGGAAGGGACCTCCGCCTCTTCGATGATCGGGTTGTCCAGCGGACGGCTGTGGATCCGCTGTCCGCGCGCGTTCAAGAGGTCCACCCGGTAGCCGACCGAGACGCCCGGCTCTTCGGTGGGGCCGGCCGGGGCCAAGCCGACCGCCAAGCCCAGCTGTCCCGCCAGGCCGCCCGGAATCACCAGGTCGACATGCTCACTGGCGACCAGCTCGATGTGCTGGCCCCGGTACTCGAAGGTGAGCCGTATCGCACCGCTCATCAGGTACGCCTCCTCGGATCCGGTTTCCCGGACACCGTCGTCACGTCCACCGGACCACCATCGGACGAGGCGCGCCACACCACAGGACCCCCTCCGCAAGCCGTGGCGGGCCGGACAGCAACGCGCCGGCCGGTGAGCAGGAGACGACCGAACTACGCTGAACGGGTGACGCTCCGGGCGGTAGCTCCCCCGTGTGCACCGAGGCCGGTCTAGAGCGTTTCTCCTTGATCTGCTCGTCGGTTGATCGGACATGTCTGTCCGGTTGGTGATTACTGATGCGATGTGGGACCGGATCGAGCCGTTGATGCCGGCCGATCCGGTCCGTGATCGGCGATGGGCCGACCATCGTCGAACCCTGGAGGCCATCGCGTGGAAGTACCGCACCGGCTCGCCCTGGCGGGACCTGCCGGAGGAGCTGGGCTCATTCCAGACCGCTCACAAACGTCTGCTCAGGTGGGCCGTGGACAGCACCTGGGAACGTATTCTCGCCGCGCTCCTGGCATCGGCCGACGGTGCTGACGACATCGGTTGGACTGTGTCTGTGGACTCCACCGTCTGCCGGGCTCACCAGCACGCCGCCGGAGCCAGGAAAAGGGGGCGCCGTTTCGGGCCGAGCCCGATGACCATGCTCTCGGACGTTCGCGCGGCGGCCTGAGTACGAAGGTCCATCTCGTCAGCGACAGCCATGCACGACCCTTGGTCCTCCATGTCTCCGCAGGCCAGGCGGGCGACGCGCCGGCCTTCGAGGTGGTCATGGCAGGCATCCGTGTTCCGCGAGGTGGGCCGGGCAGACCGCGGACCCGGCCGGATGCCGTCCTGGCAGATCGCGCGTATTCATCTCGCGCGATCCGTGAGCATCTCCGGCGGCGAGGTATCCGTGCCGTGATCCCGCAGCCCGCCGACCAGGTCGGTCACCGACTGCGGCGAGGTCGCGCCGGTAGTCGCCCGCCCGGCTTCGACGCTGAGGCATACAAGCAGCGCAATGCCGTCGAACGGTGTATCAATCGGCTCAAGCAGTGGCGTGGTCTGGCCATGCGAACCGACAAGCTCGCCATCGCCTACCAGGCCGCACTGCACCTCGGTGCGATTCTCATGTGGACACGGCTCTGACCGAGAGTCAGAGCCTAGGACAGTGGCCGACCGCCAAGGCCCGTGCGGTTGACGCCGCGAGGTGAGAACGTCATCGGCCCTATCCATCCCCGGCGGACGTGGGCGATCTGGGAGGGCAACGGTGACACCGGGTCGAGTGCCCTTCCACGCGCCCAGTTCTGGAACAGCCCCTCAGTCGTCTCGACCGCGGACACCACCATGGTCACCTTCACGTCCCCGTCGCTCCAGGTGTTCCACAGTGCCCAGCCCTCCGGCCTGGGGTCGACGCCGATCCGTGCACACGCCTCCTCGTACGCTTCCTCCACCGCGGCCGGCATGACCCCGGGCTTCAGCACCGAGGCTCCGACGAGGCGGACCAAAGGCCGGTCCTCATCCAGGCAGCCGTCACCCTCGAAGTGGTAGTGGCGCAGAGCCCGAGCAAGCACATTCACGCTGCGCTGGAATGGTGTCGCCGCTTCCGGGTCTGCCTGGAACGAGAGCCATCCTTCGTTGGATGCCTCCACACTGACGCGGTTGGCGAGGCGCTCGATCTCCCGGAGATAGTCCAGGTCACTGAGCTCGGGTGAGGTCATCGCCCGAAGTTTCGCACCCTGCCGCCGACGCCGACACAGGATATCGATCCAACATGCAGCACCCTGCGCACCGCACTTCCAAGAGACAGGCCCTAGCCCAGCCCGCCGGCACCAAAGGCTCGAACAATGTCCTGTCCGATGCGCCTCGTCCGTTCGGGCGGCCCGGTGACCGGTAGAAGGCGTGACGGGCGGTGCGGTCGGTCCAGGTGTACGCGCGGAGCGCTTCAGCGCGCTCTCCGCCGCCCCGCCACTCCCCCGCCCCCGGGCCCCGCCCGGTTCCTGTGCGCCGGCGAAGCGGCCGCCTTCCAGGAGACAGGCGTGGCCGAGATCGGCATGGGACGGGAGCGCAGAAACCCGCCCAGCAGACGGCTCACCCGCAGCCCGGAGCGCTCGGCCTCACCAAGGAGTTCGGCCTCCATGCCGCGGCCGACGACGTGCTGGTACATCCAGACAATCTCCGTATGAGAAGTAACCCAGGCGATAGGCTCCGTCGAACGGAATCGGCGGGGATGATGGAACCGTGGCCTGAGGGGCCCGCCGCTGATCCGGTGGCGGCCCGCGAGCGTTATGCCTCTGAGAGGGCGGTTCGTGAGGTGTTGACCGTTTCCCGATTGAGCCGAAGCACGCTGGTTGTCACATGGGCAGGCTTCTCGGCACCTGCGAGGCTTGACGTCGGCAGGTCGTTCTTCGTCAGCTCTCGACGGCCTCTGCGATCTGCAGGGCGGCCTGGGCGGGCGTCAGGTGTGTGGTGTCGACGACCTCGGCCCAAAGTGATTGAACGAGATGCTGCGGTTCAGATCGTTGAGGAAGAGCTGGAACGCGACTACCAGCGAGAGCTGCCGCTCGGGCTTGAGCCGATACGCATGGCTGTGTCGCATGTAGAGCAGCATGAGCTGGTATGGATCGTTTCCTGGACATCTGAGGAGTATCTGCGCACCCGAAACCCGGACTTCGCGCTGGCCGGGAACGGACCGTACCTTGTTGACCGCGTCGACGGAAGCCTGCACCAGATCGGTGTCGTCTCCGCAGTAACGGACGCGTGGGAGGCGGACTACCGAGTCCGCATTCGAAGGCAGGTCACGCGGACCGCAGTGGACGATCTGCACGATGAGGTCCGGGCGGTGGCAGACGCTCGCGGGAGGGTGCATGCCATGCACACCCTTCGCCAAAAAGTGCCAGTGCTCTCCCACGCTCAGATCATCGAGTACGTGACCGCCTTGCAACACGGCGATGCTCCGGCGCACCTCGTAGAGGTCTCCTCCAGGGAGCTGGCGCCGCCTACCGACCCGTTCTTGTCCGTAGTGACCATCCGCAGAGCCGAGAACCGTCGAGGTGCCTGACCGCATCAGCAGCTGCCCTCACGAAGCAAGGAGAACTCGCTTACGCAGGAGCGAGAAGCCAGCACGGCCAAACATCTGGCGCTTGAGCATTTTGATCCGGCTGACATGACCTTCGACAACGCCCGAGCTCCAGGGCAGGGTGAGGCCGGCGATGACAACATCGCGGTCCCGGTCGATGCCAGCGGCGAGCGAATGGAGGCTGGCCAGGTCCTCCTGCCGGACGGCGTCGAGCCAGTCTGGTAGACGCTCTCCCTGGCGGCCGGTGAGCATGCTCGCAAAGGATCGGACGTGGCGCGTGAGAGCGTCCAGTTCGGGGCAGTGTATCCGGACGGCCCTGAGCTGGATCTGCTCCGATTCGGTGAGGGTGTCCGGGTGCCGGAGGATCCATCCGGCAACAGCCCGGGGCGAGGGCGGCCGGGCGGTCACCTGTCGTGGCGAGGTGCGCTTGACGTGCAGGTAGGCGCGAACACGGTTGTTGTCACCGAGCGCAGCCGTCTCTGATCGGCTGCTATGGGGAGGCGAGGGGGACGGTGATGGCGAGGTGGCCGTCATGGTCCGGTTGAGGGATATCGAGAGCGTTCATACGGGTGGCCAGGTGGCCGATCACGCGGCTGGTGAGTGACGCGTCCGGCGTGGCTGTGCCTTCTGGGGGCAGACGGGTTTCGTCCTCACTCGGTGGGTTGCTGCCGAAGTAGCGGGCCAAGTCCATGTTGACGACCCAACAGGCCAACGAGACCTTGACCTGTCCGGGCGACGTCAGACATGCCCGAACGTGGGCACACATGTTGAAGTCGTCTCCGCGGAAGGTAACCGTCGTGGAGGGCTCCTGGCCGTCAGCGCACTGGTGCATCAGCTCGCGTACGGCCGGTTCCACGACGGCTCGCGCCATGGGTTCTGTATAGACCATCTGATCTCCTCGTCAAGGGCTGAAGTGTCCCAGGCGAGGCCCTCTACAGCTACACCTGTCCCGTCGCATGGAGCTTGGCCGTGGATCTCGCGTCGGGCTGTGAGGTTGCCACGTCGAGTGAGAACGCTCGGCTCGGGATCTCAGTGCACCCTGTCCGCGTCGACCCGGCCCTGGGCGAGCGCGCCATAGAGCCCTCCGTGACCACTGATGCCGATCTCGAATTTTGACTCTGACCGGAGTTCCGTGAAATCCCAGGTCAACGGCATGCATGCAAGATCGTTTCCCTGCGGGATGACGTGCGCGTGGCTCTCCGCTCGATCGAAGATGTTCTGTTCCCCGGAGTCGATGTCGAACTGGAACGGCTGACTGCTGGTCCAGAGGTCGTGCTGGTGGGGGTTGCCGCATGCGGCCCGTTGCCCGGGCTGCGGAAGCCTGGGGAGACGGAGACACTTCTCCCACTGGCGGACGCTGGCAGAACGGCCGCTTGCTGGAAGGAAGTTGGCGATGCGCCTTCGAGTGCGGCGCTTCTTCCGCGACCGCGCCAGGTGCCGGCGGACGACCTTCGTCGAGCAGGTCCCCGGGCTGAGTGAGCGCCACGTACGCTCCAGCGTCGGACTGAGGCAGTGGCTGCGGGCCGTCGCCACCGAGCTTGGCGGCCGGGCCGGCGAACGGCTGTGCCACAAGCTCAGCATCGCCGCAGGCCGGACCCGTCTCCTTGGCTGCTGGAAGCGCCCGAAGTGCCAGAACGGGCGCCGTGGGTTCTGGGCGTCGACGAGTTCGCGTTCCGCAGGGGCCGCACCTACGGGACCGTCCTCGTTGACATCGAGACCGGCCGCGTCGTGGACGTGCTCCCGGACCCTCCCTCCGAGACCTTCGCCGCCTGACTGCGTGAACATCCCGGCGCGGAGATCATCCGTACGCCTCTCGTCGAGCGCACACGCGCCCGCTACACGGACATCCACCGGCTGCTGGAGCAGAACTGGACGATCAGCGCCATCTGCCCGCCACCTCGACCTGGACCGCTAGACCGTGCGCCGCTTCAAGACCACGCCCCTGGATGAACTCCTCGCCTCCGCGGGGGACTTCGGCATCCACAAGGCCAGGCTCCTGGAGCCGTTCAAGCCCCATCTGAACAGCCGGTTCACCGCCGGATGCGCCAGCGGCACCCGGCTCTTCCACGAGATCCGCCCGCGCAGGCCACACCGGCAGCACCCAAGTCCTGCGCCGCCACCTTGCAAGCTCCGCGTAGGGACGGCCGAACCGGTCCGCGCCGACATCCCCAGCCCGCGCACCGCATCCACCTGGGGGAAGGCGGAACGGGCTTGGATTCTGTGGCCGTTCCGGCCCGCCCCTCGCGGGGCAGGCCAGTGTGCACGATCGCCTCCGCCTCCACGGTGCCCTGCGGGCCGTCCGCCTGCCTCACCTCGACGCCTACGGTCGAGTGACCGTCGTCGGTGGGGAACGCCAGGCACAGCGCCTGGTCTTGTGCGGTGTCGTGATACCTGGCGGGGGTGAAGCCCTTCAGGAAGCCGAGACCGGCTGCGAGGGAGAACGGTCCTTGCGGGGTGATGGTGAAGGCGTACACGGTCAGTTCCCGTGGGCGGTGATGGCGTAGCCCTCGGGGCCGAGGAATGTGAACATCCTTCCGAACGGGCCGTCCTCCGGCTCCCTGACGATGGGGATCCCGGCGGCCTGGAGACGGTCGTGGAGGGTCTCGGCGTCGCTGGTCTTGAACCACAGTGAGACGCCGAGGCCGGGCCGCTCCACGCTGTCGAGGTCCACGCCTGGCAGGGGCTCGCGGACGGCGAACGCGATCGGCTCGGTGGTGAACACCACGGCGCCGGGGGGCGAGGCGGGCGCCCGGTGCAGCCCGAGGTGCGTCTCGAAGAAGGCCGCAGCCGCATCGACGTCACGCGTCTGCAGCGCGATGAAGTCCGGCCCGGCGACGGAAATATTGGTGGTCATGGGTGCTCCTCAGCCGTACGTGATGTCAGGACTTTGACATAAGAGACGGTAGGCGTCTCCGCTCAGCTATGTCAAACTCCTGACATGAGGGATGAGACAACCACCGACCCGACCCCGCCCGACGACGGAACCGCCGACGTGACCGAGCGACTGGGCTACCGCCTCAAGCGAGCCGCGGCCGCCCTGCGCGGCGCGATGGACAGGGCCCTGCGTGAGTACGGCCTGACCGTGCCGCAGTACGCCTGTCTCGAACTGCTCGACCAGCGCCCCGGGCTGTCCAACGCCGAACTGGCCCGCCGCACCTTCGTCACCCGGCAGTCCGTGAACGTCGTCCTGCGCGGACTGCAGGACGCCGGCCTCATCACCCGCGCGGCCACCGCCGACCACGGCCGCGCCCTGCCCGCCCACCTCACCGAAGACGGCCACCGCCGCCTCGCCGCGGCACGCACCGCCGTCTACGCCATCGACCAGCAGCTGGCCGACGCCGTCCCGCCAAAGCGCCTCACCGCTCTTCTCACCGACCTGAACCGGATGGCAGAGACACTCGGCGGATGAACCGGTGCGCAGACGGATCGCCTGTGGGTGGGGAGGCAACCTGTGGGTGAGGAGGCAAGGTGAGTAGATCTGGGGAATCCCTGAGCAGGGGGTGGGGATTCTCAAGGCTCTGACCAGATCTGCGTGAACGCTCCTGTAGGTTCTTCCGGACTCGCGCGGGCGGGTCGCGGCGGAGGCGAAAGGGACTGACCGTGACTGACGATCGGCTTGATGCCGAGTGGCTTCGCGGCTGGTGCGAGCAGGCGGATTCGGCGCTCGCAAAGCTGATGGCGTCGTTCCAGGCGCGGTTTGGCTTCGAGCCGGGCAGCAACAAGGTCGTGCTCGCGTCGGAGGAGAGCCATCAGGCCACCGACGCGCTCGTGGAGCTGACACCGATTCCCTCGGATCTGACCACGATGTACTGGGTGATCGACGAGGTCTCCTTGCCCGATGTGGAGAACGGCTACTTCGTCCACCCAGCCTCGCTGGTCGCGGACCACCTCCGCGAGTACGGGGCCGTCCAGATCGACGGGGAAGAGCCTGCCCTGGTATTCGCCAGCGACGGGGGCGGCCATCTGTTCGCACTGGCCGGCTCCGGACGGATCTGGAGGTCGACCACCACCTCGTGGCTCGATCAGTTCGACCTTGCTGCATCCGGTCTTCAGGAGTTTTTCGAGGGGCTCTCTCGGCAGATCAGCTGGCAGCCCTGACGGCTGGTCGAAGGGCGAGCCCTTTCAGATCCGGGTAAGGAAGCGAATCCTCAGGAGCCGGAACGAGGCCCGGCCATACATGGTTCGTTTGATGGTTTTGATCCGATTCTAGGTTCTGTCGTCAAGTGTCACGCCCACATCAGGAGTGAGGCGAGGGTGACGGCGGCTTCGTAGGACTGGGCGGTCTTGTCGTAGCGGGTGGCGATGCCGCGCCACTGTTTCAGGCGGTTGAAGCAGCGTTCCACGACGTTGCGGTGCTTGTAGGCCTCGCGGTCGAAGGCAGGCGGGCGGCCGCCTCGGCTGCCTCGCCGGGCCCGGTTGCGGACCTGGTCGGCCCGCTCGGGGATCGTGTGCGGGATGCCGCGCGGAGGTCCGGCCCGCCCGCGCGAACTGGCGCGGGCACGTGGCCGAGGTGTTCGCGGAACACCCGGGTCTCGCCTGGCCGCCCCTCGACGCCGCGACAGGCCCCGAACCGTCCCGTGGGTAGCGCGCGGAACTCCACTCCGATCTCTCTCCCTCCGCGCGATCCGGCCAAATCAATGTTTCTGCAACGGAGTTGAGCGCTCCAGGTTTCTTCAGCGTTCTTGTGGGACTCTCCTTCGTGGACTCCGACTCGTTGTTAGCTTCTCCTCCGGAGCGAGACACGCTCCAGAACAGGGAGACGAAACGAGAATGAAGAGATCCTTCGTACGTCTGACTCTCGCCTTCACCGCAGTGCTCGGCCTGATGGGCCTGGGCAGCGTGGCTACGGCCTCGGCCAGCACGGCGGCCGCCGCGACCGAGTACTTCAGCGGCTTCGGCACCGGGTCGAGCGCGTGGACGGCCGAATCTTCCGCCTACAACGACGCCTACATGAAGGCGTCGTTCGCCGGCTACTCCCGTTCCATGTGCTTCCAGTCCGGCATCCCATACACGCGGCAGATCAGCCAGTACATGTACTGGTCGAACGCCACGGTCTCGTGCACGAAGTGGACCTGAGGCGGCCGGCCGGCAGGGCGCCGGTCTGGTGGTTGTAGGCGTGGAGGAAGTCTGCCAGAGCCGCTGTTCGCTCGTCGTTTGAGGTGTAGGGCCGCAGGTAGGCCCACTCGTCGAGCAGAGTGCGGTTCCCTGGTCGAGGGGCCATCCCCGCCGGAACGGGAAGCAGTTGGACTCGAGGTCCGGGGTGCCGATCGGCTGAGGGCTATCACCGCGGGTACGGGGAGAGGAATCGCGCGTCCGGCGGCGGTGGCTCGGGGCGCCGTTGTGTGACGGCACCTCGCGTCGGTTCACAGAGCCTGTGGGAAGTCGAACATCCTGCCCGGGTCGTAGCGCCTCTTCAGCTCAGTCAGTCGGTGAGCGGCCGAGCCGTAGTAGGCGGAGCGCCAGTTACTCAGATTTGCGTCCGTGTAGTTCTGGTATGCCGCGCCCGAGGCGTGCCGGCGCATCGCGGTGTGTGTGCTGTCCAGCCAGGCCGCCGCCGGCCCGGCGGTGTGACCGGCGGGCCAGGATGCGGTGTACTGCGCCAGGAAGCGTGAGTTGCGGTGTATAAAGGCGGTCGCTTGTGGGGAAACGCGGTTGACGGCGCCGCCCAAGGCGGTGAGCGCGATGGAGACGGCGCCGCTGTTGCTGCTGCGTCCGTGGCGTTCGACCTGGTCGAGCAGTGACCGGATGCCGGCGGTACTCAGTGAGCGGTTGAAGAAGTCCGAGCGTGCCGCGTACGTCTCCCGCTGGAGGACGCCGGTGGGCTGCCGCCCCGGGGTTGTGCCGGGCAGGTGGCACTGGGTGGTGGGCTTCGTCGCGCAGCCCGCGTACATCCGCATGGTGTCGAGGTAGCCGCGGCGGCGCATGGTGATGCGGGAGGCGGCGCCGGGGCCGCCGGCGCGGTCCGCCAGTCGGTCGACGGCGTTCTGCAAGGCGCCGTACGTGCCCAGTGAGAAGCAGCTGATGGAGATCGTGGGGGTCCGGCCGGCGACGGCGGACAGGTGCAGCGCTGACCAGATCTCGTCGGGCTGAGCGGGGCCCCACTCCTGCCAGGAGCGCAGTACGGCAGCGGCCTTGGACCAGGGCCAGGTCATGTACGCGGTGACGCCGTCGGCGGCCTTGTGGGTGCGGAACCGGAGTTCGGTGACGACACCGAAATTTCCGTTGCCTGCGCCGCGAAGCGCCCAGAACAGGTCGGTCTCCCGGTCCTTGGACACGTCGAGGGTCCTGCCGTCGGCGGTGACGATGCGGGCGCCGGTGAGGTTGTCGGAAGTGAGCCCGTAGGAGCGCGAGACCACACCGTGGCCGCCCCCGAGCGTCAGGCCGGAGATGCCGACCGTGGGACAAGATCCGCCGGGGATGGTGACGCCTCGTGCGCCGAGCCGAGTGTAGACGTCTATGAGCTTCGCGCCGGCCCCGATGACGGCGCTGCCGGAGTCACTGCGAATGGAATTCAGCGCAGAGACGTCGATGACCAGGCGTCCGTTGCCGCTGGACCAACCGGTGTAGGAGTGACCGCCGTTGCGGATGGCGACGGGGGTACCGTGGCGGCGTGCGAAGGCCAGGCACTCGGCAATGTCCGCGGTGTTGGCCACGTAGGCGACAGCGACGGGGCGCAGACTGTCGAAGCGCGTGTTGTACAGCTGGCGGGCGGTGGCGTAGTCGGCATCGCCTGGCCGTATCAGACCGCCCTGCAGGCCCCTGTCGAGCCCGGACCAGTCAGCGGCGCGCGGCGCGACCGCGTGCCTCCCAGCTGCAGCAGATGCGGGGTCCAGGGGCCGTTGCCCGCTGGTGACAGGGGCGGAACCGCTGGTGGGCGCGGCCCTCACCTGGCCGCTGCCCCGGCCCATCGTCCAGGCGACGGCCGCCGTGTAGCCGGTCCCCGCTGCGAGCAGTGTGCGCCGGTTCATGGCGGCCTCCGTTCACGATGCTTTGCTGTCGCTTAGGCAGAGTGCGAATGAGGGGTAGTGGTTCCGCTCGGTGGGCATTTGCGCTCCGGGAGTTCACGCGCAGCCTGACCGTGCCGTGTCGTAGACCGAGCCGGTGCTCGCGGCAGCGAGGAACCGGGTCGAGGCGGGCGAGCCGGAGCGCGGGGAGCAGGCGCTCGGGTTGTCTCCGGCGACGGGCCCCTCCCCACGGGTGCGTAGAGCAGGACACCCCCGAGTTCCACGGTTCTCGGACCGGGGACCATCCCCGCGAAGGCGGGGACGGTCGGGGGTGATGCCGTGGGCCGTGAAGATACGGCGACTGGCTTTGTCGCCGAGAGGCAGGTTCTGGCACAGATCTTGGGGAGCTGTCGCGGAGTGTTACCTCGATGTTCGATTGCGAGGAGACGGTTCGCATGAGACCGCGTACGCCGTGCCCTTCAACAGCTGGAGGTGACGCTCCCTCAGGTGTCTGTCGTTCGCTGCTGCGGTCGGTTGTGGACGGTGATGGTGCTGGTCATGCAGACCGATGCACCATTCTGGGACTCGCTGGTGTTCGACGGGATCGACGATGTGGAGGTTGAGGCGCGGTTACTGCCGCGTTCGGCAAGGTCGAGGTGGTGGCGAGAGGCCGAGCGGTCGGCGCTGCCTGTCCGGACTGCGGCTGCTCTCGGACCGGATCCACGACCGATATCAGCGCAGGCTGAGGGATCTTCCGCTCGCTGAGCTGCGCTTCGTGATCCGGCTGACGGTCCGGCGCTTCATTTGCGGTTCGGCGGACTGCCCGCGCCGGACGTTCGCCGAGCCGTTCTCCCGGCTGGCTGCCCCGCACGCGCGGTTCACCAGGCGCCTCAGCCGCGCCCTGGAGCGAGTGGGGCTCGCGCTGGCCGGGCGGGCCGTGCTCGGCTGGCGGCCCAGCTGGGCTTCAGTTCGGGACGGATGACCTTGTTACGCAGGGTCATGGCATTGCCCGATCCGCCGTTCAGCACGCCGCGTGTGCTGGGCGTGGACGACTTCGCGATCCGTCGCGGCCAGACCTGCTCCACCGTCTTGACCAGTGTCGAAGACCGTCGTGTGGTCGATATGCTCCCGACCCGCGAGGGCCGGCCGCTGGCCGCCTGGCTGATCCGGCACCCCTGAGTACAAATCATCTGCCGGGACCGGGCGGGCGCCTACGCCGAGGGTGCCCGTCGCGGTGCCCCCGACGCTCTGTAGGTCGCCGACCGGTTCCACCTGTGGCAGGGCCTCGGCCGAGCCTGGAGACCTGCGTCGCCGCCCACCGCGACTGCCTGCGCAACCGCCCAGCGGCACACGGCCGGAGACGCCCCGCCTGGCCTCTGGCCTGCCACAGGACGACTCGGACCCCGTCGGCCGGCGGGCCGAGCGGAAGAAGGCCGTACATGCCCTGGTCCATGAGCTGCTTGCCCGGGGTCACTCACGTCGGGCGATCGCCCGGCACCTGGAACGACGATTCGCGGACGGATGCACCAGCGTCACCCAACTCCACGGCGAGCTTGGTGCCGAGCACACTCCTGTCACCTACGGCATGGGCCCGCGCCCACATCGCCACCTTGCGCGGGGCTCCGTCCGCCGCGGCCGCCGCGGCCGCCGACGGTGCGGCAGGTAACCGGCTGGATCACCCGCCACCCGACGGCCCTGACCGAGGAAGACCGCGCCGGCCTGAAGGAGGTCCTGGCCCGCTGCCCCGAACTGGACAAGACCGCCGAACATGTCCGGGACTTCGGCGAGATACTCACCGACCGCCTCGGCCCCACGCTCCCCACCTGGATCGACGCAGTCGACGCCAGCCAGTTGCCCGGCCTCACAGGTTTCGCACTCCACCTGCTCCGAGACCTCGACGCTGTGACCGCCGGGCTCACTCTCGACTGGAGCTCCGGCAGCATCGAAGGCGCCGTCAACCGCATCAAGAAGATCAAGCGGCAGCTTTACGGTCGAGCCGGATTCGAACTACTCCGCGAGATGATCCTGCTCCAGTAACACTCCGAGACGCCCCCTCAAGATCTGCGCGAGATCCGAGAAGCTGGAATGTCTGCCTTAGCGGGCGTGCGGAAGAAGGCCATCCAGGTTCCCAGCCGTGGCAGGATGGCTACATGTTGATCCGAAAGGGCGATGCCGCGTAGGCGTCCCAAGGCCGTCCGCGCAGAGCGATGGCGGCCACGATGGCAGTATCCGGTACTGAAGGTCCGCGGTGTCTCCGCGCGGACCCGTGCAGCGATCCGCCGGGTCGAAGACCAAGAGATGTGGCCCAACGCGGTCGCCAATGCGCTCTCGTGTTTCGAGCGGGCGTTCAAGCAGCCTGGACGCTACCTGAATGCCTCCGAGTTCGAATCGCCCGGGGTGGGAGATGCCCGTGATGACCTCGAGTGGGCGATGCAGCACCTTCCTCCCGGAACACAACGGGACTTGGAACGACTGATCACACGCATCGATGCGGAGCTCGAGCGCCGAACCCTGCCGGACCCCAACAACATCGAGTTGGCGGTGTTCGGCTGGTGGTGGACCAGGATGCGGGAACGCTGACGACCTCGTGCCACCTGCAATCGAACGAAACCTCTACTCTCCGCGACGGCTCCCCAAGATCTGTGCCAGAACCGAGAGGCAGCAGCGTTCATCGGTCACCGTCGAAAGCAGTCCGTTGGCAACAGTAGGCGTGTTGCCGAGTTCGGGTAGCGCGCCAGTGCTTGCTTGTGGCAGTCTCGCGTGCTTGTCGACTCGGGGCAGGTGTTCACGGCGTGGGCCAGGTGCCGAGTGCTCGGGCCAATCGGTCGCTGTGTTCGCGGGTGATGCCTTGGGCGAGGCGGGTTCCGCACCGCGGGCTGTGGGGATCGTCGCAGTGCAGGATGCCGGGAAAGTGCTGCGCGGTTCCGGAGAGCGGGGACGGTGAGGGCAGGGCCCATTCCGCCGGCTCCCACAAGGGGTGGTCGTGGAGGAGGGCATCTGCCGCCCCAGGCGCCTGGTCCTCGGCGACACCCACCTGAATGAGCGCGCTGCTGATCAGTGCGGCAGCGTCACCGGGCAGGTTGCTGTCTCCGAGGGCCGGAAGCAGTAGCAGCAGGCGGACGTGCGGTGCGTGGACGCCGGGAGCCTTGGGGTCGGGTGTGCCGGCGACGTGTGTGCGTTCGCGCCAGGACAGTCCGGGGCCGGCTTGGTGCCCGTCGATGGTGGCCAGGTGACCGTGCCGGTCCCAGTCGGGGTGGGAGACGAAGTACTCCGTGCCCAGGTCGTCGGCGACGTTGCGGCCCACGATGAGCGCGCTGTGCCGGTCGGCGAACGGGATGCGGAAGACCGGCCAACGCTCCTCGTCGGTCAGGGCCTCGTACGCCGCGTCCAAGTCGGCCTCATCCGCGCCGAACCACAGCGGATCCGGGTCGTTCTCCTCGGTCTGGCACATCCACAGCAGATAGGCGGCCCAGAACCCCGGCAGGGACAGCAGATCCTCCGCCGCAACGAGAGGATCGTCCTCGTATCCGTCGATCAGCACACGCCCAGAGTGCCACCCGGCTCTGACAGGCCCTGCACCACCCGGACCTTCCCGGTCCACAGCCGCAGGTGCTCCTGCCTCTCACCGACATCCGACGACGGCGATCACGAAGTGATCCTGAACGTCGCGAACAACCGCTCTCGGTTAAGACCCACACACCCACACCTCACTTGACGGCAGGCCCGTCGCGTCACCTCGAACGCCTCCGCGTCCCTCGGCGCGATCCGCTCATCGGCGCGGGCGGCGAGCAGGAGGTGCGGCGATCGGATCGGCGGTCGACATCCGGGACTATCCCCGCCCGAGCGCGGATCAGCCGGTGCGGACCACCGGACGATCCAAGTGGCGGGGACCATCCCCGCACGAGCGAAGAGCAGTGCGCGGCCGCGGTGAGGATGATCTCTCACTGGGCCAGGACGCTGCCACCGGCGGCCGGGGCGACCAGGCCTCGCGCCCTGCGGATCTGTCCGTTGTCTCACATCCTGTCGGGCGCACGGAGTCTCGGTTCCCTGCCGGAAATCGCCGGCGGCGCGGACCTGTGGCGACGGCGCGCCCCCTTGAACTACTGCTGCGTCGTAGCATTTCCGCCGGTGGCCGTCGGCGGAAACTCCGCGGCATACGACATCAGTAGCTGTCGTAGCTGGGCCTGCCGTTCGGCCGGTAGACGCCGACGACGGTGCCGCCCTTCGTCGTCGAGACGCTGACCGGCTCCAGCGCCGTAGGGATCGCGCCGTCGGCGAACAGCCGCTTGCCGGTGCCGATGATCACCGGGTGGATGGTCAGCCGGTACTCGTCGACGAGGTCGTGCTGCATGAGGGTCTGGGCGAGGTCGCCGCTGCCGACAACGTTGATGTCGCCGCCGTCGGACGCCTTCAGCGTACGTACGGCATCGACGGTGTCGCCCTCCAGCAGCGTGGAGTTCTGCCACTGGACGGACGTCAGGGTCCGAGACGCCACGTATTTGTGCATGCTGTTCATCCGCTCGGTGAACGGGTTGTCAGGATCAGCGGTCGGCCAGTACGACGCGAAGATCTCGTACGTCTTGCGACCGAGCAGCATCGCGTCGGAGCGCTCATACCAACCGGCAACGGCCGCGCCGACCTCGTCGTCGTCCACCGGTTTCTGCCAGCCGCCGTGCTTGAAGCCGCTTTCCGCGTCCTCGTCCGGACCGCCCGGCGCTTGCATGACGCCGTCGAGCGTCAGGAACGTGCAAACGATGATCTTGCGCATGGTGCGCTCCCTTCGTTGACGGGTAGACCACACAACCGCCGGAAACTCATCGGCGCCACTTCCGCGGCACAGCTGTCCCGTCTCATTAGATCTTGACGGGAGAAGGCCACTGACCTGGGGGGTGACAGATTGGCTTGCGACTCAGAGCGTGGAGGCCGTGGGCTTCGGGAGGGGCTGAGCACGGCGCCGAGTTCGCGTCTCATCGATCACGGCGAGACCGGTGGTTCCTGAGCTGGGCTTTGTCAGGACGGTGAGACGCCCTGCTCCAGGATTTGCAGTGAAGGTGGCAGTTTCCGGACCAGGCCCGACGCTAGTGCTCTGACGGCATAGGTTCACCGGGTTGCGGGTCATGCCGCGTTGGCAAGGAGGTGTCCCGCCCCATCGGATGCCCCCGTGGAACCTTCCCGTGCGAAGGACTACTTCTCGCGCAGGCTCGCAATTTCGGCGGCCAGCACAGCCATGTCGCGCACGTGCGTGTAGTACTCGGCCGCGTACTCGTCGTCGATCGCCGGGAGGACCTTCCCGAACACTGACGTCAGCCGCGTCAAGCCTGCCCGGTGCTGCTCGCTGAGCGGGCCTTCATGAACGACGGCTGCATAGCCATAGGAGTCCGCGTCGAGCAACACCATGTCCTGGCCCTCGACGTCCAGGCCGCGGCAGCCGGGCGGGAACGGCCTGGCCATGTGCTCAGCCATCACTTGGGCAAGCGCGTCGAGCTTTTCTTCGAGCATGCGGGAGATCCTGCCAGACACGGGCTCGCGGCTGTGGACCGGATGCCCCGGTGGCTTTGTACACGAGAACGGAAGTTGTCTGTCGACGGCTTCGGGAGTCACCGCGTGGGCCGGTTCCTTGATCAATGTCGATGAGTTTGGGAGTCACTCACGGCCCGGCGGGTGATTTGTGTGACCTCCCTTGAGTGGCCGAGGTACAGGAAACCCTGGCGAGATGGGTCTTGGGCGGAACGCCCGGCCGAGGAAACACGGCCGGGCGTTCTGGGGGAGCGGCTACGACTCCGCGGTCAGAGTTCGCCGCGGCGTGCGAGCTGATTCAGCGCGTTCTCGCGGATGATCTCGTTCCCATCGTCGCGCAAGCCTTCGAGGGCATCCCGGGCCTCCGGGCCGGGAATGGCGCCGAGAGCCCAGATCGCCTTCACCGCGAGTGCCCGGTTCTCGTCCCAGTCCAGGTGCTCGGGGACCCAGTGGGTTGCCAGGGCCAGTGTCGGCACCGTCCTGGGCGAGCGGAGCTTGCCCAGCGTGGACACGATGTCCTCGTGGTCTCTGTGCCATTCGGCGGGGAACAGCTCGGTCAACGGCTCCAGGAACTCCTCGGCCGGGGCGCCGGCGGCGGCCTTGACGATCAACGCCATCTCGACGTCGTCGGCGTCCCGGCGCTCCATGGCGTCCCGGAGCAGTCTCAGCGCCAGGGTTTCACCGTCGGACTCGCCGAAGTGGGCGAGCACCTCGTCGAGCGTGCGCGTCGGACCCTCACCCAGTCCGACCGCCAGACCCATGATCAGTTCCTGCTCCTCGGGGGTCATCGCTTGACCACCTCCCACGCGTTGAACGCCCCATCTTGGGTGGACCCTAGCAAGATCATTCTCGGCGGGTGCCTCCCGAACTCGGGTTCTGGCGCAGGTTCTGTGGTGCGGCCACTGTGAATGAGCGGATCACCTCTCGGTTGGCCGATCCTGATGGTGAGAACGAACCCCGGGTTTCCCGGCGGCGGGGCTGCAGTGGATCGGCGAGGGCGGCGAGCCGACCTGGTACGACACTCACCCTGGCAAGACCGCCCGTGGGTTCTGCAGCGACGCGTTATGCAAGCAGAACTTGCGTCCCAGAGCTTCGTGTCTCATTCCCGGTTCCCGCCCCGCTCGGACAGCTGCAGGGCGACCCGTCGTACCAGCGCCCTGTGCGCCGGTTCGTCCTCGCCCGCGGCGACCCCGAGGACGTACCGGCCGGACACCACGGTGGCGTGGGCCACGGGTCTCGCCTCCAGGCCAGTCCGGTAGGTGTACAGCCGGGCCCCGCTCCGCGGTTCCTCGATCCCGGCCGTCACGCATCCGCCGAGTGCGGGGGCGCAACCCCAGGGCATGGCGCTGGCCGCGTACGTCCGGGCGGCCGTCGCGTCGGGCGCGACCCAGCGCACGGTGACGGAGAAGACGTCACTACCGTCACCGGACTCCGTGGCGAAGCGGCACACACTCGGGTGCGGCAGCCGGACTCCATGGAAGGCGCGACTCTTCTTGTCCGGCAGTGCGAGATAGTCCGGGGCGAGTTCCGAGAGGAGTCCGGCGTCCACCAGGCCACAGGCGTCGGGCCAGTCCCGCGGTTCCGTTCCCCCAAGCGCGACGGGTCGGGCCACGTCCGTGGCGCGACGCACCGGTCGTAGTCCGGTGTAGCGGGTTCCCTTCGCCTCCTCGCTGCGGACCACGAGCAACTCCCCGCTCGCCCCCAGCAGCGTCCCGGCGACCGGCCAGGGCACCGAGGCGGTCCCACGGCCGTCAAGATCCACGAAGGTGCTGGCTCCGGGCCCCTGCGCGGCGGCGTCCCCGACGGACCAGCGCACGTCTCCGGAGTACGAGCCGTCCGTGCTCGTGTCATCCACGATCAGCCCGTCCTTCATGAAGGCGAAGCCGGTCAGAAGGCGGGCACGTTTCCAGACGGGCTTCCCGGTGTCCGCCCGGAAGGCTCGCAGTTTCTGGCCGACACTCGCGTACACGACCCCCTGTTCCTTCCCCAGCGGATATACCTCGCCCGCCTGCCGCAGGATCTCCTCACCCGACTCCGTGAGCAACCGGAACTTGTCGTCCATGCGTACGCTGAGGAGCCCGTCGACCGCACCGACACTGACGTACTTCCCAAGCCCCAGCAGCTTCCGCCACAACGACCTTCCGTCCCGCTCGTCCACCGCCTGGAGTTCCGCGGGCTCGCCCATGCAGTGTCGGAGAAGGAGGAGGCGGGTGGCCGTCGCCGCCATGCGGTAGGGCACGTCCACGTAGGGGTGGGGGTTGGCGCAGGGGATGTCCAACCGGACGTACCACCGGACCGCGCCGGTACGTGGCTCGAGCGCCAACACCCGGTCGCCGTCCATGACCACCGGTCCCCAGTCCGCGTAGAAGACCCCTCCGACGGCGAAGTTACCGGCCCCCTCACCGTCCGGACGCGGGGCCGCCCTGCGGTGCCACAGCTCGCGCCCGGTCGCGGGATCGTACGCCCGCAGGGTGTCCTTGAAGCGGACCTGCGTGTCCACGAGGAAGAGCACACCGCCCGACAACTCCAGGTCGGGGGCGTCCTCCGCAAAGCCGTTCACGATGGAGAGGAGCCGGCCGCTCCGAGTGTCCACTACGCGGACGGAGCGGCCCACCGGAACCGCCAACGCCTCGTCGCTGAGGGCTGGTGGCACGTCGCGTGCGTCCAGCGCCCGCCCGGTGGTCACATACGACCAGGCCACCTCCAGGGTGTTCGGAGGCTCGGACGGCTTGCGGGCGGTCCTTCCGTCGCCGACCAGCAGCACCAGCAGCAAGACGGCCAGCAGGCCCGCTCCCGCAGCACTCAGGTCCGTACGCGACATCCGCCGTGCCATACCACTCCCCGTCTCCCAGGGCTTTCCGGAGCCCTTTCGCGTCTTCCCAAGCCTTGCCGGACTTCCACGAACCGGTCGGCACCGCGCCGGTCAGCATGGAGGCGCTGGCGACCATCGGCAGGGCCGGGAGTCCTCCTCGCGCCGGAATCCTCCGTTCGGCGACCCCGAGTACACGGCCTCGTACTTCGCGGCGTACCCGGTCACCGCGTACCGGCTCCCGCTCGGGGCAGGCACGGGGACTGCTCCCCCCTTCCCGTGCCGCACGTAGTGGACGACCAGCCGGAACTCTCGTGACCCCTTCGCGGCCACGAAGGTCGCCGTGAGGTTGACCTGCTCGCCGGGCGCGAGAGTGACGACGTGCTTGTCGAAGTACCGATCGGGCGAGCCCTTTCCGGTCAAAAACACCGGCCGGGGGCTGTCCAGGTCCGCGAACAGCTGGATCTTCGCCTCACCTCCTGCGCTCGCCTCGCACAGCAGTGTTCCGGCGAGCGGCGGTGCAGGAAGCGGCTGTTCGGGCTCGATGTCGATCGAGGTGATGGTCAGGGGCTGCGTACCGCCCTCGATCGTGAGTTCCGTGGTGAGTTCGCCGGCCCGTGCGCCCCGATGGCGCCGAACGACGCCGGCCACGTCACCGCCGGTCACGATCTCCGCCCGGTCCCGCGGCGAGGAGATCCCGTGCTCCAGGGCCGTACAGCCGCCGTCGTTGCCATCCTGTCGGGCGGACACGGTGAACGGCGCGGACGGAGGGCTCGCCGAGGGGCTGTCCGTGGCGGCGGGCGCGGCAGGGTCGGGCTCACCTCCCAGGCCCAGGCCGTTGAGGGCGAGGGTGGTCAGTACGGCGCCGATCACAGGTATGCCGGCCCCGAGCCAGAGCAGCCGCCCGTGCTTCCTCCACCACGGCTCGGCGGCCGTCTCCGGTGTCCCGCGTGACGTACCGGGCCGTGACTTACGCGATCCGCGCGACCCTGCCTGCAACGTGGTCCGATTCCTCACCCGTCCCCCATCCCCGGTGGCTCATGCATCCCTTGTCACCATGGTCGGGCCGACCGGCACCGCTCCCATACCCCGGGCCGGCGCCCCGTACGCGTGCTCCCGCTCTACGAGCCCCGGGCAAGATCGAAGGTAGCGGCCGGTCAGGCATTCGCGCGTACGTTTCCAGGTGTTGCTCTGTGTCCTCCACCATGTCCCCAGCGCCTGCTCACAAGACGTGCGGAATCCACGGCGCGTACCCGGTGCCGAGTGTGGGAAGGGTGAATGTCCGCCTCGCGGATACGCGCCTGCCGCCCCCCGAAATATCGTGCTGTCATGTCAGATGAGTTAGCCCTGACCGCCCGTCAGGGCGGGCACACGGCGGATCAGGGATGCCCGTCCGCCACGGACACCAGCAAGGGACACACAGCGGAGGAGGGGCCATGACACCCGACGCGGACGCCGGTGCCCCCCAGCCCCCAACCGGCCGGCCGTCGCGACGGCCGAACCGACGCACCCTCCTCTTCGGCGCGCTCGGGACCGTGGCCGCCGCGGCCGCCGCCGTACCCACCGCGCTGACCATGTCGTCCTCCGGGCAGTCGGGCCCGACCCCACCCTCCCGGTCCCCAAGACCGCGCAGTCAACACCGGCTGTCTCGCCCCTTGATCGTAAAAACGAACTTCAGAGGTGCCTACGCCCTGGCGTTCAGCCCGGACAGCAAGATCCTCGCTGTCGGACTGCTCGACGGAGGGGTCGAACTCTGGGACCCGGGGACCCTGGCCCCCACCGTCAAGCTCAGAAAGCCCAGCAAACGGTACGACGGGGTCCACGACCTGGCCTTCAGCAGGGACGGGACGCTGCTCGCCGCCTGCGACGGCATTGGTACGACGCTGTGGAACGTCGCCGCACGCAAGGAGATCGCGACGCTCACCGACACCGAGATCGATCCCGTCCAGGTGCAGTCACTGGCGTTTCATCCGCACGCCGACGTCCTGGCCTGCGCCAACATGCACGCGACAGTGAATCTGTGGGACACCGGCACCCACGAGAAGCTCGCGACGCTGATCGACCCGATCGGCTACACGAAGAGCCGGCAGAAGTCGGTCGAGTCGGTCGCCTTCAGCCGCGACGGGAGTACGATCGCTACCAGCCACGAGGCGCGCAACGTACGCTTCTGGGACATTTCTACCGGCGAAATCATCGGCACGATCAACGGCCTCGAACTGCCGGTACTCCACCTCGCCTACAGCCCCGACGGATCCTTGCTGGCCGGTGGCACCGCGAGCTTGAGCAGCAGGGACGGGCAGGTCAAGCTGTGGTCGGCAGACAGCCAGGAGGAGGTCGCGACCCTCACGGTGCCCTACGGCACCACCCCCGGAGAGTCGATCCCCCGCAAGGAACGCATCGCTCAGTACGTGAATTCCGTGCAATTCAGTCCCGACGGCGGGACCGTGATCGGTTCGGTCAACGGTGACCCCCTGATCGTGCGGTGGGACGTCGCCACCCGAAAGGTCGTCGACATCGAGGACGCGCGCATCTACCAGAACGGCGCGGACTATGACACCGCGCACCCGATGCGGATCAGCCCGGACGGAACCATGATCACCGCCGGGCTCTTGAGCGACGTGGCCCTGTGGAAGCTGCCGTGACAGGAGAGCGACTTTCGGCCCCGACCCCTTCGCCGGGCCCTGATGATCGGTGAGGCTCACGGCTTCCGAAGCGGCCGGACCGTACCACTGGTCGCATCGGCGATCTGGCCGCGGAGGGTAGCCGCGTCGCCCTCCAGCTCGGCATTGCGCCGCACGAGAGGACCGGGCAGAGGAACCTGCGGACGCGTAAACAGAGCGCGACGCGCCTGCCCCCGCTGGGCACATGCGGGAAAGCGCAGGTAGGAGCCGTGAATCCACCGTGACCAGATTCCGCATCCGGGGCAGACGGCCCCAGCCACCGTGCTTCGGGCCACTATCCGTACCGCCTCCTCGTTCACGTCGACCGACAGCACCGTCACATCGGCGATCGAGGGGAACAGCAATTCCTCCAGCCGGAGCACCACTTCTTCAACGGGCCGAACTGTCAGCCACACCGCACCCGGTACGGCTCAGTTCCGGGCAACTTCACCAGGGCTCGCTGGCTCGAAAACCGTCACTCAGCGTGCACACTCCACGGAAAGTGAGCCAGAACCCGAACTCGTGAACATCGACTTGGCCGCCTTCGGGGCGCCTCCCGCGCTCATCGACAAACGACTCCCGTTCTCGTGGACAAAGCCACCCCGGCACACCCCAAACACAGGCGAGCCCCAAACCGGCGAACCTGTGAGGTCAGAGCACTAGCTGGGTGTCTGCGATGCCAAATCGGCGTGCTGTCTCTGTGGGCAGTTGGGGATGGTCTCGCCAGTGCGGGGAGGCGAACAGGCCGGTGAGCACGATGACTTCGGGGTAGGTGGCCACTTCGATCCGGGGCTCGGTGGGGCGGTGGGGATCACCGAACGGGTCCTCGCCGAGCACTTCGAGCCGGCGGTTCCACCTCTGCCGAAGAAGCTCTCCGCTTCTCTCACCGGTGAACCACCTGGTCAGGCGGTCGCGGGCATCGACGAAGGCCAGCTCGGTGAAGGGATGAGTGCCCCGGCGGACGATCCGGTGATGCTGGAGGTTGGCCCGCAGAACCTCGGGCAGCAGCGTCAGATCGTGTTGCTCCTCTCCGAGGAGCCAGCGGCCGTGGCGGTGGCAGACACCTTCATGGTGCGGGGTGCTGCGGACGACGAGCCCGCGGACGTGTCGCCGGGCCATGCAGAGGCGGCAGGCCGGGCGGCGTCGCGGCTCGATGGCCTCTTCAATTGCAGACCGATGGTGTCGAAGCGGGGCGCCGATCGAGCCGAGCGGTGGCATCGCGTGGACCAGGGATGCCGGGCTCCGGCCGGTCAAAATGGCGAGCCGTCGCAGCGCATCTGGCGTCCAGTAGCCGATCCGGTTGTCGACTCGACGGTGTTGGCGGGACGGACCAATCAGGTGCGAGAGGTAGCCGATGGTGAGGTGGTTGGCGTCGGCGAGGCGGTTTAGGTAGGAGCCGATGGTCTCGTGGTGGACGGGCGGCGGCGTGAGAGGCAGGGTCCGCGGCCGGCCGGTCACGCGATGCGCTTCTCGTTGCGGGCTCGGCGACGCCGTGCCCGGGGAATGTTCTGCTGTTCGGCGCCCTCGTCCAGGTCGACCCGCTCCAGCGAGGCTTTTGTGATCCTCTCGCTGCCGTCGAGGATGGCGTCCAGGGCGGCCTCGCGGACGAGGTGGGACAGGCTGCCGATCATGCCGCCGGTGCGGTCGTGCAGGTAGGCGCTCAGCTTGAGCAAAGTGCCCGGTCGGTGATCGTGCAGCCGCAAGGATTCCTCCAGCGTCGCCACGAGTGATCGCCAGGAGTCGCGCTGTTCCTCGGTCTTGTGGCGGAAGGGGCTGGTGGGGATGAGGGTGTAGCGGCTGGCGATCTGTCCGCCCCGGCGCCCGGCGAACAGTCCGGTGCCCTCGACGTCGACGCCGGCCAGGACGAAGGTCGCCGGGATGCGTTCGGACAGGTACTTGATCTGGTCGGATGCCTCGGCACCGACCCGAGTACCGATGTCGAGATTGTGGAGCTCGTCGATGAGCACGAGACGGCAGCCGAGGGTGCAGAGCAGGTCGCAGACCTTGTTGGTGACCTCGACCTGGCTGAAGCGGGACGGCAGAGGCAGGCCGATGAACCGGGCGAACTCGATGGCCAGCATCTTCGGGGTGGCAGCGGGCGGGACGGTGACGTAGACGACCGGCAACGCGTCCGGAAAAACCTCGCCGCGCTGTCGCCCGAGCTGTTCGAAGTTCTTGCCCAGGTGGGTGATAGCGGTGGTCTTCCCGGTCCCGGCGGGTCCCGAGACGATCAGTCCGCAGCGGGCGGAGTGCTGGTGCCGGTTGAGCAGGATGCGTTTGCGGCCGGTCGCGGTGACGTGGCGGATCGTCGGGGTGGAGACAATGACGAGTTGTGCGTGGTAGTCCTCCCGAGCCTGGTCGTAGGCGGTCCGTTCTGCTTCGGTGAGCCGTTGCAGGGCCGCCGGCGGCGGGACGGCTGGCGGAGTGGTGGTCTCCGCGACGAAGGCGGCCCAGCCTTCCTTGCTCGTCAGCGGATGGTCGACGTCCTCGGGCTCGAAGAAGTGGGTCATCAGCGGCTTCCGTCGGTGAAGGCGTCGAACACGCCGAAGGGGATGACCTGGGCGATGTCTTCTTCGCCTTCCGGCTCCTCGTCCGTCTCCGGTGCGGGTTCGTGCCGGGCCTGCGGCAGGGCAGGCATGGCTGTCGCCGCTTTGGTGCGGGCGGCGATGCGGCGGTCCGGGCCGTTTCCTGCGCGGGTCAGAAGGTCGTCGATGACGGCGGCGATGGCGTTCTCGTCGGTGTCGTCGGCTCCCTTGGCGGCCAGCACGGCTCTGGCGTGGCGCCAGGTGAAGTCGGCGAACGGCGCGGAGACCGTGCCGAGCCGGGTCCAGGGAACGGTGATCCAGCCGCCGGCCCTGGTGTCGCGCACCCAGACGTGGGAGAGGTCGTAGGGGTCGTGGTGGACCTCCCAGAGGTTGCCCTTGGTGTCCACTCCGGACGGCTGGCGCCGGTAGGGGCCCAGCTCCCGGCAGTCGTAGGTGCGGTAGTCGAGCGTGATGCCGTAGTCGTTGATCTTCCGCCACTCCGCCGGCAGCAGCTCGATGTAGTCGTCACCGCCGAGACAGACCGGCAGGTAGCCGGTGCGGGAGACGAGCATGGCGTAGACCTCGTTCGGCGAGAGTGCCTTGCCCGGCAGGAACGGACTGCGCAGAGAGTCATGGGGGCGGGTCTGCCACCGGGCGACGACCCATTCGTGGAAGAGATCGGCGAGTTCCGCGATCGTCCAGACGGCCTGGACGTCAGGGCCGCGTCGGGTGGTGTCGGAGCCGACGTAGCCGGCGACGTGCTGGCAGAACAGGGTGTTGATGGACTCGAACGTCCGCTCCACGACGCCCTTGTCCGTCGGCGTGGCCGGCCGTGCGGGCTGGACGGAGATTCCCAGCGAACGGCAGGCCGCGACGAACGTGTCCGAGATGAAGACCTTGCCCCGGTCCACGGTGATCGTGTCCGGGACGATCACCGGGCGTGCCGCGGCGTGCTCCAGGCGGGCATCGACACTCATCAACCGGGCGTGCGGAACCAGTGAGGCTGACATCCGCAGGGCGTCCGACCAGCCGGGCCGCATCGGTTCCGGCACGAGCATGCGTGCCAGCAGCAGCGCGGCGTCCACGGCCTTCGTCCCGGCCGGACGCAGGATCGCCGCGCAGATGGTGCGGGAGGCGACATCCACCGCGATCGTCAACTCGACCCGGCCCGTCACGCCGTCGTCCAAGACGGCCAGCACGTCCAGCGGGGTGGTGTCGATCTGCACCACCTCGCCGGGCCGGGCGGCCAGCGTCGGGGTGAACGGAGCCTCCGGACGCCCAGCCAAAGAACGCCGGGTCGTGGCCGCCCCGAAGCTGTGGCGCCCTTCGGACATCGACTTGAGCAGCCGGAAGTACGTTGCCCGCGACGGCAGTGGGACCGCGCCCTCTCCGTGCCGCTCGGCGACCAGCTTCTCGGCCTGCCGAATCACACGGGTGCGGGTCCCCGTCGACAAATCCTCCTGCGCGGCCAGGGCCTCCAGCACCGCCTCGACCAGTCGCCCGTCCACCCGGCCGGTGCCCGGTGCGACGGACAGCCTGGTGGCCCGCCGGTCCACCAGGCCCCACAAGCCCTCGTCCCGCCACTTCGACCTCAACCGGAACAGCGTCCGTTCCGACACCTCGGTGCCCGACGCGGTCAGCTCGGCTGCTTTGGCCACCAATCGTTCGTTCACGGTCCGCCACTGCGGGTCGTACTCGGGCCGGGGAACCGTTCCCTTCGGCGCATCCGGCGGGAGCCCGGTCTCTGCCTCGATCAGGTGCTTCTCGAAGAATCTGGCCTTGCGCAGGGCCACTTCGGGAACTGTGTCCAGCAGGCCGAAGGGCGGCAGTCCCGACGTGGGGGCCGTGGAGTCCAGCAGCTCGAACCCGTCCGACGCCATCAGGTGAGCGAACATCACCATGCTCGCGGTGTTGTGCTCGTCGACCAGGCGGACGGTCGTGCCCGACAGGCCCACCACCGTCTGGACCCGGTCCTCGAACCGGACTCGGTCACCCACCCGCAGCACACCCCGCGGCCGCTCGTGCTCCGGCATCAGCCCTCCACCCGGCAGACCAGGGAGTAATCGCCCAAGGGACGCGACAGATCCACCCCAAGGCGCCCACACCACAGCAAATGGAAGACGACCGGCAGCACTCGGATCGGGTCTCCGAGCTGAGCGGCTTGGCCCACCAGAGGGCCGGGAACCGCGAAGGCGGCCTCCACCGCCTCCGTCAACCCGGCCCCGCCGAACCGCGGATGGCGGAACCCGGCGAGCCACCGCAGGTTCGCCACCCGCACCCGATCGATCTCTCCGACGAGCCGGTAGTCCCACCCCACCGCCTCGCACGCAGCCCGCGTACCGGAGAACTTGGCCAGGTCCCGCGGCTTGCGCCGGCCCTCCGGCCGGCAGTCCACCACGACAGCCGAGCCATCGGCCCGACGCGCGAAGTAGTCTGGCGCGTGCGACAGCCGTCCGCCCTCCGTCGACGTCCAGAACAGCCAGAACGGCTGCGACGAGAACGCGACGACACACGGGTCGAAGTCCATCGAAATCGCGTGATCCCGCTCCAGCCACGACTCGAACCCAACATGCCGCAGCATCGTGGCGGCCCAGTACAAGCCCGGAAAATGCCGCTGTCCCCGGTACGACGGGAACTCCCGCACCGGAACGACCTCCTCGAAGGCCACCTCGACCACGTTCCTCAGCGGTCGGCGCACTTCGACGCCCTCCCGGACCCAGGCCACGTCGAAACCGGCCGCCCTGTCCCTGCCGCTCAGCGGCTCCCCCTCATCGTCCACACCAGGACGATGTCCACTGGATTGCGACAAGCCACGTACAACGAGACAAGAGCCACCCCAAAGCGGGACTGGTCTCACTCAAACCTGTCTCGGCCTTCGTCCCGCAAGGTCGGCGCGCAGATCAATGCGACTGGCCACGGTTCGATGCGACGGGACAACAGCCCTACGGTGTCTCACCGCGATGGCGGATCCGACATCCATCTGACATCGACCGTGAGATTCCGACACGAAATTTGAGACCCCGCAGAAACGGAGGTCAGGTCTGCTGCATGCCGACGAACCGTGTCGGGGTGCGCATGAACGTGGCTCCGGCAAGATTGTCGTAGCCCGAGATCATCCATGCCGACGATCACGTATTTCGGCTCTGTCGGGGATCTTGTGATATTCCGTCAGCAGGGACGGCGAGTCATTTCGCTGCCTGTCCTGTCGGCGTCACCGGCTCGAGGCGCAGAAGCTCCTCGGCGGAACAGCCAGAGTCGAGGTCTTCTACCAGGCACAGATTGAGTCCGTGCTCGTCCCGCCGGACCTGAACTGAGAGAAGACAGGAATCCTTCGGGTCGTCGATGCGCACAGAAATGGTGTCGCCGCTGGCGAACCTGTCATCGGCAAACATGGAACCCGCCTTGTCGGGCGAGCTGAAGAAGCTCCAGTGTCCGGTTGCAGCGTCCGGGCAGGATGTGCCTCCCAACATCGCACTGTTCAGGCGTTCCCCCGTCATGGCGAGGTCCTTCCCCAGGTGAAGACGAGCGCCGCCTGGACTGCTCCACTCGCCCGTAAGCGCCGACCGGTCAACCCGGGCTATGTCTCCACCTGCATCGGCGCAAGCAACGCAGGCCCATGCCAACGCGGCGACCAGAGCCGCCCACCGTCTCACTGAAGTGCTCACCACATCCCACCCCACCCCGACTGAACGCGTTCAGAATAGACGGCAGGTTCAGGCGGTCTCACAGCGGGAGGTCCTGTCGCAGGGTCATGGGCCCAGAAGTACGCGTTGGCGTAGGAGGTCGAGATTTGCTCGTCCATAGGCCATGCGTTTGAGGAGTTTGACCCGGGTGACGCGGCCCTCGACCTGCCCGGAGCTCCATGGGGTGGAGAGGCCGGCAGTGACGGCGTAGTCTCGTCGTAGGCCGCTGACCAGGGAGTGCAAGGCAGGGAGGTCGTCGGCAAGGACACGGTCCATCCAGTCCGGGAGCTGGTCTCCCTGGAGGCTGTGGAGCATCTCGGCGAAGTCGTGGACGTGCCGTGCGGCGGCGTCGAGGTGAGGGCAGGCCCTACGGATCTCCTTCAGTTCCGCGGCGTCGGCGGCCGCGAGGTGCTGGGGGTGCGTCATGATCCAGCGAACAACGCGGCGGGGCTTCGGGGCCGGCCTTGGCTGCGGCCGGGACACATCGACGCCGAGCTCGTCAAGCAGGTGAACGTCGATGGCTAAGCGGTGCCTTTCAGCGGCAGGCTGAGCACCTCATCTGGCTTGGCGAGGCAAGTAGCGTGTGGTCGTGGCGGATCACACGTACGAAGCAGCTCAGATCAAGGTGCTTGAGTTCGACGCCTCCATACGGAAGAGGCCGAGCATGTACTTCGGCGTGGGGCAGGGAGACCCTGGTCTGCCAGCCTCCGTGCTGTGCGGTGTAGCCAGACATGCGCTTCACCCGGCGACGAGTGTCGCCGGAGACCACACCCTGCGCACCATCGTCGAGATCACCGACAGCCTCGGCTTCACGATGACGATGGATCAACCGCATACCTGGAAAGCATCAGGGGCCCACTCTCTGATACTACGACTCGCTTCTGGGCCCGGAGTGGTGGCTGCCGGCCGCCGCAGCGGCACTGTGCGAGCGGGCAACCGTAGAGATGTGGTGCGAGGGTCGAGGCTTCCGCCAGGACCTTGCGGGCATCCGGCCGCTCACCGTCCCGCAGGAGTTCGAGCCCCCAGCAGGAAGCGGCACGAGAGTGACCTACGATCTCGATCCGGAGTACGTCGGGCATCCCTCCGCTCTGCCCACGGACCTTGAACTCCTGGACCTACACGGCCCATACTCCACCGCGCCAGCTGGCCCTGGGCAGGTCATCATCCGGGATCTCCGAGATGGTGGAGCCGACCAAGAGGTCCTCTACAGATAGCGCCGCCGACGGCACCACGCAGGCTCGGCTCTCCCGGGGAGCCGCGATCACCTCACCCCCCGCTCAGGCACCCCTGGCGAGCAGGAGCGATTCACCGACACACATGCGTGTCGTCATGCATTGAGTCCGTGTCAGTAGCCCGGGAACAGCGGACGGGGCCGTCGGTGAGCCAGGAGCCGTCGCCCAGGGGCTCCAGGTCGTAAGGGTGGGCCGCCTCGACGGTCATCTCGCCGCTGACCGTGCCCGTACTCACGTCGATCAAGTGGTGGCGGAACCATTCCTCCCCGTCCTCGGTCTCACTGCCGAGGGTGACGACGGCCGTGTCTAGGGTCAGATAGCCGCCGCTCCATTCCATGAAGGTTTCCTCCGGGTCGTACCCGAAGGCCTCGACGGGGAGGGTGAAGAGCACCTCTCCGCTGGGGTGGCGGTGGAAGGCGACGTCCGCCTGCCCGTGGTCGACGGTCATGAACTGCTCCCCGCCTGGAGCCAGGTCGATTAGGCAGCGGTCCGACCACGGGTACGTCACGCACTTCACCTCACCGTCGGCCCCGGCCATACCTCGGAGAATGACGGAGCCGTCCTGGCCCTCACCGATGTCGAGGTAGATGCTGCCGTCCACGGGGTGAACGTGGTGGCTGGCGCCGTGCCCGACCGTCTCCAGCTCCCGGCGGGCGAGGACCGCCCCGCTGTCGGCGTCGTACACGACCCACTGGTCTCCGCCCCCGCGTCCCGCCATCGCGTCCGGCCGGTAGACCCACACGGTCCGGCCGTCCAGGGACAGCGCACAGCCAGGCCGGTGGCCATGGGGCACGTCGGAGTGCGGCTCGAAGTCCGACGCCCACACCAGGTCACCCGCGGGCGTGAGGCAGACGACCCGGTTCAGCGTCGTGTACACGACTCGCTCCAGATCGGGCCATACCACCGACGCGACGACCTCGTCGCCAGCCTGCGGCTGGAACACCGCGGCGGGCTCCAGCGTCCCGAAAGCACCGGAGTCGATTACGTAGGCATAGATCCACCCGTCGCGGTGACGGGTAATGACCTTCAGATGCTGCGGAGGAATCATTCGCCGAGGCTAACGCCCAGCTCAGGCACCCGACGGGCGGGGCTGGCCTGCCAGATTCCGCCCATGACAACTCGTGACGCTTCCAGCGAGGTGACCTTCCAGAACGATCGACGCCGCGGCGCTACTTGATCAAGTGGAAATCAGGATGTTGCAGCCATGCCTGCAGACATTCCACGTCCCCGACGTGTCGAAGCCACCGTCCACCGCCCCCAGTGTCATAGGAGACCTCCGCGAGTCTTCCCGGAAGGGTTGACGCCAGTGCTCTCGCCCTGGCCAGGACGGCCTCGGTCCCCGTGTCCTCTCCTGTGCTGGGGCGGCTGCTCAAAAGGCCGTCGAAGTCGACTAGGGCATCGAGGCGGCAGGCCAGAGCGAGCGTCAGGTGACCGAGCAGCATATGGTTCACCGAACCCGAGCAGCCGGCGCCGACTACCAGCCCCTGCGCCGGTGGCCGCGAAAAGGATGAGTAGTCCTCGTCCTCGGCAGGCATCTCCTCGTCCTCTGACAGGAAGAACACGCCGACGCCGGCTGGATCGAAGGCCCGCAGGCCCAAGGCCGAACCGTCGCGCACCCAGAAGTCCACGTCGCCGCTGGCCTTGGTCTCCACCGGGTCGCAGAAGGTCTCCAACCACGGGACCACGTCGGCCAGGATGTCCGCGAACCCGCGTTGTTCGAAGAGCCACAGTCCAACTGCCGGTCCCGCCATACCGCCCCCAGAACTTCGTGCACCAAGTGCCACCAGGACCCGGTTCTACCAGGTCCCGGCGGCGGACGTCTGATCACGGCGACGGCTCAAGTGCGTTGCTGTGGTGACCCGACCCGTGGTCAGCCGACTTCAGGTACCGCGCCAGGCGGAGCAGGCTCCTCCACGGTGACACGCCGGATGTGGCCTACCCACGAATCCGGCGTCATGGAGGACCACTCCACGTCGATCTCAACGCCGTGGAATATGCGGGTGAGGTCCGCAAGCTGTGTGAAGATCGCCGTCTGTACGTCCTCAAGGGCCGCGTCGGCGGGCATCGGGACCTTGCCGCATCCGCCACCCGAGTCGTCGGCGATGAACGTGTAGGGCCACACGTCTTGCCCAGTCAGCAGGATGATCTCCTTCGGTATGCCGAAGGGGGGCCGCTTCTTTTTCGTCTTGGGTCGTCTCGCCACGGTGCCATCCAACCTGACGGACCGCAGGGTCAGGCACCCGGCATACACACCGCAGCCCCTTCCATGGGCTAAGAGGGCATCTGATATAGGTAGTTGGTGTTTTGGGATGTTCTTGTGACTGCAGGTCGTGGCGGTCGTTGTCCGGGACGTGACACTTCGACGTGCGTATCGCAGTGACGTCTCCGATGCCCGCTGGGCGCTGCTCGAGCCGGTGTTCGTCGCCTGGCGGGCCGCCCGTTCAGGACCCGGGACGGCAGCACGGGTGCACGACCTGAGAGAGATCGTGAACGCGATCCTCTACGTCAACCGCACCGGGATCCCATGGGAATACCTGCCGCACGACTTCCCGCCGTTCAAGACCGTCTACGACTACTACGCCAAGTGGGAGCCGGACGGAACCACCGAGCAGGTCCACGATCTGCTGCGGGACAGGACCCGCAGGGCGCACGCCCGAACGGTGGAGCCGTCCGCGGCCGTGGTGGATGCGCAGAGCGTGAAGACCTCGGGCAATGTCGCCGAGGCGAGTCAGGGGATCGACGCGGGCAAGAAGATCAAAGGGCGCAAGCGTCACCTGATCACCGACACCCTCGGACTGGTCCTGACCGTCCTGGTCACCGCCGCCTCGGTCCACGACTCCGCCGGCGGCAAGCAGGCCCTGACCGAGTTGGCGGCGGCCCATCCGGGCGTGACCAAGGTGTGGGCCGACGGCGGCTACCAGACCAGCGTCATCCAGCACGGCGCCCGCCTCGGGATCGACGTGGAGGTGGTACAGCGACCGAAAGAGAAGGGCTTCCAGCCGCTGCCCAAGCGGTGGGTGATCGAGCGGACCTTCGGCTGGCTGATGCAGCACCGCCGCCTGGCGCGCGAATCGCTGCCATCAACGAGTGGTTGTGACCCCCGGCTGTCATACGGCGGGATCCACGTTCCACGTCTCCGGCAGATCGCTGCCGCAGAAGACGCAGACGAAGTCATCCTCGCGCACGATGTTGTGCTCCTGGCAGTCGGGGCACCGCCGGAACACCACCTCGTGGGTGAATCCGGAGGGTCGCCCAAGTTCTACGTCGTCCAGAGCATGAGCGACTGCCGACCAGGAGGTGACGTCCGGGCAGTATCCGGTGGACTGGTTGCTGACCTCGTCGACGGTCCACCGGTCTGCCTCGCGAATGAAGCTGATCTCGCCAGCACTCAGAACCATGTCCCCGCCGGCGCAGGCCACGTGCTCGCTTCGCCGCGGCGCCAGCCGAAGCACACCATCCATGCCGACCACGAAGGTGAACGGTTCCGTCAGTTCTGCTGCCGATCGCTCAGCGATCCAGCCGTCGAAGTCAGCCACCGAGCCGATTCGGCACCCACCGCTGCCAGGCCGGACCGCAGCCTTCAGCTCAACCGGTCCGACATATCTGTAACTCTGCCCCCGCGCATTCACGTCAGCCAACCTAAATCACTTCCGACACACGCCCTAGGCTCAAGACGCTGCGCGAGCACGATCCCGACTTCGTCCTGCTCGACGGCACCCTCGCCGAGTGTCGACCGGGTCGGCGACGGCCGGGCCGACTACTCCCACAAACACGGCGCCAAGGCGTGAACGTGCAGGTCGTCAGCGACCCCGGCGGCCGGATCTGCGAGTGCCAGGGCGTTCCCATCCTGGCCGATCTCGCCTACTGGCGACACCTCCGCCGCAAGACCGATGCGCGTCCGGTGCTAGACGGCGGTTGGCGCATAGACCTCGAACTCGTACAGGGAGAAGCCGAACTGCGTCGCCCGCGCCGTTCCCTGCACGCGGACGTAGCGGCCGGAGCCGGAGAGGCCGGTCAGGTCGTCGGTGCCGCCGTCACCCGTGGTCGTGGTGTAGATCGTCGTCCATGTGGTGCCGTCGTTCGACGTCTGGATCTTGTAGCCCGAGCCGTATGCCGTCTCCCAGAACAGCTTGACGCGCCCGATCTGCCGGGACGTTCCGAGATCGACGGTGATCCACTCATTGTCGGTGTAGCCGCTGGACCAGCGTGAGAAGTAGTCACTGTCCACCGCATTCACGCCGAGGAAGGTCGCCGTCTCGGCGCTGGAGACGGTGACCGGCTTGTTCGCGGCGAGGTTCCCGACCTGGACCGACGTCGTCCAGGCGGGGTTGCGGCCGATGGTGTTGATCACCGGGACGAAATTCGACCAGGGAGTCACCAGCTTCGGCGAGCCCCAGGTCTGTTGGGCCAGCATCCGCAGCCCCTGCTTGATGTCGGAGGCGATGCGCTCCTCCGTGGCCACGTCGGGGTTGTCGCACCAGACGTGGATCTTCGAGCCGAGGTTCTTGGATTTCGATGCCTTGGTGATGGTCTGGTCGCCCTGGAACAGGTCAGGGTTCCACGTGTCGTAGCCCCACTGGCTGGACGGGCCGCCCGGGCCACCGGCGTAGAGCACGTAGTACGTGGGGGTCCAGCTCTCGTTGGAGATCAGGTGTCCGGCGTCGATGTGCGCCTGTGGTGATTTGCCGTAGTTGTACCAGAACTCCAGGATGACGTTCGTGTTGACGGTGACCGCGACGCCACCGCCGATGCCGTCGTTCCAGGCGCGGGTGGTCTTGCCGGCCCCGCGGATGATCCCGTTGGCCCAGTTGATGAAGCCGAGGTACGCGTCCTTCCCGATGGCATTGGCGCCGTAGGTGGCCTTGGCGTACTGCTCCAGCTGCGGGTGAGAGGTGTAGTTGATGTCGTACTCGTCGGCACCGATGTGGAAGTACGGGCCGGGGAACAGTCGAAGGTACTCGTCGTACAGGTCCTTGAGCAGCGCGTACGCCGCAGGCTTGGACAGGTCGATGTACGAGTCCTGCACCACACCGGCATTGCTGACCAGCTTCAGCTCGGGGTGGGCGGCCAGGATCGGGGTCATGTGGCCCGGGGCGTCGATCTCCGGCACGATCGTGATCTTGTACTGCGCCGCGAGCGCGATGAGGTCCCGCACCTCCTGCTTCGTCAGATGCTCCGCCGACACGATCTCCGGGTGCGAGCTGCTCTCGATCCGGAAGCCCTTGTTGTCCGACAGGTGCAGGTGGAAGTAGTTCATCTTCAGGTAGGCCAGTTCCTTCACATGATCCCGCAGCCACTGCGGCGTGAAGTACTTGCGCCCGTTGTCCACCATCAGACCGCGCTCGGGCTTGAGCGGCCAGTCCCGCGCCGCACCCCGCGGGATCGACGATCCCTGCTTGAGCAGCTGAAGCAGGGTCCGGGTGCCGTAGAACGCACCCCGGTCATCACGAGCGCTGATGGTGATCTTGTCGGTGATGGAGAGCGTGTAGCCCTCGGCGCCGAGCTGGGTGTCGGTCGAGCCGAGCGACAGGAAGATGTCACCGGCCCGCAGGTCGGCGGTGGTGCCGGTCGACCGGGCGACCGTAAGGCCGGCCAGGGCCTGCAGGTCATCGGCGAACACCTCGCTGGTCGACGCCAGAGCAGAAGAGTGCGCGGTCGACGACACGATCCGCGTGGCGCCGGTTAACGTGAACGAGCCGGTGCTACCGGTCCACTCCTGCAGTGCAGGGATGGTCAGGGGCTTCGGATTCGCCACCGGCTTCGCGGCCACCGGGCCGGCTGAAGCCGAAACGGCGGCGACCAGACCGACAAGCACGGCCAGCATGCCACAGGACAACAATCGCAGGAGTCTCATCGGGACCTCGATGGGAGTAGGGAGGGGACCCGCCACGAACAGACGGATGGTCCAGACCAGTGGTCTAAACCACTCGGACCAGTGCAGCTGCTTGTCGGGCCCACGTCAAGAGACGTGCACCAGCGGCACGCCTGGCGGACCTCGACGAGCACCGGCCCCCAGGGTCAACAGGGGGCCCGCTCGACCGCCACGGTCGCGCGGGCTCTCTGTGTGCACAGAGTGGTCACTGCAGTCCGATCTAGCCCATGGCGCCTTCGATGGAGGGCGGGTGCGCGGAACTCCTTGCCTGTCGGCGATCTTGCGGAAGGCGACGTGCTGCGACGGGCGCTGGACGCTCTCTGACGGGCGCTCGCGCGGCGGCAAGTGCCCGGTTGATGGCCTTTTCGGTGGAAGTGATTTCCTGGAGTGGTTTGCGTTTGATGCCGGTGGTCGGCCACGGGCCGGCGCCTTGGTAGGCGAGATCGGCCAGGATGGGAACGCCCTGGCGCTCGCAGATCCGGATGATCCGGTGAGTACGGGCGGCGGTCAGGTCGTGGGTGCGGCCCGGCAGGGCGGGCGAGAGCCACAGCAGCTCGCCGCAGGGGTCGGTGACGACCTGCACGTTCACGCCGTGGCGCCGGTGTTTGTGGGAGTAGTCGGCCCGGCCGTCGCCGATCCGGTCGCACTCGGCGAGGGTGCCGTCGAGCAGGATGAAGTCGGGATCGTGCTCGCGCGGCGTCTTGAGCAGACCCGGTGCTCGTTCGGCGAGCAGGTCGACGACCGCGCGGGTGTAGGCGTGGGCGGTGGACTCGCTGATCCCGAACCCGGCGGCGATCTTCGCCAGCGTGGTGTGCTCGCGTAGGTACACCAGTGCCACCATCGCCCGCTGAGACGGACGGAGCTTGCAGCGCCGGTCGCCCTCACGGGTGACAACCAGCATGGTGACCCACTCCACGAGCGCATGCGGCAGGTCAAGTGCGGCAGGATGGATGACCGACGAGGCCTCCGAGCAACGTGATTGAGACGTCAGACATCTCGATCAACAGCTCGGAGGCCTCCCTCCTTGGGCTTCACGGCCCATCACCCGATCGGTGGCCAACTCGAAGAAGCTCATGAGGCAAGTCGACTGTCGGAATCAGGGTTGTCGTGTCACTCCGGAGCGCCTGAGAGAGCTCCGGGTTCTTTGCGTTGAGGGTCAGAACGCGTTTTGAGTCGGCCCAGGCGTCCGGGCCGGGTTTACGGCGCCTCGTGGACCCGAGTCAGTAGGGCCATCAACTGGTTCCGCTCGTCCTGGGTGAGCGGCGCCAGCAGTTCGGCGTTGGCGGTCTCTGCCAAGGCACCGCAGCGGGCGAGGACGGCCGTGCCTTCCGGAGTGACTGTGACGGCGTTCTTGCGCCGGTCGGCGGGGTCCGGGGTGCGCAGGACAAGGCCCGTCTGCTGGAGGTGGTTGAGGATGCCGACCATGTCCTTGGGGTCGACGGCTAGCCGGCGGCCCAGGTCGGCCTGGGTCACGGGGCCGTACTCGGCGGTCGCGGCCAGCACTGCATGGTGCATGAGCTTCAGCCCCTCTGCGGCGATCGCGTCGGCGACCAGGCTCCGGCCGCGCGCCGCGACGCGGCCGACGAGCCAGGTCGGCATGGACTGGATTCGCTGGAGGGCTGAGGACATGAGTTCAGCCTACCCAAAATTCATTGGACTTCCCTATGACTTTCACCTTATCGTTGGGGCGCCCAATGAAAACGGATCGGGGAGGTCCAGTGCTGCGCGTTCGCCATGAAGTCAACGGTGGACCCGAGGTGCTGTTCGCCGAGGTGGTCGACGCACCGGAAGTGGGAGCCGGAGAGGTACTGATCCGGGTCGAGGCGATCGGGGTCACACTGCCCACCGTGCGCAAGGTCCGGGAGGGCAGCGAGCCGATCTCGTTCGGCGGCGAGGTCGCCGGGGAGATCGTCGCCCTGGGCGCGGGAGTCACCGCCTTCGCCATCAGAGAGCGCGTGACCGGACTGTGCTTCCTCCACGCCTACGCCGAGTTCGCGGTCCTGAACACCGCGATGACGTCCCGGATTCCGGACGGCTCGAGTGCCGTGGAGGCGGTCGCGCTGGTCCGCAGCGGGTTGGTGGCGCGCGGCGCCTACGAGGCCGCTCGCATGGAGCCGGGCGAGTCGGTCCTGGTCACGGCGGCCGCCAGCGCGGTCGGCACACTCGCCCTCCAGTACGCCAAGGTCGGCGGGGCAGCACGCGTCGTCGCTGCAGTCAGCAGCGCCGACAAGGCCGACTTCGTGCGCGGCATGGGCGCCGACGAGGTCGTCCTGTACGAGGACACCGACTGGGGCGCTCCGTACGACGTGATCCTCGACGGCGTCGGTGGCGATCTGCTCGGCCCCGCCGTGCGGGCCCTGGCGACGGGCGGCCGGCTGGTGGCCTTCAGCTCCGGCGGCGGCACGGTGGAGGCGTACGAACTCCTGCTCCGCGGCGCCTCAATGATCGGCTTCCAGATGCGGGCCGTCGCCGTCGGCAACCCGGAACTGTACAACCGCTGGCTGCGCGAGCTCTGGCAGATGCATGACGCGGGCACCCTGCGCACCGCCGTGCACGAGGAGATTCCCCTCGCTGAAGCCGCTCGGGCTCATATGCTCATCGAGCAGCGCCGAAACCTCGGCAAGGTCGTCCTTGTTCCCTAGCCAGGCCAGTCGCAGATTCCAGCCGCCCAACTGTGGTGTTGTCGTAGCACCAGCGGCCTGGACCAGGTGGCCCACTCGGGTGCGGTCACCGGCGAGATACGCGTCGACGCGGAGTGGGGAGACGGGTGACGTTCCCGGGCTGTTCGAGCTCCTCACGGGCCTGCTGGAGCTCCAGGTCAAGCTCGGCGACGATTCGCCGCAGCGCGGCACAGACACCTTGCCCTGTCCCGGTGTACAACGTAGGGAGCCCTGTTCCAATCTGACGGTGCTGGCCGCGTGTTGGACAGATCTGCGGAACCACGAAGCTCCTGGTAGACGGGTTCTCGACCAAGATCGGCCGCGGCCACCAGGAGCTTCGCGACGACAGCAGACGCTCCATGTGGTTGTTGGCGAGCCGGCCGTCATCGGCGAGATCGTCCGCGAACTCCCGCAGCGCGTCCGCCATCTCCCGATAGGCGTCCTCATCGACGTTGGGCCAGTTCACCCCCACCAGGTCCAGCAGAGTGTCCGCCCAGTCCGGCACCGTGACAGCCATGATCGAGAATCCCCCAGACGATGATCAGTCAGCCGCACAGTCCTACCACGGCGTCTAGGCAAGGCGTAATCCGCGATAGCAATCTGTCTGGATGCATGGCACAAAACAACGTCGGCTTGATGAAAGACACAGGCCCCACGCCTGCCTGCCCAAGGAGACCTGATCAGCCGACAGTTAGCGTCGTCGCGAATGCGATTAAGTTTCGCAAGGTGCGGAACGCAGACTCGTAGAGCGTCGCTGCGCACGCGGAACGCCGCAACCATTGCACCTGTATGAGTGCCTCCGCGGCCGGGCGAGGGCTCGGGAGCTGCCGTGGAGGCCGCGGCGCTTGTAGGGGTGCGGTGGAGCGAGGTAGAGGACCGCCGCCCCTTCCACGGCTGGTGTCAGTCCCCCAGCGTCCCCGAGTGGGGCCCGACGCCCTCCGGTTGACGGTGTGAAGCCGTGCAGATGGGCGTGAGGGCCTTCTCGGTGCTGCCAAGCTCGGCGGCGATCTCGCCGTCGGTGTGCTTCCTCGTCTCGGCGCGTGTGATGCGTCGGTCTCGATGACGGCTCCAGCGCACCAATGAACTGCAGCGATCAGCTGGTCAGTGTCCTCAACCTCGCACAGGGGCGGATCACCACGCGGTGAATCTTGGCGCCGGACACAGTCCCCGCGGGCAGGGCCTATTCCTCGAGTGCGATTTGCGCCTACCTGTTGGTAGACGGCAACCGGTGGGACCCGGTCGGCGAGCGGCAGGCACCGCGGCTGGCCACCACCGGGACCGTTTCCGTCTCGCTCCTTCACTGCTTTCACCGGCTTCACGAGCCGGTCGATCCGCACGTCCGTGAACCTCTCGCCCCCACCGGCTCAGCCCGCAACACCCCACCCGTACACGGGAATGCCGGAACTGAGACTTCTGCCGCACTCTTTTGCGGCTGCCGGTGCTGGTTGTCGTCATGGGGTGTGTGCGGCGGCTCGTTCGTACCAGTGGAGCGCTTCTTCGATCCTTCCGCCTGCTGCGAGCACGGATGCGGCGTGGCTGAGTGCTTCGGAGTGGCCTGCGTGTGCTGCCTGCTCGTACCAGGTGAGGGCTTCCTCGGTTCGGCCTTGGTTGCTGAGGATGGCTGCTGCTTCGAGCCATGCCTGGTGGTGTCCGGCGTGTGCTGCCCGCTCGTACCAGGTGAGGGCTTCGTTGAGGCGGCCTTGTGTCTGGAGGAGGCGGGCGCCGGCGATCAGGGGGCTGTCGGTGGGGTCGGTGGCTGCAGGGGCGGGGGGCGTGATGGTCTCCAGGCGGCCGTAGAGGCGGGCTGCTTGGATGAGCGTTTCTCGCTCGATGACCTCGGGTGCGTCGGCGAGGGCCTTCCACAGTGATTCCGGCGGATGGGCAGTCTCGGTGGTGAGGGTGCGGGCGAGGTAGTCGCTGAGCGTGTAGGCGGGTTCGTTCGCGCCGGTTGCCGAGGGGCGGTGACGGTGGCGGTGCAGCATGCTCAGGCCGCCGGCTACAGGAGTGGTGGCGTGGGTGAGGGCGGTGTGCGCCCAGTCATCGGGAAGGTGGTCCCAGTCGAGGGCGCCGAGGTAGCCGCTGGCTCCTGCGATCAGTACGTGCTCGGGCAGCGGCTGATCGGCGCCGAGGGCTCGGGCGTCGACGGCGGCCTTGATGAGTGCCTGCGTGGCGGGCGGGGCTGTCTGGTACAGGGACTGGAGCTGGGGGCCGGCGGTCAGCATGGGCAGGACGCGGGTGTCGGTGAGTTGCGCGGCCTGCCTGAGGCGCTCGTCGCCGAGTGTGAGGGCGGCATGGTGCTCCTTCGCCGTGAAGTGCTCATGGACGGTGATGAGGGTGGCCTGCTGCATGAGATCCCTGGCGTGGGGGGACGGGTCGGGCTCGGTGTCGGAGGGCAACCTGGTGAAGTCGTGGGCGTACTGCGGCCAGAGAGTGCCCAGGACGAGGAACGGGCCTCGCGTCGGGTCGCCGAGAACGGAGCGCAGTGTGGTGATGAAGTGCTCTGCGTGCGATCCCTTCAGGGCGCGCTGGGCTTCGTCGAGCCAGATGACGGTGTGCGCGGGGAGGTGCTGCAGCTCGGCGAGGACAGTTTCGGACTCTGTGGTCGGCCAGGGCCGCCACAGCCTCCAGGACTGGGGCAGCAGGTTGGCTGCTTCCCACACGGCTCGGGTCTTGCCACTGGCGGAGGGTCCCACCAGGAACGCCGCGATGCTGTGGCCTTCCATGGCGCGGCGGATGCAGGTGTCGAGCTGCCGGTCGTGGGGCCGGGAGATGTAGGGCGTCAGGAAGGCGTTGTCGCTGCCAGGGTCGGTGATGGGGTGGACGCCGAGTTCGTAAGGGTCGTAGAGATGGATGGGCCGGCCGGGCGTGGTGTGGGTGCGGGAGGCGACCCATAGTTCGCGGACCTGGTGGAGCAGGCTGGAGCGGTCCCAGGCCGCCATGTCGGCAAGGACTGCTGCGATGGCTTCGGTGTCGGCCTGGCCGATGGGCGTGTCGGTGGCGAGGCCGCGGCGGATGGTGTCCCGGGAGGGGGCGCCGCGCAGCTGGTCGTCGTCCAAGATCGCGGCGGCGATCGTGTCCAGGGTCGGGGCGCCGGCGGTGAGGTAGGCGTCGTGAAGCAGTGTCTTGAGGTCTTTGAGGGGGCCGGGGGGCAGGTTGGGGCGTGGCAGGGTTCGGGGCCGTCTGATGCGTGGTGCAGGTGTGGAGTGTGCTGGGACGGCCGAACGGGACATGGGTACGGGGCGGCCTGTCGTGGGGACCGCGGGAGGTGCGGGATGTGTGGTCGGGCTGGGGGTGGGTGTGGCAGGGCGGGCGGCATCGGTGGGGGGGTGCTGCGCCCTGGTCCATGCCTCTTTCCAGGCGGGGATGTCGTGGTGCCGGTGTGCTCCGCCGTCGGCGGTGGCAAGGCACCGTGCGAGGAAGGCGAGCATGGTGGTGAGGGAGGGCGGGCGGCGCCCGGTCAGCAGACTGTGCGCGGTGGTACGGGAGAGCGCGGGAAGCCGGCCTGTCGGGTCGCGCCGGCACAGCTCGCGCAGGCTGGGGGCTCCGCTGGCCAGGTAGAGGTACTGCAGGCTGGTGTGGAGGTCCTCGACGGATGTGATGTAGGCAGGCGCGATGAAGCGCGTCTGGTCGTCGGCGCTTTGCCGGGCGCGGGCCTGGCTGTGGTTGGCGGCGCGCCACAGCTGCTGGAGGTCGGCGAGGTCTTGCTCGGTGGCGTCGCAGGCGCGGGCGTAGGCGAGGACGGTCTGCCAGCGTGGCAGCCGGTCGCCTCGGTCCGCTCGGGCCAGTGTCGCGACGGAGTACGCGCCGGACATGGCGTGGTAGGGCTTGCCGACGCGCTCGCGCAGTGTCCGAAGACGCTGCGCGAGCGTGTGGACGGGGCCCTGGCCAGTCAGTGGCGTCTTGGGCCGTCCCATCGGTCAGCTGCGGCGCCGGTGGAACACGCCGGTCAGGCGACGGATGACTTCGACGGCGACGCCGGAGGCGATGACCAGGACGGTGACGATCGTCTCCACCGGCATGCCGTAGGCGGCCATGGCCACGGTCAGGGCCAGGATGATGGCGGCCAGAAACGCAGCCGTGGCGGGCAGATGCTGTTCGCCACGCTGGGACATCTCCCGCGCGTCACGTGATCGGGGCATGGTTCGACCTCCGGGCTGTCTCTTGTTTGTCGCTTCCACTCAATTGCTCTGACTTGTCCGCGAGTTGCAGCTCGTGGGGCCAGGTTGACGATGATGCCGTACGCGCGAGGAGCGCCCTATCCCCCACCCACGCCCCAATGTGGGATAAATCAGTCACAACGGGTTGCTGTCGAGGTCGGTCGGACCACGTTTGACCTGATGAGGGACCCTGCGGAGCGTGTGGGCATGCCGGAAAGATTCATTGCGTCCCGCACGCCGGACCTCGCTCGTGCGTTGTTTCACTAATGTCCCGCATCACGCCCTCCTGCAGGCGGGACATCTGCGCAACAAGTCCCGTCATTGTCCGAGTTCAGGGCTCTGGGCGGCGAGTTGTTGCAGAGCCGTCCCGTGCTGGTCTTGTCGCATCCCAGAAGGCGGCGTGAGTCGTTGTCGACGCTTGCGGAGCGACCTGCGGGCCCTCGCGGTCGCTTCCACTCAACACAAGGGCACGCGGACCGCTCTGTTGCAGCAGAGTCCCGCACCGAACGCGGCGGTCCGCCCCACGGGGCGGACCCGCCCGCCGCCAGCCAGAACCTCACCGCAGCCGAGAACACGGCTCCCAGTCGGCCAGGCCCTCGACGAGGGTTCTCCCGTTGCTCCGTGTGCGTCAGGGCAGCGAGATCCGGTCCGCGGGGTGCGGGTAGAAGAGCGTGGTCCTGGCCGTCTGCGGGAACTCCGAGTACAGCACGTCCTCTAGCTTGATCTTTAACCTGTGCGGCGGGGTCGTGGGATGGTCGACTTCGCCTTCCTGGATGCTGCAGTGCCCGTTCTGCTCGGCGTGTGGACGTCGTGGCGTGCGGTGGGCCGGGTGTTCTTTCGACCGGGTGGTCGTCCAGGTCCGGGGCGGGTGGGTTTCGGTGCTCCGGCCGGGCAGACGACCGTGGGGCGGATGTGCCGGAAGTCGCGGCGGACACGTGCCGGGGTCAGCCTGTCCGAGGAGACGGGCCTCTCCCATGGGCGGCGCCGGTCGGCTGCCAGTGGCCGGGCCAGTCGCAGTTGGGTGTAGGCCGCGAGGATCAGCCAGGTCCAGCGGTCCGCCGCCTCAGGGGTTCGGATCTTCGGACAGGTCCAGCCGAGAGTCTGCTTGAACAGGCGGAAGGTGTGCTCGATGTCGAAACGACGCAGGTATGCCTGCCAGAGCCGGTCGCTGTCCGCTTCGCCGGCGCCGGTGCCCGACCACCACAGCCAGACCGGCTTCGGGGTCGCTCCGCTGGGCAGATGATCGATATCCAGGCGGATCACGGTCCCCTCGACGATCGGAAGGGTGCCGTCGGCCGCGGCCCAGGAAGAACGGTGGGTGAGCTTGGGGTGGAGCCGGTCCCACGAGCGCGCTCGGGCGGTTCCGTAGAGGCGGGTGTCGGTGACGGTTTCGGTGTCCGGGGTGCCCCAGGTGTCGGACTGCCCGAAGACGAACTCGCCGCCGTGCCGCGGCGGACGGCCCATGGTGTGAGGCTGCCGCGGCGGGGACGGCCCGACGTAGTACTCGGTCCGAACGCATCCGGGCAAGGACCTTCACCGGCAGGTCCCGCAGGAGGTGGGCCAGGCGTGGTGCGTCGTATCCGGCGTCCGCGATGACGAGGACGTCCGGGTCGCCGGCCTGCCACTGGCCTGCGGTGATCAGGCGCTCGACCAGTTCGCGCAACTGTCGGGCGGTGGCGGTGTCGTCCCCGGGTGCCAGGCGCAGAGCGTCCAGCGGGGCGGTCCACGAGCTGCGGCCCGGCTCCAGCGCGCAGACGATCGAGTACGGCCACCCGGGAACGGGGATGTGCTGGTCCTTGCCCCGGCCGTAGGTGTGACAAAGGATCCGCTCTGGTGAGGTGTGGGCGTTCGGCCGCAGCCAGCACGTGACATCGACGGCCAGGACCAGCCGCCCGTCGACTGCCCGCGGCAGCGGCACGGAGGCCAGGGCCTGGCGCATCCGGTCCGCATCGATTCGGCCCTTTCAGACGGCGGCGTAGAGTCCTCCGTGCCCACGGCGGTGTTCGCCCACCAGCGACAGCTCTGCCAGCGACCTCACCGGCCCGTCACCGCACAAGACCGCGTCGGCCAGCTCGAACAGAGCATCCGAACGAGCGGTGAGACAGGAGTACAACTCGCCCCGGAAGCGTGACAGTTCCGCCGACGGCTCCTGCCGGACATCACGATGCAGCAGACTCATGCTCACGGCCTTCGTGCTGGACGTGTGTGTTCCTTGGTCGGAGCACATGTTCAGACGAAGGCCGCTTCCGTGTACGGCGGATACCGAACCGAGTGATCAAGTACGACACGCCGTTCGAGGAACGCCTTCTACCGGCGGCGCAGAGATCCGGGCCCGCAACGAGTTGACCAGTCGCCGGCCGGTGACAGTCGCTCTCCACTGGCCCGCACGACAACAAGCCTGCCGTCTTCGAAAGCGATTCGATCACTGGCGGCCAGGAAAAACGGACCCGCCAGCTCGAAGGCATATCCGTCGCCGGTCTCAAGATCCTTGACCAGTACCAACCGCGAGGTCGGCGTGGCTCCGTCAGCTACCAGGCGCATGCCGAGATGATCCCACGCGGCCTGAGATCACCTCGACCCCGCTCAGCGGCTGACCAACGGCCCAGACGTTAAAGATCAAGTTAGCCGTCGCCACCGCAAAAGTTGAGCCGGAACCCGCACTCATTGGCATTGATCAAGCGACAGCGGCACGCCGTGACCCCCGCAGCGGTCGACGAACGGCTCCCGTTCTCGGCGTACGAAGCCGGGCACCCGCCACGACAAGCGCGGCTACGTCTTCCTCGGGACCGCGACTGTCGTAGCCCTCGTCATCTGGCTCCGCACGTGATCGACGAGAGAAGTGCTGTTGGTGTCTGTGGCCATGGGGCCCGGATCAGTCTCCGGTCAAGCCCCAAAAGCACAGTTCTGCCGGGTGGCCCTCGGTGTCATAAACGATCGTGCAGCAGCCGGAGCCGCGGTCGAACGGAGGGAACCAGCCGTCTCCGGCCCGCTTCAGGGCCTGCTCGACACCATCCCGCCCGGGCTGCGCCGTCCCGAACAGTTCGACGACCTCCCCCGCTTCGATCACCCTTACGTCACCGGGCTCCTCCATATGTTCCTCGCAACGGACCACGCGCTCGACGTCCAGCACCGAATGCGCCGGCTCCTCCTCCAGCCAACCGCTCGCCATCAGCGCTGCCGGCGTCTCGATGCCTGCTTCCCGGTAGTACTCGGCTTCCCGAGCGAAGACCGTCTCGCGAAGATCGTCCAATGCATCCTGCTCACCGTGCTGGAAAGGCGTGAAGTACGACCATCTGCTCGCTCCCATGTCTGCGAACCCTACTGAGGGCCTGCGACAGAAGCCCGTGGCACGTCACTGCAGCGTGATCGCCCGGACAGGCCCCAGGGGGTGCCTTTCCGATCACCGGATCGCCGGTCCGGTCGTGAGGGACGGGGAGATCTCTGACGCTGCGTGAGCGGTGATCGCGCCGCTGCTACCGCCCGCGGGCCGGGCCCGTGGCCAGTGGCCGGTGGCCGGTGGCCGGTGGCGGGATCACCGCCCAGGTCCCCGAGGGCATTGCGTTCACGTTCCGCACCGGCCTGCCCTGGAGGGACCTGCCCGAGCGGTTCGGTCCGTGGCAGACGGTGCGCGGTCGGTTCGCCCGCCAGGGCGCCGACGGCGCCTTCGACCGTCTCCTGGCCGCGGCTGAGACGCGGGCGGAGGCGGGCGGAGGCGGGCGGAGGCGGGCGGAGGGAGACTGGCCGATCGCGATCGACTCCACGATCGTGCCGGCCCACCAGCACACGGCCACCAAAAGGGGCTCGAAGAGCGAGGTCCCGGACGCTCGCGCGGCGGGCCGGCCAGCAACATCCACCTCGCCTGCGACGGGCACAGCCGGCCACCGGCCTTCCTGGTCACAGCCGGCCACCGCAACCAGTACACCCAGGCCAAGACCGTCATCGGCCGCATCCGCATCCGCGTCCCCGGGCCGGGCCGGGTCCGGGCAAGCCCCCGGAGCCGACCCGACCACGTGGTCGCGGACAAGGGCTACTCCACCCGCACCTTCCGGCCCTACCTCTGTCGACGCGGGATCAAGACCACGGTCCCCGAACGCGTCGACCAGCTCGCCGGCCGCAGACGCCGCCGGGAACGGCCCCGCCGGGTTCGACAAAGCCGCCTACCACGCCGCCACGTCGTCGAACGCTGCTTCCACCGCCTCAAGCAATGGCGCGGCATCACCACCCACTACGACAAACACCCCGGCCGCTCCCCCGCCACCATCACCCTCGCCAGCACCCTCATCCGGCTCGACCGGTGATCGACAAGACACCCCCTAGTCGGGCCTTCGACCGGTTCGATCGTGCGGTGACCGCGATCAGGGAAACCGGTGAGCCCCGGTCGTTCGCGTACGCCTCACGACGGGCCGCCGCTCCAGATGGCAGGGAGCGTCATCCCAAGTGCGCGGTATTTGGCCGCAGCCAAAGCGGGCGGAGCTGGAGGTCGTGTCCAGGGGTAAGGACTACGGTTTCAGCGACCTGCCAGGGCGACACCTGGTTCAGGGAGACGGCCTTCCAGCACGACGCCGCCCTCGGCGTCGGCTGATGCCCCAGGCTGCTTCGTCCACCGGTCGCCGGCCGGTGGACGAAGCGACCACAAAAGCCGGCGACCACGTCCGGGGGGCTTGATCAACTGTCCGTAAGCTGGGATATCTTCCAGGCGCGGCGCGTCGAGACTCTTCTCCGTGCCGCGTAAGGGAGGGAATCTATGCGCAACACTCTGCTTCAGCGCGCGGCCGCGTTGGCCACGACGCTGGGGCTCACATCGCTCGGGCTGCTCGGGGCCGGCGCGGCGCCCGCGCAGGCGGCGACCAGTGACTGTCCCCAGGGCTACTTCTGTGGCTGGGCAAACGGCGACGGTACGGGCTCGATGTTCAAGACGAAGACGAGCATGCCCACGCTGGGGAGCTGGGACAACAAGATCCGGACGCGATACAACCGCACGGGCTTGAACGTCTGCATGTACGACCAGCAGAACTACGGACTCGCGGGCGGATACTCATGGGATACCCCCGCCCAGTCCTATCCGACCAGCGGCGGTAGCGCCGACATCAGCTCCATCAAGGTCGTGCCCACGCTGCGCGAGTGTGAGGCGGAGCCGTATCCCTACTGGGAGACGGCGACGTCGCCGAAGGTCGGCGGGTTCGGCGACATGAACGGCGATCGGCGCGCGGACGCCGTACTGCGGGATGAGGCCGGGCGCCTGTGGTTCATGCCCGGCAACGGCACCGGGCGCCTGATCGGCTCCGGTGGCTGGAAGGCCATGAGCGCCCTCGTGCGGCACGGTGACTTCAGTCGCGACGGCCGCGAGGACGTGATCGCCCGTGAGAAGGCCACCGGCAAGCTGTGGCTGTACCCCGGCACGGGCAGCGGGGGCCTCGGCGCGCGCAAGCTGATCGGCTCCGGCGGCTGGAACTCCATGGGGCTGCTCGCCGCGTTCGGCGACCTGTCCGGCGACGGCCGCTCCGACCTTTTCGGCGTGGAGAAGGCCACCGGCAAGCTCTGGCTCTACCCCGGCACCGCCAGCGGGGGTCTCGGCGCGCGCAGGCTCATCGGCACCGGCGGCTGGAACGCCATGAACGCCCTCGTCGGCGCTGGTGACATGACCGGCGACGGCCGGGCTGACCTCGTTGCCCGGGAGAAGGCCACAGGGAAGCTGTGGCTCTACCCCGGCACCTCGACCCGGACCCTCGGCGCCCGCAAGCTCATCGGCACCGGCGGCTGGAACGCCATGGACCACATCCTCGGCGTCGGCGACACCTCCGGCGACGGACGACCGGACCTGGAGGCGTCCGACGGCTTCTCCCTCTACCAGTACCAAGGACTCGCCACCGGCGGCCTGCGCAAGGTCGACGACTACAACGGCTCCTGGTGGGCCCTGGAGGGCGCCACCGCCTTCTGATCCGCCCGTGAACCGCCTCGCCGGCCCGTGCGACCTGCTCCGGACCGGCCTGGCTCTCATCGGACATTACGACCGGGCAGACCGCACCCGCGGTCTGCCCGGCCCCCCGTCACGGTGCCGCCGCGGTCTGCCCGGTCAGGGTGCCGCCGCGGTCCACTGCCACGGATACGTCCCTTGAACCGGGCGAACCGGCGCACCACACTCACCTGGTCCGTGATCGTCTTCTCCCCCAGGACGCGCCCCTGCTGCCGTGTCCAGCCGGTCAGCATCGCGCCCAACATCGCCGCTCCTGGATCCAGCGCCCGAACATTCCCCGGCACCACCAGGCACATCGCACCCAGCGGCGCATCGAGCCCGTCCACGTCTGCTTCCCCCGTTGCAGGTACGAGACCAGGCTGCTCATCACCTGACCGGCCCGGGCCGGTCAGGCGCGGGGTCTGCCCGGCGCCCCAGGTGACGGCTGCGCGCAGCGAGGTGGCGAGCGCGGCCGGGTCGAGGGCGGGGCCGACCACAGGGACGGCGGACCAGAGGCTGGGGATGTCCCCGGCACAGCAGGGCGGAAGCCTTCCAGCCAGTGGTCACCCGAGTTGCCGGAACCCGTACCTCAGAATGCTCGCGGCGGTGAGCCCCATGCCGCAGCTGAGGCCGCGTACGACGTGCCCGAAGCCGGCACGACGCTGCAGCGCCGGCTCTATCGCTCTCCCGCGCGTCGGCCCGGCGGGAGCGGACGCCGCGCGCCGCGGCCGGGGCGGGCGACGGCGGAGACGACGGGCGCAACCCCAGCGAGGTGGGCGGGCCGGGCGCTGACATTGCAGGGCCGACCGGGCGCGCGGCACCCTGATAGTCGAGGGCAGGTGCTGACGTGCACACCAGCGACGAGATCTACCACCGGGTGCTCTGGGACCCGCGCTTCGACCCCGAGCGGTTCGTGATGGGGATCGCCGAGCGCGGGGCCCCGCCGAAGCGCGTCCTGCTCGGCGACTTCGTACCGGGCGGGGAGATCCCCTGGCACCGGGTGATGTTCTTCGAGGCGGACGGCCAGGTCGTCTGGGACCGCGCCTGCGGCATCGACCGGCTCGACGAGACCCTCGTCGGGCAGGTCGGTCCCGTGCCCGCTCCGGCACCCGGCGACGTCCTCGCCGTCCCGCCGACGAACCGCACCGCCATCGCCTGGCTGCCGCCCGCAAGGCTGTGGGCGCCGATCCAGCACATCCGCCGCGAACACGACCGGCAGATCCACCGCTGGCCGCCGCACGTCAACGTGCTCTTCGGTTTCGTCCCCGAAGCCGAGTTCCCCCGGGCCCTGCCACTGGTCGCCGCGGCGCTCGCCGAGACGCCGCCGTTCACCGCCCGCCTGGCGGGCGTCCACTGGTTCGGACACCGCGAGGACGCCACCGTATGGCTCGACCCGGCCGCCGCCGACCACGAACCCTGGGCGCGGCTGCGGGAATCCCTCGAGCTCCGCTTCCCGCTCTGCGGATCACACTCGCACGGCTTCACCCCGCACCTGTCCCTCGGCCGTACCCCCAACCCGCACCCCCTCGCCCGCAAGGCCGAGACCCTCCTCGGCCCCATGACCGCCCGGATCGACGAACTGGTCCTGCTCTCCCGGCACGGCGACGAACCGATGCGGATCCGGGCCCGCGTCCAGCTCGGCAGCGGCGACATACGCCACCCGGACAAACCGACCCCTCCAGACAACCCACCACCGCCACCGCCCGACTAATCAGACACGGCACACGCTTCGAACAACCCGACAGGCCCGGCCGGCCCGGCAGGCAGGCAGGCAGGCAGGCAGGCAGGCAGGCAACGAAGTCATCAGGTCGCGCCCACGCCTTCTGCAGCGACACGGGCCGAGAAGCGCTCACCGATCCCGGCCGGGGCGAGCGGGCCGCCGTCGACGCGGTGCGCCGGCGCATCGAAGCCGGTCACAGCGTTCTTCCCTCACCGTCGGCCGAACCGCTGACCAGCAAGCACGCACCTACTTTGCGCCTGGCGTCCGAGGGAGGAGACCGGGACCGACCTCGGATACACCCTGGCCCCGTCCACGATTCACGGACGGGGCAGGCCGGTCTGGCGGGCTACGGATCGCACACTGCTCCTCGCTGGTGGTAGCCGGCAGCGTGAGCGTCACGTGGGCCTGGCAACACGACTGCAAGGTTCGCAAACCGGACCGGAACGGGCCTTCACCGGGCGCTCCACCCGCGCCCTGCGTCATCGCTTCACCGACGCCCACGAGCCGGTCACGCCACCCGGCCGTCCACCACCTCACCAGTTCCTTGCGCAAGGTGGCCACCGCCGCGGACGACACCGACCCGATCTACCTGCGGGCGGGCACCGGGTACCGCCAAGCCGCGACGAACCCCCGCCACCTAGACCCACTCCCCCCGCCTCACCCGGACGGAAATCTCATGGCGTGGTGCCGTCTTCATGCTGAAGTCGGCAGACGCGGGTGGCCACAGCTTCGACGGGGCCACCCGCGGAAGCCGCGGCCTCACGCCTCGGGCGGTACCTCACCCTCCCGGCGCTGCCGCCGGCGGTAATTGCGCATGGATACCTGGGAGCCGCAGCCGGTACTGCAGTAGAGCCCCGCCCCGTTGCGTGTGCGGTCGAAGAAGCCGAAATGGCACGGGGGGTTGCGGCAGGCCTTGATGCGTCCCCAGTCGCCGGTCTGCGCGAAGGTCGTCACCGCGGCCAGTACGGTCCCGAACACACGCGGCACCCCTGCCTGCGGCGACGCCAGCTCGACACCACCGGCTGTGACCACCGTCGCCAGCGGGTAGAGCGCACCTGCGCGCCGCAGGTGTTGCTCGGCGTGCCGGAGCGGTTCGCCGAGGCTCTCCTCGTCGCCCGAGTGTGCGAGCAGGAGGGTCACCAGGGCGTCACGCAGCTCGCGTGCGGCCGCGGCGTCGGCATCGGTCGCCACGGTCTCGCCGCCGAACTCGTCGTGCTCCGCGAGCCATGCCGCGAACGAGTGTCCGTCCTCGAACAGTTCTCGCCGGCCGCCTCCGTCCGCGCGTGTGTTCACGAACGCGAGCACGGTCTCCGCCATCGGCATGGCGGTGCGGGGGCTGGGTTTCGCAGATCCGGCTGCAGCACTGCTCATCGCCCCACCCTACATCAGCAAGAAGAGGCACTAAGTCATCTAACGGGCAACGTGCAGCAGCAGCTTGCTTGACTCGTTATGAGCTATCGACTTACGGTCGCAACATGGATGGAACATCAAACCAGCAGACCGCCCCCCGCACATGGCTCATCACCGGCGCGACGTCCGGCATCGGCCGCGAACTGACCCTCCAGGTACTGGAGAGCGGCGATGCCGTCTCGGCGATCGCCCGCGACACCGCTTCCCTGGACGAACTGACCGAAGCGCACGGCGACCGCCTGCTCCTCATCCGGGCAGACGTGCGTGACGAGCAGGCCGTCCGGGAAGCGGTGGAGCGCACGCTCTCGCGGTTCGGCCGCATCGACGTGGTCGCCAACAACGCCGGCTACGGACTCTTCGGAGCCGTCGAGGAAGCCTCCGACACGCAAGCCCGCGCCGTGTTCGACACCAACGTCTTCGGAGTGCTCAACGTGCTCCGCACGACACTGCCGGTACTCCGCGCCCAGCGATCCGGACACATCCTCCAGGGCTCCTCGGTCTACGGGCAGTCCGCCCACCCCGGTGTGGGACTGCTGGCCGCGACCAAGTACGCGGTCGAGGGACTGTCGGACGCACTGGTCGCCGAGGTCGCACCGCTCGGCATCAAGGTCACGATCATCCAGCCCGGAATGACCGCCACCCCCTTCCTGTCCAACCTCGACGTCGCCGCCGGCCTCGACGACTACGACCAGACCGTCCGCGAAGTCCAGAAAGGCATCGGCGAACTGCCCGCATCCGCGTTCTCCTCCGCAGCCCGGATCGCCGAAGGCATCCGAACCGCGGTCGACAGCCCCAACCCCCCGCTACGCCTGGCCCTCGGCACCTCCAGCGCCACCGGCATGCGCACCGCCCTGGAGACCCGCACCGCAGACCTGGACAACTGGAATCACGTGACCGACGCCGTCGACAGGTGACCACACCACCCGCAGGGAGCCTCGGCGCTGAAAGCCGAGGCCCCCCGACGACGCAATCCGCACACGCCCAGCCCGAACACGGCGCCCGAACCCGCTGCGCGCATCCGCAGGACGGCTTCGGTGTGCGGATGGACGGTCGGGCCAGGCTGCGCAGGGGCGCTTCAACGGCGCCGAGCCGCCGTCGCCATCACAGCCATAACCGCGGCGACCGTCCTCGCGGCGGGCCACCGTCAGCCTGATCCGTATGGGCGAGTCAGGTGCCCGCGCCATCGGGGTAGAGAACCACGACGCGGCAGCCGGTCTTGGACTGCGGCCAGTGGGCACTGCCCTCCTTCGCGGTGATCAGGGTGCCCGCCGGGTGAACGCGCTCGCCGTCGGTGAACGCGCTCGCCGTCGTGGAACTCACCCTCGAGGACGTAGAGGATCTCCTTCGTGTGGTGGAGCTCCTCACCGAACGTAGCACCGGGCGCGAACTCGACGAGCATCATCGACGGTTCACCACCGGTGCCGTCCTGCAGCGTCGTGACCGCGATGCCTTCAGCCGCCTCTGTCCTGGGTGCCTCGTCGGCGTGGGCGACTTCGAATCCAGCGAGCATGAGCACACACTCCCTCTCTCCTTGCGAGAACTCATGCCGGCCACAGGGGCGCACCCGGCGGCCGTCTCGCTCGGTTCTGGTCCCGGGACCTGCGACGGCGTCATGCGACAGCCTCCCTCCACACGGGAACGTCCGCCTTCAGCCCGCTTGCGCGGTGCCAAGCGGTGCGCCCGTCGGTGCCGCCGTCACCACTACCGGCATTCGTGCGCAGCCTGCCCGCAGCCTGAGGCAGGGGTCACCTGGCCGGTCCAGGACGACAGTTCCCGGAGTGGTTCCCATGTCACCTCGACGTCGGTGCCATGAAAATCGTGCGCGAGGCCTACCACCCAGGCGGCCGCGGCAATCTGGGCCCGGGCAGGATCGGCGGCGGCCGGCACGGCCGTCATCAGGCCTCCGCAGAGCGTTCCGCCGTTCACAGTGAAAACGCTGCAGCGCCAGCCCTCCGGCGTCGCCTGCAGGATGACGCCTTTCGGCATCCCGAAGGACGGCCGCTTCCTCTTCTCCCGCTTCCGCCTGACCATGACGCCATCCAACACCGTCGCCTCCCTGGTGGTTCGACCGCCCGCCACAGGCCGCCCGGCTGATGGCGGCAGGGTCAGAACAGCATGCCGGGCGGGCCGAAAGAGGGTGTTGCCCGTGTCTCGGCGGTCCCCTCCGACCCCGGTGTCAGGCGCGGGCCGGTTCTCAGCGGCAGAGGCTGCCGCCTTGGGCCCGGGCCGAATCACCAGAGCGTTCAGCGGGCGCGTGCGGGTGGGCTGGACCACGTCCAGCCGGCCGTCCGCGCTGGTGACGCAGTACGGGATGCACCCGTATCCCTTCCACTTCCAGTTGATCCACCAGGCGGCTCGCTCCGGTGCCCCCCGCGGCGCCGCGGGATGGGCAGCCACCGGCCGGCCAGGTCGACGTCGTCGAGCTCGACCCCGAAGCCCTGCATGTCGGCCAGGCCCGCCAGCGCCGCGCGTCGCAGCGGACTGCCCTGGACCCACCGCCGAAAGGCCCACCGCATGCCCGGGGTGGTGAGCAGATCCGCGTCCTGCGGCGCGCCCGCCAGCCCGATGCGGGCCGCGTCCTGCATCGCGCCCGGCAGCTCGATGCGCGAGACGGTGAAGAGCACCTGCTGCTGCCAACCGATCAACTCCCCCCACACGAGGCGGGAAGTATGACGGTCAAGGCCCTCGAACACGGCAATCACGTCGACACGCTCGGCCCGGCCGACGCTCAGGTCCTCAGCGATCGCGTGCAGTGCGGCCAGGGCCTGGGCGAGAGAGTCGCCCTGCTGCCACAGCGGGAACATCTTCGTGCCCTCGGCCTCGAGCTGCTCTCGTGTGGAGTCGCCGAACTGAAACTGCAGCCCGCGGGAGGCGCCCACGAGGGAGCGGCGCAGCGACGCGTAGGGGTTGCCGCGTCCGAAGAGCAGGTTCTGGACGCGGCAACCCGCGGCCGGAGAGCAGGTTCTGGACGACGACTTGGGTCATTCGTTCGTCGCATTCGAAGCGGACGGCGACGTCGACGTCATGTGGCTCGCCGACGCCGCGGGCGAAACTGGCGAACAGCCACACCTGTCGTACCAGGTTCAGTGGCCAGTCCTGGCCGCCGTCGAGCGTGTGGAGTATTACCTCGACCAGATCCACGGCTCGAGCCCGCTTCACGTCCGACCTCCCTCGTCGCGGCCGGACACCGGCGTAGAGGCGGGGACGAGACGAGCTCCACAGCGGCGGACACCTCACTCCCACAGGCCACGGTGGATCCAGATCGATCCCACCCCATCGGCTGTCCCGGGTGTTCCCGGCGCGGCCCCGCGCATGGAAGCGATCAACGCCGGGTGGCTGAAGAACCTGCGGCACACAGCCGGCCCTGGGTGGCCACTTGGTCTCGAGAGCGTCAATGAGGCACAGACACCGGCTTGAGGGCCACCGACCCGAACCGCAGACGCTCCCGATCGAGACGCCACGCCAGCGCACCGGCCAGCTCATCGAGGCCCTCAAGCCCCAGTCCGCGGTAGGAACTGGCGGGAAGCGAGATTGTCTCGTCAGGACCCTGAGAAGCTTGCGCGACGGCCCGCCGCAGGGCGAAGCCTGCACGCTCCCGCCACTGCTCGGGTGTGCCGCTCAGTTCCAGCTGGTACTGGCGCCGGGACAGCAAGACGCCGTCACCATACGGATCCTTCGGAACACCCTTCGGTCCCCTGCCGAACAGCGGTGCCCCGCCGCCACCGGCGAAGAGCGATGCGACTGCGACCACGGCGAACCCCACGGGAAGGTAGATCCACTGCAGATAGAACTGGCATCGCAGCCCCCAGGCCGAGCGCGGCGGCAGCGGTCCGTATTCGATCCCGCCCGATGTCCTCGCGCCCGAGTCCCCACCCATGAACAGCCCCCGCTTCCCACCCCGACGTACTGCTACCTGCGTGAATCATGCCGGGGTCTGCTAGCGGGCAGTAGGCCCGCCCGCCAGCCACTGGCCGACGTGGTGCTGCCATGCCTTGTCCAGGGTCAGGCGCCGAGAGCGATGAGGTGCTGCAGGAAGCCGACGGCGGCGTTCACCCCGGTGGCTGCCCAACGGCCGAACGCGCCGAGGATGACCGAGCGCCTGGTCGAAGAGATCTTCGCCACCCTGGACGAACAGACCGTCACCGCCCCAGGCCCCGAGGCAACCGCACTGATCGCCCCGAGCCTCGCCGCCCCGCTCACAGCCGTCCTTGACCAACGCAAACCGCCGGCCGCCGGGCTCGATGCGTGATCGCTAATGGCCTGTCGTGCGGACCCACCGCAGCGTTGCGACGAGTTCTTCGCCGAAGTCCTCGCAAAGCTCGAGCAACTCGCGTCCCGCGGACGAGTCGAGCAGCCCATCGGAATCGGGAAAGGTCCGGAGGGCGCTGTGGCAGGCGGACTCGACAACGAAGTTGCGTGAGGCGAAGTAGCCCTCGCCGCTCGTCCGGTCTGCCAGGTCGGCGAGATACTGGTGGTGCGCTTCCTCCGAGGGATGGGAGTAGAACGAGCCCTCGACGAGTCTGTCCAGGTAGCTCGCCAGGCCGGACGATAACCCGACTACTCGTTTGGCCTCGTCCAGGCCTGGCTTGTCGAGCAGCTCGCCAAAGGCCCACAAGCTCCCGAAGATTTCCAATTGGAAGAGCTGGACTGTGTCCGGGTCGACTTCGGATTCGAAGATCGGGGCCGTGCACAGCTCGGCGAATGCGTGGCCGTAAGCGTGGTTCGACTGTTCCCCAGGAGGTTCCGTTGCCAGTCGGAACAGCGACTCCAGTACATGCGGGTCGACGCCCCAGTCCGCATCCATTTCGAACGCGAGTAGCGGCGCACGCCACCGCCACAGCGCCAAAGCGGCGGCCTCACGTCGGCGAACGGGCTTCAGGTCAGCCAACCGCTCGTTCTGTGCCACGTCGGTGTGTCAACCCTTCGCCGTGCCCCCGGCCTCTTCGCCTCGGGACACTGTAGAAGCTGCCGAAGGGACCGCGTGATCTTCCGATTCGTGGCCCACTCAAGCCCGCATCCGATGCGGGCATACCGGCTCAGAATCTCCTCTCACGTTGCTGCGCCGTCAAGTTGGGCCGCCCGAGCAATGGGGTCAAGCGCCTTCGTCGTCGAAAAAGGTCTCTTCGATTTCGACGAGCTCGTCATGGGTCAGCTGAGGCGGGGTCCAGTTCCGGCTTCGGGCATGCTGAATGAACCGCTCGTCGAGGGCGACGTGGTAGCGCTCGACGTAGTGGGCGAGGTCCGAGTACCAGAACCACTGACCGTCGGTGAGCAAGGACAGTCCGCCGATCAGCTCGTGTTCCGGGTTGAGGACGTCGTGAACGCTGGACCCGGTGGCAGCAAGGACCGTCCCTTCACCCAGATATCGCGTGAGGGACTGCTCGTCCTGGTCTCCTTCGTCACGTACGGCAGCACGCAGCGAGGGTCCGTCGGGCCGACCGTGCCCGAGTTCCCTGAACTCTCCGATGAAGCGGTCCGACACGGTGGGCTCGTTGCTCCTCATGCCTCAGGAGCCTAGCCACCCGAGCCGTAGGTCCTCCTGGCTCATTCCGGGACCGACTACGCAGCCTGCGCCGCATCCTCGATCCCCACGGGGAAGGCAACTGATTCGTCAGAGCGTCGTCCGTGCTGGAGGCAGTGGTAGAGCTGGCCGATCACGCGGTTGAGGTTGCGCTGGGCGGCCGCGCGCCGGTCGCCTGCTCGCGTCGGCGCCGGTAGTGGGCGTTGGACCCGCTGGATGCCCATAGTGAGGCGAAGGCCCAGAGGCAGTCGGCGTGGTTGAGCCGGTCCAGATCAAGCTCAGCCAGTCACCCATGGATCGCTCCTGCCCCCAGCGGATTGCCCAAGGTGGAGCATCTCAGACGCCTGCCTCATCCATCCAGGATCAAGGGCCCACGAAACGAAGGCTGGTGCTCTCCGTACTGCGTGGAGCACTCAGATAAGTACACCGACGCCGGGTCGACACCGCTTTGCCGTCACCCGGAACGCCGACACGGCGGAACCATCCCCGCAGGCGCGGGGAGGAGCGGCCCCGGCCGATGACCGGTCAGACCCCTTGGGGACCACCCCGTAGGTGCGGGGAGCACGAGGGAGGTGGTGGGGTCTTCGAACGGCATGGGGGGCTCTTCCCCAACCCCGTCGTCGCCGAGTCGCTCCTCGACCGACTGATCGACACAAGCCATCAGGTCATCATGAACGGCCCCAGCTACCGCCCGAACAAGCGACCCAAGAACCCGGTCGAGAGGCCTTCCAAGCCCACGATCACATAGCAATGCTTCGTCGCGGGCGCGGTGTCACACGCTCCACGGCTCCAGGACACTCCACGTCCCCTCGACCGCCTCGAAGACGAGCTCCGAGCCTTCGAAGACCTCCTGCCCACTCCTCGGACGAAGGCTGCCGAAACGCTCAGCGCACAGGTCGACCTGCATCAGCCCGTCGAACCGGGTGAACTGCGGGGGATCGTAGAGCACCCCCACAGGCGAGCCCTGGCTCTCGTCGATCCGAAATCGCTTCACGTCGACCAGGTCCAGGCACACCGGCTCCCACCGCAAGGCCTCGTCCACCACCCGAACGTCGATCACAAGTCTGACTGCTCGCCCCCGCGGTTTCCGTCCGAACTCCTGGTCGCTGACCAATCCTGGCGCTAGCATGTTTGCCTGGGTCATGCCCCCCAGGTCCTCCGTCACGACAGGCACTCGGCGAGCAGGTCGACGACGTCGCGCCAGGCTCGCTGTGCGTGCTGTGGGTGGTAGCCGACACCGGGGACCACGGGGTGGTCGACCGGCGGATGGTGGAAGGCGTGCAAGGCGCCGCCATAGATCGCGAGGCGCCAGTCGACGCCCGCGGCCTGCATCTCAGCGGTGAACGCGTTTCGTTGCGCGGGCGGCATGATCGGGTCTTCCGATCCGACTCCGGCCCACACCGGGCAGCGGATGCGCGCTGCCTCGCCCGGTCGGCCCGTGGTAGTTGCGTTGACTGTCCCGATCGCGCGCAGGTCGACGCCGTCTCGCCCGAGTTCCAGCGCGATGGCGCCCCCGGTGCCGTAGCCGATGGCGGCGATCCGGTCGGGGTCGGTCCGCGGTTCGGCGCGCAACTCGTCGAGCGCCGCGTGGCCGATGCCCCGCATCCGGTCGGGATCAGCGAGCAGCGGCATGCAACGGGCCAACATCTCCTCGGGGTCACCCAAATAGCGCCCGCCGTGAAGGTCGAAGGCCAGCGCCACATATCCCAGCTCGGCGAGAGCATCGGCCCGGCCGCGCTCAACGTCGCTGAGCCCCATGCCCTCTGGTCCGAGCAGCACCGCGGGTCTGCGGTCGACACCGGCCGGGAGCGCGAGGTGCCCGATCATCGTCAAACCGTCGGCCGGGTACTCGACCGTACGCGCCGTAATCGTCGTCATGAGACTGGACTTTAGTGATCGTCGTGTCCGGTCCGGCCGGCGTTCTGCCGCCGGCAGAACAGCGTAGGTGTCCCTCTGAAACTGCCGCTGGTCCACCGGACCGCTGTCCAGCTGCGCGTCCTGGCCGATGAGATGCCGGTGGGCCGTCCAATCCGGCTCACGACCGCGTGCCAGGGAGGCCGGCACCGGGTCGTTGACCGGACTACCGGGCGACATGCCGGGCGGGAGCGGCTTCGCGGCCCGGCTGACGCCCGCGGCCTGTTCGACGACCTGTCGGCCACCTCGGGCGTGTCCGAGTTACGTGGTGCTGAGGTCGGCGCCGGTCAGCTCGCAGCTTGCATCCCACAGCCGTGCCGCGACGGAGCGGTCGGCCAGGTGGTTCCACACCGCTTCACGTCGAGGCCGGCCGCGCAGGCCGAAGATGTGAGGTCCCCACAGCTGGCCTCCGCGCACGGCCGGGTCGAGTACCGCCCGGACCGCGGGCCATGCGCCGGCGTGTTTGCCCTGGACGAGGAGGGCCGCAGGTACGGCGCTCAGCCGTGCGCCGTTGGTTCGCACATGGACCGGTGGCCGCGACGGGGTGAGGGAGTCCAGTGCGCCGCCGGGATGGACCACCACGCTCGCCACCGTGCTGCCGGCGGCGCGAAGGCGGCGATCGAGTTCGAGGCCGAAGTACATCTGTGCCAGTTTGGAGCGTCCGTACGTGCGCTTGGGCCGGTAGTCCTTCCGGGACTGCAGGTCGTCCAGGTCGAGGCGTTCGGACTTCGCCGCGAAGCTACCCATGGTCACCACGCGGGCCGCCGGCGCAGCCGACAGCAGTGGCATCAGCCATTGGGTCAGGACGAAGTGTCCCAGGTGGTTCGTGCCGAACATGAGCTCGTGACCGTCCCCGGTCTCCCTGCGCGGCGGGTCGTCGAGCGCGACGCCGGCGTTGTGGACCACCGCGTCAAGGCGCTCGACCTCCAGTGATTCCACCGCTGTTTCGAGCGACGGGAGGTCGGCGAGGTCCAGCCGTACGGTCCGCACCTGTGCACCGGGGACACGCGCACGGATCGAGGCCGTGGCGACCTCGGCCCTGGCGGGACTCCGGCTGCCGAGTACGACGGTGGCTCCGGTTGCCGACAACTGCTCGGCGATGAAGTACCCGATGCCGGCGTTACCGCCGGTGACCAGGAAGACGCGGCCATCGGCCTCCGGCAGTCGTCGGACATTCCAGGACGGGGCGGACGACATGGTGACGGGGCTCCCTTGCTGTTGACAGCGATTGCGGTTGCTCCCTCGGGCAACTCGACATCCACAGTTCCAGCGGCCACCGACAGATCGCCTATGCATCGCCGACAGTCCCGCCGGACGACCGACACCCGGTCGACATGGTGCCAGCCCATCGCCGCACCACGCCGCTGAGCGTCATGTCGGCCCACCGGAGCGCAATGACCGACTGGAGTGCTCAGACACCATGAGCTCACCCTCTTGATCGTTTCGCTGGTCCGGAAAAGCAGTGTTGCGATTGCCGAGGCAATCGGGCTCCAGGTCTGAGAGGTGTGGGCGGCCGGTACGGCGTTGAGATCGAGCACCACCGCATCGATCACCCCGTACTTGCCTCCTCTCCTCCACCCCGGCTCGAGCCGCCCGGCACAACAAGGGACGGCCCCCCAGGAACTTCGGGCGGCCGCCTCTTTGTCCGTCCGGCCTCTACACCGGTGCCGGCGCCGGCCGCGAGGAAGCCGCCGCCAAAGCCGCCCGCCTCCAGGCCGCCTCGCCGCTGGAACAGGATCACGACCAGCAGCCGGGCAAGCTACGCGATCTGTTCCGCCGCTGGCCCTGAATCGCCCGGTACGCCACGAGCCCGGGGAACCATGAAGACCCAAGAAGCATTCTGCGTGCGATGGGGCGGCGCGGGCACCCGAGTTACCCGCCTCGGCCCGACCGGCGCGGAAGGCACGTGCCGCTGCGACAAGCCCTTCCACGCCACACCGTGCCAGGGCTGCGGAGGCTTCCGCATAGACGGCTCCTTCGGCATCCCGGCATACGGTTCGAGACGCTCCCGGAGACCGTGCGCTGCCGGGACTGCGGTCACTCCGATCCGCTGCGCGGTCCCGGCCCGGAGTAGGCAGCCCTCGACGCGCTCATCGCCGCCGCCGGCCGTAGGTTGGGACTCCGGCTCGCCAGAACAGCCACATGTCCTGGTCACACATGCCGTCGTCACCGAACCCGACCTCTGCGGCGTGAGCACCCTCGTGGCCTGGCTCCAGCGTGCACACCGGGGCGGAACGCACCCCGGGGTGATCATCTCGTCGTAACAGGTCGCGAAGTGGTCATTGCGCCCCGAGGACGCCGCTCCGCAGAGTGCGGCGGGTCGATGACCATCTCTTCCCAGAGCAGGGACACGTCGGTGTTTCCTGCACGTACGCGGTCTCACGGGGAAGGGGCCGCAGCCGCGCGGCACGGAACCTGCGGCCGGGGTCCGCCTCGGCGCCTGTAGCGGCCTGCGTTGTCATACCCGGACGACGACACGGGCCGCCCGTACCGCACGCCATCCTTCGGGTGGCGCGCCGTGAAGCCCGGCGGCACCTCCCCCGTCCTGGCAGTGCCACCGCTCCACCCGCTCTACGACCTTCCCGCGGCTGCACGTCGCCTTGGTGGGAAGGGAAGAGTATCTGCTCGACAACCGCCTCCGGGCGCTTGCCGGCGACGGGAAGGGCATCGCCGTCGCGGTCCGTCCGGGTGAACACCCTGCCCCGGCTCAGCGCGGCGCGCCCTGGTACGACAACGGCGTCGACCACCCGGACCGGCGCCGCCGGTGCTACCGCGAGCCGCCCGGCCGCCGAGGCAGAGGTGCCGGAGACGAGGGCGCTGCCCCACGCAACAGCCGTGGGGCAGCGCCGTCGTCGACCACGCCGCGCCGGTCAGACCGGGGCCGCCTGCTTCGCTGACGCAGCGAGTGGAGAGCGCCGGCCTTTCTCGGTGAGAGGCAGCGGGGCGGGGCGTGCCCCAGTCCGGGGGCCCGCCACCTCCTGCTCACCGAACACCACGTCGACCGGCAAGTCGGACACAGGTCCGGGCTGCGGCCGAAGGACTGGCCGGATGGCCGCCACGACCCTGCCCGGGACGGCGGCCCGCCAGGAGCTGTTCTAGGCAGGGGTCAAACCGGACGTGATCCGGACACGGGACGAGCAGGCCCTCAAGTACGTGGAGGCGCGCTACGACTGTTCGGTGACGCTCATGACCGCGGCGCCCATGCCGGAGACGCCGTCGTCACGTGGATCTCCTGACGAAGCGGGCCGGACAGGTGTCAACTCGGCCGGACTCCCAGGGAAATGCCCTGGGCCGTCTCGATCCACGCGACCTCGTGACGGTTGTGGGTGATCTCCCTGAAGGCGTCGGCGGCCATTGCGGCGCTCGGACGGCCCCTGGTCCTCGCCGCGGTGCCCAGCAGGACGGACACCGCCGAGGACAGGGACTTGAAGGCCACGTACGGCTGGATCTCCGAGGACCACCAGTCGAGCGGCTCACCCCGCTGGATCGCCCGCCGCACGGCCTTGAACGCCTGGCGGACACCACCGAGCACGTCGACCTCCGTCCTGGTCAGCACGCGCTCGGCGGCCAGCTTCGCCAGGAGGGCCTCGATCGCCCCCTCGGCCGCGGTCGCCCGCTCCAGGCAGCCCCATCCGGGATGCTCCGACGAGCTGACGGGGGTGTGACCACTCGTCAGGGCGTTCCAGGTCTTCCAGACCGCGACGAATTCCCCGTAGAGCCGCTGGAATTCGGCCGCCGCGGTTTGATCCATGTCGCGGTTCTTCCTGATCTGATCCCAGTGGTCCGTGACGCGGGTGGTCACGAGCCATCCGCCGCCCAGGGTGACCGCGACCGTGAGCAGCGGGACGCCTAACGACTCGAAGATCGACACGGGGCTCCTGACAACGGACCATCGGGGCCATCCCATTGTGCGGTCCCACGACAGGGAACCGGGCCCGTTCACGACGACGGGCCCGTTCATGACGGCGGCCCCGCGCCCCGAGCCTCGAAGGGCTCGGGGCACGGGGCCGCCGTGGTCAGGTCGCAACCAGTTCCGGACCGTCGGATCACTCGCCCGAGTCGAAGGCGAGCGGCGGCCTGATCAGGGCCGAGCGGAGCGTCCGCGGGAACGGTCCCGTCAACCAGCCAGCCCGCGTGGGGTTCCACGCCTGCTCCCTGCACCCTGCACCCGCGGGGATGGTCCCCTTTACCTCGTGCCGGTCTCACGCCTCCAGGACCTGCTCCCTGTTCCCCGCACCCGCGGGGGATGATCCGCCGCTCCATCGAGCAGGCCTCGACATCGCCGCTTGCTCCCGGTGGGGCGGGCAGCGTGGCGTTTTGTGGCATCGGGGGGGGAGGGCTTTCACGGGGTGGTGCGGGCCCGCTGCGCAGGGTTTCCCCGCAGCCCCCGGTAGACGAGGCCGAGGAGGAAGGAGTTGAGCAGCGCGGAGAGGGCCAGCGCCGCGAGGAAGTACCCGGTCGCCAGGGCCGAGTCGCCGTTCGTGAAGTCAGGGAGGAGCAGAAGCATGCTGGTGGGTTCGGTGATCAGAAGGATCCAGACGGCTGCGAAGCTGGGGTCCGCGCTAGTCGAGGCGAACACCACGGGGAGCGCCGCTACGGCCACCAGACCGAGGTAGACCAGCGAGGCGGGGTTGGCGAACATGAGCCGGACGAGTTTGCGGGGACGGCCGTCTCGCATGATTGATTCCTCCTGGGCGGATCGGTTGCGCCGTTTCGACGAGGGTTTCATCGTGCGGCAGGGCAGCCCCGACGCTTGAGTAGCGCTACTCAAACCGCTCTGGGGGCCTGCGCGTTGCGGGCCGTACGGCTGCTCAGGACGGCGGCTGCGGTGAGGGCGGCGACGGTGCTCGGGGTGCGCACCGGTCGGCGCCGGTCACGCACGGCATCGGCGAACTCGAGCGAAAGGGCTTCTTCCTGGCCCGCCGTCGAGACGCGGCCGAACCGAGGAGGCGAGGGCCGGGGATACCGCGGGCGGGGTGGTGCGATGCCGGTACGAGGGTCGGCTCTCGCGTGCACGATGACCTCGTAGTCGCGCATGTGCTTGGTGTTTCTGTGGTGCACGACAGCGTGACCGGACCTCGTTCAGCAGGTGCTGAAGCACGGCCGTGTCCATGCCGCCCTTCTGCCTCACTCGACGAGATCTTCGACAAGAAGATGCAGGACCGTCGGACACCACTGCCCTTTAAAGATCGCCCGGACAGCCCCTGGTAGGGCGGGCAGGGCTGGGGAAGGCGGCGTTGAGCGGTTTGCCGGTTTCGGTGAAAGCGGTTCAACCGTGGCCGTGTGTGCTCCAGAATTACAGGTCACAGAGCCTGCTCCCCGCGCCCGTACGGGCGGCCCCAAGGCCGTGCCCACCTAGGGTGGCCTCTACTGTTACTCCCCGACCCTGCGGGGGTCGTCTCGGTCTCGACAACGGCGTGTTCATCGAGGACGACTGCTCCCTGCACGCGGAGGGGTCGCCGACGCGCTCCTCGTGAGCACTGCGACTAACCGGCCGGGGTCTTTCCCCTCGCCCCGGACGGTAACGCCGGGGCGCGGGTGGCGATGGTGTGGGTGTTCCCGGCCCCGTCGGTGACCTGCGCGGTGGTGTCGCTCGTGGGATGGTCCGATGTGAGGCCGATGGTGAGGCTGCTGTTGCCGGCCGCGACACCGGGGGCGCCGAAGGCGATGGTGAGGCGGTTCTCCCGCTGGGTGACGGAGGTGGGCCGGACCGTTCCGGGTCCGCCTTGCGTGATGACGAAGAGGTCCGATCCGCCGGTTCCGTCGTAGTTGATACGGCTGACGGGCCCGAAGTCGAGGCTGAGCGTGCGGACGTCCGACGCAGGCAGCGGCCCCGAGACCGGTGTCATGTCGACGCGGTACTGGTACGGGTAGCGGCCCGCGCCGACGGAACAGGCGACGCCGCGCGGGTACAGACGCAACTGGAGCGAACCCGATCCCGTGGCGCCCGCGATCTGGATGGCTGGGGCGATGTCGTTCTGCACGGGCGCACCCGAGGGCGCGAACACGCACTCGATGATGGTGGACGTCACGTCCACCGCGCGCCGGTCCCACTTCGATGATCGGGTTGTCCAGCGGACGGCTGTGGCTCCGCTGTCCGCGCGCGTTCAAGACGTCCACCCGGTAGCGCCGGCCGGTGAGCAGGAGACGACCGAACGACGCTGAACGGGTGACGCTCCGGGCGGTAGCTCCCCGCTGTGCACGAGGCCGGTCTGGCCCAGCCCGCCGGCACCAAAGGCTCGAACAGTGTCCTGTCCGATGCGCCTCGTCCGTTCGGGCGGCCCGGTGACCGGTAGAAGGCGTGACGGGCGGTGCGGTCGGTCCAGGCCTACGCCTGGAGCGCTTCAGCGCGCTCCCCGCCGCCCCGCCACTCCCCCGCCCCCGGGCCCCGCCCGGTTCCTGTGCGCCGGCGAAGCGGCCGCCTTCCAGGAGACAGGCGTGGCCGAGATCGGCATGGGACGGGAGCGCAGAAACCCGTCCTCCCAAACGGCTCACCCGCAGCCCGGAGCGCTCGGCCTCACCGAGGAGTTCGGCCTCCATGCCGCGGCCGACGACGTGCTGGTACATCCAGACAATCTCCGTATGAGAAGTAACCCAGGCGATAGGCTCCGTCGAACGGAATCGGCGGGGATGATGGAACCGTGGCCTGAGGGGCCCGCCGCTGATCCGGTGGCGGCCCGCGAGCGTTATGCCCCTGATACGCAGGCGGAGCGCAAGGCTCTGCGAGAGGCGATCAGGGCCGACCTGCCTGTCGCGCACCTCGGCCCTGGAATCGTCATCGTGGCGAGTGCGGTTGTGGGCATGTTCGCGGGGCCCATCACCGGAGCCCTCGTGGCTGGATCCTTTGCCGCTCTGTTCCTTGTTGTTTTGGTGGTGATGCTCCTTCGGGGAGTCCGGGGGCTGGACGCAGGTCGCCGCGCCTGTCTCTTCACCTTCGGCTGGGCGAATTGGGTCTAGGGCGTGTATCGGAAGCGGATCATGCGCATAGGGTGTCGGCATGTCGCTGAGCCACATAGCCCTCTCGTCCGGTCGTTCGATCGAACTCACCGAGCTGCGGATGTCTACGACCTATGGGGGGATGCTGGAGGGCTATCCGTGCCAGCGCATCAACGACATGAAGGTCAGCGGCCTCCTGCGACAGGCCGAGCATGCGTTCTCCTTCGCGCCAGTTCATCTCGTTCCGCCCTCCCGCGAGTACCCGGACCAGACCGCCGGCGCCTTCGGCCCCGTTGAGGTGCTGCCTTCCGTGGCTTGCATCGGTGTTTTCGGCTCTACAGCGGTCGATCCTGAACTCGACGCAGTGCTGCACCGCTCAGCTCTCATCGTGGCCTGGTTCCAGGCCACCCCGGATGTCCCGTCGGGCGAGAACGCTGATCTTGCTCTTCGCAGCATTCGCTGGGAAGAGCTGGCCCAGGACTACGAGCTCTAGGGACACGTGCTGATCACAGCCACTCGTTGATGGCCGCTACGAGGACAGTGGCCTCATAGCGGACCGCGAGCTTGTCGTAGCGGGTGGCCACGGCCCGGTGCCTCTTGAGCCGGTTGATCCCGCACTCGACCGCGTGGCGCTCGCGGTAGTCGGCCGGGTCGAAGTGCGGTGGTCGGCCGCCGCAGGAGCCGAGCTTCTGGCGGTTGCGTGCCTGGTCGGCCTTGTCGGGGATGGTGCAGCGGATTCCGCGGCGGCGCAGGTAGGTGCGGTTTCTACGGGAGGCGTACGCCTTGTCCGCGCGGACTCGGTTGGGGCGGACGCGTGGCCGACCCGGCCCGATGCGGGGCACGCGGACCTTCTCCAGCACGGGTTCGAACTGCGGCGAGTCCCCGCACTGCCCGGCCGTAATCACGATCGACATGGGCCGCTGACCTTGCTCGACGGCCAGGTGCAACTTGGTGGTGAACCCGCCGCGCGAGCGTCCCAGTCCGTGATCTCCGGGCTCGGTGAACACACCGCCCGGCGGTTCCCTGTGCAGATCACCCTGCTTGCGGGCCCCGGCCGCATGCTGATGAGCGCGGCACACCGTGGAGTCGACGCTCAGGTCCCACGTGATCGCACCCTTCGCGTCCGCCAGAGACTGGAGCCGCGTGAAGATTCTGTGCCAGATGCCGTCCCGCTGCCACCGGCGGAACAGGTCATAGATCCGACCCCACGGTCCGTACTCGACGGGCACGTCCCGCCACGGAACACCGGTCCGGACCCTGAACCGTATGCCGTCGATCAGTCGTCGCCGAGGCCAGACGGGCGGCCGCCCCGGCTTCCTCCCCTTCGGCAACAACGGCTCCAGCACCGCCCACTCTTCGTCCGTGAGATCTCCCCGCCCCATGAACCGTGATCATCCAACGCTCAAGATCCACTTTCGACACACGGCCTAGGCCGGTTCGTTTGGATCACTTCCAATGGCCGAGGTTGTCGTCGATGATGTCGGTGTGACTAACCGCATCAGCGCTCTGATCTCGGCCTTCGGTGCTCTTGTCAGCGTCATGCTGCTCGTTGTTGCCGTTCGCGAGTACCGCTCTGGGGCGTCGGTCCTCTGGCTCGTGGCCGGAGTTGGGATCTTCCTCAGCGCCTTGTACACGCTCGTGCGGGACGTGCGGCGGCTCCGCACCCGGCCGATCGCTTGACGAGCAGCACCGTTCCGACCAGCCCCGCCGGTCGTTGTTCATGCGTGCCGTTGACCGGCGCGCAGTGAGCGCGAGTCGAGCCGCTACTCCCAGATCGGACACTGCGGCGGGGTGGCCAATGGAGGGACCATTGTGACGCGATCGCCTGAAAGTTCCTGCCTGGATCGCAGTGGGTCTACCTCCCCGAGAAGTACGGCAACTGGCGAGGGGGACCGGCTCCCGCAAGAACGCCACCTACACCGCGTTCCGCGAAGTCGGCCGCGTCATCCGCGCCGTCCAGCTGCTGCGCTACCTCTCGGACGCCCCGCTGCGCCGGCGGGTGACCGCCGCGACGAACAAGGTCGAGGCGTTCAACGGCTTCTCCCAGTGGATCGGCCTCGGCAACGGCGGCGTCATCACCGACAACGACCCTGTCGAGCAGGAGAAGACCGCGCAATTCAACGCGCTGCTCACGAACGCGGTGATCTTCCACAACGCCCTGGGCATCGCCGAGATCGTGCGCAAGCTCCAGGAGGAGGGATACGTCATCGACCCCTAGGGCTTGGCCCCTATCTCGCCGTACCTGAACGAGCACGTCCGCCGCTTCGGCGAGTACTCCACCCATGAGCTCGGCCTCGTGCCCGAGGCGTATGACCCGTATCTGGACGTCGACTTCAGCCCGCTGCGCGGTGACCCCCGACAGCACCGGACGGCTACGGTCAGGCGGCCTGACCACCCATGTCATGTCGCTGCTCCAGCGGCCACGCGATGCACACACGCTGTTCCATGCCACGCGGAAGGCTCCTGGCACCTACTCCCTGGTCATCTCGTCGCTTCCGCAGCAACGCCCGGCTGCGGCCGGGTCCGCATGCCCCAGCGGGCAAGAGATGGGCCAGCAGCGCCCAGCGTCGCGAAGAACAACGCCAGCAGCAGCCAGCCCGCCGTGCCGAGGCCGAGTACCACCGTGGTGAGGATCGCGGGGGCAAGAGCCTGGCCCGCGTTGAAGCCGAGGCCGAGGACACCTTGGTACTGACCCTGGGCATGGTCGGGGGCAAGACCGAAACCCAGGGCGAAGCACGCCGAGGACTCCCAGACCTCTCCCAGGCTATGGACGAAGATCGCCGCCAGGATCAGTCCTGCTGCCGCCCAGACAGGGGCGTACGCCGCCAGCGCCATCATCGGACAGCTGACGAGGAAGAGCAGCCCCGCAGTCCGAAACGCCCTGCCGCCGTCGTACGGGGTCTCGATACGGGAGCCGATCCTGGTCTGCATCAGTACGCAGAAGGCGGAATTGACTGCGAACAGCGCGGCCACCGTCCAACGCGGCGTTTCGGTGTGCTCGGAGATCCAGATCGGCAGGACCAGGGAGACCACCGGGTACTGCAGCCCCATGGCCCCGTAGAGGGCGGTGAACGTCAGGAACGGACGATCCGCGAAGACCAGCCAGCGCCGCTGCCGCGGCGGCGCGGCCAGCACCGGATAGCGGGGCAGCATAATCAGAAGCACCGCGCACAGAGCGAAGCTCGCCGCGTTGCCGAGAATCAGCGTGACATAGGCGCCACGGGTGTCCGCGGCCAGCGCCAGCCCGGCACCCACCGTTCCCAGGATGACGCCCAGGTTGACGAAGGTGCGCAGCTTCGCCCGGAACATGGCCGGTCGCTCACCCCCGACCCGGGCCACCAGAGCCCCCCACGCCGCCCCTCCGACCGCCGCGGCGATCTGGTCGACCGTCGCGATGATCGTGAGCGCGGCCCAGCTCTCGACGAGGACGAGGGCCGCCATCGATACCGCCTGGACCGCGAGGGCCAGCATCATGATCACGCGTGCGCCGCGCCGGTCAGCGAGATGACCCCCAGGTATCCCCGCGCACAAGCCGATCACTCCGGCGATGGTGAGCGCGGCGCCGACCTGCACCGCAGGCAGGCCCACGACCAAGGTGAAATACAGCGCCGACGCCGCGTTGAACAGACCATTGCCGACCCGGTTGACGAAACTGGCGGCGACCAGAACGCGCTCCGGCCCACTGTCCCCCGCCATCCGGCCTATTCGACCTGCCAAATCGCCCTTGATCATGGACCGCAGGGTAACAGCGCCGAAGAACCCGCCGCACTCGTACGAAGATCGCGTGCCCTAACGGCGACGCAGGCCCCGACGCGTGTTCCATCCCCTGAAGGCCGGTGTCGGCAAAGGAAGGAATGACGACAGGCTCGCCGGGCGTCCAATGAACCCAGACTTCCCGGGGCCCGACGGCGGCGCCGATCCAATCAGATCCGATGGCGGATGATGACAGGGTTTGCTGACAGCCAGGGTCGAATGTGACCACCGAGATCGGGGAACGGCATGGCCAACCTGGTCTACAAACGGGCGTCGACGGACCAGCAGTCAACCGACCGGCAAAACCTCGTCCTAACCGAGGCCGGGATCGAAGACCTGGTCGTCTTCGAGGAACAGGCCGGCACCTCCAGGCGCCTCCACCCCCTTGAGCGGCCGAAGTTCGGGGAACTGCTCGCCTACGCCCGGCCGGGCGACACCGTGCACATCTCCGAGATGTTCCGCCTCGTACGCGGCACCGGGCACATCCTCGACGTGCTCGACGTCCTCCACCGCGACCAAGTCACGCTGCGCATCCACGACGGCGCGTTCTCCGCCATGGACCTCACTGCCCGCCACCCCCGCACTGCCGAACTGCTGCCCACCGTCAAGTTCATGGTGCAGACCTTCGCCGCCGTCGGCGAACTCCAGCGCGACCTCCAGCGCGAGCTCACCTACGACGGACTGTGGGCCGCCGAGGCCAAGCGCAACAAGGGCGGGCGCCGCCCGGCCGTCCCGGCCGACGAGACCGACGCCGTGCGCACCGCGTGCCTGGAGGGCCGCTCCATCGCCGCTCTCGCCCGCGATCACGGCGTCAGCCGCGGCGCCATCCGCACCGCCGTCGCCGATCTCCTGCCCCACTACACGGCCGCAGAATCAAGCGCCCCGGCCCCGGAGCTGTCGGTCGTCCTCGACATGCCCGGCAAGGTCGCCGACTACCTCCGGGCCGCCGACCTGGAACCTGCCGAGCACGTCGCACTCGACCAAGGGGCCGTACGACGCGGCCAGGGCTACACCCTGCGCGTCAGCGCCACCCCCGCGGTCCACCGCCGGCTCCTCATCCGCTGCCAGTCCCTCGACGGCACTTCGGGCGCCTCAGCGATCCCAGCTCAACGCAAGGCGCGCCGCGAGTACGAGAAACGCGTCGCCGCCCTCGCGAGCAACACCCTGTAGCGAGCCCTCCGGTCTACAAGATCATCCCGTGGCGGGTTTCTGGCGTATCTGGGTCATGCCCCTGTATACGGCGCCGGGAAGAACACCCTGTTCTCCCGGCACTTCACCATGATCGTCTCGTCCCGCATCCAGCGGCGCAGGACCCGCCACCCATAGAGAAAGAGCCGGTCCCGGAGCATCTCGAACTCAGGCCCGGCGATTCCGCGGGCCTGCAGCCGCGCGTACAGTCCAGCGTCCTCGGCCCGCTTCGCGTTGCCTGAAGATGATCGGTGGCGATCTTGGTTCGGTCGCCGCTCCCGCGGGCGGTGGTTCAGCGGGGGCAGGTGATCCGGTAGCCGGTGCCCGGCAGATAGCGGACCCACTCTTCGCGGGTCAGGCCTCCACCGGCGACCAGACAGGCGGTCCTGTCGAGGCTGCCGCGCAGGGCGTAGGCCGGGCGGAGGTCCCACAGGGCGACCTCACCGACGGAGTCGGCGGTGGCCAGGATCCGGCCGTCGGACGAGAACACCACCTCCGTGATGCCGTCCAGCTCGGCGGAGAGGGCGGTGCTCAGCTGTCGGGGCCGGGCGGGGTTGCCGAGATCCCACAGGAGGACGTCTCCGTCGCTCCCACCGGTCGCCATGACGGCAGCCGAGGGGGCGAACGCCACGCTGGGAGTGCCGTTGCCGTGCGGGACGAGCGGATCGCCGAGGCGCCGGGCGTGGGCGGGATCCTTCAGGTCCCAGAGGATGACGGCACCCGCGCGGTCGCTGGTCGCCAGCAGATCGCCTGCCGGGGACATCGCCGCACCGGCCACCTCGTGGGCATGGCCGGTCAGCGCCTGTCCGAGTCGGCGCGGGTGGCCGGGGTCGGAGATGTCCCACAGCCGTGCGCCGTTCGGATCTCCCGGCCCGACGTCCGGCGTGCTGGTGCTGTTGCCCTCGATCAGCACGCCTCCACTGTCCGAGTACGTGATCGAGATCGTCGGTTCAGGGACGGGACTGCGCGTCACCGTCGGACTGCCGGAGCCGGCCACGAGCGCCAGGACGCGCCCGTCATGGACCCGCCAGACGCCCAGCGTGTTCTCATCGTGGAGCACTTCCGCGCGACGACGCGGCCTGGCGGCGTCCCCGACGTCCCAGATCGTCGTATCGATGCCCCCGTACGCGATGAGGCTCTTGCCGTCGGCCGAGAACACCATGCCTTCCACGCCGAAGACCGAGCCGGTGAGCGGGGAACCCAGCCGCCGGGGGTGCTTGCGGTCGGACAGATCCCAAAGGACGACCGTCGCCTTTCCGAGGGCGTCGTCCGGAGCTCTGCCGCCGGTGGCCAGGGTCCTGCCGTCGGGGGCGAAGGCAACCGCATGGACGTCTTCGTCGGTGTGCCCGGTGAGAGCCGGGAGCGTCGCGAGTCTGCGCGGCCGGGCGGGATCGGTGGTGTCCCACAGGACGACCGTGTGGTCCGAGGCGCCGGTGGCCAGCAGGGTGCCGTCTTCGGACATGGCCAGGGCGTCGATTCTGTTGTACGGCCCCGTGTGGCCGACGAGGGGAGAACCGAAGGGGCGCGGGTGGCCGGCGCGCGGCAGGTTCCAGAGGGTGATGATGCCGTCGGTGCTTCCGCTGGCGGCCCTCAGTCCGTCCGGGGAGAACGCCATGGTGGAGTCCGGCTGGCCGGCCGTCAGCTGGTCGGTCGATCGTGGGGCGTCGACGGAGGTGACGTCCCAGAGCATCAGCCCGGCGTCCCCGTACCCGATGGCCGCCAGGGTGGATCCGCGCGGTGAGAAGGTGACACCCGCGCCGGCCGTCACCCGGGTCAGGGCACGGGACGGTTTCGGGTGAGCCGGGTCGGCGACGTCCCACAGGACGGTGCCGAGAAGGGCTCCGCCCAGTGCGAGCGTCCTGCCGTCGGCGGAGAGGGCGAGCGAATCCACATAGTCGCGCTGAGCGGGCTCGATCCGACCGAGCTGCCGCGGCGCCCGGCGCTGCCGGATGTCCCACAAGGTCACCGGGCCTTCCCAGGTGTGGGGGCCGGACGCGGCGATCCTGCTGCCGTCGGACGAGAAGGCGACGGCTTGAACCCGCCCGCGGGTGACGGCGGTCGGCGGTCCGAACGGCCGGATCCGGGCGGGGTCGGTCACGTCCAGGAGCTGAAGCCCCGGGGCGGCCTTGCTCGACCTGGCCAGTACGGTGCCGTCCGGCGACAGCCAGGTTCTCGTGTCGCTCTCCTCCACACCCCGCAGCGGCGTGCCCATGAGCCGCGGATGCCGTGGATCGGTCAGATCCCATACGGCGAGGCCCCCGTCGGCGTCCGCCGCGACGAGTCGGCTCTCGCCCTTCGAGAAGCCCAACGTCTCGACGCCGCGGGCGTTCGGGAGGCCGATCGCCTTACCGAGCTGACGGGGGCGCAGCGGGTCGCTCACGTCCCACAGCATGATGCCGCCCCGCTCGAAGCCGGCCGCCAGATAGCGGCCGCCGGGGGGATAGGCCACCGAGGTCACCGGGCTGGCGAGGCCGGTGAGTTGCCCGGCGTACGGGGTGGTGCTGATCGCCTTCTCCAACGAGCCGTACGTGTCGGCGTCGGCGTGCAGCCGATGAGCGGCGATGTCGAGTCTCAGCGCGGTCCGTGGATCGGTCTGCAACGCCGCCTCGGCCTGGGCCATCAGCTGTCGACTCGCCGCGACCCGCTGTTGTTCCCGTGCGGTGGAGCGTTGTTGCAGGGCCACGATCGCCGCGGTGGAGGTGAGGGCGGCCAGCGTCGCCAGCCCGATGATCACCGAGCGCCGGATCCGGACCGAGCGCCGGGCGTTGCGGCCGGACGCGGCGAGGAAGGCGGACGCGGTCTCGCTCGGCCGGTCGTGATCCGGACGGTTCGCCCAGTCACGGGCCGTCTGCAGGCGCAGGCCCCGGTAGAGCAAGCCCGGGTCATGACGGTTGTCGGCCCATTCGCGCGCCGCCTGTTCGAGCTGCTGGCGGATCAGCAGGCCGGTCCGGTCGGTGTCGATCCACCGGTGCAGCCGGGGCCAGGCGCGCAGCAGGGCCTCGTGGCTGATCTCGACGGTGTCCTGCCGTTGCGTCAGCAACCGGCCTCGAGTGAACGCGTCGATGGTCGCTGTGACGGCTGCGGGGTCGTCACCGATGCCTGTCAGTTCGGTACGGGTGATCGTGCGCCGGGTGTCCTGGATGGCGTCCCCGATCCGTACCAGCCGCAGGAACAGCGCGCGGGCGGCCTTCTGCCCGGCCGGGTCGAGCGCGCCGAAGATCCTTTCGGCTGTGGTGGCGATGGCCTGGTGGATGCCGCCGGTGGCCCGATAGCCGTCCACGGTGAGGGTGTGGCCGTGCCGCTGCTGCCAGCAGGCGCGCAGGGCATGGGCGAGGTAAGGCAGCCGCCCGACCTCGTACGCACCGCCGTCCTCGGCTCCCGCGTCCTGCGCACGTCCGTCCTCCGCCCCCGCAGCGGAGCCGGCGGCGTCCTGCGTCCCCGTGCCCCTTCCGCCCGCGGCAACTCCAGGGTCGTCGGCGCCGAGGTCGCGCAGCAGGAGCTCGACCAGGCCCGGCTCCACTTCCAGGCCCACGTCTCGCGCCGGGAAGACGATCGCCTCCCGCAGCTCCGCGCGGGTCATCGGCCCGACCAGCTGCTGTCCCTGTCGCAGGGCCTCGCGCAGCTGCGGAAAGCCGGCGCAAGAACCGTAGAAGTCCGACCGCAGCCCGTACACGACCACCGCGCGCGGGCGCTGTCCGCCGGGGCCGGTCCCGGCGAGTTGGGCGAGCAGGTCGAGAAACCGGTGCTGTTCCCGTTCGCCGACCCCGGGGGCGAACAGTTCCTCCAGCTGGTCGACCACCACCACGAACCGGCCCGTCCCCGCCGTGCTGCCCGCGTCTTCGGGCTCCCCGACGCTCAGGCCGGTGTGCTCGGCCAGGCCCGCGGCCAAGGCGGCCAAGGGCTGCGCCGTCGGGGTGATCAGCACCTGGGGCCAGACGGCCGAGCCCGCGACCGGCAGTGCGCCCCGCCGGACCGCGGGCAGCAGGCCGGCGCGCAACAGCGAGGACTTGCCCGCCCCCGAGGGCGCGGTCACCACCAGCGGCCCTCCGGTGACCAGTCGTTCGTCGAGCCGGAGGAGGAGCTCGGCGGTCAGCCGGTCGCGCCCGAAGAACCACCTGGCCTGTTCGGCGTCGAAGGCCGCGAGCCCCGGGTACGGGCACTCGCCGCCGTCCGGCTCGCCGCCGCGCCCGGCCTGCCGGGTCCTGCGGAGCCCGTCCTCGTAGTGCACATGCAGGTCCCGCTCGGCGACGTACTGGTCGCGAGCCGCCTGGAAGATCCGGCTCCGGTCGGCGGCCCAGGCGTGCAGGCCGGTCTCGCTGCTCTCGGGCTCGCTCACGAACCGGTGATGTGCTGGTCACGGCCCGCCTGGAACACCCGTGCTTGGCCGGACGCCTCCGCTTTCATCACCAGCTTCCCGATCCGGGTCCGCTCCTCCATCGGCAGCACCGGGGCGAGCCGCTCCTGCAGCAGCCGCCGCAACTCGTCCACCACCGACGCGTCCTCGCGGACCAGCCGCTGGAGCTCGCTCTGCCAGGCGCCGGCCAGCGCCCGCTCGGCCTCGGCGTCGCCCGCCCGGCGGGCCTCCAGCACCTCCGTCCGTACGCCCTCAAGCTCAGTGCCCACCTGCTCGGCCCGCTCCGGACGCACCCGGCGCCACAACTCCACGGCCGCCTCCCGGGCCTGCTCCCACGCACTGGTCGCCATCGCCGACACCAGCGCGGTGCCCGCGGCCGTCACCATCGGATCCATCCCGCACCCTCACTCCGGACCACCCGAGACAAGCACCGTAAAGGCGACGCCTCCACCGGACCGGGTCAACCTCACCCCGACTCGGCGCACCATCAGCCTGATGGGCCAATCCCGCGGCCTGGCGGCCCGGCGGGGCCGACGAGGAGGTGCACCGGTGTACCGCGGCACCGCCGCGTCCATGCCGCGGCCCATGCGGGCCTCGGAGGTCCTGGAAGTCGCGACCACCTACGACCGAGACGCCGGCGCCGCATCCGAGTCGTCCCACCCGCACCACCGGGAGTCCGCCGGGTCACCGGCTGGAGGATGCGACGCCCCGAGCGCCTGAGCGACGAGGAACGCGAGCAGTTCGCCCACGTCTTGGGCCACGGCCCGGAACCGACCGCCCTCCACACGCACGTCCGCGCATTCGCGGAGCGATTCCTCAAACCTGTTCCGGCCAGCACCTCAAGGACTGGATCACCGCCACCCGCACCGCGAACCTGCCCCGACTGCACACGTTCGCCACCGATCTGGAGAAAGACCGGTCCGCCGTCGTCCAGGGCCTGAGCACCCGCTGGAACCCCGGACCCGGCGAAGGCCGTGTCACACGCATCAAGATGATCAAACGCCAGATGTTCGGACGAGCCAAGCTCCTCCTACCCCGCGAACACGTCCTCCTCACCGCGACACAAGGGCGGCCGCCGTCACCCTCTCTGCCCTTGATAGAACTCCTTCATGAGTTCGAACGACGACCAGATCGTGCAGGTCGAGCACCACTTCGGAGTCCGGTTTCCCCAGGACTACCGGCATTTCCTGGGCACCACAGGGAGTCTGAGCCAGTTCGTTCCTCCCGCTGACGACTTCCTGGTGATCGACGCGCTGGACGAGCTCATCGGCATCAATGAAGCCGGTGAATTCCAGAGACGCTTCCCCGGTGCCATCGTCATCGGCGGAGACGGAAGCCGCGAGCTGCTTGCCTACGACTTTCGCCAGGACGCCCCACCTCTGGTGACACTCGATGTCTCAGCGGAGGACTGGTCATCGGCCATCCACCAGGCGGTGTCCCTCTCTGCCCTCCTGGAGCAGTTCCCCCACACCGGATGGAAATGGGACCACTCCGATCCATCGCCCTGCTGACCGCCGCTCACACGGCTCACCTACATAGCCAGACATCCCGCCGTCCTCACTCTGGAGCAGTTGGGGTCCCGGGTACACATTCGCAAGGCGGGCCGTCGATGATTGGTCACCCCGCTGCGGCCGAAGCCGCCGCGGATGGCCGAGCGGCTGGTCGACGATGTCTTCACCACTGTCGACGATGTCTTCACCGCTATGGACGAGCAGACCGTGACCGAGGCGGCCGCGTTGATCGTCCCGAGCCTGGCCGCCTCGCTCACCGCCGTGCTGGACCAGCGGAAACCGCCGGCCAGGCGGATCGAGGAACTCCTGGAGGCCCGCCCTCTTTCGAGAGTCCTGATCTCGATGCCAGGGGTCGGCGTCAGGACGGGAGCCAGGATCCTGATCGAGGTCGGTGACGGCAGCACGTTCCCGACCGCCGGTCACCTCGCTGCCTACGCCGGACTCGCCCCGGCGACCCGGAGCTCGGGCTCCTCGATCCGCGGCGAACAGTCCTCCCGGAGAGGAGACAAGCAGCTCAAACGAGCTTTCTTCCTCTCCGCGTTCGCCGCCCTGGGCAACCCAGCATCGAGGGGCCTACTCCGACAACAAGATCGCCCAGGGCAAGCACAACACCCAAGCGCTGCTCTGCCCCGCCCGACGCCGGCCGACGTCCCCTTCGCCATGCTCCGCGATGGGGCACCTTCTACGAACCGAGACCGGCCGGTTCCTGACCCTCACTCCGTCATGCGTCGCGCGGTGACCGAGTGGAGTCCGCCTCCAGAAATGCCAGCAACTCAGCGAACCGGTCCTCCTGCGAGGTTCCCGAAGCCAGGTCGCTCAGTGCATACGCCGTGGTCTTCAAGCCGTCTCCGTGGTGGAACTCCGCACCCCACGCACCAAGCCTCACCGAGGTCACCTCATCCAGCCCCAGGCGTTGGGTCCCCCACGGATTGACCGCCACGACCCCGTCAGGACCCACCTGAAGCCGGACCCGGAGAATCGCCCACCAGAAGAACAACGCAGCACCGACGGCCAGCCCCGACCACAGCCCAGCCAAACGCGCGGTCTCCACCCCCGGAGAGCAAGCCCACTCCGCCCAGCCGACGAACGCCTTCACCCCTACGACCCCAGGGATCACGAAGCCGGCCACTCGAGCCGCCCCGCCCACCCGCCACACCGACACCGAGTCCCCACCCTGGTCACCCATGCCCGCATTGTGAGCCACTGAGGTGGACCAAAGACATAGGGGCACCCCGCCCGTACGCGGGGAGCACCCTTCCTGGGTCGGCTCGGATACGCATGGCATAGGGCCGTCCCCGCGCGAGCGGGGAGCAGAGCGGGCGTGGGAAGGCGCCCCACCTCCGAAACCGCCTGCCCAACGGTTTCAGTGAGTTTCCCAGCGGTGTGTGAACCGCCCCCACGATAGATTTCCGCCTGAGATCGAGGCATGAGGTGGGGCGATGCGGAACGCAACGGTGGGCGTGGACATCGGTGGCACGAAGTTGCTCATGCTGGCGGACGGGCCGGATCTTGAGACGCCGATCACGCGGCGCACGGCCACGGGGCTCTCGACCAGCCCTGGGGACATCGAGGAAGCCGTCCAGACTTTCCTTGCTGACCACTCCCTGAAGCCCGCGGCCCTGGGAATCGCCGTGCCGGGCCTCGTGGAGGACGGCCGGGTAAGGATCTCCGACGTCCTGCCCCAGCTCAGAGGCTGGCAGGGAATCCGTGAGAGCGTGCCCCAGTTGCTCGTCAACGACATTCGGGGCGCTCTCGCGCAGGAGGCAGCCGGTCTCCCCAACTCCTCATCCGCTGCGGTGATCGTCTGCGGGACCGCAGTGGGCTCGGCCTACTTGTGCGAGGGACGAGTCGTTCGCGGCTCGCGAGGATGGGCCGGCGAGGTCGGCAGCATGCCCATGCCGACACCGCAGGGGGTCAAGCGGCTCGACGACCTGGCCGGCGGCGCGGCGATCGTGCACGCACTGGGCCGACGTCCGGAGCAGATCCACGCCGCGCTCGCCACCGGCGACCCACAGGCCCAGCGCGTCGTGAACGCGGCCGGCGAGGCCTTCGGACTCGCCATCGCCTCGCTGGTCAACATCCTCAACCCGGACGTCGTACGCATCGCCGGCGGCACCCTTGGCTACAGGGGGTACTGGGACACCGCCATCGCGACTGCCCGCACCCACACCCTCCCTGAGCTGTGGGACGTCTGCACCATCGACCGAATCCAAGCCACGCATCTGGTCGTCGCCCGAGGCGCCATGCGTCTGGCCGTCGCGGCCGTCGATGGCCAGAAGTGGGTCCAGCAATACGTCTGAAGGCAAGACACCGGGGACATCGGATCCCTTCGCCACCGACCGGCATGGCTTCACCCTCATGCCGACCAGCCGCGACACCCGATCATCACGGGGGTGGGTACCCAAAGGCGCCCGCCCGTTCGCATTCCTGTCAGGAGAAGCAGCCGGGCGGGCTCCATGGACCCCGCGAGCGCGCTGTCGTGTAACCGGGCAGGACGCCGACGACCGCCCAGGTGGGGCGGTCGTGACGATTCATTTGACCAGTTCCCCGACCGGTAGTCGGCCGCTCGGGTCTTGGCGCGGCCCGCAGCAATCAGCTGAGCATGGTGGCGAGAGCCGGGCCGAGGGCTCCGCCCATGAGGTAGGCGAGCTGGAACAGTCCGATCCCGGTGGGGCGCTGCGCGGCCGGGACGGCGGAGGCAGCGGCCATGGACTGGGGGGCGTTGACGCTGGTCGCGATGAAGACGGCAAGGCCCATCGCGACGAACAGGACGACCGGAGTGTGGGCGAAGACGGCCGCGACCGCGGCGAGCGCCCCGACCGTGAGCAGAAGGGCTCGTACCGTGGTCTGGCTCAGCGGACGGACGCGCCGGCGAAGACCAGGGTGAGGACGGACCCGGCGATCATGGCGATCATCTGGCCGACCGCGACCGAGCTCGTCTGCCAGCCCGCCCGGTCGGTGATCACCTGAGGGATCCCGAACAGCAGCGTGAAGTAGAGCACGGACAGCACGACAGCGATCAGGACCGAGCTGCGGAAATCCCGGGAGCGCAGTGCGGTGGCCGGGACGTATCCGTCCGGGCGGCGCCGGATGTGCAGGGCCAGGAGAACGCCGGTGACGGCTGCCACGGCCAGTGCGGGCAGCGGGTTCGACGGGAGCAGGACGAGGCCGCTGGACAGGAGTGCGAGCAGCACGGCGCCACGGGCGTCGAAACGTCCGTCGGCGGGCGGAGCCTTGGTGGTGTGGCGGCTGACGGCGGGCACGGCCATCACGCTGCCCTTCTTGGGAACCGTCCAGTTCTCCATGCCTTTGCCCTCGCGGTGACGCTCTTCGGTGTTGTCCGGTGCGTCATCTCGACTTTCTGGGAGGCGCCGCCACTCCTCCGTGCCCCAGCGGTGTGCCCCCGTGGTGGCCGAGTTTCATCCCTGCCCCGGGATTCTGAGCGCTCGGTCCTGGTGGGTCACAGCTTGAGCCAGAGGCGGACTGCTGCGGTGACGGTGCCGTGGAAGGCACAGGCCCGTTTGTCGTAACGGGTTGCGACAGCACGGGAGTTCTCGAGGCGGTTGATGGTCCGCTAGACCTCGTTGCGGCGCCTGGTTCGGTCAGGGTCGAAGCCGGTGGGTCTTCCGCCCGTACTGCCTTTGCGCCGGAGGTTGGCGCGTTGGCCCTTCGGTTCCGGGATGGTGTGCTTGATGTCGCGTCGTCGCAGGTAGCGGCGGCTTCGGCGGGACGTGTATGCCTTGTCACCGCTGACGTGGTCGGGCCGGCTCCGGGGTCGTCCGCCCAGTGGGCGGGGAACCCGGATCCGGTCCAGGACCTCGATCATCTGCGGGGCGTCGCCCCACTGTCCGGGAGTGATCAGGAGAGCCATCGGGCGGCATCCGCCTTCCCCGGCGAGGTGGACATTGCAGTCAGGCCGCCCCGGGACCGTCCGAGTCCCTCGTCGGGGCGGTGGTGCCCGGGGCGTCGTCCTTTTTTCGGGACCGAGGTGTGGCCTTGCGGGTGCCGGCTGCGTGCTGGTGGGATCTGCAGCAGGTCGAGTCGACACCGATCATGCTCCAGTCGATCCGGCCGGCCACACCCGTAATCGTCCGGTTTCACGGTCGGTGAGAGCTGAGGCTCCCGCGCCGCTGGCACGGACTCGGGCGATCGGTTGCCACCTGGCAGGCCGGGGTGGGGCGTTGATCGGGCGCATCCGTGCTCGGGGGCCGGGGCCCGTTTATCTTCTGTCAATCTCCCATGGACTCGGGCGGTCGACTCTCTCCATGCATCTCGATCAGCCACGAATCGAATGGAGAATCCGTTGCGCAGACATGCGCTCACTCTGGCCCTGGCTGCCGCGAGTCTGACCGCGGCCCTGCCGACCGTGCCGGCCTACGCCGACGGCCCGGCCACGCCCACGCCGCGCGTCGCGGACGGTGGCGTCTACCGGACCGCCACTGCCACCGATGCCCAGCAGCGGGCCTTCTGGGCCCAGCACGACACCAAGGGCACCCTCCGCCCGTTCAAGGGCGAACGGCGGGACTGGAAGCCCAAGGCCGCTCGTCCGAAGGCCGAGGCGCTCGGCACCGGGCAGCTCGTGAAGGCGCCCGCGACCTCCCCCGCGGAGGCGGGGAAGAGCATGCTCACGCCCGGGTCCGCGGGTGACACCCGGCTGCGGGCCACGACCGGCCGCATCCGCATGTCCTGGCCGGACGAGAACAACCCCGGCTGGTGGTTCGTCAATGTGTGCACCGGCAATGTGATCACCAGCGACAGCAAGGACATGGTCGCCACCGCACGGCACTGCATCATCGACGACGGCAGGGGCGGGATCAATCCCAAGGCCGTGTACGAGTTCTCCCCCGGCTACTTCAAGGACGCCGACGGCGATCACGCCCCCTACGGGACGTGGACCTTCCGCAGCGTCGGTGTCGTCGGGAGTTTCGCGGCCGGCCGGCAGACGGACGACACCGCCTTCCTGGCGCTCAACACCCAGAACGGCACGCACGTCCAGGATGCCGTCGGCTCCTCCGGCTACCAGTTCAACGCCGGCTCCTTGCCGGCGCAGGTCGTGTTCGCGGGGATTCCCGCCAACAGCAACCAGTTCCACACGTGCGTGAAGCAGCCCTACTGGGGTCCGGACAACCCGCCGCAGATCCTGGGCGCCGGTGGCCCCTGCACCGGCGACAGCGACCTCTCCGGCGGCGCGAGCGGCGGCCCCCTCCTCAACGGAGACACCTTCGACAGCGGCCCGACCCAGATCGGCAACTTCTCCGGAAGCCTCGGCAACGACGCCGCCGCCGCAGCCTGGCGCGACGCCGCCCTCGCCGTCTTCGTCAACCTGCAGGGCGCCGATGGCCGGCCCGCGCACGACAAGGTCACGACCCTGACCAACGGGAACGGCAACCTCGCGGACCTCTTCGCCTACCGCACCGACAACGGCGCGGCCGTATACGGCTATCACGCGACCGGAACCGAGAACCAGCAGTGGCATCTGTGGGACAAGGGCGATGGCTACTTCCTCATCGAGAACCGCTACACCGAGCGCAGCGGGCTCACCGGAGCCGATGCCCGGGTCCTGGACTACAACTTCGCCAACGGTACGGCCTGGTCGCACCAGGTGAACGGCAGCGGGAGCGACAACCAGCTCTGGCGGTTCCGTGCCACCCCGAACCGCCCCGGCTGGTACAGCGTCCGTACCAAGCAGGGTGACCTGTGCCTGAGCGCCCCGACGGGTGAGGGCCAGCTGACGGTCTCCTCCTGTGCCACCGTGGACGGCCTCGACTCCATGCAGTGGAAGCTCCGGTAAGGGACCGGCCCTGAATCCGGGCCCTGAGCGCGACGGAGGACGGGGAGCGGATCCCCTTCCCGCCTCCGTCGCGGTCACTCGAACCCGAGGGGGCCCCGAAAGGGGGCCGTTGATCGGTTGTTGATCAGCCGTCCATGGGCGGCTGGCCTACTACGAGTCGGTATTCAGTCCACGGTCTTGGAGGACCATCGTGCTCAGGCGGACAGTTCGAGTGGTGGTGGGTGTGGCGGCGGCCTTGGTGCTCGGCGTCGCGGTCACGCCGGCCTACGGAGGCGATGCGGTGCAAGGAGCCCCCCGGTGACCCCCCAGGCCTGTGGTGCCAGTCCCAGCGGCTGTTTCTGACAGGCCGCGGTCGCCGGTTTCGAGAACCTGCAGGTGAGGGGAGGGACGGATGCCCGACATCGTGACGCGTCGGCTTCGGCTACGGCGGTTCAGTCGTGACGATGCGCCGGCCCTCGCCCGCTACCGCTCCGATCCCTGTGTCGCCCGCTACCAGACCTGGCGCTCGCCGATCGATCAGGCGGAGGCAGAGGCGATCGTCGCCGGATACCTCACGGAGAATCCCGACGGGCCCGGCTTCTTCCAGTACGCCATCGAGCAGAACCAGCGGCCCGGCCTGATCGGTGATCTCCATGTCGAGACCGAGACCGGCCGTCGCCAGGCAAAGGTGGGCATCACGCTGGCGCCGGACATGCGACACCGGGGCTACGCGACCGAGGCGATGGCCGCTGTCGCGGACCGCCTCTTCGCCACGGGCGTGAAACGGATCGCGGCCACCTGCGACGCCCGCAACACGGCGTCCGCGAAGCTCCTCCGCCGGGTGGGCTTCGAACCGTGGGGGCGAGAGAAGCAGTACCTGGAGCAGCGTGGCACCCACGCCGACGTCCTGCTGTTCACGATGTCGGGTGAGCAGCTGCGCCGCCCCTCATGAACCAGCCGGGAACCAGCCGGGAACCAGCCGGGTTCCAGCGGCGATCACCGAGCGCACTCACGCGCGCTCACAAAAGGAGGACAGGATGGACGGAGTCCGCCCGGGAGACCGCGTCGCGCCGATCGACGAGAGCGAGATCGGCGTCGACGCCGTGGACCCATCGAGTCGGCCGGATGAGCCGGGCGACTCGGAGGAGCTCGAGGCGTAGCCCTCGTCTCGTCTCGCTGTGCCCTCCCGTCGAAGACCGCCGCCTTCGACGGGAGGGACTCGCCGAGGCCAAGGGCCTCATGGCGCATCACACGGCAGCGTCACCTGCCGTTTGTCGTGCTCCTGCAGTTCGAAGGATGCTCCAGGCACGGGACGACCGCATGCTGACCGGCCGACAGGTTGATCTCGGCGAGGGGGCGCTCGCCCCGGCCGCCGCCGGGCGGTTCCGCGTGCGCGGGCCCGGTGAGGGCAGCGGAGAGCAGGCCGCCCAGGGCGAGTACGGGCAGGAGGCGGCCGAGGGCGGCCCGGCCGCACCTGCCGATGGTGTGCTTCATGGTTCCGCTCCGTTTCGTCGTGTGTCGTTGCGGGCTGTCCAAGGTTCGGCGCGGGTTGCCAGGAACGGCTCAACGTTCGATGAACGTCCCGGTACCGGTCGAGCGAAGCGAGCGATGGCGTGTTCGAGGCCAGGGGGAGGGTGGGCATGCAGGGGTTGACGGAGGCACAGGCACCATCGGGGCACCTGGCGGTGCGAATCCTCGGGCCGGTCGCTGCTCGGCTGGGCGGTCAGCGGATCGAGCTCGGACCGCCGCAGCAGCAGGCGGTGTTCGCGATGTTGGTGCTGCGGCGTGGCCACGTCGTCGGGGTCGGGCAGTTGGTGGAGGGGGTGTGGGGATCGGCTGCCGCACCGCGTAGTGCGTCCGCGGCCGTCCGCACGTACGTCTCGCAGTTGCGCGCGGCCCTGGAGCCGGACCGGCCCGTGCGGTCGGGAAGCCGGCTGATCGTCACCGCGGAGGGCGGCTATCGGTTCCCTGTGCCGGCGGTTGTCGTGGACGCCGAGGGCGGCTGTCGGTTACCGACGCCCGCGGTCGTCGTGGACGCCGAGGTGTTCGCGCACGAGACCGCGGACCGGGGCGGGACGGCCGAGGCCGTGTACGAGCGGCTGACGCGTGCGGTCGGGCGCTGGCAGGGTGTCCCCCTGGCCGGGGTGCCGGGGCCCTGGGCGGAGCGCCGCCGCGAACAGCTGACGGAGTCCCTCGCGACGGCACGCGAAGACCTGTACGCCACAGCCGTCGAGCTGGGACGATACGGGGAGGTGGTCACCGAACTGCGCTCGATGGTCTCGGAGTTCCCGCTGCGGGAACGCTCGCACGGGCTGCTGATGCTGGCTCTGCAGCGCACCGGGCGCCAGGTGGAGGCCGCTCGGGTGTTCGACGCCGCGTGCGAGGTGCTGGCGCGGGAACTGGGGACGCAGCCGTCGGCGGAGCTGAGGGACCTGCATCGTGGACTCCGTACGGGACGAAGAGGGCAGTTACTCGCGCGGCCCGGCGGCACCGGCGTCCGTCCGTTGACCTCGTCCCGCGCGGCCGCCACGGACGATCGCCGATCGGCAGCGCCGGCTGCGGGCGGCTCAGTAGTCCCGTACCTCCCCGCGCACCGATCGGCCGGTGCCTCGGGCCCCCGGCGGCAGCCGTCCACAGGGGCGTACCGGCGGCCCGGCGATTCTGCGGCCGTAGGCACCGTGCAGGACGCCGCGAGGAGGACTGCGGCACCGCTCCCCTCCGACATCGGGTACTTCACCGGGCGCAGCCGACTCGTCGGCGAGATAAGGGATCATCTGCTCCAGGCCCGCCCCGGGCTCAGCCGGGCGATGGCCATCGCGATCGTCACCGGTATCGGCGGCGTCGGGAAGACCGCGCTCGCCGTCCACGTGGCGCATGGCCTGCGCGCCGCCTTCCCCGACGGGCAGTTGTACGTCGGCCTGCGTGCCGGCGCCACTCCGGCGGACCCGGCCGGTGTGCTCGCCGATCTTCTCTCCGTGCTCGGCACCCCGCCCGACCGGCTGCCGCTGGACCTGGAGGAGCGGGCCGCGCTGCTGCGCACCCTGCTCGCCGACCGCCGCGTGCTGCTGGTCCTGGACGACGCCCGGGACGCCGCCCAGGTTCGCCCCCTCCTGCCCGGAACGGCCGGCTCTGCGGTACTCGTCACCACCCGGGCTCCTCATATCGCGGTTCCCGGCGCCCGTTCCTTCGCCGTGGACGTCTTCGCAGAAGCCGAGGCGGTGACGTTGCTCGGGACCCTCGCCGGCTCCGCACGCGTGGCCGCGGAGCCCGAAGCCGCCCGGGCCCTGGCCGACTCCTGCGGCCGTCTGCCGCTCGCCGTACGCATCGTCGGGGCCCGCCTCGCCGCCCTGCCGCGCCACAGCCTGCGCGCCTTCGGGGCGCGGCTGGCCGACACCCGCACACTGCTCGGCGAGCTGAGCCACGGCGACCACGCGGTCGAGTCCGCCTTCCACCTCGGCTACCGGGCCCTGACGCCCGATCAGGCCAGGACGTTTCGTCTCCTGTCGCTCCTCGACGCCCCCGACGTGCCGCTGCCCGTCGCGGCCGCTCTGCTCGGCATCGAGGAGAACGCGGCCGAGGACCTCGCGGAGGGCCTGGTCGACACCGGAATGCTGGAGTCCCCCGCTCCGGGTCGTTATCGCCTGCACGACCTGCTCCGGCTCTACGGCCGGCGCCGTGCCGAATCCGCCGAGCGTGCCGAGGACCGGGCGGCGGCGCTGCGCCGGGTCCTGGCCCTCCTCCACGGCAGCGCGGTGCGTGTGGCACGGACGGCTCTGCCCGACAACGTCCCCTCACCCCCCTGGCTCCACCCGGCGGGCCATCCGGGCATCGCCTTCGAAGGCACCGAGCAGGCCCGCGCCTGGTTCCGGGCGGAGCACGCCGTGCTGACCTCTACCGTGGAGCAATCGCTGGCGTCGGTCCCCGACGCCCTGCGGACGGCCGTGGAACTGCTGACGCTGATCGCGGTCTGCAGCCTGTTTCCGAGCCGTGGCCACTACGAGGACGCCTGTCGGCTCGCCGGATCGGCCGCTCGGCGGGCGGCGGAGGCCGGCGAACCCGAGTACCGAGCCCGGGCGCTGCACACGCGGGCCTGGCTGTCGTGTCTGGTGGGCGAGTACACGGCGGCGGAGACGGACCTGCGCGAGGCGCTCGACTGGGCGGAGGCGACCGGCAGTGCCCGGCGCCTTCACATGTCGGGGGTGCTGCTGGCGCTCGTCCTGCGCGCCACGGGACGCGTCGGTGAGTCGGAGGCCGCGATGGCGAGGGCCGAGTCTTTCGCGGGCGATCCGGACGACCCGGCGAGCCCTGCCGGCTTCGCCCGGTTCGTTGCCCGCCTGCACGTCGCCGTGGGCGCGGACCAGCCGCCTTCCGGGCTGCCTCTGATGACACCACTGATGCGCCGAGTGGACGCCCAGGGGACCTCGCTGGTCGAAGCACAGGGGGTGGTCCGCCTGGGGGCCGCGCTGAGCGGGCTGGCCACGTCGGACGACTGATCGAAGCCGGGAGCGGATGACGGTCCGGACCTGACGGCCATGGATGCGCGCGGTCGAGAACGCCGGAAGCAACCGGCTGACGGCTGTGTCCTTGCCCCAGCGGGCGGCACCGGCGAGGCGACCGGCTGCTACACCGTATTGAAGAGGATCTTGTGCTTACCGGAGAAGAAGGGGTCGGCCCGCGTGAGCTTCGCCTGGACGCCGGCACCCAGGTCGAGGTCGGCGCCGGACGTGATCCTGCCCAACACGGCGGGTTCCGCCAGGTGCACCATGCCCTCCTTCGGCTTGTCGTCCTCCGCGTCGGTGTTGATGATTGTGCCGCCGAAGACCTCGTTCACCCGGTCCTTGAGCACCGCGGCCTCCGCCAGGTCCACCGCGCGCCGGTCCGCCACTTTCCCCTTGCCCCGCGCCATGTCGCACGGCAGGCAGTACAGGGCGTCGAGCACCCAGTTCGGCGGGGCCTGGCCGGCGCACGCGGCCACGCACAGCTCACCGGCGTACCGGTCGATCAGGCGCCGCAGCGGGGCTGTGCAGTGGGCGTACGGGGCCGCGATCGCCGCGTGGACCGTGTGCTCCGGGATGTGGTGGTCGCGGAAAGTCGTGTACTCCGCCTTGAGCAACATGGCGGTGGCCTCGCTGAGGAAGGCCATGTGCTTCTGGTCAGCCGGATTGAGGGAGTTGACCAGTGCGGCGTACGACACGCGGGGCTTCCATTCGATGCCCAGGAGCTTTGCGATGTCGTGCACGCGCTGGACCACGTGCTGATCGGCCTGTTCCATCTGGGTCCGCAGGATCCCGGTACCGCTGTCCAGCATGATCCGGGCCGCAGCCATGCCGGTCATGAGGGAGATCTGCTCGTTCCAGCCCTCTACGGGCAGTGCCGCCACATAGCTCAGCCGGAACTGACCGCCCACCAGGGTGACCTCCTGGTCCGGCAGGTTCACCGAGATCCCGCCGCGCGCGGCCTCGACTGCTTCCCGCAGCTTGCCGATCTCGCGCAGCAGGGCGACGGACTCCTCGGCCGTGCCGGCCTCGATGTCCTGTTGGACCCCCGGGTAGTTGAGCTTGGCCCGGCTGCGGACCTTGGCCCGACTCACGGTCGAGTCGGTCACGTTGCCGTCGGCGTCGAGGTCGTGCTGCCACAGCAGGGCGGGAACGACCTGGTCCGGAAGCAGGCTGGCTGGTCCCTCGGAGATCGAGGGCGGGTACAGGGGCACCTTGAGGTCGGGGAAGTACAGCGTCTCGATCCGGTCGTGGGCCTCGGCGTCCAAGGGGCTACCGGGCTTGACGAAGGCGGCCACGTCGGCGATGGCGTAGTACACGCGGTACCCGCCGCCTGGCCGCCGCTCCAGGTACATGGCCTGGTCGAGGTCCTTCGAGGCCGGCGGGTCGATCGTGAACAACGGCAGGTGGGTGGCGTCCTTGTCGGGCAGCCGGAGCGCGGCTTTGGCGGCCTCCGCCGCTTCGAGCACGTGCGCGGGAAATTCCGTAGTGGCCTTCAGCTCTGCCCGGAGCTGCTGCAGTGCCTTGAGCAGGGCGTCCTGGGCCTCGCGGGACATGTTCATCTGGCGGCGTCGCATGAATCGAGCGTAGGGCGGCGACCACGGAGCGGCGCAGTGAGCGGGTCCGGGCGGGGGAAAGGGGCATCGATCCGAGGGAGCCGTCCTCTCGGACGCGGGAGCGACCTCGCCATCGACGGGTACACGCGCGGCGTACCGAAGACGCCGCACGCCCCGTCACACTGAGCTCCGTGCTTCGTCGGGTTTGATGCCCTCCGGGGGATCAGCGTTCTCGGTAGCGTGGTGATCTACCGCATGGAGTGACCATGCGCCCGGCTGGTCCGTACGCGGGCTTCCCGCGGAGAGTGAACGAGGCTGCAATGAGTGAACTGACGAAGCCAGAGATCGACCTTCCGGAGGGTGACGCTCCGACCGAGCTGACCATCCGCGACCTTGTCGTCGGGGAAGGTCTCGAGGCGAAGCCGGGCAGGGTCGTCCAGGTTCACTACGTCGGGGTCACCTTCGATTCCGGGAAGGAGTTCGACGCCTCCTGGGACCGGGGCCAGCCGTTCAAGTTCGCCGTGGGCGGTGGACGGGTCATCAAGGGCTGGGATCGCGGGATCAGGGGGATGAAGGTCGGCGGTCGGCGCGAGATCATCGTTCCCCCGCGCCTCGGCTACGGCAACCAGTCACCTTCGCCGTCGATCCCGGCGGGCTCGACGCTCGTCTTCGTGGTGGATCTGCTCTCCGTCTCGGTCTGAGGCCTGCTTCCGCCCTGCCTTCCCGTCGGGACCAAGACCGAACAGCCCCCGCTCGGTGACCGCGACACCGCTCGTGCCGTGTCCTACGCGGGTGTGCCGGGTCAGACGGGAAGGTGCACAGCGAGTTGCTCCCACTGCCGTACGGACGGGGCGTCGGGCGTTGCGGTCACCAGGTGGAGGCTGACGTGGTCGGCGCCCGCCTCGAAGTGCTCCTGGACGCGGTGGGCGATGTCCTCGGCGCGGCCGTGGGCCACCAGCGCGTCGACCAGCCGGCTGTCGAGCGCGTCCGGGTTCGCGTGTCCGAGTCCACGCAGCAGGTCGCGGCGATTCGGCAGGGCGGCCTCGGCTGTCGTGCGGGCCAGGTCGGCCGTGTCCGCGTGGTCGTGGCCCAGTACGCAGAGCTGTGTGACGGCCAACAGACCGTCGTCTCCGAGGACGGCCCTGGCTGCTCGGGTGTGCTCGACGGGCATGCCCAGCACGGTTGCTCCCCGGGCGCGTTCGGCGGCGAGGGCGAGCATGCCGGGGTCCAGGGCGGCCAGTACGCGGTTGCGTGAGGCGACTGTGTCGGGTGGCCCGAACGGGGCCTTGTCCAGCGCGTCGAGGTAGGCACGCATGGTGGCCAGGGCCGGGCCGCAGCGGTGGCCGCGGACGTCCTCGGCCAGGCTGGGGTGGCTCTCCCACAGGCCGAGCAGGAAGCGTCCGGGGGACGCCTCTTCCAGGGTGCGCTGCGCGGCGGCGGTCGTGACCGGATCGCGGGCGTAGATGTCGGTCATGCCGGAAGCCACGGTGATGTGCCGGGTGGCCGCCAGGAGGAACGCGGCCTGCGCCATGGCCTCCCGCCCTGTGGTCTCGGGGAACCACAGGGTTCCGAAGCCGAGGTCCTCCACCACGGCGGCAGCCTTCCGGACCTCAGGTGCGGAGAGCCGGTCGAAGTCCGCCGCCCAGATACCGACGCGCCCGAGGCCGTGCGTACGGTCGCTCATGCGTCCTGCCCCGCGGTGCGTGCGGGGTCGAGGAACGCGGCGATCTGGGACGCGCCGGTGCGCTCCAGCCACGTGCCGAAGTCCATCGTGTCGGGGTGGATCGCCCGGGTGGCGGGGATGTCCGCGCGGTAGCCGTATGTGTTGAGCCACTCGTTGGCGTAGGCGAAGTCTTCGCTCAGGGCCCGGATCGCGTCGATCGGGATCTGTACGTAGGGCAGCGGCGTGCCGAGTGCCTTCCCGATCGCCGCCGCGATCTGTACCGGCGTGAGTTCGTCCCCGGCCAGGGAGACGGCCCGGCCTATCCACTCCTTCGGCCGCGAGAACGCCAGAGCGGTGACGGCTCCGACATCGTCGACGGCCATGATCTGCTGGGGGATCTCCGGCGCGAGACCGGTGGACAGGTTCCCGTTCCGGAGCGCGTATCCGCCGGTGAAGTTCTCCATGAAGGACACGGGCCTGAGGATCGTCGCGGGCAGGCCGAGCTCGGCGACGTGCCGCTCGATCCGCCACTTGCTGACCAGATTCACCGGCAGCTTCTCCGTGAGGTGCCGGTCCGATTCGGCGACCGAGGTGAAGACGAAGTGGCCGATGCCCGCGGCGTGCGCGGCCTCGGCGACGTTCACTCCCCAGCGCACTTCGTCGTCGGCGGTGAAGTCCGGCGCGGTGCGGGGCGAGCCGACGGTGGGCTGGACGCTGAACAAGCCCCAGGCTCCCTCGCTCGCGGCCCTCAGGGAGTCGACGTCCTCCATCTGCGCCCGGATCACCTCGGCCCCGGCCTGCGCCAGCGCGTCGGCCTGCGGCCCGTTCGGGTTGCGTGTCAGTGCGCGTACGTGCCAGCCGTCGCGGAGCAGGTGATGTGTCACGGCCCTGCCCTGCAGGCCGGTCGCGCCTGCCACCACGACGGTCTTCCTTGCCAGATTCACGATCATCTCCGTCGCGTCCATGCGGAGGGGAGGCCACTCCACAAGTGGGGTGGCCCTCCGTTTCTCGTTCGCTACGATATGGAGGGCCACCCCGTTTATCAAGCGCCAGGAGTACCTGTGCCCAAGGACGCCACCCCCGCGCCCGGTCGGCCGATGCGGGCCGACGCCCGCCGCAACGCCGACAAGATCGTGGCCGCCGCCGGGGCCTTGATCGCCGAGCATGGCGCCGACGCCTCACTGGAAGAGGTCGCCCGGCGCGCCGGAGTCGGCTCGGCCACCCTGCATCGCCACTTCCCCACCCGGCAGGCGCTCCTGGAGGCGGTCTTCAAGGGCCGGGTGGAGGCGCTGTGCGCGAAGGCGGACGACCTCCTCGCCGAGCCCGATCCGGGCCTGGCGCTGTCGACCTGGCTTCACGCCGTCGGCGCACACGCCGTGACCAACCGGGGCCTGGGGGCTTCGCTGATGCGCGACACGGATACGACCCTCGGCGACACCTGCCACGCCATGATCACCGTTGCCGGCGACAACCTCCTCGCACGCGCCCAAGCGGCGGGCGCCGCGCGCGTCGACATCACGGCCACCCAGCTGTTGAAGATCGTCGGCGCCATCGCGCTGACCATCGAGCGGGACACCGACGGCCCGGCCGAGGTCGGCCTCCTGGTGTCGATCGCCATTGACGGTGTACGCACGCACAGCTGACGGCCGAGCCGGAGAAGGTCCACGACGAGGACGGCATCCTCTTCAGGCCGGGGCGCCGCCGCTGACAGGCCCGACGAGGTCGTCGCGTTCGGCCTGCTGCCACTTCAGCGTCGTGCACCGGGCGAACCTTGTTCCTCTCGCTCGCCGCACGCGGCAAGGACATCATGGGAACGGTGGTGCTCGGCGGCGACGGCCCCAAGCGGGACCGACACTTCTGACGCTCCAGGAACGGGACACGAGACGTTTCCCGGGTCTTCACGCGGAACACCTTCAAAGTTGACATGCTCACTCCTAGCCTGCCGGGTGCACCACTCCCGTAACCATCACCCTCACTCGGAGGTACCGTGTCCGGCGCGCCCAGGAAACGCCGCACCGCCCTTCTGTCCGCCCTCGGTCTCGCGGCCGCCTCGATCGGCCTGTGGGCCGGCATCGGCGGCACGTCGCAGGCCCAGGCGGCGGCGACCGTCCCCACCCCCGACCACGTGGTCGTCGTGGTCTTCGAGAACCACGCATACAGCCAGATCATCGGCAGCTCCAGCGCCCCGTACATCAACTCGCTGAAGACGGGTGGCGCCAACCTCACCCAGTCGTTCGGCGAGACCCACCCCAGCCAGCCCAACTACTTCGCGATGTTCTCGGGTTCCACCCAGGGCATCACGGACGACAGCTGCTACACGCCGGGCTTCTCGTCCGCGCCGAACCTGGCCTCCGAGCTGATCGCCGCGGGCAAGACCTGGAAGAGCTACAACGAGACGCTGCCCAGCCAGGGTTCGACCACGTGCAGCAGCGGCAAGTACGCGCGCAAGCACAACCCGTGGTTCGGCTTCTCGAACGTCCCGACCTCGTCGGCGTACACCATGGCGCAGTTCCCGACCGACTACACCACGCTGCCGCAGGTGTCCTTCGTGGTCCCGAACCTGTGCAGCGACATGCACGACTGTTCCGTCGGCACCGGTGACACCTGGCTGAAGAACAACCTGGGCGCCTACGCGACCTGGGCCAAGACCCACAACAGCCTCCTCGTCGTGACCTTCGACGAGGACAACCGGCTCGCCGGCAACAAGATCGCGACCGTCCTCTACGGCCAGCAGGTGGTCCCGGGCTCCACGTCCGCGACCACGTACAACCACTACAACCTGCTGCGCACGATCGAGGACATGTACGGCACCACGCACGCCGGCCAGGCCGCCAACGCGACCCCGATCACCGGCATCTGGACGCCCTGACGTGTACGTAGCGGACAGTCGCAGCAACCCCTCGACGGCCGCGACGGCCGCCGCCCGGGACCTCGGTCCCGGGCGGCGTGCCGCCGTCGCACCGACCGTACTCGCGCTCGGCACCGTCAGCCTCGTCACGGACGTCTCCTCGGAGATGGTCACAGCCGTACTCCCGCTGTACCTGGTCGCCGGACTCGGCCTCTCGCCGCTCGGCTTCGGCCTCCTCGACGGTGTGTACAACGGATTCAGCGCACTCGTCCGGCTCGTCGGCGGCCATCTCGCCGACCGCGGCGGCCACCACAAGACGGTGGCGGCGCTCGGCTACGGGCTATCCGCCCTGTGCAAGCCGCTGCTCCTGCTGGCGAGTTCGCTGCCGTTGATCGGCGCCGTACTGGCCGCCGACCGCACCGGCAAGGGCCTGCGGACCGCGCCGCGCGACGCGCTGATCTCGCTCGCGTCGCCGGATGAGTCTCGCGGCCGGGCCTTCGGCGTGCACCGCGCGATGGACACCGCCGGCGCCCTCATCGGCCCACTCGTCGCCTTTCTGATCCTTCGCCAGGCGGCGGACGGTTACGACGCCGTGTTCACGGTCAGCTTCTGCGTGGCCGCGGTCGGCGTGCTCGTCCTCCTGCTCTTCGTACCGTCGCGGCCGTCGATGCCCGAACCCCTCGCATCCCCGGTGCCCGCACCCGCACCGCGCGCCTCGCTCAAGGCCGCGCTCGGCCTGCTCCACATCCCCGATGTACGCCGACTCGCCTTGTGCGCACTGCTGTTGGGGCTCGCGACGGTCAGCGACTCCTTCGTCTATCTGCTGCTGCAGCGGCGGCTGGGCGTCACCGACCGCTGGTTCGCCCTGCTGCCGATCGGCACCGCCGCAGCCTTCCTGCTGCTCGCCGTCCCGCTCGGGCGGCTCGCCGACCGGGTCGGCCGCTGGCGGGTGTTCCTGGGCGGCCACGGCGCCCTGCTGCTCGTGTACGGGGCTCTGCTCAGCGGCTGGCAGAGCCCGGCGCTCCCCTATCTGGTCCTGGCGCTGCACGGCTGTTTCTACGCGGCCACCGACGGCGTCCTGATGGCCGCCGCGGCCGGCCGCATCCCGTCCGAACTCCGTTCGTCCGGACTCGCGTTGATCCAGACCGGGCAGGCGCTCGCCCGGTTCGGCTGCTCCATCGCCTTCGGCGCGGCCTGGACGGCGTGGGGCGACCGCTGGGCGATCGGCGCGGCGACGGCCGTGCTCGCGGTGTGCGCGGCGACGTCGTTCGCCCTGCGGCCCGCGGCCGACGACGACACCAACTCAGGCACGGCCACGCCCCCGCCGACCGCCACCGTTTCGGAGGAAGCACCCGTATGACCCCGCTGACCCTGCGCGGCAAACTGCTCGTCCTGCTCGCGGCGCTCGCCGTGCTCGGCGGTGTGGCCGCCGCGTCCCTGCTGCACGCGGCCGACCGGGCAGCCGAGAAGGACCGCCCGCAGGCGGGCGGCCCGGCGATCGGATCCGGGCGGGTCTCGCTCGCGGCCGGCGCGGAACGCCGGATCGTCTTCCGCAACATGGCCTGGGGTCCCCACCGCGACGAGCTGGTCACCGTACCCACCCGCTCCCCCGCCGGTCCGCGGACCGCGTCCGGCGTGAAGTGCCTCCGCTTCCACGCGGCCGGCGGCACCGGCATCTGCCTCCAGGCCGTGCGCGGGGCGGTGGACGACACCTACCAGGCGGTCGTCCTCGACTCGGCGCTCAAGGAGCGGGCCCACTACGCGCTGCCCGGCATCCCGACCCGTGCCCGGGTCTCGCCCTCCGGCCGGCTGGTGGCGTGGACGGTGTTCGTCGGCGGCGACTCGTACGCCAGCGCGAGCTTCTCCACCCGTACCGCCGTCCTGGACACCTCGACCGGCCGGCTCACCACGTCCCTGGAGGAGTTCCGGGTACTCAAGGACGGCAAGCAGTACCGCGCCGCCGACACCAACTTCTGGGGTGTCACCTTCTCCCGCGACGACCGGCACTTCTACGCGACCATGGCGACCGCCGGCCGGACCTACCTGGTGCGCGGCGACCTGGCGGCCCGTACCGTCAGCACCCTCCACCAGAACGTCGAGTGCCCTTCGCTGTCTCCCGACGAGACCAGGGTCGTCTACAAGAAGCGCGTCGCGGGCGCCCCCGCCGACGCGCCCTGGCACGAATACGCCCTGGACCTGGCCACCCTGCGGGAGACCGCGCTCGCCGAACCCCGCAGCGTCGACGACCAGGCCGTCTGGCTCGACGACCACACGGTCTCCTACTCCCTGCCGGGCGACTACGGCGCCGACCTCTACAGCATCCCGGCCGACGGCTCGGGTGCCCCGAAGCGCCTGATGACGGCGGCACTGGCACCGGCGTTCCTGGAGTGACGGGCCCGGGTGCTCGATGCGTTCCTCGACGGTTCACGCACGCCGCAGGGTGGCTTCCTTGCCCCACTCCGACCCGTCGAGGAACAGCGTGGCTCCCTTCAGCGTGAAATCGATCTGCGCCTCGGTGCGGCATCTCCGCTGGGGATCCTCGGTGATGACCTCGTGCATGACCACCTTCTCCGTCATGACAGCCATCAGGGTCAGCTCTCCCTGGCACGACGCCAAGGGCCAATGGATCGTGCCGACCACCTGGCCCTCCTTCCCCGTCCTCAGATTCACGATGATCAGCTCTTCGTCGTCACGGGTGGAGCCACGCCACGTCCCTGCCCAGTCCGCGGGGAGCCGGCCGCTGAGTGCCGGGGAGACAGGCGTCGCCGGTGGGGAAGTCTTCTCTTCGGGCGTCGTCGGTGTCTTCGATTCGGCAGGCCGGGCGGTGCCGTCTGAACGTGTTCCGCCGCCTGTCCCGGCCACAACCGAATCGCTTGTGCGCCCTCCCTCTGCCTTCACCCCGCCGACCACGGGAAACAACCAGGCCAATAACCCGACGACGATCCCCAGAGCCGTGACACCCAGGCTCGCGAACACCGTCCAAGAGGGTCTCGTTTCAGGCACTCGCGTCTCCCCCGCTCCATGCACTCCCGTGACCGGGTCAATGGTGGCCGATGCCCGGTTGCCTCGCCAGAGTCGTTCCTGACCGCCGTACGGTCCGTGCTCTGGGGACCATGCAGCCAAGGGGGAGGACACAGGCAGGCAGGAGATGCGCCGGCGGACAGCGTCGGCCGATCGTCATGACGCTGCAACCATCGCGCGTCGGGCCTAGGATCCTCTGCCATGCGAGCGTGGACGGTCCCGGCAGCCACTGGTGTCGCTCTCCTGGCCTGGGGCGAGTGGTTGAACTGGCGCTGGTCGAGAAGCCTGGTCCATGCCGACCGCCACGGTTCCAAGGCGGTGATCGTGCTCGGCTACCGCAACCCCTCCGAGTCGATCAACCTCATCAACCGGTGGCGCGTCCGAGCCGGGCTCCGCTCCGCCGGTACGGATGCCGGGGCCGACACCGTGGTCATCTTCAGCGGAGGACCGGTGGGCAATGAGATCGCCGAGGCACGGCTGATGGCCGACCACGCGCTGTCCGCTCTCCACTTCAAGGGCCGCGTTCTCGTCGAGGACCGGAGCAGGACCACCTGGGAGAACATCACCCACGTGGCCCCGCTGCTCGAGGACGCGCAGCGCATCGCGATCGTCTCCCAGCCGGCGCATGCGCTCAAGGCACGCGCGTACCTGCGCCGCCATCGGCCCGATCTCGCCGACAGACTCGTCCGGGCCGATGACTACCGTCTCGGGGAGTGGACGCTGCTCAAGCCGTTGCTGGCCGCGTACGGGCTCTGGACACTGCGCGGTCTCACCGCAGCCGAGCGGAAGCCGTGACTCCGGCCTCCTCGCCGTTTCCCGCGAGCGATCCGCGGCACCCGCCTCCCTGCGAGTCCGGCACACCGTCCACTACTACCGCCGCCGTGCGGCGCCGGTAGTAGTGGACGGTGACCGCGGCCAGGAGCGGACCCCAGAGGAGCAACGGCAAGTAGGCGACGTTGAGCAGCCAAGTGCCCCAGGCGGAGGCCGCCATCTCGCCGTGGAACGTCGTCCAGACGAAGAGAACGCCGTAGATCGTCGTCGCCAGGGCCCCGAGGCCGGCGGCCACGGTCGCCGCCAGGACCGGGACGCGTCGGCCTCGCAGGTACGGGATCCAGCGCGGCCACGTCTCGCCCCAGCTCTGCACGAGGCCGAGAGTGAGGAACGCGAACAGTTCGGAGACCAGACTGAGCCCGAAGAGGACGAGCGATCCCCAGCCGGGAGCGCCCATCGCCTCGTACTCGGACCGCGCCAGTCCCACCGGGATGCCCACGGCGATGGCGAGACGCCACAGCGCCGACGGCACGTTGGTCAGGGCGGCCCCCATCGCCGCGTGGCGCGCCCAGCGCGGGACGTCAGGCAGTGCATTCACTTTCAGCATGGCTCCACGGTGGCCGACAGGCACGCAGCCAGGCGTCCACCCTCGGTGCGGTCCGCCTCCGCCGTGCGGGGGAGGCCCATCGATACCGGGGCGTCACCCGTGACCGGGACGAGAGCTCTCGGGCGGCCAGGCAGACCACGGCGTGACCTTCTCGCGGTGTACCTACTACACCGGCAAGTTCCGTTCGGTACGACGGGTTCTCCGACACCGTCTCCTACGCCAACCGGCCGTCACAAAGGTCTTCGGTCTGTGGTCCGCGTGCATGCGGGACTACGGCTCTTCCTACGCCGCGTCCTTGGACGCCGACGCGGACACCGCTTGGCGGAGGTCTGGCACGAGGTCGAGGTCCACATCCACGACCAGTACCTCCGCGAGCACGCCGCTCGACTCGCGGCCGACCGGCGCACCCTGAACACTGCGATCCGCAACGCGGCTGCCGTCGGCAAGGGTTCATGACCCACCGGTGTCGAGCCGGTCAGGTGGAGGTGAAGGTGCGCACGTAGCGGCGCTGCCAGGGCGTCTCGACGGCGTGGCGGTGGTAGTGGCGGCGGACGTACGCCACAGCTTCGGCGGGCGGAACGCCGTCGAGCACGGCGAGACAGGCGAGGGCAGTGCCGGTACGACCCCGCCCGCCGCCGCAGGCGAACTCGACCCGCTCGCCGGCCGCCCTCCCCCAGGCCTCGGCGAGGACCGTACGGGCCTCGGCCCGATCAGCCGGCAGCCGGAAGTCGGGCCACCGCAGCCAGACCGACGGCCACGGGGTCTCGGGCGGCCGACGGCCGAGCAGATGGACGGCGAAGGTGGGGGCGAGGCCTTCGGGCAGGGGCCGTCTCAGGCCACGGCCACGCACCAGGCGCCCGGAAGGCGGCCGCAGCACGCCGGGGGCACTTGTGGGCCAGGGGTCGATCATCGCGCCACTGTACCGACGCGGATCGGCGGCGTACGGAAGTTGTGGGAGCCCTTATCGGGGGGAGGCGGGACCAGTTCCCCGGATAAGAGCTCGCACGCGGGCAACGGCGTCCCTACGCTCGGTCGGAGCGGGGCTGCGCGTCCCCGCCGGCTGCGGTGCCGTGGCAGAGCGGCCCATTGCGATCGCAGTGAGCGAGGCCCCGCTCACTGCGACTGACGGAGACGGGGCGGGCCTGCCCCCATCCGTCCGCGGGTTCGAATCCCGTCGGCACCGCAGCCGACTTGAACGAGGCTGTGCGCTGCCCGCCCCGGGCTCCCACCGAGCTGCACCTCCAGAGATGGCGGCCGATGCATGCGCACCGAGGTGTGCCGCGGACGAGCAGCCGGGGCGCCCTGATCAGCACAGCCCCGGTGGTCCGGGGGGGGCTGCGCCGGCAGAGGGTGAGGGCGGGGACCGTCTGGCGCCGCACGAACTCATGTGGACGCCGGCGACGCCCCGCTACCTGCCGACCGCCGACCGCCGATCACCGATCACCGATCAGGACGGCCGACCGCCGAACTGCCAGTCGTGCACCTCGATGTCGGCGTAGCGGTCAGCCGTCAGAACGGCCCGCGCCGCCTCCGGGTCCGGCGCCCGGAGCAACACCGCGGTGCCCACCCAAGTGGCGCCGTCGTCGGAGAGCAGCGGCCCATAGGCGATCAGCTCCTCCCGGTCTGCCGGCGGCTCGAGGTCGGCGGCCTGCCCCGACCCGAGACCGATCACCAGGTAACGGTTGCCGCCGTCCCGCCCGCCGGGGAAGTCCCACATGGTGCGCCCCAGCACGTTCCGCCACCGGCGCAACAACACGTCCCTGTAGACGCCGGCTTGGTAGTTCGGCTCGTCGAAGGCGAACGCACGGGCGGCGGCGGGATCGGGCAGATCCACGATGTGCACGCTGCCGGTGACCCTCTCGCCCTCGTCGTCGAAGGTCGGACCCCGGGCGATCATCTCCTTCGCGTACTGGTCCATGTACGACCAGTGCGCTTGCAACAGCTCGTCACGCAGCGGCAGCGACCCCGACCGGTCGCGGTGATAGGCAAGAAATTCCATGCTCCATGATCGCTTCACGAAGGCCGCCAGGTCGAGCGCATTCTCGGCGGCGGTCGGCGACGAAGAGCCCGTGCTGTCCGAACTCGTGGGCGTTCCGGTGCGGGAGAGCGGGCCACGCGCGCCGAGGGAGCTGTGCCGGCTGGAGCGAATGCCGGGCAGGAACGGCCAGTCGGCGCGCTGGAGGCATCAGCCGCGGTTGATCGTCTCGCAGGTGTTCGTGACGCGGTCCAGGGCGGCGAGGTCTGCTGTGACGGTGTCGTTGCTGCCCCCTTCGCATTCGACGCGGTCGAAGCCGCCGTTGCGACTGATGATGACGTCGTTGCCGGCGGCACCGCGGAAGGTGGCCCGGACGGGGCGGACGGGCCAGCCGTCGGGGTCCTCCAGGTGGTCGTCGGCCGTACCACCGACGAGGATGTCCTGGCCGGGGCCTCCGTTGAAGTTCACGGGGATGTTGAGATCCGCCCCGGCCGCGAGTCGGTCGTCCCCGTCGCCGCCGTCGGCGTAGATGCCGGTGATGCCGGCGATCGTGCCGCAGGTCGCCGTGCGCGGGCTGGTCTGGGTGCAGCCGGGACCCGCCGTGATTCCGGCCGGGTCCGACACACGCAGGACGGGGGCGTTCGCGATGTAGAAGGTCACCTGGTTGGCCGCACCCGCCTGCGGTTCGTACGTGACGATCCCACCGGAGCGGGTGACCGTACCGGTGGAACATGCCGCGGCGGGGGTTGCGGACATCAAGGGCAGGGCCAATGCGGCGGCCAGCGCGGGCACGATGACGCCACGGCGCCCACGGTTGGTACACAAGCGCATTCCGTACTCCAGTCCATATCGTCCGATGTGACTGAAATGCACTCTTGATGAGCTTTCAGGGGATGTCAAACACATGCAGTCCGATGTGATGACCTGTTCGGCGAACGAGGCGGCCGCGACCGCCAGTGCGGCCGGTCGACGGGCGTCACTCGTACGAGCGCGACCAGCGCCTGGGCGAGACCCGGCCGCCTCGGTCATGCGGTGGTGGCGGGAGTCCGCGGCGACGCGGTGCCAGGGCGCCCCCGCTGCGAGGCCTTCCCCTCACCGCACCGACCGTGCGCGGGGCGCCGGTGTCCGGCACTGGCGGCTTCCCCTTGTCGACCAGTGCGTGGCGTTCTTCGGTGTCTCTTCCGGCGTGCGCCGACGCGGGCTCTAACGCCGTGGGTGGTGGCGGTGGCTGAGCGCCGCCAATGCCAGGGTGGTCAGGACGAGGATGCCGGCCGTCTCGACCGCGATGGTCGGGCGGATCAGGTCCGCGTCCGACGATTCCTCGAAGCCGAACAGGCCCGTGGTGAGGCTCAGGAAGAGCGCGCCGAGGGTGCCCGCCGTGAACAGTGCGGTGGCGGTGGCGACCGGGCCGAGCCAGCGGTACGGGGTGAGGAGCAGGGCCACGGCGAGGAGGCAGGCGAGGACGCCGTTCAGCAGGAACAGGCTGCCGATGGTGGCCAGGTCGCGGTATCCGTCGGCCCACAGGGAGAGGTGGATGGCGCCCATCGCCGCCGTCAGGCCCGCTGCGGCCAGCCGCAGGACGAGCACGGCGGTGCGGCGGGTCCGGTCAGTAACCATTGCCGGGAGAGGTAGGAGTGCTGGGTGTGGTCGGAGTGGTGCCGGGCTGGTTGACGGGAGCGCCGGCCACCGTGATCTCGGTCTTCATGCCCAGGTCCTTGTGTCCGTCGACCGGGCAGTAGACCTCGTACTTCCCGCCCTTCAACGTCACTGTGAGAGTGGTGGTCCCTCCCGGGGCGACGGTGCTGGAGCGGTTCTCGCCGCTCGGTCCCTCGACCTCCAGGGCGTGGTCGTGATGCCCGGTGTTCGTCGCGACGAAAGCGTACGTACCGGGTGTGAAGGTCCGCTGGGAGAGCGTGATCCTGAAGTCGGCCAGGTCCGCGGTCACCCGGGTCGCGCCCGCGGGTGCTGTGCTCTTCTGGGCGGGGGGCGGTGTGGTCGTACCACTGCTCGAACCGCCGCCGTTGCCGCCCCCGCAGGCGGCGAGGAGCCCGGCCAGAGCGGCGGCCGACAGGGCTAGCAGTGCGCGGTTGCGTGGTTCCGTCATCGTTCGGTCCTCCGAGTCGGTCCTGCGGATCGGCTCTCCGGTTCGGCTCCGGTTCGGTCCTTCGGTTCGGCTCCGGTTCGGCTTCGACCCCCACAGGGTGTACGGAACCGGGCCGCGCGGGGATTGCGGGTCCGGGCGGACAATGGGCTCGGACGATCCCTTCGGGGACGTCAGACGTATCCACGGGTGTGGGACGCATGGGCCTTCCGCTGGAGCGGGTTTCCGACGAGGCACTGCTCTCCGGTCTCGCCACGGGCGATCCGGAGATCGCGGTGGCGTTCGTGCGCCGCTTCCAGCGCCCGGTCTACGGGGTGGCCGTCGCCGTGGTGGGCGATCCGCAGCTCGCGGAGGACGTGGCCCAGCAGACCTTCGAGCGGGCGTGGCGGCACGCCCAGGTGTACGACGGCCGGCGCGGCTCCGTACGGACCTGGCTGACGGCCATCGCGCACAACCTGGCGATCGACGCGGTACGGGCGCGGCGCGCGACCCCGGTGGCCCCGGACGACCTGGAGACCCTCGTCGGGATCGTGACGCAGACGCCGGAGCGGCACGCGCTCGCCGACGACGCGGCCGAGCGGGTCCGGCGGGCGATGGGGGCGCTGCCCCGGGCGCAGGCGCGGGCGCTGGTGATGGCCGGGATCTACGGGATGACTGCGCGCGAGGTCGCCGGCTTCGAGAGCGTGCCCCTGGGCACGGCGAAGACCCGGATCCGGGCGGCGATGATCAAGATGCGGGCGCTCCTGGAGAGCGAGGAGACACGGTGAGCGGCATCGACTGCGAGCGGCTGCGTGAGCAGGGCGCCGAGCTGGCGCTCGGGATCCTTCCCGCGCGCCCGCGGGCCGAGGCGGTGGCCCACCTGGACCGCTGCCCGGAATGCCGGGCGTACGTGGAGCGGCTCACGGCGGTCGGCGACGGGCTGCTCGGGCTGCTGCCGGGGGCGGAGCCGCCGGTGGGTTTCGAGAGCCGGGTGGTACGGGCGATAGCCCCTCCGTCGACGATCGCCCCCACCTCCGCGTCCGCTCCCCCGGCCGCTGCGGCGGCCCGGCGTCGGATACGGGGGCGCCGTCTGCGGATCGCGGCGGCGGGCATGGCCGCGGCCCTGGCCTTCGGGTTCGGCGGCTGGGCGGTCGGCACCGTGGTGGAGGGCGCGCCCCGTGTGGTGGCCCCGGCGCCGCACGTCCTGGAGGCGGCGCTGGTCTCCCCGGACCCGGCCGGGAACGGCCGCGAGGTGGGCCGGATCTACGCGCACCCGGGGGACGCTGCGGGCGGGAACGGCTGGGTGTACATGTCGGTCGACCTCGGTGGGTCGGTCGACCTCGGCGGCGGACGGGCGGCGGACGGTCCGGTGCGGTGCCTCCTGGTGCGGGCCGACGGCTCCGCCGTATCGCTGGGCACGTTCCCCGTCCGCGCAGGGTACGGCTACTGGGGTGCCCCGGCCCCCGTCGACCCCGGCACCCTGAGCGGCGCCCGCCTGGTGGCCGCGGACGGCACGGTCCTGGCGACGGCCCACTTCGCAGGAGCCCGGGAGACGGAGACCGGGAGCGGGGCGGTGGCAGGGCCGGCCCCTGCCCGGTGAACCGCGCCGAAGCAGCGTTCGATCACGACCCACCACAAGATCAACGACCAGACGCCCCCTGGCGCGCCACCCGGTAGCGGAGGTAGACGACCTTCGAGCTGAAGGTGCGGGTATCGACGAGTTCGAGATCCACCCGGCGCTCGTGCTGGGGAAAGAAGGCAATGCCACCGCCGACGAGCACCGGGTGGACCATGAGCTGGTACTCGTCGATCAGATCCGACGCGGCCGCCTCGGCGGCGAGCGTCGCGCCGCCGATCGCGATGTCGCCGTCACCCGGCTCGGCTCGCAACCGCTCGATCTCCTCCGCCACACCACCGGAGGCCAGGCGGGCATTGCCCTCCACCGCCGACAGCGTGGTGGAGAACACCACCTTGGGGAGCGGATTCCAGAGCGAGGCCCACTCGCGCATGGAGTCGTCGAGCGAGGGATCCTGGTCGGCGGTCTCCCAGTACAGCATCGTCTCGTACAGCCGTCGTCCCAACAGATGCACGCCGACCCCTCGGATCTCGTCGATCCAGAAGCGAAAAACCTCCTCGTCGGGGGCCGTCCAGTCGAAGCCGCCGTCCGGCCCGACGATGTAGCCATCGAGCGAGACGCCCATCGAATAGGTCACGCGGCGCATCAGCAATCCTCCTCGGTATCGGGTTCAACAGAACTACCGCCGGACACCGCAGGGCTCATCGCCGCTCGCGGAACCCCCCTCGGCCAGGAGTTCCTTCCAGGCATGGCTGTCCCGCCGTGCACCGACGGCGCGCTCGGGGGTTCGGCAGAGCGGGGAGTCGTCGTCCACCCTCCACATGATGCGACCGCGCGCGTTGATTCGCGCCTGGAGCTTGGTGAGCGGCCCCGGTCACCGGCGCAAGAGGGCCACCCCCGCGCTCGCGCCGCTCGCGAGGCCGAAGAGGGCGACGGTGTCACCGCGGGTCAGGCGGCGGTCGTGGACGGCCCGGGCCAGTTGGAGGGGGAGGGTGGCCGCGGCCGCGTTTCCGGTGGGAGAAGGTCGGGAGCGCCTCGGAATCCACGTGGAGCCCGTGAGGACGGCCGGGGGCGTGGTACTGGTCGTAGAGGGTCGCGGCGGGCCAGCCCGAGGAGTCGGCCAGGAACACGGAGGCGGTGTTCCGGGGTCGGTCGAGGCCCCGGCCAGGAGAGCCACGCCGAGCTCGGCGCCCGTCAGGGACGTCAGACCGGTACGGATCCTCTCCCGCGTGAGGTCCCAGCGGCACGGTGCCGGAACCGGGGCACTGCCCTGGACGGCGGCCGCCCTGCTCGCCGCGGCCGTCCTGACGGCCGCCCTTGCCCGCCGCAACGGCTTTCCCCCGCCGACTGAGCAGGCCCGGCCGACGTCCCGAGGCGGTGGCCACGTTCGAACGGGCCTGGAAACCTCGTGGAGTCACGGCCGGCGGGCGTAGCAGAAGAGGTGCTCCTCCGGGCCCGCCCGCTCGTCGTCCGGCTGGAAGACCGACACGGCGTGGTGGAGTACGTCGAGCCCGCATTCCTCCCGGAGCCGCCGCACGTACTCCTCCGCCGAGAAGCTGGAGACCCGGGCCCGGCGGCCCATCCACTCGATCTCGACGCCCTCCACGTCCGCCGGGACGGTCGCCGTCACGAGATAGCCGCCGGGTGCCAGCCAGCCGGCCATCCGCTCCAGCGCGGCGGACGCCTCCGCCCGCGTCATCATCAGCAGGGGGAAGAAGCCGCACACCGCGTCGAAGCTCCCCCGGGGCGCGTCGAACTCGTGGACGCCGCACTGCTCGAACCGGGCCCCGGGCACCTGCTCACGGGCCAGCTCGACCATGGTCCGCGACACGTCGATCCCCGTCACGTCGTGGCCCGACCGGACCAGCCGCTCGGCGACCGGTCGGCCCGTGCCGCTGCCGACGTCCAGCACCCGGGCCTTCCCGCTGAGCCGTTCGGTGAGCCAGTCGACCGCCGCCAGCTGCGCCGGGAGGTGCCCGAAGGCCCGTTCGTAGGTGATGCCCAGGCCGTCGAACAGCTCAGCCGCCGACAGCGCCTCCTCGGAACCGTCTTCCCGCACTCTGCCCCCGTTCCCGGACTCGGGCCGGCTCCGGCCCCACAGGCCGACTACCCCTCCTCGTTCCCTTCAACTCGTGGAACGGGCAGGCGTTCGGGCGGAGTCACCCGGCCGGTCAGTCGCGCTCGGCGGCCTTGTCGAGCTCCTCGTCGAGGGCCATCGCGGCGGTGATCAGGGCCAGGTGGGTGAACGCCTGGGGGAAGTTGCCGAGCTGTTCGCCGGTCGGGCCGATCTCCTCGGCGAAGAGTCCTACGTGGTTGGCGTAGGTGAGCATCTTGTCCATCGCGTATCGGGCCTCTCCCAGGCGGCCCGCCCGAGCCAGCGCTTCGACGTAGAGGAAGGTGCACAGCGAGAACGTCCCCTCGGAGCCGCGCAGCCCGTCGGGGGACGCCTCGGGGTTGTAGCGGTAGACGAGGCTGTCCGTGACGAGCTCGCGGTCCATGGCGTCGAGGGTGGACAGCCACGAGGGCGCCTTCGGGGAGATGAAGCCGACGAGGGGCATGAGCAGCAGGGACGCGTCGAGCACGTCGCTCCCGTAGTGCTGGACGAACGCCCCACGCTCCGCATTCCACCCGCGCTCCATCACCTGGACCAGGATCGCGTCGCGCTGCGCGGTCCAGCGGGCCAGATCGGCGGGACGGGCGTACTGCGTGGCGAGGCGGATCCCGCGGTCGAGGGCCACCCAGCACATGACCCGGCTGTACGTGAAGTCCTTGCGGCCGCCGCGGGTCTCCCAGATGCCCTCGTCGGGGCGGTCCCAGCTGCCGGCGAGCCAGTCGAGGAGTGCGGCGAACCCCTTCCACCCCTCGTAGCCGGCCACTTCGGCGAGGTCCCGTGAGTGGGTCGTGGCGTAGGCGAACTCGCCGTAGATGTCGAGCTGCAGTTGGTCGGCGGCTCCGTTCCCCGCCCGTACGGGGTAGGAGTCGCGGTAGCCGGACAGATGTTCCAGAAGCTCCTCGGAGAGATGGGGATCGCCGTCGACGCGGTACATGATCTGCATCGGCTCCGCGCCGGGCGGGCGCGGTGCGCGGAAGCGGTCGCCGAGCCAGCGGCGGAAGGCGTCGGCCTCGTCGACGTAGCCGAGATCGAGCAGCACGCGCACCGAAAGGGACGCGTCACGGATCCAGGTGTAGCGGTAGTCCCAGTTCCGCTCACCGCCGATCTGTTCGGGGAGACCCATCGTGGCGGCGGCGATCGGCGCGCCCGACGGTGCGTAGATGAGCAGCTTGAGGGTGATGGCCGAGCGGTTGACCATCTGCTGCCAGCGGCCCCGGTAGCGGCACCTGCGGATCCACCGGTGCCAGAAGACGCGGCTCTCCTCCATGGCCGCCCGCAGGGCCTCTTCGGTGCACGGCTCGGGGGCGGCGGCGCCCGGTGCGGAGGTCTCCAGGACGATGCCGGCGATCTGGCCCTGCCGGAGGGTGACGGTGGCACGGGCGTCCTGGCCGTCGCCGTCCAGGGGGACGCTGCTCGACAGGTGGACGTCGAGGTCGGGGCCGTGGAAGGTGGCGGTGTTCCCATCGACCTCGAGGGTGTGCGGTGCGCGCCCGTAGTCGAAGCGTGGTCGGCACCGCACGTCGAAGGTGAGGGTCCCGCGCACCACGCGCAGGGCCCGCACCAGGCGGTGCCGGTCGGTGGGTACGTCGGGCCGGTCGCTCACCGCCATGAAGTCGACCACCTCGCCCACCCCCTCCGGAGTGAGGAACCTGGTGATCAGGACGGCGGTGTCGGGCAGATAGAGCTGCCGGACGGTCACGTCGTCGAGGGCGGGGGCGATGGTGAAGTCCCCGCCCCGCTCCTGGTCGAGGAGCGAGGCGAAGATGCTCGGCGAGTCGAACCGTGGTGCGCAGAACCAGTCGACGGCGCCATCGGCGGAGACCAGGGCGGCGGTCTGCAGGTCGCCGATCAGTCCGTGGCTTGCGATCGGGGGGTACTCGGGCACGAGCGACCTCGATTCTCCTGCGGCTCCGGGCCTTCGGTGCCACTCCTCCGGTCCAAGCAACCGGCCGGCCGCCGCCCGGGCAAGGCGAAGGGGCCGACCGGGTGAGCCAGGCCCACACCAGGTGAACCGGGCTCACGGTCTGAACCGGCCCGTCCGGCCTCAGCCGGTGGCCGCCAGCAGGTTGCCCGCGATCATCAGGACGACGCCGAGCCGGTGCACGGCGAAGCCGGTGCGGCGGGCCCGCATGATGTCGCCGCTCCGGAATCCGAGCAGGTACTGCCGCAGCCGGAGCAGTGAGGCGGGCAGCATCAGCAGGACGAACCACCAGGGGGCGATGCCCACCGCGCTCGCGGTGGCGATCGTCAGGAACTCGCCGAAGGACAGCGCGCCGATGAACCGGGCGTTGCCGCGCTCCGAGACCAGGGCGGCGACGGTGGGACGGCCCACCGAGCGGTCGCCGTCGACGTCGTTGGTGTTGGAGTAGACCCCGAACATCAGCGGGCCGAACCCGAAGAGGACGGCCTGGACCAGGAGGAAACCGGTGGCCCGGCCGGTGACCATGCCGTAGGGGAGGATGACGAGGGCGAATCCCAGGGCGACGAGGTAGATCTCCTGGAAGCCGTGGTAGCTGAGCTTGACGCCGTAGGAGTACTGGAGCGTCACCACCCACAGGACGACGAGCCCGATCGCGGTCCAGGCCGGGCGGTGCGGGGCGAGGAAGGCGGTCACCCCGAACAGGAGGGCTGCCAGGACGGCGCTGGCCCAGGCGAACCGCAGGGCTTCGGACACCGTCAGTGTGCCGGCGACCAGTGGCTTGCGCTGCACGTTGCGCAGCGGGTGGTCGGGGCCGTAGTTGGTGATGTCGCTGCCGTCGCGGAAGCCCGTGACGTCGTCGAAGGCGGTCATCGCCATCAGCAGGAAGATCTGCCCGACGAGGAAGACGCCGAAGAGCGCGGCGGTGCGGCCGGTGAGCGTGCCGGCGGGCAGCAGGACGGCGGACAGGGCGATGAAGGTGCCCAGGTAGTAGTCGTAGACGTCCAGCTTGCCGAGCCGCGCGTAGGTCTTGAGCTTGCTGTCGGTACGAGGCGGGGGCGCGGGCCGCTCGGCGGGCGCGGTGGTCGTCGTGAGTGTGGAGTCGGTCATGTCGCCTCGGTGCTCGGGGTGCTGTCTCGGGTGGTGCCGCCGGGCACGACGGGAGTGCCGTCGACGGCGGGGGTTCGGAGAGGGCGGCGGCCCTGCACGGCGGGGGTGCCGTCGACGCTGGGGGTACGAAGGGGGCGGTGGCCCTGCACGGCCGGAGTGTCGTCGACGGCAGTGGTACGGAGAGGGCGGCGGCCCTGCACGGAGTAGAGGACGCCCGTCGCGGCGGCGAACTCCGGGGCGCGCATCATCGCGCCGAGCCGGTCCAGTTCCGCGCGGGTGAAGCCGCTGTCGAGGAGCCGGGGGGCGAGGTGCGCGAGATGGTGGAGCTGCAGGCCGAGCGCGGGCGTACCAGGGGCGCGCAGCAGGACGTGCGGCCGGATGCGGAGGCCGGTCAGGCCCGCCTCGCGCAGAGCGGCCGCCGCTCGGCGGCCCCAGGTGGGATCGCCCCCGCCCGCGCGCATCAGCTCCGCCTTGGCCGTGGTGAACCGCTCGTACAGACGGGCGTCCTCGGGAGTGGGCGCGAGGAGACAGGGTTCGTGTCCGGCGTCGAACTCGTCGACCTGGAGGAGCCCGCCGGGCACGAGCGCGTCGGCCAGCCGCCGCAGGACCGCCTGCCGCTCGGGGAGGTGCTGGAGGACCAGGCGGGCGACGACGATGTCGTACGCGCCCTCGGGCAGCGGGTCCGTGACGACGTCGTGGGTGAGGACGGTCAGTCCGGGTTCCGGCGCGATCCGGCCCGGCTTGATGTCGGTGGCGGTGACGGTGCCGCCGGGTGAGACGAGTCCGAGCAGGCCGCGCGAGACGCTGCCCGCGCCGGCCCCGATCTCCAGGCAGTGCATGCCGCGGGCCACCCCCGCGTCCCGGAGGTGACCGAGCGTCAGCGGGTCGAGGGCTCCTTCGAGGGAGGCGTGGTGGTGGGCGCTGTGCGGGCTGTCGTTGTCGAAGGCGTAGCCGCTCGGGGCTGTGGTGGCCCGGGGCGGCGCGGGCGGGCTCCCGGTCATGTCCATCGGCCGGTGCCGCAGGTCTCCGTGCTGCCCGTCAGCTGTTCGAGGAGGGCCGTGCGCCGGACCTTCCCGGTGCCGGTGCGCGGGACCTCGTCCCAGCCGACCACGACGGGTTCGGCGAGCGCCGGGAGGTCCTCCGCGGCCCGCTTCCAGCTCGCGGGATCCAGCGTGCCGTCCTCCGTGACCACGACGGGCAGCGGGTCGGCGTCGGTCCGGGCGAGGACGACGCACTCCAGGGCCTCGGGCAGCCGGTCCTCCAGCATGTCCTCGGCCTCCAGGCAGCTGAACCCGGGGAGGTGGTCGACCTCCCGGTCGAGGAGCCGGACGCTTCCGTCGCGGGCGATGGTCGCGATGTCCCCGGTGTTCCACCAGGAGCCGTGCCGCTTGGACGTCCAGCGCTCCCGCTCGCCGACGTAGTCGGGGGCGAGCGCCCGGGTGCGGCAGAGGATCAGTCCGGGCGTGCCGGTGGGCACCGGGAGGAAGGTGACGGGGTCGACGGCCTTCAGACGGGTCTTCAGGGGGACGGGACGGCCGAGGTCGCGCACGGTGGTCGCGGCGCCGTCGGCGGTCCTGGCGACGGAGCGGCGGGTGTGGAAGGCGAAGGTCAGCGGGCCGGTCTCGCTCTGGCCCCAGCCCTGCATCCACAACGGCCGGCGCCGTGAACTGGCCTGGAGGTAGGACCGGATGACCGGGGGGTGCACGGCGTCGTAGGTGCTGATGTAGGTCCGTACGTCCTGGAAGGGGTTGTCCAGGCGTCGGGTCAGCGGGCGCAGCCGTACGAAGCGGGAGGGCAGCGCCTCGACGACGGTGGGCGGATGGGCGCGCAGCAGCAGGTCGGCCGTCTCGGGCCGTCCCTCGGAGGCGAGGGAGATGTGCCGGGGCGCGCGGACGGGGGCGACGGCAGTCCAGCAGATGGTGCGGCCGTGGGCGTAGGAGCTGGCGTTGAAGAGGGAGTCGTCGCGGCGCAGGCCGATGCGCGGCGTCGGCAGGGTCTCGAACCGGGCCAGGTGGTGGATCAGGGTGCGGGTGGTGTGGGAGACCAGTTTCGGTACGCCGGTGGTGCCGCTGGTGTGGACGACGACCAGGGGGGCGTCGTCGTCGCGGGGGTGCGGTCCGGGGTCGGGGTGCCCGCTCAGGTCGTCGAGGTGCACGGTGCCGGGCGGGAGGTCGCCGCGGGGGCCGAGGACGATGGTGGTGCGGGCCGTCCCCGTGAGGTCCACCGCCGGGTCACGGCCGAGTACGTCGAGGTCGGTGACCAGGACGCGGGGGGCGCAGCGGTCCAGGAGAACGCGCAGGACCTCGGGTGCGAGGTGGTCGGAGAGCTTCACGGGGACGGCGCCGGTGCGGACCGCGGCGCAGGCGATCAGGTCGTAGTCCCAGTGGTTCGCCTTGACGATCGCGACGCGTTCGCCGGGGCCGGCCCCGGCGGCGGCGAGCGCGCCGGCGGTCTCGCGGACCAGCAGGGCGAGTTCGGGGACGGTCCAGTCGGTGGCGCCTGCGCCGCCCGGGGAGGGGGCGAGGTCGAAGGGGCGGTCGAGGTGGTAGCGGGTGGGGGCTCCGGCGTCGGCGAGTTCGTCGAAGAGGACGCCCAGGTCGTGGGGGGTCATGCGGCGGTCTCCTGCCGGACGGTGCGGCCCCGGCGCGGGGCGAGGTGGGCGAGGACGCGGGCGGCGGCGAGGGCGCCCGAGCGGGCGGCGCCCTCGCTGGAGGGCCGGGCGGCCACCCAGTCCCCGGCGTATTCGACGGCGCGCGCGGGGCGGCGCAGGAAGGGGGCGCGCAGTGCGAGGGCGCGGGGGGTGATCTCGGGCATGGCCTGCGGCCAGTGGTGCACATGGGTCGCGGTGAGGGCCGCGCCGAGGCCGGGTACGTAGCGTTCGGCGGCGGCGACGAGCAGGCGGGCGGCCTCGTCCTCGCCCGCCTCGACGAGTTCGGGGATGCGGCGCGGGGAGGCGAGCAGGCTGACCAGGCCACGGCCCGCCGGGGCCCGGTCGGGGCACTTGATGTGGTCCGCGATGACGCAGGACAGCAGTGGTTCCTCGCATGCGGGGGTGAGCAGTGCGTAGGAGCCGCCGCGCGGGGCGAGCGGCCGGTCGAGGGCGCAGCTGACCTTGTACATGGGCCGGTAGGTGGAGGCGGCCGGGTAGCCGCTGTCGGCCGGGTCGGCGCCTCCGGTGAGCCGCAGGGCGACCGGTGCGGGCACGGCGAGGACGACCGCGCGGGCGGTGAGGGTGGCGCCGTCGAAGGTGAGCCGGGCGTGGTCGCCGTGGTCGGTGACCTCCTCGACCTGGTGGCCGTAGCGGACCTGGAGTCCTGCGGCCAGGCGGGTGGCGAGCAGGTCCATGCCGCCCCGGTAGGTGCGCCAGGCGGAGACCGGCCCGACGGCGAGGAGCAGGCCGACCAGGGGCGCCGCGGCGCTGCGTTCGGCGTCCCAGCCGAAGAAGGCGGCGGTCAGCGGCTGGAACAGGTGGTCGTGGAGGTCGGGGTGGTAGCGGCGCGCGGCGGCGGCGACGGTGTCGGCGCCGAGCGGGGTGTCCTCGGGGTGGTCGTGGTCGAGGGCGGCACGGTGGCGTCCGCTCCAGCCGAGGAACCGGGCCAGTGAGGGCCGGGCGGCGGGCACGAGTCCGGCGCCGGTGAGGACTGCGCGGGGTTCGCCGACGCCGTTGTGGGGCCGTCCGTCGCGCCAGACGGCCATGGGGCGGCCGATGCGGGGTACGTCGTCGGGGGTGAGGCCGGCCCGGCGCACCAGCTGCCAGGTGGCGCGGTAGCCCTGGGCGGAGATCTGTTCGGCCCCGGTGTCGATGACGTAGCCGTCGCGGCGGAGGCTGCGCATCCGGCCGCCGGGGGCGTCGGCGGCCTCGAAGACGCACACCTCGTGGCCGTTGCGGCGGAGTTCGTGGGCGGCGGCGAGGCCGGCGAGTCCGGAGCCGACGACGGCGATGTCGAGATCAGGGGTCATGCGGGGGTACTCCGTGCGGGGCTGGGGACGGTGACGCGGTCGGTCCGGGGCGGTGCGGTCACCGGTGGGTGCGCAGGGCGTGGGCGCGGACGGCGCCGGTGACGTGCTCGACCTGGGCGTCGGTGAGCCGGTGGTGGACGGGCAGGGACAGGTGCCGACGGGCGGCCTCGCGGGCGTGCGGCCAGTCGGGGCCGGGCCGGCCGGCGGCGACGGGGGCGAAGGCGGCCTGGTCGGGGAGTGTCTTGGGGTAGTAGACGTGGGTGTCGACGCCCTCGGCGGAGAGGTGGTCGCGCAGGGCGTCCCGGTCGTCGGCGAGCAGGGTGTAGACGTAGTAGCAGCGGCCGTCGGTGCCCGGGGGCGGGGTGGTGATGCCGGGCAGGTCTGCGAGGTGTTCGGTGTAGTGGGCGGCGATCCGCGCCCGGCGGTCCAGGCGGGCGGTGAGGCCGGACAGCCGGTGCAGCTGGAAGGCGGCCTGGATCTCGTCGAAGCGGCTGTTGACGCCGATGGTGTGGTGCAGGCCGCGCCGGATGCCGTCCTGGCCGTGGTTGCGGAGCATCCGGACCCGGCGGCCGGTGTCCTCGTCCCGTGTGACGACGGCGCCGCCTTCTCCGGGCATGCCGAAGGACTTGACCTGGACGAAGGAGTAGAGCCCGGCGTCTCCCCAGAGTCCGGCGGGGGTGCCGTCGAGGACTGCGCCCTGGGCCACGGCGGAGTCCTCGACCAGGCGCAGTCCCCCGTCGGCGGCCAGGGCGGCGAAGCGGGGCATGTCCGCCATGACGGAGAACATGTGGGCCGGCATCAGTGCCTTGGTCCGTGGGGTGATCCGGCCCTGCGCGTCGGCGGGGTCGAGGGTGAACGTGCGGGGGTCGATGTCGCCGAAGACGGGGACGGCGCCGGTGTGCAGGACGGCTGCGGCGAGCGGGGCGCAGCCGAAGGCGGGGACCACGACCTCGTCTCCGGGGCCGATGCCGAGGGCGGTGAGGATCAGATGGAGGGCGGAGGTGCCGCTGGAGCAGGCGACCACGTCGCCGGCGCCGAGCCGGTCGCGCAGGGCGTCCTCGAAGCGGCGGGTGTGGTCGCCGAGGATGAACTTCTGGTCCGCGCCGGTGCCGATCTCGTGGAGGAGCCGCAGGAGGGTGTCCCGGTCCTCGTGGAACAGGTCGGGCGGGAAGAAGGGGACGCGGTCGCCGGTGGCGGCGGTGGGGTCCGTGCCCCGGTCGCTGGTGGTGGTCATGCGGGCACCTTCCCGGTGTGGAAGGCGCGGACGGCCGCGCAGACGCGGTCCACCTCGGCCTCGGTGAGATCGGCGTACAGCGGCAGGGCGAGGGCGCGGCGGGAGGCGGCCTCGGCGACGGGGAAGTCGCCGGGCCGGTGGCCGAGTTCCTCGAAGCAGGGCTGGAGGTGGAGGGGCCGGGGGTAGTACGTCTCGGTGCCGATCCCCTGGTCCTGGAGGTGGGCGGCGAGTTCGTCGCGCCGGTCGGTCTCGATCAGGTAGACGTAGAAGACCTCGTCGGGGGCGCCCGTGATCGCGGGCAGCCGGGTGATGCCGGGCGACCCCCGCAGCCCTTCGTCGTAACGGCGGGCCAGCCCGGCCCGGTGCCGGATGTCCTCGTCGAGCACCGTCAGTTTGGCGAGCAGGACGGCGGCCTGGAGGTCGTCCATCTTGCTGTTGTGGCCGACGTACAGCGTCTCGTTGGAGATGCCCGGGAAGTGGGCGAGGGTGCGCCCCGTCCGGCCGTGGTGCCGCAGCGCGGCCACGTGGTCGGCGAGGTCCGGGGCGTCGGTGAGGACGGCCCCGGCGTCGCCGAGCGCGCCGAGTGTCTTGCTCGGGAAGAACGACAGCACCCCGCCGAGTCCGTGCAGACCGGCGTGGATGCCGTTCTGCCGCATGCCGATGCCCTCGGCGCTGTCCTCGAGGAGTGAGAGACCCCGGTCGGCGGCGAACGCGGAGAGCGCCGCCATGTCGGCCATCCGGGAGAAGAGGTGCACCGGCAGCATGAACCGGGCGCCCTCCGCCGCCTCGGCCCCGATCCCGTCGGGGTGCATGGCGTACGTGTCGGGGTCGATGTCGGTGAAGACGGGCTGCCCGCCGGCCAGGACGACGGAGCTGGCGGTGGCGACGAAGGAGTACGCGGGGACCAGGACCCGGTCGCCGGGGCGCAGCCCGCACGCCTGCAGGAGCAGTACCAGAGCGTCGGTCCCGCTGTTCACCCCGATCACGTGGCGGGCCCCGGTGTACTGCGCGAGGGCCTTTTCCAGACAGCCGACCTGACGGGAATGCGAGAACTTGCCGTCGGCGAAAATCTCGTCCACTCCGGCCCGGAGGTCCGGCCAGATCTTTTCGAACGTCTTGGCCTGGGAGAAAAAGGGAATGCTGGATGTCGTCACGGAAACAATTCTTCTCGGCCGGCGCATCGCCGACATCAACTGAGGCCAGGGAAAAGGCCCGAGAGGGATGACGGGCGGCGTCGGCACCCATCCATCAGGAAACCTGCCCAGCGAACGTAACAGCAGGAAGAATGAAGTCACGAATCCTCAAAGGAGATTCATACTTTTCGGTGACCACTCCCCTGATTTCCTTGACCGGTGTCGCGCGCTACAGCGAGATTTTTCGCTGCATCCCGCCCGAATCACCGAATGGAACAACCGTATGAGACAGCCCCTGATCGTCGGACTGGGCCGTTCCGGGGCCGGGCTGCACCTGCGGGCCCTGCGCACCGCCCGCGACCGGTCGCCGGACGTGTGGCGAGGGCCGGTCGTGGCCGTCGACCCCCGACCCGGGGAGCGGGCCCCGGTGCCGGACGGGGTCACGGTGACGCCGTCGCTGGAACAGGCACGGGCCCTGCTGCCCCCCGACCGCGCCGTCGTCCATGTCTGCACCCCGCCCGCCACCCGGCTCGCCGTCCTCGCCGAGCTGTGCGCCGCGGGCTACCGCGACCTGATCGTGGAGAAGCCGCTGGCCGCCGGCGCCGGGGAACAGGCCGCCGTGACGGAACTGCACGACCGCCACGGGCTGCGCCTCGCGGTGGTGGCGCACTGGCCCGCCTCCGCCCTGGCCGACCGCCTGCGCGAACTGATCGGCTCGGGCAGGCTGGGGCGGCTGCTGAGCATCGACGTCACCCAGCACAAGCCGCGCTTCACCCGTTCGTTGCGCACCGACGACGGTCACCCCACGGCGTTCGACGTGGAGATGCCGCACTCCCTCGGCCTGGTGCTTTCGCTCGCGGGCCCGGCCGAGACGACCGGTGCCCGGCTGACCGACCTGCGGATCGGGGAGACGGTACGCCCCCGCCTGGGCTCCGCGCGGCTCGAACTGCTGCACGCGAACGGCGTGCGGACCCGCATCGTCTCCGACCTCACCGCCCCCGTGCGGGAGCGCAAGGCCGTCCTCGTCTTCGAACACGGCACCGCCGTCGCCCACTTCGCCCCGAGCGACGCCGACGACCACGTCCAGCTCGACGTCGATGGCCGGCGCGAGGTGTTCCGCGACGACGCGCTGACCGCGTTCCTGCACCGGGCCTACACCCGGTTCGACACCGTCCCCGCCGAGGACCCCTCCTGGGCGGCGAACTTCGCCCTGCACGCCGATGTGGTCCGGCTCCTGGACGAGGCCAAGCAGCACTGCGCGGACGACACCGCCGGCGCGCGGTACGAGGAGGCGCCCCGTGTCGCGGCCCGTTGACCTGACCGGCCGGATCACCGGCATCGGCGACGAGGCCGCCCCCGGCCTGGCGGGGCAGATCGCGGTCGCCCGCGAACTGGGCTGGTCCGCGCTGGAGCTGCGTACCCTCGACGGCACGGCGCTGGCCGACCTCCCCGCACCGGCCGTGCGGGACGCCGCCGGACAGCTGCACGCGGCGGGCCTCGGGGTGGTCTGCCTCGACTCCCGCATCGGCAACTGGGCGCGCCCGATCACCGGCCCCTTCTCCGCCGACCTGGAGGAGCTGGAGCGGCTCGCCGAACACGGCAGGGTCCTGGGCTGCCGCAGCCTGCGCGTCATGTCCTGGACCCGCGACGGGCTGCCCGAGGAGGAGTGGGCGCTCCTGGCGATCGACCGGATGCGCCGCCTGGCTCGGCGCGCGGAGCAGCTCGGCGTCGAACTGCTCCACGAGAACTGCACGGGATGGGCCGGCTCCGACGCCGCCCGGACGCTCCGGATGCTGGCCGAGGTGGACAGTCCGGCGCTGCGCGTCCTGTTCGACATCGGAAACGGGGTGCCGTACGGGTACGACGCCCTGGCGCTCCTCGAACGGCTGCTGCCGTACGTCGCCCACGTCCACGTCAAGGACGCGCTGCCGGGCGACCGGCCTGGCGAGGCCGTCTACACCCTGCCCGGTGAGGGCGTCGCCCGGGTCGCCGACTGCGTACGGCTGCTCGAGGACCACGGCTACCGGGGCGCGTACTCCCTCGAACCCCATCTCGCGGTGGTCCCGCACGCGGGGGTACGGGGGGAGGGCACCGACACGGCGGGCCCGTTCGTCCGGGCGGCCCGCCGCCTTGCGACCCTGCCTGTGCCACCTCTGCCCTCCCCCGCTCTCCCCGCCCCGGCCACCGCCCCCGAGCAGGTCCCTCCGGCCGCTGTCGACACGGGGCTGCTCCTGCACCTGCTGCACACCCCCACCGCGGGCCCCCTGGAGACCGGCCCCGACGCGCCCCACCATCTGACGGCCGCCCTGCACGCCTACGCCACGGCGGCGGCACGGCTCGGGTTCGAGGCGGTGCACCTCGGCTCCCCCGCCCCCGCGGCGGTGCTGCGCGACGACACCCCGCTGCCCGTACGACGCGCGGTCGCCGCCGACGCGTCGTTCCTGGCGCGCCAGCCGAGCCTGGTGCTGCGGCTGGGACCCGAACTGCCCCGGGAGCGCACGGTGATGTTCAACGTGCACCTGGACACCGTCGCCGGCGGCGAACCCCCCACGTACGACGGGGTCCGGTTCCACGGCCGGGGAGCGGTGGACGCGAAGGGTCCGGCCGTGGCGCTGCTCGCCGGTGTCGCGGCGGCCGCCGCGACCTGCGCGGCGATCGGCCGGGACGTCACCATCCTCGTCCAGGTGGTGGCGGGCGAGGAGGGCGGAGCCCTCGGCACCTTCGGCACCCGGCCGCTCGTCGAGGCGGGGTACGTGGGCCGGCTCAACGTGTTCTGCGAGCCGACGGGTCTGCGCCACCTTCCCCGCGCGACCGCCGCCGCCACCGCCCGTGTCACGGTCGACGGCGAGGACGCCGTCGACGACCGGCCCGGGGCCGGGCACAACGCCACCGTCCTGCTGGGCTTCCTCGCCCAGCACCTCGCCGCCGCCCTCGGCCCGGCCGCCCCGGGCGGGCCTGCTCCCACGGTCTGCGTGGCGGGGCTGCACACCGGCACGCTGCACAACAAGGTGCACGGAACCGGCAGCCTGCTGCTCAACCTGGCGTACGCCACCGCCGCGGCCGGGGCCGCCGCCGAGCGATCCCTCGCCCGGGCCCTCGACGAAGGGCTGCGGGAGTTCACCGCCCGCTTCTCCGGCATCCCCCTCTTCGCGCGGACCGCGTCCGACGCGGCCCAGATCACCCGACTGGAGTGGGAGAAGCGCGGCCTGCCCGCGCTGGGGCCCCAGCCGGCCTGGGGCGAGGAGCTGTTTGCCCGGGCCGGCATCGACCGGTGGCCCGACGACGAGCCGGGGTTCACCTGTGACGCGATCTGGCTGGAAGGCGCGGCAGACACCTTCACCACGGTGTTCGGACCGGGCTCGCTGGACGCCAACCGGGCTCACGCGGCGGGCGAGTTCGTGGATCTGGCCGACCTGGAGGCGTTCGCGGCCCGTACCGCCGCGCTGTTGACCGCCTTCGCCGATGACCTCCGGTACGGAGCGGTGGACCGCCCCTTACCGGCACTTACCGAGAAAGCAGGAACCGCATGACGTCCACGCTGTCCGACGGCCCCGCACCCCGGAGCGCCGACCCGGCGCCCGGCGCCGAGAGGGAGGTGACGGTCCCGTACGAGGCGCTGCTCGACGAGACCGCCGCCTGTTTCGTCCGGCTCGGCGTCCCCGAGGCCAGGGCCCGGCTCGCCGCCGAGGCGCTCTGTTACGGCGACCTGACCGGCATGGACTCGCACGGCGTGTTCAACCTGGACCGGCTCTACCGGCCGCTCCTCGAGTCCGGCGGCGCCGACCCGGTCGCCGAACCGCGCGTCCTGCGCGACCTGGGCGCCTGTGTGGTCCTGGACCACCGGCGGGCGCTCGGGCTGTGGGCCGCGTCGGAGGCGATGGACCTCGCCGCGGAGCGCACGGCCCGCTGCGGCATCGGGCTCGTCTCGGTGCGCGGCGCCACCCACTTCGGCTGCGCGGGCGTCCACGCACGCCGGGCCGCCGACCGGGGCATGATCGGCGTGGTGGCCTCCAACTGCGGCGGCCAGCGCATCGCCCGTCCGCCGCTCGGCGCCACCGCCCTCCTCGGCACCAATCCGCTGAGCGTGGCGGCCCCGGCGCTGGAAGGGCGTCCGTTCGTCCTGGACATGAGCACCACCGTCGTACCCACCGGCCGGATCCGTACGGCGGCCCGCGACGGGCGGGAGGCGCCCGAGGGCTGGCTCACCGACGACGCCGGGCGTCCGGTGCGCGACGCGGCCGCGTACGACCGGGGCGAGGCCTGGCTGGGCTGGCTGGGCGGCACCCCCGCGACCGGCGCGTTCAAGGGGTTCGGTCTCGGGCTCGCGGTCGAGCTGCTCGCCGCCGTGCTGCCCGGAGCGGCCACCGGTCCCGTGCCGTCCGCGCTGGAGGGGGACGGCAGGCCGGGCGGCAGCGACGACGACATCGGTTTCCTCGTCCTGGCGATCGCTCCCGGCGCGCTGCGCGACGGCTTCGCCGACGACGCCCAGGAGATGTTCGGCACGGTGCTGGGTTGCCCGCCGCTGCCGGGTCAGGGGCCGGTCCGCTACCCGGGCCACCCGGAGGCCGAACGCGCCGAGGAGCGGCGCGCGTCGGGCGTCCCGCTGTCCGTCCGGCTCCACGCCGAACTGACCGCCCTGGGCCTCCGGCTCCCGATCGCCCCGGAGGAGGCCCGATGACCCCGACCACCGGGGACGATCCGCTGCCGCACCTTGAAGGCGTCACCCGACCGTCGCCGTCGTCCCCTCGCCGTCTGGGGATCGCCGGGCTCGGTGTGATCTCCCGCTTCTACCTGGCCGCCGCCGAGTGGATGCCCGAGTGGGAGGTGGCCGCGGTCTGCGACCTGCGCGAGGAGGCGCTCGCCCCGCACCGGGGCCGGGTCGCCTGCCACACCGGCCACCGGGAGATGCTCGCCTCCGGGCAGCTGGACGCCCTGGTCGTGGCCGTGCCCAACCACGCGCACGCCGAGGTGTGCGCGGACGCGCTGCGGGCCGGTGTACCGGTGTGCGTCGAGAAGCCGCTCGCTCTGGACCCGGCGGACGGGCGGCGGCTGGCCGCGCTGTCACGGGAGCACGGCGTCCCGCTGTTCACGGCGTTCCACCGCCGCTACAACGACCAGGTCCTCGATCTGCTGCGCCGGCTGCCCCCGCCGGACTCTCCGGTGCGGGTGGAGTCCGTACGGGTGCGGTACCTGGAGCGGATCGAGGAACACATCGGCGCGGACACCTGGTATCTGGACCCGGCGCGCTGCGGCGGCGGCTGCGTCGCGGACAACGGGCCCAACGCCTTCGACCTGGTACGGCTGTTGCTGGGCGAGACACCTTCGGAGGTCGTCGCCGCGGAAGTGACCCGGGACGCGGCCGGTACCGACCGGCAGGCCGTGATCGAGCTGGCCGGACCGGGCGGACGGGGGCTGGTGGAGCTGGACTGGTCGTACCCGGGGGAGGTCAAGGACGTCCTGGTGCGGCTCGACGACGGCTCCGAGCTGTCCGCGGACATGCTGGACGGCCGCCCCGGCTTCAAGGAGTCGCTGTGGCACGAGTACGAGGGCGTCCTGCGGGACGTCGCCGGGCTGCGCGACCTGCCCGACCCGTCCCGGGTCGTCGAGGGCGGCCTGGCCGCCCTGGAGCTGGTCGCCGCCGTCTACGCCGCGGAGGCCACGCCCGGTCTCCCGGCGCCCCGCGTCGCCGGGGAACCGCACCTCACACCCCGAGCGGAGTCACGATGACCGCCTCCCCCGTCCTCCCCGCGTCCCCGCCCTCCCTGGACGCCGGCCGGCACGAGAACGGCGCCAAGCGCGCGGTGCGCGGGACCCTGGTCAAGGTGCTGCTGCACGAGCGTACGGACCGGGGCATGGGCCTGGAACCTTTCGCGGCTCGTTGTGTCCGCCGGGGCGAGGTGCACGAGTTGGTCACGACCGACCAGTGGACCGACGTGCCGGGCTCCCCGGTGGACCGGGTCGGTTTCCTCGGCTTCGTGGAACTGGAGCAGGGCGGTGTCCTCGACCGGGGTGACACGGTGCTGATCGGTGGGGAGCCGGTGGGCAGCGTGCTGGGCTTCGACGGCTGCCACCTGCCCAACCACTACAACATCCTGATCCACACGCCCCGGCTGCTGACCGGCCGGTCCCTGGCGCTCGCGCCGGAGACCCCGGTGGTCTTCGTACCGGCCGACTGAGGCGCACGCGCGAGGACGGCCGGCCGGCGCCCCCGAAAGGGGTGCCGGCCGGCCGCTTTCAGCGTCGGTGACGGACTCAGCCGAGAAGCTCGACGTCGGACTCACCGAGGTGGAAGAGACGTACCGCGTCGAGCAGCTCGTCCTCGGACAGCGTCCCGCTGTTGTCGGTGTCGATCTGCTTGAAGGCGGCGCGGGCCTCGCTCTTGCTCAGTCCGAGGGCCTGGAGCCAGGTGGCGAACTCCGCCTCGTCGATGACGCCGTCGCCGTTCTTGTCGGCCAGGGCCACGATGCCCTTGGTGACCGGGCCGAGGACCGGGTTGAAGGTGGCGGCGCCACCCTTGATGACCTCACCGGCGGCCTCGAGGAACTGCGTGCGGTCGATCGGGCCCTGCGGCGCGACGCCCGCCCTCTTGGCGAGGGTCTCGAACATGGCGAGGAAGCCCTTGTGCAGCTGGGCGCCCTTCGCCGACTCGGGGGTCTCGCCGAAGGCACGGGCGATCTTGGCGGCCTCGGCGGCGAAGTCCGCGGGCTCCAGCACGCCGTTCTTGTCCACGTCCCACTTGTCGAAACGCTTCGACAGACGCTCCTGGGCGACGCCGCTGACTGCCATGGTCATGAGTTTTCTCCTTGTGTTTCTTCATCGGTGCCGTTCCGGACGGGTGTCCGCACGGCCTGTCCCCGCTCCGGTCCACGCGTGCATGGACCGGACCGGAGGTCTGTGGGGCGTGACGCGGCGTCAGAGCCGCACCACGCGTCGCCCCTCCGCCGTTCCCCGGGTGTCCAGTACGGGGCAGGCGGCGGCGTCCCAGTCGGCTGACCGGTACTCGGAGTGCTCCTGGAGCAGCACCACGAGGTCGCTGCCTGTCAGGGCCTGCTCGCGGGAGCGCTGCCGGGGTACGGGGACCCCGTCGACTTCGAAGCGTGCGACGTACGGGTCGTGGTAGGAGAGCCGCGTTCCGAGGGCGCTCAGCGCACGGGCCACCGCGTAGGCGGGTGACTCCCGGGTGTCGGAGATGTCGGCCTTGTAGGCGACGCCGAGGAGGGTCACCCGGGCTTGTGCGGGGTCTTTGCCCGCCGCGACGAGCAGGTCGCGGGCCCGGCGGGCGACGTGCTCCGGCATGGCGTCGAGGACGGCGCGGGCGGCGCCCAGGGTGTGGAAGGTGAAGCCCTGTTCGGCGGCGTGGGTCATGAGGTAGCGGGGGTCGACGGGGATGCAGTGACCGCCGACGCCGGGGCCCGGCCGGAACGCGGAGAACCCGAAGGGTTTGGTGTCCGCGCAGCGCAGCACGTCCCAGATGTCGATGCCGACCCGGTCGCAGTACACGGCGACCTCGTCGACCAGGGCGATGTTGACGTACCGGTAGGCGTTCTCGAGGAGTTTGGCCATCTCCGCCTCCCGGGTCCCGGCGGCGACGACGACCTCGTCGACGAGTCGCTCGTAGAAGGCGGTGGCGTGCTTGACGCAGAGTTTGGTGCTGCCGCTGACGACCTTCGGCGTGGTGCGCAGGGTGTACTGGCGGTTGCCGGGGTCGACGCGCTCAGGGGAGTACGCCAGGTGGAAGTCCTCGCCGGCGCGCAGTCCGTGCGCTTCGAGGAGGGGCCGGACGATCTCCTCCGTGGTGCCGGGGTGGCTGGTGGATTCGACGCAGACCAGCATGCCCGGCTCCAGGTGACGGGCCACGGTGCGGACCGCCGAGGTCAGCGGTAACAGGTCCGGTTCCCCGGCCGGGGTGAGTCCGGTCGGGACGCAGATGACGACGGTGTGCGCTCCCGCGAGGATGCCGGGGTCGGTGTCGGCGCGGAAGCCCGCGGCGTACATCGCCTCGATGTCCTCGTCGAGGATGTCCTCGATGTGGGAGTGTCCCCGGTCCAGCCCCTCGACGACGTCGGCGCCGATGTCGTAGCCGACGGTCGTCAGCCCTGCCTCGCAGGCCCTGCGGGCCAGCGGGAGGCCGACGTAGCCGAGCCCGACCACCGCGACTTCTGTGAACATGCGTCCCCCAATGGTTGCGGTAGCTCCCCTCGTGATCCGGCCGTCAGGCGCTGAAGCTGCCACTGCCGGGCGCCACGTGGGAGCCGTGGCCGGGAGCGACCGCGAGGGACGGGCCGAGGCAGAACGGGTCGCCGTAGATGCGCACCGGCCTGTCGGTGGCATTGGTCAGCACGTGCGCCGCGCCCGGCAGCTTGTGGCAGCCCCTCGGGTTCTCGTACGCAGTCAGGGGCTGCACCTCCGTCTCGAAGACGGTGACGGTCCCCTCGGCCGCGATCGCGGGGGCCTGAAGGAGACCCAGCGCGGCGCCGGAGGCGAGGACGAGAGTGACGAGGGAACGCCGCAAGGGAGCTGCTCCGTAACTGGCCGGGCCACGGATGACCCCTGCCGCGAAGGAAGTTGAATCAGAAATTCCGTTTGCAGTTCTAGGATTGCACGCACTTCGAGGCTTAGGCGCTATAAATCACCCGCTTCCCCTGTATGAGTGAAATGTTCTGCTCCTGGTTCACGTGGCCGTCACGCCGGACGCTGCGCCGGCGCCCAGGACGGCCGTGGCCCAGGCGGTGACGGTGCGGCGGCAGACCTTGCCGGTGGGCCGCAACGGCACCCGATCCATCACCAGCAGGTACTCGGGGAACTTCCGCCGCTCCAGCCCTCGGGCTTCGAGGTGCGCGGTCACCGTGCTCAGGAGCGGCGCGGGCGCGCCCGGAACCGGCCGTACGCACGCGCACAGCCGCTCCCCGAACTCCTCGTCCGGCACGGGGACGCACACCGCCTCGGCGATCCGCGGATCGGTCCCCAGCTCGCGCTCCACCTCGGCCGGACTGATCGTGTAACCGCCCCGGATCACCACGTTCTTGAGCCGGCCGAGGACCCGCAGTCGCCCCGCCTCGTCGAGCGCCCCGAGGTCACCGCTGCGGACCCAGCCGGTGGCGGTGCGGTAGCGGGCGTCCAGGTCGGGCGCGCCCACGTAGCACAGCGGGGTCATGGGTCCCTTGGCCTGGATCTCTCCCGGCTCCCCGATGGCCGCCGGAGAGCCGTCCGGCCGGACGATGCGGAAGACGGCCACGGCGGGGTCGGGGGTGCCGGCGATGTCCCCTGCGGGGGCGACGGTATGACAGTTCACGCCGTCCGAGGAGCCGTACACGGTGACGACGGGCACGCCGAAGCGTTCCCGGCAGGCGGTCGCGGTGGAGGCGGGCAGCGCGGCGCCGCTGGAGACGACGGCCCGTAGGCAGGAGGTGTCCTCCCCCGGGAGGCGCGGCAGGTCCGCCATCCGCCGCAGCATGGTCGGTACCCCGAACACATGGGTGGGCCGGTGCTCGACGATCGCCCGGACCGCGTCGGCGGCGTCGAACCGCCCGCGCACGACCAGGGTCGCCCCGAGCGCGGCGAGCGCGACCGGGACGCCCAGGGAACCGTACGAGGAGGCCAGCGGGACCAGAACGAGGAAGCGGGGCGGTGCGGTCGGGAGTACCGCTCCGGTCGCGGTGAGGGCCCGCAGATACGCGGCCCGGCCCCCGGCCATGGCCTGGTGGCTGTAGGCGACCATCTTCGGCTCGGCCTCGGAACCGGAGGACACGAGGAGCCGTGCCGGGGCGGTGGCCCCGGCTGGGGGGTCGTTCGGGCGGAACGTCCCCCGGGATGTGGCGCGATCCAGCCGCCGCGCCCCGGCGACCTGATCGGTGGAGGTCGTGAACACGGCGCGCAGCCAAGGCAGTTCGGCTGCCGCTTCGAGGTCATCGGGTTCACTGAAGACCGCTCCGCCCGCTCTGGACCGGGCCAGGAGCGTACGGGTGTCGCGGACCCCTCCGCCGAGCGGGTAGGGCAGTGCGACCGCGCCGAGGGCGTAGACGGCGAGTTCCGCCGCCACCGCGAGGCGCCCGTTGGGCAGCCGGAGCGCGATCACGTCCCGGGCGCCGAGCCCGGCCTCCGCGAACAGGGCGGCGATGCGCAGCACCTCCGCGTGCAGCTCCCCGTAGGAGAGGCTGCCCTGTTCGTCCACCACGGCCTCGCGGCCCGGGGAAGCCAGGGCGTGTCTCCGGAAGAGCGTGAAGAGGTCGGCGTCGGGGCACAGGCCCGCGGTTTCCCACGCCCTGCGGTCGGCACGGGGGACCCGGTCGGGCAGGTCCAGGCCGTTCCGGGAGCGCCAGGGGGCCTCCCGTTCGGTGTGCGTCGCGGTCATCGGGTCCTGCCTTCTCGTTCCTGGGGTGGTCTTCGTGGGGTGGTCTTCGTGGGGCGTCTTCATGGGGGGCATGGGAAGGCATGCGGGGCATGGGGGGCTTCATGAAGCTGACGCTGGTGGCGAACGAGACCTGGCGGCCGGGCACGGCGAGACGATCCGGCTGCCGATCGGGAGTCGCGAGGAGATCTCCGTGTTGGGCCATGTGCCGGCGCTGCCGGCGTGCTGGGGCATACCGACGCTGTCGCCCGCCGACCGACGCCGCAGGAAGCGCGCGGAGGTACCCGGCTGCTTGTCGGCCACGCGGCGCGAGAGCAGTCGGGTCCTGTCCTGTTTGATCACCACGCAGTGGTGAGGTGCCCTGCCGATATCCATGCCGGTCCTGGTCCGGGCCCGGTCATGCGGGGGTCTCCTCCGTGAACGTCCAGGGCGTGGCCGGGCGGGCGTACGGGAGGTGCTCGTCCGGCGGGAGGACGGCCCTGGTGAACGCCGGGTCCGTGGCAAGGTCGGCGAGGTCGGTGCAGACGGCCACGGACGGCAGTCCGGCCGCCCGCAGTTCGGCCAGCCACTCGTCCGTCGAGCGGCTCTTCAGCCGTTCCCCCACCGAGTCGGCGCCGACGGCGCCGACCGTCCGGGCGACGTCACGGGGCCGGGCCCGCGCCTCGGCCCCCAGGTACAGCAGTCCGTCGGCGGTGGGCAGCGGGCGGTCCAGCGGGGACAGTCCCACCCGCCGGTCCGCGCGAGGGATCAGCGCCGCCGCGGAGAGCAGGGACGACGTCGCACGACAGCCGCGGTGCGTCCACTCGCGGGCGAGGAGGCCGGCGAGTACGGCCTGTGCGAGAACCAGGCCGCCCAGGACGTCCGTGACGGTCATCAGGGAGGGGGCCGGGGCCTCCCCGGCGGGCCGCAGGGCGGCGGCGAGCCCGCCGTGCACCTGGGCCAGGTAGTCGGTGCCGATCGGCGGGACGGTCCCGAGAGCGGAGCCGAAACCCGAGGCGGAGGCGTACACCAGGCGGGGGTTGAGTGCGTGCAGCGCGTCGGCGTCCAGCATGAGGTCCCGCGCTTTGCCGGGGGCCCAGTTGTGCAGGAAGACATCGGCGCGGGAGACCAGCTCGCCGACGGCGTCCCGCCCCTGGCGGGTGGTGAGATCGGCCTCGACGACGGGCTTGCCGTGGTTGAGCGCGGAGAACCGGACCGAGCAGCCCCCGGCGACCGGGGGCAGGGCGCGCTGGGGGTCTCCGCCGGGGGGTTCGACGCGTACGACCTCGGCGCCGAGCATCCGCAGGACGTGTCCGGCCATGGGGCCCTGGACGCGGCGGGCCGATTCGACGACCCGTACGCCGGCCAACGGGAGCCTGTCCCCGCGGGGCGCGGTCGCGGCCGGGGCCTGGTGGGAGGAGTGGGCGAGGGGGGCCGGTTCGAGGGCCCAGGGGGCGAGGCGGGGCGGCGCTGTCGTCTCCCCGACCTCGACGACCGACACACCGTGCGCTGCGCCCGCACGGAGTACTGCTTCCAGGGGGTGGGCCAGGACGACGGCACGGAGTTCCGGTGGCAGCGGGCAGACCGCTGTCCCGAAGCGGGTCTGGAAGGGCAGCCAGCCGCGTCCCGCCGTCCGGGGCGACACACCTAATCGGCGCCAGAACCCGGCCCAGGCCGTCGGGTCGAGCGTCTCGATCTCGACGCGCGCGGCGTCGGCGGTGACGAGCGTCGCGAGCCCCGTGCCGCTTCCGGGCAGCGGCGGGTCGCCGTCGTCGGCGGCGGCAGTGGCGGCGGCGAGGTACTGGGTGACCGTCAGGAGCGCCCCTTGGGCGAGGGAGGTGCCGGTCCGCAGCGGCGGGCGGCCCTGGGCACGGGCGAGCAGGGCCGCCGTCGCGCCTTGGGCGGCGAGAACGCCGGTCACGGTGGAGACATAGTCCGCGACGAGCGGCGCGGGGGTGCCCGTGGCCCGGCCGTGCACCTGCATGACACCGCACGCGGCCTGCGCCGCGCGCTCGTCACCCGCGTCGACGCCGACCGGCCCGGCACCGCCGACGGTCCACCGGGGACGGTCCGCAGGGCTGGCGGGCAAGGCGTCGAGCGTGCGGCCGAGCAGCTCCTCGGCCACCGTTCGGGCGGTACGGGCGGGCGCGGACACCGTCCTGGTCCCGGCCTCGTCGGTCAGGCTCACGTGCGCCGACCGCCTTCCCCGCCTCGTCGCATCGCGCACCTCTCCACACATCGAAACGATCTTCCGCCGGAGAGAACAGCGCGAGGGCGGCCGGAGGCACGGCACCGACACCGCTTCATCCCCAAGGACCAGGTTTCGCATGACTGTCCGAGGGGACGCCGACGGGGACGGCCACGGCGGAGGGACGCGGGCCTGGGAGCAGCATCCCACTGGCGGTGGCCCCGGCACCGTACGGAGCGGCGGTACGGGAGGCAGGGAGCCGATACGCCCGGGTGGCGACTACTCGCCAAGAGACGCTGCTGACATTGGCGGTGCGGCCCGCGGCCCAGCGGCTGTACCTGCACGTGGAGCGGTCGTGGGACGGACTGGACGAAGTCGAAGTCCTCCTGTTCCGGCTGAATGGGTTCGGCTTCGCGATCAGCGAGCACGACGGCAATCCGCTATGCGTCTCGTATGTCTGGCTCACCCAGCCTCACGAGCAAGCCGCCAAGGTCCTGGGCATCCTCATGGAGGCAGTCAGGATCGGTCGTTGGGGTGCTTCAGGCGGCCAGTCGGTCCGCGGCGACCAGCCAACGCCAGCGCGGACGCTCTGTGACGAGGGTGGCGGCGGCCAGCAGGGTCACGGGGACCGCCGCCCAGGTGGGCCAGGCCAGCCACGAGGAGACCACGGCCGCGGTGAGCTGGAGCAGCACCAGCAGGATCGTGGCCCAGCCTGGCACCGGGATGATCACGTTGGCCTTGTCCCCCGGCGTGGAGAACAGCGTCGGTAGGCCGATCAGGACCACCACGGACAGGGCGGCGAGCAGCCAGCCCTGGCCGGCCAGGGCCCAGGGGGTCGCCACCCACGCGACGAGCTCCGTCGCGAAGCGCAGTGCGGACGCGGCCCGGTCGTCCGGTCGTCCCGTGGTCGTTTCCCCACCAGCAGCGTTGGTCACCCGCGGACGATCTCACGGCGCACGGTCGACCGCCAAGGGTTCGGGGGCCACCGACGCGCCATGGCCCTACAGCAGGGAACGCACGGGAAGCTACGCGCTTCGGACGGACGGTGACCGAGCCCGGCACGAGGACGACATCCCGATCCTTCGCGCCGAGCTGTACGACGACGTGGTATCTGCCGTCCGCCGGAACGGTTTCACTGGGGGCTGTCACAACACCTCGCCCCTGCGGTGCTGCGGGCATGCCAGACGGGCGATGGTGACGTCTCGGAGAGCCGCCGGATCGGCGGCTCGATGAAGCGACCGGCCCGGCTCGACAATTCAGCACGAACGGACCAGATGTCGGCTCGCCGCGTGCCGCCGGCTTCACCGCTACATCTCGCTTGCGAAAGCCAAGGTCACCTGAGGCAAGATGCTCCCATGAGCATGGACCTGGAAAGCAGCGTGGCCGAAGTCATCAAGCGAGAGTTGCAGTTGCTGAGTCCGGCCGGGCGGTCATCCAGGGCATTGGCGGATCAACTCCTCGATCCGGAGTTCGTTGAAGTAGGTGCCTCAGGGCGTAAGTGGGATCGCCAGTCGATGCTCGCGGCGTTGCCGGTCATGCAGGGTGCAGCCGACGATGGCCCCCAGTACGTGCATACGGAGATGACTGGCACTGTTCTGGCGCCGGGGATTGTGCACCTGACGTTCGAAACCACGCTTGATGGCCGACGGGCCCGGAGGAGCTCGATCTGGCGGAAGTTGGACGACGTCTCCGGGTGGCGGATGTACTACCACCAGGCCACGCCTGTGCCGTAGAACACGGTCGAGTCGGCTGCCCCGGCGGGCACCGTCGTCGGCGTCGGGTTCGTGGACGACGCCGCGGCCGGCACCACGGTGGCGGTCCGCCCCGGCCGGGGCAGCACCTGCCCCCGAGGCCGTGACCGCCATCGCGGCGAGGGTGGCAGCGTCCACTCGCCACGTCTGACCCACCGACCGGGCACCATGACAGCAAGGGTGCCAAAGAAGCGAAGTCTTCAGGCAGTGACCTGGGTTCGGGGCCCGTTGGACGCGGCCAGCGAGTTGCGGTGGAATTCCGTGCGCCGCACGTCAACGGCCGAACCCCCGCCCTTCCACATGGGAAGGACGGGGGTTGCGGTGAGGAAGCCGCGCTCGCCGACCAGGGCGGTGAGGTGCGGTGCCCCCTCCGGCACGTCATCCGTCTGCGGCGTCCTCGGTCTCCTCCCAGCGCAGCAGGTCGCCCGGCTGGCACTTGAGCACCTCGCAGAGCGCGGCAAGCGTCGCGAAGCGCACCGCCTTGGCTCGGCCGTTCTTGAGCACCGCGAGGTTGGCGGGCGTGATCCCTACGCGCTCCGCGAGCTCGCCCACGGACATCTTCCGCCTGGCCAGCATCACGTCGATGTCAACGGCGATCGGCATCAGATCACCTCGTCCAACTCGGCCTTCATCTGCGCCGCTTCGACGTCGCGCGCGACGGCCTGGGCGAGCAGCATGCGCAGGACGAGCACGATGAGCGCGACCCCCAGGATGGCCACTCCGACCCCGGCCATGATCACGGTCACGCCCGGGTCCTCCCGCTGGCCCGGCGCGTTGATGGCCGTGACCGCGAACCACACGAGAGCCGCCGCCACGATCGCGCCGATCACACCGTCCACGTACCGGAAGGCGGCAGGGGAGAACACCGTTCCGCGTCGCACCATCGTCACCAGCCGCCATACGCAGACCAGGGCGACCTGAGCCGACACCATGCCCAGGATCGTGATCACGCGCAGCGGGGTCAGCGGGAGCGATCCGTCCTCCGGGTCGTTCCCGCTGACCAGCACCCACACCATCATTGCCTGTACGAGCACGGTGCCGGCCAGCACCACCGCGAGCACGGCACGCAGTGCACCGACTGCCAGCTTTCCCATGGACCATCCCTCCATCGAGTTACGATGGGAATCTATCGAATCTCGATAGGTGAGGCAAGAGGCCTGCTGACCCGGTAGCTCCCCTCACCGGAGGAGGAGACGAGGAACATCCGCCGGGACCCGGTGGCGACGGTCGGCTCGTGCTTGAGCACCACCTGAGGCCGGGTGATCAGGGTGCGGGCGATCGTCCCACGCTGCTGCTGCCCGCCCGAGAGCCGACCGGTTGCGCCAGTCTGATGGGGCTGGGCGGTTCCTTCGGTGGCATCGCGGCCCTGACCGTGGTCCTCGTGGTGATGGGAACCATCGCCCTGGCCACCGTCCAGCGGGCCCGTGTATTCGCCCTGTCGCTGGCGATCCGGTGGTTCGGGCAGATGGTCGAGCGCGGTTCCGTACCCACCCGGGTCACTCTGGATGCGGGGGCGCGGTTCCGTACTCACGCGGTCTCTCTGGATGCGGGAGCGCTGCCGATGCCCGCCGCCCTCTGCGTCGGTCTGCTGTCCGCGCTCGGCACCGGACAGCAGACCGCACGCAGGCCTGCCAAGCTTCGCCCCGGTCAGGCCCTGGGCGAGGCCGCGCTGGAGCGCACGCGGCCGCGAGCGCTCCAGCGCCACGCCGCTCAGTCGAGTCGGAGTTCGACCATCGCGGCGAAGCGTGCTCCGGGGTCGTTCACGTCCATCTCGGCGATCTCCGCCGCTCGCCGGAGCCGGTACCGGAACGTATGGGGGTGCACATCGAGCGAGGCCGCGGCGCCCAGAACGTTCCCGTGACCGTCCAGCCACGCGGCCAGGGTGTCGACCAGAGTGGTGCCGTTCTCCAGGTCGTGGGTGCGCAGGCGCTCGATCGGTCCGGCCAGGAGTCCGCCTTCGGCGCGGAGATGATCTCCGACTTCCAGGAGCAGCGCATCGACCTGGACGTCCGCGAACCGCGCGACTCGCCGCCCGGGCCGATGCTGGAGCACCCGCAACGTCCGGTCCGCGTCGTGCCGGGACCGGGCCAGCTCGGCAGTGTGCGACGCGTCCGCCGCGCGGCCGATACCGAGCACCGCACCTCCCAGTCCGTCCCGGGACCGGCGCAGCAGGTCCTCCGCGATCCTCTGCGCCTTCCCCGCCAGGTCGTCGGAGCCTCCGCCGGAGGTGGAACCCGGAATCACCGCGTAACACACGTCGCCCACCACCGCTCCCACGGATCCGGGGGCGACGACCGAAAGATGGAACACGACGGCGTCGGTGGTGCGCTCCAGCACCTGGCGGCGCGTGGGCCCGCCCTCCGTACCGGCGGCGGTCGCCGCGGGGACCGCCATGCCCATCACGGTGACCGGCCGGCCGGCCAGGCCGAGAAGCTCGATCGCCTCCGGCGCTGCCGGGCCGGCGGCCAGTGCAGTGGCGATCAGGTCCGCACGTACCTGGCGGTCCGCGTCGACGCCCACCCGGTGACGCAGCAGGTGGAGCGCGACGACCTTCGCCGCGTCGCTGGCATGTACCGCCCGTACACCCTTCGAGCGTGACTCCCTGACCGCGGAGGAACGCGGTCTTCTTGAGAACGGCGAGGCTTCCCGCCTGCCAGGGCGCCGATGGCGCCCCGCCTCCTTCCGAACCGTTTCTCCTCGATGGGAGTCCTGTGACCACGCCCGTGACCCCGAGCGCGTCGCGCGAGCGGCCGGTCGGCCGCGCCCTGGCCGTCGTCCTCGCGCTGCTGACCGTCTTCGGGCCGATCTCGATGGATCTCTACCTCCCGGTCCTGCCCGCCCTGACCGGCGACCTGGGCGCGGCCACCTCGACCGCGCAGTTGACGGTCACCGCCTGCCTGCTCGGTCTTGCGCTCGGCCAGGTCGTCGCCGGTCCGCTTTCGGACCGGCTCGGCCGCCGACGCCCGCTGCTGATCGGTGTGGCCGCGTACATCGTCACCGCGGTGCTGTGCGCGGTCAGTCCCAGCATCGGGACACTGATCGCCGCCCGCTTCGCACAGGGGCTCGCCGGCGCGGTCGGCATCGTGATCGCGCAGGCCGCGGGCCGCGATCTCCACTCCGGCGGCAAGCTCGTGCGGTACTACAGCCGCCTGACCGTGATCGGCGGTCTCGCCGCGATCGTCGGGCCCGTGCTCGGCGGGCAGCTCGCCTCCGTCACCGACTGGCGCGGCCTGTTCGTCTTCCTCGCGGCGGCCGGCGCCGCGATCCTTGTCGCCGTCGTGGTCGTCTTCCGCGAGACGCTGCCGCCGGACGAGCGGGCCGCCGGTGAGTTCCGGCAGACCGGCAGGGAATTCCGCCGGCTGCTGTCCGACCGGGTGTTCCTCGGTGCCGTTCTCGTGATCGGGTTCGTGTACGCCGCGCTGTTCGCCTACCTCAGCGGCGCCACGTACGTCCTCCAGGGCGTCTACGGGCTCTCCCCGCAGGGCTATTCGTTCGCGTTCGGCCTGAACTCGCTCGGCTTCATGGGGTTCGGTTTCGCTGCCGGCCGCCTCTCCGGCCGCTGGTCGGAGAAGGGCACCCTGCTGATCGGCCTCCTCATGTGCGTGGCCGGGGCGACCGGCGTGCTCGTCACGGCACTGGTCGAGCTCTCCCTGCCGGCCCTCGTCGTCTCGCTGTTCGTCCTGGTGAGCGGCGCGGCGACGACGACCCCGCCGGCCACCTCCCTCGCCCTGGCGAACTATCCCGGCATCGCCGGCACCGCCTCGTCGCTCCTCGGGCTCGCGCAGTTCGCGTTCGGCGGTCTCGCCGCCCCGCTCGTCGGCCTCGGCGGCGCCCGTACCGCCGTCCCGCTCGGCGTGGTCACGGTCGCCGCCGCCGCGCTCGCGGCGTGCGTCCACGCCGTGACGATCCGGCGCCACACCCGGGTCCCGCATCGCGCGAGCGCGTGGGGCGAGCCTCTCGAGCGGGTGACAGCACCCCTCTGACCTGCCGAGTCACCGCGGGGCGTGTCCCTTCATGGGGCTGGTGTCCGAGCAGAGCCTGTACAACCTCACCGCCCGCACCATCGAGCTCGAAGTGATCCCGGCGCTGCGCCCCTACGGCATCGGGCTGATCCCGTTGGAGTCTTCCGCTGGGCGGCGGGCTGCTCGGCGGCGTGCTGCGGAAGATCGGGGGCGGCCGCCGGACGGTCCGCAGATGCAGGCAACCGTCGAGCGGCACCCGGCCGCAGCTGGAGGCGTGTGGGCGTGCGCTCGACGCGGCCCTGTCGCGGGACACGCTGCGCCGGCTCGACGAGATCTGGCCCGGCCCCGACGGTGAGGCCCCCGAGGCATACGCCGGTGACCCGTGCGATCGGCCCCGTGGGCCGTCCGAGGGGAAGGTCCACGGGGCCGGTCGCGTGCCGGGCTCTCGTGCACGGTCAGAGCGCGGTGTCCGTCTCCTCGGCGAGCGTCCGCAGGAGGCGGTCCTGGAACGCCTCGTCGTGGACGGCCGGGTGCGGCTCCTGCCGTCGGCGGTGGTACCAGTAACCGCCGCTCGTCAGGGCCTGGGGGTCGTCGTCGGCGGCGAGCCACTCCTGCGTGCGGTGGCCGAGTTCGAGGTCGTCGGGCGCGTGGGGGCCGCCCATGCGGGTCGGCACCCAGCCCGGGTCCACGGCGTTGCTCAGCACTCCGTGGCGCAGGCGGGCCACTGCGGCGGCGAGGGTCGTGACGAACAGCTTGCTGTCGGCGTACGAGCCGGCGGTCCGGCCCCGCCAGTCGACCCCGGTGAGCGAGGGCCGCCCGTCGAAGTGGGAGCCGCTGCTCACGTACACGAGTCGGCGCGGCCCGGGGAGCAGGGCGGTGAGCAGGTACGGCGCGATGATGTTGACCGGCATGACGGCCGGTCCCCGGTACACGCCCGCGTTGTGGATGACCGCGTCGAGCGGCGGTTCGTCGTTCAGCTCGGCGGCGATACGCCGTACGTCCTCCCGTTCCGTGAAGTCGCCCACGACGAGGCCTGCCCCGCGGTCGACCAGGTCCTGGAGGACGACCGCGCGCTGTCCGTTCCGGGCGTGGGCGACGACCTCGTGTCCTTGGGCCAGCAGCGCGTCCACCGCGGCACGCCCGAGACCGTCCGCGGACCCGGTCACCAGGATCCGGCTCATGCCCGTACCCCATCTCCGTCTCGCGCGCGCGTGCCCGGGGCTCGCGACGCGGGTGTCCTTGCTCCGTTCCGTCCGTCCGCGCCGCCACGGCGGGCAGCGGGCAACGTTCCTGCTCGCATGGGTGCCGCTTTCAGTTCGCTGTGGAGGTCTGCGAGAGGGCTGCCTCCTGGGTCGCCGCCCAGGAGGCGAGCAGGCGCAGGCCCTCTTCGGACGGGGAGCCGGGCTCGGCGGTGTAGATCGTGAGGGTCAGACGGGGCTCGGCCGCCGTCTCCAGGCCTTCGAAGGCAAGCGTGAGCTCCCCGACCACCGGGTGGTGGAACCGCTTCGTGCCGGTGCCGTGATGGCGCACGTCGTGGGCGCCCCACCTCGTACGGAACTCCTCGCTGCGGGTCGACAGCTCGCCGATGAGGTCGTGCAGGTCCTTGTCGTACGGATCTCTTCCCGCCTCCGTGCGCAGGATGGCCACCGCCACGTCCGCGAAGAGGTCCCCGTCGGGGTAGAAGCGCCGGGAAGCGGGGGCGAGGAAGTTGAAGCGGGCGAGGTTCGTCTGATTGTCGGGGGCGGCGTAGACATCGGCATAGAAGGCGCGGGCGAGCTGGTTGGCGGCCAGGACGTCCATCCGGCCGTTGCGCACGAACGCGGGCCCGGCGGTGATGGCGTCCAGGGTCCACTGCAGGCTCCGGTGCAGCTTCCCCTGCCGGCCGGCCCGGCGCCGGGGGCGGGCGAGGGCGTCCGAGCCGTCGGCCGCCTGCGCCAGGTGGAGGAGGTGGGCCCGTTCCGCGTTGTCCAGCCGGAGGGCCCGGGCGACGGCTTCCAGGACGGCCGGAGAGACACCGGCGAGGCTGCCGCGCTCGAGTTTCGCGTAGTACTCGACGCTCATGTCGGCCAGGGCCGCGACCTCGCTGCGGCGCAGCCCCGGCACGCGCCGCCTGCTGCCGGAGGGCAGGCCGGCCTGCTCGGGGGTGATCTTCGCTCGCCGCGAGGTGAGGAACTCGCGGACCTCGTCACGATTGTCCACACCTCGACCGTACGGCCTGCGGACCGCGCGAGGGATGTACCGGCAGTACACCCCTCGCTGGTGACTCGCTGACCGCCCGGACGGGCGGTTGGCTGGATGACGTGGCGCTGCACGTCTCCGGCCGGCGGGTCGGCACGGCGGCCCGCCCCTGACCCGCGGGGGCCCATGGCGCCGTCCCGGACCAGCGGGGCCATGGTGCCGCCGTGGCCCCGTGGCCGCACAAGCCCCCGCCGCCGGTACGCCTGTCCGCCGGCCGCCTCGACACCTAAGGAACTCCTCATGCGCGGAGCAGTGATCCATGCCCCCGGGGACATCCGCTTCGATACGCTCGAAGACCCGAAGATCCTCGGGTCGACCGACGCGGTCATCCGGACGGCCGTCACGTGCGTGTGCGGCTCGGACCTGTGGCCGTACCGCGGTCTGGACGCGACCGGCGAGGCGCACCCGATGGGCCATGAGTACGTCGGCTTCGTGGAGGAGACCGGCAGCGAGGTGACCTCCCTCAGGCCTGGCCAGTTCGTCGTCGGATCCTTCGCGACCTCGGACAACACCTGCGCCATCTGCCGCAACGGCTTCCAGTCGAACTGCCTGCACCGCGAGTTCATGAGCACCTGCCAGGCCGAGTACATCCGCATCCCCAACGCCCAGGGCACCCTGGTCGCGCTCGACGAGACGCCGGACGAGGAGTTCTGGCCCGGCCTGCTGGCCCTGTCCGACGTCATGGGCACCGGCTGGTGGGCCGCTGACGCAGCCGAGGTGAAGCCCGGTTCCACCGTCGTCGTGGTCGGCGACGGCGCGGTCGGCCTCAGCGGGGTGATCGCGGCGAGGGAGACGGGTGCCGAGCGGATCATCGCGATGAGTCGCCACGAGCCCCGGCAGAGGCTCGCCCTCGCCTTCGGCGCCACCGACATCGTCACCGAGCGCGGCGACGAGGGCGTCGCGCGGATCAAGGAACTGACGGGTGGCATCGGTGCGGACAGCGTCCTGGAGTGCGTCGGCACCGCCCAGGCGATGCGGCAGGCCCTGCGCTCGGCCCGGCCGGGCGGGAGCGTCGGCTTCGTCGGCGTCCCGCACGACGTCGCGGTCGACGGCGAGGAGCTGTTCTTCTCCCACGTCGGCCTGCGCGGTGGCCCCGCCCCCGTACGCCGCTACCTCCCCGACCTCATCGACCGCGTCCTCACCGGCCGCATCGACCCCGGCAAGGTCTTCGACCTCACCCTCCCCTGGAACAGGTCGCCGAGGGCTACCGGGCCATGGATGAGCGCCGCGCGATCAAGGCCCTCCTCAAGCCGTGACCAGCGGTACTCGGCGCGGTACGCGGCGTTCACGGAGGCGTTCTTCCCGTCGGGCGCGTCCAGGAAAGTGAACTCCTTCTCGACCCGCCGGGGCGGACGCGTCCGACGGGCGGGCAGCTCTGGAGGCGGACGACGCCCGCGCAACGCAGGATGTGGCCCCTGTACGCGGCGGGGTTCACCACCGCCTTCGGGGGCCGCTGCATCCCCGAGAAACGCACGAGCCAGACCACGGGTGCCGCCGAAGTCGACAGCGAACTCGTCGGCGCCGGAGGCCCGCTCCTCGTCGTGGGCGTCGCCATCATCGCGAGCCTCACCTATGGGTACAGCACCCTCACCGCGGTCGGCGTAGCTCTCGCGTTCGTGCGTCGCGCGACCACCCAAGCCGGGACGCGCGCCACCGGGAGTGGGTGACGCCGTCGGCCGGCCCCTGCCCTGCCTGCTCCCGCCCCCGCCCCTGCCCGGCGCGCGTCGGTCGCTTGCGAAGGCCTTCGTGCGGCGGGCCTAGGCTGGCCCACGAACGATCCGGCACCGGCCGGGAGCGAGAGGAGCAGGCAGGGATGAACGGCCCCGAGCGGGAGCTGGCCGAGGCCCAGCGCGAGCACTGGCAGCACACCTACGGATCGCATCCCGGCATGTACGGGCAAGAGCCCAGTGCGCCCGCCCGCCACGCCGCCACGTGTCTCCGGGCGGCCGGGGGTCGGGAGGTGCTGGAGCTCGGCGCCGGTCACGGCCGTGACGCCTTGTTCTTCGCGCGCGAGGGTTTCACCGTCCAAGCGACCGACTTCTCCGCCGTCGGCCTGGAACAGCTCCAAGAGGCCGCCCGCGAGCAGAACGTCGCCGAACGGGTGACCACCGTGGTGCATGACGTACGCGAGCCTCTGCCGCTCGCGGACGCGTCGGTCGACGGGGTCTTCGCGCACATGCTGCTGTGCATGGCCCTGTCCACCGAGGAGATCCACGCGGTGGTCGACGAGGTCCGTCGCGTGCTGCGACCCGGCGGGATCTTCGTCTACACCGTCCGGCATACCGGTGACGCGCACTACGGCGCCGGTACCGCGCACGGCGACGACATCTACGAGCACGGCGGCTTCGCCGTGCACTTCTTTCCCCGCCCCTTGGTCGACACCCTCGCCGAAGGCTTCACCCTGGACGAGGTCCACGCCTTCGAAGAGGGCGACCTGCCCCGACGTCTATGGCGTGTCACCCAGACCAAGCCGCGATGAGTGCCGCACCGGGACCCCGGCCCGCCCTCACCGTGGACGGCACCGGTCTGCTGTGTGTCACGCTCCTGCTCCGCCTCCGCAGAGCCATCCAGGACGCCGAGGCCGGCACGGTCGTACACGTCATCGCCACCGACCCGGCCGCCCCGCTCGACCTCCCGGCCTGGTGTCACATGACCGGACACCACTACCTCGGCCCCGTCGACATCACCAACCTCAGCCTCGGCCCCGGCGAACGACCCGTCTATGCCCTCCGACTCGCCTCGAACGCCCTGCCCACCAGGCCGGATGCGCCCTGGCACACGGCCTGAAGCCCCCTCAGGCCGGGGTGAAAGACTTGAGCGCTGCGGCGGCGAGGAGGTGTTCTGGCTTGCGTTCGTTAGCGTCGGTGCAGCCGGCGAGGGCGCACCTCGACGGTGTCCCTCGCCATCCTGACATTCAGCGAAGTCGCTGCTCGTACTTCCACCTTCGACGGAGACAACCCCTGACTGGGCCGAAACTTCCTGGCCACAGCCTTGAGCCGCCATCTACGCTCCGTCGATGCGTACCGTCTTCGTGTTCCCTGCCGGCGAGTCGACCGCGACAGCCGCGCGGCTTGATCGGCTGATGCGTGGCCAGGACGGGTACTGGACGGACGGAAAGCTGTACATCGACCTCGAGGACGAGCAGGACGGTCTGCTGTTCACCGACTGGGAACCCGAGGACATACGGCTGGTGGACTCCGCGCTCGGCCATCACCCGACCTGGGCGCTCCAGGTCGACGTCTCCGGTCGCATTGACGGTACTGCCGAGATCCGCAGCTTCCTGTCGCACATCCTCGAGGCAGGTGGCGTCGCCATCGACGACTACTCCGAGCATTGCTGGACGCTCGAAGAGATCAACACCGAGTGCAAGGTCGATGGGCTGGGCTTCTTCGACTTCCGCACCCACTACGAACGGTACAGCCAGCAGGCCTGGACGATCGCTCGCGCAAGTGCAGAGAGGGAGGTCTAGTGCCGCAGCAGGCGACGTCCGTCCTGTCGACGACGGCTCGCAGGCGTCGGTCGTCGGCATGGCGGGCGCGCCGATGTTGCGTGCGCGGGCGAGGCCCGGATGCCCAGAGTGATCGGGTCATAGTCGCTCACCGGAGCCGACACCACGAGTTCTGCGGTTGACGACAGTCCGGGACGGGGCTGGACTGGTTTATGGACGCTGCGGTGACTCCGCCTAGGGAGAGCAGCAATGACAACCATGGACACGTTCAACCTTTTGCAGCCGTACAAGATCGCCGAGGAGACGTTCGTCATCCCGTGGGCCCTTGAGGCCCCGCCGGTCGGCCACTTTCCGATGAACTCGATGGTGATCCGAGGAGCCGAACCGATCCTCGTGGACACCGGGGCGCCCGCAGTCCGCGCCCAGTGGTTGGAGGCAGCCTGGTCCGTCGTGGATCCTCTGGACGTACGGTGGATCTTCCTCACCCACGACGACCGCGACCATGCCGGCAACCTCCTGGCGGTCCTCGCCGAGTGCCCGAACGCGACCCTGCTGACGACGTGGTTCTCCATCGGCCGCATGGCCGAGGAGTGGGAGACTCCCATCAACCGGTGCCGCTTCATGACAGACGGCGACACGATCGACGCGGGCGATCGCACCCTGGTCGCCAAACGACCGCCCCTGTACGACAACCCCACAACCCGCGCTCTCTTCGACCGGAAGACCAGCACCCTGTGGTCCGTGGACACCTTCGCCACGAACGTGCAGACCCCCATGCCCGAAACGGCAGCGCTGTCGCCGGACGAATTCCGCGACGGCCAGTTCTTCGGCGGTCGGCTGGTCTCCCCCTGGGTCGCCCTGCTGGACACCCAGAAGTTCGGGACGGTCGTCACCGACTTCCAACACCTGAACGCCGAGGTCATCGCCGGCTGCCACTGCCCTGTCCTCCGCGGTCCCCAGATCCCCGAGGCCTATGACCTTCTCCGACAGCTCCCCGAGATCCCACCGTGGACAGAGTTCACCCAGGCCGATCTGGACCAGTGGATGGCGCTCGCCGAGAGCTCGGTTCCGCCGGAGCAGCCGCGGCCGTCGGGGACGTGAGGGGCCGCCGCCGCGACGGGCGCATCGTCTCGCTCCAACTCCCCCCGGCTCCGGCAGATGAACAGCGGAACATCTGCCGCCACCCGTGCGCCTCGGGGCCCGGGAAGGATCCGGACGCCGCTGTCAGTGCCGGATGACACCATCCGATACATGAGTGGCGAGTCCTTCAACTGGCACGAGTTCCTGCGAGGTTGGCAGGAGGAATGGGTTCCGTGCGCCGACGAGGGCGACGGTCAGGCCGTCGTCCCCCTGGGCAGAGCCGGGGCGGACGAGGGCGTGATCGTCGCGGCCGAGGAGCGGCTGGGGCGGCGGCTGCCGCCCTCGTACCGGGAGTTCCTGGCCGTGAGCGACGGGTGGCACGTCGACCAGATGGCCGGGGTCTATCAGCTCGGTGGCGCCGCGGACATCGACTGGTTCCGGGATCCGTACGACATGACCTCGCTGTACGAGGAGGGTCTGGGCGACAACCCGCGCGAGGAGGACGTCCGGCTGGCCGGGATGTGGCAGCGGGCGCTGCGCCTCGAGACGGACTCCGACATGTCGCACGCCTTGCTCGACCCGGGCGACAGTGGTCAGGACGGCGAGTGGGCGCTGTACGTGTACAAGGGCTGGGGCGGCGAACTGCCCGCCCGGTACCCGTCGTTCCGTGCGTACATGGAGGCCATGTACCGCCACTTCCACTCCGTCCGGGCGGGCAGCCCCGACTTCGTGAACGCGACCACGCGCGTCCAGGACCGCCGTGTGGAAGAGGCCCGCCTGCTCGCTCTGCGCGGACGGTACGAGGACGCCCTGCCCCTGTTCGAGGAGGCCGCCTCCTTCGGGCGGCCGAGCAGCGCCGTCTTCGTGAACCAGCTGCGGCAGTTCCTGGCTCCGGGAAGCTCCCGGGACCCCGGCCACCTGGCGGCCGACCCGTGTTATCTGCCGGAGGTCCTCCCGGTGCAGGCCTTGGCGCCGGCGCGTGACACAGCGCGGCCGGGAGGGGACGAGCACTGGCTCAGGATGATGACCGCCCGCGGAGTCGAGCGGGAGACCGCCGAGGCCGTCCTGAGCGCGCTGCGCGACGGCACCCATCGATACGCGCCTCCCGGTCCGTGGGGCCGGGCGGTGGCCGAGGCCCGGGAGTTCGCCGAGTGGGGGGCGACCGACGCCGCGTGGCGGGTGCTGCGGGACGCGCTGCCGGTGTGGGAGGCGCCGGGACCCTTGCTGATCGCCCCGATCGGCCTGCTCGCCGATCCGGCCCTGGGTCCCCTGATCACCCCGGAGCGTGGGCGGGAACTCCTCGCGACACCGCGGGCCGGGGAGACGGGGCCCCTTCCTGAACCGGTGCCGGATCTCGATCCGCCGGGCCTTGCCTGGCTGACGGACCGGGAGCCGGACCAGCAACGGTTCGACGGGTACCGGTGCGTCTGGGTCGAAGGGGCCGACCCCGCCCGCCTGCCCGCTCTGATCGGCGAGGAAGGCGCCGAACTGAGTGCGCCCGCGGATCCGTACACGGTTTCCCGGCGGGCGCTCAGGCCCCACGAGCGGGAGGGCGTGGAGCTCTGGGAGGACCGGGCTGTGGTCGCCGTCGGCCGCTCCGGCGAAGCGTGGGCCTTCGCCTTCGACGGCCACTCCCACCGGCGCCTGGACACGTTGTTCCGGTCTCCCGCTGCTGCCGCCTCCTCGTCCGGCCGCGCGGTGGTCGTGTGGTGCGACCCCGCGGGCTCCTCACCGGGTGACGGTCCAGCAGCCGCGTTCCATCTGTCGGTGGCCGAACACGGCGAGGAGCTCTACGCCTTCACGGTCAGGGGTACGGAGATCCAGCGCTCCGGCACCGTGCCCGAGGCCCTGGACCCGGCGCGGCTCTTCCGCCCGGAGGACGGCGAGCCGGACAACCAGCGGCGGGTCCTGCGGGCCCTGCACACCGAGCTCGGGCTCTCGCTCCCCCGCTTCGCACTGACCCGAGGCAGGCTCCGCACGTTGACCACCCGGTCCTGGACCCGGGCGCCGCGCGCGGGCGAGAGCTACGCCTACCTCAGCTTCGTGCGGCACCGGCCCTGAGGCGGGAGGCTGTCCGGGGGCCGGCCCTCGCACCCGTCGGGCGCCGTGCGCCACCTCGGCCGGGGCTACAGCGCCCGGCCCCGCAATGACCGAGGTCCCCGAGGGGCCGCTTCACCGGGCCAGGTCCTCCTCGACACCGCCGCCCGGGTCCGGGAGGGAGGCCCGGGTCCTGGCCGTCCACGGCGAGCACCCCTGCGGCTGCGCGTCGGGGCGGCGAGTGCCTGGGCCCTGCGCGTACCGGTGCCCGGCGCCGCGTGCCGGCTGGACGGCACCAGCCCAGACGTCCTCCTTCACGGGGACTTCCGCCCGCGAGGTGCCGATCGTGGCCCGGCGGGTCAGCTCTCCTCGCGGAGGCCCCACGGGGATCCGTACGCGCCGAGCAGGTCGAGGAACGGGCGGGGCGGCAGTGCCTCGGGGCCGAGGACGCCGCTCGCCTTCCACGTACCGTCCGCGATCAGCTCCAGGGCGATCACCGGGTTGAGGGCGGTCTGCCAGACCACGGCCTGGGAACCGTACTCGCGCATCGTCCACTCGTTGTCGACCACGTGGTACAGGTACACCTCGCGCGCCTCACCGTCCTTGGTGCCCTTGACCCAGGTGCCCGCGCAGGTCTTGCCCTTCATGCGGTCTCCCAGCGTGGCCGGGTCGGGCAGGCAGGCGGCGACCACGTCGCGCGGGGAGACCTGGACCGGCCCGTCGGCGCCGGCGACGGTGACCTTCGCCGTGGAGTCGAGGCCCAGGTCGCGGAGGGTCTTCAGCTTGGCGATGAAGTCGTCGCCGAGGCCGTACTTGAACGTCACCCGGCGCGCGTCCACCCAGCGGGGCATCAGGAGGACCTCCTCGTGCTCGACGTTCACGCACTCCACCGGGCCGATGCCCTCGGGGAAGTCGAAGACCTCCGGCTCGCTGAACGGTGCCGTGGTGAACCAGCCACGGTCCTTCTCGTACACGACGGGCGGGTTGAGGCACTCCTCGATGGTGGTCCAGATGCTGAAGGAGGGAGCGAAGTCATAGCCCTCGACGGTGAGGTTCGCGCCGTCGCGTACACCGATCTCCTCGATCTCGTCGAAGAGTTCGTCGGCCGCGTACCGGGCGAAGACGTCCGACAGGCCCGGCTCGACGCCCATGCCGACCAGGGCGAGGCGGTCGGCGTTCTCCCAGGCCTCGGCCAGGGCGAACTGCTCGTCGCCGAGCTTCACGCCGCACTGTTCGTACGGGGCGGTCGGGTGCGGCACGGACAACGACATCGCCATGTCGACGTAGTGCGCGCCGGCGGCGAGCGCCGCGTTGAACAGGGGCATCACGAAGCGGGGGTCGGTCGCGTTCAGGAGCACGTCGCAGCGTTCCTCGACGAGGAGGCGGCGGACCGCGGCCTCGTCCGAGGCGTCTAGGCGGTGAGCGCTGAACCGGCTCTCGCGGTCGCCGAGCGCGGCCACGGCGGCCTCCGCGCGGGCCGGGTCGTAGTCGGCGACGACCATGTGGGCCAGGAAGTCACGGCGGGCCGCGATACGGGTGACGGCGGTTCCGACGCCGCCCGCACCCACGAGAAGTACACGCATGTCACACACCATTTCGTCGAGTCGTCCCCGGCGGACGCCCGGGAACGGCTCGATGGAACACGACCCCGGCGGTTAAGGTCTACGGCGTTGGCATAAGGACTCGGGGAGCGACGGAACGGTGGGGCGATGCCGAAGAAGGTGGTTCCGGAGGCGGAGCGGCGCAGGCGACGGCCGACCCGGCAGGGCACCGTCCTGTCGGAGGAACTGATCGTGCGGACGGCCCTGCGGATGCTGCGCGAGCACGGGGGCGCCGGACTGACCGCACGCCGGCTCGGTGCCGCGCTCGGCGCCGACCCGAGCACCGTGTACCGGTACTTCGCCGGTCTGGACGGCCTGACCCGGGCCATCGGAGAGGAGCTGATGGGGCGGGCCCTGGACAGCTGGACCGCCACCGGTCACTGGCGTGCCGACCTGCGTGCTCTGGGCCTGGCCATCCACGCCTCCTACCTCGCCCACCCGCAGGCCGCCCTGCTGACCGCCAGCCGTGTCACCGGCCGCCCCCGGGAGATCGAGGTGGACGAGACGATCCTCGGCATCCTGCGCGGCGCGGGCTTCGGCGACGCGGACGCGGTCGGCGTGTACCACGCCTTCATCGATCTGGCTCTGGCCTTCGCGGCCCTGGACGCGGGCGCGCTGGCCATCGAGGACGGGGTGAGGGAGGCGGACGAGGAGATGTGGACCTCCACCTACGCCCGGCTACCGGCCGAGACCCATCCCCACATCGCCGCGACCGCGCACCTGCTGGCGGACCGGATGAACCTCAGCGCCTATCCGGTCGTCCTTGACACGCTCCTGGGCCGGGCGGAGGCACAGCTGGTCGCCTCGCGGCACGAGGCCGCCGCGCCGTGAACCGGGGAGTCCCGTAACTGCGGGAGGGCTGCCTCCCGCGTGCACGACGGGGCCTGGTACGTCGGCGAAGTGCACAACCGCACCCGCGGCACCCCGTGGCGCATGGACCCGGACCCGGCCGACTCCCACCCGGGTCCGCACGCCCCTACGTGATCGTGCCGTTCTCTCACCTGGACGAGTACCGGGACCCCGAGGGCATCGACTTCGACGCCCGCCCGCAACACCACCCTCTCAGCAGCTTCCTCACCCTCCTCCGAGCGGGACCCACGACGGGGCCGGGATCGCTGCGGAGCGAACTGGACGACTTCGGGCCCGGCACCGGCACCGGCACCGACGGCGAGGATTGACGCCAGGCACCTTCGCGGGCTTCATCGATCCTCATCCACCGCCATCCGGCGATCAGGTCGAAGCCCCGTCGGTCGGCGAAGGTACGGCGCACGGGCGGAGGACCATGAGTGCGTCCTCCAAGGTCGCCGCCATGGCGAAGGGGAACCGGTCGAGTTCGAGGCAGAGGGCGACGTCATCAGGATGGACTCCTTGCCGCAGCCCCTCCGCCAGCTCGGTCGCGGCGCGCGACTCGGCAGCACGACGGAGGAAGTCAGCGGCATCCGCCCTCGGCGTCGTGGTCCTCGCAGCGATGTACTGAGCACACGCCAGGTCTTCATCGGCCTGCCCGTCCTCTCCGGTGACCACGAACGTGACGCTGTCGCTCCTGCGCTCCCGCAGGAGCCGAGCCGTCGCCTCCGCCACCACGAAGCTCGCGCACAGCACCAGGGACGCCTCCTTGACCGCGAGGGCGCCGACCGTCCCGGCCGTGGTCTTCTGCACAACGGTCCGTCCGCCGAGGTCGACCGATCGCAGCAGGCCCGGCGAGTTCACCGCGTCGAAACCGGGCGCGGGCGGGCCGTCCTTGAGCGCCACCCATTCCGGGTGACGATCCTTGAGGGCCAGGGCTTCGTCCAGCGACTCGGCAAGGACGATCTTCTCCGCCCCCTGGGCGAAGGCCCAACCGGCCACTGTGAAAGCGCGCATGACGTCCACCACGACCGCCACGGGCGGGACTTCGACCAGCTCGGCGATGCCGAGGAAACGAGCGTCCATCCGATCATGATCACGCATGCCCGAGCCGGAGCACCCGGACAGTGACGCGCGTCACGGTGGCGGGGCGACGTGACGTTCTCTGTGCAACGTGAGGGACCGGACCGGTGGGCAGCTCCGTCCCTGGCGGCGCGTGGGGATGCCGGTGGCCTAGAGTGCGGGTGTGCCGTCGTACAGCATTGGGCAGGCCGCGCAGCTGCTCGGAGTGAGTTCGGAGACCGTTCGCCGGTGGGCGGACGGCGGCAAGCTGGGCATGGAGCGCGACGCGGCCGGCAGGCGCACGGTCGACGGGGTGGCTCTGGCCCGCTTCGCGGCGGAGCGCGGTGCCGGACTGCACGCCGTGCCGGAGGACGACGTACCGACGTCCGTGCGGAACTCCTTCGTAGGGATCGTGACCGCGCTACGGGTCGACGACGTCGCCGCACAGGTCGAGGTCCAGTCCGGGCCACACCGCCTGGTGTCGCTGGTGACGCGCGAGGCCGTCGAGGAGCTCGCCCTGGAGGTCGGGGTCACGGTCACCGCGCGCGTGAAGTCGACCAGCGTGCACATCGACCTGCCCTGACCCCCCACACCACTGATGCGTGCGGGAGGGGCGTTTCGACCCCTTGACCGCGCGCAGCATCGGGTGCAGGGCGGTGTCCGGGTACGCCGCCGGCCGTGGGACCGGGCCGGCGGGGCGTGGCGGCGCCGCCACGCCCCGCCGGCCTGACAGCGCCGTTCAGCACGTCTCGTTCGGTCCCCGTAGGGCGTGCGTCCGAGGCGTGAGACGCCGATGCCCCGCCCCTCGTGCCTTTCTCCAGCCCCTCTCTTATTCGCGATGGAGGGTCGCACAGGCTTGTTGCAGATGAGAGCCAGATCGCCCTACGGTGTCGCACATGCAGTCCTACACCCCCGGGCGGGCCGCACGGCTGCTCGGCGTCAGCCCGGACACCGCACGGCGCTGGGCGCACGCGGACCGCGTCGCGACGCACCGCCCGGTGTCGCTCCTCACCCGTGATGCCGTGGAGGAGCTGGGACTGGAAGTCGGCATGCAGGCCACCGCCCGCGTGAAATCGACCAGCGTGCACATCGATCGCACCTGACCACCCCTCACGCAGTGCCGCAGGACCATCGGCCGTCGGCGCGGCCGGCCTCCCACCGCACTTTCCGTCCGTTCCCAAGGAGTTCAGACCCTCATGTCCCTCACCCGCACGCTCGCCGGACGCCGTACGGCCGCCGCCGTCCTCACCGCCGCCCTGCTCGTCCCGCTCGCGGCCTGCTCGAACGACGACACCAGGATGGACACCGGCGGCTCCACCGCCTCCGGTTCCGCGAGCGCCGCGCCCCGGGCGAACCTGACGGTTCTCGCCGCGGCCTCCCTCACCGACGTCTTCAAGACGGCCGGCGCCGCCTACGAGAAGTCCCACCCGGGTACGAAACTCACCTTCTCCTTCGCCGGCTCGCAGGAGCTCGTCGCCCAGGTCTCGCAGGGTTCCCCCGCCGACGTCCTGGTCACCGCCGACACCAAGAGCATGGACAAGGTGAAGGCCGACACCGGTACCCCGGCGATCATCGCGAAGAACCGGCTCGTCATCGCCACCGGCAAGGGCAACCCGTTCAAGGTCGACGAGCTCAAGGACCTCGCGGACACCAAGCTCAAGGTCGTGCTCGCCGCGCCCGAGGTGCCGGCCGGCAAGTACAGCAAGAAGGTCCTCGACGCCCAGAACATCACCGTGAAGCCGGTCTCCCAGGAGCCGAACGTCCGCGCGGTGCTCAGCAAGGTCGAGCTCGGCGAGGCCGACGCCGGACTCGTCTACAAGACCGACGCGGAGAGCGCCGAGGACAAGGTCGACGCGGTCGAGATCCCCGACGCGCAGAACGCCATCGCCCAGTACCCGGCCGCCGCGCTCAAGGACTCGAAGAACGCCGAGGCCGCGGCCGCGTTCGTCGCCTGGCTGTCTTCGCCCGAGGGCCAGAAGATCCTCCAGGACGCCGGCTTCCAGAAGCCGTAGCGGATCTGGGATCGCTGCGATCGTGAGGGGCTGTCCGTATCGGGGGAACGGACAGCCCCTTCTCGTCATGCCCGTGCCTGATGCCCGTGCCTGTCAGGGGTCTTCGGCGAAGCGAACCCACGTGTCCGGCGGGGGTCGATCAGGCTGCGGCGAGGGAGATCTCGGTCGACTTGATCAGGGCGACGACGGAGGTACCGGCCCTGAGGCCGAGGTCCTCCACGGCGTCCTTGGTGATCGCGGCGGTGAGCTCCCCGCCCGCGACGGAGACCTTCACCGAGCTCATGGCGCCGCCGGTCGCCACCTCGGTGACGGAGCCGGCGAGCTGGTTGCGGAGGGAGATCCCCTCGACAGGGCCGGTCGCGAGGGCGACCTCGGTCGACTTCACCAGTGCCTTGACCCGGGAGCCCTCGTCCAGACCCAGGTCCTTGACGGCGTCGGCGGTGATGGCGGCGGTGATGTCCTGACCGCCGTCCAGGCGCACCTTCACGGACGCCATGGCCTCGCCCGTGGTGACCGCGGTGACGGTACCGGGGAGCTGGTTGCGGATGGACAGAGTCATGGCACACACGCCTTACATGGCCGGAAGCGTGCAGTAGTCACTCCTGTGACCTGCGCTACGGCCGACGCTACCGGAGGGGGGAGAGCGCTGCCTCACCGCGCTCACCCCGCCACAGTGATCCGCAGGCGTCAGCGGCCGAAAATGTCGATGTTCTCGACGAGCCAGCCGCCGTCGCGGTGCACGACGTCCACGGCGAACATGGCGCCCGCGTAGACGCCCTGGTCCTGGGCTTTCGGCTTCTGTTTCCCTCCGCCGGTCTTCCCGGTTCCGGCCGTGCTCACGCTGCTCTGGTCGGCGTAGACCAGGACCCGGGCTCGGTCGCCGTCGATCCGCTCGACGGCGCTGTCGGTGACCGTCGTCGTGATCACCGTCTTCTGCTGGGCCGCCTGGGCGAGCACCCCGGCGAACAGCGTGCGGTGCTGGGCCACGGCCTTGCCGGTGAGGAGGGTCTTGCCCGCCCGTTCGAAGGGGCCCGTGTCGGCGTGGTCGTACGAGAAGAGCGCGGCGACGGCCGCGGCGGTCTGCCCCTTGATCTCGCTGGTACGGGCGAGGTCGGTGAGGGCCGTGTTGCCGCGCGCGGGGTCGTCCCGGAGTTCTCCCGCCCTGCTGTGCGCCCATCCGGCGAACCCTCCGAGGAGGAGGGTCAGGACGCAGAGGATCAGGAGAGGGGCGAGGCGGCGCGGCTTCGGCTCCTCCTTGGCCGTCCGGTCGGAGGGCGCCGCTTCCGGGGTGCCCGAGCGGTCTGCGGCGGTTACCTCCGTCGGCTCTTCCCTCGCTCCCCGTACGGGCTTCACCGCCGGTCGCCGGCGGGGCCCGGAAGCCGGCTCGGTCAGGAGGTCGCCCGGGGTGTGGGTCGGCTGGTCGGCGAGGGCCTGGCGGCGGCGTTGGCGGTTGAGGTGGTGGCGGGGCGTCGGCATGGCGCGTGTCCTTTCGGGTGCTGGCGGCTCTCGCGTACGGTCCGGACCGGTCCGGTCAACCGGTCGCCGTGCCGCCCACGGGGGCCTGCCCCAGACCGCTGAGCTTCCACTGGCCGTCGGTGCGGGTGAGTTCGCCCAGCATGCGGCTGTCCTTCTCCGAGCTCTTGCTGTCGGGCGTCGTGACGGTGATGCGCAGCGCGACGAGCAGCCGGGCCCGCCCCGCCCGGTCGTCGAGTTCGGTGACGGCGCCGGACAGCACCCGGGCCGTGGTCACCGTCTTCGCGGTCTTCACCTGGCTGGTGAACTCCGTCCGTCCGTCGACGAGTTGCTTGTGCAGCTCGCCGGTCGTGGAGGACTCCCAGAGGTCCAGGCCCTGGTCCACGCGCCGGTGGTCGAGCGTGTTGAGGTTCTGCACGGCCTGCTCCCCCGCCGCGAGCGCCTCGTCGCGCTGCACGGCGTACGCGGCGGAGTCGTCGCGGGCCGCGGCGTACCAGCCCCGGCCCTCCCAGGCCGCGAAGCCGCCCGCGACGAGGGTGAGTACGAGGGCCGCGGCCAGGGCCGGCCGATTGCCCGCCGAGGCGCGGACCTGGCGTGTCATGGGGTTCTCCCGTCTCCCGCTCATCGTCAGCGGGCCTCGATGTCGACGATCAGCCACCGGTCTCCCTGGTACTTCGCGGTGACGGTGAGCTGGGCGGCGGCGGACGTGGCGGCGGCCTTGTCCCGTCGCGAGGTCTGGTCGAGGAACACGAGGAGGCGCGCGCTGTCCCCGTCGAGTTCGATCACCGCGGTGCGGACGGCCTGGGTGGAGAGGGTGATGCGCTGCTCCACCAGGTTCACGCGGACCTGGGCGAGCAGGTCGACGTACTGCCGGGCCGCTCGTCCGGCCAGCACGTTCCGGGCGGATCGTTCGGCCGCGCCGGTGTCGGCGGCCGTGTAGGAGAAGACCCGGGCGAGTCCTTCGGACACGTCGCCGCTGACGCGTGTGGTGGCTTCCGCGTCGGTGAGCGCCTGGTTGCGCGCCGACGGGGTCGACCGGAGCTGGTGGGCGGCGTGGAAGAAGCCGCTCCCGCCGAGGAGGAGGGCGGTGAGGGCAGCGGCCAGGGCGACCCTTCGCCACGCGGTGCCGGAGCGGCGGTCCTTCGTGTCCGTGGGTCCGCTCTCGTCTCCGCCCGAGGCCGCCGGTGAGTCCGTCGGATCCTCGCCCGTGGACTCGTTCTCGTCTCCGCCCGAGGCCGCCGGTGAGTCCGTCGGATCCTCGCCCGTGGACTCGTTCTCGTCTCCGCCCGTGGTCCCGGTAGCTTCCGGCGCGTCCGGCCCGTCGTCCCTGGCGGTCTCCGGTGTCTCTCCCCCGGCTGTCTCCGAGCCGTTCGTCCTGCCCAGCAGTCGCGTCATTCGTCCCCGCCCTTCTCCGCTCCTGCGACGGGCACCGCGCTCAGTGCGGCGACCCTCCACGTGTTCTCGCCCGTGCGCGTCAGGACGGCCTCCAGGCGTTTGCGGTCGGTGGTCGCGGTGGCGGCGCCGCGGGGGGTGACGTCGACGCGTACCGTCGCGATGAGTTTCGCCGTACCGGCTCTCGCGTCCAGCGCGGTGAGGGCGGCCTCGGTGACCGTGGCGCGTGCCGAGGCGCCCACCGTGGGCTCGGTGCGGCCCAGTTCGGTGCGGAGCGGTCCGGTGGCGGCGTCGCGCCAGGCCCGGATGCCCGCTTCGGCGCGTTCACGGGTCGAGGCGTCCAGTGTGTTGAGCACGGTGATGCGGGTGCGGCCCTCGGTGAGCGCGGTGTCGCGCTCCCGGCCGAAGGCGAGCTCGTCGTCGGTGCGGGCCTGGGCGTAGGTCCACGCGCCGGTCCCGCAGAATCCCAGGGCGACGACGAGTGCGCCGATGCCCAGGGCCTTCGCGCGGTTCATCGTGTGCTCCCGGTGTTCAGGCCGAGGAGGCCGGCCATGTCCGTCGGTCCGTCGCTCTGGCCGGGCAACGCAAGGGCGCCGGGCAGCGTCGGCTGTGTGCCCGTCGTGGTGCGGGCGCTGCCGGAGGGCAGCGAACCGGGCCGGGCCGGGGCGGGCACGCCACCGTTCTTGGGGGCGTGGGCCGAGCCGCGCACGTTGAGTCCCGTGGAGGCCGGGGCCGTGCAGGAGGCGCCGGTGTTGAGGGCGGGTGCGGTGCCCAGGTCGAGGCCGTTGCGGTAGCGCGTCCCGCCGTACCCGGAGGTGCAGGGCAGTGGCTTGAAGAAGGTGACGGCCATGCCGAAGTTCACGTGGCCTCCGTCGACGGTGGTGGCCCCCGCCGAGACGGCCGCCGGGAACTTGACGAGGAGTTCCTCGGTGCCGCGCTGTCGGGTGACGGCGATCTCCGAGGTGGTGAGGAGGTTGGCGAGGACGACGCTGAGGCTCGGGTCGAGGTCGCGCAGGAGGCCGCTGACCTGGCCGGCCGCGTCGGGCGTGACGGTCAGGAGGCGGCGCAGGTCGGCGTCGGAGCCCTTGAGGGTGGCGGCGAGGTCGCGGGCGCCGGTGGCGAAGTCGCGGATGGCGCGGCTCTCGTCGGCCTGGGTGCGCAGGACGACCTCGCCGTCGTCGATGAGCCGGGTGGTGGCCGGCAGGGACCGGTCGGCGGCCTGCACGAACCGGCTGCCGTTGTCGAGGAGGACCTGGAGGTCGTCGCCGTGTCCCTCGAAGGCCTTGCCGAGTTCGTCGACGACCGTGCGCAGGGACTCCAGGGGTACGGAGGTGGTGAGGTCGTTCATGCTCGCGAGCACGTCGGTGACGGGCGCCGGTACCTGTGTGTCGGACTGTTCGATGCGGGCGCCGTCGGCGAGGAAGGGGCCGCCGTCGCTCTCCGGGCGCAGGTCGATGTACTGCTCGCCGACGGCGGAGAGTCCGGCGACGACGGCGCGGGCGTCGGCGGGGATCCGGGGGGCGGAGTTCTTGATGCGGAGCTCGGCCACGACGCCTTCGGCGGTGAGGTCGATGGCTCCGACGCGCCCCACGGAGACGCCCCGGTAGGTGACGTCGGAGTGGGTGAACAGCCCTCCCGTACGGGCGAGATGGACGCGGACGGTGTAGTGGTCGGCGACGCCGGCGTACCGGCCGAGGTCGGCGTAGCGGACGCCGACGAAGCCGAGGACGAGCACGGCGATGACGAGGAACGCGAGGTTCTTCAGCCGTACGGTGCGGGTGATCACCGGTTCTCGCCTCCGTCCTTGGGTGCGGTGGCGGGCCCGGCCGTCGTGCCGGTCTGGACCGGGGGCAGCGGCAGCGGGGACCGTGGGCTCCGGGCGGCGGCGTCCGTCCCCGCCCGCCCGCGCGCGGTGGAGCCGGGGTCCGTCGGGGCGGGCGTCGGGGTGGGTTCCGCCTTGGGGATCAGGGGCGGGACGACCTCGGTCCCGGGGGCGGCGGCGAGGTGCAGGTAGGTGTTGAGGTAGTCGCCCTTGATGCCGCGCATCACCTCGTCGGTGAAGGGATACGTGAGGAGCACCTGGAGCGATTCAGGGAGGTCGGCACCGGCGTCCGCGAGTGCCGTCAGGGTCGGCGCGAGGGCCTTGAGGTCGGCGACCATGTCCTTCTTGCTCGCGTCGATGGTGGTGACGGCGACGCCGGACAGGGTGTCCAGGGCGCGCAGCATGGTCAGGAGGGAGCCTCGCTGGGTCTCCAGCGTCTTCAGGCCGGGCGAGAGGCCGGTGAGGATCGTGTCGACGTCCTTCTTGCGGCCGGCGAGGGTGGCGGAGAGCCGGTTGACGCCGTCGAGGGCGCGGGTGATGTCGCCGCGGTGCGCGTCCAGGTTCGTGACCAGGGTGTTCACGCGGTTCAGCATCGAGCGGACCTCGGGTTCGCGTCCGCCGAGCGTGGCATTGAGTTCCCGGGTGATGGTCTTGAGCTGGTTGACGCCGCCGCCGTTGAGCAGCAGGGACAGGGCGCCGAACACCTCCTCGACCTCCGTGTTGCGGCTGGTGCGGGCCAGCGGGATGACGCTGCCGTCGGTGAGGTGTCCGCCGCTGTCCTTCCGCGGGGCGACGAGCTGGATGTACTTCTCGCCGAGGAGGCTCGACTGTTCCAGGCGGGCGCCGGCGTCGGCGGGGAGCCGGACGTCGCCGTTGATCTTCAGGGTGACGCGGGCGGACCAGTTGCCGGTGCCGAGGTCGATGGCGGTGACGCGTCCGACGGCGACGTCGTTGACCTTGACCGCGGACTGCGGCACGAGGCTCAGTACGTCGTCGAGTTCGGCGGTGACCGTGTAGGGGTGGGTGCCGAGGTCGGCGCCGCCGGGCAGCGGGAGGTCCTCGATGCCGTCGAACCGGACGGGGTTCGCGGGGACCGCGCCGAGGACGACGGCGAGGCCGAGGCCGAGCGCGACCGCTCCGACGGCTCCGGCTCCGACGGCCTTGCGGGACGGCAGGCTGTCTCGGTTCACCGCTCCCCCTCTCCGGTGCGCGCCGTGGGACCGCCGGTCGCCGGCGCTCCGGTGCCGGCGGAGCCGCCGCCCGCAGGGTTTCCGGTCCCGGCGGAGCCGCCGGTCACGGGCAGCGGGAGCAGTGGTCCGCCCATGCTGATCTCGTTGAGGTTGGCGCGGCCGTCGAGGGTGCGGGTGTCCTTGTTGTACGCGTTGACGACGTTGCCGGCGGCGAGCGGGGCGACGTCGAGCGCCTCAGCGAGGGAGGCCCGCTGGTCGACGAGGGTCTGGGTGAGGGGCACGAGCCGGTCGATGTTCTTCTTCAGCTCGCCGCGGTTGTCCTTGATGAACGTCTTGACCTGGGCGAGTGCCTTGCCGAGCTCCTTGAGGGCGCCGGCGAGGTCGTTCTTGTTCTCGGCGAAGTAGCCGACGACCTCGTCCAGGCGTTCCTGTGCGGTGCGGACGTCGCCGTCCTTCTTCTTCAGCATGGTGGTGAAGGTCTGGAGCCGGCTGAGGCTGGTGAACAGGTTCTCGCTGCTGCCGTCGAGGGTCTTGGCGGCCTTGCCGAACTGTTCGATGGAGGTGCCGATGGCCGTGCCGTTGCCCTTGAGGTTCTTCGCTCCGGTGTCGAGGAGTTCGGAGAGGGCTCCGGCGGAGTTGGCGCCGTCGGGGCCGAGTGCCTTGCTCAGTTCGGTGATCGAGTCGTAGAGCTGGTCGATCTCGACGGGGGTGCGGTTGCGGGAGGCGGGCAGCTGGGCGCCGTCGGCGAGGGCGGGGCCGCTGCTGTAGGCGGGGGTGAGCTGGACGTACCGGTCGGCGACGATGCTCGGGGCGACGACGAGGGCCCGGGCGTCCGCGGGGACGCGTACGCCCTCGTCGAGGCGGAGTTCGACCCGTACGCGGGTGCCCTGCGGCTCCACGGATTCCACCTCTCCCACCCGTACGCCGAGGACGCGCAGGTCGGAGCCGGCGTAGATGCCGACCGCCCTGTCGAAGTAGGCGGTGACGCGGATGCCGTCCTCGTCGAGGACGCGTACGGCGACGAGGCCGCCGGCGGCGAGCACCGCGAGGGTGAGCCCGGCGACGAGGGGCTTTCTGAGCTTGGTCATCGTTCACCGCTCCCCTTGGCCGTCGCCGTCTGTTTCGGCGGCAGGCATCCGGTCTTGGGCTGCGAGGCCTCGGGCAGATAGGTGCGGGGCACCACGCCGCACAGGTAGCTGTCGAACCAGCGGCCGCTGCCGAGGGTGTTGCCGACGAGCCGGTAGTACGGGCCGATGAGCGCGAGCGTCTTGTCGAGCTGGCCGCTGTTCTTCTCCAGGACGCCGGTGACGCGGCTGAGGGCCTTGAGGGTGGGGCCGAGCTGTTTGTCGTTGTCGCCGACGAGGCCGCTCAGCTCGGTGCCGAGGTCGCGGCTGCCCTTGAGGAGGGCGCGGATGGCCTCGCGGCGCTTCCTGAGTTCGCCGAGCAGCGAACCGCCGTCCTCCAGGAGGATCTCGAAGCTGGACTTCTTGTCCGCCAGGGTCTTGGTGAACTTCTTGCTGTTCTCCAGGAGCCGGGCGAGCTCGGTGTCGCGCTTGGAGACGGACTTCGAGAGTTCGGAGAGGCCGGTGGCGGCGTTGCGTACGTGGGGCGGCGAGTTCTTGAAGGTGTCGGAGATCGTCTGGAAGCTCTCCGCGAGCTTCCCGGTGTCGATGGCGTCGACGGTGCCGCTGAGGTCCTGGAAGGCCTGCGTCACGTCGTACGGGGACGTGGTGCGGGACTGCGGGATGCGGGTTCCGGGGTCCTGGGGGGCGGAGCCCAGCGGGTCGAGCGCCAGGTACTTCTCGCCGAGGAGGGTCTTGATGGCGATGGCGGCGGTCGACCGGTCGCCGATCCAGGCGTCGCCGACCTCGAACGTCACCTTGACCTTGGGTCCGTCGAGGGCGACTTCGGTGACCTTGCCGACCTTGACCCCGGCGATGCGGACCTCGTCGCCGGCGTCGAGTCCGGCGGCCTCGGTGAAGTCGGCGCTGTAGGCGGTGTCGCCGCCGACGAGGGGGAGCCGTTCCACGTTGTACGCGAGGGCGGCCATGAGGGCGAGGATCAGCAGTCCGACGACGGCGACGGCGACGGGACTGCGTTCCTTGACCGGCTTGGGGCGGCCGAGCGGGCTCATCCGCGGCACCTCGTCTCGGTCACGGCGATGCCGGTCGGCGGCTTGGAGCCGTCGGACGTTCCGACGCCGGTCACGCGCGCCTCGCAGAGGTAGAGGTTGAACCACGAGCCGTACGAGGAGAGCCGGGCCAGGGCCGTCATCTTGCCGGGGTTGTTGGCGAGGAAGGCCTCGATGCTCGGGGTGTGGTCGCCGAGGGTGCCCGAGAGCCGGCCCAGTTCGCGGATGTCCTTCTTGAGGGGGGCACGCCCCTCCTGGAGGATTCCGGCGGTCGTCGTGGTGAGGTCGCCGATGGCCTTGACGGCCTCGCCGAGGGGTTTGCGGTCGGTGTTGAAGCCGGTGACGAGTCTCTGGAGGGTGACGACGAGGTCGTTGAAACCGGCCTCACGGTTGTTGAGGGTGGTCAGGACGGTGTTGAGGTGGGTGACGACCTCGCCGATGACCTTGTCCTTGGCGGCCACCGTCCTGGTGAGGGAGCCGATGTGCCGGAGGAGGCTGTCGACGGTTCCGCTCTCGCCCTGGAGGACCTGCACGAGTGATCCGGCGAGGTCGTTGACGTCGGCGGGCGAGAGCCCTTCGAAGAGCGGCTTGAATCCGTTGAACAGCAGGGTGAGGTCGAGTGCGGGTGTGGTGCGGTCGAGCGGGATGGTGTCGCCGGCCTCCAGGGTGCCGGTGAGGTCGCCGCTGCCCCGGCCGAGGGAGACGTACCGCTGGCCGACCATGTTGAGGTACTTCACGGCGGCGGTCGCCGACCGGGGCAGGGAGCGGTCCTCGCGGACCGAGAAGGTGACCTGGGCGGTGCGCCGTTCGACGACGCGCACGTCGGTCACCTCTCCGACCTTCACTCCGGCGATGCGCACGGAGTCGCCTTCGACGAGCCCGGTGACGTCGGTGAACAGCGCCTTGTACGAGCGGGTGGCGGAGCCGACGCCGGTGTTGGCGATGCTGAAGCCGAGGACGGTGGTGGCAAGGGCTGTGACCAGGACGAACGCGAGGGACTTCAGGAGTGTCCCGCTGAGGCCGCGGCGTCGCGTGTGGCTGGGTCGCGTCGTCATCGGAGGGTCACCTCCGCGCCTCGGAACGCCGGGCCGGCCAGCAGGCTGCTCCAGTCCGGCAGGTCGCCGGGCCGCTTCTTCGCCGCGGGCGCGAGCAGTTCGTTGACGAGGTCGTTCTCCTGCGGGGAGTTGGCGGGCCCGAGGTCCTGGTCGGCCGCCGCCGACGCCCGGGTCGCGGGCTGGAGCGGGATGCCGAGGTAGGGCACGGGGTAGCAGTGCGGGCCGCCGCCGGAGCCGTACGAGGGTGTGTCACGGCCGGGGACGTACGCGCCGCGCGAGGGGACGGTCGTCACGTCGACGTGCAGTCCGGGCTGGTCGGTGCCCTTGCCGAGGGCCTTGTCCATCGCGGGCACGAACTGGGCGAGGGTGCGCAGCGTGCAGGGGAAGGACGGGGAGTACTCGGCGAGCAGGTCGAGGGTGGGCCTGCTGGTGGCACTGAGCCGGATGATGTTGCTCTTGTTCTGCCGCAGGAAGGCGGTCAGGTCCTGCGCCGTCCGGGTGGTGGCGCCGAGGGTGCCGGCCAGCTCGCCCTCCTTCTCGGCGAGGGTGCCGCTGGTGGTGGTGAAGTCGGTGAGCGCCGTGACGATGTCGGGGGCGGCGTCCGCGTAGAGGTGGCTGACCTTCACGAGTTCTTTCAGGTCGCGGGTGAGGGCGGGCAGGTGGGGGTTGAACTCTCGTAGATGGGCGTCGAGTCGGGCGAGGGTCTCGCCGAGCTTGTCGCCGCGCCCCTCCAGGGCGCGGGAGACGGCGGACAGGGTCGCCGACAGCTTCTGCGGCTGGACCGCGGTGAGCAGGGGCAGGACGTTGTCGAGGACCTGCTGGAGTTCCACGGCGTTGCTCGAGCGGTCCTCGGGGATGACGTCTCCGGGCCCCAGCGGTCGCGCGGAGGCGTTCGCGGGCGGTACGAGCGCCACGAACCGCTCGCCGAAGAGGGTCGTGGGCAGCATCTGCGCGCGGACGTCGGAGGGGACGTGGCGGAGGGTTCCGGGCCGCATGGCGAGGGTGAGCCGGGCTCCGCCGTCGGTGGCGTCGATGGCGCGGACCTCGCCGATGACGACGCCGCGCAGTTTCACCTCGGCACCGAGGTGCATCTCGTTTCCGACGCTGCCGGTCTCGACGACGACCGGGTCGGAGTCGGTGAAGCGTTTGTCGTAGACGGCGACCGCCAGCGAGGCGAGCAGGGCGGGCACCAGCAGGAAGACGACGCCGGCGAACCTGCGGCGCAGGGTCTCGGCACGTGAGTCGCTCATCTCACCCCGCCACCTTCACGGTCGTGGTCGCGCCCCAGAGGGCAAGCGACAGGAAGAAGTCGGTGACGCTGATCAGCACGATGGCGTTGCGTACGGAGCGGCCGACCGCGATGCCGACGCCGGCGGGGCCGCCGGAGGCGCGGAAGCCGTAGTAGCAGTGGGCGATGATCACCATCACGCTGAAGATCAGCACTTTCAGCACCGAGAGGAGGACGTCCGTCGGTGACAGGAAGAGGTTGAAGTAGTGGTCGTACGTTCCCTGCGACTGGCCGTTGAAGAGGACCGTCACGTAGCGGGAGGCCAGGTAGGAGGAGACCAGACCGACCGCGTAGAGCGGGACGATGGCGACGACGCCCGCGATGATGCGGGTGGTGACCAGGTACGGCATGGAGCGGATGCCCATGCCTTCCAGGGCGTCGACCTCCTCGTTGATGCGCATGGCGCCGAGCTGGGCGGTGAATCCGGCGCCGACGGTCGCGGAGAGGGCGAGTCCGGCGACGAGCGGGGCGATCTCGCGGGTGTTGAAGTAGGCGGACACGAAGCCGGTGAACGCGGCGGTGCCGATCTGTTCGAGGGCCGCGTAGCCCTGGAGGCCGACGACGGTGCCGGTGAACAGCGTCATCGCGATCATGACGCCGATGGTGCCGCCGATGACGCCGAGGCCACCGGAGCCGAAGGCGACCTCGGCGAGCAGTCGTTGCACCTCCTTGAGGTAGCGGTGCAGTGTCCGCGGGATCCACAGCAGGGCTCTGACGTAGAACAGGAGCTGGTCACCGGACCGGTCGAGCCAGAGGAACGGGGAGGCCATCGGTCTCAGCCTCCCTTCGGCGGGACGATCTGCAGGTAGATGCCCGTCAGCACCATGTTCACGAAGAACAGCAGCATGAAGGTGATGACGACGGACTGGTTGACGGCGTCGCCGACGCCTTTGGGCCCACCGCGGGGGTTGAGTCCCCGGTAGGCGGCGACGATGCCCGCGATGAACCCGAAGATGAGGGCCTTCAGTTCGCTGATGTAGAGGTCGGGCAGCTGGGCGAGGGCGGAGAAGCTGGAGAGGTAGGCGCCGGGGGTGCCGCCCTGGAGGACGATGTTGAAGAAGTAGCCGCCCAGGGTGCCGACGACGGAGACCATGCCGTTGAGGAGGACGGCGACCGCCATGGTGGCGAGGACGCGCGGGACGACCAGTCTTTGGACGGGTGAGACGCCCATGACCTCCATCGCGTCCAGCTCCTCCCGGATCTTGCGGGAGCCGAGGTCGGCGCAGATGGCGGAGCCGCCGGCGCCGGCGATCAGGAGGGCCACGATGAGGGGGCTGGCCTGCTGGATGACGGCGAGGACGCTGGCGCCGCCGGTGAACGACTGGGCGCCCAGCTGCTGGGTGAGCGAGCCGACCTGGAGGGCGATGACGGCGCCGAACGGGATGGAGACGAGTGCGGCGGGCAGGATGGTGACGCTCGCGACGAACCAGAACTGCTCGATGAACTCCCGGAACTGGAAGGGCCGCCGGAAGACGGCCCGGCTCACCTCGGCGGCGAGGGCGAAGAGGCGGCCGGTCTGCCGCAGGGCGCCGGTGATCACGAGCCGCTCCCGGCGGCCGGCATGGTCAGGGTGGGCGCCGCGGCGCTGCGCGCGTAGGTGTCGCGGATGGCGGCGCGGGCGGCGGGCGGCAGCTCGTCGAGCATGCCGAGGACGCGCTCCCGCCGCCGGGTGACGGCCGATCGGGGCGGCAGGCCGGGTGAGGGTTCCAGCTGCGGGACGATGACGCGGGGGGCCGTCGAGTGGCCGGCGGGGTTGCCCGCCTCCGCGGCGAGGAGGGCCGCGTCCTTCTCCTCGGACATGCCGATGGGGCCTTCGCGGCGGCCGGCGAGGAACTGGGTGACGACCGGTTCGTCGCTGGTGAGGAGCACCTCGCGGGGCCCGAAGGTGACGAGCCTGCGCCGGAAGAACATCCCCATGTTGTCGGGGACGGTGGCGGCGATGTCGAGGTTGTGGGTGACGATCAGCATCGTCGCGTCGATCCGCGCGTTGAGGTCGATGAGGAGCTGGGACAGGTAGGCGGTGCGGACGGGGTCGAGCCCGGAGTCCGGTTCGTCGCACAGGACGATCTGCGGGTCGAGCACGAGCGCACGGGCCAGCCCGGCGCGTTTGCGCATGCCGCCGCTGATCTCGCCCGGGAGCTTGTCCTCGGCGCCCAGCAGGCCGACGAGTTCGATCCGCTCCATGACGATGCGCCGGATCTCGGACTCCCGCTTGCGGGTGTGTTCGCGCAGCGGGAAGGCGATGTTGTCGAAGAGGCTCATGGAGCCGAACAGGGCGCCGTCCTGGAACATGAGGCCGAAGAGTTTGCGGGTCTCGTAGATGTCCCGTTCGGGGCTGCTGACCATGTCGACACCGTTGATGAGGACACGGCCCTGCTGCGGTTTCAGCAGCCCGATGAGCGATTTCAGGAAGACCGTCTTCCCGGTACCGGAAGGGCCGAGCATGACGCTGACCTCTCCGGCCGGCAGGGTCAGCGACACGTCCTGCCAGATGTTCTGCTTGCCAAAGGACATGGTCAGACCCTCAACGACTACTTCGATTCCCATCCCACCTCCAGCAAGCGTGCGTCGGGTGTGCGCCGCGGGCGCACGTTAAGCCGGTGCGGATCACCCGGACAATAGGCGTGGCGCACATTTCTTGATCCGCTCCCGCGTTTGTCACCGCGGAGACAAAACCGGGAGCGGCTTTTGTCTCCGGCGAGACAGAGTGGTGCTCCGACCTGCGATTCACTGTCGGCCAGGGGAACGTTACGGCCGAGTAACCTGCCTCGGCAATACCGGGTTCCGAGTTTTCCCGAGACGGAATCGAACGGCGGAATATTTATCAGTCGGGAGACAGATTCGCCGCGCCGCTTGTCACGGGAGAGAGCGCTTGCACACGCCGGCGGGACGCAGGTGGTCACGGAATCCAGATCCGCCCCGAAGATTCAGGGTGATCGATCAGAATTGTCGACATTACGCACCCCGGAACCAAGCGGATTCCCGCCATCGCTCACCCGCTTGACAGGCAATAGGGCATCTCCAAAGAATCATGGGCTGCGCCATTGTTCAGCTAAGTTTCCCGCAAGTAACGTCTGGTTTCGCGGCCGAGAAACGACGGGCCGCCGGCCTCGACCCCCACCGCGGCCATCCCTCTGCCGGTGAATCCCCAAGGAGAGTCCCAGAGCCATGAAGAAGCCGATCAGAAACCTCGCCGTCGTCGCCGGAGCCGCCTCGGCCGCGTTCGCCCTGGCCGTGAGCCCCGCCTCGGCGGTGGCCTCCACGGTCTGGACCGTCAGTCCGTCCCCGGCCAGCATCACCGCCGTCAACAGCGGGAACATCGTCCTCAGCGTCAACGGCATCGCCATGACGTGTACCAAGTCGAACGGTTCGGGCACGGGGCAGAGCACCACGGGCAACCCGGCCACCGTCGGCACCATCAACTCCATCGCCTTCGGCGTCTCCGGGACGCCCTGCACCAGCGTGCTGGGCCCCGTGACCGCCGTCCCGACCACCCCCTGGACGATCGTGGCGCAGGACTACACCGCCTCGACCGGCGTCACCAAGGGCTACGTCGGCAACGTCGACGCCACGGTGACCGTCGGCGCCTGTGTCTTCCGCGTGACGGGCAAGGCGTCCAGCTCGTACACCAACTCGACGGGCGCGCTCGCCGTCAACAGCCTCGCGGGCGAGCTCACCGTCGTCTCGTCGAGCGGCTGCGGTTCGGCCGTCCCGGTCGGCGCCAAGCCCACCTTCAAGGGCACGTACCTCTTCAAGGCGGGCACCGCCATCCCGACGATCGTCGGTTCCAACCCGTAAGGACGCAGGAACCCGCGTCCGTCCGGCCGGCGGCCCCGGCCGGGCGGACGCGGCCCTGTCCGCGCCCTCCGCCGGCCTCCCTTCCCCGCCGGCCCACGAACGACCCGAGCGGAGCAACAGATGAGAGGCCCCGGGCCCACCCCTCGACCGTCCCGTATCCGCGCACGCGGCGCGACGATCGCCGCGTTCGTGGCGCTCGCCCCCCTGCTCCCGGCGGCGGCCGTCGCCGTGGGGACACTGAAGGTCGACACCGCGCTGCCCTACGTCTGCACGCTGCCCTCGGGACCCCAGCCGGTGACGGTACGGATCGCGGCGGCCCTCCCCGAACGGGCGGCCGTCGGCGCGGAGATCCGTCCCACGGACGTCACCACGACGGTGGAACTCCCCGCGACGGCCGTGGCCGAGCTCACCGCGCTCAAGGCCGCCACCGTACGGGCCGAGACGCGGCTCACGGTCGGCGTGGCCCAGAACGAGCAGCGCACGGACGCCACTTGGAGCGGGACGACGCAGCCCCTCGCCGTACCCGCCGAGGGGCCTCTCGTGTTCACCACGACCGGCGATGTGCCGATCCTGACGACGGACAGGGCCGGCGACCTGGCCCTCACCGCCGGGGGTCTCGCCGTCGATCTCGCCCCGAGCACGGCCGACGGGGCGGCCACCACCCCCGCCTCCCTCTCCGTCACCTGCGCCCCAGGCCCGGACGCGGAGGGCCGTACGGTGCTCGCCACGGTTCCGGTCGGTTCCGACTCCGGCACCGGGGAGCCGAGCACCCCTGCCCCCACGTCGCCGACCGCCCCTTCGTCCTCCCCGTCCTCCCCCTCCTCCAGGCCGTCGTTCCCGACGGACCGGAAGGGCCCGGTCAGTCCGCCGGGAGCCGGGGGCGGGTCGCTTACCGCCCCGAAGGACCCACGGACAGGACACCAGGCGGACAAGGGCCTGGCAGTGACCGACGACGTCACACCCGGTACCGCGGCGGCCCGGCCGGCCGCACCGCCCTGCGTGACCGAGAAGCCGACCCCCACGTCGCTGTCGGCGTACATCACCGGCTACTCCAACGTACGGAAACTCAACGGCGCCAACATCATTCCGGTGTCCTGCGTCCTGATCGAGCAGGGCGAGCCGCAGTTCGACCCCCGGCCGGACGGAAGCTTCCACCTCCTCACCCCGTCGACGGGAAACCTCTCCTACCAGGGGCGCAAGCAGACCCCGCCGTTCCAGGCCACCTTCCTGACGTTCGGCTTCGCGCCGGCCACGGCCACCATGGTCCTGGAGCAGACGGGGCCCCTGACCGTCGACTCGGACGTCCTCCTGGTCTTCCCCGACAACCTCTCGGAGACCTACATCCGCGCCCGCTTCGTGCTGCGCGTGCTCGACGTCCGGGTCAACGGAACGCGCCTCGACGTCGGCCCCTCCTGCCGCACCGAGAAGCCGCTCACCTCCCCCGAGCCCGACCCCGCCAAGTACCCCGGGGACCACCTCGTGCTCCTGGGCAAGGGGCAGCTCATCAACGGCACGGACGCCACCGGCTACCTCCTCACCGGCGGCGGCCCCCTCACCGGCGAGGTGACCATCCCCGCCTTCAAGGGCTGCGGCGCCGGCGGTGAGAACCTCGACCGGCTCCTCACCGCGTCCATCTCCGGCCCCGGCAACTACATCAAGCAGATCCAGGGCCAGACCTGCGCCGTGGGTGTCGACGTGCCCACCGAGGGCCAGTGCACCGAGGACCGTCAGCCGTACGTGGTCCCCAAGCCCGAACGCTGAACCGACCCACCCTCTCTCCCTCTCCCCGACGGAAGGCATCCGCCATGTCCCTCGTCTCCTCCCGCACGAGACTCGCCACCCTCTCCGCGCTGACCGCGCTCGGCGCCTTCGTCTCCGTAGGCACGGCGACCGCGGCCGCTCCGCAGCTGGACGGCGCCTGGGCTCCGTTCGACCGCTGCCCCGTCGACGCCCCCGCGATGCTCGCCGCCGACGGCCTCGACCAGTCGCCGCAGTGCGTGTCGTCCTCCTCCGCCGGCGGCTCCATCAAGCTCGGCAACACGACCGTCGTCACCGGGAGGACGAACCTCCAGATCGGCGTGATCCAGAACGCCGACGGCACCAACACCGTCGTCCCCCCGCCCGCCGGGTCGCTCATCGCGGACTCCGCCACCGTCCCCGGGGGCCTGTTCGGCCTGATGTGTCCGAGCGACATCCCGTTCATCACCGACATCTGCCGGCAGCTGTCGGACGCCAGCCTCAACAAGATCACCGCCACCGTGGAATCGGTCGGCACGCCCTCGGAGTTCGACCAGATCGCGGGCGTCCTCACCGACATGCCGATCGTGAAGATCCCGGTCCGCATCCACCTCCAGAACCCGTTCCTCGGCAGCAACTGCTACATCGGCACGAAGTCCAGCCCGATCATGCTGCGCCCGAGCAACCTCACCTCCCCCGACTTCTCCGTCGACCGCTACAACGGCGACGGCTTCCCCAACGAGGAGGGCGACATGAGCCGCCTGAACATCCTCGGTTCCACCCAGGTCGACAGGACCTTCGCCGTCCCCGGCGCCAGCGGCTGTGGGCTCGGGCTCGGCCTCGTCAACGGCGCGGTCAACCTCAAGACCGGCCTGCCCTCCGCCGCCGGCAGGAACAGCATCACCCTCGACAACACCCAGACCTATCTGACCGGCCTCTACGCCCCCGGAGTCGTCGCCCCCGACGCCGGCAGGCTCTTCTCGCAGAACTGGCACTCGGCCGTCAGGTAAAGGCCACCCAGGGGCGATTCCCGGCCTACTCGGGCGCCACACACGCTTCCGGAACGCCAACTCTTGCTCAAGTTGTGTACAGCACACAGCAGTTGATTTAGCTTCAGCAGTCCCAGTTGGTACGCACCTGACGGCCACGACGGCGCCCACCAGCCACGGAGGGCGCCGTACTGCCGCTCCCCACCGGTCGCGCAGGAGAGCAAGGGGTCGGTCCATGCCCGCAATCACCCAGTCACCGAACATCGGCGAGCCGCTCGACCCTCTCCCCAGGGAGTTCGCCGACCTGATGAGACCGGAGATCCCCGGCCTGATCAAAGAGATCGGCATGGAGGTTCAGCGGACCTATCCCGTGTACGCCCACCTCTTCAACGGACCGCACTCGGACGCCATCCGGCAGGGCGTGGAACAGGCCCTGGCGGCATTCGTGGAACGGGTCGCCACGCCGGGGACGAAGTCCGCGCTCCGGGACGAACTGCTGCGCAAGTTCGGCCGGGTGGAGGCCTACGAGGGCCGTGACCTCGAATGCCTGCAGGGCGCCTACCGACTGGGGGCGCGGATCGCGCTGCGCCGGGCCAAGAGCATCGGCCGCACCTACAACCTGTCCCCCACCCTGATCCTGGCCTTCGCGGACGCCCTCTTCGCCTACGTCGAGGAGCTCGAGGCCCTGTCCCGCGAGGGCTACGTCATGGCCCAGGCCCGCGCGGTGTCCGACGTGGCGGCGCGGCGCAGGCAGTTACTCCACCTCGTCGTCGCGGGTCCGCCACTGCCCCGGGCGACGATCGCCGAGCTGTGCCAGGAGGCCTCCTGGCAGCTTCCGGCCGAGTGCACCCTGGTGGCCCTCCGTCCCCCGGTCGCCGAGCTCATCCAGGCGGGACTCGACCGGGACGTGCTGGCCGACCTCACCCTTCCCGAGCCGCACCTGCTCATCCCCGGCCCGCTCACCGCGCAGCGCCTCGCGATGCTCGACTCCGCCCTGGCCGGCACCCCCGCCGTCGTCGGCCTGACCGTGCCTCCGGCGCAGGCGGCGCACTCCATCCGCTGGGCGCGGCGGGTCCTGCAGCTCATCGACGACGGCATCGTGGCGGACGCCCCCCTCGTGCGCTGCGAGGAGCACCTGACAACGTTGTGGCTGCTGTCCGATCCGGCCCTCACGGCCCACCTCGCCGCACGCGAACTGGCCCCCCTCGACGAGCTGTCCGGCACCCGGCGCGAGCGGCTGATCGAGACCCTGCGCGTCCACATCTCCACCCGGGCCCCGGCCGAACAGGTCGGCGAGATGCTGGGCGTGCACGCCCAGACGGTCCGCTACCGCCTGCGGAACCTGGACAACCACTTCGGCGACCGGCTGCTCGATCCCGAGCACCGGTTCGCCCTCGAAGCGGCCCTCCGATCGCTCCACCTCCACGGCAGGAAGCGGACGGGCTGATCCGCGTACCGCCCGAGAACTCCGGAACACGGGAGAACACGCCTCGTGAGCGTCAGTCGCGGCGCCAGTCGGGGTGCAGGCGGATCTCGATGTCGTCGGAGGGCTGATCCGGCGCCGGGTCGGCGGTCACGCGGACGCTGAGCGGGCGCCCGCTCCCGGCCTCGACGAAGGCCAGGGGCGGGTGGCCGTCCTGCAGATACGCGTCACCCCACCGGATCAGCGACAGGAAGACCGGCAACAGGTCCTCGCCGGCCCCGGTCAGCCGGTACTCGTCGCGTGCCCGCTGCCCCGGCTCCTGGTAGGGAGTGCGCGCCACGACCCCTGCCGACTCCAGCTGTTTGAGGGCGCGGGAGACCGAGGGTGCGGAGGTGCCGATCCTCGTCACGAAGTCCTCGAACCTGGTCGTGCCGTAGAAGCACTCCCGTACGACCATGAAGACCGTCCTGGTGCTCAGCAGGTCGAGCACCCGGCCGGCCGAACATCCGTCGCCGATCGACCAGGCGTCCCGGTCGCTCAGTCGCTTCTCGAATCTCATCGCCACGCATCCATTGTAACTAATGCTTGCGTTACTCAGCCCTGGCGTGCTTGCATCTGACTAACGGAGTCGTTAGCCAGAAGGGAAGTGTGCCGTGGTTGCGGTGGCAGGCAGGGTGGTCGTGGTGACCGGCGGCAGGCGAGGGCTGGGCGCCGCGCTCGTGGACGAGGTGCTGGCACGCGGGGCACGCAAGGTGTACTCCACCGCCCGCTCGGCGCACGTCGACGACCGCCCGCGGGTGGTGACCGTCGCCCTCGACGTCCGCTCGGCCGCATCGGTCGCCGCCCTCGCGGAGCTCGCCGCGGACGCCGAGATCGTCTTCAACAACGCCGGAGTCCTGCTGCCCGCGCCTCTCCTCACGGGCGACCTCGACCAGGCGGCCGAGACGTTCGACGTCAACGTCTTCGGGCCGCTGCGCGTGGCACGGGCGTTCGCGCCCGTCCTCGCCGCGAACGGCGGCGGAGCGCTGGTCGGCATGCACTCCGTCCTGTCGTGGCTGGCGGGCAGCGGAGCGTACGGGGCGTCCAAGGCGGCGGCCTGGTCCCTCACGAACTCGCTCCGGCTCGAACTCGCACCGCAGCACACCCACGTCGTCGGCGTGCACGCCGGATTCATCGACACCGACATGGTCTCCGCCATCGAGCGGGACAAGGCGAAGCCCGCCGACGTGGCCGCGCGGATCGTCGACGGCCTGGAGGCCGGAGACACGGAGGTGCTCGCCGACGACGTCAGCGTCACCGTCAAGTCCGCGCTGTCCGGACCCGTCGAACAGCTGACCTTCCCGGCCGTCGGCTGACCTCTCGCGAAGGAGCGACGAACCACCATGCCCCTGTGGACCGTTCACCACACGCCGGGAATCTTCTCCGACGCCGAGAAGCACCGGCTCGCCTCGTCCATCGCCGACCACTACGAGAAGGTCGGCCTACCCCGCTTCTACGTGGTCACCCTCTTCCACGAGACCCGGCCCGAGGACTTCTACGTCGGCGGTGAGCCCGCCCCGGTCGGGGTCCGCATCACCATCGACCACATCGCGCGACGCAACCCCGACTCGGACAGCAGGCGCCGGACCGCCCGCTGGATCAGGGAGATGCTGCACCCCCACCTGGAACGGCACGCCGGACTCCAGTGGGAGTTCCACGTCGACGAGACCAGCGAGGAGCTCTGGATGATCAACGGGCTCGTGCCTCCTCCGGGCGGCTCCGACACCGAACGGCGCTGGGCGGAAGAGAACGCGGCAACCCCCTACTGACCCGAATCGACCGCCGGAAGGGACTGCCCGCCGATGTCCGTCACCTTCTTCACCACCAGCGCGTCGGTCACGCTCTTCGGCCTCATCGCGCTGCGCCCGCCACGGCCACGCCACTCCAGCCCCTGGAAGCTGAGCTTCGCGCTGGGCTACCTCATCAATGAACAGCCGTTCCTGGCCCTGTACTGGCTCGCCGCCGGGACCCTGCCGACGCTGATCGGCGTCACGACGGGGTCGGCCGCCTGGTGGGCGGCGGCGGGCGTGGTCGCCGTCCCCGTCGCCGTACTGACAGCCCTCGCCGTCAGGGCCCGCACGGCCCGCCCCGTCCTGGACGCGGCGCTGCGGGACGCCATCGGGCCCCCGCGGCCGCCGGCGCGGCGCTTCCGCCTCCCGATCGTACGGATCTTGTTCCTGCCGTTCGTCTCGTACCGCTTCGACGTACGGCGCATCCGGAACGTCCCCTACGGCGACGACGGTCGCGGCCGGCTCCTCGACCTCTACGTCTCGCGGCCCGCGCCCCAGGGCGCCCCCGTGCTGATCTACCTGCACGGGGGCGGCTTCCGGAAGGGCCACAAGATGCTCGGAGCGCGCGCCCTGCTCCACCGGATGGCCGCCCAGGGCTGGGTGTGCGTCAGCGCGAACTACCGGCTGCGCCGCCGCGCCCGCTACGCCGATCAGCTGCTCGACGTCAAACGGGTCATCCACTGGGTCCGCGAACACGGAGCCGCGTACGGCGCGGACGCCTCCACCCTGCTCCTGACCGGCAGCTCCTCAGGCGCCCACCTCGCCGCGACGGCGGCACTCACCGCCAACGACCCACGGCTCCAGCCGGGCCTCCCGGCGGGGGCGGACACCTCCGTGGACGCGGTCGTCGCCTTCTACGGCTACTACGGCACCGCCGACACCGACAGCCGCGTCACCGCCTCACCGCTCGCCCACCTCCACGCCGACGCCCCGCCGTTCCTCATCGTCCACGGGGCGCTCGACACCCTCGTCCTCGCCGACGACGCCCGGCACTTCGCGAACGAGCTCGCGCAGCGCTCCACCCAGCCCGTCGCCTACGCCGAACTCCCCGGAACCCAGCACGACTTCGATCTCTTCCAGTCCCTGCGCACCCACTCCGTGGTCGAGGCCGTCGAGCGCTTCGCGGCCTGGACCCGCAGCAGGACGCAGGCACCGACCCAGGAGTGAGGTCCCGTGCGCGCGCCGGCGAAGGGCCGGCGCGCGGTGGCCGAGTGTCCTCACCCCACGGGCGCGGTGATCTCCCGCTTGAGGATCTTGCCGCTCGGTCCCAGCGGCAGCTGGTCCACGAGCCACACCCTGCGCGGGTACTTGTACGCCGCCACGCGGTCCTTGACGTACTCCCGCAGTTCGTCGGGGGTGGCCTGCGCGGCGGGGCGGAGCACGATCGCGGCCCCGACCTCCTCGCCCAGTTCGGGGTGCGCGATGCCCACCACGGCGGCGAGGGCGACGGCGGGGTGCTCGTGGAGCACCTCCTCGATCTCGCGCGGGTAGACGTTGTAGCCACCGCGGATGATCATGTCCTTCTTGCGGTCGACGACGTACAGATAGCCGTCCTCGTCCGCTCGGGCGAGGTCGCCGGTGCGCAGCCAGCCGTCGGGGACGGCCGCTTCCGTCTCCTCCGGGCGGTTCCAGTACCCCTTCATGACGTTCGGCCCCCGGACCGCGAGCTCGCCGATCTCGCCCTGGGCCACGTCCTGGCCCTTGGCGTCGAGCAGCCGCACCTCGACGTCACGGATGGGGGTGCCGATGGAGCCGGCCTTGCGCGGCCGGTCGGGGTGGTTGAAGGTGACCACCGGGCTCGTCTCGGACATGCCGAAACCCTCGAGGACCGGACAGCCGAAGCGCCGCTCGAAGCCGTGCAGGATCTCCACCGGCAGCGACGCGCCGCCGGAGATGCACATCCGCAGCGTCGACACGTCCGCCTCCGACGGGTGCTGGAGCAGCGCCGCGTACATGGTCGGTACGCCTTCGAAGACGGTGGCCCGCTCGCGGGCGACGGCCTCCAGGACGGTCTGCGGGTCGAAGCGCGGGATCAGGACGAGCGAGGCGCCGCTGCGGACGGCCGCGCTCATGGTGCAGATCTGCCCGAAGATGTGGAACAGGGGCAGGCAGCCCACCACCACGTCGTCGGGCGTCATCCGCTGGATGTGGACGCTGTTGACCTCGGTGTTGTGCCGGAGCCCGGCGTGGGTGAGGACGGCGCCCTTGGGACGGCCGGTGGTGCCGGAGGTGTACAGCAGGACGGCCATGTCCTCGGCGTCCGTGTCTGCGACCTCGGGCAGCGGCGCGTACGAGCCGAGGGCCGCCGCGAACGCGCCGGGTTCGACGGCCGTGTGCCGTACGCCCGTGGCCGCCGCGCCCTGCGCGCCCTCGCCCGGTGCCTGGTGCCACTCGAAGAGCCACACCGCCCCGGAGTCGGCGAGGTGGAACTCCGTCTCCCGGGTCTTCAGGAGCGGGTTCATCGGAACGACGACGCCTCCGGCGCGCAGGACGCCGTAGTACAGGACGACGAACTCGGGAACGTTGGGGAGCATCAGGGCGACCCGGTCCCCGGGCCGTACCCCCTCGGACCTGAGCAGGGCAGCGGCGCGGGCACTGCGCTCGTCCAGTTCCGCGTACGAGATGACCTGCTCCCCCAGGCGCAGCGCGGGGCGCTCGGGCTGCCGCCGCGCCGTCTCCACGAGGAACCCTGCCAGATTGGCCATGACCCGCCTCCGTTACACGGAATCGTCGAATGTTTACATCGCCGACATCTTGCAGCCGCGTACGGTGGCGGCCTATGGCCGGTGTGACAACGCGCGGCACACCGGATTGTTCCGGGGGACAATGTGAGGGCGTTAAGCTGCGGAGATGATCCTTTCGGGTGTGGCGGCCGCGCTCCTGGCGAGGCTTCCGGAACTGGGCGAGCGCATGGCGCTGCGCATCCGCGCGGAAGTCGAGGCGTACGAGGACGAGTCGCTGATCCCCCTGGACTCGCTGCGCCGCTCCTGCACCGCCAACGCGGACCTCATCCTGACCCACCTCCGCCTCGGAGGTACTCCGGACGCGAGTTCGGCCCGCGAGACCGGGCGGCTGCGCGCGGAGCAGGGGGTTCCGCTGGCGGACACGTTGCACGCGTACCGGATCGGATCGGGGCTCCTGTGGACGGAGATCCTCGCGGAGGCCCGTACGCGCCCCGAGGTCTCCGGCGATCTCCTGCTGTCGGAGTCGGCGGAGTTCTGGGCACTGTCCGGCCTGTACGCGGAGGCGGTGGCCGTCGCCTACCGGGAGACCGCCGCGGAACTCACCTCACAGGGACAGGCAAGGCGCTCCGCCCTGGTGGAGGCCCTGTTCACCGGCATCATCACCGACCGCACGCTGTGGGAGACGGCCCGCGAACTGGGACTGCCCGAGCACGGGCCCTACGCCGTCGCCGCGGCGAGGGCCGGCACTCCCGGCGAGGAGCCGCTCGCCGGAGCGAAGGCGGCACTGCGCCAGGCACGCCTTCCTTCCGCCTGGAGACTGCTGCCGGACCAGCAACTCGCCCTGATCGCCCTGCCCACGGAGACGGCGGAGACGACGTGCCTGCGCATCCTGCGCCGAACCCGCGCCCGCGTGGGCTTCAGTCCGCGTTTCCAGTCGCTGCGGGACACACCGCAGGCACTGCGTTTCGCCCGTCTCGCCCTGGCCGGTCTCGAGGGCGCCGGCCCCGGCGTGGCCCGCTTCGACGACAACCCGCTCGCCATGGTCGTCGCCGCGGCTCCGGCCGAGGCCGCACACCTGACGGAGGTGGTCCTCCGGCCGGTGCTCGACCTTCCGGCCGCGGAACGCTCCCGGCTTCTGCGCACCCTGGAGCACTGGTTCGCCGCCGCCGGCTCGGCGGCCGCCGCGGCGCGGAGCCTGTTCGTCCACCCCAACACGGTCCGCTACCGCCTGCGCCGCGTGGAGGAACTCACGGGGCGCTCCCTCTCCGATCCGCGCGCGACCGCGGACATCGGCGCGGCACTCCTCGCGGTCCGCAATCCGGGGGCGAGTTGAGAAGGCCGCCGTTCGGGACTCCCCCTCGGGAGAGCCGATCCCCCGGGGTCGCCCCTCGGGAGTCCGTCCTCGGGAGTCGCCCCTCGGCAATCACCCCTCGGGAGTTCGGCAGTCACCCCTCGGGAGTCACTCCTCGTCGATGATGTGCATCGCGGCTTCCTCGGCGGACGCGGCGCCGCCGTCGAGGCCGAGGTCCCGGGCGTTCAGTTCCGACCGGATGGGGCCCGTGCCCTCGTCCTCGGACATCAGGCGGCCCGCCCGCCGGCCGCCGACCTGGTCGTCCCAGAGCTCCCCGTCGGTGTCCGACGTGTCTCCGAGGCCGTCGCCGTCGGGGGTGGAGAGCTCGGGCTCCTCCTCCGCAAGGCGCTCGTCGAGGGATTCGCCATGGTGCCGTTCGGCCGCGGTCTCCCCCGTGTGCTCGGCACCGAGGGGCCGCTCCGGCGGCGAGTACCCGCCGTCGAGCGGGTCGCCGACCGGTCCCTCAAGGGTGTCCTCGTAGTCCAGGACACCTGCGTCGTCCTGGACCTCGCTCCCGTCGGGCTGGTAGACGTCATCGCCCCACGCTTGCGCCTCGGTCATGGGGAACTCCGTTCCTTCGGCGTCCACGACGCTTCTCGCCCGGGTCATTCCTCTCGCTCGAAATCCGCCTCCGCACGCTCGTCGTCGAGGTCGGACTGGGCCTGTGCGTACAGGTCGTGCACGAACTTCCGGGCGTCCTCCGGCGAGATGCCGACGCCGAGCCGGAGCAACCGGCCCGTCCAGACGCCGTGCGGATCGTCGGGTACGGTCATGGCGCCTCCTGAGGGGGAGTGCGGTCGCTGCCGGCCGTTCCGGACGCGTGCCGGGTCTTGAAGGGGAACCGGCGGCCCCGGTCCGTCTCGCCGTCGGCGACCGACGGCCGCACCTCGCGTGAGGGGCTGGGCCGCGCGCATGGGGTGCGGAGCGCCTTCGTCAGGCGCCGAATCCCTCAATCCCATGGTCCCCGCCTCCCGTACAAACGCAACCCGGTGTCACCGGGGCGGCGGCGCTCGGAACCGGGGACAGCGGGACCGGGTGACCTCGGGACCTGCCCGACCCCGATCCGCCGGACGGTCCCTAAGCCAGCCACCGCCGCAGCAGCTCCTCCCGCTGCGCCCCGCGAGGCGACGACCCGCCCTCCCAGGCACGACCCCACTCCGACATCGCCGCCAGGGTCGTGGCCATCGTCGCGGCGCCCTCCGTGAGGCGGGACAGAAGGGCTCGGGAGAGCTCGACCTCCGTCGCCGAGTAGCCGACGGCAGCGGCCACGTAGGCCTTCAGCTCGTGCTCGCCGCCGCCCGATTCCAGGCTCACCGTCATCATCGGCGGGGCCTCGCCCAACCGGCCCGGCCCCAGGGTCATGGCCAGGTTCATCACCACGTCCAGGGCCACGTCCGTGACCACGCCGACCTGCCGCTTCAAGGACTTCACGGGAACGTCCGCCACCGTCAGGGCACGCACGTCCTCCCACAGGTGCAGGCCCGACTGCTCGTCACCCAGGGCCACCACGCCGTCGGGGGTCAGGCGCACCCCGGGAGCCGGACCGGACGGCTTCGCGCCCACGTACACATCGCCCTCGGCGATCCAGAACAGACCCACCATGGCCATGGATTGCTCACTTCCCCCGACGTCGGCACACCGCCGCCGTGTCACACGTCAAACGATCAGGTCGCCCTCCGGAACGCGTGAACAGGCCGAAGGGTTCCCGCGTGGTGGCGCGATAGGATGTATACACCACTCACATGCGGGCGGATGCGGTCGAACGCAGTCGGTGCTCACGTGAAGGAATGCGATCCATGTCGCAGCCGAGTACGTACCACCACGGCGATCTGCGTGCCGCTTGCCTGCGCGCGGCGCGAGAGCTGCTGGAGGAGGACGGCAGCGCCGGACTCTCGTTGCGCGCGGTCGCCCGACGGGCCGGGGTGTCGGCGACGGCTCCCTACCGCCACTACGCGGACCGTGACGCGCTCGTCTCCGCGGTCGCCGCGGAGGGATACCGCGAGCTCGCCCTGCACCTGGCCGCGGCCCACTCCGCACCCTCCACACCTTCGACACCCTCTACGCCCGAGGACCTCGCCGCGGTCGCCGTCGTCTACGTCCGGTTCGCGCTCGACCATCCCGCCCTGTTCCGGGTGATGTTCGCCGAACCGTGCGACCCGGCCGGCGAAGAACGGGTCGCCGCGACCGCCGCCCTCACGGAGTACGTCCGCGGCATCGTCCGCGACGTCTTCCCCGGCGCGGACGAGGCGGGCGCGCTCCCGACCGGCGTGTGGGCCCTCGTCCACGGCCTGGCGTTCCTGCATCTCGACGGCACGCTCGACTCCTCGACCCCCGAGGTGGTGGCCGGCCAGGTCCGCGCCGCCGTGCACGCCCTGTGCCTCCGCCGCTGACGGCGACGACTTCCTCGTACGGCGGGGACGCGTACGGCGGTGACTCGTACAGCGGGGAAATCGGTTGCCCGCGGGCGATGGTGGCGGTTCCAATGACCACCGTCCCGGTCCACCCGCGACCGCATCGACCCAGGGGAGACGCCATCCGATGAGCACGCCACCATCGCCGTCCGGAGCGGAGCGGGCGGACGGGTCGTCCGTCCGCCTGGGCGCTCTCGTCCCGCTGACGCGGCCCGGCTGGGTCGAGGCGGGCCGGCACCTGCTCGCGGGGCTCGAACTGGCCGTTCGCGAGGTCAACGACGCCGGCGGGATCGACGGCAGACCGCTGGAGCTGCTGGTCCGGGACACCGCGGCGGACCCGGAGCGGGCAGCGGCGGCCGTGGACGAACTGGCCGGCCTGGGCGTGGCCGCGGTCGTCGGCGAGTACCACAGCGTCGTCGCCCGCGCCGCGGCCGCCAGGGCCGACGCGCTCGGTGTGCCGTTCCTCTGCTCGTCCGCGGTGCTCGACGCGCTCACCGAGGAGCCGACGGAATGGGTCGCTCGCCTGGCCCCGGCCCAGTCCCGCGGCTGGCAGATCTACGCGGACTTCCTGCTCGGCACCGGCCGTTGCCGGATCGCCGTGGCGACCCAGCCGAGCGTGTACTGGGCGACCGGCACCCGCGTCCTGCGGGACCACCTCGCTCCCCACGGCGGCACCGTCGTCGAACTCGACACGAACGCCCTCACGCCCGAGGCCCTGTGTGACGCGCTCGTCGACCACGATGTGTCGGCGCTCCTCCTGCTGGTCGGCAGCCCGGAGCCGGCGGTGCCCCTCGTCAGGGCCGCCCGGGCCGACCCGCGGCTCGCGGGAATCATGATCGGCGCTCCGGCCGGACAGCCCGAGTTCGCCGAATGGGCCGCGGCGCTGGGTGTTGAGGGCGCCGGGATCCCGTTCCTGCGTTACCTGCCCGAGCGCCTCGGTCCGCTCGGCGAACGCGTCGCCAAGGAGCTTCGCGAGCGGCTGGGCGAAGCGCCCTCCTTCGTCGCCTTCGAGGGCTGGGACGCCGTCACCGTCCTCGCCTCGGTGCTGCGTTCCCACGGCACGGACCGGGCGGCCATCGCCAAGTCGTGGCCGCGGGTGGCGGTCGAGGGCACTCGGGGACTGATCCGGTTCTCCCGCACCCCGGGCATCAGCGTGTGGCAATGGACGTGGGCACCCATCCACGTCGTCGATCGTGACCCGGCGGAACCCGGCCGCTTCCGTATCCTCCACGCCGGCTGAGGACGGCACGGCGTCCGACGGACGTCAGCGGCAGCGCCGTGCGACTCAGACCTCGGGAAGGGAAGGATCGGGTGTCCAGGGGTTCGGGGCGGTGATGGCCCAGCGTTCGTGGTCCCGCCAGCCTCCGTCGATGTAGAGGTAGGCGGGAGAAACCCCTTCGTAGCGGAAGCCCAGCCGCTGGACCAGGGCGAGGGACGGCTTGTTCGCCGGCTGGATGCTGGCCTCCAGCCGGTGCAGCCGCAGGTCGGTGAAGGCGTGCTCCAGGATGACGGCGAGCCCTTCGGTCATGTACCCGTGGCCTGCGGACGGGGCGAAGGCCGCATAGCCGAGGGACGCGCCCTGGTAGCGGCCCCGGATGATGGAGTTGATGTTGACCGTCCCGGCGACCGCGCCGGTCTCCCGGACACGGACCAGAAATCCCAGGTTGGTGCCGTCGTCGAAGCGGTGCATCCAGGTCTGGAACTCCTCCGCGGTCGCAGGGAGCTGCATCCATGGCCCGTGCAGTGCGGCGCTGGCTCGCACGAGCGCGCAGAACTCGTCCTGGTCGGAAAGGGTGAGCGGGTGGAGTTCGACCCGTGACGTCATCTTCGGCATGGACCCACGCTAGGGGCTGTGAGCCGGGCGCGGCACGTGAGGGTCAGGAACTCCCGGTCGCCCGGTCGGAATCGCTGCGCAGAACGCAGAATTCGTTGCCCTCGGGATCGGCGAGGATCGCCCAGCCCGAACCGTCGGGATTCCGGTGATCGGCGACAAAGGTGGCGCCGAGGCCCAGCAGCCGGGCCACCTCCTCGTCGCGCGAGGTCTCGGGGCGCAGGCACAGATGGATCCGGTTCTTGATCGTCTTGGTCTCGGGCACCTGGTTGAAGTACAGCACCGGGCCGTCCGTCAGCATCACCTGCGTCTCGCGTGCACCCGGTCCGTCGTCCGGATGCAGCGGACGGCCCGTCACACCGCTCCAGAACCGTGCCAGCTCATAGGCATCCGCACAGTCGATCGCCACGTTCTGCAATACCGAGACCATGAGGGCGAGCCTTCCTGATCTTCACGCCGAACGCCACCGACTTGTGCGCGCCCGTCGCGCACAGGGTGCGGGCGCCTTCTTGGTTCGGGCGTGGCCCCCGGGTGCAACCGGCGCGCCTCCTGCGCGTCGGTGGGAGGGTGATCGTCCGCACCACGTTGCGCGAGCGGCTGGACGCGGTGGTCCACGACCTCGCGTTGGCCTGTCCGCGACTGATGGAGGATCGTCCATGACTGCTCCGGTGGTTCACCTGCGCAAGTACCGCCCTGATGAAGGCCAGTTGCTCAGCTCGTGGATCGCATCGCCGACCGAGCTGGTGACCTGGTCGGGTCGGGCGTTCGTCTGGCCTCTGGACGAGCGGCAGTTGGCCGCGTACGCGGCTGAGTCCGAAGGACCGGGGCGCCGCAGCTGGACGGGAATCGACTCCGGCACCGGTCAGGAAGTCGGCCATGTGTCGTTGCGCCTGGACGTGGAGGGCGTCGAGGCGAGACTCGGGCGCGTACTGGTCGCCCCCGAGGCCCGCGGTCGGGGTGTGGGGGCCGGGATGCTCGGCGAAGTCCTCTCCCTCGCCTTCGGCGCTTTGGCCTTCCAGAGCGTGGAACTCGGCGTCTTCAGCCACAACACCAGCGCCCTCCGTCTGTACGAGCGGCTCGGCTTCCAGGTGACGGAGGTGCTGCCCGACGTGGAGCGGGTGAACGGCCGCCCCTGGTCCGCGACGCAGATGCTCTTGACGAAGACGGACTGGATGCGGGGCGGGGTCGACGGCGGATGAATGGCGGCTGCCGGACAGGGGCGACGGCCGACGCATGGCGGCTACCGGACAGGGGCGACGGCCGGTGAAGCGCGCCGCTTCGGCCGTGCCACGCTCCACACGGAGCGTCAACAGGCGTACACGGGCACACGCGCGCGGTGCGCTAAGATCACGTATGGCGTAATGGAAGTCAACGCCTGTGCAGCACCGTCGGATTCGGATCTGTCGTGCCTTGGCTGTCGATTCAGCCGCGCGTGCCCGCACTGCCCCGCCGGGCGCGCCCGCTCTCAGGTTGTCCAGAGCGTCTTCTTCCACCAGTGCGCTACCGGCCGGCATCGATCCGCACTGCCCGTACGAGCCTCTCCGATCCCTCATCGATCGGTGCGCAGGCTCCTCGCTGGAGACGATGTGAAAATCCTTCCCGAGATCTCTCGTACGCTGAGTGAGTACCTCCTCATCCCGGGCCTGACCACAGAAGACTGCACACCGGACAATGTGGATCTCGGGGCGCCGCTGGTGCGTCACCGGGTCGGCGAGGAGCCGGGAATCCGGATCGCCACCCCCATGGTGAGCGCCATCATGCAGGCGGTGTCGTCGCCGACCCTCGCGGTGGCACTGGCGCAGGTGGGCGGGCTGTCGTTCATCCATCAGAACCAGCAGATCGAGGACCAGGCCTCGGACGTGCTGGCCGTGAAGCGGCACAAGGCCGGCTTCCGGACCAGCGAGGTCACGGTGGCGCCGACGACGCCTCTCGGTGAGGTCTCCCGCCGGTTGGCCGACACCGAGCAGGGCGTGGCCGTGGTCACGCGGAGCGGGGAAGCGGACGGCGAGTTCCTCGGGATCATCAGCCTCGACGACTTCCATCTGGAGCGTCACGGGGCCTCCGAGACCGCCGGCAACCGGATGCGGGGCCGTGACGGCCTGGTCACCGCTCCGGCCACGGTCTCCCTGTCCGAGGCGAACGAGCTGATCTGGCAGCACCATCTGGACGTGCTGCCGGTGGTCGAGGACGGCAGGGTCGCCTCGCTGGTCCTCAAGAGGGACTACCAGGCCCACAAGACGTACCACCGGGCGACCGTGGACGGCGAGAAGCGACTGCGTGTCGGCGCGGGCATCAACTCCCGTGACTTCAAGGACCGGATTCCCGCGCTGGTGGAGGCGGGTGCGGACGTGCTGTGTCTGGACTCCTCCGACGGCTATTCCGTCTACCAGGCGAAGACCGTCGAGTTCGCCCGGGAGACGTACGGGGACGACGTGCACGTCGGCGCGGGGAACGTCGTCGACGGACGGGCCTTCCGCTACCTGGCCGACGCGGGCGCGGCGTTCGTGAAGGTCGGGATCGGCGGCGGGGCCATCTGCACGACCCGGGCCCAGAAGGGCATCGGCCGCGGGCAGGCCTCCGCGCTGCTCGCCGTGGTCGAGGCGCGCGACGCCTACGCCCAGGAGACCGGCGTGTACGTGCCGCTGTGCTGCGACGGCGGCCTGCTCAACGACTCGCACATGGCGATGGCGCTGGCGATGGGCGCGGACTTCATCATGCTCGGCCGGTACTTCGCCCGCCTCGACGAGAGCCCGTCGCGGAAGCTGCAGATCGGCGGCCAGTGGTACAAGGAGTACTGGGGTGAGGGCTCGCGGCGCGCGCAGAACGAGGCCCGCTACGGCCAGCGCGGCCAGATGGTCTTCGAGGAGGGCGTCGACGGCTACGTGCCGTACGCGGGCAGCCTGTACGACAACGTGGAGCGGACCCGGGCGAAGCTCACCTCGACGATGATCAGCTGCGGATCGACGAACCTGCGGGACTTCCACCGCGACGCCGTGCTCGTTCCGGTGTCCGCGGAGTCCTTCAAGCAGACCGGCGCCGAGGTGCAGCTGCGCCAGCCCTCGATCGACTCCGGAGAGTGATCTGACCGGCCCGGCGGCCTGACCGCGGCGGCCCCGCGCTCCCGACCCTGCTGAGGGCCGGGGGCGCGGGGCCGTTTGTCGTCGGGCCACATGTTCGGGCAGGCCTTGGCCTTGAACTCGGCCCCATGGCGCGTACCTGACCCGGCCGGTGCCGGAGACCTGGTCAGCCGCCTGGCGCGAGGCCCGGGTCTGCTGCCTGCGCACAGGACCCCGGTACGGCTGCCTGGCGGACTTACGGGCGGGCGGCGAGGGTCGCGTTCAGCCAGTCCCGGTAGTGGGTGGGGGCCAGACGGGCGTCGGGACCGCCGATGAGCACGTCGCCGTCCACGGCGGCGAACATGCCCGCCTTCCCGTCCGTGACGACGCGACGCCCGTCGCCGTGCGCGGCCACGGTGATCCGGCCGATCTCGTCCAGCGCGAGCACGTCGGGTCCGGCGACGTCGAGCGTCCCGTCGAGAGGTGCCGCGGTGGCGACGTCGGCGAGCGCCCGGGCCACGTCCGCGGACGCGATCGGCTGCAGCGGGGTGGCGGGCAGGCGGACGACGCCGTCGGCCGCCGTCCAGGACATCACGGCGTCCACGAACTCGAAGAACTGGGTGGCGCGCACGATCGAGTACGGGGTGGGCCCGTTGCGCAGCAGATTCTCCTGGAGCACCTTCGCACGGTAGTAGTCCAGCTGGGGCACCTGGTCCACGCCGACGATCGAGAGGGCGACCTGGTGGCGTACCCCTGCCCGCTCCCCCGCGCGGAGCAGGCCGCTCACGGTCGTGCGGAAGAAGTCGAGGGAGTGCTCGTCGAACGTCGGGGAGTTGGTGACGTTGACGACCGTCTCGGCACCGGCGAGCGCCTCGTCCAGACCGGCGCCGGTGAGGAGGTCGACCCCTGAGGACAGCGATGCCGGGACCACGTCGTGGCCGGCGTTCCGAAGCGTGGTGACGAGCTGGGAGCCGATGAGGCCGGTGCCGCCGATGACGGTGATCTTCATGGTGTGCCTTCCTTCGTGGGCCGGTCGGCCCCCGGGACGCAAACTCGGATACCCGATGTCCGAGACAATACTCGGATACTCTATGTCCGAGTCAAATGGGGAGGCGGCATGAAACTGTCCGGTGGCGTGGAGTGGGCGCTGCACTGCTGCGTGGTCCTGACGGCGGCGAGCCGACCGGTGCCCGCCGCGCGCCTTGCGCAGCTGCACGACGTATCGCCGAGCTACCTCGCCAAGCAGATGCAGGCGCTGTCCCGGGCGGGGCTTGTGCGGTCCGTCCAGGGCAAGACCGGCGGATACGTGCTGACCAGGGAGGCCGCCGAGATCACCCTGCTCGACGTGGTGCAGGCCGTCGACGGGCCCGATCCCGCGTTCGTCTGCACCGAGATCCGCCAACGCGGCCCCCTGGCGACACCACCGGAGAAGTGCACGAGACCGTGCCCCATCGCCCGGGCCATGGGAGCCGCGGAGGCCGCGTGGAGGGCCTCGCTCGCCGCGATGACCATCGCCGACCTCGTGACGTCGGTCGAGGGCGACAGCGGGCCCGAAGCGCTTCCCACCGTCGGCTCCTGGCTCACCGCGGGGACCGACGCGCCCGCGGACCCCGACGGCCCAGCGGTGTAGCGGCGAGCCGAGGGGCTCCGTGTATCGCGGGCGTATCGAAAACCGCATACGCCACCGCAACGGCCCTCCGGCTCTCATAGGGGCGTGAACAACAACGCATCCCTGTCGGCACCGCCCCGCCGCACGCGCAGGATCGTGCTCCTCGGCCTGGCGGTCCTCGGCGTGGCGAGCGCCCTGTTCGTCATCCGGGGGCCGCTCATGATGGTCGCTCCGATGTGCATGGCCGGGCGGTGGGACCGCTGCTTCGGAACGTTCAACGGTGTGGTGCTCATGACGCTCGTGACGCTGCCGTTGGCCGCGCTGGTGGCGTGGGCCCTGGCGCGCCGTCGGCGTGCCGCCGGTGTCGCGTCGGCGTGGCGGCTGTCGCTGGCCGAGGTGGGCATGGTCCACGGGACGGTGCCGTTCCTGTGGATGACCATGATGCCGGGCGGCGGGGCCGGCACCGTGCCCGCCCGGGTGAGCCTGGTGCCGCTGCGGGACCTGGTCACGATGGGAACGCTCGGGATCGTCGGCAACCTGCTGGTCTTCGCGGCGCTGGGGTCCTTCGCCCCGGTACGGTTCGCCGCGCTGGCGTCCTTGCCGCGCGTCCTGGCGCTCGGCGCGGGCTGCTCGGCCCTCGTCGAGACCGCACAGTACGTCCTGGACCTCGACCGGGTGTCCTCCGTGGACGACGTCCTGGTCAACGCCGCCGGCGCCGTGCTGGCCGGGCTGGCGTCGCGCCGCTGGTGGCGCGCTCCGGCGGAGGAGCCGTCGGAACGGCTTCGTCCCGCGCCGGCACCGACGGCCTGAGCGGCCCGTCCGGTGGTCACGCGTCGTTGCATACGTCAGCGATATGTCGTGTTGCTTAGGCTTCGCACATGCGCGTACTGATCGTCGAGGACGAGCCCTACCTGGCCGAAGCCGTCCGTGACGGTCTCCGGCTGGAAGCGATCGCCGCCGACATCGCCGGCGACGGCGGGACCGCCCTGGAGCTGCTCAGCGTCAACTCCTACGACCTCGCCGTCCTCGACCGCGACATCCCCGGGCCGTCCGGCGACGAGGTCGCCCGGCGCATCGTCGCCTCCGGCAGCGGCATCCCGATCCTCATGCTCACGGCCGCCGACCGGATCGACGACAAGGCGTCCGGGTTCGAGCTCGGTGCCGACGACTACCTCACCAAGCCCTTCGAGCTGCGGGAGCTCGTCATGCGGCTGCGGGCGCTCGACCGGCGGCGCGCGCACGCCCGGCCCCCGGTCCGTGAGCTCGCGGGCCTGCGACTCGACCCCTTCCGCCGGGAGGTCTTCCGCGACGGACGCTACGTCGCCCTCACCCGTAAACAGTTCGCCGTGCTCGAAGTCCTCGTCGCCGCCGAGGGCGGGGTCGTCAGCGCCGAAGAGCTGCTGGAACGGGCCTGGGACGAGAACACGGATCCCTTCACCAACGCCGTCCGCATCACCGTCTCCGCCTTGCGCAAACGGCTCGGCGAACCCTGGGTCATCGCCACGGTGCCGGGCGTCGGCTACCGCATCGACACCAGCCCGGTCGCCGCCGGCCCGGAGGCCAGTCGCCCGGACACCGGTCGCCGCGAGACCGCCCGCCCCCGCCCCGGCAGTACGCATGCCTAGACGCCCAGGGCTCAGTGTCCGACTGAAGCTCACCCTCAGCTACGCCGGGTTCCTCGCCGTCGCCGGCGCTCTCCTGCTGGCCGTGGTGTGGGGGTTCCTGCTGCGCTACGTACCCGACAACTCCCAGGGCCTTCTCGGGATCTCGCCCAACCGCTACCTCCTCGTGCACACCTTCGCCCCCGCCGCGGCCGTGGCCATGGGCTTCCTGCTCGTGTTCGGCCTGGTCGGGGGATGGCTCCTCGCCGGCCGGATGCTCGCACCGCTCACACGGATCACCACCGCGGCACGGATGGCCGGGGACGGAAGGCTGTCCCACCGGATCCGCATGGAAGGCCGCCAGGACGAATTCCGTGAACTCTCCGACGCGTTCGACACCATGCTCGAACAGCTGGAGTCGCACGTCGCCGAGCAGCAGAGGTTCGCCGCGAACGCCTCCCACGAACTGCGCACCCCGCTGGCCATCTCGCGGACGCTGCTCGACCTCGCCCGCAGGGACCCCGCCCGCGACCGGGACGAACTCCTCGCACGCCTGCAGACGGTCAACACGCGCGCGATCGACCTCACCGAGGCCCTCCTGCTGCTCAGCCGCAGCGACGGCGGGACCTTCACCCGCGAGAGCGTCGACCTCTCCCTCGTCGCCGAAGAGGCCGCCGAAACCCTGCTGCCCCTGGCCGAACAGCGCGGGATCACGCTCGACGTCACCGGCGGAGCGGCACGGACCAGCGGCTCCGCGGAGCTCCTGCTGCGGATGGTGGCGAACCTCGTCCAGAACGCCGTCGTCCACAACCTCCCCGCCGGCGGCACCGTGACGGTCCACACCGAAACACGGGGCGGCGCGAGCGTGGTGCGGGTCGAGAACACGGGTCGTCCGCTCCCACCGGACCTGGTGCCGACCCTCACCGAACCCTTCCAGCGCGGAACGGAACGCGCACGCACCGACGAGCACGCCGGCGTCGGCCTGGGCCTCGCCATCGTGCACAGCATCGTCCGCGCCCACGACGGGACCCTCGACCTCGTCGCCCGCCCCGACGGCGGTCTCGTCGTCACGGTGCGGCTTCCCGGCACGCCGTAGGCACCGCCACCGAACCGCACTCGGGTCATGCCGACGACCTGGCCCGACCCCCCTACTGGGGTACGAGGCCCGCTTGGCACTGGGGTGTGACGTGGTCGACGGCGACTTCTCCCTACCCTTCCCGGCGTCGGCAGCCGCCGACGACCGGAAGATCGGGGACAGGTCATGTCATTCCTCACCTCGCGGCGCGCCCGCGACGAGCGGCCTTCGGGCTCCGGTGCACGCCTCGTCCCGCCGCGCCGCGCGAGCCGGATCGGGTACGCCGCCGCACTGCTGCCGGCCTCGCTGGTGACACTCGGCGCGGTGGCGGCCGGACGTTCCGACAAGACGCGTGCGTGGTGGGCCCGGGCCGGTGAGCAGGAGTCGGCAGCACGGTCGTCGCCCGGGCGCCCGGGCGCGTGGCGGCTGTCGGCTCACGCGCTGTTGTGCGTACCGCTCGGGCTGTTGGCCCTCATTCCCGTGGGAATCGAGATCCTCTTCGTCCTTCGCGGCGTGCTCTACCCCCTCGTCGACCACGGCCCCTACGACCATTCCTGGGGCGGCCCGAGCATGGCCGGGGCGTGGATCGTGCACTTCCTCGTCGCCCTGCCGTTCGCGGCTGCCGGTCTGGGCGCCCTCTGGCTGCTGGGCCGTCTGCACTCCCGCCTGGCCGGCTGGATGTGGGGCCGCAGGGTGGGTCCGGGTCCTGTCCTCGCCCTGCTGCTGTCGTCCGTGGCCGGCTTCGTGTTGGTCATCGCCTGGATCCACCAGTTGTGATCCGTACAGGGCCGGCGGCAATTCCGGTGCGTCGCGGTTCGTGGGCGGCTACAGTCCGGGGCATGTACCTCTATCAGATCTACGGCTGACACGGCCGGGGCGCACCGCCCCGGATCCGCTGCGGCACGTCCGTGTGCGCCCTCGTGGCCCTCCCCGGCGGGGAGAGGCCCGGCGCGTCGGTCTGCCGTGTGTCCTCCGTCAGCCAGATCTGAATCGAGTGGTCTTCCATGTCTCCTCGCCCTGCCCACATCGCGATGGTCGGCATCCCCGCCGTCAGTCACGTCCTGCCCAGCCTCGAGGTCATCCGCGAGCTGGTCGCTCGCGGTCACCGCGTCACCTACGCCAACGACCCGGCGGTGGCCGAGCTGATCACGGCCACCGGCGCCGAGCTCGTCCCCTGCACCTCCCGACTGCCGGTCGCCGACAACAAGTGGCCGGACGACCCCATCGCCGCGATGGGACTCTTCCTCGACGACGCCGTCCAGACACTGCCTCAGTTGCGCGCCGCCTACGACGACGACCCGGCGGATCTGTACCTGTACGACATCGGGGCCTACGCCGCGCGTGCCCTCGCCGAGTCCCAGGGCAGGCCGGCCCTGCAGTTGTCCCCGACGTTCGTGGCGTGGGAGGGCTACGGCGAGGACGTGGCGGCACACCTGTGGCAGCTGCCGGGCGCCGACGCGTACCGGGCGAAGTTCGCGCGGTGGCTGGCCGATTGCGGGGCGACCACCACGGAGGTGGACGCCTTCTCCGGCCCTCCGGGACGCGCCATCGCCCTCATCTCCCGGGCCATGCAGCCGCACGCCGACCGCGTCGACACCGACACGGTGACCTTCGTCGGGCCTTGCTTCGACCCGGCGACGGGTGCGGCCAGTTGGACCCGGCCCGCCGACGCGGAGAAGGTGCTGCTGATCTCCCTGGGCTCGGCGTGCACCCGTCAGCCGGAGTTCTACCGCCGGTGTCTGGCCGCCTTCGGTGACCTGCCCGGGTGGCACGTCGTCCTCCAGATCGGCAAGTACACCGATCCGGCAGAACTCGGCGCGGTCCCGCCCAGTGTCGAGGTGCACTCCTGGGTCCCGCAGCGGGCGATCCTGGAGCAGGCGGACGCCTTCGTGACCCACGCCGGAATGGGCGGCTGCAGCGAGGGGCTGATGGCCGGCGTCCCGATGATCGCCGTACCGCAGGGCGCCGATCAGTTCATGAACGCCGACCGGCTCGTGGAGCTGGGTGTGGCCCGTCGTATCGACACTCCGGAGGCCACCGCCGAGGCCCTTCGAACCGCCCTGACCGACCTCGTCACCGACGAGGAGGTCGCCCGCCGTTCGGCACTGCTGCGCGCGGACGCCCGGTCCGAGGGCGGGACGGTGCGCGCAGCGGATCTCATCGAGAAGATGCTGCCCGGAGAGAGGTCCGGGGGCTGACGGGCTGACGGGCTGACGGGCTGACGGGCAGGGGACGTCGGGCGGACGCGGTCAGTCCTTCACGCGCAGCAACAGCTTGCCCGTGGAGCCGCGTCCGCCCAGGAGCCGGTGGGCTTCGGCCGCGTCGGCCAGAGGGAATTCGGCGGTGACGGGAAGGGTCACCGCCCCCTCGGAGACCGCACGCAGGGCGCGCTCGGTCAGGGCGCGCGCCGCGGCGGGGGCCGTCTGGGCGAGCGAGAGCACGGAGAAGCCCGCGACGGAGTGGCCCTGGCCGTACAGCTCGGGCTGGCCGACCTGCCACGGCGCACCGCCGCCGGCGTTGCCGAAGGAGACCAGCCGCCCGAAGACGGACAGGGCGTCCAGGCCGCGGCGCAACGTGTCTCCGCCCACCGGGTCGAGGACGAGGTCGACTCCCCTGCCACCGGTCGCCCGCCGGACGTCCTCGGTGAAGGTGTCGGGACCGAAGACCTCGTCGTAGCCGTACTTCAGGGCGTACGCGGCCTTCGCCTCGGTGGAGGCCACGCCGTACACCGCGCCCGCGCCCGCCGCGCGGGCCAGTTGGCCGACGGCCGTGCCGATTCCTCCCGCCGCACCGTGCACCAGCACGCTCTCCCCCGCGCGCAGTCGCCCCACCTCATGGATCAGGGCGTGTGCGGTCGGCAGGACCGTGGGGAGGGTCGCCGCGGTCCTCAGATCCAGTCCCTCGGGAAGGGGATGGACGCTCTCGGCCCGGGCGACGACCACTTCGGCGTATCCCCCGCCGCCGACGAGGGCGGCGACCTCCTGGCCCACCTCGAGGCCCTCGACTCCCTCGCCGAGGGCCCGCACGTGGCCGGAGACCTCCAGGCCGGGCCGGTAGGGCAGTTCGTCGACCCGATAACCCTCCGCGCGTGCCTTGACGTCGGCGAAGTTGACTCCCGCCCAGGCGACGTCGATGGCCACCTGCCCCGGTCCCGGTTGGGGTGCCGCGGCCTCGACGAGTCGCAGGACCTGGGGACCGCCGTACTCGTGGAACTCGATCGCGCGCATGGACGAACCACCCTTCACAGTGTGCTCGGACGGAGAGCTCAGACGGAGTGTTCAACGAGAAGCGAACACTCGCACTGTATGATGGTCATCGAACATTGGGCAAGTAGCCTCGCGACGAGGACGAAGGAGTCAGCGGGATGTCGGAGCAGGCTGGGGGTACGGGTCACCGCCCGGCGCCCGTACACACGCACCCCGATGACGTCGCCCTCCTCACCGCGCTCTCCGCACTCGCGGACCCCGTCCGCATCCAGCTGATCCGTGAGCTGGCCACCCAGCCCGACTGGACGCTCAGCTGCAGCAATTTCGACGTGCCCGTCGGCCGGGCCGCCAAGAGCCACCACTTCAGCGTCCTGCGCGGCGCCGGCCTCGTCGAGCAGCGCGATCAGGGGCCGAAGAGGCTCAACCGGCTCCGCCGCGAGGAGTTCGACGCCCGCTTCCCCGGCCTCCTCGAACTCACCCTGCGCGCCGACGACCTGGGCTGAAGGGCCCCACGTCCCGCGCGCCTTCCTCTCCGGCCCCGAGGCACGTCCGCCTCACCCTCCCGCTTCGACGGAGGCGACGAGCGTCGGTCCTCCGATTCGCCGTCAGCCGACCCTGTCCGACGCAGCGACCCGGTGGGCCTCCAGGCCCGGTGTGGCGAGCAGGTCGGCGATCAGCTGCTCGGATCCGCAGACGTAGGTGCTCACCAGGTCGACGTCGCCGCCCACGCACCAGGCGCGGTCCTGCGGCCACCACAGGTCGGGGAGTTCGGCGAACCGGTCCAGGAGTTCGGGGGACACGGCGTCGGCCAGCGTCCCGGAGAGCAGGATCTCGTCCCTGCCCGGCGTCGGAAAGGTGGGGGTGCCCTCCCACCCCCAGCGACCGTACCCCTCCCACAGCCCGTACCAGCACCGCTCCGGCGTGCCCGTGTGCCGCGTGAGGACGGGGATCATGGCGCGCGCCACTCCGCCGGGCGTGGGCCCTTCGCCGGGGTGCTCGTCCCACACTCCGGGCAGGCCGTAGTCCTGCATGTTCTGGTAGAACCGCTCCGCGCCGATGACCTCGTGCCAGTCCGTCAGCGCTTCGACCTGCCGTCCGTACGCGTCGGCGACGGTGTCCCAGCGGACCGGGCGCTCGTCGAGACCGGCGGGGTGGAGCACCCGTGCGTACGCCGGGAAGCCGGGCGCGGCGACACCGGCGACGGTACCGAAGTCACCGTGGCCGGGGTGGCGTTCGGTGAGCCATCGCGCCGGCGCGAGGTCCTCGGCCTCGACGTGGAGGCGTCCGTACTGTGCGGGGCCGGGTTCACCGCCCGATCGGGTCCATACGTCCATGTGCACAGTCTGCCTCGGCCGACGCTGATCGCCTCGTGCGCGAGCCGGCGCCCCCGGACGCACCTTCGGTCCTCGGGTTCCCCTTGGTCCACCACGGTCGATGACCCGGTCGCGAGCGTCGCGTTGCCGGGGCGGGGCCCGGTGGCGGGGTTACGGTCGGCCGCATGGTTGGTGATCGTCAGGGATGGCTCCGGTGTCTGCTGGCCGGCGGCGTGTTCGTCGTGGGAATGACCGGCACCACGCTGCCGACGCCGCTCTACCCCCTCTACCAGGAGAAGTTCGGGTTCTCCGAGCTGACGGTGACCGTCGTGTACGCCGTGTACGCCTTCGGGGTGATCGGCGTGCTGCTCCTCGCGGGCAACGCCTCGGACACGGTCGGCCGACGGCCGACGCTGCTGTGGGGGCTCGGGTTCGCGGCGGCGAGCGCGGTCTGCTTCCTGCTCGCCGACGGACTGGGCTGGCTGTACGCGGGCCGGCTGCTCTCGGGCCTGTCGGCCGGCCTGTTCACGGGGGCCGCCACCGCGTACGTCATGGACCTCGCCCCGCCCGGCGGCCAGTCCCGGGCGACGCTCGTGGCGACGGCCGCGAACATGGGCGGCCTCGGCTGTGGCCCCCTGCTCGCGGGTCTGCTCGCGGAGTACGCCCCCGAGCCGCTGCTGCTCCCGTTCGCCGTGCACCTCGCCCTGGTGGCCGTGTCCGCCGTCGTCCTCCTGCGGCTGCCGGAGACCGTGCGGGAGCCGCGGCCCCTGGCCGCCGTACGGCCGCAGCGGCCGGCCCTGCCCGCGGAGGTCCGGCCGGTGTTCGTGCCTGCGGCGATCGCCTCCTTCGCGGGCTTCGCCCTGTTCGGGCTGTTCACCTCGGTCAGTCCCGCCTTTCTCGCCGAGTCCCTGCACGTCGACAACCACGCCGTGAGCGGCCTGATCGTCGCGCTGGCCTTCTTCGCCTCCACCGCCGGACAGCTGGCCGTCGGGCGCTTCGGAGTGTCCCGGTCCCTGCCGCTGGGCTGCGCGGTGCTCATCGCCGGTCTGGCCTTCCTGGCGGGGGCTCTGTCCGCGGAACTGCTGGCGCTCGTGGTCCTCGCCGCCCTCGTCGGTGGAGCCGGCCAGGGCCTCTCCTTCCGCGCGGCGCTGTCCGCCGTCGCCGCGGCCGCGCCGGTGGACCGGCGCGCGGCGGTGATCTCGACGCTGTTCGTGGTCGCCTACACGGGAATCTCGATCCCGGTCATCGGAGTCGGCCTGCTGGCCGAACCGCTGGGTCTGGAGCAGGCGGGCCTGGTGTTCACCGGCTGCATGCTGCTCCTCGTCGCCTCGGCCGCCACGTACCTGCTGCGACGGCCGGTGAGAACGGCAGGACCGTGAGACGGAGGCGACGCGCCGCCCCGCCCGGCGCCGCAGGCGTTCCCCGGGGGACGGTCCTCGTCCCGGCCATCGGTCACATGGGGAGCGAGAGCAGGCGGACCCCTCCGGCCGGCCAGTGCGCGCCGTCGCGCAGTGGTGTCCACATGGTCCGCAGCGGCATGATCACGGGTCCCCCGGGCTGTTCGACGTGGACGTCCCGCTCAAGGTTTCGCCAGCCGAGGCGCTGGTAGAGCGGGACGAGCGGTGGTCGGCAGAAGAGGAGAGCGTGCTGTGGCCCCATCGTCCGCGCGTGGTCCAGGGCCGCCGACACGACCGTCCGCGCCAGTCCTTGACCCCGTACGTCAGGAGCGACAGCCACCCCGCCGACGCCCACCGCCTGTGTACCGACGCCGTCGATCGACAGGGGGATTCGCAGCAGACCGGCGTGTGCGACGAGGCGACCCTCGTGCCTGATGCCGAAATGCTCCTTCTTGGGCAGCCAGGTCAGTCCGGCGTCCGCGACGCCGAAGGGATCGGCGCTGTCGCCGAGGATCTCGATCTGGTCGGCCTTCGTGTACTCCGTGAGACGCACCACGGTCGGCGATGCGGGCGAGTGGCGACCTGTCATGTGAGGTGAACCCTTCGTGTCGGTCCCCGCCCGGTGGTCCGGGGCGGTGCGGGACGGCCTCCAAGTGATCTTGCCAGCCCGTCGTGACCGCCTCGCGTGACCCCGGAGGGACCACGCCCGGAGGCCGTCGTCGCCGGGCGCGCCTATCGTGGAGGCAGTCTGACGGCTGGACCCGCAGCGCACGGGCAGGTGAAGGGTGAACGAACCCGGGATCGACTACGAAGCTGTGTTCCAGGCCCTGCCGGGCGCGGTCGCGCTGCTCACCCCGGAACTGGTCTACGCGGACGTCAACGAGGCGTTCCTGTCGATGTCCGGCCGGACTCGTGACCAGGTCGTCGGCCGCTATCTCTTCGACGTCTTCCCCGACAACCCGGACGATCCGACCGCGACGGGCATGCAGAACCTGCGCGCCTCCCTGGAGCGGGTCGTGGCCACCGGTGAGCGCGACTCCATGGCACTGCAGCGCTACGACGTCGAGTCCCCCGACCGGCCCGGGCACTGGCAGGAGCGGTACTGGAGCCCGGTCAACGCCCCCGTCCTCGCCCTCGACGGCACCGTGGCCCTCCTGCTGCACCGCGTGGAGGAGGTCACCGAGCTGATCCAGGCCCGTGGCGCCAGCGGCGGCAGGGACCGCGCCCAGGTCCTGGAGTCCGAGCTCTACACCCGCGCCAGGGAGCTGCAGGAGGTCAACGAACGGCTCCGCCGGGCCCACGCCCGCGAGCGCGAGGTGGCGCTCCACCTCCAGAAGGCGATGCTGCCCGCACCACGCCCCCTCGGCCATCACCGCTCCGCCGTGCGCTACCGGCCCGCCACCGGAGCGCTCAACGTGTGCGGCGACTGGTACGACCTCGTCGACCTGCCCGGGCGCACCGACGTCGCCGTCGGCGACGTCGTCGGCCACGGGCTGCGCGCCGCCGGCGTCATGGGGCTGCTCCGCAGCGCCCTGTCGGCCGCTTCACGCGTCGCCGACGGGCCCGCCCAGGCCCTGGAGGTCCTGGACCTGTACTCCCGGGACGTCGAGGGCGCCGAGTCCACCACCGTCGTCTCCGTCTCCATCGACTGGGAGAGGCAGGTCCTCACGTACAGCAGCGCCGGCCATCCACCACCCGTCCTCTGCCACCCCGACGGCACGGTGGAGTTCCTCGACCGGGCCACCGACCCGCCGCTCGGGGCCCGGCCCGAACACGAGCCCCGGCCGCAGGCCGAGACCGCCTTCACCGACGGTTCGGTGCTCGCCCTCTACACCGACGGTCTCGTCGAACGCCGCCGCGAGGACATCGACACCGGTCTGGGCAGGCTCGCCGATGCCCTCACCCGGCACCGGGCCGCCGCACCCGAGGTCCTGGCCGACACCCTGCTCGCCGAGCTCACCCCGCCCACCGGCGTCACCGACGACACGGCCCTGCTGATCCTCCGCCTCTGACGCGTTCAGGCGAGCCTGAGGGGTTTCCCGAAGGTCGCCCACGCGCGCAGCGCCCCACCGTCCATCAGGGTGATCCCGTATCTCGCCGCGGCGGCCTCCGCCTGGGCGGTGAAGCGGGCGTTCGTCACCATCAGCGGATGGGTGGCCCGGTGGTCGGGCCGGGCCGTTCCGTTGAACGTCTGCACGTCGGGCACCCCGATCGCGGCGGACGGCTTCCTCCGCAGCTTGCACTGCACGACGATCCGCTCGCCGTTCCCTCCCGTGGCGATGACATCCGCTCCCCCGTCCCCCGCGCCGCCGTGCGCACGCCGCACCTCGCACCCGTCGCGCTCCAGGAGCGAGGCGATCAGCTCCTCGAACTCGCGGCTGGACAGGTCGCGGATCGCCTCCAGAGAGATACTCTTGTCGCTGCGCAGAAACTCCTGGCGTCGCTGTTCCTCCAGGGACAGCTCCCGCATCTCCTCCCTGTACGTCTCCAGAGAACGCGCGAAGTCCGCTCGTGCCCGCTTCAGCTCCTCGAGCAGCTCCCCCAGCGGTGCCGCTTTGGCCGAGGGGAACTCGGTACGCCGTTCCCTCACCAGCCGGCCGAGGTCCCCCATGACCTCGTCGCGGGCCTGCTCGCACCACCCCACGGCCCTCGCTGTGCGGGACACCAGCGCGCGCAGGTCTCCTTCGAGGATCCTCTCCGCCGCGCAACGGCCGTACCGCACGGTGTCCTGTGGGGCCGTCACGTCTCTCAGTACACGAAGGGCCTCCCAGCAGCGGCGGCGTTCGACGTTCACCTCGTCGTCCAGGCGTCGCCAGTCCGCCAACAGGTCCTCGGCGAGGCGTCCCTCCGTCACCCAGGCGAACGCGGCCTCCAGATCCACGCGTGTCGCCTGCTCACGCGCCGACTCCAGGAGATGCCTCACCGTCTGTTCCGGTGAGGGCCGGACCGCGTCCGCGGAAGGTTCCATGACGTTCATACGCGCACCCTAGGGACACGCACTGACAGCGCCCCGCCCGCGGCGACTCCCCTCGTGGCGGAACCGCACGGCGCCGAACCGCGTCCGTCTCCATGTTCGCAAGATCATGAACTCCGCCGGAAGGATCGAGCATGACGGAAACGGCCTCCCGCTACCTGTACCTGGCGCGGCACGGTGAAGCGTCCGAGGACGAGAGCGCGTTGACGGAGAACGGCCGCCGCCAAGCCGTCCTGCTCGGACAGCGGCTACGGAAGGCCCCGCTCACGGCGATCCACCACGGCCCGCTGCCCCGCGCGGAGCAGACGGCCCAGCTCGTCCGCGACCAGCTCGAAGGGGTTCCCCTCCGGATGTCCGCGCCGGCCGGCGACTACATCCCCTACGTGCCCCGGCGGGAAGAACTGCCGGCGGAGTCGGCCGATGCCATGCTCGGCTTCCTGGCCGGGTTCCCTGCGGAGGAGCGCGAGGAGGGGCCCGGGCTTGCCGCTGAGGCCCTCGCACGCTTCACCGGTCCCGTCGACGGTGACCAGCCGCGCCACGAACTCGTCGTCACGCACAACTTCCTCATCGCGTGGCTCGTACGGGAGGCCCTCGACGCCCCCGAGGCGCGTTGGATGGGCATCAACCACGCCAACGCCGCACTGACCGTCATCCGCTACGCGCCCGGCCGGGCCCCGGCAGTCCTCTTCTTCAACGACACGGGGCACCTCCCCACGGACCTGCGCTGGACCGGCTTCCCTCCGGAGTTCCACATCTGACTCCCCTGCCCGGAGCCTTGCGGTCCGGATCACGGCCGTCCGGAGCTCTTGCTCACGGGCTCCGCAGTCACCATGATCATCAGGTCGAGACGCAACCTCTGAAAGGGGCAGTGCCCATCATGCGAGTCAAAGCCTTCGACCATCTGGTGCTCAACGTGACCGACGTCGACAAGGCGCTCGAGTTCTACACCGGTTCCCTGGGCCTCGCGCCGGAGCGAGTCGAGGAGTGGCGGGCCGGCAAGGTCTCGTTCCCGTCGGTACGCATAGACGAGAACACCGTCATCGATCTCTTCTCCCGCCCCCGGGGCGAGTCCAACGTCGACCACATCTGCCTGGTCGTGGACCCCCTGGACTGGCAGGAGGTCATCGACTCCGGCACGTTCGACGTCCTCGAGGGCCCGGTCCCGCGCTGGGGCGCGCGCGGTTCGGCCCAGTCGGTCTACGTGAAGGACCCCGACGGCAACACGGTCGAACTGCGCTGGTATCCCCAGGACGTCGAGGGCTGAGCCGGCCCACCGGTCCGGCACGTCCCGGACGGGCGAACCGGCCCGGCCCGCGAGCGGCGGGAACGTGTCCGGTCGATCACGGCGGGGCGGATCCGGGGACAGGCGGCTCACGCGCCCGCTAACGTACCGGCGAGTAGCAGGTGGGGGACCGTCCCACACGGTGCGAGGGGAGCGGGCGATGGAACGGCAGTGGAGCCTGGAGGAGAGCACGGTCGCCGACGCGCCGCCGGAGATCGTCTACCGGTTGGTGTCGGACCTGCGGAACATGGGGCGATGGAGCCCCGAGTGCCGGTACGTGTGGGTGCTGCGGCCCCCGGCGCGCACCGGAACCCGGTTCATCGGCTTCAACCGGCGCGGGCCGTTCCTCTGGCCGACCGTCGGGCGTGTGACCCGGATACACCCGAACAGCGAGTTCGTCTTCGACATCAGCGTCTTCGGACTGCCGATCGCGCGCTGGGGCTACCGGTTCACCCCGGAGGGCTCGGGGACACGGATCACCGAGTTCTGGGAGGACCTGCGCACCGGCGGGTACCGGGCCCGCGCCGCGGACCTGCTGGGAACGGTCTTCGCGGGAACGAACCCGGCCCGCCGGGTGGCCCTCAACCGGGCGGGGATGCGCACCACCCTGGAGCGCATCGCCCAGACCGCGACCGCCGGGGTCTGAGACCGCGGCTCCGTCACCGGCCCCGGTAGGCCGTACGCAGCTCAGCCGGGGTCCGGTACAGCACGCACCGGCGCAGCGGTCCCTCGGGGACGCTCGGGTCCTCGAAGTCGTCGGCCGGGTTCCGGGTCATGCCGATCCTGCGCATCACCGCCTGGGAACGCAGGTTGCCGAGGGTCGTCGACGCCAGTACCTCCGGCAGCTCCAGGGTCTGGAAGGCGAAGGCCAGACATGCCTGGGCGGCTTCGGTGGCGTATCCGTACCCCCATGCCGTACGGGTCAGGCGCCACCCGATGTCCACGCCCGTGAAGGGCATGTCCTCACCCACCACGTCCAAGCCGGCGCGGCCGACGAACTGACCGGTCGACCGCGCTTCGAGCGCCCACCATCCGAAGCCCCGCTCGTCGAACCCGGCCTGCATGCCGGCCGCGACGGCATCGCTCTGCTCCCGGGTCAGAGGGGGCCCGAGGTACTCCCGGACCTCGGGGTCGGCGTTCATGGCCGCCCACGGCTCGAGGTCGGATTCCCGCCAGCGGCGGAGCAGGAGGCGTTCGGTGCGCAGCTCTGGCATGCCGCCCAGCCAACCCGCTCGTCGTCAGGATGTCGAGCGGATTTGTGGCATCGACCGTCGCACGCGGCCCGGGCCGTGACGCGGGTCTCCGGTGCCATGATGATCGTCGTCGGCGGGTTCCTGCCGGCGGAGCGCTGATGGCCTGAGGCAGCCCCCGCTCGTACCGCCCGGTGACCGTGATGTCCGACGAAGCCGAAGGAGAGCACGTGGAAGACCCGACGCAGCGGGAACAGGCGAGCCCCGAGGCGCGCCAGCGCGTCCAGGCGAGTTTCGACCGGCAGGGGCTGATGGCGCACCTCGGTGCGCGGATATCCCACATCGGCCCCGGGCTCGTGCACATCGTGCTCCCGGCCCGGCCGGAGGTGACCCAGCAGCACGGCTACTTCCACGCCGGTGCCACGAGCGCCATCGCCGACAGCGCCGGCGGCTACGCCGCCCACACCCTCTTCCCCGAGGGCGCCGAGGTGCTCACCGTCGAGTACAAGATCAACCTCCTCGCACCGGCCGTCGGCGACCACCTGGAGGCGGTCGGGACCGTGCTGAGGTCCGGTCGGACGCTGACCGTGTGCCGGCTCGAGGTGTTCGGCGTCCAGGAGGACGGCGAGCGGAAGCTCGTCGCCAGCGGGCAGCAGACGCTGATCCGCGTGGCCGAAGGGGAGCGGTGAGCCCCCAGGCCCGAGCGACCCGGGGCGCGCAGGACGCTCCTGCCCCCGGGGCGCGCAGGTCCCGCAGGCCGCCCGGGGCGCTCAGGCCCGTCGGGACGCTCCGGACGTCGGTCGGCATCGTCCCGCGCGACGGGCGGCGGTACGCGGCGGCCGGCCACACCCCCGTGGCGGCCGAGTCGCTGCGTGTGCCCTACCCGCGATCGTGGCCGGTCACGGAGTGTCGGCGCACGTCGGGTCGTCGATCGCGCTCACGGTGTACGGGGGCCGGCCGGGCGGCTCGTCGAGCTGGCTGTTGACGACGTAGAGGCGGCAGCCGCGCCTCGCGAGTGTGGTCGGCAGGTCGAAGGGTCCGTCCGTGAGGCGGTGGGTCACCGTCCCCGTCCGCAGTTCCTCGTCGAGCCGGGCGATGTAGACGCCGTGCGGGGCACCGTAGTTGAGCACGGCGTACAGCGTCCGGCCGCGCAGCACCATGCCGTCGGGGCCGAAGGACTGGTCGCCGAGGTCGAGCCTGCTGACCTGTTTGTCGGCGGTTCCGATCCGCCAGACGGCCTCGGTGCCGTTCGACGCGACCAGGAGCGTGGTGCCCGAGTCGTCCGCCACGATGCCGTTCAGGAGCCAGTACTGGGCGGGGAACTGCGGGAACGCGGCGCGGATGTCGAGCCAGGGTTCGAGGGGGCCGAGCGTGGAGCCCCGGATCTCCGCCCGGTGGATGACGGGATTGGCCCAGTCGGTCACGTACACCGCGTCCTTCGTCACGGCCAGGTCGTTGAGGTGGGGCGCGCCGAGCGGTCCGCCGCGGGCCGTACGGGTGGCGAGGAGCCGACCGTGGCGGTCGTGGAGGGTGAGGCTCGCACCGCCCACGGACAGGACTCGGCCGCGCCGGTCGGTGTGCACGCCCAGCGTGCTGGGGCGGCCCTCCAGGCCTTGCGCGGGGAACGGCTTCAGGTCGGGTTCGTCGACGCGGCCGCGGTACAGGGTCCCTGTGCCGTCCGAGGAGACGTAGAGGGTGCCGTCCGGGGTGACGGTGATGCCCTCGGGGAGCACGCCCGGGTCCCTGGAGACGACATAGGTGTCGGGCAGGTCCCGGGCGCTCGCGGGGCCGGGCGCGCCGGCGAGGGTCGTGAGCAGGAGTGTGGCTGCGAGGCAGGCTGTTCGGGCGGGGATGCGGCGCATCGGCGCGACCTCCGGCGGGGATTCGGCGGGTGGTGAGGGGGACAACGGGAGCGTGCTGTGTCCTCGCGTGGAACGCATGGCCTTTCACCCCTGGGTGAAAGGGTCCGCCGGGCCGATAATCGGTCGGCATGATCCGCCTACACTTCACGGCCGCAGATCTGCGCCGGATCACCCTCGCCCCGGCGGCCAACGCGCTCTCCGAGACCGTCCTGAGCCTGCGTCTGGGTCTGCGCCTGGGCCGTGCGCGCGAGGGCCTCGGCCGTGGCGCCGGGCCGTTGCACCGTCCGCGGCCCGCCGCCCGGCGGTGGCACCACTCCCTGCGGGGAGGCGCGGGCGCCCGGGCCGGTGTCCTCGCCGAGTTGGTCGCCGAGGACGGCTTCGTACCGGACTTCCTGCTGCAGCCGTCGGTGCACGACTTCGCCGACGCCCTCGACGCGGCCGCTTCGACGCCCGCGGAGCGGCTGGCGCTGGATCTCGGGATTCCGGAGGCCTCCGGCTGGAACGGCGGTCTGGCCCGGCCCGGCCGGTGGGCCCACGAGCTGGCCCAGGGGTCGCCGGCCGCACCCCGCGCCCTGCTCGACGACACACGCCGGTACTTCGAGTCGTCGGTGGAACCCCTCTGGCCACGGATCCGCCGCGACGCCCTCACCGATCGCGCGCTGCGGGCCGAGATGCTCCTCCGCGGGGGCGTCGACGCCCTGCTGACGACGCTGGGGACGACCTGGCAGTGGCAGCCGCCGACCCTGCATCTGCCGTCCGCGTCGGCGTACGACATTCCGCTGTGCGGGCGCGGGCTGCTCCTCGTTCCGTCGTGGTTCGCGACCGGCCCGATGGTGATGTACCGCCCCGAGGCGGCGACCGTCCTCGTCTACCCGATGTACGACGCCGCCGACGAGGTCCGGGCCGACGGAGCCGAGGAACGGCCGGAGGCCCTCGCTGCGCTCCTCGGCCGGACCCGGGCGCAAGTGCTCGCGCTCCTGCGCTCCCCCGCCACCACCACGGCCCTCGCCGAGCGCGCCGCCGTGTCCCTCGCGGCGGCCAGCCAGCACGCGGGCGTCCTGCGGAGCGCGGGTCTGGTCGACACCGTGCGCACGGGCACGGCGGTGCTCCACAGCCTCACGCCCCTCGGACACTCCCTGCTGGCCGGGATCTGAAGGCCCGGGGCGGTGGCGTCACCAGTCGATGTGCGCGGCGATCCAGGCGGCCAGGCCGTCCTCGTCGTCGGCGGGCGGAAGTTCGGGAGCGCAGATGAGGGGGGTGCAGGAAAGCTGCAGGTGGGTGAGGTAGCCGTACGGGCCGTTGTCGGACGCCGGTCCCAGCACCAGGGCGTGGGTGGGGGTGCGCCAGACGCGGTGCGTCAGGGCCGGCCCGGTGACCACGCCTTCGGCGGAGAGGACCGTCCTCTCGGGCTCCGTGCCGAGGTGCTCGGTCACCACCCGCGCGGCCCGTACGAGGACGTCCTCGCACTCGCTCACCGTGCTCGGCCGGCTGCCGCTCCAGCCGGGCTGCTCCTGCCAGTGGCCGACGAGGCCGAACAGCCAGGACGCGTTGGCCATGTCCTCGTCGTGCGGGTCGACGGGGTACAGCTCTCCGAAGACCAGGAACGTCCGGGCGTCCGGGCATCCGAACGGATTGACAACGTCACTGCAGAGCACATGGCCGTGCGCCGTCCGGAAGGAGTCACAGACGAGCGCGTCCTCCCAGGCCCAGCCACGCAGCTCCACTTCCGCGTCGACGGCGTCGGAGTCCTCCGGGACGGGCGGCACGGCCGGCAGGGCGACGAGCTCGGCGACGGCCTCGGCCGTCAACGGCCGGTGGGCGAGGGCATGGACGGGAACGGACATGTGGATCACCGTAGATCGACTTCCCTCGTCCGGAGGCGGCGGGCCCCGGTGGACTGCGTGACGTACGTGCCGGGATCGTCGGCCTCGACGATCCCGGGGAGCGAGCCGCCCTCACGCAAGGGCGTGACATAGCGGGTCCTCCTTGAGTTCTCGGCTCCGCACTCGACGTCACCCTCCACCGGTCCGACGTGGTCGGCGCCTTCGCGGGCCTGCGCCCCCTGCTCGACACCCGGGGCACGGGTGGCCGCGACGGCACGGTCATCCGACTCGCCGACGCGCCCCCGGCGCCCGCGACCGCCGCCGCTTCCGGGACGCCCCGTCACCGGCGCCGAACTGGTGTGGGCCGTCCGCCACGAAGGCGCCTTCGACGCCTCCGACCTCCTCGACCGCCGCACCCGCATCGGCCCGGTCCCCCACGACCGCGCCGTGGCCGAAGGGGCCGCCCGGGACGCCCTCGCGGAACGCTGAGTCCGAATGGCGTGTCCTCCCGGGCCTTGGGATGATTTCCTCCGGAGGACAGCCATGACTCCAGACCTGCACCGGTCTCAGCCGGACAGCGGCTCCCCGGACCACGAGGGAGCGGGGAGCGGGGGCGCCGAGCCCGCAGACGGCACCGGGAAGCGCCGCCGTTGGTCGCCGCACCTGACGCTCCCCGGCTGCTGGGGCGCTCTTCTCCTCGCCTGCCTCTCCTTCACCCCGTCGCTGCTGCCTCGCGGCGGCATCCTCCAGGGACTGATCGCCGGCATCAGCGCGGCCATCGGTTACGGGCTCGGCGTGGTCGCGGCCTCTACATGGCGCGCGTTCGCCGACCGGGAGGCACGGAGCCCGTCGCGCAGGTCGTGGCAGGTCCTGATCGTGTGCGCGATCGTCCTGTTCGGCCTGGCCTTCGGATTCGGTCAGTACTGGCAGCACGAGATCCGCCGGCTCATGGGGGTCACCGACTACAACGTCCTCGCCACGGTGGCCTGCCCGTTCGTGGCCGCGCTCGTCTTCTGGCTGCTGTTGCTGGCGGGCCGGGGACTCCGGCGCCTGTACCGGTGGTTCGCCCGCCTCCTCCGCCGCTGGATCGGCCCCCGAGCGGCACGGGCGGTCGGCTGGATCGTGGTGGCGGCCCTCGCGTGGTCCGTGGTCAGCGGGGTGCTCCTTGCCGGCTTCGTGAACGCGACCAACGAGGCCTTCTCACTGCGGGACAACGAGACTCCCGAAGGCGTGCACCAGCCCACCTCCGCCCTGCGCTCCGGCGGGCCCGGCTCGCTGGTTCCGTGGGACACGCTGGGCTACCAGGGCCGGGCCTTCACCGGCAGCGGTCCGACGGCCCAGGACATCGGCACGTTCACCCACCGCCCTGCGCAGGAACCCGTCCGGGCCTACGCCGGGCTCCAGACCGCAGACGACACGGAAGCCCGCGCCGAGCGGGCCGTCGCGGACCTCGAACGGGCCGGCGGCTTCGAGCGCGCGAACCTGCTCGTGATGACCACCACCGGAAGCGGCTGGGTCGACCCCGCCGCCGTGGACTCGTTCGAGTACCTCGGCGACGGCGACTCGGCCACCGTGGCGATGCAGTACTCGTACCTGCCGTCGTGGCTCTCCTATCTCGTGGACCAGTCCAAGGCGCGCGCGGCCGGTCGCGATCTCTTCGACGCGGTCTACGACGTCTGGTCCAAGCTGCCCCAGGACCGGCGTCCGCGGCTGTTCGTGGCGGGCGAGAGCCTGGGGTCGTTCGGCGGCGAGACGGCTTTCAGCGGTGAGGCCGACCTGCGCAACCGCACCGCCGGCACCCTGTTCGCCGGTCCGCCGAACTTCAACACCCTGTTCCGCGAGTTCAGCGATCACCGTGACGCGGGGAGTCCGGAGATCGAGCCCGTATACAAGGACGGGCGGACCGTACGGTTCACCGACGACCCGACCGTCGGGACACCTCCGGCGGACCAGCCGTGGAACGGCACGCGGGTCCTCTACCTCATGCATCCGTCCGATCCGATCGTCTGGTGGAGCCCCGCGCTGGCCCTCTCCGAGCCCGACTGGATCGGGGAGGCTCCCGGGGGTGACGTGCTCGACGAGATGATCTGGATCCCCTTCGTGACCTTCTGGCAGGTCACCGCCGACCTGCCGTTCTCCACGGGCGTGCCGGACGGCCACGGTCACACCTACAAGGCCGCGTACGTCGACGGCTGGAACGACGTCATGCGGCCGTCGGGCTTCACGCCGCAGGACCTGGAGCGGCTGCGGAACGTCATTCAGCCGCCGGAGCACTGATCCCCGGCCCGCCCGGGGGTCGCGCGGTCAGCGCAGCAGGAAGCCGACGACGTAGCCGAGCGCGTTGACCGCCCAGTGCAGCCCCATGGGGGCCAGCAGACTGCCACTGCGGCGTCGCAGTTCGCAGAACAGGACGCCCGACAGGGCCGTGAACAGTACGGCGCCCATGACGGCGAGGACGGAGCCGAGCACGGAGCCCCCGAAGGCCGAGGTCAGCACGGGCTTCGCGGTCGCCAGGTGCAGGGACGGCAGGACGTGCCACAGGCCGAACAGCACACTTGACACGGCGGTCGCCCAGACCGCCCCACGGGCCCGGCACACCAGTCCGTACAGGACTCCGCGGAACGCGATCTCCTCCACCAGGACGGTGCCGACGGGCACCACCACGAGAACGCGTGTCATCAACTCGCCCCCGGTCATCCCGTCGTACCGCCGGTCCTCGAACAGCGACCGGGTGGCCGGGAGCAGCGCTCCGACGGCGTAGACGACTCCGACCAGCCCTGTCAGCGCCAGGGCCCATCCGGCTCCGCGGGCCAGTGTCCCGGGCGCCAGGCCCGCGTCCGCCAGGGTGCCGCCCGCCCAGCGGAGCACACCGAGCAGCAGGACGCTGACCGCGACGGCCGCCACCAGGCGGATCGGCCCGGTCCATTGGTGCAGGAGGACATTGGCCGCGACGAGAACGGCGACCACGAGCACCACGGCCGGCCAGGTGCCGATCGGCCCGCGCCATCGCCGCTCGGCATCATCCGGATCACGGGAGGGCATCGGAGTACTTCCGTCTTTCGGTTGCGCCGTCGGGTCGCCTCACCTCTCCCCCGCTGACACGACGCCGAGTGCGTACGTCATGAACGGTCGTGCTTGAGCGACTCCTTGATGCCTTCGGCACGGTGGCGGATGCTCTCCATCTTCTGACGGATCTTGACCTTCGCCCGGTCCGTTCTCCCCTCGGTCTCACGACGCTCGTCACCGGTGAGCTTGCCGGTGATCTCCTTGAATCGGGCCTTCGCCATGTCCATGGCCGTGTTCTTGTCCATCGTCCCTCCGTGGGCTCGGTTCCCAAGGTCCACGGTAGGTTCCGGCGCGGCAGAGTGCTTGTCCTACGGCGGTGAGCACCGGAGCCTCCCCGATGGACCGCGCGGGGCCCTCCACGCGTACGCGGGAAACAGCAGGTCAGCGCAGCGCGCCCGGCCTGATCGACAAGACGCACCCTGGGGTCGGATCCCGTCGCGGGCGATCCGCAGATGGCGCGGACCGCGCAGTACGGCGTTCTGGCGGTACGGGGGCGGGTCGTCCAGCAGACGTGGGTTCTCCAGTCGCCGGGCCAGCTTCGACAGGGCGAGTCGGGCCTCCAGTCGTGCGAGCGGTGCGCCGAAGCAGCTCAGGTCGATCCGGCCCGGGTCGCCGAGGCCGTCGATGAGGCCGGCGACGATGTCCTGGAGCTCCGGGCGCGTTTCGTCGACCCGGTGCGGGGAGTGCGGCGGGCCGAAGTGCCGGTTCGTCATGCGTCGCATCCGGTCGTGTTCCGGCGGGTCGAGCCGGAGGAAGCTCGGCGGCAGGGCGCTCTCCTCAGGGGCAGGCTCGGCCAGCGGGTCAGCGCTGCCGGAAGCCAGGTTGCGGGCGTCGGAGCTGATCCGGGGATCGCGCGGAAGGCTGCGGATCTCGTAGGAGGTGCTGATCACGTACGGCCCGTCGGTCCCGTGGTGGACCGGTGTCTTCCGCAGCTCTTCGTAGACCGGGTACGGGTCGGCCCGGTTGGCGTAGTCCAGGATCTGGTGCAGCAGGGTTTGCGTCATGGCAGGTTCTTGTGGCCGTGCGGGTCAGTGCGCGGGGGTGAACGTCATCCGGCGGTCGGCCGGCGAGTATCCGCTGAGGGGCACGGTGGGGCCGTGGCTGGGGACCGACGGGTCGGGGAAGTCCGCGTCCATCGGCCGTTGTCCGTCCGCGTGCCGGTCGACCGTGGGGAACTTCCGCGGGAACGGCGCGGTCCTCTCGACGAGCTCCTGGTAGAAAGGCAGCCACCGGCCGTGGTCGAAGGAGACGGCACCGATCACGCGCCCCTGGTATCCGTAGACGCCGACGAAGCGGCGGCTGTCCAGTGAGCCCTGCGAGATCAGGATCTCCGTCGCCATCGACGGGGGGTGGGGGCAGCGGGCGACGTCACCTGCGGCGTAGATGTCGTCGGTGACGATTCCGCGGATGTCGAAGGCCCGGCAGCCGGCGTCGCAGGCGATGCCGCGGGGGCCGGCCCCGAGCCCGGAACCGTACAGCCATTCGGTGTTGCGGAGGGCGCCGAGCGAGACGACCACCACGTCGGTCTCCACGGTGGAGCCGTCGGAAAGGTGCGCGGCGCGCACCCGTCCCGAGGCGTCGCCCTCCAGAGCGGTCACCATGACCCCGCACCGCAGGTCCACACCGTGCTCGCGCTGGAGGTCGGCGGCCACCGCGGCGACCACCCCGCCGAGTGCGCCGACCAGGGGCGCGGCGCCTCGTTTCGGCGACGGTGACGGGGAGGCCGCGTTCGCGGCAGGCGGAGGCGACCTCCGAGCCGGCGAACCCTCCCCCGATGACGAGGACGCGTTCGGGTCCCTCGTCGAGCCGCCGGGCGAACGCGGCGCCCTCCTCGCGGGTCCGCAGCACGAAGACGCCGTCGAGTTCCGCCTCCTCCTCGCGCGGCCACGGCCGCGCCCGGACACCGGTGGCGATCAGCAGCCGTCGTACGGCACCTCGTCGCCGTCGGCCAGCCGCACGCTCCTCGCGGCCATGTCCAGGCCGGCGGCGGGAACGCCCAGCCGCCAGGTCGCGTCGACGGATCGGAGCCGGGGCAGCGCGGTACGGTCGGCGCGCGCCCTGCCCAGCAGCACCCCCTTGGACAGCGGGGCCGGTCGTACGGTTCGCAGGGCTCGGCGTGAGCGGCCTGCTCGGCATCGCGAAGCTCGTACCCGCCATGCCCCGCCCCGAAGGCGACCACCTGCGCACAGAGACTCATCCGCGCAGGTCAGACGCGGGTGGAGTCGCATCGATGCAGGTCAACGCCACCAGGTAGAACTACAGTCGGCGCGTGCCGGACTGGCCCTGCCACCGGGTGGAGAGGATCTGCCCCAGTGCCAGCACGCTCAGGCCGAACATCAGGACACCCAGGGGGACATGCAGGGCCGGCTTGTGGGCGACGCCGAGCACCACCTGGAGCGAGGCGAGGACCAGGAAGCCCGTCGAGTACAGGATGGGGCGGGGCGAGCCGCCTCCCGGCCGCCAGGCCAGGACCGCCGCCAGCACGTACAGCATGGTCGCCCCGTACATCACGCGCGCACCGATGCCGTGCAGCAGCTCGCCGTGGGACGAGGACAGCAGCAGTCCGGCGGTGGACGCCTGGAAGAAGAGGGTCAGGGTCTGCAGGGCGATCGAGACCTGCAGGAACGTGCGGCTGCTGCCCCGGACTGCCGTGGTCTGTGCGGTGGTGGTGGCCATGACTCGGTCCTCTTCTTCTGCCTCGCGGCGGTGACTCGGTAGTGTCTCGATCATTCCGACGACGCAGGCCCGTGAAATGTGAGGCGTCGACGGCCCAAGATCCGATTCGGCCGAGAAGAACCGCAGAAACAGGGAGCATTCGCGCACATGAGTACCCCCACCGAGCCCGGGCACGACCGGTCCGAACCGGATCTGAGCGTGGTCGTCGGCGAGCGGCGCCGGCTCATCAACCTCGGCTACCGGCTGCTCGGTTCACTGGCCGAGGCCGAGGACGCCGTGCAGGAGACGTACGCCCGCTGGTACGCGATGTCGCCGCGGCAGCGGGAGGCCGTCGACTCGCCCGGGGCCTGGCTGACGACGGTGGCCGGCCGCGTCTGCCTGGACATGCTCGGCTCGGCGCGGGTCCGGCGCGAGCGCTACGTCGGGACGTGGATACCCGAACCGCTGCCCGACCGTGCGGAGTGGTCCAGCGTGCGGGCGGACGGCGACCGGTCCGAGCCGGCCGACCCCGCCGACCGGGTCACCCTGGACGAATCGGTGAACATGGCGTTCCTCGTCGTACTGGAGTCGATGACGCCCGCCGAACGCGTGGCGTTCATCCTGCACGACGTCTTCCGGTATCCCTTCGGCGAGGTCGCCGACATCGTGGGACGGTCACCGGCGGCCTGCCGGCAGCTGGCGTCCTCGGCCCGCCGACGGATCCGCGCCGAGACGAGCCCGGCCGCACCGGCGACCGGACAGGCCGCCCTGGTACGGGACTTCAAGGAGGCGTGGGAGGCCAAGAACATCAAGGCCCTCGTCGACCTGCTCGACCCCGACGCCACGATGACGGCCGACGGCGGCGGCCTGGTCGGCACCGTGCTCCGTCCGGTCGAGGGCAGCAAGCTGATCGCCCAGTACCTCATCCACATCGCCGACAAGGCCCCCGGGCTCACGCTCCTGGAGCGGACGGTCAACGGCCTGCCCGGTCTGGTCGCCCAGAACGCCGGCGTCACCGTGACGGTGGCGGCGTTCGACCTGGCCGACGGCCGGATCACCCGCATCTGGGCGGTCCGCAATCCCGAGAAACTCCGTCCGTGGACCGAGGACGGGCAGATCTGACCTGGCTCTTGGAACGGACGGCGGGCGTGGCGGCCGGGCTGCCGCCGCCCGTCACTCGGAGGGGGAGAGCTTCTCGCGCACCCACGCGGGATCGGGGTTCACGAACGGGCGGCCCGCCACGACGACCGTCGGCACGGTCTCGTTGCCGTCGTTCGCCGCCCGCACGACCGCCGCTCCGTCCGCGTCGCGCCAGATGTCCACCCAGTACACCTGGCGGGCGTTGCGGCCCAGCCGGATGCGCAGCCGCAGACAGTACTGGCAACCCGGCCGCCAGTAGACGATCGGCCGGCCGTCGACCGCGCTGCGGCGCTGGGCCTCCGGTGCGCTGACCGGCCTCGGAAAGACGAGCCGCGAGTGCGCGCCCGCGAGCAGCACGAACAGCAGGAGAAGCACCACGGCTTCACCGGGGTCGCCCTTGGCGAACACCCCAGCCGCTACGAGTGAGCCGCTGAGCACGAGAAGTATCGGCAACATCCAAGCACGCATCATGATGACGCAGGCTACCGACGAGAGAGGGCCGAGCGGGGGCCGGGCTCGCCTTGAAAGGTCAGGGCGCGGCGACGAGTTGGCCGAGCCGGGTGGCGAGCCACGGCCTGCGGCCACCGGCGCGCATCTGGCCGCGGGCGATCGCCTTCCAGATCGGCGTGCGCCGGAAGGAGACGAGGAGGAACGCGGTGGGTGACACGGTGAGCCTGCAGTCGTAGGCGCGCGGCGGGGCGTCGCGGGTGACCGTCATGGTGCCGTCGTCGACGACGACCGCCAGGCGCGGTCCGCCCTTGACCACGAGGTCGAACGCGATGCCGACACCACGCGCCTTCGCCGTGTCCAGGGCCGCCACCATCATCGTCGGCATCGACTGACCGAGCACCAGGCGGGCCTCGTCCGGGCCGATGTGCCACGGGAGTCCGGCTCCGCGCGCGATGTCCAGGCCGTGGACGAGGGTCTCGCTCAGCATGAGGCCGGTCACCGTCGCCAGCGTGAGGGGAACGTCCTGCCCGTACCAGGGCGCGGCGACCGGGGTGTCGGGAGCGAGTCCTTCGGTGACCCGCAGGAACGTCTCGCCCCGCTCGGCGAGGAAGTCGCCGAGGTGGGCACGCTCGCCGCCGGTGACGAGGCCGATGGACGTGGCGTTCATGGCGGTGATCCGTTCGATGAACGACGGGTCGCCCGGCGGGAGGAGGCCGTCCCAGTCCGTGGAGTCGTCGGCGGAGGCGAGGGAGGTGTACGCCAGGTACACGGCCGCGAGGTGCGCGCCGACGTCGCCGACCGTCCACACCGGCACACCGGAGGCCGCGTCCAGGTCGGGTACGCCGCGCAGGAGCCGGACCAGGCGCGGGATCGCGGCGCCCAGGGCGGCGCGTGTCCTCGTGTGCTCGGTGACGGGATCGAAGCTCGTGACGGTGCCCATACCACTCCCCCATGCTGCGGACGGGCCCGCAGGTTACCGCCTGGTAGCACCGGCGCGACAGGTCTCCGCACGGGGGCTGTTCCCGGCGGACCCTCGGCCGGCCCTCTGCGGCCCTCTGCGGCTCTCGGTGCGCTCTCAGCGCGCTCTCAGTGGGATGCGAGCAGGGCCGCGATCCCGTCGAAGCCACGTCGTCGCGCGTGCCGCAGGGGGGTGACGCCGTCCGCGTCCGCGAGGTTCGGGTCGGCGCCGGCTTCCACGAGGACCCGCGCGGCTTCCACGTGGTTGCCGAGCGAGGCGAGTAGCAGCGGGGAACGCAGCTCCTCGTCACGGGCCTCCACCCCGGCGCCCGCCTCCAGGGCGGCCCGGACCGCGTCGGCGTCGCCCCGGCGGGCGGCTGTCAGCAGTCGGCTGTTGCGGTCGTCCATGCTGCTCCTCCATGTCCGTGACGGTCGGTCCGCAGCGGTCCGCGGCGAGAAGACCGGCAGTACCCGGACGGGGGGCCGGGTACCGCCGGGGTCTGAGGGGGTGTTACTTCGCGAGGGAGGCGACGCCGGCCTGCGCGAACTTCTCGTCGAGGTCGCCCGACGGGGCACCGGCGACACCGATGCCCGCGATCGGCGCGCCCTTGGCGGTCACCGGGGCGCCGCCGGCGAGGAAGAGGGTGCCGGGGATGTCCTTCAGGGTCGGCGCGTTGGTGAGGCGCTTGGCCAGCTCGGAGGTCGGGGCGTTCCAGGAGACCGCGGTGTACGCCTTCTTCACGGCCGACTCGTAGGACTGCGGGCCGGCGCCGTCGCCGCGCAGGGTCACGAGGGTGTTGCCGTTGCGGTCGACCACCGCGACGGAGACCCGCTGGTTCTCCTTCTCGGCCGCGTCCAGCGTCGCCTGCGCGGCCTTCGTGGCGGCCTCGATCGTCAGGTGCGTGGACTCCGTCGTGTTCTTGTCCACCGCGTCGGCCATGACGGCGGCGGGAGCGGCGGCCGGGGCGGCGGCGTTCGCGGAGACAGTGCCGAACAGGCCCGCGGCGAGCGCGCCGGCGGCGACGGTACCGGTCAGGACACGGGTGCGCAGGGTCATCGTCTTCACGATCATCAGCTCCTTGGGCATCGACCCCCTCAGGGGGGCTTCGGGAAGCTCTGCGTTCCCGCTCTGACATCCATCCTGGTGGCGCTCACGCCCCTCACCGGTCGGCCTACAGGCTCCGGCCGGCGCGCCCTGCGGACGACACGGGGGTCAACCGATCGGTCGATGCGGAACAAATACGTCCGGATAGCCTGGGCCCTGGGAGAACGGTCGGCGGCGAGGAGTGGACGGTGCGGATGGACAGGCGGTCGCCGATCGACACGGAGGCGGCCGACCCGGACGCCGGCTGGCTCGCGACCGTGATGCACGTGGCGTTCTTCGTCCTGCTGTGCTCGTCGCTGACCCGGTATCTGATCGTCCACCCCGCGGCCCGCAGCACCCCCTGGGTGATCGTCCTCGCCGTCGTACTGGCCCTGCTGTACGTCCTGGGTCCGGTGCTGGGCCCTCAGCAGGCCGACGGACGCGGCGCTCCTCCCAGTACGGCTTCCAGGCTCTGGCTCGCGGCCGTCATCGGGGTGTGGTTCGCCCTGGTGGTCCTCGCGCCGAGCTTCGGCTGGTGCGTCGTGCCGCTCCTGTACACCAGCCTGCGTTCCCTGCGTACCCGGTCCGCAATCATCCTGGTCGGGCTGATCACCTTGTGCGTGGTGGCCGCGCAGCTGAAACTGCGGCTGCCTTTCGGCTTCGACCCGAACCTGATGTTCGCCCCGTTCGCCGGCGCCGCCGTCGCCACCGCCGTCTTCCTCTACTCCCAGCGGCAGGCCGACCGGCTGCGGACGGTCATCACCGACCTCGTCCGCACCCGGCGGGAACTGGCCGCGACCGAGCGCCGCGAGGGGACCCTCGCGGAGCGCCAGCGGCTGTCCATGGAGATCCACGACACGCTCGCGCAGGGTCTGTCCAGCCAGCAGATGCTGCTTCAGGCCGCCGACCGGCTCTGGGACACCGACCCGGTCGCCGCGCGCCGCCACATCCGTACGGCCGAGTCGATCGCCGAACACAACCTCGCCGAGGCCCGCCGCTTCGTCCACGACCTCGCGCCGGCCGACCTCGCCGGGGGCGGCGGCCTCGACGAGGCGCTGCGCACCCTCGCCGACCGCGAGTCCTCCGACACCCTCCGGGTTCGATTCCACCAGGACGGCACACCCGCCGCCGCCCTCCCCGACCGCGTACAGGCGGCGCTGCTGCGGATCGCCCAGGGCGCGCTGGCCAACATCCGGGAGCACGCCGACGCCGGCACCGCGGCCCTCACCCTCAGCCATCTGGACGATCAGGTCGTCCTGGACATCGCCGACGACGGCCGCGGCTTCGATCCGGTCGAGAAGCCAGGAGGCGTACGGGGCCACGGCCTGCCCGCCATGCGCGCCCGGGCCCAGCAGCTCGGCGGTGCGCTCACCGTCGAATCGGCACCCGGCGAGGGAACGGTCCTGACCGCCGTCATCCCGCTGTCACCGCGCTCCTGACCGCCACCCCGTCGTCGCCGCGCTCCTCACCGCCGCCACCTCTGACGCCGCAGGCCGGGCGGAGCAGCTACTCGCCCGCTCCGGAGAAGCTCACCCGCACCGCGACCAAGGCGCCCGTGGCATCCAGGTCGGCCGACACAGGGAAGTAGCCGTCGCCCCAGCTCGTCATCGCGCACAGCAGTCGGGCGTCGCCGATGTCCACGGTTCCGGACCCCACTTCGGAGGCGCGGACCTGTCGCATGACATGCCAGTGGTGGGAGTGGGGCCGGAAGTCCACCATCATGCGCAGTCCGTTCTCCTCCTTCCAGGTCTGCACGGCGCGAGCCTTCTCGATCGCCTCCGGGAGCGTCAGCCCGACCCATCCGTGGACACCGTCCTCGCCGGGCTCGCCCAGTCGCGGTGCTCCGAACACGGCGGCGGCTTCCTCCTCGGCCGCGCCCCAGAAGGCGACATCGGCCAGGCCGTCCACGGGCTCGTCGTGCTGCCAGTCGTTCAGGGCGTCGGCATCGCCGAACAGTACGCGGGCCCAGTCGACGCCGATGTCACCCAGCCGCACCGTGGACGCGGCTCGAGCCTCGCTCATCCGGACGTGCATCTCGGACCACCGAGGGCCGATGCCGTCACCGAAGTCGACGCGTGAAGCCAGCACCGGCAGACGGCGATCGCGGGGCACTCCTCCCACCGCGACGACAGGAATCCCGAACATCAGGAAGCCGCCGCCTCCTTCGGCGGCCGTGCGCCGCGCCCGCTGGGCGTGCGGTTCACGGCGGGGCATCGCCTCCAGGCGGGCATCGATCCCCGCGGTCCGGCAGTGCTCGGCGAACACGGCTTCCAGCTCCGCCACCCGGGAGGCCGGGATGTCGTGCAGCATGTCGCCCGGCTGTCGGCCGAAGCCGCGGGCCGCTGCCGAGGCATCGGGCCCGACCACGGCGAAGTCGACCGAGTCGCGTACGTCGGCGGCCATCGCCGCATCCTCGACCCCCAGCACCGCGGGGTCGGTCTCCGCCGGCGACCGCTCGCCACTCCACAGCCCCAGATGGCCGCCGTCGATGACGACCAGGACCCCCGAGGGGCAGCTGATCTCGCCAAGTCTCAAGATCTCTTCCACGACGGGCGAGTCTAAGTACACCCGCCAGTCGGCCGGCCGGCACAGGGGGACGACCTCGGTCGACGCTTATCCGGAGCGGATGGAATCCCTCATGAGGTCACCCACCGGATGGCCGCGCCCGTTCCGGTGGAATGGCCGAACTGTGCGTAGACCAGATAGGTGCCTGAGGCATGTAGTGGAGACGGCACCACAGTCCCTGCCACCGATTCGCCCCTAGCGAGGCCCCCATGACGAAAGCCGTGGCGTTCCCCCAGGACCGGACCTGCCCCTACCACCCGCCCACCGCCTATCCCCGGACCGAGGAGGAGCGCCCACTGTCGCGGGTCTCCCTGTGGGACGGAAGGCCGGTGTGGCTCGTCACCGGACACGCGGCCGCCCGCACGCTCCTCGCGGACCAGCGCCTGTCCACCGACTCCACCCGTGACGGCTTCCCCCTGCCGACGAAACGCGCCATGGCCCTGCGCAGGCGCCGGCGCGCCGCGCTGCTCGGCTGGGACGACCCCGAGCACAACGCCCAGCGGCGGCGGCTGATCCCGAGCTTCACCCTCAAGCGCGCCGAGAGCCTGCGGCCCCGCATCCAGGAGACCGTGGACCGGCTCCTCGACGCGGTGGAGGCGCAGGGACCGCCGGCCGAGCTGGTGAGCGCGTTCGCGCTGCCGGTGCCCTCGATCGTCATCTGCGACCTGCTCGGCGTGCCGTACGCGGACCACGACTTCTTCGAGGAGCAGTCGCGGCGGCTGCTGCGCGGCCCGACGGGCGCGGACACCGAGGACGCTCTGGCCAAGCTGGAGGGCTACCTCGGCGACCTGATCGACCGCAAGCGCCGGAAGCCCGGCGAGGGCGTCCTCGACGACCTGGTGGCGCGCGGGTCCGGAGACAGCGGTCCGGAACGCCAGGAGCTGGTGCAGCTCGCCACGATCCTGCTGGTCGCGGGACACGAGACCACGGCGAACATGATCTCGCTGGGTACGTACACGCTGCTGCGACACCCCGAGCGGCTGGCCGAACTGCGGGCGGATCCCGGCCTCGTGCCCACCGCTGTGGAGGAGCTGCTGCGGTTCCTGTCGATCGCGGACGGACTGCTCCGGGTCGCGCGCGAGGACATCGAGGTCGCCGGGACGGTGATCCGTGCGGGCGAGGGCGTGGTCTTCTCGACCTCGGTCATCAACAGGGACGCCTCCGCGTACAGCGATCCGGACACCCTCGACTGGGCGCGATCCGCCCGCCACCACGTGGCCTTCGGGTTCGGCATCCACCAGTGCCTCGGGCAGAACCTCGCCCGCGCCGAGCTGGAGATCGCGCTCGGCACACTGCTGCGCCGGCTGCCGGGGCTTCGGCTGGCGGTCCCCGCCGAGGAGATCCCGTTCAAACCGGGCGACACGATCCAGGGGATGCTCGAACTCCCCGTCACATGGTGAGAGGAGCGGCACGGACCATGGCGAAGGAAGCGGTGCGCATGCGGGTCTCGATCGATTCGGACGTCTGTATCGGCGCGGGGCAGTGCGCCCTGACCTCCCCGGACGTCTTCACCCAGGACGACGACGGTTTCGGAACGGTCGTGCCGGGCCGGGAGGACGGCACCGGAACGCTGGTCCGCGAGGCGGCCCGCGCCTGCCCCGTACAGGCGATCACCCTCCACGACCTCGCCGACGGATCGTGAGCCTGCCGACGAGAGCCCCCCGAAGGGCATGAGGAGGCGGCACCGCCACAGCGGCGGTGCCGCGCCCTGCCCGTGAATACCGGCCTGCGGCACGGGCAGGCGATGCCGCACACTCCGCAGATGATCCTCGTCCAGCCGGTCCTGGAGCTCCGCGCCCATGACGGCTTCACCCTCTGGCCGATCTCCGCGTCCGCGCCGTACGGCTTCCTGCCGCTCAGCGGCGCGCTCGACGACGTCGAGGTCGGTACGGCGGTGATGCGCATCGCCGCCTGCAACGACCTCGACCCCGAGGACGAGGACCGCGCGGCACGGCCGCCGGACCCCCTCGGGAGCTTTCTGCACGGCCTGCTCACGATGGACGACCTCTTCGCGTCCGGCGGCCTGCGCATCACCGACACCAGTACCGGCGTCACCCTGCTTCCCGGCTGCTGCAATGGCCTGGACGAGCGGCGCGACTGGTCCGAGGTCCTCGACGGAGACGGTTGGGCCTCCTTCGGCCACGACCCCTCACCCTTCGCCGAACGCCATGGGGACGACGTTCGGCTGACCGTCGACGCGGAGCGGGACGACAGTCCGGTGATCGAACTGCCCGTCGTCCGACTGCGCCGCCTTCTCGACGCGGCGGAGCAGGACCTGGTCGACTTCCTCGGAGTGGCCGCCGAATGGGCCGTCCGGGTCCTGCCCGACCACGCGGTTGCCGTCTCCGCCGCCCTCGCCCGGGCCTTGGCCGGGCCGGAACCGGCGCCACCGGCGCGTTCCCGGCCCGGCCGATGAACAGCCGAACAACCGGGGCACCACGGTCCTCACCGAGCTTCCCGGGCGAGCGCGTATTCCCTGCTCAGCCATTGACCTTCCTATGGGACCCATTGGTTTCTTCATTGGAAACCAATGGGTCACCCCCCTAGTGTCGAGGACATCGCCGCACTGACGATCTCGCCGCAGAGCGTCATCCGGACCAGAGTGTCAGTGTGTGCACCCCCGACTCCGGGCCCACCGGGCCCGCCCTGCCCTGGAGCTCCCTCATGTCGAAGATCCTTTTCGTGATGACCGGTGTCGACCACTGGACGCTGGCCGACGGCACCAAGCACCCGACCGGGTTCTGGGCCGAGGAGGCCGTCGCGCCGTACGAGGCGTTCACGGCCGCCGGTCACGAGGTCGTCGTCGCCACGCCCGGCGGTGTCGTCCCGACCGTCGACGCGGGCAGCCTCGCCCCCGAGTTCAACGGCGGCCAGGAAGGCGCGGACAAGGTCGCCGCCGCGCTCGCCGCCATCGACGAGATCAAGCACCCGATCAAGCTGGAGGATGTCCGGCCGGCGGAATACGACGCCGTCTTCTACCCCGGCGGCCACGGCCCCATGGAGGACCTCGCCGTCGACGCGACCTCCGGCAGGCTACTGGTCGAAACCCTGAACTCGGGCAAGCCGCTGGGCGTCGTCTGCCACGGCCCGGCCGCGCTCCTGGCCGCCACGGACACCGACGGCTCGAACGCCTTCGCCGGCCGCAAGATCGCCGCCTTCACGAACGCCGAGGAGACCCAGGCCGGTCTCGCCGGCCGGGCGAAGTGGCTCCTGGAGAGCCGGCTCGTCGAGGCCGGCGTCGACGTCCAGGTCGGCGAGCCGTGGGCGCCGCACGTGGTCGTCGACGGCAATCTGGTCACCGGCCAGAACCCCTCCTCGTCCGCCCCGCTCGCCGCGGAGCTGCTCAAGAAGCTGGCCGTTGCCGACGCCCGCTGACGGCGTCGCGCAGCGCCATCTCGCCACGCGTACGGCATCCGCGACTATGCAAATAGTTGCGTAACAAAGGCCTGGACAGTGGTGCACCGCGCCACTAGCCTCCTCCTCATCTATTCAATTAGTTGACTAGCTGCGGAGATGTCCATGAAGTCCTTCCGTCAGGCCGTCGAGGCGAACGACCACGCGGCGATCGAGGCCCTGCTCGCCGAGGACGTCGTCTTCACCAGCCCCGTGGCCTTCAAGCCGTACGCGGGCAGGGCGATCACCGCAGCCATCATCCGTGGGGTCTCCCGTGTCTTCACGGACTTCCGCTACGTCCGCGAGATGGCCGGCGAGGACGGCCGCGACCAGGCCCTCGTCTTCGAGGCGCGGGTCGGCGACCGCGCGATCACCGGCTGCGACTTCCTCCACCTGAACGAGCAGGGCCTCATCGACGACTTCATGGTCATGGTCCGGCCGCTCTCCGCCGCGCAGGCGCTGGCCGAGGCGATGGGGGCGCAGTTCGACCGCATCGCCGCCGAAGCCGCCGGCGCGGCGGGGGCCGACCGGCCGTGAGCCGCGACTTCGACGCCCCGAGGCCGCGTGCCGCTCGGGCGAGTGCGGCCTCTGCCGCCTCCGGGTCGTCAAGGGCACCGTCCACAACGCCGAGGAGGCCCGTCTGCGGCTCTCGGACCCGCCGGCCGGCCACACCCACTCCTGTGTCGCCTACCCGCTCACGGACGTCGAAGTCGACGTCTGAGCTCACCGGCGGGACCTGACGGAACCCGACGGGACCCGACCTGATGGGCTAGAGGGGGCTCGCCCGCCGATCCTGGATACTGCTCCGATGCAGCAGACGCCGCCCGCCGTGGAGCCCGAACCCATATCGGCCGACCCTCCCCACCGCACGGACCGCACCCTGCTGACCCAGTCCTGGCTCGACCTGGCCTTTCTGCACTGGCCCGTGGATCCGGCCGAGGTGGCCCCGCTGCTTCCGGCCGGGACCGTGCCCGACACCCTCGACGGGGTCACCTATGTCGGCCTCGTCGCCTTCCGGATGCACCGCGTCGGCTGGTTCCGCCTCCCCGGGCTCCCCTACCTCGGGAGCTTCCCGGAGACCAACGTGCGTCTGTACTCCGTGGACGGTCAGGGGCGGCGCGGTGTGGTGTTCCGCTCGCTCGACGCGTCCCGCCTCCTTCCCGTGACCGTCGGACGGTGGGCGTTCCGCATCCCCTACGTGTGGTCGAGGATGACCGTCCGGACCGACGGCACCACCGTGACGTACACCAGCAGGCGTCGGTGGCCTGGGCCGCGCGGGGCGCACAGCACGATCAGTGTGGACATCGGCGAGCGGGTCGACGAGCCCACCGCGCTCGAACACTTCCTGACCGCCCGCTGGGGCATGCACAGCTCCTTCCGCGGGCGCCCCCTCTACCTCCCGAACACCCACCCCCGCTGGCCGCTCCACCGTGCCCGCCTCCTCGACTGCGACGAGTCCCTCCTCACCGCGGCCGGCCTTCGCCGTCCGCTCGGGGAGCCGGTGAGCGTGCTGTACTCGCCGGGCGTTCCCGTCCGCTTCAGCGGCCCGCCCCGGCTCCCGCGCACCGTGTCCGTGCCGCGCCCGAGGACCGGCGGCGACTGACGTCGCCGCCCTCCGCCCGTACCGCCGACCCCTGCCACATCGACATCGGCTCCGGCGGCATGCGGCTCAGTCCAGGTACGCGGCCACCAGCGTCGCGAACTCCTCCGGGGTGAGGACCTCGACGCCGAGCTCCTGGGCCTTGACGGCCTTCGAACTCGGCTTGCCGTTCGCGGACGGCGCCGCGACCAGATAGGTGGTCCTGGAATTGACACCGCTGCCCACGCGTCCGCCGGCCTTCTCGATCAGCGCGCCCATCTCGGAGCGCCCCCAGCCGTCCAGCGGACCGGCCATCTTCCCCGTCACGACGACGGTCTTCCCGCTCAGAGGGCCCTCGACGGCGTCCTCGGCCTGTTCCTGCCGCGGCTCGGTCATGCCGACGCCCGCCGCGATCAGCTTGTCGATCACGGGGGCGAGCGCGGAGACCTGCTCGACGATGACCGGCGCCTTCTCCGGGCCTATGCCCTCGACCTCCTGCAGGGCGTCGGCGTCGGCCGCCCGGATGGCCTCCATCGTGCCGAAGTGCGCGGCGATGCGCCGGGACATCCGGCGGCCGGTGCCCGGTATGCCGAGCGCGCAGAAGACCCGGCTGAGGGGACGGGACTTGGCGAGCTGGATCTGCTCGGCCAGCTTCGCGCCCCGCTTGGCGCTGCCGGAGGCGGCGGTGAGCTGCTCCTCGGTGAGGGTGAACAGGTCGGCGACGTCGCGGACCGTCCCGGCGTCGATCAGCGCGTCGACGTACTTCCGGCCGAGGCCGTCGATGTCGAGGATGTCGCGCCCCGCGACGTACTCGATCAGTGGCGCGAGCGCGCAGGCGGTGCCCTTCGCGCAGCGCCACCGCTCCTGGCTCTTGTCGATCTCCCCGCCGCAGTGGGGGCACTCCCCGGGGACGGGAACCGGCAGGGCACCCGGCGGACGGAGCTCGACGACGGCGGCCTGGACGCGCGGGATGATGTCGCCGGCCTTGTAGACGGTCACGGTGTCGCCGATGTGGAGGTCCCGCCGCAGGATGTCGGCGGGATTGTGCAGGGTGGCGCGCGTGACGGTCGATCCGTCGAGCTCCACGGCGGTGAGCACGGCCGTGGGGGCGAGCACACCCGTACGGCCCACTTCCCAGAGCACGTCCTCGAGCACGGTCTGGCGCTCGACGGCCGGAAGCTTGTAGGCGATCGCCCAGTACGGGAAGCGGCTGCCGTACCCGGCCGTCGCCTGCTCGGTGGCGCTGTCGGCCTTGATGACGACGCCGTCGATGCCGAACGGCAGGGTGGCGCGCATCGCGGCGATCGCGTCGACCCTCTCCTGGGCCTCGGCGAGGGTGGCGACCACGTGCAGCCCGGCCGGGGTCGCCGCCGTGGTCCGCACCCCCGTCTCCGCCACCGCGGCCAGCGTCTCGGCGTGACCGGCCCCGGCAGGAAGGAACGCCGCGTCGTCGAGGTCGACCGCGCCGTACGCCCAGAAGGTCATGGCGAGGCGGTAGGGCCGGTCCTTCGCCCGCAGGGTGCCGGCGGCGCCGTTGCGCGGATTCGCGAAGACGTCTCCGCCGTGCGCCATCCGTATCTCGTTCGCCGCCTCGAACTGCTCCTGGGTGAACAGGACCTCGCCACGCGCCTCGAAGGTGGCGGGGACGGCCAGCCGCTCCGGCAGCCCCACGATCGTCCCGATGACGTGGCTGACGTCCTCGCCCTGCGTGCCGTCGCCGCGGGTGATGATCTGCACCAGGCGTCCGTCGCGATACCGGGCGGCGACGGCCGCACCGTCCATCTTCGGCTCGACGGTGAACCCTCCGGCCGGCTCGTGCCCCAGGCGCCGCTGGAGCGACGCGCCCCAGCCGACGAGCTCCTCGGGGGCGAAGACGTTGTCGAGGCTGAGCAGGCGGGTGGTGTGCACGACGTCGCCGACGGGTGCGGCGCCGTCGGCGACCTGATCGGCGGGCGAGTCCGGAGCCACGTCGTCGGGATGCGCCGCCTCCCAGGCCTTCACATCCAGGCGCAGCCGGTCGTACGTGGCGTCGTCCATGACGCTGTAGCCCGCGCCGAAGTACGTGCGGGACGCGTCGCGCAGACGCTCGATCGCGCCCTCGTACGCGGCACGGCTGGACAGGCTGAAGTGCGCCTCAACGGCGGGCGTTGTCGTCATGCCCACCATCCTGTCGCAGGGCACTGACAACGCCCGGTCAGCGCGTCCAGCCCTTGAGGACGTCCGCGATGCGCCGGACGTCGGCGCGGCCGGCGACGACCTCGTCGACGAGGTCGACGGCCTCCTTGGTGGTGACCCGGATCGGGTGCCCGGAGGCGTGGAGGTAGGCGGCGGCCACGGTCATGCCGTACAGCTCGTTGGAGTGCTCCAGGGCCGGGACTCGGACCAGTTGCTCCAGGAGCGCGGCGGCACGGTGGTGCGGCTGGTCGTAGACCGGGGTGTCCATCACGCGGAAGGCGTGGCGGGCACGGGCCGCTTCGAGCGATCCCCAGTCGGAGATCTCCGGGTCGCCGGGGATCTCCTGCTGGGCGATGTCGAGCAGGAAGGAGAGGTCGATCTGGAGGATCACGCGCGGCCGTCCCGGTTCAGGCGGCGTCGGCGCCGCGGCCGCAAGGGCCGCCGAACCGGTCGGCGAAGACCTGGCCGTGATCCGCGACGAACTGGCGGGCCCCTTCGAGGAACCGTGTCCGCGTCAGATCGGCGTCGAGGACCTTGCTCGCGTACGCCTCGGCGTCCACCCGCTTCTCGGCGGCGGCGCGCTCCAGCGCCTCGTACGCCTCGTCGCTGATCTCGATCCGGATTTCCCTTGCCATACGCCCACGGTAGCGGGCCGCCGCCGAGCCCGGGAGGGGAAGCGGCGAGGGCGCTCCTACCGGGCGCTCATCGGATGGGGGTGCGATCTCCTCGTGACGGCGCGCCCGTTGCGGCCGCTGCCTGTCATCCGACTGGAGCCGGCGCGCCGAAAACGCGTCGCACGCCGACCCGGTGTGACCGGCGTCGGCGTGCGACAGCGCCTGCTCCCACCCTGCGGGTGGAGTCGGGCCGTTCGTCTCGTCGTCAGCGCGTGGCGAGGAGCTGGAGGGTGTCGATCACGCGGTTCGAGAAGCCCCACTCGTTGTCGTACCAGGCGACGACCTTGACGTGGCGTCCCTCGACGCGGGTCAGGGCCGAGTCGAAGATCGACGAGTGCGGGTTGCCCACGATGTCGGCGGAGACCAGCGGGTCGTCCGAGTACTCGAGGACACCGGCCAGCGGGCCCTCGGCCGCGGTGCGGTAGGCCTCCAGGACGTCCTCGCGGGTCACGTCACGGGCGACGGTCGTGTTCAGCTCGACGATCGAGCCCACCGGGACCGGCACGCGGATCGAGTCGCCGGACAGCTTGCCGTCAAGCTGCGGCAGCACGAGGCCGATGGCCTTCGCGGCACCGGTCGTGGTCGGCACGATGTTGACGCCGGCGGCGCGGGCGCGGCGCGGGTCGCGGTGCGGGCCGTCCTGCAGGTTCTGCTCCTGCGTGTAGGCGTGAACCGTCGTCATGAAGCCGTGCTCGATGCCGGCGAGGTCGTCGAGGACGGCGGCCAGCGGCGCGAGGGCGTTGGTGGTGCAGGAGGCGTTCGAGACGATCGTGTGCAGATCGGCGTCGTACGCGTCGGTGTTCACGCCGTACGCGAGGGTGACGTCGGCGCCGTCCGCGGGCGCGCTGACGAGCACCTTCTTGGCCCCGGCGTCGATGTGCGCGCGGGCGGCCTTGGCCGAGGTGAAGCGGCCGGTGGACTCGAGGACTATGTCGACGCCGAGTTCGGCCCACGGCAGCTGCGAAGGCTCACGCTCGGCGAGCACCTTGATGCGGCGGCCGTCGACGACGAGGGTGTCCCCGTCGACGGTGACCGGGCGGCCCAGACGGCCCGAGGTCGAGTCGAAGGCGAGGAGCCGGGCAAGGGCCGTGGGCTCCGTGAGGTCGTTGATGGCGACGACCTCGAGGTCGCTGTCGCGCTCGAGAAGCGCGCGCAGCACGTTGCGTCCGATGCGGCCGAAACCATTGATGGCGATGCGAGTCATGAGCGGTGTCCCTTCCGACCTTCTGTTTCGCCACCCAGGTTCGCGCGGAAAGATCGCTCCGACCAGCGGCGTGATCGCCACGGTCCGCAAGTATCGCGCCAAGGTCACGCGAAGGTTCCGGCGAGGCGGTCTATTCCCCCTGTGCGAAGGTGCGCCGGTACTCGCTCGGTGTGGTGCCGAGGATGCGCTGGAAGTGCAGGCGCAGGTTCGCTCCGGTGCCCAGGCCGACGTCGGCGGCGATCTGCTCGACGCCCCGCTCGGAACGTTCGAGCAGTTCACGGGCCATGTCGATGCGGGCCCGCATGACCCACTGCATGGGCGTGTATCCGGTGTCCTCGGCGAACCGGCGCGAGAAGGTGCGGGGTGACACCGCCGCGTTCCGGGCGAGGATCTCCAGGGTGAGGGGCTCGCCGAGCCGGTGCAGTGCCCATTCACGGGTGGCGGCGAACCGCTCGCCGAGCGGCTCCGGCACGCTGCGCGGCACGTACTGCGCCTGGCCGCCGCTGCGGTAGGGCGCGGCGACGAGGCGCCGGGCCGCGTGGTTCGAGGCGGCCACGCCGAGGTCCCCGCGCAGGATGTGGAGGCACAGGTCGATGCCGGAGGCGGCACCGGCGGACGTCAGCATGCTGCCCTCGTCGACGAAGAGGACGTTCTCGTCGACGCGGATCAGCGGGCGCTTGGCCGCGAGCGCCCGCGCGTAGTGCCAGTGCGTCGTGGCGCGCTTGCCGTCGAGGAGACCCGTGGCCGCGAGGGCGAAGGCCCCCGTCGAGATGGCGGCGAGCCGGGCTCCCCGGTCGTGGGCGGTGATCAGCGCCTCGACGACGGCCGGCGGCGGGTCCTCGCGGTCCGGATGGCGGTAGCCGGGGACGAAGACGATGTCGGCCCACGCGAGTGCGTCGAGGCCGTGGGCGACCTGATAGGACAGGCCGTCGCCGCCGGCCACGACGCCGGGTTCCGCGCCGCAGACCCGTACCTCGTACGGCATGCTCGCCCGGGTCGTGAACACCTGCGCGGGGATTCCGACGTCGAGGGGTTTCGCGCCTTCGAGCACGAGGACGGCGACGCGGTGGAGACGTGAGGCTGACACGTCCACGAGGGTACGCGTGCGCGCGTCCTCGCTGGTCAGCGGCGGTCCTGAAGCCGCCCGCCGCGGCCGGTCGGACCGTCGGTCGGGGCGGGCGGTCGGGACGTCGGCCGGGCGGGCAGTCGGGCGGTGCGACTGCTCGCCGGGCGGTCGGGCAGTCGGACGTCCGGCCGGTCGTTCAGCGCTGCCGGAGGACGCGCGCCGTGCGGGCGAGGACGCCGGGGGCGGTGAGCGCCTTCGGGTGCTTCCGCATGTGGACGACGTCCATGTAGATCTGGTTCACCCGCGCGTCCCTGACCGACGCCGTCGTGATGTGGTCGCCCGCCCAGCGCAGGAACCGGTAGCCGCGGGGGTACGGTCCGGTGACGTGCGGCTGGGCCAGGTCGGCGGTCGTCGAGAGCTGCCACGCGGCGTCGACGACCACTCCGGTCCGGCGGAAGTAGCCCCAGGCCGGGTCGTGCGGCGAGGCGCCGGACCTCAGGTGGACGTGGAGCGAGGAGGCCTGGAGCGTGGCGAGGGTGAGCCCTTGCCCGTAGACCGGGTTCACGGTCGCCATGGCGTCTCCCAGGACGACGAGACCGCCGGGGAAGTTCGTCAGGTCGGTGAACCGGCGCCGGCGGCTCTCCCGGAAGTGGAAGGGCTCCACTGCGCCGGTCATCTCGCACCGCTCGGCTATCTCGCGGAGGGGAGCGACGCAGCGCCTCATCCGGGCGAGGAACTCCGCCGGGTCGCGCCCCGGACGGTAGTCGGCGTATCCGGCGAGGACGACGGACCAGGCGTTGCCCTCGACGGCGGCCAGGGCCCCGGGTTCGCAGACGGTCGGCTGGTAGTCGCTGGCCGGGCCTGGGGTGGAGTGGGCGATCACCGTGTCCGGGAGCTCGCTGCCGCGGGCGAAGCGGGCGGTGGCGTAGCCGAGGTCGACGCGCATGCGGTCCACCGGGGCCTGGCCCCAGCCCTCGGCCGCGAGCCAGGTGCTGAGCCGGCTGGAGCGTCCCATGGCATCGACGACGAGGTCCGCCCGTACGTCGTACTCGACGCCCTCGCTGTACGGGGTGTGCTCGGTGCCCTCGGCGTACCCGCCGCGCTCGCCCGCCTCGACCTCCTCCGACTCCCCGGCCTTCGAGGTGCCCACCGTCGCAAGGCGCGCTCCGGCGACCCGTCCGCCTTGGAGCAGCAGTCCCCTTCCGGTGGCGCGCTCCAGTCTGACGTTGTCGAGGGCGCTCACGCGGCGCCGTACATGGGTCTCGATGAACGGCCGGCTCGCGCCGAGCATCCGCGCGTCGGCGACCGGTGCCTTGAGCGCCCCGTCGACGTAGAACCTGACCTGGTCGCCCTCGCCGAGGTGGGCTCCGCCGCTCACCATCTCCCGGGTGATGCCCGGGAAGAAGCGTTCGATCTGGGTGTGTCCCATGCCGAGCAGGGCGTGCAGCTGCGCTCGGTGCGGCGCGCCGGGTCCCGTACCGTCCCCCTCGCCTTCGAGGAGGTCGGGTTCGACGACCACGACCTCCTCGGCGAAGTCGCTCAGGACCCGGGCGGCGAGCAGCCCGGCGAAGCTTCCTCCCAGCACAACGGCGCGCTTCACGTGCTCCCCCTCCGTACCGGGTCCGCCCCGGCTCCGTCCCTCGGCCGTCGCGCAGATCGTCGCGACGGCCGGGACACTACAGTGCCGGAAGGGGGCGTACGGGACTGTCGACCGTCAGGCGCTCAGGCCGTCAGACCGTCGGGCCCGGGATCTCGAGCGCCTTGGCGTTGCGCTCCCAGCCGGACCACAGGTCGCTGTCCGTGCAGTAGGCGCAGTCGGGTCCGAAGAACATCCCGCGGGCGTTCTCGTCGTCCATCAGCCAGAACCGCAGCCAGGCCGTGGTCGGGCCGCGGAAGTCCCCGCCGTCCCCGATGGAGCTGAGGTGTCCGGCGCCGCGGACCTCGCCGTAGACGGCGGGGACGTGGGAAGAGTCCCGGTACAGCGCCTTCACGAGGGCCGGCCACACCGTCAGGTCGCGCTCTCCTGCCAGGTAGAAGACGGGCTCGTCCATCAGGTCGGGGTCGGTCAGCGGCCCCGGCTGGATGGGGACGGCGGTGTCGACCCGGGGGTCGAGCGCCGCGTTGACCGCCGCCGCGCCGCCCTGCGAGTGGCCGGCGGAGCCGATGTGTTCGAGGTCCACCTTCCGGTAGAAGGGGCTGGAGCTGTCCGCGTTCCGCTGCTCCAGCACGTCGATACCGGCGCGCATGCTGAGGGCGAAGTTGGAGGTGGGGGTGTTGGCGGCGGCGACGATGAAGCCGTGGCTCGCCCAGTGACGCAGCAGGGAGCTGTAGATCCCGGGCACGGCGCCGGTGCCGTTGCCCCAGATCACGACCGGGTGGAGCTCTCCTCGCTGCCCCATGTTCTTCGGGTAGTAGAAGGTGTGCACCACCTCGATGTCGACGTTCACCTCGTACGGGCCGGGCTGGTCCCAGGCGGTGCCGACCGACGGGATCGGGGTGGTCGCCGTCTCCGTCGCACCGGCGGTGCCCGGCCCGGCGTACGCGGCCATCAGGAAGGCGAGCAGCAGGGCGCCGAGTGCGCGGCCCCAACTCCTCGGAGCAGGACGTGACATGGGAACTCCTTTGCGACTGTGGTCCGTTGCGCGTCCTCGCAAGCGTGACCAGCGCAATGATCGAGCTCCCCGGGGCGGTTGTCTGTCGGCAGGAGCCCAGTCCTGCCGGGGCCCGGCTGGGCAGTCGCCCAACGGCGGGGAAGGAACTACGCCGTCCGGAACTCGTCCGTCGTGTCAGGAACCGTTCGCGGACAACGGCACTCATGATCGTTGAAACACACAGGGGGTGGCGCGCGACCGCGGCCCGGTCCCCCACCCCTGCGGCTCACCCCCGCCGAGTGCCGCGCCGAACGATTCGGAAAAGTCGAGGAATCACCATGTCCCTGTCGTCGCACCGCCGCCTGGCCGTGAGCGCCACCATGATCGCCGCGCTCACGGCGGGTGTCGCACCCGCCACCAGCGCGTTCGCCGCTCCCCTCACCCCCGCCGCGACGGCCTCACCCGCGGTTCCCGCCCCGGACATGGAGGGCGTGGTCGCCGCGCTCGACTCGGCCGTGGCCAACGGTGCTCCCGGTGCGATGGCCCGGTTCACCGGACCCGAGGGCGTGGAGAGCCGGACCGTCGGTGTCCAGGACCGCGTGTCGGGGGCGCCGATGGACATGCACGCGCGCTTCCGGATCGGCAGCGTCAGCAAGACGTTCTCCACCGTCGTGCTCCTGCAGTTGGTGGAGGAGGGCCGGCTCGAACTCGACGCGCCCGTCAACCGGTACCTGCCGGGGCTGCTCCCCGACGACCGCATCACTGTCCGTCATCTCCTCACCCACCGCAGCGGGCTCGCCGACTACACCGACGCGATGTTCAACGACACCGTGCCGGGCTTCGAGGCCGTACGGAACCGGGTGTTCACCTACCAGGAGCTCGTCGACCTCTCCCTGCGCGAGCCCCGCACCACCGAGCCCGGTGTGGCGTACAAGTACTCCAACGCGAACTTCGTGGTCGTCGGCATGCTCATCGAGAAGCTCACGGGACGGCCGGTGTCCGACGCGTACGAGCGCCGCATCTTCAAGCCGCTGAAGCTGCGCAAGACCTCGTACGTGCACCCCGACACGCGCATCAAGGGTCTGCACGTGCGGGGCTATCTGCACCCGGACGCGGCCGGCGACCCGCTCGTGGACTCGACCGAGCAGACGGTGTCCTGGGCGCAGTCCGCCGGGGCGGTCATCTCCAGCCCCGCCGACCTGAACACCTTCACGAGCGCGCTCATGCGCGGCCGGCTGCTGTCCCCGGCGATGCTGGAGGCGATGACGACGGTGACGCCGACGGACACGACCAACAGCCGGTTCTACGGTCTTGGCCTGCGTCGTTACGACCTGTCCTGCGGGACGCGGGTGTACGGGCACACCGGCACCGTGCAGGGCTTCTACACGTACGCCTTCTCGACCCGCGACGGCCGGCGCAGCCTGTCGGCCGTCGCGAACACGTCGAACCACGGCGCCGCCAACACGGCGCTCGGCGGAACCCTGGAGGCGGCCTTCTGCGGGAAGAAGCCGGCGGTGGCTCCGTCCTCGCGCGCCGCCTCCTCGCCCGCGACGCGCGACTTCTCGTCGCTGCCGGCGGAGCGGGACCTGCCCGAGCGCCACTGACGGCACCCCGGCGAGGTCCCGGTGATCACGCCTGGTACTCGGTGAGGTCGATGGCGTAGACGCGCAGGGGAACGTCGAAGACCGGGTGGTTCGTCTCCCGCTCCGCCACCATGCCGAGCTTGCCGATGACGTTCTCGGATGCCTGGTTGCTGATGTGGGTGATGGCGACGACCCGGTCGAGCCCGCGGTCCTGGAGGGCGAACTCCAGGACCGCGTGGGCGGCCTCGGAGGCGTACCCGTGGCCCCAGAACTGACGGCCCAGACGCCAGCCGATCTCCACGTCGGGGAGCACCTCCGGCAGGAACTCGGGCACGGAGAGACCCGCGAAGCCGATGAGCTCGCCGGAGCCGAGGAGCTCGACGGCGAAGATCCCGAAGCCCTCGTCGTCCCACTCCTCCTCGTACCGCTCGATCGCCTCGGCGGTCTGCTCCAGGTCCCAGACCGAGCCGTCGTCGATCCACCGCATGACCTCGGGGTCGGCGTTGATCTCGGCCATCGGGACGAGGTCGTCGTCGCTCCAGCGGCGGAGGAGGAGCCGGGGGGTACGGATCTCGGTCATGACCCCATCCTGACTCATCCGGGGTCCCGTCTCACGACGGCCCGCGCGCGAGTGCTGCCCGCGAGCGAGCGCCGGGTCAGCGGTAGTACCCCTCCACCACGGCCCGTACCTCGTGGAGCAGTGCGGGGCCGTCCTGCGGTACCGGCGGGCGGCCGCTGCCCGGGCGGATGTCGAGGAGCTGTTCGTTCGAGAGGGCGTACACGACGCGGCGGAGGCCCGCCTGCTGGATGGCCGCCGCGCACATGCCGCACGGCTGGCAGCTGGTGTACATCGTGGTCTCGGCCGCTGTGGCCGGGTCGAGTTCCCGGGCCGCCCACCGCGCGAGCTTCAGTTCGGGGTGCGCGGTGATGTCCTTGTCGGTGAGGGTGGTGTTGTGCTCCTCCGCCAGGACCGTCCCGTCCGGTGCCGCGAGGAGCGACCCGAACGGCGGATCGCCGCCCTCCCGCGCCGTGGCCGCGAGGGCGATGGCGCGTCGGAGGAGGGTGTGGTCGTCGGCTGTCGTCATGACGGCTCCGTTCGGATGCGGTGCGCGGAGAGATGCGCGGCCACGGTGGCGAGTGCCTGCCAGGCGGCCTGCGGGCGGGTGGTCTCGTGGGGGTCGCCGCCGTACGGGTCGAGGACGACGGCCTCGGCGCCCATCAGCCGCAGCTGGTCGAGGTCGTCCATGACCTGGTCGATCGTCCCCTCCCCCGCGAGACGGTCGGGTCCGCCGACCGGCGCGGCGGTGAGCCTGAGGGCGATGCGCGGGGCCAGGGCCGGTTCAGGAAGGTGCTGCTCGTCCGCGTACTCCTTCAGCCTCGCGGCGCCTTCGCGCAGCTGCGGCAGCGTGCGGCGCAGGGGGTGCCAGGCGTCCCCGAACCGTACGGCGCGGCGCAGTCCGGCGTCGCTGTGGCCGCCGATCCAGACCGGGATCCGGCGGTCTCCGTAGGCGGCGGTGTCCGCCCAGGCCTCGCGCAGTGCCTGGAGGTGCTCGTCGGTGAGCCGGCCCCGGCGTTCGAAGGGGATCCCGAGGGCGGCGAACTCCTGGCGTGCCCAGCCCACCCCCACTCCGAGGACGAACCGTCCGCCGCTGAGCGCGTCGAGGTTGGCCGCCATGCGGGCGGTGAGCAGGGGGTGCCGGTAGGGGGCGATGAGGACGGTCGTTCCGAGCCGGACGCGGGTGGTGACGCCGGCGAGCCAGGACAGGGTGGTGAACGGTTCGTAGAAGGGGGCCGGGTAGCGCTCGGCGACATCGGGCGTGACGGCGATGTGGTCCGAGAGCATCAGCAGGTCGTAGCCGAGTCCCTCCACGGTCTGGGCCCAGCTGCGCAGGACTCCGGGGTCGGCTCCGGGGCCGAAGTTGAGGATGTTGACTCCGATCTTCACGCGGCACAGGCTAGCCACGCGGAAGGGGCGACCAGAAGTGATTCCCGCCTGTTCAGGGGCCGTTCGGCCGTGGATCCGCCGGTAATCTGATCGGATGACCGAGAGTCTTGATGCGACGGACTGGGCGATCCTGACGGAGGTTCAGCGGGACGGCCGGATCGCGTACACGGAGTTGGCACGGCGGGTGAACCTCAGCGCCTCGGCGACGAAGGAGCGGGTGCGGCGCCTGGAGGAGGCCGGGGTGATCACGGGATACCGGGCGGAGGTGGACCTGGAACGGATCGGGTACGCGGTCCTCGCGGTCGTACGGCTGAAGTACCCGGGAACCCGGCACGAGCCGCTGCGCCGGCTGCTCGGCGAGCGCCCGGAGATCCTGGAGTGTCTCCGTACGACCGGGGACGACTGCTACGTCCTGAAGGTGGCGGCCACGTCGATGGCCCATCTGGAGGAGATCGTCGACACGCTGGCCGAACTCGGCAGCACGACCACGAACCTCGTCTTCAGCCGCCCGCTCCCCCTCCGCGGCCCGAGCGAACCGCCGCCGCCCCGGCCCGGACCCTAGCGGGGCGCATCGGCGGTCGGCGGCTGCGTGAGGTCCGTGGGGTCGGTGTTCGCGCCGCAGAGGACGACGCAGATCTTCTCGCCCGGCGCCGGTCGGTAGCCGGCTCGGGCGGGTCGGGCCTCGTCCGGGGCGATCAGGGCGGCCAGGGCCGTGGCGGCGGCGTGTTCGACGGCCAGGCGGCGGTCGTCCCAGAGGGCCCGGCGGGCGTGGACGATGTCGGCGTCCTTCACGAGGACGGTGTGGACGCCGTCCTGCTGGGCGGCGCGCACGGCGAGGGGGGTGGCGCGCCGGGCTCCGAGGGAGTCGGCGGCGACGGAGTCGACCGTCACGTCGACGGGGTGTCCGGCCCGGAGGGCGGCGTCGAGGGCGCGGCAGTTCTCGGGTTCGACGGCGACGGTACGGATGCCGTGGTGCCGGGCGGCGGTGGCGACGCCGGTGAACAGCCCACCGCCGCCGACCGCGACGACGACGGTGTCCAGGTCCGGGATCCGCTGGTGGATCTCGTCGAGGAGGGTGCCGGCCCCGGCCGCGATCAGGGGGTGGTCGTAGGCGTGGGAGGCGAGGGCGCCGGTGTCGGCCGCGAACGCCTCGCAGGCGGCGAGCGCCTCGGCGTACTCCGTCCCGACGAGCCGTACGTCGGCGCCGTAGCCGCGGAGTCTGTCGACCTTCACCTGGGGCGCCGTGGCGGGGAGGAAGACGGTGGCCGTGACCCCCTGGCGGCGGGCCGACCAGGCGCAGGCGAGGCCCGCGTTGCCGCCGGAGGCGATGGTGATTCCGGCGGCGGGGAGGGTGCCTTCCTCGCGGTGGGCGAGGAGGAAGTTCTGCGCGCCGCGGGCCTTGAAGGAGCCGGTGTGCTGCAGGAGCTCGAGGGCGAGGTGGAGCTCGTACGGCTCGCCTCCGGGGTCGGCGGGGGTGACCGTGACGGGGCGGATGTGACCGCCGATCCTGTCGGTGGCGGTCTTGACGTCGGCGTACGCGAGGGTGGGCACCAGTTGCTCCTGAAGGGGCCGGGACCGGGTGGTCGTATCGACGATCTTCTCAAGGTCCGGTGGGCGCGGAAAGCCCGGGCGGGCCGGAGGGCGCGGGGGCCTGTCAGGAGCCGTCCCCGTGGCCGAAATCCCTTCCGTGCTTGATTGCACCGGGCCGCCCTGGAACAGGGTTGACCAGGCATTCTGTCGCAGGCGACACTGACGCCTCTTGGCCGGGAACGATCGGCCGAAACCTCAGGGGTGGGGACGCTTGCACAGCGAAGAAGCCACCGCGTCCGCCTGCGCTCAGGCGACCGCGCTGATCGCCGCGGGCCGGCACGCGGAGGCGCGGGAGGTCACGCAAGCGGCTCTGGACGCCCAGGCCCGGAACCTGACTCACGGGCGACGCAGACGTCACGTACGAACGAACCGCCCCCGAGGCGCCGAAGCCTTCGGGGGCGGTTCGTCACCCGTGCCTACGGGACGATCTTCAGGAGGCGGTTCGGGGAGCCGCTGCCCGGGCTGGTCACCTTGTTGGGCGTGGCGCCGTTGACCAGGGCGGTGGCGACCTGGGCCGGGGTGGCGGAGGTGTGGCCGGCAAGGTAGACCGCGGCGGCGCCGGCCACGTGCGGGGTGGCCATCGAGGTGCCCGAGATGGTGTTGGTGGCGGTGTCGCTGGTGTTCCAGCCCGCGGTGATGGAGACGCCGGGGGCGAAGAGGTCGAGCACGGAACCGTAGTTGGACCAGCTGGCCTTGGCGTCGGTGTTGCTCGTGGCGCCGACCGTGAGGGCGGCGGCGACCCGGGCGGGCGACGAGGACGAGGCGTTGACGCCGGAGTTGCCGGCGGCGACCGCGTAGGTGACGCCGTCGGCGATGGAGTTCTTCACCGCGTTGTCGAGGGCGGTGGAGGCGCCGCCGCCGAGGGAGAGGTTGGCCACGGCGGGGGCGCCGGCGGTGTGGTTCGCGGTGACCCAGTCGATGCCCGCGATGACACCGGCGGTGGTGCCGGAGCCGTTGTCGTCGAGGACGCGGACGGCCACGATCTTCGCCGACTTGGCCACGCCGTAGGTGGAGCCGGCGATGGTCGTGGCGACGTGGGTTCCGTGCCCGTTGCCGTCCTGGGCGACCGTGTCGCCGTCGACGGCGTCGTACCCGTTCACGGCGCGCCCGGCGATCTCGGAGTGGGTGATGCGCACGCCGGTGTCGATCACGTAGGCGGTGACGCCGCTGCCGGCGCTGTCGGGGTACGTGTACGTGCCGGACAGCGGCAGGTCGGCCTGGTCGATGCGGTCCAGGCCCCAGGGCGCATTGGACTGCGTCGCGTCGGCGCGGACGATCTGGTTCTGCTCGACGGACGCGACGGCCGGGTCGGCGGCGAGGCGGCGGGCCTCGGTCGCACCGAGGGTGGCCGTGTAGCCGTTGACGGCGGAGCCGAAGGTCTTGCGGACCGTGCCGCCGTAGCCGGATATCAGGCTCCGCCCCTTGGCGGAGGCGGCTTTGAAGCCCGCGCCCTGCTTGAGGGTGACGATGTAGCTGCCGGGGACCGCGTCGACCGAGTCCGACGCGAGGACGGTGCCCTCGGCGGGGGCCGCGTGGGCGGGGACGGCAGCGAAGGTGCCGAGCACGGCGGCGGCGGTCGCGGCGGAGGCCGTCACGGCGAGGCGGGTCTTGTTGCTCTTCGGGAGTGCCATTACGAGGGGGTCCTCCTCATGGGCGTCGCGTCCGAAGGGTGGGGCGGGCGCGACTGTGGGGGGGTGCACGTGGGGCCACGTACACGGCCGGGACCGATGTGTCCGGTCCCGGCGTGATCAGCAGCCTGGCCGCTCTACCGGCGTAGCTCAAGGAAGTTGAGGCCTTGTCATGCATCCGCCATACGCCTGCAATCGAACCCCCGTCGAAGCCGGAACAGGTGGCCGGATCAGGCTCTACCGTGGCCGGGAACCGGGGCAGACGGGTCGTCCGCGAACGCGCGGGCGAGGGCCGTGGCGAAGCCGTCGGGGTTGTCCAGCATCAGGTTGTGCCCGGCGCCTGGCACCTCGATCACCGGGATGCCGAACGCGGCCGCCTTCTCCGCGTCGGCGTCCGGCAGGCTCAGCTCCCCGACCAGGAACGTCCGGGGCACCGCGAGCCCGGCCAGCAGGTCACCCGGCGCGGGCACGCTGCCCTCCACCAGGGCGACCGCGCTGCGGTGGACGGCCCGCGGGTCGGCGAGCCGCAGCCGGGCGGCGTAGTCGGGGCGGTCGGTGGCGGCGAGCATCCGGGCGAACCCCACCGCGACGAACACGTCCTCCTCCTGGGCGGCCACCGGCGAGCTGAACGCCCCTCCTCCCGCGTACAGGTTCGGCTCCGCCACCACGAGCCGGGCGACCAGGTCCGGGCGGGCCGCCGCCAGATGGATCGCCACGGCACCGCCCATCGAGTGCCCGAGGAGGTCCACCCCCGCGACACCGACGTGGTCGAGGACGGCGGCCACCGCCGCCGCCTGGGACTCCATGCGGTAGTCGAAGTCCGCGGGCCGGTCGCTCAGCCCGTGGCCGAGCAGATCGACCAGGAGCGCCCGGTTGCCGCCGAGCGCGGGACGACAGGCGATGTGGGCGAAGTCGGAGGCCGCCGTGCACCCGAGCCCGTGGACGAAGACCCGCACGGGGCCTTCGCCCGGCAGGTCGATCCACCGGATGTACGCCCGCTCCTGCGCCAGCCACAATTCCCGCATGTCGCTCTCTCCCCGTGTCGCGCCGCTGTCCTGTCGTCAGGAACCACCCTACGAGCCGGTACTGACACTCCCCCGGTCGTGACCGCCGACCGCCGGGCCTGTCGGATAGCGTCGGCATGAGCAGGCCGGTGACGCCGGACGCCATCCGAAAGGACGCACACCATGCCCCTCGAAGGCGAGTACGAGCCCAGCACGTCGACGTGGGTGCGCGACCAGGTCGAGCTGTACGAATCGTCCGGCGGCACCGAGGGCACGACGATGCGAGGCCTCCCCGTCGTCCTGGTGACGAACCGCGGCGCCAGGAGCGGCAAGCTCCGCAAGACCCCGCTCATGCGGGTGGAGCACGCGGGCGCGTACGCGCTGGTCGCGTCCAACGGCGGCGCGGTGAAGCACCCGGTCTGGTACCACAACCTGGTCGCCGCCCCGCTGATCGAACTGCGGGACGGCACGCGCGCGTGGGACATGAAGACCCGCCTGGTCACGGGCGAGGAGCGCCAGGCCTGGTGGGAACGGGCCGTCGCCGCGTTCCCGGACTACGCCGCCTACCAGCGCAAGACCGACCGGGAGATCCCCCTCTTCGTCGCCGAGCGGAACGACTAGCTCCTGGAATGCTCCGGAAGGCGGGAAGACGGGTCGGACACGGTCACGGACCTCGTGTGAACGCCTTCGCCGCCGCCACCGGCCCTCGGCCGCAGGCGGGTCAGGGCCACGCCGGTGAGGACGATCGTCATGCCCGTCACCACCCGTGCGGTGAGCGGCTCGTGGAGGATCAGGGCGCCCAGGGTCACGGAGACCACCGGCAGCAGGTAGCCGACGGTCGCGGCGCTGGTGGGGCCTTCCTCGGCGATCATGCGGTAGTTGAGGTGGAAGGTGAGCCCGGTCGCGAAGACGCCGAGGACGAGGAGCGCGAGCAGTCCCGTCGCGGTCACCGTCGCCGGGCCGCCGGCCGTCAGGGCGGGTGTGCTGAGGGCGGTCGCTGCGATGAGCTGCGCGGCGGAGAGGGCCAGGGGTGCGGTGCCTCGGTCGGTGAGCCGGCGGGCCATGTACGCGAAGGCCGCCGCGTAGCTCGCCGAGGCGCCGAGCAGGGCGAGCGCGCCCCAGGTCATGAGGCCCGGGCCCGCGCTCCAGGGCGCGAAGATCAGCAGGACGCCGGTGAAGCCGAGGGCGAGTCCGCCCAGCCGGGCGGCGTGCGGCCGGCGTTCCGTACCGAGGCCGAGGCCGATGAGGAGGGACCAGAGCGGGGTGGTGGCGTTGAGGACGCCCGCCACTCCGCTGTCGACGGTCTGTTCGCCGACCGAGAAGAGCAGGAAGGGCAGGGCGTTGCAGAGGAGGGCGGCTACGACGAGGCGGCCCCAGGTGCCGCGGTCCCTCGGCAGCCGCTGCCCGGCTCCGTACGCGAGGGCTAGGAGGACCGCCGCGCCGAGGAGGCACCGTACGAAGGTGATCCACCCCGGGGTGAGGCCCTCGTTGAGGGAGATCTTGATCCAGAGGAAGCCGGAGCCCCAGAGCAGGGCCAGCACGCCCATGCGTATCGCCGATGTCATGCCGTCCACGGTCCCGGGCATCGGCCGACAGGACAAGCGAAGGATCGTGCATCCAGCGTTAAGCTCTGCTACATGCTGGACGTGAGACGCATGCAGGTGCTCCGGGCCGTCGTCACCAGCGGCTCCGTGACCGCCGCCGCCGGGCACCTCGGTTACACCCCCTCCGCAGTGAGTCAGCAGATCGCCGTCCTCGAGAAGGAGGCCGGCATCGCGCTGCTCGAACGCTTCGGCCGGGGCGTGCGGCCGACCGCCGCGGGGAGGCTGCTCACCGAGCACGCCGCCGTCATCGGCCGTCAGGTCGCCGAGGCCGAGACGGCGCTCGCGGATCTCCGCGCGGGCCGCACCGGGCAGATCGTGGTCCGCTATTTCGCGACGGCGGGCGCCGACCTGGTCGCGCCCGCCCTGGCACGTTTCCGTACGGAACACCCGGGCGTACGGGTCGATCTGAGGATCGCCGACGGCGCGCCCGACGAGGAGGCGGACCTCACCCTCCTCGTACGGCCCCGGGGCAGCGGCCCGGGGACGTCCGGCGACGGTCTCCGGCTCGTTCATCTGGTCGACGACCCGTACCGCGCGGTCCTGCCCAGGGGCCACCGACTCGCCGGCCGCCGCGGCGCGGTGGACCTGGTGGACCTGGCCGGCGAACCGTGGGTCGGCAGCGAACGCCCTGGGCCCTGTCTCGACGCGGTCCTCGACGCGTGCGCGGCGGCCGGGTTCACCCCGGACCTCGCGGTGGAGTGCGAGGAGTACGCGACCGCGCAGGGCTTCGTCGCGGCCGGTCTCGGGATCAGCCTGATCCCGTTGATGGGCCTGGGCAGTCGCCACCCGAACGTGGTGGTCCGCAAGGTCCGCGGTCCTGAGCCGGTGCGCTCGATCCACGCGGCGGTACGGGAGTCCTCCCTGGCCCTGCCCGCCGTACGGGACCTCCTGACGGCGCTTCAGGAGGTCTGAGCGGGCGGGGTCAGCGCGTCACGACCCTCACGGTGACAGGACCGCGAGGAGGTGGGCGACCTCGCGTGCCACCGCCGCGCGGGCGGGGTTCAGGTAGTGGCGCGGGTCGACGGTCGTGGGGTGCTCGGCGAGGTGGGCGCGGACGGCTTCGGTGAAGGCCTTGTTGAGGTGGGTGGAGACGTTCACCTTGGTCATGCCCGCCGTGATCGCCGCCGTGAGGTCCGGGTTCGAGACGCCCGAGGAGCCGTGCAGGACGAGCGGGGTGTCGACCGCCGCACGCAGGCGGGCGATCAGGTCGAAGTCGAGGACGGCGTCCCTGGTCACCATCTGGTGGGCGCTGCCCACCGCGACGGCGAGGGCGTCGACGCCGGTGGCGGCGACGAAGGCGCGGGCCTCCTCGGGGTCCGTGCGCACGCCCGGGGTGTGGGCGCCGCCCTTGCCGCCGACCTCTCCGAGTTCGGCCTCGACCCAGACGCCGTGGCTGTGGCAGTACTCGACGACTTCGCGGGTCGCGGCGACGTTCTCCGTGTACGGGAGCTTGGAGGCGTCGAACATGACGGAGCCCAGGCCGAGGGCGACGGCCTCGCGGACGAGGTCGGGGTTCTCGGCGTGGTCGAGGTGGACGGCGACGGGGGTCTTGGCCGCGCGGGCGATGGCCAGGGAGGCGAGCGCGACCGGCTCCAGGGCGCCGTGGTAGCGGACGGTGTTCTCGCTGATCTGGAGGACGACCGGGCGGTCGGCGTTCTCGGCGCCGGCCACGATGGCCTGGGCGTGTTCGAGCTGGAGGACGTTGAACGCCCCCACCCCGGTGCCCGCCGCGCGGGCGCGGCGGACGATCTCGTCGGTGGGCGTCAGCGGCATGATGCTTCTCCCGGGTGGTGGGCGGGTGCGGGGCGGTGGTCAGGCATGGACGTCGGTGAGGACGACGGAACGGGTCAGGTTCCGGGGGGTGTCCGGGTTCAGCCCCTGGGCCTCGGCGACGGCGACGGCGAGGCGCTGGGCGCGGACGAGGTCGGCGAGCGGGTCGAGGTCGCTCTCGGCGAGGGTGCCGCCGACCTTGCGCACCTCGTCCGCGAGTCCGGCGGGCAGGGCGCCGAAGCCCCACGTCACCCGGCCGGGGCCGGTGATGCTGATGGGGCCGTGGCGGTACTCCATGGCCGGGTACGCCTCGGTCCAGGCGCCGGCCGCCTCGCGCATCTTCAGGCCGGCCTCCAGGGCGAGTCCGTAGGTCCAGCCGGTGCCGAGGAAGGTGAATTGCTCCGCCGTGCGCACGCTCTCGTCGAGCGGGGAGGTGAGGGCCTGCTCGGCGTCGCGTGCGGCCTCCTCGACGGTGGCCAGTCCTTGCGGGAGGGCGTCCTCGGTCTCCAGGTGCGCGCGGAAAAGGGCGAGCACGGTGGTCGCGAAGCGGGTCTGGACGACGGACTCCTCGTCGGCGAAGTCGAGGACGGCGACTTCGTCGGCGAGGTCCATGACCGGTGTGGTGGGGTCCGCGGTGATCGCGCCGGTGGGGATCGTGCCGCGCAGCCGGGACAGGACGGCGAGGACCTCGCTGGTGGTGCCGGAGCGGGTGATGGCGACGACCCGGTCGTAGCGGCGGCCGTAGGGGAACTCGGAGGCCGCGAAGGCGTCGGTCTCCCCGTGTCCGCCGGACTCGCGCAGCTCCGCGTAGGCGAGCGCCATGAACCAGGAGGTTCCGCAGCCGATCACCGCGACCCGCTCGCCGCGTCGGGGCAGGGCCGCGACGTGCTGGGAAAGGGTGCGGGCCGCCTGGCGCCAGGTCGCCGGCTGGGAGGCGATCTCCACGGCGGTGCGGGTGGTGGTCATGACGATCTCCTTGCAAGAAGAGTGCGCGATGATGATGGAAGATGCTTGAAGACATGCCCATTCAAGCAGAAACATGCATCCCCTTTCCAGATCCCGCGCCCTCCGGCGGCTAGAATCAGACGCGCGCACGAGCGGGGTGGGCATGCGGGCGCGACCCCGGTGGAGGGAGGGACTCATGTCCAAGCACGAGCGGTGGAACACGCTCCTGGAGCTGCTGGCGGCCTCGGGGAAGCTGGAGGTGGAGGAGGCGGCGACCGCGCTCGTCGTCTCCGCCGCCACGATCCGCCGGGACCTCGACGAGCTCGCCGAGCAGCAGCTGCTGGTGCGGACGCGGGGCGGAGCGGTCGCGCACGGCGTCTCGTACGAGCTTCCGCTGCGGTACAAGTCGACGCGCCACGCGGCGGAGAAGCGGCGGATCGCTGAGGCGGTGGCCGATCTGGTCGCGCCCGGCGAGGTCGTGGGACTCAACGGGGGCACGACGACGACGGAGGTCGCACGGGCCTTCGCACTGCGGTTCGCGAGCGGCCGCGCCGAGACCCCGGGGGCGGCGGCCGGGCCGGCGCTGACCGTGGTCACCAACGCGCTCAACATCGCGGGCGAACTGGCGGTGCGCCCGCAGATCAAGATCGTCACCACCGGCGGCGTCGCCCGCCCCCAGACCTATGAGCTGGTGGGTCCGCTGACGGTCGGGGTGCTCAACGAGGTCGTGCTCGACGTCGTGGTGCTCGGTGTCGACGGAGTGGACGCCGAGCTCGGCGTGATGGCGCACCAGGAGGACGAGGCGAGCATCAGCCGGCTGTTCGCGGAGCGGGCGAGCCGGGTCGTCGTGGTGACCGACTCGTCGAAGATGGGCCGCAGGGCGTTCGCGAGGATCTGTGGTCTGGACCGGATCGACGTGCTCGTGACCGACAGCGGCATCGCCCCGGAGGCGGTTGCGCAGCTCACCGAAGCAGGGGTGAAGGTCCTCACTGTCTGACGCATTGGTCTGATAGCGGACCAATCAAAGGCCTTGTATCGCTCGGCCTTTGTGTGTTCATGCAGTAATTACCGCGCAGCTGTATACCTTTAAGCTCGCCTCCCCCATCATGTCTCCGACGTGCCGCTGGGGCACACCGTGACAGGAGAGGCGGGGCATGATTCCCATCAGCCGCAGGGGGTTCGTCGGAATCGGCGCGGGGCTCATGGCGGGGGCCGCGCTGCCGCCGGGCCGGGCGTCCGCCGCCGCGAGCGCCGCGACCGGCACCCTCACGGACGTCCGGCACGTGGTGATCCTCATGCAGGAGAACCGCAGCTTCGACCACTACTTCGGCACCCTGAAGGGCGTGCGGGGGTTCGGCGACCGCGCCGCGGGCAACCTGCCCGGCGGCTGGGGCACGTTCAACCAGCCCAACTGGGGCGGCCGCCAGTACCCCTGGAAGCTCAGCGACACCCCGCCCGCCGGCGGCGTCGACGGCGAGACCCTCGCGCAGTGCAACGGCGACCTGCCGCACAGCTGGACCTCGCAGCACGCGGCCTGGAACAAGGGTCGGATGGACAACTGGGTCACGGGCGTGGGCAACACCCGATCGCTCGGCCACCTCGACCGTGCGGACATCCCCTTCCACCACGCGCTCGCCGACCAGTACACGGTCTGCGACGCGTACTTCTGCTCGACCCTGAGCGCCACCGGTCCCAACCGCACCTTCCTGTGGAGCGGGAAGATCGACGCCTCCAGCAAGGACGGGGGCGACGAGTCGGGCCTCACCTGGGAGACATACGCCGAGGCGCTCCAGCGCGCCGGGGTGAGCTGGAAGGTCTACCAGAACGCGCAGGACAACTACGGCGACAACGGCCTCGCGTACTTCAAGAAGTTCACCGACGCGCGGCCCGGCGACCCGCTGTACGACCGGGGCATGGGCTCGGTCCCCAAGGTGGCCGGCTCGACGCCGGACGACATCGCCGCGGCGATCCGCGCCGACGTCCTCGCGGGCACCCTGCCGCAGGTGTCGTGGGTGGTCGCGAGCGAGGCCTTCTCGGAGCACCCCTACGCTCCCCCGGGGGACGGCGCGCACTTCGTCGACCTCGTCTACCGCGCGCTGGCCGCCGACGCCGAGGTGTTCGACTCGACGGTGCTGTTCCTCAACTACGACGAGAACGACGGCTTCTTCGACCACGTGCCGCCGCCGGTCGCCCCTCCGGGCACCGCGGGCGAGTACCTCGACGGCGTGCCGATCGGCCTGGGCTTCCGCGTCCCCATGATTGTCATGTCCCCGTGGACGCGGGGTGGCTGGGTGAGCTCCGAGGTCTTCGACCACACCTCCGTGCTGCGCTTCATGGAGACCTGGACGGCCGCCCTCGGCACCCCGGCCACCTGTCCCAACATCAGCGCCTGGCGGCGGAAGGTGACGGGCGATCTGACCGGGGTCTTCGACTTCGCCAACCCGGTGTACGGAGTGCCCGCCGGCCTTCCCTCCACGGCGAAGGTGATCGGGCAGGCCACCTGCGGCCCGCTGCCGAACCCGGCTCCCCAGAACAACGCCCTGCCCGCGCAGGAGTCCGGCACCCGCCCGGCGCGCGCCCTGCCGTACCAGGTGAACGGCAACCTCGACCGCTTCGAGTTCGGTGCCGCGGGCAAGATCCTGGCCTGGTTCTCGATGACCAACCAGGGCGCGGAGGCCAAGCGGTCGGCGCACTTCTCGATCCACCCGCACCAGTACCGGGACACGGCCGCCTGGCAGTACACCGTCGACCCCGGCGGCACGGCCTCCGACTACTTCAACATCGGTCTGGGGTCGGGCTCGGGGAAGTACGACATCTCGATGATGGGGCCCAACCGCTTCCTGCGCCGGTTCATCGGGGACGCGTCCAAAGCCGGCAAGGCCGTCGAGGTGGCGGCCCGGTTCGCACCCGACGCGGGGACGGGCAAGACGGCCCTGTGGTTCAAGATGACGAACGCCTCGGCCGGTCCCGTCACCTTCACGATCCGCTCGAACGCCTACCGCTCGGACGGTCCGTGGACGTACGCGGTGCCCGCGAACTCCAGCCGCGAGGACTTCTTCAACGCGGTGGCCTACAACGGCGGCTGGTACGACTTCACGATCCTGGCCGACATCGACGGCACCTGGTCGCGCCGGTACACCGGCCACATCGAGACCGGAGCCCCGAGCGTCAGCGGCTGATCCCCGTCTCCCGCGGGCCGGGGCCGGCGGCCGAGCCCTCCCCCACGGCCCGGGCGTCAGTGGCTGTTCCCCTCCCCCGCGTGCCGAGCGGCGGCCCTCCGGTCGCCGCCCGGCACGCGGGCGTGGTGTCAGCGGCCGGCGTGGGCGGCGCGGCGGAGCGTGGCGTCGAGGAGGCCCACCGCGTCGGCGGCCGTCCGCCCGGGGGCCCGGTTCCACGGCCCGATCAACCCGTGCCACCCCTGCGACCGCAGCTCGGTCATGATCCACGCGGCCGCCTCGTTCATGGTGTCCGCGCTGCCGTAGCCGAGGCGGTGGGCGGCGAGCAGGGCGCCGCAGACACACCGGGCGCCTCGTACGTCACGCAGCTTGTACGGGGCGTTCTGCCAGCCCCACTCGGTCAGCACCTCGCGCGCGTACCCGAGATGGACCGAGGGGCGCAGCTCGGCCTGACCGATGCGGCGCCAGGCGTGCAGCCGGTCCGGCAGTACGGCTCCGAGGCGGCCGGGGAGACGGCGCTCGGCGGGGAGGTTCGGCGGCAGGGCGGCGAGCGCGTCGGCCACGAGCCGGTCCACCGGCACGCTGAGCAGCTCGCGCCAGCTCCCTCTTTCCGGCGCCGGATCGTCACGGGTGGTCCAGTCGGTGACGATCCGCTGCCAGGTGGCGCTCTCGTAGAGGGCGGCGGCCTCCTGGTCGAGGGAATCGGGGCTGAGCAAGGAGGTGGAGGGCGACATGCGAGTGGCTCCTGGGGTCGACTCCCTCCATCTTTCAAGACAAATGTCGGTTTTGCGACTTTTACCCCCACAGGGTGAGTCGCCCCTCCACGTGGCGACGAACACCGCATCACATGAATTATCTACCCATTTAAGCACCAATGGAATTACGCCTCATATTCGGACATTACCCTCCGGGTGACGCGACTCACTTCCCCGGACGCCGCACCCGGCGGAGCGTTCCCCCACCCCGTACCCGGCAAGGAAGTTCGACGCCTCCAGAACGGCATCGATCTTGAATTCCCCTAATTCCGTGATCCATTTACCGAGTCCCGGGGTTCACTCCCCTTGTTCTCCGTCGCATTACTGGCCTACGGTCACCTCCATTCGAGCGGAACGCCCAATCCTGCCGCCGCTCGGTAAACCTCCCTTTTCACCCGACGGCAGGAGCGGGGGACCCACGAATACGCCGGTCCGGAATCCGGAACGGCTCGGGGTGCAGCCGCGTGCGCGCGGCCGGACATCTCCCGTCCGAACCCGACAGCTCACCCCGCAGGCGCCGGAGAGGAAACCGTCATGCCTGCTCACGGTAAGCACCGCCGTCCCCGCCGCAGCGTCTCCCGCGGCCTCGCCCTGGTCGGCACGGGTGGCGCCGCACTGACCCTGCCGCTGATCGCCCCGGCCGTCGCCGGCGCCGCGCCCGTGTCCGCGGCCCCGGACATCGCGGTCCAGTCCTTCGCCGCGCACTCCGCGCCGGCCGCGGCCAAGGCCCCCACGGCCCCGGCCGCCGCGCGCTCGTACACCGTGGTGAGTGGTGACTCGCTTTCCCTGATCGCCCACAAGAAGGGAATTCAGGGCGGCTGGAAGAGCCTTTACCGTGCCAACAAGAGCGTCGTGGGTGACAATCCGTCACTCATTCACCCGGGTCTCGAACTGACGATTCGTCGGGATTCCGCGAAGCCCGTTCCCACGCAGGCGAAGGCGAAGAAGTCCGCCACGACCGAGCGGGCGAGCCGCTCCGAGCGCCGGCCGGCGGCCCCTGCCGTCGCCACCGGTTCGGGCGCCTCCGCCGCGCAGGCCGCTCCGGCCGTCGCCGCCGCTCCCGCCGCCGTGAAGGCGGCCCCGGCCGCCGCCACGAACTACGCCGACAACCTCGACGGCTGGATCCGGGAGTCGCTGGCCATCATGGGCCAGCGCGGCATCCCCGGTTCCTACGACGGGATCCTCCGCAACGTCATGCGCGAGTCCTCCGGAAACCCCCAGGCCATCAACCTCTGGGACTCCAACGCGGCCGCCGGCACCCCCTCGAAGGGTCTGCTCCAGGTCATCGAGCCGACCTTCCTGGCCTACCACGTGCCCGGCACGTCCATGGACCTGTTCGACCCGGTGGCCAACATCACCGCCGCCTGCAACTACGCGGCCGACCGCTACGGCTCCATCGACAACGTCGACAGCGCGTACTAGTCCCCCTCACGCCGGGCGTGCTCCCGGAAGTGCTCGGTGAACCAGGAGGTGGCGAGGTCCGCCACCTCCTCCAGGGCGCCCGGCTCCTCGAAGAGGTGCCCGGCGCCTCCCACCACGGCGAGCCGGTTCTCACAGCGCAGCAGCGCCAGGGCCCGCCGGTTGAGGTCCAGGACCAGCGCGTCCGCGCCGCCCACCACCAGGAGCGTCGGGGCGCGCACCCGGGCCAGGTGGTCGGCCGCGAGGTCCGGCCGGCCACCGCGTGAGACGACGGCGCTCACCGGGGACGCGGGATCGCCCGCCGCCCACAGCGCGGCGGCCGCTCCCGTGCTCGCGCCGAAGTAACCGAGCGGGAGTCCGGTGCTCTCGGGACGTCCCGCCAGCCAATCCGTGGCACCGGCGAGCCGCCCGGCGAGGAGCGGGGTGTCGAAGACGTGCGCCCGGTCCGTCGCCTCCGTCTCGGTCAGCAGGTCGAAGAGCAGCGTCCCCAGGCCCGCCCGGTTGAGCGCCGCGGCGACCGCCCGGTTCCGGGGGCTGTGCCGGCTGCTGCCGCTGCCATGGGCGAACAGGACGATGCCGGCAGCGTTCTCGGGGACCGCGAGCCGTCCGGCGAGGGTGACGCCGGTGATCGGGATCCGCACGTCCGTGTCCTGCACGACGGGGTCGCGTGCGGCTCTGCTCCGGTCCAGACAGGCGATGACCTCGGCGTCCGGGGTCTGCGAGAAGTCCTGGTAGAACTGCCCGATCGCGAAGAACAGATCCGGTGCGTGCACGCTGACGGTCTCGTCCGCCTCACCGCCGAGCCGCGCCGTCCAGCCCCGCGGTGCCACCGGCACCGCGAGGACGATCCGGGCGGCGCCCCGGGCGCGGACCACCCGGCAGGCCGCCAGTGCCGTGGCGCCCGTGGCCAGCCCGTCGTCGACGACGACGACCGTCCGCCCGTCGAGGGGCACGGACGGCCGGCTGCCGCGGTAGCGGAGGGAGCGCTGCTCGAGCTCGGCGTGCTCCCGCTCCTCCACGGCGGCGAGAGCGCGGTCGTCCACCCGGGTCTCACTGAGCACCCGCTCGTTGAGCACCCGCACGCCGCCCTCCCCGAGCGCCCCCATCGCGAGCTCCGGCTGGTGGGGCACCCCGAGCTTCCGTACGAGACAGATGTCGAGCGGTGCGTCGAGGGCGTCGGCGACCTCCGCCGCCACCGGCACGCCACCTCGGGGGAGCCCGAGGACCACGACGTCATGGCCCTTGAGGTGGTCGAGCCGGGCGGCGAGCTGCCGCCCCGCGTCCGTGCGATCGCTGAAGAACATGGTCGGCCGCCCTTCCGCCTGCGCGGCTCGGGCCCGGGGAGGAACGGTGTGCCCCGCCCCCTGCCCGTCTCTCCAGGGTAGACGGGCCGCCGGGGTCGACGGATCGGCACGTTCAGCGGGGCCGCTCCTGCCCGGAGGCCTCCCGCTGCTCGCCCTCCCGGCTCAGGTGCCAGGTGCTCCGCGGCAAGGAGGCCCCGAAGTTCTTCCGGAAGCTGCCCAGTCGGGTGCCGGAGGCGCCGGCCACGTCGTACGTCGCGCCGAGGTCGATCACCTGAAGGGCCTCGAAGGTGAAGCAGCCGGCGGCCTCAGGCGCCGAGGAAGGCCTCGATGGCCTCGGCGAGGGCCTGCGGGGTCTCCTCGGGGGCGTAGTGGCCGGCGTCCTTGAGCACTTCGAGGCGCGCGTTGGGGTACCAGCGCAGCCAGGTGGCCTCCATCGCCTCGGTGCCGAGCGCGGGGTCGTGGGCGCCGACGACCAGCAGGACGGGGGTGGGGTTGTCGCGGACGCGCTCGTGGAAGTCGGTGCGGGACCAGGAGTCCAGGTAGGCGCGGAAGGCCGTCGCGGAGGAGCGGGTGAGGGACCGGTCGACGAGTGCGCTCAGCCAGGCGTCGTCGTAGCGGCCGCCGGTGGTGTTGTCGATGATCGCGCGCCGGTTGGCCGGTTCGTCGGCGGCGCCGGCGAAGAGCTCCCAGGTGTCCCCGTCGAGCGGGAAACCGGCGGCGGAGACCGGTGAGACGCCGATGATCGAGCGGATCCGGCCGGGGGCGTCGAGCAGCATCAGCTGGGCCGCCTTGCCGCCCATCGAGTGGCCGATGACGGAGAAGGAGTCCCAGCCGAGGTCGTCGGCGACCGCGAGGGCGTCGGCCGCGACCTCCTCCATCGTGTAGGCGCCCGCGTGTCCGAGGGCCTCGCCGTAGCCCCGGCAGTCGAGGAAGGCGTACGTGCCGACGGCTTCGTCCAGGTGGGCGCGCAGCGGAGCGAAGCTGGTGCGGTCGCCGAACCAGTTGTGGAGCACGAGGGCCCTCCCGGGGCCCTCGCCGTGAACGTCGTACGGAAGAACCTGGCCCGTCATCGTGCCCCCTGCTCGCGAGTCGTGCCGCCGCGCGCCGAAGGCGGCGGTCGACGACCGAGTGTGACGGCCCGGACGCGTGGGGTCAACAGCGCCGCCCGGGGCGCGCGGGAGCGTGTCGGTACGGGATCCGCGGCCCACCAGGGTCCGGACACCAGGCGGGAGGGCAGGTCCGGGATGCGGGTGCTTTCGTGTCGGGGGCATGCTGGCTGTGTGACCTCGCACGGCGCGTCCGGCCCCGGCCCGGCGGGCGGCAGGCGTCCGGCCGGAACGGGAGCCGGCGACGGGCCGGCTTCCGGCGCACTGACCTGGGCACTCGCGGAGTCGGCGCTCGCCGCGGTGGAGGAGGTCGGCGGGTACGCGGGCGGGGTGTACCTGCGTTCCGGAACTCCCGGTCTGCTGCGGCTCGCGGTTCTGGTGGGGCTGCCGGGGTCGTTGTTCCGTCCGTGGTGGCGCATGCACGCGAACCGGCCCTTCCCCGTCGCCGAGGTGCACCGCTCGGGGCAGTCCGTCCACCTCGCCGACGTCGAGGAGGCCATGCGGCGGTTCCCCCAGCTGGTGGCGAGCCTGCCGTTCCCGTTCGCCTCGCTGTACGCGCCGGTGGTCGCCGGCCGTGAGCGCTTCGGCGTGCTCGTGGCGCTGCGGGCGCCGACCCCGGGCGTGCCGGTGGACGCGCGGGACCGGAGCCGGATGACGCGGGGCGCGCTCCGCCTCGGCGAGACCCTGGCCGACCTGGCCCGGCAGGGGACGGAGGTCGAGTGGCCCGGCGACCCGGTGTGTGTGCAGCTGTCCACGGGTTCGGGGCCGCCGGTCCGGTTCGGTTCCTTCGACTGGGACCTGGACACGGGCACGGTCACGCTGGACGACGGACTCCTCGCCATCCTCGGGGCGGGAGTCGCCTCGCCCTGCTCGATCGAGGTGCTGACGTCCCTCCTCGATCCCGAGGACGGCTACGCGCTGTGGGCGGCGGCCCGGCAGGCGACCGGGGCGGACGGACGGCCGTCGGTCCGCAGGCTCCGCCTGAAGGGCCCGGACGGCGGCCTGCACCTCCTCGAGGTGTCCGCGCGGGCCCGGCGGACCGCGCCGGGGACGGGGCCCCCGGGTGGCGGGCGGCTCGAAGGCACGCTGGTGGACCTCGGTACGGGGCTGGTCGGCTCGGACGCCACGGACCGGCTGCCGCGGGCGATCCTGGCGATCGACCGGCTCGGCCGTGTCACGTACGTCAACGAGCGCACGGAGCGCCTGCTCGGCCGGCCGCGCGGGGCCCTGGCGGGGCGGCCGCTGTGGGAGGCGCTCCCCTGGTTCGGGCACCCGTTCCACGAGGAGCAGCTGCGCGCCGCCCTCCTCTCCGGCGAACCGGTGCGCTTCCTGGCCCGACCGGAGCGGGGCCGCTGGCTGTCAGTCTCGCTGCACCCCGGCCGGGACGGCGTGACCATGGTGCTGGTCCCGGAGGAGGATCCGGCACAGCTCGCGCCGGACGCCGCGCACACCCGTCGGACGGACGACGTCCTGTCCGCGCCCGGCGACCGGGCGGCGGCGCTCTACCGGCCGGTGGCCCTGGCGATCGCGCTCTCCGAGGCGGTGACGGCGCGCCAGGTCTCGGCGGTGGTGACGGAGGAGCTGCTGCCGGCGTTCGGTGGCCGGCAGCTGGCGATCTACCTGCTGAGCGACCGGCGTCTCTACCTCGCCTGGGAGACGGGCTTCCCGCCCGGATTCCTCGAGCCCTTCGACGGAGTGGCCCTGGACGCCCGGGTGCCGGGCGTGGAGACCCTGACGACCGGCAGGCCGCTCTTCTTCGAGTCCATGGAGCAGATGGGGCGGAGGTATCCGGACCTCCCGTTGGACACGAACTCGGGTGCGCGGGCCTTCCTTCCGCTGATCGCCTCGGGTCGCCCCGTGGGCTCGTGCATCCTCGGCTTCGACACTCCGCGGGGCTTCAGTCCGGAGGAGCGGACCGTCCTCACGGCGCTCGCGGGGCTGATCGCCCAGGCCCTGGAGCGGGCGCAGCGGTACGACACGGAGTCGGCGGTCGCGCGGGGGCTGCAGGACGCGCTGCTCCCGCACCGGCTGCCGGTGCGGGACGGCGTGGACACGGTGGGCCGCTATCTGCCGGGCACGCTGGGCATGGACGTGGGCGGCGACTGGTACGACGTGATCGAGACGGACCGCGGGCGGCTCGCGCTGGTGATCGGCGACGTGCAGGGGCACGGTGTGGCGGCCGCGGCGACCATGGGGCAGCTGCGCAGCGCCGTCCGGGCGTTCGCCCTGGGGGGCCATCGGCCGCAGGACGTGATGCGGGGCACCAACCGGCTCCTGATCGATCTGGACCCGGGGCAGTTCGCGAGCTGCTGCTACGTGCTGCTCGACCCGGAGACGGGTGACGCGCGTGCGGTGCGGGCGGGGCATCCGCAGCCGCTGCTGCGCCGACCGGACGGGACGACGCAGCAGGTGGAGCTGGCGGGCGGAATGGTCCTGGGGGTCGACGACCGGGCCTCGTACCCGGTGACGCGGCTGCGGCTGGCGCCCGGGGCCGCCCTCGCGCTCTTCACGGACGGTCTGATCGAGCGGCCGGGCCGCGACATCGACGAGGGGATCGAGCGGCTGCGCCGTGCCTTCGCCGCGACGGGTTCGCTCGCGCTCGCGGAGACGGCCGACCGACTGATCCGGGAGGCCCGGCAGGCCACCTCCAGGCCGGACGACATCGCGCTGCTCCTTGCGGCGCGCTGGGCGTAGGGCGGCTGGACCTCGGCGTCGGACAGGACGAGGAGCACCGGGGGTCCCGTCACCCGGTCGGGCCCGTGGCGCTGGTCGGAGGCCGTGGGCGCGGGGAGGCTGGGGGTGCCGTGCCGATCAGGCCGGACGAGCCAGGGCGGCAGCCCGAGGAGGACACGTGCAGCAGGACAAGCAGCCCGAGTACGGCCCCGTGGTGTTCCGTGACCGCTCGGCGGGGTACGCGTTTCTGACCAGGTCCACGGCGACCAGCGACCGGACCATCGAGTGGGACGACGGTGAGACGTACCCCGTGATCGACGTCGAGATCTCCTCCGAGAGCCACCCGTTCTACACGGGGACGGCGCGGACGGTGGACTCCGAGGGCCGGATCGCCAAGTTCCAGCGCCGCTTCGGCGACGAGGAGTGAAGCTCCCGGGCACCTGAGAATCCTTCCGTGAAACTGGCCAGGAGATGGCCAGTTCGCCTTCCAGGATGAGGTCACGAAGACGGCGGGGCGCTCGCGCTCCGCCAAGGACTCCCTGGAGGGGAACAGCTGTGATCGTGGTGACCGGAGCGACCGGTAATGTCGGACGACCGCTGGTGGAGATGCTGGCCGCGGCCGGCGAGGAGGTCACGGCGGTGAGCCGCCGTCCGGCCGGGGGCCTCCCCGCCGGAGTGACGCACCGCCAGGGCGACCTGGCCGATCTCGACGGCCTCAAGGGGCTGTTCGAGGGTGCCGAGGCGGTGTATCTGCTCGTCGCCGGGCTCGGGGACGAGCTGCGTCCGCGCGAGATCGTGGCGGCGGCGGTGGCCGGTGGGGTGCGGCGGATCGTTTTCCAGTCCTCGCAACTGGTGGGGACGCGGACCGACTCGGTGTCGCACGACATCCTGCGCGCCTTCGAGGCGGCCGTACGGGAGTCCGGCGTCGAGTGGACGGTGCTGCGGCCCGGCGGCTTCGCGTCCAACGCCTTCCTCTGGGCCGAGCAGGTGCGGTCCGCCCGTACCGTCGCGGCCCCGTTCGCCGACGTGGCGCTGCCCGTCGTGGACCCGGCGGACATCGCCGGGGTCGCGGCCGCCGCGCTGCGCGACCCGGCGCACGCCGGACGGACGTACGTACTGACCGGCCCGGTCGCGGTCTCGCCGCGCGAGCAGGTGCGGGCGCTCGCCGAGGCGCTGGACGCTCCGGTGGAGTTCGTGCCGCAGAGCGCGGGCGAGGCCCGGTCGCAGCTGCTGCGGTTCCTGCCGGAGGACGCCGTCGACGGGATGCTGTCGGTGATGGGCGACCCCCGCGCGGACGAGCAGCGGGTGAGCCCCGACGTGGAGCGGGTCCTCGGTCGGGCGCCGCGGCCCTTCTCGGTGTGGGCGGAGCGAAACGCGCCCGCCTTCGCCTGAGGACGCCTGAAGACGCCCGAGTACGCCTGAGAGGAACCGGAAGTCAGGAGACACGGCGAAGGCGGGGACGCGCGTCCGATGGAACGCGCTCCCCGCCTCGACCGGGTGGGCGAGCGAGGGCGCGGGGCCCTCCGCTCAGGTCGGGAAGGCGATCAGGCCTTCACGATGCCGGACTCGGCGATCTCGATCTTGGCCTTGGTGGCGCCGGACTGGGAGCCCAGGCCCTCGATCTTCTTGACCAGGTCCTGGCCCTCGACGACCTCGCCGAAGACGACGTGCTTGCCGTCGAGCCAGTCGGTGACGATCGTGGTGATGAAGAACTGCGAGCCGTTGGTGTTCTTGCCCGCGTTCGCCATCGACAGCAGGTACGGCCGGTCGTGCTTCAGCGTGAAGTTCTCGTCCGCGAACTTCTCGCCGTAGATGCTCTTGCCGCCGGTGCCGTTGCCGCGGGTGAAGTCACCGCCCTGGAGCATGAACTGCGGGATGACGCGGTGGAACGGGGAACCGGCGTAGCCGAAGCCGTGCTCGCCGGTGCAGAGCTCGCGGAAGTTCTTGGCCGTCTTCGGGACGACGTCGTCGAACAGCTTGAAGGTGATGCGGCCCGCGGACTCGCCGTTGATGTTGATCTCGAAGTAAACGTTGTCGCTCATGGGGACATCCTGTCATTACTCGCGCACGGCGCGCGCACGGGCCACCTCCTACCGGGTCACGGCGTGCCGGTGCCCCGCGCTCCGTCGGGAACGCGGGGCACCCGTCGCCACCTGCGACGCGGGGTCAGAGCAGCCCGCCGCCGCCCTGCTGGTTCTGGAGGGCACCCTCGGCGCCCTGGACGGTCTCGTGGAGGGCGTTCGCGGCCTGGTCCTCCTGGAGGAGGCCGGTGGCGCCGCCCAGCGGGTTCTCGGCGGCGCTGGCCTGCGGCGGCGGCGTGATGAGGGCGGTGACGACGCCTGCGGCGAGGGAGGCGATGGCGAGCATGCTGCGCTTCTTCATGCCCTGGTCAACTGCTGAGAGGCCATCGGGTTACGGCCGGACGGGCTCGGATCCTCCCACGGCCGGCCGCCGTCCACGGATCCAGCCGAGCAGCAGCAGCGAGGCGACCGCCGCGAGGGCGCACCAGGTGGAGACGAACTCGGTGCGCCACAGGAGGACGCAGAAGGCCGCTCCCAGGCCGGTGAGGACTCCGAGGAGCCGCAGGAGCCGGTCGCGGGCGAGGAGCAGGGCGCCGACGGTGGCGAGCAGGTATCCGATGAGGACGAGCGGCGCGTACGGCAGGTCGACGGCGTAACCGAGGGTGTGGCCGCGGATCTCGGCCGAGACGGGGCGGGTGGCGATCCGGTACGCGAGGACCGGGGCGGTCGCGAGGCCGGCGGCGAGCGGCACGAGCAGGCGCGGCCGGTCGGCGCGGTGGGCGGCGGTCAGGACGCCGAGGGACACCCAGAGGGGCAGCAGCGGGAGGGCGATCACGGCCCAGGCGAGGGTGGCGGGCCCGGTGCCGCCGCCGGCGTGCCAGACGGCGGCCTCCACGATCTGGTGCGCACCGAGCAGCAAGGGCAGGGCGGCGAGCGGCGCGTCCCCGGGGCGGCGTACGGAGACGACGGAGGCCACGCCGACGGCGCCGATACCGAGGCCCGCCCAGAGGTCGGCGCTCACACTCCAGCACATAACGAACTTTTACCCTATATCCACCAGAACGGGTGGAACCATACGATTGTGGTGGTTGTCTCTGTCAGTGACACCACTGTCCCCGGAGCAGGAGAAATTGGGGGACGTCATGCATCACCGTCACAGCCTCGCGGCCGTCGCCGCGGGAATCCTCCTCACCGCCGGAATCGGCGCCACGGTCCCGGCAGGCGCCGCCAACGCCCCGACGCTGAACGGCTCGACCCCGGCCACGGCGCTGGTCGTCAACGCCCGCTGGGGTGGGCACGCCACCTTCGACCGGCTCGTGATCGACGTGAAGGGCGCCATGCCCCCGGTCACCGTCCATCAGGTCCGCTCGCTGCGCTACGACGGATCGGGGAACAGGGTCCCGCTGGCGGGGAAGCACTTCCTGGAGATCAAGCTCTCCCCCGCCGCCGCCCACGACGACGCCGGCCGGTCCGTGTATCACGGCCCCCGGCTGCTGAAGATCTACCTGCCCGCGCTCAAGGGGGTCGCCCTGACCGGCGACTTCGAGGGCGTTGTCACCATCGGAGCCGCCTTCGACAAGAAGCCCGAGTACAAGACCTTCCGGCTGCACTCGCCGGAGCGCTTCGTCGTCGACATCGCCCACCCGATGGTGGGCTGCCGGGCCTGAACCGGGTGGGGCCCGTCCTGGTGGACGGGCCCCACACTCACGCTCCGCCGGGGCCGGTCTCCACGTACACGGTCGACCCGGTCCTTCGCGCCCGGTCGATCTCGGCGAGGCGGGCGAACTCGCGCGGGTTCATCTCGCGCTCCCACTCGTCCAGGGTCCGCAGGCGGTACTCGCTGTGCTCCTCCGGATCGAGGACGACGGCGGCGATCTGCTCGTCCGTCAGCTCTCCCCCGTCGAAGATGAACCCGATGTGGTTGGCCGGCCAGTCCTCGCCCCGGTGCGTGACGAAGTGGGCGGCGAGGAGGCGCGGCTCGCCGGTGAAGACGAGCCCGGTCTCCTCGTGGCATTCGCGCACCGCCGTCTCCCAGGGGGTCTCCCCCGGGTCCATGTTGCCCCCGGGCCACTGCCACGGCTCGGTGTGATAGGCGGCCCTGAGCTGGAAGGGGCGGCCTGCGGTGTCGGTGAAGTAGAGGCAGGCGTACGCCGTCGCTCTCGGCAGCGTGTCGACGTACTCGGCGGGCGGCAGCCAGGTGTTCGCCATGGGCGGCTCTCTCTCGACGGACCGGATGGGTCGCCTCCATCCAAGCGGGCCCGGGCGGCCCGGCCGGCGCCTCGCGAGTGGATCACCGGATCGTGTGAGCACCGCCGGAGCCGTCAGGCGGCGGAGACCAGACCCGCCTCGTACGCGATGATCACGAGCTGCACGCGGTCGCGGGCGTCCAGCTTGGCGAGCAGCCGGGTGAGATAGGTCTTCGCGGTGGCGATGCTGATGTGGAGTTCGGCGGCGATCTCGGTGTTGGAGAGGCCGCGCCCGACGAGGGTGAGGACCTCGCGCTCGCGGTCGGTGATCCCGTCGGCGCGGCGGCGCGGTGCGGCGGGCTCGGTCCTGGGGCGGTCGGTGAACTCCTTGATGAGGCGCCGGGTGACGCTGGGTGCGATGAGGGCGTCGCCGGAGGCGACGACGCGGACGGCGGCGAGGATGTCGTCCAGGGCCATGTCCTTGACGAGGAATCCGGACGCGCCCGCGTGGAGCGCCGCGTACACGTGGTCGTCGTCGTCGAACGTGGTGAGGACGACGACCCGTGCGCCCGAGGCGCCCTGGGTGATGATCCGGGTGGCCTCGATGCCGTCCGTGCCGGGCATCCGCAGGTCCATGACGACGACGTCGGCGCCGGTCTCCTCGACGAGACGGACGGCCTCGGCGCCGTTCGCGGCCTCGCCGACCACGACGAGGTCCGTGGTGTCGGTGATGACCATCTGGAGCGCGGTGCGCACCAGGGGCTGGTCGTCGGCGAGGACGACGCGGACCGGCTGCTGGGCGGTGGTCTGACTCATCGGGTGGTGGCTCCTGTGGGCAGGGGAAGGCGGGCGCTGACGCGGAAGCCGCCGCCGGGGCGGGGTCCCGCGGTGAACTCTCCGTGCAGCACGGCGACGCGCTCCCGCATCCCGGTCAGCCCGTATCCGGATCCCGGGCCGGGGCTCACGCGCGCGTGGCCGGGGACGGGGCCGCGGTCCTCGACGGCGACGGCGAGGACCTCGGGGTCGCGGTGGTCGACGGTCACCGTGCAGGAGTCGGCGCCCGAGTGCCGTACGACGTTGGTGACGGACTCCTGGACGATCCGGAAGGCGGAGAGGTCGATGTCCGGAGGCAGCGGGCACGGGGCTCCGACCCTGCGGACGGCGACCCGGACGCCGGCGTTCCCGGTGAGTTCGGCGAGCCGGTCGAGGGCGGCGAGGCCGGGCATCTCGGGGAGTCCCCGGACTTCGGCGGAGGTCTCGGTGCGGCCGGTGGCGGCCGCGGTGCGGCCGATGTCCGCCGTCGTACGGCCGGTGGTGGTCGGGGCCTCCTCGGGCGGTTCCTCCGCCTCGGCTTCCGGATCCGCCGTACGCAGGGCGCCGACCATCCGGCGCAGGCCGGCGAGGGTCTCGCGGCTCGCCGTCTCGATCTCGGCGAGGGCCTGGCGGGCTGCCTCGGGCTGGGTGGCGATGACGCGCCGGGCGGCGCCGGCCTGGAGGGCGACGATGCCGATGCTGTGGGCGACCGTGTCGTGCATCTCGCGGGCTATCCGGAGGCGTTCGGTGGTGACGGCCTGCTCGGCGACCCGGACGCGGGTCTGTTCGGCGTGCGCCTTGGTCTGCCGCTCGGAGCGGCCGAGCAGCCAGGCGACGACGGCGGTGAGGGCCACGGCCAGTTCGACGGCGGTGCTGATGTTCCAGCCGGCGAGGAGGCGGACCGCCAGGTAGCCGGCGAGTACGCCGAGGGACCGCCTGAGAGCGCGGTTCGCCTCGCGGGGCGGCCCGGTGGCGGCGATGACGTACAGGGCGACATCGACCGAGAGGTACTGGGCGAAGGGGATGGCCATGACGCCGAGCGGGGTGCAGGCGACGATCGCGGCGGCGAGGAGGTACACGAGGGCGGCCGTCGGGCGGCGGGTCAGGAGCGCGCTGCCGCGCAGCGCGAGACCGGTGGCGACGACCAGCATGACGATGCCGTCCCAGCGGAGGAAGACCACACCGGGGAACACCTCCGCGCTCTCCTGACCGGGCAGCCGCGTGCGCTGGAGAGCGGTGAAGAGCATGCCCGCGAGCCAGGCGAGCGCGGCCCACCCGCCGGGTGTGACCCTTCTGAGGAACGGTGCTGACGGGGTGGCGGACATGCGGTGATCGTAAACGGCGGCCCCTGCGACGGGCATCGGACCGAGGGTGTACGACCTGGGGTGACAGGGCCCGCCGTCGATTGTCCGTGCTGGTCCGATGCCCGGAGCGGGGCCCGCACGGCACGGTGGTGCCCATGATCGAAGTCAGTGAACTCACCAAACGCTACGGCGCCACGACCGCCGTCGACGCGCTCACCTTCACCGTCCGGCCGGGCCGGGTCACCGGATTCCTCGGCCCCAACGGCTCGGGCAAGAGCACCACCTTGCGGATGGTCCTCGGACTGCACACACCGACGAGCGGGTCGGTGACGGTCGACGGCCGTCCCTTCGCGGACCGGCCGCGCGGACTGCGGCACGTCGGCGCGCTCCTCGACGCCGGGGACGTGCACGGCGGCCGGACCGCCCGGGCGCATCTGGCGGTCCTGGCGCGCAGCAACCGCATCCCGCTGTCCCGGGTCGACGAGGTCCTGGAGGAGGTCGGTCTGGCGGGGGCGGCGAGGCGCCGCATCGGCGGGTACTCGCTGGGCATGCGGCAGCGGCTCGGCATCGCCGGCGCCCTGCTCGGCGACCCGCCGGTGCTGCTGTTCGACGAGCCGCTGAACGGCCTCGACCCGGAGGGCGTGAAGTGGGTGCGGGGCCTGTTCCGGCGGCTCGCGGCGGAGGGCCGCACGGTGTTCGTGTCGAGTCATCTGATGACGGAGATGGAGCACACGGCGGACGAGCTGGTGGTCATCGGCCGGGGCGCGCTGATCGCGGCGGAGAGCCTGGCCGATTTCGCCGCGCGGGGCAGACGCCTGAGCGTGACGGTCGGCACGCCGGACCTGGCGGGCCTCACGGCGCTGCTGCTCCGGGAAGGGGCGGAGGTCGAGACCGAGGCCGGTCTGCTGACGGTGACCGGGCTCTCGGCGGCCCGCATCGGCGAGCTCGCCCTGGAGCACCGGGTCCTGCTGGACCAGCTGACCACCCGTACGGCCTCCCTGGAGGAGGCGTTCATGGAACTGACCGCCGACAGCGTCGAGTACCTGGCAGGAGACGCCCGATGACGACCCTCGATCTTCCCGTGGCCACCGTGGTGGAGCCCCGTGCCCGGTTCCGTGACCTGGTGGGGTCGGAGTGGCTGAAGCTGTGGTCGCTGCGCTCGACCGGCTGGTCGCTGCTGCTCGGCGCGCTCGCCGTGGTCGCCTTCAACCTCGGCACCGCGTGGGACCACTACCGCTACTGGCTCCAGTACGACGCGGCGAGCCGGGCCGAGTTCGCGGCGAACGACATGGCGCTGTGGGACGCCTTCACGTACAACTCGGCGCTGATCCTGATCCTCGCCTCCGGCGCCATGGGGGCGGTCGCCGTGGTCAACGAGTACGGCAGCGGGCTGATCCGTACGACGTTCACGGCGGTGCCGGCCCGGGGCGCGCTCATGGCCGCGAAGGTGCTCGTCGTCACCGTGGTGCAGACCCTCTTCGGGGCGGTCGTCGCGGGCGCTTCGTTCTGGTCGACGCAGGCGGTGCTGTCGGCCCGGGGCTTGGGGCTTCCGATCACCCACCCGGGAGCGATGCAGATCGTCGTGTCCTCGGCCCTCCTCGCCCCGGTGTGCGCGGTGACCGGGATGGCGCTCGGCGCGCTGCTGCGGAAGAGCGCGACCTCGATCGTCGGCGCGGTGGTCGTGCTCCTGCTGCTGCCCGCGGTGCTCACGGACCGGCGTCGTCTGACGGCGGTGCTCGCCCACGCGACACCGCTGCACGCCTGGCAGCGGCTCGGGGACGCGGGACCGCCCGTCGGACAGCTGTTCCCCTGGTCGACGGGCGGCGCGTGGCTCGTGTACGCGCTGTGGGTGCTGGGCGGGGCGGCGGTGACGGTGCTCGCGGTGCGGCGCCGGGACCAGTAGGGGTCACAGGGGGCGCCGCAGCCGGCGGCGGACGAGGTGTTCGTGGACGAGGCGCCCGACGAGGGCGCCTCCGTACACGACGAAGCCGACGCCGACGAGCCAGGACTGGAGGACGAGGACGGTGCCGAACTGGCCGTACGTCACGGCGTTCGAGGCGATCAGCGGGGAGAAGACGAGCTGCGAGAAGATCCGCAGTCCGAAGAGGCCGAGCGCGGTGAGCACGGCGCCGGGGGCGAGGGCGCGCCAGCGGATGCGGCCGCAGAGCAGGAAGCGCTGGGACCACCAGAAGAAGAGGAAGGCCCCGAGGACGTCGCCGAGGGCGACGAGGGTGGTGACGCCCGCCGGAGCGTTCTCGGGTGTGGGGAAGGCGACGAAGAGGAGGAGGGACGCGACGAGGACGGCGAGCCAGACGACGTGCCGCCACATGGTGTGCCAGCGGGCGGTGGGGAGGTCCCAGACCCGCTCGTACCCGGTCTGTACGGCGGATCCGAAGGTGACACCGAAGGCGGCGAGGGCCGCGAGGCCGAAGGCCGTGGTGCGTTGCAGGGCCTGTCCCGGCTGGCCGAAGAGCTGTTCGACCTCCTCCTGGGAGACGTCGGTGACGCCGAGGCCCTGCACCAGCCAGCGGGCGAAGCCCTGGCCGCTGGCGAGGTCGGCCGCGGCGACGACGATGAGCAGGGGGACGAGGGTGAGCAGGCTGAGCGCCGCGAAGCCCATGGCGCGGTGCATGAGTTCCATGGCGCGGCCGCGGCTCCAGGCGAGGCCGACGGAGGAGGTGAGGACGCGCGCGTGGAGTCGTACGAACCAGTGGCCGTGTTCGGCGGGGGCACCGTCGCGCGGCGGACCGGGTGAGGAGGGCATGCCTGGTGAGGTACCCGGCCGGGCGCCGGGACATCTCAAGGGTGCGGCCGAACGGGTGGCGGACGGGTGTGGGGGCCGGCCCGCGGATGCGGGCGCGGGCGGATGCGCGCGGGTCTGGTGGAGCGTCAGCCGGCGTGGCGCGGGCGGGCGGCCGGGCCCGGGCGGACGGTGACGTCGCGGGGCGTGAGGACGGCCAGTTCGTCACCCTCGCACTGGACGACGACGCGGACGGGGGCGCCGCAGTCGGTGTGCCGGATGTCGAGGACGGGGCCCTCGGGTTCGGCGGCGTGGGTGTCGCCCCACTGCTTGAGGGCGAGGAGCACGGGCCAGAGGTCGACGCCCTTGCGGGTGAGGCGGTACTCGTGGCGGGTGCGGGCGCCGGGTTCGCGGTACGGCTCGCTGCGCAGGACTCCGGCCGCGACCAGCTTGCGGAGGCGGTCGGCGAGGACGGCTTCCGAGAGGCCGAGGTGGTGGCGGAACTCGTCGTACCGGCGGACGCCGTTGAAGGCCTCCCGCAGGATGAGCAGGCTCCATTTCTCGCCCACGACGTCCAGGGCACGGCGGACCGGGCAGTTCTCCGTATCCGTCTCCAGCCAGTTCATCCGCCCACTGTAGCCACCTGACTCTGTCGTTGACAGTCAGCGGACACGGAAGCTAGCTTCGCCGTACAAAGTCAGAGGGTCGACGGAATGGAACGGTGATGGGGCGGTCACGCACGGTCGAGTGGGAGGACGCCGGGGCCACCGCGCGCGCCGCGATGTCGATGACGGGCATCGACTTCCTGCGGGAGATGGTGGCGGGCCGGCTGCCCGGGCCGCCGATCGCCGCGCTGCTCGGATTCACCCTGGAGGAGGTCGAGCCGGGGCGCGCGGTGTTCGCGCTCGAACCGGGCGAGGAGCACTACAACCCGATCGGGAGCGTGCACGGCGGGGTCTACGCGACGTTGCTCGACTCGGCCGCGGGCTGCGCGGTGCACAGCACGCTCCCGCAGGGCATGGCGTACACCTCGCTCGACCTGTCGACCCGCTTCCTCCGCCCGGTCACGATGGACACGGGCAAGATCCGGGCCGTCGGCACGGTGCTCTCGCAGGGGCGCCGCACCGCACTCGCGGAGGCGGGCCTGTACGACGCGGAGGACCGGCTCCTCGGTCACGCGACGAGCACCTGCATGCTCTTCCCGGTGACCTCGTAAGGACACGGGGTCCCGACCGGGGTCAGCGGGTGCCGGGGACCGGGCGGGTGCGGGTGCAGCCGTCCGGGGCGACGTCGGGGACGCCGTTGGCCTGGAGGGCGGCGCTCACCAGAGTGGCGAGCAGGTCGATGTCCGAGCCCATGTCCAGACGGACCGTCACCCAGCCCGATCCGGCCCGCAGCCGAACCGCGCTCGACCCGAGGAGGGCCGGGCGCAGCTTCGCGACCATGGCGCGGGTGAGGTGGACGTCCGCCTCGTGTTCGCCGTGGAAGTGGACGATCTCCTGCGTCCCGGTGCCCAGTCCGAGCTCGGCGCCGCAATGGGCGCGGCCGGGGGTCAGCGAGGGCCAGCTCATCAGACGTTCACTGGCATGCCTGGCCGTGTTCATACGAGGAGCGTGCCGGGCGCCGGGGCCACGCACAAGCGTCCTGCCGGAAGAATCCCGTCGAGGGGTGAAACAGGTCGTCGGCGGGGGCGGTGTGACCGTGCGTCACCGCGACGCGTGGGGAGCGTGTGACTCTGTGTCACGATCCCGGGCGGGCGCGGATGCGGGCCGCGAGGACGGCCACGTCGTCCTCCGCGTGGTGCGCGTCGAGGCGACGGAGCACTTCCTCGACGATCTGCTCGGGGCCGGAGCCCGCGGTGAGCCGGAGCGCGGCGAGGCGGGCGAGCGAGACGTCGATGTCCTCCCCGCGCCGTTCGACCAGACCGTCGGTGAAGATCAGCAGGGTCTCGCCCGGGGCGAGCGAGCGGGTGGTGGGTTCGTAGCCCCCGACGCCGGTGCCGAGCGGTGGCCCCACCGGAAGGTCGACGATCTCCGCGGAGCCGTCCGCGCCGAACACGGCGGGCGGCATGTGCCCGGCGTTGGCGAAGGTGGCGGCACCACGGGCCGGGTCGACCCGGACGAGCAGACAGGTGGCGGGGCGGCGGGCCTCGTCCTCGGCGACCACCGAGTCGAGATGCCGCAACACCCGGTGCGGCGGCAGATCGGTCGCGGCGACCTCGCGGAGCACCGTGCGGTAGGCGTTCATGTCCACGGCCGCGTCGAGCCCGTGGCCCATGACGTCGCCGACCACGAGGAGGCTGCGGCCGAAGTGGAGCCGTACGGTCTCGAACCAGTCGCCGCCGACGAGGGCGCGGGGGCCCGCGGGGAGGTAGCCGCCCGCGATCTCCAGGTTGGGGTGCGGCCGGCCGGGTTCGGCGACGAGGGCGCGCTGGAGGTGCAGGGCGGTGTCCTCGGTGGCGGCGAGGCGACGGGCGTGACCGAGGTGCCGGGCGGCGAGCCGGGCCGTGTGCCGGAGGACCGCGACCTCGTCGGCCGAGAAGCCGGGGCCACCGGGGCGCGTGACGATCGCCGTCCCGAGGGGATCCTCGCCGTGGACGGCGAGGGGGACGGCGAGGCTGGGGTCGTGACTGCCGCCGAGGTCCTCGCCGCGACCGGCCGGACCGGGGGCACCGACCCCAGCGCTGTCCGCCGCTCTTGCCGACGCCGCACGGCGGACACCGCCGTCCGCCGCTCCCGCCGACGCCGCGCGCCGGACCGGGCCTCCCGGATCGTCGAGCAGGTCGACCGTGACGGAGGCGTGCAGGTGGCGGGCGAGAAAGGCCGCGAGTTCACGGCAGGTGGTCGTCTCGTCGAGCGTCGTGCCGATCTCGCCGATCGCCTGCTCCAGGGCCCGTGCCCTGGTCAGGAGGGCCTCGTCCCGTTCCGCCACGACACCTCCACCGCCGTGCGGGCCTCCGGGTGGCGTACCCGGTCCCCCCCATTGCACCAGCGCCCGCCGCCTCGCGCGCGGCACGGAGCCCGCGCGGGACGGTTGTGCGGTGGTGCCTGATCTGATCAAGTACAGCTGAGGCTACTGGCCAGTACGAGATTCCGCTTCCCCGGGGGACAGCCATGACGACCGGATTCTTCACCTCCGTCGACGACGTCGCCGAACGGCTCGCCACGACCGGCTACCTGGCGTCGCCGGCCGTCGCCACCACCGTCTTCCTCGCCGACCGGCTGGGCAAGCCCCTGCTCGTCGAGGGCCCTGCCGGCGTCGGCAAGACGGAGCTCGCCAAGGCCGTCACCGAGGTCACGGGGGCGCGCCTGGTCCGGCTGCAGTGCTACGAGGGGGTCGACGAGTCCCGCGCGCTGTACGAGTGGAACCACGCCAAGCAGCTGCTGCGGATCACCGCCGGGCGCGGCGAGTCCTGGGACGAGACGCGCACGGACATCTTCGGCGAGGAGTTCCTGCTCCCCCGGCCGCTGCTCACCGCCATCCGTTCCGAGCAGCCGACGGTGCTCCTCATCGACGAGACCGACAAGGCCGACGTCGAGGTGGAGGGGCTGCTCCTGGAGGTGCTCAGCGACTTCCAGGTGACCGTGCCCGAGCTGGGCACGATCACGGCGACGCGCCGGCCGTTCACCGTGCTCACGTCGAACGCGAGCCGCGAGCTCTCCGAGGCGCTGCGCCGGCGCTGCCTCTTCCTGCACATCGGTTTCCCCGAGGAGGAGCTGGAACGCCGGATCGTCACCCTCAAGGTGCCCGGCCTCGACGCCGCGCTCGCCACGTCCGTCGTGCGGGTCGTGGGGGCGCTGCGGGCGATGGACCTGCGCAAGGTGCCGTCCGTGTCGGAGACGATCGACTGGGCCCGCACGCTCCTCGCGCTCGGTGCGGACCGGCTGGACGAGCGGGTCGTACGCGAGACCCTCGGCGTCCTCCTCAAGCACCAGGACGACATCGTGAAGGCGGCGGCCAAGCTCGACCTGGACGCGGTGTGAGCCCGGCGGGCACGGCGGGCCCGGCGGGCACGGCGGGCACGGCGGGCACGGCGGGCACGGCGGACGCAGCGGGCACGGCGGGCACCGCGGACACGGCGGGCGTGACAGACGCAGCCGGGACCGCTGCGAAGGCCGGGGCCGCGGTGCGGCTCACCGGGCTCGTCGCGGCGCTGCGCGCGCACGGGTTCGGGATCGGCACCGGGGAGACCGTGGACGCGGGCCTCGCGCTCGAAGCGGTCGGCTTCACCGACCGGGAGCGGGTCAGGGAGGCGCTGGCGGCGACGTTGCTGCACGGCGAGGGCCGGCGCACGGTGTTCGACCAGGTCTTCGACCTCTACTTCCCGCTCGGCGGCGCTCCCGGATCGGCCGAGGCGTACGAGAACACCGCCGCGGACCTCGCGGCGCTCCGGGACCGGCTCGCGGAGGCCCTCACCGCCGGTGACGGCGCCGCGCTCGACCGGCTGGCCGCCGAGGCGGTGGGCGGGTTCGGCGGGTTCGGCTCGGGACCGGAGTCGGACGGCTGGTCCTCGTACCAGACGCTCTCCCGGCTGCGCCCCGAGACGCTGCTCGCCCGGGTGCGGGACCGGCTGCGGGCGGCGGCCGGGGACCCCGAGTTCACCGAGCGGCTGCTCGACGACGAGATCCGGCGGCGGATCGAGGCGTTCCGGGAGCGCGTGCGAACCGAGGCCCGGCGGCGCGTGGCCGAGCGGCAGGGCCGTGACCTGGTCGCGCGCCGGGCGGTCGCGGGGACGGCGGACAGCGTGGACTTCCTGCTGGCAGGGCGGGCGCAGCTGGACGAGTTGCGGCGTACCGTACGGCCGCTGGCGCGGAAGCTGGCCACCCGGCTCGCGGCGCGGCGGCGCTGGGCGGCGCGCGGGGAGATCGACCTGCGACGGACGCTCCGCGGGTCGCTGTCGACCGGGGGCGTGCCGGTGCGCCCGGTCCTGCGACGGCGTCGGCCCCGTCGTCCCGAGCTGGTCCTGCTGTGCGACGTGTCGGGTTCGGTGGCCGGTTTCGCGCAGTTCACGATGCTGCTCGTGCAGGCCTTGCACGACCAGTTCAGCCGGGTGCGGGTCTTCGCCTTCGTCAACAGGGTGGACGAGGTGACCGGGCTGATCGCGCGGGGCGCGGCGGACCCGGCGGGGCTCGGCGACCGCATCCTCGCGGAGGCGGAGCTGACCGGCTGGCACGGACAGAGCGACTACGGGACGGCACTCGGGGAGTTCGCCGAGCGGTACGCGGAGGCGATCGGTCCGCGCACGGTGGTCTTCGTCCTCGGCGACGCCCGCACGAACGGCGCCGACCCGAACCTCGCGGCGCTCCGGCTCGTCGCGGCCCGCGCGCGCCGGGTCCACTGGCTCAATCCCGAGCAGCCCTCGCTGTGGGGCACGGGCGATTCGGTGGCCCCCGCCTACGCCGAACTCGTGGAGATGCGCCCGTGCCGCAACGCCCGTCAGCTGGGGGCGTTGATCGGGCGGCTGCTGCCGGTGTGAGAACGGGCCCGGGGAGGCGTCGAGCGGCCTCGCGCTCCCCCGCGTGGCACGATCGGTCCATGGCAGACGCATCGGACGCACCCGAGACGGACCTCCCGCGCGGCATCGGCGCGCCAGCGACCCGCGCGCTCGTCGCGGCCGGGTACACGCGGCTCGCCCAGCTCGCCGACGTACCCGCGTCCGAGCTCGCCGCCCTGCACGGCGTGGGCCCGAAGGCCCTGCGCGTGCTGGGCGAGGCGCTGGCGGAGCAAGGACAGTCACTGGGCTGAGCCCCGCGCCGTACCTGGGCCGACTCCCGCCCGGTTGTACGACAGGCGGGCCCTCGAACTAGCGTGGCCTCCATGGAACTCTTGGGAGAGATCACGGCCGACCGTCCCCTGCTCGTCCTCGCCGTCAAGGAGGAGGCGCAGTTCCTCGACACGGAGCTGCCCGTCCTGCTCACCGGCATGGGCAAGGTGAACGCGGCCACCGCGCTCGCGACCGTCCTCGCCCGGGGCCCTCGGCCGTCCGGGATCGTGAACCTGGGGACCGCCGGGGCGTTGCGGCCGGGCTGGACCGGGACGCACATCGTCGGCACGGTGCTCCAGCACGACCTCGACGGCGGCCTCCTCGCGACGCTGACGGGCGAGACGTACGGCGCGCCGCTGACGCTGCCGGACGGCGGTGACGTGGTCCTGGCCACCGGGGACGCCTTCATCTCGGACGAGGCGGCCCGGGCCCGGCTCGCGGAGCGGGCGCCGCTGGTCGACATGGAGGGGTACGCGCTCGCGACGGCCGCGGAGCTGGCCGGGGTGCCGCTGCGCATCGTGAAGCACGTCAGCGACGAGGCCGGTGACGGTGCCGCGCGCACCTGGCGCGAATCGGTCGCCGAGTGCGCGCGGGCACTGGCCGACTGGGCGGAGGCGAACACCCCGTACCGCGCCTGACCCCCGTCCGGGTGTGTCTCAGCGGTGCTGGAAGTGGACCTCCGGGTTCGCGGGCGTCGGGCCGTCCAGGACCGGGCGCGGGATGCCGCGCAGGTGCTGGTCGAAGAAGGCCGCGACGTAGGTCCGGGTGACGGCGACGGCCCGGTCGGTGGGCAGCTCCGGCTGGGGCAGGCCGAAGTGACGGGTGATCACGGGGCCGTCGGAGAAGGTGAAGTGCTCGGATCCGGCGACCGTGATCCAGCGCTTCCAGCCGTCGAGCGCGGTCCACGTCCGGTCCCAGCTGGTGTCTCGCCCGCCCGGCTGATGCATGTCGTGGGTCCCGAGCATCAGGAACGGGCGGCCCCGCAGGCCCTCCGCCGGGAGGTCCTCCCAGAAGGAGCCGTCCATGTTGATCCCGGCGTCGATGCGCGGGTCGGCCGCCATCGCGGTGGCCGCGCTCGCCCCGCCGATGGAGTGGCCGGCCATGCCGACGCGGCGCGCGTCGATCATGTCGGCGTACGGCCGGACGGACGCGGGTCCGGTGAGCCGGTCCAGGACGTACCGCATGTCGGCGGCGCGGGTCGACGTGACCACACTGCCGTGCACGCCGCCCTCGTCGAGGGCCGTGCAGGCGACGCAGGTGAGGGTGCGGCCGCCGGGGAGGCTGATGCCGTACGACTCGTAGGCGTGGTCGACGGAGGCGACGACGTAGCCGCGTGAGGCGAGGTCCTCGGCGAGATGCGTGAGCGTCCAGCGGGAGACGCTGAAGCCCGGCGAGAGCAGCACCAGGGGGTGCCGGCCGGGCGCGGGCCGGACGTCGGTCCTGCTGTGGGTGCGCGTGCGGGCGAGCACGTCGCCGGAGACGTCGGGCGACAGCTGTTCGGCGAGCAGCCGCGCCTCCTCCCGGGTGGCGTACGGGGCGGGGCGGCCGCCGCCGGGGTGGGCGGCCGGGTAGTGCAGCGTGACCATGAGCGCGCGGCCGTCGGCGGTGGGCACCCAGGGGTCGGTACGGGCGTGGTCGACCAGCGGCAGGACCGCGCTGCCGACGGCGTACGGCCCGGTGGGGGCCGGCAGCGTCGCGGGGCGTGCCGCCTGCGGGGGCGCCACGGAGGAGGCGGTGCCGGCGGTCGCCGTGTGCGGGCCGGCCGCCGCCGTGGCGACACCGGCCGGTAAGGCGAGGGAACAGACGAGAACGGCGGCCGCGGCCGCCCTGGTGAATCGGATCATGCGGGAACGCTAGGCGCCGGCGGCAACCCCGCGCGTCCGTCCACGGGCCCACCTTCGGTCAGCCCAGGGTCTGACACGGGACCCGGCCGAGCTGGGCTGTCGGCCCCAACTCCGCTCCCCCCGCCCCGTCCTGACGTCCCGGCCGTCGGGACGACCTTGACAGTGCGGAAGGCCGCCTGCCTATGGTGAGGTGTCGCCGTCCGCGCACGTGGACGGGACCGGAACCGGGGGGAGGCGCACGTGCTCGCAGCGATCACCACGGCGCACGTCCCCGCCCGTTCGCGTGCCCGCCTCGTCTGCCGCCGGCACGTCGACCTCTGCCGCACCTCCTCGGCCATCTGTCCTTCCCCTCGCGCCTGACCCCGCCCCGCGTGGGTCCGCGCGTCCCGTGACGTCCCGTCGCCCGGCCCCGGGCAGCCGTGCCCCGCACCGCTGCCGTGCCGTCGCGCGTCCCTGTCGTTCGGAAGGACTCCCATGCCCCGCCCTGCCCTGCACCTGGCCGTCGAGATCGACGGCGACGGTGCCCATCCGGCCGCGTGGCGCCGTGCCGCGCACTCCCCCGGCGAACTGCTGACCCCGCGTCGGCTCGCCCGGGTGGCGGCCGCCGCCGAGAACGCCGGGTTCACCCTGGTCACCCTGGAGGACTCGATCCTGCCGCCGGGCGACGGGAGCGACTCCGGTCCCGTGGGCCGGATCGGCGCGGTCGAACGGGCCGCGTTCGTGGCCGCGTCGACGAGCGTCCTCGGTGTGGCGCCGGTCGTGGCGACCACGTACGCCGAGCCGTTCCACGTCTCCTCCCAGCTCGCCTCGCTCGACCACGTCTCGGCGGGCCGGGCCGGCTGGGTGGTGGACGTCGAGGAGGATCCGGCCGCCGCGCGCGCCTGGGGGCGGCCGGCCGTCGAGGGCGCCGAGTCGCTCGCCCGCGAGGCCCGTGACGGCCTCCGTGTCGTACGGGACCTGTGGGACTCGTGGGAGGACGACGCGGTGATCCGGTCGGTGGCGACCAGCCGCTATCTGGACCGGTCGCGGTTGCACGCCGTGGACTTCACGGGGGAGACGTACTCCGTGAAGGGCCCGTCGATCGTTCCGCGCCCGCCGCAGGGCCGGCCCGTGGTCCTCGCCCGGCCGGGTCTCGTCCCGGCCGGCCTCGTGGATGTGGCACTGGTCGGCGGAGCCACGCCGACCGAGGCGGCCGAGGCGGCCGAGGCCGCCGGCGCGCCGCTCGCCTTCGCCGAGATCGAGGTCGCCCTCGACACCCCGGGCGAGACGGCCCGGGAGCGCATCGCCGACCTGGAGCGGTACGCCCCGTGGGAGGCAGACCCGGATCGGCTGCGGTACGCCGGCCCGGCGGCCGGTCTGGTGGACCTGCTGGCGGAGCTCGGCGGCCGGGTCGACGGGGTGCGGCTGCGACCGCTCGTCCTCGACGAGGACCTGGCGGTGCTCTCCCGGCTCGTGCTGCCCGAGCTGTTCGTGCGCCGCCTCGCCGCCCGCCCGCTGCCGGGCACCACCCTGCGCACCTCCCTGGGCCTCCCCCGGCCCCTCAGCCGCTTCACGACCGACGGTGCCGCCGCGCGCGTCCGGGAGGAGAGCCGATGACCCGCGCCGATGTGAACGACGTGCCGCGCCCGGACGCCCAGCTGCACTTCGGGGTGTTCTTCCAGGGCGTCAACCACTGGACGATCTGGTCGGACCCGTCCAGCGGCTCCCAGATCGATCCGGCGTCCTTCCTGCGGGTGGCGAGGACCGCCGAGCGCGGGCTCTTCGACGCGTTCTTCCTCGGGGACGGCCTGCGGCTGCGCGAGTCGGAGGGCGGCATCCACGAGCTGGACGTCGCCGGCCGCCCGGACTCGATCACGCAGCTGTCGGCGCTCGCCGCCGCGACCGAGCGGATCGGGCTGGTCTCCACGTCCAACACCACCTTCAACGAGCCGGGCGACCTCGCCCGCCGGCTCGCCGGTCTCGACCTGCTCTCGGGCGGGCGGGCCGGCTGGAACGTGGTCACCACCCACAACGCCTGGACCGGCGAGAACTTCCGCCGGGGCGGCTTCCTCGACCACGCCGACCGCTACCGGCGCGCCGAGGAGTTCCTGTCCGTCGCGCGCGCCGTGTGGAACGGCTGGGCCGAGGGCGCGGTCGCAGGGTCCGCCGACGCCCGCTCCTGGTCGGTGCCGGGTGCGGTGGGCCGCGTACGGTCGCGGACCGGCCACTTCGACGTCGATCTGGCGCCGACGCTGCCGCGCAGCGCGCAGGGGCATCCGGTGATCTTCCAGGCGGGCGACTCGGCCGAGGGCCGGGACTTCGCGGCCCGCAACGCGGACGTGGTCTTCTCCGCACACGGTACGGACTTCGACGACGCGCTGGCCTTCGCCGAGGACGTCCGGGGCCGGCTGCGGGCGGCCGGGCGGCCCGAGGACGCCCTGCGGATCCTGCCGGGCACGGAGATCGTCATCGGGGCCACCGAGAAGGAGGCGGAGGAGAAGGCCCGCTGGGTCCGGCTCGAACAGGTCACGCCCGCGGTGGCCCTCGGCATCGCGAGCCGGCTGTGGGGCTTCGACCTGTCCGGTCGGGACGCGGACGGGCCGCTGCCGGCCGAGGATCCGGTGGTCGCGCAGGACAAGGGGAGGTTCGGGACCCGGTGGGTGGACGACCCGCGGGAGGTGGTGGCCGAGTGGCGGGCGAAGGCCGGGGCCAACGGCTGGTCGCTGCGCGAGACGGTCATCGAGCTCGGTCCGCAGCGCGGGCACGTCGGCACCCCGGCGGGTCTGGCCGAGAAGTTCGTCCGGTTCGCCCGGCACGGGGCCGTCGACGGCTTCAACATCTCGCCGTACCTGGTGCCGGACGGACTCGACGACATCGTCGAGCTGCTCGTGCCGGAGCTCCAGGAACGGGGCGCGTACCGGACGGCGTACACGGGGACGACGCTCCGGGAGCATCTGGGGCTCGCGCCGGTCGGGTGACACCGCGCGGTCGGGCACCCGGGGAACCCGGGTGCCCGACCGCGCCGTACGGCCCTCAGCCCAGGGGCAGTTCCAGGAAGGCCTGCGCGCCGTCCGGGGAGGTGACGACGGTCTGCGTCCAGGTGACGGAGGCGTCCCCGTACAGCGGGTCCTTGCTGTCGACGACCAGCATCAGCCGGTGCCCGGCGGCGATGTCGTACGCGGCGGCCTGGAGCCGCCACGTCACGGTGCGGTCCTGGTCGGGCGTCAGCCCGTACACGTTGAGCGGCTCGTGGGTGATGATCCGGGCCGTGTCGTCCTCGGCGACGTCGAAGAGGTGGGCGACGAGGCAGGCGGAGGCGGCCGTGGAGCGCACCGTGAGGCGCAGCCGCGGGATGCCCCGGATCCGGCGGCCGGCCGTTCCCCTCCCTTCCGGGGCGGTGAGGGGTGCGGTGGTCCAGGCGAGGGCGTGCCGCCGGTCGATCTTGCGGGTGTCGTAGGTCTTGGGGTTGCCGGCCCGTTCCGCCTGGCCGGTCTTCATGAGCGCGTCCATGACGGTGGCCTCGGTGTCCACGCCCGCGAGGAACGCGCGGCGCCAGCCGGTGACCTCGGACGGAGCCGTCGTCTCGCCCGCGGGGAGCAGCAGGCCGTCGGTGCCGCCCGCGCCGTCGCCGGTGAGGCCGAAGACCTCGACGCCGGTGGTGACCCGGCTCCAGTCGGCGCGGCTCTCGCGGAACGCCTCTTCGACGATCCGGTTCTCGCCGGTCGGCTCGCCGGTGCCGGGGTCGGTGACGGGTTCGGTGACATAGGTGAACATCACCTGGCCGCAGACCTGTTCCCAGTCCTCCACCCCGTTGTGTTCGCCCTTGAGGTGGTGGTCGAGCCAGGCGTACGCCTCGGCCATGGGGAGGTTGGCCTTGCCCGGTTCCGTGCCGATGAGCCCCGGGCCCTCGGGCGCGGCGTGGTCGCCGATCCAGAGGTTGAGCCGCTTGGGGACCTCCAGGCCCTCGAAGGTGTCCAGGAGCTGGTTGACGGCGAAGAGCCCCTCGTGCCAGGTGTTGGAGAGGAAGGTGGGGGTCTCGTTGTCGTTGGTGAGGTGGAGGTACGACTCGGGGGCGCGCAGCCGGCCCCACTCGACGACCCTTTCGAGGTTCCGGTCGGCCAGGAAGTCGGCCAGGACCTCCTGGTTCGCCTCGTCGAACTTGGTCTCCACCGGGCCGCCGGTGAGCGCCAGGAGGGCTTTCACGGCCGCGAGGTGGCGGGTGTCGTGGTCGTACAGGCTGGTGGCGAGGTTGCCCCAGGTGCTGAGGGCGACGACGGCGGCGACGCGGTCGTCGTGGGCGGCGACGAGCTGGCTGATGCCGGAGCCGTAGGACTCGCCGAGGAAGCCGATCACGCTCGGGGCGAGGTGCTCGGTCGCGAAGTCGATGACGGCGGAGCCGTCGGCCCAGTCGTGGGGTCCCGCGACGTCGACGAAGCCCTCGGAGGTGGAGGGCAGTCCGGGGATGCCGAGGCCGCGGGGCGTGTAGGCGAGGACGTGGTAGCCCCTGCGCGCGAGGGCGAGGTACGACCAGAGGAACAGCGGCCAGCCGAAGGGGGTCCAGCCGGCCGGGACGACCACCAGCGGGTGCGGGCCGGGGCCGAGCTGCCGGAGGCTGAGGGCGGAGAGGCGGATGCCGTCCGTGGCCTCGATGCGGTGGTACGCGGGGAGGGCCAGGCCGCGTACTTCCTCTACGTGTGCGGACAGCGCCGCGGGGAGCAGGGCCTCGGAGCCACCCTCGCCACCGTTTCCGTTCAGGAGGGCGGTGGTCAGGGTCTGGGCGAACCGGACGACGTCGGGGTCGACGGTTCCGCCGGAGGCCCAGAGGCCGCGGCCGGCGACGCGGGAGGCCTCGGCGGCGGTGAGGCCCGCCGTGATGCCCGGGAAGCCGGGGAATTCCTCGGACGATCCGTTGGCGAAGGGGTTGTCCTGGGTCACGTGCACCCGTTCCTCTCGACTGGGCTGCTGGCCGTCCGTACGACGGACGTCGCAAGCCTCACGTACCGGGAACGGGGCTACCAGAGCGCACGAACGGCGCACGTGATGCGCAACCGGGCGGCAACGACACAAGCCGCCCCGGGCACGAGGTTTGGAAGGATCCGGCCGGCGCCCCCAGCGGGTGTCCGACGCCGATCCGCCGGACAGGCCCTAAACCGACTCCGGCAGGTACCCGGTCGCGGCGCGGGCGTAGGAGTGCAGGGCGGTGATCACTTCCCGGGGTGAGCGGCGGCCGGCGAGCACGTCCATCTGGTAGCCGTCCTCCATCGCCACGAAGTTGGCGGCGACGAGACGGGCCGGGTCCGTCAGGGTGAAGTGGCCCTGGGCCTCGCCGAGGACGAGGATCCCCTGGTAGACGCCGATCTGGCGTTCGGTCAGGACGCTGTCGAGGGCGGCGGCCTTCGGGTCGCGGAGCGTGCGGGGCCAGTACTCGAACAGCAGTCGGGGCAGCCGGTCCTGGGGGCCCGACGCCACGCCGGACGCGATGCAGGTCGCCAGTCGCTCGCGGGCGTCGGGGTGCCGCTCGGCGGCCGCCTCGCGCTCCTGGCAGAACCGTTCCATGGCCTGCTGGAAGGTCTCGTACATCAGGGCGTCGAGGTCCTCGTAGTAGTACAGGACGGCTGCCGGCGTCACCCCGGCCTCCTCGGCGACGTCCCTCAGCCGGAGTCCTGCGAGCCCCCGGTTGAGCAGGGCCCGTGCCGCCGCCTCGCCCAGCTGTGCGCGCCGGGCCTCCTGGTCCTTGTTCCGCGCCATCGGGCCCCTCCACCGTCTCATGAGCTAAATCGAAACCAAAAGATACAGGCTGGGGTCTTGACCGCGCCACGGATGATTCCTTAAATCACCGTTTAACGAATACGGGATGTCCGTACGCCCCCCGCACCGGGAGACCCTCATGCGGGAAGTCCGCCGCGCAGGTGGTGCTGCGCTGGCACCTCCAGCTCGGGAACGTCGTCATCCCGAAGTCCGTCACCCCCGCCCGTATCCGGGAGAACATCGACGTCTTCGACTTCACCCTCTCCGCCGAGGACATGCGGGCGATCGCGGGCCTCGACTGTGGGCTGCGCACCGGACCGGACCCCGACGTCCTGGACTGAGCCGCTCGCCGGACGCCGGACGCCGGACGCCGGACGCCGGATGCGAGCATTCGCCGGAGTCTCCGGCGCGTCGGCGCGCCACGGCGGGCTGCACCACGGAGCATCGCGATTCGACGGCGTCGGGACGGGCAGGCGCCCACAGGTCCTCGCCCGACGGAGGGCGGGCCCACCGACCACCGGCGGGCAGGTCCGCCGACCACCGGAGGAGGAGTACGCCATGCCGCCGCACCGCTCCGTCCCGCACGTCCTTCCGCGCCCCTGGCGCCGATGGAGGTGGTGGCGGCGCTGGGGCCGGGACCCGTTCGTGGTGCAGTCGCTGCGTTCCACCGCCGCGGCGACGCTCTCGTACGTCGTCGCCCTCCAGCTCAGTGCCGAACCGGCGCCGCTGACCGCGCCGCTCACCGCGCTGCTCGTCGTCCAGGTGACGTTGTACTCGACGCTCACGACGAGCCTCCGGCGGGTGAACTCCGTCGTGGTGGGCGTGCTCATCGCGATCGCGTTCAGCGCGCTCGTCGGCCTCACCTGGTGGAGCCTCGCGCTGGTCATCCTGGCGTCGCTGGTGGTGGGCCGCTTCGTCCGGGTCGAGGAGTTCGTCCCCGAGGTGGCGATCAGCGCGATGCTGGTCCTCGGTGTCACCCAGGTCGCCGACACGGCGTGGGACCGCGTCCTGGAGACGCTGATCGGCGCGGTCGTGGGCCTGCTCTTCAACGTGGTGCTCGTCCCACCGGTCTGGGTGGACACCGCCGGGGACTCGATCGTGGACCTGGCCCGGCGGATGCGCCGGCTGCTCCTGGACATCGGCGAGGAACTAGCCGACCCCGACGTCCGGCCCGAACCGACCACCGTCCCGGACGCCGCCTCGCCCGCTCCCGTGGAGCGGGCCGCGGCGCGGCTGCACGAGGCGCGGCGCCTCGACAACGACGTCGCCGACGTCGACGCGGCGCTCCGGCAGGCGGAGGACAGCCTCCGTCTCAACCCGCGGGTCAAGGAGGGGCTGCTGCACCGGATCGTGCTGCGCACGGGCCTCGACACCCTGGAGATCTGCGCCGTCGTGCTGCGCGTCCTCAGCCGCTCCCTGACGGACCTCGCGAAGGAACAGCGCGGCGCCGCGCTCGTACGACGGGAGACGGGACTCGCCCTGAGGGAGACGCTTCGGCACCTCGCGGACACCCTCGTGAGCTTCGCCGACCTGGTCACCTCGCATTCGAGCGCGGGCGCGGAGACGGCGGAGGTGCGGCTCGGCGAGGAGCTCGGCGCGGCCCGCGCCTCCCGTGACCACGCCGCCGGGCTGCTGTGGAGCGAGGCGGCGCACGATCCGGAGCGCTGGCAGTTCTACGGCGCGCTGCTCGCCGAGATCGACCGGGTCCTCGACGAGCTCGATCCGGATCACCGCGGTCGCCGTCTCATGGAGGAGCTGGACCGGCACACGCGGGCGCGTGAGGAGCGGCGCCGCCGCGTCACCTCCCTCGCGGCCCGGGCGCGCCGTACGTCGTGACGGGCCGCAGGGCTCCCTCCGCACGGAGGTCGGCCAGGGTCGGGTAGCCGTCGACGGCCATGATCAGGTCGGTCTCGGCGAGGAGCGAGCGCAGGACGTGGACGACGCCGTCCTCACCGCCGAGGGCGAGGCCGTACGCGTACGGGCGGCCGACGCCGACCGCCGTGGCACCGAGGGCGAGGGCCTTCACGATGTCGGCGCCGGTCCGCACGCCGGAGTCGAAGAGCACGGGCAGGCCCTCGGCGGCGGCGACCACGCCGGGAAGGGCGTCGAGGGCGGGCAGACCGCCGTTCGCCTGGCGTCCGCCGTGGTTGGAGCAGTAGATGCCGTCGACGCCGCCGTCCCGGGCGCGGCGGACGTCCTCGGGGTGGCAGATGCCCTTGAGGAGGATCGGCAGGTCGGTGAGGGAGCGCAGCCAGGCGAGGTCGTCCCAGACGAGCGGCTTGCCGAAGATCCCCGCCCATTCCACGACGGCGGCGCGCGGGTCCTCCTCGGGGGCCTTGGCGAGGCGGGCCCGGAAGACGGGGTCGGAGGTGTAGTTGGCCAGGCAGTGTCCGCGCAGCTGCGGGAAGTTGCTGGCGGCGAGGTCGCGGGGGCGCCAGCCGGTGATCCAGGTGTCGAGGGTGACGACGATGCCCCGGAAGCCGGCCGCCTCGGCCCGGTGGACCAGGCTCTCCGCGAGGGCGCGGTCGGTGGGGGTGTACAGCTGGAAGAAGCCGGGGGTGTCCCCGTACGCGGTGGCGACCTGTTCCATGGGGTCGACGGTGAGCGTGGAGGCGATCATGGGTACGCCGGTACGGGCGGCGGCACGGGCCGTCGCGAGGTCGCCGTGCCCGTCCTGGGCGCAGAGCCCGATCACTCCGACGGGCGCCATGAAGAGCGGGGACGGCAGCTTCAGGCCGAAGAGATCGACGGACAGGTCGCGTTCGGCGGCGCCGACCATCATGCGCGGCACGAGCCCCCACTGCCGGAAGGCCGCGGCGTTGGCCTCCTGGGTGTACTCGTCGCCCGCGCCGCCGGCCACGTACGACCAGAGCGAGGGCGGCAGGGCCGCCCTCGCCTTCGTCTCCAGTTCGGCGAAGGTCATCGGCAGGGTGGGGGTGACGCCGAAGAGCCCGTTGAAATAGATCTCGGTCTGGTAGTCGCCGTACTTCTGGGGCATGGGGCGTCGTCCCTTCCGGGGCCTCGTCGGGGCGCTCGGCTCGCCCGCTGGTCTCCACCACCGTGCCCTTCACGCGCGCGCGTGGCCATGGAGCGGGCCCCAAGAAGGGGAGGCCCGGATTTGTCGCACCCGACAAGTACGCCGGTGGCGCAAGGGCGTCAGCCGGGTGCCCCTCCGCGGCCGGCCGCTCCCCCGGGCCCGGCCGCCGCCGCCTCCAGGTGCCGCAGTGCCCACCAGACCTGCATCGTGTCCTCGGCCCGGCCGAGGTCGAGCCCCGTGACCCGGGTGAAGGTACGCAGCCGGTACCGGAGCGTGTTCGGGTGGACGTACAGGGCGGCCGCCGCCGCTTCGGCGTTCGCGTCGGCCCTGAGGTAGGCGTCCAGGGTGCGGACGAGGGTCGCGCGGCGGCTTCCGCTCGTGTGGCCGAAGCAGCGGATCACGAGCTGTTCACCGGTGCCGGGAGGGCGAGGACGGCGGCGTGCAGCGGAAGCTCGCCGTCGGCCACCGGGCGGCGGAGTCCGAACGCTGCGGCGAGTTCAGCGGCCCGGCGGGCCCGGCGGTAGGACTCGTGCGCGCGGGCCGGCGGCAGGGCGGGGCCGAGGCCGACCGGCAGGCGCAGAGAGGAGAGCTTTCCGGACTCGGCGAGACCGGCGAAGCGCCCGGCCTCGGGTTCGGCGAGACCGGCGTTGACTCGGCCGGCCTCGGGATCGGCGAGACCGCCGACTCGACCGGCCTCGGGTTCGGCGAGACTGGCGAAGCTCCCGCCCGCGGGTTCGACGAGCAGCGCGGCCACCTGCTCGCGCAGCATGCCTTCGACGGCAGCCACCTCCTGCGTGGGGACGGGGGCGAGGTGGAAGGCGAGGTAGTCCTCGCCCGGGTGCAGGCCGAGGAGCCGGGTGGTCGTCGGCAGCGACTCGGGCGGAAGTTCACCGCTCAGCAACTGGCCGAGCAGCAGAGCGCGCTGTTCCCGGCCGCCCCGCAGCCGCTGCGTCTCGCGCCGCCGGTGGCCGTCGACGACCGCCGCCGACACATGGTCGCAGCAGAGCCAGAAGTCCCGGGTCAGCGCGAGGGCGACGGCGGACTCGCCGTACCGGCCGGCCGCCGCGTACAGGGCGTCGAAGGCGTGGCGGGAGGTGAGGCGGAAGGCCTCCAGGAGCGGTTCGAGGGGGACGCCCTGGTCGGCCCGGCGGGCACCGAAGTCCGTGAACTCCGCGCGCTCCCGCTCCGAGGGCGCGCGGCCCTCCGCCAGTGCGGCGAGCGCCGTCTCCATGACGACCAGGAGTTCCCGGACCGTCTCCCCCTCGTCCAGGACCCGGTAAGCGGGCAGCTCGCCGACGGTCGCGGCCGCCCCCGCGGCCACCCGGTCGAGCCGCAGCCCGGCCAGGAGCTCGGTCCGCGCGGCCCGGTGGTCCTCGTCCATGCGGGTCATTGTCGCCAGCCCGGAGGGGCGGGTCGAAACAGGGGTGCGGTGCCCCGGCGGCTCCGCGATCATGAGCGGATGACACGCACCTTCGAAGAGCTCGTCGCGGAAGCCTCCGCGGCCTCGGTCGACGGCTGGGACTTCTCCTGGCTCGACGGACGGGCGAGCGAGGAGCGGCCCTCCTGGGGCTACCACCGGCTCCTCGGCGAGCGGCTGGCGACCGCCTCGGCCGGACTCGACATCCAGACGGGCGGCGGGGAGGTCCTGGGCGGGGTCCCGGTGCTCCCGCCGACGATGGCGGCGACCGAGTCGTGGCCGCCGAACATCGCCCGGGCCACCGCGCGGCTCCACCCCCGGGGCGTGGTCGTCGTCGCGGATCCCGACGAGCCGCCGCTGCCGTTCGGTGACGCCGCGTTCGACCTCGTCACCAGCCGGCATCCGGCAACCGTGTGGTGGGCGGAGATCGCCCGCGTCCTGCGACCGGGCGGCACCTACTTCGCCCAGCACGTCGGCCCCGCCAGTGTGTGGGAGCTCGTCGAGTGGTTCCTCGGGCCGCAGCCCGAGGCGGCCCGGGGGCGTCACCCCGACGACGAGGCCGCCGGGGCGCGTGCGGCCGGGCTGGATGTGGTGGACGTGCGCACCGAGCGGCTGCGCATGGAGTTCCACGACATCGGCGCGGTCGTCTGGTTCCTGCGCAAGGTGATCTGGATCGTGCCGGGGTTCACGGTCGAGGGGCAGCTGCCCCGGTTGCGCGAACTTGACGCGCGGATCCGCGCGGAGGGGCCGTTCGTGGCCCACTCCGCGCGGACCCTGATCGAGGCGCGCAAGCCTTCCGTACGGGGCTCGAAGGGCTGACGTACGGCCCCTGAGGGGCTGACGTATAGAACTGTGAAGGACTGACGTACGGCCCGCGAGGAGCCGAATCACGGCCCCGCGATGGGCTGACGTACGGTCTGCGAAAGGCCGACGGCCTGTCAGCCCGCCATGGGGGTCCAGTCGCCGAGCCAGTGCGCGGTGTCCTGGGCGGTGGCCTGGGCGTCCGTCAGGTGCGGCCGCTCGCTTCCGGCGGGTCCGGCGCCGGGGCCGGTGTTGCGGTACTCGGCGAAGCGGTCGCCCTTCCAGGAGAAGCCGCCCATGTCCGTCCAGGGCGTGGCCCTGACGGCGGCGCTGAGCGTGCTGTCGCGGACCGTGGTCTGGGGGTCGAGCGTCGCGTCGCCGCCCGCGTGCCAGGGGCGTCCGAGGAAGAAGCTTCCGGCGGTGACGTCGCCGTTCACCGTGGAGCGGGTGATGAGGAAGCCGTCGCGTCCGGCGGGGGTGCTCGGCGCCGTGACGTATCCGGCGGAGCTGCCGTCCCAGCGCTTCTTCAAGGTGAGGACGGACCGGTCGATGACGGCCGTGGCCCGCCCGAAGACGAAGTCGACGTTGCCGATGACGTAGGAGTTCGTGAGGTACACGCGGCCGGTCCTGTCCCGGGCGGCGGTGTCGAGGAGCAGGGTGTCCTGGTCGCCGCTCACGATGAGGCCGTCGAGGAGGATCCGGTCGGCGGCGGTGCGCAGGGCCACCGCCTGGTGTCCGCTGATGTTCTGGTTCCGGGCCTCGTCGAAGTCGTTGGAGATGCTCAGGTCGCGGGCCTGGAAGTCGTCGGCCTCGACGGCGACGGTGGCGCTGCCGCCGGTGCCGTACGTGCCCGAGCCGTCCGGCCTGGGCGTGCCGGAGGCGTGGCCCTCGACGATCAGGGTGTCCTTGCGGCTGGCGCCGGTGCCTTCGATCGTGACGTGGGGCTTGTTCGACGGCACCTTGACGGTCTCGCGGTAGACGCCGGGTTTGACGCGGATCACGACGCGGGAGGTGTTGCCGGCCGGTACGGCGTCGACGGCCCGCTGGACGCTCGTGTACTGGCCGCTGCCGTCCTTGGCGACGGTCAGGGTCGTGGCCGAGGCCGCGGCCGTCGCGACGGTGCCGAGGGAACTGCGGGGTCCCGCACCGGACTTGAGGAGGGCGGGCACGTCGGCCGCCGGGTCCGGGGTGTAGGGGTAGTACGTCCTCGGGTCGAAGGCCGTGCCGCCGCTCTCGTTGCGGCCGCCGGTGCCGGAGAAGATGTTGCCCCGCTGGACGAGGGAGGCGCCCGCGTCCTTGATGACCGGGTTGTTCATGCCCTGGAAGTAGCTGTTCTCCAGGAGCATGCGGGTCTTTCCGCGGGCGTAGTTGCCGTAGGACGAGGTGATGGCGGTGCCGGGGTCGTCCTGGAGGTAGTTGTTGTAGAGGTGCGCGTGGGCGACGTTGTCGGTGGACGGGTTGCGCTGTTCGGTCTCGCGGAACCAGTTGTGGTGGAGGGTGAGGTCGGCCGTGACGTTCTCCGTCCAGCCGATGCCGAAGGTCTTGTTGTTGTTGCTCAGCCGGTTCCAGGAGACCGTGACGTAGGTGGTGTCCTTGCGGCTGTCGATGAGCCCGTCGGCCATGTGCCGCAGGTCGTTGTGGTCGATCCACACGTGGTGTGCGCCGTCCATCTGGACGGCGTCGAAGTCGTGCTCCTTGTCGTTCCAGACGCCCTGGTACGCGTCTCTGATCGTCAGGTTCCGGATGATGACGTTGTGGACGCCGGGGCCGAGGAAGAAACCGCCGCCGACGATGTGGCCCGAGGTGCCCGAGCCGACGATCGTCTTGTCGGAGGCGACCTTGATCTCCTTGCCCACGGGGTTCATCGTGATCGTCCCGGCCACGACGATGACGTACGGCTCCGGCGCCGTGGCGTACTTCTCGAGGTCGGCGAGGTTGCGTACGGTGACGGTCGCGCCGTCGCGTCCGCCGTACGTGCCCTTCTGGCCGAGCGCGTCGACCGACGCGAAGCCGTCGGCGACGGCACGCGCCCACTGCGGTGCCGCCGCGGCACCCGCCTGGGGTCGCGCGTCCGCGCCGAAGAGGTCGAAGGCCGTCCCGTAGGCCAGGACCCCGGCCGCCGCGAGGACGGCCGGGGCACCGATCACCAGGGCCTTTCCGCGCCTGCGGTGCCTCGCCTTGCTGCGGGTCTCGCTCACGTCGTGCTTCCTTCCGTACGTGGGGGGTGCCGCCCGCACCGGAACGGGCGGGCACCCCGTAGTCGCCGCCGCGGCGGGGAAGGTTGCCGTGGCGTCAGACGCGCTGCCGCGCGATCACGACGACCTGGTCGTCCGGGTGCCAGTGACGGACGTGGGCCTTCGGCGGGTTGAGGCGCAGACCGTGGTCGGGGGCGGTGGTGGCACGGCTGTCGGAGCGGTAGCCGATGGCGCAGGCGCCCTGGCGGGCCGCCGAGGCGGCGACGGAGGCGAAGGAGGTGGCGCGGCCGGTCCTGACGTAGTGGTCCGCCGGGTGGAGGTGGAGGGTGTTGCCGTCCGCGCCGAGGAGTTCCTCGAACACGGCGGTGAGGTGGGGGTTCTGGGAGATCTGGGTCATCAGGAGTCCGATGAGCCTGCCGCTGACGACGAAGTCCGCGCCGGGGCCCGGCGGTGCGATGAGCCGGTTGCGGTCGTCGGTCATCTCGGTGACGACGGGGACGCGCCGGCCGCCCGCCCGTTCTCCGGCCCGCAGGTGGAGGAGGGTGACGAGCGTCCGGTCGTCCGGGTCGGCGTGCCCGGGCCGGCGGTCGGGGCCGAGCACGATCACTGCGTCGTATCCGGCGAGGTCCAGCGCGTCCGTGGTCGCGCGCAAAGTGGGATCGCCGGGCCGGTGAAGGACCGTCATGTGTGCGCCGACCGCTTCGGTGACGGAGCGGATGCCGGTGAGGGTGGCGGTGCGCGGCTCCGCGACCACGTCGAGGGCCGAGCCGGGCGGTGTGCGGCTCGCCAACTGGGCGGCGATCCGCGGTGCCCGGCGGTTCCAGCCGAGCAGGAGGACGCGTTCGGGCAGTGCGGGGGTCCCGGACGGTGTGTGCGTGAGCGACGTCGGGTCGTACGGGGTGGGGGTGGCGGAGAAGCGGGTCGACCGTTCGTCCTCGGCGATCACGAGAAGGGTGTCGTCGGCGTGGATCCGCGTGGAGCGGAGCGGGTTGAGCGTGAGGGTGCCGTCGCCGCGGACGATGCCGACGGCGGTCGATACGGGGCAGGCGCGGGCGGCCTCGTCGAAGGTGCGGCCCGACAGCCCCGGTTCCCGGACGGTGTGGAACTCGTGCCCGGCGAAGTCGAGGAGCTCCTGGTGCACGAGGGAGAGGCCGGGTTGTCGTGCGCAGTCGACGAGGAGGCGGGCGGCGATGTCGTCCATGTCGAGGACGGTGGCCCGGGAGCCGCCGGCCAGCCGGGCCGCGGTGAGGTAGCGGTCGTCGCGTACGGCGGCGACGACGCGCACGGGATCCGCCTCCCCCACGGTTGCCGAGAGGGAGAGCAGGGTCTTGACGACCTCCGTGTCGTCGCGGGGGTCGTCGCGGGGCAGGACGAGGACGCAGTGCGCGGTCGCAGGGCTCACGCGCGCGAGTGCGGCGGGATCGGTGGGGCGACCGCTGCGGCAGACGATCCTGGTGCGGCCCGTGGCGCCGACGGTCGCGTGGAGGTCCTCGTCCATGGCTGGTTTGTCGCGGTCGGCGAGGACCGCGATGACGCGGCGGCGCCGGTCGGTGCGGGCGGCGACCAGTTCGGAGACGACGGTGGGGATCTGTTCGGACCAGCCGAGTACGACGGTGTGTCCGCTCTCCAGGATCCTGGCGTGACCTCGGTTGAGGGCGATGAGGCGGTCGGTGAGGCCGGTGGTGATGAGGCTGACCAGGGTGGAGACGTAGAAGAGCGCGATGAGGGCGAGGAGTACGGACAGGCCGACGCGCAGCGGTGGGCCGACCTCGCCGCCCAGGCGCATGGTCTGTCCGGTGTTGCGCCACACCGCCGCGATCCTTGCCCCGAGGGAGGCGGGGGTGTGCTGGTCGGTCCAGGCGAGGACGGCGCTGACGGGGACGACGAGCGCCAGGCAGGCGAGGGCCAGCCAGCCGCAGAGCGCGGCGATGCCACGGGTGAGGGTGGTGTCGAACCAGTAGCGGAAGCGTTCCTCGGCGGAGCGGGTCAGGGAGACGGAGGGAAGCCGGTATCGGGGCCGGGAGGCGGAGGGAAGCCGGTCTGAGGATCGGGAGGTGGAGGAGGGCCGGTACGTGGGACGGGTGGCGGCGGCCGGTCGGTGTCCGGTTCGGCCGGGCCCGGTTCCCTGTGCGGCGTCCCGCTGCCCGGGAACGACCTGTTTGTCTTCTTTTCGCACGTCAGTAGCGTGCCGCCCCGGCGTCGGCGGCGGGGCGGCATCGCGGCATGTTCATCCCTTCGTGATCAGTCGGCGGCGAGGGGAAGGGCGACCGACTCAGGCGTACGGGTCGAAGGGGATGCCGGCCGGCTTCGCCTTGGCCAGGTGCGCGGCGAAGTTCGCGTCCTTGAGACCGAAGACCGCACTGCCGAAGTCGGCCTGGCTGAGCTTCTCGCGGATGCCCGCGGGGTAGCCGTTCCAGCCGACGAGGCTCGGGAACTGCCAGGTGTGCTGGTGGTTCTCGGGCGGCTCGTCGTTGGAGTTCGCGGGGCGGAAGCAGTGGGTGCCGATGCCGTCCTTGTGGTAGACGACCTTCGGGTGGGTGCCGTCCCAGCGGATCCGGTCCCGGCCGTAGATGTCGAAGTTGCCGTGGGCGGACGTGGAGACGTACTGGGCCTGGCCGTTCTGCACCCACACCACGACGTGCTCCCAGTCGTGGCGGTGTCCGCCGAGGCTGCTGCCGGCCACGGCCTGGTCCTTCTCGAAGTAGAGGCCGTAGATGATCGCGCACCAGCCGTTGTTGCACTTCGCGCGCGCGTAGCCGTTGGTGTTGGTGAGGTCCGAGGCGTCCCGGCACTGGCCGTTGAGCGCGCCGGACGGGTTGAGGCCGCCGTTGAGCGTGCCGTCGGGGCCGATCGCGGGGGTGGGGTAGCAGCCGTCCGTGTCGTAGTCGTACGCCGGCTGGAAGGTCTGCTCCAGGCCGTCGGCGTTGGCGGGCAGGGCGGTGGGCGGTGCGGCGAGCGCGCTGCTCGGCAGGGCGATCACCAGCGCGAGGGCGCCGGCGAGGGCGAGCGTGCCCCTGGTGGCGTACGACCGTGTCTTCACTGTGTCCCCCTGGGTCGGGCGGCGTGGTCCGGGCGAATGCATTGGCATGAGCATCTCAGAGAAGGAGCGGCCTGGAGTCCCTCGGGCAGCTTTCAACCCAGTCGCCACTTCTGGTTCGCCGCCCCCGTGCAGGACCAGATCTGTGCCCGCGTCCCGTTGGCCGACGTGTTCCCGGTGGCGTCCAGGCACTTGTCGGCCGGGACGTTCACCAGGTCGGCCGATCCCTCCTCGTACCGCCAGCGCTGCGCGCCCGAACCGTTGCAGCCGTAGAGCTGGACCTTCGCCCCGTCGGACGTCGAACCGCCGCTCACGTCCAGGCACTTGCCGAGCGCCTGCACGGATCCGTCGGCGCGGAGCGTCCAGCGCTGGGCGGCGGTGCCGTTGCAGTCCCACAGCTGGACCGGCGTTCCGTCGGCTCCGGAGCCGCCGGCCACGTCGAGGCACTTGCCGTCGAGGCCCCGCAGGACGCCGTTCCTGTCCTGCTCCGGGGACGGGGTGCCCGTCCAGGTGAAGGTGGCGGAGGTCCTGCCGGGGAGGGAGTACGTGTACCGCTGCGCGCCCCAGTCGACGGTCATCGTCTGCGCGTTCGCGGAGCCGTTGTACGCGATGAGCGCCTTCGAACCGTCGGGGTTGCGCCAGGCCACGTTCGGCACGGCCGTGCTGGCGGTGGAGGCGATCCGCTCGGCACCGGGCGTCACGAACTTCGTGAGGTGGCCCATGGTGTAGTACTCGACGGTGTAGTCGACCTGGCCGTGGCGCGCGTCGCCGTCGTGGACGGTGATGAGGCCGTCGCAGGTGCCGCAACCGCCGTTGTGCGGCCCCCGGTTCTGGTCGACGGCGAGGGACCACTTGGTCACCGACTTCGCCCAGTTCCGGGTGTAGTCGATGATGTTCATCATGTCCTCGCGCTGCTGGTCGGCGATCCAGGTGCCGCCGGAGTGCTCGGTCTGGAAGGCGTCGAGCTGCGGATAGCGCTGGTGGACCTCCGTCTGCTCGGCGACGTCGCCGCCGTACCCGTGCCAGGCGACACCGCCGAAGTTCGGGTGGCTGCGGACCGCCGCGTCGTCCACCGTCGGAGCCGCGTAGGCGTCGTAGGTGTCCCAGTTCCAGTCGTGGGCGAGGACCTTGGTGGCGAGGCCCGCGTTCTGGAGCTTCGGCAGGAGTTCGTTCTTGGTGAAGTACGCGAGCCCCGCACCGTTCCAGCTCATCGACGGATAGCCGGAGCAGCAGGTCGGCTCGTTCTGCGCGGTGACGTAGTCGACGGGGACGCCCTGGTCGCGCCAGCCCTGGAGGTACTTCACGAAGTAGTCGGCGTACGTTCCGTAGTACTCGGCTTTGAGCCAGCCGCCGTTCAGCTGGCCGCTGTCCTTCATCCAGGCGGGTGCGGTCCACGGGGAGGCGACGAGGGTGAGCCGCGGGTTCAGCTGCCGGGCCTGCCGGGTCAGTGGGAGGACGTCCTGGAGGTCGTGCGCGAGGGAGAACCCGGCGAGGGCGGGGTCCGTACTTCCGGCCGGCATGTCGTCGTAGGTGTAGCCGAACCGCGCCAGGTCCGAGCCGCCCATCGGGTTGCGGACGAAGGAGAGGCCGATGCCCTCGGTCGGCGAGAACAGCTTCTTCATCGTGGCGTCCCGCGTCGCCTGGCTGAGGGCCCCGGAACCCTTCATCAGCCAGGCCGCGGTGTCGGTGAACGAGGCGCCGCCGCCGGTGAAGGTCTGGTAGCGGGTGCCCTCGTCGACGGTGATGTTCGTGCCGCTCCCGCCGTTCCCCGCCTGGAAGGCGAGCGGAGCCTGCTGCTGGAGGCCGCGGGTGACGTGACGACCGCCGGCGTCGTCGGTGGTGGTGAGCCAGACGTCGACCCGTTCACCGGCGGCCTGCGCCGGGGCGGCGGAGAGCCCGGTGAACCCGGCGGTGGCGAGCGCGCCGGCGAGGACCGCTCCCGTCAGCCGGCCGGCGCGTGGCACCCGGTGCCTCGGGGGCGGTGTCCTGTGGGTCGGAAGCGGTGCACTGCCTGTCGGGAGCGTGGTCGTGCGTGACGGGAGCCGTGTCGTGCGTGACGGTCGGAACATGTCGGTGCCCTTCTCGGCGGTGTGGGAGTGGGGGTCCGCGCGGACCGAGTTGCGTTCCGAGCCGTGAGTGAACTGCCGGAGCGTGCGGTCCGTCAAGACTCCGCGCATTCAGAACCTGAACGCACAACCTGCCTCAGGGTCCTGGAAGTTGGGATTAAGGCAGTGTCGTCGTGAACTCTTGACGGCGGGTTCGTCCGGCGCTTGACTCTCCGCACGCCGCCGGAACCGGTTCCGACAGCGATGTCGTATCCCGACGCGGAGGTCTCCGGTGCGTGTCACGATCGCCGATGTCGCACGTCAGGCGGGGGTCAGCAAGACGACTGTCTCCCGGGTCCTCAACGCCGGGGCGGAGGTCGACCCCTGCACGGCCGCCCGTGTTCGTGAAGTGATCGCCGGACTGGGCTATGTGCCCAGCTCCGGTGCGGTCGGTCTGGCCCGCGGCGCGAGCCGTACGGTCGGCATGCTGACGCCCTCGCTCACCTGGCCCTGGATGGGCGAGGTCCTCCAGGGCGTCGCGGACACGGTCGAGGCCGCCGGGTACGGCCTCCTGCTGTACACCTGTCACCGGGGAGCCGATTCGGTCCGCCACTTCACTGATCAGGTCTCCGCCCGCGCCTTCGACGGGCTGCTCGTCGTCGAGCCGGAGAACACCCTCGACACCCTCACGGCCCTGCACCGGCGCGGTCTGCCCGTCATCCTCGTCGACGACCGCGGCCACCGGCCGGCGTTCCCCTCCGTCGCGACGACGAACCGCGCCGGCGGCGCGGCGGCCGCCGCGCATCTCAGGGCCTCGGGCCGCTCACGACCCCTCGTCGTCACGGGCCGCCACGACTTCGGCTGCGTACGCGAACGCCTGGACGGCTTCCGCGAGGTCCTGCCCACGGGTCTCGTCGTCGAGGGCGAGTTCACCGAGGCGACCGGCAGGGCAGCCGTGGAGCGGACGCTCGCCGGGGGACGCGCCTTCGACTGCGTCTTCGCCCACAACGACCTGATCGCGGCGGGCGCGCTACGGGCCCTGCGCGAGGCGGGCCTGCGCGTCCCCGAGGACGTCGCCGTCGTCGGCTTCGACGACCTCCCGATGGCCCGGCACACCGAGCCGCCGCTCACGACGGTACGCCAGCCGATGCGCGAGATGGGCCGCGCCGCCGCCCGCATGCTGCTCGCTGGACTCGGGGGCGAGCGGCTCCCCGACGAACCCCTCGTCCTTCCCACGGAGTTGGTGGTACGCGGTTCGGCGCCGGGCGCGTGAGGCGCCGCGGAGCCACGGCCGAGGGCGCGCGGCTCAGTGCAGGGCGGCCGTCACGAGGCGGCGGATCTCCTCGGCGGGGACGGTTCCGCCGTTCACCAGGCGGTCGAAGACCAGGCCGTCCACGCAGCGGAGGAGGGTGACGGTGCGCTCGCGTGCGTCCGTGACGCCGTGGGCGGTCAGGAGGTCCTCGACGGACTGCCGGGCCGCGTTGTCGCGGGGTACGAGGATCTCCCGCAGCTCGGGGTGGTGCACGCTCTCCAGCGCGCACGCGTAGCGCGCGAGGGAGCGGCGGCGCCCTTCGCCCGTGAGCCGACGCTCGGTGAACGCGGCGAGCCCGGCGGTCAGTTCCTCGGCGTCACGCGGCGCCCCTGCCCCTCGGCCCGCCTCTTCGATCTCCGCCTGGTCGCGGGCGACGAGGCGGAGCACGAGGGCGGTCAGGAGCGACGTACGGGTGCGGTGGTACGCGGACGTGGTCCCGGGCGGCAGGCCGGCGGCCCGGTCCACCGCGCGGTGGGTGAGCCCGCGCATGCCGTGCTCGGCGAGGACGTCGATGGCGGTGTCGGCGAGCAGGGCACGCCGGGCGGTGGTGGACATCCCCCTTTTCTACACCTGTAGAGAGGAGGAGTACGTTCTTCTACATCCGTAGAAGAACGTGGAGAGGGGTGCCCGGCATGGATGGCGGGAGCGCACTGGTGGTCGGTGGCGGCATCGGGGGCCTGGCGGCCGCGATCGGACTGCGGCGGATCGGGTGGAGGGTGACCGTCCTCGAACGTGCCGCCGCGCTCGGCGACGCGGGAGCGGGAATCTCCCTCCACGCCAACGGCATCCGCGCCCTGGACGCCCTCGGTGTCGGCAAGGAGGTACGGGAGGCCGCCCGCCCCCAGTACACCGGGGGCACCCGCGTCCCGGGCGGCGGCCGGCTGGCCCGGATGGACGGAGCCGCCCTGGAGCGAGCGCTCGGGACCCCCATCGTCGGGATCCCGCGCGCCGCGCTGCACCGGTCGCTGCGCGCCGCCCTGCCCGCCGGGTGTCTCACCACCGGGGCCAAGGTGACGTCCTTGGACCTGACCGCTCCGGGCCGGGTGGGGGTGCTCGCCGGGGACGGGGTACGGGAAGCGGACCTGGTGGTGGCCGCCGACGGCGTGAACAGCGCACTTCGCACCCAGCTGTTCCCCGGCCACCCTGGTCCGGCGTACAGCGGGTCCACCGTCCTCCGCGCCGTCACCGACTCCCCCGTGCCGCTGGAGTCCGACTTCGAGCTGACCTGGGGCAGAGGCGCCGAGTTCGGGCACATCGCCTTCCTCGACGGGCGGGCCGAATGGCACGCCGTCCTCAACTCCCCGCCGGGGGTGCGTCATCCGAACGCCCTGGAGGTGCTGCGCCGCCGCTTCCGGGACTGGCACGAGCCGATCCCCGCGCTCCTCGCGGCGACCCGCCCCGACGCCGTGCTGCACCACGACATCCACGAACTGGCCGCTCCCCTGCCGTCGTTCGTCGCCGGCCGGGTCGCCCTGCTCGGCGACGCGGCCCATGCCATGACCCCGAACCTGGGTCAGGGCGCCTGCCAGGCCCTGGAGGACGCGGTGTCACTGGCCGCCGCGCTCGCCACCACGTCCGGCGTCGACTCGGCGCTGGCCCGGTACGACGCCGAGCGGCGGCCGCGCAGCCAGTCCGTCGCCCGTGCGGCGCGCCGGGCCGGCCGGATGGGCCAGCAGCTCTCGCATCCGGTCGCCGTGGCCGTACGCAACACGGCCCTGCGGGTCGCACCGGACCGTGTGGCCCTGCGCGCCATCCTGCGACACGCCGCCTGGACGCCGCCGAGCCTCGTCTCGCACTCCGAAGTCGCCCGGCGCCCTTATTGAAAATGATTGTCATGATGCTAGGGTCGGGGCGTCCCCGTACGTCGCTCCCCTGAGGACCCCTGTGTTCCGCCTGCCCCCGCACCTCCCGCGCCTCTCCCGGCGCGGCCCCCTGTCCGTCGTCGCCGTGGCCGCCACGACCGCTCTGCTCGGCGGATGCTTCGCCGGAAGCGGTGCTGGAGGCGGGGCCGACGACGGTCGGATACGGGTCGCGATGATGCAGCCGCCCCGGTCCGGGCTCTCCCCGCTGTCCGACGACGCCTTCAAGCTCTCGCGCTGGTCGACGGCCGAGACCCTGGTGCGGCTCGACCGGGACGGGAACGCCGTCCCTTCGCTGGCCACCGAGTGGCGGCAGTCCGGGCGGAGCTGGACGTTCGCGCTGCGCGAGGGGGTGACCTTCCACGACGGGACGCCCCTGACCGCCGATGCCGTCGTCCGCTCCCTCACCACCGCCGTACGGGCCTCGCCGAAGCCCCGCATCCTCGACGGAGTCGACCTCACCGTCCGCGCCGCCGGCCCCCGCGCGGTCACCGTCACCACGGGCGTCGCCGACCCCCTCGTACCGCAGCGGCTCAGCTCGCCGCAGCTGGCGGTCCTCGCCGCCAAGGCGTACACGGGGCGGACGGTGAACCCCGTCGGGGCCGGGACGGGTCCGTTCGTCCTCGTCCGGGCCGACGGGACCGCGTCGGCGACCCTCGACCGGTACGCGCGGTACTGGGGCGGGCGCGCCAGGGCCACCGGCATCGACGTCCGGTACGTCCCCGACGGCACCGCGCGGGCCGCCGCGCTGCGCACCGGCGAGGCCGACGTCGTCGAGGCGGTCCCCGTCGCACAGGCCGGGCTCCTCGACCCGGAGCTGATCACCGAGGTCCCGATGCCGCGCACCAACACCCTCTATCTGAACACGCGCAGCGGCCCGTTCAAGGACGCGGGCGTCCGGGCCGCCGCCCGGGCCGCCGTCGACGCGCGCGGACTCGTCGCCGGGGTGTACGAGGGCCGGGCCGACCTCGCCACGGGGCTGCTCGGCCCCGCCCTGCCGTGGGCGGCGCCGCTGCGCGAGCCGGTGCGGCGCACCCCCGCGGCCGACCCGAAGGGCGCCGCGATCACGATCGGCACGTTCACCGACCGGGCCGAGCTGCCCGAGGCCGCGCAGCTGCTCCAACAGCAACTGGAGAAGGCGGGGTTCACCGTGCGCCTCGACGTGCGGGAGTACGCCGCCATCGAAGCGGACGCGCTGGCCGGGAAGTTCGACGCCTTCGTCCTCTCACGGGCCACCGTCCTGGACTCCGGCGACCCCGTCGCCTACCTGTACAGCGACTTCGCGAGCGACGGCTCCTTCAACCTCTCGCAGCTCACCGACCCGGCCGCCGACCGTGCGCTCGCCACCGCGTCGGCGGCGCCGGCCGGCGAGGCACGCCGCCGGGCCGTCGTAGCGGCGGAGGCCGCCGTGCTCACCACCGGCGGAGTGCGGCCCGCGCGATCGCGCGGCGGGCCCTCGCGGAGGTCGGCCTGACCGGCGAGGCGGCGTCCGCGTATCCGCACGCGCTGTCGGGCGGGATGCGGCAACGTGCCGTGATCGCGATGGCGCTGGTCAACGGGCCGGACCTGGTGGTGGCCGACGAGCCGACCACCGCGCTCGATCCGGAGCGTCGGGACCAGGTTCTCGCGCTGCTGCGGGAGCGGTGCGCGGTGGCGGGGGCGGCGCTGCTGCTCGTGAGCCACGATCTGGAGGCCGTACGCCGGCACGCCGACCGGGTGGCCGTGACGTACGCCGGACGGATCGTCGAACTCGGTGCGGCAGAGGCGGTGTTGGGCCGTCCGGTCGCCCCGTACACCCGTGGTCTGCTCGCCTCGCTGCCGACGGCCGGGCTGCCGCACCGCTCCCGGCTGCCCGCGTTCGACGGCCCTCCGCAGCCCCCTGCGGAGGGGTGCGCCTTCGCCCCCCGGTGTCCGCGTGCCGACGGGCGGTGCCGAGGCGAGGAGCCGGAGATCAGGGCATACGAGGACCGATTCGTCGCCTGCCATCACCCGCGGGAGGTGGCGGCGTGAGCGGGCTGCTGGAGGTGCGCGGCCTCGTCGTCCGGCGCGGTGCGCGGACGGTCCTGGACGGGGTGTCGTTCACGGTGGCGGCCGGGGAGACCGTCGGACTCGTGGGCCCGTCGGGGTGCGGCAAGTCGACGACGGCCGCGGCCGCGCTGGGGCTGCTGCGTCCCGACGCCGGTTCGGTCCGCTTCGACGGGGTCGAGCTGACGGCACTGCGGGAGCGGGAGGTCCGGCCCCTGCGGCGCCGGTTCCAGCCGGTGTTCCAGGATCCGCACGGCGCCCTCTCCCCCCGGCGCCGGATCCGCGAGCAGCTCGCCGAGCCGCTGCGGCTGCACGGGCTGTGGTCGGCATCGGACGGGCCCGCCCGGGTCGCCGAGCTCCTCGGACGCGTGGGCCTGGACCCGGCGCTCGGGGGGCGGCTCCCGGGCGAGCTGTCCGGCGGGCAGTGCCAGCGGGTGGGGATCGCCCGCGCCCTGGCGACCCGGCCGGAGCTCGTCGTGCTCGACGAGCCGACCTCGGCCCTCGACCCCTCGGTGCGAGCGGGCGTCCTGAACCTGCTGATGGACCTTCAGGACGCCCTGGGCATCGGCATGTTGTTCATCTCCCACGACACGGCGACCGTGCGGCACGTCTGCCACCGCGTCCTCACCCTGCGGGAGGGACGGCTCGACGCCGAGGGGCTGCGGGACGAGGCGTAGGGTCGTGTCATGTCCAAGACCGAGATTGACCGGGTGACCGCCGAGTTCTACGGCGCGTTCGACAACCGGGGCGGCAAGGCGCCCGACGTGGACCGGATCCGGCGGCTCGTCCTGCCGCAAGGGGTCATCGTCTGCACCGCGCCCACGTTCACCGCGTACTCCGTGGAGGAGTTCGTCGTGCCGCGCGAGCGGCTGCTCACCGACGGGCGGCTCGTCGAGTTCTCCGAGTGGGAGACCTCCGAGGAGACGCGGATCGAGGGCGACATCGCCTCGCGGTTCGGCACCTACCGCAAGTCCGGGGTCTTCGACGGGAAGCCCTACGACGGCGAGGGCACCAAGACGATGCAGTTCGTCCGCACGCCGGACGGCTGGCGGATCGCGGCCCTCTCCTGGTTCGACAACCCCTGACCGGGACGGTGGCCCGTCACCCCCTTACGAGGAGGGCGACGGGCCACCTCCGTCACACCACGGCGCCCGCGCGCCGGCGCGGCGCGGTGACCGCCGGCGCCGGGTGACGGGCCTCCAGGGTGACGGCCAGCGGCATCGCCGTGAACACCGTCGACGCCATGCCCAGGACGACGCCCGCGAGCAGCGCGACGGAGAAGTCCGTGAGCGAGTCGCCGCCCAGGACCGCGAGCGCCACCAGGACGAAGAGCGCCCCCATCCCCGTGTTGACCGTACGGGGCAGGGTCTGGGCGACCGCCCGGTCGGCGAGGTCCGCGAGCGGCACGCCCCCGCCCCGGCGCCGCAGTTCCCGCAGCCGGTCGAGGACGACCACGGAGTCGTTGACCGAGTAGCCGACGACGGTGAGCAGCGCCGCCAGGAACACGCTGTCCACCGGCTTGCCCAGCCACGCGAACAGGCCGAGGACCAGCAGCACGTCCTGTGCCATCGCCGCCACCGCCGCGGCCGCGTACGTCCAGCGGAACCGCACCGTCAGGTACAGGAGCTGCGCCGCCACCGCCAGACCGAGCGCGAGGAGGGCGTGGGCACGGAGCTCTCCGCCCAGGCTCGGGCCGATCAGGTCGTCGCGCGCCACCTCCACCGGGCCCGCGACGCGGGTGAGGGCCTCCTTGATCTCCCGCTGCTCGCCGTCCCCGGTCTCCCGCACGCGTACCGAGACATCGCCGTCGCCGGTGGTCTGCACGACGGCGTCGGGGAAGCCGGCGTCCGCGACGGCCGTACGGGCCGTGTCGGCGTCCAGCGGACGCCCGGCCGTGTACTGGACGACCCGGCCGCCGGTGAACTCGACCCCGAACTCCACGCCCCGCACGCCGATTCCGGCGAGGGCCACGAGCAGCAGCCCCGCGCAGCCGGTGAGCCAGCGGCGCCGGTGGGCCGTCAGGCGCGGCACGCGGCGGGTCAGCCGGGTCCGCAGCCGGCCGAGCGCGGCGATGCCCGTCACCGCCGGCCGCCTGCGGACGACGGGCAGGCCCAGCGTCAGCTCGGCGAGCAGCCGGGTGATCACCATGGCGGTGATCAGCGAGGCGAGGACGCCGATGGCCAGCGTGACGCCGAAGCCCTTGACGGGGCCGGTGGCGAAGACGAACAGCAGGCCGGCGGCGAGCAGGGTGGTGATGTGGGAGTCCGCGACGACGCTCCACACCTTGCCGAACGCCGTCGCGACCGGGCGCCGTGGATCCCGCGCGGCGGCCCGGCCGAGCGCCGCGTACTCCTCCCTGGCCCGCTCGAAGACCAGGACGTTCGCGTCGACGGCGATGCCGACGGCGAGGACGAAGCCGGCCAGGCCGGGCAGGGTGAGGGTGGCGCCGAGGGCGACGACGGCGGCGTACGAGATCAGCCCGTACAGCAGGAGGGCGATCGTGGCGAGGACACCGAGGAGCCGGTAGACCACGCTCACGAAGAGTCCCGTGCAGGCAAGGCCGATGACGGCGGCCAGGGCACTGGCCCGGATCGCCTCGGCGCCGAGCGTCGGACCCACCGTGCTCTGCTCGACCGTCGTCACCGGCACGGGCAGCGCGCCGCCCTGGACGAGCGCCGCGAGGTCGCGTGCCTCCTGCGCGGAGAAGCCACCGGTGATCTGCGCGGCGCCGCCACCGATGCCCGGCCCGCAGGCCACGCCCGCCTGCATGCCGGGCGCGGCGACGATCCGGTCGTCGAGCACGATCGCGACGCGACGCGACGGGTCCGCCGGGGCGGCGCACGCGGCTTCGCCGGTCAGCCGCGCCCAGCCGTCCGCGGCGCGGCCGTGGAAGGAGAGGTCGACGGTCCAGCCCCGGCCGGTCGCGGTGTCGAGGACGGCCTCGGCGCCCTCGACGCCGTCGCCGGAGAGGGCGGGCGCGGCGAGGGCGAGGAAGCGGCCGGGTGCGTCGGGGTCGGCCAGGACGCGCGTCCCGTCGGCGCCGGCCGCGCCGGCCGGCCCCTCGGCCGCGCCGGTGACGGCGTGGAAGGTGAGCTGCGCCGTGCGGCCGATGGTCTCGGCCGCGTGGCGCGGGTCGCGCAGGCCGGGGAGTTCCACGACGATGCGCCGCTCGCCGGAGCGGGCGAGGGAAGGCTCCGCGACGCCGAGGCCGTCGACGCGCTTGCGGAGCACCTCCAGGGCGCGGTCGGTGGCGGCCGCGTCGGCACGTGTGGTCGGTCCGTCCTCGGTCTGCAGGACGATGCGGGTCCCGCCGCGCAGGTCGAGTCCGAGGCGGGGCGGGGTGGTCAGGGTGATCCAGAGGGAGAGCGCGACGACGACGAGCGCGAGGAGCGCGCGCCGGAGCGAGGCACGAGAGGACATGGGTACTCCACGGGGAACGCACGGCGCGGCGGGCGCCGCCTCGGGGAGGGAGCGCCGGCCGGCCGTGCCGGACGTACGGTCGGATACGCGTCGAGGACCGGTCCGTGGACATGCCGAGGACCCGGACGGCGACGCGGAAGGACGTCAGCTGTGCCGGGTGGAGGGTGGGCCGCGCGACTCGCGCGGGCCGTGGGGGCCGCCGGGCGGCGCCCGCTCGCGGCGCGGGTCGCCTTCGAGGAGACCGCGCGCGGGTACGGAGAGGTCGGCGGGCGCGGCGGCCGGGGCCGCGGGCGCCGCCGGGAACCGCACGGGGTTCTCGACGGCGGCCGGGAGGCCCACGATCGCGGCGGGCGCGAGATGCGGCTCGGGCGTGGTGGCGCGCGGGGCGGGCTGATGGAAGGTCGGGTGGGCGGTGCTCGCCGCCGGGAAGCCACGCACGGGTGCTCCGGTAGCGGCACTCGCCGCCGGGAGGCCACGCACGGGTGCGGCGGTAGCGGCACTCGCCGCCGGGAAACCGCACACGGGTGCGGCAGTGGCAGCGCTCGCCGCCGGGAAGCCACGCACGGGTGCGGCGGTAGCGGCACTCGCCGCCGCGACGCTCTGCGCGGGTGCGGCGGACGCCGGGACGAGCAGCAGGGACCAGAGCGCGCAGAGCATCGCGGGCAGGAGGTTCGCGAGACGCCGTGCGGAACTCCCCACCGTGCCCCTCCCCTGGTCGCGCCCGTTGCCTCGTGATCGTCAGTCAGGCTCAGCGTAGACGGGGCGCGGTACGACCGAGTACCGGGTACGGACGGAGGTTGAGTACGGATGCTCATGTCCGGGTCGCGGGGTCACCGGACGATGGTTCCGTCACCGTCCGACTCGTATCCAGGGGGCCTCCCGTGCTCAGCCGTATCGCCGCCCACGTCGTCCCGTTCTTCGGGCGGCTGACCGTCACCTCGGATCCCGGGGCCCGTGTCGAGCCGGGCAGCATCCTCGTCGTGAACCACACGTCGCTCGCCGACCCGGCGCTCGTGCTCGCCGCGCTCCGCGGGCGACTGGCCGTCGAGCCGGTCCTGCTCGCCACCTCGGGCCTCTGGCGGGTCCCGGTCCTCGGGCGGGCGCTGACCCGCGAGGGCCACGTCCCCGTGCACCGCAACTCGGCGCGCGCCGCGGCGGCCCTGGACCACGCGGCGGTCGCCCTCGCGTCGGGGCGGCACGTGATGCTGTACGCGGAGGGGCGCATCCCGCCGCGCCGGGACGCCGCCGAGAACCCGCCGGAGATGTTCCGTACCGGCCTGGCGCGGCTGGCCCGGGCGACCGGGGCGCCGGTCGTGCCGATCGGCCAGGCCGGGGCCCGGCGGATCACGTCGGGCGGGCGGGCGAAGCAGCTCGCCGGAGTGCTCACCGCCCCCGTCCGCAGGCCCGGCCTGCACGTCCACATCGGTACGCCGCTGCGGCTGCCCGCCGACGTGGCCGCCGCGACGGCGCTCGCGCACGGGGCCGTGACGGAGGCCTGGCGGACGGCGGCGGGGGCTCTGGGCGAACCGGCCGCCCTCGACGGGGAGGCGCGGGCCGCCGCGCCCCGTACGGGGTGGCGGCGGTGGTCGGCCCGGCGCCGGGGCTGATACGCCGCGGCGTCGTCAGGTGGTCCGCACAGGACGGACCTCGGCCCGCTCGTCCGCGTCCGCCAGCCAGAACAGCAGCGGGGAGAGCACGAGTTCGAGCGCGGCCAGCGCCAACTGGAACCAGTGCGGCCGCCCTTCGACCGCGAGGGAGAGGAGCCGTCCGAGGGCTCCCAGCAGGAACACGGCGGTGAGGCCGCGCACGGCCGCGGCGGGGATCGGTGACCGTCTGGCCGCCCAGAGCCAGGCGAGGCCGTAGCCGGCGAAGATCGCGCCGAAGAACCGGCCGAGGCTGTCGACCGTCGCACCGGCCGAAGCGGCGTCCGGGATCGCGGCGTTGCCGAGCAGGACGTGGAGGAGGCCGATCGCCACGCAGGCGTACCCCATGGTCAGGGCGAGTCCTCGCAGTGCCTTGGCTCTGGTCATGTCCGCGACCCCCATCAAGTAGACACGCATCTAGTAGCGGTGTGCGCATCAGACTACGGCCGCTTACTAGACGCATGTCAAGTAACATGGCGGAGTGCCTCCCCGCAGACGCCTCAGCCCCGCCGAACGCCGCGCCCAGCTCCTGGACGTCGCCGCGCGTCTCTTCGCGGCGCTGCCGTACGACGAGGTGCTGATGGAGGAGGTCGCCGAGCGGGCCGGGGTCTCCCGCGCGCTGCTCTACCAGCACTTCCCCAACAAGCGCGATCTCTTCGCCGCGCTCTACCAGGAGGTCTCCGCGCAGCTCCTCGCGGACACGCGGTTCGACCCCGCCGACACCCTGGTCGAGCAGCTGACGCAGGGACTGGACGCGCACTTCGCGTACTTCGCGGAGAACCGCAACACCGTGCTCGCGGCGAACCGCGTCCTGGCCGGCGACCGCCTCGTACAGACGATCATCAACGACGAACTCGACGCCCTGCGCGAGCGCCTGCTCGGTGTGCTGCCGCTCGCCGACGACCGGACCCGGGCGGCGGTGTCGGGGGTCCTGAAGAGCTGGCTGGTCTTCGTACAGGTGATGTCCGTGGACTGGCTGACCCACGAGACCTGTACGCGCACCGAGCTGCGCGACGTGTCCATCGGTGCGGTCGTGGGCGCCCTCCGGCCCCTCCTGGACGAGGACCCGGCCCCCGACTGGCGCCGCTGACCCCCGGGCGGACCGGCGGCGCTCGTCAGAAGACCGACAGGCCCGTGATGGTCGTGAAGCGGTCGAGGGCGGTCACGCCCGCCACCGAGTTGCCCCGGCTGTCCAGACCCGGGCTCCACACGCACAGCGTGCAGCGGCCCGGGACGACGGCGACGACCGCTCCGCCGACGCCGCTTTTGCCGGGGAGCCCTACACGGTAGGCGAAGTCACCGGCCGCGTCGTAGGTGCCGCAGGTGAGCATCACGGCGTTGACCTGCTTGGCCTGGCTGCGGGTCAGCAGGCGGCTGCCGTCGGCGCGTAGCCCGTGCCGGGCCAGGAAGCCGGTGGCGAGGGCGAGATCGGCGCAGGAGGCCTCCAGGGAGCACTGCCGGAAGTACTCGCGCAGCAGGTCCGGGACGGGGCCCGTGATGTTGCCGTAGGAGGCCATGAAGTGGGCCAGGGCCGCGTTGCGGTCGCCGTGGGCCGCTTCGGAGGAGGCGACGTCGGCGTCGAAGGCGAGGTCCGGGTTGCCGCTCTCGGCGCGCAGGAAGGCGAGCAGGCTTCCGGAGGCGTCGCCGGTCAGGCGGTGCAGCCGGTCGGTGACGACGAGGGCTCCGGCGTTGATGAACGGGTTGCGCGGGATTCCGTGCTCGTACTCCAGCTGGACGAGGGAGTTGAACGGGTCGCCGGAGGGTTCGCGGCCGACGTGGGCCCAGAGCGCGTCGCCCTCTCCGGCGAGGGCGAGCGCGAGGGTGAAGACCTTGGTCACGGACTGCGTGGAGAAGGGGCGCTGCCAGTCCCCCACTCCGTAGACCGTGCCGTCGAGTTCCGCCACGGCCATGCCGAAGTCGCGCGGGTCACCCGCCGCGAGGGCGGGGATGTAGTCGGCCGGGGTGCCCCGGTCGGTGAGTTCCGCGAGCTCCTCGGCGATGCGGTCGAGGACGGGCTGGAAGGAGGTGTTCGCGGTCACGCGCCGTCCCGCGGTCCCCGGCCGGCGGCGTCGGCGGCGTCGGTGGGTCCGGCGGCCGCGGCGGCCAGGCCGAGGTCGCCGCCCGGCGGCGCCGCGAAGTAGCGGGCGACGTCGGCCTCGGTGACCTCGCGGAGAGTGGCCGGGGTCCAGGTGGGGTCGCGGTCCTTGTCGACGACCTGGGCGCGGATGCCCTCGACGAGGTCGGGGGTGGTGAGGGCGGCGCAGGAAACGCGGTACTCCAGATCGAGGACCTCCTCCAGGGTGGCGAGGGCGCGCGAGCGGCGCAGCGCGGCCAGGGTCGCCTTGAGGGCGGCCGGGGACCGCGAGAGGAGGGTCTCGGCCGTCTCCTTGGCGGCGGGCTCGCCGGTGTCGAAGAGGCGCTCGACGATCTCCTCGACGGTCGGGGCGGCGTAGCAGGCGTCGATCCACTCCCGCTGCTCGGCGAGGACGCCCGCCGGCGCCGTGCCGGTGTGGCGGGCGAGGGCCTCCTCGGCCGGCAGGTCCGTCAGGTCGCGGGCCAGGGCGGGCAGTTCGGCGGAGGGGACGAAGGCGTCGGCGAGGCCCGTGAGGATCGCGTCGGCGGCGCCGACGGGGACGCCGGTGAGGGCGAGGTGGGTACCGAGTTCGCCGGGAGCGCGACCGAGGAGGTAGGTGCCGCCGACGTCGGGGACGAAGCCGATGCCGGTCTCGGGCATGGCGACCCGGGAGCGCTCGGTGACGACGCGGACGGAGCCGTGCGCGGAGACGCCGACGCCGCCGCCCATCACGATGCCGTCCATGAGGGCGACGTACGGCTTCGGGTAGCGGGAGATGCGGGCGTTGAGCCGGTACTCGTCCCGCCAGAAGGCCGCGGAGGCGGAGCCCGCGGCGCGCGCGTCGTCGTGGATGGCGCGGATGTCACCGCCGGCGCAGAGTCCTCGCTCCCCCGCGCCTTCGATGACGACGGTGGTGACGGCCGGGTCCTGCTCCCACTCCGTGAGCGCGCCGTCGACGGCGATGACCATGGCGTGGGTGAGCGCGTTGATGGCGCGGGGCCGGTTCAGGGTGATGAACCCGGCCCGGCCTTCCGTCCGGAGGAGTACGTCGGGGGTTCCGGTCGCCACGGTCACTCGGTCCCTTCGGGTGGCACGACTTCGTTGTCCCGGCCACCGTACCGGGGGCTGCCCGGAGGACCGACGGGCGGGGCGCGCCGCTCGAAGGGCGCCCCGCCGCTCGTGGGGCGACGGGGCGGGCGCGGCGGCCGAAGGGGGCGACGGGGGCGGGCTGTTCGGGGCGGAGGGCGGGAAGGACCCATCCGCTTCTCGCGGATCCTGATTGCACGGTGCGCGGCCCGGTTACGACCGCTACTCCGCGTCCTCACGCCGAGTCCTTCCCGTCACTTCCATGGAACCACCGGTCGGGCGGGGACGCGAGCGCCGGATCAACCGCAGGTGAGACGGAAGCGGTGGCGTTCCGTGGTGATCTCGCCGGGGTCGGGCTCGCCGTTGCCGTTGGTGTCGCGGAAGACGACGTCGTAGGTCTCCCGGATGGAGAGCGTTCCGATCGGGGTGCCGTCGGGCGCGTAGATGGTGCGCTCGTCCCGGGAGGCCGTCGAGGCGACCGTGACGCGGCCGGGGTTCGTGAGGACGACGGAGAAGCGTTCATCGTCGACACCGCTGCGCACGTACCGGCCGTCGGGGAAGGTCATGCGGAAGTCGTAGGCGTCGAGGCCCTTGATCACCGTGGCCGCCGGGGTGCGTACGACTCGGCCGGTGGAGTGTTCGGTGACGGTGGCCGTGCCGAGGAGATCGGCGGGGAGGCAGCCTTCGAGGGGTGCCGTGAACGTGTCGGTCCGGGTGGTGTCGAAGTCGTCCACGACGACCTCGGCGGCTGTGGCGGGGGCCGTGGCCGCCGTCGTGGCGGTCGCCGCGAGCACGGCCGCCAGAAGGGTCCTGGCGGCGGTGAGGGAGAGGGGGTGGCGCATGGACGTACCTCGCTGTTCACGAAACGTGGTCACGAGGCCACCATGCGCCACCGGCCGCTCGGGCGCCTCCGGGTCCGTCAGGCGGGCAGCAGGTCCTGGGGGACGCGTACCTGGCGGGGGGTGGAGAGGCGCAGTTCGATGATGTCCCGGACCGTGGGCCATTCCTCGTCGAGGATCGAGTAGAAGGCCGTGTCGCGGACGGCGCCGTCGAGACCCCGGGAGTGGGCCCGGCGGATGCCCTCGCACGTCGCTCCGAGGCGCTCGATGGCGATTCTGGAACGGGTGTTGCGGGCGTCGGCGCGCATGGTGACGCGGCGGACGCCCCAGGCTTCGAAGGCGTGCCGGAGCATGAGGTATTTGGCCTCGGTGTTGATTCCGGTGCCCCGGGCGTCGCCGGCGATCCAGGTGTTCCCGATCTCGGCGGCGTCCGGGACGGCGGTCAGGGGATCGCCGTGGGGCCTGCCGGGGACGGGCGGCCAGATCAGCGGGCCCCGCCAGTAGTCGAGTTCGAGGAATCGGGTCGAGCCGATGACTCGCTCGTCGGCCGTACTGACCAGGGCGAAGGGCAGGCATCGGCCTGCCGCCTGATCGGTGAGGGCGCGGGCGATGTAGTCGAGGGCCGAATCGAAGCCGTCGGGTACGGGGGTGAAGGCGTAGGCCGATCGGTCCGCCCCGCCGGCCCGGGCGAGGGCTTCGGCGTGCCGCATCGCCAGCGGCTCCAGGCGCACGGAGCGCCCGGTCAGGAGAACAGGTACTGGCACGGAACCTCGGGTCTTTCACGGGCAGGGACGACTCCCGCCGCGGAGAGTCCGCGGCGGCAGCAGGAGGGAGGTTCTCGCCCGGTGCCGATTGCGTCGTGAGAACGACAAATGAGCAGGTAAAACGGTTCGCCACCGGGTGCGAGGAGGATCAGTATGCAGCCACAACCGCTCCGAGAACAGAACCCCGGAAGAACCTGCGTCCACGCTCGGGTGAAGCCTGCCGCGCGCCCCGTTCAACCGGTCTCACGGGGCGGACGGGGCCGCCCGCCAGTCGGACGGCCCGTCGGTTCAGACGCAGGTGGGATGGCCCCAGCCGTCGGAGTTCTTCGCGATGGTCTCGCCCTTGTCGTAGGCACGACCACAGCGGCAGCGGCCCGGGAATTTCGCGTTCAGGGTGCCGCCGGACGGGCGAGTCCTGCGGGCGGAACCCCCACCGGCGCCCGTGGATCCCGTACGGGGCGCAGAGGAGCGCGTCCGGGGCGTGGAGGCGCGCGTGGCGGGCTCCGCCGGGGGCAGCTCGGACCCGCCCTCCGAGGCGAGGGGCTCCTGGGTGCGGGCGGAGTGACTGGCCGCACGGTCGGCGACGTCGTTGAGCGGGTCGCCGTCCACCTGGTGCGCGGGGACGTACACGAAGTCGACCTCGCGGCCGGTGAGCAGCGCGTCGATCCGTACGACCAGGTCCTTGTTGGCGACGGGGGTGCCCGCGGCGGTCTTCCAGCCCTTGCGGCGCCAGCCGGGGAGCCAGGTCGTGACGGCCTTCATGGCGTACTGCGAGTCCATGCGGACCTCGGCGGGCACGGCCGGGTCGAGGGCCTCCAGGAGGCGTTCGAGGGCCGTGAGTTCGGCCACGTTGTTGGTCGCGCGGCCGAGGGGGCCCGCCTCCCAGCGGTCGATCGCTCCGTCGGCGCGGCCGATGACCCATGCCCAGGCCGCGGGGCCGGGGTTTCCCTTCGACGCGCCGTCGCACGCCGCGATGATCTTCTCCACCATCCCACGATCCTGACACGGCTACGGGGGTGGGCGGTCCCACCCCCGTAGCCGCCCGGCCGGGGCCGGGTCAGAAGGCCCCGTAGTTGACCTGCCAGGTGGGGAGGCCCATCCGACGCCAGAGGGCGACGACGCGGTCGCGGTCGTCCAGGGAGACCCGGACCGCGTAGCGGTGGCGCACATGGGCGTCGAAGAGCTCCGCCTTGACGAGGTCGTCGCCGCGGCCGTCGCCGGAGGCGCGCATCCACAGTTCGTCGTACGGCACCTCGTGGTGCGCGAGCCAGGTCTCGGTGAGGGCGCGATGGTCCTCGCTGCGCCCGGAGAGGAGCACGATCCGGTCCCGCTCGGTGTGCCGGAAGGCCCGCAGGGCGTCCCGCACCGAGACGTTGAGCAGGTCGCGGTCGCAGCGCGTGAAGTCGTACGGGCCGCGGTCGACGCGCAGGGCGAGGGTGCCGTCGATGTCGCACATGACGGCGGTGGGGAGGCTCGGGTCGGGGACGTAGGCCTCTCCGACGGTGGGGCGGTCGTTGAGCCAGTCCGCGGTGAGCCGCCAGCCGCCCCGGGTGGCCTTGGCGTGCTTGTCGGCGAGGATGCGGATGATCTCCTCGCCGACGGGCCGGTCGCGGGCGGCGTCGCGGCGCACGCACTCCTCGACGGGGACCTCGGTGAAGTCGTGGACGGCGAAGGTGGCGAGGCCTCCCACGGCGGCCTTCAGCCGCTTCGGGATGTGCGGGGTCAGATGCGTGTTGTCGACGACGACGTCGAAGCCGTCGTCGACGGCGGCGCGGACGGCGGCGTCCTGGATGCCGAGCACGGTCTGCTCGTGCGTGCGGGAGCGGCCGCGCTCGGTCGCGGGGAGGTCGAGCATGGCCCGGAGGTCGTCGAGGTTGACGCGGCGCATGCGCCCCTCGGCGGCGGCCTGGAGGGCGCGGGCGGCGGTCGTCTTCCCGGAGGCCGGGAGGCCGGTCATGAGGTGGACGACGGGCACGGTCAGTTCTCCTCGTCGTGGGCGAAGGGATCGGTGGCCTCGGGGCGCAGCGCGCGCCAGCCGAGGAGGTCGGTGGGGCGCCCGTCGAGGCGCAGGAAGAGGGCGGCGCGCAGGGCCCGGTCGGTGAGGCCCGCGGCGGCGCGGGCGAAGGCCGCCCGGTCGCCGGCGAGGTGGGCGAGGCCGGCGTACGCCTCGTCGACGGACCGCTCGCGTTCCGCCGCGGCCGTGTCGAGCCGGGTGATCACCTCGCGCACCCAGGCGTCGAACTCGTCCGGGACCTGCTCCAGGAGGGCGTCGAGGGGCTTCCCGCCGTCGGCCTCGACGTCGGTGACGGCGCAGCCGAGGCCCTTGGCCAGCTCGCCGGCCGGGACGCCGGCGAAGCGCTGGATGCCGTGGCTGCGCCAGATGTCCCGCTCGGTGACTCCGGTGAGCACCTTGTGCAGGCGCACGTACTCGCTGAGCTTGGCCTTGGCGCGCAGGCCGGAGGCGAAGCGCAGGACGAAGCCCTCGGCGTCGGTGCCGGTGGCCGGGCGGCCGCCGGGCAGGGTGTTCGACTCGGTCAGGGCGACGAGCTCGTCGACGCCCATGGCGGGCCAGGTGCGGACCACGGAGCCGATGGGGTGCCATCCGGCGGCGGCGTCGGCGAGGGGGAGCTCGGTGCCGTGCGGGCCGTGGGCGGCGAGCAGCACGAGGTCGCGGCGCTCGCCGTAGTTCACGACGATGCGGTTGCCCGGGTAGACCATCTCGGCGAGGTAGGTGACGCCGGGGGTCAGGCCCGTGGTGTCGGCGGCGTCGAGGCGGCGGCGGGCCCAGGCGGCCTGGCCGCTGGTGAAGGAGCCCTTGGAGGCGACGTGCCAGCGGTCGGCGTAGTGGAAGACCACGGCGAGGCTGCCGTCGACCTTGTCGTACACCTCGAAGGGTTCGTCGGGCAGCGGGGGCGCGTAGGGGCGTCCGGTGGCGTGTTCGGAGAGGTTGAAGAACTTGGGGAGGGGGAGCGCGACGATCCGCCCGGTGGCGTCGTCGGCGACGAGCCCGCGGCACCGCGTCGTGGCCCGGTTCCAGTGCTGGCCGTACTGGCACGCGCGCGTGTACGTGTAGATCGACAGCGGCAGCTCGGGGTGGTGTTTGCGGGTGACGTGCCCGTCCGCGAGAGCGGCGGCGAGCTCGTCGGCCGGCATCAGGTCGTGCAGAGTCAGGGTCGCCTGGCTCATGGGGTCCCTCCCGTGTGTTCGATGATCCATTCTCGGGCGGGAAGGCCGGGGAGGACACCGATTTTCGCGGTGGGGGCAGACCGGCGGTGGCGCCGAGCGGGCTCCCCTGTCCCGGGCGTGTCGGTGGGGCCCCGTAGACTCGCCGTCTGCCCGTCGGTGACGGACCGGCGCAGACCGAGGAAGCGAGCCCCATGAACCACGCGGACGGCACGGCACCGATCTATGCCGAGCTCATACGGGAGCGGGGGGACGTTCCCGGTGATGTGCGCCAGGTCGCCGAGGAGGTTCTGCGGGATCTGAGCCGTGTGATCCAGATGCCTCCGCAGGGGATCCCCGGTCCGCAGGGCGCCGTCGTGCACGCCGGTGCCCCGCACCCCGGTGTCGGCGGCCCGATGGGCGTCGGCGGACCGGCGGGCATGATGGGCCAGGCGGGCGCCGTCGTCCCGCACCGGCCGATGCTCTGACCTCACCGACGTAGGTCCAGGGCCGTTGTCAGTGCCGTACGTCATGCTGCCTCCGAAGTGATCGTTCGGTGACCCAGGGGATGGCGACATGGCCGAGGTACTGCTCTTCCACCACGCACTCGGGCTGACGGAGGGCGTCGGCGCGTTCGCCGACGGACTGCGGCGGGCCGGGCACACGGTGCACGTTCCCGATCTGTACGAGGGGCGTACGTTCGAGGACCTGGAGGCCGGGGTCGGGTACGCCCAGGAGGTCGGCTTCGACACGCTCGTGGCGCGGGGCGAGCGGGCGGCCGAGGGGCTGCCCGAGGAGATCGTGTACGCCGGGTTCTCGCTCGGCGTGCTGCCCGCGCAGAAGCTGGCGCAGACCCGGCCCGGGGCGGCCGGTGCCCTGCTGTTCAGTGCGTGCGTCCCGGTCGATTCGTTCGGCGCGGCCTGGCCGGAGGGCGTGCCCGTGCAGGTGCACGGCACGGACGCCGATCCGTTCTTCGTCGGCGACGGCGACCTGGTGGCGGCGCGCGAGCTGGTGGCGGGCGCCGGGGACCGGGAGCTGTTCCTGTACCCGGGGACGGCCCACCTGTTCGCGGAGCCCGGCACGAAGGAGTACGTGCCGGAGGCCGCCGCGCTGTGCGCCGAGCGGGTGCTGTGCTTCCTGGACGCCCTCGAGGGGTGAGCCTCACGAGGCCCGGCTCCCCGGTGGGGCCGGGTCAACCGATCGGTGGACCCCCGGGTCGTCCGTCCCGCTGTCCGGGTGGGGCCGGGCGGCGGACCGGGCGGGGCCGGGTGCGGGCGGAGGATCGGGGCAGGGCGCGGACGCCCGCGGGGCCGTCCGCGCGGTCGCCGCACCGAGGAGTCCGTCATGCCGAAGTTCCGCCGTTCGTCCCGTGCCGCCCGGGTGCTCGTGCCTGGCGCGGTGGCGGTGGTGCTGCTTGCGGGCTGCGCCCAGGGGTCCGGAGGGACGGCCGCCGCCACCGGCACGACGGCACCCGCCGGGACCTCCTCCACGGCCGGATCGCCGACCGCCGGATCTCCCACCCCCGGCGCCCCCGTCACCGTGACGCCGGACCCGGACGGCAAGGTCGTCCCGGGGACCCTGCTCGTCACCGACTTCGGCTCCGACACGGTCACCTTCGTCGACCCCGCGCGGGGCGCCACCGGTTCCGTGAAGGTGGGCACCGCGCCGTACGGTCTGGCCGTCGGCGCGGACGGGCGGGCCTGGGTGGCGACCGCGGAGGGCGTGGCCGTCGTGGACACGGCGAGCCGGGAACGCCTCGCCCTGATCCCGTACCGCACGGACACCGGCCCGGTGACCACGGGCGAGTACCGCGGCGGCGGCATGGGCATCGCGCTCGCCCCGGACGGGCGGCGGGTGTACGTCGGGGTCAACGTGCCCGGCGGGAACGGCACCCTGGAGGTCATCGACGCGGCCGCGCTGCGGGTCACGGGCACCGTCCCGGTCGGCCGGCGCCCGTTCGACGTGGACGTGTCACGGGACGGCACCGAGGTGTACGCGACGAACCACGACTCCTTCGACGTCACGGTCGTGGCGGCGGGGACCCTGGAGCCGCGCCGGATCGAGGTCGCCCCGTACGGCACGGAGGGCGGGCTCGGTTCCTGGCTCAAGCCGCACTACACGGCCGTGCGTCCCGCGGACGGGAAGCTGCTGCTGCCCTTCGAGGGCGAGCGGCTCGCGGTGGTCGACCCCAGGACCGGCCGGACGACGATCGAACCGATGACCGCCAACACCCATCAGCACGGCGCCACCGTGACCGCCGACGGGACGCTCCTCACCGTGGGCACCGGGCCGATCGACCCGGACGTGGACGAGGGCCCCTCCCTGACGGTGCGCACGCCCGGCGGGGCCGAGCGGGTCTACCCGCTGGACGGCCCGCACGAGAGCGTGGCCGTGTCCCGGGACGGCCGGACCGCCTATGTGACGGGCGGCTTCACCCGGGACGGGTACTGGGACGGGCTGACCGTGATCGACCTCGGCACGGGCGACACCCACCGTCTTCCCGCGGGCTCCCGGCCGCTCGGGATCGTGGTCCTCTGACGGACCTCAGCGCTGCGGGGGCAGGACGGTGAGGACGCGCTCCACGAAGGCCTTGAAGTCGGCCATGAAGTCGCTCAGGAACGCATGGGTCGTCGGGTCGGTGACCTCTCCGTCCTCGCCGAACAGCCCCGGGGTGAACTGGATGTACGCCTCCGGGGCGTTCATCTGCGGGGAGTTGCAGAAGCTGAGCACCGAACGGAGGCTCTGCTGGGCGACGGCGGTGCCGATCTTGCCGGGCGAGGTGCCGATGACGGCGGACGGCTTGTGCGTGAAGGAGTTGGTGCCCCAGGGGCGGCTGGCCCAGTCGATGGCGTTCTTGAGACCGCCCGGGATGGACCGGTTGTACTCCGGGGTCACGAAGAGGACGGCGTCGACGGCCGCGATGGACTCCTTGAGCGCCTTGCCCTCGGGCGGGTAGTCGGCGTCGAAGTCGTGGTTGTAGAGCGGGAGGTCCTTGATCGGGATCTCCCGGAACTCGAGGCCGGGGGGCGCGACGCGGATCAGGGCCCGGGACAGGATCCGGTTGATGGACTTCGCCGAGAGGCTGCCGACGAAGTAGCCGACCTGGTACGTGGTCATGCGCGCTGTTCCGCCTTCCGCTGGGAGTAGTTCCGCCGGCCTTCCGAGGGGCCTTCCGCAACGTAACCCGAAGAGCGATACGTCACCAATCACGATAAAAAGGGTGAATCAACGCTCATACGGATACGGAAGGGCGGACAGCGTGACGCGACCGAGGATCCTCGTGGTGGGCGCCGGTTTCGCCGGAGTGGGCTGCGTACGGCGGCTCGAACGGCGGCTCACCGAACGGGAGGCGCTCATCACGCTCCTCTCACCGTTCTCGTACCAGCTGTACCTGCCACTGCTCCCCCAGGTTGCCGCGGGCGTGCTCACCCCGCAGTCGGTCGCGCTGTCACTGCGGCGCAGCCAGCGGCACCGGACCCGGATCGTCCCGGGCGGTGTGGTCGGGATCGACACGGCGGCGAAGGTCTGCGTGGTGCGGACGATCTCCGGCGAGTACGTGACGGAGCCGTACGACCACCTCGTCCTCGCACCCGGCAGCGTGACCCGCAGCTTCGACATCCCCGGGCTCGCCGAGCACGCGCGCGGGATGAAGACGCTCGCCGAGGCCGTGTACATCCGCGACCACGTCATCGCCCAGCTGGACCTGGCGGACGCGAGCAACGACGACGAGGAACGGGCCGCGCGGCTGCGGTTCGTCGTGGTCGGCGGCGGCTACGCGGGGACGGAGACGGCGGCCTGCCTCCAGCTGCTCACGCGCAACGCGGTCAAGCGGTACCCCCGGCTCGACCCCGACCTCATCAAGTGGCATCTGGTGGACATCGCGCCGAAGCTGATGCCCGAGCTGGGCGACAAGCTGGGCTCCGCCGCCATGGACATCCTGACGAAGCGGGGCATCGAGGTGTCGCTCGGCGTGTCGGTGGCCTCCGTGGACGAGGAGGCCGTGACGCTCACGGACGGGCGGGTGCTGCCGAGCCGGACGCTGATCTGGACGGCCGGCGTGGCCGCGAGTCCGCTGATCGGCACGCTCGGCGCGGAGACCCTCCGGGGCCGGCTCGTCGTCTCGGCCGAGATGGACGTGCCGGGGCTCGACGGGGTGTGGGCGCTGGGCGACGCGGCGGCGGTCCCCGATCTCGCCAAGGGCGAGGAGGGGGCGATCTGCCCGCCGACCGCGCAGCACGCGATGCGGCAGGGCAAGGCCGTCGCCGACAACCTGGTCGCCACCCTGCGGGGCGAGCCGACCCATCCGTACACGCACAAGGACCTGGGGCTCGTGGTGGACCTCGGCGGTATGGACGGAGTGTCCAAGCCGCTCGGCGTGGAGCTGCACGGGGCGCCCGCCCAGGCCGTGGCCCGCGGCTACCACTGGGCGGCGCTGCGGACCAATGTGGCCAAGGCCCGGGTGATGACCAACTGGATGCTCAACGCCTTCGCGGGTGACGACTACGTACGGACCGGGTTCCTGGCCTCGAAGGCGGGGACGCTCCGGGACTTCGAGTACACGGACGCGTATCTGACGCCGGAGCAGGTCCGGGAACACACGGGCTCGTTCCGCGGGGCGGTGGGCACGGGCGGCGGGAACTGACGCCGCCCGTCCCTCACTCGCCGATTTCGGGCGCCGGGCCCATGATCACGACGGGCTCGGCGGCCGGGTCGAGGGCGCGCAGGAGGTGCCGCATCGTCTCCCGTTCCAGGGCGATGCAGGCCTGGGTGGGCCCGCCGTGGTCGACGTGGATCCAGACGCCGCCGCCCTTCTCGTCTCCGAGGGGGCGTTCCTTGTCGAGCGGGGTGCGGCCGGGCACGCGGTTGTAGTCGATGGCGATCACATGGTCGAAGGACCCTTCGAGGGGCTCGCCGGAGAGACCGGTGCCGCTGATGGCGAACTCCTCGTCCTCGTCGTACGGGAGCCGGGTACCGGGGTCGGGCAGCAGACCGCCCGCGTCACCGATCCGGAAGACCCCGATGGGAGAACGCAGGTCGCCGGCCGTGTGGTCGTCGGTCCAGCCTTCGAGGGCGTTGTGGGTGGGCCACGGTCCTGCGGCCTCGGTCCAGCCGCGGGCGGGGTCGCGCCGGTACAGGGTGGCGATGGAGGTGTTGGAGTCGGCGGTGGCGCCGGTGACGACGAGGGCCTGGGTGGTGCCGTCGGGCACGAGGGCCTGGGTGGCGGGGCCGATGCCCGGGATCCGGGGTGCGGGCACCGGGGCGGAGGCGAGGTCGTTGGCGGCCACGGCCGCGGCGGGGCGGCTGTCGCCCGAGGTGGGAGCGGTCGTGGGGGCGGGCGGGGCGGGCGCGGGTGGCGTGGGGCTCGCGCAGCCGGTGAGCAACAGGGCCGCGCACAGTGTGCCGGCGCTCAGCAGCGCGGGGGCGCCCTTGCGGACGGGCATGGGACGGCATCCTCCTGGCCGGGGGCAGTGCAGCGATCCGTACCCGTTCGCCGGGCGGCGCTGCCGCCGCGACCGCGCCCTCACCCGTACGGCCGTGTCACCGGGTGGGCGGGAAAGAGGTTGACCTGTCGGGCCGGCCGCGCTTTCCTGCGGGGATGAGTGATCTTCGTATCGAACGGGCGCGGACCGAGGAGCAGCTCGCCGACTGGCGGGCCGTGCACAACACGATCATCCCGACGGCGGTGCTGTCCCCGGAGGAGGTGCGGGAGCGCGCGGGCCGGAACCGGCTGGACGTGGCCTATCTCGGGGACGTGGCCGTGGGCTGTTCGACGGTGCGTCCGCCGGACGGGGAGACTCCGGCGGCGACCGTGATCGCGCGGACGCTGCCCGGGTACCGGGGGCGGGGTTTCGGGACCGCGCTGTACGAGCGGGGGCTGGCGCACGCGCGGACGCTGAGCGACGAGGGCGTGGAGACGGTGGTGCTCGCCTCGAACGAGGAGGGGCTGCGGTTCGCGCTCGCGCGCGGCTTCGTGGAGGTGGAGCGGTACGTGCTGCCGGGCGACACGATTCCGTTCGTGGCGCTGCGGCTGGCCTGACGGGACACAGTTTCTGACTATCCGTCAGAACATTGCGTCGCGGGTCTGGGAACCTTCGGGGCCCGGCGCTACCCTCCGCGCATGATTCGGACGGTGGTGTGGGGTACCGGAAATGTCGGACGCGCGGCCATTCGCGCCGTGGACGCCCATCCGGCTCTCGAACTCGCGGCCGTGCTGGTGTCCGATCCGGCCAAGGTGGGCCGTGACGCGGGCCGGCTCGCGGGGCTCGGGCGCGATCTCGGGGTGATGGCCGGCGACGACGTCGGCGCGGTGCTGGACGGGCGGCCGGGGGCGGTGGTGTACGCGGCCTCCGGCGACACCCGGCCCGACGGGGCGCTCGCCGATGTGGCGCGGGCGGTGGCGGCGGGCGCGGTGGTGGTGACGCCCGCGCTGTATCCGCTGTACGACCAGCGCAACGCGCCGCCCGAGTTCCGGGATCCGGTGCTCGCGGCGGTCGCCGAGGGGGGCGGTTCGCTCTTCGTGTCGGGCGTCGACCCGGGCTGGGGCAACGACGTGCTGCCCCTGCTCGTGAGCGGCCTCGCGGCCACGGTGGACGTGATCCGCTGTCAGGAGATCTTCGACTACTCGACGTACGAGCAGGAGGAGTCGGTCCGGGAGCTGGTGGGGATGGGCCGGCCGATGGAGTACGAGCCGCCCATGCTGTGGCCCTCGGTGCCGACGATGATCTGGGGCGGGCAGATACGCCTCATGGCCCGGGCGCTCGGGGCCGAGCTCGACGAGATCCGCGAGACGATGGAGCGGCGCCCGCTGGAGTCCACGGTGAAGACGCGGACGATGGGCGTCTTCGAGGAGGGGACGCAGGGCGCGATCCGCTTCGAGGTGCAGGGGATCGTCGGCGGGGAGCCCCGCATCGTGATCGAGCACGTCACCCGGATCCATCCCTCGTGCGCGCCGGACTGGCCGGTGCCGCCGGACGGGGTGGGTGCGCACCGGGTGATCGTCGAGGGGAGTCCCCGGATCGAGGTGACGGTGGCGGCGGCCGACGAGGGGGAGAACCGCTCGGCGGGCGGGAACGCCACGGCGGTGGGACGGCTCGTCGGGGCGATCGACTGGCTCGTGGCGGCGGAGCCGGGACTGTACGACGCGCTGGACGTGCCGCTGCGGCCGGCGGTCGGGAAGCTCGGAAGGAGACCACGATGATCATCGACATTCCCGAGGGCCAGGAGCCGATCGGGTACGTGTGGGGCGACATGGTCCCGGAGATCGGGACGGCGGCGGCGAACTTCTCGCTGTCGGTGTACGCCCACACGACCCTGGGACTGCGCGAGTTCGAGGCGGCGCGGCTGCGGATCGCGCAGATCAACGGCTGCGGCTTCTGTCTGGACTGGCGTACCGACCGGGACGGGGTGAAGGTCGAGGAGGGCTTCGACGAGCTCGTCGCGGCCTGGCGCGAGACGGAGGTCTCGGAGGCCTTCGACGAGCGGACGCGGCTCGCGGCCGAGTACGCCGAGCGGTACGCGCTCGACCATCACGGCCTGGACGAGGAGTTCTGGGCGCGGATGACGGCGCGGTACAGCCAGGCGGAGATCGTGGAGCTGACCATGAGCCTGGGGTCGTGGCTGGCGTTCGGGCGGCTCAACCGGGTGCTCGGGCTCGACGCGGTGTGCGTGCTGCCGACGCACTGAGAGGTAGCGATGAGGGGCCGGCCGGGATTCCGGCCGGCCCCTCTCGTACGTGCCGGCGATCAGAAGTCCTCGGCGACGATCCGTTCGATGTTGCGTTCGGCGAGGGCCGTGATGGTGACGAACGGGTTGACGCTGGTGTTGCCGGGGATCAGGGAGCCGTCGATGGCGTAGAGGCCGGAGTAGCCGTGGAGCCGGCCGTAGTTGTCGGTGGCCTGGCCGAGGACGGCGCCGCCGAGCGGATGGTAGGTGAGGTGGTCGCCCCAGATCTTGTAGGCGCCGAAGAGGTCGGTCCGGTAGATCGTCCCCTCCTTGCTGTTGATCTTGTCGAAGATGGACTTGGCCATGTCGATGGAGGTCTGCTTCCAGGCCCGGTCCCAGCTCAGGTCGACCTTGCCGGTGGTCGGGTTCCAGGTGAACTCGGCGCGGCGCGGGGTGCGCGTGATGGAGAGGTAGAACGAGGCGTAGGTCTCGATGCCGGTGGGCAGCGGGGCGACCTCGGCGAAGGCTCCGCCGGAGTCCCAGTTGTCGATGCCCGCGGTGGGCATGGAGGACTGGAGCGTTCCGGTGGGGTCCCACATGTGGTTGGCACGCCCGCACATGACGTTGCCGTTGTCGCCCCAGCCCTTGCCGATGTGCTCGTTCAGCGCGGGCAGCGCGCCGGTCGCCTTGAGGCGGGTCAGGAGCTTGCTGGTGCCGACGCTGCCCGCGGCGAAGAACACCCGGTCGGCGCGGACGGTCTTGGTGACGAGGGTGGCGCCGGTGGTGTCGATCTGGTCGATGACGACGGTGTAGCCGCCCGCGGCGGCCGGGCTGACGGAGGTCACCCGGTGGAGGGGCGAGACGTTCACCCGGCCGGTCGCGGCGGCCTGGGCGAGGTAGGTCTTCTGGAGGCTCTTCTTTCCGGCGTTGTTGCCGTAGATGACCTCGCCTTCCAGGGCGGACTTCTGGACGGTCCCGGCGGCCTCCTGCTTCATGTAGTCCCAGTCGTAGACGTTGGGCACGAAGACGAAGGGGAAGCCGGAGCGCTCGGCGTGCTTGCGACCGACCCGGGCGTACTGGTAACACGCCTGGTTCTCCCACCAGTTGACGTCCACCGAGGTGACGCCGAGGCCCGCGTTGGCGCGCGGGTAGTACGTGGAGTACATCTCGGCCGGGTCGACCGTCGGGAGGATCGCCGGGAAGCGCTCCCGGACCGGGGTGACGGCCATGCCGCCGTTGACGAGGGAGCCGCCGCCGACACCGCGCCCCTGGTAGACCGTGATGCCGGCGAAGTCCTCGGCGTCGAGGATGCCGGTGTGGACGGGCACGTCCTTGTCGAGCGGGAAGCCGAGGAACTGGCTCAGCGGCTGCTTGGTGCGCGTGCGCAGCCAGAAGGAACGGTAGTCCGGCTTGGTGGTGTTGGCGAAGATCTTGCCGTCCGGCCCGGGGGCGTCCCAGGCCATGCCCATCTCGATCATGTGGACGTCGACGCCGGCGCGGGCGAGCCGGAGGGCGGCCACGGAGCCGCCGTAGCCGGTGCCGATGACGAGGGCGCGCACCTGGGAGCCGTCGGGGATGGGGGTGCAGTTCAGGCCGGGGACCTCGGCGCGGGCGGGGGGCGTGATCGTTCCGGCGAGGGCGGCGGCGCCCAGAACAGAACCTGTTCCCGCGATGAATCTGCGGCGGCTGACCCCGCGATCTCCCTGGGCGGACAAGGGATGTTCACTCATGTGATCTTCCTCACTCGCGAGTGAATGGGAACAAGTTCTACGACCGCCCGCCGAGGAAGTCACGAGAAACTGCCGGGTAACTTCCGGCCGAAGCTCCTGGTGGGTGACGGGCGCGGGGCCCGCCACCCGTACCGGGCGCCGTGTCAGGCGAGGGCCGGGCCCGGAGTGCCGGTGAGGCGTTCGGGGGTGAGGAGTTCGGCGAGCCGGTGGGCGGGCAGCAGGCCCTTCTCCACGGTGAGTTCGACGACCCCGCGGCCGGTGGCGAGCGCCTCCTGCGCGATGGCCGTGGCGGCGGTGTAGCCGAGGTGCGGGTTGAGCGCGGTGGCGAGACCGATGGAGTTCTCCACGGCCGCCCGGAGCGCCTCGGTGTTGGCGGTGATGCCGGTGACGCAGCGCTCCGCGAGGGTGAGGCAGGCGGCGCGGAGGGAGAGGACGCTCTTCGAGAGGGCGTGGAAGATGACCGGCTCGAAGGCGTTGAGCTGGAGCTGTCCCGCCTCGGCCGCCATGGTGATGGTGATGTCGTTGCCGATCACCTCGAAGGCGACCTGGTTGACCACCTCGGGGATCACCGGGTTGACCTTGCCCGGCATGATGCTGGAACCGGCCTGCACCGGCGGCAGGTTGATCTCGCCGAGGCCCGCGCGCGGCCCCGAGGAGAGCAGCCGCAGGTCGTTGCAGGTCTTGGAGAGCTTGACCGCGATGCGCTTGAGGACGCCGGAGAGCTGGACGAAGGCGCCGCAGTCCTGGGTGGCCTCGATGAGGTTGGCGGAGGTGACGAGCGGCAGGCCGGTCAGTTCGGCGAGGTTGCGGCGGGCGGTCTCGGCGTAGCCGGGGGCGGCGTTGAGGCCGGTGCCGATGGCGGTGGCCCCGAGGTTGATCTCGTGGATGAGCTCGATCGCCTCGGCGAGCCGACTGCGGTCCTCCTCCAGCATCACGGCGTACGTGGAGAACTCCTGGCCCAGCGTCATGGGCACCGCGTCCTGGAGCTGGGTGCGGCCCATCTTCACGACCTCGCGGAACTCCAGGGCCTTGGCGGCGAAGGCGTCCTGGAGGACGGCCATGGCCTTCAGGAGCTCACAGGCCGCCCCGATCGCGGCGATGCGGATCGCGGTCGGGTAGACGTCGTTGGTGGACTGGCCGAGGTTGACGTCCTCGTTGGGGTGGAGCCGGTCGTAGTCGCCCTTGGCGTGGCCGAGGAGCTCCAGGGCCCGGTTGGCGACGACCTCGTTGGCGTTCATGTTGGTGGAGGTGCCCGCCCCGCCCTGGACGACGTCCACGACGAACTGGTCGTGGAGCTGTCCCGTACGGATCTCCCGGCAGGCGGCGGCGATGGCGGCGGCCTTGTCGGCGGGGAGCAGGCCGAGCTCCTCGTTGGCGCGGGCGGCGGCCTCCTTGACGGCGGCGAGCGCGTCGATGAGGAGGGGGTAGACCGAGATGGGCGTGCCGGTGATGGCGAAGTTCTCGGTGGCGCGCAGGGTGTGGACGCCCCAGTAGGCGTCGGCGGGGACGTCCCGGTCGCCGAGCAGATCGTGTTCGCGGCGGAGGGGACCGTCGTGCGGGGCCGGTGCGGGAACCATCAGGAGCCGTCCTTGGGGAGAGGAGGGAGGGTGGGTTACGGGAGGAGGCAGGGGGGAGCCGGGGGGGGCGCCGGTCCGGTGTCCACGCGTGCGCGTGCGGGCCGCGAGAGCGAGTCCGGTCTCGGCCTCGAAGCCGGCCGGTGCGCACGCGTGCGCGTGCGTGCGGGCCTCTGCGGCCTGTTCCGGGCACGGCGAAGCCGCCGGGCCGGCCCGGCTGGCGCGTCGCGCCGGTGCGGGAGGTTGATTCCGGCTCGCGGGCGGGCGGGGGGGGCGCCGTCCGCGAGCCGGGGCTGTGGGGTGTGCCGGTCAGAGCCGGTCGGATCCTGATCCGGAGGTCGGATGCTGATCCGGAGGTCGGATCCTGATCCGGAGGTCGGATCCTGATCCGGAGGTCGGATCCTGATCCGGAGGTCGGATCCTGATCCGGAGGTCGGATCCTGATCCGGAGGTCGGATGCTGATCCGGCCGTCGGGCCCTGGCCGGCAGGTGGGCCGGGAACCGGCGTTCGGGCTCTACGCCCGGGCGGCGACGGCCGAGGCCGAGCGGGAGTGGCCGGTGGCCAGGGCCGGTTCGGCGCGGACCGGTCCTTCGAGGAGGCGGCGCAGAAGGGCGGTGCTGCGGACGGGGTCGCCCACGCCGGAGGCGCCTTCGGCGAGGAGCGTGGAGAAGACGGCGATCCGGGCCTGGCCGGCCCGGAGGGTGCCGGTGAGCAGGGCCCCGGCGGCGACCAGGTCGACCGCGCCGCCGCCGGTGTATATCTCGGCGAGCGGTCCCGCGGGGACGCGGGTGGTCACGGCGACGAGGACTCCCTGGGCGACCGCGTCAGCGACGGCGGCGGCGATCTCGGGGGTGGCGTTGCCCGCGCCGGTCGCGACGAGGACGATGCCCCGGGCGCCGGCGGAGACGGCCGCGTTCAGGAGGAACGGGTCGCCGTCGGAGTGGTGGGTGATGATGTCGACCCGGGGCAGCGGGGTGACGCCGGGGCCGGTGGCCCCGGGGGTCGCGGTGCGCGCGGCGGCGGGCAGGGGCAGCGGGGCGGGCCGCTCCGGCTGCCGCTCGATGTCGACGCGGGAGAACCCCACGCGGCCGAGGCGCTCGGCGGAGGGGTCGGAGAAGGCGTCGGCGGCGAGCGTCTGGGTCTTCACGGTGCCCCGCGCCGCGTGGACGCGTCCGTCGAAGACGACGAGGACGCCGAGGTCGCGGACGGTGGCGGCGACCTGGAGCGCGTCGTAGAGGTTGCCGGGGCCGTCGCCGTCGCCGGTGCCGAAGGGACGCTGGGCGCCGGTCAGGACGACCGGGCGGGAGTCGGCGTGGTGGAGGTCGAGGAGGAAGGCCGTCTCCTCCAGGGTGTCGGTGCCGTGGGTGACCACGATGCCGTCGACGCCGGGGTCGGCGAAGGTCTCCTGGACGGTGCGCAGGAGGGCGAGCTGGTGGGCCGAGGTCATGCGGGAGCTGTTCACGTTGAACAGGTCGACGACCTCGACGGTGACGCCCTCGGGGAGGGGGGCGGTGGCGAGGACGTCGTCACCGGAGGCGTCGGCGGCGTAGCCGGTGCCCTGCCAGCGGCTGGCGATCGTGCCACCGGTGCTGATCACGACGATCCGGCGCGCTCCCCCGTCGTTCGTCCGCTTCATGCCTGCCGTCCTTACTCCGTACCGAATTCGCCCTGCGCCGCAAAGATAGGGCAGAAGGCGCGCAAGGCGATTGCGAAATCAGCTGCAGAAATGTTTCATCGTGGTAGATAGTTGTGCCATGGACCGAATCGATCTCCATATCTTGCGCGAGCTCCAGAACGACGGCCGGCTGAGCAACCAGGAGCTGGCCCAGCGGGTCGGGCTGAGCCCCTCCCCCTGTCTGCGCCGGGTGCGCCAGCTGGAGCAGGACGGGGTGATCCAGGGCTACCGGGCGATCATCGATCCGGAGGCGGTGGGGCGCGGCTTCGAGGTCCTGGTCTCGGTGGAGGTGCGGCGGGACCGGGAGACGGTGGAGGCCTTCGAGGAGGCGCTCCAGGACGTGCCGGACGTGATCGAGGCGTACCGCCTGTTCGGGAGCCCCGGCTGCCTGCTGCGGATCGCGGTGGCGGACCTCGCGGCGTACGAGCGGCTGTGGATCGAGCGGCTGACGACGCTGACCGGGGTCACCGAGGTGAACTCGCAGATCATCATGAAGCGGATCAAGGAGCCGAAGGGGATGCCGGTGGACCTCCGGGGCGCCTGAGCCACCTCGGGCGCCACGGCCCCTCGGACGCCTCGGGCACGACGGGCACGGAAGCCTCGGAAGCCCCTCAGGCACCTGAAGCCCTTCCTTTACCTCCGGGGCCGGATTCGGTTGCGCCATATGCGAGAACGTCATGGAACAGCCTCCTCCTCGTTACATGACAGGTACCTGACGTGTGCCACTCTCCCGATGACACGAAGTCAACACGCGTAGACAACGGTGGCGTTGAGCCGTCGCCCGTCGTCCCGCGCGTGCCGTCCCCGGGAAAGGGCCCCCCATGTCCGTTGTGCGGACCGGCAGCTGGAAGGTGTGGGCGACGGCCGTCGCCGCCACCCTCGTCGGCGTCACGCTCCCCACGGTCACCGCGACTCCCGCGAGCGCCACGACCACCGCGTACGACACCACGTACTACAAGAACGCGATAGGCAAGACCGGCACGAGCCTCAAGTCCTCGCTGCACACCATCATCAGCAGCCAGAGCAAGATCTCGTACGACGCCGTCTGGACCGCGCTGAAGACGACCGACCAGGACCCGAGCAACACCAACAACGTGATCCTGCTCTACAGCGGCGTCTCGCGCAGCAAGTCCCTCAACGGGGGCTCCGTGGGCGACTGGAACCGCGAGCACACCTGGGCCCAGTCCCACGGCAACTTCGGCACCTCGGCCGGCCCCGGCACCGACCTGCACCACCTGCGCGCCTGTGACGTGCAGGTCAACAGCACGCGCGGCAACAAGGACTGGGACAACGGCGGCAGCGCGGTCAGCGGCGCGCCCGGGAGCTACACGGACAGCGACTCCTTCGAGCCGCGCGACGCGGACAAGGGCGACGTGGCCCGCATGATCCTCTACATGGCCGTCCGCTACGAGGGCGACGACGGCTGGCCGGACCTGGAGCCCAACGAGTCGAGCACGAACGGCAGCGTGCCCTTCCACGGCCGCCTCTCGGTCCTGAAGCAGTGGAACGAGCAGGACCCGCCGAGCGCTTTCGAGGAGCGCCGCAACGACGTCATCTACAACACCTACCAGCACAACCGGAACCCGTTCATCGACCACCCGGAGTGGATCGAGGCGATCTGGTAGTCCGAGCACCTCGGACGTGACGGAGCCGGGCCGGGCTCACCGCACCCGGCCCGGCTCCCGCCATGTCGGCCTCTACGTCTGACCGCTTCCCGAGCCTTCAAACGCGAAATCCCAGATGTTCTCACGTTTTTGAGAGACCGCCTCTGACAATCCCGAGACGTTATTCATCCGTAACAAACGGTTACCTTGCCCACTTTTGATCGAATTTGCCGCGTGCTCGGGAGTGGATTCCCGCCGCGGAGGCCGCCGACGCACCTATCACGCCCGCACCGCCCCGAACAAGTACTCCGCCCCAGGAAGTTCCGCTGTCCGGTCGGTAGCTTCGGCGCCCATGACCACTGCCCCCCTGACATCCCCGGTCGGCGACGTCTCCGTCGGCCCGGCCGAGATCGCGGACGGCGCCGAGCTCTGGCGGATCGCGCGCGGCTCGGGAGAACTCGACCTCAACTCGCCCTACAGCTATCTGCTGTGGTGCCGCGACTTCGCCGACACGACCGCCGTCGCCCGTGACGCCTCCGGACGACCGGTCGGCTTCGTCACCGGATACCTGCGGCCCGACGCGCCCGGGACGCTCTTCGTCTGGCAGGTCGCCGTGGAGGGTTCGCACCGCGGAACCGGGGTAGCCGGGACCCTGCTCGACGCTCTGTCCGCCCGCGTGGCGGACGAGCACGGACTCGACCGGGTGGAGGCGACCGTCACGCCGGGGAACCTGGCGTCCGACCGGATGTTCCGGTCCTATGCCCGCCGGCACGGGGCGGACCTCACACGCGAGGTCCTGTTCCCGTCCGCCTCCTTCCCCGTGGCGGGGCACGAGGCCGAGGTGCTGTACCGCATCGGCCCCCTCGCGCCCCCGGCGTCCTGAGACCCCGGACGTTCCGAGCCCGCACCACTCCCCCGCACCACACCCTGGAGAAGAGACTCCGTGACCCTGACCGACATCGCCGCCCCCTCCGTCTTCGAGACCGTCGAATCCGAGGTCCGCAGCTACTGCCGTGCCTGGCCGGTCGTCTTCGAGCGCGCCAGCGGGAGCCGACTGTACGACGAGGACGGCCGCCCCTACCTCGACTTCTTCGCCGGGGCGGGCTCGCTCAACTACGGCCACAACAACCCGGTGCTCAAGCGCGCCCTCCTCGACTACCTGGCCGACGACGGGATCACCCACGGCCTCGACATGTCGACGACCGCCAAACGCGCCTTCCTGGAGACCTTCCGCGCGACGGTCCTGGAACCCCGCGCCCTGCCCTACAAGGTGATGTTCCCCGGCCCCACCGGCACCAACGCGGTGGAGGCCGCCCTCAAACTCGCCCGCAAGGTCACGGGCCGCCAGACGGTCGTCTCCTTCACCAACGCCTTCCACGGCATGTCGCTCGGCTCGCTCGCCGTCACCGGAAACGCCGCCAAGCGCGCCGGAGCGGGCGTCCCGCTGCACCACGCCGCCCGGATGCCCTTCGACGACTACCTCGACGGGCAGCTCACCGACTTCCTCTGGTTCGAGCGGCTCCTGGACGACTCCGGCTCCGGCCTCGACCACCCCGCGGCCGTGATCGTCGAGACCGTCCAGGGCGAGGGCGGCATCAACGTCGCACGGGCCGAGTGGCTGCGCGGTCTCGCCGACCTCTGCCGCCGGCACGACATGCTCCTCATCGTCGACGACATCCAGATGGGCTGCGGACGCACCGGCGACTTCTTCTCCTTCGAGGAGGCGGGCATCACGCCCGACATCGTCACCCTGTCCAAGTCCATCAGCGGCTACGGCCTGCCCATGTCCCTCTGCCTCTTCCGCCCCGAGCTCGACCTGTGGGAGCCCGGTGAGCACAACGGCACCTTCCGCGGGAACAACCCCGCCTTCGTCACCGCCACGGCCGCCCTCGACGCCTACTGGCGGGACGGCGCCCTGCGCGAGCGCACCCTGAGCCGCGCCGACCGGATCGAGCGCGCCCTGCTCGACCTGCGCGACGACGACGGCCGCAATGCCCTGGCGGTGCGCGGGCGCGGCCTCGTGTGGGGCCTGGAGTTCGCCGACGAGGAGCGCGCCGAGGCCGTGTGCCGGCGGGCCTTCGAGATCGGTCTGCTCCTGGAGACGTCGGGGCCGCGCGGCGAGGTGGTCAAGCTGCTGCCGCCGCTGACCGCGACGGACGACGAACTCGACGAGGGCCTCGGCATGCTGACCCGCTCCGTACGCCACACCGCCTGAGACCGCACCGGCAGATCCACCCGAAAGGCCACCACCCATGATCGTCCGTACCTTCGACGAGCTGGAGAACACCGAGCGGCACGTCCGCTCCGCGTCCGGGACCTGGGAGAGCAAGCGCATCGTCCTCGCCCGCGAGCGGGTCGGCTTCTCCCTGCACGAGACGGTGCTGTACGCCGGCACCGAGACCTCCATGTGGTACGCCCACCACGTCGAGGCCGTCGTCTGCACCGCCGGCGAGGCCGAGCTGACCGACCACGAGACGGGGCTCACGCACACGATCCTGCCCGGAACGATGTACCTGCTCGACGGGCACGAGCGCCACACCCTCAAGGTCAAGCGGGACTTCCGCTGCCTGTGCGTCTTCAACCCGCCGGTGACCGGACGCGAGGACCACGACGAGAACGGCGTCTACCCGCTCCTCACCGAACCCGAATCCGAGTCCGAGGCCGGCCAGGCCTGACACCGGCCCGGAACCACGACGACTCCGTACGCGAAAGGAAGGCACCCCGCCCCATGGCCACCGCACCCACCCGTCCCGTCGACCTCTACCCCACCCGCGGCCCCCGGGAGGAACTCATCGGCCGCAAGGACCCCGTCGTGTGGTCCGAACCCGGCACGCCCGGCCCCTTCTGGGCCAGGGAGCTGGAGGAGTACGACCGCGACGGCTTCATCACGGTGGACGAGATCGTCACCCCTGACGAGGTCGACCAGCTCCGCACCGAGCTGGACCGGCTCGTCGCCGACCCCGCCGTACGGGCGGACGAGCGGGCCGTCGTCGAGCCCCGCTCCCAGGAGATCCGCTCCGTCTTCGAGGTGCACCGGATCAGCGAGGTCTTCGGCCGGCTCGCCGAGGACCCGCGGATCGTCGGGCGGGCCCGCCAGATCCTGGGCTCCGACGTGTACGTCCACCAGTCGCGGGTCAACGTCAAGCCCGGCTTCGGCGCCAGCGGCTTCTACTGGCACTCCGACTTCGAGACGTGGCACGCCGAGGACGGTCTGCCCCGGATGCGGACCGTCTCGGTCTCGATCGCGCTCACCCCGAACCACACCACCAACGGCAGTCTGATGATCATGCCGGGCTCGCACCGCACCTTCCTGGGCTGCGCGGGCGAGACGCCCAAGGACAACTACAAGCAGTCGCTGCGGATGCAGGACGCCGGGACACCGTCCCACGAGGCGCTCACCACCTTCGCCGACGCCTGCGGCATCCGGCACTTCACGGGTCCGGCGGGATCGGCCACCTGGTTCGACTGCAACGCCCTGCACGGCTCGGGCGACAACATCACCCCGTACCCCCGGAGCAATGTGTTCCTCGTCTTCAACAGCGTCGAGAACGCGCCCGAGGCCCCCTTCGCGGCCCCGGTCCGGCGCCCCTCCTTCGTCGCCGCGCGCCCGTGGGACCGGTCATGAGCGGTGCCGCGCCGCTCGACCGCCGCCGCTTCCTCACCAGGGCGACATTCCTCGGCGGCCTCGCGCTCGCGGCGGGCCCGCTGACCGCGTGCACCCGCACCGAGGCGGGCACGGGAGCGCCCGCGGGCGACGGGAAGCTCCTCGCGAACCTGCGGGAACAGGGCTTCGTGCGGGTGGGGTTCGCCGGTGAGGCGCCGTACGGCTTCCAGGACGGCGGCGAGCTCGCCGGCGAGGCCCCGACGCTGCACCGCGAGATATTCACCGCGCTCGGGGTGCGGGAACTCCGCCCGACGCTCACGGAGTTCGGGGCGCTGATCCCCGGACTGCTCGCCGGCCGGTTCGACGTGGTGAGCGCGGGGATGTCGATCACGCCGGAGCGCTGCGCCAAGGTGATCTTCTCCGAGCCGGAGTTCGTCTCCCCCACCGCCCTCATGGTCCGCAAGGGCAACCCGAAGGGGGTGAGCGACCTGGAGTCCTGCGCGGCGAAGGGCGCCACCGTCGGCGTGCTGACCGCGGCGGTGGAGGCGTCCTACGCGAAGGCGGCCGGAGTGCCGGACGGGTCGGTGAAGACGCTCGCCAAGCAGCAGGACGGACTCGACGCCCTCCTCGCCGGCCGGATCGACGCCTTCGCGCTGACCGCCATCTCCCTGCGCTGGCTCGCCCGCACGAACGGGGGCGCGGCGGTGGAGGTGGGTGAGGCGTTCGTCCCGGAGGTCGGCGGCGTGAAGCAACTCGGCGCGGGCGGGGCCGTGTTCCGGCCGGGGGCGACCGGGCTCCGGGACGCCTTCGACCGCGAGCTCCTGAAGATCACCGGTTCCCCCGAGCGGTTCGTCGGGCTCGTCGGGCGCTACGGCTTCACCGCCCGCGAGGTGCCGCCCCGCTCGCTGCGGACCGCCGACCTGTGTGCCGCGTGAGGGGTGCCGGGCGTGGCTGACTTCCTGCCCGAGCTCCGGAGCGCGCTGCCCCGGCTCGCCGAGGGGCTCCTGGTCACCGCGGAGGCCACGGTGCTCGGCGCCGCGCTCGCCCTGCTCCTGGCGTACGTCCTCGGGCTGCTGTCCCGGTCGGCGCGGCTGCCGGTGCGGGGCGGGGCGCGGTTCGTCGTGGAGTTCTTCCGGGGGACCTCGCTGTACGTGCAGCTGTTCTGGCTGTTCTTCGCTCTGCCGATGGTCGGCTTCCGGCTGGAACCGCTCGCCTGCGCGGTGCTCGCGCTCGGCCTCAACTACGGGGCGTACGGCGCCGAGGTGGTGCGGGGCGCGGTGGCGGCGGTCCCCCGTGCCCAGACCGAGGCGGGCATCGCGCTCGGCATGGGGCGGGGTCTGCGGCTGCGGCGGGTCGTCCTGCCTCAGGCGCACGCCCTGATGGTCGCGCCGTTCAAGAACCTGCTCGTTCAGCTGTTGAAGGCGACGCCGCTGCTCTCGCTGGTCACGGTGCCCGACCTCACGTTCCAGATCGACCAGCTGCGGTCCGCGACGGGCGCGACGGCTGCCTCGTACCTGCTGCTCCTCGGGCTCTACTTCGGCATGGCCGTCGTGCTGAGCCTCCTCATGAACGCCCTGGAGCGGGCGGCGAAGGCCCGGCTCGGGCAGGAAGGCGGTACGTGATGTGGGACGGGGAGGCGGCCCGGGCCGCGTTGCCCGCCGTACTGGAGGGGTTCGGCGTCACCGTCCTGGCGACCGTCCCGGCGTTCGCCGTCGCCATGGTCCTTGGGCTCGCGCTCGCGCTCGTCCAGCGGGCGGGCCCCGGGTGGCTGGCGCTTCCGCTGCGCGGGGCGGCCTCGTTCGTGCGCTCGACGCCGCTCCTGGTGCAGCTGTTCGCGGCCTGGGTCCTGGTGCCCGCGCTCGACGCGCCGGTGCTCGGTGTCCTGGTGCTGGGCGTGCACTACGCCACGTATCTCTCCGAGGTGTACCGGACGGGCATCGACGCCGTGCCGAAGGGGCAGTGGGAGGCCTGCACGGCCCTTTCGCTGCCGCGCCGGCGGGTGTGGCGGGCGGTGGTGCTGCCGCAGGCCGTACGCAACGTGCTGCCGCCCCTCGGCAACTACGCGGTGTCCATGTTCAAGGAGACGCCCCTGCTGTCGGTGATCACCGTCCACGAGATGGTCCACGAGGCGAACACCTTCGGCAGTACGCACTTCGCCTATCTGGAGAGCTTCACCCTGGCCGCCGCGGTGTTCCTGCTCGCGAGCTGGCCCACGTCCGTGCTGGTACGACGACTGGAGGCACGCCTTGCCCACTGAGGACCGGCAGGACCCGGCCCACCCGGCGGTCCGCTTCGACCGGGTCACGAAGCGGTACGGCGACCACACCGTGCTCGACGGCCTCGACCTGGAGGTCGGACGCGGGGAGCGCGTGACGCTGATCGGCCCGAGCGGCTCGGGGAAGACCACGATCCTCCGGCTGCTCATGACGCTGGAGCGGGTCACCGACGGCCTCATCCTCGTGGACGGGGAGCCCTTCTCGCACATGCCGGGAGGCGCGGGAGGGAAGCTGGTGCCGGCGAGCGAACGCCATCTGGCGGCGCGGCGGCGCCGGATCGGCATGGTCTTCCAGCAGTTCAACCTCTTCCCGCACATGAGCGTGCTCGAGAACGTCGTCGAGGCGCCCGTCCACGTGCTCGGCGAGAGCCGGGAGGAGGCGCGCCGCAGGGCGCGGGAGCTGCTCGATCTGGTCGGGCTCGGCGACAAGGCCGGTGCGCGGCCGACCCGGCTCTCGGGCGGCCAGCAGCAGCGCGTGGCCATCGCCCGCGCCCTCGCGATGCGGCCCGAGATCCTGCTCCTCGACGAGGTGACGTCCGCGCTCGATCCGGAGCTGGTGGCGGAGGTCCTCGACGTGCTGCGGGACATCGCCCGCTCCACCGACATCACCCTCCTGTGCGTGACGCACGAGATGGGCTTCGCACGGGACGTCTCCGACCGGATCCTGATGTTCGACCGGGGCCGGATCGTGGAGTCGGGCCCGGCCGGCGATCTCCTGGAGGCGCCCGCGCACGAACGCACGCGCGCGTTCCTCAGCTCGGTCCGGTGAAGAGGGGCACGGTCGGACCGCGGGCCGGTCCGTAGGGAGGTCGCGCTCCGGCCGGGGCCGGCCCGCGGGGAGGCGCGCTCCGACCGGGGGCCGGCCCGCGAGGGGTGGGGCGCGCTCCGGTTCGCCCGGGCGTGCCCTTCCCCTCAACCGCAGGCGCCCGTCCCGACCATGCCCTCCCGGAGCCGGTTCAGGCTCCGGGCCAGGAGCCGCGAGACGTGCATCTGGGTCACGCCGATGCGTTCGCCGATCTGCGTCTGGGTCAGCTCCTCGACGAAGCGCAGGTGCAGCAGCAGCCGGTCGCGCTCGTCGAGGGCCACCACGAGCGGGGCGAGGGCGTGGAAGTCCTCGAACAGTTCGAGCGCCGGGTCCTCCTCGCCGATGAGGTCGGCCAGGGCCGGGTCCTCGTTCTCGTCCTCACCGCCGCCGATCGCGGCGTCCAGGGACATCGAGTGGTAGCCGTTCGCGGCCAGCTGGGCCTCGACCACCTGGTCCTCGGACAGCTCCATGACCGGCGCGAGTTCCGCGACCCGGGGCGCCCGGCCGAGCCGCGAGCTCAGTTCGTCGGTGGCCTTCGCCAGTTCGAGGCGCGCTTCCTGGAGCCGTCGGGGGACGTGGACCGCCCAACTGGTGTCGCGGAAGAACCGCTTGATCTCGCCCACGATGCACGGCACCGCGAAGGTGGTGAACTCCACCTCGCGGGCCGGGTCGAAGCGGTCGATCGCCTTGATCAGGCCGATCATGCCGACCTGGACGATGTCCTCCATCTCGTCGGACCGCGCCCGGAACCGGCCGGCCGCGTACCGAACGAGCGTCATGTTCATCTCTATCAGGGTGTTCCGGACGTACTGGTGCCCCGCCGTGCCCTCCTCCCGTGCCGCGAGTTCACGGAGGAAGACTCTCGACAGGGCGCGCGCGTCCTGGGGCGCGACCTCGTGGGGAGCCTCGAGAACGGGCAGGTCCTCAGCCGTGCCGCCCGTCACATACGTCATCGTCTCCTTGGCCACCTCGGTCCGCACGGGGACAACCTCCTCCAGCTCACTGTCCGTTCGGCGGTCCCGGTTCGCGTACCCGCTCCGCGCTGACGCACTCCTCACGGGCCCGTGCCGCCTTCGGGGCGGGCGAAAAGGCATCACTCCGGCGTGACCGGGCAAGCGTATCCCGTCACCCCTGGTCGCATCGGGAAGGAAGGGGCCCGCGATGAACAGCCGGAGCGAAGCCCGGTCCCGCACGTCGCCACCGGCGGCTCTGCGCGCCGCGGGGAGGACCCGTTCGTCACCGCTCCTCACGCCGGCTCAGGCGCGGCAGCTGGTCCGCCACACGCTCACGGCCATCGGCCCCCTGCGGCCCTCGCAGGTCGACGACCTGCTGCTCGTCACCTCGGAGCTGGTCACGAACGCGCAGCGCCACGGGGGCGGGGTCACCTCCTTCGGGATCGCCGTCGGCAGCGACCGGGTGACCGTGTCCGTGGCCGACTCCAGCGGGGAGCCGCCGCACCGCGCGCTCCCCGAGGACCTGCGCCCCGGCGGCTTCGGCTGGCCGATCGTGCTGCGCCTGTGCCGTGAGGTGACGGTGGACACCCGGCCGGACGGCAAGACCGTCCACGCGGCGGTGACGGTCGACCGCTGAGGCGTACGGCGGCGGCTCGGACCCTCAGGCGTCCGCCGGGCGGGCGGGGCGCCGCTCCGGCGGCCCGTGGAGGTGGACGGAGGCGGGTCCGCCGGTCGTGCGGTGGCGGTCGGCCCAGGACTCGAGCGCGGCCCGGCAGGCGTGGTCGAGGTGGTGGAGCCCGGAGAGGTCCAGGACGACCGGGCGGTCGCGCGGCAGGGATTCGAGGGTGTCGAGGATCTTCGGCAGCCGCAGGAAGGTCACGGTCCCCGACAGGCCGACGCGCACCGGTCCCTCGCCCTCGTCGGTGTGGTCGACACGGAGGTGGGAGGCGTCCCAGGCCGCCTTGGCGACGGAGAGGACGAGTCCGATCAGGACGCCTTCGAGCATGTTCACGGTGACGATCGCCAGGGCCGTCACCACCAGGACGAGCGCCTCGCCGCGGTGGCCGCGCCACAGGGTGACGAGGCCCCTGAAGGGGATCAGCTTCCAGCCCGCGTGGACGAGGATCCCGGCGAGCGCCGCGAGCGGCACGTACTCCAGGGTGCCGGGCAGCAGGGCGGCGAAGAGCAGCAGCCACAGTCCGTGGAGCACGCGGGATGCCTTGGTCCTGGCGCCTGCCTGGACGTTGGCCGAGCTGCGGACGATGACGGCGGTCATGGGGAGCGCCCCGAGCAGTCCGCAGAGCGCGTTGCCGAAGCCCTGGGCGAGCAGTTCCCTGTCGTAGTCGGTGGGCGGTCCGTCGTGCAGCCGGTCGACGGCCGCCGCGCTGAACAGGGACTCCGCGGAGGCGATCAGAGCGAAGGCGAGGACGGTGCCGACCAGGGCGAGGTCGGTGAGGGCGGTGAGGCTGTCCGCTCCCGGCAGCCGCACGGCGTCCAGTGCCCCGCTCACGCGGACGGTCGCGACCGGCAGGTCGAACAGGGCGGTCGCGAGTGCCGCCAGGAGGACGGCGACGAGCGCGCCGGGGACGGCCCGCACCCCGCGGGGCAGATGCCGCCAGCCGACGATGACGAGGACCGTGGCGGCGGCGACGGCGAGCGGGACGAGGGTGGCGCCGGCGGTCACCGCGCGCCCCAGGGCGGCCGGCAGTCCCGCGAGCCGGGCCGGGCCGGAGGCGGGGGCGTCGAGTCCGGCCGCGGCGTAGAGCTGGCCGGCGACGATCACGAGGCCGATCCCGGCGAGCATGCCCTCGACGACGGAGAGGGAGATGGCCCGGAACCAGCGGCCCCAGCGCAGCAGGCCCAGGGCGACCTGGAGCAGCCCCGCAAGGAGCACGACGGCGCCGAGCCCGGCCGGACCCAGGGTCCGGACCGCGTCCAGGACGAGGACGGTGAGACCGGCGGCCGGGCCGGAGACCTGGATGCTGCTGCCCCGCATGAGGCCGGTGACGGCACCGCCGACGATGCCGGTGACGAGACCGAGCTCGGCGGGGACGCCGGAGGCGACGGCCACGCCGATGGAGAGGGGCAGCGCGACGAGGAAGACGACGAGGGAGGCGGCGAAGTCCTGCCGGAGGTACGGAAAGGAGGAGGCCATACCCGGGGTCATACGCCCTCGCGGCGCCGTTTCCGGACGGACCGGCGCCCACCGGTGGTTTCCGTCCGGAACCGGCCGGAACGTGACGCGATCACCCCCGGGGAAGGCGCCCGGAGGTGCGGATCACCGGGGCGCACCGGGTCGCAGGCGCCCGCACACGCGATCAGCCGGAGGGCGTACGGTCGCCATGCCGGGGGCGCGGGGGTTCCGGGGCTCCGGTGGTCACCACCAGTAGGCGGGGTATCGCGGTGCCGCGCGGCGGATGCGGGAGGCGGCGAACGCGGTCAGCACGAGGAGCACCGTGGCCCCGAAGAGGAGGGGGACGAACCGGCCGGGCGCGGGGGCCTGGAGCACGATGACGACGGCGGTCGCGCAGGCCGGCGAGTGCGGGGTGCGGGCCAGGGTGGTCAGCGCCAGGGTGACTCCGGCGGCGAGGGCGGCGGCCCAGGCACTGCCGTGCGTGGCGACGGCGGACACGGCGTATCCGGCGGCGGCGCCGAGGAGGTGGCCGACGATCACGCTCCGGGGCTGGGCCAGGGGCAGCGCGGGGGCGCAGTGCACGAGCGCGGCGCTGGCGGCCAGCGGGGGTATCAGCACCGGCTCGTGGATGAGGGCACCGAGGGCGACGAGGCCGAGCAGGGCGGCGGTCGCGGCGCTGACGCTGTGGAAGGCGGCGCCGGGCGCGGGCCGGGCCGGGGCGCGGCCGGCGATCCACGGCCGGCGCGGGCCCTGACGGGCAGGGGTCGCGGAGGTCGGGTCGGAGGCGGTGTCGGGACGCAGAGCGGCGTCGGTGCTCATGGGTGCGAGGTTTCCGGGCAGGCGGCCGTGGGCCGGAGGGAACAGGGACGGGGGGGGTGGTCGTACGGGTCCCTGTGGTCGACAGTCGGCCCGGTCTCACGCCTGAGCCTGGTGCGGCGGCGCGACCTCACACCACTGTAACCAGCGGTTTCGCCACGGCGCGGGCGGGGTCGGAGGCAGGATCTCCCTATGACCGACACCTCCTCCGACACCCCGCCCCGCTTCCGCCTCCTCCCCGGAGCCCCGGATTCCCCCGTCCTCCTCCATGTGCCGCACTCCTCCCGAGCGGTGCCACCGGACGTGCGCGACGGCATCCTGCTCGACGATGGGGAGCTGGACCGTGAACTGGACCACATCACGGACTCCCACACGGCGGAGATCGCCGCCGTGGCCGCGGCGGCGGCCGGCACGACGCCCTGGCGGTTCGTCAACGGGCTCTCGCGGCTCGTCGTCGACCCCGAGCGCTTCCCGGACGAGCGCGAGGAGATGCTGTCCGTCGGGATGGGCGCGGTGTACACCCGCACCACCCACCGCGCGGAGCTGCGGCCGGCCGGTTTCGACCCGGCGCCGCTGCTCGACCGGTACTTCGCCCCGTACGCGCGGGCCATGACGGAGGCCGTCGCCGAGCGTCTCGCGGTGGCCGGACGGGTGGTGATCGTCGACGTCCACTCGTACCCGACCGGGCCGCTGCCGTACGAACTGCACGGCGACGGCCCGCGCCCGCCCGTCTGCCTCGGCACGGACGCCTTCCACACCCCGCCCGCACTGCTCGACGCGGCGCGGGAGGCGTTCGGCGGGTTCGGCGGCGTCGGGACGGACAGTCCCTTCGCCGGGACGTACGTGCCGCTGGCGCACTACGGCCGGGATCCGCGGGTGAGCGCGCTGATGGTCGAGATCCGCCGCGACCTCTACATGAGCGAGCCGGGCGGGCCGGCGGGCCCGGGCGCCGAGGCGCTCGGGATGGCCCTGGCCGCCCTGGTCGACGCGGTGGCCCCGACGGGTGGCCGTGTCCGATCGGCGTAAAATCGGGGAAATGAACCCACTCCGATACGAGCTGGTGTTCTCCGACAGCACGGGCTCGGCCCAGGACGTCGTGATCGTGGAACGCTCGCAGCTCACGGGGCCCGGGGGCCATCCGGTCTACAGCGACGCCACGGGCATCATCCGGGCCGAGATCAGCGACCGGGACGAGGTGCGCATCCTCGCCTCGGGCGGCCACCAGCAACCCGCCCAGAACGTGCGGGCCCGCCCGCTCCCCGACGCCGACCCGGCGGATCCCCCCGGTTCACCGGTCTGACGCCGCGCCCCGGGGCCGCCCCGGGGCCTCACGTCTTCGGTCGCTTCGGGAGTCGATCACCGTCCGGACGGTCCGGCGCGGTGGCCGCACGGCCCCGCACGAGCAGCCGGCCTTGACCGGTGGACCGGAGGGCGGGCTGTCAGGCAACCGGCCCAGCTCCACGAGCGCCCGGGGCGAAGGCCTGGTGAGCTGTACGGGGAGATCTCCGGTGCCCTCACGTCCGGACTCCCGGAGCGTATGGAGGAGGATTTCGTGCCGGACTCAACCACGTCGTACGCCGACCTGCGCGCCCTGGTCATCAACTGCACCCTGAAACGTTCCCCAGAGCGCAGCCACACGCAGGGGCTGATCGACATCAGCACCGGAATCATGGAGCGCCAGGGCGTGCAGGTCGAGGTGCTCAGGGCGGTGGACATCGACATCGCGACCGGTGTCTGGCCGGACATGACGGAGCACGGGTGGGAGACGGACGAGTGGCCGGTGATCTACTCGCAGGTGATGGCCGCCGACATCCTGACCCTGGCGGGGCCGGTGTGGCTGGGAGACAACTCCTCGGTCATGAAGAAGGTGATCGAGCGTCTGTACGCCTGCTCCTCGATCCTCAACGAGCGCGGCCAGTACGCCTACTACGGTCGTGTGGGCGGCTGCCTGATCACCGGCAACGAGGACGGTGCCAAGCACTGCGCGATGAACGTCCTCTACAGCCTCCAGCACCTCGGATACGTCATTCCGCCGCAGGCGGACGCGGGCTGGGTCGGCGAGGCCGGCCCGGGCCCGTCGTACCTCGACCCCGGCTCCGGCGGGCCGGACAACGACTTCACGAACCGCAACGCGACCTTCATGACCTGGAACCAGCTCCACCTGGCGAGGATGCTCAAGGACACCGGTGGCATCCCCGCCCATGGAAACCAGCGCTCCGAGTGGGACGCCGGCTGCCGGTTCGACTTCGAGAACCCCGAACACCGTTGAGTGCGGGCCGGACGGGTCGGAGGTCCGGTGGAAGTCAGCTCCGGATCAAGCAGGTCCGTCGTGCGGCAGCACCCGCGACGACAGCGGCCTCAACCTGGCGTCCTGCCTGAACCGAGTTCGCCCGGTTCCCCCCGCCGCCCTCCAGCCGGGCGACGTGCCCCACCCGCGGGCCGCTGATCCGCGCGACACACACCCGTACCTCAACTACTCACACCCGGGCCTGGTTTGGTACGGGGACGCGGGTGGTCGGATGCCGTGTTTGAGGAGTCCTGTCCACAGGCGGGTCCGGCCGGCGCGGTCGAGGGCCTCGTGGGCGGCGAGCAGGCCGCCGGTGACCGCGCCGAGGAACCCGCCTGCCAGACAGTCCTGGCCCGAGAGGAACAGGCCCTTGACCTCGGTGCGCGGGCGCAGCCAGTCCGCGAGGCCGGCGGTGCGGCCGTCGCCGAAGGCGGCGACGTCCTTGGCGAGCCCGTAGAGGCTGCCGCCGGGCCAGCCGGTGAAGTGCTCGGCGGTCAGGGGGGTGCCGAGTTCGTGATAGGCCACCCGCCCTCTGGTACGGGGCAGTTGACGGTAGAGCTCGTCGAGGAGCTGGGCGGTGAGTTCGGCCTTGAGAGCGAGGTAGGCCGGGTCCCGGTGCCGCCAGCGTGAGCCGCGGAAGGGCTCGAACAGCTCCGGCCGGACGTAGGTCAGGATCTCGCCCGTCGAACGGCCGGGGTGCCGCGCGGTCCAGGTCGGGTCCTTGGCGCAGGAGAAGGAGAAGAAGTGGCCGCTGGTGGGCCCGCCGGCGCCGTCGAAGAAGGCGTCGCAGTCGCCGTCGGTGACCATCATGTTGTGCCGGGGCAGTCCCAGTTCCTCCGGGTCGCCGTCGAGACCGAGGAAGAGAACCACGAACGGGAACCCGCGTCGCATCCCCTCCAACCGGTCCGTGCCGGCGGCGGGCGAGCCGGGCAGCAGGGTGCGGTAGGTGTGGTGGGCGCCTGCCCCGCTGACCACCACCGGGGCGCGCACGCGGGTCCCGTCCGCCAGCACCACGCCCGTCGCCCGCGTTCCTTCCAGCTCGATCCGGGCGACCCGCGCCCGTACGAAGACCTCTCCGCCGGCGGCACGGATCGGGTCGAGCATCGCGCGGGCGATGGCGGCGCTGCCCCCCACCGGGTACCAGGCACCGGTCCGGAAGTGCTCGAACAGCACCGCGAGGAGGAAGAACGGCAGCCGGGCGGTGGAGTCGGCCAACAGCAGCGCGCTCTGGGTCAGCACCGCCTGCCGCAACCGTTCGTCGCGGATCAGACCCGCCACCACTTCCCGGGCGGGCCGCATCGCCTCGTCCGGGACGGCTGCCGACCGCAGCAGGCGGGCCAGCCGCCGTACCACCGGGCCGGACAGGCGTCCCAGCGCGAGCACGGGCAGCACCGCCCGGCACCGCTCGACCAGTCGGAACAGTTCCTCGATCCCCGCCCGCTCGGCCGGGAAGCGCGCGATCAGACCGGCCCGGTAGGCAGCGAACCCGACAGGCGCCCCGTACACCTCACCCGCCAGCCGGTACTCGTCGAACGGGTCCCCGAGCGGGGCCCATCGCAGAGCGCCGCCGGTCAGATAGTCCGACAGCACCCGGACCGGCTCGCGCCGCGCCAGCTGGCCGACGTAGTGGATGCCGACGTCCCACTCCCAGCCGCGCCGCCGGTAGGCGTGCGTGTAGCCGCCTGCGGTGTAGTGCTGCTCGAACACCGCCACCCGCCGTCCCTGCCGGGCCAGACAGACCGCCGTGGTCAGCCCGCCGGCCCCGGACCCGATCACCACCGCGTCGTACGCGTCGGCCACCCGGCCCGTCGCCAGCGGCCGTCCCACCAGCACACCACGCGTCACGGCCACCGCCTACGCCGAAGGTCTTCCATACCGGGAACCCCGATGCCCGGGGCCGAGCCCCCGGCGCCAGGTGGCGTGATCGACACGGGGACCGGGCCGGCGGGGGGAACGGGACGGATCCGCACGGGTGCTGCTCCAGGGGGAGGGAGGAGAGGGCATCCGGTGGAACGCGCGGGCGGGGCCGGGGTTGTGGCCGTCCGCCTGCCGTCACCTGAACGGGTCCGGAGCGCAGTCGGCGTTCGCGTACTCCATCTTGGTGTTCGACTGCTGCCGGATGGCCGTCCAGACGTGCGACCGGGCGGGCCGGGCTCGGCACGCGATGGGCAGCCGCCGCGGGGCCGGCGGCGTGCTCGTGGCCCTGATGCTCGATGTCGGGCCGGCGCCCGGGGGGCTCTTGCTCCTGGCGCTCGTTGAGCACGGCATGCCGACGACGCAGCAGCCGGTGCCGGTTCAGCAGTTCGAGGGCCGGACGAGGGCGGTCGACCTCGTCGCTGTCAGGGTGCGGGTGCGGGCAGCGATTTCGGTGCGGCGGCGGGGACGATCGGCCGGTCGTCGATGCCGCGGGCGCGTTCGTGGGCCCGGCGACCGGCGGCGGCGCCGAGGATCCGCTGGAGGGTGGGGAGTGGGGTGTCGGCGACGTCGCCGATGGTGGTGATGCCGAGTCGGCCGAGGGCTCGTGCGGCGACCAGTCCGGCTGAGAGAGCAAGCGCATCGGACCGACCTATCGAGACGGGGATCAACGCGCCCGGGATCCGGGACCCGACCAGCAAGATCACGATCTACCGGTGAGAACCGGTCAGGGCAGGCTCGCCCATCCGGTGGCCAGGGTGCGCCGCACGGGTGTGGTTCGCCCAGGGCGGCCCGGCCCGCCTACCCGGCGATTTCCGTACGCTCCCACCACTCGTACACCCGAAGGGTCCCCTCCGTGGTGTCCTGTCGGCGCTCGGTCTCCCTGAAGTGCTCGTACCCGCCTCGATGCGGGATCTTCAGGTCCTCGCCGGGAGTCTCGACCGGGACGGTCCGCTCGGGAAGGTCGTCCGGCCCGCCCTCCAGAAGTACCTTGTGCGTCATGGCACCAGTCTCGCCGACCTCGGCGCTCACCGCAGCGCCGCCGCGGTGAGCTGCCCCGTCCGCGGCGGTCAGCGCGAGCGACCGCGTGTCAGGTGACCGGTTCCGGGGCCGGTACGGGGCCGGGCAGCGGACCCGGCTGGGGGTGGGGCTCCGGTCGCGGGCCCGGCGACGGCTGGGGGTCGGGCTCGGGCTGGGGCGGGGCCGGCGGGACGGGATCCGGGCCGCCCGGGGAAGGCACCGGGCCGGGTACCGGTCCCGGTTGGGGACCGGGGCCTGGACCTGGGGCCGGAGTAGGACTCGGCGGTACCGGATCGTTCGGAGGTGTGCCCATGATCGTCTCCTTCCTCTGAGGGAGTACGTCGTGTGTTGGTTGGTGCCGAGGAAATGCGAGTGACGACTCGGGCTCGCGCTCGACGGCAGCTCCCCCAGGGTCACGATGCCCAGAAGGTGGCCGTCGTCAGTGACGGGCAGACGGCGCAGCGCGTGCTCACGTATGACGTCCACGGCATGGTCCACCACCAATGTCCGCGTCCCGCATCACCCGCGCGCTTCCGTCGGCGATGTCAGGGAACCCACCCTCGCAGGCTGCCGATTCATGATCATGTCGATGAGCTGGTTCATCGCACTCCTCCAGCATTTCAGGGCTCGCCGTACGCATACCCGGCCGGTCTTCGGACAAGCGGGATCCCCGATCCCCCTGCCGCCGCCGGGGTGTCTGAGGCGCACGGCGGCGGGTAGCCGCGGTATCGAGCCGATCGCGACACGAGGAGGCGAGGTCAGTCATGGACGGGCCTGGTCTGTCACCTCACGAGCAACGGGCCTGGCGGCGATCGAGCACGAATCGCGAGCCGATCCGGAGCTCGACCGCCGCTGGTGCCACCGGCACTGACCGCTGGATCAGCCCCATGGAAAGTCCGGTCATGAACCTGTCCGAGGGCGACGCGGCCCCGCGCGGACGCCTGCCCAGCCATCCTCGTCCGCCGAGCCCGGCCCCGTACCCGGCGCCGCCGACACGCCCCACCCCGACCGACCCCCACTCGCCCGAGCCGGAGCCACCGCCCCCTCCACCGGAACCGGATCAGGAACCGGGACCACGACCGATGCCACCCCCACCTCCCCTCTCCTGACGCCGTCGGACCAGCGTGGCCACGCCAGGGCTGCAGGCACCGTCGAAGTCAGCGGGGATCGAGCGCAGCAAGGGGCGGGCTTCCTTCGCGGGCCATCGGCTGGGCCGTCGACCGCTGCCGGTGGCCCGAACAACGGCATCGAAGCCGCCGGCGGCTTCCTGCTGTCGGCGGCAGGGCGGTCACACCAGGTGAAGGCGGTGGGACTCGCCGGGCCGCGGCGTGCGGTCGGTGAGGCGTCCGAGCCAGTGGTGTCCGCACCGCGGGCAGGAGGCTGCCCTGTGAGACACGTACGGGGAAGACACCTCGGCGCCGTCGAGAAGGAACCGTTCAGCGACGTGACCCCCGGCGCCCCGGGCCCGCTGGACCGCGTACACGAGGGTCCACTTGTGCCCTGCCACGCACTTCCACCGCATCCGACTGCGCCGCAACCCAACACAACCCAACATGCGACCTAGACGCCACAGGGAAACTGGGCACATCCCAAAGGGGTTTGACTACTTCCCGACAACTGCCCCCGCCCTTCTTCCAACATAGTCACACACGTCATACCGTAAACGCTCATCCATGACGTGCGCATGACTTCCATCATGCGAGGAGTACGGAGGCACATGACGATGCGTTCCCTTCCCACCCGCACCACCAGGGCCCGAGGGGCCCTGACGGCGCTGGCCGCCGTCGCGCTGCTGGGGGCCGCAGGGCTCGCCAGCCCGGCCACCGCCGACACCCCTGCTGCCGCCACGGGCCCAGCCCCGACCCCCACCGTCCCCGTGCCGGGCGACGGACTCGCTTTGACCCCGCCCATGGGGTTCAACAACTGGAACTCCACCCACTGCCGTGCCGAGTTCGACGAGGCCATGGTCAAGGGGGTCGCCGACCTGTTCGTCGAGAAGGGCCTCAAGGACGCCGGATACCGGTACGTCAACATCGACGACTGCTGGGCCCTGCCCAAGCGCGACGCCGACGGCAAGCTGGTGCCCGACCCGGTCCGTTTCCCCCACGGCATCAAGGCCGTCGCCGACTACGTCCACTCCAAGGGACTGAAGTTCGGCATCTACACCAGCGCCGGCACCAAGACCTGCGACGCCAACGGCTTCCCCGGCGCGCTCGGCCATGAGTACAGCGACGCACGCCAGTTCGCCGACTGGGGCGTCGACTACCTGAAGTACGACAACTGCAACAACCAAGGCGTGGACGCCAAGGAACGCTACCTCACGATGCGCGACGCTCTCAGAGCCACCGGCCGGCCGATCGTCTACAGCATCTGCGAGTGGGGCGAGAACAAGCCCTGGGAGTGGGCCGGCGACGTGGGCCAGCTCTGGCGCACCACCTACGACATCAACGACAGCTGGAGCACCATGCTGTCGATCATGAAGCAGAACCTGCCGCTCTCCCGGTACGCGGGCCCCGGCCACTGGAACGACCCCGACATGCTGGAGGTCGGCAACGGCGGCATGACGGACACCGAGTACCGCTCCCACTTCTCGATGTGGTCGATGATGGCCGCACCGCTGCTCATAGGATCCGACCTGCGCAAGGCGACCCCGGCCGCCTTCGAGATCCTCGCCAACCGCGAGGTCATCGCCGTCGACCAGGACCCCCTCGGCAAGCAGGGCACCGTCGTGTCCTCTTCGTCGGGCCGCTGGGTCGTCGTCAAGGAGCTCGCTGACGGCAGCCGCGCCGTCGCCCTGTTCAACGAGACGGACTCCGCCCAGCGCGTCAGCACCACGGCGCGCGCGGCAGGCCTGCAGGAGGCCGACGCCTACACCGTGCGCGACCTGTGGCAGCACGCCACCGCCAACACCGCCGGCACCGTCTCCGCGACCGTTCCCGCCCACGGGACGGTGCTGCTGCGCCTCGCCGTCGACGACAAATGGGCGTCGTACCCGCCGGCGGTCGAAACCGCTCTCGACGCCGCTCCGCTCCTCGAGGCCGGCAGGACCGCGGAGTTGACCACCACGGTCACCGACCTCGGCCGTACCCCCGCGCAGGACCTCTCCGTGACGCTCACCGGTCCGGCCGGCTGGCGGATCGAGGCGGCCACGCCCCGCACCGAGGGTACGGTTCCGACGGGCGCCTCGCTGGCAACCACGTGGCGGCTCACGGCGCCGGCGGGCACGCCCACCGGGGCGTACACCCTCATGCTGACCGCCGACCACCGCTCGCCACTGGGCGTCACCGCACGGTCCGTACTACCCGTCCTGGCCCATGTGGTGGTGGGACCGCCCACCGGGACGTCGTACCTGAGCGACCTCCCCTGGCTCACGGCCGCCAACGGCTGGGGACCGGTGGAACGCGACACCGCCAACGGCGAGAACGGGGCCGGTGACGGCGGCCCGCTCACCATCGACGGCACGGTCTTCGCCAAGGGGCTCGGAGCGCACGCCCACAGCGACGTCGAGTTCTACACCGGCGGCGCCTGCACGACCGTGAGTGCCCAGGTCGGCCTCGACGACGAGTCCGGCGCCCATGGAACGGTCGCCTTCGAGATCTGGACCGACGGCCGTAAGGTCGCGTCGACCGACGTCCTCACGAACGCCGCTCCCGCACAGCCGCTCAAGGCCGACATCACGGGTGCGCGGACCGTGCGTCTGGTGGTCACGGACGGCGGGGACGGCATCGGCTACGACCACGCCGACTGGGCGGACGCGAAGCTGGGCTGCTGACGGACGAGGAGTGGGAGTGCGTGGCTCCGCACCCGCCGATCGCCCGAGCCCACGTCGTGCCCTAGGCGACTGCGTCGATGAAGTCGCCCCCGTCGTGGTTCTGGAACAGCCACCGTCCGGTGCCACGCCGAAGCGTTCGATGTGTCACGGAGGATCAGTACGCCCGTCCCTGCCGCACGGCAGGGACGGGCGCCGCCAAGGAGGAGCCGTGCCGTACCCCTCGCTGCTGCCGAGACGCCGGCATGGGCGAGCCGGTCCTTCCGCTATCTCCTGGGAGCGAAGCCATGAGCCTGGCCGGGGCGGCGGTGAGTACCGTCGCCCCGGCCGCGCTCGCCGTCCTCGAACCGGACGATCCGCGACCGCAGTGCCGGCGACTGGGCACTCGAACGACGACGCACCCCCGACTGGAACATCGCCCGCTCGGCGTCGGACAGCACCACCGGCGGGATCTCCGGTCCAGGACGGCTCACACCATGCCCACGACGCATCCCCGACTCAGGACTCTAGGGGAGCGTCCACCGCTGGTCGGCTCCGCCGTCGCACTCCCAGATCACCAGCTCGGTGCCATTGGCGGTCGAGCCTCCCGGGACGTCGAGGCAGCGCCCCGACTGGATGCCCTTCAGGCTGCCGTCGGGCTGCGGCTCCCACTGCTGGTTCGCTCCGCCCGTGCAGTCCCACAGGATCACCGCCGTGCCGTCGGTGGTGCCCTGCCCCGCGACGTCCACGCACTTTCCGTGGTGGGTGAGGGTGCCGTTCGACCAGGTCCACGCCTGTGTGCTGCCGCCGTCGCAGTCCCAGAGCCGTACCGGAGTGCCGCCGGCGTCGCCGGAGGCCTCGGCGCACTTGCCGGTCAGACCGGAGGTGACCGGGCCCTGGTGGGTCGTGACCGTGCCCGGGGTCAGGGCGAAGTCGTCGAACTGGTCGGTGCGGTAGCCGGTGACGCCGAGACCGGCCTGGCCGTTGGTGTAGCCGAAGTCGGTGGCGCTGCCGAGAACCACGCCGTCCACCGCCGCGGTGAGGGTCGAGCCCTCAAGAGTGAAGGCGACGGTGTGCCAGCTGCCGGTGCCGAGCGCACCCGTGGTGCCGCCGGCCAGGGTCGTGAAGTTCCAGTGGGTGTCGCTCTTGTCGATGGACCAGGCTCCGGTGTCGCTGACCCGCAGGTGATAGGCGTTCAGGCCGTTGTTGTTCCTGCCCTGCTGGTTGACGCGGCCGAGGAGTTCGACGCTTCCCGACTGCTCGAAGAGGGTGTCGACCTTGACGGTGTAGTTGCTCCATGTGCCGTCGCCCATGATCGTGTACGGGGCGTTGTACGGCTCGTCGGTCCACCGGATCGGCGACGTGGGGGCCATCTGCCGCAGGCAGGTGCCCGGTCGGCCGGCGCCGCAGGAGACGGTCTGGAAGGCGCCGTTCATGTCGGTGAAGTACTTCGGCGAGGTGGTGGTGGCGGGGGTCTCGAAGCCGTCGGCGTACGGCAGGTCGAGCGCCCGGCGGGCCGGCGCGGTCGCGGTGCCCCTGCCCTGGCCGGTCGTGGTGGTCACGGTGTAGACGTGGCCGGGCTGAAGGGTGAGTGTGTACTTTCCGCCGCTCGGGATGACGTCCTGCTGCCGGACGAACCAGCGCGAGGAGTCGTCCGACCTGACGTCGGTGTCCCAGACGTGGACCAGGCCGGTGGACAGGCCTCCGGTGACGGAGAAGGAGGCGGTCTGGAGGGCGGTGGCGTCCATCGTCTCGATGACCGTGCTGTAGTCGGTGCCGTTCGTCGACTTCAGCGTCACGAAACTGCCGTTGGCGCGCTTGCCGCCCAGGTAGCCGCCCGCCGAGTCGATGTAGCGCCAGCCCGGCCGGGTGAACTGCGTGGTGTGCGCGGTCACCCATGTGGTCTTGCCGATGCTGTAGTTACCGGACCAGGGCTGGTTGGCGACGGACATGCCGTCGGTGGAGAAGAAGAGGTTCGGGTAGAGGGCCGCGATCACCGGCCAGTTGAAGTAGGCGGTCATCTTTCCGTCGAGGTAACCGCGGTTGATCGACCGCGCCACGGCGGCAGCGCCGGTGTGGGCGTCCTGGGAACCGTTCTCGCTGGCCCACAGCGGCTTGCCCAGACGCTGGGCGGTCGTGGTGCTGGGGCAGTCGGTGTAGGCGCCGAGGTAGCCGCACGGGTAGTGCACGCCGACGACGTCGACGGCGTCCTTGAAGGCCTGGTCCTGGGCCATGGCGTCGGCCACGCCCCAGTCGCTGTCCGCGGCCACGATCTTGGTGGCACCGTAGCCCCGTGCGGTCAGCGAGGCCTTGAGGTTGCGGTACCAGGTCTTGTCGTATCCGCGCTCGTTCCAGCCGCCGAGGTAGTCGATCGTCAGGCCGTGCCGGTCTGCGCAGTCCATCCAGGACATCAGGTAGTCGATGGTGTCCTGGGACCAGAAGTTGCCACCGCCGATCCAGCCGGGGGCGCCCCAGGACAGCGCGGCCAGTTTGATGCCGGGGTTGCGGGCCTTGGCCTGCTCGGCCATCCACCACTCGTAGCCCTGGTCGCAGTCGACGGTGCCGGCCGTGTGCATGTGGCTGGGTTCGGCGCCGTCCGTGGAGTTGGTGTCGCCGCCTATCTCCAGCTTCAGCAGCTGGAGGGAAGCGCCGTAGCCGGGCTTGTAGAGGTAGTCGAGCAACTCGCTCCGCTGCGGCTCCGGGTAGTCGGCCAGGAGGCGGGAGTTTCCGCCGCCGCCGGAGATCGCGCCGACGCCGTCGAAGGTCAGCCCCGGCTTGGTTCCGTTGACCGTGATCGACGTCGTGGACGCGGGCGGGGGCGGGGGCGCGGCCTGCGCGGCGGTGGGAGCGACCAGGCCGCTGAGCACGCCCAGCGACAGGCCCAGCAACGCGGCGAGCGTGCGGCGAACGCGCACGGGTGCCCGGGTCATGTGGACTCCTTCTGGATGGCGGCGCCTGGAGGACTCCTGGCGCCGAAAGACCTGCGGGGAAGAGGAAGGGGGCCCTTCGGCCCCGCACGTCAGGTGGTCGTCGCGAACGTGCCCAGCCGCAGCGACACCGTCCCTGTCGTACCGTCGGTGACCCGCACCGCCGGCCTGTAGTAGTCACCGCCGCCGTAGCCGAAGTCCGGATAGTTCCACTGCGTGTCGACGAACAGAGCCCGCGTCGCCGCGGTGGCCGACAGGGGTCGGAAGGCGTCCACGAGCGGAAGGATGCCGGACGAGGAGGGGTTCTTCCCTCCGGTGACGACCAGGCGGATGGTGTGCTGCCCCTCGCCGAGGCCGGTCCTGCGGTAGACGACCTGCTGGTACTGCTTGGCGGGCGCGTACTGGTCGACGGTGACGTCGAGTCGGCCGTCGACGAACACGTCGATCAGACCGAGGTTGGGGCCGTGGCCTCCGAGCCACTCGACGCCGGTGCCGGCGAAGGTGAACTCGCACCAGTCACCCGCGGTGAACGAGAAGGACTCGGTGTCCCCGAAGTCGTCGTGCGTCCACCCCTCGCCACGCGCGTGCGTCCATGCGCCCTGGTACGTGATGCTCGGGTCGCTGTCGTCGATCCACCGGGGCGGGGTCCGGTCGACCCGGGCCGCGACGCTCCCGTCGGACTCGACGCGCACGCCGGTGCCGTCCGGGCGGGTCAGCGCGTAGGTGTGGACGGCGGAGCGCAGGGCGCGGAAGTCGTTGCTCTCCCGGCCGGCGTCGTCCTTCCCGTAGAGGAAGTACGAGTGCGTGTCCTGCGACCAGCTCCATCCGGGCCGCTCGCGGTAGACGGATCCCGCGTGCTGCGGCACCGCGAGCGCGGTGCCCACGGGGCGGCCGATGTGGTCGTCCGGGTACACCGACCACAGCGAGCCGGCGCGCCAGTCGATGCGGTCGGCCGCGTCGGGGGCGCCGAAGCGCACGCCGAGTTCCTTGTAGCCGCTTCCTGGCTGCTCGGACAGTGCCTTGGCGATGGTGTACGTCGTGGTGAGCAGTCCGGTTCCGTCGACCGTGACGTCGAAGACGACAGGGCTCGCGCCATGGCTGCCCGAGATCGTGACGACGGTGGTGCTCGCGTCCGTCCGGCGCGCGCTGATCGAGCCGAACGTCCATGCCGGCACCGATCCGCCTCGGACGTGCAAGTGCGGGCCGTCGGTGAGCACGGCCGTGCCGCCGTACTCGGCCCGGGTGATCAGGCCGGTCGTCTTGCTGAAGGCGACGGAGAAGCCGGCGCCGGTCAGCGTGATGCCGGTGTCGCTCTCCTCTATGGCGGGCGCCGGGCCGGCCGGGCGGGGCAGTGCCGGTGCGGCCACGGGACCGATCGGCAGGGCATAGGAGTCGACCAGCCGGTCCCGGTCGTCGACGAAGTCGAGCTTGAGCACCTCGCCCTCGGTCCAGGAGCGGTACGGGATGCTGAGCTTGCCGCTCGCTCCCGGCTTGAGGTCGATGCCGGGCATCGTGCCCTGGGCGTCGCCCACCCGCCACCGGACGGTCAGTTCGGAGAGATCGGTGAAGTCGAACCAGTTGGAGACCGGCACGGTGAGGGGGGTACGGGCCTTCTGCCCGAGCAGCGGCGCGTCGGGCACCCGGACGGGCGAGTACGCCTTCTTCGCCAGCCAGTACTCCGGCTTCTGCCGCCGCCAGATGTCGACGAGGCCCCATTCGGCGGTGCCGGAGACCTCTCCGGGGAGCGGGAACACCTCGTCGACGCCGCCCCAGATCGCGCCGCCGGCGACTCCGTAGGTGTCGTGGACCTTGGGCCAGAACCGGGAGATCGTCTCGCCCCAGAAGGTGCGGACGCCCGGGTCGTTCTTGAGGTCGTCGACGTTGTACGCGGGCAGGTGGGCGTACTCGTCGTAGAGCGACGGCTTGGCCGTCTCGCCGCCCAACTGGCCCTTCACGTCGGGGTAGTGGGCCGTGAAGATGTCATAGTTCGCGCCGGTGGAGTACGTCTCGGCGTGGCTGTAGACGGCGGGCCGCGAGGGGTCGGCGGCCTTCAGGTAGTCCCACTGGGCCTGTGGGTTGGCGCCCCAGCCGATGTTCTCGTTGCCCATGGACCAGATGAGGACGCAGGCGTGGTCGCGGTCCCGCTCCACCATCTCGGCGAGCTGGCCGAGCCAGTCCTGCTTGAACGCCGGGTCGTCGAGGAGGTTGTCGTGGCCCTGCTGGTTCACCCAGCAGACCGCGGTCTCCTCCTCCACGTACATCCCGTACCGGTCGGCGGCGTCCAGGAGGGCCTCGGTGGGCGGGTAGTGGGAGGTGCGGATGAGGTTGACGTTGGCCTCCTTGAACAGGCGCACGTCCTGCTCGTCCCACCGCCCGGTGGCCCCCCGGCCCATGGTCGGGCTGACCTGGTGGTGGGCGACGCCGCGGAGCTTCACCTCGCGGCCGTTGACGAGGAGTCGCTTGCCGTCGACCCTGATCTGGCGGAAGCCCACCTTGCGCGTCACGGTGGACCCGGCGCCTTCGGGCCCCGCCGTCAGCTCCAAGGTGTAGAGGTTCGGGTGTTCGGCGTCCCATTTGAGCGGGGCGGCGACCTCGAGGTCGACGTGCGTCGCCCCGTCGAGGGTGAGGGAGCGGCTGAGCACCTCGGCCCCCGTCGGGTTCCTCAGGACAAGCCGTACCGGCAGTGTGCCGCCGCCCGCCGGCGTCAGCCGGAGCCCCAGCACCGCGTCGCGGTAGCGCGTGTCGAAGGTCGTCGACACGTGGACGCTCGTCAGGTGTCCGGCCGGCACGGCGATCAGCCGTACGTCGCCGAGGATGCCGCCGATGCGGTGGCGAGCGTAGAAGGTCTCGTACGACAGGTCCTGCCAGCGGTCGGTGACGCCCACGGTGACCCAGGCGTCCGTCCCCGGGGTGACGTGGTCGGTGATGTCCGCCTGCCAGCTGGTGAACCCGCCGCGGTGGTCCCGGACGTGAACACCGTTGATCCAGAGGCGGGCGTCGCTGTACACCCCGTCGAAACGCAGGACGATCCGCTGCCCGGCGAAGTCGGCGGGCACCGGGACCTTGGTCCGGTACGCGAACTCCTTGTCCTGCGGCACGTCCACGCCCTGCATGGCGGGCTCTCCGGGCACCTCGATCCGCGGCCAGCCCGAGGAGTCGACGTCGTCGCGCCAGAACTCCGCGGGCGGTTCGACGGCGATCGACCAGCTGCCGTTGAGGCTCAGCACCGGCTCGCGCACCCCCGCGACGGTGTCCGGCACGGGCGTCAGGGTGACCGTGGGCTGCGGCAGGGTGCCGGCCGGGGTCCCCGCTCCCGCTCCGCCGACGGTCCCGGGGACGGCCGTCGCTGTCCCGGAGCCCAGCGGGCCGGCCACCACCCCCGCCACGACGGCGGTTCCGGCCATGAGGAAGGTACGTCTGCGCGTCAAATCTCTGCTCCTTGTGAGACGGAGTGTTCCTGCCGGTTCGCGGGCTCCTCAGGTGGGGAGGCCGATGCGGCGTTCCTTGTTGCGGCGCTGCTGGATGGCGACGGCGATGACGAGCAGCGCGCCCTGGGCGACGTTCTGCCAGAAGGTGTTGATGCCCTGGACGGTGAGCCCGTTCTCGAGGGCGCCGAGCAGGGCGACCGCGAGGAGGGTGCCGCCGATGCCGCCCTTGCCGCCCTTGAGTGCGCAACCGCCCAGTGCGGCGGCGGTGATGGCCTTGAGTTCCAGGCCCTCGCTGCCGGACACGGGCTGTCCCGATCCGGTGCGTGCGGTGAGCAGGACGCCGGCGACGGCCGCCACCACGCCGCAGAGGGAGTAGGCGGCGATGAGGTACTTGTTGAGGGAGATGCCGGCGAGGCGGGCCGCGGTGTCGTTGCCGCCGATGGCGTAGAGGTTGCGGCCGATGTCCGTGTACGTGAGGAGGACGTGCACCGCGAGCGCGACGACGGCCAGGATCCAGATCATCACCGGCAGTCCGGCGATCTTCCCACGGCCGAGGAAGACGAAGACGCTGTCGTTGAGGACGTAGCCCTGTGCGCGGCCGTCCGAGACGAGCTGGGCGATGCCCTTGTACGCGGCGAGCCCGGCGAGCGTCGCGATGGTCGGGTTGACCCGCCCGTAGACGATGATCACGCCGTTCAGCACGCCGGCGAGGGCTCCGATGCCGAGGGCCGCGGCGATGCCGACGACGGCGCTGGAGCCCGTGGAGGTGAACGCCATGGCGCTGACGACGGAGGCGAGTCCGGCCTGGGAGCCGACGGAGATGTCCAGCGCGCCGCAGATGATGACGACGGTCTGGACGACGGCGAGGAGTCCGACGAGGGTCGCGGCCTCACCGATGACCTGCATGTTCGACCAGCTGAGGTAGTTGTCGTTGAGCGACCCGAACAGCGCGAGCACCACGACGAGGGCACCGGTCAGGCTGAGGTTCTGTCCGCCGACCGCGGCGATCCGGAACCGGCGGCCGGACAGGGCCGGCGCCGGAGCGTCCTCCGTCCGGTCCGGCGTACGGGAGACGGTGGTGTCGGTCATCGGACTGCTCCAGGGGCGATGGCGGGGGTGGTGAGGTCGTCGGCCATAGCGAGGCCGAGGATGGCCTCCTCGGTGGCTTCGGCCCGGCTCAGTTCGCCGGTGATCCGGCCGTTCTGCATGACGGCGATGCGGTCCGCGAGGCCGAGCACTTCAGGGAGTTCGGAGGAGATCACCAGCAGGGCGACGCCGCTGCGGGCGAGGTCCGCGATGATCTGGTAGATCTCGGCCTTGGCTCCGATGTCGATGCCGCGGGTGGGCTCGTCGAGGATCAGCAGCCGGGGCGCGCCGGCCAACCAGCGGGCGAGGACCACCTTCTGCTGGTTGCCACCGGAGAGTTTGCCGGTCTCGTGCTCGATGGAGGGCGTGCGGACCCGGAGCCGGTCGGTGTATTCCTGGGCGACGGCCCGCTCCTGACGCCTTCTCACGAACCGGAGGCGGCGCAGTCCTTCGAGGCTGACGAGTGAGGTGTTGTCCCGGACGGAACGCTGGAGGAACAGCGCCTGGGCCTTGCGTTCCTCAGGGGCGAGCCCGATACCGGCCTTGATGGCGTCCTTCGGGCCGCGCAGGGAGAGGCGGCGGCCGTTCATGCTGATGCTGCCGGAGCGGATCGGGAGGTCTCCGGCGATCGCGCCGGCCAGTTCCGAGCGTCCGGCGCCGATGAGTCCGGCGAGGGCCACGACCTCGCCGGCCCGGATCCGAAGGTCGACGCCGGTCACGTCGTCGGTGGTGACGTCGTGGAGTTCGAGGACGACCTCGTCCCGTGCGACGTCCTGGCGGACGAAGAGCGAGGAGAGGTCGCGGCCCACCATGAGCCGGACGACCTCCTCCTCGTTCGTCGCCGTGGCGTCCAGCACACCGGCCACCGCACCGTCGCGCAGCACGGCGACCCGGTCGGCGAGCCGGAAGATCTCCTTCATCCGGTGCGAGACGTAGATGACGGCGATGCCTCGGGCGCGGAGGCGGCCGATGAGCGCGAACAGCGCCTCCACCTCGTGCTCGGACAGCGAGGAGGTGGGTTCGTCGAAGGCGATGATCTTGGCCTCGCCGGTCAGCGCGCGCAGGATCTCGACCAACTGGCGTTGTGCGGCGGTGAGTTCGGAGCCGAGTGCGCCGGGGTCGATGACCTTGTCGAAGCCCAGACGGGTGAGGTCGGCCGAGACGCGGCGACGGAGTTCCGCACGGTCCAGGACGCGTCCGCGCTTACGGGGCAGGGAGCCCGCGTAGACGTTCTCCGCCACCGAGACGTGCGGGATGATCTCCGGTTCCTGCGGAATGATCCGGATGCCGGCCCTCATGGCGTCCTGAGGGGCGGCGAACGCGACCGGCTGGCCGTCGAGGAGGACACGGCCCTCGGTGGGCTGGTGGTCGCCGGTGAGGATCTTGAGCAGGGTCGACTTGCCCGCACCGTTCTCCCCCATCAGCGCGGTGACCTGCCCTGCGGGAAAGTCGAGCGTGATGCCGCCGAGCGCCTGGACGGCCCCGAACCGCTTGACGACGTTCTCGACGGTGATCACCGCGCCGGGGCGGTCGGTGGAGGGTGGTGTGGGCTCCGGTGATGCGGCGCCGGGTTCGTTCATGGGGGCCTCGCAGGCTGGAAGCGGTCGGCTTCGGCGGTGGCAACGGGGGTGAGGGCGCCGCACCGGTCGGGGCGCGCCGCGGTGGCGGTGCCCGGGCTGCGACGTCAGTGGCGGTGGCGGTGACTGCCGGCAGGCCGGCGTGGCGGTCACGGAGCAGCGCCACGCCGGGCGGACAAGGAGCGTCAGATCAGCCGGTCGGTCGGATCAGCCGGCCGGTGTGAGGCGCCTGGTCAGCTGCACGTGACCCCGGAGGACTTCCAGTTGGCGGCGTCGACCATCTTGGTCGGCGCGAAGGCCTCCTTCGGGAGGTCCTTGCCGCTCTTGAGCTTGTCGTACATGGTCTGGACGGCCAGGGCGCCGACGTCGGCGCCGTTGATGAAGAGGGCGGCCTTCATCCCGGACGGCTTGCCCGAGCTCCAGTTCTTGCAGGCCAGGTAGGCGCCGAGGCCGACGCCGATGACGTCGGAGGCCTTGAAACCGGCGTTCTCCAGTGCGGTGACACCGCCCTGGACGTTCTCGTCGTTGCAGCCCCACACGATCCAGTGCTTGACGCCGGGGTTGGCGGTGACCGTTGCCGCGATCTTGTCCTGAGCGCCGGTCGGCGTATTGTCGGTCGGGACCGCGATGTTCTTCACGTCCGCGCCCGCGCCGTCCCGGAAGGCCTTCTCGGCCGCCTTCACCCGATCGGTGCAGACCGTGACGTCCTGCTTCCAGGCGGAAACGGTCCGCGTGTCAGTGGCGCTCCAGCCGGCCTTCTTGAACTCCTCGGCGGCACGCTTGCCGACCTCGCCACCCATCTGGGCACCGCTGAACCCGATGCGAGGCACCAGGGCGTCGGGAGCGCAGGCGGCAGGATCCGGGCCGGTGGTGCAGATCTGGTCGTCGGAGGTGAGCAGCGCGACCTTGCCGTCCTTGGCCGTCTGGACGAGCTGGGGGCCGACGGCGGGATCCGGGACGACGACGATCAGGCCGTTCGTCTTCTGTGCGATGGCGGACTGCACCTCGCTGATCGTCTTGTTGGCGTCGTTGCCCAGGTTGACCACTCTCAGGTCGATGCCGAGCTCCTGGGCCTTCGCCTCGGCCCCCGCGGCCTCACCGATGAAGTACTCCTGGTCGCCCTGCTTCTGCAGATACGTCAGGGAGATCTTTCCCTCGACCTTCGCCGTGTCGTCGCCACCCGGCTTCACGGTGTCCTGGCCACTGGAACACGCGCCGAGCGCCAGGGTGACGACCGTTCCCAGAGCGACGGCTGCGGCACGTCGGCGGCTGCGATGAGTGGACATGGAATTACTCCTTGAGAGACGGCTCGAGAAACACACGACGGCGTGCGACCGGCGACACTTCGCCGAACTCACGCGAATTCAAAAGGCTCGTGTCATCCCTGCACGCGCTTTCCGAGTCCGGGAGGCGACGCCCGCCTCACCGGCGGCACTCTTCCGTCGGCGAATCAACTTCGCACATGGTTGAACACAACAACTCAAGAGTCAACATGCGTGCACCCAACAGGCCGAATTCCAGGCGGAGTTCATGATCAGCGACACACCTGCTCCCGGACCCGGGCAGCACGAAGGAACCCACGCGGGGACGCGGGCGCCCGGATTCGCACGACAACGCACCCGGAAGCCTCATGTGCCGGAATGTTCCTCCGGGATGAGGCGCGGTCGGTCGGTCATGCCGTACGCAGAGTGTGCGAGGGACCTGCGCACGCGTGAAGAGCTCGTGGTGTCGGATTCCGGCATGGCGGAAAGAGGACAGACCCCGCCCATGAGGACCCCGACGACCCTCGTGCCGGCCATGCAATAGTTCGAATGTGTATTCACTTCAAGGAATTGGCGCCAGTGCGACCGCCGAGGACGTCTACCTCTCCCTCGTCGAGCGTGGCCCGACGACGGCGGCCGAGCTCGCGGATGTCCTGCACGTGACCCCGCACGCCATGACCGCGGCGATCGGTGAACTCACCTCCCTCGGCCTGGTGGCCCCGGACGACGCGGGCCACGTGGCCAACCCGCCGCGCGCCGCGCTCGACGCCCTGGTGGAGAGCCGGAGCAGGGAACTCGCCACGCTGCGCGACGGTGTCGAGGAGCTGACCCGGTTCTGGCACGACCACCACGCGGAGAGCGCCGGCTACATCGAGATCGTCCGCACGGAGGCGGGCCGCACCGCGATCGGCAGACGCTTGTACGACGAGGCCACAGAACAGATCCGCGCCCTGACGATCGGCTACAGCGGCCGGTCGGCACGCCCCAACATGATGGCCCCGGGCTGCGGGGAGGCACTGTCACGCGGTGTCAGGACCTCGGTCGTCTACGGGTCCCAGGTCCTGCACGACAGGACCGCCCGGGAGGCCGTTCAGAACTCCATGGACCTCGGCGAGCAGGCTCGTGTCTTCACCGGCGTCCCTCTGAACATGGGCATCTGCGACGACCGCTTCGCCCTCGTGTGTCCCCCGGCGGGCGACTGGGATCGCCGTCACCACATCGTCGTGCGGCGATCGGACCTCCTGGAGGCGTTGATCGGCGTCTTCGAGTCGTACTGGCAGATCGCCGTCCCGCTGCCCAACGCCCTCGACACGGCGGACGACACCGGTGCGCCCCCCACGGCCGAGACCCGTCAGCTCCTCACCTGTCTCAGCGCCGGCCTCACCGACGAGTCGATCGCCCGCGAACTCGGCGTCAGCGAACGGACCGTGGGCCGCCGCATCACCCGCCTCCAGGAGCTGCTGGGCGCACGGACCCGCTTCCAGCTCGGCGTCCAGGCGAGCCGTCACGGCTGGCTCTGAGGACAGGATCCCCCGCGATAGCCCCCCGTCCCGCTACTACCTGGGACCGAAGGTGTTGAGGAACACCACCGGCTCGCCACCGAAGCGCCCCGACGCGTCGAGGGCGATGAGCGCCGCGAGCGCCTTGGCCGTGTACGTCGACTCCAGCTCCAGACCGGCCTCGGACGCCGCTCGCTGCAGCGCACGCGCTCCGGGCGCGGTCGGGTGGGCGTAACCGGCGCCGAGCCAGCCGCGCTCCGTGACGACGTCGGCAGGGCCGAGCCCGGCCTGCGGGAGGTCCGCCCCGCGCGCCCGCAGAAGTGCCTCGGACTTCCCCGCCAGTCCCGCGAGCGCCGCACTGTCCAGGCGGAGGGTGTCGTTGACGACGATTCCCCTCACCCGCGTCCGCAGGCCGGCAAGCCTCAGGCCGAGGGCCAGACCGGCGGCCGTACCGCCCGATCCGACCGCCGCCACGATCCAGCCGGGCTCGGGCAGCAGCCCCCGCGCCACTTGATCGGCCAGCTCGAGCCCGCACTCGACGTACCCCAGCGTCCCCAGCGGCGAGGACCCGCCGGCCGGGAGCACGTACGGGGGCGTGAAGCCGTGTGTGTGCCGGGCGACCAGCCAGGGCAACGAGAGGACCAGCCGGGTCTTGGTCCGCGGAAAGTGCAGCACGGCGCCGGAGGCGCGCAGCCGCTGGAGCTGCGCCCGGACATGCGCGTCGACCGGATGGTCGATCAGCGCGAGAGCGACGTCGAGGCCCTGCTCGCGAGCGTAGAGCGCGGCCGCCAGGCCCCAGTTCGTACCGAGCCCGCCGACGGTGAGGATGGTCCGGGAACCCCGGCGCCGCGCCTGGGGCAGGAGCCACTCCAGCTTGCGGACCTTGTTCCCGCCCCAGCCACCGCTGCCGTAGCCACTCTCGTCCTTCAGCCAGACCGGGGACCGGAAGCCGAGCTCGTCCAGGAGGCGCACCGGTGTCGGCCCGTCTCCCAGCGGAAGGTACGGCAGTGAATCGGCGAGGACCGGCCAGTTCCGGTGGAGCATGGGACGGCTTGGCATGGGGGCACAGTAGAGCACCCGCTCGACGACGTCTCCACCTCCGGCAAGCCTCGTGGAGACGCCACGGCCGAGATCAGGACCCGGGACCTCCGGGGCGGCCAGGCGGGCCGTCGTAGCCCTTCACCTCGCGTCCGAACGGCGGACGCGGCTGGCACGGGTGGCCATCGAGGGGTGGGACGTGCACCACACCGGCTTGACGTGCGCACGGGCGGGACTTAGCTTCGCCTTACCTAACTTATGCCGTCCATACGTCCGGAAGATCAGAGCATGTCCAGAACCGCGCAGGAGCTCACCCCTTCCTGGCTCCTCACCGCCCTCGGGCTCGCCGCCACCGCCTGTATCGCGGCAGCCTGCTGGACCGCCGGACACGTCCACGCGGACGCCTCCCTGCTGACGGTCGCCCGCTTCGCGCACGTCGGGTTCCTCGTCGTCGGGCTCGGCGCGGTCCTCGCCGTCGACTGGTTCGCCGTGCTCTGGCTCACCGGGAAGCGGCCTCTCGCCGGTGTCCTCGACACGGCCGTCGCGCTCCAGACGCCGATCTGGACCGGCCTCGGCGGGCTCGTCGTCTCCGGGCTCTTCCTCCGCCCCGACCTCCACTCCCCGCTGACCCTGGTCAAGCTGGGGCTCGTCGTCGCCGTCACCCTCAACGGCCTCTGGGCGCACCGGCTCGGCCAGCTCCTGGCGGCCCACCGCTCCGGCACCGTCCCGCGCCGGCTGCTGGCCTTCTCGGGCCTGGCCGCGACCGTCAGCCAGACCGGCTGGTGGGGCGCCTGTCTCATCGGCTTCCTCAACAGCCAGCCCTGACGGCCCCCACCTCCTGACCGCTTCTCAGGCCCCGGCCACCACCCCCGTTTTGGTTTGTCGCACGATCATCAATACGATCCGGCGATGATCACGAGAAAACGGCTGGCGACCGGGGCCTGCGCGCTGCTCGCCGCCCTGAGCGCCGTGCTCCTGCCGACGAGCGCGGCCGCCGACGAGCCGGTGGCGAAGGAATCCCCCAAGGTCGAGCTGGTCCTCGACGTCAGCGGCTCCATGCGGGCCAAGGACATCGACGGCAAGTCCCGCATGGCGGCGGCCAAGCAGGCCTTCAACGAGGTCCTCGACGCGGTGCCCGAGGAGGTGCGGCTCGGCATCCGCACCCTGGGCGCCGACTACCCGGGCCAGGACCGCAAGCAGGGCTGCAAGGACACCCGGCAGCTCTACCCGGTCGGCCCGCTCGACCGGACCGAGGCCAAGACCGCGGTGGCCACCCTGGCCCCGACGGGCTGGACCCCGATCGGTCCGGCGCTGCTCGGCGCCGCGGACGACCTCGGCGAGGACGGGGCGACCAAGCGGATCGTGCTCATCACGGACGGCGAGGACACCTGCGCCCCGCTCGACCCGTGCCAGGTGGCCCGGGAGATCGCGGCCAAGGGCATCCACCTCGTCATCGACACCCTGGGCCTGGTGCCGGACGCCAAGACCCGCCAGCAGCTCACCTGTATCGCTGAGGCCACCGGAGGCACCTACACCTCGGTCCACCGCACCGAGGAACTCTCCCACCGCGTCAAGCAGTTGGTCGACCGCGCGGCCGACCCGGTCGTCACCCCCGTCGCCACCCAGGGCGCGGTACGGTGCGACAAGGCGCCGCAGCTGAAGCCCGGCCTGTACACGGACCGCGAGTCCTTCGGCGAGCACCGCTGGTACCGGGTGGACCTGCTCCCCGGCCAGGAACTGCGCGCCTCCGTCAGCGTGTCGGCCGACCGCGCCGTCAACAACGACTACGGAGTGCTGCTCCGCGCCGTCACGCTCCACGGCCGTGAGATGGTCCGCGGCTCCGAGGCGGGCGACGGGCGCACGGACGTGATCTCGACCGGACTGCGCTACCCGAAGCCGGAGGCCGACGACGGTCCCGGCGACGCGAAGCCGGCGGCCGAGACGGTCTGCCTCCAGGTCAGCAATTCCTTCTCCGCTCCCCCGTCGGTCAAGACGACGCCGGGCATGCCGGTCGAGCTGACGGTGGACGTCGTCGACGGCCCCTCGACCGCGTCGGACGTCGCCTCGTTCGGTCTCGGCCGCGGCTGGTGGCTGCTCGGCACGCTGGTGCTCGCCGGCTTCCTGGCCGGCCTGCTCTGGGGCTGGCTGTCCCGCTGGCGCTTCGCTGTCTGGAGGACCCACTGATGCGTACCGTACGCATGCTCGCCACGGCCGCGCTCGCGGGCGCGGCCCTGCTCGGCCTCGCGGCCCCGGCCGCCCTGGCCGACTCGCCCAGCGCCTCGGCCTCCCCCTCCGAGGAGGCCGGCCCCACCGAGGCCGGCACCACCTTCCGTACCGCCGCCCGCTTCCTCCCGGGGCAGCAGGCCACGGCGCAGGCCGCCACGGGTGACTACCTGTACTGGGTCTTCCCGGCGGACACCGGGGAGCGGCCGACCGTGAAGGCCACCGTCACGCTTCCCGACGCGGCCCTGCGGCACGGGCCCGCCACCTGGCGGGTCGACGTGTACGACGGGCTGCGGAGGCGCCAGCCTTGCATGTACGGGATGCAGTCCCGTACGGCGGCGAAGGAGGAACCGACCGTGGAGCTGGCCTGTGTGCTGCGCCCGGTCCGGGCCTCGGCCGACGCCTGGGCGAACGACCCGCTGCCCGGCAGCTACTACGTCCGGCTGACCGTCACCGGCCTCCCGGACGAGGACCTCGGCCAGCCGTTCACCGCCCGGATCGGGGCCGACGTCCTCGACAAGGGCGGCGCCTACGCCACGGACGGCTCGCTCGCCGCGCCGCTCGTCCCGGGGGCGACCACCGCCGACCAGGCGAAGGCCGACGAGGACGCCGGCCGGAAGACGGCCGTCGAGGCGGCGGCCCCGGAGGACGGCTGGTCCTCCGGCTGGTGGTCCGACCGCTGGATCTGGACCCTGGTGGGCGGCGTCCTGGCCGCGCTCGCGGGCATCGGCGGCTACGTCCTGACGCGCGGCACGGGCCGCCCGTCGCGGGTACCGCCGGCCGTCTGATCCGGCCCGGAAGACACGGAGGCCCCCACCGCGCGCGGTGGGGGCCTCGGTGCGTCCGGGTGGGACAGGCGGGCTTCACCCGCGCGCCGGGAAGCCGTGGGCGCGGGCACCGGTCACGACGGCGACCACCGGGACGAGCAGGACCAGGACGCTCCACGGCAGGGCGCCCGCGCCGAGCCCGTCGAGGAGGAGACCGCCCGCGACACCGCCCGCCGCCATGGCCGCGTTCCAGAGGCTGACCAGCATCGTCTGCGCCGTGTCGGCGTCGTCCCCGCCCGCCTCGGCGACGGCCGTCTGCAGGAGGGTGGGCGCGCCGCCCCAGCCGAAGCCCCACAGCGCGGCGCCCACGAGGACCAGGGCGGTGCTCGCGGCGGGGACGGCGAACACGGCTGCGGCGACGGCGAAGAGGATCGCTCCGGCGAGGGTCAGGGCCCGCAGCCTGCGGTCGATGTGACGGCCCGTGAACCAGATCCCGGCGAGCGAGGCGGCGCCGAAGACCAGCAGGACGAGACCGGTGGAGCCGCCGAGGCCGAGGTGGTCCAGGTAGGCGGCGACGTACGTGTAGAGGACGGTGTGGGCCAGGACGAGGGTGAAGGTGACGGCGAGGACGGGGAGGACGCCGGGGACCTTCAGGGTGCGGGCGACGGGGGCGCGACCGCCGGTCGGCTCGCCCGGCAGGTCCGGGACGGCGAGCGCGATCCAGCCGAGGAGTACGACGGCGATCACGGTCATGGCCGTGAAGGCGGCGCGCCAGCCGACGGCGTCGCCGAGGAAGGTGCCGGCCGGGACGCCGAGGGAGAGCGCCAGCGGGATGCCGGTCATCGCGACGGCCACGGCGCGGCCCTGGAGGTGGGCCGGGGCGAGGCGGCGGGCATACCCGGCGAGCAGGGCCCAGGCGACGCCGGCGGCGACCCCGGCGAGGAACCGGGCGCCCATGGTGAGGGCGTACGAGGAGGAGACCGCCGTGACCGTGTTGGCGGCGGCGAAGCCGGTCATCGAGGTGAGCAGCAGCCGCTTGCGGCGCCAGCCGGCGGTGCGGGCGGCCAGGGGTACGGCGGTGAGGGCCGTCCCGAGGGCGTAGCCGGTGACCGACTGTCCCATGGCGGCCTCGCCGACGCCGAGGTCGGCGCTCATGCCGGGCAGGACTCCGGCGGGGAGGGTCTCGGTGAGGCTGGTGACGAAGACGGCGGTGGCGAGGGCGAGGAGCGCGGGCAGAGGCAACCTGCCCGATTCGGGGCGGGGTTCGGGGTGATGGCGGTGGGCGGGCGCGGAGGTGGCGGGACCGGCCGCCACTGTCGTGTCGTGGGTCATGTCCGTATGCTCGAACCCTCACATTGATGTGAAGGTCAAGCGATTCCCTGGAGGGGGCTTCCCATGCGGATCGGCGAGCTGTCGGAGCGGACCGGAACACCGCGCAGGCTGCTGCGCTACTACGAGGAGCAGGCTCTCATCGTCGCGGACCGGCTGCCGAACGGCTACCGCTCCTACGACGAGTCGAACGTGGACCGGGTGATGCAGATCCGGGGGCTTCTCGACGCCGGCCTGCCGACCCGGATCATCAAGCAGATCCTGCCGTGCCTGAACAAACCCAGGACGATCCACTTCCCCGACGCGACCCCGGAGATGCTGGAGACCCTGGAGAACGAGCGGGACCGGATGACCGACCGGATCCGCTGCCTGACCCGGAACCGGGACGCGGTGGCGGAGTACCTCGACGCGGTACGGGAGAAGTTGACGGCGTAGCCCGTACCCGCTTCGTGACCGCGACCGCGCCGTGCCGCGCGGCTGCCGTAAGGAACTGGAGACCACGCCGGCCCTGCTCCAGTCGCCCCCCCCTCAGGCCGGGTCGACGAGGACGACCGGCACGTCGCAGTCCTGGACGACCCGGACCAGCAGGCCGGCCGGCTGCTCACGGGAAGAATGCCTTCGTGGCGCGAACCCGTCTCACTCCATCCGGCGGGCGCCCTCCAGGACGGCCTGCCGGATGCGGTGGTAGGTGCCGCACCGGCAGATGTTGCGGATGGTGTCGAGGTCGGCCTCGGTGACCTCGCGCCCGGCCTCGCGCGCCTTGCGGACGGTGGCCACGGCGGCCATGATCTGGCCCGGCTGGCAGAAGCCGCACTGGGCGACGTCGAGGTCGAGCCAGGCCTCCTGCATGGGGTGGAGTTCGGCGCCGACGGTGTCCGGGAGTCCCTCGATGGTGGTGATCTCGTCGGTCGGCGCGAGGGCGTCGACGGGTACGGCGCAGGGGGTGATCGCCTTGCCGTTGAGGTGGCTCGTGCAGGCCCGGCAGACGCCGACCCCGCAGCCGTACTTGGGGCCGGTGACGCCGAGGACGTCGCGGAGGACCCAGAGGAGCCGGACGTCGCCCTCGACGTCGGCGGTGACGGCCTTGCCGTTCAGGATGAAGGTGTGCTGCGGCACGGGGGCTCCAGGTCTCAGATGGCGCGGTCGCGGCCGTCGGTCGGCGAGGCCGGGACGGGCGGGACGGTCGGCAGGGGCGTGAAGGCGAGCGGCTCGGCGTGGTTGACGGGGAAGACCGTCGGCATCGTGCCGGTCGCCCGGCCGTAGGCACAGGCGACGGCGGCCATGGCGCCGGCGACCGCCAGCTCGCCCGCGCCGCCCGGCTTGTCGCCGCTCGGGGGCATCACGATGATCTCCAGCTCGGGCGGGGTGTTCCACTGCCGGGTGTAGAAGTACTGGTCCCAGCTGCCTTCGAGGAAGTGCCCGTCGCTCAGGTGGAGTCCGGACGTCAGGGTGATGGCGATGCCGTCGGCGATGCCGCCCATCATCTGGGCCTCCAGACCGCGCGGGTTCACCGCGAGGCCGACGTCGACGGCGCAGACCACCTTGGTCACGCGCGGTCCCGTGTACGCGCCCGGGATCTTCCGTCCGGTGGTCTCGGGCCGGCAGTCGATCTCGGCGAGGATCGCGACGGCGGAGTGGTACTCGGTGTGGACGGCGATGCCCTGGCCCGTGCCGGCCGGCATGCTCCGGCCCCACTCCCCCACCTCGGCGACCTTGTCGAGCACGGCGCGGGCCCGCGCGTCCTTGAGGAGCCGGCGCCGCATCGCGTACCCGTCCTGGCCCGTCTTCCGGGCCAGTTCGTCCATGACGAGTTCCTGGGCGCAGCGGACGTTGGGCGAGTAGATGTTCCGCATGGAGCCGGTGTTGAAGCCCTTGTCGGTCTCGGCGAGGAGCTGGGTCGTGACGCCGAGGTGGTACGGGCTGATCTGGGTGAGCTGGAACATCGTCTCGGAGAAGGTGGCGTCGGCGACGGGCAGCCGGGCCGCCTCCGCCGTGAGGACCTCGCCGACGCCGTGCCCGAAGTCGGTGGCCACCGAGGTGTGGCGCTGCTCGTACGTGAGGACCTCGCCGAGCGAGTACGTGGCCCGCACGCGTGAGGTGGACATCGGGTGCGTACGGCCCTGGCGGAAGTCGTCGGTACGGTGCCACATCAGCTTCACCGGCTTGCCGAGGGCCTTCGAGATCTCGGCGGCCTCGTGGGCGGCGTCGGAGAACAGCTTGCGGCCGAAGGAGCCGCCGCCCTCGGTGACATGGACGCGGACGGCGGTGGGGGGCAGGCCGAGCTTGAGGGCGATCTGCTCCTGGGCGACGATCGGGGCCTTGAGCGAGGCCCAGATCTCCGCGGAGTCCTCGCGCACGTCGGCGATCGCGCAGTTGGTCTCCAGGGCGGCGTTGCTGGCGAAGTGGAAGGTGAAGCGGGCGTCGACGGCCTTGGTGAGGAGCGGCAGCGGCGGGACCACCAGCGGGAGTTCGGCCCGGCGGAGCTTCTCCAGGACCGTGGCGTCGGAGGCGCCCTCGGCCGTGCCGGGTCCCCAGTCGACGCGGAGGGCGCGGACGGCGTCGACGCACTGGCCGAAGGTGCGGCCGCGGACGGCGACGCCGGTGGAGACGGTGACGACGTCGGTGATGCCGGGCATGGCCCGGACCTCGGCGAGGTTGGCCACGGAGCGGACCGTGCCGTTGATGGTGGGCGGCCGGCAGACCATGGTGGGCAGCGCGTCCGGGACCTGGAGGTCCATGGCGAACTTCTTGCGCCCGGTGACCGCTTCGAGGGCGTCCACCCTGCGCTGCCTGGTACCGATGACACGGAAGCTGTCCGAGTCCTTGAGCGTGACCTCGACCGCCGCGTCGGTGACGGCGGAGGCCTTCACGGCCAGTTCTCCGTAGCCGAGGAGCGCGCCGGCCGGGGAGACCACGACGCCGGCCTTCGTGGTGAGGGTGTCGACGGCCTCGCCGAGGACGAGGGAGGCGGCGTGGAGCAGCCTGCCCCGGGCGAGGGCGGCGGCGACCCGGATGGGGGTGTAGGTGGAGTAGGTGGTGTTGGAGCCGCCGGTCAGCTGGTTGAAGAGCAGCTCGGGGCGGGCGTCGGCGAGGGTGACCTCCACCTTGTCCAGGGGCAGGTCGAGCTCCTCCGCGACGATCATGGCGCTGGAGGTGGTGACGCCCTGGCCGACCTCGGCGCGGGGCAGGGCGAAGTGGGCCGTGCCGTCGGTGTCGATGCGGATGGTGATGAGGTTGCTGGTGGGCAGGGCCGCGAGCGTGAGCAGCTCGTTGAGGTCGAGGAGTTCGGCCGGCCCCGGCAGCGAGGGGATGAGGGCCGGTGCCGCGGCGGCCTGGCGCGGCGCGAGGGCCTCGGCGCCGAGCTGCGCGGCGACGGTGAGGGTGGGCGCGGCGAGCACGTACCCGAGGAACCGGCGTCGTCCGATGCCGGGTTCGCTCCCGCCGGCGGGGCTTCCGTCCCCGGTGCCGCTCGTGTGGTGGTCGTCCCGCGCGGGGTGCCGCCTCGCCATTCGGTGTGCCCTTTCGCCATGACCCCGGCGTGCTACTGCCGAGTATCCTCAGAGGCGACGATCATCGCTCATGTACGGGAGCTCCGGGAGCCGTTCGGCGTGGACGTCTTGGGGGGACACCGTGAGGCGGCTCCGTGACCCGCACGGAGTGACGCGGACAGGGTGACGCGGCCGCCGTCGTAGGGTGCCGGCATGACCGAAGCCCCGCACGTCACCGCCACCCGCCGCTCCTACGACACCGTCGCCGTCGACTACGAGCGGCTGCTCGCCGACCACTTGGCGACGACGCCCCTGGACCGGGCGGTGATCGCCGGCTTCGTGGAGAAGGTGGAGGCGGCGGGCGGGCCCCGCACCGTGGGCGACCTCGGGTGCGGGACGGGCCGGGTGACCTCCCACCTGCGGGACCTCGGCGCCGAGACCTTCGGTGTGGACCTGTCGCCGGGGATGATCGCGGTCGCCCGCGAGGCCTACCCGGGGCTGCGCTTCGAGGTGGGGTCCATGACGGCGCTCGACCTGCCCGCCGCGTCCCTCGGCGGAGTCCTCTCCTGGTACTCGACGGTGCACATGCCGGAGGACGAACTCGCCGCCTGCTTCGCTGAGTTCCACCGGGTCCTCGCGCCGGGCGGGTACGCGCTGGTCGCCTTCAAGGTGGGTGACGAGCGGGTACGTCTGGAGCGGGCGTACGGGCACGAGGTGGCCCTCGACGTGTACCGGTGGTCACCCGACCGTCTCGCGGGCCTGCTGGCCGCGGCGGGGCTGGTCGAGTCGGCCCGTCTGGTACGGGAGCCGGATCCCGGGGAGAAGACGCCGCAGGCCTTCCTCCTGGCGCGCAGGCCGCGCGACTGAGCCGGGGCGTGCGGACGAGCCGGATCGCGCGGCCGGCGCGGGTCGTACGCCCCGGCCGGGTCGCGCGGCCGTGCCCTGTCGCGCGGCCGCGGTACGGCTCCGCAGGCGGGCGCCGGGGCGGAGCCCGGCTCGGGGCCGGAGTCGGGCGCCCGAGCGGAGTTGGGCGCGGGAGATGCGGGCGCGCTGGCCGCCGCCCGCGATCAGGGCGTTGACGGACGCCATCGGGTCCCCGCCGACCGACTTGGCGAGCAGCGCGCCGAGGACCAGCGGGCCGAGGGCCACCGCGAGGGCCGTGCCGGTGGCGGTGACGTGCTGGAGGCGGCGGGTGCGCCGGGCGTCGAAGGTCATGGCCTCAGTCCATCAGCGGGCGGCGGCCGCCGTATCGGTCGGCGTACTCAGCTGCCCGTACCGCGCTACTCAGTTGTGATCACGCAGCGGCCCCTCAAGGGCTCCCGCGCGGGCTCCTCTTCGGAGATCCTCGGGGGAGCGAACGCGTCCGGGCGTTCCCGGGGCGGACTGGAGGCGGGCGACCGTGACGACGGAGACGAGCGGGTCCGGGGCGGCGGAGCAGGGCGGGCCGGCCGTCCTCGTCGTGCAGCACGAGGAGGACGCCGGTCCCGGTCTGGTCGGTGAGCACCTCGTACGGACGGGGCTCCGCCTCGACGTGATCCGCGCCTGGCGGGGCGAGGCGCTCCCGGGGACCCTGGGCGGCCACGCGGGGCTGCTGGTCCTCGGCGGCGCCGTCAACTGCGAGGACGACGAGGCCGCGCCGTGGCTGCCCGCGGTCCGCGCGCTCGTCCGCGAGGCCGTGGCCGGGGAGGTGCCGCTGCTCGGGATATGTCTGGGCGGCCAGATCGTCGCCCACTCCCTGGGCGGTTCGGTGTCGCTGCGGGGCCAGGGGCCCGAGGTGGGTGCCGTGCCGCTGCGCAGGCTGCCGGCCGCCGCGGGCGACCCGGTGTTCGGCGGGGTGCCGGACGGTGCCCCGGCGGCGCAGTGGCACTGGGACGAGGTCGACCGCCTGCCGGCCGGTGCCGTGCCGGTGCTGACCGGCGACGACTGCCCGTACCAGGCCTTCCGGGTCGGGAGCGCGTGCTGGGCGGTGCAGTTCCACCCCGAGGCGGGCGCGGACACGGTCGCGGCGTGGGCGGCCGGGGACGAGGCGCAGCTGCGCTCGGCGGGCGGCGATCCCGATGCCGCGGTGGCGTCGGTGCGGGAGGCCGAGCCGGAGCTCCGCGCGCTCTGGGGAGCGGTGTCCGAGGCGTGGGGCACGGTCGTCCGCGCCCACGCGGACGCGCGGGGCGTCCGCGACCCGGCTCCCGCCGTGCCCGACGCGTACCGTACGAGCACACGCACGTGAACGAAGGAGCCTCACCGCCATGGCCGACTACCGGATCGAGACCGTCCGCACCGGATACCGGAACTGGACCGCCCGAAACGACCGGGGCGCGGAGGTCCGGATGGCCGCCGCCGACGACGCGGACGCGCAGCCCTCGTTCACGCCGGTCGAGTTGCTGCTCGCGGCGATGGGCGGCTGTGGCGGTCTCGTCGTCGACCGGACGGCCCGGGCCGTGGACCACGACGACCTGCGGATCGTCGTGGAGTCGGTGTCGGGGCCCGAGGACGACGGCCGGGTGGGCCGGATCCGGGTGAGCTACGAGTTCGACCTGCCGGACAACAACCCGAAGGCGGCGGAGGTGTTCGCGCGTGGGGTGCGCCTGACGCACGAGAAGTTCTGCACGGTGAGCCGGACCGTGGAGCACGGCGCGCGCGTGGAGGCGATCCTGCCGGACGGCACGGTCGGCTTCGAGGGCTGAACCCCCGCCCCGCGGGGCGGCGGTGTCACTCCTCGATCGCGCCGCCGATCCGGCGCAGGTGCCGGCGGAAGCTGTACGAGGGGTCCTCGGCGCGGCGCGCGAGGTACTCGTCGAACCGGGTCTGCGTGCGCAGGGTCTCCCCCGCCCTGATCCGGCGGGCCTGTTCCCGCTCGGTGCGGAAGAGGGCGCGGGCGGCTTCGAGGACGGCGTCCGCGCGGTCGGCCGCCACGAAGAGCACGCCGTCGTCGTCTCCGAACACCACGTCGGCGGCGGTCACCTCGTGGTCGCCGAACCGCGCGGTGGTCAGCGCGTCGGGGTCGCGGTCGTCGAGGCGTACGGGGCCGGGCGCGTGGCGTCCGTACGAGAAGACGGGCAGTCCGATCTCGACGAGGTCCGGGGTGTCCCGGTGCAGTCCCCAGACGACGAGCCCGGCGACGCCCGCCGCCTCGGCCTCCAGGACGGCGAGGTCGCCGACGCAGGCCTCGTCGCGGCGGCCCTCGTTGTCGATGACGAGGACGTCCCCGGGTGCGGCGTGGGTGAAGGCCTCCAGGAAGACGTCGACGCTCCCGTAGTGGCGGGCGGGCAGCACCCGGCCGGCGACGCGCTGCCCGGCGACGACGGGCAGGATCCCGGCGGGCGCGGCGCGCAACGGCTCCCCGAGCCGTACACAGGCGTCGGCGATCAGCGGCGTGGAGAGGTCGGCGAATTCCTTGAGCATCTGGCGTTCCGATCCGTCCGTGGCGGGTGCGGTGGGCTGAGCTGAGCGCGATGCTATGTGACGTGTCCCGGCGTCCGGGGGCGCGGTGCGGACGCATGAGTGCGGGCCCTCCGGGCAGGCGCCCACCAGTGAAGCGTGGCGCCGGGCTGCGAGGCGAGACGAATCATGACCGAAAAGAAGATCATCACGGTGATCGGGGCGACCGGCAGCCAGGGAGGCTCACTCGTGCGGGCCGTCCTGGCCGAAGAGGACCGGGAATTCGCGGTACGCGCCGTCACCCGCCACCCCGAAGGTGAGGCCGCCCAGGAGCTGGGGCGCATCGGCGTCACCGACATCGTCCAGGCCGACATGGACGACCCTCCCAGCCTCGCCCCGGCCTTCGAGCACGCCTACGCCGCCTACCTGGTCACCCCCTTCTGGGAGCACATGTCCGCCGAACGGGAGAAGACCCAGGCGCTGGCACTGGCCAGGGCCGCCTCCCACGCGGGCGTCCAGCACGCGATCTGGTCCACCCTGGAGGACACGCGCGCGTGCATCCCGCTCGACGACGACCGGATGCCCACGCTCCAGGGCAGCTACAAGGTGCCCCACTTCGACGGCAAGGCCGAGGCCGACCGGTACTTCACCGAGGAAGGCGTCCCGACGACCTACCTGCGCACCACCTTCTACTGGGAGAACCTGTTCGGCCCCTTCGCTCCCCAGCGCGGCGAGGACGGTGCTCTCCAGCTGGTCTTCCCGATGGGTGAACGCCGGCTCTCCGGCATCGCCGTCGCGGACATCGGCAGGACCGCGCTGGCCGTCCTCCGGCGCGGTACGGACCTGATCGGGGCCACGGTGAGCATCGCCGGAGAGCACCTCAAGGTCGCCGACATGGCGGCCGCGATCAGCGAGGTCCTCGGCGAACCGGTCCGGTACCGGCCGCTGACGCCGGACGAGTTCCGGGCGCAGGGATTCCCCGGGGCCGACGAGACGGGGAACATGTTCCAGTACTACGCCGACTGCGAGCAGCGGGTCACCGCCGCCCGCGATCTCGACGCGGTGCGCGAGCTCAACCCCGCACTGCAGTCCTTCGCCACCTGGCTCGCGGCCCACCACGAGCGCCTGCGCACCGTCTGGCCCTGATCCGCCCGGTGCGGGAACCGGGCCGTACATGGAGGACCGGGAAGCGGGAAGGCGCGAAGCGTGACACCACGAGGGAAGCGGACGACGGGGCGGCGGAACAGCACGGTCAGCCGGCCGGAGAAGCTGCTCTTCGCGGAGGACGGCATCACCAAGGCCGACCTCGCCGGGTACTACCGGACCGTCGCCACGCGGATGCTGCCGCACCTGCGCGGCCGGCCCCTGATGATGGAGCGGCACCCGGACGGCATCGGCGGCGAGGGCTTCCTGCAGAAGGAGATCCCCGGGCACTTTCCCGACTGGGTCCACCGCGCCGAGCTGCCCAAGGAGGGCGGCACCGTCACGTACGTCCTGTGCGACGACACGGCCACCCTGGTCCTCCTCGCCGACCAGGGCTGCGTCACGCCGCACCGCTGGCTGTCCAGGGCCGACCGGCCGGACCGGCCGGACCGGCTGGTCTTCGACCTCGACCCGTCCGGCGAGGACTTCACCCCGGTACGGGAGGCCGCGCGCGGCCTCCACGGGCTGCTCGACGAGCTGGAACTGCCGTCCCTGCCGATGACCACCGGTTCGCGCGGTCTGCACGTCCTCGTCCCGCTGGACCGGCGTGCGTCCTTCGACGACGTCCGCGCCTTCGCCTCCGACATCGCCGCCGTACTCGCCGGCCGTCATCCCGACCGGTTCACCACCGAGGTGCGCAAGAAGGCGAGGGCGGGGCGGCTGTACCTGGACGTCCAGCGCAATGCGTACGGGCAGACCGCCGTCGCGCCGTACGCGGTACGGGCTCGCGCCGGTGCGCCCGTCGCGGCCCCGCTCGCCTGGGACGACCTGGAGGATCCGGGGCTCGGCTCCCGCCGGTGGACCCTCGCCGACGCGGACCGGCTCGTCGAGGACGACCCGTGGAGCCCCGCGCCGCGGCCCCGCTCCCTCAAGGCGGCCGCGGACCGTCTCCGCCGCCTGCGAACCTGATCGGCGCCGAACCCCGGGAGGTGCCCATGACCGCGAGGCAGACCGTGGCGACGTACCGTCGCCGGCGCGACTTCTCCAGGACGACCGAACCGAGGGGCGCCACCCGCGGCACGACGGGAGACCGGCCCTGCTTCGTCGTGCAGATCCATGAGGCGAGCGCCATGCACTTCGACTTCCGTCTCGAAGTGGACGGGGTGCTGAGGTCCTGGGCCGTCCCGAAGGGGCCGTCCTCCGACCCGCACGACCGACGGCTCGCGATGCCGACCGAGGACCATCCGCTGGAGTACCGGGAGTTCGAGGGGGTGATCGCGGCGGGCGAGTACGGTGCGGGCACCGTGATCGTCTGGGACGAGGGCACGTACCGCAACCTGTCCACCGACCGCCACGACCGTCCGGTCCCGATCGGCGACGCCCTGGACCACGGCCACGCCTCGTTCTGGCTCGACGGCCGGAAGCTGCGCGGAGGGTACTCGCTCACCCGCATCCGCACCGACCCCGACGACGGAGACCGGGAGGCATGGCTGCTGGTCAAGCACGCCGACCCGCGGGCCCGCACCGACGGCGCCCCGGACCCGAGGCGGGCCCGCTCGGCCCGCAGCGGCCACACGCTCGGCCAGGTCGCCGCGTCCGGGGACGGCGGGTCGTGAGCGGCCCGCCCGGCCCCATGGACGCGGTCGGCCGCCGGCGCGCGAGACGGTGCCGTGGCGGCCGCCCGGCTCAGTCGAGCCAGAGCTCGCGGACCCGGTGCACCGGGTCCGTGGCGATCCGGGGCTCGGCGTCCCAGATCTTCGTGGCGCGCTCCGCCGAGGTGTAGCGCGGCCAGTCGGCGCCCGGGTCCTGGTCGGTGACGAAGGCGACCCACGCCCGGTGCAGGGCGTCGGCGAGCGCGCGCGGCGGTTCGTCGCCGGCGACGGCCGCGACTCCTTCGGCGTCGAGGACGTCGAAGGCGAAGGGCAGGTCCAGGCAGTGGAAGGCGAGGCCGAGGGCCGGCGAGCGCCAGCGGAACTCGTAGAACCAGGTGGGGCGTTCCCGTGCGGCGCGGGCGTCCGCGACGGCGAGGTTCGGGGCGCGGAAGACTGTGTCCGTCAGCGCCTGTCCGAAGAACCGCTCCGCACCGGCCGCCGCGTACGTCTCGGTGAAGGCGTCGGTCCTGTCGGGGGCCAGGCCGAGGCCTCCGAGGAGTACGGGCAGCGGCGGGCCCTCGGGGCCGGGACCCGGGATCATCGTGAACTCGTCCTCGGTGAAGCCGAGCATCAGCGGCACGTCGGCGCCCGCCTCGCCCGTCGTCAGGGCGTCCAGGACGGGTACGGGGATCAGCTCGCCGTCGGCGAAGGGGGCGAGGGCCAGCATCGGCGGCAGGCCCTCGCGGTCCGGGCCGGGTGCGGACATGCGGTCCTGGAGGTCGAGGAGTTCGTCGTCGGTCAGGTCGCGCAGGGCGGCGACGGTGGCCGGGACGCCGGTACGGGAGGTGAACAGCCGGGCCGCGGCGCGGGCGACCTCGGGGCCGTCGGGCCGCATGACGGCACCGGAGACGGAGAGCGCGCCCCGGAACAGGCCCTGGGCGGCGGGGACGGCGAGCAGCGTCTGCACGGCGCCGCCGCCCGCGGACTGACCGGCGATCGTCACCTTCGCCGGGTCACCGCCGAACGCCGTGATGTTGTCCCGCACCCACTCCAGGGCCGCGATCCAGTCCCGTACCCCGCGGTTGTCCGGAGCACCCTCCAGATGCAGGAAACCCTCGATGCCGAGCCGGTAGCCCACCGACACCAGGACCACACCGTCCCGGTTGAACGCCGCCCCGTCGTACCAAGGGCTCGCCGCCGAACCCGCCACATACCCGCCGCCATGGATCCACACCAGGACCGGCAGACCGGCCTCCGGGTCCGCCGCCGGCGTGAACACGTTCAGGTTCAGCACCCCCGCACCCGGGATCGACGGCTCCGGGATCGTCGTCACCTCCGAGAACGGACGCCGCTGCGCCGTCGGCCCGTACGCCGTCGCCTCCAGCACCTCCGTCCACGGCTCCGGCGGCACCGGAGCCGCGAACCGCAGCTCTCCGACCGGCGGCTGCGCGTACGGAACACCCAGGAAACGCAGGCTCCCGTCCGCACGGCGCTCGCCGCGCACGGGTCCTCGGGCAGTGGTGACGGTGGTGCTCATGGGGTGCTGCTCCTTCTGCGCGGGCACACGAGGCCGGAGAACGAGCCTGTCACCACCCACTTACACGTGTCAATTCCTCGCCCGTCCGACCACCGGACACGGCACCAGGGGCCCCGCCCCGGCCCCTAGACTCGGAGGCTCGAAGGCTCGGGAAGGATCCGCAGGTCCAGGGGGAGGGCGGCCGGCGATGTGGTGGAACCTCAATGCCGTGGCGGGGGTGCTGATCGTCGTGCTCCCGGTGGGGCTCGTGACGGCCGGGCTGGTCTGGAAGGGCCGGGCCGTGCGGCCGTTCGCCGCTTCCCGGGCGCGGTCCGTCGCCCAGCGGGAGTACGCCCGGGACCTCCAGCGGGCGGCAGACCAGGTGATCGCGACGGCCCGCCGGTCCGCCGGTGAGGGCGAGCCGGCGATCGTCACCGTGGAGGCGGTGAGGCGGATGACCGAGGAGCGCTACGGCTACGACGGAGTGGAGCGCCGACACGCGGCGGCGGCGCTGCGTCGCCGGTTCGAGCACGGGAGATGCGCCACGGACTGCGTCACCGACGCGTACGGCTAGGGCTCTCGGGCCACGCGGTGGATGCCCCCGCCCTCGGCGAGGCGCGCTGGACGACCAGGACCGAGCCCCGGCGGCGCCCTCGGCAGCCGACATCAGACGCATCGTCAACTCTCGGCCAGAGAACCCGAATTGGCTTCTTCTTGCCTGTCTCACGAGCCCCCTCGGGCGCTTAATGGTGCTCCCGCCTGCGCAGGCGGGAGTGACGAGAGACGGGGGAGCCCATGGAGTTCACGGGAAACGCCGGGGCGCCACCGCCCGAGCCCCCTCTGCTGCCGCCGGATCCCCGCAGGGGAGGCACTCTGGTGCTGCGCGTCAGCCGCAGGATGCTGTGGATGGGTTCGGCGGCCTTCCCCCTGCACAACATCACCCGGGTCGAGGCCTTCAAGCTCAAGCCCGACCGGGGCGCGGCACTTCTCCGCTTCCTGAAGTGGCTCATCGGTCTCGCGCTGCTCTTCGCGGCGATCAACTTCGTGAACGGGGAGGACACGAGCGTCGGGGAGAGCGGCAGCCCTCTGTTCATCGTGGTGCTGATCGGCCTGGCCGTCTTCCTCCTCAAGGAGCTGTTCGAGCCGGCGAAGCCGGTGCTGGCCGTCGAGACGGCCAGTGGCTCCGCGGTGATCGTGACCCTGCCGAACATGGAGGAGCTGCGGCAGATCGCCGGCCGGATCGCGTACGCGATCGACAACCCGGACACCGAGTTCACCACGGTCGTGAACCAGTTCAACAACACCCATCACAACGGCCCCGTGGTCAACATGCACGGGGGCCAGGGAAACACGGGGATCAGGCTGTGAGCGACGCGTCGAACTACTACGGTCCCGTGGTCAACATGCACGGCGGCCATCACAACATCGGCATCAACCACGGCACCGCCGACGGCGCCCAGGACGACGAACTCCGGGTCGCCGTCGAGGAACTGACCCGCCTGCTCGGGCAACTCCGCGGCCACCTCACGCCGCAGCAGGACCGGGCCGTCGAAGAGGCCCTGCCGGAGCTCACCCCCGACCGCGCCGCCCTCCGCCGGCACGGTCTCGTCCTGGCGTCCGTCGCGCAGATCGCCGCCGCGGTGGGCACCGTGGGCCAGCCCGTCGTGGACGCGGTGGGGCGGGTCATCGCACTCCTGAGCGGGACGACTTAGCCCGGGCGCCGTCGACGCATGCGGCGGCGTGGGCCCGCGCCCGCCTCGGGTGATGTGGTGCCGGTCCGCCGGTGGGCTGGGAGACCGTCAGGAGGACGACGGCACGGCGTAGTTCGTGAAGCCCAACCAGTCGAGGGCCACGCAGGGTTCGTCGCCGAGGACCCAGGCGTCGTGTCCGGGCTTGACCTCCATGTAGTCGCCCGCGCCGAACTCGGTCGTCTCGCCGTCGTCCATGACGACCTTCATCCGGCCGCTGACCACGTATCCGACGTGCGAGGCCTGACAACTGTCGGTGCCGGCGATGGGCTTGACGTGCTTGGACCATTGCCAGCCCGGCTCGAAGACGGCTCGGCCCACCGAGCCACCGTCGCCGATGAGCAGGTCGAGCCTGCCCTTGCCGTCCTCGAAGGGACGCGTCTCGTCCGCTGAGTCGAAGCTCTTTCGTACGATGCCGGCCATCGTGCACTCCCGGCGGTGGGAAAGTCCGGTCCCCGAGTCCACTTCCAGGCTACGCCGGGGCGGCTCGCGCCACCGCGTGGAGCGGCACGGCAGGGCGACACGCATATCGATACGACGAGCGGTCCAGCTGTGCATTGAATTTTTGTTGAACAGCAGTCGATCTTGGAGGAGCTTTGTGCGCTTTGGCTGATACCTGCACATCCGCGGCCCCTTTTCTGTGCAGATCCCTTATCGGTCAGACCTACACATAAAGGCCATATAAGCGCACAATGAAGCAGCGGCGTGATTGCCGCGATGCGGCCTGACATGCATGACGCCAGAAGGAGGCGAGTCACATGGCCGACGTCTCTCACCGTCACGGTGATATCGCGGGACACCCCGACGCGTCGGAAATGCGGGACCGATATGCCCGTATGCTCCAGACCCGAGGTGTCGCGGCTGTCGAGGAACTCGTGATCCTCGCCGGTGTGTACGCCGCGATCTCCGCCTGGACGGTCCACTTCTCCGCCGCCCGACCGGAACTCGCCATCAGCAACCTGATCGTCGGCATCTCCCTCGCGGTGCTCGGTCTGTGCATGTCGATGGCTCCGGAGCGGTCGCAGGACCTGAACTTCGTCGTCCTGCTCCTGGGCGCGTGGCTGATCGTCGCGCCGTGGGTGGTCTCGCGGAACCCCGACACCGGCACGATCCTCAGCAACGTGATCACCGGTGCGTGCGTCTGCCTGTTCTCCCTGACGGCCGGCGGACTGCTCATGACCAAGCGAAGGACGTGACGTTCTGATCCTCCGACTCGCAGACCCTCGTTGATCCTCTCCCGGAACGGCGGCACCTCCCCTCACGGATGTGCCGCCGTTCACCGCGTTCCGTGTGTGAACGGCAACCACCTGGTAACGAATTGACCCGCACGGTTTCAGCCACATAAGTTCTGCGTAAAGCTTGCTCCACGGGGGCAGGATCCCGCTCGCATACCCAGTCCTTGGGGGGACAAAGTGAACTGGTACCTCGACGTTCTCAAGAAGTACGCGGTGTTCAGCGGCCGGGCGCGCCGCAAGGAATTCTGGATGTTCTACCTGTTCAACGTGATCGCGCTGATCGTCCTCGCGGTCGTTGACTCGGCGATCGGCACCTACCCGCTGCTGACGGGAATCTACTTCCTGGCCGTGCTCCTGCCGTACCTGGGCGTGGCCGTCCGCCGCCTGCACGACACCGGCCGCTCCGGCTGGGCGCTCCTCTTCGGACTGATTCCGCTGGTCGGCGGCATCATCCTCATCGTCTTCCTCGCCACCGAGGGCGAGCAGCACCAGAACGCGCACGGCCCGAACCCGAAGCTGGCCCCGGCCTACTAAAGGTCCACGCCCGTTCGAAGGTCCGTGCTCCTTCGAAGGTCCCGCGCTCGTTCGCCGAAACCCCCGGAAGTTCCACTTCCGGGGGTTTCGCGCATCCGTGGAGCCCTGCATAGAGCCAGTACGGAGCGATGGGCAGCGCCGCCTTGTGCACGGTGGCGCAGGCCCCGGCCCCGTCGCCCCGCCTAGCCTCGCCGCAACAGCACGAACGAGGGGCGGTACCACCGGTGAACTGGCACATCCACGACTACCGCGAGAGCGATCTCGCCGCCGTCGTCCATCTGATCGACACCACCGCCGAGCTCGGGCAGGAGTCCGTGTTCTCGCTCGCCGAGTGCATCGGCGCCCTCACCTCCCGTCAGCCGGCCGTGGTCGCCGTGCACCAGGGCGCCCCCATCGGGGCGGCGCTCGCCTGCGTCTCCGGCGAGCGGGCCTGGGTCATGCGGATCGCGATCTGCTCGGCGTGGCGGGGCCGCGGCCTCGCCAGCGCCCTGCTCGTGGAGCTGGAGCGGCGGCTCGTCGCGGCCCGCGTCGGACGCATCGCGTACGTCCTGCCGGAGGAGGAGCTCCTCGGCGAAGGCCTCCTCAACGCCGGGTACACGCGCCAGCCGGCCGTCGCGTACTTCGAGAAGGTGGAGCCGCTGCACGGCCCCGCCGCCGGGCTCCTCGACGACCTGGGCGGCCGCCTGCTGCCGGGCGACCTGTGGGCGAAGGTCGCCGGCATGGAGCGGGAGAAGGACCTGATCGAGCGTCGGGTGGTGCTGCCGCTTGCCGAGCCGGAGCGGGCCACCCGGCACGGGGTGCGGCCGCCGCGGGCGGTCTGTCTGTTCGGCCCGCCCGGCACCGGCAAGACGACGTTCGCGCGCGGCATCGCCTCCCGGCTCGGCTGGCCGTTCGTGGAGATCCTGCCCTCCCGCCTCGCCGACGAGGGGAACCTCGCCGCGGCCCTGCGGTCGGCGTTCGCGCGGATCGCGGAGCTGGAGCGGGTCCTCGTCTTCATCGACGAGGTCGAGGAGATCGCCCCGGTGCGCCAGGAGCCCGCGCAGCCCGGCGGCATGCACGGCGTGACGAACGAACTCCTGAAGCTGATACCGGGTTTCCGGGAGCGGGACGAGCGGCTGCTCGTCTGCGCGACCAACTCGATCCGCTCCCTCGACCCGGCGTTCCTGCGCCCCGGCCGGTTCGACTACCTCATCCCGATCGGTACGCCGGACAAGGCGGCGCGGGCGGCGATCTGGTCCCGCTACACCGACGGGCGGCCGGACGTCGACATCGACGAACTGGTGCTCGCGAGCGAGCTGTTCACGCCCGCCGACATCGAGCACGCGGCCCGGATCGCCGCCCAGGCCTCCTTCGAGCGGGACCTGGTCGCGGTCGGCGGGCGCGGTGGCAACGATCCGGTGCCCGGGGCGAGCACGGGGGACTATCTGGAGGCCATCGCCGAGTGCCGGCCGACGGTCACCCCGGCGATGGTCGAGCAGTTCGCCTCGGACATCACGACGCACGCCCGGACCTGAGGGCGAACTCCTCGCGGGCCGCGTCCAGTTCGGAGCGGTCGGGCGGCAGGGCCCCGGCCCGGGAGACGGTGACGGCCGCCGCGGCGCCCGCCCTTCGCAGCAGTCCCGCGAGGTGCTGGGCGCCGAGCCCGTCGAGGGCGTCCCGCCCCCGCTCGGCGAGGGCGTCGAGGACGGCCGACATGAAGGAGTCGCCCGCGCCGACGGTGTCGACGACGGTGACGGGCGGCGCGTCCGCGGTGACCGCCTCCCGCCGGGTGACGGCGAGCGAGCCGGCCGCGCCCCGGGTGACGAGGACGACGGCCGGGCCGAGGGCGAGCCAGCGGGCGGCGACCGCCTGCGGGCTCTCCCCCGGGTACAGCCAGCCGAGGTCCTCGTCGCTCGCCTTCACCAGGTCGCTCAGCGCGACGCAGCGCTCGACGCGGGCCACGGCCTCTCCGTGCTCCCCCATCAGTTCGGGCCGCACGTTGGGGTCGTAGCTGACCGTGGCCCGGTCGCGGAGCCGCTCGACCTCCGCGAGGACGGTGGCCGCGCCGGGAGCGGTGACGGCGGCGATGGAGCCGATGTGCACGTGCGTGGGCTCCTCGGCGGCCGGTGCCCCGGTCTCCAGCGTCCAGGCGATGTCGAAGGTGTACGTGGCCCGGCCCTCCGCGTCGAGCCCGACGACCGCCGACGGGGTGCGTGCGGGGACCCCGCCGATCTCCACCCGCACGCCCGCGCCCTTCAGGTGGTCCGCGATCAGCCGCCCGCCGGGGTCGTCGGCGAGCTGGGTGAGCAGGGTGACGTCCCGGCCCAGGCGGGCGAGACCGTACGCGACGTTGGCGGGGCTGCCGCCCGGGTGGACGCGGTCGGCGGCGCCGGATCCGGCGGGGGCGCGGACGATGTCGGCGACGCACTCGCCGATCACCAGGAAGGACATGGGTCAGAGCTCCTTGGCGTAGGTGTCCTGGTGGCCGGCCCGGCCGCCGAAGACGTTCAGGCCGACGTGCCCGTCGGTGTAGGTGGCCGCCGGGTCGGTGAGGTCGATGATCCTGTTCCCGTCGAGGAAGACCTGGATGCGGGTGCCCTGGTGGACGATCCGCAGATGGTACGTGGTGCCGTGCCGGACGAGGGCGGGGACCCGGGCGAGGGCGGCCGCGTCGTCGAAGGAGCCGCCGCGCCGGACGACGAGGCGGACGGTCCGCAGGTCGGGGTCGATGTTGAGGACGTACCCGTCGGCGCCGTCGGCCGAGGCCCGCCAGATCAGGGAGGCGGCGCCGCGGGTGCCGTCGGGGCCGCCGAGCCGGAGCAGGGTGGAGAGTTCGAGGTCGGCGAAGCGGCGGGTGGACATCGCGTCGCTGTCGCGGTCGAAGACCCCGGTGTGTCCGGCGCCCGTGGCCTCCCAGCGACCGGCGGGGACGGTGGTGAGGGTGCCGAGGTCGGTGCGGAACTCCCCCGGGGGCGGCGGCAGAGGCAGGGCGGGAAGGGTCTCGGTGGGGCGGCAGGTGGAGGCGAGGCGGTGGACGGCGAGTCGGGCGATGCGGACCGTGCCGCCCTCGGCGGTGAAGGCGATCCCGTCGGCGTCGGGGTCGGGCAGGACCAGGCTGGTGACGACGGCCTCGCCCGCGCCGCCGAAGACCTCCACGGAGGAGGAGTCGACGAGGATCCGCAGCCGGACCGTCCGGCTGCCGTCGGGGGCCCGGACGGCTTCGAGGGGGGCCTCGGTGCGGCCCGCGAAGTACCGGGTGAAGTCGGTGCGGCCGGAGGCGGCGCGGTCGACGAAGAGCCGTTCGCGTACGGAGTCGTAGCCGACGAGGGTGGCCTGCCCGTCCTTCGCCCGCAGGTGGAAGGCGCAGCTGGTGGCGGCGCCGGTCGCGGGCAGCGTGAGCTCGGCCTCCAGGTCGTACGTGACGCCGGTGAGACCCGCGCACGGGTCGGGTGCACCGGGTCCGGCGGTGAGGTCCCCGCGTACGGTCGTGTCCGTGCGCAGGGTGGCCAGTTCGGCGACGGGCCGCTGGCGCAGGACGGGTCCGTCGGGGCCGTCGGCGAGGGTGAGTTCGCGGGGGACGCTGTGCTGGCCGTTCCACGGGTGGGTGGGGGCGCTGAACGGGTAGTCCCAGTTGGTGGTCCAGCCGAGCCAGACGCGGCGCGCGTCGGGCAGGCCCGCGAAGGTGATGGCCGCGTAGAAGTCGCGTCCCTGGTCGCTGCGCCGGGCCGGGCCCGGTGCCTGGTGGGCGGTGAAGGCGGTGCCGTTCCAGTCGCCGGTGAGGTACCGCGCGGTGGAGCCGTCGGTGGTGCGGACGGCTCCCGTGCTGAAGGTGAGGACCCAGACCGTACGGGCGGGGTCGCCGTCGACGGGGAGCGGGAAGAGGTCGGGGCACTCCCAGACCCCGCCGCCGGCCACCCAGTCGCCGTAGCCGAAGGAGCTCGTGTGGGACCAGCGGAGGAGGTCGTGGGAGGTGAAGAACCGCAGGTGGTCGCCGCCGGACACCACCATGACCCACTGGTCGCGGTCCTCGTCCCGGACCACCTTCGGGTCGCGGAAGTCCCAGCCGCCGTCCGGGCCTCCGGGGTTGCCCACGAGCGGCTCGGGACCGCCGTACGGCTGCCAGGAGCGGCCCCGGTCGGCGCTGTAGGCGGCGCGGACCGCCTGGTTCCCGCCGATCCTGTCCGGGTGGTAGCTCGTGTAGTACGCGATGAGGCCTGCGCCGCCGCCGAACAGTCCGGAGGTGTCGTCGGCGTCGGCGACCGCGGAGCCGGACCAGCAGTGACCGTGCTCGTTCCAGTCGAGGGCGATCGGCAGCGATCGCCAGTGGAGGAGGTCGGTGGAGACGGCGTGCGCCCAGCGCCCCTCGGCCTGGTGGAAGAGGTGGTACTCCCCGTCGAGGTGCACGAGTCCGTTGGGGTCGCTGCCCGGGCCGGTGCGCGGCGAGTGGTGGACGGCGGGGCGGTACGGCTCGGTGTAGTGCTCGCGCGCGTCGGCGGCGTACACGTCCTGGAAGTAGGCGGTGCCGCCGGCCGCGACGAGCCCGACCGTGTCGCCTCCGGCGCCCGCCGGGGCGCGCAGGGCGTCCACCCCGTCGACGTACACGGTGAACTCGCCGTCGGCAAGGCGGACTTCGACGCGGTACGGGGTGCCGGTGCGGAGCGGGCGGACGGGCGGGGGCGCGGTGGTGAGGACGGTACGACGGGTGTGGTCGAGGAGCCGTACGGAGCCGTCGGCGGTGTCCAGGAGGATCTCGTGGCCGCGTACGAGCAGTCCGGCGGCCTCCGCCCCGGCGAGCAGCACGTCGGCGGAGACGACGAGGGACGCGCCGTCCGGTGCGGGGGCGCTGCGCAGTCCGTCGTGCCCGCGCACGCCCTTGAGGTCGCGGGTCCAGGTGCCGGAGAGGGTGGTGGCGCCCGGGAGTTCGGCGGGCGGCCCGGCGGCAGTGACGTTCTCGAAGGAGACCCGTCCGTTGTAGGCGAGGAGCCCGGGGCGGCCGGAGAGGTGCGGGGCGGGCGCCGGGTCCTCGGTGTCGATGACGGGGGCGTAGCCGTCGGGGCGGAGGAAGTCGCCCTGCCAGTACACGCGGAGGCGGCGTCCCTCGGCCTCGACGCGCAGGCGGTGGACGGTACCGGGGGTGATCGGGGTGGCATGGGTGGCGAGGGTGATGTCGCCGTCCACGCGGTAGAGGCGGAGCCGGCCGAGGTTCGGGTCGGCCTCGACGGCGTAGCCGCGGGTGCCGGTGGCGTCGGCGCGGACGAGGAGGGCGGCGACGGCGTACGGGTCGTGGACGAGGACGTCGGCCCGGAGGGAGGTGTCGTACGCCTCCTCGGCGGCGATCGTCCTGATGCCGGCCCCGTCGGGCGCGGCTCCGGTGAGTCCGAGCGGGGTCGGGGTCCAGGTGCCGTCGCCGACGGGGGTCCAGCCGCGGAGGTCGGTGGTGACGGACCAGGTCGAGGGCGGTCCGAAGGTGACCGTTCCGCCGTCGGTGAGGAGGCCGACGTGGCCGGCGGTGTGGCGGTGGTCGACGGCGGTGAGGACCTGCTCGCCGTCGACGTGCACGGTGAGGGCGGGCCCGTCGAGGGTGATGTCGAGGGTCGTGCCGGGGCCGTTGCCGCCGGTGGCGAGGGTGGAGCCGGAGGCCAGGTCGAGAAGCTCGACCTGGCCGTTGGCGGGTTCCAGGAGGACGGCGTAGCCGGTGGAACCGTCGGGGGCGGCCCGGAGGACGAGTCCGCCCCGGGCGTGCGGGGTGGCCGGGTCGGCCGTGATGCGGGCGGAGTACCCGGCGTGGAGGCCGATCCGGTGCTCGGACATCGCGAGCGCGGTCCCGGAGGTGGCGGAGGCGCGCTGCCCGCCGTCCGGGGTGCGCTGCCAACTCCCCTGGTACGGGAGGGGGTCGGGGATCGGCGAGGTGACGGCCTCGGGGAGCGTCGCGGTCCGTCGGCGGGGCGCGGCGGGGGCGGCCTCGGCGGTGCGGGGCGTGAGGGCGGGAAGGAGGGCGAGCCCGCCGGCGCGGAGCAGGGTGCGGCGGGGCAGGGGGAGTTCGGGGATACGCATGGGGCCTCCTCGGCGGTGGGGTGGCGCCTGTACGAAGGGGGGCCGGTACCGGGCACAGGGGGCGTCTTGTCGGCCTGACCGACTGGACACCCCGCCGTGCCCGGCACCGTAAGAGGGTCACGGCCAGAGCGGGCGCGGGGCCGTCTCGATCGGGGCCATGTGCCAGGCGTCGAGGCGGGTGACCGTCGCGCGGCCGGTGGTGGTGAGCGAGACGCCGGTCGCCTCGTCGGGGCGGGTCGGGTAGACGCGGGCGGCCAGGGCGCGGCCGTTGGCGAAGACTTCGAGGGCGGAGTGGTCGACGAGGACACGGAGTTCGACCGTGCCGTCGGGGCCGAGGGGCAGGGCGCCGTGGCGGGGTGCGGTGTCGACGTCCGGGTCGAGGCTGCTCGCCTCGCGGTGGAGGCGCAGGGTGCCCGAGGTGCCGGAGGCGTCGCGGGTGAGCTCGACGACGGTCCGCTCGGTGCCGTCCGGGGTCTCCCGTACCCCCAGCCGTACCGTGGCGCCGGGTGCGAGGCGCAGGGTCGCCTCCAGGTCGAGCTGGTCGCCCCGGATCGCGTCCAGGTCGGCGTCCCCCTCGAAGGGGCCCAGGGTCACGTGGTCGCGGCGCAGCCGCTCCAGTTCGGGCACCGGGGTCTGGGCGAGGGCGCCGTCGGGGCCGAGGGTGACGAGGCGCGGCAGGGACATGACCCCGGACCAGCCGGCGCGTGCGGTGGCCTCCTCGCCACGGCCCTCCTGGAGCCAGCCGAACATGATCCGGCGGCCGTGCGCGTCGCGCGTCGACTGGGGCGCGTAGAAGTAGTTCCGCCCGTAGTCGAGGCGGTGGAGGGCGCTCGGCGTGAAGCGGTCGCCCTCGTACCGGCCCGTCCAGTAGAGGGGGTGGTGGGTGGCGCCCTCGTCCCACGCGGAGAAGGCGAGGACGTCGGTGCCGTCCATCCGGAAGAGGTCGACGCACTCCCACGTGGTGCCGGTCCAGTCGGGGTCGGCGGCGCTGCCGCGGCTCGCGTCGCCGGTCAGGAGCGTGCCGACGTACCGCCAGTCGCGCAGGTCCTCGGACTCGTACAGGAAGGCGGTGCCGCCCTCGCCGCGGATGCCGGAGCCGACGAGCTGGCGCCAGACGGCGCCCTCCTTCCAGACGCAGTGGTCGCGGTAGGCGGTGACGTCGACGCCGGCCGGGGGCGCGGCGATCACCGGGTTGCCGGGGTCCTTCGTCCAGTGCCGCAGATCGGGGCTGCCGGTGGCGACACAGGGCAGTTCCCGTTCGCCGTGGCGGCCCGAGTAGACGAGGGTGGGTACTCCCCCGTCGTCGACGAGGACGCCGGACCAGCAGCCGTCGCGGTCGGGGCCCGTGGTGCCGGGGACGAGGGCGACGGGTTCGTCGGTCCAGGTGACGAGGTCGGTGGAGGTGGCGTGGCCCCAGTGGATGCGGTGGTGGGCGGGGGCGAGCGGGTTGTACTGGTAGAAGAGGTGGTAGACGCCGTCCCAGTGGCTGAGCCCGTTGGGGTCGTTGAGCCAGCCGCCGGGCGAGGTGAAGTGGAAGCGGGGGCGGTGCGGATCGCGGACGGCGCGCTCGGCGAGGCCCTCCCCCGGGTGTGCGGCGGGGGCGGCGATCAGGTCGTGTGTCATGCGGCGGTGTTCTCGGCTTCCGGGGAGTCGGCGTTGTCTGCGGGCCGGAGCACGCGGTGGGCGATCTCGTGGGCGGGCGCGTAGAGGTGGCAGCGCGTCCAGTGGGGCTGCCCTCCGTCCTCGCCGACGGTGTGGCGTACGGGGGTGGTGGCGCTGCAGGTGCCGTCGTCGTACGGGCAGGACTCGGGGTTCAGGACGGCGGCCCGGAGCCGGGCGCGCTCGGCCTTGTCGTAGCCCGTGCGCCGGGCGGGATCGGGCACGGCGGACAGCAGCAGCCGGGTGTACGGGTGGGCGGGGGCGTCCATGACGGCGAGCGCGTCGCCGCCCTCGACGAGTCCGCCCGCGAACATGACGGCGGTGGTGTCGGCGAGGTAGCGGGCCGAGCCCAGGTCGTGGGTGATGTACAGCATGGACAGGCCGCGTTCGTCGCGCAGCCGGCGCATCAGGTTGAGGACGCCGACCCGGACGGACACGTCGAGCATGGACGTCGGTTCGTCGGCCAGGAGGACGCTCGGTCCGACGGCGAGGGCGCGGGCGATCGCGACGCGCTGGCGCTGTCCGCCGGAGAGTTCGTGCGGGTGGGAGTCGAGCATGTCGGCCGTCAGTCCGACCTCCTCCATGAGGGCGGCGAGCCGTCCGCGGTCGGCGGGGTGGCCGTGGAGGACGAGGGCGCGGGTGAGGAAGTGCTCGATGCGGTGGACGGGGTTGAGGGAGCCGAAGGGGTCCTGGAACACCATCTGGACCGTGCGCCGGTACGTACGGGAGGCGCGGCGGCGCTCGGTGCGCAGGACGTCCTCGCCGTCGAGGAGGATCTGTCCCGAGGTGGGCTGTTCGAGGCGGGCGAGGCAGCGGGCGATGGTGGACTTGCCGCTGCCGGACTCGCCGACGAGGGCGGTGACGCGGCCGGGGGCGAGGTCGAGGTCGACGCCGTCGACGGCGCGGACGCGGCGGCGGGAGAAGACGCCGCCGACGGGGAAGTCCTTGGTGAGCCCGCGGATCTGGAGGAGGGTCATCGGTCGGTTCCTCCGGTGAGGGCGGACGTGTTGCCTCTGGTGAGGGCCGACGTGTTGCCTCTGGTGAGGGCGGACGTGTTGCCTCCGGTGAGGGCGGCCCACCGGCCGGGGGCGATCTCGCGCAGGTCGGGAATGTTCGTGGAGCAGTCGGCTCGGTCGTCGGGGCAGCGGACGTGGAAGCCGCAGCTGTCGGCGGTGCGCGGGGCGTCGAAGAGTCCGGTGAGCTCCCGGCGCGGCCCGGTGAGCGGCGGGAAGGCGTTCATCAGTGCCTCGGTGTACGGGTGGAGGGGCCGCGCGAACAGTTCATCGGCTTCCGCGAGTTCGACGAGCCGGCCGCCGTACATGACGCCCACGCGGTCCGACAGCTCGACCATCAGGGACATGTCGTGGGTGATGAAGAGGACGGAGAAGCCGAGCGTCCGCTGGAGTTCGCGGATCTGGGCCATGATCTCCTGCTGGACGACGACGTCGAGCGCGGTGGTCGGCTCGTCCATGATGAGCAGGGCCGGCCCGAGGGCCACGGCCATGGCGATGACGACGCGCTGGCGCATGCCGCCGGAGAGCTGGTGCGGGTAGGCCTTCAGCCGGTCGGGGGCGATGCCGACGAGGTCGAGGAGTTCCGCCGCGCGGTCGCGGGCGGCGCGCTTGCGCAGCTTCTCGTGGGTGGTGAGGATGTCGCCGATCTGTTCGCCGACGGTGAGGACGGGGTTGAGGGAGTTCATCGCGGACTGGAAGACCATGGAGATCTCCCGCCAGCGGAAGGCGCGCAGTTCGCGGGCGTCCATGGCGAGGACGTCGCGGCCCTTGAAGGTGACGGAGCCGGCGGTGATCTCGGCCGGTGGCCTGAGGAGCCGCATGACGGCGTTGGCGACGGTCGACTTGCCGCAGCCGGACTCGCCGGCGAGTCCGAAGATCTCTCCGGCGCCGATGGTGAACGACACGTCGTCGGCGCCGACGACGCCGCGGCCGTCGCTCCGGTACTCGACCCGCAGGCCCTGGACGTCGAGGACGTTCACTTCTTCCCCTTCCGGCGGGCGCGCAGCCGCGGGTTGGTGATCTCGTCGACGGCGTAGTTGACGAGGGCGAGCGCGAAGGCGACGAGCGCGATGCACAGGCCGGAGGGGACGAACGCCCACCACGCCCCGGTCATCAGGGCGCCGTCGTTCCCGGCCCAGTAGAGGTTGGTGCCCCAGCTGACGACGGAGGCGTCGCCGAGGCCGAGGAACTCGAGTCCGGCCTGGGCACCGATGCCGAAGATGACGCAGCCGAGCAGGGTGGTCATCACCACGGACGCCATGTTGGGGAGGATCTCCCGGAACATGATCCGCAGCGGCCGCTCGCCGGTGACGACGGCGGCGGCGACGAAGTCCTTGCCGCGGATGGAGGTGGCCTGGGCGCGCAGCACGCGGGCCGAGCCCGCCCAGCCGGTGACGGTGAGGACGAGGACGACGGTGGTGGTGCCGGGCGGCAGGAACGCGGCGAGGATGACGAGCAGGGGCAGGCCCGGCAGCAGCAGGAAGACGTTGGTGACGAGGGTCAGCACGTCGTCGACGAGTTTGCCGAGGTAGGCGGAGGCGAGCCCGACCAGCAACGCCACCAGGGTGGCGGCGACGCCGACGGTGAAGCCGACGAGCATCGAGCTGCGGGTGCCCCACAGGGTGAGGTCCAGGACGTCCTGGCCCTTGGCGGTGGTGCCGAGCCAGTGTCCCGCGGAGGGCGGGGTGGCGCCGAGGTCGGTGATGAGGGACGGGTCGCCGGGCGCGAGGAGCGGGGCGAGCGCGCCGAGCAGCGCGAAGACGGCGAGCAGGAGGAGACCCGCGCGGGCTTTGCGGTCGGCGAGCAGCCGGCGCCCGAGCCCCCGGCGGGCCGCGCGGGCGGTACCCGGGCGGGGCTGCGGGTCGTGGGACACGGCCGTGACGGTGTCCGGGGTGTCGAGGACGGACATGGCGGGGTTCCCTCCTCAGCGGACGCGGACGCGCGGGTCGAGGCGGACGTGGATGAGGTCGACGACGAAGTTGGCGAGCAGGACGGCCGCCGTGATGGTGAGGAAGATGCCCTGCATCAGCGGGTAGTCGAGGGCCTGGACGGAGGCGAGGAGCTGGTAGCCGATGCCGGGGTAGGCGAAGACGACCTCGGTGAGGAGGGCGCCGCCCACCATGAAGCCGAGGGCCATGCCGAAGTTGGTGACGGACGGCAGCATCGCGTTGCGGGCGGCGTACCGGAACATGATCCGGGCGGGGCTCAGCCCCTTCGCCTCGGCCATGGTGATGTAGTCCTCGGCGGCGGTGGCGATCATCGTGTTGCGCATGCCGAGCATCCAGCCGCCGATCGAGACGAGCACGATGGTGAGGGCCGGCAGCACCAGGTGGGTGGCGACGTTCCCGAGGAACACGGCGTCGAAGCCGGGTTCGAGTCCGACGTCGTACGCGTGCCGGAGCGGGAACCAGCCGAGGGTGACGCCGAAGAGGTACAGCGCGCCCATCGCCAGCCAGAAGTACGGGAACGAGCCGACGAAGATCAGCAGCGGCGGGAGCGCGGAGTCGAGGATCCCGCCTCGCCGCCAGGCGGCGAGGACGCCCAGGAGGTTGCCGACGAGCGCTGCGACGACGAGGGCGGTGAGGCCGAGGAGCAGCGTCCAGCCGATCTGGGAGCCGATGACCTCGGAGACCGGGGTCGGGAAGCGTGAGAGGGATATGCCGAGGTCGCCGGTGGCGACGCTGTGGAGGTAGTCGACGTACTGGCGCCACAGCGGGCGGTCGTCGAGACCGAAGAGTTTCTGCAACTGGGCGATCTGATCGGGCTGCATCGTCCCCTGGGCCTGGGCGAACATCCGGGAGACGGGGTCTCCGGGCATGAAGCGCGGCAGCAGGAAATCGAGGGTGACGGAGGCCCAGAACGCGATCAGGTAGAACCCCAGGTTGCGCAGGACGAGACGCACGGTCTGCTCCCTGTCGTTTCTCGGGGGGCGGGGACGGCCCGGTGGGACCGTCCCCCCTGGGGCGGGCTAGCCCTTGACGGGCTGGAGGGAGGTGAGCACGAGGACGGTGGTCACGGACCGGTTGGACAGCGTCGCGTACGGGTCTTCCTCGGTCGGCCAGCCGGTGAAGCGGGCGTCGGTGTACGCGCCCCACTCGGGTCCGGGGAAGAGGGGGACGACGGGGGCGTCGGCGGCGAACAGCTTCTGCAGCTCGCCCGCCCTGGCCTGCTGGGCCTTCGGGTCGGTGGTGGCGGCGAAGGCGTCGATGAGCCGGTCGGCCTTCGGGTCGCCGAAGCGGTGGTAGTTCTCGGTGGCCTTGGTGCCGACGGGCTTCACCATGGTGGTGGCCATGGCGCCCCGGTAGAACTCGTAGGGCGTGGCGCCGTTGTTGCTCCACACGATGCCGCTGTCGAAGGTGCCGGTCTCGTAGGAGGAGACGACGGCCGACCAGTCCGGGGACTTCACGGTGGCGGTGACGCCGACCTCGGCGAGGTTCTGCTTGATGATGTCGGCGACCGAGATCCAGTCGGAGGAGGCGGAGCCGACGGAGATGTCGAGGGTGAGCGGCTTGCCGTTCTTCTGGGTGCGCCTGCCGCCGGCTCCGAGCTTGTACCCGGCGGCGTCGAGGGCCTCGGCGGCGGCGCCGGTGTCGTGGGTGGTCCAGTCGCAGGAGGCGGCGACGGTCTTGTCGCGCCAGGTGTCGTAGGCGTTCGACAGGCCGGTGCAGTCGGCGGGGGTGCTGTAGCCGTTCATGGCGACCTTGGCGATCTTGTCGCGGTCGAGGGCCCGGCTGAGCGCCTTGCGGAGCGCGGGGTCGTCGAAGGGCGCCTTGGCGGTGTTGAGCTGCCAGTTGATCATCGCGCCGGTGGTGGGGAACCAGTAGTGGTTCGTCTTCGGGTTCTTCGCGACGAAGGACTTCTGGATGTCGGGGACGAAGGCCTGGGTCCAGTCGACCTCGCCGTTGGTGAGGGCGAGGTTGGCGCTGTCGTTGCCGGAGAAGGCGAGCAGGCGTATGCCGGCGATCCGCTGCTTCGCGGGCTGCCAGTACGAGGGGTTTTTGCGCAGCTCGTACGACTGGCTCTGGAAGTGGTCGACCCGCGTGTAGGGGCCGGTGCCGACGGGGGTGGCGTTGGTGTCCCGGGCCGGGTCGGCGATCTTCGACCAGATGTGCTTCGGGACGATGTAGTGCCCGCCGATCTCGTAGAGCGACGGCGAGAAGGGCTTGGTGAAGTGGAAGGTGACCTGCCGCGGGGTGTCGGCGGTGACCTCGCGGAGGTACTCCAGGCCGCCGAGCAGCTTCTTCTGGAGTTCGAAGGTGTAGGCGACGTCCTCGGCGGCGAAGGGCTTGCCGTCGGACCACTTCACGCCCTCGCGGAGGGTGAAGGTGACGGACTTCCCGTCGGGGGCCTGGGTCCACGCGGTGGCGAGCCAGGGGGTGTCCTTGCCGTCGGCGGGGTTGTGGACCATGAGCGGTTCGTAGACCGCCTCCTTGGTCATGGGCGCGGCCTTCGGGGAGAAGGGGTTGAAGTTCCGCGTGAAGGTGCCCATGTCCTCGCGGGGGATCGTGAGGAGCTGGTTGCCGGAGGTGTCTCCGGCTCCGGCCGCTCCCGCGCCGCCGGAGCAGCCGGTCAGGAGCAGGGCGGTCGCCGCGGCGCCCGCAACGAGGGCGGGGCGGAGCACCCGCGGGGATCGGCCGCGGGCAGGGGAGGGTGTCATAATGGTGGCTCTTTCCTCTCTTCAACACACCAGACGAAGACGGGACGAGATGACTCGACGGGCCTGATTCGCGGTCAGACCGACGAGCGTTCGAGCAGCGGGCAGTCGACCGTCACCCTGCGGGTGTCGAGCGGCTGCCCCGCTGCGAGAGCGGCGAGCATGTCCACGCCCTTGGCGCCCATCGCCTCGAACGGCAGGGCGAGCGTGGTCAGTTTGGGCCGCAGGTAGGCGGCGATGAGTTCCTGGTTGTCGTAGCCCACCACGGCCACGTCGTCCGGGATCCGCAGCCCACGTTCCTTGATGGCGTCGTACGCGCCCATCGCCATCCGGTCGTTGCCGCAGAAGAGCGCGGTGGGCCGGTCGGCGCGGTCGAGCAGTTCGCACGCGGCGGTGTAGCCGCCGTCGGCGGTCGCATGGCCGGAGACGACCAGCGACGGGTCCAGGGAGAGGCCGGCCTCGCGCAGCGCCCGCTCGAACCCCTCGCGCCGGCCGAGGGCGGCGGGGATGTCCGGGTCGAGGTTGATGAACCCGATGCGCTCGTGGCCGGCGTCGACGAGCCGGCGGGCGGCACGGTGGCCGCCGCCGATCTCGTCGGGGACGACGGAGGGCAGTTCGCCCTCGGCGTCGTAGCAGTTGACCAGGACCGTGGGGACCTCGCGGGCGGCCTTGGGGAGGGTGACGGCGCGGTGCCAGGTCGTGGCGTAGAGCAGTCCCTCGACCCGCTGTTCGAGGAGTTTGTCGAGGGCGGCGGCCTCCTGGGCCCGGTCCCCCTCGCTCGCGGCGATCAGCAGGAACTTGCGGTCGAGCCAGGCGCGGTCCTGGGCGCCCTTGATGACGTCGACCGCGAAGGGCGCGGTGACGATCTCGGTGATCAGTCCGTACCACTCGCTGCGCTGGGCGGCGAGGGCGCGGGCGCCCGCGTTGGGGCGGTAACCGAGCTCGTCGATCGCGGCCAGAATGCGACGCCTGGTCTCGTCCGGGATGGCCGCGCCGGGGCGGTCGTTCAGGACGAAGGAGACGGCCGTGCGCGAGACCCCGGCCCGCCGGGCGACATCGCTCATGGTGACGCTGCGAGGACCGCCGGTCGCCATGTCACTCCCCCTTCGTGTCGTGTCTTTGGTTACGCGCTTTAGTAACGCGCGTTAGTACGACGTTGCACGCAAGTTACGGCCGTCTTCCGGCCACTGTCAATATCTTGGTCACCAAGGATGTCCGGCGGTGGGGAAGAGGTGTCCGGTGGAGACGGTCGAGGGGCTCTCGGTCATGGCGTTCGGCGGCGGGGAGGAGCTGGAGGCCTGGCTGGAAAAGCACCACGGGGACACCCCGGGCATCTGGCTGCTGCTCGCCCGCAAGGGCTCGGACCTCGCCTCGCCGAGCGCGGAGGAGATCCTCGACTCCACGCTCGCCTACGGGTGGATCACCGGCAAACGCATGGCCCGCGACGAGCGGAGCTACCTCCAGAAGATCACCCCGCGCCGGCCCCGCAGCCTCTGGTCCCAGGTCAACGTGCGCCAGGTCGAGGCGCTGACCGCCGCCGGCCGGATGCGGGAGCCGGGCCTCGCCGAGGTGCGGGCCGCACGGGCGGACGGACGGTGGGAGGCGGCGTACCCCTCCCAGAAGGACGCGACCGTGCCGGACGACCTCGCGGCGGCCCTGGCGGCGGAGCCCTCGGCCGCGGCGGCCTTCGACGCCCTGGGGAAGACCGACCGCTACCTGGTGATCCTGGGCCTGTGGCAGGCCCGCACGACGAAGACACGGACGGCACGGCTGGAGCGGGCGGTGGCGGCCCTGGCGGCGGGAGAGAGGCCGAGGTGAGGGCGTTTGCTGAGCCTGCCGGCCGGGTGGCTGGGCCTTCGGGCCGGGTGAGTGGGTCTGCGGGCCGGGTGGCTGGGCCTTCGGGCCGGGTGACTGAGCCTGCGGGCCGGGTGAGTGGGCCTGCGGGCCCAGCGGCTGGGCCTGCGGGCCCGGCGACCTGACCTTCGGACAGGGCGGGTGGGCCTTCAGGCCCGGCGCCGGCGGTACAGCACCTGGCGGGCGTCCCACTCCACGAAGGACTCGGCGTGCTCGAAGCCGAGGGCCTCGAGAAGCCGCCGCGAGCGCTCGTTCGCCTCCTGCGTCAGCGCGACCACGCTCGGCACGCCCTCCAGGACCCGGGCGACGACCGCGCCGACCGCCTCACGCGCGTACCCCTGCCCCCAGTGCTCGGGCAGGAACTGGTACGAGACCTCCGTCTCCCCGTTCCGCGCGCCCGGCTCCACCGTGATCAGGCCGACGAGGACACCGTCCTCGGCCCGGGTCACCGCGTGGAAACCGGCGGCCCCGACGATCCGCCGCTGCCGGATCCGGACGACCGAGTCGATGACGGGACCGCCGAGGTGGCGCCGTACCTCGGGGTCGGTCCACAGACGGGTCACGGCGTCCAGGTCGGAGCCCCGGACGGGCCGCAGGACCAGACGCCCGGTGGTGAGCCGCCCGACGGGGGCGGCCGGAACCGGGATCGGGATCGGAGCGGGGTGCGGAGTGAGGGGCACGCCTCCGATCATCTCAGGATCCGGCCCGACCCGGTTCAGCGGCGCTCGGAGCCGCCGCCCCGGATGACGGGGGCGAGACTGCGCACGGCGAGTCCCGCGGCGATCAGCGTGGTCATGGCGACGACGAGGCAGAGCACGGCGGTCGGGGACGTCCCGCCGCCGGTCGCGGCGAGGCCGGCCGCCTCGGCGGATCCGGCCCGCACGCCGAGGACCGGGTTCGCCTCGAACAGTCGTCGGCCGATCTCCTGCATCCGCAGCAGCACCTCCAGGGCGGGAACCTCGCCGACGTCTGCCTCGTCCATCACGGCCATGGCCTGGTCCGTGACGCGGTCGGTCACGGCCTCCAGAAGCGCGTCGCGGGTGCCGCCGAGCGGGGGCCCGCTCAGCCGCCCAGGGCCGCCCTGATCGCGGGCCAGTCCGGGGCCGTCGGCGCGTAGGTGTCCTTCGCGGTGGCGATGTCCTTGTAGCCACTGGAGGTGACCACGCAGACCACCGGGCCTTCGGTCTCGCGAGGACCGTGGGCGCGGAGACCGGCGAGGCCGGCGGCGGAGGACGTCTCGCACCAGAGCCCCTGCGCCGACAACTCCGCCTGGGCCACGGCCATCTGATCGTCGGTCACCGTCCGGGACGCTCCCCCGGTCGTACGGACGGCGAGGACGCCCCGGTAGCTGTTGACCTCGCAGTCGATGGCGTACGCGCTGGTCGGACCGACGGGGACGCGGGCGACGGGCCGGCCCGTACGGAGGGCCTCGGTGAGGGCGCCGGCCGCGGCGGGCTCGGCCGCGTACATCCTCGGGACGGAGTCGGTGACGCCGAGCCGGGCGAGCTCCTGGAAGCCCTTGGCCACACCGAAGAGCAACTCGCCGTAGCCCGTGGGGAGATGCACCTCCGCCGGCGCTCGTCCGAGGTCGAGCGCGATCTCGTACGCGAGGGTCTTGTAGCCCTCGGGCCCGAAGGGGTGCCCGGTGTGGGCGGTGTCCGTGACGCTGCTGACGCTCTGGAAGCCGAGCTCGTCGACGATGCGGCGCATCAGCGGGCGCACCGACTCGTACGGGACGGTCAGCACCGTCGCGCCGTAGGCGCGGAGGTGGGAGGCGACGGCGGGCGGGGCGTACGGGGAGGTGAAGACGGCGCACGGCAGTCCGGCACGGGCCGCGTAGGCGGCGGCCGCCGCACCGTGGTTGCCGGACGAGGACACGACGATGCCCCGCGCCCCCGAGGCGACTGCGGCGCTGACGGCTACCCGGTTGAGCCGGTCCTTGTGGCTCCAGGTGGGGTTGCGGGACTCGTCCTTGATCCAGACTCCGTCGGGGAGTTCGACCAGCGGCGTGTTGCCCTCGCCCAGGCCGGGCGCGGCGAGGGGCGGGAGCAGCGGGGCCCACCGTTCGAGGCCGTGGGCGGCGGGGCGCGTGAACAGGTCGGCGGGAACCCGGTCGTAGGCGTAGTCGATGTCGAGGGGGTACGCGACCTCCTCGGTGGAGGTGACGGGGCAGCCTCCGGTGAGCGGCGGCCACAACGGGTGGCGTACGGACGGATCGGCGAGCGAACGCTGGGCGGTGGCGAGCGAGGACACGTTGCGGGCCTTTCGGGGCGGGGAGCTCGGGACGATCGTACGGGTGAAGGTGAGCGGCCGGCCGTACGGCGGGGGTGAGCGGCCGGCCGTACGGCGGGGGTGAGCGGCCGGCCGTACGGCGGGGGTGAACAGCTGGCCGTACCGGTGGGAGCGAGCGGCCGGCTGCCGCTCGTTCCCCGCCGGGCCGTTCAGCCCATGCGGCGGGTGAGCGCGGCCAGCGCGCCCGGTCGGCGGCCGGGGACCCGGCGCCGGAGGTCGACCAGGATCGGGCCGAGGGCACGGGCGCGGGCGGGGTCGTCGATCCGCTCCCACTGGTGGTGCGCCCGGTCCACGGCCCCTTCGACGTCCGGGTCGTCCGGGCGCTGGCCCAGTCCGAGCCGGGCCTCGGCGGCGGCGAGCCAGAGTTCGCAGCTGCGGGCCGGTTCCCCGGCGAGGCGGGCGAGGTCGGCCCGTACCTCCATCCAGTGCACGGCCTCCACGGACCGGTACCCGTGGCGGCGCAGGGCCTCGTGCTCCCAGGCCGCCGCCACCGCGGCCGCCTCCCCGTGCCGCCCGGCCATGGCGGCGGCGAGGATCGCGGGGTGCGGGTCCTCCACGGCCACGGTCCCGGACGCGCCCCCGGGCGCGGGCGCGGGAGGGGTCGCGGGCAGGGGTGCGGAACCCGTCGCGGGCGCGGGTGCGCGGCGGGTCGGCGGCACGGGTGCACGGCGGGTCGCGGGCGCGGGCCCCGGACGTGTCGCCAGCACGGGTGCGGGTGTGGGACCGGTCGCCGGCGCAGGTGCGGGACCCGTCCCGGACACGGCTGCCGGCGGAGCTCCCGGCGTGGGGGTGAGGAAGACCGGTACCGGCGCGGGCGCCACCGTCACCGCCCGCGCGGCGGCCTCCACGTGCGCTGCGGCAGGCGCCAACCGGGCGCCGGAGCGCCAGAGTTCGGCCCACGCACGCAGGTACTCGGGTGTCGTCGGCTCACCCCTGCGCGGGGCGGGAACCACGCGACCGTAGAGCAGGGGTCCGGGCCCCAGGTGCAGCAGTCCGGGCGCGGCGGTGAGGCGCTGCCAGACGTCCGCGTCGGCCGTGAGGTCCGCGACGACGGTCGTGGTGCCGGGCCTGCGTACGCCGAGTTCGCCGGCGAGCCAGTGCCAGGGAAGCGCCGTGTAGCGCAGGGTCGCCGGAGTGGTGCGGGCGAGCGCGAGATGGGGCAGCTGCTGCCGGCGGTCGAGGTGGAGCTGGCCCGCGAGGCAGACGACCAGCGGGCCGGGGCTCGCGGCCGCCGCGCGGAGGCGGGTGAGGACGGTCTGCGGGTCGAGCGGATCGGCGAGTTCGACGACCGTGGCGGCCGCGGTGCCGGTGAGGACCCCGGGCGGCACGGCGGCGAGCGCCGGCAGCACGGAGGCGGCGTCCATGGCACGGCCGCGGCCGGCGGGCGCCGCCGCGAGCAGCACCGCGGTACCCACCGCGTCCATGCCCGCGCCGGCGGTCACGCCACTCGCGCCTGTCGCCGCCGGAGCACCGGCTGTACGCCCCCCGGGCACCACCGCGCCCGGTCCCGTACGCACACCCGCCTCGGCCGCGCTCGCGCCCGTACGCACGCCCGACTCGCCCGCGCCCGCTCCCGGACGCACGCCCGAGGCGCCCGCACCCACTCCCGAATCCACGTCCAACGCGCCCGCACCCGCCCCCGTACGCACGTCCGACTCGCCCGCGGCCGCCCCGCTCGTGACCGTCGTACCCGCGCCCACCGTGCCGTTTCCGTCGTCGTTCACCACCCCAGCACCGTAACGGGTCGCGCCCTGTCCGATAATCGCCGGGCCTTTGACATATGCCAGAAGCACCACCGGATCGAGTGTTGCCAAATCCCTTACGGGCTGTCCCGGGCTGTGCCACAGTCGTCCACGGGCCACCTTCCACACCTGGCCGCGCCGCGCCTGTATCGGAGTACCACATGCCGTCCCATCTGTTCGCGGACCGCCCCGCCCAGCCGCCGGAGCCGGGCGCGGTGGACGCGCTGATCTCACAGACCCGCCGCCTGCGCGGTGAGGTGGATGCCGTGCGCCGGGACGCCGTGGCGGACGACGACGATCCCCAGCAGCGGTGGCAGCGTGCCCTGTGCGATCTGGCGGTGCATCAACTCGACGACCTGGGCGCCCACTTGGGCCTGCTGAGGGCGGGAGTCCCGGAGACCGCGACCCCCGGGGACGAAGCCGAGGAGATCGACGTCGTCGTCGACACCTCGCTCGCGACCGACCCCGGCACGGCGTACGGCGTGGCCGCCCCGCCCCGGACCGGGTCGCTGCTCTCCCGCGTCGGCAGCGCCGAGTGGAACCTGCTCACCGACGAGGTCAGCTGGTCCGAGGAGCTCTTCCAGATCTTCGGCCGGCCCCGCGAGAGCGGCCCGATGTCGCTCGACGAGATGCCCACGATGGTCTTCGCAGAGGACCAGCCCGTCCTCCAGAGCATGGTGACGGACTGTCTGATCGACGGGAAGCCGATCGACGGCGAGTTCCGGATCGTGCGGTCCGACGGCCGGGTGCGCACCCTGCACATGACCGGCGAACCCGTGCTCGACACCGACGGCTGCACGGCCTCCATGTGGGCCGTCCTCCGCGACGTCAGCGAGCTGCGGCGCAGCGAGCGGGCGGTCCGCGAGAGCCGGGACACCCTGGAGCGCAGCCGTCACATCGAACTCACCGAGCGGCGGGTCGCCGTCGAGCTCCAGGAGGCGGTCCTCCCGCCGTGGCGCGGCTCGCTCCGCTTCGCCCACGACGGCCCCGCCCCGCTCGACGTGGCCGCGCACTACCTCCCCGCCGCCAGCACCGGTCTGATCGGCGGCGACTGGTACGACGCGCTCGCGCTGCCCGACGGGGACGCGCTGCTGACCGTCGGCGACCTGACGGGCCACGGGGTCGCCGCGACCTCCTCCATGGCCATGCTCCTCGGGGCGCTGCGCGGCATGGCCGTCGCCGGCATCCGCCCCGCCGCGCTGATGGGCCATCTCAACCAGCTCCTGGAGACCTCCGGACAGCCCGCGCTCGGCAGCGCGATGTGCTGCCGGTACGACCCGGTCGCCCAGACCCTGGCCTGGGCGCAGGCCGGCCACCCCGCCCCGCTGCTCTTCCGCGACGGGACAGGGCACGCGCTCCGGCGGCCCGAGGGTGTGCTGCTCGGGGCGACGACCGGCGCCGTGTACGGCGAGGCCGAGACCCGGCTGCTCCCGGGTGACCTGCTGGTCCTGCACACCGACGGGCTGACCCGCGGCAGTGGTACGGACGACGACACGGGCGCGCGACGGCTGCTCGCCCTCGGCCCCCGGTTCGCGGGGGCGCGGGACGCGCAGGACGGCGTGCGCGCCGTGATGGAGGAGTTCGACGAGGAGTCCCGCGAGGACGACGCCTGCGTGATGGTGGTCCGGGTCACCCGCTGACGACGCCACCCGCCGGCGACGCCGGCGTGAGGGCTTTCCGGGGTCACCCGCTGACGGGCCCCTGGTCACCCGATGACATGCCCCTTCAGAGTCTCCCCGTCCCGCTGGGCGGGGAGACTCAGGCCTGCCCGGTCCTGGGTCGGTTGACGGGGGACCTGGGGAGGGCCAGTTCGATCTCCTCGCGCAGGCTCTCGATGCTCGAATAGCCCGCGTACTGGCCCGTGAGCCGGTACATCTCCCGCAGCCGGTCCCAGGTCCGGTGGGACGAGGTGTCCCCCATGGACATGAGGGCCAGCCGGGCGTACCGGTCGGCCTGTTCCGGGTCGTCGGCGATGAAGCAGGCGGACGCCATCGAGATGTGGTCGAAGAGCTTCGACCGGTCGTGCCCGCCGCGCCGCAGTTCGAGGGCCAGCTTGGCGTGGCGCTGCGCGGGGATCGCCGCGGCCGGGTCGTGCTCGGCGAGGGTGCGGTAGGCGAGGGCCTGCATGCCGTGCATGTCGGCCTCGTCGAAGTTCTGCATCCAGCTCGGCTTCTCCGCTCCCGTGTCGGAGACGAAGAGGTCCTCGGCCTCGCCGAGGGTGCGCCGCATGGCCTGCCCCCGTCCCATCGATGCCTGCGCCCAGGCCTCGATGGTGTGGAACATGGCCTGGGTGCGGGGCAGCACCCGCTCGCCGGAGCCCGCCTTGGCGAGCTTCATCAGGTCGAGGGCGTCGTCCGGGCGGCCCAGGTGCACCATCTGGCGGGCGGCCCGGGACAGCGCCTCGCCGGCCCGGGGCCGGTCGCCGCCCTCGCGGGCCGCGTGGGCGGCGATGACGAAGTACTTCTGCGCCGTCGGTTCGAGGCCGACGTCGTGGGACATCCAGCCCGCGAGGACGGCCAGGTTGGCGGCGACGCCCCACAGGCGCCGCTGGAGGTGGTCGGCGTGGCGGTAGGCGAGCATGCCTCCCACCTCGTTGAGCTGGCCCACGACCGCCTTGCGCTGGAGTCCGCCACCCCGGGAGGCGTCCCAGGCGCGGAACACCACCACCGAGTGCTCGAGTGCCTCGATCTCCTCCGACCCGATGGGGGCGGCCTCGTAGCGGTCGAACCCAGCGGGGTCGGCGTGGAGGGGATCGGTGGCTCGCTGGGCGGTGCCCTTGCGTGCGGGGTCGGTCTGCAGCCAGTCGTGCATGGCGTTGCTGAGTACGGAGCCGGCGGCAAGCGCGGCACCCGCGCCCACCAGGCCGCGTCGGTTGAGCATGAGGTCCATTCCCGTGAATTCGGTGAGGACCGCCGCCGCACGATCGGGTGGCCAGGGCAGCCCGTCAGGGTTCTCCGTCTTCCTGACGTCCTGCTTCCTTCCGGCACGCCCGTGTCGTACGAACCCGAGGTCCTCGATGGTCACGACACGGCCGAGTCGCTCGGTGAACAGCGCTGCCAACACCCGGGGGACGGGATCACGAGGGGTCTCGCCCCGGTCGATCCACCGCCGCACCCGCGAGGTGTCCGTCGCCAGCTGGGGGTGGCCCATGGCCGCCGCCTGCCGGTTGACGAGCCTCGCGAGTTCGCCCTTGGACCAGCCGGCCAGGCCGAACAGGTCTGCCAGGCGGGTGTTGGTTTGTCCGGTCACGTCTAAGCCCCCAGGTTCTCGGCTGAGTTGACACTAACCCCCTGTCATAGGGCTGGCGACTATTCGCCAGGGTTCGCCAGGGTGCGCCCGATGTTCCGCCACCCGCGCCCGGGTGTCAGGTATGAACGCGCCACCCCGCACCGCCGACCGGCCCTCATTCCCCAGGGTGCGGACCGGGGGCGGGCGGGGCGACGCACGCAACTCGTCGGCGCACGAAGGGATCTGTCACCTCCATGTACACAGCATCGTCCTCCGTGTCCGCACCGCCCCGGCCGCAGCACCGCATTGTCCCGGCCGGCGCCGGACCGTACCTCGCCCCCGCCCCCCAGGCCGTCAGGCCGAGGCGCTGGGCGGGCGGCACCGGTACCCAGCCGGTCAGCGGGAGACTCGATCTGTCCGGCCCCCAGGGGGCGCAGCTGAAGATGGCGATCGCGTCGGTCCACCGGATCTGCCCGGAGTTCAACCCGGTGCAGGTGCTGCGGCGCAGCGGCCGTTCCGTACTGATCGTCGGGACGACCGGGCGGGCCACGGCGGTCGCGAAGTGTTTACTGGACCACTCCCCCGCGTGGGTCGAGCGGTTCCGGCACGAGATAGCTTCCTACCGCTCCTTCGTCCGTCACCGTCCGCCGGTGCGGGCGCCGCGGCTGATCGCCGCGGACCCGGAGAACTGCACGCTGGTGATCGAGCGGATGCCCGGGCGGGCGGCGGCGCTGTCGCGTCACCCCGTCGAGGCCCCGCCCCGCGCCGACGTGCGGGCCGCGCTCGGTGCCGTCGCCCGGCTCAACGCCTGGCGGCCGCCGGCGGGGACCTTCGACGCCCCGCTGGACTACGGCACCCGGATCGCGCGCTACCACGAGCTCGGGCTCTTCACGGACCGGGACCGGGACGACCTGCAGAAGCTGCTGCACGGTCTGGCGCACGCGGGCGGCCGTCAGGGCATGGGCCAGTTCTGTCACGGTGACGCCCTGCTCTCCAACATCCTGCTGTCCCCCGCGGGGCCGGTGCTCGTCGACTGGGAGCACGCGGGCTGGTACCTGCCCGGTTACGACCTGGCGACCCTGTGGGCGGTGCTCGCCGACGCGCCGCTGGCCCGGCGCCAGATCAGTCAGCTCGCGCAGCAGGCGGGCCCGGCCTCCCGGGACGCCTTCCTGGTGAACCTGATGATCGTGCTGACGCGGGAGATCCGTACCTACGAGACGGCGGTGCAGCGCACCATGAAGGAGGCTCCGCCGGCCGGTACCGTGCCGGTGCCCTCGGGGGCGCTCGCGCCCGGCGAGGAACAGCGGCTGCTGCTGAGGCGGCTGCACGACGACTGCGCCATGGCACGGCGGGCCGTGCGCGCGGCGGTCGGGACGCGCTGAAGGGCGGGTCCGGCCGACCATACGGGGGCGGTGCGCCGTGAGCCCGGTGCCGACACACCGGGACGCGGCGCATCGGCTTTCCGCCGCTGGGCCACGCCGGGCGCGCCGCCCCCATTGGTCCACTCCAGTGACGCGTCCCAGGCCCGGGACCCGTCTCCGCGAAATTCCGCCACATGGCCTCCATTCCCGCGCTGACGTGGGAACTTCCTTTTGTGCGGGTGTGATTGACGGAACGTCCGGGAGCCGATACCCCTGTACGGGTTCGGCCCCGCACGCCCCCGTGTCACCCCCTGCCTCTGGAGGCTGCCTTGCTCCGTTCCGCGTCGCGCAGACGTCCCTCGCCGATCCGTGTCCCGGGGGCGGTGGGCGCGCTGGCGTCCGCCGCCCTGTTGCTCCCCCTGTTGTCCGCCGCCCTGCCGGCCGGCGCCGACGTGCCCGAGGCGGGTGTCCTGCAGGGGCAGTTCGCGCGGGCGGCCGAGCGTCAGGGCGTACCCGAGAGCGTGCTGCTCGCCGTCGCGTACCTGCAGTCGCGGTGGGACACCCATGGTGGTGCGCCGAGTGTGACCGGCGGCTACGGGCCGATGCACCTGACGGACGCGGTGACGGCGCTCGACCGGACCGCCCCGCACCACTCCGAGGGCGGCGAGGACGCGCGCGGCGACGACTCGCGTGCGGCCCGCACGGGTGCGGACGCCCCGCTGCCGGAGCCCGGAGCGCTGCCCGAGCGGCTGCGGACCCTGGAGCGGGCGGCCGCGCTGTCCGGGATCCCGGCCGAGGAGCTGCGTACGGTGCCGGCCGCGAACATCGAGGGCGGGGCGGCGCTGCTCGCGGCGGCGCAGCGCGAGGCCGGGCTTCCGGCGAGCGCGGACCCGGCCGACTGGTACGGGGCGGTGGCGCGGTACTCCGGTGCGGACGACTCGGCCACGGCGGCGACGTACGCGGACGACGTGTTCGACGTCATCCGGACCGGGGAGACGCGGACGACGGACAGCGGGCAGGTGGTGACGCTCCCGGCCGCGCCGGCGGTCGCGCCGGCCACCGGCCAGGTGGCGTCCCTGGGGCTCCGCCGGCCCGCCGCCGGGCCCGTGGAGTGCCCGGCCTCGGTGGCCTGCGAGTGGATCCCCGCGCCGTACGAGGAGTTCGGCGACGGCGACTACGGCAACCACGACAAGGGGAACCGGCCCGTCTCCCAGTCGATCGACTACATCGTGATCCACGACACCGAGGCCGACTGGAACACCACTCTGAAGCTGGTACAGGATCCGACGTACGTGTCCTGGCAGTACTCGCTGCGCTCCTCCGACGGGCACATCGCCCAGCACGTGCCGCTGAAGGACGTGGCCTGGCACGCGGGCAACTGGTTCGTGAACGCCAAGTCGGTGGGCCTGGAGCACGAGGGCTTCCTGACCTCGCCGGACTCCTGGTACACGGAGGCGATGTACCGGACGTCGGCGCGCCTGGTGCGGTACATCGCCGCACGGTACGACATCCCGCTGGACCGGCAGCACGTCCTGGGCCACGACAACGTGCCGGGCACGGTGACGTCCTCGATCAAGAACATGCACACGGACCCGGGGCCGTACTGGGACTGGGCGCACTACTTCCAGCTGCTCGGGCGTCCGATCACCCCGAGCGCCGGTCCGCACGCGGGCGTGGTGACGATCCGGCCCGACTACAGCACCCACCAGCCGGTCTACACGGGCTGTGTGACGGCGGGCCAGGCGTGTGTGCCGCACGGCAGCGGGGCGGTGCGCCTGCACACCGCGCCGAGCTCCGACGCGCCCCTGGTGAAGGACATCGGTCTGCGGCCGGGCGGGCAGGACTCCACGACCGGGGTCAACGACACCGGCGCGCGCGCCTCGACCGGGCAGAGCTTCGCGGTGGCGGAGCGCCGGGGGGACTGGACGGCGGTCTGGTACCTCGGGCAGAAGGCGTGGTTCCGCAACCCGGTGGAGGATCCGACGGCGGTGAACGCGCGGGGTACCGTCCTGACGCCCCGGGAGGGCCTGGCGGAGGTGCCGGTGTACGGGCGGGCGTATCCGGAGGCCTCGGCCTATCCGGCGGGTGTGCCGGTGCAGTCGGTGTCGCCGCTGCCGTACAAGCTGCTCGCGGGTCAGCGGTACGTGGTGGGGGGCAGCACCCCGGGCGAGTACTTCTTCGCGCCGGTGTTCGACCCGAGCGGGCACACGGTCGTCCGGGGCCCGGAGGAGTACTACCAGATCCAGTTCGGCCATCGGATCGCCTTTGTGAAGGCCGCTGACGTGCGGGTTTCCCAGGACTGACAACGGGCTGGCCGAAAGGTGCGGGGTGGTGCCGGACACGGGGTCCGGCACCACCCCTTCGGCGTTCATACGACTATTCAGGAGATCGCGTGCGCCGTCCGGGCGACGGGTAAGGCTGGGCCGGTCACAGCCCCAGCTCACCGGAAGGCCCCCCAGGAAATGCCTCAGCCCTTCGTTATGCCGGATTTCTATGTTCCGTATCCGGCACGGCTCAATCCCCATCTGGAGGCCGCCCGCACGCACACGCGCGACTGGGCGCGGGAGATGGGGATGCTGGAGGGCTCGGGGGTCTGGGAGGAGCACGACCTCGATTCCCACGACTACGCGCTGCTCTGCTCCTACACCCATCCCGACTGCGGCGAGGAGGCGCTGAACCTCGTCACCGACTGGTACACCTGGGTCTTCTTCTTCGACGACCACTTCCTGGAGGTCTTCAAGCGCACCCAGGACCGGGCGGGCAGCAAGGCCTATCTGGACCGGCTGCCGCTGTTCATGCCGGCGGACCCGCTGACGGGCATGCCCGAGCCGACCAACCCCGTCGAGGCGGGCCTCGCGGACCTCTGGCGGCGGACCGTTCCCTCGATGTCCGAGGGCTGGCGGGTGCGGTTCGCGGAGGCGACGGAGCACCTGCTCTACGAGTCGCTGTGGGAGCTCGACAACATCAACGACGGGCGGGTCGCCAACCCCCTGGAGTACATCGAGATGCGCCGCAAGGTGGGCGGCGCGCCCTGGTCGGCCGGTCTCGTCGAGTACGCGGCGGGGGCCGAGGTCCCCGCCCAGGTGGCGTACTCCCGGCCGCTGCGCGTACTCAAGGACGCCTTCTCGGACGCCGTGCACCTGCGCAACGACCTCTTCTCGTACCAGCGCGAGGTGGAGGAGGAGGGCGAGAACAGCAACGGCGTCCTGGTCCTCGAACGCTTCCTCGGGTGCACGACCCAGGAGGCGGCCGACGCCGTCAACGACCTGCTGACCTCGCGCGTCCAGCAGTTCGAGAACACCGCGCTCACCGAAGTCCCGCTGCTCGCCGCCGAGAAGGGCCTGAGCCCGCAGGAGTGCGCGGCCGTCGCGGCGTACGCGAAGGGGCTCCAGGACTGGCAGTCCGGCGGTCACGAGTGGCACATGCGCTCCAGCCGCTACATGAACGAGGGCATGGTCGGCGGACCCTCGCACCTGGACGGGATCATCGGCACCTCCGCCCTCGACATCCGGAACGTCTTCGGGCGCCCGGCGGCCGCCCGGCACCGCGCCTTCACGCATCAGCCGCATCAGCACGTGGGGCCCTCGCTGCTGCCCGAGTTCGACCTGCCGTACCCGCTCACGATCAACCCCCACCACCCGGCGGCGCGGCAGCACACCGTGGACTGGGCGGAGCGGATGGGGCTCCTGGACGACCTGTGGGACCGGCCGATGGCGGAGGGCTTCGACCTCGCGCTGTGCTCGGCGGGGCTCGACCCGGACGCGTCCCTGGAGGAACTGGAGCTCAGCGCCGACTGGCTGACCTGGGGCACCTACGCGGACGACTACTACCCGTCCGTCTTCGGGCGGGCGGCCGGTCTGGCCGGCGCGAAGGAGCAGACCGACCGGCTCAAGGCCTGCATGCCGCTCGACGAGCCCGCGGCCGGCGCCGCGCTCGCGGTGAACCCGCTGGAACGCGCGCTCGCGGACATCTGGGAGCGGACCGCCACGTCGATGGCGAGCGGGCCACGGGCGCAGCTGCGGGCCTCGCTCGACGTGATGCTCGACAGCTGGATGTGGGAGATGCACAACGTGGTGCAGCACCGGGTGCCCGATCCGGTCGACTACATCGAGATGCGGCGCAGCACCTTCGGTTCCGAGCTGACCACGCTCCTGTGCCGGATCCGGCAGGACGTGACGCTGCCCCCGGAGCTGTTCCGCTCGGGGACGGTCCGCAGCCTGGAGAACGCGGTCATGGACTACGGTGCGCTGATCAACGACCTCTTCTCGTACCAGAAGGAGATCGAGGTCGAGGGCGAGGTGCACAACGGCGTCCTGGTGCTGCAGAAGTTCTTCGACTGCGACTATCCGACGGCGGTGGCGATGGTCGCCGATCTGATGCGGGGCCGGCTGCACCAGTACGAGGTCCTGAAGGACCGCGAAGTGCCGCTCCTCTACGAGGACTTCGGGCTCGACGCGGCGGAGCGGGCGGCCTTCGAGGCGTACCTGCGGGAGCTGGAGGACTGGCTCGCCGGAGTCCTCAACTGGCACCGGAAGGTGCGGCGTTACGGCGCGGAGGACGTCCGCGCGGGCAGCGGCAGCGCACTGCTGCGGCGCGGTCCGACGGGGCTCGGCACCTCGGCGGCGCGGATCTCGGAGCTGCTCGGCGCGGGGACCCGCTGACGTCACGTACGCCGAAGGCCTCCGGGAGGGTTCCCGGAGGCCTTCGGGTCGTCTGTCAGGCGCGGCGGCCGCGCAGGTCGTCGAGTTCGCGGCGCTCGCGCTTGGTCGGGCGTCCCGCGCCCCGGTCGCGCACGGCGGCGACGGCGACGTGCTCCCGGGGCGGCGGGGGCGGGCTGTTGTCCACGTACGCCTCGGCGGCGACCGGCGGGCCGACCCGCTTGGTGTGGAGCTCCTTGATCTCGACGATCCGCTCCCGGCCGCCGTGGAAGATCCGGACCTCGTCACCGGGCTTCACGGCCTGGGCGGGCTTCACCCGCTCGCCGTTGACCTTGACGTGTCCGGCCCGGCAGGCGGCCGCGGCCTGCGAGCGGGTCTTGGTCAGACGGACCGCCCAGATCCAGGCGTCGACGCGCGCGCTCATCGGCCCCGCTCCCCCGTCAGCCCTGCTGGAACAGCTCGGCGGGCAGCGGCTTGAGCAGCGCGTACAGGTCGTCGGTGATCGGCCGGTCCCAACTGGCGATCGTCACGAGGACGTTGTCGCTGCGGTCGAACTGGACGCAGGAGATACGGCTCTCGGAGAGCTTGAGGCGGCGCACGATGAGGAGGTTGTCGCCCTGCATGACGGGCATGTCCTCGGTGTCGAGGACCTCGACCGGCTCGTCGTTCTCCAGGGCGGCGAGGAGCTGCGCCACCTCGAAGGGGATCTGGCCGTCGGCGAGCTCACGCGCCGGGGAGCCCTCCGGGAGGTTGCCGATGATCATCGCGGGTCCCCGGCCGCCGAACAGGTCGTAGCGCAGGAACACGCCCTGGCAGGAGCCGTCGGGTGCGGGCAGCAGACCGGCGCCGAGATTGCCGGGCCAGTCTCCCGGATCCATGGCCAGGACGTCGAAGTCCGGGCCCGCGGGTGTGGCGGCGCTGCGGCGGCGGAGGAAGGACATACGGCCATGGTACGTGCCCCGGCGGGCGATGCGACGCGCCGGGCGGCCGCCTCAGGTCAGCCCTGCCCGCCGGGCCCGCCGATCGTCCGCAGGGCCTGGGCGGGGCCCGAGCCGTGGTGCCGAGCTTGCGGTGGCGGGCGTCTGGTCGAGCCGGTCGACGGACTCCACCCGTGGGGGGCTCGGAGACCTCGGCGGTCACCCGGAGCGTCTGTCCGATCGCGGAGGGCGCGCCGTACCGGCGGGCGCGGGCGACCGCTCCTCAGCGGTGCGGCGGGCCCCGTCGGGGGTGGCGGCGGCCTCGGCGAGGGCAAGGTGGAGCTGCCCGCCCACGCGCGCGTGGCAGCGCCGGCGCGGTCGCCGCTTCCCGGTCCACGCGCAGGTGGGAGCCCTGCGCGGTCAGGGATTCCTCGTCCACGCCCCCGTGAGGGCCCGGCGCGGTCGCGGTTCCGCTGTCCACGCGCGCGTGAGGTGCGGACACGGTCGGGCTCGGGACAACGACCAGGTGGAAGCTCGGGGCCGTGCGGGGGTGCGGGGATCCGCTCGGGCCAGGGCGGTCCGTCGGCCAGGCCCGTCGGCCAGGCCCGTCAGAAGATCGAGAGCGTCCTCGGCCGCGTCGAGCGCCGCTTCGCGTTCGAAGAGGCCGAATCCCCGGAGGTCCGGCCGGCCACCCCGTCGAGCCACGTTCCGCCCCCGCACCGAGGGCGCACGCCCGGCGCGATACCGGGAGGAGCGGGCGCGTGGCCCCGCTAAGGCGTCGGCGTACGCCCGGTGGGGCCGCTTGTGACGGTCATGCGGCCGAGCCGGACGACCTCCGCGACAGCCTGCTCAGGACGGCCAACGCCTCATCGGCCCGGCCGTGTTCGACGAAGAGGTGGTCGTGATGGAATCCGGCCACCACGTTGCAGCTCATGCCCGCCGCGGCGAGCTCGCTCGCGACGGCCGCCGTCAGGCCGACGGCGTCGAGCGCGGAGTGCACCCGGAGCGTGATCCGGCCGGCCACGTAGTCGTACGCGAGGCCGGCCGCGTCCGCCTCCTCCTGCCGTACGACGAGGGTGAGGCCCTCGGGTTCGGTGACGGTGACGACGGGGGCGACCCCGGCCGGGGCGGGGCCGTCCACCGTGGTGAAGACGTAGCGGCCGGGGTCGAGTTCCGGGCGCATCCCGGCGAGGAGCCGGGTCAGGTCGCGTTCCGCGTTCATGGGGGTCAGGGTAGGCCCCCGCCGTGAGGTCAGCCGGTGGGCGGGGTGTCACCCACGAGCCACATGGAGAAGAACTGGGCGCCTCCCCCGTAGGCGTGGCCGAGCGCCCGGCGGGCGCCGTCGACCTGGTGCTCGCCGGCGTCCCCCCGTACCTGGAGCGCGGCCTCGGCGAAGCGGATCATCCCGGAGGCTCCGATGGGGTTGGTGGAGAGCACCCCGCCCGAGGGGTTCACGGGCAGGTCGCCGTCGAGTTCGGTCACCCCGGCCTCGGTGAGCTTCCAGCCCTCGCCCTCCTCGGCGAAGCCCAGGTTCTCCAGCCACATGGGTTCGTACCAGGAGAACGGCACGTACATCTCGACGGCGTCGATCTCCCGCCGTGGGTCGGTGATGCCGGCCTGCCGGTAGACGTCGGCCGCGCAGTCCCGGCCGGCCCGCGGGGAGACGAAGTCCTTGCCGGCGAAGAGGGTGGGCTCACTGCGCATCGCCCCGCCGTGCACCCAGGCCGGTGGCCGCGGCGCGCGGTCGGCGCCGGTGCGGTCGGTGAGGATCATGGCGCAGGCGCCGTCCGAGGAGGGGCAGGTCTCGGAGTAACGGATCGGGTCCCAGAGCATCGGGGAGGCCTGGACCTTCTCCAGGGTGAGGTCGTGCTCGTGGAGGTGGGCGTACGGGTTCTTGAGGGCGTTGCGCCGGTCTTTGTACGCGACGAGGGAGCCGACCGTGTCGGGGGCGCCGGTGCGGCGCATGTAGGCCCGGACGTGGGGGGCGAAGAAGCCGCCGGCGCCGGCGAGCAGCGGCTGCTGGAAGGGGACGGGCAGGGAGAGGCCCCACATGGCGTTGGACTCGGACTGCTTCTCGAAGGCGAGGGTGAGCACGGTCCGGTGCACGCGCGCGGAGACCAGGTTGGCGGCGACGAGGGCGGTGGAGCCGCCGACCGATCCCGCCGTGTGCACCCGGAGCATGGGCTTGCCGACCGCGCCGAGCGCGTCGGCGAGGTACAGCTCCGGCATCATGACGCCCTCGAAGAAGTCGGGCGCCTTGCCGATGACGACGGCGTCGATGTCGGCCCAGGTCAGCTCGGCGTCCGCCAGGGCGCGGAGGGCTGCCTCCCGGACGAGTCCGGCGATCGAGACGTCCCTGCGGGCGGCGACGTGCTTGGTCTGGCCGATGCCGACGACGGCCACGGGCTCCTTACCGGACATGGGTCTCCCCTTCCAGGACGGCGACGAGGTTCTGCTGGAGGCAGGGGCCGGAGGTGGCGTGGGCGAGGGCGCGGTCGGACTCGCCGCGGTGGATGCGGGCGGCGGCCTCGCCGAGCCGGATCAGGCCCGCGGCCATGACGGGGTTGGCGGCGAGGGCGCCGCCGGAGGGGTTGACGCGCACGCTGTCGTCGAGGCCGAGGGCTTTGCGCAGGACGACCTCCTGGGAGGTGAAGGGCGCGTGGAGTTCGGCGGTGTCGACGGGCCGCTCGAAGGCTCCGGCGCGTTCGGCGGCGAGGCGGGTGGAGGGCGAGTCGGTGAGGTCGCGGACGCCGAGGGAGTGGGCCTCGATCCGGTGGTCCATGCCCCTGATCCAGGCGGGGCGTTCGCACAGCTCGCGGGCCCGGTCGCCGGCGGCGAGGATCACGGCGGCGGCGCCGTCGCCGATGGGCGGGCAGTCGCCCGTGCGGAGCGGGTGGACGGCGTAGTCGCCCTGGGGGCGGGCGCCGGGCAGCTGGGCGTGCGGGTTCGCGGTCGCGTCCTCGCGGCTGCGGGCGGCGATCGCCGCGAGGGCCGGTTCGTCGGTGTCCCCGGCGTCGACGAGGGCCTGGGCCTGGAGGGCGGCGAGGGCGACGGAGTCGGGCCAGAGCGGGGCGAGGTAGTAGGGGTCGAGCTGGCGGGTGAGGACGTCGCGGACGGATCCGGGCGAGGACTTGCCGTAGGCGTAGACGAGGGCCGTGTCGGCCTCGCCGGTCAGGAGCTTCACCCACGCCTCGTACAGCGCCCAGGCGCCGTCCGTCTCGACATGGGACTCGGAGATCGGCGGCCAGGCGCCGACGCCGTCGAGGGCCATGGTGAAGGAGAAGGCGCGCCCGGCCAGGTAGTCGGAGGAGCCGGAGCAGGTGAAGCCGATGTCGGCGGCCTTCAGGCCGGTCTGCCGCTGCACCTCGTGCAGCACGGGCATCACCATCTCGACCTCGGAGAGGTCGTCGGTGTGCCGCCGGTGGTCGCTCTGGGCGAAGGCGACGATCGCCACTTCTCGGTCCGGCCTCACAGCAGCTCCTTGTAGGTGTCGTAGTCGGCGTCGGGCTCGCCGGTGGGCCGGTAGTGGTCGGGGTAGCGGCCGCCCTCGCTCCACACGGGTTCGACGCGCAGACCCATCCGGACCTCGTCGTACGGGATGCCGGCGATGCGGCCGTGGAGGGCGAGCCCGGCGCCGTCGAGGGCGATGTGGGCGTAGACGTACGGGACCTCGATCGCGAGGTTCTTCGCCTTGATGTTGACGATGCAGTAGGTGGTGACGGTGCCGCGGGGGCCGACCTCGACCTGGTCGGTGGTCGCGACGCCGCAGGTGGGGCAGGCGCCGCGGGGCGGCACGTACACCTTGGCGCAGGACGGGCAGCGCTCGCCGACGGTGCGGCGCTCGGCGAGCGCGTGCAGATAGCGGGTCTGGGCGCGGCCGGGGCTGTACGTGTAGTCGAGGCGGGCGGGGGCGACGATGCCGGTCACGAGGTCCTCGAACCGGCCGTCGTGCGGGGCGGGTTCGTGCGCGTCCGTGCTCTCGCTGCTCTCGTACGGTTCGAAGCAGGCGATGTCGGTGATGGCGCCGGCCCGTTCCGCGGCCCAGCGGATCCGGACCCGCAGGCCGGTGCGGACGGCTTCGGGGCCGGGGGCGTCGAGGGCGTGGAGAAGGGCGGTGTCGGCGCCGTCGAGGCGCACGAGGACCCAGGCGAAGGGGGTCGCGAGCGGCTGCCCGGGGCGGGGCTCGGGATTCCAGGCCCAGGTGGTGACGGTGCCGGTGGCGGCGACCTCGACGAGGTCACGGAGTTCGGCGGCGGTCGCGGGGTCGTACTCGACGGGCGGGACGAGCACCTCACCCGCCTCGGTGCGCACGCCGAGGACGGTGCGCTCGCGGAGTCCGGTGAGGAAGGCGGACTGGACGGGGCCGAGGGAGCGGGTGAAGGGGAACTCGACGACGAGGGGGGCGCGGAGGGCCTCCGGCGGTTCGGTCACGGTCATGGGCGGGCTCCTTGGTCGGGGCGGTCGGCTTGGGACGGTGCTGGGGCCGCTGCGCGGGGCTTCTCCCCCACCCCGCCCCTTCCCGAACTGGGGCTCCGCCCCGGACCCCGCGCCTCAAACGCCGGCCGGGCTGAGATTCGGGGCCGAGCCCCTGGTCATGGGAAGGGGCGGGGTGGGGCGGGGAGAACTCATTCCCGCCGATACACCGGCGCCCTCTTCTCCGCGAACGCCCTCGCCCCCTCCTTCGCGTCGGCCGTGTCGAAGATCGGCCACCCCCGCTTGAGTTCGGCGGCGAGCCCCTCCGTCTCGGTCAGTTCGGCCGTCTCGTACACGGACGCCTTGACCGCCTCGACGGCGAGCGGCCCGCAGGCGTTGATGCGTTCGGCGATGTCGAGGGCCGCGTCCAGGGCGGTGCCGTCGGGGACGACGCGGCCGACGAGGCCGATGGCGGCGGCTTCCTCGGCGCTGTACGGGCGGCCGGTGAGAAGCATTTCGAGCGCGTGGGTGCGGGCGATCTGACGGGGCAGGCGGACGGTGGAGCCGCCGATGGGAAAGAGGCCGCGCCGGACCTCGAAGAGGCCGAAGGTGGCGGAGGCGGCGGCGACGCGGATGTCGGTGCCCTGAAGGATCTCGGTGCCGCCGGCGACGCAGTACCCCTCGACGGCGGCGATGACCGGCTTGCGGGGGCGGTGGTGGCGGAGCATCGCCTTCCAGTGCAGGTCGGGGTCGGCTTTCAGCCGGTCCCGGTACTGCTCGCCCTCCATTCCCTTCCCTGCGAGGGCCTTGAGGTCCATGCCCGCGCAGAAGGAACCGCCCGCGCCGGTGAGGACGACCGAGCGGACGGTGTCGTCGGCGTCGGCCTCCAGCCAGCCGTCGTACAGGCCGACGAGCATCGGCAGTGAGAGGGCGTTCTTGGCCTCGGGCCGGTTCAAGGTGAGGACGAGCGTGGCGCCTTCGCGCCGGACGCTGAGGTGTTCGGTGCCGCCCATGGGGGTCTCCCGTCTCCAGTTCTGGAACAGGTTGCAGGAGCCCGGGGTCCAGTTCAATAGTTTTCTGACACTCAGTCAGATTCTTCTGCGCACCCCCTTCCCCCGGTGACCGGTCGGCGCTCTAATGACCGCCACGTCCATGTGAGCCAGCGAACCGGGGTCAGGAGGAACGGTGGAGTACAACCTTGCCGACCTGTTCGAATCGGTCGTCGACGTGGTCCCCGACCGCGAGGCGCTGGTGTACGTCGACCATCCCGGCACCGGCCGGGAGCGGCGGCTCACCTACGCCGAGCTCGACGCCGCCGCCAACCGGATCGCGCACCACCTGACCGACGCGGGCATCCGGCCCGGCGAGCACCTCGGCCTCCACCTGTACAACGGCGTCGAGTACCTGCAGACCGTCCTCGCCTGCCTCAAGGCGCGGATCGTTCCGGTCAACGTGAACTACCGCTACGTGGAGGAGGAGCTCGTCTACCTCTACCGGGACGCCGACCTGGCCGCTCTCGTCTTCGACGCCGAGTTCACCGACCGGGTCGCGGCGGCACTGCCGCAGACGGAGAAGCTGCGGCACCTCGTGCGGGTGGGGACCCCGCCCTCCCGTCGCCCGACCACCACCCCTCAAGGAGCTGCTGCGCAGCACAGCGCCCCGTTCGAGGGAGCCCCGGCTCTCGACTGCGTGCCGTTCACGGAGGCGGAGGCCGCCGGTTCGCCGGAGCGCGGCTTCGGTCCCCGCTCGCCCGACGACCTCTTCATCATCTACACCGGCGGCACGACCGGTATGCCCAAGGGCGTCCTGTGGCGCCAGGAGGACCTGTTCTTCGCCGGGCTGTTCGGGGGCGACCCCTCGGGCGAGCCCGTGAAGCGCCCCGAGGAGCTGGCGGAGCGGGTCGCGGCCGGCGGCGCCGGCATCACCTTCTTCCCCGCGCCGCCGCTCATGCACGGCACCTCCACGCTGACCGCGTTCATCGCGCTCAACTACGGGCAGCGGGTGGTCCTGCACCGCAAGTACGTGCCCGAGGAGGTGCTGCGCACCCTGGAGAAGGAGAAGGTCTCCAGCATCTCCCTGGTCGGGGACGCGATGCTGCGGCCGCTCGTGGACGCGCTGCGCGGTCCGCTCAGGGGGACGGACCTCTCGGCCCTCTTCAGCCTGTCCTCGTCCGGAGCCATCATGTCCGAGACGGTACGGGCCCAGCTCCAGGAGCTCATGCCCAACGTCGTGCTGCTCAACAACTTCGGCTCCACCGAGTCCGGTTCCAACGGCCGCGCCACCGACGACTCCGGCCCGGCCAAGGGCTTCCGGCTGCACGTCAACGAACGCACCCAGGTCGTCGACCCGGCGACCCGGGTCCCCGTCGCGCCGGGCGAGACCGGCCGCCTCGCCCAGCGCGGCCACGTCCCGCTGGGCTACTACAACGACCCGGCCAAGACCGCCGAGACCTTCTTCGAGCGGGACGGGGTGCGGTGGGTGCTGCTCGGCGACATGGCGACGGTGGACGAGAGCGGCGTGGTCACCGTCCTGGGCCGCGGCTCGCAGTGCATCAACACCGGTGGCGAGAAGGTCTATCCGGAGGAGGTGGAGCAGGCCCTGAAGTCCCACCCCGACGTGTACGACGCGCTGGTCGCCGGTGTCCCCGACGCCCGCTGGGGCAACCACGTCGCCGCGGTCGTCCAGCTCCGCCCGGACGCCCCGGCGCTGGACCTGGAGTCCCTCCAGACCCACTGCCGGCAGCAGCTGGCGGGGTACAAGGTCCCCCGCCAACTGGTCCTCACCGACCGCATCCAGCGCTCCCCCAGCGGCAAGGCGGACTACCGCTGGGCCCGCGCGGTGGCGGTGGAGGCGGACGCCGACGGGCGCGACTGAGCGGCCTCACCGGCCCCCGCCGCCGCGGTCGGCGGGGGCGGGTCCGCACAGCCAGCCGTTGACGGCGAAGCGGCTGTCCTCGTGCCTCTTCCCGGGGCAGACGACCGGCCGCACCTCGTGCCAGGCGGTGGGCAGGAAGAACACGATGCTGTCGTGCTCGGGTTCCCAGTCCCGCCAGGTGCGTTCCCGCCACTCCCCGGTCGTCCCGGTGTGCAGCGGCAGGGCGGCGTCGAAGACGCGCAGCTCGCCGCCGCGGAACGGCCGGGGTGTGCGGTGCAGGTAGTACACGAACGTGAGCAGACGCCGGCGGGCGTACTCGACGCTGGTGTCCTGGTGCGGTCCGTAGAAGTCCCCGTCGTTGTGCACGTTGAGGCCGTAACGAGGTTCGGTGTACCGGCAGTCGACTCCCAGCGTGTGCTCGACCGCGTCCCGTACGTCCTCGATGGCCGCCAGCAGTTCGGGCGCGTCGAAGTCCGGGCACGAGCGGGACCGGCGCAGGTCTGGGGCGAGCTCCTGGTCCCGGACCATGGAGGGCTTCAGTCGGTCGCCGGTGGCGGCGACGGCGCGCTCCAGCAACGCGTCGGCCGTCCGCTCGCCCAGGAAGCCGGTGATGCGGCAGACCGTCACGGGAAGCCGCCAGATCGCGTCCGTGGACACCGGCGACAGGCCGCCCGCCGTCATCGCCCCGCCTCGGACGTGGCCGTGGCCGCTGCGTCTCGCAGCCGGTCCACCTCGGCCTTGAGCTCCTGCACCTGGCGGTGGAGCGCCTGGACGCAGACCAGGGCGACGCCGAGGCCGTCGACGACGGGGATCCTGGTGTCGTCCGGGTTGAAGCCGAAGGCCGTGTGCCAGTCCTGGGCCATCGGTCCGAGGTGACGGACGTCCTCGGCCTCCCAGAGGTAACGCCAGGTGCTGACGGGCAGCGCGGCCACGGTCTCCAGGACCGCGAAGCCGTTGACCGCGCCGACAGGTGCCACGGCGGCGGTGTCCCGCGCGCCGGCCGGGGCCACGGCGGCACCCGGCAGGCCGTACGCGCCGAGGTCCGCGGAGGCGCGGCCGGCCCGCCGGGTCCGGCGGTGCAGGATCCGCATCGTCACCGGCTCCAGTCGACCGGGACCACGTCCAGCTTGAGCCGGTGGTCGCTGCAGATCGAGCACGGCGCGTTCGGCACCCCCGGCCCCTGGTCGGTGCCGACGGTGATCGCCCCATGGGCTCCGACGGGCGCGTGGACTCCGTCGCCGACCAGCGCGGCCTCGTAGCCGCCCAGCAGCTCCTGGAGGGTCCCGGGGCCCAGGTTCTCGGGGGCGGTGATCGAGGCGACGCCGTCGTAGTCGGTGTAGGCCGCCCCGAGCGTCCGGCCGCCGACGGTGGCGAACACGATCTTGGCTCCCCGGACGGGCTCCCCGGTGACGGCGTCGGAGGCCATCGCGTGGATGTTCTCCAGTTGCATCTGGGTGACGTTCAGGGTGGCCTGGCTGACGGTGAGCCTGGTCGGCTTCAGGCTGGGGCATTCCGCGCCGCTGCAGGGCGCGGGCGACGAGGGGGTCGCGGTCGCGGCGACACCGCTCCCCGCGCCCAGCGACGCCAGAGCGGCTGCCATCACCGCGACGGTCCGACGACCGACAGAACCCATGTTCACTCCCACTCGACCGGTGCCGCCCCCTGTGGGACGACGGGCACGACCGTAGTCACGCGCGTCCGGTACGAGCGTCCGACGGACAGGAGTACGCACCATCTGATGAACCGTCGGCGGCGCCGTGACGAACGCGGACGATTCATACCGGCCACGGCACGGCCGCACGGGCCCTCAGAGGCCGAATTTCCTGATCGCCGCGAGGAATTCGGCGGGTGCGGCGTTGTGGATGAGGTGTCCGACCTCGATCCTGACGAGGCGGGCGTCGGGGATGCGGTCGGCGAGCAGGGTGAGGTGGTCCTGGGGGACGTGGCTGGTCGGGCCGCCGGCGAGGACGAGGGTGGGGGCCGTGATCGTGGTCAGCTCCTCGCGCCAGGCCGGGTCGGGGGCGTTCAGCTCGGCATCGGTGGTCGTGACGATGCCCCAGTCGAAGGGGAGGGGACCCTCGGGTCGCTCGGCCACCGGGCGCGGCGGGTCGAGCGGGAGGAAGGCCGGCGCCTCCTCCAGGACGAGGCGGCCGATGAGGCCGGGTGCGCGCTGGGCGAGGAGGTACGCGGCCGCGCCGCCCATCGAGTGGGCGACGACGCCGGCGCCGGTGAGGCCGAGGGCCTTCATGAAGCCGCCGAGCTCGTCGCGGAAGTCCTCGAAGCCGTAGCGGCCGGGCCGGTCGCTGAGTCCGTGGCCGCGCAGGTCGACCGCGTACACGCGGTGGTCGGCGGCCAGGTCGGCGGCGATGTCCGTCCAGGTCGTGCTGTTGTTGCCGCGGCCGTGGACGAGGACGACGGGCCGGGCGTCCTCGGGTCCGGTGACCCGGTAGGCGAGGCGTACGCCGGCCACGGTGACCGTGCGGACGGCCGGGTCGAGGAAGGCGGCGACCGGGCGGACGAAGGCGTCCGCGTCGTCGACCCAGGGGAAGTGTCCGGCGCCCGGCTGGACGACGAGCTCCGCGTGCGGGAAGAAGGCGGCGGCCTCGGCCGCCTTCGCGGGCGTCGGGCCCGCGTCGTACTCGCCCGCCACGATCAGGACCGGCGCGGTGAGCGCGCCGAGCGCGCGGCGGGTCGCCTGCGGGTCGTAGGCGCCTTCGCCGTGGTAGGCGGGTGCGGCCTCCCAGTTGATCTCCCGCTCGCCCGCCGCCGCGTGCTCCTGGGCGGCGGGGTCCCAGCGGCCGTACCCGAAGGGGGCGGCGATCTCGTAGACGCGCCGGAGCGGGGTGTCGGGGCCGATGGTGTCGAGGGCGGCCCTGGCCTGCGCGTACCAGTCCCGGTCGGCGAAGAGCTCGACGGCCTTGTCCCACTCCTCGTCGGTGGTCTCGACGCCGAGGGCGCGTCCGGCGGAGGTGACGAGGACGAGGGAGCGGATCCGCTCGGGGTGGGCGGCGGCGTACAGGACGGCGAGGTTTCCGCCCGCCGAGTGGCCGAGGAGGTCGATCCGCTCCAGGCCGAGGTGGGCGCGGAGGGCCTCGACGTCGCCGATCTGCCGGTCGCAGCGGTACGTGCCGGGGTCGGCGGGCACGGCGCTCGCGCCGGTGCCTCGGGCGTCGAGCAGGACGAGGGCGCGGTGGGCGGCGAGTCCGCCGAGGTCGCCGAGGTAGCCGGCGTCGCGCATCGGCCCGCCCGCCAGGCAGACGAGCGGTTCCCCCTCCCCCTGTATGCGGTAGGCGAGTTCGGTTCCGTCATACGTCGTGAACGTCGGCATGCCGACGATCTTCACCGGCCGCGCGGATCATCGCAATCGGTTTCGCCGAGAGCGCGACGCGGTCGGCGCGATACGGTGGAGGGCCGTCCCCGACCTGCGAAGGAACCGTTTCACCGTGCCCGACACCCGGGAATCCGCACTGCGCGGCGACTGCGCGAACTGCTTCGGCCTGTGCTGCGTGGCGCTGCCCTTCGCCAAATCGGCCGACTTCGCCGTGAACAAGGCATCGGGAGAGCCCTGCCGGAACCTCCAGGAGGACTTCCGCTGCGGCATCCACACCCGGCTGCGGCCGAGCGGTTTCCAGGGCTGCACGGTGTACGACTGCTTCGGCGCCGGCCAGCGGGTCTCCCAGGTGACCTTCGGCGGCGTGTCCTGGCGCGAGGCTCCGGAGACGGCCCGGCAGATGTACGAGGTGTTCCCGGTGGTGCGCCAGCTGCACGAGCTGCTGCGCTACCTCACGGAGGCCCTGGCCCTGCGGACGGCCCGCCCGGTGCACGCCGAGCTGCGGGCCGCGCTGGCCCGTGTCGAGGAGCTCGCCGGGGGCACCCCGGACGCCCTGGAGAAGCTGGACGTCGGCGCCGTGCGGGCCGAGGTCAATCCGCTGCTCCTCAGGACGAGCGAGCTGGTCCGCGCCACGGCCGGCGGGCGGCCGAAGAGCCGGCGCGGGGCGGACCTGATCGGCAAGCGGCTGCGCGGGGCGAAGCTGCGGGGCACGGACCTGCGCGGGGCGCTGCTCATCGCCGCCGACCTGACGGGGGCGGACCTGTCGCTCGCGGACCTGATCGGCGCCGACCTGCGGGACGCCGATCTGTCGGGCGCGGACCTGACCGGCGCGCTGTTCCTGACCCAGCCCCAGCTGAACTCCGCACGCGGTGACGCGGCGACCCGCCTCCCGGAGGGCTTCGACCGCCCCGCGCACTGGACGGCCTGACGCCGCCGGGAGCCCCTGGGGCGCGGTCACGAAGGCGACGGTTCCTCGACCTCGTACACGTACGGCGTGGTGGTCGACAGTGCCAGGAAGCCGAGGCGCGCGAGGATCGGGCGGCTGGTGTCCATCGCGTCGACCTGGACGTAGCGGTGGCCCCGGGTCGCGGCGATGCGGGCTCGGTGGGCGACGAGGGCGCGGTAGAGGCCGCGGCCGCGCCAGCCCTCGACGGTGCCGCCGCCCCAGAGGCCCGCGAAGTCCGTGCCGGGGTACAGCTCCATGCGGGCGGCGCTGACGGGTTCTCCCGCGGCGAGGGCGACGACGGCGGTGACCGTGCCGGGGTCGGCCGCGAGCCGGTCCAGGAGCTGGCGGCCGAGGCGGGAGCTGTCGGTGCCGAAGGCGCGCTCGTGGACCTCGACGACCTGGCGCACCCCGGCCTCGTCGGTGACCGCGCGGATTTCGACGCCGTCGGGGAGCGGGACCTCCCGGGGCAGGTCGGCGGCCTCGGCGGCCATCAGGGCCTCGGGCTCCTCGGGGGTGAGGCCCGCCGCGCGGAGCCGGTCGCCGAGGTCGGCGGGGGTGTCGTGCGCGTACAGCTTCCATTCGAAGGACAGGCCGGCGGCGCGGTAGTGGTCGATCTGCGCGGCGATGGCGCGGTCGGCGCCGGGCGCGTCGAGGCCGGACCAGAGGACGCCGTTCCACGCGTGCGCGGGGCCGGTCTGGCGGACGACGGCGCCGACGCGCTCGACCCGGCAGCCGGGCCCGTCGGGGCGCGCCTCGCGGCGCAGCTGGAGGTCGTACAGGTCACGCAGGTGCTGGGGTTCCATGGCGGCCACTCCAGCACCGTGTCCGGCGCCGGGCAACGGAATTTGCCGGCACCCCCCGCCCGGTCGGCGGTCAGGCGCGCGGCCGCACCTCGACGTTCTCGAGGATGCCGACCGCGTCCGGCACGAGGATCGCGGCGGAGTAGTAGGCGGAGACGAGGTAGGAGATGATCGCCTTCTCGTCGATGCCCATGAAGCGGCAGTTGAGGCCGGGTTCGACCTCGTCGGGGAGACCGGTCTGGTGGAGGCCGATGACGCCCTCGTTGTTCTCGCCCGCACGGACGGCGATGATCGAGGAGCTCTGCCGGTCGGTGACCGGGATCTTCCCGCAGGGCAGGAGGGGGACGCCGCGCCAGGCGGGGATGTGGTGTCCGTCGACGTCCACGGAGCCGAGTGCGAGACCGCGCTTGTTGCACTCCTTGCCGAAGGCGGCGATGGCCCGGGGGTGGGCGAAAAGGTAGTCGGTGTCGCGGCGCATGCTGAGCAGGTCGTCGAGGTCGTCCGGGGTCGGCGGGCCCGAGTGGGTCTGGATGCGCTGGTCGAAGTCGGTGTTGTGGAGCAGCCCGAACTCGGGGTTGTTGACGAGCTCGTGCTCCTGGCGCTCGCGGAGTTCCTGGATCGTGAGGCGGAGCTGCTGCTGCGTCTGGTTCATCGGCTGGTTGTAGAGGTCGGCGACGCGGGTGTGGACCTTCAGGACGGTCTGGGCGACGCTGAGTTCGTACTCCCGCGGCTTGAGTTCGTAGTCCGCGTACGCGCCGGGCAGCGCGGCCTCGCCGACGTGACCGGCGCTGAGCTCGATGGCCGCCTCGCCGACCCGGTTGGTGGGGCGCCGCTGGCCGTTGGACCCTGCTCCCTGGACGTGGTCGCGGAGGTTCTCGTACTGCTCGGCCACGGCCTGGTAGGCGGTGCGGGGCAGGGCGAGGAGGGTGACGGCGGTGACGGCCTTGGCGGTGAAGTCCCATGCCCCGTCCCCGGCGAGCACCTGGCCTCCGAAGGTGTCGCCGTCGCCGAGCCGTCCGAGGAGGGTCTCGTCGCCGTACTGTCCGGTGCCGAGCTTCTCGATCTTGCCGTGGGCGACGAGGTAGACGTGGTCGGCGCTCCGGCCGGCGTTCACGACGATCTGGCCCGGCTCGTACTCCTGTTGGACGAAGCGCTCGGCGAGGGCGCCGAGCGCCGTGGGGTCGTCGAAGCCGCGCAGCAGCGGGAGCTCGGCCAGCTCGGCGGGGATGACCTCGACCCTGGAGCCGCTCTTGACGAAGGTGACGCGGCCGTCGCCGACCACGTACGAGAGGCGCCGGTTGACCCGGTAGACGCCGCCGGGGGTGTGGATCCAGGGGAGTTTCCGGAGCAGCCAGCGGGAGCTGATGCCTTGCATCTGGGGTTCGGACTTGGTGGTGGTGGCGAGGTTGCGGGCGGCTGCGGTGCTGAGGCTGAGCTGGACCTGGCGGAGCTCGATGGCGGGCGGGGTGGCCGCCGGCACGGTGTCGACCGACATGGGTGACTCGCTTTCTGGGGCTCTTGCGACGTGCACGGACTCTCGTACGTCACTCTCCGTGCCCAGGTGTAACGCACAGCGGTGTACGTCATCCGGGTGCGGCGCGAACGGGTGGGAGCGCCGCGCGGCGGTGGCCGCCCCGCGAGCGCCCTGCACGCTCCGCCGTCCGTGCGGACTCGCGCGCGGGAAAAGTCATCCCGCCCCCTTGCCAAGCCCCGGGTACTTCCGGTTTTACTGACCGGGAACGGATCGACCGAATGATCGGTAGTCCGTTTTACGACAGCGGAGGAGTGGCGCATGACGGAACTGCTGGACAGCGGCGAACGGCTCGGACGCGAGGAGCTGGCGGCCCTCCAGCTGGAGCGGCTGCGCGCGACCCTGCGTCACGCGTACGAGAACGTCGACTTCTACCGGCGCTCCTTCGACGCGGCCGGACTGACCCCGGACGACTGCCGCACGCTCGCGGACCTGGCCCGCTTCCCCTTCACCGCCAAGTCGGACCTGCGCGACCACTACCCCTTCGGCATGTTCGCCGTCGACCAGTCCCGGATCCGGCGGATCCACGCCTCCAGCGGCACCACCGGCCGCCCGACCGTCGTCGGCTACACGCAGGCCGACCTGGACATGTGGGCCGACGTGGTGGCCCGCTCCCTGCGCGCGGCCGGTGCGCGCCCCGGGCACAAGGTCCATGTGGCGTACGGATACGGCCTGTTCACCGGCGGGCTCGGTGCCCACTACGGCGCCGAGCGCCTCGGGTGCACGGTGATCCCGGCCTCCGGCGGGATGACGGCCCGGCAGGTGCAGCTGATCCAGGACTTCCGTCCCGAGATCATCATGGTGACCCCCTCGTACATGCTGACGCTGCTCGACGAGTTCGAACGGCAGGGCGTGGATCCGCGGTCGACCTCGCTGAAGGTGGGCGTCTTCGGCGCGGAGCCGTGGACGGAGGAGATGCGCAAGGAGATCGAGGAGCGGTTCGCGATCGACGCGGTCGACATCTACGGCCTGTCGGAGGTCATCGGCCCCGGCGTGGCGCAGGAATGCGTGGAGACCAAGGACGGCCTGCACATCTGGGAGGACCACTTCTACCCGGAGATCGTGGACCCGTTCACCGGCGAGGTGCTGCCCGACGGGGAGGAGGGCGAGCTGGTCTTCACCTCGCTCACCAAGGAGGCCATGCCGGTGATCCGCTACCGGACCCGTGACCTCACCCGGCTGCTTCCGGGGACCGCGCGGGTGTTCCGCCGGATGGAGAAGGTCACCGGGCGCAGCGACGACATGATCATCCTGCGCGGGGTGAACCTCTTCCCCACCCAGATCGAGGAGATCGTGCTCCGCACCCCGGGCGTGGCCCCGCACTTCCAGCTGCGGCTGACCCGGGAGGGCCGGCTCGACGCCCTGACCGTGCGGGCCGAGGCCCGTCCGGACGCGACGCCGGAGGTGCGCGCGGAGGCGGCCCGGGCGGTCGCGGCGGCGGTGAAGGACGGGGTCGGGGTCTCGGTCGCCGTAGAGGTGGTCGACCCGGAGACGCTGGAGCGCTCGGTGGGCAAGATCAAGCGGATCGTGGACCTGCGGGGCGCGTAGCCTGGAGGGAGGAGGTGGTTGCGATGCTGTCTGACTCCCCCATAGCCGCGATCATTCCGGTCAGCGACATGATCAGGGCCAAGCAGTTCTACTCGGAGACCCTCGGACTCCCCCTCACGAAGGAGTCGCCCGAGGACACCCGGTACGAGTGCGGTGGAACGACGATCGGCCTCTACGAGACGCCGTACGGCGGCAAGGCCGATCACACTTTGGCGAGCTGGAAGGTCGACGACCTCGACAGCGAGATGAAGGAGCTGCGCTCCAAGGGCGTCACCTTCGAGGAGTACGACCTGCCCGGCATCAAGACGGTCGACGGCGTGGTCGAGTCGGACACCATGCGTGGCGCCTGGTTCAAGGACAGCGAGGGGAACATTCTCTGTGTGATGGAGGAGCGTGCGGGCTGACGCCCCTCCACTCGGTGTCATGAGGCGCCGAAGCGGTCCCTCAGGTCGCGCTTGAGGATCTTGCCGCTGGCGTTGCGGGGAAGCGCGTCCACGAGGAAGACGCGCTTCGGCGCCTTGAAGCGGGCGAGCCTCTCGCGGGCGTGGTCGAGGAGTTCGTCCTCGGTGACCTCGCCGCGCGGGACGACGACGGCCGTGACCGCCTCGATCCAGCGCTCGTCGGGGAGGCCGATGACGGCCACCTCGGCGACCCCGGGGTGGGTGTAGAGCGCGTCCTCGACCTGGCGGGAGGCGACGAGCACGCCACCGGAGTTGATGACGTCCTTCACCCGGTCGACGATCGTGAGGTAGCCCTCGGCGTCGCGGACCGCGAGGTCTCCCGAGTGGAACCAGCCGTCCCGGAAGGCGGCCTTGGTCTCGTCGGGCTTGCGCCAGTAGCCGTCGCACAGCTGCGGGGAGCGGTAGACGATCTCGCCGGGCGTGCCGTCGGGGACGTCCTCACCGTCCTCGTCGACGACGCGGGCCTCGACGTGGCGCACGGGGCGGCCGCAGGAGTCCATCCGGCCCTCGTGCTCGTCGGGGCCGAGGACGGTGGCGAGCGGGCCGATCTCCGACTGGCCGAAGCAGTTGTAGAAGGCGAGCTCCGGCAGCCGGGCGCGCAGCCGCTCCAGGACGGGCACGGGCATGATCGAGGCCCCGTAGTAGGCCTTGCGGAGGGCGGAGAGGTCGCGGGCGGCGAACTCGGGCTGGTTGGCGAGGCCGATCCAGACGGTCGGCGGGGCGAAGAAGCTGTCGGCGCGGCCCGCCTCGATCAGGTCGAACAGGACGGCCGGGTCGGGTCCGTCGACGATCGTGTTCTCGGCGCCGACGGCGAGGTAGGGCAGCAGGAAGACGTGCATCTGCGCGGAGTGGTAGAGCGGCAGCGCGTGCACGGGCCGGTCGTCCTCGCGCAGGTCGAGGGCCTCGACGGCGCTGGCGTACTCGTGGACGAGTGCGTGGTGGGTCATCATCGCGCCCTTGGGCAGCGCGGTGGTGCCCGAGGTGTAGAGCAGCTGGACGTACTCGCGGGCGTCCCGGTCGGTGTCGTACGTGTCCGGCTCGGCGAGTGCGTCGAGCAGTGAACCGGGGGCATCGCGCAGCGCCTTGACCGCGAAGCCGTCGGGGACCCGGTCGGCGAGGGCGGGGTCGGCGAGGACGAGCGAGGTCTCCGACTGCTCCAGGATGTACGTGAGGTCGTCGCCGGTCAGGTGGTGGTTGACCGGCACGTGGATGAGGCCGGCCCGGGAGCAGGCCAGGAACGCGATGAGGTACGCGTCCGAGTTGTGGCCGTAGGTGGCGACCCGGGCGCGGTCGGGCAGGCCGAGGCCGTGGGACGGCTCCCGCAGGACGGCGGCGGCGGTGGAGACGGCCGCGTCCAGCTCCGCGTACGTCCAGGTCCGGTCGGCGTACCGGACGGCGATCCGGTCGGGCACGCGCTGCGCGCTCATGCGCAGGACACCGTCGACGGTGCGGCTGAGGAGTCGGTCCATGCGGTGATCCTCGGCGCGGGGAGGGTGGCAGGTCAAGTACCGTGCGGCGCGCCGTGCATGCCCGGACCTCGGATACCGAACGGGATGTTGACAAGGGGGCGCGCAACTGCGTGCATGGTCCAACCCGCAGTGCTCATCCGCCCGTTGGGAGGCATCTTGCACCTCCGTACCCGTCTGAAACACCTGGCACTCACCGGCGCGGCCCTCGCCGTCGTCACGGCCTCGCTGCCCGGCGCGGCGGCCGCCGACTCCGGAGACAGGGCCCACCGCCCGTCCGACCGGGGTCTGTCGGCCGTCATCCGCTACACCGAGTACGGCATCCCGCACATCGTGGCGAAGGACTACGCGAACCTCGGATTCGGCACGGGCTGGGCCCAGGCCGCCGACCAGGCGTGCGTGCTCGCCGACGGCTTCCTGACCGTGACCGGGGAACGCTCGCGCTTCTTCGGTCCGGACGCCGCCCCCGACGGCTCGCTCTCCTCCGCCACCACGAACCTCTCCAGCGACCTGTACTTCCGTGGCGTCAAGGACGCGGGCACGGTCGAGGAGCTGCTCGACACCCCGGCGCCCGCCGGGCCGAGCCGCGACCTCAAGGAGATGATGCGCGGCTGGGCGGCCGGCTACAACGCCTGGCTGCGGAAGAACCGGATCACCGATCCGGCCTGCGCGGGGGCCGACTGGGTCCGTCCGGTGACCGCGCTCGACGTGGCCCGGCGCGGGTTCGCGGTCTCGGTGCTCGGCGGGCAGGGCAGGGCCGTGGACGGCATCACCGCTGCCCGGCCGCCGGCCGCGCCCTCGGGCGTCTCCGTCCCGGCCGCCCGCGCTACCGGCGCCGTCCCCGATCCGGACGACGCCGCCGAGGCGGCGCGCGAGCTGTTCTCTCCCGAGAACGCCACCATGGGCTCCAACGCCGTCGCGTTCTCCGGGGCGACGACGGCGAACGGGCGCGGGCTGCTCCTGGGCAACCCGCACTACCCGTGGCAGGGCGGCCGCCGGTTCTGGCAGTCGCAGCAGACCATCCCGGGCGAGCTGAACGTCTCCGGAGCCTCGCTGCTCGGCACGACCGCCGTCAGCATCGGATTCAACGACAAGGTCGCCTGGAGCCACACCGTCGCCACCGGGGTGCCGCTCAACCTGCACCAGCTGACGCTCGCGCCCGGCGACCCGACCTCCTATCTGGTGGACGGGAAGCCGGAGCGGATGACCGCGCGCGAGGTGACCGTGGCGGTCAAGGACGGCTCCCCCGTCACCCGTACCCAGTGGTGGACCCGGTACGGACCGGTCGTCGGCGGCCTCGGCGCGCAGCTGCCGCTGCCGTGGACCGCGACGACGGCGTACGCCCTGAACGACCCCAACGCCGCCAACCTGCGCGGCTCCGACACCGCGCTCGGCTTCGGGAAGGCCCGCTCCACGCAGGACATCGCCGACACCCTGAAGCGCACGCAGGGACTGCCCTGGGTCAACACCATCGCGGCCGACTCGGCGGGGCACTCCCTCTTCACCCAGTCCCAGGTGCTCCCCCGGATCACCGACGAGCTCGCCCAGCGCTGCTCCACCCCGCTCGGACGGGCCACCTACCCGGCCTCGGGCGTCGCCGTGCTCGACGGCTCGCGCTCGGACTGCGCGCCCGGCTCCGACCCGGACGCGGTGCAGCCGGGCGTCTTCGGCCCGGCCCGGATGCCGGTCCTGCGGGACACCCCGTACGCGGAGAACTCCAACGACAGCGCCTGGCTGGCCAACGCCGACCGGCCGCTGACCGGTTACGAGCGGATCTTCGGCACGGTCGCCACCCCGCGCTCGCTGCGCACCCGGGGCGGGATCGAGGACGTGGCGGCGATGGCGGACCGGGGCCGGCTCACGGTGGCCGACCTCCAGCACCAGCAGTTCGCCAACCGCGCGCCGGCCGGCGACATGGCCGCGGCCGACGCGGCGAAGGCCTGCGCGTCGGCGCTGCCGGAGGACCCGGAGGTCTGCCGGGTGATCGGGGCCTGGGACCGGACGGTGAACACCGACAGCCGGGGCGCGCTGCTCTTCGACCGGTTCTGGCGGAGGTTCACCGGCACGGTGAAGCCCGCCGACCAGTGGAAGGTGCCGTTCTCGGCGGCCGACCCGGTCCGCACCCCGCACACCCTGAACACCGGTCTCCCGGAGTTCGCCAAGGCCCTCACGGACGCGGCGGCGGAGCTTCGGGCGGCCGGCATCGCGCTGGACGCACCGCTCGGCGCCCACCAGTTCGTCGTACGGAACGGGGAGCGGATCCCGGTGAGCGGCGGGACCGAGTCGCTCGGCGTCTGGAACAAGGCCGAGCCCGTGTGGAACGCGCCGGGCGGCGGCTATGTGGAGGTCGCGCACGGGACCAGCCACGTACAGGCGGTGGGCTGGGACGGGAGCCGGTGCCCGGTGGCCCGCACCCTGCTCTCGTACTCCCAGTCCTCGAACCCCGACTCGCCGCACTACAGCGACCAGACGAAGCTGTACGCGGGCGAGCGCTGGGTGACCTCCCGGTTCTGCGAGAAGGACATCCTGCGCTCGCCCGCGCTGAAGGTGGTGGTCGTCAGGGGCTGACCGGGGCCGCCGTCACGAACTGCCGGCCCGTCACGGGCTGAACGACAGGAACACGAAGGCGGCGAAGATCGAGAGGTGGACGCTGCCCTGCAGGAGAGTGGCGCGTCCGGGCACGACCGTCAGGGCGCTCACCACGGCCGTGAGCACCAGCAGCACCATGTGGAGGGGCCCCAGGCCGAGGATCAGGGGCCCCTCCAGCCAGATCGAGGCGAGGGCGATCGACGGGATCGTCAGGCCGATGCTGGCGATGGCCGAGCCGTACGCCAGGTTCATGCTGGTCTGCATGCGGTCCCGGCTCGCCGCGCGCACGGCGGCGAGGGTCTCGGGCAGCAGCACCATCAGGGCGATGACGACGCCCACGACCGCCTTGGGCAGGCCCGCGGAGGCGACGGCGTCCTCGATGGTCGGCGAGACGAGCTTGGCGTTGCCGACCACGGCGACGAGGGCGACCACGAGCAGACCGAGGCTGAACCAGGCGTCGCGGGCGGTCGGCGGCGCGGCGTGCTCGTCCTCCGCCTCCGGGATTCCCCGGTCCGGCCGCGGCACGGGCAGGAAGTAGTCACGGTGCCGGACCGTCTGGACGGCGACGAACACCCCGTAGAGGAGGAGCGAGGAGACGGCGGCGAAGGCCAGCTGTCCGGCGGAGAATTCGGGGCCCGGGTGGCTCGTCGTGAACGTCGGCAGGACCAGCGTCATGGTCGCGAGGGTGCAGACGATGGCGAGTTCGCCGCCGGAGCCCTCCGCGTTGAAGACGGCGATCCGGTTGCGCAGCGCGCCGACGAGCAGGGAGAGGCCGACGATGCCGTTGCAGGTGATCATGACGGCGGCGAAGACCGTGTCCCGGGCGTAGCTCGTCGCCTTGTCACCGCCTCCGATCATCAGCATGACGATCAGTCCGACCTCGATGACGGTGACGGCCACGGCGAGGACGAGGGAACCGAAGGGTTCTCCGACGCGGTGGGCGATGACCTCGGCGTGATGGACGGCCGAGAGGACCGCGGCGAACAGGCAGGCGACGACGATCGCCACCGCGAAGCCCGGGAGATCGCGCCCCCAGGCGAGGCCGAGCACAAGCGCCGCCACCACCGGCCCCCAGGTGGTCCACTGCCTCGCTCTTGCCGCCGCACTCGAACTCATGATCCGCATCCTGCCACAAGAGGGTCTTTTCGCCCGTTTCGTTCAACCCTCGGGATCGATGAGACCGCGCTCTGGGGCGGCGAGGGTCTCGACGAACGTCCTGCGCTCGGCCTGGCGGAGGGGGCGAGGGCCGCGCGCCTTTCACGGCACCGGGCGATCGCCGCCCATCTGGTCAAGGTCCACGACGGACTCCGCGCCGCCCCGGCGGACCCTGCGCACCGAGGTGGACCGCCTCGCGACGAGCCTGAGGCGCACTTCGCCCACGAGGAGGCCCAGTTGCTCCCGGCCCTGACACCGGATCAGTAGTCAGGCGCGCCAGTCCGCGCAGTACTGGATGTGCAGGCTTGCCGGCACGTTGCGGCGGGTCCGTCGCCGCGACCACGGGCCGGAGCCGAACTCCACGCAGTAGTGCCCGGCGCCCGGATGGCGGTGCCGGTGGGACGGGGCCTCGTCGACGAGGCCGCGCAGCGCGGAGCCGTGCTCGCGGAAAGCGGTGGCGCTGCCCACGACGAAGAGGGTGTGGGCGGCGATGTCGAAACCGAGGTGGTCCCGGTACGTCCGGTGGTACCGGCGCTCGTGGTCGACGGCGCTCGCGTCGGGGAAGTCACGGTCCGGGGTGTCGGCGGTGTGCCGCGTGCCGGCACCGAGCCGGGCCCGGACCTCCTTCCAGGAGGCGGTGGGGAACTGCAGGCTGTGATGGACCAGGACCAGGTCGAGCGCGACCGGTTCGCCGTCCCCCATGACCCCGTCGGGAGCCGGATTGGCCCGGATCGGCAGGTGGACCAGGGACCGGGCGGAACGGGCGGCCAGCGCCCACAGGGCGGTGAGCCGCGCGGCACCGTCCCGGTCGGCGTACATCGACAGCCAGTGGCCGTCGTCGCGCAGGGCCAGCCGCGCCGGGGCCGGCTCGGGCCGGACGACCCTGACCTCTCCCCCGTCCAGCCGCACCTTGTGCACCCTGACCCGCTGTTCCACACGCCTCCTCGAACACCCCGTCGAACGGACGGTCCGCCGCACCCTAACCCGACGCGTGTCCGTCATAGGCTGGATTTCACACGCGAGGGACAGGAGACCCAGGTGACCGAGACCGCGGCGGCCCAGGTGCTGGCCGAGCTCGCCGAGCTCGAGGACCCGAAGGCACGCAGGGTGAACGAGCGGCACGGTGACGATCACGGCGTGAACCTCGGCAAACTGCGCGCCCTCGCGAAACGGCTGAAGACGCAGCATGAGCTGGCGGGCCGGCTCTGGGAGACGGACGACACGGCGGCGAGGCTCCTGGCGCTCCTGATCTGCCGCCCGAAGGCGTTCGAGCGGGACGAGCTGGACCGCATGGTGCGCGAGACGCGTGCCCCCAAGGTGCACGACTGGCTCGTGAACTACGTGGTCAAGAAGAACCCGCACGCCGAGGAGCTGCGCCTCGCCTGGCTCTCCGATCCCGATCCGGTGGTCGCGAGCGCGGGCTGGGCGCTGACCACGGCACGTGTGGCGAAGCAGCCCGAGGGCCTCGACCTCGCCGGACTGCTGGACGTCGTCGAGGCGGAGATGAAGGACGCGCCCGACCGCCTCCAGTGGGCCATGAACCACTGCCTGGCGCAGATCGGGATCGACCATCCCGAGCACCGCGCCCGTGCCGTCGGCATCGGTGAGCGCCTGGAGGTGCTCAAGGACTATCCGACCCCTCCCGGCTGCACGTCCCCGTACGCACCCGTCTGGATCGGCGAGATGGTGCGCCGGCAGCAGGAAGGGTAGGCGGGGTCCCGGAAGGTGCCGGCACGCACCGCTTCCCCCGCGGGCGCGCACCCGTTCCGGCGCCCGGTGGAGCACACTGGCAGGAGGGGGCGGAAGGCCGGCCCCGCCCGGGTCCGACCGGTCCCGCCCACCCGTGGAAGAGGGTGCGTGGATGCCCAGAACCCGGTCCTCGTCCCGCTCGCGCTACGCCCCCGACCAGGGGCTCGCGACCCGTATGGCGACGACGATGTTCCTGATCGGACTGCTGTACGTGGTCTTCGTCGGCGTCCTGCTGGTGCTGCTGCGCGGGTCCTGGCCCGTCATCCTGCTGATCACGGGCGTGCTGTTCGTCGGGCAGTTCTGGTTCAGCGACCGGATCGCCGCGCTGGGAATGGGAGCGCGCGAGGTGACCCGCGAGCAGGCGCCCGAGCTGCACGGCACCGTGGACCGGATCTGCGCGCTGGCCGACATGCCCAAGCCGAAGGTGGCGATCGCCGAGAGCGACGTGCCGAACGCCTTCGCCACCGGCCGGGGCGAGAAGACCGCGCTGGTCTGCGTCACGACCGGCCTGCTGCGGCGCCTGGAGCCGGAGGAGCTCGAGGGGGTCCTCGCGCACGAGATGTCGCACGTGGCGCACCGGGACGTCGCGGTGATGACCATCGCGTCCTTCCTCGGTGTCCTCGCGGGGATGATGACGCGGGTCGCGCTCTACAGCGGTCTCGGCCGCAGCCGGGACAGCACCCTGGGCATCGCCGTGCTCCTGGTCCCCGTGGTCAGCGCCGCCGTCTACGTCGTCAGCTTCCTGCTGACCCGGGTGCTGTCCCGCTACCGCGAACTGGCCGCCGACCGTGCCGCCGCGCTCCTCACCGGCCGCCCCTCGGCGCTGGCCTCCGCGCTCACCAAGGTGAACGGCGAGATGGCCCGGATCCCGACGCAGGACCTGCGCAAGGCGGAGCCGTACAACGCCTTCTGGTTCGCGCCCGCCTTCTCCTCCAAGGAGAGCCTGAGCCGGCTGCTCTCCACCCACCCCACCCTGGAGCAGCGGCTGGAGCAGCTCGCGCGGATCTCGGCGCGGCTCGGTGAGGCGTGACGGCGGTGGGACTCCTCGACAGCATCCTCGGGCGCAGCCGGCCGGTACGGCCCGATCTGGACCGCCTCTTCGGGCTGCCGGCCGCCGCGCTCACCCTGCAGGCGGGCACGGGCTTCGTGCCGGCCGGCGCCGGGTCGGTGTGCTTCGCGGCGGTGGAGGGCGGTGCGTTCGCGCGCCTGAAGGGGGACGTACGGGATCTCCTCGACGTCGAGGTGACGGCCTGGCCCGACGGGGGTGCGGGCGAGGGCGCCGGAGCAGGGCCGGACGAGGGCGCCGGACCCGGGGCGTACCCCGTGACGTACACCTCGGACGCGTACGGCTACACCTGGCTCACCGTCCGGCGTCCCGCCGACGACCTGATCACGCTGGTCAACGACCTGCACGCGGTCAACGCGCTCCTCGAGGAGGCCGGCTTCGGCCCGAATCTGCTCTGCTCCCTGACCGCGTTCCGCGCGCCGTCGGCGGAAGGCAGGCCCCAGGCGCGCGACCTCGCGCTCGTGTATCTCTACAAACGCGGCACCTTCTATCCCTTCGCGCCGCGCACGGATCGTCCCGAGACCCGCGACAACGCCCTTGAGCTCCAGGTCAGGGGCCTGCTCGCGGGCGATCTCGCGATGGAGCCGGACATGGAGCGGTGGTTCCCGGTGTGGGGTGCGCCGGGTCTCGGCGGGGCGGACCGGCCGCCGGGGCGGGGACCTTCCGGCGTGGGCTGAACGCCGCCCGGTAGGCGCTCGGGGTGTGGCCCGTGTGGCGGGTGAAGAGCGTGGCGAAGGTGCCGGGGTCGCGATAGCCGACGGAGGTCGCGATGGCGGCGACCGTGCGGTCGGTGGTCTCCAGGAGGTGGCGGGCCCGGCGGACGCGGGAGGACTGGAGGTGGGCGAGCGGGGTGCGTCCGGTTTCGGCGGCGAAGCGGCGCAGCAGGGTCCGGGTGCTGACGCCGAAAGCCGCGGCCAGGGCGGCGAGGTCGTAGCGGTCGGCGAGGCGCTGGTCGAGATGGCGCATGACGCGCTCGGAGAAGGCGTGGCCCGGCTGCGGGAGGAGCCGGGCGTCGACGTACGGGGTCTGGGAGGTGCGCACGTCGTCTATGAGGGCGAGCCGGGCGGTGGTGCGGGCCACGCGGGGCCCGCCGTGGCGGCGGATGAGGTCCAGCGCGAAGTCGTACATGGCGCTGAAGGCGGCCGTGGTCGTCACCCCCGTGTCGGTGACGACGAGTTCCTCGGGCCGGATGTCGGCGGCCGGGCGGCGGCGGGCGAGGGCGTCCGCGTGGAGCCAGGACGTGGTGGCCCGGCGTCCGTCGAGCAGGCCGGCGTCGGCGAGCAGGTACGCGCCGACGCAGAGGGAGACGACGGCGGTGCCGGCGGCGAAGTGGGCGCGGATCGCCGCGATCTCGGGGCCGAGTGCGCCGAGCCGCCCGTCGAGGTCGTCGTCCAGGCGCAGTTCGAAGCCCGGCACGACGAGGACGTCGAGGTCCCGCAGCGGGCCGACGTCGAGGCGCGCTCCGCCGGAGGCGGTGACCCGGCGGCGCGGCGAGACGATCGACACCCGATAGCCGGGCCCGTCGGGCCCCGCGATGTGCGCGGCCATCGTCAGCAGGTCCGGCACGCCGAAGACCTCGGACGCGAAACATCCCGGATACGCCAGGACGCCGACCCGCAGGGCACTCATGGTGGCGAGATTACCCGTGCACTTGGCGATCTCGCCCCTCACCCGGTCCCGCTCGGCGGGCCACGCTGTGCGCATGACTTCTTCCGCCGACGATCCGATCGACGACTTCATCCCCCGGCTCATCGACGTGGACGGCGTGGTGAAGACGGTCCACGCGGCCGGTTCCGGTCCCGCCGTCGTCGTCCTGCCCGAAATGCCCGGCATCAGTCCCGACGTGCTGCGCCTCGCGCGCTGGGTGCGGGACGCCGGCTTCACCGTCCTCGTGCCGTCCCTCTTCGGGACCGACGGCGCCTTCCCCACGGTCGAGGGCGGCCGGGAGGTGATCCGGCGGGCGTGCGTGAGCGCGGAGTTCCGGGCGTTCGCCGGGGGCGGCACGAGCCCGGTCACGGCGTGGCTGCGCGGTCTGGCGCGCCAGGCGCACGCCGAGTGCGGCGGCCCGGGCGTCGGCGCGATCGGGATGTGCTTCACCGGAAACTTCGCCCTGACCATGGCTCTGGAGCCGGCCGTGATCGCGCCCGTGGTCAATCACCCCTCCCTGCCCCTCGACGACCCCGCCGGGCTCGAACTCGACGAGGCGGACGCGCGCGCGATCCGGGAGCGGGTGGCCCGCGACGGATTGACCGTGCTCTCCTACCGCTTCGAGGGCGACCGCTGGTGCACCGGCCGCCGCTTCGCCGCGTACCGCGCGCTGCTCGGCGGCGCCTTCGACGGCCGTGTCCTCCCGGACAGTGCGGCGAACCCCGCGCCGCCGCCGTTCTTCGCCGAGACGGTCGGTACGCCGCACAGCGTCGTCACCGCCCACCTGGTCGACGAGGCGGGCCACCCGACGATCCGGGCCCGGGACGAGATCCTGGCCTTCCTGAGCGACCGCCTGGGCCCGCCGAGCGACTCGTCCGGCCGACGGGACGCGCCCTAGAGCGGGCGCTCCCGGCCTTCCCAGTACGGGTCGCGGAGGCGGCGCTTGTACAGCTTGCCGTTGGGGTCGCGGGGCATGGCCGGGACGAAGTCGACCGACTTCGGGCGTTTGAAGCCGGCCAGGCGGTCGCCGCAGTGGGCCAGGATCTCGGCGGCGAGCGCGGGCCCCGGCTCGTACCCCTCGCCCGCCTCGACGACCGCCTTGACCTCCTCGCCCCAGTCGGCGTGCGGGATCCCGAAGGCGGCGGCGTCCGCGACGGCGGGGTGGGCGAGGAGCGCCGCCTCGATCTCGGCGGGGTAGATGTTGACCCCGCCGGAGATGATCATGTCGATCTTGCGGTCGCGGAGGAAGAGGTAGCCGTCCTCGTCGAGGACCCCGAGGTCGCCGACGGTGAAGAAGTCGCCGATCCGGTTCTTCGCTGTCTTCGCCTCGTCCTTGTGGTACTGGAAGCCGCCGGTGTTCATCTTCAGGTAGACGGTGCCGAGTTCGCCGGGCGGCAGCCGCTTCCCGTCGTCGTCGAAGACGGCGAGTTCGCTGATGGGCCAGGCCCTGCCGACGGTCCCGGGCCGTTTGAGCCACTCCTCCGCGGTGGCGAAGGCGCCGCCGCCCTCGCTGGCCGCGTAGTACTCCTCGACGCACCGGCCCCACCAGTCGATCATCGCCCGCTTGACGTGCTCGGGGCAGGGCGCGGCGCCGTGGATGGCGTGGCGCATCGAGGAGACGTCGTACCGCTCCCGCACCTCGGCGGGGAGGGCGAGCAGGCGGTGGAACTGGGTGGGGACCATGTGCGTGTGGGTGCAGGAGTACCGGTCGATCAGCCGCAGCATCTCCTCCCCCGTCCACCGGTCCATGAGGACGAGCGGGTGCCCGATGTGCAGGGCGGCGGCGGCGAACTGGAGCACGGCGGTGTGGTAGAGCGGCGAGCAGACGAGATGGACGTTGCCGTCGGCAGGCCGGATGCCGAAGATGCCGAGGAAGCCGCCGAGATGGGTCTCCTCGGGCAGCTTCCCGGGGAGCGGGCGCCGGATGCCCCGGGGACGTCCGGTGGTGCCGGAGGTGTAGTTCATGACCCAGCCGAGGGTGCGGCCTTCCGGTGCGGACGCGTCCTGTCCGTCGAGGAGTTCGGCGTACGGGCGGAAGCCGGGGACGGTGCCGACGGCGTACCGGTGGGTGGGCGCGAGTCCGGCCTCGTCGGCGGCGAGGGTCACGGCCTCGGCGAACCGTTCGTGGGCCACGAGCACCTTGGCGCCGGAGTCGGCGACGATCCAGGCGATCTCGGGGCCGACGAAGTGGTGGTTGACGGGGACGAGGTAGAACCCGGCCTGGGTGGCGGCGAGATGGGCGGTGAAGAACTCGGGGCCGTTGGGCAGGACGACGGCGAACGCGTCGCCGCGTTCGAGGCCGGCGGCGCGAAGGCCGTGGACGAGACGGTTGGCCTCGGCGTGCAGCCGGCCGGCGCTCCACTCCTCGCCGTCGGGTGCGACGAGGACCGTGCGGCCGGGGTCGGCGGCGGCCTGGGCCCAGAATCCGGTGGGGGCCTGGCTCCCGGTGGTGCCGTTGCTCACTGTGTGCTCCGTCCGGCGATGCGGTTGATGCGGTCGACGGCCTGCTCGAAGCCGCGGGTGAGCTCGTCGACGACCTGCTGGACGCTGCGCTCGGAGTTCATCCGGCCGACGATCTGCCCGACGGGGGTGCCGAGCAGCGGCTCGACCTCGTACCGCTGGATACGGGACACGGCCTCGGCGACCAGGAGTCCCTGGAGCGGCATGGGGAGCGGGCCGGGTCCCGCCGGGTCGTCCCAGGCGTCGGTCCACTCGGTACGGAGCTGGCGGGCGGGCTTGCCGGTGAGGGCGCGGGAGCGGACCGTGTCGCCGGAACCGGCGGCGAGGAGCTTGGCGGTGAGGGCGCGGGAGTGCAGCTCGGCCTCGGTGGTGGTGAGCCAGATCGAGCCGAGCCAGACGCCCTGCGCGCCGAGGGCGAGTCCGGCGGCGATCTGCTCGCCGCTGCCGATGCCGCCGGCGGCGAGCACGGGCAGCGGGGAGACCGCGTCGACGACCTCGGGGGTGAGGACCATGGAGGCGATCTCGCCGGTGTGGCCGCCCGCCTCGTACCCCTGGGCGACGACGACGTCGATGCCGGCGTCGGCGTGGTGGCGGGCGTGGCGGGCGCTGCCGGCGAGGGCGGCGACGAGCACGCCGTGGTCGTGGGCCCGGGCGACGACGTCCGGCGGGGGTGAGCCGAGGGCGTTGGCGAGGAGTTTGATCGGGTAGTCGAAGGCCACGTCGAGCTGGCTCCGGGCGACCTGCTCCATCCAGCCGGTGATCCGCCAGCCGGAGGCCTCGCCCTCGGCGAGTTCGGGCACGCCGTGCTTGGCGAGGGTGGCGCGGACGAACGTCCGGTGCTCCTCGGGGATCATCGCCTCGATCTCGGCCTCGGTGACGCCCTCGACCGCCTTCTTCGCGGGCATCACGACGTCGAGGCCGTAGGGCAGGCCGTCGGTGTGCTCCTGCATCCAGTCGAGGTCGCGCGCGAGGTCGTCGGGCGCGGTGTAGCGGACCGCGCCCAGGACGCCGAAGCCGCCGGCTCTGGTGAGTGCGGCGGCGACCGCGGGGAAGGGCGTGAAGCCGAAGATGGCGTGCTCGATCCCCAGTGTGCGACTCAGCTCCGTCTCCATGGGCGGCAGGATGCCGCAGCGGCGCGGCGGAGGGAAGAGGTTTTCTGATGCATCGTCAGATTTCTTGGTTCCTCGCGGACGGTGCGCCCGTGTTTCGCCGTCGCCCGTCGTGGGAGAGGGTGGGCATGACGGAGGACGCGAAACGGGACGGAAGGCCGAGCCGCCGCGCGTTCGGCGGCGGAGTACTTACTCTCGGAGGTGCGCTGGTGATCGGTGCGGTGCCGGGGGCGGCGGCCTCCCCCGAGCGAGGGGCGGGAGTCTCGGACGGGGCCGCGCCGGCCGCACGGCGGACCACGCTACGGCGCGGTTCGGCCGAGCGCGCCGGGCTGCTCGCACCACACCTGGACGCGCTGGTCGCGGAGGCCGAGCACTTCCTCGCCCCCTCCCCCACGCACCCCTGGTACGCGGGCGCCGTCCTGCTCGCCGGCCGCGGCGGGACCGTCGCCCTGCACCGGGCGATCGGCTCGGCCGTGCGATATGCGGCGTACGACGAGAAGACCGACACCGGTGTCGAGCTGCCGCCCGGGCTTCAGGTCCCGATGAGCGAGGACACCGTCTTCGACCTGGCCTCGCTCTCCAAGCTGTTCACCTCGATCCTGGCGGTGCAGCAGATCGAGCGCGGGGCGCTGGAGTCGGAGGCGAAGGTCACCGCGTACCTTCCGGAGTTCGGCGGCGGCGGGAAGCAGGACGTCACCGTGCGGCAGCTGCTCACGCACACCTCCGGGTTCCGGTCCTGGATCCCGCTCTACCGGGAGCCGACGCGGGAGGGGAAGCTGCGGCTGCTGTGGGCCGAGACCCTGGCGAACCCGCCGGGGTCGACGTACCTCTACTCCGACCTGAACCTGATCTCGCTCCAGCTGGTCCTGGAGGAGATCACCGGTCACGGTCTGGACACCCTGCTCCACGACGAGATCACCGCTCCGCTCGGGATGCACCGCACGCGTTTCAATCCACCGCTCTCCTGGCGACCGGAGATCGCCGCCACGGAGGACGCCCGGCCGCCCTGGTCCGGCCTCGACCGGGGCATGGTCCGGGGCGAGGTCCACGACGAGAACGCCTACGCCCTCGGCGGCATCGCGGGCCACGCCGGGATCTTCTCCCGCGCCTGGGACCTCGCGATCCTCGCCCGCACCCTGCTCAACGGCGGGGCGTACGGGCACGCCCGCATCCTCTCCCCCGCGTCGGTGGAGCTGATGTTCACCGACTTCAACACCGCCTTCCCCGGCGACGAGCACGGGCTCGGCTTCGAGCTCTACCAGCACTGGTACATGGGTGCCATGGCCACCCCGCGCACGGCAGGGCACACCGGCTTCACCGGCACCAGCCTCGTCCTGGACCCGTCGACCGACACGTTCCTGATCGTGCTCGGCAACTCCGTCCACCCGGTGCGCACCTGGCGCTCCGGCTCCGCGCCGCGCGTCGCCACGGCGGACCGGCTGGCCAGGGCGGTGCCGGTGCGGCCGGCCCGGGGCCGTGCAGCGTGGTTCTCCGGCATGGACAGCGGCGCCACCGGCACGCTGACCCTGCCGCCGGTGCCGGGCGCGGCCCGGTTCGAGTGCGCGCTGTGGTGGGACACCGAGCCGGGCACGGACACCGCCCGCCTGGAGGCCTCCCGGGACGGCGGGACGACCTGGGAGCCGGTGCCGTTCGTCACCGTACGCCCGGGACAGGAGTCGCGGCCGCACCCGACCGGGGCGGTGAGCGGCTGGTCGGGGCGGGTCTGGCACCGGCTGACGGCGGAGGTGCCGGAGCCGGGCGCCTTCCCCGTACGGCTGCGCTGGCGGTACGCGACGGACAAGCGGTACGTCGGGCGGGGGGTGTACGTGGACGGGGTGCGGGTGCTCGACGCCGCCGGGCGACCGCTGTTCGACGAGGCGCGACCGGCGGACGGCGCACGGATGGAGGCGGTGGGGTGGACGGCGTCCGCCGACTGAGGCCCTCCAGACGCCTCCCCAGGACCCGTCAGACCCCGGCGTCCGCCGACTGAGCGGCCTCCTCGCTCAGACCTCGGCGTCCGCCCGTTCCGGTGCCGCCGCCGTGCGGAGCTCCGTCAGGAGCGGGCTGATCAGGGGGTGTTCCTCGGCTCCGCGCCGTACCGCCGCGAAGACCCGGCGGGTGGGGGCGACCCCGTCCACGGGGCGGACCTCGACGCCGGAGAGGTCCATCCCGCGGAGGGCCGAGCGCGGGACGAGCGCCACTCCGGCAGCCGCGGCGGCGAGGGCGGCGACGGCCCGGAAGTCGTCGGAGACGTGCGCGAAGCGCGGGGCGAACCCGGCGTACTCGCAGGCCAGGACGGTCACGTCGTGGCAGGGGTTGCCGGTGGACTGCCCGATCCAGGTGTCCTTGGCGAGGTCGGCGAGCGCCACCCGTTCGCCGGCCGCCAGGGAGTGGCCGAGGGGCAGGACCGCGTCGAACGGCTCGGCGTAGAGCGGGACGCGGGTGAGCCGGGCGTCGTCCTCGCCCGGCGCGCCCCGGTACTCGACCGCGACGGCCACGTCCACCTGCCGGTCCAGGACCATGAGGAGGCTCTCGTCGCCCTCGGCGTCCCGGACCCGGACCCGGATGCCGGGCGCGGAGCGGGCGAGGGCCGTGATGGCGGGGGCCACCACGAGCCCGATGCCGGTGGCGAACGCGGCGACCGTGACCGTACCGGCGTCGCCGGAGCCGTAGGCGGCGAGCTCGGCTTCGGCGCGCTCCAACTGGGCGAGCACGGCGTTGGCGTGGCTGAGCAGGATCTCCCCGGCGGGGGTGAGGCGCGCGCCGCGCGCGCTGCGGTCCACGAGCCGGTGGCCGGTTTCCTGCTCCAGGGCGGCGAGCTGCTGGGAGACTGCGGAAGGGGTCAGATAGAGCGCGGCGGCCGCCGCCGTGACCGTGCGGTGGTCGGCCACCGCACGGAGGATGTGCAACCGCCGCGCTTCGATCATGCCCCTAGTGTCGCAGCCTGCGGATACTAGCCGCGCAGGGCGGCGCGGGCGTCGACGAAGGCGTCCACGGCCCGGTTCACGTCCTCCGTCGAGTGGGCGGCGGAGAGCTGGACGCGGATGCGGGCCTTGCCCTGCGGCACGACCGGGTACGAGAAGCCAATCACGTACACGCCGCGCTCCAGGAGCAGCTCGGCCATCCGGCCGGCCTCGGCCGCGTCGCCGATCATGACGGGGGCGATGGCGTGGTCGCCGGGCAGGATGTCGAAGCCCTCCGCGGTCATGCGGGAGCGGAACAGCGCCGTGTTGGCGTTGAGGCGCTCGCGCAGGTCGCCGGCGGACTCCAGGAGGTCGAGGACCTTGAGGGAGGCGGCGGCGATGACCGGGGCGAGGGTGTTCGAGAAGAGGTACGGGCGGGAGCGCTGGCGCAGCAGGGCGACGATCTCGGCGCGGGCGGCGACGTAACCGCCGGAGGCGCCGCCGAGGGCCTTGCCGAGGGTGCCGGTGATGATGTCGACGCGGTCCATGACGCCGTGGAGCTCGGGGGTGCCGCGGCCGCCGGGGCCGACGAAGCCGACGGCGTGCGAGTCGTCGACCATCACCATGGCGTCGTAGCGCTCGGCCAGGTCGCAGATCTCGTCGAGCGGGGCGACGTAGCCGTCCATCGAGAAGACGCCGTCGGTGACGATCAGCTTGCGCCGGGCGCCGCCCTCCGTGGCCTCCTTGAGCTGCTGCTCCAGGTCGGCCATGTCGCGGTTGGCGTAGCGGAAGCGGCGGGCCTTGGAGAGGCGGATGCCGTCGATGATCGAGGCGTGGTTGAGGGCGTCGGAGATGACGGCGTCCTCGGGGCCGAGGATCGTCTCGAAGACGCCTCCGTTGGCGTCGAAGCAGGAGGAGTAGAGGATCGTGTCCTCCTGGCCGAGGAAGGCCGAGATGCGGGCCTCCAGCTCCTTGTGCACCTCCTGCGTGCCGCAGATGAAGCGGACGGAGGCCATGCCGTAGCCCCAGCGGTCGAGCGCCGCGTGGGCGGCGGCGATCACGTCGGGGTGGTCGGCGAGACCCAGGTAGTTGTTGGCGCAGAAGTTGAGCACCTCGCCGGGGCGGCCGCCCGCGGTGACCTCGACGGTCGCGGACTGGGGGGTGCCGATGACCCGCTCGGGCTTGTGCAGTCCGGCCTGCTCGATCTCTTCGAGGGTGGCACGGACGGAGTCGCGTACGGAATCGAACATGGGTCAGGCTCCCGTGGTCCAGTCGAGGATGATCTTGCCGCTCTTGCCGGAGGCCGCGTCGTCGAAGGCGGCTTCGAAGTCGGTGTACGCGTAGCGGCCGGTGATGACCGGGCTGAGGTCGAGGCCGCCCTCGAGGAGCACCGACATCGCGTACCAGGTCTCGAACATCTCGCGGCCGTAGATGCCCTTGATCGTGATCATGGAGGTGACGATCTTCGCCCAGTCGACGGCGAAGTCCTCGCTGGGCAGGCCCAGCATCGCGATCTTGCCGCCGTGGGTCATGTTGGCGATCATGTCGCGCATCGCGTGCGGGTTGCCGGACATCTCCAGGCCGACGTCGAAGCCTTCCTTGAGCCCGAGGGTGCGCTGGCCGTCGGCGATGGTCTGCTCGGCGACGTTGAGGGCGAGCGAGACGCCCGTCTTGCGCGCCAGGGCGAGGCGCTCCTCGCTGACGTCGGTGATGACGACGTTGCGGGCGCCGGCGTGCTTGGCGACGGCGGCGGCCATGATGCCGATCGGGCCGGCGCCGGTGACGAGGACGTCCTCGCCGACGAGCGGGAAGGAGAGGGCCGTGTGCACGGCGTTGCCGAAGGGGTCGAAGATCGCGGCGACGTCGAGGTCGACGGGGACGCGGTGCACCCACACGTTGGAGGCGGGCAGCGCCACGTACTCGGCGAAGGCGCCGTCGCGGCCGACGCCCAGCCCGACGGTGGCGCGGCAGAGGTGGCGGCGGCCGGCCAGACAGTTGCGGCACCTGCCGCAGACGAGGTGGCCCTCGCCGCTGACCAGGTCGCCGACGTTGATGTCGGCGACGTCACGGCCGACGGAGACGACCTCGCCGACGAACTCGTGGCCGATCGTCAGCGGCGTGGCGATCGTCTTCTGCGCCCAGCCGTCCCAGGAGCGGATGTGCAGGTCGGTCCCGCAGATTCCGGTCCGCTTGACCTTGATGAGGACGTCGCCGGGACCTGTCTCCGGCTCGGGCACGTCCGTGAGCCAGAGTCCCGGCTCCGCGTTCAGCTTGACCAGCGCCTTCAATGCAACGGCTCCCGACGTGCGTGTCCTGTGATGTGGGGGTGCGGGCACGGCTGCGCGCCCAAGATCCCTGGAAGAGAATCTTCCGTACGCGGGGCCTGCGGTCCATCGAGGATTTCTTAAGCGCGCTCGCAGATCAGCTTCACACCCCAGGCGGGGACACGGCGACGTCAACGGGGCCGAACGGAGAGACACCCTCTCTCCGTGCGGCCCCGTCGTGGCCGGCTCAGCGCCCCAGCGCCGCCATCGCGGCGTTGTGGCCGGGGATTCCGCTCACTCCCCCGCCACGGATCGCGCCCGCCCCGCACAGGAGGAGGTTGGCGTGAGGGGTCTCGACGCCCCAGCGGCCGGTGCCCTCCTCGCCGTACGGGAAGGAGAGGTCGCGGTGGAAGATGTGGCCGCCGGGGAGCCGCAGGTCGCGTTCGAGGTCGAGCGGGGTCTTCGCCTCGACGCAGGGGCGGCCCTCCGCGTCGAGGGCGAGGCAGTCGGCGATCGGCTCGTCCAGGTGCTCGTCGAGCTGGGCGAGGGTCGCGGAGAGGAGCTTCGCGCGCGTGCCCTCGTTGTCGGCGGCGAACAGCCGGGCGGGGGTGTGCAGGCCGAACAGGGTGAGCGTCTGGTGGCCCGTGGCGGCCAGTTCCGGTCCGAGGATCGTCGGGTCGGTGAGGGAGTGGCAGTAGATCTCGGAGGGCGGGGCGGAGGGCAGCTGCCCGGCCGCGGCCTCGGCGTGGGCCGTGGCCAGCTGCCCGTACCCCTCGGCGATGTGGAAGGTGCCGGCGAAGGCCTCCCGCGGGTCGACGGAGCGGTCGCGGAGCCTCGGCAGCCGGGTCAGCAGCATGTTGACCTTGAGCTGGGCGCCCTCGGGGGCCGGCGGGGGCGTCTCGCCGAGCAGGGCGGCGAGCTCCTGCGGGGAGGCGTTGACGAGGACCTGGCCGGCCTCGACGGTGCCCTCGCCGTCGGCGGTGCGGTAGGTGATCGCGGCGCGCTGCCCGTCGGTCTCGATCCGGGTGGCCTCGTGGCCGGTGAGGATGCGGGCCCCGGCGGTGCGGGCGGCGTCGGCGAGGGCGTCGGTGAGGGCGCCCATGCCGCCGACGGGCACGTCCCAGTCGCCGGTCCCGCCGCCGATCACGTGGTAGAGGAAGCAGCGGTTCTGGAGGAGCGTGGGGTCGTGGGCGTCGGCGAAGGTGCCGATGAGGGCGTCGGTGAGGACCACGCCGCGGACGAGGTCGTCGGCGAAGGTCCGCTCGACGGTGACGCCGAGGGGTTCCTCGAAGAGCATCCGCCAGGTGTCGGCGTCGTCGACCCGGGCGCGCAGCGCGCCGCGGGTGGGAAGGGGTTCGGTGAGGGTGGGGAAGATCCGGCGGGCGGCCTCGCCGGTGCGGGCGTAGAAGGCCTGCCAGGCCTCGTAGGCGCGGTCGGAACCGGTGAGCGCGGCGAAGGAGGCCCGGGTGCGGTCGGGTCCGCCGCCGACGAGGAGGCCGCCGTCGCCCTTCGGGGTGTACGAGGAGACGGACCGTTTCCGCACGGAGAAGCGCAGTCCGAGGTCCCGCACGATCTTGTCCGGGAGGAGCGAGACGAGGTACGAGTACCGCGAGAGCCGGGCGTCGACCCCGGCGAACGGCCGCGTGGACACGGCCGCCCCACCGGTGGTGCCGAGCCGCTCCAGGACGAGGACGGTGCGCCCGGCACGGGCCAGATAGGCGGCGGCGACGAGCCCGTTGTGCCCGCCTCCGACGACGACGGCGTCGTACGAGCGGGCGGGGGCCTGGGCGTCGGGGAGTGGATCACGGTCGCTCATGGCTCATGCTCACACGCGCGCGCGTGTGAGGGGAAGCCCGCGTGCCGAGGGCGCTCCCGGGGGCGGCGCCGCGGTGCCCGCCGGCCGTCGTGCGGAATGATCACCGCATGACTGAGATCGTCCTGATGTCGGATCCGAGGGTCGCCGCCATACCCGTGACGGAGTGCGGTGAGCGCCTGGTGGACGTCCGCCGCGCCGGCTCCCTGCTCGTCGACACGCGCAAGCAGGACCCGGCGGACGCCTTCTCGTACCTGCGGGAAGGCGTCGTCGACCGGCTCCTCAAGGCGCAGGAACTGCTGCCGGGCGGCCTGCGGCTGCTGTTCGTCGAGGGGTACCGTCCGCCCTCGCTCCAGCGGGCGTACTTCGAGGAGTACGCAGGACAATTGCGCGCGCTCCACCCCGAGTGGCCCGAGGAGCGGATCCACACGGCGGCGAGCCGCTACGTGTCCCCGCCCGAGATCGCCCCGCACAGCGCCGGAGCGGCCGTCGACCTCACCCTGGCCGAGGTCGACGGGCGGGAACTGGACCTGGGGACCCGGATGAACGCGGACCCGGAGGAGAGCGGCGGCGCCTGCTACACCCATGCCGACAACATCGGCGCTGAGGCGCGCGCCCACCGGGAGCTGCTCGGGTCCGTGCTCACCGCGGCGGGCCTGGTGAACTACCCGACGGAGTGGTGGCACTGGTCCTTCGGCGACCGCTACTGGGCACTGGCGACCGGGGCGGCCACGGCCTCGTACGGCCCGAAGGAACTCACACCACTCGGCTGAGCGCCCGTCACGCCTTCCGTCGGGTCGCCCGTCTGACCGCCCGTCACACTTCCGACGCGGTGCCCGCTCTCAGGAGGAGGGCGGCCGCTTCCGCGTGGCGGCCGAGGCGCTCCAGGCAGTGGGCCTCGTCGTCGAGTGCGGCGAGGGTGTCGGGGTGCGCGGGGCCGCGGAGCCGGGTGCGGGCGGCGGCGATCGCGCGGTGACATTCCAGCGCCTCCTCCCAGCGGTCGAGCCGCCCGAGGGCGACGGCCGTCTCCCAGCGGCTGAGCAGCGTGTCCGGATGGTCGGCGCCCAGCACCCGCTCGCGGTCGGCGTACACGCCCTCGGACTCGGCGAGCGCCTCCACCCAGCGTCCGAGCCGGCCGAGGTTGACGGCGAGGGCCTGCCGGGCGCGCAGGGTCTCCGGCCCGTCGGGACCCTGGGCGCGGGTGCGGGCGTCGACGAGGTCGCGGCACAGGGCGAGGGCGTCCGCCGCCTGGCCGAGCCGGCCGAGGCAGACGCCGGTCTCGTAGCGGGCGGCGAGGGTGTCGGGGTGGTCGGGGCCGAGGGCGGTTTCGCGCGCGTCGGCGACGGCGCGGTACTGGACGAGCGCCTCCGGTCCGCGTCCCAGACGGGTGAGGGTGTACGCCACCTCGTGGCGGGTCATCAGGGTGTCGGGGTGTGTCTCGCCGAGCAGCCGGGCCCGGGCCTCCGCGACCTCGTGCGCCGTGCGGTACGACTCCTCCAGGCGGCCGAGGCGGCCCAGCGTGAACGCGAGGTTGTGCCGGCAGCGCAGGGTGTCGGGGTGGTCGGGACCGACGGTGCGCTCGCGCGCGGCGAGGACCTCGACGTACACCTGGTACGCCTCGGGGTGCCGGCCGAGGCGGCCCAGGGCGTAGGCCCGCTCCTGCCGGGCCGCCAGGGTGTCGGGGTGGTCGTCGCCGAGCACGCGGGCGCGGGCCTCGGCGACCTTGCCGAAGACGTGCAGGGCGTCGGCGGGGCGGTCGAGCCGGGCGAGGGCGAAGCCGACCTCGTAGTGGCTGGTCAGGGTGTCGGGGTGGTCCTCGCCGAGGGTCCGCGCGCGGTCCCGGGCGACGGAGCGGTGCACGGACTCGGCCTCGTCCCAGCGGCCGAGCCGGCCGAGGCCCATCCCGGCCCGGAAGCGGCCGGCGAGCACCGCGACCAGCTCCGCCGGGGGCGCGGGGGCGGGCGCCGGTGCGGTGCCGGGTGCCGCCGTGGTCCATTCGGTGGTGAGGACGGCCGCCGCGGGATCGTGGCCGAGCGGTCGGGGTCCGGTGACGGCCGCCGGGCGGTGACCGCCCGTCATCCCCCGGACCCACGCGGGCGCGGGGGCCGGCTCCTCGGCCACCGGCACGGGCATGGGCACGGTCACGGGCAGGGCGGGGAGCACGGGCGTGCCGTCGGGCGACGCGAACGGGGCCGGGTTGTAGCGGCCCGCGACGATCCGGCGGCGCAGGTCGCCCGCGTCGGACGGCCGCTCCTCCGGGGCCTTGGCGAGCAGCTCGACGACGATCCGGTCGAAGTAGTCGGGCAGCTCGGCGCGGAGCGCGCGCGGCGGGGTCGGCACCGTGTCCCGGTGACCGATGAGGATGGCCCAGGAGTCGCCGAGGTCGAACGGCGGGGCGCCGGTGGCCAGCTCGTACAGCACGCACCCCAGCGAGTAGAGGTCGCTGCGGTGGTCGATCTCGCCACCGCCACCGATCTGCTCCGGGGACATGTAGTGGGGCGTGCCCATGGCGATGCCGGTGCCGGTGAGCTTGGAGGTGAACCCCATGTCGGCGCCGAGTCGCGCTATCCCGAAGTCGCAGATCTTCACCGTGCCGTCCCGCAGCCGCATGATGTTCGCGGGCTTCAGGTCGCGGTGGACGATGCCCTGCCGGTGCGTGTACGCGAGGGCGTCGGCGACCTGGTCGGCGATCTCCACGACGTCCTGGACGGGCAGCGGTTGCTGGTCGTTGGAGACGAGGAGCTGGCTGAGGTTGCGCCCCTCCAGGAGCTCCATGACGAGGAACAGCACGCCGTCGTCCTCGCCGAAGTCGTGCACGACGGTGATGCCCCGGTGCTGGAGCGCCGCCGCCACCCGGGCCTCGCGGCGGAAGCGCTCGCGCACCACCGTGAGGACCTGCGGGTCCTGCTGCGGTCCGAGCGGTTTGAGGCACTTCACGGCGACGCCGCGCCCGAGCGCCTCGTCGGTGGCGCGCCACACCTCGCCCATGCCGCCGCGACCGATGACCTCGTGCAGGCGGTACCGGCCCTGGATCAGTCTGGAGTCCCCCATCGCCTGCTGCCGCCCCCGTCGATTCCGTACTGCCTCCTCGGCTCCCCCAGTATGGACGCCGGGTCGGACAGTGAATACGGGGCGGGGTACGCGTACGGGTCGGGCCGGGTCTCCGGGCCGAGCCGGTCCATGGCGCGCAGGATGTGCCGCGGCGGCAGTCGCCAGCGCAGCCGGGCGGGGACGCGGCGCAGGAGGTTGGCCGTCGCGACGAGCCGGCGGGTGACGGTCTCCGGCGGCGGGGCGGGGCGGCCGTAGAGCGCGTGGGCGTAGGGAGGCAGGGTGTCGTACGCGAGTGCTGCGACGCGCCGCCAGATCACCTCGCGCGCCGGTACGAGAGCGGGTTTGACGGGCGGGCGGCGCAGGAAGTCCTCGACGGTCCGGGCGTCCGGCCCGGCGGCGAGGCCGGGGCGGACGGCGTCAAAGTAGGCGGCGAGCTCGGCGGTGGACGCCGGGACGGCGTCCGGGTCGAGGCCGACGAGCCGGGCGGAGGTGCGGTGCTCCTCGACGTACCGGTCGGCGCGGGCGTCGGTGAGCGGGATCCCGGAGCGGCGCGCGACGGAGAGGTACGAGTCGGTCTCGGCGCAGTGGACCCAGAGCAGCAGTTCGGGATCGTCGACGCCGAGCAGCCGGTGGATCCGGCGGACGCGGGCGCCGGCCGCCTCGGCGGCCTCGGTGGTCCCGTAGCTGAGGGTCCCGACGAAGTTCGCGGTCCGCATCAGCCGGCCCCAGGGGTCCTCCCGGAAACTGCTGTTGATCATGACGCCGCGGACGGCGACGGGGTGCAGCGCCTGGAGCCAGAGGGCCCGGACGCCGGCGATCCACATCACCGGGTCGCTGTGCAGCTGCCACGTCACGGAACGGGGCCCGAAGAGCCCGGGATCGGCGTCCTGCCTCATGGCGCTCAGGCTACGCCGGAACGGGCCCCTGGGAACCGGTCAGGACACGTCCGGAAAGCCAGGGGTCCCGGGCCGCCGCGCCCTCCTCGCACGGGCGCCGACCGCCTGACCCGGGCTCGGCCGGGTCCAGCAGGCGCCGCAGGTGCCGCAGGTCCCGCAGGTCCCGAGCAGGGGCCGCAGGGGCCGCGAAGCGGTGCGCGGGCAGCTTGGCCGCGTCGAACTCCTCCCAGGTGGGGGCGGAGGTCTCGAAGGTGGCGTCGCCCTCGTCGACGCCGGCCCGGTAGATCACGACGACCGCGTCGGCGTGCTCCGCGCCGAGCGGCACCACGACGACGTCCACGAGCTCTGTGTCCGGCATCCGCCCAGGGTGACCCGCGCCGGCGGGGCCGACCACCGTCCCCGTGCGGGGCGGCGCCCGGCCGCGCATGCTCGAAGCATGTCCCGGGTCACGACCACCGACCTGTACGAGGCCGCCGCGGCGCTCTCGGAGCCGCGCGGGGTGCCGGGATGACGTGGCTGCCCGTCCTCGCGGGAGCGGCGTTGATCCTCTTCATCCTGCGGGACGTCTTCCACACGATCTGGCACCCCACCCGGCACGGCGGGCTGAGCCGGCTGGTGATGCGGGGCGTGTGGCGGCTGTCGGCCCATCGCGGGGCGCGCTGGCGGCCCGTCGGTCTCGCGGGGCCGGTCGGCATGATGGCGGTCGTCACGGTGTGGGCGTTCGTCCTCTCCGTCGGCTGGGCGCTCATCTACTGGCCCCACATGCCGGAGGACTTCTCGTACGCCACGGGGCTCGACCCCGGCGAGCACGCGGGCCCGCTCGACGCGCTGTACGTCTCCCTGGTCACCCTGGCCACCCTCGGTCTCGGCGACATCGCGCCGGCCTCGGGGTGGCTGCGGATGCTCGCGCCGCTGGAGGCCCTGGTGGGCTTCGCCCTGCTGTCGGCGACCGTCGCCTGGGTCCTCGGCATCTATCCGGCCCTCGCGCGCCGCAGGGCGCTGGCGCTGCGGCTCTCCCATGTGCGCCGCAGCCGTCTTACGGCCGGGTCCCTCGACTCCGCCGGGGGCGCCGCGCTCCTCGACGGTCTCGCCTCGGCGTTCTCGACCGTGACCGTCGACTTCCTGCAGTACGCCGAGTCGTACTACTTCTACGACGGGGACGAGAACATCGCCCTGGCCGGGCAGCTCGGCCACGCCTTCGGCCTGGCGGACCGGGCGGAGCGGGCGGGCCATCCGGACGTCCGGCTGGCCGCGTCGGTCCTGCGCACGGCGCTCGACGACCTGGCCACCGTGCTCGACGAGCGCTTCCTGCGCACGGGCGGGCCGCCCGAGGACGTGTTCACGGCGTACGCCACGGACCACGGACGCGTCCCCGGGCGGTGAAGGGGCGGGGCGTCAGCGGCGGACGCGGGGCATGCCGAGGCCGATCCAGGAGATGATCTCGCGCTGGATCTCGTTGTTGCCGCCGCCGAAGGTGAAGATGACGGCCGAGCGGTAGCCGCGTTCGAGTTCGCCGTGGAGGACGGCGCCGGCCGAGCCTTCCTTGAGGGCGCCGGCGGAGCCGACCACCTCCATGAGGGCGGCGTAGGCGTCGCGACGGGCCTCGGAGCCGTACACCTTGACGGCGGAGGCGTCCTGGGGGGTGAGGGTGCCGTGCTGGACGGCGCTCACCATCTGCCAGTTGAGGAGCTTCATCGCGTCGAGACGGGCGTGGGTGCGGGCCAGGGTGCGGCGGACCCAGGACAGGTCGATGACGCGCCGGCCGTCGGAGAGCGGGGTGGCGGCGGCCCAGCGCTGGACGTCGTGGAGGGCGCGGATCGCCATGGTGCCGTGCGCGGCGAGGGTGACGCGCTCGTGGTTGAGCTGGTTGGTGATGAGCCGCCAGCCCTTGTTCTCCTCGCCGACGCGGCGGGAGACCGGGACGCGGACGTCGTCGTAGTAGCTCGCGGTGGTGTCGTGCGAGGCGAGGGTGTTGATGATCGTGCAGGAGTAGCCGGGGTCGCTCGTCGGCACGAGGAGCATGGTGATGCCCTTGTGCGGCGGCGCGTCGGGGTCGGTGCGGACGGCGAGCCAGACCCAGTCGGCGGTGTCGCCGTTCGTCGTCCAGATCTTCTGGCCGTTGACGACGTACGTGTCCCCCTCCCGCACCGCGCGGGTCTTCAGGGCGGCCAGGTCGGTGCCCGCGTCGGGCTCGCTGTAGCCGATGGCGAAGTCGATCTCGCCGGAGAGGATCCGGGGCAGGAAGTACGCCTTCTGCTCGTCCGTGCCGAACTTCATGATCGTCGGGCCGACGGTGTTCAGCGCCATCAGGGGCAGTGGCACGCCGGCCTGCGCGGCCTCGTCGAAGAAGATGAACTGCTCCATGGGGGTCAGCCCCCGTCCGCCGAACTCGGTGGGCCAGCCGACGCCGAGCCAGCCGTCGGCGCCGAGGCGGCGCACGGTCTCGCGGTAGAAGCGCTTCTGGGCGGCCGGGTCCCCGTACCGGGTGTGGACGTCGTCCGGGACCAGCTCGGCGAAGTACGCCCGCAGCTCGGCGCGCAGGCTGTTCTGTGCGGGCGTGTACTCGAGGTGCATGGCGTCCTCCCGTGGCGGCGTCCTGCGGCGTCGGCGGCGCCCTCGTGCGGTGCGACGCGCGACGGCGGCCACGGTAGAACGTGTTCCATAAATGCGGAAGCCTCGGGACCGACCAGGACGCCCGGGGCCCCGGTTCGGTGCGACCGATCCGGGGCCTGCGAGAGGGGATGGGCGAGAACCGGCCCGAAGGCCGGACAGGTCCTACGGCAGGAGCTCGTCCATCGACGCGCGTCCCTTCTCCGCCATGCGGCGTTCCGCCCAGGCGAGGCTCTTCGGATTCACGTCACGGCCGGAGGCGAGGACCAGGTCCTCCGCCGTGAACTCGCCCTCCGAACCGGCGTGCAGCAGCCGGTCGGGCGTCGGGAAGTCCCCCAGGGACGTCTTGTCGGGCTCAGCGTTCATGCCGCCTCCTACGTGTTCGTCCGGCACTCGCCATTCTCGTGTCCGGTCCCCGTGACCGCATCCGGGGCCGCCGCCGGGGCCGTACGCCGGGGCAGGGCGGCGGTCACGGCGGGTCGACGGACTGCCCTCGGGCCGAGGTGCGGGTCGCTGCCGCCCGGCGGACTGTCCACCGCAGCCGGGCGCCGGTCACCCCGTGTCGACGGGCTGTCGGCGGCGTGTCGACCGGCCCCGGGAAGGTGGGCCGCCCAGCCCGCGCCCACCCGAGGAGTCGTCGATGTCCCAGCCCCTGCCCCTGCACCGCCTGCGGGTGACCGCCGTCCGTCCGGTGACCCCGCGCATGCGCCGGATCACCCTCGGCGGCCCGAGCCTCGACGGCTTCGTCCTCGCGGGCCCCGACCAGCAGGTCAAGCTGTTCTTCCCCCGGCCGGGGCGGGCGGAGCCCGTACTGCCGGTGCCCGAGCCCGACGGCGACGTGATGCGCTGGTACGGGGCCTACGCGGCCCTCCCCGAGGCAGAACGCCCCTGGATGCGGAGCTACACCCTCCGGGCGCACGATCCGGTGGCCGGGACCGTCGACATCGACTTCTTCCTCCACGGGGAGGGCGAGGACGCGGGTCCCGCGACCCGCTGGGCGCGGTCGGCACGGCCCGGGGACGTGCTGGGCATGTTCGGCCCGTCGGCTGCGTTCACGGTCCCCGTCGATCCGGGCGCGGGCGACTGGACGCTCCTGTACGCCGACGCGTGCGCGCTCCCCGCGCTCGCGACGGTCGTCGCCGCGCTGCCGCCCGGGCAGCGGGCCCTCGCGTACGTCCAGGTCCCCGACGCGGCCGAGGAGCAGCCGCTGCCGACGGCCGGTGACCTGACCGTGCGCCACCTGCGCGACGACGACTCGCCGGCCGAGGCCGTACGGTCGGACGCCCTGCCGCCCGGCCGGCCGTACGCCTGGCTCGCGGGTGAGGCCTCCGCCGTGCGCGCGCTGCGGCGGCACCTCGTGGAGGAGCGGGGCGTCGACCGGCGCTCGGTGCACTTCACCGGGTACTGGCGCCGCCGCCTCACCCAGGACGACGCGCCGACCCCGGAGGACCTGGCGGAGGCACGCGAGCGCCTGTCGCTCGGCTAGCCGACGTCCTCCGGGTGAGGTCCCCCGCGTCCCGGAGCGCTCGGCCCGCCGACGCCCTCGGCGTCGCGGACCAGGGCGGCTGCCGCCCTGAGGGAGAGGGCGGCGCCCTCCGCGTGGTGGCGGGTGTACGCCTCCGGGGGCAGGGCCGCACGGAGCACGGCCTCGGCCCGGGTGCGGATCGCGGCCTCGGTCTGCGGGGTGAACGGACGGAAACCCCCGCCGTTGTCGGAGCCGGCGTGGGCGTCGTACGCGCCGAGGAGCCGGGCCCCGGTCTCGGCGTCGCCCGGTGCGCCGCGTCCGCCACGGGCCCAGGCGGCGGTACCGAACTGGGCGACGACGAGGTGCGGGGCGACGAGGTGGGCGAGGGTCTCCACGTCCACGACGGCCCGGGCGAGGCGTGACAGGGCCTGGTCGTAGGCGCCGTCGAGGCAGTCGAGCCACGCCCACGTCCCTCCGACGAGCCCCCAGAAGAGCGCCGGGGTGACGTTCCCGAACTCCTCCTCCAGGAGGGAGAGCTGCGCGCGGGCGAGGCCGGTGCGCCCGGTGTGGCCGTAGTGCTGGGCGAGCAGCAGCCGGCCCGTGCCGGCGGCCTCGGCGCCCCACTGCCCGGCCTCGTCGGCGGCTTCGGACAGCAGCCGTTCGGCCGCCGCGTCCCCCGCCGGGGCGAGCCGGAGCCGTACGGCCGCGAGGCGCGCGGTGAAGACGGGCACCTGGGAGCGCGCGCCGACGCGGGCGGCGGCCTCGGTGGCCCGCTCGAAGTCGGCGGCGGCCTCGGCGAGCCGGCCCTCGCGCTCGTAGGCCTCGCCCCGGGCGGCGAGGGCCTCCGCGATCCCCCAGGAGTCCCCGGCGGCCTCGAAGAGGGCGAGCGCCTCGGCGGCGTCGCCGCCGTGGCCGGCGAGCTTGGCCCGCATGAGGAGGCCGAAGCCCAGGTCCCAGCCGGGGCCGTGGCCGCGGCAGTCGTCGACGATCAGGGTGAGCGTCTCGTCGAGGCCCGCGAGCTCTCCGGTCATGAGCCGGGCGAAGTACCACATCGTGCCCGGCTGACGGCAGGTCTGCGGGAGGCCGGGGCGGTACGCGGCGACCAGGGCGGCCAGCCGGGCGCGGGTCTCGGGCCGTTCGAGGGCGGTCGCACCCTCGCCGCCCTCGGTCGCGAGGGCGTACAGCCGGCCGCCGCGCCGGGCCTCCCACAGCCGCTCGCCGGTCCACGGCGGCGGCACGTCCACGCACCGTCCTTCGAGCGGTTCGGCGGGGCGGACGGGCTCCGCGAAGGGGTCGGGTCCGAGCCGGCCGGCCTCGACGGCCCAGGTCCTGGCGTCGACCTGGTGGTTGCGGAGCTGCCAGAACCAGCTGAGCGCGTGGACGAGACAGAGCACCTCCTGCTCGTCGCCGAGCGCCACGGCCGTCCGGAGGGCGCCGCGCAGGTTGTCGTGCTCCCGCTCGAAGCGTGCGATGGCGGCGAGCTGTCCGGGACCGCGCAGTTCGGGGTCGGTACGGCGGGCGAGCTCCCGGTAGTACGTGAGATGGCGTCGCTCGGCCGCCGCCCGCTCACCTGCCTCGTCCAGCCGCTCCCCCGCGTACTCGGCCACGGTCTCCAGGAGCCGGAACCGCATCGCGCCGCCGTCCGGCGCCGCCACCACGAGCGACTTGTCGACAAGGGCACCCAGCAGGTCCAGTACGTCGGGCGGGTGGGCGTCCGGCGCCTCCTCCACCTCGGCGCCCGGCGCAGCCGTACCCGCGCCGTCCGCGCACACCGCCTCCGCCGCCGCCAGGTCGCAGCCGCCCGTGAACGCCGCGAGCCGCCGCAGCACCGCCCGCTCCGCCTGGTCGAGGAGCTCCCACGACCAGTCCACCACCGCCCGCAGGGTCTGCTGACGGGGCAGCACCGTCCGCGCGCCCGAGGTCAGCAGCCGGAAACGGTCGTCGAGCCGGTCCGCGATCTGCCGTGCCGACAGCATCCGCAGCCGCGCCGCCGCCAGCTCGATCGCCAGCGGCAGCCCGTCGAGCCGACGGCAGATCTCCTCCGCCGCCTCCGCGTCCTCCGTCACCTCGAAGCCCGGACGCGCGGCCGCGCCCCGCTCCCCCAGGAGCCGCAGCGCCATGTCCACGGGCAGCGGCCCCAGCGGCCGTACCTCCTCGCCCGGCACCCCCAGGGGCTCCCGGCTCGTCGCGAGGACGGTCACGCCCGGGCAGCGCGTGAGGAGCGCCTGCGCGAGCTCCGCCGCCTCGGCGACGACGTGCTCGCAGTTGTCGAGGACCAGCAGCATCCGGCGTCCGGCACAGTGCTCGACGAGGCCCGCGAAACGGTCCTTCGGGACGGCCGGGGCGACGGACGGCGTGTGCCAGAGCTGGGTCTCGCGGGCCCCGAGCGCGGTGAGGACGGCGGCGGCGACCGTGGACTCCTCGCGTACGGAGGCGAGTTCGGCGAGGTGGACGGGACCCTCGTACGTCCCGGCCGCCTCCAGGGCGAGCCGCGTCTTGCCGACGCCGCCCGGCCCGGTGAGGGTGACGAGCCGCCGCCCGTCCCAGGCGGCGGCGAGCGAGCCCAGTTCGCCGGCGCGGCCGATGAACGAGGTCAGCCGGGCGGGCAGACCGGCCGGCCGGCCGGTCGTGACGGGCGGTACGGGGCCGTCCTCCGTGAGGAGTTCGGCGTGCAGGGAGCGCAGTTCCGGCCCGGGGTCCGTGCCCAGCCGGTCGGCGAGGGCCGCGCGGACCTGCTCGTACGCCGCGAGGGCCTCGGCGGGGCGGCCCGCCGCCCGCAGGGCACGGATCCGCAGGGCCTGGAGCGGCTCGTCGAGCGGCTGTCCGGCGGCGAGCGCGGCGAGGGGCGCGAGCACCGCTCCGGCCCGCCCCAGTGCCAGGTCGGCTGCGAGCCGGTCGCGCCGCGCCTGCGTGTGCCGCTGCTCGACCCGTACGACCAGGGGGTCGGTGTCCCGGCCGGGCAGATCCGCGAGCGCGGGGCCGTGCCAGAGTTCCAGGGCCTCGTCGAGGAGCGTGGCCGCCCGCTCGGCGTCGCCGGCGGCGAGGGCGGCGGCGCCTTCGGCGGCGAGCCGCTCGAAGCGGTGCAGGTCGACGGCGTCCGGGTCGGCGGCCAGCCGGTAGCCGCCGCCCGGGGCCGAGACCACGGCCTCCCGGCCGAGGGCCCGGCGCAGGCGGCCGACGAGGGCCTGGAGGGCGGGCGTACGGTCCTGGTCGTCGGCCGGGTCGCCGTCGGCCCAGACCTGGTCGATCAGCGCGCCCGGGCCCACCGCACGCCCACCGGCCGCGGCGAGCGCGGTGAGCAGGGCGCGGAGCCTGGCACCGCTCAGGGCGGCCTCCGTCCCGTCGTCGGTACGGAAGGCCTGGCACGGACCGAGAACACGGTAGGGCGGCTGCACCGGCCCATTCTGCCCCGGGGCGGGCGGGGGAGGTTCCGCCGCCCGCCCCGACCACCGGTCCGGCCCGGTCGACCGGCCTCGGCCCGTCCGGTCCGGCCCTCTGAACGGCCTCGGGCCTGGCCGGTCCGGACCTGTCGAACGGCCTTGCCCTGTCCGGTTCGGCCCGGCCCACCGGCGTCGCCGTCACCGGTCCGGCCCCGCCCACCGGCGTCGCCGTCTCCTGTCCGCCCCGGTCCGTCCCGGTCCGGCCCGGTTCGATCCGTTCCGGCCCCGTGCCGGCCGCCCCGTCCGGCCCGTGCCTTCGCGGCGAACTCGCGCCACGCCGTGTCACCGCCATGGCGTCCGGGGGGTACGGGTTCGACAATGGGGAGGATGACCGATGACGACCGGCGTACGCACGGTGGCGAGATCGGGCCCGCCGAGTGGCTCGCCATGAACCGGACCGGCAGCTTCGACTGGGATCTCGACACGGGCACCATCGATGTCGACGAGTCCGGGCTGCTGGTCTTCGGCGTGGCCCCGGACACCTTCGACGGGCGACCGGAGTCGATCGTGACACGCCTGGCCCCCGACGAGCGGGTCAAGCTGGATGACGTCGTACGGCAGGCCGTACGCGGCGGCGCGGTCTCGTACACGGCGCACTTCCCCATCCCGCAGGCCGACGGCTCACCCCACTGGACGCACGTGCAGGCGCGGATCCTGCGTTCACCGGACGGGCGCGCCCGGCGGATCGTCGGTGTCGTGCGGGACACGACCGCCGAGGTCGCTCACTTCGCCTTCGTCCAGGAGCTGGAGAAGCGGCGCGAGGTCCAGACGAACATCGTCGAGCGGACGACGAACGCGCTGTCGCGCGCGGTGACCGTGGACGACGTGACGGCCGCCCTGACCGGTCCGGGCGGCCTCGCCCGGCTCGGCGCGGACGGTCTCGCGCTCGGCCTCGTCGAGAACGGCTCGCTCAACATCATCGCGCTCAGCGGCGAATCCCTCGACGTCCTCAACGACTTCCGGAGCCGTCGCCTCGACCGGAAACTGCCGCTGGCCGAGACGGTGCTGAGCGGTCGGCCCCGGTTCGTCTCCTCGTTCCCGTCGCTCGGGCGGGACTTCCCCGAGCTCGCGCCCTACCTGGCACACCTGGAGTTCCGGGCCGCCTGCTACCTCCCGCTGGTGGCGCAGGCGCGTTCGCTGGGCGGCATGGCCCTCTTCTACCGGGGCCGCACCTCGTTCAACGCCGACGAGCGGAACCTCGCGCTGGGTCTCGCGGCGATCGTCGCCCAGTCCCTCCAGCGGGCGATCCTCTTCGACGAGGAGCGGGAGCTGGCGACCGGGCTCCAGGCGACGATGCTGCCGCGCCGGATCCCCCAGTTCACCGGCGGCGACATCGCCGTCCGCTACCACGCGGCCTGGAGCGGTCGGCAGGTCGGCGGCGACTGGTACGACGTGATCCCGCTGCCCCGCGGCCGGGTCGGGATCGTCGTCGGCGACGTCCAGGGCCACGACACGCACGCCGCCGCCATCATGGGGCAGCTGCGGATCGCGCTGCGGGCGTACGCGGGCGAGGGGCACGCCCCGTCGACGGTCCTCGCCCGGGCCTCGCGGTTCCTCGCCGAGCTGGACACCAACCGCTTCGCGACCTGTACGTACGCGCAGGTGGACCTGGCGAGCGGCACCCTGCGCGCCGTACGGGCCGGGCACCTCGGTCCGCTGATCCGGCACACCGACGGCCGGGTCGGACAGCCCAAGCTGCGGGGTGGGCTCCCGCTGGGTCTGGCGACCGTGTTCGGCGACGAGGAGTTCCCGGAGACCCGGCTCGACCTCGTGCCCGGCGAGACGCTGGTGCTCTGCACGGACGGGCTCGTCGAGCAGCCCGGCTCGGACATCGAGTCCGGTCTCGCCGCGCTCTCGGAGGCGATCAGCAGCGGCCCGCCGCAGGCGGAGGCGCTCGCCGACCACCTCTCCGAGCGCCTCTGGGAGCGGTGGGGTTCGGGCGACGACGTGGCGCTCCTCGTGCTGCGGCGCAGCCCGGACCCGGGCACGCCCCGGGCGCCGCGCATCCACCAGTACATCCACCAGGCCGACCCGCAGGGCCTCTCGGACGCGCGCGCGGCGGTCGGGCAGGCGCTCCGCGACTGGGGCATGCCGGAACTCGTCGACGACGCCGAGCTGCTGACGGGCGAGCTCCTCGTGAACGTGCTGCTGCACACCGAGGGCGGGGCGGTGCTGACCCTGGAGGTGCTGCCCGAGCCGGTGAGGCGGGTCCGGCTCTCGGTGCAGGACCGGTCGAGCGCCTGGCCCCGGCGGCGTACCCCCGGCGAGGCCGCCACCTCGGGCCGGGGAATGCTCCTGATCGACGCGCTTGCCTCCCGGTGGGGCGTGGAGCCGCGCGGTGAGGGCAAGGCGGTGTGGTGCGAGATCGGGCCCGCGCCGGTGGCGGCCGAATCCGCCCCCGGCGGCGGCTGAGGAGGTCGCCGTGGACCCTGTCGCCGCCCTGAACCGCATCGCGTTCCTGCTGGAACGCGCCCAGGCGCCCGGATACCGGGCACGCGCCTTCCGTACCGCCTCCGCCGCCGTCGGTGCCCTGCCGGAGGGCGAGGCGGCCCGGCGCGCGGCGGACGGCACCCTGGAGTCCCTCAAGGGCGTCGGCCCGAAGACGGCGGCGGTGGTGCGCGAGGCCCTGGAGGGCCGGGTGCCGGAGTACCTGGCGCACCTGGAGGAGGAGCTGGAGACCTCGCTGGGCCCGGCGGAGTCGGACGGCCACGGCGGCCAGGCGCTGCGGGCGGCCCTGCGCGGCGACTGCCATCTGCACTCGGACTGGTCCGACGGGGGCGCCACGATCGAGGACATGGGGCGCGCGGCGGCGGCGCTCGGACACGAGTGGGCGGTCCTCACCGACCACTCGCCGCGGCTCACGGTGGCGCGGGGTCTGTCCCCGGAGCGTCTGCGGGAGCAACTGGACGTGGTGGCGCGGCTCAACGAGGAGTGGGCGCCCTTCCGGCTCCTGACCGGGATCGAGTGCGACATCCTGGAGGACGGCTCGCTCGACCAGGAGCCGGAGCTGCTCGCGCGCCTGGACCTGGTGGTCGGTTCGGTGCACTCGAAGCTCCGGATGGACGCCCGGTCGATGACCCGACGTCTCGAACGGGCGGTGCGCGACCCGCTGATGGACGTGCTCGGGCACTGCACCGGCCGGCTCGTGGCGGGCGGTCGGCTGCGGCCGGAGTCCGAGTTCGACGCGGAGCGCGTCTTCGCCGCCTGCGCCGAGTCGGGCACGGCGGTGGAGATCAACAGCCGCCCGGAGCGCCTCGATCCGCCGCGCCGGCTGCTGCGCCTGGCCGTCGCGGCGGGCACCTACTTCGCCGTCGACACGGACGCCCACGCGCCCGGTCAGCTGGAGTGGCAGATCCTGGGCTGCGCGCGGGCCGAGGAGTGCGGGGTCCCGGCGGACCGGGTGATCAACACCTGGCCGGCGGAGCAGCTGTCGGAGTGGACGCGGGGGTGAGCCCGCGTCCCCCGGCGCTCAGGCGCGCTGCCAGACCGTCGTCGCGTTGCAGAACTCGCGGATGCCGTGGCCTGAGAGCTCCCTCCCGTATCCCGAGCGCTTGATCCCGCCGAAGGGGAGCGCCGGGTGCGAGGCCGTCATGCCGTTGACGAAGACGCCGCCCGCCTCCAGGTCGCGGACGAAGAACGCGACGTCCTCCGGGGAGCGCGTCCAGACGTTGGAACTGAGGCCGAACGGCGAGTCGTTGGCGACGGCGACGGCCTCCTCGATGTCGCTGACCGGGTAGACCGTGGCGACCGGGCCGAAGGCCTCCTCCAGGTGGATCCGCATCTCCGGGGTGATCCCGGTGAGGACGGTGGGCCGGTAGTACCAGCCGTTCCGGAGCGCCTCCTCCTCGGGGCGGCGCCCGCCGCAGAGGACGGTGGCGCCTCGCTCCACGGCGTCGTCGACGAGTGCCTCCAGGTCGGTGCGGCCCTGCTCGGTGGCGAGGGGGCCGACGTCGGTGGACTCGTCGAGGGGGTCGCCGACGGTGAGGGCGTTCATGGCGGCGGTGAAGCGCTCCGAGAAGTCGTCGTACACGTCGTGGTGGACGATGAACCGCTTGGCGGCGATGCAGGACTGGCCGTTGTTCTGCACGCGCGCGGTGACGGCGGTCTTCACGGCGCCGACGATGTCGGCGGAGGGCATGACGATGAACGGGTCGCTGCCGCCGAGCTCCAGGACAGTCTTCTTCACCTCGTCGCCCGCGACCGCGGCGACGGCCCGGCCCGCCGGTTCGCTGCCGGTGAGGGTGGCGGCCACCACCCGGGGGTCCCGGAGGACGCCCTCGACCTCGCGGGAGCCGATGAGGAGGGTCTGGAAGCAGCCGTCGGGGTAGCCGGCGCGGCGGAAGAGATCGCCCAGGTAGAGCGCGGTCCTCGGCACGTTGGAGGCGTGTTTGAGGAGCCCGGTGTTGCCCGCCATGAGCGCCGGCGCGGCGAAGCGGATCACCTGCCAGAGCGGGAAGTTCCACGGCATGACGGCGAGGATCGGGCCGAGGGGCCGGTAGTGGACCCGGGCCACGTCGGCGCCGGAGTCCTGGACGTCGCTCTCGGCCGGCTGTTCGTCGGCGAGCAGCTCCTCGGCGTGCTTGGCGTACCAGCGCATGGCCTTGGCGCACTTGCCGGCCTCGGCGCGGGAGGCGGCGATCGGCTTGCCCATCTCGGTGGTCATGGTGCGCGCGATGTCCTCGGTGTCCTCGTCGAGGAGGGTCGCGGCGGCGCGCATCAGCCGGGCGCGTTCGGCGAAGGAGGTGGTGCGGTACTGACGGTACGCGTCGTGCGCGGCGGCGACGCGCCGCTCGACCTCCTCGGGCCCGTGGGCCTCGTAGGTACGCAGCGTCTCGCCGGTCGCGGGGTTCACGGTGGCGATGCCCATGACGTGTCTCCTCCTGCCATCGGCCCCCGTCTGCAACCTCCCGCTCCCTGGGCGTCGGCGCAACAGGGACGGGGCGGTGGGGTGACCGTCCCGCCCGAGTCCGGCGGGGCGGCGGGGCGGCTGGGCGGCTGGGCGGCTGGGCGGCTGGGCGGCTGGGCGGCTGGGCGGCTGGGCGGCTGGGCGGCTGGGCGGCTGGGCGGCTGGGCGGCTGGGCGGCTGGGCGGCTGGGTGAGCGTCCCGCCGCGCTCGGGTGGGCCGGGCTCAGGCGGTCAGCCAGGTCAGGGCGCCGGAGAGGTGGGCGCGGAACGCCGGGTCGCCGTACGCCTCCGCCGTGTGCCCGAGAGCCGTGAAGAAGAAGCGTCCCCGGTCCACCTCGCGGCACCACACGAGCGGGTGGTCGTCCCCATGGGTGCCGCCCCGGTAGGCGGACTCGTCGGCGCGGGCCAGGATCCGTACGCCGGCGGCCCGGGGGGCGGAGGTGAAGTTGTACCACTCGTCGGTCCAGGCCCAGCGGTCCGGGAGCGGGGCGGTCGCCGGGTGGTCGTGGGCGTCCACGAGGACGCGGCCCGGCTGGATCTCGGGGTGGCCGTCGAACCGGGTGCCGAGCAGCTCGCCGTAGAAGGGCCAGTCCGGTTCGGCGTTGGCGGCGGCGTGGACGGCGAGGAGCGAGCCGCCGCCCCGGAGGTACGCCTCGATGGCGGTGCGCCCCTCGGGTGTCAGGATGTTCCCGGTCGTGGACAGCAGGACGACGACGGCGCACCGGCCGAGCCGCTCGGGGGTGAAGAGGCCCGGGTCCTCGGTGATCTCGGCCGTCCGTCCGAGCTCGTGCGCCAGCTCGGCGAGGGCGGTGGCACCGGCGGGGATCGAGTCGTGGCGGTATCCCGCCGTACGGGTGTGGATCAGGACGTCGGCGGTGGCCACGCGGTGCGCTCCAGGTGCGGTACGGGACGGGGGCGGGCAGCGGGAAAGCGCTTTCCCCGCGGCCCTGACCGTAGCCACCGAAAACCACGGGCCGCAACCCCCACCGCTCCGGCACACTGCCCCGATGACGCCCCTTCATGATCACGCCCGGCGGGCCCTCGCCCATGTCACCGACCGCTCCACGGGCGATCCGCTCGATCCGGCCCTGCGGGTCACCCTCAACTTCCACCCGCACTTCCTCCCCCGGCTCGCGGACGAGGGCGTCTATCGCTCCCAGTTCGCCACCGGTACGAGCAACGGCGGCCTCACCGCCCACCCCGGCGGGGACCGGTGGCGCTGGGAGAGCCGGATCTTCGGCGGGGCGTACGACGCGGCCCCGGCGGAGACCCGCCCGGTCTACGGCGCCCTCGACTTCCGCCGCCGCCCCTTCGGCGCCGCCCCGCGCTTCGGCTCCGCCCATCTGCGGCTCACGCCGGCCGCCCTGGAGCGCACGACCTTCTGCTACCCGGACAGCTTCCTGGAGCCGGACGACTTCGGCGTCGCCTCCCGGATGCGCCTGATCGCCCTCGCCGAGGCCGACGAGCAGGATCTTCTCGACGACTACATCGAGGCGCAGGTCCACGGCCCGGTCGTGATCGGGCGGGACGTGGAGGCACTGGTCCTGGACCCGAGCCACCGGGGTACGGAGGTGGAGGAGGCGGCGCGACGGCTCCCGTGTCCCGTGGAGTGGCACGGCGGCTTCCGCGTCACGGTCGACGAGCTGCGGCGGCACCCCGGCTTCCGGGGCCCCGCGTACGTGGAGCTCGCGGCCCGGATCGCCGTCGACGGCCGGCTGGACCCCCGGATCATGCAGGAGGCGGCCGCTTCGGGGCGGTACGACCCGCAGGACGTGAAGAGGGTCTGGCACTACCTGGCCCGCTTCGGGGCCCCCGCCTGAGCCGTACGCCACGGCCGCTCCCGGTGCATTGTCGTATCGGATACATCTCTGTATCTTTTGGCGCGCCGTGCCCCACCCGCACGTACCCGCTCACCGAGGAGCCGCCATGAGCACCGTGCCGCCCGCCATCGCCGCCGCCGTCGGGCCGCTGCCCGACGGGGCGATCGTGCCGCTGCCGCCCACCTTCGAGTCCGTCGAGGAGGAGCGCCGCCACCGCAAGGAGCAGCTCGCCGCCGGGTTCCGGATCTTCGGGAGGTTCGGCTTCTCCGAGGGTGTCGCCGGGCACATCACCGTCCGCGACCCCGGCGACCCGAACGCCTTCTGGGTCAACCCCTTCGGCATGAGCTTCACGCAGATCAAGGCCTCGGACCTGATCCTGGTGGACCACGAGGGGAACGTCCTCGAAGGGCGCCGGCCGGTCAACCGGGCCGCGTTCGTCATCCACTCGCGGGTCCACGCCGCCCGCCCCGACGCGGTCGCCGCCGCGCACTCGCACTCCCTCCACGGCAAGGCCTTCTCCAGCCTCGGCATCCCGCTCGACCCGATCACCCAGGACGCCTGCGCGTTCTTCGAGGACCACGGGATCTACGACGACTACCGGGGCGTCGTGAACGAGGCCGAGGAGGGCGAGCGGGTCGCCAAGGCCCTCGGCGACCACAAGGCGGTCATCCTCAAGAACCACGGGCTGCTCACGGTCGGCCACTCCGTCGCCGAGGCCGTGTGGTGGTTCGTCACCATGGAGCGCTCCTGCCAGGCGCAGCTGCTCGCGATGGCGGCGGGAACCCCGCAGCTCATCGACCGCGAGACGGCCCTCCTCACCCGGGGGCAGATCGGCGGGCACCTGGCCGGCTGGTTCCAGGCGCGCCCGCTGTGGGACCAGATCACCGCGTCCGACCCCGACCTCTTCGACTGACCGACGGGCCCGGTGGCCGGGGACCTCGCGCGGCCGGCGCTCATACCCCCCGGGCCGGGGATCCGGCCCGGGCGGCCTCGGGCCAGGAGTCTGGCTCCGCCGGCTCTCAGGCCCCCTGGCCGGGGATCTCGCGCGTCGTGGCTTCCAGGAGCGGGGCGAGGAACTGCCGTTCCAGGGTGCCGGGCGGCAGTTCCCCCGGCTCCACGTAGCTCTGTGCGAGACCGCCCTCGCGCAGGGCGATGAGGAGGCGGGCGAACCGGTCGGCCTCCACGGTCAGTTCGCGTCCGGCCCGGCGCAGGACGAGGGTGAGGCCGCGGGCGATCTCGGCCCGCAGCCGCTCGTCGTGCCGCGCGAGCACCCAGGCCGCCTGCGGGTCGCGGATGGCGTGCAGGGTGAACTCGGTGGTGACGAGGTACCACTCCCGCTCGTCCGGTTCCACGCGGGAGGCGAGTTCCGCGAGCCGGGTGAGGGTGTACTCGTCGGCGGTCAGCGCGTCGATGGACTCGGCGAGGCGTCGTACGGTGCGCTCGCTGTGCTCGTCGAAGAGGGCGAGGAAGAGCTCTTCCTTGCTCGCGAAGTTCGAGTAGTACGCGCCGCGGGTGTAGCCGGCGCGCTCGCAGATCTGCTCGATGGTCGTCGCGTGGAAGCCGTGCTCCGCGAAGGTCTCCAGGGCGGCTTTCAGGAGCGCCGCGCGGGTACGGGGCCGCCGCCTGGTGACACCTTTCGGCACGGGTGCGTCCTCCTCGTCAGGGCCTGTCCGACAGTTCGCGTCGGGTCAGACCGGGTCGTTCGGTGCGAGCCTGCGTGCCGGGCGGGCCGGGGCCCGACGGGAACTGTCGGACAGGCCCTGAAGGCCGCTCGCGCGGCGGACGCCCACCTTACCGGCGCCCTCTTCCCGGGCGGCGATCAGCACCGGCGGATAAAATTCACGCATGGCAGAGCGGCACGTCGTGCCCGCGGCGCCCGATCTGGTCCTCGAGATCGACGGGGACGCGACGCTCATGAACCCGAGCCGCGTCTATCGCATCGGGCGCGACCCCACCAGCGACATCGTGCTCGCGGACGCCCGGGCGTCCTGGCACCACGCGGTGCTCAGCGCCGCCGGCGGCCACTGGACCCTGGCGGACGAGGGCAGTACGAACGGCACCTTCGCGGACGGTCTGCGGGTGGCCCGGCCTCGGGAGGTCGGTCCCGGGACGGTCGTTCGGTTCGGGCATCCGGCCGACGGGCCGCGCGCGGTGCTCTCGAACGGCGCCCCGGCGCGTCCGGCGGAACCCGAGCCCGTACCGGAACCGGAGTCGGAGTCGGCGCCCCTCCTGCCGCCCCCGCCGCCCCCGGAGGCCGTACGGGAGGCACCGCCCGACGCCCCACCCGCGCCCGAGGTGGTACGGGAGCCGCCCGAGGCCCCGCCCCTGCCGCTGCCGGAGCCACCGGCCGCCGCCCTGGGCTCCGACTCCGTGGCCGCTCCCGCCGCGCCGGAACGCCCGCGCGAGCCGCCGCCGGAGCCGGCGCACGTCTCGTTCGCCCCGGCCCCCGCGCCCGCACGCGTGGGCGGGTACGAGATCCTCCGGCCCTCCTCCGTCGCGCACCCGGCCGCGACCGGCACCTTCCGGCAGCCGACCTCCGTGCGGCCGCTGCCGACCCACAGCATCCGGATCGGCCGTGCCCCCGACAACGACGTGGTCGTCTCCGACCTCGTCGTCTCCCGGCGGCACGCCGAGCTCCGCGCCCACCCCGACGGCACCTATTGGATCCACGACCTCGGCAGCCACAACGGCACCTTCCTCAACGGCGCTCCCGTCGTCGACGCCCGGGTGACGGCGGAGGACATCGTCGGCATCGGCCGGTCCGCGTTCTGTCTGCTCGGCGGGCAGCTCGTCGAGTTCACCGACACCGGAGAGGTCTCCCTCGACGTCCGCTCGCTCGCGGTGACCGTCGACCACGGGCGCCGCACACTCCTCGACGAGGTGTCGTTCCCGGTGGGCCAGAAGTGCCTGCTCGCGGTCGTCGGCCCGTCCGGCGCCGGGAAGTCGACGCTCCTCGGCGCCCTCACCGGTCAGCGCCCGGCCGACCGGGGCACGGTGCTCTACGACGGCCGCGACCTCTACCGGGACTACGCCGAGCTGCGCCAGCGCATCGGGCTCGTCCCGCAGGACGACATCCTGCACCTCCAGCTCACCGTCCGCAGGGCCCTCGGATACGCCGCCGAGCTGCGCTTCCCCGAGGACACCGTGGCGGCCGAACGGCGGGCCCGGGTCGACGAGGTCATCCGCGAACTCGGGCTCGTGGAGCGCGCCGAGCAGCCGATCCACAGCCTCTCCGGCGGCCAGCGCAAGCGGGTCAGCGTCGCCCTCGAACTGCTCACCAAGCCCTCCCTGCTCTTCCTGGACGAGCCGACCTCCGGGCTCGACCCGGGCATGGACCGGTCCGTGATGCACATGCTGCGCGGGCTCGCGGACGACGGCCGCACGGTCGTCGTGGTCACCCACAGCGTGCTCAGCCTCGACGTGTGCGACCGGCTGCTCGTCCTCGCGCCGGGCGGCCGGGTCGCGTACTACGGGCCGCCCGCCGACACCCTCGGTTTCTTCGGCTACGACCAGTGGCCGGAGGCGTTCGAGGCCTTCGAGAACGAACGGGACCGCGACTGGGCCGGGCAGTACCGCTCTTCCCGCTTCCACCGCCGGTACATCGCGGACGCGACGGCCCGCGCCGACCTCCCCGCGCCCCCCACCGCCCAGGATGCGGGGGAGCCCGCACCGCCGCCGAAGCCCCAGAGCTGGGGATCCCAGCTGCGGACGCTCGTACGCCGGTACGCGGCGGCGCTCTCCGCCGACCGGACCTTCCTCGCCATCATGATCGCCCTGCCGTTCGTGATGGGCGCGATGGCCCGGGCCCTGTCCGAGGGCAGCCTCAATCCCGAGTCGACGATGAACGTGCTGCTCATCCTCTGCGTGGGCGGGGTCCTCACGGGCGCGGCGAACGCCGTGCGCGAACTGGTCAAGGAGCGCACGATCTACCGGCGCGAGAGAGCCGTCGGCCTGTCCCGCTCCGCCTACCTCGCCTCCAAGGTCGTGGTCCTCGGTCTGATCACGGTCGTGCAGGCGGTGGTCCTGACCCTGGTCGCCCTCATCGGCGTGCCGCTGAACGTGCCCGGCGGCAAGGGCGTGCTGATGCCGCCGCTCGTGGAGATCACCCTCGCGGTGGCGCTGCTCGCCTTCACGGCGATGATGCTCGGCCTGCTGGTCTCGGCGCTGGTCCGCAAGGAGGAGGTGACGATGCCGCTGCTCGTCCTCCTGGCGATCGTGCAGGTGGTGTTCTGCGGGGCCCTGCTCAAGGTGCGCGGCACGCCCGTCCTGGAGCAGCTGGCCTGGCTCGTGCCCTCGCGGTGGGCGTTCGCGGCGATGGGCGCGACGATCGACATCGGGAAGACCGCGCCGAGCGAGAAGACCGCCGATCCGCTGATGCGGCACACGGCGGAGGCCTGGCTGTTCGACATGGGCGTCCTGGTGGTGCTCTGTCTCGTCCTCGTCCTGCTCGTGGCCCGACTGCTGCGGCGCCACGAACCGGTCGTCATGCGGAGGTAGGCCCATGAGCGTCGGCTCGATCGTTCGCGTCGTGGAGGTGAGGCCGTGAGCGTTCCCGTACCCGAGTACCTGCCGGACTTCCGGCCCACCCATGTGGTGCCGCGCTCCGGGCTCTCCGCGTGGGAGGCGCCCGATCCGGGGCTGCCCACGGCGTCGCTCGACGCCTTCCTGCCGGTGCGGCTCGTGGAGCGCGCCGGCGACTGGGGGCAGGTGCTGTGCTCCAACGGCTGGACCGCGTGGGTCGACGCGCGCCTCCTGGTGAGCGTGCCGGACGACCCCCCGGCGGCGGGCGGGCCGCTCACGAGGACGGCCGATCCCCGGCCGCTCATCGCCCGCGCCGAGGACGCCCTCGGCCGCTACCGGCGGGCGGCGGAGGAGCTGGGCGCGGGCCGGCTCGACGGGGAGGCCTTCCGGCTCCGGACCCGTGGCCTGCGGGTCGGCATGGTCGTCGACGGCGAGTCGGTGTGGCTGTACGACGCGGAGCACGAGCGCTGGGTGTACTGCGACGGCGTCGGGCTCAGTACGTACGCGGCGTCGGCGGCTCCTTCGGTCGCCGCGCCCGCACCGGCCGAGGAGCCGGGTGACGGGGATCCGGGTGACGGGGAGCCGGGTGAGCCGCCCGGGTACGAGCCGACGCAGGTGGTGCCCCAGGTGGACCCGGCGGTGGCGGCCGGGCCGCCGCCGACGCAGGTCGTGGGGCGGAACGGACCAGCGGGTGAGGACCGATGACGGCGGGCGGCGCGCACGGGGACCCGGAGATCCCGGCGGGCCGGGCCTCGGGGCTGCTGGGCAAGGAGATCGCGGGCTACCGGGTGGAGGGCGAGATCGGGCGCGGTGGCATGGCGGTCGTGTACCGGGCGCGGGACCTGCGGCTCGACCGGACGGTGGCGCTGAAGCTGCTGGCTCCCGAGCTGGCCCGCAACGACACCTTCCGCAAACGCTTCGCGCACGAGTCGCGGGTCGCCGCCTCGATCGACCACCCGCACATCGTGCCGGTCTTCGAGGCGGGCGAGACGGAGGGCGTGCTGTACATCGCGATGCGGTACGTGGCGGGGCAGGACCTGGTGGCCCTGCTCGACCGCGAGGGGCCGCTGCCGCCGGTGAAGGCGGGCCGGATCGCGGTGCAGGTGGCCTCGGCCCTGGACGCGGCGCACGCGCACGACCTGGTGCACCGGGATGTGAAGCCCGGCAACATCCTGGTGGCCGAGGGTACGGACGGTGACCACCCGGAGCACGTCTATCTCACCGACTTCGGACTGACGAAGAAGTCCCTCTCGCTCACGGGCTTCACGACGGTGGGCGAGTTCGTCGGGACGCTGGACTACGTGGCGCCCGAGCAGATCTCGGGCAAGCCGGTGGACGGCCGGTGCGACGTCTACAGTCTGGCGTGCGTGGTCTTCGAGACCCTGGTGGGGGCGCCGCCGTTCCGCCGAGACACCGACTGGGCGGTGCTGTGGGCGCAGCAGTACGACCCCCCGCCGCCCCTCTCGGAGGTGCGGCCGGGGCTGCCGGCGGCGGCGGACACGGTGTTCGCCAGGGCTCTGGCGAAGACGCCCGAGGAGCGGTACGGGACGTGCCTGGAGTTCGTCGCCGAACTGCGCGCCGCCCTGACCGACACGGCCGGCGAAGGCCCGGTGCCGGCTCCCGCGCCGCCACGACCGGTCGCGCCGCCCACCCCGCCCGCGTGGGCCCGACCGGTGTTCCGGGACTGGTGAACAGACCGCACGCCTGCCTCCTGGCCCGCAAGCCCGAAAGGCCCTGACCGAGCCCATCAAGGAGACGCGCTCCTGTCGACCTCGCCCTTGCGGTGGACCCGGGAGGCGAGGAGGCCGCCGAGGAAGCCGAGGGCCAGGCCCCAGAGGAGGGCGAAGCCGGCTGTCTTCCAGACGTCCGGGCGGAGCAGTACCTCGCCGCCGAGTGAGGCGAGGTCGCCGATACCGAGGACCGAGAGGCCGAAGCGGGCCTCGACCAGGGTGAGCGGTGCGGCGACCAGCATGGTGAGGGCGAAGGCGACGCCCAGGTGCAGGGAGTGCTGCCAGAGCGAGATCCGGGCCGGGGAGCGGACTGCCGCCAGGAAGGCCGCGGCGAGCACCAGGACGACGGCGACGGGAAGCAGCCACCACGCGCGCGCGTCCTGCGCGGCGAGCGACGACAGGTCGACGGTCGAGAGGTCGGGGCTGTCGCCCTTGCCCCGCAGGACGGCGTCGAGGATCTGCGGCATGGGCAGGCCGAACGGGCCTTCGGCCCTGCCCTCCCAGGAGCCGCCGATGCCCACGCCGAGGGCGAGCCAGGTGACGTTGGGAAGGCCGAGCAGGAGGACGGCGAGGGTGTTCGCGGCGTGGCCCTTGGTCGCCGCGACGACGATCCCGATGACCAGGCCCACGACGACGTACGCGAGGAGCAGCAGGAGCATCGCGAAGGCGGCGGGCCGGACGGGTTCGTGGTAGCGGACGAACCGGGGCGGCAGCGGGGTCCTGCGGGAGACGAGAAGGGCGACGACGAGCAGGCCGAGGATCCAGAGGAGCCCGTAGAAGAGCGTGGGCCCGAGGTCGGTGCGGAAGCCGACCGTGGGATTCGTGGCGTCGAGGAGGTCACCGAAGAGGTCCATGAGGGAGTCCTGCGAGTCCCCGCCGCCGAGGGTGAGGGGGAAGTCGTGGCGGGCGAGGGCCGAGACGCCGGCGAGGGCGGCCAGCCAGAGGACGACGACGCTCGCGGCGCGGAGCAGGAGTTCGCGGGTGCTGGTCACCGCGTGGTGGCGCAGCGGGCGCAGGAAGCAGAATCCGGTGACCAGTGCGCCCACCAGGGTGACGGTGAGCGGCATGGCGGTCAGTTCGGCCTGGGTGCCGGCGAGGGCGCCCGCGTCGCCGGAGAGTTCGACCTTGCCGCCCGAGGCCATGACGACGACGGCGGCGAGGACGGCGGTGAAGCCGCCGGGCAGGTCGGCGGCGCCCGCGGCCCAGAGGCCGAGGCCGGCGACGACGCCCATCGCGACGAACCCTGCGACCACGGCGGCCAGGGACTGGAGGACGACACGGGCGGGGAGCGCGGTCGGGGTCGCGGCGGGCCGCGCGGAGGTGGGGCGCCGACTGATCACCCTGCCCACGCTAGTACCGGGGGCAAGGGCGCGCTTGCGGACGTCTTCCGCTTGCGGGCGGGCACGGTTCGGCGCACACAATGGGCCCGGAACGGAAGAAAGGGAAAAACGTGACTTCCCACCCGCCGTCCGGCCCTCCGTCAGTTCCCCCCGCAGGTCCCCCCTCGGGCCCCCTCTCGGGCCCGAGCACACGCCCGGGAAGCGCCGGTCCCCCACCGCCGCCCGGACCGCCCCACGACGGTCCGGGGGGTGGCGGTTCGTCCGGCGGCTCCGGCGGCGGTGGCGGCTCCGGTGACGGGGGTGGCCCCGGCGGTGGCGGCTCCGGCGGCGGCAACGGCGCTTCCGGTCCGAGCGGCGGCGGCAAGGGCGGTGGCGGCCCCTGGTGGCGCTCCGTCCCGAAGGTCGCCTCCGTCACCGCCGTGCTCGTGGCGGCCGCGGCACTGGCCGTCGTCCTCGCCAACCGCCCCGACGACAAGAGCGGCACGACGGCGTCCGGCGGTGGCGAGGTCTTCCTGCAGAACGCCGCCGCGTCCGGCCCGGACCCGTTCACCCGGTCGACGGCACGCGCCGACGGCGGTTCCGCCCCGCCGGCCTCGCTGCCGCCCCGTACCGCTTCGGCCGTGCCGGAGATGTCGGGCTCGACGCCCGGCCTCTACGGCGGGACGCAGTCGGTCTCCAGTTGCGACGTCGAACAGCAGGTGCGCTACCTCTCCGACGAGCCCGCGAAGAACGCCGCTTTCGCCGGCGTCGCCGGGATCTCGCCGAGCGACGTACCCGGCTATCTCCGCTCCCTGACCCCGCTTCAGCTCCGGGTCGACACCCGCGTGACCAACCACGGATTCCGCAACGGCGCGGCCACCACCTACCAGTCGGTGCTCCAGGCCGGCACGGCCGTCATGGTCGACGGCCGCGGAGTGCCCCGGGTGCGCTGCGCCTGCGGCAATCCGCTGACCGGCCCGGTGGCGCAGAAGTCGCCGCGCACGACCGGCACGCCGTGGCAGGGGTACAACTCCCAGCAGGTCGTCGTGGTGTCGCCCTCCGTGACGATCGTGAACGTCTTCGTGGTGTACGACCCCCAGGACGACGGCTGGTTCGCGCGGAAGCACGGCGACACCGGCAAGCACGACAGGCCGGCCCCGCCGCCTCCCCCGCCGCCCACGGTCTCCCCGTCGACGTCGGCGTCCTCCTCGCCGTCCACGTCCAGCTCGTCCCCGTCGGTCTCCCCGTCGTCGCCGGTGCCGTGCGTGACGGTGACGGGCACCGAGACCCCGACACCGAGCAACGGGGTGACCCCGTCGCCGTGCCCCTCGACGCTCTCCCCCTCGGCGTCGACGTCCTCACCGGCGTCGCCGTCCGACTCGACCGGCCCCACGGACTCGTCTCCGTCGACGGAGTCGTCGAGCCCCGCGTCGGGGCCCGCCTCCGACGGTTCGGCGGATCTCACGAGCCAGTCGCCGGACCAGCAGGGGATGCAGCAGGGGGATCAGACGACGGCGGCCGTCTCCCCGCACGCGTCGCTCTCCTCGCTGTCACCGCGGGTCCCGTCGGGCTCGGCGTCGCGTTCGGCGTCTGGCTGGGCGTCGCGTTCGGCAACGAGCTCGGTGTCCGGTTCGGGGTCGCATTCGGCCTCCACTCCGGCGCCCGGCCCCGGGTCCGCTCCGGTCATCTGACGGCTACGGGCGTTCCGGCACCTCTCGACCCGTCAGTCCCTGACCTTCGGGCCAGGGACTGACGGGCTGTGCCCGTACTCGGTGGCCCGTCCCGGTGCGGGGGTACGGGCGTTCCGGCGCAGGACGCGGGCCTCCCCCGGGCGCAGTGCGGGGCCCGGCACGGTCAGCACCGGGCAGGGCGCGCGGTGCAGGGCAGCGCGCAGCACGGGCTGCCGGCGCAGCCGGGCGAAGCGGCCCCGCCCCGGCGCCGAGCCGAGGACCAGCAGGTCGCCCGGGCGGTCGGCCACCGAGCACAGCGCGGCCGCCGGGGCGCCCCGCACCACCCGGGCCTCGAAGGCGAGGTCCACGGGGGCGCCGCCGAGCCCGTCGGCGAGGGCCTCCTCCAGGCGCCGCCGGGCGTCCTCGCCCCACAGGCGTGCCCAGGCCCGGTCGGGCATCCGGGCGAAGAGCGCCTCCCCCTCCGGGGGTTCCCAGGCCAGGACCGCCAGGAGCGGGGCGCCGTTTCGGCGGGCGACGGCGGTGGCGTGACGCAGGGCGGCGAGCGAGGCGAGCGAACCGGTCACCCCGACGACGACCCGGCCGCCGCCCCGCGGGAGGGTGCCGGTCACGCCGGTTCGCAGGAGTGGGCGCGGCCGGCGGGCGTCACGGCGCCGCCGGCCGTCTCGGTGCGCGTCGCCCTGGTCCGCCTCGCCGCGGCGCGCAGCGCCCGGAGCCAGGTGCCGATCGGCAGGGGCCGGGCGGCTCTCTCCTCGGCGCGCAGTTGCCACAGCCGCTCGTCGCGGTCGGTGAAGTGTCCGGACATCGGGCGTCTCCTCTCCCTTGTGGAACATGGCCACCAGGCCACTGGAAAGGAGTCTGTAAGCTTATTGGCCCGGACAGCAGAGCCAATGAGGAGTGATTGGCATGGCAGTGGCACGTGTGGTCCACACCGCGGACCGAACCCTGACGGGCCGCCAGCTCGCATCGCTCCTCACCCCTCCCCCGGAGGGCCGCTTCGGATACCGGGAGCTCGCGCGGGCCGTGCGGGAGGCGCTGCTCGACGGCCGGGTGGCGCTCCGCCTGCGGCTGCCGGCCGAGCGTGAGCTCGCCGCGGTGCTCATGGTGAGCCGGACGACCGTGACGGGGGCGTACGACCTGCTCCGCGAGAGCGGTTACGCGCACAGCCGGCGCGGCGCCGGTACGTGGACCGCGCTGCCGGACGGGCAGGCGCCCACGGTTCTCGGCGCCTTCCAGGACGACGCCGGGGCGACCATCGACCTCGCCCTCGCCGCGCCGCACGCGCCCGAGGCCGAGCTGTCCGCGGCACTGGCGGCGGCCGCCGCGGAGCTGCCCCGCTACGCCGGCTCGCAGGGCTACCACCCGTACGGGCTGCCCGCGCTGCGCGCCGCGATCGCCGATCGGTACACGGCCCGCGGCCTGCCGACCCTGCCGGACCAGATCCTGGTCACGACCGGCGCGCAGCAGGCCGTCTCGCTGGTGCTCTCGCTGCTCGGCCGGGCCGGCGACCGGGTGCTAGCCGAGAACCCCTCGTACACCAACGCGCTCGACGCGATGCGGGGGCGCATGCTCCGGGTCACGCCGGTTCCGGTGACCGAGGCCGGCTGGGACACCGGGCTCGTGGACGCGGCGCTCCGGCAGACCGCGCCGCGTCTGGCCTATCTGATCCCCGACTTCCACAACCCGACCGGGCGGCTGATGCCGGCGGAGCAGCGCCGGGAGCTCGCGCGGTGCGCGCGTGCCACCGGGACCTGGCTGGTGGTCGACGAGACGCTGACGGACATGGCCCTGGACGTGCCCGCGCCGCTGCCTTTCGCGGCGGCGGCGAGCGGGGGCGACGGCGAGCAGATCGTCTCCGTCGGCTCGCTCAGCAAGAGCTGCTGGGGCGGGCTGCGGGTCGGCTGGGTGCGGGCCGCGTCCCGCGTCGTGACCGAGCTGGCCCGGGTCCGGATCACCGCCGACCTGTCCGGTTCCGTGCTCGACCAGCTGGTGGCGGTCGCGCTGATGGACCGCCTCGACGTGATCGTGCCGCAGCGCCTGGACGAACTGCGGCTGCGCCGGTCCGCGCTGGCCGACGCCCTCGCCCGCCACGTGCCCGAGTGGCGCTGGGCGGTGCCGCCGGGCGGGATGTGCCTCTGGATCGACCTGGGCCGGCCGGTCGCCTCCACCCTCGCGGCCCGGGCCCTGCGGCACGGGGTACGGGTGGAGGGCGGCGCCCGGTTCGGCGTGGACCCCGGCACGCACGAGCACCGGCTGCGGATTCCCTTCACCCTGCCCGTCGAGGTGTACGAACCGGCGGCGGAGCGGCTCGCGGCGGCCCTGGACGGCAGCCCGGGTCACTTCGCCGACCCGGCCCTGCCGGACTGGGTGGCCTGAAAGGGTCCGGCGGATCCGGCGGGCCTCATATTCGGATGCCCGCCTCCCGCGGTCCGTGTACGGTCCACCGAGTGGAACCACTGACCGACACGCAGATCCGTTCGTCCTTCGTGAACAGCACCAAGGGCGAGGCGGCGCGACTCAAGCTGCCCCTCGACTTCGCCGAACTCCCTTGGGACGACCTGGACTTCCTCGGCTGGGTCGACCCCGGCGCGCCCCTGCGGGCGCACCTGGTCGTGCCCCGCGCGGACGGGCCGGTCGGCGTGACCCTGCGGGTCCCGGCCACCGGCCGGACCAGCGCCGTGAAGTCGAGCATGTGCCAGGTCTGTCTGACCGGGCACGCATCCTCGGGCGTCACGCTCCTGGTGGCGCCCCTCGCCGGGGCCCGCGGCCGCGAGGGGAACACCGTCGGGATCTACCTCTGCGCCGACCTCGCCTGCTCCCTCTACGTCCGGGGCAGGCGGCAGCCGAAGCTGCGCGGCCGGCGCCACGAGGAGTCCCTCACCCTCTACGAGCAGGTCGCCCGGCTGACGGGCAACCTGGACGCGTTCGTCGACCGGGTGACGGCGGGCTGAACGACCTGGACGGTCGCTCGGCTCAGCGGAAGGCCTGCTCGCCGGTGAGCGCCTTGCCGATGACCAGGGAGTGCACCTCGCTCGTGCCCTCGTAGGTGAGCACCGACTCCAGGTTGTTGGCGTGGCGCAGCACCGGGTACTCCAGGGTGATGCCGTTGGCGCCCAGGATCGTGCGGCACTCGCGGGCGATCGCGATCGCCTCGCGGACGTTGTTCAGCTTGCCGACGCTGACCTGCTCGGGGGTGAGCGCACCGGCGTCCTTGAGCCGGCCGAGGTGCAGGGCGAGGAGCATGCCCTTGCCGAGCTCGACGGACATGTCGGCGAGCTTCTGCTGCGTCAGCTGGTAGGAGGCGAGGGAGCGGTCGAAGACGATCCGGTCCTTGGCGTAGGAGATCGCCGTCTCCAGGCAGTCGCGGGCGGCGCCGAGCGCCCCGAAGACGATGCCGAAGCGCGCCTCGTTGAGGCAGCCGAGCGGGCCGGAGAGGCCGCGGGCCTCGGGCAGCATCGCGTCGGCGGGGAGGCGGACGTCCTCCAGGACCAGTTCGCTGGTGACGCTCGCGCGCAGCGAGAGCTTCATCTTGATCTCGGGGGCGCTGAAGCCGGGGGTGCCGGCCGGGACGAGGAAGCCGCGGACGCCGTCCTCGGTCCGCGCCCAGACGACGGCGACGTCGGCCACCGAACCGTTGGTGATCCACATCTTGGTGCCGTTGAGCACCCAGTCGGAGCCGTCCCGCTTGGCGTTGGTCCGCATGGCGCCGGGGTCAGAGCCGGCGTCCGGCTCGGTGAGCCCGAAGCAGCCGATGTACTCGCCCGCCGCCATCTTCGGCAGCCAGCGCTGCTTCTGCTCCTCGGAGCCGTACTTCCAGATCGCGTACATGGCGAGGGAACCCTGTACGGAGACGAGCGAGCGCAGTCCGGAGTCGACGGCCTCCAGCTCCAGACAGGCGAGGCCGTACGCGACGGAGTTGGTGCCCGCGCAGCCGTAGCCCTCCAGGTGCATGCCCAGGACGCCGATGCCGCCGAGCGTGCGGGCGAGCTCGCGGGCGGGGATCTCGCCCTTCTCGAACCAGCCGGCGACGTGCGGCCGCAGCTCGCGGTCGGCGACGGCGCGCACGGTGTTCCGGATCTCCCGCTCCTCGTCGGTCAGGAGTCCGTCGACGGCGAGCAGGTCGAAGGGGTGGACGGGGGTGGACGGCGACTTCACGGACGGCCTCCTGGCGACTGTGGCAACTCGGCGAGCCGAAGCGTAGCCCCAGATCGGATATTGGATCCAGTATTGAAAATCCGAGGTCCGAACCGTACGGTCCCGATTGGATCCAATATCCGGACTCCGGCGGCTCAAGCAGAAGCGAGGGACAGCGGAATGCGCGCAGATCGGCCGGGCACACCAGGGACGCCGCCGAGCGGCGCCCTCTCCGGGATCGTCGTCGCCGACTTCGGCCGGGTGCTCGCCGGGCCGTACATGACGATGCTCCTCGCCGACCTGGGCGCGGACGTCATCAAGATCGAGCGACCGGGCTCCGGCGACGACACGCGCGCGTGGGGCCCGCCGTTCGCCGCCGGCGAGGCCACGTACTTCCTCGGCGTGAACCGGAACAAGCGCTCCGTGGCGCTCGACCTCACGGACCCCGAGGACCTCGCCACCGCACGCGCGATCGTGGACCGCGCGGACGTCCTCGTCGAGAACTTCCGCCCCGGCACGATGGAGAAGCTCGGCCTCGGATACGAGGACGTACGGGCGGGCAACCCCGGGCTCGTCTACTGCTCCGTGACCGGCTTCGGCACCGCCGAGGGCGCCCGGCTGCCGGGCTACGACCTGCTCGTCCAGGCCATGGGCGGCCTCATGAGCATGACCGGAGAACCGGACGGGCAGGGCACGAAGGCGGGGGTCGCCCTGGTCGACGTCATCACCGGCCTCCACGCGGGCCTCGGCGTGCTCGCCGCCCTGCGGCACCGGGAGCGCACCGGCGAGGGCCAGCGGGTCGAGGTCTCCCTGCTGAGCTCCCTCCTCTCGGCGCTCACCAACCAGGCCGCCGCCCACCTCGGGGCGGGGGTCGTGCCGCGCGCGATGGGCAACCGGCACCCGAGCATCGCCCCGTACGAGGTGTTCGAGGCGCGGGACCGGCCGCTGGTCCTCGCCGTGGGCAACGACCGGCAGTTCGGGGCCCTGTGCGAGCGGCTCGGCCGGCCGGAGCTGGCCGGAGACCCCCGCTTCGCCACGAACACGGCCCGGGTCGCCCACCGGGAGGAGCTGGTCGAGGCCCTCGCCGGCCCGCTCGGCACCCGTACCGCCGAAGACTGGTTCGAGGAGCTCACCGCGGCCGGCGTGCCCTGCGGGCCGATCAACGACCTGGCGGCCGCCTTCGACCTCGCCGACCGGCTGGGCCTCGCCCCGCGCGTACCCGAGTCCGCGGCCGGTCCCGGTCAGGTCGCCCACCCGATCCGGCTCGACGCCACCCCGCCCTCCTACCGCACCGCTCCCCCGCGCCTCGGTGAGCACACGGACGGCGTGCGGTCGGAGCTGGGGCGAGTTGTCCACAGGGGCTCAGCGGCGAACGGCAGTGCGTAGGAAGATGGTCGGCACCGGTGGCCGCATCCACCGGCGGCGACGTGAGGGAACGGAAGGTCACAGGCGATGAGCAGCGCGGTGCAGAAGCGGCGGCCGCAGACCGCCCAGCAGTTCGTCCTGGAGGAACTGCGGCGCGCCATCACCACCGGCGAGCTGAGGCCCGGCGGGCCGATCCGCCAGGAAGCCCTCGCGGCACGCTTCGAGGTGAGCCGGGTCCCGCTCCGGGAGGCCCTCAAGGCCCTGGAGGCCGAAGGTCTCGTGGTCCATCACGTCCACCGGGGCTACTTCGTCGCGGAGCTCTCCCTCGACGACCTGGAGGAGATCTACCGGATCCGGGAACTCCTGGAGACCGAGGCGGTACGCATGGCCGTGCGGCGGATGCCGGAGGGCACGGTCGGCAGGATCGAACGGATCCAGCGCGAGGTGGAGCGGGCCGCCGACGAGGGAGACGTGGCCGCGATGGCTGCGGCGAACCGGCTCTTCCACTTCACCCTGATCGAGGCGTCCGGGATGCCGCGCCTGGTCCGCCTCATCACGACGCTGTGGGACGCCACCGACGCGTACCGCTCCCTCTACTACACCGAGTCCCCGCACCGGAAGCAGGCCATACGGGAGCACCGCGCCGTGATCTCGGCACTCCGCCACGGCGACGAGGAAGCCACCGTCCGCTGGCTCGACGAGCACCGGGCCCACGCGGTGTCCGCGCTGCGCGAGGTCCTGGCGCCGGAAGCGGAACGGGGCTGAAAGCACGGCGTGGCGGAAGACCCGGAACGAGGCTGAAGCACCGCCTGCCGGAAGACCCGGAACGAGGCTGAAGCACCGCCTGCCGGAAGACCCGGAACGGGGCTGAAAGCACCGCAGGCCCGGCCCCCGTGCACCGGCCACCACGGGGCGAAATCGTCATCTAAGATTCAAGGCGGCCGCGGGCTGCGGCCTGTCGCTGCGCGCGGCAGCTGCGGAACGGTCGGCCCACCCCGTCGAGGAGAGCGGTCTGATCCGGAGCGGGTTTCGGTCCTGACGGTCCTCGTGACGTCGATCACGGAAATCCCGGGGAATCGCGTGACCACCGGCGTGCGTCTCAGTGGTGCGGGAAGCCCAGCTCGCCCGCCCACGAAACAGAAGACCCCCAGGGAGAAGTGAGGTATGCCGGTGATCTGCGTCGGAGGCATGATCGGAATCGGCAAGACGAGCGTGGCCGAACTGCTCGCCAAGGAGCTGGGCAGCGAGGTCTTCTACGAGAGCGTGGACGACAATCCGATCCTTCCGCTCTTCTACTCGGCGAGCCCCGAGGAGATAGAGGCGAAGCGCTACCCGTTCCTGCTCCAGCTCTACTTCCTGCAGACCAGGTTCGCCGCGATCAAGGAGGCGTACAGGCAGGGCGACAACGTGCTCGACCGGTCCATCTACGAGGACTGGTACTTCGCCAAGGTCAATCACGAACTGGGCCGGATCAGCTCCCTCGAGATGCAGGTGTACGAGGGGCTGCTCGAGGAGATGATGCGCGAGATCGAGGGCCTGCCGTACCGCAAGGCACCCGATCTCATGGTCTACCTCAAGGCGGACTTCGAGACGGTCCTGCACCGCATCGGGCTGCGGGGGCGCGATTTCGAGCAGGACGAGAGCCTCGTCGAGTACTACCGGACGCTGTGGTCCGGCTACGACGACTGGGTCCACAAGCACTACTCGGCCAGCGAGGTCCTCGTCATCGACATGAACCACACGGACGTGGTGAACAACCCCGACGACGCGGCCCGCGTGGCGCGCGAGGTCAAGGACGCCCTGACGGCGACCGGAGCTGCTCTCCGAGCGTGAGCTCGCCGGGGCCTGGGAGGCCCCGGCGAAGCGGTTCACCTGGACTGCGTGGAGAGGCTCACCCCGCTGAAGTCCTGCGCGGCGGCGAGGCTGAAGTAGACCCAGCCCGACGGCGGGTTGTCGATCGTCAGGGTTTCGCCGTTCCCGGCGCCGGTGGACTTCGCCTGGTAGTTGCTGGTGGTGGCCCAGCTGCCGCCGCCGTAGTACAGGTCGGCGTTGCCGGTGCCACCGCTGCTGGTGATCGTCAGCTGCTTGACGCCGGCCGGCAGGTACACGAAGTGGTAGCTGTAGTTGCCGGCGGAGGCGGCGAGGCCGTCCCGGCGGCAGTTCTGGTCGAACTGACGCGGGTCGCTGATGGTGCAGAGCGGGGCGGCGGTGGCCGGGGCCTCCGGCAGCGGACCGCAGTCGTCGGTCGCGCAGTCGGTCGTCAGCCAGGTCGCGAAGTCCGCGTCGTAGCGGGTCCCGATGGTCTGCTTCAGGACGGTGCGGGCCCCGGTCCAGTCACCGGTGCGGTACTTGCCGAGCACGGTCCCGACGTCCGCGGGGTGCTTCTGGAGCATGTAGCGGACCGCGAGCCAGCCCCAGCGGTAGACCCGGTTCGAGTTGACGGCGGGGTCCTCGTCCTGGCCGTACACGGTGTCGAACAGGTCGCTGAGCTTGTACGTGTTCTTGCCGGCCTCGGCGATCGCGTCGGCGTTGCGCTCGCCCCGGTAGCCGTACGAGATGTTCTCGGCGATGCCCTCGACCCACCAGATGGTCGGCGTGGTCATGCCCGCCTCGAAGTCGCCGTACATGTTGGAGCGGCCGTCGAGGTAGTGGGTGTACTCGTGGTTGAGGTTCCAGATCTGGAAATCGGGGCGCAGCCAGCTCGCCTCGTGGGCGATGAAGCGGGCCTGATTGCCGGGAACGGCCGGGTCGCCCTCCTCGTACATGCCGCCGTTGTCGACGTCGATGTCGTAGATGGCCCAGGCGTACAGCGCGTACTGGGTGTAGTCGTCGAAGACGACGACCTCCAGGTCGGTGTTCACGTCACCGGGGATGGCGCCCTTGTCGCCGATGACCCGGTGGAAGTAGGCGTCCTCGCCGACGAGGCTCGTGCAGGTGCTCGTCAGCTGGTCGGGGGACATGTCCTGGGCGCGGATCTTAAGTTCCGCGTTGCACGTGTGCTGGATCGGCAGCACCTCGGGAAGCACGCGCTCGCCGAGGTCGCAGATGGCGTAGGCCGCGCAGTTGCCCCGGTCGTACTGGCGCGTGTACCAGCCCAGGTTCATGGTGATCGGCGCGGTGGGGCCGACGTTCGGGTACCGGTTGATCAGGTCCTTCAGGAGCGGCCGGACCCGGTCCTTCAGCTCGGGGACGTCGAGGGCGTAGCCGAGGTAGCGGCCGACGTTGCTGACGACGTCGAGACGGTTCAGTTGCGCACCGTTGCGCGTGATGAAACGGGCCCAGGTGTCGAGTACGGCGGGGTCGGCCTTGAGGGCGGACCGCCAGCCGCGCTCGTCGTTCTTGGCCTTGAAGCCGTTCTCGACGACCCACTCGACGTGCTGCATGGCGAGGTTCATCTGACCGGGCCACGTACCGTCGTAGCTGCCGAGCATCCACTTCACGACACCGGCGTACCGGCCTGCCTCGTGGGTGCTGTCGATCAGCGTGACGACCTCGTTGAGGATCTCGCCGTTGGCGTCGGTGACGTCCTTGCTGCGCGGGGCGGCGAAGAAGGCGTCCAGCGCGCCGCGCGCCGCGCCCTCCAGCGCCGTGCCGTAGTCACCGACGACGTCCGCGTTGTTGTCCTGCACGTAGTAACCGGCGCGCAGGAACATGACCAACTGCCCGGTGGAGGTGCTGTTGTTGCCCGCGTACGAGGCCGAGTCGTCGCGCAGCGCGTTGGCGACGGTCACCATCTGGGCCTCGCGGAAGGCCTTCCGCGCGCTCTCCCCGGTGAGGTTGAACAGCGGGTAGGTACAGCTGATCTGTGGGAGCGCCTTGAGTCGCTGAACCAGCGTGCTGCCGGTGGAGTCGATGACGCCGGAGAGGTCGCCGCACGCGTCCGCGGCGGCGGCCGACGACGACTTACCCGCCTTGACAGCGGGCGCCGCAGCCGGGCCGGACTCCTCGGCGCGGTCCTGCGAGGAGAGCCGGAAGCGGGGGTTGTTGCTCATCGCATGGGGCGACTTGGGGACAGGGATCGCCCGCGGCGCCGCGCTTCCTCCTGGGTTCGCACCGGCGGGAGCGGTGACGCCGACGGGGGCGGCGGCGGCCTGGCTCTGCGGCGCGAACAGACCGAGCGTGATGAAGACGGCTGCGCCGAGCACGGGAAGTCTTCGCGCGCGGGTCTTCGGTATCCGGAAGGGATGCATCTGTGGGGGCCTCCGGGGCCGTTGTGGCCACGCGCTGGGAAGCACGGGGCAGTTGACACGTGACGTGTAAAATTTCACATGTCGCATTGTTCTGGAAGCCTTCTGGCCGGATTCGTCGACCCCGACAACGGAAAAGTTGCCAACTCCCCCTGACTGGGCACGCGTCGAGGCACGCGTCGCGGACCCCCTGCGCCCGGACATGACCGCTTGGATGACACTCACGACGCCGTGGTCGGGGCGCGGAAGCGCGCCGCCGAAGGCGGCGGACGGTGCACGCGCCTCAGGACGACTCACCCCTGGCACCGGCCACCCCACCAGCGGCTCGCGCTGCCTGGCCGACCGACACGAAGGTGAACGTTCCAGTCAGCTCGGCCGCCGATCGCTCAGCGCCCCAGCCGCCGAACGGATCCGACACACACCGCTACCGGGCCGGACCGCAACCCCAAGCTCGCCCGACCCGACATACGGCCCGCCGGCTCCGCCCCCACACACCCGTACGGGCCGACCTGGAGGCCCTCGACAGGCGCGGATCAACGGCTCAGGATTCTTCGCGGACCAGTACTTCGAGCCCTTCGACGGAGGCGAGGGCAGTGTTGAGCGTGCGGTCCGGTTCCGGGCCGGTGACCAGCACGAGGGTCTGGAACGCCGCGTGCTCCGTTGCGTAGAGGTCGTCTTCCTCGCCGTCTCCAGGGATGGCGTTGGGCTGGATCTCGATCTCGGCCTGGCCTTCCTCGGCCTTGAGATAGCCGCCTCGGAATCAGCTGTCGCGCTCGACGAAGACCACGCCGAGGAGCGGGGCAAGCAGCCCGGCAAGCTCCTCAGCCGTGTGGTTCTGGGTGCCAAAGGTGTCGTAAATGGTAATCGCGGGGGTCACCCTAGCCCGCGAACTACGCGGGGCGTTCGACGCGGTGACCGCATCGAACGCTGCCGCCGGCCGGCCGAGCGCCGCCATCGGGTGCCGTAAGACCCCGCGGTGAGCACGCCGTCGCGGGCTGCGGAAGGCAGGGCGGAAGGCCGCCACAAATCGATGGCCTGACGGGTTACCAGCCAGCAGAATCTACGCACATGAAACCCGTCTCGCTGACGACCCGGCGCCTGCTGTTGCGCCCCCACGATCCCAGCGATGAGGACGCGGTCTTGGCGGCGTGTCAAGATCCCGATATCCAGTGGTGGACGGACCTCCCCACGCCCTACGAACGCCGACACGCCGCCTTCTACCTGGGCGAGTCGGTACCGCGTGGCTGGCAGGACGACACGATGTATCACTTCGCAGTGGTAGCTCGGGACAGTGCCACCTTGGTGGCGTCCGCCAACATCCATTGCCACGCCGGGACATGGGGCGTCGGGTACTGGACGGTGGCGGAACATCGAGGCCGAGGTTATGCCACCGAGGCAGTACTCGCCCTGGCCAGATGGGCCTTTACCGATCGGGATGTCCAGCGTCTCGAATGGCGGGCGGAGGCTGGGAACTGGGGCTCGTGGGCGGTAGCGAAGAAGGCCGGCTTCACCATGGAGGGCCTGCTGCGCGCAGCGCAGTCCAGCAACGAAAGCCTGAGGGACAGCTGGATCGGCGCCCTGCTGCCTGTGGACCTCGGACTGCCGTTCACCCTCCCTTACCAGCCCGCCCGGGGAGGCCATCCTTCATGACGGGTCCAGATGGCCACCCGCGAACCAAACGAAACGGTTGGTCAGGCATGGGCCATGGCGTGATCCACAGGTTTGGCTTTTGCACGAAGTCGCCAGTGGACAGGCCGAGTAGGCAGATAAGGGCCGTATTTCGCTGTCTTCAGTGAGTTTCGGGCACACGGGAGGTCCTGGTTTCTGCTTCAGCTAAGACGGTGGACCGCCCCTAGGAGTGTGGGTCAGTAACGAGCAACTTCGGGCGATTGGCGGTACGCCGCCGCACAGGTCGGCGACCAGGTCGGCACCTCCTTCGGTCCTGCTCCCGAACCGCTCAGCCGCAACTGGCCACCGGTGGACTCTGCGAGATGAAGGCGGGACTCACACCGACACGGGACCAGGTGCAGCGGTGCGCGGCCCGTCCGCCCTGCTCGGCTGGGGTGTGGCAGGCCACACCCCAGATGGATGGCGTACCTCAGTGACCGGTTGATCGACAGCGCGACATCGTAATCGGCATGACGAGGGGCCCGCCCACCACGTGGTTCGGGCGCTGCCCCATGCCCGATCGAGCCGAAGGACCCTCCATGCGCACTCATAAGGCCCTGTCGCGATCAGCGGAGGTGCCTGGTCGGGCACTGGCTGTGCTCGTCGCCCTCGCCGTGGCACTCGGTGCCGCCTTCGTCCTCGCCCCGAGCAGGCTGGCGGCGATCGGGACGGAGGGCGGCCTCTCCTCGCAGCGGAACCTCGTCGACGCCCTGAGCCCGGCGTTCGTCACATACTGGACGTCCGGGGACCAAGGATTCCCCCCGGACCTGCAGCGGGTTGTCGACTGCTGGTTCCGCTTCCACGTGGTCAAGGGCGTCCTGGCCGCGGCCCTGCTGATCGTGTTCGTCGCCCTCGCCGTCCGGCTCTGGAAGGCGTTCCTGAGGTCCAGCGGTCCTGGAGCCGGAGGTAGGGGCCTCGCCTCGGCTGCCATCCTCGTCAGCGTGCTTGCGCTGGTGTCACTGGCGGCGCTGATGGCGAATGTCCAAGGTGCGATGGCCCCCTTCTCCTCGGCGACCGCGCTGCTCCCGCTCGGCGCACCCAGTGGCCAACTCGCCGGTGCGATCGATCAGATCAAGCAGGGCCTGGCCCACTACCCGAGCCCGAGCGACGAGAACGCGGTCGCCCTCAAGGTGATGGTCGACGACTTCGGCCGGTACCACGCGGTGCTCGCCGCTTTGGCGTCCGTCGTAGCGGTCGCCCTGATCGGCCTGAGCGTGATGGCGTGGCGGAGGTTCGCTGCGGCGGACAGGTCGAACGGGCGGACCCGGCGCACGATGAGGTCGTTCGGCGTCCTCTCGGCCGTGCTCGCGCTGATCGTGATCGTCGTCGCACTGGCCAACACGGACACCGCGGCGGACCCGGCGCCGGCCCTCCTGGGCTTCTACAAGGGCGGCCTGTGACGCCTCGCGGCTGATCGGCGGACGGGCCCGGTCAGGAGCGGAGGTAGGCGAGGACGGCGAGGACTCGGCGGTGCTGGGCGTCGTCGGGCGGCAGGCCGAGTTTGGCGAAGACGTTGCCGATGTGTTTCTCCACCGCGCTGTTGGAGAGCGCCAACTGCCGGGCGATGGCGGTGTTGGAGTGGCCCTCGGCCATCAGCGCCAGGAGCTGCCGTTCACGCGCGGTCAGTGCCTGCAGCGGGTCCTGTCGGCGCTGGCCGGCCAGTAGCTGGGAGACGACCTGGGGGTCGAGCACCGTCGCGCCACCGGCGACCCGGTCTAGGGCGTCCAGGAACTCCTCGACTCTGGCGACCCGGTCCTTGAGCAGGTAGCCGACCGCGCCAGAGCCGTCCGCGAGCAGCTCGGCGGCGTACGACACCTCCACGTACTGGCTGAGTACCAGTACGGGGGTGCCGGGCAGTTGCGCGCGGGCGCTGATCGCTGCACGCAGGCCATCGTCCGTGTGGGTCGGCGGCATCCGTACGTCGACGACCGACGCGTCCGGGCGGTGGGCGAGCACCGCTTCGACCAGGGCGGGGCCGTCACCGACCGCCGCGACCACATGGTGCCCGTCCTCGGTGAGCAGTCGGACCAGGCCTTCACGCAGCAGCACCGCGTCATCGGCCACGACGATCCGCAGCGGACTGCGGGCCGCGCGATCCCGCGGTGCTTCGGCATCTGTTTCGGCCGAGGTCAGTGGCATGGCAGTTCCCCGGTGATCGTGGTCGGGCCGCCGTCGGGGCTGGCGACCCGCAGCTGGCCGCCGACCGCGTGCAGTCTGTCGTCCAGGCCCCGCAGGCCGTATCCCTTGGCCACGGCCGCGCCGCCCACGCCGTCGTCCGTCACCCAGACCCGCAGGATTCCATCGCCGTGGCGCATTCCGATGGCGCACCGGTGGGCGTGGCTGTGTTTGGCCACATTGGTCAGGGCCTCGGCGACCACGAAGTACGCGGCCGTCTCGACTGCGGCGTCCGGCCGACGGTTCAGGGGGCCGAGGTCGAGCTCAGCGGATACGACACAGCGCGCGGCAAGCGCGGCGAGCGCCGCCTGCAGGCCGCGGTCGGCGAGGATCGGCGGGGCGATGCCGCGCGACAGGGCCCGTAGCTCCTCCAGCGTCTCCTGAGTCTGGACGATCGCGTCGGCGAGCGCCTCCCGCACGGCTTCCGGCCTGCTGTCGAAGTGGTGCTCGGCGCGGCCCAGCTCCATCGCCAGGCGGACCAGACGCTGCTGGGGGCCGTCGTGGATATCGCGTTCGAGTCGGCGCAGGGCGGCAGCCTCGGCCGTCACCGCGGCGAGGGTCTGTGCGCGGGCGGTGTCCCGCTCCTGCTCCAGCCCGTTGATCCTGCGGTGCAGTGCCGACAGGTCGGACAATAGTGCCTTCCCCAGCCCGGCCTGAGCGGCGACGCCCACCCGGGTCACCAGCGGCACGGTGGCCAGCACGAGGAGGCCGAGCGTGACCGCGAAGGCGACCCGCTCGTCCGGCGACGTCAGCCCCAGGCTCAACGCGATGTGGGATTGGGGACCGCCCACGTACAGGTTCATCGGCCGCAGCGGCCCGGGCGTCGCATACGGGCTGCGCAGGGGAGACGTGACAGCGGCGACGCCGACGAACCACCACAGCGCCGTTACCGCCGACGTGACCACGACGACGGGGAGTACCAGCACCGTGTGTGCCACGTCGAGCCACAGCCCCGGGTCGGACGCGGCGGCTGTCCCCCTCGGCCTCGGACGCCGACGCGCGCCCCGCGCCCCGTCGGCCTGGGAGCGCACCTTGGCGATCCGCCACCGTTCCACGTCGGCGGACCACCGCGCCAGTTCCGTAGCACTGGTCATGACCGGCGACCCGCTCGGCAACAGCAGACCGACCGTGCCAACGAACAGGCCGCTTAGCACCAGCAGCAGCCCGAACGCGGCACTGACCGGCGCGGTCAGCAGGTACAACGAGTCCAGAAGAGTGCGGCGTCCCAAGCGCACCGCGAACCGGGCCCCCAGCCGCCACCGACCCGCAGCCACGCCCGCGACCACGGAAGACGACGACTCAGCCACGCGCCCAGCATAATCGCGATCGAAGTCGGCGAAGCCTCACCGAGGCGTCCCGGCAACCGACAACCCGCCTGCGTTTCGTCATCATTCATGCTGGATGATGACGGTATGCGTGGTGGGGATGGGCTGTTCGAGGTCGAGCCAGTCGAGAAGAAGCAGCCGCAGGGCCGTGCGGTGGCGGTCGACAAGCAGTTCCGTGCGTTCGACCCGCACCAGGTCCTGCTGCTGCCCCCATCGCTGGACGACTGGCTGCCCGAGGACCACCTGGCCCGCTTCGTCGCTGACCTGGTGGACGAGGTGCTGGACCTGGGGCCGATCCTTGCCGACTACACCGAGAAGCGCGGCTACCCGCCCTACGACCCCAGACTGATGCTGCGGCTCCTGATCTACGGCTACACCACCGGCGTCCGCTCCTCACGCGCCATCGAGCGCAAGTGCGCCGACGACATCGCGTTCCGCTACCTGGCCGCCGGCCAGGCCCCGGACTTCCGCTCGATATCCCGCTTCCGCCGCCGCCACCTGGACGCCCTTGCCGACCTCTTCACCCAGTCCCTGCACCTCGCGACCAAGCTCGGCATGGTCAAGATGGGCCGCGTCGCCCTGGACGGCACGAAACTGCAGGCCAGTGCCTCCAAGCACAAGGCGATGAGCTACGGCCGCCTGGTCGACAAGGAAGAACGCATCGAGGCCGAGATCGCCTGGCTGGAGGCGAAGGCCCAGGGCCTGCTGGCCGACGCGGAGGCCGCCGACAAGGCCGAGGACGAGACCTTCGGCGTGGACGGCAAGGAAGCGGACCTGCCCGCCGAGCTGGACCGACGCGAGAAGCGTCTGGCGAAGCTGCAGGCCGCCCGCGCGCAGATCGAGGCCGAGGCCGCCGAGAAGGCACGCGCTCACGCCGAAGACAAGGAACGCCGCCGCCAGGAGCGTGCCGGCACCGGCGACGAGCGGGCCGTCGCCGACGCCGGCGAGCAGGCAGCAGCCAACGCACGGCCCAAGCCCAAGGCCCAGGCCAACTTCGCTGACCCCGACTCCCGGATCATGAAGAACAGCGACGGCGCCTACATCCAGGCTTACAACGCCCAGGCCGTCGTCGATGAAGAACACCAGGTCATCACCGCCGCGGACGTGACGACCAACCCTTCGGACGCGCTGAACTACACCACGATGCTCGACCAGCCCGCGGCAAACACCAGCGTCCACCCCAAGCAGGCCCTGGTCGACGCCGGCTACTGCTCCGAGACCAACCTTGAGGCCGCCCGGGAGCGCCAACTCGCCTGCGGCACCGACACGTTCATGGCCACCGGCCGACTCGCCCACGACGAGCAGGTCCCGCCCGCACCACGCGGACGCATCCCCAAGAACGCCACCCTCAAGGAACGCATGGCCCGCAAGCTGCGGACCAAGCCCGGCCGGAAGGCATACAGCCGCCGCAAGGCCATCGTCGAACCCGTCTTCGGTCAGATCATGACCTGCCAGAACGGCCGCCAGCTCCTCCTGCGCGGCGAAGCCGGAGCCCGAGGAGAGTGGCGGCTGCTGGCCGCCTGCCACAACTTCCGCAAAGCCTTCCAGCACGCCCAAACCGCAGGACTCGCCGCAGTGATCGCCTGACCGGCGCAGCCACCGGCCCTGTCCGGGCCGATTTCTAGACCGGCAGGACCGGCCACCGATCACCGATCACCGATCACCGATCACCGATCACCGATCACCGCAGGATATGTTGGCGACCGCGAGCGATCCCGCCGATCACGACCACCCGGTCAGTTGCCCGTTACTGAGACACGCTCCTAGCTGCGTCTCCTGCCTTCTCGTAAGCGGCCAGTTCCCCTGCATTGCCGATGAAGGCCGGGCCGCAGCCTGATGGCAGGCGATCGATGACCATCGCCACTGCGGCCTGCGCGCTGTCTGTCTCGGCGATCCGCGGGCTGCTTCGGCTTGGTCCTTCGACGTAGTACCGGCCGTCTCTCAGTGTGCCGATGTACGGGATGTCCCAGGTGTGGTTCATCTCCGTGCACCTGCTGAAGTGCAGCTCCCACATACCGGTCCAGGGGAAGAGCTGACGGAGAACCGGTTCGGCACACGCTACCCGCACCAGCTCGGCGAACGGCTTCAGAAGCGGTGATCCTTCCGGTCGGGAAGGTTCACCATAAGTGGTCAGGACCTTGTACCAGGCTGCGTCGACGATGTTCGTCATACCGCATTGTGCGGGACCCCGCCGCCCTGTCATCAAACAGCCGTCATCGCCCTGCTGAGGCTCGGACCAGAAAGCGCCCACCTGTTGGCCACGGGGATCCATATTCCGCGTGCCCCCTGAGGCCGAACCGGCACGGAGGCGGTCACGCCCCAGGGGGCGGCTCAGGGGCGTTCCAGGGGCATCCCCGATAGGTCGCCACCAGCGCAGAAGCCAGACTGAAAGACATGACGAAGCGCCTTTCCCGAAGCCCCCGTTGGATTGTCCTGACCGCCGCGAGCGCCGCCCTGGTGACGGTCACGGCCGCACTCCCCGCCAGTGCGGCGGCCCGGGAGCGCCCCGCTCCGGCCGCTACCCTCGGCGCCACTCAGCAGATAGACCCGGCCGCGCTCCAGGCCTCGCTCGGCACCCCCGCCGACGGGCTGTTCGCGGGAGCCATGGCCCGCGTCGGCGGGCGCGACGGACGGTGGACGGGAACGATGGGCGCGGTCTCCACGGACCCGGCCGCCTCCTTCCGCATCGGCAGCATCACCAAGCTGTTCACCTCCACCGTCGTGCTCCAGCTCGTAGCCGAGGGCAGGCTCTCCCTCGACACCCCCGTGCAGGAGCTCCTGCCCGGCACGTTTCCGGCTCACTGGCAGCCCATCACCGTGGCACAGCTGATCAGCCACACCAGCGGCCTGCCGCGTGCCGTCTGCTGGGACCCGAACGCCGTGTACACCCCGGCCGACCTGGTGAAGACGGTCACCGAATGCCCCCAGGCCGGTGAACCCGTCACCGGACCCGACATCCCGCAGGTCTACAACGGAGTGAACTACTTCGTCCTCGGCATGGTGATCGAGAAGGTCACCCATCACTCCTACGCGCACGAGGTGAGCCGCCGCATCGTCCGCCCGCTGGGCCTGGGCCACACCTACGTCCCCGGGTGGGGGGAGACGGAACTTCGCGCGCCGGCCCTGGCACCGCAGCTTCCGCCCACCGACCCGTGGCCCTGGGCCGAGGGCGGAATGGTCTCCGACGCGCCCGACCTGGAACGGTTCCTGAGCGAGCTGCTGCGTGGCCGACTCCTGCCGCCGGCCCAGCAGAAGCTGCTCTTCGAGCTCCCCCGGCATGCCGAGCGCGGATTCACCCGTGGCGGGGTGCAGTACGCGAAGCTCCCGGACGGCACCGAGGTGTACGGCAAGAGCGGAAGCTACGGCGGCTCCACCAACGGCGTCTTCGCCACCCGCGACCTCCGCCGGAGCGTCGTGTACTCACTGGTGCCGCTCACCACCGACGAAAGGGAGATCACGAGGCGCTACCTGGGCATAGCGGCCGCCGCCTTCTGAGGCACCGCCGCCCTGCCTCTGCCAGTCCTCCCGACGGACGGGGGTCGCGCTCACGCGAACCACCACGGGCCGAGACCTCCTAGGGACGCTCTCGTCGTCATCGGCTGCTCCGGCTCAATGGCGGATGCATCGACGGGCGCGTCGGCGATCGGCTGCGGATCGGGGCCTCCGACGGTGCCTGGAAACCGCGTTCACCACCCTGCTTGCTGAGGTTGGTGCCGTGGGTGACCTCGACTCGCAGGCCAGATGCTGCGTGATGCGCGTTGGTCGGGACCCGGCGTTCGGCGGCGAGTTCTGGAAGTCGCCTGTGATGTGGGTGTGTGCATTTCGGTCAGAATCACACAAGCGCCGGGTATCCCACCCAAGGCGGCGAGACCCTGCGTAGGGGATGCCTCGCTCCCCTGAGGAACAAGGCAACGGCCGGACTTCCCGGCCTTGTATCGATCGAATCGAAAGAGGGGACCACACCCCATGCAACGATTCACAAGGCTCTGTGCCGCGTTAGGACTTGCGGCGGCCGGAATGGTGGCATCTGTGCCCACCGCCCAGGCATCTACGGCGACTGTCGAACGAGACGTGTCGATCACCGCATACCAGGACTGCCCGGTCGGCTGGTTCTGCGCCTGGGAGGATGCCGGCGGCCTCGGCAGGATGGCCCGGTTCCAGACGGGCTCCGACGACCTCCGCGACTTCAACCTGAACGACCAGATCTCCTCGGTGTGGAACAGGACGGGCAGAACGTTCTGCACGTGGCTGAACATCAACCGCGACGGCGCCACCTGGGCCGTGGGGAACTGGCAGGGCAACACCTCTCAGTACAACCGGAACGACAACATCAGCTCCCTGCATGTAGGGGCATGCTGACCTTCCTGCCCCGAAGCAGCCCTGGTCAGAGACCTGCACGCTCCTCTCTGACAGGCCGGTCAGCCGATCGGGCAGGCTTTCCGGTCAACGATCACTGACGCCGCGCGGGTCGGATCGAACTGCTGATGCCGACCGATCCGGCCCATGGGCGGCGTTGGTCGACTCAACCGGCCCCGGCCATCTCGCCCTCCGCAGGCCAGGGACTTCGCCCATGTCCGCCTACGGACACGCCCCGGCCAGCGACCTACCCCGTCCGACGCGCGTCAGGGAACAGATCGGCTGCCTCCTCGCTTTCCGCGCCCGCCTTGCACACCCACGCCGTTCGCGCAGCAGGCCGACACCTTTCCGGCACCTCTTCGGCGATCGCATCGCCCTGAACGTGGTCGCCCGCGACACCTCGGCCGAGGTCACGACGGGAGGCCGACCGCATCCCCGTCGCTTCGCCCCCGTGGCGGTCCTCGCCTCGCAGGAATGGTTCGCCTCGTGGTCATGGCGGCCGGGCCTGGCCGTCGGGTCGCCCAGGTGCCCGTGCCGGTCCCCCGCGATCCCGCGATCCCGTAATCCGGCGATCCCGTAATCCGGCGATCCCGCGATCCCGCGATCCCGCGAACCGGCGATCCCGCGAACCGGCGATCCGGCGATCCGGCGATCCGGCGACCGACGTGGCCTCCCTGCGCGGCGTCCCCGTCTTCGCGCGCTGCGGGCGGGGCCGACCTCGGCGGCTCGGAGATCGGGCGCGGACTGACGGCTCACGGACCGGTGCCCGGTGGGGATCGTGGTGCGTGGGGCTGCGGTTACCCTTGCGCCGGACGCGAGGAGGAACCATGGCGCGGATGCCGTCGGCCGAACGACGCAGACAGCTGGTCGAGGCCGCGATCAGGGCGATGACCAGGGACGGCGTCGCCAGGACCACCACCCGGTCGATCTGCGCCGAGGCGGGAGTCTCGCTCAGCGTCTTCCACTACTGCTTCGACTCCAAGCAGGCGCTGCTCGAAGCCGCGATCGAAACGATCACCGGCAACTACGTGGTGCGCGTGATGTCGGCGGTCGAGCCGGGTGCGACGCTGCGCGAGACCGTACGGGGTGGTCTGCAGACGTACTGGGACCATGTCACGGCCCACCCGGGCGAGCACATGCTGACGTACGACCTCACCCAGTACGCCCTGCGGGAGCCCGGGTTCGAGCATCTGGCGCGCGCCCAGTACGAGCAGTACGTGGTGTCGGCGGCGGCGCTGATCGAGCAGGTCCGCGGGGTGCGGGGGCTGGAGCCGCGGGTGCCGGTGGAGGTGCTCGCGCGGTATCTGGCGGCGGCGATCGACGGGCTCACCCTGCAGTTCCTCGTCCTCGGCGACAAGCGCGCGGCAGCCGACCATCTCGACCTGACGGCAGATCAACTCGTTTCCCTGTTCGAGGGGTGAGGTCCGCGCGGGGGTCCGTTGATTTTCATCAGGTCATTTGACCCGGACTCTTGACTCGTACCTCCGGTAACGCGATCCTCGGGGCGCCCGGTACACCCCCACCGTCCGGAGGCATCGCAGCTCATGACTCGACCCTTTTCGCGCAGGACCGGCGGCAGATCCGCCCTCCTGGCGCTGTTCCTGGCCCTGGCGGCGGTGCTGTTCGGCTCCGCCCCGGTCCCCGCCGCCGCCGGCGGGGCGTGGTGGGAAGCCACGTCCCGGCCGGCGCCCGATTCGCAGATCAACGTCACGGGTGCGCCGTTCACGGGAACGGACGCGCAGGGGAAGGTGCGCGGGTTCATCGACGCGCACAACCACCTGATGTCCAACGAGGGCTTCGGCGGCCGGATGATCTGCGGCCAGACGTTCTCGACGGCGGGCGTCGCCGACGCCCTCAAGGACTGTCCCGAGCACTACCCGGACGGCTCGGGGGCTCTCTTCGAGCACCTCACGGGCGGTGACAACGGGAAGCACGACCCGGTCGGCTGGCCGACGTTCAAGGACTGGCCCGCCAACAACTCGCTCAGCCACCAGCAGAACTACTACGCCTGGGTCGAGCGCGCCTGGCGCGGCGGTCAGCGGGTGCTCGTCAACGACCTGGTGACCAACGGGCTGATCTGCTCGCTCCTGCCCCGGGACCGCAGCTGCGACGAGATGACCGCGATCCGTCTCGAAGCCCGGAAGACGTACGAGCTGCAGGACTACATCGACGGGATGTACGGCGGCCCCGGCAAGGGCTGGTTCCGGATCGTCACCAGCGCCGACCAGGCCCGCTCGGTGATCCAGCAGGGCAAGCTCGCCGTCGTCCTCGGCGTCGAGACCTCGGAGCCCTTCGGCTGCAAGCAGATCCTCGACATCGCCCAGTGCAGCCAGGCAGACATCGACAAGGGCCTCGACGAGCTGTACGCGCTCGGCGTGCGCAGCATGTTCCTCTGCCACAAGTTCGACAACGCGCTGTGCGGCGTCCGCTTCGACAGCGGGACGACGGGCGTGGCGGTCAACATCGGCCAGTTCCTCTCCACGGGCACCTTCTGGGCCACCGAGAAGTGCGCGGGCCCGCAGCACGACAACCCGATCGGTCTCGCCGCCGCACCGGCCGCGATGGCCGAGAAGCTGCCGGCCGGGGTGAGCGTCCCCTCGTACGCCTCCGACGCCAAGTGCAACACCCGCGGTCTGACGCGGCTCGGGGAGTACGCCCTGAAGGGCATGATCCAGCGCGGCATGATGCTGGAGCTCGACCACATGAGCGTCAAGGCCGCCGGGCGGGCGCTCGACATGCTGGAGGCCGAGGAGTACCCGGGCGTCCTGTCCAGCCACAGCTGGATGGACCTGGACTGGACCGAGCGGCTCTACCGCCTCGGCGGTTTCGCCGCCTCGTACATGCACAGCGCCGAGGGCTTCGTCGGTGAGGCGGCGCAGAAGGCGGAGCTTCGGAAGAAGTACGGAGTCGGGTTCGGCTACGGCACGGACATGAACGGGGTCGGCGGCTGGCCGGGCCCGGTCGGAGCCGACGCGCCGAACGCGGTGAAGTACCCCTTCCGCAGCTTCGACGGAGGCTCGGTCCTCGACCGTCAGGTCACCGGTGAGCGCACCTGGGACCTCAACACCGACGGTGCCGCGCACAACGGTCTCGTGCCGGACTGGATCGAGCAGATCCGGCTCACCCCCGGCGGCCAGGGCGTCGTGGACGAGCTGTCGCGGGGAGCGGAGTCGTACCTGACCACCTGGAAGCGGACCGAGGTCCACGAGCCGGGCGTGAACCTCGCGGCCGGGCAGCCGGTGTCGGCCAGCACGACCCAGTGGTGGAACCCCTTCGTGAACTTCTCGCCGGGTCTCACGGTCGACGGCGACACGGGGACGCGCTGGGCCAGCGAGTGGTCGGACGACCAGTGGCTCCAGGTGGACCTGGGCTCGGTGCGCCGGGTCGGGCGGGTCACGCTCGACTGGGAGCGGGCCTATGCCCGGGAGTACCGGATCGAGCTGTCGGACGACGGCACTACCTGGCGGAACGTGTGGTCCACGGACGCCGGTGACGGTGGCTACGACACGGCGGAGTTCGCCTCGCAGCCGGCCCGCTACGTGCGTGTCCACGGGCTGAGGCGGGCCACGGACTGGGGCTACTCGCTCTACGAGGTGGCGGTCAACCGGTCCTGAGCACAGAGGGAAGGGGCCTGCCGGACGGCGTCCGGCAGGCCCCTTCTTCCTGCTCCGAGGGTGGGTCAGCCGGCCGTGGGACCGGTCCAGTCGGCGGGGACGCGGGCGAGTCGTACGCGCTGGGGGTGGTCGCCGACGTCCACGCTCGTCACCCGCTGCCCGGTTCCGAAGTCGATCGCGGTGACCCGGTCGGCGCCGCTCTCGGAGATGACGCAGGACTTCCCGTCACCGCTCACGGTCGCCCAGTAGGGCTTGGAGGCCTCGACGAGAGGGCCCCCCCTGAGGGTCTCCCGGTCGACCACGGTGGCGTAGTCGTCCATCGTCCCGGCGACGCAGAGCTTGTCGCCGGCCGGGCTCATCGAAAGGCCGTGGTGGCGCGAGTCGTTGACCCAGGTGGTGCGGTCGGGGTCGGTCGCCGGGCTGCCGGGGAGGGTCTTGAGCCGGGTGATCCGGTCCGTGGCGATGTCGTACTCCAGGAAGCCGTTGAAGAAGGAGACCTGGAAGTAGATCTTCTTCTCGTCCGGCGTGAAGACGAGCGGGCGCACGGCGTCGGAGAGGTCGCCGCGCCCGAAGGCGTCGAGGCGGGCGCGCATGTCGATGACGCGGACGGTCTCGAAGGTGCGGGCGTCGACGACGGTGATCTTCCGGTCGCCCTTCGTCCAGTCGAGCCACGGGGCGTCGAGTGCGGTGGTGACCTCGCCGATGGACATGTTCCAGAGCAGGCCGTCGGAGGTGAAGATGTTCTCGTGGGGCTTGTCGCCGGTCGTGAAGGAGCCGACCTGGCGTCCGGTGGCGATGTCCAGGACGTGCACGGTGTTCGCGGTGGAGGCGGAGACCGCGACGCGGGTGCCGTCGGGCGAGACGGCCATGTGGTCGGCGCGGTAACCGGCCACGGGGAAACGCCAGTTGATCCGTCCGGTGCGGAGGTCGAGGGAGACGACGTCGGCGAAGCTGGGGCGGGAGACGACCATGGCGGAGCCGTCGGGAGTGGCGTACATGTCGTCGACGAACTGGTCGTGACCCTCGCCCGGTCCGCTGCGGACGCCGAGGAAGAAGGCGAGCTTGACGGGGTTCAGATAGATCTCGCGGAGGCGCTCCTCCTTGTCGGGGATCACGTTCACGCGGCCGATGCGGTGGAAGTCGCCGCGTGAGGCGATGACGTCGGCAGTGCCGTCCCAGTTGTTGCCGACGAACATCACCTCACGGAGCCCGGCGGACGCGGCCGGTCCCGGGACTGTTGCCGAACCGGCGCCCGCGGACGCGGCGACGAGGGTGAGGGAGGCCGCGAGAGCTCCCAGAAAGCGGCGGGTCCCGGTGGGGCGGGGAGAGGGCATGGGGGTCCTTCTTCCGTGGCGCGACGACGACTTACCGGAGGTAACCACGGCCGCGTCACGCCCACAAGCCCCTGTCGCACCCCGGTTCCCACCAGCCTTCCGGCCCGTCCCGCCCACCCCCTCGCGCCCCCACGACCCGCGGTGCGCGACCATGGAACCTGGAACGCAGAAGGGACGGAACGGACAATGAGGCACCGCAGCGTCGCGGACCTGATGACGCCCACCGCGGTCGCGGTGCAGCGCGGGACGTCGTTCAAGGAGATCGCACGGCTCCTCGACGAGTACGGCATCACCGCGGTCCCGGTGGTCGACGAGGAGAACCGGCCGGTGGGTGTCGTCTCCGAGGCGGACCTGCTGCGGCGCCACACGGCGAAGGACGGACCGAGCACGGCGGAAGCCATGATGTCGACCCCGGCCGTGACGGCCCGGCCCTCCTGGACGGCGACCGAGGCCGCCCGCCTGATGGAGCGGCACCGGGTGAAGCGGCTCCCGGTCGTGGACGCGGACGGCCGGCTGATCGGGGTGCTCAGCCGCAGCGATCTGCTCCAGCTGTTCCTGCGGAGGGACCGCTCGATCCAGGAGGAGATCCGCGAGGACGTGATCGTCCGCATCCTGCGCCTCTCCCCCTCGGCCGTGCACATCGACGTCGACGAGGGCCGGGTGACGCTGAGCGGCACCCTGGAACGCCAGGGCCTCGGCCCGATCCTGGTCCGCCTGTGCGAGACGGTGGACGGGGTGGTGGAGGTCGTGGACCGGATGACGTACGAGGAGGGCGCGGGCACGTCCTAGGAGGGGGCCCCGGCGCGTCCCAGGAGGAGGCCGGGCGCGTCCCAGGGAGGGGGCCGGGCGCGTCCCAGGAGGGGCCGCGGGGGGGCTTTCCGGCGCGGCGCGGGAGCCCGAGCGGGGGCTTCCCGGCGCGACGCGGGAGCCCGGGCGGAGCCTTGCGGCCGCTGGTCAGGTCCTCGGGCAGGGCCCTCCGGACAGCGGGTCAGGGTCCCAGGCCGGAAGTCCGCCGGCCCCGGGTCAGGGCCCCCGTCGGTGTCCTCCGGCCGCGGCTCGGGAGCCCGGCGGGGCGTCAACGGCCCGGCGGGCTCCCGGCGTGGGAGACGGTTCCGTCAGGAGACCGCCTCCGGCCAGCCGTACCCGGGGCCGGTGTGCTGGGGTACGGTCCCGGCGCCCACCGCCTCCATCTCCCGGTTGGCCTCCCGCATGAGCTTGCCCGCCAGGTCCTTCATCGCCCGGCTCGCGGCGAGTTCGTCGCCGATCGCCGGCACGTCCACGTCCGCCGGGTTGCACCGCGCGGAGCCGTGCCCCGTGAGGGTCGAGCTGCCGGTGCTCAGCCTTGCCTCGGCCTTCGTCCTGCCGCTCTCCTCGGTCAGTTCCAGGCCGACCGTCCACTCCAGCGTGCGGGTCATGGTCCGCCTCCTCACATCGCAGGGCCGCGCGGAACCGAGGCACGGCCCCTTCCGATACCTCCAGGATCCATCGGCGGAGGCGGGACCGCGCGGGGACGGGGGTCAGGGCGCGCGGAAGAGGCGGGGGAAGCGGGGAGCGAGCCAGGGCTTGCGGCCCCAGCCGAGCGCCTTGCCCCGGGCGATCACGGGCCAGGGGTCGATCCGCCCGAGGCCGAGGAGGAGGAAGGCGACCGGCTCCGTGGAGATGGTGCAGTCGGGCCGCGCGGGCGGTTCGTGGGCGACCTGGACCGCGCCGTCCGTGACGGTGACGCCGAAGGCCGGGCCGTTCCGGAGCCGTACGGCGAAGCGGGCGGTCAGACCGGCGACGGCGGCCGGGTCCGCGACCCGGGGCATCGCCTCGATCATGAACGGCAGGGTGAGCTCGACCCGGCGCGCGTCGAGCATGTGGGGGCGGTTCAGGGCGAGCGCGAGGTCGTAGCCGTGGCCGAGCATGTGGGTCAGCAGGTACGAGCCGAGGACGGCCGGGCTCATGCGGCCGAGCGGCGTGGAGAGGCGTTCGTCCGGGTCGCGCTCCTCGATCCGGTCGAGGAACGCGGCGGCCTGAGCCGTGATCATCTCGGCGAGCGGACCGGGTGCGCGCTCACCGAAGCCGGCGAGGGCGCGTTCGTTGGCCTCGGCCAGGCTGCCGGGGGTGCCGTCGCCGTAGGGGCGGTCGTGGCCGGCGGCCAGGTCGGCCATGAGGGCGTTCGCCTGGGCCAGGTGGGCGGCGGCCTCCCCGACGGTCCAGGTGGACCGGGGCACGGGAAGCGGCCCGACGTCCCCGGCGCCGGTCGGCGGCGCCGTGCGCAGGACCGCCGCGATGTCGTCCGCGGCCCCGCGTATCGCCTCGGCGAGCCCTGCGGGAAGCACCCGGCCCTCGGCAAGCGCTTCGGTGGGCACCCCGCCCTCGGTGAGCACGGCGGGAAGCACCCCGCCCCCGGCGGCTCCTGCGGGAAGCACCCCGCCTTCGGCAAGCGCTTCGGTCGGCACCCCGCCCCCGGCAAGCGCTGTGGGAACCGCCCCGCCCTCGGCAGATCCTGCGGGAACCACCCCGCCCTCGGCACCTCCTTCGGGAAGCACCTCGTCCGTTCGCCGCGTCATGGATCCGCCCCTCCCTGGCTCCGGTCGCTCCCGCGTGGAGCACCGGTAGGTCAGGGACCGTACCAGCGAGTAGGGCCGTCGGCACCGGTCGCGGCGGGAAGGTGTCCGCCCTCGGCCGTGGCGGCGACGACGTCCCGGAAGCGGGGGCAGTCGGCGAGGTCGTCGTGGGCGCAGCCCAGCGCGCATTCGACCAGGTCGAGACAGGCCTGGGCTGCCGCCAGCCGGCGCCGGAGCTCCTCGCGATGCGCTTCGAGGCGCTGCCGGCGGGCCCCCGGGTCGCCGGCCCGCAGCAGTTCGCGGATGTCGTCGAGCGCGAGACCCGCTCCCTTGGCCCGGAGGACGACGGCGACGCGGGTGACGTGGGTGGCGTCGTAGCGGCGGCGGCCGTGGGGATCGCGGGCGGGCTCGATGAGTCCGGCGGATTCCCAGTGCCGCAGCACGTGGGTGGCCAGACCGAACCGGCCCGCGAGTTCGCCGATGCTCATCGTCGGGGGCGTACCGCTTGACTTCATGTCGGCATTAACCACCAGCGTGGTCACCATGTCCATCACACCGGCGGCCCGTTCGGGCCGCGACCACCGCCCTCCCCTGCTCGCCGTCCTGGACGCCGTGGACCACGCGCCTGGGGCGGCCGCGCTGCGGGCCCGCTCGTACGAACTCCTGGGGGTGGCGGCGGGTACCCGCCTGCTCGATGTGGGCTGCGGCGGGGGTCTCGCCGTCGCGGAGGCGGCCGCCCTCGGGGCCGTCGCCGCGGGAGTCGACCGGGACGAGGAGATGATCGCCGCGGCCCGGCGCCGCCACCCGGGGCAGGTGTTCGCCGTCGCCGAGGCGGCCGCGCTCCCGTACGAGGACGGCGTCTGGGACGCGTACCGCGCGGACAAGGTGCTGCACGAGCTGCCCGAGCCGGGGGCGGCGCTCGCGGAGGCGCGCCGGGTCCTCGCGCCGGGTGGGAGGGCCGTGCTCACGGGACAGGACTGGGACACGTGTGTCCTCGACGCGGAGGACGGTGCCCTCACCCGGACGATCGTGCACGCGCGCGCGGACCGGGTGCCCGGGCCGCGCGTCGCGCGCCGTTTCCGCGGTCTGCTCCTGGACCACGGGTTCGGCGAGGTGACGGTGGAGGTCTCCACCGCCGTCCTCACCGACGCCCGCTGGCTCCCCCTGGCGACGGGCCTCGCGGAGGCGGCGGTACGGGCCGGGGCCGTCTCCCCCGAAGAGGCGGCGGCCTGGACGACGGACCAGACCACCCGCGCCACCACGAACCGCTTCTTCCTGGCGGTCCCCCTCTTCACGGCGTCCGGGACACGGGGCCGCTGATCGGCTGGCCGCCTCCGCAGGGGGGCGAGGCTCAGGCCCCGGCAGGAGGCCCCGTGACCGTCAGGACGATCTTGCCCGTGGTGCGGTCGGTTTCGCCGAGGGTGTGGGCCTTGGAGGCTTCGGCGAGGGGGAAGACGGCCTCGATGTGGGGGCGGAGGGCGCCGGAGGCCGCGAGGGAGGCGATGGCGTTCATGCCCGCGTGGTCGGCCTCGACGAGGAGGGTCTCCACGCGGACGCCCCGCGCGGCCGCCTTGGCCTGCTCGTCCGGGTCGGCGGGCGCGAGCAGGGAGACGAGCGTGCCGCCGGGCCGCAGCACATCGAGGGAGCGGCTGCGGGTGTCGCCGGACATCGGGTCGAGGACCATGTCGACGTCCTGGACGACCTCGGCGAAGTCGGTGGTGCGGTAGTCGATGACCTCGTCCGCGCCGAGGGAGCGGACCAGCTCGTGCTTCGGGGCGCTCGCGGTGCCGATGACGTACGCGCCCCGGGCCTTGGCGATCTGGACGGCGAGGTGACCGACGCCGCCGGCGGCCGCGTGGATCAGGACCCGCTGCCCGGGGCCGACCTGGGCGGTGTCGACGATCGCCTGGTACGCGGTGAGGGCGGCGAGCGGCAGGGCGCCGGCCTGGACGTGGTCGATCTCGGCGGGCTTGTGGGCGAAGGCGCGGGCGGGGCCTGTCACGTACTCGGCGTGGGAGCCGACGCCGTACGGGTACGGCAGCATCCCGAAGACCTCGTCGCCGGGCTTGAACACGGTCACGCCGTAGCCGACGGCCTCCACGACGCCGGAGACGTCCCAGCCGAGGACGAGGGGCAGGCGGTCGAGGAAGAGGCCGCCGGTGCGGTGCTTCCAGTCGGTCGGGTTGACGCCGGCCGCGCGGACGGCGACGAGGATCTGGCTGGGGCCGGGCACGGGCCGCGGGACCACGACCTCCTGGAGCACCTCGGTGGTGCCGTAGGTGTCCTGGCTGATGGCGCGCATGGTGGGGTGATTCGTCATGCCGTCAAGACTCGCCGCCGGCCCCCGCCGCGTACCATGGCATGATTGCCATCTTTCGAAGGGATCCTGCCATGCATTCGGCCACGCATCCGGCCATGCCCGCCATGCCTGCCGTGCCTGCCGCGGGTCGCCCTCATCGCGTCGTCGTCCTCGCGCTGGACGGGGTGTACCCCTTCGAGCTGGGCATCCCGAGCCGCGTGTTCGGGTCGGCGGACGGGCGCTACGAGGTCCTGACCTGCTCGGTCGACGGCCGGCCCGTCCGTACCAACGCCGACTTCTCGGTGACGCCCGACCACGGCCCCGAGGCGCTCCGCACGGCCGACACCGTGATCCTCCCGCCCTTCGATCTCTCCCTCCTCTCCCGCGAGCTCCCCGCCGGCGTCACCGAGGCGCTGGCGTCCGTACCCGCCGGCGCCCGTCTCGTGTCCATCTGCACGGGCGCGTTCGTCCTCGCCGCCGCGGGGCTCCTGGAAGGCCGCCCCGCCACCACGCACTGGGCGCTCGCCTCCGCCTTCCGCGCGTGGTTCCCACAGGTCGCCCTCGACCCGGATGTGCTGTTCGTCGACGACGGCGACGTACTGACCTCGGCGGGCGCCGGGTCCGGCGTGGACGTCTGTCTGCACCTCGTGCGGAAGGACCACGGCGCCGCCGTCGCCAACCACGTGGCCCGTGTGTGCGTCGTACCGCCCTGGCGGGACGGCGGTCAGGCCCAGTACATCGAGCAGCCGGTGCCCGAGACCACCGCGAGCGGGACCTCGGCGACCCGGCAGTGGGCGCTGGAGCACCTGCACGAACCGCTCGCGCTGAGCGAGCTCGCCGGCCACGCCCGGATGAGCCTGCGGACCTTCGCCCGCCGCTTCAACGAGGAGGTCGGCATGAGCCCCGGCCGCTGGCTGATCCAGCAGCGGGTGGGCCGCGCCCGGCATCTGCTGGAGTCCACGGACCTCGCCGTGGACGACATCGCGGGCCAGGTGGGCTTCGCCACCGGCACCTCGCTGCGCCAGCACCTCCACGCGGCGATCGGCGTCTCCCCGCTCGCCTACCGGCGCACCTTCCGGGGCGAGGCCGCGCTCACCCCCTAGAACCGCCATAGGCCGCTGGGTAGGCTTCGAGCATGAGGCATAAGGATTCCGATGGCGTGGGGGACATGGCGCAGCCGGTGGCCGACCTGAACCTGCTGCGGACCTTCCTCGCGGTGCACCGCTCCGGTTCGTTCACCGCGGCCGCCGGGCTGCTCGGTCTGTCCCAGCCGACGGTGACCACCCAGATCCGCGCCCTGGAGCGGCAGACGGGCCGCGAGCTCTTCGAGCGGCTGCCGCGCGGTGTCGCCCCGACCACCGTCGCCCACGAGCTCGCGGCCCGGGTCGCCGGGCCCCTCGACGCGCTCGCCGCCGTGACGGGTCACGAGGCCGCGCCCCACGAGCGGACCGCCCCCGTCCATCTGGCGGGCCCGGCCGAGCTGCTCTGCACGCGCGCCCTGCCCGCCCTCGCCCCGCTGACCGCCGCGGGCGTACGGCTGAGGGTCAGCCCGGGCCTGACCGAGCCGCTGCTCGACGAGCTGCGCGCGGGCCGGCACGACCTGGTGATCGCGACCTTCCGGCCGCGCGGGCGGGCGCTGACCGCCGTACCGCTGACGGACGAGGAGTTCGTCCTGGTCGCCGCTCCCGTGTGGGCCGACCGCGTGAAGGAGCGGCTGGCGTTCGAAGGGCCGGCGGCCCTGCACGCCGTCCCGCTGGTCTCGTACGCCGAGGACCTGCCCATCGCGCGCCGCTACTGGCGGCACGTGTTCGGGACGCGGCTGTCCCGCCCCGCCGCCGTGACCGTCCCCGATCTGCGCGGGGTCCTCGCCGCGGTCGTCGCCGGAGCGGGGTTCAGCGTCCTGCCGCGCTACCTCTGCCATGCCGAACTGGCCTCGGGCACCCTCGTACCCCTGCACGAACCGGAGGACCCGCCGATCAACACCGGCTACCTCGTCCAGCGCCCGGGCCGGCCCGACAACCCGGACGTGACGCGCGTCCGGGATCTGCTGATCGAGGCGGGGCGCACGTGGTGACTCCGGGGCCCACGGCCCCACGGAGGGCGCCGGGCGGTATAACCGGAACATGATCTACCACGTTGTCACGCCCGCCGAATGGTCCGCCCGGCCCGAGGAGCCCTACGCGCCCGTCTCCCTCGCGGAGGAAGGTTTCGTCCACTGCTCCCCCGACGTGCCGACCACGCTCGCCGTCGTCAACGCCTTCTACCGCAGCGCCTCCAGACCGCTCCTGGTCCTCCTCCTCGATGAGAGCAGGCTCGCGGCGAGGACGGAGTGGGAGGCCGCCGCGCCGACCCCGCCGCCCGGGGTCTCCGAGGAGACGCTCTTCCCGCACGTGTTCGGCCCGATCGACCGCGCCGCCGTCGACGAGATCCTGGAGATCACGTGGGACGGGGACGGCCGGGCGACGGGGCTGGCGAGGACGACCGGCTGACGGCGCGCGGTCAGTCCTTGTTCAGGTAGGCCAGGACGGCGAGGACGCGGCGGTTGTTGGTGCCGTCGTCGACGATGCCGAGCTTGCCGAAGAGCGAGGTCGTGTGCTTCCCGATGGCGCTCTCGCTGAGGAACAGGCGCTGGGCGATGACCTGGTTGGACAGCCCTTCGGCCATGAGGCCGAGCACGGAGTGCTCGCGTTCGGAGAGCTTCTCCAGGCGCCGGTCCGAGGGCGCGCCGGTCAGAAGCCTGGCGATGACGGCCGGGTCCGTCGCGGTCCCGCCGGCCGCGACGCGTTCCAGAGCGTCGATGAACTGGTCGGCTTCGAACACGCTGTCCTTCAGGACGTAGCCGATGCCGCCGGAGCCGTCGGCCAGGAGCTCCCTGGCATAGAGCTGCTCGACGTACTGGGACAGGATCAGGACGGGCTGCCCTGGCAGTTCGGCGCGGGCGGCGATGGCCGCCCGCAGGCCCTCGTCCGTGTGGGTCGGTGGCATGCGGACGTCGACGACGGCGACGTCGGGCCGGTGCGCGAGCAGCGCCTGCAGCGTCTCGGGGCCGGTGGTCGCCGTCGCCACCACCTCGTGTCCGTAGGCCTCGATGAGCCGGACCATCCCCTCGCGCAACAGGTAGAGGTCTTCGGCTACGACGATGCGCATGGCACCTCCAGGATCGCGCGGGTCGGACCGCCTGCCGGGCTGGTGATCTCCAGGGTGCCGTCGAAGGCGGCGAGACGGCGGCGCAGCCCGGCGAGGCCACCCCCGTCCCGGACGTGGGCTCCGCCACGGCCGTCGTCCTCGACCTCGATGACGATGCCGGCGGCCGCGGCTCTTCCCCCGGCCGCGTCCGTGGGGGTGTCGCCGGCGAGGGAGATCCGGACGCGGGTCGCCCCGGCGTGTTCGACCGCGTTGCTCAGCAGTTCGGCGACGGCGAAGTACAGGGCCGCTTCGACCGGAGGGTCCGGGCGGTGCCGAAGGTCCGCGCCGACCGTCACGTCGAGAGGGCAGTCCAGGGCGAGGGCGCGGACGGCGTCGACGAGCCCCCGGTCGCTCAGGACGGGCGGGTTGATGCCCCTGACGAGTTCTCGGAGCTCGGTCAGGGACGCGGTGGCGCCCGCTCGCGCCTCCCGCATCAGTGCCCTCGCCCGGCCGGGGTCGGTCTCCATCAGCTTCTCCGCCGTCGCCAGGGACAGCCCCAGGCCGACCAGACGGACCTGTGCCCCGTCGTGCAGGTCCCGCTCGATCCGGCGGATCTCGGAGACCTGAGCGTTCGTCACATCGGCGCGCTGGGCGGTCAGTTCCTCCACCCGTTCCGCCAGCGCCATCGCGGCCGACGGGCGGAGGAAGCGCACGGCGACCGGTTCGAGCGTCCTCCAGGCGTACGGGGCGACACCGGCGGCGACCGCCAGGCCGAGGAGTCCCGGTGCGGGGCGGCACCCCGCACGGAGTACCTGGTGCGGCGGCGGACCGAACCGGCCCGCGCGCCGGGCAGCACGGCTGATGGGCCGCGGCCTGCGACGACGCGGTGCGGGCCACCTGGGCGCCATCGCCGTGCGCTTCCTCCCGCTCTCGGTTAGACCTGGATCAGAGGGTGTCGGCCGGCCTGCCGGAAGCCACTCGTCCGGCGTCACGTACCGCCCACATCCCGGGAGGAAGTCGTTGATCACCCGTCGTAGCGCGCTCGGTGGAGCTCTCGCCGCCGCAGGTCTGCCGCTCCTCGCCCCCGGCCTCCGCGCCGGGGGCGAGGCACACGCGGCCGAGGCCCTGCTCCCGGCCGGTCCCCACCGTGCGCAGGACCCCGTGCCGCCCGCGTTCACCATGGCCATGCCGGTCCCGCGCGTGCTGCGCCCCCTGTCCTCGACGGGCGGCCTTGACTGCTACGAGCTGACGATCCGCAAGGCCACCGCCGAGATCCTGCCGGGCACCGCCACCGAGGTCCTGACGTACGACGGGAGCTTCCCCGGGCCCGTCATCCACGCCCGCTCCGGGCGCCGGGTCCTCGTCCGCCACCGCAACGGCCTCGACATGCCCGCCTCCGTCCACCTGCACGGCGGGAGCGTGCCGCCCAGTTCCGACGGCAACCCGATGGACGTCTTCGCCCCGGGCACCTCGCGGACGTACATGTACACCAACCGGCAGTCCCACGCCTCGCTGTGGTTCCACGACCACGCCCACCACATGGAGGCCGAGCACGTCTACCGCGGGCTGTCCGGCATGTACCTGCTCACCGACGACCTCGAGCAGAGCCTCCCCCTGCCCAAGGGCCGGTACGACGTCCCCGTCACGATCCGCGACGCGCGCTTCGACGAGCACGGACAACTGGCGTACACGATGGGCGACCGGACCCGCACCACCATCCTCGCCAACGGCAGGCCCACCCCCCACTTCGAGGTGGCGGCCCGCAAGTACCGCTTCCGCCTGCTCAACGGCTCCAACCTGCGGATCTTCGCGCTGAGCCTGTCCGACGGCACTCCGCTCACCCAGATCGGCTCGGACGGCGGCCTGCTCGAACGCCCCGTCGCCGTGCCCGTCCTCACGCTCTCGCCGGGCGAACGCGCCGACGTGGTCATCGACTTCTCCCGCCACCCCGTCGGCACCCGGCTGGTGCTCACGAACACCGGCCCCGGCCGGCCCGAGCAGGTCGGCAAGGTGCTCCGCTTCGACGTCGTACGCACCGCCGACGACCCCAGCAAGGTCCCCCACGTCCTGCGCGACCTGCCGCCCGCCTCCGCCCTGCCCAAGGCCGCCGTCACCCGTCACATCGAACTCAGCATGGACGAGGACGGCCGCCCCGATCCCCGGGGGTTCATCAACGGGCAGATGTACGACCCCGAGCGCGTCGACACCACCGTGGCCTTCGGCTCGTCCGAGATCTGGAACGTCACCAACGCCAACAAGCGCGCCTCGCACAACTTCCATCTGCACCTGGTCCAGTTCCGGGTCCTGGAACGCGGCGGCCGGCCCGCCGGCCCCACCGAGGCGGGCCTGAAGGACACGGTCCGGGTGATGCCGGGCGAGACGGTGAAGCTGCACGTGACGTTCGACGGCTTCCGGGGCGACTACGTGTACCACTGCCACATGCTCGACCACTCGGCCATGGGGATGATGGCCAACTTCCGGGTCCGGTGAGGCGGTCAGGACAGGGAACCCCCGGCGTTCGCGCCCGCAGCTCGCACCCACTGGTCACGCCCGCGCCGGCGCGGATCCCCCGGCGCGGATCCCCCGGTGTGGATCCCCCCGGCGCGGATCAGCCGTTCTCGGCGATCCGCTTGATCGCCGCCAGCCGGCGGTCCCACTCGGAGGCGAGCGCCGACATCCAGCGGGCCGTCGCGTCCAGCGCGTCCGGGCGGACCGTGTAGCGGACCTCACGGCCTACGCGGGCCGCCGTGACCAGGCCGGCCGCGTCGAGGACGGCCAGGTGCTTGACGATCGCCTGGCGCGACACGGGGAACCGGTCCGCGAGGGACGTCGCGGTGGCCCCGCCCTGCTCGGCGATCAGGTCGAGCAGGGCACGCCGGGTCGGGTCGGCGAGGGCGCCGAAGACACGGTCGGCGGGGTCCCGGGCGGGTTCCTCCGTCACGAGGACGACTGTTCGACGCGCTTCTTGAACGCGTCGAGCACCTGCGGCCAGCCACCCGAGTTGTCCCGCACCGCCTTGGCCCGAAGCTCCTCCGAGCCGGCCAGCGCGGCGAAGCCGCTCTCGACGACCTTGAGGCGGGTGCCGGAACCCTCCGGGGCGAGGGTGAACTCGACCAGCGTGCTGTTCCCGTCGGTCAGCCCCTCGCCGGGGAAGGCGCTGGCCCACCGGTAGGCGAGATAGGCGGGCGGCTCGACCTTCTCCACCCGGACGGGAAAGTCCCCGTACTCCGGGTTCCGCGCCACCATGCTCTCGCCCTCGCGTGCCACGGTCCCGGCCAGGCTCGCCTCGTCGGCCACCCAGAATCCGGGCTGGGCGACCAGGGTCCACACCCGCTCCAGGGGCGCGTCGATCAGGATCTCGCGTTCGATCCGGTCCTCGCTCATGAGGGAATCCTCTCCGCGTGGGATGCGTGGCCGGCGAGTCCGCCGACCCTCGTGCGACATGCCGTGCGGCACGTCCTGCAACTCCAGGGTTGCACACCGAGGGGCGAGGTGCAACCGTACGGTTGCGCATCATGAGCTCGCGGGGCCCGGACGGCGGGCGCAGACTGAAGGGGTAGCACGGCCGGCAGGCAGGGGTGCCCCGGAGGAGTGGCCATGGGCGGCACGGCGGTGGAGACCCTGCGCGAGGCGCTGCGCGGCGAGGTCATCGGCCCGGAGGACACGGGATACGACGAGGCCCGGAAGATCTACAACGCGACGATCGACCGGCGCCCTGCCGTCATCGCGCGGTGCGCGGACACGTCGGACGTACGGTCGGCCGTGAGGTTCGCCCGGGAGAGCGGCATGGACCTGGCGGTCCGCGGCGGCGGACACAGCGGCGGCGGCCTGTGCCTGGTCGACGGCTCCCTGATGCTCGACCTGTCGGCCATCCGCTGGGTGCGGGTGGACCCCGCCACGCGGACCGCCCTGGTGGGCGGCGGCAGCCAACTCGGGGACCTGGACCACGAGGCGCACGGCTTCGGGCTCGCGACACCCGCCGGGATCATGTCGACGACCGGGGTCGGCGGGCTGACGCTGGGCGGCGGCCACGGGCACCTCACCCGCGCGTACGGGCTCACCATCGACAACCTCCTCGCGGCGGACGTGGTCCTCGCCGACGGCTCCTTCGTCACCGCGTCGGCGGACGAACACCCCGACCTCTTCTGGGCGTTGCGCGGCGGCGGCGGAAACTTCGGCGTGGCGACCTCCTTCACGTACGCCCTGCATCCGGTCCACACCGTGGGGCTCGCCGTCACCCTGTGGGAGCCGGAGCACATCGGGGCGGTGCTGCGCTGGTACCGGGAGTTCCTGCCGGCCGCGCCGGAGGACCTGAACGGCTTCTTCGCCACGCTGACGGTCGCGCCCGAACCGCCCTTCCCCGAGGAGATCCACGGGAAGAAGATGTGCGGCGTGGTGTGGTGCTCCACGGGCCCGACGGACGAGGAGAGCCTCGCGAAGGCGTTCGCCTCCGTCGCCGATCCGGCCCCGCCCGCCTTCCACTTCGCGACGCCGGTCCCGTACCCGGCCCTCCAGGCGATGTTCGACGAGCTGATCCCGAAGGGCCTCCAGTGGTACTGGCGCGGCGACTTCTTCGACGGCATCCCGGAGGAGGCGATCGACGTCCACCGCACCTTCCTGGAGAACATCCCCACCGAGCTGTCGACGATGCACCTCTACCCCGTCGACGCCGCGGCCCACCGCGTGGGCCCCATGGACACGGCCTGGGCCTACCGGGACGCGATCTGGTCCGGCGTGATCGGCGGCATCAGCGCCGAAGCGTCCGACGCGGAGGCGATCCGCACCTGGGCGGTGGACTACTGGGAGGCGCTCCACCCGCACTCGATGGGTGGCGCCTACGTCAACTTCCTCGGCGCGGACGAGGACCAGGACCGCGTCCGGGCCACGTACCGCGGCCACTACGACCGGCTGGCCGAGGTGAAGCGGACCTACGACCCGGACAACGTCTTCCACCACAACCAGAACATCACCCCGGCGGAGAGCTGAAGAGCCGGCGGGCGGGCTCAGGAGTACGACGCCCTGGGCGGGCGCCTCAACCGCCGTCCCGGTCGGACTGCATGGCCCGCATGGCCTCCGTGGCCCGCTTCTCCATCTCCTCCGGAGAGACGTCCTCGACGTGCGAGGCAAGGTTCCAGCGGTGGCCGAAGGGGTCCTCCAGCTGACCGGTGCGGTCGCCGTAGAACTCGTTCTTCACCGGTGACAGCTCCTTGGCGCCCAGGGCGAGGGCCTCGGTGAAGACCGCGTCGACGTCCTCGACGTACACGTGCAGGGTGATGGGCGTGCCGCCCAGCGTCTTCGGCGAGCGGAAGTTCATGTCCGGGTACTCGTCGGCGAGCATGATGAGCGAGTCGCCGAGCTCCAGCTCGGCATGGCCGATCCTGCCGTCGGGCGCGGGCATCCTCATCCGCTCGGTCGCACCGAGCACGCCCACGTAGAAGTCGATCGCCGCCGCGGCTCCGTCGACGCAGAGGTACGGCGTGACGCGCGGATATCCCTCGGGAAGGGGCTTGACGGTCACCGGAGTCCCGCCTTTCGGAAGAGTGGCGATCACCGCCGACCGCCGTCTGCGACCACTGATATCCCGAACCGGCGGGCCACGCTCCGACGCCGCGCTGCGGCCCGGCGCCGGATGCCCTGAAGGGCCCATGGCCGACGACGGCGGCGGCCCGAACCGAGCCGGATCGGTGGCGGCGTAGGCTGTGGGCGGGCGCGCTGTGATCATGAGGAGTTTCTGTGACCGCGGTCAGCCTTGAGCACGCCACCGTCCCCGCCGACACCGGCGAAGTGACCCTGCTGATAGCCCGCCGGGTGGAGCCCGGTCACGAAGCCGCTTTCGAGCGGTGGGCGAAGGGCATCCTCGACACGGCGGCCACCTTCCCCGGGCACCTCGGATACGGGCTCTTCCGCTCCTCCGGCGGCGACGCCCCCTGGTTCCTCGTCCACCGCTTCCGGGACGCGGAAGCCTGCCGGGCGTGGCAGGATTCCCCGGAGCGGGCCGCCTGGTTCGCCGACTGCCAGGGGCACCACCACACCGAGATCGCCCGACGCAGGCTCACCGGCATGGAGACCTGGTTCGCGAAACCGGGCTCGACGCGGCCCGCGCCGCCCCGCTGGAAGATGGCGATCAGCGCGACGCTGGCGATCTACCCCATCTCCGTGCTCGGCAGCCTCTTCCTCACCCCCCACCTCACCGCGCTCCCCGTCCTGCTGAGCAGCGCCGTCGTCGCGTGCGTCTTCAACGTGCTGATGACGTACGTGGCCATGCCCACGGTCAGCAGGCTCCTGCGCGACTGGCTCACGCCGTAGCGCCCGGGGGGACAACCACCGCCGCGGCTCGTCGTCGTACCCGTACTCGGCGCCTCCGTGACCGTGTACCTGATGACGATGCTCAGCCCGGTCGCCCTGGCCATCGTCTGCTGCTGGCTCGCCGCCGGCTTCGGCCACCTGCTGCTGCTCACCCGCGGCTTCCGCCGTCCGACACCCTCGCTCACCACCGACCCGGTCTGAGCCTCTGAGACTCAGCCCCTCCGGATGGCCCCCTACCGCGTGGAGGGGCCGCGGCTGAACCAGCCGCTGAACGCGCCGTCGCCCGAGGAACGGTCCGCGGCCCTCGCCACCACCCGCTCCGCCTCCGCCCGCCAACTCGACGCGCACGCACGGGGCGGCGGCAGGAACACGCCGCGCTCCGGCGCTTCGGCGGCCGCCCCGAAGTAGTCGCCGCCCTTGCGCCGGACGTCGTCCGTTCCCCAGGGGCGGCCCGGGCGGCCGTGCCGAGGGACCTTCTCCAGGTGCGGGATGTGCTTGGCGCAGTGGATGTACGCCTCCTCGACGGCGATCTCCACCCAGACCAGGGCGCGCCGGCCGGGCACCGGGTCGACCGCGAGCCCGGAGTGGGCGCGGCGCATCTCGTCGTCGGCCACCACCCTGGCCCGGCCGTTGACGTGGAGTCCGACGCGGTCGCGGAAGAAGTCGACCATGAGGAGGCCGACGTGCGGGTTCTCCTCGATGTTGCCCAGGCTGGCGTGGACGCCGTTGCCCCGGTACTCGGGGTAGGCGAGCGTCCCGTCGTCCAGGACGTGGAGGAAGCCGGGCGGCCCGGCGCGGAAGGTGTTGTCGCAGTCGCCGTGCCGGTCGGCGGTGGCCAGGAAGAACATCTCCTGTCGCGCGACGAACTCCCGCATCCGCGGGTTGAGCCGGTCGAGGACCTGCTCGGCGTAGAAGCGGTCGGCGCGCTCCGCGGTGCGCATGCGCTGCTGGACCAGGTGCTCGCCGTCGCTGCCCGGGCGGGTGGTGCGCAGCGGTGGCGCCTGCAGCTGCTCCGTCTGTTCGAAAGTGCTCACGTCGCTGCCCCGACCAGTTCCTCGATGGAGTCGTGCCGTATGCGGTGGTTGGCGACGCCGATGCCCAGGAGGGTGTCGACGCCGCGGCGGATCATGCCGGGCGGGCCGGACAGGTAGACGTCGTACGTGTGCCAGGGGCCGTGCTCGCGTACGGCGCCGGGGAGCCCGCCGGACAGCAGGCCGGCGGGGCTGTCGTCCACGACGGGGCGGACCGAGAGCCAGGAATGCGACTGCTGCATCCGGAGCATGGTCTCGATGTCGTACAGGTCGTCGTTGCGGCGGGCGCCGTAGAACACGTCGACCGAGCGGCGCCGCCCGTGCTGGGCCACGTCCTCCACCAGGGCCTTGATGGGCGCGATGCCGGTGCCGCCGCCGAGGCAGAGCAGTCCGTTGTCGGTGCTGTGGTCGACGGTCATGGAGCCGGTGGGGGCGCCGAGGCGGATGACGTCCCCGGGTCTGGCCCGGTGGACCAGGGCGTTGGAGACCCAGCCCGCCGGTACGGCCTTCACATGGAAGGAGAGCACGCCGTCGGAACGGGGCGCGGAGGCGAAGGAGTAGTGCCGCCAGACGCGCGGCCACCAGGGCGTCTCCAGTGCGGTGTACTGCCCGGCGAGGAAGGGGTACGGCTGGTCGGGGCGGACGGTGACGACCGCGACGTCCGGTGTCCGCATCTCGTGGCCGACCACCTCCGCCTGCCACCAGGCGGGCGCCCGGAGCTCGTCCGCGGTGGCCGCGTCGATCATGATCTGGGAGATCGTCGTGTACGCGCTCACCCACGCTGCTTCGGTCCGCGGCCCCCAACTGGACGGGGCGTGGCAGGCCAGGGCGCAGATCAGGGCCTCGCCGACGGCCGGGTAGTGCTCGGGGAGGGTGCCGTACTTCCGGTGCCCGCGGCCGAGATGGGTCAGGTAGGTGGTCAGGGTGGCGGCGTCGTCCGCGTGGGTCGCGGCGGTGAGCAGCGCCTTGAACAGCCGGTCGCGCTGGGCGTCCATCGCGGCGGGGAAGAGGGCCCGCAGGTCGGGGTGCCGGAGGAAGAGCTGCGCGTAGAAGTACGAGGTGACCTTGTCGGCGATGGGCTCGATCTCGGCCATGGTGCGGCGCAGCAGGGTGGTGTCGGAGACGCCTTCGGGCGCGGCGGGAGCGGAATCCGGACCCGGGCCCGCAGCCGGGCCGGGCGCGGCGGGAACGGAATCCGGACCCGGACCCGCAGCCAGGCCGGGCATGGCAGGAGCGGAAACCGGCCCCGGGCCCGCGGCCGGGCCGCTCTTCGTCGGGCGTACGGGAGCGGTTGCCGGGCGTTGCCCTGGAACGCGTACGGGACCGGACTCCGAGCGGCCCTCCGCGGGGCGCGCCGGGCCCGGGGCCGGCTGGGGGCGCTCCTCCTCCCGGTGCGCCGGGCCGGGGCTCGGCGGTCGGCCGTCCTGGTAGATGGACGCGGGGGGCGATGCGCGTACGTACGGGCGTACGGGGGAGGGTTCCTGCACGTATGGGCGCACGGAGGACGGGGCCGCATCCTGGACGTACGGGCGCACGGCCTCCGGGGCGGGCTCTTGGGCGTCCGGGTGCGGGGGCCGCGGAGCCTCAGGGGACTCTGCGGGGGTCCACCCGAACCAGCCCGCACCGCCACCTCCCCCACCGGTTCTGTCGCCGCCGGCCGACGGGGTGGTCGGAACTGCCATCGGTCTGCCTCGCCTCGAACGTCTTCGGTCTTCGGTCGAACTTCCGGCCTGGGGTCGGTTTCCGTACACCCGGACGAGTGAACGGACGAGACCATACCCGCCTCGCCGGACCGGCTCGGATGGAGACGAGGACCATGCCCGGCCACTCATTTCCCCAGGTCAGAGCGGGTTACCGGCGAGTTGAAGGGAGGCGGCGAGCCGTTCGGCGGCACCTGTGCCGGGGATTCACCGACGGAAGACTCACCGGGCGAACAGAACTCCTCCACACATCCTGAAAGGCCTTCACGTCTCTGGGTGCGAGACGCGTCGTGTCGACGACCCGGCGGTCGTCAACACGACACGCTGACGGGGAGCCCGGCAATCCGACCCGAGAACCTCCCGGGCTACTCTGACCCCTTCTCCAGACGCTCGACTTCGCGGACGGCCCGCTCGGCAGCCCGGCGTGCCTCGGCGAGGGCGCGTTCGGCGGACTGCACGGCCCGGCCGGCCGCCGTCGCGGCCGCCTTCGTCTCCCGCTCGGCCTTCTTCGCCTCGACGAGTTCGCGCTCCAGAGCGCGGACCCGTTCGGCCGCCTCCTCGGTCTTCAGCGCCGCTGCCCGCTGCTCGTCCACGACACCGGCGAGCTCGCGCTCGCGCCGGTCGACCACGGCCTCGGCCTCCTCGGCCGCGGTACGTGCCCGCCGGCGCTCACGCTCCCGTCGCGCGTCCTCACGATCGGCCGCCCTCTCCGGCGCCGGAGGCTTCGCCGCGGCCGGTGCGGCCGCCGCGGGCCGGGCGGGCACGGCCCGGGGCAGGATCGCGGTGAAGTCGACGGCGGCGTCGGGCACCTTCACCAGCCGCCCCTTCGCCCACTGCTCGGCGACGTCCGGGTGGGCGAGCACGGCCTGGAGGGTCTGCTCGACCTCGTGCAGCACCGTGTCGCTGACCGGCTGCCCGGCCTCGCGGGCCAGGCCGGCGGCGGTCCGGGCGAGTCCGGTGACGAGCTGGTGCTGCTGACGGCTCGCGGCACGGAGCTGCTCGCCGTCGAGCGCCCGGTGAGCCTCGCGAAGCGTCTCCCCGAGCGCGAGGAACCGCTCGGCCTCCTCCGGCTGCTGACGGGCCAGCAGATTCGCCACCCACGCCGCGAGCACGGGCCGCCGCAGCGCCGCGATCGCCTTGGCGGCCACGGTGTCCTCCGCCCGGCGCGCCTCGGCGACGTACACCTCCCGCGCGGCGGTGAACTCGGAAGGCTTCAGCCCGTACAACTCATCGGTGACCTGCTCGACATCCACACCCCACTGTGCGACCGCCCCGCCCGCCCGACCGCGCCGAACCTCCGACGGAACCGACACCGATCACCCGCTCGGGTCGGTACGGACCCGAACAACCGACCGGAACGCGTGGAGCCCCGACGGGCTTCCACCGTCACAGCGCACACCAGTGACAGCGGTACGCAGCGAACGAGAGCGAGTACGCCGTCGTTCTGGAGCGTTACAACACCGTCCTCGACGAGTTGGGCCGGCATGGACGTGTACGTCATCACGCCGCACTGGGCGCACGACGCTGAGGTTCCGCCGCCCCGACCCGGCGCCGACTATTGTGGCGGGAGTTCTCATCACTGATACCCGGATGAGGCGCATCCACCGTCCTTACGACGGCGGCGCCGACGTCTTCCTCACCCCGTCCGAGGAACGGGACCGGATGCGTGACCGGCATGCCGACTGGCTCCCCAGCCATCCGGCAGGTCTCTGACAGGCCCAGACCACCCCGCTCGCCCACATGACCCGCGGAAAGACGTCAGTCCCGTGCGTGGCAGGGCTTCACAGCCGGTTGCGGGCCGGGGACGATGAGGGCACCAAGGAGAGGAGGGGCGTGATGTCCCAGGAGGAGCGTGACGCCAGGTTGGGGCTCACGGGCTTGACCGGTGCGGAACGAGCGGCTCGTGTGCGTTTGTTGACGGAGCAAGTCGCACAGGAGGCCGCGGCGGCCAAGGCCGCTCTGGAGGCACGGCGGGCAGGGACCCGCGCACCGGACCGTCCCTCGGAAGACGGCTGAGGCGCGTCGGCGGCGGCACCCTCGGGGCTCCGCTGCTGCTCAGTCGGCCTCGATGGTGAGCTCCCAATGGTGCCGGCTCTTGTCGATCACCAGCAGCAGCGGACCGTTCGGGATCCGGGCCTTCTCCTTGACCCGGCGGCCGTTCCAGGCGTAGACGAGCCGCTCCGCGGGGGTTCTGAGCTCCTCGGGGGTGTCGCCCTGGTGGGAATGCATCTGGAACCAGCCGCTGTGCGGGTCCTTCGCCCGGACCTTCAGCTCGGCCGCCGGTCCCGTGTGGACGAAGACTTCGCGGCCGCTGCCCTGGATCGTCCCGGTGCCGATCGGGCGGGCCGCCGACAACGGCAGGACGGTGAGCTCCCACTTCCCGGAGTGGCTCACCTTCATCTTCAGCGGGCCGCCCTTGCGCGGCGGTACGAGCAGGGCGCGTCCGTAGAAGTCGGGCAGGTCGTTGTTGAAGACGTCGTCGGAGCGGCCGGAGATCTCGACGCGGAGGAAGCGGTAGTCCTGGAGCCGTGCCTCCAGGATCACCGGTCCCGAGTCCTTCGGGAACGGCACGTCCACCGTGATCGTCTTCCCGCCCTTGCCGCTGTAGACGCGCGGCTCGAACTCGAAGAGGCCGGCCGTCCAGGAGGACGTATCGGCTGGGGTGGCGAGGGCGGGTGGGGCCGCGACGGGTGAGGAGGGCGCCGGTACCGTCGGCTTGGACAGAGGGGGGACCGTCATCGCGGGCGCCGGCCCCGACGGCGCGGCCTCCCCGACGCGCACCGAATCCGCCTTGTTCACGCCCTTCAGCGGCACCGGTCCTGACGCCGGCGGAGCAGCCACCGGCACCTCGGCCTCCGCCACCACGACCCCGAAGTCCGTCGCCAGCCCCTCAAGCCCCGAGTCGTACCCCTGGCCCACCGCGCGGAACCTCCACGCCCCGTCACGCCGGTAGAACTCCCCGAGCACGAAGGCCGTCTCGCTGGAGGCGTCCGTCACGGCGTAGTGGGCCACCATCGCGCCGTCGGCCGACACCACCTGCGCGTACAGGCCCGGGACCTGCCCGAACACCCCGCCGTCACAGGACCCGGCGATCAGCACCCGCTGGACGGCCGGTTCGACGCGCGGCAGGTCCAGCTCCAGCCACTCGGCGACCTGCTCGCCGCCCTCACCCGTGCCCACGTGCCGCACGGCGCCGGACGGATGCGCGGGCTGCCCGTGGAAGACGATGTCGGCGTCGCCGCGCACCGTGCCGGTCGCGTCGAGCAGCAGGGCGGCGGCGTCCACGTGCGGTGCGCCCGGAGCCCGGTGCCGGCCCACGGCGATCCGCAACGGGACCGCCGGGACAGGGGTGTTGGCGCCCTTGATGATCTGCGTCATGCGGCCCATGGTGGCAGTGAAGACGGTGTGAAGAAAGATCTTCGGCGCAGTCGTACGTTGCGCCAGGGACCGGCCCGTCAGGCGGGCGTGACGGTGACGACGGCCGCCGCGCCGTCGACGTGGACGGTGGCCGCGTCGCCTTCGGAGAGCACGGCGGCGTCGAACCGGTCGAGGGTGGCGCCGGACTCGTCGACGGTCACCGTGCCCGTCAGCGCGATCACCAGCGTGACCGCCCCCTTCCGCGGGGCGACCGTGAAGCCCTCTCGTACGACACGCACATCGGCCGTCGCGACGGCGCGCCGTGTCATCACGTTGAAGTCGACGATGGGGCCGTCCAGGAGCCGGCAGTCCGTGACCGCGTCCCCGGAGAAGACGAAGGGCTCGTACGGGTCGGCGACGGTGTGCGCGACGCCGTCGACGGTCAGCTCCATCCCGGGCCCGTCCACGACCATGATGGTCCGGTCCACGCCGGGGAAGGAGGAGAACGGACCGCCCTGTTCGACGTCGGCGAGGCTCACCCGCCAGGCGAAGTCCCCCAGACCCGCGCCGGAGGGGCCCGCGGCGATCTCGCGGGTCACGCCTCCGCCGTTGAGCCAGCGGCTCGCAGGCCGGTCGTCCGCCCTCAGCAGTCGTCCTGCGGTCATCCTGCAGCTCCCTCGGTGCTTCGGTGATGCGTCGTCCTTCGTGGATCCATGGTCATCAAGCATCAGGCCGCGGCGCGCCCGCCACCCCCACGCGCCACATTGCGTCTCGTATTCCAGACACCTCGAAGCGGTCCGTATCGGGGTGGCGGCGCACGCGTACGCTCGCGGCATGTCCACGGTTCCCGCCGCCGCCCAGGTGCTCGCCATCCTGCGGTATCTCGCCACGCAGGCCGGTCCCGTGCCGGCCGCGGCCATCAGCCGCGACGTCCGGCTGCCCCGGTCGACGACCTATCACCTGCTCGACACGCTCGCGCAGGAGGGATTCGTGGTGCACCTGCCGGAGGAGCGCCGGTACGGCCTCGGCGTCAGCGCCTTCGAGCTCGGTTCCGGTTACAGCCGCCAGGAGCCCTTCCAGCGGCTGGCCCGGGTGCCCCTCGCGAAGCTCGTCGACCGCACCGGGCACAACGCGCATCTGGCGGTGCTGCACGGCCGCGAGGTCATCTACGTGATCGAGGAGCGCGCTCCGGGCCGCGCGCCGCTGGTCACCGAGGTCGGGGTCCGGCTTCCGGCGCATCTGACCGCGAGCGGCCGGGCGGTGCTCGCGCGGCTGTCGCAGGCGCAGGTGCGGGCGCTGTTCCCGGACCCGTCGGCCTTCGTGCTCCGCAACGAGTCCGGGCCCCGGTCCCTCTCGGCGCTGCGCAGCCTGCTCGTGGACGTACGGCGGCGGGGTTACGCGACGGAGGAGGGCGAGGTCACCGCGGGCTTCTCCTCGGTCGCGGCCGCCGTCCTGGACCACCGGGCCCATCCGATCGCGGGCGTGGCGGTCACCTTCTCCGCCCAGGCCGTGGATCCGGAGGAGCAACGCGACATCGCCGCGCAGGTGGCTCGTACCGCGGCGGAGCTGAGCCGGCGGGTGGGCGGGGCGGGAGCGGTCTGAGGCGTCCCTCCGGCCGACGGCGCCCGCCGGCACCGAGCCAGGCCGGCCCGGCGTACCGAACCAGGCCGGCCCGGCGCACCGCGTGCGGTACGCCGGGCCGTTCGCGGTACGCCGGGCCGTTCGCGGTACGCCGGGCCGTCGAGGTACGCCGACAGCACGCAGTCCGTCGGGCCGCTCGCGTGACGCCGCACCGCACTCGGCGCGTCGGGCCGGTCGAACGCCGGCCCGCGCGCGGTGCGCCGAAGCCGTACCGCTTCCTCAGGTGAGGCGGCCCGCCGCGGACTCGGCGGCGGCCAGGGCCCGGCCGGAGGCCACGTACTGCACGGCCTCCTCGATCTCAGGGGCGAGCCAGCGGTCGGTGCCGGGGCCCTCGACCACCTCGCGCAGGCCGTCGCGGACCGCGCCGGTGGCCGGTGCCGGCGTCAGCGGGGCGCGCAGGTCCAGGGCGCGGGCGGCGGTGTAGAGCTCGACGGCGATGACGCGGGTGAGGCCGTCGACGGCGCGGCGGAGCTTGCGGGCGGCGGCCCAGCCCATCGAGACGTGGTCCTCCTGCATGGCGCTGGAGGGGATGGAGTCGACGGAGGCGGGGGCGGCCAGCCGCTTGAGCTCGGAGACGATCGCCGCCTGGGTGTACTGGGCGATCATGTGGCCGGAGTCGACGCCGGGGTCGTCGGCGAGGAACGCGTTGAGGCCGTGGTTCCGCGCCACGTCGAGGAAGCGGTCCGTGCGGCGTTCGGCGATCGACGCGAGGTCGGCGACGCTGATGGCCAGGAAGTCCAGGACGGCGGCGACGGGCGCGCCGTGGAAGTTGCCGTTGGACTCCACCCGTCCGTCGAGGGTGACGACCGGGTTGTCGACGGCGCTGGCGAGCTCGCGCGAGGCGACCAGTTCGGCGTGCGCGAGCGTGTCGCGGACGGTGCCGTGGACCTGCGGGGTGCAGCGCAGCGAGTACGCGTCCTGGACGCGCGTGCACTCGGGGCCGCGGTGGCTGGCGATGATGCCGGAACCGGCGAGCAGGGCACGCAGGTTGCCGGCGCTGTCGGACTGGCCGGGGTGGGGCCGCAGGGCCTGCAGGTCGGCGGCGAAGACCGCGTCCGTGCCGAGCTGTCCCTCGACGCTCATCGCCGCGCTGATGTCGGCGGTGCGCAGCAGCAGCCGCAGGTCGTGGCAGGCGAGCACGAGCATGCCGAGCATGCCGTCGGTGCCGTTGATGAGGGCGAGGCCCTCCTTCTCCTGCAGGACGACGGGGGTGAGGCCGGCGGCGGCGAGCGCCTCGGCCGCGGGGCGCAGCGCGCCCTCCGCGTCCCGCACTTCTCCTTCGCCCATGATCGCGAGCGCGCAGTGGGCGAGGGGGGCGAGGTCGCCGGAGCAGCCGAGCGAGCCGTATTCGCGGACGACGGGGGTGATGCCGGCGTTGAGCAGCCCGGCATAGGCCTCGGCGGTCTCCGGGCGTACGCCGGTGCGTCCGGTGGCGAGGGTGGAGAGGCGCAGCAGCATCAGGGCGCGGACGACCTCGCGCTCGACCTCGGGGCCGCTGCCGGCCGCGTGCGAGCGGACGAGGCTGCGCTGCAGCTGGGCGCGGAGCGCGGTGGGGATGTGGCGGGTGGCGAGCGCGCCGAAGCCCGTCGACACGCCGTAGTGGGGCGTGACGTCCTCGGCCAGGGCCTCGATGACCTCGCGGCTGCGGGTGATCTCCTTGAGGGCCTCCGGGGCGAGAGCCACGGGCTCGTTGTGGCGGGCGACGGCGACGACCTCGTCGGCATCCAGGGCGTGGACATTCACAACAACAGTCATGTCTCCATGAAGTCCCACGCGGGGGTCCGGACGCGAGCATCCGAGGGGACTTGATGTCCGGGATCCCAGACATTCACTGGTGGGGGCCGCGGGGATCGTCTGGGATCCCGGACACTTCCTGGCCGGTGGAGGTGGCGGCGCAGCAGAGCGCCCCATGACGCGCGGGCCGGAGCCGGGCGCGTCATGGGGCGTTCGCGGGAGGGCGAGTCGGGTTACGTCCGCGCCGCCCGGACGGCTTCCGGCGACGACGCGTCTGCCGGCTGCCCGGTTCCGGGCGCGGCCGACTCCTCCGGCGACATCTTCCGGCGTGCGGCGAACTGCACGAGCAGGAGCGTCATCCAGACCCAGACCGTGGCGAAGGTCGCGATGGAGGAGATGACGAGGAAGATGCTCTCCGGCATCAGGCAGTTCAGCCCGAGGCCGAGGGAGGCGAAGGTCTCGAGCCCATGTAGACGCCGAACGCCGTGACGTCCGCGAGACAGACGATGACCCTCTCGAAGGCGTACGTCCATTCGGTCACGAAACCGGCCAGCCGCCCGAGGTACTTGGTGGCGTACTCGCCGAAGGAGCCCGCGCAGGGGTCGCGCACGGCCATCTCGCCGAGCGAGCGCAGGACGAGGAAGACGGCGGCGCCGCCGATCAGGTACGCCAGGAGGACGCCGGGTCCGGCGGTCTGGATGGACGCGGAGGAACCGTGGAAGAGCCCGGTCCCGATGGCCGAGCCGAGCCCGATGAACACGCCCCGGAGCAGGAAGGCACCTTGTATAGTCCTGTATATACAGGCCGTCGGGAGGTGGACCGATGCGTGAACACGAGTCGACGTCGAGCAGCGCCTCGCCCGCGGTCGGGCGCGCGCTGGACATCCTGCTGCATCTCGCGGGCCGCCCCGGGCTCGTACGGGCCGGGGCGCTGGCTCGGGATCTGGGCATCCCGCGGTCCTCCGCGTACCACATCCTGTCGGTGCTCGTGGAGCGCGGCTTCGTGACGTACGTACCCAAGGAGCAGGCGTACGGACTGGGGGTCTCGTCCTTCGAGATCGGCTCGGCCTATCTGCGCCACGAACCCCTGGAACGCGTCGCGCGCCCCATCCTGCGCACCCTGTCGAACCGGCTCGGCCAGACGGTCCACCTGGGCATCCTCTACGGCGCCGAGACGGTCTACCTGCTCAAGGAGCGCCCCACCGCCGGCCAGGCGGGCGAGGTCGACACCCCCCTGGTCACCGACATCGGCGTCCGCCTCCCGGCCCACCTGACGGCCAGCGGCCGGGCCCTCCTCGCCCACTCGGCGGAGGCGCAGCTGCGGGCGCTCTTCCCGCGGCCGGGCAGCCTCATCACCCGAACGGGACGGGGGCCGCGTTCGCTGCCGGAGCTGCGGCGGCAGCTCGCCGAGGAGCGCGAGCGGGGCTGGTCGGAGGAGGTCGAGCTGGTCTCCGAGGGGCTCCGGTCGATCGGGGTGGCGGCGTTCGACCACAACGAGCGGCCCGTCGCCGCGCTGAGCAGCACCTGGCACCGGCACTACTGCCGCCACGACGCCGACCACATGCGGGACGCCCTGACGCAGGGGGCGGCGCGGCTCACGGCCGCGGTCTCGGGCCGCGCGCCCTCCTAGGGCACCGGCTTCAGTGCTGGTCGAACGTGCCCTGGAGCCGGTAGCGCGACCCGGGATGCAACAGCCGCGCGATGCTCACGAGCGCGTCCTGCGACCACGTGCGGCGGTGGATCAGCAGGCACGGCTCCGACGGCGCGATGCCGAGGATCTCCGCCTCCTCCGCCGAGGGGAGGACCGCCTCCACGATGTGCTCGCCCCGGCCCAGCGGAGCCGCCTCGGACAGGAAGGTGAAGGGCGTACGCCGGGTGAAGTCCTGGTCCAGGTATCCGGGGGCGAACCGCGGGTCGACGTACCGGTCCTCCAGCTGGATCGGCACGTCGTCCTCGAAGTGCACCACGCGTGACCGGAAGACGGCCCGCCGCGGGTCGAGACCGAACTGGCCGCTGATGTCCGGCCCCGCGGTCTCCTCCCGCAGGAAGACCACCTCGGCGCGGTGGCGGTGGTCCCGGCGCCGGACCTCGTCGGCGATGTCGTGGATCTCGGCCAGCGCGGAACTGCCCTTGCGCGGGGCGACGAAGGTGCCGACTCCCATGACCCGGCGGAGCACTCCCTGGGTGCTCAGTTCGCGCAGCGCCCGGTTGATCGTCATCCGGGACAGACCCAGCGACTCGACGAACTGGCTCTCCGAGGGCAGGGCGTCGCCCTCGCTCCAGCGCCCCCGGGTGATCTGCTCGACGACCAGGTCCTTCACCCGCTGGTACGCCGGCGCCGAACCCGCCGCCCCTTCCGCGTACAGCCTGGCCAGGTCCGCGCCCTCCGCGCCCACTCCGTTCACCGTCCCCGTCACCCGTCGCTCCCCCCGGCCCGGCCCACGGGCTCCGGTCACGATTCTAGGGGGTGGCGGCCCCCGCGACCGGGGCCGCGACCGGGGCCGTGACCTGCCGGGAGACGACCTGCCAGGAGACGACCTGACGGGAACGACCTCAAGGCACCGGCCCGGCAGAGGCGCGTTCTCGGATCCGAGAAACCCGGCGGAGGCCGCTGGCTCCCGCCCGCGCCGTTGTCTGTCATGGGAAGCGAAGCCCCCGCCGGTCCCCGCCCGGCGATCCCCGCTCTGGAGGCACCATGTCCAGCGTTTCCCCCGATGCTCGCAGCATCCGCGCCCCCCGCGGCCCCGAACTGAACTGCCTCGGCTGGCAGCAGGAGGGCGCCCTGCGCATGCTGATGAACAACCTCGACGCCGAGGTCGCCGAACACCCGGAGGACCTGGTCGTCTACGGCGGCACCGGCAAGGCCGCCCGCAACTGGGCCGCGTACGACGTCATCGTCCGCACCCTGAAGACGCTGCGGAACGACGAGACGCTGCTCGTGCAGTCGGGCAAGCCGGTCGGCGTGATGCGTACCCACGAGTGGGCGCCGAGGGTCCTGCTCGCCAACTCCAACCTGGTCGGCGACTGGGCGAACTGGGAGCAGTTCCGGTCCCTGGAGGCGCAGGGCCTGACCATGTACGGGCAGATGACGGCCGGCTCGTGGATCTACATCGGCAGCCAGGGCATCCTGCAGGGCACGTACGAGACGTTCGGCGCGGTCGCCCGCAAGAAGTTCGGCGGCAGCCTGGCCGGCACCATCACCCTCACCGCCGGTCTCGGCGGCATGGGCGGGGCCCAGCCGCTTGCCGTGACGATGAACGACGGCGTCGCGATCTGCGTGGACGTGGACCCGACCCGTATCGGGCGCCGGATCGCCCACCGCTACCTCGACGTCGCCGCGATGGACCTCGACCACGCGCTGAGCCTCGCCATCGAGGCCAAGGAGGCCGGCCGGCCGCTGTCGATCGGTGTGCGGGGCAACGCCGCGGAGGTGTTCCCGCGCCTCCTGGAGATGGGCGCCCCGATCGACATCGTCACCGACCAGACCTCGGCGCACGACCCGCTGTCGTACCTGCCGATCGGTGTGGACGTGGACGAGTGGCACGAGCTGGCCGCGAAGGACCCCGGGCAGTTCACCGAGCGCGCCCGCTGGTCCATGGCGAAGCACGTCGAGGCGATGGTCGGGTTCCTGGACGCCGGGGCCGAGGTCTTCGACTACGGCAACTCGATCCGCGACGAGGCCCGCAAGGCCGGCTTCGAGCGGGCGTTCGACTTCCCCGGCTTCGTCCCGGCGCACATCCGCCCGCTGTTCGAGGAGGGCCTCGGCCCGTTCCGCTGGGCCGCGCTGTCGGGCGACCCCAAGGACATCGAGGCCACCGACCGGGCGATCATGGAGCTGTTCCCGGAGAACGAGCACCTGCACCGCTGGCTGAAGCTGGCCGGCGAGCGCGTCGCGTTCGAGGGCCTGCCGGCCCGCATCTGCTGGCTCGGCTACGGCGAACGGCACCTGGCCGGCCTGAAGTTCAACGAGATGGTCGCCTCCGGCGAGCTGTCCGCGCCGCTCGCGATCGGCCGTGACCACCTGGACTCCGGCTCCGTCGCCTCCCCGTACCGCGAGACCGAGTCGATGCTCGACGGCTCCGACGCCATCGCCGACTGGCCGCTGCTCAACGCCCTGGTGAACACCTCCTCCGGCGCGTCCTGGGTGTCGATCCACCACGGCGGCGGCGTCGGCATGGGCCGCTCCATCCACGCCGGCCAGGTCTGCATCGCCGACGGCACCGAGCTCGCCGCCGAGAAGCTCTCCCGCGTCCTGACCAACGACCCCGGCATGGGCGTCATCCGCCACGTGGACGCCGGCTACGAGTACGCCGCCACCGTCGCCCAGGAGCGCGGCGTGCGCGTCCCGATGACCGAGAACGACGGGCGGTGACCGAGACCCCATGACAACGGACATCGACACCACGGCAGCCGTGGACCTGACGCCCGAGCCCTGGACCGGCCGAAGCGACGGCCCCGGCGACGACACCCTCCGCTGGCACCACGTCGTCGGCCGCTCCCCCGCCCACGCCGAGCCGGGCGACCCCGTGTTCGTCGGCTTCCGCAGCGACGAGGGCGTACGGCGCAACCAGGGCCGCCAGGGCGCGGCGGACGGCCCCCGGGCGCTGCGCGGCGCGCTCGCCTCGATGGCCCTGCCGTGGCCGCTGCGGGCACGGGACGTCGGCGACGTCGCCGTGGCCGACGGCGACCTGGAGGCCGGGCACGAGCGCCTGGGCCGGGTGATCACCCCGCTCGTCGACGGCGGCCACCCCGTGGTGGTGCTCGGCGGCGGTCACGAGGTCGCGTACGGAAGCTACCGCGGTCTCGCCGGCACCCGGGCGCTGCGCGAGGGCGCCCGGCTCGGGGTCCTCAACCTCGACGCCCACTTCGACCTGCGCGACGAGGTCCGGCCCAGTTCCGGTACGCCGTTCCTGCAGATGGCGCGGGACGAGGAGCGGTCCGGCCGGCGGCTGAACTACTGGGTGCTCGGCGTGAGCCAGCCGAGCAACACCGCCCGGCTGTTCCGCACCGCGGACGCGCTCGGTGTGCGGTATCTGCCGGACACCGACTGCGGACTGCTCGATGTGGACCGGGTCGACGCGTTCGTCGAGGAGTTCCTCGCCGGCAGCGATGTGGTGCACCTGAGCATCGACCTCGACGTCCTGCCGGCCGCCGCGGCTCCGGGTGTCAGCGCGCCCGCCGCGTACGGCGTACGGATGGAGGTCGTCGAGCGGGTCTGCGCCGCGGTCGCCGCGAGCGGGAAGCTGGCGGTGTGCGACGTCGCCGAGCTCAACCCGGGCCTCGACATCGACCACCGCACGGCGCGGGCGGGCGCTCGCCTCGTGCACCGCATCCTGACCACCAGGACCGGGGCGCCCCTTCGGGGGTGACCCACCGAGCCGGTCGCCGGGCCGCGTGACCATGGACAGCCGCGGCCCGGCGATCGCACCACGCGCCGCTCTCAGCCTCGTGGGAACACCGGCGGGAACAGCTCGTCGGCCGTGCGCCGGCGGTGGTCGCGCTCCGGGTAGGCCGCGCGCATCACCTCGAACAGCTCCTGGCCCGCCCTCCGCAGCGCGTCGAGGTCGACACCGGGGATCCGGCCGTCCCGCATGACCACCCGGCCCGCGACCATCGTCAGGACGGCGTCGCGGGCGGTGCCGTTGAGCACCAGGGTGCGCAGCGGGTCCTCGGTGACGCCCATGCGGAAGTCGTCGAGGGCGAACGCCGCCAGGTCGGCGGTGGCTCCGGCGGCGAGCCGGCCGAGGTCCGGCCGGTGCAGCGCGGCCGCCCCGCCGGTCCACAGGGCCTCGAAGTAGCCCGCGAGATGGCCCTGTCCGAGGTCGCGGGCCTGGAGTTTGGCGACCTGTGTGCCCGTGTCGATGCCCCGGATCAGGTCCGGCGGGAAGGAGTCGGTCCCCAGGCACAGGTTCACTGCCCGGGCCCGGTAGTCGCCGAAGGTGTGCAGGTGGTGGGCGTAGCGGGCGTTGGTCAGCGGGCAGTGGACGATCGAGACGCCGGCGTCGGCGAGCACGGCGATGTCGCCGGTGTCGGTCCCGTGGACATCGGGGTGCACGTCGAGGACGACGCCGTGCGGGACGATCAGCCGGTCGGACAGCAGCCCGGAGTCGGCGATCAGCTGCAGCGGGGTGCGTCCGTAGGTGCGCCGGACGTAGTCGCGCTCGGCGTTCCCCTGCAGGGCGTGCAGGCGCACCAGGGCGCCGCGCCGGTCCGCTGCCCGGGCGACGTCGCGCAGGAGGCCGGGGGTGAGGGTCTCGATCCGGCACGGCAGCAGCACCCCGGTGACCAGCGGATCGGCGAGCTGCTCGACGTGGTCCAGGAACCGCAGGGCGTCGGCCAGACCGCGCCGGCCGGCTTCCTCGTCGAAGTGCACGGCACGGCCGCCGTCGGCGCCGATCACGTTGACCCCGGACCGGAAGGACGGCCCGAGGAAGCCGCGCAGCCCCAGGCGCCGGGAGATCTCGGCCGTCGCCACGAAGTCCTCGTAGGTCTCCGCCCAGTCGCTGTGCACCTCGGAGGCGATCGGCATGTAGCTGGTGATCCCGTGCAGGGCGAGCTGGGTCAGGGCGTACTCGCGCACGGTGCGCCGCTGCCCGGCGTCGAACACGGCCCGCGGGGCGGTGGCGTACTCGGCGGACCAGACGTAGCCGTCGGCCAGTTCGGGCGACGCCCAGCAGTCCAGGATCAGGTGGTCGATGTCGGTGAGCGCGTCCAGGTCGATCAGGCCGGGGGTGAGCACGGCATGACCGAGGTCGATGCGCTCGTCGGCCTGGCGCCGGCCGAGTTCGGTCCGTCCGCCCACCTCGACGATCGTGTCGCCGTCGATCAGCACGGCGCCGTCGGGGATCTCCACGTGCGAGCGTCCGTCGTGGGCGATCACCCAGGCGGCGGTCACCAAGGTCTTCATCGGCAGCCTTTCGCATTTGGTACACCGAACTGACGACCATGAAAGCCAGCATCAATGCCACTCACCTCACCCTAGCGGAGCCGAAGATCTTTGGTATACCGCTACGGCCCGGCGAGCACTGGCTCACGGACCAGCCGGCTCTGGTACGCGACTGAGCCAGGCCCGGCGCCCCCACCCCGCCCGGGCGGGGTACCGGGCCACGGGCTACCGGCGGCGGTCGACTACGGCGCCACGGGCTTCCGGCGGTGGTCGGTGATCGCGCGGCGCCCCCTGCCCGCGCGGCCACCAGCTTCTCGTCCGGGTGCGCCCGCCGCCGGTCGAGTCCGTCGCGGTTCCGCCGCTGCGCGGCGAGCCGGAAGGTCAGCACCCCGAGCGCCGCGGCGCGACGAGTTTCGCCTGCCGTGGACGCATCATGGGGGATCCGGAAGGGAGCGGCAGCGATGGCCGAGCGTGTGATCGAGGTGGACGGCATCGAGCTGTGCACGGAGGCCTTCGGCGACCCGTCGGATCCACCCGTCCTGCTGGTCATGGGCACCGGCGCTTCGATGCTCTGGTGGGAGGAGGGCTTCTGCCGGATGCTGGCCGAGGGCGGGCGCTTCGTGATCCGTTACGACCACCGCGACACCGGCCGGTCGGTCACCTACGAGCCGGGACGACCCGGATACAACGGTGCGGACCTGGTCGGGGACGCCGCCCGCGTGCTCGACGCCCACGAGATCCGGGCCGCCCATGTCGTGGGGGTGTCGGCCGGAGGAGCACTCGCCCAGCTGCTGGCCCTCGACCATGCGGACCGGGTGCTGTCCCTCGTACTGATCAGCACGTCCGCAGCAGTGCCCACCGACCGTGAACTTCCGCCGCCGACCGAGGAGTTCACGCGGTTCGTCTCGTCGGCTCAGATCGACTGGTCGGATGCGGACTCGGTGATCGAGTACCAGGTCGCTTATGCGCGCGTCCTCGCCGGGGACCGACGCCCGTTCGACGAGGCCGCCGCCCGGAGCCTTGTCCGTCGCGACATCGAGCGTGCCCGCGACTTCGCCGCCGCACGGAACCACGACTCGCTCCCGGAGGGCGAGCTCCCGCGAGAGCCCCTGTCGTCGATCGCCGTTCCCACGCTGGTGATCCACGGGACCGCCGACCCCCTGTTCCCGCTCCGGCACGGCGAGGCGCTCGCGGAACTGATCCCCGGGGGAAGACTCCTGACCGTGGAAGGCGCCGGCCACGGGGTCGACCGGGCCGACTGGCCGACGATCGTCCCCGCGATCCTCGCCCACACCGCCGGCCCCCGTTCTTCCCGGTCTGCTCCTGGAGGCTGAGTCAATGGGGGAAGGGATCAGCGGGGCAGGTGTGGACTCGATCCGCAGGCTGACCTCTTCCGCCTCGGCGTAGGCGGCGAACACGTCCTCCCGCGTACGAACCCCGGACCGTTCGGGAACGGCGAAGCCGCGGCTCACCGGCAGCGCCCGGACCTCGCGGATCGCGCCCGAGACGGCGGAGCGGTGGACTCCCTACAACTCGGCGAACGCCGCGTGCGACAGCCCCAGCCTCAGGTGCTCCCGTGAGGCCTGCCACTTGGATGCGAGTTCTTCGCGCAACTCGCCGACGTGTGCACAGGGATACCGGACAGAGCAGGATGGGAGCAGGCCGTGCGGGCGCAGGCAAGCGTCTCCGAGTCGTTAGAAGCATCGAGTCAGCATCAGTACCGCCGGAACCCGCCCCGGACCGACACGGACCGCCGAGATCGAGAACTCCGTCCACCCTCCCTGACCTGCCACAACCCAGGGTCAGGGGCTCATCTGCCAGCCTCACGAGGAGATACGCATGAAGATGCTGATCAACGTTCCGGAGACCGTCGTCGCCGATGCGCTGCGGGGGATGGCCGCGGCGCATCCCGAGTTGACCGTGGACGTGGAGCGGCGCGTGGTGATGCGGCGGGACGCCCCCGTGGCGGGGAAGGTGGCGCTGGTGTCCGGCGGCGGGTCCGGTCACGAGCCCCTGCACGGGGGGTTCGTGGGGCCCGGGATGCTGGCGGCCGCGTGTCCCGGTGAGGTGTTCACGTCGCCCGTGCCCGATCAGATGGTGCGGGCCGCGGCCGCGGTCGACAGCGGCGCCGGGGTGCTGTTCGTCGTCAAGAACTACACCGGTGACGTGCTGAACTTCGAGATGGCGGCGGAGCTCGCCGAGGACGAGGGGATCCAGGTCGCCAAGGTCCTCGTCGACGACGACGTGGCGGTGACGGACAGTCTGTACACGGCGGGCCGGCGCGGCACCGGCGGCACCCTCTTCGTGGAGAAGATCGCGGGCGCGGCCGCCGAGGAGGGTGCCCCGCTGGAGCGCGTGGAGTCGATCGCCCGCCGGGTGAACGAGCGGTCCCGGTCCTTCGGCGTGGCGCTGAGCGCCTGCACCACCCCCACCAAGGGCAGTCCGACCTTCGATCTTCCGGACGGGGAGCTGGAGTTGGGGATCGGCATCCACGGCGAACCGGGCCGGGAGCGGCGGGCCATGATGACCTCGCGGGAGATCGCCGACTTCGCCGTCGACGCCGTCGTGGAGGACCTGCGCCCGTCCGGGCCGGTCATCGCGCTGGTGAACGGGATGGGCGGGACCCCGCTCCTGGAGCTGTACGGCTTCAACGCGGAGGTGCAGCGGGTGCTCGCCGAGCGGAAGGTACCGGTGGCCAGGACACTGGTCGGGAACTACGTGACCTCGCTGGACATGGCGGGCTGCTCGGTGACCCTGTGCGAGGTCGACGAGGAGCTGCTGCGTCTGTGGGACGCTCCGGTGCAGACGCCCGCGCTGCGCTGGGGCCGGTGAGACGGGCGATGGGAAGGGGGAGCGACATGGCGGAGACCTTCGGTGCCGGGTTCCTTGTGCGCTGGCTGGCCGCGGTGGCCGAGGACGTCGACCGGGAGGCGGACCGGCTCACCGAGCTGGACTCGGCGATCGGCGACGCCGACCACGGCGCCAATCTGAAGCGGGGGTTCGCCGCTGTGACGGAGACCCTGGCGAAGGAGCCGCCGGCGACCCCGGGCGCGGTGCTCGTCACCGCCGGACGGCAGCTCATCTCCACGGTCGGCGGCGCTTCGGGACCCTTGTACGGGACGCTGCTGCGGCGCGCCGGGAAGGCCCTGGGCGAGGACGGGGAGGTCACCCGGGAGCGGTTGGCGGAGGCGCTGGCCGCCGGCGTGGCCGCCGTGTCGCAGCTGGGCGGTGCCCAGGTGGGCGACAAGACGATGCTGGACGCGCTCGTGCCGGCCGTGGAAGGGCTGCGGAGCTCGTACGAGGCGGCCCGCGCCGCCGCCGAGGAGGGCGCCCTGGCGACCGTGCCCCTCCAGGCGCGCAAGGGCAGGGCCAGTTATCTCGGGGAGCGGTCGATCGGGCACCAGGATCCGGGCGCGACCTCGTCGGCGCTGCTCTTCGCGGCGCTCGCCGACACCGCGGGCGCGGAGGAGGCGCGATGAGCCCCACGACCGGGGACGCCCCGGTCGCGGCGCCCGTCGGCATCGTGCTCGTCTCGCACAGCGCGGCGGTCGCTACGGCGGTGGCCGAGCTGGCCCGCGGCCTCGCGGGCGGCGGTGACCTCGCGCCGGTCCTGCCCGCGGGCGGGACGCCGGACGGTGGGCTCGGGACGAGTTCCGAGCTGATCTGCGAGGCGGCGAAGGCCGTCGACCGGGGTGCCGGGGTCGCCCTCCTGGTCGACCTGGGCAGCGCGGTCCTCACCGTGAAGGCACTGCTCGCCGAGGGCGACGAACTCCCCGAGGGCACCCGCCTGGTGGACGCGCCGTTCGTCGAGGGCGCGGTCGCCGCGCTGGTGACGGCGAGCGCCGGCGGGGACCTCGACGCGGTGACGGCGGCGGCCTCGGAGGCCTACGGCTACCGCAAGGAGTGACCCGGGGGGCGAGCCGACGCCGTCGGCTCGCCCCCCCCCGGCGCATGTGGGCCGAGGGCCACGCCGCATGGCCCCCGGGCCGGTCGCTCGTGCCCGGGCCGGGCGGCGCGGGCCGGTGGGCGGGAGTGGGTCGGGCCCGCCCGGCCGGATGCCTCAGAAGCCGTATCTCAGCGCCGGGCACCGGGGCGCGTGGTCGACGCGTCCGGGACCGTGCGGCCGGCGGCCGGTGCGGGGCACAGCACGTTCGTGAACGCCGACGCCTGTTCGGTGGGGTGGTTGGTGGCGACCGCCGTGGCGGTGTTGAGGTACGTCCCGCAGCTGTTCGTGGTCGTGGCGCTGACCACATGAGCGGAGACCGCTCCTCCGGAAGGCACGTCACCGAACTCGCAGTCGAGCACCTGATCAGCCCCCGCGCCGCTGATCACGCACCCGGTGACGGCGGGGCTCAGCGACCACGCGATGCCCGGGCCCGCCGGGAGCGGGTCACTCAAGGTGACGCCCCTGAGCGTCCCCGGGCCGGTGTTGTCGACGGTGGCCGTGAAGCCGATCTGGTCGCCGGCGCTGACGCTCACGGCGTCCGCGGTCTCGCCCAGGCCCATGACGGGACACATCACGGTGGTGCCGGCCGTGGCCTGCGCGCTGCCGCCGTTGCCGCTGGTGCCGGTGGCTGTGTTGCCGTACGTCCCGCAACTTTCGAAAACCGTGGGGCTCTCGACGTGCACGGAGTCGCTCGCTCCGGCCGGGAGGTCGGGGTAGGAGCAGGAGAGTGTCTGGGAACCGGCCTCTCCGCTGATGGAGCAGGCGGGGTTGGCCGGGTCGATGGTCCAGGTGATGCCGGGGCCGGCGGGCAGCGGGTCACTGACCGTGACTCCGGTCGCGTCGCCGCCGCCCGCGTTGTGTGCGGTGACGGTGAAACCGATCGGGTCGCCGGCGCTGACCGATGCGGCATCCGCGGTCTTGGCCAGGCTCAGCACGGGGGACGGCGGCGGACAGACGACCGTCGTCGAGGCGGACGCGCTGACGGGCGGGGTGTTGCGCGCCTTCGCCGTCGCGGTGTTCGGGTAGGTGCCGCAGCTCGCCGCCGTCGTGGTGCCGGCGACGTGGACGACGGCCCGGGCGCCCTGCCGCAGGGTACCGAAGGCGCAGTGCAGGGTCTGGCTCCCGACCGGCCCCTGGAGGACGCATCCTCCCGGTCCGCCGTAGGACGGAGTGATCTGCCACTGAACACCGGCGCCCGGGGGCAGAGGGTCGGTCAGGGCGGCGCGGACGGCATTGCCCGGTCCTCGGACGGTCACCGCGATGGTGTAGCCGATGGTGGATCCGGCGTCGACCGAGGCGGCGTCCGCGACCTTGGTGAGGGAGAGCCTCGGGTCAGCCGCCTGCCCGAGCCCGTGGTGGGCCTCGGCGCCGACCGCGGGCGCCAGGGTGAGCGCCCCTGCCAGGAGAATGCTTCTGAGGGGCAGGCCGCATGTGAACCTGTGTCTCATGATCACCGATCCCGTTCGTGAGCCGGCCCTGCGTCCGGCTCGGACACGGTGACGATCCGCCAGTCGATTTCCGTGCCCGGCGCGCCACGCCGGGGTCGCTCGTCCCCTCCCCTGAAGGGAGTCGGAGCGACGGTGACATCGGGCGCCCACACGCCTGCTCGCGCTCCCTCACCCCCTGTGCCCGGGGGATCACCGAACGGGACCCGCATGCTACCGAGTAGTAGACATCACTCCCGGAATCTTCTGCAACTAGTTGCAGAAGGCGCGCGGGGTCGCCTAGAACTGAGGTCGACGACCCCTGCGCGAGGAGGCGCCCCCCATGACCCCGTACCCGCACCTGCTGAGCCCGCTCGACCTCGGGTTCACCACCCTGCCCAACCGGGTGATCATGGGGTCGATGCACGTCGGCCTGGAGGAGACCGAGCACGGTTTCGAGCGCATGGCCGCCTTCTACGCGGAGCGCGCCCGGGGCGGCGTCGGGCTCATCGTCACCGGCGGCATCGCGCCCAACGAGGCCGGCCGCCCCTGGGACGGCGGGGCCAAGCTGACGACGGCCGAGGAGGTCGCCGAGCACCGGCTGATCACCGACGCCGTCCACGCCGAGGGCGGCCGGATCGCGATGCAGATCCTGCACTTCGGCCGGTACGCCTACCACCCCGGCCTCGTCGGCCCGAGCCCGATCAAGGCGCCCATCAGCCCCTTCGTACCGAACGAGCTGACCGAGGCCGAGGTCGAGCAGACCGTCGAGGACTACGCGCGCTGCGCGGAGCTCGCCAAGGAGGCCGGGTACGACGGTGTCGAGGTCATGGGCTCCGAGGGCTACCTGATCAACGAGTTCATCGCCGCCGCGACCAACCAGCGCACCGACCGCTGGGGCGGCTCGTACGAGAACCGCGTCCGCTTCCCGCTGGAGATCGTCCGCCGGATCCGCGAGCGCGTCGGCGAGGACTTCATCCTCGTCTACCGCCTCTCCATGCTGGACCTCGTCCCCGGCGGCTCCACCCTGGAGGAGGTCGTCCGGCTCGCCAAGGAGATCGAGGCCGCGGGCGCCACCATCATCAACACCGGCATCGGCTGGCACGAGGCGCGCATCCCCACCATCGCCACCTCCGTGCCGCGCGGCGCCTACACCTGGGTGACGAAGAAGCTGATGGGCGCCGTCTCCGTGCCGCTCGTCACCTCCAACCGCATCAACACCCCCGAGGTCGCCGAGGAGATCCTCGCCGACGGCCGCGCCGACCTGGTCTCGCTGGCCCGCCCGTTCCTCGCCGACCCCGCCTTCGTCGCCAAGGCCACGGCCGGCCGTGCGGACACCATCAACACCTGCATCGGCTGCAACCAGGCCTGCCTGGACCACACCTTCAACCTCAAGATCACCTCCTGCCTGGTCAACCCGCGCGCCTGCCACGAGACCGAGCTCGTCCTCTCCCCCACCCGCCTCGCCAAGCGCGTCGCGGTCGTCGGCGCGGGCCCGGCCGGACTCTCCTGCGCGGTGTCGGCGGCAGAGCGCGGCCACTCCGTCACCCTCTTCGACGGCGCCGCCGAGATCGGCGGCCAGCTGAACGTCGCCAAGCGGGTGCCCGGAAAGGAGGAGTTCGACGAGACGCTGCGCTACTTCCGCGTCCAGCTCGCCGAGCACGGCATCGACGTCCGCCTGAACACGTACGTGACCGCCGCCGACCTGGAGGGCTACGACGAGGTAGTCGTCGCGACCGGCGTCACCCCCCGCACGCCCGGGATCGCGGGTCAGGACCACCCGAGCGTCCTCAGCTACCTCGAGGTGCTGCGGGACGGCGCGCCGGTCGGGGACCGGGTCGCGATCATCGGCGCGGGCGGCATCGGCTTCGACGTCGCCGAGTTCCTCACGGACGGCGGCGAGGGCGCGAGCCAGGACCCCGAGACGTACTTCCGCCAGTGGGGCGTCGACACCGCGTACGAGAACCGGGGCGGACTGCGCGCACCCGAGCGGAACGCGCCGCCGCGCCAGGTGCACCTGCTCCAGCGCAAGAGCTCCAAGGTCGGCGCCGGCCTGGGCAAGACGACCGGCTGGATCCACCGCACCGAGCTCAAGCACCGGGGCGTCACCATGGTGGCGGGCGTGTCGTACGAGCGGATCGACGACGCGGGCCTGCACCTCACGATCGACGGCGAGCCCCAGCTCCTGCCCGTCGACACGATCGTGCTCTGCTCCGGCCAGGAGCCGCGCCGCGACCTCTACGAGGAGCTGGTGGCGGCGGGCCGCCCGGCGCACCTCATCGGCGGCGCGGACGTCGCCGCCGAGCTGGACGCGAAGCGGGCCATCGACCAGGGCACCCGGCTCGCCGCCACCCTGTGACCGCCGCTCCGTGATCTCCGTGGCCGGCCGAACCTAGGATGCGAGCATGTCCCTCCCGCACGCGATCCTCACCGCGCTGCTCGAAAAGCCGTCCTCCGGCCTCGAACTGACGCGCCGCTTCGACAAGTCGATCGGCTACTTCTGGTCGGCCACGCACCAGCAGATCTACCGCGAGCTCGGGAAGCTGGAGCAGGCGGGGCACATCCGTGCCCTGCCCGCTCCGGTGCCCGCGCGGGGGCAGAAGAAGGAGTACGAGGTGCTGCCCGCCGGCCGGGCGGAGCTGAGCGACTGGGTCGCCAGGTCCGAGGACCCGAAGCCGCTCCGCTCCTCCCTGCTGCTGCGGATGCGGGCCGCTGCGATGGTCGGAGCGGCGGGGCTCCGGGCGGAGCTGGAGCGGCATCTCGCCCTGCACCGGCAGCAGTTGGACGAGTACCTCGTCATCGAGGCCCGGGACTTCCCGGCGGAACGCCGCCGCACCGAACCGGACCGGCTGCGCCACCTCGTCCTGCGGGGCGGGGTGGATCTGGAGCGGTTCTGGGTGGAGTGGCTGACGAGCGCACTCACGGAGCTCGGGCCGGAGGCCGCGGACTAGGGGGTGTCCTGTCCATCAGGCGTCGCCAGCCTGGCCTGTTCGACAAGGCACCCCCTGGCGACAGGGACCCCGGCGTGGATACTGGGCAGTTGTAGTTCCACGAAACGAAGGGGCGGGTATGGCCGACGACTTGGGGCGCCGCGCGACACGTCACGCGGTGGTCATCGGGGGAAGTCTCGCTGGACTGCTTGCCGCTCGGGTACTCGCCGAGCACGCCGAGAAGGTGACGGTCGTCGAGCGCGACCGCTTCCCGGAGGGGCCCGACGCACGGCCGGGCGTCCCCCAGGGCCGGCACCTCCACGTCCTCATCGCGGGCGGGCAGCAGGCGCTCGACGAACTGCTCCCGGGCTTCATGACGGAGCTGAGCGGGCTCGGCGCGCCCAAGGTGGGCATGCCCGAGGACATGATCCAGTGGCAGAACGGCACGTGGTTCCGCCGGAGCGCCGCCACCGCGCACTTCTACACCGGCCCGCGCCCCCAGCTGGAGTGGCTGGTGCGCAAGCGGGTCCTCGCCGACCCGCGCATCGAACTGGTCGAGGGCACCGAGACGGTGGGCCTGACCGGTGACTCCTCGCGCGTCCGGGGCGTCCGGCTGCGCGAGCGCGGCGCTGGCACCGGCAAGGAGACGCGCGTCCTGGAGGCCGATCTCGTCGTGGACGCCTCCGGGCGGTCCACGAAGGCGGCGGACTGGCTGGCGGCGATCGGCGCCGAGGCCCCGCACGAGGAGACCATCGACACCGGTCTCGCGTACAGCACCCGCGTCTACCGCATGCGGGGCGACGCCCCCGAGACGGACGCGCTCGGCTACAACATCGTGCCCAACCCCTCCCAGGTGTACGGCGGCGTGGTGCTGCCGCTCGGCGACGGGCGCCACTTGATCACCCTCTCCGGGCTGCGCGGCGACGAACCGCCCACCGAGGAGGGCGCGTTCGAGGAGTACGCGAAGCGGCTGCCGCACCCGGTGATCAGCGACTGGCTCGCCGGATCCGAGCCGGAGTCCCCGGTGTACGGCTTCCGCGGGACCGCCAACATCCGGCGCCGGTACGACCGCCCGGGCCGCCGGCCGGCCGGTTTCCTCGCCACCGGCGACGCGCTCTGCGCCTTCAATCCGATCTACGGGCAGGGCATGGCGGTCGCCGCGCTCACCGCGCTCGCGCTGCGCCGGGCGCTGGCCGACCCGAAGCGCACCCCGACCACGCGGCAGGTGCAGCGGGCGCTGCTCGACGCCTCGAAGCAGGCCTGGGACATCTCGGCGGGCGCCGACAAGAAGATGCCCGGTGCCACGGGTGACGCGGCGCGGCCCGGTCCGGCGGACAAGGCGGTCGGCTGGTACCTGCGCCGGGTGCAGGCGCGGGCCGCGGGCAACCCGGTGGTGGGCGCGCCGTTCCGGGAGGCGCTGAGCCTGATCGCGCCGCTGTCGGTGCTGTTCACGCCGGCGGTGGCCAGGGAAGTGCTCTTCGGCCCGGTCCCGGAGACCCCCGCCGACCCGCCGCTGCTTCGTACGGAGGGCTAGCACGACGAGGGACGGCGGTGGACATGCCGCCGCCCCTCGCCTCGGCTCACGTGCCGAGCTCGTACGGTGCCTTCTTCGGACATTTGATCGGGTCCCTCCGTGGACTCCCCGCCACCCGTGAGCTCCACTCGGAGCGGTTCAGGCGCCCGGGGCCGCCGTCACCATGCCGGCGGCGATGGCCGCGCCGAGCGCCGCGTAGTCGTCGGCGTTCTGCCCCGCGTAGACGAGGGCGAAGTCGGCGACGGCGCGGTCGAAGACGTCCGAGGCTCCGAGGTAGGCGGCGATGGCGATCCGGTCGCCGGAGCGGGCGTGGGCGCGGGCCAGGGCCCGGCCGCAGAGCCGCGCGTAGTCCCGCAGGGCGGCCGGGGACATCGTCTCCACCTCGGCGGAGCCCTTCATGTCGCGCAGTTGCCGCCAGTAGAAGTGGCGCTGCTCGGGTCCGGTCATCCAGCCGAGGAAGATGTCACTCGCGGCCTGGGTGAGCCGTTGGCCGCAGACGACGCGCCGGCCCTGGTGCGGGTAGGCGGTCGGCGCCAGGTACGGCTCCAGGACGGAGCGGCCGGCCTCCTTGATCTGGAGGATGAGCGGGTCGCTGTCGTCGCGTCCTTCGAGGAGGAGGACGAAGCAGCGGGTGCCGACGCTGCCGACTCCGACGACCTTGCGGGCCGCGTCGACGAAGTGGTAGCGGTCGAGGAGGACGCGGCGCTCCTCGGCGAGGGAGCTGCGGTAGTCGCTGAAGATCTTGCCGAGGGTGACCCGGTCGATGTCCGTCGTGCGTTCGAGGAGCGGCGGGTCGTCGACGATGTGCCGGTTCCCGGCCTCGTCCGTCTCGGTGAGCTTGGCGTAGGCCTGGAGGCTGGTGCGGCGGCGGGCCCGGTCGAGCCGGCGGGCGAGGCGGGACCGCTCGCCGCTCCGTACGAGCGGAAGCATGTCGTCGGCGGAGATCCGCTCGTACCAGACGGCGAGTTCGCCGAGCCCGGCGAGGCGGCGCATGTGCGTGCGGTACGACTCGACGGCGACGAGCGCGGCGCGGTGGGCCTTGGGCTTGGCGCTGCCGTTCTGGAGGGCGGCGACGGTGACGCTGGCGGCGAGCCTCTTCACGTCCCACTCGAAGGGGCCGGGGAGGGTCTCGTCGAAGTCGTTCACGTCGAAGAGGAGCGTCCGTTCGGGTGAGGCGTAGACCCCGAAGTTCAGGAGGTGGGCGTCGCCACAGAGCTGGACGGTGAGCCCGGTGTGGCGCTGGGCGCCGAGGTCGGCCGCCATGACGGCGGCGGCGCCGCGCAGGAAGGCGAAGGGGGAGACAGCCATCCTGCCGTAGCGGAGGGGGACGAGGTCGGGTAGCCGGTCGACGGACTGGCCCTCCAGGACGTCCAGCGGGTCGGGGCGCTGCGAGCTGGGTATCCAGCGGCCGTGGGAGGAGCGGGGGACGTGTTTGCGGGCCGCCTTGCCCCGAGCGGCGCGTTCCGACGGCATCGTCATCCGGCCTCACCCGCCTCTTTCCGCCGCCGCAACGTCGGCCCCGTCACCTGGAACCTCATTACACGGCGCGGCGCTCGTTTCGGCCACTCTGCCGGACCGGCCTAGCTAAATGGTTTAGACCAATGATAGGAATTGATCACCCACACGGCCCACGCTGTCACGCTGAGCAAAGAGAGGGTTGATCATGGCCGAGCCCGATTCCGAGGCGGCGGCGGAAGTGCCGCTCTATCTCCGGGTCGCCGCCGCCCTGCGCGAGGACCTCGCCCAGCGGCGCATCTCCCCCGGCAGCCGGCTCCCGTCGGAACGATCGCTTTCGCAGCGCTACCACGTCAACCGGCAGACGGTCCGCAGCGCGCTCCAACTCCTCAGGGAGGAAGGGCTCGTGGTCACCGACCGGCGCGGCACCTTCGCCGCCGCCGACGGGACCGGGCCCGAGCCGCTCACGCCGGCCCTCGCGGCACGCCGGCCGACGTTCCCCGGCGGGCCGCAGGCGGCCGAGGCTCTGGTGCGGGCCTCGCTCACCTGGGAACCGCCGCCCACTCCCCTGGCGCCGCGGCTCCTGCTCAGCCCCGGCGAACCGACGCTGGTCCACCGGCACACGGTGCTCGGGCCGCACGGGGCGGCGCTCCAGCGGGCGGTGTCGTGGTTCTCCCGGCCGGCCGTCGCCGAGATCCCCCAGCTGTCCCGGTACCGGCGGGGCAGGGACTGCCGCCAACAGCCCGACCTGCGACTGCTCTACCACTGGATGCATCAGGCGGGGCTGCGGATCACCCACCGCGAGTCGGTCGGCGTCCCGCCCGGCCCGGCCCTGACGACGGCCGGCGGCGCGGCCCGGCTGGTCGTCCACCGGGTCGTCAGCGACCAGCACGGACACGCCCTGGAGATCACGGACATCGACTTCTCCGCCCAGTCGGCCGCCTGGACCTACGAGTTCAGCGCCTGACGGGACCCGGTCCGGGCCGCAGTACGCAGACAGGGGCGTGTCCGATCGCTCGGACACGCCCCTGGGCCGAGGGGCGGCGTCAGACGATGCCCTCGGCGATGTCCGCCTCCTCGCGGGCCGTTCCGTACGCGGTCGGCGTGCCGTACGAGCGGCGGGCGACGTACCACCAGACGCTGGCGAGGACGAGGACGACGGCGAGCGCGATGGCCGCGTAGTTCATGGTGTCGACGTTCACCGGGGACTTCTGCGGCAGGCAGAAGAGGACGGTCACGAGCGCCACCCAGACGACGGCGATCCAGCCGATCGGCCGGCTCCAGCGGCCGAGGCTCCACGGGCCGGGGACGAAGCGGTTCCCGGCGCGCAGCCGCAGGTAGATCGGGATGGCGTACGCGGGGGTGATGCCGATGACGTTGATCGCGGTGACCGCGCCGTAGGCGGTGGCCGAGTACAGCGAGGGGACGGCGAGCAGCGCGGCCACGGCGACCGCGAGCCAGACGGCGGGGACGGGCGTCTGGGTGCTGCCGCTGACCTTGCGCCAGAGCGCCGAGCCGGGAAGGGCGTTGTCGCGGCTGAAGGCGAAGACCATGCGGCTCGCGGCGGCCACCTCGGCGTTGCCGCAGAAGAGCTGGGCGACGATCACCACGAGCAGCAGGGCGGCGGCGCCGCCGGGGCCGAGCGCGTCCAGGAAGATCTGGGCGGGCGGGACGCCGGTGGCGCTGTTCTGCGTGGCCGCGTAGTCCTGGATCGCGAAGGTGAGTCCGGCGAGGAGGGCGAAGCCGGCGAGCCAGGAGACCCAGATGGAGCGGACGATGCCCTTGGCGGCGGTGACGGAGGCGTTGGACGTCTCCTCGGAGAGGTGCGCCGAGGCGTCGTAGCCGGAGAAGGTGTACTGGGCGAGGAGCAGGCCGATCGCGGCGACGTAGAACGGGTTGGCCCAGCCGGTGTCGTTGACGAACTTCGTGAACACGAAGTCCACCGACTGGTGCTGGTCGGGGACGAAGGCGAGCGCGCCGACGATGACCGCGACACCGAGCAGGTGCCACCAGACGCTGACGGAGTTGAGGACGCTGACGAGACGGACGCCGAAGAGGTTGAGTCCGGCGTGCAGCAGCAGGATCGCCAGGAAGATGAGGAAGGTGGAGCCGGGGGTGGGGACGAAGCCCCACTGGAGGTTGAGGAAGGCTCCGGTGAAGAGGGCGGCGCCGTAGTCGATGCCGGCGATGGCGCCGAGCAGTCCGAGCAGGTTCAGCCAGCCGGTGTACCAGCCCCAGCGGCGCCCACCGAGCCGGTCGGCCATGTAGTAGAGGGCGCCGGAGGTCGGGTAGGCGCTGGTGACCTCGGCGAGGGCGAGGCCCACGCACAGGACGAAGAGGCCGACGCCGACCCAGCCCCACAGCATGACGGAGGGGCCGCCGGTGCCCATGCCGAAGCCGTAGAGGGTCATGCAGCCGGAGAGGACGGAGATGACCGAGAAGCTGATGGCGAAGTTGCCGAAGCCGTCCATGCGGCGGGCCAGGACGGGCTGGTAGCCGAGCTCTCTGAGTCTCGCCTCGTCGTCCTGGGCCGGCGGCGGCTTGCGTATCGCGTCGGTGGGGGCTTCGGTGCGGGACATGGGGACCTCCGGGGGACGGGGGGAGCGGGGGTGGGGGGTGGAAGCCTGGGGTGGTGCCGAGGGGGGCCGGGGAGGGCGGCGCGTCAGCCGCTGAGACAGCGGGAGCGGGCGCGCAGGAAGACCTCCTCGGCGAGGGCGCGGTCGTCCGGGTGAGCGGTGCGGTAGGCCCAGGGGAGGGTCGTGTAGTACGGGCCGAGCGCCTCGAAGACCCGGGACGCGTCGGCGAAGCGGAGGGCTCCGAACAGCGCGTGCGCCAGGTGGTTGAGGTCGAGCAGGGAGGCCTCGTCGGTGGCGCAGAAGAGGAACCAGGTGTCCAGGGCGCGCTGGGCGTCGCGTACGGCGTCCTCGGCGACCCAGTGGAGGTCGAGGGCGCGCTCGTGGCCGCGCTCGCGCCGGTAGCGCTCGACGCGCACGTACAGCGGGAGGACGTGCAGGGAGGAGCCGACGGGCGCCGAACTGGCGGCCCAGTGGGCGTAGTTGACGGCCTCGGAAAGGGGTCCGGAGCGTCGGGCGTAGACGAACTGCAGCATGCGGTGGTGGGCCTCGCGGTTGTGCGGGTCGCGCTTCTCGACCTCGGCGAGCAGGCCCCAGGGGCCGGGCGGCAGCATGGGGGCCGGCGGGGTGGCCCGGTGCTCGGCCATGCGCTGGCGGCCGTCGAGGGCGGCGAGGGCGAGCAGGCCGACCCAGGGCACGGGGTCGGCGGGCGACCGGCCGGCGGCCTCGCGGCAGGCGGTCCAGGCCTCCTGCCACAGTTCCCGGGTCCGGGCGTGACCGGCGCGGTGGGCGCGGACGGCACGCTCGACGCCGACCCGGCTCTGCATCACGGTGGCGGCGAGGCTCTCGGGCTGCTCGGCGCGCCAGATGGGGACGACGTCGCTGCCCGCGGCGACGGCGGCGAGGACCTGGGTGCGCCGGGTCCAGGCGTCCCAGTCGGAGGTCTCGTCGAGCAGCCGGGCCATGGACACCCAGCGGCCGGTGCGTAAGTCCTGGACGGCGTTGCGCAGGGCGTGGTCGTGTCCGGCGGGGTGATAGACGGGCCGGAAGCCGTGTCCGGCCATCAGGGGGTGGGGCGTGGTGTGGATGACATGGGTCCTCGGTGGGTGGAGGGGGTGGTCAGTCCCCCGGCGGGCGTCCCGGCCGTTGATCGGCGATCACTATAGAGGGCTCTGGATGCGACCCGTCCACTTTCTTTTGCGACAGTAACTATTAAGACAGCGACCGAATTTGACTTACTCTCAGGTAGACCGGGCGACCTGACGTGGTCGGCCCGCACGTCTTGACGAAGGCCCCCGGCGACGGCACCCTGACCCTTTTCGGTGACCGGATGATCACCGAGCGGTCCGACGACGGGAGCAGCGGGATGACGGGCGGAGCGGTACTCGCCGTCGACCAGGGGACCTCGGGCACGAAGGCCCTCGTCCTCTGTCCCGAGCGCGGAGTCATCGGCACCGGGACGGCTCCGGTCCGGCCCCGCTACCTGCCGGGCGGCCTGGTCGAGGTCGACCCGCGTGAGCTGTACGACTCTGTGGTGGCCGCCGGGCGGGCGGCGCTCGCCGAGGCGGACGCGCCCGTCGTCGCCGTGGGCCTCGCCAACCAGGGCGAGACCGTGCTCGCCTGGGACCCCGCAACCGGGGAACCGCTCACCGACGCGCTGGTCTGGCAGGACCGCAGGGCGGCCTCCGTCTGTGCCGGTCTCGACGCCCACGCCGAGGAGCTGCGCCACCTCACCGGCCTTCCGGTCGACCCTTACTTCGCCGCGCCGAAGATGGCCTGGATCCGCCGCCACGCCACCGGCGCCGGCGTGGTCACCACCAGCGACGCCTGGCTCGTCCACCGGCTCACCGGCGCGTTCGTCACGGACGCGGCGACCGCCGGACGGACCGGGCTCCTCGACCTCGACACGGTCGCCTGGTCGGAGACCGCCCTCGACCTGTACGGGCTCGGCGGCGAAGCGCTCCCCCGGGTCGTGGACTGCGACACCCCGGTCGGCACCACGACCGCGTTCGGCCCCGCGCTGCCGCTCACCGGGCTCCTGGTGGACCAGCAGGCGGCGCTGCTCACGCAGAGCGCAGACGACCCCGCCGCCGCCAAGTGCACCTACGGCACGGGCGCCTTCCTCCTCGCGCAGACCGGTCCCGAGCCCCGGCGTGCCGCCTCCGGTCTGGTGAGCTGCGTGGCGTGGCGCCTCGGCGGGCGCGTGACCCACTGCCTGGACGGCCAGGTGTACACGGTCGCCTCGGCCGTGCGCTGGCTCACCGACCTGGGCGTGATCGCCGGGGCCGGGGAGCTCGACGCGGTCGGCGGCGCCGTTCCGGACAGCGGGGGCGTCACCTTCGTCCCCGCGTTCGCGGGGCTCGCCGCTCCCTGGTGGCGGGGGGACGTGCGCGGCTCGCTCACCGGACTCGGCCTGGACACCGGACCCGGCCACCTGGTGCGCGCCTTGTGCGAGGGCATCGCCGCCCAGGTCGTGGAGCTCGCCGCGGCCGCCGCCTCGGACCGGGGCGCGCCGCTGACCTCGCTGCGCGCCGACGGCGGCCTGACCCGGTCGGCCCTCCTCATGCAGACGCAGGCCGATCTGCTGCAACGGCCCGTCGAGGTCTCTTCGCTGCCGGATGCCACGGCGCTCGGGGTGGGCACGGTCGCCCGGCTCGGACACGAGCCGGGGCTCACGCTCCGCGAGGCCGTGCCGGAGTGGAAGCCCTCGGCCGTGTACGAGCCCCGGATCTCGGCCGACGAGGCGGAGTCGCGCCTCGCCCGCTTCCGCGCGGAGGTGTCGGCCCTGGTGGAACGGTCGGGGGGCGCGGGCTCTGGCGCCACAGGCCCGGACGGCACGGGGCAGGGCGCCGAGGGACTTGGCGGTACGGGCCTCGACGCTGCGGGCCTCGGCGCTGCGGGCCTTGACGCGACGGGTCCGGGTTCCGGGACCGATGGCCGGGCCGGGGTCGTCGGCGGGGCCGTATGAGCGTGACCCGGACCGGCCCGCTCCCCGTCGGCGAAGCCGCGGAGTACGACGTCGTGGTCGTCGGTGCGGGGGTCGTCGGTTCCGCGATCGCCCGCGCGCTGGCCCGCCACCCGCTGAGGATCGCGCTCGTGGAGGCCGCGAACGACGTCGGCGACGGCACCTCGAAGGCCAACACGGCCATCCTGCACACCGGTTTCGACGCCGTGCCCGGCACGCTGGAGGCCCGGCTCGTGCGCGAGGGACACCGCCTGCTCAACGGGTACGCGCGGGAGGCCGGCATCCCCGTCGAGCCGCTGGGCGCGCTGCTCGTCGCCTGGGACGAGGAGCAGCGGGCGACGCTCCCCCGCCTCGCGGAGAAGGCCGAGCGCAACGGCCACCGCACCACCCGGCTCCTCTCGGCCACCGAACTCGCCGCTCGTGAGCCCCACTTGGGGTCCGGCGCACTGGGTGCCCTGCAGGTGCCGGGCGAGTCGGTGATCTGCCCGTGGACGACGACCCTCGCGTACGCCACGCAGGCCGTCCGCTCCGGGGTTGACCTGCATCTGAACTGCCGGGTGGAGAAGGTGCGTCCGGGTGATCCGTACCACCGGCTCGTCACCCGGCGCGGGGTGCTGCGGACCCGGCACCTCGTCAACGCCTGCGGCCTCCACGCCGACTCCTTCGACGCGCTGGTCGGCCGGGAGGACTTCACCGTCACACCGCGCCGGGGACAGCTCCTCGTCTTCGACAAGTTCGCCCGCGACCTGGTCCGGCACATCCTGCTGCCCGTACCCGGGCCGCTCGGCAAGGGCGTGCTCATCTCGCCGACCGTGTACGGGAACGTCATGCTCGGACCCACCGCCGAGGACCTGGACGACAAGACCGCCACGGGCACGACGGCGGAGGGTGTCGCCGGACTGCGCGAGCAGGGCGGCCGGATCCTTCCCGCACTCCTCGACGAGGAGGTCACCGCCGTGTACGCGGGACTGCGGGCCGCCACCGGACAGGAGGACTACCGGATCGCCGCCCACCCTCCGCTGCGGTACGTGACCGTAGGCGGGATCCGTTCCACCGGGCTCACCGCCTCCCTGGCCATCGCCGAGCACGTGCTCGGCCTCCTCACGGACTGCGGCCTCGACCCCGGTCCGGCCCGCCCGCTCGCCCCGGTCCGGATGCCGAACCTCGGCGAGGCCTTCCCCCGCCCGTACCGCGACGCCGAACTCATCGCCCGAGACCCGGAGTTCGGTGCGATCGTCTGCCACTGCGAGCGGGTCACCCGGGGCGAGATCCGGGCCGCGCTCGCCTCGACCATCCCGCCCGGCGGCCTCGACGGGCTGCGGCGCAGGACGCGCGCCCGGGGCGGCCGCTGCCAGGGCCACCACTGCGGCGCGGAGGTGCGGGCGCTCTTCGAGGAGCGGCCGCCGGAAGAGCGTCGCCCGGTGCGGTACGGGGAGGGGTCCCGGTGAACCGTACGGTCGACGTCCTCGTGGTGGGCGCGGGGCCCGCCGGGCTCGCCGCGGCCGCCCGGCTCGCGACGGCGGGCGCGGGCCGCGTCGAGGTCCTGGAGCGGGAGGCCGCGGCCGGCGGGGTACCGCGGCACTGCGCCAGGCCCGGGTTCGGCGCGGACGCCCTCGGGCGCGCCCTGGACGGCCCGGCGTACGCCCGGCGCGCGGTACGGGAGGCGGTGCGCGCGGGCGCATCCGTCCGAACCGGCGTCTCGGCCACCGGCTGGGCCGGACCCCTCACGATGGACGTCACCGCCCCGACCGGACTCGAACGCGTCCGGGCCCGCGCGGTGGTCCTCGCCACCGGGGCCCGCGAGCGGCCCCGCAGCGCCCGGCTCGTCCCGGGCACACGGCCCGCCGGGGTGCTGACCACCGGCGAACTCCAGCGGACCGTCCTGCGGTTCGGACCCCGACGGGAGCACCTCGGGCGGCGGGCGGTCGTCGTCGGCGGCGACCCGGTGGCCCGCGCCGCGGTGCGCACGCTGCGCGCGGCCGGGGTGGAGGTCGCGGCCGTCGTCACCGGACTCCCCTCCCCCGCCGTCGCGTTCGCGGGCGTCCCGGTCCTCGCCGGCACGGTCGTGACGGAACTGCTCGGACGCGGCCGCCTGACCGGGGTCGCGGTGCGGGGCGAGGACGGGCGGACGGGCGTGCTCCGGTGCGACACGGTGGTCTTCACCGGCGACTGGATCCCGGACCACGAACTCGTCCGCGCCCGCGGGCTGCCGCTCGACCCGGGCACCCGTGGCCCCGTGACGGACCATGGCTTCCGTACCGCCGAGCCCGGGGTCTTCGCCGTCGGCAACCTCCTGCGCGGGGCGGAGCCTGCGCTCGTGGCCGCCGCCGAGGGGCGGGCGGTGGCGGAGGCGGTGCTCGAACGCCTCGACGGCCGCCCCTGGCCGGCCGCCGGGGTGCCCGTGACGACGGCGGGCCCGCTGCGGTGGGTGACACCCGGTCTCCTCGGTCCGGACGGCGCGCCCCTGCTCGTGCGGCCGGAGCGGCGACTCGTGCGCCCGGTCCTGACCGTCACCCAGGACGGCGCCCCGCTGCGGCGGGAACGGCTGAGCGGGACGCTCGTCCCCTGGCGCTCGGTACGGCTCGGGACACGCTGGACGAGCGGCGTGGACCTCGCGGCCGGCCCGGTGACGGTCGACGCCGAGGAGTGACGACCCGGGGACGGGACCACGCAGGCGGGGCTGCGGCGGACGGGCCCGTCGGTCAGACTGGGGCGCATGCCGGACAAGCGCAGCGCGGGTCTTCTGGTCTTCCGCCGTACGTCGGATGGCGGCGTCGAGGTTCTCATCGGCCACATGGGCGGGCCCTTCTGGGGCTCCCGCGAGGAGTCGGCCTGGTCGATCCCCAAGGGGGAGTACGAGCCCGACGAGGCTCCCGAGGCGGCGGCGCGCCGGGAGTTCCAGGAGGAGCTGGGTCTCCCGGCCCCCGAGGGCGAGTGGTTCGCCCTCGGTGAGACCCGTCAGCGGAACGGAAAGCTCGTCACCGTGTGGGCCGTGGAGGGCGATCTCGACCCGGCCGAGGTGGTGCCCGGGACCTTCTTCATGGAATGGCCGCCCCGGTCCGGAAACCAGGAGGAGTTCCCGGAGATCGACCGGGTGGGCTGGTTCGCCCCGGAGGCCGCGGCTCCGCTGCTCGTGTCCGGTCAGCGGGTCTTCCTGGAACGGCTGTCGGAGCACCTCGGCGGGCGGGCCTGAGCCCGATTGTCAGACCCGTAGGAGAGGGTGGTGAGCGCCGAACTGTCGAGAGGGAGCCCGACATGACCACGATCACCGCCACCGAGCGCGCGGCCGCCCAGGCGTACCTGCGGCTGCTCGAGTCCACGCAGGCCGTGCTGACCGACCCGCAGCTCGCCCCGTACGCGGGGGTGATGCTCACCCACCCGATGGCGGAGGCCGACGAGGCGCTCCGCGCCGCGGGCCTCGCCGGGAACGAGGACCGGCTGCTGCGCCTCGTCTCCTCCCTGCGGGCCTCCCCCGCGACCGCCTGGGGGCGCACCGGCTGAGGCGGCGCGCCGCGCGGCGCGGGGAGTACGGAGCGGCGCCCGCCACGGCCGCCCGGCGTCCTGACGGGCGCCCCGGCCCTGGCGGGCCGTTCTCCGGTGCCGGGACCGGTGCCGTCAGGCGACCGGGCGGACGGGGAGGGCGCGGACGCTGTTGCCGACGAAGCCGGAGTGGCGGATCAGCTCGGCCTCCGGGACCGCCAGGTCCAGGTCGGGGAAGCGGGTGAACAGCGCCTCCAGGGCGATCGCGGCCTCCATCCGGGCGAGCGGGGCGCCCAGGCAGTAGTGGGGGCCGTGACCGAGCGAGAGGTGCTTCGCCGTCGCGGCGCGCGTGATGTCGAAGCGGTCGGCGTCCGGGCCGTGGGCCTTCGTGTCGCGGCCCGCCGCCGAGTACCCGGCGAGGACGGGGGTGCCCCGGGGGATGAGGGTGCCGTCGACGGTGAGGTCGCGGGTGGGGTAGCGGAAGGGGAAGTAGCTGACCGGGCTGTCCCAGCGGAGGGTCTCCTCCACCACGTCGGCCCAGTCGGCCCGGCCCTCGGTGACGAGGGCGAGCTGGTCGCGGTGGGCGCAGAGCGCCCGGACCGCGTTGGTGACGAGGTTGAGGGTGGTCTCGTGGCCCGCGATGATCATCAGGAGCAGGGTGCCGATGAGTTCGGGCTGGCTGAGCCGGTCGCCGCCCTCGTCCCGGGCGGCGATGAGGGCGCTGGTGAGGTCGTCGCCGGGTGCGGCGGCCTTGGCTGCGGCGATCGAGGCCAGGAGCTCGACGAGTTCGCGGTTGGCCGCGACGGCCCGCGCGGGCTCGGTGTCGGTGGCGACGACCAGGCTGGACAGGTGGTGCAGCCGGTCCTGGTGGGCCGGGTCGACGCCGAGGAGTTCGCAGATGACGCCGAGCGGTAGCGGCAGCGCGTAGTGGCGGCGCAGATCGGCGACGCCGTCGCCGGCGCGGGCGGCCTCCGCGAGTCCGTCGAGGAGTCCGGCGGTGACCGTCTCGACGCGCGGGCGGAGCTCCTCGACCCGGCGGGCGGTGAAGGCGCTGCTGACCAGGGTGCGCAGCCGGCGGTGGTCGGCGCCGTCGGCGGTGGTCATGCCGGGCACGGTGGCGAAGGTCCGCAGCGGCCAGCCGTCGGGTATGCGGCCCTCGGTGAGGGCGGTGAAGTGCTGGGGTCCCTTGGCGACGTCGGGGTGGGAGAGGAAGTCGCGCAGCGCGTCATGGCCGAGCACCGCCATGCCCTCGATCTCGCCGGGCAGGACCACCGGGGCCACGGCGCCCTCGGCGAGCAGCCGGGCGTTCGCCGCGTGCGGGCAGCCGCCCGCCGGGTCCATGCGGTGCGGCGGGCGGCCGGGGGCCGGCGTGGTGTGCGGTGTGTTCAAGGAAGGGACTCCTGACTGCGGATGCGGGCCGTATCGGCACGTGAGCGGTCAGATCCTACGGTCAACCACGCTCCGTTCGTACGGAGTTGTCCGGCTCACCGTCCCCGCCGGCCGGGGCGTGCGGATCGTGCCGGTCGCGTCGTTCGCTCCGGCCGGCGCGGCTGTCCCTGCCGCCGCGGCCGAGGAGTTCTGCCAGGCCCCGGCGGGTCGCGGCCACGACGACCCGGTCCCCCGCGCCGAGGAGACGCTCGGGCCCGAGCCGCCAGCCCTGGCCGGAGGCGCCGCGGCCGCCGCCGTCGAGGGCGATGACCCGCCAGGCGCCGGGGCGGAAGGCCTCGGCGACCGTCCGGCCGTCCAGGAGCGGGTGGTCCGCGACGTCCACGGCGGCGAAGAGGAGGACGCGGCGCTCGACGGGTACGGCTCCGAGGATCTGCCGGCCCATCATGGCGCCCGCGAAGGCGGGCGCGGCGAGATGCGAGACGCTGCGGCTCCGGGTGAGGGCCCCGGGGTGGGCCGTGCGCAGGGTGCGGAAGACGGCGGTGGCGAAGTCGTCGTCGTACAGGCGCAGGACGACCCGCAGGTCGGGGGTGACGGCGCGGGCCGAGAGCGCGGCCTCCAGGTTGGTGATGTCGACGCTGGTCAGGGCGAGGAGGGCGTGTGCGCGGTGGATGCGGGCGGCCTCCAGGACGCCTTCCTCGGTGACGTCGCCGATGACGGTGGGGACGCGCAGCCGGCGGGCGACGGCGATCCCCCGGGCCTCGGGGTCGGATTCGACGCACACCACCGGGATGTTCAGTCGGCGGAGCCGGGCGAGGACGCGGGTGCCGACCTTGCCGAGCCCCAGGAGGACGACGTGGCCGGAGAGTCCGCGCGGCGGGCGGCGCAGGGTGGTCGCGGTACGGAAGGTGCCGAGGCCTTCGAGGAGGGCGGCGACGATCACCGGCAGCAGGAGGAGGCCGACGAACCCGGCGAGGATCTGCAGGACCTGACGGCCGGTCGGCTCGCCGACGGCCGGATCTCCGATGGCGAAGATGTCGAGGAGCGTCAGATAGGCGGCGTGCAGGGGGTGGTCACCGGTGATGAGGGTGGAGGCGAGGGCGAGCGCGAGGACGGCGGCGCCGGCACCGGCGAGGGACCAGCGCAGGCGGCGGGAGAAGAGCGAGGCGACGGGCAGCGCGGAGGCGGCGAGGCGGGCCGCCGGAAGGGCCGGGCCCGCCGGGGTGACCGCTTCGAGGGTGACGGCGGCCCGGCCGGTGGCGGCGGCGACCGTCCGGTCGTCCGGCAGGAGGCGGGGGCCGGCGTCGCCGCTGCGCTCGGAGCCCTCGCAGCCCGCCGGGTCGCCCGAGGTGGCGGAGAGCAGGGCGAGCGTGCAGAGCCCGGGGTCGGGTGCCTGGCCCGCGACGGGCTGCCGGTCGACGGCGTGCAGCAGCAGTCCGCCGGCCTGGACGACCTTGCTGGTGCCCGCGACGGCGGCCGCGGCGAGGCCGGGAGCGGCGGTGTCGACATCGGAGAGGACCGTGGTCGCGGCGTCGAGCTTCTCCGGGTCGAGGCCGGGTTCGGCGACGGCGGCGGCCTGGTCGAGGAGGGTTTCGAGGTGCTGGCCCAGCTTGCGGTTGTAGAGCCGGATCACCAGGCGCAGCCGGGGGTTGAGACGGCGGGCGGTGAGTGCGGCCCGGATGTTGGTCTCGTCGTCCTCGTGGACGAGGGCGAGGGCGGCGGCGCGCTCCGCTCCGGCGTCCGTGAGTGCCCGGTCGTCCGCCTCCGCCGCCTCGACGACCCGCAATGTGCCGGTGGGGTCGGCGCCGTCTCCGGGGAACGCGGCCGTCGCTCCGGCCGCGGTGGTGCGGGTGACGGCGGCGGTGACCCGTCCGAAGAGGGCGAGCGCCCGGCCGGTGCGGCCGGCGGGTGTGCGGGGCGCGTCGGGCAGTGCCGGCACCAGGAGGGTGACCTGCTCTCCGTACACCTCGTGGAGCTCGCGCGCGAGGCGGTGGGCGAGGGCGTCGTCGCCGCACACGATCATGTGCCCGGCGGGGGCGGTGCGGGACGGCCGCTCGGTCCGGAGGGCGGGCGCGCCGAACGGGCCGGCGGGGGTTCCGGCGGACCGGGCGGGGCCGGGGACGGACCGGACCGCCGGTTCGGCGGGGGCCGCTCCGGTGGCGGGATCCGGAACGGCGTTGCTCTGGTACGGGTGTGAGGGCACGTCACAAGAATGCCCTGCGCCACCGACAGCAGGTCCGGGGCCTCGCGCCGGGGTCGGGCGGGCGCCACCGGAGGGGCCGGGCACCCCGGTTGCCGCGCGGACGCCGCCGGAGGAGCCCGGCCCCGGGTGACGGGGCGTCGGTGACGGTTCGGGGCGGGACCACGGCGGAGCCGTCCGGGACGTGGACGGCGGGGCCGGGCCCCGGGCACCACTCGGGCGGACGCACGACGCGCCGCCGTACGCCACATCCGCTACGCCGGTCGGCGCACTCCGATCTGCGCGGTCCGCACGCCCTTCCTACGGTGGCTGAATGATCGTCACGTCAGCTGTCCGTCATGCCGCCGCCGGTTCCGCGGCGTTGCTGTTCGTGCTGCCCGTTCCGGCGGCCGTCGCCTCCCCCGGCACTCCTCTCGCCCCCACGGCTTCGGCGTCCTCGGTCGGCGAGCCCACGCCGCCCGCGCGCCAGTACGTCGACCCGGCACGGCTCGACCGGCAGGGCACCCAGGTGCAGCGGCTGCCGGGCGCACCTGCCGTGCCCTCGGTCTCCGCGCTGTCGTGGGTGGTGGCGGACGCCTCCTCGGGCGAGGTGCTGGCCGCGCGGAACGCGCACCGGAAGCTGCCGCCGGCCAGCACCCTCAAGACGCTGTTCGCCCTCACCGCGCTCCCCCACCACGAGCCGTCCGAGCTGCACACCGTGGCCGATGCCGAGCTGACCGGGATCGGGGCGGGCAGCAGCCTGGTCGGGGTGAAGGAGGGGTACACGTACAAGGTCTCGGACCTGTGGAACGGCGTCTTCCTCAGTTCGGGGAACGACGCCGTGCACGTCCTGGCGGCGATGAACGGCGGCTGGGAGTCGATGACCCGGCAGATGCAGGAGAAGGCCCGCTCGCTGGGCGCCGAGGACACGCACGTGGTCTCCCCCGACGGCTACGACGCCCCCGGCCAGGTGTCCTCCGCGTACGACCTGGCGGTGTTCGGCCGGACCGGACTCCAGGACCCCGCTTTCGCCCGGTACTGCTCGACGGCGTACGCGGACTTCCCGGCGGGCTCCTGGTCGTACGGCATCGCCAACACCAACCGGCTGCTGACGGGCGCGGACGGGGTGTCCCGCTACCCGGGGCTCCTCGGGATCAAGAACGGCTACACGAGCAACGCGGGCAACACCCTGGTCTCGGCGGCCCGGCGCGGCGACCGGACGCTGGTCGTCTCGGTGATGAACCCGCAGGAGGGCGGCGGGTTCACCGTGTACGAGGAGGCGCGCGAGCTGCTCGACTGGGGCTTCGAGGCCGCGGGGCGGGTGCGTCCGGTGGGCTCCCTCGCTCCGGTACGGGTGAAGGCCGCGGCCGACCCGGGCACGAGGGCCGTGTCGGTGGCCCGCGAGGGACACGGCAAGGAGACGGCGCCCGTGGCGCCCCGGTTCGGGGCCGAAGCGGTGGCAGCGCCCGTGAGGAAGTCACCGGAGGCGGAGCCCGCGGGCCCGTCGGCCGGACTGCCCCTGACCCTGGTGGGCTCGGCCTGCGCCGCCGCGCTCGCCCTGTGGGGGTGGCGGCGGAGGACGGCCCACGGGGCCTGAGGCGCACGTCCCGGGACGGCATCCGGGCCCGGTCGTGTCGGCGACCGTTCGGTGGGGGCCGTACGGTCCGGCTTCTAGCCTGCGGGAACACCGCCCGGGACCGCCCCGGACGGCCTTCCCCGAGGGAGTGACGCGATGAGTGACGCGATGACGGACCTGACGCCCGCCGCACGGATCGCCGAGCGGTTCCGCGAGGTGAACGGCGACCATCCGATGACCGCGGCCGACGACGCGTACGTCACCGCCCAGTTCGTCCCGCTGGTCACGCTGTGCGCCGCGCTCGGCCGTGACGCCGACGAGGTCCGGCGGCTGATGCTGGCGGGACTGCTGCCGCTGCCCGGCTATCTGCGGTCGGACGGCGCCGAGATGGTGCCGCGCGATCTGTTCGCCCTCGCCGACGCGGCGGGTGGCACCGACCGCCTGCGCGCGTGGTTCACCGGGCACTGGGAGGACCGGGCGCGGGGGGACGAGGAGTGGGCGGCGTACGTGAGCGGCCGGTACGTCTGCCTGCACGCGGTGACCCCGGCGAACATCCGCAGGAAGGACGAGCTGACGGCGGAGATCACCGCGGGCCTCGCCGCTGCGGGGGCCGACCCCTCGCCCGAGTGGCGTGTCGCGCTCCACGCGCGCGTGGACGCGCTCGACGACCTGGAGCCGGCGTTCACGGCGTACGACCGGCTGCGCTTCGGCGGCCCCACCTCGCGGGACACCTGCGTGGACGCGCCCCGGGCGCTCTTCCCTCAGGCACCCCGCTGAGCGGCGACCCGGTGGCCGAGGCCGCCGGGTAGCCGGGTCGCGGGGTTCGCCGGTCGGTCGGCGGTCGCCGGGTCGCGGGGTCGCCGGTCGGTCGGCGGTCGCCGGGTCGCGGGTCGCGGGTCGCGGGTCGACGGGTCACCGCGCCGCGGGTGGCCGGGCCCGCCGGGTCGCCGGTCGCGCCCCCGTCAGGCGCCGACGTACTCCGCGAGGTGCTCGCCCGTGAGGGTGGAGCGGGCCGCGACGAGGTCGGCGGGGGTGCCCTCGAAGACGATCTTTCCGCCGTCGTGGCCCGCGCCGGGACCGAGGTCGATGATCCAGTCGGCGTGCGCCATGACGGCCTGGTGGTGCTCGACGACGATGACCGACTTGCCGGAGTCCACGAGCCGGTCGAGCAGGCCGAGGAGCTGCTCGACGTCGGCGAGGTGGAGGCCGGTGGTGGGCTCGTCGAGGACGTAGACGCCGCCCTTGTCGCCCATGTGCGTGGCCAGCTTGAGCCGCTGCCGCTCGCCGCCGGAGAGCGTGGTGAGCGGCTGGCCGAGGCTCAGGTAGCCGAGCCCGACGTCGGCGAGCCGGGCCAGGATGCGCTGCGCGGCCGGGGTGTGCGCCTCGCCGGAGGCGAAGAACTCCTCGGCCTCCGTCACCGGCATGGCGAGCACCTCGCTGATGTCCCGGCCGCCGAGGAGGTATTCGAGCACGGCGGGCTGGAACCGCTTGCCCTCGCAGTCCTCGCAGGTGGAGGAGACGCCGGCCATCATGCCCAGGTCGGTGTAGATGACGCCGGCGCCGTTGCAGGTGGGGCAGGCGCCCTCGGAGTTGGCGCTGAAGAGGGCCGGCTTGACGCCGTTGGCCTTGGCGAAGGCCTTGCGGATCGGGTCGAGCAGCCCGGTGTACGTGGCGGGGTTGCTGCGCCGGGAGCCGCGGATCGCGCTCTGGTCGACGGAGATGACCTCCTCGCCGGCGGGGATCGATCCGTGCACGAGCGAGCTCTTGCCGGAGCCGGCGACGCCGGTGACGACGGCGAGGACCCCGAGGGGGATGTCGACGTCGACGTTCTGGAGGTTGTGCGTGGAGGCGCCCCTGATCTCCAGCCTGCCGGTGGGCTCGCGCACCGTGTCCTTGACGGCGGCCCGGTCGTCGAGGTGGTGGCCGGTGACGGTGTCGGCGGCGCGCAGTCCCTCCACGGTGCCCTCGAAGCAGACGGTGCCGCCCGCCGTACCGGCGCCGGGGCCGAGGTCGACGACGTGGTCGGCGATCGCGATCGCCTCCGGCTTGTGCTCCACGACGAGCACGGTGTTGCCCTTGTCGCGCAGCTGGAGGAGGAGGTCGTTCATCCGCTGGATGTCGTGCGGGTGCAGGCCGATGGTGGGCTCGTCGAAGACGTAGGTGACGTCGGTGAGCGAGGAGCCGAGGTGGCGGATCATCTTGACGCGCTGCGCCTCGCCGCCCGAGAGCGTGCCCGAGGGCCGGTCCAGGGAGAGGTAGCCGAGGCCGATCTCCACGAACGAGTCGAGGGTCAGCTGGAGGGCGGTGAGCAGCGGTGCCACGGACGGCTCGTCGAGGCCGCGGACCCAGTCGGCGAGGTCGCTGATCTGCATCGCGCAGGCGTCGGCGATGCTGATCCGCTTGATCTTCGACGCCCTGGCTCCCTCGCTGAGCCGGGTGCCGTCGCAGTCGGGGCAGGTGGTGAAGGTGACGGCCCGCTCGACGAACGCCCGGATGTGGGGCTGCATGCCCTCCTTGTCCTTGGCCAGGAAGGACTTCTGGATGCGCGGGATCAGACCCTCGTAGGTCATGTTGATGCCGGCGATCTTCATCCTGACCGGCTCGTGGTGGAGGAAGTCCGCCAGTTCCTTCTTGGTGTACTTGCGGATCGGCTTGTCCTGGTCGACGAAGCCGGACTCGGCGTAGAGCCGGTAGTTCCAGCCGCCCGCGGTGTAGCCGGGGATGGTGAGGGCGCCCTCGGCGAGCGACTTGGCGTCGTCGTAGAGCTGGCTGAGGTCGATGTCGGAGACCGTGCCGCGGCCCTCGCAGCCGGGGCACATGCCGCCGGTGCGCTCGAAGGTCGCCCGCTCGGTCTTCTTGTTGCCGCGCTCGACGGTGATCGCGCCGCTGGCCCGGACCGAGGGGACGTTGAAGGCGTACGCGCTGGGCGGGCCGATGTGCGGCTTGCCGAGCCGGCTGAAGAGGATCCGCAGCATCGCGTTGGCGTCGGTGGCGGTGCCGACGGTGGAGCGGGGGTCGGCGCCGAGGCGCTGCTGGTCGACGATGATCGCGGTCGTGAGGCCTTCGAGGACGTCGACCTCGGGCCGGGCGAGCGTCGGCATGAAGCCCTGGACGAAGGCGCTGTACGTCTCGTTGATCAGCCGCTGCGACTCCGCGGCGATCGTGTCGAACACGAGGGAGCTCTTGCCCGAGCCGGAGACGCCGGTGAAGACCGTGAGCCGGCGCTTCGGGATCTCGATGCTCACGTCCTTGAGGTTGTTCTCGCGCGCTCCGTGCACGCGGATCAGGTCGTGCCGGTCGGCGGCGTGGGGCACGGACGCCTGCTGGTCCGCCCTCAGGGCCTTGCTCATCGTGTCTCCCGCGTTCGCGCAGTACCTGACGGTGATCCTCCACGCCCGTGGCCGAGCCCGTCGGGCACGTGAGCGAAGGTCGTGACAGTCACGCTAGTGGCGGCACGGTGGCCACGCTTCTCGATTCCTGATCTCTGGCGTCGTCACGTACCGTTCCGCGGCGAGGACGGCCTCGCGGGCGGTGCGCACTCCCATCAGGACGCACAGGGTGTACGCCGTGTCCTCGAAGCGCCGGCGGGCCGACAGGTCGGTCGGCCTGTCCAGCACGGTCCGCTCCTGTGCGCGGAAGTGCCGGAGCAGCCGGTCGACGGTGTTCCTGTCGGGCAGCAGCATGGCCGTTCTCCTGTCTCCTGAGTCGCTCCATAGTCCCGGCCGTCGGCCACCCCCGCGACCCGCACGGACACCCTGTGTGACCGTGGGGCGGGGAACGGCTGCCGGAGTGCGCTTCCGCCGCCCATGGCGGAGGGTCGGAGACATGAACCCGAGCACGATTTCGCGCGTGGTCGTCACGGGCGCCACCGGCAATGTGGGAACGAGCCTGGTCCGGATCCTGGCGCGTGATCCGGGCATCGGCTCGGTCCTCGGTCTCGCCCGGCGGCGGCCGGGCCTCGACCTCCCGGGGGTGGAGTGGGCCGAGCTGGACCTCTCCCGGGACGGGGACGAGCCCCGGCTCGCGCAGTACGTCGCGGACGCGGACGCGGTGGTGCACCTGGCCTGGCGGTTCGGGCCGACCCACGACCCGGTGGAGACCTGGCGGACCAACGTCCTGGGCGCGGTCCGCGTCTTCGACGCGGTGGCGGCGGCGCGGGTGCCGGTGCTGGTGCACGCCTCCTCGGTGGGCGCGTACTCCCCCGGTCCGGAGGGCGGCGCGCCGGTGTCCGAGGCGTGGCCGACGCACGGCTGGCCGGGCGCCGCGTACACCCGGGAGAAGGCCTATCTGGAGCGTGTCCTGGACACCTTCGAGCGGGACCATCCGCTGATCCGCGTGGTCCGGATGCGTCCGGCGTTCCTCTTCAAGGAGGAGTCGGCGAGCGGCCAGCGGCGGATCTTCGCCGGCCGGTTCTTCCCGGGGCAGCTGGTACGGCCCGATCTGCTGCCGCTGCTCCCGGAGTTCGAGGGGCTCCGCTTCCAGGTGCTGCACACGGAGGACGCGGCGGACGCCTACCGGAGGGCGCTCCTGAGGGACGTCCGGGGCCCGTTCAACCTCGCCGCGGAGCCGGTGATCGACGCCGCGGCGCTGGGCGGGCTGCTGCACGCCCGGCCGGTGAAGGTGCCCGCCGGTGCGGTACGGGGGGCCTTGTCGGCGGCGTGGCGGCTGCGGCTCGCCCCGGCCTCGCCCGGGCTCTTCGACGCGCTGCGGCACCTGCCGCTGCTCGCCACCGAGCGGGCCCGGCGGGAGCTGGGCTGGGAGCCGGCGGCGAGCTCGCTGGAGGCCCTGGAGGCGTTCCTGCGGGGGGTCCGCTCGGGCGCGGGCGACGATACGGCCCCGATGGCGGGCCACCGCATCGGCTGACGGGCACCCGGCATGCGCGTCAGCGCGGTGCGGCGGACCAGTCGACGAGGCGGATCGCCGCGCCCGCGGCCTCGCGGCCGCGGCAGTGGGCGCGGTGGCGGCGCAGGACGGCGTCGGTGTCCAGGTGGCGGGCGAACTCGGGGCGGGCGGCGAGCCGCTGGGCGTAGGCCCACAGCGCGGGGTGCCCGGCGACCCGGTCCATGGCGGCGGCGTCGAGGTGCCAGCGGTGGACGGTGTCGAGCTGGACGAGGGTGACCCAGACGTGCACGTCGGCGGCGGTCGGCGTGTCGCCGAGGACGTACGGCCGGCGGGCGAGGCGGCGCTCCAGGGAGCCGAGCGCGGCGAGGAGGACGGTGAGCGGGTCGCGGTGGGCGGCCTCGTCGTCGAGTCCGAGCTCGCCGGCGCGCTGGGCGGCCCGGTTGATGCTCCGCTCGCACAGGTCGGCGATCGCCTCGATGGCGTCGCGGTGTTCCTCGGGCAGCAGGTCGGGGCCGTCGCCCCGGAAGCGCAGGGCGAGGTCCCGGAGGATGTCGGGGACGTGGGTGCTGACGATCCGTCCGGTCCACCCGTCGCTGAGGACGGGTGCGGCGGCCGGCCCCTGGTAGAGGTGGGCGCTCGCCTCGTACAGCGGGCGGAGCGCGGCGTACCCGCCGTCGGGCGTGTCGGGGGTGCCGGGGAACACGGTGAGCGGGAGCGTGTCGTCGAGTCCGAGCAGGCCGTGGGTGAGGGCGATGCTCAGACACCGGGGGTCGGCCGGGTCGACGTGCAGGCGGTAGCGGTGCGGGACGGCGTAGTGGCCGCTGCTCGCGTCGCGGCCGATCCGGCCGCGGAAGGCGGGTAGGGCGGAGGCGGGCAGGAGCGAGGACGGGACGACGACGGACATGGTTCTCCCTCGGGGGTGCTCGGTGCTGGGTCGGGCGGCGTGCGACGCGTTCGGTCGCGACGGCTTCTGTCGCGGCGGTGCGACGCGTCGGCCGCACGGGGCCCGGAGGCAGCAGAGGTACGGGAAGAGGAGACGGGGCGGATCGCGGCGGCGCCGGGGCCCTGTGGTGCGGGTCAGGCCTCGGCGGACGGGGGGACGCCCGGGCGGGAACGGCGACTCGCGGCGCTGCAGACCCGCAGCAGATCGATGTGCCGGCGGGACGTGAGGGGAAGCGAACGCGGGAGGGGCGCGGCGGGCCAGGTGTCCCTCCGGCCGGTGCGTCCCATGATTTCCTACCTGTTCGCTCGGGTTTCCCGTCCCTGAGTGTCCGGCTGGTCACGGGTGACGTCAAGGGCGCGGTGCGCCCGTCTCACGGACGGCGGCTCCGGGCGCACGGATCCGGTCACGCCCGTGCGGAATAATGCGCGCATGCGCATTTCAGCCAGGGCCGACTACGCGGTGCGGGCCGCCCTCCAGCTCGCCGCAGCCCAGGACGCGGGGCCGCTGAAGGCCGAGGCCATCGCCGCGGACCAGGACATCTCGCACAAGTTCTTGGAGGGCATCCTCGGCGACATGCGCAAGGGAGGTCTGGTGCAGAGCCAGCGCGGCGGCAACGGCGGGTACTGGCTGGCCCGTCCGGCCGAGACGATCTCGGTCGCGGACGTCATCCGCTGCGTGGACGGTCCGCTGGTCTCCGTACGCGGGGAGCGGCCGCCGGACCTGTCGTACACGGGGCCCGCCGAGTCGCTGCTCACGCTGTGGATCGCGCTGCGGGCCGGTGTCCGCGAGGTGCTCGGGGTGTCGCTCGCGGAGGTCGCGGCGGCGAAGCTGCCGGCCGGGATCCTCGCGCTCGCGGACGACCCGGAGGCGTGGACCAACCCGTGACGGACGGGGGCAAGCTCCCGCCACCTGCGCGATCCTGACTCCGTCTCACGCGTCAGGACGACCCTGTCCAACCTATGGACGCCCCTTGGGGCCACGCGGTCACCTCTGCCACTATCCCTACTATTCCAGTGGGGATACTAGGGATCAGGTGAGGTGACGTGAGTACGCCCAGGAGATCGCCGAAGAGAGCAGCGATACGCACCGCCTCCGCACCGCCCGGCCGGGGCGTAGACCGGCCCGCCGACGACGAGATCTGGCCCCGCGTCACCCGCGAGCTGGCCGACGACCTGGCCGTCGACGCCCTGGCCCGGGACCGGGCCGGAAAGGCGCCCTTCGACGAGGTCGCCCGGCTCCAGGAGGCCGGACTGCCCGCTCTCCTCACGGCGCCGGGACCGAGCCGGCGCGGAGCGGACTGGCGGGCCGCCGGAGCGGTCGTACGGGAGATCTCCGCCGCCGACAGTTCGGTGGGCGAACTCCTCGCCCACCACTACGCGCTGTCCTGGAGCAGCCGCTTCTTCGGCCCCGCGCACGAAGCCGACGACGCACGCTCCCCCGCGCTCGCCCTCGACGTGTGTACGGCCGAGGAGCGCTGGCTGCTCGCCGGCGGCGTCGAACCGCCGCGCTCCGAGGCCGGACCCGGCCTCACGCTCACACCCGACGACGGGCCCGGCGGCGGCTGGATCCTCGACGGACGCCGCACCTTCGCCTCCGGCGTGACGGTCGCCGACCGGCTCGTCGTCGGCGCACGGCCCGGAGGCACCGGCGACCTGCTCGTCGTCCTCGTGGACCCGGCCCACCCGGGCGTGTTCACCGACGCCGGTACGGACCGGGTCGGACAGCGCCTGGCCGGGGCGGGCACCGTCACCTTCGAGCACGTCCCGGTGGACGCCGGGCAGGTCCTCGGGGCCCTCCCGCACGACGAGCACGCCGTCGCCCCCTTCACCTCCCTCGCACCGCTCGCCCTGCGGCTCCTCCTCGTCCAGGTCGGGCTCGGCATCGCCGAGGGGGCGCTCGCCGAGGCCCGGGACATCAGCCGCGCCGGACAGGCGGGACCGGTCCCGGCCGACCGCGCGGGAGGCCCGTCGGCCGCGGACGGCGCCGCGCCGGCAGCGGGGGACGACCCGTACCTCCTGCTCGCCTACGGGGAGCTGGCGACCGCCGCGCACGCCGCCGCCGCGGTGGTGGAGCGGGCGACGGACGCCCTCGCCCGGGGGCTGCACGCCGAGTTTTCGCTCGGCCTGGAGGAACGCGCCGACATCGCCGTCCTCGTGGCGGCGGCCGAGACCGTCACCGGCCGGGCCGCCGTCCACATCACCACCCGCGTCCTCGAACTCGTCGACGGCACGACGGGGGCCGACTCCCGGGGCGGCGGGCCGGGCTTCGACCGGTTCTGGCGCAACGCCCGTGCGCTCACCGCCCCCACGCAGGCGGCCCACCGGCTCCGCGACATCGGGGACCACTACCTCAACGGCACCCACGCCCGGCTCACCCTCCTGGCCTGAGCCCTTGAGAAGATCCCGCGCGACGAAGGACGTGACGATGGACGTGACAGGGGACGCGACGAAGGGCGCGACAAAAGGACGGACGGACCGGCATGTCGGGACGTCCGGCCCTCTCGTCAAGCCGCCGATGGGCCCAAGCTGGACGGAGGAGGGCCGGCCGCCCGGCGGGCCCGTCACCGCACCGACGGAGGCAGCCTGATGAGTCGTGAGATCGTCGCAGGAGTGGACGGTTCCCCCGAGAGCCTCGCCGCGGCCGACTGGGCCGCCCGTGAGGCCCTGCACCGGGGCCTCCCGCTACGGCTCGCGCACGCGTGGCGCTGGGAACCGCTCGACCTCCCCCTCGCCCAGGACCCCGAGGCCCAGCAGCGCGCGGCGTACGCCGTCCTGCGCGAGGCCGAGGCCACCGTCGCCGAGCGCCACCCGGAGCTCGCGCTCACGGCCGAGGTGCTCCCCGACACCCCGGTGGCCGCGCTGCTCGGCACCGAGGACCGGGCCGAGATGCTCGTCATCGGCTCGCGCGGCCACGGCGCCGTCGCCGGCTTCCTGCTCGGCTCGTACGGGCAGCAGATCATCGCCGCCGCCACCCGCCCCGTCGTCGCCGTCCGGTCCCGTGACGGCGAGCCGGCCGAACCGCCCTCGGGATACGTGCTGGTCGGTCAGCTCGGCAGCCCCGAGGACAGCGCGGCCGCTCTCGGCTTCGCCTTCGGGACCGCCGCCGCGCGCGGGGCGGCGGTCCGGGCGGTGCGCGCGTGGAGCCTGCCGCCCCTCTACGCGTACAGCCCGGCCTCGATGCGGCTCGCGGACGAGGCCGGCGGACTCGTCCCGTACGAGGAGAAGGCGCTGCGCGAGGCGCTCGCCCCCTGGCGCGAGCGGTATCCCGACGTGCCGGTCACCGAGCACGTCGAGCTGGGCAGCGCGGGGCAGGTGCTGCTCTCCGCCTCGGGAGGCGCCCAGCTCCTGGTGGTCGGCCGGCGGGCCCGGCGCGGGGCCGTCGGGCCGCGGATCGGTTCGGTGGCGCACGCGGCGCTGCACCTCGCGCCCTGCCCGGTGGCGGTTCTCCCGCAGGGCTGACAGGCTCGTACGCGGGTTGACGCGTCGCGTTGACGAGGAGTGTCGGGGCGGCCGGGGCCGGAAAGTCTTACCGCCGTCGCCCCGGTGGCTCTCCCAGCGCCGGCCCTTCCGGCGACCTCGGCGAGAGAGCGGAGCTCCATGCGGCACCACGACCTTCCCGGTCACTCCGAAGACCCCGAACACCCCGAAGGCCCCCACCGCTTCGATCGTTTCGACGGCATCGATCGCTCCGATGACTTCGACGGCTTCGACGGCTTCGACGGCTTCGACGACCCTCGGCGGTCCGAACCGGCTGGGCCCGTCGGGGGCCGCCACCGCAGGGGCGGCGGGGCGCGGCGGCGCGGCCCCCGCCGTCCGTCCTTCCGTACCGCCGTCCTCCTGGCCGGCTCCGCGGCGGCGGCGCTCACGGTGGCGACGGGGATGTACGTGGCCACCCCGGCCACGGGAACGACGGCCGCCGTCTCCGCCCCGGGTCAGGAACCCGGGTCCGCCACCGGCTCCGTCTCCCGTCAGGAGCCCAGGCCCGCCGCCGTGGCCGTCTCCCGGCAGGAACCCATGTCCGCCGCCGCCGGGAAGGCCGCGCGGTTCGTGCAGGACGTCGTCGCCCTCGCCAACGCCGAGCGGGAGAAGGCCGGTTGCGGCCCGCTGCGCTCCGAGGGGCATCTGCGGACGGCCGCCCAGGGGCACGCGGACGACATGGCAGCCCGCGACTACTACGAGCACCACAGCCCGGAGGGCCGGGACGCGGGCGACCGGATGAGCGGCGCCGGGTACGCGTGGTCGGCGTGGGGGGAGAACATCCACCGCGGGCCGAGGACCCCGGCCCGGGCCATGGCGGACTGGATGGACAGTCCCGCCCACCGGGCGAACATCCTCAACTGTTCGTTCAGGGACATCGGCGTCGGGGTGACCCTCGCCGCCAACGGCCCCTGGTGGGTGCAGGACTTCGGCGCCAGACGCTGAGAGTCTCCCGTCAGGAGGCCGGGGCGGCCAGCTTCTGCACCCAGATCGTGCCGCCGGGACCAGGAACCGATGCCACGCCGGTGTCCCGGTACCGGCAGTCGAGCATGTTCTGCTCGTGCATCGCCCCGTCCTGCCAGTCCTCGACGACGGTCTCCGGGTCGGTCGCGCCGCGTGCCAGGTTCTCGGCCCAGGCGCTCCAGTCGTATCCGGCGGCGGTGATGCGGGCGTCCGCGAAGTCGCCCTCGGGGCTGCTGTGCCCGTAGTAGCCGCGTGCGGCCATGTCGCGGGCGTAGTCGCGGGCCGCCCGGACCAGGCGGGAGTCGGTTCGCAGCGGGGCGCAACCGGCCGACGCCCGGAGCCGGTTGACGAGTGCGGTGACCCGCTCCCCGGGGTCGGCGGACGGCGCGGGACGCGGGGTGCGCCGGGGTGTGGGGGCGGCGGTCGTCGGCGTGGGCGCGGGGACGGTGGCCGCCGGGCTCGGGGAGGCCGGGGCCGGGGCGGTGGTCGCCTCGGGCGCGGCGACGGGCCGGTCGGGCCTGACCCGTGCCTCGGGCTCCGGCGGTACGAGGAGGGCGACCGCCCCGAGGACGGCGACGGCCGCGGCGCCGGCGACGGAGGCGCGGCGCAGCGGGGTCAACCTTCCGGTGGTGCCGGTCGTCTCGGGCGGGGCGGACGTGTGGGCGACGTACTCCGTGGCGGGTCCGTCCGTGAGCGTCGCCGCGACCGTCAAGGGCGGCACGAGGCCGATGCCGACGAGGAGGCCCTCGACGGGGGCGAGGCCGCTGCGCCCGGTCGCGCGGGAGGTGCAGGCGGCGCAGGTGCGCAGATGGCGGGCGATCCGCTTGCGCCAGAGCGGGGAGGGGCTGCCGTCCCAGCCGGTGAGGGTCTCCGTGAGCTGCGGGCAGGGCGGCAGCGCGTCGAGGGCGCGGACCACGGCGCGGCCGGTGTCCAGGCGTTCCTTCATGCGCTGGACGCGGACGGCGGCGTGCTGCGGGGTGACGCCGAGACCCTCGGCGAGCTCGGCGCGGGTGAGTTCGCCGGCGGCCTCCAGCCACCACAGGGCGAGGAGTTCGGCGTCGTCCTCGTCGAGCCAGCGGGTCGCGCGGGCCACGTCGCGGCGCTGCCCGGAGAGGCCGAGCCGGAGGATGGTCAGCTCGGTGAAGTCGCCGGCCGGGTCGGCGAGGTCCGCGGCCCGCTCGAGGCCGGGGACGGGCGCCTGCCGGCGTTCGTGCCAGCGGCGCCGTATCCCGTTCATGGCGATGGCGACGAGCCAGGACCGGAAGCGGGAGGCGTCGCGCAGGCCGGTGAGGCGGTCGAGGGCGCGGACCATCGTCTCCTGGACGATGTCGTCCGTGTCGGCGTGGCCGTCGAGGGCCCGGCCGACGATGTTGTGGACGAGCGGCAGGTGGGCGCGGACCAGCGCGTCCCTGGCGTCCGCGTCACCGGCCCTGGCCGCCTCCACAAGGGCGGTGGTGCGTCGCTCGTCGCTGTGCATGGGTCTGCTCCCTCATCCCTGGTCCGAGTCCCCCGTCTTTCGGAGACCCGTGGGCGTGGGAGGGATAACAGTTCTTCCGGTACTTCTTCCGGTGCCCGGCGCGGGACCTTACACCGGTGGCGCCGCGGGCAGTCTCGGGACCGTGGCCCCGTCGCCCTCCCGGACGGCCGCCACGACGGCGTCGTGCAGCTCGCGGCTCTCCTCCTCCGATCCGCACGGAACGGGACTGCCCGACATGGTGAACCAGTCGGATGCGCCGCTGTACTGCACGGCCACGCGTGCCTCGCGCTCGGCGAACGTCGTGTGCACGGTCAGATCGCCCGTGACGACGCCCGCCTCGTCGGTCAGCACCCCACCTCGCCCGGTGTAGACACCGGCGGTCGTCCAAGATGCCCAGCTCATGCCCTCCAGGGTCACACCCGGAGGTGAGATGCGCCACCGACGGGACCGCCCCGGCCGGAGGAGTTCCGGCCGGGGCGGTGCGGGTCGCGCGCCGATGGGGGCGACGGGTCTCGCGCCGGTCAGGCGAGGGACGCGACGGCCTCGTTGAACGTGGCGGACGGGCGCATCACGGCCGCGGCCTTGGCCGGGTCGGGCTGGTAGTAGCCGCCGATCTCGGCCGGGGAGCCCTGGACGGCGATGAGCTCGTCGACGATCTTCTGCTCGTTGGCGGCCAGCGTCTCGGCGAGCGGGGCGAAGGCCTTGGCCAGCTCCGCGTCCTCGGTCTGGGCGGCCAGCTCCTGGGCCCAGTAGAGGGCCAGGTAGAAGTGGCTGCCGCGGTTGTCGATACCACCGAGGCGACGGGTCGGCGACTTGTCCTCGTTGAGGAAGGTGCCGGTGGCGCGGTCGAGGGTGTCGGCGAGGACCTGGGCGCGGGTGTTGCCCGTGCTGGTCGCGAGGTGCTCGAAGGAGGCGGCCAGGGCGAAGAACTCGCCGAGGCTGTCCCAGCGGAGGTAGTTCTCCTTGACGAGCTGCTGGACGTGCTTCGGGGCGGAGCCGCCGGCGCCGGTCTCGAAGAGGCCGCCGCCCGCCATGAGCGGGACGACCGACAGCATCTTGGCGCTGGTGCCCAGCTCCAGGATCGGGAAGAGGTCGGTCAGGTAGTCGCGCAGGACGTTGCCGGTGACCGAGATGGTGTCCTCACCGCGGCGGATGCGCTCCAGGGAGAACTTGGTGGCCTCGACCGGGGACAGGATCTGGATGTCCAGGCCCTCGGTGTCGTGCTCCGGCAGGTACTGCTTGACCTTGGCGATGATCTGGGCGTCGTGGCCGCGGTTCTCGTCCAGCCAGAAGACGGCCGGGGCGCCGGTGGCGCGGGCGCGGGTGACGGCGAGCTTGACCCAGTCCTGGATGGGCAGGTCCTTGGTCTGGCAGGCGCGGAAGATGTCGCCCTCGGCGACCTCCTGCTCCAGGACGACGTCGCCCTCGGAGTCGACGAGGCGGACGGTGCCGGCCTGGGCGATCTCGAAGGTCTTGTCGTGGGAGCCGTACTCCTCGGCCTTCTGCGCCATGAGGCCGACGTTCGGGACGGAGCCCATCGTCGACGGGTCGAAGGCGCCGTGGGCGCGGCAGTCCTCGATCACGGCCTGGTAGACGCCGGAGTAGCTGTGGTCCGGGAGGACCGCGAGGGTGTCGGCCTCCTGGCCGTCCGGGCCCCACATGTGGCCGGAGGTGCGGATCATGGCCGGCATCGAGGCGTCGACGATGACGTCGGACGGCACGTGCAGGTTGGTGATGCCCTTGTCGGAGTCGACCATCGCGAGGGCCGGGCCCGCGGCGAGCTCGGCCTCGAAGGAGGCCTTGATCTCGTCGCCGAGGCCGTGCGGGATGGCGCCGAGGCCGCCCAGGACGGTGCCGAGGCCGTCGTTCGGGGACAGGCCGGCGGCGACGAGCACCTCGCCGTACTTGGCGAAGGTCGCCGGGAAGAAGGCGCGCACGACGTGGCCGAAGACGATCGGGTCGGAGACCTTCATCATCGTGGCCTTGAGGTGCACGGAGAAGAGCACGTTCTCGGCCTTGGCGCGGGCGACCTGCTCGCTGAGGAAGGTGCGCAGGGCGGCGGCGCGCATGACGGCGGCGTCGACGACCTCGCCGGCGATGACCTTCAGCGGCTCGCGGAGCTCGCTGACGGTGCCGTCGGCGGCGGTGAACTCGAAGCGGAGGGTGTCGTCCTTGGCGATGACGGCGGACTTCTCCGTGGAGGCGAAGTCGTTCTCGCTCATCGTGGCGACGTTCGTCCGGGACTCGGGGGTCCAGGCGCCCATGCGGTGCGGGTGGGTCTTGGCGTAGTTCTTGACCGAGCCCGGCGCGCGGCGGTCGGAGTTGCCCTCGCGCAGGACCGGGTTGACGGCCGAGCCCTTGATCTTGTCGTAGCGGGCGCGGACGTCCTTGTCCTGGTCCGTCTTCGGGTCGTCCGGGTAGTCCGGAAGGGCGTAGCCCTGCGCCTGGAGCTCGGCGATCGCGGCCTTGAGCTGCGGGATGGACGCCGAGACGTTCGGCAGCTTGATGATGTTGGCGCCGGGCGTCTTGGCCAGGTCGCCGAGCTCGGAGAGGGCGTCGGCGATGCGCTGGCCCTCCTCCAGGAACTCGGGGAAGACGGCGATGATGCGGCCCGCGAGGGAGATGTCACGCGTCTCGACCGTGACTCCGGCCTGCGAGGCATACGCCTGGATCACGGGCAGGAACGAGTACGTCGCCAGGGCAGGCGCCTCGTCAGTGTGGGTGTAGATGATGGTCGAGTCAGTCACCGGGTGCTCCGCTCCACGTCTGCGTATGCGAGATTGCTCGACATCAAGATATCTCGTGATCGCGGTCCTCGGTAAAGGGCCCCATGGGCTCGGCGTCGCGCAGGTCGCCGGCGGCCTCGACGAAGGGCCCGCCGAGCCGGTACGAGGCGGGGGCGCCGTCCAGGTCGACGCGGCGCAGCAGGGCGAGCGGGATCAGTCCGGCGGCGGCGACCACTCCCGCGGCGAGGGCCTGGCCGCAGCGGTGGGCGAGCCGGAGCTCGGCCGGATCGTACGGGGCGGTGGCGGGCAGCGCGAGGGTGTCCCCGAGCAGCCAGAGCCCGGCGCCGAGGCCGGCCAGGGCGAGGAGGGCGAGCGGGACGGTCACGGGGAGGCCGGGCAGGGCGGGCCCGCGGCGTGGGCCGGGGCGGACCTTGCCCTTGCGGGCGAGGAACGCGAGGAGGCCGGAGATCACCGCGAGGACGACGAGGGCGGCGGCGATGACGTCGCCGGGCCGGTGCTGTCCCGCCGCGATGGTGTACGCGCCGACGGCGGCTGCCCAGAGCGTGGCGGCGCCGACGGCGAGGGCGCGGAGCCGGTAGGGGACGACGAGGACCAGGCCGAGGGCGATGCCGAGGGCGAGCGTGGTCTGGGCGCTGGGGAAGCCGCTGGGGACGAGGGCGCCGGCGGTGTCGACGAGCCGGGGCCGGGGCGCGTACCGCTGGAGGAGTCCGGTGACGGCGAGGGCGGTGACGACCGCGCCGGCGGCGGCGCCGGTGAGGGCGTACCGCTTGCGTATGAGGCCGACGGCGAGGAGGAGGGCGGAGCCGAGGACCAGGGTGAAGGTGGTGAACCCGGCGAGGGAGGGGTGTTCGCGGAGCACCGTGGTGGCGGCGGAGTCGGCGCGCCGGCCGGTCACGGCGGCGTCGCCCCAGCGGCGTCCGGTCGCGGTGAGCACGAGTCCCGCGTAGACGACCGTGAGGAGGAGGACGGCCCCGAGGCAGGCACGCCGGGTCCGGGTGCGGACCCGTGTGCTGAACGAGCCGGCGGCCTCGCCGGCCACGGCGGCGTACCACCAGGTGTCACCGGTCTCCAGCGGCCTCGGGGAGCCGCCGGCGCGGAGCCTGTCGTTGGAAGCCATGCCCCGATTCGAACCCACGCGCGGCCGCGGCGCCCGCTGGACTCACCCGAACGACACGTCGAAGGGTGGGACCGGGGGGGCCGCGTCCGCGTCCGCCCGGGAGACCGCACGTCGCGGCGCCCGCCGCAGGAGCGGGGCGGGGGCGGGGTCAGCGGTCCCGGCGCGGGACCTGTGCCAGGACCAGGAGGACGCACCCGCCGAGCAGGCCGAGGACGGTCGCCACGCCCAGGGCGGCGCGGAAGGCGGGGTCGTCCGCGAGCTGTCCCCACGCCTGGACCGCCATCGCCGCGCCGAAGACCAGCTGTCCCCAGCCGTGCGGCGCCGTCCGGACGACGCGCCTGCGCTGCCAGTGCGTCATCCAGCCGGTGCGGAGCGCGGCCGTTCCCGAGGCCACGAGAAGGAGCGCCAGTGCGCTCGGTATGACGACGTACCAGTCCATGGCCGGCTCCCCTGTCCCGCCGGCTCCGTGCCGGAGGTCGGCGCGATCATGCCACAGCGAGGTGGTGGGAGCGGTCGCGGTCGTGGCGGCGCGTGCCGTACAGGGTGAACGCCGTGTTCACCAGGGCGACATGACTGAGCGCCTGCGGCGTGTTGCCGAGCTGACGGCGGGCCACCGGGTCCCATTCCTCGGCGAGGAGCCCGACGTCGTTGCGGACGTCCAGGAGCCGTTCGAAGACGGCCCGGGCCTCGTCGGCGCGCCCGGTGACGGCGAGGGCGTCGGCGTACCAGAACGTGCAGGCGACGAAGGTCCCCTCGGTGCCGCCGAGGTCGTCGAGCCCGTGCGTGCCGCCGTCCCTGACGTCGCCGTACCGGCGCAGGAATCCGTGGTCGCCGAGCCGTTCCATCGCCCGGACGGTGCTGAGGACGCGGGGGTCGCCGGCGGGGAGGAAGCCGAGCCGGGGGATCAGCAGGGCGGTGGCGTCGACCTCCCGGCTCCCGTAGTACTGGGTGAACGAGCCCTGTTCCTCGCTCCATCCGCGGGCGCAGATCTCCGCGTGCAGTTCGGCGCGGAGCGCCTGCCAGCGTGCGAGGGAGCCGCGCAGTCCGGCGACGCGGGCGAGGCGGACGGCACGGTCGGCGGCGACCCAGGCCATGACCTTGGAGTGGACGAAATGGCGCCGCGGGCCCCGGACTTCCCAGATGCCCTCGTCGGGTTCCCGCCAGCGTTCGCCGAGGTACTCCAGGAGCGAGGCCACCAGGGCCCAGGTCGCGGGGTCGAGTGAGACGCCGGCGCGGACGGCCGAGTAGACGGTGCTGAGGACCTCGCCGTAGATGTCGAGCTGGAACTGGCCGACGGCCGCGTTGCCGAATCTGACGGGCTGTGAACTCTCGTAGCCGGGCAGCCAGTCGGCGTGCGTCTCGGGGAGCCGTCGCTGGCCCTCGACCCCGTACAGCGGCTGGAGGTCGGCGGGGTCGCCCGCGACGGCGCGCAGGAGCCAGCCGGTCCAGGCCAGCGCCTCCCTGCGGTATCCGCTGCGGAGCAGGCAGGAGAGGGTGAAGGTGGAGTCGCGCAGCCAGCAGAAGCGGTAGTCCCAGTTGCGCCCGCCGCCGATGGACTCGGGGAGGGAGGCGGTGGCGGCGGCGACGATGCCGCCGGTGGGGGCGTACGTGAGGGCCTTGAGGGTGAGCAGGGAGCGGAGCACGGCCTCGCGCGCGGGCCCCTCGTAACGGAGGGCGGCGGCCCAGTCGTTCCAGAAGGCGAGGGTGCGGCTGAGGGCGGCGGCGACGTCGGCCGGCGAGCAGGGCGGCGGCGCGGGGGCGTGCGAGGGGCTCCAGCCGAGGACGAAGGTCACCCGACGGCCGGCCGTGACGGTGAACTCGCAGCTCGTACGTTCCGGGGTGACGTCGAGTTCGACGCCGGGCCCGCAGGAGAGGTGGGCGGCGTCGGGTCCGGCGACGGAGACGACGGTGTGCGGATCCGTCGAGCGGGTCCAGGGCACGATGCTGCCGTGGTGGAAGCGGACCCTCAACTCGCCCCGTACGAGGACCCGTCCGGCGATCCCCTCGACGACGCGGACGATCCTCGGGGCGCCCTCCCCGGAGGAGCGCGGCGGCATGAAGTCGGTGACCCGGACGGTTCCGGTGAGGGTCTCCCAGATCGTGTCAAGGACGAGCGTGTCGCCGCGGTAACTCCTGCGCGTGCAGCGCCCGTTGCCGACGGGGGCGAGGATCCAGCGGCCGTGGTCCGAATCGCCGAGGAGGGCCGCCAGGCAGGCGGGCGAGTCGAAGCGGGGCGCGCACCACCAGTCGACGGACCCGTCGGTCCCGATGAGCGCGGCGGTCTCCAGGTCACCGACGAGGGCGTAGTCCTCAATTCGCCCTGCCATGACCGGATTGTATTCCTCTCGCGGAACGCGTGCAGAAACGACCGGACAAGAGGGCGGGTCATTCCTTCGCGGGCGGCCGCATATTCATCCGCTTTTCTTGACGGCATCGCCCCGGGCGCTGGATTCTGAAGAACGCGGGCCATCCGCCCGAAAAGGCCGAACCGACGAGTGAGGCCGAACCGATGAGTAGCGATTCCCGATGAGCAGCGATTCGCACCCCCTGCGCCGGTCGACCGACCGATCGCCTCTTTCCGGCACCCGGACGGTGAGTCTCGTCCTCACGGTCCGCCCCGGTGACGGACGCCCGGGAGCGGCGCTCGACCGGCTCCTCGACCAGGTGCCGCCGAGCGTGCGGGAGGTCGTCCTGATCGGCGGTCCCGCCGAGGAAGGCGGTGTGCGCGAGGGGCTCGCCGTGCTCCGGCTCCCGGACTGGGACTTCACCCGGGGCGACATCCCGCACGCGGCGCTGCTCGCGGCGACCGGGGACCTGATCGTCCTGATGAACGCCGACGGAAGCATGTCGCCGCAGGAGATCCCGCATTACCTGCACTACCTGGAAAGCGGTTACGACTTCGTCAAGGGATCGCGTTTCATCGCGGGCGGCGACTACGCCGACTATCCGCTGTCGAGGCGCCTCGGGCACCGCGCGCTGCTGCGGCTCGCCCGCCGGCTGTACGGTCAGCACCTCACGGATCTCTGGTACGGATTCTGCGCGTTCCGGCGCCCGTTCGTCGACCTCCTCGACCTGCGCGAGGACGGTGTCGAGCTCGGCGCCGAACTGGTCATGCACGCACTGCACTACGGGCTGCGCGTCGCCGAGGTGCCGAGTCTCGAACAGCCGCGCCCTCAAGGGCGCCGTCACGGCCCGTCGCACCCCCGCACGATCCGCGACGGCGCCCGCATCCTCGGCACCCTCCTCCGCGAGCGGCCGCACAACGCCCTGTCGCGCCTGGCGCACGGGCCTTTCCGCGGCCCCCGCGGCTCCTCCGGTTGACGAACCACTCCGAAGGGTGCTAACCGTAAAGGAAGGCAGATTTCATGACAGACCGGACCCTGAGGGCATTCCCTCGGCAGGGTCGGTTGACGGAAGAGGCTCATCGTGACCTCCAGCCCCCTCAGCCGAACGCCGGTGGCACCCGCTCCGCACCCTCTGCGACGGGTGACCGACTGGCCCCTCGCCGACTTCCGGCGCCGTTCGCTCTGCAGCTCCCCGCACCCTCCGACCGCCCACCCGGCCCGCCGGGCCTCCGACCGGACCCGCCTCGGCGTCCCTCCGCCCCGGAGCCTCGCCTGCAGGCCGCGCGGAGCCGCGCGGCGGCGGCGCGCCCGCACGGCCAGGACGCACACCGCGAGCGGCGGCCGCCGCTCGGGCCGATCAGCCGGCCCGTCCGGACCAGCCGCGACACCCCGCTCCCGCACCTCGGCCGACCCCGCCCCACGTGACGGTGCCGTCGACCATGCCTCGACTCCCGGGCTGACTAACGCCGCCGACACCCCGGTTCCCCGCCGCGGTGACGCTCCCCTCGCCCACGCCCCGATTCCCCGGGGGAGCGACGCCGCCCTCGCCCATGCCCTGATCACGCGCGTGACCCTGTGCCCCGCGCCCCGCCGGGAGAACTCCCGGCACTTCGCATGGCACGTCACCCCCGTTCCGTCGCGGTACCCCGGCTCGCGTGCCCGGGCGTGCCGCGACGGGATCCTCGCCGCGCGCGAGGGCAGCACATCGGGTGGGAGGCGGGGGTCATGACGACCTTCCGGGGCCCTCTGCTCGTCGCGGTGTCGGGACCCGACGGCGCGGTCACTTCCTCGCTGGCGTCCCGTCTCGGGACGCTGCTCCGCGAACACGGTGTCACCACCGTCGCTCTCCCCTGCCACGGCTGCTTCCTGTGCCGCCGGTCTCCGGTTCCGCCACGCGTGAGGGATGCGGGGGAACCGGAGGGGGACGAGTGGGCACGGCGCGCCTCGGATCCCGAGCGCCGGGGACCCCGGCTGCGCCGCGCCCACGCGTTCCTCGAAGCCTCCGGGCTCACGGCCCGGATCGGACTCGCCCGGCTGCTCGCGCGGGCGCGGGCGCACGGCGGGCAGGCCGTGGTCCTCACGGACCGCGGACCGCTGGACGGCCTGGTGCGGTTCGACCTGCCGGCCTCGTCCAAGGCGGCGGCCGCCTTCCGCCGGATCGCCGACGGCTACGGTCTGACCCTGCTGGTGGAGACCGGGCCCGAGACGCTGCGGGGCCGCCGCACGGAGGAGATCGCGGGACCGCCGACCGTCTGGTGGGCCCGCTACCGGAGCTGGTCGCGGCGGCTGCCGCGGATCGCGCGGCTCGACGGCGAGCGGCCCCTGTCCCTCGTGGCCGGCACGGCCCTGGAGCGGATCCTCGACGAGGCGGGGAAGCGGGTCGCCGCCGAACCGGAGCGCGTCGCGGCCGGGGAGCGGCGGCACGTGGTGCTGTCGATCTACGACGACGTCGGCAACCCCGCCCACCGCGGCGGCGGGGCCCTGATGGCCGGGAAGGTGGCACGGCGGCTCGCCGAGGACTTCCAGGTGACGGTCGTGACGGCGGGCCGCCGCGGCGGCACCGAGGACCGGAACGGCATCCGGTACGTCCGGCTGCCGGTGGGCCGGGCCGGACCGCGCGCCGGACAGCTGCTGTTCCTCGCGGCGCTGCCGTTCGTGGCCCGCCGGATCCGGCACGATCTGTGGCTGGAGAACTTCACTCCCCCGCTCTCGACGAGCTTCCTGCCCCTGGCGACCCGCGCCCCCGTCATCGGCATCGACCAGGGCCGCGGCGCGGAGGCGCAGCAGCGCTGCCACTTTCCGTTTCTGCTGGTCGAACGGCTCGGGCTGCGCTGCTACCGGCACATCGTGACGCACAACCCCGCGGACGGGGCGGTGATCAGCAGGCTGAGCCGCCGGGCCGACGTGCAGGTCATCCCCGACGGAGTGGACCAGCGCCTCCTCGACAAGGCCGAGCTGGGGGCCGGACAGTTCATCCTCTTCCTGGGCCGGATCGACACCTGGGTCAAGGGGCTTGACCTGCTGCTCGACGCCTACGGCCGGGCCCGGCCCCCGCTCGACCTGCTGCTCGCCGGCAGCGGCACGCCCGTCGAGGAACGCCGCCTCGCCGCGCTCGTCGCCGCGCACGCCGGCGGTACCGAGCCCCGGATCCACTGGGTGGGGTACGCCGGGGACGAGCGCAGGCGCCAGCTCCTGCGCGACAGCGCCTTCCTGGTGATGCCGTCGCGGCACGAGACCTTCGGTCTGGCGGCCCTGGAGGGCATGTCGTACGGCAAGCCCGTACTGCACTTCGACCTGCCCGCGCTGCGCTGGATGCGCGACGGCGGCGACGTGGCCGTGCCCCCGTTCGACGTGGCGGCGTTCGGCGCGCGGATGACCGAACTGGCCACGGACACCGCGCTCCGCCGCCGGCTCGGCCACCGCGCCGGAATCGCGGCGCAGCACTACACGTGGGACGAGATGACGGGCCGGTATCTCGCCCTGGCCCACCGGCTCGTGGACTCACCCGCCGCCGCGCGGCGGCCGAGGAAGAGGGGTGCGTCATGGCAGACGACCCGCTGACCGCGTTCGTCCGGACAGTCCTCGGCTCAGACGTCCCGATACTCGTGCTCTCACCGCACCTGGACGACGCCGTGCTGTCCTGCGGCGCGCTGCTCGGCTGGGCGGGGCGGCGGGCCCCCGTGACGGTCGCCACGCTGTTCACGGAGGCCGCACCGCCGCCGTACACCCGCTCCGCCCGGCAGTACCTGAAGCGGACCCGGGCCGGTGACGCGGAGGAGCTGTTCGCCGACCGGCGCGAGGAGGACCGGCGGGTCCTGGAACTGCTCGGCGTCGACTGGCGCCATGTGGGCCTGGTCGACGGGCTGTTCCGGCGGCTGCCGCGGGTCCGCCCGGGTACGGAGCGGCTGGCCCGGCTGCTCCCCGAACTGGCGCACGTGTACCCGACGTACCGGCTGCACCTGGCCCGGGGCCGGGTCGCCGCGCACGACGCCGAGACCCTCCGCGACGCCGGGGAGACGATCGACGCGCTGCTGCCCGCCCGCTCCGGCGGCCTGGTGCTCGCGCCCCTGGGCGTGGGCGGGCACGCCGACCACGTCCTGGTGCGCACCGCCGCCGAGCGCAGCGGCCGCCGGGTCGTGTACTACAGCGACTTCCCGTACGACCAGACGGCCGCCGCCGACACGGAGTTCACCGGCCGGCACCGTCTGGTGGCCCGCGCCTGGGAACGGGACCTCGACCGCAAGGCGGAGCTGATCCGGGGCTACCGGACGCAGGCCGAGGCGCTGTTCCCCGGGGGCCGCATCCCGCGCGCGCCCGAGGTGTACCTGCTGCCCGAGGCCGGGACCGAGACCGTGCGCCGGACCGCCGACCGCCTGCCCGGCACGCGGGCCCGGACCGCCGGGAGGGTACCGTGACCGTCCGCCACACGGTCCATGTGCCCGCGCCCGCCGTGACCTCGACGCCGACGCCGACGCCGGGGCCTGCCGTCGCGGAGGTGCCCGATGCTCCGCGGTGAGCGGCCCCGTGTCCTGCTCCTGACCAGTGGTCCGCTGGACGGGCCGGGGGGCTGTGACGTGCGGCTGGCCGCCGACGTCCTCGGGGCGCTGCCCGACGTGGACTTCGTGTGGTTCGCCCAGTGGCCGGGCCGGCAGGGGGCTCCGGCACGCGGACGGCCGGTCCGCGTCCTCTCCCGGGACGGGGTCACGCACGTCCCCGCGCGGGTGCAGTCCGCGCTCGCCGGGGCCCTGTTCGCCCACCGGGTCGACCTCGTGCACGCCTTCCTGACCATCGGCCGCGCCTTCCCGGCCTTCTCCTGGCTGCGTCCGCTGCTGCTCGGCGGACGGCCGGTCGTGCACACCGTGCCCGGTGTGACGGACAACCGCCGTCTCCGGCGCGCCCGGCCGCTCGGGACGACGGTCGCCCTGTCCGAGTCGATGGCCCGTCGGCTGCGGGCCGCCGAATTCGGCGACGTCCGCGTCATACCGCCCATGATCGGTCTCGACGAGTGGCCGTACCTGCCGCGACCGGAGGGATTCCCCACGGTCCTCTTCACCGGGCACCACGATCCGCACGGCGGGGCGGAGACCGCGATCGAGGCGGCCGCGGAGGCCCACCGGGAAGGGGCCAGGTTCCGGCTCGTGCTCGCCATGCGCGGGCGGCCGGGGCAGGACACCCGGGCCCTCGACGAGGCCCTGCGCGAGCAGGCCGGCGCGGCCGGGCTGACGGACGTCGAGGTGCGCGGGTACGTCGACGACATGCACGCCCTGCTCGCCTCCGTCCAGGTGCTTCTCTTCCCGCCGGCCGTGCTCGGCGCGCATGCGGACATCCCGCTCACCGTGCTCCAGGCGCTTGCCTCGGGCCGCCCCTCGATCCTCAGCGACCTCCCCCAGTTCGCCGACTTCGGCCACGCGGTGCTGCGGGCCCCGGCGGGCGACGGACGCCGCACCGGGCAGCAGCTGGCGTGGCTGCTCGACCAGCCGCGCTCCTGGGACATGCTCGCGGAGCGGGGGCGGGCCCTGGTCGAGGACCACTTCGGCCCCGAGCGGTTCGCCGCCCGGTACGCGGCGCTCTACCGGGAGCTGCTGTCATGACGGCGCGGAAGCCGCCGCTTCGCCGGTGAGCAGCAGGACGCCCGTGTCCCCGTATTCGGGCAGGGTGCGGTCCTTCTCGAGCCTGACGATCCGCAGGCCGGTGGTACGGGGGGCGAACACGGCCCGCAGGGCGGCCTCGTCGACCGGGCAGGCGGGCCAGACCGGGCCGGTGCCGATGCGGTAGCTCGGCATGCGTTCCATGAAGGCGGCGAGGAGCGTGCCGCCGGGGCGGACGGCGCGGACGAAGGCGTCGCAGAGGGCGGTGAACTCGCCGAAGTCCTCGGTGACGCTCTCGGCGACGAAGTGCATCGAGGCGAGGTCGTACGTGCCGGGGACGAGGTCGTCGGCGGTGCCGCGGACGACCCGGACCCCGCGGAGCGCCTCCGCTGGGTCCGAAGGGAGGGCGGGGTCGAGGGAGCGGCACAGGGCGTAGAAGGGCCGCCAGCTGTCGTCGATGCCGTGGGCGAGCTGTTCGCGGAGGTAGCGGACGCCGGCGGCACTGGGTTCGAGGGCGTCGACGCCACGGGCGGCGGCGCCCGCGAGCATCAGCGGGTACAGGTTGGGGCCGGCGCCGAGTTCCAGGGTGCGGGACAGGCTGCCGGGGGCGAAGCGCCGGTAGCGGGCCGCGTGGTGGCGGATGACGCCGACGTCGTAGGGGTGGAGGCTGCGGTAGTTCTCGGCGAGGTAGTCGTCGACGGGCCAGACGTCCCAGTCGGCGTCCCGGTTGCGGCGTACCGCCCGGCCGGTCTCCGGCGGGCTCTGCGGGGTCCGGTCCATCATTCCTCCGCGGGCCGGACGGCCGCGACGGGGCGGGCGGCCGCGACGGGCTGCAGGGTGAAGCGCTCGGCGAGCTCCGTGAGGGCGGCGCACAACTGCTCGATCTCCTCGTCGGTGTTGGCGGCCGTGATCTGGATGCGGAAGCCGACCCGGTCGCGCGGGACGAGCGGGTAGGACGCGAGGGTCACGTAGATGCCGTGCTCCCAGAGGAAGGTGGCGACGGCGTCGAGGTCCCGGGCGTCGCCGAGCGGGATCTCGACGATCGGCAGGCCGTCCGTGTTGGGGGTGGCGATGCCCAGGCCCCGCACATGGGCGAGGACGCGGGCCGTCCTGCGGTACAGACGGGCCCTGATCTCGTCCCCGCGTTCGTCGTTGACGTCGAGTCCGGCGAGGGCGGTGGCGAGCGAGGCGGTCGGCGAGGGCCCCGAGTACAGGTAGGGGGCCGCCGCCACCTTGAGGTGGTCCTTGAGCCAGTGCGGCACCGCGAGGAAGGCGAGCAGGGAGGAGAAGGCCTTGGAGAAGCCGCCGACCAGGACCACGTTCTCGTAGGTCTCGCCGAAGTGGCGGACGATGCTGTTGCCGCGCGAGCCGTAGGGGCTGGTCTCACCGGCCCGGCGCTCCCCGATGACGCCGAAGCCATGGGCGTCGTCGACGTACAGCAGGGCGCCGTTCTCCCGGCAGATGCGGGCGAGGACGGGCAGGTCGGGGAAGTTGCCGGTCATGCTGTTGACGCCGTCCATGCAGACGAGCCGGCCGGCGTCGGCGGGCGCGCCGCGCAGCAGCGTCGCGAGTTCGTCCGGCCGGTCGGCGCGGAAGCGGTGGACCTCCGCGCCCTCTCCGCGGGCGGCGACGCAGCCGTCGTACACGGTGCGGTGTGCCTGTGCCTCCACGAAGACCTGTCCGGTGCCGGCGAGGAGCGGGATGACGGACTGGTGGATGAGGGTGATGGTGGGCAGCAGCAGGGTGTCGGGGGCGCCGAGGAGTTCGGTGAGCCGCTCCTCGATGCGGGGGTAGAGGCGGGGGCTGCCGATGAGCCGGGACCAGCTGGGGTGGGTGCCCCACCGCCGGACCTCGGGTTCGATGGCTTCGATGATGTCGGGTTCGAGGTCGAAGCCGAGGTAGTTGCAGGAGGCGAAGTCGACGAGCCAGTCGTCGCCGACCCGGATGCGGCGGCCGTCGATCTCGTCGATGACGGCGTCGCACATGAGGCTGGTCCGCTGCAGGTGTTCCAGGTCCCGCCACCGGGACTCGCGCGGGGGCCGGACGGTGCGGACGGCCGGGGCGGGCCCCGCGGGCCGCACGGGCGGACCGGCGGCGGCGGGCGGGGCGCGGTGCAGGTAGGACTCGGCCTGGTGGGCGGTCATGGGGCGGGCGAAGAGGTAGCCCTGCCCGTACCGGCAGCCCATCTCGGCGAGCAGCGCCCGCTGCTCCTCGTGCTCGATCCCCTCGGCGACGACCTGGAGGCCGAGGACGTCGGCGATGCGCACGATGCCCTCCACGAGGGCGACCTGCTGCGGGTCGGTGGTGATGTCGTCGATGAACGACTTGTCGACCTTGAGGACGTCGATGGGGAACTCGCGGAGGTAGCTGAGCGAGGAGAATCCGGTGCCGAAGTCGTCGATGGCGATGGCGACGCCCAGGTCCTTGAGGGCGGCCATGGTGGTCCGTATCTGGGCGTCCTTGCGCATGAGGACGGTCTCGGTGAGCTCCAGGACGAGCGAGCCGGGCGCGAGGCCGGAGGAGCGGAGGGCGCGCCGTACCTCTTCGAGGAACCCGGGGTCGCGGAACTGCCGGGCGGAGACGTTCACGTTGGCCCGCAGGGGGGTGTGGCGGGGGTGGGCGCGCTGCCAGCGGGCGATGTCGAGGGCCGCGTGTTCGAGGACCCAGGCGCCCAGCGGCATGATGTGGCCGCTCTCCTCGGCCAGGGTGATGAACTGGTCGGGCGGCACCATGCCCCGGCGGGCGTGCGGCCAGCGGATGAGCGCTTCGAGACCGGCCGGCGCGCCGTCCTCCACCTCGACGATCGGCTGGTAGCGCAGGGCGAAGGCGTGGTCGGCGATGGCGGTGTCCATGCCCGCCTGGAGTTCGTGGCGGGCGACCAGCCGGGAGTGGAGCTCGGGGTGGAAGAGCCGCCACCGCTTCTTGCCGGCGGCCTTGGCGGCGTACAGGGCGAGGTCGGCGTGGCCGAGGAGCTCCTCCGCGTGGGCGCTGTCGAGCACGGTCGCGATGCCGACGCTGGTCGACACGGAGACGGCGCCGTCGGTGAGGTGGAACGGCTGACTGAGGGTGTGCACGATCTCGGCCGCGAGGGCCTCGGCGTCGCGGGGCTCGCGCGCGCCCTCGATGAGGACGGCGAACTCGTCGCCGCCGAGCCGGGCGGCGGTGTCGGTGAGCCGCAGGACCGAGCTGAGGCGGCGGGCGACGGCGACGAGGAGCTCGTCGCCGACGGAGTGTCCCATCGTGTCGTTGACGACCTTGAAGTCGTCGAGGTCGACGAAGAGCATGCAGGTCAGGGTGGACTCGCGGCGGCCGCGGAGCAGCGCCCGCTCGATGCGTTCGAGGAGCAGGACGCGGTTGGGGAGTCCGGTGAGGGAGTCGTGGAACGCCCGGTGGGTCAGTTCCCGTTCCAGTTTCCGCTGCTCGGTCACGTCGCGGAGGGTGAGGACGAGGCCGTGGACGGTGCGCTCGTCGCGCAGGTTGCTGCACCGGACCTCGACCTCCAGTTCCTCGGAGCCGCCGTGCAGCAGTTTCCAGTCGTCGCGGGCGGCGGAGGCGCCGCGGGCACGCGCGTCGGCGACGAGACGCAGGGCGCTCGCCGTGTCGGCGGGGGCGAGGAGGTCGGTGAGGGGGGTGCCGGGGAGCAGGGAGCGGCCGAACATGGAATCGGCCGAGGGGCTGGCGTACCGGATGGTGTCGTCGTCGTCGACGATCAGGATGACGTCCGAGGTGTTGTGCACGAGGGTGCGGAAGTAGGCCTCGCTGGTGCGGCGGTTGACCTCTTCGCTGAGCCCGAAGCGTTCGAGGGCCAGCGCGGCCTGGGAGGCGAGGGACTGGGCGGGTCCCGAGATCTCCGCGAGCTTCTTCTCGGTTCCCGCGAAGAGCATGACGCCGAGCAGCGGTTCGCCTCCGGCGGGGGCCTGGAGCTCCAGCGGGCAGAGCAGGACGTGGGTCTCGGGCGTGATCTCGGCGGCGACGGACGGGTCGAGCCGGGTCAGGGGGAGCAGCCGGGCGCCTTCGGCGAGGAGCTCGTGCCAGGCGGTGCCGCGGGGCCGGATCAGCTCGTCGGTGCGGCAGCTCCAGGGGTGCTCCGCCGTGGCCACGGCGGTGAGTCCGCCGCGGCGGTCCCGGGTGAAGAGGAGGACCTGGTGGGAGGTGCTGGGGCCGAAGAGGGTGGCGGAGGCCGTCTCGACGGCTCCGGCGACCTCACGCGGGCTCAGGGCGGCGACGAGGGAGGCGGCGGCGAGCCTGAGGCTGCGCTCGCGGGCCTCGGCCTTGCCGTGGTCGCTCATCATGCCCCGGAGACGGGCGAGGACCAGCAGGAACATCAGGGCCGAGAAGATCGCGATGACGGCGATGTCCTTGCTCTCGTCGTGGCGCAGCGACTGGAGGAGCAGCAGGGCGGGGGCGACGAGGGAGGCTCCGGCGAGCAGCGCGAGGCGCCGCTCGGCGACGTGGGGGGCCGGTTCCGGGGCGCGCTCGGTGAGGCCGGTCATGGAGGGGTGGAGGGCGGCGAGGCCCCAGGCGGTGAAGAAGACGACCCAGCCGAGGTCCCAGGGCGTGCCGACCTGCCAGGTGCCCTTGAGCTGGAGGGCGCTGTAGATGACGTCGGAGGCCAGGATGCCGCAGGTGCCCAGGGTGAGGAGCTGCACGGACCGGGAGCGGAGGCCGCCGGGGACGAGGAGCCGGGCGAGCATGGCGAGCATCAGCACGTCGCCGAGGGGGTACGCGATGGAGATGGCCTTCTCGATCCAGCTCATGCCCTCGCTCCTGGCGAGCGGGGTGATGAGGTTGACCCAGGAGAGCAGCGCGAGGCCCGAGGTGAGGATCAGCGCGTCGAGGACGACGCCGAGGTCACGGCCGACGGCCCGGTAGCGGATGAAACCGAAGAGGCCGATCGCGAACAGCGGGTAGGTGGCCAGGTAGAGGGCGTCGGCGACGGACGGGAAGGGTCTGGTCTGGCCGAAGAAGGACTCCAGGGCGTTGTAGGCGGTGTCGCCGCTGACGAAGGTGAGGTTGGCCGCGGCGAGCACCAGCCAGGGCCAGCGCCGGGCGGGCCGGTGAAGACGGACGCCGACGAGGATGGCGATGACGCCGCTGAGGCCGATGAGCGCCCACAGGGTGGTGTGGCGGGCGGGGAATTCCAGGTACGCGACGGTCAGCAGGGTCACGATCAGGAGGTACACGAGGGTCCCGGCGCGCAGTCTTCCGGACGCGGTGAGCGGCCGGTTCGGCCGGCGCAGCGACATCGTCCACCGCCCCCTCGCAGGGTCGGACGCCGTCGGAGCGCCCTGGTCGCGGATACGGACCCCGTACGGTGTCCATTCTCCGGGGCCCCCGGGGCGGCTGCATCTCGGCACCGGCGGGGCCGGTCGGGGGCGCTGTCGCCCGTCAGGAGGAGGCGCGGACCACCAGTTCGGTGGGCAGCATCCGGCGGGGCTGTTCGTCGGGGTCGCTGGGCGAGGCGATCTCCTGCAGGAGCAGGCGCGCCATGGTGCGGCCCATCTCCTCGATGGGCTGGCGCACGCTCGTCAGAGGCGGGTCCATGTGCCGGGCGACGGCCGAGTCGTCGACGCCGACGAGGGCGACGTCCTCGGGGACCCGGCGGCCGGCCTCGCGGAGCACGCTCCGCGCGCCGGCGGCCATCACGTCGGAGGCGGCGAAGACGGCGTCCAGGTCGGGCCTGCGGTCCAGGAGTTCCCGCATGGCGCGCCGGCCGCCCTCCTCGGTGAAGTCGCCGTGGGCGACGAGCGTCTCGTCGGGTTCGAGTCCGGCGTTCGTCAGGCCCTCGCGGTAGCCGTCGAGGCGGCAGCGGGCCACGTACATGTCGAGGGGTCCGGTGACGGTGGCGATCCGCTGCCTGCCGCGGGCGGCGAGGTGGGCGACGGCGGTCCGGCCGGCGCCGGTGTTGTCGGAGTCGACGAAGGCGACCCGCTCGGCCTCGGTGCGGCGGCCGTTGAGGACGGCGGGCAGGCCGAGGGCGCGGACCTGGTCGGGCAGCGGGTCGTCGCCGTGCACGGAGACGAGGAGGACGCCGTCGACGCGCTGCGCGGCGAGGTACTGCTCGAAGCGCTGCCGCTCCTGTTCGCTGCGGATGAGGGTCAGGAGCAGCTGCTTGTCGGCGTCGGCGAGTTCGGTGCTGACGCCGCGGATGATGTCGAGGAAGTACGGCTCGGCGAAGAGGCGCGCCTCGGTCTCGGGGATCACGAGGGCGACGGCGTCGGTGCGGCTGCCGGCGAGGGCACGGGCGGCGCGGTTGGGGACGTAGCCGAGTTCGGCGACGGCCCGTTCGACGGCGGCCTTGGCCTGTTCGCTCACCTTCGGGGAGCCGTTGATGACCCGGGAGACCGTGCCGCGGCCGACTCCGGCCCGGGCCGCGACCTCCTCGAGGGTGGGCCTGCCGGTCTGCCGCCCGCTCACCGCCATGTGCCGCTTCTCCCTTCGGGCCCGCCGCCCCGCCTGCGTGTGCACGCGAACCTACCAGGCGGGGCGGCGCGGGCCGCGGGGTGCCGGGAGACGGCTCAGGCGTCGGTCGGGGCGAGTTCGGCCATGGCGCCCCAGCCCTGCTGCGGGACCTCGACGTTGATGATCTCGGGGGTGGTGGCGATGGCTCCGGCCATGGCGGCGAGTCCGGCCGTGAAGTGCGGGGAGGCGACGTGGGCGGCGCCCGCCTCGGCGTCGGCGAAGGCCTCCAGGAGGACGAAGACGTTCGGGTCGTCGACGCTGCGGGACCAGTCGAAGAAGAGGTTGCCGGGCTCCGCGCGGGTGGCGCGGGTGAAGTCGTCGACGAGGTCGAGCCAGCGGTCGGCGTGGTCGGGGCGGGCGGTGAACCGGACGGCGATGAAGATCATGCGTCCACTCTGCGGCGGCCGGGACGGTGGGGCGAGCGGGACGGCTCAGGATTCCGGCAGGGTCGGAAAGGCAGGTGCGGGAAAGCCAGGTGCCGGAAAGGCGGGGGCGGCGCGGGTCAGCGCGGCCCGGATCTCGCCCTGGCGCCGCCCGAACTCGGCGGTGGGCAGGGAGACGGACAGGGCGTGCACGATGCCGTCGCCGCGGTCGGGCAGGGCGACGGCGAGACAGGTGTACGCGAGGTCGGCCTCGCCCACCGAGACGGCGAAGCCCTGTCCGCGCACCCGGTCCACCTCGGCCTCGAAGCGCTCGGCGCTGGTGATCGTCCGCTCGGTGAAGCGGGCCATGCCGTGCTCCGCCAGGTAGCGGCGGCGCAGCGGGCGCGGCAGCGCGGCGAGCAGCGCCTTCCCGTGGGCGGTCGCGTGGGCGCGGACCTCGGGGCCCGGGGTGAAGGGGTGGCCGGCGTCGGTGACGGGGGCGGTGGTGTCGACGACGGTGATCAGGCCGTCGCGGTAGGCGGTGTGGTACGCCTCGGCGCCGGTGGCCCGCCGCAGCCGGCCGAGGAGTTCGCCGGTTCCGGCGCCGAGGCCGTGGTGCCGCTGGTGGGAGCGGTGCAGGGCCGGGACGCGGGGTCCGGGCGCGTACCCCTCGGTGGTGCGGACGAGGTAGCCGCGGGCGAGCAGGGGCCCGGTCAGGTGGTAGACGGTCGAGAGGGCGCAGCCGAGCCGCCGGGCCAGCGCCTTCGCCCCGACGGGCCGCTCCGCGTCGGCGACGGCGTCGAGGACGGCGAGGGCCCGGTCGACGGACTGGGGCCCCGGATGCCCGGGGCCGGGGGTGGCAGGCATCGCTCCAGCTTAGGGGGCCGTCACCCGCTCGGCCGCACGCTCCGTGCCCGATTTGCCCCGCTCCGTATCCCCGCAGGTCAAACCGCCTTTATGTGCATAAGACACTCTTTCGGCGTACCGTCGTGTGGTTGCCCCAGTCCCCGACGCCCCGGGAGAGCGTGTGCCCCGCTCCAGGACCGACCTTGCCCCGACGCCCCGTGAGGGGCGCCGTCCGCATCTCCGGACGGCGGCGATCGCGACGGGTGTGGTCGCCGTCGCCGCCGGCGGCCTGTATGTGGCGGGGCTGCTCGCCACCGGGGACGACATATCCGCCGGCACCCGGGTCGACGGCGTGGACATCGGCGGCATGAGCCGCGCCGAGGCCGAGGCCAAGCTGACGGCCGCGGCCCCGGCTTCCTGGAAGGCGCCGATATCCGTGCGGGTCGGCGACCAGGCCTCCACCGTGGACCCGGCCACCGCCGGCCTGACGGTGGACGTGGCGAAGACCGCCGACCTGGCGGCCGACCCGTCCCGGGACCCCGTCACCGTCATCGGACGGCTCTTCTCCTCCGGGGAGCGCGAGGTCCGGCCGGTCCTCGCGTACGACGAGGCGAAGACGCGGGCCGCCGTGGCCGAGCTGGCCAAGAAGAACGACCGGACGGTCCGCGAGGGGTCCGTCGCCTTCCGTGCGGGCGAGGCCGTCGCCACCCAGCCGGTGACGGGCCGCAAGCTGGACACCGGGCAGGCCGCCGAGACCCTGCGCGCGGCCTACCCGGCCGCCACGGGCGCCGCTGCGGTGACGCTGCCCGTCGCCGTGACCGAGCCCGAGCTGCCCGCCGCCGAGGTGTCCCGCTTCCTCGACACGTACGCGAAGCCGGCCGTCTCCGGCCCGGTGACGCTCACGGCGGGCGGCGAGCGGCTGCGGATCTCCCCCGCCACCCTCGGCGACCACCTCACCGTGAAGAACGCCGACGGCCGCCTCACCGCCTCCCTCGACGAGGAGGCCCTGCTGCGCGACCCGGACGTGGCGCGCCCCCTCGCCGCGCTGAACGGCGCGCCGGAGGAGGCGTCCCTCGGGGTACGGGACGGAAAGGTCGTCGTGGAGTCGGAGGGCCGCCAGGGCCACGAGGTGACCGCGAAGGCCCTCGGCGACGCCGTGCGCCCGCTGCTCGCCAAGTCCGGCGACGCGGCCCGTACGGCTCCGGTGGCCACCAAGGTCACCGAGCCCGAGCTGAGCTCAGCCTCTCTGGCCCGCCTGGGCATCACCGAGCAGATGTCGACGTTCACGGTGAACTTCCCCAGCGCCCCGTACCGCACGACGAACATCGGCCGGGCCGCCGAGCTCATCAACGGCTCGCTGGTGCAGCCCGGCGAGGTGTGGAGCTTCAACAAGACGGTCGGCGAGCGGACCCCGGACAACGGCTTCGTGGACGGCACGATGATCCTCGACGGCCAGTACCGCTCCGCGCCCGGCGGCGGCGTGTCGGCCATGGCCACCACCGTCTACAACGCCATGTTCTTCGCCGGGGTGCAGCCCGTCGAGCACGGCGCGCACTCCTTCTACATCGAGCGCTACCCGGCCGGCCGCGAGGCGACCGTCGCCTGGGGGACGCTCGACCTGAAGTTCCGCAACGACACGGGCAAGCCGATCTACATCAAGGCGAGCGCCACGGACTCCTCGGTCACCGTGAGCTTCCTCGGCACGAAGAAGTACGACTCGGTGGAGGCGGTCGCCGGACCCCGCACCAACCTCACGCAGCCCACGAAGCGCGAGGGCACCGGCGAGGCCTGTGTGCCGCAGCCGCCCCTCGAAGGCTTCGACATCTCGGTGGACCGCGTGTTCAAGAACGGCGGCACCGAGGTCAAGCGGGAGACCTACAAGACCCACTACACCCCGCGCGACGAGGTGACCTGCAAGCCGGTCGCCGAGGACGGCGGAGGGGACACCGGGCAGGGCGGCCGACAGGCCGGCGGCGGCCACTGACGGAAGGGTGTCTTCCCGTACCGCCGGGGCATGACTTCGGAGCGCGGCCCGTCGACCCCTCGGAGGGCCGCCCCGAACCTCCCCGGACCGCCGGAGGCACGCCTTGGCACAGCGCAGCGACCCCTTCGAGCGGCTCCTCGGCGAGGCCGCGCGCGCGGGCACGTACCCGTGTGCCGCATGGGCCGTGGGCGACGCCCGCGCGACCCTCTCCTCCGGCGCCGTCGGGCTGCTGGACCCGGCGCGCCCCGGGGGACCGGCGCTCCCCGACACGTTGTTCGACGTCGCGAGCCTCACCAAGATCCTCGCGGTCTGGGCGGTCGCCGGCACCCTCGTCGACGCAGGGAAGCTCGATCCGGCCGCCCCGCTCGGCTCGTACTGGCCGGAGGCCGCGGGCCGGCCGCTCGCCGGGGCCACGGCGCACCACCTGCTCACCCACACCGCGGGCCTGCCGCTCCGCGCCAACCTCCGGCACCTGTACGGCTCCGATCCGCAGGACGTCCGCGACGGCGTCCTCGCCGAACCGCTCCGGCACCGGCCCGGGGAGGCCGTCGCGTACACCGACCGGGCGGCGCTGATCCTCGGCTACCTCACCGAGCACCTCACCCGGCAGCCGCTCCCCCGGCTCGCCGAGGACCGGGTCTGGACGCCCCTGGCCATGACGGAGACCCGGTACGGGCCGCTGCCCGCCGAGGACCGGGAGCGGTGCGCGCCGACCGAGTACGACGAGGAGAGCGGCGCCCCGCTCCGGGGCACCGTCCACGACTTCTCGGCCCGGCTCCTCGGCGGTGCCTGCGGCATCGCGGGGGTCTTCACGACCACCGCCGACATCGGCCGGTTCCTGCGGCACCTGCTCGACCCGGTGCCCGGCACCTTCTCCGCCGGGTGGACGGCCGCGTCGCTGCGCGTCCACACCGGCGAACTCGTCCCGCCGCGCGGGCTGTTCTGGCATCCGGCGCCGGGCACCGAACCGGCGGAGGACGTCTGGGCGCACTTCGGCTTCACCGGCACGGCCCTGTGGGTCTCGCCCACCCGCGGCCGCTGGGCCGTCCTGCTCACCAACCGGCTCCGTCTCACCCGTGACCCCGGCCCACTGGGCCGGGTCAGGGACGTCTTCCGGACCCTGGCCTTCCGGTGACCGGCACCCGTCAGCGGCGCGCGTCGGCTCAGTGGTAGACGTCGATCACGAGCCGGTTGGGGCTGGTGAGGGTGAAGACCTTGTAGCTGCTGTAGTCGCCGAGGGCCAGGCCGAAGCCGAAGTACCCCTCGTATCCGCCGGCCAGGCCGTAGCCCTTGACGGAGGGGAGGGCGAGCTGCTGCACGGTGGGGCCGGTGAACGAGTCCTGGTAGCTGGTCGTCATGTTGTTGACGCCCATGAGCCGCAGCGTCAGGTACGACTTGCCTTCGAGGGGGAGGCGCTTGGGCTCCTCGCCGCTCTCGGTGTAGATGCCGACAGTGTTGGTCGTCGTCTCCAGGATGGTCGGGAGGCTGGGACCGCCGAGGTCGACGACGACCCGGTCGAAGTCCGTGTGGGCGCCGGTCCGTACGTCGAGGAAGCAGGCCGACTCGCACTCCGGGGTGACCGAGACAGCGGCGGGCGCCACGGTCGTGGCGGCGGAGGCCGACGGGACGGGACCGGCGAGCAGGGCGGAGGCGAGGGCACCGCCGAGGGCGAGGAGACGCAGGGGTGTTGCGGACGTGGACATGCCGAACTCCGTGACGGGTGAAGGGAAATGGGGAGGCCGGCGGGCCTCGAAGCCCACCGCCGTCCCGACCCTAGGACCGCGGGCCCTCGCTCCCCCGTCCCGGCCGTCTCCAGGACGTCCCGGGGCTTCCCGGGTACGCGGGACGCCCCTGGGGGACGGTCCCGTCCGTCAGCGCCTGGGACGCGAGGGCCTTCAGACCTTCCAGGCACTCGTCGACCCGCTTCGTCAGGTTGTGCCGGCGGGCGAGCTCCAGACACGACTCCCAGGTCTCCTGGGCGGCGTCCCACTCCCCGAAGTGGTGGTGGGCCCGGGCCGTGAAGACGAGACAGTCGGCCGTACCCCCCTGGTCGTGCATCCGGAGCCGGATGGAGAGCGCCTCCGCCAGGACCTCGAACGCCTCGTCGCGGTCGCCGAGGACCCGCAGCACGTCGCCGTAGTTGGTGAGGAGGGTGGCGAGGAACACCCCGTGGCCGGTCCCCCTGATCAGCTCGATGACCCGGCGGTAGTCCGCGGCCGCGAGGTCCGGTTCGCCGCGCAGCCTGTGGACGTCGGCGATCCGGCTGAGGAGGAGCGCCTCGCCGCGGGTGTTCCGGGTCGCGTGGTAGAGGTCGCGGGAGCGCTCGGCGTGGACGAGTGCCTGCGAGGAGTCCCCGATCTGCAGGTACACCGCCGACATGTTGCCCAGGATCGACGCCTGGGCCGTGAGGTCCGCGCGCTCCGTGAAGAGGTCCAGGGCGACCCGCAGGTGCTTCAGACAGGCCTCGTTCCGGAAGGCCATGCCGTGGGCGACGGCCGTGCGCCGGTGCAGCCAGGCCTGCCCGAGCCGGTCGTCGTGCCTGCGGGCGATGTCCATGGCCTGCTCCAGGCAGTCGTCCCACTCCCCCGTCCACCAGTGCGTGCTCGCATGGCCGAAGAGGCCCACGGCGAGCCGCCAGGCGATGTCGGAGCGGCCCAGCTCCCCGGCGCGGGTGAGGGCGTCCCGGACGGCCGGCAGCTCCCGCTCGGTCCACCGGATCGCCTCGTCGTCGTCCGCGAACTCGGGCAGCGACAGGTTCTTCACGGCCTTCTCGGCCGGCGGGGGCGGGGACTGCGTCTCGCGGGTGGCCGCCAGCGTCGCGGCCGCGAGGGCCGCCGCGTACCAGGTGAGCAGCCGGAGGAGGGCCGTGGTGCGCTCCGCCTCGGTGTCCTCGTCGTCCCGCTGCGCGGCGTACTCGCCGAGCAGGTCGTGCAGTCGGTACCGGTCGGGCTCGGGGTTGAGGACGAGGTGGGCGTCGGCGAGGACGTCGAGCACGGCGGCGGCCCGGGCCTCCGTGACGTCGAGGAGCGCCGCGGCGGACTGCGGGGTGACCGCGTGGGCCGACCACACCCGGCCCAGGAGCCGGAAGGCCCGCGCGGCCTCGCGCTCCAGGGGCTGCTCGCTGTCCCGCATGGCCACGTAGCTCATGGCGAAGGTGCGCCGGACGTCGAAGGTCCCCATCGCGAGGGTGTCGAGCCGCCCCTGGTGCGGGGTGAGTCGTTTCGCCAGGAGCGCGAGGGGCCAGGAGGGCCGGGAGGCGAGCCGGCCGCCGACGATGTGCAGGGCGAGCGGCAGGCCCCCGCAGGCGCCCATGATGTCGGCCAGCGCCTCGGGCTCGCTCCGTACCCGCTCGGCGCCGGCGAGCTTGGCGAGGAGCGCGTGCTGGTCGGACTCGGGCAGCGGGTCCAGCGGGACCTTGGCGGAGCCCGGCAGGTCGGCGAGGAGCTGGCGGCTGGTGATCAGGGCGGCGCTGTGCCCGCCGGCCGGCAGCAGGGGTGCCACGTGGGCGGCGTTGCGCGCGTTGTCGAGGACCAGGAGCACGCGGCGCTCGGCGAGCGCCGACCGGAGGAGGAGGGCGCGGTCGTCGGTGTCCTCGGGCAGGGCGTCCTGGTGGACCCCCAGGTCGGACAGGAACCGGGCGAGCAGCTCGTGGGCCGTGCGCGCCCCGCCCGAGCAGTAGCCGCGCAGGTCGGCGTAGAGGGCGCCGTCGGGGAAGGCCTCGCGCACCCGGTGCGCCACGTGGACCGCGAGGGCGGTCTTGCCGACGCCGCCCATACCTGAGATGACGACGGCCCGGACGCGCGCGGGGTCCGGTCCGCTCGCGGCGCCCTCGGCCGGGACGCCCAGCAGCGCCCGTACGGCCGCGGCCTCGGCCTCCCGGCCCGTGAAGGCGTCCCCCTCGCAGGGCAGCTGGAAGGGCGGGCGGGCCACGGCGGCGGGGATACGGGGGCGGGGCGCGGGTTCTCCCGCGAGCACCTCCGCGTGGGCCTCCCGGACGGCGGTGCCGGGTTCCGTGCCGAGCTCGTCGACCAGGTTCCGGCGCAGCCGGTGGAAGACGGCGAAGGCCTCGGCCTGACGGCCGGAGCGGTGCAGGGCGAGCATGAGGCGCCGGTGGAAGCCCTCGCGCAGCGGGTGCTCCCCGGCCAGGGTGGTGAGCGGGGCTACGGCTTCCTGGTGGCGGCCGAGGGACAGCTCGGCGTCGAAGCTCCATTCGAGGGCCTGGAGGCGCGCCTCCGTGAGCTGGTGGACCCGGAGTGCGGGTGCCTCGGTGTCGGAGAAGGGGGCGAGGTCCGCGAGGGGGGCGCCGCGCCACAGGGACAGGGCGAGGTCGGTCTCGCGGCGGACCGCCTCCCAGTCCTCCCGCCGGTGCGCCTGCCGGACGGCCCGGACCCGGGCCTCGAAGGTGTCGGCGTCGAGCTCGTCCTCGTGGACGATCAGCTGGTAGCCGGGGGCCACGGTGCGCAGCCGCTCGTCGGTGCCGCCGTCGGCGGCGGCGAGGACGCGGCGGAGTCTGGTGAGGTGGTTGGCGAGGGCGGCGTCGGCGCTGGCGGGGACGGAGGCGCCCCAGAGGGCTTCCTTGAGGGCGTCCCGGGAGACCGTGCGGTTGGCCTGGAGTAGGAGTGCGGCGAGGAGGACGCGGACCTTGGGGCCGGTGACCGGCCGCAGTTCCGTCCCGTCGTGGACGACGAGTGATCCGAGCAGCCCGAACTTCACCACCATGCCCCCGCATCCTGGTAGGTGGGTCCGCCCGACCGGGGCGGTTTCCCACGTGACCCATCGTACGGTTCGGCACCCCTTGATTGATCAAACCGGCCGGGGGTTACCATATGAGCGCCGCCTAGCTCGAAAGATAATCTTGTGACTGTCAATGACGACTCGTTCACCAGCTGGAAGAACCGCGAGGAGATCGCGGAATCGATGATCCCGATCATCGGGAAGCTGCACCGGGAGCAGGACGTCACCGTCCTGGTCCACAGCCGCTCCCTGGTGAACAAGTCGGTGGTCAGCATCCTCAAGACCCACCGCTTCGCCCGGCAGATCGACGGCGAGGAGCTCTCGGTCACCGAGACGCTGCCGTTCCTCCAGACGCTCACCACCCTCGACCTGGGCCCCTGCCAGATCGACATCGGTGTGCTGGCCGCCGACTACAAGACCGACGACCGCGGTCTCTCGGTGGCGGAGTTCACCGCCGAGGCCGTCGCCGGCGCCACCGGCGAGAACAAGATCGAGCGCCGTGACGGACGCGACGTCGTCCTCTACGGCTTCGGCCGCATCGGCCGTCTCGTCGCCCGTCTCCTCATCGAGAAGGCCGGCTCCGGCAACGGTCTGCGCCTGCGCGCGATCGTCGTCCGCGGCGGCGGCGACCAGGACCTCGTGAAGCGCGCCTCGCTGCTGCGCCGCGACTCCATCCACGGCCAGTTCCAGGGCACGATCACGGTCGACGAGGCGAACAGCACCATCGTCGCCAACGGCAACACGATCAAGGTGATCTACGCCAACGACCCCTCCGAGGTCGACTACACGGCGTACGGCATCGAGAACGCCATCCTCATCGACAACACCGGCAAGTGGCGGGACCGCGAGGGCCTCTCCAAGCACCTGCGCCCCGGCATCGACAAGGTCGTCCTGACCGCGCCCGGCAAGGGTGACGTGCCGAACATCGTGCACGGCGTCAACCACGACACGGTGAAGCCGGACGAGCAGATCCTGTCCTGCGCCTCCTGCACCACGAACGCGATCGTCCCGCCGCTGAAGGCCATGGACGACGAGTACGGCGTGCTGCGCGGCCACGTGGAGACGGTCCACTCGTTCACGAACGACCAGAACCTCCTGGACAACTACCACAAGGCCGACCGTCGCGGCCGTTCCGCGCCGCTCAACATGGTGATCACCGAGACCGGTGCCGCCTCGGCCGTCGCCAAGGCGCTGCCCGACCTCAAGGCCCCGATCACGGGCAGCTCGATCCGCGTCCCCGTCCCGGACGTCTCGATCGCGATCCTGAGCCTGCGCCTGGGCCGCGAGACCACCCGCGAGGAGGTCCTCGAGTACCTCCGCGACGTCTCGCTGCACTCGCCGCTGAAGCGCCAGATCGACTTCACCACGGCCCCCGACGCCGTCTCGATGGACTTCGTCGGCTCGCGCCACGCGTCCATCGTCGACGCCGGCGCGACCAAGGTCGACGGCGACAACGCGATCCTGTACCTGTGGTACGACAACGAGTTCGGCTACTCGTGCCAGGTCATCCGGGTCGTCCAGCACGTCTCCGGCGTGGAGTACCCGACCTTCCCGTCCCCGGCGGTCTGATCTCCGGCAGGCACACCAGCACGGCGGCGCGCCGCACCTCCCGTCCGGGGTGCGGCGCGCCGCCGTTTCGCCGTGACGCGACCCGCGAACCGATCACGGCCCGCCGGCGTCCCTCCCGCCATGAGAACGCTCACCCACGGGACACGTCAGCTGCTGCGCTTCGCGGTCCTGGAGGCGCGCTGCTGCGCCTTCGCCGTCGCGCTCGTCGGCGGCATAGCCGTCTCGGCCCTGCTGCCCGAACTGCCGGTCGCCCGCTACGACCTGCTCCTCCTGTACGGCATCGGGCTCACCGTCCTGGCGTGGAGGCTCGGCTGGGACACCGGCCGGGACGTCGCCGTGATCGCCGGATGCCATGCCATCGGCCTGCTCTTCGAGCTGGTCAAGGTCCGGATGGGCTCGTGGAGCTACCCGGAGGACGCGCTGACGAAGTTCGGCGGCGTACCGCTGTACGGCGGGTTCCTGTACGCGGCGCTCGGCAGCTACGTGTGCCGGGCCTGGCGCCTGTTCGACCTGCGGCTCACGGGCTACCGGCCCCGGGCCACGGCGGTGCTCGCCGCGGCCGTGTACGTGAACTTCTTCAGCCACCACTGGCTGCCCGACGCCCGCTGGGCCCTCGCCGCGCTGCTCCTGGCCGCGACGGCGCGGACCTGGGTCCGGTTCCGGGTCGGCGAGCGCGACCACCGGATGCCCCTCGCCCTGTCCTTCGGCCTGATCGGCTTCTTCCTCTGGGTCGCCGAGAACGCGGCCACGTACGTCGGCGCCTGGAGCTACCCGGACCAGCTGCACGGCTGGCAGCCGGTGTCCCTCACCAAGTTCGGCGCCTGGGCCCTGCTCATCACCGTCACGTTCGTCCTGACCGCACGCGGCGGCCGCAGGCTCGCCTGAGTGGATCTTTTTTCATCGATCAGGTTCAGTGATCGGGAAATTCGGACATTTTCGTGCACGCCCGCCGGAGGCCGTGCTACAGTCGAGATCAGTTGCAGTCGTGGTTCCCATACTTACAAGTGCCTTCGACGATACGACATCGTCAGGCACTTGCTGTGTTTTCGGTGCAGTTTTCCGGACGGGGCAATCATCACGGCGACGCCGGGGTTCGCACAGTGCGGATCCCAGGGCTACGCCCCGAAGGAGATATGACATGGCTACTGGCACCGTGAAGTGGTTCAACTCGGAAAAGGGCTTCGGCTTCATCGAGCAGGAGGGTGGCGGCCCGGACGTGTTCGCCCACTACTCCAACATCGCCACCTCCGGCTTCCGTGAGCTCCAGGAAGGCCAGAAGGTGACCTTCGACGTCACGCAGGGCCAGAAGGGCCCCCAGGCGGAGAACATCCTCCCCGCCTGACGTTGACACGTCCGACGCGGCCGGTGTCCCCACCCGTGTGGTGGGGGCCCCGGCCCGTCGCTTTTTCCAGACTTTTCGACGGACCAGGTGCCGCATGACGACCACGCCCCCCACGGACGACGCGCGCCCCGCGCCCACGCCGGCCGTGACCTTCGCCGAGCTCGGTCTGCCGGCCGGACTCCTCGCGGAGCTCACCCGCCTCGGTGTCGACGCGCCCTTCCCGATCCAGGCCGCCACGCTGCCGGACGCCCTCGCGGGCCGCGACGTCCTCGGACGCGGGCAGACCGGATCCGGCAAGACGCTCGCCTTCGGCCTGCCGCTCCTCGCCCGCACCGCCGGGCGCCGGGCCGAGGCCCGCAAGCCGCTCGCCCTGGTCCTGGTGCCCACCCGCGAGCTGGCCCAGCAGGTCACGGACGCCCTCGCCCCCTACGCCGACGCGATGAAGCTGCGCCTGGCCACCGTCGTCGGCGGCATGTCGATCGGACGGCAGGCCGGCGCGCTGCGCGACGGCGCCGAGGTCCTGATCGCCACCCCCGGCCGGCTCATGGACCTCGTCGAGCGCAAGGACTGCCGTCTCGACCGGGTGGCCGTCACCGTCCTCGACGAGGCCGACCGGATGGCCGACATGGGCTTCCTGCCGCAGGTCACCGAGCTCCTCGACCAGGTGCCGCAGGGCGGCCAGCGACTGCTGTTCTCCGCCACGCTCGACCGTGACGTGGACCAGGTGGTCGAGCGCTACCTCCAGGCCCCCGTCGAGCACTCCGTCGACCCCTCGGCCGCCGCCGTCTCCACGATGGAGCACCACGTGCTGCACGTGCACGGCGCGGACAAGTTCGCCACGGCCACGGAGATCGCCGCCCGCGACGGGCGCGTGATCATGTTCCTGCACACCAAGGCCGCCGTCGACCGCTTCGCGAAGCACCTCCTCGGCAGCGGCGTGCGGGCCGCGGCGCTGCACGGCGGCAAGTCGCAGCCGCTGCGGACCCGGACCCTTGACCGCTTCAAGTCCGGCGAGATCACCGTCCTGGTCGCCACCGACGTGGCGGCGCGCGGCATCCACGTCGACGAGCTCGACCTCGTCGTCAACGTCGACCCGCCGGCCGACGGCAAGGACTACCTGCACCGCGGCGGCCGCACGGCGCGCGCCGGGGAGTCCGGCGTGGTCGTCACGCTGGTCATGCCCGAGGAGCGCCAGGACGTGGCCCGTCTCATGGCGGAAGCCGGGATCCGGCCCCGCGTCACCAGGGTCCGTTCCGGCGAGGCCGAGCTGACCCGTATCACCGGCGCCCGGAAGCCCTCGGGCGTCCCGGTCGACGGCAGCGCGCCGAGCCAGGAGGGCGTCAAGCGCGGCGGCGCGGCCTTCCGGGGCATCGGCACCGTCCCCGGCCGGCCCGGCCGCGCCAAGAACGAGTCCCGCCGCGCCGCCGAGGCCCGCAAGACCGCCGAGGCCCGCCGGGCCGCGAAGGTCCGCCGGGGCGGTTGACCGAGCGGGTTCCACACGCCTCGAACAGGCGTGCTCGAAACCGCCGCGCATGCATCGAGCCCGGGACGTCCGTCCCGGGCTCGACTGTTGTCCTTCGCCGGAGGACCTGTGGACCTGCTCCCGCGAGCTCGCGCCTACCGCGACCGTTCCGGGGCCCTGGTCCTGATCAGCAGACCTGCGAGGAGGCTCGCGAGGAGCAGGAGCCCGGCCATGGACCAGAGGGCGACGGAGTAGCCGCTCAGGATGGCGTCGTTCGTCTGCGTGATGACCGCGGCCAGCGATTGCGGGACCCTGTGCGGGTCGATCAGGACGCCGCTCCGGACGGCTCCGGAGAAGTTCTCCGGAATGCCCGACACACCGTCGAGTCGGCCCGAGACCACTGACGCGAGGACGCTGCCGAACAGCGGGACGACGAGCCAGGCGCCGATGTTCTGGGCCGCCAGGACCGTCCCCGCCGTGCCTCCGGAGCCTTGCGGACCGCCCGCGCCGGTCGCCGTGGCGAGCAGCGGCCCCAGGGCCAGGCCGAGCCCGAGACCGGCGAGGAGGAGCGTGGGCAGCACCAGGGCGGCGTACGAGGCGTCCATCTCGAGGCGGGCCAGGAGTCCCACGCCGACGGCCGCCAGGACCAGTCCCGGCACGATCAGAAGGCGGGGCGCGACCCGGCCCTGCAGGAAGCCCGAGACCTGGGTGGCGACGGCGACGGCGAGGGCCATCGGCAGCAGGGCGCTGCCCAGCTCGGACGGGCTGTATCCGAGGGCGCCCTGCAGATACATGTACAGGATGAGGAACAGGATGGGCGTGCCCATGCCGACGAGCGCCAGGACGAGGAGGGAGCCGGCACGGTCACGGTCCCTGAAGAGCTCCGCCGGGACGAGCGTGCCGCTCGGCCTGGTCTGCCACCACACGAAGGTCACGAGCAGGCCCGCACCGGCCAGCAGGAGGAGCACGGTCAGGGGTTCGGTCCAGCCGCGGCCCGCACTCTGGGAACCGTAGACCGCCTCGGCCCGGTGGAAGCCGAGGACGAGGGCGGCCAGCGCGCCGGTGCCGAGCAGCACGCCCCCCACGTCGACGCGGGCCGGGGCACCGCTCGACCGGTCGTCGACGAGCAGGAAGGCGGGAATGAGCGCGATCAGCGCGAGCGGGACCGCGGCGAACAGCGACCAGCGCCAGCTGAGGCTCTCGACCAGCCAGCCGCCCGTGAACGCGCCGGCGGCCAGTCCGCCGCCGGCGATCGCGGCGTAGACCCCGAAGGCCGTGCCCCGCTCCTTCGGGTCCGTGAAGCCGCCGCCCACCAGGCCGAGCGCGGCCGAGGAGAGCAGCGCGGCGAACACGCCCTGCAGGGCGTACGCCGTGACGAGCATGCCGGCGGAGGGGGCGAGGCCGCCGAACACGGAGGCGGCGGCGAAGCCGATGAGGCCGATGATCGCCGCCCGTTTGCGGCCGAGGAGATCGGTGAGGTGTCCGCCGAGCAGGAGCAGTGTGCCGAAGCCGGCCCCGTAGGCGAGGGACAACGGACCGAGGTCGTCGACGGAGAGGTGCAGGTCGGCCTGGATGACCGGCAGCGCCACGTTCGTGCCCGCCGAACCGACGAGGACCAGGAACTGCGCGAGCGCGGCGACGACCAGGCCCCACCAGCGCCGGGGGGAAGGGCCCGACAGGCCGGGCGGGGCGGTGGGCGCCCCCCAGGCGCCCGGCACGGTACCGACGGCCGGCCCGAACCCCGGCTGCACCGGACTGCCGCCCACCGGCGCCGTCGGGATGTAGGCGGGCGGCGGCGGGTACGCCTGGGGCTGGGACGGGATGCGCGGGTCCTGCGGCGTGACCCGCGACTCGGGCGCGAAGTCCAGCAGTTGGGCGGCACGGCGCCCGAGTTGGGCGAGCACGGAGCCCGGCAGCCACTCCTCGGCCCGGTCGGTCGCCGTGCGCTCCGCCACCTCGGCGGGCGTGGGGCGCAGCGCCGGGTCCTTGTGCAGGCAGGCCCGTACGAGATCGATCAGCGAGTCCGGCACGCCGGTCAGGTCCGGCTCCTCCTCGGCGATCCGGAAGAGGTGCGCGCTGAGGCCGGTGTCGGTGGCGCCGAAGAGGAGCCGGCCGGTGGCGGCGTACACGAGGACGGCGCCCAGGCAGAACACGTCGCTGGCCGGGGTCAGTTCGAGCCCGCGCACCTGCTCGGGCGACATGAAGCCGGGCGAGCCGATCAGCATGCCCGTGCGGGTGTGCAGGCTGTCCCCGCCGAGGCCGTCCATGGCCCGCGCGATCCCGAAGTCGATCACGCGCGGTCCGTCCACGGTCACCAGGACGTTGGACGGCTTCAGGTCGCGGTGGATCAGCCCGGCGCCGTGCACGGACTGCAGTGCCACGGCGAGCCGGTTGGCGAGGGTGCGCACCGAGTGCTCGGGCAGCGGACCGAAGTCCTTCGCCACCACGGTGGTCAGATCGGGGCCGGGGATGTACTGGGTCGCCACCCACGGCACCGGCGCCTCGGTGTCGGCGTCGAGCACGGCCGCCGTCCACTCCCCTCCCACCCGACGGGCGGCCGCCACCTCGCGCGCGAAGCGCCGGCGGAACTCGGGGTGCTGGGCGTGCTCGGCCTGCACCACCTTCACGGCGACCGTCCGCCCGGCCTCCGACCTGCCGAGGTACACGAGTCCCATCCCGCCCGCGCCCAACCGGGCGATGAGACGGTACGGGCCGATGCGCGTCGGATCTTCGGTGATCAACTGGTCCACGTCAGTAACATAGTTGAGGCGGCGGCGGCCCCGTGCGGGATCAACCGAACCATGGGCCACATCACGACGGAGAGCGACCGACCTCCTCCGTTCCTTCACTTCCGTACGGTCCGCCCGGAAGAAACCTCCCCCTCGCGGCGTTCAGCCTGACCGACGGGGAGCTCGTGGCCCCGGTCCCGGATCCAGTCCGCCCGCACCCACGAAGGACAGCTCATGAAGATCGGCATCATCGGCGCCGGAAACATCGGCGGCAACCTGACCCGCCGCCTCACCGCCCTCGGCCACGACGTGTCCGTGGCCAACTCGCGCGGCCCCGAGACCCTCGCGGCGCTCGCCGCGGAGACCGGAGCGACCCCGGTCGCCGTCACGGAGGCGGCCCGCGACGCCGAGCTCGTCGTCGTCACCATCCCCCTGAAGCACATCCCGGACCTGCCCGAGAAGGTCCTGGACGGCGCCGCCGAGGGCTTCGTCGTCGTCGACACCGGCAACTACTACCCCAGGGAGCGCGACGGCCGCATCGCCGCCATCGAGGACGAGGGCCTGACCGAGAGCCGCTGGACGCAGAACCACCTGGGTCATCCGGTCGTGAAGGCGTTCAACGGCACCTACGCCCAGGACATCCTGGAGCGGCCCCGACCGGCCGGTGACCCCGAGCGCATCGCCGTGCCCGTCGCCGGCGACGACGAGGCCGCCAAGAACACCGTCCGCGCGCTGATCGACGAGCTCGGTTTCGACACCGTCGACGCGGGCGGCATCGACGAGTCCTGGCGCCAGCAGCCCGACACCCCCGTCTACGGGCTCCGCGCCGGCGTGGACGCGGTCACCGAGGCCCTCGCCGAGGCCTCCCCCGAGCGCCCCGCCGCCTTCCGCGGGTGAGGTCCGCGTCCCGGGCCGCTCAGGGCGCCGCGGGCGCGAAGGACAGCATGCGGGCCTCGTGCGACACGTCGTCGCCGCTCACGACCGACGGCGTGATCACGATCCGGCCGTTCGCGTAGGCCAGGTGTCCGGCGAGCATGCCGCGCTCCGTGGAGCGGGCGGACTCCGGGTGGTTCAGGACCCGTTCCTCGGTGTCCACGCCTCCCGGGCCCAGCCGGACGATCCCGCCCGGCCGGCCGGCCGAGGCCGCCTCGTAGACGAGTGCGGACGAGCCCGCCTCCGCGTGCAGGGGGTGGAGGGTGCTGTCCGCGGACTTGATGCCCCAGACGAGCTTCCCGGTCCCGAGGTCGTAGGCGCCGACCTGGTCCGTACCGCCGATGTAGACGGCGTTCCGGCCGACGAGCGTGCCCGGGCAGTCCTGGATGTCCTCGCCCGAATCCCCCGCGTCGGCGCAGAGCTTGAAGCCCTTCGCGCCGGGGTCGATGGTGGTGCGGAGCCTCCCGCCCGGCCCGAGGGCGACGACGCGCCAGTTGTCCCCGCGTGCCCCGCGGAAGGTGGTGAAGACGACCGGGTCGACGGAGAGCACCTTGCCGATCTCCGTCCCCGGTGGGGTCCTGAAGTCCCAGAGGGCCTTTCCGGTGTGCGGGTCGAGTGCGCGGAGCAGGCTGTGGTTCTTCGTCCGGTCGACGCTGATCGCGCAGTCGGACTTCACCAGGAGCCGGGCGCCGCCCGCCACGTCGTCGGGGTAGCACCTCCCGTTCTTCTCCATGGGGATGTCGTAGAGCTTGGTCCCGTCGCCGACGCGGTACGCGGCGGCCTTCATGCTCTGGCCGACGGCGAGGACGTCTCCGCTCAGGGCGCTGTTCACGATGATCGTGTCGTCCATGGAGCCGGTCTCGGCGAGCTGCTTGTGCCAGCCGGCCTTCCCGGTGCGCAGGTCGATCATCTGGAGCTGGTTGCAGCGGGCTCCGCGCCAGGCCTCGCGGTTCTGGTGGACCACGACCACCTTGCCGTCCGGCGTCGGGGCGGCGGGTGTCTCGCAGACGGGCGCGGGCAGGCGCACGCTCCACAGCTCGGCGCCGTCCGAGAGGCGGAAGGCGGTGACCCTCTTGTAGAGGGCCTGGACGACGGTGTCGCCGACGGTCCACAGGTCGTGGACCTCGATGGAGCGCCGGGGCAGATCGGTCCGGTCGTCGACGATCCACGCCGTCGCGTCGCCCGGCTTCCGCCCCGCGTTGATCTCCTCGGTCGTCGGGATCCGCTTCGGTTCGGGCGTGCGGACGGCGGGGGTACGGGGCGGGGTCGGCGTCCCGGAGGGGTGCGGGGTCCGCTCCGCGACCGGTGCGGACGGACCGCTCCACCAGCCGCCCTTGACGGCGTACACGCCACCGCCCGTCGCCAGGAGCAGCAGGGCGACGACCGTGGCGATCACCGGGCCCCTGCCGAAGCGTCCGCGCCGGGGCGGCGGCCCGGGCGGGGTGTACCCCTCCGGGGCGTAAGGGTTGTCCGGCACCGTCTGTTGCGGCGGGCGCGGGGTGTACCAGGGCTGCGGCGGGAGGTGCATCGGCTGAGCTCCTAGGGCCTGTCTGACCATTCGCGTCGGATCAGGCCGGGTCGTTCGGTGCGTGCGATCGGCGTGCGCCGGGAGGCCCTCGATGGGGGTCCCCCGCCCGAGCGAAGCCGAGAGCGGGGGCGGAACTACTCGGGTGTTTCGGCCGTGCGGCGTGGGGGCACCTCCCGTGCCCGAAGGGCTACGGGAGGTGCGTGCCGAGCGGGCCGGACCCGGCGGGAATGGTCAGACAGGCCCTAGTTCGCGACGCGTTCGCCCGACGGATCGGCGACGACGATCTGGACGTGGGACGGCGCGTACCTGCGTGCCTTGCTCACCATCTTCCGCAGGTCGAACTTGGCGCGGGGGACGGCGACATGGACCGGCGCGGGGATGGCCGGGTCGTGCGCCGGTACGGCCCCGCCCGCCGGCAGGGCGACGCCGGGGCGCAGCCGCGCGCCGATCAGAACGTGCGGCGCGCCCTCCGGGGTGGCCACGACGAACTGGGTGAGGTCGCTCCACGGCACCAGCACGGTGCCGAACCGGGCGCCGGCCGCGTCGAACTGGAAGGCCGTACGACGGTTCTCGTACCAGGAGACGATGAACGGGACCGCCGCGACGATGACGACGCCGCCCTTCATATCGAGCGCCCAGCCGAGCAGGACGGCGAGCGCGACGACCCCCACGATCGCGCCCCACAGACCGGCCTGGTCCCGCGCGGAGAACGGGTGGGTGACCCGGTAGCGCTCCCATCGGCCGCGCCGGGTGGGCCGCGCGCCGGGCGTGCTGCTGGCCTGTGACATGACGGTGTGTCCTTCGCTCTCGACGACGCGGGACCGGCTGCCGCCCCCACGGCGGCAGCCGGCCCGACGGGGCCCACCCTCGCGCGGCCCGCTGCAAGGCCGATGAAATGCTGCTGAAGCGAAGGACTTGGGAAGCGGTGCGGGCACCGCACGCACGGGGGACGTGGGGGCGACGACGTGAACGGGGAGCCGGAGGGCCGGGACACGGGCCCGGACGCAACGAGCGGGGCCTTGCGGATCGACCTGCTCGGGCCCGTCCGGGCCCTGCGCGGCGAGGTGCCGGTCGCCCTGGGTCCGGTACGGCGGCAGGCGGTGCTCGCCGCCCTGGTCCTGCGCGCCCCGGGCTTCGTGACGTACCGGCAGCTCCTCGACGACGTCTGGGGAGCCGAACCGCCGGGCACGGGCCACCGCGTCCTGCCGAGCTACGTCTACGCGCTCCGCAGGGCACTGGACCTGCCGGACCTCGGGCCGGACGGGTCGGTGATCGGCGGCGGGCGCGGCGGCTACCGCTTCGCGCCCGGCGGGGCACGGACCGACCTCGCCGAGCTCGCCGAGCAGGCGGCGCTCGGCCGGCACGCGAAGGCCTCCGGTGACCTCGCCACCGCCCTCGACGCGGGCGGGCGGGCACTCGAACTGCTCCGCGGCGAGCCCCTGCCCGGCCTGCCGGGTCCGCTCGCCGAAACCGAGCGGCAGCGCCTCACCCGGCTGCGCCGGGCCCTGCACCAGGAGCGCGCGGAGTGCCTCGTGTTGCTCGGGCGGCACCCGGAGGCCCTGGACGGCCTCATGGCGGCGCCGCTCGCCCTGCCGTACGACGAGCCCCTCGCCGCCCTGCGGATGCGCGCGCTGTACGGCAGCGGCCGGCAGGCCGAGGCGCTCGCCGTCTACCGGGAGACCCGCGCCCGGCTCCTCGACGAGCTGGGCGTGGAGCCCGGCGAGGACCTGCGGCGGATGCACCAGGCGGTGCTGCGCCGGGACGACACGCTGCTGCTCGGGCCGGGGGCACGGGCCCGGACGGCCGCCGCGTACGCCCTGCGGGACGCCCCCGCGGAGGAAGCGCCCGTGACGGGCGCCCTCGCGGGGCAGGCGCCGCCCGCGCATCACGAGCCCGCCGAGCCGGTCGACGCCGGCGGGTCACGCCGTGCCGGCCGTCCCCGCCGCAACGAACTCCCGGGCGACACCGCCTGTCTGGTCGGGCGCGAGGCCGAACTCGCCCTCCTGACCGGCCCGGTCCGCCCGGGCGCGGTGACCGTGACGACCGTGGACGGGACGGCCGGGGTCGGCAAGACCGCGCTGGTCGTGCGCGCCGCCTGGACCCTCGCCGCCGACCACCCCGACGGGTGCCTGTTCGTGGACCTGGAGGCGTACGGCGCCGCCCGTGCGGGCGTCGGCCCGGAGCGGGCCCTGCGCCGGCTGCTCCGCACGGTACGGGGCGGCGAGGAACTCCCCACGGACGCGGACGGCGCGGACGAGGACGGTCCGGGCACGGGCACGGACGGCGCGGACGCTGACAGTACGGGCACGGACAGGGACGGCGCGGACAGGACGGACCGTACGGACAGCCTGGTCGACCTGGTCACGGCCTGGCGCGCGGCCACGAGCGGGCTGCGGCTGCTGCTCGTCGTGGACGGCGCCCGGAGCGCCGAGCAGGTGCGGCCGCTGCTGCCCGCGGGACCGGGGAGCCGCGTCCTCGTCGCGGGCCGGCAGCGCCTGCCCGGTCTCGACGCCGATCTGCGGGTCACCGTGGAGCCCCTGCACGACGGCGACGCGGTCGGTCTGCTCCGCACGCTCCTCGGGGAGTCCCGCGCGGACCGCGAGCCCGAGGCGGCCCTGGAGCTCGCCCGGCGCTGCGCCGGGCTGCCGCTGGCGCTGCGGATCGCGAGCGCCCGGCTGCAGAACCGACCGTCCTGGACCCTGGAGTTCCTGGCCGGCCGGATGTCCGACGGCACGGGCGGCCTCGGCGAGCTGCGGGCGGAGGACCGCAGTGTGGAGGCCGCCTTCCGTCTGTCGTACGACCGGCTCGAACCGGAACTGCGGCGCGGGTTCCGGGCCTTGGGGGTCGTGCCGACGGTCCGTTTCGACGGGCTTGGCCTCGCCTCCGTCCTCGGCCGTCCCCGTGCGCACGCCGAGGCGGTCCTGGAGGACCTGGTCGACGCGAGCCTGCTCCAGGAGCCGCACCCCGGCCGCTACCGGCTGCACGATCTCGTCCGGGCGCACGCCCGGCAGCTCGCCGCCGCGTCACCCGAGGAGGCGGCCGCGGACCGTGCGGCGCTGCTGGGCCTCTACACGGCGGCCGGCCGGATCGCGGGCGACTGGGGTCCCGAGACGTTCCCCGCCGCACCCGGCGCCGCCGGGTCCCCCTTCGGCGGCCAGCGGGAGGCCTCGGAGTGGCTGGACGCGGCGGGCGGGGAACTCGTCGACGTGGTGGCCTCCGCTGCCGCCGCGGGCGAGTACGACCACGCCTGCCGGCTCGCCGAGGCCCTGGTCGACCACCAGCTCCGCCAAGGCCATCACCACGAGGCCCGGGCCTCGCTCGAACTGGCGCTGTCCTGCGCGGACATGGCCACCGACGGGCGGCCGGCGTCCGCGCTGCGCAGCTGCATGGGGATCGTCGACATCCACCGGGGGCGGTTCCGGCAGGCGCACGGCTGGTTCACGGAGGCCCTGCGGCAGGCCCGCGACCAGGGCGACCCGCGGAACGAGGCCCGCGCGATCGCCGGGACGGGCGTGGCGCTGTGGCCGCTGGGCCGGGTCGACGAGGCCCTCGGCCTCCTGAACCGGGCCCTGGAGCTGGCGGCCGGCCTCGGCGACGACTGGCTGACCGGGGTCTCGGCCTGCAACCTCGGCGCGATCCACGCCCTGCGCGGCCGGCCCGAGGAGGCCCTCGACCACTACGGCGCCGCTCTCGCCCTCGCCGAGAAGAACGGCCGCCCCCGGACGATCGCCCAGTCCCTGTGCTTCGTCGCCGACGCCCACCGCGCCCTGGGCCGCCACACGGAGAGCGCGGACCTGCTGCGGCGGGCCGCCGGACTCGCCGAGCAGGCGGGGGATCCGACGTTGCGTGCGGCCGCGCTGTCGCAGCTCGCCGCCGCCGAGCACGGCCGGGGCCGACTGCACGCGGCCGTCGAAACCCACCACGAGGCCCTGTCCACGCTCACCGAACACACCAGCACCTGGCTGGAGATGGAGATCCGCATCCGACTCGGCAGCACCTACGCGGCGGCGGGCCGTCGCGCCGAGGCCCACCAGGAGTTCCGGACGGCCCTCGCCCTGCCCGGCGCCATGGACCATCCCCAGCAGTACGGCCGGGCACGCGAGGGCCTGGACGGCACGCACGGAAAAGAGGGTGCCGTCCCCCTGCGAAAGCCCGTACGATGATCGCGATGACGACTCACACCCTTCACAGATCGGGGGTCCCGTCCGCAACAGGTGAGTGCTGATGGCCACTCCCTCCGCGTACGAGGATTCCCACCTCTCCCGCTGGCTGCGCGTGCGCGAGTTCGCCGTGCCGCCCTCCATGATCGAGACCGCGACCACCCGCCGTCAGGCCGGGGACTGGGCCGGGGCCTGCGCCGCCGCCCACGTCGACGTCGATCTCGACCTCCGCGCGCTGGCGCGCGGTCACGGTACGGAACTCGCGGCCCGCGTGCGGGCCGATCTGCGCCGACTGGCCCCGGACCTGCTGCGCTGGCACATGCCGAGGATCGCCCCGGACGGGCTGCTCCGCCCCGGACTCACCGTCGCTCTCGCCCGGTACGACACCGGGGGACGCGACGGCACGGGCCCCGTGCATCTGGTGGCCCGGACCCCGCCCGCCTGGGCGGACTCCGGCCAGCGCATCAGCCTCGCGCTTTGGGACCGGTCCCCGTCCGGCACCGGCCACCACCCCGCGCCTGCGCACCCCCACCCCCATCCGCACCCCCGGTTCCGGCTCGACCTGCACCGTCACCTCTGGGACGCGAGCCGGGCCGGCGAACTGCGCACGCGCTCCGGGGCCGACGGACCGCCCCGCGACGTTCCTTCGCCGGATCTTCCGCAGGGCGGGCTCCCCTGCGCCGTGGACCGTTGGGCGGACGAGGCGGCGATCCTGCTGCGCGCCGAGGGCAGACCGGCGGGTCCGGTGGCCGTACGCCTGGGCACACAGCACCGGCTGTTCCTGGACGGCGACCCGGCCGGGGACGCACCCCCGGCGCCGCCCCGGCCGGCGCCGGGGAGCGCAGCCGCCCGGCGCGCGTTCGCCCGGGTGCCCGTCCTGCCGGACGCGGCCACCTGGCAGCCGCCCGACCTGGCGCTGCTGCGGGCCGGTCTCGTGGAGGCCGGGCAGCTGCACCCGCTGGTCGCCGCCGCGCTCGTACCCGGCCACGTACCGGCCGGACCGCCCCGTCCGCCCGACCGGGCGGGTGCGCCGCGCCTCGTGGAGTGCCGGGGTGCCCGGCACCGGATCGGCCTGGTCGACGGGGTCCTGACACCGCTGGACCACGACCCGGCCGAACTCCGGCGCGAGGAGCTCCTCGTCGCGCTGACCGGCACCGCGCTCCCCTGCGTACGGGCCGTCGACGAGGCGCACCGGCGTCCGGACTGCCTCACCGGTGTGCGCGAGCGGCTCGACCACGGTGACGTCGCCGGTGCGCTGGCCGTCGTCGAGGGCCTGCTCGGCCCCGCCGCTCTGCTGCGCGACGGCGCACTCCGGGACGCCCTTGAGGCGGCGGCGCGGCGGCGCGTCACGTACGGGCTCTACCGGGCCGGGCTCGCCGGCCCCGCTCCCGGCCGGGAGCTCGCGCCCCCTTCCGTACCCACCCGCCGCATCCGTCCGGACAGCCGCCGCACGCGCGCGCGTGGCGCCCACCCGCGCCACGCCGTGTCCGCTTTCTCTTCTTCCTCCTCCCGCTGACGGAAACCTCGGTTCCGCCCTCCTTCCCCAGGTGATCTCCCATGCCCTCACCCGTGTCCTCGGCCCCGGCGCCGTCCTCCGAACTCGACGTCGCCGGCGCTCTGTCGGCCCTGCTGCGCGACACCACCACCGAGCCCCGGCCCGACCCCCAGCTGGAGGCGCTGACCCTGGCGGTGGCCGCCGATCTGCCGGTCCTCCTGTGGGGTGAGCCGGGCATCGGCAAGACCGCCGCCCTGACCCAGCTCGCCGCCTCGCTCGACCTGCCGCTGACCACGGTCATCGCGAGCGTGCACGAGCCCACCGACTTCTCCGGGCTGCCCATCGTCGGGGACGACCCCGCGGAACAGGGCGTGCCGATGGCCCCGCCGGACTGGGCCGTGCGCCTGGTGCGGACAGGCCGGGGCCTGCTGTTCCTGGACGAGCTGTCCACCGCTCCCCCGGCCGTCCAGGCGGCGCTGCTCCGGCTCGTCCTGGAGCGGCGGATCGGGACGCTGGTCCTCCCGCCCGACGTACGGATCGTCGCCGCCGCCAATCCGCGGTCCTCGGCGGCCGACGGCTGGGAGCTGAGCCCGCCGCTCGCCAACCGTTTCGTCCATCTGCGGTGGACCCACGACGTCGAGGTCGTGGTGCGCGGCCTCGGGGGCACCTGGCCGCGCACCACGCTCCCCCGACTTGACCCGGAGAAGCTGACCGAGGCCGTGGACGTGGCGCGGCGGGCGGTCTGCGGTCTGCTGACGGCCCGCCCGGCGCTCGTGCACCGGCTGCCGAACAGCGAGGCCATGCGGGGCGGTCCGTGGCCCTCGCCCCGGAGCTGGGAGATGGCGCTGCGTCTGATCGCCTTCGCGACCGCGGCCGGTGTCGAGCGGGACGTGCTCTCGCAGCTGGTGAGGGGGGTCGTCGGGGACGGGCCGGGGCTTGAACTCCTGGCCTGGCTCGACCGGATGGACCTCCCGGATCCCGAACTGCTCCTCGCCGACCCCGAGGGTGCCGAGCTGCCCGAGCGCGGGGACCGTCGTCAGGCGGCCCTTGAGGGGGTCGTGGAGGCGGTCGCCCGCCGCCCGGAGAAGAACCGCTGGGACGCGGCGTGGGCGCTGCTCGCCCGTGCCCTCGAGTCGGGGGCCCCGGATCTGGTGGTCGTGCCGGCGACGACGCTCGCCGGACTGCGCCGGGAGGACTGGGACGTTCCGGCCTCGATCGAGCGGCTCGCCGGCGTCGTGTCCCTGTCCCGGCGCGCGGACCGGGCGGGCGAGCGCGTGGCGGCGGGCACGGCGGCAGGCCCGGGGGCGGGGCGATGACGCCGCGCGCGACGGCGGCGGACACGGCGGGGGACGTCACGGCCGGTTCGCTGGACCTGGAGAAGCTGTACGCCGCCCGCCTGCACGCCGTACGCGTCCGGCCGTATCTGGCGACCGCACTGTTCGCCCTGCACACCGTGGAGTCGCGGGCGGTGCCGACGATGGCCGTGGACCGCCACTGGCGCTGCTACGTCTCGCCGGGGTTCGTCGACCGGACCCCGGTCCACGAGCTCGCCGGGGTGTGGGTGCACGAGGTGACGCACCTGCTCCGCGACCACCACGGGCGCAGCGACCGGGTGGCGCGGGAGCGCGGCCTGACGGGTTCGGGCGAGCGGCTGCGCATGAACATCGCCGCGGACTGCGAGATCAACGACGACGTGTTCGGCGACGGGCTGCCCATGCCCGAAGGGGCCGTCCATCCACGGCTGTTGGGGCTTCCCGAGGGGGAGCTCATGGAGGACTACCTGCGGCAGTTCCAGCTCGGCCCGCGGACGAGGGACGCGGGCTGGCTGGACTGCGGCAGCGGTGCCGACGGTCTCGAACGGGCCTGGGACCTCGGAGCGGACGGCGCCCGGGGGCTGAGCGCCCAGGAGCAGGACGCCGTCCGGTTCCGGGTGGCCCAGGCGATCACCGGCCTGCCGGGCAGCACGCCGATGGGGTGGCGACGGTGGGCCGAGGAGGCCTTCCATCCGCCGCAGGCCTGGCGGGAGTTGCTGGGGGCGGCGGTCAGGTCGGCGGCCTACGGTTCCGGCGCCGGGGACGACTACTCGTACGGGCGGCCTTCGCGGCGCTCGGCCTCGGTGCCCGGCGCCGTGCTGCCGAGCCTGCGGCGCAGCCCGCCCCGGGTCTCGGTCGTCATCGACACCTCGGGTTCGGTCAGCGACGCCGAGCTGGGCAGCGCGCTCCTGGAGGTCGCGGCGATCTCCCGGGCGGTGGGCGGCCGTCGCGACCTGGTGACCGTGCTGCCGTGCGACGCGGCGGCGCGGGTCGTCCATCCGCTGTGCCGCGCCGAGGGCATCCCGCTCCTGGGCGGGGGCGGCACGGATCTCCGCACCGGTTTCGCCGCGGCCCTGCGGGCGCGCCCGAAGCCGGACGTGCTGGTGGTCCTGACCGACGGTCAGACGCCGTGGCCCGAAACGCGCCCGGCGTGCCGGACGGTGGTGGGTCTGTTCCCCCGTGCGCGGTCGTTCCGTTCGTGGAGCGAGGACGATCCCGACCATGTGCCGGCCGGGCCGCCGGACTGGGCCCGGGTGGTCGACATCGGGCGGTAGGCGGCGCGTGACCCGGATCACACGGAACGTTCGCGGGGGACGGGTCCTCCTTCAGGTGTCGGCGCCCTTCGGCGCCGACACGATCTCGACCACTATCCCGATACGGAGGGACCCCATGGCGGTCATCGACATCGAGCGGCCTCGCGCGGCCGGCGGCGGGCGTGCCGTCGCCGTCCTGCTCGCCGTCCTCGCGCTGACGCACGTCTACTGGGCCACCGGCCTGACCTGGCCCGCCGCCGACGAGCGGAGCCTCTCGCTCGCCGTCCTCGGCAGTGTCGTGTCCTTCGGTCCTGCGGTGGTGCTGCCGCTCGCCGTGCTCGAAGGGTGCGCGGCGGTCGCCGTGGCCGCCCACGCGCGCGGCGTCCGCGGCCGCCGGATCCCTCGCCTCGTCACGTACGCCGTGGCGGGCGGGATGCTGCTGCGTGCGGCGGCCGGCCTGGTGTGGATCGTCGTCGGCCGGGACGGATCCGGGGCGGCGTTCCCCTGGCTGAACGCGCTGCTGTACACGCCCCTGAGCCTGGTCTTCGGATGGGCGGCGCTGCGTGCCGCCCGCTGAGGTCGCCGATCCCGTCGACCGGGGTGTGGCGCTCGTCCGAGCAGCCCGGCGCGGCGACACTCTGGCCCTGCACGACCTGCTCGACCACCTCACCCCGTACATCGCGCGGATCTGCCGGCCGATCGCCCTCGACGACGGGCCGGACGCCACGCAGGAGGCGCTGGTCGCCGTCTTCACCTCGCTGCGGTCGCTGCGGGAGCCCGAGGCGCTGTACGGGTGGGTGCGGGCGATCTCCGTACGGGAGGCGGTACGGGTCGCCAGGCGGGCCGCGCGGGCGCGGCCGGCGGAGCTCCCCGACGTGCCGGAGCGGGGCGATCCGCAGCTGGCCGCCGACATCGGGGACGTCCTGGCCCGGCTGTCGCCCGCGCACCGGGCGGTGCTCGTGCTGCGGGACGTCGAGGGGATGGACGAGGAGGCCGCGGCGGCACTCCTCGGGGTGCCGGCCGGCACGGCGAAGTCCCGGTTGCACCGGGCACGGCAGAGCTTCCGAAGGGCGTGGTCCGCGTGAGCGACGAGAAGACGAGCGGCGAGGGGGACGGCCCGGTGATCGACGACGTGCGGCGGCTGCGGGTGATGGCCGCGGGTGTCCGGGGCGCGCGGATCGTGGAGCGGGTGCTTCCCGCGCCGGTCGACGCCGTGTGGGGCGTCATGGGCGATCTGGAGGGCGGTTTCGGGGAGTTCCAGCCCGACATGCGGTCGGTGCGGGTCCTGCGCCGGGACGGGGACCGGGTGGAGGCCCTCGCCCACAGCCGTTACGGCCTGCGGGCCCGGTTCCACGGCGTCCTGCGGCCGGGCTGGTGCTGGATGCAGAGCCGGTTCCTGGTGATCGGGATGGCGGCGGTGGACGAGGGCGGCCGGACCCGGGTGGCGCTCACCGGCGGTGTCCGCGTCCCGGGGCGCGCCGCGCTCGTCCCGTTCGGGGCGCGCCGTGAACTGGAACAGGCCATGGTGCGCCTGGCCGAACGGGTCAGCGGCTAGGAGCTGTCCGACCCTGATCGGCAGGACATCCCTAGGAGGCGTCCCGCGTGGTGGTGATGTCGACCATCCAGGTGATGCCGAAGCGGTCCGTGCACATGCCGAAGACGTCGCCCCACATCTGCTTCTCCAGCGGGACGGAGACCGTGCCGTCGCCGGAGAGCGCGTCCCAGTAGCCGCGCAGTTCGTCGGCGTCCTCCCCGCTGACGCTCACCGCGATGTTGGTGCCGGGCTGGTACGGCATGCCCGGGGGGAGGTCCCCGGCCATGAGGGTGAAGCCGCTGTCGGTCTCGAGCATGCTGTGCATGATCTTGCCGGAGGTGTCTCCGGCCTCCTTGTCGCCGAACGACTCCCCGTAGGTGTTGAGCGCCAGGGTGCCGCCGAAGACCTCCTTGTAGAACTCCATGGCTTGCCGGGCGTCGCCGTCGAAGGTGATGTACGGGTTGAGCCGAGAGGGCACGGGATTCCCCTTCAGAACAGAGCGGTGGTTCCGGCAGAGGGTAGATGAGGCGCCGGCGCCGGCCGGGGCGACGCCCCGGCCGGCCGGCCGGATTCGACCCGTTGCCTCAGCCGGCCCTCCGTCCCGTCACCGGGGGCGGCTCTCCGGGTTCAGAGGTCCTGGATCCGCCGGAACGGCCGGTCCGCCTCCAGGGTGAACGCGACGTCGAGGAGGGTCCGTTCGCTGCCGGGGCGGCCGGAGAACATGACGCCGACGGGCAGCCCGTCGTCCGTCGCCCGGGTGCTGGGCAGCGAGACCGACGGGGTGCCGACCACGTTGTCGACCGGGGTGAACGCGACGTACGCGAGGATCCGTTCGATGAGCGTCGGGTAGGGGACGGCCGGGGCGAGGTGGCCGATCGGCGGCGCGGGGTGGGCGAGGACGGGCGTGAGGAGGAGGTCGAGTCCGCGGAACGCCGCCGCGTACGCCTCCTTCGTGCGCTTCAGCCTCCGCAGGACGCCCGGGGTGCGCCGCCAGTTCTCCACGTACGTCTCACGCAGCCCGCGACTCAGGCCGTCCATGCGCTGCCGTTCGAAGCCGTCGCCGAGGGTCCGGCCGGTGGCGCCGAGGAGGAACGACAGCATTCCCCAGTAGGTGAGGAAGTCCTCGGTGAAGCGCGGGTCGATGGTCATCTCGACCGGCTCCACGGTGTGCCCGAGCCGTTCGAGCGTCGCCGCCGTCTCCTCGACGGCCTCGCGGGTGGCGGTGTCGGAGGCGACGCCGTTCGGCGAGTCCAGCAGGAAGCCGATGCGCAGCCGCCGCCCGGAGGGGCCTTCGACCAGGCCCAGGGGCGGCAGCTTCGGGTTGCGCCAGTACGTCTCGGCGGAGGCGAGGAACGCGGCGGTGTCCCGTACGGAACGGCTCACGATGCCGTCGGCGACGAGGTCCAGGGGCAGTTGGCGGCTCTGGGCGTTGGGCACGACCCGTCCGCGGGTCGGCTTGAGGCCGACGAGCCCGCAGCAGGCGGCGGGGATCCGGATGGAGCCGCCACCGTCGTTGGCGTGGGCGATCGGCACCGCTCCGGCGGCGACGAGCGCAGCGCTGCCGCCCGAGGAACCGCCCGCGGAGTGGCCGGTGTTCCAGGGGTTGCGGACGGGCTCGGCGTTCTCGTACTCCGTGGTCGGGCTGAAGCCGAACTCGGGCAGCCGGGTCTTGCCGAGCACCGTGACGCCGCTGCTCAGGAACTGCCGGGCGAACGGCGCGTGCCGGCGCGCCGGCCTCGGCGTGAAGGCCTCGCTGCCGTGGCCCGTGGGCAGCCCCTGGTAGTCGGTGTTGTCCTTGACGAAGGTGGGGACGCCCGCGAAGGCGCCGCCGGTGGCGTCGGCGTGCGCCGGGGCGTCGGCGTGCACCTGGACGGCGTGGAGCCGCTCCTCGACGACCCGTACCCGCTCGGCCGCGTCCCGTGCGGCCTCGGCGGCGCCGACCTCGCCGCGCCGGATCGCCTCGGCGAGTCCGACGGCGTCGTGCTCTCCCAGGGCGTCGTCCCGGAAGGCGTGCACCCTGGTCCGTTCGTCGAAAGTCGTCACCGCTACCTCAGCCCCGGCCGTGTGGATGGTCACCCACCATCATTGCCTACCGGCAAGTAACAGGCGAGGGGTTCGCGACCCCCGAGGGCCTGTCTGACAATTCGCGTCGGATCGGGCCGGGGCGTTCGGTGCGTGCGATCGGCGTGCGGGACGCCCTCGATGGGGGTCCCCCCGCTCGAGCGAAGCCGAGAGCGGGGGCGGAGCTACTCGGGTGTTTCGGCCGTGCGGCGCGGGGGCACCTCCCGTGCCCCAAGGGCTACGGGGGAGTGCGTGCCGAGCGGGCCGGACCCGGCGGGAACGGTCAGACAGGCCCTAGCGGCCTTGAAGTGCCTTCACGTTGTCTCCGAAGGTCCAGCCCTTCGAGCCGTCCCAGTTGGCCGACCAGGTCATCAGGCCCTTGAGCGAGCCGCCGTAGTGGTTCCAGGCCTGGGCGACGGCCGACGGCGCCATGTACCCGCCGCCGGCGCCCGGCTGGGCCGGGAGGCCGGGGACCTGCTTGTCGTACGGAACCTTGATCGTGGTGCCCTGGACGACGAGGCCGCGGTTCAGGCAGTCGGTCTGGGCGACGAACCCGGCGACGGTGCCGGCGGAGTAGGAGTCACCGGAGCATCCGTACATGCTGCCGTTGTAGTACTGCATGTTCAGCCACCACAGGCGTCCGTTGTCCGCGTACTTCTTCACGATCGGCAGGTACGCGCCCCAGATCGACCCGTAGGCCACGCTGCCGCCGGTGACGTACGCGGTCTCCGGCGCCATCGTCAGCCCGAAACCGGCGGGCATGCGGGCGAGGACCCCGTCGATGATGTACACCAGATTGGCCTGCGACGTGGACAGGGTGCCGATGCTGCCGCTGCCGACGAGACCGGTCTCGATGTCGATGTCGATCCCGTCGAAGTTGTACGTCTTCAGGAGGGGCACGACGGTCTCGACGAAGCGGTCGGCGACGGCGCGGGAGCTCAGGTCGATCCCGGCGGCGGCGCCCCCGATCGACAACAGGAGGGTCGCGCCGGCCGCCTTGGCGCGGCACATCTCCGCCGGGGTGGCGACGCGGACGGTGCTGTCCATGCCGTCCTCCCAGAGCACCGTCCCGTCCGAGCGGATCACGGGGAAGGCGGCGTTGATGACGTTGTAGCCGTGCGCCGCGAAGCGCGGGTCGTCGATGGGCGCCCAGCCGAACGGCGGATGCACGCCGTTGGCCGAGCCGTCCCAGTTCTCCCAGTACCCCTGGAGCACCTTCCCGGCGGGCTTCGGCTTGAGGGCGCAGGTGTCCGCGGCGGCGGACGACGGGGCCGCGGCGGGCTTCGCCCCCTCGGCGGCGGCGGGTCCTGCGAGGACGGCGGCGGCGAGCAGGGTGACGAGACCCGCTCCGAGGACACGGGTGATCCGAGGGCCTGGCATGCGTGCTCCTGGGGACGTGGGGGGGTGGTCCTGGGCATGGCGCGCGCTCCAGCAGACCGTAGGTTGGTCCAGACCTTTCGTCAACCACCCCTGCAGACAAGGGAGTTACGCGCCCGCTCCACGCCCGTACACGGCCCCTCACGCCGACGGCGGTGGTCCCGGGCTTCGCCCTCACCGTTTCGACGCTCGGGACCCACGACGAAGTTCGTCCTCGATCAGGCGCCCGGTCAGCGCGCCGCCGAACACGACGACGCCCACGGCGACGAGCCAGGACTCCAGGACGAGGAACGCGCCGAACGGGCCGTACGTGACGGCGCTGGACGCGATCAGCGGGGAGAAGACGAACCGCGAGAAGACCCTCAGCCCGAGCAGTCCGAGCGTGGTGGCCACCGCACCGGGCAACAGCGCGGTCCACGCGACGCGGCCGCCGAGCAGCAGTCGCTGCGACCACCAGAAGAAGAGCGTGCCGCTCAGCAGGGAGACGACGCCGCCGGCCGGGGCCCCGTGCCAGAACGGGGCGACCGCGAACAGGTAGAGGACCCCGAGGAGGACGGTCAGCCACAGCACGTGCCGCCACCGGGCCCGCCAGCGGGCCGGAGGCAGGTCCCAGACCTTCTCGTACCCGCTCTGCACCACCGTGCCGAAGCTGAGGCCGAAGACGGCGAGCAGGGTGAGGCCGAACGCCGTCGTGGACCGCCGCACCTGACCGGGCAGCGCGAACAGCCGCTCGATCTCCGCCCTGGCGGCCTGGGAGACTCCGATGCCGTCACCGACCCACTGCGCGAACCCCTTCCCGCTCTCCGCGTCCGCCGCCGACTCGACGATCAGGAGCGGCACCAGGGTGAGGAAGGCGAGCGCCGCGAACCCCAGCGAACGCTGCCACAGGTCGAGGTCCTTGACCGGCGCCCATCGATGCCCGGCCCGGAACCGGCGGATCACGCTCCGTATCCGCCCGGCCCGGGACCGTATCCCGGCGGGTCGGGAGACCATCCCTCCACGGTAGAACCGCGCGCCTCCGCGAGCCATACGGGAACGGCACGGCTCGGTGGGCACCCACCCCGGCTCCGGCTGACGCGGTTCCCGCCGCGCCGGTACGCCGCGCGGCGGGGACCGCGTCAGCCCTCGACGCCGGTGGCCTCGTGCGCGGCGCCGACGGGCTTGGACTCGGGGGAACCGCGCTGGCGCAGGTAGACGGAGAGGATCGCCATCGCCGCCACGGCGAGGAGTTCCGACTGCCAGTTCTGCAGGAACCGGTTCCAGAAGTCGGCGCACGGCCGCCGCGCGGCAGGCCCTGCGCCGGCAGCGCCTCCTCGCACGGCTTCCCCTCGCCCTCCTCGAGCTGCTCACGTCTCTCCGGAGCAAGCGGCCCGCACGCCACGCGGACGTTCCCGGAGCCGAGTGACTCCTCGAAGAACCGGCCCGCCCGGGTCGCTCCGTCCTGGCGTGCCTGCGGCGCGCCGCAGGCGGACAGGACGACCACGGCCGTCATCGCTCCCAGGACCACGGGGACTCTCAGTCCTTCACGGTGCCCCTCCGGGCGGTGTCGGCAAGGGACGGGCGGCCGTATGGCCACGCGCCTCGCCTGTCCGGGTCACCGCCGGTGACGACGTGCGTGCGGCGGTGACCCACGAGACCATGGAGGTGGAGGCAGAGAGGGGGTGCCACGATGAGTGAGTTCGACATCTGGAACTACCGCCCGGGCTCCGGCTACCAGGCCGGAGTGGATCTCGTCGGCTACAAGGTCGAGGCCACCGACGGCGCCATCGGGAAGATCGACAAGCACTCCGAGGACGTCGGCTCCTCCTATCTGGTCGTCGACGTCGGGGTCTGGATCTTCGGCAGGCGTGTCCTCCTCCCGGCGGGGACGATCGAGCTGATCGACACGGTCGAGGAGAAGGTGTACGTCGACCGGACGAAGGACCAGATCAAGGACGCCCCCGACTTCGACCAGGCGAAGCACGCCGACGAGCCGAACTATCTGGAGCAGTTCGCGCGGTACTACGGCCAGCCGCACATGTGACGGCGGCCGGTCGGCCGCGGGAGTTCCCGGCCCGGTCGGTCGGTCGGCCGGTCGGCCGGTCGGCCGGTCGCAGGAGTTCCCGGCCCGGCGGCCGCTCAGTCAGGGGAACTCTCCGTCCGGCGGTCGCGCCAGGCGGGGACGAGGGCCGTGAGCATCAGCGCGGCGGTGAGGGCGAAGGCCGCCGGGTAGCCGGTGCGGCTCGCGAGGAGCCCGAAGCCGGCGGCCCCGACGCCCATGCCGGCGTCGAAGGCGAAGTTCCACAGGGCGCTGACGGTGCCGTAACCGGACGCGGAGACGCGCGCGTACATCAGCGTCAGGGTGGCGTTCTGGGTGACGCCGAAGCCGACCCCGAACAGGGCCACGCCGATGACGACGGCGACCGGACTGCGCGTCAGGGACGTGAGCAGCGTTCCCGCGGCCGCGAGAACGAGGCCCGGCAGGAGGAGCGCGGCCGGTCCGTGCCGGTCGCCGTACCGGCCGGCGACCCAGCGGGCCGCGGTCGCCGCCGCGGACTGGGCGAACAGGGCCGTGGCGATGACGCCCGCGGAGGCCGAGGGGACGGCGAGCGGGAGGAAGGTGACGAGAATTCCGGCGGCGAGCGCCGTGGCCGCGAAGACGAGGGTCGGCCGCAACAGCGCGGCTGTACGGAAGCCGGCCGTCACCCCGAGCGACCGCCCGGAGGTCTGGTCCCGGTCCGGCAGGCCAGGTACCGAGACGATGGCGGCGAGTGCGGCAACGGCGCCGGCGGCGAAGACCGGCCCGTACCCCACGTGCGCCGCCAGCCACACCCCCAGCGGCAGCGCCACCAGCGAGGGAACCCCGGACACGATGCCGACGAGCGCGAGACCCTCGCCGCGGCGCTCGGCCGGGATGAGCGACGCCGTCAGGGCGCCGCCCGCGACGACCGTGAGGGCGAAGCCCAGACCCCGCAGGGCACAGACCGCCGCGATCCAGAGCGCTCCCCCGGACAAGGAGAGCGCGAACGCGGGCGCACCGAGGAGGACCAGTCCCACCACCAGCGCGAGGCGGTAGCCGAAGCGGGCGACGAACCGGGGAGTGGCCAGCTCGCCTCCGACCGTGGCCAGCATCAGGGCGCCCGTGGTGAGCCCAGCGGTGTCGCCGTGGCCCCCGGTGGTCGCCTCGGCGTAGAGGGGGACGACCGACAGGAGCAGGTAGAAGCTCGTCGAGGCGCCGATGATCGAGACGAAGCGCAGCAGCAGGGGCCGCGTCACCAGGGGCGGCCGTGAAGCGGCGCCCTCCGCTTGGAAGTTGAGCATCTTGGTCACCCGACGACGCTAGGGGCCGGGCGGGTCGTCGGTAAGATCCGATTCCATGCCTCTGGAGTGGTCCGGTCTGTCGCCCGAGCTGCTGCTGGTCGTCGACCGGGACAGCGGAGCGCCGCTGCGGTCCCAGCTGGAACTCGGACTGCGGGACGCGATCCGGAGCGGCCGGCTGAGGGTGGGTGAACGGCTGCCGTCCTCCCGCGAACTCGCCCGGATGCTCGGGGTGTCGCGCGGGCTCGTGCAGGAGTGCTACGCCCAGCTGCAGGCCGAGGGATATCTGGTGACACGGGTCGGCTCCGCCACCCGGGTCGCCTCGGGCGCGGGGGCGCCACCGGCGCCCGCGTCACCGCCCCCGGCCCCTTCGCGTCTGCTGGCCGACTTCACCTGGGGCGTCCCGGACCTGGCCGGATTCCCGCTCGCGGACTGGCTGTGGGCCACCCGCGAGGCGGCGCGCGCCATGCCGACGTCGGCGCTCGGGTACGGAGACCCGCGCGGCAGTGCGGATCTCCGGGAGGTCCTCGCCGGGTATCTGCGGCGGGTGCGCGCCGCCGCGGCGGACCCGGAGCGGATCGTGATCTGCTCCGGCTACGCGCAGGGCCTCGGTCTCGCGCTGCGCGCCCTGGCCGGTACGGGTGTCCGCACGGTGGCCTACGAGGACCCGGGCTCGCCGGCCACCGTCTCCGCCGCCGCGTCCGGGGCGGGCATGTCGGCGGTCCCCGTACCGGTCGACGAGCGCGGCATCGACGTGCGGGCGCTCGCCGCGACCGGTGCCCGCGCCGTCGTCGTGACCCCCGCGCACCAGTGGCCCACCGGCGTCGCCCTGGCGCCCGAGCGGCGGCTCGCTCTGATCGAGTGGGCCAGGAGTCGGGACGCGGTGATCGTCGAGGACGACTACGACGCCGAATTCCGTTACGACCGGGGGCCGGTGGGCGCTCTGCAGGGGCTCGCCGCCGACCGTGTGATCTCCCTGGGCACCGTGAGCAAGTCCCTCGCGCCGGCGCTGCGCATCGGGTGGATGCTCTGCCCGGCCGCGCTCATCGGGACGGTCGTCGAGCAGAAGCGGCTGAGCGACCGCGGGTCGCCCGCCCTCGACCAGCTGGCCCTCGCCAGAATGATCGAGTCCGGCCGCTTCGACCGGCACCTGCGCCGGATGCGGACGACGTACGCGGCGCGGCGCGAGACCCTGGTGGCGGCGCTCGCCGAGCATGCGCCCGGGGTCGGGGTGTCCGGCCTCGCGGCGGGCTTCCACGCGGTCGCCCACCTCACACGGCCGGCCGACGAGCAGGCGCTCGTCGCCGCGGCCCGTGCCCGGTCCGTCGGTCTCTACGGTATGAGCACCTGCCGCGCCTCGCACGCCACGGAGCCGGTGCGGCTGGTCCTGGGCTTCGGCAACGTCGGCGAGCGCGCCATCACCGCAGGTGTCGCGGCGGTCGGCGACCTCCTCGGCGGCCGTTAGCGCCCGCCCCGGAACCTTCCGAAAAAAACTTCGGCGGGAGGCGAATCCTCTCGGCACCTCCCCGTCTCTTATGTGTGTACCGGCCGAACGGGCCGGGCGAAACCGGGAGGAACAGCAATTATGGTCACTGCCATCATCGTGATCGGCGTAGTGCTCGTGGGTGCGTGCAGCTGGCACCTGATGCGGCGCTTCAACAAGAGCCGAAGCTGACCAGCGCCTGCGCGCGGGGCGCCTTCCGGTATGAGTAGCACATGAACCAACGCTTCCCCTGGCCTGACGAGCGGCTGATCAAGGCCGCTCAGGACGGCGACGTCACGTCGCTCACCACCGTCGTCATGGAATCGCAGCCGCATGTGCGCAAGTTCGCCATATCGCTGTGCGCCTCGCCGCAGGACGCGGAGGACGCGGCACAAGAGGCGCTGATCATCCTCTACCGGAAGATCGGCACCTTGCGGGCCACCGGCGCGCTTGCCTCATGGATGTTCCGGATCGTACGCAACGAGTGCCTCCGGCAGGTACGGACGCTCATCGCCATGCGCGAGGAGGGTTCGGCCGAGCCGGAGACATGCGCGGAACCGTCCGCGGAGGAGGCCGTGCTCTACCGACTGGAGGTGGAGCGGATCGCGGCCGCGGTCAGCGCCCTTCCCCGTGAGCAGCGACAGGTCCTGATCATGCGGGACGTGCAGGGCCTGCCGGGCAAGACCGTCGCCCGGACGCTCGGCCTGAGCACCGCCGCGATGAAGTCACGGCTGCACCGAGCACGCGCGGCGCTGCGTCACGCGCTGGAAGCGACCGACCAGGCATCAGATCAAGCCATCGACCAGCCAGTCGAAGGAGAGTCACGACCATGAACACCGTGAACATCGTGAAGCCCCCCGAGGGCACGAAGTCCCCGGTCATCGCACCGACCACGGTCGCCGCACCGTCCGCGGCGCCGAACTTCGCCAGCAAGTCCGTCCCGCGCCACCTGGCGCGCGGCGTCATCGGCTTCGGGCTGATCATCGGCTCGATCGCCATGGTGCCCGTCGTCGGCCCGGCCAGCCTGCTGGCGGCTCCGCTGGCCCTGATCGCCTTCCGCGGCTGCCCCACCTGCTGGATGGTCGGCCTGGCGCAGACCATCTCGCGCGGGCGTCTCGAGCGTCAGTGCGTGGACGGCGTCTGCACCCTGACGAAGGCCGACCCGGCGGCGAAAGCCAAGTAGGAATCGCGGATTCCGACCTCCCGCCCAAGCTGATCTCCACCCTCCTGTCGGGGTGGCGCGTCAGCGGGTCGGGAGGTATCGGCCGTGCGCCGGCAGTGGCTCGATACATCTCCCCCGGAAGTCACGCAAGCGTCCCCCGGATTAACCGTCACATTCGTTTTGCATACCAACTCCCCGCTCTGGCCATTGGTTTACGGAGCGCCGCCTCGGTGCTAGGGTCCGAATCGAGATTGCGTATGGCAGGGCCGCCTGGTCGGCAACGCCGTAGATCGTGCTTCACGGGGGGAGCAGAACACCATGATCCGCCATGCCCAGATTGAGGCGGCAGCATCACCATCGGCCGGCGCGGGAAGCCCATCAGGTGATGTGGAGGGGACCCCGACACAGCCGTTCGGGGATCAACAAAAACACCTGACATCCCATCAGATCGACGACCGGACCGTTGCCGTCGTCGGACTCTCCTGCCGATTTCCCGGCGGAGCGAATCCCGCCGAATTCTGGAATCTCCTCAGGAACGGCCGCGACGCCATAGCGGAGCCGCCCGCGGATCGCGCGCACCTCGCCACTCTCGACGACGGGTCGCCGCGCCCCGGCGGATTCCTTCCCCGGGTCGACGCCTTCGATGCCGAATTCTTCGGGATATCCCCGCGTGAAGCCGCCGCGATGGACCCGCAGCAGCGGCTCGTCCTCGAGCTCGCCTGGGAGGCGCTGGAGGACGCCGGCATCGTCCCGGCCACGCTCGCCGGCACCGCCACCGGCGTCTTCGTCGGCGCGATCGCCGACGACTACGCGGCCCTCACCCACGCGGCCGGCCCCGACGCGACCTCCGCGCACACCGTGACCGGCTTACATCGCGGCATCATCGCCAACCGGGTCTCCTACGTCCTCGGACTGCAGGGCCCCAGCATGGTGGTCGACACCGCGCAGTCGTCCTCGCTGGTCGCGGTGCATCTCGCCTGCGAGAGCCTGCGCCGCGGCGAGTCCGTGACGGCGCTGGCCGGCGGCGTCAACCTCAACCTCGCCCCGGAGAGCACCCAGGCCCTGGCGGCCTTCGGCAGCCTCTCGCCCGACGGCCGATGTCACTCCCTCGACGCCCGGGCGAACGGCTACGTCCGGGGTGAGGGCGGCGGTGTGGTGGCGCTGAAGCTGCTCAGCCGGGCCCTCGCCGACGGGGACCGGATCCACTGTCTGCTGCACGGCGGAGCCGTCGGCAGCGACGGCGCGAGCGACACGCTTCCCACCCCCGATGCGAAAGCCCAGGAACGCGTCATACGTGACGCCTGGGTAAACTCCGGAATACCGCTGGAAGAAGTTCAGTACGTCGAAATCCACGGTTCGGGCACCCGGGTCGGCGATCCCATCGAAGCCTCTGCTCTGGGCGCCGTGTTCGCCTCTTCCCGAACCCCGGACAATCCGCTCAGGCTCGGCTCCGTCAAGACGAACATCGGCCACCTCGAAGGGGCCGCGGGCATAGCGGGGCTCGTCAAGACGATTCTCTGCCTCAAAGAGCGGGAACTCGTTCCAACGCTCAACTATCTCACCCCCAATCCGCAGATCCCGTTCGAGGAACTGCGACTCGCCGCCGCCACCGAAACCGGGCCGTGGCCGAATCCCGATGGGCCGCTCTTCGCGGGTGTGACCTCGGTCGGAATGGGCGGTACGAACTGCCATCTGGTACTCGGCGAATGGCCGGGCGGGGCCTCCTCGACCGTCGAGGACAAGCCGGACCACACAAATGGATCGGATGAATCCGAGTCCTTCGCGTGGGTGCTGTCCGGACGCGGTGACAAGGCGCTGCGCGCCCAGGCCGCCCGGCTGCGCGAGCACCTCACCGAGCACCCGGAATTCGACGTCGCCGGGATCGCCCGGGCCCTCGCCCACGACCGGACCGCCTTCAGCCACCGGGCCGTGCTGACCGGCGGCGACCGGGACGCCCTGCTGACCGCCCTCGACGCGGTCGTCGACGCCCGGGTGACCCCGGCCGTCGTCGAGGGCAGCAGTCACCGGGCCGTCCGCGAGGCGGTGTTCGTCTTCCCCGGCCAGGGCTCGCAGTGGGCCGGCATGGCCGCCGAACTCCTCGACAGCGCACCCGTGTTCGCCCGGGTCGTCGAGGACTGCGAGCGCGCCCTGCGCCCGTACCGCGACTGGTCCCTGACCGACGTCCTGCGCGGGCGCGACGGCGCGCCCGCCCTCGACCGCGACGACGTCGTGCAGCCCGCCCTGTGGGCCGTGATGGTCGGACTCGCCGCACTGTGGCGGGCCGCGGGCGTCGAACCGGCCGCGGTCGTCGGCCACTCCCAGGGCGAGATCGCCGCCGCCACCGTCAGCGGCGCCCTCACCCTGGACGACGCGGCCCGGCTGATCGCCGTACGCAGCACGGCCCTCGGCGCGCTCGCCGGACGCGGCGGCGGCATGCTCACCGTGTCGCTCCCCGCCGACCGGGTCCGCGCCGACCTGGCCGGACACCCGCGGCTGAGCGTGGCCGCCGTCAACTCGCCCGGCATGACCGTCGTCGCCGGTGACGGGGACGCCCTGGACGCCCTCGCCGCGCAGTACGGCGAGAAGGACATCCGCACCCGGCGCGTCCCGGTGGCCTACGCCTCGCACAGCCCGCACGTCGACGCCGTGCGCGACACGCTGCCGGCCGAGCTCGCCGGGATCGCGCCCCGCACCGGTAGCGTGCCGCTGCACTCCACCGTCACCGGCACGGCCCTCGACGGTTCCGAGCTGGACGTCGACTACTGGTACCGCAACCTGCGGGAGCCCGTCGGGTTCGAGCCCGCCGTACGCGCGCTCCTCGACGCGGGGCACGAGCTGTTCATCGAGATGAGCCCGCACCCCGTCCTGGCGCTCGCCGTCCAGCAGACCGCGGAGGCAGCCGACCTGCCGGTCGCCGCACTGGGCACCCTGCGCCGCGGGGAGGGCGGACCGCAGCGACTGCTGCTCGCGTTCGGCGAGGCGTTCTGCGACGGCGCCGAGGTGGACTGGTCCGCCGTCCTGCCCGCCGGTACCGGGCGGGCCGAGCTGCCGACGTACGCCTTCCAGCGCCGCCGCCACTGGATCTCCGGGCAGCCCCACGCCGCCCGGGCCCTGCCGACGGCCGCCGTGTCGTCCGGGCCTGCGGCGCTCCCCGAGGACACCGCGGACGACCACGAGAGCGAGCCGAACCGCTCGCTGACCGGCCCCGCCGCCCTGGAACTGGTACGGGCGCACACCGCCGCCGTACTCGGTTACGACTCCGTCGCCGAGGTCGAGCCCCGGCGGACGTTCAAGGAGCTGGGCATCGACTCGGCGATGGTCGTCGAGCTGCGCAACCGGCTCGTCACCGCCACCGGGCGCAAGCTCCCCACCACCGTGGTCTACGACCACCCGAGCCCCGCCCGGCTGGCCGCGGTGCTCGCCGACTCCCAGCAGGACGCGGCGGCCCCCGAGGCCCGTGCGGACCAGGACGACCCCGTCGTGATCGTCGGCATCGGCTGCCGCTTCCCGGGCGGGGTGGACTCCCCCGAGGCTCTGTGGCGGGTCGTCGCCGAGCAGCGCGACGTCATCTCGGGATTCCCGGCCGACCGGGGCTGGGACCTCGACGGCCTCTACCACCCCGACCCCGCCCACGTGGGCACCACCTACGTGCGCAACGGCGGCTTCCTCGAAGGCGCCGCGGAGTTCGACGCCGAACTGTTCGGGATCTCGCCGCGCGAGGCGCTGGCGATGGACCCGCAGCAGCGCGCCTACCTCGAGGTGTGCTGGGAGGCCCTGGAGCGCGCCGGCATCGCCCCCGACTCCCTGCGCGGCACCCAGACCGGGGTGTTCGCCGGTGTCATGGCCCAGGAGTACGGTCCGCGGCTCGGCGAGGCCGGTGCGGGCGCCGCCGGGTTCGGTCTCACGGGGACGACGTCGAGCGTGGCCTCGGGCCGCGTCGCGTACACCCTGGGCCTGCAGGGTCCCGCCCTGACGGTGGACACGGCCTGCTCGTCGTCCCTCGTCGCGCTGCACCTCGCGGTCCGCGCCCTCCGGTCGGGCGAGTGCTCGCTCGCCCTCGCCGGCGGTGTGACGGTCATGTCGACACCCGGCATCTTCGTCGAGTTCTCGCGCCAGCGCGGGCTCGCGACCGACGGCCGGTGCAAGTCGTTCTCGGCGGACGCCGACGGCACCGCCTGGGCCGAGGGCGTCGGCGTGCTCGTCGTCGAGCGCCTCTCGGACGCCCGCCGCCTCGGCCACACCGTGCTCGCCGTGGTGGCCGGCACGGCCGTCAACCAGGACGGTGCCTCCAACGGACTCACCGCACCCAGCGGCCCCGCCCAGGAACGCGTCATCCGGGCCGCCGTCCAGGACGCCGGCGTGACCTTCTCCGGTGTCGACGCCGTCGAGGCCCACGGCACCGGCACCGTCCTCGGCGACCCCATCGAGGCACAGGCCCTCCTCGCCACCTACGGCAGCGAGCGCGACGGCCGGTCCCTCATGCTCGGGTCGCTGAAGTCCAACCTGGGGCACGCCCAGGCCGCCGCCGGTGTCGGTGGCGTCATCAAGATGGTCATGGCCCTGCGCCACGGCGAACTCCCCGCCACCCTCAACGTCGGCAAGCCCAGCGAGCTCGTCGACTGGGCCGACGGCGGCGTCGAGATCCTCACCGAGCCCCGCCCCTGGCCCGCCACGGACAACAGGATCCGCCGCGCCGGCGTGTCGTCCTTCGGCATCAGCGGTACGAACGCCCACGTCGTCCTCGCGGAGGCTCCCGCCGAGCCCGTCACGCCCGGCACCGACGCCGGGGACGACGTCGCCGACGCCATGTGGGTGCTGTCCGGACGTACCGAGCCGGCGCTCCGCGCCCAGGCCGCCGCACTCGTCGACGCGCTCGACGTCCTCGGCGAGGTGTCCGCCCGTGACCTCGGCCGCGCCCTCGCCACCACCCGTACCGCTCTCGACCACCGCGCGGCCGTCACCGCCGAGGACCGCACGGAGGCCGTCGCGGCGCTTGCGGCGCTCGGCCGCGGCGAGGGGCACTCCGCCCTGGCCCTCGGCACGGCGCGCACCGACGACGGACTCGCCTACCTCTTCACCGGTCAGGGCAGCCAGCGCGTCGGCATGGGACGGGAGTTGTACGAGAGCGAGCCGGTCTTCGCCGCCGCCCTCGACGCGGTGTGCGCCGAACTCGACGCCTGCCGTGCCTCCGTGCCCGGCATGCCGCCGATCCGCGAGGTGATGTTCCACGACGCGGACGCGCTCGACCGGACCGAGAACACCCAGTGTGCTCTCTTCGCCCTCCAGGTCGCTCTGTTCCGGCTCCTCGAACACCGGGGCCTGGCCCCCGACGCCGTACTGGGCCACTCCATCGGCGAGTTCGCCGCCGCTCACGTCGCCGGGATCCTCACCCTGCCCGACGCCTGCGCCCTCGTCGCCGCACGCGGCCGGCTGATGCAGGCGCTGCCGTCCGGCGGCGCGATGATGGCCGTCCAGGCCTCGCAGGACGAGGTCGGCGCGCTCCTCGTGGGCCGCGAGCACGAGGTGAGCATCGCCGCCGTCAACGGCCCGCTGGCCGTCGTCGTCTCCGGCGACGTCGAGGCCGTCGAGGAGATCGCCGCCACGTTCGCCGCCACCGGCCGCAAGACCCGCAGGCTCGTCGTCAGCCACGCCTTCCACTCCCACCGCATGGACGGGATGCTCGACGACTTCGCCGCCGTCACCTCGGGGATCAGCTACGCGCAGCCGCGCGTCCCCATGGTGTCCACCGTCACCGGCCGGCCCGTCGACGTCACCGCCGACTACTGGGTGCGGCAGGTGCGCCGGGAGGTGCGGATGTCCGACGGCCTCGCCGCGCTCCACGACCTCGGGATGCGGACCTTCCTCGAACTCGGTCCGGACGGTGTGCTGTCGGCCCTTGGCCAGGACTGTCTGGACGACGACGCGCTGGCGTTCGTCCCCGTGCTGCGCCGCGGCCGGCCCGAGCGCCGCACCCTGGCCTCCGCCCTCGGCTCCCTGTACGTCCGCGGCCGCAGCCCGGACTGGAAGGCCGTCTTCGGCCCGGGCCGGACGCCCGCCCTGCCCACGTACGCCTTCCAGCGGGAGCGCTACTGGCTCACCGCGCACGGCACCGAGGGACCGGCCGGGCACCCGCTGCTCGGGCCCACCGTCGAGCTCGCCGAATCCGGGCAGGCGGTCCTGACCGCCCGGCTCGGCCGCCGTACCCACCCCTGGCTCGCCGACCACGCCGTCCTCGGCTCGGTCCTGCTGCCCGGCACCGCCTTCCTCGAACTCGCCGCCCGCGCGGGCTCGCAGACCGGTACGCCGCATGTCGCCGAACTCACGCTGCTCGCTCCCCTGGTGATCCCGGAGGAGGGCCGCACCGAGGTGCAGGTCGTCGTGGCCGCGCCCGGCGACGACGGTCAGCGCGCGGTGACCGTGCACGCCCGCGCCGAGACGCCGGACGGCGCCGTCGAGCCGTGGACCCTGCACGCCACCGGCGCCCTCGCCCCGCACGACGGAGCCCCCGCTCCCGCCGCGGCCCGAACCGCCACCGAGGGCGAACCGCTGCCCGTCGACGGCTGCTACGACGAACTGGCCGCCTCGGGCTACGCCTACGGTCCGGTCTTCCAGGGCCTGCGCGCCGCGTGGCGGGACGGCACCGACCTCCTCGCCGAGGTCGCCCTGCCGGCCACCGTCACCGACGCCGCCTCCTACGGGCTGCACCCGGCGCTGCTCGACGCGGCCCTGCACCCCCTCGTCATGACCGCCCTGGACGACGGCGGCCGCCGGCTGCTGCCCTTCTCCTGGCGCGGCGTGACCGTCCACCAGCCCGGCGCCCGTTCCGCCCGTGTACTGATCCACGGCACGGGACCGGACGCGGTGTCGCTGACCCTGCTCGACGAGTCCCACGCGGTGGTCGCCGAGGTCGAGGAGCTGGTCCTCCGCCCGGTGAGCGACGACGTGGCCGTCCCGCGCTCGCTCCACCGCCTGGACTGGAAGCCCGCCACGGGCGACCCGGAACCGTCGCCGCGCGCCGTCGCGCTCGGCTCCACCGACCTGGGCGTCGGCCCTCGCTACGCGGACCTCGCTGCACTGGGCCAGGCCGTCGAGGGCGGACTGCTCGTCCCCTCGGTGGTGTTCGCCCCGCTCGCGGACCTCACGGACAGCGCGGATCTCACGGAACCCGCCCCGCACCGGGCGCTCGCTCTGCTCCAGGCCTGGCTGGCAGACGACCGGTTCGCCGACTCCCGCCTGGTGCTCGTCACCCGGCATGCCGTGGCCACCGCGCCGGACGCCGACGCGGACCCCGACATCGCGGCCGTCTGGGGGCTGGCGCGCTCGGCGCAGACCGAGAACCCCGGCCGGGTCGGACTCCTCGACGTGGAGACGGCCGAGGACTGCCGCACCGCGCTGCCGCTCATCGGCGCAGAGCCTCAACTCGCGGTACGGGACGGGGCCCTGCTCGTGCCCCGGCTCGGTCCTGCGACGGCCGGCAGCGCCCTGGTTCCACCGGCCGGCACGGCCGCCTGGCGGATGGTGGTGCGCGAGCGCGGCACCCTGGACCACCTCGCCCTCGAACCGTTCCCCGAGGCACTGGCCCCGCTGGGCGACGGCGAGGTCCGCATCGCCGTGCGCGCCGCGGGCGTCAACTTCCGCGATGTCCTGGGCACACTGGGTCTCTACCCCGGCGATCCCGGTCCGCTCGGCCTCGAAGGGGCCGGTGTGGTCACCGAGGTCGGGCCCGGCGTCACGGGTCTCGCCGTCGGCGACCGGGTCATGGGCCTGCTCTCCGGGGCGTTCGGTCCGACGGCCGTCGCCGACCACCGGCTGGTCGCCGTCATGCCCGCCGACTGGACGTACGCCCAGGCGGCGTCCGCTCCGATCGTGTTCCTGACGGCCTACCACGCGCTGGTCGACCTCGCCGGCCTGACCTCGGGCGAGCGCGTCCTGATCCACGCCGCCGCCGGCGGCGTCGGCATGGCCGCCGTCCAGCTGGCCCGGCACCTGGGCGCCGAGGTCTACGGCACGGCGGGCCCCGGCAAGTGGGACGCCCTGCGCGATCTCGGCCTGGACGGGGCGAACCTGGCGTCCTCCCGCACCCTCGACTTCGAAGCCGCGTTCGGCGCGGCGACCGAGGGCCGCGGCATGGACGTCGTACTGAACTCCCTCGCCGGTGAGTACGTGGACGCGTCCCTGAGGCTGCTGCCGCACGGCGGCCGCTTCGTGGAGATGGGCAAGACCGATCTGCGCGACCCGGCGCTGGTCGCGGCCGACCACCCCGGGGTGGACTACCGCTTCTTCGACCTGCTCCAGGAACCGGCCGAGCGCATCGGCGACATGCTCACGGCCGTGATGAGCCTGCTGTCTTCGGGGGCTCTGACGCCGCTGCCGGTGAGCACCTGGGACGTCCGCCGGGCACCGGACGCCTTCCGGTACGTCAGCCAGGCGCGCCACATCGGCAAGGTCGTCCTCACCCTTCCCCCTGTCCTCGACCCGGAGGGCACGGTCCTGATCACCGGCGCCACCGGTGCCCTCGGCGGCCTTGTCGCGCGGCACCTGGTCACCGAGCACGGCGCCCGTCGCCTGCTCCTGGTCAGCCGCCGTGGACCCGACGCACCCGGCTCGGAAGAACTCTCCGCCGAACTCACCGAGTTGGGGGCCGAGGTCACGCTCGCGGCCTGCGACACCGCCGACCGTGACGCGCTCGCACGACTCCTTGCCGGCGTGCGGCTCACCGCCGTCTTCCACGCGGCGGGTGTGCTCGACGACGGCGTGATCACCGCGCTCAGCCCCGAGCGTCTCGACACCGTGCTCGCCGCCAAGGCCACCGCGGCCCGCCATCTGCACGAGCTGACCGCGGACCAGAACCTCGCGGCCTTCGTCCTCTTCTCCTCCGTCATGGGCGTCATCGGCGGCGCCGGCCAGGGCAACTACGCCGCGGCCAACGCCTCCCTGGACGCCCTGGCCCACCACCGCACGGCGCAGGGGCTCCCGGCGCTCTCGCTGGCCTGGGGCATGTGGGCGGACAGTGCGGGCAGGCCGGGTGCCTCCGGAATGGCGGGCGCCCTGTCCGAGGCCGACCGCGGCCGGATCGCCCGGACCGGCCTCGCGCCGATCGACCGGGCCGAGGGCCTGGCCCTGCTGGACGCGGCCCTGCGCGTGGACTCCCCCACGCTCGTCCCCGCGCCCCTCGACCGTGCCGCGCTCGGCGCGCTGGGAGCTCAACTGCCCACCGTGCTGCGGGAACTGGCTCCGGCCGCCCCCCGACCGGCGCAGGCGCCGACCGCGGCGGCGCCCCGGACGACCGAGACCCTGCGCGACCGGCTCGCCGTGCTGAACCCGGCCGAGCGCGAGGAGCTCCTCCTCGACCTCGTCCGGGTGCAGACCGCCGCCGTGCTCGGCCGCTCCTCTGCGGCCGGCATCCCCGCCGACCGGCCCTTCAAGGACATGGGCTGCGACTCACTCACCCTCGTGGAACTGCGCAACAGGCTGCAGACCAGCGCCGGTCTGCGGCTGCCCGCCACCTTCCTCTTCAACTGCCCGACACCGCTGGCCGTCGTGGCTCATCTGCACGACGAACTGGCCCCGGCCGACACGGAGTCCGAGGGCGGCTCCGACGGTTCGACGTCCGTCCCCGGCCTGGTCGAACTCGACCGGCTGGAAGCGGCACTCGTCGAGCTGCCGGACGACACCCGGGACGACGTCCGGGCCGAGATCGTCCAGCGACTCCAGGCCCTGGTGGCCCGGGTCCCGGCCCAGCGGGCCACGGCCGACGACGACGATCTGTCCGCACGGGTCCAGTCGGCGTCGGTCGACGAACTCTTCGCGTTCATCGACTCCGAACTCTGACCCCACGTCCGCATCGCCGGACCCTCACCCTTCTCATCCAGTTCGCTGCGCGCGGCGTGCTCCGGCACGCCGCCCGGGCAGCCACGCCCGAACCCGCGCGGACGCACGGCTTCACGACGCCTACGGGGGCACCATCACCATGACAACAACGGACAACGAAAAACTCGTCGAATACCTCAAGCGCCTCACCGTCGATCTCCACCAGTCCCGTCAGCGGGTCCGTGAGCTGGAGGCCGGCACCAACGATCCGATCGTGATCGTCGGCATGGGGTGCCGTTTCCCGGGCGGGGTGGCCTCGCCCGAGGCGCTGTGGCAGGTCGTCGCCGAGCAGCGCGATGTCATCTCGGGTCTGCCGACCGACCGGGGCTGGGACCTCGAAGGCCTCTACCACCCCGACCCGGACCACTCCGGCACGTCGTACGTCCGCAACGGCGGCTTCCTGACGGGCGCCTCCGAGTTCGACCCCGCGTTCTTCGGGATCTCGCCGCGCGAGGCCCTCGCGATGGACCCGCAGCAGCGGCTGCTCCTCGAGGTGTCGTGGGAGGCCCTGGAGCGGGCCGGCATCACGCCCGGTTCGCTGCACGGCACGTCGACGGGCGTGTTCCTCGGAGCGATCGCCCAGGAGTACGGTCCGCGTCTCGGTGAGGCGGGTGCGGGTGCCACCGGCTTCGGTCTCACGGGGACGACGTCGAGCGTGGCCTCGGGCCGCGTCGCGTACACCCTGGGCCTCCAGGGTCCGGCCCTGACGGTGGACACGGCCTGCTCGTCGTCCCTCGTCGCGCTGCACCTCGCGGTGAACGCCCTGCGGTCCGGCGAGTGCTCGCTGGCGCTCGCCGGTGGTGTGACGGTCATGTCGACGCCCGGCATCTTCGTCGAGTTCTCGCAGCAGCGGGGGCTCGCGGCCGACGGCCGGTGCAAGTCGTTCTCGGCGGACGCGGACGGCACGGCGTGGGCCGAGGGCGTCGGTGTCCTGATCGTGGAGCGCCTGTCGGACGCCCGGCGGCTCGGCCACGAGGTCCTGGCCGTGGTGGCCGGTTCGGCCGTCAACCAGGACGGCGCCTCCAACGGACTGTCCGCGCCCAGCGGCCCCGCGCAGGAGCGCGTCATCCGGGCCGCGGTGCAGGACGCCGGCGTGTCCCTCGCCGGTGTCGACGCCGTCGAGGCGCACGGTACGGGAACGGTCCTCGGCGACCCCATCGAGGCGCAGGCCCTGCTCGCCACGTACGGCAAGGAGCGCGACGGCCGGCCCCTGATGCTGGGGTCCCTCAAGTCGAACCTGGGGCACTCCCAGGCCGCCGCCGGTGTCGGTGGCGTCATCAAGATGGTCATGGCCCTGCGCCACGGCGAACTCCCCGCGTCCCTGAACGTCAGCAAGCCCAGCGAGCTGGTGGACTGGGCCGGGGGTGGCGTCGAGGTGCTCACCGAGCCGCGTCCGTGGCCCGCCGAGGAGGGCAGGGTCCGGCGCGCGGGCGTCTCCTCGTTCGGCATCAGCGGCACCAACGCCCACGTCGTCCTCGCGGAGGCTCCGAGCGAGCAGCCGGCCGATGAGGCGACGCCGACCGACACGGTTCCGCTGGAGGGTGCGGGTCTGCCGTGGCTGGTGTCGGCGCGTTCGTCGGACGCGCTGGCCGAGGCTGCCGGGCAGTTGGCCGCGTACGTACGGGCGCGGCCGGAGCTCAGCCCGGCCGACGTGGCGCTCTCCCTGGCCACCGGGCGCTCCGCCTTCGAGTCCCGGGCCGCGGTTCCCGGCACCGACGGGCGCGAGGGGCTGCTCGCCGGCCTCGACGCCCTGGCCTCCCGGGAGATCGACGGTGAGAACGGCGTGTCCGCTTCCCGGGCCGTGTTCGTGTTCCCGGGGCAGGGCTCGCAGTGGGTGGGCATGGCCACGGCCCTGCTGGAATCCTCGCCCGAGTTCGCCCGCGTCATCGCCGAGTGCGAGACGGCCCTCGCGCCGTTCGTCGACTGGTCCCTGACCGCAGTCCTGCGCGATGAGGACGGCGCACCCGGTCTGGACCGGGTCGACGTCGTCCAGCCCGCCTCCTGGGCCATGATGGTCGGCCTCGCCGCCCTGTGGCGCGCCAGCGGCGTGAACCCCAGCGCCGTGGTCGGCCACTCCCAGGGCGAGATCGCCGCCGCCGTCGTCGCCGGAGGCCTCTCCCTGGAGGACGGCGCCCGCGTCGTCGCCCTGCGCTCCAAGGCCCTGCGCGTCCTCTCCGGCGGCGGAGGCATGGCCTGGCTGAGCGTCCCCGAGGCGCAGGCCGAGGAGCTCCTCACCGCGTGGGACGGACGTATCTCCGTCGCGGCGGTCAACGGCCCTTCGTCCACGGTCGTGGCGGGCAAGCCCGAAGCACTCGACGAGCTCCTCGCCCGGTGCGAGGCCTCCGGGGTCTGGGCGCGTCGCATCCCCGTGGACTACGCCTCCCACTCCGCACACGTCGACGAGATCCGCGACACCCTCGCCCACGAGCTGGAAGGCGTAGCGCCCCGTTCGGGCCGGATCGCCTTCCACTCCACGGTGACCGGTGGCGTGCTCGACACCGCCGAACTGGACGCGGCGTACTGGTTCCGGAATCTCCGCAGCCGAGTCCGGCTCGCGGAGGTCGTGGCACAGCTCGCGGCTCCCGACGTCGTCTTCGTCGAGGTCAGCGCCCATCCCGTCCTCGTCTCCGGCATCACCGAGACCCTCGGCGACACCGGCGCCGTCGTCGGCACCCTCCAGCGCAACACCGGCGGGCTCGACCGCTTCGTCGCATCGGCCGCCGAGGCCTGGTCCCACGGGGTCGCCGTCGACTGGCCGACCGTCCTGCGGCCCTACCGCGCCCACTCCGTCGAGCTGCCCTCCTACCCCTTCCAGCGCCAGCGCTACTGGCTGGAGCCGGAGCCCGCCTCGACCGACGCCCGCGGGCTCGGTCTGACCTCGGCCGGGCACCCGCTGCTCGGCGCCGTGGTCGAGCTGGTCGAGGAGGACCGGCTGGTCTACACGGGGCGGCTCGCCCTCGACACGCAGCCGTGGCTCGCCGATCACGCCGTGCAGGGCACCGTACTGCTGCCCGGCACCGCGTTCCTCGAACTCACGATGGCCGTGGGCGCGCGAGTGGGCCGGCGACGGCTCGCCGAGCTGACCCTCCAGGCGCCGCTGGTGCTCTCGCCCGGCGAAGCCGTACAGCTGCGGGTGACCGTCGAACCGCCGGCCGCGAACGGGCAGCAGGAGCTGGCCGTGCACTCCCGGCCGCAGGACGCCGACGCGGGCACCCCTTGGACGCGGCACGCCGCCGCGCTGCTCGACCTCGACGACGACACCGCGGACTTCGACCTCGTCGAGTGGCCGCCGCCCGGCGCCCAGGAGATCGACGTCGAGAGCCGCTACGACACCCTCGCGGAGGCGGGCTACGACTACGGCCCCGCCTTCCAGGGCCTGCGCGCCGCCTGGCGCTCCGGCCGCGACGTCTTCGCCGAGGTCGGGCTGCCCGCCGAGCTGGACGCCACGTCCTTCGGGGTGCACCCGGCGGTCCTCGACGCGGCCCTGCACGCGGTCGGCCTGCTCCGCGAGGACGGCGGTACGGTCCTGCCCTTCTCCTGGTCCGGCGTCACCCGCTACACGGACGGTGCGGCCACCCTGCGGGTGTGGCTCGCCGCGCGGGGCGAGGACGGTGTGACCCTGCGCGTCACCGACGGCTCGGGGAAGCCCGTGCTGTCCGCGGAGTCCGTCACCATGCGTCCGTTCACCGCCGACCTGGCCGCCGGACGCGGAACCGACTCGCTGTTCCGTCTCGAGTGGCAGCCGGTCCCCGCCGGCGCGGCCGCCGTCGACGTGTGCCTGGTCGCCGACCTGGCCGACGTCCCGGACTCCGTGCCGCAGCTGGTCGCCGTTCGATGTCCGGTCACGACACGATGTCCGGGCTCGCCGCAGGACTCCGACAGCACGGGGACCGGCCTCGCCGAGACCGCCCACCAGGCGGCGCGTTGGGCGCTCGACCTGGTCCAGGAGTGGCTGGCCGACGCCCGCTTCACCGGCTCCCGCCTGCTGGTGCTGACCGACGGCGCCGCCGGCCCCGAGGTCGACGACCCCGCCCAGGCCACCGTGTGGGGCCTGATCAGGACCGCCCAGTCCGAACACCCCGACCGCTTCGTCCTGTTGGACTCGGACGAGGCGCACGAGTCCGGCACCGTGCCCGGGGCCGTGCTCACCGAGCCCCAGCTCGCCCTGCGGGCGGGCGCACTGCTCGCTCCCCGGCTCGTCCGGCACACCTCCGCCGCCGACCCGGCCGGCGTCACCCCGCTCGACCCGCACGGCACGGTGCTCGTCACCGGCGGAACCGGCGTGCTCGGCGCGTCGGTGGCGCGTCACCTGGTCACCCGGCACGGCGCCCGCCACCTGCTCCTGGTCAGCCGTCGCGGCGCCGACGCCCCGGGAGCCACGGAACTCGCCGCCGAACTCACCGAGTCGGGCGCCGAGGTCACCCTCGCGGCCTGCGACACCGCCGACCGGGACGCGCTCGCGCAGCTGCTGACCGGCGTCCGGCTGACCGCCGTCGTCCACACCGCCGGCCTGCTCGACGACGGCGTGGTCGGGTCGCTGACCCCGGACCGCCTCGCGGCCGTCCTGCGGCCCAAGGTGGACGCCGCCGCACACCTCGACGAGCTGACCGCCGACCAGGACCTCGCCGCCTTCGTCCTGTTCTCCTCGGTGGCGGGTGTGCTCGGCAACCCGGGCCAGGCCAACTACGCCGCGGGCAACGTCTTCCTCGACGCGCTCGCCGCCCGCCGCCGGGCCGCCGGCCGCCCCGCGACCTCCCTCGCGTGGGGCCTGTGGGCCGAACGCACCGGCCTCACCGGCCACCTGGACGACGACACCCTCTCGACCCGCGGCATCGCCCCGCTCTCCACCGACGAGGGCCTCGGGCTCCTCGACCGGGCGCTCGCCGACGACCGGCCGATGCTCGTACCGGCCCGCCTCGACCCGGCCGCACTGCGCTCCGACGCGCTCGCCGGAACCCTGTCCCCGGTGCTGCGCTCCCTGGTGCGGGTCCCGCAGCGGCGCGGGGGTGAGTCCGGCCTGCGCCGCAAGCTCGGCCGGATGAGCGAGGAGGAAGGCCGCCGCCTGCTGCTCGACGTCGTCCGCACCCAGCTCGCCGCCGTCATCGGCAGCGACTCGCCGGACGGGATCGACCCGGACCAGCCGTTCAAGAGCTTCGGCATCGACTCGCTGCTCGCGGTGCAGCTGCGCAACCGCCTCAACTCCGCCACCGGCCTGCGCCTTCCGGCCACCCTGGTCTTCGACCACCCGACGCCGGCCGCCGTCGTCGACTTCACGCTCGGGCTCGCACGGGAACGTGCCGAGAGCACCCCCGCACAGCCCGTCGCCGCGGTCGTCCCGCGAACGGACGACGATCCGATCGTGATCGTCGGCATGGGGTGCCGCTTCCCGGGCGGGGTCGACTCGCCCGAGGCGCTCTGGCGGGTCGTCGCCGAACAGCGCGATGTCGTCACGGAGTTCCCGGTCGACCGTGGCTGGGACCTCGACAACCTCTACCACCCCGACCCGGACCACTCCGGCACGTCGTACGTCCGGCACGGCGGATTCCTCCACGAGGCCGGCGAGTTCGACCCCGGCTTCTTCGGGATCTCGCCGCGCGAGGCCCTGGCGATGGACCCGCAGCAGCGGCTGCTGCTCGAAGTGTCGTGGGAGGCCCTGGAGCGGGCGGGCATCACGCCCGGTTCGCTGCACGGCAGTGACACCGGTGTGTTCGCCGGCGTGATGTACCACGACTACGGCGGTGGCGGCCGGCTCCCGGAGGAGGCCGAGGGCCACTTCCTGACCGGCACCGCCGGCAGTGTCGCCACCGGCCGGGTGGCGTACACCCTCGGCCTCCAGGGTCCCGCCCTGACCGTGGACACGGCCTGCTCGTCGTCCCTCGTCGCGCTGCACCTCGCGGTCCGCGCCCTCCGGTCGGGCGAGTGCTCGCTCGCCCTCGCCGGCGGCGCCGCGGTGATGTCCACGCCCAACACCTTCATCGAGTTCTCGCGCCAGCGGGGCCTCGCGGCCGACGGCCGGTGCAAGTCGTTCTCGGCGGACGCGGACGGCACGGCGTGGGCCGAGGGCGTCGGTGTCCTCGTCGTGGAGCGCTTGTCGGACGCCCGCCGCCTGGGCCACACGGTCCTGGCCGTGGTGGCCGGTTCGGCCGTCAACCAGGACGGCGCCTCCAACGGACTCACCGCACCCAGCGGCCCCGCCCAGGAACGCGTCATCCGGGCCGCCGTCCAGGACGCCGGCGTGACCTTCTCCGGTGTCGACGCCGTCGAGGCGCACGGTACGGGAACGGTCCTCGGCGACCCGATCGAGGCGCAGGCCCTCCTCGCCACCTACGGGCGTGAGCGCGACGGCCGACCCCTGATGCTCGGGTCCCTCAAGTCCAACCTCGGCCACGCGCAGGCGGCTGCCGGTGTCGGCGGCATCATCAAGATGGTCATGGCCCTGCGCCACGGCGAACTCCCCGCCACCCTCAACGTCGGCAAGCCCAGCGAGCTCGTCGACTGGGCCGACGGCGGCGTCGAGATCCTCACCGAGCCCCGCCCCTGGCCCGCCACGGACAACAGGATCCGCCGCGCCGGCGTGTCGTCCTTCGGCATCAGCGGAACCAATGCCCACATCATCCTGGCGGAGGCCCCTGCCGACCTGCCGGTCGAGGAGACGACGCAGGACGACGAGGTCCGGGCGGACGGCGCGGCCCTGCCGTGGCTGGTGTCGGCGCGCTCCTCGGACGCGCTCGCCCAGGCCGCGGAGCGGCTGGCCGCGTACGTACGGGCGCGGCCGGAGCTCAGCCCGGCCGACGTGGCGCTCTCCCTGGCCACCGGGCGCTCCGCCTTCGAGTCCCGGGCCGTGCTTCCCGGCACCGACGGGCGCGAGGGGCTGCTCGCCGGCCTGGACGCCCTGGCCTCCGGGGAGATCGACGGCGTGACCGCGGCGGTCTCCGGTGCGAAGCCGGGCCGCACGTCCGGCGCTCCTGTCGTGTTCGTGTTCCCGGGGCAGGGCTCGCAGTGGGTGGGCATGGCCACGGCCCTGCTGGAATCCTCGCCCGAGTTCGCCCGCGTCATTGGCGAGTGCGAAGCCGCCCTGGCGCCGTTCGTGGACTGGTCGCTCACGGCCGTTCTGCGCGGCGAGGACGACGCCCCCGGTCTGGACCGGGTCGACGTGGTCCAGCCCGCCTCCTGGGCGATGATGGTCGGCCTCGCCGCCCTGTGGCGCGCCGCCGGCGTCAACCCGACGGCAGTCGTGGGTCACTCCCAGGGCGAGATCGCCGCCGCCGTCGTCGCCGGAGGACTCTCCCTGGAGGACGGCGCCCGCGTCGTCGCCCTGCGCTCCAAGGCCCTGCGCGTCCTCTCCGGCGGCGGAGGCATGGCCTGGCTGAGCGTCCCCGAGGCGCAGGCCGAGGAGCTCCTCACCGCGTGGGACGGACGTATCTCCGTCGCGGCGGTCAACGGCCCTTCGTCCACGGTCGTGGCGGGCAAGCCCGAAGCGCTCGACGAGCTGCTCGCCCGGTGCGAGGCCTCCGGGGTCTGGGCGCGTCGCATCCCCGTGGACTACGCCTCCCACTCCGCACACGTCGACGAGATCCGCGACACCCTCGCCCACGAGCTGGAAGGCGTCGCGCCCCGTTCGGGCCGGATCGCCTTCCACTCCACGGTGACCGGTGGCGTGCTCGACACCGCCGAACTGGACGCGGCGTACTGGTTCCGGAATCTCCGCAGCCGAGTCCGGCTCGCGGAGGTCGTGGCACAGCTCGCGGCTCCCGACGTCGTCTTCGTCGAGGTCAGCGCCCATCCCGTCCTCGTCTCCGGCATCACCGAGACCCTCGCCGACACCGGCGCCGTCGTCGGCACCCTCCAGCGCAACACCGGCGGGCTCGACCGCTTCGTCGCATCGGCCGCCGAGGCCTGGTCCCACGGGGTCGCCGTCGACTGGCCCACGCTGCTCTCGCCGTACGACGCCCACGTCGTCGAGCTGCCGTCGTACCCCTTCCAGCGGCAGCACTTCTGGCTCCTGAACGAAGCCGCCGCCGCTCCGCGCAGCGAGCCGCGACCGTCGTCCCCGCCTGCCGAGCGGGGAGACCTGCTGGGCGTACGGATGCCGTCGTCGCCGCTCGCCCAGGCACAGTTCGCCCCGCGGCTCGACGCGGTGGCGCACCCCTGCCTCGGTGACTTCGTGGTCGGCGGACGACCGGTGGTCAGCGCCGGTGTGCTCGTGGAGTCGCTGATCGAGGCGGTCACCGAGCTCGCAGGCCCGGGCCCGGTGTCCCTGGAGGACCTGGAGCTCCCCGTCGATCTGGTGCTGGACCCGGTCGGCGTCGACCGGTCGGCGGCCGGTGACGAGCGCGCCGCCCAGCTCATCGTGGACGAGGACCGGTTCCGCTACTACGCGCAGGACGCGGCCGGCGGCTGGCAGCTGCACGCGCAGGGCCGGGCCAAGGCCGGTGCGCCTTCCGCCCCCACGGTGGCGTTCGCGTCGGTGGGTTCGGGCCACGAGCTGACGGGCGACGAGCTGTACCGGCTGCTGTGGCAGCGCGCCCTGTATCTGGGCTCCGCCGCCCGCTGGGTGGAGCGGATCCGGCTCGGCCGGGGCGAGGCCACGGCCGAGATCCGGTCCGCCCTGCCCGGCGAGGCCGAGGGCTACCTGATCCACCCGGGCCTCGTCGACGCCATGTTCCAGACGGCGCTGGCCTGCTTCCCGATGGACGGCCCGGCCCTCGTGCCGGCCGGTCTCGACCGCTTCGTCCACTACGACCGCGGTGGCGTCCAGGACGGGCTTCGATGTCATGCCGAACTGTTCGAGGACGGCACCCGGGCGCGTATCCGGCTCGTCTCCGCGCAGGGCCGGCTGGTCGCCGAGGCCTGCGGCGTGCGGTTCATCCCGGCCCTGAACCGGCCGGCGGCGGAACCCGCCACCGCCCCGGCACCCACGGTCGAGCGGGTGTCCCCCGTCGCGTCCGGAGCGCTCCGGCGAGCGACAGCCCCGACGGCCCCGGCCACCGCCCCGGCATTGGCACCGGCACCGGTACCGGCACCGGTCGAAGCGCCCGCGGTGGCTCCCGACGCGGTGCGGGCCCTCGTGGCGCGGACCGTCGCCCAGGCGCTGGGCACCGTGGCGGCCCGGCTCGACGTCGTGCAGTCGCTGCAGGCGCTCGGTCTGGACTCGCTGATCGCGATGAAGATCCGCACGACGCTGAACAAGGAGTTCGACGTCCTGCTGCCGATGACGGCGTTCCTGAACGGCCGCAGCACCGAGGACATCGCCGGTGACGTGCTCGCCGCCCTCGGTGCCGGAACGGAGGCGGAGACGCCGGAGACCCCGGAGACCGACGGCGCAAGCCCGACGGTCCCCGGTGACGACGCGGACCGTTACGAGCCGTTCGGTCTGACCGATCTCCAGCAGGCCTACCTCGTCGGCCGTGGGGACGCCTTCGAACTCGGCAACACCTCCACCTACTTCCAGATCGAGATCGACCTGGAGCAGGTGGACCTGGACCGGCTCGGCGCGTCCTTCCGGGCGATGGTCGACCGCCACGACATGCTGCGGGCCGTCTTCACCGCCGAGGGCGAGCAGCGCGTGCAGCGCGAGGTCCCGGACTACGAGATCCGTACGACCGACGTCTCCTCCCTGGACCCGGCCGAGCGCGAGGCCGCTCTGGTCGCCGTCCACGAGGAGATGCGGCACCAGGTGTTCGACACGGCCCGCTGGCCGCTGTTCGACGTGCGGGTGACCCGGATCGACGACCGGGTGATCCGGCTGCACGCCGGCTTCGACGCCCTGATCATCGACGGTTTCAGCACGTCGATCCTGTTCAAGGAGTGGGCCGCGCACTACCGCGGTGAGGAGCTGCCCGAGCTGGAGCTGCGCTACCGGGACTACGTCCGGCAGGCCCGGGAGCAGGAGTGCGGTCCCGAGTACGACCGGGCGCTCGCCTACTGGCGGGACCGGCTCGACACCCTGCCTCCGGCGCCGCAGCTGCCGCTGGCCGTCGCCCCGTCGAGCCTGGACCGGCCGGTGTTCAACCACCGTGGTGCGACCGTCCCGAAGAAGGAGTGGGCCCGGTTCAAGGAGCACGCGGCGACGGCCGGGGTCAGCCCCTCGGCGGCCCTGTGCACCGCGTACGCGCAGGTCATCGCGGAGTGGAGCGCGACTCCCGACTTCTCGCTGAACCTGCTGTACTTCAACCGGCTGCCGCTGCACCCGCAGGTCGGCGACGTCATCGGCAACTTCTCCACCACCCTCATGCTGGAGATCCGCGACTCGGCCGACGACACGTTCGCGGCCCGCGCCAACGACGTGCAGGCCCGGCTGTGGAGCGACATGGAGCACAGCCAGGTCAGCGGTGTGCAGGTGCTCCGGGAGATGAACCGGTCGCGGGGCGCCTCGGTGCGGGCCGCCGCGCCGGTCGTCTTCACCAGCCTGGTGAACTTCGCGGGCCAGCAGGACAGCGAGCAGCGCGGAGTCGTGCAGTACCTGGCCGGCATCGGTGAGAACGGCCGCCAGGTGAGCAGCTCGGTCCGCACCCCCCAGGTGTGGCTGGACCACCAGGCGGTCGAGGAGGCCGGTGAACTCGTCCTGAACTGGGACGTGATCGAGGAGCTGTTCCCGGCGGGCTGCGTGGACGCCATGTTCGCCGCGTACCAGCGGATGCTGCACGAGCTGTGCGTCGACCCGGCGGCCTGGCAGCGGCCGAGGCCGGCGCTCGTACCGGCCGCCGATCTGGACGTACGGGCCGCGGCCAACGCGACCGACGGGCTCGTGCCCGACGGCCTGCTGCACGACGCGGTGCTCGCCCAGGCCGCGGCCACGCCCGACGCGCCCGCCGTCATCTCGCAGGCGCTGACCCTGACGTACGGGGAGCTGGACCGCAGGTCCAACGAGGTGGGGCACGCGCTGCGGGACCAGGGAGCCGGTCCCGGCGACCTGGTGGCGATCGTCATGGACAAGGGCTGGGAGCAGGTCGTCACGGCGCTCGGCATCCTGCGGGCCGGGGCGGCGTACGTCCCGATCGACGCCCGGGTGCCCGCCGAGCGGCTGCACGTGCTGCTCGACAGCGCCGGGATCAGCAGCGTCGTCACCCAGCCGTGGGTGGACGACACGGCCGACTGGCCGCAGGGCGTGGCCAGGACCGTGGTGCGGGCCGAGGACCAGGGTGAGGAACGCCCGCTCGGGGAGTCCGGTGCCAAGCCCGGCGACCTCGCCTACGTGATCTTCACCTCGGGCTCCACGGGGCTGCCCAAGGGCGTGATGATCGAGCACGGCGCGGCCCTGAACACGGTGGTCGACGTCAACGAGCGGTACGGCGTCACCGCGGCCGACCGGGCCCTCGGACTGTCCGCGATGCACTTCGACCTGTCGGTGTACGACGTCTTCGGACTGCTCTCGGTGGGCGGCGCCCTCGTCCTGCCCGAGCCGGCCGCGCACCGCGAGCCCGCCCGCTGGGCGGAGCTCGTCACCGAGCACGGTGTGACGATCTGGAACAGCGTGCCCGCGCTGATGGAGATGTTCACCGAGCACTCCCTCTCGAACGGCCTCACCGGGCTGCCGGTGCGGCTGGTCATGATGAGCGGTGACTGGATCCCGGTGTCGCTGCCGGGCCGGATCCGTCTGCTGCTTCCGGAGGCCGAGCTGTGGAGCCTCGGCGGCGCCACGGAGGCGTCGATCTGGTCGATCCTGCACCCGATCGGTGACGTCCCGGACGACTGCGTGAGCATTCCGTACGGCAAGGCGATGCGTAACCAGCGCTTCCACGTGCTCGACAGCACGATGCGGCCCTGCCCCGTGTGGGTGCCGGGCGACCTGTACATCGCCGGGGTCGGGCTGGCCCGCGGCTACCTGAACGACGAGGCCAAGACCAACGCCGCGTTCCTGCACCACCCGGTCACCGGTGAGCGTCTCTACCGCACCGGCGACATGGGGCGCTTCCTGCCCGACGGCACCATCGAGTTCCTCGGCCGGCTGGACTCCCAGGTCAAGATCCAGGGCTACCGGATCGAGCTGGGCGAGGTGGAGGCCGCTCTCACCCAGTGCGAGGGCGTGCGGAGCGCCGCGGTCGTCGCGGCGGGCGAACAGCACGGCCCCAAGCGGCTGATCGCGTACGTCGTCCTCGACGAGGGGCGTGCGGACACCGAGCAGCAGATCACCGAGGCGCTGCGCGCGCTGGTCCCGTCGCATCTGGTGCCGCAGCGCGTCCTCGTCCTGGACGAGCTGCCGCTCAGCGACAACGGGAAGGTCAACCGGGCGGCCCTGCCCGCACCGGACGAGATCGCCGCGGAAGGCGCCGGCTTCGTCGCTCCCCGCGACGAGGTGGAGCGCCGGCTCGCGGAGATCTGGGCGGAGTTCTTCGGCGTGACCGAGATCGGGGTGACCGCGAGCTTCTTCGAGCTCGGCGGGGACTCGCTGCTCGCGGTGCGGCTGATGGCCAGGATCGCCCGCGGTCTGGGCCGCAGCCTGCCGCTGTCGAGCCTCTTCGCCCGGCCGACGATCGAGCTGCTCGCCCAGGCGGTCCGGGAGGCCGGCGACGGCGACGCGGGCCGCAAGGCGCTGGTTCCGGTCCGCACCGGCGGATCGCGGACTCCCCTGGTGTTCGTCCATCCGGTCGGCGGTGACGTGCTCTGCTACGCGGAGCTCGCCGAACTCCTCGGCGATGACCAGCCGTTCTACGCGCTGCAGCTTCCGGACACGGAACTGGACAGCGTGGAGGCCATGGCCGCGCACTACGCCGCCGCGGTCCGCGAGGCGCTGCCGGACGGCCCGTACCGGGTCGGCGGCTGGTCGATGGGCGGGGTGATCGCCCTGGAGATGGCGGCCCAGCTCACCGCGGCGGGCGCCGAGGTGGAACTGCTCGCCGTGATCGACCTGATGGTGGAGCCCGGACCGGCCGAGGGGGCGCCCGTCTCCGACGAGACGCTGCTGTCCTGGTTCGCCCGGGACCTGGCGGGTCTTGCCGGTGTGGACTGGGAGCTGGCGCCGGAGGCCTTCGACGGCCGCCCGCCGGTGGAGGTCCTGCACGCCGAGGCGCGTGCCGCGGGGGCACTGTCCGAGGACATCGACCTCGACACGCTGAGCTGCATCGTCGGCCGGTTCCGGAGCAACTACCGGGCCCTCCTGCGCTACGCGCCCAGCGGCTTCGCCGGGCGAGTGGTGTCGCTGCGGGCCGCGGACGGCGGCGCGACGGTCGAGACCTCGTCGCGCTGGATGCGGTACTTCCCCGGCGACGCCACCCTCGTCGACGTACCCGGCGACCACTACACGGTGATGCGCGGCGAGCGGCTGCGCGTCCTGGCCGGCGAGCTGCGACGGGCCCTCGACGCCCACTGACCCGAACCGGCCGGGCCGCCTCGCAGGCGGCCCGGCCGGTCCCCCGGACCGGTCCTGCCGGTCCTGCGGAGTCCAGGTCCACGAAGTGAGGACAATCGAATGCGAATTGATCAGGCCGGCCGGAAGAGCGCCGGAGCGAGCCGATGAGCGCGTTGCCGGCCACCGTGCCGGTCGCCGTCATCGGAGGGGGCCAGTCGGGTCTCGCCGCCGCGTACCACCTGCGTCAGGCCGGTGTGGGGTGTGTGGTCCTCGACGCGGGCGGCGAGGTCGGCGAGACCTGGCAGCAGCGCTGGGACTCGTTGAAGCTGTTCACGTCCGCGCAGTTCTCCGGGCTGCCGGGCCTGCCCTTCCCGGGCGACGGCGCGCACTACCCCGGCAAGGACGAGGTCGTCGCGTATCTGCGGGACTACGCCGAGCGGTTCGACATCCCGGTGCTCACCGACCACCGGGTGCTGTCGCTGCGCAGGGACGGTGACGGCTATCTGCTGACCACCGCGCACGGCGACTGCCGGGCCGAGCAGGTCGTGATCGCGACCGGCCCGTTCGGCACGCCCCGGCTTCCGGAGTTCGCCGCCGGGCTGAGCCCGGACGTGCCCACCCTGCACACCAGCGACTACCGCGGCCCCGCCCAGGTGCCGCCGGGCACCGTGGTGGTCGTCGGCGACGGCAACTCCGGCCGGCAGATAGCCGCGGAGCTGTCCGCGACCCACAGCGTGGTGCTCAGCTGCAGCGAGAAGGCCTCACCGCCCCTGCCGCAGACCGTCGTCGGACGGGACATGTTCTGGTGGATGAGCGTCATCGGTGTGATGAGCCTTCCGGTGAACATGCAGGCACCCGACCCGATCGTCGGCGACCGGGTGCCCGGGCTCGTCGCGGCGGGCGAGATGCGGACGGTCGGCCGCATCACCGCCGCCGAGGGCGCCGAGCTGGTGGCCGCGGACGGCGAGCGCGTCAAGCCGTCCACGGTGATCTGGGCGACCGGCTACCGGACGGACTGGGGCTGGCTCGACCCGGAGATGCTCGACGACTCCGGGCAGCCCCGGCAGACCGAGGGCCTGGGCGCCGTGGCCGGCAGCCACTTCCTGGGCCTCTACCGGATGCGTACCCGCGGCTCGGCCCTGATCGGCTTCGTCGGCCGGGACGCCGAACGCGTCGCCGCGGCTGTCACCGCCGCGGCCCAGAGCACCACGACCACCGCTCCCACGGCAGAAGGCGAGCCGTCATGACCACCGCCACCACGACCGAACTCGACGTACTGGGCGCGCTGTTGGCGTTCGACTTCATCGGGTTCGCGCAGAAGTCCGCCGCCCTCGACCCCACCGACCCGGAGTACGGGCGGTCGGTCGGCGCCGCCTTCGGGCTCGCGGCCCGTCGCCGTTTCCCGCAGGGCGCGGCACCGCGGGAGATCAGCGGTTACGTCGCGGAGTTCCTCGGTTCGCTGGAGGCCGGCGCGGAGGACTTCGACGCGGCGGCCCTGGAGCGCCTGTTCGCCGAGGGCCTGGGCGCGGAGACGGCGCAGGGCGGTGAGGTCCTGGGTCCCGAGAGGAAGATCCAGGCCCATCTCGTCCTGACGCTGCGGCTGGTACGAGAGCTGGCCCTCGGCCCCGACGAGCAGCGGGAGCTGCTGACGGAGGCGGCTCGCGCCACGGCGGCCTGAGACGTACGGGAGGCGGCTCGCGCGACGGCTGTCCGAGACGTACGGGGGGCATCGCGCGCGACGGCCGTCCGCGACGTACGAGGGGGCAGCGCGCGCCGCGGCCGCCTGAGACGTACGGAGGGAGCGGCGCCCCGGGTGATCCGGGGCGCCGCTCCCTGTGCTCACTGCGCGGTCGGCACCTGCCCGCCGGGCTCGCCCGGGATCCAGACGTCCAGCGCCCCCTCCCCGTACAAGGCGCGCACGGCCCGCTTGTCGTACTTGCCGACGCTGGTCTTGGGCACCGCGTCCACGAACGACCACCGTTCCGGCACCCACCAGCGCGCCACCCGACCGGTCAGGAACTCCCGCAGCTCGTCCCCGCCGACCGCGGTGCCGGGCACCAACGACACGCAGGCCAGCGGGCGTTCCTCCCAGCGCGGGTCGGGCACACCGACCACGACGGCCTCGAGGATCGCGGGGTGCTCGATGATCGCGTTCTCGAGCTCGATGGTGGAGATCCACTCGCCACCGCTCTTGATGCCGTCCTTGAGCCGGTCGCTGACCACCACCCAGCCGCCCGGCTCGATCACTCCGAGGTCGCCGGTCCGCAGCCAGCCGTCGTGGAACTTCTCCGGGGCGTCCTCGGTGTTGAAGTACGAGCCGGTGACCCACGGCCCGCGCAGCTCCAGTTCGCCCACCGAGGAGCCGTCCCAGGGCTGTTCGGTGCCGTCCTCCGCGATGAGGCGGACCTCGACGAAGGGCATCACGCGGCCGCTCTTGGCAAGCCAGTCGACCTCGTCCTCGTCCGGCGTGCCGTGCGGGGGGACCGCGAAGGTGGCGAGCGGGCTTGTCTCGGTCAAACCCCAGCCCTGCTTCAGGCGGACCCCGTAGCGGTCCTTGAGCTGCTTGAGCAGCGCGCGCGGTGGGGTCGCGCCGCCGCAGCCCGCGAGCCGTACGCCGCTCAGGTCCAGCGGGTGCTCCTCGCCGTGGTGCACCAGGCTGTTCCAGATCGTGCAGATCGCCGCGACCGCGGTGGGCCGCTCCTCGTTGATGATCCGTACCAGGTCCGGGGTGTGCAGCTGCCGGCCGTTCATGATCAGGTCGGAGCCCGCCAGCCAGGCGGCGTACGGCCAGCCCCAGGCGTTGGCGTGGAACATCGGGACGATCGGCAGGACGCGGTCGCCCTGGTGCATCGCGAATCCGGCACCGGTGGACACGCCGAGCGTGTGCAGGATGATCGAGCGGTGGCTGTAGGCCACGCCCTTGGGGTTGCCGGTGGTGCCGGTCGTGTAGCAGAGCGCCGCCGCTTCCCGCTCGTCCAGGTCGGGCCAGTCGAAGCCGGGCCGCTCGGCCGCGAGGAGGGCGTCCCAGCGGTGCACGGCGATGTGCGCGGGCAGGTCAGGCTCCGGCGCGTCGCCGATGACGACCACGTGGCGCACGCCGCCGAGCCGGTCCCGCAGGGGTGTGAGCATGTCCAGAAGGCTCGCGTCGACGAGGATGACGGCGTCCTCGGCGTGCTCGACGATGTAGCCCAGCTGGTCCTGGTGGAGCCTGAGGTTGAGGGTGTGGAGCACCGCGCCCATGCTCGGCACGGCGAGGTACGCCACCAGGTGTTCGGGGGTGTTCCAGGCGAGCGTGGCGACCCGCTCGCCGGTCCGGACACCCAGCCGGGTGAGCGCCGCGGCGAGCTGCTCGGCCTGGCGGGCGATGTCGGCGAAGGACTGTGAGGACCGTGCGGCCGGCCCGTCGGCACATCGCACCACCCGGCTGTCTCCGTACACCCGTTGCCCGTGCGCGAGGATGTCGCGGACGAGCAGCTCACGGTCCTGCATCGTGCTCTTCATGGTGCGGCCCCTTGGAGTACGCGGTGTCATGGCGGTCACAAAAGCTGTCACCTAAGCGGTCACAAAGGCGGTCACTAAGCGGTCACATGGGCGGTCGCAAAGAGGAAGCCGGCCCCTGAGGCGGAGCCGGCTCTGACGGCGGGTGGCGGCGCCGCGCCGCCACCCGTCACGGTCCGACCGACGGTCGGATCAGCCCAGGTACTGGATGTCTCCGAGCAGGGAGCTGCTGACGTGGTCGTGGTCCAGCAGGTTGACCCGGGCGTTCATCTTGCCGCTGCCGGCCACGAAGGCGTAGTTGCCGGTGCCGCCGATGATCTTGAACGTGCCCGAGGGGTAGACCATGGTGTCCGACGTCAGCGGCGCGAGGAGCGCGTAGCTGATGGTGAGCTTGTCGCCGTCGGCCTCCGTCATCGTCGCGGTCCCCTTGATGTCGTACTTGCCGGGGACGGTCGCGGTGCACACCACCTCGTCCTGGGTCCAGGTGGCGGTCGTGACCGGCTTGCCGGTGGAGGTCCCCGTCCCGGTCACCTTGTAGCCGTTGCAGCCGACGGTGTCGGGATGCGTGGTCGCGACCACCGCGAAATTGTTGGTGATCTCGACCGTGGGCAGGTAGGTCTCGGCGACGACGGCCGAGGGGCCGGTCTCAGCGGCGTACGTGACGCCGGCCGTACCACCGGCGATCAGTACCGATCCGGCCACCACGCCCGCTATGCGCGCAGACCAGTGGCGGGCAACTCTTGCCATGTTCTCCCCCGAACTTGTCAGATCTTGCCCAACTAAGCCCCGTTGAAGGGCTGTTGAGGACAGTTTCCCCGATCGAGGAGTCTTCCGTCGAGACATTCGGCAGGTGCGTCGCGAACGGAATGGCGGAGCCGGCCTCGATGGCGACGAGGCCGGCTCCGACGGCGGAGGACATCGACAGGACGCCATCCGCCGCTAGGTGACCCTGGGTCAGATCTGCCAGCGGAAGCCCATGGATCCGGACAGGTTGGCGGTGACGTGAGCCTTGTCCAGCAGGTTGACCGTGGCGTTCATCTTGCCGCTGCCGACCGCCTCGTCGAACGCCCCGTCGCCACCGGTGATCGTGAAGGTGCCGGTCGGGTACACCATGGTGTCCGACGTCAGCGGCGCGTTGAGGTGGTAGGTGAAGTAGAGGTGGGAGCCGTCGGTCTGAGTGACCGTCACCTTGCCGTTGATGTCCCACTGACCGGGGACGGTCGCGGTGCACGCGTCCTCCGTCTGCGACCAGGTGCCGGTGCCGGTGATCCGGTTGCCGGTGACGGTCCCCGACCCGACCACCTTGTAGCCATTACAGCCCACGGTGTCCGGGTGCGTGGTCGTGACCACCCCGTAGGTCCCGACGGCGTCGAACGGGCTCGGCCCGGGAGGGGTCGTGGCGGCGTTCGAGACGCCGGTCGTGCCGCCCACGACCAGTGCCGCTCCGGCCATCACGCCTGCTATGCGCGCCGACCAACGACGAGTAAGTGTTGCCATGTCATCCCCCGCAATTGTCAGTTCTTGTCGAACTAGGCCACTCTGATGGCCTGTTGTCGATCAGTTTCCCTGACTGAAGGCCGTTCCGTCGAGTCATTCCGGCCGGCCGTTTTCACCGACCGACACCTGGACCCTCACGGATGCTTCACAGCCGCCGTACGCGCAGCACACCGGTCTGCATCGGGAGGGTGAACTCGCCCTCGGCGGTCTCCGGCCTGCTCGCGAGGAACGCGCGGATCCGGCCGAGCAGGGCCTCTCGCTCCGGCTCGAGCATGACCAGGACGCCCGCACGCGTCGCGAGCGTCGAGGCGAGGGTTTCGGCCGTCCGGCTCTGCCCGTGCGGGAATCCGGCCTGCTCCGGCGAGCCGAACCGCGCGACCCCTCCGGTCCTGGGCAGGTGCATGCCCCCCGTCTCGGCCCGCCAGGAGGCGGGCGTGTCGCGCGGGCCGATCACCTCGCTCCCGCTGACCTCCGCGAGCCCGGCGACCCACTCGACCTCGTCGTCCATGACGTTCCACAGGCCCGCGAGTACACCCTGGGGCGCCAGGACCCTGGCGATCTCGGGCCCCGCGACGGCCATGTCGAACCAGTGCATGGCGTTGCCGGCCACCACGGCGTCGACGGACCCGTCCGGCAGCGGGATCGACTCGGCGCAGCCCCGCAGGGCGCGGACGTCCGGGAGCGCGCGGCGCAGTTCGGCCAGCATCGCCGGGTCGGGTTCGACCGCGACGACCTCGGCGCCCGTCTCGACCAGCGTGGCGGTCAGCTTGCCGGTGCCCGCGCCGAGGTCGAGCACCCGCGGTCCGGGCGCGGATTCGAGCGCCCAGCACACCGCGTCCTGCGCGTAGTCGGGACGGTGCGCGGCATAGGCGACGGCCGCGGCGCCGAACGAAGAGGCGTGATGTGAATGTTCGTTCCGATCCATGCGGCGACGGTAACCATGCCGCCGAACGACGTCCACCCCGCTTCGCGACTCCGAAGACGGCCATGTATGCGGTATCCAGGGCGAGTTGACCTGCGCCGATCTTGTTGTCAGAGTGGACGACAACATATTGTCCACCGTGCCAACAGGGAGGTGCCATGACCGCCGCACGACGCCGGCGCACCCCGGATCAGGCACGTGCCGAGATCCTGGACGCCGCCACCGAGCTCATCGCGCGGCACGGACCCGACGGTGCGGGACTGCGCCGGGTCGCCGAGGCGGCCGGGGTGACCCACGGACTCGTCACCCACTACTTCGGGACCTACCGGGCGCTGGTGCGGGCCGTCCTCCAGCGCGAGAACGAGCGCAAGCGGGAGCTCGTACGGAAGCGCATGCGGGCCGACGGGAGCGTGCCGTACGCGGACGGTATGACGCAGGTGCTCTTCGAGATCCTCGCCGACGAGCGGTACGTCCGGCTGTGGACGTGGTCCCAGCTCCACGGCTGGGACGACGAGACGGCCCCGGACTCCCCCACGAACCTCTCCCGCCTGGTCGACGTGATCGAGGAGGGCGTCCGCTCGGTGCTCCCTCCGCCCGAGGGCCCCGACCGGGCGCGGATCGAGATGCTCGTCCTGCTGACCATGTCCGGCGCGTACGGCTATGTGCTCGGCCGGCGCTACTGGCTCGCCGACCTCGGGCACGACCCGGCCGAGCCCGGGCACGACGTCGCGTATCGGAGAGCTCTGTCTTCTGTCCTCATCGCCTATCTCGGAGGGTTGACGCCATGACCCGGCACGACCTGGACATCCTCGCCTCGGACCGTGAGCGTTTCGACGCGGAGGAGCGGCTGAGGGCCGCCGTCGAGAACGGCCGGCTGCCGCTGGAGGACCTGACGGCACGTCTCGACGAGGTGCACGCCTCCCGCACCCGGGGCGATCTGGAGAAGGCCTGCCGCGGTCTGCCGCAGCCCGGTCCGCGTGACGCGCTCGTGGTGGACCGGCCACCGACCTCGCGCGGCTTCGTCGCGGGCGTCTTCGGCGGCTTCGAGCGCAGGGGCGCCTGGGTCGTGCCGCCCCGCATGACGCTCTGGTCGATGTGGGGCGGCGGCAGGATCGACCTCACCGAGGCGCGCTTCAGCAGCCAGGACACCGAGATCCGCGCCGTCGCCCTGTGGGGCGGCACCAGGATCGTCGTCCCGGACGACATCGAGGTCGAGGTGCGGGGTCTCGGGTTCTTCGGCGTCTTCGACAAGCGGGCCGCGCGCAGGATCGGCAGGCCGGGCACACCGCGTGTCGTGATCAAGGGCCTGGCCCTCTTCGGCGCGGTCGTCACCCGCAGCAAGAAGTAGCAGCCCTCGAACCCCTCAGCGCACGCCCTCCCAGAGGAGCCGTTCCCGCGCGCGGGGGTCGGTGACCGGTGCGGGGGTCGTGGTGAAGTCCATCGTCGTACGACTCGTCCTGTCGTACGCCTTCCAGCCGGGGCTGCCCGTCTTCGCGAAGGAGACCCACGCTCCGTGCATGGCGTCCGCGAGTACCTGGGGCGGGTCGGCGCCGAGCAGGGGTGCGTACGACGGGTCGTGGAGGCGGTCGAAGACGAAGGGCAGTTCCATCGCGTGGCAGGCCCCGAGGGTGCCGTCGAACCGGGGGGAGCGCCAGGAGAACTCGTAGAGGTACGAGCCCGGGACGGACTCGGCCAGGCGGATGGCGGGGATCCGGTAGAACCAGTCGGTCGCCACCGCGTCGAGGATCTCGCCGGGTGTCGCGCCCGGTCGGGCGGCGGCCCGGTAGACGGGGAGGGCTTCGTCCGGGTCGAGGCCGTAGGCCGCGGTCATGGCGCGGAGCGAGGTCTCGGGAAAGACGTCGAGACGCCCGGTGGGGACCAGGAAGAGGCGGTACTCCTCGCGGTTGCTGCCGATGAGGAGGTCGACTCCGCAGTCCGGGCCGGGGAGGGTGAGACCCGGCAGGACCGGCTCGAAGGGCATGATGTTGAGCACCGCCTCGCCCCATCGCGCCGGGTCCGGGTCGGAGGTCACCTCCGCCCGCAACTCGGCCTGGGCCGCGAGCAGTTCCGACAGGTCGACGGCCTCGAAGGCCTTCGGGGCCGGTTCGATGCCCAGCTTCTCCGCCAGCCGGGCCGCGATCAGCTCGGCCGACGGCGGGCGCAGGAAGTGGTGGCAGGCCCCGCTCTGCAGGATCGCCCGGTGGAAGAGCCCCCGGGCCGCTTCCGTGGTCAGCAGCGCGCCGATGCTCATCGCCCCCGCCGACTCCCCGAAGACCGTCACGTTGTCCGGGTCGCCGCCGAAGGAGGCGATGCCGTCCCGGATCCAGCGGAGTGCGGCGATCTGGTCGAGCAGACCACGGTTGTCGGTGCGGCCGGGGAGGCGCAGGAAACCGTCCGCCCCCAGGCGGTAGTTGAGCGTGACGCAGACGACGCCGTCCCGGGCGAAGGCGCTCCCGTCGTACCCGGACGCCGAGCCGGAGCCGTTGGTGAACGCCCCTCCGTGCAGCCACACCATCACGGGGAGGCCGGCACCCGGTTCCGGGGCCGGGGTCCAGATGTTGAGGCTCAGACAGTCCTCGCCCGAGACCGTGGTCTCCGGGATGAGGACGTCGAAGGGCGGCGCGTACGGGGCGTGCGGCGCGGTCGGCCCGTGGGCCGTGGCGTCGCGTACACCCGTCCAGGGCTCCGGCGGGAAGGGCTCCCGGAACCGTCGCGCGCCGAAGGGCGGAGCGGCGTACGGGATGCCGAGGAAGGAGGTCACTCCGTCGGGGGAGGTGCGGCCTCGCACCTCCCCCTGCCGGGTACGGCACACCGTCATGCCGACAGGACCTCGAGGAGGGCCTTGCCGAACTCCTCGGGGCGTTCGAGGTGCACCGCGTGCCCGGCGTCGGCCACGGCCACCTCCCGCACCGTGCCGCCGGCCGCCGCGTAGCGGTCGAGGACGTGCCGCGTCTGCGCCAGCATCGGCTGCGCCGGGGTGCCGTCCCAGCCCGGAACCGCGCCGATCGCGCCCAGGTGCGCCAGGTCGAACATCGAGGTGTCCGAGACGATGATGTCGTCCTCGCCCCGGATCCACAGCACGGGCGGCTTGGGGTCGATCAGGTGCAGGTCGTCGACACGGAAGTGGATCGGGGCCATGCCGTTGAGGACGCCGCGCGTCCCGGGCGCGATCCCGGGCCAGGCGTCGGACGTCGTGCTGTCGCCCGGGTAGTGGTCGTCGCCGAGGCGCGTGGCGAGCATGGACTCGACGTACGCGTCCTCGTGCTCGGTCCGGAACGGCGGCTTGGCGTAACAGGTCGTCAGGACGGAGCGCGGCGAGGTCGGGGAGTCCCCGCCGCGGTCGCCCTCGGCGAGCCGCCGGACGAAGTCCGGGTTGGCCGTGCCGCCGCCCGATCCCGCCCCGTCCTCGGAGTTGAGGGTTCCGTCCACTCCGTGCGTTCCGCCGAAGCCGTACGGGGAGACCGGGCTGACCAGGGTCAGGGAGCGCACCGCGGCCGGGTGGTCGCGCAGAAACTGCGTGACCACGCCGCCGCCCATGGACCAGCCGACCAGGTGGGCCCGTTCGATGCCGAGGGCCGTGAGCAGCTCGGCGAGGTCGTCGGCGTAGTCCCGCAGGCCGCGCGTGGCGTCGACGGGCAGCGCGTCGGTGCCGCCGAAGCCGCGCAGGTCGACGGCGAGGGGGCGGTAGGGGGCGGGCAGCGCGGTCAGGGTGGTGTGCCAGAAGGCGGAGGAGGAGACGTTGCCGTGGACGAAGACGACGGCTTCTCCCTCGGTCCTGGCCTCGGTGATCTGCTGGGTCAGTCTGCCGGTGGCGATACGGCGGGTGTGAAGTGTGGTCATGTCCTCGGGTCCTTGGGTCCTCGGGTCCTTCGGTCTTCGGTTCCTTCAGGAGAGCCAGGTGGCGACCTGGGCGGCGGCCGCGCTGTGCCAGCCCAGTTCGAGGTGGTTGGCGGTCGCGATGGTGGCCTTGCCGCCGACGGTGGGGATGCCGGTGCTGTCGAGCGCGCTGGAGACGAAGACGACGCCGTCGCTGGGGCCGCGGTTCTCGTTGAAGATGCCGAGGACGTCGGCGGATCCGCCGGCCAGCAGGTAGGTGGTGACGGAGGCCGGCACTCCGGCGCTGTGCAGCGGGCCGATCAGCGATCCGGCGTCGATCGCGGCCTGGATGCCGCCGCCCGCGGTGTAGAAGCCCTGGCCCCCGTAGTAGGTCGTGTACCAGTCCTGGGCGGCGCCGTCGACGCCGTACACCCCGTCCCAGCGGGCCAGCATCTGGCGCTGACCGGGATAGTTGTCCTGACCGCCGGAGGGGGTCATCGAGAACTCGGGGTGCGCGGTGTAGAGGCCGTAGCAGGTCATGTGGGAGTGCGGGGAGGGCGCGTTGATCTTGCCGCCGCACTCCGGCCAGATGGAGACGTCGTGGGCCCAGCCGTGGGCGTACGGGTAGTCGTAGCCGCCGTTCGGGCCGCCGAGGGTGACCAGCCGGCGTACGTCACCGGCGTACGGCCGTCCCCAGCTCGGCTTCAGGGACGACACGTACGCGCGGGTCGACATCTGGCCCTTGCTCCAGCCGACCAGGTCCACCGCGGCGACGCCGAGCTTCGCCTTGATGACGGCGATGGCGTCACCGACGACCTGCGCCTGCATGAGGTTGTCGCCCTGCTTGTGCGCGAAGCCGACGGCGAAGACGCGGTGACCGCGCTCGGAGAGGTACTGCATGAGCCCGGTGGAGGGGCAGGAGGCGGCGCCGCAGCCGTAGCCGCCCGATTCGCCGGGGTTGGCCCAGGCGCGGTCCGCGGTGTCGTTCGCGCCGTGCACGAGGAGGACCGGCGTGGTGCGGCTGCCGGTGTTCCAGCCGGGGGCCGAGTAGAGCAGGAACCGGCCCGAGGAAGGCCGGGAGACGCCGCCGAAGTACGTGACGCGCTTGCCGTCCTGGTCCCCGCGGCCGTCCGCCGGATACCCCTCGGTACGGAATCCACTGGTCGTGTCGAGATAGCGCTCGACCCGCTCCCAGCCGTTGGTGACGGTCCCGGCGCCGTACCCCGCCTCCAGCGTGAGGTAGGCGGGCGGCGTGGCGGCGGCCGCGGGCGGTCCCACCAGGGCGGCCGCGACGACGCCCGCCACGGCCATGACGCGGGCTGCGCGCAGTCGCCACCGGCGTCCCGGACTCCGTCTGTCGGCCACGTCCCGACCTCCCCCACTCGTGCGCTCTGGGCGCGCCCTCCCCATGCCTGTCCCGGCATCGGGAGCTGCACACGTTAGGCGGGCGGGCCGTCAGCGGGGCATGTGGTCGAGCCACACAAAGCGAGAAGTGGGCATGACTGGGGACTACACGGCATCGAAGGCACCGACCTCGGCGGGATCCGTCTCCTGACCCGCCTGGTCCGTCTACTCCGCCTGGTCCTTCTGGTCCGCCTGGTCCTTCTGGTCCGTCTGCGCCGCCTGCGCCGCGCGCGCGGCGGACGCGGCCAGGATGCCGTCGAGCAGTGCGTCGAGGCCGTCCGTCAGCTCCTGGTAGCCGCCCTTCTCGGCCAGGAAGGGCGCGGTCTCGCGCAGCCGGGGCAGCTCGCGGGCCGGCATCAGGTGCAGGCCCAGGCGGAACGCCGGATCGGGCTCGTCGGGGTTCTCGACCATGGCCCGCAGGTCGCTGAAGATGTAGCCGAGCACCCACCCGGTGACCGTCCGGTAGGCGGTGACGACGCCGCGTTCGTCGAGCCCGGCGCGGTCCAGGAGGGTCAGCACCCGCTCGTGGGCCTGCAGCACCGCGAGCGGGCGGCGGGCCAGCGGGACGGCGAGCAGCCGCGTGGCCAGCAGCGGCACGACCTGCGGGTGGGCGAGGGCGATCCGGTACAGGGCGCAGGCGTCGCGGCGGAGTTCGGCACGCCATTCGGGCAGATCGGGCGCCTGGCCGAGGGGGGCGGGTTCCTCGCGGGCGAGGTCCTCGTGCAGCTCCATGTAGAGCTGCTCGACCAGCCCGTCCAGGAGGGCGTCCTTGCTGGGGGCGTAGCGGTACAGCGCCATCGCCTCGACATCGAGCTCGGCGGCGACCCGCCGCATGCTCAGGGCGGACAGGCCCTCGCGGTCCACCACGTCGAGGGCCGCGGCGAGCACGCGTTCACGGCTCAGCCGACGCCGGCCGCGACGCCGCTCCGTGGGGTGGCCGATGTCCACCTTCCTGCGGTCCGGCTGAGTACTGCTCGCCATGGCCTGCCTCCGGGCTCCAAGTCGCGTTGCGACTGTCCCCGACTATATCCGAATGATTGCAATCTGTATGTATACGTTGTAAATGGACATGCGTTGACAAGGGAGACAAGGCGGCGCAATATGTATGTTTAAAACGTAGACGTACGGCGACAGCAGCTCTGCGTTGTCCCCGCTGGAGGCCGCTGACATGGACGGCAATCGCATCTCCCGCACCGAGTGCTCCGAGCTGAACGACCCGCGCCCGCTCGTCCGGCCCCGTCTGACGCTCGTCATCCCGACGCGCAACGAGCGCGAATCCGTCCCACTGCTGCTGCGCGCCCTGGAACCGGCCTTCGACGGGCTGCCCGTCGAGATCCTGTTCGTCGACGACAGCGACGACGACACACCGGCGACGGCCGCGCGGCACGCCCCGGACTGCCGACTGCCGGTCCGCATGCTCCACCGGGCGGAGGGCGCCCGCGAGGGCGGCCTGGCGGGGGCCGTCCTCTCCGGCGCGCGCCACGCCCGGGGCGAATGGGCCCTGGTCATGGACGCCGACCTCCAGCACCCCCCGCAGGCGGCCGCCGCGCTCGCCCGCACCGCCCTGGGCCACGGCGTCGACATCGTGATCGGCACCCGCTACGCGGGCTCCGGATCAACCGGTGACGGGCTCGACGGCCCCACGCGCCGGCTCGTCTCCTACGGCAGCACGCTCCTCACCAAGGCGGTCTTCCCCTGCCGGCTGGCCGGCGTCAGCGACCCCATGAGCGGGCTCTTCGCCTTCCGTACCGCCGCGATCGACCTGGACCGGCTCAGCCCCCTCGGCTTCAAGGTCCTCCTCGAACTCCTCGTCCGGCACCCGGGCGCACGGGTCGCCGAGGTCGCCTACCGATTCGCCCCCCGTGCGGCCGGCACCTCCAAGGCCTCGCTGCGCGAAGGCGTACGGTTCCTGCGGCATCTGGCCCGGCTGCGCCGACCCGACCCCGGCGGGGCGCGCCGCGGCGACCCGGGCCGCCACGCGGTACCCGGCCGCCCCGGCCTCGGCGCCACCGCGCGGTTCCTGGCCTTCGGGCTCATCGGCCTCAGCGGCATCGTCGTCAACACCGCCGCCCTGTGGTTCTTCCACTCCGTCGCCGGAATCCAGCACCTCCTCAGCGCCACGCTCGCCACCCAGGTGTCGTCCCTGTGGAACTTCGCCCTCCTCGAGACCCTGGTCTACCGCGGCGGCCGGGGCGGTGACCGCCGCGCGGTCCTCGTCCGCGGCATCGCCTTCCTCGCCCTGAACAACCTGCTGCTGCTCGGCCGGCTGCCGCTCCTGGAGGTCTTCGTCCGCTCCGGGATCGGGCTGCTCACGGCCAACGTCCTCAGCCTCGTGGTGCTCTTCGTCGCCCGGTTCCTCTTCAGCGACCTGATCATCTACCGCGGCCCCCGTGACGCCGCGGCCCGCCGCGACCCCGTGCGCGTGCTCGTCGCCCCCGGCGCCACCGCCCCCGGTTCCGCGGCTGTCTCCCCCGCCACAGCGCCCTCCCCCTCCACGACCGGCCCCACGACCGGCCCCGCCACCGCGCCCGCGACCTCATCGCCCGCCCCGGCCCACCCCAAGCGCCCGCGCTATCTGACCTACCGTTACGACATCGCCGGCACCGTCACCATCGGCTCCCAGATCCGGCTGCCCGAGCTGGAGTTCTTCCGCGCCCAGTGGGTGCCGCCCGAGGCCTGCGACATCACCGTCCGCGTCGGCGACGTCGGCCGCCGGTTCCCGCGCCACCGCGCCGTCATGACCGAGATCCCCGGCCACGGCGCATCCCGGCCCACCACCGTGCAGTACGAGGAGCAGCTCGGCCGGTTCGGCGCCAACTTCCGCGTCGACATCGGCGACCCCATCGCCGTCGTCGTCAGCCCGCTGCTCGCCCGCTCCCCGCACGTCGTCTACACCAACGTCCTGGAGGCGCTGCTGCGCTTCGTGCTCGTCGCCCGCGACCGGATGCTCCTGCACTCCGCGTGCGTCGAACTGGGCGGCACCGGCGTGATGCTCTCCGCGCTCACCGACACCGGCAAGACGTCCACCGTCCTGCGGCTGCTGAGCGAACACGACGGGCGGTTCCTGTCCGACGACATGACCGTGATCGACGCCGCCGGCAACGCCCTGTGCTTCCCCAAGCCGCTCACCATCAGCGCGCACACCCTGCACGCCGTACGCTCCGACGACCTGACCCCGCACGAATGGCACCGGCTGCAGCGGCAGAGCCGCCTGCACTCCAAGGAAGGCCGCTCCTTCGCCTTCACCCTGGCCCGGCACAACCTGCCCATCATGGGCATCAACGCGGTCACGCAGATCCTCGTACCACCACCGAAGTACGCCGTCGACCGGCTCGTGTCCTGCCGGCTGAGCAGCGCGGTCAAGGTGACCGAACTGTTCGTCATCGAGCGCGGCACGCCCCGCCTGAGCGACCTCGGCCACGCCGAGACCGTCAGCCGGCTGCTCCTCAACACCGAGGACGCCTACGGCTTCCCGCCGTTCAGGTACTTCGCCCCCGCCATCACCGTGGACGGGCTCGACCACGCCCAGCTGCGCAGCCGCGAACGGGACGTCCTGGCCGGCTTCCTCTCCGGCGTGCGGACCCGCGTCCTGGCCTCCGACCGCTTCGGCTGGGCCGACGAGATACCCCGGCTGCTCGACGCGGACCGGCCGGCGATCAACGGCCATGCGGCCCCCGTGGCCGACGGGCACCCGTGGCCGCACTGGATGCCGGAGGCTCCGGAGGGCGATCGGCCCGTGCCCCTGCGCTCCGGCGGCCTGCCCCCGTACACCGCCGCCCGGACCGACTCCGGCGCCTTCCGGGAGAACAACCCCGGCGGGAGCACGCCATGATCCGTCCCGCGTACTCCACCGCGGACGCGCCGGCCTCCCCCGGCACCGACACCCGCTCGCGCACCACGGGTGACGCCCCGCCGGGGGCGGCCGGCTCCCCGGCCCGCCAGGACCTCCGCACCGCCCGCCGGCGCCGCACCACCGCCTGGGCGCTGCGCAGCGCCCTGCCGCTCACCGCCATCCTCGCCCTGGCCGCCTTCCTGCGGTTCTGGCAGCTCACCACGGTCGGCTTCAACAGCGACGAGGCCGTCTACACGGGCACCGCCGCCTCCCTCGCCGGCGACCCGACGATGCAACCGGTCTTCCCGGTCTTCCGCGCCCACCCCGTGCTGTTCACCGGCTTCCTGTCGCTCTTCCTGCGCGGCGGCGCCGACGACTTCACCGCCCGCGCGGTCGCCGCCGCCATCGGCGTGGTGACCGTCGCCCTCACGTATCTGCTGGCCCGCAGGCTCTACGGCCGCGCCGCGGGGCTCGCCGCCGCGCTGCTGCTCGCCGTCATGCCGTACCACGTGGTGGTGACCCGTCAGGTGCTGCTCGACGGGCTGATGACACTGTGCGCCACGCTGGCGCTGTACTGCGTCGTACGGTACGTCCAGAGCGACCGCCGCGACGGTCTCCCCTGGCTGCTCGCCGCCGCGGGGGCGCTGGGAGCCGCCGTGCTCTCCAAGGAGACGGCGCTGGTCCTCGTCTGCGGCCTGTACGTCTTCTTCGTCCTCAGCCGCTCGGTGCGGATCCGGCTGCGGCACGCCCTTCTGGCCACCGGTGTCCTCTGCCTCGTCGTCCTCGCCTTCCCGCTCTCGATGTGGCTCGCGGGCCACACCGGTACCGGGCAGAACTACCTGCAGTGGCAGCTCTTCCGGCGCGCCAACCACCCCATGGGGTTCTACGCCGGGACGGTGCCGCAGGCCCTCGGCTGGGCCACCCTCGTGGCCGCCGCGGCCGGACTGGTCCTGCTGCGCCACCGCACGGGCTGGCGCGAGGGCCTGCTGCTCTGCTGGATCGCGGCGCCCGTCCTGTTCTTCACCCTGTGGCCCGTCAAGGGCTTCCCCTACCTGCTGGCGATCGCGCCGCCGCTCGCCGTACTGGCCGGCCGCGCCCTCGGCGCCCTCGCCGAACTCCGGCTGCGGCCCGGCCGAATCCGGCTGCGCCTGCGGCCCGACCGCCTGCGGCTGCGGCCCGGCCTGCTCTCCGCCGTCGGCGCCGTCCTCGTCACGCTCGCCGTCGCGCTGTCCCTCGCCCTGCCGTCCGCCGCCCGCATCACCTCCGCTCCGAACGGCAGATTCCTGGCCGGTTCAGGCGGCCTGCCGGGCGGCCGCGAGGCGGGCCAGTGGGTGCGCGACCACGTGCCCGTCGGGGCGCAGCTGCTCGCCGCCGGCCCCTCGACCGCCAACGTGCTCCAGTTCTACGGGGGCAAGCCCGTCTCGGCGCTGTCGGTGAGCGTCAACCCGCTCCACCGCAACCCGTCGTACACGCCGGTGCCCAACCCGGACCGTTCGCTGCGCGACGGCGAGTTCCAGTACCTCGTCTGGGACTCCTACACCGCCCACCGCGCCCCGTTCTACGGCGAGAAGATCCGGCAGCTGGTCGCCAAGTACCACGGCACCGCCGTCTACACGTCCGCCCTGCGGGTTCCCACGTCCTCCGCCGACCCGACGCCCGCCCCGGTCATCGTCATCTACCAGGTGCGTGTGTCATGAAGCGGCTGAGCGTCCGTCTGCTGACAGCACTGACCGGCGCGGCACTGCTGCTCGGCCCCACCGCCGCCACGGCCGCCACCGGGGCCCGCGCCGACCCCGACCCGGGCGCCGGGAGCGCCGCCGAGCATCGCGCGGCCACCCCCATCCAGCACTTCGTCTACCTGATGCAGGGCCCCCGCACCTTCGACAACTACTTCGGCACGTACCCCGGCGCCGACGGCATTCCCGCCGGAACGTGCCAGCCACGCAGCGTCGGCGGCCCCGCCTCCGACTGCGTGCGGCCGTACGCGCTGCACGACATGGCACCCGCCCCGCTCTCCCCGAGCCGGAGCATCATCGCCCAGCAGGTGAACGGCGGGCGCATGGACGGCTTCGTGTCCGCGTACACCCGGCAGGGCCGGGACGGCACGACCGTCATGGGCCACTACGACGCCCGGGACCTGTCCTTCACCTGGGCCGCCGCCCAGCGCTACGTGCTCTTCGACAGGTTCTTCTCCGCCGTCCCGTACGGCACCGCCGCCGAACGCTCCTACTGGGTCTCGGCGGCCGCCCCGTCAGCGGACGACCGCCCCACCATCTTCGACCGGCTCCAGCAGGCGGGCGTCAGCTGGAAGTTCTACGTCGAGGACTACCGGCCCACCGAGAACTTCCGGGCCCCGGGCGCCACCCAGCAGGTCCGCGTCCCGCTGCTCGGACAGGCCCGCTTCCTCGACGACCCCGCCCTCGCCTCCCACATCGTCGACCTGGACCAGTACTACCGCGACCTCGACAACGGCACCCTGCCGTCGGTGGCGTACGTCTCCAGTTCGGGCTCCTCCGAGACCTCCGCGCGGTCCGTCGCCCCCGGCCAGAAGCTGATCCGCTCGCTGGCCACCCAGCTCGCCCTCAGCCCCTACTGGGACAGCTCGGCCCTGCTGTGGAGCTACGACGGCTCCGGCGGCTGGTACGACCACGTGGCCCCGCCGACCGCCGCCGACGGTCCGCGCGGCCTGCGCGTGCCGGCCGTCCTGATCAGCGCCTACGCGCCGGCCGGACACGTCGACCACCGGGTGCTCGACTCGTCGTCGGCGCTGCGCTTCATCGAGGACAACTGGAACCTGGCACCGCTCGGCGGGCGGGACGCCACCGCCGTGGGCCTCGCCGCCGCCTTCGACTTCTCTTCCGCTCCACGGCCCCCCGAAGTGCTCGCCGTCCCCACCGCGCGTCCCGCCGTGCGGCCGGTGAACGCGGCCATCGTGTACGGGCTGTACGGCGGGGTGCTCGTCGGAGCCGCGGTGGTCGTCACCGTCGCCGCGCTCCTCGCCGCCCGCAGGCGCTCCGCGGGGCCGCCGGCTCCGGCAGGCCCGTCGCAGCCGTCCCACGGGCCGGAAGGGAGCCCGCCGTGAACCGCCGTAGCGTCCACCGCCACGGGGTCGCCGTCCTCGCGCCGCTCGCGGCCCTGCTGATGGCGGCCGCCGGTCCGACCGCGTACGGCCACTCCGCCACTGCCGGGCCGACGGCCTACAGCCCTTCCCCCGCCGCCGGGCCGACCGCCTACCGCCCCTCCCCGACCGCCAACGGCCACTCCCCCACCGCCGGGCCTGCCCTCCCCTCCCCATCCTCCGTCGGCACCCTCCACCCGGACCTCGCCGCGTCGGCCGTCACCGTCACCTTCCGCACGGTTCCCGCGGTTCCCGGGGTCCGGATGGTGTTCGCCGGCACCACCCTCGTCACGGGCGCGGACGGCACCGCCTCGTACACCGGCGCGCGTACCGCGGAGCGCCAGTCGCTGCGACTGCTCGACACCTCCGTGAACACCCCGGACGCCCGCTACCGCTTCGCCCGCTGGGCCGGTCAGCGCGACCCGGACCAGGCGTTCCGGACCCGTGTCGACGGGCTGCCGCTGCGCGCCGACTACACCATCACGGCCGGGTTCACCGTCCAGTACCCGGTGACCGTCTCCTTCGCCGACCAGCACGGCGCGCCCCTGGACCCGTCCCTGGTCTCCGCGGTGAGGGTCAGGGGCTCCGACAACCGCACCACCGACCTGTCCGTGTCCGGCACCACGTGGCTGAACGGCGTCATGCCCGTCTTCCGTGACAGCAGCCTGACGCCCGTGCCGATCGGCTACACCCTGCGGAGCCTCGTCTACGACGGCGCAGAGATCGCCGACGCCGGACGGCAGGGCTTCCGGCCGGACACGGACCGGCACGTGACCTTCACCGGCGCCTTCCACGACCTGACCGTCACCGCCCACGACGCGCTGTTCGGCTCGGCGGCGGGCAAGCAGGCGACCGTCACCGGCCCGAACGGGAAGGCGCAGACGGTGCCGCTCGGGCCGGACCACACCGCCGTCCTGACCCACCTGCCGCGGGGCCGGTACAGCGTCGAGGTCAAGGCCCCCGGTGGCAGCACGAGCCCGCGCGAGGTGCAGCTGTCCCAGGCGGTCACGGCCGATCTGACGGTGATCAGCCGGGCCGACGTGCTCGTCCTCACCGCCGTCGGACTGGTGCTCGTCGGGGTGCCGGTCGCGATCCGGCTGAGGTTCCGGAGCCGGGCCCGCCGCACCGCCGCGGGTCCGGCGCCCGGCGCCGGGGCGCGGCAGGAAGCCATGGAGCCGCGTGAGCCCGTGACGCCGGACGGGGCCGTGCCACCGGGGCGGTCCGAGCGGCCGGGGGGAGCCGGGGAGGCGCACGACCCGTCACCGCCCGGGGCGGCCCCCCGATGAGGCTGCTCCACGCGCTCCTCGCGGCGCTGCTGCTGTGCCTGCCGGGCACCGGTGCCACGTCACCCGGCCCCCGGCTCCCCGTCGCACCCGCCGACGACAGCTCGCGTCCGCCGCTGCTCGCCTACTACTACCAGTGGTTCAGCGCCGGTTCCTGGCAGCGGGCCAAGACCGACCTGCCGCTCGCCGGCCCGTACTCCAGCGGCGACGCGGCGGTGATCGACCGCCAGATCACCGAGGCCAAGTCCGCGGGGATCGACGGGTTCATCGTCGGGTGGAAGCACGGCACCGTGAACGACCGGCGGCTGCGCGCGCTGGTCGACGCCGCCGAGGCCCGGGACTTCAAGCTCGCCCTGATCTACCAGAGCCTGGACTTCTACCGCCGCCCGCTGCCCGTCGCCCAGGTCGCCGCCGACTTCGGGTACTTCCGGGACCATTTCGCCGACAGCCCCGCCATGCTGCGCGTCGGCGGCCGCCCGCTGACGGTCTGGAGCGGCACCTGGCGCTACTCGCACGACGACGTCGCCCGCGTCACCTCCGGCGTCCGCGGCGAACTGCGGGTGCTGGCCAGCGAGAAGAACGTCGACGGCTACCGGCGGATCGCCGACGTCACCGACGGCGACGCCTACTACTGGTCCTCGCCCGATCCCGAGACCACTCCCCGTTACGCCGAGAAGCTCCAGGACATGGCGCGGGCCGTGCACGCCGACCACAAGATCTGGCTGGCTCCCTGCGCGCCCGGCTTCGACGCCCGGCTCGTCGGGGGCTCCGAGCCCGTCCCCCGCCGGAACGGTGCGACGCTGGCGGCCGAGTACTCGGCCGCGCTCCGGTCCTCGCCGGAGGTCATCGGGCTGATCAGCTGGAACGAGTTCTCCGAGAACACCCATGTCGAGCCCTCCCGCGACAACGGAGACCGTTATCTGCAGGTGCTGCGCGAGCTGCGCGGCGTCCCCGCCACCGTCGCGTCGGGTGACGGTCTCGGCGACCCCACGACCGCCCCGTCCGGGAACAGCCCCCGCCGTTCCGCAGCCTCGCCGGACCCCTCCCGCGCCTACTGGGCGTTCGCCGGCCTGGCCGCCCCCATGCTGCTGATCACCCCGCTCGCGGTGCGCCGCCTGCGGCGCACGGCGGGTCCGGGGCCCGCGCCGGCCGCGGAGCGGCGGACGGGCCCCGGACCAGCGGTCAGCAGGTCACCGCGCCGGACCTCGCGGCGGTGTTCCCGGCCAGATCGCGCGCCCTGACCTCGTAGGTGTAGGAAGCGGGGCACACGGCCGTCTTGTCACTGAAGGTGCGCACCTCCTGGGGGACGGTGGCCACGTAGTTTCCGTTGCGGTACACGTCGTACGTCGCGACCCGCCGGTTGTCGGTTGCCGCGCCCCACGTCAGCTTCATGGTGGTGGAGGCGGACCGGGTCACCGTGAGCGAGGACGGCGCGGACGGCGCGGTGCCGTCGGCGGAGAAGTCGTAGGTCTGTGCGTCGAAGGTGTTGCCGAGGGAGTCCGTCGGGGTCACCGTCAGCGTCGAGCCGTTGACCGTGACGAGCAGGAAGTGGTGCACGTTGGCGTCGGCGGCCGGGATCGGTACCGAGGTGGGGCAGCGCTTGCCCACGTTGGAGCTGTAGGACCAGCCGCGGGCGTAGGCGTCCGTCGGGGAGCAGCCGTGGCCGCCGATCGAGCTGAGCTTGGCGCCGGCGCCGCCGGTCACGTAGCTCGGCACGCCTCCGGGCGGGGCGACGTTGCGCTGGTAGATGTGGGAGTGGCCGTTGAAGGCCAGGTTCACGCCGTTGTCGTGCAGCAGCTGCTCCAGGGTGTTGGTGCTGCCCACGTTGTTCTTCAGGTAGTCGTCGTCCGGTTCGGTCGGGTCGTCGGAGCGCAGGGGGAAGTGGAAGGCGGCCACCTTGACGCCGCCCGGGTGCGCGGCGAGGTCCTGCTGGAGCCACTGGTACTCGGCCGAGGTGGTCGCCCAGTGTGCGGCCGCGTCCACCTGGTAGATGGCGCAGTGGTCGGTGCCCTGGCAGTTGTTCCCGTCGGCGGTGCCGGTGTTGCTGTCGCTCCAGGACGTGTCGAGCATGTAGAACCGGACTCCGCCGCTGGTGAAGGCGTAGTACGTCGTCGGGTAGGACGCGGGGGTGCTGCCGAAGAACGACGGGTAGCTGACCTGGGAGTAGACACCGTTCGAGGCCGCGGTGACGGCGCTCTCCGGCCAGGTCGGCAGGAGGGTGGTGTTGCGGCCGTGGTTGCCGTTGACGGCGAACATCGGCACCTTCTGGCCTGGCGCGGCGTAGTACTCGGGCGCGAAGACCGCGCTGATGTTGACGCCGGACTGCTGGAGGTCGCCGTAGTTGGTCTGGCTGCCGCTGGGGTAGGCCACGTCTCCGGTGGACAGCGCGAAACGGGCGCCGCTGGCGGCCAGCCGGGACATCACGTTGGCCTGGTCCTGGTTGACCGCGCCGCTGTTGACGCCGTTGCTGGTGGTGTCGCCCCAGTCGCCGAGCACCGCGAAGGTGAAGGGCGTCGGCGAGCCGTCCGGAACCATCGTGGTGAACTCGGGCGAGGGGTTGGTGCCGAGCAGGTCGATGGGCGTGGCGTCGCCGGTGTAGACCCGGTAGCAGTACGGGGTGTCGGGGCTGAGGTTCGGCACGGTCACCGAGTTGGTGTACTCGGTGACGCCGTTGACGGTGATGGTGGTGCCGAGGGCGGCGGACGTGACGGAGTTGGCCGTGCAGTTGCCGAGCGGCCCGTACTTCACGGTCTGCCGGCTGCGGGTGGTGGTCGCCCACGTCACCCGGGTGGAGGTGGGCGTCAGATCCGTGAGGTAGGGGGCCCGGGTGAGTACCGGCGAGGCGCCGGGCAGGTCGGCGTGGGCGGCGGTGGGCACGCCGAGGGCCGCCGACAGGGCGCCGAGCGCCACGGCGGCGCCGGCGAGCTGGAAGCCGCGGCGTCGTCCGGCGGATGCGAGCACAGGCATGGCACGGGTCCTTTCAGCCTCCGCTGCGGCCGGTCGAGGGCGTCGGCCAGGAGACGGGTGGACGGAGGCACCCTCGGGAACGTACGGGCGGCCGGCGGCCGGGGCGGGCCAGCGCGGCCGGACCGCGGTCCGCGAGGCACCGCATTCACTCGGTCGGGGCCCGTGGCGTCGGCCGGTCGGGCGACAAGGCGTGTCCTTCGGTCTCGCCTCCCGCCCGGTGCGGAAAGAAGGACAGGACCCATGCGCTCCCGCACCCGTGCCGGGGGCTGCCCGATCGCTGCCCCCTTGGAGGCCCCCCGTGCCGGCACGCGACGTTCAGGAAGCCCCCCGCCGTCGGTCCGTCCGGTGGCTCCGCGCGGCCGTGGCCGTCGTGGCCGCCGCCGCCTCGACGGCCGCCGCGCCCGCGACGGCGACGCCGCGGCCGCCGCACGACGTGCCGGCGTCCGACCGCGCCTACGTGTCCAACGCCACCGCCAGGACCGTGTCGTTCCTCGACACCGACGACAAGAAGGTCACCCACACGGTGGCGGTGCCGGCCGGCGCGGCCGACGTGGCCGTCTCCTGGCAGCGGCACCGCGCCTACGTGACCGGCGGCAGCGGCTCGCGCACGGTCACCGTCCTCGACACCGCCCGGGCCAAGGTGGTCGGCACCATCCGGGTCGGCGACCGGCCCGAGGGCGTCGCCGTCAGCCGGGACGGCCGGCGCGCCTACGTCACCAATGCCGACTCCGGCACGGTCTCGATCATCGACACCCGCCGCGACCGGGTCGTACGCACGGTCCGGGTCGGCTCGTTCCCCAAGGGCGTTGCGGTCTCCCCCGACGGGAGGCGCGTCTACGTCGCCAACCTGCTGTCCGGCAGCGTGTCGGTGATCGCCGCCGCCCCCGGCCGGGTCGTGGCGACCGTTCCGCTGGGCACGGACATGGCCGCCTACGACGTGGCCGTCAGCCCGGACGGCTCGCTGGCGTACGTGAGCACGGGCAACGGGACCGAGTACGTGTCCGTCCTCGACGCCCGTGCGGCCACCGTCCTCGACTCCGTGCCGGTCGAGGCCGGCGCGGAGTCGCTGGCCGTGGCGCCCGACGGGGCGTCGGTGTACGTGAGTGCCGGCTTCGGCAACGACGAGGTGTCGGTCATCGACACCTCGGTCGGCACCGTCGCGCGGAGTTTCCGCGTCCCCGGGGGCGCGGAGGGTCTCGCGCTGGGCTACGAGGGGCGGCAGCTGTACGTGGCCACCGGCCTCGGCTCGCACTCCGCGGTCCATGTCGACACCGAGACCGACCGGGTCATGGGCATCACGACGGTCGGCGCGGGACCGATGAGCGTGGCCGCCGAGGCCGAGCCTGAGCCGGTGCCCACCCGGGCGGGCACGAAGCGGCACGTCCACTGGAAGACGGGCCAGGACCGGGCAGGCTCGCGCTGACGCTCAGCAGGGGAGCCGGACCACCGGCCGATCCTTTTAGGAGGTGGTGAGCTGCTGGCTGGTGACCGTGCCGCAGGCGTACTGGACGGCCTCGGCGCCGTTCGCCGTGGAGGCTCCGCTCACGTCCAGGCACTTGCCGCTGTGGCGGGCCAGCAGGGTGAGGTAGCCGTCGGACGACCTGTGCACCGACCACTGCTGGTTGGCGCCGCCGTTGCAGCCGTACTGGAAGACGGTCGCGCCGTCGGCGGTCGACTCGTTGGTGACGTCGAGGCACTTGCCGCTGTGCCGGGCGACGACGTTGACGTAGCCGCCGCCGGTGGGGCGCATGGACCACTGCTGGTTGGTCGCGCCGCCGCAGGTGTACTGGACGACCTGGGCCCCGTCCGCGGGGGAGGCGCCGCTCACGTCCAGGCACTTGCCGCTGTGCCGCATGCGCAGGGGCGTCCACGTGTCGGCGGCGACGAGGCGGAGGGTCCAGGACTGGTTGGCCCCGGTCGTCGGACGGTAGACGCCGACGGGCGCGCCGTCGGCGGTGGACTCGCCGCTGACGTCCAGGAGCTTGCCGCCGGCGCTGTTGACGAGGGTGTGGTGACCGTCTCCCGTGGTGGACAGCATCCATTTCTGCTCGGCCGAGGTGCCCGGGGCCACCAGGGCGAGGCCGTCGCCCTGGGCCGCGAGCGCCTTGCCGTCGGCGACGCTCGTGATGCGGTAGGCCGCGGTGCTGCCCCAGTCGGTCGTGGCGAGTTTGGTGAACGTCCACTGCTGCGCCGCGGTGCCGGGGCTTGAGGTGCGCTGGACCAGTGCGCTCCGGCCGTTGCTCGTGGCGACGGCGAGGGCCTTGCCGCTGTTGTCGTTGAGCAGCTGCCGCGCGGCGCCGGTGGGAGCCGTGGTGTCGGAGGCGTTCACGCCCGTCGCTCCGGGCAGGACGAACGTGGTGACGGAGCCCGGGCCCACGGTCGCGGTGAGCGTCCTTCCGGCGGGGGTGAGGTCGCTCTCGCGCTGCAGGTCCTTGGTGCCGTCGGTGGTGTAGCGCTGTACGGCCCCCGTGCCCACGGACTGGAACCCGGCGAGGTTCAGGGTGAGCCGCTGCGGCTCACCGGTGGGGTTGGTGTGGACGACGACCGCGCCCTGTCCGGCCGGTCGCAGGGCGGCGAAGGTGTCGGCGTCGTCGGTGTTGATGACGCGGGCGCCCGGACGGACGAACTTGGTGTAGTTCGCCATCGCCCAGTACTTCTTGTTCTTGCGGAGGGGTTCGGTGGCGGCGTCGGCGGGGGTGAAGTCGGTCTGGATGAGGCCCCAGTTGGAGTTCTCGTGCGCCGGGGTCATGTTCTCGTAGTCCTCGACCGCCTGCCAGAGGACCCAGGCGCGGGGTTCCAGCTCGCGGAAGTCCTCGTTGACGTGCCGGGCGAGGTCGAGGGCGGGGCTCATGTCGGTGAAGCTCTGCCCGACGCTGCCGCCGATGTCCACCTCGGACATCCACAGCGGGGTGGCCGTCCCCTTGGCGATGTCCCGGACGCCGGTACGGCCGTTGGTGCCGTACGTGTGGGTGTTGAGCCTGCCGACCGCGGACTTGGCAGCCGTGTCGTAGTTGTCCCAGTCGTTGCGGAAGACGTTCGGGTTGGTCTCGTCCATGGCGGCGAGGGGGGTGGTGATGCCGTCGGCGTTCAGCCGGGCCCGCATGGTGGTCATCATGCGGGCCTGTGAGGCGGGGTCCCAGTGGGAGCCTTCCTGCCGTCCGCCGGCGCGCCAGTAGTCGGTGCCCGGCTCGTTGACGGGGGAAAGGGAGTCGAAGGTGACGCCGGTGGCGGTCTGCGCGCGCTGCAGTGCTCCGGAGAGGTACGCGGCGAACCGCTCGTACTGGTCCGAGCGGAGGTTGTCCTTGCCGGGGTCCTGCGCTCCGGAGACGAGACCGCTGTTCGTCATGAAGTACGGCGCGGAGTTGGAGAACGCCTCGAAGGTGTCGGCGCCCCTCGCCTTGGCGGCGGTGAGCCACCAGCGCTGTGCGGCGTCGGCGTTCGGGTTCCAGTGGGTGGGGTTGTCCGGGTCCCACCAGTCGGGGGATTCGGGCCCGGGCCGGTTCCACCAGCCGGGCACGGCGGCGCCGGGCCGCATGTAGGGGGTGGTCTCGGAACTGTCGCCGCCGCCGATGTTGTAGCGGGCGATGGTGAAGCCAAGGCCGTCCGCGCCGTAGAGGGCGTCGGCGAGCGCGTTGCGCTGGGCGTCCGGCCAGCCTCCGGTGACGTTTGCGAACCAGGCGAGCGCCGTGCCCCAGCCCTGGAACGGCTGTTGCTGGTAACTGGGGTCGGGCCGGACGGTCACCGCCTGCCCGGTGCTCTCGGCCGCCGCGGGGGTCACGGGTGTGAGGCCGGTGGCGAGGAGCGCGGCCACGGCGGCGGTGCCCAGGACCGCGCCGCTCCTGGGCATGCGGTTCGGGGGTCGTTCACGGGTGGAGGACATGGTCGGTCTCCCTGAGTGGATCGTTGATCGCCGAGGGGGCCGCCGGCGAAGGGCCGGCGCGGCCCGGTGGGCGGGACGAACGGTCGAGGACGGGGCAGGCCACGACGCGGGGCCGGGGCCTGCCCGATGCGGTCCGGGCCGCGGTCAGGCGGCCGTGCGGAGCCACTTCTGGTTGGCGCCGCTGTTGCAGCTCCACTGGATGAGGGGCGTGCCGTCGCTCGTGGACGTGTTGGTGACGTCGAGGCACTTGCCGCTCTGGACGGCGGACAGCTGCACGGTGCTGCCGGAGCCGCCCACCTTCCACTGCTGGGCGGCCGTGCCGTTGCAGGAGTACTGGACGATCGCCGCGCCGTCGGCGTTCGACCCGTCGCGGGCGGCGAGGCACTTGCCGCTGTACCGGGCCACGATCTGCACCCGGCCGCTGCCGGCGGACTTCAGCCAGAACTGCTGGTTGACGCTGTGGGCGCAGCTCCACTGGATGAGGGCGGCGCCGTCGGCGGTGGAACGGTCGGCGACGTCGGCGCACTTGCCGCTGTGCGAGGCGGTCAGCGTCTCCCACGTTCCGAGGCCCTGCACCGTGCCGGCGGCCGTGTCCACGGTGATCTGCGGGTAGTAGTCCATGGTCATGGTGGTGTCGGTGGGGAACTTCAGCGGGAGCCAGACGTACTGGGAGTCCTGGACCGTGCCGCCCATGGAGTTGCCCCAGCGGTCGCCCATGTAGAGGTACGAGGTGCCGGAGGTGCCCTGGACGGGGAGGACGTACGCGGTCTGGGTCCCGTACGTGTTCCAGTCGCCGATGTCCTGCAGGCCGCTCCAGGTGCCGGTGACGCTGGTGGCGGTGCCGTACTTCTGCTGGTTGGGTCCCCAGCCGGTGGCGCCGGAGGTGAGCAGGAAGTAGACGCCGTCGCGCTTGAACATCGCGGGTGCCTCCCGCGACTGCCCGGCCCACAGCTTCTGCACCTGCGCCGCGATGTCGGTGTAGTCCGGGGTCAGTCGGTAGACGTGCAGGTCGGCGTTCTCGTTCGCGGCGGAGATCATGTAGCCGGTGCCGTCGGTGTCGACGAACGTGGTGATGTCCCGGGACATGTTGCCGAGCGGACGGAAGCTGCCGCGCCAGGTGTAGTCGCCGTCGACGGTCGAGGAGACCGCGACCGCGGCCCGCGCCTCGGAGTAGTCGGAGGCGCTCCCCTCCTTGTGCATCCACATCACGAACTGGCCGGTCGAGGCGTTGTACATGACCTTGGGACGCTCGATGTTGGCGCCCTGGAGCTCCGGATCGGTCGCCTGGCTGAGAACGTGGTTGCGGAACTCCCACGTCTTCAGGTCCGTCGAGCGGTAGGCCGAGACGTACCGGAAGCTGTTGTCGGCGTTGCGGTCTTCGCCGAACCAGTAGTAGTACGAGCCGACCTTGACGACCCCGCCACCGTGGGCGTGGACGGGGTCGCCCGCCGGGTCGGTGAACTGGGTGGCGTTGGTGACGGTCACGGTCGCGGCATGGGCCGTGCCGGCGGTGCCCAGCAGGGACAGGAGAACGGCACAGAGCGCAGTGAGCACGGTGGCCGTTCCCGAGGATGTGCGTCGCATGATCGCGTACCTCGCGGTCGGGGGGGTGTCTGGCGTGGCGGACGGGGCAGGCGGGGGCGTACCTCCGGTGCGGGTGCCTGCGGCTGCGGCTGCGGGGAGCGCGCTCGTGGGAGCGCATGCCGAACAGGAGGCGGTCGCCGGAGGGGCCCGGCGTCACCGACGGAAGGTGGTCACCCCGTTACAGGAAGGTGTCGCCTTGTCGTGTTCGCGTTAACACGAGTGCTTGGGACGAGAGTGTGGGAGGGGCGGCAGGGGCTGTCAAGGATTCGGACGCGATCCACCGAAGTTTGACCGGCTGCTATGTTTACGCCAACATCGAGGGCCGCCCGCACGGGCGGCCCTCGATGTCCGAGGACGGAAGGTCATGCGATGGCGACGGACAACAGAACACGGTCGCCCCGCTCACGACCGGCCCGCCAGTGGCCGTCCATGGCGGACGTCGCCACGATGGCGGGCGTCTCCTCGCAGACGGTCTCCCGGGTGGCGAACAACCGGCAGAACGTCGACTCCGCCACCCGCGAGAAGGTGCTCTCCGCCATGCAGACGCTCGGCTACCGCCCCAACACGGCGGCCCGCGCGCTGGTCACCGGCCGTTTCGGGGCGCTGGGCGTGGTCAGTTTCGACGTGGGCGCGCACGGCAACGCCCGTACGCTCGGGGCGATCGCCGACGCCGCTCGCGAGGCCGACTTCTCCGTGAACTTCATGGGTGTACGGGCCCAGACCGAGGCCGCCGTGCGCCATGCGTTCCAGCACCTGATGCTGCAGTCCGTGGACGGCATCGTGCTGATCGAGTCACAGATGCTCGACACCCCGTCGCTGCGCCTGCCGCCGTCGATGCCGGTGGTCGTCGCCGACGGCGACACCGGCCACCGCTACCCCAACGTCGACTTCGACCAGGCCCACGGCTCCCACAGCGTCGTCTCCCACCTGCTCGGCCTCGGCCACCGTACGGTCCGGCACCTCGCCGGCCCGCCCGACTCCTTCGCCGCGCGCCGGCGCGCCGAGGCCTGGCAGCGGACCCTGACGGACGCGGGCGCGCCCGTCCCACCGGTGATGTACGGGGACTGGTCGGCGAGGTCGGGGTACCGGGCCGGCCTCGACATCGCCCGGCGGCCGGAGGTGACGGCCGTCTTCGCCGCGAACGACCAGATGGCGATGGGTCTGATGCGCGCCCTGCACGAGGCGGGCAAGAGCGTGCCCGGCGACGTCAGCGTGGCCGGTTTCGACGACATCGCCGAAGCCGCGTACCTCCATCCGCCCCTGACGACGGTGCACCAGGACTTCGAGGTGGTCGGCAAGCACTGCGTCGCGCTGCTGCTCGACCAGATCGAAGGCCGTACGGACGGACCGCGCCGCAGGGCGGTGGAACCCGTCCTCGTGGTGCGTTCGAGCACGGCTCCGCCGCGGCCGGGCGCCAGGGCCTGAAGCCGTCCCGTCCGCGCCGCCACCCGCGGGCCGGCCGCGCAACTCCCCCGCCCGGAAAGCCGATTCGCCTTCCGCCCTGCTCTCCGGCCGTGCGGTCTCAGCGCTCCCGCCCGCGCGGACCGGGGGACGCCGTGCTGTCCCGTTCCACCAGGGTGGTCGCCACGAGCTGCACCCCCGTCACCGTCTCGCCCGCCAGCTCCCGCAGGACGGCGTCGACGCACAACGCTCCGACCTCGGCGAAATCCTGACGGATCGTCGTCAGCGGCGGGATGAAGGACGCCGCCTCGGGGACGTCGTCGAAGCCGACGACGCTGACGTCCTCGGGGACGCGCACGCCCCGGTCGTGGAAGGCCCGCAACACCCCCAGCGCCATCTGGTCGTTGGCCACGAACACCGCCGTGCAGGAGTCCTCCTCGGCGAGCCTCAGGCCCGCCTCGTAACCCGACTCGGGGGCCCAGTCCCCGCGCAGCACGGGAGGCACGGGGCACCCCTCCTCGCGCAGCGTCGCCTCCCACGCCTCGGCGCGACGGCCTGCGGCGAAGGACTCCTCCGGGCCCGCGACGTGCCACACCGTGCCGTGGCCGAGCCCGATCAGGTGCCGGACCGCGGAGCGGGCGCCCTGCCGCTGATCGGTGTCCACCACCGGGAAGCGTCCTGTGGCGTCCGAGTCCACGACGACCACCTTGACGTGCGGCGGCAGGGTGAGGGCCATGGCGTCCAGCAGGTGCACCTCCATGATCAGTACGACGGCGTCGACCGCCAGCTCGTCGAGGCGGGTGAACGCCCCCTTGACGTTCTCCTGCGTGGGCGCGTCGAGCGGGATGAGGGTGACCGCGTAGCCGGCGCGGGACGCCGAGCCGGTGACGGCATCCAGCGTGCGGACGTTGCCCGTGCTGGTGAGCCCTCCGATGATGACGCCGATGGCCCGGAAGTCACCACGCTTCAGGGCGCGGGCCGCACTGTTGGGGCGGTAGCCCAGCTCCTTCATCGCGTCGAGGACCCTCTGGCGGGTCGCCTCGATGACGGCCGCGTCGCCGTTGGAGACGCGGGACACCGTCTGCGAGGAGACCCCCGCGCGCTGGGCGACGTCCGCCATGGAGACGCGGCGCGGTCTGGTTCGCGTCCCCCGTCGGCCGGCGCCCTCGGCCGCCGGCCGGCCGGTCGCGTTCTGTTCAGTCACTCGAATCCCTCTCATTCACTGCCAGTTCGTGCTTGACGGCCCCCAGCGGGAATGTCACCATCACATTACCGATGATTGCGTAAACATTCCTCGTCGGTCAGCCTCTCACCGGGGCGGTTCCCGGCCACAGGCCCCACCCCTTCGCTCCCCGTCTCCCGACCGCTCGGTCATCGACGCAAGGAACCACCATGACGCTCCTGTCGACGTCGGCACAGGCGGCCCCACCGCCTCGCCCACGAGCCCGTTTCCGCCTCCGCAAGGAAGCCTGGGTGGGATGGGGTTTCGCCGGCCCGTTCGTCGCGGTCTTCGGCCTGGTGTTCCTGGCGCCGATCGGTTACGCCCTCTACCTGAGCTTCTTCCGGGACCGGCTCATCGGCGGCACGTCCTTCGTCGGCCTCGACAACTACACCGAGGCGCTCACCGACCCCCGCTTCTGGGAGGGACTGACCCGGGTCGGACTCTTCCTCCTGGTCCAGGTGCCGGTCATGCTCGGCATCGCCCTCCTCGTCGCCCTCGCGATCGACAGCGGGCGGCTGTACGGCACGGCGTTCTTCCGGGTCTCGATCTTCCTTCCGTACGCGGTCCCCGCCGTCGTCGCCAGCCTGATCTGGGGCTTCATGTACGGCACGCAGTTCGGGCTCGTCGGCAACGTCGACGACGCCTTCGGAGTCGCTCTCCCGGACCCGCTGTCGCCGTCCCTGGTCCTCGCCTCCCTCGGCAACATCGTGACCTGGGAGTTCGTCGGCTACAACATGCTCATCTTCTACTCCGCCCTCAAGGTCGTCCCCCGCTCGCTGTACGAGGCCGCGGCGATCGACGGCGCCGGCGAGTGGCGGGTGGTGCGCTCGGTGAAGCTCCCGGCCATCCGCAGCGCCCTCGTCATCGCCACGATCTTCTCGATCATCGGCAGCTTCCAGCTCTTCAACGAGCCGAGCATCCTGCAGAAGCTCGCACCCAACGCCATCACCAGCGACTTCACCCCGAACCTCTACACCTACTCGCTGTCCTTCGCCGGGCAGCAGCACAACTACGCGGCGACCGTCGCGATCGTGATGGGCGTGATCACCGCGATCATCGCGTACACGGTCCAGCCGCGCGGCATGCGGAAGGGCTGAGCCGATGACCACCCCCCTCACCACCGCCACGGCCGGAGGCCCCGCCGACACGCCCCGGCCGGCCCCCGCCCGGGCCTCCGCCGCGAAGCGCAAGCGCCTCCCGCACACGCCGCTCCACCCCCGCCCCAGCATCCCGCTGACCCTCGTCACCGGTCTCGTCCTCGTCTACACCCTGCTGCCACTGGCCTGGCTGCTGATCAACGCCACCAAGGACCAGAAGGGCCTGCTCGACTCCTCCGGACTCTGGTTCGCCGACGACGTCAACCTGTGGGACAACATCACCCGCACCCTCACCTACGACGACGGCGTCTTCGTCCGCTGGTTCCTCAACACCCTGCTGTACGTCTTCGCCGGCGCGGGCGGCGCCACCGTGCTGGCGGTCCTCGGCGGCTACGCCCTCGCCAAGTACGACTTCCCCGGCCGCAAAGCGATCTTCGCGGTCGTCATCGGAGCCGTCGCCGTCCCCGGCACCGCCCTCGCGGTGCCCACCTTCCTCATGTTCAGCGGAATGGGCCTGACCAACACCCCGTGGGCGGTCATCATCCCGTCGCTGATCTCCCCCTTCGGCCTCTACCTCATGTGGGTCTTCGCCGCCGAGGCCGTCCCCACAGAACTCCTGGAGGCCGCGCGCATCGACGGCTCCGGGGAGCTCCGCACCTTCCTCCGGATCGCCCTGCCCCTGCTGACGCCCGGCATCGTCACCGTCCTGCTGTTCTCGATGGTCGCGACCTGGAACAACTACTTCCTGCCGCTGATCATGATCAAGGACCCCGACTGGTACCCGCTCACCCTCGGACTGAACGCCTGGAACGCCCAGGCCCAGACCGCCGGCGGCGAGGCCGTCTTCGACCTCATCATCACCGGCTCCCTCCTCACGATCGTCCCGATCGTCGCCGTCTTCCTCCTCCTCCAGCGGTACTGGCAGTCCGGCCTGGCCGCCGGCAGCGTCAAGGAATGACGGCCCCCACCTGATCCGCCGCCTTCCCTCCCCGAAGTCCCTCCCTCCTCACCCCACCGACCAGGAGCACCTTCATGCGCACGCACACCGCCCGCAGACTGCTCGGCGCACTCGCCGCACTCACCACGTTCACGCTGACCGTCACGGCCTGCGGTTCCGACGCCTCGGACGCGGGGGCCTCCGACAGCGGCCCGAAGGACGTCGCGGCCGCACTGGAGAAGGGCGGCAAGGTGACCGTGTGGGCCTGGGAACCCACCCTGAAGAAGGTGGCGGAGGACTTCGAGAAGAAGTACCCCAAGGTCGACATCGAACTCGTCAACGCCGGCACCGGCGACAAGCAGTACACCGCCCTGCAGAACGCCATCGCGGCCGGCTCCGGCGCCCCCGACGTCGCCCAGGTCGAGTACTACGCCCTCGGCCAGTTCACCACCGGCAAGACCGTCGAGGACCTCTCCCCCTACGGCGCCCAGCGGTACGCCACCAGCTTCACCACGGGCCCGTGGACCGCGGTCACCGAGGACAAGGCGATCTACGCCCTGCCCATGGACTCCGGCCCGATGGCGTTCTTCTACAACAAGAAGGTCTTCGACAAGCACGGCGTCAAGGTGCCGACCACCTGGGACGAGTACGTGGAGGCCGCCCGCACCCTCCACAAGGCCGACCCGAAGCTGTTCATCACCAACGACACCGGCGACGCCGGCGCCACCACCAGCCTCATCTGGCAGGCCGGCGGCCGCCCCTACAAGACCCAGGGCACCGACGTCACCATCGACTTCGGCGACGAAGGCGCCCAGAAGTACACCGGCACCTGGCAGAAGCTCCTCGACGAGAAGCTCCTCGCGCCCGTCAGCTCCTGGAGCGACGCCTGGTACAAGGGACTCGCCGACGGCTCCATCGCCACCCTCTCCATCGGCGCCTGGATGCCCGCCAACTTCACCTCCGGCGTCGCCTCCGCCTCCGGCGACTGGCGCGTCGCCCCCCTCCCCCAGTGGACCAAGGGCGACAAGACCAGCGCCGAGAACGGCGGCAGCTCCCTCGCCATTCCGAAGGCCGCCAAGAACAAGGAACTCGCCTACGCCTTCACCGAGTTCGCCACCACCGGCACCGGCGCCGGCAGTCGCGTCGCCGCCGGAGCCTTCCCCGCCACCCGCGCCGACCTCGAATCCGAGGCGTTCCTCAACACCGAGTTCCCCTACTTCGGCGGCCAGCGGGCCAACCAGATCTTCGCCGAATCCGCCCGCAACGTCGGCAAGGACTGGTCCTACCTGCCCTTCCAGGTCTACGCCAACTCCGTCTTCAACGACACCGCCGGCAAGGCCTACGTCTCCCCCACCAAGCTCTCCGACGGCCTCAAGGCCTGGCAGGACGTCAGCGTCAAGTACGGCAACGACCAGGGCTTCACCGTCAACAAGTAGGCCCGTGCACCGCGGGGCGGAGCCGCGTCGCGCCTCCGCCCCGCGCGCCCGTGGGCAGGGATCGCCACACCCTGCGTGTTTGCGCAAACGCCTTGAGGCTACGTCCAGGCCCCGCACGACCCCTTCACGTACAGGAGCACACAGCGCATGCCCGATCTCCAGATGGACCAGGCCGGATTCCTGCTCGACGGCCGGCCCTTCCGCTTCCTGTCCGGCGGACTGCACTACTTCCGTGTCCACCCCGGCCAGTGGCAGGACCGGCTCCGCAAAGCCCGGCTCATGGGACTCAACACCGTCGAGACCTACGTCCCCTGGAACCTCCACCAGCCCCGCCCCGACCGCTTCGTACTGGACGGCGGACTGGACCTCCCCCGATTCCTCGAACTCGCCGCCGCCGAGGGCCTGTACGTGCTGCTCCGGCCGGGCCCGTACATCTGCGCCGAATGGGAGGGCGGCGGTCTGCCCTCGTGGCTGCTCACCGAGCCGGACATACGGCTGCGCTCCCGCGACCCCCGGTTCCTGGCCGCGGTGGACGACTTCTTCGACCGCCTCCTCACCCCGCTCCGGCCGTACCTCGCCTCACAGGGCGGCCCGGTCCTCGCCGTACAGGTGGAGAACGAGTACGGCGCCTACGGCGACGACACCGCCTACCTGGAACACATCGCCGACTCGCTCCGCCGCTGCGGCGTCGACGTCCCCCTCTTCACCTGCGACCAGCCGGTCGACCTGGAGCGGGGCGCCCTGCCCGGCGTCCTCGCCACCGCCAACTTCGGCAGCCGCTCGGCCCACCACCTGACCGCTCTGCGCGCGCAGCGCCCCGAGGGGCCGCTGATGACGACGGAGTTCTGGATCGGCTGGTTCGACCGCTGGGGCGCCCGCCACGTGGTCCGCGACCCCGACGACGCCGCCCGCGAGCTGGACGAGGCCCTCGCCACCGGCGCCTCGGTCAACCTCTACATGTTCCACGGCGGCACCAACTTCGGCTTCACCAACGGCGCCAACGACAAGCACACCTACCGCCCCACCGTCACCTCCTACGACTACGACGCCCCGCTCGACGAGGCCGGCGACCCGACGCCGAAGTACACCGCGTTCCGCGACATCATCGCCAAGTACGCGCCCGTGCCGAGCGGTCCCGTCCCCGCTCCGGGCACCAAGCTGGCCGTCCCGGCGGTCGCGTTGACGGAGAGCGCCGAGCTGCTGCCGAGCGCGGCCACGCCGGCACCGGCCATCGACTCCCGGCGGCCGCTGACCATGGAGGAGTTGGAGCAGGACTTCGGCTTCGTCCTCTACGAGACCACCCTGACCCTGCGCGGCCCCGCGCTGCTGGAGATCGAGCAGGTCCGCGACCGCGCCCAGGTCTTCGTCGACGGACAGCCGGTGGGCGTCCTGGAGAGGGAGAACCACGAGCACGCGCTGTCCTTCACGGCCCCCCGTGCCGGCAGCGTGCTCTCGATCCTGGTGGAGAACCAGGGTCGGGTGAACTACGGCCAAGGCATCCACGACCGCAAGGGGCTTCTCGGCGCGGTCCTCGTCGACGGCGTCGAGCCGTCGTCCTGGACGAACCGGTCGCTCCCGCTCACCACGCCGGCGGACGTTCCCTTCTCGGCCACCACGACGACCCCGGTCGGCCCGGCCTTCCACCGGGGCACCTTCGAGGTCACCGAGCCGGCCGACACCTTCCTCCACCTCGACGGCTGGACCAAGGGCAACGCCTGGGTCAACGGCTTCGCCCTCGGCCGCTACTGGTCCCGCGGCCCCCAGCGCTCGCTCTACGTCCCGGCTCCCGTCCTTCGCCCCGGGACGAACGAGATCGTCGTCCTGGAACTCCACGCCGGCCCCCGGGCCCGCACCGTCGACCTCCGCGACACGCCCGACCTCGGCCCCACGGAGGAGTAGACGAACCCGCCTCCGCTCCGCCCTCCCGGCACCCGGGAGGACGTTCCGCCGTTCCCGGCCCGCCTGCGCACGCGGGCGGGAACCGGCGGGCCCGTGCCCGCCGCGACCGCGCTCGTCTTCTTCACCGGCGGCATGCGCGCCGGGGGGCTGGTGGAGCGGCGGCCTGGTCACCCGGCTCGCGCTCTTCGCCGGCTTCGCCGTGGCCTTCACCGACCGGTATCCGCGTGACCTGTTCGACCTGATCACCGGACTGAACCGCTGGGTCCTGCGCGTCGCCGCCTACGCGAGCCTGATGACGGACGCCTACCCGCCCTTCCGCCTCGACCAGGGCGGCACCGAGCCGGACTCGGACGCCGTCCGCTGACCGCGCCGCCCGGCGCGCCGGAGGTGGTCCGTCGGTGCGGGCGGCGAACGCGGTGCCGATCGGGCAGGTTGGCCAGCACCCAGTCGGCCCGGCCTCTCATAGCAGCGGAGCGCACTCCAGCGCCCTGAACTATGGTGTCCCACCACATACGCCTCTGACCTGCGCCTTCCTACGGTGTGGCGACACCGAAACGTCCCCGCACATGCCTGGAAGTGGTGCACATGGCCGCCGCAACAACCGCTCCGACGCCACCCGGATCCCTCAAGCGCATCGTCGCCGCCAGCCTGATCGGCACGACCATCGAGTGGTACGACTTCTTCCTGTACGGGTCGGCCGCCGCCCTCGTGTTCAACAAGCTGTTCTTCCCGGAGTCCGATCCGCTGGTCGGGACGCTGCTGTCGTTCCTGACCTACGCGGTCGGCTTCGCCGCACGGCCGCTGGGCGCGCTGGTCTTCGGGCACTACGGGGACCGGCTCGGGCGGAAGAAGCTGCTGGTCCTGAGCCTGCTCATGATGGGCGGGGCGACGTTCGCGATCGGGCTGCTGCCGACGTATGCCACCGTGGGGTCCGCCGCCCCGGTGCTGCTCACGGCGCTGCGCCTGGTACAGGGCTTCGCGCTCGGCGGTGAGTGGGGCGGCGCCGTCCTGCTCGTGTCCGAGCACGGGGACGCGAAGCGGCGCGGGTTCTGGGCCTCCTGGCCGCAGACCGGGGCGCCGGCCGGGCAACTGCTCGCGACGGGTGTGCTGTCCGCGCTGACCGCGCTGCTCTCGGACGCCGCCTTCGCCTCCTGGGGGTGGCGCGTTCCCTTCCTGCTCTCCGGCGTCCTGGTGGTCGTCGGCCTGTGGATCCGGCTCTCGGTCGACGAGTCACCGGTCTTCAAGGCGGCGCTCGCCGCCGCCGAGGAGCGCAAGGCGGTCGCCGGACAGGCCGAGAAGATGCCGCTGGTCGCGGTGCTGAAGCATCACTGGCGGGACGTGCTGATCGCGATGGGCGCCCGCATGGCGGAGAACATCTCGTACTACGTGATCACCGCGTTCATCCTCGTGTACGCGACGACCCAGGTCGGCCTGAGCAAGCAGACCGCCCTCAACGCCGTCCTCATCGCCTCCGCCGTCCACTTCGCCGTCATCCCCGCCTGGGGCGCGCTCTCCGACCGGATCGGCCGCCGCCCCGTCTACCTGGTCGGCGCGGTCGGCGTCGGCGCCTGGATGTTCCCGTTCTTCCTCCTGATCGACCACGGCGGCTTCGGCTCGCTGCTGCTCGCCGTCACGGTCGGTCTGGTCCTGCACGGGGCGATGTACGCGCCGCAGGCCGCCTTCTTCTCCGAGATGTTCGCGACCCGGATGCGCTACTCGGGCGCCTCCATCGGTGCCCAGTTCTCCTCCGTGGCCGCCGGGGCCCCCGCGCCGCTCATCGCGACCGCGCTCCTCGCCGACTACGGCAGCTCGACCCCGATCGCCCTGTACGTGATCGCCGCCGCGCTGCTCACGGTCGTCGCGATCGCCTGCGCCCGCGAGACCCGGGACCGGGACCTCGGCGAGACCGACGAGCGGACCGCCGAGGACGCCCGCGTCCGCGCCGACGTCTGATCCGCCTCGCGAAGCCCTGTGCCCCGCTCATCATGAGCGGGGCACAGGGCCTTGTGCGTCACTTCCCGGTGACCGCGTCCGAGAGGGCGTGCAGGCGCAGTGCCAGCTGGATCTCCAGGGCGCGGGCCGGGGACTGCCAGTCGGGGCCGAGGAGCCGGCCGACGCGCTCCAGGCGCTGGGCCACCGTGTTGACGTGGACGTGGAGTTCGTCCTTGGTGCGGGCCGGGCTCATGCCGCTGGCGAAGTACGCGTCCAGGGTGCGGACCAGGTCGGTGCCGCGGCTCCGGTCGTACGCGACGACCTGCCCGATCGTCCGGCCCACGAAGCCGTCGATGTCCCGGCCGTCGGCGAGGAGGAGGCCGAGGAAGCCGAGGTCCTCGGCGGCCGCGCCCTGGCCCGAGCGGTGCAGCAGGACGAGCGCGTCCAGGCAGCGGCGGGCCTCCGCGTACGCCACGGCCACCTGGTCCGGGCGGTCGAGGGGCGTCCGTACGGGCGCGGAGGCGCCGACGGTGACCGGTTCGCGCAGCGCGCCGCCGAGGCTCCTGGCGGTCTGGCGGGCGAGGTCGGCGGCGCTCTCCCCCGGGCCGAGCGGCAGCAGCAGGACCGTACCGCCGTCGCGTGCCGAGGCGAGTCCGTGACGGGTGGCGGCCAGGTGCGAGGCGGCCGACCACAGCCGCTGGCGGTCGGCGCTCTCCCGGCGGCCGGCGTCGCTGTCGGCGGCGCCGTCCGCGGCCCCGTCGATGCGGGCGGCGAGCACGACGTGCGGGGCCTCGCTGTCGGTACGGAGGCGGGCGGCGCGCTCGCGCAGCAGGCGGCGGTCCCGGTCGGGGGCGTCGAGGAGGTCGTCCAGGAGCTCGCCGCGCACCCGCTGCTCGGCCTCGCCGGCCGAACGGCGGGCGAGCAGCAGCAGCGAGGTCACCAGGGCGGCGCGCTCCAGGGTGCGCTGGTCGACGGGGTCGAGGTCGGGCTGCCCGTGGAGCACGAGGGCGCCCAGGGTCTCACCGCCGGCGGAGACGGCGGCCACCCAGTCGTCGCCCTCGCGGACCGCGTGGCCCCCGGCGCGGCGGGCGGAGCCGGCGCCGGACTCGGTGAACTCGACGGTGCCGCCGAGGACCTCGGAGACGGCCTCGGCCACGTCGTGGACGCCGCCGCCGTGCAGGACCAGTTCGGAGAGCCGGTCGTGGACCTCGGAGGCCCGCTCGATGACGGCGCTGTGCTCGCGGATGATGTCGTTGGCCCGCTCCAGCTCGGCGAGGGCCGAGCGGGTCTCGGCGAGCAGGTTGGCGGTGTCGATGGCGACGGCGGCGTGCGCGGCGAAGGAGCCGAGCAGCGCGACCTGTTCGCGCTCGAAGACCCTGGCCCTGCGGTCGGCGGCGAACAGTACGCCGATGACCTGGCTGCCGAGGCTGAGCGGCACGCCGAGGATGGCGACGAGGCCCTCGTCGCGTACGGCCGTGTCGATGGTCCGGGTGTGCTGGAAGCGCGCGTCGTCGAAGTAGTCGTCGGTGACGTAGGGGCGGGCGGTCTGGGCGACCAGGCCGCCGAGCCCCTCCCCCATGCCGAGCCTCAGCTGCTGGAAGCGGGCGGAGACGGAGCCCTCGGTGACCCGCATGTACGTGTCGCCGGCGGCCGGGTCGTTGAGGCTGAGGTAGGCGACCTCGGTGCCGAGGAGCGAGCGGGCGCGCTGCACGATGGCGCGCAGCACCGCGTCGAGGTCGCGGAGTCCCGCGAGGTCGTGGGCGGTGGCGAACAGGGCGGAGAGCTCCGCCTCGCGGCGGCGCCGCCCCTCCAGCTCGGCCCGGACCCGCAGCGCGAGCTGCTTGGCCTCTTCGAGCCCGGCCAGCGCCTCGGGGCCCGCGCCGCTCGCGCGGGCGAGCAGCACGGGCCGGTCGTAGGCCTCCGTCGCGGCTCCTCGGGCGAGGAGTTCCAGGTAGGAGACGTGTTCGTGGGACATGGACACAGGGATACCTGCCGTACGTGTGCTCGCACCACCCCTGTGGACAAGCTTCACAGGGGTCCGTCTCAGTGGGCGGTCCAGCCGCCGTCGAGGGTGAGGGAGGTGCCGGTGATGAACGAGGCCTGGGGGGTGCAGAGGTAGAGGACGGCCTCGGCGACCTCCTCCGGTTCGATGAGCCGCTTGAGCGCCGAGTCCTTGAGGAGGATCTCGGCGAGGACCCGCTCCGGCGGGATGCCGTGGGCGGCGGCCTGGTCGGCGATCTGCCGTTCGACGAGCGGGGTGCGGACGTAGCCGGGGTTGACGCAGTTCGAGGTGACCCCGTGCGGCGCGCCTTCGAGGGCTGCGGTCTTGGAGAGGCCCTCCAGACCGTGTTTGGCGGCCACATAGGCGGACTTGAAGGCGGAGGCGCGCAGCCCGTGGACGGAGGACAGGTTCACGATCCGCCCCCAGCCCTGGCCGTACATGTGGGGCAGGGCGCCCCGGATGAGCCGGAAGGGCGCCTCCAGCATCACGGTGAGCACGGTGTGGAAGACGTCCGGCGGGAACTCCTCGATGGGGCGGACCAGCTGGATCCCGGCGTTGTTGACGAGGATGTCGGTGCCGGCGGCCACCGCCTCCGCCGCGTCCAGGTCGGTCAGGTCGAGGAGGCGGGGTTCGAGGTCGCCGGGGAGCGCGCCGGCCTCCTCGGCCAGGGTCTCCAGGCCTTCGGCGGCCCGGTCGACGGCTCTGACCCGGGCCCCGGCGGCGGCGAGCCGCAGTGCGCAGGCGCGCCCGATGCCGCCGGCCGCGCCGGTGACGAGCGCGGTGCGGCCGGTGAGGTCGAGGGCGAGGCCCGCGGGGCGGGGCAGGGGCGAGGCGGCGTCGGCACCGAGCGCGGTGCCGGGGACGGTGACGGGGGTGGTGAGGGGGGCGCTCATGCTCCGCACCCTATGAACGGGCCCCTCCCCCACCGATGTGTGCCGCGCCCATAGTTCAGCTGGTTGCTGTGGTGCGGAACCATGTGGGTTCGTCGGCGAGCGCCTTCTCGATCCTGAGATACGAGAAACGCTTCATCTCCGGCAGCTCGTCCACCCCGAACCAGCCGACCTCGGTCGACTCGTCGTCGTTGACCTGAGCCTCGCCGCCCACCGCCCGGCAGCGGAACGCGACGTCCATGTACTGGCAGGTGTCGCCGTTCGGGTAGACGACGGGCTTGCTCAGGGTCTCCACGAGCAGGATCCGCTCGGTCACGCAGCGCACGGCGGTCTCCTCGTACACCTCGCGCACCACGGCGTCGGCGGGCTGCTCCCCCGGGTCGACGATGCCGCCGATGACCGCCCAGAGCCCGTTGTCGGCCCGCTTGCCGAGCAGGACCCTGCCCCGGTCGTCGAAGACGACGGCGCTGACGCCCGGCAGGAAGAGCAGCTGATGCCCGGCGGTCTTGCGCAGTTCGCGGATGAAGTCAGGAGTACCCATCCCCCGACCCTAGATCATCTACGGGTCGGCGCCAGGGCGCCTCAGACCGCCCGGTTCCGGCGGGCGCGCACCGCGCGGGCGGCCGCCCAGCCGAGACCGGCCGCCGCGAGGGCCGCGAGCAGCGCCTCGGGCAGGGTGCCCAGGCGGGTCGCCGGCGTCTGCGAGGAGCGCAGCGGCACCTTCTCGACCAGGACGTCCGGGGTGAACATCTTGGTCTGCGCGACGATCTCGCCGTCGGGGCGGATGATCGCGCTGACCCCGCTGGTGACGGGCACGACGACCGACCGGCTGTGCTCGACGGCGCGCACCCGGCTCATCGCGAGCTGCTGGTAGGTCATCTCGGTGCGGCCGAAGGTCGCGTTGTTGCTGGGGACGGTGATCAGCTGGGCGCCGTGCGTGACGGTGTCGCGCACGGCCCAGTCGAAGGCCGCCTCGTAGCAGGTCGCGAGGCCGACCCTGGTGCCGGCGAGGTCGAAGACACCGACCTTCGTGCCGGCGCCGAAGTCGCGGCTCACCCGGTCGACGTTGCTGTTGAAGATCCGTACGAAGGACCGCATCGGGATGTACTCGCCGAAGGGCTGCACGTGCCGCTTGTCGTACGTGGCGACGGGGCCGCGCTCGGGGTCCCACTCGATGAGGGTGTTGCGGAGCTTGCCGGTCTCGGGGGCGACGACGGCGCCGATCACGGTGGGCACGCCGATCGCCCTGACGGCGCCGTCGATGACGTCGGCCGCGTCGGCGTTCGCGTACGGGTCGATGTCGGAGGAGTTCTCCGGCCACAGCACGAAGTCGGGCTGCGGCTCGCGGCCCTCCTTGACGGCCTGGGCGAGCTCGCGGGTGCGGGCCACGTGGTTGTCGAGGACGGCCCGGCGCTGGGAGTTGAAGTCGAGGCCGAGGCGGGGGACGTTGCCCTGGACGGCGGCGACGGTGGCGGTGCCGTCCTCGGCGGAGTCGTCGACGAGCGGCAGCGCGGCGAGGGCGCCGGTGACCGGGAGGAGGACCGAGAGCGCCGCCGCGGCGAGCGGGCCGCGCGGGACGGTGCCGGTGTCCCGGTACGCGCGGACCCGCCGGTACGCCTCGTACAGGCCGAAGCCGCAGAGCGCGACGGCGAAACCGAGCACCGGCGTGCCGCCGACGGCGGCGAGCGGCAGGAAGACGCCGTCCGCCTGCCCGAAGGCGACCTTGCCCCAGGGGAAACCGCCGAAGGGCACGCGCGCGCGTGCCCCCTCCGCGAGGATCCACACCCCGGCGGCGAAGAACGGCCACCACGGGAGCCGGGAGACGGCCGCGATGCCGAGGCCCGCGGCGGCCACGAAGAGCGCCTCGACGGCGGCGAGGGCGAGCCACGGGCCGGCGCCGACCTCTTCGCCGGTCCACACGAGGAGCGGGAGCAGGAAGCCGAGCCCGGCGAGGTAGCCGAGGCCGAAGCCGGCGCGGAGCCGGCGGCCCCGCAGGGTCCAGCCGAGCAGCGCGAAGGCGGGCAGCGCGAGCCACCACAGGGGGCGCGGCGGGAAGCTCAGGTAGAGCAGGAATCCGGACAGCAGGGCCGCCCCGGGCCGCACGAACCGCCGCAGCCGGGAACCCGGCGTGGGTGCGGTGTCGGTTCCGGACGCGTCGACGGGGGTGATGGTGGCGCTCACCTGGCGGAGTCTACGGGTCGTTCCTGTCCACGAGGAGGGCGGTACGGGTCGCCTCGGAGCCGGTGTGACCGGCCCGGGCTCCTCTCGCCCACCGGGTGACATCCGGGTCGCGCCCGGGTCACACGCCGGTCGCGGCGGGCGGGACCGGCGGGGCCGGGTGGCGGAGGCGGTCGCGGATGACCCGGACCGCGGATTCGGCGTCGTCGACCGTCACGGTGAAGGTGAGGCCGTCACCGAGGCGGAGGACCAGGCCCTCCCCGCGCCGGACGATCACTGCCGTGCCCTTCTCGGGCCGCCAGCGGTAGCCCCAGCCGCCCCACTGGCGCGGGGTGACGCTCGGTGCGAAGTCGGCGCCGACGACCTGGGCGAGCGGGATGCGGCGGCGCGGCACGCCGATGTGGCCGCAGCGGACCTCCATGGCGCGGTCGTCGACCTTCACGGCCACGTGGACGAAGGCGAGGGTGCCGAAGAGGACGAGCAGCCCGGCCGCGACGCAGCCGATCACCGCCATGAGGAGGGCGGCGATGCCGGAGGTCCACGGGGACTCGACGGCGAGGGTGATGCCCAGGGCCATGCAGGCGGCACCGGCGACCGCCGCCACCCACTGGAAGCGGTTGGTGGCACGGCCGGTCCAGACGACGGGCGCGAGCTCGTCGGCGCGTGGTTTCCGGGAGTACTCCCTCATACCTGGAAGAGTACCCAGGATCGGCCGGACCAGCGCGGCGGAGCGGAGCCGCCCGATGACGCTCGGTGAGCTCTTTCAGCGCGCGACGGCCGTGGCCGCGAGGGCGCGCCCTTCCGCGTAACCGAGGGCGGTGGCGGGGAGCTGTCCGGGCCGCCCGCTGAGCAGGACGGAGAGGGTGCCGGTGGGGTCCGCGTCGGGCGCGGGCTCGGCGCCGATCCGGCGCAGGGCCTGCGCGGCGACGGCGTCGGCGGAGCCGTGGAAGACGATCGGCGGCAGCCCGGCCCGCCTGCGGGCCTCCAGGGCGGCGAGGATCCGCTCCTCGACCAGTTCGTAGTGGGTGCAGCCGAGGACGACGGCGCGGACGTCGGGCGGGGTGAGCGCGGCCGCGGCGGCGACGGCGGCGTCCACGGCGTCCCGGTCGGCGTGCTCCACGGCGTCGGCGAGCCCGGGGCAGGGCACCTCGGTGACCTCGGCGCCGTCGGCGAAGTCGCGGATGAGTCCGCGCTGGTAGGCGCTGCCGGTCGTGGCGGGGGTGGCCCAGATGGCGACCTTGCCGCCGGCGGCGGCGGCCGGCTTGATCGCGGGCACGGTGCCGATGACGGGGATGTTCGGTTCGAGGGCGGCGCGCAGGGCGGGCAGGGCGTGCACGGTGGCGGTGTTGCAGGCCACGATCAGCGCCTGCGGACGGTGCTCCGCGGCGGCGAGGGCGACGTCGAGGGCGCGCCCCGTCAGGTCCTCGGGGGTGCGCGGGCCCCACGGCATGCCGTCGGGGTCGTTGGAGAGGAGCAGATCCGCGTCCGGCCGGAGCCGCCGCACCGCGGCCGCCGCCGGGAGGAGGCCGATTCCGGAGTCCATGAGCGCGATCTTCACCCGGTCACCCTAGCCGATGAGCCTTGCGAGCCCCGCGATCTGGGGCAGACTGCCGCGAATGAGCACCCTTGCCTGGTTCTCGATCGTCTCCCTGGCCGCCTGGGTCTGGCTGCTCCTCGGCCAGGGCTTCTTCTGGCGCACGGATCAGCGGCTGCCGCCGGAGCGGCGGACGCCACGGGAGCGGGGGACGCCGCCGGACGGCTGGCCCCGGGTGGCCGTCGTGGTGCCGGCGCGGGACGAGGCGGCGGTGCTGCCGCTGAGCCTGCCGTCGCTGCTCGCGCAGGACTATCCGGGGGTCGCGGAGGTCTTCCTCGTCGACGACGGGAGCACGGACGGCACGGGGAGGCTCGCGGCCGAGCTGTCCGGCCGGTACGGCGGGCTGCGGCTGACCGTGGCGTCGCCGGGCGAGCCGGAGCCGGGCTGGACGGGGAAGCTGTGGGCGCTGCGGCATGGCATGGCACTGGCACGCGCGCGTGGGCCCGAGTTCCTGCTCCTGACGGACGCGGACATCGCGCACGAGCCGGACAGCCTGCGGCGGCTCGTGGCGGCGGCCGTGGACAACGACCTGGACCTGGTGTCGCAGATGGCCCGGCTCCGGATCGCGAGCGTGTGGGAGCGGCTGGTCGTTCCGGCGTTCGTCTACTTCTTCGCCCAGCTCTATCCCTTCCGCTGGATCAACCGGGCGCGGCCCCTGGCGACGGCCGCCGCGGGCGGCTGTGTGCTGCTGCGGACGGAGACGGCGGTGGCGGCGGACGTGCCGGAGGTGATCCGGCAGGCGGTGATCGACGACGTGTCGCTCGCGCGGGCGGTGCGGCGGGCGGGAGGACGGATCTGGCTGGGGCTCGCGGACCGGGTCGACAGCGTCCGTCCGTATCCGGGGCTCGGCGAGCTGTGGCGGATGATCGCGCGCAGCGCGTACGCGCAGCTGCGGCACAGCCCGCTCCTGCTGCTGGGAACGGTGGCGGGGCTCGCGCTCGTCTATCTCGTCCCGCCGGTGGCCCTGGTGACGGGTGTGTGGGGCGGGGACGCGGCGGCGGCGTGGGCCGGTGGCGCGGCGTGGGCGGTGATGGCGGGGACGTACGTGCCGATGCTCCGCTACTACCGGCAGCCGCTGTGGCTCGCTCCGCTGCTGCCGTTCACCGCGTTCCTCTATCTCCTGATGACGGTGGACTCGGCGGTGCGGCACTACCGGGGCCGGGGCGCGGCGTGGAAGGGCCGGACGTACGCGCGCCCGGAGGCGGCGCCCGACCGGTGAACGCCCCGCCTTCCGCGGCCCCTTCACGAAGCTGACTTCTCCGGCACGGGGAGCGGCGCCGCGGGCCGCGGCTGGGGCACCCCGCCGGGACCGCCGGACCGCGATCGGGCGAGTCGGCCGCAGCGGGCGCCGAGCGCGACCAGGAGGGAGGTGGGAAGGAACACCGCGTCGCACACGACCATGGCGAGCGAGAGGAAGGGGATGCCGAGGACGACGGCGATCCCGAGGTGTTCGGCCGTCATCGCGGCCGGCAGCACGTTCTTCACCTTGCGGTTGGCGAGCGTGAAGGGGAAGGCCACCTGCACCATGACGGTGGCGTAGCTCAGGACCAGGACCGTGAGGGTGCTGCCGGCCAGGTACCCCGAGAGCGCGGGCCAGGGCGCGAAGTAGTCCAGGTGCAGGGCGTAGTAGAGGGCGCTGCCCTCCTGGCAGCGGCTTCCCTGGATCTTGTACCAGCCGGCCGTCGCGTAGATCAGGCACACGAGGACAGCGGTACGAGCACCGCCACGGCCGCCGCCCACAGCAGCATGCCGGTCGGGTCGAGGTGCGGCTGGTCCCGGCGGATGCGCGCGCGCCGGGCGTCGAGGGACCACACGTGGGCGCAGCGCGTGAAGACCAGGTAGATGACCACGATCCGCACGACGTTGTCGCCGCCGTCCCCGACGAGGGTGTTGCGGTTGATGATCGACAGGACCCCGGCCATGAGCAGCACGGTGGTGCCCCTGGTGCGCCATCCGAGGAGGACGGCGAGCGCGGCGGCGATGGTGACGGCGTAGACGGTCTCGAACCACAGAGCGCCGTCGCCCCATGTCAGGACGGTGAAGGTGCGCTCCTCGCGGACCAGGGCCTGGGCCAGGTCGAAGGAGAGCGGGCTGCGGTCGCCGTACAGCACGTGACGGTGCGGCCATTCCCGCAGGAGGAAGGCCAGGACCACGGCGGACAGGCCGATCCTGAAGACGGCGGCCTGGTAGGGGGCCCGGACGGTGGTGATCTTGGGCAGGAGCCGCCCGAGGCGCTCGGTCGCTCGAACGGCCGTGGCGGTGGCCGTGGGGGTGTGCGTGGTCATGTCACAGGCTCCTGTGGTCCTGATCGGTCACCGTCCACCAGGGCAGCAGCCGGTAGTCGGTGGTGTCGGACGCCTGCTCGGAGCTCCAGCCCGGCGGGTCCACCATCGTGAACCGGCCCGCCACCTGGACGGAGACGATCCGCTCGCCCTTCCAGGTGCTGCCGGTGCGCTGGAGCACCACGCGCTCCAGGTAGTCGCGGGTCAGCTGTCCGCGCGTGCCCTTGGGCCGGTCGTCCCGCAGGCTGTGCGTGGCGACGTAGGCGTCCCAGGCGCGGCGCAGCATGTTCTGGTCGGTGCGGCTGGGGGCCGGGTTGCCGTGGATCGCCGCGATGTCCTGGGCGGTGAGGTTGATCCACTCGCTGACGTGGTAACGGCCGTCCGGGCCCTGGGTGTTCACGCGGGCTCCGACGGCGTCGTTGCGTTGCATCGGGTTCGGGGCGAACAGTTTCCGTCTGCATGACGCCCTGCGGGGAGCGCGGCGGAGGGGCGCCGAAGACGGAGCTGTAGGTGGTGTCCGGGCTGATGCCGGTCGGCCCCTACGCGTCGAGGTGGTTCTTCCAGAAACCGGGCGAACACCACTCGGCGTCCCCGGGCGGGGGCGTGTTCGTGCCGTCCGTCCCCGTCGTGCCCGTGGTGCCGGTCGTACCGTCGGTGCCGGTCGTGCCGGTCGTGCCGGTCGTGCCGGTGAGACCGATGAGGCCGGTCGTGCCGATCAGGGAGACGTCGCCCAGGATCTTGGGCGCGAAGTTCACCTTCTGCGTGCAGTAGCCGAACGTGCCACCCTGGCAGCTGCGGTCGAGGTTGGTCTTCGACTTGTCGATGACGACGTGGTCGCCGCCCTCGTCATGGCCGCCTTCACCACCGCGCGTGGAGGTCACCGTCCGGGCCTCGCCGCCGAGGGCCTGCGAAGCACCGACCATGCCGAGCGTCAGCGCGCGTGGTGGCGACCCCCGCGGGAGCGGCGCGGCCGGGTCGGCGAGGGGACGGTGACACCGTCGAATGATCAAGAAATCCGGGAAGGCGACTTCACCGCATCCGCGGGCCGCGAGAATGTCGCCCTTTGAAGTCGGTCCGCCACTTCTCGTTACCCGCGGGTACTCCGAGGGGAAATCCCCTTGCCGTCAACCAAAGCTTTGACGATGTTTTGGCAGGTCAGGCGGCCAAAAATAGCGTAAAACGGATGACCCGAAGATAGGGACTCCCCAACCAGCACATCGTGGGCTTAACTTATGTGCCATGACCTCCCCCCGCTCCACCTATGGAGGCGGTTACCACACCGCGCCGTCCTTCCCGGACACCCCGATCTACGACTCCCTGGTCGCCGAGCGGGGCACGCCTCAGATCGCCCCGATCCGAGTGCCCGCCGCCTACGACACCGGCAGTTACGCCGGCGCCGGAAGCGGTTCCTACCTGCCGGCGCTTCCCGCGGCACTGCCCGCCCTCCCGGCGGCGCCCAGCCCGCAGCCCTCCCCCGCCTATGGCGGCGGGTACGGCTACCCGCAGCCCTCGCCGCAGATGGCTCCCGTCCCTCTGCAGCACGCCCCCGCCCCGTACATCCCGCAGCAGCCGGTCGCCCCGCGCGGCTACCCGGGCGGCCAGTACCCGCAGCAGCCCCGCCCGGCCGCCGCCGGCTACGAGGCGATGCGTCCGGCGGCTCCCCGGCCCGCGCCGGTCCCGGCCCCCGCGCCGTACGACGACCCGTACAACCGTCCCTACCAGGGCGGGGGTTACTGACCGGGGTGACCGACCGGTCACGGACCGGTCTTCGCGCACCGGCCGACGTCGGTGGCGGGGTGGCTGGCAGGATGAGGGCATGCCGACTCCTGTGCTCCGCTCCGTCCACGTCCACCCGGTGAAGGCCATGCGCGCACTGGCGGCCACGGAGGCCGAGGTCCAGCCCTGGGGGCTGGCCGGGGACCGCCGCTGGACCGCCGTCGACGCGGCGGGCAAGGTCGTGACCCAACGCCGTCACCCCCGGATGGCGTTGGCCACGGCGCAGCCGCTGCCGGGCGGCGGGGTCTCCCTGTCCGCGCCCGGCCACCCGACGCTGGCCGTCGAGGTACCGACGCCCCCACCGGTCACGCCGACCGTCACGGTGGAGATCTTCGACCAGCTCGTGGAGGCGGTCCCGGCCGGCCCCGCCGCGGCCGCCTGGTTCTCGGAGTACCTGGAGAGCGACATACGGCTCGTGCACATGGACGCGCCCGAGCACCGGCGTCCGGTCGATCCCGACTACGCGCTGCCCGGCGAGACCGTGAGCTTCGCGGACGGCTATCCGCTGCTCGTCGCCACCACCTCCTCGCTCGACGCCCTCAACTCCCTGATCGCCCAGGGCGACCACGCCCACGAGGGCCCCCTGCCGATGAACCGGTTCCGGCCGAACCTGGTGATCGAGGGCACCGCCCCCTGGGCGGAGGACGGCTGGACGCGGATCGCCGTCGGAGAGGTCACCTTCCGGGTCGCCAGGCCCTGCGGGCGCTGCGTGGTCACCACGACCGACCAGCTCACCGCCGAGCGGGGCAAGGAGCCCCTGCGGACCCTCGCGCTGCACCGCAAGAGCGACGGCCGGGTCCTCTTCGGCCAGAACCTCGTCCCCGAACACACCGGCACGGTCCGGGTCGGCGACGCCGTGAAGATCCTCGACTGAGGATCCGGCCCTTCGGGGCGCGCATCACATTCACCGGCCCGACAGGCGGGGAACCAGGCCCGGGGGCACACTCGTTGGAGGAGCGGCGAACAACGAGGGGGTCCACACGTGCGTGCAGCCACCGGACTCTGGCGCTGGCGGCACAATCCCCTGCGCCGGACCACTGATCTCGTCGAGGCGTGGGTCGCCTTCGCGGCGGCCGTGCTGCTCTGCCTCGCCGTGCCCCTGGCGGGCTGGGCGGCGGGCTCATCGGCGTACGGCTCGCTGTCGCGCGCGGTCCGCACGCAGCAGGAACAACGGGTGGCTACCACGGCCCGGGTCGTGCGGCTCGCCGACGGGCCCGTGAGCGGTGCCCGGTCCGTCGAGACCGCCGGGGAGGAGCGGCTGCGGCGTTCGGTCGTGGCCCGCTGGACCGCGCCCGACGGCTCGGCGCGTACGGGGACGGTGGCGACGGCCCGGCAGCACTCCGCGCCCGGCGCCGCCTTCCGGCTGTGGACGGACCGGGAGGGGCGCCCGGTGGCGGCGCCGATGCAGGCGGGGACGGCTCGGGCGCACGCGGTCATCGCCGGCCTGACGGCCGCGCTCCTCGTCGGTCTCCTGGTGGAGCTCGTCCGCCGCCTCGCCGTCCGCAGACTGGTGGTGCGGCGGTACGCGCGGCTCGACCGCGCGTGGGCGGCGGCGGGTCCCGACTGGGGTCGTACGGGCACGGGTAGCTGACCCCGGCCCTCCCGCACGGCGGCCCGTCCGACTTCGACCGCTCCCCGACCGACCTCGACCGCTCCGGACCGCCCCGGACCGGCGGTGACGCATGCCCGGCGGCGGGTGGGCCCCGGTGCGTGCGGGGGCCGTCGACCCGTCAACCCGGGGGCGCCGCGCGCGCTACGGTGGGGCATCGGATCAGCGGCGAGGCATGAGGCGGGGGCAGGACACACCCATGGCACAGGGCACGGTCCAGGTGACGCACACCGGCACATCGCGGTGGCGGCGCCGCACGGGTGAGTACCCCTCTCTCGCCGCCGCCCTGGAGGCCGCGGGCGACGGGGACGTGCTCACCGTCGCGCCCGGGACCTACCGGGAGAACCTCGTGATCCGGCGAGCCGTGACCCTGCGCGGGCCCGAGGGCGGGGTCGGCTCGGTGCGGATCGCGCCCCCGGACGGGGTGCCGCTGACCCTCCGCGCCTCCGTCACCGTGCAGGACCTGCACATCGAGGGGCAGGACGTGGCCGCCCCCGCGCTGCTCGTCGAGGACGGCACGCCCGAACTGCTCGACCTGCGGATCATGACCCGCTCGGCCGCCGGGATCGAGGTGCGGGGCGCCGCCCGGCCGACGGTCCGCCGCTGCACGATCGACAATCCCGCCGGTGTCGGCATCGCCGTGCTCGACGGCGCGGGCGGGGTGTTCGAGGAGTGCGAGGTGGTCTCCGCCGGGCAGGCCGGCGTCTCGGTGCGCGGCGGGGCGCATCCGCGTCTCGAGCGGTGCCGGGTGCACCACGCCTCCGGCGCCGGGATCGCCGTGACCGGCGAGGGCAGCGGTCTGGAGGGCGTCGGCTGCGAGGTGTACGAGATCAAGGGCGCCGGTCTGCAGATCGCGGCCCGCGCCACCGCGCACCTCACCGACTCGTCGGTGCACCGCACCTCGGCGGACGGCATCACGCTCGACACGGACGCGGTGCTCACGCTCTCCGACTGCGACATCCACGACGTCCCGGAGAACGCCGTCGACCTGCGCTCGCGCTCGGTCCTGACGCTCACCCGGTCGACCGTCCGCCGCTTCGGGCGCAACGGCCTGTCGGTGTGGGACCCGGGGACGCGGGTGGACGCCAACCAGTGCGAGATCCACGACAGTACGGGCGACTACCCGGCGGTGTGGGTGAGCGACGGGGCGACCGCCGTCCTCGACGCCTGCCGGGTGCACGACGTACCCGACGCGCTGTTCGTCCTCGACCGGGGCTCGCGCGTGGACGTCGTCGACAGCGATCTGACGCAGGTGCGGAACACGGCGGTGTCGGTGAGCGACGGGGCCACGGCCCAGCTCGACGACTGCCGGATCCGGGAGGCGTCCACCGGTGCCTGGTTCCGGGACCACGGCAGCGGCGGCACCCTCGGCGGCTGCACGATCGACTCCGTGCAGACCGGGGTCATCGTCACCAAGGGCGCCGACCCCACGATCGACCGGTGCGTGGTCACCTCGCCCGCCGAGGCCGGTTTCTACGTGTCGGCGGAGGGGCGCGGCTCCTTCCACGGCTGCCGGGTGACGGGCAGCGGCGGGTACGGCTTCCACGTGACGGACGGCTGCCGGACGACCCTGCGCAAGTGCCGTACGGAGCGGTGCGCGCGCGGCGGCTACGAGTTCCCCGAGGAGGGCGCGAGTGCGGAGGACTGCACCAGCGACGAGAGCGCGGTCCGCTCCTCCGTACCCGACGGGGGTACGGTCCTGACGGCCACGCAGTCGGCGGGGCTGCTCGGCACGGTGCCCACGCCGCGCGCCCCCGCGGTCGTGCCGGCCGCGCCGGAGCCGGCGCCGGAGGCCCGTTCCTCGCAGGACGTGCTCGGCGAACTGGACGCGCTGGTGGGTCTGGAGAGCGTCAAGCTGGAGGTGCGGACCCTCACCAACATGATCGAGGTGGGGCGCAGGCGCCAGGAGGCGGGGCTCAAGGCGGCCTCGGTCCGGCGTCATCTGGTCTTCACGGGCAACCCGGGAACGGGCAAGACGACGGTGGCCCGGCTGTACGGCGAGATCCTCGCCTCGCTCGGGGTCCTGGAGCGCGGGCACCTGGTGGAGGTCTCCCGGGTGGACCTGGTCGGCGAGCACATCGGCTCGACGGCGATCCGCACGCAGGAGGCGTTCGACCGGGCGCGCGGCGGGGTCCTGTTCGTCGACGAGGCGTACGCGCTCTCACCGGAGGACTCGGGCCGTGACTTCGGACGTGAGGCGATCGACACGCTGGTGAAGCTGATGGAGGACCACCGGGACGCGGTGGTGGTGATCGTCGCCGGGTACACGGCGGAGATGGAGCGCTTCCTCACCGTCAACCCCGGTGTGGCGTCCCGTTTCTCACGGACCATCACCTTCGGCGACTACGAGCCGGACGAGCTGCTGCGGATCGTCGGCCAGCAGGCGGACGAGCACGAGTACCGGCTCGCCCCGGGCACGGACGACGCGCTCCTCACGTACTTCGAGAAGCTACCCAAGGGTCCCGCCTTCGGCAACGGCCGTACGGCACGCCAGACCTTCGAGTCGATGGTGGAGCAGCACGCGGGCCGGGTCGCCGCGCTCGCCGAGGCGAGCACGGACGACCTGACCCTGCTCTACCCGGAGGATCTGCCCGAACTCCCCTGATCCACAGACGCGTTCGCATCGCGCTGATGCGGCAGGGCGGGCGGGAGCCGATCCAGGAGGGCGGAGCGGCGGCGGGCGAACGCCGGATCGGCCTGGTAGTCGGAGTGGCCCAGGATCGGTTCGGGCAAGGGGTGTTCACGGGTGCGGCCGTACGCGACCGGGTCGAGCAGCACCGCTGCGTCGACGACCGGGCGGCCGTCCTCGGCGGGGACCCGGACGGGGCCGCCGATGGGGTCGGTGGCGCGGTACAGGTTGCTCCAGCAGTGCACCGTACGGTTCAGGGCGCGCAGCGCCTCGGGGCCGAAGTACGCGGGGAACCAGCGGCCGTAGAGCCGCTCCAGGGGTGAGCCGTAGGTGAGCAGGGCGACCCGGCGCCGGGTGGCGGGCTGCAGCTGCCAGACGGCGGCCGCGGCGAGGACACTGCCCTGGGAGTGCCCGGAGATGACGAGCCGGCCGCCGGTGCCCAGGGTCCAGGAGCTCATCCGCCAGGTGAGGTCGGGCACCGCGCGCTCGGCGTAGCAGGGCGGGGCGAAGGGATGGGCGGCGCGGGGCCAGAAGGTGCCGACGTCCCAGAGGATGCCGATGGTACGGCGGGCGGAGGCGTCCCTGTAGGCGCGGCGGCCCCAGGTGACGAAGAGCAGGAAGCCGAGGCCGATCATCCAGGACCCGAGGGCCTGGGTGGCGGACGCGAGGGAGGCGATCGCGGGGCCGGCCCCGTCGAAGGCGCGCCCCGGCACGTTTCCGCTGGCCCAGGCACCGACGACGGACACGGCCCCGAGGAGCAGGGTCGCCCCCGAGACGACGCCGACGAGGACGGGCGCGGAGTCGGTGAGCGAGGCGCGGGCCCGGCAGGCCGCGATCTGTCCCGTACGGACCGGGTCGCCTTCGCCGGCGGCGTCGTAGTCGGCCTCGACGGAGGAGCGCAGGCGACGGGCGTCGAGGAGGGTCCGTACGGCGAGGAGGGCGGCGGGCGCGAGGAGCAGCAGGAGCAGGACGGGGATGACCGAGGCCTGCCAGCTGAGGAGGACCGGCGGGCCGATCCTGGGGACGCCCCGGTCGCCCATGCCGGGGGTGGCGGGGCCGTCGAGCCAGTCGGCGACGCGCTGCGCCACTCCCCCGGACATGACCCCGCCGAGCGCGCAGGCGAGCATGGCGACGGCGGGGCCGCCGAGTCCGCGCAGCGCGGTACGGGGGTCCTTGCGGGGCCGCTGGAGGAACAGGGCGACGACGCCGAGGGCGACGACGAGGCCGCCCTGGACGAGGGTGAGGGCGCCGAAGACGGCGTCGCCGGGGAGGGTTCCGGAGGAGATCCAGTCGGGGCGGGACCAGCCGGCGTGCACGGCGGTGAGCGCCAGCAGGGTGAGGGAGGCGGCGGGGAGCCAGGAGACGAGGGCGTGTTCGACGCGCAGGTCGAGTCGGCTCTCGCTGCGGCCGCGCCGGCAGACGACCCAGACCACGACGACGGCGAGGACGGCGACGGCGGCCTGGAGGGCCCAGCCGAGGACGGTCCGGAGGCCGGGGGCGTCGGCGTCGTGGCGGGCGGCGGCCGTGACGAGGGCGGCGGCGACGGTGAGGAAACCTGCGGCGGTGTGGGCTGCCCTGAGCCGGGCCACGAGCCGGCGGCCGTACCAGAAGCCGGGGCGGCCCAGGGCGGGACGGAGCTCGACGGGTCCGCCGGGATCGGCGGAGTCCGCGGCCTCCGTGTCGGTGGGAGGCTCGGGGACGGGGGCGTCGTAGCCGGTGGGCGGGCGCTGCGCCTCGTACGCGCTCCAGGTCCGGTTGGAGAGGTACCAGAGCAGGCCGACGAGCGCGGTCGGCACCACGGCGGCGACGGCGAGGCGGCGGCCGGGCTCGGACCACCAGCCGCCGCGCCCGGCGGAGAGGAAGCCGAGCCAGGAGTGGGCGTCCGCGCAGGCGGCGGTGGCGGCGCACTGCCAGGCCGTCAGGTCGAGCGCGACCTCGCAGACGGCGGCCGTGAGGAGCACGGTGAGGGTGAGGGCGACGAGGCGGACGAGGACCCCGTAGAGCCGCACGAGCCCCGGGCGGCCCTCTGCGGGCGGCCGCATCCAGTGCGCCAGGTTGGCCACCATGAAGGGCAGGAGCAGCAGCCACAGGGCGCGGGCACCGTCGCCCGAGGTCAGGTTGGACCAGCAGTACGCCTCCGGGACGGGGCGCGCCGCGTACCGCTCGGGGTGGTCCTCGGCGTCGAGGTCCTCGCCGCGCCGGTACATGGCGGCGGTCCGGTCGCCGGTGACCCGGACGGTCCTCGGGTCGTCGAGCATGTCCTGGGGGGTGGCTCCGCCGACTCCGTGGACGAGGAGTTCGAGCGCCGCGCCCCCGCTCTCCGGAGCGGGTGTGGCAGGGGACACTGAGGGGACTTCCTCTCAGGGTGGGAAGATGCGACGTCGGCAACAGGATCGCGGAAGGCCGTGCGAACGCGCACGGTCTCTCACCGAATCCGACGCTCATCCCCTTGACTCCTGCGGAAGGACCGGCCCCGGCGGTGACTGACAACCAGAACCTCCTCGCGGAGCAGCGGCGTGCCCTGATCCTCGACGAGGTACGGCGGCGTGGCGGTGTACGGGTCAACGAACTGACCCGTCGTCTCAACGTCTCGGACATGACGATCCGCCGCGACCTGGACGCGCTGGCCCGGCAGGGCATGCTCGCGAAGGTGCACGGCGGGGCCGTCCCGGTGGTCGAGGCGAGCACCCACGAGCCGGGCTTCGAGGCGAAGTCGGTCCTCGAACCGAGCGCCAAGGACGAGATCGCCCGGACGGCCGCCGCCCTCGTCGGGCCGGGCACGGCGATCGCCCTGTCCGGCGGGACGACGACGTACGCGCTCGCCCGTCACCTGCTCGACGTGCCGGACCTGACGGTGGTCACCAACTCGGTGCGGGTCGCCGACGTGTTCCACGAGGCCCAGCAGACGGGCGGCGGGGGCGAGGCGCGGCGCGGGGCGGCGACGGTCGTCCTGACCGGCGGGGTGCGGACGCCGTCCGACGCACTGGTGGGGCCGGTGGCCGACCGGGCGATCCGCTCGCTCCACTTCGACCTGCTGTTCCTGGGGGTGCACGGCATCTCGGTGGAGGCGGGCCTGTCGACGCCGAACCTGGCGGAGGCCGAGACCAACACCTGCCTGATGCGCTCGGCGCGGCGGGTCGTGGTGGTCGCCGACCACACCAAGTGGGGGACGGTGGGACTGAGTTCCTTCGCCGCGCTGGACGAGGTCGACACGTGGGTGACGGACCGCGGCCTGCCGGAGGGAGTACGGGCCGAGGTCGTGGAACACCTGCCGGGGGTGGTGGTGGCGGGCGAGGAGCCCGCGTGAGCCTCTTCCGGGTCGAGCGGACGGTGCCGCTGGCGCCGGAGGAGGTGTGGCGGCGGCTCACGGACTGGCCGGCGCACGGCCGCCAGGTGCCGCTGACCCGGACGAGGGTCCTGACGCCGGGGCGCGACGGGGTGGGCACGCGGTTCGTCGCCCGGACGGGCATCGGCCGGCTGTCCTTCGACGACCCGATGGAGGTCGTGCGCTGGGAACCCCCGGCGGCCGGCCGGCCGGGCACCTGCCGACTGGAGAAGTCCGGCCGGGTCGTACGGGGTTGGGCGCTGGTCGAGGTGACGGGGACGGGGGGCGGCGGGAGCCGGGTGGAGTGGACGGAGGAGCTCTCGGTACGGGGCGTCCCGAGGGCCTTCGACCCTTTGCTCACGCGGGCGGGCCGGACCCTGTTCGGCCGAGCACTGGACGGCCTGCTACGCCACTGAGCCCCCGCCGCGGACAGCCACCACGCCGGTTCGGCACCCCCGCCCACCCCGTTGTGGGCACGTCCGCTGAGGCGGCACCCCCGCCACCCCCGTCGTGGGCATACGTTCCGCAAGGTGCGGAACGGGTGGGCACGACGGACGGCGCCCCGTTCCGGGCCCAGGCTCCCGCGCCTGAACCCGCACCGCGGGTACGGCGCGCATCGTGGTGCGGTCCAGGCGCAGAAGGCGGAGGCGCCGCCGAGGGCGCCGTCCCGTGTGCCCACCCGTCCCGCCCCAGCGGGACGATTGCCCACACGGGGAGGCGCGGGCGATTGGCCGCGCAGGGGCTCTGTGCTACTGACAGTACGTCAGTTAGGGTGCTGAATCCGCTCGCGTACCCCGGGAGGGTCCATGGCACGTCGACTGAGGCCGGTGGAGCTCGACTTCACCGCGTCCGCACCCGTCCGCCTGGTCTTCACCGCGAACCTGGCCGCGCCCCCGTCGGTCGTCTACCGGTCGGTGGCCGTGGAGGTGGGGAGCCTGCCGTCCTGGTTCACCGCCGTCACCTCCGCCGTCCCGACGGGCGACGGCGCGGGCCGGGCGATCCGGCTGCGGGGCGGGATCGCCTTCGACGAGACGATCCTGGCCTCCGAGCCCGACCTGCGCTACGCGTACCGGGTGGACGCGACGAACGCCCCCGGCGTGACGGCCATGGCGGAGGAGTGGGTCCTCTCCCCCGCCGGGCCCGGCACCCGTCTGCGGTGGACCATGGCCGCCGACGGCGCCGCCCCGTTCCGGCTCGCGCTGCGCCTCGCGGCGCCGGGCGTGGGGCTGTCCTTCCGGGACGCGGCGCGCCGGCTGGACCGGCGGCTCACTCCGGCCAGGCCCCCGTCTCCAGGAAGCGTTCGATAGCGGCGGTGTACGGGGCGATGTCCAGGCCCTGGGCGGCCAGCCAGTCGTCGGAGTAGTACTTGTCGAGGTAGCGCTCGCCCCCGTCGCAGATCAGGGTGACGACGCTGCCGGTGCGGTCGTGGGCGACCATCTCGGCCACGATCTTGAAGGCGCTCCACAGGCCGGTGCCGGTGGAGCCGCCCGCCTTGCGGCCGATGGCGGTCTCCAGGGCGCGGACGGCGGCGACGCTGGCCGCGTCGGGGACCTTCATCATGCGGTCGACGGCCCCGGGCACGAAGCTCGGCTCCATGCGGGGGCGGCCGATGCCCTCGATGCGGGAGCCGCAGTCGGCGGTGGCGTTCGGGTCGTGGTGCGTCCAGCCGTCGAAGAAACAGGAGTTCTCGGGGTCGGCGACACAGATCCGGGTGTCGTGCTGCATGTAGTGGACGTAGCGGGCGATGGTCGCCGAGGTGCCGCCGGTGCCGGCGGTGGCCACGATCCAGGCGGGCTCCGGGTACCGCTCCAGCTTCAGCTGCTGGTACATCGACTCGGCGATGTTGTTGTTGCCGCGCCAGTCGGTGGCCCGCTCCGCGTAGGTGAACTGGTCCATGTAGTGGCCGCCGGTGCGCTCGGCGAGGGCGGCGGCCTCCTCGTACATGGTGCGCGAGTCGTCGACGAAGTGGCACTGCCCGCCGTGGAACTCGATGAGCCGGCACTTCTCCGGGCTGGTCGTGCGGGGCATGACGGCGATGAAGGGGACGCCGATGAGCTTCGCGAAGTACGCCTCGGAGACGGCGGTCGAGCCGCTGGAGGCCTCGATCACGGGCTTGCCGGGGCGGATCCAGCCGTTGCAGAGGCCGTAGAGGAAGAGGGAGCGGGCGAGGCGGTGCTTGAGGCTGCCGGTGGGGTGGGTGGACTCGTCCTTGAGGTAGAGGTCGATGCCCCACTTCTCGGGAAGGGGGAAGCGCAGCAGGTGGGTGTCGGCGGAGCGGTTGGCGTCGGCCTGGACCTTGCGCACGGCCTCCTTCAGCCAGGACCGGTACGCCGGGTCGGTGCGGTCGACGTCGACGGTGGCCACAGCGGCGGCCGCGGTCTCGTGGGTGGTGCTCATCCGTCCCTCTCCTCATGTCTCGCCTCAGGGGTCCCCCACCGCCGACAATACCGCTCTCACCTGGGCAAACGTTCCCTTTGACGATCCATAGGCCTGCCTTGTGGACGGGCTCGCGGAGGGCTACTGGTGCCGGCGGCGAAGGCCCGGCACACTGGGTACGGCAACCGGGTGAAAGGGGCGGATCGGCATGGCGGATCCCGAGTTCAGCGCCAGGGGTGTACGGATCGCACGCTGGCCGCGTTCGCTGACGCGCGCGGGCGAGGTGCGGATCGAGGACGGACGCCTCGCGCTCCTGACGAGTTACGGCAGCGAGATCGACAGCGCGCCGGTGACGGCGGTACGGGCGGGACGGCCGTGGTTCGCGAAGGCGGACGAGACGGTGGCGACCGTGAACGGCACGCGGTACCGGCTGACCTTGCAGGACGGCAAGGCGGAGACGTCGGGACGTTTCCTCGACGCGCTCAAGCGGGCGGCACGGAGGCCCTGAGCTGCGACGGCTCGCGGCGAGTTGCGGGGCGGTCACGGCTGGTCCAGGCTGGAACCCACCTCACTGAGGGTTCAGCGGTGGTGACGCTGCGATCAGGTCACCGCCCCTTCTGTACCGCAGCAATCTTCTGCAGCGCAGAAATCTTCTGTACCGCAGAGACAGATCCGAATCTTCGTCTTCTTCCGGACCACTTCGGGGAGTCGCAGCCGTGATCAGCGAGCCGAGCAGGTACTACGCGGTGGAGCTTCAGGCCCTGCCGTCGCGGATCGGACAGGTCCGCCGCATCATCTCCGCGCACCTTCGACATTGGCAGTTGGACGCCCTGGTGGACCAGGCCGTCCTCGGCGTGACCGAGCTGCTGACGAACGTGCACCGTCACGCCCAGCCGGACAAGGACTGCAGGGTCGAGATCGAGCTGCTGCTCGACCGGCTCACCGTCTCGGTCCGGGACCACGATCCCCGGCTGCCGGAAGTCCGGCGTGCGGATGCGCTCGGGCCCCTGGACGACCTCGACGCGCTCGCCACCTCCGGCCGGGGTCTCGGCATCGTCGGGGCGGTCAGCGAGAGCTGGGGCATCCGCCCGTGCGGTGTCGACGGCAAGGTCGTGTGGTTCACCCTCACGGCGCCGCCCGTCGGCGACCCCGTGGAGGAGTGCGCGCGCGCCGTGTACGCCGCCACGACCGAGGGCCTGCTCGCGGGCGTCGGCTACAGCCGGCTCCCCGGCGTGCCGCTCAGCGCCCCGGCCGAGCCGGTCCCCGCTCCGTCGGTGGCCCGCCCGGTCCTGGCGGGCCGGGCGGGCTGAGGAACCCCGACGGGGCGTCACTCCGTGGCGATCGCCCGGAGGATCTCCAGGCGGGCCGCCCGGCGGGCGGGGCGCCAGGCCGCGACGGCCCCCGCCACCAGACCGACCAGGGCGACGGCCGCGAGCCGCACCGCCGGTACGGCGAACGCGAGGGCGCTGTCGCCGGAGCCGCCCGAGGCGCGCACGAGGACCCAGCCGAGGAAGCCGCCGAGCGCGAGCCCGCCGACCGTCCCGAAGGCGGCGACCAGGACGGACTCCCAGCGGACCATGGCCCTCAGCTGGGCCCGGGTCTGCCCGACGGCCCGCAACAGGCCGAGTTCGCGGGTCCGTTCGTGGACGGAGAGGGTCAGCGTGTTCGCGATGCCGAGCAGCGCGATCAGGACCGCGAGCGCGAGGAGCGCGTAGACGAGGGTGAGCATCATGTCGATGCCGCCCGCCGAGGCCTCCGCGTACTCCTCCCGGGTCTGCACCTCCGGATGACCGTAGCGGTCGGCGACCTCGGTCACGGCGGCCTTGCCTTCCCCGGCGCCGACCCCCTTCGCGAAGGACACGGCGACGAGGCGGTCGGCGTCCTGGGTGCGGTGCGGCGCCCAGGCCGCCCGGGTGACGAGGTAGTCGCCGGCGAGGTCGGAGCGTTCGTAGACCGCGCGGACCGTGAAGGTGTGCCGGCTGCCGTCGGTGAACGTCAGTACGGCGGTCCGGCCGGGCGCGAGACCGGAGTCGGCGGCCTCGTCGGCGGCGACGGCGAGCCCGTCCGTACCGAGTCCGGCGAGGGAACCCCGTACCTCCCCCAGGTCGAGCGTGCGGGCGAGCGCGGCCGGGTCGGTGACCGTGAGCGCGCGGCCCCGGCCGTCCACCTCCGCGACACCGCGCCCCAGGCCCACGGCGGTGTCCACCTCGGGGAGCGCGGCGACCGCCGGGGCGAGGCGGGGGCTGAGCCCGCTGCCGCCCGCGCCGAACGAGGGCGCGCCGATCGCCACGTCACCGGCGAAGGAGCGGTCGACCGTGCGGTCCATGGTGGCCTTGAGGGAGGCGCCGAAGACCGTGAAGAGGGTGACGACGGCGACCCCGATCATCAGGGCGGTGGCGGTCGCCGCCGTACGCCCGGGGCTGCGCAGGGCGTTGCGGCGGGCGAGGCCGCGGTTGACGCCGCGCAGCGGGCGGCCGAGGACCCGTACGGCGAGCGAGGCGGCGACCGGTCCGAGGACCACGAACGCGGCGACGGCGAGCGCGGCCCCGGTCGCGGCGAGCCACAGCGACGGGGTGCCGAGGACGCCCGCGAGAACTGCCCCGACGGCGGTGGCGAGCAGGGCGCCGCCGATCAGCGCGCGGCGGCGGGAGGTGCCCGAGCCGTCCAGGTCCGTCTCGCGGAGCGCGGCGAGGGGGGCGGTGCGCCCGGCCCGTACGGCCGGCAGGAGCGCCGAACCGGCGCAGACCGCGAGCCCGACGCCGAGCGGGAGCGCGAGCGAGGTGCCGGTCACGACGAGGGCGCCGTCGGGGAACGGGAAGCCGATCGCGGGGAACAGCGCCTGGAGGCCGGCGGCCACGCCGATCCCGGCGAGGAGCCCGGCGAGGGAGGCGAGCAGTCCGACGGTGAGGGCCTCGGCGAGGGTGCCCGTGACGACCTGGCGGCGGGCGGCGCCGATCGCGCGGAGCAGGGCGTTCTCGCGGGTCCGCTGGGCGACGAGGACGGCGAAGGTGTTGTGGATGGTGAAGACGGAGACGAGGACGGCGACGCCGCTGAACACGAGCAGGAAGGTGGTGAAGAGGTCGAGGAAGCGGCCCGAGATCATCTCGGTGTTCTCCTCGGCGGCCCGCTGTCCGGTGATCGCCTCGACGCCGTCGGGCAGGGCGGGCCCCAGCGCCGCCACCAGCTCCTCCTGGGAGACGCCGGGCCGTGCGCGGACGGCGATGCTCGTCGCCTCCCCGGGGCGCGCCGTCAGGTACTTCTCGGCGTCGGCGCGGGTGAGACCGGTCCAGGTGACCTGCCCCATGCCGTCGGCGCCGCCGAAGGTGGCCAGGCCGACGACGGTGACCCTCACCGGGTCGGGGGTGCGCAGGACCGTCGTGTCGCCGACGGCGAGACCGGCCGTCTTCGCGGCGCCCCGGTTGACGACGACCTCGCCGGGGGCGCTCGGCCCGCGTCCTTCCGCGAGGCGGTACGGGTTGAGGGCGGGGTCCTCGATCCAGTTGCCGGCGAGGGTGGGCGGGCCCTTGCCGCCGACGGGGGTGCCGTCGGCGGTGAGCAGCTGGCCCGCGCCCTCGATCCGGGGGGCGGTGGCGGCGACTCCGGGGATCCGGGCGAGGCGCTCGGCGAGGGCGGCGTCGACGGGACCGCGGGTGCCCTGGGCCTCGCCGGCGGCGGTCACGGTGACGGCGCTGCGGACGACGGCGTCGGTGCCGCGGGTGGCGCCGGTGAACATCGAGTCGAAGCTCGCGCGGAGCGTGTCGCCCATGACGAGGGTGCCGGTGAGGAAGGCGACGCCGAGGAGGACGGCGACGAAGGTGCCGAGGAAGCGGCGCCGGTGCGCGCGCAGCGAGGAGCGGGCGAGCCGCAGGGTGGCGGGGGTGTTCATGGCGCACCTCCGGGGACCGTCGTCAGGCCGGTGGCGGGCGTCGCGCTTCCCGTGTCGAAGGCCTTCATGCGGTCGAGGACGCGGTCGGCCGTGGGGCCGGTCATGCGGTCGACGAGCCGCCCGTCCGCGAGGAAGATCACCTCGTCGGCGTGGGCGGCGGCGACCGGGTCGTGGGTGACCATGACGACGGTACGCCCGGTGTCGCGGACCGTACGGCCGAGCAGGCGGAGGACCTCCTCGCCGGAGCGCGAGTCGAGGTTGCCGGTGGGTTCGTCGGCGAAGACGACGTCGGGTTCGCCGGCGAACGCGCGGGCGACGGCGACGCGTTGCTGCTGTCCGCCGGAGAGTTCGCCCGGCCGGTGGTGGAGGCGGTCGCGCAGGCCGACGGTGTCGACGAGCCGGTCGAAGCGCTCCCGGTCGACGGCGTGGCCCGCGAGGTCGAGCGGCAGGGTGATGTTCTCGGCGACGGTGAGCGTCGCCAGCAGGTTGAAGGCCTGGAAGACGAAACCGATCCGGTCGCGTCGCAGCAGGGTGAGGCGCCGGTCGTCGAGCGTGGACAGGTCGGTGTCGCCGACGAGGGCGGCGCCGGAGGTGAGGGTGTCGAGTCCGGCGGCGCAGTGCAGGAGGGTGGACTTGCCGGAGCCGGACGGGCCCATGACGGCGGTGAAGCGGCCGGCGGGGAAGCCGACGCTCACCCCGTCGAGGGCCCTGACCTCGGTGTCGCCGCGCCCGTAGACCTTGACGGCGTCGACGACCCGGGCGGCGGGGAGCGGGGCGGGGGTGGTCATGTCCGGCGCCCCTTGGGGTCCGCGGCGCGGCCGAACTGCTCCTCCAGGACGGTCAGGCGCCGCCAGTACTCGTCCTCGTCGATCTCCCCGGCCGCGAACCGGTGGCCGAGCAGGGCGATGGGCGAGCGCTCGTCGGGCCCGGCGTCGCGCCACGGCCTGCCCCGGCGCCAGCCTGCGCGGCGGGCGACGGTGACGATCCCGATGACGACGGCGGCCCAGACGAGGGGGAAGAAGAGGACCCACGGGCCGGGGCCCGCGTAGGCGAGTGTGTTCATGAGGGTTCAGCTCCTCGGTGATGTGTCCGTGGTTCGAGGCTCCCTCCGGAAGAGGGTCCGGGTCGTCGTACGGGCAGCGGCTCCTGACGTACGACACCGGGAGTACATCGCCCCGGTCGACGCTCCTTCCGTTCTGTACCTACTGGTATGTACAGTGTCGTCATGACCATGAACACCTCGGAGCGGCTGATCGAGGCCACCCGCGAGCTGCTGTGGGAGCGGGGCTACGTCGGCACCAGCCCCAAGGCCGTCCAGCAGGCGGCGGGGGCGGGCCAGGGCAGCATGTACCACCACTTCGCCGGCAAGCAGGACCTGGCGCTCGCGGCGATCCGGCGCTCGGCCGAGGAGCTGGGGGCGGCGGCCGACACGGTGCTGGGCGGCGGGGGTTCGGCGTACGCCCGCATCGAGGCGTACCTGCTGCGCGAGCGTGACGTCCTGCGCGGCTGCCCGGTGGGGCGGCTGACCATGGACCCCGAGGTGATCGCGGACCCGGAGCTGCGCGCACCGGTCGAGGAGGTGCTCGGCCGGGTGCGCGGCAGGCTCGCCGAGGTCGTCCAGGAGGGCCTGGACAGCGGCGAGTTGAGCGTCGCCCTCGATCCGCACGAGATCGCGGCGACGGTCCTCGCGACCGTGCAGGGCGGGTACGTGCTCGCCCGCGCGACGGGTTCGCGGGCGCCCTTCGACAGCGCCGTACGCGGGCTGCTCGCCCTGCTCGCCGCCTGACCGCGCCCGCCTCACGCTTTAGGGGCAGGGTCGACCCTCAGTGCCCCCTAGGAGGGGCTGTGTAGGCGTCTCCCGCCCTAGCGCCAGGCGCGTCCGCGCAGGCTCGCTCAGATCCCCCAGCCCCGTACAGACAGAGAGGACCAGCACCTGTACGGTCTTGGCATCCGCCGGTTGGGGGTCACCCCCCTGCTACCTGTAGCCTCTGCGTCGCCGAACAACGGTTACTTGCCGGGCAGTTGGCCGTGCTGTAGCTTATTGAGCGTGTGTACCGGCTGGAAACCTACACACGCACCTGACCCTTCCCGAATCCGAAAAGGACGAACTGATCGTATTTGGCCTCGCCGTGGCGGCGTAGGCCCAGGAGCTGCCTTGTCGGCTCCTAGCTGGAGACCACACCGACAGGTGAGGCATGTCTCCATGCAGTACGCGTCAGTGACACTCGGGAGGAAACAGCGTGACGTCCAGCGGCACCACCACTATCTGTGCGCACCCGGTTCGCGACATCATCATCGTGATGCTCGTCGGTGCGGTGGTTGGCCTTCTTTCCTTTATCGTCGTCACCGAACTTGGTGGCACCGTTCTTGATGGCCTCACCAAGGCGGGGACCGCGTGCCTCGCGGTTACGGGTGCTGGCCTTATCGTGCTCCAGTACCTCAAGCGCTAACGCCTTCGGGAGGGGCGGCCCCCAGGGTTGCCCCTCCGAGGCGCGGAGCCCCTCAGCGCTCCATGCTGTAGCCGTTCTCAGCGAACGGGTTGCGGTTTCCGGTCGGCACCGGCTTCTTCTCGGGCCTCTTGCCGTCCTCGTCGAGCCCGTGACGCTCGCGGTAGAGGGCGGTGCCAGCACTGACGCTCCCTCGTCCGCCCGAACTCGCCACGTCGACTCCGCGGGGACCGCCGGAGCGGTAGACAGGTGCGGGCTGTTCGGGTGTACCGAAGGCTTCGAGGAACGCCACAGCGTCCGCCTGGAGTTCCTCGTCAGTCTCGCCGCGCAGGAACGCGCACATGAGCGGGGTCAGTCCATGTGCTTCGCCGGCCGCGAGCTGCTCAGGGGTGGGTTCATTCATGGGTGTTGCCTCTCTACTTCAGGGTCAGGGCGGGGGCGCGCTCATGGCCGTGGCGTACCGGCTCAGGGTGCGCGGGGATGATCCGCTCGCGCGGGGTGTAGTCGATGACGGAGTCGTCTGGTACGCCGCAGTCCACGACGTCTTCTGCCTCCAGCGCTTCGAAGCTCGTCGGCACCCACACGTTGGGGAGATCGGCGATGTAGACGAGATGGTTGACGTCGTAATGCCCCGACGTCATGGCACGAAGGATGTCTCCGGGGACGCCGTCAGGAGCGATACCGGCCGCTTCGAAGTACCCCTTCTGACGGAGTTCCAGGAGACGGTGACCGTCGCCCAGCGGCCTCAGAATGGCGAGCTGAGCCTCTCGGATGTTCCGGAGCGCCCCCAGCATCTCTTTCAGCGTCTTTCACGCCGCAGGAGCCTTACCACCACCCTGGATAGCCTCCTCCGCGGACCGGGCGCCGTTCAGGTCGGCGGCTGGCTACTTCACCTCCGCCAGGAACTCCGCCAGGCGCTTGCCGAGTGCTTCGAGTGCCGTCTCCGCGCCGTCAGTGCTCCGCAGTAGTCTCCTCGGGCTTGGTGAGCGCCACCCAGCGCTCTGCCACAGCCACCATCAGGGGGTCGGCGTCCCGCAGATCCGCCCGTAGGACGGCCTCCAGCCACTTGCCGTATACGTACTCCTCGACGAGGCTGCGCATCGCAGACATAGGGGCCGCGCATGGTTTGCCCACCGTGAAGTTGTAGCAGCGGTAGGAGCGCCCGTGGATCGCAGCGCCCCCGCCACAACTTGCGCACCGGAGAAGGCCAGAAAGAAGATGCTTGGGCTTGCCGGACCTGCACTCCGGCGCGACAGCCCAGTGGCCGGCGACGGCCATTCGAGCCTTCTTAACCAACTCCGGAGGGACGGGATCCTCTCCGTCCGCCAGCACAGAGATCTTGTGCCCGCTGGCGTCGCGGTAAGGGGTGGAACGGCCGCCTTTCTTGAGTGCCACAGCCTGCCATCCCTCGTACACGGGGCTCTGGATCATGCGATGGATCGTGGAACCGCCCCATGCCTTCCCATCCGGTGACGGAATAGGCGGTTTGGCACTATTGAAGTCCATAGCAATGGAGCGCGCCGACATCCCCTGAGCCGTCTTCTCGAAGATCTCAATCAGTGTCGGCCAATTCGCACCGTGCCGAAGCTTTCGGCTCAGTTCGTCGGCGACCTCATAGCCGTATGGAGCGGCGCCCAACCATGCACCCTCGTTACGTTGCCGAGTCTTGGTGTCGGAGACCCTGTGTGACAGGAATGCCGAATATTCTCGGGCCTCCTCTGCGCGGTTGATGATGTCCCGTCGATCGCGAGGATCAGCGGAGTCGAGTCGTTCGTAGTCGAAGACAATTCGCTTCCCCGAGTCCAAGAGCGGTATCACTGCACCCGCTCCCTTTCGCGAGAGGCGGTCGCAGGCGTAACACCACAGCGCGGGGACCTCATCCTCCCTGAGCGCCGCAATCGCCTTGTCGAACTCCGGCCTAACCGTGTCGGTATAGGCGCTCAGGTTGTCCGCCCAGACCTTACGGACGACGTAGCCGTTGTCCGAAGCCCAGCGACGCCCACGCTCTTCTTGGGCTCGGAACGTGAGCGCACGCTCTCGCTTCTCGACGCCTTCCCCGGGCTCGGCCTCAAGGCGTATCTGATCCGGGAGCGGGAGGCCGGTTCACCCGTGAACCAGTACGCGCCGTTCTATCTGTGGGCCTCCCCCGAGGGCATGAACTCCTTCCTCTGGGGGCCGGGCTTCCAGGGCATCGTGAACGACTTCGGCCGGCCGGTGGTGCAGCACTGGACGGGCCTCGCGTACGAGGAGGGGCCGGCGGCCGCGTCGGCGCCGGGTGCCGCGACGCGCCGCAGGACTCCGCTCGGGGAGGGGGTCCCGCCGGGCGAGGCCGTCGCGGAGGCGGTGGCGCGGCACGCGCGCGAGGCGCGACGGGACGGGGCGGTGGCCTCCGCCCTCGCGGTGGACCCGCGCCACTGGGAACTGCTGGCCTTCACCCTGTGGGCGGGCCCGGAGGCGCCCGCCGACGAGGGCGAGCGCTTCCGGGTACTGCACCTGTCGGCACCGGGCCGGGCGGCGCTGGGCGCCGGCCGGCAGTGGTGACCCGGTCGCGGTGACCCGGCAGTGATGACCAGGTCGTGGTGACCCGGTCGTATCAGGCGACGGCGACGAGGGTGAGGTAGGTGATGCCGAGGACGCCCCGGTAGCCGTTCACCCAGGTGGAACGCTGCCGGTCGACGCGCTCGCGCGTCTCGGCGGCGAGCGGGTGGTCGGGGTGGGCGGCGAGCCAGACCTCGGTGTCGTACCGGTAGCCGGACTCGAACTCGTCCCACTCGTCCGCGCTCGCCGTCTCGATCCACGCGGGCCGGAAACCCGCCTCGATGGCGAGGTCGACGAGGGCGCCGAGGGAGACGTGGTCGCCGGTGTTCGCGCCGGGCCACATCTCGGCGAGCTCCGTCTCGGTGGGCGTGCGCTCCCAGAAGCCCTCACCGAGGACGACCCGCCCGCCGGGCCGGACGAGCCGGCGCAGCTCGCGCAGGGCCGCGGCCGGGTCGTACGGCAGCTCGGGGTCGCAGAGCGCCTGGCTGGACCCGAGACAGAGGAGCGCGTCGACGGGGCCCCGGTCGGTGCCGAGCGCCGACTCCTCGACGAACTCGACGCGGTCGGCGAGCCCGCGCTCCTCGGCGAGGGCCCGGCCGCGAGCCAGGTCCTCGGCGTTGATGTCGATACCGGCGCCCTTGGCGGCGGGGGCCGCCTCCAGGACGCGGAGGAGCAACTCGCCCCAGCCGCAGCCGATGTCGAGCACGTCGGCGGGCGCGGCGGCGGCGAGGCGCTCGATCATGCGGGTGGCGCGGGCCTCGGAGAGGGGTCCGTGGAAGGTGAGGCTGCCGAGACGCGGAGGGAGATCGGATGCGGCTGCGGTTTCGGAAGTGATCATGAAGCGCAACGGTACGTCGTCCCGTCTCCCCGCGCACCACCTTTCGGCCCCACCCGCGCCCGGACGCCCATGAGGTGCCGCCTGACGGCCCCCGCGCCTAGCCTGGAAGGCGTGTACACCACGCGCGTATCGCGCCACATCGACGCCCCGGCCTCGGTCGTCTACCGGTCGCTCCTCGATCCGGACGCCGTGGCCCGCTGGCGGGTTCCGTACGGAATGACCTGCCGGGTGCACACCTTCGAGGCACGTGAAGGGGGCGCCTTCCGGGTGTCGCTGCGGTACGGGTCGCCCGACGGCGCCGGGAAGTCGGGGGCCCGCACGGACACGTACCACGGCACCTTCCTGGAGCTCGTGCCGTACGAACGGGTCGTCGAGAGCATCGAGTTCGAGTCGCCGGACCCCTCGCTGCACGGGACCATGATCCTCACGACGACGCTGACGGCGATCGAGGGCGGGACCGAGGTCCAGGTCGTCCACGAGGGGGTGCCGGACGCCGTTCCGGCCACCGAGAACGAGACCGGCACGCGCATGGCCCTGGACCGGCTGGCCGCGCTGGCGGAGGGGCGTCCCGACCCGGGGGAATGACCCGCCGGCCGCGCTCCCTCGCGAGCGCCTCGCGCATGGCGGGGACGATCTCCCCGGGTCCGGACGCCACCCGGGGCACCGTGTCCGAGGGGTGAACCCGGGGACCGGGTCGAGGTCACAGCAATCGGTCGACCAGCCCGTCGATGTACTCCGGGGTGAGCGGGCCCATGCCGAACAGGACGCGGATGTACATCGGGGCCAGGATGTGGTCCAGCACGCCGAGCGCGTCGGGTGCGGGCTCGCCACGTTCGCGGGCGCGATCGAGCATGGACTGCAGTTGCCGCATGCGTTCGGCGCGGAGGTCGTCACCAGCCTGCAGGCCCTGCTGACCGCCGCTCGACAGGGCCACGGCCAGGCGCACCACCGCCAGACCGTCGGGTCCGGTGATCTCGCGGGCCACGTTGGCCGCGTACGTACGCAGGTCGCCGGCCAGGCTCCCGGTGTCGGGCATCGGCGACTGCGCGTTGAGGCGGGCGAGCGCCACCTCGGTGAGCAGGGTTTCCAGGCTGCCCCACCGGCGGTAGATGCTGCTGTCGGCCACGCCCGCGCGGGCCGCGACCTCGCCGACGGTGAAGTTGCCGTAGCCGCGCTCGCTGATCAGGTCGGTCACGGCCTGGTGCACCTCCGCGGCGACGCGGGCGCTGCGCCCGCCGGGCCGTCGGGCTCGCTGTCGCTCGTTCATGCCCCCACCTTAACGCAGTCGTGACTTGCGTTTGCGGGCGAGCCTCCTTACAGTCACCTAACGCAGTCGCCGACTGCTTTAGAGCGCTCAGGTGTATCGCCACCCACGTCGACCGCGGCCGGGCGCAATGACCGATTGAGGGGAATCCCCATGACTGCATCGCATGCGACCGTAGGCAGTCGATCGCACCGGGTCGTGCTGCTCACGGTGACCTGTCTGGGCCAGTTCATGGTCCTGCTCGACAACACGATCGTCGGAGCGGCACTGCCCGACATGCAGCACCGGCTGCACACTCAGCTGACCGGTCTGCAGTGGATCGTCGACGCGTACGTGCTGCTGGTCGCCATGCTGCTGCTGTCCGGCGGCATCTTCGCCGACCGGTTCGGCCGCAAGCGGGTGTACCTGACCGGCGTGGTGGTGTTCACCGCCGCGTCGGTGCTGTGCAGCCTCGCCCCCTCGGTCGGCTGGCTGGTCGTCGGCCGGGTGCTGCAGGGCATCGGGGCCGCTGCGCTGAGCCCTGCCTCGCTGGCCCTGCTCGCCGCCGCCTATCCCGTGCCGCAAGAACGGATCAGGGCGATCGGGCTGTGGGCCGGACTCAGCGGAATCGGTCTGGCCGCAGGCCCCGTCGCCGGCGGCGTGCTGACGGAAGCCTTCGGCTGGCCCGCCATCTTCCTGGTCAATCTGCCCATCGGCGTGGTCCTGCTGCTGGTCGGCCTGCGACACCTCGGCGAGTCCCGCAATCCGAGCGCCCCCGCGATCGACATCCCGGGGACGACGCTGTCCGTTCTGGGGGTGGGGGCGCTGACCTACGGGCTGATCGAGGGTGGTGCCCGCGGCTGGACATCGCCGCTGATCCTGGGCAGCTTCACCGCCGCGGTGATCCTCCTCGCCGCCTTCGCCGCCGTCGAAGCGCGTCATTCCACCCCGATGCTGCCGCTGGGGCTGTTCCGGCAGCGCCTGTTCACCGTGTCCAACTCCGCCATGGTCGTGGTGGGGTTCGCGCTCATGGGTTCGTCGTTCTTCTTCTCCCAGTTCTTCGTGTACGTCCAGGGCAGCTCGATCCTGCGCGCCGGCCTGCAGACCCTCCCCGTCTCCCTCGCCATGGTGATCGTCAGCCCGTACGCCGGCCGGCTCGCCGCCCGGCACGGCTTCCGCATCGTGGTCACCATCGGCCTGGCCCTGGCCGGCCTGGGACTGCTGGCGCTCGGCATGGTGCACGCCGACACCGGCTACGGGAACGTGTGGTGGCGGCTGGGAGTCATCGGCATCGGCTTCGCCCTGACCCTGTCTCCACTGACGGGAGCCGCCATCCAGGCGGTCAGGCCGCAGGAAGGCGGCCTCGCCTCAGGCATCAGCAGCACCACCCGGCAGATCGGCGCGGTGCTCGGCGTGGCGGTACTCGGAGCCATCGTCCGCACCCGGCAGTCCGGCGGCGCCTCCTTCGAGGCCGGCATCAACAGCGCCTTCGTCGCGGCCGGCGCCGTCACCTTGGCCACCGCGGTGTTCACCGGCCTGTGGCTGACGAGGTCCGAGCCCGCGGCAGGCTCCGCGGCGCCGCGACGTTCGACCGATCCAGATGCGATCACCACCTCGAACGAGGCACCGGCGAACAGCCGTTGACAAGGACAACCGCCAAGGCCGGGAGAAGCGGCTGCGCGCCGAGGGCGTCGACATCGAGCGGCTGCGGGCGTTGGCTTCGGGCGGCCGATACGCCCTTGCCCAAGGGTCCAGGCGGCGCCCGCTGCTCACCACGCTGGTGAAGGCACGGTCGAAGCGGATCTTGATCGCCGTCAGCTGTCAAAGATCTCTGGTCAGAATGCAGTGGGGATCGTCGTTGTCTTCGTCGCCCACGCGGGTCCAGAGCATCAGAGTCTTTCCAAGCCGCAGAGCGCTGAGGACGTCTCCCACGTCATCCCCCTTGGGGCCTTTGGTGTCGAACGACCGGTGGACGGCCGTCCCTGTCTTGCCGGAGTCGCCCTTCCATGTGCCCGATCCCGACCGGGGTCCTGTCCAGTTCCAGTCCGAGGCGCCCATCCAGTCCCCGCATACGTCGGTGGCGGTGAAGGTTCCATCGGGCTTCAGCGTCAGGGTGCCGCCGTCGGCGTCGGTCCATGTGGCCGTGAGGTCGGCCGGCTTCAGCACGACGGACTCGCCCTCGGGCGGCGGCCGGTGCCAGAACCAGCTGCAGGCCGTGAGTGCGGGAGCCATGGCAAGGAGGACCAGCGCGGTCCGGCAGGAACGGAACACGCTCCACCTCCAGCGACTGCTACAGGTCGCGTGCGCGACCGGGAGATCAAGGACTGTTCCGCAGCCTGGCATAGAATTTGAACATGTTCAAGCACGGGCTGACGGGGGGCGGAGTCCCGTGGGTCGTCACGGCCGTACCGCAGCGAAGTACCGCAACCGCAGGGACTGATGGCGGTCGACCTGGACCCTCCACGGCCCGGAGGCGGCCGTAATGACCCTGCCACAACCCCCCTCATCGAAGGTCCCTGGACGCCACCCGCGGGCCGACCGTCGTCGCGCCCGGCCCCGACGGTGCGCCGTGGTTCACCGAGGACCGGGCGGACCGGATCGGGCCGTCCGCGGCGACCGTGGAGCACGGCGGAACGGGGACTCAGGCCGCCTCGCGCCCCAGTGCGGCCAGCGGGTCGTCGAGCACCGGCTGCCAGGCCAGTTCGGCGGCGCCGACCAGGCTGTTGTGGTCGAGGGTGCAGGGGAGGATCGGCACACCGCCGCTGCGGCCCCAGAGGCTGCGGTCGGCGACGACCGCGCGGAGCCGCTCGGGGTCGGCGTCGAGGAGCTCGCGGTGGAGTCCGCCGAGGATGATCCGGTCCGGGTTGAGGATGTTCACGAGGCCGGCGAGGCCCAGGCCCAGGCGGTCGATCAGCTCCCCCACCGCGACCCGGACACCGGGGTCGTCGGGGCTCGCGCGCAGCAGGTCACGGGACTGCTGGAGCAGGGAGACCTCGGGGCCGGGGGTCCGGCCCGCGGCCGTGAGGAACGCGAGCGGGTCGGTCTCGACGTCCAGGCAGCCGCGGCTGCCGCAGTGGCAGGGGCGGCCCTCGGGGTTGACCGTCAGATGGCCGACCTCCAGGGCGAGGCCCGAACTCCCCGTGTGCAGGCGCCCGTCGAGGACGAGCGCGCCGCCGACACCCCGGTGGCCGGTGGCGACGCAGAGCAGGTCCCGGGCGCCACGCCCGGCGCCGTGGCGGTGCTCGGCGAGGGCGGCGAGGTTCACGTCGTTGCCGGTGAAGGCGGGGCCTTCGATGCCGGCGGCCCGCACCCGCTCGGCGAAGATCTCCCGGACGGGCGCCCCGGCGGGCCAGGCGAGGTGGAGCGGGTTCAGCGCCGTGCCCTCGGGCTCGGCCACGGCGGAGGGCGCCGCGAGTCCGGCTCCGACGCACCGGCGGCCGCTGTCCGCGAGGAGCGCGGCGCCCGCGTCGACGACGGCGCCGAGGACCTGGGCGGGGTCGGCGGAGACGGTGACGCAGCCGGGGGCGGTGGCCACGATGGTGCCGCCGAGCCCGACGAGCGCGGCGCGGAAACCGTCGGCGTGGACCTGGGCGGCGAGGGCGACGGGGCCCTTCTCGTCGACGGCGAGGCGGTGCGAGGGCCGCCCCTGGGAGCCCGCGGCGGCGCCGGGGTTGGAGTCGACGCGGATGAGGCCGAGCGCCTCCAGCTCGGCGGCGACGGCGCCGGCGGTGGCCCGGGTGACGCCGAGTTCGGCGGTGAGGACGGCCCGGGTCGGCGCCCTGCCGGTGTGCACCAGTTCCAGCGCGGGGCCGAGCGCGTTACGCCCCCTGTCCAGCCGTGTGCGGGTCGTCGTCGCCTTGCCGTTCATGGGTGTGAGTCTCCCATGATCGGACCGGGACGCCGCCCCCGCCCGGTTGATTCCCCCGCCCCTCGCCCCCTATCCTGAGTTTGTGCCGCTACTAAACAAAGTACGGACGGCCGTATCGGGGGGTCCCGGCGGAGACACCGCCACCCGCTCCCTGTCCCGCCTCCGCTCCGCCCTGACCCTCTTCTTCGCCCTCGACGGCTTCCTGTTCGCCGGCTGGGTGGTCCGCATCCCCGCCGTCAAGCAGCAGACCGGCGCCTCGGCCGGCGACCTCGGCCTCGCCCTCCTCGGCGTCTCCGCCGGCGCCGTGATCACGATGACGCTGACCGGCCGGCTCTGCCGCCGGTACGGCTCCCACGCCGTCACCGTCGCCACCGCCGTCCTGCTCTCCCTCTCGGTCGCCCTCCCGGCGCTCACCCGGTCCCCGCTGGCGCTCGGACTCGTACTGCTCGTCTTCGGCGCCGCGTACGGCGGGATCAACGTCGCCATGAACAGCGCGGCCGTGGACCTCGTGACCGCGCTCCGGCGGCCGGTGATGCCGAGCTTCCACGCCGCGTTCAGCCTCGGCGGCATGCTCGGCGCCGGCCTCGGCGGACTGCTCGCCGGCGGTCTGTCCCCCACCGTCCATCTCCTCGGCCTCACGGTCCTCGGCCTGGCCCTGACGGCCGCCGCCGGTCCCGTACTCCTGCGCCACCCCTCCCCCGTGCTCCCCGAGACCCTGCCGGCGCCGACGGCTCCCGGGACCTCCGGCACGCGGCCGGCCGGGGCGCGCCGTACGGTCCTCGTCTTCGGGGTGATCGCGCTCTGCACGGCGTACGGCGAAGGGGCACTGGCCGACTGGGGCGCCCTCCACCTCGCGCAGGACCTGCACGCGCATCCGGGGGTGGCCGCCGCCGGGTACTCCGTCTTCGCGCTGACCATGACCGCCGGCCGGCTCTCCGGTACCGCGCTGCTCGAACGCCTCGGGCAGACCCGCACCCTGGTCGCGGGCGGTGCGACCGCCGCCGCGGGCATGCTGCTCGGCGCGCTCGCGCCGAGCGTCTGGGCCACGCTCCTCGGCTTCGCGATCACCGGCCTCGGCCTCGCCAACATCTTCCCCGTCGCCGTGGCCCGCGCGGGCGCCGTCGCCGGCCCCGGCGGGGTCGCGACGGCCTCCACCCTCGGCTACGGCGGCATGCTGCTCGGCCCGCCCTCGATCGGCTTCCTCACCGACTGGTTCTCCCTGCCGGTGGCCCTCACGACGGTCGCCGTGCTCGCGGCCGGTGCGGCGGCCATGGGCTACGGGGCGCGCAACGCGGGAGCGTCCCGGGACAGTTGAGCCGCCGCGCCGCGCGCACGGCGACCGTCGCCTGCCAGAATCCGGCCCATGGACGAGAACACCGGGGACACCCTGAAGATCACGGAGTACATCGACGCGCTGGAGGCGGCCGGCCGCGGCCTCGCGGACGCGGCCGCCGAGGCCGGGCCGGACGCGGAGGTGCCGACCTGCCCCGGGTGGCAGGTCCGGGACCTTCTCCGGCACACGACCATGGTGCACCGCTGGGCCACGACCCTCGTGGCCGAGGCCCGCAGCGCGTACCACCCGCCCGAGGAGGAGACCACGCTGGAGGGCGAAGAGCTCCTCGCGTACTTCCGCGAGGGGCACGCGCGTCTGGTCGACGCCCTGCGCACCGCGCCCGAGGCGCTGGAGTGCTGGACCTTCCTCCCGGCGCCCTCGCCGCTGGCCTTCTGGGCGCGGCGGCAGGCGCACGAGACGACCGTCCACCGCGCGGACGCCGAGTCGGCGCTCGCGGGCGGTCCGGGGCCGGTGGATCCGGCGGTCGCCGCCGACGGCGTCGACGAACTGCTCGGCGCCTTCCACGCCCGCGACCGCAGCCGCGTCCGCACGGCCGAACCCCGCGTCCTGCGGGTGCGGGCGACGGACACCGGCGACGTCTGGACCGTGCGCCTGTCGCCGACGGAGCCGCCGCGGACGGAGCGGGGCGAGGGCGGCGCGAGCGGCCCGGCCGACACCGAACTGACCGGCCCCGCCGACCGATTGTACCTGACCCTGTGGAACCGGCTGCCGGCGGGCGCCGTGACGCTGACCGGCGACGAGGAACTCGTCCGGGTGTGGCGGGAGACCTCGGCGATCACCTGGGGCTGAGCGGCGCGGCCACCGGGGATGCCGGATCAGGGGTACGAGGGTCGGGGCGCGTCCCGCACCGGGGCCCCTCAGCCCAGCCAGCCGGGACGGACCAGGCCCGACTCGTAGGCGAGGACGACGAGTTGGGCGCGGTCCCGGGCCCCCAGCTTCACCATGGCGCGGCTCACATGGGTCTTGGCGGTGAGCGGGCTCACGACCAGACGGCGGGCGATCTCCTCGTTCGACAGGCCGATCCCCACCAGGGCCATCACCTCCCGCTCCCGTTCGGTCAGCGCGCCGAGCGCGGCCGTCGCCCCCGGGGCCTTGGAGCGGGCGGCGAACTCCTCGATGAGCCGGCGGGTGACACCCGGGGAGAGCAGCGCGTCCCCGTGGACGACGGCGCGCACGGCCCTCAGCAGCTCCTCCGGCTCGGTGTCCTTGACGAGGAAGCCGGAGGCGCCGGCGCGGATCGCCTCGAAGACGTACTCGTCGAGTTCGAAGGTGGTCAGCATGACGACCCGGACCCCGGCGAGGTCCGGGTCGTCGGTGATGCGCCGGGTCGCCTCCAGACCGTCGAGCCGGGGCATCCGGATGTCCATGAGGACGACGTCGGGGCGCAGGGCGCGGACCCGTTCCACCGCCTCGTCGCCGTCGGCGGCCTCGCCTGCCACCTCGATGTCGGGCTGGGCGTCGAGCAGCGCGCGGAACCCCGCCCGTACCAGCGACTGGTCGTCGGCGAGCAGGACACGGATCACGGACGGTTCTCCTCGGGTCAGGGGTTCTTCGGCCGGCACGGGGGCGCCGGCTTCCACCGGGTCTCCTCCCGTCACGGCGTCTCCCGCGGGCGGAGCGGGAGCACGGCGTGGACGCGGAAGCCGCCGTCCGGGCGGGCGCCCGCCTCGATGGTCCCGCCGAGGGCGGCGGCCCGCTCCCGCATTCCGGCGAGTCCGTTGCCGCTGCCGCCGGCCTCCGTACCGGTGGCGGGGCCGTCGTCGTCGACGGTCAGCTCCAGGCGCCCGGAGCCGTGTCCGATCCGTACCCGGGCGGTACGCGAACCGGAGTGGCGCACGACGTTGGTGAGCGCCTCCTGCACGATCCGGAAGGCGGCGAGGTCGGCGCCGGGCGGCAGGGCGGCGGGGGTGCCGCTCGTCGAGACGCTGACGGTGAGGCCCGCGGCGGCGGCCTGCTCGACGAGTTCGGGGAGCCGGTCGAGGCCGGGCGCGGGCGCGCGGGGGGCGTCGCCGGGGGTACGGAGGGTGTCGAGGACCTGCCGCACCTCGCCGAGCGCCTCCTTGCTGGCTGCCTTGATGGTGGTCAGCGCGGTGCGGGCCTGCTCGGGGTCGGAGTCCAGGAGGGCCAGACCGACGCCCGCCTGCACGTTGATCACGGAGATCGAGTGGGCGAGCACGTCGTGGAGTTCGCGGGCGATGCGGAGCCGCTCCTCGTCCGCGCGGCGCCGCTCGGCGGCGGCCCGTTCGGCCCGCTGCTGGGCGCCCTGCTCGCGCCGTACCCGGACGACCTCCGACGCGGCGAGCACGGCGACGGCGAAGGCGACGGCCGGCAGCTCCTGCCCCCAGGGCGCGGGCCCGTCACCGGCCGGGGGCAGCCACCGGTAGAACCAGTGCGAGTACAGCAGATGGCCTACCAGGAGCAGGCCGATGGCCCACCGGGCGGCGGTCCTGTGGCCGTGGACGACGGCCGCGAAGCAGGCGACGGCGATCAGGGCGAAGACCGGGCCGTACGGGTAGCCGGCCGCGAGGTAGCCGAGGGTGACGGCCGCGACGGCGAAGACCACCGGCACGGGCCTGCGGTGACGGAACAGCAGCGGGACCGCCCCGAGCAGGAGCAGGACCCGCCCGAGGGCGTCGAGCGTCTCCCGGTCGGGCTGGTTCCGTGCGGAGAAGCCGGTCCCCACCATGACGAGGACGGCGATCAGCAGCGTGGACCGCCAGGGCAGGCCACCGCCGCCCCGCTCCCCCCACTCCCAGGGCGCGCGCCGGGGCCCGCCCGGCCGCTCCTCGTGCATACCGGCGTCCATACGGGCCACGCTAACCGCGCCCACCCCGCCCGCACGTCAGCCCGGCGGGGTGGTCACCCGTACTCCCGCGGGAGTAGCTGCGAGGCCGCCGCACCCCGCGGGGCGTCCCGCGGAGGCGGCGCCGCCGCGGGCGGGTCAGCAGCGCGGGAGCAGCCCCACGTCCTGGCCCAGGCGGCGGGCCGCCGTCGCGAAGAAGGTGTCGCGGTCCTCGACGACGCGGTGGAACTGGCCGAAGAGCTCGAAGGAGATGAGGCCGAAGAGCTGGGACCAGGCGGCGACGAGCGCGACCGTGAGGGCCGGGGGGAGGTCCGGGACCAAGTCGGCGCTCATGCGGACGGCTTCGGGGCGCAGGGCTTCCGCCAGCGGCGGAAGGACGAGACCCTCGCTGGTGTGGGCCTGGCGGGCGATGCCGATGAGGACGAGGCCGACGCGCGAGGCGGGGACGATCGTGTCCTGGGGGGCGGTGTAGCCGGGGACGGGGGAGCCGTAGATGAGGGCGTACTCGTGGGGGTGGGCGACGGCCCAGGCGCGGACCGCCCGGCAGACGGTGGTCCAGCGGTCGAGGGGCCGCTCGGTCTCGGCCTCGGCGGCCGCCCTTTCGGCGGCGGCGCCGACGGCGTCGTAGGCGTCGACGATGAGGGCGGTGAGGAGGTCGTCGCGGCTGGGGAAGTAGCGGTAGAGCGCGGAGGACACCATGCCCAGTTCGCGGGCGACGGCGCGCAGGGACAGCTTGGCGGCGCCTTCGGCGGCTAGCTGGGTGCGGGCCTCGTCCTTGATGGCGGCGGTGATCTCGATGCGGGCGCGGGCGCGGGCTCCTCGAACGGTCGTCATGGAGAGCAGTGTGCCACTTTCGGAGCACTGCAACGAAACGAGAGCACCGCTCTTGCTTGTGAGCACCAAACCGTGCACACTGATCTCAAGCGAGAGCAGTGCTCACAGTTTGATCCCACCGGATTCCACAGGAGGCCCTCATGTCCGCTCAGCCCGCCACCCCCTCCCCCGCCACCCCCCACGTCAAGAAGCCCGGCTGGTTCACGGTGAACGTCTTCAACCGCGCCGTCGCCTGGATGACCCGCCGCGGCATCAGCGTCTGGGGCTCCCGTGTCCTCGCCGTCCGGGGCCGCAAGAGCGGCGAATGGCGCCGCACCCCCGTCAACCTCCTGACGGTGGACAGCGCCCAGTACCTCGTCGCCCCCCGCGGCCACGTCCAGTGGACCCACAACATGCGGGCCGCCGGCGGCGGGCAGCTTCACCTCGGCAAGCACATGCAGGAGTTCACCGCCGTCGAGGTGGGCGACGACGACAAGCCGGCGCTGCTCCGCGCCTACCTCAAGCGCTGGAAGGCCGAGGTCGGCGTCTTCTTCGACGGCGTCGGCCCCGACTCCTCCGACGCGGAGCTGCGGGCGATCGCGCCGAAGCACCCCGTCTTCCGCATCACGACGACGGGCCCCGCCACCCCGGCCGCGTGACGCGGCGGGGCGGCGGAGCCCGTACTCGTGGACCGGGGGTGTCCGCGGCGGTTCACCTCACGCCGCGCACACCGATCCGTCAGACCTTCTCCGGGGCCTCCGGGGTCCCCGTGCCGGCTGCACCCTCCGTGCCCTCCGTACCTTCCGCACCCTCCACGCCTTCCGCGCCCTCCAGGCCTTCCGCACCCTCCGGCCCGGTCGCCGCACGCTCGCGCGGGCTGACGCCCCGACCCGCCGGGCCGACACCGGACGAGGTGTCCATGCGCTTGTCGAGGAGCTCCAGGGCCCGCCGGGCCATGCCGTTCGAGCGGACCATGGCACCGAGCGTGGCCGAACCGCGGGTGATGTCGGCGAAGGCGTTCCAGGCCGGCCGCAGTCCCGTTATCGTCGCGTGCAGCAGCCCCGGCCGGCGCTCGAAGACGGCGAGCATCCGTCGACCGACCGCCATCTCGACACCGAGCCCCGCCTTGATGGCGAAGGCGTAGTTCAGGGCCTGGCGCCGCGCGTCGACCGCGTCGTTCGACTCGGCGACCCGCACCGCCCACTCGCCCGCGAGCCGCCCCGAGCGCAGCGCGTACGAGATGCCCTCGCGCGTCCACGGCTCCAGGAGACCGGCCGCGTCACCGCAGACGAGGACCCGGCCGCGGGAGAGCGGCGAGTCGTCGGTGCGGCAGCGCGTCAGATGGCCGGAGGAGATCGTGGGCTCGAAACCGGCGAGGCCGAGCCGGGCGACGAAGTCCTCCATGTACCGCTTGGTGGCGGCGCCCTCGCCGCGCGCCGAGATGACGCCGACGGTCAGCGTGTCGCCCTTGGGGAAGACCCAGCCGTAACTGCCGGGCATCGGGCCCCAGTCGATGAGGACGCGGCCCTTCCAGTCCTCGGCCACGGACGGCGGTACGGGAATCTCCGCCTCCAGACCCAGGTCGACCTGGCCGAGCTTCACCCCCACGTGGGCGCCTATCCGGCTGGCGCTGCCGTCGGCACCGACGACCGCGCGCGCCAGGACGGTCTCGCCGTCGGCGAGGACCACGGCGACGGTCCGCCGGTCCGGCACGGCCGGGCCGTGCTGCTCCACCCGGGTCACCGTGGCGCCGGTCCGCAGTTCGGCGCCGGCCTTCTGCGCGTGCTCGACGAGCTGCGCGTCGAACTCCGGACGGTTGATGAGCCCGAAGAGCATCCGGCGCGAGCGGCGGGTGCGGGCGAAGCGGCCGTCGAGGGAGAAGGTGACGGCGTGGACGCGGTCCTGGAGGGGCAGTTCGAAGCCCGGCGGGAGCGAGTCGCGCGAGGGGCCGATGATGCCGCCTCCGCAGGTCTTGTACCGGGGCAGCTCGGACTTCTCCAGGAGCAGCACCCGACGGCCGGCGACCGCCGCGGCGTAGGCCGCGGACGCCCCGGCCGGGCCGGCGCCGACGACCACGACGTCCCAGACGTCCGCCGACTCGTCGGCCGCCGGGGCCGATGCCTCGTCCGACGCCGCGTCATCCTGCAGGTGCGCCGGCTCCGCGTCCGTACTCTCGACGGCCTCGGCATCCGCGCCTTCGGGCTCCGTGCGCGCGGCCTCGGGAGCCGCGCCTTCGGGCTCGTTGTGCTCCGGACCGGCGTTCTCTGCGTGCTCGCTGCTCACGTGTGTTTCTGCTCCTGATCCGACCGGTGGTCTGCTCCTGACGCATCCTACGGCGCGGTAGCCAGGACCCCGCCCGTAGGATCGACGCTGCGTTCGCCGTACCACGACATACGACGGGCGCCCTTCCCCACGTCGTAACGTCGCACCCATCAGGAGCGTGCCCATGACCTCGAATCCGATCGCCGAGACCGTCCGGTCACTGATGCCCCGGGCCAAGGCCGAGCTCACGGAGCTGGTGGCCTTCGAGTCGGTGGCGGACGAGGCCGTGGCGCCCCGCAGCGAGTGCGAGGCCGCGGCGAACTGGGTCGCGGACGCCCTGCGCGCCGAGGACTTCCAGGACGTGGCGCTGCTCGACACCCCGGACGGCTCGCAGGCCGTGTACGGCATCCTGCCCGGCCCGGCCGGCGCGCCGACCGTCCTCCTGTACGCGCACTACGACGTGCAGCCGAAGCTGGACGAGTCCGTCTGGCTCTCCCCGCCGTTCGAGCTGACCGAGCGGGACGGCCGCTGGTACGGCCGGGGCACCGCCGACTGCAAGGGCGGCTTCATCATGCACCTGCTCGCGCTGCGCGCCCTCAAGGCGAACGGCGGCGTGCCGGTGACCGTCAAGGTCATCGTCGAGGGCTCGGAGGAGCAGGGCACCGGCGGTCTCGAGCGGTACGCGGAGCAGCACCCCGAGCTGCTCACGGCCGACACCATCGTGATCGGCGACGCGGGCAACTTCCGCGTGGGCCTGCCGACGGTGACGGCGACCCTGCGCGGCATGACGATGATCCGGGTCACGATCGACACCCTGGAGGGCAACCTGCACTCCGGTCAGTTCGGCGGCGCCGCGCCCGACGCGCTGGCCGCGCTGATCCGCGTACTGGACTCGCTGCGGGGCCCGGACGGCTCCACCGTCATCGACGGCCTCGCGGCCGACCAGGTGTGGGAGGGCCTCCAGTACCCGGAGGAGGACTTCCGTCAGGACGCCAAGGTGCTCTCGGGCGTGTCCCTGCCGGGTGCCGGCACGGTCGCCGACCGGATCTGGGCGCGTCCCGCGGTCACGGTCATCGGCATCGACGCCCACCCGGTGGCCGGCGCGACCCCGTCGGTGCCGAAGTCGGCGCGCGCGCAGATCAGCCTGCGGGTGCCGCCGGGCGAGGACTCCGCCGAGGTGACGAAGCTGCTCTTCGCGCACATCGAGAAGCACACGCCGTGGGACGCCCGGGTGTCCCTGGAGCAGGTCGGCCAGGGCCAGCCGTTCCAGGCGGACACGTCCAGCCCGGCGTACGCGTCGATGGCCGAGGCGATGCGGATCGCGTACCCCGGTGAGGAGATGCAGACGGCGGGCATGGGCGGCTCGATCCCGCTGTGCAACACGCTGGCCTCGCTCTACCCGGAGTCGGAGATCCTGCTGATCGGTCTGAGCGAGCCGGAGGCGCAGATCCACGCGCCGAACGAGTCCGTCTCGCCGGAGGAGCTGGAGCGGCTCTCGGTCGCCGAGGCGCACTTCCTCGTCAACTACGCGCGTTCGAAGCAGAGCTGACGACGGGTCGGATCCGGCATCGGGTTCAGCGCTCGGCGAAGCTCGCCGAGAGCGTAGAAGCGTACGGCGGACCTGCGCGGATGCGTAGGTTCGCCGTATGGCATCCATCGAACTCACCAGGATCACCCCGCGGCTGCATCTCCTCGACTTCTCCATCGGTCAGGCGTACCTGTGGCAGGACGAGGAGGAACTGACCCTGATCGACGCCGGCTGGGCCGGTACGGCGGACGGGACGGCGGCGGCGATACGGTCGGCCGGCCTGGATCCGCACCGGCTGCGGCGGATCGTACTGACCCACTGCCACCGGGACCACGTGGGCTCGGCCCAGGAGCTGGCGGACCGGCACGGGGCCGAGATCCTCGCGCACCGGCTCGACGCGCCGATGATCCGGGGCGAGGCCCCGGTCCCGGAACCGGACGTCCTGGACTGGGAGGTCCCGATCTTCGAGCACGGCCTGACCTCCCCGGAGGCGCCGCCGACGCGGGTCGACCGGGAGGTCGAGGACGGCGAGGAGCTCGGCTTCGGCGACGGTGCCGTGGTGGTCCACGCGCCCGGTCACACCCCCGGCTCCATCGCCGTCCATCTCCCGCGCCACGGCGTGCTGTTCACCGGGGACACGGTGGCCTCGGTGCCGGACGTGATGTTCGGCGTCCTGCACGTCGACCGCGCCCTCGCCCTGGACTCGATGCGGGCGCTCGCGAAGCTCGCCCCTTCGGTGCTGTGCTGCGGGCACGGGGCACCGGTGACCACGGACACGGCGGCCCGGCTGACGGCCGCCGCGGCGACGGCCCAGCCGTAGGAGTTCGACCCACCGGGCCCGTGGGGTCCCAGCCCACCGGGGCCCCGTGAGATCTCAGCCCACCGGGCCCTGGGGTCCTCAGCCAACCGGACCCCGGGGGTCTTCAGAGCAGCGGGGCCCGCTGGGTGTCAGCCCACCGGGGCCCCCGCCTCCAGGTTGAGGACCGTGCCGCGTTCGCGGGCGCGCAGCGCCCAGCGGAGGCGGCGGTAGCGGACCGGGGGCAGCAGGTCCGCGGCCTCCTCCTCGGTGACGAAGCGCCACCCGCGCAGTTCGGCGCCGGGGAGGTGGAGACGCTCGATGTCGGCGGTACGGAGGGTGCCGCCGTCGAAGAGGAGGCGCAGCCCTCCGTAGCCGGGGGGCTTCGGGCGTTCCCAGTCGACGAGCAACAGCCGGGGCACGGCGTCGAGTTCGAGGCCGACCTCCTCGGCCACCTCGCGCATGCCGGCCCGGGCCGGGGGTTCGCCGGGCTCGACGACCCCGCCGGGGAACTCCCAGCCCGGCTTGTAGGTGGGGTCGACGAGCAGGAAGCGGTCCTGCTCGTCGAAGAGCAGGACGCCGGCGGCGAGGGTCTCACCGGTCGGCTCGGGCGTCTGGACGATGCCGCACGGCGCGGCCCGCCCGGCCCGGACCGCGTCGGCGACGGCCCGGGCGGCCTCGGCCGCGGTGAGTGCCGAGGTGTCGAGCGTGTACGCGTCGGCGGCGAGCCAGTCGAGGGCGGCGCGGTACGGGGGCAGGTGCTGGTGGCACCACTCCCGGACGCGTGCGTCGACCTCGGGGTCCCCGTACTCGGAGCGACCGTCGATCCGGGCCCGCAGGATCGTTTCCTCCGGGGCGAGCAGCACATGGCGCACGTCGATGCGGCGGGCGGCGAGCCCGCCGAAGATCTCGTCCCGGTACTCCTGGCGGAGCAGGGTCATCGGGACCACGAGGACGCCGCCGACCTCGGCGAGCAGGGCGGCGGCCGTGTCGACGACCAGACGGCGCCAGATCGGCAGGTCCTGGTAGTCCTCGACCTCGGCCAGCCGCTTGGCCGGGAGGAGCCGGCGCAGCCCCCCGCCGGTGAGCTCGGGGTCGTACAGGGTGCTGTTCGGGATCAGATCGACCAGCTCGCGCGCGGTGCTGGACTTTCCCGCGCCGAACGTACCGTTGATCCAGACGATCACGTCTTCCCCCTCTTCGATAGCCCCCAGTGGCTTGCCCGCAACACCCTGCCACGGAAACCACGAACACATGTCTCAGCGTGTGCGTGACACTTCCGGGCGGCCGTCGTTGAGAACGGCGAGCACGAGGGGGTGCGGAGATGAGTCGTACGGTTCTCGAACGCTTTCCGGCCGGCGGCCCGCGGGGCAGCTGGCCGGCGGAGGAGTTCGCCGGCGCGCGGCGCGAGGAGGGGTTGCCGGCCCGGGTGGTGATGGACCTGGAGTCCGACACGTTCCTGGTGATCGTCGAGCAGAGGGCGCCGGAGCGGGTACGGGAGGAGTGACGGGCGCCGGCGTCAGGAAGCGGAGCTCGCCCAGGCTCCCCCGCCCGCCGCCGCCGCGCCGAGGAGTCCCGCGTCCGTGCCCGTGACGGCGGGGACGACCGTCAGGTTCCGGACGAAGGAGAGCGTGGCGTAGGTGCGGAGGCTGCGCCGGAGCGGGGCGAAGAGGACCTCGCCGGCGCCCGCCACCCCGCCGCCGACGACCGCGATGTCGATCTCGACGAGAGCGGCGGTGGCGGCGATGCCCGCCGCGAGCGCCTGGGCCGCGCGCTCGAACGAGGCGACGGCGATCGGGTCCCCGGCGCGCGCGGCGGCGGCCACGGCGGCGGCGGAGACGTCGCCGTCCGGCCCCGGCCGCCAGCCGTTCTCCAGGGCGCGACGGGCGAGGTGCGGGCCGCTGGCGATGCGCTCGACGCAGCCGCGCCCGCCGCACGCGCAGGGCTCGCCGTCGAGGTCCACCGGGATGTGGCCGATGTGACCGGCGTTGCCGGTGGGTCCGGGGTGGACCCGGCCGTCGAGGACCAGGCCGCCGCCGACGCCCGTGGAGACCACGAGGCACAGGGCGTTGGCGTGCCCTCGGGCGGCCCCGAGCCAGTGCTCGGCGGCGGTCATGGCCACGCCGTCGCCGACGAGGGTGACCGGCCGGCCGCCCGTGGCCCGGCGGACCCGTTCGACGAGTGGGTAGTCGCGCCAGCCGGGCACGTTCACCGGGCTGACGGTCCCCCGGGAGGCGTCGACGGGGCCCGCGCTGCCGATGCCGACGGCCCCGGCGGACTCCCACAGCCGGTCGGCGGCGAGGTCGGCGAGCACCGCCTCGACCGCCGCCATCACGGTCTCGCCGTCCTCACGCGCGGGCGTGGGTCGCTGGGCCCGGACGCGGACGCGCCCCTCCCCGTCGACCAGGGCGCCGGCGATCTTGGTGCCTCCGATGTCGAGAGCGGCGACGAGGCCCGTGGCGGGGTCGGTGTCCATGGGCGCGAAGTCTCCAGCCGGTGACGGGAACGGAAAGTCGTTCCGTACAGTCTCCCAGTGATGACAACGTTGTCCAGGGCCTATGCTCGAACCGAGATCGACTCGACACTCCTCGCTCGACACGCTTCGGAGGAACCACAGACCGTGGCCGACATCGCCCGCCGCACCGAGCCCCGCTACGGCAATCGGCCCACGATGAAGGACGTCGCCGCCCGGGCGGGCGTCGGCCTCAAGACGGTGTCCCGGGTCGTCAACGGCGAACCGGGCGTCACTCCGGACACCGAGCACCGGGTGCGCGAGGCCATCGAGGCCCTCGGCTTCCGCCGCAACGACAGCGCCCGGGTCCTGCGCAAGGGCAGGACGGCGACCGTCGGGCTGGTCCTGGAGGATCTCGCCGACCCCTTCTACGGGCCGCTCAGCCGGGCGGTCGAGGAGGTCGCGCGGGCGCACGGGGCCCTGCTGTTCAACGGTTCCAGCGCCGAGGACCCGGACCGGGAGCAGGAGTTGGCGCTCGCGCTCTGCGCACGGCGCGTGGACGGACTGATCATCATCCCGTCGGGCAGCGACCACCGCTATCTGGAGCCGGAGATCCGGGCGGGCGTCGCCACCGTGTTCGTCGACCGCCCCGCGGGCGGGATCGACGCGGACGTCGTCCTCTCGGACAGCTTCGGCGGCGCGCGGGCCGGGGTGGCGCATCTCATCGCACACGGCCACCGGCGGATCGGCTTCATCGGCGACCGGCCCGGTATCCACACGGCGAAGGAGCGGCTGCGCGGCTACCGGGCGGCGATGGAGGACGCGGGCCTCGACGTGACCGACGCGTGGGTGTCGCTCGGCCCGACCGATCCGGAGCGGGTGGCGGAGGCCGCCGAGGCCATGCTCTCCGGGCCGGGGGCGGTGACGGCGCTGTTCGCGGGCAACAACCGGGTGACGGTCACCGCCGTACGGGTCCTCGCCGGCCGTGGACGCCCTGTCGCCCTCGTCGGCTTCGACGACATCGAGCTCGCCGATCTGCTGGCCATCACGGTCGTCGCCCAGGACGCCGCCGCGCTCGGCCGGACGGCGGCGGAACGACTCTTCCGGCGCCTGGAGGGCGCGGACGAGCCGCCGGCCACGGTGGTCCTGACCACCCGCCTCATCGCCCGCGGCTCGGGCGAGATCCCGCCGGCCGAGGACTGACGCCCGGCCCGGCCTCGTGCGGCCGCGCCGGACTCCGCGCCCCCGCCCGCACCCCGGGCGGTCCCGCCCCCGGAAGGCCGCGTGACGATCCGGGACCACGGCTACGGGCGAGCCGTACGGCGGGGTCAGCAGACCGGGAGGCCCGGCACGGGCTGGTCGTTGTCACCGCCCTTGAGGTAGACGACGCTGAAGTACACGTTGGTGTTGCCGCTGTCGTCGTCGGTCCTGGCCCACCAGATGTTGGTCCACTCGCCGTATGTCTCGCGGCGGCCCAGGTCGACCTGGCAGTAGAAGTAGTTCGTGCCGGCGTTCAGGACGCCCATCTCGCCGCCGTCGTGACGGTACGTCTTCTCGGTGCGCCACACCTCGCAGTCGTACTTCCCGCCGCCGCTGGGCGTGCAGCCGCCGGACGCGGGGGTCGGGGACGTACCGCCGCCGCCCGTCGTGCTCGAGCCGCCGCCGGACGTTCCGCCGGTACTGCCGCCCGGTACCGGCGCCTTGGTGGTCCTCGCGGGGGACGGCGACGAGGACGAGGGCGAGGACGGAGACGAGGACGACGACCGGGACGAGGACCGGGTCGGGCTCGCGGAGGACGGCTTCTTCGTGTCCCCCTCGGAGGGCTTCGCGGACGTGGACGGGCTCTTGGTGGCGGCCGCTCCCGACCCGGGCGTTCCCGGGTCGAGGACCCGGCCGGGGTCGGCGCCCGGGCTCGTCGGCGACTGCCCGTCGGCCAACTGCCCCTGCTCCGGGCCGCCGTCCCGGCCGACCAGGGCGTACGTGACGCCGCCGCCGACCAGCAGGACGGCGGCGACCGCCGCGGCGACCAGGACGCCCGAGCGGCTCCGCCCGGGCCGCCCGCGCGTGGCGGAGCGCCGGGTCGGCGCTGCACCGGCGCTGTGCGCCGCGGGCCCGTACGGCATCCCGGACACCGGTACCGGGCCACCGGGGCCGGCCGGGCCGGGCACGCCCATGGCCGGCCCCGCGGCCGGCGGCACGACCGGTCCGAAACCCTCGGGGCGGTGCGGTAGGGCGTCGTGCTCGGTCGGCGCCCACAGATGCGAGGCACCAGGGGCCGGCGTGTCGGGGCCGCCGGGCCACGGGGCGGCGGCGGGCGCCCCGGCCGGTCCGCCCGGCGCCACGCCCCCCGCGCCCTCCAAGCCCTCCACGCCCTCCAAGCCCGACGCCGTCGCGTCCCGTCCCTCCGCGACCGCGGTCAACAGGCGAGCGGCCGTCCGGGCGTCCGGGCGCCGGGTCGGATCCTTGTCGAGGAGCCGGGCCAGGACCGGGGCGAGGGGGCCGGCGCGGCGCGGGGCCGGCAGGGGTTCCACCACGATGGCGTTCAGCGTCTGCCAGGTGGAGGTGCGGCGGAACGGGGATGCGCCCTCGACGGCCGCGTACAGGGTGGCGCCGAGCGCCCAGACGTCCGAGGCGGGTCCCGGCTGCTGCCCCTGGGCGCGCTCGGGCGCCAGGTAGTCGAGCGAGCCGACGATCTCTCCGCTGCGCGTCAGGTGGGTGGCGGAGCCGTCGCCGGGGTCGTCCATCGTGGCGATGCCGAAGTCGGTGAGGACGACCCGGCCCCCGCGGTCGAGGAGGACGTTGCCGGGCTTCACGTCGCGGTGGAGCACACCCACGTCGTGCGCGGCAGCCAGCGCTTCCAGGACGGCGGCGCCGATCTGCGCCGCCTCCCGGGGGTCGAGGGTGCCCCGTTCGGCGAGGACGCCGTCGAGGGAGGGGCCGTCGATGAGCTCCATGACGATGACCGGCCGGCCCTCGTGCTCGGTCACGTCGTGGACGGCGATGACTCCGGGATGCCGCACCCGGGCCGCTGCCCGCGCCTCGCGCTGCATCCGCAGCCGCAGGTCCTCCAGTTCGGGTCCCGCCGCGTCGTTGTAGGTGCGCAGTTCCTTGACGGCCACCTCGCGGCCGAGGACCTCGTCGACCGCGCGCCAGACGACGCCCATGCCGCCGCGCCCGAGTTGCCGCACCGCTCTGTAGCGGCCGGCGAGCCGCTCGTAATCCCCCGATGACACCGATGCCCCGTTCCCTGTGACTGCGTTGGACGCGTACAGAGTACGGGGCGGCGGTCGACCCGCTGTGGGCGGCCGGTTACTCGGCGGAGGCCGTGAGGTCGCCTCGGCGCGGGGCGGCGAAGCGGTCGAGGGCGGTGCGGTTCATGCCGGTGAGGGCGTCGACCTCGGCGGTGTCGAGGGCGCCGCAGTCGATGCCGCGGAGCAGGTAGGAGCTGAGCGCCTTGGCGGTGGCGGGCTCGTCCATGACGTCGCCGCCGGCGTGGTTGGCGTAGGCGGAGAGGCGCTTGGCGGCGGCCTCGAAGCCCTCGCGGTAGAAGGCGAAGACGGCGGCGTAGCGGGTGGGGATGTGGCCGGGGTGCATGTCCCAGCCCTGGTAGTAGGCGCGGGCGAGGGCGCGGCGGGTGAGGCCGTAGTGCAGGCGCCAGGCCTCGTGGACGTGCTCGGTGGAGCCGACGGGCAGGACGTTGGTGGAGCCGTCGGAGACGCGGACGCCGGTGCCGGCGGCGGCGACCTGCATGATCGCCTTGGCGTGGTCGGCGGCCGGGTGGTCGCTGGCCTGGTAGGCGGCGGAGACGCCGAGGCAGGCGCTGTAGTCGAAGGTGCCGTAGTGCAGTCCGGTGGCGCGGCCCTCGGCGGCGCCGATCATGCGGGCCACGGCGGCGGTGCCGTCGGTGGCGAGGATGGACTGGCTGGTCTCGATCTGGATCTCGAAGCCGAGGCGGCCCGCGTCGAGGCCGTGGGCCTTCTCGAAGGCCTCCAGGAGGCGGACGAAGGCGGAGACCTGCTCGGGGTAGGTGACCTTGGGGAGGGTCAGGACCAGGCCGTCGGGCAGGCCGCCGTTCTCCAGGAGGCCGGTGAGGAAGACGTCGGTGGTGCGGATGCCTCGGTCGCGTACGGCGGACTCCATGCACTTCATCCGGATGCCCATGTACGGGGCCGCGGTGCCGTTCGCGTACGCCTCGGAGATCAGGCGGGCGGCGCGGGCCGCGTCCTGGTCCTCGTCCTGGCCGGTGTAGCCGTCCTCGAAGTCGACGCGGAGGTCCTCGATGGGCTCGCGCTCCAGCTTGGCGCGTACGCGGCCGTAGACGTCCTCGGCGAGGTCGTCGGAGAGGCCGAGGACGGCGGCGAAGGAGGCGGCGTCGGGGGCGTGCTCGTCGAGCGCGGCGAGGGCCTGGTCGCCCCAGGAGCGGATGGTGCCGGCGTCGAAGACGTTGCCGGGGACGTAGACGGTGTGGACGGGCTGGCGAGTGCCGGGGTCTCCCGGGTAGCGGCGGTCCAGCTCGGCGTCCACCGCTGCGAGGGAGGCGCTGATGCCCTCGCTGACCGCGCCCGCGAGGCTCGTCGACACCTTCTCCTGCTGACCCATCCTGCATCCTCCTGTTTTCCGCTGCACGGAATCAACAATCCGTATAGCGAAGTTAGTAGGCCGTCGGGACCTGAGTCAATGGTTGTCCGAAACGGCCGGGGGCCGCACGGCGAATGATCGCCGTGCGGCCCCCGGGACCGACAGAACCGCAGGTCATCAGCCCTTGCGGGTCTTGACCTCTTCGGTGAGCTGCGGGACGACGTCGAAGAGGTCGCCGACGACGCCGTAGTCGACGAGGTCGAAGATCGGGGCCTCGGCGTCCTTGTTGATGGCGACGATGGTCTTCGAGGTCTGCATGCCCGCGCGGTGCTGGATCGCGCCGGAGATGCCGGAGGCGATGTACAGCTGCGGCGAGACCGACTTGCCGGTCTGGCCGACCTGGTTGGAGTGCGGGTACCAGCCGGCGTCGACGGCGGCGCGGGAGGCGCCGACGGCCGCGCCGAGGGAGTCGGCGAGCGCCTCGATGATCGCGAAGTTCTCGGCGCCGTTGACGCCGCGGCCACCGGAGACCACGATCGCGGCCTCGGTCAGCTCGGGGCGGCCGGTCGACTCGCGGGGGGTGCGGGAGGTGACCTTGGTGCCGTGGGCCTTCTCCGAGAAGGAGACGGAGAGGGCCTCGACGGCGCCGGCGGCCGGGGCGGCCTCGACCGGGGCCGAGTTCGGCTTGACCGTGATGACCGGAGTGCCCTTGGAGACACGGGACTTGGTGGTGAAGGAGGCGGCGAACGCGGACTGCGTCGCGACCGGGCCCTCGTCACCGGCCTCCAGGTCCACGGCGTCCGTGATGATGCCGGAGCCGATGCGCACCGCGAGGCGGGCGGCGATCTCCTTGTTCTCGGCGGAGGAGGGGACGAGCACGGCGGCCGGGGAGACAGCCTCGTACGCGGCCTGGAGGGCCTCGACCTTCGGGACGACGAGGTACTCGGCGAACTCGGGGGCGTCGGCCGTGAGGACCTTCACCGCGCCGTGCTCGGCGAGCGCGGCGGCGGTGTCGGCGGCACCGTTGCCCAGCGCGACGGCGACCGGGTCGCCCAGGCGGCGGGCGAGGGTCAGCAGCTCCAGGGTGGGCTTGCGGACGGCTCCGTCGACGTGGTCGACGTAGACGAGAATCTCAGCCATGGGACTTCAATCTCCTGCGAACGAAAAGGGGGCGGACTTCAGCGGCTCACGCGAGCCCAGCGGCTAGATGAACTTCTGGCTCGCGAGGAACTCGGCAAGCTGCTTGCCGCCCTCGCCCTCGTCCTTGACGATCGTGCCGGCGGTGCGGGCCGGACGCTCGGCGGCGGAGTCGACCGCGGTCCACGCGCCGGCGAGGCCGACCTCGTCCGCGTCGATGTCCAGGTCGTCCAGCTCCAGGGCCTCGACCGGCTTCTTCTTGGCGGCCATGATGCCCTTGAAGGACGGGTAGCGGGCCTCGCCCGACTGGTCCGTCACGGAGACGACGGCCGGAAGCCGGGCCTCCAGCTGCTCGGAGGCGGTGTCGCCGTCACGGCGGCCCGTCACGACGCCGTCCTCGATCTTGACCTCGGAGAGCAGGGTGACCTGCGGGACGCCCAGACGCTCGGCGAGGATCGCGGGGAGGACACCCATGGTGCCGTCGGTGGAGGCCATGCCGGCGATGACGACGTCGTAGCCGACCTTCTCGATCGCCTTCGCCAGCACCAGCGAGGTGCCCATGACGTCGGTGCCGTGCAGGTCGTCGTCCTCGACGTGGACGGCCTTGTCGGCACCCATGGACAGCGCCTTGCGCAGCGCGTCCTTGGCGTCCTCGGGGCCGACCGTGAGCACGGTGACCTCGGCGTCGTCGGCCTCGTCGGCGATCTGCAGCGCCTGCTCGACGGCGTACTCGTCGAGCTCCGACAGAAGGCCGTCGACGTCGTCGCGGTCGACGGTCAGGTCATCGGCGAAGTGCCGGTCGCCGGTGGCGTCGGGCACGTACTTCACACAGACAACGATCCTCAAGCTCACGCCGGCTCTCCTACTGCATCGTCATAACTGGGCTGCCTTGTTGCTCGCAGCATAGGCGCCTGAAGGGCGGGTTTCCGGTCGGGGCGCCGGACGCCCCGACCGAAATATTACTCGTCAGTACACCCAGTCCGTTACCAGTGAGCAAGCGCTCAGGCATGTGACCTTGCCAACGCGCGGAGAGCGGCGCGTACGGGAACTCTCAGTCGCGCAACGCGTTGAAGCGGCCGTGGTGGTAGAGGAGCGGCCGGCCCGCCCCGTCCGGGTCCCCGGCGACCGCCTGGGCGATGACGATCCGGTGGTCGCCGGCGGGCACCCGGGCCACCACGCGGCACACCAGCCAGGCGAGGACGCCGTCGAGCACGGGCACGCCCTCGGGGCCGACGCTCCAGCGGGTGCCCTCGCCGAAGCGGTCGGCGCCGCTGCGCGCGAAGGTGGCCGCGAGCTCCTGCTGGTGCTCGCCGAGTATGTGCACGCCGATGAACTCGGCCTCGGAGACCACCGGCCAGCTGGAGGAGGTCGTGCCCACCCCGAAGGAGATCAGCGGGGGTTCGGCGGCGACGGAGTTGAGCGAGGTGGCGGTGAAGCCGACGGGTCGCTCGCCGTGCGCGGTGATGACCGCGACACCGGCCGCGTGGCGGCGGAAGACGGAGCGGAGCAGATCGGGAGAGGCCTGCCGGGGTGCGCCGATCGAGGGAATCGTACTGAGCTGGAGGTCCGGCGAAACCGTCATGGAGTTGTCCTTCTGCGAGGGCGGCGTCATGAGAGGGGTCCTGGGGTGGTCAGACACCCGGACAGCGCGCGCTCGCGTTGCGGGCCAGATCCACGTGGGCCCGGCCGTAGAGAAGGAGTTCTATGGGCACTCCGTCAGGGTGACGATCCGTGGACGGTGCAGTCAAGTGCGTACCGGGATGTGGGAGAAGTGTCACGGCGTCAGACGGACCGGCCCAGGACACGGTCACGGCGTCAGACGGACCGGCCCAGGACACGGTCACGACGTCGGACGGACCGGCGCAGGACACGGTCACAGCGCCGGACGGACCGCCGCACGACGCGGTCACGGCGTCAGACCGCTTGGCCCAGGGCCGCGATGACGTCCGCCCTGCGGGGTTGTCCGGCGGCCCTGCGGACGACGCGCCCCACGGCGTCGAGGACGAGGACGGTGGGGGTACGGGCGATGCCGAGCTCGCGGACCAGGTCGAGCCGCTCCTCGGCGTCGATCTCCACGTGCCCCACACCCGGCACCATCGCGGCCACCTCGGCGAGGGTGCGGCGGGTGGCCCGGCAGGGCTGGCAGAAGGCGGTCGAGAACTGGACGAGGGTGGCCCTCTCCCCCAGCGCGGCGCCGAGCACCTCCGGCCCCAGGACCTCGGTCATCCCTCTCCCCTTCGCTCGCCCGTTCCTCAGGTGCAGCGTCGCACGTCACCGATCGATTCCCGCCATGGCCACCGCGAGTGACGAGAATCTCCCTGTACGAAGCCGTCTGGACTGGTCACGGGGCCCCACATGGGGCACGATCTGCCCAAAGCCGAAAACCTACGGCCGCGTAACTTCGCCGGGAGAACCCGCTCCGGGCACATGAAGAAGAGGTTCCTCTCCGATGGCAGAACTCGTCTATCGACCGGTCATCGGCGCCGCACTGACCCTGTTCAAGGCGCTCGACCTGAAGATCGACACGCAGGGTTCCGAGCACATCCCCCGGACCGGCGGCGCGGTGCTCGTGAGCAACCACATCAGCTATCTGGACTTCATCTTCACCGGTCTCGCGGCCCTGCCGCAGAAGCGCCTCGTGCGCTTCATGGCGAAGGACTCCGTCTTCCGGCACAAGGTCTCGGGACCGCTCATGCGCGGCATGAAGCACATCCCGGTGGACCGCTCCCAGGGCGAGCACGCCTACCAGCACGCCCTGGAGTCGCTGCGGGCCGGCGAGATCATCGGCGTCTTCCCCGAGGCGACCATCTCCCAGTCCTTCACGCTGAAGAGCTTCAAGACGGGTGCGGCGCGCCTGGCGCAGGAGGCGGGCGTCCCGCTGATCCCGATGGCGCTGTGGGGCACCCAGCGACTGTGGACGAAGGGCCGGCCCCGGAACTTCAAGCGCAGCCACATCCCGGTCACGATCCGCGTGGGCGAGCCCGTCGAGGCCCCCGCCGACCAGTACGCGGGCGCGATCACCCGGCGGCTGCGCGAGCGCTGCCAGGAGCTCCTGGAGGCCGCGCAGCGTGCCTACCCGGTCCGTCCGAAGGACGCGAGCGACACCTGGTGGGTGCCCGCGCACCTCGGCGGTACGGCTCCGACGCCGGCCCAGGTCAAGGAAGCCGGCTGACGGAACCGTTTCTCCCGGCCGCCCCGGCCGTCAGAGCTCCGTCGGCAGAGTCCTGTCGAGGGTGGGGCGGTCCGGAGCGGCCTTGAGCGCGCCCAGGACGACCGGGTGCGGCTCGGCGTACAGCTCCGGATAGTCCAGTTCGCCGAGCTCCGGCCGTACGGTCCAGGCCGGCCGCTCCTCCGCCGTCGAGAACCGGGCGTCGACGCCCGGCTTGTTCCCCCGCACGTCCTGGCGGGCCCAGGCGCGCTCGCCGGGCAGCAGGACGGCGACGAGGCCGTGGACCACCGGGTCCGAGCCGTCGTCCTCGGTGAGCCGCTGGTAGCAGAGGGCGGCGGGGATGCCGCGGGCCCGCAGGAGCGCGGCGTACGCGAGGGACTTGGCGTAGCAGATGCCGGTGCGCGTCTCCAGGACGTCGGAGGCGCGCCAGGTGACGCGGAGATCGCCGGAGTCCATGGAGTGCGGGATGGTGTCGCGTACGAACGCATAGGCCGCTTCGGCGTATGAGTATGCGTCGGGATGATCGTCGGCGAGGCGGTCGGACACCTCCCTGACGAGCGGGTGCTCGTGGTCGACGGTCTCGCTCGACGCAAGGTATGCCTGGATATCGGGATTCTGCTGAATCAGCTCCATGCGGGATGACCCTACGAAGACGGCCGGACGGAGTCAATGACTTTCCGTCCGGCCGTATATTCATGCACTCGCTGCTAGCGGGCCAGCTCTTCCTTCAGGGCCTGGAGGAAGGCGTCCACGTCGTCCTCCTTGGTGTCGAAGGCGCACATCCAGCGGACATCGCCGGCGGCCTCGTCCCAGAAGTAGAAGCGGAACCGTTCCTGCAGGCGTCGGCTCACCTCGTGCGGGAGGCGGGCGAAGACCGCGTTGGCCTGCACCGGGTAGAGGATCTCCACCCCGTCGAGCTCGCGCACCCCGGCGGCGAGGCGCTGGGCCATCGCGTTCGCGTGGCGGGCGTTGCGCAGCCACAGGTCCTTCGCGAGGAGGGCCTCCAGCTGCACCGACACGAAGCGCATCTTCGAGGCGAGCTGCATGGACAGCTTGCGCAGGTGCTTCATGTGGCTGACCGCGTCGGGGTTGAGGACGACGACGGCCTCGCCGAAGAGCATGCCGTTCTTCGTCCCGCCGTACGAGATCACGTCCACGCCGACCGCGTTGGTGAAGGCGCGCATCGGCACGTCGAGCGAGGCGGCCGCGTTGGCTATGCGGGCCCCGTCGAGGTGCACCTTCATGCCCTTGGCGTGGGCGTGCTCGACGATCGCGCGGATCTCCTCCACCGTGTAGACGGTGCCGAGCTCCGTGTTCTGGGTGATCGAGACGACCTGGGGCATGGCCCGGTGCTCGTCCTCCCAGCCCCAGGCCTGCCGGTCGATCAGCTCGGGGGTGAGCTTGCCGTCCGGGGTCGGGACGGTGAGCAGCTTGAGGCCGCCCATCCGCTCCGGCGCGCCGCCCTCGTCCACGTTGATGTGGGCGGTCTCGGCGCAGATGACGGCGCCCCAGCGGTCGGTGAGCGCCTGGAGGGCGGTCACGTTCGCCCCGGTCCCGTTGAAGACCGGGAACGCTTCGGCGGTGGGGCCGAAGTGGCTGTGCATGATCCGCTGGAGGTGCTCGGTGTACTGGTCCTCGCCGTAGGCGACCTGGTGGCCTTCGTTGGCGAGGGCGAGGGCCGCGAGGACCTCGGGGTGGGCGCCGGCGTAGTTGTCGCTGGCGAAGCCCCGGACCGACGGGTCGTGGTGACGACGTGCGTCGGTCCTGGGGCCGAGTGCCGCGGTCACGGCTTGGGGGTCAGCCACAGACGCTGTCCATTCACTTCCTGGGCGGGCTTGTCCCAGAGCCCGGCGATCTCCTCGGCCAGGTCCTTCACGTCGGTGAAGCCCGCGAACTTCGCGTTGGGGCGTTCGGCGCGCATCGCGTCGTGCACCAATGCCTTGATCACCAGGATCGCAGCCGCCGCCTGCGGGCCCTCTTCGCCCCCCAGCTTGCGGAACGAGTCCGCCATGGCGAGGGTCCAGGCCTCGGCGGCCGCCTTGCCGGCGTTGTACGCGGCGTTGTTGGCGACCGGCTTGTGCGCGCCGGACTGGCTGATCAGGGCGTACCGGCCGCGCCCGCCGGCGCGCAGCAGCCCGTCGTGGAAGGCGAGCGAGGTGTGCTGGACGGTACGGATCAGGAGCTTCTCCAGGAAGTCCCAGTCCGCGAGATCGCTCTCCGTGAAGGAGGGGGCGCCGCGCCAGCCGCCGACGAGGTGGACCAGGCCGTCGATCCGGCCGAACTCCTTCTCGGTCTTCGAGGCCCAGTCGCGCGTGGCGTCCAGGTCGAGGAGGTCGACGGTGTCGCCGACGACCTTGGCTCCGCCGTGCGCGTAGCGGGCGGCGTCGACGGCCTCCGCGAGGCGCGCGGGGTCGGCGTCGGACGCGACGACCGTCGCGCCGGCCTCGGCGAGACGCAGCAGCGTGGCGCGGCCCGCGGGGCCGGCCGCACCGGCGACCGCGATGACGGCGCCGTCGAGCGGCCCGCCGTTTCCGTTGGCGATCATGGGCGCCTCCTCGGTGTGCTCGGTGAGGTCGCTCACGCGGCGACCCGCTCGGTGCTCGGGACGTCGGCGGCGGTGATCCCCTTGGTGTCGGCGATCACGCCCTTCAGCTTCTTGGCGAGGGCCTCAAAGAACATGCTGAGCGGAAACTCGTCCGGAAGCACGTCGTCGACGAGCTTGCGCGGCGGGAGGGACAGGTCGAGGGCGTCGGGACCCTTGGCCCACTTCGATCCCGGGTGCGGGGCGAGGTAGGCGGAGACGAACTCGTACGCCTTGAACCAGTGGACCAGCTTCGGGCGGTCGATGCCCTCGCGGTAGAGGGTCTCGATCTCGGAGCAGAGGCGGTTGGTGACCTCGGGGGCCCGCTCCCAGTCGATCGTGAGGATGTTGTCCGTCCAGCGCACCACGTCGTTCTTGTGGAGGTACGCGAAGAGGAGCTGGCCGCCCAGACCGTCGTAGTTGCGGGTGCGGTCACCGGTGAGCGGGAAGCGGAACATCCGGTCGAAGAGGACCGCGTACTGCACGTCACGGCCGTGGCCGTTGCCCTCGGCCTCCAGCTTCACGGCCTCCTTGAAGGCGGTGAGGTCGCAGCGGAGCTCCTCCAGGCCGTACATCCAGAAGGGCTGGCGCTGCTTGATCATGAACGGGTCGAAGGGCAGGTCGCCGCGGCTGTGGGCACGGTCGTGGACCAGGTCCCAGAGCGCGAAGGCCTGCTGGCAGCGCTCCTGGTCGCCGAGCATGACGGCGATGTCCTCGGGCAGCTCGACACCGAGGGTGTCGACCGCGGCCTCGGTGACCTTGCGGAAGCGCGCGGCCTCGCGGTCGCAGAAGATGCCGCCCCAGGTGAAGCGCTCGGGGACCTCGCGGACGGCGACGGTCTCCGGGAAGAGGACGGCCGAGTTGGTGTCGTACCCGGCGGTGAAGTCCTCGAAGGTGATGCCGCAGAAGCCCGGGTTGTCGTAGCGGGTGCGCTCCAGCTCGGAGAGCCACTCCGGCCAGACCATGCGGAGCACGACGGCCTCGAAGTTGCGGTCCAGGTTGCCGTTCTGCGTGTACATCGGGAAGAGCACGAGGTGCTGGAGCCCGTCGGCACGGCCGGCGGCCGGGTGGAACTCCATGAGGGAGTCCAGGAAGTCCGGCACGGTGAAGCCGCTCTCGACCCACTTGCGCAGGTCCGCGACGAGGGCGCGGTGGTAGGCGCCGTCGTGCGGGACGAGCGGGGAGAGCTGCTCGACGGCCGCGACCAGGCGGTCCACGGTCAGCTCGACGAGCGCGCGGGCGGGAGCGCCCTCGGCCTCGAAGTCGATGGAACCGTCCGCGCTCTGCCAGGGACGGATCTCCTCCACGGCATTCTTGAGCTCGGCCCAGGCCGGGTGGTCGATCACACGGGCGTCGGTGGATATCCCCCCACCGGTCACGTCCTGCACAAGAATTTCCGTCATGCCTCTTCCTCCACAGGAGAACCTCGCGTCAAGACAACGTAACCATTGACGCTTCGTTCCCACAAGGGGAGCCAAGAGAAATTATCCTGTGCGACCCCCCTGACGGCAGAAGTTTTTCCTGTCCGTCAGGGCTGAGGCCACTCTTCCGCCGTGCGGATCAGCTCAGCGGCTTGATCAGCAGCTCGAACTCCAGATCGTCGCGCTGGGGCAGCCCGAAGCGCTCGTCGCCGTACGGGAAGGGGGTCGTCCGGCCCGTGCGCCGGTAGCCGCGCCGCTCGTACCAGGCGATCAGCTCCTCGCGCACGGAGATGACCGTCATGTGCATCTCGCGCGCGCCCCACAGCTCGCGCACCCGGCGCTCGGCCTCCGCGATGATCTGCTTGCCCAGACCCGCGCCCTGCAGTTCGGGGCGGACCGCGAACATGCCGAAGTAGGCGGCCTCGCCCCGGTGCTCCAGCTGGCAGCAGGCGACGAGCTCCCCGTCGCGCTCGACGACCAGGAGCCGGCTGTCGGGGGCGGTGATGACCGCGGCCACGCCCTCGGGGTCGGTGCGCTGCCCCTGGAGGAGATCCGCCTCCGTGGTCCAGCCGCCCCGGCTGGCGTCCCCGCGGTAGGCCGACTCGACGAGCGGGACGAGGGCCGGGACGTCGTCCAGGACCCCTTCTCGGTAGCTGATCCGGCCGGTCTCCTGGGACGTGGCGGTGTCCATGTACGGGGCTCCCCTCGGGCGCTGACGATCGGCGTGCGCGATCGTCCCGAGCCTAACGCGCGCGCCTTTCACTCCCCCTCGTACACCTGTGCGCGCCCGTGCGCCCGCGTGCGACTCCCGGGAGGCGGGCATTCGTCCCCGGAGGGGACGGCGTCGAGGGGGAGGTGTGCCGTGCACGGACCGGCTCTGTCCGGCTGGCTGATGGTCGCGCTGTGCGCGGCGACGGGCGCGTACTGCCTGCTGCGGATGCGCGTCTGCGAGGGTGAGGACCGGCGGGCCGCGGGCGGCGAGGCGGTGATGGCCTTCGGGATGGCGTCCATGGCGCTGCCCGCCGCGGTCCTGACCCCGCCGGAGTGGGGCTGGGCGGTGTACGCGGCGGTGTTCGGCGCGGCGACGCTGCACGGCCTCCTGGCGGTCCGGCGCGGCGGTCACCATCTGCACCACCTGATCGGCTCGCTCGCCATGGTCTACATGGCGGTGGCGATGGCGGCGCCCGGCGCGGCGGGGGCGCACACGGGGCACACGGCGGGGACGACGGGCGGCATACCCGTGCTCACCGGCGGGCTCCTCCTCTATTACGCGGTGTACGTGCTGCGCTCGGGGACGCGGCTGGTGCCGGTGGCGGCGACCGCCGGCGGGACCGGGCCCATCGGCCCGGCGCCTTCCGGTCGCGCCTGGGCCAGCCGGCCGGAGCTGGCGCTCGCCTGCCGGCTCTCGATGGCGCTCGCCATGCTGGCGATGCTCGTGACCCTGTGAGTCCGTTGCCGCCCCGGCCCGTTGGGCCCTCATGGGATCCGGCCCCGCGGCGGCGCCTTCCGGCCAACCAAACCGTGGCGTACGTCACTTGCCGTACGAGGCCATACCCCCGGCGAGTACCGCGCTCATAGGCTGACGCCATGTGGGTCTCCCTCGCGCTGTTCCTGCTCGGCGTCCTGACCGCCCTCGCGGCCCCCCGGCTGCTGTCCCGGGCGGACTGGGTCGAGCGAGAACCCGTGGTGGCCCTGTGGGTGTGGCAGTGCGTGGTCGCGGCCGTGCTGCTGAGCTTCGCCCTCTCCATGACGTTCAGCGCGTCCACGGCCTGGCAGGCCGTGCGCGGGCAGGTCTTCGCGGGCGCGCCGCGCGCGGTGGTCGACGCGTACGAACTGGGCACGTCCGGCCCCTGGTCAGCGGTGCTCGCGGTGGTCCTCGCGGCCGGCGGGCTCTGGTCCGGGGCGATGCTGGGCCGGGAGATCGGCCGGGCCCGCGCCCGGCGCAGGCAGCGCCGCTGCGATCTGCTGGTCCGCGCGCCCCTGCTGCCCGGTGAGCGGCCGGGCAGCGAGCGGCTCGTGGTCCTGGAGGGCGAGCGGTCGGACGCCTGGTGGATGGCTGGTTCCGCGCCCCAGCTGGTCATCACGACGGCGGCGCTGCGGCGGTTGAAGGGGCGTCAGCTGGACGCGGTCCTGGCGCACGAGCAGGGACACGCCCGGGCGCGGCACGACTGGCTGCTGCACTGGTCGGGGGCGCTGGCCGCCGGGTTCCCGGGGATCCCGGTCTTCGCCGCCTTCCGCGAGGAGATGCACCGCCTGGTGGAGCTGGCCGCCGACGACGTGGCCTCGCGCCGCTTCGGACGGCTGACGATCGCGCTCGCGCTGGTCGAACTGAACGAGGACCGGGGAGTGTTCGGCCCCGGGCCGGGCCCCACCGCCGATCTGCCGCAGCGGGTGAACCGGCTGCTGACCGCGGCGCCCCGGCTCACCGCCGGGCGCCGGCTCCGGCTGACGGCTGCCGCGTCGCTGGTGCCCGTGGTCCCCGTGCTCGTGGCCTTCGTGCCCGCGCTCAGGGCGCTGGGTTAGCGGCGGCGGGTGACGGCACGCACGGCGGACGGGGCCCGGACGGCGACGCGCGCCGGCCGTGCGGACGACCGCGCGGGGCTGATCGTCGGGCAGGATCGGCGCATGCGCTCCTCCGTCGTGGTCTCCGGAGTCCTGGCCGTTCTGCTGCTCGTGCTCGTCGCCGTGGGATGGTCGCCGCTGCTCTCCTTCGACCGGTCGGTCGCCGAGGCGCTCCACCGCAGTGCCCTCGCCCACCCCGGATTCACCCATGTCAACCGGGTCCTCAGCGACTGGGTGTGGGACCCGTGGACGATGCGTGCCCTGGCCGCCGTCACCGCGGTGCTGCTGTGGTGGCGGCGGGAGCGGCGGGCGGCCCTGTGGGTGGCCGGGACGAGCCTGCTGGCCGTCGGGCTCCAGCAGGCCCTCAAGTCGCTGGTGGGGCGGGAGCGGCCGCAGTGGACCGACCCGGTGGACTCGGCGCGGTACGCCGCCTTCCCCTCGGGGCACGCGATGACGGCGGCGGTCACCTGCGGGCTGCTGCTCTGGGTGCTCGCCGTGCGCTGGCGGGACGGGTGGCACGGCTGGGGCACCCTGGCCGGTGCCGGCGCCGTCTCGGTGCTCGGGGTCGGCTGGACGCGGGTCTACCTGGGGGTGCACTGGCCCTCGGACGTCGTCGAGGGCTGGCTGCTCGGCTGGTGCTGTGTGGCCGCCGCGGTGCTCACGTACCGGTGGAGCGAGCGGCGCCGAGCGGCCCGGACGGCCCCCGGAGACGACACCGGCGAGGCGGGGAGCAGCGGGAGCAGAATGGGAGAAACACGATGAAGCCGCCTGTTCTGGACGATCCCCCGTGTCGCCCAGAACAGACGGCATCCCCGGCGGTATGCCACACGGGCATGCCGACGGGATGCGCCGAGTATATTGGCCGGCAGCCAGTCAACGCAGGAGTCCAGCATGTCCCCGCGTAGCCCATCGGTCAATGAAGAGCTTCGGCGCCGGTCGCGCGAGCGGATTCTCCAGGCCACCGTGGAGCTGATCGACGCCCACGGCTACGAGGCGACCACTCTCGGTGACATCGCGGAGCGGGCCGGTACGGCGCGGGGGCTGATCTCGTACTACTTCCCCGGAAAGCGGCAGCTGCTCCAGGCGGCGGTGCACCGGCTGATGCACCTCACCCTGGAGGAGGCGCTGGAGCGCGAGCCGCGCACGGAGGACGGCCGCGAGCGGCTGGCCCGCGCGATCGACGCGATCCTGGGGCTCGCGGTGACGCGGCCCACCCTGATGCGAACCCACATGGCGGGCATACTGCAGGCCGAGGGGTTCGTGCAGTGCCAGGAGCAGCAGCGCCTGGCCTTCCTGCTGCGGGACACGGTCACGCGGTACGGCTCCGCGGACGTGGACAAGGACTACCCGCTGCTGCGCGCGCTGCTCATGGGCGCGGTGGTGGCGGTACTGCTGCCGGGGGCCCCGATGCCGCTGGCACGCCTGCGGTCGGAGCTGTTCCTCCGGTACGGGCTCGACTGGGAGGCGGGCGCGCCGCCGGACGGGGGTCCGCCCGACGGCGCGCCGGCGCTCAGGCCGTCATCCGGCCGTCACGGTGCCGGTCAGTCGTCGAAGTCGAAGTAGTCCGGCTGGGTCTGGACGTTGAGCTCGTCCATCCGGATCCGCTTCGCCGGGTCCGTACGACGGTCGGAGAGCTTCAGGACGTCGAAGCCCTTCGCGATGTCGTTCGAGTAGATGTAGCCGTTGTAGTAGTACGCGGACCACGAGCCGCCGGTCGCCATGGTGGTGGCGGACAGCGGGCCGCGCTCGAAGTAGCCGATCTCCTTCGGGGCGGAGGAGTCGGTGAAGTCCCAGACGGAGACGCCGCCCTGGTACCAGGCCTGGACCATGAGGTCCTTGCCCTTGACGGGGATCAGCGAGCCGTTGTGGGCGACGCAGTTCTCGGTGTCGGCCTGGTGGCGCGGGATCTTGAAGTAGCTGCGGAAGACGAGCTTGCGCTTGTCGCCCTTGCCGACGATGTCGTAGATGCCGTCGGCGCCCCGGTTCGGGCCGACCTCGGCGTTGCAGGTGGCGGCGCCGCCGCCGCCGAGCTCGTCGGTGAAGACGACCTTGTTCGCCTTCTGGTTGAAGGTCGCGGAGTGCCAGAACGCGAAGTTGACGTTGTCCTGGACCCGGTCGATCACGCGCGGGTGCTCGGGGTCCTCGATGTCGAAGAGGATGCCGTCACCCATGCAGGCGCCGGCCGCGAGGTCCTTCTCCGGCAGCACGGTGATGTCGTGGCAGCCGGTGGTCTTGGAGACGCCCGGGTTGGTGGGCGCGCCGGGGTTGCCGCCGCCGTCCGGGCCGTCGCCCGGGAAGAGGACGGGGAAGTTGACGACCGCCGCCTGCTCGGGCGCCTTGCGGGGCACCTTGATGACCGAGATGCCGTCGTGCGGGGGCTGGCAGTCCGGGAAGGCCGCGTTGGGCGAGTACGAGGAGACGTAGATGTAGACGTCCTTGCGCTTCGGCACCAGCGTGTGGGTGTGCGAACCGCAGGAGGTCTCGACGGCCGCGACGTACCTCGGGTTGGTGATGTCGCTGATGTCGAAGATCTTCATGCCCTCCCAGGATTCCTTGACCGAGGCGGGCTGCGTCGTGCTGGCGCACGAGTTGTCGCTCCGGGAGGAGTCGGTGGAGAGGAAGACGAGGTTCCCGGAGACGGAGATGTCGTTCTGGGAACCGGGGCAGAGGACCTGCGCGACGGTCTTCGGGGCCTTCGGGTCGCTGATGTCGAAGATCCGGAAGCCGTCGTAGTTGCCGGCGAAGGCGTACTTGCCCTGGAACGCGAGGTCCGAGTTGAGGCCCTTGAGGGCGTCCTTGGGGACGTTCGCCAGGTGCTCGATGTTCTGGCTGTGGACGATCTCGTCCACGCCGGGTATGTCGCCGCTCTGGATGGCGGAGCGCGCCTCGGCCGCCTGCTGCGAGGAGACGGTGGCCTGTTCGGGGCCGGCGTCCCCGGGGTCGGGGGTGGCGGCCGCGGGGACTGCCGCGAGCAGTGTGGCCAGCAGCCCTGCGGCGGCGGATGCCACACCCAGGCGTCTGAACCGGGCACGCGGGTCGCGCGTGTCGGACGTGGTACGCGGGGTACGCAACGAAGTCACTCCGTCCTCCTGGGTATCCGTTCGGCTGTGAACGGGGGTGGGACCCCGGCAGTATCTTCCGTGGCGTGCACATCTCAACAGATGGCAACACAGACGTAATGAAGGTTTTTGATCGGTCCCCCCGAGAAAAGTGCTAGGAACGGTCACTGTCCCCGCAAGAACACCTGGAGGTCGCGTTGTTGATCCGCCGTCAGCGTGCCGTCGTCGCCGTGGCCCTGTCCGCCGTCGCCGTACTCGCCCTGGGAGCCTGCGAGTCGGGGCCCGACAAGGACACGCCGCGGGCCGGGGCCTCGACGGGGCCCGCGGTGGTGGCACCGGGGAAGCCCGGTGAACCGGCCCGGCGGATATCCCCCGAGGAGGCCGCCCGGCTGCTCCCCGACGAGAGCCCGAACGGCGCGGACTTCCGCTACGCGCAGATGATGATCGCGCACCACCGGCAGGCCCTGACGATGACGGAACTGGCCCCGGGGCGGGCGTCCTCCCCGAAGGTGAAGAAGCTCGCCGAGCGGATCGCGGCGGCGCAGGGGCCGGAGATCGACGCGATGGAAGGTTGGCTGAAAAACAACGGCGGTCCGCGCCAACAGGGCGCCCACGACCATCACTCGATGCCGGGCATGGCGACCGAGGACCAGCTGAAGGAGCTGAGGAACGCGAAGGGGACGGCCTTCGACGAGCTGTTCCTCAAGCTCATGATCACGCACCACGAGGGGGCCGTGACCATGGCCGCCGAGGTGCTGAGCGAGGGGAACAACGTCCTCGTGGAGGAGATGGCGAACGACGTCATCGCCCAGCAGACCTCGGAGATCAACCGGATGCGCTCGCTGTAGGGGCGGGCGTCAGTCCGTCTCCGCCCCCGCCTCGCGCCCGGCCTGGGCGCCGGCGGCTGACAGGACGGAGTCGAGGAGGCCGGGGAAGAGGGCGTCGAGGTCCGTCCTGCGCAGGCAGTTGAGCTTGGCGGTGCCCCGGTACATCTGCCGGATGACGCCGCTCTCGCGGAGCACCCGGAAGTGGTGCGTGGTCGTGGACTTGGTCACCGGGAGGTCGAAGTACGAGCAGCTCAGTTCGGTGCCCTCGCGCGCCATGTCCCGCACGATCCGCAGGCGCACGGCGTCCGCGAGGGCGTGCAGCACCTCTTCGAGGCGGATCTGGTCGCGCGTGGGGTGTTCGAGGACGCGCGGGCTGGTGGTGGTCGTCATGGCGGCGGCTCCACTTCATCCGGGATGCGACCCATTGTACGAGGACTCTCGTAGTTTGACAGGTGCCGTACTACGATGCCTATCGTACGAGCACCTTCGAGGCATCCCGAAACGGAGTCCGTCATGAGCGTCGCCCTGTTCGAGCCGTACACCCTGCGTTCCGTCACCGTGCCCAACCGGGTCTGGATGGCGCCCATGTGCCAGTACTCGGCGGAGACGAGCGGACCGAACGCGGGCGTCGCTGGCGACTGGCACTTCGCCCACTACGCGGCCCGAGCCACCGGCGGCGCCGGACTGATCCTCGTCGAGGCGACCGCCGTCGCCCCCGAGGGCCGCATCAGCCCGGCGGACCTCGGCCTCTGGAACGACGCCCAGACCGAAGGACTGCGGCGGATCGCCGGATTCCTCAAGGAACACGGCACCGTGCCCGGCATCCAGATCGGTCACGCCGGCCGCAAGGCCTCGACCAACCGCCCCTGGGAGGGCCGCGGTCCGGTCGACCGCGAGGGCTGGCAGCCCGTCGGACCCAGCCCGGTCGAGTTCGCCGAGGGCTACCCCGTACCGACCGAACTGACCGCGGAGCGGATCCGGGAGATCACCGGGCAGTTCGCGGACGCCGCCCGGCGCGCCCTGGAGGCCGGCTTCGAGGTCCTGGAGGTGCACGGCGCGCACGGCTACCTCATCGGCGAGTTCCTCTCCCCGCACAGCAACCACCGCACGGACGCCTACGGCGGCTCGTTCGAGAACCGGACCCGCCTCGCCCTGGAGGTCGTCGACGCCGTGCGGGCCGTCTGGCCCGAGGAGCTGCCCCTCCTCTTCCGGATCTCCGCCACCGACTGGCTGGAGGAGCAGGGCTGGACCGTCGACGAGACCGTGCGGTTCGCCGCCCTCCTGCGCGAGCACGGCGTCGACCTCCTCGACGTCTCCAGCGGCGGCAACGGCGGACCGGCGAAGATCCCGGTGGGCCCCGGCTACCAGGTGCCCTTCGCCGCCCGCGTCAAGGCGGAGACCGGGCTGCCCGTCGCCGCCGTCGGCCTGATCACCGAGAGCGGGCAGGCCGAGAAGATCCTCGCCAACGGCGAGGCCGACGCGGTCCTCCTCGGCCGGGAGCTGCTGCGCGACGCCTCCTGGCCGCGCCGCGCCGCCCGCGAGCTGGGCGCGCGGACCCCCGCCCCGTCGCAGTACGCCTGGGCTATCTGACGGCACGGCCGGCCGGGAGTGTCTCCGGGGGTCGTTGTCAGTGGCCGGGTGCAGACTGGCCCGTATCAGTGACAACGGCGTCCCTGGAGGTGGCAGCCATGCCCGACGTACTCCTCACCGTAGGCACCCGCAAGGGCCTCTTCATCGGCCGGAGGCACGACGGACGATGGGAGTTCGACGATCCCGGCTTCCCCGCGCAGGCGGTGTACTCGGTCGCCATCGACACCCGGCGGCCGACCCCGCGCCTGCTCGCGGGCGGGGACAGCGCCCATTGGGGCCCCTCCGTCTTCCACTCCGACGACCTCGGCCGGAGCTGGACCGAGCCGGCCCGGCCCGCGGTGAAGTTCCCCGAGGACACGGGGGCCTCCCTGGAGCGCGTCTGGCAGCTGCACCCGGCCCCGGAGCACTCCCCCGACGTCGTGTACGCGGGGACCGAGCCGGCCGCGCTCTTCCGGTCGGCGGACGGCGGCGAGTCCTTCGAGTTCGTCCGCCCGCTCTGGGAGCACCCGACGCGCTCGAAGTGGGTGCCCGGCGGAGGCGGCGAGGCGGTGCACACGGTCGTCACCGACCCGCGCGACCCGGAGGCGCTGACGGTCGCGGTGTCGACCGCGGGCGTGTTCCGCTCGCGGGACGGCGGGGCGGCGTGGGCGCCCTCCAACCAAGGGGTGTCCGCCGTCTTCCTGCCCGACCCGAACCCCGAGTTCGGTCAGTGCGTCCACAAGATCGCCCAGGACGCGGGCGACAAGGACCGCCTCTACCTCCAGAACCACTGGGGGGTCTTCCGCAGCGACGACGCGGGCGCGAGCTGGTCCGACATCGGCTCGGGCCTCCCCTCCGACTTCGGGTTCGCGGTCGCCGCGCACCCGCACCGCCCCGACACCGCCTACGTCTTCCCGATCACCGCGGACTCCGACCGGGTGCCGGCGGGCCGCCGCTGCCGCGTCTACCGCACGACGGACGCCGGGGCCACCTGGGAGCCGCTGTCCCGCGGGCTGCCCGAGGGCGACCACTACGGCACGGTGCTGCGGGACGCGCTGTGCACGGACGACGCGGACCCGGCGGGCGTCTACTTCGGCAACCGGAACGGCGAGGTGTACGCGAGCGCCGACGACGGGGACAGCTGGCAGCTCCTCGCGGAGCACCTGCCGGACGTGCTGTGCGTGCGGGCGGCGGTGATCTGACGGAGACTCAGGTTCGGTGTGGCGGGGTCGACCGGAACGTCTCCTTCTGACCCGTTGACGGGGGCGCCGGCCTGTCCGGCACCCCTCCGCGTCTACGGCAGGCGCCAGTCGACCGGCTGGGCACCCATGCCGAGGAGCATCTCGTTCGCCCTGCTGAAGGGGCGCGAGCCGAAGAAGCCGCGGTCGGCGGACATCGGGGACGGATGCGCCGACTCGATCGCCGGCAGATCGCCGAGGAGCGGGCGGGCGTTGCGGGCGTCGCGGCCCCAGAGGATCGACACCAGGGGCTTGCCACGGGCGGCCAGCGCGCGGATGGCCTGCTCCGTCACCTCTTCCCAGCCCTTGCCGCGGTGGGCGGCGGGCTTGCGCGGGGCCGTGGTCAGCGCCCTGTTGAGGAGCAGGACGCCCTGGCGGGTCCACGGCGTCAGGTCGCCGTTCGACGGCCGGGGCAGGCCGAGGTCGGTGTTCAGCTCCCGGAAGATGTTCTCCAGGCTGCCGGGAAGCGGACGGATCTCGGGCGCGACCGAGAAGCTCAGCCCCATCGCCATCCCCGGTGTCGGATAGGGGTCCTGACCCACGATCAGGACCCGCACCTCGTCGAAGGGCTGCTGGAAGGCCCGCAGCACGTTCTGCCCCGAGGGCAGGTACGTCCGGCCGGCGGCGATCTCCGCCCGCAGGAAGTCGCCCATCGCGGCGACACGCTCCGCGACGGGGCTCAGGGCCTCCGCCCAGCCGGGCTCCACCAGTTCGTTCAAGGGTCGCGCTGTCACGATCCGTCACTCTACCGGCGTACACCGACAGTGGCCCGCCTCCTAGACTGCCGAGCACCTTTCCGACTGCCCGTGAGGACGGTGTGTCGTGGTCTCCGTGAGCGAAGCCGCATCAGGTGTCGTCGTGGGCGTCGACTCGGGGGGTTCGGGGCTGAGGATCGCGCTCGCCGACGCGGCCACCGGTGCCGTCCTGGAGACCGTCGTCTCGCGCGAGCCGGTGCGGACGGGGCCGGGCGGGATCTCCGCGGCGCACTTCCTGGAGCAGGTCCTGCCGGCCGTCGCCGCACTGCGGCGGCCGGACGGGGCGCGGCCGGTCGCCGCCGTGGCCGTGGGCGCCGCCGGGATGGCGACCCTCGGGGACGAACTGCGGGCCGAACTGCCGGGCGCCTTCGCCGATGCCTGGGGCGTGCGCCGCCTCGCGCTCGCGGCCGACGCGGTCACGGCGTACGCCGGGGCGCTCGGGCAGCGACCGGGCGTCGTCGTCGCGGGCGGTACGGGGCTGATCGCGCTCGGCACGGATCTGACGTCCTGGCGGCGGGCCGACGGCTGGGGACACCTCCTCGGGGACTGCGGCAGCGGCGCCTGGATCGGCCGGGCGGGCCTGGAGGCGGCGATGCGCGCGCACGACGGGCGGCGCGGGGGGTCGGCGGCGCTCCTGGCCCGGGCCGAGAAGCTCTTCGGACCGGCGTCCGGACTGCCGGGCGTGCTCTACCCGCGTACGGACCGGCCCGCGGTGCTCGCCTCCTTCGCCCCCGAGGTGGCGCACTGCGCCGCGGGGGACCCCGTGGCGGCCGGCATCCTCGCGCGGGCCGGCGCGCACATCGCCGAGGCTGCCGAGGCAGCGTGCCCGGCGGAGCCGGGTGCTCAGGTGGCCCTCACCGGGGGGCTCTTCAAGATGGGCGAGTCCCTGCTCGCACCGCTGCGGACCGCCCTCGCAGAGCTGGTTCCGCGGGCCCGGACCGTGGAGCCGGCGGGAGATCCGCTCGCCGGGGCGGTCACCCTCGCCTCCGCACTCGCCGCGGGCACCCTGCGCCTGCCGGAAGACCCGGCGCTGCTCCGCCTGTTCGGCGTCGGAGCACACCAGGCAGTCCCTTCCGCCCAGGTGGGGGGCGGTGCGCCGGGCCGGGACGAGGCCCGGCCGGGGCGGGGACGAAAGGGAAACGGAATGGACGCCGCCGCCGAGAGCGGACATACGGGGGCAGAAGGCGCGTGACCGCACCTCAGCCAACGGTGCGGCGGGCGAAACCAGTAGCATGCGGCGCCATGAGCTCCCCCACTGGGCCTGCTTCCGGCCTGCCTGTACGAATGCCTCGACCCCGCCAGTCCGGGCGGCACCGTCGCCCCGAACCCGCGGCGGCGCCCGAGGGCGCTCCCGCGCTGGTTCTCGCCGTGCCCGGCGCGCCGTCCGCCGCCATACGCTCGCTGGCCGAAGAGGTCGTGAGCATCGCCCGTTCCGAGCTGCCCGGCCTGGAGGCCGCGATCGGCTTCCTGGAGGGCGACGACACCGAGTACGCCTCGCTCGCCTCCGTCCTGACGGCGGCCGCCACGCTGCGCACCGAGCGGTACGAGCTGGCCCTGGCCGCCGGCCGCGAGGCCACCGCCCCGACGGGCCCGGCCGCGGTCGTCGTCCCGCTGCTCGCGGGCCCGGACAGCGCCCACATGCGCCAGGTCCGCCAGGGCCTGATGGACGGCGGCAACACCGCTGAGCTGACCGACGTGCTCGGCCCGCACCCGCTGCTCGCCGAGGCGCTGCACGTGCGCCTCTCCGAGGCCGGTCTGGCCCGCGCCGACCGCGCCCGCCTCTTCACGGTCGCGACGGCCGCCGACGGCATCATCCTGGCCACGGTCGGCGGCGAGGAGGCCGTGCAGGCCGCCGGCATCACCGGCATGCTGCTCGCCGCGCGCCTCGCCGTCCCGGTGATGGCCGCCGCGCTCGACCAGGAGGGTTCCATCGCCTCCGTGGCCGAGCAGCTGCGCGCCGCCGGTGCGGAGCAGCTGGCCCTCGCCCCGTACCTGATCGGCCCCGAGCTGGCCGACGGTCTCCTCGACGAGGCGTCGAAGGAGGCCGGGTGCGCCGCCGCCGAACCGCTGGGCGCCTACCCGGCCATCGGCAAGCTGGTGCTCTCGCAGTACACGGCCGCGCTCGGCATCCCGCCGCAGCAGCCGCAGGGCGCGCCCTCGCTCTGAGGCCCGCTCTGAGGCCCTGGGTGGCCCACGACCTCGTGTCGTACGGAAGGGCCCGCTCCGGAATCGTCCGGTGCGGGCCCTTCGTCGTGCCCTCCCCCGAACTCCCCGGAGGCCTCAGCCGAAGACCACGCAGGAGGCCGCCGGGGCCTCGATCGCGCCCGCGCGCGACGGGATTCCGGTCTCCGGGTCGAGGGTGAACCAGGTGACGTCGCCGGAGCGCTCGTTCGCCGCGTACAGGCGCCGCCCGGACGGGTCGAGGGCGAGGTCGCGGGGCCAGGTGCCGCCGCAGGGCACCGTGGCGACGAGACCGGCCCCGGCGCCGTCCGCGTCGAGGGCGAGCACGGCGAGGGTGTCGTCGCCGCGCACTGCGGCCCAGAGGAAGCGGCCGTCGGGGGCGACGACCACCTCGGAGGGGTAGCTGGGGCCGGTGGCGCCCCCGGGGACGACGCGGGTCTCGCCGAGCGGTTCGAGCACGCCCTTCGCCGCGTCCCAGCGGCAGACGGTGAGGATGGGCTCCAGCTCGTTCAGGACGTACGCGTGCGTACCGGCCGGGTGGAAGGCGAGGTGGCGGGGCCCGGTGCCCGGGCGCAGCGTGGTCTCGCCGTGGAGGGTGAGCTCCCCGGTCGCGGGGTCGAGGGCGCAGATCCGTACGGAGTCGGTGCCGAGGTCCACGCTCACGACCCAGCGGCCGCTGGGGTCGGGGAGCACCTGGTGGGCGTGCGGGCGGCTCTGGCGGTCGGCGACGGGACCGCTGCCCTCGTGCCGCAGGACCGCCGTGGCGGGGCGGGCGGTGCCGTCCCCGGCCAGCGGCAGGGCGGTGACGCTGCCGGAGGTGTAGTTGGCGGTGAGGAGGTGGCCGGCGGCGAGGGCCAGGTGGGTGGGGCCCGCGCCGTCGACGGGGACGGGGGCACCGAGCGGCCGGGGTGCGGGTCCGGTGACGTCGAAGGCGGCCACGGCGCCCGCCTCGGTCTCGGACACGGCATGGAGCACGGGGCCGGCGAGGGCGAGGAAGGAGGGGTCGGGGACGGCGTCGCTGCCGCCGGTCACGGTCAGCGCGCCCGTCTCCGCGTCCACGTCGGCGGCGAGGACGCCGCGTCCGCCCCCCGAGGTGAAGGAGCCGATGTACGCCCGCACCCCGCTCCGGCCCTGAACCGCCCCTGTGCCGCCCACGGCGCCTCCCCTGTCCCCGGGACCGGTCGGGTCGACCGGCCGTCTCCTCGGGCCGACGGTAGCAGGCGGTCTAGACCAAAGGGAGGAGCCAGTGCGGAGCCCAGAGATTCAGGAGCGGACCAGCAGGGAGCCCGGCGGCGTGCGCAGCGGTTCGTCCAGCGCGGCGAGGAGCTTCTCCAGACCGCTGACGTGGCCGAGCGCGCCCTGACCGGCGGCCGGGGCGACCGCGACGGACGGCACCCCGTCAGCGGAGTCCCGGCCGCCGTGCGGCGACGTCAGCCGCTCCACGGCCGCCTCGACGCGCCAGCAGGCCGCGGCGAGCCGGGCGTCGTGGCTCGCGGCCGGATCGGCCGCCACCGCGGTGAGTCCCCGAACCTCCTCCGCGCACTCGTCGAGGAGCGCCAGGACCTGGCGGGCACGGGCCTTCCGGCCCCGGAAGGGGCTCAGCGGGTGGACGAGGGGCGCGAGGGACAGGCGTACGCGTCCGAGCAGCAGTTCCAGTTCGGCGGCGTGGGGCGTCGGGTCGGCGTCCGGTTCGCCGGACAGCCGGCGCAGGGAGGCGGAGGTGGCCGCGCGCACGCCCTGAAGGGCCCGCTGGATCCAGGCGTCGTTGATCGCGTGGGTGGTGACCGGGAGGATCAGGAGCACGGCGAGCGCGGCGGAGACGGCACCGACGGCGGTCTCCTCGAAGCGCAGGACGAGCAGCGCCGGGTCCAGCAAGCCGAGGAGTCCGTAGAGCAGACCGGCCATGACCGTGACGGCCAGCATCATCCAGCTGTACGAGACGGGCGCGGCGTAGAAGATCCCGAAGACGCACAGCGCGACCAGGACGGCCGTGGGCGCCGGGGCGCCGTGCAGCGGGATGGCGACGACCATGCCGACGGCGATGCCGATCACCGTGCCGAGGACCCGGCGGAAGCCCCGTACGAGCGTCTCGCCCCGCGACACCGTGTTCACGAAGATCCACCAGGTCGTGCCGACGGCCCAGTACCAGCGGTCCTCGGACAGCACCTGGCCGATGCCGAGCGCCACGGCGCAGGCGGCCGCGGCCTGCACGGCCTGCCGGGTGGTCACGCGGGAGAGGCCGGAGCCGGGCAGCGGGGCCGGTGCGGCGGCGGGGGGCGTACGGCGCTCCAGCGGCCACAGGACGAAGCGCACCGCGGCGGCCGCCGCCAGGGCGATGCCGACGGCGGCGTAGAGCTCGGGGAGCTGGCCCGGCACGGCGTGCAGGAACTGGGTGGTGAAGAAGTTCATGAAGGCGAAGATCCCCAGCGCGTGGCCGCGCGGGCCCCAGCGGCGGGCGTAGACGCCGCAGAAGACGACCGCGAGGAAGGCGAGGTCCCTGAGCAGGGTCAGGTCGTGCAGCGCGGTGGCCACGGCGAGTACGGGGAACCCGGCGGCCGGCAGGAGCAGGGTCGTCCCGGCCTGGGCGCGGACGGTGGCGTCGGTCACGGTGAACAGCGCGAGCAGCGCGGCGAGGCCGCCGGTGATGGAAGCGGTCAGCGAGAGCCCGGCGAGCTCCGCCAGCGCGACGGCGAGCGCGATGCCGATCACGGCCCGCAGCGAGTTCTTCAACCTGACGCGCCCCGGATCCGGCGCCACGAACATCCTCTTCACGGCGGTCAGCCGCCCCCTTGTCTTGCCTTCCGTCCTGCCGCGCGGCGTCCCGGGGTGGTGGGAGCACGCGGACACGACGAAGGCGCCGCGGTCCGGACCGGCCTCGTCGCCGCCCCGGCGCTGCGCGGCGCCGAAAGTACCTGGATAGGACAAGGAAACCATCCGGGTGCCGCCGGCTCAACTCGACACCGGTCCGATGAGCCATTGGCCCAGTGGATCGGCCCGGGTCCGGGCCACTCGCGGACCAACGGACCACTCCTCAGGTGCCGCCCCCGCCCACCTCGGCCCAGACGGTCTTGCCGTCGTCGGTGTAGCGCACGCCCCAGTTGTCCGAGAGGGAGGCGCAGATCAGCAGGCCGCGGCCACCCTCGTCGACGGCTTTGGCATGGCGGAGGTGGGGTGCGGCCTGTCCGGCGTCGCTCACCTCGCAGGTGAGGGACGGGCCGTCGGCGATGAGGCGGAGGGTGACCGGGGCGGCGCCGTACCGGAGGGCGTTGGTGACGAGCTCGCTGACGACGAGCGTGACCGTGAACGGGTCGGCGGGGTGGTTCCACCGCTTGAGGCGCTCCTCGACGTGGGCCCGTGCGGTGGCCACGGCGGACAGGTCGTGCGGGACCTCCCACTCGGCGAGCTCGTCCGTCGGGAGTCGGCGGGTGCGGGCGAGGAGCAGGACCCGGTCGGGGGCGAGGAGCCGTTCCACGTCGTCGGCCATCGCCTCCGGGTCGCGCTGCGGGTGGGCCAGGGCCGCCATGAGCTCCTCCGTCCGGGGCCCGTCGCCGCGGGACGCCAGGCAGAGCGTGCTGCCCTCGGGCGGGAAGAGCGTGGCGCAGGCGAACGGCGGGCCTTCGCCGCCGAGGAGGGGCCCGTCGTCGAGCGGGTGAGGGTCCGCCGATCCGTCGGGGTGGACGACGACGAGCAGCGAGGCGCCGGCGCGCGCGATGTCGAGCCGCCCGTCGACGGGGTCGTGGACGGCGATCGTGCAGCCGGCGGTGGGGTGGAGGCCCGCGGGCGCCGCCTCGGGGGCCGCGGCGGACGGTGGCTCCGGGAGCTCGGCGGCGAGCGGGGCTACTGACATCGGGGCGGCGGACAGAGGGGTGGGGGCAGGCGGGTCGGCGGAGAGGGGGTCCGCGGCGAGGGTTCCCGCCACGGCCATGTCCTCGCGTTCCGCGGCGAGCCGGAGGGTGGTCGCGTGGAGGCGGGCGAGGAGTTCGTGCGGGTCGAGGTCGAGCGTGGTGAGGCTGTGGACGGCGGTCCGCAGACGGCTCATGGTGGCGACCGCGCCCGGCCCCGGGGCCTCGACCTGTCCCACGACGAGGGCCACCCGCGCGCCCGGCAGCGGGATCACGTCGCACCAGGAGCCGGCGCCGCTGCCACCGGGCCGGTGGCGGCGGGCGACGTCGACGGCGCTCTGGGTGGCCTCCTCCTTGGGCGGTGGCCAGCTCTGCAGCGCGGTCATGACGATGTGTTCGCGGGTGTACCGGAGCGCGTTCTCCAGGCAGGTCGCCGTGCGGGCCGCGACCCCGTCGGCGAGGGCGAGGTCGTCGGGGCCGTACGGTGCGGAGGCGTCGGAACGCCGGAAGGCGACCGCGCCGAAGATCTGCCCGCGTACGGTCAGGGGCACCACGAGGCGCCTCGCCCGGTCGTCGCTCGTCGCCTCCGGAGGGAAGGGGCGGGCGGCCGTCGGCAGCCGGTCCCCGAAGATCCCCGGCAGCAGGAGGGCACCGGCCTCCGGTACCCGCGGTCCGGACTCCGTCCTGCCGGTGGCGGTGCACCGCAGCAGCGGGACCGTGTTCCGTGACTGGAGGGCCGGATCCTGCCCCCGGAGGACGGCGTCGGTGAGGGCGACCACGACGGAGTCGGCGAAGGCCGGCACGGTGACGTCGACGAGCTCCCGGGCGGTGCGCTCCACGTCGAGGGTGGTGCCGATCCGCTCGCGGGCGTCGCGGAGGAGCCGCAGCCGGGCCCGCGCCCGTTCACGGTCGGTGACGTCGGTGCTGGTGACGACCACGCCGAGGACCTTGCCCGCGCCGTCCTGGAGGCGGTGCACGGAGGCGGAGAAGACGTGCTCGACGTGCTCGGCGCCGGGCGCATGCCCGACGACGAGCCAGTCGGTCGAGGAACGGCCCGTGGCGAGGACCTCGCGCAGGACGGCCTCGTCGACGCGGACACCCGCGAACGAGGCGTACGCCTCGACCGCACGCATGCCGAGGACGCGTTCGGCGGGGATGCCGTGGAGTCCGGCGGCGACGGTGTTCACACGCACGACGCGCAGGTCCGTGTCGAGCACGTGCAGTCCGACGTCGGACTGGGTGAAGACCGCGTCCAGGACGGCGTCGCCCCAGGTGCCGGCGTCGGCGCCGGAGGCGGCGGTCACCCAGAGTCCGGCGTCGTGGCCGCCGCCGGGCCCGGTCTCCTCGTCCTGTTCACGGTCCGCGTTCACTCGTCGCTCCCGCCGGGAAGCACGGCACGCGCGGCCGCGCCTCAGCCGGTCCGACGAGCCTGCCCCAGATCCGCCCGTCCCGCGAACGGAGAGCCCGTCCCGCCGCACCGGATCACGGAGCCCGCCGCCCCCGTGGGTACAGTCGGAAATCGGACGAGTGGGGGCGAAGGAGGCGGCGGCGCATGGCGGTGGACGAGCTCGACACGCGCATCCTGCGGCTGCTGATCGAGCAGCCGAGGACGAGCGTGCGCGAGTACGCGCGGATCCTGGGGGTGGCGCGGGGCACCGTGCAGGCGAGGATCGACCGGCTGGAGCGGGACGGGGTGATCACGGCGACCGGGCCGGTCCTCTCCCCCGCCGCCCTCGGGCACCCGGTGCTCGCCTTCGTGCACGTCGAGGTGACCCAGGGGCATCTCGACGAGGTCGGCGACGCGCTCGCGGGGGTGCCGGAGATCGTCGAGGCCTTCTCCATCACCGGCGGCGGCGATCTCCTGACCCGGGTGGTGGCCCGGGACGCCGGGCACCTGGAGGACGTCATCCAGCGGCTGATCCAGCTGCCCGGGGTGGTCCGCACCCGCACCGAGATCGCGCTGCGCGAGCGGGTGGCGCACCGGCTGCTGCCGCTGGTCGAGGCCGTCGGCCGGGGTTCGGGAACGGCCTGAGCCGCTGGTCGAGGCCGCCGGCCGGCATTCGGGAACGGCCTGAGCCGCTGGTCGAGGCCGCCGGCCGGCGTTCGGGGACGACCTGAGCCGCTGGTCGAGGCCGCCGGCCGGCGTTCGGGGACGACCTGAGCCGCTGGTCGAGGCCGTCGGCCGGCGTTACGGGTACAACCCGAGAGTCGCTGCCCCCTTGGGTATTCATCCAAGCGAGCTGGCAGATGCCATGAGAAGACCCTTGATCGCTTGCAGATGAGATCCCGTACGGCCTAACGTGGCCGCCATGCAGTCCTACACCATCGGTCAGGCGGCACGCCTGCTCGGCGTCAGCCCCGACACGGCACGCCGCTGGGCCGACGCGGGCCGGGTCACGACCCACCGCGACGAGAACGGCCGGCGTCTCGTCGACGGCCGCGATCTGGCCGCCTTCTCCATCGAGGTCGGGCAGAGCGCGCCCGGGGACGAGGAGGGGTCGTACACCTCGGCCCGCAACGCCTTCCCCGGCATCGTGACCGCCGTCAAGCTCGGCGACGTCGCCGCCCAGGTCGAGATCCAGGCCGGTCCGCACCGGCTCGTCTCGCTGCTCACCCGCGAGGCGGTGGAGGAGCTGGGCCTCGAGGTCGGCATGCAGGCCACCGCTCGCGTGAAGTCGACCAGCGTGCACATCGACCGGACCTGATTCTCTCCGGGACACGCGCCTCCGGAAGGTGACTTCCGCAGGGCCGTGGTCCCGGAGCCGTCGGTGGGGGCTGTCCGCGTCCGGGGGGACGGACAGCCCCCACACCGCCTTTCCGAGCACTCCTGGAACGAACGATGAAACGCCTTCAGGGCCGGACCTCCGGTCGCGGGCCGCGCACCCCGCTGCTCCTCGCCGTGCCCGCGCTGCTCGCCGTCGCGTTCCTGCTGCTTCCGCTCCTCGGAGTCCTGCTCCGCACGGAGTGGGGCTCGTTCGGAGCGCATCTGACGAGTCCCGGCACCGTCGAGGCCCTCAAGCTGTCCCTGCTCGTCTCCTTCTGGGCGCTCGGCCTGTCGCTGCTGCTCGGTGTGCCGCTCGCCTGGCTGCTGGCCCGGGTGCCGTTCCGGGGCAAGGCGATCGTCAGGTCGCTCGTCCTGCTGCCCATGGTGCTGCCGCCGACGGTCGGCGGTGTGGCGCTGCTGCTCGCGTTCGGGCGGCGCGGCGTCGTCGGCCCCTGGCTGGAGAGCACCTTCGGGGTGACCCTGCCCTTCCACACCTCGGGCGCGGTGGTCGCCGCGACGTTCGTGGCCATGCCGTTCCTGGTCATCAGCCTGGAGGGCGCGCTGGGTGGTCTCCGGCCGCGGTACGAGGAGACGGCGGCGTCCCTGGGTGCCTCGCCGGTGCGGGTGTTCTTCACCGTCACGCTGCCGATGGTCGCCCCGGGTCTGCTCGCCGGGGCCGCGCTCACCTGGGCGCGGGCGCTGGGCGAGTTCGGTGCGACGATCACCTTCGCCGGGAACCTGCCCGGCACCACCCAGACGCTGCCGCTCCAGGTCTATCTCCTGCTCCAGGACGAGCCGGAGGCGGCGACCTCCGTGTCGCTGCTGCTTCTCGCGATCGCGATGGCGGTACTGGTCGCCCTGCGGGGCCGTTGGACGGGCGCCCCGTCCGGCGGCCGGGCCCGGGCCGTGTCCGTGGCACCGGCCGAGGAACCTGCCGTTCCAGGGGCCGGCACCCAGGCCGCTCCCGTCGAGGCCCTGCCGGGAGCGCACGGCGGGCCCGGGGCGCCGGCCGTCGGGGCCCTGCCCGGCGAGGACGCCGGCCGCTGGGCGTTGCACGCCGACGTCACCGGTTTCACCGAGCTGACCCTGGACGCCGAGCCCGGCACCACGGTCGCCGTCGTCGGCCCCAACGGCGCGGGCAAGACCACTCTGCTCCGCGCCCTTCTCGGCCTCACCCCCCGCGCCCACGCCGCGCTCCGGCTCGGCGACGCCGATGTCACGGAGCTGCCCCCGCACCGGCGCCGGGTGGCGTGGGTCCCGCAGGACGGTGCCCTCTTTCCCCATCTGTCGGCGCTCGCCAACACCGCGTACGGCCTCCGGGCCCGCGGAGTGCCGCGCGCAGAGGCGCGGCGCGAGGCGCAGGCCTGGCTCGACCGGCTCACGGTCGGGCACCTCGCCCACCGCCGTCCGGCCGAGCTGTCCGGCGGCCAGGCCCAGCGCGTCGCCCTGGCCCGCGCGCTCGCCGCCCGTCCCCGGCTGCTGCTGCTCGACGAGCCGCTCGCGGCCCTCGACCAGACGACCCGGGCCCACGTCCGGCACACCCTGCGCAGCCACCTCGCCGGCTTCGGAGGGGTGTGCCTCATCGTGACCCACGACCCCGTCGAGGCCGTGTCCCTCGCCGACCGGGTCCTCGTCCTGCAGGACGGGCACACCCTTCAGGACGCCTCTCCCGCCGAGGTCTCGCGGCACCCCCGCTCTCCCTGGGTGGCGCGGATGCTCGGCCGGAACGCGTGGCCCGGCACCGGCTCCGCCCAGGGGCTCGCCCTGGACGGGGGCGGCACCCTGATCACCGCCGAGCAGCCGCCGGCCGGCACCCCGGCGCTGGCGATCATCGCGCCCGAGGCCGTGGCCGTGCACCGCGAGAAGCCGGGGGGCAGCCCCCGTAACGTCTGGCCCGGGACCGTACGGGAGATCACCGCGAGCGGCAGCCGGCTGCGGGTCCTCGTCACCTCCGACGCCGCCCCCGACCTCGTCGCCGAGATCACCCCGCAGGCCGCCGCCGATCTGGGCCTCGCGGACGGGGTGCCGGTGTGGACGGGCGTCAAGGCGACCGAGGTGACCGTCGTACCGCTGTGAGGACCCCTCCTCAACGGCCCTGCCGGGAAAGGAAATTCGGGGGCGCCGGGCGGAGTCCTGTGGCAGGGTACGACGGCCCTGTCCCCGTGTGATCCGGAGCGTCCCGTGACCCTGCCCGAGCGGCTCGTGCCCCTCCTCGACCAGTTCGACTTCGCCCGGCGGCGGCTCACGGACCGGATGGCGGGACCGGTGATGGACAGCGGCAACGGTACGGACGTCGAGGTCGGTCCCATGACCGACGCGGAGTACCTCTGGGAGCCCGCGCCCGGCTGCTGGTCCGTCCGGCGTCACGCCGACGGGCCGGGACCGCGCGCGGCCCTCCTGGTGGGCGCCGGCCACTGGGGCCGGGACACGACGCCGCCGCCGCACCCCACGCCGCCGCCGTTCACGACGATCGCCTGGCGCCTGAACCACCTCTCCGAGATGCTCGCGCTGCGCGCCGACCACACGAACGGCAGCCGGAGCCTGACCCGCGACGACTTCCCGGTCACCGGGGACGTCGCCACCGCCCTCCCGGCCTTCGACGCCGCCGCGACGGCCTGGCGCGAGGCGCTGCTGTCCGCCGACGACAAGGCGCTCGACACCGTGGGCCACTGCACCTACCCGCACGGCAGCGACGCGGAGAACCCCTTCCTGGAGATCGTCTGGTGGGTGAACCAGGAGCTCCTGCACCACGGCGCGGAGATCGCCCTCCTCCGCGACCTCCACCGGCTCCGCGCGTAGCGGGGTTCAGCGGGTGGTCCGGGCGAGGAGCATCGCCACGTCGTCCTGCGCGGACCCCGCGAGGAGCCGCCCGATGACCTCGTCGCACAGCGTGTCCAGGGGCCGGTCGAGCGGCCGCAGGGCCTCGGCGAGCTGCCGCATGCCCTGGTCGAGGTCCCGGTCGCGGGCCTCGATGAGACCGTCCGTGTAGAGGACGAGGAGTCCGCCCCCGGGCAGGGCGACCTCCTCCGTACCGAAGTCGTGGGCTCCGGTGCCCAGCGGCGTCCCGGGCGGTCCGTCGAGGAAGGTGATGGTGCCGTCCGGGGTGGCGACGGCCGGCGGCGGATGGCCCGCGCGGGCGATGACCCAGCCGCCGGTGGCGGGGTCGTGGACCGCGTAGACGCACGTCGCCATCTCGTCCTCGCCGAGGTCGGCCACGACGGCGTCCAGGGAGCTGAGCATGCGGTCCGGGGCGATGTCGTGGCGGGCCAGGGTCCGTACTGCGGTGCGCAGTTGGCCCATGACGGCCGCCGCGTGGATGCCGTGGCCCATCACGTCGCCGATGACGAGACCCGTCCTGCCGCCGGGCAGCGCGATGACGTCGAACCAGTCGCCGCCGACGTCGTGGGAGCTCGCCGGGAGGTAGCGGCCCGTGAGTTCGAGGCCGGTGACGTCGGGCAGCGCGTTGTTGGTGAGGCTGCGCTGCAGGGTGAGGGCGGCCTCGCGCTGGGTGGTGTAGAGGCGGGCGTTGTCGATGTTGAGGGCGGCGCGGGCGACGACCTCGTCGATGAGGACGCAGTCCTCCGCGTCGAAGGGCTCGCGGGTCCGCAGCCGGGTCACCGTGATCGCCCCGAGCACCTGCCCCCGGGCCACCAGGGGGACGAGCCGCGCCGAACCGATGCGGGTGGCGAGGTAGCTGCGGAGCGCCTCGGTGCGCGGATCGGTGAAGAGCTCCGGGATGTCCGAGGTGTAGAGGTTCGTGGGCCGTCCCCGGACGACCACCTGCTCGTACACCGAGTCGAGCGGGATCTGGAAGGTCTGGCCCGGGGCGAGGAGCGCCGTCGGGGCGGTCGGGTCGGGGAAGCGGGCCGCGAGCCGCCGCAGCACACCGCGGGTGGAGGCGACCGGGTCGTCGGGTTCGAGGACGGACTCCAGCATCTGCACGTCGGCCGAGTCGGCGAGCTGGGGCACGAGGAAGCGGACGGCCTCCTCCGCCGTCTGCTTCAGGTCCAGGGTGGTGCCGATCCGGGCACCCGCCTCGGCGAGGAGCGCGAAGCGGTGGCGGGCCCGCTCGACCTCGATGTGCGCCTCCTGGCTCTCGGTGATGTCGACGAGGGAGGCGATGAGCCCGAGCGGCCGCCGTTCGGCGCGGTCGACGAGCGGGGCGTACGAGCAGGACCAGATGTGGTCGCGGTCGGGGTCGGCGGGGGTACGGCCGACCCGGCGGGCGTCCACCACGGCCGTACCGCTCTCCAGGACCTGGCGCATGAGGGATTCGAGCCCGGCGGCGTTGACGCCGGGCACGACCTCGGTGAGGCGGTGGCCCACGTGCCGGGCGGCCGAGACGCCGTTCATCCGGGCCAGGGCGTCGTTGACGCGCAGGAAGCGCAGGTCGGGACCGAGCAGGGCGAGCCCTATGGGCGACTGGGTGAAGAGGCTCTCCATCGCCGCCAGGTTCTCCCGCATCCGCAGGACCTCGGAAGTCTCCACGGCGATGAGCATCGCCCCCGGTCGCCCCTCCGGGTCGGCGGCCGGGACGATCCACATCTCCATGGTGACGGTGTGGCCGTCGCGGTGGCGGACGGGCAGCGTGCCGACCATGGTCTCGCCCGCCTGGACCCGGTGCGTGAGCCGGTCGGCGAGCTCGCGGTTGGCGTCGGGGACGAGGAGCGGGGTCGCGAGCCTCCCGAGCACGTGCTCGGGCCGGTGACCGAGGAGGTCCTGCGCGGCGAGCGACCACTCGACGATGCGGCCCTCGGCGTCCTCCCGCCAGAGGGCGATCGGCAGCAGCTCGCGGAGCACGCCCGCATCCCCGACGGCCGCCCGGGGCGGCTGCGGAACCCTGCTCGACGACTGATGAGTCTCCAACGCATCGACCTACGCATCGGCCTGGCCCCAGGGGGCGCAATACCTACCGAATCACCCTAGCCGAGGAGCTGACGGCGGGCGCTGCGCAGTGCGGCCGATCGGTACGCCGCCGGAGCCCCGTCCCGGTCTCCTCGGTACGCCACCGAGGGCCCCGCCCCGGTCGGTGCGGACCTCGCCGGGCCTGGCACGGGGGTGCCGGTGAAGGTTCCGTAGTTCTACGGATGTGCGGGCCGGTGCGGGGCTGCGAGAGTCGGTCCGACCTCTGTGTACCTCTGTGTACGGGCGTCCCCGCCCCCCGCCTCCTCTCTCCCGGAGCAGCCCGCATGAGCAGCCGCTCGCCCGACGAGTACCGCCTCGGCGTGCCTCCGCACGGCCGGGGGTCCGGCGACCGGGGCTCCGGCGCGGGCGACGAGCGGGAGGACGCGTACGAGCTGCTCCACCGGGCCCGGCGGTACACCGCCGAAGGCCACCCCTCGGCCGGCGGTGCCTGGGAACGGGCGGCGACGGCCCTGCGGCGCGCCGGCGGCTCCCTCACTCCGGGCGACCACGCCGACGCCCTGGACGCGACCGCGCTCGACTGCCGGGGCCGGGCCCGGGCGGCGGCGGGCCCGCTCTTCTCCCTCGCCGCCGACCGGCACGAACGGGCAGGCCGGGGCGGCAAGGCGCTGGTCTCGCGGGCGCGGGCCCTGCTCAGCGGCCCGGAACCGGGGGCGACGGTCTGCGCCGGGCTCGCGGAACTGGGCGAGCGGGCGACCGCGCTGCACGCCGTCGGGCGGGCCACCACCGCCGAGACCGCCACGGTGCTGCTGCTCCGCTGCCGGGCCCGCGCGGACCTGCTCGACACCGGCCCCGACCCGTTCACCGAGGCCACCGCGCTGCGGGCGGAGCTGGCACGGCTGATCGCCTTCGCCGCGCCGCACCGGGAGGCGCCCGCCGTTCTCGGCGCGCTCGCCGAGGCCCGTGCGCTGCTCGGCCGCGTCACCGCGCCCGACGACCCGGCCGCCGCCCTCGCCCAGCTGCGGGCCGCGGTGGCGGACCACCACGCCGGGGGCCGGACGTGGCCCGCCATCGAGAGCGAGCTCCTCCTCGCCGGGATGCTCCGCGCCGCGGGCGCCCACCAGGAGGCGGCCGCACGGCTCCGTAGCGCCCTCGGCGCGACGGCCCCCGCTCCTCGACCCGCCCCGCCGCTCCGTGGTGCCGACCGGGCACGGCTCTGTCTCGCGCTGGCACGGACGGTCGCCGGGGCCGCTGTCGGGTCGGCCGGGCACGACGGCGGACCCGCTGACGACGAGGACGTGCACGACCGCGGGCCGGTCGGGGGCGAGGTGGTCGCGCTTCTCGGGGAGGCCGTCCGGCACGCCGACGCGGTGGCCGGTGACCGGCAGTTGAGTACGCTCGCGCGCCTGGCGCTCGGCATCGCGCAGGCGGAGCACGGCCGTTGGCGCCCGGCCGCCGCCGTTCTGGAGCAGACCCTCTCCGGGCTCGCCGAGGACGACGACGGCGACGACGGCGACGGCGACGAGACGGCGCGTGTACGGGCCAGGGCCTGGCTCGCGTACTGCGCGCTGCGTCTCGGCGAACCCGCCCGGGCTGCACGGGAGTTCGCGTGCGCGGCGGCCGAGGTCCGGCGGTGGGACGACCGGCGCCACGGCGCGGCCCTCAGCCGGCTCACGGCGCACGCGCTGGGCGCGGCCGGGTCGCCGGAGAAGGCGGCCCGTGCCTGCGAGCGGGCGGCCGACCTGTGGCGGTCCGTCGGCGACCACGCCGCCACGGCACGCTCCCTGCGCGCCCGGGCCCGGCACGTACGGGAGGTGTGGGGCGCGGACGCCGCCGAGGTGGTCGTGGAGGAGGCCCTGCGGGAGGCCCGGCGCGGGCTGCCCGGCGGCGGTGACACGGGCGCGGGCGGCGCCCGGACGTGGTTGCGCCGCCTCCCGGAGCCGTACGGGCCCGGGCGCTACCAGACGAACGTGTACGGCGAGGTGGGCGGGGCCGGGCCGCCCGGCCTGCGACGCCCCGAGGAGCAGAGTGTGACCCGAGTACAGGGGTGCGTGTGAGCAGAGTGATCGACGGCCGTTTCGAGCTGCTTGAGCGGCTGGGCGGCGGCGGGATGGGAACGGTGTGGCGCGCCCGCGACCTGGCCCTCCACCGTGACGTGGCGCTCAAGGAGGTGCGCCCGCCGGACCCCGCGATGGCCGAGTACGACGTCGAGGGCGCCAGGACCCTGCGGGCGCGCGTGCTCCGCGAGGCACGTGCCCTGGCCAGGATCGACCACCCCAACGTGGTGACGATCCATCACATCGTGGACGCGGGAGAAGGAACCTACCCGTGGCTCGTGATGGAGCTGGTCACCGGCGGCTCCCTCCAGGACCGGCTCGACCGGGGGACGATGACGCCGGCCGAGGCCGCCGCGCTCGGCCGCGAACTGCTGTCCGCCCTGCGCGCCGCCCACGAGCGGGACATCGAGCACCGGGACGTGAAGCCCGCCAACGTCCTGCTGCGTCCGGACGGGCGTCCGGTGCTCACCGACTTCGGCATCGCGGCGATCCGCGAGTCCACCGTCCTGACGGCCTCGGGTTCGATCATCGGCTCACCGGACTACATGGCACCGGAGCGGATCCGGGGCGGCACGACCGGCCCGGCCGCCGACCTCTGGTCGCTCGCCATGCTCCTGTACGTGGCGGTGGAGGGCCACCACCCGCTGCGCAGGGAGAACACCCTGGCCACCCTCGCCGCCGTCCTCTCCGACGACGTGCCTCCTCCCGTACGGGCCGGTGCGCTGACCGACGTACTGACCCGGCTGCTCGTACGGGACCCTGCCACCCGGCCGGACACGGACGAACTCGACCGCGCGCTGGCGGCCGTCGTGGCGGAGAATCCGGTGGCCGAGAGCCCCGTGGCCCAGAGCCCGGTGGCCCAGAGCCCGGTGGCCCAGAGCCCGGTGGCCGAGGGGGCGGTGGCCGAGGGGGCGGTGGACTCCGGAGGCGGGGAGACGACGTCGTTCCGGCTGGCGCCGCCGACCACCGCTCCGGTGGGGGCCGCGTCGACGGGTCCCGATCCGGTGGGAGCCGCGCTGACAGGTTCCCATCCGGTGGGGGCGCCACCGACAGGCCCCGATCCGGTGGGAGCCGCGCCGGTGGGGCCGGTGGGGCCGGTGGGGCCGGTGGGGACCGCTGCGGTGGGGGCCGGTCCCGTGCCCTCCGGTGTACGGCGTCGGCGGGGGCGCGTCGGCCGGTTCCTCGCGTCGGCCGCCGTGGTGGCGCTCGCCGTCGGCATCCCCGTGGCCGCGATGAGCTGGGAGTGGCGCCCCGCCGACCCGGGCAGCGGGCCGAGCACCGCTCCGCCCTCGCAGCAGGGCCCGGCCGCGCGGCGGCCCGCGTCGTCGTCCGCGCCCGCGAAGGAGACGGCTCCGGAGAAGCTCGACCTGCTGACGGCGAAGGGGGTCCGGACCGCCGTGGCCGCCGTCAAGGCGGCCTCGGGCGGGGCGAAGGTCACCGGTTTCGTCGTGTACCCCGACTACGCGGTGGCCGAGTCGCTGGTCAAGGGCAGTACGAAGCGCTACGACCGGTACGTGTACCGGGGCGGTGACGTGGCCGTCCGGGAGGGGCCCGGCGGCACCGCCTTCCCGGGCTCCGTCCCGGCGGACCTGGACGCGTTCTCGTGGGACGCGCTGCCGGCGCTCATGAAGCGCGCGGACAAGGAGCTGGGCGTCGACGAGCCGACCAGCCGCTATCTCGTCCTCACCCCGGGCTCGACCATGCTCGGGAGCGAGGCGGGGCTGAGCGTCTACCTGTCCGACACGTACGGCGTGGCCTATCTGAAGGCAGACAGGAAGGGCCGGGTGACCGCCACCTATCCCCGCAAGGACTGACCGCCCGCCGTCCCGTCCCTGACCACCAGCGAGGCCAGTCCCGCCCGGGTCTCCACGCCCGTCTTGCGGTAGACCCGGGCGACATGGCTCTCGACCGTGCGGGGGCTCAGGCAGAGCCGGTCGGCGACCGCCTGGGTGGTGAGCCCCTCGGCCACCAGGGCCGATATCTCCCGCTCGCGCGGGGTGAGGACGGCGAGCCGGCCGCCGGTGCCGTCGCCTCGGGGCGGTACGGGCCGGGTGCGGTCGGCCAGGTCGACCAGCATGCGGGCGCCGCCCTGGGAGGCCAGCCGTCGGCCTCGTCGCCACACGGCGGCGGCCTGCGGCCCGTCGCCCGAGGCCTGGAGCTGGGGGACGGCGAGGAGCAGGCTGTGGGCCTCCCGCAGGGTCGCGCCGGAGCTCACGCTGTCCCTGGCCGCCTCCGTGAACGCCCGGGCGGCGGCAGCCGGTTCACCCCGGTGGGCCAGCACCCGCCCCCAGGCGCGGTGCGCGGCACCGCGCTGGACGGGCAGGCCCAGCGGCTCCGCCTCCGCGCGGGCCCGGCGGGCGGCCCGCTCGGCCTCCGGGAGGTCCCCCGCGGCGAGGGCCGCGCCGGTGAGGACTTCGAGATAGCCGGGGCGCAGGGAGGGCTGGAGCCGGGAGAGGTTCCGGTCGCCCCCCGCGCGCACGAGCACCTCCCGCACCCGGTGGGGGTCCCGGTCGAGCGGGACCGCGTGGGCGAGCATGCAGCGGGCTTGGGTGGCCCACCAGCCTTCGGCGGTCCCGACGGTCGCCGCGGCCTCTTCCGCGGCGGCCCGGACCTCGGGATCGCCGAGCGGCCGGGCGTGGAGGAGCACGGTGGCCCGGATCGCCCCACTGAAGCCGATGAGTTCGGCGCCGCCGAGGGTGCGGGCCACCGCGAGGGACTCCTCGGCCTGGTCGAGCGCGGTGCCGACCCTGCCGGTCAGCAGGTGGACGTACGCCGAGCAGAGCAGGAGTTGCGAGAGGGCGAAGGGGCGTCCGGCGCGGCGGGCCATCGCGATGCCGCGGGTGGCGTGCCGCTCGGCCGTCCCGTACCGCTCCAGGAAGGCCTCGCTCCAGCCGAGGCGCACCAACGACTCGGCGTGGTCGGCCAGTCGGCCGTCGGTGAAGGCGTCGGTGAGGGCCGCGGCCTCGGTGGCGTGCGCACGGGCGGCGGCGGTCTCGCCCTCGTACACCTCACCGAGGGCGGACAGGCTCAGGACCTCGGCCGTCCCGGCGTCGTCGCGCCGCCGCCGGGCCTCGTCGAGGTTCGCTGCGACCACGCGGCGGACCTCGGGGTAGCGGGCGGCGAACAGGGCGCGGCAGCCCCACTCGACGACGAGCCAGTTCCTCAGGTCCGGCCGGGGGCCGGGGGTGCGCTCCAGTTCGCGGCGGAGCAGGGCGTCCGCCTCGGGGTAGCGGCCGAGGTGACGCTCCATGAACGCGCAGAGCAGCACGGCCGAGGTCCGCAGCTCCTCGTCCTGCGGTCCTCCCTCGCCCTGGCTGCCGTCGATGAGGTGGTGGAGGAGGTCCCGGCTCTCCGCGACGCGCCCCGCCGAGCCGAGGGCGCGGGCCCGCCGGAGCGTCAGTTCGCGTCGGGTGCTGTGGTGTTCGGGCGCGTCGGGCAGCAGGCCGAGCACGGCACCCAGCCAGTCGGCGGCGCGCGCGGGGTCGGCGGCCCCGATCCGCTCGGCGGCCTCGGCCAGCTCGGCGGCGGTGGCCGGGTCCCAGGCGGTCGCGGCCCGGACGAGGTGCGGAGCGCGCTCGGTCACGGGCGCCCCGGCCGCGGCGAGCGCCGCCGCGGCCCGCCGGTGCAGCTCCCGCCGGTGCCACGGGTCGAGCGCGCCGAGGAGCAGCTCGGGCAGCGCGGGATGCCGCAGGAGGACACGGCCGTCCGGGCCGGCGCGGACGAGATCGCGGCGCGCCAACTCCCGCAGCGCCTCACCGACCACCTCCCCGGTCGCGGGACGGTGCCCGTCCCGGGTGACGGTCGTGAGCAGTTCGGGTGTCGCGCGGTCGCCGAGCACGGCGATCGCCTCGACGGCCGACCGCTCCGCCCGGCCGAGCGGGGCGAGTTCGTCGAGCAGGGTGGCCACCGGTCCGGTGGCCGGCGCCTCGCCCCTGCACGTGCGGGCGAGCGCGAGAGCCCGGTAGTAGAGCGGGTTCCCTCGGCTGGCCGCGTGGATCTCCCGCGCCAGCTCGGGCGGGAGCCCGGCGGCGAGCCCCCCGGCGCAGTCCTCGGGCGTCAGCGGGGCGAGCTTCAGCCTCGCGAGGGACCCGGCGTCCTCGGCGCGCGCGAGGGCGGAGGCCAGAGCGGGCGGGGTCTGGCGCTCGCGCCGGGCCAGGACGAGGAGGACGGGCGCCCTCGTCGGGTGCCGGAGGAGATGGTCCACGAGGGCGACGGACGCGGGATCCGCACTCTGGAGGTCGTCGAGCACCAGCACGAGCCCGGGTGCCGGAACCCGGCCCAGCGCCGCCGCGATCCGCCGCACCCGCGCGCCCCACCCGGCGGCGACCGGTGACGACTCGACGAGCTCCGCGAGTCCGGCCAGGTCCGGAGCGGTGGCGCGGTCGAGGTGGTCCAGGTCGGCGAAGGCGTCCACGAAGGGCTCGAAGGGGGTGCCGTCCGCCACGGCCTGGCCCGCCCTGCCGCGCAGGACCGTCGCCCCGCGCCGCCGGGCCCGTACGGCGAACTCGGTGAGCAGACGGGTCTTGCCGATGCCCGGCTCGCCCGTGACGTCCACGGCCGCCGGCCCCGCGCCGCCGCTCCGGGCGCGCAGCAGCGCGTCGAGCCGGTCGAGTTCCCGGTCCCGCCCGCCCAAAGGCGCCCGCCCGGCCGAGGGCATGGACGCGTGGTCGCCCGAGGGCATGGACGCGCTGTCGGCCGAGGGCATGTGCGGGCTGTCGGTCAACCCCAGGTCCGCGAATGTGTCCATGTGCCGTCCCCCTGTGCCGCTCCTGTCCCCGCTCTCAGTTGTACGGCACGCCACCGACAACGCCTTCAGCCGGTGCCGAGGACCTTGAAGGCGCGGGTCCGTTCCGTGATGGCGCGCTCCGTGGGCAGGCGTTCGATCGAGGCCGCTCAGAAGAGGCCGACGACGCCGGTGGTGTGCTCCAGGACGTACCGCGCGTCCTCGGGTTCGGCGATGGGCCCGCCGTGGCAGAGGACGAGGACGTCGGGGTTCACCCGCTCGGCGGCGTCGTGCATCTCCTGGACGGCCCCGGTGGACCCTGGCCCGCTCGGTTGTGGACCAGCTCGTCGCCGTCCGCCTGCTCGACCGGCTGCCCGAGGCCCGCGGCAGGCGCAGGGCCGAGCCGCGGGGACAGCGGGACGCGGCCGAGGCCCCGGTGCACCGCGTGCCCGGCCGCGCACCCGCGCGAACAGCACAGTCACCGTCGTCGGCGCGGGGACGGCCGGTCGTGCCCGACGCTGCCTGCTGACACGAGCACCCGCACCCCCGGGTCAGCGCCCTTCGGCGGCCGTCCACGCCGAGAGAGCTGCGGCACCCCGCCGGACAGCTTCTTCCGGGTCGCGGGCGAGCTTCCCGCAGACCGCCGCGACGTCCAGCCGACCGTCCGAGTCCACGAGCGCGTCGTGCACCCCGGTCTGCAGCCAGTCGGCCTGGTTGTCGTCGGCCTCGGCGGCCGCGAGAGCGACGAGCCTCATGGCGGCCACCGTTCCCACCCGCGCCAGGGCCTCTGCCGTCCGGCGGGTCACCGCCGTGTCCTCGGCGTCCAGCAGCAGCCGCAGCAGGGTTTCCGCGGCCTCGGGGACTTCAGCGAAGGAAGCAAGGTCACGCCCGGCACGGGCACGTCGCGTCCACGAAGGAGACGACGCCTCGGCCAAGGCGGCCCCCGACCCACTCGTCGTCTCTGGCACGACCAGACGGTCTCATGCCCCACGAAGAAGATCGAACGCGGGCCGAGGCCGCCCGCACGCGTTCGCCGGGAACCTCTCCCCACCCTCCCGACGTTATACCCCCCACGGGTATACAGGCTATGTAGAGGAGAGGTTCCGTGACCACGAGAAGGCTGACCGCGCTCACCCCCGAGCAGGCACCCGGCCGCGCACGCGAGCTGCTGACCGACATCGTCGGACGGCACGGCTCCGTCGGCGAGATGGTGTCCACGATGGCGCACTCGCCCGCGCTGCTCGACGGCTATCTCAGCCTGTCGCGGGCCATGAAGCGGGTGAAGATCCCCCGCGCCCTGAGCGAGAAGCTCTCGCTCGCCGTGCAGGAGTGGATCGGCTGCGGCACCTGCCGCGAGGCGCACCGCGAGGCCGGCCGCGCGGCGGGTCTGACCGAGACCGACATCGAACTCGCCCGTCAGGGCACGTCGACAGACCCGCGCGAGGCCGCCCTCATCGGCCTCGCGCTGCGGGTCCTCGCGGAGCCCGGTTCCCTCTCCGACGAGGACGTCGCCGAGGTCCGCGCCCACGGCTGGAGCGACCGGGTCGTCGCCGAGGTGGTCGGCGTCGTCACCCTCAACCTCCTGACGGGCGCCTTCAACCTCCTCGCGGGCATCCAGCCGGAGGCCGAGAAGTGATCGGCTGAAGGATCGGAGGAAGAGCGGCGGCTACGGGGCCGTCTCCCCCGGCGTGCGGGCCGGGCCTGCCGCCCGGAGGTCGGCGAGGAGTTCCGCCTGGCCCGCGAGCACGCCGGAGAGGATCGTGCGGGCGACCCGCAGCAGCTCCGCGACCTGTGGGCTCGTCATCGCGTAGTACACGGCCGCGCCCTCGCGCCGGGCGACGACCAGGTTGGCCTTGCGCAGTACGGCCAACTGCTGGGAGAGGTAGGCCGGTTCGACACCCGTGTCGCGCAGCATCTCGGCGACCCCGTGCTCACGCTCACTGAGCAGCTCCAGGACGCGGATGCGGACGGGGTGCCCCAGCGTCTTGAAGAACTCCGCCTTCAGTTGATAGAGGGGCGTACTCATCGCACCCACCCCGCGCCTCGCGTCGACCCAGCACTCTGCACCATGTCCCCATCCTCGCCCCTACGGACAGTCAGGACGTACACGGGGCGGGCCGGAACGGATCCTCTCACCTCACGTCCGCCCCGGTCAGGTCGGGTCAGGTCAGGTCAGCCCCGGGTCGGGTGGGACGAGGCCGGGGTGCGGGGCACGAGGTCACGTCACGCGCTCGGCCAGGCGTCGCTGTGCCAGGCGCGCTGCTCCGCGCCCGCGCCCCGGTGGGCGGCGAGCGCGGCGGCCAGGTCGCGGTGGACCGGGACGGCGGGGACGTCGCTCTCGGGCACGAGGGACCCGTCGGCGGGGATCGCGGCCAGTTCGAGGCTCCGCCCGACGGCCCGCAGCCGTACGGCCGCCTCGGCGACGGCGAGCTGCCCGCCCACCGACCAGCCCCGCAGCCGGGTGAGGTCGAGGACGACCGGCCCCGCGCCACGGGCGACCGCCCATCCCACGGCCCCGGTGAACCGCCCCAGGGCGTCGGCTCCGAGGAAGCCGGCCAGGGACAGCACGCCGAGGTCCTGCTGCACGGTGTAGCGCCATTCGATGGTCATGTGGGTCGTCTTCCCTCTCGTACGGGGGTCATGGCGGAAGCGCGGGCGGGGAGCAGACCGGCGCCGTGGAGATGGGCGCGCGCGCCGGCGACGGCCTCGGGGGTGGTGGCGTACTCGTGTCCCGCCCGGCGCGGGACGTCCAGCGCCCCCACCGAGTCGAGGACCCGCCGCTGGTCGTCCCGTACCCCGGAGGCGAGCACGGCGATGCCCCGGCGTTCGAGCCGCTCCACGGCGTCCTTGAGGACGAGCGCCCCGGTGACGTCCATGGTCGTGACCCGGGACAGGCGCAGGATGACGACCCGGACGTCGGACACCTCCGAGAGCTCCAGGAGGAAGCGGTGGGCCGCCGCGAAGAACAGCGGGCCGTCGATGCGGTACGCGACGATGTGCTCGGCCAGCAGGGTGTGTTCCTCGTCGCCGTGCTCGCCCGGCAGCTCGGACCGCAGGTCCACCCGGTCGAGGCGGACCTGCCGGGCGACGGCGCGCAGCGCGAGGGCGCCCGCGACCACCAGGCCGATGATCACCGCGTACACGAGGTCGAGGGCCAGCGTGGCGACGGCCGTCAGGCCGAGGACGGCGCCGTCGGAGCGGGTGGACCGGGCCATCGCGCGCAGCGAGCCGACCTCGACCATGCGGATCGCGGTGGCGAGCAGGACCCCGGCGAGCGCGGCGAGCGGGATCTCCGAGACGAGCGGCGCGGCCGCCAGGACGACGACCGCGAGGACGGCGGCGTGGGTGAGGGCGGCGAGCCGGGAGGCCGCGCCGGTCCGCACGTTCACCGCCGTACGGGCGATGGCGGCGGTCGCCGGGACGCCGCCGAACAGGGGCGCGGCCAGGTTCGCCAGGCCCTGGCCGAACAGTTCCCGGTCCGGGTCGTGCCGCTGACCCACCGTCATGCCGTCGGCGACCGTGGCGGACAGGAGCGACTCGAGCGCGGCGAGCGCGGCCACCGCGACGGCGGGGGCGAGCAGCGAGGACAGGGCCGAGAGGTCGAGGAAGGCGAGGGAGGGAGCGGGGAGACCGCCGGGGAGGTCCCCGATGGGCGTGGCGTCCCGCAGGTCGAAGAGCCGGGCGGCGACGGTCGCGGCGATCACCGCGACGATGGAGAAGGGCACACCGGGCCGGAGGCGCGCACCGGCCAGCATGACCGCCGCGACCCCGGCGGAGAGGCCGAGCGCGGTCCAGTTCGGCGCGGTGGCGAAGGACGCGGCGGCGCGCCAGGCGACGACGAGGACCCGCTCGCCCTCGGGCGGGGCGACGCCGAGGGCGTTCGGCACCTGCTGGAGGAAGATCACGCAGGCGATGCCCAGGGTGAAGCCTTCCACCACGGGGGCGGGGACGTACCGCATGTAGCGTCCGGCGCGGGCCAGGGCGAGCGCGATGAGGATGAGGCCGGCGAGCAGGCCGACGGTGAGCACGCCGCCGGGGCCGTACCGGGCCACGATGGGGACGAGGACCACCGTCATGGCGCCGGTGGGTCCGGAGACCTGGAGGTTCGATCCGCCGAAGAGCGCGGCGAGCGCCCCGGCGACGACGGCCGTCGCGAGCCCCGCGGCGGCGCCGAGACCCGAGGAGACCCCGAAGCCGAGCGCGAGGGGCAGCGCGACGACGGCGACCGTCAGTCCGGCGACCAGGTCACGTCGCGGGGTGCGGGTCATGGCGACGAGGTCCGCGCGCACGGGCAGCAGGGCGCGGACCCGGCCCCACGCTCTGGCCGCGGCGGCGGTCACCGGGCCGCGACCGTAGGGGTGGTGCCGGGCTCGCTCTCGCGGAGCTCGGCGAGGAGTTGGCCCTGCCCGGCGAGCATCTCGGTGAGGATCCGCCGGGCGGCCTGCATCAGCTGGGCCACGTCGCCGCCCGCGAGCGTGTAGACGACGGTCGAGCCCTCGCGGGTGGACGTCACGATTCCGGAGCGGCGCAGCACGGCGAGCTGCTGGGAGAGGGCCGAGGGCTCGACCTCGATCCGCGCGAGCAGCTCGCGTACGGGCATCGGTCCGTCCTGGAGCAGTTCGAGGACCCGGATGCGGACCGGGTGGCCCAGCATCCGGAAGAACTCGGCCTTGGCCTGGTACAGCGGGACAGGCACGGACTCTCCTCCGAGGGGGTGGGGCGGGGTGCTGCGCCCGCGGCTACCTACGGGCGCAGCCGGACCAGGATGTATCGAATTGCAGAATTATGCAATTCATGGATTCCGCAGTCCTTGGCCGGGCCACGGAGACCGGGCCACGGAGACCGGGCCGTCGGGCGGGCCGAACGGATGGGGTCACGGTCGGCCCGGGACCGGGCCGCGGATCCATTGCCTTCCCCCAGGGCGCGGACGGCCTCCTCGGTGGCGCCGAGGTGGTCGAGGGTGACGCCGGGGCGGCCGTGGCCCTGGCAGCCATGCGCGGGTCACGGCAGTCCGTCAGCATTAGGTGGGCGGCGCGCAGGGTGGTCAGTGCGGTGCTGTGGTCGCCGGCCGCGTCCTGGGCGCAGCCGGGACGCCGACGAGGCGACCCGCCACCACCGCAGAGAGATCGCCAAGCCTTTGAACAGCCCGCTCGCCGTCGTGCCGGGGCGGCGCGTGGCGCGTTCCGTTCGCTCGGAGTGCCGGACCCGACGCGGTCTCAGGGTGCCGTAGGGGCCGTGAAGGTGACGCCCGCGGTGGGGACGGTGGTCTCCGCGTCGCTCCCGAGGGCGTACGCCGCGACGCGGGAGACCGTCGCGGCCGGGACGGCCTCGCCGATGCCCGGAGCCGGCGGGATGTCCTGGGTCGCGTGGGCGTCGTGCGGGACGACGACCCGGTAGCCGAGCGCCAGGGCCGTACGGGCCGTGGCCTGGACGCACATCTCCGACATCACGCCGCACACGGCGACCGCCCGTACCCCCGCGTCGGTGAGCACCGCGCCCAGCGCGGTCTCCGCGAAGCCGTCGTCGTGGGGCTTGCGGATGACCACCTCGGTGGGGCCGGGCTGGACGGGGTGGTGGAGCTCCCAGCCGGGCGTGTGCGGTTCGTCCTCGGCGCCGGGCGGTCCGTCGTTCTGCAGGTGGGCGATGAACGCGCCGTCCCGTCGGGCCCGGGCGATCAGGTCGCTCGTCCGGTCGACGAGCCGGGCGGCGGCGGGCACGGCCCCTTCGCCGGCGACGAAGGCCGACTGCACGTCGACGACGATCAGGGCATCCACGGGCCGCACGCGCTGGGTCATCCGGTCATCATCGCCGCCCGACGGCCCCGTGCGCCACGGGGTTTCGCCCCGCCGGAAGGGGGCGGAAATCCCCGGGCGCACTCCCCGGACCTGCGGGTATCCTCTCGGGCCAGGGACAAGGGGAGGATCCGCGTGGCCGAGTCGACGACGTCCGAGTGTTGGGAGCTTCTGCCGGACGGCATTCGCGGTGAGGTCGACGGGTACGTCCTCCAGGACCGCCGTCTCCAGGCGGCGCGGGTCGTCTGGGAGGCCTGCCGGAGCCGTGGCCTCGGCCTCCACGAGGCGGAGAAGGTCGTCCACGACCGGTACCTCCACCACGGCGACCGGGTCGCGCGCACCCCTCTCAGCCCGCTCGACCTGGAATCGCTGGCCGCGCGGGCCTCCGGCTGCCGGGGGCCGGTGGCCGCGATCGAGGCGATCTGGGACGGCGACACCGTCCACGACTGGTTCGTGATCCTTCTGGCCGTCACCACCGAGCCCGCGGGCGAGCACCACCTCGCCACGATCTACCGGGAGACGGCCGTTCGGCATCTGGGCCGGGACGCGTGGGACGGAGGATCGGCCCGCCCGGAGGCGGTGGCCGCCGACGCGGCCGGCCGGGCCCTGGCCGAACACCTCGCGGTGCCCTTCCACTTCGCGAGCCCGGACGCCCCGGACGACGAGGCGCCGCGCTGGCGGCCCTGAGCCGCGAGCACGCCCACTCCGAATCCGGGACCGGTCCTAGGGCCTCCGCGTTGCCCGTGTGAGCAGCCAGTGACCCGAGGCGCCCGTGACGAGGAGTCCGGCGACGAGGAAGACGAGGGCGGTGCCGGGGCCCGAGGTCCAGTCGACCGTGGAGGCGTGCGCGGCGAGGACCACGGCGAGGGCGAGGGCCACCGCCGGGACGGCCCGGAGGGCGGGGCGGATACGGGCGAGGTCGTCCTCCACCAGGGAGCCGAGGACGCCGACGCCGAGCGCGAGCGCCCACACGCCGAGGCCCTGCGCGTCGGCGCGGTTCACCGTCCACGGCAGCAGGGCGCCCCAGAACGCGGGGAAGAACAGCAGGCCGGCGCCGATGCCGAGCCATGCCGAGCCGAGGACGGCGAGCGGCGGCTTCGACCAGGCGGGCAGCGGAGCGAGCGGACGCGGCCTCTCCGTGCCCCCGCCGGCGGTGCCGGGGCGTCTGCGGTACTGCGCGGCCAGGCAGCCGACCGCGGCGAGGGCGAGGACGCCGAGGGTGGCGACCCAGCCGAGGCTGAACAGGGCGAGGAACAGCGGGCCGCCCCGTACGGCCTGGAGGTTTCCGGCGTTGAGGAGGGTCACCGTGAAGAGGCCGACGAGGACGATCGCGAGCGGCAGCACCAGGGAGCGGACCTCCTCCCAGACGCGGGCCCGGCCGAGGGTGAACAGCGCGGGTGCCACGCCCGCCATCGCTGCCCCGATGAGACCGGGGCTCAGCGCCTCGGGCGACACCCAGGCGCCCGCCGCGTGCCCGGTCAGGCTCGCCACGGCGAGCAGGGTGCCGACGGTGACGCTGATGCCTCCGACGACGCCGCTCAGGACCACGACGGCGGGCGAGAGTTCCCGGCCGTCGGGGGTTCCGGTGGTCGTGGCCGTCTCCTGTGGGGTGGCGCTCATCCCTGGCCTCCTTCCGGTGCGGCGCCCGCCGTCGCCGGGGCCTTCGCCCGGCTCGGCGGCGCTTCGGCGAACTCGCCCTGTCGCTTGAGGAGTTCGCGGGCGTACAGGATCCGCAGGCTCACCACCGTGACGGCGGCGTAGGCGAGCATGCCGCAGCCGATGCCGACGCCCGCGGTGAGGGCCGTGATCCGGTCGAGGCCCAGGGTCCGTTCGAGTACGGGCACGGTCACCGCCGAGAAGGCGGGGGCCAGGCAGAGGGCGGTGAGGTGCAGCGACCACTCCTCGCGCGCCCAGTGGGCGCCCCGGGAGCCGGCGCGGGTCGCCCGCACGGCGATGACGGCGTACGTCACGGCGTACGGGACGAGGTACGCGACCAGCAGGCGCCGCCCGGCGGTTCCCTCGTCGAGGAACGCCACGGTGATCCACACCAGGCCCGCGGCGCCCGCGAGGTGGGCGGCCACCCGCACCGGCAGCGGGCACCAGGTGCCGGTCAGGCCGGGGACGGCGGCCCGCCGGTCGAGGGCGCGGGAGGCGAGGAGCGCACCGAAGGAGACGAGCGCGCCGAGGTGCATGATCGCGACGCGGTTGATGTCCTTCATGTCGAGCCCGGGGTAGAGGGAGGGCAGCAGTCCCCATTCGAGCCGCAGCAGCGGAGCGGTCATCAGGAAGCCGTAGCAGAGCAGCATCCAGCGCTGGTGGAGGTCCGGGAGGCCCCGGAGGGCGGCGAGGACGCCGAAGGTCACGCTGCCGACGGTGCCGACCAGGATCGTGGCGAGGACGATCCAGAACGCGGCCCCGCTGAAGGCCTCGGCCGGTGGGGTGCGCACCAGGTAGAGGGCGGCGCCCGCCATCGACACGTACACCGTGACGGCGAAGACGGTCCCGGCGATCCGGTGCAGCCGGACGCGCCGCCGGACCGCGGAGAGCAGTTGTACGGGGCCGAGGAGCATGAGGAGGCCGCCGAGGACCGAGTGCACGATCAGGGGTGCCAGGCTGCGCTCGTACGGTCCCATCCGGTCGCGCACGGCCTCGGCGACGAACTCCGGGGAGACGGACCGGCCGAGGAGCCACTCGCCGACGGCGGGCGCTCCCGGGGTCGCGTACGGCCAGAGTTCGGTCATGGCGACGGGCGCGTACGCCAGGCAGATCACCGTCACGGCGACGGTGGCCGCCCTCCCCCACCCCCCTCGCGTGCTGGTCGTGCGGCCCATGGCGATTCCCCCTTCACCGATAGTCCTTTCTGGACTATGGAGGAAGGTAGGGCCGGGGGCGACCGGGGTCAACCGGTCGGTAACAAGCAGTCGTCGGCGGGGTCAGGGCTCGCGGCTCTCCACCCACCGCCAGAAATCGACCATCATCCGCTCATACCGGATGCCGAACTCCAGCGCCTCGCGCTGCCCGCGCGTCAGCAACTCGCCGACGTCGTGCGCCAGTCCCTCGTACTCGTCCAGGGTCCTGTTGTGCTCGTCGATCTGGACCGGCGCGTGGACACGCGGGCTGGCGCCGAACCACAGCTTGAGGATGCCCCGTTCGCGGGCCTCGACCGGGACGAAGGAGGGGTCGGCCAGCCAGCCGCGCAGCGCCGCCGCCCCCTCCTCCGTGAGGCTCATCAGACGCCGGTTGCGGCCGCCCGGCTGCCGCACCTCCGAGAGCAGCCCCGCCTCCAGGAGCCGGTCGCACTGCGCGTACACCTGCGCGTGCGGCATGGACCAGAACGGGGCCACCGTCCGGGCGGCCTCCACCTTCACGTCGTACGGACTGGCCTCGCCCAGCTTGTCGATGATGCCGAGCACGAGGAAGGAGGGCGTGGTCAACCGGACTTCAGACATGCGGCGACCGTATCGCGGCGGATCGGCGGGGCGACCTGCGGAAGCCCCCCCGCCCGGCCCTCCTCCGCCGCCCCGCCCGCCCTACTCCGCCCGCAGCGCCCGCGCCGTCGCCGTACGGGCCGCCCAGCCCGCCGGGAGCAGCGCGCCGGCCGTCGCGATCACGACACCGGCCGTCGCGAGGAGCACGAGGAGGGGGGTGCCGTACACGTCGATGTCCGCGGGCGGGATGGTGGTGCCGACCGCGCGGCCCATCGCCGGCATCACCCAGCCGTGGAGTGCCACGCCCAGCGGCACGCCGACCGCGCCCGCGACGAGCCCGATGGCGCCGACGGAGGTGAGCACCTGGGCGACGGTCTGGCGCGGGGTCATCCCCAGGGCCTTGAAGACGCCCAGATCGCGGACGCGGTCACGGGTGTCGAGGACCACCGTGTTCAGTACGCCGAGGCAGGCGACGACGACCAGCATCAAGGTGAGCATGACGACCAGGGCCTGCATGGCCCGGATGACGCTCGACTTGCCCGCCTCGGTGACGGCGGCCTCGGCCCCGAGCGGGGACACCGCGGCGTCCAGCCGCTCGGCGTACTCCGCCGCGTCCGTGCCGGCGGTGACGGTGACGGCGAAGTCCGACGGCATGGAGCGGGGGTTCAGGGCGGCGACGGACGCGGCCGCGGTCCGTACGGTCATGCCGTCGTCGCCCAGGTCGAAGACCTCGCCGACGATCCGCACCCGAACGGTCCGCCCCTGGTCGGACAGGGCGACCGACTCCCCCACCCGGGTCCCGGTGGTCCTCAGGAACCGCGTCGGGGCCACGGCCTCCCCCGGGGCCGCGAACCAGCGCCCCGAGACCATCGTGCGGGTGCTGTCGGCGGTGTCGCCCTCGTACGCGACGACCGTGGCGCCGCCCTTGAGTCCCGCGACCTCCAGCTGGGTCTCGGCGGTCCGGTACACGGAGGCGGTCCCGGGGAGCCGGGCGATCGCCTCCGCCACGGCGGCCGGGTCGGCCGGCTTCATGGGCATCGGCGCCTCCCCCGGTCCCGCGTCCGGCGCGCCGTGCGGCCGGGCCAGGGTGTGGACGGTGACGTCGCCGCCCCGGTCGGGGTCCCCGTCGGTCCTGACCGCGACCAGGGTGCTGCCGAGACCCACCGCGAAGGTCACCGCGAGCGCCCCGAAGGTCACCGCGGCGGCGGTGCTCGCCGCGCGCGCCGGGCGGGCGAGGGGCGCGGCGAGCCCCAGCGTCACCGGGCGGGGCAGCGGAAGCCGGCCGATGAGGCCGCGGATCCTGAGTCCCCGGCCGCCGCCGGTGGCGGGACCGAGGCGGAGCACCGTCGCGGTCGGCAGCCGGGCGGCGCGCAGCGCGGGCCCGAAGGCGGTGAGGGCGACCAGCGCGAGGGCCCCGGCGGGCACCGCGAGGTCCACCCAGAGGGGGATGAGCGTCTCCGTCGTCCCGTACGTCTCCGCCACCTCCGCCATGAGGGGCACGGCGAGCAGGTTGCCGAGGGCGACACCGAGCACCGCGCCCACGAAGCCCGGGATCAGGGCCTGGGCCACGTACGCCCTGCCGACCTGGTACGGGGTCAGGCCGAGGGACTTGAGGATGCCGATCCGGCGGGTCGCCGCGCTCACTGCGCCGCTCACCACGATGCCGATCACCAGGACCGACATGCCCAGGCCGAGAAGGGCGAAGGCGGTCACGAAGGGCACGAAGGCCGCCGTGTTCTTCTCCGAGGACTCGCGGACGTCGAGGTAGGACCGGCTGCCGACGACCGCACCGGCCGGCACGGCGGCGGTGATCGTCCGGCCGGCCGCCGCGACCTCCGCGCGCGTGCCTGCGGCGGTGAGCCGGTAGAGCATCTGGAAGGCGGGGGGCCGTCCTCCCGTGCGGGCCGTGAGTGCCGTGAGCTGTGCGGGAACGACCCAGGCGTCGGCGCTCTGGCCGGCCGTCCCGGCGATGCCGACCACGGTGAGCGTCACCCCGCCGGTGGTGAGCCGGCTGCCCGTGTCCGCGCCCGGCGGTCGCGATCCCCGCTCCAGGACGATCTCGCCGGGAGCCGTGGCCCAGCGGCCCTCGATGAGGGAGACGGCGTCCACGGGCCCGTCGGCGGAGGCACGGCCGGCCACCGTGAGCGGCGGGGGCTCGAACCCGGGCAGCGCCACTCCGTCCGTACGGAGGCGTACGGAGGCCACGGCGAAGGGCCCGGAGGCGGTGGCCACCCCGCGCGCGTGCGCCGTGGCGGCCAGCTGCTCCGCGGTGACGGCCGCACCGTCGAACCGCACGGTCAGATGGGCGCCGCGCTGCTGGGCGAAGGCCCGGTCGAAGGGGGCGGAGGAGGCGACCAGGAGGCCGACGGCGAGCACGGCGGAGGCGACGGAGAGCAGCGTGGTCAGGACCATCACCGCCGTCTGGGTGCGGCGTCGGCCGACGCCCGCGCGCACGACCCTCCCGAGGGCTCCGCCGCGCGGCACGAACCGCCGGGCGGAGCCGCCCGAGGGCGCGCTCATCGGGCCACCGCCGCGACGTCCCGGGCGATGCGGCCGTCGACGAGTTCGATCGTGCGGGTCGCGCACGCCTCCGCGAGGGCCAGGTCGTGGGTGACGAGCACGAGGGTCTGCCCTTCGGCGTTGAGTTCGCGCAGGAGGTCGCGGACCTCCGCGCCGGAGGCGGTGTCCAGGGCTCCGGTGGGTTCGTCGGCGAGGAGCAGCGGCGGCCGGTTCATCAGGGCCCGTGCGACGGCGACGCGCTGCCGCTCGCCGCCGGAGAGCCGGCCGGGGTGTACGCGCGCGTGCCGGGCGACGCCGAGCCGTTCGAGGAGTTCGGCGGCCCGCGCCGCCGCCCGCGCCCGGGGCATCCCCGCGAGCTGGGCGGGGAGCAGCACGTTGTCGGTGACGGTGAGGTCGTCGAGGAGGTTGAAGAACTGGAAGACCATGCCGATGCGGCTGCGCCGGTAGGTCGCGGAGGCGGACTCGTTCAGTGCGTCGACGCGCACGCCGTCCACGGTCACCCGGCCTGTGCTGGGCCGGTCGAGGCCGGCGAGGAGGTTCAGCAGGGTCGACTTGCCGCTGCCGGAGGGGCCGAGGACGGCGAGCGCCTCTCCGCGTACGACGGTCAGGTCGAGGTCCGAGAGCGCGGCGGGACCGTCGTGATAGGTCCGGCCGACCTCGCGCAGTTCGATCAGGGGCTCCGCTTCGGACGGGGTCATGGGCCCTCCAGGGCTGGGGGTCGGAAGGTGCGGTCGGGGCCGGCCGGGCCAGGACCGACGCTAGGAGCGGTCCGCCCCGGGGCGCGTCGGCCGTGGTGGCGAAGATCCGTACCGTGTGCGGCGGAGGCGCGGGCCCGTCATCCGCGCGATGTACGTCCCGGGGACGGCGCCCTGGTCCCCCGGGCCGATTCGCCGGGCGCGCCCGCTTGGCACACTGCACCGGTGAGCAGGTACGAGGAGTTCATCGGCCGGGTGCGCGGGGCGCGGACCATCGGCGCGCCGCCCCCGCTGTCCCGCTGGGCGTGGGCGGCCGACGGGCTGCTCGCCCTGTCGCTCGCGGTCGCCACGATCGCCGGGAACCTGAACCGCTCGTACGTGGAGCTCCGGCCCGACCTGGCGGGCAGCAAGACGCCGGTGCCGGGGCAGATCCCGTTGCCGCCCGAGGCCCCGTTCCCGGGAGGGCCGCGGCCCGTGCCCGCCGTGGAGCACCTGCTGCCGCCGGTGGAGGCCTGGGAGGTCGGGGCGGCGCTGCTGACCGCGCTGCCACTGCTGCTGCGGCGCCGGTTCCCGCTCGCCGTCTACTGGGTGGTGACGATCGCGGCGGTGGTCCTGCACCTGGGGGACGCCGCCGACGACGCCACGCGGATCACGTTCGCGTCGGGGCTCGTCGCGGCGTACAGCGCGGCCATGTACAGCCCGCACCGGAAGGCCGTGGTGGCCTCGTTCCTGGCCGGCGCGCTGCTGTACGCGGTCTTCCCCCTGGTCCCGGACGTCGACAGCGATCTCGTGCCCGTGCTCGTGCTGCTCCCGATCGCGCTCGCCTCGCACGGCGTCCATCTGTGGCGGGAGCGCGAGCGGGCGCTGCGGGACGCGCAGGAGGCGGCGCTGCGCCGGGCGGTGGAGGCGGAGCGGTCCCGGATCGCCCGGGAGCTGCACGACGTGGTCACCCACAACGTGAGCATGATGACGATCCAGGCCGGTGCGGCGCGCACGGTCCTGGCGACCTCGCCCGAGCTGGCCCGGGAGGCGATGCTGGCGGTGGAGGCGGCGGGGCGGACCGCGATGTCGGAACTGCGGCACGTCATGGGGCTCCTGACGATGGCCGCGGAGGGGCCCGATCCGGCGGCCGACGTGGATCTCGCCCCGCAGCCGGGTCTCGGCCGGCTGACGGAGCTGGCGGACGGGGTGCGCACGTCCGGGACGGCGGTGGAGGTCGAGGTGCGGGGCGAGCCGGCCGCCCTGCCCGCCGGGGTGGACCTCGCCGCGTACCGGGTGGTGCAGGAGGGGCTGACGAACGCGGTGAAGCACGCGGCGGGCGCGCGGGTGTCGGTGACGGTGGAGTACGGGGCGGACCGGGTGCGGGTGGAGGTGTCCGACACGGGCGGGCGCCGGCTGCGGACGGCGGAGCCGGGCGGCGGTCACGGGCTGCTCGGACTGCGGGAACGGCTCGCGGTGTACGGCGGTACGCTCGACGCGGGCAGCCGCCCGCACGGCGGGTACCGGGTCCGTGCGGTGATTCCGTGGGAGGTTCCGTGACCGTGGCCGACGCTCCGCGCGTGGTGATCGTCGACGACCAGGCGCTGGTGCGGACCGGTTTCCGGATGATCCTCGCCGCCGACGGCATCGACGTGGTCGCGGAGGCCGCCGACGGCGACGCGGCGGTGGCGGCGGTCCGCAGGACCCGGCCGGACGTGGTCCTGATGGACATCCGGATGCCGGGCACGGACGGCCTGGAGGCCACGCGCCGCATCCTCGCGGGCGAGGCGGCGCCGCCGAGGATCGTCGTCCTCACCACCTACGACCTCGACCAGTACGTGTACGCGGCGCTCGCGGCGGGTGCCAGCGGCTTCCTGCTCAAGGACGTCACCCCCGAGCACCTGACGGCGGCGGTCCGGCTCGTCCGCTCCGGGGACGCCCTGCTCGCCCCGGCGATCACGCGCCGCCTGGTGGAGCGCTTCGCCGCGTCCGGTGCGGGGCCGGGGACGCGGCCTGCGGCGCCGCACCGCGAACTGGCCACGCTCACCCCGCGCGAGCTGGAGGTCCTCGAAGCTCTGGCGCGCGGCCACACCAACGCCGAACTGGCCGTGCGGTTCCGGCTGAGCGAGGCGACGGTGAAGACACACGTCGCCCGCATCCTGTCGAAGCTCCGGCTGCGCGACCGGGCCCAGGCGGTGATCGCCGCCTACGAGACGGGTCTCGTCACTCCGGGCTCGGACGGCAGCGGAACCACCGGGCCGGGCGGAGCCGCCTGACCGCCGTACGGCGGCCGGTCGACGGAACCCAGTGCCTCCGACTGGTCCGGCGGTCCGGCCTCGGGGCGGAGGAGGTCGCTCAGCGCGGTCAGACGGATGAGCCGCAGGATCCACGGCTGGTCGCAGACGAGCCGCCAGCGCGCACCGCGCCGGCTCACGCGCCCGGCGCAGTGGGCCAGGAGTCCGAGCCCGGTGGCGTCGCAGAAGGTGAGGCGCCGGATGTCGACGGTCAGGGCGTCGGACTCCCGGACGAGGGCGTCGAGCTCGGGCCGCAGGTGCCGCACCAGGACGAGGTCGAGCTCGCCCCGGAGGGCCGCGACGGTGACACCGCCGGTCGAGCGGACGACGAGGTACGGGTCATGACGGGGAATCAACTGCATCGGACGCTCCACAGGGTGGCTCCATGTGTCACGTCGAGCGTGGCCGCCCCGCTGCGGGGAGGGACGTTTCGCCTCGGCCGCTGTCACCTGAATCGGTGAACATCCGGCCCTTCTTCTCTCGTTCGGACGCACGGGAATCGCCTCTGTGTACGGAGTGACGGCCCTTCGGAAGGGGCTGGCGTGCGGCGCCGGTGAGCGACGCCAGCGGGATGCGGCGGAACTCCACGGTCTCGTACGGACTCCTCGTCCCGGTCTCGTGGAGGAGGCCGACCGTCGCCGCGTCCAGCGGCACCAGGTCCGAGTAGGCGGCCTTCCGCCGGTCCACCGTGAGCGCCTTCGTGAAGGTCCGTCCGCCGTCCGCGCTGGTCCAGACGGCCGGCTCCGCGCGGGCGTCCGGCACCGAGGGGGCCGAGAACAGCAGGATCCCGTCACGGCCGCCCACGTGGAGCAGGCTGCCCTGCACCACGGGCACGCGGTCCAGGGCGTGCTGGGGCGCGAAGGGACGGCCGAGGCTCGCGCCGCCGTCGTACGACAAGGCGTCCGCGCGGTTGCCCGGGCTGCTCCCCAGCTGGTCCCTGGAGCTGAAGTACAGGCTCCCGTCGGGGAGTTGGGCAACGGTCGACTCGTTGGCGTTGACGAGCCCGTCGTAGCTGTCGTCGACGAGGCCGAGACGCCAGGACCGGCCGCCGTCGTCGCTGTAGAGCGCGTGCGCCCCGTAGTAGCGGGGCTCCTCACCGGTGTCCCCCGACCCCTCGGGCGGCGCCGCCGAGTGGTTGGCGGGCACGACGAGCCGTCCGGCGTGCGGGCCGTGTGTCAGGGCGAGGGCGTGGCCCGGCCCGGTGGCGTACCAGCGCCAGCCGGGCTCCTTCACGCGCGCGGTGATCTCGCGCGGCGCGGAGAACGTCCGACCGTCGTCGGAGCTGCGCTGGACGAAGACCCGGCGGCCGCGGGCCGCGGGGACCTCACCGCGCAGGATCCGCCGTTCCGTCGCCTCCGCGCCGTTGTACGAGCTGAGCAGCACCACGTCGCCCGAGCGCGGATCGACGACCGGTGCCGGGTTCCCGCGCGTGTCCCCGCGCCCGTCGGCGACGACCAGCAACGGCCCCCAGGTGCAGCCGCCGTCCTCCGACCGGCGCACGACGACGTCGATGTCGCCGCTGTCCCCGGCCCCTCCCGTACGGCCCTCGGCGAAGGCGAGCACCGTCCCGGCGCCGGTCCGCACGGCCGCGGGGATGCGGTAGCTCGCGTAGCCGCCGGCCCCGGCGGTGTACGGGACCGACACCTCGCACACGTACCGCGGCCCCGGCCGCCCGGCCGGTGGGTCCGGGCGCTCCCCGAGGGCGCCCGGACCGACGAGGGCCAGACCCGCGAGGGCGAGCCCCACGAGCGGCAGGACGACCTTCCCCGAGGTCCCCACGGTCACGCGCCTCACGGGTCCCCCTGCCGCCACGCACACCTCTTGCCCCAAGGGTCTCCGGCCGGGAAGGCGCCGCGCCCAACTCCGGGACGCCTCCGGCCGAACGCCGGGACAACACGAGGGGCCGTCCGCGCGGACGGCCCCTCGTGGACGACGGCGGGTGTCAGCCCGCGAACCGGGCCATCCAGGCCTCGACCTCGGCCGAGGAGCGCGGCAGACCGTCCGACAGGTTCTCGTGGCCCTCCTCGGTGACGACCAGGTCGTCCTCGATCCGGACGCCGATGCCGCGCCACTCCTCGGGCACGGTCAGGTCGTCCGGCTGGAAGTACAGGCCGGGCTCGACCGTGAGCACCATGCCCGGTTCGAGGACGCCGTCGACGTACTCCTCCGTGCGGGCCTGCGCGCAGTCGTGGACGTCCAGGCCGAGCATGTGGCCGGTGCCGGCCATGGTGAAGCGGCGCTGGAGGCCGAGGGCGTACGCGCGGTCGACGGGACCCTCGATGAAGCCCCACTCGACGAGACGGGCCGTCAGGTGGCGCTGGGACGCCTCGTGGAAGTCGCGGTACGGCGCGCCCGGCTTCACCGCGGCCATGCCCGCCTCCTGGGCCTCGTACACGGCGTCGTACACCTGGCGCTGGACCGGGGTGAAGGTGCCGCTGATCGGGAGGGTGCGGGTGACGTCGGCGGTGTAGAGGGAGTGCGTCTCCACGCCGGCGTCGAGGAGGAGCAGCTCGCCGGGGCGCACCGGGCCGTCGTTGTCCGTCCAGTGCATGATCGTGGCGTGGTCGCCGGCGGCGCAGATCGAGCCGTAGCCGACGTGGTTGCCCTCCAGGCGGGCGCGGCGGAAGAAGGTGCCCTCGATCCACCGCTCGGACGAGGCGATCGCCCGGGAGAGCTCGGCGACGCAGTCGGTGAAGCCGCGCACGGTGGAGTCCACCGCCTTGCGCATCTCGCCGAGCTCCCACGCGTCCTTGACGAGGCGGAGGTCGCTGAGCGCGCCCTCCAGCTCGATGTCGCGCTCCTCGTCGGTGGTGACGGCGGCTTCGAGGGCCGGGTCGATGCCACGGACGATCCGGGTCGGCACGCCGGAGCCGGCGGTCAGGTCCTCGGTGATGGTGCGGACGTCCCGGCAGGGCAGGCCGAGGACGGTCGCGGACTCGGCGAGGGAGCGGCGGCGGCCCATCCACAGCTCGGCGGTGTAGCCGATCCAGAACTCGTCGTTGTCGCGGCTGTCGCGGGGCAGCTGGTAGCAGTAGGCGTCGTGGCCGCCGTCGGCGCGGGGTTCGAGGACGAGCGCGCCGTCGCGGGTCTGGTCGCCGGTCATGTGCACGTAGCCGGAGTACGGGCGGAACGGGTAGTTGTCGTCGTTGGAGCGGTACTTGAGCTTGCCCGAGGGGACGACCAGGCGCTCGCCGGGGAAGAGGGCGGAGAGCGCGGCGCGGCGGGCGGCCGCGTACGGGGCCTGCTCGGCCGGTTCGAGGTCGTGCCGCTCGGTGTCCGCCCAGCCGGTCCTCATCAGAGCGGAAAGCTCCTCGGAGACGCCGTTGTAGAGGCCGTTCTTACGGCTCTTCGCCACGTCCTGCACCTTCTTCCGGGTACGTTCTCGGCCGCCGCTCGTCGACGGCACCCGGACGGTACTGCGGCGCGCGCCCGCCGGGTGCCGGGATCGGCCAGTGGCACGGATCGGCCACACCCCGGGCGGCGGGGGCGGCCTGGGCGGGTCGATAATGCGGTCCATGGCGAACGCGAAGCTCAGTGAGGCGCTCCGGCTTCTGGGGATCGGCGACGAGGCCCGGCGGGTCTACCTCCGGCTCCTGGACCTCGGTCCCGCGCCGCTGAGCGCCATCGGTTCCGCGGCCGGTCTCGACGGTGCGGCGCTGTCCGCGGCGTACGGCGAACTGGTCGACGCCGGGCTCGCGAGTCCGGCGGCGCAGGGCCCGGACCTGGTGGCCCCGGTTCCTCCCGCCGCGGGTCTGGAGATCCTGGGTCGGCACCGGGCGGCCGAGCTCGACGAGTCGCGGATCACCGTCGGGGGCGCCTTCGAGTCGTTCCGGCGGCAGCGGCTGGCCGCGTACCACGACGATCTCGTGGAGGTGGTGACGGGGGACGCGGTCGGTCCCCGTATGCGGCACGCCTGGGCCAGCGCGCGCGAGGAGATCCGGCAGCTGGACTCTCCCCCGTACTTCCCGCTGCCGAGCGCCACCGACGACGCGCTGGCGACGCTGGCGCGCGGGGTGACCCAGCGGGTCGTCTACTCGCAGGCGTCGCTCGAGTACCCGGGGCAGCTGGAGGGGTCGATCGAGCCGTGCGTGGAGGCGGGTGAGCAGGCGCGGGTGCTGCCGTCGGTTCCGGTGAAGCTGGTGATCATCGACGAGTCGTACGCCATGGTCTCGCTCTCCATCAAGGAGGCCGACGTGCACAACAGCATGCTCGTGGTGCAGCCGTGCGGCCTGCTGTCGGCGCTCGTGGCGCTGTTCGAGCAGGCCTGGCAGAGCGCGCTGCCACTGCACGGCCGTTCCGTCCGGCCGGCCGGACTGCTGCCGGCCGACCGCCGGCTGCTGCGGCTGCTCGCCGGCGGCGCGGGCGACGACGTCATCGCCCGGGAGATCGGGGTCAGCCGCCGTACGCTCTTCCGCCGGATCCAGGTCCTCATGGCGCGTCTCGGTGCCACGAGCCGTTTCCAGATGGCGCTGCAGGCGCAGCGCGCCGGATGGCTCTGACACCCGGGGTCAGGTCAGGTGCCTCCGGAGGAAGGTGTGCACGAGGGCGCTGTTGTGGGAGGCCTGTTCGTTGTCCCCGGCGCCCGCGTGGCCGCCGCCGGTGTTCTCGTGGAACAGGACGGGGTGACCGAGTTCCCGCAGCCGGGCGGCCGTCTTCCGCGCGTGTCCGGGGTGGACGCGGTCGTCGCGGGTGGAGGTCATCAGGAGCACCGGCGGGTAGCTCCGGTCGGCCGTGAGGCGGTGGTACGGGGAGAGTTCGCGCAGGTGGGCGAGGTCGGTCTCGTCGTCCGGGTCGCCGTACTCGGCGATCCAGGACGCGCCCGCGAGGAGCTTGTGGAAGCGGGTCATGTCGAGCAGCGGGACCTGCGCGACGATCGCGCCGAACAGCTCGGGGTAGCGGGTGAGCATCGCGCCCATGAGGAGGCCGCCGTTGCTGCCGCCCGACGCGCCGAGCCGGTCGGGGGTGGTGATGCCCCGGGCGACGAGGTCCTCGGCGACGGCCGCGAAGTCCTCGAAGGCCCGCGGCCGGTCCGCACGTAGCGCGGCCTGGTGCCAGTCCGGTCCGTACTCGCCGCCGCCCCGGATGTTCGCGATGACGTAGGTCCCGCCGCCCTCCAGCCATGCCCGGCCGGTGACGGCGCCGTAGTAGGGGGTGAGGGAGACCTCGAAGCCGCCGTAGCCGTAGAGCAGGGTGGGCCCGGGGCCGGTGGCGGTGTGGTCGGGGCCGATGACGAAGTACGGCACGCGGGTGCCGTCGGGGGAGGTCGCGAAGTACTGCTCCACGGTGAGGCCGGCGGTGTCGAAGCGGTCCGGGGCCTGCTTGAGGACCTCCGTGTCGGCGCCGATGTGCCCGCGGTGGAGGCTGGAGGGCTGGAGGAAGCCCGACACGTCGAGGAAGTACTCGTCGGAGACGTCCGGGTCCGTGCCCACGACGCTCGCGGCGGACAGCGCCGGGACGCCGACGAGCGGGGTACGCGTCCAGCCGGCGCCGTCGCGGCCCGGGGTGAGGACCTCGATGTGGGTGCTGACGTCCCGCATCGTCTCCAGGATCAGGTGGCGGCGGGTCCAGGCGTGCCCGGCGAGGGCCGTCCGCTCGTCCGGGGTGAACAGCACCTCGGGGGTGCGGTCGCCCGCGAGGAAGGCGTCGAAGCCGAACGCGAGGAGGGAGCCGGTCGGCTGCCCGAGCCAGTCGGACTTCAGGGTGACGAGCAGGTGCCGGCGGTGGACGTCGACGACGGCGTCGTCGGGGACGTCGATGCGTACGGGCGTGCCGCCGGGCTCCAGGAGGTACGTCTCGCTGCGGAAGAAGTCGAGCGAGCGGCCGACGAAGTCCCGCTCGAAGCCGGGCGTGCTGTCGCGGTACCCCCAGGCCGACACGTCCGTGTCCTCGGCCTCGTAGACGAGCTCGGACTCCTCGACCGGCGTGCCGCGGCGCCATCTGCGGACGGTGCGCGGGTAGCCGGAGTCGGTCAGCGAGCCCGGTCCGGTGTCGGTGCCGAGGAAGACGGTGTCGGCGTCGATCCAGCCGATCCGTGTCTTCGCCTCCGGCACCTCGAAGCCGTCCGCGACGAACTCCCGCGCGACGAGGTCGAATTCGCGGACCACGACGGCGTCCCCGCCGTCCCGGGAGAGCCGGATCAGGGCCCGGTCGTACGCGGGACGCCGCACCCGCGCGCCGTCCCACACCCACTTCTCGCCCTCGGCGGCGGCCAGGGCGTCGACGTCGAGGAGCACCTCCCACTCGGGCGCGTCCTTGCGGTACTGCTCCAGGGTCGTGCGCCGCCACACCCCGCGCACGTGCTCGGCGTCGCGCCAGAAGTTGTAGAGGAAGGCGCCGCGCCGCACGGTGTACGGGATGCGGTCCGAGGCGTCGAGCACCTCCCGCACGCGCTCCTTCAGCGGGGCGAACCCGGCGTCGGCGGCCAGCACGTCCGCCGTCTCGGCGTTCCGCTCGGCCACCCACGCGAGGGCGTCCTCGCCGGAGATGTCTTCCAGCCACATGTACGGGTCGTCATCGCTCACCCCCGTATTGTGCAGGCCCGGCCGCCGGGACCCCGCGTCAGCGCCGCTTCTCCCGGTGGAGCCGTACCGCGAGGTGGTGCTGGAGCGGCCGGCCGACCGCGGCGAGGTCGTGGACGAAGTCGAGGGTGTCCTCGTCGGCGAGGGTGTAGCGGCGGCGGGTGGCGTCGACCTGCTTGGCGGTGGGCGCGAGGGCGACCTCGTGGGTGGTGAGGTCGACGGTGGCGCCGTCCGCGCTGCCGACGGCGATCTCCGCGATGCCGGTGGGCTGGGTGATCAGCGCCTCCACCCGGCCCTCGGGCTGCAGCCGCCACCAGCCGCTCTCCCGGGCCGAAGGCCGCAGCGGGGTGCCGTCCTCGTCGATCAGCCAGGCCCGCGCCTCGTAGTGCAGGAAGGGCCGGCCGTCGTGGCTGAAGGTGACCTCCTGCTCGTACGCGAACTCCTCGGCGAGCGTCGGATAGCCGCCCCGCCCCCGCCCGGTCCAGGTCCCGAGCAGCGCGGCCACCGGCGCGAGCAGCGCGTGCGGCGCGGGCGCCTCGTCCGCCCGGAACGCGTCGGGGTACGGGTGCTGCCGGTCTCGGTCGTTCATGAGGTGCGCTCCTGGGTCGGGACCTGTGCCGTACGGCAGCTTAGGGCGCGGGGTCCGGCGCGCCCCGCAGGGAGGCTCGGAGCACCGCGGTGGCGAGGACGCCGGCGGCCAGGCCGCAGGTCAGGGCGGCCGGGATGCCGTTGCCGAGGCCGGCGGAGGAGTACAGGAGGCCTGCTTGGGGGCCCGTCTGGACGACCACGATCCGCAGGAGCTGGCTCGCGAGGAGACCGAGGACGGTGGCGCAGACCGCGCCGGCCGCCATGGCCGGGAGCGTGGCCCGGGTGAGGAGTCCGGGGAGGCGGCGCAGGGCCCACCAGACGACGGCGAGGAGGAGGACGTCGGAGGCGCGGTAGAGGAGCCAGTCGCCGATCGGGCCGCCCGCCGGGCCGGCCCAGGCTCCGAGCAGCAGCCACTGGCGCAGCAGGTCGCCGGGTTCGGCGAGGAATCCGCCGTCCGGGGAGTAGGTCTGGAGGGCCGCGGCGACCGACTGGTACGAGAGGACCACCACGGACAGCGCGATCACGGCGGTCCCCGCGGTGGCGGCCAGGCGCGCGGCGCGGGCCGGGACGTCCGTGCGGGGCAGCGGCCCCGCGCCTTCGCCGGTGATCCGCGCGACGAGGACGGTCGCTCCGGCCGCGACGAGTCCGACGGCGACGGGGAGCTGCCGTCCTCCGGCGATCACGTTGGCCAGCTGGGGAAGGAAGCGGTAACTGCCGTGCCCCGTCGAGGCGATGAGCCAGGGCGCGGAGAGGGTGACCGCCAGGGTCCCGGCCACCGCTCCCCAGGCCCACAGGGCGAGGAACGCGGCGGTGGTGCGTCCGCGTACCGGCGGCAGCCTGCGGAGCAGGAGCAGTGCCCCGAGCACGAAGATGACGAGGACGGCGCCGTACCGGATCTGGAGCGCGGTCGTGTAGAGGCCGCCGTAGTGGTCGCGGTTGTCGCCGCCCGTGGTGTCGCCGACGTAGCCGGACACCTGCGCACCGGAGTCGAGGAAGGCCGGGGGGTCGTACGACCAGGGGGTCAGCCAGCGCTGGAGTTCGGCGACCGCCTCGGGGCCGAGGGTCCCTCCGCTGCCGGGCAGGTGCAGCGCCTCGGCGCTCGCCCCCGCCCACCACAGGAGTGCGGCGAGCAGCAGCCCGCCGATGAGTGCGGGTATCACCGCGCGCCGGTATGTCATGCCCTGTCCCCCGTCGTGAAGGTGCTGTCCGAACAGCCCTGGTCAGCTGGAGACTAGGGGGTGGTCATCACGTGTGGGGCACGGTCGTACGTCGGTTCAGCAGGCGAGGGCCGTGCGGATCGCGCGTCCAGGGGCCGAGACACCGTTGACCCGCCGCGCGACGACCGCTACGTTCGCGCCATGTTGCGTACAGCCCTGCTCACCACGCGCGGTCACATCGACCTGCTGCGGGTGGCCTCCGCCGCGTGTCGCCGCGGTTGCTGACGCCCTCTCACCTTCACCACACCTCCTGACGCCCTGATCGCCGTGCGCGCGTGTCCGTTCCGCGCCCACGGGCGCTGAGGCGTACCCACATCTCCCTCTCCCCCGGAGTCCGTCATGACGGTCGACCATGCCCCGCCCCGATCTCTGCCCGACATATCGCCTTTGCCGGATGTCGAGGCCCTGACCCCCGCCCGGCGCCCGGGACGAGGCCCGTCCGTTCCGCGCTGGCTGCGCCGGACCGTGGGCCCGGTGCTGCTGCTCCTCCTCTGGCAGGCGTGCAGTGCGACGGGGGTGCTGCCGGCGGACGTGCTGGCCTCGCCGGGGACCGTCGCCCGGGCCGCCGGTGAGCTGGCCGGGGACGGGACGCTGCCGACCGCGATGGGGGTCTCGCTGCGGCGGGTCGCCGTGGGTCTGCTGCTCGGCGGGGTGGCCGGGATCGCGCTGGCCCTGGTGTCCGGGCTCTCGCGGCTCGGGGAGGATCTCGTCGACGCGCCCGTGCAGATGCTGCGGACGGTGCCGTGGGTCGGGCTCATCCCGCTGTTCATCATCTGGCTGGGGATCGGGGAGGCGCCCAAGGTGGCGCTGATCGCCCTCGGTGTCGCCTTCCACCTCTATCTGAACGTGTACGCCGGGATCCGGGCCGTCGATGCCCAACTGGTGGAAGCGGGCGAGTCCCTGGGGCTCGGCCGGTGGGGTCTGGTCCGGCACGTCGTCCTGCCGGGCGCGCTGCCCGGGGCGATGACCGGCCTTCGCTACTCCCTGGCCACGGCCTGGCTCGCGCTGGTCTTCGGCGAGTCGATCAACGCCGACGCCGGGATCGGCTTCCTCATGAACCAGGCGCGGGAGTTCTTCCGCACGGACGTGATCGTCGTCTGCCTGGTCGTCTACGCCTTCCTCGGCCTGCTCGCCGACGCCCTCGTCCGTACTCTCGAAAGGCTGCTGCTGCAATGGCGACCGACCTTCACGGGGCAGTGACCGTCCAGGGTCTCACCCGCTCCTTCGACGGGCGTCCCGTCGTCGACGGGCTCGATCTGACCCTGCGCGCCGGGCAGTTCACCGCGCTGCTCGGGCACAGCGGCTGCGGCAAGTCGACGCTGCTGCGGATCCTCGCGGGGCTCGACCGGGAGATCTCCGGCACGGTCCTCGTGCCGCGCCGCCGCGCGGTCGCCTTCCAGGCGCCGCGGCTCATGCCCTGGAAGAAGGTCTGGCGGAACGTGCTGCTCGGACTGCCGGGGAAGCCGGGCCGGGCGGTGGCGGAGCAGGCGCTCGCGGAGGTGGGGCTCGGCCACCGTTCGGCGGCGTGGCCCAAGACCCTGTCGGGCGGCGAGGCCCAACGCGCCTCCCTCGCCCGGGCGTTGGTACGGGACCCGGACCTGCTCCTGCTCGACGAGCCGTTCGGCGCGCTCGACGCGCTGACCCGGATCAAGGCCCAGCGGCTCGTGGCCGAGCTGTGGCAGCGGCGCGGCTGCACGGTCCTGCTCGTCACGCACGACGTCGACGAGGCACTGCTGCTCGCGGACCGCGCGCTGGTGATGCGGGACGGCGTGATCGCGTACGACACCGCCGTCGACCTGGACCGGCCCCGCTCCCCCGGCGATCCCGCGCTCGTCGCGCTCCGCACCCGCCTGCTCGCCGAACTCGGCGTGAACGAGGGCGAGTTCGCCGGAAGCGCGAGGGCCTGACCGATGTATCCCCACCGTCCCCCGAGGAGACAACCATGACGTCCTTCCGACGCTCCGCCGCGGCGCTGCTCGTGCCGCTCGCCCTGCTCGCCTCCGCCTGCTCCGGTGCCTCCGCGGCCGGCGACACCTCCGACTCCGACGGCAAGGGCTCCCTCGTCCTGAACGTCGGCGACCAGAAGGGCGGCGCCGAGGCCCTGCTGCGCGCCGCCGGTGAGCTCGACGACCTCCCGTACCGGGTGAAGTGGTCGACGTTCACCTCCGGCCCACCGCTCCTCGAAGCGGTGAACGCCGGAGCCGTCGACTTCGGCTCCGTCGGCAACACCCCGCCGGTCTTCGCCGCCGGAGCCGACTCGAAGATCACCGTGGTCGCCGCGACGCACGGCGACTCCGCGGGCGAGGCGATCCTCGTCCCGAAGGACTCGCCGCTGCGCACCGCGCGGGACCTGAAGGGGAAGAAGGTCGCCGTCGCCCAGGGCAGTTCCGCCCACTTCCAGCTGATCGCCTCCCTCCGGAAGGCGGGCCTCTCCCTGGCCGACGTCCGGGTCAGCCTGCTGCAGCCGGCCGACGCCCTGGCCGCGTTCGCCGGCGGCAAGGTCGACGCGTGGGCGGTGTGGGACCCGTACACCTCCCAGGTCCTGCTGAGTGGCAAGGGCCGGGTGCTGACCGACGGGCGCGGGGTCGTCAACGGCCTCGGCTTCCAGGTCGCCGCCCCGGCGGCGCTGGCCGACGCGGAGAAGTCGAAGGCGATCGGCGACTTCGTCGAGCGGCTGCGCCGCGCCCAGGGCTGGGTGTCCGACCACCCCGAGGAGTGGGCGAAGGTCTGGGCGAAGGAGACCGGACTGCCGTACGAGGTGGCCCTGGCCGCCGTGAAGCGCAGCAACGGCACCCGCATCCCCGTCGCCCTCGACGCCGCGGCGCTCGCCTCCGAGCAGGAGATCGCCGACACCTTCGCCGCGCTGAAGCTCATCCCCCGCACGTTCCGCTTCGCCGACTACGTCGACACCCGCTTCAACAAGGACCTGCCGCCGTCCACGACCCCGGCGCGCAGCTACGGAAAGGCCTCCTGATGACCGTCCATCTGCACTGGTTCCTGCCGACCGGCGGCGACGGCCGGACCCTCGTCGACCGGCACGCCTACACGGACGGCGGGATCACCCGGAACCGGACCGTGTCCGGGGTGCGCGCACCCGACATCGACTATCTCGTCCAGATCGCCAAGGCGGCCGAGCAGCTCGGCTTCGAGGCCGTGCTGACCCCGACCGGCACGTGGTGCGAGGACGCCTGGCTGACGACGGTCGCGCTCGCCCAGCACACCGAACGGCTCAAGTTCCTGGTGGCGTTCCGGCCGGGGGTGATCTCTCCGGTGCTGGCGGCCCAGATGGCGTCCACGTACCAGCGGATCACCCGGGGCCGGCTGCTGCTCAACGTCGTGACGGGCGGCGACTCGGCCGAGCAGCGCCGCTTCGGCGACCACCTCGACCACGACCGGCGGTACGCGCGCACGGCCGAGTTCCTGTCGGTGGTGCGGGGCGTGTGGGGCGGGCGGCCGTTCGACTTCGACGGCGAGCACTTCCGGATCGAGGGCGGGCTCACCGCGCTGCCGCCGGACCCGCTGCCCGAGATCTTCTTCGGCGGCTCGTCCGCGGCGGCCGGTCCGGTCGCGGCGGAGCACGCGGACGTGTACCTGACGTGGGGCGAACCGCCGTGGCAGGTGAAGGAGAAGATCGACTGGATCCGGCGGCTCGCGGAGGAACGCGGCCGGACGGTCCGGTTCGGGATCCGGCTGCACACGATCTCGCGCGACTCGGCGCGCGAGGCCTGGGCCACGGCCGACCGGCTGCTCTCCGATCTCGACGCGGAGACGATCGCCGCGGCGCAGGAACTGCTCGGCCGGAGCGAGTCGGTCGGCCAGCAGCGGATGCTGGCGCTGCACGGCGGCGGCTCGCTGGACCGCGACCGGCTGGAGATCTCGCCGAACCTGTGGGCGGGCGTCGGTCTGGTACGGGGCGGGGCCGGGACGGCGCTGGTCGGCAGCCACGCCGATGTGGCGGACCGGATCGAGGAGTACCACGCCCTGGGGGTGGAGCACTTCGTCCTGTCCGGCTACCCGCACCTGGAGGAGGCGTACTGGTTCGGCGAGGGCGTGACGCCCGAGCTGGCGGCGCGCGGGCTCCTGCCGTCGGCCCCCACCTCCCCGCTGCTCGGCGTCCCGGCGGCGAACGGCCGCCCGGCCTCGGCCCCGGGCGGCGCACCGCTGCTCGTCCCCGGCGGGCGGTAGACGGTGACGCGCGGGGCGGGGGCGGGAAGAACCGCGCCCCCGCCCCGGTTGGTGGAAACGTGAACGATTTCGGGTTCGAAGAGGTCAGGGCGGTGGACGTCGTCGTCATCGGCGCCGGGCAGGCGGGGCTCTCGGCCGCCTTCCACCTGCGGCGCGCCGGCCTGGAGCCGGACCGGGACTTCGTCGTCCTGGACCACGCCCCCGAGCCGGGCGGCGCCTGGCAGTTCCGCTGGCCGTCCCTGACGTACGGGAAGGTCCACGGGATGCACGCGCTGCCCGGCATGGAGCTGACCGGTGCCGATCCCGCGCGCCCCTCCTCGGAGGTGATCGGCGCGTACTTCGACACGTACGAGCGGACCTTCGGCCTGCGGGTCCACCGGCCCGTCGACGTCACGGCCGTCCGGGAGGGCGAGGGCGGCCGGCTCCGGGTCGAGACCTCGGAGGGCGTGTACGCGACCCGGGCCCTGATCAACGCGACCGGCACCTGGGACCGTCCGTTCTGGCCGCGCTATCCGGGGCAGGAGACCTTCCGGGGCCGCCAGCTGCACACCGCCGGTTACCCGGGCCCGGAGGCGTTCGCCGGGAAGCGGGTGCTCGTCGTGGGCGGCGGTGCCTCCGGCACCCAGCACCTGATGGAGATCGCCGAGGTCGCCGCGGGGACGACCTGGGTGACCCGGCGGGAGCCCGTCTTCCGCGAGGGAGAGTTCGGCGAGGCGGAGGGGCGCGCGGCCGTCGCCCTGGTCGAGGACCGGGTACGGCGCGGGCTGCCGCCGCAGAGCGTCGTGTCGGTCACCGGGCTTCCCCTCAACGACGCGATCCGCGCGGCACAGGCGCGCGGGATCCTGGACCGGCTGCCGATGTTCGACCGGATCACCCCCACCGGGGTGGCCTGGGACGACGGCCGGAGCGTCGACGTGGACGTCATCCTGTGGGCGACCGGTTTCCGGGCGGCGATCGACCATCTCGCGCCGCTGCGGCTGCGGGAGCCGGGCGGCGGCATCCAGGTGGAGGGCACCCGCGCGGTACGGGACGAGCGCGTCCACCTCGTCGGCTACGGCCCCTCGGCCTCGACGATCGGCGCCAACCGGGCCGGCCGCACGGCCGTCTCCGACATCCGTCGCCTCCTGCGCGGCGACCGGGTCGCCGTCCCGACCGCCTGACCTGCCTGTTCACTGCTGGGCGGCGCCCCGGTTGGCGTTGAACTCGGCCACGTTCGCCTGGTGGACCGCGTAGTCGGCGGTGAAGCGGGTGTCCCCGGGGGCCACCGTGACGAAGTAGAGCCAGTCGCCGTCCGCCGGGCGGATCACGGCGTCCAGGGCCTCGTCCCCCGGGTTGCCGATCGGCGTCGGCGGCAGGCCCTTGCGCGCGTAGGTGTTGTACGGGCTCTCGGACTTCGTGTCCTCGAAGCTCGTGTCGACGGTGCTGCGGCCGAGGGCATAGTGGAGCGTCGAGTCCATCTGGAGCGCCATGCCCCGCGCGAGCCGGTTGTGGACGACCCGCGCCACCTTCGCCATGTCCTCCGGGTTGTCGGCCTCGGCCTGCACGATGCTGGCCGCGACGACCGTCTCGTACACGCTGAGTCCGTGCGCCCGTGCCCCCTCCGTGATCCGAGCGGTGCCGTAGCGCTTTTCCGCGGTGTCCACCATGAAGCGCAGCAGCGCCTCCGGGGTGGTGGCCGAGAGCACCGGGTAGGTCGCCGGGAAGAGGTAGCCCTCGGGGTTGCCGCCGGCCGCGGCGGGCAGCGGGAGGACGCCGGGGGTGGTCGCGGCCTTCCGGGTGGTCCCCTCGGGCAGGTGGAGGGCCCGGTCGACGGCCGTGTAGACCTGGCCGGCCCGCCAGCCCTCCGGGACGAGGAAGGCGCGGGGCTGTTCGACGGCCGGTCCGCCGCGGGTGAGGAGCAGCGGGACCGTGACGGCGACGGCCACGGTGAGGACGGCTACGAGGAGCAGTGCCAGGCGGCCGCGCCGGGTGAGGCGGGCGCGGCGGGGAGGCCGGGGCAGGGAGGGGCGGCGGGGACGGCGGGGAGGTGCGTACGGTGACGGCGTCCGGTACGTCATGGCCGCACGCTAGCCCGGTCCGCACGCGAATCCGGGGAACCCGCGCACGCGGCGGCGCCGCCGGCCCCCTGGGACGGGGGGCCGACGGCGCCGGGCACTGCGATCGTCAGACGAGCCATCCCAGGAAGTGGAAGACGCCGGCGAGCAGGTCGGTGATGACGTTCATGATGGTGCTTCTCCTCGTACAGGTACATCAGTGGGACGGTGCGGTCGCGGTCTGCAGCCCGTCGCTCGCACTCCGTAATCTTCCGATGCCGTACGGGGGCCGGGCAACGAATCCCGGCACGATCACACGTTCTGGGGAACAACCGCTCCCACGTTCGCCTGTTCGGTGCGGGCGTCGCGGCGGACCAGGGCCGCGTACCGCCCGTCGCGGGCGAGCAGTTCCTCGTGGGTGCCGCGCTCCGCGATCCGGCCCGCTTCGAGGACGACGATCTGGTCGGCGTCGCGGACGGTGGAGAGCCGGTGCGCGATGGTGATGGTGGTGCGGCCGGCCGACAGGGCGTCGATGGCGCGCTGCACCGCGTGCTCGGTGCGGGTGTCGAGGGCGCTGGTCGCCTCGTCGAGGATCAGTACCGGCGGGTCGCGCAGGATGGTGCGCGCGATGGCGAGGCGCTGCTTCTCGCCGCCGGAGAAGCGGTAGCCGCGCTCGCCGACGAGGGTGTCGTACCCCTCGGGGAGCGAGGCGATGTGCTCGTGGATCTGGGCGGCGCGCGCGGCGGCCTCGATCTCCTCGTCGGTGGCGTCCGGCTTGGCGAAGCGGAGGTTGTCGGCCACGGAGGCGTGGAAGAGGTACGTCTCCTGGGAGACGACGCCGACCGCGCGGGCGAGGGTGTCGAAGTCCAGGTCGCGCACGTCGACCCCGTCGAGGGTGACGCGGCCGCCGGTGACGTCGTACAGCCGGGGCACGAGGTAGCTGAGGGTGGACTTGCCGGAGCCGGTGGGGCCGACGACGGCCAGGCTGCCGCCGGCGGGGACGGTCAGGTCGATGCCGTCCAGGGTCGGGCGGCTCTGCCCCTCGGGGTCGTAGTGGAACTCGACCTTCTCGAAGGAGACCTCGCCGCGGATCTTCGGCAGCCGGACCGGCTCGTCGGGTTCGGTGATGTCGACGGGCAGGTCGAGGTACTCGAAGATGCGCTGGAAGAGCGCGAGGGACGTCTGCATCTGCACCCCGGTGGAGAGCAGGCTGACGGCGGGCCGGAAGAGGCCCTGCTGGAGCGAGACGAAGGCGACGAGCGTGCCGAGCGAGATCTCCGAGCCGCCCGAGCCGAGGGCGATGCCGGCGGCCCAGTAGATCAGGGCGGGCATGGCGGCCATGACGATGCCGATGGTGGACATCCGCCACCGTCCGGCCATCGAGGAGCGCACCTCCAGGTCGACGAGGCGCTCGGACTCCTCGGCGAAGGACCTGGTCAGCGAGTCGGCACGGCCCATGGTGCGGCCCAGCAGGATGCCGCTGACCGAGAGGGACTCGGTGACGGTCGCGGCCATGGCGGCCATCTGCTTCTGGCGCTGGGTGGTGATCTTCTTGCGCTCGCGGCCGACGCGCCGGCTGATCCAGACGAAGACGGGCAGCAGGAGCAGCGAGACGAGGGTGAGGCGCCAGTCGAGGGCGAGCATGGCGACGACGGTCGCGACGACGGCGGTGAGGTTGGAGACGAGGGAGGTGGCCGTGGAGGTCACGGTCGCCTGCATGCCGCCGATGTCGTTGGCGATGCGGGACTGGACCTCGCCCGTACGCGTGCGCGTGAAGAAGGCGAGCGGCATCCGCTGGAGCTGCTCGTAGACCCCGGTGCGCAGGTCGTGCATGACGCGCTGGCCGACGGTGGTCGAGATGAGGGTCTGGAGCACGCCGAAGACGCTGGTCAGGACGGCGGTGGCGATCATGCCGAGGGCGAGCAGACTGAGCAGCCCGGTGCGGCCCTGGGGGATCGCGACGTCCAGGATCTCCCGGAGGAGGAACGGTGAGGCGACCGAGACGAGCGAGGCGGCGCCGACCAGGAGGCCGACGAGCGCGAGGCGCGCACGGTAGGGGTGGAAGAGCCGCAGGATCCGCCGCACCTGGGCGGGCTCCTTGGGCTGGCCGGAGTCGCGGGGCGGGGGCGTCCAGTCGGACTGGTCGTGGGGGCGCATGGGCTCCTTCGGGAGGTTCGACGGTCGATGAGACCCTAGCTCATTGTTACCTATGCTCACAATGAACATGGTCCTGATATTGTTCCCGCATGAGCACCTCCGACCGTCCGCGCGGGACCGACACCGACGGGCTTCTCGCCGAGCAGCTGCTGCGGCTCACCCGGCGCCTGCACCGCATCCAGAAGCGCCACCTGGAGCCGGTCGGCATCACACCCGCGCAGTCCCGGCTGCTGCGCACGGTCGCGCACTTCGGGGAGCCGCCCCGGATGGCCGACCTCGCGGCCCGCCTGGAGGTCGTCCCGAGGGCCGTCACCAGTCTCGTCGACGGCCTGGAAGCCGGCGACCGGGTGCGCCGCGTGCCCGACCCGAGCAACCGCCGGGTGGTGCGGATCGAGCTCACCGACACGGGCCGCGCCACGCTGCGCGAGCTGCGCAGCGCGCGCCGGGCCGCCGCAGAGGACATCCTTGCTCCATTGACCGTCGATCAGCGCGAGGTGCTCGAAGGTCTGCTGTCCGCCCTGGTCGACCCCGGCCCGGAGCGCGGCTGCTGACCCGTCGGGTGCGGGGACGCGCCGAAGGGGAGCCGTGACATGCCGCTGCTCGAGCCGAACCCGCAGGCCCTCCGTCCCGGTACGAAGCGGACCCCCGCCCCGGACCGCGTGCCGGAGCTCCAGGCCCGGGGCACGCCGCGGCGGCTGCGCGAGGAGCTCACCGAGCTCCTCGGGCGGGGGAAGGTCCTGTCGAAGATCTCCGACCTGGTGCGCTACGCCTCGGACGCGAGCCCGTACCGCTTCGTCCCGCAGGTCGTCGTGGTCGCCGAGGACATCGACGACATCTCCACCGTCCTGTCGTACGCCCACGGCAAGGGCCGCGAGGTGGTCTTCCGGGCCGCCGGGACCAGCCTCAACGGGCAGGCGCAGGGCGAGGACATCCTGGTCGACGTGCGCCGCCACTGGGCGGGCGTCGAGGTCCTGGACGGCGGAGCCCGGGCCCGGATCCGGCCCGGCACCACCGTGGTGCGGGCCAACGCCGCGCTCGCCCCGCACGGGCGGGTCCTGGGGCCCGATCCGGCCAGCGCGATCGCCTGCACGATCGGCGGGGTCGTCGCCAACAACGCCTCGGGCATGACGGCCGGCACCACCCGGAACTCGTACCGGACCGTCTCCTCCCTCACCGTCGTGCTGCCGTCCGGGACCGTGGTCGACACGGCGGACCCGGACGCCGACGAGGAGCTCGCGCACGCCGAGCCGAGGCTGTGCGCGGAGCTGATGGCGCTGAAGGCGGAGATCGAGGCGGACACCGAGCTGACCGCCCGGATCCGCGCCAAGTACGCGATCAAGAACACCAACGGCTACCGGCTCGACGCCTTCCTCGACGGCGACACCCCGGTGCGGATCCTGCGCGGTCTGATGGTCGGCTCCGAGGGCACCTTCGGCTTCATCTCCGAGGTCGTCTTCGACACCCTGCCGCTGGACCGCGAGGTGTCCACGGCCCTGCTGTTCTTCCCCTCGCTGCCGGCCGCCGCCGCGGCCGTGCCCCTGTTCAACGAGGCCGGGGCGCTTGCCGTCGAACTGATGGACGGCAACACGCTGCGGGCCTCGGTCAGCGTGGCGGGCGTGCCCGCCGACTGGGCGGAGCTGCCGAAGGAGACGGCGGCGCTCCTGGTCGAGTTCCGGGCCCCGGACCGGCCGGCCCTGGAGGCGTACGAGCGGGCGGCGGAGGCCGTGCTCGCCGGCCTGGACCTGGTCGCCCCGGTGGCCTCCGTGGAGAACGCGTTCACCCGGGACCCGGGCCGGATCTCCGGCTACTGGAAGGCCCGCAAGGCCTTCGTGACGGCGGTCGGCGGCTCCCGCCCCTCCGGTACGACCCTGATCACCGAGGACTTCGCGGTGCCGCCGGACCGGCTCGCGGAGGCCTGTGCCTCGCTGCTCGACCTCCAGGCGCGGCACGGCTTCGACGCGGCCGTGGCCGGCCACGCGGCCCACGGCAACCTCCACTTCCTGCTCGCCTTCGACGCGGCCGACCCCTCCGACGTCGAGCGGTACGCGGCCTTCATGGACGAGTTCTGCAAGCTGACCGTGGAGCGCTTCGACGGCTCGCTGAAGGCGGAGCACGCCACCGGCCGCAACATCGCGCCCTTCCTGGAGCTGGAGTGGGGGACGAAGGCGACCGATCTGATGTGGCGGGTCAAGGAGGCCATCGACCCCGCCGGTGTGCTCGCCCCCCGGATCGTCCTGGACCGCGACCCGCAGGCCCATCTGCGTGGCCTGAAGACGATCCCCGCGGTGGAGCGGATCGCCGACCCCTGCATCGAGTGCGGCTTCTGCGAACCGACCTGCCCCAGCCACGACCTGACGACCACTCCGCGGCAGCGGATCGTGCTGCGCCGGGAGATGATGCGCCAGTCCGACGGCTCCCCCGTCGAGGCCCGGCTCCTGGAGTCGTACGGCTACGACGCCGTCGACACCTGCGCCGGGGACTCCACGTGCAAGCTGGCCTGCCCGGTCGGGATCGACACGGGGGCGCTCATGAAGGAGTTCCGGCACGAGCGGCACTCGTCGCGCGAGGAGCGGATCGCCGCGCTGACCGCGAAGAACTTCCGCGCGGTGGAGGCCTCCGCGCGGCTCGCCGTCGCCGCCGCGGACCGGATCGGCGACCGCGTCCTGGAATCGGTGACGGGCCTGGCCCGCAAGGCCGTCCGCCCCGACCTCGTACCGGAGTGGCTGCCGGAGGTCCCCGGCGCGGCGGCGCGGCGGCTGCCCCGCACGCACCGTCCGGCGGCGGTCGCCGTCTACTACCCGGCCTGTGTGAACCGGATCTTCGGCGACCCGGAGGGCGCGCGGGGGCCCTCGCTCCCGGAGGCCGTCGTCGCGGTGTCCGCGCGGGCCGGGCTGCCGGTGTGGATCCCGGACGACGTGGCCGGAACGTGCTGCGCGACGATCTGGCACTCGAAGGGGTACGAGCGGGGGAACGAGGTGATGGCGAACCGGATCGTCGAGGCCGCGTGGGGGTGGACGGCGGGCGGGAAGCTGCCGCTCGTGGTGGACGCCTCCTCGTGCACCCTGGGCATCGCGCACGAGGTGGTGCCGTACCTGACGGAGGACAACCGGGAGCTGCACGCCGAACTGACCGTCCTCGACTCGCTGGTGTGGGCGGCGGACGAGCTGCTCCCCCGGCTCGACGTCCGGCGCCGGGTCGCCTCGGCCGTGGTCCATCCGACCTGCTCGATGCGGCACCTGGGCGACGAGGAGAAGCTCACCGTGCTCGCCGAGGCGTGTGCGGAGGAGGTCGTCGTCCCGGTCGACGCGGGCTGCTGCGCCTTCGCCGGGGACCGGGGGATGCTGCACCCGGAGTTGACGGCCTCGGCGACGGCCCGCGAGGCGGCGGAGGTCATGTCCCGCCCGTTCGACGCGCATTTCTCGGCCAATCGGATGTGCGAGATCGGGATGGACCGGGCGACGGGCCGGAGCTACGGATCGGTGCTCCTCGGCCTGGAGCACGCCACCCGTCCCTGACCTGCCGTCAGCCCGCCTTATCCCCGGGCGACCAGGGCCCCTCACCCCGAGCGGTGAGGGGCCCTTCGTATGTTCGGGTGATCATCGGCGGCCGGTGCGGCTCGACGGGGGAACCGGAACAGTAAAGTCCAACCACCCGTCGCGAGAGTCCTATCGGCGCCCTTGCGCACCGTCGGCCACCGGGGCGAGGGTCCTGTGCGGGCTCCATGAAACAACCGTGCACACAGCTCCGGGAGGTTCCATGAACGAGCAGACCCCGCACACCCCGAGCCGCCGAAAGGTCCTCAGGACCACGGCGGGAGCGGCCGGGGCGGGACTCGGCATCGCCGTCGCGGGCGGCGGGCAGACCGCCGGCGCCGCCACCGGATCGGCTCCCTCGGTGTCAGCGGCGGCGGCCGTGCCGAAGCGCCGGGGCGCCACCATGGCCGGGGTCCCCTTCGAGGGCCGCGCCATCGTCCGCGTCGGGCTCGTCGGCCTCGGCAACCGGGGCGGCAGCATGATCGGCCTCTATCTCGCCCTGCCCTGGGTGCGGGTGGTCGCGGTCTGCGACCCGGTGCGCGAGAAGGCCGAGCAGGCCGCCGCGAAGGTCGTCGCCGCGGGGCAGCCCGCGCCCGCCGTGTACACCCACGGCGAGGAGGACTACGAGAACCTCTGTGCCCGCACCGACATCGACTTCGTCCATGTCGCCACGCCCTGGGACAGTCATTTCGCCATCGCCCGCGCCGCGATGCTGAACGGCAAGCACGTCGGCGTGGAGTGCCCGATCGCGATGCGCCTCGAAGAGCTGTGGGAGCTGGTCGACCTGTCGGAGCAGACCCGCCGCCACTGCATGCAGCTGGAGAACTGCTGCTACGGACGGAACGAGATGCGGGTGCTGCGGATGGCGCACGCCGGCCGGTTCGGGGAGCTGCTGCACGGCGCGGGCGCGTACAACCACGACCTGCGCGGCCTGATGTTCTCTCCGACGTACTACGAGGGGCCCTGGCGCCGGCTGTGGCACACGCGGCTGCGCGGGGACCTCTACCCCAACCACGGCTTCGGTCCGGTCGCCAACTACATGGACGTCAACCGGGGCGACCGGGTGGTGAGCATCAGCAGCTTCGGGACCCCCGCCCTGGGGCTCGCCGAGTACCGCGCGGCGCACATGCCTCCCGGCGACCCGAGCTGGAAGGAGACGTACATCGAGAGCGACCGGACGATCAGCATGGTCCGGACGGCCAAGGGCCGGCTGATCCGCCTGGAGCACGACGTCTCCACCCCGCACCCGTACAGCAGGATCAACAGCCTGGGCGGGACGCGGGGAGTCTTCGAGGACTACCCGGCCCGGATCTATCTGGAGCCGGACCACAAGGACGACGCGTGGGGCGACTTCGCGGCGTACGCGGCCGAGTACGACCACTGGCTGTGGAAGGAGCACGCCAATCCGCCGGGCGGCCACGGCGGCATGGACTACATCATGCTCTACCGCCTGACGCAGTGTCTCCAGCTGGGTCTCCCGCCGGACTTCGACGTGTACGACGCCGCCACCTGGACGGCGCCGGTGCCGCTGAGCCACGCCTCGATCAAGGCGAACGGGGCGCCGCAGGAGATCCCCGACTTCACGCGCGGCGAGTGGCGCAAGGCCCGCTCGGGCGTGGACTCGGCGAAGCCGGCCTGACCGGCGGTACGGCCCGGCCCCTCGGGGACGAGGGGCCGGCACCGTCGTGTTCAGCAGCGCCGCAGGTCCTCGGTGACCGTGCCCTGGACGGACGTCAGGCTCCGGTCGTAGCAGCCGGCGGAGCCGTACAGGCGGTAGCGCTCGGTGCTGGTGCCGACCGCGTGCCGCTGGTCGCGCGGGACGCCGAGGTTGAAGGAGGCGTCGCCGGTGTACGTGTCGTCCAGGCGCGACCAGGACAGCCGCTTGCCGGCCCGGACGACGTCGACGGCGGCGCGGTCGCCGACGGTGAGTTCGGTCCGCAGGCGGTTCGCGGCGTCGACGCCGATCTCGCCGTCCATGGTGTACGTGCGCCGGGTGTGGGTCGCGGTCCGGCCGACGGTCACGGTCTCGTCGTCGCTCCAGCGGGCGGTCAGCGCGTCCGGGTTCTCGTCGGCGCCCCAGCGGTGGGTGGAGCGGTGGTCGACGGTACGGGTGACGGTCGTCGCGACACGGCCGTGCGAGGTGTTCAGGTGCCCGGCGACGGTGAGCGTGTCGCCGCCCGTGGTCTCCAGGACGTCCGGCGAACCGGCCGTGTACACGGCGGAGTTGCGCGGGGTGCCGAGCTCGTGCCGGTCCAGGGCGCCGGTGACGACCTCGCTGCCCTCGTCCTGCCAGAGGAGCACGTTGGTGGGGACGCTCCAGCCGGACTGCCCGGCGGGGACGCCGGCGACGGAGACCTCGACGCGGTGGGCCGCGCCGTCGTTGAACAGGGCGGCGAAGGGCGTGAGGTCGTAGACGATCGGCTGCACGTCGAAGGCGCGCGGCGCGGGCGTCACGTACCAGAGGAAGGGGTTGGACCAGCCGCCGGTCCACACGTGCGGGAACGGGGCCGCGATGCCGGCGACCTTGCCGTCGACGGAGATCCGCACCTCCCGGTAGGGCCCGTCCGTGGCCTTGCAGGAGTACGGAGCGGCGTCGGGGACGGTGAGGTACCAGAACTCCTCGCAGCCCCCGCCGGATCCGGTGGCGTACACCTCGGCGAGGACGCGTTCGGTGTTGCGCGGGGTGGTGAGGGTGGCGCCGGCGAGCGGGACGACCCGGTCGGGCGTGCCGGCGGCGGGCTTCACGCGGCCCTCGGCGGTGTGGAAGGTGAGGGTCACGCGGACGTCGATGACACCGGTGTACGTCTCGTTCACGACATTGCCGATGAGCATCTCGACCGGCTGCGGGCGGCTGAGCGTGTCGCGGTAGCGGGTGACGTCCTTCTCGACGGACCAGCTGATGCCGTCGGGAGAGGGCTCGGGGGTGGAGGTGCGGAGGAGCTCGACGCCGCCGAGGGTGAGGTAGCCCAGACGGTCGTACTGACGGCCCTTGACCTGTCCGTCGAGGCGCAGGACGACCTTGTTCCAGCGGGCGCCCGTGCCGCACTCCTTCGGCGGGGTGTAACTCCCCTGGTAGGGGGTGAAGTCGCGGAACTGGGCGGCGGCGAGGGTGACCTCGCAGCTGCGGGTCCCGGGGGTGTCGACGGGCGGGGCGGCGGTGACCGGGTCGTGCCAGTCGCTGGTGAACTCGGCGGGGGGCGTCGGGCCGTTCGGACCGTCGGCGGCGGCCGGATGGGCGGTCAACAGCGCGCCGGCGACGAGCACCAGACCGCCGATCACGCGCGTGATCTTGAGTGATCTCATGGGGCGGAAGTGAAGCGCGGTCCTGCGGCGTGGTCCAGAGGACGATGAGCGGACATGGCGCGATCTGTTCCCCCTTGGGGAAAATCGATTGCCGCTCCCCGGCGAAAAAGCGAACCTTGCACGGTTTCCACCCCGCCGTCGCACACCTCCGGCGCGCGATCCCCCAGACAGACCCGGAGACCCTGGGACGCCATGCAGATTCGAGATCTTCCCTATGCCGACCCAGGGGTCCCCGATGTCCGTTCGGGCACCCGGTTCCTGCTCTGGCTCGGCCGCCAACAGCTCGGCGGGCAGGTGAAGTCCCTGCTCTGGGGGCTGCTGCACCATCTGGGCATCGCCGGCCTTCCGCTCGGAGTCGGCCTGGCCGTGCAGGCGGTCGTGGACCGCGACGGCGGACGGCTCGCGCTCGCCGGGGTGCTGCTCGTGGTCCTCGGGGCGGCGATCGCGGCCGGTGACGTGATGCTCCACCGCACCGCCGTCACCAACTGGATCACCGCGGCCGCCCGCGTGCAGCAGCTCCTCTCCCGCAAGACCGCCGAACTGGGCTCCGTCCTGAGCCGGCGGGTCGCCGCGGGCGAGGTCGTGGCCGTCTCCACCGGCGACGTCGAGAAGATCGGCTGGTTCGTCGAGGCGCTCTCCCGGTTCGCCGCGGCCGCCGTCACCCTGGTGGTCATCTGCGTGGGCCTCGTCGTCTACCAGCCCGCCCTGGGTGTCGTGGTGGCCGTCGGCATCCCCGTCCTCGCGCTCGCCGTGCTGCCGCTGCTCCCCCGCGCGACCCGCCGGGCGGACGTGCAGCGCGAGAAGGCGGGCCGGGCCACCGAGCTGGCGTCCGACACCGTCGCCGGGCTGCGGGTACTGCGCGGCATCGGCGGCGAGGAGCTGTTCCTCCGCCGCTACCGCGCCGCCTCCCAGGAGGTCCGCGGGGCCGCCGTGCACAGTGCGCGGATGTGGGCGCTGATCGCCGCCATCCAGGTCGTGCTGCCGGGCCTCCTGCTGATCGCCGTCGTGGCATACGGGACCCGGCTCGCGCTCGACGGGCGGATCGAGGTCGGCGAGCTGGTCACGGTCTACAGCGCGGTGGCCCTCACCCATCACGCACTGCGCAACTTCGAGGAGATCGCGATGGCCTTCTCCTTCTCCCGGCCGTCCGCGAAGCGGGCCGCCCGGGTCCTCGCCCTGGCCCGCACGACGACCACCACGGCGGAGGCCGAGGACGGGCGGCGCGAGGCGACGGGCGACCTGTACGACCCGCTGACCGGGCTGCGCGCCCCGGCCGGTCTCTTCACGGCCGTGGTCTGCGGCGATCCGGACGTGGCCGGGCGGCTCGCGGACCGGCTCGGCGGCCACCCGGCCGAGCCGGACGCCGACCACACCTCGGTGCTCCTCGGCGGGGTGCCGCTCGACGAACTGCCCCTGGAGGACGCCCGTACCGTCGTCCTCGTCCAGGACAAGGACCCCGTCCTGCTCTCGGGCACCCTCCGCGAGCTGCTCGACGTGCCCGCGTCGGGAGCCGTCCGGGCCGGGGAGGCGCTCTCCGCCGCCCGCTGCGACGACGTCCTCGACGCGCTCGCGCAGGCCTCCGTCGACACGGGCGGCGATCCGATGCGCACCCGCATCACCGAGCGGGGCCGCTCGCTCTCCGGCGGCCAGCGGCAGCGGCTCGCACTGGCCCGGTCCCTGGTGACCGACCCTGAGGTGCTCGTCCTCGACGAGCCCACCTCGGCCGTGGACGCGCACACCGAGGCCACCGTCGCCACCGGGATCGCGGAGCTGCGCAGGACGAGGACCACCGTGGTCCTCGCCTCCTCGCCGCTGCTCCTGGACCGCGCCGACCGGGTGGTCCTGGTCCACGACGGCCAGGCGGTCGCCGTCGGCACGCACCGCGACCTGCTCGCCACGGAGCCCCGCTACCGCGCGGTCGTGACCCGCGAGACGGACGAGGAACTCGCCGCCCCGGCCCCCCGCGTCGGCGAACTCGAAGCACTGGAAGGGGAATCGGCATGATCGGCCTGGTGCCGCGGCCGGAGTACGACCCGGCGGCCCCGAAGACGGCGACGACACTGCCCGTCGCCGGGACCGCGACGGTCCGCGGCTACGTCCGCGAGCTGCTGAGCCGGCACCGCCGGGCTTTCGCGCTGCTCGTCGGGGTGAACGCGGTCGCCGTGATCGCCTCGATGGCCGGACCGTATCTGCTCGGTTCGGTGGTGGACGGGCTCGCGGACGGGGCGCTCGACCTCCATCTGGAGCGTACGGTCGCGCTGTTCGCCGTCGCGCTGCTCGTCCAGACCGTCTTCGTGCGGCTCGTCCGGCTGCGCGGGGCGATGCTCGGCGAGGAGATGCTCGCGGACCTGCGCGAGGACTTCCTCGTCCGCGCGGTCGGCCTGCCGCCGGGCGTGCTCGAACGGGCCGGGACGGGCGACCTGCTCTCCCGGATCACCACGGACGTCGACCGGCTGGCGAACGCGATGCGCGAGGCCGTGCCCCAGCTGGCCATCGGCGTCGTCTGGGCGGGCCTTCTGCTCGGCGGCCTCGCGGTGACCGCGCCGCCGCTCGCGCTCGCCGCCCTGCTCGCGGCGCCGCTGCTGATCGTGGGCGCCCGGTGGTACTTCAAGCGCGCGCCGTCCGCGTACCGCGCGGAGTCCGCGGGGTACGCGGCGGTGGCCGCCGCGCTCGCCGAGACCGTCGACGCGGGCCGCACGGTCGAGGCGCACCGCCTCGGGGCGCGGCGGATCGCGCTGTCGGACCGGCGCATCTCGGAGTGGGTCGCGTGGGAGAGGTACACCCTCTTCCTGCGCTCGGTGCTCTTCCCCGTCGTCAACCTCACCCATACGACCGTGCTGTGCGCGGTGCTGCTGCTCGGCGGGGTGTTCGTGCTCCAGGGCTGGATCGACGTGGGGCAGCTGACGACGGGCGCGCTGCTCGCGCAGATGCTGGTGGACCCGATCGGGATCGTGCTCCGCTGGTACGACGAGCTCCAGGTCGCGCAGGTGTCGCTGGCCCGGCTGGTCGGCGTCCGCGACATCGAGCCGGCCGCGGGCGACACGGAGGTACGGCCGGAGGGCCGGGCCGTCCGGGCGGACGACGTCCGGTTCGGCTACCGCGAGGGCGTCGACGTGCTGCACGAGGTGTCCCTGAAGGTGGCGCCCGGCACCCGGCTCGCCCTGGTCGGTCCGTCCGGCGCGGGCAAGTCGACCCTGGGCCGGCTGCTCGCGGGGATCTACGCCCCGCGGGAGGGCTCGGTCACCCTCGGCGCCGCCGAGCTGTCACGGATGCCCGCCGAGCGGGTCCGCGAGCACGTGGCCCTGGTCAACCAGGAGCACCACGTCTTCGTGGGCTCCCTCCGCGACAATCTCCTCCTGGCCAGGACCGGGGCCACCGACACCGACCTGTGGGCCGCGCTCGCCGCGGTGGACGCGGAGGGCTGGGCGCGGGGCCTGGACGAGGGCCTGGACACCGAGGTCGGCTCGGGCGGCCGTGCGCTGACCCCGGCGCAGGCCCAGCAGATCGCGCTGGCCCGCCTGGTCCTGGCGGACCCGCACACGCTGGTCCTCGACGAGGCGACCTCGCTGCTCGACCCGCGCGCGGCCCGGCATCTGGAGCGTTCGCTCGGCCGGGTCCTGGACGGGCGCACGGTGGTGGCCATCGCCCACCGGCTGCACACCGCGCACGACGCCGACCTGATCGCGGTGGTCGAGGCGGGCCGGATCAGCGAGCTCGGCAGCCACGACGAGCTGGTCGCGGCGGACGGGGCGTACGCGGCGCTGTGGCGGTCCTGGCACGGCTGACGCGACGGGCCCGGGCAGACCCGGGCCGGGCCGTCGTGCGACGGTCCGGCCCGGCGCCGCTCAGTAGCCGATCGTGAAGCGGCGCTGTACGAAACGGGGCAGCTCCGCCTCGTCGACGAGGGCGACGGCCGCGTCCTCCGCCGAGACGCGGCTGCGGCCCTCGGCGTCACGGACCGGCTGGTCCTCGCCGATGCGGAAGCGGCCGGTGCGCTCGCCGGGCGCGATGTCCTCGGCGGGGCTGAAGTAGGTCCACCGGCGGTTCGAGGTGCGCAGCACGTCCAGGGCGTCCCGGTGGCCTCGTACCGCTGACGCGTAGTCACGCGGCAGGCCCACCGCGTCGAGGGTCTCGTGGAGACGGTCCTCCGCGTCGGCGAGGACCACTCCGGGTTCGACCTCCAGACTGCCCGCGCCGCCGATCACGATCAGCCGGGTCCTGGGGTGGTTCTCCAGCGCCTTGAGCAGGGCCCGCGCCGCGGTGACGTAGACGCCCGCGTCGGCGATGGAGCGGCGCACGGTGTCCGCGAGGTCGCGGGCGGCGTTCCCGGGCTGGAAGGCGCTGACGAGGACGTCGAGTCCGGGCAGGGCGGCGGCTACGGCCTCGGGGTCGAGGACGTCGAGGCTCGCCCAGGTGATGTTCCGGCGGGTCTCCCCTGCCGCCGCCTCGGTGGCGTCGCGGCTGAAGGCCCTGATGTGGTGCCCGCGCTCCAGTGCCTCCGCGACGACGCGGCTGCCGATGGTGCCGGTGGCTCCGATGACTCCGATGTGCATGACTCTCCCCTGTGATCACATCTGACGTGACGCCGTGAAAAAACTATACGCCGTGAAGTTCACGGCGTGCAGTTTCCATACACCCGCCAAGGAACCGATAGGGTGGCCGCATGAGCGGAACATCGGACACACGGAGCGGGACTGCTCCGGCCGCACGGGGACGCCGCGAGCGGCTACGGGCCGAGACCACGGCCGAGATCAAGGACACGGCCCTGCGTCTGATGGCATCCGGCGGCCCCGACGCCATCACCCTGCGGGCCATCGCCCGCGAGATGGGCATGACGGCCAACGCGATCTACGGCTACTTCGCCACCCGCGACGACCTGGTCACCACACTCATCGACGACGTGTACTCGGCGCTCGCCGACGCGGTGGAGACGGCCTGGGCCACCGCCCCCGCGGAGGACCCGGCCGCCCGGATCCTGGCCTGGGCCCGCGCGTTCCGCGCCTGGGCCCTGACGAACCCCGAGGGCTTCCGCCTCGTCTACGGCGACCCCGTGCCCGGCTACCGCGCCCCCGAGGCGGGCCCCGCCCCGGACGCGGCCCGCCGGGTGTGCACCGGGCTCGCCGGACTCGCCGCGGCGGCCTGGCCGTACGCCGAAACCCTCTACCGGGACAGCGCGTTCACCTGGTCGGACTTCGACGCCGGACTCCTCGACAAGGTGCGCCCGGCCTTCCCCGACCTGCCGCCCGCCGGTGTGGCCCTGGCGCTGCGCCTCTGGGGCCACCTGCACGGACTGGTGGCCCTGGAGGTGTACGGCCACCTGGGCCGCCAGACGGCGAGCCCGGACAAGCTCTTCCAGGAGGAACTGTCCCGCCTGGTGACGACCCTCGGTGTTCCGCGCACCGGCAGGAGTACGGACGGCTGACCGGCGACAGCCACGAGTCGCTAGAAGAACCCCAGCGCCGAGGCCCCGCCGACGCCGCCCAGGAGCATGAAGACGGGCATCAGGACCTTGAGCTCGACCCAGCTGCCGGCCCGGAAGCGCAAGCCCTTCGGCGGGCCGATCGGGTACCAGCGCTTGCGGCCCACGGGGATGGGCCAGAGGATCGGGCAGCCCGAGACGGTCAGGGCGTCGCCGATGTCGTGCACGAGGGCGCCGAGGACGATGGGCAGGCCCAGCCACAGGTACTCCTGGCCGGGGCCGGTGAAGAACCAGTCCGCGCCGTTGCCGGGCTTGTCGAGGACGCCCGCGAGGATCCAGGCGCTTGTGGCGCCGAGCAGCCAGACCAGGACGTCGCTGGACATCCGGGCCGCCCGCCACAGCAGGCCTTCCACGGCGAGGACGAGGTGCACGAAGAGGATCGCGAGGACGGCCCAGCGGCCGCCGGTGACGGCCGCGACGGAGGCCCCGGCGCCGATCAGGACCGCCCAGAGCCAGGTGTGGGTGAGGGTCCGGTGCCCGCCGGACCTGCGCGGGTCGGCGGAGGATCGGGTGGCCTTGTAGACGGCGTACGACAGCTTGTCGACGATCTCGCAGAGCCCCCGGGAGACGGGACCGAAGGCGCGGGAGATGGTCGCCGACTTGTGGTCGAGGTCGGGCGCGAGGGCCGCGCCCGCGCAGAGGAGCGCGCCGACGACGAGAACCGGCCACGGCATCGGGTGGTCGAAGGCGGCCGCGGCCGCTCCGACGCCCAGCCAGGCCGCAGCTCCGGACAGTGAGTGCGCCGGTCCCATCATGGTTGGCCCGCCCCGTTTCTCCCCTGCCGGCGCTCAGTTGACGACCGGTCGACGGACGAGCCTATCGTCCGTGATCAAGACTGATGATGGCCGGTTCCCTCATCCGAACGGAATGCGGGCAAGATGGGGGCGTGACCCTTATCGATCAGCTGCCGCCGACCGCCGACCCCGACGCCCTCTTCGAGGCCTTCTCCTCCTGGGCCGAGGACCGGGGCATCACGCTCTACCCGGCCCAGGAAGAGGCGCTGATCGAGGTCGTCTCCGGGGCCAACGTGATCTTGTCCACACCCACCGGATCGGGAAAGTCGCTGGTCGCGGCGGGTGCGCACTTCGCGGCGCTCGCCAATGACCAGGTGACCTTCTACACCGCGCCGATCAAGGCGCTGGTGTCGGAGAAGTTCTTCGACCTGTGCAAGCTCTTCGGCACCGAGAACGTCGGCATGCTGACCGGAGACGCCTCCGTGAACGCGGACGCCCCGATCATCTGCTGTACGGCGGAGGTCCTCGCCTCGATCGCCCTGCGGGACGGCAAGTACGCCGACATCGGCCAGGTCGTCATGGACGAGTTCCACTTCTACGCCGAGCAGGACCGCGGCTGGGCCTGGCAGATCCCGCTGCTCGAACTCCCCCAGGCGCAGTTCATCCTCATGTCGGCGACGCTCGGCGACGTGTCGATGTTCGAGAAGGACCTGACCCGGCGCACGGGCAAGCCGACCTCGGTGGTCCGCTCGGCGACCCGGCCGGTGCCGCTCTCGTACGAGTACCGGCTCACGCCCATCACGGACACCCTGACGGAGCTCCTGGAGACCAAGCAGGCGCCCGTCTACATCGTGCACTTCACCCAGGCGCAGGCCGTCGAGCGCGCGCAGTCGCTGATGAGCATCAACATGTGCACGCGCGAGGAGAAGGACCAGATCGCCGAGCTGATCGGCAACTTCCGCTTCACCACCAAGTTCGGCCAGAACCTCTCGCGGTACGTCCGCCACGGCATCGGCGTGCACCACGCGGGCATGCTGCCGAAGTACCGGCGGCTCGTCGAGAAGCTGGCGCAGGCGGGCCTGCTGAAGGTGATCTGCGGGACGGACACCCTCGGCGTCGGCGTGAACGTGCCGATCCGCACGGTGCTCTTCACCGCCCTCACCAAGTACGACGGCAACCGGGTGCGCACCCTGCGCGCCCGTGAGTTCCACCAGATCGCGGGCCGGGCCGGCCGGGCCGGCTTCGACACCGCCGGCTTCGTGGTGGCGCAGGCCCCCGAGCACGTCATCGAGAACGAGAAGGCGCTCGCGAAGGCCGGCGACGACCCGAAGAAGCGCCGCAAGGTGGTCCGCAAGAAGGCCCCCGAGGGCTTCGTCGCCTGGAGCGACACGACCTTCGAGAAGCTCATCGCCGCCGAGCCGGAGCCGCTGACCTCCCGCTTCAAGGTCACCAACATCATGCTGCTCTCGGTGATCGCCCGCCCGGGGAACGCCTTCGAGGCGATGCGCAAGCTCCTGGAGGACAACCACGAGCCGCGCAAGGCCCAGCTGCGGCACATCCGCCGGGCCATCGCGATCTACCGCTCGCTGCTCGACGGCGGCGTGGTGGAGCAGCTGGACACCCCGGACGCCGAGGGCCGCACGATCCGGCTCACGGTCGACCTCCAGCAGGACTTCGCGCTGAACCAGCCGCTGTCGACGTTCGCGCTCGCCGCCTTCGACCTGCTCGACCCGGAGTCCCCCTCGTACGCCCTGGACATGGTGTCCGTCGTCGAGTCGACGCTCGACGACCCGCGCCAGATCCTCCACGCGATGCAGAACAAGGCGCGCGGGGAGGCCGTCGGGCAGATGAAGGCGGACGGCGTCGAGTACGAGGAGCGGATGGAGCGGCTCCAGGACATCTCGTACCCGAAGCCGCTGGAGGAGCTGCTCTGGCACGCGTACAACGTCTACCGGAAGTCGCACCCGTGGGTCGGCGACCACCCGGTGTCGCCGAAGTCGGTCATCCGTGACATGTACGAACGGGCGCTGACCTTCACGGAGTTCACCTCCTGGTACGAGCTGGCGCGGACCGAGGGCATCGTCCTGCGGTACCTGGCGAGCGCGTACAAGGCGCTCGACCACACCATTCCGGACGACCTGAAGACCGAGGACCTGGAGGACCTGATCGCCTGGCTGGGCGAGATGGTGCGCCAGGTGGACTCCTCGCTGCTCGACGAGTGGGAGCAGCTGGCCAACCCGGAGGTCCAGACGGCGGAGGAGGCCCAGGAGAAGGCCGACCAGGTCAAGCCGGTCACGGCGAACGCCCGCGCCTTCCGGGTCCTGGTGCGCAACGCGATGTTCCGCCGGGTGGAGCTGGCGGCTCTCGACAACGTGGACGCGCTGGGCGAGCTGGACGCCGAGTCCGGCTGGGACGCGGACGCGTGGGGCGAGGCGATGGACGCCTACTGGGACGAGTACGACGACCTGGGCACGGGTCCGGACGCGCGCGGCCCGAAGCTGCTCTCGATCGAGGAGGACGCGGCGCACGGTCTGTGGCGCGTCCGGCAGACCTTCGCCGACCCGAACGGCGACCATGACTGGGGCATCAGCGCGGAGGTGGACCTCGCGGCCTCCGACGAAGAGGGCCGGGCGGTGGTCCGCGTGACGTCCGTCGGACAGCTGTAGAGGAGTTCAGAGGTGACCAACCCCGCCGAGAGGCTCGTGGATCTGCTCGACCTGGAGCGGATCGAGGTCGACATCTTCCGCGGGCGCAGCCCGCAGGAGTCGCTGCAACGGGTCTTCGGCGGGCAGGTCGCCGGGCAGGCCCTGGTGGCGGCCGGCCGCACCACGGAGGGCGACCGGCCGGTGCACTCGCTGCACGCCTACTTCCTCCGGCCGGGCCGGCCGGGCGTGCCGATCGTGTACCAGGTGGAGCGGGTGCGGGACGGGCGCTCGTTCACGACCCGGCGGGTCACGGCGGTGCAGGAGGGCCGGACGGTCTTCAATCTGACGGCCTCCTTCCACAAGCCGGAGGAGGGCGCCTTCGAGCACCAGCTGCCGCCGCGGCACCTGACGGACCCGGAGACCCTGCCGAACCTCGCGGACGAGGTCCGCGAACACCTGGGCGCGCTGCCGGAGTCCCTGGACCGGATGGCCCGCCGGATGCCCTTCGACATCCGGTACGTGGACCGGCTGCGCTGGACCGTGGACGAGGTCAAGGGCGCGGACCCGCGCTCCGCGGTGTGGATGCGGGCCGTCGGGCCGCTGGGCGACGACCCGCTGGTCCACACCTGCGCCCTGACGTACGCCTCGGACATGACGCTCCTGGACGCGGTCCGGATCCCCGTGGAGCCGCTGTGGGGGCCGCGCGGCTTCGACATGGCGTCGCTGGACCACGCGATGTGGTTCCACCGGCCGTTCCGGGCGGACGAGTGGTTCCTGTACGACCAGGAGTCCCCGATCGCCACGGGCGGCCGGGGACTCGCGCGGGGCCGGATCTACGACCGCGAGGGCAGGCTTCTGGTGTCGGTGGTCCAGGAGGGCCTGTTCAGGAAGCTCTGACCTCCCCCGGTCACTCGTACTCGGTGCCGCCCTTGCGGGTCAGGTAGGCCGGGCTGACCGCCTTGGCGATGGCCCGGCCGCCGACGACCGGGCTGTACCGCTCGGCCACGGGCCGGATGACGACGCCCTCCCGCAGGTGCGCCTCACGGCCGGACACGGTCTCCCGGCCGCTCGCGTGCGCCAGGACCGTGTCGAGGTCGTACGGTCCGGAGTACAGCCGCGGCACGAGCGGAACCTCACCGGGCTGGAACACCTCCTCCGGGTCCAGCCAGCGCACCTGTCCCCCGATCTCGGCGGACACGTCGAAGAGGGCATAGCCGACGGACTCGGAGCGGGCGTCGGCGCCGTAGGCGAGGTCCTGCACGCCGGAGCCGTACACCTCGCCGAAGAGACCGACCCGGCGGGCGCCGAGGCGCTTCGCGAGCCGCTCGGCGACGGCGGCGAGGTCGTGGCCGTGGACGGCCCGCCAGTACAGGTTGCGCGGGTCCTCCTGGAGCGCGAGGCCCTTCGCCCCGAACCCCTTCGAGGAGACCTGGACGCGCCCCTCATCGGCGTGGAAGGTCAGCAGGCAGGCCGAGCCGTGGAGCTTCTCCGTCAGGACGACGGGCTCGCCGGGCGCGAACACGTCCGGATGGCGCTGGAGGTTCTCGATGTCGACCCACGGCAGCAGGTCGGGCGCTGCCTCCACGTCCCCGTTCATCGTCGGCGGTATCGGCGGCACCCACTTGGTGATCCCGAGCACCTCCGCGAAATCGGCCCCCTCGGCCGCGGCCCGCTCCAGGTCGGTGCCGGCGAGCGCATCGGGCCGGCACACGATCCCCTGCGACAACTCGCCACGCAGCCGCACCGCCTTCACCCGGTCCGAGTTCCCTCCGGCGAGCCGCCCGGTCAGACCCAGCTCCTCGACGAGCGCCAGGGGCAGCACGGCCTGCTCGGGGATGTAGACGGCGACATCCCCCGTCCGGTAGACCCCCTTGGCGACGACGGCCCGGTAGAGCCCGACCTGAGCGAGTTCGAGGGCGTCGGCGTTCGGATGCGGATGGACGGTCAGGACTTCGGCGGTGACGCGCAGGGTGGACATGGTTCAGGACTCCGGTCGCTCGGGTTTCTGTCTCATCGCGGCTCACCCTGGCGGGTCACGAAACCTGTGGCCCAACGGTTTTGACGGCTGGTAACGTCGCGATCTTCGCCCGGCGCATCGCGTCGGCGGAGTCCCGTCAGGACCACGCCGTGATCCCTCCCGCCCTTGCCTCCGCCCTGCGCCGCGTCGACGCCGTCTTCGGCGGGATGACCGCGCCCGCCGAGGGCTGTCTCCACTGCTACGGCGCCGAGGAGCTGGCGCTGCTCGCGGTGCCGAGAGCACCCCTGGGTGACGATCTGGTGCGGCAGTTCTTCCACGAGGTGCCCAGCCACTTCGACGACCATCCGGCCGTGGTCCGGCGTTTGCTGCCGGAGTTCCTCGCCTTCGTGGCGGCAGGGCGGTTCTCCGGGACGGGGTACGTGCCCACGGGGCTCGGACGCACCGCCTGGCGGGACTGGCCGTCCGAGCAGGCGGAGGCGATCGAGGACTTCCTCCACGTGTGGTGGCGGGAGACACTCGCCGACCCGGAGCCCATGTACGCCGTGGGGGCCGTCTGGGAACTGTGCCTGGACGTCCATGGCTCGATGGGGCCTCTGCTGGACGTCTGGGCCGCCGCGCCCCGGGGCGGTGCCGAGGATCGGCACCTCGGCGAGTGGGTGGCGTACCGGATCGACGAACTGCTCCAGGACGATCCGTTCGTCCTGCCCTGGGACATGGACGGCGAGGCGCTGCTGCCGGAGCTCCAGGCCTGGCTCGTCGAGCACGCCGTGCCCCGGCTCGCCGGGCACGCCGATCCGCTGCTCGGCCGGAAGGTCGCGCTGCTCGCGCTCGCCCCGGAGGAGCGGTGGGTGGCCTACTCCGAGCTGATCGCCTCAGCCGGCTGACGGGTCCAGGCCCGGGAGGGTGTCCTGCTCCACCTCGTGGCGGCGGGTGCGGATGTCCGGGGCCGGGGGGTGCAGCTTGGCGTCGCAGGTGGGGCCGAGGCCCGTGCGCCGCGAGTCCGCGCCGGTCAGGGGGCGGCCGCAGAGGCGGCAGTGCACCCGGCGCGGTCCTTCCCCGGGCGTGGAATCGATCGCGATTGCCAGTGGTTCGTCTCCCATGCTGAGATCAAACCCTATTCCGACGAGGAGCAGTCCATGAGCCTGTACGACATCCCCCTGAAGACCCTGACCGGTGAGCCGGTCTCGCTTGCCGACTACCGGGACCGTGCGGTCCTGGTCGTGAACGTCGCCTCCAAGTGCGGTCTGACCCCGCAGTACGCGGGTCTGGAGCGGCTGCAGAAGGAGTACGGGGAGCGCGGCTTCACCGTGCTCGGAGTGCCCTGCAACCAGTTCGCGGGCCAGGAGCCGGGCAGCTCCGACGAGATCGCGACCTTCTGCTCGGCGACGTACGGGGTGTCCTTCCCCCTCCTGGAGAAGACGGACGTCAACGGTGACGGCCGCCACCCGCTCTACTCGGAGCTGGTGAAGACCGCCGACGCCGAGGGCGAGGCCGGTGACGTGCAGTGGAACTTCGAGAAGTTCCTCATCGGCCGTGACGGCCGGGTCATCCGTTTCCGTCCGCGCACCGAGCCGGAGGCCCCCGAGGTCGTGGCCGCGATCGAGGCGCAGCTTGTCTGACCTGGGGGTTGTCGAACGGCTCCGGGCCGCCGGGTGCGTCTTCGCCGAGGAAGAGGCGGAGATGCTCCTCGCGACGGCCGCCGGGCCCGCCGAGCTCGACCTGATGGTCGAGCGGCGGGCCTCCGGCCTGCCCCTGGAGCACGTCGTGGGGTGGGCCGAGTTCGCCGGACTGCGGATAGAGGTCGACGGCGGGGTCTTCGTGCCCCGGCGGCGTACGGAGTTCCTCGTCGGGCACGCGGTGGAGCTGGCCCGGCCGGGCGCCGTCTGCGTCGACCTGTGCTGCGGCTCCGGCGCGGCGGGCGCGGTGCTGCTCGCCGAGATCGAGGGCGCGGAGGTGCATGCCTCGGACATCGAGCCGGCGGCGGTCCGCTGCGCCCGGCGGAACGTGGAGCCGCGCGGCGGCCGGGTGTACGAGGGTGACCTCTTCGCCCCGCTGCCGCGCGAGCTGCGGGGGCGGGTCGGGGTCCTGGTCGCCAACGTGCCGTACGTACCGACCGAGGAGATCGGCCTGCTGCCGCCCGAGGCCCGCGACCACGAGCCGCTCGTGACGCTCGACGGCGGGTCGGACGGGCTCGACGTGCTGCGGCGGGTCGCCGCCGAGGCGCCGGAGTGGCTGGCGCCGGGCGGCCACCTGCTGGTGGAGACGAGCGAGCGGCAGGCGGAGACGGCCCTCGCGGTGATGTCCGCGGCCGGTCTCACGCCGCGGGTCGTCACCTCCGAGGAGTGGTGGGCGACGATCGTCGTCGCGACCCGGCCGTAGGGCGCGGGCGACGGGAGCGGCCCCGGTCGGGCCGCTCCCGTACGGGGAGCGGCTACGCCGTCCTCGGCACCAGGCGGCAGCGGGCCGGGCCCGCCACCTGGAGGGTGATGGCGGAGCTGACGGGCACCTCGGTGTCGATGGCCTCGAAGCCGTACTTCTGGAGGATCATCGCCAGGGCGATCACCGACTCCAGCATCGAGAAGTGCTGGCCGATGCAGGCGCGCGGCCCCCCGCCGAAGGGGAACCAGGCGTACCGGGGGCGGGCCGCCTCCGCCTCGGGCGTGAAGCGGTCCGGGTCGAAGCGCTCCGCGTCGTCCCAGTAGGCGGGGTGCCGGTGGGTGACCCAGGGGGCGACGATGACGTCCGCGCCCGCCGGGATGGTGACGCCGCCGACCTCGGTGGCGGCGACGGCGCGGCGCCCGATGACGGGGGCGGCGGGGTAGAGGCGCATGGCCTCCTTGAGGACCCGGGTGACGTAGGGCAGCGCGTCGAGGTCGGCGGCGCCGGGGGTGCGGCCGCCGAGGACCTGGTCGACCTCCTCGTGGGCCCGCTTCAGCACCTCGGGGTGGCGGCCGAGGAGGTGGAGGGCGAAGCCGAGGGAGGTGGCGGTGGTCTCGTGGCCGGCGAGCAGGAAGACGAGGACCTGCTCGCGCAGCTCGGTGGCGTCGAAGCTGCCGTCCTCGGCGCTCTCGGCCTCGACGAGGAGGGTGAGGAGGTCGTCGCCCTCGGCGGAGGCCCGGCCGGAGCGGCGCCGCTCGGCGATGATCCGGTCGCAGACCTCGTACAGCGCCTCGTGGACGGCGGCGGCCCTGCGGTTGCCGGGGGTGGGCCAGTCACGGGGCACCTTGAGCGGGGAGTAGCCGCGGCTCAGCACGTAGGCGCCGACATCGGGGAAGCTGCGTTCGACGATCTCGACGGCCGTGTCGACGTCGGTGCCGAAGAGGATGCGGGCGACCGCGCGCAGGGCGAGCCGGGTCATCTCGTGGAGGACGTCGACGGTCCCGGCGCCGCCGTCCTGCCATTCGCCGGTGAGGGTGCCGACCTCCGCTGCTATGGCCGCGGCGTAGCCGTCGACGCGGCGCTTGGTGAAGAGCGGCTGGACGAGGCGCCGCTGGCGGAGGTAGTCCTCGTCCTGGCTGGTGAGCAGGCCGTTGCCGAAGGACTCGCGGACCTCCTGGTAGAAGGCGTTGTCCTTGCGGAAGTTGGCCGACTCCCCGGCGAGGACCTGCTGGGCGCCCTCGGCGGAGAAGACGCCGTAGACGGTGGCGCGGATCCCGGGCGGGCCCGCGGTGATCTTCACGACGTCGCCGTGCTCGCGCCGGGCGCGCAGGAAGGTGCCCAGCGAGTCGTTCTTGAGGTCGAACATGGAGCCGAGCAGCGGTAGTCCCGCGAGTTCGGGTGCCTCGGTACCTGTGGTGACGGCCATGAACGGTTCCCCCTCGATCGTCGCGTGCGCAACGATTCTTCCGCAGGTGGTGACTCACCGGTAGGTACGCATGAACACCCGACTGGATCTGGCCGGTTGGCTCGAAAGAGGCCACTGTCAGTGGCGTCTGGGAGGCTCGTTCCCATGGAACGACCCGAGCTGACACTGCAACTGACCATCGACTGCGCCGAACCGCAGCGCCTGGTGCCCTTCTGGCTGGACGCCCTGCGCTACGTCCCCGACCCGCCGCCCGCCGGGCACGCCACCTGGCGGGCGTACTGGGAGGCGATCGGCGTGCCGGAGGACGAGCTCGGCGAGGACGCCGGGGAGCTCCCGGAGTCCATCGTCGACCCGAAGGGCGTGGGCCCCCGGATCTGGTTCCAGCGGGTCCCGGAGCCCAAGACCGTCAAGAACCGCCTCCATCTCGACCTGAAGGTCGGCGGCGGCCGCGAGGTCCCCCTCGCCCTCCGCCGCGAGCGGGTGGACGGCGAGGTGGCCCGGCTGACGGCGCTCGGCGCCACCGTCCTGTACACGATGGACGAGCCGAACGGCATGGACTACTACGCGGTGGTCCTCCAGGATCCGGAGGGCAACGAGTTCTGCCTGGTGTGAGCGGCGGCTACTTCGCGAGCGCGCGGCTGATGACCATGCGCTGGATCTCGCTCGTGCCCTCGAAGATCGTGTAGATGGCGGCGTCGCGGTGCATGCGCTCGACCGGGTACTCGCGGGTGTAGCCGTTGCCGCCGAGGATCTGGATGGCCTGGGCGGTGACCTTCTTGGCGACCTCGCTCGCGTACAGCTTGGACATGGAGCCCTCGGCGGCCGTGAAGGGCTTGCCGGCGGTGGCCATCCAGGAGGCGCGCCAGACGAGGAGGCGGGCGGCGTCGATCTGGGTGGCCATGTCGGCGAGCTGGAAGGCGACGCCCTGGTTCTCGATGATCGGGCGGCCGAACTGGACGCGGGTCTTGGCGTAGTCGAGGGCGACCTCGTACGCGGCGCGGGCGGTGCCGACGGCCATGGCGCCGACGGCCGGGCGGGAGGCCTCGAAGGTGGCCATGGCGGCGTTCTTCACGCGTTCGCCGCCCGCCCTGGCCTTCTCGCGGGCGCGGGCGAGGCGCTCGTCGAGCTTCTCCTTGCCGCCGAGGAGGCAGTGGCCCGGGACGCGGACGTCCTCCAGGACGACCTCGGCGGTGTGGGAGGCGCGGATGCCGTGCTTCTGGAACTTCTGGCCCTGGGAGAGGCCGGGGGTGTTCGGCGGCACGATGAAGGAGGCGTGGCCCTTGGAGCCGAGCTCGGCGTCGACGACGGCGACGACGACGTGGACGTTGGCGATGCCGCCGTTGGTCGCCCAGGTCTTGGTGCCGTTGAGGACCCACTCGTCCTTGGCCTCGTCGTACACGGCGCGGGTGCGCATGGAGGCGACGTCCGAGCCGGCGTCGGGCTCGGAGGAGCAGAAGGCGGCGACCTTGACGTCGTTCGCGTCGCCGTACATCTGCGGGACCCAGGTGCCGATCTGCTCCTCTGTACCGTTGGCGAGGACGCCGACGGCGGCGAGGCCGGTGCCGACGATGGAGAGGGCGATGCCGGCGTCGCCCCAGAACAGCTCCTCCATCGCCATGGGGATGCCGAGGCCGGTCGGGTCGAAGAACTGCTGGGCGTAGAAATCGAGGGAGTAGATGCCGATCTTGGCCGCTTCCTGGATGATCGGCCAGGGAGTCTCCTCACGCTCGTCCCACTCGGCGGCCGCGGGGCGCATCACATCGGCGGCGAAGCCGTGGAGCCAGTCGCGGACCTGCTTCTGGTCCTCGTTGAGTTCGAGCGTGAACTCGCCCATAGTTCCCTCCCAGCATGACGTTACTTGCGGTAACAGCAGTCTGTTACCGGTGGGTAGAGGCTGTCAACCTGCAGGGGAGCGGTTCGGCCCGACCGACATCGGATCCCGGCCGGGTGTTACGTTGCGACAGCCTCACGAATTCGCACGGGCGGGGAGACACGCACATGGACATCGCACACCGGACCACCGACCAGCAGACGCCCGCCGAGCAGCGGCGCCGCGAGCTGCTGGAGGCGGCGGACCGGGTGGTGCTCCGGGACGGCCCCAAGGCGTCCATGAACGCGATCGCCGCCGAGGCCGGCATCACCAAGCCGATCCTCTACCGCCACTTCGGCGACAAGGGCGGCCTCTACCGCGCCCTCGCCACCCGGCACACGGACGCGCTGCTCGCCTCGCTCCGGGCCTCGCTCGACGCCCCCGCCGACCGGCGCCGCCGCGTCGAGTCCACCCTCGACACCTACCTGGCCTCCATCGAGGCCATGCCCCAGGTCTACCGCTTCCTCATGCACCCGGCGGAGGAGCCGAGCCAGGTCGAGCAGGGCTTCGACGTCGGCCGCCACTCGGCCCCGCTGCTCCGCCGCATGGGCGAGGAGCTCGGCCAGGTCATCGCCGAGCGCGTCGACCTGGGACCGGCCGCCGAGGCCCAGGCCCGGATCTGGGGCCACGGCATCGTCGGCATGATGCACGCGGCCGGCGACTGGTGGCTCGGCGAGCGCCCCTGCTCCCGCGCGGACCTGGTCAAGAGCCTGGCCGACCTGCTCTGGGGCCGCCTCGCCGAGGCGGACGACCTCCCGGGCGGGCCCGGCTTCTAGGGCCGGACCCGACCGGAATGGTCAGACCCCCCTAGGGACTTCCCTCCAGTACGGACGCCTTGCCGCCCCACGGCTGCTTGCGGATCGTGCGCAGCAGACGTGACTTGCGCCACCCCGTGACGTGGTCCGCGTAGACCCCGCCCTCCAGGTGGTCCGTCTCGTGCTGGAGGCAGCGGGCGAAGAAACCCGTGCCCTCGACCCGTACCGGAGTGCCGTCGAGGCGTACGCCCTCCACCACCGCGCGGTCGAAGCGGGGCGTCGACGCCTCCAGGCCCGGCAGGGAGAGACAGCCCTCGGGGCCCCGGATCACGTCGCCGTCCGCCTCCACCAGGCGGGGGTTCACCACATGGCCCAGGTGGCGGTTCTCCTCGTCGTCGGGGCAGTCGTACACGAAGACCCGCAGGCCCGTGCCGACCTGGTTCGCCGCCAGGCCCACGCCGTTCGCCGCGTACATCGTGGCGAACAAGTCCTCGACGAGCCGGGCCAGTTCGGGTCCGAAGTCGGTGACGGGCGCGCAGGGCGTGTGCAGCACGGGGTCGCCGAGGAGCGTCATCGCTCGGACGAGGCCGGAACTGCCGGGGATGGGGCGGTTTCGCATGGCCGTAAGGGTACGGTCCGCCGTGACCTCACGGTTTCCGCGGGCCGCTCTGCGGTGCCGCTGTTCGGGCTGCTGGCCGGATCTCGATAGGCTGAGCCCGGACCGACGCAAGGAGGAACAAGAACGATGTCAGGACACCCCGGTAATCCAGAGCCGCTGTCGCCGCGCGCCAAGCTGGCCGTGACGGCGGGCAAGGCCGCGGCCGCGGTGTCGCGTGCGGCGGGGCGCGGCAGCGGATCGGTGATCGGCGGCCGGGTGGCGCTGAAGCTCGACCCGGACCTGCTCGGTCGGCTCGCGCAGCATCTGGACGTCGTCCTGGTGTCGGCGACGAACGGCAAGACGACGACGACCCGGCTGATCGCGGAGGCCCTGCGCGCCGCCGGCCCCGTCGTCTCGAACGCCCTGGGCGCCAACATGCCCGCCGGCATCACCTCGGCGCTGGCAGGCGGCTCGGAGTCCAAGTTCGGCGTCATCGAGGTCGACGAGAAGTACCTCGCCGGCGTCGCACGGGACACCACGCCCAAGGCGATCGCGCTGCTGAACCTCTCGCGCGACCAGCTCGACCGCGCGGCCGAGACCCGGATGCTCGCGGAGAAGTGGCGCGAGGGCCTCAACGGCACCAAGGCCGTGGTCATCGCCAACGCCGACGACCCGCTCATCGTGTGGGCCGCCTCCTCCTCCCCGAACGTGGTGTGGGTCGCCGCCGGCCAGGAGTGGAAGGACGACGCCTGGTCGTGCCCCGCCTGCGGCGGTGTGATGCAGCGTCCGGGCGACGACTGGTTCTGCGGCGAGTGCGGCTTCCGCCGTCCCGCGCCGAGCTGGGCGCTCAGCGGCGACCACGTGCTCGACCCGCACGGTTCGGCCTGGCCGATCCGGCTCCAGCTGCCCGGCCGCGCCAACAAGGCGAACGCCACCACCTCGGCCGCCGTCGCCGCGGTCTTCGGGGTGCCGCCCCAGGTGGCCCTGGAGCGCATGTACCAGGTGCAGGCGGTCGCCGGACGCTACGACGTGGTCTCCTTCCAGAACCGCGACCTGCGTCTGCTGCTCGCGAAGAACCCGGCCGGCTGGCTCGAAACGTTTTCCCTCATCGACGGGCCGCCCGCACCGGTGATCCTCTCGGTGAACGCGCGGGGCGCCGACGGCACGGACACCTCCTGGCTGTGGGACGTGGACTACGGCCGGCTCGCCGGCCACCCGATCATGGTGATCGGCGACCGGAAGCTGGACCTGGCGGTCCGCCTGGAGGTCGCGGGCGTGGACTTCCGCGTCTGCGAGACGCTGGACGAGGCCGTCACGATGGCCCCGCCCGGGCAGATCGAGCTGATCGCCAACTACACCGCCTTCCAGGACGTCCGCCGCCGCGTCGGCAACTGACCCGTAGAGGACTTGCAGCATGAGTGACAGCAGCCTGCGCCTGGTCTGGGTCTACCCGGACCTGCTCAGCACCTACGGCGACCAGGGCAACGTCCTCGTCGTCCAGCGCCGCGCCGAACAGCGCGGTCTGAGCGTCGAGCGCGTCGACGTCCGCAGCGACCAGCCGGTCCCCACCTCGGGCGACATCTACCTGATCGGCGGCGGCGAGGACCGTCCGCAGCGGCTCGCGGCCGAGCGGCTGCGCCGGGACGGCGGCCTCAGCCGGGCCGCCTCGAACGGCGCGATCATCTTCTCGGTCTGCGCCGGGTACCAGATCCTGGGCCACGAGTTCATCAACGACCTCGGCGAGCGCGAGGCCGGCCTCGGGCTCATCGACGTGATCTCGACCCGCGGCGAGGGCGCCCGCTGCGTCGGCGACGTCCTCGCGGACATCGACCCGCGCCTGGGCCTCCCCCAGCTGACCGGTTTCGAGAACCACCAGGGCATCACCCACCTCGGCCCGACGGCCCGGCCCTTCGCCCGGACCGTCTACGGCAACGGCAACGGGACCGGCGACGGCACCGAGGGCGCGTACAACGACACCGTCTTCGGTACGTACATGCACGGCCCCGTCATGGCCCGCAACCCGCAGATCGCGGACCTGCTCCTGAAGCTGGCCCTCGACGTGAACGCGCTGCCGCCGACCGACGACCGCTGGTACGAGGCCCTGCGCGCCGAGCGCATCGCGGCGGCGACGCAGCCCGCCTGAGTCAATCCGCGCACCGCCGCCGGTCCCTCGTACGAACGTACGTTGTCCACTGTGCGGACATCCGGTTCGGCCCCGCCACCCTGCGGCGATAGGGTGGCGGGGATCCAGCCGGACGACGTGGTCCGGGAGTCGGCCCACGTTGCAAAGGTTTTTGGGCTATGCGCATTGGCGTGCTCACCTCCGGCGGAGACTGCCCCGGTCTGAACGCTGTCATCCGTTCCGTCGTGCACCGCGCCGTCGTCGACCACGGCGACGAGGTCATCGGCTTCCACGACGGGTGGAAGGGCCTGCTGGAGTGCGACTACCGCAAGCTCGATCTCGACGCGGTGGGCGGCATCCTGGCCCGGGGCGGCACCATCCTCGGCTCCTCGCGGGTCCAGCCCGCACATCTCGTCGGCGGCGTCGAGCGCGCCAAGGGCCATGTCGCCGACCTCGGTCTCGACGCCATCATCCCGATCGGCGGCGAGGGCACCCTCAAGGCCGCGAACCTGCTCTCCGAGGCGGGCCTCCCGATCGTCGGCGTCCCCAAGACGATCGACAACGACATCGCCTCCACCGACGTCACCTTCGGCTTCGACACGGCCGTCACCGTCGCCACCGAGGCCCTCGACCGGCTGAAGACCACCGCCGAGTCCCACCAGCGGGTCCTCGTCGTCGAGGTCATGGGCCGCCACACCGGCTGGATAGCGCTGCACTCCGGCATGGCCGCCGGCGCGCACGCCGTCGTCGTCCCCGAACGCCCCTTCGACATCGACGAGCTGACCGCCCGGGTCGGCGAGCGCTTCGAGGCCGGCAAGCGGTTCGCGATCGTGGTCGTCGCCGAGGGCGCGAAGCCGCGCGAGGGCTCGATGGACTTCAAGACCGCCGGCACCGACATCTACGGCCACGAGCGGTTCACCGGGATCGCCAACCAGCTCTCCGCCGAGCTGGAGGGGCGCCTCGGCAAGGAGGCCCGCCCGGTCATCCTGGGTCACGTCCAGCGCGGCGGCACCCCGACCGCGTACGACCGCGTCCTCGCGACCCGCTTCGGCTGGCACGCCGTCGAGGCGGCGCACCGCGGCGAGTTCGGCATGCTGACCGCGCTGCGCGGCACGGAGATCACGATGGTCCCGCTGGCCCAGGCCGTGGAGACCCTCAAGACGGTCCCGGCCGACCGGTACGCCGAGGCGGAGTGCGTGCTCTGACGACTCCCGTACGTGACATCCGCCCCCGGTCGCAGTCGCGGCCGGGGGCGGTTCTAGTCTGGTGCGGACAACAAGCGCGAATCGGGCTCCAGGAGTGTACGGATGGATCACAGCGGGCACGGCATGACCACGGATCTGCCGCCGTTCACGCTGGGACGGGGCCTCGAGTTCTCTCCCGACCTGTTCTTCCTGATCGGATGCCTGGCGGCGCTCGGTCTGTACGGGTGGGGCGTGGCGCGGCTGCGGCGGCGCGGTGACGCGTGGCCGGTCGGCCGGACGGTGCTCTTCACGGTCGGCGTGCTGACCGTCGCGCTCGTGATGTGCACCAAGCTCAACGACTACGGCATGGTCATGTTCAGCGTGCACATGGTGCAGCACATGGTCATCTCCATGCTGTCGCCGATCCTGCTGCTGCTGGGCGCGCCGGTGACCCTCGCGCTGCGGGCGCTGCCGGTGGCGGCCCGCGGCTCGCTCGGGCCGCGCGAGCTGCTCCTGAAGCTGCTGCACAGCCGGTACATGAAGGTGATCACGCACCCGGCGTTCACCATCTCCCTGTTCATCGCGAGCCTGTACGCGCTGTACTTCTCGCCGCTCTTCGACTTCCTGATGGGCTCGAAGGCCGGGCACATCGGGATGATGGTGCACTTCCTGATGGTCGGCGTGGTCTTCTTCTGGCCGATCATGGGCGTGGACCCGGGCCCGCACCGGCCGGGGTACGTGATGCGGATGCTGGAGCTGTTCGCGGGCATGCCGTTCCACGCGTTCTTCGGCATCGCGATGATGATGGCGACGGAGCCGCTGGTGGAGGCGTACAAGAACCCGCCGGCCTCGCTCGGGATCGACGCCCTCGCCGACCAGAACGCGGCGGGCGGCATCGCCTGGGCCTTCAGCGAGATCCCCTCCGTGCTGGTCCTGATCGCGCTGGTCTACCAGTGGTACCACTCCGAGCAGCGACAGGCGGTCCGCCTGGACCGGGCGGCCGACCGGGACGGCGACAAGGAGCTGGAGGCGTACAACGCGTATCTGGCCTCGTTGCGGGCGCGGAGCCGCTGACGTTCCGGATCCCGATCCACGGTCCTTCTCAGGGTCCGGTGCCGCTCGCGGCGCCGGACCCTTTCGCGTTCGAGGGCCCGCCGGCTCGGACCCGCTTCGCGTTCCGGCGCACGCCGGAGCGTCCGGGGAGTAGCGCGCGCCCCTCTCGCGGGGTCACGATGGGCTGGACGGCTTCCACGGCCTCGGTCGGGAGAAGGGCGGGCTCATGTCCGGTCCCACGAAGACGATGACGGTGCTCACCTGCGCCGCGCTGGTGCTGACGACGACCTACACGGTGGCGCTCGGCAGCAGTGGCTGGCTCTGGTTCGGCCTGGTGGTACTGATCGTGGCGACGATCGGGATGGCGGCGGCGGACAGCACCGTACCCCCCGCTCCACGCCCCCGCCCGCCGGGTACCACGAGCTGACCGGCCGAGCCACTCCTACGCGCGCGGGGCCAGGACGATCCAGGTCTGGCCCGGGGCGAGGGGCAGGGGCGCGCCGTCCGGGGTGGTGAAGGTGGTGCCGGAGGTGGGCGACGGGCGGGACCAGCGCGCCTCGTGGGCGCGTCCGTCGCGCAGGACGAGCGCGGTGCCGGTGCCGACGGTCTCGCTGTACGGGGAGACCGAGCCGAACTTGTCGTGGAAGCGGGACGGGCGGACCGTGACGCGCTGGACGACGACCGTCTCCGGGGTGAGCGGGCCGGTGTCGGTGGCGCGGGCCTCGCGGCCGTCCATGGCCACCCGCCAGGCGTGGTCCGCGGCGGACCAGGTGAAGGTGTAGCGCGCCGCCGGGTAGCGGACGGTCGACCGCGCGACGGCGGTGCCGCCGGGCGGGGCGGGGCCGAAGCGGAGGCCGATGTCCCGGGCGTCGTCCGCTCCGGGGGCCGCGGCGAGGGCGCGGCCGGGGCGCAGATAGAGGTTGTGCGGGGCGGGGCGCCGCGCCGAGCGCTGGAAGGCCTGGGGTGCGCTGCTCTCCGTGAGGAGGTCGAGGGGTGCGGCCCGGAGCAGGGGGGTCAGGGCGCTCTGGGCGCCGGAGTACGCGAGGGCCGGGCGGCCGAAGTCGGCGAGCAGCGCGATGTCGGACTCGCGGGCGCTGCGGACGGGGCCGGTGAGGTCGGGGAGGTGGGAGGAGTAGACGGCCAGGAGGCGGGTCACGCCGCCCTCGACCTGTTCGACGTAGACGAGGTCGGCCGCGCCGAGCCCGGTGTGCGGGCGGGCGGCCGGTACGTTGTCGAGCTTCACGGCCAGGACGGGGGCGGGCCGCGCGGGGAGACCGGTGAAGGGCGAGAGGGAGGGGGGCTTCGTGGCGGGCGTCGTGGCGGGTGTGGAGGTCGGCGTGGGGCTCGGCTCGGGCCGGCCCGAGTCGGAGCAGCCGTACAGCCCGGCCGCCGTCAGCGCGCACAGCAGCGCGGTGAGGACGCGGCCGGGGCGCCTGGCCCCGCGCTCGCCTGTCATGTGACGCTCCCCCACCAGTGGACCACGGGCCCGTGCGGGGATACAACGGGCGTGACGGACGACGAACGGGGGTCGCGGGTGTTCTACCAGTTGATGAAGCACGTCCTGCTCGGACCGCTCCTCAGGCTGCTGTTCCGGCCGCGGATCGAGGGGCTCGAACACATCCCGGAGGAGGGGGCCGCGATCGTCGCGGGCAACCATCTGTCCTTCTCCGACCACTTCCTGATGCCGGTCGTCCTGGACCGGCGGATCACCTTCCTCGCGAAGCAGGAGTACTTCACGGGGCCGGGTCTCAAGGGCCGGCTGACGGCCGCCTTCTTCCGGGCCGCCGGGCAGATCCCGGTGGACCGGTCCGGGAAGGAGGCCGGGCAGGCGGCGATCCGGGAGGGGCTCGGTGTCCTCGGCCGCGGCGAGCTGCTGGGGATCTATCCGGAGGGGACGCGTTCGCACGACGGGCGGCTGTACAAGGGCAAGGTGGGGGTGGCGGTGATGGCGCTGACCGCGGGGGTCCCGGTGGTGCCGTGCGCGATGGTGGGGACCTTCGAGATCCAGCCGCCGGGGAAGGTCGTGCCGAGGATCCGCCGGGTCACGATCCGGTTCGGCGAGCCGCTGGACTTCTCGCGGTTCGCCGGGTCGGCGGGCGAGAAGGCCGTGGTCCGCGCGGTGACGGACGAGATCATGTACGAGATCCTGCGGCTGTCGGGCCAGGAGTACGTGGACGACTACGCGGCGGTGGTGAAGGCCGCGGAGGCGGGTGGCGCCGCACCCCCCGATAAGTTCCCCCGAGGGGAACGCTGAGGGCGGATCCGCGCACGGCGCAATCCCCTGGGCCACCGCCCCGGTCGCCCGTAGCGTCCCGGTCATGACCAAGGGAAACGCGTTCGTGCTGGGTGCGACGGGACAGGTGGGGCGGGCGGCCGTGCGGGCGCTCGTCGCGGACGGCTGGGAGGTGACGGCCGCCTCCCGGGGCGGCGCCAGGGACGAGGGATGGGCGGAGGAGGTGCGCTCGGTCCGGCTGGACCGGGACGAGGAGGGCGCGCTGGCGTCGGCGCTCGGCGAGGGCACCGACGTCCTGGTGGACATGGTGGCGTACGGCGCGGGGCACGCCGCCCAGTTGACCGGTCTCGCGGACCGGATCGGCTCGGCGGTGGTGATCTCCAGCGGGGCGGTGTACGAGGACGACAAGGGGCGCAGCTTCGACACCCAGGACCAGACGGACGGTTTCCCGCGCTATCCGGTGCCGATCCCGGAGTCCCTGGCGACGGTGGCCCCGGGCGAGAGCACGTACGGCACCCGGAAGATCGCCCTGGAGCGGGCACTGACGGCGGCCGGGGAGCTGCTGCCGACGACGCTGCTGCGGGCGGGGGCCATCCACGGACCGCACTGCCGGTCGCCGCGCGAGCTGTTCTTCGTGAAGCGGGCGCTCGACCGGCGGCCGGTGCGGGTGCTCGCGTACGGCGGCGTGTCGCGTTTCCATCCGGCGCACGTGGACAACCTGGCCGAGCTGATCCGGCTCGCGGCGGCGCGGCCGGGCACGCGGGTGCTGAACGCCGCCGATCCGGAGGCGCCGACGGTCGTGGAGATCGCCGCCGCGGTGGACGCGGTCGTGGGTGTGGAGAGCGAGACGGTACTGGTGGACGGGCCGCCGCCGGTGGGCATCGTGGGTGAGACGCCGTGGGGCCTGGACGCGCCGATCGTGTACGACATGACGGCGGCGGAGCGGGAGTTGGGCTACCGGCCGGTGGTGGGGTACGCGGAGTCGCTGCCCGCGACGGTGGAGTGGCTGGCGGGACGGCTCGCGGGCCGGGACTGGCTGGAGGCGTTCCCGAACCTCGCCAAGTACGGGCAGGACTGGTTCGACTACGCGGCGGAGGACGCCTGGCTGGCCTCGCGCGGCTGACCCCGCGCACGGCGGAGGGGCGGCCGCCGTGCGGCGACCGCCCCTCACTGTGGTGCGGGTGTTACGGCTGGGGCGTGGCGTGCGGCTCGCACGTCACGTCCTGGCTGTCCACCTTGCCGGTGAGCAGGTACGTCTCGACCTTGGGGTTGATGCAGGAGTTCACCAGGCCGGTGACGCCGTGCGAACCCGCGTTCTTCTCGGTGATGAGACGCGAGCCCTTGAAGCGCTTGTGCAGCTCGACCGCGCCGGCGTACGGCGTCGCCGCGTCACGCTCGGACTGGACGATGAGCACCGGCGGCAGGCCCTTGCCGGTCTTGACCTGGGTCGGCTTCTGCTGCGGTGCGGACCAGGTCGCGCACGGCAGGTTCATCCAGGCGTTCGCCCAGGTCATGAACGGGTACTGCTCGTGGAGGGCCGAGTTGTCCCGGTTCCACTTGTTCCAGTTGGTCGGCCACGCGGCATCGGCGCACTCGACGGCGGTGTAGACGGCGTTGCCGTTCTCCGACGAGATGTTGCCGGCCGTGTCCGTGAGGTCCGCCGCAGCGCCGTCGATCAGCGGCTGCGGGTCACCCTGGGCGTACGCACTCCACGCCTCGGCGACCGGGGCCCACGAGGAGTCGTAGTACGGGGCGCTCTGGAAGAAGCCGATGAGCTCGGCCGGTCCGACCTTGCCGCCCAGGGGCGCCTTCTTGGCGGCGGCGCGCAGGGTCACCCACTGCTGCTGGACCTCCGCCAGGGTGTCCCCGAGGTGGTAGGTCGCGTCGTGCTGGGCGACCCAGGTCATCCAGTCCTTCAGACGACCCTCGAAGGCGATGTCCTGTTCCAGGTTGGCCTGGTACCAGATGTTGTGCTTCGCCGGGTTGACCACGCTGTCGACGACCATGCGGCGCACGTGGTTCGGGTACAGCGTGCCGTAGACGGCGCCGAGGTAGGTGCCGTACGAGACGCCGATGAAGTTGAGCTTCTTCTCGCCGAGCGCGGCCCGGATGACGTCCAGGTCACGCGCGGTGTTCCGGGTCGTCATGTAGGGCAGCATGTCGCCGCTCTTCTCGGCGCAGCCCTTGGCGTACTCGGCGGCCAGCTTGCGCTGGGCGAGCTTGTCCGCCTCGCTGTCCGGGACCGGGTCGAGCTTCGGACCCTTGACGAACTCGGTCGGGTCGACGCAGGAGATGGGCGCCGAGTGGCCGACGCCGCGCGGGTCGAAGCCCACGAAGTCGTACGCCTTGGCGGTGTTCGTCCAGATCGGGTTCTTGGTGGTGACCCGCTTCGGGAAGCGCAGGCCGGAACCGCCGGGGCCGCCCGGGTTGTAGAGCAGCGCGCCCTGGCGCTCACCGGCGGTGCCGGTGGCCTTGACGCGGTCCACGGCGAGCTTGATCTTCTTGCCGTTGGGCTTGGCGTAGTCGACCGGGACGGTGACCCAGCCACACTGGATGGGCGAGGCGATGCCCCAGTCTGCCGGGCAGTCCTGCCAGTCGATTCCGGCCTTGGCGGCCTGGGCGGCGGCGATGGTCGCGCCGTGCGCCTCGTCGTCCCGGTCGTTACCGGTGACGGCACCGGCCGTCGGTGCCGCGAGTGCGGTCGCCATGAGCGTGCCCGCTATCAGAGTGCCGGCCGAACCGAGCACTGCTGTGCGTCTCAATGATCCTCCCCCAGAAGGCGTCTGTGTGTCCGGGGGATCCTTTCGTCCCTGGGGCTCAGGATGAAAGGGCGTACACGTGTTTCTTTGCCGAACCAATAACCGGTGAGCGGTGTACCGCTGAGCGGTACAGCTTCGGGAGAGGGTCAGAACGGGGCGAGTTCGGACAAGACCGCGTCGAGGAGCCGGCGCAGCGCGAGCGCGTCCGGGGCGACGGCGGTGGCGAGGGCGGCGGGTCCGGCGAGCGGGCTGACCACGGCGTTCTCCCCGTACAGCCGCGCTTCCACCGGCTTCTCGGCGAACGCCGGGTCGACGACGAGGAGTTGGCCGGTGGCCCGTCGGCCGCAGAGGACCGCGCCGCCGTCCCAACCGCCGGGCGCTCCGGGGCCGAAGGACAGCTCCTGGTCGAGCAGGGGGCGGCCGGCTCGGCGGACGGTGAGGCGGGTGGTGAGGGTGCCGGGCGGTTCGCCGTGCCGGCCGAGGACCTGTTCCTCGCGAAGGACGAGCCGTGCCGTGGGCGCGAGGTCGACGGTGGTGCGCATCCGCAGGTGCGAGCCGTCGGCGGAGACGAGCTGCTCGGGCAGCCAGCGGAGTTCCGCTCCCTCGCCGACGGAGATCCGGACGTCGTACGTGGCGGGGTCGGCGCTCCGGCCGGGCAGGGCCAGGGTGGCGGCGGCCGAGTCGACCAGGAGCCGGGCCCCGTCCCGTACCTCGGTCTCGATCGCGAGCCGGTCACCGCCGAGCGGGGCGCTCATCGCCCCGACGACGGTGACCCGGGTGTACGGTCCGGCGGCCCGGGTGCGGCGCAGGGCGAGGGGGCCGTCGCTCACCAGGAGCGGCAGTCCGCCGTCGGCGGCGGCGGCGATCCGGGCGGTGGCGCGCAGGCTCACGCGGTCCACGCCGCGAGCTGTGCCCGGACCCAGTCGGCGACGGGCGCGACGCCGTTCTCGCCGCGCAGGGAGGTGAAGGCGACGGGCAGTTCGCCGCGCTGCTCCTTGGCGTCCCGGGCCATCCGCTCCAGGTCGGAGCCGACGTGCGGGGCGAGGTCGGTCTTGTTGATCACGAGGAGGTCGGCGGTGGTGACGCCGGGCCCGCCCTTGCGCGGGATGTCGTCGCCGCCGGCCACGTCGATGACGAAGATCTGGGCGTCGACGAGCCCCTTGGAGAAGGTGGCGGTGAGGTTGTCGCCGCCGGACTCGACGAGGATGAGGTCGAGCGGTCCGACCGTGTCCTCCAGGTCCTCGACGGCTTCGAGGTTGGCGGAGATGTCGTCGCGGATGGCGGTGTGCGGGCAGGCGCCGGTCTCCACGGCCTGGATGCGCTCGGGCGGCAGGACGGCGTTGCGGAGCAGGAACTCGGCGTCCTCACGGGTGTAGATGTCGTTGGTGACGACGGCGAGGGAGAGGGTCTCGCGCAGGTCCCGGCAGAGGGCGGCGACGGTGGCGGTCTTGCCTGAACCGACCGGACCGCCGAGCCCGATGCGCAGGGCGCGGCGGGTGCCGTCGGGGCGGTGGGCGTCGGCGGAGACGGCGCCGTGATGGGTGTGGCCGTGGTCGAGGTGCATGGGGGCTCCCGGGTGATCAGGGTGGGGGGCTCGGGGGTGGCTCAGGCGGTGCTCAGGGGGTTGCTCGGGGGTTGCTCAGGCGGTGCTCAGGACGCGAAGAGGCGGACGGGCCAGGCCGCGTGCTGCTCGGCGGTGAGGTCGAGCAGCGGCGCTGAGGCGGCGGGCAGGGCGTCGATGCCCTCCCGGGCTGCCGCGGCGGCGCGGGCGGCCACCTGGTCCATCTCGGGGGCGAGGCGGGCGAGGACGGCGGTGGCCTGGTAGGGGTCGAGGCTGAGCAGACGGACGGCCGCGGTCGCCGGGCCGCCGACCGTCTCGTACGCGACGCAGTGCGCCGCGTCCTCGGGGCCGAGTCCGGCGGCCCGCGCGGCGGTGCCGAGGACGACGGGCTGGTGGGCTCCGCGCGGGAACGCGGCCGCGAGCGCGTCGAGTTCGGGGCTCGGCCAGGTGGCGCGGGCGGCCCGCATCAACTGGCGGCCGAGTCTGCGGGCGGCGGCGCGCAGGGCGGCCGAGGGCGTCCGGGCGTCGGCCGCCGCGTCGAGCTCGTACGGGTCGAGGCCGTGCGCGGCTCCGGCGGCGAGCGCCGCCGAGGTGAGGCCCGTGGTGTGCAGGCGGCCCCGGCAGAAGGACTCCAGGTCGGCGGCGTCCTTGAGGCGGCCCGCCTTGACGGCGGCCTCGGCGCCGCCCGAGTGGGCGTGCCCGCCGGCGGGGAACCGCCCGTCGGCGAGCACGAGGAGTGCGGAGAGTGTCATCAGAAGAGGAAGTAGCGCTGGGCCATGGGCAGTTCGGCGGCGGGGGCCGGCTCGACCGTCTCGCCGTCGATGGTCACCGAGAAGGTGTCGGCGTCGACCTCGACCCGGGGCAGGGCGTCGTTCTCGCGCATGTCGGCCTTGGTCACCCGCCGGGTGGAGCCGATGGCGGTGAACTCCTTGTGCAGCCCGAGCTTGCGGGGCAGGTCGTCCTCGATCGCCGCCTGGGCGACGAAGTTGACCGAACCGGCCGCGGCGGCCCGGCCGAGCGCACCGAACATCGGGCGGGGCAGCACCGGCTGGGGCGTGGGGATGGAGGCGTTGGCGTCGCCCATCTGCGCGTACGCGATCTGACCGCCCTTGACGACCATGAGCGGCTTCACGCCGAAGAAGGCGGGCTCCCAGAGGACGAGGTCGGCGAGCTTGCCGGGCTCGACCGAGCCGATGAGGTGGTCCATGCCCTGGGCGACGGCCGGGTTGATCGTGTACTTGGCGACGTAGCGGCGGGCCCGGTGGTTGTCGGCGCGGCCGTCGCCGGGGAGGGCGCCGCGCCGCTTCTTCATGACGTGGGCGGTCTGCCAGGTCCGCATGATCACCTCGCCGATCCGGCCCATGGCCTGGGAGTCGGAGGAGATGATCGAGATGGCGCCCAGGTCGTGCAGGACGTCCTCGGCGGCGATGGTGGAGGGCCGGATGCGGGACTCCGCGAAGGCGAGGTCCTCGGGGACGGCCGGGTTGAGGTGGTGGCAGACCATCAGCATGTCGAGGTGTTCCTCGATGGTGTTGACGGTGTGCGGCCGGGTCGGGTTGGTCGAGCTGGGCAGGACGTACGGCTCGGAGACGACCGTGATGATGTCGGGGGCGTGCCCGCCGCCGGCGCCCTCGGTGTGGTACGCGTGGATGGTGCGTCCGGCGATGGCGGCGAGGGTGTCGCCGACGAAGCCCGCCTCGTTCAGGGTGTCGGTGTGGATGGCGAGCTGGGCGCCCGTCTCCTCGCACACGCCCAGACAGGCGTCGATGACGGCGGGGGTGGCACCCCAGTCCTCGTGGATCTTGAAGCCGAGGGCGCCGCCGCGCAGCTGGGAGTACATCGCCTCCCGGGACGTCGTGTTGCCCTTGCCGAGCAGGCCGATGTTGACGGGGAAGGTGTCCAGGGCCTCGAACATCCGGGCCATGTGCCAGGGGCCGGGCGTGATCGTGGTCGCCTTGGTGCCCTCGGCCGGTCCGGTGCCGCCGCCGACGAGGGTGGTGACGCCGGTGGCGAGCGCCTGCTCGACGACGGTCGGCGAGATGAAGTGGACGTGGGCGTCGACGGCGCCCGCGGTGACGATCCGGCCGTTGCCGACGATGATCTCGGTCTCGGGGCCGATGACCAGGTCGGGGTGGACGCCGTCCATGGTGTCGGGGTTGCCGGCCTTGCCGAGGGCGGTGATCCGCCCGTCGCGGATGCCGATGTCCGCCTTGACGACGCCCCAGTGGTCGATGACGACGGCGCCGGTGATGACGGTGTCGGGGGCGCCCTCGGCGCGGGTGGTGCGGGCCTGGCCCATGGACTCGCGGACGACCTTGCCGCCACCGAAGACGGCCTCCTCGCCTGCGCGGCCGGGGCCGCCGCAGCGGTCCTCCTCGATCTCGACGAGGAGGTCGGTGTCGGCGAGCCGGACGCGGTCGCCGGTGGTGGGGCCGAACAGGTCGGCGTAGACGGCGCGGTGGAGGTCAGGCACGGTCGCCGTCCTTGTCCTGTTCGGTGGTGTCGAGGGAGCCGGCGGTTTCGATGGCGTCGAGGGGGCCCACGCTCGCCGTGGCATCGAGGGGGCCCGCGGTCTCGCCGCGCAGGCCGGGCACGATCCGGCGGCCCGCGATCGGGACGAGCTCGACCTCGACGGGGATGCCGGGCTCGAAGCGGACGGCGGTCCCGGCGGCGATGTGCAGCCGCTGCCCGCGGGCGGCGGCGCGGTCGAAGTCCAGGCCGGGGTTGACCTCGGCGAAGTGGTAGTGGGAGCCGACCTGGACGGGCCGGTCGGCGGCGTTGAGCACGGTCAGGCGGGTGACGGGGCGGCCCTCGTTGAGGGCGACGGGGCCGTCCGCGTACAGGATCTCTCCGGGGATCATCGGCGGCCGCCCGTTCAGACGATGGGGTCGTGGACGGTGACGAGCTTGGTGCCGTCGGGGAAGGTGGCCTCGACCTGGACGTCGTGGATCATCTCCGGGATGCCGTCCATGACCTCGTCACGGGTGAGCACCTTGCGCCCGGAGGCCATCAGCTCGGCGACGGTACGGCCGTCCCGGGCGCCTTCCAGGATGTGGGAGGTGATGAGCGCGACGGCCTCGGGGTGGTTGAGCCGCACGCCACGGGCCCGGCGCTTCTCGGCCACGTCGGCCGCCACATGGATGAGCAGGCGTTCCTGTTCGTGCGGGCTCAGTTGCACTCTTCCACCTCACAGTCGTCGACCGGGACGGGACCCGGACAGCTGGGGACCCTACCGACCGTCAACACTCTGTTGAACTGCGGAGATGCGGTGCACGGTCAGACATTGCACGTTAGGGCCGAAGTTTTTCCGGCTCGTTAACTCAGGCTTTGCATTCTCATGATCATCGGATCGGCTCGGCGCGCCCCCCTGGCGCAGACATCGACATCAGGCCACGCAGCCCGTCCTCCAGGACCTCGACGGAAACGTCGCCGAAGAGCGCCTGCTGGGCGATGAAGCCCTGGGCGGTGGCGATGAGGGTGCGGGCCACGTGGTCGGCGGGGACGTCGGCGTGCAGGAGGCCGCTCTCCCGATAGGCGGTCACCAGACTCGTCCAGGCGACCCGCATCCCCTCGTAGCCCTGGGAGAGGGTCTCCGCCAGCCGCTCGTTGCGCAGGGTCTCGGTCCACACCTGGATGATCAGGCGCGCGAAGGCCTGCCGGTCGGCGCCCTCGATCCGCTCCTCCAGGAAGAGCCGGAGCACCGCGCCGAGGAGGACGTCGGGGGTGGGCGGCGGAGTGGCGCGGGACGCCTCCTCGAAGGCGCCCCGGATCCCGGCGAAGGCCTCGGTCGCGATGGCGCCGATCAGTTCCTCCTTGCCGCGGAAGTATCGGTAGACGGCGCCGGCCGACAGGCCCACCTCGGCGAGCACGTCCTGCATGGACGTGGCGTGGAAGCCGTTGCGGGCGAAGCAGCGCGCCGCGCCGTCGAGGATCTGGCGCCGCCGGGCGTCGAGGTGTTCCTGGGAGACACGTGCCATGCACCCGAACCTAAAACGAATATTCATTCTTGACAACTTCCAGGGCGCGGCGCACGCTGGGGCTCACGTAAAACGAACGATCCTTCGCTGTGAATCGAGGCCGTCATGCCCGCCGCCACCGCCGCGTCAGCCGTGGGACGCAGAACCCTCGCGGTACTCGTACTGATACCGGTCGTCGCCGCCCTCGCCCTCTGGGTCTTCGCCTGGCCCGCCGCGCGCATCGCGCCCCGCGACCTGCCGGTCGGCGTGGCCGGACCCGCCGCCGCGGCCGGCGCGGTCGAGCGGGGACTCGGACGGCACGAGGGCGCCTTCGAGGTCCACCGCTACGAGGACGCCGCCGCCGCGCGGGCCGCCATCGAGGACCGCGAGGTGTACGGCGCCGTGGTCGTCACCCCGGGCGGAACGGAACTCCTCACCGCCTCGGCGGCGAGCCCCCTCGTGGCCGGACTGCTCCGCGAGGCCGTCACCTCCCAGGCCCCGGCGGGAGCGCCGGTCACGGTCACGGACGTGGTCGCCGCACCGGCGGGCGATCCGCGCGGCGCCGTGCTCGGCGCGAGCCTGCTCCCCCTCGCCCTGGCCGGGGCGGCCACCGGGGCCGCCACCGTCCTGCTCGGACTGCGCGGGGCCCGGGCGGTCGCGACCATGGTGGGCGCGGCGGCACTCGCCGGGCTCGTGGGCGCGGCGCTCGCCGACAGCTGGCTCGGAGCGCTGTCCGGCGACTGGTGGGCGGAGGCGGGGGTCCTGGGACTGACGGTCCTGGCGATCGGCTCGGCCTTCGCGGGACTCGCCACGCTGCTCGGCAAGCCCGGCTTCGGACTCGGTGCGGCCCTGACGATCCTGCTCGGCAACGCGTTCTCGGGGATGTCGAGCGCACCGGAGCTGCTGCCCACCTGGGCGGGGACGCTCGGCCGTTGGCTGCCGCCGGGCGCCGGCGGCTCGGCGCTCCGGTCCGTGTCCGCCTTCGAGGGCGCGGCGGCGGGCCGCCCGCTCCTCGTCCTCTCCCTCTGGGCCGCGGCGGGCCTGACCGCGACCGCGCTCGGCGGGCGGCGCCGCGGGGCGGAAGCGGCCGCCGCGCCGGCGCAGGCTCCGGTGCCGGTGGGCTGAGGCCCGCACCCACAACGGCCGCGTACCCCCGCTGTAGCGGACGGGGGTACGCGGCTTCTTGCTGCGATGGGCGCGTCAGGAAGCGCCGGGGTCGCGGTGGTGGGCGGCGATGCCGAAGCGGCGCTGTTCGCCGGCAGCGGAGTCGACCGGACGGAGGGCGGAGACCGAGCTGACCACCTGCTCGTCGACGGGCTTCTCCGCCGCCTCGAGTTCTTCCAGGTCAGCGGCGGAGACCAGGGCGACGAGCGGCTTCCCGTGGCGGGTGACGACGACGCGCTCGCCGCCGTACACCACGCGGTTGATGAGGTCGGCGAGCTCTGCCCGCGCTTGCGTCACCGGGATCTCGTAGGTCATGCTCCTCATCTTACGGCCTGTACTTCCTGTACATTTTTTACAGACACAGCTGGAGGTGCTCACCCATGGACGCCCGCTACGTCCTGCCCGAGTTCACGGAGCGGACCAGTTTCGGGACCCGGACCCTCGACCCGTACTCGAAGCTCCTCGAATCCCGGATCGTCTTCCTCGGCACACCCATCGACGAGACCTCGGCCAACGACGTCATCGCCCAGCTCCTGCACCTCGACCACGCGGCCCCCGGCCAGGACATCGCGCTCTACATCAACTCCCCCGGCGGCTCGATCACCGCCATGACCGCGATCCACGACACGATGCGGTCGCTCTTCTGCGACGTGGAGACCACCTGCCTGGGTCAGGCCGCGTCCACCGCCGCCGTGCTGCTCGCCGCCGGCACCCCCGGCAAGCGGTCCGTCCTCCCCGGCGCCCGCATCACCCTCCGGCAGCCGGCCATGGACGAGCCCCTCCAGGGGCAGCCGAGTGACCTCGACATCCACGCGCGCGAGTTGCTCCGGCTGCGCGCCCTGGTGGCCGGGATGCTCACCGAGTACACCGGGCAGAGCGAGGAGCGGGTCGACGCCGACATCGACCGCCTCACCGTCCTGGACGCGCCGTCGGCCGTCGCGTACGGCCTGGTGGACCACGTGATCACGAGCCGGCGCGACGCCGGCGCGGCGCGGTGAGCCGGCCGTGGTGCCCGAGCTGCCGCCGCTGCCCGCGCTGACGCGGGCCGAGGGCGAGTTGATCGACGCGTACCTCGAAGTCGTCGACCTCCTGGGGAAGATCAACCCATCCAGGGGTACGCATACCTATGGGGCCCTACGAGCGGCGCAGGCCCTGGTGGGACGCGCGGAGGCGCTGCGCGAGGCTCTGACGCTCATGCATATGCGGGGCGAGAGCGAGGTGCACACGGACACTCTGGCGCGCGCCCTGCGGGTGTTGGACGGTGAGCGCCGGGCCGACCGCGTCACCGTCCCGCGGACACGGGCGAGTTGACATTCCGGCATGTCGTGTCGAGGTCCGGACGGCCGACACGGATCGCAGAATCGCTCCCCCGTTCGGCGTAGTCGACGAGTCGACATATGCGCGGGGTGAGTTGCGCAACAGGTGTACGCATTTGGCGGAATGGGGCGTTCCGCCGCTGGTGCGGGGCTCGTAGGCCAAACCTCCGAAGATCACAAAGGCTGTCTGTCCACCCGTATGGATCAGTCGTGAGGAGCCTCACATATCGCCGTTTCAGCTCGGTTTTCGCCCATGTCGTGGGTCAAGATCCCTGTCGACGACAAGCCCCCGCCATCCGCGGCGGGGCGGTCCGGGCGGACGCCGAGTCCTGCCGCTGTCCCGGATGTCTGGTCGACAGGAGTGGATCGGCAGGAGTGGAGGACCCGAGCAGTACGGGACGTACGCGCTGTTTCCGCAGCGGGGCCGTCCCTTGGGGTGAAGCCGCAGCCGCGGCCGGGCATCTTCGCCAGCCCGAACCCGACAGGTCATCCTTCGCAGGCGGCTGACGAAGGGTTGCGCATGACTGCGCAGATGCACGTCCCGTCCCTGCTGTCCCGGGCCGGAGCCGTCTCGGCTCTCACCCTCGCCGCCGTCGGCGGCACGATGTTCGCACCAGGTGCGGCACCCGAGGCCCAGGCAGCGACGACATACGCGAACAAGGCACTGAGCGTCGCCGCGTCCAAGAAGGGAGCCCCCTACCGGTACGGGAGCACGGGACCCACCCGGTTCGACTGCTCCGGTCTGACGCTCTACGCGTACAAGAAGGCGGGCAAGTCGCTGCCCCGCACCGCGCAGCAGCAGTACAACAAGACCCGGCACATCTCCGCGTCCAGCAGACAGAAGGGGGACCTGGTCTTCTTCCACTCCGGCGGGAGCGTCTACCACGTGGGCATCTACGCCGGCAGCGGCAAGATCTGGCACTCGCCCAAGACGGGATCCTGGGTGAAGCTCGACAAGATCTGGACGTCGAAGGTCTATTACGGCCGCGTCCGATGATCCGGCAGCCGTAGCGGTCCGTCCGTGAGGGGTGCGGTGGCGCCGCCGGACCCCTCACCCCCTAGGGGGTCAGCGGCCCACGCTGCTCCAGTCGACGGGCCCGGGCGGGACCTGCTCGCCGGCCACGTGCGCGTGGAGCCGCCGGGTCAGCTCCGGAAGGTCGTACCCGGGGAAGTTCACGTCGAGGAGCTGCGGACGGAAGCGCGAGGGCTGCTCCTCGTCGAACATCGCCGCGTCCATAGGCTTGATGCCCACCTGCCACGCGTCGGGGGCGGCCCAGTGCGTCATCCGGACGTAGAAGTCGTCGCGGGGGCCGGCGTTCGCCACGGCCGAGAGGAACGCGAGGCCGCTGTCGACGGGAAAGTCGATCAGCATCCAGCCGCGCCGCGACTCCACGTACGCCGCCATGTGCGGCAGCTTCTCCACCCAGCTCTCATTGGACTCGCCGACGTCCTGACAGCAGGTCCAGGTGTCGAAGCCGGAGCGCCAGATCGCCTCGATCGCGGGCGCGAGCCGCTCGTCGATCTCCGCCTCGCGCTCGCCCACCCGGACGGGGACGGTGGGGTGGATCCCCTCGTAGGTACTCATCGGGCGATGGTACGAAGAGCCCGCTAGCGACGGGCGAGCGGGGCCGCCGTCCAGGGAAGGGTGATCCAGACCGTCTTGCCGCCCTCCTCGGTCGGTGTGACCGAGAGGCGGCCGCCCGCCTCCGCCGCCAGGGAGCGGATGATGACCATGCCCCGGCCGTTGTCCTGCTGGACCGCCGCCGGGAGCCGGCGCGGCCAGCGCGGGTGGCTGTCGGTGACGCCGATGTGGAGGTGCTCCTCGCGCTCCAGGCGGACGTCGACCGTGAAGGTGGGCGACTGGCCGAAGGTGTGCAGGACGGCGTTGGTGGCCAGTTCCGAGACCATCAGGCGGATCGCGTCCGCCAGGTCGTCGACCCCGTCGAGGCCCCACCCGTCGAGGACCTCCGCGACGAACCGCCGGGCCGTGGGGACCGACGCGGGATCGCTCGGCAGCGTGACGGATGCTTCCTGGTGGTCTGCCATGGCGACCCTGTCCCTTTCCCGCCGGAGCCTGCGCCCCGGATCGCGCTTCGCGTCAGAGTCCCACCGATGGTGCCGCCCCGGCAGGCGTTCCACCAAGATTTGTCCCCATCTGTCGCCCGAAGCGGTGAACTCTGGTGCCCGTGAACGCCCTTGGACCTCCCGACGGTCCGTCAGACCGCCGGCGCGGTCCGCAGGATCGTCTCCACCGCTCGCCCGATCTCCGCGTCCGTCAGATCGGCCCGGGCCGTGAGGCGCAGCCGCGAGATGCCGTCGGGGACGGACGGGGGCCGGAAGCAGCCGACCGCCAGACCCTGTTCGCGGCAGTCCGCCGCCCAGCGCAGCGCCGCCTCCGGGGAGGGCGCGCGGACCGAGACGACGGCCGCGTCGGGCCGGGCCGCGGTGAGGCCGGCGTCCGTCAGGAGCCGGTGCAGGGTGGTGGCGACGGTACGGGCCCGCTCGGCGAGGCCCGGCTCGGCCGCGATCAGGCGCAGGCTCGCCAGCGCGCCGCCTGCGGCGGCCGGGGCGAGCCCGGTGTCGAAGATGAAGGTGCGGGCCGCGTTCACCAGGTGCTCGATCACCCGGGCCGGGCCGAGGACGGCGCCGCCCTGGCTGCCGAGGGACTTCGAGAGGGTGAGGGTGGCGACGACGTCCTCGTCGCCCGCGAGCCCGGCCTCGTGCAGGGCGCCCCGGCCGCCGTCGCCGAGGACGCCGAAGCCGTGGGCGTCGTCGACGACGAGTCCGGCGCCGTGCGCGCGGCAGGCCTCGGCGAGCGCGGGGAGCGGGGCCTTGTCGCCGTCGACGGAGAAGACGGAGTCGCTGACGACCAGCGCGCGGCGCCCCGGGTGCGCGTCGAGGGTCTTGGCGACGGCCTCGGGGTCGGCGTGCGGGACGACGGCGGCCTCGGCGCGCGCGAGGCGGCAGCCGTCGACGATCGAGGCGTGGTTGGAGGCGTCGGAGACGATCAGGGAGTCCCGGCCGCCGAGCGCGGTGAGCGCGGCCAGGTTGGCCGTGTAGCCGGAGGAGAAGACGAGGGCCGCCTCGAAGCCGCAGAACTCGGCGAGTTCCCGCTCCAGGCGGGTGTGCAGCCGGGTGGTGCCGGTGACGAGCCGCGAGCCGGTGGAGCCGGCGCCCCAGCGCCTGGCCGCCTCGGCCGCCGCCTCGGTGACCTCGGGCCGGCGGGTGAGGCCGAGGTAGTCGTTGCTCGCCAGGTCCAGGAGGTCCGACTCGGCCGCCCGGGGCCGCAGCGTCCGGACGAGACCGGCCTCGGCCCGGCGGCGCGCCTCGGCGTCGGTCCAGTCGAAGGCGGTGCGGCGCGGGCTCGCGGCCCGTGCGTCGTCGTCCCGTGGCATGCGGCGATCCTTTTGTAGGCAGCGCACAGACCCTAACCGGAGGATGCCGAGGTCGTGATGTGGTCATCCACACACCTCGATCGGAGGCGTTTGTTCGGATCCTCCTTGGCCCGGGGGTGGGCGGTAGGCAAGGATCTGCGGTTATGGACCTGCTGAACACGCTGGTGGAGAAGGGGCTGCGGCGCGAGCTGCCGACCCGTGAAGAAGCGCTCGCCGTCCTGGCGACCTCCGACGACGAACTGCTCGATGTGGTGGCGGCCGCCGGAAAGGTGCGCCGTCAGTGGTTCGGGCGCCGGGTGAAGCTCAACTACCTGGTCAACCTGAAGTCCGGTCTCTGCCCGGAGGACTGCTCGTACTGCTCGCAGCGGCTCGGTTCGAAGGCCGAGATCCTCAAGTACACGTGGCTGAAGCCGGACGAGGCCTCGCAGGCCGCGGCGGCGGGTGTCGCGGGCGGTGCCAAGCGGGTCTGCCTGGTGGCCAGCGGCCGTGGTCCGACGGACCGGGACGTGGAGCGCGTCGGGAAGACGATCGAGGCGATCAAGGAGCAGAACGAGGGCGTCGAGGTGTGCGCCTGCCTCGGTCTGCTCTCGGACGGCCAGGCGGAGCGGCTGCGGGACGCCGGCGCCGACGCGTACAACCACAACCTGAACACGTCCGAGGCGACGTACGAGGGCATCACCAAGACCCACACCTACGCGGACCGTGTGGACACCGTGCAGAAGGCGCACGCCGCCGGTCTGTCGGCGTGCTCGGGTCTGATCGCGGGCATGGGCGAGACCGACGAGGACCTGGTCGACGTCGTCTACGCGCTGCGCGAGCTCGACTCGGACTCGGTGCCGGTCAACTTCCTGATCCCGTTCGAGGGCACCCCGCTCGCCAAGGAGTGGAACCTCACCCCGCAGCGCTGCCTGCGCATCCTCGCGATGGTCCGGTTCGTCTGCCCCGACGTCGAGGTGCGGATCGCCGGCGGCCGTGAGGTCCACCTGCGCTCGATGCAGCCGCTGGCGCTGAACATCGCGAACTCGATCTTCCTCGGCGACTACCTGACCAGCGAGGGCCAGGCCGGCCAGGCCGACCTGGACATGATCGCGGACGCGGGCTTCGAGGTGGAGGGCGCGGGGACGACCACGCTGCCGAAGCACCGCGCGGACGCGCTCGCGGCGGCCGGTGCGACGGGTGGCTGCGGCTCGATGGCCTCGGCGGGCTGCGGCTCGGAGGCCTCCGCGGACGGCGCGGGCTGCGGTGGGCACGCGGAGGAGGCCGGCGGCTGCGGTCCCTGCGGCGGTCACGCGGCGCCCGTCGCCGAAGAGCCCCGGGCGAACGAGGCCCGCACCGACCTGGTGGCGGTGCGCCGCCGGGGCGCCGGCACGGACCTCGCGCCGAATGCGTAACGACGAGCTCCTCGCCCTGGACCGGGCGCACGTCTGGCATCCGTACGGCCCCATGCCGGGCCGTGCGGAGCCGCTGGTCGTCGCGTCCGCGTCCGGTGTGCGCCTCCGGCTCGCCGAACCCGTCGAGGGCCGCTCCGAGTTGATCGACGGCATGTCCTCGTGGTGGTCGGCGGTCCACGGCTACAACCACCCCGTGCTCAACGAGGCGGTGCGCGGCCAGCTGGAGAAGATGAGCCACGTCATGTTCGGCGGGCTCACCCACGAGCCCGCCGTCCGGCTCGCCGCCCGGCTCGTGGAGATCACCCCGGAACCGCTGCGGCACGTGTTCCTCAGCGACTCGGGCTCGGTCTCCGTCGAGGTGGCCGCCAAGATGTGCCTGCAGTACTGGCGTTCACTGGGCCGCCCCGAGAAGCAGCGGCTCTTCACCTGGCGCGGCGGCTACCACGGGGACACCTGGCAGCCGATGTCCGTGTGCGACCCGCAGGGCGGGATGCACGAGCTGTGGTCGGGAGTGCTCCAGCGGCAGGTGTTCACGGACGCGCCGCCGGCCGCGTACGAGGAGTCGTACGCGGAGCTGCTGCGCGCCCGGATCGCCGAGCACGCGCACGAGCTGGCCGCGGTGGTCGTGGAGCCGGTCGTGCAGGGCGCGGGCGGCATGCGCTTCCACGACCCGGCGTACCTGCGGGTGCTGCGGGAGGCCTGCGACGCGCACGACGTACTGCTCGTGTTCGACGAGATCGCGACCGGGTTCGGGCGGACGGGCACGCTGTTCGCGGCCGACCAGGCCGGCGTCTCCCCCGATGTGATGTGCGTGGGCAAGGCGCTGACCGGCGGCTACCTGTCGATGGCGGCGACGCTCTGCACGAGCCGCGTCGCCGACGGGATCTCGCGGGGCGAGGTCCCGGTCCTGGCGCACGGGCCGACCTTCATGGGCAACCCCCTCGCCTCCGCGGTCGCCCTCGCCTCGATCGACCTGCTGCTCTCCCAGGACTGGCAGCGCGAGGTCAAGCGGATCGAGGCGGGTCTGCGGGACGGGCTCGCCCCGGCGGCCGGCCTGCCGGGCGTCCGCGAGGTGCGGGTGCTCGGCGCGATCGGCGTCGTCCAGCTCGACCACGAGGTCGACATGGCGGCGGCGACGCGCGCGGCGGTCCGGGAGGGCGTGTGGCTGCGCCCGTTCCGCGACCTGATCTACACGATGCCGCCGTACGTGACGAGCGACGAGGACCTTGCCCGGATCTGCACGGCGGTACGGGCGGCTGCGGCAGCAGGCTGACAGGGGTGCCCACCCCGTTGTGGCATGCGTTCCTCCCCCAGACTTCGTCCGGGAGGTGCCCCCAGGGCGATGGGGGTCCCCCCTGCTCGAGCGGAGCGGAGAGCTCGGGGGAGGGTGGGCACAACGGAACGGCGCCCGTGCCGGCGCCAGAGGCTTCCGCGCCTGAACCCTCAGGCCTCGCACCGAACAAGGAAGGACACCCCATGCGCATCATCGTCATCAGCGGCACCGGCACGGAGATCGGCAAGACGATCGTCACCGCGGCCGTCGCCGCCGTGGCCACCGCCGCCGGCCGCTCCGTCGCCGTCCTGAAACCCGCGCAGACGGGTGTCGGGCCGGACGACCAGGGCGACGCCGACGAGGTCGTACGCCTCTCGGGCGCCGCGGCCTCCGCCGAGCTCGGCCGCTTCCCGGAGCCGCTGGCCCCGGGGACGGCCGCCCGACGGGCCGGGATGGCGCCGGTCGGCCCCCGGGAGGTCGCCGAGGCCGCCCGGAAGCTGGCCGCCGAGCACGACCTGGTGCTCGTGGAGGGCGCGGGCGGGCTGCTCGTCCGCTTCGACGAGGAGGGCGGCACGCTCGCCGACGCGGCCGCGCTGCTCGGCGCGCCGGTCCTGGTGGTGGCCCCGGCCGGTCTGGGGACGCTCAACTCGACGACCCTGACGGCCGAGGCGCTGCGGGCCCGTGGGATCGAGCAGCTGGGCGTGGTCGTCGGCAGCTGGCCGGACGCGCCGGACCTCGCGGCGCGCTGCAATCTCGCGGACCTGCCGGAGGCGGCGGGCGCTCCGCTGCTCGGAGCCGTACCGGAGGGGTCGGGGGCGCTCGACCCGGCGGAGTTCCGGGCGGCGGCGGGTGGCTGGCTGGGGCCGGAGCTCGGCGGCACGTGGGACGCGGAGGCGTTCGCGGGAGCGCAGGCGGCACCGCTCTCCGTAGGCTGACGGCGTGCGCGCATCTCCGTAGGCTGACGGTATGCGCGCACACGTTCAGGAGATCGTCTTCGACTGCGCCGCTCCGGCGGCGCTCGTCCGCTTCTGGGCCGGCCTCCTCGGCGGCGAACCCGTCGACCGGAGCGCCGACTGGTCGTACGTGGATCCGCCGGAGTTCGTACGGATCGCCTTCCAGCGGGTTCCGGAGGGCAAAGCGGCGAAGAACCGGCTGCATCTCGATCTGGAGGTGCCGGATCCGGCACGGGCGGCCGATGAGGTGCTGCCGCTGGGGGCGGTCACGGTCGGCGGGCTCGTCACCGACGAGCAGGGGTCCTTCCAGGTCATGCGGGACCCGGAGGGCAACGAGTTCTGCTTCGTGACGGGCTGAGGGGCGGCACCGATGGCTCCGAACCGTCCGGCGTCCCGCGCTCCTCGCGTCCACCATCCGCTGTTCGCCCGGTTCTACGCCCGGTTCAGCGTGTCGGCCGACACGCGGGGCGGGCTCGGCGCCCTGCGGACGGAACTGCTCGCCGGGCTCTCCGGCCGGGTCGTCGAGATCGGCGCCGGGAACGGTCTGAACTTCGCGCACTACCCGGCCGGGGTCACCGAGGTCGTGGCCGTCGAACCCGAGCCCCATCTGCGCGGGCTCGCCGAGGAGGCCGCGCGCGGGGCCGACGTCCCGGTGACCGTGCTCCCCGGCACGGCCGAGGCGCTGCCGGGGCCGGACGGCGCCTTCGACGCGGCGGTGGCCTCGCTGGTCCTGTGCACCGTCCGGAACGTGCCGGAGGTCCTCGCGGAGCTGCGGCGGGTCCTGCGGCCCGGCGGCGAGCTGCGGTTCTTCGAGCACGGGGTGGCGGACACGCCCGGGCTCGCGCGCGTGCAGCGGGGCCTCGACCGCACGGTCTGGCCGCTGCTCTTCGGCGGCTGCCACACCTCCCGCAGTCCGCTCGCGGCCATCGAGGCGGCGGGCTTCGACCTCGTCTCGTACCGCTCCTTCGACGTCCCGGAGCAGGGCCCGAGGCTGCCGTCCTCCCCCTGTGTCCTGGGGACGGCACGGCGGTAATCCCTGGCGGCTCCGCCGCGACGCGTGATGGGATTCGGGCCATGATCGATGTGAAGATTCGCGCCGCTCTGACCGACGAGGCGGAGGCCGTCCTGGCCTTCTGGCGGGAGTCCGCCGAGGGCACGTCCATCTCGGACGACGTGCGCGGGGTGACCCGGCTCCTGGAGCGCGATCCCGAGGCGCTGATCCTGGCCACGCTGCCCGACGGGCGGATCGTGGGGTCCGTGATCGCCGGCTGGGACGGCTGGCGGGCCTCGCTCTACCGGCTCGCCGTGCTGCCCTCGCACCGCCGGCAGGGCATCTCGACCGCGCTCCTGCGCGCGGCGGAGGATCGTTTCGCCGCGCTCGGCGGGCGCCGTGCGGACGCGATGGTGCTGGTGGCCAACGAGACGGCGCACGCCGCGTGGGGGGCCGCCGGATACGAGCGGCAGGAGCAGTGGCGCCGCTGGGTGAAGCCCTTCGCCCCGTGACCGCGGGCCGATCACCACCCCGCTTTGCCGGTCCTTTACCATGGTGTCCCGACCCGACGACCGAAAGGTGTGAGCGTCCGCCCATGGGCGAGCCTCCCAGTAGCACTGGTTCCGACCAGCTCCATCGAGCGATCCTCCTCCCGCCGACTGATCATGGGACGGAGGTGAACCGATGACCGAAGTGCTTCTGCTCGTGGTGGCGCTCCTGCTCGCGCTCGCGTGCGGCGCGTTCGTCGCGGCCGAGTTCTCGCTGACCACGGTCGAGCGCGGCGAGCTCGAAAGGGCCGCGGAGCGCAGCGAGCGGGGCGCGGCGAGCGCGCTCAAGGCCGTCCGCTCCCTCACCTTCCAGCTCTCCGGCGCCCAGTTGGGCATCACCGTGACCAACCTGGTCGTCGGCATGCTCTCCGAGCCCTCGATCGCCGCGCTGATCAGCGGCCCCCTCGAGTCACTCGGATTCTCGTCCTCCGTGGCCTCCTCGGTCGCCCTCGTCCTGGGCACCGCCCTCTCGACCGTCGTCCTGATGGTCGTCGGCGAGCTGGTCCCGAAGAACTGGGCGATCTCCTCGCCGCTCGCCGTCGCGAAGGTGGTCGCGACCCCACAGCGGGTGTTCACCGCCGCCTTCAAGCCGCTGATCAGCCACCTCAACAACACCGCGAACCGGATCCTGCGCCGCATCGGCATGGAGCCGACCGAGGAGCTGGCCTCCGCGCGCTCCCCGCAGGAGCTGGTGGCGCTCGCCCGGCACTCCGCGAAGGAGGGCGCCCTGGAGGCGGACACGGCCGAGCTGTTCGTCCGTACCCTCAACCTGTCCGAGCTGACCGCGGAGAACGTGATGACGCCCCGCGTGCAGGTCACCGCCCTGGAGGTGCAGGCCACCGCCGAGGACGTCGCCAACGCGACCCGCGCGACCGGCCTGTCCCGCTTCCCCGTCTACCGGGGCAGCCTCGACGCGGTCGTCGGCATCGCCCACATCAAGGACGTGCTCGCGATACCGGCCGAGGAGCGGCCCCGCCGCCGGATCGGCGAGATGCTCCGCGAGCCTCTGCTCGTCCCCGAGACGCTCACCGTGGACCGGCTGCTCGACCGCCTGTCGGGCAAGCAGACGATGGCCGTCGTCATCGACGAGTACGGCGGCACGGCCGGGGTCGTCACCCTGGAGGACATCGTCGAGGAGGTCGTCGGCGAGGTACGCGACGAGCACGACCCGCACGAGACGCCGGACCTGGCGCAGGCGGGCGAGGACGCGGACGGGCGCGCGCTCTGGTCCGCCGACGGCGCCGCCCGTACGGACCAGCTGGCCACGATCGGACTGAGGGTGCCGGACGGCCCGTACGAGACCCTCGCGGGTGTCCTCGCGACGGAGCTGGGCCGCATCCCCACCGCCGGCGACACGGTGGAGGTGGCCGGCTGGCGGCTCGACGTCGTCGACGCCTCGGGCCGGCGCGCCGCGCGCGTGCTGCTGCACGCCCCCGCGCACCCCACCTCGCACGACACGCACGAGTCCGGGGAGGCCGGCCGATGATCGCGATCCAGCTGTTGATCGGTCTGCTCACGCTGGTCGTCAACGCCTTCTTCGTCGGCGCCGAGTTCGCCCTGATCTCGGTCCGCCGCAGTCAGATCGAGCCCCTGGCCGAGTCCGGGAACCGGCGGGCGCGCAGCGTCATCTGGGGCCTGGAGCACGTCTCCGCGATGCTCGCGGCGGCGCAGCTCGGCATCACGCTCTGCACCCTGGTCCTCGGCATCGTCGCCGAGCCGGCCATCGAGCATCTCCTCGAACCGGTCTTCGACGCGGTCGGCGTGCCGCACGGCGTGGCCGCGACGATCTCGTTCGGGATCGCGCTGGCCCTGGCGACGTATCTGCACATGCTGCTCGGCGAGATGGTGCCGAAGAACATCGCGCTCGCCGAACCGACGCGCTCCGCGCTGCTCCTCGGGCCGCCCCTGGTGACGCTGGCGCGGGCGCTGCGGCCGGTGATCTTCGCGATCAACGCCTTCGCGAACGCCCTGCTCAAGCTGTTGCGGGTGGAGGTCAAGGGTGAGGTCTCGGCGACCTTCTCGGACGACGAGCTGGCCCGGATGGTCACCGACGCGGGCGACGCGGGTCTCCTGGACGACCGTGCCGCCGAGCGGCTGCACGACGCCCTGGAACTGGGCCGGCGTCCCGTGCGGGACGTCGTGATGCCGGCGGAGAAGGTGGTGTACGCGCAGGTCGGCACCACCCCGGAGGAGCTGGAGGCGCTGTCGGCGCGGAGCGGTTTCTCCCGCTTTCCGATGCTCGACGCCGAGCGCCGCATCCTGGGCTATCTGCACGTCAAGGACGCCCTGGACGTCACCCCGCGCGACCTGCCGTTCCCGGTGTCGGCGCTGCGGCCGATCGCCCGGGTCCGGGCGGCGACGCCGCTGGACGACGTCCTCACCGCGATGCGCCGCAGCCGGACGCACCTGGCGGCCGTCCTCGACGAGGACGGCAAGCCGGCCGGCCTCGTGACGATGGAGGACGTGCTGCGCGAGCTGGTGGGGCGCCCGGCGGCGCCGTGACGCCGTGACGCCGTGAGCTGAAGGAGAGGGGCCCCGGGTTTCCACCCGGGGCCCCTCGGCGTGGTCAGAGCGCGGCGCGCTGGGCGTCGTCAGAGCCCGGTGCCCTCCCGAGCCGTCAGAACCCGGCGTCCTCCGGCGTCGTGACGCGCGGCGCGCTGGGCGTCGCCAGAGCCCGGTGCCCTCCCGAGCCGTCAGAACCCGGCGTCCTCTGGCGTCGCAACGCGCGGCGCGCTGGGCGTCGTCACAGCGCGGTGGCGGCCAGCCAGTCGTCGAGCAGGTCCCGGTCGCCGGTGTGCGTGAAGCGCGGGTCGTCGGCCCCGTACCGGCGGTGCAGCAGGAGCAGCAGCTCCCCGGTGTCCGCCGCGACGCCGGCGGTCGGCTCGGCACCGCCGCTCCCCCGGCTCCAGGTGAAGCCGCCCCCGCCGAGGGCGACGGTCCAGACGGCGCCCGTGTCGCGGGCGCTCAGGCGGAGGACGGCACCGTCGCGGCCGAGGTGGGCCAGCGGTTCGGCGATCCGGGGGATGTACGGCGCGTTCCCCAGGAAGTGGTCGATGGCGTCCGCTGCCGTGCCGGGGTCGAGGGGTCCCGCCGTCCCGGCGACGGCGAGTTCGGCGTCGGCGAGGTGGACCACGGTCTCGAAGAGCACGTGGCGGGGGTAGTGGCGGACGTGCGGGTCGGCGCCGGGCGACCAGACCGGGGCGTCCGGGTCGGCCTCGCGCGCGGTGGCGGCGAACCGCTCGGCTCCGGCGGCGAGCCAGCCGGGGTACGCGGCGGGGTCGGCCGGCGCGTCCAGGGGGACGTCGCGAGCCAGGACCCGGGTGGTGGCGCCGGTGCGTACGAGGTGCTCGGCCCAGCGGTGCACGGTGCCGACGTGGCGGGTGAGGTCCGCGAGGGTCCAGCCGGGGCAGGTGGGGACGGGGGTCGCCGGGTCGGCCGGGCGGACGGTCGCGGCGAAGCGCCGGGCGCTCTCCAGGGCCGCCTCGCAGATGGCGGTGTGGGGGGCCTCGGTGAGGCCGAAGCCCTCGGACACGCTCAAGAGCTCCTCGCGCCGGGGGCCGGGCGGATGCCGCAGCGCGGCCTCCCGGAGGAGTCCGTCGAGGGCGCGGCGGTCGGCGGGGCCGAGTGTGCGCAGGGTCTGCGCCGTGTTCTCCAGCCACTTCACGGCCGTGTCGCGTGCGAGGATCTCGTCGGCGGAGGTCTCGACCTCCGTCACCAGCTCGGCCAGGGCCTCGGCCAGCGTGCTCAGGAGCGCGTCGCTCATCGGGTTTCCCCTCCCGGGTTCTCCACGGCATCCGTCGCATACCGCACGGTATGATCGCTCCGCCATGAAGATCAATGCCACGTACAACAGTCTCGTCGCCGTCGGGGACAGCTTCACCGAGGGTATGTCGGACCTGAAGGCCGACGGTTCCTACCGGGGCTGGGCCGACGTCCTCGCGGGCCGTCTCGCCGCCCGCGCCCCCGGCTTCCGCTACGCCAACCTCGCCGTGCGCGGCAAGCTCATCGGGCAGATCGTCGACGAGCAAGTCGACCTGGCCGCAGGCATGAAGGCCGATGTGGTGACCCTGGTCGGCGGTCTCAACGACACCCTGCGCCCCAAGGTCGACATGGTCCGGGTGCGGGACCTGCTCACCGAGGCAGTGGAACGCCTCACACCCTCGTGCGGGCAGCTCGTCCTGATGCGCAGCCCCGGCCGGAACGGCCCGGTCATGGAGCGCTTCCGCCCCCGGATGGAGGAGCTGTTCGCCCACATCGACGCACTCGCCGCCGAACACGGCGCCCTGGTCGTCGACCTGTACGGGGCCCCGTCGCTGGGCGACCCCCGGCTGTGGGACGTGGACCGGCTCCATCTGACGGCCGACGGGCACCGGCGGGTCGCCGAGGCCGTGTGGCAGACCCTCGGCCTGGCACCCCAGGAGGACTGGCGCACGCCGCTTCCCCCGGCCGTACAGCCAGGCTGGGCGAGCCGCCGGGTCGCGGACGCCCGCTTCGCCAGGGAGCACCTGGGCCCGTGGATCGGACGGCGCCTGACCGGCCGCTCGTCGGGTGACGGCCGCGCGCCCAAGCGCCCGGAGCTGCTGCCGTACGAACCCCCGGCCGTTCCGTAGCGGGGCGCCCACGCCTGCGCGTGACCTGCGTCTCGTAGCAAGCTCCACACGGGACCGTGGCGCTGGCCTGCAGAAACCACCAGTAAACTCTGTGCACGTGACTGCTGTGACTGCGAAGCCCCGTATCCCCAACGTTCTGGCCGGCCGCTACGCCTCCGCGGAGCTCGCCGTCCTCTGGTCCCCCGAGCAGAAGGTGAAGCTGGAGCGCCGGCTGTGGCTCGCCGTGCTGCGTGCGCAGAAGGACCTCGGGATCGAGGTTCCGGACGCCGCCCTCGCCGACTACGAGCGCGTTCTCGACCAGGTCGACCTCGGCTCCATCGCCGAGCGCGAGAAGGTCACCCGGCACGACGTGAAGGCCCGGATCGAGGAGTTCAACGCCCTCGCCGGCCACGAGCACGTCCACAAGGGCATGACCTCGCGCGACCTCACCGAGAACGTCGAGCAGCTCCAGATCCGCCTCTCCCTCGAGCTCGTGCGGGACCGCACGGTCGCCGTCCTCGCCCGCCTCGGCAAGCTCTCCGCCGAGTACGCGGAGCTGGTCATGGCCGGCCGCTCGCACAACGTCGCCGCCCAGGCGACCACCCTCGGCAAGCGCTTCGCGACCTCGGCCGACGAGCTGCTCGTGGCCTACGCCCGCCTGGAGGAGCTGCTCGGCCGCTACCCGCTGCGCGGCATCAAGGGCCCGGTCGGCACCGCGCAGGACATGCTGGACCTGCTCGGCGGCGACGCCGGCAAGCTGGCCGACCTGGAGCAGCGGATCGCCGCGCACCTCGGCTTCGCGCACGCCTTCACCTCGGTCGGTCAGGTCTACCCGCGCTCGCTCGACTACGACGTGGTCACCTCGCTGGTGCAGCTGGCCGCCGCACCCTCGTCGATCGCCAAGACGATCCGTCTGATGGCGGGCCACGAGCTGGTCACGGAGGGCTTCAAGCCCGGCCAGGTCGGCTCCTCGGCGATGCCGCACAAGATGAACACCCGCTCCTGCGAGCGCGTCAACGGCCTCATGGTCATCCTGCGCGGCTACGCCTCGATGACCGGCGAGCTGGCCGGCGACCAGTGGAACGAGGGCGACGTGTCCTGCTCCGTGGTCCGCCGGGTCGCGCTGCCGGACGCCTTCTTCGCGCTCGACGGTCTCCTGGAGACCTTCCTGACCGTGCTGGACGAGTTCGGCGCCTTCCCGGCAGTCGTCGCCCGCGAGCTCGACCGCTACCTGCCCTTCCTGGCGACGACGAAGGTCCTCATGGGCGCCGTGCGCGCCGGCGTGGGCCGCGAGGTCGCCCACGAGGCCATCAAGGAGAACGCCGTCGCCTCCGCCCTCGCCATGCGCGAGCAGGGCGCCGAGCGCAACGAGCTCCTGGACAAGCTGGCCGCCGACGAGCGGATCCCGCTGGACCGGGCGCAGCTCGACGAGCTGATGGCGGACAAGCTGTCCTTCACGGGCGCCGCCGCCGACCAGGTCGCGTCGGTGGTCTCCCGCATCGAGGAGATCCTCAAGCAGCACCCGGAGGCCGCCGCCTACACCCCCGGGGCGATCCTCTGACCCGGACTCCCCGGTTCAGCCAGCAGGAGCTGGAGGCCGCTCGCGACCGTGTCGTTCCCGACGTGGTGGCGGGCGGCCTTTCCGTGCTCTTCTGCGGGATCAACCCGGGTCTGATGACGGCTGCGACGGGCCACCACTTCGCCCGGCCGGGCAACCGCTTCTGGCCGGTGCTGCACCTGTCGGGGTTCACCCCGAGGCAGCTGCGGCCGGACGAGCAGGAGGAGCTCCTGACGTACGGTCTCGGCATCACGAACGTGGTGGCGCGGGCGACCGCGCGGGCCGACGAGCTGAGCCGCGAGGAGTACCGCGAGGGCGGGCGGCTGCTCGTGGAGAAGGTGGAGCGGCTGGCGCCGCGCTGGCTCGCGGTCGTCGGCGTCACGGCGTACCGCACGGCCTTCGGCGAGCCGAAGGCGACGATCGGCCCGCAGGACCGCGTGATCGGTTCCACCCGGATCTGGGCGCTGCCCAACCCGAGCGGTCTCAACGCCCACTGGACGGCGGCGACGATGGCCGAGGAGTTCGGCCGGCTGCGGGCGGCGGCGACCGGGGCCGCCTAGCGGGTGCCTTGGCGAGCCCGGCCCTGATCGGCAGGACACCCCCTAGGGCGGGTCGACCTCGGTGATCACGGCGAGGAGCTGGTACGGGAGCTCCTTGTCCCAGTGGGAGACGCCGAGGCCTATCCACCGTCCGTCCACGCGCCACAGGGTCACGTCCGGCGTGTGGCTGCTGAGGGTGGACCAGGGCTCCGGTATCTCCTCGCCGTCCATGGTCCGCTCCAGGACGGACCAGAGACCGACCTCGTCCGGCGGGCCCCAGCGGGCCGTGAGCAGGGCGGCGAGTCCGTCCCGCTCCGCCTCGTACTGCTCTTCGACGAGCAGGCTCCGCGTGCCGTCGTCCTCCCAGAAGTCCTCGCTCGTCGCGAGCTCCCCGACGTGGAAGCCGGGACCGCTCTCGACGGGTCCGGATCGCTCCGGTCGCGCCGGGAAGGCGCGGGTGCGGAGTAAGTCGATCGTCGCCAGGTGCCGTGCCGTGGTCATGGGACCAGTAAAGCGGCCGGCACCGACAGTTGGCGTTCCGTCAGGAGGCGGGCGGCGGGCCCGGCACGGCCGGCCCGGGACGGCCACGGGGGCGGCACTCGCCGCGCGCGGACCCATTGAGTACCATCCGGCTGAGAAGTGCACGAGCTGGGAGGACACACGGTGGGGCGGCTGACCGGCGGGGATCCGTCTCTGCTGCGGCGGATCAACTCCGCGGTGGTACTCCATGCGCTGCGCGGCGCCGACGCGCCCACGCTCACGGATCTGACCCGGATCACGGGCCTGTCGCGGCCCACGGTCGAGGGGGTCGTCGAGGGTCTCATGGAGGGCGGGCTCGTCGTCGAGTCGGCGCCCGAGGAGGGCGAGGCCCGGCGGCAGGGACGTCCGGCGCGGAGGTTCCGCTTCCGTGCGGAGGCCGGTCACCTGCTCGGCATCGAGATCGGCCCGCACCGCGTGGCCGCCCTGCTCTCCGGTCTGGACGGGCGCATCATCGGCGCCGGGTCCCGCGAGGTGTCGGAGACGGCGCCCGAGGACGAGCGTCTCGACCGGGTGCGTACGGTCGTTGCCGACGTGCTGCGCAGGGCCGGGGTCGCCCGGTCCAACCTGCGGGCCGTCGGCGTCGGCACGCCCGGCATCGTGGAGGCCGACGGCACCGTACGCCTCGGCACGGCGCTGCCCGGCTGGACGGGCCTCGCGCTCGGCGAGCGGCTGCGGCGCTCCTTCCGCTGCCCGGTGATCGTGGAGAACGACGCGAACGCGGCGGCCGTCGCCGAGCACTGGAAGGGTGCCGCGACCGACTCCGACGACATCGTCTTCGTGCTCGCCGGCCTGAGCCCCGGCGCGGGCTCGCTGATCGGCGGCCGGCTGCACCGCGGCTTCGGCGGGGCGGCCGGGGAGATCGGCGCCCTGCACCTGCTCGGCCGGGGCGTCACCCCCGAGCATCTGCTCTCGACCACGGACGAGCCGCTGCACCCGCTGGACGAGCAGGCGGTCGCCGAGGTCTTCGCGCTGGCCCGCAAGGGCGACGCGCGTGCGGAGGCGGCGGTGGAACGGTTCATCCAGCGGCTGGTGCACGACGTGGCGGCCCTGGTCCTGGCCATCGACCCCGAACTGGTGGTCGTCGGCGGCTGGGCGGCCGGGCTCGACGGGGTGCTCCAGCCGCTGCGCGAGGAGCTGGCGCGGTTCTGTCTGCGGCCGCCCCGGGTGGTGCTGTCCCTGCTGGGCGAGGCCGCGGTGGGCACGGGCGCCCTGCGACTCGCGCTCGACCACGTCGAGGAGCAGCTCTTCGCCGTCGAGGGCACGGTCACGGCCCGCCGCTAGGAGTTTCCCGCGACGGCACGGTCACGGCCCGCCGCTAGGAGTTTCCCGCGACGGCACGGTCACGGCCCGCCGCCAGGGGTTCCCGGCGACGGCACGGTCACGGCCCGCCGCCAGGGGTTACCTGGCGGCGGGCCGGTGTTCTCGGTGTCGGGGCTCCGGCGTTACGAGGCCATGACCAGGTCGACCGAGTCGCCGAAGGTGAGGCGGCAGGTGTCGGCGCGGTAGGTGGCCACGGAGACGGCGGCCGTGCGTCCGGCGGAGAGGTAGCGCGTCGTCACGACGAGGACGGGCGCGCCCGGCAGCCGGTCGAGCTCCTTGGCGTCGTCGGCGCGGGCGGAGCCGAGTTCCACGGAGCGGTCCTGGCCGTCGAGGGCGAGGTGCTGGAGTTCGCGGAGGACGGCGCGGGCACGGGCGGGGCCGGCGGGCGCGTCGATGGCGCTGAGGCCCGGGACGGAGCCGGCCGGCACGTAGAGCAGCTCGGCCGCGACCGGCTGGCCCTGGCTGATCCGGAGGCGGCGGACGACGTGCAGCTGCTCGTCGGCGCCGGTCTCCAGGACGCGCGCGACGGCGGCCGGGGCAACGTCGGTCGCGGAGTCCTGGGGCTGCCAGACGTCGTCGCCGACGCCGGGCCAGGCGTGCTGGGTGGTGGAGACGTCGACGCCGACGCGCGGCGGGGCGACCGTGGTGCCGACGCCGCGGCGGCGCTGCAGGCGGCCTTCCAGCTCCAGCTGCTCCAGGGCCTGGCGGAGCGTGGCACGGGCGACGCCGAAGCGCGCCGCGAGCTCGCGCTCGTTGGGCAGGATCTCCCCGACGGCGAAGTCCGAGTCGAGCGCTTCGCCGATCACTGTCTTGAGGTGCTGGTACTTCGGTTCCGGTACCGATGCCAGCTGCGTGGTCCCCACCCTGATCCTCCGCAATTCGCCGTGTCCCGCGGCGTTTTTCCGCGCCCTTGTTTATTAAAGGTTCCTGCACTAACTCTGCGACCATAAGGCGAGCCACCCCCTTGGTCAAGACCAATCCTCCGTCGGACGTCCCTGAATGTGACCCTCTGACCTAGATCGTTCACAGGACGTTCGCACCCTCGTGAGCCCCGCGCAGCAAAGAGCCCCGCCTCCCGGGAGGGGAGGCGGGGCGAGTTCCGGCCGATTGGCGCGATCTCCGTCAGGCGTCGGCGAGCCGGGCGAAGCCCTGGAGCTTGTCGGGGTTGCGGATGATGTAGACGCACTGGACGAGGCCGTCGCGTATCTCGATCTGGAAGACGGAGTCGGGCTTCCCGTCGGCGAGGACGAGGACGGCCGGGGCGCCGTTGAGTTCGAGGAACCGCACCGCGTACGCGGCCTCGCCGTTCCGGGCGACGGCGGCGAGGAAGCGGCCGACCTTGTCGGCGGACTCCATGATCCGCAGCGGCGCCTTGGACTTGCCGCCGCTGTCGCCGACGAGCTGCACGTCCGGGGCGAGGAGCGCGAGGAGCTCGCCGAGGTCGCCGCCGGCCGCGGCGGAGAGGAATTGTTCGGTGAGGTCGCGGCGCTCGGCCGGGTCGACGTCGTAGCGCGGTCTGCCCTCGTCGACGTGGCGCCTGGCGCGCCCGGCGAGCTGGCGCACGGCCGCCTCGGTGCGGTCGAGGGCGGTGGCGATCTCCCCGTAGGGGAAGCCGAAGGCCTCGCGGAGTACGAAGACGGCCCGCTCCAGTGGGGAGAGGGATTCGAGCACGACGAGGACCGCGAACGAGACGGAGTCGGCGAGCAGCGCGCGCTCGGCGCTGTCGGGGGCGGCGGGGCCGAAGTCGGTGACGACGGGTTCGGGGAGCCAGGGGCCGATGTAGGACTCGCGGCGCGCCTGCGTCTGGCGGAGGCGGTCGATGGCGAGCCGCGTGGTGATCCGTACGAGGAAGGCGCGCGGCTCGCGGACGGCGTCCCGGTCCGCGGCGGTCCAGCGCAGCCAGGCCTCCTGGACGACGTCCTCGGCGTCGGCGGTGCGGCCGAGCATCCGGTAGGCGACGCCGAGGAGCATCGGACGGTGCTCCTCGAAGAGTTCGGTGAGGGTGTCGGTGTCGGTGGGCACCCGTCCATCCCAGCCCACGCCACCGGTCCTGTCCAGTTTGCGGTTCCGGCCTTGAACTCCTGGCTACTGAACGGTAATTCTTACTGACGGGACGTCTAAAGAATAACTCCCCACCGGTGTTCACGAGGAAGCGAGGAGCCCGCATGCCCGCACGGATCGCGTTCACGATCGAGACCCCGGCGGGTCCCCGCTCCACGTCCCTGGCGTACGAACGGCGGGGCGCGGGCGAGCCCCTGTTGCTGCTCCACGGCATCGGGCACCACTGGCAGGCGTGGGAACCCGTGCTGGACGTCCTCGCCGCCGAGCGCGAGGTGATCGCCGTCGACCTGCCCGGTTTCGGGGCCTCCGACGGGCTGCCGGAGGGCGTCCCGTACGACCTGTCCACCGTCGTGCCCGTGCTCGGCGCCTTCTGCGAGGCCGTCGGCTTCGAGCGGCCGCACGTCGCGGGGAACTCGCTGGGCGGGCTGCTCGCCCTGGAGCTCGGCCGGGAGAAGCGGGTGCGCTCGGTCACCGCCCTCTCCCCCGCCGGCTTCTGGTCGGAGGGCGAGCGGCGGTACGCCTTCGGGACGCTGCGGGCCATGCGCGGCGCCGCCCTGTCGCTGCCCGTGCCGGTGATCGAGCGCCTCTCCCGCACGGCCGCCGGGCGCACCGTGCTCACCAGCACCATCTACGCGCGGCCCGGCCGCCGGTCACCCGAGGCCGTCGTCGCCGAGACGCTCGCGCTGCGCGCGGCCACCGGCTTCCACCAGACCCTGGCCGCGGGCCGGACCGCCCTCTTCGGTGACGACATCCCCTCGGTTCCCGTCACGGTCGCCTGGGGCAGCCGCGACCGGCTGCTGCTGCGCCGCCAGGGCGTCCGCGCCAAGCACACCCTGCCCGCCGCGCGCCTCGTCCGGCTGCCCGGCTGCGGCCATGTGCCGATGAACGACGACCCGGCTCTGGTCGCGCGCGTGATCCTGGACGGCAGCCGCTGAGCCCGGCCGGGGCGCGCGGGTGAACAGGCCGGTGCCCAGGGCGGCACCGGCGCCCACGAGGAGGCTGCCGGCCGCCTGCGGGAGGCCGAAGGCGGCGCCTCCGACCAGGGCGGCGCTCAGGGCGGCGGCGATCGGGATGGCCCCGGTGTAGAGAGTGGCCCTCTCCATACCGACGCGCTGGACGCCCATGTAGAAGAGGACGAATCCGACGACCGTGGCCAGGGCCGCCTGCCAGACCAGGGCCCCCGACTCCACGGCCGTCGGCATCCGTACGAGACCGGCGCCGTCCACGACCAGGCCGACGAGCGCCGCCTCGGCCGCGCCGACCCCGCAGACGGCGGCCGTCAGCAGCTTCGGCCCGAGCAGCCGCAGCACGGGGACGGCCAGCACGGTGAACCCCACCTCGCCCGCGAGCGCCGCGGCCGACCAGCCGATCCCGGCCAGGTCCGTCCGCCCCCAGCCCTGCACGGTGAAGGCGCCGGCGGCGACGAGCAGCGCCCCGTACAGCACGGCGGGGGCGGGCCTGCGGCCCTCGGTCAGCGGGACCAGGACGGCGACGACGACGGGGGCGCAGCCGACCAGGACGCCGGGGACGGCGGGCTCGGCGGTCCGCTCGGCGGCGAGGACGGCGAGGTTGAAGCCGACCATGCCGACGGCCGCGAGGGCGGCGAGCCGCAGCCGGTGACGGGCGGTCAGGAGCCGCAGCGGGGCGAGCCCGCCGCGGCCGAGCAGCGGGAGCAGGAGCAGGCAGGCGGCGCCGTAGCGGAGCGCCTGCCCACCCGCGTACGGGTAGGAGCCGAGCAGGCTGTTGGCGGTGAAGGAGGCACCGACGAGTGCATAGGCGAGGGTCACCAGGAGGACCCCGCGCAGGGCGTTCGCGTTCATGCCTCCGACGTTAGGAAGCGGCGTGGCCCCGGTTAAGGTCCACTTCCCTCACGCCATCGGGGACCACTTCCCCGGGCCGGACCCGGGGCGGTCGGGGCGGGTCCGGGAGCGGAAGGTGCGGCGGTAGGTGTCCGGGGGCACGCCGACGGTGCGGTTGAAGTGCCTGCGGAGTGTCGTGGCGGTGCCCATGCCGGTGGCCTCCGCGATGGCGTCGACGCTGTCGTCGGTGGCCTCCAGGAGCTCCTGGGCGCGGCGGATCCGCTGGGTGAGGAGCCACTGCAGCGGGGTGGTGCCGGTGGCCGCCCGGAAGTGGCGGCCAAGGTTGCGTGAGCTCATGCGTGCCCGGCGGGCCAGGTCCTCCACGGTCAGCGGCTGGTCGAGCCGTTCGACCGCCCAGGGCAGCAGGTCGGTGAGCGGGTGGTCCTCCCTCGTGGGGACGGGGGCGGTGACGAACTGGGCCTGGCCGCCGTCCCGGTGCGGGGGCACGACGAGGCGGCGGGCGACCGTGTTGGCGACCGCCGAGCCGTGGTCGAGGCGGACGAGGTGCAGGCAGAGGTCCATCGCGGCGGCCTTGCCCGCGGAGGTGAGGACGGTGCCGTTGTCCACGTAGAGCACGTCCGGATCGACCTCCACCCGGGGGTGACGCTCGGCCAGGGCCTCGGTGTGCGCCCAGTGCGTGGTGGCGCGCCGGCCGTCGAGCAGACCGGCGGCGGCCAGGACGAACGCGCCCGTGCAGAGGGAGGCGATGCGCGCGCCCGCCTCGTGGGCCGCGCGCACCGCGTCGACCAGCTCGGCGGGGGGTTCCCGGTCGACGTCGGCCCAGCCGGGGACGATCACCGTGTCCGCGTACGGGAGCCGGTCGAGCCCGCTGTCGGGTTCCAGGCGGAACCGCTCGACCCGCACGGGGCCCGGGCCGCAGACGCTCACGTCGTACCAGGGAACGGCCACCGCGTCCGGCTTGGATCCGAACACCTCGTAGGCGAGGGAGAGTTCGAAGTGCAGCATTCCGTCGGTGACGGCCAGCGCGAGGGTACCCATGTCCGTAATTGTACGGGGCATGGCGTTCCGGACACTCGCGGGCTTCCTCTCCGGCCGCCAGGATGGATGTAGTTGAACATTCGATTACAGGGAACGGCGGGAGAAGTCATGGAATCGGGTCAGAAGGTCGTGGTGTTCGGTGCCTACGGTCACACCGGGCGCTTCGTGGTCGCGGAACTCCTGGAGCGCGGGCTCGTCCCGGTGCTCTCCGGCCGCGACGCCGGCAAGCTGCGCACGCTCGCCGCGTCCCACGAGGGGCTCGACGTCCGCCCGGCCTCGGTCGACGACCCGGCCTCGCTCGACCGCGCCCTGGCCGGCGCGGCGGCCGTGATCAACTGCGCCGGGCCGTTCGCCGTGACCGGCGGGCCGGTGATCGAGGCCGCCCTGCGCGCCGGGATCCCGTACGTGGACGTGGCGGCCGAGATCGAGGCCAACGCCGACACCTTCGCGCGGTTCGCGGACCGTGCCCGTGCCGCGGGAACGGTGATCGTCCCCGCGATGGCCTTCTACGGCGGCCTCGGCGACCTGCTGGCCACCACGGCCATGGGCGACTGGACGACGGCCGACGAGGTGCACGTCGCGTACGGGCTCAGCAGCTGGCACCCCACGGCGGGGACCCTCGCGGCGGGCAAGGTCTCCCAAGAGCGGCGGAACGGCCGGCACGTCCGCTACACCGGCGGACGCCTCGAGTACCACGACGACGCCTCCTCGGTCCTGGAGTGGCCCTTCCCCGCCCCCATGGGCGCCCGGCCCGTCATCGGCGAGTTCACCATGGCCGACGTCGTGACCGTCCCCAGCCATCTGGCGGTGCCCGAGGTCCGCACGTACATGGCGGTCGACGCGGCGCAGGACCTGTCGGCGCCGGACGCGGCGGCACCGACCGCGGTCGACGAGCGCGGCCGGTCCGCGCAGACCTTCCTGGTGGACGTGGTCGTGCGCTCCGGGGGCGCGGAACGCCGGGCCGTGGCCGTCGGACAGGACATCTATGCCATCACCGCGCCGCTCGCCGTGGAGGCCGTCCACCGGATCCTGACCGGCCGGACCCGGACGACCGGCGTCGCCTCGGCCGGCGAGATGTTCGACGCGCCCGAGTTCCTCGGCGCGCTGTCCGCGCACCTCTCCCTGGACGTGTCCTGACGAGCAATCAGTCCGGGACGGCGGAGGCGGGCAGCCCGCGGGCGCCTTCGGTACGTGCGCCGGTGAGCTCGGCGCCGGTCAGCACGACCCCTGTGAGGTCCGCGTGCGTGAGGTTCGCGCCCTTGAGGTTCGCCCCGGTCAGGTTCGCCCCGTGGAGGTCGGCCTTCGTCAGGTCGGCTCCCCGCAGGTCGGCGTCGGTCAGGTCCGCTCCCGCCAGGGTCGTCCCGGTGAGGACCGCGCTGGTGAGATCCGCGTCCCGGAGCACGGCACGGGACAGGTCGCACGGCTTCGCGGAAAGGGGGGCGCCCGCGTCCGTCGTCCCCGTGAACCTCCCCAGGAACGTCCTCCGCAGGATCGCGCCGCTGAGATCCGCTCCGGACAGGTTCGTGTCGAGCACGTTCGCCTCGGTCAGGTCGGCCAGGCTCAGATCGGCCTCACGAAGGTCGGCACCGAGGAGTTGCGTCCGGCTCAGATTGGCCTCGGAGGCGAACGCGCTCCGCAGATCGACCCCTGACAGGTCGGCGTGGCGCAGGTCCGCGCCTTCGAGGTTCACGTAGGCGAACGGAGCACGCGCGCGCGGGAACACGCCGTCCTCGGGCAGCTTCGCGAGGTCCTTGAAGGCCCACGCGGTCAGGAAGAGTCCCCGGAGGTCCGCCCGGCTCCAGTCGACCTGGGTGTCACCGTCGTGGCGGGGGGAGCGGTGGGCCAGGACGTTGACGACGGCGGTCACGTCCGTGGGCGGACGGCGGAGGCCCGGTGCCACCTGCCCCTCCTTCGGCTCCGCCGGTTCCACGGCGAACCCGGCCGCCGGAACGCTCGCGTGGCGGCGTACGTACGCGGAGAGGACCAGCACGATCCTGGGCTGGTCGCGCGGCGAGTCCTGCATGATGCGTTCGAGGGCGTAGATGCCGCCGAAGCGCACGTCGAGCGACGGGGATCCGAGGTTGCTGATCGCGTCGTTGAACCGGCTGGTGAGCTGTCCCTGTTCGGTGACGCGTACTTCCCGCCAGGTGAAGAGCAGGGCCACCATCGCGGCCAGACCGGGCAGGACGGCCACCAGGAGCACGGGCCACTGCGCACGGCCCGAGCTGCCCGCGCCGGAATCGCCCGCACGGCCCTCGCCGGATGCGCCCGTGCCTCGGCGCCGGCGCCACCGACGGCCTTCGCGCCGGTACGCCATCCGGGCCGGCCGTCCGCCGCGCGTGCGTCCCCTCACCTGACCATGGCAGTCGACGGACCCCGGAACGGGCGGACGCCACACCGCCGATGCACCCGATCGACGTAGCTGCCGCACCAGGGGCCCCGGCATCATGGGGGCCGCGACCGGGACGGACCGGAGAAACCCCGGGGCGGGGGCGGCGGAAAGGGCCACGTGACATGACGAGCCAGGGGCAGGCCGCCTGGGAACTGCTGCTGCCTGCCGTCGGCGCTCCGGCGCGGCGGCGGGGCCGGGCGCTGCAGGAAGCCCTGCGGGAGGCGGTGCGTTCGGGCCGGCTCGCGGCCGGGACGCGGTTGCCTTCGACCCGCGAGCTCGCGGCCGACCTCGGGGTCTCGCGGGGCCTGGTGACCGAGGCGTACGAGCAGCTGACGGCCGAGGGGTACCTGCGCAGCGACCGGGGGGCGGGAACCTGGGTGGGCGGCGCGGCCAGGGCGGCCGTGCGCGGGGCCCGTGACCTGGCCGCCGGGGCGCCCGGGACGCGGGTGGACTTCCGTCCGGGGACCCCCGACCTGTCACTGTTCCCGAGGAGCGCGTGGGCGGCGGCGCAGCGGTCCGTGCTCGCGCGGCTCCCCCACCCGGCGCTCGGCTACCCGGACCCGCGCGGGCTGCCCGAGCTGCGTGAGGCGCTGGCCGCGATGCTGACGCGGCGGCGGGGCGTCGTGGCCGATCCGGAGCGGCTCGTGGTCTGTTCGGGCGTGGCGCAGGCCTCGACCCTGCTCGGCTTCGTCCTGCGCGCGCGTGGACTGCGCCGGGTCGGGATCGAGGATCCCGGCAGCCCGGAGCACGGGCGGCTGTTCGCCTCGACCGGCATGGAGACGGTGTGGCTGCCGCTCGACGAGGAGGGGCTGCGTCCGGAGCCGCTGGCCGGCTCCGGGGTGCGGGCGGTGGTCGTAACGCCCTCGCACCAGTTCCCGTCGGGCATCAGCTGGTCGGCCGAGCGCCGGGCCGCGCTCCTCGACTGGGCGCGCACGGTGGACGGGTACGTCCTGGAGGACGACTACGACGGCGACTTCCGCTACGACCGTGCCCCCGTCGGCGCGCTCCAGGGACTCGACCCCGAGCGCGTCGCCTACGCGGGCTCGGTCAGCAAGTCGCTGGCTCCGGGGCTGCGGCTGGGCTGGATGCTCGTCCCGGAGGCGCTGCTCGACGAGGTCGTCGAACGCAAACGGACGATGGACCTCGGCAATCCCGTACTCGACCAGGCCGTCCTCGCGGAGTTCGTGACGCGGGGCGGGTACGACCGCCAGCTGCGCCGCTGCCAACGCGCCTACCGGGAACGGCGGGACGCGCTGCTCGCCGCGCTGGCCGAGCACCTGCCCGGCACCCGGGTGAGCGGGATCGCGGCCGGACTGCACGTCATCGCGCGCGTACCGGGACGGTTCGGGCCTTCCGTGCGGTTCCTGGCGCGGGCGGCGGAGGCCGGCGTGGCCCTGCGGCCCCTGGAGGAGTACGGCACCGCCCGGCCGGCGGACGGGGACGTACGGCTCGTCATCGGGTACGCACATCTGCCTCCCGCGTCGGTCACGACGGGGATCCGGCTCGTGGCGGAGGCGTGCGCGCGGGATTGAGCGGGCCCCGGGGCCAGCGAGACCCCTGCACGCGGGAGGGACCGCGTCCCGGGGCCCCGCGAGACCTCTGCACGCGGGAGGGACCGGATCCCGGGGCCCCGCGAGACCTCTGCACGCGGGAGTGACCGGATCCCGGGGCGTCTGAACGGCCATCTGTTCACGCGGGGTTCGTGTGGGAGCCGCACCCGGCCGTTAGGCATGGTGCGGCGCACCACCCGCGACCGGAGACGACCGCCCTCGGAGGCCCTTCCATGACCCAGACCGTGCCCGGCTCCTCCCCCTCCCCCGCCCGGCGCAGCGTGCTGCGCGGCTCGCTGGCCGCGTCGGCGGCGCTCACCCTCGGCGGCACCGGCCTCGCCGCACCGGCGTTCGCGCTGTCGGGCCGGCCCCGGGCCGAGTGGGGCGTGCAGGCTGGTGACGTCACGGCCTCCTCCGGTCTGGTGTGGGTGCGTTCGGACCGGCCGGCGCGGATGCTCGTGGAGACCTCGGCGACCGAGTCCTTCCGGCACGCCCGCCGCCACCTCGGGCCGCTGATCGGGGCGGGCACGGACTTCACCGGCACGACCGCCCTGCGCGGCCTTCCGGCGGGCGAGCAGATCCACTACCGGGTCACCCTCGTCGACCCGGACGATCCGCGCCGGTCGGGCGAGCCGGTACTCGGCTCCTTCCGTACGGCCCCGGACCTGCGCCGCGACGGCGTGCGGTTCCTGTGGTCCGGGGACATCGCGGGACAGGGCTGGGGCATCAACCCGGACATCGGGGGCTTTCGCGCGTACGAGGAGATGCGCCGGCTCGACCCGGACTTCTTCCTGTGCAGCGGCGACACGATCTACGCCGACGGGGTCATCCAGCCGAGCGTGACCCTGCCGGACGGGCGGATCTGGCGGAACGTCACGACGCCGGAGAAGGCGAAGGTCGCCGAGACCCTCGACGAGTACCGGGGCAACTTCCGCTACAACCTCCTCGACCACAACGTCCGGGCCTTCAACGCGCAGGTGCCGTCGGTGGTGCAGTGGGACGACCACGAGGTGCGGAACAACTGGTACCCGGGGCAGATCCTGGACGACCCCCGCTACACGGAGAAGGACGTGGACGTGCTCGCGGCCCGGGCCTCGCGCGCGTTCGGCGAGTACTTCCCCGTCTCCACGCTCCACGCGCGCGGTGACGGGCGCGAGCGGCGGATGCACCGGGTGGTGCGGTACGGGCCGCTGCTCGACGTGTTCGTGCTCGACATGCGCTCGTACCGGAACGCCAACTCCCCCGGCCGGCAGGCCGACGACGCCACCGGCATCCTCGGTGCCGAGCAGCTGGCGTGGCTGAAGCGGGAGCTGGCCGCGTCCCGGGCGGTGTGGAAGGTGCTCGCGGCGGACATGCCGATCGGCCTGGTCGTCCCGGACGGCGCGGCGAACTTCGAGGCGATCGCGCAGGGCGACCCGGGTGCGCCGCTCGGCCGGGAGCTCCAGATCGCCGAGCTGCTGCGGTTCGTGAAGCACCGGCGGATCACCGGCACGGTGTGGCTGACGGCGGACGTCCACTACACCTCGGCGCAGCACTACGCGCCGGAGCGGGCGGCCTTCCAGGACTTCGCCCCCTTCTGGGAGTTCGTGTCCGGGCCGCTGGCGGCGGGCGGGTTCCCGGCGAACGCGCTCGACGCGACCTTCGGTCCGGAGCGGGTGTTCGTGCGGGCGCCGGAGCGGGCGAACCTGTCGCCGATGGAGAGCCCGCAGTACTTCGGCGAGGTCGACATCGACGGCCACAGCGGGGAACTGACGGTACGGCTGCGCGCCGAGGGCGGGACGGTGCTGTTCAGCAAGGTGCTCCAGCCCGGGCGGGTCGGGCAGTAGCAGGTGACGTTCCCGGGCGCGGGCGTTGTCAGTGGGTGGCCCTAACGTCGTTCCCATGACGCGATCCGTACAGGCGCTCGCCTACGTCCGCCCGTCCGTCCTGGAGTCCACGGGCTCCGGCCGGATGCTCGGGCTCGAGACGGCGGGGGGCCTCACGCCCGGAGGGGCCGAGGCCCATCCCCGTTTCTTCTCGGGTTTCCTGGCCTCGCCGCAGATCGCCGCCCGGGGTCTGCTCGCGGTCGCCGACGTGGCCGCGGCCCGCTACCACCAGCTGACGCGGCCCGGATCGCTGGACCCGGTGGTGACGGGGAACGGCGACCGGCTGCGGTTCGAGTCCTTCTCCGGCTGCGGCGGGGTGTACGCCCGCCTGGACGTGCTCGCCGAGGGACTCGGCGGTACGGAGACGGGGCACGGCACGACCAACGTCGACGTGAACGACCCGCTGCGCGAGGCCCTGTCGCGGATGACCGGGGACGATCCGCTGCATCTGCGGGTCGGCCCCGGGGAATTGGCGGTGACCACCCTCTCCGGCGCGGTCGTGGAGAAGAAGGTCCCGCTGCCGGACCGCTGGCTGCGGGGCTTCGCGGAGGCTCAGGTCGCCTCGGCCCGGTTCGACCTGCGGGCCGAGCTGAGCGGGCCCGAGGCCGTCCGGTTCGTCCGGTCCCTGCCGCGCGGCCGGGCCCGGGGGCGCGGCCCGCTGTGGATCGCGCAGTCCGGGCGGACCCTGCGCCCGACCACCCGGCCGGGCGCGGGCGCGGTGTGCCTGCCCGGCCCGGACCGGCTGGCCGCCCTGGAACGGGTGCTGCGGCATGCGACGGGGCTGCGGGTGTACGGCCCGGTGCCGGACGGCACCTTGGCCACGGCGAGCGCGTGGGAGGCGACACTGCCGGGCATGCGGCTCACCCTGACCTTGTCGCCCGACCCCGCGCGGGGCTTCTCCGGCGAGGGCGGTGTCCTGGAGGCGCTGGCGACCGAGGAGGCGGCGCAGGACGCCGAGCTGGTCGCGGTGCTGCTCGCCTGGGAGCCCCGGATCGACCCGGCCGATCTCGCGGCGCAGGCCGGTCTGACGGTCGACCGGGTGCGGGCGGCTCTGACCCGGCTCGGCACGGCCGGGCGTGTGGGGTACGACGTGGCGGACGCGGCCTACTTCCACCGGGAGCTGCCGTACGACGCGGACCGGGCCGAGCGGCACAACCCGCGTCTCGTGAGCGCGCGCCGGCTGGTCGCCGAAGGTGCGGTGGAGCTGGACGGGACCCTGGCGACGGTGACCTCGGGCGAACGGCGCTACCGCGTGCGGGAGTTGGAAGGCGTGCTCGACTGCACCTGCCAGTGGTGGGCGGACCACCGGGGACGCCGGGGCCCGTGCAAGCACGCGCTCGCGGTCCGTATGGCGCGGCAGGGTGCGGCGGCCGTCGGGGCGGCGTGACGACGGCGGTGAGGCGGGGTGGGCCGGCCGCCGAGACGGCCTGATGGCGGGGGCGCGGCGGGGTGTGTCGGCTGCCTTCACAGCGTGATGAACGGGACGCGGAGGGGACGGAAGGGCGTGGTGAGCAGGATGGGGGACGGTGTGCAGAGCGGTACGGGGAAGAGCGTGGGGGCGGCGATGGGTGAGGACGAGGGTGTGGGCGTGGGGACCGGGATCGGTGAGGGCGTAGGCGTAGCCATCGGCGCGGGCGGGGCTGAGGGCGCGGCGACCGGCACGGGCGCGGGCGAGGCGATCGGCACCGGCGCAGGCATAGCCACCGGCGCGGGCGAGGGAGACGGGGCGGCGGCCGGCGCGGGCGTAGGCGTAGCCACCGGCACCGGCGCTGGCATGGGCGTAGCCACCGGCACCGGCATGGGCGTCGGTGCGGCAGAGGCGTCGGGCACGGCGGGGGCGGGCACGGCGGGGGCGCGGGGCGACGACGGGGTCGAGAAGTTGCTCGCCGCCGTCTGTGCGGGGCGGTCCGGCGAGGTGCCGGCCCTCCTCGTGCCGCTGGACGCCGCCGCGCGCAAGCGCGCGCTCACGCGCCTGAAGGCGCTGCGGGCCGAGGTGCGGGCCGGGAAGTGGGCGACGCCCCCGTACCACCCGAACCGCATCCGCAGCGCGCTGTACGTGGCGGGCGCCGGCTGTCTCCCGACGGCGGCGGCCGCCGCGAGCTGGCTCGGCGCGCGGGACCTGCTGATCTGGGAGGAGGACAAGCCCCTGGCTCTCGCGGCGCTCGGCGCCCCCACCCCTGAGTGGGCGGCGGACCTGGCGGCACGCCTTGCCGCGCGTCGGACCGTGGCGGAGAACAGCTACCCGCTGCTCCACGGGCTCGTGATCCGCTCCGGGTACACGGTCGCGCCGACCGACGGTTACGTGACCGGCTGGACCTGGCACATCACCGACGACCGGCTCCTGGAGCGGCTCCGGGAGGACCCGCAGACGCCGGTCCTGATGGCGCACGCGCTCGCGATGGCCGAGCCCCCCGAGCGGCTGACCCGCCCCCTCGGTCGTCGGCCCGGGAGGCACTGGCCCTCCGCTCTCCTGACGCTCGTCGGGGAGGGGGTCCTGGACCGGGCCCGGGTCCTGGACCTGTGCGTGTCCCGGCTGCTGCGCGGCGGGCCCATCCGGAACCTGCGCCTGCCGCTGGAGATGGTGCGGCTCCTGGAGCCGGAGGCGGAGGAGCTGCGGGCGCGGCTCCCGGACTGGATCGGGATCGCGGCCGACGCGCCTTCGCTGGTCGCCGGGTACGCCCAGGACGTCCTGACGGAGCTCGCCTCGGCGGGGACGTTTCCGGTCGGGGCGCTGGCCGAGATGACGGCCGGGGTGCTCTTCCGTACCGAGAAGAAGCTGGTGCGGGCCCAGTTGGCGCTGGTCGGCAAGGTGCTGGCGCGGGAGCCCGGCGCGGCCGGGGAGCTGTTGCCCGCTGTGACGGAGGCCTTCGGGAACGAGGACACCGACGTGCAGGAGCGGGCCCTCAAGCTGGTCGGCCGTCATCTGCCGGCCGTGGACGCGGACGTGCGGCGCGAGCTGGCCGAGGCTGCCGGGCTGCTGAGCCCGACGCACCGGCAGGCCGCCGAGCAGCTGTTCGGTGCGGACCTGGAGGCGGAGGAGACACTTCCGTACGAGGAGATCCTGCCGCCCGTGCCCGAAGCGCAGCGGGTCGCGCCCCCGGCGACGACCGTCGAGGAGCTGGTGGCGGAGCTGGTCGTGAGGCGGCTCTCCGAGGAGCCCGTGGCGTTCGAGCGGGCGCTCGACGGGCTTGTGCGGCACGCGCACCGGGACCGGGCGGCCGTGACGGAGGCGGTGCGGGAGGCCTTCCCGTGGACCGGCTGGCAGCAGGAGACCCACTACTTCACCCACGAGACCCATGGGGTCCATGTGGTGCTGGCGGGTCTGCTCGGTCTGTTGAACCAGGCTCTGGTCGACTTCCGCCGGTCCAAGGGGCACCCATCGGACTCCTGTCCCCACCAGGCCCTGACCGGGGTCCTGGACGCCCGGCTGTGGGAGGCCGCGGGACTGGTCGGCACGGACGCGCTGCCGTTCCTCCTCGCCACGCCGACCTGGCACACCGGTGCGATCGACCCTCTGGTGCTGGTGGAGCGCTTGCGCGAGTACCGGGACCTCGGCGTCGAGCCCGCTCCGGCCGATCTCGCCCAGGCCCTGCTCCGGGTCCTGCGGGCCGACCCGTCGGCGGGGCGGGCGGCCGAGGAGGCGGCGGCGCTCGGCACCCCGGCGGGCGGGCGGCTCGCCGCCTGGCTGCGGGAGGAGGCGGCCGTGGGGGCGAGCGTGCGGTTCCTCCGCCGGGACGAGAACCGGGCCTTGCGCACGTACTGGCTGCCGGACCGGCTCGTGGCGGACTTCGGCGAGCGCCCGGCCGTGCGGGCGGAGTTCCCGCCCGCCTTCCAGTGGCTCGGTGGCGCCCTGGAGGCGACCCCCCGCCGCTGCCACCACTGGGTGGAGGGCCGCGCGCAGTGGTCCACGGTGCTGCCCGCGGACCGCGAGGTGCTCGCTGTCTGTCTCCTGCCGACCCTCACGAGCTGTGTCGAGGGGGACGCGCGCGGGGCCACGGAACCGCTGACGGCGCTGGCCGAGGCCGACGGGCCGGTCGGCCGGGCGGTCCTGCTGACCCTGGCGTTCGGTCTCGGCGGCGTGGACGCCGACGACCGGCTGCGGGCGGTGGACGCCGTGCTGGTCCTGGCGGCGCGGGGCGAGCTGGACGCCCGGCAGCTCGGCGCGGAGCTGGCGTGGCTGGTCGCGGAGGGCTCGGTCAAGCCGAACCGGCTGGCGGACGCGGCCCGGACGGCGGCCGCGACGGGGGCGTACGGAACGGTCTGGGCGGTGCTGGCGGCGATGCTTCCGGAGCCGCTCGCCGCGGCGAAGCCGGTGCGGGGGCTCGGCGAGGTCCTCGCGGTCGCCGCCGACTGTGTGGAGCGGTGCGGGGCCGGAGGCGAGGTGGCCGGGCTCGAAGCGCTCGCCTCGGGACGGGGTTCCTCGCAGCTGGTGGGGCAGGCCAGGCGGCTGCTGAACGCACTCCGCCAGGGGGCCGATCAGCCTCTGACAGAAACGGTCCGAATCGGTCTTTAAGCCGCTAGATCGGCGCTTAACCCGTCAGTCACAAAGCGTTCGTGATCACGCAACACCGCTGGGTCACAGTGAAGCCATGACCGATGTGACGTCTTCGAAGAGCACCCGCCGTCCGCACCACTGGCGGCACGACCTGATCGAGCTCGCCGCCCTGTTCACCGCCGTGGTGGTGGCCGACACGATCGCCAAGACCATCGTCAAGGGCCCCGACGGCCCCTACCTCCTGGTCTTCTCCGCGATCGCGCTGGTCGCCACCACCGCGTTCCACACCTGGTGGGCGCGGAGGCACGACCATGCCAGTCATGCCCCGCCCGCCGGTGACACCGGCGGGCGCCCCACCTCGGACCTCCCGGCCATGAGCGAATCCGCGAAGCACGAGAAGAGGACGGCACAGGAGTCCGGAACACCGACCGCAGAGACGACGCTCTGGCGGATGCGGACCACCGTCGCGGACACCCCGGGCAGTCTCGCCGCACTGTGCACGGTCCTCGCCCGGCTCGGCGTGGACATCCTCACCCTCCAGACCCACCCGCTCGCCGACGGCACGGTCGACGAGTTCCTGCTGCGCGCTCCCGCCGACCTCTCCGCGCAGGCCCTCGCCCGTGAGACCGCCGCCGCCGGCGGCCGGGACACCTGGACCGAGCGGGCCGACGCCCACGACCTGGTCGACACCCCCACCCGGGTCCTCGGCCTCGCCACCCGTACCGCCCTCGACGCGGCCGAACTCCCGCTCGCGCTGCGCCAGCTCCTCGGCCGCTGCACCCTGCACTCCGTGCCCGCCGTCTCGCTCACCGGCCGCCCCACCGGCGAACAGGCCCCGGTCGAAGGCGTCCTGGAGGAGTCCGTGATGCGGCTGCGCGACCCGCACGGCGGCACGCTCATCATCGAGCGGCCCTATCTGCCCTTCACCCCGACCGAGTTCGCCCGGGCCCGCGCCCTCGTCGAGCTCGACGCCCGGCTCGGCCCCCGCGTCCCGCGCAGCCAGGACGTGCTGACCCTGCCCGAGGGCAACGAGATCACCGTCCGCCGCGCCGACCAGCGCGACCTGGCCGCCGCGCGCGCCATGCACGACCGCTGCTCGGCCCGCACCCTGAGCCTGCGCTACCACGGCCCGGTCGGCGACGCCGACCGCTATCTCGACCACCTGCTCAGCCCGCGCTTCGGGCGCACGCTCGCCGTGCAGACGGCCTCCGGCCGGCTCGTCGCCCTCGGCCACCTGCTGTGGGACGGCGACGAGACCGAGGTCGCCCTCCTGGTCGAGGACGACTGGCAGCGGCGCGGCATCGGCTCCGAGCTCCTCGGCCGGCTCGTGGCGATGGCCGAGGAGACCGGCTGCGACAGCGTGTACGCCGTGACGCAGTCCTCCAACACCGGGATGGTGGCGGCGATGCGGGCGCTGAACCTCCCCCTCGACTACCAGATCGAGGAGGGCACCCTGGTGATCACCGCGCGGCTGACCTCAGCGCCTCGACCGGCTGCGCGGACGCAGCAGGATCAGCCGCACGAAGGGGCCCGGCGGGCGGAGCGCTGAGCGCCTGCGTCAGGTCGCGCCACAGGTCCTCGACGTCCTCCAGGCCGACCGACATCCGCAGCAGCCGGTCGCTGACGCCCGCCGAGCGCCGGTCTCCCTCGGCCACGATCCGGTGGCTGATGGAGGCCGGGTGCTGGATGAGGGTGTCGACGCTGCCGAGACTGACCGCCGGGGTGATGAGCCGTACGCCCGCGATCACGTCGTGCGGATCCCCGTACACCTCGAACGCGATCATCGCGCCGCCGATCCGCGGGTAGTGGACGCGGGCGATCCGGGGGTCGGTGGCGAGCCGCCGGACCAGCTCGGCCGCCGACGTGGACGCCGCCCTGACCCGTACCGGGAGGGTGGAGAGACCACGCAGGAGCAGGTAGCCGGCGAGCGGGTGGAGCACCCCGCCGGTGGCGAAGCGGACCTGACGGAGCGTACGGGCGAACTCCTCGTCGCAGGCGACGACTCCGCCCATGACGTCGCCGTGGCCGCCGAGGTACTTGGTCGCGCTGTGGAGCACGATGCGCGCGCCCTGCTCGACGGGGCGCTGGAGCACGGGCGTGGCGAAGGTGTTGTCGACGAGCAGCGGGACGGAGCCGCAGGAGTGGGCGACGGCCCGGATGTCGGCCTCGGCGAGGGTCGGGTTGGCGGGCGACTCGACGATGACGAGGCCGGTGTCGGGCCGGATCGCGTCGGCGATGCCCGCGGGGTCGGTCCAGGTCACCTCGGTGCCGAGCAGCCCGGCGTCGAGGAGGTGGTCGCTGCAGCCGTACAGCGGGCGGACGGCGACGACGTGGCGCAGGCCCTGGCTCGCCCGTGCGAGGAGCACGGCGGTGAGGGCGGCCATGCCGCTGGCGAAGGCGACGGCGGCCTCGGCGCCCTCCAGGCGGGCGAGGGCCTCCTCGAATCGGGCGACGGTCGGGTTGTCGAGCCGGGCGTAGACGGGCGGGCCGTCGAGCCGGGCGCCCGTGGTGGCGAACTCGTCGATCCTGGCGGCCTCGGCCCGGGCGTCGTACGAGGGGTAGGTGGTGGACAGGTCGAGCGGCGGGGCGTGCAGCCCGAGTCCGGCGAGGTCTTCGCGGCCGGCGTGCACGGCTTCGGTGGCAAGGGCCCTCGGGGTGACCGAGAGGCCGTGATCCATGGCGTCCATGGCGGCACTGTGAACGGATACCGGGAAGTAGCGAGAAAGCACCGTGCTACGTTCGCCAGATGGCCGATTCTGTCGTACTGGACGCGGTCGATCTGCACATTCTTCGCCTCCTGCAGAACGACGCCCGGAGCACCTACCGCGAACTCGCCGCAGAGGTGGGCGTCGCACCCTCCACCTGCCTCGACCGGGTGGCGCGGCTGCGCCGCACAGGCGTGATCCTCGGACACCAGCTACGACTGGATCCGGCCAAACTCGGGCGCGGGCTCGAAGCGCTCCTTCTCGTCCAGGTCCGCCCTCACCGGCGTGAACTGATCGGTCCGTTCGTCGACCGGATCCGGGCCCTCCCGGAGTCCCGGGCGTTGTTCCACCTCACGGGACCCGACGACTACCTGGTGCACGTGGCCGTCGCGGACCCCGCCGACCTGCAACGTCTCGTCCTCGACGAGTTCACCTCGCGCCGCGAGGTGGCCCGCGTCGAGACCCGGCTGATCTTCCAGCAGTGGGAGTGCGGCCCCCTCCTGCCACCCTCCCCCGGCCCTTCCTTGTCAGCCGACTGAAGCCGGACGAGGGTGACGCGGGCCCGGCGAAGGCGCCAGGATGACTCCCATGCCAGACACTTCCAGCAGCCAGCTGCCCCGCCAGGTCGCCGACGACCACGTCGACGCACTCATCGCCCTCGACCCGATCACCGGTACGTACCTGGGAGTCAGGGAGAGCGCCGGACGGCTGCCGGACTTCTCGCCCGCCGGACAACGTGCGGTGGCCGACCTCGCCCGCCGCACGCTCGCCCGGCTCGACGAGGCGGAGCGCTCCCCGGGTGCGGACAGCGACGCCGAGCAGCGGTGCGCCCGGCTGCTGCGGGAGCGGCTGACGGCGGAAATCGCCATGCACGAGGCCGAGGAGAACCTCCGCACGGTCAGCAACATGCGCTCGCCCGCGCACAGCGTCCGCATCGTCTTCACCGTGATGCCGACGGAGACCGAGGAGGACTGGACGGCGGTCGCCGCGCGGCTGCGCGCGGTCCCGGCCGCCCTCGACGGCTACCGGGCCGCGCTCGCGCTGGGCCTGGAGCGCAAGCTCTTCGGCGGGCCGCGCCCCACCGCCACCTTCGTCGAGCAGCTCACCGAGTGGGCGGGCGGGGCGAGCGGGAAGCCGGGCTGGTTCGAGGAGTTCGCCGCCGCCGGCCCCGCCACGCTCCCCGAGGAGCTGACGGCCGAGCTCGCGGCGGCCGCGAAGGGCGCCACCGCGGCCGTCGAGGCGCTGCGGGACTGGATGCGGGACGTGTACGCGCCGACCGTCGCCGACGCGCCGGACACGGTGGGCCGCGAGCGCTACCAGCGCTGGACCCGCTTCTTCAACGGCACCGACCTGGACCTCGACCAGGCCTACGCGTACGGCTGGACCGAGTACCACCGGCTCCTCGGCGAGATGCGGACCGAGGCCGAGCGGATCCTCCCGGGCGCGGGCCCGTGGGAGGCGCTCGCCCACCTCGACGAGCACGGCACCCACATCGAGGGCGTCGAGGAGGTCCGGGTCTGGCTCCAGGAGCTGATGGACGAGGCCATCGAGGCCCTCGACGGCACCCACTTCGAACTCGCCGGGCGGGTGCGGCGGGTGGAGTCCCGGATCGCGCCGCCGGGCGGTGCCGCCGCCCCGTACTACACCGGCCCGTCCGAGGACTTCACGCGCCCGGGCCGCACCTGGCTGCCGGTGGACGGCACGACCCGCTTCCCGGTCTACGACCTGGTGTCGACCTGGTACCACGAGGGCGTGCCCGGCCATCACCTGCAGATCGCGCAGTGGGTGCACGTCGCCGACCGGCTCTCCCGCTACCAGGCGACCATCGGCAAGGTCAGCGCCAACGTGGAGGGCTGGGCGCTGTACGCGGAGCGCCTCATGGACGAGCTCGGCTTCCTGCCGGACGCCGAGCGGCGCCTCGGATACCTCGACGGCCAGATGATGCGCGCGTGCCGGGTGATCGTGGACATCGGCATGCACCTCGGCCTGGAGATCCCCGCGGAGTCGCCCTTCCACCCGGGCGAGCGGTGGACTCCGGAGCTCGCCCAGGAGTTCTTCCAGCTGCACAGCAGCCGCCCGCCGTCCTTCGTGGAGAGCGAGATGACCCGCTACCTGTCGATGCCCGGCCAGGCCATCGGCTACAAGCTGGGCGAGCGCGCCTGGCTGCTGGGCCGCGCCAACGCGCGGGCCGCGCACGGCGAGGCGTTCGACGCGAAGGCCTGGCACATGGCGGCGCTCTCCCAGGGCCCGCTGGGCCTGGACGACCTGGTGGACGAGATCTCCCGCCTCTGACCGTCTCTCGAACGTCTCCTGACGGTTCCTGAGTTCCCGAGGGGCTCTTGACCCTCTCCGAGCGTCTCTGATGCCGAGAATCCCCGGTCGCTCACTTGATCGGCCGGGGATTCCCCTGCACTCTCTGCTCCATGACCACCGAATACGCTCCGGACGCGACCGACTGGCGCATCCTCGAAGCCCTCCAGTCCGAGGGCCGCGCCAGCTTCGCCGAGCTGGCCCGCGCCGTCTCGATGTCGCCGTCCGCGGTGACCGATCGGGTACGCCGCCTGGAGGACGCCGGGGTGATCACGGGCTACACGGCGATCGTCGACCAGGACCGGCTGGGCCTTCCCATCCTCGCCTTCGTACGGCTGCGCTACCCGCACGGCAACTACAAGCCGTTCCACGACCTGCTCGACACCACGCCCGAGGTCCTCGAAGCCCACCACGTCACCGGCGACGACTGCTTCGTCCTCAAGGTCGCCGCCCGCTCGATGAAGCACCTGGAGGCGATCACCGGGAAGGTCGCCACGCTCGGCGCGGTGACCACCAGCGTCGTCTACTCCTCGCCGCTGCCCCGCCGCTCCCTCAGCCGCTGAGCGCGTCCGCTCCGGTACGCAGCCGCACCGCCGAGCCCTCCCGCGCCTTGACGACCTCCAGCTGGGCGGGGATCCGGCGGCGCAGGTCGCCGACGTGGCTGACGATGCCGACGCTGCGGTCCCGCTCGCGCAGCGAGTCGAGGACGTCGAGGACCTCGTCGAGCGTCTGCTCGTCGAGGCTTCCGAAGCCCTCGTCGATGAAGAGGGTGTCGAGGCGGACCCCGCCGGCCTCGTCGGTGACGACGTCGGCGAGGCCGAGGGCGAGCGCGAGCGAGGCGAAGAAGGTCTCGCCGCCGGAGAGCGTGGCCGTGTCCCGTTCGTTGCCGGTCCAGGCGTCGACGACGTGCAGTCCGAGGCCGGCCCGCTTGCCGCCGGAGCGCGCGTCGGAGTGGACGAGCGTGTAGCGGCCCGAGGACATGCGCTGGAGGCGGGCGCTCGCGGCCGCCGCGACCTGTTCGAGCCGGGCGGCGAGCACGTACGACTCCAGGCGCATCCGGCGCTCGTTCTCCGCGGAGGTGCCTGCGGTGAGGGCGGCCAGGCGGGCCACCCGGTCGTACTCCTCGCGGAGCGGCCCCAGGCGGCGGACCTCGGTGACGGCCTGCCGGGAGAGTCCGGCGAGTCCCGTGGCCCGCTCGCGGGCGGCGGCCAGGGCGGAGTCGGCCTCGCGGAGGGCGCGTTCCGCCGCCGTGTGCGCGGCCTCGGCGGCCGCGGGGTCGGCGGGCGGCAGGGCGGCGGCCTCGGCGGTGCCGGGCTCGGCGAGCCGGTCCGCGACGGCGGCGGCCTCGGCCTGCCAGGCGTCCACGCGCTGCTGGATGTCGCGGCGCTCGCGCTCGCCGAGGAGGGCGCCGGCGGCCTCGGCCGGGGTGGTGAAGCCCGCGCGGTACGCGGCGTCGGCGAGCCGGTCGTCGGCCTCCTTGAGGCGCTGGGCGGCGAGTTCTGCGGTGCGTACGGTTCCGGCGGCGTCGACCAGGAGGGCGATCCGCCGTTCCAGCCGGGTGGCGTGTTCGGCCACGCTGGCGAACGCGCCGCGCCCCCGGGCGAGTTCCTCGTCGAGGGCGGACTGCTCCCGCTCCAGGGCCTCCCGGCGCGAGGTCCGCGCGGCGACCCTGCGCTCGGCCTCCCGCTGCGCGCCCACCCGCCCCTCGTACTCGCGCTCGGCCCGGGCGAGTGCCTCCCGCGCGCTGTGCGTCTGTCCGGCGAGCGCGTGCGCCTCGGCGTGGAGTCCGGCCAACTCCTCCACTTCGGCGGCGAGTTCGAGGACCGTGGGTTCGGCGTCGGACTCCTCGGTCCCCGACCCCGTCAGGACCTCCGTACGCGCCGCGGACCAGGACTCGCGGGTGACGGCCAGCTCGCGTTCGGCGGCCGTGCGGGTCTCCTCGGCCCGGGCGTAGGCCGCGTAGGCGGCGTCCTCCGTGGCGCGGTCGACGTGGCCGGCGGTGGTGCGGGCGGGGGCCGGGTGGGCGGTGGATCCGCAGACCTGGCAGGCGTCGCCCGGGGTGAGGGTGACCGCGAGTTCGGCGGCGATGCCCTCCAGACGGCGGGACTTGACGTCGAGCCAGCTCTCGTGGGCGCTGTTGCGCCGCTCGCGGGCCTCCGCGAGGCGTGTCCCGGCCGCCCGGGTGTCCTCGGCGAGGGCGTCACGGCGGCGGGCGGCGGCGAGCCTCCGGCGGGCGGGCTCCAGGCGGCCGGCGAGGTGTTCGGCGCGGGCGGCGGCGTCGCGGGCGGCCTCGACGCGTTCGGTGAGGGCCGTGCGGCGCGGTTCCCAGCCGGCGAGCCAGTCGGCCGCGTCCCGGAGGGCGTCCTCGTCGGCGCGCGCCTCCCGGGCGAGTACGGCGCGCTCCTCGGCGACGGCGGCCGCGCGGCGCTCGGCGCGGCGGGCGGCGTCGAGTCCGCCGAGCTCCTCGCGCTGCCGGTGTTCGAGGGCGGAGAGCTGCTCGGCGCCGGCGTCGGCGAGGTCGGGGGGCAGCTGGGCACGGGCCCGTTCCCGGGCGGTGTGCGCTGCGGCGTGCTCGCGTTCGGCGTCCTGGCGCAGCCCGAGGGCGGGGGCGACCCGGTCGGCCTTGAGGCTCCGGTCGAGGGATTCCTGGAGGCGGTCGCGCTCGGGGGCCTGCGCGGTGAGCCGCTCGCGGCGCCGGAGGGCGTCGGCGTGCCGGGCCTGGCGGGCGGCGAGGTCGTTCTCCGCGTCGAGGGCGGCGCGCGCGGCGGCCCGTCCGTCCTCGGCGGCGGCGAGGCGCACGCCCGCGATGTCGAGGGCCTCGCGGGCCTCGGTGCGGGCGACGGCGGCCCAGGTGAGGACGGACTCGGCGAGCCCGGGGTCGCCGGGCCGGCCCTCGACGGGGGTGCGGGCCGCGTCGAGGCCGCCCGCGGCCTGGGTCATCCGGTGGGCGAGGGTGAGCAGCCGTGCGTCCCCGTCCTCGACCTCCTGCTGAGCGGCGCGGCGCAGTTCGGCGAGGCGTTCCTCGACGGCGGCGAAGCGGCGGGTGTCGAAGAGGCGGCCGAGGAGCTTGCCGCGGGCCTCGGCGTCGGCGCGCAGGAAGCGGGCGAAGTCGCCCTGCGGGAGGAGGACGACCTGGCAGAACTGCTCGCGGCTCATGCCGACGAGCTGGGTGATCTCCTCTCCTGTCTCCTGGTGGGAGCGGCTGAGGCCGGCCCACTCGCCGGTGGCCGGGTCGTACTCGCGGAGCCAGGTCTGGGCCTTCTCGGTGGTGAAGCCGGGTGCACCGCGCTTCTTGGGCCGCTGCTGGGCCGGGCGGCGGGTGATCTCCAGGCGCCGGTCCCCCACGGTCAGTTCGAGGAGGACCTCGGTGTACGTGCCGACGGGGGCGTGGTCGCTGCGCAGGGAGGCGCCGGGGTTCTGGCGGACGCCGGGCACGCTTCCGTACAGGGCGAAGCAGACGGCGTCGAGGACGGAGGTCTTGCCGGCGCCGGTGGGTCCGTGGAGGAGGAAGAGCCCGGCGGAGGACAGGGTGTCGAAGTCGATCTTCTGCGTGGTGCCGAAGGGCCCGAACGCGGTGATCTCCAGGCGGTGCAGCCTCACCGGCCCACCTCGCGCTCGGCCGTGTCGACGCGGACGTCGTCGAAGGCGCCGTACAGGACGGCCCGTTCGGCGCCGTCGAGGGCGCCGCCGCGCACATGGGCCACGAAGTCCTCCGCGATCTGCTGGTCGCTGCGGTCCCGGAGCCGCTGGGCGTAGGAGGCGCCCGGGTCGTCCCCGGACCGCTCGGGGTCGAAGACCAGGTTGAGGGTGTGCGGGAAGCGTTCGGTGAGCCGGGCCATGGGCTCGGCCGGCCGCAGGGGGTCGGTGAGGGTGGCCTCGACCCAGGACTGTTCGTGCGGGGTGAGCGCGGGGTCGTCGAGGAGGTCGTCGAGCCGCCCCCGGATCCGGGCGAGGGGGCGCGGGACCGGGCAGTCGAGGCGTACGTCGGAGGTGATCGTCCCGTTCTCGTCGAGGTCGATCAGCCACATGGTCTTGCGGTGGTCGGCCTCGGAGAAGGAGTAGGCGAGGGGGGAGCCGGAGTAGCGGACGCGCGGGGTGAGGGTCTGGCTGCCGTGGAGGTGGCCGAGGGCGACGTAGTCGACGCCGTCGAAGATCCCGGTGGGGACGGCGGAGACGCCTCCGACGGTGATGTCCCGCTCGCTGTCGCTGGGCGCGCCGCCCGCGACGAAGGCGTGGGCGAGGACGACGGAGCGGGTGCCGGCGGGGCGGCCGGCGAGGTCGGCGCGGACCCGGTCCATGGCGGCGGCGAGGACGGCCTCGTGGCCGGCCTTCTCGGCGCCGAGCCGTTCGCGGACGAGCGCGGGTTCGAGGTAGGGCAGCCCGTAGAGGGTGACCTCGCCGTGCCCGTCGGAGAGGACGACGGGGGTGCCGATGCCGTCGGGGTCGGTACGGAGGTGGATGCCGGCCCGCTCGATCAGTCCGGCGCCGACGCCCAGGCGGCGGGCCGAGTCGTGGTTGCCGGAGATCATGACGGTGGGCACCCCGGCCTCGGCGAGGCGGTGCAGGGCGGTGTCGAAGAGCGCGACGGCGGGCAGCGGGGGGACGGCCCGGTCGTAGACGTCCCCGGCGACGAGGACGGCGTCCACGTCGTGCGCGTGGACGGTCGCCACGAGGTGGTCGAGGAAGGCGGCCTGGGCGTCGAGGAGCCCGACGCGGTGGAAGGACCGGCCGAGGTGCCAGTCCGAGGTGTGCAGGAGCCTCACGATGCCGTCCCACCCCGCATGTGCGCCGCTCCTCGCCGCTCGTTCCCGTCGTGTGCGGCCTCCACGCTATCCCGGCCGGAGGGGTGGAGGGGGCCGTCCCCGGGGGCACGTACGGCCGGGCGCGCACCGGGGTCCGGCCGCGCGGGGTCACGGCAGGGCGTCACGGGGGCGGCGTCATTGACGGCTCGTCACGTGAGGTGCGTCACGTGTGACGTCTCACGCGTCCCCTCACGCGTCGCCGTACGCCTCGCCGCCGAGTTCGAAGGTGGCCGTGCCCGCCGTGGCGTCGGCGAGCCAGCCGCGGAAGGCGGGGACGTCCGCGTCGGGGAGGCCGATCTCGATCGTGACGGCCTCGGCGTACCGCACGTCCCGGACGGCGCGGCCGGTGGCCCGCAGGTCGTTCTCCAGCTTGCCCGCGCGCTGGTGGTCGACGGTGACGGTGGCGAGCCGGAAGCGCTGCCGGGTGACGGTGCCGAGCGCGTCGATCGCCTCGCCGACCACTCCGCCGTAGGCGCGGATCAGACCTCCGGCGCCGAGCTTCACGCCGCCGTAGTAGCGGGTGACGACGGCGGCGACGTACCGCATGTCGCGGCGCAGCAGCATCTGGAGCATGGGGACGCCGGCGGTGCCGCCGGGTTCGCCGTCGTCGCTCGCCTTCTGCACGGAGGCGTCGGCGCCGAGGACGTACGCGAAGCAGTTGTGGGTGGCGGTCGGGTGCTCCCTGCGGATCCGCGCGACGAACTCCTGCGCCTCCCGCTCGTCGGCGACGGGCGCGAGCGCGCAGAGGAAGCGCGAGCGGTTGATCTCGGTCTCGTGCACACCCTCACGGGCCGGCGTGCGGTACTGCTCCTGCATCCGACCAGCCTACGTTCCGCCGGCCGCGCGCTCTCCGGCGGTGGGGCCGGGGGCGTCCGCTTCGGGGACCATCGCTTCCGGCATGGTCCCTTCGGGCGCGAGTCCGGCGTACGGAAGGGCGCGCAGCGCCAGGGCCCAGCCGAGCCGGGCCGCGCCGGACTCGCCGGAGCGGCCGGTGAGCTCGGCGATGCGGCCGATGCGGTTGAGCACGGTGTTGCGGTGGCAGTAGAGCTGCTCGGCGGCCCGGGAGGCGGAGCAGCCGTGGTCGAGCCAGACCCGCAGGGTCGTGAGGAGCGCGGCCCGCTCGCCGCCGGTGGCGAGAACCGGCCCGAGGTGGACGGTGACGATCCGCTCGGCGATGTCGGCGCGCCCGCTGAGCAGCACCTCGGCGAGCCGGTCGTCGAAGACGGCGGTCTCGCCGCTGCCGGCGGGGAGGGTACGGAGGGTCTGTTCGGCGAGCCGCAGGGCGCGCCCGGCCTGGGAGAGGCGTTCGAACTCCGGGGACACGCCGGCGGTGGCGCCGGTGCGCTCCCGCAGGACGGCCAGGAGCGTCCGTACGGCCGGGTCGGCGCCGTGGCCGGTCACTGTCGTCGGCCGTCCGGAGGGCGTGACACGGCAGGGCAGCCGGACGATGCCGGCGTAACGCCCCGCGCGGGGCCGCCAGAAGGACCACATGCCCTGGGCCTCCAGGGCGGGCGCGGGGTGCGGCGGAGCGGCCGGGTCCTGCGCGGCGACCACGACGACGTACCGGTCGAGCGCGGGGACGCCGAGCGCGGCCGCCGCGGCGGAGGCGACGGCGGGGTCGTCGGCGCGGCCGTCGAGCAGCGCCTCGAAGAGGGCGACGCGCCGGGTGTCCTGGCGGCTCTGCAGCTCCAGCTGGGCGATCCGGTACGCGTCGGCCATCGCGACCGAGTAGCGGTCGATGGTCTCCCAGACGCCGCTCGCCATGTCGAGTTCGAGGTCCCGGCTGTCGGAGGCCCGCCCGGCCCGGACCCGGAGGTGCTCGGCCATGACCTGCCACAGGACCCGGCCGCCGCGCCGGTAGGCCTGGAGCACGGTGTCGAGCGGGACGCCCTGCTCGGCGCGGCGGCGGCCGGTCTCGCGGGCCGCCCACTCGAAGTCGCCGCCGGTCGGGGCGAGGCCCCCGAAGTCCTCCAGGGCGCGCAGGAGGTTGTCCCGGCAGATCTCCCAGAGGTCCTCGCGGGTGACGGGGGCGCCGGAGGCGTACGTACCGGAGTGGGCGCGGATGTCGTCGACGGCACGGTCGGTGAGCCGGTCGACGTCGGCGAGCATCGCCGTGGCGAGGGAGCGGCGCAGCGCCCCGGAGCCGCCGGCGCCGCTCAGAGGGGTGTGGGTGCCGCCGGAGCGTGCCCCTCCGGGCTCGCCGGCCGTGGCCGAGCTGTGCGTCATGGCTCGCACGGTAACGCCGGGATTTGGCGATTGCCACGGGGCGGGCGCGACGGCGGGGCCGGTGCCCAGCCGGTCCGGTCGCATGGTGGGCATCTGCACATGGCGCCGCGGTGGTCCCGCGGCGGATTCTGTGCCGTGTCAGCCGAAGGCCGACGGCGTGTTCACCCCGCTGTCGGCTCCGCGTCCCTGGAGCGTGTCATGTCACTGAGCGTCGCCGGCGTGCTGGGCGAGTCCGCCCGCCACTTCCCCGACCGGATCGCGGTCGTCGAGGGCGCGACCCGTGTCACCTACCGGGAGCTGTGGACGGAGGCGCTGCGCTGCGCCGCCGGGCTGCGGGAGGCGGGCGTGAAGCCGGGCGACCGGCTCGCCGTCCTGCTGCCGAACACGACCGAGTTCCTGCGCGTCTACTACGGGGCGCTCGCGGCCGGCGCGACGGTCGTGCCGGTGCACGCGCTGCTCGTGGCCGACGAGGTGCGGTACGTCCTGGAGCACAGCGGCGCGGTCGGCGTCGTGAGCGGCGGACCGCTGTGGGCGGTGGCCGACGAGGCCGCGCGCGCCGCCGGGGTGCGCGCCTTCCAGGGCGCGCCGACGGCCGCGGAGCCGCTGGCCGCGCCCGAGCCGGCCGAGCCGTCGGACACGGCCGTGATCCTCTACACGAGCGGGACGACGGGCCGCCCCAAGGGCGCGCTGCTGACCCATCTCAACATCGTCATGAACGCGTCCGTGACCTCCCAGGACCTGCTGGGCCTCGGCACGGGCGACGTGGTCCTCGGCTGTCTGCCGCTCTTCCACAGCTACGGCCAGACCTGCGCGATGAACGGGACGCTCCGGCAGGGCGCGACGCTCGTCCTGATGCCCCGGTTCAGCGGTCCGGCGGCCCTCCGGGTCCTCGCCGACGAGGGCGTGACGGTCTTCATGGGCGTGCCGACGATGTACCACGCCCTGGTGGAGGCGGCGGCCGTCTCCGGGCTGCGTCCTGAGGCCCTGCGCGCCGCCGTGTCGGGCGGTGCGGCGCTGCCGGTCGCCGTCCTGGAGCGCTTCGAGGCGACCTTCGGCACCCAGGTCCTGGAGGGGTACGGCCTGACGGAGACCTCGCCGGTCGCCACCTTCAACCAGCCGCACATCGGCCGCAGGCCCGGGACGGTCGGGCACCCGGTGTGGGGGGTCGGGGTGGGCGTCGCGGACGCGGCCGTCGAAGGGGAGATCCGGCTGCTCGCGGACGGCGGGACCGGGGAGGTGGTGGTGCGCGGGCACAACGTCTTCGCCGGCTACCTCGACGACCCGGAGGCGACGGCGGCGGCGGTCGTGGACGGCTGGTTCCGCACGGGCGACCTGGGCGTCCGGGACGAGGACGGCTTCCTGCGGATCGTGGACCGGAAGAAGGACCTGGTCATCCGGGGCGGCTTCAACATCTACCCGCGCGAGGTCGAGGAGGTCCTCGTCCGTCATCCGTCCGTCTCGGAGGTCGCGGTGATCGGCGTCCCCGACGACGCGAAGGGCGAGGAGGTGTGCGCGGTGGTGGTACGCCGGGCCGGCGCCGCCCCGCTCTCCGAGGACGAGCTCGTGGACTGGTCGCGGGAGCGGCTCGGCCGCCACAAGTACCCCCGGATCGTGCGTTTCGTCGACGAGCTGCCGCTCGGCCCGACGGGCAAGGTCCTCAAGCGCGCGCTGCTGTCGCGGGGTTGACCGGAGGCTCCACCCCGGCCGCATCATCTGGACGGTGCGTCACCGTCGACCTGAGAAAAGGTGAATCGATGTCGGAGTACGTCGCGGAACACGTCCAGGACGGTCCCGGGGTCCGCACCCGGAACGGTCTTCTGCGCGGCACCGTGAAGGACGGCGTGGCGGCCTTCCTCGGAATCCCCTACGCGCAGGCTCCCGTCGGGGCGCTGCGGTTCCGCGCGCCGGAGCCGGCGGAGCCCTGGGAAGGGGTGCGGGAGGCCACCGCCTTCGGGCCGACGGCGCCCAAGCGCCCGTACGCCCCGCCCCTCGACGCGCTGCTCCCCGATCCCGAGGTCGCGGGCGACGACTGTCTCAACCTCAACATATGGGCTCCCTGGTCGGCCGCAGGTCCGGACGACGGCGGCCCCGGGGACGGCGGGCGTCCCGTCATGGTCTGGATCCACGGCGGATCCCTGGTCCACGGCTCATCGGCGGTCCCCGTCTACGACGGTACCGCCTTCGCCCGGGACGGCGTGGTCCTCGTCTCGGTCAACTACCGGCTCGGCGTCGAGGGGTTCGGGGTCTTCCCCGACGCGCCCGCCAATCTCGGTCTGCGCGACCAGATCGCCGCGCTGACCTGGGTACGGGAGAACATCACGGCCTTCGGCGGGGACCCGGAGCGGGTCACCGTGTTCGGCGAGTCGGCCGGGGCGATCTCGATCGCCGCCCTGTTGGCCTCGCCGCTCGCGAAGGGCCTGTTCCGGCGGGCCGTGCTGCAGAGCGGCGCGCCGAGCGCCCGGTCGATCGACGCGGCCCGGAGGACCACGGAGGCGTTGGCCGCGCGGCTCAAGGTGCCGGCGACGGCGGAGGCGTTCGCCCGTGTGGACCCGGAGCGGCTGCTCGCGGCGCAGACCGCGGTGACGGGCAAGGGCAATCCGGTGCTCGGCAGCCACGCCTTCCACATCGTCGTGGACGGCGACGTCCTGCCGGACCATCCGGGGGACCTGCTCGCGGACGGCGCTTCGGCGGACGTGGAGCTGCTGATGGGCACGAACACGGACGAGTACCGGCTGTGGTTCGTGCCGGGCGGACACACCGAACGGGTGGGGTCCTTGGCGCAGCGGTTCCTGCTCCGGAGGGGGCGGATATCGCCTCGTGTGGCGAAGGTGTACCGAGCGGGCCGGCCGCAGGAGAAGCCGGGCGAGGTCCTGGGCGTGCTCGCGGCGGACAGGCTGCTGCGGATCCCGCAGAACATGTTCGCGGACGCCCGGCTGAACGGCGGGGCCGCCGCGACGTATCTGTACGAGTTCGGCTGGCCCTCCCCCGTCCTGGACCTCCGCGCCTGCCACGCGCTCGAACTCGGCTTCGTCTTCGACACGCTCGACCTGCCGGAGACGCGCGCGCTGACCGGCCCGGACGCGCCCCGAGCCCTGGCCACGGCCATGCACGCGGCCTGGGTGGCGTTCGCGAGGACCGGCGACCCGGGCTGGCGGCCGTGGGACTCGGCCCGCCCGGTGATGACCTTCGGCCCGGGCCTGCCGGCCCTGGTCGAGGCCCCGCGCGAGGCGGAACGGCGGGCGTGGGAGGGATGACCCTCCCGTAGGGGACATCTCAGGGCCGCTCGTCCGGATGGACGGGAATCACGGCCCGGCGCGGCTCGTTCACTGGGTGGACGGGCCGCGCCGACGAGAGGCAGCAGAGCGATGAGCGTAGACACGACGACCACGGACCCCAGCGCGTACTCCGCGTCGGAGACGGTGCGGCGGATCCTGACCTCCACGGGCGACACGTGGGCGGTGGTGGGCCTCTCCTCGAACCGGGCCCGAGCGGCGTACGGAGTGGCGGCCGTCCTCCAGCGCTTCGGCAAGCGGATCGTCCCGGTGCACCCGAAGGCGGAGACGGTCCACGGCGAGCAGGGCTACGCCTCGCTGGCCGACATCCCGTTCCCGGTGGACGTCGTCGACGTCTTCGTGAACAGCGAACTGGCGGGTGCCGTCGCGGACGAGGCCGTCGCGATCGGCGCCAAGGCGGTCTGGTTCCAGCTGGACGTGATCGATGACGACGCGTTCGCCCGCACCCGCGAGGCGGGGCTCGACATGGTCATGGACCGCTGCCCCGCGATCGAGATACCGCGCCTGGGCTGAGCCGGCGGACGGTTCAGCCGACGGGGACGCCGAGGCCCTCCAGGACCACGGCGCCGGGGAGTTGGGCGAAGGCCTTGCCGGGGAGGATGAGCTTGCCGCGCCGGCGGCCGCTGCCGACGAGGACCCACTCCGTGTCGACGACGGCGGCGTCGACGAGGAGGGGCCAGTCGGCGGGGAGGCCGATGGGAGTGATCCCGCCGTACTCCATGCCGGTCTCGCCGGTCGCGGTGTCGATCGGCGCGAACGAGGCCTTGCGGGCGCCGAGGTGCTTGCGGACGACGCCGTTGACGTCGACGCGGGTCGCCGACTTCACGACGCACGCGGCGAGGGTCGTCGTCTCGCCGCGCTTGCCCGCGACGACCACGCAGTTGGCGGACGCGTCGAGGAGATCGGGCCCGTGGTGCTCCACGAAGACGGCCGTGTCGGCGATGGCCGGGTCGGTGTCCACGTAGAGCAGCCGGTCGGCCGGGACGGGGCCGGTCCAGGCGCGGACGGCGGCCGCGACCGGGCCGGTCAGCAGGTCGAGGCAGTCGGGGGCGGGCCGGGCGTCGTCGAAGTGTCCGATGGGTGCGCGCATACGCCTCACGCTAACAACCGCCGCCCGGAGTACGGACGTCCGTCTCAGCGTACGGGCGCCGGGTCGCGGGCTCCGAGCGCCGGGGCGCGAGCTGCGGGCTTCCGGCTGCGGGCTCCGGGCTCCCGGCTCCGGGCTCCCGGCTCCGGGCTCCCGGCTTCGGGCTCCCGGGCTCCGGGCTCCCGGCTTTGGGCTTCGTGCTTCGAGCCCCGGCTTCGGCTTCGGCTTCGGCTTCGGCTTCGGGCGTCAGCGGACGGGCGGGATGGAGACGGCCATCGTCATCTCGGCCGGCTCGTCGCCGTCGTTGCGGTAGGAGTGCGCGACGTTGGCCTCGAAGACGGCGGAGGTGCCGGCCGGCAGCAGGTGGTCCTCGCCGTCCACGACCAGGGTGAGCGTCCCGGCGGTGACGTGAAGCAGTTCGACCGTGCCCTCCGGGTGCGGGTCGGAGGCGCTGCCGTCGCCCGGCATCAGGGTCCAGGACCAGAGTTCCAGCGGGCCCCGGGCCTCGGTGCCGACGAGCAGGGTGGTGTGGCTGCCGGTGGAGGTGGACCACATGCGGACGGCCTGGCCGGGCGGGACGAGCCGGACCTGGGGGCCCTGCTCGTAGTCGAGGAGGGTCGTGATGGAGACGCCGAGGGCGTCGGCCAGCTTCACGGTGGTGCCGACACTGGGGTTGGTCCGGGCCTGCTCGATCTGGATGATCATGCCGCGACTGACGCCCGCCCGTGCGGCGAGCGCGTCCAGGGTGAGCCCCCGCTCCTTGCGCCAGCGCTTCAGGTTCCGGGCGAGCGACTGCGTGAGCTGGTCGAGGTCCGACACATTCCGTCCAATATTTTGGATGACAGAGTTCAATGAACTGAACTACGGTGGGGTGCACCCGATGGTTCACTGCACTGTACTGCCGCACGCCCCTGCGAGGATCCATGACCGCCCTGTTCGCCCTGGCCACCAGCCTTCTGTGGGGCCTCGCCGACTTCGGGGGCGGGCTCCTCACGCGCCGGATCCCCGCCCTGACCGTCGTCGTGGTCTCCCAGGCCCTCGCGGTCCTCGTCCTCGGCTCGATCGTCCTCTCGACCGGCGCGTGGACCGAGGCGGGACCCCAGCTCTGGTACGCGGTCGGGGCCGGCGTCGTCGGCCCGGCGGCGATGCTCGCCTTCTACAAGGCGCTCGCGCTCGGCCCGATGGGCGTCGTCTCGCCGCTCGGCTCCCTCGGCGTCGTCGTTCCCGTCTCCGTCGGCCTCCTCGTCGGCGACCGGCCGGGGCTGCTCCAGTTCGCGGGCATCGGGGTCGCGATCCTCGGCGTGGTGCTCGCGGGCGGACCGGAGCTGCGCGGGGCGCCCGTGCAACGCCAGGCGGTGCTGCTGACCCTGGTCGCCGCCTTCGGGTTCGGCTCGGTGATGGCGCTGATCGCCGAGGCGTCCACGACGGTCACGGGCCTGTTCCTGGCCCTGTTCGTCCAGCGCGTCACCAACGTCCTGGTCGGTGGCGGAGCCCTGTTCGCCTCGGTGAAGCGCGGCGGCCGCGCGCTCCCCGAGGGCGGCCCCGGGGTCGTCCGGGCCGCACTCCCGGCGCTCGCGTTCGTGGGCCTCGCGGACGTCGCCGCCAACGGCACGTACGCGATCGCCGCCCAGCAGGGCCCGGTCACCGTCGCCGCCGTCCTCGCCAGCCTCTACCCGGTCATCACGGCCCTCGCGGCCCGCGGGGTCCTCAAGGAACGCCTCCGCGCCGTCCAGGCGGCGGGCGCGGGCCTCGCCCTGGTGGGCACGGTCCTCCTGGCGACAGGCTAGCGCGACCGGCCCTTGGGGGCGCCGGCGCCCGGCGCAGGACGTCAGTTCACGACGGCACGGTCTCGGAGTTGCCCGAGCGCTGCGCCTCCCACACCGCGAGCGCCGCCAGCTGTTCCGGGGTGACGTGTTCCGGAATGGGGGTCGGGGCGGGGGTCCGGAGCGGGGGCTGCCAGCCGGCCTCCGGCGTCCACCGGCGGACGACCTTCGCCGGGGCGCCCGCCACGACCGCGTGGTCGGGGACCTCGCCGCGCACCACCGCGCCCGCCGCGACGACGACGTTCCGGCCGAGGCGTGCGCCGGGGAGGATCACCGCGCCGGTGCCGAGCCAGCAGCCGGGGCCGATGGAGACCGGTTCCGAGCGGGGCCACTGGCGTCCGACGGGCTCGTCCGGGTCGTCGTAACTGTGGTTGGTCGAGGTGATGTAGACGTAGGGACCGCAGTACGTGTCCGAGCCGATCGTCACCTTCGCGTCGGCGATGACGTGGCTGCCCCGGCCGAGGACGACCCCGTCGCCGAGGGTCAGGACCGTGTCCGCCCCGAGGTCGAGGTCCGGCAGCATGCCCGCCGTCAGCGTGACCTGCTCGGCGATGATGCAGCACTCGCCGACCTCGATCCACGGCTCGCCGAAGACCGTGCCCTGCGGGAAGGCGAGCCGGGTGCCCGCGCCGAGGCGGCGGAACCGCAGCTTCCCGGGGTGTTCGGCGGTGACGGATCCGGCCTGCTGCACCCAGCGCCAGCCGCCCTGCACGGCACGGGCGAGGACCCGGCGCCGCCAGGCGGCGAGGGATGAGAACGTGTTTCTGTTCCTGGGCACCCGGACACCGTAGTCGGAGCCGTCGTACCTGATCAGTGCGGTGCGCTGTGATGTCCGTCATGAGCACGGCATAGGCTGCGCCCGGGGGCACCCCCGGGCGTGACACGACGGCTGACGATCAGGAGCGAACCATGACAGAGGCGTTGATCAAGGGAGTGGGCGGCAAGGAGCCGCGGATCGACCCGACCGCCTTCACCGCCCCGACCTCCGTGGTGCTCGGCGAGGTCACGCTCGGCGCCCGCGCCAGCATCTGGTACCACGCGGTGCTGCGGGCGGACTGCGGTCCGATCGCGATCGGCGAGGACTCCAACATCCAGGACAACTGCACGGTCCACGTCGACCCCGGCTTCCCCGTCTCGATCGGGGACCGCGTGACGGTCGGCCACAACGCGACCGTGCACGGCTGTGTGATCGAGGACGACGTGCTCGTCGGCATGGGCGCGACGGTCCTCAACGGGGCCCGGATCGGCGCCGGCTCGCTCATCGCCGCCCAGGCGCTCGTCCCGCAGGGGATGGAGATCCCGCCGGGCTCGCTGGTCGCCGGCGTCCCCGCGAAGGTGCGCCGCCCGCTGACCGACGAGGAGAAGGCGGGCATCCGGCTGAACGCCGAGATGTACCTGCATCTCGCGAAGGGCCACGCCGAGGCCTTCGAGGTCTGAGGCCGGCACTCCGAGCACGGCACTCCGAGCACGGCGGAGGGCGGCACCCTTCCCCGGGTGCCGCCCTCCGCCGCGTACGCGTACGGGGTCCGCACTCAGTCCGTCGCCGGGACCGGCTCCGGCTCCGCGGCCTCGGCCCGCTGCGCCGCCGCCTTCTTGGCACGGTTCTTGACGACCAGCATCGAGGCGATGCCGATCAGCACGGCGAGGACGAGGCCCAGCCAGGAGAAGCGCTTGAGCCAGGCCTCGGCCACGACGCCGACCGTGTAGATGACGGCCGTGGTGCCGCCGGCCCACAGGATGCCGCCGAGGACGTTGGCGATGAGGAACTTCCAGTACGGCATGTGCAGCACACCGGCGAGCGGCCCCGCGAAGATGCGGAGGAGGGCGATGAAGCGGCCGAAGAAGACCGCCCACATGCCCCACTTCTCGAAGGAGTTCTCGGCGAGCCCGATGTTGGCCTCGCTGAAGTGCTTGGGGAACCTCCGGCCCAGCCAGGCGAGCAGTGGCCGCCCGCCCTTGCGGCCGATCGCGTAACCGATCGAGTCGCCGACGATCGCGCCGGCGGTGGCGCAGGCGCCGAGGACGTACGGATTGATCTCGCCGTGCTGCGAGGCGAGCAGCGCCGAGCTCACGAGCACGATCTCGCCGGGGAGCGGGATGCCCAGGCTCTCCACGCCGATGACCACCGCCACCAGCGCGTAGATGGCGACCGCGGGGATCGTCTCCAGCCACTCCTGGACGTGCAACGCGGTTCCTTCCGTGACGACCTGACCGGGCGTGCACCGCGTCGGGCACACCTGGGCAGCGTACCGGCTCGGGCGCGCCCCGCCTCGACGCGACGGTGTGAGGGCTATGTCACCCGTCTCGGAGGCAACCGGGCCCGGTCGGCCGGGAGTCGGACACCGCGTCCCGGTGGGGGCGGATCAAGGCCGCATGACGCGTGCGGCCCCCGCTCCGGCGGGGGCCACGGCGCGCGGTGTCCGGAGTCAGGCGGCGTTCGGGCGCAGGGTCCAGACGACCGTCATCTCGCCGGTGACGGCGCCGTCCTCGCGGGTGATGTCGATCCGCACCGGGAACTCCGGACGCTGTCCGGCGTCGAGCTCGGCGACGACCTCGGCGACGGGGCGGCCGAGGGTGGCGGTGGCCGTGACGACGCCCATGGCCAGCTTCTTGTAGCCGATCTCGGCCTTGACGGCGAGCGGGACCGCGCGGCCCAGCTGGTCGCCGAAGGCGGCGATCACGATGGCGCCGCTGGCGGACTCGGCCAGGGTGAACATCGCTCCGGCGTGCGGGCCGCCGACGTGGTTGTGGTAGGCGGGCTGGTCCGGGAGGCGCACGACGGCGCGCTCGGCGGTGGTCTCCAGGAACTCCAGGTTCAGGGTTCCGGCCATGGGGACCGTGGCGGCGAGCATCTCGCCGACGGACATCTGGTCTGCGCTCATGAACCGTGATGTTACCCACGAGTAGCAGCCTTGGCCATCCCCTGTCCGCCCCCGGGCCGGGGGCGGACGTGGTCGAGCGGACCCCGCACCTCTATGGTTACTGGCCATGTGGCCAGGACAGCAGCCGCCCGGGGGCGAGCAGAACCCGCAGGACCAGAGTCAGAACCCCTACCAGCAGTCGGGGTACCAGCAGCCGAACCCGTATCAGCAGCCGCCTGCCCAGCCCGGGCACCCGCAGCCGCCGACACAGCCCGGCTATCCGCAGCAGCCGCCGGCGCAGCAGCCGCCCGGCTACCCGCAGCAGGGGTACGGACAGCAGCCGGGCTATCCGAACCCGTACCAGCAGCCGACCGTGCCGCAGCAGTACGCGGTGCCGGGCCCCGGTCAGCCGGGCGGGCCCGACGGCGGGAAGAAGAAGCAGACGACGCTCGTGGCGATCGTCGCCGCCACCGCCGTTGTCGTCGCGGCCGGAGTCACCGGCTTCCTCGTGCTCGGCAACGACGACGAGAAGAACACCGCGGACGACCCCAAGCCGTCCGTCACCGCCACCGGGGACCCCTCGTCCGCCCCGGCGCCCGACCCGAGCCAGTCGTCCGGGATCGCCAACCCGCGTGACGGCGCGGCGCAGCAGCCGACGATCCCCGGCTGGAAGGTCGTCTACAACCCGAAGTACGGCACCCTCTTCGACGTACCGCCGGAGTGGGAGGTGATGAAGCCGGGGTCGATCACCTTCTTCGAGGACGAGAAGAAGAACGACGGCAGCCCGCTCGTGACGATGTCCGGACCCACGCGCCTCAAGAGCAAGTGGTGCACGTACGACGTCGACAAGAACGGCACCGACGAGACCTGGGGCCTGGCCTCCGCCGGCACCAAGGGCGGCCAGGGCGCCAAGGACACCGCGTCCGCCGCGCGCGGCGAGGCCGGTACGTGGGTGTGGGGCGGCTACGCGCAGCACATGCCGCAGAGCACCATCAAGATCACCAAGCCGGTGCCGTACACGACGAAGTCGGGTCTCACCGGCAGCCTGGCGACCGCGACGGCGCCGGGCGTCAAGAAGCGCAACAAGTGCGAGACGGACGGCAAGTCCTTCGCCTTCACCTTCAAGAACACCGCCGGTGACTTCTCGACCTGGGTGCTCTACGGGGCGGACGGCGTCAAGGACGAGCTGTCCGACGCGGTCATCCGGCAGATCCTCTCCACGGTCCGGCTCGCCCCCTCCGAGTCCTGATCCACCCTCCGCCCACCGGGACCGGACCGGCCGGTCCCGGTGGGCGGCCCCGACCGGTCCCGGTGGCGAGTCAGGTCGGTGACGGTCGTCCGGTTCCGGTGGGCGCGCTCCGACGCGGCGCCCGCCTGTCCGGATATCGGGTTGGCAGTACGGGGAGGAGCCGGGGATAGTCCCGGGGTGAACACCCCCGCCGCGTCCCCTCGCCCCTCGTCCCGCCCCTCGTCCCGCCCCTCCCGCCGTCCCGAATGGGCCGGCCGCAACTACCTCCTCCTCACCGCCGCCACGATCGTGACCAACCTCGGCACGCACGGCGCGCTGATCGCCACGACCTGGGCGGTCTTCGACTCCGGGGGCGACGCGGGCGACGTCGGTCTCGTGGCCATGGCGCGGTTCCTGCCGCTGGTCCTCTTCCTGCTCATCGGCGGCGCGGTGGCCGACCGGGTGCCCCGGCACCGGGTGATGGTCGCGGCCAACGCCCTCAACTGCGTCTCGCAGGCCGCCTTCGCCGTCCTCGTGCTCTCCGGCGAGGCCCGCATCTGGCAGATGATGGTGCTCACCGCGCTCTGCGGCACCGGCCAGGCCTTCTTCAACCCGGCGGCCGAGGGCATGCTCATGTCCACCGTCAGCGGGGAACAGGCGAGCCGCGCCTTCGCCGTCTTCCGCATGGCGATGCACGGCGCCGCCATCGGTGGTGCCGCGCTCGGCGGCGCGCTCGTCGCCTTCGTCGGACCGGGCTGGGTCCTCGCGATCGACGCGCTCGCCTTCGCCGTCGCGGGCGGTCTGCGCGCCTTCCTCGACGTGCGGAGCGTCGCGGAGCGCGCTCCCGGCGGCGGGCTCTTCGCCGATCTGCGGGAGGGCTGGCAGGAGTTCGTCGGGCGGCCGTGGCTGTGGTCGATCGTGGCCCAGTTCTCGGTGGTGGTGGGGCTGATCGGCGCGGTCGAGTCGGTGTACGGACCGCTGGTCGCCCGGGACGAGCTGGGCGGCTCGCGCCCCTGGGGCGTCGCGCTCGCCGCGTACGGCGCGGGGACGGTCGCGGGTGCCGTCCTGATGACCCGGTGGAAGCCGCGCCGGATGCTGTTCGTCGGGACCCTGTGCGTCTTCCCGATCGCGCTGCCCTCGGCGGCGCTCGCCGTGCCGCTGGACGCGGCGGGGCTGACCGCGGCGATGTTCGTGAGCGGCGTCGCGATCGAGGTCTTCGGCGTCTCGTGGATGACGACGATGCACCAGGAGATCCCGGAGGAGAAGCTGTCCCGGGTCTCCGCCTACGACTGGTTCGGCTCGACGGCGCTGCTGCCGCTGTCCACGGCCCTCGCGGGCCCGGCGGAGAGCGCGTTCGGCCGGAGCGAGGCGCTGTGGGGCGCGGCGGCGCTGATGGTGGTCGTCACGGCGCTCGTCCTCCTCGTACCGGATGTACGGAACCTGACGCGGCGTCCGCACACGAAGGAGGTCGCGGGCGGCCTGGACGGTGCCCCCGGCCCGGGTGCCGGAGTGCCCGGCGCATCGGCCCCGGGCATTCCGGCCCCCGGCGCATCGGCCCCCGGCGCATCGACCCCTGACGCATCGGCCCCCGGTGCCTCAGCCGATGCCGAAGGCGCCCTCCGGGGGAACGGGTGACGGTACGGCTCCGGCGTCGAGGACCGGTTCCGCCCTGCCGGTGAATCGGTCGAGCGTCTCCCCGTGCTCCACGCGCGCGGGGAAGGCGTCGGCCGCCGCGCGGCGCGCGAGATGCGCGATGTCGATCGCGCGGCCGGAGGCGACCAGGACCGCGTTCCCGAAGCGGCGGCCGCGCAGCACGGCGGGCTCCGCGACGAGCGCCAGCTCGGGGAAGACGGCGGCGAAGGTGGCGAGCTGGGAGCGGAGGAAGGGGAAGGGCGCTCCGTCGGCCAGGTTGGCGGCGTAGAGCCCGCCGGGCCGCAGGACGCGCCGGACCTCGCGCGCGTACTCGACGGAGGTGAGGTGCGCGGGCACGCGCGAGCCGCCGAAGACGTCGCCCACGATCAGATCGGCCGAGGCGTCCGGTGCCGCCTCGAGCCACGCGCGGGCGTCCGCCCCGTGCACGGTGGTCCCCGAGCCCTCGGGCAGCGGCAGGTGCTCCTCGACCAGGGCGAGCAGCCCCGAGTCGGCCTCGACGACGTCCTGCCGCGAGCCGGGCCGGGTGACGGCGACGTACCGGGGCAGCGAGAGCGCGCCGCCGCCCAGGTGCAGGACGTCGAGGGGCGCGCCGGGCTCGGCGGCGCCGTCGACGACATGGGCGAGGCGCCGCGCGTACTCGAACTCCAGGTACGCCGGATCGTCCAGGTCGACGTACGACTGGGGCGCGCCGTCGACCGTCAGCAGCCAGGCCCGCTCCCGGTCGACGTCGGGCATGAGGCGCGCGGTGCCCTGGTCGACCTCGCGGATGACGGGGATGTGCTCGTTCACGCTCTCATTGTGCCGCCCCCGGTGCCGGGCTCCGACCTCCGGAACCGGGCCCACTGGGCCTCGGCCGGACACCCGGTGCCGCACTGTCCTCGGCGTACGGAACGTCAGCCCGTCCAGACGGCGGCGACGGCCTCCGCGTGGGAGGCGGCCTGGGCCCGTCCGGCGCGGGCCGCGGCGGCCCGGTGGGAGGGGTCGAGCGCGTTGCGGCCGATGGCCTTGCGGGAGGCGGCGTCGGGCGTGATCACCTCGACGCGCGCCCCGGCGGCGGCGAGGTCGGCACCCTGCCGGGCCGGGGAGAGCACGACCTTGTTGCCCTGCGCGCTGGGGGCGACGACGACGATCCGGTCGTAGCCGGCGGCGAGGTGGGCGTTGGCCGTGGAGTGGATGCCGCCGTCGATCCAGCGGCGTCCGCCGATCGTCGCCGGGGGCCAGAGACCGGGGATGGCGCAGCTCGCGGTGACGGCGTCGGCGAGCGGGATGCCGCTGTCCTCGTCGTGGGCGGCGAGTTCGCCGGTCGCGGAGTCGACCGCGGTGATCAGCAGCGGCCGCGCGGGCCAGTCGGTGACCCGGCCGAGCCGCCGGGCGACGGTCGCGCGGCGGTCCGCCTCGGTCACGGTGGTCGTCGCGAGGGCGAGCCGGCCGAGCCTGCGTCCGTACTCCTCGGGGGTACGGGACCGGAGGACGGCGACGGCGTACCGGAGGATCGTGGGGATCCCGAGGCGCGCGGCGGGCTCGGTGGCCTCGCCGTCGAGCTGCTGCTCGTACAGCGCGTCGAGCCCGCCGCGGCCGGCGGCGAGCTGCGCCCCGACGACCGCGCCGGCGGAGCTGCCGATGATCAGGTCGGCTGTGGCCAGATCGACCCCAGCGTCGAGGAGCCCCCGCAGCACACCGATCTCCCAGCCGGCCCCGACGAGCCCACCGGCCCCGAGCACGAGCGCCGTCCGCTTCCCCGTCCGCTTCCCCGTCCGTGTCATGTACCGAGTCTGGCGCAGCAGTTGGCGCGAACGGCGGCCGGGGTGGGGTCAGAGGTTCTTGAGGGCCTCGCGGACGGAGAGGGGGGAGAGGCGGGAGCCGTGGGTGGTGACGAAGGCGCGGACTTCGGCCGGGGCCGTCTTGCCGTACTCGCGCAGGCTCCATCCGATGGCCTTGCGGATGAAGAAGTCGGGGTGGGCCGAGCGGCGCAGGCAGTAGGCGAAGAGCCGCTCGGCGTCGGTGGCGTCCTTGAAACGGAGCTGGTGGAGGAGGGCGGTGCGGGCCACCCACAGGTCCTCGTCGTCGATCCATGCGTCCATGGCGGTGGCGAGGGCGGGATCGGCCGCGACCAGGCCGCCGACGACGTGGGCGGCGAGGTGGTCGACCGTGTCCCACCAGGAGACGGTGGTGACGAGCCGGCGGGCGACGGGCAGGAAGCCGGAGGAGCAGCGCTTCACGTGCCGGCGCAGGTAGTCGACGGCGAAGTAGTGGTACTCGCGCTCGGGGAGGGCGAAGCAGCGCAGGGCGATCGCGGCGCAGTCGGTCTCGTCGGGGCGCGGTGTGCCGGCGAGGACCGTGCGGGACAGGGCGCGGCGCTCGGGCGTGCGGATGCCGAGGAAGGGGGAGGCGCCCTTCATGTACGCGACCATCTCCTGGGCCCGGAAGGGGTTCCCCGCGGGCGGGTAGACCGTGGTGAGCCGCTCCAGGACGGTGTCGGCGAGGGTGCTCGTGGGCGGCACGGTGTCGGTCATGGGGATCTCTCGGTCACGGCGCGCTCCGGGAGCGCGCCCGGACGGACATGACGCACATTACGGCGCTCCTACGGACGCGTCCGTTACTCTCCCCGAATGCTCGCTCCCGTGCCCCGGCCGCCGGGCTCCCTCGCCGTCCGCTGCTCCCGGGCCCTGCTGGCCCCCCGCTCGCGGCTCTCACTGCTCGCTCTGCTGCTGCTCACGGCGGCCACCCTCGTGGTGCTCTACGAGCCGCAGCGGATGTTCGCCTCGGGCTGGCCGCCGCACACGAGCGGCGCCGGGGCGGTGCTGCTCTTCGGTCTGGCGTACGGGGTGTGCGCGGCGGCGTTCGTACCGCGCCCGGTGCTCAATCTGGCGGCGGGCGCGCTCTTCGGCTCCGCGGCCGGTCTGACGGGAGCCCTCGCGGGGACGGTGCTCGGTGCGGGGATCGCGTTCACCCTCGGCCGGTTCCTGGGGCAGGACGCGCTGCGGCCGCTGGTGCGGGGCCGCTGGCTGACGGCGGCGGACGGGCAGCTGAGCCGGCACGGGTTCCGTTCGATGCTGGCGATCCGGCTGTTCCCCGGGGTGCCGTTCGCGGCGGCCAACTACTGCGCGGCCGTCTCCCGGATGGGGTACCTGCCGTTCCTCCTGGCGACGGCGCTCGGCTCCGTGCCGAACACGGCGGCGTACGTGGTGGCGGGCGCCCAGGCCGGTTCGCCGGGGTCTCCGGCGTTCCTCTTCTCGGCGGGGTTCATCGTCCTGTCGGGCCTCGGCGCCGCGGTGGTGGCCTGGCGCAAACGGCACGGCCTCCGGGCCGCCGTCCCGGCTGCTGCCCCGGAGTCCGAGCCGGAGCGGGAGCGGGTCGGCAGCACCGGCTAGGGCCTGTTGCGAAAGTGGATCTTGTTCGTTGATGATCATGTCCTGTGGGACGTGGGGATCTGACGAACAGCCAGTGGGCCCGGCTTGAGCCGTTGCTGCCGACGGGTATCAAGCCGGGCCGTCCGCAGGTGTGGACGCGGCGGCAGCTGATAGACGGCATACGGTGGCGGACCCGGACCGGCGCCCCCTGGCGCGACGTGCCAGAACGCTACGGGCCGTGGGACCGGCTCTACGACCTGTTTCGGCGCTGGCAGCGCAACGGCACCTGGGCCAGGATCCTCACCCGGCTCCAGTCCGAAGCCGACGCGAAGGGCCTGATCACCTGGGTCGTGAACGTCGACTCCACCATCTGCCGGGCCCACCAGCACGCCGCCGGCGCGGCGAAAAGGGGGGCCTCCAGAAGGAGCCGCCCGGCGGCGTCTTCGTCGAGCCTGCCGACCACGGACTCGGACGCTCCCGTGGCGGACTGACGAGCAAGATCCACCTCGCGGTCGAGCAGGGACAGAAGCCCATGGCCGTGGTGATCACGGCCGGGCAGCGGGGTGACTCGCCGCAGTTTGAGCCGGTCCTGGAGGCGATCCGGGTACCGAGGCTGGGGCTCGGCAGGCCGCGTAAGCGACCCGACCGGGTGCGGGCCGACAAGGCGTATGACTCCCGCAGCAACCGCTCCTACCTGCGCAGACGCGGCATCAAGGCCACCATCCCGGTCCCGGCGGACCGTGTCCGCAACCGGCTCAAGCGCGGCTCGCACGGCGGCCGGCCGCCGAAGTTCGACAAGGACGACTACAAGCAGCGGCATGCGGTCGAGTGCGGGATCAACCGCCTCAAGCGCCGCCGGGCCGTCGCCACCCGATACGACAAACTCGCCGTCCGCTACGAAGCAACCGTCCTGGTCGCAGCCATCAACGAATGGCTGTGACCAGCACCGTTCCAACGCCCCTCAGACGATGTCGAATTCGTTGCCCTCGGGGTCCTGCATGGCGGCGGCGTAGAACCCCGCATCCGGATCGTCCTTGATCCGCAGCACGGTGGCGCCGGCTTTGACCAGCCGCTCCACCGTAGCCTTGACCCGCTGTATGCGGACGTCGAGTGGGACGTCACGGCCCCCACCGACCTTCAGGTCGAAGTGCCACCGGTTCTTGGCGGCCTTCGGCTCCGGAACCTCCTGGAACCACACCCGTGGCCCGCGTCCCTCGGGATCGATGATCGACTCCGGAATGTCCCCGGCGCCGGCCGGCAACTCTTCCTCGGGCACCCCCATCGCCGCCCAATAAGCACGCCACGTGGCATGCCCGTCGGGCGCAGGCTCAGGCACATAGCCCAGGGCCTCGGCCCAGAAGGCCACCATCTTCTGCGGATCGGAGCAGTCGATCGTCAGCTGCACTGTCATCTCCATGCGCGAAGCCTGCCAGGCAGGTCTGACAGACGATCCACTTTCACAACAGGCCCTAGGGGGCGTCTTTCGGATCGGGCCCTTGGGCGACGGGTCAGAGCGCCTCGACGAGACACCGGGCTGGACGACGAAGGGCCCGATTGCCAGCCGGGAGGCCTGACCTCGGCGGGCCGGGACCGTCCGGGAGGCCCGACCGCAGCGGGCCCGGACCGCGCGGGAGGCCTCGCCGTCGGCCCGTCATCTTGGGACGGTACGCTGCGCACGACCTTCTGACCGCACACGTACAAACGGGACGGCCCTAGCCCCATGAGTTGGTTCGAATCGTTCATCCTCGGACTCGTCCAGGGGCTGACGGAGTTCCTTCCCATCTCCTCCAGCGCGCACCTCCGTCTCACCGCGGCCTTCGCCGGCTGGAACGACCCGGGCGCCGCCTTCACCGCGATCACCCAGATCGGCACGGAGACCGCGGTCCTGATCTACTTCCGCAAGGACATCGCGCGGATCGTCACGGCCTGGTTCCGCTCCCTCACCGACAAGACGATGCGCTCCGACCACGACGCCCAGATGGGCTGGCTGGTGATCGTCGGCTCGATCCCGATCGGTGTCCTCGGCGTCGCGTTCAAGGACCAGATCGAGGGCCCCTTCCGCGACCTGCGGCTCACGGCCACGACGCTGATCGTCATGGGCATCGTGCTCGGCATCGCCGACCGGCTCGCGGCCCGCGACGAGGCCGGCGGGCGGCACCGGGCCGCGCGCGAACGCAAGACGCTCAGGGACCTCAGCGTGAAGGACGGCCTGATCTACGGCGTCTGCCAGGCGATGGCCCTGGTTCCGGGCGTCTCCCGCTCGGGCGCGACGATCTCCGGCGGTCTGCTCATGGGCTACACCCGCGAGGCCGCCGCCCGCTACTCCTTCCTGCTCGCCATCCCGGCGGTGCTCGCGTCCGGCGGGATGGAGCTGAAGGACGCGGCGGAGGACGGCAGCGTCTCCTGGGGCCCGACGATCTTCGCCACGATCATCGCCTTCGCCGTCGGCTACGCGGTGATCGCGTGGTTCATGAAGTTCATCACCACGAAGTCCTTCATGCCGTTCGTGATCTACCGGATCGTGCTCGGCATCCTGCTCATCGTGCTGGTCTCGGCCGGCGTGCTGAGCCCGCACGCCGGCGAGTCCGCGGGCTGACGGGTCAGGCCCGGTAGGGCACCCTGGCGATCTCCTCGATGCCGCCCAGGGTGCCCCACTCGTTCTTGCCGAGCCGGGTCAGCGGGCGCATCAGGGTCATCTCGGGGTGGCCGTCGACCATGACCGCCTCGTCGACCGCCGCGTGCACGACCCGGCCGAAGACGACCGTCGAGTCGCCGATCCGCAGCGTGCTGTGCAGCTCGCACTCCAGCGCCACCGGAGACAGCGCGACCCGGGGCGGCTTCACCCGCAGGCTCGGCTCCCGCTCGATGCCGCAGGCGTCGAACTCGCTCACCCCGCGCGGGAAGTCCGTGGCCGTGGCGTTGATCCGCTCGAAGAGGCCCTCGGGGGCGAGGTTCACCACGAACTCCCCCGTCTCCTCCACGTTGCGCAGCGAGTCCTTGCGTCCGACCGACGTGAACTGCACGACCGGCGGCGTCACCGAGGAGATGGTGAAGAAGGAGTGCGGGGCGAGGTTGTCCGTCCCGTCGGCCGAGGTCGTGGACACCCAGGCGATCGGGCGGGGCACGACGGTGGCCGTGAGCAGCCGGTAGAAGGAGGTGCGGTCGGTCAGGTCAGGATCGATGTTCACGCGCATGGCCGACAGTATGACCGGAGCCGCACCAGTCCCTGCACGCCCCTTGGCCCCGGGCGCCCGCTGCCCGACACTGAGCCGATGACGCAGCGCGTGGACCTCGCGACCGTGATGGACCGCATCGCCCTCGACGACCTGATCACCGGTTACGCGGCGGCCGTGGACGACGGCGACTGGAGCGCCTACCGGGGGCTGTTCGCCCCGGACGGCAGGGCCGACTACCGCGGCTCGGGCGGGATCGACGGCTCGGCGGCGGAGGTCGCCGACTGGCTCGCCGAGACGATGCCCCTGTTTCCCGTACGCCAGCACCTCATCGTGAACCGGCGCGTGCGGTTCCGGGAGCCGGGCGGCTATCCGGAGACCGGCGACCGGGCGGACATCGGAGCCGACTACGTCAACCCGATGCGGTTCGCCTCCGGCGAGGACTTCGTGTGCGGCGGGCGTTACGCCTTCGGGGCCCGCCGCACCGCCGACGGCTGGCGGCTCACCTCGGTCGTCGTCGACGAACGCTGGCGCCATCACCGCTGACGCCGGACGGCCCGAGGGAGTCCGGAGCTCCCGCTGAGGGCGTAGGGCACTGCGGGCGTCCGGAGCTCCGGCCGAAGGCGTACAGCGGCACTGGTATCCGGAGCGCCGGCTGAAGGCGTACGACGGTGCGGGCATCCGGAGCTCCCGCTGAGGGCGTACGGCCCCGGGGTGGTCCGGAGCGCGGACACTGGAAGCGTCGACGGGAGGCACGTCATGCGTGGTCCGTTCGTGAGCCGCCGCGGAGACCCGGCCGACCAGGCCTCGGGCCCGAGCGGCGGCCGCCGGAGCACGGGCCGGAGCGACGTCCCCGGCGACCGCCGCCGCGCCGGTCGCGGGGCCTGGCGTTCGCTGCTCGCCGTCTGCTGCGGCGCCCTGCCCGCGCTCGCGTTCCCCGCTCCCGGGCTCTGGTGGTGGGCCTGCCTGGCGCTCGTACCGTGGCTGTCGCTGATCCGTACCGCGCCGGACGCCCGCCGGGCCGGGCTCGACGGCTGGTTCGGCGGCCTCGGATTCATGCTGGCCCTGCACCACTGGCTGCTGCCGAGCCTGCACGTGTTCCTGCTTCCGCTCGCCGCGTTGCTCGGCCTGCTGTGGCTGCCCTGGGGGTGGCTCGTCAGGGCGCTGCTCGGCGGCACCCCGTCGCCGCTCCGGGCAGCCGCGGCGCTGCTCGCGGTGCCCTCGGGCTGGCTGCTGGTGGAACTGGCCCGTTCCTGGGAGGGACTCGGCGGCCCGTGGGGGCTGCTCGGCGCGAGCCAGTGGCAGGTCCCGGCGGCGCTGCGCCTCGCCTCGGTCGGCGGGGTCTGGCTGGTGAGCCTCCTGGTGGTGGCGGTGAACACGTCCGTGGTCCTGCTGGTGACGGCACGCGGGCTGCGCTTCCTCGGGGTCGCGGGGCTGGCCGGCTGCGCCCTGGTCACGGGGACGGCGGCCTGGGGCATACCGGTCCCCCGCGAGAGCGGGACGGTACGGGTCGGCCTCGTGCAGCCCGGCGTGTTCGGCGGCCCCGACGGGCCCGCGCTGCGCCTGGCCCGGGCCGAGGCGCTGACCCGCTCCCTCGCCGGGCAGCGGCTCGACCTCGTCGTGTGGGGCGAGAGCGGGGTGGGCGCCGACCCGGCGGGTGACCCGGTGCTCGCGGCCCGGCTCGCCGCGCTGTCGCGGGCGGTGGACGCGCCGCTCCTGGTGAACGTGGACGCGCGGGGCGCCGATCGGCCCGGCATCTACAAGAGCGCCGTCCTGGTCGGCCCTGCGGGGCTCACGGGCGACCGCTACGACAAGATGCGGCTCGTCCCCTTCGGCGAGTACGTCCCCGCGCGCGGTGTCCTCGGCTGGGTGACGTCCGCGGGCCGCGCGGCGGAGGAGGACCGGCGGCGCGGCGCGGGTCCCGTCGTGATGGCCCTGCCCGCCCGCGAGGCCGGTGCGCCGCCGCTCCGCGTCGGGCCGCTCGTCTGCTTCGAGTCCGCCTTCCCCGACATGAGCCGCCGCCTCGCCCGTGACGGCGCCGGCCTGCTTGTCGTGCAGTCGTCGACCAGTACCTTCCAGAAGAGCTGGGCACCGGCCCAGCACGCCTCGCTCGCGGCGCTGCGGGCGGCGGAGACGGGCCGTCCCGTCGTCCACGCGACGCTGACCGGGATCAGCGCCGCGTACGGTCCCGACGGGCGCCTGGCCGGGCCGGTGCTCGGCACCGACGCGAGTGCGGCCGTCGTGCGCGAGCTGCCGCTCTCGGACACGACGACGGGCTATGAGCGGTGGGGCGACTGGCCCTTGTACGGCGCGATGGCGACGGTGGGCGCGGTGTGCGCCGCCGAGGGCGCGGGCGCGCTCAGCCGGCCTGGGCCAGGGCCTCGCGGACGACGCGCTCGCACAGCTCGTGGGTGAGCAGCGCGTCGCGGGCGCTGAGCACCCGGCCGTCCCGTACCGAGTCGAGGAAGGCGACGGCCGCCTGCTCGATGCCGCGCTGCCGGGCCACGGGCACCCAGTCGCCGCGCCGGCGCACGGTCGGCTGGCCCTTGTGGTCGATGACCTCGGCGAGGTTGAGCACCTGGCGCTTGGTGTCCTGCCCCGACACCTCCAGGATCTCCTCGGTGGAGCCGTTCATCCGGTTCATGATGCCGATGGCGGTGAAGCCGTCGCCGGAGAGCTGGAGCACCACGTGGTGCATGAGGCCCTCGCGGATCCGGGCGCGGACGTCGATGTGCTCGACCTCGCCGGGCAGCAGGAAGCGCAGGGTGTCGACGACGTGGATGAAGTCGTCGAGGACGAAGGTGCGGGGGTCCTCGGGCAGGCCGATGCGGTTCTTCTGAAGGAGGATCAGCTCGCGCGGGTGGTCGAGGCACTGGGCGTAGCTGGGGGCGAGGCGCCGGTTGAAGCCGACGGCGAGGCTGACCGAGTGCTTCTCGGCGAGCTCCACGATCCGCGCGGAGTCGGCGTAGTCGTACGCGAGGGGCTTGTCGACGTACGTGGGGACGCCGGCTTCGACGAGCCGGCCGGCGATCTCGGCGTGGGCGGCGGTGGAGGCGTGGACGAAGGCCGCGTCGAGCCCGACGGAGAGCAGCGAGTCGAGGTCGGCGTGGCGCCGGTCGGCGGGGAGGTGCAGGGTGCCGGCCACCCGCTCCAGGGTCGCCGGGGTGCGGGTCTGGAGGTGCAGTTCGACCCCGGGGAGGGTGCTGAGGACGGGAAGGTAGGCCTTCTGCGCGATGTCGCCGAGTCCGATGCAGCCAACCTTCACGGTGTCTCCCTTGTCGTCGTTCGCAGGCCATGGCCGTAACGGCCGTACGCGCAGGTCAGCTTACTTGGGGCGGGTCGCCGCATCGGTCCCGGTGCCGGCCTCGGTCCGGGCCTCGGGCCCGGTCCCGGCCTCGGTCCCGGCTGAGGTCTCGGCCTCGGTCTCGGCTTCGGTCCCGGCTTCGGTCTCGGCTTCGGTCTCGGTCCCGGTCTCGGCGGGGGTGCCCGGGTCGACGGGCGGGTGCCAGTCGCAGATGCCGTCGAATCCGCGCAGGGCGAGGCCGGGCCCGAAGAGGGAGGCGGCGCTGACGGCGGCGGAGCGCAGGGCGACAGCGGGGCGGGCGGAGAGCATGGTGAGCGCACCGGTGCGGGCGGCCTTGCGGACGATGGCGGTGGTGCGCGGCAGGCGGTCGGCGGTGTACGCGGCGAGCGCGCGGCCCGGCATGAAGTCCGGGGCGGTGCGGGCGTGGTGGGCGAGGACGACGGCGTCCTCGACCGCCTGGTTCCCGCCCTGGCCGAGGCTCGGCATCATCGCGTGCGCGGCGTCGCCGAGAAGGGCCACCCTGCCGCGGTGGAAGGCGGGCAACGCGTCGGGCAGGTGGTGGACGTCGTGGCGCAGGATCCGGTCGGGGTCGACGCCCGCGAGGATCTCGGGGACGGGGTGGTGCCAGTCCCCGAAGAGCCGGAGCAGTTCGGCCTTCTCGTCGTCGGGCGCGTGGGCGCCGGCGGGCGCGACGGCCATGGCGTACGCGTAGACCCGGCCGTCCTTGAGGGGCTGACTGCCCCACAGCCTGCCGGCGCCCCACGTCTCGTGCGGGGCGAAGGGCCGGGCGGGGGCGGGGACGACGACGCGCCAGCTGGTGCTGCCGGAGTAGCGGGGGCCGGGGTGGTCGGGGAAGAGCGTCCTGCGGGTCGCCGAGTGGATGCCGTCGGCGCCGAGGACGAGTTCGGCCTCCAGTTCGCTGCGGGCCCCGGTCCCGGTGTCCGAGGTGGTGACGCGGGCGGGGCGGTGGTCGTCGCCGGGGTCGGTGACGGTGGCGGCCACGCCGGTGCGGACGACGCCCCCGGGGAGGGCCGAGGTGAGGATCTCGACGAGGGTGGCGCGGTGGAGGAGGACGAGGGGCCCGCCGAATCGGGCGGCGGCGGCCTTGGCGTCGGTGCGGGCGAGCCAGCGGCCGCCGGGGACGCGCATGCCGCCGTCGCCCTGCCAGGCGGAGAGCGCGCGGACGCGGTCGCCGAGGCCGATGACGTCGAGGGCGCGCTGCGCGTTGGGGGCGAGGGCGATGCCGGCGCCGACGGGGGTGAGGTCGGTGGCACGTTCGAGGACGGTGACCTGCCAGCCGCGCTGGTGGAGGGCGACGGCGGCGGTGAGTCCGCCGATGCCGGCTCCGACGACGACGGCACGGTGCTGGTGCTGTTCCATGGCTGCTCCTCGGATCAGGACGGCGGGCAACTACAGGTGTAGTGAGCCCGACACCGTGACCGTACTACAGGTGTAGTCCCGCCGGTAGTAGGTTGTCCCCATGACCGCAGCCATCGCCGGGACCCCGGCCCCGGAGTCCCCCGCCTCCCGCGCCGAGCGGATCGGCGACGCCGCCCTCGCCCTCCTCGTCGAGCGGGGGATGCGGGGCCTGACCCACCGCGCCGTGGACGAGCGGGCGGGCCTGCCGCAGGGCTCGACGTCCAATCACGCCCGCACCCGCCAGGCCCTCCTGGAGGCGGCCGTACGGCGCCAGGTCCAGCGGGAGTCCGAGGTGCTCACCCCGCACGAACTGCCGGGCCCGGAGAGCGGCGGCGAGGCGCTCGTCGACGCGCTCGCCCTCGCCCTGCACCGCTACCTCACCGACCACCGCTCGCTGCTGGTCTCCCGCTACGAGCTGGCCCTGGAGGCCACCCGCCGCCCCGAGCTCCGGAGCTTCTTCGACTCGGCCGGATCGGTCTTCCACACCCCGCTGATCGCGATGATGACGGCGGCCGGCTCGCCGGAGCCCGAACGGCACGCGCTCTCCCTGATCGCCTGGAGCGAGGGGCTGATGTTCTCCTGCGCGGCGGGCTCCTTCCACGCGGCCGTGCCGAGCCGCGCGGAACTGCGCTCCGGCTTCGACGAGTTGCTGCGCGGCATGCTCGGAGACCGCCCCTGAGGCAAGCGGCGAGCCGGTTTCGCGTCATCCGTGAGCCCACCTCGAGCCGACCGCGAAACCCGCCTCCCCGCCCACCGCGAACCGATCCCCCACCCGGCCGCGAACCCTGCACCCCCCGCCGGCCGCGAAACCGCTGGCGTCGCCCGCGATCATGGGGGACGATGCGCCGCATGACCACCGAAGAGACCGAAACCGTCCCGCGCGTCGACCCGGCCACCACCACGGGCGAGCGCGAGGCGCTGGAGCAGTGGCTCGACTTCCACCGCGTGACCCTCGCGAGGAAGTGCGAGGGGCTCGACGACGCCCAGCTGCGCACCCCGTCCGCCCCGCCGTCGGACCTCAACCTCCTCGGCCTCGTCCGGCACATGGCCGAGGTCGAGCGCGGCTGGTTCCGCAAGGTCCTCTCCGGGGAGGACCTGCCCTGGATCTACAAGACCGAGGAGGACCACGACCGGGACATCAACGTCACGGACGAGGACACCTACGAGGAGGCCTACGCCACCTGGCAGGCCGAGATCGCCCACGCGCGCACCCTCGCCGCCGGCCACGACCTCGACGACCTGGGCGTGGGCAAGCACCGCACCGGCCGCACCTTCAACCTCCGGTGGATCTACCTCCACATGATCGAGGAGTACGCCCGCCACAACGGCCACGCGGACCTCGTCCGCGAGCGGATCGACGGCGCCACCGGCGACTGACGGCCGGCGCGACCGGCGACGGGGGCGCGGGTCAAGATCGGGCCCGCGACCCACCCGTGCGGGGCATTCCCCGCCGGTAGGGGCGCGAAGATCCCTTCCGGCCCAGCAGAGTTGCGCGGGTGCATGGAACCCGAACCACAGCGAAGATCCTGGTCGGGGCGGCGGTCGCCGCTCTGGCGGGCTGCGTCTCGGTGGACGCCCCGCCGTCGGCGCCCACCCCCGCCCCCGCGCCCGCGGCCGACACCGTGAGCCCCGCCCAGGACGTGGCACCGCAGATCGTCGAGGGCCCGGCCCGCGAGGCCCTCGAAGCGGCGCTCCCCTCTCCCCCGCCGTCGGCCGCGCCCCGCGCGTCACCTCCGGCGGGGCGGCACCGGCGTGCGGCGACGCCTCCCGGGCCGGAGCTCCCGCACCCCGACTCCGTACCGCGGCAGCGTGAGCGTTCGCGTCCGGCGGCCGGACCGGACCTTCCCGGACTCCCCGAGCTCAGGGGGCTGCCGAAGAACCCGCCCGTCTCCCGGGCGGACGTCTGCGACCTGGGCGAGCGGTACGGGGGCTGGGACCCCGGCAGTGATCAGGCCAGGATCTGCCACGGCACGTACGGCCGGTGAGCCCCCGGTGTACGGCCCGGCCCCGTCACGTACCCCGTCGTACGCCCGGCCAGGGCGCCCCGTGACGCACCCCGTCACGCGCCCCTGAGTCGTAGCTCCAGGCGCTCGATCGCGGCCCGGACACCGCTCCCGTAGCCGTCGTCGTCGAGGTGGTCCGACGCCGCGCGGGCCCGGTCCAGATGGACCCGCGCGGCGTCGAGCCGCTGGAGCTTGACGTAGTCGGCGGCCAGGTTCAGATGGAGCGAGGGGTAGAGCGCCCGGAGGGCGGCCGCCGAGTCGTGCGCGGCGAGCCGCTCCTCGGCGAGGCCCTCGGCCGCGCTCAGCGCCCGGAGGTCCCAGGCCAGCTCGGTGTCGGGATCGTCCTGGGCGTCCGCCATGTAGTGCGCGAGGGTGCAGCGGTGCAGGGGGTCGCCGTCCGGGCCGATCTGCTGCCACAGCACCCCGAAGCGGTTGCGGGCCTCCTCGCGGTCGCCGCCGTGGAGCAGCATCATGGCCTGCCCGATCCTGGTCATGACTCCGTCGTCCGACACCTGCTGCTGCTCGGTCACCGCGACCTCCACCCGCTCACCCACTGGGAGTGACGACGCTAGCCGCACCCGGCCCGGATCGGGCCGAGGCTCAGCCGAGGTCCGGGATGCGCCAGTCGATCGGCTCGTGTCCCTGGGCCGCGACGGCCGCGTCGATCTGGGTGAAGGGCTGCGATCCGAAGAACTTCTTCGCCGACAGCGGCGAGGGGTGCGCGCCCTTGACCACGACGTGCCGCTCCTCGTCGATGAGCGGCAGCTTCTTCTGCGCGTAGTTGCCCCACAGGACGAAGACGGCGGGGTCGGGGCGGGAGGCGACGGCGGTGATCACCGCGTCCGTGAACTTCTCCCAGCCCTTGTTCTTGTGCGAGTTCGCCTCGCCGGAGCGGACCGTCAGGACGGCGTTGAGCAGGAGGACGCCCTGCTCGGCCCAGGGCATCAGATAGCCGTTGTCCGGGATGGGGTGGCCGAGCTCCGCCTGCATCTCCTTGTAGATGTTCCGCAGGGAGGGCGGGGTCTTCACGCCGGGGCGGACGGAGAAGCAGAGGCCGTGGCCCTGTCCCTCGCCGTGGTAGGGGTCCTGACCGAGGATCAGGACCTTCACCTTGTCGTACGGGGTGGCGTCGAGGGCGGCGAAGACCTCGTCCTTCGGCGGGAAGACCGGTCCCCTGGCGCGCTCCTCCTCGACGAACTCGGTGAGCTGGGCGAAGTAGGGCTTCTGCAGCTCCTCGCCGAGGACACCCCGCCAGGACTCGGGCAGCATGCTGGTGTCGGTCACGGTCTCAACCTCCGGTGGACGTTCCTGTTGCTCCGTCCGAGAACCTACCGGGGGCCACTGACAGTGGCCCCCGCGGGCCTTGACCGGGGTCGTCTACCAGCTGGCCCGGCGGCTCAGCTCCCACATCTGCATGACCGTCTGCGGGTCGAGGGCGCGCTCGCCGCCGCCGATGTCCTCGCCGGCCGCGATGTACAGCTTGCCCTGCCACAGGGGCAGCAGCCGGACGTCCTGGACCATGATCTCCTGGGCCTCCACGAACTCGTCCGTGACGGTCCCGCGGTCGCTCTCGCGGCGGGCCTTCGGCAGCAGTTCGTTGGTGATCCGGGGGCTCTCGTAGGGCGTGCCGAGGACGTTCTCCTTGCCCACGAAGGGGGCGACGAAGTTGTCCGGGTCCGGGAAGTCGGGGAACCAGCCGCGGCCGAAGACCGGGTACTCGCCCTTCTGGTAACCCGCCTGGAACTCCTTCCAGGGCTTGCCGTGCAGGGTCACCTTGAAGAGGCCGGACTCCTCCAGCTGCCGCTTGAGCTCGGTGAACTCGGCGGCCGTCGAGGAGCCGTACCGGTCGGTGGTGTACCAGAAGTCCAGCTCGACGGGCTCGGTGATGCCCGCCTTGCGGAGGATCTTCTTCGCCTTCTCCTGGCTCGGCGAGCCGTAGCGGTCGAAGAACTTGGTGGTGTGGGCGGCGATGCCCTTGGGCACCATCGAGTACAGGGGCTCGGCGGTGCCCTGGTAGACCTTGTTCACCAGTTCGTCGCGGTCGACGAGCTGGGCGATGGCCTTGCGGACGGGGAGCTTCGCGACGGACTCGTCCTGGGTGTTGAAGACCAGGTAGCGGATGTCTGCGCCGGTCGACTCGACGATCTGGAGGCCCTTGTTCTCGGGCTTGTCCTCCTGGAGGGCGACGACCTCCTCGGCGGTGAGGCCGCGGTAGGTGGCGTCGATCTCCTTCTTGCGGAGGGCGGCGACCATGGCGTCGGAGTCGTCGAAGTAGCGGATCGTGACGCCGCCGTTCTTGCGGTCGGCGAAGCCCTTGTAGGTGGGGTTCTTCGTCAGCTCCGCCTTCTCGCGCTCGGTGTACGAGTCCAGGACGTACGGCCCGGAGCCCATGATCTTGCCGTCCTTGCGGAGCTGGTCGGCCGGGTACTCGGCCGGGTCCACCAGCGACATCGCGGGAGTGGCGAGGACGAAGGGGAAGGTCGCGTCCGGCTTGTTGAGCCGGAAGACGACGGTGCGGTCGCCGACGGTGTCGATCTTGTCGAGCGAGCCGAGCATGCCGTTGGGGCCGCCCTTGTGGTTGATCGTGCGGATGCGCTCGATCGAGTACTGCACGGCCGTGGCGTCCAGCTTGTGCCCGTTGGAGAACGTGAGGCCCTCCACGAGCTTGCACTCGAAGACCCGGCTGGAGGTGTCCGTGAACTTGCATTCGGCGGCGTCCGACTGCGGGGTGGTGCTGCCGGTCGGGAAAGCCACCAGGGTCTGGAAGACATTCCGGAAAAGCTCCCAGGAATTGTCCCAGGCAGCGGCCGGATCAAGCGTGGTGGGAGAACTCGTCGTACCGACGGTGATTCTCTGATCCCCGGCGGATTCACTGTCCGAGAAGACACCGCATCCGGTTACCAGGGATATGGACACAAGGGCTGCAGCGGCCTGCAGACTGGTCCGGTTGAACACGTGCACGCTCCTCGTTCAGCCAGGGGTCGGCCGACGATACCGCAGCACCCCGCCAGGTCAATGTTCGAGTCTGACGGGGCACTTGAGGCATTCAATAGATAACCGGGGTCAATCCGGACACGAAATCCGGAAAGTGTCCGATTATCGGTCACCCGACTCCGGCGTTCAGGAAAATGCCGCCGTCGACGACGAGCGTCTGGCCGGTGATCCACTCCGACTGGGACGAGGTCAGGAAGGCGGCCGCGCCACCGATGTCCGCGGGCTCGCCGAGCCGACCGAGCGGGTAGGCGGCGGCCGCCTCCGCCTCACGGCCCTCGTAGAGCGCCTGCGCGAACTTCGTCTTCACGACGGCCGGGGCGATCGCGTTGACCCGCACGAGCGGCGCGTACTCGTGCGCCAGCTGGAGGGTCAGATTGATCATCGCGGCCTTGCTCATTCCGTACGCGCCGATGAAGGGCGAGGCGGAGACGCCGGCGACCGAGGCGATGTTCACGATCGCCCCGCCGTGCTCCTTCTGCCAGGCGTGCCAGCTCCGCTGGGCGAAGCCGAGCGCGGAGATCACGTTCGTCTCGAAGACCTTGCGGGCCACTCCGAGGTCCAGGTCCGCGATGGGCCCGAAGACGGGATTGGTGCCGGCGTTGTTGACGAGGAAGTCCAGACGGCCGAAGCCGTCCATCGCCGCCTCGACGGCGGCGGCCTGGTGAGCCTCGTCGTGCGCCTTGCCGGGGACGCCGATGGCCCGGTCGGCCCCGAGCCGCTCCACGGCCTCCTTGAGGGCCTCCTCACCGCGCCCGGTGATGACGACCCGGTCACCGCGGGCGACCAGCGCCTCGGCGACGCCGTAGCCGATGCCCCGGCTGGCGCCGGTGACGAGGGCGACCTTGCCGGAGAGCTCCGGCCGTTCCTGTGCGGTCATGTCCGTCTCCTCTGGATGCCGATGCCGACGGGTCAGTTGAGCGGGCCGCCGGCCACGTACATGACCTGGCCGGAGATGAAGCCGGCGTCGTCGCCCGTGAAGAACGCGATCGCGTGGGCGACGTCCTCGGGGCGGCCGACCCGCTGCACCGGGATCATGGAGGCGGCGGCCGCCTGGAACTCCTCGAAGCCCATGCCGACGCGCTCGGCGGTCTGCGCGGTCATCTCGGTGACGATGAAGCCCGGGGCGACGGCGTTGGCGGTGATGCCGAACTTGCCGAGCTCCTTGGCGAGGGTCTTGGTGAAGCCCTGCAGGCCCGCCTTGACGGCCGAGTAGTTGGCCTGGCCGCGGTTGCCGAGCGCCGAGGAGGAGGAGAGCGAGACGATCCGGCCGAAGCCCGCGTCCACCATGTGCTTCTGGACGGCCTTGGCCATCAGGAAGGCGCCCTTGAGGTGGACGTTCATGACGAGGTCCCAGTCGGACTCGGACATCTTGAAGAGCAGGTTGTCACGGAGCACGCCCGCGTTGTTGACGAGGATCGTCGGCGCGCCGAGCTCGGCGGCGATCCGCGCGACGGCGGCCTCCACCTGCGCGCTGTCCGAGACGTCGCAGCCGACCGCGAGAGCGGTGCCGCCCGCGGCGGTGATCTTCTCGACGGTGTCCTTGCAGGCCGCCTCGTCGAGGTCGAGTACGGCGACGGCGCGGCCCTCGGCCGCGAGGCGGAGCGCGGTGGCCGCGCCGATACCCCGTGCGGCACCCGTGACGACGGCTACGCGCTGCTCGGTGGTGGACATGCTTGGTTCTCCTCGCCCTTGGTTCGTCCCTGGTCGCGGCCGGACCGGTCGCCGCTCCTGCGTCCCGCACATGAGCGACCGCTTAGTATCGTCCGCAGAACGAGACGCTAGAAGCCCTGGCACCCGGTGTCAACGGCCCACCGGGTGCACCAGGTCACTCGCCCGGCCCTACCGGACGAGCAGGTCGAGGAGCCGCTCCACCTCGGCCTCGGGGTCGGCGGTCAGACCCGTGTGGACGGGGCCGGGCTGCACGACCGTGGAGCGCGGCGCGATCAGCCAGCGGAAGCGCCGCCCCGCGTCGTCGCGCGCGGCCTGACCCGCCGCGTCACCGCCCAGGCAGACCCCTTCGACGGCGCGCAGCGCGGCCCGCACCCCGGTCACGTCGGCCGCCGGGTCGAGCACACTCAGTTTGGCCTCGTCCAGATGGGTACGGGCGGCCACGAAGGACCGGGCGCGGCAGTAGACGACCACTCCCGCGTTGAAGCACTCACCGCGCTCCACCCGCGGCACGACGCGCAGCAGCGCGTACTCGAAGACATCGCGGTCGGTCACGTCGTGCTGTCCTTCTCGGTGGAGTGCGTCCGGGGCGCGAGGCGCTCGGCGAGCCAGCCGGGCGGCTGCTGCGGCCGGCCGTCGGTGCGCGGTCCGAGCGTGATCCGCTCGTGGATGGTGGCGGCGCGCGGCAGCAGCGCCCCGACGTACGCGGCGCGCACCTCGTCCGTGCTGTCGAAGCCCGGCTCGTCGACGAGCCACTCGTCGGGGACGTCGGCGGCGACCGCCTCCAGGAGCTCGCGGGTGACGAGCGGCGCGAGCTCGGCGGCCGCGGCGGCGACGTCCGGGGCGAAGGGGGCGAGCGCGTGGTCGGAGGCGTCGTACGGCTTCGCGGCGGAGGTCTGGGCGCCCGGCCAGTTGTGGTGCCAGATCATGGTGGCGCCGTGGTCGATGAGCCACAGGTCGCCGTGCCAGACGAGCATGTTCGGGTTGCGCCAGGACCGGTCGACGTTGTTGATCACCGCGTCGAACCAGACGACCCGGCCGGCCTCCCGGGGGTCGACCTCGTACGCGAGCGGGTCGAAGCCCAGCGAGCCGGGCAGGAAGTCCATGCCCAGGTTGAGCCCGCCGCTCGCCTTGAGCAGCTCCTGCACCTCCTGGTCGGGCTCGGAGAGCCCGATGACCGGGTCGAGCTGGATGGTGACGAGCTCCGGCACCCGCAGGCCGAGCCTGCGGGCGAGCTCGCCGCAGATGACCTCGGCGACCAGGGTCTTGCGGCCCTGGCCGGCGCCCGTGAATTTCATGACGTACGTGCCGGAGTCGTCGGCCTCGACGATCCCGGGGAGCGAGCCGCCCTCACGCAAGGGCGTGACATAGCGGGTCGCTGTCACTTCGGTAAGCATTTTCCCAGGCTATCCATTCAGTCGGCCTCACCATCGAAGAGGCACGATCCTCGGGAGCTCGACGGGCCGGCCGGTCAGACGTGCAGGGTTCCGTCGAGGACGGTGACGGCGTACCCGGTGAGATGGACGCGGTCACCGTGCACGGCGGTCCTGACGAGCCCGGTGCGGGCGGACACCTGAAGGCCGGTGAGCCGGCTGCTGCCGAGCCGGGCCGACCAGTAGGGGGCCAGAGCGGTGTGGGCACTGCCGGTGACCGGATCCTCGAGGATGCCCTCGGCGGGTGAGAAGAAGCGGGAGACGAAGTCGTGTTCCAGGCCGGGTCCGGACGCAGGGGCCGTGATGATGACGCCGCGCAGGCCTTCACGGCGGGTCAGGTCGGCTGTCGCGTCGAGGTCGGGGGTCACGGCCCGGACGGTGGCCTCGTCGGGCAGGACGGTCAACAGGTCACCGAGCGCACCGGTGCGGAAGGTGGCCTCCGGCTTCACCCCCAGAGCCTCCGACAGGCCTGTCGGCACGGGGACTTCGGTGCCGGGCGCGGCCGGGAAGTCCAGGGTGATGCTGCCGTCCTCGTGTGCGTGGGCGGTGAGGATGCCGCTGAACCGGCTGCGGAAGCGCATCGCGCCGACGATCCCCCGCTCCCGCCGCAGCGTGTGCGCCGTGGCCAATGTGGCATGGCCGCACAGATTGGTCTCGACGAGTGGGGCGAACCAGCGGATCTCCCAGTCGGCGCTCTCGTCGTCGGGGAGCGGCCGCACGAAGGCGGTCTCCGAGTGGTTCATCTCGGTGGCGGTCTGTTGCATCCAGGCGACCGGGGGCCAGTCTCCGGCATCGAGCAGGCACACACCCGCGGGGTTTCCGGCAAAGGGCTTGTCGGTGAAGGCGTCTACGACGTGGATTCGCATACCGAGACCCTAGGGGCGCCAATCACGACCGGACCAAGTCCAATCCGAGGGAAGTGGACTGGTGTGCAGTTCCGGCGGGCCCGACGCCGTGCGCGGCTGCGAGGAGATCGAGTGGGGCTGATGTTCATCTCCGGCACGTTCGGGCAGAGACCCGGACGGATAAGATCCTCCGGCGGGGGTGACGGGTTTGGAAGAGTGGGCTGTGTCCTCTGAGGTGACGCGTCGCGACGATGCCCGTCCCGGCGGGGTGCCCGATGCCGCGGTGACGCGTCGCGACGACGGCGGACCGTCCGCGGCTCTGCTGCGACTGCCGGCGGCCCTGGCCGAACGGTTCGTGGTGGTCGGGGAGTTACCCCACCAGGGGCGTGAGGCGGATGTGCTGCTGGTCCGCGACGCGGCGGGGGGTGAGTTCGTCGCGAAGGTGTACCGCAGCGGGGTCCGGGTCGCCCCCGAGGTCTGGGAGCGCCTGCGGGGTCTCGACACCCGCCACGTGGTGCGGGTGATCGAGACGGGCTTCTCGGACGGGCGTGACTTCGAGGTGTCGGAGTACCTCTCCTCGGGCTCGCTGGAGGACCTGGTCGGGGCCGGGGCCGTGATGTCGCCGGCCGCCCTGTCCGGTGTCGTCTCCCAGTTGACGGAGGCGGTGGCGCAGCTGCACGGCGCGGGCATCGTGCACGGCGACCTCAAGCCCTCGAACGTGCTCTTACGCCGCAGGGAACCGCTGGAGTTGGCGTTGGCGGACTTCGGCGTGAGCAAGTCGTTGGACGAGACGTCCCGGTTCACGCAGCGCGTGTTCGGGACGTTGGCGTATGCGGCCCCGGAGTATCTGTTCGGCGCGGAGGTGTCCGGCTCGCAGGACTGGTGGGCGGTGGGGGCGATCGCCCGCCAACTGGCCACGGGACGCGCGCCGTTCGACGGTCTGTCGGAGCAGGCGGTCCGGCACCATCTGGCCACCCGGCCGGTCGACGTGTCGGATGTGCCGGACGAGCGGGTACGGCTGCTGTGCGGCGGGCTGCTGGTCAGGGACCCGGGCCGCCGGTGGGGCGCCTCCGAGGTGCGGGGGTGGCTCGGCGGCGGCACCCCGGAGGTGGCGGAGGAATCACCCGCCCCCGGCACGGAGGCGGCGGGCACGACCGGCCTCAAGCCCCTGCAGTTCCACGGGGTGAAGTACACGGAGCGGACAGCGCTGGCCCGGGCCCTGGCCGCGGACTGGCAGACCGCCGCGCGCCGGTTCTTCGTCTCCATGGGAGACGGGGACGACCCCAGCCAGGGCTGGCGCCAACTGCGCAACTGGCTGGCGCAGTTCGAGGATCCCGAGCACGACGACCTCGAAGACCTCGTGGACCTGATCGACATCCACCTGCCCGGGCCGGACGCGCCGGACGCGAAGGTGCTGCGGCTGCTGCACTGGCTCGATCCGACGATGCCGCCCGTCTACCGCGGCAGGCGCATGCTTCCCGAGGATCTGCTCGCACTCGCCGAACAGGCCTCCTCCACCCAGGACGACGCCGGACGCCGGACCGCGCGAGAGCTCGTCGACGAGTTGTACGACCGCGACGTGCTCGCCACCCTCGCGACCTTCGGCGAAGGTGCCGACCGGCTCGCCGACGTGAACCACCGCTGGCGCGGCCTGCAGGCCCGGTGGGACGGGCTGCGGGAGTCGACCGTGCTGCCGCCCAGGATCCGGAGAGAACTCATGGACTCCGAGATCCGGGTGGAGGCGCTGGCCATCGCGGTGGCCCCGGAATGGGCCCGGGCCCTACGACAGCGGGTCGAATCCTCCGCGGCGTCCGTACGGGGCAGGACCGGCTGGTTCGACGCGCTGCTCGCCGACGGCGGGGACCCCGTCCGTCACCTGGCGGCCACGCGCACGCTGCCGACCGCCGTCGCCGAGGCCCGCCGCCTGGAGGAGTTGCGCCGCGCGCACGAAGCCGCGGCGACGACCCATCGGCGCGAGTGGCGGGAAGCCGAGGAACACAGGCAGTCCGCCACCGGAGGGGCCATGCTGCGCGCCCTCGGCGGAGTCGCCTTGCTGTTCGCCCTGCCGGTCGGTCTGCCGCTGATCCTGGGAGCCCTGATCGGCGACGAGGAGTTCCTGCCGCGGTTCATCCCCGCCGCGGCGGTGACCTGCGGAGTTCCGCTCGCCTGTGAACTGGTACTGGCGGCGGGACTCGGACAGGCCTACCACCCGGGGTGGTCCCTCCAGTCCCGCCTCGCCGACGTGCTCCGTCGCCTGCCCGGCCGGCGGAGAGCGGTGGCGACGCACCTGCAGCCCATGCGGCGGAGCACGATCGCCTGCGGCGGGGGCTGCCTCCTCTACCTCGCCCTCGCCACCGTGACCTGGGCGATCGTCACACTGCGGGTCTGGTCGCCGATTCCCCTCCTGGTCGCGGCGGGATACGGGATGTGGTCCTTCGTCCGGTACCGGGACTGGCGTACGGCGCACGAGGCACAGCGGACACAGGTTCTGGGGGAACGATGAGCGGGCCCAAATGCACGGCGTACCAGTTCGACGAGTCCCTCAGCCCCGAGGCATTGCGCGCGGTCGCACGGAACGCCGCGCTGCGCGAGGCCACCCGGCGCCGTGAGGACGCCGCCCGCGAGGCGGCCCTCCGCGCCGCGGCCGCCCGGGACGCGGCCGTACGCGCGGTGAGGACGCGCAACGCACGCCTCGCGGCTCTCACCGCGTCCCGCGAGGACCTCGGGGAGCAGTACGGCTCCGCCATCACCGTGCGGCCTCCCGAGCCGCTGCGCCTCGGCACGCAGTCCACGGCCGAGCTGGAAGCCTGGTGCGCCGAGACCGACCGCACGCTGGCGACCGCGGAGCGGGAACTCCAGGAACAGACCGCTCGCGCCGTCGCGACGGAACTGTTCGCCGGCATGACCGGGCGCACGGCCGAGCGCCGTCCGGTCGATGCCGCCGAGCTGTTCGCGGACCAGCCGGACGCCTCCGGCACCGTGGGCTCCGCGCACGAGGCCGAAGCCGAGCACGCGGACGAAACCGCGCGCGAGGATGTCGAACGGACCCTGACCCGGGTCCTGTCCCGCCTCCTCCCGGACTGCGGCACCGGCGACCGGACGGACGCCCGGCTGGCCGCGGCGCGAGCGGCCGAGGCGGCCACGCTCGACGAAGCACGCACCTGGCTGACCGAGACGAGGCTCCGGGTGCAGCGTGCCAACGCGGCCGCGGAGACGAGGCGACGCGATGCCGACGAGGCGATCGGGCTCCTCCATGACCTCGAGCACGCCCGGGAGGCGGACGTGGACCCGGTACGGGCTCTGCTCGCGGAGGTCGCCGCCGGCCGCCGCGCCCTCGACGAGCCACTGCGCCGGCGGGTGGCCGACTGCCGGGCGGCGGCCGACGCGGAGGCCGAGCAGCAGTACGTGGTCGACACGGTGACCGACGCCCTCACCGACCTCGGCTATCACGTCGGCCAGGGTTTCGAGACGCTCACCGTCAGGGACGGCTCCCTGCGCCTGTCCCGGAGCGAGTGGCCCGAGCACGCGGTCAACCTGGTCATCGACCAGCAGGGCGGTCAGATGCGTACGGCGGTGGTGCGCACCGCGGCCGGAGGCGGCGACGACGACGCGCACATCGACGTCGAACGCGAGGAGCGGTGGTGCCAGGACTTCCATGAACTGCGGGACCGGCTCGCACGGGCGGGGCTGAGCACGGACGTTCAGGTCGCGGTCCCGCCCGGACAGGTTCCCGTGCCCCTGGTCGTGCCCCCGGTGGCGGCGGGCACACGGGCCCGGCCCAGGTACCGGGAGCGCGATCGTTGATCCGCCCGAACGACTGAACTGACAGGTTCCGGACCGGAAGCCGGCAACACTTGGAGGGAATTCCTTGTCCGCCGAGGACACACGCGCACCTGCCGGCGTCCCGCCGACGGCGGGGCCGATCCCGCAGACGGCAGGGCTGCTCCCACCGACGACAGGGCCGCTCCCGCCGACATCGGGGCCGCCGTTCGTCCGGGAGTTCGAGGCGACGCTGCCCGTCCACGCGCAGTTCGTGCTGTGGGGCAACCGCCACGACAGCTTCCTCGTCCGGGAGTCCGGCGACGCACGCCCGCGTCTGCTGTCGCTGCTCGACCTGCTCTGGCAGACGCTCCGTACGAACGGCTACGCGTGCCTGCTCGTGCACGACCCCGTGGACGGTCTCCGGGTGCACCTCCCGGCCGGGACCTCGGCCGAGGAGACCGCACGAGCCGAGGCGGCCATGTCCCGGCTGCTTCCCCGGCCTCCGCGGCCGGGCGTGCCTCCCTCGCTGGAGGCCCTGCGTGCCCTCATGGCCGAACTGGCCCGTCCCGCACAGCAGATCCGGGCCGCGCTCGCGATCGACGACGCCTCCCGCATCGCGCGCAGTGCGACCGAGATGGAGCCGAACGAGCGGGACTTCTTCAGGTTCTCCGCCAGGCTCTCCCGGATCGCCGTCCCGGTGGGCGCGCCGAGCGGCCGTACGACCCCCCTGTACAACCCGGTGATCTGGCTGGCGGACCGCGAGGGTGACCTGCCGGCCTGGCTCACCTCCGGCAACGACCAGATCCGGTCCATCGGGCTCCCGGTGCCGGATCTGGGCGACCGGCAGGCCACCGCGCGCCTGCTGATGAAGCTCTTCGGCGTCACGGACCTCGACTCGGACGCGCGGGCGACCGAGGCGTGCGAGGCGTTCGCGGCGCAGACGGACGGACTCACCCTGCAGGCGATGATCGAGGTCACCCGCCTGGCCCGGGACCGCGGCCTGACGATGGCGGAGCTTCCGGACGCCATCCGCATCTACAAACTCGGTGTCATGGACAACCCGTGGAAGCGGGAGTACCTCCGCAAGCGGATCACCGACGGCCAGCATTCGATCCCGCAGCGCGTCGTCGGGCAGCCGCAGGCCGTCACCAAGACCCTCGACATCCTGAAGCGGGCGGCCCTCGGCCTGTCCGGCGCGCAGCAGTCCCGGTCCTCGGCCCGGCCGCGTGGCGTACTGTTCTTCGCCGGCCCCACGGGCGTGGGCAAGACCGAACTGGCCAAGGCGGTCTCGTCGTTGGTCTTCGCGGACGAGTCCGCCTATCTGCGGTTCGACATGAGCGAGTTCTCCTCGGAGCACGCCGGGGACCGGCTGATCGGGGCGCCACCGGGGTACGTCGGATTCGAGGCGGGGGGCGAGCTGACCAACGCGGTGCGTCAGCGGCCCTTCAGGGTGATCCTGTTCGACGAGATCGAGAAGGCCCACCCGCGGATCCTGGACAAGTTCCTGCAGATCCTGGAGGACGGCCGGCTGACGGACGGCCGTGGCTCGACGGTGCACTTCTCCGAGTCCGTCCTCGTGTTCACCTCCAACCTCGGCACGAGCGTCGAGGACGGCGACGGGCGGCTCGTGCCGCACGTTCACCCCGGCATGCCGTACGAGGAGATCGAGGAGCGCATGAAGGCGGCGATCAACGACCACTTCACCCGGATCCTCGGCCGGCCGGAGCTGCTCAACCGCTTCGGGGACAACATCGTGGTGTTCGACTTCGTCGACGGCGAGGCGGCGGCCCGCATCTTCGACCTCCAGCTCGACAACATCGTCTCCCGGGTCCACGAGGAGCAGGGCATCGTCCTGGAAGTCGGATCCGAGGCCCGGGCCGTGCTGCGCAAGCGCTGCACCGACGACCCGCACATGGGCGGCCGGGGCATCGGCATGGCCCTGGAATCGCAGTTCGTCAATCCCCTCGCCCGTGCCCTGTTCGACCGCGACCCGGCGGCGGGTGAGCGCGTCCGGGTGACCGGCCTGCGGCGCGAGGGCGACATCGTCTCCGTGGAGCTGGCATGACGGACTCCCCCTCCTCCCCCCGCCCCGTCCGGCTGATGCTGAACAAGGCGCACTACCCGGTGACCTCGCTGGGCCCCGGGACCCGGGCGGGGATCTGGACGCAGGGCTGCACGATCGGCTGCGCCGGGTGCGTCTCGCAGGACACCTGGGCAGCCGACCCCGGCACGCTCGTGGACCTCGCGGAGGTCCAGGACTGGCTCTCCGGCCTGCCCGATCCGCTCGACGGGATCACCGTCTCGGGGGGAGAGCCCTTCCAGCAGCCGGAGGCGCTCGGCGCACTCCTGGAGTGGGTCCACGCCTGGCGCCGCGAGCGGCCGGCGCCCGTGGACGTGCTCGTCTACAGCGGGTACTCCCTGGCCCGGCTGGAGAAGGATCACTCCGCGCTCCTCGGCCTGTGCGACGCGGTGCTCACCGGTCCGTACGTCGAGCGCCTCAACACCCCGGGACCGAGCTGGAGGGGGTCGAGCAACCAGCGTCTGACCGCGCTGACCGCTCTGGGGCGCGAGCGGTACGAGGGGACGACCGGTTCCGTCGCCGACGCACCGCCCATGCAGGTCGCGGTGGCCGACGGCCGCATCTGGTTCATCGGCGTCCCCCGCCGGGGCGACATGGACCGCCTGAGCGCCCGGCTGAGGTCGGCCGGCATCACCATGGAGGAGGTGTCGTGGCGCAGCTGACCTGTTCGACCTGTGGCCTGGCGGCGGAGGACGACGATCTCGTCTGCCGGGGATGCTCCGGAAACCTCAGCCGTCCCGTCGTCGCCCGGTACCCGCTGCCCGGGCCGCCCCCGCACACGCCCGCCGCCGGGGTGGAGACCCCGGGGCCCGTGGACGAGGCCGATCGGGCCGATCGGGCCGGGGAGGAGGAGCCCCGGGTCTGCCCGCACTGCGGAGCCGCGGTCCCGGTGCCGACCAATCAGGTGTGCGTGGTCTGCCAGCGGATGCTGGGCGAGGTGCGCCCGTCCCGTACCGACGTCTCGGGCGAGGTGCGCCCGTCCCGTACCGACGTCTCGGGCGAGGTGCGCCCGTCCCGTACCGACGTCTCCGGGGAACGGGCCGTGGAGGTGCGGGCGACCCGCCGGGACGTCCCCACCACCGTCCTGCGGATCCGGTTCGGCGCGGTGGAGCGCACCGTGACGCCGGGCAGCACCCTGCTCCTCGGCCGCGCTCCGGCCGCCCACACGACGCGCGGCCTGCTGGAGCGCCACGACAACGTGTCCCGGCAGCACGCGACCGTCGGTCTGGAACCGGACGGCACGGCATGGGTGCGGGACGAGCACTCCACCAACGGCACCTTCGTGAACGGCAGCCCGATCGGCCCCGGTGCCCGGACACCCCTCCGGGACGGCGACGTTCTCCGGCTGGCCGCGGACTGCAACCTCGGGATCACGGTCGAGCGGCCGGGTGAGGCGGACCGGCGATGACCGGGTCGCGCGAGGTGGTCGAGGTGACCGTCACCGCGATGACGCACCGCGGAGCCGTCCGCGAGGGCAACGAGGACGCGTTCGTCATCGGGGCGCTGACCGCCGCCGGTGTGGACACCGTCGATCCCGTCGTGGTGCGCCTGCTGGTCGAGGAGGCGACCGTGGTCGCGGTCGCCGACGGGCTCGGCGGCCACAGCGCCGGCGAGGTCGCCTCGGCCCTCGCCGTCCGCAGGCTGGCGGAGCGCGCGCCCCGGAGCGCCGGGGCCGGCGACCTGCTCCGGGAGATCAACGCGGAGCTGTACGAGCTGGCCGAGACGGATCCGGCGTGCGCCGGTGCGGGGACCACGGCCGCGGGACTGTGGCTGACCCCCCACCGGGTGTCCTGGTTCAACGTGGGCGACTCCCGGCTCTACCGCGAGGACGACGGCTATCTGGGCCAGGTGTCGGTGGACGACTCCCCGGCGGCGGACCGGGACGGGCCGGGACGAGCCGTCGACCGTACGCACCTGGTCCTGCAGGCGCTCGGCGGTGCCGCCCGTTTCGAGCCCGTCCACCCGCACACCGGCACCGAGCGGTTCGTTCCCGGCGGCCGGTGGCTGATCTGCAGTGACGGGCTGTCGGACCTGGTGGACGTGGCGGAGATGGAACGGATCCTCGCCGAGAACTCCCGGGACGACGTCAGGGCGGTGAAGGCCCTCTGGGTCGCCGCGATGAACGCCGGCGGCCGGGACAACATCACCGCCCTGCTGGTGCGCTGCTGAGAGGGGACGGCGGGGGCCGTCGTACCGGGGGCTCCGTCCCCCGCGTCCCGTCCCCCGTACCGGATCAGTCGCAGCTCTTGGCGCTGTCGGCCGTCACCGCCTCGGCCGTGTACGGGCACTGGAATCCGATCCAGCGCAGCTGCTCCCACAGCTGCGGCCAGGGCTTCAGCGGGCCGCGGCACACCATGAACCCCTGGCCGTCGTCGGAGACCGGCAGGTCGTTCCTGTACGCGCCGCGCTTCTCGCACGACCGGAAGAGCGTGCCGAACTGCTTCGGGTCGGCCCCGATCGTGATGACGGTCGTCTTGTCCTCGCCGGGCAGGCCGAAGTCGGCGTACGAGTTGTGGCCGCTGTACGCCTTCGGCAGCCCGTACTGCGGCCCCCACTTGTCGATCGCGCCGGCCTGGCCGTAGTGGTTGCCGTAGATGACGGTGTGCGCCTGCTCCTCCGGCGGCAGCGACCGGTAGACGTCGTTCACCTGCCGGGTCATCGCGGGCCAGCCGACCTGGTCGAACTGGACGATGGCCATGTCGCTGAGGACGGGAGTGTTCGCGTACGTGTCGATCGGGAGCGTCGGCAGCAGCAGGACCGCGCTGCTCACCGCGTTGAGCGCGGTCAGCCCGCCGATCACCGCGAGCCGCGTGACGCCGCGCGCCCACCGGTCGACGACCACGGCCCCCGCGGCGAGAAGGACGAACTGCAGGGAGGTCGTGTACGCGCCCTGCCCGCCGATGACCAGCAGGACGACCACCATCAGCAGGTACGCCCAGCCGACGAACCGGTAGGGGCGCCACTCGGGACGACGCAGCAGTCCGACGAGACCGGCGATCCACACCGGGCTCAGGAAGAGGCCGATGAGGAGCAGCTGCATCGGGAGGAAGGTGCTGCGGGACAGGGTCTCCAGCGCCTTGGACAGGGCTGCGCTCATCTCCAGCTGCGGCAGGCCGTGCGTGATCTGCCAGATCAGCACCGGCGAGGCGATGGCCACGGCCACGCCGACCGCGGCCGGGAAGCGCCAGGTCCGGAACACCCACCGGGGTCCGAACACCAGCAGTCCCGCCCCGAGGCAGAGGAGTAGAAGGACCAGCAGGTACTTCGCGGTCAGACCGACGCCGACCACGACGCCGACGGCCCACCACAGGCGGGTGTCGCGGGTGCGCACCATGCGGATCAGCAGCCAGGACGCCGCGAGCCAGGACAGCTCGTCCCAGTTGTTCGTGCCCATGATGTGGCCGGTGTACATGACGAGGCCCGAGGCGAAGGCCATGAACCCCGCGAGTGCCTGGGCCCGGGAGCCGCCGCCCAGCTCGCGGGCGATCAGCGGGGCGAACAGCACGGCGACGGCGGCCATCAGCGCCGGCACCACGCGGAAGCCGAAGAGGTTGTCCCCGAACGCCGCCATCTCGGCCTTGGCGACGAGCGCGACGAGCGGCGGCTGGTCGATGTAGCCCCACGCGAGATGGCGGCTCGCCGCCCGGGTGTAGAGCTCGTCCACGTGGTAGCCGTGCCGGGTGGCCAGCGCCAGCAGGCACACGGTCATCGCGGCGGCGGTCAGCGAAACCGTTCGCCACGGCACGGGGGTCAGGCCCTCCGGCGGCGTGGACGCCTCTTGTTCCGGGGAAGCGGCCACCTTCACGAAAGTCATAGGGGACTCCGTTCCGTTCCGTCGTAGCTCGCTGCCGTGCCGGATGTCGGACACGACTCAGCCCTCAAATATCGAGGCGCGCACCTCTGTCCTCAACGAACTTGAACCGTGCCGACATTGCGCAGGCCGTGGCCTTCCCCCGGGGCGCGACGCGGCTGGCCTCGGAGTTTCGTCCACGGGTCAACCTCATGGCGGGGGCCGCCCCGCCGCCGGAAGACTCGGTGCCGACTGCTGCCGTCTCACAGGGAAGGCACGGCATGACCACACCCCTGCCGCGCAACCGGAACTACCGCATCCTCTGGTCGGGCATGTTCCTGTCCGAGATGGCCGGTGAGATCGCGTACATCGCGTTTCCGCTCCTCGTGCTCGCCCACGGGGGTTCGGCGGCCGCGGTCTCCGGCGTCGCCGCGGTGCTTGCCGGCGCCCGCACGCTGGTCAGCCTGCCGGCCGGGGCGCTCGCCGACCGCGTGGACCGCAAGCGCGTGATGGTGGCGACCCAGGGCGTCCGTACGGTGGCGATGCTCAGCGTCGCCGTCGCCGTCCTGCTGGGCGACTGCCCGTTGTGGCAGATCCTGCTCGTGGCGGTGATCGAGGGTGCGGCCGCCGGCATCTTCGTACCGGCCGAGAACGCGGCCCTGCCCCAGGTCGTGCCGGAGAAGATGCTGCCGCAGGCGCTGGCGCGCAACGCGGCCCGGCCGTTCGCCGCGCTGCTGATCGGCCCGGCGCTGGCCGGCTTCCTGTTCGGGCTGCACGAGGTGCTGCCGTTCACGCTGAACACGTCGGCGCTCGCGGTGTCGTTCGCGGCGCTGGCGGCGCTGCACCTGCCGCGCCGGGCCGACGCTCCGCCGGCCGACGCGGAGGCCGCGGCCTCTGCCGCACCGCGGGCAGGCGGGTTCGGGCTGCTGCTGCGCATGCCGACCATACGGGCGACGATGGCCTGGATCGTCGGCGTGAACCTCGCGTTCCACACCTTGGTCGTGCTCGTCCTCATCGTGTCGGGCGAGGAGAACGTCGCGCCCGGGCAGATGGGCCTGATGATGACGTGCTTCGGTGCGGGCGGCCTGGCGGGCGCCCTGATCGCCGACCGTCTGCACGCGGCGGCGCTGTCACCGGGGGCCCTGGTCATCGGCTCGACCTGGGTCTTCGCGGCCGTCGCCGGCGTCATGGCGTACGCACCGCGCGGCGTGCCGCTCGGCATCCTGCTGGGCGTGGCCGCGATGGCCATGCCGGTCGCGAACACGACCGTGATCACCTGTCAGCTGTCTGCCGTGCCCGACGCGTTGCGCGGACGTCTGTCCGGGCTCGTGGGGCTCGGCTCCGAACTGGCCGCCACAGCCGGCCCCGTGATCGCCGGCGTGCTGTCCACCGGTACGCGGGACGGCGCCGTGAGCATGCTCGGCGCGGCCGCGCTCCTGGTGGCCGTCGCCGTCGGGTCCACCCTGAGCCCGGCCCTGCGCGGCCTCGCGCCGGCCGGGCCGTCGGCCGCACGGCAGCCGACGCGCTCCTGACCACCGACAACGGAGGAAGAACATGCTGAAGCTGCACCTGCGCGACGAGGACATCGCCGCGATCGAGAAGATCACCGAGGAGGTCGTGGGGCGCTTCACCTCCATCGAGGATCCCGCCCTGCACCGGGCCGCCCAGGTCTACGCACACGAGTTGCCGCGCGAACTGCGCACGGCGCTGGTGGACTTCAAGCTGACCGAGCCGTCGGGCGTGCTGGTCGTCTCCGGTCTGCCGGTCGACGACGCGGAGCTCGGGCTCACCCCGCCGGACTGGCGGGACAAGGCCGCGCCCGACGCGACGCTGCGCCTCGACATCCCGTTCCTGCTCATCGGCTGCCTGCTCGGCGAGCCGATCGCCTGGGCCACCCAGCAGGACGGCCGGGTCATGCACGACATCTTCCCGATACGCGCCCACGAGCACGGCCAGATCGGCTGGGGAAGCGCGGAGACGCTCACCTGGCACACCGAGGACGCCTTCCATCCGCTGCGCACCGACTACTTGGGCCTGATGTGCCTGCGCAACCCCGACGGGGTGGAGACGACCTTCGCCGACATCGCCGACGTGCGGCTCGACGAGGCGACGCGCGCGGCCCTGGCGGAGGAGCGTTTCAAGATCCTCCCGGACGACTCGCACCGTCCGCAGAACCAGGTCACGGGCGGCCCCGAGGATCCCGAGGTGGCCGAACTCGTGAGGCGCAGCGCCGAGCGCGTGGACAGCGCCCTGCGGGCCCCCGAGCCGGTCGCGGTTCTCTTCGGCTCGCCGACGGATCCGTACCTCCGGCTGGACCCCTATTACATGCAGGGGGTGCACAGTGAAAACGAGCAGCGGGTACTCGACGAGATCGGCGAGGCCCTGGACAGCAGGATGGGTGGAGTGGCCCTGAATCCCGGGGATATCGCTTTCATCGATAACTACCGGGTAGTACACGGCCGCAAGCCCTTCCAGGCGCGATTCGACGGCACCGACCGCTGGCTGCGTCGGCTGAATATCACCCGTGATCTGCGCAAGTCCCGGCACGCGCGGCTGACGGCCGAGTCGCGGGTCATCTACTGATGCGCGGCCCGTCCGTCCCGGAACCTCCCCCGCGGCCCCGGACGGCGCGACGAAGCACCTGAGCTGGAGGGCGGCAGCCGTGACCGACGTGGTCGCGGCTGCCGGCGCCCGCCGCCGCGAGGCACCGCCCGACAGCCGGAAGCCACCTCGTCCCGGCCGGAACCCGCGGCGATCGCACCGACCCGACGGGAGTCGACTATGGCCGAATAACAGTCTTCGCTTTCGTGACACATTACCGCTGCCCGGCCGCCACCACCCGGCCCGCCCCGGGACAGACATTGACGACGACGACGTACGAATCGGTCACGAAGGTTGCAATTCCATAGCTGAGGGCTAAATCCCGATAGGACTGGACTGTCGCCCGGTCTATTGAGGGATCAATATCCTTGCCATCGCTGGCGCTACACGCATAGTCTTTGTGCGCAAATTGTATATCGGGGGTGGCGATGTTGCGCATCAAAGTTACCGGCGAGGACATACAACGTCTAAGAATGGTCCGTACTTTAGGACCCGTGTCCGAAGCGGTCTTCGCACTTCACCACTTCGGGCGCGACCGGGCGCGCAGCAGCGCCGGCTGGCACAGGTTCGTGCGCGAGCGCCTCGGCGACGACCTGCCCGCCGTGGGCGAGGTGGTGTCCAAGTACCGGGCGATTCCCGACCTGCTGTGGCTGCTGGAACGGGAGGGGGCCGCAGCGGATTCGGTGCCGCCGGCCGTGCGCGCCCGCGCCCGCCGCCTCGCCCAGGTGGTCTTCCTCTTCTGCAGCGCGGGCATCCTGCCCTACTGGTCGCAGATGCAGGCCCGGCTGGAGATCGAGCGGGACGTCCGCGGGCGGATAGCCATCACGAACGGCGTCGAGTTCCTGCTCGCGGGCCTGCATCCCAAGGTGACCTGGGAGTCCTCGGAGCTGCGCATCGCGTCCAACGTCGACCTCGACATCACCCTCGACGGACGCGGTCTGATCCTGAGCCCCTCGCTCTTCCTCCCCGACAAGACCTGCGTGCTCGTGCGCTCCGAGCGGCAGTCCAGCGTCCCCGCCCTCGTCTTCTCCGTACCGTTGGATCTCAACGATCTGGAGTCGCCCCCGGAGGAGTCGGAGGTCGATGGCGACCGGGCCCTGGCCGCCCTCGTGGGGGCCACCCGCGCCGCCGCCCTGCGCGCGCTGTCCGAGAGCGGCACCACCGGCGATCTGTCCGACCGGCTCGGCATCTCCCTCTCCGGCGCCAGCAAGCAGGCCACGGTGCTGCGCGAGGCGGGTCTGATCACGACGTTACGCAACCGTACGACCGCCATGCACACGCTCACTCCGCTCGGCCTGGCGCTCCTGCAGCGGGAGTTGCCCGCCGAGGTCACCGGTTCGCCGAGCCGACCGGGCCATCCGCGAGCGGGTGAGCTGCGGGACAGTCCGGGCACCGCGGCTAAGGCATGACCCGCGTCTCGACCACTCGGCCATCGGCGAGCAGCACCACCGCGTCGGCCCTCTCCAGAGAGGCCAGGTCCGGCGCCGAGGACACCACACAGAGACCCTCCCGGTCGACCAGCTCGCGCAGCAGGTCGAGGACCGCGGCCGCGCCGGTGGGCGCGACGCCGCTGGTGAGGTCATCGGCGATCAGTACGTCGGGGGCGTCGGCGACCGCGACCGCGACCGCCGCCGCGCGCTGCCGGCCCTCCGCGAGACGGAGCACGGGGGTCTCCCGCTCCTCCCACAGGTCCAGGCGGTGCAATGCCTCGTGGAGCGTCTCGGCCGCTCTGGCCGGCAGCCGGTCCAGCGCCGAGCCGAGCGTGCCGATCGTCGCCAGCTGTTCCGTCACCGGCCGGAGTCCGACGTGCGCGAGCCGCAGACCCGCGCCGAGACGGACCTCGCCCGTCGTCACCGGATCCAGACCCGCGGCGCACCGCAGGACGCTCGTCTTGCCCGCGGCGGCCGGCCCGGACAACGCCGTCCAGGTGCCGGCCTCGCACGCGAAGGTCACATTCTCGATCACGAATCCGGACTCGATGCCCCCGGCTCCGGTCCTGCCGACATGGCGCAATCGCAGGGCCGGATGCTGTTCAGTCATGGTGGTCTCTTTCCATGCTCGGGAGGTTGGTCGTGCAACCGTTCCACCGTCCCCGTTCTACTCCGGCGGAGGTGAGCCAATTTAATTCATCTCCTGTTTCGGACACGTGGCCTGAGTTGCATGCTATGACCTCCGGCGCCGGTGAGCCCATACCTTCTGCCCCAGGGAAAGAACTACAGCCTGCTGTAATGCGCGCGGCGCCCCGGTATGCCCCGGCGATCCGCGCCCGGGCACCGCTGCGGGCCGCGGTCTATCTGTTCGGGGAATTCGGCACCGCGGCCATGAGCCTTCTGTCGTTGCTCCTGCTCTTCCATCCGAGCATGCGCCGGTCGTGGGCCGCGTGGCACCGGCAGCGGGCCGGTCGTCTCCTGGGCCGCCCGGTCCGCGCGCAGAGCATCGCCCTGTCCCGTCATCTGTACTGGCTCGGCATGCACGTGACCCTGGGCCTCGCGTGTGGGCTCGCCTCGGTCGTCTGCGTCGGCAACGCGCTGCTCGTCGTGGCGACTCCCCTGTGGTGGTGGGCGTCTCCGGTGGAGGGCGGCCAGGGGACGGTGCTGGACATCCCGGCCCTGGGCCGGCACGGGGCCATCGCGTTCGGTCCGTCGGTGGAGACCGTCCTGCTCGCCGTCGGCTGCCTGGCGCTGCCGTTCCTCGCCACGGCGTACGCCCGCCTGACCCTCGCCGTACTCGCGCCGTCGCGCACCCAGTTGCTCGCCGATCGCGTGGCCACGCTCAGCCGTACCCGCAGTGACGCGCTGGAGGCGCACGGCGCCGAGCTGCGGCGGATCGAGCGCGATCTGCACGACGGCACCCAGGCGCGGCTGGTCGCCGTGGCCATGCGGCTCGCGATGGCCCGGCGGTGCCTCGACCACGACCTGGCCACCGTCGCCCGCATGCTGCGCGAGGCGACCGACGTCACCGAGGAGGCGATGGTCGAGCTGCGCGAGGTGCTCCGCGGCATCTACCCGCCGATCCTCGCCGACCGCGGACTGCAGGGGGCCCTGCGCACCGTCGCCGCCCGCGGCGGCGTGCCGGTCTCGATCGACATCGGCGAGCTGGAGCGGATCCCGGCGGCCATCGAGGCGGTCGCCTACTTCGTGGTCACCGAGGCCCTGACCAACGTGGCCAAACACAGCCGGGCGACGGAGGCGGGGCTGAGAGTGCGTCACGTCGAGGACACGCTGACGGTCGTCGTCACCGACAACGGCGTGGGCGGGGCGCGGGAGAACGGCGGCAGCGGACTGGCCGGACTCCGTGGCCGCGCGCAGGCGCTCGACGGCCGCGTCACGGTCGTCAGCCCCCCGGGCGGCCCCACCACCATCACCGTGGAGTTGCCGTGCGGATAGTCATCGCGGAGGACAACGTCCTGCTCGCCACCGGCCTCGAACTGCTGCTGGCCAGTGCCGGCCACGAGGTGGCCGAAGTCGCCGTGGACGCCGGGGGGTTCCTGGCCGCGGTGGACCGGCATCGCCCGGCGGTCACCATCGTCGACGTGCGGCTGCCGCCGTCGTTCCGTGACGAGGGGATCCGGGCCGCGATCGAGGCCCGGCGCGTCCATCCCGGCCTGCCGGTCCTGGTGCTGTCCCAGTACGTGGAGCAGACGTACGCGTCGGAGCTGCTCTCCGGCAGCGGGGGCGGCGTCGGCTATCTGCTCAAGGACCGGATCAGCCGGATCGACGAGTTCCTGGAGTCGCTCGACCGGGTCGCCTCCGGCGGCACCGCGCTCGACCCGGACGTGGTGACCCAGTTGCTCACCCGGCGGACCCGTCCGCTGGCCACGCTCACCCGCCGGGAGCGGGAGGTCCTGGCGCTCATGGCGGAGGGGTACGACAACGCCACGCTGGCCAGGAGGCTGTCCATCACCGACAACGCCGTGCACAAGCACATCGGCAACATCTTCGCGAAGTTCGAGCTCACCGAGGCCGACGCCGGCCATCGGCGGGTCCGGGCCGTGCTGACCTACCTGGAGCACGCCGCCGGCTGAGAAGCCGTACGCCCCCTTCTGATTCCGGTGTACGGCGGTGCGGCGGGCCCGTTCGACGAACGGGCCCGCCGCTTCCGGGGTGCGCTACCCCTGCCGGACGCAGAGTCGCCCGGTGATCTGCACACGGTCGACGTCGCCGGTCGCCGGGTCGCGCAGGAACCGTCCGAGGTACGGCATCGCCGCGAGCGGGCCGCCGTCCGAAGGCGTACGGAAGGACAGGTCCTCGCCGACGTGGAGCCGCACCGGCGCCGCTCCGGCGACCGAGAGCACGAGCCCGCCGTCGCCGGCCCCGACCCGGCACGACCAGTCGCCGTTCGCGTAGTGCCCCACGCACTCCGGTGGCGCCTGCGCGGCCTCGGCGTCGTCCGGGTCCCGGGGGTGGTCGCCGACCTCGAGGCCGGTCTCGCGCAGCCGCCCGAGCAGCGACTCCCACAGGCGTGCGCCGGTGCTGCCGTTGGCGGTCAGCGCCACCACGGTCCCCGTCGACGGGTGCACGCGCAGGTGGCTCCACGCACCGTCGCCGGTGCCGTCGTGGCCGAACCAGGTCCCGTACCGCGACCATCCGGCGCCCCAGCCGTCCGCGAGGCCGGCGGGTCCCACGGCGAGCCCCTCCGTGACGTCCCGGCGCATGTTCCGCGCGGTCGCGGCGTCGAGGAGGGCGGCGCCCGGGCCGAGGCCCAGGTGCGCGGCGCCGAAGACCGCGAGGTCGCGGGCGGAGAGGCACAGGCCGGCGGCCGGGTCCTCCAGCGGCGGTACGGACTGTTCCCGGATGGGCCGGGGCGGGGCGTCCGGGCGTACGAGATGGCCCACGGCGGTCGGCGCCGCGAGGTCGTGCCCCAGCGGCTGCAGCACCATCGCGTGCACGGCCTCGTCCCAGTCGAGCCCGGTGATCTCCTCGACCAGGCGGCCGGCGATCAGGTAGCCCGGGTTGGAGTAGGAGAAGACCGTGCCCGGTTCGTGCACGGCCGGCTCGGACGCGTGGCGCGCGAGCCACCGGGCGCGGGTGGTTCCGGGCGGCAGCTCGGCGGTGTTGGCCGCCAGGCCGGCGGTGTGGCTGAGCACCTGCCGCAGCGTGAACTCCGGCCCCTTACGCAACTCGCCCAGCTGCTCCGCCAGGGGCTCGTCGAGGTCAGCCTCGCCGTCGGCGACCAGCTGGGCCGCGAGCGTGGCGGTGAACGGCTTGGTGAGCGAGCCGAGCGGGAACGCCGTCGCGGCCGTCACCGCTCGGCCCGATCCGGCCTCCGTCTCACCGGTCTCCTCGGTGTGGAGGAGGCCGTCGTGCCAGACCGCAAGCTGGGCGCCGGGCACGCCGTGCCGGAGCGCGAGCTCCGTCAGCAGGTCGTTCACCGGGCGTCCTCCGCCCCGAGGGCCGGATCGCAGAGGCGGGCGATCGACCGCAGCGCCGCCACGAGTTCGGAGCCGACCCGCTCGATCGTCTCCGGCTCGTGCAGGTCGACCGAGTAGTAGAGGTCGAACCCGAGCCGGCCGTCCTCGACCGCGCCGACCACCTCCAGGGCCTGCACGACCCGCTCGCGCTCGTCCTGTTCCTGCCCGATCGGGTCGTGGAAGGCGTGGAACAGCGAGCGGTCGGCCGTGCGGGTGATCTCCTCGGTCTGGCTGTGGTAGTTGAACAGCACCGCGGGAGGCGTGTGTTCCGCCGGCGGTGTGCCGGATCCGGCGAGGTGGCGCAGCGCGCCGTAGCCGAGTCCGTTGCCCGGGACGGCGCGCAGGCAGCGGCGCACCGACCGCACGACGGCGGGCCAGTCGGCCTCGGCGTCCGTGCGTCCGGGCACCCGCAGCGCGACGGGGTACGAGCTGGTGAACCACCCGACGGTGCGGGACAGGTCGACGTCGTCGAAGATCTCCTCGCGGCCGTGGCCCTCCATCTCGATCACCACCTGGTCGTCGCCGGACCAGCGGCACATCGTCCGGGCCAGCGCGGAGAGCAGCACGTCGCTGACGCGGGCCCGGAATCTGCCCGGCGCCACGTGCAGCAGCGCCGCGGTCTCGGCCCGTTCCAGGCGTACCGGCATGATCCGCCGCGACGACACCACGTTCGGTCCCGGCCCGTCCTGCGGCAGCGGCGTCGCCTCGGGCACGGCGTCCCAGTGCGCGGTCTGGTCGGCGAAGCCGCCGCCGGCCGCGTGCGCCGCGAGCCGCGTGGCCCACTGCCGGAACGAGGAGGTCTTGGCGCCGAGGTCGATCGCCTCGCCGTCGAGCGCCTGCCGGTATGCCAGGTCCAGGTCGTGGTTGAGGATCCGCCACGAGACCGCGTCGACGACGAGGTGGTGCACGGTGAGGTGCAGGTGCGCGCGCCGGTCGGGGCCGAGGTCGAAGAGGACCGCCCGCAGCAGCGGGCCGGCCGCCAGGTCGAAACCCGTGTCGGCCGCGGCGGCGAGCCGGTTCATGACGGGGGGCAGTTCCTCGTCGGGCAGCCCCGAGAGGTCGTGGCGCTCGAACAGCTCGCCGGTCTCGGCCGCGGCGTTCCGTTGCGACCAGGTGCCCCGCTCGTCGCGGGTGTACCGCATGCGCAGTGCGTCGTGGTGAGCGACGACCGCCGTGAGCGCGGCGCGCAGCGCCTTCTCGTCGGTGTCCGCCGCGAGTTCGACGTGGATCGACTGGGCGAGGTGCTGCGGGGCGACCGTGTTGCGTGCGAAGAACTCGTGCTGGATCGGCGTGAGCGGCACCTCGCCGGCCTCGGCCTGCTGGGTGGCGGCGACCTGTCGGTCCCGGCCGGCGGCGGCGACGAGCTGCTCGACGGTCGGGTGGCGGAACAGGTCGCTGGAGGAGACCTGCAGTCCCGCCCGGCGGCTCTTGAACACGACCTGGATGCTGAGGATCGAGTCGCCGCCGAGGTCGAAGAAGTCGTCGGTGACCCCGACGCGTTCCACGCCGAGCACCTCCGCCCAGATCGCGGCCATCGTGCGCTCTTCGGCGGTACGGGGTTCCACCGAGGCCCGGCCGGCCCCGGCGGTCGCGGGCTCCGGCAGGGCGCGGCGGTCGACCTTGCCGTGCGGGGTGAGCGGTACGCGGTCGAGCCGGACGAGCACGGCCGGGACCATGTACTCGGGCAGGGCGGCGGCGAGGTAGGCGGTCAGTTCGGCCGGGTCCTGCTCCGAGACCACGTACCCGACGAGACGCCGGCGGCCCGGCTGGTCCTCGCGGACGATGACGGCCGCCTGAGCCACGTCCGGGTGCCGGACGAGCGTCTGCTCGATCTCGCCGAGCTCGATGCGGTAGCCGCGCAGCTTCACCTGGTCGTCGGTGCGGCCGACGAACTCGAGCGTGCCGTCGGCACGCCAGCGCATCAGGTCGCCGGTGCGGTACATCCGGGATCCGGGCGGCCCGAACGGGTCCGGCAGGAAGCGTTCGGCGGTCATCGCCGGCCGGTCCCGGTAGCCGCGGCACACGCCGTCGCCCGCGAGGTACGCCTCCCCCGCCACGCCGATCGGCACGACCTGCAGGTCCTGGTCGAGCAGGTAGACCCGGGCGTCGGCGCTCGGGCGGCCGACCGGAACGGTCCGTTCGGGTCGGCCGCCGTGCTCGACGGGGAAGCAGGTCGAGGTCACCGAGCACTCGGTGGGCCCGTACGCGTTGACGATCCGCAGGCCGGGAAGCCGGTCGAGTACGCGTGCGCAGTGCGGCGCGGACAGCGCCTCGCCGCCGACGACGACCTTCCGCAGGCCCGCGAGGATCCCCGGGTCGGTGTCGGCGACGGCGTGGAAGAAGCCCGCCGAGAACGACATGGCCTCCACCTCGTTGTCGCGCAGGAACGTGTCGAGCTCGTCGACCGAGCGGAAGTCGCCCGGCCGCACGGCCAGGCACGCGCCGGCCAGAAGCGCCTGCCACAGTTCGTTCTGGGCGGCGTCGAACGAGATCGAGTGGTGCTGGGCGATCGTGGCGGCGTCGCCGAAGGTGTGCTCGCCCGCGGCGTGCACGAGACGGACGAGGCCGCGGTGGGTGACCATGCTCGCCTTGGGCGTGCCGGTCGAGCCCGAGGTGTAGACGAGCACGGCGAGGTTGTCGGGGACGGTCCGCGACGGCAGGGGCCCGTCGGCCGGCCCCAGCGGCAGATCGTCGACCAGCAGGACCTCGGCGCCGGTCGGCGGCAGGCCGGGCGCGAGCGCGGTGCTGGTCAGGAGCACCGGCACGCCCGAGTCGCGGAACAGGTGGTCGAGGCGCTCGGGCGGGTACCCGGGGTCGAGCGGCACGTATGCGCCACCCGCCTTGAGGATGCCGAGCATGGCCGTGATCATCTCGGCTCCGCCCGGCAGGCAGATGCCCACCGGCACCTCCGGACCGACCCCCCGGCCGGCGAGGTGGTGGGCGAGCCGGTCGGCCGCCGCGTCCAGTTCGGCGTACGTGAGCCGGGTGTCGCCGGCGACGACCGCGGGCCGCTCGGGGTGCTCGCGCGCGACCTCGGCGAAGAGCTCGTGCAGGCACTGGTCGGGGTAGCCGGACGGGGTGCCGTTGAACTCCTCGATCAGGCGGTCGCGTTCGGCGCCGCGGACCAGCGGCAGGTCCCGCAGCCGGGTGCCGGGCGCCGCCACCATCGCGTCGAGCACGCCGAGCAGATGATCGGCGAAGCGGCGTGCGGTGGCGTCGTCGAACAGGCGCGGGTCGTAGCCGAGCCGCAGGTGGAGTCCGTCCACCAGGTGCGCCACGCAGGTGAGCGGGAAGTTCGACGTCTCCAGGCCGGCCAGCGACCGTACCCCCAGCCCGTGGCGCTCGGCCGCGTGCTCGTCGTACGGGAAGTTCTCGAAGACCACGCAGCTGTCGAAGAGATCGGTGCCCGCCGGGATCGCGGCCCAGTGCCGCACCTGGGCGAGGGAGACGTACTCGTACTGGCGGCCGTCGACCTGCTGCTCCTGGATCTCGCGGAGCCATGCGCGGAGCTCGCTGTCGGGCGAGACGGTCAGCCGCGCGGGCAGGGTGTTGATGAACAGGCCGACCATGTCGTCCGAGCCCGGCAGTTCGGCGGGCCGGCCGCCCACCGTGGTGCCGAAGCAGACCTGCCGGTCGCCGCTGTGGCGGGACAGCAGCAGCGCCCAGGCGCCCTGGATCAGGGTGTTGACGGTGACCCGGGCCTCCCGGGCGAAGCTCTCGAGCCGCCCGGTCTCCTCCGCGGTGAGGGCGAGGTCGATGTGGCCGGTGTCGCGGGACTGGTGCGAGCGCAGCGGCGCCCGGTCGTACGGCAGCGCGGTGGGCGCGGAGAACCCGGCGAGCAGGCCGGTCCAGTGGGCCTGCGCCGCTGCGGTGTCCTGCTCGCCCAGCCAGCGCACGTACTCGCGGAACGGGCGGCGCGGGCGGGGCGGCGCGACCTCGCGTCCGCTGAGCGCCGCGTGCTCCGCGAAGACCTCGCCGAGCACGTCGGCGAAGCTCCAGCCGTCCAGGAGCAGGTGGTGCGAGGAGCAGCGCAGGTGGACGGTGGAGGCGGAGAGCCGGGCCAGGTGCAGCCGCAGCAGCGGCGGTCGCGCCAGGTCCAGCGGTTCGCCCGGGGCCTCGGCGAGGAGGCGGATGCGCTCCTGCTGCTCCGCCTCGGTCAGCTCGGACCAGTCCTCGACGACGACGGGCACGCGGACGTCCCGGTGGACCACCTGCAGGGGGCGTCCGCCGTCGGCGTCGGCGATGGCCGTACGCAGCACGGGCGTGCGGTCGACGACCCGCTGCCAGGCCTCGGCCAGGAGTGCGGGGTCGGTGACGCCGTCGAGGACGAGCCCGAGGTGGGTGAGGTAGATGTCGTCCTCGTGCGCGTCGAGCGAGTGGAACAGCAGGCCGTTCTGCATCGGCGTCAGCGGGTAGACGTCCTCGACCGTGCGGCCGTCCCCGGCGATGCGGTCGACGCCGTCCTGGTCGAGCCCGGCGAGCGGGAAGTCGGACGGGGTGCAGCCGCCGGCCCGGGCGCAGTGCGCCACGATGTCGGCGAGCGCGGCGGTGAACCGCGCCGCGAGGCCGGCGACCGTCGCCTCGTCGTGCAGCAGGGCCGAGTACTCCCAGGAGAACTCGAGCCTGCCGTCGCGGACCATCCCGGTGATCTCCAGCGGGTTGGGGCGGGTCAGGTCTTCGCCGCGGTCCGGTACGGGGCTCGGCCGCCAGCCGCGCAGCAGGCCGTCGCCGGTGGCCACGTCGAAGTGGCCGTGGTAGTTGAAGCCGACCTGGCAACGGCCGCCGCCGAGTCCGGCGTCCTCGGTCAGGTGGCGCAGGACGCCGTATCCGATGCCGGCCTCGGGGACCGCGCGCAGGGTCTCCTTGACGGCCTTGAGGCGGGTACCCCAGTCCTCGCCCGGGACGGGCAGGACGACGGGGAAGAGCGTGGTGAACCAGCCGGCCGTGCGGGACAGGTCGACGTCGTCGAAGAGGTTCTCGCGGCCGTGGCCCTCCAGTTCGACCGCGACGGCGTCGCCGCCGGTCCAGTCGGTGAGCACCGCCGCGAGCGCGGTGAGCAGCACGTCGTTGATCTGGGTGCGGTACGCCGCCGGCACGTCCCGCAGCAGCGCGCGGGTCAGCTCGGCGTCGAGACCGGTCTCGACCGTGCGGGCGTGGGCGAGCGTGTCGAGGGCCGGTGGCACGGGCCGGCGCAGGTCCGTACGCGAAGCTTCCGCCGCGTGCTCGGCCGGGAGCGGCGGGCAGGCGGCGGATGCCGCCTCCACGGCCTGCCAGTACGGCCGTTCGCCGTCGAAGCGGCCGGATGCGGCCGCCTCGGTCAGTCGCCGCGACCAGTCCCGGAAACCGGTGGTCTTCTCCGGGAGGCTGACCCGCAGGCCCTGCGCCGCCTGCCCGTACGCGAGCTCCAGGTCGGAGAGCAGGACGCGCCAGGTGACCCCGTCGACGACGAGATGGTGCACCGTGACGAACAGCCGGTCGGGCTCGGGCGCACCGGTGAGGAGCACCGCGGCGAGCAGGGGTCCGGAGTCGAGCCGGAAGCCGGTCTGCGCCGCCGTGACCGCCTCGCGGACCGCCTCCTCGCGGGCGTCGTGGTCGAGCCGGGACAGGTCGACCGTGCGGAACGGCTCGCCCGTCTCGGCGCTCGCGCAGTGCTGCCGCCACGTGCCGTCGGCGAGGTCGGCGCGGAGCCGCAGCGCGTCGTGGTGGTCGAGCAGCGCCGTCACCGCGGTGCGCAGGGCGGCCGGATCGGTGCCGGGGGCGAGCTCGACGAACATCGACTGGTTGAAGTGGGCGGCGCCCTTGGGGTACTGCTCGAAGTACCAGTGCTGCACCGGGGTGAGGGGCACCTCGCCGACCGCGGTGACGGCCGTCCGCGGGGCCGGCTGATCGGCGACCTGGACGACGGCGGCCAGGTCGGCGACGGTCTGGTGCAGGAAGATCTGCTTGGCGGTCAGGCGCAGGCCGGCCCGCCGGGCCTTCGACACGACCTGCAGTCCGACGATCGAGTCGCCGCCGAGTTCGAAGAAGTTGTCGTCGACGCCGACGGTGCCGGCCGGGAGGCCCAGCACCTCGGCCCAGATCGCGGCGAGTCCGGACTCGGTGGGGTTGCGCGGCGGGACGTGGTTCCCGGCGGTGTGGTCGGTGGTCAGGGGCGCCGGCAGCGCCTTGCGGTCGAGCGTGCCGCTGGGTGTCATCGGAAGCTCGTCGAGGACGACGAGCGCGGAGGGTATCGCCGGGTCGGGGACGATCCCCGCGAGGAACGCGCGCAGCTCGGTGAGGGCGGGCGCGGCGCCGTCCGCGACCAGGTACCCGACGAGCCGGTCGCGGCCGGCCGTGTCGGCCCGTACGGCGGCGGCCGCGGCGGCGATGCCGGGGTGACGGAGCATGGCGGCCTCGACCTCGCCGAGTTCCACCCGGAAGCCGCGGACCTTGACCTGGTCGTCCGCGCGGCCGAGGTACTCCAGGTCGCCGTCGGGCCGCCAGCGTCCGATGTCGCCGGTGCGGTAGAGCCGGCCGCCGGTGAACGGGTCGCGGAGGAAGCGCTGCGCGGTCAGCTCGGGCCGGTTCCAGTAGCCCTGGGCCACACCGTCACCGCCGATGTGGATCTCGCCGGGTACGCCGACGGGGACGGGCCGCATCCGGGTGTCGAGCACGTACGTACGGGTGTTGCCCAGCGGCCGCCCGACGGGCACGACCGCCGAGCCGACCTGCTCGCCGGCCCGGAGGCGGTACGTGGTGGAGTCCACGGTGGTCTCCGTGGCGCCGTAGTTGTTGGTGACGACGGCGTCGGCGGGGAGCAGTTCCAGGACCGCGGACGCGTCGTCGGCCAGCCAGGCCTCCGAACCGACCGCGAGGACCCGCAGCGAGTCCGCCCGTCCTCCGGTCCAGGACAGCTCCTGGGCGACGGCCTTGGCCAGCGACGGGGTGGTCACGAGGAGCTGCGGGCGGGTCTCGGCGATCAGCGCGGCCAGCGCGGGCGGGTCGCTGATCACGTCCGCCGGGCAGATCACCATCTCGCCGCCGTACATCGCGGACATCAGGAAGTCGCCGAGGAACAGGTCGACGGCGAAGCTGGACACCGACAGGCTGCGGCCCCGCAGTCCGGTCAGGTCGTAGCGGGCGTCCCAGGCGCGCATCATGTGGACGGCGTTGCGGTGGCTGACCATCACGCCCTTCGGGCGGCCGGTCGAGCCGGAGGTGTAGATGACGTACGCGAGGTCGTCCGGGCCGGCGGCCGTGGCGGGCGGAGTGTCGGGGTGGCGGGCGATCTCGTCCTGGTCGGTGTCGAGCCGGATCGTGGTCCGGGCGCCCTCGCCCACCGCCGCCGAGTCGGTGATCAGCACCGGTGCCGCGGCGTCGTCGAGCATCATGGCCTGGCGTTGCGCGGGGTGTTCGGGGTCGAGCGGCACGAAGGCGCCACCGGCCTTGAGCACGGCGAGCAGCGCGACCATCGCGTCGACGCCGCGGTCGAGGCAGACGCCGGTCAGCACGCCGGGGCGGACGCCGGCCGCGACCAGGTGGTGCGCGAGCCGGTTGGCCCGCGCGGCCAGTTCGGCGAAGGTGAGGCGCCGGTTCCCGTCGCTCACCGCGAAGGCGTCGGGGGTCCGGGCCGCCTGCTCGTCGAAGATCCGGTGCAGGGTCGGGGCGGCGGCCGGTACCGCGAGGGCCGGGCCCTGCCAGTCGGCGGTGAGCGTCCGCAGTTCGTCCGCCGGCAGCATGGACAGACCGGCGAGCGGGGCCTCGGGCTGCTCGGACACCGCGCGCAGCAGGGTGACGAGGTGCCCGCCGAGCCGCTCCACGGTCGCCCGGTCGAACAGGTCGGTGCTGTACTCCAGGTAGCAGACGACCGAGGAGGCGTCCTCGTAGAAGTCGAACGTGAGGTCCAGCTTCGCGACGTCGACCGTCGGCTGGATCTCGGTGACGTCGAGCCCCGGGAAGACCGGCAGCGTGTCGGCCATGTTCTGCAGGTTGACCATCACCTGCACCAGCGGCGGCCGGGACGCGTCCCGTTCGGGCCGCAGCGTGTCGACGAGACGCTGGAAGGGGACCTCGTCGTGGGCGAAGGCCTCCAGCAGGCCGGTACGCACCCTGCCGAGCAGCTCGGTGAACGACAGCGACTCCTCGACCTGGGAGCGCAGCACCACGGTGTTGATGAAGAAGCCGATCAGGTTCTCCAGCTCGGGCCGCGGCCGGCCCAGGGTGACCGTGCCGACCGCCACGTCGGGTTCGCCGCAGTACCGGGCCAGCAGCACCTTGGTGGCCGTGACCAGGGTCATGAACAGCGTCGCGTCCTGTCCACGGCTCAACTCCCGCAGCCGGCCCAGGACATCGGCGGGGATCTCCACCGGCAGGGTCGCGCCCGCGGGCGTACGCACGGGTGGCCGCGGCCGGTCGGTGGGCAGGTCGGTCGTGCGCATCCCGGCCAGCCGCTCGCGCCAGTAGCCGAGCTGCTCGTCGAGCGCGTCGGACCGCTCGCGCTCCCAGACGGCGAAGTCGGCGTACTGCACGGGCACGGGCGGCGGCAGGGACGCCGCGACACCGCCGGCCGCCGCCTCGTAGCCGGCGGCGAGTTCGGCGAGCAGCCGCCCGGTCGACCAGCCGTCGCAGACGATGTGGTGCATCGCGAGGACGAGCACGTGCTCGCGGGCGTCCACGCGCAGCAGCGAGGCCCGCAGCAGCGGCCCGTGGCGCAGGTCGAACGGCTCGTTCATCTCGGCCGCGAGGAAGCGCTCGACCGTGGTAGGCGCGTCGGGCCCCGACACGTCGACGGTCGGCAGCGTCCGGTCGGTGTGCTCGTGCACGACCTGGACGCCGCGGCCGTCGACCGCGTCGAACGTGGTGCGCAGCGTCTCGTGCCGGCGGACGACCTCGTTCAGTGCGACGGCGAGCGCCGCGGTGTCGAGTTCGCCGCGCAGCCGCAGCGCGCGCAGCGTGTTGTACTCGGCGCTGTCCGGCTCCAGTTCGGCCAGGAACCAGAGCCGTTCCTGCGCCGACGACATCGGCAGCAGGCCGTCGCGGGGGGCGGCCGGGATCGTCCGGTCCTCGGACACGGCCTCGCCGGCGAGGCGGCGCAGCAGCTCCTCCCGCACGTGTGCCGGCAAGGACGCGAACTTCTCGTCGAGCTGGGTCATCTGCGTTCCTCCCTGGGTCAGATCCGGCCGGGCGCTTCGGGGCCGGAGACGGCCGCCAGGCTGATGAATATGCGTTCCTGGACCACTCCGGCGAGGTCGATCGGGCGGCGGTGCTCGAACAGGTCTCTCGGGGAGATCGGCACGCCGAACGCCGCGCGCATGCGCACGGCCAGGCGGATCGCGTTGATCGAGTCGCCGCCGATGTCGAAGAAGCTGTCGTGGGCGCCCACCCGGGGCACGGCCAGCACCTCGCCCCAGATCCGGCAGAGGGCCTCCTCGGTCGGGTTGGCCGGTGCCACGTACGACTCCTCGTCCGGGCGGACCTTCACCACGGGCAGCGCCGCCCGGTCGAGCTTGCCGTTGCGGTTGACCGGCAGCACGGTCAGTGACACCACGGCGGCCGGAACCATGTACGCGGGCACGTGGCGGGCGACGTGTGCGCGCAGCTCCTCCGCGGCGGGAGCGCCGGCGCGCGGCACCACATACGCGACGAGCCGCTTGCCGGCCTCGTCGGCCTGCACGACGACGGCGGCCTCGGCCACCGCCTCGTGCCGCAGCAGGACGTTCTCGACCTCGCGCGGCTCCACCCGGAAGCCGCGGATCTTGACCTGGTCGTCGGCGCGGCCGGCGAACTCCAGTGTGCCGTCCGGGTTCCAGCGGACCAGGTCGCCGGTGCGGTACAGCCGGGTCCCCGGCCTGCCGAACGGGTCGGCCACGAAGCGCTCCGCGGTCAGGCCCGGCCGGCCGATGTAGCCGCGGCCCACGCCGTCGCCGCCCAGGTAGAGCTCTCCCGTGACGCCGGGCGGCACGGGGCGCAGCCGGTCGTCGAGGACGTGGACGCTGGTGTTGGGGATCGGCCTGCCGATGGGGACGTTGTCGTACCGGACGCCGGGCTCGACGGAGAACAGCGTCGCGGCGACCGCGCATTCGCTGGGCCCGTACCCGTTGAGCAGGCGGCGGCCGGGCGCCCACGCGGCGGCGAGGTCGGGGGTGAGGACCTCGCCGCCGCACAGGAGGGACTCGAGGTGCGGCAGCGCCTCCGGGTCGAGCACGGGCAGGACCGTCGGCGGTCCGGTGACGGCGCTGACGTCGGCCTCGCGCAGCTGCTCGATGAGTTCGGCGCCGCTGTAGGTCCCTGCGGTCACGGGGGCGACCAGCGTGGCGCCGCCGGCGAGCGTGCTCAGCAGGACGAGCGAGGCGGCGTCGAAGCTCATGGGGGCGAGCTGGTAGATCCGGCTGCCGGGGCGTACGTGCAGGGGGACGACCGTCTCGACGGTGTTGACCATGGACCGGTGCTCGACCATGGTGCCCTTGGGCTTCCCCGTCGAACCCGAGGTGTAGACGGTGTACATGAGGTCGCGGGGGCTGCCGTGGTCGGGCGGGGCGGTCGCCGGCCGGGTGGCGATGGCGGGCCAGTCCTCGTCGAGCAGGACGAGCGGGGTCGTCGTGCCCGCGAAGACACCGCGGTGGCGGCTGTGGGTGAGGACCACTGCCGGGCGCGCCTCCTCCAGGATCGCGGCGGTGCGGGCGGCGGGGTAGTCGGGGTCGATCGGTACGTACGCGCCGCCGGCCTTGAGCGCGCCGAGGACGCCGACGACCAGGTCGGGGCCGCGCTCGACGGACACCCCGACGAGCACGTCCGCGCCGATGCCGAGGCCGGCCAGGTGGTGGGCGAGCCGGTTGGAGCGCTCCTCGACCTCGGCGTAGGTGAGCCGGTGTTCGCCCCGCTCGATCGCGACGGTGTCCGGGCAGCGGGCGGCGCGGTCGCTGATGAGGTGGTGCATGCGCCGCTCGATGTCGTACGTGGAGGGGCCGCCCACGCCCCAGTCGTCGAGGATCAGCTTCCGCTCGGCGGGGGTCAGCGCGGTGACGTCGCCGATGTGCGGGGCGGATCCGTCGGCGAGGCCGTCCAGGACGGTGATCAGACGCTCGGCGATCCGCTCCACGGTGGCCGGATCGAAGCTCGCCTCGTCGTAGAGCAGGCGCATGACCAGTGACGCGTCGGGGAACACGCTCAGCGCCAGCGAGTGGTTGGTGGCGAACTCGACGTCGAACGCGCTGATCGCCGACCGGTCGAACGGGTAGTTCTGGAAGACCACGGCGGTGTCGAACAGCGCGGTCCCGGGGGGCACGTCGGCGAAGGACTGCACCCGGTTCAGCGGGGCGTGTCCGAACTCCCGCGCCGCGACCTGCTCGCGCTGCAAGTCCGCGAGCCAGCGCGAGACATGCTCCTCGTCGTCCACCAGGATCCGGACCGGCTGGGTGTTGATCATCATGCCGACCATCGACTCGACGCCGGGCAGTTCCGCGGGACGCACCGCCGTGCTCGTGCCGAAGCAGACGTCCCGCTGGCCGCTCAGGCGGGCGAGGAGGATCGCCCACGCCCCCTGGACCAGGGTGTTGGGCGTCAGCCCGGTGCGCCGGGCGTACGCGGAGACCCGCGCGGCCGTCTCCGCCGGGACCGTCACCCGCACCGAGTGCCTGGCCGCGGGCCGGTGGCCCTCGGGCGCCTGCCGGTCGCCGGGCACGGACACCGGGCTCGTGAAGCCGCCCAGCCGGCCGCGCCAGTACGCGTCGGCGGCGTCCAGGTCCTGTTCGGCGAGCCAGTGCACGAAGTCCTGGAAGGGCGGCCGCGTCCGCACCGGCTCGCCGCGGTATCCGTCGAGTACGTCCCCCAGCAGCTCCGCCGAGCTCCATCCGTCGGTGAGGACGTGGTGCATCGTCCAGACGAGCTGGACGGAGTCCGGGCCGAGCCGCGCGATCGTGACCCGGCTCAGCGGTGCCCGGGTGAGGTCGATGCCGGCGGCGCGGTCGGCGTCGAGGAGTTCCCGCAGCCGCTCGGGGTGCTCCGCCTCGGGCAGGGCGCTCCAGTCGAGCTGGGTCACGGGCAGCGTGATCTCGTCCCTGACGAGCTGCACGGGCTCCTCGACGTCGGCCCAGCGGAGCTCGGTCCTGAGCACCGCGTGCCGTTCCGTGGCCTCCTGCCAGGACCGGGCGAGGCGGCCGGGGTCGGTGACGTCGTCGAGTCGGACGACGAACTGGATGAGGTGCAGCGCCGGGTCGTCGAGCATGAGGGCGTCGAAGAGCATGCCGCTCTGCATCGGGGTCAAGGGGTAACTGCCCGACCGCGGCACGTCGTACGCCGGCGCTTCGTACGCCTGCGCTTCGTACGCAAGCCCCGAGGCTTCGTACGCCGGCGCCGGGGCTTCGTCGAGCCGCGTCGCCGCGGCGGCCAGCGCCTCGACCGTCCGGTGGGTGAAGACGTCGGCCGTGCTCAGCGCGAACCCTCTGGACCGCGCCCGCGCGACGATCTTCATGGTCAGCACGGAGTCGCCGCCGAGGGCGAAGAAGTCGTCCCTCGTGCCGATCCGTTCGACGCCCAGCGTCTCGGCCCATATCGCGGCGAGCTCGCGCTCGGCGTCCGTGACCGGCGCCAGGTAGGTCTCGGCGTCGTCGGCCGGCGGCTCGGGCAGCGCGGCCCGGTCCACCTTGCCGTTGGCGTTGACCGGGAGCCGGTCCATCCACACGACGCGCGCGGGCAGCATGTAGCCCGGAAGGTGGGCGGCAAGCCGGTCGAGCAGCTCACGCTCGGCGAGGGGGTCCGGTCCCGTCGGGTACGCGACGATGCTGCGCGTCGGGCCGCTCTCCCGCACCACCGCGACGGCGTCGGTGACGCCGGGGCAGTCGCGCAGCGCGGCCTCGATCTCGCCCAGTTCGATCCGGAACCCGCGGATCTTGACCTGGTGGTCGCTCCGGCCGAGGAACTCGATGAGCCCGTCCTCGGTCAGGCGCACCCGGTCGCCGGTGCGGTAGAGACGGCCGCCGGGTGTGAACGGGTCGGCCACGAAGCGCTCGGCGGTCAGCGCGGGGCGTCCGAAGTAGCCGCGGCCCGTGCCCTCGCCTGCCAGGTACAGTTCGCCGGCGCCGCCCGGGACGACCTCCCGCAGCCGCTCGTCGAGCACGTACGCCTCGGTGTCGTCGAGGGCCGTGCCGATCACCGCGGCCCGGGTGCGCGGCTCGTCCGGGGTCATCCGGTGCGCGGTGGCGAAGACGGTGCACTCGGTCGGGCCGTACACGTTGACGAGCGTGGTGTCCGGGCAGGCGCGCCGCATCCGCTCCATGGCGGTCGCCGACGGGGCCTCGCCGCCGACCCACACCTCGCGCAGGCCCGCGAAACAGCCGGGCCGTTCCTCGGCGAAGAGCCGGAAGAGCGCGGCGGTCAGGAAGACAGCGTCGAGGCGGTGCTCGGCGACGAGCGCGGCGAGCCCGGGCGCGGTCAGCTCCGGTCCGATGACGACGCGGCCCCCGCCGAGCAGCGGCAGCCAGACCTCGTACGTGGAGGCGTCGAAGGCGAGCGGCGCGTTGAACAGCGCGCCGCGGCCGAAGGCGGCGCGCACGTGGGCCTCCTGGGCCAGCGCCACGATGTTGCGGTGGGTGATGGACACGCCCTTGGGCAGGCCGGTCGAGCCCGAGGTGTGGATGATGTACGCGAGTTGTTCCTCGTCGACGCGCACGCGCGGGGCGTCGGGGCGCCGGCCCGTGTCCGCGGCGTCCACGACGAGCACGGGCGGCCCGGCGGTCGCCGCCCGGCCCGCGGTCGACGGGTCGGCGATCAGCACGACCGCCTCGGTCTCGGCGAGGAGCCGGCGGACCCGGTCGTCGGGGTGGCTCTCGTGCAGCGGCACGTAGACCCCGCCCGCCTTGAGCACGGCGAGCAGCGCGACGACGGTCTCCGGCGAGTGGCCCGAGCGGCCCATCAGCATGCCGACCCGCGACTCGGCGGTCACCCCGGCGTCGACGAGGAGGTGGGCGAGGTGGTTGGCGCGCTCGTCCAGCTCGCCGTACGAGAGGGTCCTGTCGGCGGCGACGACCGCGGGCGCGTCGGGGTCCTGCCGGGCGCGCGCGGCGACGAGGCGGTGGACGGCCCGGTCCTCCGGGGCGGCGGGGGCGTAGTCGGAATCGTGGGACATGCTCGACCCTCCACTGGGAACACGCGTGGCACGCGGATCTGTCGACGGTCGAGCTTCGCCCGCGGAGGCGGGCCGGCTCCACGTTGTTGAGCGGTGAGGAAACTGCCCGCTCCGTGGGGCTGCCGTGACGGGTGCGCGAAAGCGGGTGAGGCGTGGCCGAAGCCACGCCTCACCCGCGCCGGGCCGTGTCCGGAAAGTGGTGCCAGGACGGCCCCTCCGTCACTCGGGCCGTGCGACCGCCTCCACGGCGGGGGGCCGCAGGGCGAGCCGGGCCGGGATCATCACGGCCGGCCAGGCGATCACCGCGGCGGCGATCACGATGCCGAGGTACATCAGGGGCGGGATGGAGGGGAACACCGAGTGGCGGATGGCGTAGCTCATCCCGATCAGCGACGGCAGCGCCGCGATCGTGCCCACCACGACCGCGGAGAGCACGATGATGCCCGCCTCCTGCCGCATCATCGAGCGGACCTGGCGGGTGCGGGTGCCGACGAGGCGCAGCAGGGCGAACTCGCGGTGCCGTGAGATCGTCGCCATGACCAGCGTGTTGACGACGGCGATGGCGAGGTAGCCGAGCAGGACGGCGTTGAGCACGAGGCTGATCCCGCCGTCACCCGAGTCGCCGGTCGGTGCGGCGGTGACCGACTCGGCGTCGCGGACGCTCAGCGTCGGGTACGGCTTGAGCGCCGCCGAAAGGTCCGCCTCCCGGTCGGAGTTGACCATCAGCCACTGGTCGAGGTGGTCGGTGGTGTGCGCGAGGACCACGTCGTGGGGCAGGGTGACGTCGCCGAAGCCGAGCCCGTTCTCGTAGACCGCGACCACCTCGGCCTTCTCGACGGTGCCGTCGCCGAGGTGTACGTCCACCTTGCCGCCCACGTCGACGCCGACCGTGCCGGCGACGAGGCGGCTGAGGGCGACCGTGGATCCGGTGAGACCGCCCAGGTCGCCGCGCAGCACCTCCAGGTTCATGGTGTCCGGTACGGCCGCGGGGTCGACGCCCTGCGCCGTGGAGATCCGGTACTGGATGCTGTCGCCGTCGGGCCAGGTGAGGATCGTCGAGGTCCGGGCGACCGGGCCGACCGTGCGGACGCCGGGAACGCCTCGGAGCTCCTCGGCGAGGCCGGGTGAGATCCCCGCGCTGTCGGAGGTCACCACGTGGTCGGCGATCACGCCGTCGACGGCCTGGTCGTACGCGGTCGCGGCGAGCGTCGTGCCGCTGAAGAGCTGTGCGGACGCCATGGTCACGCCCATGATCAGCGGGGTGGTGGCGGCGCTGAGCCGGCGGGCCCTGGCCCGGGAGTTGGCGGTGGCGAGGAACCAGGTGACGTCGCCCCGGCGGCGGCCGAGCAGGGTCGCAAGGCCGCCGAACAGCCTCGGTCCGAGCAGGCCGACGGCGATCACCAGGACCAGGGCGGAGCTGGCGGCGCCTTCGATGGCCGACTCGCCGGGGAGCGCGATCGGCAGCACGATGGCGACGGCCAGGCCGGCGGGCACGAGCAGCACGCCGAGCGTGAGCCGGACCCAGCCGAGCTTCTTCGGTTCCACGGCCACGTCGCCGAGCGCCTCGACGGCGCTGACCTTCGCCGCGCGCCGGGCCGCGAGCCAGCCGCCGATGCGGGCTGCGAGGACGCAGATCAGCAGGGCGAACAGCACGGGCAGCGGTGTGATCACGAGCGAGAACCCGGACGGCAGCGCGCCGGCCGCCGTGAACACGCTGTGCAGCAGCATGGCGAGCAGGATGCCGGGGACGGCGCCGAGCACGGCGCCGATCCCGCCGACGAGGACGGCCTCGCCGCCGATCATGCGCAGCACCTGCCGGGGGGTGGCTCCGACGGCCCGCAGCAGGGCCAGTTCGCGGCGGCGCTGCTGCACCGACAGTGCCAGCGTGCCGGCGACCACGATGATCACGAGCAGGATCATGGTGGCGCCGAACGCGCTGGCCACCTCGATGACGAAGGACCGCATCCGGCCGACGTCGAGCGTCTCGACGTCGCTGCGGTCGTCGCCGGTGTAGGTGGCCACGCCGGGCACGGCCTGCTCGATGCGGTCGGCGAGTTCACCCGTGTCGGTGCCCTTGGCGGCCAGCACGCCGACGGCGTCGATGGTGCCGGGCGTGCCGTGGAGCCGGGCCGCCCGGTCGTCGGTGAAGAAGACCGCGGACTGGCGTTCGAGGGAGGCCACCGCATCGGCGAGACCGCTGACCCGGTACTCCCCCGGTGTCGACCCGGTCACCAGCGTGACCTTGTCTCCCGGTGCGACCCCGGCCCGCCGGGCGAGGCCGCTGTCGAGGACGACGTCCTCGGCCGCCTGGGGCCGGGTGCCCGAGCGCAGGGTGAACGGGGCGAGGACGGAGGCGGACCAGCCGTGCCCGTACACGGGCGGTCCTTCGAGGACGGAGCCGTTCCTGAGCACGGTCGTACGGAAGCTGATGTCCCCGACGGCGGACTCGACGCCCTTGACCGCGCCGACCTTTCCGACCGTGTCGGCGGGCAGCCTGACCCTCTCGGGGAGCCGCGGGTCCGCGTCGCCCTCGACGGGCATGGCCTGGTAGCCGCCGACGACCACGGCCGCCTGGTGGTACCGCTCGGCCGGGACTCCGGAGCTGATGCCGGTCTCCAGCAGCACACCGCAGGCGGTGATCACGGCGGAGCCGATGCCGACGGCGATGAGGACCGCCGCGAAGCCGCCCTTGCGTCCGCGGATCGTGCTCCAGGCCAGCGAAAGGTTCTGGCGCGAGAGCGTGCGGACCTTCTTCTTCGCCTTGCCGGCCGCCGGCGGGCCCGCCGCCCGGTCCGCCTTCTTGCGGCTCACCGGTCACCCAGCCTGGTCATCCGGTCGGCCACCTTCTCCGGCGTCGGCGCGGCGAGTTCACCGGCCAGCCGGCCGTCGGCCAGGAAGGTCACCGAGTCCGCGTACGAGGCGGCGACCGGGTCGTGGGTCACCATCACCACGGTCTGGCCGCTCCGGTCGACGACCCCCCTCAGCAGTTCCAGGACCTGCTTGCCGGTCCGTGTGTCGAGTGCGCCCGTCGGCTCGTCGGCGAAGACCACGTCGGGTCCCGTGATGAGGGCGCGGGCGATGGCCACGCGCTGCCGCTGTCCGCCGGAGAGTTGCCCGGGGTAGCGGTCGCCCATGTCGGCGAGCCCGACGTCGGCCAGCACGGCGCGCACCCGGTCGGTGGGGACGGGGGCGCCGGCCAGCCGGAACGGCAGGCCCACGTTGTCGGCGATGGTGAGCGGGTCGAGCAGGTTGTAGGCCTGGAAGACGAACCCGATCCGTTCTCTGCGGATCTCGGTGAGCTGTTCCTCGTTCAGGCCGGCCAGGCGGGTGTCGCCGAGGATCACACCACCCTGCGTGGGTGAGTCGAGGCCCGCCGCGCAGTGCAGGAACGTGCTCTTGCCCGAGCCGGAGGGACCCATGATCGCGATGAACGTCCCGTGCGGCACGCCCATTGTCACGTCGTCCAGGGCTGTGACCGCGTTACGACCGGAACCGTAGGTTTTTGTCACGGATTCCAATAAGAGAGCATACCTGGCAGTCACTGCACACCCTTTCCCTTTTATCGGAACGCTACCGTTCACCGCCCTCCTCGATCAACCCGGCTGTGGCGGAAAACGACTTCGGGCCGCACCCCGAACTCGCGGGGATATGGCCCCCACCTGCGCTCATTTCATTCGACCCGGGCTTCCCGGATCGACCGCCCGGCCGGAACTTGCCGTCAGTCGCACGGCTTTTCGCCCGTCATGACCGGGTGGGGGCGGGCCCGGTGACCACGCCGCCGTCACGGCCGGCCGGGCCGGTGGGGCGTACAGGTCTGCCCGCCCGGCACATCGCGCCGATGACCAGCGCTTTAACGTCTCGATGACCAAGGGTTTCGCGTCGGTGAACGGGGATGGTCGCGACCGCCTTCCCGTCGGCCTGCACCCTCCGGTTTCAGGACTCCACGGCCGGAACACGGGCCCCGGAGAGCGGCTCCGAACTGGGGGTTTCGCTCTGCGGTCAACAAGATGGCCGATCCGTCGTGCCCGCCGAAATAATTCTCGACGTCCGGAGGATTCTTTACCAGCGGGCCACGGATTCGCCACGCCCGGGAATCCCCGCGGCCGCGTCGACAATTCGCCGCGCCGACAACGCCTGACCACTCCCTTGCATCGATGGGCAGCGAAAACAATGATTCCTGCGAATCTGGAACGCGCCGTCTACGGAATGTACGCCACCCACGCTCTGCACGTCGCGGACAGGCACGGCGTCTTCGAGCACCTGGCACGGCACAGCGGCGACAGCGCCGGGAAGATCGCGGCCGCACTGGCCGTCGACGAGGACACCGTCGAACGACTCCTGCTGGTGCTGTCCTCCTTCGGCGTCGTCGACGCGGACGGTGGGCGGTACGCGCTCGCGGCGGGCGTGCGGCCCTACGTCGACCGCGAGGACCCCCGCTATCTGATGGGATTCGTCGGTCACCTGATCGGCGACACCGCCGACCAGTTCGGGCGGCTGAGCGGCTACCTGCGGGCGGGGAAGGCCGAGACCGACCGGGACACGCCGGCTCCGTTCGAGGCCATCTACCGCGACGACGAGTCGGTGGGCCGTTTCCTGAACGCGATGTGGGGCCTCAGCCACCACGTCTCCGGCGAGCTCGCCGCCCTGGCCGACCTGGGCGACTCCCGACGGCTGATCGATGTCGGCGGAGCGAGCGGGCCCTTCTCGGTGGCTGCCCTGCATGCCTTCCCGCGGCTGCGGTCGACCGTGTTCGACCTCCCCCAGGTCGGTCCGCATCTCGCCGCGCGGGCCACCGAGCACAAGCTCGGCGACCGGCTGGACTTCGCGGCCGGCGACTTCTTCCGCGACCCGCTCCCGGCCGGCGACTGCTTCGCCTTCGGCTACATCCTGTCCGACTGGGACGACGAGACCTGCGCGGCGCTGCTGCGGAAGGCTCACGAGGCGTGCCTCCCCGGCGGCCGGGTCCTGATCATGGAGCGGCTCTTCGACGACGACCGCGGCGGCCCGCTCGCCACGGCCGTCATGAACCTCTCCATGCACGTCGAGACGGAGGGCCGGCACCGGACCGCGGCCGAGTACCTGGAGCTGCTGCGTCACGCGGGCTTCGTGGACGGCACGGTCCGGCGCTCCAGCGGTGACAAGCACCTGATCACCGGCCGTCGCGCCGGGAGCGGGGCCGGGCGGTGAACGCCGTACGATCCCTCGCTCCGACCCGCTCGCGGGAACTGCCCGCCGCCTGCGCCGAGTTGGCCGCGTGGCTGCACGCGACACCCCTCGCCGAGCTGCCCGACGACGAGGTCCTCCGCCTGTCCGAGCGGTACGAGGCGGCCGTGGCCGGGCCGGAGACCCACGAGAACGAGATCCTGCGGCTGCTGACCCGGTCGTTCAGCCGGCGCCTCGACATACCCGAGTACTACCGCTACACCGGACTGCACGTGGCCGGCTGGTACCTCGCCCGGCGGGACGACTCGTACGAGGCGAGCCTGCTGCTGCTGCACGCGCTCGTGGCCGACCTGATCGCGCTGGAGGAGCGCGAGGCCGGGCTGCACGAGACCACGGTCGAGGAGGGCGCGGAACGCGTGCGCCGTCTGGAGGCCGTGCTCGACCACCTGGGCCGGTCCCCCGTCGGCCCGGACCGCACCCTGGCGAGCGCCGACCTGGTCCGGCTCGCCGGCGAGGACGACCTGCTGGTCCACGATCTGCTGGTGGTCAACCGCTGTTCGGGATTCCGCCGCTCGGACAAGCATGACGAGCACATCTTCATGCGTGCGGTGCAGGCCTGCGAGATCGGCTTCTTCCTCGTCCGCTGGACCGCGCGCGGGGCGACCGAGGCGATCGGCCGCGACCGTGACGAGTTCGCCCTGCGGACGAGCCAGCTGGCCTCGGCGGCCGAACTCCTGAACGTCGTCTTCCACGCGCTGCGGACGCTGACGCCGGAGCTCTTCATGGGCTTCCGGGACCTGACCGGGAGCGCCAGCGCGGTCCACTCGCTCAACTACCACCTGATGGAACTGGTGGTGTACGGCTACGACGAAAGGAAGGTGGAGACCTACGAGCGATTCCCTCACCTGGCCCCGATCAACAGCCCCATGCTGCGCGAGTTCACGTCCCTGCAGGACGCCGCGGCCGCCACCGAGGACGCCGAGATTCGCGGGGCATTCGCCGCGAGCGAGAATCCGCTCTACATCTGGCGTGGCCGGCACTACGGATTCGGCCGCCGCTATCTGCCGGAGATGACGGGGTCCGGCGGCACCGAGGGCGCCGGTTACCTCAAACGCTTCGTCGGAAAGGCCGGGCTCGGTTCCGGCGAGCGCATCGACGATGTCGAGCAATTGCTCACCCAGTTCGCCTTCTGCTGAGTCCCCGCAGACGGAGATCACTCGATTCCTATCCCGGCGCCCGAGCGCCGGTGAGTCCCGGCACCGCCGTGGCTCCAAGCACGCTTCACCCCACGCTCTCCTGAGAGGTGCTTGTGAACAGAATTCTGCCGACGGTCTCCGCGGAGAACCTGACCCAGTTCGAGACCCTGGCCCTGGCCAGTTCGATGAACCTCGCCGACGGGCACGCCCGCCAGCAGCTCACGGCCGCGCAGAGCAAGATCGTCGCCGAGCTGCCGAGCATGTGGGCGGAGGCCACCCTGCGCCCGGTCGACGAGATCGAGCGGGAGGCCGCCGAGTCGTTCTTCGGCATGCTCGGCCAGCACAGCCATCCGTTCGCCGCCGGACGGACGCTGAGCTGCTACTCGTCCTCGCTGGCCATGGAGATCCTCGCCCGCTCGCTGGTCACCACGTCCGACGCGGTGGCGCTGATCCACCCCACGTTCGACAACATCCCCGACATCCTGCGGGGGGTCGGCCTGCGGCTCGTACCGGTCGAGGAGGAGCAGGCCCACGACGAGGACCTGCCGGCGGAACTGCTCGAACAGGTCGGCTGCGTCTTCATCACCACCCCGAACAACCCCACCGGCCGGGTGATGAGCGAGGCCCGCCTGCGCAGGCTCGCCGAACAGTGCGCCGAGTACGGCGTGGTGCTCGCCCTGGACACCTCGTTCCGGGGGTTCGACCCTGCCGCGCAGTTCGACCACTACGCCGTGCTCGACGCGAGCGGCTGCCGCTGGGTGGTCATCGAGGACACCGGCAAACTGTGGCCCACGCTCGAACTCAAGATCGGCTGGCTGGTCCGCTCGGCGAACGTGGACCTGCCGATCGAGAAGATCCACTCGGACATCCTGCTCGGCACGTCACCGCTGATCCTGCTCATGGTGAAGCGGTTCGCCGACGACGGGGCCGACGGCGGCCTGGCGGAACTTCAGCGCACGATCGCCGACCACCGGGCCCTCGTGCGTGCCGAGTTCGACGGCGTGCCCGACATCGGCTTCGTCGACGCACACGCCCGGACCAGCGTGGAGCGCCTGCACGTCGGCTCGCGGCTGGGCTTGGACGTCTGGTCGGCGGTCCGCGAGCAGAGCCTCTACGTACTGCCCTGCCAGAAGTTCCACTGGGCGCGGCCGCACGAGGGCGAGCGGATGCTGCGCCTGGCCCTGTCGCGGAACCCCTCCACCCTGCTCGCGGGAGCGCGGGTGCTGCGCGCGGCCCTGCTGGACACGCCGGAGTTGCAGGGCTGATGGTCCAACCGCCCACGGCGGTCTCCCCGCTCCCGCACGCCCGATGGTGGCGTGCGGGGGTGGTGCAGGCCGTCTCCCCGCCCGGCGTCCTCGACCTGGGACCCGGCTACCTCGAACCGGGCCTGCTGCCGGTCGACGACGTGCTTCCGCTCTACGCGGAGGCCCTCACCGAGTTCGGCCCCGCGGCCCTCGCCTACGGCGCCAACGCCGGAGCCGAGCCACTGCGCGCCCTCCTTGCCGCCCGGCACGGCTGCGCGCCCGACGAGATCATGGTCACCGCCGGTACCTCGCAGGCGCTGGCCCTGTTGTGCACCGTGCTGGGCCGGCCGGGCCAGGCCGTCCTGGTCGAGCGCACCTGCTACGACCTGGGCCGGCACATCATGACCGATCACGGTCTGCGCCCGCGGGAGATGGACGCCGACGGTGAGGGCGTACGCCCGGAGGCCCTGGACCGGGCCCTGTCGGGCGCCGAGGACGTGGCGTTCGTCTACCTGACGCCGACCTTCCACAACCCGACCGGCACGGTCGCCGGCGAGTCACGCCGCCGGGAACTGCTCGCCGTCGCCGCACGGCACGGCGCACGGATCGTGGAGGACGACGCGTACGCGGAACTGGGCCTGGACCGCACCGCTCCGCCACCCTCGCTCGCCGCGCTGGCCGGACGGCGGGGCGTGATCCGGCTCGGGTCGTTCGCGAAGACACTCGGGCCCGGCCTGCGGCTGGGCTGGCTGGAGGCCGACCCGGACCTGGTCGGGACGCTGACCCGCCGCGGACAACTGGTCAGCGGCGGAGCGCTCAACCACCTGACCTCGCTGGCCGTGGCCCTGCTGATCGGGGACGGCCGCTACGACCGGCGCCTGTCGTGGCTCCGTCAGCAGCTCCGGGTGCGGCGCGAGACGCTCGTGGCCGCCCTGCGGGCAGGCCTGGGCGAGTCCGTGACCGTCAACCGTCCGTCCGGCGGCTTCTTCGTCTGGCTCACCTTCGACGGCCCGCGCCGCACCGAGACGTCGTTGCTCGCCGCGGCCGGCCGGGCAGGCGTCGAGGTGGCACCGGGCTCCCGCTTCGGCACCGTGACCGGCACCCATCTGCGTCTCGCGTACAGCCTCAACTCGCCCGACGGTCTTGCGGAGGCGGCCGCGCGGCTCGCCGCCGCCTGGAGACATGAGGAGACCCCTCGATGACCACTTCACTCGTCAGCACCCTGCGGGGCTACAGCCTTCCGCTCTCCCCTTCGGGCACCTCGGCCACGCTGACTCCTCCGCCGTGGCACTTCTCCGGCGAGGTCGTCATGGTCGACTACCGCGTGGATCCGGCGGCGGCGGCGCGGTTCCTCCCGCCCGAGCTCGACCTCGGCGCCGATCCGGGGCAGGCCGCCGCGGTCTTCGCGCACTGGCAGTGGTGCTCGGAGCCCGGCGCCGAGCTGGCCGATCCCGGTGCCAGCCAGTTCAGCGAGTTCCTGATCCTGCTCGGCTGCGAGCACCGCGGCCGCCGCCTGGCCCGCTGCCCGTACGCCTGGGTCGACCAGCCCGTGCCGCTGCTGCGCGGCTGGGTGCAGGGCATGCCGAAGCAGTTCGGCGAGGTGCATCAGACCCGGCCGATGCGCGTCGGCAGGGCGGGCCCCCTGGGCTCCGCCGCCGGCACGTACCACGGCACGGCCGCGACCGGCGGCCGCCGGATCGCCCACGCCTCGGTGAACGTGACCGCCCGGGCCGCCGAACCGCCGGCGCTGCACACCGTTCCGTTGGTGCACAGCCGGGTCCAGCCGCCCTGGCTCGCCGGTGAGCAGCCGCCCGTCGGACTGGTGACCTCGACCGTCACGGGAGTCGAGTTCTCCGACGTGTGGTCGGGGGACGCGCACCTCGAGATGTTCGACGTGCTCGACGCGGACTTCGCCTCGCTGCGGCCGGTCTCGGTCGGGCGCGGCCACGTCTTCGGATACGCCGAGACGCTCGTCTCCGGCCAGGAACTCGTCTGAAACCCACCCTCGAAGACCCCCGAAGGAGCAGAAGATGACCAATCCGTTCGACGACCCCGACGCGCGGTTCAAGGTGCTGGTCAACGACGAGGGCCAGCACTCGCTCTGGCCCTCGTTCGCCGCCGTCCCCGAGGGGTGGTCGGTCTCGCTCGCCGACACGGACCGCGAGAGCTGCCTCGCGTACGTCGAGGAGCACTGGACCGACATGCGCCCGAAGAGCCTGGCCGACCGCATGGCCGCGGGCTGATGAGCGTCGCGACCATCGGCGGGACGCGGTTGCACTACGACGACCACCCGCCCGAGGGCCGGGCGGACGGGGAGCCGGTCGTGCTCGTCATGGGCGCGGGCGGGCGCGGGCGGGCCTGGCGCCTGCACCAGGTACCGGCGCTCACCGGCGCCGGCTACCGGGTGATCACGTACGACTCCCGGGGCGTGCCCCCCAGCGACCCCGGCGAGCCGGGGCTGACGGTCGGCGATCTCGCGTCCGACCTGGCGGGGCTCATCGAGCACCTGGACGCCGGGCCGTGCCGTCTGGTCGGCACGTCGCTCGGCGCGCTCGTGGTGCAGGAGCTGCTGCTGACCCGGCCCGATCTGGCCACCGCCGCCGTGCTGATGGCCACCCGCGGCCGCGACGACACCCTGCGCGCGGCCGCCGCCCGGGCCGAGATCGAGCTGCTCGACTCCGGCATCACGCTGCCGCGCCGCTATCACGCGGCCCTCCAGGCCCTCCAGAACCTGTCGCCGCACACGCTCAACGACGACCTGGGGGTGTCCGACTGGCTGTCGGTGTTCGAGCAGTCGCTGTCCTCCGGCCGCGGGCTGCGGCACCAGCTCGCCATCGCTCCGGACCCCGGTCGCCTCGCGGCCTACGCCGCGATCACCACGCCGTGCCTGGTCCTCGGCTTCGCCGACGACCTGGTCACGCCCCCGCACCTCGTGGCCGAGGTGGCACGCGCCATCCCGGGCGCCGCCCACCAGCTGATCCAGCACGCCGGCCACTTCGGCTATCTGGAGCAGCCGGAGGAGGTGAACCGGCGGATCCTCGGCTTCTTCCACGGCGTTCCGGCCCGCCCTCTCGCCGGGACCGGCGGCGCGGGGCTCCCCGAGCGCCGCGTCACCGGCCCCTGAACCGATTCCGACCGAGGAGCTGCCGATGGCCGTCGTGCCCCCGAAGACCGTTGTCGTCGTGCCGACCTACAACGAACGGGACAACCTGCCCGTACTGGCGGGTCTGCTCGCGGACCTGCCGGTGCCGAACCTGCATCTGCTCGTGGTCGACGACAACTCGCCCGACGGCACCGGCGAGATCGCCGACAAGCTCGCCGCCGACGCACCGGACACCATCGGCGTGCTGCACCGCGCCGCCAAGGACGGCCTCGGCCGCGCCTATCTCGCCGGGATCGCCCGTGCGCTGGACGAGGGCGCCGACGTCGTGGTCCAGATGGACGCCGACCTCTCGCACCCGGCCTCTGCGATCCCGGCCCTGATCGACGCGCTGTCGACGAGGAACGCCGGCGCCGTGCTCGGCTCGCGGTACGCGGCCGGCGGCTCGATCGCCGCCGACTGGCCCTGGCACCGCAGGGCGTTGTCGGCCTGGGCCAACCTGTACGTCAACGCGATCCTGCGGTTGCGCCTGAAGGACGCCACCGCCGGATTCAAGGCCTGGCGGGCCGAGACACTGCGGTCGATCGACCTCGACTCCGTCCGCAGCAACGGTTACTCGTTCCAGGTCGAGATGAACCACCGGGCCGTCAGCCGGGGGTTCACCCTCGTCGAAGTGCCGATCCGCTTCGAGGAACGCGGGCAGGGCGCCTCGAAGATGAGCCTGCGCGTGCAGCTCGAATCCGCCCTCACCCCGTGGAGGCTGCGCTTCGGGGGGCGAGACCGGACGCGGTGACGACGCGAGGCGGGACGCAGTGACGAGGCGAGGCGGGACGCTGCGACGAGGGCGAGGCGGCGCCGTGACGAGGACGCGGTGACGAGACCGGGCGCTCCGGCGGACACCTCCTAGCCCACGCGGCGCCGCCTGTCAGTCCGCAATCTTCCGGGGTCACCCGGCCCGGGTCCCGTTGCTACGTTCCGGACCGTCGTCCTGCTTCGACCCGGAGGTCACGTTGAGCGCGCAGAACCCCACCCGCCGGAACATCCTCAAGACCGCCGGAGGTCTCTCGGCCGCGATGGCCCTGGGCGGCGCGGGCGTCCTGGCGGGGGCGTCTCCGGCCGCCGCCGCCGGGGACGGCTTCGGCCTGCACATCGTGGACCGCAACGAGGCCGACCCGCGCATGTGGTACTACCGGTTCTCGACCGGCGCGATCGGCTGGAACCCCGGCGTCAACGTCCTCCTGCCCGACGACTACCACTGGAGCGGACGCACGTACCCGGTGCTGTACCTCTTCCACGGCGGCGGCAACGACCAGGACTTCATCACCTTCGACCGCGAGGGCGTCCGCGACTGGACCGCGGGGAAGCCGATCATCGTCGTCATGCCCGACGGCGGGCACGCGGGCTGGTACTCCAACCCGGTCAGCTCCAACGTCGGCCCGCGGAACTGGGAGGAGTTCCACATCTCCCAGCTGATCCCGTGGATCGACGCGAACTTCCGTACGTTCGCCGAGTACGACGGCCGTGCCGTCTCCGGCTTCTCGATGGGCGGCTTCGGCGCGCTGAAGTACGCCGCCAAGTACTACGGCCACTTCGCCTCGGTGAGCGCCCACTCCGGCCCTGCCAGCCTGCGCCGGGACAACGGCCTCGTGGGTCACTGGGCCAACGCGAGCTCCGCGGCGCTCGACCTGAACGGCGGCACGATCTACGGGGCGCCGTTCTGGGACGAGGCCCGGGTCAGCGCGGACAACCCGGTGCAGCGGATCGAGAGCTACCGCAACAAGCGGGTCTTCCTGGTCGCCGGCACCAGCCCCGACCCGATCAACTGGTTCGACACGGCCAACGAGACCCAAGTGCTCGCCGGTCAGCGGGAGTTCCGCTCCCTGCTCGGCAACGCGGGAATCCCGCACGAGTGGTACGAGCTGCCCGGCGGCCACTTCATCCGCCACGACATGATGCAGCGCGACATCGACGGCGTCATCGACCGCCTCCGCAAGGCCTGAGCCCGTGTTCCGCGGACTGCCCCGGCGCGCGCTGACCCGGGTCCTCGCGGCGGCGGCCGCCCTGCTGCCGGTGCTGGCCGCCACCACCCCGGCCTCGGCCGGGACCACCGGTTCCGCCACCGCCTGCCCGAGCATCGGTTTCGTCAGCCAGCCGTTCCACCCCGGGCACAACGGCGTCGACATCGCCGCCGACGTCGGGACGCCGATCTACGCGGTCGGCGACGGCGAGGTGACCATCTCCGGGTACGTCGGCGACTACGGCCAGTGGATCCGCATCCGGCACCCCGACGGCCGGACCTCCGAGTACGGGCACATGTACCGGAGGGACGTCTCGGTCGGCGACCACGTCGTGGCCGGCCAGCAGATCGCCCTGATGGGCGCCGAGGGCAACGCCGACGGCCCCCATCTCCATCTGCGGATCTGGGGGGACGACTCCTTCTCGTACGGGATCGACCCGGAGGTCTACCTCGCGGAGGGCGGCATCACCCTGCCGTGCGTCCCCGGGAGCGGGCCGCGCCCCGAGCCGCTGGTGTACCCGGCCGAGTCGGGCCGGGTCGTGTCGGCGCGGTCGGCCGACGGGCGCCTCGAAGTGTTCGCCGCCGGCGCCGACGGCGTCCACCACGCCTGGCAGCAGGAGGCGAACCGCGACTGGTCGGAGTGGGAGCGGCTCGGCGGACCCGTGAACGCCCAGCTGGCGATCGCTCCCAACGCCGACGGCCGCCTGGAGATGTTCGCCATCGACGGGACCACCTTCCGGCACCGCTACCAGCTCTCCCCGTCGGGCGGCTGGTCGGACTGGGAGGACTTCGGCGGCGGCGGTCGTGACATCGCGGCCGGCGTCAACGCCGACGGCCGCATCGAGGTCTTCGCCTCCGGCCCGGTCGGCGTGTTCCACCGGTACCAGCTCGCACCGAACGGCGGCTGGTCGCCGTGGGAGGCGACCGGTGGCGGCCCCGCCGACGGCCGGATCGAGATGGCGAAGGCACCGGACGGCCGCCTGGAGGTCTTCGCCCTCAACGGCAGCACCTTCCGGCATCAGTACCAGACGGCCCCGAACGGCGGCTGGTCCGCGTGGGAGGACTTCGGCGGCGGCGGTCACGACCTCACCGTCGACCACAACGCCGACGGCCGCATCGAGGTCTTCGCCTCCGGCCCGGTCGGCGTGTTCCACAAGTACCAGACGAGTCCGACCAGTTGGTCGGGCTGGGAGTCCACCGGCGGCCCCGCCGACTCCCAGCTCACCAGCGAGCGCACGGCCGACGGGCGCGTCGAGGTCTTCGCCATGAACGGCGAGACGGCCATGCACACCTGGCAGACCGGGGTGAACGCGCCGTACGGCGCGTGGGAGACCTTCGGCGGCGGGGGCACCGAGGTCACCGCGGCCTCGAACTCCGACGGCCGGATCGAGGTCTTCGGCACCAGCCACGCCGGCACGTACCACGTCTGGCAGACCGGCTTCGCGACCTGGTCCTCATGGATCTGGGTCAACAGCACCTCGGGACCCGCACTCGACTGAGGAGAGTCCCATGCTTCCGATCAGCAGACGGAACCTGCTGCGCGGCGCCGCCGGGGTCGGCGCGCTCGCGGTCCCCGGCGCCGCCCGTGCCGCGGCCGCGACCGCCGGGACCGTCCCGCTCCCCCGGTGGGTCGGTGCGGGACCCTTCACCCCCGTGTACGACCCCTCCACCGTCGCCGGACCGCGCTATCTCAACGACCACACGCTGATCCAGGCACAGGGCCGCTGGCACCTGTTCGGCATCGTCGGGGACAGCGCGCCGCGCGGCGAAGCCCCGGACAGCACGGCGGAGGTCTCCTTCGCCCACGCCTCGGCGCCCGCCCCGCACGGCCCGTGGACCACCCACCCCGACGCGCTCACCGTCGAACCGTCCTACTTCGGCGAGGAGCACCTGTGGGCACCGCACGTCATCGAGGCGGGCGGCCGGTACTGGATGTTCTACGCGGCCGGCGGAGCGAGCGGCGGCACGGGCGGCTCCGGCTCCGGCGCGGGCGGCGCCGCGATCAACCTCGCCACCTCGACCGACCTGTTCACCTGGACCCGCGAACCGTCGGGTCCGCTGTTCCGGGGACTCGCGGCCCGCGACCCCATGGTCCTGCGGATCGGCGGCGAGTGGGTCATGTACTACACCGAACTCTCCGGCCCGGGCGGCCATCACGTCGTGGCCCACCGCCGGTCCGCCGATCTGGTGCGCTGGAGCGAGCCGGGCGTCGCGTTCACCGACGCGAGCACGGACACGACCGTCTCGGTCACCGAGTCGCCGTACGTCGTCGAACGGGACGGCTGGTACTACCTGTTCATCGGACCGCGCAACGGCTACGAGGGCACCGACGTGCTGTCCTCCCGCGATCCGTTCCGCTTCGACCTCTCCGGTCGTGCGGGCCATGTGCCCGGTCACGCGGTGGAGGTGTTCGCCGACGGGGACACGTGGTACGCGAGCGCCGCGGGCTGGTTCGGGCAGGGACTGTACGTCGCTCCCCTGGAGTGGCGTGACACGCCACCGCCGTGGCAGAGCCCGGACAACCCGGTGGCGGGTCTCGACCTCACCGGCCGGCTCACGGTGTTCGCGCTCGACGCCGCCGACCGCTCGATGCTGCGGCGCGTCCAGCTCGACCCGGACACCGACACCTGGTCGGAGTGGGAGACCTTCGGAGGGCCCACGGGCGCGGTTCCCACCCTCGGGCGCAACACCGACGGCCGCCTCGAGGTGTTCTCGCTCGCCCCGGGCGGCGTGAACCTGCACCACCGGGTGCAGCGGCCGGACGGCGGCTGGTACGACTGGGAGGAGTTCGGCGGCCCGGCCGGCGCGGCCCCTGCCGTCGCCCGCGACGCCGGCGGCCGCCTCCAGGTCTTCGCGCCGAGCCCCGGTGGCGCCTCCTTCGCGCGGCGACGGCAGCGGTCCCCCGGATCGACGGCCTGGGACGCGTGGGAGCCCGGCTTCGGCGGGGCCGCGGGCGCTCCACCGGCGGTCGCGGCCAACGCCGACGGCCGCCTGGAGGTGTTCGTCCTCGCGGCCGGCGGCTCCGGCATCCTCCACCGGTGGCAGGAGTCCCCCGACGGCTCCGGGACCGACGGTGCCTGGACCGGCGCGTGGCACACCTTCGGCACCGCGGCCGGTACGGCGCCGCGGGTGGCCAGGGACGGCAGCGGCCGGCTGACCGTCGCCGCCATCGGACCCTCCGGGGTGGGGACGTTCTCCCGGCGGCAGACCGTGCCGAGCGGCGGATGGGACGAGTGGCAGCCGCTGTTCGGCTGGAGCGCCGCCGCCCCGGCGTTCGCGCTCAACGCCGACGGCCGCCTGGAGGCCTTCTCCCTGTCCCCCGGCGGCGCCCGGCTCAGCCACCGCTGGCAGGTCGCCCCGGGCGGGAGCTGGGATCCCGGCGCGGAGTTCGGCGAGCCCGGCGTCGGGCTCGCGGCCACGCCCGCGGTCGCGCCCGACGCCACCGGGCGGATCCACGTCTTCGCGGTCACCGCGGAGGGCCGGGTACGGACCCGGGTCCAGGACCGGCCGAGCGGCGGATGGCGACCCTGGACGGCCTTCGGCGACCGCACGCTCGCCCCCCTCGTGTCGGGCAGTCCCGCACTCTGAGTACGGACGGGGCAGCGCTCCGTACATATTTCGCCAAGTACGGCGAGCGAACCGCAGGTTCGGCCACCGCACGAAGCTCCCGGATCGCCTCTTACCCCCCCATCGGGCGCGGTGACCTGTCCCACCTTGCGTGAGGCGGGACCGGGCCGGCCGCGCCCGGGGCGGGAGGGCGCCTCCCCCGCGCCCCGGTCCTGGGCTCCGGCAGGTCGCCCCCCGCCTCCTCTCGTACCCGTCGGCCGAGCTGCGCCGCAGACGACCGGATACGACATCAAATCGCCGCCCCCGCAGGCCGAAGAGGTGCCCTGGGTCACAGCGCGAGGAAGCGCCGGGCCCTGTCTCGGGTAGCGCCGCCGAGCGATCCGGGAGGACCCGGCGGGGACGTCCGTACGCCGCCGAGGCGCGCCGACGTGGCGGGCCGCCGGCCATCGCGACGGGTCCCGGCCGAAGTGGCCGAAGGACGCCGGTGAACTCTCCTGACTGGTGAGTATCGTTCCGCTCGTCCGACAACCGCGACGGGACGAAGAGGGGGAGCGGTGAGCGGCGTAGTCGTCCATCTGCCACGGGGAAGCGGCGGCGCCGACAGCGGCGAACCGTCCGGTGACGCGGTCACGTTGCGGCTCGGCCCCGGCCAGGTCGCCCGCTTCGGACGGGGTTCCACCACGACCCCGGTCGAGCTCCGGCTCGCCGACCCGGCGATCTCGCGGCTCGCCGGGGAGATCCGTGCGACCGACGACCACTGGCAGCTGACGAACCACAGCACCACCCACAGCTATCTGGTGGAGAACCCCGAGGGAGCCGGTGAGTACCTGAGGGTCCCGCCGCGGCGCGTCGGGGCGCCCGTGCCCTTCGAGTTCTCCCGCGTGGTGCTGCCGACCCGCGGCGACCTCACGGTCTCCTTCCAGGTGTTCGCGCCCGACCACGTCTATCTGGACCCGGAGGCGATGGGCGTTCCGTGGGGCAGTCGCACGGTCACCGCGTACTCGCTGGACGAGTCGGCCACGTACTTCCTCGTGCTCGTCGCCCTCTGCGAACCCCGCCTGCGCGACCAGTCGCGCGTGGCGGTCCCCACCACGCCCCAGATCGTCGAGCGGCTCAGGGGGCACGTCACCGGGGGCACGCTGACCGCACGGGCGATCAGTTCGCACATCGACTACCTCGCCGAGGAGAAGCTGCGGATCGGTGTGCTCGACGCCCATGAACCCGGCAAGGGCGACCGCCGCAACGGAAAGCGGGAGGAGATCGTCGGGCTCGCGCTGCGGTTCGGTCTGGTGCGGGAGGAACACCTGGCGCTGCTGCCGTCCCTGGCCGGGGGCGGCGGTCGGGAGCGGCAGAGGCGGCGATGACCTCGCTGTGCGGCCCGGACGACATCGCGGGGGACGACCGTACGGACCTGATCCCGCCCGGCCACCGGGTGGGCGACTGGGTGGTCACCGAGCTGATCGGGTCCGGCGGCTGGTCCACGGTGTACGCGGCGCGTCCTGCGGAGGAGAACCGGGGCCTCGGGGGCGGGCCGCCAGAGCCCGTCGAGGTCGCGCTCAAGATCATGCCGACCGCCGGGCTCGCGCCCCGCCAGGCACGCAGGATCGTGGAATCCGCCCGCCGCGAGGTCGAACTCGGGCGCAGGGCCGGGCATCCCCGGTTGATCGGCCTCCGGGAGTCCTTCGTCCTCGCCGCGCCGGACCTGCCCGCCGTGGACGGTGCGATCGTGCTGGTCATGGAGCGGGCCGCCGGCAGTCTGCGGGAACTCCTCGACGCGGGGGTGTCCGAGGCCGATCGGGGCCGGCTGATCGCGGGGATCTGCGAGGGTCTGGCCCATCTGCACCGCTCGGGCTGGGTGCACGCCGACCTCAAGCCGGAGAACGTCCTGCTGGGCAGGGACGGTTCGGTGAAGCTCTCGGACTTCGGACTCGCCACGGAGCTGACCGGGACGCACGGGTACGTGCCGCCCATGGGCACCCTGGACTACCTCCCGCCGGAGCGCTGGAGGGCGCCCCTCGGGGAGCTCGGCGTGCAGGTCCGGCCGAGCGCCGACATCTGGGCGCTGGGGGTCGTCATCCACGAGGTGTTCGCCTCCGGCGCCTCACCGTTCTCCGGCGCCACACCGGTGGCGCGGGGCGCCGCCGTGCAGGAGTACGGAGCGGGGCGGGCGCCGCTGCGCATGGACCTCGCGGTGCCGCCGTTCTGGCGCGCGCTCGCCGCGGACTGTCTGGCCCCGACGCACGCGGCGCGCGCCCCGCACACGGCCGAGAGCCTGCTCGCCCGCATCACCGCCCAGGAGGGGACGCGGGCGCGGGACACGCGGCCGCGACGGCTGCCGGGCCGGGCCCGGGCGGCCGTCCTCGCCGCCCTGCTCTGCGGGACCGCCGGGGCGGCCCTGGCGTCGGACGCGGTACGGGAAGCCGCTTCGGGCCGTGCGGGCGCGACGGCCGGCACGGTCAGGGTCTTCAACGCGGAGCGGGGCTGCCAGGACCGGGCCGACCGGGACCGGCAGTGCAGTCTGGGCCTGGCGATCGATCCGATGCGGCCGTACGCCGCGGGAAATGTCGTACCGACCAGGGTGTGGCACGGCGACGTCCTCACCGCCGACTGCCGGCTGCCGGACGGTCAACCCGTCATCGACGAGGAGGACCTGCAGTCCACCCTCTGGTTCCGCGTCCGGCTCCCGCGCGGCTCCACGTACCCCGTGGCCTGGCTCCCCGCCGTACGCACGAAGGACCGGCCGGCGCTGCCGGGGTGTCCGCGTCCCCCGGCCGGGCGCTGACCCGGCGGCCGCGACGCGTCATCGATATTTCATCGCTCCTCCCTGGCGTGGCCGCGTTCGAACGCCTCACCCCAGGGAGGGACGGTCCGACGATCCGGTACACCGAGTACGGCATCCCGCACATCATCGCCTCGGACTGGGAGGGGCTGGGGACGGGGTACGGATACGCGGCGGCCAAGGACAACATCTGCACGCTGGCCGACACCTATCTGATGGTCGACGCCCAGCGGTCGCGTTGCCTGGGGCCCGACGGGCGGACGAGTCCCGGCCAGAACCAGAACACCACCACCAACCTCAACAGCGACCTGCACTTCCAGCGGCTCAAGGACAACATGGTCGTGGAGCGGCTCCTGAACCGGCCCGCGCCCGACGGGCCGGAGCCGAAGGTGAAGGAGGTCATCCGCGGCTACGTCCAGGGATACAACCGGTACCTGGCGGAGACGGGCGTGGACAAGCTCTCCGACCCGGTCTGCCGGGGCGCGGCCTGGGTGCGGCCGATCACCGAGCTGGACGTCTACCGGCACGCGCACGCCGAGATCATCATGGGCAGCGCCGACCCGCTGCTCGACGGCCAGGTGAACGCCGCACCCCCGGGCGCGTCGGCCGCCGCGGCGGCGCCTGCACCCTCACCGGCCAAGACCGCGCGGAGGATCCGTGACGCGCTGGCGAAGAGCCGGCAGCAGAACATGGGCAGCAACGCGCTGGCCGTCGGTGCGCAGGGCGTCTCCGGTGGCACGCGCATGCTCCTCCCCAACCCGCACTTCCCGTGGCAGGGCAAGAACCGGATGTGGCAGAGCCAGCTGACCATCCCCGGCAAGGTGAACGTCTCCGGGGCGAGTCTGCTCGGTCTTGAGAAGAACACCGAAGTGGTGGAGAACGGTGATGGCGTGGCCGGTCGCCGCCGTCGCCGTCCTCGCCCCGGCGGGCACCGCGCACGCCGCCGACGGCACCGTGCCGCCGAGGACGGAGGACGGGTTCGGCCTGACCCAGGTCGGCCAGGCCACGGGAACGGCCACCGACTTCTACCTCACGGTGACCACGCCCCAGGTCGCGGGCGAGCATCTCGATGGGCGGGTTCGGGGCCTTCCCCTACGCCCAGGCCCGTCCCGACCTCTTCGGCCAGACCGCGTCCCTGTCGGGGGACATCGACCTGTCGGCCAACTCCATGGACCTGCGGCTCGCCGTCGTCGCGTCCGTCACCGACGCGCTGGGCACGATGTGCGCCTGCTCGTCCGGCTACTGCGACCCGAACGAGTCCGCCTACAAGCCCGGTGTGGACAGTGACGCCCTGTTCGGCTCGCCGTACCCGGTGTTCGACGTCGACTGGCGGTGGAACGAGGTCGACCCCTCGCAGCACCTGGACAAGTTCGCGGGGACGGGTGTGTCGATCTACACGGGCGACGGGGGCGGCTCGCCGACGAACATGGAGTTCTGGGTCGCGGGTGCGTCCAAGAACGTCAAGGCCCGCATGGACTCCCTGGGCATGCCGTACTACTACGTCAACTACGGCGACGGTTCGGGCTGGGGCACCCGGTGCGACGGCGGCCACAGCCCCGGCTGCTGGGAACAGGACCTCCGGGACCTGATCCCCCGCCTGGAGAGGGCCTTCGTGTCCTGACCGCTCGGCCACGACGGCGGCCGGACCTTCCGCCCCTGGAAGGCCCGGCCGCTGCCGCGTTGCCGCGAGAACAGCAGCAAAAGGCGCATTGCGGAACTGAAGTGCGGCGTCGTTCCAAGGCGGGCAGGCCGGCAGGCTGCATGGTGGACGGATGATCGGGACCCTGATCGCGCTGCTCGGCCTGGTCGTGTCGGTGGCAACCGCGATTGTCGGCTACCAGCACGGCCATCGCGCCGAGAGAGCACAGCAGATCCGCGACGAGCGTGAGGAACGATCCCGCAGACAGCGCGAGGAGGAGGCGGAACGAACGGCACGGATCCGACAGGCGAGCTGGATCTCCGTGCACGCCGAACCCGGCGGGCATGGCGTCACGGTGTACAACGGCAGCAGCCAGCCTGTCAGTGACGTCCGGGTCCTGGCCGGCGGCGACGTGCTCAGGCCCGACAGGGTCCGGCTGCTGGCGCCGGGCGCGTACGCGGCCTTCCTCCCCTCGCCGGATGCCACAGGCCGCGATCTCGATCCTCCGGGAACGGCCGTGGAGTTCACCGACGTCGCGGGGCGCGCTTGGCGGCGCACGGTCGAGGGGACGCTGTACGAGCGGGTTTCGCCCGATGGCGCCCCACCGCGGTGGGGTCCTCCCCTGACCCCGCTCGTGGAGCAGTACCGAAGGCCTCGGTCGGAATCGAGGCGCCAGGACACCCGTGCCGGTGAAGCGGTTCCGGAAACCGGTGGGCCGGCAGGGCCCCCGTCAGGGCCCCTCAGCGGTTCCGCTCCGCCGGCGCCACCGCCGTCGGCGCCGAAGGCCGGTGGTGGCAGCAGAGGACGAGGCGGCTCACTGAGCCCGCTGTTCGTCCTCGGCTGCCTCGGCGCCGCTGCCGCCCTCGCGTATCTCGTCGCCAGGCTGGTGTAGCGCGGGACGAGTTCGAGGTCCGCGAGACCGGCGGCTATCGGCTATCGGCTATCGGCAAGACACGGCCTAGTCGACCGCGGGCCCGGAATCGTTCAGCCAGCCCCATTCGCCCCAGGTGGCGAAGCCGGTCTGCCAGCGGTGGTAGACGCCGGCGTGGCTGGTGCCGAAGACTTCGATGCGGCCGTCGGCGTTGTTGCTCGCGCCGATCTCGGTGCCACCGCCGCCGAAGGTCTCCCATGCGGAGAAGGAGGCGTTCGGGCCGGTCTGCCAGGCGTGGCTCGCGGTGGCCGAGTTGATCGCGAACACCTCGACCCTGCCGTCCACCGAACGCGAGGTGGTCAGCTCGGCGTCGGAGATCCCGCCGGTGCCCGTCCACGCCGACCAAGACGTCGGGCTCGTCTGCCAGCGGTGGAACACACCGTCGGCGTTGGAGGCGAACACCTCCAGACGGCCGTCCTGGTCGTGGCTGACGGCGACGTCGTGCCCACCGCCGCCGAAGTCCTCCCAGGCGGACCAGCCGCCGTTGACCGAGGTCTGGTAGAGGTGCCCGAACGTGGAGTCCGACAGCGCGAACACCTCAAGGCGCCCGTCGGGCGCGTTCTCCATGGCCAGCCGCGCGTTGGCCGGACCGCCGCCCGCGCCCTCCCAGCCGGCCCAGCCCCCGCTGGGCGCCGTCTGCCAGCGGTGGAACACGCCGTTGGCGTTGGAGGCGAAGACCTCGATGCGCCCGTCGGCGTTGCTGCCCGCGGCCAGCCGGTACCCGCCGGTGCCGAAGTTCGCCCAGCCGGACCACCCCGCGCTCGGCCCGGTCTGCCACATGTGGTCGAAGGTGCTGTCCGACAGCGCGAACAGTTCGAGCCGGCCGTCCGCGTTGGACGCCACCGCCAGCTGCGCGTTGCGCGGACCGCCCTCGAACCGCCACGCCGACCAGCCGCCGTTCACCGCGGTCTGCCAGGCGTGGTACACACCGTCGGCTCCGGCGGCGAAGGCCTCAAGGCGTCCGTCGGCGGACCGCCCGGACACCACCCGCCCGGCGCCGTACGGGTGCTGGGGCCCGGCGCTCATGCCGGACCACAGCGCGTTGGCGATGATCACCGCGTCGCCCGCCTCGACCCCGTACAGATAGCGCAGGTCCTCGCGCGGCCGCTGGACGTGCCAGCACACCTCGCCGATCGCCTCGTCGTTCCACGAGCCGCCCGGGTACTGCCGTTCCATCTCGTCGAGGAAGGCGTTGGTCGCGTAGGCCGGGTTCAGCCGCTCCTCCCGGGTGCCCCACCAGTCCTGCTGCTGGAACAGCCCGATGCTGGTGTAGTCGACGGCCTGGGCGTAGTTGTTCATGCTGCTCTCCACGATGATCGTGGAGATCGCGATCGCCGCGGCCTTCTGGTTGAGCCCGCGGTCCTTCACCGCCTGCGTCACCATCCGCGCGCAGGACATCTTGTACGCGTCCAGGTAGCCGGCCATCTTCGCGTTCAGCTGCGGGTTGAGCTGGTCGGCCATGATGCCGTCGGTGGCCGACGGGCCGGCCGGGTCGCAGGGCTCGGTCGGAATGGCGAAGCCCTGCGGGCCGCTGAAGTACCGGGAGACGCCGGACCGGTCCTTGCCGGGACCCGGCTCCGGCCGGGCCGAGGCCACGGGGGTCGTCAGCCCGACGGCCAGCGCCCCGACACCGGCGACGACGGTCAGTCCGGTGAGCACGCGGCGTAAGAAGTCTCTTGCCATCATGGGCCTTTCTGTCAGGAAATGAGAAGGAAGGAGAAGGAACGGGGTCACGTTCCGGCGGTGAGGCCGAGGCCCGCCTCGTCCCCGCGCAGGATCATGCGGTGGGTCCGCCGCAGCATCCGGCTCGGCGGGACGCCGAGGTCCTCGGACAGCCGGCGGCGCACGCGGTCGAACACGTGCAGCGCGTCGGCCTGCCGGCCGCCCCGGTACAGCGCGCGCATCAGCGTCGCGGCGACCGGCTCGTTCAGTGGGTGCGCCGCGGACAGGGCGAACAGCTCCGCCGTCGCTTCGGTGTGCCGGCCCAGCGACAGCTGCCAGGTCGCCTTCCGCTGGACGAGGTCGATCCTGCGCCCGGTGAGCCGCAGGTGCTCCCGTTCGGCGAGGGGTCCGGGCAGTCCGGCCAGGGGCTTCCCGCGGAACGGGTCCAGCGCCCGGGAGCACAGGCGGACCGCCTCGGCCGCTTCGCCCGCCCGGTCGGCCGTCCCGACGGCGGCGACCAGTTCGTCCAGGCGCGCCACGTCCACGTCGACCGCTCCGGAGGCGAGCCGGTAGCCACGCGGGGCGCGCTCGATGACCGCGTCGGTTCCGTCCCCGGGGCCCAGGGTCTTGCGCAGGCGGTAGACGTACACGGGCACGACGTTCGCGACGGGGGTGTCCAACCCCCATACGCCGTCGAGCAGTTCCGGCCGGCTGACCGTCCTCCCGGCGTGCAGGGCCGGGGCGGCCAGTACGGCCTGCTGGCGGAGATGCCCGAGGTCCAGGGGCCGTCCGTCCTGCCGTGCCGTCAGGGGTCCGAGCAGGGAGAGCCGCAGCTTCGGCCCGGCCGCCCGCCCGGCGGTGCTGCCCGGCACCGGGCTCGCCGCCGGGGTGCGGGGGCCGCGGCCGGGGACGACGAGGCCGCAGTCGAAGGCGTGGACGATGGCGGCGGCCCGGTCGCGGAGCCCGAGCTTCACGAGGATCCGCGCGAGGTGCGAGGCCACGGCCTCCTCGGGGATGGCAAGGGCGGCGGCGATCTCGCCGTCCCGCAGCCCGCAGCCGACCGCGGAGAGCACCCGGCGCTCCTGGTGCCGGAGCACGGGGACGACGGACCGGCCGGTGGCGACGGTCAGGCCAGTGGTGTCGGATCGGTCGGTGGTGACGGGCCTGCCAGTGGTGACGGGCCTGCCAGTGGTGACGGTCGTCGGCATCGATGCTCCCCCCGGGCTCCGGACGTCGGTCTGGCCGACGCCGTCGCCACGGTAGGGGGGCCGCGCCGGGCCGGGCATCCGGAACGATCCGGAGTGACACCGCCGTCGGGCGCCGGCCCGCCCCGGTCAGGGCGCGCCGGGGGTGCCCGTGGGGGCCGCCGGGGCGGGGCAGGCGACCGTGCCGGGCCGTACGGAGAGGGAGAGCTTCGGGGTCGTGAGGAGGCCCGGGATCTGGAAGTCCTGGGCGGTGCCGGTGATCCGGTCGAACTTGGCGTAGCGCGCCTGGATGCCGAAGCGGTGCTGCGGGCTGTCCAGCGGGTTGGCGACGTACGCGCCGCTGGCGTCCTTGACGGTCTTCACGTCGGCGCCGTTGACGTTGAGGTCGACGATGCCGTCCATGTCGAGGACCCCGGTGGCGCTGCGCAGGTCGAGGACGGTGTTCTTCGTCCTGATCTCCCAGGAGCCCGGGTTGTCGTCGCCGAGGGTGAGCAGCAGGGTGTACGTGGCTCCCGCGATCTGCTGCCGCCGGCTGAGGCAGAGGCCGTTGATGACGCCGTCGGCGAAGCCCATGCGGAGCACGCGTTCGGTTCCGGTGGAGCCGTCGGGCCGTACGACGGTCTGGTCGACGACGGCGGCGCCGTACTGCGTCCCGTACAGGCTGCTGGTGGTGAAGTCGACGGGCCGGTCCTGGATGCGGAGGCCGACGGCCAGCGCCCCGCTCGCCATGGCGGAGCCGAGGCCGCCGGCGGCGAGGAGCGCGGGCAGGGCGACGGCGAGGGACCGGCGCCAGTGGGTGCGTCCTTCTTCACGGGTCCTCATGGCGTGGTCACCGTGATGGTTCCGGGGAGGTGGACGGGGTTGTCGGTGGAGTCGAGGGCCGCGTGGTCGTCGACGGTCCGGATGGCGTAGATGTCGCCGGTGAAGTCCTCGGCTCCGGCGGTGAGCGGGATGAGGGAGCCGAAGAAGTCGAGGAGGCCCTGCACGCCGCAGATCTTGACGAGGACGCGGACGCAGACGTTGGTGATGTTCCCCCACATCGTCGTCGTCTCGGCCTTTCCGGCGCTGTCGTAGCCGCCGAGGGAGCCCTCGCCGGGCACGTCGATGACGACGCTGTGCCCGGCCGCCTGCTGGGTGACGTTCATGTGCGAGCGGATCTTGAGTTTGCTGAAGGTGTACTGGGTGGTGGTGCGCGTGGAGCCGTCGGAGAGCCGGATGGTGACGTTCTTGTCGACCGTCATGGAGACGGCGACCATGCTGCCGATGGTGACGTGCAGCGGGTCCGGGGAGGGCAGGAAGGGCACGCCGAGGGGCTCGACGGCGGCGGTCGCGCCCGAGGCGCTGCTCGGCTGACCCGACCAGACGGCCGTCACGACGGCGAGGAGCAGGGCAGCCGCCACGGCGAGGGCCCGCCGGCCGGCCGGGAGCCCATGTGCACCACCCGTCGGCGCGGGCGTCATCGTTCCACCGCCGCCCGTCGGCGCGGGCGCTTGACGCCCCAGCCGACCATCATGGAGCCGCCGAGCACGCCGAGCGTCATGCCGAGCAGGAAGCCGCCCAGGTTGGAGACGACGAGCGAGACGACGGCGAGGACCGCGCCGATGAGCCCGAAGGTGTACCGCTGGGCGGGCAGGGCCAGCGGGATGAGTCCGCACAGGATCATCCCGCCGCCGACGAGGTAGCCCGCCACTCCCCCGAAGCCCGTGCTCACGATCAACTGGAGCGAGCTGAGGGAGAACTTGAGGACGGTCCAGCCGCCGGCGACCAGCCACACCCCTCCCCAGAACGGCCGCGTACGGCGGAACGCGCGGAACCAGACGTACGCGGCCTTCACCCGGCCCGGACCGAACCGGTCGTACGCGGCCCTCTCCCGGCTCAGCATGTGGTCGCCGTTCCCGCGACGACCCTGATCTTCAGATCGGGCAGCACGAGCGCCCCGGCCATCTCGGCGTCGTACGCGCTGGCGTTCAGTCCGTGCAGCGCGATGGAGCTGCCGCCCTCGCCGCCGGCCGAGCCGAGTCCGAAGCCGCCGGGCAGGGCGCCGGTGAGGGGCTTGCCGGCGACGGTGACCTGGTCGGCGGACTGGCCGAGCACCGCGTTCTGGAGGGTGGTGGGGCCGTACGCCTGGAGTTCGGTGGCCTGGATGTAGAGGTTCGAGGCGTCGATGTCGGTGGTGAAGGTGGCGGGCGGGGTCGCCGCGACCGTCTGGCCGCCCGTCAGGAGCAGGGAGTAGGGGACTCCGGCGATCGTCTGGTGGACGATCCCGCAGAGTCCGGCGAGGTGGGCGCTGGCGAAACCGACGCGCGCCATCGCGGTGTTGGTGCTCGTGGTGCCGTCGGGGCGTCCGACGGCGGGGGTGTTGACGATGGCGCCGAAGCCGCTGCCGTCGACCCCGTTGGAGGTCAGGGTGAAGGGCTGCCCGGTGACGCTGAAGTTGGCGGCGAGCGCGCCCTGTGCCAAGGCGGTGCCGAGCACGCCGACGGCGAGGGCCGAGGGGACGAGGGCGAGCGCGCCGCGTCCCCAGCGGGTGCCGCGGCGGCTGCCGTCGGCGGACTGGGCGAGCATCCGGGTGTTCCAGTCGGCGGCGGCACGGCGGGCACCGGAGAGGACGTCGGTCATGCGGATCCGCTCCCCACAGACGCGGACGGGGTGGTACGGCCCGGGCGGCGCCGCCCGGCGGGCTTCTCCGGCAGCCAGGCGAAGGCCATGGAGCCTCCGAGGACCGAGAGGACCATTCCGACGAAGAGGCCGCCGAGGTTGGACAGCGGGAACGAGGCGACTCCCGCGATCACCGCGATGACGCCCGCGGTGTGGCGCTGTCCGGGGAGCAGCAGGATGAGCAGGGCCATCGCCATCAGGACGACCCCGCCGGCCATGCCCGCGATGCCTCCGACGCCGACCTGGAGGATCTTGCCGAGCGGGGCCATCGGCAGGAAGAAGATGACGAAGCCGCCGAGTCCGGTCCAGAGCGCCGCCCAGAACGGCCGGGTGCGGCGCCAGTTGCGGAACGCGCCGCGCGCGCGGCGCGGCCGGCCCGGGGTGGGCCCTTCGGTCGGCTCGGGCGGCGGATCGGTGGTCATGGAGGCCTCACAGCGGTGGGTCGGGGTGGGAGGGCCGGAGCCCCGCGCCGTACGGAGGACGCGGAACCCCGGCCGGTGATGCCGGTGGTACGTGAGGTGCGTGTGGTCCCTGTGGTGCGGGCGGTGCCTGTCGTTCACGTGGTACGGGCGGTGCCGACGGCCTCTCAGCAGGGCTTGTCGCCGTGGGCGATCCCGATCGCGAGGTCCGGCAGGGTGATCGCGCCGGCGATCGTGGCGCCGTTGGCATCGGCGTTGAGGTTCTTGATGTCGGTCCGGCCGCCGGTCGCGTCGAGGCCGAACTGGCCCGGGGTGCCGTCGTTGATGCCGGTGCCCTTGATTCCGGCGCCGTCGGCGGCCGCGCCGATGACGTTCGGGGTGGTGTCGCTCGCGTTGAGCGTGGCCGTGGCCGCCTGGAGCGCCTGCGCGTCGAGCACGAGCTTGTTCGCCTGGAGTCCCGCACCGGCGACGAGCTGGTCGCTGGTGAGGGGGGTCGCGGCGGCGGGCGAGGAGATGTTGAGCGACCAGGTGCCGAGGCTGCCGATGACCGGGAGGTTGACGGACTGGACGGCGTGGACGCAGATGCCGTCGAGGCCGGCCTTGGCGATGCCGACCTCGGCGGCGCCCTTGGCCCCGCCGGCGTCGATGGTGTGCATGACCGCGCCGATGCCCTGCGGTGCGGCGACCGTCTTGGAGCTGAGGGTGAAGGGGACGCTCGTGAGCGAGAGGTTCGCGGCGAGCGCGCCCTGCACCATGGCCGTGGCCATGGCGGCGATGGCCGCCGTGGCGGGCACCGCGAGGAACGCCGATCTGCGCCAGCGGGTGACGCCTCTGGTCTCGTGCTGCATGTGATCTCCAACCGTCGTGCCGCACTGGTCGAATGACACTCGGCGGCTGCCTGTTCGAGAATTGGACACTCTATTGAGAAGTGTCAATACTTCTTACAATTCTGGGGAGATTTCCCCCTGGACTAGGCTTGGCCGATGCCACGGTTCAGGGAGACGGTCCGGACACTGCTGCGCGAGCGGCTGCTGGACGCCGCGTACGAGGCGGTCGCGGACCGCGGCTTCGACAAGCTGCGCATGGCGCACCTGGCGGGCGCGGTGGGCGTCAGCCGCCAGACGCTGTACTCGGAGTTCCCCTCCAAGGAGGCGGTCGGCGAGGCCCTGTTCCAGCGCGAGCTGGAGCGCTGCCTCGTCGGCATCCAGGAGGGCCTGGACACGCACCGGGACGACCTGCGCGCGGCCGTCGAGGCCGCCGTCGGCTTCACGCTCACGCTGGCCGGCAGGAACCCGCTGATCAAGGCCATGCTGACCAGCACCGGCGAGGACGGACTCCTCTCGTACCTCACGACCCGGTCCACGGCGGCCTTCGACATGGCGACGGCGATGTGCGACGCGTACGTCACCGAGGCCTGGCCCACCATCGACCCGGAGGCGCGCGAGCTGGCCGTGGACGCGGCGGTCCGGCTGACCGCCAGTCACATCGTCCAGGCCGGCTCCTCGCCCGAGGCATCGGCCCGGCGCATCGCGGACACCGTGGTCCGGGTCGCCCTGAGCACGGGCCGGGAGCAGGTCCCGTCGCCCTGAGCACGGGCCAGGAGTGGATCCCCTGACCGGACTCAGGGACTCACCCCTGGCGGGACTCCTGAGTTCGCCCCCGACCGGACTCAGGGACTCGGCCCCCGGTACTCCTCCAGGACGGGCCGGTTGCCGATGTCCGGTGACGCGGAGACGGGGAAGGCACGCACCCCGACCCGGCCCTCGACCCGGTCCAGCGCTCCCCAGCCGTACGCCCGCGAGTCGTCCGACAGGTCGGGGTTGTCGCCCAGGTAGAAGAACGCCCCCTCGGGCACGGTCCGCAGCTCGGGCCGGGCCGACCGGGTGCCGTCGGGCCCGCAGCAGGCGCTCGTACGGTGGGCCTGCGCCGTCCACTGGGGCGCCACCACCCGGCGCACGGGCCCCTGGCCCCGCTCCTGGAGGAGGACCTGGAAGGGTTCGTCCGGCGTGGAGACGATCGCCACCCGGTCGCCGGGCAGGGCGATGACCCGCTTCACCAGGAGGGCGTCCTTCCCGGTGGCGCGCAGCAGGACGACGTCGAACCGTCGCGCCTCCCCCGCCGAGCCGGGGGCCACGAGGATCCGGTCGCCCTGGTGGAGGGTGGGGGCCATGCTGGTGCCGTCGACCCGGATACCGAGGGCCGTGACGGCGACCCCGGCGAGGAGGCAGAGCAGGACACCGGTCCCGAGGACGGCGCCGGCCGCCCGGCGCGGGTTCATCGGCGTCGCGTGGGGTCCGGCGGCCGTACGGCGCCGGACCGGTCGTTTTCGGTCATGGCGGGAAGGTAGGCCGGGCGGCGGGCGGCGGCTGTGACCGTACCGCTCAGGGTTGTTGACCGCGCGTCTGATAAGAACGGGGCGTCTCGCCGGTCCAGCGCCTGAACGCCCGGTGGAAGGCGCTCGGTTCGGAGAAGCCGAGCTGCCGGGAGAGGTGTTCGATCGACACCCGGCCGCCGGTCAGCTCGGCGATGGCGTGGTCGCGCCGCACCTGGTCGCGGAGCCGCTGGTACGTCGTTCCCTCGGCGGCCAGTTGGCGCCGGAGGGTCTGCGGGCTGACGGAGAGGCGCTCGGCGAGCTGCTCGGGCGTCGGCACCGGCCCGGCGGGCAGCGCCCGGCCGATCAGGTGCCGCACCCGGCCGGTCACCGTACTCCCGTAGTCGGCGCAGACCAGCACGTCGACCGGGGCGCGGCGGAGGAAGACCTTGAGCGCCGCCGCGTCCCGCAGAACGGGTTCGTCGAGGTCGGCCCGGTCGAAGACGGCTGCCGTCCGCGCGGCGCCGAAGACGCAGGGCGCGCCGAAGAGCAGGGCGTACTCGCGGGCGTGCCGGGGCTCGGGGTGGACGAACTCGACCCGTCGCAGGCCGATCCGGCGCCGGACGAGCCAGCCGGCGAAGCGGTGCGCCACCAGGACGGTGGACTCCGCGCCGAAGTGGAGGGGGTCGTCGTAGCCGGAGACGTCGAACTCCATCCGCGCCTCGTCGAGTCCACCGGTCCCGGGCTCCACGAGCCGGAAGCGCGGGCCGGCCGGGAAGAGGGAGTAGAAGGTCTGGGCGCGCCGGAGCGCCTCGCGCAGGTCCCGGCTGCCGTGGACGAGGACGTGGGCCATCATCGCGAAGGTCCCGACCTTGCTGGGCGCGCCGCCGAAGCCGATCAGCTCGTCGTCGAGGGTGGCCCAGAGCGTTCTGACGAGCTGCCCGAACTGCTCCACGGGAACCCTGGCCCGGGGTTGCTCCAGGAGCGCGGAGGGGAGCCCGGCGCGGGCGAGCAGCGGCCCCGGGGCCACCCCGCGCCGCTCGGCGCCGAGCAGCACGGCCCGTACGTAATGCGTACTCACCGAAGAGTTCACCGAAGCTAGACACTTTCATCAAAGGATGTCCAGGTTCCGACACTCTACTCAGAACTGTAAGGCTCTCGAAGTACGCATCCTGTGAACGGGACACAGCTCACAGCCGTACCGTCTGGTGCAGTACACACACAGAATGAGGGGCAGTACATGAGCGGAGTGGCACGCCGGACAGTGGTCGCGGCGGCGGGGAGCGCGGGACTGGCGGCGGCGCTCGCCGCCTGCGGGAGCGGCGCGGACGACAAGAAGCCGACCGACGGGAACACGGCACCCGAGGGCACGACTCTCGCACGGACCGGGGACGTCCCGGTGGGCGGCGGAAAGATCCTCGCCGACAAGGGGCTGGTGATCACCCAGCCGAAGGCCGGCGAGTTCAAGGCCTTCTCCTCGAAGTGCACCCATCAGGGATGCGCCGTGAGCAGCATCAAGGACGGCGTCATCGTCTGCCCGTGTCACCAGAGCCACTTCGACATCTCGGACGGCAGCGTGAAGTCGGGCCCGGCGCCCTCACCGCTGCCGCCGGAGCCGATCCAGGTGGTGGGCGAGGAGATCAGCCTCGGCTGACGGCACCTCCGGAACCACCGGAGCTTCTGGGGGCCTTCCAGCACCCCAGGACCTCGTCGGTCGTGGTGATCGTGGCGACGAGCGCGAGGGTGTGACGGATCACCGCGGGGGTGTAGTCGGCCGGCACCCCCGCGATGGCGTCCCCGGGCACGACGACCGTGTAGCCGAGGTTCACGGCGTCGAAGACCGCGTTGGGCACGGCCACGTTGGCGGAGACCCCTGTGACGATCAGCGTGCGGCAGCCGAGGTTGCGGAGCAGCGCGTCGACGTCGGTGCCGGCGAGCGGCGAGAGCCCGTGCAGGCGCCGGACCACCAGGTCCTCGTCGGCGACCTCGATCGGTTCGGCGATCCGGACGGCCCTGCTGCCGCTGTGCTGCTGCACGGGGAGCCGTGCGGCGGCCGTGAACAAGCGGGCGTTGGTGTTGGCGGCCCGCCCGTCGGGGCGCCGCTCGGCGACGGCGTGGATCACCTGCACGTCGGCCGCGTGCGCCGCCGCGACGAGCCGGGCGACGTTCCGCAGGGCGCCCGACGCGCGGGCGACGGCTGCCAGTTCGGGCAGGGCGCTGTCGGGACCGACGACACCCTGCTGGCACTCGACGGTGAGCAGGACGACTCCGCCGTCCGGTCGGATCCGCTCCCCGAGGCGTTCTCTCGGACTCTGACTCATGGCCTCCCCTTGCACACACGTGGCTGACCCCCCATGCTTTCTGACGTCTCATCAGAAATCCAGAAGGGTGCGGACGATGACCGTCGCACAGCGCCGTGGACGCCGGATCATGATGACCCCGGCCGAGCTCGACTCCTTCCTCGCCGAACAGCGCACCTGCCGGGTCGCGACGGTCGCCGCCGACGGCCGACCGCACGTCAGCGCGCTCTGGTTCGTCTGGGACGGCTCCTCGCTGTGGCTGTACTCGATCACGCGCAGCCGCCGCTGGGCGGAGCTGCGCGCCGATCCGAGGATCGCGGTCGTGGTGGACGACGGCGAGGAGTACGGGGAGCTGCGCGGAGTGGAGCTGTCGGGGACGGCCGTCTTCGTCGGCGAGGCGCCGCGCACCGGTGAGCCGTGCCCCGAACTCGAGGTGCCCGAGCAGCTCTTCTGCGCCAAGAACTTCGGCCTGGACGTCATGCCGCACGACGGCCGGCACGCCTGGCTCCGACTGACCCCGGACGCCATCACCTCCTGGGACTTCCGCAAACTCGCGGACCTCTGACTCCTGCGCGGACGGGCCTCTGACTCCTGCGCGGACGGGCCTCTGGGTCCTGTGCGGTCGGCCGTGAGGCCCCTGTACGGGCGGGCCCCTCTGACCTCATGCGCGGACGGCCCCTCTGGCTCCTGCACGGAAGGGACTCAGCTCGCCAGCGGCTCCGCTGCCGCGCGCAGCGCCGCGACGACCGCCCGCACGGAGGGACGGCGGCCCGCGTCGGCGCGCCAGGTGGCGTAGATGTGGCGCCGCATCTTCTGCCGTACGGGGACGAAGACGACCCCGTCCGGCACAGGACGCCCGAGGCGGGGCGTGACGCACACCCCGAGTCCTGCCGCGACCAGGGCCAGCTGGGTGTGGTGCTCCCCCGCGAAGTGCCCGATGCGCGGTTCGATGCCCTGCGAGCGCAGCGTGAACATCAGCCAGTCGTGGCAGAACTCGCCCTCCGGCCAGGACACCCACTCCTCGTCGGCGAAGTCCTCCAGGTCCACCGCCCCGCACCCGGCCAGCGGGTGCCCGGCGGGCAGGGCCACGTCGGCGGTGTCGTCGAGGAGGTGGGCCCGCTCCAGACCGCCGGGGACGGGGGCCCGCTTGTTGCTCCAGTCCAGGACGATCGCCAGGTCCGCGTCCCCGCGCATGACGGCCCGCACGCCGGGCTCCGGCTCCAGTTCCGTCGTACGGACGCGGAGTTCGGGGTGGACGGTGCGCAGGGCGGCGAGCGCGGCCGGAAACAGTCCGCGCGCCGCCGTCGGGAAGGCGGCGAGCCGCACCTCGCCCACGACCTGGCCCCGCTGGGCCTCGATGTCGGCCTGGGCCAGCTGGACCTGGGACAGGATCCGGGCGGCGTGCTCGGCGAGCAGCAGCCCGGCGTCGGTGAGCCGGACGCCCCGGCCGTTCTTGGCGAGCAGCTGCTGCCCGACCTCGCGCTCCAGCTTGGACAGCTGCTGGGAGACGGCGGAGGTGGTGACGTGCAGCCCGTCGGCCGCGCCGCTGACCGAACCGTGCCGGGCGACGGCGTCGAGGGTGCGGAGGCGCTCCAGGTTCAACATGTAAGCGATACTAAGGGGAGGGGTCGAGGAAATCTCGCTTGTTCTAAGACATTGCGGCCGTCACCCTGAGTGCATGACCTCCCCGGCCCCGCCCTCCCCGAACTCCCGCCTGCTCGACTGGCGCGTCCGGTTCGGCACCCTCGCCCTCATCTGGGGCTTCAGCTTCCTCTTCATCAAGGTCGGCACGGAGGGCTTCGCGCCCTTCCAGGTCACCTTCGGGCGCCTCCTGTTCGGTACGGCGGTGCTCGCCGTCGCGATGGTCGTGAAGCGCGACCGGCTGCCGCGCGGCGCCCGCGTCTGGGGCCACCTGACGGTCGCGGCCTTCCTCCTCAACGCGCTGCCGTTCTCCCTCTTCGCGTACGCGGAACTGACGATCCCCTCCACCCTGGCGGGCATCTGCAACGCGACGACCCCGCTCTGGGGCATGCTGCTCTCGCTCGTGGCCCTGTCGGAGGACCGCCCGACCCGGGTCCGCGCGGCCGGTCTGGGCATCGGGTTCATCGGCGTACTCACCGTGCTCGGCGCCTGGCAGGGCTTCTCCGGCCTCGACGTGACCGGCACGGCCCTGGCCCTGCTGGCCTCGTTCAGCTACGCGGTCGGCTGGATCTACGTCCGCAGGACCCTGAGCGGCACAGGCGCCACGAACCTCTCGCTCGCCGGCACCCAGGTCGGCCTCGCGACGCTGCAACTGGCGCTGGTCACCCCCCTCTTCACCACCCTCCCCGAATCGGTGGAGCTCGTGCCCCTCCTCGCCGTGATCGCACTGGGAGCGCTCGGTACGGGGTACGCGATGCTGCTCCAGTACGGCGTGGTCGCGGAGGTCGGCCCGACGACGGCGGCCATGGTCACGTACTTCATTCCGGTGATCGCCACGGCGGCGGGCGTCGCGCTCCTGGACGAACGGCTCACCTGGAACACCCCGGTGGGCGCGCTGGTGGTCCTGACGGGCGCGGCCCTCACCCAGACCCGCCGCCCGACACCCCCACCGAAGCCGACCCCCACCCCGTCCGTTGTGGGCATACGTTCCGCAGGGGCGGAACGGGTGGGCACAACGGACGGCGCCCCGTGCCGGGCCTAGGCTCCCGCGCCTGAACCCGCACCGCAGCTACGGCGACCAGCGTGGTGCGGGGTCAGGCGCAGAAGGCGGAGGCGCCCACAAGGGCGCCGTCCCGTGTGCCCACCCGTCCCGCCCTGCGGGACGATTGCCCACACGAAGGTGGGCCCGGGCACCGCAGGCGCAGCCCACACGGCGGGGGGGGACGGCAGGGGCGCCGGGCGCGCAGGCCCAGCCCCCACCAGCCCGGCCCGAGCGCGGCGTCACGACTCACCCATAGCTCCGCGCCGGCACCGGCCCCACCGCCCCGGCCACCGCCTCCGCCAGCCCCTCGACCTCCCCCGCCGAAAGCCCGGAGACGGTCAGCCGGACCGCCGGCCCCGCGTCCATCCGGAAGCGCGCGCCCGGCGCGACCGCCCAGCCCGAGGCGAGGAGCCGGGCCACGGCGCCGGTCTCGTCGGAGACCGGCACCCAGACGTTCATGCCGCCGCGCCCGTGCGCCTCGACGCCACGAAGGACCAGGGCCCGCACGAGCCCGTCGCGCCGCTTTCCGTAGGCCCTCGCGACGACGGCGGGGTCCACCGCCTCCGTGGCCCACAGATGCGCGACGGTCCGCTGGAGCAGCCGGCTGACCCAGCCCGGGCCGAGCCGCTGTCGCCCGAGGACCCGGTCGACGGTCTCGGCGTCGCCGGTGAAGGCGGCGATCCGGAGGTCGGGCCCGTACGCCTTGGCGACGGAGCGGACGAGCACCCAGTGGTCGGTGACGCCGGCCAGCGGGTGGAGGGGCTGCGCGACGATGCCGTGCCCGTGGTCGTCCTCCACGAGGAGCACGCCGGGGTGCCCGGCGAGGACCCGCCGGAGCTCCCGAGCCCGCGCCTCCGTCACACACGCCCCGGTCGGGTTCTGCGCCCGGTCGGTGACGATGACGGCCCGTGCCCCGTCCTGCCGGATCGCGCGCTCGACGGCCTCGGGCAGCGGGCCCTCGTCGTCGACGGCGACGGGTACCGGACGGAGGCCGAGCGCGGGTACGAGGTCGAGGAGGCTGCCCCAGCCCGGGTCCTCGACGGCGACGGCGTCGCCGGGCCTGAGGTGGGCGGTGAGGACCCGTTCGACGGCGTCGAGGGAGCCGGAGGTGACGCCGATGGGCCCCGCGGGCACCCCGTCCGCGTCGAAGGCGGCGCGCGCGAGCCGGCCGAACTCCTCGTCGACGGGGGCCTCTCCGTACATGCCGGGCTGTTCGGCGTACCGCCGGGCGACCTCGGCGAACGCCTCGCCGAGGGGTGGCAGGAGGGCGGGGTCGGGGCTGCCGTTGCTGACGTCCCGGACTCCGGCGGGCGCTTCGACCCGGATCGAGCCGCGCGCGGTCGTGGCGGGGCGGGGCCGCACCCGGCTCCCGCGCCGCCCGTCCGTCTCGATGACCCCGCGCTCGCGCAGGGTGCGGTAGGCGGCGGCGACGGTGTTGGGATTCACACCCAGAGTGAGCGCCAATTCCCGCATGGGTGGCAGGAGTTGGCCGGGCTGCAGCGCGCCGGCGCCGACTCCTCGCTCGACGCTGGCGGCGATGTCCGATGCGCGACGACCTTCGATCCGATACTCTCCTAGCACAAAAGATATTATGCACTAGTGCAATGGAGATGGCAATGAGGACCACCACCGAGGCGTACGAGGCGACCGACCGGACCGTGCCCACCCGCTCCCGCGACCGCGCCTCGTACGACAAGGCCCTCGTCCACTCGATACTCGACGAGGCCTACGTCTGCCACCTCGGCTTCGTCCGTGACGGCGCGCCGGTCGTCCTCCCGACGCTGTTCGGCCGGGTCGGCGAGCGCCTCTACGTCCACGGCTCCACCGGCTCGCGGCCGCTGCGCGCGGCCGGGGACGGCGTGGCGGCCCCCGGCCTGCCCGTCTGCCTGACCGTGACGCACGTCGACGGTCTCGTGCTCGCCCGCTCCGCCTTCCACCACTCGCTCAACTACCGTTCGGTCGTCGTCCACGGCACCGCCCACCAGGTCACCGACCCGGAGGAGCTTCGGACCGCCCTCGACGCCCTGGTCGACCACGTGGTCCCCGGCCGTTCCGCCGACTCGCGGCCCGGCAACGCCAAGGAGCTCGCCGCCACCGCCGTGATCCGGCTCGACCTGGACGAGGTGTCGGCGAAGGTCCGTACCGGCGGCCCCAACGACGACGCGGAGGACCTCGGCCTGCCGTACTGGTCCGGTGTCATCCCCGTACAGGGCGGCTACGGCACGCCGGTCCCGGCCGACGACCTCGACCCGTCCGTCGCGCTGCCCGGCTACCTCGCCGCGCTCTGAAGGCAGGGAGGGACCGACGATGCTGATCCACCCCTGGGACGCCGCCCATGACGAGGGCGAGTGGCGTGCGTGGCTCGCCCGGCACGACTTCGGCCAGCTCGCCGTCAACGGCCTGCCCGGCGAGCCGCCGTGGGTGCAGCCGACGCACTTCCGGTACGACCCCGAGCCCGGCCCGTACGGCCGGGCCCTGGCCCACCTGGCCCGGCCCAACCCGCTCTGGCGCGCCCTGGAGGCGAACCCGACGGTGCTCCTGAGCGTGGTCGACGACTACGTCTACGTACCGGGGCACTGGACGGCCCCCGAGGGCGCGCCGTCCGAGCACGGCACCCCGACCTCGTACTACGCGGCCGTCCAGCTGCGCTGCACCGCGCGCGTGGTCGACGATCCGGAGGAGAAGGCGGCGCTCCTCAACCACCAGGTCGCCCACTTCCAGCCGGAGGGCGGCACCGCGCCCGTCGCCCCGGGCGAGGCCCCTTTCGGCCGCATGCTGTCGGGGATCCGGGTGCTGAGCCTGGAGGTGACGGACGTACGGGCGAAGTTCAAGTACGCGGGCAACAAGCCGCAGGACGTCCAGGACCGTGTCTCGGAGCGTCTCGCCGAGCGGGCCGGACCGGGCGACCTGGACGCCCGGGCCCACCAGCTGCGCCGCCGCACGGCCGGCTGACGCCGGGTGGGGGCGGGCACGCGAAGCCCCGCCCCCACACGGCATCACCGTGTCACGCGGTCACCGGCTCCCGCCTGCGCGCCTCCGCCGCCGTCCGCGCCTCCGCCAGGGCGAGGCCCGTGACGGCGGCGAGCAGCAGCAGGGTGCCGAGCACGATCGCGGCGGTGAGCCGCTCACCGAGCAGCGAGACCGCGATCAGGGCCGCGCTCACCGGCTCCAGGAGCATGATCACGGAGACGGTGGCGGCCCGGACGACGGCCGCCCCGGCGAAGTACAGCGCGTAGGCGAGCGCGGTCGGCACCGCCGCCACGTACACGAGGAGCAGCACCACGCTCACGGGCGCGTCGGTGTGCGGGACGAGCCCCTCCGCGAACGCCGCCGGCAGCAGCCCGACCGCCCCGATCGCGAAGGCCCAGGTGGTCGTCGCCAGGGCGTCCGTACCGCCGCCGTCACGGCCGAGCCACCGGGTGAGCAGGGTGATCGCCGCGTATCCGGCGGCCGAGACCACCGCGAGGACGACGCCCAGCGGCCGCACCTCCGCGGCCCCGCCGCCGAGGACGAGGACGAAGAGACCGGCGAGCGCGCCGCCGACCGCGCAGACCCCGCCGCGGCCGAGGCGCTCCCCCATGGTGAGCCGGGCACCGATCGCGATGAGGACGGGTCCCGCGCCCAGGGTGACGACGGTGCCGACCGCGAGGCCGGTGGCCTCGACTGAGGCGAAGTACGCGCTCTGGAAGACAGTGAGACCGACACCCGTCCCGAGGATGCGGGCGGTCCGCCGGCCGCGCGATTCGGCGTTCGCGCGGGCGGTGGCGCGGCGGGGTCGCAGCGCGAGCGCGCCGAGGAGCAGGACGAGGCCGCCGAGGCAGCGCCAGAAGGAGAGGGCCAGCGGGCCCATGTCGCTGACGCGGAAGATCAGCGAGGCGGCGGCACCGGCCGTGCCCCAGGCGATCCCGGCGACGATCAGATAGAGGAGGCTCCGCCCGGCGGACAGGGCGGATCCCGAGGAGTTCGACACGTGAGTTCTCCGTGGAAGACAGGAGGGAGGGGTGGTCGCTGGGCTCCGCGCGCGGGCAGCGACGAACCTCTCGGCGGCGGGAGTTCGCCGTCCGAGCCCGGTCTTCGTCGAGGAGAGTCTCCGCGCGCGCTAGGCGGCGGGAGGCGGAAGCACGGTCGAATGCATGAGCGGCACGCTACGGGGCGGTCCGGCCGGCCGACAACTCGGCATCCCGCCCGACGGACTCCGCCTCGGAACCAGAGCCGGAACCCGAACCGGAGCCGGAGCCGGAACCTGAGCCGGAATCCACAACCGCACCGACCCCCGCACCGGAACCGGCCACCGGCCCCGCCGGCGCCGCCTTCGGCGTCGAGGACTGGGCGATGAAGGCCCCGACCAGGACCACGGCACCGCCGACGATCTGCGGCGCGTCCAGGTGCTCGCCGAGCAGGACCCAGGCCAGGACGGTCGCGATGACCGCCTCCAGGCAGGCCACGACCCCCGCCACCTGCGGGGAGAGCAGGCGCACCGAGATGACGCCGGTGACGTACGCGAGCACGGTGGCGATCAGCACGATCCAGCCGAGCAGCAACCACGCGGGCACGCTCGCCCCGTTCATGTCGGCGTGGCCGCCGAGGATGCCCCAGTCCATGCCCCAGGGCCGGGCCACCACCGTCAGGACGAAGGCGCCGATGAGCAGTCCGTACGCGATGACGCCGACCGGATCGGCCCGCTCGGTCTGGTCGGGTTCGTCGGCGCCCTGGTCGGAGAGGACGAAGTATCCGACCTGGCAGCAGGCGGCGGCGAGGGCCAGGAGCAGGCCGACGATGTCGAAGCTCAGCCCGGACCAGACCTGCACGACGCACGCGAGGCCGCCGGCGGCGAGGACGACGCCGAGGGCGGCGGCGCGGGTGACGGGGCGGCGCTGGACGAAGCGGACCCAGCCGAGGACGAGGGCCGGGGCGAGGTATTCGATGAGCAGGGCGACGCCGACGGGTATGCGGGAGATCGAGGCGAAGTAGAAGGCCTGGACTCCGGCGACGGCGAGCAGGCCGAAGCCCACGAGGAGAGCGGGTTTGCGGCGCAGGAGGTCCCGGTGGCGCCAGGCCACCGGCAGCATGACGAGCGCGGCGCCGGCGACCCGGAGCCAGACCACGTGGAGCGGGTCGAGGCCCGCCTCGATGAGCGGCTTGGCCGCCACTCCTGAACCACCGAATGCGAAGGCCGAGGCCAGGGCTAGTCCCAGGCCGGCGCTTCTCCCCTGAGACGCGTGCATCGGGCCATCATGACAGGACGCCGTCAGGGGCGTAACCCCCGTTACACCTGTTGAGACGGCCCCTCTTCCAGGCCGGCGATTCGGGCGGCCAGGGCGGCCGGGTCGACCCCCGCGCGACGCAGCACCTCGACGGCCCGGCTCTCGGGATCGGAGGCGAGGGCGGTGAGCAGATCGATGCCGCGGGCCTGCGGCTCGCCACGCTCGGCTGCCCGCCGGAACGCCCCCTCCAGGGCGGCGGCCGCGGCGGGCGACCAGGGGGACGGACGGGTGCCCTGGGGTTCGGCCCCGCGCGCGGCGGGCAGCAGGCGTCGGGTCGCCGACTTCTCTTCCGAGCGCTGCCAGCGCAAGCCGTATCCGATGGACCGCTGGACGAGGTAGCCGAGGACGCGGGCGAGCCGGTGGCCGCCCTCGAAGGCGGCACCGGCCTCGGGGTCGGACTCGAGGAGCGCGTGCAGGAGGTGGGCGGTGTCGATCTGGCGGTCACCGTCCCGGAGCGCTCTGCGGCGCGCGCCCGACACGACCGCAGCGAGCGAAGGCGTCAGGAAGGTCGCGAGCTCCGCGCGCGGGGCGACGGACGAGGGGAGCGGCTGAGGGCGTGGGACAGGATGGTGCACCCTCCCACCTCATCAGGCCCGGGCGGCCGGAACATCACCGGGGAGAAGCATGTCCGCATCCCACCGGAGTTGGGCACGGGCGCACGGTTCCTCCTCCTTACGGATGAGATCGCGTGCGTCACCCCCGAGGGGCGCGCGCCGCCTTGCTTTGCGCCCCCACTGCAACCACAGGCCCTCTTCCGCTCGTCCTCCGGTCGTGTTCTGGATGGTGGCTCTGCTCTCACGCGACGGGCGGCAGTACGTGTACCGGGTGTACGCACCCCGGGAGGCGCTGCCGGCCGATCTGTTCTGGGCGGCCTTCCACTGCCACGAGGAGGACGGGGCGCCGCGCGCCTCCGACAGCTTCGACGCGGCCGAGATCTGGTGGATCGGCGACGGTACGGGACCGACGACCGCAGAACTGACGGTTCATCAGTATTGAATGTTCACGACCACCCCGCTACGTTCCGCGACACCGGAACCCAGTTGGCACGCGTGAAGGGGTGGTCTCATGGCCGAAGTCAGCGCGGAGGCACGGATCGAGGCGCCCGCCGGAAAGGTCTGGGCGCGACTCACGGACTTCTCCTCGTACGGCGAGTGGAACGCCACCCACACCAGCTTCCCGAACGGCGGCCCGGCCGCCCTGGAGGCCGGCGCGACCTTCACGGAGAACATGAAGCTGATGGGCTTCCCCGCCGAGGTCCTGTGGACGGTCGAGGAGCTGGAGTCCGAGCGGGCGTTCGCCATCAGGGGCAAGGGCCCGATGGGGGTCGTCGTCGCCACGCGGTACTCGCTGGCGGCGGAGGGGGACGCGACGACGGTGCGGATCGACGGCGAGTTCACCGGCGCGGCGGTCTCCCTGATGGCGGGCAAACTCAAGGACTCGGCGACGGCGGCGCTGACCGAGTCCCTGCGCAAGCTCGCGGGCCTGGTGGCCTGAGCTGCCACGCCGGAAGCACGGGAAGGGCCCCGCGACCACGGTCGCGGGGCCTTTCCTCTCTTCGGGACCGACGGGCTCAGTGCTCGTCGGCGAGGATCAGGTACAGCTTCTTGCGGGCCTCGTTGATCACGGTGACCGCCTTCTGCCGCTGCTCGGCGCTGCCGGTCTTCCAGACCTGCCCGAACGCCTCCATCAGGCCGAAGCCGGCCTGCCGGATCTCGTTCACGGCGTCCCAGTCGACCCCGCGCCCGGCCTCCTCCCACGGCGCCTCGGGGCCTTCCTCGGCCTCCGCGCGCCCGGTGTCGGTGAGCGTGAACAGCTTCTTGCCGCCCTCGCTCGCGCTGGTGATCAGCCCCTCGTCCTCCAGCATCTGGAGGGTCGGGTAGACCGAGCCGGGGCTGGGCTTCCACGCCCCGTCGCTGCGCTCGCCGATCTCCCGGATCATCTCGTAGCCGTGCATCGGGCGGTCCTTCAGGAGCGCCAGGATCGAGGCACGCACGTCACCGCGCCGCGCCCGCCCCCGGCCGCCACCGCGTCCGCGCCCGCCGAAGGGCCCTCCACCGAACGGCCCACCGCCGAACCCGGGCCCGAAAGGCCCGAACGCGGCACGCCGCCCCTCGAAGTCACCCCGAGACCCGGGGCCGCAGCCTCCACGACCGTGTCCGTGTCCGTTTCCGTACTCGTGTCCAGGTGAACGCATCGCAACGCTCCTTCCATCGGGATTCCATCGTCGAACTGTCGCGATGGCTCAACGATATATCGGAACTGTTCGCCGAGCAATACCCGACAGCTCGGTCACGGGTGTCCTGTGACAGCGAATCTCGTTCGATTGCCACTGAACTTTGACCACCGATTACGTTCCTGACACCGAACTTTGACCGGTGTGGTTGGGGGCAGGGTGGGGGTACCGGCTCGTCGCTACGGCGACTCCGCGTTATCGGCTTTTGAGCTGGAGTTTTGCGGTCCCGGAGGTCGCCGTCGGCTGCCGCTGGGAGAGTCCTGGAGCGTTCGCTTCGAGGAGGCCGAGCCGGTTCGCCGGTTCCGCTGGGCGAAGGGCGGCGAGAGCTTCCCGGGCTGGTACTACGCCGCGACGACGGCTGATCACGTGGGATACGAGTCGTGGCTGGAGCGGGACCGGCTGGTCCTGCTGGATCGCGATCCGGAGGTGGTCGGGATCGCCTCGCAGCCGTTCTGGCTGCACTGGCACGACGGGCGGGAGTCGCGTCGTCACGCCCCTGACTACTTCGTACGGCTTGCCGACGGCCGGGCCCGGGTGGTCGATGTCCGGTCCGCCGACCGTCTGGACGAGCGGACGGAGGAGGCCTTCGAGGCCACGCGCGAGGCCTGCGGGGCGGTGGGCTGGGAGTTCGAGTGGGCGGATGCGCCGGAGCCGGTGTTCATGGCGAACGTCCGCTGGCTGGCCCGATACCGGCGACGCCGCTCGGGGCACCCGGCGGAGGTCGCGGCCCGGCTGGTGGATGTGTTCGCGGAGCCGTTGCCGTTGTGGACCGGGGCCGAGCGGGTCGGCGACCGGCTGCAGGTTCTTCCGGTGCTGTTCCATCTGCTGTGGTCCGGGCGGCTCAACGCTGATCTGGGGTCCGCACTGCTGGGTACGGACAGCCTGGTCTGGGCCGGGAGGTGGTTGTCATGAGTGGGCTGAAGCGGCCGGCTCGGGTCACGGTCGGGGATCGGGTCCGGTTCGACGGGCGGTGTCGGCGTACACGTGAATGTGCTCAGCCAGGTACGCGACTTCGTGCCCACGTGTCACTGAAGGAAGCACGCGAACGAGGCGACCGCGAAGGCTAGGGGTTGGCAGGGTTCACGGGGGTGCGTGGTCGGCGCGCAACTGCCAGCAGGTGCAGGCTGGACACCACGAGCTCTGGGTGGCCGTCGGCGAACCGTGCGGCAGCCAGGGCGGTTTCAAGCGCCTTCACGCCCAGGTCCTTTGTCCCGGTCCGGCGCTCTTCGGCTCTCAGGGCCTCGTAGGCGGGCCCGTGCAGCCCGTAGACCGTGAGGTCACCAAGGCCGGCGTGCCGGGCCTCGGTGCAGAGCTCGGAGGGGTCGTGGTAGTACGTGGTGGGGCCGTCCCGGCGAACGCGCAGCCCGGTCGTTGCGATGTCCAGCGAACGGGGTGAGTCCAGGTCCAGGAGCTTGGCGTACCGGTTGAGGGCGGCGGCAGCGACCAGGCCACCGGGCTTGACGACCCGGTGAGCCTCCCGCCATGCACGGGCACGCTCGGTGCCGTCCGGCAGGTGATAGAGGGGACCGAGCATCAGCACGGCGTCGAACGTAGCGCCTGGCTGGTCGAGTTGCCGCGCGTCTCCCACGAAGGCAGCCAGACCCTGGTGGCGGGCCTGCCCTACGTGCTTCTCCACCGGGTCGACGACGAGAACCTGATAGCCGCTGTCGGTGAGCCAGCGAGCATGCACTCCAGGCCCGCCGCCGACATCCAGCACGGACGCGGGCGAGCTCGGAAGGTGAGCCCGCAGGAGTTCCTGCGTCCGCAGCAGCTCGACTGTCCCGATGGTGCGCCCGGAAGTGAGGCGGCCAGCCTCATCGCCGGCACCGTAGAACGCGGTGATGTCGGGAAGGAGCGCCATGTCGACCTCCGGCGGGAAGAGCAGGCTACCGATCGGAGAATGACATGGTCGGCCGCACGGCCGCTACGGAAACCGTCCGGGTCAAGGAGCGGGGCCCGCTCATGACGTCGGCGGCCGGCATGCGAGCAGGTATCCGTGTACCGCACTGTGCACATTCACGTGTACCCCGACAGGCAGCTTCGCGGGGTTCTCGCGGTGTCGGCCCTGGCGGTGACGTTGAGCGATGGCGAACGGCCTTATCGGGTCGTGCCGTTGCTGGAGTTGTTCGAGGCCGCGGGCTTCGAGGTCGTGGACACGCCGATGCGGATGCCGCTGCCGCCGGCGTCGCTGCTGGAGACCTTCCCGGAGGCGGTGGTGGGGAAGGCATTGTGGTGGGAGGGGCACGTCCTGGAGGTCCTGCACGGTCTGCCGCCCGGGGCCGAGCCGGGCACGGCGCCCCGGCCCGAATACGGGCCGGACCGCTCGCTGACCGCCCGCCAGCGGGCCAAGGCGGCCGAACTGTCCGCTGCCGGGCACCGGGTGAGTGCCAGCACAGTCGCCCACCGCCGGCGCCGCTACCAGGAGCACGGGGTGATCGGCCTGGCTGACCACCGGCCGGTCCGCAAGAGGCCGCGGTTCGGCGAGGTGGACGACGCGGTGGTCACCGCGATGCGGCAGGCGATCGACGAGGCCGTGGACGCCTCGACCCGCACGGGCACGTTCCTGCTCTGGCGGACCGGCGAGATCCTCAAGGCCTCCCCGGAAGGACAGCAGGTCAAGCTGCCCTCGCAGCGGACGCTTTACCGGCTGTTGGCGAAGCTGACCGCGGGCACCCACACGACCGGCTCCGCCACCACCCGCCGGTCCAGGGCTCACGGAGCCCAAGGACCGCATGGCGAACTGCCGGTGTTCGCCCCGGGTGAGGTCATGCAGATCGACTCCACCCCGCTGGACGTGCTGGTCCGGCTGGACAGCGGCGTCGCTGGCAAGGTCGAGCTGACTGCGATGGTCGATGTCGCGACGCGGACGGTGACCGCGGCGGTGTTGCGGCCGACCACGAAGTCGGTCGACGCCAGCGCTCTGCTGGCCCGCACCGTCACGCCCGAACTCATGCGGCCGGGCTGGGTGGACGCGTTGAAGATGTCCCGCTCTGTGCTGCCGCACCGCCGGCTGCTGGCCCTGGACGAACGGCTGGAGCATGCCGCCGCACGGCCGGTGATCGTCCCGGAGATGATCGTCTGCGACCACGGCAAGGCGTTCATCTCCCGCAACTTCCGCTCGGCCTGCCGGTTTCTGGAGATCGAGTTCCAGCCGACGCACAAGGGTTCGCCCTTCGAGAAGGGGCACATCGAGAAGATGCTGGGCTCGGTGGCCACGCTGTTCGCCCAGTTCCTGCCCCGCTACGCCGGCCGCAACAGCGACCACCGCGGCCGTCACCTGGAGGGCGAACGCCTATGGTCGCTGCTGGAGTTGCAGGATCTGCTGGACGAGTGGATCGTCGCGCACTGGCAGAACCGCCCCCATGACGGCCTGCGCGACCCCGCTCATCCGGGCCGGCTGTTCACGCCGAACGAGAAGTACGCCGCCCTGGTCGAGGCCTGCGGCTATGTCCCGGTCGCCCTCAGCGGTGACGACTACCTCGAGCTCCTGCCCGCCGAGTGGCGGGTGGTCAACGACTACGGCATCCGGATCAAGAACCGCACCTACGACAGCCCTGAGCTGGGGCGGATGCGCCGTCAGGACTCCGGCATCCGGGCGAAACGGGGCCTTGGGGAGGTCCACCGCGACCCCTACGACGTCTGCCGCATCTGGGTACGCGACCACCGCCGCGACAACACCTGGGTCCAGGCCACCTGGAAATACCTCAACCGGGTCCCGGGCCCCTTCGGCGACCTGGCCTGGGACCACGTCAGTCACCAGCTGCCCCGGGCCACCGAGGCGGAGATCGCCGACGCGGTCGCCGCCCTGCTCACCCGGGCCCACGCCGGCCCGCAGACCGAGACCGGCCCCCAGTCCAGCAAACGCGACCGCCGCGTCGCCGCCCGCACGAAGGCCGCCGGTCCCGTCACACCGGCCTCCGCCGGCGCCGGCACCTCCTGCGAGGACGCTCCGGAAGAGTCCGAGGAGACGCTGGCCGAGGTCATTCCGCTCGGTTTGTTCGACCGGCTCGAGGACCCCTGGAAGCGCCCCGGACGACACCCCCGCCCCAGGAGACCGAGCGGCACCTGACCACCCTCGACGGCTGGCGTCGCTTCATCGAGGAGGCACCGCCCCCGCCGCCCCGGCTCACGGACGACGAATACGACGCTCTGGGTGAGGCCGGGCAGGCCGCGTTCGACGAGGCCCGCCTGGACCATCACGCGAGACTGCTGGTGGTCCGCACCTCCGTCGTCCGGCACACCGTGACCTGCGGTCGCCGCCTGGTCCTGCTGAACCAGCACGCGATCAGCGCCCGCCGGGGCCTGATCGTCTCCGGCGCCGCCGGCACGGGCAAGACCATCGCGATCACCCAGCTCGGCCGGTCCCACGAACTGCTGGACCGGGCCCGCCGTCCCGCCGCGGCGGACCGCATCCCGGTCATCTACATCACCGTCCCGCCCGCCGCGACACCCCGCATGATCGCAGCCGAGTTCGCCCGGTTCCTCGGCCTGCCGGTGATGGCCCGGATGAACATCACCGATCTCATCGAGGCCGTCGTCGGGGTCTGCACCGACTCCCGCACCGGCATGGTGCTGGTCGACGAGCTACACAATGTCTCGCTCGCCACCCGGCACGGCGCCGAGGTCGCCGACACCCCTGAAGTACTTCTCCGAGCGCATCCCCGCCACGTTCATCTACGCGGGCATCGACATCGAGCACAGCACCCTGCTGACTGGCACCCGCGGAGCCCAGATCGCCGGCCGTTTCACCCTGATCCCCACTCGCCCGTTCCCCTACAACAGCGAGTGGCGGGGCCTGGTCGCCACCATGGAGGACACCCTGAACCTGCGGCAGCACAAGCCCGACACCCTCGCCAAGCTGGACCGCTACCTCCACGACCGCACCGGCGGCATGATCGGCGCCCTCTCTCACCAGGTCCGGGGCGCCGCGATGGACGCGATTCTCGACGGCTCGGAGAAGATCACCAAGGCGGGACTCGAAGCCGTCCCTCTGGACGTCGCCGCCGAGGCTCCCGAGTTCCGCAGTCCTGGGGGCGTCCGTTGAACGACGAGAGGCTCCGGCTCCTGCCCGTTCTGGTCCGGCCCCAGGCCAGCGAGGGCGTCCGGGCCTTCATCGTCCGCTTGGCCCAGGCCAACCACCTTCCGCCCCTCTACCTGCGGACTTACCTCTGCGAACCGCCCCAGCACCGCGGTCTCCCCAGCTTCGGCCGCTTGGCCGCCATCACCGGCCGGGACGCCGAAGCCCTCCGGGTCACGCTGGAGACCAAGCGCTGTCTGGAGTGCGGCGCGGCCATGCCTCCCCTCGGAATCCTCGGACGCCAGGCCCTCAGGTGTTCCCGGTCCTGCCGCCAGAAGGCCTACCGAAGACGTCATCCGAACGCCCAATGGGAACAAATCCCCTGCAGGCAATGCGGGCAGAGCATGCGGATCCGTCCCGGAGGGCGCCAGCGCCTTTGTTCGTCGCGCTGCCGTCGGGCCGCCTTCCTCGAACGGCAGCAAGCCCGCGCAGAACGGGCAGAACAAATCGACTCATCCGGACCACGAGCTTGACCCGTCTGCGGCGAACCCATCCCGCCCGGAAGCTCGTCACGACGCCGAACATGCTCCCCACGCTGCCGTCAGCAGGCACAACGCTGGCGAGAGGCTCAGGCCCGCACAGTTCCGCCTCTCGAACCTCCGCCACCGCCCACACCAAGGTCTGGCCCCGTCTGCGGGGAAACGCTCCCATCTGGCCCTCGCCACGGGCTTCGACGGACCTGCTCTCACCGATGCCGCCAGAAGGCATATCGCCAGCGGCAGTCACGAACCTGCGAGGTCTGTGGAGATCTGCTGCCTCCGGAGAAGCAGGGCCGGATGTGCTCTCACCGATGCCGCCAGAGGGCATACCGACAGCGCATGGCAGACACATGGCTTCGTCGATGAACGCGAGAACGGTTGATGCCGAGTTCAGGCAACAGATGTTGATCAAGCGGGTCCAGAATGTTGTCGAGTTCCGAGAACAGTTCGCCGAGAGACGGCGTTGTCAGTGGGTTCTGCCAGGGTGTGCGTCGTGGATGAACTGGTGGAGCGTGTCGACCGTCAAGATCGTGTCCTGGGGGTGGTCACCCGTCGGCAGGCCATCCGGGAGGGGTGGCTGCATCGAATCGCCTCGACGGTGTGTCGTGATGAGCGTGGCCGGATCCTCGTCCATCGGCGGTCGGAGCATCTGTCGCGCTTCCCCGGGCTCTATGAGGTCATGGTCGGTGGCGCCGTGGATGCCGGCGAATCCTATGAACAGGCTGCCGCGCGGGAGCTGGTCGAAGAGCTGGGCATCCGTGGCCTGCCGCACTTGCTGTTCACGTTCATCAACCGCAGCGGCTTGAGCCCTCACTGGCTCGGCGTGCACGAAGCCGTGGTTCCCGACGCTGTGACCCCCGATCCCGATGAGGTCGCCTGGCATGGCTGGCTAACCGAGTCGGAGCTTCACTCGGCCCTGTTGGAGTGGCGCTTCACTCCCGACAGCCATGAAGCCTTCAGCCGGTATCTCGCGTTCCGGACCGCGCAGTCCTGACCTTTCCCGCCTCTTCGATCGGGCCCCTCAGCCCAGGGACTGTTCGGCTCGGGCGCGAGTGGTCCCGAAGCAAGCACCCAGGTGTTTCCAGAACTCAGCGACATCACTCTCCCGTGGATCCGGGCGTTCTCGCTGCTGAGCGACGGACGCTCTCCAAACTCACCTACAAAGCCAAGACGCACCCCGCCACCCTGAGGCGGTCAAGGTTCGATGACAACGGTCAAAGTTCGCGTGTCACAGGACAACGGACGAAGGCACCCCCTAAGGGCTGTCCCATAAATGTTCCTGAGGGAGCATCGCCCGAGCGTGCCGCGCTGCAGCTGGTGGAAGTGGATGGTGTGACTGTCCGTGGCGGTGTAGAGAGCGATGGGAAGCGAGACGAGACCGAAGGAGACCACACCGGTCCATACAGGTCGGGCCATCAGGGACCACCACCTCGTCGTGCCTTTCGTGCCGCCCGGCGTCTTCCCGTTCCTCGGTTGATCACTCGAACCGGCGGGAGGTCAGCCGCGGGCCTGGGCCGCCACACTCCCTTGCCGGCGCGGCACGACGGGCATCCGACGGCGGCTCTGAGTGACAGACCCCCGGGGACGGCGTTACGACGCGGCGGCTGCTGGCGAGCAGACGGCGTATGCCTGCAAGCTCACCTGCTCGGTGGTGTTGTTGTGGGCGTTGGTGCCCCATGCGTCGGCGCGGCCGTCGGCGTTCGCGTCGCCGGGGCCCGAGAAGGTCACGCTCACGTTGGCACCGTGGGGAGAGACGTCGTAGCCCCCTCCGGTAGCGACCTCTCCGGCGTCGCAGTATGCCGCGGCGAACTCGGTCGCGTTGCCTGCTACGGGCACGACGGTGCTGCGTACGATCCGGGACGTTGCACCACCGTTGCTGCCGCCGTTGGCTGGAGGAGCGGGGTTGGTCTGCGTGGCGCTCTGGTTGCAGCTGACGTTCTGCGTGCCGGTGAAGGTGTTGCCCTTGCCGACCTGGCCGGCTGGGAAACAGGCGAGGGTGAGTGAGGGGGTGTTGAGCACTGAGGAGGTGTCGAGGATGGACAGCAGTCCACCCTCGTCTTGGGCCTGTGCGACGGTGGTGTGGAGGGAGACGATTGCGGCTGCGGCAGCGCCGATGGCGGCGATGGTCCGGGTGAGCCTCACGGTGGGTCCTTGTCATCGAGGGCGGACTGGCCTGGCTGCGGCCTGTCCCGATCAACGTGACAACAGGTCCTCGGTCGGACGGGTAACCGTGTGCCATCCAGACGGCCCATGCCAGCAATCACTCCCGCGGCGGTACGGGCGATCCGCTACTCACTCATGCCGGTGATCCTGCCAGGTGGGGCTGACACCGCAAGAGCAGCTGCGGGCGAACGAGGAGATGGTGAACTCGTCGATCGTGGACCGGTAGCTGGTGAGGCCGCGGGTCATGCAGGCGGCGCCGAGCTCGATCGAGCTGGTCGTGGTCCGGCCGGACGCGCGTGTGATGCCGTCGAGGAAGGGGCCGCTCGCGACGGAGCCTCCTTCGAGGGTGAAGGACTGGGCATCGCCACGGAACGTCGGCTGGTTGATGACCGACTTGCTTCCGTCGCTCCAGCTGATCGTCACTTTGGCTTCTCCCGGGCCAATCGGGCCGGGACACGCGGCCTCAAGCGAGGCTTCGAAGCGGACGACGCCGCCTGTGATCTTCGGGTGCTTGGCCGACGTGCACAGGCCCATGTCGCCGCCCGTGAGCTGCACGGTCTACTTGCTGAAGGTGATGCCGGGGTTGTATTGCAGGTCGATGTCGCCGCCGCTACAGGAGATGCTGCCGGTCTCGGCCTGCGCCGTGGCGGAGGCTGTACCGAGGGGATGAGGGCGATAGAGGCGGCGGCCACTGCTGCGAGAAGGCGCGTGCGCACTTCGGTGTCTCTTTCCTGTTTGGGCCTGGACAACCGGGCTCCAGCGAGCCCACCGGGTACAACGATGTTCCCCGGCGATGAGCAACGCATCGATTCGACGCCCCAAGAACCCGACTGCCAGCATTTCGCCACCCACTCGGCTGTCCGGCCCCAGGCCGGGGGGCTATATGGCACGCCTGCCCGTGGGAGATCCATCACGGTTGAGATTCCGTTCGAGCTGATCTTGCTGAGATCGGACAGTCATGACGGTCGGCGCCCGGTTCAGCAAGCTGGCGCTGCATTTACGGGACAACCCTTAGCCCTGCGGGACGTCCCTGACGAAGACGAGCCCCTCGATGGCCGCCAGGTGGGCCGGGTCGAACGGCGCGTAGCCGAACCAGGGAGACACGCGCGTCGCGGGCCTCGCGTCGCCGAGGACGGCGGCCAGCCCCCGGGCGTCGACGACACAGCGGTCCTCAGGAAGCACGTACAGGAGTCCTTCGACGGTGTCCGGCGGCGGCACGTCCACTCCCTGGTGCCGGATCGTGCCGAGGGCCATGGCCACGAAGGCATACTCCTCGCCGAGCTCCTCGCTCACCAGCGCACCGGCGCTCCACCACTCCAGCGGCTTCCCGCCCATCCGCATCGAGCTCTTCCCCCGCTGGAGGTGGGAGTTGTGGGCGTGGACGAACACCGGGCCCCGGTCGGCGACCGCGAGGAGGTTCCGGGCCATCATCCGGTCCCGCACACCGACGAGGCGGGCCAGGCGAACCTGCGAGGTGTCGGCCATCCAGTGGTGGTAGCGCAGCAGACCGAGGGCGGTGCGCCCGTACAGGCGCGCCCGGTCCCAGTCGTCCCGCGAGGTCGCCGCGATCAGGTGCGGCCCCTGCTCGTCGAGCAGCTCCACCAGTTCGTCGGCGAGCAGCCGCAGTCGGCCGGCCTCGGCCGACCGGCCGACGGACCGGGCCGGGTCCGTCATCGCGGCGGGCTCGGTCCACCGGTCGTCGGTGCCGAGCAGGTCGTCGAGGGTGTCCGCGGTGCAGGGGAGCAGGTCCGCGTCCACCCGGGCCGCCAGGTAGTCGTGGAGTGCGGTGAGGGCCCGCCGGGGGCTTTCGGCTCCGGTGATCTCCAGCGGGCCGTCGAAACCGGCGAAGCGGAGCCGTTCGGACGGGGGCCGGCCCTCGTTGTACGCGCGCATCCAGCGCACGAGTTCGCGGTTGGCCGCGGAGGCGCCCCAGCCGTGGCTGAATCCGTGCTCCATGACCTCGTCGAGGGTGCCCGTGCCCGAGGTGACGTGGTCGTCCACGGCCAGGCCCTTCAGGCAGTCGGTCTCGAGCGCGATCGTCCGGTAGCCCTCCTGCTCGACGAGCTGCCGGAAGAGCTCGTTGCGCAGTTCGAGCAGAGTGTCCTCGCCGTGGGTGGGCTCGCCGAGGGCGAGCAGCCGGGGCCGGGCCGGGAGCAGCCTCATGACGGCGGCAGCGTCGACGGCATGGGCGGTGTCCTTGATGTCAGTCGCCATGCCTTCAACGCTATCGTTGAACCTTCGGTGGAGACTTTTCTCTGCCGTGGCCGCGAACTCCCCCAGTGGCAGCCGGGATATCGTCGGTCTCATGGGGAAGAACCTTCAAAGCGGTGTGCGGCTGAGGCCGATCGATCTGGCCCGTCGGCACGATCTCTCCACGCAGGCGATCAGGAACTACGAAGAGGCCGGCATCCTCCCCGCCGCCGATCGCTCGGCCCACGGCTACCGCACCTACACCCCGCTGCACGCGGCGGCACTGCGCGCGTTCCTCGCCCTGCTGCCCGGCCACGGCCACCCGACGGCGACGGCGATCCTGCGGGCCGTGAACGAGGGCGCGCTCGACGAGGGGTTCCGCCTGATCGACGAGAGCCACGCCCAGCTCCTCGACGACCGGCGGACCCTCCGGGCCGTGGAGAGCGCCCTCCGCGACCTGGATCCCGCCTCGGCTCCCGCCCCGGGCTCGCGGCCCGACCCCGGCGGCACCTTCATCGGGCCGCTGGCCGAGAAGCTCGGCATCCGTCCCGCGACGCTGCGGAAGTGGGAGCGGGCCGGTCTCGTCCGTCCGCGGCGCGACCCTCGGACCGGGTACCGGGTCTACGACGAGGCCGCCGTACGGGACGCCCGGCTGGCCCACCAACTCAGGCGGGGCGGATATCCGCTGGACCGGATCGCCCCGCTGGTCGCCCACGTGCGGGCGGCCGGAGGCCTGGAGCCGCTGGAAGCCGCGCTGACCGACTGGCACGGTCGGCTGTCGGCCCGTGGGCGCGCGATGCTGACCGGTGCGGCGGAGCTGGAGGCGTACCTCCGCGAGCGCGGCTGAGAAGGCTCCGCATGGCAGGATCGCCGCCATGCAGACGCATCCGCTCCTCCTCGAAGCCCGGAGCCTGTGGGAGGAACTGGCCCACGCACCACGGTCGTTCCCGCCCGCGGGCGGCGTGAACGTGATCGTGTCCCCGGAATCGGGGCTGTGCCCGCCCGGCTGGGTCGGGGTGGTCGCACTCGGCGGATCGGCGCTCGTGACAGCGCCGGACGAGAGGGCCGCAGCGACCGTGCGGGCCGCCCTGGCGGGCCTGCCCGTGACGGCCCTGGTGGATGCCGACTCCGTCCGCGCGGCGCTGCCCGTGACCGGGGTGCTCGGCCCTGCCGCCCTGTCGTACGTGTCCCCGGAAGGGTTCCGCCCGGCCGCCGCCCTGTCGCCGGTGGACCGACTGCCGGGCGGCCATCCGGCGCTGCGCGTCCTGGAGGAGAGCGCCGGCCGGGACGACTCCGCCGAGGCCGCCCTGGACGACATCACCTCACCCGCGTTCGTGGTCCACGAGCAGGGCCGGGTGGCCGCCGCCGCCGGATACGAGGCCTGGCCCGGCCGCACCGCCCACCTCAGCGTGCTGACGGCCCCGGGGGCACGCGGCCGCGGGCTCGCTCGGGCGGCTGCCTCGGCGGCGGTCGCCCACGCACTCGCCGCCGGTCTCCTTCCGCAGTGGCGCGCACGTCCCCCGGCCTCCCGGCGGGTCGCCGCCGCGCTGGGCTTCGAGGAACTGGGCGCCCAGCTCTCCCTGGAGCTCGCCCCGAGCGAACCGGCACCAGCACCGTTTGCGACACTCCTGCCATGATCACCAAGGACGGCACCCCGCTCTTCACCCAGTTCACCGCCCCCGGGGCGCTGCCCGACGGTCTCGTACCGGCCCTCGTCGACTGCTGGACCGAGGTGAGCGACGCGGGCGGCGCGGCCGGCTTCCCCTTCCCGCCGGTCGACCCGGCCGAGGTCACCGCCGCGGTCGACCGCATCGTCGCGGGACTCGACCCGGCGAGCAGCCGTCTCGTCGTCGCGACGGTCGACGGCGCCCTCGCGGGCTGGCTGTGCCTCCGCCGCGACACCTTTGCGCTGATCGCGCACTGGGGCACCCTGCACCACGTCCAGACCCGCCTCGGCGTACGCGGCCAGGGCATCGGCGCGGGCCTGGTGCGGCACGCCCGCGCGATCGCCCGCGAGGAGATGGGCCTGGAGCAGCTGCGCCTCGCGGCACGGGGCGGCGTCGGGCTCGAAGAGTTCTACGGCAGGCTGGGCTGGCGGGAGATCGGCCGCTGGCCCGGAGCCCTCCGCCTGGCCGCCGACGACGACCGCGACGAGATCCTCATGGTCCTGGCGCCTCTGTGACCCCGTCCGGCCCGCCGCCGCGACCGCTGTTCCCACCACGCCGATCCCGTACGACCCGGACGACCCGAGTGATCCCGTACCCCAGCAGCCACGGCAGCACCGTGATGCCGAGGACGTACACGAGGAGGTATCCGACGAGGTCGTCGGTCTGGGTCGGCCGGCCCCGCGGCAGGAGCATGGCGGTCGCCGAGACCCCCACCGGCACCAGCGGCAGCAGCACCGTCCAGAGCCACGGCCACGGTCCGGGCCGCCGTGCGCACCACACCCCCGTCGCGCCCATGAGGAAGGGCCCGAACGGCACCCACAGCAGCACCGGGTAGAACAGCAGCATCCACCACTCGTCCCCGTACCCGAACATCATCGAAGCCCCCCGGACCCCTCGCCCCCACGTCCTTCCCAGGACGACGCGCGGACGGACCGGTCCAGTTCTCCGCGATTGGCCTTGGTCCGCGGTTTTCCGTCCCCGGTACGGTCGGTGGCATGCGCATCCGAATCGTCGACGCCTTCACCGACCAGCCCTTCTCCGGCAACCCGGCCGGAGTCCTGCTCCTCGACTCCTTCCCCGAAGACGCCTGGCTCCAGAAGGTCGCCGCGGAGGTCAACCTCTCCGAGACGGCCTTCGCCCACCCGCTGCCCGCAGGCGGCGAGGCGGACTGGGCCCTGCGCTGGTTCACCCCCACCACTGAGGTGGACATGTGCGGCCACGCCACCCTGGCCACGGCGCACGTCCTGCACACCACCGGCACCGCGAGCGGCACGGTCCGCTTCACGGCTCGCTGCGGCGTCCTGATCACCACCGCCGAGGGCGACGGCACGATCACGATGGACTTCCCGACCTCCTCCCTCACCCCGCTCCCCGTTCCCGAGGGCCTGGAGAAGGCGCTCGGCGCCGAGATCGTCGCCGTCCACGACACGGCCGACCACATCGGCGACCTCGTCGTCGAGCTGCGCGACGAGACCACCGTCCGCTCCCTCGCCCCGGACTTCGCCGCTCTGAAGAGCCTCTCCACGCGCGGCATCATCGCGACCGCCGCCGCCGAACGCCCGGACAGCGGATACGACTTCGTCTCGCGCGGCTTCTTCCCGGCCGTCGGGATCGACGAGGACCCGGTGACGGGCAGCGCCCACACCGCGCTCGCGCCGTACTGGTCGGCCAGGTTCGGCCGCGAGGAGCTCACCGGCTTCCAGGGCGGCGCCCGCACGGGCCTCGTCCGCACCCGCCTGCGCGGCGACCGCACCCTCCTGAACGGCCAGGCCGTCACGGTCATCGAGGGCGACCTGCGCGCCTGACGCACGAGAGGGGGCGTACGGCTCAAGCCGCACGCCCCCTCGTCGGCGTCCCGTCACACGGTGGGCAGCCAGCCCACCTTGCCCGCCAGCAGCCCGTACCCGACGAAGGCCACGATGTCGAGCAGCGCGTGTGCCACGACCAGCGGCCCGACCCGCCCCCAGCGGCGGTACAGCAGCACGAAGACCACGCCCATCACCATGTTGCCGATGAAGCCGCCGACCCCCTGGTAGAGGTGGTACGAGCCGCGCAGCACCGCGCTCGCCACCAGCGCGGCCATCGGCGACCACCCCAACTGGCCGAGTCTGCGCAGCAGATAGCCGACGACGATGACCTCCTCCAGGACGGCGTTCTGCACCGCCGAGAGGATGAGCACCGGGTATTTCCACCACACGTCGGGCAGCGACTCGGGCACCACCGTCAGGTTGAACCCGGAGGCCCGCGCCCCGAGGTAGAAGGCGAGGCCGGCGCTCCCGATCCCCGCCGCGACCAGCACCCCGCGCCCGAGGTCCGACCACGGCCGGGTCCGGTCGAAGCCGATGGCCCGCAGCCCCGCGCCCTCCCGCAGCAGCAGATGGGCGACGAGCACCACCGGCACGAGCGCCGTGGCGATGCCGAAGAGCTGCCAGGACAGGTCGAGCCAGGGCCGCCCGGGAGCGTGCGAGGCGTTGAGCGTCGCCGCCTGTTCCTTGAGCGCTCCCGGCCTGGTCAGCGAGCCGATGAAGCTGATGAGCGACGCGACCGCGCTCGCCCCGAGCGAGAGCGCGAGCACGATGAGCGTCTCGGAGCGCAGGACACCGCGCGGCAGGCCGTCGGGGGGCAGGGACGCGTCCCTCAGTCGTTGCTCCGACACCACACCTGTCTCCACTTCCCCCTCGCGGGCTCACGCCGTCCGGTGGTCCCGGCCGGCCGGGACCACCTTGACATGATCACCCATGCTCCGCCGGGAGACCTCGGGGAGCGATCGGGACGGGGTCAGTCGATCCCCACGGGCCAGGTGTGCACCGGCTCGCCCGCGAGCATGAGCGTCCGGTACCGCCGGGTGGTCGCCGCGAGGGCGGCCTCCCTGTCGAGGCCGGAGTCCAGGGCCCGGTGGAAGGTGTCGGCCTGCCAGGAGGCTCCGTTCACCCGCCGCAGACAGCGCTGCTCGATCACCCCGAGGTAGAAGTCGCGGTCGGCCGGCTCGATGTGCCAGGCGTCGAGCCCCGCCGCGGCGAGCGGCAGCAGCTCGTCGAGGACGAGGCGTACGGCCGGCAGGGTCGCGATGCCGCCGGCGCGTCCCGCGCGGGGCCAGCGCAGCTCCGCCTCGATGCCGTGACGGCAGGCGGTGTCGAAGTTGGCCTCGGCGTCCTGGAAGGCCATCCGCTTCCAGACCGGCCGGGGGTCGTCGGCGAGCGAGCGTACGAGCCCGTAATAGAAGGCCGCGTTCGCGATCACGTCGGTGACGGTCGGCCCGGCCGGCAGCACCCGGTTCTCGACGCGCAGGTGCGGGACCCCGTCGACCCAGCCGTACACCGGCCTGTTCCAGCGGTAGACGGTGCCGTTGTGCAGGACCAGCTCCTGGAGGCGCGGCACCCCGCCCCGGTCGAGGACGAGAAGCGGGTCCTCCTCGTCGCAGAGCGGCAGCAGGGCGGGGAAGTAGCGGACGTTCTCCTCGAAGAGGTCGTACACCGAGTCCACCCACCGCTCACCGAACCAGGTGCGCGGCCGTACGCCCTGGGACTGCAGCTCGGGCGGCCGGGTGTCGGTGGCCTGCATGAACAGCGGCGGCCGGGACTCGCGCCACAGCTCGCGGCCGAAGACGAAGGGCGCGTTGGCGCCGAGCGCGATCTGGACGCCGGACACGGCCTGCGCCGCGTTCCACACGGCGGCGAACCGGGCCGGTGTCACCTGGAGGTGCAGCTGCACCGAGGTGCAGGCCGCCTCGGGCACGATCGACTCCGAGGTGCACAGGAGGCGTTCGACGCCGTGGATGTCGAGGGTGAAGTCCTCGCCGCGGGCGGCGAGGATCTGGTCGTTGAGAAGCGTGTAACGGTCGTTGTCCGAGAGGTTCTCGGGGACCAGGTCGTGCTGGGCGAGCGTGGGAAGTATCCCGATCATGACGACGCCCGCGTCGAGTTCCGCGGCCTTGCGGTCGGCATATCCGATGCCGGTTCCGATCTCTTCCGCGAGCCGGTCGAATACGCGTCCGTCGAGCTGGTGGGGCGCGATGTTCACTTCGAGGTTGAACATTCCGAGTTCCGTCTGGAAATCGGTGCTGGCGATCTTTTCGAGAACCGGGCCGTTCAGCATCCTGGGCAGCCCGTCGGCGCCGGCGAGATTGAGTTCGATCTCCACGCCCATGAGATTGCGCGGCCGGTCGAACCTCTTCTCCGCGAGGAGTCGCGCGAGCCCCGCCAGACACTGCTGGAGCTTTCTCCGGTACTGCTGCCGGTCGGACGGGCCGAACCCGTCGGCCACGACCTTCTCCCCCATCGAAGCGTCCCTCCACGAGTGGACGGCCGCCAGGACGGCCGCGCGTCACGGACGATGATGCCCACCCCGCTGATCCACAACGCCTGCGGAACCGGCCTCTCGGAGGATAGGCTGGACGGAGCGCTCCACCGGCACATCCCGAAGGCAAGGAACACTCGACATATACCAATGTCGTATTGTCCTGTGATCCGGGGTAGGAATTCAGCCGTCCGCCTTCGCGAGGAATACGCAGGTGGGAGCGGTATCGTCCTCGTGATTCCGCTTCAACTCCCTGCGATTACGGCCTGATGACGCCTTGTCAGGAATATCCGCAGGGTCTAGCGGAAACACTGTGTGAACACGTGTCGTATAAACTCCGCGGACGAGGCAGAGTGTTGGCGCCCGGTCATGGCCTCATGGCCCCTCTCTGGCCCCGCCGCCGACAGCGCCGTCGTACCTGCCCACGCATCACCGTGTCTCCTGAGCGAGAGGCGACCCACCATGCTCCGACCCTCCCCGGCCCCTGCGCCGGCCCTCCGCAGTGTCCTCGCGGCCCTCGGCTCACCGACCGCCGTCCGCGAGCCGCGAACTCCCGCACTGCGGGCCGCACAGGGACCGCTGAGCCCCGAACACCCCCTCCCCGTGTACGTCCTCGGCGTCACCGGAGCACCGGGGCTCGCCCCCCACACCCGGCTCGCCGGCTGGCGTTTCCTCATCCGGAACGGGGACCGGGCGATCGCCGCCGCGGAGACCATGCTCACCCCGGACGGCTGGGCCTTCTCCCACTTCTTCGAGGGCCCGTACGTCTCCGCCACGGAACGGGCCCTGCTCCAGGCCGAGGCCCTGCCCGTCACGTACGAGCCGCGGCTGCTCTCCGTACCGGAGCTCTACATGCTGACCCTCTGGCTGCACGCCGGCCCGGAGCCGGACGGCACCGCCGTCGCCCCGGCCTCGGCCGACCTGATGGTGCCCCTGGCCCCCGCGCCCCCGGGGATCGCCGCCCACCGGCCCTACCAGGTCTCCGATCTCCTGCCCGTCCTCAGCACGCGTCTCGCGCCGCCGCCCCTCCTGGGCTCCCCGGCGCCCGCCTGATCCACCGCACGCGCGTCCCCGCCCCGTGACCCGGCCGGGCCACGGGGCGCACTCCTGTCCTGGCCGCGCGCCCGAACGCGCCGTCCGAACGCCCCTCCCATACGGACTAGCCCGCTGGGACCACCCCGAACCACCCGAAGAGACGGTGCAGTTGACCTGAACCGCCCCTGCGGGTGATGCGTCTTCCCAGGAAAGGACGAGCTGACGCGAAATACCTGCGGAAGACCGTCCGTGGGGCAAGACTGGGACCGGAACCGAACCGACCGACGGGGGCGGCCATGAAGGCGCAGAGCCGCAGGACATCCACCACGACGCAGCGAAAGAACCCACCCATGTGCCAGCACCAGCCTGCCTGTCCCACCGCCGACTCCGCCGACCGGGAGGCGGCCCGACCGATGGCACACCACCCGGAGCAGGGCTGGAGCCTGCTGTGCAACGGCGTCCTGCTCTTCGAGGACACCGGTGAACTGCTGCCGGACGGGCAGATCATCGCCCCTCACCGGCCGCTGACGGCGGGACAGGTGACGACCGCCGCCTGAAAGGGCGCGGGAGGACACCGTACGAGGGAAACGCCGAGGGCCGGCCCGGAGGAGAACCTCCGAACCGGCCCTCGGCTCGTGCTCAGTTGTCGTACTCGTCCATCGGCGGGCAGGAGCAGACCAGGTTCCGGTCGCCGAAGGCGCCGTCGATGCGGCGCACCGGCGGCCAGTACTTGTCCGCGGCCGAGACACCGGCCGGGAAGACCGCCTCGTCGCGGGTGTACGCGTGCTTCCACTCGCCGCCCAGCGCGGCCGCGGTGTGCGGGGCGTTGTGCAGCGGGTTGTCGTCCGCGGGCCACTGGCCCGAGGCGACCTTCTCGATCTCGGCACGGATCGCGATCATCGTGTCGCAGAAGCGGTCGAGCTCGGTCAGGTCCTCGGACTCGGTCGGCTCGATCATCAGCGTGCCGGCCACCGGGAAGGACATCGTCGGCGCGTGGAAGCCGTAGTCGATGAGGCGCTTCGCGATGTCGTCGACCGTGACCCCCGTCGCCTTGGACAGCGGGCGCAGGTCCACGATGCACTCGTGGGCGACCAGACCGGCCGGGCCGGTGTAGAGCACCGGGAAGTGCGGCTCCAGGCGCTTGGCGATGTAGTTCGCCGCGAGCACCGCGACCTGGGTGGCGCGCTTGAGGCCCTCGCCGCCCATGAGGCGCACGTACGACCAGGAGATCGGCAGGATGCCCGCGGAGCCCCACGGGGCGGCCGAGATCGGGCCGACGCCGGTCTCCGGGCCCGCGGTGGGCTGGAGCGGGTGGTTCGGCAGGTACGGGGCGAGGTGGGAGCGGACGCCGACCGGGCCGACGCCGGGGCCGCCGCCGCCGTGCGGGATGCAGAAGGTCTTGTGCAGGTTCAGGTGCGAGACGTCGCCGCCGAACTTGCCCGGCTTGGCCAGACCGACCAGCGCGTTGAGGTTGGCGCCGTCGACGTAGACCTGGCCGCCGGCCTCGTGGACCTCGGCGCAGATGTCGGCGACGTGCTCCTCGAACACACCGTGCGTGGACGGGTAGGTGATCATCAGCACGGACAGCTCGTCGCGGTACTGGGCGATCTTGGCCCGCAGGTCCTCGACGTCGACCTCGCCGTCGTCGGCGGTCTTGACGACGACGACCTTCATGCCGGCCATCACCGCGGAGGCGGCGTTGGTGCCGTGCGCGGAGGACGGGATGAGGCAGACCGTGCGCTGGAGGTCGCCGTTGGCACGGTGGTAGGCGCGGACGGCCAGCAGACCGGCCAGCTCGCCCTGCGAACCGGCGTTGGGCTGGATCGACACCTTGTCGTAGCCGGTGACCTCGGCGAGGCGCTCCTCCAGCTCGGTGATGAGCGTGACGTAGCCCTGCGCCTGCTCGATCGGCGCGAAGGGGTGGATCTGGCCGAACTCGGGCCAGGTCACCGGCTCCATCTCGGTGGTCGCGTTCAGCTTCATGGTGCAGGAGCCGAGCGGGATCATGCCGCGGTCGAGCGCGTAGTCGCGGTCCGCGAGCTTGCGCAGGTAGCGCAGCATCGAGGTCTCGGAGCGGTGCGCGTGGAAGACCGGGTGGGTCAGGTACGCGTCGGAGCGCAGCAGACCCTCGGGGAGCGTGTCCTCGGCGGCGGCGTCGAGGGCCTCGATGTCGGCCGTGACCCCGAAGGCACCCCAGACGGCGGCGAGCTGCGCCCGGCCGGTGGTCTCGTCGCAGGAGACGTACACCAGGTCGGCGTCGGCGCGGTAGAGGTTCACACCGGCCGCACGGGCGGCGGCGACGACCTCGTCCGCCTTGCCGGGCACGCGGACGGCGAGGGTGTCGAAGTACGAGCCGTGCACGACGTCGACGCCGCCGGCGGTGAGACCCGCGGCGAGGAGGGTGGCGTACCGGTGGGTGCGCTGGGCGATCTGCTTCAGGCCGTCGGGACCGTGGTAGACGGCGTACATGCCGGCCATGACGGCGAGCAGCACCTGGGCCGTGCAGATGTTGCTGGTGGCCTTCTCGCGGCGGATGTGCTGCTCGCGGGTCTGCAGGGCCAGGCGGTAGGCGCGGTTGCCGTCGGCGTCGACGGACACGCCCACCAGGCGGCCGGGCAGGGAGCGGGCGTGCTTGTCCTGCACGGCCATGTAGCCGGCGTGCGGACCACCGAAGCCCATGGGGACGCCGAAACGCTGCGTGGTGCCGACGGCGATGTCGGCCCCGAGCTCGCCGGGCGAGGTGAGGAGCGTCAGCGCGAGGAGGTCGGCGGCGACGGTGACGATCGCGCCGAGCTCGTGCGCGGCGTCGATCAGCGGCTTGATGTCGCGGACGGCACCGGAGGCACCCGGGTACTGGAGCAGGACACCGAAGACGCCGCGCTCGGCGATCTCGGCGGGGATGCCCTCGCTCAGGTCGGCGACGACGACCTCGACACCGGTCGGCTCGGCGCGGGTCTCGATGACGGCGACGGTCTGCGGCAGGGCGTCGGCGTCGACGAGGAAGACACCGTTCTTGACCTTGCCGACACGGCGGGACAGCGCCATGGCCTCGGCGGCGGCGGTGCCCTCGTCGAGGAGGGAGGCGCCGGAGGTGGGCAGACCGGTCAGGTCGGCGACCATGGTCTGGAAGTTGAGCAGCGCCTCCAGCCGGCCCTGCGAGATCTCGGGCTGGTAGGGCGTGTAGGCCGTGTACCAGGCCGGGTTCTCCATGACGTTCCGGAGAATGACCGGCGGGGTGAAGGTCCCGTAGTAGCCGAGACCGATCATCGGGGCGAGGACCTGGTTGCGGTCGGCGAGCGTGCGCAGCTCGGCGAGGACCTCGGCCTCGGTGCGCGCGGCCGGCAGGCCCAGCGCTTCGGCGTTCTTGATCACGTCCGGCACCGCGGCGGCCGTGAGCTCGTCGAGCGAGCCGTAACCGACCTGGGCGAGCATCTTGGCCCGGGCCTCGGCGTCGGGCCCGATGTGCCGCTGCTCGAACGGGATGCCCTGTTCGAGCTCGGAGAGCGGAGTGCGGTTGGCGGTCATGTACGGAGGCCTCCTGGTCGTCACGACCTGCGAGGGGCACCACGGCGCGGGTACCCGGACGGCCTCCCCCTCTGTCATCTCAACCTGAGAGTTTCACCGGCACGCCTCGCGGCACGCCGACTTTCACCGTCGGTGAGAGCGGAATGCCGTCAGGCATCCCGCTCTGCTTTCCAGAGTGACCTCGTCCGCGCGGTACAGGGGCCTGAGAGATTCCGGGGAGGATTTGCTCCTTCGGCGCCCACCGGAAGATTTCTCCGGGGGACTCTCCCGCACGGGGTCGACAGCCACAACCAGCCTACCAGCGAGGTTGCGGCTCCCATCGCTCAAGTGGCCGACATCCCAGTTGTGCACTTTCGTAGGGGTGTAGAGCAGTTGCGACCAGTTGGAGGGACCGTGCAGACCGATATCGATCCGCGCAGCCTGATCGGCCGCAAGGCGTTCGACCGGAACGGCCACAAGATCGGAACCGTGGACGAGGTGTACCTGGACGACGCGACCGGCATCCCCGAGTGGGCCGCGGTCCGCACGGGCCTGTTCAGCCGGGACGCCTTCGTCCCCCTGGAGCCGAGCGACCTGCTCGACGACGGCCTCCACATCCCGTACGAGCGGGCCCTGATCAAGGACGCCCCCGACTTCGGCGTGGGCCGCCATCTCTCCCCCGAACAGGAACTCCAGCTCTACCGCCACTACAGCCTCGCCCTCCCGCCCCCGCCCACGGACACCCCGGACAAGAACTTCGGCCGCCTGGCAGGCCAGGACGGCGCCTGAGAGCCCCACAGGACGAAGCGGCGACGGAAAAAGGCCCGCACCACCGTGCACGCGGCCGCACGGGCGGTGCGGGTCACGCCGCCGCGTCCCTCCGCACCAGCGGCAACGGCTCCGACGGCTCCAGCTCCGGGTCGTCCACGGAGAACGTCCGCACCCGCCCGGGCCCGGACCACGGCTCCTCGAACCGCACCGTGACCCGCCCGACCCCGCTCCCCTGGACCCACCCGGCCCCGTACACCGCGTGCCGTACGTCGTTCCCGGGCGACCAGTGCCGCTCCACGGGAGCGTGGTCCTCGGCCTCGACGACCTCCTCGACCGCGGCCGAGGCCCCCGCCTCCGTAACGGCCTCCGCGACGGCATCGGCGTCGGCCACCGCCTGAGCGAACAGATCCTCCTGCGTGTAGTCCGCGAGCCCGCTCACGCCCACCCCCAGCAGCCGCACGCCCCCGGTCGTGTCCACGGCCTCCAGGAGCCGCCCTGCGGCCTCCCGTACGACGCCCGGGTCGTCCGTCGGCCCCCGCAGCGTCTCGGACCGGGTGAGCGTCGAGAAGTCGTACCGGCGCACCTTGAGGACGATGGTCCGCCCCGAGTGCCCCGAGGCCCGCAGCCGCCCCACGCACCGCTCAGCGAGCCGTTCGACCTCGAACCGGATCCGTACCCGGTCGTGCAGGTCGACGTCGAAGGTGTCCTCGACCGACACGGACTTGGCGTCCCGCTCGGCCACCACGGGCCGGTCGTCGTACCCCTGGGCCATCCGGTACAGGGACGCCCCGTGCGCCCGCCCCAGGAGCCGTACGAGCTCGTCCTCGCCCGCCTCCGCGAGGTCGGAGACGGTGGTCATCCCGGCGCGCCGCAGGTGCTCCCCGGTGGCCGGCCCGACCCCGGGCAGGATCCGTACGGAGCGCGGCCCGAGCAGCTCCCGCTCGGTCCCGGGCTCGATGAGGACCAGGCCGTCGGGCTTGGCCTCCTCGGAGGCGATCTTCGCGATCATCTTGGACCCGGCGAGCCCGACGGACCCGGTGAGCCCGGTCGTCGCGAGGATGTCGACCCGCAGCCGCTCCCCCGCGGCCCGCGCGCTCGCGCCGTCGTCGGCGACACCGCCGGCCTCGAGGTCCACGAAGGCCTCGTCGAGGCTGAGGGGCTCCACGAGAGGGGAGAGCCGCCGGAGCAGCTCCATGACCTGATCGCTGATCGAGCGGTAGAAGGCGAAGCGGGGCACGAGATAGGCCGCGTTCGGCGCGAGCCGCCGCGCCTGGCCCATCGGCATGGCCGAGTGCACCCCGAAGCGGCGGGCCTCGTAGGAGGCGGTCGCGACCACGCCGCGCGGCCCGAGACCGCCGACGACCACGGGTTTCCCGCGCAGGCTGGGCTTCGACGCCTGCTCGGCGGCGGCGAAGAAGGCATCCATGTCGAGATGCAGGATCGTGGGCGCGGCTCTCACGTTTCCGATGCTGCCCTACGCCACCGACAACGCCCCCGCGGAACGCCCGGGAATCCCGGGCGAACCCCGGCGGACGCCCTCAGACCGCCTTGTCGCGCCGCCGCCGCGCCAGCTCGTCGCCCGGGTTGTGCCGGACCAGCGTCTCGCCGGTGTCGACGCGCTCCCCGTGGAGCTGCGAGAGCGCGGCCTCGACGTCACGCCAGACCACTCCGACGGCGATGCCGAAGACGCCCTGCCCGCCCTGGAGGAGGTCGACGACCTCGTCGGGCGAGGAGCACTCGTACACCGTGGCCCCGTCGCTCATGAGCGTCATCCGCTCCAGGTCCCGGAAGCCCCGGGCGCGCAGGTGCTGCACCGCGGCCCGGATGTTCTGGAGGGCGACCCCGGTGTCGAGGAACCGCTTGACGATCTTCAGCACGACGACGTCGCGGAAGCTGTACAGCCGCTGCGTCCCCGACCCGTACGCGGGCCGCACGCTCGGCTCCACGAGCCCGGTGCGTGCCCAGTAGTCCAGCTGTCGATAGGTGATTCCGGCGGCCGCACAGGCCGTCGGTCCGCGGTAGCCGATCACCGCGTCGGCGGCACCGGTGTCCGTCCCGAAGTCGCCCACACTGCCGTGAAGCGGATACGGACCGTTCTCCCCGGACACGCGCCCGAGCGAGCTTCCCGCCGTACCGTCCGCGCTGCTCATCACGCCGACCCTCCGTCCTTGACCTGCCCACACGAAGGTAGGCAGTCACCAGGGGTGCGTCAACGATCGCCACACTCGGCACGCCGAGTGATAATCACCCTGAGAGTGGTTTCGCGTGTCTCTCTCCGGGGAAAGGCTACTCGAATGCTCTGACGGCACCCCGCGAACGGCCTCCGGCCGCACCGCTCCGCCTCACTGGCTGTTGGTCCCGAAGTCCTCCGGTGAGATCTGGTCGAGGAACTCGCGGAACTTCTCCACCTCGTCCTCCTGCTCGTCCGGAATCGCGATGCCGGCGTCGTCCAGCACACCGTCGCTGCCGAAGATCGGCGTCCCGGTCCGCAGGGCCAGCGCTATCGCGTCCGACGGCCGCGCGCTCACCTCGACGCCGCTGGCGAAGACCAGCTCGGCGTAGAAGACCCCGTCACGAAGATCCGTGATGCGGACCTCGGTGAGCTCCTGCCCCACGGCCTCCAGCACGTCCTTGAACAGGTCGTGCGTCAGCGGCCGCGGAGGGGCCATCCCCTGCTGGGCGAAGGCGATCGCGGTCGCCTCCCCCGGTCCGATCCAGATGGGGAGGTACCGATCGCCTCCCACTTCACGCAGGAGCACGATCGGCTGGTTGGAGGGCATTTCCACCCGGACACCCACAACGTCGAGCTCGTTCACACAGCAACCCTAGGACGTGCCCGACCGGTTTGGATAGTCGGGCCCCTCCCTGGCCGCTTATCGGCTCACTGGAGATGGATCCCCAGAGCCGTCTGGACGAGGGCCGCGTGCAGCCGCACCGACTGTGCGGCGAGCTCCTGCGCGGTGGCCTCCGCATGGGCTCTGGTCTGCGGGTTACGGTGCCGGCGCAGCGGCGCGACCACCTGCTCGATCAGCCCGGCCTCCCGGTCGGCGGCCGCCTTGACGGCCCGCAGGTGCCGGGGTTCCAGACCGAATCTCCCCAGATCCGCGACAAGTCTGGCGACGGTGACGGTCTCGGGGTCGTAGCCGCCGCCCTCCCGCTCGGCGATCAGGCCGTACGACTCCCACTCGACGAGCTCGGCCTCGGTCACCTCCGCGGCGGCGATCAGCTCGGCCCGTCCGAGCCGCGCCGCGGTCGGCGCCTCCGCCTCGTCCTGCTCCCAGGGCCCTTCGAGCAGGTCCTTCCGGCGTCCGGGCGCCGGGAGCTTGATCTGCTCACCCCTGGCCAGGGCGTCGAGGTGTTCGCGGATGACCTTCAGCGGAAGGTAGTGGTCCCGCTGCATCCGCAGGATGCGGGCGAGCCGCTCCACGTCCTGCGGGCTGAACTTCCGGTATCCGGAGGCCGTCCGACGGGGCTCTACCAGCCCCTCGGCCTCCAGGAACCGGATCTTGGAGATCGTCACTTCGGGAAATTCGTCGCGCAGCTGGTTCAGCACCGTGCCGATGCTGACCAGCCGGTCGCCCGCGGTGGCGGTGCCGGTTCCGGCACCGCCCGTCGGTGTTCGCAGCATGGACCTTCCCTGAAGGGGCTTCCCCGAGGCGTCACACGCCTCGCTGGCTCGAGTAGAAGACCAGCCGGTACTTGCCGATCTGCACCTCGTCGCCGTTGGACAGGACGACCGAGTCGATCGGCTCACGGTTGACGTACGTGCCGTTGAGGCTGCCGACGTCGGCGACGGTGAAGCTGCCGTCCTGCGCCCGCCGGAACTCGACATGCCGCCGGGAGACCGTGAAGTCGTCCAGGAAGATGTCGCTCTGCGGGTGCCGGCCGGCCGTCGTCAGCTCGCCGTCGAGCAGGAACCGGCTGCCCGAGTTCGGACCCCGGCGCACCACGAGGAGCGCGGAACCCGAAGGGAGCGCCTCCACGGCGGCGAGCGCCTCGGGAGACAGCGACGGAAGGGCGGTCTGGCCTGTGACCTCGGCCTCGTACGCCTCCAGCCCCGAGATGGAGATCGTCGACGTCGTCTCCGACGCGCGCTCGGGGGCGGCCCCGCCCCGCAGCGGCGTGCCGCAGTGGGAGCAGAAGCGGCTGTCGGCCGTGTTGCGGTGACCGCACCTCGTACACACCGGCATGGACGCATCCTCCTGCCGCGGCTGCCCCGCGGAGGTCTGTGTCGCGTACGGGTCGGACGCAAACCCTCCACCCGTACCTGAGGTTGATGGTTCTCCGAAACCTATGCGGGCGGCCCCGGCGGGGTCAACAGAAGACGCGCCCTGTGTGCCCGGAATGTCACCGCCCCGGCCGTCGACCTCGTCGCGGAAGAGCGGGCGTTCGCCGCCCTGCTCCTCGCTCTGGGCGTGGCGCGGCGCGGCGTGCCTGGCGTTGCCGCCGTCCTCACGTGCGCTCTTGCCGAACAACTTCGCAAACAACTTCACGGGCGATTCCCCTTGACCGAAACAGACCCGCCCGTGGGGCAGGACGAACCGAGATCCTTCACACCTGCCGACCCGGACACCTTCACAACGTCCGTATCCTCCGGACAGTTTCCACCACGCACCACCGTTGTGGTGCGCCGACCCCCCGCAACGTCTTGCCCTTGTCGCGGGACCCCCCTCGTCCCTCTCACTGGGACGACGACTGAGCGTAGTCAGGCCGCTTCGCGGGTCGCAAGGCGTCGACGACGATCTTCGCCGACCGCTCCACCGTGGCTGTGGCCTGCTCCTTCTCCAGGGTCTGCACGACACCGCCGGGGATGTTGAGCGCGGGCTCGAGATCCTCCGGCTTGCCGATGACCTTGAAGACGTACGGAGCGGCCACCTTCGTTCCATCGATCCGCATGTCATCACCGCTACCGGTGAAATAACTGTCCGCCACCACCCGGACGCCGTTGACCTGGATCGCCTCGGCGCCGGCCGCACGCAGCTCCTGGATGGCGTCGAGCAGCATGTCCGACTCGACGGCCCCGGTGGTGTCCCCGACGGTGAGGGTGATGCCGGGCCCCTCCGCGGCGACGGTGCCGGCCAGGATGCCGAGCTGCCGCTCCTTCTCCTGGGTCTGCTTGCGCGCCTCCTCGGCCTGGTCCGAGCTGGACTCCAGCTCGGAGCGCTGCTTCTCCAGGCGGGCCTTCTCGTCCTCCAGGCGCTGGGTGCGGTCGTCGAGTTCGTCGAGGATCCGTACGAGGTCCTCCTGGCGGGCCCCGCGCAGCGCGCTGTTCTCGCTCGTCGAGGAGACCTGGATGGCCAGGCCCAGACCGAGGACGAACAGCAGCAGCGCGACGACGAGTTGGGCCCGGGTCACCCGCGGCGGCCACAGGGCGGAGGCGAGCCGGCGCCGCCCGCTCGGCTCGGCCGCGACGGGCGCCTGCGGCACCGGAGCGACCGGAACGTCCTCACGCGGCTCGTCGGAGGGCGCGACCTGAGACTTCGCGACCTCGGGCTCCACGCTCCGAGGCGTCCCGGATTCAGGCTTCTCGGCCTTGGACTGATCTGCCTCGGGCCGCTCGGGCCGCTCGGGCCGCTCGGGCCGCTCCGGCTGCTCGGGCTGCTCGGGGTTCTGAGGGTTCTCGCTCATCGGCCTCACGCCCGGAAGACGTGACGCCGGATGGCGGCCGCGTTGGAGAAGATGCGGATGCCGAGCACGACGACCACACCGGTCGACAGCTGCGCGCCCACGCCCAGCTTGTCCCCGAGGAAGACGATCAGCGCGGCCACGACCACGTTGGAGAGGAACGAGACCACGAAGACCTTGTCGACGAAGATCCCGTCGAGCATGGCCCGCAGACCACCGAAGACCGCGTCGAGGGCGGCGACCACGGCGATCGGAAGATAGGGCTCGACCACCGCCGGAACCTCGGGGCGGACCAACAGTCCGACCACGACTCCGACGATCAGGCCCAGTACGGCGATCACGATGTGCCCTTCCCTGTGTCGGCCGTGGCCCGACCGGAGGGCGTCGCCACCCCGGCCCCCCTCGGCTCTGCGGTACGTACGGTCAGGCTCGGCGCGGCCGGCAGGCGCACGTCGCCCTCGGCCGAGATCCTGCTCCTGATCCCGAAGTTCTCCACCAGCGCGTGCAGGTACTGCCCGTCGGCGCTGTCCTGGAACGCGGTGCTCAGCCGCTGCCCGTCCCCGATGGCGAGGACGGTGTACGGCGGCACCAGCGGCTTGTTGTCGACCAGTATGGCGTCGCCGGCGGCCCTGATCGCGGACAGCGATGTCAGCCGCTGCCCGTTGATCGCGACGGCCTCGGCACCCGACTCCCACAGCCCGTTGATCACCCGCTGCATGTCCCGGTCACGGACCCGGCCCGTGTCGGAGAAGCCGGTGCTCTCCCGTGGTCCGCCGCCACCGGTGTCGGTGCCCTTGGCGTCGTCGACGACGAGCTTCACACCGGGGCCGTGCACGGGTGTCGCGCCCGAGAGCAGCGCCACGAGCTCGGCCTGGTCGCCGCCGTGCTGCTGCAGAGCCTGACGCTGGCGCGACCCGACCTCGGTCCGGATCCGCTCGACGTCCTCCTCCAGCTGGTCGGCGGTGGACGTCTCCTTCTCGATCCGGTCGATCAGGTCCTGCCGCTCCTTGGCGACGACCGGCGCGGAGATCCGGGCCTCGGCCGCACCGACGGTCACCACGACGGCGGCGAGCAGCAGACCCGCGGCGACACCCAGTTTGGCCCGCAGGCTACGGGGCAGCCCACCGCCCTCGGCCGCTCGCCGCGCAGTCGCCTCGGCGTAGCCGTCGTCGAGCGCGTGGTCGATCACGTTGTTCAGCAGCGACATCGACGCGTCCGGACGCGGCGGCGGTGATCCGGTGCTCCGAACGGGGGGCTGCTGCGACATGCCGCACATCGTCGCACGTCGCACGGCCTACCGCCGAATGGCCCCTCCGTACGGACGGGAGGCACCCCAGGGGCACCTCCCGTCCGAACCGCCCGAACCGTCAGCGACCTGCGCTGTCGACCACCTCGGCCCACTCGTCGAGCAGGGCCTGCGCGGAGGCGTCGTCGGGGCCCTCCGCCCACAGATGGGTGACGGCCTCGGCGGGGTCGGGCAGCACCATCACCCACCGCCCGTCGGCCTCGACCACCCGGACTCCGTCGGTGGTGTCCACGGACCGGCTGCCGGCCGCCTCCACCACCCGACGCATCACCAGTCCCTTCACGGCCCACGGGGTCGCGATGTCCTTCTTCAGGACGTGCGCCCGCGGGATCCGGGCGTCGATCTGGCTCAGCGTGAGCTGTGTCCGCGCCACGAGGCCGATGAGCCGCACGAAGGCGGCGGCCCCGTCGAAGACACTGCTGAACTCGGGCACGATGAACCCGCCGCGCCCGTCACCGCCGAAGATCGTCGACTCCTCGCGGCCGACCCGCGTGAGGTCGTCGGGCGAGGTGGTCGTCCACTCCACCTGGGTGCCGTGGTACGCGGCGACCTGCTCGGCGATACGGGTCGTGGTGACCGGCAGCGCGACCCGCCCGGACCGCCGCTCGGCCGCCACCAGGTCCAGCATGACCAGGAGGGCCCGGTCGTCCTCGATGATCCGCCCCCGCTCGTCCACGAGCGAGAGCCGCTCACCGACCGGGTCGAAGCGCACCCCGAACGCGGCCCGCGCCGAGGCCACGATCTCCCCGAGCCGCACGAGCCCGGCCCGCCGGCTCTCGGCCGACTCGGTGGGCCGCGACTCGTCGAGCCCCGGGTTGATCGTCAGCGAGTCGACCTGGAGCCGCCCGAGCAGACTGGGCAGTACGAGCCCGGCGCTGCCGTTGGAGGCGTCGACGACGACCTTCAGTCCGGCTTCCGCGATCCCGGTGGTGTCGACGTTCCGCAGCAGCGAGCCGGTGTACGAGTCGAAGACGCTCGCCGGGAAGGAGAGATCGCCGATCTCACCGGGGAACGCCCGCCGGTACTCCTGGCGCGCGAACACCCGGTCGAGCTTGCGCTGCCCGCCCTGCGAGAGGTCCGCCCCCCGTTCGTCGAAGAACATGATGTCCACGGAGTCGGGCACCCCGGGCGAGGTCCGCACCATGATCCCGCCGGCGCTTCCCCGCGCGGTCTGCTGCCGCGCCACCGGCAGCGGTACGTTCTCCAGGTCCCGTACGTCGATGGCGCTGGCCTGCAGCGCGGAGATCACCGCCCGCTTCAGCGCCCGGGCGCCCCGGGAGTGATCGCGCGCGGTGGTGACGGTCGACCCCTTCTTGAGGGTCGTCGCGTACGCCCCCGCGAGCCGTACGGCCAGCTCGGGCGTGATCTCCACGTTCAGGATGCCGGAGACCCCGCGCGCCCCGAAGAGATGGGCCTGCCCTCGGGACTCCCAGATGACCGAGGTGTTGACGAAGGCGCCGGCCTCGATCGTCTTGAAGGGGTAGACGCGCACGTTCCCCTGCACGATCGATTCTTCCCCGATGAGGCACTCGTCCCCGATGACGGCTCCGTCCTCGATCCGGGCGGCCCGCATGATGTCGGTGTTCTTCCCGATCACACAGCCCCGCAGATTGCACTGCTGCCCGATGTAGACGTTGTCGTGGATGACCGCCTTGTGCAGGAAGGCACCGGTCTTCACGACCACGTTCGAGCCGATGACGGTGTGCTCACGGATCTCGGCGCCCGCCTCGACCTTGGCGTAGTCACCGATGTAGAGCGGCCCTCTGAGGACGGCGTCGGGGTGCACCTCGGCACCTTCCGAGACCCACACCCCGGGCGAGATCTCGAAGCCGTCGATGTCGACCTGGACCTTGCCCTCCAGGACGTCGGCCTGAGCCTTCACATAGCTCTCGTGGGTGCCGACGTCCTCCCAGTAGCCCTCGGCGACATAGCCGAAGATCGGCTTGCCCTCCTTCATGAGCTGCGGGAAGACATCACCCGACCAGTCGACCGGAACATCCGCTTCGACGTAGTCGAAGACCTCGGGCTCCATCACGTAGATACCCGTGTTCACGGTGTCCGAGAAGACCTGCCCCCAGGTGGGTTTCTCCAGGAAGCGCTCGACCTTGCCCTCTTCGTCGACGATCGTGATCCCGAATTCCAGCGGATTGGGCACCCGGGTCAGGCAGACCGTGACGAGGGCGCCCTTCTCCTTGTGGAAAGCGATGAGATCGGAGAGGTCGAAATCGGTGAGCGCGTCTCCCGAGATCACGAGAAAGGCGTCGTCCTTCAACGCTTCCTCGGCGTTCTTCACACTTCCCGCTGTACCGAGCGGTTTCTCCTCGTTGGCATACGTGAGCTCCATACCGAGCTCTTCGCCGTCACCGAAATAGTTCCTGACGAGAGAGGCGAGGAACTGCACGGTGACGACGGTCTCGTTGAGACCGTGCCTCTTGAGCAGTCGTAGGACGTGCTCCATGATCGGCCGGTTCACCACCGGCAACAGAGGCTTGGGCATGCTCGAGGTCATGGGGCGAAGTCGGGTTCCTTCGCCACCGGCCATCACGACGGCCTTCATGTCGGAAGCGTCCTCCTTGAAGAGACGACGGTCCTGCCGACTTCACCTGTCCGCTCAGGGGCCCTGGGACGTCCTCTGTTGTTGCCGGCGACGCTGCTCGACACAGGACAGACGGGCTCAATCGGCCGCGGTATCCGCCTTCACGAGTCGACGGACCTGGACCACGTAGAGGATCCCTGCCCACCAATACAGAGTTGTACCCCATCCGGCGAAGGCCCACCCGAAAACTTCAGCGAGTGACGAGAGCCAGCCCGTTCCGTCACTGAGAAGCAGCAACGGGAACGCGTACATCAGGTTGAAAGTCGCAGCTTTCCCGAGGAAGTTCACCTGCGGCGGCGGGTAGCCGTGCCGGCGGAGGATTCCCACCATGACGAGCAGCATGGCCTCGCGCGCCAGGAGCGCGGCGGTCAGCCACAGCGGCAGGATCTCCCGCCAGGTGAGGCCCACGAGAGTGGACAGGATGTACAGACGGTCGGCAGCGGGATCGAGCAGCCGGCCGAGGTTGCTGATCTGGTTCCAGCGCCGCGCGAGTTTGCCGTCGAGATAGTCGCTGACGCCGCTGAGCATCAGGACGAGAAGCGCCCAGCCATCGCTGTTGGGCCCTCCGAACTCCGGACGGAGAATCAGCCACAGAAACAGCGGCACGCCGGCGAGGCGCGCCATGCTGAGAATGTTGGGGATGGTGAGGACCCGGTCGGTCTGAACGCGAGTCTCCTGGACCTCCACCCGGGGGCCTCCTGCTGGGACGGTGCCGACATTGCCCCCCGACCTTACCCTCAGCCACCACGCCCGGGCGCACAGGGTCCCCTCCCGCTCCGGAACGCAAAAATGCCTCAACCCCCGGACAGAGTCCGGGGGTTGAGGCTAAAAATTGTTCGGCGGCGTCCTACTCTCCCACAGGGTCCCCCCTGCAGTACCATCGGCGCTGAAAGGCTTAGCTTCCGGGTTCGGAATGTAACCGGGCGTTTCCCTAACGCTATGACCACCGAAACTCTATGAAGATATGAACCGCCGCACCACCCGAAAGGGGGGCGTGTTCGTTACTTCAGAACTAACACAGTGGACGCGAGCAACTGAGGACAAGCCCTCGGCCTATTAGTACCGGTCAGCTCCACCCATTACTGGGCTTCCACATCCGGCCTATCAACCCAGTCGTCTACTGGGAGCCTTACCCTCTCAAGGAGGTGGGAATACTCATCTCGAAGCAGGCTTCCCGCTTAGATGCTTTCAGCGGTTATCCCTCCCGAACGTAGCCAACCAGCCATGCCCTTGGCAGGACAACTGGCACACCAGAGGTTCGTCCGTCCCGGTCCTCTCGTACTAGGGACAGCCCTTCTCAATATTCCTGCGCGCGCAGCGGATAGGGACCGAACTGTCTCACGACGTTCTAAACCCAGCTCGCGTACCGCTTTAATGGGCGAACAGCCCAACCCTTGGGACCGACTCCAGCCCCAGGATGCGACGAGCCGACATCGAGGTGCCAAACCATCCCGTCGATATGGACTCTTGGGGAAGATCAGCCTGTTATCCCCGGGGTACCTTTTATCCGTTGAGCGACGGCGCTTCCACAAGCCACCGCCGGATCACTAGTCCCGACTTTCGTCCCTGCTCGACCCGTCGGTCTCACAGTCAAGCTCCCTTGTGCACTTACACTCAACACCTGATTGCCAACCAGGCTGAGGGAACCTTTGGGCGCCTCCGTTACCCTTTGGGAGGCAACCGCCCCAGTTAAACTACCCATCAGACACTGTCCCTGATCCGGATCACGGACCGAGGTTAGACATCCAGCACGACCAGAGTGGTATTTCAACGGCGACTCCACCATGACTGGCGTCACGGCTTCAAAGTCTCCCACCTATCCTACACAAGCCGAACCGAACACCAATATCAAACTGTAGTAAAGGTCCCGGGGTCTTTCCGTCCTGCTGCGCGAAACGAGCATCTTTACTCGTAGTGCAATTTCACCGGGCCTATGGTTGAGACAGTCGAGAAGTCGTTACGCCATTCGTGCAGGTCGGAACTTACCCGACAAGGAATTTCGCTACCTTAGGATGGTTATAGTTACCACCGCCGTTTACTGGCGCTTAAGTTCTCAGCTTCGCCACACCGAAATGTGACTAACCGGTCCCCTTAACGTTCCAGCACCGGGCAGGCGTCAGTCCGTATACATCGCCTTACGGCTTCGCACGGACCTGTGTTTTTAGTAAACAGTCGCTTCTCGCTGGTCTCTGCGGCCACCCCCAGCTCAGGAGGAAAACTCCATCACCAGACGTGGCCCCCCTTCTCCCGAAGTTACGGGGGCATTTTGCCGAGTTCCTTAACCATAGTTCACCCGAACGCCTCGGTATTCTCTACCTGACCACCTGAGTCGGTTTAGGGTACGGGCCGCCATGAAACTCGCTAGAGGCTTTTCTCGACAGCATAGGATCATCCACTTCACCACAATCGGCTCGGCATCAGGTCTCAGGCTTCATGTGTGACGGATTTGCCTATCACACGCCCTACACCCTTACCCCGGGACAACCACCGCCCGGGCTGGACTACCTTCCTGCGTCACCCCATCGCTTACCTACTACCACCTTGGGTCGACGGCTCCACCACTCCCCTTTGCCCGAAGGCTCCGGGGCGGCTTCACGGCCTTAGCATTAATGGGCTCGATATTGGGCGTTTCAAAGCGGGTACCGGAATATCAACCGGTTGTCCATCGACTACGCCTGTCGGCCTCGCCTTAGGTCCCGACTTACCCTGGGCAGATCAGCTTGACCCAGGAACCCTTAGTCAATCGGCGCACACGTTTCTCACGTGTGTATCGCTACTCATGCCTGCATTCTCACTCGTGAACCGTCCACAACTCGCTTCCGCGGCTGCTTCACCCGGCACACGACGCTCCCCTACCCATCACAGCGGGCGTTGGCCCTATTGCTGCAATGACACGACTTCGGCGGTACGCTTGAGCCCCGCTACATTGTCGGCGCGGAATCACTTGACCAGTGAGCTATTACGCACTCTTTCAAGGGTGGCTGCTTCTAAGCCAACCTCCTGGTTGTCTCTGCGACTCCACATCCTTTCCCACTTAGCGTACGCTTAGGGGCCTTAGTCGATGCTCTGGGCTGTTTCCCTCTCGACCATGGAGCTTATCCCCCACAGTCTCACTGCCGTGCTCTCACTTACCGGCATTCGGAGTTTGGCTAAGGTCAGTAACCCGGTAGGGCCCATCGCCTATCCAGTGCTCTACCTCCGGCAAGAAACACACGACGCTGCACCTAAATGCATTTCGGGGAGAACCAGCTATCACGGAGTTTGATTGGCCTTTCACCCCTAACCACAGGTCATCCCCCAGGTTTTCAACCCTGGTGGGTTCGGTCCTCCACGAAGTCTTACCTCCGCTTCAACCTGCCCATGGCTAGATCACTCCGCTTCGGGTCTTGAGCGTGCTACTGAATCGCCCTATTCGGACTCGCTTTCGCTACGGCTTCCCCACACGGGTTAACCTCGCAACACACCGCAAACTCGCAGGCTCATTCTTCAAAAGGCACGCAGTCACGAGACATAGCAAGCTATGTCCGACGCTCCCACGGCTTGTAGGCACACGGTTTCAGGTACTATTTCACTCCGCTCCCGCGGTACTTTTCACCATTCCCTCACGGTACTATCCGCTATCGGTCACCAGGGAATATTTAGGCTTAGCGGGTGGTCCCGCCAGATTCACACGGGATTTCTCGGGCCCCGTGCTACTTGGGTGTCTCTCAAACGAGCCGTCAATGTTTCAGCTACGGGGGTCTTACCCTCTACGCCGGACCTTTCGCATGTCCTTCGCCTACATCAACGGTTTCTGACTCGTCTCACAGCCGGCAGACTGTGAAAGAGAGATCCCACAACCCCGCATGCGCAACCCCTGCCGGGTATCACACGCATACGGTTTGGCCTCATCCGGTTTCGCTCGCCACTACTCCCGGAATCACGGTTGTTTTCTCTTCCTGAGGGTACTGAGATGTTTCACTTCCCCTCGTTCCCTCCACATGCCCTATGTGTTCAGGCATGGGTGACAGCCCATGACGACTGCCGGGTTTCCCCATTCGGAAACCCCCGGATCAAAGCCTGGTTGACGGCTCCCCGGGGACTATCGTGGCCTCCCACGTCCTTCATCGGTTCCTGGTGCCAAGGCATCCACCGTGCGCCCTTAAAAACTTGGCCACAGATGCTCGCGTCCACTGTGTAGTTCTCAAACAACGACCAGCCACCCATCACCCTGATCCAAAGAATCAAGTTCACTGGGGCCGGCATCCTCGAAGGCATGACCATGACGGCCGTACCCTCAGACACCCAACAACGTGCCAAGCACGACCCCTCGGATCATCATCACGTTCCACGCCGAAGCAGTACTGGTGAAGTGAACCTTGCGATCGTGCCAACTAATCAACGTTCCACCCATGAGCTGACCGTGCAGAACATTTGCCTGCAATCGGTACTGTGCTCCTTAGAAAGGAGGTGATCCAGCCGCACCTTCCGGTACGGCTACCTTGTTACGACTTCGTCCCAATCGCCAGTCCCACCTTCGACAGCTCCCTCCCACAAGGGGTTGGGCCACCGGCTTCGGGTGTTACCGACTTTCGTGACGTGACGGGCGGTGTGTACAAGGCCCGGGAACGTATTCACCGCAGCAATGCTGATCTGCGATTACTAGCAACTCCGACTTCATGGGGTCGAGTTGCAGACCCCAATCCGAACTGAGACCGGCTTTTTGAGATTCGCTCCGCCTCACGGCATCGCAGCTCTTTGTACCGGCCATTGTAGCACGTGTGCAGCCCAAGACATAAGGGGCATGATGACTTGACGTCGTCCCCACCTTCCTCCGAGTTGACCCCGGCGGTCTCCTGTGAGTCCCCATCACCCCGAAGGGCATGCTGGCAACACAGGACAAGGGTTGCGCTCGTTGCGGGACTTAACCCAACATCTCACGACACGAGCTGACGACAGCCATGCACCACCTGTATACCGACCACAAGGGGGGCACTATCTCTAATGCTTTCCGGTATATGTCAAGCCTTGGTAAGGTTCTTCGCGTTGCGTCGAATTAAGCCACATGCTCCGCTGCTTGTGCGGGCCCCCGTCAATTCCTTTGAGTTTTAGCCTTGCGGCCGTACTCCCCAGGCGGGGAACTTAATGCGTTAGCTGCGGCACCGACGACGTGGAATGTCGCCAACACCTAGTTCCCAACGTTTACGGCGTGGACTACCAGGGTATCTAATCCTGTTCGCTCCCCACGCTTTCGCTCCTCAGCGTCAGTAATGGCCCAGAGATCCGCCTTCGCCACCGGTGTTCCTCCTGATATCTGCGCATTTCACCGCTACACCAGGAATTCCGATCTCCCCTACCACACTCTAGCCTGCCCGTATCGGATGCAGACCCGGGGTTAAGCCCCGGGCTTTCACACCCGACGTGACAAGCCGCCTACGAGCTCTTTACGCCCAATAATTCCGGACAACGCTTGCGCCCTACGTATTACCGCGGCTGCTGGCACGTAGTTAGCCGGCGCTTCTTCTGCAGGTACCGTCACTTTCGCTTCTTCCCTGCTGAAAGAGGTTTACAACCCGAAGGCCGTCATCCCTCACGCGGCGTCGCTGCATCAGGCTTTCGCCCATTGTGCAATATTCCCCACTGCTGCCTCCCGTAGGAGTCTGGGCCGTGTCTCAGTCCCAGTGTGGCCGGTCGCCCTCTCAGGCCGGCTACCCGTCGTCGCCTTGGTAGGCCATTACCCCACCAACAAGCTGATAGGCCGCGGGCTCATCCTTCACCGCCGGAGCTTTTAACCAGCCCCCATGCAGGAGCCGGTGTTATCCGGTATTAGACCCCGTTTCCAGGGCTTGTCCCAGAGTGAAGGGCAGATTGCCCACGTGTTACTCACCCGTTCGCCACTAATCCACCCCGAAGGGCTTCATCGTTCGACTTGCATGTGTTAAGCACGCCGCCAGCGTTCGTCCTGAGCCAGGATCAAACTCTCCGTGAATGTTTACCGGTAATCCGGTGAGACACTCGCGTTGAGCGGGACAGTCATGCCGGAATATGGCCGACCGTCCACAGCGTCCTCGCTGTAGTGTGCCACCCCGAGGGGTGGACTTTTTCAAAGGAACCTCGACCATCCGAAGATGGACGGGGTATCAACTAATCTGGCGTTGATTTTTGGCACGCTGTTGAGTTCTCAAGGTGCGGACGCTTCCTTCGTTCCTGTTTCCAGGCCCTCCGGGCGCTTCCTTCGTTTCCAGCTTAGCAGATCCGATTTCCGTTTCTGCCACCCGCTGGAGCGGGCTGCTGGGGCAGGAATTCGCTATTCGCGCTTTCCGTTCCCGGCGGGGTTGAACATTACCAGGCTTTCTCGGTCCCCCTGACCACATCCCCTGCGAGCATGCAGAGGTGTAGACCACTGGGGTTAGGATCTGGCTTGATAGGTGCTGCCGACCCGCGACTCAAGGCCGCGTTGGGGTCAGGCAGGAGTACGACAGTACATCCCACCGTCAGTAGAGGCAAATCGTTTCCGGTAGTCCCTAGCTCCGACCAACGGGTACGTCTCGTGCGGAACCGGGACTTCCTATGACATACGCTTCAGAACAGTACGCCGTCCAGGACAGGTAGTGACGGCGCCACACAATCTCCGCCCCTGGGAGGCTTCCCATGACAACCGTGACGTCGCCGCTTGCTGGACGCGCCATCGGTCTCGCCGCAGTTCCCGACCCGGTCTTCTCCGGTGCGATGGTCGGTCCCGGTACCGCCATCGATCCCGTACGTGAGGCCTCGGAGGCGGTCTCCCCCATCGACGGGGTCATCGTCTCCATGCACCCGCACGCCTTCGTCGTCGTCGACGGAGAGGGACACGGTGTGCTGACCCACCTCGGCATCGACACCGTCCAGCTCAACGGGCAGGGCTTCGAGCTGCTCGTCAAGAAGGGTGACACCGTGACGCGCGGACAGGCCGTCGTGCGCTGGAACCCCGCCGAGGTCGAGGAGGCCGGCAAGTCCCCCATCTGTCCCATCGTGGCCCTGGAGGCCACCGCGGACTCGCTCTCCGGAGTCGTCGAGGACGGCGATGTGAAGGCCGGCGACCAGCTCTTCGGCTGGAGCTGAGCCGGTCCGTCCTCATGACGACCGCGAGTTCGACTTTCAACGCGGCGGCCGGGGCCGTCGCTCAATCGGAGACGGGTGAGATGGAGACAACGCTGCGAGGCGTCGGCGTCAGCCACGGAGTGGCGATCGGCGAGGTCCGGCACATGGGTACGGCGGTTCTGGAGCCGCCGGCCAAGCAGATCCCCGCGGACGAGGCGGAGCGCGAACAGGGGCGCGCCCGTCAGGCCGTGGAGGCTGTGGCCGCGGACCTGAATGCCCGGGGCAATCTGGCGGGTGGTGAGGCCCAGGCGGTGCTGGAGGCCCAGGCGATGATCGCCCAGGACCCGGAGCTCATGGCCGACGTCGACCGTCGTATCGCGGTCGGCAGCACGGCCGAGCGCGGTATCTACGACGCCTTCTCGCACTACCGCGAGCTGCTCGCCGGTGCCGGCGAGTACATGGCGGGCCGGGTCGCGGACCTGGACGACGTGCGGAACCGGATCGTCGCGCGGCTGCTCGGCGTGCCGATGCCGGGCGTGCCGGACAGCGACGAGCCGTACGTGCTCATCGCGCGGGATCTGGCGCCCGCCGACACGGCGCTGCTCGACCCGGCGCTGGTGCTCGGGTTCGTGACGGAGGAGGGCGGGCCGACCAGCCACAGCGCGATCCTCGCGCGGGCGCTGGGTGTGCCGGCCATCGTGGCTCTGCCGGGCGCGGGTGAGCTGGCCGAGGGCACGCTCATCGCGGTCGACGGTTCCACCGGTGAGCTCTTCGTGGATCCGAGCGAGGAGAAGAAGGAGGAGCTGACGAAGGCCGCCGCCGCGCGCAAGGCCGCTCTGGCCACGTCCAGTGGTCCCGGCGCCACCTCCGACGGGCACAAGGTGCCGCTGCTCGCCAATGTCGGCGGTCCGGCGGACGTGCCGGCGGCGGTGGAGGCCGGTGCCGAGGGTGTCGGTCTGTTCCGTACGGAGTTCCTCTTCCTCGACGACAGCAAGCAGGCGCCGTCGGAGGAGAAGCAGGTCGAGGCGTACCGCAAGGTTCTCGAGGCGTTCCCCGAGGGCCGTGTGGTCGTGCGCGTGCTCGACGCGGGCGCCGACAAGCCGCTGGACTTCCTGACGCCGGCGGACGAGCCGAACCCGGCGCTCGGTGTGCGGGGTCTGCGGTCGCTGCTGGACCACCCGGAGGTGCTGCGGACGCAGCTGACCGCGCTGGCGAAGGCGGCCGAGGGGCTGCCGGTGTACCTCGAGGTCATGGCACCGATGGTGGCCGACCGTACGGACGCGAAGGCGTTCGCCGACGCGTGCCGTGAGGCGGGGCTGCGGGCGAAGTTCGGTGCGATGGTCGAGATCCCGTCGGCCGCGCTGCGGGCTCGCTCGATCCTGCAGGAGGTCGAGTTCCTGTCGCTCGGCACCAACGACCTGGCTCAGTACACCTTCGCGGCCGACCGTCAGGTCGGTGCGGTGTCCCGGCTCCAGGACCCGTGGCAGCCGGCGCTGCTCGACCTGGTGGCGCTGTCCGCCGAGGCGGCCAAGGCCGAGGGCAAGAGCTGTGGTGTGTGTGGCGAGGCCGCTTCGGATCCGCTGCTCGCGTGTGTGCTGACGGGTCTGGGGGTCACCTCCCTGTCCATGGGTGCGGCGTCGATTCCGTACGTGCGGGCGACGCTCGCCAAGTACACGCTGGCGCAGTGCGAGCGGGCCGCGGCCGCGGCGCGGGCCGCGGACACGGCGCACGAGGCGCGGCTCGCCGCGCAGGCGGTGCTGTCCGGGGAGTGATCCTCCCCTGAGGTGCTGGGCGAAGGGGCTTTCCGTCACGTGGTGGCGGGGAGCCCCTTCGTCGCGTCGGGGTCAGTGATGGGTGTTCCAGTCGTCGTCGGGGTCGGGGGCGAGGGGGTGGCCGGCGCGGTACTCGACGCCCGGTTCCGGAGAGAGGGGTTCGCCGGTGCGGGCGTCGGTGCAGTAGGCGGCGAAGACCTCCGCCTCGGTGAGGGGGGTCAGGGTGCCGCCCGTGAGGCGCCAGCCGTGGAGTCGGTCCGGGGCGCCCGCGGTGGTGGTGCGCAGGACGATTCCGCCGGGTGCCGTGAGGGCGATGCCGGCGGCGAGGACGGCGGTGAACTCCGTACCGGTGGCGTCCTCGGTTGGTGTGGTGCCGTGGGTGTGGAGGACGGCGAGGAGTTGGTCGTCGGCGGCCTGGACGCTGCAGACAAGGTGGTGGATGCCCGGGCCCGCGGCCTCGAGGAGCCGTACGAGCAGTCGGTCGGCTCGCTCGTACGCGGCTTTGCCGATGTCCTTGCCGCAGCCCGCGCAGTCGCCTGCGGTGGCGAGGACGGTGGTGGCGTACTCCCAGGTGGCCTGTCGGACGGCGGTGTCGACGAGCTCGGGGAGGAGGGTGGCGAGGGGCTGGCCGGTGTAGGTGACGCGGGCGCCGGTGGTGGCCAGGTGGGCGGTGAAGCGGCTGCGGCTCGCGGGGTGGTCGGGGTCGGTGCCGGTCTCGGCGCACCAGGCCGCGTACTCCTCGGGGTCGAAGAGGGTGACGGTGGTGTGGCCGCCCTGGGTCGCGAGGGTCCTGAGGAGGGCCTCGATCTGCCGCAGGTAGGTGGTGTGGTCGTCGAAGGCGAAGGTCCGGTACTGGCGCATCGCGGCGAAGTCCTGCTCGTCGGCGAGGAGGCCGACGGTGCTGGGGACCTCGCGGCGCAGGGCGCGGCGGAGGTGTGCGGTGGTGGTGCCGGTGCGTGTCATGTCTCCCCCTGGTGACGCTCCGATCAGTGCTCACTCACCGTAACCTTCGGCACTGACAGTGACGGGTCGGTGAGGCGTCGGCGGGCGAGGCGGTTCTGGACGGCGGTGGTGGCGACCAGGGCGGCGCCGAGGAAGGGCCAGGCGAGGGGGCCCGCGGAGACGAGACCGGTCATGAGGAGGGGGCCCGCGAAGCGCTGGGTGGACTGGGCGAGGCCGTGGACTCCGAGGTAGGCGCCCTGGGCGTCGTCGGGGGCGAGGGCGACGGAGATCTCCCAGGAGACGATCGTGTGGATCATCTCGGCGAAGGTGAGGACGACGGCCGCCGTGATCAGGGCGGTGATCGCGAGGGTGGGGCCGCCCAGGGGGGAGACGGTCAGGGCGAGCGTGCCCGCGGCGAAGAGTCCGGCCAGGGGCCCGAGCAGGCGGCGGGCGGCGTCGGTGGTGGTCCCGAAGCGGGAGAGCGGGACCTGGAAGAGCACGACGAGGACGCTGTTGATCACCAGCAGGATCGGCGCGAGGCCGACCGGGGCGTCGGTGGCGTGGACGATCCAGAGCGGCAGGGCGACCTGGAGGATCGAGTCGTGGAGGTAGAAGACGGCGTCGCCGGCGGTGAAGGCGAGGAAGCCGCGGTCGCGCCAGGGGTTGGCGGGCTTGGCCGCCGGGGCCGGGTCGGTGGAGGCGGCGGTGACGCGGGAGGCGGCGGGGGCGGGGGGCTCGGCGCAGCGGAGGGTGAGGGCGGCCATCACGAGGTAGGACAGCGCGTCGCCGATGAGCAGGAGCTGGAAGGCGGTGGTGGAGCCGACGGCGAGTGCGGCGGCGGCGCCGAGGCCGCCGAGGGTCCAGCCGAGGTTGCCGGTGGTGCGGTTGATGGCCTGGTAGCGGATGCGGTCGGGGCCGGCGACGCGGGCCGCGTAGAGCTTGGTGAGGACGTTGGTGGCGCGGTCGGGCAGGGCGCCCGCGGCGGAGAAGAGGACGAGCAGCCAGTAGTCGTCGGTGGTGAGGAGGGCGAGGAGGGCGGCGGCGCGGAGGAGTTGGGTGCAGATGATGACGCGGACGAGGGGGAAGCGGTCGGCGAGGCGGCCGCCGAGGGGCGCGCCGGCGATGCCCGCGGCGCCGGAGAGGCCGATGAGGAGGCCGACCTGGCCGAGGCCGAGGCCGGTCACGTAGGTGAAGTAGAGGGCCATGGCCGTGGCCCAGAGTCCGGTGCCGCACTTGTCGATGAAGCCGACGAGGAGCATGCGGCGGCCGTCGGTGCCGCCGGGGATGCGGTCCTTCAGAGGCGGGCGGGTGGGTTGGCTGGTGCTGCGGCTCACGGGTCCCCCTTGCGAACTTCTTTGTATTGATACATAATTGATTACGTGGCAGCACAATATGCGATCGAAGGGGCGACGGCCAAGGGGATTGCCGCGTCCGTGGAGCGAGGCGTGTCCGAGGGCGGGCTCGCACCGGGCGACGCCCTCCCCCCGGTGCGGCGGCTCGCCGACGAACTGGGGGTGAGTCCGGGCACCGTCGCCACGGCCTACAAGGAGCTGCGGCAGCGGGGGCTGATCGTCACGCGGGGCCGGGGCGGGACGGTGGTGGCGGAGGTGCCGTCGGCGGCCTCGCGGCGTCCCCCGCGCGTGCCCGCCGGTCTGGTGGATCTGTCCGCCGGGTTTCCGGACCCGGACTTCCTTCCCGTACTGCGGCCCCCGGCGGCCGTCGACCCGGTGTACGGCTCCCATCGCGCCGCGCCCCGTCTCGCGCACCTGGAGGAGCTGACCAGGGCGTGGTTCGAGCGGGACGGGGTGTCGGCGGAGCACGTGACGTTCGCGCACGGCGCCCTGGACTGCATCGCGCGGCTGCTCTCGACGGAGCTGCGGCCCGGGGACGCCGTGGCGGTGGAGGATCCCGGGTTCCACCATGTGCTCGACCTGGTGCCCGCGTTGGGGTTGCGGGCGGTCCCGGTGGCCGTGGACGAGGAGGGACTCGGGCCGGAGTCGCTGCGGGCCGCGCTGCGGAGCGGGGTGCGCGCGGTGGTGTGCAGTCCGCGGGGCCAGTGTCCGACCGGGGCGTTCTTCACGCGGGCGCGTAGGGACGAACTGGTGGCGGTGCTCCGGGAGTTCCCCGAGGTGCTCGTCGTCGAGGACGACCACAACGCGGAGGTCGGCGGGGCCGCGGCGTACACGCTCGCGGCCGCGGGACTCGACCGGTGGGCGCAGGTGCGGACCGTGTCGAAGCACCTCGGCATCGACCTGCGCTGGGCCGGTGTCGCGTGCGACGCGGTGACGCTGGCGCGGCACGACCGGCGGATGGTGATGACCTCGGGCTGGGTCAGTCACGTCCTGCAGGAGACGGTGGCCGGTCTGTTCGCCGACCAGGCCGTACGGGAGCTGGTGGCGGCGGGCGAGGCGGCGTACGCGGAGCGGCGCTCGGCGCTGATCGGCGCGCTCGGCACGTACGGGATCCGTGCGGTCGGGGCGAGCGGTCTCAACGTGTGGGTGCCCGTGCGGGACGAGTCGGCGGTGGTGAACGGACTGAGGACGCAGGGCTGGTGGGTGGCCGCGGGGGCACGGTTCCGCATCGCGGCCCCGCCGGCGGTGCGGATCACGACATCGACGCTCGCGCCGGCCGACGCGATGCGGCTCGCGGCCGACTTCGCCGAGGTCCTGGGGGACGCGCAGGCGACGTACGGCGGGTGACGGCGCCGACCCGGGGAGGGGCTTGCCGGTCGGCGCGCGGACGCCTCCGGGGAAGGGCGGTGGCTTCCCCGGAGTGTCCGGTCGGTGTCGGTTCAGCGGGTGCGGAAGGCGTTGCGCTGGGTCTGCGTGAGGGTGTTGCCCCGGGCGTCGGTGAGTTCGGCGCGGAGCGAGACGGTCCGGCCGGGCGCGGGGGTGCGGAAGCCCGCCTGGCCGTTCAGGACGGGGACGCGGGTCCAGGTCGTGCCGTTGTCCGCGGACAACGACACGGCCAGGGACCGGACGCCGGTCTCGGCGGCCGCGCCCTGGACGGTGACCGGCACACGGACCAGCGTCCCCGCCGGGGCGGTGCCGTCGAGGGCGAGGTCCGGGGCGAACCGGACGACGCTGAGGGGAAGGGTCTCGCGGCGGGGTGCGGCGGCCGAGGTGAAGGTCCAGGAGGCGGTGACGCGACCGCTCGCCGCCGTGCCGTCGCCTCGGGTCGCCGAGGCGGTCAGCCGGTACGAGGCCGTTCCGGGGGTGGTGGTGAACTCGGCGCGGCCGGGGTCGCCCTGACGGGTGCCGATCAGGACGCCGTCGCGGTGGAGCGTGGTGGTCGCGGTGCGGAAGCGCGGTGCGCTCGGGGCGTGGCCGTCCCCGTCGGCGAGCAGCGGGATGTCGAGTGCGATCCGGTCGCCGTCGCGGACGCCGGCCGGGCGGGCACCGGGCGTGGTGTCGAGGGCGGGGCCGAAGACGGCGTTGTCGAAGGTACGGGTGGTGGTCGCGCCCGCGTGGACCGCGATTCCGCTCGCGGAGTAGCGGTTGGGCGGCGCCTCAGGGGCGGCCGGGCCGGTGTAGTCGACGTCCCAGAGGCCCCGCTCGGGGGTGACGAGGACCGTCGCGGTGGCGGGGGATTCGAGGGACTGGGCGAGACCGACGGTGGGGCCCGCGCTGGGCTGGACGGAGACGAATCCGGTTCCGGTCGCGCCCTCGGGGGCGGCTCCGCGGATCTTGACGGTGGCCAGCTTCTCGGCCGCCGGGTGCCGGACGAGGCCGGTCAGGGCGCGGTCGGAGGTGAAGGTGTAGCCGAGCGCGTAGTCGGCGCGCGCGCCGGACCAGTAGGTGTCGAACCACTCCTTGACCGTGCCCGGTTCGGAGGCCGGGCCGAGGTGGGCCACGCGCAGGCCCTCACGGGCCATCATGACGTTCGCGGAGCGGGTGGTCCCCTCGTGGGTGACCTCGACGAACCCGATGCTGTTCAGGTAGCGCGCGCCCGACTCCGGCGGGCGGACGTCCACCGGGGCGGTCGTCCGGGCGTCGACGGTGACGGTCGTGTCGCCGTCGAGGTCCAGGCGGGGCTGGACGACCCAGTCGGTCCCGGTCGCCGGATCAGGGCCGTACAGCGTGGAGTCGAGCAGGTAGCGCCCCTTGGGCAGGCGGACGGCGACCGTGCCGGACTCGTCGTACGGCGCGGCCTCCTCCTGCGCGCCGGGGCCCGAGATGCCGGTGACGTGTGTGCGGTATCCGCCGGTGGCGGCGCCCGCGCGGTCGAGGTGCCGGATCGTCAGGGTGTACGTCTCGGGGGCTCCGGTCGCCGCGACGGCGGTCGGAGGCAGGGCGGAGATGGTCGTGCCGGCGAGGACTCCGGCGAGGGCCAGGGTGCGCAGGACGGTGCGGCGGCCGGGGGTACCGGAGTCGGTGGTACGGGAGCCGGCGGTGGCACGGGCTTCGGTGGTGGTCCGGGCTCCGGCGGTGGTCCGGGGCGTGTGTCGGGGTGTCGAGGAATCGTTCATGCCCAGCACTGCTCGCCGCGGCCGGGGCGTTCCCGTGACCTGGGCCACACCGGCGGGCCGTGTGGTCCAGGTCACGGGAACCCGGACGAACCGTCGCCCAGTGCCATATGTGGAATCACCTATGAGAGATCGTTTCCGCGCCGGGGACCCCGCGGCGCTCGGAGCGGCGTACGACGAGCACGCACGCGTGCTGTACCACTACGCCTTCCGGGTGTGCGGGGACCGGGCGGCCGCGGAGGACGTCGTGTCCGCCGCCTTCCTGGAGGCCTGGCGCTGCCGCGGGAAGGTGCACGCCGACGGCGGCAGCCTGCGCCCGTGGCTGCTCGGCATCGCGACCAACATCATGCGCGGCGTGGCCCGCGAGGCACGTCGGCGGGACGCGGCGCTCGCAAGGATCCCCGACCGCGGTGTCCTGCCGGACTTCGCCGACGACGTCCTCGCCCGGATGACGGACGGGGAGCAGATCCGTGCGGCCCGCGCGGCGCTCGGCAAGCTCAAGCGGCGCGAGCGCGAGGTCTTCACCCTCGTGGTGTGGGCGGGTCTGGACTACGCCGCGGCCGGGGAGGCCCTGGGAGTCCCGGTCGGCACCGTCCGCTCCCGGCTATCGCGGGCCCGTGAACGGCTCCGGAAGCTCGCCGAGGCCGAACTGCGCGCGGCGCGGCGCCGGGAACGGTCCGCCGCGGTCGCGGTCCGCCGCTCGACCGTACGAGCGGCTTCCGCCGACGCCCCGGCTCGGGCGGGGAGCTCGCCTCGCGCCGCCGAGGGTGTACGCGGATCCGGAGCAGCCGGGGCGGGGCCGGAACGACCCGTGCCAGGGACCGCCGCCGCACGGCTCGGCTCGCCCGCTTCCGTCGACGCACCGCGCTCCTCGCCCGCCCATGCGGCGGATCCGCAGGCCTCGGTTGCGTCCGTGACCGATCCGATCGGCTCGCCCGCCTCCGCGGCCGCACCACATCCCTCGACCGCCTACGCGACCGATCCGAAGACCTCGCCCGCTTCCGTGGCCCATCCGATCGGCTCGCCCGCCTCCGCGGCCGCACCACATCCCTCGACCGCCTACGCGACCGTCCGCCCGGCCCTCGCGCCCCGACCGACCCAGGAGAACCAGGCATGAACGCCTTCGCCCCCCGACCGCCGCACGCCGACGCGGACGAGCTCCTGCGTGCCGAGCTCGCCGAGCTGTTGCCCCCGCCGCCGGTGCCCGACCTGACGGCGGAGCGCAGTCAGCACCTCAGGCACGCCGTCCTGCGGACCGCCCTGGCCGCCGGTGACGGTGCGACGGCCCGCCCCGTCCGTGCGCGCCGGCCGCGCCGGGGGCTCCGGCTCGGCTGGATCGCCGCGCCCGTGGCCGCCTGCGCGGTCGTCGCCGGTGTCGTCGTGCTCGCGCCCCAGGGCGGAGCTCCCGGGTCCCCGGGCCGTATCTCGGCCGAGCCGCCCGCCTCGCCCGGGGCCGTGCGGGTGCTGTCGGACGCCGCGCTCGCCGCGGCCGCCGCCCCCGCGCCGGACGCCCGGCCCGGTGGATACGTCTACGTCAAGAGCCTCGTCGCCCACGCGGGGCGTGACGCGGCCGGCGGTCCCGCCACACTGCCGCCCGCGCATCAGCGCGAGGTGTGGCTCTCCGTCGACGGCAGCCGGCCGGGCCTGCTGCGCGAGCCCGGTGCCGCCGACACCGAGCTCGGCGCCGAGCTGCCCGTGTACGAGCTGGAGCGTCCCGGGGCGACGCCCAGGAAGATCGCCATGGAGGCGGCGCCGCCCTCGGTCACGAACCCGACCCACGCGTACGTGGCGACGCTCCCCACGGATCCGGACGTGCTGCTGCGCCTGATCCGGGACCAGACGCGGGCGGCCGAGGGCGACGCCGATCAGCGGGCGTTCACCGCGATCGGGACCCTGCTCGCCGAGACCTGGGCTCCGCCGAAGGTCACCGCCGCGCTGTACGGGGCGGCGGCGCGGATCCCCGGAGTGACCGTCCTGCCGTCCGCGAAGGACGCGGCCGGCCGTGAGGGCGTCGCCGTGGCCCGTACCGCCCACGGCGAGCAGACCCAGTGGATCTTCGACCGCACGACGTCGGCGTTCCTCGGTGAGCGCACCGTCCTCACCGGGACCACCTCGGCCGGGCGGGCGGGGACGGTTCTCGGAGTCTCGGCAGTGCTGGCCAAGGCGGCCGCCCCGGCGCCCGGCGAGCTGCCGAAGGGCTGACCGGAAACGCCCCGGGGCCCGCCGATCCGGACGGATCTGCGGGCCCCGTTCGTGCGCTCAGCCGCGGCGGTTGGCCGCGAGGGTCTCGTAGAAGTGGAGGAGGCCGAGGTCGTCGACCGAGCCGGCGTTGACCGCCTTGGCCAGGGGGGTGCCCTGGAGGAGGCGCTTGACCGGGACCTCGATCCGCTTGCCCGTGAGGGTGTGCGGGACGCCCGGGACCTCGATGATCTCGTCGGGGACGTGGCGCGGGGAGAGTTCGCTGCGGATCGTCCGCTTGATGCGGTCGATCAGCTCCTCGTCCAGGGTGGCGCCCTCCACGAGGTGCACGAAGAGCGGCATCCAGTAGCCGCCGTCGGGCTCCTCCAGGCCGATGACCAGGGACTCGCGGATCTCGGGGAGGCGTTCGACGGCCTCATAGATATCGGCGCTTCCCATCCGGACGCCCTGGCGGTTCAGGGTGGAGTCGGAGCGGCCGTGAATGACGACCGAGCCGTGGTCCGTGATGGTGATCCAGTCACCGTGGCGCCAGACGCCCGGGAACATCTCGAAGTAGCTGTCGCGGTAGCGGCTGCCGTCGGGGTCGTTCCAGAAGTGGATCGGCATGGACGGCATGGGGTTGGTGACGACGAGTTCGCCGACCTCGCCGATCAGGGGCTTCCCGGAGGGGTCCCAGGACTGGAGGTCGGTGCCGAGGCCCGCCGCCTGGAGCTCGCCGATGTGGACGGGCAGCGTGGGGACGGCCCCCGCGAAGCAGGAGCAGACGTCCGTGCCGCCGCTGACGGAGGCGATCCACAGGTTCTCGCGGACCTCGTCGTGGAGCCAGCGGAAGCCGTCGGGGGGCAGCGGCGAGCCGGTGGTGGCGACGCACTTCACGGCGGAGAGGTCGAAGTCCCGGCCGGGGTGGACGTCCGCCTTCGCGCAGGCCATCACGTACGCGGCGGAGGTGCCGTACAGGGTGGCGCCGGTGCGTTCGGCGACGCGCCACTGGGCCGCGGTGTCGGGGTAGCCGGGGCTGCCGTCGTACAGGACGACGGTCGTGCCGGTGAGGAGGCCGGAGACGAGGAAGTTCCACATCATCCAGCCGGTGGAGGTGTACCAGAAGAACACGTCCTCGGGGCCGAGGTCGCAGTGCAGGCCCAGCTGCTTGACGTGCTCGACGAGGATGCCGCCCTGGGACTGGACGATCGCCTTCGGCAGGCCGGTCGTGCCGGAGGAGTACAGGACCCACAGCGGGTGGGAGAACGGCACCTGCTCGAAGACGGGCTCGGCGTCGGCGGCGACGAGGTCGGTCCAGGCGAGGGTGCCTTCGGGGGCCGGGGTGCCGAGGAGCGGGATGTGGACGACGGCGCGGAGGGTGGGGAGCTCGGCGCGCAGTTCGGCGACGGTGTCCCGGCGGTCGTGCTCCTTGCCGCCGTAGCGGTAGCCGTCGACGGTGAAGAGGACGACGGGCTCGACCTGCTGGAAGCGGTCGAGGACGCTGCGGGCGCCGAAATCGGGGGCGCAGGAGGTCCACACGGCGCCGACCGCGGCGGTGGCGAGGAGCGCCACGACGGACTGCGGGATGTTGGGCAGGTAGCCGCTGACGCGGTCGCCGGGGTTCACGCCGAGGGCGCGCAGTTCGGCCGCGAGGGAGGCGACCTGGCGGCGGAGCTCGCCCCAGGTGACCGGCGTGGGCTCCTGTGTTTCGTCCACATGGAGCAGGGCCGTGTCATGGGGCCGCTCGTCGGCGGCGCGCAGGGCGTGCTCGGCGTAGTTGAGGGTGGCTCCGGGGAACCAGTCGGCACCGGGCATGGAGCGGTCGCCGAGCACCCGCTCGTAGGGGGTCGAGAAGCGGAGGTCGAACCACTCGACGACGGCCTGCCAGAAGGTTTCGAGCTCCTCGACCGACCAGCGGTGGAGCGCCGGGTACCCGCCCTCGGCAGGGGCGCCGTGGTGTTCAGCGGCCCAGGCCTGGAAGCGGGTGACGGCGGCCGTGGCGATGCGTTCCTCGTCCGGCTGCCAGAGCGGCTCGGTCGGCGCTGCTGATGTCATTGGGGCGGCTCCCTGGCTGTACGCGGGTCTGCGTGTGTCTCGCGCACGTGCTGGGGTGTGCGCGTGACGCGGCTGACAGGACGATGCCATGTGATCGTCTTTCGCACCAGGTCTGCCCGCCCATGGTCGGGCGGTTGAACATGTGCTCCCACCACGGGTGAACGGCAGTTGAACGGAGCCTGTTCAGGCTCCGACGGGTGGCAGGGTGAGCTGCATGGACGGTCGTGAACTGGTGCGTTCGATCAAGGTTTTCGGTTCGGTGCAGGGCTTGCGCGCGGTGCGGTCGGCGTGGCGGCAGCGGCGTACGGACGCGTGGGGGCTGCCGCCCGCGGGGGCGGAGCGGGCCAGGGTGCCCGGGCTCGCGGTGGAGGCGGCGGCGGCTCCGGGCGGGGGGACCGTCCGGTTCGCCCGGTCCTCGCTCCGGATCCGCGTGTCGTCGGGCGGCACGGTGTTCTGGGGGTGGGACGGTGCCGAGCCGCTTCCCTCGTACGCCCTGGCCGGCGAGGCGCCCGACGCCGATCCGCGGGCCTCGCTCGAACCGGACACCGACGGCGGCTGGCGGATCGTCTCGGAGCGGGTGACGGTGACGGTCTCGCGGCACGGGGCGGTGGAGCTCCGGACGCCGGGCGGGGTGCTGCTCCGCCGGGACCTTCCGCCGCGCTGGTGGGAGCCGGTGGCGGGCGACGGTGAAGGTCCGGTGGCGTCGGGGGCCGCGCGCTGGGTGCAGCGCAGCGAGGTGCCGGCCGACGCGCGGTTCTTCGGGCTCGGCGGGCGGGCGGCCGGCCCGCGCCTGCGGGACGGCTCTTACCGGCTGTGGAACACCGATCCCAAGGGCGGCTTCGGCCCCGGGGACGATCCGCTCTACCTGACCATGCCCGTGCAGTTCGTGGTCTCGGACGCCGGTACGCACCTGGCGTTCCACGACAACTCCTGGGACGGCCGGGTCACCCTGGCCGAGGGCGAGGAAGGTGCCGGGTCCGGGCACGACCGGCCGGGGACCAGCGAGGTGCGGATGACGGGCGGGCCGCTGCGCTGCTGGGTGGTCGTCGGCACCCCCGCGCGCGTACTGCACGGCTGGGCGGCGCTGACGGGCGCGCCCGCGCTGCCGCCGTCCTGGGCGCTCGGGCCGCAGCACGCCCGCTGGGGCTTCGGCAGCGCGCGGGAGGTGCGGCGGGTGGTGGCCGGCTACCGGGAGCGGGGGCTCCCGCTGTCCGCCGTACACCTGGACATCGATCATTACGACGGGCACCGGGTGTTCACCGTCGACCGGGAGCGGTTCCCCGATCTGCCGGGGCTCGCGGAGGAGCTGCGGGAGCAGGGCGTGCGCCTGGTGTCGATCGTGGACCCGGCGGTGAAGGCGGAGCCGGGTGATCAGGTGTACGACGGTGGGTCGGCGGTGGACGCCTTCGTCAAGGACGCGCGGGGCCAGGAGGTGCGCGGGGTGGTGTGGCCGGGCGAGTGCGCCTACCCGGACTTCACCGATCCGGCGGTGCGGGAGTGGTGGGGCGGCCTGTACGAGGAGCGGCTGCGGCAGGGCTTCGCCGGGGTGTGGCACGACATGAACGAGCCGGTGTCCTTCGTCCCCTTCGGCGATCCGACCCTGCCCCGTTCGGCGCGGCACGTGCTGGAGGGCCGGGGCGGCGACCACCGGGAGGCGCACAACGTGTACGGGCTCACGATGGCCCGGGCCGGGTACGAGGGGCTGCGCCGGCTGCGGCCCGACGAGCGGCCGTTCCTCTTCTCGCGCTCCGGCTGGGCGGGCATGCAGCGGTACGGCGGCACGTGGTCCGGCGACGTGTCGACGGGGTGGCCGGGGCTGCGGGCCTCGCTCTCCCTCGTCCTGGGGCTGGGGCTGTGCGGGGTGCCCTACTCGGGGCCGGACGTGGGCGGTTTCGACGGCAGTCCTTCGCCGGAGCTGTTCCTGCGCTGGTACCAGCTGGGCGCGTGGCTTCCCCTCTTCCGTACGCACGCGGCGATCGACGCGGGGCGGCGGGAGCCGTGGGAGTTCGGCCCCGAGGTCCTGGAGCACGCGCGCGTGGCGCTGGCCGAACGGGAGCGGCTGCGGCCGTACTTCACGACACTGGCCCGGCTGGCCCGGATGACGGGCGCGCCGTACGTCCGTCCGGTGTGGTGGGGGACGCCCGAGGACCGGGTCCTGCGCGACTGCGAGGACGCCTTCCTCCTCGGTGACGCGCTGCTCGTGGCCCCGGTCCTGACGCGGGGCGCGGACCGGCGGGCGGTGCGGCTGCCGCGCGGACGCTGGTACGACACGGCGACGGGCCAGGCGTACGAGGGTCCGGGGCAGGTGCTGCTCGACGCGCCGCTCTCCCGGGTGCCGGTCCTGGCCCGGGCGGGTGCCGTGCTTCCCGTACGGGGCGAGGGGGGTGAGCCGGCCCTGGAGGTGTGGGCGCCGGCCGCGGGGCGGACCGGTGGCGGGCTCGTCGTGCGGGACACCGGGGACGGCTGGGAGGCGGCCGCGATCGAGCGGTACCAGTCACGGCTCGTGGACGGCAGGGTGGTGGTGGAGCGCGTCACGGAGGAGGGGGTCGAGGCGGTGGGACTTCCGGTGGTGGTGCGGGGGCTGTGAGGGGGCGGATCCAGGAGGCCAATCCAAGATCCGTATCCTTTCGTCCGCGCTTCGCAACGCCGATGAAAGCGCGGGCCATTGCCATGTCCACCGTTTGAGCGATCGACCAGGATCTGCGAATGACAGGTACCGTTTGATGCACACGACAGAGTCGGCAGAAGCCTCGATCGAGGACGCGAACAACATCTTGGTCGCGCCTTCGACGTTGCGGGACAATGACGTGATCAGGGACTTCCTCGGGTCCACGATCACTCCGGAGGAGCTTGTTTCCGGTTCGCCCGACCTCACGCAGAAGACCGTCTACCTGTGTGGCGACATATCCGGGATCAGCGGCCGCCACCTGTATGCGGCTGCCCGGGTGTTCGTCATCAGGGAGCTGTCACACGGTCACCGCGAGGACGTCGACGAACCCTGGACTCTCGTCGACCTCGGCCGGGTTCCCGTCCGCGTGCACGGCGTCGGCGTGTACTACCGCCGATTCTTCGAACTCGACGCCGATCACTTCGGACGGATCCGTGCGGAGCACGCGTTCCAGTCCCTGACGGAGTCCACCAAGCCCGGAACAGCCCAACGCAGCGGAATCTATCTGACGCCCGTCACGCAAGACGGTGACGAACTGCATTTCCGCCTGCTGCGGTGCTCCACGAACCTCTCGGGACCGACCGAGAGCTTCCGCCCGACCGACACGCGCATCGTCGAGGCTCTGAACCGTGAGGCCGCCGCCGTCTTCCGGAACCAGGCACCGCTCAATCACGTGCTCGCGCAGATCTACCACAACACCCGTGCCACGTCCGAGCGCAAGCAGTCCAAGGCCAGGATCTCGTCCCATGCCGACAAGACCAAGGACATGCCCGTCAACGGCGTCATGGCCTTCTGCACGTTCTACGACGGGCTCGACAAGCTGCAGCCCCTGGCCGAAGACGCCTTCGACTACGGCGTGAAGGGTGTCAGCGGGCTGACCAGACTCCACTTTCGCCTCAAGGAGCCGGCCGAAGGCCGCGACGGTGTCGCGCTCCCCCCGCAGTTCACCGTGACACTCCACCCCGGCTCCGTCTTCTTCATGCCGCTGTCCACCAACCGCCTGTATACGCACGAAATCCGGCCCTCGCCGTTGGACGCGGAGTTGCTCCCGACCCGCCTGGGGTACGTGGTGCGCTGTTCGGGCGCCGAAGCCGTTCACAAGGACGGCCGCACGTTCCTCAAGGTGGCCGGAGATCTGTTGGAGCTGGGGCCACCCACACCGGACGGCATGAACGAGCTGCGCAGGCTGTACGCCGAGGAGAACAGGACCTCGTCCTTCATCGACTACGGCGACGAATTCCTCTTCAGCATGAACACGGGAGACTACATTGCCCCTCGGATCTAGGATCTCGGACGATGTCCTCTCGTTCACTCTGCCGACCGAGGGGAATCTCTTTGCGGAGCTTTCCGCGTCGACCCATTGGGAAGACGTGGGAAAAGGCCGGCGAGGCGCCGTGCTGACCAGGATCGACGAGGCGGGTGGTGTGCCTCTCGTACGGACCACCACTCGATACGGCAGCCCGACGCAGCGTTTCCGGGCGGTGCACGAACGGCTGGCGCAACAGATCCAAGAGCGTGCGCCGTTTTCGGTCGGCTTCAACAACGCCCTCATCGAGTGCTACACGAACGCCTACACCACCATGGGCGGACATTCCGACCAAGCCCTCGATCTGGCCGACGAGTCGTTCATCGCCGTCTTCTCCTGCTACCGAGATCCCGAAGCGAGCCCGCCGAGGAAGCTGGTCTTCGAGTCGAAGGGGGCCGGTGGCGAGAACTTCGAGATCCCTCTCGTCCACAACAGTGTCGTCGCGTTCTCCGTCGACTCGAATCGGCGGCTCAGGCACAGAATCGTCTTGGACGCGCCCGCCCGGGCGGCGGACAACCCATGGCTGGGAGTGACCTTTCGAACGTCGAAGACCTTGGTTCGGTTTCGCGACGGACATGTCTACCTCCCGCAGGGTGAGCGCCTCATGGCGGCCGACGATGAGCAGAGGCGCGAGTTCTACCGGCTACGGCGTCGTGAGAACCAGGAAACGGACTTCATCTACCCCCTGCTGACGTACACCATCAGCGAGAGCGATCTGATGCCGCCCGTCTGACCCCCTGGATACCGGTCACCCGTAGGCGCCGCCGAACCACTTCCGTGCCGCCTCCGTGTGGAGCGGGAAGGCCAGCTCCTCGGGAGTACGGAGCAGGTGGTGGCCGCTCGTCTCGTCCGTCGGGGTGGACGACGGGAGTTCCGCGGCCGGGCGGGGCGGGAGGAGGCCGAAGAGGAGGAGGTGGCCCGCCGGGGAGCTCATCGCGTCGGCGAGGCGGACCTCCTCGGCCGAGGCGGGGATGCCGGTCTCCTCGCGGAGTTCGCGGGCCACGGCGGCACGCCAGTCCTCGCCGTGGTCGATGAAGCCCCCGGGCAGCGCGACTCCGCCCCGCGCGGGTTCGATGGTGCGGGTGATGACGACGAGGCCCGTTCCCGTTCCGTCGGTGACGGGGAGGAGGGCGACGGCGACGGGCAGCGGGTTGCGGTAGGCGGTGTGGCCGCAGGCCGGGCACGTGCGGGGCCAGCCCGCGTCGGGCAGGTGGGCGGCGCCGCAGGCGGAGCAGTAGGTGTCCATCAGAGGGTGCCCTTCACAGAGGTGTCCATCAGGGAGTGCCCTTCACAGGGGTGTCCATCAGAGGGTGACCTTCACAGGAGTGACCTTCACGGCCCGACCGTATGCGATCACCCTTTCCCGGCGCTGCCGGAACTGATAGACGGTGCGCATGACAGGACTCGCAACCGCTCTCCGTACCCTCGCCGTCACGGCCGCGGCCGGGCTGCTGGCCTTCACCGGCACCGTCGCCGCACCCGCTCCCCCGGCCTCGGCCGCGCCGGAACCCAAGGCGCCACGGGAGTTCGTGGCGCTCAGCTCCGTGGACCGGACGATCCTCCAGGAGATGCGCTACACGACCGAGCACAACTTCGTCGGCGAGCCGGTGGACGGCTACCGCCAGCCGTTGTGCATCCTGACCCGCCCCGCCGCCGAGGCGCTGCACCGCGCGCAGGTCCGGCTGCTCGCCCGGGGGTACACGCTGAAGGTGTACGACTGCTACCGGCCTCAGCGGGCCGTGGACCATTTCGTGCGCTGGGCGAAGGACCTGGAGGACGAGCGGATGAAGAAGGAGTTCTATCCGCTCGTCGACAAGTCGAGGCTGTTCGCGGACGGTTACATCGCTGAGAAGTCCGGGCACAGCCGGGGCTCGACGGTCGATCTGACGATCGTGCGGCTGCCGGCCGTGCCCACGCGCGCGTACGTGCCGGGTGAGGAGCTGGTGGAGTGCTGGGCCCCCCGGGCGGAGCGGTTCCCGGACAACTCCGTGGACATGGGGACCGGGTACGACTGCTTCGACACGCGCTCGCACACCGACGACCCGCGGATCCAGGGCACGCAGCGGGCCAACCGGCAGGTGCTCAAGGGCGCCCTCGCCGAGCAGGGCTTCGTGAACCTGCCCGAGGAGTGGTGGCACTTCACGTTCAAGCCGGAGCCGTTCCCGAGCACGTTCTTCGACTTCCCGGTGGCGCGGAGGTCGGTGGCCGGACACTGAGCCCTTCTCAGTACCGGCCTCCCGTGGCAGACTTCTGACGCTTCGTCAGATCACGGGAGGTCCCGATGGCACGGACGCGCAGACCGGTGGTGGCCGGGTGGTTCACCGACGACACCGTGCCGGAGGCGGAGTTCCGGCTGCTCGGCACCCGCTGCACGGCCTGCGCGTCGGTCTTCTTCCCGCGCGAGGACGACTGGTGCCGCAACCCCGGCTGCCCGGGCGGCGGAGAGCTGGCGGAGATTCCGCTCTCGCCGCGCGGCCGGGTCTGGTCGTACACCGACGGCCGGTACCGTCCGCCCGCCCCGTACGTCTCCGACCCGGACGCGCCCTGGGAGCCGTACACCCTCGTCGCGGTCGAGCTGGCGGCCGAGGCGATGGTGGTGCTCGGGCAGGCGGCGCCCGGCGTGTCCACGGCCGACCTCGCCGTCGGGACGGAGGTCGAGGTGGTGCCCGGTGTCCTCAACGAGGACGAACAGCACACCTGGACCACCTGGAACTGGCGGCCGGTGGCAGCGGCGCAGCGGGAGGAGCGGTCGTGAACGACATCGCCGTGCTCGGGGCCGGGATGCACCCCTGGGGCAAATGGGGGCGGAGCTTCGTCTCGTACGGGACGGCCGCCGCCCGCGCCGCGCTCGCCGACGCCGGTCTGGAGTGGTCCGACATCGGCTCGGTCGTCGGCGCGGACACCATGCGCTGCGGATACCCGGGGTACGTGGCGGGGGCGACCTTCGCCCAGGCCCTCGGCTGGCAGGGGGCGCGGGTCACCAGCGTGTACGCCGCCTGCGCCTCGGGCGCCCAGGCCATCGGGACCGCCCGGGCCCAGATCCTGGCGGGCCTCGCGGACGTGGTCCTGGTCGTCGGCGCGGACTCGACGCCGAAGGGGTTCCTCGCCCCGGCCGGCGGCGAGCGGCCCGGCGATCCGGACTGGCTGCGGTTCCGGGTGCTCGGTGCGACCAACCCGGCGTACTTCGCGCTCTACGCGCGCCGCAGGATGGCGCTGTACGGAGACACGGCCGAGGACTTCGCCCAGGTGAAGGTGAAGAACGCGGCGGCCGGCGCGCTCAATCCGCTGGCCCGCTACCGCGCGCGGGTGACCGCCGAGGAGGTCGCGGCCTCAGCCGTCGTCGCCGATCCGCTGCGGCTCCTCGACATCTGCGCCACCTCGGACGGGGGCGCCGCGCTCGTCCTGTCCAGCATGGACTTCGCTCGACGTCACGGACACCCCGACCCGGTCCGGGTCCGTGCGGTGTCCACCGTCTCCCCCACGTTCCCCAAGGCGGTGCTCGACCTCCCCGACATCGCGACCGACTCGGCGGCCGCCGTCTCCCCCGCCCCGCACACCTTCCGCGCCTCGATCGCCCGCGCCGCCTACGAGGAGGCGGGGATCGGGCCCGAGGACCTGTCCCTGGCGGAGGTGTACGACCTGTCCACCGCCCTGGAACTGGAGTGGTACGAGGACATCGGGCTGTGTGCGCCGGGCGAGGGGGCCAAGCTGCTGCGGGACGGCGCCACGGCGCTCGGCGGGCGCCTGCCGGTCAACACCAGCGGCGGCCTCGGCTCCTTCGGAGAGGCGGTGCCCGCCCAGGCGATCGCCCAGGTCTGCGAGCTGACCTGGCAGCTGCGGGGCACGGCGGGCGACCGGCAGGTGCCGGGGGCACGGGCCGGGATCACCGCGAACCAGGGCCTGTTCGGGCACGGCTCGGCGGTGGTGGCGGTGCGCTGACCACCGCCGAGCACCGAGCCGTCAGGTGGTGGCGGCCGAGGGGGTCCGGTCCGCGAGGACGAGGGCGTGCTGGACGACCGCCACGAGCACGTTCTTCACGGACTCGCGGTCCCGGGCGTCGCACATCAGCAGCTCCACCTCGGGATCCAGGTCGAGCGCGCCGCGCACGCTCTCCGCCGGGAACCGCTGGGCGCCCTCGAAGCAGTTGACGGCCACCGTGAAGGGGATGCCGCGCCGCTCGAAGTAGTCGATGGCGGCGAAGCTGTCCTCCAGGCGCCGGGTGTCCGCGAGGACGATCGCGCCCAGGGCCCCCTGGGCCAGCTCGTCCCAGAGGAACCAGAAGCGGTCCTGCCCCGGGGTGCCGAAGAGGTACAGGACGAGGTCCTCGCGGAGGGTGATCCGGCCGAAGTCCATGGCGACCGTGGTGGTCGTCTTGGTCTCGACGCCGTGCAGGTCGTCGACGGGCCGCCCCGCCTCGCTGAGCATCTCCTCCGTCCGCAGGGGCCTGATCTCGCTGACCGCGCCCACCAGTGTCGTCTTGCCGACCCCGAACCCGCCTGCGACGAGGATCTTCAGGGTCACCGGCTCGACGAAGGGCTTCTTGCGGCTAGAGCGCCCGAAGGCCATTGATCACCTCGCGAAGAATGCTCACGTCCGGCAGCTCGGCCGGCGGAACGGGGCGGGTCACATGGACGAGTTCGTCCTCGACGAGGTCGCCGACGAGGACCCTGACCACCCCGACGGGGAGGTCGAGTCCGGCGGCGAGCTCGGCGATCGACTGGGGCTGCTCGGAGCAGCGTTCGACGATCTCCACGTGTTCCGGGGAGAGGGTCTGGTCCCGGCCGGGGTCGTCGGCGGCGGGCTCGGGAACGACCACCGCGATCAGGTCGAGCCGGTGGCGGGTGGCGGCGCTCGTCCGGCCGCGGGTCATCGCGTACGGACGGACCACCGGCCCGGCCTCGTCGTCGAACCAGTGGTGCGGGCCGGGGGTCTGGCCCCGCTCCGGCCGGTTGCGATCGGCTGCGTCACTCATGCCGTCCCACTCACCCTCCCGAGGGCAGACCGGTCCGGGGAGCCGTCGTGAGGTGGGCCCCGACCCGCTTCACCATCAGCGTCATCTCGTAGGCGACCTGGCCGACGTCCGAGTCGGCGTCCGCGAGCACCGCCAGGCAGCTGCCGTCGCCGGCGGCCGTCACGAAGAGGAACGCGTCCTCCAGCTCGACGACGGTCTGGCGGACCTTGCCCGCCTCGAAGTGGCGGCCGACGCCCTTGGCGAGGCTGTGGAATCCGGAGGCCACGGCGGCGAGGTGCTCGCCGTCCTCCCGGGTCAGCTCCTGGGAGGCACCGGTGGGGAGTCCGTCGCTGGAGAGCACCAGGGCCTTCCGGATCGACCCGACGCGCTGGACGAGCTCGTCGAGGAGCCAGTTCAGCTCGCCGTTCCCGTGTCCGTGTCCGGAGGTCGTGCTGGGTGCTGCGGCGTTCGGTGCGGTCATCGACCGTCCCCCTCGGGTGTCGTTCCTGGTGCTGTCGGGTCGTCCGGCTCTGTGGTGTCCCGCCGGCCGCGCTGCCAGCCGCGCTGCATGGCGGCCATGCGCGCGCGTACCTCCTCGGCGTCGCGCTCGAAGGAGTCGGGTCCGTCGGACGGCGTCCCGGTGCCCGTACGGGCGTCGGCGCGGGTTCCCGCCCCGCGGCCGGCCGGCCCCTCGGCCTCGCGCAGCTGCGGCGCGAGGCTGGCCTGGCGGACCCGCCGCGGCAGGCCGCCGAACGGCTCCGGGCTCTCCGGCGGCACGGGACCCTCCGGTGGTACGGGTACGAGGGTGGGTCCGGCGCCCGGCGCCGGCAGCAGGCCCCGCCGGTCGTCCTGCGGGAGACTCCGCCGGTCCGCGTGCGGGAAGTCCGCCCGGTGGTCCTGCGGGTGCGCGCGGTCCGGCTGCGGCTGGGAGCGTTCGGCCGGCGCGTGGGCGCGGCCCGGCTGGGGGTGCGCGCGGTCCGGCTGCGCGTGGGCGCCGTCGGGCTCGTCGAGGCGGCGGCCGTGGTCCACGACGAGCGTCGGGGTGCGGCGGCGCGGCAGCTGCACGGGGACGAGGGTCGGGCCGTCGGCGGCCGCGTCCTGCTCGCCGCGGCCGGCCGTGCGGTCCGGGGCCTGCTCGTGCTGCTCGCCGGCGGGCGCGAGTCCGGTGCGGCGCCGGTCGCGGGGCCGGAAGAGGCCGCCGCGCTCGCTGTCGCTGTCGAGGAGGTCCGCGGACCGGTCGAGGAGGGCGTCGAAGTCCTCGGTGCCGAGTGGTGCCTCCAGCTCCACGGGGCCGTCCAGCGGTCCGGGGGCCTCGGTGACGTCCGGGACCTTCGTGAGGGCCGGCCTGCGGACGGGCAGGGTGCCGTCGGAGGACGTGTCGTCGGTCCGCCCGGGGCGTTCCAGGGTCTTGCGGTCGAGCCGGAATCCGGCGCCCTGGGTCTCGGGCGCGTCGGTGAGCAGCGCGGCCGGGATGAAGACGACCGCGGTGGTCCCTCCGTACGGGGAGGTCTGGAGCGAGACCCGGACGTTCTGGCGCTGGGCGAGACGGCTGACGACGAAGAGGCCGAGACGGTCGGTGTCGGAGAGCTCGAACTCGGGGGTCTCGGCGAGCCGGAGGTTGGCGTCGAGCAGGGCGTCGGGGTTCATTCCGAGGCCGCGGTCGTGGATCTCCAGGGTGAAGCCGTTGGCGACCCGCTCGCCGAGCACCTGGACGGCGGTGTGCGGGGGCGAGTACACGGTCGCGTTCTCGAGGAGTTCGGCGATGAGGTGGGTGAGGTCCGCGACCGCGGGGCCGCCCACGCCGAGGCGGGGCAGCCGGCGCACCTCGATCCGCTCGTAGTCCTCGACCTCGGCGACGGCGGCGCGGACGACGTCCATGAGCTGGACGGGCTTGCGCCACTGCCGGGAGGGGGCGGCGCCGGACAGGATGACGAGGCCCTCGGCGTGCCGGCGCATACGGGTGGTGAGGTGGTCGAGCCGGAAGAGGTCGGCCAGTTCGTCGGTGTCCTCCGTGCGCCGCTCCATGGTGTCGAGGAGCGTCAGCTGGCGGTGGAGCAGGACCTGGTTGCGGCGGGCCAGGTTGACGAACACCTCGGAGACGCCGCGCCGCAGTTCGGCCTGCTTGACGGCGGCCTCGACGGCCGCGCGCTGGAGGGTGTTGAGGGCCTGGCCGACCTGGCCGACCTCGTCCTCCCCGTACCGCAGGTGGGGCACCTCGGTGCCGACGTCGACCTGCTCGCCGGCGGCGAGGCGGCGCATGACGCTGGGCAGCCGGACGCCGGAGACCTCCTGGGCCTCCTTCTGCAGGCGGCGCAGGTCGCGGATGAGTTCGCGGCCGATGCGGACGGAGATGATGACCGAGGCGAGCAGGGCGAGGAAGCCGAGGACACCGGCGACGCCGACCTTGAGGAGGACGCTGTACGCGGCGGGCTGGACGCGGTCCTGGTAGCGGTCGCCGGCGGCGGTGTTCTCGCGGGCCAGGTCGTCGAGGACGGGGCTCGCCTGGTCCTGCCAGCGCTCGGCGGTGATGGCGCGCGGGCTGTCGGTGGGGCCCTCGTCGATGATCTCGTTCTCGGCCTTGCGCAGCGGCTGGGTGTCGGGGCTGCGCCAGTACTTCTCGAAGTGCTCGCGCTCGGCGGCGGGCAGGAGTTCGAGGTTGACCTCGTAGAACTGCTTGCGGTTGGCGACGAGGTCGGAGATCGCGCGGATCTCCTCGGTGGTGACGCGGTCCGCGACGAGCGCGGAGAGGACGAGGGCGTCCTCGCGGGAGAGCAGCTCCCGCGCGCGCGTGATGCCGACGAGGGCGCGGCCCTGCTTGTCCATCTCCACGTTCTCGAGGGCGTGGAGGGTGACGAGGAAGCTGTAGCAGGGGTCGACGAGCCGGTTGTAGAACTCGAGGGCCTGCATGCGGCCGATGCCGCGCTTCTCGACGGAGCGGCGCAGCGAGGCGAGGCCGTCGAGCGCGTCGAGGAGGGAGTTGAGCCTTTGGGTGGTGACGGGCCGCATCGTGTCGCGCACGCCGGGGTCGGCGGCGTTGGCGCGGATGCGGGCGATCTGCCGGTCGGTGGCGCGGCGGGTCTCCCGCAGGGAGGCGAGGGCGTCGGAGCCCCGGGGGTCGGCGAGGTAGACGAGCGACTGCCGGCGTTCGATCTGGATGACGCGGGCGGTGTCCTCCAGGGGGTAGCCGACCTTGTCGACGATGTAGCCGACGTCGAGGAGCTGGTTGGCCTCGCGGCCCGTCAGGACCGTGGCGAAACCCCAGAGTCCGGTGAGGGAGACGAGCGGTACGAGCAGCAACGCCACGATCTTCCTGCGGATGGACTTCCCGCGAAAGCGCATGGCCTCCCCCAGCTCGGCCCCCGTTGAGCCACGGGGGTCCTTCACGTTCGTGACGTCCGGCGTCAACACGCGGCGTCAACCTTGAATTTCAACAAACGGCGGCGCGAGCCTACTACTGCATCACGGCCATCCCGAAGGCGTGTCCGGGCTATTTTCAGCCTGTCGAGTGAGCGTTGATCATGAGATGTCCTGGTATTACGGGAGTTGGGATTGGTCACTGTGGCGTAGGACACCTGATGGTGTGCCATTTCTCCGGCCTGCGGGGATGGCTGGAACTGTTCGTTCCGCCAGGACTTGTCGTGCGTTCGTCCCCACCCGGGCGAAACCTTTTCCCTCTCTCGTGCGTCAATACGTACGGGGAGGGTTCTGTCCGTGTAAAGGGGCTCAAGACGGGCAGCCACCCCTGAAGTCGTTCAGTGGTGGGGAGTGACAGGACAATGGAACACGAGGCACGGTCGGCCCGGCAGTTGTGGGTGGAGGACGATCGGGGCCGACGGCGGATGCCCGATCCGGTGCGCAACGCCGCCGTACGGGCCGTGATGATCACCTCGGTGACACTCGTCCAGGGCGTGGTGGCCTTCTTCTGCACGGTCGCGGGCGCCTGGCTGGCGTTTCCGATGACCGTCACGGCGGTGGCCTCGACCGTCGTGGCCACCTGGAGCGTCCTCGACGTCTGGATCACCCGTCAGGTGTGGCGTCAGCGCAACGGCGTGGTGTCGGAGCCGAGCAGCACGGCGCGTCCGCCGATCCGGGCGCGGCGCGACGAGGGCCGTACGGAGGCGACGCCGCTCTCCGAAGCGGCGTGAACGGCTCCCGAGCGGCGTGAACGGCGCCGAATCGGTCTGAACCCGCTCCGAAGCGGCGTGAACCGGCTCCGAAGCGGTCTGAACAGCGGTGAGCGGCCCGGTCCCCGGTCGGGGGCCGGGCCGCTCACCGTCTGTACTAGCCCTTGTCCGTCGGCGCCGGGTCGTCGGACTGGTGGCGGCGGAACATCCGCGTCGCCGTGATCTCGCCGTGGATCGTCTCGCCCTCCGCGCCGGCCTGCGGCAGCCCCGGCCGCAGGTGCTCCTCCACGCTGATGTACTTCAGTCCGGCCCGCAGGTCCGCGTCGTTGCGCAGCCGGATCACCAGCGGGAACTCGGCGAGCGCGGTCGTGTCGAACAGGCCCGTCGTGTAGAGGAGCTGGACGCCCAGCGCGTCCGACACGGCCCGCTGGAGCTCCAGGAGGTACGTGGCGTTGGCGCGGCCGATCGGGTTGTCGAGGAACAGCGTGCCCGCGTGCCGGTGCTTGTCGCGGCCCCGGTCGTTGGAGCGGAGCGCCGCCATCGTGCAGTACAGGGCGATGGCGGCGGTGAGCAGCTGGCCGCCGGAGAAGACGTCGCCCATCTGCCCGACGGGAACCCGCTCGGCGCGCAGCACCGCGTCCGGCTTGAGGATCTCGACCGAGACGCCCTTGGGTTCGAGGGCCGCCTGGACGCCCCGGAGGAGCAGGGACATGCCGTCGCGCCGCAGGTCGGAGTTCTTCCTGACGGCGGCGCGGGTCGCCTCGTCGACGACCTCGCCGAGCCGCTCGGCGAGGGTGGCCTGGTCGGGCTCCTCGAAGCGGATCCGCAGGAACTCCTGCCCCGACCACTCGCCGAGGCCCTCGGGGAGCCGGGAGAGCCGCTGGGCGGAGCGGAGCGTCGCGAGCGAGGACTCCACGAGGCCGCGCAGCCGGTCCACGATCGAGTCCCGGTTGCGCTCCAGCTGCTCCAGCTCGTCGGTGAGGACCCGCAGCCGGGGCGCGAAGGCCTCGGCCCACTTGGCGGCGTGCTCGGGCAGCGCGGACGCGGGCAGTTCGCGGATCTGCTGGCGGGCGGGGGTGCGGACCTGCTCGTAGCGGGTGGAGTTGGCGTGCCGGACGAGGATGTCGCTGGCCTCGCGCACGGCGGCGTCGGCGCCGGACAGCTCGGCGGTGCAGCCGCGCAGCGCGCGCCGCGCCTCGGCGGCCGTCGTACGGGCCTCCTCCAGGGTGCCGGGGTACGCCTCGGTCTCCTCCCGCTCCTCGTCCGTGTGGTCGCGGAGCAGGTCCCTCAGCAGCGCCGCGGTCTCGTCGAAGCCGCCGGCCGCGTCCTCGGCGGCCCGGTGGTCCCGGAGCAGTCCGGCGTGGGCGGCGCGCGCCGACTCCAGGGCGTCGGTGCGGGAGGCGAGTTCGGTGGTCGCGGTACGGAGCAGGGCCTGGGCCCGCTCGGCGTCGGCGGGCACCAGGTCCTCGGGCAGCTCGGTGTGCGCCGCGCCGTCCTCGGGGGCCAGGCGCTCGGCCTCGCCGCGGAGGCGGCCGAGCTTCTCGCTCGCCTCCGAGGCGCGGGTCTCCAGCATCTGGACCAGGGCCTCGGCGCGGGCGGCGGCGGCCTGCCGGGACGGGCCGTCGGCGCCGTCGGTGGACTCCAGGAGCTGCTCGGCGCGGGTGCGGACCTTGTTGGTGAGGCGGTCGAGCTCGGCGAGGGCGGCGGACTCGTCGCTCTCGGCGCGGGCCTGCTCGGCGCGGAGGTCGGCGCCGACGCCGACCTTCTCGTACAGCTGGGACGCGGCCCGGTAGGCCTCGCGGAGGGTGGGGAGCGCGGCGCGGGGCGCGGCCGGGTCCACCTCGGGGAGGGTGTCGGGGGCGCCGGCGATCTCGGCGCGCTCTGCCCGCAGGGCGCGGGCGGTGCGGTGGGCGTCGTCGGCGGCGCGCTGGGTGGCGCGGCGGTCCTCGTCGGCGGCGCGGGCCCGCTCCAGGCAGGTCTGGGCACGGGCCTCGGCCTCGGTGGCGTCGTCGGCGAGTTCGCGGAGCTTGGCCTGCCAGGCGGACCGCTCGCGCAGCCGGAACGCGAGGCCCGCGAGGGCGTCGGCGACGCGGCGGGCGCGCTGGGCGGCCTCCTGGCGCTCGTCCCGGAGCCGGGCGGCTTCGGCGGCGGCCTCGTCGGTCTCCGTACGGGCCGTGCGGGCCTCGTCGAGGGTGGCGGCCGCGGCCTCGGCGGTCTCGCGGGCGGTCGTGGCGACGGACGCGAGCTCGGCGAGCATCCCGGGCGGGCAGTCGGCGCGCCAGGCGCCGATCCGGGAGGCGAGGGCGCGGTCGCCGGCGAGGCGGGCGGCGAGGCTGCGGATCTCCTCGTCGCGGGCGGTCGCGCGGGCGCGCAGTGCGTGCCGCTCCTCGTCGGCCGCGTGCTCGTCGTGCATGGCCGGGTTCGGCGGGACGAGGAAGACGCCCGTGTCCTCGGACGGTTCCTGAGCCGGTACGGGGGCGAGCAGGGCGGCGGCGGTGCCGACGGCGACGGCGGAGCGGGGCAGCAGGGCGGCGGTGCCGAGGACCTCGCGCGCGCGTCCGTACGAGACGGGGTCGGTGATCACGACGCCGTCGACGAGCTCGGGGCGGGCGGCGAGGACCCGGGCGTGGTCGGCGGGGTCCACGGCCTGGGCGAGGTAGCGCCAGCCGGGGAGGGCGGGGATGCCGTGCTCGCCGAGGTACTCGACGGTGGCGAGGACGTCGGGGCCGGGCGGCAGCAGGCCGCCGTCGCCGAGGGCGCCGAGGATGCGGGAGTCGTCGGCGGCGGCGGTGCGGAGTTCGAAGAGCTGGCGCTCGGCGGAGCCGACGGCCTGGTCGAGCAGGCCGCGCAGCTCGTCGGCGTACCGGTCGAATTCGGTGACCGTGAGGGGTCCCTGGGGCTCCGAGTGCGGACCGGCGTCCTCTTCGGGTTCGGCGCCGGAGGCGGTGGCGGCGCGCTGGCCCGGGAGCGGGGAGCCGGCGGCCGGGAGGCTGAGGAGTTCGGCGAGGCGCTCCTCGGAGGCGAGGGACTCGGCGGCGCGGCGCTCCGCGTCGTAGGCGTTCCCGGCGGCCTCTGCGGCGTCCGCGGCGCGGGCGGCGGCGAGTTCGGCGCGGGACTCCGCGCCGGCGGCCTCACGCGCGCGCTCGGCCGCGGTGCGGGCGGCGTCGCGGGCCGTGTCCCAGGCGGCGACGGTCGTCTTCTCGGCGTCGCTCGCGGCGAGGGCGGCGCGGGCGGGGTCGGCGTCGGGCGCGGTGTCGTCGAGCCAACCGGCCCGGACGGCCTCGGCGGTCTCCTGCTCGACCTCGGCGAGCCGCTGGCGCAGGTGGCCGGCCTCGCTGCGGGCGCGCTGGGCCTCGGTGGCGGCGGCGGTGGCGTCGCGGTGGGCGGTCTCGCTCGCGTCCTGGAGGGCGGTGGAGCGTTCCTCCTCCTCGGCCGCGTGGCGCTCGCCCTCCTCGGCGGCGGCGGCGAGGGCCCGTACGAGATCGGCGGCGGCCTCGGCGCGGGCGGCCAGGGCGGGGGCGGCGTCGCGCTCGGCCTCGCGGATGGCGGCGGCCACGCGCGCGGAGCGGTCGCCCGCGGCGCGGTGACGCAGCACCGCCTCGGCCGCCTGCCAGGCGGAGTGCAGGGTGCGGGCGTCGGTGAGTTCGCGGCGCTGGGCGGCGGCGCCCTTCTCGGCGGCGGTCAGGGCCAAGGAGGCGTGCCGGTAGGCGAGTTCGGCGGCGATGAGGGAGCTGCGGCTCCGGGCGGTCTCGGCCTCGGCGACGGCGTGCCCGGCCGAGGTGACCTGCTGGGCGAGTTCGGCGGCGCGGCCGCGCTCCTGGGCGGCGCGGGCGGAGAGCCGGCGGGCGAGCGTGCGGGTGCGGCGCTCGGCGCCCGCGTGGACCTCGCGCGCGTGGGCGCGGGTCCCGGCGGCCTCGACGATCCGGCCGAGGAGGTCCACGGAGCCGGCCGTGAAGTCGCGCTCGGCGGTCAGTTCGGCGCGGCGGCCCAGCTTGTTGCCGAAGCCGCCGACGAGGTCGGCGAGGCCGTCGGTGTCGCGGGTGTCGGTGACGGCGCGCAGCAGGAGGTCGGTGAAGTCGGAGTCCTTCTTGACCGCGAAGAGGCCGGCGGCCTCGCCCTCGTCGGCGTTCATCTCGCGCTGGTAGCGGAAGAGTTCGGGGTCGAGGCCGAGGTCGCCGAGGTGCTCGTTCCAGCGGTCGTGGATCTCCTCCCAGACCACCTCCAGGTGCGGGTACGCCTTCCCGGCCTCGGTGAGCGCGTCGCGGAAGCCCTTCATGGTGCGGCGGCGGCCGGTCGCTCCGGAGGCGCCCTCGACGGGCGGGCGGACGGAGGTCGCCTCGGCGACGGGGAGGTTGTCCAGGCTGAGCCCGGGGCCGGGACGGAAGGAGTACCAGGCCTCGGCGAACTTCCGCGGGTCGTTCGAGACCTGCCGGCCGCGCCACTCGCTGGCCTTGCCGACGACGACGAGTTCGCCGGTGAGGGTGTGCTGCCACTCCAGGGCCACGTGGCCGCAGTCGTCGGCGAGGAGGAACTTGCGCAGCACGCCGGAGCTGGCGCCGCCGAGGGTGTTGCGGTGGCCGGGGAGCATCACCGAGAAGATCAGCTTGAGGAGGACGGACTTGCCGCCGCCGTTCTCCAGGAAGAGCACGCCCGCGGGGGCCGGGCGGCGCGGCGGGCCGACCGGTTCCTCCTCGAAGAACTCCGCCTGGGTGGGGGCGGGGTGGGGCACGGGTGCGCCGACTCCGCGCAGGTCCAGGACGGTGTCGGCGTAGCGCGCACCGGCGGGGCCGATGGAGTAGAGGCGGACCCGGGACAGCTCGTACATGCGGCGGACTCTCGTACTGGAAGTGGTCGGTGGCGCGGGGCGGTTACGCGTGGAACGGGAGTCCCGCGTCGGCAGCGAGCTCCAGGTCGTCGCCCTCGGGCGGCGGGAGGAGGGTCGCGGAGCCGTCGCTGACGGGGACGACGCCGAGTTCGAGGAGCTCGGCCATGGCGGCGGAGCCGGCCATGTCACGGACCTGGAGCTGGTAGCGGGCGGTGGTGCGGTAGGAGCCGCCGCCCTCGTCGCCGGTGCGCTGGAGGAAGCCGGAGTCGGTGAGGAACGCGGCCGCCTTGCCGACGATGCCGGTGGTGGAGCCGGCGAGGCGGCGGGCGTCCTTGGTGGCTCCGGTGGCGCTGCGGCGGGCGTAGATCCGCCAGGCGGCCTCCAGGCCGGGGGCGTCGGAGGCCGGGTCGGTGTTCTCGCCCTGCTCCTCGGCGCGCTGTTCGAGACGCAGACAGGCCTGGCGTACGAAGGCGTCGACGCCGTTGACCGTGAGGCGGCCGATGTACGCGTCGTCGGCGAGGTCCTCGGGCCGGGGGAAGGCCATGGCGGCGACCGCGAGGTGGGCCAGGCCGTGCAGGAACCGGTCGGCGGAGTCCGTGGAGGCGCGACGGGCGTAGTCGCCCATGCGGACGGCGAAGACGGAGTCCTCGCCCGCCGTGACGGCCATCCCCGCGCGCGGGGACACTTCCAGGACGACGAGGCCGAGGCCGGTGGCGACGGCGTCGGCGAGGCGCGCGAAGGCGGGGTCCTCGCGGTAGCGGCGCAGGAGCTCGGTGTACTCGGCGTCGCGGGCCGGGAGCAGCTTGGGCTGGAGTCCGAACGAGACGAGCCGGGCCGCGTCGGCGGCGTCCGCGGGGGTGACGGCGGAGGAGGCGGAGACGGCCGGGGGCTGCGGGGGCTCCTGCTCGCTCCACGCGTCGGCGTACTCGGCGTGGGTTTCGCTCACGGCTGGGGCTCCTCGGTACGGCTCTCGGTCGGTTCGGCGCGGGGGGCTGGGCGGGGTACGGGCAGCGGGACGGGGGTGACGGCCGCGGGGGCGACGGCGGGGCCGGGGCGCTCGGCGGGTGCGGGCGGCGCGTCCGTGAGCCGCACGGCGCGCACGGACGGGAGGTCCCGGCGCCGCGTGGGCGGGGTGCGGGAGGGCTCCGGTACCGACACGGTCCCGAACCGGGGCCGGGTGGGGGGCTGCGGCGCGGGCGCGTCCTGGGCGGGCTCGTCATCGGCGGCGGGCGCGGGTGCGTCCCCGGTGCCGGGCGCGGGCTCGTCGGCGGTGCCGGGCGCGGGCTCGTCGGCGGTGCCGGGCTCGTTCTCGGCGGCGGGTTCGGTGGGGTTCGTTACGGGTACGGCGGTGAGGTCCGTCGCGGGCGCGGGGACCGTGAGCTCGAAGGCGGTGGGCTCGGCAGCGGTGGGCTCGGCGGCGGTCACGGTGGGCTCCGTGGCCGGTGCCGGGACGGACACCGAGTCCTCCGCCGATGCGGGTGCCGGGACGGACGCCGGGTCCTCCGCCGATGCGGGCGCCGGTGAGACGAGGGTCACGAAGCCTCCGTGCGGTCGGCGGCCATGCCCGCCGCGTCGAGCAGGGCCGTACCGACGATCAGGTCGGCGCCGCCGAACTCGGGGTCGTCGAGCGGGGTGCCGTCGTCGACGGCGAAGAGGAGCCGCTCCTCGCCCTGGCGGTAGGCGGTGCCGACCGGGGGGCTCGCCGCGTGGACGGCGAGGAGGGCGACGAGGTACGGAAGGTCGGCGTCGAGGCCCCGGGCCTCGGCGAGGAGGCCGGAGAGGCGGCGCGGGGCGTCGTGCTCCAGGTCGAGCAGGCGCATGGCGCTCGCGAGCTGCTCCTCGCTGAAGCGGGAGTCGTCGGGGGTCGCGATGAGGTCGGGCTCGGGCATCTCCGCGCCGAGGTGCTCGCGCTCGACGGGCGGGGTGAGGAGCAGGTCGACGAGGTCGCCCAGGCGGACGGAGGCGGGGGTGCGCAGTCCGGTGCCGCGGGCGAAGAAGGCGTCGGTGACGCGGGTGGCCTGTTCGACGGGGAGCGGCAGGACGGGGGCGACCAGCTGCCCGTACAGATCGAGTCCCGTGTACGCGGTGGGGGCGGCGAAGGCCTGCCGGTCCTGCTCGGCGCGGAAGAGCGGCCCGGCCTCCAGGAGGCGGGACTGGAGCTGGGTGTGGCGCCGGATGCAGTCCTTGACTATGTCGACGAGCTCGGCCGCGCGCCGCTTGTGCTCCGCCGTCTTGGCGTCGGACGTGGCCTCGGCCTCGTCGCGGGCCTTGCGGATGTTGGTGAGGATCGCGTTCTCGTGGCGGTAGCGGTCGGCCACGTGGTCGAGCGCCTCGGCGATCATGTCGGGGACCGTGTGGAGCCAGTCGACGGCGCGGACGTTGCGCCGGGTGGCCTCCAGGGTCTTGCGGAGGGTCTCGGCGTACTGCACGGTCCGGTAGCGCGCCTGCTCGGCGGCGAGCTGGGCGTCGGCGAGCCTGCCCCGGTTGATGAGGACCTCCAGCTTCACCTCGGCGGCGATCTGGGCGCTGGTGACGTCGGTGTCGAGGGCTCCGACGAGGACGTTGACCGCTTCGTCGGTGGTGCGGAGGTAGACCCCGCCACCGTAGCCCGGGACCTCTTCGATGAGCTTGAAGTCGTAGTCCCTGCGGACGTAGACGCCGTCGGTGCCGAAGGTGCCGTAGACGGCGCGGAAGCCTCGGTCGACGCTGCCGACGTTGATCAGGTTCTCCAGGACCCAGCGGGCCACGCGCTCGTGCTCGGCGGCGGGGCGGGTGGGGGCCTGGGCGGCGACGCGGGGCAGCAGGCGGGAGACGATCTGCTCGTGGTCAGCGCCGGTGTCGAAGTCCATGTTCAGCGTGATGAGGTCGATCGCGGCGAGGGCAACCTCGGCCATCGCGTAGATCGTGTACTCGCCGGCCAGGTTCGCCTTGCGGGCGTCGAGGTCGTGCAACGGGGCGGTGCACGCGAGCGCGCGGAGGCGCCGCGCGAGCCCCTCGTCGGCGGCCGGGCCCTGCGCGGGGCGCGGCCCCGCGCTGAGCTGGGGCGGAGCGAGGTCCGTCGAGGCAGGCGAAGTCACGGTGGACAGATTAGGTCCTCACCCTGACAACGGTCGAAACGGCGCAGATGCGACCGGCTCCCTCGGTAGCCTCGTACGAGCTCTGCCGTCAGCCGGTGGGGCCCGTCGGATCGTCGACCGCCTGGGCGTAGGCGGCGGTGACGCGGGTGCGGGAGTCGTCGAGGTAGCGGGCGAGGAGTCGCTCCGCCGAGGCCCTCTCACCGGCGCGCAGCGCATCCAGAATCTCCCGGTTCCTCCGGAGGTAGGGCTCGTGCAGGGCGCGCGGGTCGTCGACGACGTGGAAGGCGAGGCGGAGTTCGGCCAGGACGCCGCGCATCAGTTCGTCGGTGCGCGCGCTGCCCGCGAGGGCGACGAGTTCGCGGTGGAAGTGGATGTTGGCCGTGGAGACGCCCGTCCAGTCCTCGGCGCGGGCCGCGGCCTCTCCCTCGGCGACGGCGGCGACGAGGCCGTCGACGGCGAACGGCGGCTGCCCCAGGCCCCGCACGACGGCGCACTCGACGAGCCGCCGGGTGCGGTAGATGTCGTCCACGTCACCGACGGCGAGGACGCGGACGAAGACGCCCCGGTTGAGTTCGTGGACGAGCAGACGCTCGTGGGTGAGGAGCCGGAAGGCCTCGCGGAGTGTGTTGCGGGACACACCGAGGGCGCCGCCGATGCTCTCCTCGGAGAGCCGCGCGCCGGGCGGGAAGTAGCCCTCCGCGATCCGGGTGCGCAGGATGTCCGCGACCCGCTCCGCCGTGCTCGTGCGCCCCAGGAGCACACGGTCGTCCGTCAGCCCGCCGGCTCCACTCACGTCCACAGCGCCTCGCCTCTTCCGTCGTCCGCGGCCGAGTCAACCGCAGAAACCGGGAAGCGACAACACACCTCTTGTCGGATCGTTGAACAATCCTCTACCTTGACGGCACCGCACGGTTCTTCGGCACGTCTCTCCGGCACGCTCCTCCCTCTCCTGCGAGGTGCAGATGAGCACGACACAGACCCGGCAGCACTCCCAGGGCGAACGGCCCGACGACACGGGCGCGTTCGCCTGGCTGCGCGCCCTCGGGCCACGCGGCCGACGCGCCTTCGGCGGCGCTTTCGGCGGATACGCCCTGGATTCCTACGACTTCTTCACCCTGCCCCTGTCGATGGTGGCCATCGCCGCCTCCTTCGGCCTCGACAAGGGCCAGACCGGCCTCCTGACCACCGTCACCCTCGTCGTCTCGGCGGTCGGCGGCGCGCTCGCCGGCGTCCTCGCCGACCGCGTCGGCCGGGTGAAGGCGCTGATGCTCACGGTCGTCACGTACGCGCTCTTCACCGTGCTCTGCGGCTTCGCGCCGAACTACGAGACCCTGCTGGTCTTCCGGGCGCTCCAGGGCCTGGGCTTCGGCGGCGAGTGGGCCGTCGGCGCGATCCTGGTGGCCGAGTACGCCTCCGCCGGGCACCGGGGCCGGACGCTCGGCGCAGTCCAGAGCGCCTGGGCGGCCGGGTGGGCGCTCGCGGTGCTCGCGTACACCCTGGTGTTCCAGTGGGCCGATGCCGACCTCGCCTGGCGGATCCTCTTCTGGACGGGCGCGCTGCCCGCGCTCCTCGTCGTCTACGTACGGCGGAACGTGGAGGACGCCCCGCAGGCGGCCGAGGCACGCCGGGCCGGAGCCGGGCGCGGGTCGTTCCGCGCCGTGTTCCGTCCCGGCCTGCTGCGCACCACGCTCTTCGCGATCCTGCTCTCGACCGGAGTCCAGGGCGGCTACTACACGCTCGCCACCTGGGTGCCGACCTTCCTGAAGACCGAGCGCGGTCTGACCGTGGTCGGCACCGGCGGCTATCTGACCCTGCTGATCTCCGGAGCCTTCACCGGATATCTGACCGGCGGATACCTCACCGACCGGCTCGGCAGGAAGAAGAACATCGCCCTGTTCGCCGTGCTGTCCGCGGTTTCCGTCCTCGCGTACACCCACATCCCCGCCGGGGCGAACACCCTGCTCCTGCTGCTCGGCTTCCCGCTCGGCTTCTGCATGTCGGCCATCTTCAGCGGCTTCGGCTCCTTCCTCGCCGAGCTGTACCCGACGCCGGTGCGCGGCACGGGGCAGGGGCTCACGTACAACACGGGGCGCGCGGTCGGGGCCGTCTTCCCGGCCCTGGTCGGCTTCCTCGCGGAGGGCTGGGGCGTGGGCGGGGCACTGGTCTTCGGGGCCGTCGGCTACGGCCTGGCCGTCCTCGCCCTGCTCGGACTGCCCGAGACCCGCGGGAGGGAACTCGTATGACCCGCGGGAGGGAACTCGCATGAAGGGGAGGGCGGTTCCCGATCCGCGCGAGCACGACCGCCACCGCGTCCCCGTCCCGGACGGACGAGGCGCCGACACGTACCACCGCACCACCAGGTGAGAGAGGAAACACCCCATGACCTGGGTCCCGATCGATCTCAACGCCGATCTCGGCGAGGGCTTCGGCCGCTGGACGCTGACCGACGACGAACAGCTCCTGTCCGTCGTCACCAGTGCCAACGTGGCCTGCGGCTTCCACGCCGGGGACGCGGCCACCATGCGGCGGGTGTGCGAGCTCGCGGCGGCACGCGGGGTACGGATCGGGGCCCAGGTGTCCTACCGCGACCTGGCAGGCTTCGGGCGGCGCGCGATGGACGTCCCGGCGGCGGAGCTGGCCGCCGAGGTGGCGTACCAGATCGGCGCCCTGGAGGTGTTCGCCCGGGCCGCGGGCTCGCGGGTCTCGTACGTGAAGCCGCACGGGGCGCTCTACAACCGGGTGGTCCGGGACGACGAGCAGGCCGCGGCCGTCGTCGACGGCGTGCTGCTCGCGGACCGGACGCTGCCGGTCCTCGGGCTGCCGGGGTCCCGGCTGCACGAGGCCGCCGCGGCGGCCGGGCTCCCGGTCGTCGCCGAGGCCTTCGGCGACCGGGCCTACCGGGCGGACGGGTCCCTGCTGCCACGGGGGCAGGAGGGGGCCGTCGTCACGGATCCGGACGAGGTCGTCGAACGGGCGGTGTCCATGGCCCGGTTCGGGGTCGTCACGGCGCACTGCGGGAGCTCCGTCCCCGTACGGGCACGGTCGCTCTGCCTGCACGGGGACACCGCGGGGGCGGTGGGCCTCGCCCGGCGGGTCCGGGCGCAGCTGGAAGCCTCCGGCGTGCGCGTGGAGGCCTTCGCGTGAGGGTGCTGAGGGTGGGCGACCGGGCCCTCCTGGTGGAACTGGACGGAGGCGGGGCGGCCGAGGCCTTCCACGCCGAGCTGCTGCGGCGGCGGACGGCCGGTGCGCTCCCCGCCGTACGGGAGATCGTGCCGGCTGCGCGGACGGTGCTCCTCGACGGAGTGGACGATCCGGAGCGGCTGGCGGCCGAGCTGACCCGCTGGGAGCCGGCACCGCTCCACGCGCGCGTGGGCGAGGCCGTCGAGGTGCCGGTCCGGTACGACGGGCCCGACCTGGCGGAGGTCGCCGCGCTCTGGGGGGTGTCCGTGGAGGCGGCGGTGCGGATCCACACGGCGACCGAGTTCCGGGTCGCCTTCTGCGGGTTCGCGCCCGGCTTCGGCTATCTGACGGGGCTAGGCGAGCGGTACGAGGTGCCGCGCCGGGCCACTCCGCGCACGGCCGTCCCGGCCGGGTCGGTCGCCCTGGCCGGCCCGTACACGGGCGTGTACCCGCGCTCCTCCCCCGGCGGCTGGCAGCTGATCGGCACCACGGACGTGGTGCTGTGGGACGCCGGGCGGGACCCGGCCGCGCTGCTCACGCCCGGCACCCGGGTCCGGTTCACGGCGGGGGGCGGACGATGAGCGACCGGGCCGTCGCCGTGGTCCGGGGCGGGGCGCTGACGACCGTGCAGGACCTGGGGCGCGCGGGGTACGCGCACCTCGGCGTGCCCCGCTCGGGCGCCCTCGACCCGGCGGCCGTACGGCTCGTCAACCGGCTCGTCGGCAACGCGGAGGACGCGGCGGTCCTGGAGACCACCGTCAGCGGGTGCGCGCTGCGGCCCCGGTGCGCGGTGACCGTGGCGGTGGGCGGCGCGCCGTGCCCGGTCCGGGTGGACGGCCGTCCGGCCGCCTGGGGGACGGCGGTACGGGTCGGGGCCGGGTCGGTCCTGGAGGTCGGCGCGGCCGTGCGCGGGCTGCGCTCTTACGTGGCGTTCGGCGGCGGGATCGCCGTCGCCCCGGTGCTCGGCAGCCGCTCCACCGACCTGCTGTCGGGTCTCGGCCCGGCGCCGCTGACGGAGGGGGCGGTGCTGCCGCTGGGAACTGCCAGGGCCGTACGGGGGCCGGTCGACGCTCCCCCCTGGCCGGGCCCGCCGGCCGAACTCGTCCTGCGGGTCCGGCCGGGCCCCCGGGACGACTGGTTCACGGGTGCGGCGCTCCGCACCTTCACCACGCGCGCGTACCGGGTGTCCCCGGCGAGCAACCGGATCGGGCTGCGGCTCGACGGGCCGTCCCTGGAGCGGGCCGTGCCGGGCGAGCTGGCGAGCGAGGGCATGGTCCTGGGCGCCGTGCAGGTGCCGCCGGACGGGCGCCCGGTGGTGTTCCTGGCGGACCACCCGACGACCGGGGGCTATCCGGTGGTCGCGGTGGTGCGGGAGGCCGACCTGGGGGCGGCGGCGCAGGCCGTCCCGGGGACGCCGGTGCGGTTCGTGCCGGTGCGCTGACGGCTCACAGGGGCGGCGGGCCGTAGCCCCCGCCGCCGGGGGTCCGCAGGACCAGGACGTCGCCGGGACCGACCTCCGTGGTGGCGGCGCCTTCGAGGTGCTCGACGGTGCCGTCGGCGCGTTCCACGAGGTTCTCGCCGAGGGCGCCGGGCTCGCCGCCGGCCATTCCGTACGGCGGGACCCTGCGGTGGCCGGTGAGGAGGGCCACCGTCATCGGCTCCAGGAAGCGCAGGCGTCGCTCCACGCCCCGGCCGCCGTGCCACCTACCGCGTCCGCCGCTGCCCTCCCGTACCGCGAAGGCGTCGACCCGGACCGGGTGGCGCCACTCCAGGATCTCGGGGTCCGTGAGCCGGGAGTTGGTCATGTGGGTCTGGACGGCGTCGGCGCCGTCGAAGCCGTCGCCCGCGCCCGAGCCGCTCGCGACGGTCTCGTAGTACTGCACGCGCGCGTTGCCGAAGGTGACGTTGTTCATGGTGCCGGAGCCCTCGGCCTGGACGCCGAGGGCCGCGTAGAGCGCGCCCGTGACGGCCTGGGAGGTCTCGACGTTCCCGGCGACGGTGGCCGCCGGGTGGACGGGGGCGAGCATGGAGCCGGGCGGGACGCGGACCTCCAGGGGCTCCAGGCAGCCGCTGTTGAGCGGGATGTCCTCGTCGACGAGGGTGCGGAAGACGTACAGGACGGCGGCCATGACGACGGCGGTGGGCGCGTTGGCGTTCCCGGGCAGCTGGGCGGACGTGCCGGTGAAGTCGAGGACGGCGGAGCGCCGTTCGCGGTCGACGCGGACGGCGACCTCGATGACCGCGCCGCCGTCGGTCTCGTAGCGGTACGCGCCGTCGTCCAGGCGCGCGACGATGCGCCGCACGGACTCCTCGGCGTTGGCGCGGACGTGCCGCATGTAGGCCTGGACGACGTCGAGCCCGAACTCCTCGACCGTGCGGCGCAGTTCCTCGATGCCCTTCTCGTTCGCGGCGATCTGGGCGCGCAGGTCGGCGAGGTTGGTGTCCGGGTCGCGGGAGGGGTGCCGGGCGCCGGTGAGCAGGGCGCGGGTCTCCGTCTCGCGCAGGTGTCCGTCCCGTACGAGCAGCCAGTTGTCGAAGAGGACGCCCTCCTCGTCGACGGTCCGGCTGAAGGCGGGCATGGACCCGGGGGTGATGCCGCCGATCTCGGCGTGGTGGCCGCGCGAGGCCACCAGGAAGCGGAGCTCGTCCCCGGCGTCGCTGAACACCGGGGTCACGACGGTGACATCGGGGAGGTGGGTGCCGCCGTGGTACGGGTCGTTGATCGCGTAGACGTCGCCCGGGCGCAGGTCGTCCGCGCGCCGGCGCAGCACCTCCTTGATGGACTCCCCCATGGAGCCCAGGTGGACGGGGATGTGGGGGGCGTTGGCGATCAGGTTGCCCTCGGCGTCGAAGAGGGCGCAGGAGAAGTCGAGCCGTTCCTTGATGTTGACCGACTGGGCGGTGTTCTCCAGACGGACGCCCATCTGCTCGGCGATCGACATGAAGAGGTTGTTGAAGACCTCCAGGAGGACGGGGTCCACATCCGTTCCGGCGGCCACGCGCGCGGGGCGGGGGACGACGCGGTGCAGCAGCAGGTGGCCGCCGTCGGTCGCGGTGGCGCGCCAGCCGGTGTCGACGACGGTCGTGGCGTCGGCCTCGGCGAGGATCGCCGGCCCGTCGACGCTGTCGCCCGGCCGCAGGTCCCCGCGCCGGTGGAGCGGGACCTCGTGAGGCGCCCCGGCGCTGTGCATCCGGACGGTGGCGACGGGGGCGAGGCTGCCGGCCCTGTCGCCGGTGTCCACGAGGACCGGGCCGTGCGGGCCGGCGCTGCCGACGGCCTCCACGGTGACGGCCTCGACGACGAGTGGCCGGTCCAGGGTGAAGGCGTACCGCGCACGGTGAACGTCCGTGAACGCGGTTTTCAGCTCGTCGGCGGATGCGAGGTCGACGGGAAGGCTCGCGTCCGTGCCCGCGTAGCGCAGGAGCACGCGCGCGTGCGTGGTGATCGCCGCGTCCGGCAGACCGTCGTCGCGCAGCTCCTCGCGGGTGCGGTCGGCGAGTTCGTCGCACAGGGCCGTCACGCGCTCGTAGGTGCCGGCGGCGTCGAGTTCGGCCTCGACGGACCGCTCCCGCATGGCGGTGGCGTCGGCGAGCCCGATCCCGTACGCCGAGAGCACGCCGGCCAGCGGGGGTACGAGGACGGTGTCGATGCCCAGGGCGTCGGCGACGGCACACGCGTGCTGGCCGCCGGCGCCGCCGAAGCTCGTCAGGGCGTACCGGGTGACGTCGTGGCCGCGCTCGACGGAGATCTTCTTGACGGCGTTGGCCATGTTGAGGACGGCGATCTCCAGGAAGCCCGCGGCGACCTCCTCGGGGGTGCGGCCGCCGCCGACCTCCGCGGCGAGGGCCGCGAACCGCTCCCGCACGACCTCGGCGTCGAGGGGAAGGTCGCCGGTCTCGCCGAAGACGGCGGGGAAGTGGGCGGGCTGGACACGGCCGAGCATGACGTTGGCGTCGGTGACCGTGAGAGGGCCGCCGCGGCGGTAGCAGGCGGGTCCCGGGACGGCGCCGGCCGAGTCGGGGCCGACGCGGTAGCGGCGCCCGTCGTAGTGGAGGACGGAACCGCCGCCCGCCGCGACGGTGTGGATGGTCATCATGGGCGCCCGCATGCGCACCCCGGCGACCTGTGTACCGAGTTCACGCTCGAAGGTGCCCGCGTAGTGCGACACATCGGTGGAGGTGCCGCCCATGTCGAAGCCGATGACGCGGTCGTGCCCCGCCTGCGCGGAGGTGCGGGCCATGCCGACGACGCCGCCCGCCGGTCCCGACAGGACGGCGTCCTTGCCGCGGAAGTGGGCCGCCTCGCGGAGTCCTCCGTTGGACTGCATGAACATGAGGCGGATCCCGGCGAGTTCACGGGCGACCTCGTCGACGTACCGGCGCAGGATCGGCGAGAGGTAGGCGTCGACGACGGTGGTGTCCCCGCGCGGGATCAGCTTGATGAGCGGGCTGACCTCGTGCGAGCAGCTGACCTGGGTGAAGCCGGCGGCGCGGGCCGCCGCCGCGACCCGGGTCTCGTGTTCGGGGTGCCGGTAGCCGTGCAGGAGGACGACGGCGGCGGAGCGGAGGCCGTCGCGGTGGGCGTCGGCGAGTGCCCCGGCGACGGCGGACTCGTCCAGCGGGCGGACGACGTGACCGTGCGCGTCGACCCGCTCGGGGACCTCGACCACGCGCGCGTACACCGCCTCGGGCAGCACGATGTGACGGTCGAACAGCCGGGGCCGGTTCTGGTAGGCGATGCGGAGCGCGTCGCGGAAGCCCTCGGTGACCAGGAGCACGGTCGGCTCGCCGCGCCGCTCCAGGAGCGCGTTGGTGGCGACGGTGGTGCCCATCTTGACGACGGCGATCCGGTCGGCGGGGACGGGCTCGCCGGGGCCCAGGCCGAGCAGGAGGCGGATGCCGGCGACGGCCGCGTCCTGGCGGCGGGCGGGGTCGTGCGAGAGCACCTTGCGGCTGACGAGCCGGCCGTCGGGCCGCCGCCCCACGACGTCGGTGAAGGTGCCGCCCCGGTCGATCCAGAACTCCCAGCGCCCGTTCATCTCCCCATTGTGGCCGCGAGCGCGGCCGCGAGGGCGTCGTCCGCGCGCGCGTCGAGGGGCGCCGTGCCTGCAGGGCGCAGTGCGCCACACCGTTGACGTCGGGAGGGAAGGATTCGGTGACGATGACGACACGCATACGGGTGTTGTCGTCGTGCTCGGCGTGTCCCCGCCAACGTGGATCTGGACGGGGAGGGAACGTCCCATGAGCGTTTCCCCGGGACCCGGCGGCCGGGACCGTGGCCCCGCCCGAAGCCCCGGTCCCGCAACACACCGGCCCCCGGGGCGGGGCCACGGTCGGCGGGTTCTCCGCCGCAGGCCGCGCCGTCCCGGGGGCCGGGTGGCGGGTGGCTCGGGTGCGCGAGGTCGGACCGGGAGGGGTTGGCCGGACCTGTCGCTGCCCCGGAGCCGGGGTCAGACCTGGAGGTCCGGCCCTATCCGGTTGCGTACCGCCGTCTGGACCTCGACCTCTTCGGCCGGGTCGGCGGCGAGGCGGCGCAATCGTTCGGCGACGCGCACGTCACCGGTCTCGGCGTGCTGGGCCGCGACCTCGCGGGTGGTCTCCTCGCAGTCCCAGAGGCATTCGACGGCGAAGCCGGTCGCGAAGGTGGGGTCGGTGGCGGCGAGGGCGCGGGCCACGCGGCCGCGCAGCTGGGAGGAGGTCGTCTCGCGGTAGACGTGGCGCAGCACGGGGGCCGCGCAGGCGATGCCGAGGCGTCCGGCGCCGTCGACGAGGAAGGCGAGCTCGGGGGCGTCGGGGCCCGCGGAGCGCACGGTGCCGCGCAGGGCGCCGAGGACGAGGGTGGCGTCCTGGGCGGTGCCGCGGCAGGCGAGGACCTCGGCGGCGGCCGTCCCGAGGGCGTCGGTGCGACGGACCCAGGCACGGGCGCGGGCGACGGCGTCCTCGCCGCACATCCGCCGGTAGGCGGCGACGGCGGCGTCGGCGATCTCGCGGGAGTCGCCGTCGGCGGCGGCCTCGACGAGGTCGAGGACGGCGGGGTCCCGTGACTCGGCGAGGTGGTGCAGGGCGGCGCCGCGGGCTCCCGCCGCGCCGTGCCGGGCGGCGGCGAGGAGCTCGGGCCGGTCCTCGGGTCCCGCGACGGCGGTCAGGCAGCGGGCGGCGGGGCCGTGGAGGACGGCACCGCGCTCGTACCCCTCCTGCGCCCAGTCGAGGACGGCCTTGACGCTCCAGCCGGGGCGGGGCCCGGCGGGGCGCATCTGGCGCTGCCAGCGGTCGAAGGAGCCCTGTTCCTGGGCGGCCCTGACCCGGGCGCCGACGGCGTCGCGCCGGTCCTCGGCCCACAGCCGCCAGGGGCGGGGCTCGAAGGCGTCGCGGACGGTGCGCGCCAGCTCGGCGTCGCCCTCCGCGTCGGCCGGGAAGCGGGCCAGTACGGGCAGGGCGAGCGCGCGGAGTCCGGCGTCGTCGTCGCGGAGGGCCAGCTCGTCCAGGGCCCAGGCCCAGTTGGCGCCGGTCGCCGCGTACCGCCGGAGCAGCAGCAGGGCGTCCTGGCGTCCGTAGGAGGCGAGGTGTCCGAGGACGGCGAGCGAGAGCCCGGTCCGGGACTCCTCGGTGTCGAGGTGGTCCTCGGCATCGAAGAGGTGCGCCTCGATCTCCGCCAGGTCTCCGTGGAGGTCCAGGTAGAGACGGGCGTAGTACAGGGAGCGGTTCTCGACCTGCCAGTCGTGGCGGGGGTCGTCGAGAACGCAGTGGTTGAGGGCCGCGAGGGCCTCGGCGCGTGGCGCGGCGAGTGCGTGCAGGGTGCCGTCGCCGCGGCCCCGCTGCAGCAGGCCGAGCAGGGTGCCGCTCGGCGCTATGACTGGATCGAACATGGGAAGACGCCTCACATCAAGCTGTCGACACGACCGGGGGATACCGGGGGGAAGCCGGTCGGGCGGTACATCGCCCGTACGCCTAGGCCGCGCGGCAACATTCCGGGCCGTCCGTCGTCGTCCTTCGCCTGCCAGTGACCATCTTCCTCAGCCTCTCGTCGGTGGCCCGTTTTGCCGGGCCCGACGTCATGATGACCCACCCATTTCGCCACCGCGACCACATTTACGACGCCGCTCCCACCTGGGGTTCAGCCGCCGTTCACCTGGCGCCGAAGAGCTCCAGGAGTTCGGTCTTGCCGAACATGCGGGCCGTGTCGAGCGCGGACGGAGTCCCAGCCTCCGGATTCGCGCCGGCGGCGAGGAGGGTGCGGATCACGGCGTCCTCGCCCTTGAAGACGGCGCCGGCCAGCGGGGTCTGGCCGCGGTCGTTGGCGCGGTCGGCCTCGGCGCCGCGCTCCAGGAGGGCGGTGACCGCGGCGGCGTGGCCGTGGTAGGCGGCGAGCATCACGAGGGTGTCGCCCTTGTCGTTGGTGAGGTTCGCGGGGACGCCCGCGTCGAGGTAGGCGGCGAGGGCGTCGGCGTCACCCGTGCGTGCGAGGTCGAAGACCTTGGACGCCAGCTCGATGACCTCGGGGTCCGGAGTCTCGCTCATCGGGTGGAACCGCCTCTCTCCTGCTGTCGTGGCCTGTGCACGGCAAGCGCGGCCGTACGAGTGAATCGACAGGGTACTGCCCGTCCGGCGACATGACCGCGCCCGGCCGAGGCATAGATCACGTCAGCCCTTCCCGGGGCCCGCCTCTAACGCACGCCGGGCATTTCGCCACCCGGCGGGGCGTCCGCTGTCCGCCGGTCAAGTGAAATCGTCCGTTTTTCACTCTAATGCACCTTTAGTCACATAGATACTTGCTGTGAACCTGGAAGGACTCATGGTGACTGTCCCCTCAACCAGGAGAACAACCAATGATCCTGTCCATCTCAGGCGTGGTCCTGCTCGGCATCATCTGCTTCCTGTTCTTCAAGAAGGACGGGATGAAGGCCTCGCACGCCCTCGTCAGCGCGCTGTTCGGCTTCTACCTCGCGGGCACCGCCATCGCCCCGAGCATCACGGCGGGCGGGCAGAGCCTCGCCGGCCTCCTGGGCGGGATCAAGTTCTGACGCCCTTCAGTCCCTTCCACCACTTCAGGAGTACGACGTGGCCCGGCGACCACTCCCCCGCATTCTGAGCAGCGGCAGCGCGCAGATCGCTCGCAGTCGAGAAATCGCGCGCACGGCCGCCGACAGCGCCACCGACGTGCTCCATCCGCTGATCACGGTCTCCCGCGGTCTGCGGAAGCTGGCCGCGACCGCGCGCGCCAAGTGGGCCGCGACCCCCAAGGAGCGGCGTGGTCCCACGCTGTTCCTGGTCGCGGCCTGCGTCCTGGTCGTCGCCCTCGCGCCGTACGGGCCGCTCTTCGCCCTCGTCGCACTCATGGGCGCGGCCGCGTGGAAAGGCCGTGAACGCCCGGTCGTGAAGACCGGGCCGGACGACGCGGAGATCGCCCGTCTCAAGGGCCTGTACGAGGCCCTCGTGCCGTACTTCTCCGTGCCCGACGACCCCTCCCCGCTCTTCGCCCACGGCGGCGACTGGAGCGGCGCCTTCGGGGAGTACGCCTTCGACGAGGACGGGCGTCCCACCCGGCTGCGGATCGCGTACCCCCCGTACTTCACCGACGGCGAGCCGGCGTCCCGCGCCCGCATCGAGCAGCTGCTGCACGCCAAGTCGGGGCGCGGCCGCGAGTACCGCTTCGACTGGGACGAGGAGGGCAACGTGCTCGTCATGAGCGTGCTGCCCGCCCTGCCCACCACCATCGCCGCCCAGCGCTTCGTCACGGTGCCGGGCGAGACCGTCCTCGGCTTCACCGACGCCGAGGCCGTGCAGCGGACCGTGCCCGTGGTCGCGGCGGACGGCACGGAGGACGCGCCTGCCATCGTCTGGCGCACCGGCCCCCGGTCGACCGAGCCGCACCTGCTCGTCGTCGGCCAGCCCGGCAGCGGCACCACCTCGCTGCTGCGCTCGATCGCCCTCCAGGCCCTCCCCCACGGCGACGTCCTGGTCGTCGAGGGCGGCGGCACCGGCGAGTACGCGTGCCTGGCGGGCCGCGCCGGCGTCCTCGCGGTCGAGTGCGGGCTCTCCGGCGCCCTCGCCACCCTGGAGTGGGCGGCGCACGAGACGGAGCGGCGGCTCATCGCCGCGAACCGGGCCCGGCAGGCCGGCCTGCCCGCCCCCGAGGACACCCGCCGCCCGCTGTGGATCCTGCTCGACCGGCCGAGCGCCCTCGGGCACCTGGCCGCCGCCGACGGCCGCCCCGACCCGCAGGAGCTGCTCCAGGTGCCGCTGCGGCACGGGCGAGCCGCGCAGGTCACGGTGGTGGTGGCCGAGCAGTTCGACAGCACGGACACGCTGAGCGAGGCGGTACGGACCCACACCAGGGCCCGGATCGTCCTGGGCCCCGCCGCTCCGGAGCAGATCGCGGCCGTCCTGGGCGCCCAGCCGCACACCACGCCGACGGCCGAGGTCCCGGCGGGCCGGGGGTACGCGCGCCTGGGCACCGGTCCGGTCCTGCGGCTCCAGGTGCCGGCGACGCCCGACCCGTACGACGACGCGACGAGCGAGGCGCACCGCAAGGCGGTCCTGGACCTGCTCCCCGAGCGCCGCGCGAGCACGGAGGCAGCGCCGGTCACGGCTGCGGCACCGGTCACCGCCGCGACGCCGGTCCCGCCCGCGGCGCCGGTGACGGGCTCCGACACGGTCTCGCTCTCGGCCGTCGCGGTCGAGACGGTCCCCGGCTCGGCCCCCGAACCGGACCCAGGCCCGGCCCCGTTCCACACCCCGGTCCCCGCGGAGGGCTGAGGACGGACCAGGACGTACGGAGGGTCCCCACGCGCGCGCGTGGGGACCCTCCGTACGTATGCCGGGCAGGCCTTAGGCCACGAACGACCTCGGCGGCTCCGTTCCCCCGCTGCCGGCGCCCGACTCGACCAGGCGGGCGGCGGCGGCCAGTCGGGCGGCCGCCTCGTCGGCGACCGGGCCGCCGACCGTGAAGGGCAGCCGGACGAAGCCCTCGAAGGCGCCGTCGACGCCGAAGCGGGGTCCGGAGGGGACGCGGACGCCGACCCTCTCCCCCGCCTCGGCGAGCCGGGAGCCGGACAGGCCTCCGGTGCGGACCCAGAGGGTCAGGCCCCCGCGCGGGACCGCGAACTCCCACTCCGGGAGCTCCCGGCGGACGGCGGTGACGAGCGCGTCCCGGTTCTCCCTCGCCTGGTCTCGGCGGAGGCTCACGGCCTCCTCCCAGCCGCCCGTCCGCATGAGCCAGTTCACGCCGAGCTGTTCGAGGACGGGGGTGCCGAGGTCGGCGTACGCGCGGGCGGCGACCAGGGAGCGGATGACGTCGGGGGCTGCCCGGACCCAGCCGATGCGCATGCCCGCCCAGAAGGCCTTGCTGGCCGAGCCGACCGTGAGGACGGTGGAGCCCGCCGGGTCGAAGGCGCAGACCGGCCGGGGCATCTCCAGGTCGTCGTCCAGGTGCAGCTCGGCCATGGTCTCGTCGACGACGAGCACCGTGCCGGCCGAGCGGGCCGCCTCGACGAGCTGCCGCCGCTGGTCCTCGTCGGCGAGCGCGCCGGTCGGGTTGTGGAAGTCGGCGACGACGTACGCGAGGCGGGGTGCCGCGTCCCGCAGCACCTGGCGCCAGCGGCCCAGGTCCCAGCTGCCGAGGCCCTCGGCCATGGCGACGGGCACGAGCCGGGCGCCGGCCGAGCGCATCAGCTGGAGGATGTTGGCGTACGAGGGCGACTCGACGGCGATCCGCTCGCCGCGCCCCGCGAAGAGGTGGCAGATGGCGTCGATGGCGCCCATGGCGCCGGTCGTGACCATGATCTGCTCGGGCATCGTGGGGATCCCGCGCGCGGTGTACCGGTCGGCGAGCATCTGCCGCAGCGCGGGCAGTCCGGCCGGGTAGTCCCCGTGCGTGTGGGCGTAGGGCGGCAGCTCCTCCAGGGCGCCCTGGACGCCCCGGGTGAGCCAGGGCTCGGGCGCGGGCAGGGCCGCGCAGCCGAGGTCGATCATCGAGCCGAGGGCCTCGGGGGGCAGCGGTTCCAGGCCGCGCGCGGGAAGCGGGTTCCCGGCGGGCACGGCGGTCCAGCTGCCGGCGCCGCGCCGTGACTCCAGGAAGCCCTCGGCGCGGAGCGCCTCGTAGGCCGCGGCGACCGTGGTGCGGCTGACGGTGAGCGCGAGGGCGAGCTCCCGCTCGGCGGGCAGGCGGGCGGCGACCGGGACGCGGCCCTCCAGGACCAGCAGCCGGATGCCGTCGGCCAGCGCGCGGTAGGCGGGCGGCTTGCGGGCGCCGGGTCCGGCGGGCCGGGGCTGCTGCGCCTGGAGCTGCCGGGCGAGCTGGGCCGGTCCCACCGCCGAAGTCCACTGAGCCATGGAAATCAGTCCACCTTCCTCGAATTGGCCATGGTTGACATCTGATCTCCCGCCACAGAGTGTCATGAGTCAGTCCACTACCACCACCTTGGGGGGCAGTCCCTTGTCCATCGCCTCCGGCCTCCATGGCCGGCACCTCACCCGTCGGTTCGTCCAGCTCTACGTCGGGCTGACGCTGTACGGGGTCAGCTCGGCACTGCTCGTGCGCAGCGGGCTCGGCCTGGAGCCCTGGGGCGTCCTCCACCAGGGTCTCGCCGAGAAGACCGGGCTGACCATCGGCGTGGTGTCGATCATCGTCGGTGCGGTGGTGCTGCTCCTGTGGGTCCCGATCCGGCAGCGGCCCGGTCTCGGAACGGTCTCCAACGTGTTCGTGATCGGTCTGGCGATGGACGGCACCCTGGCCCTGGTCCCGGACGTCGACGGTCTGGCCGGGCAGGTGCCGCTGCTCGGGCTCGGCATCGTCCTCAACGGGGTCGCGACCGGCCTGTACATCGCGGCGCGGTTCGGTCCCGGTCCGCGCGACGGCCTGATGACCGGTCTGCACCGGCTCACCGGCCGGTCCATCCGGCTGGTGCGGACGGCGATCGAGGTGGTGGTGGTCGCGACGGGCTTCCTGCTGGGCGGCTCGGTCGGCGTCGGCACGGTCCTCTACGCCCTCGCGATCGGCCCGCTCGCCCAGTTCTTCCTCCGCCGGTTCGCCGTCCCGGAGGAGGGCTCCGGCAGCACCGTGGTCGCCGCGGCGACACCGGAAGGCGCCATACTGCGGCCGTGACTCGCGTACGCCACCCTTATCTCGACCATCCCTTCCCTCTCGCGTTCGCCCATCGCGGCGGCACGGCGAACGGCCTGGAGAACACCGCGGCCGCCTTCCGCCGGGCCACCGCGGCGGGCTACCGCTATTTCGAGACCGATGTGCACACGACCTCCGACGGGGTGCTCGTCGCGTTCCACGACGCGACCCTCGACCGTGTGACGGACGCCTCGGGCCGGATCCGCGACCTGCCGTGGGCGGCGGTGCGGGAGGCCCGCGTCGCCGGCGGAGAACCCCTGCCGCTCTTCGCGGACCTCCTGGAGGAGTTCCCCGAGGCCCGCTGGAACGTGGACCTCAAGGCCGAGTCGGCCCTGGCCCCGCTGATCGACCTGATCCGCAGGACCGGTGCCTGGGACCGGGTCTGCGTGGGCTCCTTCACCGAGTCCCGGGTGGCGCGCGCCCAGCGCCTGGCCGGGCCGCGGCTCGCCACCTCGTACGGGGTGCGCGGGGTGGTCGGCCTGCGGCTGCGCTCCTGGGGGATCCCGGCGGCCGTGCGGGCCGGGGCCGTCGCGGCGCAGGTCCCGGAGCGCCAGGCGGGGGTCCCCGTGGTCGACCGCCGGTTCGTGCGGGAGGCGCACGCGCGCGGGCTCCAGGTCCACGTGTGGACCGTCAACGATCCGGCCCGGATGAACTCTCTCCTCGACCTGGGGGTCGATGGCATCATGACCGATCAACTGGAGACGCTGCGCTCGGTACTGACCGAGCGGGGCCTGTGGGTCTGAGCACGCGCGTCCCCCCGGCAGGGGGCGGACACGGGGACCACGGGGACGAACGAGGGGGCGCGGCCTTGACCGCTGACATCACCGAGCCGGAGGAGTACACCACCGGCCCCGCCGAGCGGCGGCGCGAGCAGCGGGGCTGGTACTTCTACGACTTCGCGTGCTCGGTGTACTCGACGAGCGTGCTCACCGTGTTCCTGGGCCCGTACCTGACCTCGGTGGCGCGGGCCGCGGCCGACACCGAGGGGTTCGTGCACCCGCTGGGGATCCCGGTGCGGGCGGGCTCGCTCTTCGCGTACGCCGTGTCCGCCTCGATCGTGGTCGCGGTCCTGGTGATGCCCCTGGTGGGCGCCGTGGCGGACCGTACGGGCCGGAAGAAGCCGCTGCTCGCGGCGTCGGCCTACGTGGGGGCGGCGGCCACGGCGGGGATGTTCTTCCTCGCGGGCGAGCGCTACCTCCTCGGCGCCTTCCTGCTGATCGTGGCGAACGCCTCACTGTCGGTCTCGATGGTGCTCTACAACGCCTATCTGCCGCAGATCGCGGAGCCCGACGAACGGGACGCGGTCTCCTCGCGCGGCTGGGCCTTCGGCTACACGTCCGGCGCGCTGGTCCTCGTCCTGAACCTGGTCCTCTACTCGGGGCACGACTCCTTCGGCCTCACGGAGGGCGAGGCGGTCCGCATCTGCCTGGCCTCGGCCGGTGTGTGGTGGGGCGCCTTCACGGTGGTGCCGCTGCGCCGGCTGCGTGACCGGCGGCTGCGCCCGGAGGAGGCCGAGCGGGCCGACGAGGGAGCGGTCGGCAGCGGCTGGCGCCAGCTGCGGGCGACGCTGAAGGACATGCGACGGCATCCGCTGACGCTCTCCTTCCTCCTCGCGTACCTGATCTACAACGACGGCGTGCAGACGGTGATCTCGCAGGCCTCCCTGTACGGCTCCGAGGAGCTGGACCTCGATCAGACGACGCTCATCACGGCGGTCCTGCTGGTCCAGGTGCTCGCGGTGGCGGGGGCCCTCGGGATGGGGCGACTCGCCCGGTCGTACGGCGCCAAGCGGACGATTCTCGGCTCGCTGGCGGTCTGGACGCTGATCCTCGCGGCGGGCTACTTCCTGCCGGCCGGCTCGCCGGTGTTCTTCTACTTCCTGGCGGCCGCGATCGGCCTGGTCCTGGGCGGCAGCCAGGCTCTGTCGCGCTCGCTGTTCTCGCATCTGGTGCCGCGCGGCAAGGAGGCGGAGTACTTCTCGGCGTACGAGATGAGCGACCGGGGGCTCAGCTGGCTCGGTCCGCTCGTATTCGGTCTCGCGTATCAGCTGACCGGAAGCTACCGGGATGCCATCATCTCCCTGGTGATCTTCTTCGCCGTCGGTTTCGCACTGCTTGCCCGGGTCCCGGTCCGGCGTGCGGTGGAGGCCGCGGGGAACCCGATACCCGAGCGTATTTAGACGTGGCGATGAAAGGGCGGTAGTGTACGCGTTTGGCCTGCCAGGCGGACCGTTACTGCGTGCTGCTTTGGTGAAGACACCGGGTCACATCTGCCGTCAGATGTGACAAAACGGGCACTGGTGGGTACAACAAGGGGCGGCACGACGGGCGACGCATGACCCGGCACGGGAATCTTTACCGCCGACCGGACGTTGACCGGATAACGACGACAGCGACACCTGTCCTGTGGGCGACAAGCCCGGGAGGCACGATTCATGAGTGAGCGAGCTCTTCGCGGCACGCGCCTCGTGGTGACGAGCTACGAGACCGACCGCGGCATCGATCTGGCCCCGCGCCAGGCGGTGGAGTACGCATGCGAGAAGGGACATCGTTTTGAGATGCCCTTCTCGGTTGAGGCGGAGATTCCGCCGGAGTGGGAGTGCAAGGTCTGCGGAATCCAGGCACTCCTGGTGGACGGGGACGGACCTGAGGAGAAGAAGGGCAAGCCTGCGCGTACGCACTGGGACATGCTCATGGAGCGGCGCACCCGCGAAGAGCTGGAGGAGGTCCTCGCCGAGAGGCTGGCCGTCCTGCGCTCCGGTGCCATGAACATCGCCGTGCATCCGCGCGACAGCCGCAAGTCCGCCTAGCGGGCAGCCGGAACAGCACAACGCCGCGGGGCCCGGTACACGAAGTGTGTACCGGGCCCCGCGGCGTTCCCGCGTCCCGCCCCCCAGGGGGGCGGGACGCGGCTGTGGATCAGGGCGTCAGGGGCGGGCGGTGCCCGTCGGGCCGAGACGGGCCCTGGGGGGCGTCCTCACGGATGACCTCGCCCTGGACCACCTTCCCGCCCGGCTGGTGGATACGGGCCTGCTGGAAGGCGTCCTGGAGGCTGCCGGGAGGTGCGGCGCTCATCCGGCGCTCGACGGCCTTCTCCGCGTACCGCCCGAGGAACGAGCGGACCTGCGGGATCAGCAGGAGCAGGCCGGCCGCGTCCGAGAGCAGGCCGGGGATCATCAGGAGCAGGCCGCCGAGCATCAGGAAGCCGTTGCGGTCGTCCGCGCCGGTCCGGTCGGCGGGCGAGGGCGCCACGCCGCTCTGCGCGGCCGCCTGGGCCTGCTGGAAGGTCGAGGTGAGGTTGCGGAAGGCGCGGCGGCCCGCCCGCTTGACGACGGCGGCGCCGAGCACGGCACCGCCGACGAGCAGGGCGAGGACGGTCAGTCCGCCCACCGCGTTCGCCACCACCGTGAGCAGCCAGATCTCCAGGACCAGCCAGGCGGCGACGCCGAGCGGAAGGAACGTACGCGCGCGTGAGCGCTTGGGGGCGAGGGGAGGCGTTGCGCCGGTCGTCATGGTCCCCAGTGTGCCTGGGACCCCGCCGGAACGTCGTAAAGGAAGGATCAGTACGGATGAGCGCGGATCCGGGCGGATCCGGGCGGATCGGCGCGAGTCTGCGCGGATCAGCGCGGGTCAGCGCGGATCCGCCCGGGACGTCAGGAGGCCTTGCGGCCGAGCAGCCTGCCGACCTTCTCCGCCCGCGCCGTCAGACCCCAGCCGGTGACCCGCCACAGCGCCTCGACGACGATGTTCCGGCTCATCTTCGAGTCGCCGATCTCTCGCTCCACGAAGGTGATCGGGACCTCGACGACGTGGAAGCCGGCGGCGACCGCGCGGCGGGCCAGGTCGACCTGGAAGCAGTACCCGGCCGAGGCCACGTCGTCCAGGCCGAGGCCCTCCAGGGTCTCCTTGCGGAAGGCCCGGTAGCCGCCGGTGACGTCGCGGATCGGCACGTCGAGCATCACGCGCGAGTAGAGGCTGCCGCCGCGGGAGATGAACTCGCGGGACTTCGGCCAGTTCACGATCCGGCCGCCGGGCACCCAGCGGGAGCCGAGGACCAGGTCCGCGCCCTTGAGCGCGGTGAGCAGCCGCGGCAGCTCCTCGGGCTGGTGGGAGCCGTCGGCGTCCATCTCGACGAGGACGCCGTAGCCGTGCTCGATGCCCCACCGGAAGCCGGCGAGGTAGGCCGCGCCGAGGCCTTCCTTGCCCTTGCGGTGCAGGACGTGCACATGGTCGTCGTCGGACGCGATCTCGTCCGCGAACTTGCCCGTGCCGTCAGGGCTGTTGTCGTCGGCGACGAGAACGTGCGCCTCGGGTACGGCCTCCCGCACCCGCGCGACGATCGGCTTGATGTTCTCCGCCTCGTTGTAGGTCGGAATGATCACCAAGGCCTTGCCGAGCGGGCCGTAACGCCTCTGGCCACCGTCGTTCACTACTGCCCCTTCGGATACATACGCAGGCCCCCACCATAGCGAGGTCCTCGGAGTGCTCCGGCGCGGCGGGTCGGGTGGGACGGGTGACGTGCGGTGCGGGGCCCGGCGTCCTTCGGTCCGACCTGGGATCCGCTGGCTGCGGGTCGACCGAGAGCCGTTGTCTACTGAACGTCCGGGCCCCACCCGGGTCGCACCTTCCGCCGGAGAAACCTTCCCTCGCGGCCGAGGCGCGGGCGGCGTTCGGCTACGGCGTGGGGGTGCGGTCCGGTCGGACGTCCTGTGGTGGACGCGGGAGAACCTACCCGCCCCTGACGGTCGACTGTCAACACTCGCTTGACCTGCGGAGACTTCCCAAAAGGCCAGGCCGGAGGGGAAGATCCGCAGGTCGGGGACAAGCGTGCGGCACGGTGATCCGGGGTGCGGAATGTCCCCGTATCACTCGTTCGGCCGCACGAACACCGTCTGCCCGTACACCACCGTGCGCAGGCAGACGGGGAGATCGACACCGGGCGACAGATCGGGCAGACCGGGCGTTCCGGAACGCGGGTCGGTGGACCAGCGGGCGACCCGGTCGTCGGGCGCCTGGACGACGAGCTCCTCGGTGCGCCAGACCGCGTAGTCGGCGGGCGCGCCGGGGACCAGCGTCCCCGCGTCGTCCTGGCCCACGGCCCGCCAGCCGCCCCGGGTGTGGGCGGTGAAGGCCGCCCGGGCGGAGATCCGGTGCTCGGGCGTCCGGTGGAAGGCGGCGGCCCGGACGGTGCCCCAGGGGTCGAGCGGGGTGACCGGGCTGTCGGAGCCGAAGGCCAGCGGCACACCGGCGCGCAGCAGCGCCGCGTACGGGTTGAGGGTGCGGGCCCGCTCGGCGCCGAGCCGGTCGGCGTACATGCCCTCCTCGCCGCCCCAGAGGGCGTCGAAGGCGGGCTGGACGGAGGCGGTGAGCCCCAGCTCGGCGAAGGCGGCGATCGTCTCGGGGGTGAGCATCTCGACGTGCTCGACGCGGTGCCGGGCGGCCCGGATCCGGGCCAGGCCGAGCTTCTCGGCGGCGGCCCTGACGCCCTCGACGACCGAGGTGACGGCCGCGTCCCCGATGGCGTGGAAGCCGGCCTGGAGCCCCGCCTCGGTGCAGGCGACGACGTGCAGCGCGATGGTGGCCGCGTCCAGGTGGGCGGAGCCGCTGTGCCCGGCGTGGTCGGCGTACGGCTCGTGCAGGCAGGCCGTGTGCGAGCCGAGGGAGCCGTCGGCGAACAGGTCGCCGGCCGCGCCGAGGGCCCCGAGGGCCCGGGCCCGCTCGACGTCGAGGTCGGCCCAGTAGCCGACGACCCGGGGCCCGGCCTCCTCGCGCGCGAGGTCCAGGAGGCCGGTGAAGTCCTCCTCGGAGGAGATCTGCGGCCCGCCGCACTCGTGCAGGGTGCCGATGCCGAGGGAGGCGGCCCGGAGCCGGGCGGCGCGCTGCGCCTCGGTGCGCTGGAGCGGCGACACGGCGGCGAAGGCGGCGGCGCGCACGGCGTGGTGGGCGTCCCCGGTCAGCGGCCGCTGCCCGTCGTGGAAGCCGTCCAGGTCACGGACGCCGGGCACGAGGTCGAGGAGGGCCGTGGTGACGACGGCCGAGTGGACGTCGATCCGGGTCAGGTAGAGCGGGCGGCCGCCGGTGAGTTCGTCGAGCTCGGCGCGGGTGAGCGGGCGGCGCTCGGGCCAGCGCGAGGCGTCCCAGCCGTGGCCGATGAGGATGCGGTCCTCGGGGCGGGCGGCGGCGTGGTCCCGGATCAGCCCGGCGGCCTCGGCGAGCGAGGCGGCGGACGACAGGTCGAGCCCGGTGAGGGCGAACCCGGTGGCCGTGGTGTGCACGTGCGCGTCGACGAAGGCGGGGGTGACGAGCGCGCCCTCCAGGTCGACCACCTCGTCCACGCCGGACGCGAAGGCGTCGGCCGCGCCCTCCGAGCCCACCCAGGCGACGTGACCGCGCTCCACCACCATGGCGGTGGCGAAGGGGTCGGCGGGGCTGTGGACTTCTCCACCGCGCAGCAGCACGGTGCGGTGTTCGCCGGGAGACGCAAGCGGCATGGACTCACTCATGCCCACCAGGCTAGGACCTGCCAGGACCCGGTTTGTCCGGCAGGTCCCCCCTGGGCGCACCCGAACGCGTCAGATGCGCGGCGGCCTGGCCTCGTACGGCGTGGACAGGACGACGGTCGTGCGGCTGGAGACCCCGGCCTGGGAGCGGATGCGACTGAGCAGGTGCTCCAGCTCCAGCGGGGTGGCGACGCGGACCTTGAGGATGTAGTTCTCGTCACCCGCGACGCTGTGGCAGGCCTCGATCTCGGGGATGTCGGCGAGCCGGTCGGGGGTGTCGTCGGGGGAGCTGGGGTCGAAGGGTTTGACCGAGATGAACGCGGTGAGCGGCAGACCCACGGCCTCCGGGTCGACGACGGCGGCGTAGCCGCGGATGACACCGCGCTGCTCCAGGCGACGGACACGCTGATGCACCGCCGACGTGGACAGGCCCGTGGCCTTGCCCAGGTCGGTGTAGCTCATCCGCCCGTCCTTGACGAGCAACTCCACGATCTGACGATCCAGCTCCTCCATGCGGTGACCCTATTGCTCCCGGCGGACCGGGGCACGGCCGGGGGCGGCCTCTATAGGGCGCTATGGGCTGTCACGGGGCACCTGCGACAGGCATGTGACGAACGCCACAGGTTTGCGCCCGGCCTGGGATGCCGCCTCACGGTTATGCGGAGTTCCGCATGGGAAGTGCTTGCTGTGGTCGAGGCCGTACAGATCCGGCCGACCCAGCCGAGGGGGAGATTCCCAATGCAGGAGCCTGTTGATTCGGTCGACACGTCCGACGAGCTCGACGCGTACGACACCTTTGAGATGTTCCGGGTCGTCTGCCCGGAGTGCGTGCAGCCCATCGCGCTGCTCGCGGACGAGGACGCGCTGCCGGAGCACGCCCTCTGCCCGACGCCGTGGAACCCCTTCGTCCTGACGGTCTGCCCGGGCACGGGCCTCCCGGCCGCCGAGGCCCGCCCCGCCGACGAAGACGTCCCGGGAGTCCAGGAGCAGGACACCGCGCTGCTCCTGACGCTCCCCCAGGGTCTCGACTGGCGCACGCAGCCCTTCTCGCACGTCGGCGGTCCGGGCTCGCGTCCGATCCGGGTGCCGCAGATGCGGCGCGCGGCCTGAGCCCTTCGGCTACCAGTAACTTCCCCGCACCATCGCCGCGAGCGTGGCGTGGTGCAGGATCAGGCCGTCCGGGTCTCCGGGCACCTCGACCTCGCCGAAGTGGGCCTGGCGGTACGCGATCCTGAGCATGACGATCGCGTGCCGCAGCGCCGCGTAGAGCGTGTGGAACTCCATGTCGCGCGGGGTGTGTCCGGTCAGTTCCGCGTACCGCCGTTCGACCGCGTCGCGCCGCAGGAAGCCGGGCAGTCCGGGCTGGCCGAAGCCGACGGTCAGGTCCTGGAAGAAGCGGTGCAGGTAGACCGTCCAGCCGAGGTCGACCTCGCGGGGGACGTACGCCGCCATCTCCCAGTCGAGGACGGCGGCGGGCGTGAATCCCTCGTAGACGATGTTCCCGATGCGCGCGTCACCCCAGCCGAGGACGGCGGGGCCCTCGTCGGCCGGCCAGTGCTCCTCCAGCCAGTCGAAGGCCGACTCGATGAGCGGGGAGGGCGCGAGTCCCGCCACCACCCAGGCGTAATAGGCGCGTTGGGCGTCGACGTGCCGGCGCAGCGGGCTCCCGGTGCCTTCGGGCAGCAGGAACTCCGCCTCCTTCGCGGGGAACTGGTCGTGCAGCCTGGCCAGTACGGAGACGGACTCGGCCTCCAGGAGGGCGCGTTCGTCGTCCGTGGCGGCGTGCAGCCAGTTCCCCTCGTACGTGTAGGGCATGACGTCCGGCGGGACGCGGCCCTCGGCACGGGCCATCACGAAGAAGGGGGCGCCGAGCGGTTCCGGGTCTTCTTCCAGCCAGAGCACGCGCGGCACGGGGACGTCGGTGTGCTCGCCGACGAGCCGCATCACCCGGTGCTGGCGAGCCATGTCGTAGACGGGGAAGACGGTGTACGCGGCGGGGTCTGCGGCGAGCCGCAGGGCGCAGCCGCGTACGGGGGCGTCCGGGTGGTCGAGGTCGAAGAGAAGGGTCTCGCTGGACATGCCGTTGGAGCCGGGGACGGCGAGCCCGGTGACCCCGGCTCCGGGCAGGTGCCGGTCCAGCCAGGCGGTGAGCCGTCGGCCGAGCTCCTCGGGATCACGTGTGGTGGTGCGGGGGCGCGGGGCGGTGGCCAAGGGGCGCTCCTCAGTGGGCGGTTGACGTGTGGTCGGCGAAGCCGCTGGGGTCGTGGCGGCCGAAGGAGCCGTGTTCGAAGATGCCGTAGCCGGTGTGGCCGTCGAGGGTGAAGCGGGCGGCGTGGTCGGTGACGCCGTACGCGGCCATGGGGTGGGCCGCGGGGTCGGAGAGGTCGTAGACGCGCCGGTCGGTCCAGCCGCGGCCCTGCCAGGTCCCGTGCTGCCAGTCGGTGGCGGGCGGGTAGCCCGCGCCCACGGCGAGGGGCGAGGAGGCGAGGATCTCGACGCCGATCTCCAGGGGTTTTCCGGCCGGGTCGGCGAGGTGGACGGAGGCCCGTTCGGGGTGGCGGGTGCCCGGTCGGTACGTGATGTCGGTGCGGGGCCAGCCGAGCTGGGTGTCGCGGCGGCCGTTGCGCACGAGCAGGGCCTCGTTGAGGGTGCGGTAGCCGTCGGCGTCCTCCTGGGCGATGACCATGAGGAAGCGGTCCGCGAAGCGCATCGGGATCCAGAGCCAGTGGAAGCCCTCGGGGCGGAACTCGGCGGCGCGGCCGGGTTCCTCGCCGGGGAGGGGGCGCACCCCCCAGCTGCGGTCGCGGGTGCCCGTCCACTCCCCCGCGGTGACGGTGAACTCCTCGCCGCCGGCCCTGATGGTGCCCGCGCAGTGTCCGGCCTGGACGAAGCGGCGGCCTTCGAGGGTGAGGCGGCCGCCGTGGCGCTGGGTGTGGTGGGGCTCCCAGACGGCGGGGAAGTCGCCGGTCCAGGTGAGCTCGAAGGAGAGCCCGTCGGGGTCGTCGGGGTCGGCCGCACAGCGCAGGGAGAGGCGCTGGAGGGGTTCGTCGACGGTGATGGTCAGCGGGCCGACGGAGAGGTTCGTCCGGTCGTCGCCGAGGGCGTCGGAGGCCCGGACGGCGTGCAGCCGGTCGCCGGTGCGCAGGGTGGCGTAGGCGTCGATGACCCCGGTGTTGGGGTAGACGCCGAGTCCGGCGATGAGCAGGGCACGGCCGGTGTGGTCGAAGACGTGGAAGATGCACCGGTCGTAGGCGTTGCGGTCGCCGCTGACGTGGTGCTTCATCGAGAGCGGTGCCTGGTGCACGGGGTATTCGTCGAGCGCGACGGGCCGGTCGTCGTCCACGGTTGACCTCCTGATCGGCAAGTGGGATCTGACGGTACGTCAGGTCCCGACCGAGGGGCCAGAGTCGTGCACCGGGTACCGGGCGAACTGCCGCTCGAATCCGTTCGGCGGTGACCCCGGCCGCCGGGGCGCGTTGGTCCGGGCATGACCACGCTGTACACCACTCCCAGCGGTTACGGTCGGCACCGACAGGCCGAACCGCGCGGTGAAGAATCGGTTCCTCAGTCGGCGGCGACGGCACCGGAGCCCGCCTCCGCGCCCGCCCCGGCGCCCGCAGCCGTGCCCCTGCCCGTACCGGCCCCCGTGCCCGTTCCAGTACCCGTACCGGCGCAGGCGCAGGCGCAGGCGCAGGGGAACGGGCAGGGGCAGGTCCAGGCGCCGGTGCAGGTCCAGGCGCATGCACCGGCCCAGGCGCAGGGGCAGGTGAAGCCCTCCTTCCCCGCCGACCCGCCCATCTACCGGGACGTGCTCTCCCTCTGGGCCAGCCAGGGCCGCACCCTGCCCGGCCACCGCGACCAGGAGTGGGCCCGGCTCGCCGCCGGACCCGTCTGGGCGGACCGCACCGTGCGCGTCAGCGGGATTCTGGTCCGACCAGGTGACGGGCGATGACGACGCGCTGGATCTGATTGGTCCCCTCGACGATCTGGAGCATCTTCGCCTCGCGCAGATACCGCTCCACGGGGAAGTCCGCCGTGTAGCCGTAGCCGCCCAGCACCTGAACCGCGTCCGTCGTGACCTGCATGGCGGCGTCCGTGCAGAAGAGCTTGGCCATCGCCGCGCACCGGCCGAAGGCCCGCCCCTCGTCCCGGAGCCGGGCCGCCTCCAGGTACAGCGCCCGGCCCGCCTCGATCCGGGTCGCCATGTCGGCGAGCAGGAAGCGGAGCCCCTGGAAGTCGGCGATCGGCCGGCCGAACTGGCGGCGCTCCCGCGCGTACGCGACGGCCTCGTCCAGGGCCGCCTGGGCCAGCCCCACGGCGCAGGCGGCGATGCCGAGCCGCCCCGAGTCCAGGGCGGCGAGCGCGATCGCGAAGCCCTGCCCCTCCGCGCCGAGACGCCGGTCGTCGCCGACCCGCACCCCGTCGAAGTGGAGCTGCGCGGTGGGAGAGCCCTTCATGCCCATCTTCCGCTCGGGCGGGGCGGCGCTGAGCCCCTGCGCGTCCCCCGGCACGAGGAACGCGGTGATGCCGCGCGCGCCCGCGCCGCCGGTGCGGGCCATGACGGTGCAGAAGTCCGCGATGCCGCCGTGGGTGATCCAGGCCTTGGTGCCGTCGATCACCCAGTCGCCGCCCGGGTCCCGGACGGCGCGGGTCCGCAGCGCCGCCGCGTCCGATCCGGCGGAGGGCTCGGAGAGGCAATACGCGCCGAGGAGACCGCCGCCCAGCATCGCGGGCAGGTGCGCGGCCCGCTGCTCCTCGGTGCCGAAGCCCGCGAGCGCGTGGCAGGACAGGGTGTGGACGCTCACCCCGAGCCCGACGGTGAGCCGGGCGGCGGCGAGCTCCTCCAGGACCTGGAGGTAGACCTCGTACGGCTGGCCGCCCCCGCCGTACTCGGAGTCGTACGGCAGTCCGAGCAGCCCGGAGCGGGAGAGCAGCACGAACAGCTCGCGCGGGAAGCGGCCGGCGGCCTCCTCCTCCGCGGCGCGCGGGGCGATCTCCCGGCGGGCGATGTCACGCACCAGGGAGAGCAGTTCCCGGGCCTCGTCGGTGGGCAGTCGGCGTTCCACGCCGTCCGCGGTGCTGTCGGCCATGGCCGGACGCTCCTCCCTGCCGGGCGCGCGGGGCGCGCGCGGAGTGCCGAGATCGCGGGGAGTATGCCCGTTCCGGACCGGGGGATCACACCCCTGCCGGTGAACCACCCGGCCGCCGGTGGATCACGACCGCCTCACATGAGGCCCGCGCGGGTGACGAGGACGGCGAGCAGGACGACCAGGGTCCAGCCGAGGACGTGCTCCAGGATCTCGGGACCGTCCTCGCGGGGGCCGCCCGTCCGGGCGCGGGCGAGGAGGCGGGAGTGGGTGGTGGAGGTCATGGCGACCACCTTGCGCCACGGGGGCGGCCCCGGGGTAGAGACGTCGGTCACGTCCCCCGGGGCCGCAGCGCCGCCCCAGCCGATGCCGAGGGCCTCCAGGGCCTTGCGCTGGGCGGGCGAGGGCCGGTCGGGAAAGCGGAGGTGGCAAACCCCTCCTGTGCCGGAGCCCACTTCGCCGCTCGCGTTGCAGCGCTCGGTGCGAAGGCAGAGAGCTCCCGCTCGGTGCAGCCGTCATTCCCCATGACCGCCCTTGTAGGAACGCGAAGCAAGCATCTCCATGGGGTGGGGTCAACGGACGGCGTCGGGAATCTCGATCCGTCCGGTGAAGGCACTTCGTGTGTCCGCTTGGACGCCTTGCGCAGCTTGTCCAAGGTGGGCTGGAACTCGTGGGCGGCCTTCGCGATGGCGGGTCGTCTCGTCCTGTCGGCCAGGTGTCCGGCAGAGATCAGCATCTGGAGCTTGATCTCACCCTTGGTCCTGATGACCTCGATCCGATGTCGGTGGGGGCCTGCGGCGCGGGCTGCTGCCCGCAGGCCGGCCCCGACCCTTCCCCAGGCGCGGAAGGGTCGGGGCCCTATCCCGCCGGTCGAACGCGAGCGACACTCGTCACACCCTGAGCGAACCGGTCCTGGATGCGGGCGTTGGACTCCGTGGTGGCCACGGGGCCGTGCGACGACCCGTGGCGTCCTGCGTGGCCGAACTCATCCGATGACCTGTGTGTCAGTAGCGGTAGTGGTCCGGCTTGTACGGGCCCTCCACCGGGACCCCGATGTACGACGCCTGCTCGGGCCGGAGCGTCGTCAGGCGGACGCCCAGCGCGTCCAGGTGGAGGCGGGCGACCTTCTCGTCCAGGTGCTTCGGCAGCACGTACACGTCGGTCGGGTACTCCTCGGTCTTCGTGAAGAGTTCGATCTGCGCGAGCGTCTGGTCCGCGAAGGAGTTCGACATCACGAAGGACGGGTGACCGGTCGCGTTGCCCAGGTTGAGGAGCCGGCCCTCGGACAGCACGATGACGACCTTGCCGTCCTCGAACGTCCACGTGTGGACCTGCGGCTTCACCTCGTCCTTCACGATCCCGGGGATCCGCGCGAGGCCGGCCATGTCGATCTCGTTGTCGAAGTGGCCGATGTTGCCCACGATCGCCTGGTGCTTCATCCGGGCGATGTCGGACGCCATGATGATGTCCTTGTTGCCCGTGGTCGTGATGAAGATGTCGGCCGTCTCCACCACGTCCTCCAGGGTCGCGACCTGGTAGCCGTCCATCGCCGCCTGGAGCGCGCAGATCGGATCGATCTCGGTGACGATGACGCGGGCGCCCTGGCCCCGCAGCGACTCCGCCGACCCCTTGCCGACATCGCCGTAGCCGCAGACCACGGCCGTCTTGCCGCCGATCAGGACGTCCGTCGCCCGGTTGATGCCGTCGATCAGCGAGTGGCGACAGCCGTACTTGTTGTCGAACTTCGACTTCGTCACGGCGTCGTTCACGTTGATCGCCGGGAAGAGGAGCTCCCCCTCGCGGTGCATCTCGTACAGACGGTGGACACCCGTCGTGGTCTCCTCCGTCACCCCACGGATCGACGCGGCCATCGCCGACCAGTCCAGGGCCGTGTTCTCCAGGAGAGCACGCACGACGGCCATCTCCTCGTTCGACGCCTCCGGAAGCGCGCCGGTCTTCTGGTACTCCACACCCTTGTGGACCAGCAGCGTCGCGTCACCGCCGTCGTCCAGGATCATGTTGGGACCGTCGGCGCCGGGCCAGGTCAGGGCCTGCTCCGTGCACCACCAGTACTCCTCCAGGGTCTCGCCCTTCCAGGCGAAGACCGGGATCCCGGCGGCGGCGACCGCGGCCGCCGCATGGTCCTGCGTCGAGTAGATGTTGCAGGACACCCAGCGGACCTCGGCGCCGAGCGCCACCAGCGTCTCGATGAGCACGGCCGTCTGCACCGTCATGTGCAGCGAGCCGGTGATCCGCGCACCCGCCAGCGGCTGCGCCTCCGCGTACTCGCGGCGGATCGACATCAGGCCCGGCATCTCGTGCTCGGCGAGGGTGATCTCCTTGCGTCCGAAGGCGGCCAGCGAGATGTCGGCGACCTTGAAGTCCGTGAAATCAGTGGGCGGCTGCGAGCTCATGTGTTTCTCCGTAGATGGTGGGGTGCGGGCCGAGGACGTTGGCATGGATGTCCAGGGCGGCGGTCGAACGGTTGAGGGTGATGTAGTGGAGGCCGGGGGCGCCCTCGGCGAGGAGGCGACAGCTCATGTCCGTCGCGTGCTCGACGCCGATCCGGTACGAGACATCGCGGTTGTCACGCGCGGCGTCCAGTCGCCGGGCGAGCGCCTCGGGGAAGGACGCGTTGGACAGCTCGGCGAAGCGCCGGATCTGGCGCACGTCGGTCGCGGGCATGATCTCCGGGATGATCGGGGTGTCGCAGCCGGCGGCGGCGACCCGGTCCCGGAGGCGCAGGTAGTCCTCGGGGTCGAAGAACATCTGCGTGATGGCGTAATCGGCGCCCGCCCGGCACTTGGCGACGAAGTGGCGGATGTCGGTCTCCCAGTCCGGCGAGCGAGGATGCCGCTCCGGAAAGGCCGCGACACCGACGCTGAAATCGCCCAACCGGCGGATCAGCCGCACCAGTTCGTCCGCGTGGGAGAAGCCGTCCGGGTGCGGGGTCCACGGGCCGCGCGGATCGCCCGGCGGGTCTCCGCGCAGGGCGAGCACGTCACGGATGCCGGCGTCGGCGTACTGGCCGATGATCCGGCGGAGTTCGGCCGCGGAGTGGTCGACGGCGGTGAGGTGGGCGACGGGCCGCAGGGTCGTCTCGGCGGCGATGCGCTTGGTGACCGCGACGGTGCTGTCGCGGGAGGAGCCACCGGCGCCGTACGTCACGGAGACGAAGGCCGGCGACAGCGCTTCCACACGCCGGATGGCGTCCCACAGGGTCTGCTCGCCCTTCGGGGTCTTCGGCGGGAAGAACTCGAAGGAGAAGGAGCGTCTCCCGCTCGCCAGAACCTCGCGCAACGTGTTCAACTCCGGCCTCCCGCATTGAAGTAGCTCGCCTCGGGGTGGTGGAGGACGATGGCGTCGGTGGACTGTTCGGGGTGGAGCTGGAACTCCTCGGAGAGGTGGACGCCGATCCGCTCGGGGCGGAGCAGCGCGGCGATCTTCGCCCGGTCCTCCAGATCGGGGCAGGCCGGGTAGCCGAGCGAGTAGCGGCAGCCCTGGTACTCCGTACGGAACACGCCGGCCATGGAGACGGGGTCGGCGCCCGCGATGCCCCACTCGGCGCGGACGCGGGCGTGCCAGTACTCGGCGAGGGCCTCGGCCAGCTGGACGGAGAGGCCGTGCAGCTCCAGGTAGTCGCGGTAGGAGTCGGACGCGAAGAGCTCGGCCGTGGCCTCGCCGATCTTCGAGCCGACGGTGACGACCTGGAGGCCGACGACGTCGGTCTCGCCGGACTCCTCCGGGCGGAAGAAGTCCGCGAGGCACAACCGCCGGCCGCGCCGCTGGCGCGGGAAGGAGAACCGGGTCAGCTCCAGACCGTCCTCGTCCAGGACGAGCAGGTCGTCGCCCTTGGAGACGCAGCGGAAGTAGCCGTGCACGACGGCCGCTTCGAGCAGCCCGTCCGTGTGCAGCCGGTCCAGCCAGCCGCGCAGCCGCGGCCTGCCCTCCGATTCGATCGTCTCCTTGTCCTTGAGGCCCCACTGGCCCTTGAAGAGGGCGTCCTCGTCGAGCCAGGACGCGTAGTCCTTCAGCGGGATGCCCTTGACGACCCGGGTGCCCCAGAAGGGCGGGGTCGGCACCGGGTTGTCGGTGGCCGTGTCGGAGCGGCCGCCGGGCTCCGGCTCGGCGACCAGGAGGGGAGCGTTGCGGTGGGGTACGCGGCGCTGCTTCAGCTCCGGCAGTACGGCTCCGGGGACGCCGCGCTTGACGCCCATGAGGGCGTCCATCAGGCGCAGGCCCTCGAAGGCGTCGCGGGCGTAGCGGACCTCGCCCTGGTAGATCTCGTGGAGGTCCTGTTCGACGTACGCCCTGGTCAGGGCGGCGCCGCCGAGGATCACGGGGAACTTCGCGGCGAGGCCCCGGCCGTTCAGCTCCTCCAGGTTCTCCTTCATGATCACGGTCGACTTCACCAGCAGGCCGGACATGCCGATGACGTCGGCGTTGTGCTCCTCGGCGGCTTCCAGGATCGCGGAGACCGGCTGCTTGATGCCGATGTTGACGACGTTGTAGCCGTTGTTGGAGAGGATGATGTCGACGAGGTTCTTGCCGATGTCGTGGACGTCACCACGGACGGTGGCGAGGACGATCGTGCCCTTGCCCTCGGCGTCCGACTTCTCCATGTGCGGTTCGAGGTGGGCGACGGCCGTCTTCATGACCTCGGCGGACTGGAGCACGAACGGCAGCTGCATCTGGCCCGAGCCGAACAGCTCGCCCACCGTCTTCATGCCGTCGAGGAGCACGTCGTTGACGATCTCCAGGGCCGGGCGCTCGGACAGGGCGGAGTCGAGGTCCGCCTCCAGGCCGTTCTTCTCGCCGTCGACGATCCGCCGCTTGAGCCGCTCGTCGAGCGGCAGGGCGAGGAGCTCCTCGGTCTTGCCGGCCTTCATCGACTTGGTGGTGGCGCCCTCGAAGAGGGCCATCAGCTTCTGCAGCGGGTCATAGCCCTCGGCGCGGCGGTCGTAGATCAGGTCGAGGGCGGTGGTGACCTGCTCCTCGTCGAAGCGCGCGATGGGCAGGATCTTCGAGGCGTGGACGATCGCCGAGTCCAGGCCCGCCTTCACACACTCGTCGAGGAAGACCGAGTTCAGGAGGATGCGGGCGGCCGGATTGAGGCCGAAGGAGATGTTGGACAGACCCAGCGTGGTCTGCACCTCCGGCCGGCGGCGCTTCAGCTCGCGGATCGCCTCGATCGTCGCGATGCCGTCCTTCCGCGACTCCTCCTGACCCGTGCAGATCGTGAAGGTCAGGGTGTCGATGAGGATGTCCGACTCATGGATCCCCCAGTTGCCCGTGAGGTCCTCGATGAGCCGCTCGGCGATCGCGACCTTCGCCTCGACCGTCCTGGCCTGACCCTCCTCGTCGATGGTCAGAGCGATCAGCGCCGCACCGTGCTCCTGAGCCAGACGGGTGACCTTCGCGAAGCGGGACTCGGGCCCGTCGCCGTCCTCGTAGTTGACCGAGTTGATGACCGCACGACCGCCCAGCTTCTCCAGACCCGCCCGCAGGACGTCCACCTCGGTGGAGTCCAGAACGATCGGCAGGGTGGAGGCGGTGGCGAAGCGGCCGGCGAGCTCCCGCATGTCGGCGACACCGTCACGGCCCACGTAGTCCACGCACAGATCGAGCATGTGCGCGCCCTCACGGATCTGGTCCCGCGCCATCTCCACACAGTCGTCCCAACGAGCCTCCAGCATCGCCTCACGGAACTTCTTCGAACCGTTGGCGTTGGTCCGCTCACCGATCGCCATGTACGCGGTGTCCTGCCGGAACGGCACCGTCTGATAGAGCGACGCGGCACCCGCCTCGGGGCGCGGCTCACGGACCGGAGGCGTCAGTCCACGTACCCGCTCGACGACCTGACGCAGGTGCTCCGGGGTCGTACCGCAGCAGCCGCCGACCAAGGACACGCCGTAGTCGCGGACGAACGCCTCCAGCGCGTCGGCCAGTTCGGCCGGCGACAACGGATAGTGCGCTCCCCCCGACGTCAGCACCGGCAGGCCCGCGTTCGGCATCACCGAGACGGGGATACGGGCATGCCGCGACAGGTGACGCAGGTGCTCCGTCATCTCCGCCGGGCCCGTGGCGCAGTTCAGGCCGATCATGTCGATGCCCAGCGGCTCCAGGGCCGTCAGCGCCGCCCCGATCTCCGAACCGAGCAGCATCGTCCCCGTCGTCTCGACCGTGACCGAGCAGATCAGCGGGACGTCGACGCCGAGCCTGTCGAGAGCACGACGGGCACCGACGACCGACGCCTTGGTCTGCAGCAGATCCTGGGTGGTCTCCACCAGCAGCGCGTCCGCACCGCCGGTGAGCAGGCCCTCCGCGTTCTGCTGGTAGGCATCGCGCAGCACGTCGTACGTGACGTGGCCCAGGGTCGGCAGCTTGGTGCCGGGGCCCATCGAGCCCAGCACCCAGCGCTGCCGCCCCGTACGCGCCGTGAACGCGTCCGCGGCCTCACGCGCGATCCGCGCGCCCGCCTCCGACAACTCGTACACGCGCTCGGGGATGTCGTACTCGCCGAGCGCGGCGAAGTTGGCCCCGAAGGTGTTGGTCTCCACGCAGTCGACGCCCGCCGAGAAGTACTCCTCGTGCACCGAGCGGACGATGTCCGGCCGGGTGATGTTGAGGATCTCGTTGCAGCCCTCCAGCTGCTGGAAGTCCTCCAGCGTCGGGTCCTGCGCCTGGAGCATCGTGCCCATCGCTCCGTCGGCCACCACGACGCGGGTGGCGAGTGCCTCGCGGAGCGCCGCCGCTCTGGTTCCGCGTTCTCCGCTCACAGCGCCCTCGACAGGTGTTCCGCCATGCCGTCCGCCGCCGCCGGACCGTACGTCTCGGCCAGCCGGAACAGCAGATCGTCCCGCTCCGGCTCGTACTCCTGCGTCCCGACCGTCTCCAGAGCGGTCGTGGCGAGCGCACTGCCCAGCTGGGCCGCTCGCTCGACGTCCGTTCCCCAGGCCATCCCCGCGAGGAAGCCGGCACGGAAGGCGTCGCCGACGCCCGTCGGGTCGGCGACCGTCGCCGCCGGGACGGCCGGGACCTCGAGGGTGCGGGAGCCGGCGCGCCGGACGCGGGAGCCGGCGGCGCCGAGTGTCGTGATCCAGAGGCGGGTTCGCCCCAGGACCTGCTGCTCGGTCCAGCCACTGCGCTCCTGGAGGAGCACGGACTCGTACTCGTTGGTGAAGAGCATGTCGGAGTGGTCGATCAGTGCGCGGACCTCGTCGCGTTCGAGGCGGGCGAGCTGCTGGGACGGGTCGGCGGCCAGGCCTATCCCCAGCTCACGGCACTCGGCCGTGTGGCGCAGCATCGCCTCCGGGTCGTTCGGGGACACGAGCACCAGGTCCAGTCCCCCGGCCCGGGCCGCGATCGGGGCGAGGGAGATGGTGCGCGCCTCCGTCATCGCACCCGCGTAGAAGGTCGCGATCTGGTTCTGGTCCGCGTCCGTGGTGCAGACGAATCGCGCCGTGTGCCGTTCCGCGGAGACGTGTACGGAGTCGGTGTCCACCCCGTGGTCCTTGAGCCGGACCCGGTACGGCTCGAAGTCGTCGCCCACCGCGCCGACCAGGACCGGGGACAGGCCCAGGCGTCCCAGCCCGAAGGCGATGTTGGCGGCGACGCCCCCTCGGCGGATGTCGAGGCGGTCGGCCAGGAAGGACAGCGAGACGTGTTCCAGCCGGTCGGCCACGAGCTGGTCCGCGAACCGGCCGGGGAAGACCATCAGATGGTCGGTGGCGATGGATCCGGTGACGGCGATGCGCACGCTCTACACCCCCGCGGCCTTCTTCAGGGCGTCGACACGGTCCGTGCGCTCCCAGGTGAACTCGGGCAGCTCGCGCCCGAAGTGGCCGTAGGCGGCCGTGCGGGAGTAGACGGGCCGCTTCAGGTCCAGGTCCCGGATGATCGCGGCCGGCCTCAGGTCGAAGGTCTCGCTGATGGCCTGCTCGATCCGCTCCTGGGCGACGGTGCCGGTGCCGAAGGTCTCGACGAAGAGGCCGACCGGTTCGGCCTTGCCGATCGCGTACGCGACCTGGACCTCGCAGCGCTGGGCGAGACCGGCGGCGACGACGTTCTTGGCGACCCAGCGCATGGCGTAGGCGGCGGAGCGGTCGACCTTGGACGGGTCCTTGCCGGAGAAGGCGCCGCCGCCGTGGCGGGCCATGCCGCCGTAGGTGTCGATGATGATCTTGCGGCCGGTGAGTCCGGCGTCGCCCATCGGGCCGCCGACCTCGAAGCGGCCGGTCGGGTTGACCAGGAGCCGGTAGCCCTCCGTCTCCAGCTTGATGCCGTCCTCGGCGAGCTGCGTCAGGACGTGCTCGACGACGTGTTCCCTGATGTCCGGGGTCAGGAGGGCGTCGAGGTCGATGTCGGCGGCGTGCTGCGAGGAGACCACCACCGTGTCCAGGCGCACGGGCCGGCTGCCCGCGTACTCGATGGTGACCTGGGTCTTGCCGTCGGGGCGCAGGTAGGGGACGGTCCCGTTCTTGCGGACCTCGGACAGCCGGTGCGACAGCCGATGGGCCAGTTCGATCGGCAGCGGCATCAGGGTGGGCGTCTCGTCCGAGGCGTAGCCGAACATCAGGCCCTGGTCGCCCGCGCCCTGCGCGTCCAACGCGTCGGCCGCGCCTTCCACCCGGGACTCGTACGCCGTGTCGACGCCCTGCGCGATGTCCGGGGACTGGGCGCCGATGGACACCGACACGCCGCAGGAGGCGCCGTCGAAGCCCTTCGCGGAGGAGTCGTAGCCGATGTCGAGGATGGTCTCGCGCACCAGCTGGGCTATGGGCGCGTACGCGGTGGTGGTGACCTCGCCGGCGATGTGGACCTGACCGGTCGTGATCAGGGTTTCCACCGCCACACGGGAGGCCGGGTCCTGGGCGAGCAAGGCGTCGAGGATCCGGTCGCTGATCTGGTCGGCGATCTTGTCGGGATGCCCCTCGGTCACGGACTCCGAGGTGAACAGGCGGCGGGACATGGAGGTTTCTTCTCCTCTGGTGGTGTGCAAGAAGGTGGTCGGGCTGCGATCAGGCGGTCGTCAGTCGCTTCCGCCCTCGCGGCGTGCGGCGGTCCAGGAGCCCGGGGACCGGTAGGTCCGGTCGAGCCCCCAGGTCGGGGCCGGGAGGACGGGATCTCCCGGTGTCGCGGGGTTGGCGGGCTTCCTCGCACGGAGTACGGCGAGCACGGCCAGGGTGGCGGCGGCGATGTGCTCGTCGTCGGGCCGGCCCCGGACGAAGCGGAGCACGTGGGCCTGCTCCCGCGGGGTCATGGCCGTGCCGATCGCGTCCGTCATGCGCGTGCCGGTCGCGGCTGTCATGAGGCCCAGGCCAGGGGCGCGGGCTCGGGGTGGTCGCGGGTGTCGTCGGTGGCGGTCCACAGTTCGGGGGTGTCGGTCAGGGAGTGGAGCACGCGGGCCAGGGCCAGGGTGGCGAGGGTGCCGCGCGGGACCATGAGGCCGTCACCGCACGGGGAGCCGTCGACGTCCAGGAGGGAGAGCACCCCTGCGGGCTTCGTCTCCGTCACCGTCTCGGTGAGGACCCGGCCGAGCGTCTCGTCGTCCGCCGCATCCGTGAGGTCCACACTCCGTACGGTCACCCGCGTTCCCTGGGCGGCCAGGGCGTCGACGGCCTCCGTCACGAAGGGGTCGCGGGTGAATCCGGCGGGTACGAGGGCGAGCCAGGCGCCGGTCGCGGCGCCGGTGGCCGGCTCCACCGCCCGCCAGTTCAGCACCGTACGCTCGGTGGCGGCGCGTTCCGGCGCCCCGAGCCAGTAGCGGTGACGCTGGAACGCGTACGTGGGCAGGTCGACGGACGCGGTGCCGGCGGGGATCCCCACCCCGGACCAGTCCACGGGAGAGCCGTGCACGTAGGCCTGGGCGAGCCCGTCGAGCAGGGACGGTGCGCCGAGCAGGTCCACGAGGACCGCGTAACCGTCGTCGCCCTGGTCCGGAGCCCGGGTGTCGTCCTGGTCCGTGGACCGGAACCAGAGCCAGGACGGCTGGCCCGCGTCGTGCTTCTCCCCCAGCGCGGCGCAGCGTGCGGCGCCGTCGAGGTTCAGGGCCCCCGCGAGGTGGACGGCGGTGGCCTCGTGCACGGGGTGCCCGACGAAGGCGTCCATCCGTGTGCCGAGCGCCCGGCACATGCGGACCAGGGCCACGGTCACCGCGAAGAGGGCGCAGCGGAAGGTCTGCTCGTCGGCCGGCCGGCCGGCGCCGGCCGGGTCGAGGACGGTGTCGAGCACGGGTACGGAGGTGTAAGGGGTCAGCGCCCGGGCGCAGACCTCGAGGTTCTCCCTGAAGACCGGTGAGGTGTGGGCGAGTTCGCGGGCCGCATCGCGCCACGGGCCGTCCGGGTCGGGCAGGACGTATCCGATGCGCTCGTCGCTGTGGACGCCGAGGGTCACGTACGGGGAGGGCTCACCGGCGGCGAGGGCGCGCAGCCCTGCCTCCAGCTCGTCCCGGTCGCCGCCGATCACCACGGCGCGGTGGGTCAGGGCGGCGCGGGTGGTCGCCAGGGCCTGGCCGAGGGCCGCGCAGGAGAGGTCCGGGTGAGCGGCGCCGAAGGCGAGGAGCCGCTCGGCCTGACCGCGCAGTGCGGCCTCGCCCCGGGCGGATACCGGCCAGACGAAGGACGGGGACGTGAGGACCGGGGTCCGCGTGGCGGCGGGGTCGGCCGCCTCGGGCTCCGGCCGCGACGCGGTCTCCGACGGGGCCTGTTCGAGGATGACGTGCGCGTTGGTGCCGCTGATGCCGAAGGAGGAGACCGCGGCGCGGCGGGCGCGCCCGGTCTCGGGCCAGTCCACGCCCTCGGTCACCAGGCGCACCGCGCCGGCAGACCAGTCCACATGCGGAGTCGGCTCGTCCACGTGCAGCGTCCGTGGGACCACGCCCTCACGCAGGGCCATCACCATCTTGATGACCCCGCCGACCCCGGCGGCGGCCTGCGTGTGCCCGATGTTCGACTTCAGCGAGCCGAGCAGCAGAGGCCGGTCCTCCGGCCGGTTCCGCCCGTACGTGGCGAGGAGGGCCTGCGCCTCGATCGGGTCGCCGAGCCGGGTGCCCGTGCCGTGCGCCTCCACCACGTCCACGTCCGCCGTCGTCAGACCCGCGCGCTCCAGGGCCTGCCGGACCACCTTCTGCTGGGAGAGGCCGTTGGGGGCGGTCAGGCCGTTGCTGGCGCCGTCCTGGTTGACGGCGGAGCCGCGGACGACACCGAGCACGCGGCGCCCGTTGCGCAGCGCGTCCGAAAGGCGTTCCAGGACGAGCAGGCCCACGCCTTCGCCCCAGCCCGTGCCGTCGGCGGCCGCGGCGAAGGCCTTGCACCGGCCGTCCGGGGCCATGCCGCGCTGACGCGAGAACTCGACGAAGACGCCGGGGGTGGCCAGGACGGTGACCCCGCCGGCGAGCGCCAGATCGGTCTCTCCGGTCCGCAGCGACTGGACGGCCATGTGCAGGCCCACCAGGGAGGAGGAGCAGGCGGTGTCCACGGTGACGGCCGGTCCCTCGAGGCCCAGGACGTAGGAGATCCGGCCCGAGACGACGCTGGAGGTGGTGCCGGTGAGCAGATGGCCGTCGGCGCCCTCCCACGGCTGGTGCAGCGGCGGTCCGTAGTCCTGGGCGATGGCGCCGACGTACACGCCGGTGCTGGTGCCGCGCAGGGAGAGCGGGTCGATGCCGGACCGCTCCAGGGCCTCCCAGGAGGTCTCCAGGAGCAGCCGCTGCTGCGGGTCCATCGCGACCGCCTCACGCGGCGAGATCCCGAAGAACTCGGCGTCGAAGTCCCCGGCGTCGTGCAGGAACCCGCCTTCGTACGCGTACGAGGTGCCGTGGCGGTCCGGGTCGGGGTCGTACAGCTCCTCCGTGTCCCAGCCGCGGTCGCCGGGGAGTTCGGTCAGCACGTCGCGGCCTTCGGCGACCAGCTCCCAGAGCGCCTCCGGGGAGGTCGCGCCGCCGGGATAGCGGCAGGCCATGCCGACGATCGCGACCGGCTCGCTGCGGCGGTCCTCCTCGGCCTTCAACCGCCGCTTGGTCTCGCGCAGTTCGGTCGTGGCCCTGCGCAGGTACTCGCGCAGCTTGTCTTCGTTGCTCGGGTTGCTCGGGTTGCTCGCGTCGTTCACGCTGCTCGCATTGCTCTCGTGCCCCATCGGACCGTCAGCCTTCCTCAGTTCCGGAAAAGATCGAGTTCGTCTTCGAGGGCCGCGAAGAGCTCCTCGTCCGTCGCCGTGCTCAGGTCGTCGCCTCCCGTGTCGGAGCCGTCCTGGTCGCCGCCCTCGTGGTCCCAGCGCTGGAGCAGGGCACGCAGCCGGGTGCCGACGCCCTGGCGTGCGGCGGCGTCGGGCGCCGTGGCGAGCAGTGCCTCGAACCCCGCTTCCAGGCGGCGCAGTTCGGCCTCGTCGATGCCGCCGGCGGCCGTCATGGCGTCCGGCGTGTCGCCGGTGACGAGTTCGCCGTACAGGAAGTCGGCGATGGCGGCCGGCGTGGGGTGGTCGAAGACGAGCGTCGCGGGCAGTCGCAGTCCCGTCGCCGTCTTGAGCCGGTTGCGCAGCTCGACCGAGGTGAGCGAGTCCGAACCGAGCTCCTTGAAGGCCCGGTTCGGGCCGATCGCAGCCGGCGAGGACTCACCGAGCACGACCGCCGCGTGCTCGCGGACGAGGTCCAGAAGGACCCTTCGGCGCTCGGCCTCGGGCAAGGGTGCCAGGCGGTCGGCGAGCGAGCCGACACCGGCGGCGGAGCCGGCCTGGGCACGTCGCCGCACCGGCCTGCGGACCAGCGAGCGCAGCAGGGCCGGGGTGTCGGCCCCCGAGGCGGTGAGGCCCGGAATGTCGAGCCGGACGGGGGCCAGGGCGGGCCTGGCCGCGACCAGGGCGGCGTCGAGATTCGCCAGCGCCTCGGCGGTCGGCATGGCGGCGACGCCGGTGCGGGCGAGCCTGCGCAGGTCCTTGTCGTCGAGGGTTCCGGTCAGGGCGCTGGTCTGCTCCCACAGGCCCCAGGCGAGGGACACGGCGGGCAGCCCCTGGGCCCGGCGCTGGTGGGCGAGGGCGTCCAGGAAGGCGTTGGCGGCGGCGTAGTTGGCCTGACCGGCCGTGCCGAGGGTGCCCGCGGCCGAGGAGAAGAGCACGAACGCCGCCAGGTCGAGGTCGCGGGTCAGCTCGTGCAGGTGCCAGGCGGCGTCCGCCTTCGGCCGCAGCACCCGGTCCACCTGGTTCGGGGTGAGCTGGTCGACGGCGGTGTCGTCGAGGGTGCCCGCGGCGTGGACGACGGCGGTCAGCGGATGGCCGGGGTCGATGTCCGCGAGCACCGCCTGGAGCGCGGTGCGGTCGGCGGCGTCGCAGGCCACGATCGTCGTACGGGCTCCCGTCTCGGCCAGTGCGGCGACGAGCTCGTCGGCGCCGGGGGCCGCCGCGCCCTGACGGCTGGTCAGGACGAGGTGTCGTATGCCGTGTGCGGTGGCCAGGTGGCGGGCGACCAGGCCGCCCAGGGTGCCGGTGCCGCCCGTGATGAGCACGGTGCCGTTCGGATCGAGCGGGCGGGGCACGCCGAGCACCAGCTTGCCGGTGTGGCGGGCCTGGGACATGTGGCGGAAGACGGCGGGCGCGTGCCGCACGTCCCAGGTCATGGCGGGCAGCGCGGTGAGGGTGCCGTCCGCGAAGCGGGCGAGGACCTCGGCCAGCATGTCCCGGACCCGGTCGGGGGCGACCAGGTTCAGGTCGTACGCGTGGTAGGCGGCGCCCGCGTACTCGTCGGCGACCCGCCGGGGATCGCGGATGTCCGTCTTGCCCATCTCGATGAGCCGGCCGCCGGGGGCGAGCAGCCGCAGGGAGGCGTCGACGAAGTCGCCGGCCAGGGAGCCGAGGACGACGTCCACGCCGCGTCCGCCGGTGGCCTCCCTGATCCGCCGCTCGAAGTCGAGGGTGCGGGAGTCGCAGATGTGGTCGTCGTCCAGGCCGGCCCCGCGCAGCGTGTCCCACTTGCCCTGGCTCGCGGTCGCGTAGACCTCCGCGCCGAGGTGGCGGGCCAGTTGGACGGCCGCCATGCCGACGCCGCCGGCCGCCGCGTGGATCAGGACGGTGTCGCCGGGGCGGACCGCCGCGAGGTCGACGAGGCCGTAGTACGCGGTGAGGAAGGCGACCGGGACGGCGGCGGCCTGACTGAAGGTCCAGCCCGTGGGGACGGGGGCGACGAGCCGGGCGTCGGCGACGGCGAGCGGGCCGAAGCCGTCGCGGACCAGGCCCATCACACGATCGCCCGCCCGGAGACCGGTCGTGCCGGGGCCGGTCTCGACGACCACGCCGGCGGCTTCGTAGCCGAACTGGTCGCGGTCCTCCTCGATCATGCCGAGGGCGAGGACGACGTCGTGGAAGTTCAGTCCCGCGGCGCGGACGGCGATCCGCACGTGGCCGGGGGCGAGTTCCGCGACGGCCTCCGGCGCGGGGGCGAACGAGAGGTTCTCCAGGCTGCCCTTGCCCTCGGTGACCAGGCGCCAGGCGTCGGTGCCGGCGGGCGTGGGCAGGACCGGGTCGGAGTCGGCGCGGACGAGGCGCGGGACGAGGAACCGCCCGGCCCGGACGGCGAGTTCCGGCTCGGTGCGCAGCAGCTCGGGAAGGGCCCGCGAGAGCGGTGCGCGGCTCTCGTCCCGGCCGTCCAGGTCGAGCAGGGCGAAGCGGCCCGGGTGCTCGCGCTGGGCGGAACGGACGAGACCCCACACGGCCGCGCCGACGAGGGTGCGGGGGCACTCGTGCGGGCCGGTGGCCATGGCTCCGGTGGTCGTGAACACCAGGGGGACGTCGGTGAGCCGGTCCTGGGCGAGCCACCCCCGGATCAGGGCGAGGACGGCGTCGAGTTCGTCGCGTACGGCGTCGGCCGGGGTGCCGTCGCCCGCCGGGGTTCCGTCGGTGGCGGAGAGGACGGTGGCGGCGACCGGGGCGAGGACCGCGGCCGGCGGCCGGGCGCCCTCGGCGAGGGCGGCCAGGAGGGCCGGAAGGCCGGTGTGGTGCTCCTCGGGCGAGTCGGCCGCCGCCGGAGCGTGACCGGTGCCGAGGACCGCGATCCGCTGCGGGGAGCCCGCCGTCTCCGGCTGGTCGACCGGGGCCCAGTCGACGAGGTGGAGCGAGCTGCGGGTACCGCCGGCCGCCTGGGTGAGCGCGCCCGGCGCCAGGGCTCGGACGGTCAGCGCGTCGGCGGACAGGACGACGGCTCCGGTGGGGTCCCACGCGGTCAGGGCCACCGTGTCGGCGGCGGAGCGGGCCAGCCGCACCCGGAGCGCGGTGGCGCCCTCGGCGTGGACCCGGACGCCCTGCCAGCCGAAGGGCAGGACGACGTCGTGGGGGCCCTCGTCGTGGGGGCCGCGGACGATCAGCGGGTGGAGCGCCGCGTCGAGCAGGGCGGGATGCAGCGCGAACGCGGCGGCGTCCTCATGGAGGCCGTCGGCGAGCGCCACCTCCCCGTAGAGGTCGTCGCCCAGTCGCCAGGCGGCGGTCAGTCCCTGGAAGGCGGGGCCGTACTCGTATCCGGCGGCGGTGAGGCGGTCGTAGGCGCCGTCGGTGTCGAGGCGTTCGGCACCGTGCGGGGGCCAGACGGCCGGCGCGGGCTCCGTCGTGCCGTCGTCGTCGACGGTGGCCAGCTGTCCGCCCGCGTGGTAGGTCCAGCCCGCGTCGGGCGCGTCCTCGCGCAGGGCGTGGAGGCTGACGGCGCGGCGGCCGTCGCCGTCGGGGGCGGCGACCGTCACCTGGACGCGTACGCCGTCGTGCGGGGGCACCACCAGGGGGACCGCGAGGTCGAGCTCCTCGACGAGCGCGCAGCCGACCCGGTCGCCGGCCTGGACGAGCAGTTCGAGCAGGCCCGTGCCGGGCAGGAGCACCGTGCCGGACACGGCGTGCTCGGCGAGCCAGGGGTGGCTCTGGAGCGACAGCCGGCCGGTGAGCAGGGTGGTGCCGTCCTCCGCGGACTCGACGGCCGCGCCGAGCAGCGGGTGGTCGAGCGGCTCCAGGCCGAGGCCGGCCGCGTCCGCGGCCCGGGGCGGGGCGTCGAGCCAGTACGAGGCGCGCTGGAAGGCGTACGTCGGCAGGTCGGCCGGGGTCCCGTCGTGCGTGCCGAGGACCTCCCGCCAGTCGACGGGCAGGCCGTGCGCGTGGGCGCGGGCCAGCGAGGTGACAAGCCGCACGGACCCGCCGTCGTCGCGGCGCAGGGTCTCCAGGGTGACCGCGGTGCGCTCGGTCGCTTCGGCCATCTCCTGGACGGCGGAGGTGAGCAGGGGGTGGGCGGTCGGTTCGACGAAGACGCGGTGGCCGTCGTCGAACAGGGTCCGCAGTGTGTCGGTGAGGCGGACGGTCCGGCGCAGGTTGCGGTACCAGTAGCCGGCGTCGAGCCCGGCGGTGTCGTACGTCCGGCCGGTGACCGTGGAGTAGAACGGGATCCGCGAGGAGCGCGGGGTCACCGGGGCGAGGGCTTCGAGAAGGGGCTGCTCGATGGCCTCGACGTGCGAGGTGTGCGAGGCGTAGTCGGCGGGGATCCGGCGGGCCCGGACGCCGTCCGCCTCCCATGCGGCGAGCAGTGCGTCGAGGGCCTCGGGCGCACCGGCCACGACGGTCGCCGCGGGGCTGCTGATCGAGGCGACCTCGACCCGGCCGGTGTGGTCCGTCCCGCTGAGGAGCCGCTCGACGGTGTCGGCGGGGAGCATCACCGAGGCCATGGCGCCCGTGCCGGACAGCCGGTCGCGGGTGATGAGGCTGCGCAGGGCCACGATGCGGGCGGCGTCCTCGAGGGTGAGCGCGCCGCAGACGTAGGCGGCGGCGATCTCGCCCTGGGACTGGCCGACGACGGCGGCGGGGCGGATGCCCGCGGCCTGCCACACCTCGGCGAGCGCGACCATCACCGCGAACAGGGCGGGCTGGACGACGTCGACGCGCTCCAGGGGCGGGGCTCCGTCGGCACCGCGCAGCACGTCGGTGAGCGACCAGTCGACGAACGGGGTCAGCGCCGCCTCGCACGCCTCGATGGCGCCGCGGAAGACCGGGGAGGCGTCGAGGAGTTCCCGGGCCATGCCCTCCCACTGGGCTCCCTGGCCGGGGAAGACGAACACGGCACGGCCACCGGTCGCCTCCGCCCGGACCAGGTGCGGCGAGTCCTCGCCCGCGGCGAGGGCGCGCAGTGCCTCTTCGAGCTCGTCCCGGTCGGCGCCGATCGCGACTCCCCGGTGGGAGAGCGCGGCGCGGGTGGTGACGAGCGCCTCGGTGACGGCGGCGGGGTCCGTGCCCGGGTGGTCGGCGGCGAAGCCGAGGAGGCGCCCGGCCTGGCCCCGCAGAGCCTCCTCGCCGCGCGCGGAGACCGGCCAGACGAGGGGCGCGGTGGTGAGGACCGGGGTCCGCGTGGCGGCGGGGTCGGCCGCCTCGGGCTCCGGCCGCGACGCGGTTCCCGACGGGGCCTGTTCGAGGATGACGTGCGCGTTGGTGCCGCTGATGCCGAAGGAGGAGACCGCGGCGCGGCGGGCGCGCCCGGTCTCGGGCCAGTCCACGCCCTCGGTCACCAGGCGCACCGCGCCGGCAGACCAGTCCACGTGAGGGGTGGGCTCGTCCACGTGGAGCGTCCGGGGCACGACGCCCTCGCGCAGGGCCATCACCATCTTGATGACCCCGCCGACGCCGGCGGCGGCCTGGGTGTGCCCGATGTTCGACTTCAGCGAGCCGAGCAGCAGGGGCCGGTCCTGGGGGCGGTCCTGCCCGTAGGTCTCGATGAGGGCGGTCGCCTCGATCGGGTCGCCGAGCGTGGTGCCGGTGCCGTGCGCCTCGACCGCGTCGACCTCGTGCGGCGCCAGGCCCGCGTCGGACAGCGCCTGGCGGATCACCCGCTCCTGGGAGGGGCCGTTGGGGGCGGTGAGGCCGTTGCTGGCGCCGTCCTGGTTGACGGCGGAGCCGCGGACGACCGCGAGCACCTCGTGCCCGTTGCGTATCGCGTCCGACAGCCGTTCCAGGACGAGCATGCCCACGCCCTCGCCCCAGCTGGTGCCGTCGGCCGAGGCCGAGAAGGCCTTGCTGCGGCCGTCGGGGGCGAGGCCGCGCTGGCGGGAGAACTCCAGGAAGATCGTCGGGGTGGGCATGATCGCCGCGCCGCCGGCCAGCGCGAGCCCGCACTCGCCGCGGCGCAGCGACTGGACCGCCATGTGCAGGGTGACCAGGGACGACGAACAGGCCGTGTCGACGGTGACCGCGGGGCCCTCCAGGCCCAGGGTGTAGGCGACGCGGCCGGAGGCCACGCTGGAGGAGCCGCCGGTGATGGCGTAGCCCTCGTACTCCTCCGGCACCTGGCCGAGCCGCGCCGTGTAGTCGTGGTACATGAGTCCGACGAAGACGCCGGCGTCGGTGCCGCGCAGCGCGGTCGGGTCGATGCCGGCCCGCTCCAGGGCCTCCCAGGAGGTCTCCAGGAGCAGCCGCTGCTGCGGGTCCATCGCGACCGCCTCACGCGGCGAGATCCCGAAGAAGGCGGCGTCGAACTCGGCCGCGCCGTGCAGGAAACCTCCTTCGCGCACGTACGACTTGCCCGACTTCCCCGGCTCGGGGTCGTACAGACCGTCCACGTCCCAACCGCGGTCGACGGGGAATCCGCCCATCGCGTCCGTGCCCGTGGCGACGAGCCGCCACAGGTCCTCCGGCGACTCCACACCGCCGGGGAACCGGCACCCCATACCGACCACGGCGATCGGCTCGCTGCTGCGCTCGTCGACCTCCCGCAGTCGCTGCCGGGTGGCGTGGAGGTCGGTCGTGACCTTCTTCAGGTAGTCGCGGAGCTTGTCCTCGTTGGACATCTGACCAACACTCCTCATGAGATGCCGAGTTCACTTTCGATGAAGCTGAAGATTTCGTCGTCGCTGGCCGACTCGATGGCCGCCAGGACGGGTTCGTCGCCGGCCCGGTCGGCGACGGGCGCATCGGGCCGCGGCCCGTGCCGCTCGTCGTGCGGCTCCGGTGCGGGCTCCCGCGGGGAGAGCCGGTCGAGCACGCGGGCGGTGACGGCCGCCGGTGTCGGGCAGTCGAAGAGCAGGGTCGTCGGCAGCCGCAGTCCGGTCGCGGCGTTGAGCCGGTTGCGCAGTTCGACCGAGGTGAGCGAGTCGAAGCCGAGCTTGGAGAAGGCCCGTTCGGCTTCGACGGCCTCGGGGCTGCCGTGGCCGAGGACGGCCGCGGCGCACTGACGGACCAGTTCGAGCACGGTGTGGTGGCGCTCTTCCGCGTCCAGGCCGGCCAGCCGGTCCGCGAGCCCGACGGAGCCCTGCGGGGCGTCGGCCGCCGCCCGGGCGGCCTCGGTCCTGCGGGCCGGGACACGGACCAGGCCGCGCAGCATCGGGGGCGGTGCGACGCCCTCGGAGGCCGCGCGGGTGCGCAGGGCCGTCGTGTCCAGGGCCACCGGGACGAGCAGGGGGGCGTCGCCGGCCAGGGCCGTGTCGAGCAGCCGCAGGCCGTCGTCGGAGGCGAGGGGGCCGACGCCGGAGCGGGCCATGCGGGCCAGGTCGGTCCCGGTGAGTTCGCCCGTCATGCCGCTGGCCTGCTGCCACAGGCCCCAGGCCAGGGACACGGCGGGGAGGCCCTGGGCCCGGCGCAGGTGCGCGAGGGAGTCCAGGAAGGCGTTGGCCGCCGCGTAGTTGGCCTGGCCGCCGAGGCCGAGAGTGCCGGCGACGGAGGAGAAGAGGACGAACGCGGACAGGCCCCGGTCACGGGTGAGCTCGTGCAGGTGCCAGGCGGCGTCCGCCTTGGGGCGCAGCACCCGCTCCACCTGCTCGGGGGTCATGGCCTCGACGGTCGCGTCGTCGAGCAGACCGGCGGCGTGGACGACGGCGGTCAGCGGATGGGCGGGGTCGATGGCGTCGAGCGTGGCCGCGAGCGCCGCGCGGTCGGCGGCGTCGCAGGCGGCGATCTCGGTCAGGGCGCCGAGGGCGGCCAGTTCCGCCACGAGCTCCCCGGCGCCGGGCGCCGCACCACCTTGACGACTCGTCAGAACGAGGTGACGGACGCCGTGCTCCGTGACGAGGTGGCGGGCGACCAGCCGGCCGAGGGTGCCCGTCCCGCCCGTGACCAGCACGGTGCCGTTCCCGTCCAGCGGCCGCCGTGCGGCGTCCGCCGCGGGCTCCGCGTGGACCAGGCGGGGCGCGAGGCCCTGGCCCGCCCGCAGGGCGAGCTGGTGCTCGGCCCGGGCGAAGCCGGTGGCGAGGGCCGCGCGCAGGGCCGCGGCGGAGCCGTCACCGGCCGTGGCCGCGTCCGTGTCGAGCAGCAGGCAGCGGTCCGGGTACTCGGTCTGCACGGTACGGATCAGGCCCCAGGCGACGGAGGCGGCGAGGTCCGTGACGCCGGCCGTGGGTTCCGTGGCGACGGCGCCCCGGGTCACCACGGCCAGCCGGGTCGTCGCCAGGCGCTCGTCGGCGAGCACCCGCTGGACGGTGTCGAGCAGGTCGCGGGCGATCCGGTGTCCGGTGACGGCGGGGCCGGTGTCCGGGGCCGGGTGGGCGGTCGGGTCCGACCCGACGGGGACGACCAGCAGATCGGGTGCGCGCTCCCCCACGTCGAGGCCGGTGAGCAGCGCGGCCAGGCCGTCGTGGGCGGCGGCGGTGCCGAGGCCGGGTACGGCTCCGGGGAGGCCGAGCACCGCGACCGTGCCGAGCCCGTCGGCGGCGGGCGCCGCGTCGAGCGCGACGGGGGTCCAGCGGACGGCGAAGAGGGTGTCCTGCCGGCGGGCCAGTCCCGCGAGCCGCTCCGGCTCGACCGGGCGCATCACCAGTGCGTCGACGGTGGCCACCGGCTGCCCCGCCGGGTCGGCGACCATCACGGAGACGGCGTCGTCGGGGGTACGGGACAGGCGCACCCGGAGGGTGGTGGCGCCGTGCGCGTGGAGCCGTACACCGTTCCAGGCGAACGGCAGCAGGGGCTTGCCGGCGGGCGTCCCCGCGTCCGCGCCCGGTGCGGCGTCGAGCAGGCCGATCGCGTGCAGGGCGGCGTCCAGGGCGGCCGGGTGGAGGCCGAAGTCCTCGTCGGACCGGCCGGTTTCGGGGAGCGCGACCTCCGCGAACACCTCGTCGCCGAGACGCCAGGCCGCCCGCAGCCCCTGGAACACCGGGCCGTATTCATACCCTTGCGCCAGCAGCTGTCCGTAGCGGTCGCCGAGGTCGAGGGCCTGCGCGCCGGCCGGGGGCCAGGCCGAGCCGGCCGAGGGGCCGGAGACCGGAGCCGGGGCCGACGCGGCGAGCCAGCCGTCCGCGTGCCGGGTCCACGGGCGGGCGGCGACGTCGCCGGACTCCTCGGGGCGGGAGTGCACGGACACCGGGCGGCGGCCGGACGCGTCGGCGGAGCCGACGACCACCTGCAGCCGGACGGCCGCGTCCTCGGTGAGGGCGAGCGGGGCGTGCAGCACGAGTTCGTCGAGATCGGCGTGGTCCAGGCGGGCGCCGGCGTGCAGCACGAGGTCGACGAAGGCGGTGCCGGGCAGCAGGACGGTGCCGAGGACGGCGTGGTCCGCGAGCCAGCGGTGGTCGCGCGGCGCGATCCGCCCCGTGAAGACCACGGGTCCGTCGTCGGCGAGGTCGAGGCAGGCGCCGAGGAAGGGGTGACCAGCCGGCTCGACCCCCAGCTCGTCGGGGGCCGTGGCACGGCGGGCCGGCTCCATCCAGTAGCGCTCGCGCTGGAAGGCGTACGTCGGCAGCTCCACGCGGCGCGGGGTGGCCGTGCCGTACAGCGGGGTCCAGTCGACGGGGAGGCCGCTGACGTACGCCTCGGCGGCGGACGCGGCGAAGCGGAGCAGGCCGCCGTCGTCGCGGCGCAGCGAGCCGACGGTCAGGAGGGGTTCGGTTCCGGTCTCGGCCTCCACGGTCTCCTGGACACCGGTGGAGAGCACGGGGTGGGCGCTGACCTCGACGAAGGCGCGGTGGCCGTCGCGGGCCAGCAGACCGACCGTCTCCTGGAAGCGGACGGTGCCGCGCAGGTTGCGGTACCAGTATCCGGCGTCGAGCGGCTCGTCGACGATCCGCCGGGCCAGCAGGGTCGAGTAGAACGGGATGCTCGGCGTGCCGGGCGTGATCGGGGCCAGGGCGGCCAGGACGTCGTCCTCGATCGCCTCCACGTACGCCGAGTGGGAGGCGTAGTCGACGGGGATGACGCGGGCGCGTTCCCCGGCGGCGGTGCACTGTTCGACCAGCGCTTCCAGCGCGTCGGGTTCGCCGGCGACGACGGTGGACCGGGGGCTGTTGAAGGCGGCGACGCCCAGCCGGCCGGCCCAGGGGGCGATCCGCTTCTCCGCCTCGTGGGCCGGGAGGGCGAGGGAGGCCATGCCGCCGCGGCCGGCGAGGCGACGGGCGATCGCCTGGCTGCGCAGCGCCACCACCCGGGCCGCGTCCTCCAGGGACAGCGCGCCGGCCACGTACGCGGCGGCGATCTCCCCCTGCGAGTGACCGACGACCGCGGCGGGCTCCACGCCCCACGACCGCCACAGGGCGGCGAGGGACACCATCACGGCGAAGGACACCGGCTGGACGACGTCGACGCGGTCGAAGGACGGCGCGCCGTCGGTTCCGCGCAGGACGTCGGTCAGCGACCAGTCCACGAACGGCGCCAGCGCCTCCTCGCAGGCTTCGATGGAGTTCCGGAACTCCGGTGCGGCGTCGAGCAGTTCACGGCCCATGCCGGCCCACTGGGCACCCTGGCCGGGAAAGACGAAGACCGTGCCGGAGCCGTCCTGCGCCGTTGCCGTGCCGCGCACGACCGAGGCCGACTCCCCCGCCTCCGCGAGCGCCCGCAGCCCCGCCTCCAGCTCCGCCCGGCCGGTGCCGAGCACCACCGCGCGGCGCTCGAAGGCGGCCCGGGTGACCGCCGACGAGTAGCCGAGGTCGAGCGGCGAGAGCGTCTCGTCCGACGTCAACCGGTCGGCGAGCCGGGCGGCCTGGCCGCGCAGCGCGACCTCCGACCGCGCGGACAGGACGAGCGCGGCGGGGGCGGCGCCGTGGTGCGCCGGACCGGTCGGTACGGGTTCGGTCCCGACCGGCTCGGTCCCGACCGGCTCGGTCCCGACCGGCTCGGTCCCTGCCGGTTCGGGCCGCACGGGCTCGGTCCCTGCCGGTTCGGGCCGCACGGGCTCGGGCCGCGGGGCCTGTTCGAGGATGACGTGCGCGTTGGTGCCGCTGATGCCGAAGGAGGAGACGGCCGCGCGGCGCGGGCGGCCGGTGTCGGGCCAGTCCACGGCTTCCGTCACCAGTTCCACGGCGCCCGCCGACCAGTCCACGTGCGGGGACGGCTCGCCGGCGTGCAGGGTCCGGGGCACGACGCCTTCACGCAGGGCCATCACCATCTTGATGACGCCGCCGACGCCGGCGGCGGCCTGGGTGTGCCCGATGTTCGACTTCAGCGAGCCGAGCAGCAGCGGCTGTCCGTCCGGGCGCTGCCGGCCGTAGGTGGCCAGGACCGCGGTCGCCTCGATGGGGTCACCGAGGCGGGTGCCCGTGCCGTGCGCCTCGACCACGTCCACGTCCGCCGGCGTCAGGCCCGCGCGCTGCAGGGCCTGGCGGATGACCCGCTCCTGGGCGAGACCGTTCGGCGCGGAGAGGCCGTTGCTGGCGCCGTCCTGGTTGACGGCGGAGCCGCGGAGCACGGCCAGGACGGTGTGTCCGTGGCGCCGGGCGTCGGAGAGGCGTTCCAGGACGACCATGCCGACGCCCTCGCCCCAGCTGGTGCCGTCGGCCGCGGCCGAGAAGGCCTTGCTGCGGCCGTCGGGGGCGAGGCCGCGCTGTTGGCCGAACTCGACGAACATGCCGGGCGTGGCCATCACGCAGACGCCGCCCGCGAGGGCGAGGGAGGACTCGCCGGACCGCAGCGACTGCACCGCCATGTGCAGGGCGACGAGGGACGACGAGCAGGCCGTGTCGACGGTGACGGCGGGGCCCTCCAGGCCCAGGGTGTAGGCGATACGGCCGGAGGCGACGCTGGTGGTGCCGCCCGTGAGCAGGTAGCCCTCGGCGCCCTGCTCCGGTTCGTGCAGGCGGGGGCCGTAGTCCTGGGCCATGGCGCCGACGAAGACGCCGGCGGCGGCGCCGCGCAGGGAGTGCGGGTCGATGCCGGACCGCTCCAGGGCCTCCCAGGAGGTCTCCAGGAGCAGCCGCTGCTGCGGGTCCATGGCGACCGCCTCACGCGGCGAGATCCCGAAGAAGGCGGCGTCGAACTCGGCCGCGCCGTACAGGAACCCGCCCTGGCGCACGTACGACTTGCCCGGCTTCCCCGGCTCGGGGTCGTAGACGCCGTCCAGGTCCCAGCCCCGGTTCTCGGGGAACGCGCCGACCGCGTCCGTGCCCGTGGCGACGAGCCGCCACAGGTCCTCCGGCGACTCCACGCCGCCGGGGAACCGGCACCCCATGCCGACCACCGCGATCGGGTCGTCCTCGGCCGGCGCCTCGGACACGGCGGCGGGGCGCTCGTCCTGGGCCGGCTCGGTGAGTTCGGCCAGGAGGTGGTCCGCGAGGGCCCGGGGGGTGGGGCGCTCGTAGACGAGGGTGTTCGGAAGCCTGAGGCCGGTCGCGGACTGGAGGCGGTTGCGCAGTTCGAGCGCGGTGGTCGACTCCATGCCCAGGTTCTTGAAGGTCACCGCGGGGTCGACCGCGTCGGGGCCGTCGAAGCCGAGGACCACGGCCGTCGTGGCGCACACCAGGTGCAGCACCCGGCGCTGTCGTTCGGCGGCGCTCATGGGCGCCAACTCGGTCCGCATCGAGGGCTCTTCGTCGAGCGTCGCGGCTTCCTCGCGCGGTGCGGCGGCGGATGCCGCGGACGGGTGCGCGGCGGGGGCCGGGCGGGCCGCGTCGAGTTCGGGCAGCCAGTGGCGGCGGCGCTGGAAGGCGTACGTGGGCAGGTCGAGGGGGTGCGCGCCGGGGAAGCAGGCGGCGAGGTCGACGGGCAGCCCGTGGACGTACGCCTCGGCGAGGGACCGCAGGAGCCGGTCCGGTCCGCCCTGGTCGCGGCGCAGGGTGCCGACGGCCGCCACGGGGAGGTCGCGGGCCTCGGCCACGTCCTGGACGGCGGAGGTGAGGATCGGGTGGGCGCTGGCCTCGACGAACGCCGTGTGGCCGTCGTCGAGCAGGGCCTCGACCGTCTCCTGGAAGCGGACGGTGCCGCGCAGGTTGCGGTACCAGTATCCGGCGTCGAGCGGCTCGTCGACGATCCGCCGGGCCAGCAGGGTCGAGTAGAACGGGATGCTCGGCGTGCCGGGCGTGATCGGGGCCAGGGCGGCCAGGACGTCGTCCTCGATCGCCTCCACGTAGGCCGAGTGGGAGGCGTAGTCGACCGCGATGCGGCGCACCCGGACGTCCTCGCGCTCCAGTTCGACGGCGAGGGCGTCGAGGGTGGCGGGCTCGCCGCAGACCACCGTGGCGGAGGGCCCGTTGACGACGGCGATCCCGACGCCCGCGAAGCGGCCCTGGAGCCGGCGGGCGACCTCCTCGGCGGGCAGGGCGACGGAGGCCATGCCGCCGCGGCCGGCGAGGCGACGGGCGATCGCCTGGCTGCGCAGCGCCACCACCCGGGCCGCGTCCTCCAGGGACAGCGCGCCGGCCACGTACGCGGCGGCGATCTCCCCCTGCGAGTGACCGACGACCGCGGCGGGCTCCACGCCCCACGACCGCCAGACGGCGGCCAGCGACACCATCACCGCGAAGAGGACGGGCTGGACCACCTCCACGTCGTCCAGCGACGGCGCGCCCGGGGCGCCGCGGAGGACGTCCGTCGCCGACCAGTCGACGAAGGGGGCGAGCGCACGCTCGCAGGCCTCGATCGAGGACCGGAACACCGGGGAGACGTCGAGCAGTTCACGGCCCATGCCGGCCCACTGGGCACCCTGGCCGGGGAACACGAAGACCGTGCCGGAGCCGTCCTGCGCCGTTGCCGTGCCGCGCACGACCGAGGCCGACTCCCCCGCCTCCGCGAGGACCCGCAGCCCCGCCTCCAGCTCCGCCCGGTCGGCGCCGAGCACCACCGCACGCCGCTGGAAGCCCGTGCGCGTGACCGCGAGCGCGTGACCGAGGTCGGCGTCCCGCTGTCCGGGGTGGGCGGCGCAGTGGTCGAGCAGCCGGGCCGCCTGAGCACGGAGGGCGGCCTCGGTGCGGCCGGAGAGCACCCACGGGGTCGCTCCGAGGGGGGCGGCCGGCCCGGGTCGCGCGGCCTCCGGCCGCTGTCCGGCCGGCGCCTCGGTGAGGATCAGGTGGCAGTTGGTGCCGCCCATGCCGAAGGAGGACACGCCCGCGTACCGCGCGCGGCCCGGCTCCGTGGTCCACTCCGTGAGGGTGGTCTGGACGCGCAGCCCGAGCCGGTCCAGGTCGATGGCGGGGTTCGGGGTGACGTGGTCGAGCGTGGGGGGAAGCTGCCCGCGGCTCAGGCAGAGCGCGGTCTTGACGAGGCCGACGATGCCGGAGGCGCCTTCGAGGTGGCCCACGTTCGTCTTGGCGGAGCCCACGGCGACGGGGGCCTTCACGGGGGCGGGGGTCTCGGCGAGGGCCGCGCCTTCCACGCGAGCCGGGCCCTCCGCGCGAGCCGGGCCCTCCACGACGGCCCGGTGCTCGCCGCCGGGGCGGAGCGCCGCGCCCAGGGCGGCGGCCTCGATCGGGTCGCCGACCGGAGTCCCGGTGCCGTGCAGCTCGACGTAGCCGATGTCGGCCGCCGCGACGCCCGCGCGTCGCAGGGCCGCGCGGATCACGTCCTCCTGGGCCTCCCGGTCGGGCACGGTGAGCCCGGCGCCGCCGCCGTCGTTGTTGACGGCTCCGCCGCGGATGACGCAGTGGACGCGGTCGCCGTCGGCGAGGGCGTCGGCGAGCCGCTTGAGGACGACGGTCGCACCGCCCTCGCCGCGGACGTAGCCGTTGGCGCGGGCGTCGAAGGTGTAGCTGTGGCCGTCCGGGGACAGGGCGCCCATGCGCTCCATGCCGAGGGTGCTCTCCTCGGCGAGGACGAGGTTGACGCCGGCGGCGACGGCGACCGTCGACTCGCCGCGGCGCAGGCTCTCGCAGGCGAGGTGGACGGCGACGAGGGAGGACGACTGGGCGCAGTCCACGGTGAGGCTGGGGCCGCGCAGTCCGAGGAGGTACGAGAGACGGTTGGCGATCATGCCGCGGTGCAGCCCGGCGGCGGTGAGTCCGGAGATCGCGTCGGGGCCGGTCCGGCGCACCAGGGTGGCGTAGTCGTCGTTGATCACGCCGACGAAGACACCGGTACGGGTCCCGTGGAGTCGGTCCGGGACCAGCCGCGCGTCCTCGAACGCCTCCCAGGCGAGTTCGAGCATGAGCCGCTGCTGCGGATCCATCGCGGCGGCCTCCCGCGGCGAGATGCCGAAGAACGCCGCATCGAACTCGTCCTTCCCCTCGATGAACCCGGCCCGCCTGCCCGTGTGTTCGTCCCGGGTGACGCCGGAGATCCCGGCGGCGAGCAGGTCCCAGAACGCCTCCGGGGAGTCCGCACCCGCCACCCGGCAGGACAGGCCCACGACGGCCACGGCCTCGTCGGCCGCTTCGTGGTCGGGGGTCACGGTCCCCTCTTGTGAACGCATGTGAACTCGTGTCCCCTCTTCGTGGGCAGGCGGGTGGTGGGTGCGGGATGCGGGTGGGCGATCCGGGGGCGCGCGGGCCGGTCCGGGCTCGGGCTCAGCTGGAGAGCACGGCCTTGAGCGTGGTGCCGTCGGCGACGTCCCGGACCGCGGCGCCGTGCTCGGCCAGCGGGTACGAGGTCACCAGGCTCCCCAGGTCGAACCGGGCGGTGAGCGCGGGCAGCAGCTGCACGTACTCGGTGAGGTGCGCCCCGGTGAAGGCCCAGGACCCGACGACGTCGAGCTGCCGGTAGACGATCTGGTGCGGGTTGACCAGGGTGTCCCCGGCGTCGGTGTACTGACCGATGATCAGGTACGAGCCGCCCCTGCGGGCCAGGTAGAGGCCCTGGGCGACCGCGGCGGGGACGCCCGCGCACTCGATCACCAGGTCGGCGCCGTGGCCGCCGGTCTCCTCGCGGACCAGGTCGAGGGCGGCGTCGGTGCCCTCCGGTCCGGTGATGTCGATGTGCACGTCGCCGATGCCCGCCTTCGCGGCGAGGTCGAGCCGGCTCTTCGGGCCGCCGACGACGATGACCTTGGCCGCCCCGGCGAGCTGGGCCAGCGCGGCGGCGGCGAGGCCGACGGGGCCGCTGCCCTGGACCACGACGACCTCGCCGACGCGCACCGGGCGGCGCTCGTACAGGGCGTGGACGACGGTGGGTCCGGCGCAGGCGAAGGACATGGCGGCGATCGGGTCGACGCGGTCGTCGAGGCGCACGACGGTGGCACCCTCGTGCAGCACGATGGCCTCGGCCCAGGCGCCGGCGAGCGGGGACCCGTCGGCCAGGGCCCGGTTGACCCCGTAGGTGCGGCGGTTCTCGCAGAGGGTCGGCTCACGGTGCAGCCGGCAGGGCACACACGTGCCGCAGGCGATCGAGGAGGCCCACATCACCGTGTCACCGACGGCCAGTTCGGTTCCGGCGGCGTCGCGGGTCGGGGTGCCGGGTCCGAACTCCGCGATGGTGCCGAGGCCTTCGTGGCCGAGGACCAGCGGGGTGGGGATGGGCAGGTGGCCCTCCTTCAGGTGGAGGTCGGTGCCGCAGACGCCACCGTGGCGGCAGGCGACGACCATGCCGCCGGCCGGGGCGGCGGGAACGTCGAACTCCCGCAGTTCCAGCGGCGCGCCGAACCGCTCCAGGACGACGGCCCGTGCGCGCTTCACGCGGCGGCTCCCTCGAGGACGTCGAGGAACGGGCCGTCCAGGACGCGCAGCGGCTCGGTGTCGCGGCACACGACGTACTCGGGGCGCGGCTCGCCCTCCCAACGGGGCAGGTTGGCGGTGTCGTTGTACGTCATGATGAGCAGCCGGCGCGGGAACGGCGACATGTTCGGCGCCGAGCCGTGCACGATCTCCGGCGAGAAGAGGACGACCGATCCGGCGCGCCCCTTGGGGCTGGCCATGCCGCGCTCGGCGACGAGGCCGGAGAGCTGCTCCTCGCCGAGGGCGATGTCGTCCGGGTCGAGGTGCTGGGCGGACTTCACGGTGGTCTTCCGGCTCTTGTTGATCAGGCCGGAGCGGTGCGAGCCGGGCAGGAAGATGACGGGCCCGTTGAACTCGTCGACGTCGTCCAGGAAGACGGCCACGTTGACCTGGCGCGGCGCGGGGAGGCTGTCGGCGATCTGCCAGGCCACGTAGTCCTGGTGCCAGGACCACTTCTCGCCGCCGAAGGCGGGCTTCGCGTTGATCTTGAACTGGTAGATGTAGACGTCGTCCGTGAGGAGCTGCTGGACCGGGCCGAGCAGCCGGGGGTCGCGTACCAGGCCGGCGTACTCCGGCTGGCGCTGGTGGGAGGCGTACACGGCGCGCACCTCGTCCCGGCCCTCCTCGGCGACCCGCTGGGGGCCGGGGATCCGGCAGTCACGGTCGAAGGCCTCACGCAGCCGCTCGATCTCGTCGTCTCCGAGCGCGGAGTCGAGCAGGAGGAATCCGTCCTCCTGATAACGGTCCATCTGTTCCTGGGTCAGCCGCATTGCGAGTTCTCTCCAGACGTTTCGGGTAGCGAGAGGGAAGGGAAGGAGAAAGGAGCCCGGACCTGGTGGGCCGGGGCGCCTATCCCATGAAATTCCCGCCGTCGACGATCAATTGCTGTCCGGTGATGTAGCCGCTCTTGGCGGTCACCAGGAATTCCAGAGCATCGGCGATGTTCTCCGCCGTGCCGATTCGCCGGGAGGGAATGGTGCGCAGGATCTCCGCGCGCCGTTCGGGGTCGTCGAGCGCGTAGCGCTCCGTGACTTCCGGGGTGTCGGTGAATCCGGGGATGAGGGAGTTGACCCGTACCGTCGGTGCGAGTTCCAGGGCGAGGCACCGGGTCAGGTGGAGCAGCCCCGCCTTGGCCGCGCAGTAGTTCGCACCGTTGACGCGTGGCCGGATCGCCGTGGTGGCTCCGACGTTGACGATCGTTCCCCCGCCGGCCGCGAGCATCGCCGGGGCGAGTGCCCGGGTCAGCCGGAAGGGGCCGGAGAGGTTGGTGGCCAGGACCTGGTCCCAGTCCTCGTCGGTGAGGTCGAGGAACGGGCGGTCGCGGTTGACGCCGGCGTTGTTGACGAGGACGTCGGGGGCGCCGGTCGCCGCGAGGATCCGCTCACAGCCCGCCGCGACCTCCTCGGGGCGGGCCACGTCCATGCGGACCGCCTCGATCGCCCCGTCGCCCGCCGCCACCGCGAGGTCCGCGGCGGCCTTGTCGCTGCGGTAGAGGGCGTGGACGTGGTGGCCGAGGGCGGCGAGCCGCAGGCTCAGGGCGAGCCCGATCCCGCGGGTGCCGCCGCTCACCACCGCTGTGCGCTGTCTCATCGCGGCTCAGGACCAATACTGGAGGGTGCCGCCCGCGGTGACGCCCAGGAAGAAGGACAGGGCCACGCGGCGGCCGGGGCCCTCGTTCCCGTGCACCGCGTGGTAGTTGCGCGGGTCGAAGAGGACCGCGTCGCCGGCGCCGGGGCGCACCAGGACGCTGGGTTCCCGCTCCGCCAGCTCCTCGGCGTACCCGTAGCCGTCACGGACCTGCTCGTCGCCGGGCAGCCAGCGGCGGCGGTAGATCCGGGTGGCGCCGCCGCCCTCGGGCATGGACAGGTACCAGTTGAAACCGAGCTGCGCGATGACCGGCTCGTCGAGGGCGCCGGGCAGTTCGCGGGCGATCTCGTCCCAGTGCATCTTCATGCCGCCGGTGGTCTCGCGGATCATGCCCGCGTACATGGCCCGGCCGGCGGCGGTGGCGGTCCGCGTCTCGCCGCCCCAGGCCCCCCGGATCCGGCCCACGGCCACGTCGAGCGGGTCGCGGCCGTCGAGCAGCGTCGAGCGGTGCCGGGCGGACTCCTCGGCGTCCTTCCAGTACGCGTCGCCGAGTCCGTGGACGTCGTAGTGGTCGTACGCCGCGGGGCCCAGCTTGGGGATGCGGGGGACGACGATCTCCTCGTCGTAGGAACCCATCGGGCAGGTGTCGAGTCCGGCCAGGACGCCGGCGCATTCCTCGGGGCTGCCGAAGTTCTTGATGTGGACGGCGCCGAGGGTTCCTGCCGCAAGTCGGACGAGGTGGTCCCGGGTCAGCTTGTCGGCGGTCTCGACCGTCTCCACGTCGAAGAGGACGTAGATCGGGGTCTGATTGCTGCTGACGTTCTCACGCGTCGGTACGGTGGTTGTTCCCACAGGTTCTCCAGATGATCGCTCGAGGAATAACCGTCGGTCTCTCGTGTTTCCCTCGAGTTCGACGGTACGAGGGGCCGGTCGCCCCGTTGCACCCCTATCGGCCCCTAAGCCTTCAGGGGGTCGACGTGTGCCGAGATGGTGGCGATGACATCGCGCTGCCGGTCGGCCAGGTAGAAGTGCCCGCCGGGAAAGACCCGCAGGGCGAAGTCGGCCGTGGTGTGGTCGCGCCAGGCGGCGGCCTGTTCCGCCGTGACACGGGGGTCCACGTCGCCGATGAGGGCGAGGACGGGGCAGCGCACCCGGGCACCGTCCTCGGGCGTGTAGGTCTCGACGGCCTTGAAGTCGGCCCGGATCGTCGGCACGACGAGCTGGAACAGCTCCGGGTCTTCCAGCAGCCGCACGTCCGTGCCGCCGAGCCGCTGCAGCTCGGCGAGCAGGGCACGGTCGCCGAGCCGGTGGATGCCGTCGTCCCGGCTCAGCGCGGGGGCGCGCCGGCCGGAGGCGAGGAACAGGTCGGGGGCCCGGCCCGTGCCCAGCCGTTCCAGGGAGCGGGCCGTCTCGAAGCCGACCAGGGCCCCCATGCTGTGTCCGAAGAAGGCCAGGGGCCGGTCCGCCGGGACCCGGTCGGCGATTTCCGCCGCGATGGTCCGGGCGAGTTCGCCGACGCTCTCCACGCAGGGTTCGCGGTGGCGGTCCTGCCGGCCCGGGTACTGGACGGCGAGGACGTCGTACCGGGCCGACAGGGCTTCGGAGTAGGGGTAGTAGAAGCTCGCCGATCCGCCCGCGTGCGGGAAGCACACGAGCGTGGCGGCGGCCCGGGCCGGGGTGCCGTGGTAGCGGCGCAGCCACGGCCCGGGGTGGTCGAGCGGAAGGGTGCGCCCGCCGCCGGCGGGCAGGCTCGCCGCGGTCACGACGCGACGAGGTCGCCGCGCAGCAGTCCGGAGCCCTCGGGGGTCTCGGCCGGGTCGGAGCCCAGGTGCTGGACGGTGTTGTGCTGGTCGACGAAGACGACGCGCGGGGACAGTTCGCGGGCCTCGGCGTCGGTGACGGTGGCGTACGCGATGATGATGACGAGGTCTCCGGGGCTGATCAGCCGGGCGGCGGCGCCGTTGATGCCGATGACGCCGGAGTCGCGCGGGCCCTCGATGACGTACGTGGAGAGCCGGTTGCCGTTGTCGATGTCGACGATGTCGACCTTCTCGCCGGGCAGCAGGTCGGCGGCCTCCATGAGTTCGGCGCTGATGGTGACGGAGCCGACGTAGTGGAGGTCGGCCTGCGTCACCGTGGCGCGGTGGATCTTGGACTTGAACATGGTTCGGTACACGGCGTTCTCGTCTCCTGAGTCCTGGAAGGGGGGTGGGGTACGGGGGTCAGTGCGCGCCCATGCGTCGGCGCAGGCCGAGCGGACGCAGGTCCGTCCAGTCGGCGGCGATGTGGTCCAGGCACTCCTCGCGCGTGCCGGTGAGCCCGACGGTGTGCCAGCCGGCCGGCGGCGCCTGGTCGGCGGGCCACACGGAGCGCTGCTCCTCGTCGTTGACGACGACGGACCAGGCGAGGGCGGGGGCGGCGGTGGCGGCTGCTGCTGCGGTCATCGGGCGTCACCGGCCGGCTTGGTGCCGGAGAACATGAAGAAGACCAGCATCATGGACGCGTCCGGGCGGGCCAGGAACTCGTCCATGGCGTCGGCGGTGACGTCGCAGGGGCGCTGGGCGGCCGGGTTGACGGCGACCATGGCGGCGGTGCGGGAGCGGATGTTCAGCTGCGGAGCGAGGACGTCCATGCCGACCTCCTCGCTGGAGATGGCGATGGCCTCGACCTTGATGTCGGTGAAGCCCGCGGCCTTCATCAGCTGCCCGAGCTCGCGGCCGATCAGGCGGTTGCCGCCGCGACTGGCCTGGAGCTCGATGCGCAGCCGGACGACCTCGTCGAACTCGGGCAGATCGGGCTGCGGGTGCAGCAGGCCCCACAGGGCGTCGTCGACGTCGGTGACGACGAGCTTGCCGCCGGGGCGCAGGGTGCGGTGGATCTCGGCGAGCGCGTCCGGGGTGTGCGGGACGTGCTGGAGGACCAGGCGGGCCAGGGCGAGGTCGTAGCTCTCGTCGGGCAGTCCGCTCTCCAGGACCGAGCCCTGGACGAGGGTGAGCTGGTCCGGGTGGGCCGGGGTGAGGTGGCCGCGGGCGACCTCGATCAGGTCCTCGTTCAGCTCCAGGGCGGTCAGGGTGCCGTCCGGGATCTCCTCCAGGAGGCGCTCGGAGATGTAGCCGGGCCCGGGGCCGATCTCCAGGACGTCGGCGTCGGTGGTGAGGCCGAACTCGCGCAGGACGCGGGCCTCCTTCTGCCAGGAGGCGGCGACCTGCTGGCGCAGGCGGTGGATCTCGTTCTCCGGGGCGTGGTGCTCGCCGGGCTTGTAGTACGAGGAGGGGCGGGTCAGGTCGGCGCCCGGCACCTCGGAGTCGGCGGTCTGCGGGGTCTCGGTCACGGTCGTCATGGGTTCGGTGTCTCCGTCTGTAGCGGTTGCGGGTGGGGTTGGTCAGCGGGGCGCCGGGAGGTACCCGGAGCGCACGAAGTAGTCGAGGTAGGTGCGGAACAGGTCCGCGTCGAGGACCGGGCACTCCACGCCGGTGCCGGCGAGGTGGGCGCGGGTGTCGTCGTCGGAGAAGCGGACGGCGACGAAGCCGCCGCCGGCCGGGTCGAAGAGGCTGAGCAGCGGGTAGGCCGCGTTGTCGGGGTCGGCCTTGATGAGGTCGACCCAGTCGCCGAGGCTCTTCTCGGCGAGCGGGTAGCCGTGGTCGCGGACGTGGTCGAGGACCTCGGTGAGGGGCACCGGGCGGGTGTTGACCTGGTGGTGGATGCCTCCGAGCGCCTCGGGGCGCGCGGCGACCGCGACGATGGCCCGGGCGACGTAGTCGACGGGCACGAGGTCCGCCTCGGCCGTGATGCCCTCGGGGACGGCGCCCGCCTGGACGCAGCCCTTGACGACCCGCCACAGGAAGTCGTCGCTCTGGCAGGCACCGGTCACGGTGTGGCCGGCGATGCGGGCGGGACGGTGCACGGTGACCGGCACGCCCTCCGCTCTGGCGAGCGCGACGACCTGTTCGGCGACCCACTTGCTCTGGGTGTAGCCCTGGCGCAGCTCTTCCGGCGGTCCGGTGACGGCGGTCTCCGACAGGGCTCCGCCGTCGGCCGGCGGGCCGGCGAAGACGCCGACGGTGGAGACGTGGTGGACGGCCGCGCGGCCGGTCGCGGTGGCGAGGCGGAGGATTTCGCGGGTGCCCTCGACGGTGGCGGGGCTCAGCTCCTCGTAGGGGAGCACGAGGTTGACGGCCGCGCCGGAGTGGTAGACGGCGTCGATCCGGGCCGTGAGCTCCTGGTACGTCGCCGGGTCCAGGCCGAGGCGGGGGGCGGCGAGGTCGCCGGGGACGGCGCGGATCCGGCCGGCGCGGCTCGCGTCCCAGAGTCCGAAGCCGGTCAGCACGCGCTCCAGGCGGTGCCGGGCGGCGGGCTCGTCCTGGGCGCGTACCAGGCAGTGCACGGTGGCACCGGTGTGCTCCAGGAGCGCGTCGAGCAGGAAGGCGCCGAGGAATCCGGTGGCGCCGGTGAGCAGGACGTCCCGTTCGCCGCCGGGCCGCTCGGGGGCGGGGTAGCCGGAGATGCCGTCACCGAGGCGGATGTCGGCGCGCATGGCCTCGACAGGCGCCGCGGGCGTCTCGTCCTGGGCTCCGGCCGCGTCGAGCACGCCGGCGATTCCGGCCACGGTCGGGTCGGAGAACAGGACCCGCAGCGGCAGTTCGGTGTCGAACTCCTCACGGAGCCGGAAGACGAGCCGGGTGGCCAGCAGCGAGTAGCCGCCGAGGTCGAAGAAGTTGTCGTGCACACCGACCCGGTCGAGGCCGAGCAGCTCCCGCCAGGCGCGGGCGATCCGTGCCTCGGTGGCGGTGCGCGGGGCGACGTAGGCGGTCGTGCCGGCGGTACGGACCGGCTCCGGCACGGGGAGGACCTTGCGGTCGACCTTGCCGTTGACGGTCAGCGGCAGGGCGTCGAGGACGACGACGGCCGTGGGCACCATGTAGGCGGGCAGGCGTTCGGTGAGGTGGTCGCGCAGCACGGCCGCCGTGTCCTCGGTGCTCCGGCCCGCGCCGGCGCCGGGCTCCAGGGTGGCGTAGCCGTACAGCCGCGTCTCGCCGTCGGCGCCCTGCTGCGGTACGACGACGGCGGCGTGCACCTCCTCGTGGTCGAGCAGGGCGGCCTCGACCTCGCCGGTCTCGATGCGGTAGCCGCGGATCTTGACCTGGTGGTCGGCCCGGCCGACGTACTCGAACTCGCCGCGGGGCATGAGCCGTGCGAGGTCGCCGCTCTTGTAGAGCCGCTCGCCGGGCCGGTCGGTGAAGGGATGGGGCACGAAGCGGTCGGCGGTCTTCACCGGGTCGCGGAAGTAGCAGCGGGCCAGGCCGGGCCCGCCGACGTACAGCTCTCCGGTGACGCCGATGGGCACGGGCTGCAGCAGGTCGTCCAGGGCGTACAGCTCCATGTCGGGCATGGGCCGGCCGATGGGGCTGCGCCGGTTCAGCCGTACGTCCTCCGCGGTCATCTCGCGGATGGTGACGTGGATGGTCTCCGTGATGCCGTACATGTTGACCAGCCGCGGGGAACGGTCGCCGTGCCGCTCGAACCAGCTCGCGAGGGTGCCGGACTCCAGCGCCTCGCCGCCGAAGATGACGACGCGCAGCGGGAGCTCGTCCGGGTCGTGCCGGGCGTCGACGGCGGCGAAGTGGACGAAGGCGGAGGGGGTCTGGTTGAGCACGGTGACGCCCTCCTCGCGGACCAGGGCGTAGTACGCCTCCGGGTCGCGGGCGGTCTCCACCGGCACCACGACGAGCCGGCCGCCGTGCAGCAGGGCGCCCCACATCTCGACGACGGAGACGTCGAAGGCGTAGCTGTGGAGCATCGGCCACACGTCGTGCTCGTCGAAGTCGTAGGTGGAGGTGGCCGTCATCGCGGCGAACATCCGGGCCACCGTGGCATGCGTGACCTGCACTCCCTTGGGGGTGCCCGTGGAGCCGGAGGTGTAGATGATGTACGCCGTGTTGTCGGGCGCGAGCGGCGCCGGATCGCGGTCGGGCACCGCCCGGGCCGGGTCCGGGAACGGCTCCTCGGGACGGTCGAGGACCAGGAGGTGGCCGTCGTACGCGGGCAGGGCGTCGCGCAGCGCGTCGTGCGTGATCAGGACGTGCGGGGTGGCGTCGCCGAGGATGCGGGCCAGCCGGGCGGCCGGGTAGAGCGGGTCCATCGGCACGTAGGCGCCGCCCGCCTTGAACACGCCGAGGATGGCGACGGCGGTGTCGAGGCCCCGCTCCAGGAACAGGCCCACCAGGGTCTCGCGGCCGACGCCGGCTGCGCGCAGCCGTACGGCCAGCGCTTCGGCCCTGCGGTCGAGTTCGGCGTAGCTGAGGTGCTCGCCCGCGCAGGAGACGGCGACGGCGTCGGGCCGGCGGCGGGCGTGGCCCGCGAACGTCTCGTGGAGGCACGCGGTGACGGGGAAGTCCTGCGAGCGGCGGCCGATGTCGAGGACGCGGCGCCGTTCGGTGCCGCTGAGCAGCGGCAGCCGGGACAGGCGGGTGTCCGGGGCGGAGACGGCGCCTTCGAGCAGCACCAGGTAGCGGTCGAGCATGCGCTCGGCGGTGGTCCGGTCGAAGAGGTCGCTGTCGTACTCGAGAGTGGCGACCCAGCCCTCGGCGCGCCGGCCGAGGATGAGCTGGAGGTCGAAGCGGGAGGTGCCGTTGTGCGTCTCGACGGCCTCGGCCGCCAGACCCGGCAGGTCCAGGGTGCTGGTGGTGGCGTTCTGGAGGACGAACATGGTCCGGAACAGCGGGGTGAGGTGGCTGCCGCGGTCAGGGCGCAGGTCCTCGACGATCTTCTCGAACGGCAGCCCCTGGTGGGCGTAGGCGCCGAGGGCCGTCTTGCGGACGCGTCGTACCAGGTCGCCGAAGTCCGGGTCGCCGGAGAGGTCGATCCGCAGCGGGAGGGTGTTGACGAAGAGGCCGATCAGTTCCTCGGTGTCGACGTCGCCGCGGCCCGCGATCGGCGTGCCGACGACGATCTCGCTCTGTCCTGCGCAGCGCTGCAGCAGGGCGCCGTAGGCGGCGAGCAGCACCATGTACGGGGTGACGCCCCGGCCGCGGGCGAGGACGGTGACGGAGTCGACGAGCGGCTGGGGGATCTCGCGGCGGATCCGGGCACCCCGGTAGCCGGGCTCCTCGGGGCGGGGGCGGTCGGTGGGGAGTTCGAGGGCCGGCAGGTCGCCGGCGAGGCGCTCGCGCCAGTACGTGAGGTCGGCGTCCATGGTGCCGTCGGCGAACCGCTGCTGCTGGCGCTCGGCGAACTCGGAGTAGCGCACGGGAGGTTCGGGCAGCAGATCGGCGTTCCCGGTCCCGGTGGGAGTGGCGGTGAGTGCGGTGTAGGCGCGGTTGAACTCACGGATGAGCACGTCGAGCGACCAGCCGTCGCAGACCATGTGGTGCACGGTGAGGGCGAGGATGTGCTCCTCGTCGGCGAGCTTGGCCAGGCCGATCCGCAGCAGCGGCGGCCGGTCGAGGGCGAAGGGCGCGGTGGCCTGCGCGGTCAGCCAGTCGGTGATCGTCCCGGCGTCCTGGGCGGGGGCGCCGCGGCTGAAGTCGGCGTGCTCGACGACGGGCTCCGCCTCCTCCGGGGCGAGCACGCGCTGGCCGGGGGTGCCCCGGTGGACGCCGAAGGAGGCGCGGAGCGTCTCGTGGCGGCGCACGACCGCGCGGAAGGCGCCGCCGAGCGCGGCGAGGTCGAGCGGGCCGGTCAGTCGCACGGCGAGCGGGATGTTCTGGAGGGCGGTGCCCGGCACGAGCTCTTCCATGAACCACATGCGCTGCTGTGCGAACGACAGCGGTTCGGTCGTCTGGATGGTCACTGCTCCACCGCCTCGTGGGGGTTGTCGGTCTGTGCGCGGACGGCGAGTTCGGCCATCCGCCGTACGGTCGGCTCGTCCAGGAAGTCCTCCAGGGGGAGTTCCACCCGGAAGAGCCGGTTGGCCCGGGAGACGAGCTGCGAGGCGTTGAGCGAGTCGCCGCCGAGCATGAACAGGTCGTCGTCGGGTCCGATGTGCTCGATGCCGAGCAGCTCCCGCCAGATCGCGGCGATCCGCTCGACCGGTCCCGCGTCGGGCGACACCTCGGGCGCCGGGGGGCGGGCCGGAGCCTGCCCCTGGGTCGGGGCCTGGCCGGCCGTGGGTGCGGTGTCGTCGTGGGGTCCGGCGTCGGGCACGGCGGCCCGGGCCGGGGGCAGCGCCGGGGTCTCCCGCGTCTCGATCCAGTGCCGGCGGCGCTCCATCGGGTGGCCGGGCAGGGGCACGGCCGTGGCCGTGCCGTCCGAGGGCAGTTCCACATCGACACCGCGGGCCCATGCCTGTCCCAGGGCCCGGAGCAGATGGCGCCGGTCCGCACCCGCCTGCCGGGCGCCGCGCACGGTGCTGACCGGCCGGAGGCCGGGGCCCGCGACCTGGGCGGCGAAGCGTCCCAGGGCCCGGCCGGGGCCCAGTTCGAGCAGGACCGCGTCCGGGGCGGCGGCGAGCAGTTCACCGACACCGTCGGCGAACCGGACGGCGGCCCGGGCCTGCCCGGCCCAGTAGCGCGGGTCGGTCGCCTCGGCGTCGGTGATCCAGGTGCCGGTGACGTTCGACACGAAGGGGATACGGGGGGTGCTCAGCGGCACCCGGGCGACCTCGGCGGCGAACGGTTCCACCATCGGGTCGAGCATCGCGGAGTGGAAGGCGTGCGAGGTGACGAGCCGCTTCGCCGCGACACCGCGGGCGCCGAGCAGGGACTCGGTCCGGGCCACGGCCTCCTCGGTGCCGGACAGCACGATCCGCTGCGGTGCGTTGAGCGCGGCGATGCCGAGGTCGGGCCCTGTCAGGGCACGCGCCTCGTCCTCGGTCAGCTCCACGGCGAGCATCGCGCCGCGCGGCCGCTCGCCCATCAGCCGGCCGCGGACGGCGACCAGGCGGACGGCGTCCTCCAGGGTGAAGACGCCGGCCAGGCAGGCCGCGGTCCACTCCCCCAGGCTGTGGCCGAGCAGGGCGGCGGGCGTGACCCCGCGGGCCGTCCACCAGCGGGCCAGGGCGTATTCGACGGCGAACAGGGCGGGTTGGGCGAGCTGGGTGGCGACCAGCGGGTCGTCGGCGCCCGGCTGTGCCGGCGTGCTCAGCAGGCCGCGCAGGTCCGTTCCGGTGTGCGGGGCGAGCAGTTCGGCGATCTCGTCGATGTGCCGGGCGAACTCGGGCTCCGTGCGGAGGAGTTCCGCGGTCATGCCCTGGTACTGGGTGCCCTGGCCGGGGAAGAGGAAGACGGCCGGGGTCTCGCCGGTGGCGTGTTCGGCGCCGGCCTTCCGCAGGGCGGCGGCCGCCTCGGCGGGAGAGGCGGCGACGACGGCGGCCCGGTGCGGGAAGCGCCGGCGCCGGTGGGCGAGGGTGTGCGCGATGTCCGCGAGCCGCTCGGCGGGGGCGTCCTCGATCGCCCGGGCGAGCCGGTCGGCCGACTCGGCGAGGGCGGACGGGGTGCGCGCCGAGACCGTGAGGAGGAGGTCCTGACCGTCCGTACGGGCGGGGGCCGGGGTGGGGGGCGCCTGCTCCAGGACGACGTGGGCGTTGGTGCCGCCGACGCCGAAGGAGCTGACGCCCGCGCGGCGGGGCCCGTCGCCGGCCGGCCAGGGGCGCAGCCGGTCGTTGACCGCGAACGGGGACTTCTCGCTGGTGCGGGGGTTGCGCTCGCGGTAGTGCAGGCTCGGCGGCAGGTGGCCCTCGCGCACGGCGAGGACCGTCTTGATGAGCCCGATCACCCCGGAGGCGGCGTTGAGGTGGCCGATGTTGGTCTTGACAGAGCCGATCGGGACGGATCCGGGAGCCACGCCCTCGGCGGCGAACACCTCGTCGAGCGCGGCGAGTTCGACCGGGTCGCCGATGGCGGTGCCGGTGCCGTGCGCCTCCACGTAGCCGACCGTCGCGGGGCTGACGTCGGCGGCGTAGTAGGCGTCGTGGAGCACCTGGACCTGGCCGTCGACGCTCGGCGCGGTGTATCCGGTCTTGCGTGCGCCGTCGTTGTTGACGGCCGAGCCGAGGATCACCGCGTGGACGCGGTCGCCGTCGGCGAGGGCGTCGGAGAGCCTCTTGAGGGCGACGACGCCGACTCCGCTGCCGAAGACCGTGCCGGCGGCGTCCGCGTCGAAGGCCCGGCAGTAGCCGTCGGGCGACTGGATGCCCCCGGTCTCGTACACATAGCCCCAGTCCTGCGGGAGCTTGAGCGACGCGCCTCCGGCCAGCGCCAGGTCGCACTGGTAGTCGAGCAGGGCCCGGGCGGCCTCGGCGACCGCGACGAGCGAGGTGGAGCAGGCCGTCTGCACGGTGACGGCGGGGCCGGTCAGGCCGAGGCGGTGGGCGACCCGGCTGGTCAGGTAGTCCTTGTCGTTGCCGTGCAGCAGGGCCGCCGGGTACTCGCCGAGCATCCGGTCCCGGTCCAGGCCCGGCAGCACGTTGAGCACCAGGTACGAGTTGAACGAGGTGCCGCCCCACACGCCGACGCGGCCCTGGGCGCGCTGCGGGTCGCACCCGGCGTCCTCGAGCGCGGCCCAGCACTGCTCCAGGAAGAGCCGCTGCTGGGGGTCGGCCAGCTCCGCCTCGCGCGGAGTCATGCCGAAGAAGGCGGCGTCGAAGTCCTCGGCGCCCTTCAGGCGCGCGACGGCCGGTACGTAGCCGTCGGGCGCGTCCGCGGGCGGGTCGAGGCGCTCGATCGACTCGACGCCCCGCACCAGGTTGTCCCAGAATCCGGCGGCGTCGTCGGCCCCGGGCACCCGGCAGGCCAGCCCCACGACGGCGATCCGCTCCGGCTGGTCCGCCTCGTCGTCCGCGTGTCCCACAAGCTCAGACATCCCCCTGCCCCCTTCTCATCCGGCGCCGCCGGTCGGCGACCCGTCTGGCGCGCTCGGCCGCTTCGTCGCGAACGGCCTGGTTGTTCGTGTGTGCCGCGGTCGCCGCCCCGTCGGTCCCGCCGTCGGCGAGTCCGTCCAGGTGGCGTGCGAGTGCGGCGACGGTCGGGTGCCGCAGCAGGTCGACCACCGGTACGTCGAGGGCGAACTCCTCCCGCAGCCGGGTCTGCAGCGGCACCAGGTGGAGCGAGTGGCCGCCGCGGCCGAAGAAGGTGTCGTCCCGTCCGAGGTCCTCGACGTCCAGCAGTTCCCGCCACAGGGCCCGGACGCGTTCCTCGGTGCGGGTGACCGGTGTGCGGGTGGTGCCGGCGCGCTCGGCCGCCCGGCGACGGGCCCGCAGCCGGGCGACGTCGACCTTGCCGTTGGCGGTCAGCGGGAAGGCGTCGACCACCTCCAGGACGCCCGGCACCATCGGTGCGGGCAGCCTGGTGAGCAGGTACGTCCGCAGTGCGTCACCGTCCACGGCGGGGTCCCTGGTGGCGTCCGTGGTGACCCAGGCGGCGATGGACAGCTCGCCGGTGCTGTCGGACACGGGTGTCACCACGGCCGCGGTGACCGCGGGGTGGCTGCGCAGGCAGTGCTCCACGCCGGCGAGGTCCACGCGGTGGCCCCGCACCTTCACCTGACGGTCGGCGCGGCCCGCGAAGACGACCGTGCCGTCTTCCCGGTACCGGCCGAGGTCGCCCGTGAAGTAGAGGCGCTCTCCGTGGCTTCCCGCCGGATCGGCGGTGAACCGGCCCGACGGGTCGTCGCCGAGATAGCCGTCCGCGAGGTACGGGGTGCGGACCACGATCTCGCCCAGCTCACCGACCGCCGCGGGGGCCCGGTCCCGCATCACCAGGAGCTGGGCCCCGTCGATGCCCTTGCCCAGCGGCACGGGCTCGTCGGGGGCGGCCTCGCCCACCGTGTGCCAGGCCGGGGCCTGTGGCGTCTCGGTGGCACCGTAGAAGTTGGCCAGGCGGACGCCCGGCGCCAGGCGGCGCATGAGGGCGGTCTCCCTGCCGGTGAGCACGTCCCCGCCGAAGACGACGAGGCGCAGCGACGGCAGGCAGCCGTCGGGAAGACCGGCGAGGAACCGTGCCATCGGCGGGGTGAGATGCAGGACGGTGATCCCCTCGCCGGCCAGCCAGGCTGCGAAGGTCTCCGGGGTCGCCCGGACGTCCTCGTCCGGAACGTGCAGGCGGGCGCCGGCCGAGAGCGGCACGAACAGGTCGCGCAGCAGCGGGTCGTGGCTCAGGCCCGAGGTCAGCGCGAACCGGTCGTCGGCGGTCACGTCGAAGGTGCGGGTGTACCAGTCGACGAAGTGGGCGAGCGGGGCGTGGCTCGCCGACACTCCCTTGGGAGCGCCGGTGGTGCCCGACGTGAACGCGATGTACGCGGTGTCGGCCGGGAGCGCGGGCGCGAACCCCGGGGCGGGGTGCGGCGCCGCGGCGGCGGTGGTGACGGTGCCGGTGAATCCCGGCGGCGGGCCGAGGACCTCGGGCTGCCCGGCCCGCGTCTCCAGCCAGGCCTTCGCTCCCAGGAGCCGCGCGCACTGCTCCCGGCGCTCGGCGGGATGGGCCCGGTCGAGGACGGAGAAGGCGGCTCCGGAGCGCAGGGCGGCCAGGACGGCGACGACCAGGGCGGGGGTCCGCTCGGCGTGCACGGCCACGACGTCGCCGCGGCCCGTTCCGGCGTCGTGCAGCTCGGCGGCGAGGGAGTCGACGGCGGCGGCCAGTTCGCCGTACGTCAGCTCCGTGCCCCGGTGACGCAGGGCGACGGCGCCCGGGCGGGCGGCGGCCGTGGCGGCGAACCGCTCGTGCACGGCTGCCGTCCAGGGCTCCGGCGGCAGCGGCCGGCCCGGGTCGGGCAGCGCGGCCGGGCGGGGCACGCTCAGCTCGCGCAGCGGGCGTCCGGGTTCGGCGGCGGCAGCTGCGAGCAGCGCCTCGAACTGGTCGAGGAACGCCGTGACGGTGGAGGCGTCGAAGAGCGAGGCGTCGTGGACGAGGTCCAGGCCGAGCGAGCCGTCGGCGGCCGGCTTGACGTACAGCGTCAGATCGAAGCGGGCGCTGAGGTCCTCGGTCTCGACGAGCCGGGTCCGCACACCGGGCAGCGGCGGGTGCGAGTCGTCCAGGTTGAGCATGTTGAACAGCACCTGGAAGACCGGGGTGCGGGTCAGGTCCCGGTCCAGGGCCAGCCGGTCCACGATCCGCTCGAAGGGCACGTCCTGGTGCGCGTCGGCGTCCAGGGCCGTGGCCCGCACCCGGCGCAGCAGCTCGCGGAAGGCGGGGCCGCCGGAGGTGTCGGTGCGGACGGCGACGGTGTTCACGTACAGGCCGACGCTGTGCTCCAGGTCCTGGCGGCCGCGGCCGGCGACGGGCATGCCGACGACGATGTCGTCCTGGCCGGACCAGCGCGCGAGGAGGGCGTTGTAGACGGTGAGCAGCGCCATGGAGAGCGAGGCGTTCTCCTCGCCGGCGAGGGCGCGCAGCCGGCCGGCGAGCTCGGCGTCGACGGTACGGCGCTGCCGTGCGGCGGGCCGGTCCTGCTGGTCCCGGCGCGGCCGGTCGGTCGGCAGCTCCAGGGCGGCGGGGGCGCCGTCGAGCACCTCGGCCCAGTGGGCCAGTTCCGTCTGTCCCGCCTCGCTGTTCTGGCGCGCCGTCTGCATGCCGGCGAAGTCGGCGTACTGGACGACGGGTCCGGCCAGGACCGCGGGCGTGTCTGCGGACTCCTGGGTGAACGCCGCGTAGAGCATGGTCAGTTCGCGGACGACGAGGCGCATGGACCAGCCGTCGGCGGCGATGTGGTGCACGGACAGCTGCACGACGTGCCGGTCGGCGGCCAGCTTGATCAGCTGGGTGTGCAGGGGCGAGCGGGTGAGGTCGAAGGGCCGCTGGTTGAAGGCCCTGGTGTGCTCCTCGCGCGCGGCCTCCCGGGCGTCGGGGGCGAGCCCGGAGAGGTCGGCCAGGGGCAGGATCTCGTCGGTGGCGCCGTCGACGACCACCTGGCGGGGCTCGCCCGCCACGGCGACGTACACGGTGCGCAGCGCCTCGTGACGCCGTACGACCTCGGTCATCGCCGACCGCAGGGCCGCGGTGTCGACGGCCCCGTCGAGGTGGAGCTCGCCGGCGATGCGGTAGGCCAGGCCGCCGGGCCTGAGCTGCTCGACGAACCACATCCGCTGCTGGGCCGAGGACAGGGGCAGGCCTTCGGGTCCGCGCGGCAGCCTCGGGACCGGCTCGGTCCTGGCCGCCGTGCCGGTGACCGCCCGGCCGGCCTCGGCGAGCACAACGATGCGGGCGGCGACGTCGCGCAGGACGGGGGCGTCGAAGAGGTCGCGCAGGGGGAGTTCGACGCCGGTGCGCTCGTGGAGACGGGAGGCCGCCTGGATGGCGAGGAGGGAGTGGCCGCCCAGCTCGAAGAAGTTGGCGTCGGCGCCGATCCGCTCGATGCCGAGGAGCTCGCTCCACACCTCCGCGACGGCCTTCTCCGTGGGGGTCCGCGGCGGGAGGGACGCGCGGGCGTCGTCCTCCGGCAGCTCCTCGGGGGCGGGGAGCAGCGCTCGGTCCACCTTGCCGTTGGGGTTCAGCGGGAAGGTGTCCATGACGAACAGGTGGGAGGGGATCATCGCCGACGTGAGGCGCTCGGCCAGGTGTGCCCGCAGCGCGGCGACGGTGGGCGGCTCGGCCGCCGGCTCCTTGAGGACGTAGCCGGCCAGGATCAGCCGTCCGTCACGGCCGGGACGCGCCATGACGACCGCTTCGCGGACGCCGGGGTGCGAGTCGAGGGCGTCCTGCACCTCGCCCGGTTCGATGCGTACGCCGCGGATCTTGACCTGGTGGTCGGCGCGGCCCAGGTAGTGCAGGGTGCCGTCGCGGTCGAAGCGGACGCGGTCGCCGGTGCGGTAGACCCGGGCGCCGGGGGTGTCGGAGAAGGGGTGCGGGAGGTAGCGGTCGGCGGTCAGGTCGGCCCGGTTCTGGTAGCCGCGGGTGACGCCGGTGCCGCCCAGGTACAGCTCGCCGACGACGCCGGCCGGGACCGGGCGCAGCTCGGCGTCGAGGACGTACAGCTCGGTGCCGGGCAGGGCGCGGCCGATCGGCGGGACAGCTCCGTCGGGGGCACAGATCTCGGTGGTGCAGAAGACGGTGATCTCGGTGGGGCCGTAGGCGTTGACGATGCGGCGCCCCGGCGACCAGGCCCGTACGAGGTCGGCCGAGATGGCCTCGCCGACCGAGGTGAGCTCGGTGACGGTGGGCAGGTCGGCCGGGTCCATCGTGGCGAGGACGGAGGGGGTGGCGCTGAGCGTGGTGACGCGCTCGCGCCGGATCGTGTCGACGAGCGGGGGGCCCGGGCGCAGCTCCTCGCGCGGGGCGACCACCAGGGTGCCTCCGGTGGTCAGCGCCATCATCCATTCCCAGGTGCTGACGTCGAAGCTGATGGAGGCGTTCTGCAGGACCCGCCGGCCCGGTCGGGGCGGCATCGACTCGCGGTGGGCGAGGTCGAAGTCGACGAGTCCGGCGTGTTCGACCATGACGCCCTTGGGGCGGCCGGTGGAGCCGGAGGTGTAGATGACGTACGCGAGCCGGTCGCCGTCCGGCTCGGGCAGCGCGGGCGCGGGCACGGGCGGCTCGTGGACGTCGTCGAGGTGGAGGACGGGCACGTCCACCGCGGGCAGCCGGCCGACGACGGCGCGCTGGGCGAGCAGCAGGGCGACGGAGGAGTCCTCGATCATGTACTCGAGCCGCTTGACCGGGTAGGTGGGGTCGAGCGGAATGTAGGCACCGCCCGCCATCAGGACGGCGAGCAGACCGACGAAGAGCCGGGGGGTGCCGTCGCCGGTGAGGCCGACCTTGGTCTCGGGGCCGACGCCGTGGGCGCGCAGCACGAGCGCCAGGGCCGCCGCCTGCTCGGCGAGTTCGCGGTACGTGAGCCGCTCGTCGCCGCACTCGACGGCCGTGGCGTCCGGGGTACGGGCGGCCTGGTCGAGCACCAGCTGGTGGACGCCGCGGTGGGCCAGGGCGGACGGGTCGCCGGGCCGGCTCCAGTCGGTGAGGACCTGTCGGCGGTCCTCGTCGGAGAGCATGGGCAGCATCCCGTGGGGGGTGTCGGGGCGGGCGGCGCAGGCCGCGGCGAGCGCCCGGAAGTGCCGGCCGAGGGCCTCCGCGGTCTCCCGGTCGAACAGGTCGGTGGCGTAGCGCAGGGAGCAGCTGACCGTGCCGTCGACCTCCTCGGCGAAGACGGTCAGGTCGTGCTCGCTGCCCTGGACGGCCACCGGGTGGGGCTCCATGACGAGGTCGCCGACGGCGAGCCGGGCGCCGGCGGCGCCGGTCGCGAACAGCGAGAGGCCCTGCTCGGAGGCCGAGGAGGTGGACTCGTAGAAGAAGGCGACGTCGAACAGGCTGCCTCCCGGGCCCTTCCGGGCGGCCTGCTCGGCGACGAGCGGATACGGGTAGTCCTGGTGCTCCATGGCGTCGAGCGCGGTGTCGCGCACCTGGTCCAGGAGGGAGCGGAAGGTCTGCTGCCGCTCGATGCGGGTCCGCAGCACCATCAGATTGGCGAAGTAGCCGACGACGTCCTCGAAGGCGGCGTTGGCGCGGCCGGCGGCGACCGAGCCGAGCCAGATGTCGTCCTGCCCGGTGTAGCGGTGCATCAGCAGGTTGAACACGGACAGGACGGCCGTGTAGAGGGTGCCGCCGGTCTCCCGTGCGATGCGGCGCAGGTCCGCGGTGACGTCCGCCTCGAGGGCGAAGGTGTGCACGGCGGTGCGGTGGCTGGGGCGGGCGGGGCGGGGCCGGTCGGCGGGCAGTTCGAGGCGGGGCACCTCGCCGGTGAGCCGGTCCGCCCAGAAGGCGGCGCTCCCGGCGCCCCTGGCGCCGTCGACGAGCTCGCGCTGCCAGCGGACGTACTCCTGGTAGTCGGCGGCGGGCCGGGCGAGGGTGACGGGGCGGCCGTCGCGGGCCGCCGGGTAGGCCTGCTGGAGGTCGCGGAGGATCAGCGAGAAGGCCCACAGGTCGGCCGCGATGTGGTGGGTGCCGAGGAGGAGGACGTGCCGGTCCTCGCCGAGCCGCAGCAGCAGGCAGCGCAGGAAGGCGCCTTCGGCCAGGTCGTAGGGGCGTTCGGCGAACGCCGAGACGGCGCGATCGATCTCGGTGTCGTCGCGGCCGCTCAGGTCCTGCTCGGCGAACTCGACCTGGGCGCCGGTCACGACGCGCTGGACGAGGCGGCCGTCCTCCTGGAGCACGGCCGTGCGCAGGACGGGGTGGGTGTCGAGGACGCCCTGCAGCGCGGTGCGCAGTGCCGGCGCGTCCAACGGGCCGCTGACCCGGGCCGCGAAGCACAGGTGGTAGGCGGGGCTGCCGGGGTGCATCTGCTCGAACAGCCACAGGGCGCGCTGTCCTTCGGACACGGGGTGGGTGGTGGGCGGGGCCGCGGCGGTCCGGGCGGCGGCCCGGCGCAGCAGCTCGGCGCGGAGGAGGGCGCGTCGCTCGTCCGTGGTGGCGGAGGCGGTGGCGCCCGTCGTGGGCGGGGCCTGGTGTGTCGTCATATCTCGCCCGCTGCGTCACCGGCCAGTCGGCCGAGCAGCGAGTCCACCTCCTCCGGGGAGAGCGCGTCGAGGTCGGCGAGGAGCCGCTCGATGTCCGCGGGGTCGTCGAGGTCGGGCAGTCCCGGTCCGTGACCGGGTTCCCGTTGGTCGTGTGCCGCACCGGGCGTCTGCTCCGGTGCGAGCCGTTCGCCGAGCTCCGCGGCGAGGTCGGCGGCGAGGTCGGCGGCCGTGGCGCCGCGCAGGATGCGGACGAGCCCGATCTCGACGCCGAAGTCGGCCGCGAGGGAGCGCCGCATCTCCAGGCCCATGACCGAGTCCATGCCGAGCTTGTTCAGGGGGCGCTGCGCCGGTATCCGGTCGGCGGTGGTCCGCAGGGCGGTGGCGGCGGCCTGGCGCACCCGCTCGGTGAGCAGGGCTTCGCGGGTGACGGCGTCGGCCGCGAGCAGGGCGTCCAGGTCCGCCGACTCCTGCACCGGGACGGCCTCGGTGTCCGCCGGCCCGGTGACGGTGGCCGCCCGGTCGCGCCAGGCGGACCGTGCGACGCGCAGGAGAGGGCGTCCGTCCTCGGCCATGACGGTGGTCCCCGCGCCGCCGTCCTCGGTCCGGGCCACATGGACCCAGTACGGCCGGTCCTCGGTCGCGTACAGCTCGATGCCCCGAAGCGCCCGGGGGGCGTGGGCGCCGAGCACGGCCGCGGTGATCCGGAGCGCCACGTCGAGGAGGGAGCGCAGCCCTGGGGCGATGCCCGGGCGGAGCCGTACCAGGACGTCGCGCTCCGCGTGCCAGGCGGTCTCGGCGGCGGTGTCGGCCACGGTGCGCGGCGCGGCGCAGCGCGCGGTCAGCGCGGCGAGGGTGTGCGGCTCGGTCTCCGGCGTGGGGACGAGCACCTCCCGCCGCGCGGTGAGGAGCCGGGTCCAGGCGGATCCGGGGGTACGGCCGTAGGCGGCGACCGTGGCCGCGCCCGGGGCGACCGGGCCGGCGACGACGGAGGCTTCTTCGGGCACCAGGTCCTCGGTCGTGTCCCAGTCGACCGAGACGCCGTGCCGCGTCGTGTCCGCGCACGTGTCCGTGGCGGGGTCCGCGTACGTCTCCGTGGCGGGGTCCGCGTACGTCTCCGTGGCGGGGTCCGCGCACGTCCCCGTGGCGGGGTCCGCGCACGTCTCCGTGGCGGGGTCCGCGTACGTGTCCGTGGCGGGGTCCGCGTACGTCTGCGTGGCGTGGTCCGCGTACGTGTCCGTGGCGGGGTGCGTCGCCTCCCGGGCCGCCGTGTCGAGGGCGGCCATCGCGGTGGCCGCGGCACCGGCCGCGAACTGGGCGACCCGGCCGCGCAGCGCGATACGGGGGGCGTCCTTGCCGGCCGCCGCGAGGAAGCGCACCTTGCGCGCGCCGCGGGGCCGGGCGGGCCCGGCCGCACCGGCCCGGCGCAGCTCCCACACCGTGCGCAGGACGTTCTCCTGCTCCCCTTCGCCGCGCCGCAGGGTGGGCAGGACGAGGGGCTCGACGCCCCGCGCCGCGCAGCACTCGGTCAGCGAGGGCGAGAGGGTGGGATGGGCGCCGACCTCGACGAAGGTGCGGCAGCCGAGGCCGACGAGGGTGTCGACGGCCTGGACGAAGCGGACGGGGCGGCGCAGGTTGTCGGCCCAGTACTCGTGGCCGAGAGCGGGGCCGTCGACGACGTCCCCGGTCACCGTGGAGACCAGGGCGCCGGTGGTGGCGCGCGGCTCGATGCCCCGCGCCGCCTCGGCGAACTCGGCGCGCAGCGGCTCCAGGTAACGGCTGTGGAAGGCGATCTCGCCCGGCAGCAGCCTGCTGAACACCTCCTGCGCGGCGAGCTCGTCCACCACGGCCCGGACGGTCGTGGCGTCTCCCGCGACGAGGGTGGAGCCGGGCGCGTTCCACGCGGCGATGTCCGCCGCCCCGCCGTGGCGTTCGATCAGCGCGGCGGCCGCCTCGGCGTCGACGCCGAGGAGCGCGGTGCGGCCGGTGCCCACGGCCCGGCGCATCAGTTCACCCCGGAGCCTGGCCAGACGCAGCGCGCCGGCCAGGTCCAGGGCGCCCGCTGCGGCAGCGGCGGCGATCTCGCCGAGGCTGTGGCCCACGAAGGCGTCGGCGACGACGCCCCGTTCGGCCAGCAGCCGCGCGAGGGCGATCTGCAGCGCGACCAGCGTGGGCTGGAGGACGGCCGGGTCCTCCAGCCGCGACTCCGCCCGGGACGCGGCCAGTTCGCCGAGGAGTGACCATCCGGTGGCGGCGCGCAGGACGGCGTCCGCCTCCTCGAGCACGGCCCGCGCGGACGGCTCGTGGGCGATGAGGTCCTGCCCCATGCCCAGCCACTGGTTTCCCTGTCCGGAGAAGACGAGGGCGGTGCGGCCCCTGCCGTGGGCGCGCGGTGCGTCGGCCGCCACCGTCGCGTGGCCGGCCCAAGTCGATGTCGTCACTGGTGCGCTCCGGCCCTTCAGTCGCCGTCGATGACGGAAAGGGCCTGCTGCGGGTCCCAGTAGTTCTGGGCCTGGTAGATCTTCCCGTCCTTGAAACGGGTCTTGCCCGTGTAGGTGAGGGTGAAGGTCTTTCCCGTGGGCTCGCGGTCGAAGATGTAGCCCTGGTGCGTCACGGTCGTCTTCCAGGCGAGGTGGGCGATGTCGCCCTCCCAGCGCACGACCTCGGCGCTGTAGTGCGGGGCCAGCTTCTCCCGGACCTCGATCAGGCCGGCCTTGATGCCCTCCAGGTCCGTGCCGTCGTTCTCCAGAGCGAGCGCGCTCTCGTCCGTGAAGTGGCGGAATTCGGGGTGCATGAATTCCTCGACGAGGTCGTCGTCGTGACCGTTCAGAAGCTCGTCGATGTAGCGGCGCAGGACATTTTCCAGCTCTTCCTGGCTCTGGGTCATGAAAATCCCTTTCGAATGGATGTCTACGCGAAAACGCTACGCATGCGTTCGAATTGAGGGCACCCCTATCCGTCCCCTACCGCGTGCCCCCGCACCCCCAGCCGCCCCCGCACGGACCGGGAGAACGCGAAAAGCAGGCCGCCCACGCGCACGGGAAATGCGCGTGGGCGGCCTGCTCATGGGGGGTATGAGGACGCGTCAGCCGGGCCGACGGATCAGACGGCACTCTCCTCGGCGGCGCGCGCGCCAGCGGCGGTCGCCTCCGGCACGTCACCGGCCCCGGGAGCGGCGAGCAGCTTCGGCATCAGGACGGCGGCGGCCACGGCGCCCAGGACCGCCACGCCCGCGCACACCGCGGCCGATGCCGAGAACGCCTGCGCGAAGGCCGCCTTGGCGGCGGTCACGGTCGCCTCGGCCGCGGTGTCGGGCAGCGTCTTCGCCGCATCCAGCGCCTGGTCGAGGGAGTGCGTCGCGGACTCGGGTCCGTCCAGCGCGTAAGCCGTCGAGTAGCGGGTGGCCAGCACGCTGCCGACGACCGCGACGCCGAACGCGGCGCCCATCTCCTGCACCGTGTCGTTCATCGAGGAGAGCAGTCCCGACTTCTCCGGGGGGCCGGCTGTCATCAGGACGTCGTTGACGAGCGGCTGCGAAAGGCCCATGCCCGCACCGACCAGGGCCATCGCCACGACCATCGCGCCGTATCCGTGGGCCTCGGTGAACAGGGCGAACGTGGCGTACCCGGCGGCGAGGACCAGCAGCGAGAGGACGACCGTGGTGCGCGCGCCGAGGGCCTTGGCGACCACCGGGGAGAGCGGGGAGCAGATCATCAGCGCCACGGCGACCGGCAGGATGGCGGCCCCCGCGGCGAACGGCGAGTAGCCGAGCACGAGCTGGAACTGCTGGGTGATGACGAACAGGCTGCCGGTGAGCGCGAACATGAGGACGGCCATCGTGCCGCTGGAACCCAGGAACCTCCGGTTGCGCACCACCGCGAGGTCGATCATCGGGTGCCGGGCCGTCGCCTGCCGGACGAAGAACAGCACCGTCACGACGGCTCCGCCGATCAGTCCGGCCAGGACCTCGGGAGACGACCAGCCGAACCGCGGCTGCTCGATGACGCCGTACACGAGCGCCGACACGCCGACGATCGAGAGCAGCGTGCTGAGCGGGTCGAGCGGGTGGGACCCGGGGTCGGTGGACTCGGGCACCAGGACGGCCGCGCCGAGCACGGCGGCGGCGACCACGACGACGTTGATGAGGTAGAGCGACCCCCACCAGAAGTGCTCCAGCAGGATCCCGCCGATGAGCGGTCCCGTGACGGCACCGAGGGCCGTCACCGCGCCCCAGACGCCGATCGCCTTGGGGCGCTCCTCCTCGGAGAAGACGTGCACGAGGATGGAGAGCGTTCCGGGCATGAACGCGGAGGCTCCCGCGCCCATCAGTGCCCGGGCCGCGATCAGCTCCCACGACTCGGTGGAGAAGGCCGCGGCGACCGAGGCCGCGCCGAACAGCAGCAGACCGATGACCAGGAGCCGTTTGCGGCCGTAGCGGTCTGACAGGCTGCCGGCCAGGAGCAGCAGCCCCGCCAGGACGAGTGAGTACGCGTCCACCATCCACTGGAGTTCGCTCGTGCCCGCGTCCAGCTCTCTGCCGAGTGTCGGCAGCGCCACGTTGAGCACGGTCGAATCGATCGACACGACGAACACGGCGACCGCAAGGACGGCGAGAATCGCCCACCTGCGCGGATGCTCCCTCTTGTCCACCACAACTCCTCGCACGGCCGTGCCGGCCGCTCTACGACGGAAGGTACGGCTCCGAACGTAGGGGCCGCGCAAGACGGGCCACAACGCATCAGGGGAGGGTTAGGGGACCCCTATTCCTCCGGTCCGGGGCCCTGGGGCCGCCCTGCCCGGGCCGTACGCTCGGGGCGTTCGCGAGGAAGGAGACACCCCACATGCCGCTCGAACAGCAGACCGGGTTCGACGACGATCCCGCCCTCCTGGTCACCGATGTGCTCGGGGACCTGGTCCGGCCCGTGTCGTTCGCCCCGGTGGGCACCGGTCCGGTCGTGGTCACCGGCACGTACGTGAGCGATCCGCCGTTCTTCGGCGGCGGTGACGTCGGACGGCTCGCGGTGAGCGGCGTGGTGAACTCGCTGGCCACGGACGGGGCGGAGCCGCAGACGGTCGCGCTCGCCCTGACCGTGGAGGCGGGTCTGCCCCGCCTGCTGCTCCGGCGTCTCGCGGAGTCGGTCCGTGACACGACGCGTGAGGCCGGTGTCACCGTCGCCGCCGTCCACGGCCGGGTCGTGAGGGCCGGGGAGGCCGACCAGGTCTACGTCACCGCCACCGCGATCGGGTCTCCCCCGGCCTCACCGGCGGACGGCGCGCGCCCGGGGATGCAGCCGGGCGACAGCGTCCTGGTCAGCGGGCCGCTCGGCGATCACGAGGCCCATCTGCTGTCGCTGCGCGCCGGGTTGGGCTTCGAACACCATGTGACCAGTGGCTGCGCCCCCCTGGCCGGTCTCCTCGGCACCGTCCGCTCGAACGGGTACGGCGGCGCGGTACGGGCGGCCGCCGAGATCAACGAGGGCGGACTCGCCGCCGTGCTGCGTTCCTTCGTGGCACGGGACCGGGCCGGCGTCCGGCTCGACGAACGGGCGCTGCCGGTCCGGGCCGAGACCCGGGTCGCGCTGGAGAGCCTCGGTGTCGCTCCCTGGGACGCGGCGAGCCCGGGAAGTCTGTGCCTCGTCGTCGCTCCGGATGCCGCCCCCGGCGTGCTCGCGGCGCTGCGGTCCCATCCGTACGGCAGGTCGGCGGCGCTCGTGGGCCGCGTCGGCGCCCGCGCCGAACGCCTCCTCGTGCCGGTGGAGCTGGCGGCGGCGGACGGCACGGCGACGGCTCTGCCGACGCCGGTGGTCGACCTCGCGCGCCGGCTCCTCTAGGAGACGGCTCGTCGATCGGACCGGTCCCGCGCGTCGCCGGTGGACCGGTAGCCCCGCAGCAGCGCCACCGCGATCGCGGTCGCCGCCGCGGGGACGACCGCCGTGCCGACCAGGATCCCCAGCTCCGCCAGGGGCGTCTGGTCCGCCGCGCGGCCGTCGTCCGAGGACACATAGCCGAAGACCTGGAGAACCTGCGCGTAGAGGAACGGCCCCAGGGCCAGGCCCACCGCCTCGCCGGTGGAGAACAGCCCGGCGAGGACGCCGCCGTTGCGCCGGCCGGTGCGCCGCGCCTCCTCGGCGATGCACTCCGGCAGCATGGCGTAGAGGAACAGCAGCTGTCCCGCGTGCCCGGCCCCCGCGAGCAGCATCGCGGCGAGCACCAGCGGCGCCGGCAGCAGCGGCGCGGCGAGGACGAGCAGACACCCCGCCGCGAACAGCGCACAGGCGGCGGTGTAGGCCCTCCGGCTGCCGAGCCGGGCGCTCAGCCGCGCCCACAGGGGCGTCGAGACGAAGTTGGGCGCGACGAAACAGGCGACCAGGGCACCGGTCCATCCCGGGCCGCCGAGCACCTGCCGGGCGAGGTACGGCGCTCCGGCCAGCAGCACCCCGGTGGCGACGGTCTGCACGGTGGCGGCTCGCAGCAGCGCCATGAACGGCGCGTTGCCGCGTGCCGCGCCGAGCTGGCGTCGGAGGCTCGGCTCGCTCTCGAGGACCGGGCCGCCACCGGCGGACGCGGTGCCGAAGAAGACGCCGAGCGCCCCGGCCGCGATCACCGCCGCGCCGAAGAGGCCCGCCCAGCGGTGACCGGCCGTTCCCCCGCCGCCCGCTGCGACGAGCACCGGTGCCACGGATCCGGCCACCAGTGCGGCGACCCCGATCACGGCGACGCGCCCCGCGGCCAGCCGCACCTGATCCTGGCGGCGCGCGGCGAGTTCGGCGGGCATCGCGGCGTACGGGATCTGGAAGCAGGCGAACGCGGTGGCCGTGAGCAGGAAGCCCGTCTCGGTGAGCCACGCCCCCGCGGTCCCGTCCGCGATGCCCGCGAACATCAGCGCGAACGCCCCGGCCATGCCGAGCCCGCCGCACAGGACGTACGGCCGGCGCGCCCCCCAGCGGGACCGCGTCCCGTCGCTGAGCCGTCCTACCAGCGGGTTGATGACGGCCACCCACGCCTTGGGCACCAGCACGGCGAGGCCGGCGAGTGCCGCCGCGACCCCGAGGGTGTCGGTGAGATAGGGCAGCAGCAGGAGCCCGGGCAGGGTGGTGAAGGTCCCCGACGCCAGCGCGCCGACGGCGTATCCCGCGCGCACCCGCCGGGACAGCCCGGTCCCGGTGTCCGGGTGCGGGGGCTCCCCGGCGGTCCGGGCCGGCGCCCCGGTACTCCCGACAGGTGCGGTGATCATGGTGCGCCGCCTTTCGTCAGCTCGCGAGGGCCCCGCCCCGGGTGCGGGGGAATCACCCGGGGCGAGGGCTCGGCCGCCACACTGCCGAGGCACTGTTGGATTTCGCTAAAGGCGCCGCGCCCCGGCCGGCGGCGTCTCCGCAGAAGCGGTCGTGCAGCTTGCTGCCACCGTGCGGCGCTGGCGGGCGGCGCCGGCCCTTGCACATCCTTGATCGTGAGCGCGTTCGACGCCGTATCGAGGGGGGCACCATGACGGACGCCATGACGGCCGGGCAGAGACCCGCGCCGCGGACCCACGGGACCGAGGCCGCGTTGTTCGGCACCACCCGTCATCTGATCCACTGCCCGCTCTCGTGGGACCGCTGTCTGGACTCGCCGGGCGTCGGCGAGGAGCACTTCGTGATCGCCGACCATCTCCCCGAAGAACACCCTCTGTTCAACGACGGCCCGTGCTCGTTCCACGACGTCCAGGTGGTGACCGAGGCGGTGCGCGAGATCGGCGAGTTCGTCGGCCACCGCTACTTCGGCGTGCCGCCGGAACGGCCGGGCCTGTTCCACGCGTACGACCTCGACCTCACCGATCTGTCCGCCTGGCGGGCCGGGCCGGCCGGAGGCAGCAGGCTCACCACCCGGCTGCGGGCGACGCCCGTCCATGTGCTCAACGGCGTGCCCCGCGGTCTGACGTTCCACGTCGAGGTGAGCATCGACGGCCGGCGCTGTGCCACCGGCTCCGCCGGGGTCGTCTTCCTCGCTCCCGCGCTGTACCGCAACCAGCTGGACTACGCCCGCCCGGACGCGGACCCCGCGCCGGAGGACGAGGGGGCGCCGCCGCACCGGCCCGCGACGCCCACCGACGCCGCGTCGGTCGGGCGTTCCGCCCCGGAGAACGTCCTGGTCGGTGATGCGCGGCAGCTCTCCGCCGGACGCCTGTCCGCGCGGATCCGCACCGAGGGAATCGGCGCGGTGTTCGCCGGGGACGACGGCCGGCTGCCCGGACTGCACCTCCTGGAGTCGCTGCGCCAGACCGCGCTGCTCGCGGCCGGCCGCTGTCACGGCCTCGCGGCGGAGCGCAGCACCCTCGCCACCTCCCGGGTCCGGTTCCGCGGCTCGGCCGCGGCCGGCGCCCCGCTGCGCTGCGTGGCCGTCCCCGGTCCGCTGGAGCGGGACCCGGCGGGCCGGCCTTCACTGCCCGTCACGCTCACGCTCACCCAGAACCGCAAGGCCGTCGCGGAAGCGCGCACGGTCGTGGTCCAGGATCTGTGAAGGGCCGCACATGAGATTCCGGATCCTGGGCCCCCTCGAGGTCGCGGGCGACCCGGGCCCGGCTTCCGCGGGAGCGCACACGCCCGGCCCCCCGAAGCTGCGTGCCGTCCTGGGCACCCTGCTGGCCAGGGCCGACGAGGTCGTGCCGGTGAGCGCGCTCATGGACGAGCTGTGGCCGGACGGCCCCCCGCGCACCGCCGTGACCACCCTGCACGTCTACGTGTCCCAGATCCGCAAGGCCCTGTCCGCCGCCGGCCCGCGCGACGGCCGTGAGCTCCTGGAGACGCGGCGGCCCGGATACGTGATGCACACCGCCCCCGGCGAGCTGGATCTGGCCGAGTTCGAGGATCTGCGCGGTCAGGGCCGCGCCTCGCTGGGGAAGGGCGACCACGCGGGCGCCGCCGTCCTGCTGCGGCGGGCCGAGGACCTGTGGCGCGGCCCGTTCCTGAGCGGCACCCCGTACGGCCCACTGCTCGCGTCCACGGCCGCCCGGCTGGAGGAAGCCCGCCTGGACGCCGTCGAACACCGCGTACGGGCCGAGCTCGGTCTCGGTCGCGGCCCCGAACTCGTCACCGAGCTGCGGTCCTTGACGACCGAACATCCGCTGCGGGAGGAGCTGCAGGCCCTACTGATCACCGCGCTCCACCGCGCCGGACGGCTGGCGGAGGCGCTGCACGCCTACGCGCAGGTGCGCCGCCGGCTGGTCGACGAGCTCGGGGCCGAGCCGGGCGCCCGGCTGCGCGCCCTGCACCGGGAACTCCTGGACGCCCAGGACGAGCCGCTGCCCCGCGGTGCGGCGGCGCTCACCGGCCCGGGGCGGGCCGTCGTCGCGGCGGTCCGTCCGGCGGCGGGGCTGCCGGCGCCGGACGGGGAGCTGGTCGGCCGCGAGCGGGAACTCGCGCTCGTCGAGGAGGCGTTGACCGCGCCGCGGCCCGGTGGCTGGACGGCGGTCACCGGCCCCCCCGGCTCCGGGAAGACGGCCGTCGCGGTGGCGGCGGCCCGACGGGTGGCCGACGCCTTCCCCGACGGTGTGCTGTTCCTCGCCCTGAGGCCGGCTCACGGCCCCGTCCTCGCACCCGGCGAGGCGGCGGCACGGCTGCTGCGCCAGGCCGGGGTGCGTGTCGCCGCCGGGTCCGAGCCGCTGGAGGCGCTGAGCGCCCTGACGGCGGCACGACGCATCCTCATCGTCCTGGACGACGCGCCGTCCGTGGCCCATGTACGCCCCTTGCTGCCCACCGCCCCGGGCAGTACGGCCCTGGTCACCGGGCGACTCCTGCCGCACGGTTCGGCAGGTCTGCGGTCCGTGCCCCTCGGCGTGCTCGGGCGGGAGGCGGCCGCGGAACTGCTCGCGGCCGCCGGTCCGTCGGCGGCCGCCGAGATCGCGCGGCTCTGCGGCCGGCTGCCGCTGGCCCTGCGGGCCGCCGCGCTCCAGCTGTCGGCGCGCCCCCACTGGTCGGGCGAGACCCTCGTCGCGCGGCTCGGCGACGAGGCGACCCGCCTGGACGCCCTGCGGATCGGTGAACTCGACGTCCGGGGGCGCCTGATGAGCGCCTACGAGGAGGTCCCGGACGCCGCGCGCGGCGCGTTCCGGTTGCTCGGCGTGCTGCCTCCGGGCGCGTTCCGCCTGCGGACGGCCGCCGCCGTCCTGGACCTGACGACCGGGGCGGCCGCACCCCTGATGGAGTGCCTCGTCGACCACCACCTGCTGACGGCCACGGCCCCGGACACGTACATGTTCCCGGAACTGCCGCGCGTGCTCGCCGCGGAACGGCTCGGCGCCGAGGAGCCGGAGGGTTCGGCACGGGCCGCGACCACCCGGATGTGCGAGGCCTACGCGGACTCGTACGGGCGTCCGGACGCCCCACCGGTCCCGGCCGGGGACGTGGACGCGGTGGCCCGGACCGTGAGGACGGCGCACTCCGCCGGTCTGTGGTCCGCGGCCGTCCGCCTCGCGGACGCGCTGACCACCGCCCTGGAGGGCACCGCCTCCTGGGGGGTCTGGGAGGAGACGCACACGCTGGCGCTCGACGCCGCCCGCCGGTGGGGGAACGACCCCGCCCACGCGCGGATGCTGCGCAAGCTCGCCGATCTCGCCTGGCAGCGGCGGGACGTCGAGCGGTCGGCGGAGCTGTACGGAAGGGCGGCGCGGCGCGCGGAGGAAGCCGGCCAGGCCGACGAGCGGGCGCGGTCGCTGGCCGGGCTCGCCGAACTCCGGCTGGACGACGGCCGGGTGGACCGGGCGACCGAGCTGCTGCTGCGCGGCGCCCTCGACGCCGCGTCCGCCGCCGGTCCGGCGGGGCGCTACGAGGCCCGGAGGGTCGAAGCCCTGATGGCGATCGAGACCGGGGCGGCGGGAGCCGCTGTGGCGCCGCTGACGGAGTGTCTCGCGCTCGCGTCCGAGCTCGGCGACCGCCGCCGCGAGGCGTACGCACGCCGGGCCCTGCGCGCGGCGGAAGGCCCGCAGGGCCCGGTCGAAGTGCGGCCCGGTGTCTGGCGGTTGCGAAGGGACCGCCGACGGGCGGTCCGGTGAAGGACGGTCCGGTGAAGGGGGACGAGATGCTGCTGACGCGGCGGGTAGCGACGGCCGGTGACACCGGTGACACCGGTGACGCCGACGGAATGGGCGACGTGAGCCGGCCGGAGAGCGGTGCGGGGAGCCGGTCCGGGAGCCGTCCGGGGAGCGGGCCGGAGAGCCGGTCCGGGAGCCGGCCAGGGAGCCGGGGCGGCGCGCTGGTCGGCCGTGCCGACGAGCTGGCGGCCCTGGAGGCCCGGCTGCGCGATCCGGGGTGCCGTCTGATCACGCTCATCGGTCCGGCCGGGGTGGGCAAGAGCCGCCTGGCCGCTGCCGCCGCCGACGCGGTGACCCTGCCCGCCGGCCCGCCGGTGCCCGGTGACGTCTTCGACGCCGTACGGACTCCTGATCCGGCCGGCCCCGATTCCCTCGCCGCCGCAGCCGCCGAACTCGCCCGCCTTCCCGGCCGGTCCCTGCTGTTCCTGGACGGCTGCGACCACGAACGGCGGCCGCGAGCCGAGGCGGTGGCCGCGCTCCTCGACGCCGATGCCGGGATCACCGTGCTGGCTACCGCGCTCGAACCGCTCGGCGTGTACGGCGAGCAGCTCGTGTCGGTCGCTCCGCTGCCAGTGCCCCGGCCGGCCGAGCGAGAGGACCCGCAGGCCCTCGCCCGGGTGCCGGCCGTGGAGCTGTTCCTGCTGCGGGCGGCCGAGGCGCGGCCCGGCTTCGCGCTGACGGAGGAGAACGCGGGGGACGTCGCGGATCTGTGCGGGCTGCTCGAAGGACTGCCGCTCGCACTCGAACTCGCCGCCGACCGCTCCCGGTTGTATCCCCCGGGGGCGCTGCTCGCCCGGGTCCGGCGGCGTCCGGTCGCCCTGTCCGGCGGCCCGGCGACCGCACCCGCGCGGCACCGTTCCCTCGCGGCGCTGGCCGAGTGGGGCTGCCGGGGTCTGACGGCGGAGCAACGCGCCCTCCTGGAACGCCTGTCGGTGTACGAGCCCGGATTCGGCGCGGTCGCGTTCGACCGCGCGGACGAGGAGCACCTGGACGCCCTGCTCGACCGGGGCGTGCTCACGCTCACCGTTGACGGCCGGCACGACGATCCGGTCCACACGGTGCCCGAGCCGTACCGGTCGTACTGCCGTGGCGCCCTGGAGGAGGACGGCCGGCTGGACGCGGCGGCGGACGGCCACGCGGACCGCTACGCGCGCCTGGTCGCGGCGACCGCGCCCCGGCTGGGCGGCACCGAGCAGGCCCGGTGGCTCGGGGTGCTCGCCGCCGAGGCCCCCAACGTGCTCGCCGCCCTCGACCGGCTGCACCGGCGCGGTGACGCCGAGACGGCGGCGGCCACGGTGCTCGCCTGCCGGGAGCCGTGGCTCGCGCAGGGACGGCTGCGGGAGGGCCTTGCCTGGTGCGACCTGCTGGCGGAGGGCGCCGTCCCGGAGGCGACCGGGGCGCGGCTGATCGATCTGTCCGGCGAGCTGGCCGCGGCCCGTGGCGACACGGCCGACGCGGTACGGCGGCACCGCGCGGCGCTCGCCGCGTGCAAACGGCTCGGCGACCGCCGGCAGGCGGCGCTCGTCACCGCGCGCCTGGGCGCCGCGCTGCTCGCGGACGACGACCCCCAGGCCGCCCTGGCCGCGCTCGAACCGTCGGCGGCCACGCTCGGGTCCCTGGGAGCCGCCGGTCCGGCCGCCCGCGCCGCCGTCGCCCTGTCCGGGGCCCTCCACGCCCTCGGCCGCACGCGCAAGGCCGGCGAGACCGCCGACCGGGCGCGCGAGGCGCTGCGGCGTCTGGGCGACCGGCGGGGGCTGATCGAGGCCCTGGGGCGCTCCGCCGAGCTGAGCGCGGGCCCGGACGGGCGGGGTGCCGTCGACGCGTTCCTGCGGGAGGCCCTGCGCCTGTGCGGGGACACCGGGGAGCTGACCCGTCTCCCGTACGTCCTGGAGCTCTTCGCCCTGCACGTCCTGGACACCAGCCCGGTCCAGCAGCCGCGGGTGGTGCGGCTGCTCGCCGCGGCCGGTGCGCTGCGCGAGCGACTGGACACGCGCGCCCCGGTCCGCCTTCGCTCCGCGCGCGACGAGGCCGTGGACGGGCTCCGCGCCCGGCTGGGCTGGACCGCGTACTCCACAGCGCTGGCCGAGGGTCGCGCGCTGGACGCCGACGCCGTCGTACGCGAAGCCCTGTCGGCTCCGGCAGCCGCGCGCGCGGACGACCCGCCCGCCGTCGAGCAGCAGCCGCTCACGCCCCGGCAGGTCCAGGTGGCGATGCTCGTCTCGGAGGGATTGACGAACCGCCAGATCGCCGCACGTCTGGGCCTGTCCGAATGGACGGTCGTCAATCACGTCCGTCAGATCATGCGGCGCCTGGACTGCTCGTCCCGGGTCCAGGTCGCCTGGGCGATCGGGAAGTGGGCATGAGCACGCGAGAGACCGCGCCGCGTCGGCCGGCCGGCGGAGGCGCCGAGTTCGCGGCCCCGGACGTCCGCGGTGCCCTGGCGGCCGTCGCACCGCCGCCGGACGTGGCGAACGCGTACCGGTCGCACGGCTGGTGGCGCACCGACACGTTCGCCACCGACCTCCGGCGGACGGCGGCCCGGTTCCCCCGGCGTGCCGCGATCGTCCAGCGCCGGACCCACCGCCCTCCCGGACAGCGGACGACGGTGCTCGACTACGGGCGACTCGATCTGTACGTGGACCGCTTCGCGGCGGCGCTCGCCTCACTCGGTGTCCGCACCGGCGACCCCGTCGCGTACCAGCTGCCGAACCGCTGGGAGACCGCGGCACTTTTCCTCGCCTGCCTGCGCCTCGGCGCCGTGGCCGTGCCCGTGCTGCCCACGGTGCGGGCGCGGGGTCTGCACCGCGTCCTGGAGGCGTCCCAGGCCCGGATCTGCGTGGTCCCCGACGTGTGGGAGGGCTTCCCGCACGAGGAGGTCCTGGCCGAGAGCGCCGCCGGGCTGCCCTGGCTGCGCCACCGCGTGGTCGCCCGGGCGCCCTGGGCGTCCCGCGCGGCGGGGCGCCACGACTCGCCCGGCCCCCACCCCGCGACCGGGCCACACGACCCGGCCGGTGCCGTGGACTTCGACCGGTACTTCCTGCGGACACCGCACGAGCGCGGCCCGTACGGGCGCAGGTCCGTCCCGTACGGCGAAGGGACCGCCGACCGGGTGTGCCTGATGGTCACGGTGACGGGAACCGGCGAGAACTTCCGCTCGGTCCTGCACACGGCCAACACCCTGTACGCCGCGATCGGTGCGCAGGACGACCGGACCGGACCCGGCAGACGGCTGGGCGAGGTGTTCTACTCGGCGCTGCCGCTGACCTCGCTCGCCTCCACCCTGTACGCCGTGTGCTGGCCTCTCGCGGTCGGCGGCACGGGGGTGTACGAGGACGTGTGGACCCCCGGCGGATGCCTGGACCTGATGGACACGGCGCGCGTCGACCAGGCGTACGCCTCCCCCGCCCACTGGGCCGAGGTGCTGGCGGCGCAGCGGCGCCGCCCCCGCGCCCTCGACTCCCTCCGGCTGGTCCTCTCGGGCGGCCGGACGAGCACGCCGGAGGACCTGCTGTCCGGGCTCCCCGAGGCGCTCGGCGCTCCCGTACGCGGGGTGTGGGGCGCGCCGGAGCTCGGCATGGGGACCCTGACCAGGGGCGACATCCCCGCCGAGCGCGAGGGGGCGAGCGACGGCGTGCCCCTGGCCGGTCTCGAGGTGTCGCCGCTGCCCGGGCGCGACGCGGCGCCGGGCGAGGTGTCGCCGCTCCGGGTACGGGGCCCCTCCGTCTGCCTGGCGACCTGGCGACACGGCGATGCGGCTCCCGTGGCGACCTGGGACACCGACGGGGGGTGGCTGGACACGGGCGACCTGGCGAGGCCCGACGGGCTCGGCGGTCTCCGGGTGACCGGCCGGGCCGGCAGCCGTACGGGCGCGCTCTTCATGGTGCCGGTGGACCTCGTCGAGCGGGAGCTGCTGACCCATCCCGGTGTCGGGGAGGCCGCGGTGATCGGTCACACCGACCAGGAGCTCGGCGAGCGGCCCTGCGCGGTCGTGGTCCCCGCCGCCGAGGAGACCCCGCCGTCGCTCCTCGCACTGCGGGAGCACCTGGCCGCGCGCGGTACGGGCGAGGCCTTCCTGCCGACCCGCCTGGAACTGGTGGGTTCGCTCCCCCGCGACGAGCGGGGAGCCGTCCGCAGGGACTGGCTGCGGTCCTGGCTCGAGCGGCTGCGCCCGGGGCAGCCGCGCACGGCGCCGACGCGAGGCCGGGCCGTGTCCGGACAGTAGGCCCGGGCGGGTCCTCCCGGACACCCCCCAGGGGGTGTTCCTCGCCGCTCAGGCGGTGGCCACGAAGGAGGCGAGGGAGGCGAGTTCGGTGCGCCAAGCCGGCGGGAGCGGCGCCTGGTCGGCGGTGTTCGCGGCGTCGGCGGCCAGACCGGCGGCCCGCACGCGCGCCTCGCGCCGGCCCTGGTCGTCGAGGAGCATGTCCCGCATCAGCGCCGCATCGTCGTCGAATTCCGCTCCCCCCGACAGGAAGCAGTTCAGCCGCCAGGCGGCGTGGACCTTGGCACCGTAGTCCCGGTAGACGTCGACCAGGTCGTGGCGCCCGGCGAGTTCAGCCCCGAGCACCAGGGGGCTCTCGACGGCGTACGTGCCCGTGGCGCAGCCCCGCGGACAGTTCCCGGCGACGCACGACCCGGGCCAGGGGTCGTCGCGGTAGGCGGCCTTCGCGGCGGCGGCTCCGTGCGCGCCGAGCACGCGCTCCGTACGCAGCCGCTCCCACCCGTCCCTCGTCGCCGGGGGCAGGGCGGCCGCGAACCGGTCGGCGTAGGCGAGGGCGAGGTCACCCGCCAGGACGGCCGTGCCCTCGCCGAACCGCCGGGACTCGCCGCGCCAGCCGTTGCGTTCGTGTTCCGCGGCGTGGCTGACGTGGAGCGTGGGCACGCCGCGGCGCAGCACGGCACCGTCCCGGGTGTCGCCGCGGATGCACCAGCAGGTGTCGAGCAGTTCCAGGGCCGCCGCGGCGTCGACGGCCGTCCGTGACTCCGGATCACCCCCGGCCGCCAGGAACCCGGTGAGGAACAGCAGGGGGCGGATCCGGTCCGCGCCGCCGCGGACGACGGTCGCGACGTCGCTGACCAGAGTCGCCGCGGGACGGTCCGCGGCGGCCCACCGGGTGTGTTCGGCCGTGAGCAGTTCGCCGATCCGCGCCTCGACCCGGTCGAGCATGCGGTCGCGGATCGCACCGGGTGTCGCGGGTGCGGTGGAGTGCCGTGTCGGCCGGCGCTTCGTCATGGGTGCTTCCCCTCGCTGGGCTGCGCTCATGACCCAGCCTGCGGGTAGGGGTGAGAGCCGCCCAGCCGTCCCGCGTACGCGCTGCCGGGTCCGCGGGCCGGGACGGCGGGGACGGGCAGAGGACAGCCTGTCCGTGGAGCGCGGACGCTCTGCTTGCCATCCCCTTGTCATGGGGAGGCGGGGGTCGGGCGAGGCCCGCGCCGCCCCGCGCGTCAGACCTCGGCGGCGATGAGCTGGAGCTCGACGGGTAGGTCCTGCCGCCGGGTGATGCCGAGCTTCCGGTAGGCGCGCGTGAGGTGCTGCTCCACGGTGCTGACGGTGATGAAGAGCTTCCCCGCGATCTCCTTGTTGGTGTCGCCGCGCACCGCCAGTGCGGCGACGCGTCGTTCCGAGTCGCTGAGCTGCTCGGCCAGTTCGGCGAAGGACGCCGTGACGGGGGGTGCCGCCGGGGCGGGCGGGCTGCCGACGAGGGTGACGGTGTTGCGCAGTGGATGGGCCCCGCACTCGTCGGCGAGGTGCCAGGCCGTCCGGTTCACCATGGCGGCCCGGGCCGATTCCCCGCAGTCCCGCAGGGCGTTCCCGAAGTCGCCCAGCGCCCGGGCGAGTTCGTAGCGGTCGCCCGAGCGTCTCAGGGCCTCGGTGGCCCGGGCGAGGAGCGCCTGTCGCTTCCTCGGCTCCTGGAGCGTCGCGCGCAGCCGCAGGGAGATGCCCTGCACCCAGGGGTCCACGGCGTCGGGCGTGGCGAGCTGCTGGGTGACGAACCGTTCGGCCTGGGCGGACTCACCGAGTCGGTACAGGGCCTCGGCGGCGTCCGTCCGCCAGGGCAGCACGACGGGCCGGTCCAGGCCCCAGCGCCGCATGCGCCGTCCGATCTCCAGGAAGTCGCCGAGGGCCGCGTGGTGTCTGCTGGTGGCGAGGTGGAACTGGCCGCGGGCGCGGAGATAGGCGAGTCCGTGCACACTGCCGAGGAGGGTCTCCGGCACCGGGCGTGCCAGCTCGGCCGCGACGCTGTCGGTTCGCCCGAGGGCGAGCCGGGCCCGCATCAGGACGCCGGTGACGCCGCACATCGTCGCGCTGCCCGGCGACCGGGGAACCGACTCAAGGGCGGCGAGCGCCTCCCGCTCGGCTCCGTCCAGATCGCCTTGGCGCAGCAGGGCTTCGGCGTGCAGGGTGCGCAGGAGCACCCCCCAGCCGGGGGACGCCCGCCGTTCCGTCTCCTCGACGAGGTCCCGGCACCACGGCAGGGCCCTGACGGCGCCACCGAGGTACAGCAGGGTCCGCAGGGCCTGCACCGTGGGCTCGATGGTGGCGCGGCCGGCCGAGGAGCCGCGCAGGAAGGCCTCGGCCGCGGCGGCCGCCGCGGCCGGGCTGCCGTCGGGCAGGAGCCACGGAGCCGCGCCCGGACCGGCCGGATGTTCGCGTGTCGCACCGGGCACCCCCGAGGTGCCGTCCCTCTCGTGCGGGGCCTGGTGCCTGCGGGTGGCAGCGCGCCGGGGGAAGGCCGCGAGGCCGTCCAGCGGGTCGGTGCGGGCGCCTTCGGCGCACGGCCCGCGGTACACGCTCGCCCGGTCGCCGGCGGTCACCGCGTCGCCGCCGGTCAACGCGTCGCCGCCGGTCACCGCGTCGCCGCCGGTCACCCGGTCGTCGACGATCACCCGGTCGTCGGCGTCGAGGAGTCCCAGGACCTCCTCCGCCTCGTCGAGCCGGCCCTGACCGATGAGCAGCCGGGCCAGGGCGCTCGTACCGGCCGGGCCCGTCCTGCGGGCACGGGCGTGCTCCAGCGCCGCGCTCAGCCGCAGTTCCGCGTCGCCGGGGTCGATCCGCGAGGCGATCTCGGCGAGGCCCAGGCGGTTGTCGTGGCGCGCCGAGGCGTCGTCGATGCCCTCCCCCGCCAGTTCGAGGCAGGCGAGCGCCCGCCGGGGCCGACCCGCGCAGAGCAGTTGTGCGGCGGCGCTCCGGAGGACCGGTACGGCCCACGGCCGGCTCACGTCCCGGGCCGCGACCAGGTGTTCCGCCACGGCGGGGGCGTCGGCCCCGTCCGCGTGGACGACCGCCGCAGCCGTCCGGTGCAGGGCGGTGCGGTGCGCCGGTGCCATGCGGTCGAGCACCGCCGCACGTGCGGCGGGGTGCCGGAACCGGACGCCGTCGAGCAGGCCCGCCGCGCCGAGCGCCTCGGCCATCCGGGCCGTGCGGGAGACCGGTGCCCCGGCGAGTGCGGCGGCGTGGCCGGGAGTGGCGAGGTCGTCGAGCACGGCGAGCGCGTTCGCCAGTTCGACGGTTCCGGAACCGTTGCGCTGCAGGCAGGCGAGCAGCGCGCGGCCGAAGGCTCCGTCCTGCTGCGGCCGCGTGTCCTCCGGGGCGCCTCGCAGGTCGTCGAGGAGTGCCCGCACAAGCAGCGGATTTCCCCCGCTGGCGTGATGGATCCCGCGGTGCGCCTCCTCGTCCTCGATCCCCTCGTCCCGCAGCAGTTCGGCCACCGCGACCGGGCTCAGCGGCGAAAGGCGCAGCCGTACGAGTCGCGGAAGCCGTATGAGTTCGGTGTCGAGCACCGGGTCGGCTTCCCGTCCGTCCAGGGATCTCGCCAGGACCAGCAGGATGCCGGCCGTCCTGGCCGCGTGGGCGAGGTGGAGCAGGTAGTGGCGCGAGAGGTGGTCGGCGTGCTGCCAGTCGTCCACACAGATCACCACCGGCCCCTGCCCGGCCAGCCGGCGCACGGCGGAGCTGAAGAGCTCCATCGACTCGCCGCGCCCGCCCGCTCCCTGGTGACGGGGGTCGAGCGCGCCGGGTGGTGCCCCCGCCGCGACCTGGCTGAGCGCACCGAGCGGCAGGCCCGACTCGGCGGCCGAACCCGTGGCGCGCAGGACGACGGCGCCCTGGAAGGCGGCTCGTTCGGCCACGCGGGCGAGCAGTTCGCTCTTGCCGCATCCGACGGCGGCCTCGACGAGCACCGTGGCCCCCCGCCCTGCCCCACAGGCGGCGAGCGCGGATTCCAGCGCTTCTTGTTCCACCGCTCGTTCCACGAGTTTCATGCAACGCCCCCGCGATTACACAATGTGTTGTCGGCGGACGCATCGACCGCCTCTAGGCGGTAATGCGTCACTCAGGAATTATGCGATTCGGCCAGTGCACGGGATTCACTTCGAACGGTGTCCAGAAGTTGCACGACAACAATTCCTCACCGTCCGGCCCCGCCGGATCCGCCCGGTGCGAATGCCCTGCGCCGGTCGGGCATGGCAAGCGCATGGCAAGGCGCGTCCTGCGGCCTGGCCGTCGTCCGGCAGGGTCCGTCGGCCGGTGCGCCCGGCATGGCAGCCGGCTGGTGGATCCGCCCCCGCGGGGCCGCCCTCACGGCCTCCGGGCCTGCCACGACTCGCCCGGGGCGGGGGTCGACCGCAAGCGTGGAGGGCATCCGTCACGCCGATGAATCGGGGCCTCCATGCTCGCCTCCCTGCTGCCGCCCCAGGTGGCCGCCGTCGAAGTCAGAACCGACCCGTCGGGTGCCGCGCTCTTTCCCGAGGAGGAGGAGTGCGTCCGTGACGCGGTGCCCAAGCGCCGCGCGGAGTTCACCGCGGTCCGCTGGTGCGCGCGGGTGGCGATGAACCGGCTCGGGATGCCGCCGGCGCCGGTCGTCCCGGGCCACCGGGGCGCTCCCGGCTGGGACCCCTCGCTGTCCGGCAGCATGACGCACTGCGCCGGCTACCGCGCGGCGGCGCTGGCCCGCCGCGCGGACATCGCCTCGCTCGGCATCGACGCCGAGCCCGACGAGCCGCTGCCGGAAGGGATCCTGCAGGTCATCGCCCTGGATACGGAGCGTCGCCAGGTGGCGGGACTGCTCCGGTCGCACCCCGGGCTGGCGTGGGACAGGCTGCTGTTCAGCGCGAAGGAGTCGGTGTTCAAGACCTGGTATCCGCTGACCGGACGCGAACTCGGCTTCGAGGAGGCCCTGATCACCCTGGATCCGGCGAGCGAGTCCTTCCGCGTCCGCCTGCTGGCCGACGAAGGACCGTCGCGAGACGCCCCGCGCGCCTTCACCGGCCGCTGGGCGGCGGGGGGTGGCGTCCTGGTCACCGCGATCGCCCACACCGCGGACGTACTGGTTCCGGCATGACGAGAGGCTCCCCGCACGGTCACTGCGGAGAGCCTCGCCGTCATGCGCCCCCGAGGGGGCGGTCCATCAGGTCCAGCGGTCGTCGCCCGGAATGCAGTCGGTGACCGCGGCGCCGATGCCGCCCAGGTCGATCCGGACACCTACCGACACGTCCGCCGTCGCGGCCTCCGGGGAGCTCGCGGCTTCGGCGCCGCCCGCTGCGAAGATGCCGACCGCAATCGCGACGGCCGCCGCGCCCATGACACGCTGCCCTATCCCTCGCATGGAAATCCCCATGTCCTCTCCCCCAATTGGCAAAGACTCTTCAAAGGGACTTTGATTGAAAGGTCCACTAATGAACCCGGCTCGCCGCCCCGCCTGCTGAGATCAGCCTGCCCTGCGCTCTCGCCGATGACCAAGCTCAGGACGGTGGCGTAAAGTTGCATGACAACAAATACGCCTGACCGGGGGAGCGGCACAAATGGGCAGAACTGAGGATTCCGCTTCGGGTTTCGCCGAGCTGGACGACATCAGCGCCAGCGCCTACGGACAGGCGGTCCGTCTCGGCATGTTCGATCACGAGGCCATCGCCGAGAACCTCGCCCTCGATCCGCCGGAGACCCGCCGGGCCGAGAAGGTGCTGCGCCACCTGAAGCTCCTTCAGCCCATGCCGGGAGACCCGTCGGTCCTCGTGCCGGTCGGACCCGACGTGGCCGCCGCCGACCTGGTCGGCGCCGCCGAACGCCAGATACGGGACCTTCAGAACGCCGTGACGGACGTACGGACGCGGCTGATGTCGCTGACCCCCCTCTACTTCGAGGGCCGCCGCGAGCGGAACCGGGTCGAGGCCTTCGACCTCATCAGCGACCCCGCGCTCGTCCAGTCGATGATCGACGAACGCCGGCAGCACTGCCGCAGTGAACTGCTCATCGTCCAGCCCGGCGGCCCGCGCCCGGCCGAAGTCCTGCCCGCGGCACGGGAATCGGCCCAGGAGATGCTGAACCGGGGCGTCCGGCTGCGCACCCTGTACCAGCACACGGCACGCAGCGACCTGCCGACCCGTTCCTACGTCCGCGACGTGTCCGAGGCGGGGGCGGAGGTCCGCACCGCGGACGAGGTGATCGACCGCATCTTCATCTACGACCGGGAGATCGCCTTCCTTCCGGAACGTGTCGACTGCGCGGACCGGACTCCCGGCGCCGCCGTCGTGCGCGAGCCCACCCTGGTGGCGTTCCTCTGCGCGGTCTTCGAGTACCTCTGGGACGGTGCCACGCCGTTCGAGCCGGACACGTCCAGGACGCCGACCACCGACGACGGTGTGAAGCACTCGATCCTGCGGCTGATGTCCAAGGGCTACAAGGACGAGATGGTCGCCCGGCGCCTCGGCATGTCCGTCCGCACCTGCCGGCGGCACATCGCGGAGATCACCGAGGAACTGGAGGCGACCAGCCGCTTCCAGGCCGGCTTCAACGTGGCCAGGTCCGGAATGCTCGACGCCCGCCCCGCCCAACTGATCTGACAGTACGTGGACACAGCCCGCTATCCCCGCTCGTCGAGGGCCTCGACGATGGCCTCCGCACAGTCCCGGTCGAGCATCGTCGTGATGTCGGTATCCGTGGACGAGCCGAATCCGGCGTCGTAGACGGCGGCGCTCACGCAGTACTCCTCGTCGATCACGAACGTGCGGAACCCCCATTCGTCCCCGGTTCCCGTCGTTCCGTCGGGCCGCTGCACCTGTACGGGACGGCCATCCGGGCCGAAGCCGAACTCCGTGAAGCGGAAGTTCATCCCCTGCCCCATGGCCTTGCTGTACGCCTCCTTCAGGGTCCACAGCCGCACCAGACCGGGGTTGCGCTCCCGCTCCTCCAACTCCGCCAGCGTGATCAGCTCGTACGGGGTGCACACGTGGCGCCCGAGCCCACTGCCGTACATCGGCCGGTCCACCCGCTCGGCGTCGACGCCGATGAGCCCGCGCGTCGTGAGCCCCACCACGAGCAGGTCGCACGTGTGGCTGAGGCTGATGTCGACCTGGTCGCAACCGCGCAGATAGGGCCGTCCGGTCGGACCGTACGCCAGCTCCAGCTCCTCCGGCGCGCTGCGCAGGACAGCGCCCGCGGCGCACTTCAGCAGCATCCGCGACGCCGCGTAGCGACTGCGGACCTCGGAGTGCGCCAGTCCGAGGTAGCGCGACCAGTCCCGGCCGAGGATCTCGCGCAGCGCCTCGCCCTCCGGGACCTGCGTGCCGAGTTCCGAGAGCCTCGCCCACAGCAGCGCCGAGCCGCTCTCCCGCAAGTCCTGCCGCACCTGGCCCCAAGCGGCGTCGGAACAGTCGGCGACCTCCACCGGAACGGTGAGCGGCGGCCCCACGGCCGCACCTCCGGGGAACGTCATCCTTGCTCCTTCACTAAGGCATAGATCTGTTCGAACGTCCTGGCCTCCAGCAGGGGGCGAAGGGGAAGCCGGCGTCCCGCCTCCTCCTCCAGCAGCGTGAGGAGTTGCAGCAGGAGTACGGAGTCCCACTCCGGCACGTCGGCGAGGTTCGTACCTGCACCTCGTTCTCGCAGGTCAACAGAGAACTCATCATGGATCAGAAGCAGGAATTCGTCGAGGCTCCCCAGCTTCACGCGCTTCCCTCCCTGGCCGAATTCGACCGCACACGAACGTGCGCGGGCATGGCCGGAATCGTGATCACGTCGCGCACGAAGATCACCTTTTCCGCAGCGCGGAACACTTCCGCGAATCCCAGGGACGGATAGAAACCCGCCGCCCGCTCGTTCTTGGCGGTACGGACGTACCGGGCCCGCACCTCCACGCACCCGGTCTCCCGTGCCAGCTCCAGCACGCGCGTCAGGAGCGCCTGCTCGATCCCACGGGCCAGCACTCGGCAGCTGAGCCAGAGGTTCTCGATGTCCAGCACGTCCCCGGTGCGGCGCGCGAGCACCGCCCCCACCAGCCCGCTGTCCCCGAACCGGTCGGCCGCGCGGGCCGCGAGAAGCACCCCGCCGTCCGTCCCGTCCGCGGCCGCGGCGACCTCCGTCTCGGTCATTCTCGTTCCGGCCAGATTGAACCGGTTGGTGCGCCGGGTGAGTTGGGCGATTCTGGCCTGTTCGTGCGCATGGGGCGGGCCGCACTCCAGCTCGGTGCCCAGGTCACGCAGGAAGTCCTCCGCCGCCCCGGTCCGCAGCCGCAGCTCCCGGCGCCGCGCCTCGGCGCGATAACGCCGGTTCCGGTCGCGGTCGTCCTCGGTCAGGCTCGGACAGTCGAACCAGCCGTCGCGCAGCAGCCGGGACGCATGGAGCGCCGGCTCGTCGTCGAGTCGTACGACGGCCGCCTCGGGCACGCCGCGCCGTACGCGTGCGCACTCCGCGGCGGAGTCGTCCACGAACACGAGCGCGTCGGTACCGATGCCCAGGTGTTCCGCGATGTCGAGCAGATGCCCGTCCTTCGGGTCCCAGTCGGCCTCGATCCGTACGAAGTCGGTGTCGCGCAGCCGCAGGTCCGGATGGTCGCGGAGGGCGGCCACCGCCTCCCCCCGGTCGTTCCTGGTGCTCACCGCGAGCAGGACTCCCTGGGAGGCGAGCTGTTTCACGACCCGCTGGAAGGCCCCGAACGCCTCACCGCGGTCGGTCCCCGCGGCGGCGATCCCGTCGGCCCCTTCCTCCGCGAGCACCCCGTCCCAGAGCGTCTGGTCCAGGTCGAGCACCAGGCACTTGCGGGTCTTCCCCCGCAGCGCCCGCACCAGGTGCGCCACCTCCCGCGCGTACGCGGCGAGCAACGGTGCCCCGAGGCGGGCCCCGGCGTAGTGGGCCAGGCGGACGTCGTGCACCGGACCGCCCTCGGCGAGGAGCGGATCGAGGTCGATCACCACCAGCCCTGGCGTCGTCCCCGACAGCCGCAGCAGCCCGCTGTTGAAGTCGCGCCAGACGGCGCCGAGGGCCGCCCTGGAGCGGTGGTCCACCAGTTGGTGGCTCCAGGAGCGCAGCAGCGGCACGGTGTTGAGGACGAGCGGGCTGCCGGAGGCCGCCGTGTGCGCGGCGGCGACGTCGGCGAGCAGCGCCAGCGTCTCGTCCGCGGCCCGCGCCACGTCCTCGGGCCGCCACACCTCGGGAACCCGCGCGAAGACGGTCTCCGCGTCCAGGAGGCACAGGGTCAGGTCCTGGCCGACGCCGTGGAGGTGGCCTTCCCGGTCCGTCAGATCGTGGACGTACGCCCCGTGGTCGCCCAGGACCGGTCGCAGCAGGATGCCGTGCCGGGCCAGCTCCGCGGTGAGCGGATCCACGACCGGGGCCACGGTGGACTGTCCGGTGATCGCGACCGTGACGACGGGGGTCCCCGGGTGACACTCGAGCACCCGCCGCGGGTCCACTCCCGCGAGCAGCCGTCCGGCCCGGCGCAACGCGACGGGATCGTCCTCGGCCTCGGACCGTGCGAGCAGGCCGGCCACCGTGTCGTAGGAGGCCTCCAGGGAGTCCCGCGCCCGCAGTTCGCGCAGCCGGTCGACAGCGTTCGTCTCCATGCCGTCTCAGACCTTCTCCAGAGCGAGCCCGGTCCTGATCCACTTGCTGGACTCCACCGCCAGGGCGACGGCCCGCTCGCCCCGCGCCATGACGTCCAGGAGCCGGTCGATCTGGAGGAGCGGCAGCGCGTTCCCGGTGTTGCCCGTGTCCGTGACACAGCTGACCTCGTGGGCGTCCGGGAGCGCGAGCCGCTCCGTGATGCGCTCGGTCATCCGCCGCGAGAGCTGTGGGGGCAGCAGGTGGTCGACGTCCCCGGGGTTCCATCCGGCGACGGCGAGGACGTCCCACAGGAGCTCCACCGCCATGCCGGGCACGTGCTCCTCGATCGCCTTGTAGTCCTCGGCCAGGATCGGACGGGGCGACTCGCGGTCGCTGACGCCGTACCAGTCGATCAGCTGTCCCGGCTCCCGTCCCAGACCGGTGAAGCGGTGGACGAGACCGCGCACGGCCACCGCGTCGCCCGTCGGCTGCGCCGTCAGGACGGCGGCGCCGGCTCCGTCGCCGAAGAGGACGTAGTTGACGAGCTCCTGGCTGGGCAGGCCGGCCGCCCGGGCGCGCAGGTCGAGATGGCGGTGGGTGACGTCCCCTCCGATCACCAGGCCGGCCTCCGCACCCGCGGCCAGCAGTTTCTGTCCGAGTTCGACCGCCTGGATCGCTCCGGAGCAGCCGGCCTGCAGCTGGTACACCGGGAGATGGTCGAGACCGAGCCGGTCGGCGACCTGGGCCGCGGTCGTGGGCAGCAACCGGTCCGGGGTGGCGGTCGCCAGGACGAGGAACTCGATGTCCCCCGCCTCCAGGCCGCTGCGCGCCAGGGCCCCGGCCCCGGCCTCGGCGCAGAGATCGGCGAGCGTGTCACGGATCTGCCCGGTGGCGAGGTCCCGGGCGAAGTGGCGGGTCCTGGTCCCGACGAACACGTCGATCCACTCGGCGCTGACGGCGAGCGCCGCGCCGAGCGTGGTGTTGTCGACAGGCTCGCCCGGCAGGGCCGTTCCGGTGGCGGCGATGAACGCGGTCCGTTCCATGGTGCTCTCTCTCATTCCGCGGTCACGCCGGTCTCGGCGAGGAGCAGGCGGTTCAGGTAGTGGGCCAGGGAGGCGACCGAGCGCAGAGCCGGCAGCATGCGCGGGACGGAGATCTCGCCCAGCGCGGGCAGCCCCGCCTCGATCCGGTCCTTGAGCTGCATGATCATGACGGAGTCGAAGCCGAGGTCCTCGTAGAACCTGGCCTCCGGCACGACCTCGCCGGGCGGGTACCCGCCGACCTCGGTCACCGCCTCGACGACGACGGCGAGCACGGAGTCGGTCACCCGGTCCGGCGACGCCGTCGCGGCCGGTGCGACGACGGGCGCGGAGAGGGGGGCGGCGGCCGGCGCGGGCCGGTTCGCCTGGGGGAACCGGCTTTCCGTGCTGAAGACGTAGGGGGCCGGCCGCGCGGCCCGGCGGTCGCCGGGCCCGTACAGGGCCTCCCAGTCCGGGTCGAGGCCGGCCCGGTACAACGCCGCCACGAGGTCGGCGAGTTCACGCCCCGACGCGCCTTCACCCGGGGACGGGTGCAGGAAATCGACACCGGGCGCCAGGCCCGAGCGGCCCGCGAGCGGCAACAGCTGTGCCCGCGGCCCCAGTTCGACGAGATGGGTCGGGGCCGCCTCCCGTACGAGCGCGGACAGCGCCGCACCGAACCGCACGGGTTCGGCGGCCTGCCCGACCCAGTAGTCCGCGTCGAGCGGCTCGTCCTCCCGCAGCATCCGGCCGTACCGGGTGGAGGCGAAGGCGATGCCCGGCCGCGCGGTCCGCACCGCACCCGCCTCGTCCCCGAACCGCTCCAGAGCGGGCTGAAGCGCGGCCGTGTGGAAGGCGTGCGAGACCTCGAGGAACCGGGTGTGGATCCCCTCCCGGCACAGGGCCTCCCCGACCCGGCGCAGCTCCTCGGCGCCGCCCGCGAGCACCACGTCCTCGGGCCCGTTCACCGCGGCGAGCGTGACACCCGGCGCGTCCGCGCACGCGGCGAGCGTTCCGGCGATCCGGTCCTGCCCGGCGCGTACCGCCAGCATCGCCCCGCCGGGCGCCAGCTCCTCCATCAGGGCGCCCCGGGCCGTCACGAGCCGGGCCGCTTCCGGGAGTTCGAGCGCGCCTGCCGTGACCGCGGCGGCGAACTCGCCGACGCTGTGGCCCAGCACGGCCGCCGGGCGCACGCCCAGATCCGTCAGGGTGCCGGCGAGCGCGTGGCCCACGGCGAAGAGCGCCGGCTGCGCGTACCGCGTCCGGTGCACCCGCTCGTCGCCCGACAGGAGCAGGTCGCGCACGGAGGTTCCGAGATACGGTGCGAGCGCCGCGTCGGCCTCGTCGAGACGGCGCCGGTACGCGGGCGACTCCCGGTGGAGCTCCGCGGTCATCCCGGCGAACTGGCTGCCCTGGCCGGTGAAGAGGAAGGCGACCACCGGTGCGGACCGCGGCCGGTGCGCCTCACCCGCCGTCGGCTCCTCCCCCGCGGCCGTCCGCAGCGCCTCGCCGAGCTGCCGGGTGTCGCGGGCGGCGACGGCGAAGCGGTACGGCAGTCCGGTCTTGACCCGGTTGCTGGTCCGGCAGAGAGCGGCCGCGGCGGTGCGCGGTACGGCCGCCAGGGCCGCCGCCTGCGCGGCGAGGTTGCGGCGCAGCCCCTCGGGCGAGTCCGCGGTGAGCGTGAACACACCGACGGCGGGGACCCCGCGGTCGTCCGCCCGGGCGGTCACGGTCCGGGGGGCGGTGGCGAGCACCACATGGGCGTTCGTCCCTCCCATCCCGAAGCTGCTCACCCCGGCGACGGTCTCCCCGCGGGGCAGCCGGAGCGGGGACTTGAGCAGCCGCAGGCCGCGCTCGGCGAGCCGCAGCCGGGGGTTCTCCCCGTCGGCGAAGCGACTCGCGGGTACCAGCCGGTGATGCAGGGCGAGGGCGGTCTTGATGAGACCGGCGATGCCCGCCGCGCCCTCGGTGTGACCGAGGTTCCCCTTCACCGACCCCAGGGCGCACGGCTCGTCGCGGGGCACCCCGTGCACCGAGCCCAGGGCCGCGCATTCGATCGCGTCACCGAGCACCGTGCCCGTCCCGTGCGCTTCGAGGAAGCGCACGTCGGCCGGTGACACCCCGGCCCGGCGGTACGCGCCCTCGATGACCTTCTGCTGGGACCAGCGGCTCGGGGCAGTGACGCCGTTGCTGCGCCCGTCCTGGTTGACGGAGCTGCCCCGGATCACCGCGTACACCCTGCTGCCGTCGGCGAGCGCGTCCTCCAGGCGCCGCAGCACGACGACGCCCACGCCGTCCCCGCGTCCGATGCCGTCGGCGGCCAGGCTGAACGGCTTGCACCGGCCGTCCGGGGCCGCGAGGCCCATCTGCCGGTACACCAGGCCGAGGGTCGGGGAGAGCACGAGGTTCACCCCGGCCGCGAGAGCGGTCGAGCACTCACCCGCGAGCAGCGCGTTGACCGCCAGGTGGACCGCGACGAGCGACGAGGAGCAGGCCGTGTCGACGGCGAGGCTCGGCCCGGTCAGATCGAGGTGGTACGAGACGCGGTTGGCGATCATGCCGGCGCTGCTGCCCGCGCCGAGCTGGGGGGTCACCGACCGGTGGTCGGACAGGGTCAGCCGGCCCCATTCGCCGCCCATCACGCCCACGAAGACCCCGGTGTCGGTACCCGCGAGCGCGGAGGGCGCCGTCCCGGAGTCCTCCACGGCCCGCCAGGCGCACGGGAGGAGCACCCTCTGGTGCGGGTCCATGGCCGCGGCCTCACGTGGCGGTACGGAGAAGAAGGCGTGGTCGAACGCGTCGAGGTCCTCGGTGAACCCGCCGCGGGAGACGTCGGGGAACTCGACCCGGTCCCAGCGGCCGTCGGGCAGGTCCCCGATCACGTCGCCCCCGCGCATGAGCAGTTCCCAGTAGGCGTCGGCGCCCCGAGCCCCCGGGAACGCGCAGTCGATGCCGACGACCGCGATGTCGCCCATCAGGGTCGCCTCCCGTCCGGCACCGGGGCCGACGGTGAGCGGGACGGCCACGGCGACGACGACGAGCGGAACGCCCACAGCGTCGCGAGACGGGCCCGCAGACTGTCGATCGTGGGGTGGTCCCACAGCAGGGTCGGCTCGACCTCCAGACCCAGCTCGTCCTCCAGGTCGCCGCACAGGCTCATCGCCATGACGGAGTCCATGCCGTACTCGGCGAGCGGGACGTCCGGTTCGAGCGTGTCGGCCTCACGGTGCAGGTACGCCGCGAGCCGGTCCAGGAGCCAGTCGTCCAGGGACGCCTCGCAACCGTACGGGCGGCGGCTCTTGGGAGCGGTCATCAGAGAACTCCTTCGGCGGTGCGCGCTGCCGGCGGTCAGCCGCACACGGGCGTGTTGTAGAGGTCGAAGCTGAGCTGGGCGCCGAAGCGGAGCAGCATCTCGTGGCGGACGTGGCGCTCGCACTCGGGCGGCAGCGCGGGTGGGCGGGCCCCGAGCCTGCGGGCCACCACGTGCAGGGCGGCCGCCGCCCAGGAGGCGTCGGCCAGGAACGGGTCGCCGCCCTCGCGGGCGTACCGCCACACCCCGAGGACCGCGGACGCCGCGAGCAGCAGCACGTAGCGGTCGACCAGGGCGAAACCGGCCGCGGGGAAGAGGACGGGCGGGCCGTCGCTCTCCAGGGCCCGCACCCGGTCCCGCAGGTCGTGGAACTCCCTGACGAGCACCCCGGCGAGCGACGCCAGGGCCTGCTCCGCGGGCCCGTGCCCCCGGATGTCCGAGGCGACGGCCGGCAGGCAGGCGCTGAGCGCGTCGCGCCCCGAGGCCAGCCTGAGCCGCTCCGGCTCCAGGGCCGGCAGGGGTTCCCAGGCGCGGAACAGCGAGGCGGGCGGCACGTCCTCCCGGAACCACGAGGACCGGGCGAGGCGGGAGAGCTGCGGAAGGATCGTCGCCTGGCAGGCGGCGGAGCCCGCGTGCCCGAGGCTGAGCACCGGAACGTCACGGATGTGCTTCTGGAAGATGCCGAGCGTTCCCTCACGGCTGTAGATGCCGGATCCGAGGACGGTCGACAAGGTGTACATGGTCTCCGTGAGCAGCTTGGGCAGCAGGTACTTGAGCGCGGCGGAGTACACGCTGGTCTGCTCGGGCAGCAGGTGCAGCGTCCGCGTGGCGACCACGGCGAGGCTGTCGTACAGCAGCAGGTCGACGAAGGCACCGGTGGTCGCGGCCGAGGCACGGTCGGCGTCGGGATCCAGGGCGGACCGGCCGCCCGGCCGCTCGGACCGCTCGAATCCGACGGCCGTGCGCAGCACGGTGTCCACCGCTCCGACCGCGAGCGCGGCGATGACCGTGCGGCTGATCTGGAAGGACCTCAGGGCCGTCGTCACACCGCTGCCGAGGGGACCGAGCAACGCCGAGGCGGGCACGGGGCAGTCGTCGAAGTCGATCCCCGCGAAGCGGCATCCGCGCAGGCCCACCGTGACGTGGCGGGGCAGCGGCACGGCGCGGTCCCGGGGCAGTGCACCCGGGTCGACCAGCAGGGCCGAGTGGCTGCGGCTGCCCGCGGTGTCCGTGCGGCAGAAGAGGACGAGGGCCCCGGCCCGCTCCAGATTGTTGATCAGCGGCTTGGCGCCGCTCAGCAGCAGGCCGCCGTCCGAGGGCCGGGCGGTCACCTGACTGCGCACGTAGTGGTTGCTGTGCGCGGTCTCGTGCTGGGCGATGGCGGCCTTGCCGCCGGACAGCAGCAGTCCGGCCAGCCATTCCCGCTGTTCCTCCGTGCCCGCCAGCCACACGTCGGAGGCGGCCATCCAGCTCATCGTTCCGTAGCCCATGGCGAGACCCACGTCGCGGCGGAAGACGGGGCGCAGGACGGCGACGAGGTTCTCGTACGAGTCGAGGCGGCCGCCGAGCTCGGTGGGCACGAACTCGGCGAACACGCCCCGGTCGTCGAGGAGTTCCTCACCGCGGGCGAAACGCTCGGCGGCCCGGTCGGCGGCGAGCAGCGGCGCGTAGCCGACGGGATTGGCCGGGTCCGCGGGGTCGCCCAGGGCGAACTCCAGGCCCGCCGCGCGGGCCCGGGCGTCGCCGACGGCGAGCGGGGTCACCACCGGCCGCCCCCGCCACCGGCCGGCTCGGGGCTCAGCAGGTCTTCACCGAGGTCGGCGGCCAGGTCGCCGCGGAACCGGACGAGGTCCTCGACGGCGGGATCGAGCACCTCGTGGCGGGCCCGCAGGGCGCCCTCCAGGAAGAGTGCGCGCATCAGGGCCCGCTGGATCTTCCCGCTGGTGGTGCGGCGGACCGTGCCGGCCGGCACGAGCAGGACGTTGGCGAGCGGAACGTTGAACTCGACGCCGACCGTCTCCTGGATCCGGCGGACCAGGGCGCGCCGGTCGGCCGACTCCTCGGTCCGGTCCGGGGAGGTGTCCCTGATCTCCTGGACGAGGACCAGCTGCTCGCGCCCGCCGGCGTCGACGGAGAAGGCCGCCCCGACACCGGGGTTGAGGGCGGGAGCGATGCCGCGTACCGCGTGTTCGACGTCCTGGGGGTAGAGGTTGCGGCCGTTCAGGATGATCAGCTCCTTGAGCCGGCCGGTGACGTACAGGTGTCCGTCCTCGATCACCCCCAGGTCCCCGGTGCGCAGGAAGCCGGTCTCGCCGTCGTCCAGGGTGGCGCGGAACGTCTCCTCGGTCTCGGTGGGACGCCGCCAGTAGCCCTGGGCGACGCTGTCGCCGCGCAGCCAGATCTCGCCGACCGTGCCGGGGGGCAGCTCTCCGCGGTCCTCCGGATCGACGATCCGCAGGTCGTAGCCGGTGGCGGGCCCGCAGCCCGCCAGGGCGCGCCCGTCGGCGGCCGCCGGTGCCGGGGCGAGCCGGCCGTGTTCCAGGGCGGCCGGGTCGGCGGTCGTCGTGGTGTACGGAGAACCGGGGGCACCGGCGGAGACGAGGAGGGTCGCCTCGGCCAGTCCGTAACAGGGGTAGAGCGCCTCCGCCCGCAGCCCCGCCGGGGCGAAGCGCCGCGCGAAGGCGTCGAGGGTCGCCGGGCGCACCGGTTCGGCACCGTTGAGCGCCAGTCTCCAGCGGGAGAGGTCGAGTCCGGCGATCTCCTCGTCCGTGATCCGTTCCGTGCACAGGTCGTAGCAGAAGTTGGGACCGCCTCCGACGGTCACGCCGTACGCGTCGATGGCCTGGAGCCAGCGCAGCGGTCGCTTGACGAAGGAGACCGGGGACATCTGGACGGAGTGACCGCCCAGCCAGACCGGGTGGAGGAGGTGGGCGATGAAGCCCATGTCGTGGAAGTGCGGGAGCCATCCGCCGAAACGGTCCTCCGCCGTGGTGCCGAGCACCTGCTGCAGCAGGTGCTGATTGGCCATCAGGTTCCGGTGGGAGACCATGACTCCGCGCGGATCGGACACCGAGCCCGAGGTGTACTGGAGGAAGGCCAGGTCGTCGGGGCGGGTCCGCACCGGCCTCCACGCGTCCGGGTCGCCCAGGCCGGGAAGATCGGTCGCCAGGCAGGCGACGCCGTCGAGGAGCGAGTCGGCGAGCCACCGCGAGACGTCGGGGGCGTTCGCCGACTCGGTCAGGACCAGACGGGCGCCGGTGTCCCGCAGTACGGACGTCACCCGGTCGCTCCGGCCGCCCCGCGGACCGCCGCCGGGCAGCGGCGCGGGCACGGCGACGACACCCGCGTACAGACAACCGACGTAGGCGGCGAGGAAGTCGGCCGTCGAGGAGTACAGCAGGAGCGCCGGCGCTCCCGCGGCGCCCCGGTCCTGGAGTACCGAGGCGATGCGGCGGGCGCGCCGGTCCATCTCCGCGTACGTCATGTGCCGGGCGGCGACTCCCGCGCCCCGGTGGCAGAGCTCGATGTGGACGTCGGCGTCCGCCAGCGCCTCGGTCCGCTCCCGTACGAGCTCGGTGAATGTGGACGGGTCCGGCATCGTTCCCCCTCGCGCCGCTGATCGAACCACCGCGGCCCCGCGCATCCGGGCCCCGGTCGAACCCCATGCTCGGCGAGCGCCCTAAATTTCCGCTTGGAACCACGGCGGGCACGCCCCCTGCCGACCCCTGACCTCCCCCCGTACGCGCATGGCTGCCCTCGGCTCTGCCTAGCCTCCCGGTCGGAAGCCCACCCCCCACACCGAAGGAAGTCCTGCTGTGCGCTCCGCTCATCTCCTGCGTCCGCTGCCCCTGATCGCCTCGCTCGCGTCCGTCTGCGGCCTGCTCATGGGCTGTTCGGCGACCGGGGACGCCCACACGGAGACCCGCTCCTACACCGTGTCCGAACACGTCCGGAGCCTGACGGTCCACAACGGTGGCGGCGACATCGAGGTGGCCGCCGGCACCGGCACCGCCGTCCGTGTGACCGAGATCCTCGACTACACCGCACACAAGCCGACGACCGGTCACGACGTCACCTCCGGCGAACTCAGGGTCACCGCGTCCGGGTGCGAGGACACCGGGGTGCGGGACTGCGGGGTCCGCTTCCGCATCGAGGTGCCCGGCGGCATCCCGGTGAAGCTGGACACGGACGGCGGCGACATCGTCGTGCGCGAACTGTCCGCGGCCACGGTCGCCACCACGGGCGGAGGCTCCGTCCGGATCGAGGACAGCTCCGCCCCGAGCCTCGTGGCGCACACCTCGGGCGGCGACATCGAGGCACGGATGACCGCGGCCCCCGACCGGCTCTCGGCGACGACCGACGGCGGCGACGTCTCGGTACGGCTGCCCGGCGGGCCGTACGCCCTGGACGTCGCCACGGCGGCCGGATCCCGCAAGGTCGGGGTCGCGCACGAGGCCGCGGCACCGCGCAAGGTGAAGGTGTTCTCCAAGGGCGGGGACGTCCAGGTGATCCCGGCCGGCTGAACACCGGCTGCCCGAGGCCGCCTCGCCCCACGGGGCTCCGGTCCCCGAAAACGGCCGAGGGACCGCTTCAAGCCGCTCTGACACGGCCCCCCGAGCCGCGCTCCGTCGCCCTCCACGCACGGTCCCGACACGGCCGCCAGGGCCGACCCCCCTGTTGCCGCCGAGCAGTTGCGCCGGCGCGGGGAAGCGGGCCCGCCACTCCCCTGACGTCGCGGGCGCGGCCGGTGGCGGCGCCCGTCCGGCAAGGGCCGTCCCGGTGGTGAGCAGCGTGCCCACCGGTTCGGTCCGCGAGGGCCAGGCGGCCCCGATCACGAGCCGCCGCCGGGTGGACGCGGCGAGCCGCTGTGCGTCCGCGTGGCGGCCAGGTCGTCCGCGAGACGCTTGAGGTCCTGAGCCGACTCGGGGACCTGGCTCGGCAGATCTCGGGCGCAACGCGTGCGTCATCGCCGGCGTGACCCGCCCGGCAGGACCGAGCCGATCGCGTGCACCGAGCCCGTGGGTCCGGGCCGTACCCGGGTGCCCCGGCTCGGACCGGGCCGCCCGCGGGCCCGGCCGGACACGGTTCTACCGACAAGGCCTACGGCTCCGCGCGAACCGCTCCTGCCGGCCACACGATCCCGGCGAAGCGCTGCCAGACCGCCAACCGCCGGAAGTGCGGCTCCCGTGGAGCCCCCCGGCCGCCGAAGTTCGACCAGGCCGACCGCTCGAACCCACGGCGGCCCTCCCCCTCTCCCCGCGCAAGGAGACCGCCAGCGCAGAGAACTGTCAGTTTCCGCGCCGCGAGGGGCAGGACCGGCCGGAAAGCACCCCAGACAACTGGGATGTCCGACGGCCCGGAACCTCGTACAGAATCGGTCCGCGGGCACCGCTCAGCTGTTCGACGGCGGGACGGTCCGGCACGTCCGACGGTTCGGTATCGCGCCATACGAGTGAGCCACGAGTGACCGGAAGGCGCCATTGACCACTACAGCGTTTCGTCGAACAACGATCCGATTCGCCCACATGAATGCCGGGGAACTCGTCGACCGGTCATCCGTCGCGGCCTCCACCGCGGTGGACCGGGAATGGGCCTGGGGTGGGTCGCGCGGAGCGGGAGTCCGGATCTGCGTCATCGACAGCGGAGTCACGCCGGACCATCCCGAGATCGGGCCCCTGGAGGGGTCGTACGCGGTGGAACGCATCGAGCAGGACGCCGCGGTCGACGGCCGGCCGAGCTACCGGATCGTCCCGGACGACGCGGGCGACGCCGCCGGTCACGGCACCGCGTGCGCGGCGATCATCCGGCGGATCGCGCCGGACGTCAGCCTGACGAGCGTGCGCATCCTGGGGCCGCGACTCGCGGGCGACGGCAACATGCTGCTGGCCGCCCTGCGGTGGGCGGTGGCGGAGCGCTTCCATGTCGTCAACCTCAGCCTCTCCTCACGCAAGGGCGACTTCAAGGCCTCGCTGCACGACATCGCGGACGAGGCGTACTTCAACCGGGTGGCGATCGTGGCCTCGGCGCACAACAGCCCGGTCCGCAGCTATCCCTGGATCTTCCCCTCGGTGATCTCCGTCGGGTCGCACGAGATCGCCGACGCGGAACGCATCGAGGTCAGTCCGCAGCCCCCGGTCGAATTCTTCGCGGCCGGTGTCGGGATCGAGGTCCCCTGGACGGGCGGCGGCCGTTCGTTCCTCTCCGGGAACAGTTTCGCGACCCCACATGTCACCGGATTCGTGGCCCGCATCCTCGGAAAGCATCCGCATCTTCCGGTGAGCGAGGTCAAGCACGTTCTCGCCTCCCTCTCGGACAACTTCACCGACGCGTCCGACCCACCCCGCGCCCCCGCTCCTGTCACCGCCTCCGCCGTTCCGGACCCGCCCGATGAACCCGCCCGGTCCGACGCATCCGCCGCACCCGACTCATCCACCCCGTCCGCCGAAGGAGCCGGCCATGACCAATCCGGCGCATGACGCCCCTCTCAGCGGTCCTCCGCTGTCCCGGCGCGACGAGGTGTTGCGCTCGACCGTACGGCTGGCCCGGCTCGTCTTCGGCGCTCCCGCCTCGTCGGTCTTCCTGCACGACGCGGCGGGTGAGGCACTCGTTCTGGAGGCGATCTCCGACCCCCGTGAGGACAGCCTGGTGGGCTGGACCATCCCCGACTACAGCGGCATCGCCGGGTGGGTCTTCCAGAGCGGGGAGGCGGTGATCGCCGACAACCTCGACAACCACCCGCAGTTCAACCGGGACTTCGCGGCCTCCACCGGCCGGATACCGAAGGCCATCATCGCCGCGCCGCTGGACACCGACGGGTCCGTCTTCGGCGTTCTGGAGGTGCTCGACCCGGTGCTGGGACCCCGCAGCACGACCTCCGGCCTGGAGTTGGTCTCCGAGCTGGCGCGCCAGTGCGCGGCGGCCCTGGCGCTGGCGGGCCCGCTGCCCGGCCCCGCCGGACGGAACGCGGCGGCCGCCGAACGGCTGACCACCCTGGTGGCCGACCTGGCCAGCACCGACGACCCGAATGCCGCGCGGACGCTCGCCTCCCTCGAGGAGATCGCCAGCGCACTGACATCGAGAAGGGGGTGATCCCATGCACCTGCTGGAAATCGGCGCCATCCGCAACAAGCCCGCCGCCGGCCTCTATCTGGCCCTGACCCGCCGCTGCCCGCTGTCGTGCGCCCACTGCTCCACCGACTCCTCCAGTACCAGCGAACAGCATCCCGAGACGCCGTTCCGTCGGCTCGTGGAGTCCTTCGAGCAGGAGACCCGACCGGACCTGCTGCTGATGTCCGGCGGTGAGGCGCTGCTGCGGGCCGCGCTCGTCGCCGACCTCGCGCGCACCGCCCGGTCCGTGGGCACCCGTTCGTACGTGCTGTCGGGCATGTGGTTCGCCCGGGAGAACCGGCGGCTGCCTGCCCCGGTGTCCGCGGCGATCCGCGAGGTGGACCACTTCGCGGCCAGCCTCGACGAGTTCCACGAACGCGAGGTGGGCCGGGCCGACGTCTTCCGGGCGATGCACCGCATACGCGAGCTGGTGCCGCACGTGAGCTTCCAGCTCACCGGGCGGGGGGACGACGATCCCTACCTCCAGGACCTGATCGACGACGTGCGCCGGGAGTTCGACGACCAAGTACCCATCCTGGTGGGCACCTTGAGTCCGATCGGCCGTGGCCGCCAGCTCCGCGGGCTGACTCCGACGCCCTCCTCCGGCGTCCCGGTCGCGCCCGTCGACCCGTGCGACCGGATCACCTGGCCGCTGGTCACCTACGACGGCACTGTCTACGCCTGCTGCAACCAGGACCTGGTGGAGCGGCGCATGCCGGAGCACCTGGTCCTCGGCCACGCGTCCCGCCAGTCGTGGCCCGAGCTGCGCGAGAAGTTCCTGCGCCGGGAGCTGTACCGGGCGCTGCGCGTGCTCGGCCCCAGCTTCGTGGCCGCCCGTTTCTCGGACGGACCGTGCGACAAGGGCATGTGCGGCAACTGCGTCGCACTGTCCGGCGACGCCTCGGCCGAACGCCAGGTGACGGAGTACCTGCGCAGCGACTCCGGGCGGAAGGTGGAGGCCGCCGCCCGCCGCATGGTCGAGCAGGTGGACGGGACCGCCTTCTCGGACCGCCGCTCCGGCCGCTACGGCGGCCTGGTGTCCCTGGGATGGGAGGCGGACCGTGAACAGCCGTCCTGCACGCGCTGACACCCAGGCGGTCCGCGACCGCCCCACGCTGGCGGACACCGAGGCGATGCGCCGCCGTCGCGGCGAGTCGGTCCTGCTGTACATCACCGACCAGTGCCCGGTCGGCTGTGCACACTGCTCGGTGGACGCCCGCGCGGACGGCGGCAGGGTCGCCGACTGGGAGGTGTTCCGCGACGTCGTCGCCGGCATCGTCGCACTGCCCGGCCTACGGTCGGTGGCGGTCTCCGGCGGCGAGCCCTTCGCCGAGCAGCGGGCGCTGCCGTACGCGATCGGGGCGTTCGCCGACGCCGGGCTGGAAACCGTCGTCTTCACCAGCGGGTACTGGGCGCGTGAGAGCGGCTCCGCGCCCGGCTGGGTACGGCGGCTGCTGCCGCGGATCTCCACGCTCTTCCTGAGCACGGACGGCTTCCACCAGGGCGGTGTGTCGAACCACCGGTTCGTCGGCGCGCTGCGCGCGGCCCACCGGGCGGGCTGTCGCATCGTCGTCCAGGAACTGGACACGGGCGACGGCGCGCGGGTGGCCGAGGAGCTGCTGTCGGAGGCGCTCGGCCCGCGGTGGGCCGACGAGGCCGAGACCAAGCTGATCACCCCCCTCCGGTACGGGCGGGGCTCGGGGGTCTTCGCCATCCAGAGCCGGCACGAGGTGGGGGCGTTGCCGGCGTGCACCCTGCTCGGCTCGCCCACGGTCCGCTACGACGGGGTGGTGATCCCCTGCTGCAACGAGGGGCTGATCACCGGTCACGGGCCGTCCGCGCTGCGTGCCCCGACCCGGCGGCCCGAGGGCGTGGCGCAGGCGCTGACCGGGTTCCGGGACGATCCGCTGCTGAGGGTGGTGGGGCACCTGGGCCCGGGAGCGGCGGCCGACCTGCCCGGCTTCGAGGCCCTGCGCGAGGAACGCTTCGAGAACGTCTGCGGCGGCTGCTGGAAGGCGTACGACATCGCCGGCCGCCCGGGGCGGGCCGCGGACTCCGTGACAGCACTCGGCGTGGCCCTGAGGGAAGGCGGTTGACGGTGGAGGAGCAGACGAGGTCGCAGGCGCTGCGCCGCAAGATCGGGCTGCTGATGCCGGCGGTGGACGCCGCGTCCCGGCAGATGTGGACCCATCCGCACGGCGACCAGGTGTACCTGGAGTGGCTCAAGACGCTGCACGGGACGATCCGGGCCACGGTGCCGCTGATGCTGGCAGCCGTCGAGCAGTGCACTGCCCGTCAGGACGACCCGGTGGCCGACCTGGTGGGCCGCTACCTGGCCAAGCACATCCGTGAGGAGTACGGGCACGACCAGTGGGTGGCCGACGACTACGTGGTGGCCGGGGGTGATGCCGAGACGCTGCGCACGACGCTGCCGGGGGCGGCCATCGCCTCGCTGGTCGGCTCGCAGTACTACTGGCTGCGCCATGTGCATCCGGTGGCACTCGTGGGGCACATCGCGGTGCTGGAGGGCAACCCGCCCGGTCCCGGGCTGGCCGGTGACCTGGCGGTCCGGACCGGGCTGCCGGAGGCGTCGTTCCGCACCATCGCCCGGCACGCCCAGCTGGACGTGCAGCACCGCGACGACGTGCACCGGCTGATCGACCGGCTGCCGCTCGACCCGGCGCAGGAGGAACTGCTCGGTGTGAGCGCGCTGCATTCCATGAGGGGGCTGATCGAGGTGATGGAGGACGTACTCGGCCGGGTCCACCGGCGCTACCCGGTGGCACTGGCCGGATGAGCCGCGTGCGGGTTCCGGGCCCGCTGGCGGGCCGCGACTTCCGGCTGCTGTACACCAGCGCGGTGGTCTCCGGCCTGGGCGACTGGCTGGACCAGGTGGCACTGCTGGTGTTGGTCACCACGGTCTGGCACGGCGGCGCGGGCGATCTGGCGCTGGTGGTGGCCGCGAGCATGCTGCCGCTGCTGGCGACCCCGTTCCTGGCGGTGCTGGTGGACCGTCGGCAATCGCGCCGGGTGCTGATCCTCACCGACCTCGTACAGGCAGGGCTCACCCTGGGCCTGGTGGTCGCCCCCGGGGTGTACTGGGCGGCCGGGCTGGTGCTGGTCCGTTCGGCGCTGGGCTCGGTCGGCGGGCTCGCGGGCCAGATCCAGTTGCGGGTCTCGGTGCCGCCCGACGGTGTCCAGGCCGCCACCGTGCTGCTCCAGACGGCGATGCAATCGGTCAAGATCCTCGGGCCAGCGCTCGGTGGTCTGCTGGTCGCCTTCATGTCGCCCCGGGCGGTGTTCGCGGCCAACGCGTGCACGTTTCTCGTCGGCGTGATCGCCGCCCGTGCCCTGCGCACCACGTCGTCACCTTCCCGGAGTGCAGATCCGCATTACTTCAGAGAACTGGGGGAAGGATTCCAGCACGTTTTCGGATCACGCCTTCTTCGTTCCCTTCTGTTCGTCATGTGCAGCCTGATGTTCGTCGTCTTCCTTTACGACTCCATGGCTGCCCTGATCGTGCCGGCACTTGGAATGGGAACGCCCTACATCGGCTACATGGTGTCCGCCGTCGGATTGGGCGGGGTCACGGGTTCGCTGCTCATGGGCCGTTTCGCAGCGCGCCTTCGGCCTTTCCTCACCATGGCGGGGTCGGTCCTGGTGATCGGCTGCATCGTCGTCGTCATCGGATTCGCCATTCGCCATGAAATGCGTATTGACTCCGCCATATGGCTGTGTGTTATTTTCCTTCTGGGAATCGCAAGCGCCGGAATCCTCGTCACTTTTCCCAGCGTCGTACATTCCGAGACGCCGGTCGAGCTGACCGGCCGGGTATGGGCGCTCATGAATTCCGTGCCGGCCGTACTGAACGTACTGGCCCCCGTGCTGGCTGCCGCCCTGGTCGTGTGGATCGGGCTCGGAAGCCTCCTGCTGCTGGCGGGTGCCGCCCTGCTGCTCACCGCTGTCGTGGTCGCCGTCCGGCTCGGCGGCGTACCGCCCACCGCTCCGCCGTCCGGCGCGGACGACGGCGCCGGCCGGGCCGAGGAGCCGACGCCCGACCCTGCCCCCCTGAACTCCGGTGCGCCGCACCGGGAAACCAGAGCCCCGCGCGGGAAACGCGCAGGCTCGTCAACCGAGGAGATCACCATGGCAGACAAGATCGACAAGCTGGCCGAAGCCGGTTTCTCCCTGACCGACGCCAACGACGCCCAGCAGGCGGTGCTCAAGTCCCTCACCGAGGACGAGGTCAACGTCCTGCTGAGCGTCAAGGCCCGGGTCGAGGCCGCGGGTTCGGACGTGGAGGGCCACTCGCTCTCCGACCCCAGCGGCGGCTACCTCTGGTAGTGCCGAGCCTCGTCAGGGGATCGGCCCCGGACCGGTGACGTCTGGGCCGTAGCACAGACCGGGTGGTTCACGACGGGGCAAGCGTCGTGAACCACCCGACTGCCGCTCAGTGAACGGGGAGGACAGCATGAGCAAGCCCACCGGTCCCATCGTAACCACCGCGAGCCGGTGCACCGGCTGCGGTGTCGACAACCCGTCGGCGGCCCGCTTCTGCATGGCCTGCGGAGTGGAGATCGGCCTACCCACCACTCCCGCCAGCGGCCTGCGCTTCGTCTCCGTCGTCTTCTGCGACGTGGTCGGCTCCACCGGGCTGGCCACCTCGCTCGAACCCGACCGGTGGGCGGCCGTCCTGGACGGCTACTTCTCGCTGGTCGGCTCGCTGGTGGAGGGGTACGGCGGCAAGGTGGAGAAGTTCATCGGCGACGCGGTCGTCGCCGTGTTCGGCGTCGAGGGGCACGGCGAGTCGGCCGCCGCCACCGCCGTCTCCGCCGCCACCGCCATCGCGCACCGCACCGGCGAGTACGCGCGGGGCTTGGGCGAGCTCCTGCTGGCCGACTTCCCGGTGCGGTGCGCGGTCGCCTCCGGTCATGTCGCGGTCAGCGGGCGGACGTCGAGCTTCGTCATCGGCTCGGTGCTCAACCGGGCAGCCCGGCTCCAGGAGTACGCCCCCGACGACGGGGTGATCGTGGACCTGGCCACCCGGCTCCAATTGCAGGACCACTTCCCGCTGCGGGCGATCGAACCGGTCACCGCCAAGGGCTTCGCCCGATCCGTCCCGGCCTGGATCGTCGGTCCGGCCGACACCCAGACCCCCGGCACGGGCACCGTCGGAAGGGCCGACCTGGTCGGCGAGCTGGCCGCCCGTATCGGCGCGGCCGCCACTGCCGCCGACCCGACCCTGATCCTGGTCGGGGGCCCCTCCGGGGTGGGCAAGTCCCGGCTGGTCACCGAGGCGCTCGACCACTGCACCGGCCTGGCCACGGCCGTCCTGCGCTGCCCGCCCGCCGGGACCGGACTCGACTTGCTGGCCTGCTGTCTGTTCCTGGAGGAGATCGAGAACGCCGCACGGCAGGGCCACGACAGGGTGGACGTGACGGTGCAGCTGACCGGCGCCTCCACCCGGGCCGAGCAGGCCCTGGCCCAGGACCGCGGCGAGCTGGGCCGTGCGCTCACCGCGGCACTGGACCGTCTGCGGGGCGCGCGGCCCCTGCTTCTGGTGGTCGAGCACAGCGAATGGACCCCCGGGGCACTGGCCGACCTGCTCGACGAGCTGACCGCCGCACCGGGGCGGCCGGTCGTGGTGCTGCTGGTCGGGGTCTCGGCCCCCGAGGCGCTGGCCGACCGGGGGGACCACCGGCTCACCGTGCCGCCACTCGGAAGGCCCGACGCGCGGCGGCTGGCCCACCGGCTGCTCACCGCGCAGCACGACCCGACCGCCGACCGCTCCCGGTCCACCGGCACCGGGGCCCCTGGACATGACCCGGCCTCTGCCGCCCTCCTCGCCCCCGACTCCGCCGCCGAGGAGATCGCCTCACGGGCCGGCGGCATCCCCCGGTACATCGAGCAGATGGTCGTTCTGAGCCGCTTCGCCCAGCCCGGCGACGACTGGGCGCCACCCAGCGCGCACGCCGCGCTCGGTGCCCGGCTGGATCGGCTGGACACCGACGCGCAGGAACTCCTGGTACTGCTCGCCGCCGCCGGCCGGGACCTGTCCCTGGAAGACCTGGGCGCCCTGATGGCACCCGACAGGGTCGCCGCGGCCGCGGCCTGCCTCCTCGAAGCCGGTCTTGTGGAGTCCGCCGACGCCCACAAGGGCCGGCTGGCCCCGGCCTTTCCGGTCGTGGCCGAGGTGGCACTGCGGCGGCTGACGCTCTCCGAGACCGCCGACGCGCACGCCAGGCTCGCGCGCTCCCTGGAACCCGTGGCCGAACGGCGCCCCGCCGTCGCCGAGTTGCTGGCCGGGCACTGGGAGGCCGCGCACACCGCGTTGCGCGGGGTGGAGCCCGGCTCCGACCGGACGACCAGGGCCGCCGAGTCCGCCGTGTCCGCATTCGGCGTCGCCGCCCGCTTCGCCCTCTCCCGTGGGCGACCCGAACTGGTGCTGGCGCTCACCGGACGCGCCCGCGCACTGGCGGAGACGGAGCGCGCGCAGTGCCACGACCTGGATGTCCTGGAGGCGTATGCCCTCGGCACTCAGGGAATCCCGCAGGCCGCCCTCGAACGCGTCGAGCGCGTGCTGTCGGACCCGGGCCGGGCCGCCCCGGCCGCCCGGATCCACGCCCGCCTCAACTCGCTGTACTCCCGCACCTATCTGACCGGCGACGCGCCCGCCGTACCGGACGATCCGCACTACCTCGCCGCGGTCGCCTCCCCGGAGCCCGAGGCCCGGGTCGGGGCACACCTGTACGCCGGGCTCCAGTCCCTGCGGGCGGGCGACCACCCCGCCGCCGAGCGGGCGCTGCGCTCCGCGCTGCAGTCGGCCGACGGCGCCGGGACCTGCCTGGGCCTGACCGAGGTCTACGCCAACCTGGCGATGGCCCTGGTCAACGGCGACACCCCGGTCCCCACCGCACTCGCGGACTGCGAGCGACTGCATCAGGAGGTCGCCGGTTCCCGGCTGCTGAGCTCGGCCACCGGCGTCGCGCTGGCGTTGGTGCGCCACATGGCCGGCGACCGGGCGGCGGCCGACTCCGCGATGGACGAGGCCGAGGAGGTGCTGCGCGATCTGGGCCAGGGCACCGGGGCCGCGACCATCGCGGGCTGGCGTGCCGTCCTGGCGGCCCGGTCCGGCGACTGGGGTGCCGCGGCCGACTGGTGGACCGCCCAGGGCGATCGCTGCGCCGCCCTCGGCATGGTCCGCCAGGCGTCGCTGTCCCGCCTCCAGGCCGAGCTGGCCCGGGAGGCGTCCGGTGGAGGACGGCCCGGCGGCGCGGGGCGCGGGTCCGCGCTCGACGAGGTGACCCTTCCACCCCCCGAGGCCTGGGCGGAGTACACCGTCGCCCTGCAGGCCCGCGCCGTACGGGCGTTGCGGGCAGGCGACCCGGAACCGGCCGCGACGCATCTGGACGCCGTGGTCCGTCATCTGGGCACGGTGCGCGGGAGCGGCGCGGTGATCACACCGCTGCTCTGCAGCGCCGTCCTCGCCCGCCGTACCGGCCTCCCGGTGGCCGGGCGGGCGCTGACCGCACTGCAGCGGGCGATCGAAGCCAAACAGGACCTGGGCGTGCGCGCCCCGCAGGCATAGCGGTACGCACCGCCCCACCGCACGACCCGTCCCCGCGAGGGAACTCCGAGAAAGCAGCCGCCCGTGCGTGTCCTCCTGCTCTACGCCAACCCCCACCAGGTCCTGCCGGTCGGCCCGTACGGACTGGAGATCCTGCGGGCCGCGGTCACCGAAAGCGGACTGCCGGTCGAGGTGTCCGTGTGCAACCCGTTCCTCGAATCGCTCGACCACACCGGTCTGTTGACCGATGTGCTCGACCGGGTCCGGCCCGACCTCGTCGCACTGTCGATCCGCAACATCGACAACGCCGTGGTCGCCTGCGACACGTCGGCCGGCGCGGACGGGCGGTGGATCGACGTGGTGGACTACCTGGCGCCCATCGCCGAGCTGACCGCGACGCTGCGCGCCTGGGACCCCGGGCTGCCGGTGGTGGCGGGCGGCGCGGCGTTCACCTCCTGCCCGGTGGAGGTGATGGACCGGCTCGGACTGGACTTCGGACTCGCCGGTCCCGGTGAGGCCGCGTTCACCGCCCTGCTGGCGCGCGCGGTCGCCGACGGCGGCTCACGGGGCGTGCGGCAGGTGGTCGCCGAGACGCTGTCCACGCTCCCCGGCGGCCTGGTGCGCACCGCCGACGGAGCCCTGGGGCCCGGCCTGCGGCCGCGGCCCGACGTGGTGTCCCGGCCCACCACCGCGCTGCCGCGGATCGCACCGGAGTACGTGCTGTTCGCCAAGGCCCGGGGCATCCCCACCGCGCTGCGCAGCCACGCGGGCTGCCCGCTGCGCTGCTCGTACTGCGTCGATCCGCTGAACGTCGGCAGGGTGGACGCGCGCCCCGCCCGGGCTGTCGCCGCCGAGGCGGAACACTACGTCGAGCGGTACGGGCTGACCCACTTCCATCTGGCCGCCCCCGAGGTCAACCTCCCCTACGAAGGGGCCCTGACCGAGGTGTGCGAGGCACTGGCCGGAAGCCGACATGGCGAAGTGATCAGCTGGCACGGCTACTTCAACGTCAGGCCGTTCTCCGAGCGGCTGATGGACGCCCTGATCCGGTCCCGCTGCGTGCGTCCGAGTTTCTCGGTGGACGCCTTCGACGACCGGATGCTGCGCGGGCACCACAAGAACTACCGGATGTCCGACGTCGAGGACACCTTCGGTCTGTTGCTGCGGCGCCGGCCGGAGTGGATGGACGTCCAGATCGGGGTGCTGTTCGGCCAGCCCGGCGAGACGGCCGCCACCCTGGAGAACGCGGTCCGCCACATCCGCCGACTGGCCGACCGGGGCGTGTCGGTGGGCTACTCCTGCGGACTGCGGGTCTACCCGCACACCCCGCTGGCCCGCACTCCTCTCGACGCCCGGCACCTGTACCGGGCGGACGGGCCGCTCTCCGCGACCGGTGCAGCCGGACCCCGCACCGTCTCCGCGGCCGACCTGCTGACACCACTGGTGTACTGCGAGCCGATGCCGCCCCGGGAGCTGGCGGCCCATCTTGCCGACCGGCTGTCCGACTGCCCCGGAGTGACCTTCATCGACGAGGGGCCGGTGAAGGAGGCCCGGCAGCCGGACTGGCTGCGCCCCCTCAACGTGGCCACCGTGCACCTCGCGCACGGACGTTCGGGGCCCGCGGCCGAGATGCTGCGGCTGGTGCTGGGCTCGGGCGACACGCGGGCGGCGGGCATGACGCAGCGACTGCTCCAGGAGGGGGCCGCACCGCCACCCGTCCCGGCGGGCACCGGGAGCCTCCAGACCGCCACCGGCTGACCCGGCCCACCCCGCCTTCGCACCCGCTCCTCCCCTGCCGTACCGCCTTCCCCGTCCACGGAGGACACCCATGGAACTGACCTGGAGCACGGATGACTTCGCCGTCTTCGACGACTTCCTCGCCCCAGAGGCCGCAACCGGGCTGTGGGAGCAACTGCGCTCCGAGGAGTACCACTTCGTACACGGCCGCCGGGACGGGTCGTGGAACAAGGTCTACGGGCTGTTGGACGGCAGTCCCCTCAGCGGGCCCGGCACGCTGAACGACCCGGCCGGCCACTTCACGGGACGCTTCGCCGACCACGCTGCATACCCGTCCGGCGGGGCGACCGACGCCGTGGTGAAGCAACTGGCCGAGGAGGGAACCCGCATCGAGCCGTGGACCGGTCGGTTCGGAACGGACTGGCACGCCCTCACCTGCCGCCCCTTCCTCTACCCGCAGGGCTCCGGACTGGCCTGGCACGACGACTCCGGCGACCGGGCCGCCTCGTTCGTGCTCTATGCGCACCCCGAGTGGCAGGCGTCCTGGGGCGCCGAACTGCTCGTCTCCAGCGGAACACCCGGGGCGCGGTCCGCCGACCAGAACGCCCACCTCACCTCGCGGGTCGGACACTACGTCGCCCCGCGCCCCAACCGGCTGGTCGTCCTGCGGTCGGGCGTGCCGCACATGATCAAGAAGGTGGAGCCGCACGCCGGGGACCGGGTCCGCGGCTCCGTCGCGGGCTTCTTCCTGCGCCGGCCCGCCGAACGACCGCAGTGACCGGGTCCGCACCGGCACCCGTCCGCCGCCCGGACGGACCGTCCCGCACAGGGCGGTCGGCCCTCAGACCCGGTCGTCGCGGGGTTCCGCCGCAGGCGGTTCCTCCCCCGCGCCCCGGGCACGCCGGGCGGCCGCCTCACGGACGGCGATCACGTCGATGAGGTCGCTGACGGTGCCGAGCGCCTCGGAGGAGAGCCCCACCGCACGCAGTGCCACACTGCGCACCCCGGCGTCCCGCAGGGCGCCGAGGAGTTCGATCTCCGCGGCGATCTTCGCACCGTGCTCGTCGTCGAAGAAGTAGGAGACCGGGACCTCGAAGTGGTCGGCCAGGGCCTCCAGGTGGCGCTTCGTCGGATTGTTCCTGCGTCCGGTGCGCAACTGCCACAGGTACGTGGTCGAGAAGGACACCCCCGTGGCCTCCCGGCACGCGGTGGCAACCTCCCCGTTGCTGAACGGCAGGCCGTCGGGCCTGCGGACGAGCCGGAAGAGTCCGTCGATCTTGCGGCTCAGTGACGACGGCGTGGGTTCCGTTTCGGCCACCGCCTACTCCCTTCTGCCGCCGCCCTCCAGCACGCTTACCCGCACAGGCGAATGCAAATCCGTTGATTTTCACTGTAGTTGACACCCCCAGGGTCGGCGGCCATGCTGAAGTCGTAAACGGATATGAAAACTGCGAAATGGTTGTTCATCTCAGCTGAAACGCCTGGCTGTCCCCACCCGCCTGGGTCCATCTCCCGGAGCCGTCCTTGACGATCCCCGTGCCCTCATCTGTGAAGAACGCCCGCCTGTCCGCTGCACCCCCACCCACCGCGTTCCCCGCCGACATGATCGGACGGGACGCCGAGATCGCCGCACTGTCGGCGCTGCTGACGGATCCGTCGACCCCCGGAGTGCTGCTGACCGGTGTCCCGGGTGCGGGCAAGACGCGGCTCGCGGCCGAGGCGGCGGCCGCGTACCGCGCGTCGACCGGCGCCACCACCGTGCGCGTGGCGACCGCGGCCGAGCCCTACGCGGACAGCGCGCTCGACCTTCTCGCCGACCTCACCGCCGGCAGGGACGCGGGAGGGGCCCGACCGCTCCTGCTCGTCGACGACCTCGACCACTCGGACCACCACCGGCTGCTGCGGGCCTGCGCGGTCGCGTCCGTCGTGGTTCTCGGCACGGCCCGCCAGCCCCCCGCGGCCCACGGCCTCGTTCCCTTCCCCGTGGACCCGCTGCCCGTGCCGCTCGACTGCTCGGCGCTGGATCTCGGCGCACTGGCACGCGTTCCCTCGGTGCAGATGTACCTCGCCTGCCTGCGCACGATCAATCCCGCGTTCTCCCTCCAACTGCACAATCAGCAGGTCATCGCCCGGACCTGCGTCGAGGTGGGTGGCAACCCCGGCGCGCTCTGCCGCACCGCGCGGGTGGCCGCGCTGGAGAGCCCCGAGGTGGCGTGGGCCTCGCTCGGCGACCGGACCGTCCCGTACCCGGTCCACGCCGAGGACGGCGCCCCCTCCGCGGCGGCCGGTGGCGATCCCCACGGCGCCCCTCCCCGGGCCGCCGACGGGACGCCGATCCGGCTGCTGGCCCACTGCCAGGTGTTCAGCGGCGGCTTCGGCCCCGAGGCGCTGCGCCACATCACGGCCGTCGCACCGGAGGAGTTCTCCTCGGCACTGGAGACCCTGCTGCGCGGCCATCTGCTCACCGCCTCCACCCTGCCGTCAGGCCGCCTGGACGGCACGGCCCGGTTCCGGCTGCGGCTGCCGCCGGACGGTCCCGCGCGCCGTCTCCCGCCGCCCGAGGACGCCGCGGCCCGGCTGGCGCACGCCCGCTACTACGCGGCCCTGGCCCGCGCCGCCGCCGACCGGATCATCTCAGGGCACCAGCGCTCGGGCCTGATCGCCTTCTGGAGCGAGGAACGCAACCTCCGTACGGCACTGGAGACGCTGCTCCGCCACGGGCGGACCGGCGAGGCGCTCGACCTCGTCGACGGCATCCGTGTCTACTGGTGGGCCACGGGCGGCTGGAGCGCCTGGGCCGAGGCGCGCCCCCGCCCCGACCCGTCGTGGACCTCGACCGGCGACCGCGACCGGATCCGCGTCGACCTACTGCTCGGCGAGGCGGGCATCCTGGCGGGCCAGCCCGAGGCTGCCACGGACCTGCTGGACCGGATCACGGCGGATGCCGCCCAAGCCGCGGGGCTGGCCGCGCGGGTGACGCGACTGCGGGCCCTGTGCGTCCTGGCCACCGACCCCTACCGCGGCGCTGCCCTGCTCCACGAGGCGGCCGACCGGCACCGGTCCGACGGCGACCGCCACGAGGCCCGCTACGTGTCGCTGGAGGCCGCACTCGCGGGATTCCGTCTCGGTGACACGGCGGCCGCGGCGGCCACCGCACTGGAGGTGCTGGCCGCGGCCCAGCAGGGGCGCGACACGCTCGCCGCCGGTGCCGCCCTGCTCCACCTGGCCGTCTTCGCGGCCGCGGAGGGACGCGCGCAGGCCACGGCGCACTACTGCGAGCGGGCCCTGACGACCCTGCGCGCCCTGGGGCCGCCGGCCGTCCTGGGCGCCATCGCCACCACGCTGGGCAGTCCCGCCCTGCCCGACGTCGTCGAACGCGCCATGGGCACCGCCCGCGGCCTGGGCGCCTTCCACACCTGGCGCAGCGCGTTCCCGGAGGAGGCGGGCACGCCCGACTTCGCCATGGCCCGACTGGAGGAGCCGGTGCGGGAGCTGCTGGGCGAGGCCGCCTTCTCCCGTGCCCTGGTCGAGGGTTCCCAAGTGTCGCTCCCGGACCTTCTGGCCTCCCTCGTCCCCGCCCCCGCCACTCCCGCCGCCACACCCGCGGGCCCCTTACCCCCGGACACCCGAACCCGGATCGAGCCACTGACGCCGCGTCAGACCGAGGTCTCGCGCCTGGTGGCAGCCGGCCTGAGCAACCGGCAGATCGCCCACCGGCTGGCGATCTCGGAGTGGACCGTGGTCAACCACATCCGGGACACGATGAAGAAGCTGGGCTGTTCCTCCCGAGTGGAGATAGCGAGCTGGATGCACCGCTCCGGCCTGCGCCCGTCACCGGAACCGCCCCTGTTCCTCCGCAGGGCCCTTCCTCCGTCTGCCCCCGCCCTGCCCGGACCGGCGCTCATCCCGTCCCAGGCGGGACTTTGACGACAGGCCGGTGATCAATGCACCTGGCGCCCTACCCGGTGGCGCATGTGCTCCACCAGCCCGGCCACGGTGAACGCCTCGGCCACCTGGACCAGCCACGCGGCCTCCTCCTCGACCGAGCAGTCGACCGGGTAGGCGAGCGCGACGTCCTGGTCCCCGCCGGCGCCGTGGCCGATCCTGGCGGACTCCAGTGCGGCGGCGATGACCGCGGCCTCGGCCATCGCCGCGCGGCCCGCGGGCGGCACGGGGAACCGGGCCAGCGCGGCGTCCGCCAGTGCGCGGGCGTCGGGAGGGCCGAAAGAACGGAGTTCCAGGTAGCCGTCCCGGATCTCGATCACCCGGCGATAGAGGGCGAACTCGGACCGGTGCAGGGAGAACAGACGCACCGACGGCCAACCCAGGTCCAGGGCCGTCCCGGGGGAGACAGCCTGCAACGCCGACCACAGCGGCTCCAGGGCGCGGTAGGTCCGGTAGGCCCGTAGCCACCGCCCGACGGCGGTGGTGACGGAGACCCAGCCCCCGGCGGTGCCGCCGAGGACGCCCAGCACCAGACAGCACAGACCGAGCACCCGGCCCACCGGGTCCAGCCCGGCGCTCTGCCGGTTGTCCACGGCCACGGTGACGATCGACGCCACGCCCCACAGGGCCCAGACAAGGCCCACCGCGACACTGGCCGTGATCAGCCGCAGGCCCGTGCGCAGCGCGCCCGGACCCAGCCCCCGGGCGAACCGGTGCACCGGGACCAGGAACACGGCCAGGCACCACAGGCTGTAGCCGGTGAAGACCGTGTCGCTGGAGGCGAGGAGCACCGCTCCGGTCCCCTCCACGAGAAGCGAGCCGTGCCGGGTGCGTACGCCGGAGGAGAGGAACAGCACCGCGCACAGCACGATGGCCGAGAAGGTGACGCCGATGTGCAGCCGTCCGGTCAGCAGTCGGGGCCGGGGCAGGCCGATTTCGATGACCGCCAGCGGAAGGAAGGCGAGGGCGGCCATCTCCATCTCGCGGCCCAGGAGGTGGGTCAGCTGGGGGGACCAGGGCCACAGCCACTCCAGGTACATCGTCGGAGCGGCCAGCAGGGCCATGGCCGCGGCCATGCAGAATCCGAAGCGGCACAGGTGGCGCACCGCGAAGGGCGAGTCGCTTCCGTTGCGCAGCAGACGCAGTTCGTAGCAGCCCAGCCACAGCGCGGCGACGGCCGGGAGGTACGCGAGCAGGTCAGGCACGTGACCGCTCGGGGTGGCGGGAGGGGGTCCCGACGAGGGTTCCGGCGCGTCCGTGGTCCCGTCCCGGCACGGGTCCTTCCCTCAGCACGCGGTGCATGATGAGAGAGGCGAGCAGCTCTGCCTCCTGCTCGGCGGGCTCGGCGTACACGGTGCGGCCCAGGACCCGGCGCACCAGGTCGGGGGAGAGTCCGGGCAGCAGCGCGCGTACGCCCGGTGTCTTGGGGGTGGGCAACCGATCGTGCCCGCAGAGCAGGTGGGCCGCCTCGTGCACGAGGATGTGCTGCCGGTGCAGTGCGCTGGTCCCTGGGGTGCACAGTATGTAGTCGGCGCGGTCGGTCGTCACCAGCAGACCGCACGGGATCGCCGCGTCCACCGCGACCGGCAGGACCTCGATCGGGCGGCCGCGCCGTTCGGCCAGGAGGGCCAGGAAGGTCTCGGCGTCGAAGGGGTCCGGCAGTTCGAGCCCTTCCGAGAGGGCGCGAACCCTCCGCCACAGGCGTCTGTGGTACCGATCGGTGAGCATCAGGGACCCCTCCCACCGGAACGGCGCCACCGCTCCGCGTCTGCTGTCGTCGAGCGACCCGACGCCCCTCCCCTGGACCGCTCGGACATCCGCTCCGAAGGGATCAGCTCAACGGTCAAAGCGTATTTTTTGATTGTAAGCGCGTCTGGTCGTACGCCGACAGAGCGCATATCGCGCTCCCCTTGCACCGCGAGTGCGAGGGGTCCGCTTCTTCGCTGCCGCTCTCCTACGGCGTCTGGGAGCCGATGGCCGAGGCGCTCGTTCGGGCCGGGGCGCACAACCGGGCCGAGCGGATCGCGCGCCCGCTCATGCACCCGTGCCTTGGTCCTCGTCGACGCCGCCCGGAAGCTGGAGCCGGCACAGGCCCGGCCGCTCCTGGCGCGCGCCTCGCGCGGGGGCGACTGGCGTCAGGGCGTGGGCGCCCCGGGGCGGGAGTGGCCAGAGGCGGTAGCCGCGACGGCCGACGCGCTCGTCGAGGCGATGGAGTGAGGGGTCAGGTGTCCCGGTGTTCGAGGTGTCTCGCCGGCTCGGACATCGTTCGGTCAAGGTCACGGTGGACCGGTACGGCCGCCTCACGCAGGACGGCCAGGAGCGGTGCCGTCAGGTCGTCGAGACGGCCGTGGGGCCGTGCAGGTCAGGCCAGGCCGAGCGCCTGCAGTGCGCGGTGCTGGCTCGGTGTCGGCCTGGCCGGCCAGTAGAGGTAGCAGACGCCGCCCGTACCGCCCCTGACCTTGCCGTTCGCGTCGTACCGCTTGGTGCGGAGCCAGATGTTCTCCAAATGAGAGGGCGCTTCATACCACGGGACACTGAGCCTTTTCCAACCTCACGTTGAGGCGTGGTGAAGGACGACGACCGCCTTCACCACGTCCGTGATCCGGTTCGTGCTGCAGCGGAGCTTCCGGAGGAGGCGCCACCCCTTGAGGGTGGCCATGGCGCGTTCGCCGAGGCAGCGGATCTTGGCGTGGGTGGTGTTGTGACGACGCTTCCATCGCTTGAGGCGACGGCCGCGAAAGGGCACCCGGACAGGCCCGCCAGCTCCCTGGTACGCCTTGTCCGCCCAGCATTTGAGGTCCGCCTCAGCGAGGGCTTCGGTGATCCCATGGTGGCGTGCGGCGGTCAGGTCGTGAGTCGAGCCGGGCAGAGCCGGCGAGGCCCAGAGCAGGCGTCCGAACGGGTCGGTGAGGACCTGGACGTTCATGCCGTGGCGTTTGTGTTTCCCGGAGTAGTGCGGGGTGTCGGCGGCGATCCGGTCGATCGGCAGCAGGGTGCCATCCAGAATCACGAACGCCTTCATCTGGATCGTCTTCATCGCCTCGGCCAGGGATGGGGCGAGGGCGGCCAGTACGTCGACGGCCGCGCGTATGTAGCCCAAGGCGGTCGCGATCCCGATACCGAACCCAGCGGCGAGCTGGGCGTAGGTGTCACCACACCGCAGGTGGGCGAGGGCGAGCAGGGCTTGGCGCCCTGGTGCCAGTCGTCGCCACCGCGTGCCGATCTCCTGCCGCCGGGAGGTGAGATGTCCGGCCAGATATCGCAGGGTGCGACTGGACAGGTCGATCGACGACGGGTAGACAAGCACGCGAGGCTCCTGGCAGCACGGTGGATCTTGGTCGTGACACCGTCTACCAGGAGCTTCGTCGTTGCGCAGGAGCGTCCAACTCGTGGCCACTACCGCCAGGTTGAAAAAGGCTCAGTGTGAGGATGGCTGCAGCGATGACGGTCATGCGGTTGGGGCTGCAGCGGGCCCGGCGGAAGATCTGCCAGGACTTCAGCCTTGCGATGCTTCGTTCGACCGGTGCCCGTGCTGCCGACAGGGCCCGGTTGATCGTCTGCTGGGTCGTGGTGAGGTCCCGGTTCGGGAGCCGTCTGATCGGCATGGTCACCCAGGGCCCGGCCCCGATGTAGGCACGGTCGGCGAGCACGGGAACGCCCTGGCGTTCGCAGATCCGGATGATGCGGTGGGTTCGGGCCGCGGTCAGGTCGTGGGTGCGGCCGGGCAGCGCGGGTGAGATCCACAGCAGTTTGCCTGCGGGGTCGGCGATGACCTGCATGTTCACGCCGTGACGACGGTGCTTCTGGGAGAAGTCGGCCCGGCTGTCACCGGCACGGTCGCACTCGGCGAGCGTCCCGTCGAGCAGAACGTAATCCGGATCGGCCTCGCGTAGGGCACGCAGCAGGCCCGGCGCCCGGCCGGACAGGTGATCAACGACGGCCTGGACGTAGGCGTGGGCGGTGCCGACGGATATGCCGAAACCGGCGGCGATCTGCGCGAGCGTGTCGTGGCGGCGCAGGTAGACCAGGCCGACGAGGGCGCGCTGGTGGGGCGGTAGCTTGCAGCGTCGGTCACCCTCACGGGTGACGATGAGCATGGATACCCACTCGACCAGGGCATGCGGCAGGTCGAGTGCGACAGGGCGGCGAACCAATGAGGCTCCTTTGTTGATGAGTTGAGATGTCGAACATCTCTCTCAACCGCACGGGAGCCTCGTGCGTTGCGGAACGCTGGCCCGTCACCCGATCGGTGGCCACTCTGAAAGAGCTCAGTGATCAGCGCCGGAGTCCATCTTGTCGAGGCGCGTCAATCGCCGGTGGGACGCCATGTACGAGAGCGGCGCACGGCGATCTCACCGCAGACGACGGCGACGACGAGGCCACCGAGGGCGATGAGAAGGGAGCCGGTGGCGACGAGGCCGACGGAGAGTTCGCCGCCGTCGCCGATGGATAGGAGCATCTGTCCGAGCAAGTAGATGGCGGCACCGGCTCCGACGCCGACGACTGCGAGCGGGACGGAAAGGTTCCAGAAGGCGACCTGCACGTAGAAGCGTCGGTCGTTGCGGAACGAGGCGATCGGGCCGAGACCACGTGCCTGGTCGTCGAAGACGGATGCCGCACCCACCACCCCGGCAAGGACGAGGGCCGCAAGGCCGATGAGTGCCGCGTCCAGAACCCATTTGACGTATCCGGCTCGCGCCTGTGCCCCCAGCATTCCGGACTCCACGGGCACGTCGAGCATGGGCATGCCCAGCGTGCGATAGGCGGCTTCCCAGACGCGGTCGGCTCCCGCGTCGCCCGCCGTGTTGAAGACGACGAGCGAGACCTTCTCGGGATCCGTGATGCCCGGGTGGCTGGACGTGACATTCACCCTGTCCGGGGTGAGCCCGAGGACGGCCAGCGCTCTCTGCGGTCCAGGTCCGATGCTCTTGATGACACCGGTTAGCGCAGTGCTCTTCTTGGGGCAGGTTGTCATCGGGCCGAAGAAGGCCAGGGACGTGCAGTTGCCGGAGAACACGACCCTGTCGTTCTCCGAGTACAAAAGGACCGAGGGCTGTCCGGGGAGGTCTTTGCGGAGCCGGTCGAACCGGGAGGGGTCGCCGGATGCGTTGATCAGGATCGCGTTTCGGTCCGTTGCGCCAGCCAGTTGCTTGGCGACGATTTCCGGTCCTGCGAGCTGGCTGGTGACGACCTGCCCCAGTGTTGTCAGTCCCAGTCCCACGATCATGGATGCGCTGAGCACGGCGAGGACGACCGGGCGGGCCGCGAGCCACCGTCCGGCGATCACCCCCGCAGGGCCACCCCGGCGAACGGAGAAGGACGCGATGGCCGAACCCAGCGCACCGGACAGACGCCCCCCGAGGCTGGGCAGGACACCAAGCACGAGTACGACGCCCAAGAAGAAGACGACCCTGCCGGGACCGTCCGCGCGCCATGTCCCGTACAGGCACAGTGCGGATCCCGCCCCGCACAGGATCCAGGTCGTTCGGCCCGACGCCGTCTTGGTCTGCTGGGGGCGAGTGGAGGTCCGCTTGGGCGGCCTGGCGTACCGCAGGGCGCTGACGCCCGCGATGAGTGCGGCCGTGGCCACGATCAGGACAGGGAGCCAGGGGCGTACACGGGCCAGATCGCCAGCGGCGACGGTATGCCCGGTGAAGGGAAGGCGGATGTCCCAGAACGTCGTCGCCCAGGCCGTGGCCGCGGCCAGCAGTGAACCCGCGGCCACGGGGACAGCGGCCTCACCGATCACCACGAGGAGGCGCGACAGACGAGAAGCACCGAGGGCTTCGAGCATGGAGATACGGCGGTCCCGCAGCTCCGAGCCACCGCGCACGACGACTACGAGAGCGGCTGTCGCCGGCAGCACCGTGAACAGCAACAGCAGCACCCACAAGTCCACCGGGGATCGCTCGAACTGGTGACTGACCGTGAAATAGTCGAGGAACTGAGATCCCGGACGCCCGAAGCCGGAGATGAAGGTGTGAAGGGTCGTCTCATCGAAGATCCCCTCGACGGGAGAGCGGGTGTAGACGAGCAACTCATCGGGCTCGGTCAGGCCCTGCCGCCCGATGGTTCCCGCCATGATGCCGTAGCGAGAGACGAGCACCCCGTCGGCATGCCTGGCAGCCTGCGGGGAGAGGAACACCTCGCCCCTCTCAGGCCACCGGTCAAGGCCGGGAGGAGGGGCAGCGGAGGCGCTCAGAGGCTCGGTGAAGATCACGGACACCGCTTCGCCATCCGCGTAGTCCGGACGTTCAAGCCATCGGGCCACGGCTTCCTGCCGCTGGTCGGTCAAGACCGGAGAGCGGGCATCCTGCCTCTCCTGTCTGGCCTCCAGGCTGGCATCCACCGCCAGGAGACTCCAGGTCACCATCAGGACGAGGAAGGATGCGGCGAAGAGCCCGAAGCGGTGCACCAGTCCGGACGCACCACTCGCCCGCCCCACGCGGTGTCCCAGACGGAGCATCGCCAGATGCCTGTTCACCTGGCCTCCCCCGAGTCGGCGATCAGCCGGCCTTCCGCCAGCTCAAGGGCTTGGTCGGCGCGGTCCGCGATCTGCGGGTTGTGCGTGACAACGATCAAAGCGCACCCGAACCGAGCAGGGAGACCGAACAGCAGGTCGGCCACCACGTCCCCGGTTCGCTGGTCGAGCGATCCAGTGGGTTCGTCCGCCAGCACCACCGAGGGCTTGCCAATCAGCGCCCGCGCGACGGCGACACGCTGGCGCTCCCCGCCCGACAGCGCTCCCGTCGTCTTGGACGACGCACCCTGCACACCGAGCTCGTCCAGCAGCTGCTGTGCGTCGGCGTACGCGCCCTTTGCGCTGCCGCCGGCGAGGAGGACGGGCAGGGCCGCGTTCTCCAGCGGGGACAGCTCTGGGATCAGTTCACCGAACTGATAAACGGTCCCCACAGTGCGCAGTCGCAAGGCGGCACGCTCACCTGCGGATGCCTGCGTGATATCGACACCACCAATGCGCACCACGCCTGAGGAGGGGCTGATCAAGCCACTCAGGCAGCACAGGAGCGTCGTCTTCCCCGAGCCGCTGGGGCCCGTGACCGCAACAGACGACCCGGCAGGCACGTTGAGGGTCAGGCCGTCGAGAAGGCGACGATCGCCGATGCTGTAACGCAGGTTCTGGACTTCCACCGCGGCCGTCTTCCGGCTGTGCAACTCGGTACTCACATATCCTCTATCTACGCCGGGCGACGCGGAGCCGACGCCCTCTGATGAGAGGCATCGGCTCGGCGCGGTGACTTACCTAGTTGATCAGACCCGGTACACCCAGGGACCGTACGGGTCGGTGGCCCAGTCACGGATCTGCTGCGAGCGGTGCTTGGTCACGCGGTTCGTGGTGCTGGCCTCGCTGTGGGTGCAGTTGTCGTAACCGCGTTCCTCATGGATGCTGCGCGACACGCCGTCGTCACGTGTGTAGTGCGCCATGACGGAGTTGCCATCCCTGTCGCCGTCACACACGACGACCTTTCCCCACGACACGAAAATGTATTGTGTGTCGTAGCTGTAGCTGTTGTAGATGAAAGACGTCCCGGCCTGGGCTGTGGCGGGCGTACTGAAGGCCGCCGCGGTAACGACGACGGCAGCCAGCTTCGCTATGCGATGCATTCGGTAGTCCTCCCCTTGGGTGAGAGCCCCACTGGGGCTCGGTACGACGCAAGAGCCACGTACGACGCCTGCCGACACCGCGCCCGGCCTCCCCTGGCCAGGTGCATCCCGTGAGCCCCTCGCGCACCGCCATCCTCAGCAGCGCTCGCCAGGAACACCACGGACTATTCCCTCCCTGGCCTGAAAAGGTCTGCGCCAAAGAAACGGACAGATCCGATCAAGAAACATCAGGGGAGTCGGCAACCGGAATGATCTGCAGCGTTGTGCTGCGAGGCCAGCACGCTCGGTTGCCTCTCATCCGGAGGCGAGATCCCGGGCCTGGACCTTGGACGTCTCCTTCCCCGATCCACCGCAACGGGAATGGCTTGATCATGTACTCACTCCGTCAAGTCCTCATGCTCATCGACGATGCCTTCGATCCCCGGGGAAAGTGGCTATTTACTGCCGGGCGATGTCTGCGGCGTACTCGGCACCGAAGCCCTGGCTCTCGCGGGTCCAGTTATCGCTGGTGGTCCGGTGAAATCCGAGCAGTCGACTGATGACAACGGCGGGCAGTTCCGAGGTGATGTCCATTAGTGACGCGTGGCGCGCGAGCTGAGGCGGAACGCCTATCGCCTTCAGGCGCCGCCCGAGAATGTGCGGGTCCATCGGCTGCCCCGGGTAGGTGCTGTGGAACAACCACTTGGGTTTTTCGATCGGGATGGTGACCGCGCGACCATTCCTCCGCTCGGCGAGCTGGCGGATCAGGTCGTCCAGGGGCGCGGGGATCTCGGCGGGGACTCGCCCGAGCTTGAGAGCGAGCGTGTCGCCCCGGTCGACGGTGTGCTCGGTGGTGAGGCGGCTGATGCGGCCCACCGGCTGGGCGAACAACAGCAGGAGCAGGCCGGCGGCCCGATTGGCGACGTGGAGTTTCTCGTCGTGGACGAGGCGGCGGATCAGGGCCCAGCGTTGGTCCTTGCTGATGATGCGAGCGGTGAAGTAGGTGCTGATGACCGGCGCCGGCGCGGCGGCGGCCGGACTCATGGCCAAGCCTCCCCCGTGGCCAGGGCGACGGTGACGGCGGCGGCCGTGAGTCTGCGGCCGGGCTTGCGCACGTACTTCATGATCTTCCCTCCCCTTGGAAGAATGGAGAGTAGCTAGTACCCGATGCCGCGTATGCGGAAGGGATCGGGCTTGAAACCGTCAGGCGGAACGGGTGACGGGCGGTTGGCACGGCGTCAGGGTCGGGGCCGGCTGCTGGCTCTGTCCGGGTATGACATAGGAGAGGCCCGCTGATCGGACCTCCCCCTGATGGTGCGTTTGGTGGTGTTTCAGAAGAGCAGGTTGTAAGCGTTCCAGCCGACTCCGATCCTGGTCCGCGTGGCGAACAGCGCGGCCGCGTTGCCGGTGCCCTGGTACAGCCAGAGGACGCCCGCGCGGTCGCGGGCGACGGCGTCGGCGCGGCCGTCGTCGGTGAGGTCTCCGGTGACGACGAGCTGGTCATAGGTCTGCCAGCCGCCACCGATCCGCACGCGGGTTGCGTACGGGGCCGTACCGCTTCCCGTACCCCGGTACAGCCACAGGACGCCCGCCTTGTCCCGCGCCAGCAGGTCGGCCCGGCCGTCGCCGCTCACATCGGCGCCGCCGGCGAGCTGGTTGTACACGCCCCAGCCACCGCCGACCTTCACCCGGCTCTTGAACCGTGCCCCGGTGAAGCTGCCGGTGCCCTTGTACAGCCACAGCACCCCGGCCTTGTCTCGCGCCAGCAGGTCCATGTAACCGTCCCGGTCGAGGTCCCCGGCGCCGGCGATCCGGTCGTAGATGTTCCATCCGGCGCCGACCTTGACGCGGGGCGCGTACGGCTTGCCCGTGACGTACTGGCGGTCGTAGTACCAAAGGACACCTGCCGCGTCGCGGGCGACGAGGTCGCCCCGGCCTCGGGTGGCGGCCGAAGGCTTGACGTCTGCCAGGTGGTGCAGGTCTTGGGTGTAGGGCGAGAGGGAGGTGATGGCGTTGTAGGTCTGCCAGCCGGCGCCGATCTCGGTGCGCTGGCTGAAGGGCGCTGTGGCGTTCCGGGTGCCCTCGTACGCCCACAGGTGACCGGTGGTGTCACGGGCGTGCAGCCCATGCGTGGGAAGGCGGGGCTGGCCGAGCAGGGTGAACGGGCTGCTCTTGTCGGTGACGTCGCTGCCGGGGGCGTGTACGTCGTAGATGTTGATGTTGGTCCTGGCCCGGAGCCTCAGTGCGAGCTGGTTTTCCGCGCCGGTCAGCTCGTAGCTGATGGTGTGGTCGCCAGGCTCCACACGGCACTGCACGTTCAGCGCGTCGATGTGGAGTTGTTCCGACTGGTAGGAACAGGTGGCGTCCGGGGTGGCCGTGACGTTGCCGAGCCGGACCCTTTCGGGCCATCCCCACACCTGGCCCTCGTCGATGGAGAAGAGCAGGCTCACTGTGGCCGCGTCCTTGGCGTGGACGTGGAACTGCTGGCGGACCGTGCCCCCGGCGGGGACGTCAGGCACCTCGAAGTCGACGGTGTTGAGCGCCGCGGAGGCGGCCGATTTCACAGTGATCTTGCCCGTACCGTGCTGGGCGTCCGCCGGTAGGGAGCCCGCGCTGCGGGCCGCACTCACAGCCTCGGCAAGGTCGCCGCCAGCGGGGAGAGGCGCGAAGCCCCAGTAGAGAGTCGTGTCGGTGGCGCCTGCGGGGATGAGGACGTCGGGCTTCTGGTACGTCGGGCCGTCGCAGACGAAGACACCGGTGTACCCGGTGGGCTGTGCGCACTCGTTGGCGCGGGGCACGTAGCTTTCGGGGAAGCCGGCGCCCGCGCCGGCCGGGTCGGTCATCGGCTGCGTACCGACGGCGATGACGACCTTGCCGTAGACGGCTCCGGACTCGACGATGGGGTAGAAGCGCGGCGCCGATCCCGGTGCCGCTACCGCGTCGTACCCCGTCAGACGTAGTTCGTCGGCGGCAGTCGCGGAGTGAGGCGTGAGGAACGTCGCCGCGGTGAGGAGTCCGGCGGCCGCACTGAACGTGGCCGCGCGGCGAATGATGTCTCTCATGGGTCCTTCATGTAGGTTTGCTTGCTTCAGCCAGTTCTGTCCCGGATGTTCACCGTGTGGCGATGACGGAGTGACCGGCGGGCAGGGGGCAGGCGTGCCGCCTCTCCAGGGAGGACACGGCACGCCTGCTTGAGGTGCGGAAGGCGCGGTTCTCGCTAGAAGATGCCAGTGATGGCTGTCGCCCATCCGGCGGTGCCAGCTAGGCGCGGGGCTCCGTGGCTGGCGGGCGAGCCGGGGTAGGTAAGGAGGCAACCGGTGGGGCAGAGCCTGCTGGTCCAGTTGCCCGCTGAGTCCACATACCCGATGGGGGTGTCTGGGTCGGCGGGCGTGGTGGCCCAGAAATCGCCGTACTCCTCCCCAACCGTTGGGATGAACCGCTTGAAGTAGTAGGTGTGGCTTTGGTTGTCAGGGCCCGGCGGAAGTTCAGACGAGGGCGGTTGTACGACCGGAGGGGCGTCCTGGAGCGTGCCCTGCATGTTGCCGGGAGAGGTCAGGAAGGGCCGCTGGGTCCAGCCGCCGGTTCCGTAGACGCTGCGAGGGTAGAGGATCTTGTAGCCGCTGTTCGGGCACTTCTCTGCGTCGTTGAGGCAGCCGGCGTAGAGGTAGAGCTTGCCGTCACTGGGATCCCGGACCACGAGGTCGGCATAGGAATCACCGTTGACGTCGTCGACGGCAAGGTTGGTGAGGTCACGCCAGCCGCCGGTGCCCAGAATGACCGGACTGGCCCAGTCAAAGGGCTGGTCCTGGTTCTGTCCGCCGCCGCCGGCCGCGAGGCCGCTGTAGAGGATGAGGCGGGCGTTGACGCATTTCAGGTCTTCTGTCGCGACATCGGCGTTTTCCCAGATGCATTCGACGGTGATGAGGTCGTTGCCGGGCTTGCCGTCGATGTTGCCGGGCAGCAGCATCTGCCGGAGGCCTGCCCACTGGTGCGTAGGCTGAGAAGGATTGGCGAGTGCCTTGCGGGTATAGGCCCAGGGAGAGCCCACTCCGTTGCCGGGGTAGACGTAGAGGTTGTTGTCGGACAGGCGGACGAGGAAGTCCTCGTAGCCATCGGGGGCCGAATCGCGCGAAGTCATGCCCTTCAGATCGCCGCGGTGGGCGATGAGCGCTCCGCTCCAGCCGCCGGTGCCGGCGTTCTGGCGGGCGCCCATGGTGCTGAGGTTGCCGTTGCCGGGGTAGAACCACAGTCTGCCGTCGGGGTCGGTGGCGACGAAGTCGGCGAATCCGTCACCGCTGAGGTCGCCGGGCCGGTCGTGTTTGGCACCTGCGACGAGGGGGTCGGTGTTCGTCTCGTACACGAAATCCGGTTCAGTCGTGGTGAGCGAGACCTGGTCGTCGCCGCCGGCAAGCACGGAGCGGTTGCCGAATTTGTCGTAGGCGATGACGTTCAGCTTGCTGACGGGGTGCGCGAACGGCGTGATGGTGACGGTCGCGGTGTGGTTGGCGTCGGTGCCAGCATCGACCCAGGTGCCGTTACTGCAGACGGGGCTGGTCTTGGTGGACAGCGTGTGGTCCATGGCCCAGCAGTAGCCGTCGATGTCGCTCACGGTGTTGGTGAACTTGAACTGATGCGGCACGCGGGCCACGTAGCTGTCCGTGGCCTCGCCGGCCTTCGTGCCGTCGGAGTCGAGGACGGTGACAGGCTTGTTAGGACCGATCAGGTCGACGCTGAACGAGCAGGCCGCGGTGGCGGCGCTGGTCGTGTTCTCGTTGTCCTTGGCGTAGAGGCTCCAGGTGTAGGTGCCGTTGCCCAGCTTCGTGGCAGGCACCAGCACACTGACTTCGCCGGAGCCACTCACACTGTCAGAGTTGGGGGAGAAGGAGATGGCGGTGCCGCTGGAGTTCTTGACCGAGAAGTAGGCGGTGACGTTGCCGCCGTCCTGGTCCTTGATCTTCGCGGTCAGACTGATGCCGCTGTTGCCGATGCGTCCGCCGCAGGCGACCGGGTTGTTGCCGTCGCCGGACTCGACGTAGTAGCCCTCGTAGGCGGCCTTGCTGATGACGGTGGGCTTGTAGTTGTAGTCGACCTCGAGCTGGGGGTCGTTGCGGAACCGCTTGTAGGCGTCGTGGTTGCCCGCGTAGCTGGCCGGGGCTCGGAGGCCGAGGACCAGGGTGCCCCACTTGTTGTCGGCGGCCTGCTGTACGTAGGCCTTCAGCGCGTCGCTGGTGAAGTCGTGCCCGACATCGCCCCGGCAGAATGTGTCATTGCCACCGGCGAATTTGGCGGAGTCCAGCTTGCTTCCCCAGACCTGGGTGTTCCAGGTGGGGGTGGTGCCGATGCCGCCGGCCGACCACAGTTCGGTCGGGCCGACAGTATCGTTGCTGCAGACATAGGAGTGGGTCTGCATGACGGCGAACCTGGCGCCGGTGATGGTCGCGTTCTCGAGCCCGTTGGTGTTCATGGCGAAGAACGAGGCGGTGTCGCCGGTGTCGTTGTACCCCACCCGGGGTTCATCCCAGGGGTTGGAGGAGTTCCAGCCCGACCCATTGGGGTAGGCGGCGTTCGGCGTCGCCGAATAGACCACCGCCCACTTCTCGACATCCCCGCCGCTGAAGTAGGGGTCGATGACGAGGGGGAACTGGTCGGCAGAGGCAAGAAGCTCCGCGTCCGGGGTGAGCGTGAGCGTGTCACCGCTGACATCTGCGGTCACCGGCGCACTGTCGGGCAGGTCCGGCTCCGAAGCCGCGACCAAGGAGCGGGCCAGCGTCTTTGCCGTGGTGCCCGACTGCTCCTCGTCGGAGGAGACGGCGGGCTGCTCCCACATCTTGGGACTGGGCGCGCTGAAGACGGTCTCGCCGTTCTCGTCCTTGGCCAGCAGCTGGTTGTCGGCGGTCTCGGTCAGGGTGACGCCGTCGGCCTCGAGGCCGAGCTTGATACTGCGCAGGGCGGGGTTACCGGCGGCTTCGGGCGTGTGAATCACCAGGTGCTGGGCGAAGCCGCTGACGTTGGCGATGAGCTCGAGGTCGACTCCGGGCAGGACTGAGGGGTAGGTGGCGGTGTCACCGTCCACGACCGGCGCGGGAAGCGCGGAGGGCCAGATCAGGGCGAGCTTCTTGCCGTGCTTGACCATGGCGGCCAGTGGCTGTCCGCCGCCGCCGGAGAACGTGATCGGGAACACCGGTGCCGACGGACCGATCGAACCGTCGGAGTGCTTCACCAACGTCGCGTCGGTCTCGCGCCACATGCCGTCGAACCGCGTCCACTTCGGGACTCCGTAGGAGCGGCGTGTCGTCGAACCGTCGGGATTGGCGAAGAACTCGGCGCTCTCCTGTCGGCGGTCGAGAATCTCGACGCGTTTGCCGGTCCTCGCAGCCTCGTCGAATGCGGCTTCCTCGAGCATCGCAGATGGTGTCTGCGATGCGGCCGCCTCTGCGGCCTCGGCTGCCGTGCTCACCGCCGCGAGTGTGGAGGTCGGGAGAGCGGCGGCTGCGGAGACCGGCAGTGTGGCGGTTGCAGCTATCGCCAGCGCCAACGCTCTGCGACGGCGTCTGAATCGGGTGGTCCTCATACGGTGGTGCCTTTCCGGAGGAAACAGCCTTCTCTGGCGAGCAGAAAGCAATCTCTGCAGCCCTTTGATGGGGACTCTAGCCCGGCTTTTCGGTGCCTGGTACGGCGTTTCTTCGTTCGCCGGTCAGCAGGGCGGCAGCCCCTTACGGGGCCCTCCAGGCGAAGCGTCATATTTTGCGCGCTAGGGGTTGCGGAGCACCATGGGCGACGTCGCGGTGGGGTTTTCACTGTCTATGCCTATGAAGTTCCTGGTGGAAGGCCTGGTCAGGCTTGATGGAGGTTGTCCGTCAAGGGGAGCTCGACCTGACGAACTATGAAATTTTTAATCGTTCATGCTTGCCAGCGCCTTAGTCTTCGTGTTGAATCCGGCCGATCATCAAGCGTTAATGCGACGCAACTGGGGTGGGGATCTCGAATGATGTTCCGCAATGGCTCTGCCATGCCTTTTTATAGGCGGGGAAATAGAAGTGTTGCGAAGCCTATGCGGACGGGAATGGTCGCGGTCCTCTCTGCGGCGTTGAGTGCTTCCCTACTCGCCGCACCCGCCTGGGCCGTTTCCACCGAGGTGCCTGGTGCCCCGCCCGTTCCCAAGACAGAGTCTGTCGACGGCACTGATTTCCTGCCTACGGGCCTGAAGAGGAGACCCCAGCCGTCCACTCCGTGGAAGGCGCCGGCCGTCACCTGGCCCACGTCCGCCACCGCGGAACTCACCCCGCAGCCCGCCAAGACCGGCGCCCAGACGGTGGGTGGCCTGCCCGTCCGTCTCACTGCGCCTGCCACACGCCCGGCAAAGGCTGCCGGCACCCCGAGCCGTGTGGAGGTCGCGGTCAAGGACAGAGCCGCTGCCCGCGCGGCCGGTGTCGACGGACTGCTGATGACCCTGCGCCCGACCGGTACGTCCGACCCTGACGGCGGGCTGGTAGAGGCCGAGATCGACTACAGCGCCATTCGCGGCGCCTACGCGGCCGACTGGTCCTCGCGCCTGCGGCTGGTGACACTTCCGGCCTGCGCGCTGACCACGCCCGAGAAACCCGAGTGCCGCCAGCAGACCCCGCTGGACACCGAGAACAACACTCACGCTCAGACCCTCACCGCGACCCTCACCACCAGCGCAACCGGCACCGGGGTCTCGCCGAAGACGGCCGCCTTGGCACCGACCACTCTCACCGCGAACACCACTGGCTTCACCGTCCTGGCGGCCACCGCCGGCGCGAGTGGTAGTGACGGATCGTTCAAGGCGACCTCCCTGGCCCAGTCAGGGTCGTGGTCGGCGGGCGGAAACTCCGGTGGCTTCGGCTGGAGTGTGCCGATCGACGTCCCCGCCGCCCCGGGCGGTCTGGTGCCGAAGGTTGCCTTGTCCTACAACTCTTCCTCAGTGGACGGACGCACGGCGTCGACGAACAATCAGGCATCCTGGATCGGCGAGGGTTGGGAGTACTCGCCCGGCTTCATCGAGCGCCGTTACGCCTCCTGCGAGAACGACAAGCAAGACGGCAACAACGCCAACATCAAGACCGGCGATCTGTGTTGGAAGTCGGAGAACGCCACCCTTTCCCTGAACGGCTCGTCCAACGAGCTCGTCTGGGACGCCACGAAGAAGACCTGGAAGCTCGAGAGCGACGACGGCTCCCGCGTCGAGCGGATCTACGACACCGAGTCGAACGACTCCGGTGATGATGACGAGGACTTCGAGTACTGGAAGGTCACCACTCTCGACGGCACCCAGTACTGGTTCGGCAAGAACCGCCTTCCCGGCTTCACCAGCGGCAAGGCCGAGACCAACTCCGTCTTCTCCGTCCCCGTCTACGGCAACCACAGCGGCGAGCAGGGACACGCCACCGACTACGCCTCCTCCGCGGAACGGCAGGGCTGGCGCTGGAACCTCGACTACGTCGTCGACCCCCACGGCAACGCCATGGCCCTCTACTACACCAAGGAACAGGGCTACTACGCACAGAACAACAAGTCCGACGCTCCCCAGCCGTACACCCGCGGCGGGTACCTCAACCGCATCGACTACGGTCTTCGCGCAGGTGCCGCTTACACCACGACCAACCCCGCCGGCCGTGTCACCTTCACCACCACGCCGCGCTGCAATGCGACGGACTGTGCCTTCACCGAAGCCAATGCCGGCAACTGGCCTGACACGCCGGTCGACCTGAACTGCACCTCCGGCACCGAATGCCTCCAGGCATCGCCGTCGTTCTGGTCCAAGCAGCGCCTGACCGGCATCAACACATTCTCCCTGGTCGGCACCGGCATGGTGGCCGTCGATACCTGGACCCTTGCCCAATCCTTCCCGGCGACAGGTGACATCTCCACTCCGGCGATGTGGCTCGACTCCGTCCAGCGGACCGGCAAGGCCGGGTCCACCGCCGATATCACCCTGAACAAGGTGTCCTTCGAGGGTGAGCTCATGCCCAACCGGGTCGATGCCGCCGAAGGCCGGCCTCCGCTCTACCGCAAGCGCATCACCAAGATCACTAACGAGACCGGCGGCCAGACCCAAGTCACCTACAGCGCTGCCGAATGCACCCCGACGACGCTGCCCGCAGCCGACGCCAACAACAAACGCTGCTACCCCTCCTGGTGGACACCAGACGGCGCCGTCGAGCCGGTCAAGGACTGGTTCCACAAGTACCTGGTCACCCGCATAGAGGAGAACGACACCACCGCCGGCAGCGGCTCCGAGACCAAAGTGACCTCGTACAGCTATTCCGGCGGTCCGTACTGGCGACGTGACACCAGCGAGTTCACCCTCGACAAAAACCGCACCTGGAATGTCTTCCGCGGCTACTCCACCGTCCGTACATACGACGGCGGTGACACCAATCGGGTGAAGACCGAGAACACCTACTACCTCGGGATGGCCGGCGACACTCTTGCCGACGGCAGCTCCCGCCCCGGTTGGGCCATCAACGGCGTCACCGACCGCGAGGACTTCGTCGGCCGTGTCGCCACCTCTAGCGTCTACGACAACGAGGGTGCCGACGGCAAGATCGTGGCCAGGACCACGTACATCCCCTGGGAATCCGGGGTCACGGCCACCCAGCCGGTCGTAGGCATCACCGATCCTGACAAGCCCGAGACTCCCGCCCCGACCCTTCCGGCGAAGACAGCACGCCTGTCCGGTACCGAGACCGAGAAGGCCTCCACCCTCCTCGACGACGGCACCACCTGGCGCACCCTCACCACCACCCGCGGCTACGACGCCACGTACGGCCTGCTCACCACGCAGGCCGACGACGGCGCCGGCACCGTCGAATCTCGCTGCACCGTCACCGACTACGTGACACCGGACACCGACAACTGGCTGATCTCCTACCCCAGCGAGGTCACGACCACCGACAACGGCGCCTGCCTGAACCGCCCCGGCGAAATCACCGGTCACACCCGCACCTACTACGACAGCAAGGTGCTCGGAGTCGCTCCCGACCCGGGCAAGGCGAACGTCACCAAGACCGAGCAGCTCGCCCGCTACGAGAGCGGTATCAATCCGGTCTGGGAGACCGTCTCCCAGACCACCCACGACGCGTATGGCCGCGTCCTTGTCGCCAAGGGGCAGGACGACCAGCCCGTCACGACGACGTACGACCCCTCCGAAGGCGCCCAGCCGACCACGGTGAAGGTCGCGAACGTCAAGGGACACACCACCTCCACCACCTATGACGGCATGCGCGGCCTGGTCCTGGCCACCACTGACGCGAACGGCCGCACCGCCAGCAGCGAGTACGACACCCTGGGCCGCCTGACCAAGGCCTGGAGCACCGGCCGGGCCAAGACACTGCAGCCCAACGTCACCTTCACCTACAGCCTCTCCGCCACCGTCCCCTCCACCGTCATCACCAAGAAGCTCTACGAAGACGGCCTGTGGGGCACCAGCGTGACCTTCTACGACTCACTCCTGCGCGCACGCCAGACCCAGACCGATTCCATAGGCGCGACCGGCCGCGTCGTCACCGACACCTACTACGACACACACGGCCGCGCGTACCTCACCAACGCGCCCTTCTACAACAGCAGCGCCGTGTCGACGACCGCCATGCTCGTCGTCGCTCCGAAGGACATCCCGCAGGCAGTCAAGACGACATACGACGGCCGCGGCCGGGTCTTCGAGAGCATCCAGCTCTCCTTGAACGTGCCGCAGTGGCAGACCACGAACACCTACGGCGACTACTGGACGGCCACCGTCCCCCCGGCGGGCGGCACCGCCACCTTCACCATCACCGACGTCCGCGGCCGCACCGTTGAGGAACGTCAGTACAAGGACCGCGACCCCGCCCCGGGCGCGCCTGACACCCAGTACGAGAAGACCACCCGCACCTACAACTCCGCCGGTCTCCTCGCCTCGCTCACCGACTCCTCCGGCCGCAATACCTGGCGCTACACCTATGACCTGCGCGGACGGCAGGTAACCACAGTCGACCCGGACAAGGGCTCCAGCACCACCCACTACGACCAGCTCGGACGCATCGACACGGTCACCGATGCGCGCGGCACCCTCTATAACGGCTATGACGAACTCGGCCGCAAGCTCAGCCTCCGCGTCGCATCGATCACCGGTACCAAGCTCGCCACCTGGACCTACGACACCGCCACCGGCGGAAAGGGCCTGCTTGCCACCTCCTCCCGGTTCGACTCCTCGATCACGGCGAACGCCGAGTACAAGACCACCATCAGGGGCTACGACGTCACCGGGCAGTCCACCGGCACGACGGTCACCGTCCCGAGGGTGACCGGGGAGGAACTGCTCACCGGCACCTACACCGTGGCCACCACCGCCACACCGGTCAGCGGCCTGCCGCAGACGGCCACCTACAGCACCACGAACGCCAACGCCACCACCGCCTTGCCGGCCGAGACGGTCACCAGCCACTACGGCTCGAACGACACCCTGGGCATCATCGACAGCTCGCTCAACCACGCCTACCTGCGCGGCGCCGGATACACCGCCTTCGGCGAACTCGCCCAGGCCCAGCTCGGCAACCTCGGCAAGCTCGTCACCCAAACCCTGACCTACGAGACCTCGACCCGGCGCCTGGTCAAGAACCAGATCAACCGCGAGGCCACCGGCCCCGCCACCCTGTCCAACATCACCTACGGATACGACCCGGCCGGCAACATCACCTCCATCCGCGACGCCCAGAACGACGGCACCGTCACCGACGACCAGTGCTTCACCTACGACTGGGCACGCCGCCTCACCGACGCCTGGACCTCAGGCGACGCCTGCGCCACCAAGTCCGTCAACGGCACAGGAAGCCCCAACCTGGGCACGGTCGACCCCTACCGGACCTCCTGGACGTTCACCGACACCGGCCAGCGCAAGACCGAGACCCAGTACAAGGCCGGCACGATCACCGCGGACACCACCCGCACCTACACCTACCCCACCACCGCCGGCGCGCCCCGGCCCCACGCAGTGGGCAGCGTCACCGCGACCGGCGGTGCTACCGGAACAGACACCTACACCTACGACGACACTGGCAACCTCACGAACAAGACTCCTGCCAACGGCTCGGTCCAGGACCTGACCTGGACCGAAGAGGGCAAGCTCAAGACCTCGACCATCTCCGGCCAGACCACGTCGTTCCTCTACGACGCCGAAGGCACCCGCATCATCAAGCGCGACCCCGCCAAGACCACGCTCTACCTCCCTGGCGGCCAGGAACTCGAACTCACCCGGCAGGCCGGCACCACCCCCGCCGCACTCACCAACGGCACCCGCTCCTACACCGTCCCCGGCGGATCGGCGATCCGGACCAGCAAGGACAACAGGGTCGGACTGCTGGTCTCCGACCACCACAACACCAACACCCTCTCCATCTCCGCCAGCAGCCTCGCGGTCAACCGCCGCAAGACCCTTCCCTACGGTGGACAGCGCGGAGCCGCCCCCTACTTCTGGCCCGGCACCAAGGGCTTCGTCGGCGGCGACATCGACACCACCACCGGCCTCACCCACATCGGCGCCCGCGAATACGACCCCAACCTCGGCCAATTCATCAGTGTCGACCCAGTCCTGGCGGCTGACAGCCCCCAGTCCCTCAACGGCTACAGCTACGCCGGCAACACGCCGGTCACCACCAGCGACCCGACCGGCATGTGCGCGGAAACCGACTGCCCCGCACACGGCGTCACCCCCGTCAAGAACACCTCCACTGTCAAGCAGAAGCCGAACAACGGAACCAACGTCAATACAGGCCAAACCCTCGAATCCGCCGACACCCCCAAGCCAGCGCCCGGCCCCGCACCTACGCCTCCGCCAGGCCCCTGCTACTGCAAGGGGAAGAAGGGGCCCGACGTCTTCCTTGACAGGAATCCGTTCCATGCAGAGAACAACGCGAACGGCTCCAACGACTTGGCCTACTGGCTCTGGCGGATGTTCGGGAACGCAGGGTGCGAGCGGGGTACGCGGCAGGTGATCTGCTACGAAGGCTCACCTGGCCTCGATCAGCCAGCGACCGTGGGAGACGTCCTCTTCTGGCCGTCGAACAAGAAGGACCTGCAGAACAGACTGGACGATGAAGCGGCTCGACGCATCGAGATCACCGCTCTGACCGGCCACAAGTCGGTGGCCGAGAAGTTCGGGCCCGACATCCTCAGGCACGAAGCTGTGCATTCGAAGCAGTGGGCGCGATACGACAGCCCGTCGAAGTACCTCAGCGATTACACGAGAGAATCTGCGGGATCGAAGTGGAAATGGAACCAGTCAGCCGTTGCAAACAGCTTCGAGGAGGAGGCGAACCTGTGGTGGGGCGGATACCTCTGGTGGACCCCCGACGCTATCGGCCCGACATCGTGAGAACGGCTACCCGGCGCCGTTCCCGGCTCGGAGTGACCGTGCTCATGGTGCTGCTGATGGCTGGTGGGCTGTCCGCCTGCTCGCCGGCCCCGGAAAACATCATCGCGGTGGAGGCGGTGAACGGCTCGTCCGCCCGGCTGCTGACCATGACCTGCTCCGAGTTCGCAGCGGACCAGTTCGGGGTGTACCAGGACGACGGACCCGACGACGATCTGCGCAAGTGGGCGGTCACCCGCGCTTTTACGGGCCCTCGGATGGATTCCGTCGAGGTGTTCAAGCAGCCGGACGGGTGGAAGACGTACAGCTCGAAGCTGACCGGCTTCCACAAGGGTTCCACCTACGTGGCCACGGTGAACGGAGGCATAGGCGGAAGGGCGGTCTCCGGAGAGCTCACGTTCGGGGCAGATCAGTTGATGGACCTGGCGGCGGGGGAGGTACTGACGAGTGATGGCGACGGAGGCACCGTCACTATGGGCCGTAACGACTTCCTGAAGGCTGCCGACGACCACTGTCACGAGCTGGCGTCCTGAGAAGGGTTCGCGAAAGGGACCGGTTCGCTCCCCGCCCTGGTGATTCCGTCGCGGTGGCCGACTGCGACACAGCGGCTCATGCAGCGCGCGAAGGACCGGACGTGGAACTCGAAGCGCCAGCCGAAGCCAGTCTCCTCCAGGACGTCCAGGAAGAGACCGTTGAACCCGCACGGCAACCAGGCGGCATCGTCGTCCGGCAGGCTCGAGGTCATGCCGTGGACCTCAAAGGCCTTGATCCCCTGGGCGGGGAGAAGCTCGGAGATGGCCACCGCCTCGCAGTGGTGGAAGCCCGACAGAAAGCGAGCAAGCTAACCAGCCGAATACCGCAAGGCCTCTGCTCCGTTGCGTGATCGCGCTTGAACGGTGCAACCGTGCGTGAGCCAGCGGGGCCAGGTCCTGGCGCGGGACCTGGCCCAACTGGTCTTGGTGTACGTACCTCGGCCGCCACTCAGGGCCTGCCTCCTGTTGGCGCCCGGGGGATCTCATCTACGCAGCTGCTTACAGGAGCGTCTCGGTCGGTTCCGCTGGTCAGTCGCTGCAGGGCGCGGAGCTACGTCAGGCCGGGGCGATGGTCGTGTCGGCTTCATCAGTCGGACCTGTGAGTCGCTTGCTGTGGGAAGCTCCAGGCCTGGCCCCCCTCGTCGAGGTGTCGTGCTGGCCTCGGCCCTGACAAGGGTAGAAGTGTCGTCTCTGAACTGTAGTGATGTGCGATGCGTTTCGGATGGGCCAGGGAAGCATTTTCGGCAGTTCCCGTGAGAGGGCTCTGACCTGCGGCGATGGGGTTTTCTCCAAGCCCCGATCCTGTGCTGTTCAACAGTTGCACGCGGCTGCCTGGTACGAGTCACGCGATCGTCCTTCCTGCATGGCCATCACGGAAGAGCAGTCAGAACCATCTACGGTGCTCCGTCACACTGGGCCGCCAGGGCCGCGAGGAAGTGTCACGTCCCTCAGACTGAGCGGCTGTGCCATCAGACTGAGACAGCGGAAGAGCCGCTGGCTAGTGCTCTGACCGGGAAGGTTCGCCGGGATGGTGGGGGTCACTCCTGCTCGGATGCGGCGGCGAGGTGACGGCGGCAGAGGTCGGCGGCCGTGAGGTGGGGCTTGTGCAGCGCATCGGTGTAGAGCCGCATTTCACGAGCCGCCCGGTCCAGGTGCTGCCAGAAGGAAAGCGGCGGGTCGAGGTCGTCATCGAGATCGACCAGGCAGTCGAAGGCGAGCCCAAGCTCGTTGTGCTGCAGGAACTCCAACACTGCTGCGAGGTCGATGCTCGGCAGGCCCGTCAGGTGGGCCAGGGCGGCGTCGAGATGGTCACGGGTGCGGTTCCAGCTGGTCTGAAGCGCGTCACGATCAACGGTCATGGCGTCAGTGTCGCCGGTGCCGTTCGGAGGGTCACGCGACTTTCGTGGGCCGTCCACCCCAGCGGAGGCCCTTCTCGCTGCGGATGCGAGCGCGCTCCTTTCGCTGGGCGGCGAGCACGTCTGGGTGACGGGCGTTCTTGTTGCGCCAGCGGAGGTAGGCATGCAGGGCCCGGGTCTGGACCACGTGGTTGCGGTGGTTCGAGTTCGCGCCGGTGAACTGCCGCAGCGGCCCGAAGTGAGCCTCGATCGGATTGGCCCAGGACGCGTAGGTCGGGGTGAAGCACAGCTCGACCCGGTTCTTCGTCGCCCAGCGCCGGATCGTCTCGCCCTTGTGGGCGGAGAGGTTGTCGAGGATCACGTAGATCGGAGCGCCGTCGGGGCGGGCCGCGCGGATCGATCGGAGTGCTGCCAGGGTGTTCGTGGCTCCCTTCTTGCGGCGGTTGACGCCCCACAGGGTGTCGTCGCCGATTGAGTAGCAGCCGTGGAAGTAGCGGACGCCGTGGGTGCGGTGGTAGGTCGCGGGGTGCCGCTCGGGGTGGCCGGCCGGGGCCCAGCCGGAACCGCCGGTGGGTCGGATGCCGAGCGGGCCGAACTCGTCGAACGCGAAGGCCCGGTCCGGGAACCGCTCCAGCACGTGCTCGATGCGGTCGAGCTTGGCCTCGCGGTCGGGGTCCGGGGCCGCGCCCTCGACCTCTACCCGCCCACCGAATACCTCGACCCGACCCAGATCCGCCTGGACCGCGCGACGTGCCTTGCCCGGAGTGGCGAGCCGGAGGAGGCGTACCGCACTGCCACACAGGCCCTGACGGCACTGCCGGACGGGCATCGCACCGGCATGGTCATGAAGTACGCGACTGACTTCAACCGCACGGCCGGACACGCCCAGCTCCCCGCCGGGAGGGAGTTCGCCGAGCTGCTGCGAGCCTGAGCCGAGCTACCGGCCGACGACGGGATTGGCCAGGGCGCCGATCCCGGAGACGTGCACGGCGACCTCGTCGCCTGGGTCGACCGGGCCCACTCCGGCCGGCGTACCCGTCAGAAGCACGTCACCCGGTTCCAGCGTGACCGCCGCCGTGATGTACGCCAGCAGGGAGGCGACCGGATGCAGCATGGTGTCCGTCCCGGCCGACTGCCGCTCCTCGCCGTTCACCTCGCAGCGCACGACGAGCTTCGCCCGGTCCAGTCCGGTCACGATCCACGGCCCGAGCGGACAGAACGTGTCGAACGCCTTCGCCCAGGACGGCTGCCCGTCCTCCCGCTGGATGTCCCGCGCGGTCACGTCGTTGGCGCAGGTGTAGCCGAAGACGTGCTCCAGCGCATGCTCGGCGGGGACGTCGCGGGCCGTACGGCCGATGACGACGGCGAGCTCGGCCTCGTAGTGCACCTCGTGCGACTGGGCCGGGTAGCGGATCGACTCCCCGGGGCCGATCACGGCGACGGCGGCTTGAAGAAGAGTCGAGGGGCGGTCGGCGTGTCCAGACTCAACTCGGCGATGTGGTCGGCGTAGTTACGGCCGACCGCCACGATCTTGCCGGGGCTGACCGGGGCGAGTAGCCGTACGTCGTGAAGCGGGAGGCGGCGGCCGGTGAGTTCCGCCGCTCCCCTCACCGGATCGGCGCTCAGCACCTCCAGGACGTCGTCCCCGCCCTCAGCGATGAGGCGCCCGTGCAGAACGTCGCCCTTCCACTCGAACCTGCCAGCCGCTGCGATTCACCCGTCAGCCTCATGCCTGAACCGTACCTTCGCGCCCGGGTATGGCGGCCTTTCTCCGGACAGGCCAGGGAGAGCCATCGGCCGGTCGCGGTCAGAAGGCGCGGAGGTACACCCGGGCCTGCTCGGAGTCCAGGTTCTCGATGTAGATCTCCATCCACGCGACGTCGCGACGTCGGTAGTCCTTGACACACGGCGGGCAGACACCCGCCCAGAGGGCATCTTTGAGTGTTTTCGGCTCTGCGAGTCCAAGGTGCTCGAAGAGTTCGGACTCTTGTGTCGACTTGATGCCCCATGGCGCCAGCGGCTCTTCGGAGTGCAGGTCCTTGGCGACCTGGGCTGCGGTGGCCTTGCCGGTACGGAAGGAGAGGATGTACTCGTCTTCGCGGGGGTTGACCTGCACGGCACCCTTCACGTCCATGGCGCCCTTCGGGATCTGAATCTTCATGAACGCGGCCGCTTCGGCGGCGCCGGCACCCTTCTCCCAGTACGGATAGGTGCTCTCGCGCGTAGCGCTGCCGGGGGCTCCGGTCGAGCAGGACGTGAGAACCAGCACGGAGATCAGTGCGACGAAGAGGCTTCCGCGCGTCTTGTGTCGCATGTTCACCGGTTCTCCTCGTCGCCCCGCGAGACATCCCCGCGGCCACCCGATCGGCCAGGGTCGGCAGGGTTCACTGTAGAGCTCGAGTCGCCGTTCAAGTCGTGGGTGAACGTCGAGCTGCTACCGCGCATGTCGAACTCCTGGGCGATGCCGACAGTGTGCAGATGCCCCATATCATCATCCTTGATGACGATTCCTCCAGGGAATGTCGTTTTCTTACCTTCATCCCAGTTGTATCGGTCCCATACGTTGACCTGGTAATCCAGTGACACGTCAGGCTTGCCGCCCTCGCCGGGTCTGACTGTGACCATGCCTGAGACGGTCTGCTGGTGCGACCCCAGGGCGTGGTACCAGTCGGTGTCCTTGGTGAACGTACCGCCGTACTGATGACTCTCCACTGGAATGGCGACGGGTTTGTCGCCCCCGGCCTTCTCGAATTCAGCCAGGGCCTTCCTGCGCCACTCTTCCTGGTTTCGCGCGATATGGATCTCTTCGATGTCAGATCGAAACGTGGCGTCGTCGTGCAGCATGCGGTTCACGTCGACGTCGAGCGTTTCGCCGGTGCCGCGCAGGTAGTGCAGCATGTTCCGGGATGCCCCGGTTTCACCGGTGATGTCGCCGACTGTGGCGAGGCCGAGGGCCAAGGCGTGGAAATCCACGTCGCGTGGTGTGGGGTCTTCCACGTTGAAGGGGCCGGAGCCCCGGTCGGGGGAATGCCACTGATACTGCGGGTCCATGATTCCGGCCGCTCGCAGTTCGTCGCCCCGTTCCTGGAGCAGGATGCCGCGGGTGACCGGATTGAGACTGCGCCACCAGGCTGGGACGTCCTTGCGGTCCTTGGGCATGTTGGTGGCCTTGCCGGCCTCTTCCAGGGACGGGTAAGGGCTGGCTTTGGGGTTCCGGTTGAAGCCGTTGAAGGTGCCGTCCATGGGGTCGGAGTCGAGGACGGCGGCATCGAGGGCGAGGCGGATGCCGTCGTCGGCTTCGGTGACCGCCTTGACCGCCTGGACGAGCTTCTCGGCCCAGGCGTTCGCCTGGGTGCGGGCGCTCTGCTGGAAGTCGGGGTCGTGGACGTAGGCCGTGCGCTCGTCCTGGGCGAGCCGCTCCGTGTCGAAAGCGACCGTGCCCTGGTCGGAGACGCGCATGCCCGCCCGGACGGCGTCGTCACGGATCGCCTTGAGCCGGCCCTGCAGGTCGGTGAGCTGGGCGTGCGCGTCACGCAGGACGAGTGCGACGGCCTTCGCCTCCTTCTGCGCTCCTTGGAGTTCCTTGAGCGTGACGGTGAACCTGGCGTTGGCGGCGTTCGCGCTCAGGCCGATCCAGGACTCTCCGAGCGAGACGCCGTGGACGTCCTTCTCGTACTGGTCCTCGAGCGTCTTGAACTTGGCGGCCATCTCCTCCCACTTGCCCGCGGCGGCGGTCAGCGTGGACAGGTCGGTGCTCATGGCTTCGTGATAGGTCGGCATGACTCCCCTGCGGCCGGACTGTCGGCCCGTCAGATGCCTTGGATCCGCGACTGGCGGGCCAGTCGGGCGGCGATGTCGAGTTCGTTGTTCTGCATGCTGATGCCGGTCGCGCTGAGGGCCTGCTTCTCCGAGGACAGGCGGCCTAGCAGCATCTTGACTTGCTTCTCCCACGTCTCGTGGGCTCTCTTCAGCGCGCCGGAGGTGTCCCAGCCGTGGCCATCCTGCGCCCCGAACGCCTTGACCACAGCACCCGTGGTCTCGGACGCGTGCTTGCCGTCCCTCGTGACCCCCGGCTCCAGGTCGTCGTCGATCACTTTCACCGCCGCCTTCTTGGCCGCCGGGCTGGAGGCCATGTCCGGCTTGCCGGCACCGCCGCCTCCCGCCGCCGGGGCGAGCTGGTTCAGGCGCGTCGACGCGGATTGGTGGGCTGTCGTGTCCGCCTTGATCTGCTCCCATTCATCCCAGGCCATGCGTCTCCCCCGTTGGTAGTCCCTCAAGTAACTTACGGAACGTGGACCGCGTACAGAAAGTTAGATCGGGTCAGAGGGCGTTGGAGTGGCTGAATCGCGCCGCGGCCGGTGCACGCTCCTGAAACTGTGCGGGTCGCGGGGCCTGGAGCGAGTGGCTCTTGTCCGTGGAGATCGGATCTGCCCCCCCCTGGACGGTCCCACTGCCGATCACCGCCCGGATGAACCGATCGGTGCGCCACAACCACCACCTGCCGCCGAGAACGTGCGCACCGACGAGATAGGGCCAGATCACGTTCCAGAAGGCCACCAGTAGGACGGCGCTCACGCCCCCGGGGACGACGCCCCCCTTCTCGCCCCTTCCACGAGTCCCTGGAGTTGACCCCTGAGCTGGAGGCGCTGCTCATTCGCCACCTCAGCGCTCCGCTCACCGCTCGCCCGCGTGCGAGGACGCGGGTCGTCAAATCTTCACGCGCTCAGGAATTTGGCGCGGCCGGAAACATCGACTACAACACCACCCACACCGAAAGACACGGCCAACGACCGTGTGAGCGGAGATGGGTGAACAGGTTGGCTCAAATCATCGACAACGGTTCTGTCGTGTCCGGAAAGCGGTGGACCGTCCGCTACAGGGAGCCGGGCGGACGTACCGGGCGTCAGTGGGAGAAGTCGTTCGCCCGGAAGAAGGACGCGGTCGACTTCGCCACCAAGATGGAAGGCGACAAGCGCGAGAACATCTACGTCGACCCCGACGCCGGCAAGGTGTCGCTCCGCCGGTACGCGGACGACTGGCTCGCGAAGAAGACCGCTTCCGCCGGCACCCTCGAGTCGTACGAGCGCATCGTCCGCCTCCACGTGGTCCCCTACCTGGGGAGCAAGATGATCTCGCAGGTCACCGCGGCGGACATCGAGGGCCTGTACGCACGTTGGCGCCGGGATGGGGCGGCCCTCAACACCATCGAGTCCCGGCACATAGCACTCTCGGCGCTGTTCTCCCACGCTGTGCGCCACAGGCGGATTCCAGTGAATCCCATGACGCAGGCCGAGAAGCTGGAGAACCCCGTCATTCCTGTCGACGACAGGAAACTTCCCAGCTTCGACGAGATAACCGCCATCGCCAAGGAGATCGGGCCTCGCCTGTCTCCGGCGGTATGGCTCATGACATGTTGCGGACTTCGTATAGGGGAATCTCTGGGAGTCTTCCCGGAGGACATGCGCGACGGGACCCTGCGAATCCGGCGGCAGGTGATTCGCTACAAGGACACCTCCGGGAAGTACACGCCAAAATACGCTCCGTTGAAGCATCGAAAAGAAGGCGAGTGGCGCGACATACCCGTGCCTGCTTCCCTTGAGCCATTCATCGACCGGCTTCCGATCCGCAATGCGAGCGGCGGAATGCCGTATCCCGATCTTCTACGCAAGTCGTGGGACCGCGCCATCAAGCGGCTCGAGCTTCCCGCATACAACCCGCACGACTTGCGGCATAAATGGACCACCGTGGCCCTGACCAACGGAGTGTCCATTCACGAGGTGTCTCGCTGGCTCGGACATCGTTCGATCAAGGTCACGGTGGACCGGTACGGCCACCTCACGCAGGACGGCCAGGAGCGCTGCCGTCAGGTCGTCGAGACGACCGTCGGGCCGCACATGCTCACACCAGGCCGAGTGCCTGCAGTGCGCGGTGCTGACTTGGTGCTGACTTGACCGGCCAGAAGATGTAGCAGACACCCCCCGTACCGCCTCTGACCTTGCCGTTTGCGTCATAACGCTTGGTGCGGAGCCAGATGTTCTCCCACTCGCGGCGTCGGTAGACCCGGCGGACGGCCTCGTTGCTGGGTGAGGCGGGGTCGTTGGCGATGATGTCGCCTTCCGCCGTGAAGCCGATGACCGTCATCAGGTGGCCCGAGGTGCCGTACCCGGCGCCCGTCAGTTCCTCCTTGCGGAAGGACTGGGACGTTATGGCCGCGATGCCGACGCCGACCAGCGATTCGAGTTCCGTGAGCGAGCGCAGCCTGGTGACCACGGCGTTCATGTCGGGGTAGGTGGCCGCGTAGGCGGCGTTGAAGGGCCAGTTGCCGCAGCCCTGGTACTGGTGGTCGTAGGTGAAGCGGGCCGCGTGGCAGACCTGCGGGTCGGCGAAGGCCGGGTTCACCCAGGCCAGCTGCTCGGCCGAGGGCCGGCGTCCCCAGTACTCGACGATCATCTGGGAGGAGGTCGGGCTGCACCACGCCTCGCCGCCGTTGTCGTACTCGGGGTACTGGCCGACGTGGGTGTTCTGGGAGTAGCGCGGGACGGCCAGCTCGTGGGCGAGGCCGGGCTCGGAGGCCTCGACGGTGAAGCGGTCCGGGATGTCCGAGGCCATGGCGCCGAGCCGCCAGACCGTCGGGGTGAGGTCGCTGCCCGGGGTGCGGTAGAGGGTGAGGCGCAGCCGGTACGAGCGCAGCCGCAGGCCGCTCGCCGCGTCGTCGATCGCGAAGGTGTCGGTCCAGACGGTGCTCCTGCCGTCGGTCTGGTCGTCGACCGAGGTGCGCCGGATGTCGTCGTCGCCGGAGGCCCAGCGGCCCAGTACGTACGAGGGGGTCGCCGTCCCGTCGGAGTACGTGCCGGACAGTTCGACCTGGAGCCAGGTGCCGGGCGGCGTCCGTGCGTTCCAGGAGGCGATGACCTCGGTGGCGGGCACGGTCGAGGTGTGGACGGGCGAGGTCCAGGTCGCGTACTCCCAGGCGGAGGTGCGGCCGGTGTGCGGGTCGGTGTAGTCGACGCGTCCCGCGGGGGTGGCGAGGACAAGGCCGGGGCGGAGACCGGCGACCGCCTGCGTGCCGGCCGCCGCGCCGCACCTCCAGTCGGTGTACGAGGACCAGAAGCGGTTGTCGACGAGCCCGGCGGCGGGGGCGTGGCCCCGCTCGGCGCCGTCGGCCGCGCAGTCGGAGGCGGCGCAGTCGGGGCCGGCCGCCGCGAGGGGTCCCGCGGCGGTGGCGGGGCCGGCGGCGGCCGTTCCCGCGGCGGCCGCGAGCGCGGCGGCGAGGACGGTTCTGCGCGGGGTGGAGCTGGTCATGGGCGGTGACCCCCAGTCGAGAACGGTGGGCGTACGAAAGTGCCGAGGCCTCGGCGTACCGGCCTCTGCACCGGTGGACGGGCGGGGCTGCGCGGGCCCACTATCCCGGCTCCCCGGGGGCCTCCGCCAGCACTTCGCCTCGCGTCGCCGCACCAATATTGGTCTCTACCACTGACGGTGGCACCTCCCTGACCTGCGGCGGTCCCCGCTCCCCTACCCTGGGGCCATGAACGACCTCGACCGCGCGGCGCACGCGCTGCTCCGGCTGCCGCCCTCCTGCGGACCGGTCCGGCTGGTCGCGGTCGACGGCCACGCGGGCTCCGGCAAGTCCACCCTGGCGGCCCGCCTCTCCGCCGCCCTCGGCGACGCCCCCGTCCTCCACCTCGACGACCTGGCCACGCACGAGGAGCTCTTCGCGTGGACCGGCCGGCTGCGGGAGCAGGTGCTGGAGCCGCTCTCGCGGGGCGAGACCGCGGCCTACCGCCCGTACGACTGGCGGCTGCGACGCTTCGGGGAGGCGCGGGCGCTGCCCCCGGCCCCGGTGGTCCTCGTCGAGGGCGTCGGCGCCGGCCGGCGGGTGGTGCGGCCGTTCCTGGCGTGGCTGCTGTGGATGGAGCGCGGCGCCGGGGAGTCCTGGGAGCGCGGGCGCCGGCGGGACGGGCCGGAGCAGGCCTCCTTCTGGGACGGCTGGACCGTGGCGGAGACTCGCCATTTCACCGAGGACCCGTCCCGGCCCTTCGCCGACACCCTGGTACGGGAGTGCCAGGAGGGGTACGACTGGCTTCCCGGGCCGGTCGTGACAGCGGGCGCGCACCAGATCATCACGCACCGTGACGGCTTCATGTCCGTGAACTGAGGGGCCGGAAGTCCGCTTCCGCAAGTGCCTCAACTTCGCTTGACCGACGGGCCGTACAGGTCTTACGTTCTGAATGTGCGGCTTTTCGGAGCCGCCGCAGACACGAAGCCCCCGGTTGTTCCCCCGTGATCGGGGGCTTCGTTCTGCCCCGGAAGCCCTCTCAGGCACCTCTCCAGGCCCTCTCCAGGCCCTCTTCCACCCCCTCCGCGACCTCTGATGCTCACCCAGGGTCACCGCTTCCGGATCATGCGCTTCTCCTTAAGCGCGCACCCCCTGCGCAGGTACGATGCCCCAGGTGCGGTCAAATCCCGTCCATGCGATGACGGTTGTGGGGGACCCGATGGACATCGGCACGCAGGGCTCGCAGGCCCCGGCCGAGCTCGCCTGGCTGCGCGGAGTCGACGCCTACACGATGGGCGCGTATCCGCAGGCTGAGGACGAGTTCCGGACGGCGGTACGGATCGACCCCGGGATGGCGGACGCCTGGCTCGGGCTGCACGCGCTCCGGGTCGACACCACGACCGCGCTGCTGCGCATGTACCGCAACCGCGATCGCTTCGGCGAGCAGCGGTCCCGCTACCGGCGCACCCTGAACTCCTGGTACTGGCTGGGCTGGTGGGTGCAGCCGGTCCTGGAGAGCCCGCGCGACCTGCTGCTCGCGCACGCCTCCCACTGGCTCGACGGCCGCCACGTGCCGGAGCTCGACCGCGCCCTCGCGGGCCTCCCCCCGGTCGACACCGACCCGCAGGTGCGCTTCCTGCACGCCTGCCGCGCCTATCTCGTCAAGGACTGGGACCAGCTCGTCCGGCACACCGAGACCCTCGTCGACGACCCGCTGCTCGGCATCGAGGCGGGGCTCTTCGGCGGCATGGCCCGGGTCCGCCTGGAGATGTACACCCAGGCCGAGCCGCTCCTCTCGGCCTCCCTGATGCGGTGCCGCAGCGAGCAGCCGCAGCGCAAGGAGCTGCGCTACTGGCTCGCCCGGGCCCACGAGGGCACGGGGCGCAGCGCCGCCGCACTGCCCCTCTACCGGGCCGTGCACCGGATCGACCCGGCGTTCATGGACACGGCCGCCCGGCTCGCGGCGATCGCCGAGTACGACGGGTTCGAGGGCTACGACGGCGTGGACGACCCGGCCGGCCTCGCGACGGTCGCGCTGGGCACCCTCGGCGGGGGCCTCGGCCAGGACGCCGTGGACACCGTGCCGGGAGCCGAGCCCGACGCCGGCGGACTCGGGGACGGGCTGCTGCTCGCGCCCGAGCCGGTGCCGCCGGCCGCCCCCGTCACCCCGCCGGAGACCGTACGGCAGAAGGCCCCGCTGCCCGGCCAGCCGATGCCGCCCCGCTTCCCGGCCGGCCCCACCGATCCGGCGCTCCTCGCGGAGGCGCTCGCCGAGCTGGAGGGCATGGTCGGCCTCGAACCGGTCAAGCGCCAGGTCAAGGCACTCTCGGCGCAGCTGGAGATGGCGCGACTCCGGGCCGGTCAGGGCCTTCCGGTCCAGCCGCCGAAGCGGCACTTCGTCTTCTCCGGCCCCTCGGGCACCGGGAAGACCACGGTCGCCCGGATCCTGGGCCGGGTGTTCTACGCGCTCGGACTGCTCGGCGGCGATCATCTCGTGGAGGCCCAACGGGCCGACATGGTCGGCGAGTTCCTGGGCCAGACGGCGGTCAAGGCCAACGAGCTGATCGACTCGGCGGTCGGCGGCGTGCTGTTCGTGGACGAGGCCTACGCGCTGTCCAACACCGGCTACAGCAAGGGCGACGCGTACGGGGACGAGGCCCTCCAGGTGCTGCTCAAGCGCGCCGAGGACAACCGCGACCACCTCGTGGTCATCCTGGCCGGCTACCCCGAGGGCATGGACCGGCTGCTCAGCACCAACCCGGGTCTGTCCTCCCGGTTCACCACCCGGGTCGACTTCCCCTCGTACCGGCCGCTGGAGCTCACCGCCATCGGCGAGGTCCTCGCGGCGGCCAACGGGGACGGCTGGGACGAGGAGGCCCGGGACGAGCTCCGGTCGATCAGCGGGCACGTCGTCGAGCAGGGCTGGATCGACGAGCTCGGCAACGGCCGCTTCCTGCGGACCCTGTACGAGAAGTCCTGCGCCTACCGGGACCTGCGGCTCTCCGGGTACCCGTCGACCCCGACCCGGGAGGACCTCGCGACCCTCCGGCTCGCCGACCTCATGCAGGCGTACGGCGAGGTGCTGTCGGGCCGCGGTCCGGTCGACCGCGGCCCGCAGCAGGAGCCCCCGGGGTACTAGGGCCTGCCTTTCGGGTCAGGCCGGGCCCTAGACCGGCTGCACGCGGTGGGCGGGGTCGCGGACCTCGCCCACCAGCATCTCCAGGACGTCCTCCAGGGCGACCAGGCCGAGGATCCGGCCCGAGCCGTCCGCGACCTGCGCCAGATGGGTGGCGGCGCGGCGCATCACGGTGAGGGCGTCGTCGAGCGGCAGTTCTGCGCGGAGCGTCGCCATCGGGCGCCACAGCCGCTGCGGCACCGCCCGCTCCCGCTCCTCCAGGTCCAGGACGTCCTTCACGTGCACGAAGCCCATGAAGGTCGCCCGGCCCTCGGCGCGGACCGGGAAGCGGGAGTACCCGGTCCGTACGGTCAGCTCCTCGATCTCGCGCGGGGTGACCGACGGCGGGACCGTGACAAGGGAGGCGGGGGCGATGAGGACGTCCGTCACCGGGCGGCTGCCCAGTTCGAGGGCGTCCTCCAGGCGCTCCTGCTCGACCGGGTCGAGCAGTCCCGCCTGGCCCGCGTCCTCGACGAGACGGCCGAGCTGGACGCTGGTGAAGACCGCCTCCACCTCGTCCTTCGGCTCGACCTTGAACGCCCGCAGGACCAGCCGGGCGCAGGCCCCGAGCGCGGCCGTGACCGGTCGGCAGAGCCGGGCGAAGCCGACGAGCCCGGGGGCGAGCCAGAGGGCGGTGCGCTCGGGGTCGGCCATCGCCAGGTTCTTCGGGACCATCTCGCCGATGACGAGGTGGAGGACGACGACCGCGGCGAGGGCGATGACATAGCCGAGCGGATGGATCAGCCCCTCCGGGACACCGATCGAGTGGAAGACCGGTTCGAGGAGCTGGGCGACGGTCGGCTCGGCGACGGCGCCGAGCGTCAGGGAGCAGACGGTGATGCCGAACTGGGCGGCGGCCATCATCTGCGGCAGGTTCTCCAGGCCGTGCAGGACCTGCTTGGCCCTGGCGCCCCCGAGCGGCTCGATCTGGCTGCGCCGGACGGAGACGAGGGCGAACTCGGCCCCGACGAAGAAGCCGTTGGCGAGGACCAGGAGGACGGCGAAGAGGAGTTGCAGCGTGCTCATCGGACCGCCTCCGCCGCGACGGGCACCGGGCCGGGCACCTGGGCGGAGACCGGCGTCCCGAGCGGGTCCGTGCCGGTGCCGGACACCTCGGCCGAGTCAGGGTCGGGGGTCGTCCGGACGATCCGTACGCGCTCGGCGCGGTAGCGGTCGACCTGGCGCACCGAGAGCCGCCAGCCGGGGAGCTCGGCCCGGTCCCCGGGGGCCGGGATGCGCCCGAGGAGATCCGCGACGAGCCCGGCGACGGTCTCGTACGGCCCGTCGGGCACGTCGAGGCCTATCCGGCGCAGGGTGTGGACGCGGCAGGAGCCGTCGGCCTCCCAGGCGGGACGGCCGTCCTCGGCGGGCGCCGCGGCCAGCTCGGGCCGCCCGTCGGCGGCGGTGTCGTGCTCGTCGCGGACCTCGCCGACGAGCTCCTCGACGATGTCCTCCAGGGTGACGACCCCGGCCGTGCCGCCGTACTCGTCGACGACCACCGCGATCGGCTGCTCCCGGCGCAGCCGCTCCAGGAGCGGCTGGGCGGGCAGCGTCTCGGGGACGAGGAGCGGCGGGACCGCGATCCGTCCGACGGGGGTGCGCAGGCGGGCGTGCGGGGCGACGGCGAGCGCGTCCTTGAGGTGGACCATGCCGACGATCTCGTCGATGCGGTCGCGGTAGACCGGGAAGCGCGAGAGGCCGGTGGCCCGGGTGAGGTTGAGGACGTCGGCCGCGGTGGCGTCCCACTGGAGGGCGCTCACCTTCACGCGCGGGGTCATGACCTGCTCGGCGGTGAGGCCGCCGAGGGTCAGGGTCCGTACGAAGAGGTCGGCGGTGTCCTGTTCCAGGGCGCCGGCCTGGGCCGAGTGCCGGGCCAGCGAGACGAGCTCGCCGGGGGTGCGGACCGAGTCCAGCTCCTCGGTGGGCTCGACGCCCAGGAGCCGTACCAGCCGGTTGGCGACCCTGTTGAGCAGGGAGATCACCGGCCGGAACAGTGCCGAGAAGTGGCGCTGCGGGGTCGCGACGAAGCGGGCGACCTGGAGCGGCCGGGAGACCGCCCAGTTCTTCGGTACGAGCTCGCCGACCACCATCTGGACGGCGGAGGCGAGCAGCATCCCGATCACCACCGAGACCCCGGAGACGGCCCCGTCGGGCAGTCCGGTCGCGGTGAGCGGCCCGTGCAGCAGCCCGGCGAGCGCGGGCTCGGCGAGCATGCCGACGACGAGCGAGGTGATCGTGATGCCGAGCTGGGTGCCGGAGAGCTGGAAGGAGAGCTCGCGCAGCGCGGTGACGACGGTGCGGGCGCGCCGGTCGCCGGCGGCCGCGGCCCGCTCGGCCTCGGCGCGCTCGACGGTCACGAGACCGAACTCGGCGGCGACGAAGAAGCCGTTGGCGAGGATCAGGAGGAAGGCCGCGACGAGCAGCAGAAGGGAGACGATCATGCCGCCGCCTCCGGGGAGGGGGCGGCGCAGGTACTACCGGACGATCCGTCCATTGCTGGAGGGAGTCACTCCTCAAGTCGTTGGGTGGTCTCGCGGGCCGCGGCTGCGGCCCTGCACACGCGAGACGGTGGTGCCGCTCGGCACCACCGTCTCCAGAGTAGTCACGGACATGCCCCGAGGGGCAGGGGGTCGGCCCCGGATGGGGGACGGACCGGGGATTCCCCGGGTACGGCTCGGGGTCTCAGCCGGTTTCCGCGCCCGTTCCGTGGCTGTCCGCGAGGGCCCGCAGGGCGCGGGCGTCGCGGATCGCCGATTCCTTGGCGATGCCGGGCTGGATGCCCAGCGCGGGCAGGCTGGTGCCGTCGCTCAGGTCGAGGAAGACCCAGGGGTCGCCGGGGCGGAGGTTGACCTTGAGGATCTCCGCCCAGGCGAGGCGCCGGGTCCTGGTGATGTTGACGACCGTGACGCCCTCGTCGTCGGCGACGACCTTGGGACGGCTCAGCAGGACGAGGACTCCGGAGAGCAGCGCGGCGGTGAAGACGAAGCTGACGCGCTCCCCCGGTCCCAGCCGCTCCAGCATCATCGCGACGGCGGTGATGACGACGAACATCGCCAGGCCCATGGTCAGCAGGATCGCCCGGGTGCGACCGGGGCGGAAGGTGACCGGGAGGGTGGGCGTCGTGGGCTGCGACATCGGGGGTTCCTCAGTGCCTGGTGGGACGTGCGGGCCGGCAGCCGTCAGAGGCGGCAGGCGTGGATGGCGGTGGTGAGGATGGCGCGGGCGCCGATCTCGTACAGGTCGTCCATGATCCGCTGCGCCTCCTTGGCGGGGACCATCGCGCGGACGGCGACCCAGCCCTCGTTGTGCAGGGGGGAGACGGTCGGCGACTCCAGGCCCGGGGTGAGGGCGACGGCCTGCTCCAGGTGCTCGGCCCGGCAGTCGTAGTCCATCATCACGTAGCTGCGGGCGACGAGGACGCCCTGCAGGCGGCGCATGAACTGCTGCACCTGCGGGTGGTCGTCGGTGGCGCCGTGGCGGCGGATGACGACGGCCTCGGAGGTCAGGATCGGCTCGCCGATGACCTCGAGGCCCGCGTTGCGCAGGCTGGTGCCGGTCTCCACGACGTCCGCGATGACCTGGGCGACGCCCAGCTGGATCGCGGTCTCGACCGCGCCGTCCAGGTGGACGACGGAGGCGTCGATGCCCTGGTCGGCGAGGTGCTTGGCGACGATGCCCTCGTAGGAGGTGGCGATCGTCATGCCGCCGAAGTCCTCGGGACCGTTCGCGGTGCCCGGGCGGGTGGCGTAGCGGAAGGTGGAGCGGCCGAAGTTCAGCGCGAGGATCTCCTCGGCGCTGGCTCCGGAGTCCAGGAGCAGGTCACGGCCGGTGATGCCGATGTCCAGCTTCCCGGAGGCGACGTAGATCGCGATGTCCTTCGGCCGCAGGTAGAAGAACTCGACCTCGTTGTCGGGGTCGATCACCACCAGCTCCTTGGACTCCTTGCGCTGGCGGTAGCCGGCCTCATGGAGCATTGCCGACGCAGGTCCGGAGAGGGAACCCTTGTTGGGGACGGCGATGCGCAGCATGGGGTCAGCTTCCTTTGCCTGGGAGTTCTGGGGAGTGTGGGACGCGTGTGCTCAGAGGTGGGCGTAGACGTCGTCGAGCGAGATCCCGCGGGCGACCATCATCACCTGGACGTGGTACAGCAGCTGCGAGATCTCCTCGGCGGCGGCTTCCTTGCCCTCGTACTCGGCGGCCATCCAGACCTCGGCGGCCTCCTCGACGACCTTCTTGCCGATGGCATGGACGCCCTTGTCCACCAGCTCCGCGGTGCGGGAGGTGGCCGGGTCGCCGGTCTCTGCCTTGAGCTTGAGCTCCGCGAAGAGCTCTTCGAAGGTTTTGTTCGCCATGATGGTCCTAAGGGTACGGGGTAAGGGTCGCGTGACTAGCGCCAGGGTTCGCTGACCGTGCGCAGCGTGGTGGCGGTGGCGACGGCGGCGGTGACCGCTTCGTGGCCCTTGTCCTCGGAGGATCCCTCGAGGCCGGCCCGGTCGAGCGCCTGCTCCTCGTTGTCGACGGTGAGGACACCGAATCCGACGGGTACGCCGGTGTCGATCGAGACCTGGGTGAGGCCGTGGGTGACGCCCTGGCACACGTACTCGAAGTGCGGCGTTCCGCCGCGGATGACGACGCCGAGCGCCACGATGGCATCGTAGCCGCGCCCGGCGAGGACCTTCGCCACGACCGGGAGCTCGAAGCTGCCGGGGACGCGCAGCAGCGTCGGCTCGTCGATGCCGAGCTCGCTCAGGGCGCGCAGGGCGCCGTCGACGAGACCGTCCATGATCTTCTCGTGCCACTGCGCCGCGATGACCGCGACCCGGAGGTCGCCGCAGTTCTTCACGCTGAGGACGGGTGCGCCCTTGCCGCTCATGTCTCTCCTAGCCGATTTCGTACGTACGTGATTACTGGTTGCCGCAGGTGGAGGCCGGGGAGCCGTCCAGCCAGGGCAGGTCGTGCCCCATCCGGTCCCGCTTGGTGCGCAGGTACCGGAGGTTGTGCTCGCCGGCCTGGACCGGCATGGGCTCGCGGCCCTCGACCCGCAGGCCGTGCCGGGTGAGGGCGTCGATCTTGTCGGGGTTGTTGGTCATCAGGCGCAGGCTGCGGACGCCGAGGTCGCCGAGGATCTGCGCGCCCGCGGCGTAGTCGCGGGCGTCGGCGGGCAGGCCGAGCTCCAGGTTGGCGTCGAGGGTGTCGCGGCCGCGCTCCTGGAGCTCGTACGCGCGCAGCTTGGACAGCAGGCCGATGCCGCGGCCCTCGTGGCCGCGCAGGTAGACGACGACGCCGCGCCCGGCCTCGGTGATCCGGTCCATGGAGGCCTGGAGCTGGGGTCCGCAGTCGCAGCGCAGCGAGTGGAAGATGTCGCCGGTGAGGCACTCGGAGTGGACCCGGACGAGGACGTCCTCGCCGTCGCCGATCTCGCCGTGGACGAGGGCGACGTGCTCGACGCCGTCGACGGTGGAGCGGTAGCCGTACGCGGTGAACTCACCGTGTGCGGTGGGGAGATGGACCTCGGCCTCGCGGCGGACGGTCGGCTCGGCGGAGCGCCGGTAGGCGATCAGGTCCTCGATGGAGATGATCGTCAGGCCGTGCTTGCGGGCGAAGGGGACCAGCTCGGGCAGGCGCAGCATCACACCGTCCTCGCCGGCGATCTCGACGATCGCGCCGGCCGGGCGGAGCCCGGCGAGGCGGGCGAGGTCGACGGCGGCCTCGGTGTGTCCGTTGCGGACGAGGACGCCGCCGGGCTTGGCGCGCAGCGGGAAGATGTGACCGGGGCGGACGAAGTCGGAGGGCTCGTGGCTGCCGGAGGCCAGCATCCGCAGGGTGGTGGCGCGGTCGGCGGCGGAGATGCCGGTGGTGACGCCGTGGGCGGGGGACGCGTCGACGGAGACGGTGAAGGCGGTCCGCATCGACTCGGTGTTGTGCTCGACCATCTGCGGGAGTTCGAGGCGCTCCAGCTCCTCGTCCTCCATGGGGGCGCAGATCAGGCCGCGGCACTCGCTCATCATGAAGGCGACGATCTCGGGGGTGGCCTTCTCGGCGGCGATGACGAGGTCGCCCTCGTTCTCGCGGTCCTCGTCGTCGACGACGACGACGGGGCGGCCGGCGGCGATGTCGCGGATGGCCTGCTCGACGGGGTCGAGGGCGAGGTCGGTGGCGTCCCAGAGGGGCAGCGCGCTCATGCGGTGGCTCCTTCCAGAGCGGAGGTCGTGCGCGTCCGGAGCCACCAGTCGCGCATGCCCCAGATGACGAGGGCGAAGTAGATGACGTAGACGAGGCCGGAGAAGGCGAGGCCGCTGTTGAAGGCGAGCGGGACGCCGACGAGGTCGACGAGCAGCCAGGCGAACCAGAACTCGACGAGGCCGCGGGCCTGGGCGATCATCGCGACGAGGGTGCCGACGAAGATGTACGCGTCGGCCCAGGGGCTCCAGGAGAGCGACGGGTAGAGGGTGAAGAGGCCGCCGACGGCGAGGGTGCCGAGGGCCGCGCCCGCGAGGAGCAGGCCGCGCTCCTTCCAGGTGGCGAAGCGGACGGCGATGGAGCCGTCCTGTGCCTGCTGCCTGCCGCGGTTCCACTGCCACCAGCCCCAGGCGGCGACGCCGATGACGAGGAGCTGCTTGCCGACGCCGCCGGCGAGGTGGGCGGAGGCGTAGGCGCCGACGAGGATGACGCCGGAGAGCAGCTGGGCGGGCCAGGTGAGGATGGAGCGGCGCCAGCCGAGCGCGAGCGCTATGAGGCCGATCGTGTTGCCGATCATGTCGGACCACATGATGTGCTGGCCGAAGACGGTGAACGCCTGGGAGTTGAGCCAGTTCACTTCTCGTTCTCCTTGGCGTCGGTGCCGAGCAGCCGCTCGACGTACTTGGCGATGACGTCCACTTCGAGGTTGACCGGGGCGCCGGACTGCTTGATGCCGAGCGTGGTCAGGTCGAGGGTGGTCGGGATGAGGCTGATGGTGAACCAGTCGTCGGCGACCTCGACGACGGTGAGGCTGACGCCGTCGACCGTGATCGAGCCCTTCTCGACGACGTACCGGGAGAGGTGGGCGGGCAGGCCGACCTTGACCAGTTCCCAGTGCTCGGACGGGGTCCGCTCCAGGATCGTGCCGGTGCCGTCGACGTGGCCCTGGACGATGTGACCGCCGAGGCGGCCGCCGACGGCCATGGGCCGCTCCAGGTTGACGCGGGAGCCGACTTCGAGGGCGCCGAGGCTGGACCGCTTGAGGGTCTCGGCCATGACGTCGGCGGTGAACTCGCCGTCGCCGTGCTCGACGACCGTGAGACAGACACCGTTGACGGCGATGGAGTCGCCGTGCTGGGCGCCTTCCGTGACCAGGGGGCCGCGCAGTCGGAAGCGGGAGGCGTCCTCCAGCTGCTCGACGGCGACGACCTCGCCCAGTTCTTCGACGATTCCGGTGAACACGGTCAGGCTCCCTTGAGGGTGGCGGTGATGCGGATGTCGGATCCGATGTGCGCGGTCTCGGTGATGTCGAGCCGCAACGCGTCGGTGAGGGTGGTGATTCCGGCGTCGGCGAGGGCGGCGGGGCCCGCGCCGAGGAGGACCGGGGCGAGGTAGCCGACGACCTGGTCGACGGCGCCCGCGGCGACGAAGGCGCCCGCGAGGGCGGGGCCGCCTTCGAGGAGGATCGAGCGGACACCGCGCGCGTGCAGGGCGTCCAGGAGGGCGGGGACGGCGAGGCCGCGCTCGGCCCTGGGGAGCCGTACGACGTCCGTGAGGGTGGTCTCGGCGTCCTCGGCGATCGCGATCAGGGTGGGGGCGGCCTCGTCGAGGACCCGGGCGCCGGGCTTCACGGCGGTCGCCTCCGTGTCGACGACGACCCGCAGCGGCTGTACGGCGCCTTCGATGCCCCGTACGGCCAGATGGGGGTCGTCGGTGCGGGCGGTGCCGGAGCCGACGACGACGGCGTCGGCCTCGGCGCGCAGCCGGTGGACGTCGGCCCGGGACTCGGCGGAGCTGATCCAGCGGGAGGTGCCGTCGGCGGCGGCGACGCGGCCGTCGAGGGTGGCGGCGTACTTCCAGCGGACGAAGGGGCGGCCGCGGCGCACGGAGGTGAGCCAGGCGATGTTGCCGGCCTCGGCCTCGTTCTCCAGGAGGCCCTGCCCGACCTCGATCCCGGCGGCGCGGAGGGTGTCGGCACCGCCCGTGGCCTGCGGGTTCGGGTCGGCGACCGCGTACACGACCCGGCTGATCCCGGCCTCGACCAGGGCCTGGGCGCAGGGGCCGGTGCGGCCGGTGTGGTTGCAGGGTTCGAGGGTGACGTACGCGGTGCCGCCGCGGGCCAGGACGCCGGCCGCGCGCAGGGCGTGGACCTCGGCGTGGGGGCCGCCGGCGCGCTGGTGGAAGCCTTCGCCGACCTGGTGGCCCGAGGCGTCGGTGATGACGCACCCGACGACCGGGTTGGGGCTGGTGGCGCCGAGACCGCGTGCGGCGAGCTCGACGGCGCGTCGCATGGCGGTGATGTCGGCCTGCTGGGCCACCGGGTCCTCCTGCCTCTTCGGGCACGGACTCCGGGGCCTGTCGATGACGACAGAGAGCGGGAAGGACGCCTCGCACAGGGTGCGCCGAGGCCGCTGTCCTGCGGGTACGCCGATCGAGTACGACACGGCGACCAGCGGACGTACGGCCGGCACACCCCTGTAAGGGGTCACCCGCCGCGCACTGCCTCCCATCCGGACTTTCACCGTCGGTCCAGGAATCTCACCTGGTCAACCGGCCGCTGGCTTGCGGACGGGTCGCGGACTATACCGCCGGTTCGGAATTACACCGACCCCGGAGTGCGCTGCTGCTGATACAGGGCCAGTGTGCCACGACCTTCGTGAGGCGATAGGCCCGGGCCCTGTGGGCTGGCTCACAGGCTGCCACAGTTGCCTTCTTTGGTCCAGACCTATTGACGCACTGGTCTAGTCCTCTTAATCTCCGTGTCACCTCCGAGGTAACGGTCCGTCGGCGTGCGCACTCCACGGCCCCAACACGTACCACCCCCTTGTTCGTTGCGTGTTTTCTTCCCCTCCCCGAGGAGGACCCGATCGTGCTGTCCCCCACGACCAAGAGAGCCTCGCTGCTCGCGTCCGGCGCGGCCGTCGCCGGGCTGCTGCTCGGCTCGCTCTCCGGCGGCGTCTCGTACGCGGCCGACAACGAGTCCTGTCGCCCCGACGGGCTCTACAAGACCCCGGGCGTCGACGTCCCGTACTGCTCGGTCTACGACACCGAGGGCCGCGAGAAGATGGGCGCGGACCACCAGCGCCGGGTCATCGGCTACTTCACCGGCTGGCGCACCGGCAAGAACGGCCAGCCCGCGTACCTGGCCAAGGACATCCCGTGGGACAAGATCACCCACATCAACTACGCCTTCGGCCACATCGGCGGCGACAACAAGCTCTCCGTGGGCACGGACGGCCCGGACAACGCCGCCACCGGGATGACCTGGCCCGGTGTGGCCGGCGCCGAGATGGACGCCGCGTACCCCTACAAGGGTCACTTCAACCTGCTCAACAAGTTCAAGAAGCAGCACCCGAACGTCAAGACGCTGATCTCGGTCGGCGGCTGGGCGGAGACCGGCGGCTACTTCGCGGACAACGGCGACCGGGTCGGCTCCGGCGGCTTCTACGCGATGGCCACCAACGCCGACGGTTCGGTCAACCAGGCCGGCATCGACACCTTCGCGAACTCGGCCGTCGACTTCATCCGCAAGTACGGGTTCAACGGCGTCGACATCGACTACGAGTACCCGACCACGATGAAGGACGCCGGCAACCCGCTCGACTGGCAGCTCGCCAACGCGCGCCGCGCCGGACTCGTGCAGGGCTACGCGGCCCTCATGAAGTCCCTGCGCGAGAAGCTGGACACGGCCGGCGCCGCCGATGGAAGGCACTACCTGCTGACCGTCGCCGCCCCCTCCTCCGGCTACCTGCTGCGCGGCATGGAGACCTTCCAGATGCAGAAGTACCTGGACTACGTCAACATCATGTCCTACGACCTGCACGGCGCCTGGAACGAGTACGTCGGCCCCAACGCCTCCCTCTTCGACGACGGCAAGGACGCCGAGCTCGCCGCCGCGAACGTCTACGGCTCCTCGCAGTACGGCTCCATCGGCTACCTCAACACCGACTGGGCCTACCACTACTTCCGCGGCTCGATGCCGGCCGGCCGCATCAACATCGGCCTGCCGTACTACACCCGCGGCCACAAGAACGTGCAGGGCGGCACCGACGGCCTGTGGGGCAAGGCCTCCGCGACCACCTGCCCGGCCGGAGCCGGCCTGACCAAGTGCGGCGACGGCGCCACCGGCATCGACAACCTCTGGCACGACAAGGACACCAACGGTGTCGAGTCGCCCGCCGGCTCCAACCCGATGTGGCACGCCAAGAACCTCGAGAAGGGGATCGTCGGCGACTACGTCACCCAGTACGGCTTCCCCGCGAACACCACGCTGACCGGCACCTACGCCCGCAAGTACGACTCGACCCTGGTCGCGCCGTGGCTGTGGAACGCCGAGAAGAAGGTCTTCCTCTCGACCGAGGACGAGCAGTCGGTGGCCGCGAAGGCCGACTACGTGGTGAACAAGGGCATCGGCGGCACGATGGTCTGGGAGATGGCCGGCGACTACGGCTGGAACGCGGCCAAGGGCCAGTACGAGATGGGCTCCACGCTCACCTCGCTGATGTACGACAAGTTCAAGGCGGCCACCCCGTACGGCGCGAAGAAGTCCAACGCGACCCTGCCGACCCAGGCCGTGAAGATCGACACCCAGTTCACCGAGTTCAAGCTGGGCGACTCGAACTACCCGATCACGCCGAAGATCAAGATCACCAACAACACGGCGACGACGCTGCCCGGTGGCACGGAGTTCCAGTTCGACTACGGCACCTCGGCCCCGGCCAACGCCTCCGACCAGTCCGGCTTCGGCACGAAGATCATCAGCAGCGACCACACGGGCTCGAACGTGGGCGGCCTGAAGGGCGACTTCCACCGCGTCTCCCTGAAGCTCCCGGCCTGGCAGTCGCTGGCCCCGGGCGCGACGGTCGACCTGGCCTTCAACTACTACCTGCCGGTGTCCACCCCCTCCAACTGGACGGTGAACATCAACGGCACGACGTACGCCCTCGCCGGTGACCTGGCGCGCGGCACGACGGTCGTGGAGCCGGGCACCACCACCCCGCCGACCACACCCCCGACCACGCCGCCCACCACCGCGCCGACGACTCCCCCGACCACGACTCCGACGACGCCGCCCACCACGGGCTGCACCGCCCCGGCGTACGTGGCCGGCACGATCTACAACGCGGGCAACGAGGTCTCCCACAAGGGCCACCAGTGGAAGGCCCAGTGGTGGACCCAGAACGAGGAGCCGGGCACGACCGGCGACTGGGGCGTCTGGAAGGACCTCGGCGCCTGCTGACGCGCCCCGTCCCATGACACCCGGCGGCGGACACTCACGGCCCTTGCCGCCGCCGGGCCCCACGCGCCGCGGCCCCCTGTCCGGGGCGCGGCGCGTTCGCGTTCACGTTCGCGTTCGCGTTCGCCAAGAGCGGCCAGATTTCTGCTGGTGGGGACGACGAACGCTGTGGTACGTCTGTTCGACGGCATGATCGCCATGCACGGGGGAGGGAAGTCGTGGCTGTCACGGTTCCGGACTGGGCCGACACACTGCTGGATCTGATCGGTGTGGCCTGGCCGAACGTCGACGAGGACGCGTACCGCGAGATGGCGGACGCGTTGCGGGAGTTCGCGGACGACCTGGAGGACGACGGTCAGCTCGCGAACAACCATTTCGAGCGCTTGTTGTCCTCGGGCCAGGGCGAGTCGATGGACGCGCTCAACGAGCACTGGTCCAAGGTCAAGTCCAAGCACATCAAGGACATCTCCGGTGCGGCCCGCACGATCGCGGGCGGTCTGGACACGGCGGCCGGCGCGATCGAGGGGATGAAGCTCGCGGCGCTGGTGCAGCTGGGGTATCTGGCCGCCGAGGCGGGTATCGCGATCTCGCTGATCCCGGTGACGTTCGGTCTGTCGTCGTTGATCGGTGCGGGGGCGATGCGGGCCACGCAGGAGGTGGTCAAGCGGCTGATCAAGGAGTGTGTGGAGGAGGCCGTCGGGTACGTCGTGTCGGCGATGACCGAGCCGGCGGTGGCGGCCCTGGAGGGCATGGCGGCGGACCTGGTGGTGCAGCTGGGCGCGGTGGCGCTCGGGCTGCAGGACGGGGTGGACCTCGACCAGACCAAGGGCGCGGGTACGGACGGTTTCAAGGACGGGGTGCAGTCCGGCAAGGAGGCCATGCACCTGGCCTCGGCCGGAGGCGGCGGGGGCTCCAAGGGCCCGGGTGGCGGCCTGAAGAACCTGCACATCGAGCATGCCGAGCACACCCACGCCTCCACCCAGCTGAACACCGTCAGCGTGAGCATCCACGGCAAGACGGCGGGCAAACTCACGAAGGCGAAGACCGCGCACGGCCGCACGCGGGGGCGTGACTCGATCGCCGACGCGATCGACCCGATCGCGGACAAGGCGATGGAGGCCCTGACCAAGGCCGCGAAGACGATGGGCGACCACGTCGGCCAGACGCTCCCGAAGGTCGTCAAGCAGATCTCGGTCGACCACAAGAACACCGACGACGACCTCCGTGACCGCTTCGCCCGCCAGCGCAAGGGCGACCACGACAACGACAGCGGCGGCGGAAAGGGCGGTGCGGGAAAGGGGCCGACGCCCGACCGCAAGCAGCCGGATTCCCCGCTGGGCGCCAAGGACGAGCCCCGGCGCAACGGCATCCCCCTCTCCAAGAAGACATGCGAGAACGACCCGGTCGATGTCGTCACCGGTGAGATGACCCTGCCGCAGACGGACCTGTCCCTGCCCGGCGTTCTCCCGCTGGTCCTCCGGCGCACCCATCTCTCGGAGTACCGCTACGGCCACTGGTTCGGGCGCAGCTGGGCCTCCACCCTCGACGAGCGCCTCGAACTCGACCCACGCGGCCACGGAGCGGTATGGACGCGCCAGGACGGCTCCGTCCTGGTCTATCCCCAGGTGCCCCTGCCGGAGGGCGAGCCCGTCCTCCCCCTGGAGGGACCTCGCCTCCCCCTCGCGCACGGCGGTCAGTACGAGGACGAGACGACGTACACCATCACCGACCCGCGCTCCGGCCTGACCCGCCACTTCGCCGGAAGCCCCTACCGCGCCTCCGCCGCCCACTGGCTCACGGCGATCGAGGACCGCCACCACAACCGTGTGACCTTCTCGCGCCGCCCCGACGGCGCCCCCGCCTCGGTCAGCCACGGGTGCGGCTACACCGTGCTCCTGACCACCGAGGCCGGGCGGGTCCGGGAGATGGCGCTGCGTACGCCGGAGGGCCCCGTCACGGTCATGTCCTACGCGTACGACAGTGCGGGGGACCTCACCTCGGTCACCGACTCCTCGGGGATCCCGCGCAGGTTCGGCTACGACGCCCACGGCCGGATCACGTCCTGGACCGATCGCACCGGTTCGACCTTCGGCTACGGGTACGACCCCGCGGGCCGGGTCGTCCGCACCGTCGGCCCGGACGGTTTCCTCTCGTCCACGTTCGCCTACGACCTCGCCGCCTCGGAGACCCGCTACACCGATTCCACCGGCGCGACCACCTCGTACCGGTACAACGAGCAGCTGCAGGTCGTCTCCGTGACCGATCCTCTCGGCCACACGGTCCGCCAGGCCTGGGACCGCTACGACCGCCTGCTCCTCCGCGTCGACGCCCTCGGCCGGACGACCCGGTACACCTACGACGACCGGGGCGACCTCGTCGGGATCACACACCCCGACGGATCCACGGCCACGGTCACGCGGGACGCCTCGCACCGGCTCACCTCCGTCACCGGGGCGGGCGGTTCCACCTGGCGCCAGGAGTACGACGAGGGCGGCAACCCGACCGTCTTCACCCGACCGGACGGCACCACGGTCCGGCACACGTACGACTCGTCCGGACACCTCACCGGCAGTGACGACGCACTGGGCTCCCTGGAGCGGGTGCGCTGTGACGCAGCGGGCCTGCCCCTCGCCGTCCGCACCCAGCTGGGCTCCGTCACCCGGTACCAGCGGGACGCCTTCGGGCGCCCGGTCCGGATCACCGACCCGCACGGCCGGACCACTGACCTGGAGTGGTCCGTCGAAGGCCGGCTGACCCGGCGCACCGATCCCGGCGGTTCGGAGCAGTCCTGGGTGTACGACGGCGAGGGCAACTGCGTACTCCACACCGACGGCGCCGGAGGCGAGACCCGCTTCGAGTACACCCACTTCGACCTGGTCGCGGCACGCACCGACCCCGACGGCGCCCGCCACACCTTCGCCTACGACACCGAGCTCCGGCTGATCGGAGTCACCGGTCCTCAGGGGCTGCGGTGGACCTACACCTACGACGCCGCCGGCCGCCTCGCGGCCGAGCGCGACTTCGACGGCCGCAGCCTGACCTACACCTACGACGCGCTGGGCCGGCTGACCTCACGTACCAACGGGGCGGGTCAGAGCGTCCGGTACGAGCGCGACCACGACGGGCGCGTGACGGTGAAGGACGCCGACGGTGCCGTCACCCGGTTCTCCTACGACGCGGCCGGCCGGATCACCCGCGCCGTCGGCCCGGACGTCGACCTGTCGTACGTGCGGGACGCAGCCGGCCGTGTCGTGGCGGAGGTCTGCAACGGCCGTGTGCTCGCCCACGCCTACGACGAGACCGGACGCCGGGTCCGCCGCACGACGCCCTCGGGCGCCGTGAGCACCATGTCCTACCCGCCGGACCACAGCGCGGTGCTCGACACCGCAGGGCACCGGCTCGTCTTCGAGTTCGACGAGGCCGGGCGCGAGACCGTGCGCCGCGTGGGCGGAACGCTCACCCTGGAGCACGCGTACGACGACGCCGGGCGCCTCACGGAGCAGCTGGTGCGCGGGCCGGGCAAGAGCGCCGTCCAGCGCCGCTCGTACACCTACCGCGCCGACGGGCACGCCACATCGGTCGACGAGCTCCTCGACGGCTCCCGGCGGTTCGAGCTCACCGGGGCGGGCCGGGTCACCGGTGTCACGGGAGCGGACTGGCACGAGCGGTACGTCTACGACGCGGCCGGGAACCAGACGGAGGCCCACTGGCCGCAGGACCGCGGTGCGTCGGGCCCCCGGGAATACGCGGGAACGCGCGTCCGGCGTGCCGGATCCGTCAGATACGAGCACGACGCCCAGGGGCGCGTGGTCCTCCGCCAGAAGACCCGCCTCTCGCACGGACGCGACACGTGGCGCTACGCCTGGGACGCCGAGGACCGCCTCACCGGCGTCACCGCTCCCGACGGTACGCGGTGGAGGTACGTGTACGACCCGCTCGGTCGTCGGATCGGCAAGCGACGTCTCGCCTCCGACGGCGATCGAGTGGTGGAGCAGACGGACTTCACCTGGGACGGGGACGTCCTCGTCGAACAGATGGTCAGGGACAGCGACTCCATGGAAGGCGTCGCCCTCACCTGGGAGCACGACGGGGTGAAGCCTGTCGCCCAGGTCGAGCGCAGGTTCCTCGGCCCCGAGGAGGTGGACCGCCGCTTCTTCGCCGTCGTGACCGATCTCGTCGGGACCCCGCGCGAACTCGTCGACAGCACGGGTGCGGTGGCCTGGCGCACGCGCACCACGCTGTGGGGCAGCACGTCCTGGAACCGCGATGCCACCGCCTATACCCCGCTGAGGTTCCCCGGCCAGTACTTCGACCCCGAATCGCAGCTGCACTACAACCGTCATCGCCACTACGACCCGGACGTGGGCCGATACGCCTCCCCGGATCCGCTCGGGCTGGCCCCCGCGCCCAATCCGACGGCCTACGTGGACAATCCGACCACGTGGATCGACCCTCTGGGTCTGGAGATGTGCCCGCACCGGGCGAGCGGCGAGCACCGGCACAGCGTGGTCCTGGGACCCAACCAGCCGCCACCGAACGGGCCTTCGAACAACCTGGCCCGATACCTGCGCAACGATCCGGACGACCCGGACTTCCACGACCCGGAGCGGCCGAGGGACCCGGGCGCACACACGTACAACGGGCAGCAGTACGCCGGAGGCGAGCCGCCCGACTGGATGACCAACGTCGCCGGTGCCATCAACGACCGTGGGACCACTCTGTCCATCACCCTGGACGGCATGCCGAACTCCCGGGGCGAGAACGGCAACTGGAACACCCCCGAGAGCATCGTGGAGGCGTTCCAGGAGGCCGCTCGGTTCGGTTCCCAGTTCAACATGCTGCACCGGGACAACTACCCGCCCGCGGGTGTGGGCGGGACCGCGTGGGAGATGAGCGTGGTCGCCCTCGCCGTCCGCAACTACGACGGAGCCGCCGCCTGGGGCGATCCGGAGGACGAGCGCCTGGGCCGCCCGTGGGAGGAGATCCACTGGTACTCGAACAACGAGAGAATAGAAGTGCCCAAGCCCGACATCCCCGAGATCCAGCCCGATCTCTCGATGCTGCCGAAGAAGAAGAGGTGAGATCCGCCGTGACGAACGACGAGCAGGACCGCGAGGCCGCCGAGGTGGTGGCCGCCCAGTGGCGTCGCCTCCTGGAGGACGACGGCGAACTCGTCGACCCCGCGACGGTCCGCGTGGCGCACGCGCAGCCCCGGTTGCGGCAGCTGTTCCCGGGCGTCAGTCACGGGGTCATGTTCTTCAGCCGGTGCACCGGCTTCCCTGCGGCGCAGGTCGGGGGCCAGGTGTACCCGAGACACGAGGGGCGGATCTGGGTCCGGGGCCCCCTCGGTGTGGGCACCCTGGGCGAGGTGGACACCCTGGAGGAGGCGTTCGCCCTGGTGGTGGGCAGTCTCCCGGAGGACTGCGGGCCCGCCGTGCTGGGGGACGCGAACGAGGTCCGGCGCCGGCAGGACGGCTGACCCTCCGGCCTGATCGACAGGACAGGCCCTACGGGAACAGCGCGTCCTGGGCCGCGTCCCGCGCCCTGAGGAGGGCGCCGCGGAGGACCGCCGCGTCGCCGAGGGCGGTCGCGCGGACCTCCGTGCGCAGCGGGGAGAGCGCCGCGAGTTCGGCCTCCACGCGCGCGGCGAGTCCGGCGCCGCCCTGGTGGCCGGTCTCCCCGGCGAGGACCACGCAGCCGGGGTCCAGGACGGAGACGACGGCGGCCGCGCCGACCGCGAGGCGGCGGGCGAGGTCGTCGAGGAAGGGGCCGTGGCCCGAGGCGAGCGCCTCGGCCGGGTCGAGGCCGTGGGCGGCGGCGAGGGTCCCGACGGCCGCCGCGCAGGCCAGCTCGTGGAAGCCGCCGTCGCAGCCGGTGGCCGAGGGGAGTCCGGAGGTGCCGGGGACCGGCAGGAAGCCGATCTCTCCGGCGCCGCCCGAGGCTCCCCGGCGGAGGCGGCCGTCGAGGACGACGGCGGCGCCGACGCCCTGGCCGAGCCAGAGGAGGACGAAGTCCTCGCGGTCGCGGGCCGCGCCCTCGCGGAGTTCGGCGACGGCGGCGAGGTTGGTCTCGTTCTCGACGAGGACGTGGGCGGGCAGCCGTTCCTGGAGGACGGCGACGAGCCGCCTGTGCCAGGCGGGCAGTCCCGAGGAGTCGCGCAGTTCGCCGGTGGCGGGGTCGATGAGCCCGGGGGCGCCGACGGCGACGCTGTGCAGCCGGTCGGCGCCCGCCTCCTTCACGGTCCGCTCCAGGAGGGTGACCGCCTTCTCGACGGCGGGTCCGGTGCCGTTGTCGTCGCCGACGGGGACGGAGGCCTCGGCGAGCGTGGTGCCGAGGAGGTCGGCGACGGTGACGGAGACCGAGCGGGTCCGGACGTCGAGGGCGGCGAGGTGGGCGCGGTCGGCGACGATCCCGTACAGCTTGGCGTTGGGGCCGCGGCGCTCGGCTCCGGCCTCGCCGACGACGTGGACGAGTCCGGACTCCTGGAGCCGCTCGACGAGGTCGGCGACGGTGGGCCGGGAGAGTCCGGTGAGGGTCTTCAGCTGAGTGGCCGTCAACGGGCCTTCGTCCTGGAGCAGTCGCAGGGCGAACCGGTCGTTGATGGCTCGTGCGGTGCTCGGGGATGCGGCCATGCGGCGATCCTCTCAGACCTGTGGGGAGCGGGGCTCCCTTCCACGGTCTATTTGTCAGGCAGGGTTCCTGATAGTTTACGCGGCACCACGAGCACACCCATGACCACCGGGAGGGCCCATGGCGGCGGAGACCGTCACCAGCACCGATCGCCTCCGGCGGGCGCGCTTCGCCGTCGCCGCCGTGTTCTGCGTCCACGGCTCGGTCACCGGGAGCTTCGCGACCCGGATCCCCTGGATCCAGGAGCACGCGGGCGTCAGCGCCGGGCAGCTCGGGCTCGCTCTCGCCTTCCCCGCGCTCGGCGCCTCCCTCGCGATGCCGCTCGCCGGGGCCGTCTCGCACCGCTTCGGCGCCCGCACGGCGCTCCGCGGCCTGCTCGCCCTGTGGACCCTCTCGCTCACCCTGCCCTCGCTCGCCCCGAACATCTGGGGGCTGTGCGGCGCGCTCTTCGTGTACGGGGCGACCGCGGGCATGTCCGACGTGGCGATGAACGCGCTCGGCGTCGAGACCGAGAACCGGCTCGGCAAGTCCATCATGTCGAGCCTGCACGGCATGTGGAGCGTGGGCGCCCTGCTCGGCTCCGCAGCCGGCACGGTCGCCGCCCACCTCGGCGGCGACGCCCGCCTGCACCACCTGGTCGCGGCCCTCGTGCTCACCGCGCTCGGCCTGGTCCTCTGCCAGGGCGTGCTCGACGTGCGCAGCTCCCCGGAGGAGGAGCCGCCGCCGCGCTTCTCGCTGCCGCCGAGGTCCGCGCTGATCATCGGCGCCATCGGCTTCTGCGGGGTCTTCGCGGAGGGCGCCAGTCTCGACTGGTCGGCCGTCTACCTCCGCGACGAACTGGGCAGCTCGGCGGGGCTCGCGGCCGCCTCCACGACCGCCTTCGCGCTGACGATGGCGGTGGCGCGGCTGGCCGGCGACCGGGTGGTGGACCGCTTCGGGGCGGTCCGTACGGTACGGGTCGGGGGCGCCGTCGCCACCCTCGGCGGGGTCCTGGTCGTCCTCGCCCCGCACGCCGCCGTCGCGATGGCCGGATTCGGTCTGATCGGCCTCGGGATCGCGGTCGTCGTCCCGCTGGCCTTCGCCGCGGCCGGGCGCAGCGGCCCGAACCCGAGCCAGGCCATCGCGGGCGTCGCCACCATCACGTACACCTCGGGTCTCATCGCTCCCTCGGCGATCGGCGGCATCGCCGACGCGACCTCCCTGGTCTTCTCGTTCGGCCTGGTCACCCTGCTGACCCTGGGGCTGGTCCTCGGCGCGGGCGTCCTCAGGACCGGCGGGCGGGAGGCGGCGTCGGCGACACCCGCGCCCGCGAAGAGCGCCGGTCCGGTCGGGTAGCCCCCTGGGGGTGTCCTGCCTGATCGGCAGGGCACCCCCAGGGCTCGACGTCTCGAAGTCCCAGGTCCGGCGGCGGCGCATACCGCGCATACCATGTGGCTGATCTTTTGCGGTCGCGACACGGCCGCCGGAACCGGAGAACGGGAGCGACCTCATGAACCTCGGCGTGCGCTGGACCCTGCACGGCGACGGGAGAACACCGGCTCCGGGAGCCGTCGTCCGCCCGGACGAACGGCTCTCCTGGCCCCGTACCGTCGGCCTGGGCGCCCAGCACGTCGTCGCGATGTTCGGGGCGTCGTTCGTCGCCCCGGTGCTCATGGGGCTGGACCCGAACCTCGCGATCATGATGTCCGGCGTCGCCACCGCGATCTTCCTGCTCGCGACCCGCGGCACCGTCCCGTCCTACCTGGGCTGCTCGCTCTCCTTCGTCGGCGTCGCCGCCGCCATCCGGGCCTCCGGCGGCACCAGCGCCACCGTGACCGGCGCGGTCCTCGTGGTCGGCGCGGTGCTCTTCCTGGCCGGTCTGGCCGTACGGAAGTTCGGCGCGCGGATCATCCACGCGGCGATGCCGCCGATCGTGACCGGCGCCGTCGTCATGCTGATCGGCTTCAACCTGGCGCCGGTGACCGCGTCGACGTACTGGCCGCAGGACCAGTGGACGGCCCTGCTCGTGATGCTGTTCACCGGCCTGGCCGTGGTCTGTCTGCGCGGCTTCTGGTCCCGGATCGCGATCTTCCTCGGCCTGGTCTTCGGCTACGGGATCTCCTGGGTCTTCGACCTCGTCTTCGGCAGGATCCACTCGATGTCCCCGGGCGGCCAGGTCACCGACCACTGGCGGCTCGACCTCTCCGGCGTCGCACAGGCCGACTGGATCGGCCTGCCGTCCTTCCACGGCCCGAGCTTCGAGTGGTCCGCGATCCTCGTCGCGCTGCCCGTGGTCATCGCCCTGATCGCGGAGAACGCCGGGCACGTCAAGGCCGTCGGCGAGATGACCGGCGCCGACCTGGACGACCAGCTCGGCACCGCGATCGCCGCCGACGGCGCCGCCTCGATGCTGTCGACGGCCGTGGGCGGACCGCCGAACACCACGTACTCCGAGAACATCGGCGTCATGGCCGCCACCCGGGTCTACTCGACCGCCGCGTACTGGGCCGCCGCCGGCTTCGCGCTGCTCTTCGGCCTCTGCCCGAAGTTCGGCGCGATCGTCGCCGCGATCCCCGGCGGCGTCCTCGGCGGCATCACCGTGATCCTGTACGGCATGATCGGCCTGCTCGGCGCCCAGATCTGGATCAACGCCAAGGTCGATCTGCGCAACCCGCTCAACCTGGTCCCGGCCGCCGCCGGCATCATCATCGGCGTCGGCGGTGTGAAGCTGACCTTCACCGACACCTTCGAGCTGGGCGGCATCGCGCTCGGCACGATCGTCGTCATCACCGGCTACCACGTGCTGCGGGCCTTCGCCCCGGCCCACCTCAAGACGCAGGAACCGCTCCTGGACGCCGGCACCAGCTCGTACGAGACGAACGCGGAGAACGTGTCGAAGAACTGAGTGATTCGCCCGTTCTGGGTAAGCCGGGCCCGAGGAGTTCCCTCCCGGGCCCGGCGGCTGGGAGCCTGCCCCCATGGCGCAGACCCAGCAGATCGGGCAGCAGATCGGACCGCGACTCGGCCAGTTCGTGGCGGTCGACCCCGTGGTGGACCGGATGCGGGCGCTCCGCTCGGCCTGGCATCCGGCCGACGGCGTCGCCGTCTTCAACCGGGTCTATCTGACGGTCACCGAGGAGATCGGCCACGCCATCGAGGCGGGCACCTTCGCCGACCGACGGGCCGCGAGCACCCTCGACGTACGGTTCGCCGAGCGCTATCTCGCGGCGGTCGACGCCCTCACCACCGGCCGCCCCGCCCCCGCCTGCTGGCGGCCCCTCTTCCACTACCGGCGCCATCCCGGCGTACGGCCGCTGCAGTTCGCGCTCGCCGGGATCAACGCCCACATCGGCCACGACCTGGCGCTCGCCGTGGTCGACGCCTGCCGGACCCTGGAGTGCGCGCCGGCCGACCTGGAGGACGAGTTCGACCGGGTCGGCGACATCCTCGTCCTCCTGGAGGAGCGCATCCGGGAGGAACTGATGCCGGGCCCGGACCTCCTGGAGATCGCGGACCCGCTCACGCATCTGCTCGGCTGCTGGAGCCTGGACCGGGCCAGGGACGGCGCCTGGCTCGCCGCGCGCTCGCTCTGGCAGCTGCGCGGCCTGCCCGAGCTCGCCGGTGAGTTCACCGAGCGCCTCGACCGGTCGGTGGGCCTGGTGGGGCGGATGCTGCTCACCCCACTCGCACGCCCCTAGGGAATCAGTCCTCCGGCAGCTCGACCGGGGCGATCTCGTCGTACACGTCGCCCGGACCCGGGTTGGTGCCGTCGGTGCCGCCGCCGAAGTGGTGCATGACGCCCCAGACGGCGTTGAGCGCCGTCTGCACCGCGCCCTCGGCCCAGCCGGCCGTCCAGGAGATGTCGTCGCCGGCGAGGAAGATGCCCCGCTTGTCCTCCGGCAGGCTGTCCTGCATGAAGTGCGTGAACAGGCGGCGCTGGTAGCGGTAGTGGCCGGGCAGGTTCGCCTTGAACGCGCCCATGAAGAAGGGCTCGTTCTCCCAGGAGACCGTCACCGGGTTGCCGATGATGTGCTTCCGGATGTCGACCTTCGGGTAGATCTCGCCGAGCGACTTCAGCATGACCTCCATCCGCTCGTTCGCCGAGAGCGGCAGCCACTTCAGGCTGTCGTCGCACCAGGTGTACGAGAGGCAGATGACGGCCGGCTTGTCCGGGCCCTCGTCCAGGAGGTAGGTGCCGCGGGTCATCCGGTCGGTCAGCGTCATCGACATGACGTCCCGGCCGGTCTCCTCGTCCTTGTCCAGCCAGAAGGGCCGGTCGACGGGCACGAAGAGCTTCGAGGACTCCATGTAGTGGGTGCGCTCGATCGCCGTCCAGTGGTCGATCGGGAAGAGCGAGTCGTCGCAGGCGATCTTGGACAGCAGCATCCAGGACTGGGCGGTGAAGATCGCCGCCTGGTACGTACGGATGTCGCCGGAGGCGTCGGTGACCGTGATCCGGTTGCCGGCGGTCCGGTTGAGCCGCGTCACGGCCGGCTTCGGGGTGCCCTCGTGCAGGGAGCTGAGCGAGGTGCCCTGCGCCCAGTGGACGATCTTCTCCGGCTCGCGCTCCCAGAGGCGGAGCGGCAGCTGCTGCGAGCCGCCCACGATGCCGCGGTGGTGGTCGTCGGCCTCGGTGTAGACGACGCGGAGGATCTCCAGGATGGAGTTGGGGAAGTCGGTGTCCCAGCCGCCGGTGCCGAAGCCGACCTGGCCGAAGATCTCGCGGTGCCGGAAGGACTTGAAGGCCTCGGACTCGCAGAGGAAGCCGTAGAAGGTCTGGTTGTCGAGCTTCTCGACGAGCTTCGACCAGATCTCGCGGATGCGCGGGACGTCGCGCTCGCGCATGGCCTGGTTCATGTCGGAGAAGTCGGCGCCCTCGTCGAGACAGGCGTTCCACGCGTTCATCACGTCGCGGTAGACCTGCGGCAGGTCGTCGACGGTGGTGGCGTAGTGCGACTCGCCCTTGAGGTCGACGACGGTCGAGGGGGTCGACTCGGCCAGCGGGTTCGGGAAGGGCTTCGTCTCCAGGCCGACCAGGTCGATGTAGTGCTGGAGCGCGGTCGAGGAGGGCGGGAAGCGCATGGCGCCCATCTCGGCGGTGAGGCCCTCGGTGCCGGTGCCCTCGAAGCCCACGGTGCGCAGCCGGCCGCCGATCTCGTCGGCCTCGTAGACGACGGGCTTGAGGCCCATCTTCATCAGCTCGTACGCGGCGATGATGCCGGAGAGCCCTCCGCCGATGACGGCGACCTCGGTGCCGTGCTCGGTGGCCGGTATCTGGCCGAGCCCGGCCGGGTGGGCCAGGAAGTCGTCGTAGGCGTACGGGAAGTCCGGACCGAACATGGTGATCGGCGGCTGGCCGTCGCTGTGCGGGACGGCGGTCGTGGGCACCGTGGACGTCATGGGGTACGGACTCCTTGCACGGAAAAAGGTGAGGCGGGGAGGTGAGTGGGGCGGCGGCTCAGACGAGGGAGCCGTAGAGGCCCGGGCGCCGGTCGCGGAGGTAGGGGTTCTCCTCGCGGGAGGCCGCGAGGAAGGCCGGGTCGACGTCGCCGATGACGAGCTCCTCGCCGCGCCCGGCACGGGCCCGGGCGGTGCCGTCGGGGCCGGCCAGGGTGGAGAGGCCGACGAACTCGAAGGCGCCCTCGGGGCCGGTCCGGTTGGCGTACGCGATGTAGAGCTGGTTCTCGAAGGCGCGGACCGGCACCACGGAGAGGGGCACGATCTCGGCGGGGTGCATGAGCGCGGTCGGTACGAGGAGGAGCTCGGTGCCGGCCAGCGCGTGGGCCCGCACGTTCTCCGGGAACTCGACGTCGTAGCAGATCATCATGCCGACGGTGAGCCCGTCGAGCTCCGCCTGGACGACCGCCCGGTCGCCGGGGGTGAACCACTTCAGCTCGAAGTCCCCGAAGAGGTGCGTCTTGCGGTACCGCGCGAGCGGGACGCCGTCGGCGCCGATGAGCTGCGCGGAGTTGTACAGGACGCCGTGCCGCTCGGTGTCCCGCTCCGGGTAGCCGTAGCCGACGGCCAGGCCGTGGCGCACGGCGATGGCCGCGACGGCGCGGGCGGAGGGGCCGTCGGCCGGCTCGGCCAGGCGCGCCATGTCGGCGCCGATGGCGTAGCCGGTCAGGAACAGCTCGGGGGCGAGCAGCACGCCCGCTCCGGCCTCCGCGGCGCGCGCGGCGGCCTCGTCGAGGATCTTGAGGTTGGCGGCCACGTCACCGAGCTCGCCGGAGCTCTGGAGCAGGGCGGTGCGCAGCGCGGGCATGGGCGATCCTCGGCGGTCGAAAGTACAAGGGGAAGACGTCAAAAACGGTACGGTTTCGCGCTCCGTCGGGACAAGGCGGCAGCGTTGCGGACCGACCGTCGAACCGTTGCGCGATCGGCCATCGGGGCGTCGATTCGTTGCGTACGGCTCCTACCGGGGTCGTACGGCTCCCCCGCCACGCGGCGGAGACGAGGACCGTTCTGTGGCGCGACGCCCGCGCGCGGCCAGGGCGGAAGAGTGGTGGTCGTCCGGAAGACCTGCCGGACGACCTGCCGAAGGGGACCACGATGAACCGCCGTACGAAGATCGTCGCCGTAGCAGCCGCCGTTCTGCTCACCCTGGGGGCCGGGGGTGTCGCCGTCGCCTCGGGGGGAAACGACGGGCACGGGAACCACGGGGTCCGGGAGGCGGCCGCGCTGACCGGCACGGCCAAGCTGTACCGCCCGGCCGGGGACGACATCACGTTCTCCTTCGACGCGCATCTGGCGGCGAAGGACAACAAGGATCCGCAGGCCGCGACCGGCACCTTCCGCTTCAGCCACTACAAGGACGGAAAGGGCGGGTACGCGGTGGCGAAGGTCGACTGCCTCACCACGGGCGGCAAGGTGGCCGTGGTGACGGGCAAGGTGATCGAGACCGACGTGGACGCCTTCCGGAACAAGCGGGTCGGCGTCTCGGTGCACGACGACGGCAAGCGCGACCGGCTGGGTTACAGCTGGGTCGGGCGCGACACGAACCTGGAGGTCCCGCCGTGCCTGAGCGCGGCGCCCTTCGAGAAGGTGCTGCCCGGCACCGGTGACTTCACGGTGCTGCCCTGGCAGGTCGACTACCCGACCGAGTAGACCGCCCCACGGGGGTGGGCGGGCGAGGGGGTGTCTTGTCGGTCAGGCCGGATCAGGGAGCACCGTCCGGTGCCGTGCCTCGCAAGGCGGAGGAGGGAGGCAACGCGGTGGGGGCGCCTCCCAGCGGTAGCTGGGGGACGTTGTCGACCGACGACAACGCGGCGAGGCGCGGTGCCAGACGCCGCGAGCCCGGCCTGATCGGCAAGACACCCCCGAGGGGCGGTGCGGGAACCACGGCCCGCACCGCCCCGGCCGCACACCCTTACGCCGGCGAGCCCGAGGAGAAGCGCCGCAGGAGCGGCGAGAGCACCAGGACGGACTTGGTGCGCTCCACGAAGGGCTCGCCCGCGATGCGTTCCAGGACGCGCTCGAAGTGGCGCATGTCCGAGGCGAAGACCTGGACGACGGCGTCCGCGTCACCGGTGACGGTCGACGCGGACACCACCTCGGGGTACCGCTCCAGACCTCGCCGGATGTCGTCCGGCGAGGTGTTGTGGCGGCAGTAGATCTCGACGAAGCCCTCGGTCTCCCAGCCGAGCGCCGCCGGGTCCACCCGTACGGTGAAGCCGGTGATGGCACCCTCGGCCCGGAGCCGGTCCACGCGCCGTTTCACGGCGGGTGCGGAGAGTCCGACGAGCGAGCCGATGTCGGCGTAGCTGCGGCGGGCGTCTTCCGCGAGGGCGTGGACGATGCGTTCGTCGAGGTCGTTGAGTCGCACTACGGGTGGATCACTTCTCTGCAGAGGCCTCTGCCAGGGCCGGAGCCGTGGCCAGTCGGGAGCGGCGCATGCCGTACAGGAAGTAGAACACGAGCCCGGCGGCCATCCAGCAACCGAAGACGACCCAGGTGACGGCGTCGAGGCTGAACATGTTGTAGGCGCAGAAGATGAAGCCGAGGACCGGGAAGACCGGGCCGAGGGCCACCTTGAAGGTGCGCGGCATGTCGGGGCGGGTGTACCGGAGCACGATGACCGCGATGTTGACCAGGCCGAAGGCGAAGAGGGTGCCGATGCTGGTGGCGTCGACGAGCTTGCCGAGCGGGATGACCGAGGCGAGGGCGCCGCAGAAGACGGAGACGATCACCGTGTTGACGCGCGGGGTGCCGGTCTTGGCGCTGACCTTGCCGAAGGCCTTCGGGACCAGGCCGTCGCGGGACATCGCGAAGAGGATGCGGGTCTGGCCGTAGAGCACGGTCAGGACGACGCTGGCGATGGAGATGACGGCGCCGGCGGCGAGCAGGGTTCCCCAGAACTGCTGGCCGGTGACGTCGTTCATGATCGCCGCCAGGGTGGCCTCGGAGCCCTCGAACTCCTTCCAGTTCCACGCGCCGACCGCGACCGCGGCGACGAGCACGTAGAGCGCGGTGACGATGATCAGCGAGAGCATGATCGCCCGCGGCAGGTCACGCTTGGGGTTCTTGGCCTCCTCGCCGGCCGTGGAGGCGGCGTCGAAGCCGATGTACGAGAAGAAGAGGCTGGCTCCAGCGGCGCTGACTCCGGCCGTGCCGAGCGGCATGAAGTCCTTGTAGTTGCCGGACTTGAAGCCCATGAAGCCGATCGAGCAGAAAAGGGCCAGCGCGACGATCTTCACCACGACCATGATCGTGTTGACGACGGCGGACTCACGGGCGCCGCCGAGCAGGAAGACCATGGCGAGCATCACGACGATGAGACCCGGCAGGTTGATGATGCCGCCCTCGCCGGGGGCCGACGACAGCACGTCGGGGATCGTGACGCCGATGGTCCCGTCGAGCAGCTCGTTGAGGTACTCACCCCAGCCGACCGCCACGGCGGCGACGGAGACGCCGTACTCCAGGACCAGACACCAGCCGCAGACCCAGGCGACGAGTTCGCCCATCGTTGCGTACGCGTACGAGTACGAGGACCCGGCGACCGGTATGGAGCCCGCCAGCTCGGCGTACGAGAGCGCCGAGAACAGGGCCGTGAGACCGGCGATGACGAAGGCGATCGTGACGGCCGGACCGGCCTTCGGGACGGCATCGCCGAGGACGACGAAGATGCCGGTGCCGAGCGTGGCACCGATGCTGATCATGGTCAGCTGCCACATCGAGAGCGAGCGGCGAAGGCTGCCGCCCTCACCCTGGCCACCCTCTTCAACCAGGCGTTCCACCGGCTTGCGGCGGATGAGCGCGCCGAGAGCGGAGGTCTTCGGGGTGGTCGTGTCGTCGACCGGTGGGGCTGCGCCGTGATCCAGCACTGCGGAGGCTCCTTATCGCTGCCTGTAGGCGGAAGCGGGACCGCGGCGGTGCGCGGGCATGCCGAAGCAGGCCCACGGGGGACGGAAACCGCCGAGCAGGCGGTCGCCGCCACTCCTGGTACGAGGCACGAGCCTAAGGGGCGAAGCTTCGCAGTCGTAATGCAGGGTTGTTGCGCAGTGCCGGATGATCATTGCGCGCTTCGGGCACAGACGGGCAAACATTGCGCTCCCCCGCATGAATCGACACATCCGGGTGTGAACCGGCATGCTCACGCGTATGGACTCCTCATGCCGGATGACCGACGCTGCGAGCCCCTGACGACCCGACGATCGGAGGCTCGGGTGCACTGGCTCGACCCGGCACCGTTCCTGCGCGGCACGGCCTGGTTGGACGGCGGCCGGCCCGTACGCGCCGACCCCGACGACCTCGAACGGCTGCCGTGGGACATCGCCGAGCGCGCGGCGCTGCCCATCGGGGTACGGATCGAGTTCACGGCCGCGCCCGGCACGCGCGCGGTGGAACTCCACTACCGGGCGGCCGTCCCGGAGCCCGACGACCCGCTGCGCGCGCTGCGCCACTGCTTCGCCCTGTGGCAGGGCACACGGCTCGTCGGGGAGACCTGCGCCGCCCCGGCCCCCGAGGCCGTCGTGAGCCTCCCGCTGCCCGCTCGGGGCGGCGTGTTCACCGTCCACCTCCCGGAGGGCCAGGCGCCCGTTCCGCTCGCCCTGCGGGCCGTCGGAGGCGCCCTCTCCCCCGCCCCGGCCCGGCCCCGCTGGCTCGTGCACGGCGACTCGATCACCGAGGGCTGGTGGTCGACCCGCCCGGCGCACTCCTGGCCCGCGACGGCGGGACGGCTCCTCGGCCTCGACCCGGTCAATCTGGGGTACGCGGGCGGGGCCCGGGGCGAGCTTCCCCTGGCCGAGCACCTGGCGCGGCTCCAGGGCGAGGTGATCACGCTCGCGTTCGGCACGAACTGCTGGTCGAGGGTGCCGGCGACGGCCGACTGGCTGTACGCGACCGTCCGGGCCTTCGTCGGCCTGGTCCGCCGGGGCCACCCGGACACGCCGCTGCTGATCGTGTCGCCGGTCCTGCGCCCGGAGGCCGAACACACCCGCAACGCCCTCGGGGCCACCCTCACGGAGCTGCGCAGGGCCATGGAACGAGCGGGCCGGTGCCTGTCGTCCGAGGGCGACAGGCACCTCCTGGTCCTCTCTGGGCGCCCCCTGCTGGGCCCGGAACACCTGGCGGACGGCCTGCACCCGAACGACGCGGGACACGCCCGGCTGGCGGCAGCGGTGACGGAGACCCTGCGGGGCGCCCTGAAGCCGCACGCGTGAGACCCCGATCGTGCACGGGCGCCCCGCCCGCCGTCCCGTGGTGCCCGCCCCCGCCACGCGCCCGCCCCCGCCACGCGCCCGTGCGGGCCGCGCCCGTTGGGCGGCCACCCCGCCCCGCCCGTGTGGGCCCGCGCCCGACTGGGCGGTGCCCCCGCCGTGTGGGCAATCGTCCCTCCCCCAGACTTCGTCCGGGGGGGGGACCCCCAGGGCGGGACGGGTGGGCACACGGGACGGCGCCCTCGGCGGGCGCCTCCGCCTTCCGCGCCTGGACCCGCACCACGAGCGCGCGCACCAAGGGTGCGGGTCCGGGCGCGGAAGCCCAGGCCCGGCAAGGGGCGCCGTCCGTTGTGCCCACCCGTTCCGCCCCAGCTGAACAACTGCCCACAACGGGCGGGGCGCGGCCCACAACGGCCTTGGGCCCCGGAACGAGGTCCCGGGGCCCAAGGCGTAAAGCGTGGCGCGCGCTAGCTCCAGCTGGCGTGCAGCGGCTTGCCCTCCGCGTAACCGGCCGCCGACTGGATGCCGACCACCGACTTCTCCTCGAACTCGGCGAGCGAGGCGGCACCGGCGTAGGTGCACGAGGAGCGGACGCCCGCGATGATCGAGTCGATCAGGTCCTCGACGCCCGGACGCTGCGGGTCGAGGAACATGCGCGAGGTGGAGATGCCCTCCTCGAACAGCGCCTTGCGGGCGCGGTCGTAGGAGGACTCGTCCGAGGTCCGGTTCCGGACGGCGCGGGCCGAGGCCATGCCGAAGGACTCCTTGTACGCACGGCCCTTGGCGTCGTGCTGGAGGTCGCCGGGGGACTCGTACGTACCGGCGAACCAGGAACCGATCATCACGTTGGACGCACCGGCGGCGAGTGCCATGGCGACGTCGCGCGGGTGACGGACACCGCCGTCGGCCCAGACGTGCTTGCCGTACTTCTTCGCCTCGGCGGCGCACTCCAGGACGGCGGAGAACTGCGGCCGGCCGACGCCGGTCATCATGCGGGTGGTGCACATGGCGCCGGGGCCCACGCCGACCTTGATGATGTCGGCGCCCGCCTCGATGAGGTCCTTGACGCCCTCGGCGGCGACGATGTTGCCCGCGACGATCGGGACGTGGGGGTCGAGCGCCCGCACGGTCCGGATCGCGCTGATCATCGACTCCTGGTGGCCGTGCGCGGTGTCGATGACGAGCGTGTCGACGCCCGCGTCGAGCAGCTGCTTGGCCTTGCCGGCCACGTCGCCGTTGATGCCGACGGCGGCCGCGATGCGCAGCTGCCCGTTCTTGTCGACGGCGGGGCTGTAGAGGGTCGCGCGCAGGGCGCCCTTGCGGGTGAGGATGCCGACGAGCTTGCCGTCCGCGTCCACGGCCGGGGCGTAGCGGCGGTTGGCGGCGTCGAGGGTGTTGAAGGCCTCGCGCGGGTCGATGTCCGCGTCCAGGAGCAGCAGGTCCTTGGACATGACCTCGGAGAGCTGGGTGAAGCGGTCCACGCCGGAGAGGTCGGCGTCGGTGACGACACCCACGGGGCGGCGGTTCTCGTCGACGACGACACCGGCGTCGTGGGCGCGCTTCGGCAGCAGCGAGAGCGCGTCGGCGACCGTCTGGTGCGGCTCGAGGACGATCGGGGTGTCGAGCACGTGGTGGCGGCTCTTGACCCACGAGATGACGTCGGTGACGACCTCGATCGGGATGTCCTGCGGGATGACGACCAGGCCGCCGCGGCGGGCGACCGTCTCGGCCATCCGGCGTCCGGCGATGGCGGTCATGTTGGCCACGACGAGCGGGATGGTCGTCCCGGTCCCGTCCGGCGAGGAGAGGTCCACGGCCTGGCGGGAGCCGACGGCCGAGCGGCTCGGCACCATGAACACATCGTCGTACGTCAGGTCGTAGGGCGGCTTGACGTCATTGAGGAAACGCACGTGCTGACATCCCAGTCGTTCGGATCGGCCCCTAGGCATTTCAGCCAGGGGAAAAAGCACGTAGTTCATTGTCCCACGCCAGTACGAATACCAGCCCCGGGCTAATCATCCGAGCCTTGCGGGAGGTGCTTCGTCGGATCCTCCGAAGACTCCCCCAGGACGAGGAGGACGGAGAGGCTGGTGGGGCGCTCCTCGACCGCCGTGGCGAAGACGTCCTGGGCGGTCTGCCACTCACGCGGGCGCGTCCTGGCGTACGCCTGCCAGCCGGTGACGACGAGGGTGACCGGCTCGGGCAGGTCGGTGAGGCAGTCCGCCAGGGCGTCCCAGTTGCGGCCGAACCAGTCGGGCAGCGCGAGCGCGCCGGCGCACCGGTCCATGAGGGCGGCCTTGTCCGTGACTCCGGTCAGGTCGAGCACGACGGGGTCGTCAAACCTCATCCGTGACCACCTCCCGGAAGGTCTCGTAGTGGTCGTCGGTGTAGTACGTCTCGCCGTTCCGTCCGGTGACGATCCGGCGCGCTCCCCGGTCGCGTTCGCCGGGGGTCTTCACGGTGTACTCGTGGTAGTAGCCGCGCTCCTCGCGGGGCAGGATCCGCTCGAAGTTCGAGAAGACGGCTCCGTCCTTGGCGTACGGGAAGGGCCCGCCGCGCGCGATGAGGCCGAGTGTCCGCCGCGCCTCGGGAGGCAGCTCGGCGGCCCGTACGGTGGGAAGCCCGGAGGTCCCGGTGGGCGCGGCGGCGGCCTTGGTGGTGGCGGTACGGGCAGGGGCGGCGGTACCGGCCCCGCCGCCCGCGGAGGAGCACCCGGCCAGGAAGACGGCGAGGACGAGCGCGAGGAGAACGCGCAGGGGCCGGAGCAGCATGCCCCGAACATACCGTCAGGGAATGGCTCCGGCCCGCTCGAAACGTACGGCCGCGCTCAGCTGCCGTCCGGGTCCTTGCGTACGGCCGCGCTCAGCTGCCGTCCGGGTCCTTGCGTACGGCCGCGCTCAGCTGCCGTCCGGCTCCTTGCGTACGGCCGCGCTCAGCTGCCGTCCGGCTCCTTGTGTACGGCCGCGCTCAGCTGCCGCCCGGGTCCTTGCGTACGGCCGCGCTCAGCTGCCGTCCGGGTCCTTGCGGTCGAGGGCCGGGTGCGTGCCCGGGCTCGACTCGGTGAGCAGGTAGTCCGCCGCGGCGCGGTCGGTGACCAGGCTGGTGACGAGCCCGGAGCGGAGCACCGCCCCGATCGCCGCCGCCTTGCGCTGGCCGCCGGCGATCGCCACGACCTCGGGGATCCGGCGCAGCCGGTCCGCCTCGACGGTGATGCAGCGCTCGCCGAGGTCGCGGCCGACCCGGCGCCCCTCGGCGTCGAAGAGGTGCGCGGACATCTCGGCGGCGACGCCGAGCGAGGCGTAGTGGGCGCGCTCGGCGTCGGAGAGCATGTCGTGCACGGTGGAGATGCCCGGCTCCCAGGAGCCGATGGAGACGCAGGCGACGGTCACCTTGTCGAAGTACTCGAAGGCCCGCGCGATGCCGGTCTGGCTGCGCAGCGCCGCGGCGGTCGCCGGGTCGGGCAGCAGCATGGGCGCGTAGATGGGGTGGGCCTCGCCGCCGGAGACCTGGGCGGCGCGGCGCACGGCCTCGACCGAGCCGCGCTCGGCGGTCCCGGCGTCGTACACGCCGGTGAGCTGGACGACCGTGCAGGGCGGCAGCCGGTCGAGGGCCGCCGCCATGTGGATGGTGGAGCGGCCCCAGGCCAGGCCGAGGACATCGCCCTCGGTGACGAGCTCGCCGAGCAGGTCGGCCGCGACCTCGCCGAGGTTCTCGGGGTCGGGCGACTCGTCGTCGCCTTCCGCCGGGGACTCGACGACGACGGCGTGGCGGAGCCCGTAGCGGGCGCGGAGCGCGTCGGAGCGCTCGGCGTCCAGCTCGGCCGGTACGCGGATCTCGATCCGCACGAGGTCGCGCTCCAGGGCGGTCTCCAGGACCCGGGCCACCTTGAAGCGGCTCACGCCGAACTCCTCGGCGATCTGGATCTTGGACTTGCCCTCGAGGTAGAAGCGGCGGGCCATGGCCGCCGCCTGCACCAGCTCCGCGGGGCCCATCCGCAGGGCTGATCGTCCCGCCGACATACCCGCCACCGCGATCTCCTCACTGCTGTTCATGTACCGCTGTTCACGTACGGAAGTCACATACCGATGTCGTTCACACTCTGGACTCGCCGTTCATCCTGTCAGATCCGGCGGGCCTTGATCAGTCCTGTCGGCGGCCCGACGGACCGCGTTCATCCGCCGGAGGCTCAGTGGCCACACGCCCACGGGGCGGACGCGGTCGCGGCCTCCGCGCGGGCCCGGAGGGAGGCGACGGCCGCGGCCGGATCCGCCGCTCCGTACACCGCGGAACCGGCGACGAAGACGTCGGCGCCGGCCTCGGCGCACCGCTCGATCGTGGACTCGGCGACCCCGCCGTCGACCTGGAGCCACAGCTCCAGACCGTGCTTGGAGATCAGCTCACGGGTACGGCGGATCTTGGGCAGCATGATGTCGAGGAAGGCCTGGCCGCCGAAGCCGGGCTCGACGGTCATGATGAGGAGCATGTCGAGCTCGGGGAGCAGGTCCTCGTACGGCTCGATGGGCGTGGCCGGCTTGAGCGCCATCGAGGCCCGCGCTCCCTTGGCCCGGATCTCCCGCGCGAGCCGCACCGGCGCGGCCGCCGCCTCGACGTGGAAGGTCACCGAACCGGCGCCCGCCTCGACGTACTGCGGGGCCCAGCGGTCGGGGTCCTCGATCATCAGGTGGCAGTCGAGCGGGGTGTCCGTCGCGCGGGCCAGCGACTCCACGATCGGCACGCCCAGCGTCAGGTTGGGCACGAAGTGGTTGTCCATCACGTCGACGTGCAGCCAGTCGGCACCGCCGACGGCCTTCGCCTCATCGGCGAGCCGGGCGAAGTCCGCGGACAGGATGCTGGGGTTGATCTGCGCCATGTGCCAAGCCTCCCACGTTCTTGGGTACTTCTTTGCCGCTGAGCGGTTTCGGTTCCGGTCCAGACCAATTTCGGTACGAAGCGACGAGTCCGGGACCTGGACGGAACGGGAGATTGCGGTCAGGTGATCGAAGGGTCGGACGGCCGGGGGGTCAGGCGGTACGGCGCAGCAGCGCCAGGTACATGGCGTCCGTACCGTGCAGATGCGGCCACAGCTGGACGTCCGGGCCGTCGCCGAGCGCCGGGACGCCGGGCAGCAGTGGGCGGGCGTCGATCAGCTCGGCGCCGCCGACCTTCTTCAGGACGTCGTCGACGACCACCCGGGTCTCCGCCAGGTGCGGCGAGCAGGTCGCGTAGCCCACCACGCCGCCGACGCGCACGGCGCTCAGCGCCTCGGTGAGCAGGGCGCGCTGGAGCGGGGCGAAGCCGTCCAGGTCCTCGGGGCGGCGGCGCCAGCGGGCCTCGGGGCGGCGGCGCAGGGCGCCGAGACCCGAGCAGGGCACGTCCATGAGGACCCGGTCGAAGGAGCCGGGGCGCCACGGCGGGCGGGTGCCGTCGGCGGCGATCACCTGGTACGGGCCGGGGTTGCCGGCGAGGGCGCGCTCGACCAGTCGGGCGCGGTGCGGCTGCTTCTCGGAGGCGAGCAGCGCGGCGCCCCGCTCGGCGGCGAGCGCGGCGAGGAGCGCGGCCTTGCCGCCGGGCCCCGCGCAGCCGTCGAGCCAGCGGGCGTCGGTGCCCTCCACGGGCGCGTTCGCGAGGGCGATGGCGACGAGCTGGCTGCCCTCGTCCTGGACGCCGGCCCGGCCCTCCTTGACCGCCTCGATGGCGCCGGGCTCGCCGCCCTCGACCATCCGCAGGGCGTACGGCGACCAGCGGCCCGGCAGGGTCTCGGTGACCTCGGCCAGCTCCTCGGTGGTGGAGCGGCCGGGGCGGGCGACGAGGGTGACCTCGGGGCGCTCGTTGTCCGCCTCCAGGAGGTCCTCGATGCCGGCGCGGCCGCCGCCGAGGGAGTCCCAGAGCGCCGAGACGACCCAGCGGGGGTGCGAGTGGACGACGGCGAGGTGGTCCTCGGCGTCCTTCTCGTACGGCGGGGCGACCTGCTGGACCCAGGCGTCGAGGTCCTGCTGCGAGATCTTCCGCAGCACGGCGTTCACGAACTTGGCCCGCCCGTCGCCGAGCACGACCCGGGCCAGCTCGACGCTGGCGGAGACGGCGGCGTGGGTCGGGATCCGGGTGCCCAGGAGCTGATGGGCGCCGAGCGCGAGGACGTCGAGCACGGGCGGGTCGACCTCGCGCAGCGGCCGGTCGATGCAGGCGGAGATGATCGCGTCGTACGTGCCCTGGCGGCGCAGCGTCCCGTAGACGAGCTCGGTCGCGAGCGCGGCGTCCCGCCCGTCGAAGTCGCCCTTCTCCCGGGCCTTCCGCAGCAGCGGCGGCAGCACCAGGTTCGCGTAGGCGTCCCGCTCGTCCACCGCCCTCAACGCCTCGAAGGCGAGCATCCGGACGGGGTCCTTCTGGGGCCGCCGGTAGGGCTTGTGGGGACGACGACGTGCCTGCTCGCTCAAAGGTGCTCCGCGTGACGAAATGACGGGTCGAACGCTCCCAGCCTACGTCGCCCGCGGAGCCGCCAGCACCCTACGCCCCCAGCCGCTCACCGGGTGCGATGCGCACGCCGCGGGCCCAGTCGGCGGCCTTCATGGGCTTCTTGCCCTGGGGCTGGACCCAGAGCAGCTCGACGGCGTACGAGCCGGTGCCCACGTACACGTTGTTCTTGCCGACCGCGAGCTCGCCGGGGGCGAGGTCGGTGCGGTCCGGGAGCGGGGTGACCTGGATCAGCTTGAGGCGTTCGCCGCGGAAGACGGTCCAGGCGCCGGGGGCCGGGGTGCAGCCGCGGACCACGCGGTCCACCCGGAGCGCGGGGGCGGCGAAGTCGACGTGGGCGTCCTCGACCTGGATCTTCGGGGCGAGCGTGATGCCCTCGACGGGCTGCGGGACGGCGTGGAGGGAGCCGTCCTCGATGCCGTCCATGGTCGCGGCGAGCAGTCCGGCGCCGGCGAAGGCGAGCCGGGTGAGCAGGTCGCCGCTGGTGTCGGTCGGGCGGACGTCCTCGGTGACGACGCCGTAGACCGGCCCGGAGTCGAGGCCCTCCTCGATGAGGAAGGTGGACGCGCCCGTCACCTGGTCGCCGGCCATCAGGGAGTGCTGGACCGGCGCGGCGCCGCGCCAGGCGGGCAGCAGGGAGAAGTGCAGGTTGACCCAGCCGCGGGCGGGGATGTCGAGGGCGACCTTGGGCAGCAGCGCTCCGTACGCGACGACCGGGCAGCAGTCCGGCGCGATCTCCCGCAGCCGGGCGAGGAACTCCTCGTCGCGGGGCCTGGCCGGCTTCAGGACCTCGATCCCGGCCTCCTCCGCCCGCTGGGCCACCGGGCTGGCGACGAGCCGCCGGCCGCGCCCCGCGGGGGCGTCCGGCCGGGTGACCACGGCGGCCACCTCGTGCCGCCCGGAGGCGAGCAGGGCGTCCAGGGCGGGGACGGCGACCTCGGGGGTGCCTGCGAAGACGAGCTTCATGGGTGGCGACTGCCTGTCTCTCCGGGGGCGTTGCGAGCAGCGCACCAGTCTAGGGCCGGTGGGGCCGAGGGGGCGTACGGGGCGTCGAGCGCCCCGCGCATATGCGTGTACGCCCCCGCACCGTGACCCAACTCCCGGTGGCGCGTTGGTCAAGAGAGATTGACCGAATCGGGTCGCTGTGCCCCCGGCGACCCGCCCCCTTAAACGCCGGTTCGAGAGGCTTTCACATGGCCGACCACGCAACCCACGACGCCCAAGCCCGGGCAAGTCTGCACCTGCTGGTGCGGGACATCGAGCGGGTCCGGCGGCAGGTGGACGCACTGCGCACGCTCACGGCCCAGCTGGGCAATGTCTACCGCCCTCGCCGCTCCGGCCCGTCGACGGGCTTCGTCGTCTACGGGCGCGCGCCCGCCCCGACCGTACGCCTCGCCCAGGAGCTGCGGGACAGCGTCGAGACGCTGGTGACCGCGGCGGTCGACTTCGACCGCTCGCTCGGATTCTCCTGGGACGCGGTGGGTTCCGCGCTCGGGGTCACCAAGCAGGCCGTCCACCGCCGCTACGGCGCCCGGCGCGCGCCCCAGCCGGGCGTGGCCGTGGAGCCGGACCACGTGGTGGAGCCGGCTGTGACCCGCACGCTCCCCTCGGTCCCCGCCGCCCGTTCGATGCCGCCGCAGCCCACCTCGGGCAGCGCCACCCTGCGCGAGGACCCGCGCCCGCCGGCCTTCCCCGGCCCGCGCAACGGCTGACGCGCGAGGTTCCGACGGCCGCCCGCCCCGCCCGGGGTGGGCGGCCGTCCGTGTGTCAGCCGATGTCCGGCGGGTCCACGCGGATCCGCACCGGATCCCCGCCGCCGCGCGCGAGGCGCCCGGCGCGGGCCTGCTTGAGCGCGGCCGCCAGGGCCGCGCCGCTGCCCGGCGGGACGCGGACCAGGGCCCGGTCCCACTGCTCGCCGGGCGGCGGGTCGCCGGGGCGGCGGGTGCCGCCGGGGCGTACGACCGGCAGCGGCACGGGTCCGAGGATCTCCGCGTCCATGGGCAGCGCGGCCGCCGTGAGGAAGCCTTCGACGGCTTCCGGCGGACCGGTCACGGCCGCCATCCGGGAGACCGGGGGGAAGCCCAGCTCGGCCCGCTCGGCCAGCTCCCGCTGGGCGTGCCCGACGGGGTCCCAGCGGACGAGCGCCTGGACGGGCCGGAGGGTCGGTTCGGCGACGACGACGACGGTGCCGCCCTCGGGCTGGCCCCGCACGAGGGAGGCCGCGTCGATCCAGCGGCGCAGCGCCTCCTCACCCGCGCGCAGGTCGGGCCGGCCGAGCATGGCCCAGCCGTCGAGGAGCAGCGCGGCCGCGTAGCCGCCCTCGGCGACGGGTTCGGCTCCGGGGGTGGAGACGACGAGGGCGGGGCGCCCGGGCACGGTGTCCAGGACGTGGTCGCGTCCGGAGGTCCGTACCGGCACGGCGGGGAACGCCCGGCCGAGCTCCTCCGCGGTGCGCCGGGCGCCGACGACCTGGGCCCGCAGCCGGGTCGAGCCGCACTCCACGCAATGCCAGTCGGGGGCGCCGCGACCGCACCAGCCGCACCGCAGTTCCTGCTGCTCGGGGGCTTCGAGGGGTCCGGCGCAGTGCCGGCAGCGGGCGGGTGTCCGGCAGCGCTCGCAGGCGAGCCTCGGTACGTATCCCCGGCGGGGGACCTGCACGAGCACCGGCCCGGTCTTGAGCCCCTCCCGTACGGTCTGCCAGGCGAGCGAGGGCAGCCGGGCGGCGCGCGCGGCCTCGTCGCGGGCGAGTTCGCCGTCGCCGACGGTCCGGATCAGGGGCGCGGCCTTGCGGACCTGCTCGCGTCCGGCGTTCAGCGGCTGGGCCCAGCCGGACTCGACGAGCTGGGCGGCCTCGACGGTGCAACTGGTGGAGCCGAGGAGGAAGGCGCACCGGTCGTGGGCGACGCGCAGGAGCAGCACGTCGCGCGCGTGGGGCTGCGGGGCGTGCGGTTCGCTGTGGCTTCCGTCGCCGTCGTCCCAGATGACGGCGAGGCCGAGGTCGCGTACGGGGGCGAACATCGCGGCGCGGGTGCCGACGACGGCCCGGACGGCGCCGCGCCGCACGGCGAGCCATTGCGCGTACCGCTTCTCGGGGCCCGCCTCGGCGGTGAGCAGCGCGTGCCGCCCCTCCCCCAGGACCTCGGTCAGCGCCGCGTCGACCCGGCCGGCGGCCCGCCCGTCGGGGACGACGACGAGCGCGCCCCGCCCGGAGGCGAGGGTCGCGGCGACGGCCCGGGCGATCTCCTGGGCCCAGTACGGCCCCGGCAGCGCGTTCCACACGGCCCGGGGCGCCCCGCCGCGCGCGAGGGAGTCCAGGAACGCGGGTCCGCGCTCGTACCGCGTCCAGCTCCCCGGCTCAGGCGGCCCGGGCGGGGGCAGCGGCTCGGGCGAGGGCCGGCGTTCGGCGCTCGCGTTGCGCGGCGGTACGGCCAGCTGGAGGACGTCGGCGAGACTGCCCGCGTACCGGTCGGCGACGGCACGGGCGAGCCCGAGCAGCTCGGGTCCGAGCACCGGCTCGGGCGAGACGACGTCGGCGAGCGCGGCGAGCGGCCCCGAGTAGTCGGACTCGGCGCGCCGCTCCACCAGGAACCCGTCGATCAGCCGCCCGCCCTCGCGCCGCCCGCCCCGAACCTGATGCGACCCCGCCCCGAACCGCACCCGGACCCGCACTCCGGGCCGGGCGGTCTCGTCGAGCTCCTCGGGGACCGCGTAGTCGAAGAACTGGTCGAGGTGGAGCGCCCCCTTGTTCACGACGACCCGCGCGACCGGCAGCTCCTTGGCCAGCGCGGCCCCCCGCCACGTCCGCGGCTTGGCCCGCGGCACCTTCGCCTTCCGGACGGTCTCCCGGATGAGCGCGAGCTGCTCGGGCTCGTCGGACTTCTCGTTCTCGCTGCTCACAGCCCCATACCTACCAGACGCCACCGACAGCCGGACGTGCGCGAAGCCCAGCACCCCACGGGGGTGCCGGGCTTCGTCGTCTGTGGCCTGGGACTACAGGCCGGCGGCCTGCCTGAGGGCCTCCACGCGGTCCGTGCGCTCCCAGGTGAAGTCCGGCAGCTCACGGCCGAAGTGGCCGTAGGCGGCGGTCTGGGAGTAGATCGGGCGGAGCAGGTCGAGGTCGCGGATGATCGCGGCCGGGCGGAGGTCGAAGACCTCGCCGATGGCGTGCTCGATCTTCTCGGTCTCGACGGTGTTGGTGCCGAAGGTCTCGACGAAGAGGCCGACGGGCTCGGCCTTGCCGATCGCGTAGGCGACCTGTACCTCGCAGCGCGAGGCGAGGCCCGCGGCGACGACGTTCTTGGCGACCCAGCGCATGGCGTAGGCGGCGGAGCGGTCGACCTTGGACGGGTCCTTGCCGGAGAAGGCACCGCCACCGTGGCGGGCCATGCCGCCGTAGGTGTCGATGATGATCTTGCGGCCGGTGAGTCCGGCGTCGCCCATCGGGCCGCCGATCTCGAAGCGGCCGGTCGGGTTCACGAGCAGGCGGTAGCCGTCGGTGTCGAGCTTGATGCCGTCCTCGACCAGCTGCTTCAGCACGTGCTCGACGACGAACTCGCGGATGTCGGGTGCGAGCAGCGACTCGAGGTCGATGTCCGAGGCGTGCTGCGAGGAGACGACGACCGTGTCGAGGCGGACGGCCTTGTCGCCGTCGTACTCGATGGTGACCTGGGTCTTGCCGTCGGGGCGCAGGTACGGGATGGTCCCGTTCTTGCGGACCTCGGTGAGGCGGCGGGAGAGCCGGTGCGCGATGTGGATCGGCAGCGGCATCAGCTCGGGGGTCTCGTCCGACGCGTAGCCGAACATCAGGCCCTGGTCGCCGGCGCCCTGCTTGTCCAGCTCGTCCTCGTCGCCCTCGACCCGCTTCTCGTACGCGGTGTCCACGCCCTGGGCGATGTCCGGGGACTGGGATCCGATGGACACCGACACGCCGCAGGAGGCGCCGTCGAAGCCCTTCTTCGAGGAGTCGTAACCGATCTCGAGGATCTTGTTCCGGACGAGGGTCGGGATGTCCGCCCACGCCTTGGTGGTCACCTCACCGGCGACGTGCACCAGGCCGGTGGTGATCAGCGTCTCGACGGCGACGCGCGAGGTGGGGTCCTCGCGCAGCAGCGCGTCGAGAATGGTGTCGCTGATCTGGTCAGCGATCTTGTCGGGGTGGCCCTCGGTGACGGACTCCGAGGTGAACAGACGACGGGACACAACGCTCCCTGGGGTTGCAGCGGCTGCTGGCTACTCGTGACGCGGACCGGCAGGGGGCTGCGCCCCGCGACGTTCCACGAACAGTCTATCGGTCGTGGTCGGGCAATGGACCAGGTGTCTCGCCTGGCGAATGCCCGTGAGACGGCGGATGCGGCCTCCGGCAAGGCAGACCTGCCCAGCCGGGTGGGGCGCAAATCACTCGTGAGGCGGTGTTTCGCGCCTCCTCGGCGCTCGCTCCGCGCCCCCCGGGAGCGGCTTCGCGCCGCCCTCGCGGTGGCGGGCCGGATCCGTCAGGTCGCGGGGCGCAGCCGCGGCAGGACCAGGTCCCAGACCGTCTCGGCGAGCGCTTCCTTCGGTCCGTACGGCACGGGGGTCTCGGCGCCGTCCGAGGCGAGGACGACGGCCTCGTTCTCCTCGGAGCCGAAGGTCTTGCGCTCCCCCACCTCGTTGACGACGAGCAGGTCGCAGCCCTTCCGGCGGAGCTTGGCGCGGCCGTTGGCGAGGACGTCGTCGGTCTCGGCGGCGAAGCCGACGACCACCTGGCCGGGCAGGGCGCGGTCGGCGGCCAGCTCGGCGAGGATGTCGGGGTTGCGGACGAGCTCGATCGTGGGCGCGCCCCCGTCGTCCGTCTTCTTGATCTTGCCGGGGGCGTAGACGGCCGGGCGGAAGTCGGCGACGGCGGCGGCCATCACGACCGCGTCGGCGTCGGCGGCCGCCTTGAGCACGGCCTCGCGGAGCTGGACGGCGGTGCCGACGTGGACCACGTCGACGCCGGCCGGGTCGGCGATGCCGGTGTTCGCCTCGACGAGGGTGACCCGGGCGCCGCGGGCGGCGGCGGCCTTCGCGAGGGCGTAGCCCTGCTTCCCGGAGGAGCGGTTGCCGAGGTAGCGGACGGGGTCCAGGGGCTCGCGGGTGCCGCCGGCGCTGACGACGACGTGGCGGCCGGCGAGGTCGGGGGCGGCGGTGCCGCGGGCCAGGATCCTCCGGCAGACCTCGAAGATCTCCGCCGGGTCGGGCAGCCGGCCCTTGCCGGTGTCGACGCCGGTGAGGCGGCCGACGGCGGGCTCGATGACGACGGCGCCGCGGCGGCGCAGGGTGGCCACGTTCTCCTGGGTGGCCGGGTGCTCCCACATCTCGGTGTGCATCGCGGGGGCGAAGACGACCGGACAGCGCGCGGTGAGCAGCGTGTTGGTGAGCAGGTCGTCGGCGAGGCCGTGGGCGGCCTTGGCGAGCATGTCGGCGGTGGTGGGGGCGACGACGACGAGGTCGGCGGCCTGGCCGATCCGCACGTGCGGGACCTCGTGGACGGACTCCCACACCTCGGTGGAGACCGGGTTGCCGGAGAGCGCGGACCAGGTGGCCGCGCCGACGAAGTTCAGGGCGGAGTCGGTGGGGACGACGCGTACGTCATGACCCGACTCGGTCAGCCGGCGCAGCAGCTCGCACGCCTTGTAGGCGGCGATGCCGCCGCTGACGCCCAGAACGACCTTCGGCCTCGTCACCACTGCCACTCCCCGCACTCGGATGCGTACGACTCCATGAGACACCACAGGCCCGGCGGATGTTCCGCCGGGCCTGTGGTGACAAGCGTTACAAGCGCTACGTGCTTAGGTCGCGGGGCCCTCGATGGCCTCGGACGTCAGCAGACCCGCGTTGATCTCGCGCAGGGCGATCGAGAGCGGCTTCTCGTGGACGTGGGTGTCGACGAGCGGACCCACGTACTCCAGCAGGCCCTCGCCGAGCTGGGAGTAGTACGCGTTGATCTGACGCGCGCGCTTGGCCGCGTAGATCACGAGGCTGTACTTCGAGTCCGTGGCCTCGAGCAGCTCGTCGATCGGCGGGTTGATGATGCCCTCGGGCGCAGTCATGGAAGAGGACACGCTCTACCTTCCGAAGATGGAGAAAAAATCAGACATGCTGTGAGGTTCGGGGACCCACGGCCTCAGCCGTTGATGTCCGGGTCCCCAGATGACAGCAGCATCAACGTTAGCAGCTCGCGTGCGACGTCCTCGACGGAGGTGTTGACGAGCGTGGTGTCGAACTCCGACTCCGCGGCCAGCTCGACCTTCGCGGCCTCCAGCCGGCGCGCGATGACCTCGGGCGACTCGGTGCCTCGGCCGGTGAGCCGGCGGACCAGCTCCTCCCAGCTCGGCGGGGCCAGGAAGACCAGCTGGGACTCCGGCATGGAGTCCTTCACCTGGCGGGCGCCCTGGAGGTCGATCTCCAGGAGCACGGGCTCGCCGGAGTCCAGGCGCTCGAGGACGGCGCCGCGCGGGGTGCCGTAGCGGTTGCCCGCGAACTCGGCCCATTCGAGGAGCTCACCGTTGGCGATCAGCTTGTCGAACTCGTCGTCCGTCACGAAGAAGTAGTGGACGCCGTGCTTCTCGCCGGGGCGGGGCTTCCGTGTCGTCGCCGACACCGAGAGCCAGACCTCGGGGTGGACCTTGCGCATATGAGCGACGACCGTGCTCTTGCCGACCCCTGAGGGGCCGGAGAGCACGGTCAGCCGCGGACGTACCTCTGCTGCCATGCAGCGATTATTCCAGCTTCACCGGGGTGCCCGGGACGAGTGCCCCGGATCGGAAGCCGGACCGGTCGCCGGATCAGGCGCCGGTGCTGCCGAACTCGCGCTCCAGGGAGGCGATCTGGTTGGAGCCGAGACCGCGCACGCGGCGGCTCTCGGAGATGCCGAGTCGCTCCATGATCTGCTTGGCGCGGACCTTGCCGACGCCGGGCAGCGACTCGAGCAGCGCGGAGACCTTCATCTTGCCGATGACGTCGTTCTCCTGGCCGGTCTTGATGACCTCGTGAAGCGAGGCGCCGGAGTGCTTGAGTCGATTCTTGACCTCGGCCCGCTCCCGGCGAGCCGCGGCGGCCTTTTCGAGCGCGGCTGCGCGCTGTTCAGGGGTAAGGGGCGGAAGAGCCACGCCTACGTCACCTCGGATGTCGATCTGTCGGATACGGACCGGTGAGGAACCTAGCGCCCCACACCAGTGGAGCAACGATCAACGGCGTGGCCGTTGAACGCCTGCTCTGCCCCGGAGACTAGCGGCCGAGGCCGCTCCAGTCAGCGAGAACAGCGGAAAAGTCCTGGTCAGCATCGACCGACCAGGACTTTTCCGGCATAACGACCCGGTTTTGAGCCAAGTTTTCGTCAAAGAGTGAGACGGCTCACCATCGGGCACCCCGTCCGCTCCGACCTGCGGATTGTCCGGGAGACCGGTCAGCCGGCGACGGCGGCGCGGATCTCGTCCGCGTACCGGTGCGCCGAGTCCCGCAGGGCGGCCACGTCCGGGCCGTTCCTCAGGACCCCGCGGCTGACGTTCGGGACGACGTTGCCGACCGCCGCGCCGAAGACGGCCGGGAGGTCGGCGGGGGTCGCGCCCTGGGCGCCGATGCCGGGGGCGAGGAGCGGCCCGTTGATGTCCAGGTCGAAGGAGGACAGGTCGCCGAGGGTGGCGCCGACGACCGCGCCGAAGGAGCCCATCGGGGTCTCCCCCGCGTTCTCCTCGGCGAGGTGGGCGAGCATGGTCGCGCCGATCGTGCGGCCGTCCTCGCGGACCGCGCGCTGGACCTCCGCGCCCTCCGGGTTGGAGGTGAGGGCCAGCACGAAGAGCCCGGCGCCGGACTCCCGGGCCAGGTCGACGGCCGGCTTCAGGGCGCCGTAGCCGAGGTACGGGGAGACCGTCAGCGCGTCGGAGAAGAGCGGGGAGCCCTCGCGCAGGAAGGTCTCCGCGTACGCGGCCATGGTGGAGCCGATGTCGCCGCGCTTGGCGTCCATGACGACCAGGCCGCCCGCCGCCCGCAGATCGGCGGTGGCGCGCTCCAGGACGGCGATGCCGCGCGAGCCGAAGCGCTCGAAGAAGGCGGACTGCGGCTTGAAGACGGCCACGGTCTCGGCGAGGGCCTCGACGACGGTGAAGGTGAAGCGCTCCAGGCCGGCGATGTCGTCCTTCAGGCCCCAGGAGTCGAGCAGGGCGGCGTGCGGGTCGATGCCGACGCAGAGGGGGCCGCGCTCGTCCATGGCGGAGCGCAGGCGGGTGCCGAAGGTCAGGGGCCGCCCGGAGGGCGTCGACGAGGGGCGGTGGTCGGGCGACGGGAGGGCGGTCACTGGGCGGCCTTTCGGTTGTCGGCGCCGACGGCCTCGGCGAGGGTGGCGTACGGGGAGGCCGCGAGGCGCGCGGCGAGGCCCTTGTGGATCGCGCGGGCGTAGAACGGGCCCTCGTAGATGAAGGCGCTGTAGCCCTGGATCAGGGTGGCGCCGGCGAGGATGCGCTGCCAGGCGTCCTCGGCGTTCTCGATGCCGCCGACGCCCACCAGGACCATGCGGTCGCCCACACGCGCGTGGAGGCGGCGCAGGACGGCCAGGGAGCGCTCCTTGACGGGCGCACCGGACAGGCCGCCGGTCTCCTTGATCAGCGCGGGGTCGGACTTCAGGCCGAGGCCCTCGCGCGCGATGGTGGTGTTGGTGGCGATGATGCCGTCGAGGCCGAGCTCCAGGGCGAGGTCGGCGACCGCGTCGACGTCCTCGTCGGCCAGGTCGGGGGCGATCTTGACCAGGAGGGGGACGCGGCGGCCCGTGACCGTGCGGTCGGCGGCTTCGCGGACGGCCGTGAGGAGCGGGCGCAGGGACTCGGTGGCCTGGAGGTTGCGAAGGCCGGGGGTGTTCGGCGAGGAGACGTTGACGACGAGGTAGTCGGCGTGCGCGGCGAGGCGCTCGGTGGACTTCACGTAGTCGGCGGCGGCGTCTGCCTCGGGGACGACCTTGGTCTTGCCGATGTTGACGCCGACGGTCGTCCGGAAGACCGCCTTGCGGGCGCCCAGGCGCTCGGCGACGGCGGCGGAGCCCTCGTTGTTGAAGCCCATGCGGTTGATCAGGGCGCGGTCCGGGACGAGCCGGAAGAGACGCTTCTTGGGGTTGCCGGGCTGGGCCTCGCCGGTGACGGTGCCGATCTCGACGTGGTCGAAGCCGAGCATCGACATGCCGTCGATGGCGACGGCGTTCTTGTCGAAGCCGGCGGCGAGCCCGAAGGGACCGTGCATGCGGAGGCCCATGGCCTCGACGCGCAGCGACGTGTGGCGGGGGTCGAGGACGGCCGCGACAAGAGTGCGCAGGACGGGGATCCGGGCGGCGAGGCGGATCCAGCGGAAGGCCATGTAGTGGGCCTGCTCCGGGTCCATCCGCTTGAAGACCAGGTTGAAGAAGAACTTGTACATGCGGGGAGTCCAGGTGTGCTCATGACGAGGGGGACACCGACGCGCATCGCGCATCCGTGTCCCCCTCCTCGTACGGGCTGCTAGTCGCGGGCCGCGGTCAGGTGCTCCGCGTGCTCCTGGAGCGAGCGGACGCCGACGTCGCCGTGGCCGAGCGCCTCGATGCCCTGGACGGCCGCGGCGAGCGCCTGGACCGTGGTGAGGCAGGGGACGCTGCGCGCCACCGCGGCCGTACGGATCTCGTAGCCGTCGAGGCGGCCGCCGGTGCCGTACGGGGTGTTGACGATCAGGTCGACCTGGCCGTCGTGGATGAGCTGGACGATGGTCTTCTCGCCGTTCGGGCCCTCGCCCTCGCTGAGCTTGCGGACGACCGTGGCGTTGATGCCGTTCCGCTTGAGGACCTCGGCGGTGCCGGAGGTGGCGAGCAGCTCGAAGCCGTGGGCGACGAGCTCGCGGGCCGGGAAGATCATCGAGCGCTTGTCGCGGTTGGCGACCGAGATGAACGCGCGGCCCTTGGTGGGCAGCGGGCCGTAGGCGCCGGCCTGCGACTTGGCGTAGGCCGTGCCGAAGACCGCGTCGATGCCCATGACCTCGCCGGTGGAGCGCATCTCCGGGCCGAGGACGGTGTCGACGCCGCGGCCGTGCACGTCGCGGAAGCGCGACCACGGCATCACGGCCTCCTTGACGGAGATCGGCGCGTCGAGCGGCAGGGTGCCGCCGTCGCCGTTCCTCGGCAGCAGGCCCTCGGCGCGCAGCTCGGCGATGGTGGCGCCGAGCGAGATGCGCGCGGCGGCCTTCGCGAGCGGCACGGCGGTCGCCTTCGAGGTGAAGGGGACGGTCCGGGAGGCGCGCGGGTTGGCCTCCAGGACGTAGAGGATGTCGCCGGCCATGGCGAACTGGATGTTGATCAGGCCGCGGACGCCGACGCCCTTGGCGATGGCCTCGGTGGAGGCGCGCAGGCGCTTGATGTCGAAGCCGCCGAGGGTGATCGGGGGCAGGGCGCAGGCCGAGTCGCCGGAGTGGATGCCGGCCTCCTCGATGTGCTCCATGACGCCGCCGAGGTAGAGCTCCTCGCCGTCGTAGAGCGCGTCGACGTCGATCTCGATGGCGTCGTCGAGGAAGCGGTCGACCAGGACCGGCCGGGTGGGGCTGATCTCGGTGGACTCGGCGATGTACGACTCGAGGCGGGCCTCGTCGTACACGATCTCCATGCCGCGGCCGCCGAGCACGTACGAGGGGCGTACGAGGACGGGGTAGCCGATCTCGTCGGCGATGGCCTTGGCGCCGGCGAAGGTGGTCGCGGTGCCGTGCTTCGGCGCGGGGAGTCCGGCCTCGGCGAGGACGCGGCCGAAGGCGCCGCGGTCCTCGGCGGCGTGGATGGCCTCCGGGGAGGTGCCGACGACGGGGACGCCGTTGTCCTTGAGGGCCTGGGCGAGGCCGAGCGGGGTCTGGCCGCCGAGCTGGACGACCACACCGGCGATCGGGCCGGCCAGGGACTCGGCGTGGACGATCTCGAGCACGTCCTCGAGCGTCAGCGGCTCGAAGTACAGGCGGTCCGAGGTGTCGTAGTCCGTCGAGACGGTCTCCGGGTTGCAGTTGACCATCACGGTCTCGTAGCCGGCGTCGCTCAGGGCGAAGGAGGCGTGGACGCAGGAGTAGTCGAACTCGATGCCCTGGCCGATGCGGTTCGGGCCGGAGCCCAGGATGATCACCGCGGGCTTGGTGCGGGGCGCGACCTCGGTCTCCTCGTCGTAGGACGAGTAGAAGTACGGGGTCTTGGCGGCGAACTCGGCGGCGCAGGTGTCGACCGTCTTGTAGACCGGGCGGACGCCCAGGGCGTGCCGGACCTCGCGGACGACGTCCTCGCGCAGGCCGCGGATCTCGGCGATCTGGACGTCGGAGAAGCCGTGGCGCTTGGCCTCGGCGAGCAGCTCGGGGTCGAGCTTCTCGGCGGCGGCCAGCTCGTCGGCGATCTCCTTGATGAGGAAGAGCTGGTCGACGAACCACGGGTCGATCTTCGTGGCGTCGAAGACCTCCTGCGGGGTGGCGCCGGCGCGGATGGCCTGCATGACGGTGTTGATGCGGCCGTCGGTCGGGCGGACGGCCTGCTCCAGGAGGAGGGCCTTGTCGCCGGGCTCGCCCACGAAGGTGAACTGCGAGCCCTTCTTCTCCAGGGAGCGCAGGGCCTTCTGGAGCGCCTCGGTGAAGTTGCGGCCGATGGCCATGGCCTCGCCGACCGACTTCATGGTGGTGGTGAGGGTGGAGTCGGCCTGCGGGAACTTCTCGAAGGCGAAGCGCGGGGCCTTGACGACGACGTAGTCGAGCGTGGGCTCGAAGGACGCGGGGGTCTTCTCCGTGATGTCGTTCGGGATCTCGTCCAGCGTGTAGCCGACGGCGAGCCGGGCCGCGATCTTGGCGATCGGGAAGCCGGTCGCCTTGGAGGCGAGGGCCGAGGAGCGGGAGACGCGCGGGTTCATCTCGATGACGATGATCCGGCCGTCGACCGGGTCGATCGCGAACTGGATGTTGCAGCCGCCGGTGTCGACGCCGACCTCGCGGATGATCGCGATGCCGATGTCGCGCAGCCGCTGGTACTCGCGGTCGGTGAGCGTCATCGCCGGGGCGACGGTGATCGAGTCACCGGTGTGGACGCCCATCGGGTCGAAGTTCTCGATGGAGCAGACGACCACGACGTTGTCGTTCTTGTCGCGCATCAGCTCCAGCTCGTACTCCTTCCAGCCGAGGATGGACTCCTCCAGGAGCACCTCGGTGGTCGGGGAGAGCGTGAGGCCCTGGCCGGCGATGCGGCGCAGCTCTTCCTCGTCGTGGGCGAAGCCGGAGCCGGCGCCGCCCATGGTGAAGGAGGGGCGGACGACGACGGGGTAGCCGCCGAGCGTCTCGACGCCCTTGATGACGTCGTCCATCGAGTGGCAGATGACCGAGCGGGCGGACTCGCCGTAGCCGATCTTGGCCTTGACGGCCTCGACGACGCCCTTGAAGAGGTCGCGGTCCTCGCCCTTGTTGATGGCCTCGACGTTGGCGCCGATGAGCTCGACGCCGTACTTCTCCAGGACGCCCTGCTCGTGCATGGAGATCGCGGTGTTGAGCGCGGTCTGGCCGCCGAGCGTGGGCAGGAGGGCGTCGGGGCGCTCCTTGGCGATGATCTTCTCGACGAACTCGGGGGTGATCGGCTCGACGTACGTGGCGTCGGCGATCTCCGGGTCGGTCATGATCGTGGCCGGGTTGGAGTTGACCAGGATCACCCGCAGGCCCTCGGCCTTGAGGATGCGGCAGGCCTGGGTGCCGGAGTAGTCGAACTCGGCGGCCTGTCCGATGACGATCGGGCCGGAGCCGATGACCAGGACGGACTGGATATCGGTGCGCTTAGGCACGCTCGGCCTCCATGAGGGTCACGAAGCGGTCGAAGAGGTACGCGGCGTCGTGCGGGCCCGCGGCCGCCTCGGGGTGGTACTGGACGGAGAAGGCCGGCTGGTCGAGCAGCTGGAGGCCTTCCACGACGTTGTCGTTCAGGCAGACGTGGGAGACCTCGACGCGCCCGTAGGGGGTGTCGGAGACCTTGTCGAGGGGCGCGTCGACGGCGAAGCCGTGGTTGTGCGCGGTGACCTCGACCTTGCCGGTGGTGCGGTCCTGGACGGGCTGGTTGATGCCCCGGTGGCCGTACTTCAGCTTGTAGGTGCCGAAGCCGAGGGCGCGGCCGAGGATCTGGTTGCCGAAGCAGATGCCGAAGAGCGGCGTCTTGCGCTCCAGGACGGCCTGCATGACGGCGACGGGGCCGTCGGCGGTGGCCGGGTCACCCGGACCGTTGGAGAAGAACACGCCGTCGGGCTGGACGGCGTAGATGTCCTCGGCGGTGGCGGTGGCGGGCAGGACGTGGACCTCGATGCCGCGTTCGGCCATCCGGTGCGGGGTCATGCCCTTGATGCCGAGGTCGACGGCGGCGACGGTGAACTTCTTCTCACCGATCGCGGGGACGACGTACGTCTCCTTGGTGGCGACCTCGGCGGAGAGGTTCGCGCCCTTCATCTCGGGCTGCTGGCGGACCTCGGCGAGCATGGTGCCCTCGTCGGGGAGCGCGCTGCCGGAGAAGATGCCGACGCGCATGGCGCCGCTCTCGCGCAGGTGGCGGGTGAGGGCGCGGGTGTCGATGCCCTGGATGCCGACGACGCCCTGGTTGCGCAGCTCCTCGTCCAGCGAGCGCTGGGAGCGCCAGTTGGAGGAGACGCGGGCGGGGTCGCGGACGACGTAGCCGGAGACCCAGATGCGGGCGGACTCGGGGTCCTCGTCGTTGACGCCGGTGTTGCCGACGTGCGGGGCCGTCATGACCACGACCTGCCGGTGGTACGACGGGTCGGTGAGGGTCTCCTGGTAGCCGGTCATGCCGGTGGAGAACACGGCCTCGCCGAAGGTCTCCCCCACGGCCCCGTAGGCACGGCCGCGGAAGATGCGGCCGTCCTCCAGGACGAGTACGGCGGGAGTCTTGGCGGCTCCCCTGGTGGAGGTCGTCATCGTGCGATGCCTTCCGTCGTGGTGGTTACGGCGTTCATGGAGTTGATGGCCTCGACCCAGGCCGTGTGCTCGGCCGCCCGGTCGGAGCGGAAGCCGGAGTCGAGCTGCTTGCCGCCGTGCTCCCAGGTGACGATCAGGAGCCCGCCCTCGGCGAGGACCTTGCCGGCGATGCCCTTGTCGAGGCGGGCCTCGCGCAGGGCGGCGGCCGGCACGAAGAAGTCGTTCGCCCCGGGGCGTACGACCTCGATCCCGGCGTCGGTGAGCGTGAGCTCGACGCGGCTGCGGGTGCCGAGGCCGTGGGCGACGATCCGGTCGAGCCACTGCCCGGCGGTCGTGGACCCGTGGTAGCGCCCGCTGAGAGTCAGTTTCGCCTCACCGGCCGTCTCGGGCGCGGTGGGGAGCTCGGGGAGGTCGGACTGGAGGCTGCCGCGCCACTTCCATCCCTGGCGCATGAGCCAGTACACGAAGGCGACGAAGAGCAGCAGTCCGGCGACCCAGCCGAGCCGTCCGGCCCAGTCGGTCACCTCCGCCGACTTCTGCTCGGCCTCTGCGGCGATTGCGATGAGTGGTGTCACGCCAGCTTCCCGTCCACGACCGTTGCCCGGCCCCGCAGGAAGGTGTGGGTGACGCGTCCCGGCAGCTCACGACCCTCGTAGGGGGTGTTGCGGCTGCGGGAGGCGAAGTCCGCGGGGTCCACGACACCACGGTAAGCCGGATCGACCAGCGTCAGGTTCGCGGGCTCACCTGCCGAGACGGGTCGTCCGTGGCTCTTGGCCTGTCCGATGCGGGCGGGCGCGAAGGACATCCGCTCGGCGACGCCGGCCCAGTCGAGGAGGCCGGTCTCGACCATCGTCTGCTGGACGACGGAGAGGGCGGTCTCCAGGCCGACCATGCCCATGGCGGCCGCGGCCCACTCGCAGTCCTTGTCCTCGTGCGGGTGCGGGGCGTGGTCGGTGGCGACGATGTCGATCGTGCCGTCGGCCAGCGCCTCGCGGAGCGCGAGGACGTCCTTCTCGGTGCGCAGCGGCGGGTTGACCTTGTAGACCGGGTTGTACGAGCGGACCAGCTCGTCCGTGAGGAGGAGGTGGTGCGGGGTGACCTCGGCGGTGACGTCGATGCCGCGGGACTTGGCCCAGCGGACGATCTCGACGGAGCCGGCGGTGGAGAGGTGGCAGATGTGGACGCGGGAGCCGACGTGCTCGGCGAGGAGGACGTCGCGCGCGATGATCGACTCCTCGGCGACGGCGGGCCAGCCGCCGAGGCCGAGCTCGGCGGAGACGATGCCCTCGTTCATCTGGGCGCCCTCGGTGAGGCGGGGCTCCTGGGCGTGCTGGGCGACGACGCCGCCGAAGGCCTTCACGTACTCCAGGGCGCGGCGCATGATCACGGCGTCGTCGACGCACTTGCCGTCGTCGGAGAAGACGGTGACGCCGGCGGCGGAGTCGTGCATCGCGCCGAGCTCGGCGAGCTTCTTGCCCTCCAGGCCGACGGTGACGGCACCGATGGGCTGGACGTCGCAGTAGCCGGCTTCCTGGCCGAGGCGGTAGACCTGCTCGACGACGCCGGCGGTGTCGGCGACCGGGTGGGTGTTGGCCATGGCGAAGACGGCGGTGTAGCCGCCGGAGGCGGCGGCGCGGGTGCCGGTGAGGACGGTCTCGGAGTCCTCGCGGCCGGGCTCGCGCAGGTGGGTGTGGAGGTCGACGAGGCCGGGGAGCAGGATCTGGCCTTCGGCCTCGATCACGGTCGCGCCCTCGGCGGGGAGTCCGGTGCCGACCTGGGCGATGGTCTCGCCGTCGATCAGGACGTCCTGGACGTCGCCGCCGAGGACCTTCGCACCGCGGATAAGGATCTTGCTCATGGTTACTTGTTCTCCGAATCAGCGGTGTGGGCGGAGCCCTCGTCAGAAGGGTGGTGGTGGGAGACGGGAGGGCGGGTGACGGCGGACTCGTTGCCGCCCAGAAGCAGGTAGAGGACGGCCATCCGGACGGAGACGCCGTTGGCGACCTGCTCGACGACCGTGCAGCGGTCGGAGTCGGCGACCTCGGCGGTGATCTCCATGCCGCGGACCATCGGGCCGGGGTGCATGACGATGGCGTGCTCGGGCATCTTCGCCATCCGCTCGCCGTCCAGCCCGTAGCGGCGCGAGTACTCGCGCTCGGTCGGGAAGAAGGCGGCGTTCATCCGCTCGCGCTGCACACGCAGCATCATCACCGCGTCGGACTTCGGCAGCACGCTGTCGAGGTCGTACGAGACGTCGCAGGGCCAGGTCTCGACGCCGACGGGCACCAGGGTGGGCGGGGCCACCAGGGTGACCTCGGCGCCGAGGGTGTGGAGCAGGTCGACGTTGGAGCGGGCGACCCGGCTGTGCAGGACGTCGCCCACGAGGGTGATGCGCTTGCCGGCGAGGTCCTGGCCGAGGCCGGCGTCGCGGCCGACGAGGCGGCGGCGCATGGTGAAGGCGTCGAGGAGGGCCTGGGTGGGGTGTTGGTGGGTGCCGTCGCCGGCGTTGATGACGGGGGCGTCGATCCAGCCGGAGGTGGCGAGGCGGAACGGGGCGCCGGAGGCGCTGTGCCGGATGACGACCGCGTCGACGCCCATGGCCTCCAGGGTCTGCGCGGTGTCCTTGAGGGACTCGCCCTTGGAGACGCTGGAGCCCTTGGCCGCGAAGTTGATCACGTCGGCGGAGAGGCGCTTCTCGGCGGCCTCGAAGGAGATCCGGGTCCGGGTGGAGTCCTCGAAGAAGAGGTTGCAGATGGTCCGGCCGCGCAGGGTCGGCAGCTTCTTGATGGGCCGGTCGGCCACCCGGGCCATCTCCTCGGCGGTGTCGAGGATCTGGACGGCGTCGTCGCGGGTGAGGTCGGCGGCCGAGATGAGGTGACGCATCATCGGGTTTCTCTCCGTGGTGGGGAGGTGTGAGGGCATGCGGGGGCACAGGGGTGTGCCCCGGCCCCGGCGGGGAAGCCGGTCCGGCTAGGAGGCGGGCTTGGAGCCGAGCAGGACGGTGTCGCGACCGTCTTCCTCGGCGAGCTGGACCTTGACCGTCTCCCGCAGCGACGTGGGGAGGTTCTTGCCGACGTAGTCGGCGCGGATCGGAAGTTCGCGGTGGCCGCGGTCGACGAGGACCGCGAGCTGGACGGCGCGCGGGCGGCCGATGTCGCCGAGGGCGTCGAGGGCGGCGCGGATGGTGCGTCCGGAGAAGAGCACGTCGTCGACGAGGACGACGAGGCGGCCGTCGATGCCGTCACCGGGGATCTCGGTGCGGCCGATGGCACGGGCCGGCTTCATCCGCAGGTCGTCCCGATACATGGTGATGTCGAGGGAGCCGACCGGGATCTTGGTGCCGGTGATCGCTTCGAGCTTCTCGGCGAGCCGGCGGGCGAGGAAGACGCCGCGGGTGGGGATGCCGAGGAGGACCACGTCGTCGGCGCCCTTGGCGCGCTCGACGATCTCGTGGGCGATGCGGGTCAGGACCCGCGCGATGTCCGGGGCCTCGAGAACGGGCCGCGCGTCGTCGCTGTACTGCTGCTGAGTGTCCATGAAAAACGGACCTCCTTCTCCGCCTCACGGGACGGCTCTTAAAGGACGTCGGATTTGCGCCGTTCACTCTACCAGGGGTGGGGCGTCCTATCTCGCGCACCCCGGTCGCCCCTCCGGGCGCCGTCCCCCGGGAGGGGGCGGTACGGACCATTCGGCTTGACGGGTAGGTGTAACGCTGCGTAACCTCACAGTGAGTTACCAGCCGCGCGGCGCAGCCGCATGTCGTCACAGCGTCCGGGAGCGTTATGTCCAGCGAATACGCAAAGCAGCTCGGGGCCAAACTCCGCGCCATCCGCACCCAGCAGGGTCTCTCCCTCCACGGGGTGGAGGAGAAGTCCCAGGGCCGCTGGAAGGCGGTCGTGGTCGGCTCGTACGAGCGCGGAGACCGCGCGGTGACCGTGCAGCGTCTTGCCGAGCTGGCGGACTTCTACGGGGTGCCGGTGCAGGAGCTCCTGCCGGGCACGACCCCGGGCGGGGCCGCCGAGCCGCCGCCGAAGCTGGTCCTGGACCTGGAGCGCCTGGCCCACGTCCCGCAGGAGAAGGCGGGCCCGCTCCAGCGCTACGCGGCGACGATCCAGTCGCAGCGCGGCGACTACAACGGCAAGGTGCTGTCGATCCGCCAGGACGACCTCCGCACCCTCGCCGTCATCTACGACCAGTCCCCCTCGGTCCTCACCGAGCAGCTGATCAGCTGGGGCGTCCTGGACGCGGACGCGCGCCGCGCGGTCGCCCACGAGGACAACTGACCCCCGACGAGGGCACAGCAGAAACGTACCGCCGGGCCCCTGGACGTCATCCGACGTCCAGGGGCCCGGCGCTTTTCTCCGGACGCGTCTCCGGTACGCGGAGGGGCCCGCAGACCTCCGGTACGCGAAGGGGCCCGCAGCACCGAGTGCTGCGGGCCCCTTCACGTGCCGTACGGGACTAGTCGTCCGTGTCCCGGCGCAGGCGCGGCTTCAGGTCCTTGAAGCGCCCCAGCAGGCCGTTGACGAAGGTCGGGGACTCGTCGGTGGAGAACTCCTTGGCGAGCTGCACCGCCTCGTCGATCGCGACCGCGTCGGGCGTGCCGTCCTCCCAGAGCAGCTCGTACGCGCCGAGGCGCACGATGTTCCGGTCGGCGACGGGCATCCGGTCGAGGTCCCAGTCCACCGCGTAGGTCGCGATGAGATCGTCGATGCGCGCCTCGTGGGCCGCGTACCCCTCGACCAGCTGCATGGTGAAGTCGTTGACCGGCGGCTGGCGGTCGTCCGACCGCGCGTGCCGGACCTGGTCCGCGAGAACCTCCTGGACGGAGGCACCACGCTGGTCCGCCTCGAAGAGGATCTGGAAGGCGCGCTTGCGGGCCTTGCTCCGAGCGGCCACGGTTACTTGTTCACCCGGCCGAGGTAGTCGCTGGTGCGGGTGTCGACCTTGACCTTCTCACCGGTGGTGATGAAGAGCGGGACCTGGATCTCGTGGCCGGTCTCCAGCTTGGCGGGCTTGGTGCCACCGGTGGAGCGGTCGCCCTGGACGCCGGGGTCGGTGTGCTCGATCGTCAGCTCGACGGCGGCGGGGAGCTCGACGTAGAGCACCTCGCCCTCGTGCTGCGCCACGGAGGCGGTGAAGCCCTCGATCAGGAAGTTGGCGGCGTCACCGACGTTCTTCCGGTCGATGTGCAGCTGGTCGAACGTCTCCATGTCCATGAAGACGAAGTAGTCGCCGTCCATGTAGGAGAACTGCATGTCGCGGCGGTCGATGGTGGCCGTGTCGACCTTCGTACCGGCGTTGAAGGTCTTGTCGACGACCTTGCCGGAGAGCACGTGCTTGAGCTTGGTGCGCACGAAAGCCGGGCCCTTGCCGGGCTTGACGTGCTGGAACTCGACGACGGACCAGAGCTGGCCGCCTTCGAGCTTGAGCACCATGCCGTTCTTGAGGTCGTTCGTGGAAGCCACGGTTGCGGAATCTCCTGGACTGACGTGGGACCAGGGAGGCGTACGCGCCTTACAGCGCGAGCAGCTCCTTGGTCGTGATGGTGAGTAGCTCGGGTCCGCCGTCCGCCTCCTGGCGCACGACGAGCGTGTCATCGATCCGGACGCCGCCCCGGCCCGGGAGGTGGACCCCCGGTTCGACGGTGACCGGCACGCAAGCGTCCAGTTTACCCATGGCCGAGGGTGAGAGCTGCGGGTCCTCGTCGATTTCGAGCCCCACCCCGTGCCCGGTGAGGGGCACGGCTGCCTCCGCGTGCCCGGCGGCGTCCAGGATCTGGCGGGCCGCCCGGTCCACGTCCCGGTACCCGGCGCCGGGTGCGAGGGACTCGCGTCCGGCCCGCTGAGCGGCGAAGACGAGCTCGTACAGCTCGATCTGCCAGTCGGCGGGGGTGGTGCCGATGACGAAGGTGCGGCCGATCTCGCAGCGGTAGCCGCGGTAGTCGGCGCCGAGGCAGACGGAGAGGAAATCGCCCTCCTCGACCCGGCGGTCGGTGGGCCGGTGCCCCCGGCGCCCGGAGTGCGGCCCGGTGCCCACCGAGGTGGGGAAGGCGGCCCCGTCGGCGCCGTGGTCGACGAGCCGCCGCTCCAGCTCCAGGGCGAGGTGGCGCTCGGTCCGCCCCACGAGGATCGACTCCAGGAGCTCACCGAGGGCCTGGTCGGCGATCTCCGCGGCGATCCTCAGGCAGGCGATCTCGTCCTCGTCCTTGACGATCCTCAGCTGCTCCACGGCGCAGGCCAGGTCCGCGAGGTGCAGTCCGGGGGCGACGGACCCCATCTCCCGGTGCCGGGCCACCGTGAGGTGGTGCTCCTCGACCGCGAGCGCGTCGGCGCCGGCCCGGCGGGCCAGATCGACGGCGGCGACCGCCGGATCACCGCCTCCGGTGGGCAGGACCTGCTGCCGGAGCAGCTCGTCGAGCCGCCCGTCGGCCGGCTCGCCACCGGGCGCGACGGGGCAGAGCAGGACGTCCGTCTCCGGCTCCGGTCCGACGAGCAGGACGGCGCCGGGCGGCGAACCACCCGCGAGATAGCGGACGTTGGCGGGGCGGGAGACCAGGGCCGCCGGGCTGCCCGCGGCGGCGCTTCGGTCGCGCAGCCGTACACGGCGGTCCGCATACACCTCTGACATGCTCCGAGCGTACGAGCCGCGCGCCGCGGCGGCCTGTTCAGGACGGCCGTCCGGGCAGGCCCGGCCGCGGTCACCAGGTGGGCGGGCTCGCGATCGCGCGGGCGAGGACGTCGTCGAGGACGCGCGCGGTGGTCTCGACGTCGTACGTGGAGTTGTCGATGATCGGCAGGCCCGAGCCGTACCAGCCGGCCATCCGGCCGTGGATGGCGGCGACCTCCTCGTCCGAGAGGCGCCGGTTGCCGCTGCGCTCGGCGTTGCGCTCCAGGACGATCTCCAGGCCGGGCAGCAGGACGACGGGCAGCAGGCCGGGACCGACGTGTCTCTTCCAGCCGCCGAGGCCGACGACGGGCCGGTCGGGGAAGACGGCGTCGTCGACGATGCAGGAGATGCCGTTGGCGAGGAAGTTGCGCGCGGCGAAGCCGCAGGTGCGGCGGGCGAGCCGGTACTGCGCCTCGGAGTGCTCGTTCCAGCCGGACTGCGGGTCGGCGAAGCCGGAGCAGACCCACTCGCGGACGTCGTCGAGGCTGATGTGCGCGGTGGGCACGCGGCGGCGCTGCGCCCAGTGCCGGGCGACGGTCGTCTTGCCCGCGCCCGCGGGGCCGATGAGCAGGACGGCGAGGGTCGCCGCGCCGGTCCCGGCGCCGTGCTCCACGAGCGGCGCGCTGACGGGCGGCAGCGGAACGTGCCCGGTCAGGTCGGCGCGCGGCGGGGCGGAGGCGGGGTGCAGGGGTGCTGCGGCGTGCGGCCCGGAGGGATGCTGCGGGGCTGCGGCGTGCGGCCCCGTGGACGGGTGCTGCGCGGACCCCGGGTGCGGCGGGCCGGCCGGGTGGGGTGCCGCGGGGTGCTGGGGAGCCGCCGGGTGCTGCGGTGCGCCTCCCGGGGTGCCCCAGCCCGGCGGGGCGTGCGGGGGCCGCTGAGCCCCGGCCTGGACCGTCGGGTGCACACCGAGCCGGGGGCCGGACGGCGGCGCGGGGTAGGGAGCGCCGGGCGGGACCGGCGGAGGAACAGGCGGCTGCCCGCCGACGTCCCCGCTCCCCGCTCCGGGACCGGGGCCGGGCCCGGGCACGCTTCCCGCACCGGGACCGGGCACAGGGCCCGCTCCGGAAGCGGGCGCGGGTCCCGCTCCGGGACCGGTCGGCCGGCCCGGCCGTTCGGGCGGTGGCAGCGGACCCCCCACTGCGTGCTGCATCCGGTGCCACTCCGTCTCGTACGCCTGTCGGATCCACGGACCGGTGTGTCCGTGGACGGCGGAACGTTACCGCCCCCGGCCCCCACAGGGGGAACGGCCGGGGACGCCCCCTGGTGCCCTGTCAGGCTCTGTCAGACTCTTTCAGGCTCTGTCAGTCGGCGAGTTCCTCGGCGAGCGCACGCAGCGCCAGCCGGTAGGAACCGATCCCGAACCCGGCGACCGTCCCGGTCGCCACCGCCGCGACGACCGAGGTGTGCCGGAACTCCTCGCGGGTGTACGGGTTCGAGATGTGCACCTCGATCAGCGGGGCGGTCCGCTGGGCGGCGGCGTCCCGCATCCCGTACGAGTAGTGCGTGAAGGCGCCGGGGTTGATCACCACGGGGATCGAGCGGTCCGCGGCCTCGTGGAGCCAGCGGATCATCTCGCCCTCGTCGTTGGTCTCCCGCACCTCGACGTCGAAGCCGAGCTCCGCGCCGAGGTTCCGGCAGGACTCGACGAGCCCCTTGTACGACGTGGCGCCGTAGATGTCGGGCTCGCGGGAGCCGAGACGGCCCAGGTTGGGGCCGTTCAGCACCAGAACCGGACGCGTCTCGCTCACGCGGACACCTCGCCGTACGCCGCGATCAGGACGGCCGGGTCGGGGCCCTCCAGGACGGTCGGCTTGCCGATCCCGTCGAGCACGATGAAGCGCAGCAGGTCGCCGCGGGACTTCTTGTCGACCCGCATGGTCTCCAGGAGCTTCGGCCACTGGTCGCCGCGGTAGGTGAGCGGCAGGCCGACGGACTCCAGGATCGCCCGGTGCCGGTCGGCGGTGGCGTCGTCGAGCCGCCCGGCGAGGCGGCCGAGCTCGGCGGCGAAGACCATGCCGACGGAGACGGCGGCGCCGTGGCGCCACTTGTACCGCTCGTTCTTCTCGATGGCGTGGGCGAGGGTGTGGCCGTAGTTGAGGATCTCCCGGCGGCCGGACTCCTTGAGGTCGCCGGAGACGACCTCGGCCTTGACCTTGATCGAGCGGACGAGCAGCTCGGCGGTGTGCGGACCGGCCGGGGTACGGGCGGCCTGCGGGTCCTCCTCGATGAGGTCGAGGATCACCGGGTCGACGATGAAGCCGGCCTTGATGATCTCCGCGAGCCCGCTGACGTAGTCGTGCACCGGCAGCGAGTCCAGCGCCGCCAGGTCGCACAGGACGCCGGCGGGCGGGTGGAAGGCGCCGACGAGGTTCTTGCCCTCGGCGGTGTTGATGCCCGTCTTGCCGCCGACGGCCGCGTCGACCATGGCCAGGACGGTGGTCGGCACGGCGATCCAGCGGACGCCCCGCAGCCAGGTCGCGGCGACGAAGCCGGCCAGGTCGGTGGTGGCGCCGCCGCCGACGCCGACGACGACGTCGCTGCGGGTGAAGCCGGTCTGGCCCAGCGCCTTCCAGCAGTAGGCGGCGACCTCGACGGTCTTCGCCTCCTCGGCGTTGGGCACCTGGATGGCGACCGCCTCGTAGCCCTGGTCGGCGAGGTCGGCGCGGAGCGCCTCGCCGGTGTCGGCGAGCGCCTCCGGGTGGATCACGGCGACCCGCTTGGCCTGGGGGCCGATCAGGCCGGGGAGCTCGCCGAGGAGCTGCCGCCCGACCAGTACCTCGTACGGATCGGTGCCCGCGGAACCGCCGACCTGGATACGGGTCACCTGGTCCTGGTCCGTCATACGTCCTTCAACTCCAGTGCGTCGAGGACCGCCTGGGCGACCTCTTCGGGGGTGCGGTCGTCCGTGGCGACGACGACCCGTGCGACTTCGGTGTACAGATGGCGGCGCGCCTCCATCAGCTCGCGCCACTGGCGGCGCGGGTTGACGGCGAGCAGCGGCCGCGCGGTGTTCAGGCCGACGCGGCGGACCGCCTCCTCGACGTCCATCGAGAGGTACGCGACGGGCAGCCCGGCGAGCAGGGCGCGGGTCCCGGCGTCCAGGATCGCGCCGCCGCCGAGGGCGAGGACGCCCTCGTGCTCGGCGACGGCCGTGGCGACCGCGGCCCGCTCCAGGGCGCGGAAGTGCTCCTCGCCGTCCTCGACGAAGATGTCGGAGATCTCGCGTCCTTCGGCGGCGACGATGTCGGCGTCGGTGTCCCGGTAGGGCGCGCCCAGCCGTTCGGCCAGGAGCACGCCCACCGTGGACTTGCCGGAGCCCATGGGCCCGACGAGGACGACCTGGGGTCCGGCGGTCACCGGATGGACAGGTTGTCGAGGTACGAGCGGACGTTGCGGCGGGTCTCGGGGACGCTGTCGCCGCCGAACTTCTCGACGACCGCGTCCGCGAGGACGAGCGCGACCATGGCCTCGGCGACGATGCCGGCGGCGGGGACGGCGCACACGTCGGAGCGCTGGTGGTGGGCGGCCGCGGCCTCACCGGTGGCGACGTCGATCGTGGCGAGGGCGCGCGGGACGGTCGCGATCGGCTTCATCGCGGCGCGGACGCGCAGCAGCTCGCCGGTGGTCAGGCCGCCCTCGGTGCCGCCGGAGCGGCCGGAGGTGCGCTTGATGCCGTCCTCGGTGCGCACGATCTCGTCGTGGGCCTTCGAGCCGGGCACGCGGGCGAGGTCGAAGCCGTCGCCGACCTCGACGCCCTTGATGGCCTGGATGCCCATGAGGGCGGCGGCGAGCCGGGCGTCGAGGCGCCGGTCCCAGTGGACGTGCGAGCCGAGGCCGACGGGCACGCCGTAGGCGAGGACCTCGACGACGCCGCCGAGGGTGTCGCCGTCCTTGTGGGCCTGGTCGATCTCCGCGACCATCGCCTTCGACGCGTCGGCGTCGAGGCAGCGCACCGGGTCGGCGTCGAGCTTCTCGACGTCGGCGGGGGTCGGGTAGACGCCGTACGGGGCCTTGGCGGCGGCCAGCTCGACGACGTGCGAGACGATCTCGATGCCCGCGGCCTCCTTGATGAAGGAGCGGGCGACGGCGCCGAGGGCGACCCGGGCGGCGGTCTCGCGGGCGCTGGCGCGCTCCAGGATCGGCCGGGCCTCGTCGAAGCCGTACTTCTGCATGCCGGCGAGGTCGGCGTGGCCGGGCCGGGGGCGGGTCAGGGGCGCGTTGCGGCCCGTCTCCTTGAGCTCCGAGGGGTCGACCGGGTCGGCCGACATGACCTTCTCCCACTTGGGCCACTCGGTGTTGCCGACCATGACGGCGATCGGGGAGCCGAGGGAGAGTCCGTGCCGGACACCGCCGAGGAAGGTGATCTCGTCCTGCTCGAACTTCATGCGGGCGCCACGCCCATAGCCGAGGCGTCGCCGCGCGAGGTGGTCCGCCACCAGCTCAGTGGTGACCGGGACGCCGGCGGGAAGACCCTCCAGCGTCGCGACCAGCGCGGGTCCGTGGGATTCCCCAGCGGTCAGCCAACGCAACCTGCTCAACGATGCTCCTCATGCTCGCGCCTGGGCACTGCGACGACGCGGCCGGGTGCGCGGCCCTGGCCCGCCACCCCTGATCCTCCCACGTCCGGTGGGTGAACCCGCCCTCCGGTCCAGCTGTCGGACGCGGTGCGATCCGATCGGGCCCTACCGGGCCGCGAGCGCCTGCTCCCCCGCCGCGCGCATGGCCGCGAGCGGGGCCTTCGGGACGCCCGTCATCTGTTCGACCTGGAGGACGGCCTGGTGGACGAGGAGGTCGAGGCCGCCGACGACCTTGCCGCCGTGCTCGGACCAGGCGGCGGCGAGCGGGGTCGGCCAGGGGTCGTACAGGACGTCGAAGAGGGTGCCGGCCGTGTCGGGGACGGCGGTCGCCAGGGCGTTCGTGGTGCCCGCCGGGGTCGTCGCGATGACCAGCGGCGCGCCGAAGGCCTCCGCCGCCCGCTCCCAGTCGGCGGTACGGACGTCCACGCCGAGCCGCTCGCCCCAGCCGCGCATCTCCTCGGCCCGCGCCTCGCTCCGTACGTACGCGGTGACGGGGCCCGCGCAGATCCGGGCGAGGGCGGCGACGGCGGAGGAGGCGGTGGCGCCGGCGCCGAGGACGGCCGCCGAGTCCACCTTCTCGACGCCCCGCTCGTGCAGGGCGGCGATCATGCCGGGGATGTCGGTGTTGTCGCCGACGCGCCGCCCGTCCTCGCGGAGGACGACGGTGTTGACGGCCTCGACGGAGGCGGCCGTGTCGCTGATCTCGTCGAGCAGCGGGATGATCGCCCGCTTGAGCGGCATGGTCAGCGACAGCCCGGCCCAGCTCCCGTCCAGCTCGCCGACGAACCCGGGCAGCGCCGCCTCGTCGACGTCGAAGCGCTCGTACGACCAGTCGTCGAGCCCGAGCTCGGCGTACGCGGCCCGGTGCAGGACCGGCGAGAGCGAGTGGGCGATCGGCGAACCGAGGACGGCCGCGCGGCGGCGCACCTCACTGGCCCGTGTTGGCATTGAACTTGTCCTTCAACCTGTTGTGCTCGGCCAGGGTCTTCGCGAACTCGGTCTTGTTCATGCCGTCGGTGGCGACGAAGTAGAGCCAGCCGTCGTTCGTGGGGTTGAGCATGGCGGCCAGTGCCTCGTTGCCCGGGTTGCCGATCGGTCCCGGCGGCAGTCCCTTGTGCTTGTACGTGTTGTACGGGTCGGTGTTGCTGTGCGCCTCTTGCTCGGAGATCTTGATCTCGCTCTGACCCTTCAGGTAGTTGAGGGTCGAGTCGAACTGCAGGAGCTGGACGGTCTCCAGGTTCCCCGGCTTCAGGCGGTTGTAGACGACCTCCGCCATCTTGCGGAAGTCCTCGTGGGTCTTGCCCTCCGCCTGGACCAGGCTCGCGACCGTGATGAGCTCCCACGGCCCGTCGACGCCGAGCCCCTTCGCCTTCGCGTCCAGGTCCAGCTTGGTGTACTCCTGATTCGCGCGGCTCACCATCTTGCGCAGCGCGTCCTCGGGCTTGCTGCCCTTGGCGACGGGGTAGCTCGCCGGGAAGAGGAAGCCTTCCAGCGGGTCCTTGGTGTCCTCGTGGTTCTTGGCCCAGTCGGGCAGCCCGAGGGAATCCGCCTTCGCGAGTGCGATGTCCTTGGTGGTGCCGGGCTTGAGGTCGAGGCGCTCGTCGAGCTTCTCGTACACCCAGGCGTTCCGCTTGCCCTCGGGGATGATCAGGTTGGCCTGGCTCGCCGGGTTGAGCATCAGCGTGACCGCGCTCTCCGCCGACATCCCCTTCTTCAGCGTGTAGGCGCCCGCCTGGATCGAGAGACCCCTGGGGTTCTTCTGCTGCGCCGAGACGAAGGCGTCGACGCTCTTGACGACGCCTGCCTTCTTGAGGATGTTGCCGATCTCGTAGCCGCCGGCTTCCTTCGGGATCTCGACCTGGATTTCGCCGCTGCCGCTGCCCGCGTAGTCGGGCGCCGCGCCGAACTCGCCCTGCCAGAACTGGTAGCCGAAGTAGCCGATGCCGCCGACGCCGCCCACCAGGACGAGCGCGACGACCAGGCAGGCCACGCCGTTCTTGCCTTTGCGTTTCTTCGCTTTGCTCCGGCGTTCGCGGTCGCCGTCGCGGGAGCCTCGGCCGCGGCCCGGCTCCTCGTCGTAGTCGTCCTCGTCGTCGCCGCCGGTGAAGAAGGGGTGCTTCTCCTCCTCCGGCTCCGGGCGTGCCTCTTCCTCCGGCGCCCAGTCGACGACCGGCTCCGGCGGGTTCTGCCGGCGGCCGGGGGGCTGGGGCGGCGGATAGGCCTCGGGCGTCCCGTAGAGGTCCGGGTTCTGGCCGCCGTAGGGGTCGGCCGGGGGCGCGCTGTACGCCATCGCCGCCTGGCCGCTCTCCCAGTTGCCGTCGTACTGCTGTCCGGGTTGCCCGGGCGTGTCGTAACCGCCCGGATACCCCGTCCCGTACTGCTGCGGCTGCTGGTACTGCTGCTGCTGAGGCTGCTGAGGCTGCTGGTACTGAGGATCGACGTACTGCTGCTGGGGCTGCTGGTACTGCTGCGCCTGCTCCTGGTACTGCTGCGCCTGCTGCTGGTACGGGTCGACCCCGTAGCCCTGCTCGGCGTGACCGCCCTGGCCGTACGGATCCACGTAGCCCTGGCCGCCGTGGCCGTACTGGCTCGCCTGCTGCGGGTGCGGGTACTGCTGCTGGCCCTCCCACCCCTGGTCCCCGTAGAGCGGGTCCCCGGGGTGCCACGGTTCGGAGCCAGAGCCCCGGCCATACTCAGTCATCGATCCCCAAAACAGCCGCGAGGCTTCCGGACGATCCGCCTCTACGTAGTGCGGCAGCTGTTCGAACACCGCCGCATCGCGCGGAACGTTACCGTATCGCGATCAGATGACCACTTCGACGCCCTCGCCGGGCGGATTACCTGATACCCGTTCGGACTCAAGAGCGTTCTGAAGGATGATCACAGCGGCGGCCTGGTCGATGACGGACCGCCCCTTCTTCGCCTTCACGCCCGAGGCCCGCAGGCCCTGGGTCGCGGTGACCGTCGTCATCCGCTCGTCGACCAGCCGGACCGGCACCGGGGCGATGCCCTTGGCCATCTCCCGGGCGAAGGCCCGGACCTTGGTGGCCGCGGGGCCCTCCCGCCCGCTGAGCGAGCGGGGCAGACCCACGACGACCTCGATCGGCTCGTACTCCTCGACGATCTGGCGGAGCCGCCGGTGGGCGGCCGGGACGTCACGTCCCGGCACGGTCTCCACCGGCGTGGCGAGGACCCCGTCGGGGTCGCACGAGGCGACCCCGATCCGGGCGTCCCCGACGTCGACCGCGAGACGGCGGCCGCGGCGCATCGTCACGCCGTCTCCACCACGAGACGCTCGACGGCGGCGATGGCCTCGCCGACGGCCTCCGGGTTCTGGCCGCCGCCCTGGGCGACGTCCGGCTTGCCGCCGCCACCGCCACCGAGGGTCTTGGCGGCCGTGCGGACCAGCTCGCCGGCCTTGAGACCGCGCTCACGGGCGGCCTCGTTGGTGGCGATGACCGTGAGCGGCTTGCCGTTGACCGTGGTGAACAGGGCGACGACGGCCGGACGGGAGGCCGGGATGCGGCCCCGCACGTCGAGGACCAGCTTGCGCAGGTCGTCGGCGCCGGTGCCGTCCTGCACCCGGCCCGTGACGAGGGCGAGGCCCCGGATGTCCTGGGCGGAGTCGACGAGACCGGCGGCGGCCTGGAGGACCTTCTCCGCGCGGAACTTCTCGATCTCCTTCTCGGCGTCCTTCAGCTTGCCGAGCATGGTGGAGATCTTCTCCGGCAGCTCCTCGGGACGGCCCTTGACCAGCTCCTGGAGCTGGGCGACGACCGTGTGCTCGCGGGCGAGGAAGTTGTACGCGTCGACGCCGACGAGGGCCTCGATACGGCGCACGCCGGAGCCGATGGAGGACTCGCCGAGCAGCTTCACCAGGCCCAGCTGGGCGGTGTTGCCGACGTGCGTACCGCCGCACAGCTCCTTGGAGAAGTCGCCGATGGTGACGACGCGGACCTGCTCGCCGTACTTCTCGCCGAACTCGGCGATGGCGCCCTGGCGCTTGGCCTCGTTGATCGGCATGACCTCGGCGTGGACCTCCAGCTCGCGCGAGAGGACCTCGTTGATCTTCTGCTCGACGTCGGTGAGGACGGCGCCGGGGACGGCGTTCGGCGAGCCGAAGTCGAAGCGGAAGCGGCCGGGCTGGTTCTCGGAACCGGCCTGGGCGGCCGTCGGGCCGAGGGCGTCACGCAGCGCCTGGTGCGTCAGGTGCGTGGCGGAGTGGGCGCGGGCGATGGCCCGGCGGCGCTTGACGTCGATGGCGGCGTAGGCGGTGGCGCCGACGGTCACCTCGCCGACCTGCACGGAACCCTTGTGCACGGAGACGCCGGGGACCGGCTGCTGGACGTCGCGGACCTCGATGACCGCGCCGCTGTGCAGCTTGATCCGGCCCTGGTCGGCGATCTGGCCGCCGCCCTCGGCGTAGAACGGGGTCCGGTCGAGGACGACCTCGACCTCGTCGCCCTCGGAGGCGGCGGGCGAGGAGACGCCGTTGACGAGGAGACCGACGACCGTGGTCTCGCCCTCGGTGTTGGTGTAGCCGGTGAACTGGGTGGCGCCGTTGCCGTCGGCGATCTCCCGGTACGCGGTCATGTCGGCGTGGCCGGTCTTCTTGGCCTTGGCGTCGGCCTTGGCGCGGTCCCGCTGCTCCTTCATCAGGCGGCGGAAGCCGTCCTCGTCCACGGAGAGGCCCTGTTCGGCGGCCATCTCCAGGGTGAGGTCGATCGGGAAGCCCCAGGTGTCGTGGAGCAGGAAGGCCTTCTCGCCGGCGAGGATCGTGCCGCCGGCGGCCTTGGTCTCGGTGACGGCGGTGTCGAGGATGTTGGTGCCGCCCTTGAGGGCCTTCAGGAAGGCGGCCTCTTCGGCGAGGGCGACCGTCTCGATCCGCTTGCGGTCGGTGACCAGCTCCGGGTACTGCTCGCCCATCGTGTTGATCACGGTGTCGACGAGGTCCTGGACGACCGGTCCGGTGGCGCCGAGCAGGCGCATGTTGCGGACGGCGCGGCGCATGATGCGGCGCAGCACGTAGCCGCGGCCCTCGTTGCCGGGGGTGACGCCGTCGCCGATGAGCATCACGGAGGTGCGCATGTGGTCGGCGACCACGCGCAGCGAGACGTCGCTGTCGTGGGCCTTGCCGTAGGCGACGCCGGTGAGCTCGGTGGCCTTGTCGATGACGACCTGGAGGGTGTCCGTCTCGTACATGTTCTGGACGCCCTGGAGGATCATCGCCAGGCGCTCCAGGCCGAGGCCCGTGTCGATGTTCTTCGACGGCAGCTCGCCGAGGATCGGGAAGTCGTCCTTGCCGGAGCCCTCACCGCGCTCGTACTGCATGAAGACCAGGTTCCAGATCTCCACGTACCGCTCGTCGTTGACGGCCGGGCCGCCCTCGACGCCGAACTCGGGGCCGCGGTCGTAGTTGATCTCGGAGCACGGGCCGCAGGGGCCGGGGACGCCCATCGACCAGTAGTTGTCCTTCTTGCCGAGGCGCTGGATGCGCTCGGCCGGGACGCCGACGACGTCACGCCAGATCTGCTCGGCCTCGTCGTCCTCCTGGTAGACGGTGATCCAGAGCTTCTCCGGCTCGAGCCCGTAGCCGCCGTGCTCCACCGGGGTGGTCAGCAGCTCCCAGGCGAGCTTGATGGCGCCTTCCTTGAAGTAGTCGCCGAAGGAGAAGTTGCCGCACATCTGGAAGAACGTGCCGTGGCGGGTGGTCTTGCCGACCTCCTCGATGTCCGGCGTGCGCACGCACTTCTGCACGCTGGAGGCGCGCGAGAAGGGCGGCTTGACCTCGCCCAGGAAGTAGGGCTTGAACGGCACCATGCCGGCGGGGACGAGCAGCAGAGTCGGGTCGTCCGCGATGAGCGACGCCGAAGGGACGACGGTGTGCCCGCGCTCCTCGAAGAAGCTCAGCCAGCGGCGGCGGATTTCAGCCGACTCCATCAGTGGTCCTCATTCCGGTTGTACGAACTCGTAGGCATCTTGGAAAACGAATATGTGGTCGGGTGCGCGGTCGGGCCGAGCGCGGCCCTCCGGCGCGGTTCCGGCAGCTCCCGGACCTGGTCCACGGGGGCTTCCAGGCCGAGCGCCTCGCCCAGCTCGGACTCCCGCTGGACCATGCCCGCCCTCACGTCGAGGGCGAAGTCCTTGAGCCGGTGGCCGGTCTCGATCGCCTTGTTCGCCGCCTGGGCCGCGAGGCTCTCGGGGGTCAGCTGCTTCAGCTTCCGGTTGACCTTGGTGGTGGCCCACACGCCGGCGGCTGCGCCGGCCGTGAACCAGAACGTGCGGCGGAACATCGCGGCTCAGCCCTTCTGCTTCCGGCGTCGCGAGGACGGCACGGTACGGCCGACGATCACAGTACGGCGGACGTCGGTCCGCGGCGCGTCCTCCGCCTCACGGCCCCGGCCGAGCGCCCTGCGGACGCCGTAGCCGAAGGCGGCCACCTTGACGAGCGGGCCGCCGAAGGTGGAGGCGACGGTGGTGGACAGCGCGGAGGCGTTGGAGGTGACCTCCTGGACGTCCGAGGCGATGGCGTCGACCCGGTCGAGCTGGGTCTGCGCCGAGCGCACGGTCGCGGAGGCGTCGGCCAGCAGGGGAACGGCCTGCTCGGTCACGTCCGCCACCAGCTTGGTGGTCGCCCTGAGCGTCTGCGCCAGCCTCACCAGCACCACGGCGAGGAAGGAGACGAGGATCGCCCAGAACACGGCCACCAGGATCCCGGCAACCTCTCCACCGGTCACTGTGCACCGCTCTCTGCTGTCGTTGGGCCCTGTGAAAAGTCGTCTCCCGACCCTATCGCGCCCGGGCTGTCCTGCCGTACCGCATTACCGCCCGTGGGACGGGAGTTGCGGTAACCCGATTGTACGGAGCGCGCGCGGGTGAGTACGCTCCGTGTCCCATGCGACGGAGCAATCTCCCGGCGGAGCTGAACCGGTTCGTCGGACGGGCCGCCGAACAGGCCGCACTGACGGCGCTCCTCGACACATCCCGCCTGGTCACGGTCGTGGGCGTGGGCGGGGTCGGCAAGACGCGGCTCGCGCTGCGCGCTGCCGCGGGGGCGCAGAAACGCTACGGCGACGGGGTCCGGCTGGCCGAGCTGGCGCCCCTGCGCGACCCCGCCCTGGTCGCGTACGCGCTGGTCGAGGCGCTCGGGCTGACCGACCACACGCCGAGGGCCCCGCGCGAGGTGCTGGTCGAGCACCTCGCGGAGCGGCGGACGCTGCTGGTGATCGACGGTTTCGAGCACCTGGTGGAGAGCTGTGCGCCGCTGGTGCGGGAGCTCCTCGCCCACGCGCCGGGGCTCACCGTGCTCGCGGTCGGCCGGCGGCCCCTGCGGGTGGCGGGCGAGGCCGTGTTCGCGCTGGCCCCCATGGACGAGGCGGACGCGGTGGCGCTCCTCGCCGAGCGTGCGGCGGAGGCGGGCGCGCCGGTGGCCGTGGACGCCCCCGCGGCCTCGGGCGCGCCGACGGCCGACGGCCTCCCCGCGGCCCCGCGCTTCGCGGGTGCCGGGGTGCGGACAGCCGCGGGCACCGGCCCGGGGGCCGTGCGGGAGCTGTGCCGGCGGCTCGACGGGATCCCGCTCGCCCTCGAACTGGCGGCCGGTCGTCTCCCGCTCCTCTCGGTCGAGCAGATGCTGCACCGTCTCCACGACCGCTTCCGCCTCCTGACGGACGGCGAGCGCGGGGTGCTCCCCCGCCATCAGACGCTGCGCACGGCGATCGGCTGGAGCCACGAGCTGTGCACCCCGGAGGAGCGGCTGCTCTGGGCGCGGCTCTCGGTGTTCGTCGGCCCCTTCGACCTGGAGGCGGTCGAGTACGTGTGCGGGAGCCGGGAGCTGCCGCCGGAGCGGATCCTCGACCACCTCGGGGGCCTGCTCGCGCAGTCGCTGGTGTCGCGGGAGGACACCCCGGCGGGCCCCGCCTACCGGCTCCTGGACACGGTCGCCGCGTACGGGGCGGAGTGGCTGGAGGCGCTCGGCGACACGGAGCGGATGCGGCGGCGGCACCGGGACTGGTACATGGGTCTGGCCACCTGGTGCGAGCTGGAGTGGTTCAGCCCGCGCCAGGCGGAGGTGGCGGCCCGTACGGAGGCGGCGCTGCCCAATCTCCGGGCGGCGCTCGACCTGTGTCTCGAACTCCCGGAGGACGCCCACCTCGCCCAGCACCTGGCGGGCACGCTCTGGTTCGCCTGGGTGGGCTGCGGGCGCCTGTCGGAGGGCCGGCACTGGCTGGAACGGGCGCTCACGCTGGAGTCCGGCCACGAGGAGGCCCGGCTCAAGGCGCTGTGGGTGCTCGGATACGTGGCGGTCCTGCAGGGCGACGGTACGGGGGCGGTGGCGGCGCTCCACGAGTGCGGGGAGCGGGCCAGGTCCTCGGGGAACGCGCTGGCGGAGGCGTACGCGACGCACCGGATGGGCTGTCTCGCGCTGCTCTCGGACGATCTGCCGCGGGCCGAGTCGCTGATCGGGCAGGCGCTGGACTCCTACCGGGAGCTCGGCGAGCTGAACAGCAACGTCCTGATGGGGCAGGTCGAGGTGGCGATGGCGCTCGCCTTCCGGGGGGACCTGGAGGGAGCGGTCGCGATCTGCCGGGAGGTCCGGGAGGTCTGCGAGGAGCGCGGGGAGCTGTGGACCCGGGCCTACGCCCTCTACGTCCTGGCCTTCTCGGCGTGGACCCGGGAGGCGTACGGGGAGGCGCGGGAGCTGCTCACCGAGTGCGTCTCGATCAACCACACCTTCCGTGACCTGGTCGGTCTCGTCCTGGCGATCGAACTGCTCGCCCTGGTGACGGTGAGCGAGGGGGATCCGGCGGAGGCGGCGGTCCTCCAGGGGGCCGCTGTGCCGGTGTGGGACACGGTCGGCGTCCGGCTCTTCGGCTCGGAGGCGTTCGACGGGCCGAGGGCCCTGTGCGAGCAGCGGGCGGCGGAGGCCATGGGCGCGGAGGCGTTCGGCTCCGCGGTCCAGGAGGGCCGGCGTCTCTCGCTCGACGCGGCCGTGGAGCGCGCGCTCGCCGGGCGCCGGGATCCGGCCGTCTGCGGCACGGCGGACGCGAAGGCCCCGCGTCCCTTCCGTACGGCCAGGTCGGCGGCGGTCCCGGGAACGCGGAAGCCCGCCGGCTCCCCCACCGGAAAGGGCGGGGAAGCGGCGGGCTGAGCACCGCGTGGGTACTACTCCCCCAGCGCTGACGCTGGGGGTGCTCCCATTGCTGAAATCAGCGGGCGTAGTACTCGACGACCAGCTGCTCGTCGCAGATGACCGGGATTTCCTTGCGGTTCGGGTCGCGGTCGAGGCGGAAGGCCAGGGCCTTCAGGTTGACCTGCAGGTAGCGCGGGGTCTCGCCGTCGGCGGCGAAGCCACCCTCACGGGCCATCTCGAACAGCGGCTTGGTGCGGCTGCGCTCGCGGACCATCACGACGTCGTCGGGACGGACACGGAACGACGGCTTGTCGACCTTGCCACCGTTGACCTGGATGTGACCGTGCACGACCATCTGGCGGGCCTGGTAGATGGTGCGGGCGATGCCCGAACGCAGGACCAGGGCGTCGAGGCGACGCTCGAGCTCGACGACCAGCGCCTCGCCCGTCTTGCCCTCGGCCTTCTTGGCGCGGTCGTAGGCACGCGCCATCTGACGCTCGCTGATGTCGTACTGGGCGCGCAGACGCTGCTTCTCGAGCAGACGGACCTTGTAGTCCGAGTTCTGCTTGCGGCCACGGCCGTGCTCGCCCGGCGGGTAGGGGCGGGCCTCGAAGTACTTGACGGCCTTCGGGGTCAGCGCAATGCCGAGGGCACGCGACTTCTTGACCTTGGGACGGGACTGGTTCGGCATGAACCAACCTCTCTCATTGATACGAAAACGGCTTCACCAGGGTTAGGGGAGGTCGCATCCGCAGCCGGGAAACCCTCCTGGTCCGTACGGGACGGACCTGGTGGGCAGCCGCTCCCAGGTCTGGGCACATACGTGCAGCACGCGAACGACCCACCGCCGCTCCCGGGAACCGGGTGGTGATGGGTGGCCCGCGACACCTTCGAAGGTGCGCGACGCTCCTGGAAACCCCGCCCGAGGGCCGGGTCTCCCGCTGACTGTCCCGTTCTGGTGGTTCCGACCGGAGCCGGACACGGGACGCAGCAATCCGGACCAGTGTACCGGGTCCGCGGGACGCCTTCACACCAGGTCGGTGCCGCTAGTCGTCGCCCTTCAGCCGGGCCCTCACCCGCTCCACCACGTCCGCGTATCTCGCCTCCGCGCCGTAGCGCGTGGGCTCGTAGTACTGGCGACCGTGGATCGTGTCCGGGGCGTACTGCTGGGCCGCGATGCCGCCCGGTACGTCATGGGGGTACACGTACCCCTGGGCGTGGCCGAGTTTGGCCGCGCCCTTGTAGTGGCCGTCCCGCAGGTGCGGCGGGACGGAGCCCGCGAGGCCGTTGCGTACGTCGGCGAGGGCGGCGCCGATCGCGGTCGTCGCCGCGTTCGACTTGGGGGCCAGCGCCAGGGCGATGGTGGCATGGCTCAGGGTGAGGGCCGCCTCCGGGAAGCCGATCATGGCGACGGCCTGGGCCGCGGCCACGGCGATCGGCAGCGCGTTCGGGTCGGCGAGGCCGATGTCCTCGCTCGCGGAGATCATCAGCCGGCGGGCGATGAAGCGCGGGTCCTCCCCCGCCTCGATCATCCGCGCCAGATAGTGCAGGGCCGCGTCCACGTCCGAGCCGCGGATCGACTTGATGAGCGCGCTGGCCACGTCGTAGTGCTGGTCGCCGTCCCGGTCGTACTTCACGGCCGCGCGGTCGACGGTCTCCTCGACGGTCTGGAGCGTGATCTCCGGCTCGCCCTTGGCCATCGCCGCGCCCGCCGCGGCCTCCAGGGCGGTCAGGGCCCGCCGGGCGTCGCCGCCGGCGACCCGCAGGAGGTGCGCCTCGGCGTCCTCCGGCAGGGTCACGGCCCCGCCGAGTCCCCGCTCGCCGGTGAGCGCCCGGGCCATCAGGCCCTTCAGGTCCTCGTCGGTCAGCGGTTCCAGGGTGAGGAGCAGGGAGCGGGAGAGGAGCGGGGAGATCACGGAGAAGTAGGGGTTCTCGGTGGTGGCGGCGATCAGCGTCACCCAGCGGTTCTCCACGGCCGGCAGGAGCGAGTCCTGCTGGGCCTTGGAGAAGCGGTGGATCTCGTCGAGGAAGAGGACGGTCTCCTTGCCGTAGCCGCCCACCGCGCGCCGGGCGCCGTCGATGACGGCCCGGACCTCCTTGACGCCGGCGGTGATCGCGGACAGCTCCACGAAGCGCTTGTTCGTGGCCTTGGAGACCACGTACGCCAGGGTGGTCTTTCCGATTCCCGGCGGGCCCCAGAGGATCACCGATGAGGCGCCTGCGGGCCCGCCGTCGCCGTCCCCCACGAGTCGGCGCAGCGGTGATCCGGGCTTGAGCAGGTGCTGCTGGCCCACCACCTCGTCGAGGGTGCGCGGGCGCATCCGGACGGCCAGCGGGCTGCTGGCCGGGTCCTTCTCCTGGCGGTCTTCGGCGGCTGCGGTAAAGAGGTCGGGCTCCACAGTCATGAAGCCTAAGTCAGAGCACTGACAGAGCCGTCACGGCTCAGCTCGTCCAGAAGTCCCACCAGCGGGTCAGGATCAGCATCCCGATGATCCCGATGTGCAGCACCGGCAGGATCCAGGTGAACTCGTCGAAGAAGGTCTTCAGGCCGCCGGGCGCGGGGATCACGCCGCGGCGCACGTTGTGCGAGGTCACGTACCAGAACATGACGATGGTCGCGACCCAGGCCAGGCAGCACCACAGGCAGAGCGAGTTGATCTCGTACAGCGACTCGTACATCAGCCAGGTGCAGAAGCCGACGCCGAAGAGGGTTCCGGCGTTGAGTCCGAGCCAGTACCAGCGGCGGTAGCGGGCGCCGGCGAGCAGGCCCACGCCGATGGCGATCACCATCGCGTAGGTGACGAGGCCGAGCATCGGGTTCGGGAAGCCGAAGGCCGAGGCCTGCTCGCTCTTCATGATGTTGCCGCAGGAGACGATCGGGTTGAGGCTGCAGCCCGGGGTGAAGTCGGGGTCCTCGAGGAGCTTGAACTTGTCGATGGTGATGACCCAGGCGGCGAGCAGGCCGGCAGCTCCGGTGATCACCAGGAGCCAGGAGAAGGCCCGGCTCGCCCCGATCGTGCCGCCGCCGTCCCGGCCGGACCCGACCTCGTCCACCGCTGCCTTCGCCATGTCACCTTTTCCCTCGCTCGACCGGCCTTGTGGGCACGGTCATTCTGCAACACCGACCTGTGGTCCGGCCGTTCGCCGGAGATAAGGACGGGCCCGGACCACGGTGTGTGGTCCGGGCCCGTCCTCACGTCCGATCAGGCCAGCTTGGCCCGTACCGCGTCCACGAGAGCGTCCAGGGCGACAGCCTGCTGCTCGCCGGACTCCATGTCCTTGAGCTGTACGACGCCCTCGGCGAGGTCGCGCTCACCGGCGACGACGGCGAGGCGGGCACCGGAGCGGTTGGCGTCCTTCATGGCGCCCTTGAGGCCCTTGCCCCCGAAGGAGAAGTCGGCGGCGACGCCGGCCCTGCGGAGCTCGGTGATCTTGCCGAAGAGGAGGCGGCGGGCCTCCTCGCCGATGGCGACGGCGAAGACGCTGGTGGCGGCGGGGATGTCGAGCTCGACGCCCTCGGCCTCCAGGGCGAGGACCGTGCGGTCGACGCCGAGCGCCCAGCCCACCGACGGCAGCGCGGGGCCGCCGATCATCTCGGAGAGGCCGTCGTAGCGGCCGCCGCCGCCGACCGCCGACTGCGAGCCGAGACCGCCGTGGACGAACTCGAAGGTGGTGCGGGTGTAGTAGTCGAGGCCGCGGACCAGCTTGGGGTCGTCCTCGAAGACGACGCCCGCCGCGGTGATCAGGGCGCGCACCTCCTCGTGGTACGCCTTGCACGCGTCGCACAGGTAGTCACGCAGGAGCGGCGCGTCGGTCAGCTGCTTCTGCACGGCCTCGCGCTTGTCGTCGAGGACGCGCAGCGGGTTGATCTCGGCGCGGCGGAGGGTCTCCTCGTCGAGGTCGAGCCCGCGCAGGAAGGTCTGCAGGGCCTCCCGGTAGACGGGGCGGCACTCCTTGTCGCCGAGCGAGTTCAGCAGGATGCGGAAGTTCCGCAGGCCCAGCGAGCGGTACGCCTGGTCGGCCAGGATGATCAGCTCGGCGTCGAGCGCCGGGTCCTCGGCGCCGATCGCCTCGGCGCCGACCTGCGAGAAGTGGCGGTAGCGACCCGCCTGGGCCCGCTCGTAGCGGTAGTACGAGCCGGAGTACCAGAGCTTGACGGGCAGGTTGCCGAGCTTGTGCAGGTTGCCCTGGAGCGCCGCGCGCAGCACGGACGCGGTGCCCTCCGGCCGCAGCGCCAGCTCGTCGTTGCCCTTGGTCGTGAGGGTGTACATCTCCTTGCTCACGATGTCGGTGGACTCACCGACACCGCGGGAGAACAGCTTCACGTCCTCGAAACCGGGGGTCTCCACGTAGCCGTAGCCGGAGTTCCGCAGCGGCGTGGCGATCGCCTCGCGCACGGCGAGGAAGGTCGCGGAGCGGGGCGGCAGCAGGTCGTACGTGCCCTTGGGGGCCTTGAAGGTGCTCACGTGAATCGTCACATTCCTCGTCGGGGAGCGTCCGTGCTCCCGAGGCCGGCGGCCACGTCCCGCAGATAGGGGTTCGTGGCGCGCTCCTGGCCGATGGTCGTCTGGGGACCGTGTCCCGACAGCACCACGGTCGAGTTGTCGAGCGGCAGGCACACGCGGGCCAGCGACGCGAGCATCTCGTCCATGTCACCGCCGGGAAGGTCGGTGCGTCCGATGGAGCCGGCGAACAGCAGATCCCCGGAGAAGAACACGGAGGGGATCTCCGTGGTCTCGGGCATCCGGAAGGTCACCGACCCCTTGGTATGACCGGGCGCGTGGGCGACGGAGAAGTCCAGTCCGGCGAGCTTCAGCTCGGCACCGTCGGTGAGCTCGCGCACGTCGTCGGGCTCTCCCACGGTCAGCTCGCCCATGAGGGGCATCCCGATGGAGCGGCCGAGGGCCTTCTCCGGGTCGCTCATCATGTAGCGGTCGGACGGGTGGATCCACGCGGGGACGTCATGGGCGCCGCACACCGGGACGACGGAGGCGACGTGGTCGATGTGTCCATGGGTGAGGACGACGGCGACGGGCTTGAGCCGATGCTTCTTCAGCGTCTCCTCGACACCCTGGGCGGCCTGGTGGCCCGGGTCGATGATGACGCACTCCTCGCCTGCGGCGGGGGCGACCAGATAGCAGTTGGTCCCCCAGGCCCCGGCGGGGAACCCGGCAATCAGCACGTTCGTCCTTAGTTGTCGTCCGGCACGGAGGCGCGGAATTCGCGGAAAACACGGAATGCGGCAGATCAGAGCCTACCGGCGGTGCCGGTTCCACAGCCAACCCGTATACGGTACGGGCACATCCGGCCAGGACAGGAACAGACGAGCGACAGGAGCGGACCCGGTGGTCACCAGCGATCAGCGGCGGCGGCAGCTTGCCAGGGAGAAGTACGCGCGGCAGCAGCAGCGGCGGGAGGAGAACCGGCGCAAGGCGAGGCGCCGCAACACCGTCATCGCGGCCGCCCTCGCGGTGGTACTGGCCGCGGGCGGCGCCGTGTACGCCTCCGTGGCCCTGACGGACGACTCCTCGAAGGGCTCGGACAACGCGGCGAGCGACACGCCCACCACACCGGCGCCCTCGGAGAGCGAGTCGGCGAGCCCGGAGCCGAAGCTGACCGTGGACACGAAGGCCACGTACGCCATGGCCCTGAAGACCAACGAGGGCGCCATCACGATCACCATGGACGCGGCGAAGACCCCGCGCACGGTGAACTCCTTCGCGCACCTCGCGGGCAAGAAGTACTTCGACGGGACCAAGTGCCACCGCCTCACGACCCAGGGCATCTACGTGCTCCAGTGCGGCGACCCCAAGGGCGACGGCACCGGCGGCCCCGGCTACACGATCCCCGACGAGAACCTGGCCGCCCTCGGCAAGGCGGGCGCGGACGGCACGGTGACCTTCCCGGCCGGCACCGTCGCCATGGCGAACACCGGGCAGCCGGGCACCGGCGGCTCGCAGTTCTTCCTCGTCTACAAGGACACCAAGCTGCCGCCGACCTACACCCCCTTCGGGAAGATCGACGCGGCCGGCCTCAAGGCGGTCCAGGACGTGGCGAAGGCGGGTGTCGAGGGCGGCGCCACGGACGGCGCCCCGAAGAAGCCCGTCACCATCGAGAAGGCGACCGTCACGAAGAAGTGAGCCCGCTCGTCCGCACGCGCGCGTGACCGTTCGTCCGCACGCGCGCGTGACCGTTCGTCGGCACGCGTGCGTGACCGCGGAATCTCGGTCGCGCTGAGTGCGGACAGCCGGGGCGCGGTTCGCCTAGATTGGCGTTGTGCAGCGTGGGCCGTCGGCCGCGCTGCGGATGGCGGGCGAGGCCCGCCGGGAAACTGTGGACGATGCCCGGGGGGTACGACCCCGCGACGGCATCATGGTGAGGAGGCGCTGTGAGCAGCGACCCGTGGGGCCGCGTCGACGAGACGGGCACCGTGTACGTGCGGACGGCCGAGGGCGAGCAGGTCGTCGGATCGTGGCAGGCCGGCACCCCTGAGGAGGCCCTGGCCTACTTCGAGCGCAAGTACGAGGGCTTGGTGGTCGAGATCGGCCTCCTCGAGAAGCGGGTGAGGACCACCGACCTCTCGGCGAAGGACGCCACCGCGGCGATCGAGCACATCCGCCAGCAGGTCGACGAGCACCACGCCGTCGGCGACCTGGCCGCGCTCGCGACCCGTCTCGACAAGCTCGTCGAGACGGTCGACTCGCGCCGCGAGGAGCGCAAGGCCCAGAAGGCCAAGCAGACCGACGAGGCGCGCACCGCCAAGGAGAAGCTCGTCACGGAGGCCGAGGAGCTGGCCCAGAGCGAGCAGTGGCGCTCCGCGGGCGAGCGGCTGCGGGCGCTCGTGGACACCTGGAAGGGCCTCCCCCGGCTCGACCGCAAGTCCGACGACGAGCTGTGGCACCGCTTCTCGCACGCCCGCTCGGCGTTCTCGAAGCGCCGCAAGGCGCACTTCGCGTCGCTCGACGCCCAGCGCGAGGACGCCCGCAAGGCGAAGGAGCGTCTGGTCGCCGAGGCGGAGTCGCTGTCGAACTCCACCGACTGGGGCAACACGGCGGCCCGCTACCGCGAGCTGATGGCGGACTGGAAGGCGGCCGGCCGCGCCCAGCGCGAGCACGAGGACGACCTGTGGAACCGCTTCCGCGGCGCCCAGGACGTCTTCTTCGCGGCGCGCGGCGAGGTCTTCGCCGAGCGGGACGCGGAGCAGACCGAGAACCTCAAGCTGAAGGAGGAGCTCGCGACCGAGGCCGAGAAGCTGGTGCCGGTGACGGACCTGAAGGCGGCGCGTGCGGCCTTCCGTTCCCTCAACGAGCGCTGGGAGGCCATCGGCCACGTCCCGCGTGACGCCCGTCCCAAGGTCGAGGGCCGGATGCACGCGGTGGAGCGGGCGATCCAGGAGTCCGAGGAGGCCGAGTGGCGCCGGACGAACCCGGAGGCACGCGCGCGTGCCGCGGGTCTGACCGGTCAGCTCCAGGACGCCGTCGAGAAGCTGCGCAAGCAGATCGACGCGGCCCGTGCCGCCGGCAACGACTCCAAGGCCGACAAGCTCGCCCGTGAGCTGGAGGGCCGTCAGGCCCTGCTCGACCAGGCGCTGAAGGGCCTGGAGGAGTTCGGCGGCTGATGCCCTGAACCCGGCTGTACGAGGAAGGCCCCCGGCTCCGTGCCGGGGGCCTTCCTCGTGCGTGCGGTTACGGGCGCCGGGCGCTGGTCACGCGGTACACGTCGTAGACGCCCTCGACGCCCCGCACGGCCTTCAGCACGTGCCCGAGGTGCTTCGGGTCGCCCATCTCGAAGGTGAAGCGCGAGGTGGCCACCCGGTCGCGGGAGGTCTGGACGGCCGCCGAGAGGATGTTGACGTGCTGGTCCGAGAGGACCCGGGTGACGTCCGAGAGGAGCCGGGAGCGGTCCAGGGCCTCGACCTGGATGGCGACGAGGAAGACCGAGGACTGGGTCGGGGCCCACTCGACCTCCAGGATCCGCTCCGGCTCGCGGGACAGCGAGTCCACGTTGACGCAGTCGCTGCGGTGGACGGAGACGCCGCTGCCACGGGTGACGAAGCCGATGATCGGGTCGCCTGGCACCGGGGTGCAGCAGCGGGCCAGCTTGACCCACACGTCCTCGACGCCCTTGACGACGACACCGGGGTCGGCGTTGGAGCGGCGCTTGGAGCGTCCCCGGCTCGGCGGGGCGACCTCCTCGATGTCCTCGGTGGCGGCCTCCTCGCCGCCGAGCGCCTGCACCAGCTTCTGCACGATGGACTGGGCGGTGACATGGCCCTCGCCGATCGCCGCGTACAGCGAGGAGATGTCGCTGTAGCGCATCTCGTGGGCGAGGGTGACGAGGGAGTCGCCGGTCAGGATCCGCTGGATCGGCAGGTTCTGCTTGCGCATGGCCCGCGCGATGGCGTCCTTGCCCTGCTCGATGGCCTCGTCGCGGCGCTCCTTGGAGAACCAGGCGCGGATCTTGTTGCGGGCGCGCGGGGACTTGACGAAGCCCAGCCAGTCGCGGGAGGGCCCGGCACCGGCGGCCTTGGAGGTGAAGACCTCGACCAGGTCGCCGTTGTCGAGGGTCGATTCGAGCGGCACGAGCCGCCCGTTGACGCGCGCCCCTATCGTGCGGTGGCCGACCTCGGTGTGGACCGCGTACGAGAAGTCGACGGGGGTGGCGCCGGCGGGCAGCGCGATGACGTCGCCCTTCGGCGTGAAGACGAAGACCTCGTTGCGGGAGAGGTCGAAGCGCAGGGACTCCAGGAACTCGCTGGGGTCCTCGGTCTCCTTCTGCCAGTCGAGGAGCTGGCGCAGCCACGCCATGTCGTTGAGGTGGTCGTCCTTGCCGGCCTTCTTCGGCACGTCGGCGCGCACCTTGGAGGCGCCGGCGACGGCCTCCTGCTTGTACTTCCAGTGCGCGGCGATGCCGTACTCGGCGCGCCGGTGCATGTCGAAGGTCCGGATCTGGAGCTCGACGGGCTTGCCGTTGGGTCCGATGACCGTCGTGTGCAGCGACTGGTACATGTTGAACTTCGGCATCGCGATGTAGTCCTTGAACCGGCCGGGGACCGGGTTCCATCGCGCGTGGACGGTGCCGAGGGCCGCGTAGCAGTCGCGGACGGTGTCCACGAGGACGCGGATGCCCACCAGGTCGTAGATCTCCGCGAAGTCACGGCCGCGGACGATCATCTTCTGGTAGACGCTGTAGTAGTGCTTGGGGCGACCGGTGACGGTGGCCTTGATCCGGGCGGCCCGCAGGTCGGCCTGGACCTCGTCGGTCACTATGGCGAGGTACTCGTCCCGCTTGGGGGCGCGCTCGGCGACGAGCCGGACGATCTCGTCGTACATCTTGGGGTAGAGGATCGCGAAGGCGAGGTCCTCCAGCTCCCACTTGATGGTGTTCATGCCCAGGCGATGGGCCAGGGGCGCGTAGATCTCGAGGGTCTCGCGGGCCTTCTTCTCCTGCTTCTCCCGCTTGAGGTAGCGCATGGTGCGCATGTTGTGCAGGCGGTCGGCGAGCTTGATGACCAGGACGCGCGGGTCCTTGGCCATGGCGACGACCATCTTGCGGACGGTCTCGGCCTGCGCGGCCTCGCCGAACCTGACCTTGTCGAGCTTGGTGACACCGTCGACGAGGAGGGTGACCTGGTCGCCGAAGTCGCGGCGCAGGTCCTCCAGGCCGTACTCGGTGTCCTCGACGGTGTCGTGGAGCAGCCCGGCCATCAGGGTCGCCGGGTCCATGCCGAGCTCGGCGAGGATGGTGGTGACGGCCAGCGGGTGCGTGATGTACGGGTCGCCGCTCTTGCGCTTCTGGCCGCGGTGCCAGCGCTCGGCGACCTGGTAGGCCCGCTCGACCTGGCGGAGCGTCGCCGTCTCGATCTTGGGGTCGTTGGAGCGGACGATCCGCAGCAGCGGTTCGAGGACCGGGTTGTACGGGGAGGAACGCTGGACGCCCAGCCGGGCGAGGCGCGCGCGGACGCGGTTGGACGAGCCGCCGGAGCGGGAGGGCGCGGGCCGCTCGGGGGCGGGGGGCGCGGGGGCCGGGGGCGCGGGGGCCGGGGCGGGCGCAGCAGGCGTGGGCCTGGTCTCCGCGGTCTTGTCCTGGGGCGTGCCGGTCCCCGGCGCGGCCTTTTCGGCCTTCGGGTCGGGCTGCGCGGCGGAGAGTGACTGGGCCTCGTCTGGCAAGAAGCGCTCCTCTGGGGTCCCCCCGGACGGAGTCTGGGGGAGGTTCCGGGTCCCCCGGACAGGCCCGGAAAGCCCATCGTATCGAGCCACGACCACAAGTGCTCACGCGCCCGGGTTTCGGACGGCTCCCGGGCGGGCAGCGCCGCGGGAGCCGGGGACGTTCCGGGGAACGCGAAGGGGCGCTCCGGGGATTCCCCGGAGCGCCCCGATCGGGGTGAACCCCGATGTCAGACCGTGATCAGCGCCGTGAGCGGCGCGTCGCCCAGGGCCGGCTCCAGCCGGGCGCGGCCCGGGAGGAAGCCGAGCTCCATGAGGACGGCGACGCCCGCGACCTCGGCGCCCGCGCGGCGGATCAGCTCGATGGAGGCCTCGGCCGTGCCGCCGGTGGCGAGGACGTCGTCGATGACCATGACGCGGTCGCCCGCGGCCAGGTCCTCGGCGTGCACCTCGATCTCGGCGGTGCCGTACTCCAGCTCGTACGCCTGGCGGAGCGTGGCCCCGGGGAGCTTGCCGGCCTTGCGGACCGGGATGAAGCCCAGGCCCGCGCGGACGGCCACCGGGGCGGCCAGGATGAAGCCGCGGGCCTCGAGGCCGACGATCTTCGTCGCGCCGTGCGCGGAGCACAGCGCGGCGAGGGCGTCGGTGAGCGCCGTGAACGCCGCCGGGTCCGCGAGCAGCGGCGTGATGTCCTTGAACAGCACGCCCGGCTTCGGGTAGTCGGGGACGTCACGGATGCGGCTGAGCAGGAGCCCGGTGACGTCCTGGGCCTCGGCGGTCATCCTCGGCGCTCCTGGGTGCCGCGACGGCCGACCCGGGGGCCCACGACGGCGGCCTCGGCGGACAGCTCGTCCGCCGCGTCCAGCTGCTCGCCCTTGGCGGCGGCGCTGGCGCGCTTGGCCAGGATGCGCTTCCTGAGCGCCTTGATCGAGGGCTCGCGCTCCTTCAGGTCCGCCACCAGCGGGGTGGCGATGAAGATCGAGGAGTACGCGCCCGCGGCGAGACCCACGAACAGCGACAGCGAGATGTCGTTGAGCATGCCGGCGCCGAGGACGCCGCCACCGATGAAGAGCAGGCCGGCGACCGGCAGCAGCGCGACGACGGTGGTGTTGATCGAACGGACCAGGGTGCCGTTGATCGAGCGGTTGGCCAGCTCGCTGTAGGTGAAGCGGGTCTGCTTCGTGATGTCCTTCGTCTGCTCCTTGAGGGAGTCGAAGACGACGACGGTGTCGTACAGCGAGTAGCCGAGGATCGTCAGCAGACCGATGACCGTACCCACGGTGACCTCGAAGCCGACCAGTGAGTAGATGCCCACCGTGATCGTGAGGTCGTGGATGAGGGCGACGAGTGCCGCGACCGCCATTCTCCACTCGAAGGCGATGGCCAGGTAGATCACCACGAGGATCATGAAGACCCCGAGGCCGGTCCAGGCCTTGGTGGCGATCTGCTCGCCCCAGCTGGGGCCGACGATCTCGGCCGCGATCTTGTCCTCGGGGACGTTCAGGTCCTTCGCGAGCTCCGCGCGGACCTGGTCGGACTTCGCGGTGTCCAGGCCGCCGACCTGGATGCGCAGGGCGCCGCTGCCGAGCTTCTGGACGATCGCGTCGTGGCCGGAGGCCTCTTCCGCGTAGTCCTGCGCCTGGCTGACGGAGACGTCCGACTTCGGGGTGGTGAAGACGGCACCGCCCTGGAACTCGATGCCCATGTTGAGGCCGCGGACGGCCAGGGCGACGATGGCGGTGATGGTGATCAGGATGGACAGGCCATACCAGATCTTGCGGTTGCCGATGAAGTCGTAACCGACCTCACCGCGGTGGAGCCGGGCGCCGAGATCGCCGAGCTTCGACATCTCACGCCTCCTTCGCGTCGACGGGGGCGTGGGCACGGCGGGTGCGGCGCAGCGGCGGCTTGGCGCCGAGCCGCTTCGGGTCCAGGCCGGACCAGGCGTGGCCGTTGCCGAAGAACTTGGTCCGCGCGAGGAGCGTCATGACCGGCTTGGTGAAGAGGAACACCACGACGATGTCGAGCAGGGTGGTCAGGCCGAGCGTGAACGCGAAGCCCTTGACCTTGCCGACGGTGACGATGAACAGCACGGCCGCGGCCAGGAACGACACGAAGTCGGAGACCAGGATGGTGCGGCGGGCGCGCGGCCAGGCGCGCTCGACGGCCGGGCGGAGCGTGCGGCCCTCGCGGAGCTCGTCGCGGATGCGCTCGAAGTAGACGATGAACGAGTCCGCGGTGATACCGATGGCGACGATGGCACCACAGACGGCCGGCAGGTTCAGCGCGAAGCCGATGGCCGGGCCGAGCAGGGCCATGAGCACGTAGGTGAGGAGCGCGGAGACGCCGAGGCTGAGGATGGCGATCAGCGACAGGCCGCGGTAGTAGGCGACCAGGTAGATGATGACCAGACCGAGACCGATGGCGCCGGCGATCATGCCGGCCTCCAGCTGGTCCCCGCCGAGCGCGGCGGTGACGGTGTCGACGCTCTGCGTCTGGAAGGCGAGCGGCAGGGCGCCGTAGGACAGGATGTTGCCGAGGTCCTGGGCGGACTGCTGGTTGAAGCTGCCGGAGATCTGGGCGCTGGCGCTCAGCGTGGTCTGGACGCGGGGCGCGGAGACGACCTCGCCGTCCAGGACGATCGCGAACTGGTTCTGCGGCTCGGTCTGCTGCGACAGCTTGCTGGTGATCGACTGGAACTTCTTCGAACCGCCGTCCGTGAACTCCATGTCCACGATCCACTGGCCGGTCCGCTGGTCCAGGCCGGCCCTGGCGTTGTCGACGTCCTTGCCGTCCACCTCGGCCGGGCCGAGGAGGTACTTCTCCCACTGGTCGCCGGCGTTCTTGCCGCAGGCCACGGTGGGCTCGGACGGCTTGACGCCCTGACCGGCGGCGGCGCGCGCCTTGGGGTCGAGGCAGTTCAGGGTGGCGAACTTCTGCTGCAGCGCCGCGGTGGCGGCGTCGGGCTTCGGGGTCTCCTGCGGAGTCCCGGTGGCCTTCGGCTTCGCGGACGAGCTCGCGGTGGGCGTGGGGCTCGGGGCCTTGAGGGCCTCGGTGAGCGCACGGCCCTGGGTGGAGGCGGTGGCCGTCGGGGTGGCCGACTTCTCACCCACCGTCGCACCGGAGGAGGACGGCTTCGGCGAGGCCGAGGGCTTGCCGGAGGGCGTGGCCGTCGGTGCCGTCTGCGGCGCGGCGGCCGCGACGGCGAGAACGGGCCGGAAGTAGAGCTGGGCGGTGGTGCCGACCTGCTCGCGGGCCTGCTTCTCGTTCGTCCCGCGAGGGATGTTGACGATGATGTTCTCGGCGCCCTGCGTCTGAACCTCGGCCTCGGAGACACCCAGACCGTTGACACGGCGCTCGATGATGCCGACCGCCGTGTTCATGTTGGTCTCGTTGACCGCCGACTCCTGGCCGGGATCGGCCTTCGCCTTCAGCGTGATCGACGTACCGCCGGCGAGGTCGATGCCGAGGCGCGGGGTGGTGTGCCCCGACCAGAACATCCCGCCGGTGAGCGCGACCATGGCGATCAGGATGAGTGCCAGGGCGCGGCCCGGACGGCTCTGTCCCCCCGCCGGCCTTCGGCCCTTCTTCGGTGCTGCCACCTGTCGTATCTCCCTGTCCAACCGCCTCACGCCGGGTATGCGTGAGACGGCCACGAAGTGTGTGTGGGGACCTGCCCCCGCAGACGTGGAACCGTTCCGGGGACCGCGCACGCCGGTGGGCGTACGCGCGGTCCCCGGCCGCGACTACTTCGCGTCGGTCTCGCCGTCGGCCTTGCCGTCCTTCTGACCCTCGGCCTCGGCCTCGGCCGCGTCCGACTTCTTCGTCAGGTCGGCCTTCGGCGCGTCCTCGACGGTCTCCGCGTCCTTGTCCGTGGCCTCGGCGGCCTCGGTCAGCGAGGAGGCGTCGTCCGGGACGACGGTGTCGGAGCCCGACTCCTCGTCGTCGCCGTGGACGATCCGGTTGTACTCGGAGTCCTCGAGGACCGCGCCGATCGAGTTCTTCGCGTAGACCGCGTGCACGCCGGGCGCGACCTCGAGGAGAACGGTCTCGTCGCCGATCTCCTTGACGGTGGCGTACATCCCCCCGATCGTCCGTACGCCGGTGCCGGGCTGCATCTCGTTGCGCATCTGCGCCGCCGCCTGCTGCTTCTTCTTGGCAGAGCGGGTCATCAGGAACATGGCCCCGATGAGGACGATGAAGGGGAGGAGGGTCACGATGCTCACGGGACGGGTTTCCTTCGCACGGTCGCGGAGAACCCGCGGCCTGATCTTCGGGGGTGGGCGCGCCGACCAGAAAGGGCGGCAACGGCGGAGTCTAGGCGAGTCCGCATCGATGGAACAACGTCCAGCATCGCACCGTCGTTCCTGTCCGGGCGAGTGTCAGCACCGTCACGCCCCGAAGAGCCCCTGTTGTCCGCTTCCTGTCGCGCCCGGGCCCGCTGCCTGCGGCGGAACGAGTCCGAGGTGGGTCCATGCCGCCGGAGTGGCGACCCGGCCACGGGGTGTGCGCGCCAGCAGACCTTCGCGTACGAGGAAGGGTTCGGCGACCTCCTCGACGGTCTCGCGCTCCTCCCCGACGGCGACCGCGAGGGTGGACAGACCGACCGGTCCGCCGCCGAAGAGCTTGAGCAGGGCCTCCAGGACCGCGCGGTCGAGCCGGTCGAGGCCGCGGCTGTCCACCTCGTACACGCTGAGGGCCGCCTCGGAGACCTCCCGGTTGATCACACCGTCGGCCCTGACCTGGGCGTAGTCGCGGACGCGGCGCAGCAGGCGGTTGGCGATGCGGGGCGTGCCGCGGGAGCGGCCGGCGATCTCGGCGGCGCCGGCGGGGTCGATCTCGACGTCGAGGAGTCCGGCGGAGCGGTGGATCACCCGCTGGAGTTCGGCCGGGTCGTAGAACTCCATGTGGGCGGTGAAGCCGAAGCGGTCGCGCAGCGGGGGCGGCAGGAGTCCGGCCCGGGTGGTGGCGCCGACCAGGGTGAAGGGCGGGAGCTCCAGCGGGATGGCGGTGGCGCCGGGGCCCTTGCCGACGATGACGTCGACGCGGAAGTCCTCCATCGCCATGTAGAGCATCTCCTCGGCGGGCCGGGACATGCGGTGGATCTCGTCGAGGAAGAGGATCTCGCCCTCCTGGAGGGAGGAGAGGATCGCGGCGAGGTCGCCGGCGTGCTGGATGGCGGGGCCGGAGGTGATGCGGATCGGGGCGTTCATCTCGGCCGCGATGATCATCGAAAGTGTGGTCTTGCCGAGGCCGGGGGCGCCGGAGAGCAGCACGTGGTCGGCGGTGGCACCGCGCTGGCGGGCGGCCTTGAGGACGAGGTCGAGCTGCTGGCGGACCTTCTCCTGGCCGACGAACTCGCTGAGGTCCTTGGGGCGCAGGGCCGCCTCGACGGCCTGGTCGTCCCCCTCGGCGGAGGCGCCGACGATGCGCGCGTCCGGCTCGGCGGAGCTGTCGTCGTCCCAGTTCACGGTGGTGTCTTCCTTCGTACGGGAGGTCAGCGGGCCCGGTTGAGGGTCTGCAGGGCGGCGCGGAGCAGCTGCGGCACGGGCGCGGTGCCGGTCTCGGCGAGGGCGGCCTCGGCCTGCGGGGTGACGGCGCTGACGGCCTCCTCGGCTTCGCGGCTCGCGTAGCCGAGGCCGATCAGGGCGGCGGACAGCTGCTCGGTCCACGGGGCGGGTCCGGCGGCCGCGGCGCGCTGGGCGCCGACGAGGCCGCTGCTGCCCAGCGGGGAGCCGAGCTTGTCCTTCAGTTCGAGGAGGAGTTTCTGTGCGCCCTTCTTGCCGATGCCGGGGACGGCGGTGAGGGCCTTCTCGTCGCCGGTGGAGACGGCGAGGCGGAGCGCGTCGGGGCTGTGCACCCCGAGCATGGCCTGGGCGAGGCGGGGGCCGACGCCGCTGGCGGTCTGGAGGAGCTCGAAGACCTGCCGCTCGTCGTCGTCCGCGAAGCCGTAGAGGGTGAGGGAGTCCTCGCGGACGACGAGGGAGGTGGCGAGCCGGGCGTGCTCACCGAGGCGCAGGCCGGCGATGGTGTTCGGGGTGCACTGGACGGCCATGCCCACTCCCCCGACCTCGACGACGGCGGTCGTGGGGGCGAGGGCGGCGACCGGGCCGCTCACGAAGGCGATCATCGGGTTCGGCCTTTCAGCGCGGTGACGGGCCGGGCAGCTGCGTGCTGGGCGACGGCCTGTTGCAGACGGTTCTGGGCGGGGGCCCGCCAGATGTGGCAGATGGCGAGGGCGAGGGCGTCGGCGGCGTCGGCCGGCTTGGGCGGGGCGGAGAGCCGGAGGAGCCGGGTCACCATGGCCCCGACCTGGGCCTTGTCGGCGCGGCCGCTGCCGGTGACGGCGGCCTTGACCTCGCTGGGGGTGTGCAGGGCGACGGGGATGCCGCGCCGGGAGGCGCAGAGCATGGCGACCGCGCTGGCCTGGGCGGTGCCCATCACCGTGCGCACGTTGTGCTGGCTGAACACCCGCTCCACGGCGACGAGTTCGGGTGAGAAGCGGTCGAGCCACTCCTCGATGCCGCGCTCGATGCCGACCAGGCGCACGCCGATGTCGGCGTCCGCGGCCGTGCGCACCACGCCGACTCCGAGCATGGTCAGGGGCCGGCCGGCGACGCCCTCGACGACGCCGACGCCGCACCGGGTCAGTCCGGGGTCCACCCCGAGTACGCGCACGCCGCCCCCTCCCCCTCTTTGCGGCTAAACCGCCGCCGCTCTCGCGGAGGTGGCACTCGCCGTCGTGGTTCCTCAATGCATGGTTGCGGCCCCAGGCTAATCGGCGCCTCTGACAACGACGGCGGGCCGACGGGGTGTGTCCCGTCGGCCCGCTGCTGGGAGAGACCGCGATCAGGCGTCGACCTTCTCCATGACCTCGTCGCTGACGTCGAAGTTGGCGAAGACGTTCTGCACGTCGTCGCTGTCCTCCAGGGCGTCGATCAGCTTGAACATCTTGCGCGCGCCCTCCTCGTCGAGCTCGACCTGCATGGTCGGGACGAAGCTGGACTCGGCCGAGTCGTAGTCGATGCCGGCCGCCTGGAGGGCGGTGCGGACCGCGACCAGGTCGGTGGCCTCGCTGATGATCTCGAAGGACTCACCGAGGTCGTTGACCTCCTCGGCGCCGGCTTCGAGCACCGACTCCAGGACGTCGTCCTCGGACAGCTCACCCTTGGGGAGGACGACGACGCCCTTGCGGTTGAACAGGTACGAGACCGAGCCCGGGTCGGCCATGGAGCCGCCGTTGCGGGTCATGGCGACGCGCACGTCGGAGGCGGCGCGGTTGCGGTTGTCGGTGAGGCACTCGATGAGCACCGCGACACCGTTCGGACCGTAGCCCTCGTACATGATCGTGGCGTAGTCGACGCCGCCGGCCTCGAGGCCGCCGCCGCGCTTCACCGCGGAGTCGATGTTCTTGTTCGGGACCGAGCTCTTCTTCGCCTTCTGGATGGCGTCGTAGAGCGTCGGGTTGCCGTCCGGGTCGGAGCCACCGGTCCGGGCCGCGACCTCGATGTTCTTGATCAGCTTCGCGAAGAGCTTGCCGCGCTTGGCGTCGATCACGGCCTTCTTGTGCTTCGTCGTAGCCCATTTAGAGTGGCCGGACATCTGCCTGTCTCCTTCGCGTAACCAACTTCTTGAACGAACCCCAGAGATCCTACCGGGATCGTGTCACCGTTCCGCGCGCACCATGTCCACGAAGAGTTCGTGGATGCGGTGGTCGCCGGTGAGCTCGGGGTGGAAGGAGGTCGCGAGGGCCCGGCCCTGCCGGACGGCGACGATGTGGCCCTCGTGCTCGGCGATGATCTCGACCTCGGCGCCGACGGACTCCACCCACGGGGCGCGGATGAAGACGCCCTCGACGGGAGTGTCGATCCCCGCCACGGTCACACCGGCCTCGAAGGACTCGTTCTGTCGCCCGAAGGCGTTGCGGCGGACGATCATGTCGATGCCGCCGAAGGTCTCCTGGCCCGAGCGCGGGTCGAGGATCTTGTCGGCGAGCATGATCAGGCCGGCGCAGGTGCCGTACACGGGCATGCCGCCCGCGATCCGCTCACGCAGCGGCTCCATCAGGCCGAAGAGCACGGCCAGCTTGGAGATGGTGGTGGACTCGCCACCGGGGATGACCAGGCCGTCGACCTCGGCGAGCTCCTCGGGACGCCGGACCGGCCTGGCCACGGCGTCCGCCGAGGCCAGGGCGATCAGGTGCTCCCGTACGTCGCCCTGGAGGGCCAGGACACCGATTACGGGCGTGCTCATGGGTGCTTACCAGCCCCGGTTCGCGTAGCGCTCGGACTCGGGGAGGGTGTCGCAGTTGATGCCGACCATGGCCTCGCCCAGGTTGCGGGAGGCATCCGCGATGATCTTCGGGTCGTCGTAGAAGGTGGTGGCCTTCACGATGGCGGCGGCGCGCTTGGCCGGGTCGCCCGACTTGAAGATGCCGGAGCCGACGAAGACGCCCTCGGCACCGAGCTGGCGCATGAGCGCGGCGTCGGCGGGGGTGGCGACGCCACCGGCGGAGAACAGCACGACCGGCAGCTTGCCGAGCTCGGCGACCTCCTTGACGAGCTCGTACGGCGCGCGCAGCTCCTTGGCGGCGGCGAACAGCTCGTTGTTGTCGAAGCCGCGCAGCTTGGCGATCTCATTCTTGATCTGGCGCAGGTGACGGACGGCCTCGACGACGTTGCCGGTGCCGGCCTCGCCCTTGGAGCGGATCATGGCCGCGCCCTCGGCGATGCGGCGCAGGGCCTCGCCCAGGTTGGTGGCGCCACAGACGAAGGGGGTCGTGAAGGCCCACTTGTCGGAGTGGTTGACCTCATCGGCCGGGGTCAGGACCTCGGACTCGTCGATGTAGTCGACGCCGAGGGACTGCAGGACCTGGGCCTCGACGAAGTGGCCGATGCGGGACTTGGCCATGACCGGGATGGAGACCGCGCCGATGATCTCTTCGATCATGTTCGGGTCGGACATGCGGGCCACGCCGCCGTCCTTGCGGATGTCCGCGGGGACCCGCTCCAGGGCCATGACGGCCACGGCGCCGGCGTCCTCGGCGATCTTCGCCTGCTCGGCGTTGACCACGTCCATGATCACGCCGCCCTTGAGCTGCTCGGCCATGCCGCGCTTCACGCGCGCGGTGCCGGTCTCGGGGGACTGGAAGGTGGTGGAAGGCGTGGTGGACACGGATACCTCACTCGTGACAACAGGGGTTGACGACAAGACTGAGGAAACAGTCCACTCGCGGTCCGCATCAAGGGCCAATGTGGACCCGGTGGATCGTTTTCCCAGGTTACGAGGCGTCAGGCCGGGCGATCGGCAAGGGCCACGGGCGGCTCGTCGTCCATTTCGAAGGCCAGCGGGAACGGCGCGTGGCCGGCGAGCCGGAACCAGCGGACCTTGCGGTGGCGGCGCAGGGCGCGGGCGGCCCGTACGGCGTCGTTGTGGAAGCGGCGGGCCATCGGGACCCGGCGGACGGCCTGCGCGAGCTCCCCCGCGGCCTCCTCGCCGCCGGGCGCCTCCCGTACGAGTTCCACCTGCTCGGGCTCGCCGAAGACCGCCCGCAGCGCCTGGCTCAGCTCGCTCTCGGCGACCTCCCGCTGGTCCTCCTCGGCCTGCCGGGCCGCGTGCGCGGCCTCGTACAGCACGATCGAGGCGGCCGGGTCGAGGATGCCCGAGGTGGCGAGCTCCTGGGTGACCGAGGCCCGGCGCAGCAGCTGCGCGTCCAGGGCGGCGCGGGCGGCGTCGATGCGCGAGTGCAGCCGGTCGAGCCGCCCGGCGGTCCAGCTCAGATAGACGCCGATGAAGATCAGCGCGACGACGGTCCAGATCAGGGTTTCGGTCACGGGCGCACAGGCTACCGGGGCGGCGACGGCCCACTGAGCCCCGTCCGTTGTGGGCATACGTCCCGCCGGGGCGATGGACGGCGCCCCTTGCCCGCACCACCCGCGCCCCGACCCGCACCCCTTGGTGCGGCGCGCGGGTGGTGCGGGTCCAGGCTCGGAAGACGGAGGCGCCGCCAAGGGCGCCGTCCCGTGTGCCCACCCGTCCCGCCCCAGCGGGACGACTGCCCACACGGGGGGCGGGCGTTCGCGTCCGGCCGGGGGCCGGGGTCCTACAGGCCCAGTCGGGCTCGAAGGCCGCCCACGCGTTCGTCCGTGTCCACCGCCGCCGCCCCGTCCGTCACCGTCTCGTACACCGCGAGGATGTCCGCGCCCACCGTCGACCAGTCGAAGCGCCGTACATGCGCCGAGCCCCGCGCGCTCAGTTCCGCGCGGCGCGGCGCGTCGCCGAGGAGCGCGATCGCCGCGTCCGCGAGCGCGTCCGCGTCCTCGTTGGCGAAGAGCTCGCCGGCCGCCCCCTGGTCGAGGACCTGGGCGAAGGCGTCCAGGTCGGAGGCGAGGACCGCCGCGCCGGCCGAGAGCGCCTCGACGAGGATGATGCCGAAGCTCTCGCCGCCGGTGTTGGGCGCCACGTACACGTCGACGCTGCGCAGCAGCCGCGCCTTGTCCTCGTCGCTGACCATGCCGAGGAACTGCACCCGGGAGCGCATCTCGGCCGGCAGCGAGGCCACCGCCTCCTCCTCGTCCCCGCGCCCGGCGACCAGGAGCCGCGCCCCCGGCCGCTCGGTGAGGATCTTGGGGAGGGCCCGCATGAGGACGGGCAGGCCCTTGCGGGGTTCGTCGATGCGGCCGATGAAGCCGAGGGTCTCGCCCTGCCACTCCTCCTTCGGCTTGGCGCGGGCGAAGAAGTCCACGTCGACGCCGTTGGGGATGACGACGGCGTCGCCGCCGAGGTGCTCGACGAGGGTGCGCCTCGCGTACTCGCTGACCGCGATGCGGGCGCTGATCTTCTCCAGGGCGGGCTGGAGGATCGGATAGGCGGCGAGCATGGCCCGCGAGCGCGGGTTCGAGGTGTGGAAGGTGGCCACGATCGGCCCCTGCGCCGCCCAGCAGGTGAGGAGCCCGAGGGAGGGCGAGGTCGGCTCGTGGATGTGGACGACGTCGAAGGTGCCGTCGTGCAGCCAGCGGCGTACGCGCGCGGCGGAGAGGAAGCCGAAGCTGAGCCGGGCCACCGAGCCGTTGTACGACACGGGCACGGCCCGGCCCGCGGAGACGACGTACGGCGGCAGCGGGGTCTCGTCGTCGGCGGGCGCGAGGACGGAGACCTCGTGGCCGAGCCGGATCAGGTGCTCGGCGAGGTCGCGGATGTGGAACTGGACGCCGCCCGGCACGTCCCAGGAGTACGGGCAGACGATCCCGATCTTCACGCGCCCGGCCCCTCCCGCTCGTCCAGGTCGGCGAGCCACAGTCGTTGCAGCATGTGCCAGTCCTCCGGGTGGTCCGCGATGCCGCCGGCGAAGGCGTCGGCGAGTTCCTGTGTCATGAGGGACGTCTTCTCGGCCCGCGTACCTGATTCGGGTACGTCGACGGGCGGGTGGATCCGCCCCTTCATGACCGTCGTGTCGTCGTACCAGAGGGTCACCGGCAGCAGCAGCGCGCCGGTCTGCTGGGCGAGGATCGCCGGACCCGCCGGCATCCGTGCCGTGTCCCCGAAGAACGTGACCTCGGTGCCGGAGGCCGACAGGTCGCGGTCGGCGACGAGGCAGACCAGGCCGCCGGCCCGCAGCCGCCGCGCGAGGGTCCCGAAGGCGGAGCCGCCGGTGTGCGGCAGGACCTCCATGCCGAGGGACTCGCGGTAGGCGACGAACCGGTCGTACAGCGTCTCCGGCTTGAGCCGCTCCGCGACCGTCGTGAACGGCACGCCGACCGAGCGGGTCACCCACACGCCCGCGAGGTCCCAGTTGGCCAGGTGCGGCAGGGCGAGGATGACGCCGCGCCCGGAGGCGAGGCCCTCCTCCAGGTAGTGGCGGTCCTTGATGTCGATGGACCGCTCGACCCGCTCCTTGCTCCAGGTCGGCAGCCGGAAGGACTCCATCCAGTACCGCATGTACGAGCGCATGCCGGCCTGCGAGAGCTCGGCGAGCCGCTCGGGCGTGGCGTCCGGCACCACGCGCGCGAGGTTGGACTCCAGTCGCAGCACGCTCTTGCCGCGCCGCTTCCACGCGAAGTCGGCGATCCGCCGGCCGAGGCCCGTGGCCACCGGCTCCGGCAGCTTCTTCACGGTCGCCCAGCCGGCGCCGTACAGCCCGTCGCTGAGCCGCTCCTTCAGGGTGCTCACGTGGCTGCCCCGCCGCTCCCGGCCGCCGCGGCGGCGTCCGCCTCGGCCGATTCCCGGCGTACGGTCACGACGCGCTGGCCCAGCGTCACGGCGCTGCCGACGGCCACGATCCACAGGGCGATCGGGAGCAGGACCTCGATCCCGGGCACCCCGAACTTGTGGAGTCCGGCGAGGCCGGCGGCGACCAGCGAGATCACCAGGCGCTCGGCGCGCTCGATCAGGCCGTTCACGGCGACGGGCAGGCCAATCGATTCGCCACGGGCCTTCGTGTACGAGACGACCTGGCCGCTCGCCAGGCAGAAGATCGCCACGGCGCACAGGATGTTGTCGTCGCCCTTGCCGGCGTACCAGAGCGCGAAGCCGCCGAAGATCGCTCCGTCGGCGACCCGGTCGAGCGTCGAGTCGAGGAAGGCCCCCCACCGGCTGGAGATCCCCGCCTGCCGCGCCATGTTGCCGTCGACGAGGTCGGAGAAGACGAAGAGGGTGATGACGATCGTGCCCCAGAAGAATTCTCCGCGGGGGAAGAAGACCAGCGCACCGGCCATCACCCCCGCCGTGCCGATGAGCGTGACCGCGTCGGGGCTGACGCCCCGGCGGAGCAGAAACGCGGCGAACGGTGTGAGGACACGCGTGAAAAAGGCACGCGCGTACTTGTTCAGCATGGCCTTCCCGAGGTTCGGTGGGCCGCGCGGCCCCTACGACCACCGGCTCACCCATCGTAGCCACGAGCGTCCCGGCACACCGGAGGGCACCCGCCCCGCCGCGTCGGCGTCCCGCTCACGGTCCTCCCCGGGGGCTCCGCGGTGTACGACGTATGGACGCGTCCTGGCGTCGGTGCAAAGCTCGAAGGACCACCGCGGGCACCGCAGGAGCCGTACCGCGACACACCACTCCCCCGCGCCCGCGTCCCGCCGCATGCGAGCAGTCGGGAGGAACACATCATGGGTGACAAGGCGAAGACGCCCGCCGGAGCCGCCGGCAGGGCTCCTACGGCCGACCGGCCCTCGGCCGTGCGGAACGTGGTGCTGGTCGGCCACAGCGGATCGGGCAAGACGACCCTCGTCGAGGCGCTCGCGCAGACCGCCGGGGCGGTCAACCGGGCCGGGCGGGTCGAGGACGGCGGCACCGTCTCCGACTACGACGAGATCGAGCACCGCCAGCAGCGGTCCGTACAGCTGTCCCTCGTCCCGGTCGGCTGGGACGGATACAAGATCAATCTCCTCGACACCCCCGGGTACGCCGACTTCGTCGGGGAGCTGAGGGCCGGTCTGCGCGCGGCGGACGCGGCCCTGTTCGTCGTCTCGGCCGCCCAGGAGGCCGACGCCGTCGCCGCCTCCACCCGGATGATCTGGGAGGAGTGCGCCGCCGTCGGCATGCCCCGCGCCATCGTCGTCACCCACCTCGACACCGCCCGCACCGGCTTCGACGAGCTCACCGCCGTCTGCGCCGGGCTCTTCGGCCGTGACGACCCCGACGCCGTCCTCCCCCTCTACCTGCCGGTGCGCGGCGCCGAGGGCGCCGACGGGCACGCGCCCGCCACCGGCCTGGTCGGCCTGCTCTCGGAGCGGATCTTCGACTACTCCTCGGGGGTACGGCGGGAGAACCCGCCCGACGAGACGCAGCGGGAGCTCATCGCGGAGGCCCGTGCCCGGCTCATCGAGGGGATCATCGCCGAGAGCGAGGACGAGACCCTCATGGACCGCTACCTCGGCGGCGAGGAGATCGACGTGAAGACCCTCGTCGACGACCTGGAGAAGGCCGTCGCCCGGGGAGCCTTCCACCCGGTGCTCGCGGCCGCCCCCGCCGCCGACGGCGGGACGCAGGGCCTCGGCACCCTCGAACTCCTGGAGCTGATCACCGGCGGCTTCCCCTCCCCCCTGGAGCACGAGGCGCCCGCCGTCACCACCCCCGACGGACGCTCCCGGCCCCCGGTCACCTGCGACCCCGAGGGGCCGCTGGTCGCCGAGGTCGTCAAGACGGCCGCCGACCCCTACGTGGGACGGATCTCCCTGGTCCGGGTCTTCTCCGGCACGCTGCGCCCCGACGAGACCGTGCACGTGTCCGGCCACGGCCTCGCCGACCGGGCCCACGACGGCCAGGAGCTCCACGAGGCGGACGAGCGGATCGGCGGGCTCACCTCCCCCTTCGGCCGGCAGCAGCGCCCGCTCGCGGAGTGCATCGCGGGCGACCTCGCCTGCGTCGCCCGGCTCGGCCACGCCGAGACCGGCGACACCGTCTCCGCCAAGGACGATCCGCTCCTGATGGAGCCGTGGTCCATGCCGGAGCCGCTGCTGCCGCTGGCCGTCCAGGCCCACGGCAAGGCCGACGAGGACCGGCTCTCGCAGGGCCTCGCCCGGCTCGTCGCCGAGGACCCGACCCTGCGGCTCGAACAGAACCAGGACACCCGTCAGGTGGTGCTGTGGTGCCTGGGCGAGGCCCACCAGGACGTCGCCCTGGAGCGGCTGCGCGGCCGGTACGGCGTGCAGGTCGACGCCGTGCCGTACAAGGTGGCGCTGCGGGAGACCTTCGGCGGCACCTCCTCGGGACGGGGCCGGCACGTCAAGCAGTCCGGCGGCCACGGCCAGTACGCCATCTGCGAGATCGACGTGGAGCCGCTGCCGCCGGGCAGTGGGATCGAGTTCGTCGACAAGGTGGTCGGCGGTGCCGTACCGCGCCAGTTCGTCCCCTCCGTCGAGAAGGGGGTACGGGCGCAGGCCGCGCGCGGGCTCGCCACCGGCCATCCGCTCGTCGACATCCGGGTCACCCTGCGGGACGGCAAGGCCCACTCGGTGGACTCCTCCGACGCGGCCTTCCAGACGGCCGGGGCGCTGGCGCTGCGCGAGGCGGCCGCCGACGTGTCCGTCCACCTCCTGGAGCCGGTCGCCCAGGTCGAGGTCCTCGTCCCCGACGAGTACGTCGGCCCGGTCATGAGCGACCTGTCGGGGCGGCGCGGCCGCGTCGTCGGCACCGACCAGGCCGGTCCTGGACGGACCGTGGTCAAGGCCGAGGTGCCGGAGATCGAGATCGGACGGTACGCGATCGACCTGCGCTCGATCTCGCACGGCACGGGACGGTTCGACCGCACGTACGCCCGGCACGAACCGATGCCGCCGCACCTGGCGGAGAAGATCCGCGAACAGGCTGAAAAGGGCTCCTAGTTGGCGGAGGGACAGGGGCCCGTGTCCGCCCGGCGCGTGCCGGGCGGACGGCATTCGGCCGTGGTTGTCCACAGGCAGTGACGCATCCGCCGGTACCCGGTTACGCTGTGGTGCCCAGCTCAGAAGGTGTGCGGGGCGCGGCAGTTGGGAACAGCCCGCACAGGTACTCGCGCGCGATGGGGGCGGCAGTGTCGATCAACGGTTTCGGACCCGGGGCACAGATCCCGCTCCAGAACGCGGGAGGCGGTACGGGCGCGACGAACGCGCTCGCCTCCGCCGCGTACCGGGACAGCCCTCTGAAGACGATCCAGGACGCGGACAACGACCTCTACAAGACCACGGTCAAGGAAGGGAAGTGGGGGCTCTTCAGCCCCGACCTCGGCGAGGCCTTCTCCCGCGCGGTCCAGGTCCGCATGCTCGGCGGTGCCCGCAAGGCACTGATCCAGTCCTTCGGGGCCGAGCCGCAGCCGGTCGTCGAGCACTGCCTGGCCGCCACCCACCTCCGCAGGCAGCGCGACATCAAGCTGACCCTGGTCACCTTCTTCTTCGGCGTCCTCTTCCTGCCCGGCCTGCTGCTCTGGCTCGGCGTCATCCAGCTCCGCCGCCTCGTCGCCGGCTCCGAGAACAAGCGCCACAACGCCGTCGGCACCGCCCTCCTCTGGGCCGCCGGGATCTTCGCCGCGCTCGTCCTGATCAGGCTGCCCTTCGACGGGATCCTGCCGAACTACCTGCGCGCGATGGTCGTCGCCCCGGTCGTCGGCTGGTTCCTCGCGAGCCGGATCTGCCTGAACGCCGCCGTCGACCTGCGCGAGCGCTGGAGCGGCCTGCTCGGCGGCGGCGGGATCGGCCCCCACGTCCCCAAGTCCGTCCCCCAGGACCCGGGCGAGAAGTCCGCCGAGGCGCTCCGGGTCAGCCTGGAGAAGCTCTCCGCCGAGCAGCAGTCCAACATCGTGTTCTACGCCGGCACCAAGGGGATCCTCGGCCTGGGCACCCGCTGGGGCAGCTGGACGCTCGCCGAGGAGCTGGTCCCGCAGCCCGGCCGGGAGCTGCACGCCTTCCGCGCCTGGGACGTCATCCGCAGGATCCACGACGAGCTGTCGCTCCTGGAGCGCGGCTCCCTGAAGACCGGCTTCCCCAAGCCGACCGTCAAGCACTGGATCGTCTCCCCGGTCGGTGAGGGCGCCGACGAGGTCACCCGCCCCGAGGGCGACAACATCGTCCACTACCAGGTCAAGCCGCACGAGATACAGCGCATCTGCAACGACCAGCAGTTCGGCGCGGGCAACCGCCACTACCTCGGCGTGCAGTTCACGCTCTGGGACGGGAACCTCGTCCTCACCATGATGGTCACCGTCACCTCGCTCCACCACACGCTCCGGATCGAGGTCACCGGCCACGCGCTCGGCCCCGTCCACAGCCTCTTCACCACGAAGCCGAAGGCGAAGACGAAGGAGGTCGCCAAGACCGTCCGCTTCTGGGAGACGAAGGAGATCCAGCAGCCGCTGCTGCAGACCAACGACATCGTCCGGCTCGCGGTGCGCGCCCCGCTCACCTGGTATCCGCCGGTCCTGGAGTTCCTCGGCGGCAAGATGTCCCTGCCCGAGCCGTTCGGTCTGCGGCACGTGTGGGCCGGGCCGCTCTGGAAGAACCGCTTCATGGCCGACGACGCCATCCGCATGGCCACGCCCGTCCTCCGGGCCGTCCACACCGCGACGCTCAAGGTGCTCGACGAGCACAACGTGGACACGGAGCGCTTCACGAACCGCTCGCTGTTCCTCAGCGGTGGCGTCCAGGACCCGGGCCCGAAGAAGGCCGACGTCTACGACGCCTGACCGGGTCGCCCACGGCGCGCGGATGCTCGAACGCCCGACCGGGTCGCCCACGGAGGTTCAGACGGCTGGACCCGGGTCGCACGCGACCCGGGTCCCCGCGCGCTCAGCGGTTCAGAGAGTGGCCGGCCACGCGTCGGCCAGCATCTTCCGGGTGTCGGCCAGCAGCTGGGGCAGCACCTTGGTGTGCCCCACGACCGGCATGAAGTTCGTGTCCCCGCCCCAGCGCGGCACCACGTGCTGGTGCAGATGCGCGGCGATGCCGGCGCCCGCGACGGCGCCCTGGTTCATGCCGATGTTGAAGCCGTGCGCACCGGACGCCGCCCGCAGCGCGACCATCGCGCGCTTGGTGAAGGCGGCGAGCTCGACCGTCTCCGCCTCGTCCAGGTCGGTGTAGTCGGCGACGTGACGGTACGGGACGACCATCAGGTGACCGCCGTTGTACGGGTAGAGGTTGAGCACCGCGTACACACCCTGGCCGCGCGCGATCACCAGACCGTCCTCGTCCGACTTCGACGGGATCACGCAGAACGGACAACCGTCCTCGGACCCCGGCCCGGTCGGCTTGTTCTCGCCCTGGATGTACGCCATCCGGTGGGGCGTCCACAGGCGCTGGAACGCGTCCCGCGTCCCCACTCCGATCTGCTGCTCCGGCTCAGTCGTCATGCTGAGCAGCATATTGCGTCGTCCGTTCGGAACGTGTCGCCGGGGCGGAAGATCCATGCAGCGGCCATGCTGATCCGATGAGAGACAGGCCGCTGATCCCGCCCGCGCTGGAACGCTGGGACCGCCGGATGGAGACCCCGCTGACGGTGACAGCCCTGGTCTTCCTCGCCGCCTACGCGGTGCGGATCCTGGCCCATGATCTGTCCGGGGCCATGCGCGACCTGTGCCTCGCGCTGACCTACGCCGCCTGGGCGATCTTCATCGTGGACTATGTCGTACGGGTCAGGCTGAGCGGTCTCGGTCTGCTCCGCTTCGTCCGCCACCACTTCCTCGACACGGTGGTGGTGATTCTGCCGCTGCTGCGCCCGCTCCGGGTGGTGAGCGTCTACGACCACGTGCAGCGCCGCCGTGACAAGCCCCGGCTCACGCTCTACGCCCGGGTCATGGCGTACGCGGGAATGACGGCGAGCCTGCTCGGCTTCGCGGGAGCGCTGACCGTCTACCACTTCGAGTACGACGCCCCCGGCGCGACGATCCGCACCTTCGGGGACGCGGTGTGGTGGGCGTGCGCGACGCTGTCGACGGTGGGATACGGCGACGTGACCCCGGTGACGCCGATGGGCCGCCTCACGGCGGTGGGCCTGATGGGCGTCGGTCTGGCCCTGCTCGGCGCGGTGACGGGTTCCTTCTCGTCCTGGCTGATCCAGGCGTTCACCCGGGAGGACGAGAGGGGGGACGGCGAGAGGCCCCCGGGGGACTCCCCGGGGGCCTCCTGAACGGCTCAGGTCATCAGACCTGGACGCGGTCCTCGACGACCTTGGCGAGCTTGGCGATCGCCTCGTCGACGGGGATGCCGTTCTCCTGCGAACCGTCGCGGTAGCGGAAGGAGACGGCGCCGGCGGCCATGTCCTCGTCACCCGCGATGATCATGAACGGGACCTTCTGCTTCTGCGCGTTCCGGATCTTCTTCTGCATCCGGTCCGAGGAGGAGTCGACGTCCACCCGCAGGCCCTGCTTCTTCGCCTTGGCGGCGAACTCGTGCAGGTAGTCGACGTGCGCGTCACCGATCGGGATGCCGGTCGCCTGGACCGGGGCCAGCCACGGCGGCATGGCGCCCGCGTAGTGCTCCAGGAGCACGGCGAAGAAGCGCTCGATCGAGCCGAACAGCGCGCGGTGGATCATGACCGGGCGCTGCTTGGTGCCGTCCGGCGCGGTGTACTCCAGGTCGAAGCGCTCCGGCAGGTTGAAGTCGAGCTGCACGGTCGACATCTGCCAGGTGCGGCCGATGGCGTCCCGCGCCTGCACCGAGATCTTCGGGCCGTAGAAGGCGGCGCCGCCCGGGTCGGGGGTCAGCGGGAGGCCCTGCTTCTCGGCGACCTGCTGGAGGACCGCGGTGGCCTCCTCCCACACCTCGTCGGAGCCGACGAACTTCTCCGGGTCCTTGGTCGACAGCTCCAGGTAGAAGTCGTTCAGACCGTAGTCGCGGAGCAGGTTGAGGACGAAGGTGAGGGTCTTGTCCAGCTCCTCCGCCATCTGCTCGCGGGTGCAGTAGATGTGCGCGTCGTCCTGGGTGAAGCCGCGGGCCCGGGTCAGACCGTGGACGACGCCGGACTTCTCGTACCGGTACACGGTGCCGAACTCGAACAGGCGCAGCGGCAGCTCACGGTAGGAGCGCCCGCGCGCGTCGAAGATCAGGTTGTGCATCGGGCAGTTCATGGGCTTGAGGTAGTAGTCCACGCCCTCGTCGAGCTGCATGGGGGGGTACATGCCCTCGGCGTACCAGTCCAGGTGGCCGGACTTCTCGAACAGCTTGCCCTTGGTGGCGTGCGGCGAGTAGACGAACTCGTAGCCCTCCTCCTCGTGGCGCTTGCGCGAGTAGTCCTCCATGACCCGGCGGATGATGCCGCCCTTGGGGTGGAAGACCGCGAGGCCGGAGCCGATCTCGTCCGGGACGGAGAAGAGGTCGAGCTCGTTGCCCAGCTTGCGGTGGTCGCGCTTCTCGGCCTCGGCGAGGAAGTCGAGGTGCGCCTTCAGCTCGTCCTTCGACGGCCAGGCGGTGCCGTAGATGCGCTGGAGCATGGGGTTCTTCTCGCTGCCGCGCCAGTAGGCGGCCGCGTTGCGCATCAGCTTGAACGCCGGGATGTTCCGGGTGGTCGGCAGGTGGGGACCGCGGCAGAGGTCCTTCCAGCACAGCTCGCCGGTCTTGGCGTCGAGGTTGTCGTAGATGGTCAGCTCGCCGCCGCCCACCTCGACGTTCGCGCCGTCGTCGGTCGACGCGGAGCCCTTGATGCCGATGAGCTCCAGCTTGTACGGCTCGTCCGCGAGCTCCTCGCGGGCGGCCTCGTCGGTCACCACGCGGCGGGCGAAGCGCTGGCCGCGCTTCTGGATCTCCTGCATCTTCTTCTCGATGACCTTGAGGTCCTCGGGAGTGAAGGGCTTCTCGACGTCGAAGTCGTAGTAGAAGCCGTCCCGGACCGGCGGGCCGATGCCCAGCTTGGCCTCGGGGAAGAGCTCCTGCACGGCCTGGGCCATGACGTGGGCGGTGGAGTGGCGCAGGATGTCGAGACCGTCCGGGGAGGAGATCTCGACGCCCTCGACGACATCGCCGTCGGCGAGCTCGTACGACAGGTCCTTCAGCTCGCCGCCCACGCGGGCGGCGATGACGGTGCGGTCGTCGGCGAACAGGGCGCCGGCGGTGGTGCCCGCGCTCACCGCCCTCTCCTCTGCCTCGGAGGCGGACTGGACGGTCACACGGACTTCAGACACGGGTGTTCTTCTTCCTTCGGGGCGCTGGCAGACACGAGGTGCCGGCGTCGGCGGTGCGCAACAGAGACGAGGTGCCGCGCACCGCTGATGTTACCGAGCCGTCCGCGCCCACCGCGAAACGGTTTCCCCCGGCCCCCGTGTCTCGCCGCTGCCTCCGGCCCCGGCCCCCTCACTCCTCGTCCGGTCCGCACGCCTCCTCGAAGAAGTCGAGGTTCTCGTGGAGGGCCTTCAGCAGGCGGTCCCGTTCCGTCTCGTCGACCTGCACGGGGACGACGCCGGAGGCGTCGGTGAGGCGTCGGAAGCCGCCACGGCTCTCCAGCCGGCCCACGACCCTGATCGGGAGACCGACGAGGTGGGCGTGGCCGGCCGTGCGGTACGCCTCCTCGTCGAGGGCGACCCGGACGTGCGGGACCTCCGCGCCGCCGAGCACCCGGAGCCGGACGATCCCCTCGCCGCGCGGCCCGGAGCGGCGCATGCGGACGACGGCGCCGGTGAGCCGGACCGGCACGGAGGGCTCGTCGGTCAGGTAGCGGGCGCTCGCCTCCCGCAGCGCGGGCAGGTCACCGGGTGAGAACTCGACCGGTTCGGGCCGGGCGGCGCACCCCTCGGGCGCGCCGGCGGCCGGGGCCCACTCCAGGGCGATGCGGGCGCCCTCGGTGCCCCGGACGAGGGCGACGAGCGCCTCGGTGAGCTCGCGGCTGACGCCCGCCTCGACGGCGGTGTCGAAGGCCTCCATGCCGCCGGTGGCCCGCTGGTAGTCCGTGGCCTCGCGGGCCGCGTGGAGCGCGTGGTAGAGCCGGACGGCGATCGGGCGGCCCGGGTCGACCGGCAGGAAGGCGGTGAGGCCGCGCCCGCCGGGCGCCGCGCCGACGACGACGGTCTCCAGGGACGCCTGGGCGCCGCGCCGGTGCCGGGCGCCGTAGTAGCCGGCCCGGCCGCGCACGGCGAGGGCGCCGGCGAGCAGCAGCTGCCGGGCGGCGGACCTGAGCTGCTCCTGCACGGTCCAGGGGACGATGCCGGCCGGGCCCGGGGGCACGTCGCGCCACCAGCGGATCTCGTCGCTGGGTACGGAGAGGCCGGTGAGGACCTCGCGGGCGGAGGGCGTGGCGCTGCGGGCGAGGGCGGTGAGCGCCTCGCCGAGCAGGTCCTCGCAGTCCGGGAAGGCGCGGCTCTCCGGGACGAGGAGGCTCGTGCCGGTGCCGGTGCCGGGCGGGGTCCAGCGGCTGTAGCGGCCGACGGCGCCGCCGCGGCGCCGCCAGCCGTGGCGGGCGAGCAGGGCGCCGAGGACCCGCGGGTCGACCCTGCCCGGGTCGGGCGTGCCCTGGGTGTCGGCCCAGGGTCCGATGGGCGGGGCGGGGATGCCGGTCCAGGGTCCGGGGGTCTCGCCGGGTGCCGGATGGGGCCGGTAGGGCGGGGGGACGGGGCCGCGCCCGGCCCCGTCCCCCTCGTCCCCGAACCCGGGTTCGTCGATCGGTCGGTGCATCAAGGTCTCCCTCCCACGCCGACCCGGGTCATGATCTCGCAGAGCGCCCGGTCGTCGAAGATCCGTGTCGTCGGGATGCGCACGGTGGTCCGGCGCCGCCCCGTGACCGGGTGTCCGGCCAGGTTGGTCCAGTAGCAGCAGTGCCGCAGGTCGAGCCGGTCGTGGCTCGCTCTCAGCCAGTCCTCCTGCGACCTCGGGGCGAGCATCACGACCAGGATCTTGTGCACGGACACCGGCGTCCGGGCGAGTTTCACCAGGTGGTCGTTGTCGAGGGTGAAGGAGAAGGCGCTCCCCGGGGGGCGCGGCGGTATCTGGTAGGTGCACTTGAGCTGCACCTTGATGGTCACTTCGTCGTCGACGGTGTGCCCGGGAGCGCTGTGGCTCACGTGCCAGTCGATGCCGTTGTCCGGAAAGGGCTGGGACAGCGAGCAGCCGGCCGCGGCGGCGACGGCGTGCAGGTATCCCACCTGAAGGGTCTCCATGCAGGCGGTGGTGGCGAGTGAGCCGCGCGTCGGTGCCACCCGCTGGGGCGGCAGCCCTCCCGACTCGGGCTGGGCGAGCGCCATGTCGTTTTCCTTCCCCGTCCCTTGTGTTGTGACCGGTCCGCGTACGACGCAAACAGTCCGGGTATCACCGTTTCGGGGCAGGGGGTTGGCCATCTGCCGCACGTGTGCAGGGAGTTCGGGGATGTCGATGCACTGGTACGAAGGGCCCCTGGCCGCTTTCGACACGGAGACCACGGGAGTTGACGTCGAGGAGGACCGGATCGTCTCGGCCGCCCTCGTCGTCCAGGACACGGAGGGGGCGCGTCCGCGGGTGACGCGCTGGCTGGTCAACCCCGGCATACCGGTGCCGGAGGGGGCCACCGCGGTCCACGGCCTGACGGACGATCACCTCCAGCGGAACGGCCGGTGGCCGTCGCCGGTCATGGAGGAGCTGGCGCGTGCGCTGGCCGAGCAGTCGGCGGCGGGGCGGCCGCTGGTGGTGATGAACGCCCCGTTCGATCTGACGATCCTGGACCGGGAGCTGCGCCGGCACCGGGCGTCCACGCTGGGCGACTACACGGCGGGCAGCCCGCTGTGCGTGCTCGACCCGCGGGTCCTGGACAAGCACCTGGACCGCTACCGGAAGGGCCGCAGGACGCTGACGGACCTGTGCGCGCACTACGAGGTGGAGCTGGCGGGCGCGCACGACGCGGCGGCGGACGCGGCGGCGGCGATGGATGTCGTACGGGCGGTGGCGCGGCGCTTCTCGTCCCGTCTCGAGCGGCTCACGCCGCCGGAGCTGCACACGCTCCAGGCGGTGTGGCACGCGGCGCAGGCGCGGGGGCTCCAGGCCTGGTTCACCCGGCAGGGGACGCCGGAGACGGTGGACCCGGCGTGGCCGCTGCGCCCGGAGCTGCGTACGGCGGCGTGAACGGGGCGGGAATGCGGAAGGCCGGTCCGTCTTTCGACGGACCGGCCTCTCCCGGTGGGCGATACTGGGATCGAACCAGTGACCCCTTCGGTGTGAACGAAGTGCTCTCCCGCTGAGCTAATCGCCCGGGAACGGGTTGAACCATACAGGCCTTCGCGCCCTTCGTTCAAACCGGCCCGCCCGTCGCCCGACCACCACCCCTCATCGACGCTCTTCGAGCGACCTCCTTCATCTCGGCCGCGAGCCCCCGCCGTCCCCCGCGCATCATCAGGGCGTGATTGGCGCGGAAGACGGGCCGTCCGGGGACGGCGAGGACCCGCAGGAGCCGGGCGCGGACCTCGACCTCCTGCTCGTACAGGGCGTGGGTGCCGGTCCCTTCGGGGCTGAGGGTCCAGCGGGCCCACCCCTCCAGGTCCCCGCCGAGGCCGACCTCCAGGACACGGGCGGCCGGGTCGCGGCGCACGGCCCGGGCGGTGACGACGAGGTCGTACGGGAGGAGGGAGCGGAAGCGGGCGGTGCCGGTGGTGTCGTCGAGGGGGACGACCTCGCGGACCTGGGGCCACCAGCGGGGGTACTCCTCGCCCCGTTCCAGGACGGCGTAGACGTCGTCGGGCGCGGCGGCGAGCCGCCAGACACAGCGGAAGCGGTACCTGCACCAGTCCATGCCCCCAGTGTGGGCGTACTCAGGCGGGAATCTGAGTACCGGGACGCATTCCCGCCGACTGTGGCCGGAGCCACACTCCGGGTATGGACAACTCCCTGCCACCCGCGGACGAGCTGGTGCTCGTCGACCGCGAGCTGGCGCAACTCGACGCCCGCCGGTCCCAGTTGCTGGCCCGCCGCGGCTGGCTGATCCAGGTGCTGTACCCGCCGGTCGCTGCGGCGGCTCCGCTCCGCCCGCGTCCGCCGGTCGCGGACTCGACGCCCAGGAGCGCGCAGAACGTGCTCCTCACGCTCGGCGGCACGCTGCTGACGATCGCGGCCGTCGCGTTCACCCTGGTGAGCTGGGGCTCGATGGGGATCGGCGCCCGCGCGACGGTCCTGGCCGTGGTGACCGGTGCGGCGCTCGCGACGCCGGTGGCGCTGCTGCGCAAGGGCCTGGTGTCGACGGCCGAGTCGGTGGCGGCGCTGGGTCTCGTCCTGATGGTGCTCGACGCGTACGCGCTGCATCGGGTGGCGCTGCCGGAGAGCGACGGCCTGGGATACACGGCCGTGGCCTCGGCGGTCCTCGCGGGCGCGTGGACGGCCTACGGCTCGGTGCTGTCCCGGCTGCGGATCCCGCTGCCGGTGGCCGTGGTCGCGGCGCAGCTGCCGCTGCCGCTGGGCGTGCTCGCGGCCGGCGGCGGTTCGACGGCCTTCGCGTGGGCGGCGCTCCTGACGGCGGCGGCGGACGCGGCGGTCGTGCTGTGGACCCGGCCGGCGGCGGTCCGGATCACGGCCGCCACGGCCGCGACCGCGCTGGGCGGCTGGTCCCTGCTGACGGGCGGCTGGCTCTCCCTCGTCTCCCCGTGGACCGGTGCACCGCTCCTCCTCGCGGGCGCGGCGGTGACCCTGTACGCGGCCTGGCGCGTCCCCGCCTTCGCGGCGGCGGCCTCCGCGGTCGCGGGCCTGGCGGTCCTGACGGCCTGCGGCGGCCTCCTGCGCTCGGCGCTCCCGGACGACTGGGCGGTACCGGGCTACGTACTCTGCGCGCTGGCACTGGCGTCGGTGTGGCGTCCGGGCGGCGCGACGGCAGGCGGCGGAACCGGTACGGCGACTCCCAGCGGCGGCCGGACGCCCGGCACGGCGTCCCACCCGGCCGCAGCCGAGGCGGGGCCCGGACCGGCGACCCGCCCCGGTCTGCCGCGCGGGATCCGGCTCGGCCTGGCCGGAGCGGGGGCCGGAGTGGCGGCCCTCGGGGTCGCGTGGGCGCTGCCGCCGGCGGTGGCGGGGCTCCTCGGGCCGGTGGCCCGGACGACGGACGTCTGGTCGGGCGAGCACGCCGCGCGTGCCCTGGCCTCGTACCCGGCGACGGCGGTCCTGGTCCTGGCGGTGGCCGTCGCCGCCCTCGTGGCGCTCCCCCGGCTCTGGGCCCGGTGCGGGGCCCTCGCCCTGGCCTGGGCGCTCCTCACGGCCCTGCCGGTCTCCCTCGGCCTGCCGTACGCGGCGACGCTCGCCCTCCAGCTGCTCACGACCGCGGCGGCCCTGTGGCTCGCCGTCCGCCCGGGCCCGCTGACGCGCGGTCTGCGCGCGGCCGCGGCTCCGGCCCCGGGCGCCCCCGGACAGCCCGACGTCCGGCCCCCGTCCGAGACCGACGGCCCGGCCACCCGCCGGAGGCCGGAGGGCTCGGCCGCACCGGCGGCCGCGGACTCCCCCGCGCCGACGGCCTCCGGCCCCGCGACCCCCACCGTCTCCGGGCCCGGGGCCTCCTGGCCGGCGTGGGCACCCTCCCAGCCCCGGGCTCGGGCCGTGGTGGAGCCCGGGACCGCCCTGGGGTGGACCGCGTACGCGGGCGGTCTCGCGTCCGCCGCCGGCGCTGTCGCCCTGGCCCTGGACGTGCGGGGGGCCACGTTCACCGCGCTCGGCGTGGTTCTGGCGCTCCTCGCGGGGGTCGCGGCCCTCGGCACGGACGCCCGCCGGGTGGTCTCCGCCTGCGGGGCGGTGATCGCCGCGACCGGGCTCGTGTTCGCGGTGGCGGCCGCGGGCGGGTTCGAGGACCACTGGACGGCGCTCGTGCTCCTGCTCGTCCCGGCGGCGACCGCCGCCATCGGCTCCAGGGCCCCGCGTCCGGTGGCCCTGGCGGTCGAGGTCACCGGCGCGGCCGTGGCGCTCCTCGCCCTCGGGATCGCCGCGTCCCGGCCCGCGTTCCTCGCGCTCGCGCTGGCCCTCTGCGGGGTGATCGCGGCGGCGACGGCGGTACGGCCGGACCGGCGGCGGTTCGCCTCGTGGACGGCGGCGGTGCTGTTCCTGCTCGCCACGTGGGTGCGGCTCGCCGTCTGGGACGTGACGACCCCGGAGGCGTACACGCTCCCGGTGACGGTGCCCGCGCTGGTCGTCGGCTTCCTGCGGCGGCGCCGGGACCCGGAGGCCTCGTCGTGGACGGCGTACGGCCCCGGCCTCGCGGTGACGCTGCTGCCGAGCCTGGTGGCGGCCTGGACGGACCCGGAGTGGGCGCGCCCGCTGGCCCTGGGGGTGGCGGCGCTCGTGGTGACGCTGCTCGGCGCGCGGTTCCGGCTCCAGGCGCTCCTGGTGCTCGGCGGCGCGGTGCTCGCCCTCGACGGGCTGCACGAGCTGGCGCCGTACGTGGTGCAGGCGGTGGGTGCGCTGCCGCGCTGGCTGCCGCCGGCCCTGGCGGGGCTGCTGCTGCTCGCGGTGGGCGCCACGTACGAGCAGCGGCTGCGGGACGCGCGGAGGCTGCGGGAGCGGCTTGCGCGGATGCGGTGAGAGACGCCGAAGGCCCGGAGACGGTGTTCCGTCTCCGGGCCTTCGGGCCGGGTGGTGGGCGATACTGGGATCGAACCAGTGACCCCTTCGGTGTGAACGAAGTGCTCTCCCGCTGAGCTAATCGCCCCGGCGCACCGCAAACATTACCGCATGTCAGCGGTGGTTCCGAACCATCGGAAGGTCACTCGTCGATCTTCCACGGCATGACGAAGCCGAACTTCCAGAAGTAGACCGCGAGCAGCGCGGCGATGATCACCAGGCCGATGGTGGTGAGGATGATGTTCCGGCGGCGGACCTTGGGGTCGAGGGCGCGCTGGGCGGCCTCCGTGACCTTGCGCTTGGTCCAGCGGAGCACGAGCTGGGCCCAGACGAACTCGGTCGCCCAGATCGCCATGCCGCCGAAGATGACCAGCCAGCCGGGCCCCGGGAGCGGCAGCATCACCACTCCGGCGCCGACCACGGCGAGTCCCACGATGAAGACGCCGACCTGCCAGCTCAGATGCAGCCCTCGGCGGGACTTGATGAACTCCGGTGCGCGGGATCCCAGTTCGGCTTCCTTGCCGCCTGCGGACTCCCCGGCGCGCTCGTCACTCTCCGCATTCATGCCCCCAACCTACCGGACGGGGAGCCCCCACCGGAATGGCGGTATTACCGCAGGTCACACACGCCCATACGAGCTACCTGAACGATCACAAAACCGACAGAGGGGTTTACAACGGCACCGGAGGTGGCATGTCGATTTCGCCGACGTGCGAATCCCCGAGCGCACACTGAGCGAAAGGCCCTGGCGCTTATGAACACCACGGTCAGCTGCGAGCTGCACCTGCGCCTCGTTGTGTCGAGCGAGTCCTCACTGCCTGTACCCGCGGGCCTGCGGTATGACACGGCCGATCCCTATGCCGTGCACGCCACCTTCCACACCGGAGCCGAGGAGACGGTCGAGTGGGTCTTCGCCCGCGACCTTCTCGCCGAGGGGCTGCACCGGCCCACCGGCACGGGCGACGTCCGCGTCTGGCCGTCGCGTAGTCACGGTCAGGGAGTCGTCTGCATCGCGTTGAGCTCCCCCGAGGGAGAAGCCCTGCTCGAGGCCCCGGCGAGGGCCCTGGAGTCGTTCCTGAAGAGGACCGACGCCGCTGTGCCACCGGGCACCGAGCACCGGCACTTCGATCTCGATACGGAGCTCTCCCACATCCTGGCCGACAGCTGAGCCAGGCCGAGAGCCGCACGGCGCCGTCCGACTCGGGGCGACGGCGCCGCGTGGTCAGTCACATAGGCACGAGATCCGGCGCTCCCACCGCGCAGCCGGCGCGGTGGTGGGCGCCGGTGTCGTTTTCCGGGGCGCGCTAAAGTCAGCGCCATTCCGCGGGCGCCCGCCCGCGGCCGGCCAGGGAGCGAATCGTGCTGATCCCCCACGACACCCGGATCGCCCTCGACACCGTCGTCGATCTGATGAACACCGCGCCCCAGGGCGAGCGCGCCGACGAGCTCGCGGACCTCCCGGAGCTCCACGACTTCCTGCGCGCGCACAAGGTCAGCGGCGTGGGCGACCTGGGCCCCGACGACCTGGGCGCCGTGCGCGAGGTGCGCGAGAAGTTCGCGGCGGTCTTCTCCGCCCCCGAGGCCCGGATCGCCGCCCCCCTGATCAACCAGCTGGTGGCGGGTGCGGGCACCACCCCGCAGCTCACCGACCACGACGGCTACGACTGGCACGTGCACTACTTCGCGCCGGGCGCCTCGGTGGCGGACCACCTCGCGGCCGACTGCGGCATGGCCCTCGCGTTCATCGTCGTGGCAGGCGAGCAGGAGCGGCTGCGGCGCTGTGAGGCGCCGGACTGCGGCCGGGCCTTCGTGGACCTCTCGCGCAACCGCTCACGCCGCTACTGCGACAGCCGTACCTGCGGCAACCGTCTGCACGTGGCCGCGTACCGGGCACGCCGCAAGGAGGCGGCGGGCTGACCGTCCCCGTCCCGGGAGGTTCAGAGCACGAAGAGATCGTGCACGGCGGCCACGAGCAACAGACAGCCGATCACCCCGAGGAAGATCATCAGTGGCGGCTGGGAGAGCGCGTACAGGCAGCCACGCGGCTCTTCGGCGGGGGTGTCGGTGGTGGCGGGCACGGGCTCCCGCGAGGTATCCAGCATCTCGGGGGGATGATGGCGCACCGCACACCCGTCGAATCCCGCAACACGCCCCACCGCGGGGCCCGTTCACCCCTTCCCGTGGATCACGGGACGGGGACGGACACCGGAATCGCCAGAAGTGATCAGATTCCGTGCTTCTTCAGAATCGCCTCGATGTCGCTGAAGTCCTCTCCGGCGGACTGGCCGGCCTGCGGCTTCGCCGTCACGGCGCGCGAGGGCGCCGACGCGGCCGGGGCCACGGCTCTCGGCTCGGCTCCCCCGGCGGTCTCCTGACGGCCGGCCCGACGGCGCTCCACGGCCCGGGTGGACAGGAAGAGCAGCCAGGCGACACCGAGGACGCCGAAGCCGGCCCAGGCCACCGGGCTGAAGGCCGTGTCGGCGATCCACTCGACCGCACCCGTCATCACCAGACCGAGCGGCACCAGGGCGTAGGCCGCGATCCGGGCGGCGGACAGGAAACGCTTCCGGTACGCCGAAATCGCGGCGATGCCCAGGCCCGCCGCGGACACCGCGGAACAGATGGTCTCGGCGAGCATGCGATCCTCCAGGAGCCGGGCGATACGTCCCTTCCATCCTGCACCGCCGAGGGTGTCCGGGGCCATGTCCCGGGGCCGGTCTCAGGGAGATCTCCGGGTCGTCCCGGCCGGGATCTCCTCCCTGCGGGGTGGGAGACTGCTGCAATGAACGACTCCACCACCGCACCCGCCTCCCCCGTCGTCCTGGAGGCGTGGTTCGACCTCCAGTGCCCCGACTGCTTCCAGGCCCTCGACGACGTCCGCGCGCTCCGCGAGAAGTACGGCGAGCGGCTCGACGTACAGCTGCGCCACTTCCCGCTGGCGAAGCACAAGCACGCGTACGCCGCCGCCCAGGCCGCCGAGGAGGCCTTCGAGCAGGGCAAGGGCTGGCCGTACACGGAGGCGCTGCTCGCGCGGACCGCCGAGCTCGGCGAGCGGGGCGAGCCGGTCCTCCTGGAGGTGGCCACCGAACTGGGCCTGGACGCCGAGGAGTTCGACACCGCCCTGATCGACGGCCGGCACCTGCTGACCGTGGACGCCGACGAGGCCGAGGGCAAGGCGATCAAGGTCACCGGCACCCCGACCTACGTCATCGGCGGCGAGCGCCTGGACGGCGGCCAGAGCCAGGAGGGCCTGCGCGAGCGCATCGAGCAGCTCGCCGACCGCCTCCTGGAGGCCTGATCGCCCGCGGCCGGCCGCCTGATCCGAAAGGCAGGACCTAGAGCAGGGTCTTCGCGCTGTTGACGTACGTCGTGCGGTAGCCCAGCGACTCGTAGAGCCGGATCGCCGGGGTGTTGCCCGCGAAGACGTGCAGTCCGAGCCGGGTGTCCCCGGCCTCGTGCGCGACGCGCTCGGCGAGCAGCATGAGCGCCCGGCCGTAGCCGCGTCCGCGCTGCTCGGCGTCGACCTCGATGTCGTAGACGAAGGCCGCCCAGCGCCCCGGTTCGAGCTCGATCCGGCCGGTCCACAGGAAGCCGGCGGGCCGCCCGTCACGGACGACCACGTGGATCGCGACGCCGGGGGTGGCGAGGCCGTCCGAGAGGTACTTGCGGTGGCTGTCCTCGGCCTTGGTGCGGGCCTGGTCCTCGGGGACGCCCCGGTCGATCCAGCTCTGCGCGAAGCCCTCCTTGGCCCGGGTCTCCCACGCCTCGTACTCGTCCCCGGTCATGGGCCGGACCTCGACGCCCTCGGGCAGCGCGGGCGGCTCGGCGGCCAGTTCCTTGACCATGTTCCGGCTGCGCTCGGTGTAGCCGAGCGAGCGGGCCATCCGCAGCGCCGGCCCGGCGTCCGCGGGCACCGATATCTGCGCCTCGCCGCAGCCCCAGCCCCGCAGCACCTCCTCGGAGGCGAGCGCGGCGACCGTGCCCCGGCCGCGCCCCTGATCCGGCTCGTCGACCCGGAGCTTCTCGATCCGGCCCGAGGCGGCACCGAAGCCGGGATCGGTCGAGAGGTGGACGGAACCGACACGGCGGCTGTTCACACACACGTCGTAGGTGCGGGAACGGCCGCCGTCGGGCGTCTGCTGAAGCGGCTCGGCCGGCCGCAGGGTGGTGGTCATCAGTGGTGTTCTACCCACCCCGGGGCCGTCCGTCATCCGGTTTTACGCGCCCGTGGCGCAGTCAGAGGCGCGGATCCCGGTCCTGGGCCGCGTGCTCGTCGAAGACCCGCATGGCCTTGGCGGTGACCGGCCCGGGCGCGGCGGTCAGTACGCGCGCGTCGACCCGGTGCACGGCCTGGACGTCGCGCAGGGTCGAGGTCAGGAAGATCTCGTCGGCGCTCTCGAGCACGTCCAGCGGCAGGTCGGTCTCCTCGGCGCCGGTCCACTCCACGGCGAGGGCCCGGGTGATGCCCGCGAGGCAGCCGGAGGAGACGGGCGGGGTGAGGATCCGGCCGTCGACCACGACGAAGACGTTGGAGCCGGTGCCCTCGCAGAGCTGCCCCACGGTGTTGGCGAAGAGCGCCTCGGACGCCCCCTGCTCGCGCGCCCTGGCGAGGGCGACGACGTTCTCGGCGTACGAGGTGGTCTTGAGTCCGGTGAGGGCGCCGCGCTCGTTGCGGGTCCAGGGGACGGTGATCACGGCGGTGGAGTCGGGGCGGCGGCCGGTCTCGCCGAGGGCGACGACCAGGCTCGCCCCGGCGTCGCCGCGCTCCGAGCCGAGCGGGGAGAGACCGCCGGTGTACGTGATGCGGAGCCGGCCGAGCTCCATCGGGTTCGACTCCAGGACGGCGGCGCAGGCGCGGCGGACCTCGTCGAGGTCCGGGTCGGGCAGGCCGAGGCCGCGGGCGGAGCGGGTGAGCCGCTCCAGGTGCAGCGTGAGAGCAAACGTTTCGCCACGCTCCGCCTTGACCGTCTCGAAAATGCCGTCGCCGACGGTCAGTCCGTGGTCCAGTACGGAGACCCGGGCGGTCTCCGCGTCGTGCAGCCCGCCGTTGACCCAGAGTTTCATCGAGAAGTGGCCTTTCCGCTCGCCTCACAGGCGCCTGACTCGTAGGCGCCCGACGCTATCGCGACGAGCCGGTCGGCCTTCAGCTCGGTCTCCTCCCATTCGCGCTCCGGGTCGGAGCCCCAGGTGATCCCGGCGCCCGTGCCGAAGCGGAGCACGCCCTCGGGGCGGTCGATCCAGAAGGTGCGTATGCCGACGGCCAGCTCGGCGGTGCCCGCGTCGGCGTCCACCCAGCCGATGCCTCCGCAGTACGGGCCCCGGGGCGCGGTCTCCAGGGCCTCGATGATCCGCAGCGCGCTGGACTTGGGCGCGCCGGTCACCGAGCCGGGCGGGAAGGTGGCGGCGAGCAGCTCGGGCCAGCCGGCGTCCTCGCGGAGCAGGCCGGTGACCGTGGAGACGAGGTGGACGAGGCCGGGGTGCTCCTCGACGGCGCAGAGCTCGGGGACGGCGACGCTGCCGGTCTCGCTGACGCGGCCCAGGTCGTTGCGGACCAGGTCGACGATCATCACGTTCTCCGCGTGGTCCTTGGGGAGGAGGTCGGCGACGGTACGGCCGGTGCCCTTGATGGGACCGGAGGAGATCAGGGCCCCTTCCCTGCGCAGATACAGCTCGGGGGAGGCGGTGGCGATCTCCACCCCGTGGGCGGGCAGCCGGATCGTTCCGGCGTAGGGAGCGGGGTTGCCCCGGGCCAGGAGAGCGGTGAGGGCGTCGACGTCGGCGGCGGCCGGGTCCGGCAGCGGCGCGGTCAGCACCCGGCAGAGGTTCGCCTGGTAGACCTCGCCGCGCGCGATGTGCTCGCGCACGCGCCGTACGCCCGCCGTGTACGCGGTGCGGTCGAGCGAGGACGTCCAGTCACCGGCGGCGGGACCGCGCCAGGCACCCGGGACGGGCGCGGGGACGGGGTCGGGCCGGACGTCCCCGAAGCGCGCGCAGGTGAGGCGCCCTTCGAAGTCCGCGCAGACGGCCCAGAAGCCTGCGGAGTCCAGTGCCTCGGGGTCGTGGGTGACGTCCCGGAGATCGGTCGCGACGAGGCCGCCGAAGCGGGCCAGAGGAGCAAGGTCGTGCACGCATCGAGTCTAGGTCCGGCGGGGCGGGGGCACGGGGTCGCGTGCGGAAGGGGCACGTGGGGCGCACGCGGCGGGGGCGGGTGGGGCGCGTGGGGCGGGGCTCCGCGCCACCTCGGGAACACGGCGAGTGAACGCCGCGCGAACCCTCCGGGAGGCCCGGCCGGGCGCCGTGAAGGGCTCGCAGGTCAGCACGCTGCGGAAACGCGTTTTTGTACTGGCCCAGGAATCCGCTAGAGTTCAACACGTCGCCGGGACGCGCAAGCGGAACGGAAACGACAAGCGGACGTGGCTCAGTTGGTAGAGCATCACCTTGCCAAGGTGAGGGTCGCGAGTTCGAATCTCGTCGTCCGCTCGATGTGGGGGATCTTCCCGAACCCCTGTATTCACTCCTGGTGGAGTGGCCGAGAGGCGAGGCAACGGCCTGCAAAGCCGTCTACACGGGTTCAAATCCCGTCTCCACCTCCAAGGACGATTAGCTCAGCGGGAGAGCGCTTCCCTGACACGGAAGAGGTCACTGGTTCAATCCCAGTATCGTCCACTGGATCTTCGGATCCTGGGTCTTCGGATCCCTCGCGCGATTAGCTCAGCGGGAGAGCGCTTCCCTGACACGGAAGAGGTCACTGGTTCAATCCCAGTATCGCGCACCACAGTTCACGCATCACAGTTCACGCACCCCTCGGGTGCGCCCGCGCGATTAGCTCAGCGGGAGAGCGCTTCCCTGACACGGAAGAGGTCACTGGTTCAATCCCAGTATCGCGCACGCAGTACATGCACCTCTCGGGTGTACCCGCGCGATTAGCTCAGCGGGAGAGCGCTTCCCTGACACGGAAGAGGTCACTGGTTCAATCCCAGTATCGCGCACCAGACGAAAGAAGCCCCCGGCCGCAGCTCGCGGCCGGGGGCTTCTTCGTGCCCCGGTCAGGAGGAGAAGAGCATCCGCCCGAAGCCGCCCTTGCGGTAGTGGCCGCCGTGGTGACCACCGTGGTGGCCGCCCTGGTGCGGGGCGCCCCAGGCGGGCGCGGCGGGGGCCGGCTGCGCCGGGTAGGCCTGCGGGGCGGGCGGGGCCTGCTGGACCCACTGGGACTCCAGGCGGGTCAGGGCCTCCAGCTCGCCGTAGTCCAGGAATATGCCCCGGCAACCGCTGCACTGCTCGATCTGGACACCGTTGCGGTTGTACGTGTGCATGGCCGCATGGCACTTGGGACACTGCATGCTCGGCTCAACTCCCTGACATTGCCGTTCGAATGGTGGCTTCACCTTACGTGGACGCCGAAAGTGCCTACCCGGTTCGATGTCCGGAGATGCGGGCACAGGTGTCGATCATCACTTCCTCGACCTCGTCGAGCGGCCGGCGCTCGGCCGTGGACTTGGCGAGGGCCAGGGCCGCGGTCTGGACCGTCAGGGCCCGCGCGGGCACGTCGAGTCGGCCCCACGGATCGCCGTCCACGGCGGGGCCGCCCGCCTGCTGGTACGCGCCGAGGAAACGGGACCAGACCTCCGGCGGCAGGAGGCCGGCCGCGAACCAGGCCGCGGGCCGGGCCAGATCCCAGGCGGGATCGCCGAGGCCGAGGTCGTCGATGTCGATCAGCCGCCAGGGAGCGTCGCGGCCTTCGGCGGCGGCCGTGGAGCGGGTGTCGCGGACCAGCTGGCCGAGGTGGAAGTCGCCGTGGCAGAGCAGCCGGTACGCCGTCCCGGGGCCGTCGGGGACCGTGCGCCAGGCGTCGAGGACGGTGACGGCCGCCGGATGGTCCGGAGCCGTGCGGCGCATCCGGTCCACGGCGAGGGCCACCTTCACGGGGGCCCGCATGTCCGGGAGCCGGTCGGAGAAGCCCGGCGGGGGCGGGGTGCGGTGCAGCAGGGCGAGGAGTCGCGCCGCCTCCTCCCACGGTGCGGCCTCGGGGTCCTCCGGGTCGACGGGCGGGCCGTACGGCCAGACGGTCACCGGGCGGCCGTCGAGCGATTCCGGGCCGGGCCGCGGCAGCGGGACGGGCGGCAGGAAGACGCCGCCGACATCCTGGTGCGCGGCCAGCGCGAGCCGTACGCCATGGGCCTCCGGGTCGGTGCCGGGCGCGTGCGCCTTGGCGACGAGCCCCCCGTGCCGTACGACACTCCCGTCGTCCCGGTCGGCGAGCACTCCGACGAGATCCCCCGCACAACGGCAGGGCGCGGCGGCCGGGTGAGCGGCGGTGTGCGCGACGGCGGCGAGGCGGTGGAGCGTCGGGGCCGTCGGAGGTGCGGTGGGGTGCGTCGTCGGGGGTATCGGGGGTGCGGAGTCCACTCCGGGAGCGTACGGGGTGGGTGCCGGCCTTGACCGCCGCCGTTCCGGGAACGCGCGAAGGCCGGTCAGCTCCCCAGCTGACCGGCCTCACGCTGCCGTCCGCCGCACCCCCGTCCCCACGGGGTTTCCGGCCGGATGTCCCGACCCGGGCCGCTCTCCCGGGTCCGAGGCGCCTTTCAGCGCCCCAGCATCACGCCCACGGACGACGCCTGTGTGACCACCGCTTCCCAGCCGCCGAAGACGACCACGAGCAGGGCCGCGAGAGGGAGGACCATGGCGGTGGCCACCAGGGGGTGACGGCGGCTCGAGGGCCGGGTGGTCGTCCGCAGTGCCGTGTAGGCCATGGTTCCTCTCCTGTCGTGTCTGGCGCGGCGGGTGCGTGACCTCGGGGGACGAGTGCTGCACCCGCCGCTTGACCTCAACACTAGGGAGCGGGAAGCGCCGGGACGTCATGCCCGCGTACCTACTTGCGGGCCTCCCGGAGGATGAGGCCCGCCCGTGCGGCGTACTCCCCTGGGTGGAGACGGGGCCCCGGAACCCGGGGACTTCCCTGAGGGGGCACCCGGAGAGGGGTGGACGAGTGACTTCGCTCACTTCCCCGGGCGCCGGGTCCGCCGCCTGGTCCGGTGGCGCTCGGGCACGCCCTGCCGGGCGCCCGGCCGTGTCCGTGTCCGCTCGTCAAGTGGGTTTCCCGGCAGGGTGGTTGGGGCGCGCTCCCGTGACCGCCTGTCCCCCGCCTTCCCCCTCAGCACTGACAATCGATCCCGGTGCGAGGGCGCGGCCTATGAGCGCGTACGGGCGCCACTACGTAAGCTGTGCCACGTCGAACGGACGAGGGGACGGACATGGCGATGATGCGGCTCCGGCGCGAGGATCCGCGGATCGTCGGGTCGTTCCGGCTCCACCGCAGGCTGGGGGCCGGCGGGATGGGCGTCGTGTACCTGGGGTCCGACCGGCGCGGCCAGCGGGTGGCGCTGAAGGTGATCCGGCCGGACCTGGCCGAGGACCAGGAATTCCGCTCGCGGTTCGCGCGCGAGGTGTCCGCGGCCCGGCGGATCCGCGGCGGCTGCACGGCCCGCCTCGTCGCGGCCGATCTGGAGGCCGACCGCCCCTGGTTCGCCACCCAGTACGTACCCGGCCCCTCGCTGCACGACCGGGTCGCCGAGGAGGGCGCGCTGCGCGCCGCCGACGTGGCCTCGATCGGGGCGGCGCTCTCGGAGGGCCTCGTCGCCGTCCACGAGGCCGGGGTCGTCCACCGCGACCTCAAGCCCTCGAACATCCTGCTCTCCCCCAAGGGCCCCCGCATCATCGACTTCGGCATCGCCTGGGCCACCGGGGCCAGCACCCTCACCCACGTGGGCACCGCCGTCGGCTCCCCCGGCTTCCTCGCCCCCGAGCAGGTGCGCGGTGCGGCCGTCACCCCGGCAACCGACGTGTTCTCGCTCGGTGCCACCCTCGCGTACGCGGCGATGTCCGACTCCCCCTTCGGGCACGGCAGTTCCGAGGTCATGCTCTACCGCGTCGTGCACGAGGAGCCGCAGCTGCACGGGGTGCCGGACGCCCTGGCCCCGCTGATCAGGGCCTGCCTCGCGAAGGACCCGGAGGACCGGCCCAGCACGCTGCAGCTGTCCATGCGGCTCAAGGAGATCGCGGCGCGCGAGGCGCAGGGGCTGCCGGTCGCCCGGCCGCCCGTCCAGCGGGAACGGGCCGAGGAGCGGAACACCGTCCGGCCCACCGAGCGGTACACCGAGCGGGACGTGCCCGGCCGTGGCCCCGAGCGGGGTGGCGAGCGCGGGCCTGAGCGTGGTCCTGAGCGTGGCGAGCGACCCGGGCGTGGGCCCGGTCCTTCGTCCCGGCCCTCGGCCGGGCCCCGGACCGGTGGCTCGCGCGGGCCACAGTCCCGTCCCGGGACCCGGCCCGGCGCCCGCTCCACGTCGACCGGCCGCCGCCCCGCCAATCCCCGGCTCCTGCGGCAGCGGCTCTTCGTCTTCGTGGTCGTGACGCTGGTGGTCGCGCTGGGCATCGCCGCCGCCCAGGCCCTTCAGGGGTAGGACCGCCGGAGCGTCAGGACTCCGGCGGCCCGTCGACCACGGGAGCGGTCAGGACTCCGAGCGGCCCGTCGGCCACGGGAGCGGTCAGGACTCCGGGCGGCCCGTCGCCACCGCGTAGAACGCGACGGCCGCCGCCGCGCCCACGTTCAGCGAGTCGACGCCGTGCGCCATCGGGATGCGGACCCACTCGTCGGCGGCACGCAGCGCCTGCGTGGACAGGCCGTCGCCCTCCGCTCCGAGCATCAGCGCCACCCGGTCCAGACGGTGCGGAGCGGCCTCGTCGATCGAGGTCGCCTTCTCCGCCGGGGTCAGGGCCAGAAGCTTGAAGCCCGCCTCCCGTACCGCCTCCAGGCCCCGGGGCCAGGAGTCCAGGCGGGCGTACGGGACCGAGAACACCGCGCCCATCGAGACCTTCACCGAGCGCCGGTACAGCGGGTCCGCGCAGTCCGGGGACAGCAGGACCGCGTCCATGCCCAGGGCGGCGGCGCTGCGGAAGATCGCGCCGATGTTGGTGTGGTCGTTCACCGACTCCATGATCACCACACGGCGGGCGCCGGCCAGGAGTTCGGCGGCCTCCGGGAGCGGCTTGCGCTGCATCGAGGCCAGCGCGCCACGGTGCACGTGGTAGCCGGTGACGCGCTCGGCGAGGTCCGGCTGGATCGCGTACACCGGCGCCGGGACCTCGTCGATGACGTCCCGCATGACGTCCACCCACTTGGCGGAGAGCAGCATCGACCGCATCTCGTACCCGGCCTGCCTGGCCCGGCGGATGACCTTCTCGCCCTCCGCGATGAACAGGCCCTCGGCCGGCTCGCGCCTGCGGCGGAGCTCGACGTCGGTCAGGCCGGTGTAGTCGCGCAGGCGCGGGTCGTCGGGGTCGTCGATCGTGATGAGTTCGGCCACGAGGTGATACTGCCTTGTCCGGGGTGTGGTGCCAATGTGTGCGGCGGGGTCGACCTGTTGTGCGGTCACCCCTGGTCCGTGGTGGTTACTTCGTCAGTTTGTCGGGGCCCTCGGTGACCACCTCGCCGATCACGATGACCGCCGGCGGACGGACCTCTTCCGCCTTGACCGTCTCCGCGACCGTCGCCAGCGTCGCGTCCACCCGGCGCTGGGTCGCCGTCGTGCCCTCCTGGACCAGGGCCAGGGGGGTGTCCGGGGACTTGCCGTGGGCGATCAGCGCCTCGGCGATCTTGCCGATCTTGTCGACGCCCATGAGGATCACCAGGGTGCCCGTGAGCTTCGCGAGCGACGCCCAGTCGACGAGCGACCGCGGGTCGTCCGGGGCCACATGGCCGCTGACCACCGTGAACTCGTGCGCCACCCCGCGGTGCGTCACCGGGATCCCGGCCGCGCCCGGCACCGAGATCGAGCTGGAGATGCCGGGGACCACCGTGCACGTGATGCCCTCGGCCAGCAGGGCCTGGGCCTCTTCCATGCCCCGGCCGAACACGAACGGATCGCCGCCCTTCAGGCGGACCACGGACTTGCCCTGCTTCGCGTGCTCGATGAGCGCGTTGTTGATGGCCTCCTGGGCCATGAAACGGCCGTACGGGATCTTCGCCGCGTCGATCACCTCGACGTTCGGCGGCAGCTCGTCCAGGAGGTCGCGGGGGCCGAGCCGGTCCGCGATCACCACGTCCGCCTCGGCGAGCAGCCGGCGGCCTCGTACGGTGATCAGGTCCGGGTCACCGGGGCCGCCACCGACCAGCGCGACGAAGGGCGTACGGGAGCGGTGCGCGGGCGCGGCGATCGAACCGTCGCGGAGTCCCTCGACGATCGCGTCCCGCACGGCGGCCGAGCGGCGGGGGTCGTGGCCCGTGAGCACGGCTACGGTCACTCCGGCGTCGCGGCCCGTGGCCGGGGTCCAGGCGGTGGCCGCCTCCGCGTCGTCGACCCGGACGCACCAGGTCCTCGTCCGCTCCGCCTCGGCCGAGGCTGCGGCGTTCGCGGTCGGGTCCGTCGTTGCCACCAGTGCGTACCAGGCGTCCGCCAGGTCGCCTTCCTCGTAGCGGCGCTTGATCCAGGTGATCTCGCCCGTTTCCGCCATCGCGTCCACCGACGGGGTCGCGGACGGGGAGATCAGGGTGACGTCGGCGCCCGCTGCGATCAGGGCCGGGAGTCGGCGCTGGGCCACCTGACCGCCGCCGAGGACGACGACGCGGCGGCCGGCGAGGCGCAGCCCCACCGGGTAGGCGGGGTGCTCGGTGTTCTCTGCCATGGGTGAGCGGCTCCTCGGAGAGCGTGCGGTGCGGGCGAGGGTGCCGCTGCTGCGGTGGAGCGGCTCTGCACGGTCACGATAGCGGTGACGTGGGGGTTGCTGGGTGTGACGGATGTCCCCCGGCCGGTGGGCAGGTGCGTGGGGGACGCTCCGGAACCGGGTTCGGGACTGCATGATTTACGGCGCCTTCGGGGCCATCCATGCTTCTGGGCCTTGCGCGCCACACATCACGCTTTGCGTCGCGAACCCGGTTCCTGCGCGTCCCCCGCTTCCGTGCGTGGGTGGGGGACGCGCCGTGGTCCTACTTCTCGGTGACTCCCGCCGAGTCGAACGTGGCCACCTCGTGCATCGCTCGGGCCGCGCTCTGGACCAGGGGCAGGGCCAGCAGCGCGCCCGTGCCCTCGCCGAGACGGAGGTCCAGGTCGACGAGCGGGCGCAGGCCCAGCTTGTTGAGGGCCGCCACGTGGCCCGGCTCGGCGCTGCGGTGGCCCGCGATGCACGCCGCGAGCGACTCGGGCGCGATGGCGCGGGCGACGAGGGCCGCCGCACCCGTGGAGACGCCGTCCAGGATGACCGGGGTACGGAGCGAGGCCGCGCCGAGGATCAGGCCCACGAGGGCCGCGTGCTCCAGGCCGCCGATCGCCGACAGGACACCGATCGGGTCCGCCGGGTCCGGCTTGTGCAGGTCGAGCGCGCGACGGACCACGTCCACCTTGCGGGCGTGCGTCTCGTCGTTGATGCCCGTTCCCCGGCCCGTGACCTCCGCGGCGTCCACACCGGTGTACACCGAGATCAGCGCGGCGGACGCGGTGGTGTTCGCGATGCCCATCTCGCCCGTGAGCAGTGCCTTGTTGCCGGCCGCCACGAGGTCGCGGGCCGTTTCGATGCCCACCTCGATCGCGGCCAGGACCTCTTCGCGGGTCATCGCGAGGCCCGTGGTGAAGTCGCCCGTGCCCGGACGGACCTTGCGGGGCAGGAGGCCGGGCGTGGCCGGGAGTTCGGAGGCCACGCCCACGTCGATGACGCAGACTTCGGCGCCGACCTGATTCGCGAAGGCGTTGCAGACCGCTCCCCCGCCGAGGAAGTTGGCCACCATCTGGCCGGTGACCTCCTGCGGCCAGGGCGTCACTCCCTGGGCGTGCACGCCGTGGTCGCCGGCGAAGATCGCCACGGCGGCCGGCTCCGGGATCGGCGGCGGGCAGACGCGGGAGAGACCCGAGAGCTGCGCGGAGATGATCTCCAGCATGCCCAGGGCGCCCGCCGGCTTGGTCATGCGCTTCTGCCGCTCCCACGCCTCGCCGAGCGCCTTGGCGTCCAGCGGGCGGATGTTCGCGACGGTCTCCTGGAGCAGGTCGTGCGGCTCCTCGCCGGGCAGCGCGCGGCGGCCGTACGTCTCCTCGTGGACGACCCAGGCCAGCGGGCGGCGCTTGGACCAGCCCGCCTGCATCAGCTCCGGCTCCTCGGGGAACTCGTCGACGTATCCCACGCAGAGGTACGCGACCACTTCGAGGTGCTCGGGAAGGCCCAGCGTACGGACCATCTCGCGCTCGTCGAAGAAGCTGACCCAGCCGACGCCGAGGCCCTCGGCACGGGCCGCGAGCCAGAGGTTCTCGACGGCGAGCGCCGAGGAGTACGGGGCCATCTGCGGCTGCGTGTAGCGGCCGAGCGTGTGGCGGCCGCCCCGGGTGGGGTCGGCGGTCACCACGATGTTCACCGGGGTGTCGAGGATGGCCTCGATCTTCAGTTCCTTGAACTGCTTCGCCCGGGCCTTCGGCAGCGACTTGGCGTAGGCCTCGCGCTGACGCTGGGCCAGCTCGTGCATCGTCTGCCGCGTCTCGGCGGAGCGGATGACGACGAAGTCCCAGGGCTGCGAGTGGCCCACGCTCGGCGCGGTGTGCGCCGCTTCGAGGACGCGCAGGAGCACCTCGTGCGGGATCGGGTCGCTGCGGAAGCCGTTGCGGATGTCGCGGCGCTCGCGCATCACGCGGAGCACGGCCTCCCGCTCGGCGTCGTCGTATCCGGGGGCCGGGGAGTCGGGGCGCTGTTCCGTCTGCTCGTCCGACGGGGCGTCGGGGGTGTCCGACTCGGCGTCGGCCGCAGCCGCAGCCTCGGATTCGGATGCCGATGCGGCCGGGGTCTCGGTCTCGGCTTCCGGCAGGGCCTCGGTCGCCGTTGCGACCTGCGCCTCGGGTACTTCTTCGGTGACGACCGGGACCTCCTCGGCCACGGCCTCCACCGGCGCCTCCGCCGGCTCTTCGGCCTGGGCCTCGGCGGGGGTGTCCGCCACCGCCTCCTCGGCCGGGGGCTGCTCGACGGTGGGCTCCGCCACGACTTCCGCGACCGGCGCCGCGACGGTCTCCACGACCTCGGGGGCGGCCTCGGGCTCGACCTCCACGGGCGCGGCCTGGGCCGGCTCCTCGGAGTCGGCCTGCTGCGCCGGCACGGGCTCCTCCACGGGCTGCGGAACCTCGGGGGCGGCCTCCGCCGGGGCCTCGACGGCCTGCGGCTCGGTGTCCTGCACCGGTACGGCCGCTTCGGCAGCGGGCTCGCCCTCGCGGGGCGCGGGCACGGTGGCCGGGGCCTCCACGGCCTCCACCACGGGCTCAGCGGGCTCGACGACCTCGGCCGGGACCTCCGCCACGGCCTCCACGGGCGCCTCGGCCTGCACCGCCGGCTCCTCCACCGGCGCGGCGGCCGGGGCCTGCTCCGCGATCGGCGTCGGCTCGGCGGCCTGCGGTGCTTCCGGCGCCGGGACCGGGGCCAGGTGCGGGGTCGTCGGGACGGTGCCCTCGACCTGGACGAACTGTCCGGTGGGCGGGACGACCGTTTCTGCGGGTGCCTGGGGCGCGACCGGCTCCTGCGACTGCGCGACCCACGGCTCGGCGCCCTGCGGGGCCGGCTGCTGGTCCTGCGCGATCTCGAAGTACTCGGGGCCGGTGGTCGGCGGGCCCGGGTTGCGCACCGGCATCGGCGCGGGGGCCGTGGCCACGATCGGCTCGGGGACGACCGGTGCGGGCTGCGGGGCCGGGGCCGGTGCGGCGGCCGGGCCGCGGTCGGCCAGGGAGAGCACGACGCCGCCGGTGGCGTCGGGCACCGGCGGGCCCATGTGCAGCGGGCGCCGGGCCTGCTGCGGGGCCGCGGCCGTGGCGGGCGGGGGCACGCGGACGCCGCCGAGGTCGACGGAGCCGGAGTCACGGCCGGCCGCCTCGTGGGCGCCGGTGTCGAGGATGCCGGGCTCGTAGCCGTGGTCGGTGTGGACCGGCTCGTGCGGGGCCACGGGGACGCCGTGCGCCGGGGTGCCGAGCGGGACGCCGTGCGCGGGGGTGCCGAGCGGGACGCCGTGCGGCGGGGTGCCGAGCTGCGCGCCCTGAGGGGCGGTCAGCACGTCGGCGAGCGCGACGGAATCGGGGAGCGGGCCCGTGAGCGGGTCCGGCAGGGGGTCGGTGAGCGGGTCGCCCATCGGGGCCGGCGCCTCCGGAACGGCCGCCTGCGGCACGCCCTGGTTCGGGACGACGGGTGCCGCCGGGGGCGGAACGGCGACCGGCGGCGCGGGCACGAAGCCCGGCGGGTGCTCGCTCCAGGCGCCCTGGGCGCCCGGCATCAGGAGCAGGTCGTCGTCCTCGGTGGTGTGCTCGGAGGGGTCCAGGAAGGTGTACGCGCCCGGAGCGGGGATGCCCGGCTGCTCGACCATGCCTGCGTTCTCCGGCAGCCCCTCGCCCGGGACCTGGCCGGTGTCCGTCATGCGTACCCCTCGCCCATCGCTTGTTCCTTCAGACCTGCGCCCGTCGACAACAACGAGCGCGCGCGCCGCGCGGCACGAAGCGCACGCGGACACCCACATATTGTCGCGGCCCTCGGCCATCGTGGCAGGGAGATTCGCCACGGTGCGCTGTGGACTGCGCCACGTCGCGCGGTCCCCCCTTTTCGCGTACCACATCGGTGGCGCAATGCGGCCACCAATTCGGGACATTGACGAACAGAGCGTCGAACGTTCCGGTGCGGTACAACAATCGGCCAGCCTACCCTGCCCCGACGGGGCGGCCGGGTCACGGGGCGCGGTCGATCCTGCGTCCGGACAGCAGGAACACGACCGAACGCTCGCGTTCCGACCAGTCGTCGGGGTCGAGTCCGACGGTCTGGAGGAGGAGGCTCTCCACGGCGTAGCCGCCGTCGGCGAGGGCCGCGCCGATCGCCTCGGCCTCGTCGCGGGTGGAGGCGTGGGCGACGATGCGCTCCGGACGCCGGTCGGTGCACGCGGTGACGACGGGGACGCCGCCGGCCGCGATCCGTACGACGTCGGGCTCGGGCAGGCTCTCCAGGATGTGCGGGGCGCGGCCCGCGACGGTCTGGAGGGGCACCCCGTGGCGGCGGGCGGCCCGTTCGGTGCGGGCGCAGGCGGCCGGGTCGGTGTCCACGGCGATGACGGCGGCGCCGAAGCGGGCGGCCTCGACGGAGAAGGCGCCGCCCGCGCAGCCGATGTCCCAGACGAGGTCGCCGGTGCGGGGCCCGAGGCGGGCCAGTTGGGCGGCTCGGAGGGCGGGGCCGGCGCCCGCGCCGGGGCGGACCCGGCCGGTTCCGGGGCCTTCGCCCTCGGAGTCGTACTCCTCCGTGGGAAGCCCCCAGCCGCGGACCGTGCGCGCGGCCGGGTCCTGGCCCATCAGCCAGGGGGCGGTGGGGGTGCCGCCGACCGCGCCGCCGATGACGAGGACGACGTTCGGGTCGCGCCAGTTGTGGTCGGCGGCCTTGTCGGAGGTGAGGACGGAGACCTGTTCGCGGTCGGTGCCGAGCTCCTCGCAGACGACGAAGGTGCGGTGGACGCCTTCGAGCAGGAGGGCGAGTTCGGCGGGTCCTGCGCCCGGCGAGGTGAGGACGGCGACCTTGGGGTGGGCGCGGCAGACGTTGACGGCGCGGCGCAGGGTGCGCTGGTGGGCTACGACGATCCGGGCGTCCTCCCAGGGCATGCCGGCCCGTGCGAAGGCGGCGGCGACGGAGGAGACGGCCGGGACGACCTCGACCTCCAGGCCGTGCTCGGGGGCGCGCAGGGTGCGGACGACGCCGAAGAAGCCGGGGTCGCCGTCGGCGAGGACGACGGCGGTGCCGCGGTGTCCCGCGATGCGGCGGGCGGCGAGGTCGACGCTGCCGAGGCGGATGCGTTCGGCGCCGGGCGGCACCTCGGGCAGCGCGAGGTGGTGGGCGGCGCCGGCCACGAGGGTGGCGGCGGAGAGCGCGGACCGGGCCGCCGCGGTGAGGGGCGAGCCGTCCCAGCCGATCACCGTGACGCGGTCGGCCATCGTCGTCTCCCTGTGGTGTTGTCGCAGGTCGGGGGGCCGTGCCGAGCGTACCCCGGGATCGTTCCGGGGGCTCAGCTCCAGTCGGTGTACGAGGAGTAGCCGGCCTCGGCCATCTGGTCGGCGACGCCGTCGAGGTCCTCGGGGAGGAGGCCCCAGACGATGAAGTCGGTGCGCAATTCGGTCCAGGCGCCGTCCTCGGTGCGGGTGCGCGCTATGCAGGCGTTGCGCAGGACGCCCTCGCTGATGCAGCCGATCTTCTGGGCGACCTGCTGGGAGGCGGTGTTGTCGGCGGCGGTGCGCAGTTCCAGGCGCTCGAACTTCTGGTCGCCGAAGAGCCACTGGGCGGTGGCGAGCGCGGCTTCCGAGGCGTAGCCCTCGCCGCGGGCCCAGGGGGCGACGATGTAGGAGATCTCGGTGGAGCGGACCCGCCAGTCGGTGTTGCTCAGCTGGATGACGCCGACGAGGCGCTGGGTGAGGAACTCGGTGACGGCGAGGTCGATGCCACGGCCTGCGGCGCGTTCGGTGGGGGCGTACTCGGTGATCCAGGTGCGGGCGGCGGCTTCGGTGTAGGGCTGGGGCACCGCGGTCCAGGCGCCGACGAGTTCGTCGTTCATCATCTCGGCGAGGGCGGGGGCGTCCGCCTCTTCGAGCGCGCGCAGCACCAACCGGTCCGTGTTGATGGAGATGTCCGGAAAGGTGGTAGTCATGCGCAGCTCCATGCCGTGGACCGTCCGAATCGACCGTGAACGCACAGCATGCAGCATGCGGCCGCCGGTGCGCATGGCCGGGTCGGGTGTGGGGAGGGAGCGACGAAGGCCCCGCGCACCGGACGGGATGCGGGGGGCCTTCTGCTCAAGGACTGTACGGGGGAACCGGTCTGACGGTCCCTCGGACCTGGATCCCGCTCCGCCGGCCTTACTTGACGGCGCCGAAGGCGGGGATGACCGAGCCCTTGTAGGTGTCCTCGATGTACTTCTTCACCTCGGGCGAGTTGAGGAGCTTCGCGAGCTTCTGCACGCGGGCGTCCTTCTCGTTGCCCTCCTTGACGGCGAGGAAGTTGGCGTACGGGTTGCCGTCCGCCTTCTCCAGGACGAGGGCGTCCTTCGACGGCTGGAGCTTGGCCTCGATGGCGTAGTTGCCGTTGATGACGGCGGCGTCCACGTCGTTCAGGGCGCGGGGCACGGTGGCGGCCTCCAGCTCCTTGAACTCCAGGCCCTTCTTGTCGGTGATGTCGGAGAGCTTGGCGTTGGTTCCCACGCCCGGCTTGATGGTGATCAGGCCGTTCTCGGCGAGCAGCTGGAGGGCGCGGCCGCCGTTGGTGGTGTCGTTCGGGACGGCGATGGTCTGGCCCGCCTTGATGTCCTTCACCGACTTGAGGTTCTTGGAGTAGAGGCCCAGCGGCTCCAGGTGGACGTCGACCACCGGGACGATGTGGGTGTCGTTCTTCTTGTTGAAGTCGTCGAGGTACGGCTTGTGCTGGAAGAAGTTGGCGTCGACCTGGCCGGTCTCGGTGGCGGTGTTCGGCAGGACGTAGTCCGTGAACTCCTTCACCTCCAGCTTCAGGCCGGCCTTCTCGGCCAGGTTGTCCTTGACGAAGTTGAGGATGTCGGCGTGCGGCGTCGGGGACGCGGCGACGACGAGCGGCTTGTCGGCGGCGCCGGCCGCGTCCTTGGCGGAGGACGGGTCCGAGGAGGTGCCGCAGGCGGTGAGGCCGAGGGCGACGGCGGCGGTGGCGACGATACCGGCGGTGAGCTTGATGTTCTTACGCACGAAGAGTGCCTCTTTCCGGTGGTGCGGTGGACGCCTGGACAACAAGTCCGGGCTGTTCTTCGAGAAACGAAGCCTGAGGTGGCCGGGGGCCGTTACGCGGTACGGCCCCGGCGGGCGAGGAGTCGGACGACTCCGTCGCCGATGAGCTGGACGACGGTCACGACGGCGACCAGTACGACGACGGTGACCAGCATGAACGTGGTGTCGAAGCGCTGGTATCCGTAGGTGACGGCCTTGGAGCCGAGGCCCTCGCCGCCGACCGCGCCGGCCATCGCGGAGTACCCGATGAGCACGATCACGGTGGTGGTGACGGCCGACACCAGCGAGGGCAGGGCCTGCGGGAGCAGCACCTTGCGGACGATGGTGGGGATGCCGCCGCCCATGGCCTGGACGGCTTCGACGAGTCCGTGGTCGACCTCGCGGATCGCCGTCTCGACGAGGCGCGCGAAGAAGGGGATGGCGCCGATGGCGAGCGGCACGATCATCGCGGTCGGGCCGATGAAGGTGCCGACGACGAGGGTCGTGAAGGGGATCAGGGCGATCAGCAGGATGATGAACGGCAGCGAACGCCCGATGTTCACGATCGCACCGACGACCTTGTTCACCGGCCGGTTCTGGAGCAGTCCGCCCTTGTCCGTGAGGACGAGGAGGATGCCGAGCGGGAGGCCGCCGACGACGGTGACGACGGTGGCCCACAGGACCATGTAGAGCGTGTCGACGGTGCCCTGCTCCAGGAGGGGCTGCATCTCCGACCAGGTCACTTGGCACCTTCCTTGACCAGGACGGGCGCGGTGCCCTGCTCCTGTGCGTCGTCTTCCACGAGCTCGACCTGGAGGCCCTGCTCGCGCAGGAAGCCGACCGGGACGACGTTGTCCTCGTACCGTCCGGGGAGTTCGATCCGCATCCGGCCGATCTGCTTGCCGCCGACGGTGTCCATCGCCGCCCCGAGGATCGAGATGTCGATGTTGTACGTGCGGGAGAGCTGGGAGATCACCGGCTGGGTGGCGGCCTCGCCGTGGAACGTGACGTCGACGACCGTGTGCTCGGGTCCCGTGGCGGCGCCGCTGACCGGGAACAGCTCGGCCGCCAGCTGGGAGCCGGGGGTGGCGAGCAGTTGGCCGACGGTGCCGGTCTCGACGACGCGGCCGTGCTGCATCAGCGCGGCGGAGTCGCAGATCGTCTTGACGACGTCCATCTCGTGCGTGATGAGCAGCACGGTGAGGCCGAGCTGCCGGTTGAGGTCGCGCAGGAGCTGGAGGATGGAGCGGGTGGTCTCCGGGTCGAGGGCGCTGGTGGCCTCGTCGGAGAGCAGGACCTTGGGCTTGCCGGCGAGGGCGCGGGCGATGCCGACGCGCTGCTTCTGGCCGCCGGAGAGCTGGCCGGGGTAGGACTTGGCCTTGTCGGCGAGGCCGACCAGGTCGAGGAGTTCCAGGGCCCGGCGGGAGCGCTCGGCGCCGGAGACGCCGAGGATCTCCAGGGGGAGCTCGATGTTGTCCTTGACCGTGCGGGAGGACAGCAGGTTGAAGTGCTGGAAGACCATGCCGATGCTGCTGCGCGCCCGGCGCAGGTCCTTGCCTGCGCGGCGGCCCTTCCCGGCGAGGGCGGTGAGGTCGACGCCGTCGACGGTCACGGTGCCGGAGGTGGGGCGCTCCAGGAGGTTGACGCAGCGTATGAGCGAGGACTTGCCGGCGCCGCTCTGGCCGATCACGCCGAACACCTCGCCCTCGCGGACGTGGAGGTCGACGCCGTCCAGAGCGGTGACCTGCCGGCCGCGCGACTCGTAGACCTTGGTCAGGCCCGAAGTGGTGATCACAGGGGTTTCCGTCACTGTCGAGTGCGCGACGCGGGGTCCGTCGTGCACGGGGCATTCGTCATTTCGGACAGTCAGGCGCACGGGGACGCTGCTCCGGCTGGTGGCCGGGCGGCAGCGGTGCGCGGGGCAGGCACGGTCCGGCGCCGGATGGCGGTCGGAACGGCTCGGCCGTCGGGGTCTCGCTTCGGGGCGCGAGGCTCAGGCGGGGGCCCTCAGAAGGCGCACATTCGACACATACAACGAGCACCGGGCGTTGTGTTCGCCTCGGTCGCAAGGGTGCGGCTGCTCGTCGTGGTCATGGCTGCAAGTAAAACATGCGCAGCTGCGAAGGGAACCCGGGTGTCCGAATAGCGGACGCCGTTGAGACGCCATACGGACGCGCCGGTTGCCCCGGGCGGAGCGCCTTTCCGCGCGTGGCCTGGAGGGAAGGGGCCCGGGTGCGGACGCGCCGGGGGCGGTGATCGGGTACGGGATGTGGCGGAGGCCACGCGGTGGAGGGAGCCGGGCGGGATGGCGGACGGGCGACGCGTCGGGCCCCGGTGCGCCGGGGACGGGCGCCGCGTCGGGCCTCGGTGAGCCGGGAACGGGAGGCGCATCAGGCCCCGGTGAGCCCCGGGACGGGCAGCCCGGCGGGCCTCCCATGAGCCCGGGGCGGGCGGCGCGGCGGGCCTCCCATGAGCCCGGGGCGGGCGGCGCGGCGGGCCTCCCATGAGCCGGGGGGCGAGCGGCGCGGCGGGCCTCCCGTGAGCCCGGGGCGAGCGGCGCGGCGGGCCTCCCGTGAGCCCGGGGCGATCGGCGCGGCGGGCCTCCCGTGAGCCAGGGGCGAGCGGCGCGGCGGGCCTCCCGTGAGCCGGGGGGCGCGCGCATCGGGTCATTCGGACCGTAATACCCTCGGGCGCATGCTTGACGCCCTGACGGTCGCGGTCTCCGTGGCCGCGCTCGCCCTCGCCGCCTGGTGCGGCTTCGCCGCCTTCCGGGACCAGCCGACCAAGGACTGGCACTTCATCGGCATGGCCGTGGTGACCTTCCTGGTCCTCGTCCAGCTGATCGTCGGCATCGTGCAGCTGGCGCGCGGCGAGAAGGCCGAGGAGGGCACGACGATCTTCGTCGCCTATCTGCTCGGCGCGCTGTGCGCGGTGCCCATCGCCGGTTTCATGTCGCTCGCGGAGCGCAGCCGGTGGGGTTCGGCGACCGTGACGGCCGGCGCGGTCGTCCTGGCCGTGCTCGAAGTGCGTCTCTACGACATCTGGACGGTGGGCTGACCATGACCGGGACGCAGGAGACGCGCGAGAAGGCCGCACCGGGCGGCAAGACCCGGCTCGTCACGGGCCCGGGCATGCTGCTCGTCTGGCTGTACGGCGTGATGTCGGTCGGCGCGGTCTCGCGCTCGATCTACCAGATCGCCACCGAGTTCGACCGGGCACCGCTCGCGTACTCCCTGTCGGCAGTGGCGGCGGTCGTCTACGTCTTCATCACGTACACGCTGGTACGCGGCGGGGAGAAGGCCCGCAGGGCGGCGCTGGTGTGCTGCGCCGCCGAGCTCGCGGGCGTACTGATCGTCGGGACCTGGACTCTGGTCGAGCCGTCCGCCTTCCCGGACGCGACGGTCTGGTCGGACTTCGGCTACGGCTACGTCTTCATCCCGGTCCTGCTGCCGCTGAGCGGCATCTGGTGGCTGCGGAGGTCACGGACCGCCTAGGCGGCCTTCTCCAGGGTCACCAGGGTGAGCTTCGGGCCGAGCTCGCGGGTGGCGACCTGCGCGTACCCCTTGCTGCGGTAGAGGCGCAGATTGCCCTCGCTGCGGTGGCCGGTGAAGAGCTGGAAGCGCTTGGCCGGGGCCGTTTCCTCGGCTTCCGGGGCGAAGTGACGCTCGATGCCGTCGAGGAGACGGCCGCCGAGACCGTGCCGCTGCATGCGCGGGTGGACGATCAGCTTGGCGATCCGTACCGTGCCGTCCTCGTCGATGCGCGCCCGCACCGAGGCGACGACCTCGTCGCCGAGCCGGGCCACGAGCCCGTACCCCTCCTCCAGTTCGGCGCGCAGCGCGTCGAGCGACTGGGTGAGCGGTTCGATGGACCAGTCCCCGTACAGCTCCGCCTCACTCTGGTAGCAGAGGTACTGCAGCTTCAGGATGTGCTCCGCGTCCTGCGCGTCCGCCGCTGAGATGGTCACACTCAGGCCCATGTGTGCACGCCTCCCGCTCATCTGGTCGATCATCGGTTTACCGCACCCTTCCCCGTCGACCGGGGGCGGGAACCTCTGCCGCCAGCATTCTGCGCAGGCATCCCAGGCAACGGGAACGCATCGGCCCCAGGCTGCCCTGTGAGATACCCAACTCTCCTGCGATTTCCCGGTAGGTGGGGTCCTCCGGGTCGAGCATCGCGGTCAGCACCTTCGGGCAGCGGCCGGGTGTCCTGGTGACGGCGGCGCGCAGGGTGCGGCGGCCCTCGGCGACCATCAGCGAGTGCTCCGGGGAGCCGTGGGGCTCGGCGCCACCCTGCTCGTGGGGTTCGTCCCGGTAGGGGCGCTCCCGGTCGTGGGTCCTGCGGGCGCGGCGCGCCTCCGCGCGGACGGCCCGGCGCAGCCATTCGGCGGGCCGTTCGGGGGCGGTGCCGGTCTCCTGGAGCTGCTCCAGGAGACGGAGCCAGACGGCCTGTTCGAGGTCGCCGGGGTCGACGCCGGCGGCGGGCGCCTCGGCGTCGGACTCGGCGGAGAGGAGCGGGGCGAGGGCGGCGAGGAGGGCGGGGGCTTCCGGGGTGCCCGCGGCACGGATGGTGTCGCGGTGCGTCTCGGGGTACGTGTCGGGATGCATCTCGGGGTGCGTCTCGGGGTGCGTCTCGGGGGTGGTCATGACCGGCACGATGCCGGGGTGCGCGGCCGTGGTTGCGGTACGGGGCGTAAACCACCCGGGAGGGGGTCGTACGGTCCGGTTGCTCGGCCGTACGGGGGCGGGAAGGGGTCGTACGGTCCGGTTGCTCGGCCGTACGGGGGCGGGAAGGGGTCGTACGGCCCGGTGGATCGGCCGTACGACCCCCTCGGCCGGTCAGTCGCGGGCGGTGAGGTCCGCGGCGGCGAGCAGGGCGGTGTCCGGGTTGTCGGAGAAGATGCCGTCGATCCCCGTCTCCAGGTACGTCTTCAGTGCCCCGAAGGCGTCGCCGTACGCGTTCGGGTCCGTGCCCTTGCGGAAGTCCGCGGGCAGGAAGGCGTTCTCGTTGCGGTGCGTGTACGGGTGGAGGATCAGCCCCTCGGCGTGCGCGTCGCGGACCAGCGTGGTCGGGGTGCCGAGCCGGCCGCCCGCGTCCTTCGGGATGACCAGGTCGAGCGTGGGGCCGATGCCCTTCGCGTACGAGGCGATCCAGCGCAGGCCCTCGGGGGTGACCAGGTCGGCGACCGTGCGCGGGTCCCCGGCCTCGACGAAGTCCCAGGGGCGGCTGCTCGCGCCGGAGAGCAGGACGACGCCCGGGGCGTCCACGAGCTTCGCCAGGCGCTGGATGCTGCTGGGCTCGAAGGACTGGAGGAAGACCGGGGAGTTCGCGCGGTGGCGTCCGTACCGGCGCAGCAGCTTCGCGAGGCGCTCCTCCAGGCCGAGGCCGAGGGAGCGGAAGTAGCCGGGGTGCTTGGTCTCGACGTGGAGCCAGATCTCGCGGCCCCGGCGACGGCCCTCCTCCTCGGCCCAGATCAGCACCTCCTCGAAGGTGGGGACCGTCCAGCGGCCGTCGTAGAGGGTGTTCTTCTGGCGGGTGCCGGGGATGCGCTCCTTGGCCCGCAGCGTCTTGAGCTCGGCGAGCGTGAAGTCCTCGGTGAACCAGCCGGTGAGGGCGACGCCGTCGACGGTCTTGGTGGTCCTGCGGGACGCGAACTCGGGGTGGTCGGCGACGTCGGTGGTGCCGGTGATGTCGTTCTCGTGGCGGCAGACCAGGTGTCCGTCCCGGGTGGGGACGAGGTCCTGCTCGATGACGTGGGCGCCGAGGTCGAGGGCGTGGCGGTAGGAGCCGAGGGTGTGCTCGGGGCGGTAGCCGGCGGTGCCGCGGTGGCCGATGACGGTGGGGTAGGGGAGGGAGCGGTAGCCGTGGCCGCGGCCGGGCGCGCGGTCCGTCCCGGCGGCCTGCGCGGTGCCGGTGCCGGCCGCGAGGGCCGTGGAGGCGCCGAGGACGGTGGCGCCCGCCGCTCCGAGAACCGTCCGCCGTGCCGGGGTCCGGCGTTCGCCCTGGGTCATGAGGGATCCTCCTGTGTGAGCCGCGGTGTGATGTCCAGCACCTGTCAACTGTTGACCCCGACGCTAGGCAGTGGGCCCCTACGGGCGGCAGACCTCGGCCGAACATGGCGGAAACACACGTCAACACTGCGTATCCAGTCGGTGAACCCGATGTGCGCGTGGGGGTGACCCGCGAGTATCGTCGCCAGCTGCACCCGTCGGCCCGCCAGCTCGACCGACCCGCTTCCCACCGGAGGAACCGTTGTCCCGTCTCGCGATCATCAAGGCAGTGCTCGGGCCGGTCATGCGCCTGATGTTCCGCCCCCGCGTGGAGGGTGCCGAGAACATTCCCGGGACGGGTCCCGTGATCCTCGCGGGCAACCACCTGACCTTCATCGACTCGATGATCATGCCGATCTGCCTGGACCGTCCGGTCTACTTCATCGGCAAGGACGAGTACGTGACGGGCAAGGGCGTCAAGGGCCGGGCGATGGCCTGGTTCTTCACCAGCGTCGGCATGATCCCGGTGGACCGGGACGGCGGCCGCGGCGGTGTCGCGGCGCTGATGACGGGCCGTCGGGTGCTCGAGGAGGGCAAGATCTTCTCGATCTACCCGGAGGGCACCCGCTCCCCCGACGGCCGGCTGTACCGGGGCCGTACGGGCATCGCGCGGCTGACCCTGATGACCGGGGCGCCGGTGGTGCCGTTCGCGATGATCGGCACCGACAAGATCCAGCCGGGCGGGGCGGGCTTCCCGCGCCCGGGCCGGGTGACGGTCCGCTTCGGCGAGGCGATGGAGTTCTCGCGGTACGACGGGATGGACCGCGACCGGTACGTGCTGAGGGCGGTGACGGACTCGGTGATGGCCGAGGTCATGCGGCTGTCCGGGCAGGAGTACGTGGACATGTACGCCACGAAGGCGAAGGCGGCGTAGGCGCTCCGCTGCGGTTCAGAGGTTCTTGAGGGCGGCGTCCTGGACAGGGCGCCGCCCTCGTTGCTGTTGCGCCCACCCGTTCCGCCCCGGGCGGAACGCATGCCCACTACGGGTCACTTCTCCAGCTTCTGGCCCCTGAGCAGGAACCAGGCCGCGACCGCCGTCGCGAGGAGGACCGCCGCGCCGACGCCGGCCGCGATCCGCAGGCCGTCGACGAAGGCGTCCTGGGCGGAGGACACCAGGGCGGCCGCCGTCTCGGGGGCGAGGCCGCCGGAGGCCTCGACCGCGCCGCCGAGCGACTCGTGGGCGGCCGACGCGAGGTCCGAGGGGACACCGGCCGGGGCGGCGAAGCCGCGGTAGACGCCGGTCACGATGGAGCCGAGGACGGCGATGCCGAGCGCGGCGCCCAGTTCGTACGCGGTCTCGGAGACGGCGGACGCCGCTCCGGCCTGCTCCTTCGGGACGCTGGAGAGGATCACGTCGGCGGTCACGGTGAAGGCGAAGCCCGCGCCCACGCCCACGACGAGGAGGCTCGCGCCGAGCAGCGGGTAGCCGGTGTGCTGGTCGAGGGTCGTCAGGACGGCCAGGGAGAGGCCGACCGCCGCGAGACCGCCGGCCACCACGGACCGTACGGAGAGGCGACGGGCCACGACACCGGCGACCAGACCGGCCGTCACCGCGCCGATCGCGGCCGGCAGTTCGGCGAGTCCGGCCTCCAGGGGCTGGCGGCCCTGGACCAGCTGGAAGAACTGGGACAGGAAGAACACCAGGCCGGAGAGGCCGAGAATCGTCAGCAGGTCGGCGAGGACGGCACCGGAGAAGCCGCGGTGGCGGAAGAGCCGCATGTCCAGGAGCGGCGCGGGCAGGGTCAGCTGCCTGCGGACGAACCAGGTCAGGGCGGCGGCACCGATGAGGGCGGCGACGCCGGCGGCGCCGGAAAGGCCGTGGGAGGCCAGTTCCTTGACGGCGTAGACGACTCCGATGACGCCGACCAGGGAGAGGGCGACGCTGGGCAGGTCCCAGGGGCCGGGGTTCGGGTTCTTCGACTCGGGGATCAGCTTGCTGCCGACGAGGACGAGGACGGCCATGACGGGCAGGTTGATGAGGAAGACCGAGCCCCACCAGAAGTGCTCCAGGAGGAACCCGCCGACGACCGGTCCGACGGCGGCGCCGGCCGAGGCCATGGCACCCCAGATGCCGATGGCGAGGCTGCGCTCGCGCGGGTCGTGGAAGAGGTTGCGGATGAGCGCCAGGGTGGACGGCATCAGGGTCGCGCCAGCGACGCCGAGGAGGGCGCGGGCGAGGATCATCATCTCGGGGCTGGTCGCGTAGGCGTTCAGGACCGAGACGGCGCCGAAGGCGGTGGCGCCGATCAGCAGCAGCTTCTTGCGGCCGATGCGGTCGCCGAGGCTGCCCATGGAGACCAGGAGTCCGGCGATGACGAAGGAGTAGACGTCGCCGATCCAGAGCAGCTGGGTGCCGGAGGGCTTGAGGTCCTCGGAGAGGAACGGAGTGGCGAGGCCGAGCACCGTGGCGTCGACCGCCACGAGGAGGACGGCCAGGACGAGCACGGAGAGGGCGAGCCACCGGCCGGGGCGGTGCGCGCCCTCGATATGGCTCTCGGTCTTGAAGGTACTGCTGGTCACTTCTCCACGCTCCTGCGCGCTCCGCCGAGCAGCAGCTCGACGATCATGTACTGGAAGTCCTTGGCGGCGACCCGGCCGTCCTGCACGGCCCAGGCGCCGGAACCGATGAGCCCGTAGAAGGCCTCGGTGAGCCAGGCGGGGGTCAGGTCGATGCGGAAGGCGCCCTGTTCCTGGCCGCGCCGGAAGAGCGCGGAGACCCGGGCGTCGAGGCGCTCCCAGCCTTCGTTCTGCTGGTCGCCCTCGAAGAGCTGGTTCTCGGTGACGAGGAACGAGAGCAGCGGCGCGACGGGCTCGACCTCGGCGACGAGCCGGCGTACGGCCTCGTCGGCGGGGCCTTCCTCGGTACGGGCCCGGTCGTGGGCCGCCTCCAGCTCCTGCAGCCCGAGCTCTTCGAGCGCCCGCACCAGGGCGTCCCGCCCGGCGAAGTGCCGATGCAGCGTGGCCCGCCCGATCCCGGCGGCCCGGGCGACCTCGTCCATGGTGGCGGTCGCCTTGCGGGTGAGCAGGGCGGCTGCGGCACGGAGTACCTGGGTGCGATCGACTGACATGAGACGACCATACACCGAGTGAGACATCAATGTCTCATTCGATATTTCGAAGCCTCACCGAGGCAGGAACGGAATGCTGTGATCATGACGAAGCCACTGCTGCTGATCGACGTCGACGGGCCACTGAATCCGTACGCGGCACAGCGCGAGCGGCGCCCCGAGGGGTACCAGACCCATCGGATGAGCCCCACGGGCTGGACGGACGCGAAGCCCCTGCGGGTGTGGCTGAATCCGGACCACGGGAGCGAGCTGATCGCACTGGCCGAGGCGTACGAGCTGGTCTGGGCGACGACCTGGAAGGGCGAGGCGAACGACTGGATAGCCCCGCACCTCGGGCTGCCCGCGCTGCCGTTCATCGACTGGCCGCAGATGCACGGAAAGGCCCCTCGCGGGACCTTCTGGAAGACGCAGTACATCCTGGAGTACGCGGCGGGGCGGCCTTTCGCCTGGATCGACGACGACATCACCTCGTACGACCACGAATACGTGGAGCAGAACCACCTGGCCGCCGCCCTGCTGCTGCGCGTCGACGAACGGATCGGGCTGACCCGGCCGGACTTCGACGCGCTCGCGGAGTGGGCGGCGGCGCTGTGACGTGCTGAGGGCTACTTCTTGGCCTCGGCCCAGGCGTGCTGGATCACCAGGTCCGCCTTGACCTCGACCAGCTGGGTGGCGACCGCCGAGGGGGCGGTGCCGCCGCGGCCGTCGCGGGAGGCGAGGGCGCCGGGGACGTTGAGGACGGTGCGGACCTCGGGGGTGAGGTGCTCGGAGATCTTGGCGAACTGCTCGTCCGTCAGCTCGTCCAGCTCCTTGCCCTCCGACTCGGCGACCTTCACGCACTCGCCGGCCACCTCGTGCGCCACCCGGAACGGGACGCCCTGCTTGACCAGCCACTCCGCGATGTCGGTGGCGAGCGAGAAGCCGGCCGGGGCCAGTTCCTCCATGCGCTCCCGGTTGACCGTGAGCGTCGCCATCATGCCCGTGAAGGCCGGGAGCAGGATCTCCAGCTGGTCGCAGGAGTCGAAGACCGGCTCCTTGTCCTCCTGGAGGTCCCGGTTGTAGGCGAGCGGCAGGGCCTTCAGGGTGGCCATCAGGCCGGAGAGGTTGCCGATGAGGCGGCCGGACTTGCCGCGGGCGAGCTCGGCGATGTCGGGGTTCTTCTTCTGCGGCATGATCGACGAGCCGGTGGAGAAGGCGTCGTGCAGGGTCACGAAGGAGAACTCCTTCGTGTTCCAGATGATGATCTCCTCCGCGATCCGCGAGATGTTGACGCCGATCATCGCCGTGATGAAGGTGAACTCGGCGACGAAGTCGCGGGAGGCCGTGCCGTCGATCGAGTTGCCGACCGAGCCCCGCTCGAAGCCGAGGTCCTTCGCCACCGCCTCCGGGTCGAGCCCGAGGGAGGAGCCCGCGAGGGCGCCGGAGCCGTACGGGGAGACGGCCGTCCGGGTGTCCCACTGCCGCAGCCGCTCGGCGTCCCGGGAGAGGGCCTGGGCGTGGGCCAGGACATGGTGGGCGAAGAGCACCGGCTGGGCGTGCTGGAGGTGCGTACGACCGGGCATCGCGACGTCCGCGTGGGCCTCGGCGAGGCCGACGAGGGCGTCCTGCAGGTCGGCCACGAGGCCGCCGATGATCCGGGCGTGGTCGCGCAGGTACATGCGGAAGAGGGTGGCGACCTGGTCGTTCCGGGACCGGCCGGCACGCAGCTTGCCGCCGAGGTCCGGGCCGAGGCGCTCCAGGAGGCCCCGCTCCAGGGCGGTGTGGACGTCCTCGTCGGCGATGGTGCCGACGAAGGAGCCGTCGGCGACGTCCGCCTCCAGCAGGTCGAGTCCGGCGAGCATGCGGGTCAGCTCGTCCTCGGTGAGCAGGCCGGCCTTGTGCAGCACGCGCGCGTGGGCACGGGATCCGGCGATGTCGTACGGCGCGAGACGCCAGTCGAAGTGGACCGAAGCGGAGAGCTTCGCCAGGGCCTCGGCGGGGCCGTCGGCGAACCGTCCGCCCCAGAGCCGGACGTCACCGTTGTTGCTGCTCACTGCTGCTCCTCGATCGAACGTGGGCGGATGAGGCGAGGTCGATGTCGATAGGCATAACTATGCGGAGCGCCGTATGTTTTGTCAATCGCGGTCCGTGACCGCGGAAATCCCGGAGCGCCCCGGTCCAGCCTGCCCCTACGCTCCGCCCATGGAAGACAGGGACACCACAGGAGCCACCCGACTGGCCCGGGGAACGCCGCTCGCGTCGGCGATCGACACGTCGGACCCCAACGCCTGGACAGGTCTCGACCTCGGCGTGCGGGAGCTCGCCCGCACCCGTCCGTCCGCGCTGCCGAGCCACTCCTGGGCGACCGGCCGCCGCTTCCACTGGTCGTGGGACGCACCGCTGCCCACCCTGAACCTGAAGCACCGCGAGCCCGAGGGGCCCGAACTCGCCGTCGCGCTCTGCCACCCCGACGGCCGGATACGCGAGGCGGCCCTCCGGCGCGCGGCCGACCTTCCCGCGCCGGACCTTCAGCCGCTGCTGCCCCTCGTGGCGCTCCGCTGCTCCGACTGGGTGGCGGTGGTACGCGAGGTGGCCCGCGGCCTGCTGGGGGGCGCCCTCCCCGCCGCCGGCCCCGGCGCGGTCGCCGTCCTGGCGCCCGTCGTCATGCGGACCGCCGCGCGCCGGCGCGGGGACGCCGCCCGGGCCCTGCTCCAGGCGGCACTCCGGGAGGGTCCGGGGTCCGTGCTCGAAGCCGTGCTCGTCAGCCGGGACCGGGCGACCCGGCGCCTGGCGCACCGGATCGCGGCCGAGCGGCGGCACCTCTCCCCCGAGCGGTTCGCGGCGGTCGCCGCCACCGACCCGGACGTGGTGATCCAGGACATCTGCGCGGACGGCGCGGTCGCCGGGGTGGGCCCGGAGACCGGGGACGAGGTCCTCGCGCCGCTGCTGCGCTCCGCGTTCCCCCGGGTGCGCGCGGCCGGTGTGACGGCGCTGCGCCGGGCCGGGCGCGCCGAGGAGGCCGAGGGGTTCCTCGCGGACCGTTCGCCCCTGGTGCGGGCATGCGCGCGGTACGTGCTGCGGCAGAAGGGGGTCGACGCCGCCCCGCTCTACCGGGCCCTGTGCTCAGGCGCGACGGTGCCCCCGGCCGCGCCCCTCGGGCTCGCCGAGTGCGGCGTGCGGGACGACGCCGCTCTCCTGTGGGGTCTCACCGACCACCCGCACCCGGGTGTGCGCGCCCACGCGGTGGCCGGCCTGCGCGTGCTGGAGGCATCGGAAGCGGTGCGGCTGATGCCGCTGCTCGACGATCCCGCGCCCGGGGTCGTACGGGAGACGGCGACCGCCCTCGTACCGTGGGCGGACCGGCTGCCCGTGGCCGAGCTGCGGGCACGGCTCGGGACGGAGCGTCCCCGGCACGTGCGCGTGGGGGCGTTCAGGCTGCTGACCGCACGCGGGGGACCCGAACTTCGGGAGATCGCCCGCTCGCTCACCGACGACGCCGAGCCGCGGCTGCGCTTCAACTCCCAGGCGCTGCTCTGGCTCTGACTCCACCTGGAAGGCGGCGACGACCGGCCCGCGAGGGGAGGAATCGAGCCATGGGAAAATCCCGCCATGGGAAAAACGTATGAGCGTATCGATGGGCGGCTTCGGGCCTTCATCGAGGAGCAGCCGGTGTTCTTCACCGCGACCGCTCCCCTCTCCGGCGACGGTCACGTCAACCTCTCCCCCAAGGGGCGCAGGGGCACGCTCGTCGTGCTCGACGAACTGACCCTCGCCTACGTCGACTTCGGCGGCAGCAGCGCCGAGACGGTCGCGCACCTGCGGGAGCCGGGCAACGGGCGCATCACGCTCATGTGGACCTCGTTCTCGGGCCCGCCGACCGTGGTGCGGGTGCACGGCACCGGGGAGGCGGTGCTCCGGGACGATCCGCGCTGGGGCGAGCTGTTCGCGCGCTTCCCGGCCGAGGCCGTGGAGGGGCAGGGCAGCGCGCGGGCGATCGTCCTGGTGCACGCCCGGCGGGTCAGCGACTCCTGCGGGTTCGCCGTCCCGCTGATGGAGTACCAGGAGGACCGCTCGATGCACGCCGAGTACTTCAACCGGAAGACCGACGACGAGTTCAACGCGTACTGCCAGCGCAAGGAGCTCCTCGCGAACAGCCTGGACGGGCTGCCGGCCCTCCCGCTGCCGCTGCCTCCGCTGCCCGCCGAGTAGCACGGAGCGGCCCTCGTACGCACAGCACATCGCCGTCGGAACGCGAGGCGTTCCGACGGCGATCACACCGTGCGAGCCCGTGCGCGACGGGCTGCCGGGGCTACTTCTGGGCCAGCTTCAGCAGGTGGTCGGCGAGCGCCTGGCCGCCGGCCGGGTCGCGGCTGATGAGCAGCAGCGTGTCGTCACCCGCGATGGTGCCGAGGATGGCGTGGAGTTCGGCCTGGTCGATGGCCGACGCGAGGAACTGGGCGGCGCCCGGCGGGGTCCGCAGCACCACCAGGTTCGCGGAGGCCTCGGCGGAGATCAGCAGTTCGCCGGAGAGGCGGCGCATGCGCTCCTCCTTGGCGGACTCGCCGAGCGGGGCCTGCGGGGTGCGGAAGCCGCCCTCGCTGGGCACCGCGTAGATCAGCTCGCCGCCGGTGTTGCGGATCTTCACCGCGCCGAGCTCGTCGAGGTCGCGGCTGAGCGTCGCCTGGGTGACGCTCAGTCCGTCGTCCGCGAGGAGCTTGGCGAGCTGGCTCTGCGAGCGCACCGGCTGCCGGTTGAGGATGTCGACGATCCTGCGGTGGCGTGCGGTGCGGGTCTGCGGAACGGACGGCCCGCCCCCAGGCTCCGCCTGGGGGGACCCCCAGTGCTCGTTCTCCTGCGCGTCGGTCATCGTCGTCTCATTCCCCGGTTCGTCCTTGCCCGTTCGCCTCGTCCAGGACGCCGGGCAGCGCCTGGAGGAAGGCGTCCGCCTCGGCGTCGGTGAGGACCAGCGGAGGCATGATCCGTACGACGTCGGGGGCGGGCGCGTTCACCAGGAGGCCGGCGTCCTGGGCCGCCTGCTGCACCTGGGGTGCGAGGGGCCCGGTGAGCACGATACCCAGCAGGAGGCCCGCACCACGGACGTGGGAGACCAGCGGGTGCCCCAGACCCTCGATTCCCTGGCGCAGCCGCTCCCCCACCGACTTCACGTGGTCGAGGGCCGCGTCGGCGCCGAGGGTGTCCAGGACCGCGAGTCCGGCGGCGCAGGCGACCGGGTTGCCGCCGAAGGTGGTGCCGTGGTGGCCGGGCGTGAAGAGCTCCGCCGCCTCGCCGAAGGCGACGGTCGCGCCGAGCGGGAGGCCGCCGCCGAGGCCCTTGGCGAGGGTGACGACGTCCGGCTCGACGCCCTCGTGGGCCTGGTACTCGAACCAGTGGCCGCACCGGCCGATGCCGGTCTGCACCTCGTCGAGGACGAGGAGCGTGCCGGTGGCCCGGGTGATCTCCCGGGCGGCCCTGAGGTAGCCGGCGGGCGGGACGACGACGCCGTTCTCGCCCTGGATGGGCTCGATGATGACGAAGGCGGTGTCCTCGGTGACCGCGGCCCGCAGCGCCTCCACGTCCCCGTACGGCACGTGGGTGACCTCGCCGGGGAGCGGCAGGAAGGGGGTCTGCTTGCCGGGCTGGCCGGTGAGCGCCAGGGAGCCCATGGTCCGGCCGTGGAAGCCGCCGTCGGTGGCGACCATGTGGGAGCGGCCGGTGAGCCGGCCGATCTTGAACGCGGCCTCGTTGGCCTCGGCGCCCGAGTTGCAGAAGAAGACCTTGCCGGGCCGGCCGAAGAGGCTCAGCAGGCGCTCGGCGAGGGCGACGGGCGGTTCGGCGACGAACAGGTTGGAGACGTGGCCGAGGCTCTGGATCTGCCGGGTGACGGCCTCGACGACCGCCGGGTGGGCGTGGCCGAGGGCGTTGACGGCGATGCCTCCGACGAAGTCCAGGTACTGCTTGCCGTCGGCGTCCCAGACCTTGGCGCCCTCACCGCGGACGAGCGGCAGCCGGGGGGTGCCGTAGTTGTTCATGAGCGAGCCCTGCCACCGCTGGGTCAGCTCCGTGTTGCCGCTCATCAGTCCCCCTGTCCGTCCGGCACGACCATCGTGCCGATGCCCTCGTCCGTGAAGATCTCCAGCAGGATCGAGTGCTGGACGCGGCCGTCGATGACGCGGGCCGTGGTGACCCCGTTCCGTACGGCGTGCAGGCAGCCCTCCATCTTGGGGACCATGCCGCTGGAGAGGTCGGGCAGCAGCTTCTCCAGCTGGGTGGCGGTGAGCCTGCTGATGACCTCGTCGCTGTTCGGCCAGTCCTCGTAGAGGCCCTCGACGTCGGTCAGGACCATCAGGGTCTCGGCACCCAGCGCCGCAGCGAGTGCCGCAGCCGCCGTATCAGCATTGACGTTGTAGACATGTCCGTCGTCCTGGGAGCGGGCGATGGAGGAGATGACCGGGATGCGGCCGTCCTCCAGGAGGGCCTCGATGGCTCCGGTCTCGATGGCGGTGATCTCGCCGACGCGGCCGATGTCGACCCGCTCGCCCTCGATGACCGGCCGGTGCTGGGTGGCGGTGATGGTGTGGGCGTCCTCGCCGGTCATGCCGACGGCGAAGGGGCCGTGCTGGTTGAGCAGCCCGACGAGCTCCCGCTGGACCTGGCCGGCGAGGACCATCCGTACGACGTCCATGGCCTCGGGGGTGGTGACCCGGAGGCCGGCCTTGAACTCGCTGACCAGGCCGGCCTGGTCGAGGGCCCGGTTGATCTGGGGGCCGCCGCCGTGCACCACGACCGGCTTGAGGCCGGCGTGGCGCAGGAAGACGACGTCCTGGGCGAAGGCGGCCTTGAGGTCCTCGTCGATCATGGCGTTGCCGCCGAACTTGATGACGACGGTCTTGCCGTGGTGGCGGGTGAGCCAGGGCAGTGCCTCGATGAGGATCTGGGCCTTCGGGAGGGCGGTGTGCTTCCGCGCGGTGTTGCTCATGACGAGTACGCGCTGTTCTCGTGGACGTAGTCGGCGGTGAGGTCGTTCGCCCAGATGACGGCGGACTCCGTGCCGGCGGCGAGGTCGGCGGTGACGGTGACCTCCCGGTAGCGCATGTCGACCAGGTCGCGGTCCTCGCCGACCGAGCCGTTCCGGCAGACCCAGACGCCGTTGATGGCGACGTTGAGCTCGTCGGGCTCGAAGGCTGCCTGCGTGGTGCCGATGGCGGAGAGCACCCGGCCCCAGTTGGGGTCCTCGCCGTGGATGGCGCACTTGAGGAGGTTGTTGCGGGCGATGGAACGGCCCACCTCGACGGCGTCGTCCTCGGTCGCGGCGTTGATCACCTCGATGCGGATGTCCTTGCTGGCGCCCTCGGCGTCGCCGATGAGCTGGCGGGCGAGGTCGTCGCAGACCGTGCGGACGGCCTCGGCGAACTCGTCCTGCGCGGGCGTGGTGCCGGCGGCGCCGGAGGCGAGCAGGAGGACGGTGTCGTTCGTGGACATGCAGCCGTCGGAGTCGACCCGGTCGAAGGTGAGCCGGGTGGCGCTCCGCAGGGCGGCGTCGAGGCCCTTGGCGTCGACGTCGGCGTCGGTGGTGAGGACGACGAGCATGGTGGCGAGGCCCGGGGCGAGCATGCCCGCGCCCTTGGCCATGCCGCCGACCGTCCAGCCGTCCTTCGTCACCACGGAGGTCTTGTGGACGGTGTCGGTGGTCTTGATGGCGATGGCGGCCTTCTCGCCGCCGTGCTCGGAGAGTCCGGCGGCGGCCGTCTCGACACCCGGGAGCAGCTTGTCCATGGGGAGCAGGACGCCGATGAGGCCGGTGGAGGCGACGGCGACCTCGCCGGCGCCGACCTCGGTGCCCTGCGCGCTGAGGACCTCGGCGACCTTCTCGGCGGTGGCGTGGGTGTCCTGGAAGCCCTTCGGTCCGGTGCAGGCGTTGGCGCCGCCGGAGTTGAGGACGACGGCGGTGAGCTCGCCGTCGGCGAGGACCTGCTGCGACCAGACGACGGGGGCGGCCTTGACGCGGTTGGAGGTGAAGACTCCCGCGGCGGCGCGGCGGGGCCCGGTGTTGACCACGAGGGCCAGGTCCGGGTTGCCGTTCTGCTTGATCCCGGCGGCGATGCCCGCCGCCGTGAATCCCTTCGCTGCGGTGACGCTCATGGAGCGACTCCAATCGTGGAAAGTCCGGTGTCCTCGGGAAGCCCGAGGGCGATGTTCATGCTCTGCACGGCGCCGCCGGCGGTGCCCTTGGTGAGATTGTCGATGGCGCTGATCGCGATGATCCGGTTCGCGGCCGCGTCGTACGTGACCTGTACCTGAACGGCGTTGGAACCGTAGACGGACGCCGTGGCCGGCCACTGCCCCTCGGGGAGCAGGTGGACGAAGGGCTCGTCCGCGTAGGCCTTCTCGTACGCGGCCCGTACGGTCTCGGCGGTGACGCCGGGCTTCGCGGTGGCGGTGCAGGTGGCGAGGATGCCGCGGGGCATCGGGGCCAGGGTCGGCGTGAAGGAGACGGTGACCCGCTCCCCCGCCGGCCCGCTGAGGTTCTGGATCATCTCGGGCGTGTGGCGGTGGCCGCCGCCGACGCCGTACGGGGACATGTTGCCCATGACCTCGCTGCCGAGCAGGTGCGGCCTGAGGGCCTTGCCGGCGCCCGAGGTGCCGGAGGCGGCGACGATCACGGCCTCGGGCTCCGCGAGACCTGCCTCGTACGCCGGGAAGAGCGCGAGAGAGACGGCGGTCGGGTAGCAGCCGGGGACCGCGACGCGCTTGGACCCCTCCAGGGCGGCGCGGGCACCCGGGAGTTCGGGGAGGCCGTAGGGCCAGGTCCCGGCGTGCGGGGAGCCGTAGTACGTCTCCCAGTCGGCCGGGTCCTTGAGGCGGAAGTCGGCGCCCATGTCGACGACGAGCACGTCGGGCCCGAGCTGCTCGGCGACGGCGGCGGACTGGCCGTGCGGCAGCGCGAGGAACACCACGTCGTGCCCGGCGAGCTCCTCGGCCGTGGTGGGCGCGAGGACGCGGTCCGCGAGCGGGAGCAGGTGGGGCTGGAGGGCCCCGAGTCGCTGTCCGGCGTTGGAGTGCCCGGTCAGTGTCCCGATCTCCACGTGGGGGTGGGCGATGAGGAGACGCAGGAGCTCTCCGCCCGCGTATCCGCTCGCACCCGCCACTGCTACTCGTACCGTCATCGAAACCCTCCTCATGGATGGCATGACTATACGTGCCGCCGAACTTTTATGCAACGATCATGGCGACCCACGCGCCCGGGGGACCGGCTCGCACATCCGGTCGATCGGCGGGCCTGGGGCGACCGGCCCGCACCTCTGGCCCATCGACGGGCCGGGGCGGCCGGCCCGCACCTCCGGTCTACATCCGTTCAATATCGCTCGCCCCTCGTGGCACGACCTGACGACCCCCAGGACCCTCACCCACCCCTCGGCCCCCGCCGAGCGCTCCGACGGGGCCCCGCACGGGACGTACGCTGCCGCTGGACGCACGGGGAGCAGGGGACGGGGAAGCACATGGCGACACATCACGCGGCGGACGGCCTGGCGAGCAATCCGGCGGCTCCGGCCGACGTGCTCCTGCGGCTCCTGGCCCTGGACGACGGCGACGACTGGATCGCGTACCGGCTGTCCTGGCGCTCATCGCTGCCCGACAGCGTGGCCGAGGCCATGCTCCACCACCCCCGCCGCCGGGTCCGGACCCTGCTCGCGGAGAGCGCGGCAGCCGACCCCGAGCTGCGCGCCCGCCTCCTCGACGGCCCGGCGTCGGACGCCCTCGCGGTCGCCGTCGGCCCCACCCCCTACCGGACCCAGGCGCCACCCCTGCCCGACCGGGCGTACGAGCGGCTGCTGAACCACGAGCGCGCCGCGGTCCGGCACCTGACGCTCGAATCGGCCAGCGTGCCGGCGCACGTGCTGGTGCCGCTGACCGGACATGAGGACCCGCTGTTCCGGCTGGCCGCCTGCCGTCGCGTCTGGGACGACCTCACCGACGACGTGCGCACCGCGCTCCTCGACGACGCGGACCAGGCGGTGCGCACCGCCGCGTCCCTGCACGTCATGCACGAGGACGAGGAGCGTACGGCCGAGCTCGTCGAGACCTTCGCCGGCGGGTGGCAGCTCGGGGACGTGGTGGAGCGGGGCCGGCTCGGGCGTCCGCTCGCCGAGCGCCTCCTCGCCGAGGGGGCGTGGCTCGCCCGACTCGTACGGAACCCCACGTGCCCCTCCGATCTGGCGGCGGGGCTCGCCGGTCACGAGGACCCCGCCGTGCGACTCGCGGTCTCCGCCCGTCCCGAGCTGTCGGAGGAGGAACGGGCCGCGATCGACTGGACGGTCGGCCCCGAGGACCGACTCGACACGCTGCGGTGGGTGTGGGACGCGCGCGAGGACACGGACGTCCTGCGCCGGTGCGCGACCTCCGCGCACACCTGGCTGCGGCGCAGCGCCGCGGTGTGCCCGGAGCTGCCCGAGGACTGCGTGGAGCTGCTGGCGGGCGACGCGGACTTCGCCGTACGCCTGCTGCTCGCCGAGTACCACCCGATGGCGCCGCCGGAGCTGCTGCTCGACCTGTACCTGCACGGCACCCACAGGGCCGTCGCCTCACTGATCTCCCGGCCGCGGTTCCCGGCGGCGGGCCTCGCGGAGCGGTTCGCGGACGCGCCGGAGCCGGAGGCCCGCCGGCTGGCCCTGCGCGATCCGGGCGCGACAGCCGCACTCGTCGAGGGGCTGAGCCGGGATCCGGCGGCGTCGGTGCGGGAGGCGGCGGCACTCGATCAGCGGCTTCCGGTGGCCCGGCTGCTCGAACTGCTGGAGGATCCGAAGGTGGGCGCGGCGGCTGCCTGCAATCCGGCGCTGCCGGTCGCGGAGATGAGGGCGCTCCTGGACCGGGCGGGCGTTCCCGGCCTCTGAGAGCCGCCCTTCCCGGCCACCGGGAACCGCCCCTCGCCGGCCGCCGAGAACCATCCTTTCCCGGCCCCGGAGAACCACCCCCTCCCGGCCGCGGAGAACCACCCTTTGCATGACCATGCGAGATGATGCATACTCTTCCTATGTCCAAGGTCCTCACCTCCCTGCCCGCCGGCGAGCGCGTCGGCATCGCCTTCTCCGGCGGCCTCGACACCTCCGTCGCGGTCGCATGGATGCGCGACAAGGGCGCCATCCCGTGCACCTACACCGCCGACATCGGCCAGTACGACGAGCCCGACATCGCCTCGGTGCCCGGCCGCGCGAAGACCTACGGTGCCGAGATCGCGCGCCTGGTCGACTGCCGCGCCGCGCTGGTCGAGGAAGGGCTCGCCGCGCTCACCTGCGGCGCGTTCCACATCCGCTCGGGCGGCCGCGCCTACTTCAACACCACCCCGCTCGGCCGCGCCGTCACCGGCACCCTGCTGGTCCGGGCGATGCTCGAGGACAACGTCCAGATCTGGGGCGACGGCTCGACCTTCAAGGGCAACGACATCGAGCGGTTCTACCGCTACGGCCTGCTCGCCAACCCGCACCTGCGGATCTACAAGCCCTGGCTGGACGCGGACTTCGTGACCGAGCTCGGTGGCCGCAAGGAGATGTCCGAGTGGCTGCTCGCCCATGAGCTGCCCTACCGGGACAGCACCGAGAAGGCGTACTCCACCGACGCCAACATCTGGGGCGCCACCCACGAGGCCAAGACCCTGGAGCACCTGGACACGGGCGTCGAGACCGTCGACCCGATCATGGGCGTGAAGTTCTGGGACCCGTCGGTGGAGATCGCCACCGAGGACGTCACCATCGGCTTCGAGCAGGGCCGCCCGGTGACGATCAACGGCAAGGAGTTCCACTCCGCCGTCGACCTGGTCATGGAGGCGAACGCCATCGGCGGCCGCCACGGCATGGGCATGTCGGACCAGATCGAGAACCGGATCATCGAGGCCAAGAGCCGGGGCATCTACGAGGCCCCCGGCATGGCGCTGCTGCACGCCGCGTACGAGCGCCTGGTCAACGCGATCCACAACGAGGACACCCTCGCCCAGTACCACAACGAGGGCCGGCGTCTCGGCCGCCTCATGTACGAGGGCCGGTGGCTGGACCCGCAGGCCCTCATGGTCCGTGAGTCGCTCCAGCGCTGGGTCGGCGCGGCCGTCACCGGCGAGGTGACGCTGCGGCTGCGGCGCGGCGAGGACTACTCGATCCTCGACACCACGGGCCCGGCGTTCAGCTACCACCCGGACAAGCTGTCCATGGAGCGCACCGAGGACTCGGCCTTCGGTCCGGTGGACCGGATCGGCCAGCTCACCATGCGCAACCTCGACATCGCCGACTCGCGCGCCAAGCTGGAGCAGTACGCCGGCCTCGGCCTGATCGGCACCGGCAGCCCCGCCATCGGTGCCGCCCAGGCGGCCGCGACCGGTCTCATCGGCACCATGACGCAGATGCCCGAGGGCGGCGCCGAGGCCATCGCCTCCCGCGGCGAGGTCTCCGGCGACGAGGAGATGCTGGACCGGGCCGCGATGGAGTTCGGCACGGACTGACGTACGACTCCGCGGAAACCCGGTTCGGCACGGGCCGACGCGTAGCACCGCAGCCACGGAAAGGCCGGTTCGACACCTTTGTGTCGGGCCGGCCTTTCCGCTGGTCGGAGCGGTTCCTGAGGGCCGCCGCGGACCCGCTACTGTCTGCGCGAAACGTAAGGGCGCGCCCTCGGGCGCGCCTGGGGTGGGGAGTACGGAATGACGGAGACGGCGGACACGGTCCGGGCGACGGGAAGAGGCTGCCCCGAGTGCGGGGAGCCGGTGGACGTGGGCGGGCAGTACGTCACCTGGTGCGCCGCGTGCGACTGGAACGTGGACCCCGGGGTGCGGGACGAGGAGACGCCGGGGCGGATCGAGCGGCTTCGTCGGCGCCTCGCACAGCGGTACGGGGAGCAGCTCCTCGCCGAGCTCTCGGACCCGGCCACCGGAGACGCGCCCGGCACGGCGGCCGGCACGACGGCCGACCGGACCCGGCCGGGTACACGGACGGGGAGACGCCGTGGGACGGCCGGCGTCTTCGCCACGGCGCTCGCGGTGGCGGTCCACGGCGTGACCGTCGCGCTGCTCGCCGGCGGACTCTGGCTGGTCTTCGCGGGCCGGGGCGCCCTGCCCGTGGTGGGGGCCCTGATGATCGGCCTCGCCGTCGTGCTGCGGCCCCGCTTCGGCCGCCTCCCCAAGGACGGCGGCCGCCGGGCGCTGCTGCGCCGGACGGACGCGCCGCGGCTCTTCGCCCTGCTCGACGACGTCGCGGGGACCGTCGGCACGACGGGCGTCCGGGCCGTGGTGATCGACGCCGACGCCAACGCCTCGGTCCGCACGTACGGCATCCGGCAGCACCGCGTGCTCCACATCGGCCTGGGTCTCTGGGAGATCCTGTCCCCGCAGGAGCGGATCGCCCTCCTCGGCCACGAATTCGGGCACTACGCGCACGGGGACACCCGTCGCTCCGTGCTCGTCGGCGCCGCGTTCCAGTCGCTCGGGACCTGGCGCTACACGCTGGCCCCGGTGCCCGCCCAGGGCCTGGCCCAGGACTTCGCGAACCTGCTGACCGCCCTGCCCCGGCTGCTCGTCGACGGCGTCCTCGCCCTCCTGGAGCACCTGACCCTGCGCGAGTCGCAGCGCGCCGAGTACCTCGCCGACTCGACCGCCGCCCGCGCGGCGGGCACGGAGGCGGCGGCCGGGCTGATGGACCGGCTCCTCGTCAGCGGCAGCGTCGCCGGTGAGCTGCGCCGCGAGACCGTGGCGGCGCGGACCCGGATCGGTGGCGCGGCGCGGCGCGAGGATCCGTCCGAGGGCCTCTGGGAGCGTCTGGCCGCGTATGCGGCGGCGGTTCCGGAGCACGAGTACGAGCGGCTGCGCCGGGTCGCGGAGCGGCGCGGTCACCAGGTGGACGCGACGCACCCGCCCACCCATCTGCGGCACCGGCGGCTGACGCGGGGCGCCCCGGGCGGGGCGGTCCTCGTCCTGGACGCGGCGAGGGCGGCGGAGGTCGACGGGGAGCTGGCCGCGGTCAGGCGGAGCGTGGCGCGGGAGCTCCTGCGGGGCTGATCCCGCAGGCTCCCGGGGCGGTTGCTGTCACATACCGGCGGGTCCTCGCGTCAACGCGGTGACGGAACCGACGAGGAGTGAGGCGCCATGCACGACGACACGTTTCTGACCGCCCTGACCGGGCGGTTCGATGCCCACGAGGAGCAGCTGCGGGCCGTCGCCCTGCGGATCACGGGGTCGTCGGCGGCGGCCGAGGAGGCTCTCGCGGCGACGCGGGCGGGCCTCGGGCGGGACGGCGGGGCGACGGAGCGGGCCTGGCTGACGGCGGCCGTGAGCGAGGCATGCGTGCGGGGGCTCCAGGAGCGGGGGGCGGGAGAACGGTGGCGCGGGCGGCAGGACGGGGTCGGACCCGACCGGGCCGAGAGGGGTCCCGAGAGGGCTCCCCAGAGAGGTTCCGAGGGAGATCCCGCGAGGGGTCCCGAGGGGGGTCTCCCGGACGGGGTCGACTCCCTGTGGGTGGCGTTGCTCGTGATGCTGGAGAGGCTCGGGAGCGAGGGGCGGCTCGCCTATGTCCTGCACGACGCGTTCGGGCTGCCGCCGTGCGAGACCGCGCGGATCATCGGCCGGTCCCCGGAGGCGGCGGCGCGGCTGGCGCGGCAGGCCCGGGAGCGGATCCGGGGCGGCGGGGCGGCCCGTACCGAGGGCGAGCGGGGGCGGCAGCGCGCGGTGGTGGACCGGTTCCTGGCCGCCGCACGCGCGCGTGACGTCCGCGCGCTGGTGGCCGTGCTCGACCCGGAGGTCGTGGCGTACGCCGCGGGCGGGCCGGTGCACGGGGTGGCAGCGGTCGCGGAGACGGCCGCCGCGTTCGCGCGGGGCGCGGACGTGTCCCGGCCCGCGCTGGTCGACGGGGCCGTCGGCGCGGTCGGGTTCGCCGCCGGCCGGCCGGTCTCGGCGGTCGCGGCCACCCTCCGCCGGGGCCGGATCGTCGCCCTCTCCCTGACCGCCGGGGAGGACCTGGTCCGCGCGCTCGACCTGGCCTTTCCCGACTCGTGAGGTACGGGCCGGGAGAAAATCCGGTGCGCCGAGGGGCCGGCACCATTTAGCCTCCACGGCATGTCGACGCCCCGAATCTCCTAGCTGAGGACCACGCACCCACGCCACCCGTGTGTCCTCAACTCCTTTCGGAGCGTTACCTCATGATCACCGTTCGTGGTGCCGACGTGCGCGTCGGCGCCCGGCTCCTGCTGTCCGGCGTCTCCTTCCACGTCGCCCCCGGCGACCGGATCGGCCTGGTCGGCCGCAACGGCGCCGGCAAGACCACCCTGCTCGACACCCTGGCCGGGCTGCGCGCCCCGGCCGCCGGCACCGTCACCCGTACCGGCTCCGTCGGCCATCTCGCCCAGGACGCGCGGGCCGCCGACCCCGCCATGACCGTCACCGACCGGATCCTCTCCGCGCGCGGTCTCGACCGGGCGGTGCGGCGGCTCGCGGAGGCCGCCCGCCGGCTCGGCGAGTCGTCCGACGCGCGGGCCCTCGCCGCGTACGACGCGGCCGAGACCGCCTTCGAGGCCGGCGGCGGGTACGCGGCGGAGGCGGAGGCCGCCCGGGTCGCCGCCGGCCTCGGCCTGCCCCACACGCTCATGGACCGGCCGGTCGGCCGGTTGTCCGGCGGCCAGAAGCGCCGGGTCGAGCTGGCCCGGATCCTGTTCGCCGGTCACGGGCGGGACGGCACGCTGCTGCTCGACGAGCCGACCAACCACCTGGACGCCGACTCGATCGGCTGGCTGCGCGGCCACCTCGCCGCCCACCGGGGCGGACTCGTGCTGATCAGCCATGACGTGCGGCTCCTCGCCGACACCGTCAACCGGGTCTTCCACCTCGACCCGCAGCGCGCCGCGCTCGACGTCCACAACACCCGCTGGGACGCGTACCTCGCCCAGCGGGACGCCGACGAGCGGCGACGGGTGCGCGAGCGCGCCAACGCCGAGCGGAAGGCGGCCGCCCTGCACGCGCAGGCGGACCGCATGAAGTCCCGGGTGGCGACGGCCACGACGGCCCGCAGCATGGCGCGCCGCGCCGACCGGATGCTCGCCGGGCTCGACCCGGCGCGGCAGGCCGAGCGGGTCGCCCGCATCCGGCTGCCGGAGCCCGCCCCCTGCGGCCGGACGCCGCTGGGCGCCGTGTCGCTCGCCAAGGCGTACGGGGAACGGCCGGTGCTCGACGGGGTGGACCTGGCCGTGGACCGGGGCAGCCGCCTGGTCGTCCTCGGGCTCAACGGGGCCGGCAAGACGACCCTGCTGCGGCTGCTCGCCGGGCAGGAGGACCCCGACGCGGGCCGGGTGGTGCGCGGGCACGGGCTGCGGCTCGGCTATTTCGCCCAGGAGCACGAGACGCTGGACCCGGAGCGTACGGTCCGGGAGAACCTCGCGGCGGCGGCCCCGCACCTGACGGACGGTGAGGTACGGGCGGTGCTCGGCGCGTTCCTGTTCCGGGGCGACGACGCCGACAAGCCGGCCGGGGTGCTCTCCGGCGGCGAGAAGACGCGGCTCGCGCTGGCCGCCCTGGTCCACTCCGGTGCGAACGTGCTGCTCCTGGACGAGCCCACCAACAACCTGGACCCGGCCTCGCGCGACGAGGTCCTGGCGGCCGTGGGCACCTATCCGGGCGCGATCGTGATGGTCACGCACGACGAGGGCGCGCTCGACGCGCTGCGCCCGGAGCGGGTCCTGCTGCTCCCGGACGCGGACGAGGACCTGTGGAGCGCGGAGTACCGGGAGCTGGTCGCCCTGGCGTGACGGCTCTTCAGCCGTGGCTTCCCCGGCCCGAGCTATCGCGGACCGGCGGTGTGGCGGACCGGGCCGCCAGTTCGTCGCGTCGGCGCGTGAGGCGGGCGATCTCCTCGTCGAGGGCCGCGATCCGGCGGCTCACGACCGGGGACGCCCGCACGCAGACGCCCTCGGGGACCCGGCGGGAGCGGATCGTGAGGAGGCGCCGGTGGAGCGGTTGCTCGCCGCCGGCGGGACCCGGGTGCCCGCGCACCATCCGTACTGGGACGAGCACGGCGTCACCGTCGCCGACCCCGACGGGTACCGGCTCGTCCTGTGCTCCCGGGTCTGGACCAGATGAACTAGGAGGTACGCACCGCGCGCAGGACCACGAACTTCGCGTCGCTCGCGACGAGTTCGCTGTTGCCGAAGATCCGGCGGAGGGTGACGTGGTAGCCGAGGTGCCGGTTGCCGATGACCCACAGCTCGCCGCCCGGCCGCAGCGCGCGCCGCGCGTCCGCGAACATGCGTCGGGCCGTGCGGTCGGTGGTGGCCTGGTGGCTGTGGAACGGCGGGTTGTTGAGGACGAGGTCGACGGAGCCTTCCGGGAGGTCGGCGAGTCCGTCGCCGACGAGGAACTCGGCCTTGCGTCCGGGGCCCACGTGGGTACGGAAGTTCTCCTCGGCTGAGGCGACCGCCTGGTACGACTCGTCGGTGAAGACGAGTTCCGCGTCCGGTTCGTGGAGGGCGATGGCGAGGCCGACCACACCGTTGCCGCAGCCGAGGTCGGCGACGCGGGCCCGGCCGAGGCCGCCGGGCAGGTTCGCGAGCAGGAAGCGGGTGCCGATGTCGAGACGGTCGGCGCAGAAGACGCCGGCGTGGTTGGTGACGGTGAGCCCGGGGAGGCCGGGCGCGGGGGTGTCCGGCGGAAGGTCGTACCGGTGCGGCCAGGGGTTCGGGCGCGGAGTGACGGTGGGGTCGGGGGTGGTGTGGATCAGCCGGGCCTTCTTCACCGCGAGGGAGGTGCGGGTGGGGCCGAGGATCCGCTCGAAGAGCTTGAGCGTGGAGGTGTGGATGTCCTTGACCATGCCCGTGCCGATGATCACGGTGTCCTCGTGCACGGCGGGTGCGAGCCGGTGCAGCTGGTCCTCCAGGAGCGCGAGGCTCTTGGGGACGCGGACGAGGAGCACGTCGATGCGCTCGGGGGGCGGGTCCTGGGTGGTGAGCAGCCGGACGGCGTCCGGGGCGGCCCCGGCGCGCGCGAGGTTGGCCCGGGTCGCCTGGCCGCCGAGGTACGAGTCGGTGATCTGGACGAGTTCGCGGGGGCCGGCGGCCTGCAGCGCGGTGACGAGGGCTCCCCAGCGGTCGCCGAGGACGGCGACGGTGCCGGAGAGGTCGGTCCCGGTCTCGGCGAGGTGCCCGAGAAGGTACTCGTCGGACGCGTCCCAGGCTCGCAGCTGGTCGCGCGGGTCCTCGGGGAAGCGGGTCAGCGTGAAGGCGCCCCATGACGTGCTCAAACGGTTCATCGTGCTCTCAGGCTAGCCGGTCGGGGCGCCGGTCCCCCACCTCGCGCGCCGCCCGGGGAGCCGTCAGTGCGGGGCGGTGGCGAGTTGGAGGTGCCAGAGGCCGGGGCGGCCGGTGAGGGTGACGGTGGAGAGGGGGCGGACGTCGACGTTCCAGTAGGTGGCGGGCGGCGCCTTGAGGGCGTACACGAGGGCGGCCCGTACGACGGACGGTTCGGCGACGGCGACGATGGAGCCGTCCTCGGCCGGACGGGTGTCGAGCCAGTTCCCTATCCGGGTGATGAAGGCGAGGAGCGGTTCGCCGCCGTGCGGGGCCGTGCGGGCGTCGGTGAGCCAGGCGTCGACGGCGGCCGGTTCGAGGGCGGCGACCTCGGCGAGGGTCAGGCCCCGCCAGCGGCCCATGTCGCAGTCGCGCAGCGCGGGCTGGGCGAGCGGTGCGTAGCCGAGGGCGGTGCCGGTGGCTCGGCTGCGGGGGGTCGGGGAGCAGTAGCGCAGCTCGGCCGCGCCGAGGGGGATGAGCGCGGGCGCGGCCTGCTGCACCTCGTACCAGCCGGCCTCGTCCAGCGGCCGGTCGTCGTCGAAGCGTTCGGCGAGCAGGGAGGAGCTGCGTGCCGCCGTGACGAGCGTCACCCGAAGACTCATGGCCGCGATCGTGAGGCCGGTGGCGCCGCTGGTCAAGGGGTCATATGCCGGGACCCGAGGGGGCTGGGCCCACTGCTGCCCGAGAGCCATCCACTTGTCCGGATTCTGCTGTGGCGTGAAACCCACCTTCTCGTACACGCCGTGCGCGTCGGCGGGTGCAGGGGCCGCGCGCCGGGGACGGGGGCGGGCCGCGCCGGGAAGCGGCGCGACCCGGCGCGATCCGTCCCCCGGGGTCAGCCGGCGAGTTCGTCCACGGCCGTCCGCAGGCGGCGCACGCCCTCGACGATCTCCGTGGGGCCCGCGACACCCGCGAAACTCAGCCGGATGTGGCCGGCGGGGGGTTCGGCGCAGAAGTAGGGGCGGCCGGGGGCGGCGGTGACCCCGGCGCGCAGGCCGGCGGCGAGCAGGGAGGCCTCGGGGAGGGTGTCGGGGAGGCGCAGCCAGAGCTGGTAGCCGCCGGAGGGGACGTACGGGAGGGCGAGTTCGGGGAGGTGGAGGGCGAGGGCGCCGGTCATGACCTCCCGGCGGCTCCTGAGTTCCTGGGAGACGGCTCGGAGGTGGCGGGGCCAGGCCGGGGAGCCGACGAGTTCGAGCGCGGCCTCCTGGAGGGGCCGGGGGACGAAGAAGCTTTCGACGACCTGGATGGCGCGCAGCCGTTCCAGGACGGGTCCGCGGGCGGCGAGGACGCCGACGCGGAGGCTCGCCGAGGTGATCTTGGTGAGCGAGCGGATGTGGACGACGACGCCGTCGGGGTCCTCGGCGGCGAGCGGCGCGGGGAGCGGCGGCGCGTCCTCGTGGACGAGGCGGCGGGCGAAGTCGTCCTCGACGACGAAGGCCCCGGCGGCGCGGGCGATGCGGACGACCTCCCGGCGGCGTTCGGGGCGCAGCGTGGTCCCGGTCGGGTTCTGGAAGAGCGGCTGGCAGACGAAGACGCGGGCGCCGGTGGCACGGAAGGCGGCTTCGAGGAGTTCGGGGCGCACTCCGTCGACGTCGGTCGGCACGGGGACGGGACGGAGGCCGGCGGCGCGGGCGACGGCGAGCATGCCCGGGTAGGTGGGTGATTCGACGAGGACGGGGGTGCCGGGCGGGGCGAGGGCGCGGAGGGCGGTGGTGATCGCGGACTGGCCGCCGGCGGTGATGAGGACGTCGGCGGCGGTGATGCTGCCGCCGATCTCGCGGGCGAACCATTCGCGCAGTTCGGGCAGGCCGTCGGTGGGCGGCCTGCCCCAGGCACCAGGGCGGCGGCCGGCCCGGGCGAGGGCGGCGGCGAGGGCGCTCTCGGGCTGGAGGGAGGGGTGGAGGTAGCCGCCGTTGAACTCGATCACGCCGGGCGGGGGCGCGGAGAGGGTGACGAGGACGCCGGAGGCGTCGACGGACCGGGGGACGAGTTCGGTGGCGGTGTCGGCGCTGAGGGCGACCTCCTGCCAGGAGGTGTCCCCGACGATGGGGGTGGGGGTGCGCGGTTCCGCGCGGAAGGCGCCGGCGCCGGGGCGGGTGACGACGAGCCCTTCGGCGGCGAGCTGGGCGAGGGCGCGGGTGACGGTGACCGGGGAGACGCGGTAGCGCTCGACGAGTGCCCGACTCGATGGCAGTTTCGCTCCGGGAGAGTAGCGGTTCAGCTCTGCTTTCAGGGATTTCGCCAGTTCCGCGACACTGCTACGCTCATGCATGAGCACACAGAATAGCGCTACTACCCCCACTGCGATAGCGGTCACCGCTACCGGATCGCCCCGGACCGGGTCGGCCGGCGCCGCCGCGGAGCCGGGGACCCGGGGCACGTTGCTCGCCGGTCTTGGCGTGATCTCGTTCTCCCTCACCTTCCCGTCGACCGTCTGGGGCCTGGAGAGCTTCGGCCCCTGGTCGCTGGTGGCCGTGCGCTCCACCCTCGCCGCGCTCATCGCCGGCGCCTTCCTGCTCGCGGGCCGGGTGCCGCTGCCCGAGCGTCGCCACTGGGCGGGCCTCGCGGTGGTCGCCTGCGGTGTCGTCATCGGCTTCCCGCTCCTGACCACGCTGGCCCTGCAGACCTCCACCACCTCGCACGCCGCCGTGGTGGTGGGCCTCCTGCCGCTCACCACCGCGACCCTCGCCGCCGTGCGGACCGGGCGCCGGCCGTCCCGTACCTTCTGGATCGCGGCCGTCTCCGGCGCCGTGGTGGTGCTCGGCTTCACGCTTCAGCAGAGCGGCGGCGCGGTCTCCACGGGCGACCTGTACCTCTTCGGGGCGCTGCTCGTGTGCGCGGCCGGATACACCGAGGGCGGGCGGCTCGCCACGCTCATGCCGGGCTGGCAGGTCATCGGCTGGGCCCTGGTCCTCTGCCTGCCGCTGATGGTGGTCGCCTCGGCGGTCACGCTGTCGATCGAGCCGGTCCACCTGACCGCGCACGGCGTCATCGGCCTCGTGTGGGTCGCCGCCGGTTCCACCTTCTTCGGCCTCTACGTCTGGTACCGCGGCATGGCCGCGATCGGCATCCCCAAGGCGAGCCAGCTCCAGCTCGCCCAGCCGCTCCTCACCCTCTTCTGGTCGGTCTTCCTGCTCGGCGAGACCCTGCCGATCGCCGCCCCGGTCGCCGCGGTGGCGGTCCTGGTCTGCATCGCGGTCACCCAGCGGGCGAAGAGCTGAGGGCGCCGGACGGCCGGGAGCCGACGCGACGGCGAGGGGTGACCTGGGTCACAATGACAGACAGGGGCCGTCTTCAGGCTCCAGCCCGGTCGCGAGGAGGTCAGCCCGATGCAGGCGAGCGTGGGCGACAAGCTGCTGGTACACGGCCGGACCGTCGGTCATCACGACCGTACGGCCGAGGTCCTTCAGGTACTGGGGGAGAACGGCACCCCCCCGTACCGCGTGAAGTTCGACGACGACGGTCACGAGGCCCTGATGTCGCCGGGCCCCGACACCGTGGTACGCCATCACCCGGAGGCGGGAACCCGCTGAGTTCCTACCCCGGCGGACGGACCCCGGTCGGGTAGTGATCGGCCACCACGGTGGTCATCGCCCCGATCGGGTCCGCGGCCACCTCCTTCGCGGAGAAGAAGCAGTGACCGCCGACCGAGGGATACCTGCGGGCCAGCTCCAGGTGGCGTGACAGCTCCCCCGGGTCCTGCCAGGCCGCGGGCTGGGCGGGGTCCCCCGCCTTGTAGAGCGCCTCGCCGATGTAGAGGCCGACGCCGGTGTCCCGGACGACCGCGTCCCACCAGGGCAGCAGCTTGGCGTAGTCGGCGGCGGGCAGCCCGATGTTCCAGTACAGCTGCGGCACGATGTGGTCGATCCAGCCCTCCCTGATCCACTTCCGGGTGTCGGCGTACAGGTCGTCGTACGTCTGGACGCCGGCGCGGGTGTCCGAGCCCTCCGGGTCGGTGGCGATGTTCCGCCAGACCCCGAAGGGGCTGATGCCGAAGGGCACGTGCTTCTTGGTCTCCTTGATCCGGGCGGACATCTCCGAGACCAGCAGGTCGGTGTTGTTGCGCCGCCAGGACGCCCTGTCCGGGAAGTCCCCGCCGTACCGCGCGTACGCCTCGTCGTCGGCGAAGACCTGCCCGGCCACCGGGTACGGATAGAAGTAGTCGTCCCAGTGCACGGCGTCGATGTCGTAGCGGCGCAGCGCGTCCAGCATCGCGTCCTGGACGAAGCTCCGGACCTCGGGCAGTCCCGGGTTGTAGTAGAGCTTCCCGCCGTAGGGCAGCACCCAGTCCGGGTGGAGCCGGGCCGGGTGGTCGGCGACGAGCCGGCTCGGGTCCGTGTGGTTCGCCACGCGGTACGGGTTGAACCAGGCGTGTAGTTCGAGCCCCCGGGCGTGGGCCTCGTCGACGGCCGTGCCCAGCGGGTCCCAGCCGGGGTCCCGGCCCTGTGTGCCGGTCAAGTACTGCGCCCACGGCTCGTACGGCGAGGGCCACAGGGCGTCGGCGGTCGGCCGGACCTGCAGGACCACCGTGTTGAGCCGGCGCTCGACGGCCGTGTCCAGGTGGCCGAGGAGCTCGGCGCGCTGCTGCTCGGCGGTGAGACCGGCGCGGGAGGGCCAGTCGCGGTTGGCGACCGTCGCCAGCCACATGCCCCGGAACTCCCGCCTGCGGTGCGGCTTCCTTCGCGCCGCCGGCACGTCGGCCACCGCCGTGTCCGTCTCGGGAAGCACCGAGCCTCCGGTGCGCATCCCCGGAAGTGACGTTCCTGTCGTTCCCGTCACGGCGAGGGCCGCTCCGGTGGCGCCGGCCACGAACCCTCTTCTGCCGATAGGCCGCACTTGTACCCCTCCTCTGTCGGATACGTCACACGCACCCGGACAGCATGCCCGCCCCGGACGATCGATCATCGGTTAATGAGCGGTAACGTCGTGGGGGTAGAGGCGGACTCACCCGGAATCACACGGGCCCTCCGCCGCCGAGAAGAGCGAAAGGCACGAGGTGACGGACTCCATGGCCGACATTGAGCGCGTCGGAGTGGTGGGCTGCGGCCAGATGGGCGCGGGCATCGCAGAGGTGTGTGCCCGGAGCGGGCTCGACGTGAAGGTCGCCGAGACCACCGGCGAGGCGCTGGAGATCGGCCGCACGCGGCTCTACAACTCGCTGAACAAGGCCGCCGAACGCGGCAAGATCAGCGAGGAGGAGCGGGACTCGACGCTCGCCCGCCTCAGCTTCACCACCGACCTGGGCGAGTTCGCCGACCGCGACCTCGTCATCGAGGCGGTCGTGGAGAACGAGCAGGTCAAGACCGAGATCTTCCAGGTCCTGGACCAGGTGATGACCCGGCCGGACGCCATCCTGGCCTCGAACACCTCCTCCATCCCGCTGGTGAAGCTGGCCGTGGCGACCTCCCGCCCCGACCAGGTCATCGGCATCCACTTCTTCAACCCGGCCCCGGTGCAGAAGCTCGTCGAGCTGATCCCGGCCCTCACCACCTCCGAGGGCACGATCAGCCGGGCGCAGGCCTTCGCGGAGAAGGTGCTCGGCAAGCACGCGATCCGCGCCCAGGACCGCTCCGGCTTCGTGGTCAACGCGCTGCTGGTGCCGTACCTGCTGTCGGCGATCCGGATGTTCGAGTCGGGCATCGCGAGCCGCGAGGACATCGACAACGGCATGGAGTTCGGCTGCGCCCACCCGATGGGCCCGCTGAAGCTCTCCGACCTGATCGGTCTGGACACGATCGCGTCGATCGCGGACTCGATGTACTCCGAGTTCAAGGAGCCGCTGTACGCCGCTCCCCCGCTGCTCCAGCGCATGGTGGACGCGGGCCGGCTGGGCCGCAAGACGGGCTCGGGCTTCTACCCGTACCCGTAAGAAGACCCGGAGCCCGGTGTCCGACCCCTGACGCCGTCGCTCCGGCCGGACGGCCCGTACCCCCGCACAGGTACGGGCCGTCCGGCACATCGTGCTCCCGCGCCTCAGCCGAGGCGCAGATGGTGGAGCATCAGCAGCCCGGCGGCCATGTTGGCGGCCGGGATCTCGCCCCGGGCGATCATGTCGGGGATCTGTTTCAGCGGGATCCACGCCCGCCGCGAGGACTCGAACGCGTCCTCGGGCGGCCCGGTGTACGTCGCCCGCTCCGCCCAGTAGAGGTGGTGGCGGGCGTCGGTGAGACCGTTCGAGGGCTCGACGGTGAGGAGATGGCGCAGCGGCCCCGGCCGCCAGCCGGTCTCCTCCTCCATCTCGCGGGCGGCGGCGGCCTCGACGTCCTCGCCGTCCTCGACGACGCCGGCGGCCAGCTCCCAGCCCCAGCTGTCGGTGATGAAGCGGTGGCGCCAGAGCATCAGGACTTCGTCGGCCTCGTTGACGGCCGTCGCGACGGCGACCGGGCGGAGCCGGATCAGATAGTGGTCGAGGTGGCGGCCGTCCGGGAGTTCGACGTCCGCCAGGTTCACCTGGAACCAGCGATTCTCATAGACCGAGCGTTCACTCAGTTTCGTCCACTGCACGTTCTTGCCACCTTCCGACTGATCGGTGCTTGTTTGGTGGCAATATCGCAGCAGTTGACGGGTCACAGGGGAACGCGCAGCGCCCCTTCGATCAGCGCCGCGGCCTCGCGGGCGTCCCCGCAGCCGCTCGCGAGGAGATGCTCCCGCACCTGCCGCAGCCGGTCCCGCAGCCGCCGCGACTCCATCCCCCGCGCCCGCTCGGTCATCTCCACCGCCGTGCGCGCCGCCCCGTCCGCCTCCCCCTGCCGCAGCTCGATCTGGCACAGCATGGCGAGCCGGTGCACCCGGCCCCGGTCGTGCGAGGGCATCCGGACCGCCGCCGTCGCATGCTCGTGGGCCGCGTCGAGTTCACCCAGCCCGAGCAGGGCCTCGGCGACCTGCACGTTGACGAACCCCGGCTGGACGTAGCCGGTCTCCGCCGGCTCCTCCCCCGGGCTGATCCGCTCCGCCGCCGCCTCGGCCCGCCGGATACAGGTCAACGCGGCGGCCCCGTCGCCCAGATGCGCGTACGCCTTCGCCTGCATCGCCGTCAGATCGGCGGCGAGCGCCGGGGTGATCTGCCGCCCCGCCGCCCGCAGCGCCGCCTCCGCGAACGCCACCGACTGCCGGTACTCCCCCATGAACAGCGACTGGTTGACGAGGAGCGCGATCACATAGGCGCCGAGCCCCCGGTCCCCGCTCGCCTTCGCGAGCCGCAGCGCCTGGTGGAAGTACCGCTGGGCGAGGCCGTGCGCGTCCGCGTCGTACGCGCAGATCCCGGCCACCGCCACGAGCCCGCCGGTGGCGCGGTGCAGCCGCCGGCCGAGGGCGTCGCTGTAGGCGCCCCGGAGCAGCGGCGCGGTCTCGGTGGTGAGGAAGCCGACGATCCGGGCCCGGGTCGCGATGCCCCCGGCCTTGCGGTACATCTGCTCGTAGTGCGACCGGGCGGCGCTCAGGACGGCGATGTCGGCCGCCGAGACGATCGTCCGGCCCGTACGGGAGACGTCCACGTCCTCCGGCGGGTTCTCCCACTCCCACACCGGCATCACCGCCGGGGTGCCGGTCACGGCGGGTGCGGCCACCATGTGCGGCCGCTGCTGCTCGTCGGAGCGCCACAGGGCGGCCGCCCGCTCCACGAAGCCGGACAGCGGCGAACCGGCGGTCGGCGGGCCGCCCGGCACCCCGAGGCCGATGTCGTCCAGGGTCACCTGCCGGCGCAGCCGGGCGGCGAGCACCTCGCAGATCAGGTCCGGCACCTGACCGCGCGGCCGCTGGCCCTTCAACCAGCGGGCCACGGCGGTGTGTTCGTACCGCAGGGCGAGGCCCCTGGCCCGGCCCGCCCGGTTCACATGGGCGGCCAGGCCGGCGTTCGAGACGCCCGCTTCGTCGAGCAGGGCGTCGAGCAGGGTGTTGGGCTGCATGGCCGCTCCGGTCGCTCGCAAGGCCGCTCCGCACGCGCGGTGAACTCAGCGTAGCGGTGGCTGAATTCATACGGGTCGAACCGAACGGAAGCCCCTCGTTCCGGTGATTTCGCACGGGGTGTGAACGAAGTACCCGTTCTCCCGGGGCGCGTACTCTGCCACGCCCGTCCCGGCCCCGGTTGACTGTGCTTCTCGCCGCAAGGCGACGACCGGGCCGCCGGCTCCCCCTCGTACAGTCCGGCCGCCCGGTCCGCGTCGCCCGCCCCGCTGATCTGCCCGACACTCCGTGGCGGGGCGGGCGGCGCCGGCCCCGGCCCCCTCCTCTCAGCAGTGGGAGGAGGGGGCGGGCCGGGGGCGGCGCAGCCCGGGTTCGGCGGGCTGCGCCGGCACCCGGACACGGTCGTTGCGTACGACGAGCAGCGCGATGTCGTCGGCGAGCCGGCCGCCCGTGTGGTGCAGCAGCGCGGCGTGGACCCGGCGGACCAGGGCGGCGGGCGCCTCGCCGGGCATCCCGGCGAGCGCGGCGTCGAGCGCGAAGAAGCGGCCCCGGTGGTCACGGGCCTCCTCCGCGCCGTCGGTGTACAGGACCAGCGTCTCGCCGGGCAGCAGCCGGGCCGCCGTGTACGGCACGAGGCCGGCGGGCAGCGGCAGCACCCCGAGCGGGGGCAGCGGGTCCCCGACCGGGAGCCGCTCCACCCGGTGTCCGAGGCGGTACGGGCCGGGGTGGCCGCAGTTGAGGACGGCGAGGCGTCCGTCGGAGCGGACCTCCACGAGCAGCAGGGTGACGAACTCCTCCGCCGCCGGATGCTCGGGCTCCGCCCCCGACCTCGCCGGGTGCTCGTCCCGCGCCCGCTCCCGCAGATGCCGCTCCAGGGCCCGCTCCAAGCGCCGCAGCACCCCGGCGAGTTCGGGCTCGTCGTGGGCGGCCTCACGGAAACTGCCGAGCACCGCGACCATCGCGCCGAGCGCGGCCAGCCCGTGGCCCCGGACGTCCCCGATGACGATCCGCACCCCGTAGGGGGTGGCCACCGCCTCGTACAGGTCCCCGCCGACGGACGCGCCCCGGGAGGCCGACAGCTGACCGGCGGCCAGCGCGAGCCCGTCGAGACGGGCCGGCGGCGGGCGCAGCAGGACCCGCTGGGTGGCGGCGGCGACGGCCCGGACCCGCGCCAGTTCCCGCGTGAGGCCCCGGCGCAGGCCCAGCACCATGCCGATGCCGACGGTGAGGAAGACGACGCTGGTGGCGATCCGCATGGGCAGCCCCGGCTGCCGGGCCAGCGGACAGCCGAACTTCCATGCCACGGCCACGGCGCCCCACGCGGTGGGAAGGACGAGCGGGGCCGGCCGGCGGAGCCGGGAGCCATCGGCGAGCAACGACCTGGTACGGATCATGCACGGCCCTTTCCGAGCCCCGACAGCGCCCGAAGGCCCTGCGGCACACAGGTCCGCCCCTGCGGCCGCGTCGATTCTGCCGACCGGGCGGTCCACCATGGAACAGCCCCCGGCGATCTCACCCGAAGGAGTGAGCGCCCCCACGACGCCGCCCTCCGCCAGGGCTCCGCCACGCGCACGGACGGTCGAAGCCCGAAGGGATCTGCGACTCCCCGGGGTGCCGCAACGGCTGAGGGCCGCCCCGGGATGTTCCCGGGGCGGCCCTCCTGGTGGTGCTGCGGTGCGTCAGGCGCCGCGCAGGACGGCGCCGGTGCGCTCGGCGGCCAGGGCCACCGCGGCGTCGCGGGCCGCGCTGGCCTCGTCGACCGTCAGGGTGCGGTCCGTGGCGCGGAACTTCAGCGCGTACGCCAGGGACTTGCTGCCCTCGCCGAGCTGGTCGCCGGTGTAGACGTCGAACAGCCGGATGGACTCCAGGAGTTCACCCGCGCCCTCGGTGAGGGCGGCCTCGACGTCGGCGGCCGGGACGTCACCCGCGACGACCAGGGCGACGTCCTGGGTGGCGACCGGGAAGGAGGAGATCCGGGGGGCCTTCAGGGGGCCCTCGTTCGCCTTCTCCAGGAGGTCCAGGTCGATCTCCATCGCGCAGGCGCGGGCCGGCAGGCCGAACGCCTTCACCACGCGCGGGTGGAGCTCGCCGGCGTGGCCGACGAGGACCTTCTCGCCGTCCACTTCGACGTGGAACGCGGCGCAGCGGCCCGGGTGCCAGGGCGCGTGCTGGTCGGCGCTGATGATCAGCTCGACCCCGGCCTCGGCGGCCACGGTCCGGCCGGCCTCGACGGCGTCCGCCCAGTCGGACGGACGGCCCTTGCCCCACCAGCCGGCCTGCTCGCGCGCACCGGCGAGGACGACGGCGGCGCGGCGCGGCTGCGCGGGCAGCGCGGCGTTGACGCGGGCGATCTCCTCGTCGGTGGGGCGGCGGTCGACGCCCAGGCGGACGGCGACGCCCGACCCGCCCTCGGTCGGCCGGAAGACCAGACCGGTCTCGAAGAGCGCCAGGTCGTGGCTGCCACGGCTGTCGTTGCGGCGGAGCGCACCGAGCAGACCCGGGAGCAGCGTCGTACGGAGCGCGGGCTCCTCGTCCGAGAGCGGGTTGACCAGCTTCACGAGGCGGCGACGGGCGTCGTCCGCGTCGAGACCGAGGTGGTCGAGGGCCTGCTCGCCGATGAACGGGTAGTTCAGCGCCTCGACGTAGCCGGCGCCGGCCAGGGCGCGGCCCACCCGGCGGTGGACGCGCTGGCGCTCGGTGAGCCCACGGCCGGCCGGGGGCTTCGGCAGCGTGGAGGGCAGGTTCTCGTAGCCCTCCAGGCGGATGACCTCTTCGGCGAGGTCGTTCGGCACGTAGAGGTCGGGACGCCACGACGGCACGGTGACGACGAGCTCGTCCTGGCCGTAGACGTCGCAGCCGACCTCCTGGAGGCGCCGGACGACGATCTCGCGGCCGTAGGCGACGCCCGCGACCTTGTCGGGGTGGTTCGCCGGCATGGTGATGGTGTGCGGCGCCGAGGGGGCGGCGACCTCGGTGACGCCGGCCTCGGCGGTGCCGCCCGCGAGGAGCACGAGCAGGTCGACCGTGCGCTGCGCCGCGGCGGCGGCCGCCTGCGGGTCGACGCCGCGCTCGAAGCGCCTGGACGCCTCGGAGGACAGCTTGTGGCGGCGGGCCGTGCGGGCGATCGAGATCGCGTCGAAGTGCGCGGCCTCGACGACGACCTCGGTGGTGCCGGTGACGATGCCGGTCGCCGCGTCCGTCACCGGGTCGGCGATCTCCGTGTGGGCACCGCCCATGACGCCCGCGAGACCGATCGGTCCGCGGTTGTCGGTGATGACCAGGTCGCCCGAGTCGAGGACGCGCGCGGTGCCGTCGAGGGTGGTGATCTTCTCGCCGGCGGCAGCGCGGCGGACCCCGATGGGTCCGTCGATCCGGGTGCGGTCGTAGGCGTGCAGCGGCTGGCCGAGCTCGATCATCACGTAGTTCGTGATGTCGACGGCGAGCGAGATCGGGCGCATGCCGACCTTCTGCAGGCGGCGCTGCAGCCAGATGGGGCTGCGGGCCTCGGGGTCGAGACCGACGACGGTGCGGGCCGTGAAGCGGTCGCAGCCGATCGGGTCGGCGATCTGGACCGGGTAGCCGTACGCGTTCGGCGCGGGCACGTCGAGGAGCGCCGGGTCGCGCAGCGGCAGGCCGTAGGCGGTGGCGGTCTCGCGGGCGACGCCGCGCATCGAGAGGCAGTAGCCGCGGTCCGGGGTGACGGCGATGTCGAGGACCTCGTCGAACAGCTCCAGGAGGACCGTGGCGTCGGTGCCGATCTCGTGCTCCGGCGGCAGCACGATGATGCCGTGCGTGCCGTCGTCGCCCATGCCGAGCTCGTCGCCGGAGCAGATCATGCCCCGGGAGACGCGGCCGTACGTCTTGCGCTCGGCGATCCGGAAGTCTCCGGGGAGCACGGCGCCGGGCAGGGCCACGACGACCTTGTCGCCCTCGGCGAAGTTCCGGGCGCCGCAGATGATCTCCTGGGGCTCGCCGGTGCCGTTGGCCTGGCCGACGTCGACGGTGCAGAAGCGGATGGGCTTCTTGAAGTCCGTCAGCTCCTCGATGGTGAGGACCTTGCCGACCACCAGCGGGCCGGTCAGGCCGGCGCCGAGCTGCTCGACAGTCTCGACCTCGAGGCCTGCCGAAATGAGCTTGGCCTGGACGTCGCGGCCGGTCTCCGTCGCCGGCAGGTCGACGTACTCCCGCAGCCAAGAAAGCGGGACCCGCATCAGATCTCCATCCCGAACGGCCGGGTGAACCGGACGTCACCCTCGACCATGTCTCGCATGTCGTCGACGTTGTGGCGGAACATCAGCATCCGCTCGATGCCGAACCCGAAGGCGAATCCGCTGTACTTCTCGGGGTCCACACCACAGGCGGTCAGCACCTTCGGGTTGACCATGCCGCAGCCGCCGAGCTCGATCCATCCCTCGCTGCCGCAGGTGCGGCAGGGACGGTCCGGGTTGCCGACGGACTCGCCGCGGCAGACGTAGCAGAGCATGTCCATCTCGGCGGACGGCTCGGTGAAGGGGAAGAAGTTCGGCCGCAGCCGGGTCTTCATGTCCGGGCCGAAGAGCGCCTGGACCATGTGGTCGAGGGTGCCCTTGAGGTCGGCCATGGTCAGGCCCTCGTCGACGGCGAGCAGCTCGATCTGGTGGAAGACCGGGGTGTGCGTGGCGTCGAGCTCGTCCGTGCGGTAGACGCGGCCGGGGCACACGACGTAGACCGGGGGCTCCCGGTCGATGAGCGTGCGGGCCTGGACCGGCGAGGTGTGCGTACGGAGCACGACGCCGGACTCGTCGCCCGTGGTGGCGGTTCCCTCGACGGAGGTTCCCTGGACGAAGAAGGTGTCCTGCATCTGCCGGGCCGGGTGGTCCGGGACGAAGTTGAGGGCGTCGAAGTTGAACCACTCCGCCTCGACCTCGGGGCCCTCGGCGACCTCGTACCCCATGGAGACGAACACGTCGGAGACGCGCTCCATGAGCGTGGTCAGCGGGTGCCGGGCGCCGGCCGGGACGCGGTCGTACGGCAGGGTGACGTCGACGGCCTCCTCGACGAGGACGCGCGCGTCGCGCTCGGCCTCCAGCTCGGTCTGCCGGGCGGCGAGCGCCTTGGAGACGATGCCGCGGGCCTGGCCCACGATCTTTCCGGCGGCGGCCTTGGCCTGCGGGGGCAGGGCACCGATCTCCCGGTTGGCGAGCGCCAGCGGCGAGGTGCCACCGGTGTGCGCCGTCTTCGCGTGCGCGAGCGCGTCGAGGTCGCCCGCGGCGGCGAAGGCGGCGAGCGCCTCGTCCCGCATGCGCTCGATCTCTTCCGGTTTCAGTGCCTCGACCTCAACCGGGTCGTACGACTTATTGGGTGCGGACATCTCTTCCCGTGCTTCCGTTGGCTGGCTGGGCGGCCCCGCTCGACGTCAAGGGCGCAAACGTGCCAAAGGACGAGTCTAACGGGGCGCGGGGACGCGAATGAGCCCGTGGGCGGGCCGGGCGGCTCCTGATCTCGTACGGTCTCGACTGCTGAGACGTCAGAGAAGGTGGGCCGGGGTGCCGACGGGCAGGATAAATCGGAACTCGGCCCCGCCACGGGGGCCCCGTCCGACGGTGATGGTGCCGCCGTGGGCCTCGACGACGCCCTTGACGATGTAGAGGCCGAGGCCGGTGCCGCCGCGCTTGCTGCCCCGCCAGAAGCGGGTGAAGACACGGCTCATCGACTCTTCGGGGATACCGGGTCCCTCGTCGCTCACGGTGACCTCCGTCCCCTCTTCTCCGTCGTCGCCCAGCGTGGTGGGTGCCACCTCGATGGTGACGGTTCCCTCGCCGTGGCGCACCGCATTTTCGAGGAGGTTCCCGAGGATCTGGTCGATCTTGTCGGGGTCGGCCCAGAGCGCGGGCAGCTGTGGCCTGATCCGTACGAAGAAACGGTCCGGGGACTGGCCGCCGGTGGTGTGCACCTGGATGTGCCGGCCGACGGCGGCGGCGATGTCGACGGGCTGGCGGCGCACCTCGAGGCGGCCGGAGTCGATCCGGGAGATGTCGAGGAGTTCGGCGATGAGCCGCTTGATGCGGCCCGCATCGGCGTCGACGGTCTCCAGCATGAGCCGCTTCTGCTCGTCGTTGAACCGCTCCCACTTGTCGAGGAGGGTGGCGGTGAAGCCCTTCACGGAGGTGAGCGGGGAGCGCAGTTCGTGGGCGACGGTGGCGATGAGTTCGGCGTGGCTGCGCTCGGTGCGGCGGCGGGCCTCGGTGCCGCGCAGGGAGACCACGACCCGGCGGACGGGTCCTGTGGGGTGCTCGCGGACGTACCGGGCGGAGACGAGGACCTCGCGGCCGCCGGGGAGCAGCAGGTTGCGCTCGGGCTGGCCGCGGCGGGTGGAGAGGCCGCCGTACGGATCGGTCAGCGCCCACCAGCGGCGGCCCTTGAGGTCCTCCAGGGGCAGCGCCTGGTCGAGGGTGAGGCCGAGGGCCCGGTCGCCGGGTACGGCGGTGATGCGGCCGGCGGCGGCGTTGAAGCAGACGACGCGGCCGGTCTCGTCGGCGATGACGAGACCGTCGGGCAGGTCGTCGGGGTCGAGGCCGGCGAACGCGGCGGCCCGGCCGGGCGGCTCGGAGCCGGCTCCGGGCGGCTCCGGGGCGTGCGGCACGGCGCTCCGTGCCTGTGCGGGACTGTCCGTGCCGACCGTCATCCCCGTTCCCCACCCCTCCGTGTAGCGCAGTGGGCCCCCGAGTGCGTCACTCTACTGGGCGGGGCGGGCGGAATGGACCCCTCAGGCGGAGGTTCGGGGGCGCTGGGCGCGGGCGGAGGCGTACAGGCAGACCGCGGCGGCGGTGGCCAGGTTGAGGCTCTCGGCCTTGCCGTGGATCGGGACGCGGACGACGGCGTCGGCGAGCGCCCGGGTCTCCTCGGGCAGTCCCCAGGCCTCGTTGCCGAAGATCCAGGCGGTGGGCCCGCCCATGGTGCCGGCGTCGAGCTCGTCGTCGAGGTCGTCCAGGCCGGCCCCGTCGGCGGCGAGGATCCGTACGCCCGCGCCCTTGAGTCCGGCGACGGCCTGCTCGACGGGGACGCCGACGGCCACCGGCAGGTGGAAGAGGGAGCCGACGGAGGCGCGGACGGACTTGGGGTTGTAGAGGTCGACGGAGGCGTCGGTGAGGACGACGGCGTCGGCGCCGGCGGCGTCGGCGCAGCGCAGCACGGTGCCGGCGTTCCCGGGGTCGCGGACGTGCGCGAGGACGGCGACGAGCTTGGGCCGGGCGGCGATGATCTCCTCGAACGGCGAGTCGAGGAACCGGCAGACGCCGACGAGGCCCTGCGGGGTGACGGTCTGGGAGACCTCGGCGAGGACGGCGTCGGAGGCGTGGTGGACGCGGGCGCCGGCGGCGCGGGCGGCGTCGACGATCGTGGCGTGGCGCTCGGCGGCCTCGACGGTGGTGAACAGCTCGACGAGGGTGGGTTCTCCGCCGGCGCCGCGGTGCTCGACGGCCTCGCGGACGGCCTGCGGGCCCTCGGCGATGAAGAGGCGGTCCTTGCCCCGGAAGTTGCGCTTGGCGAGCCGCCGGGCGGCGACGACGCGCGGGGAACGCGGGGAGATCAGCTCGGGGGTGGACATGTGCCTGCGGCTCTCTGGACTCGGCGGGTATGGCGGCCAGGGCCTGTCCGACCATTCGCGTCGGATCAGGCCGGGTCGTTCGGTGCGTGCGATCGGCGTGCGTCGAGCGTGCGTGCCGGGCGGGCCGGACCCGACGGGAAGGGCCAGACAGGCCCTGGGGCGGTCAACGCGCCGGACCCGCAGGCGCGAGGCCTGCGGGTCCGGGCAGAAGTACTGCGGCCTGGAAGATCAGGCGGCGGCCTTCGGGGCGTTGACGTCGGCCGGCAGGGCCTTCTGCGCGACCTCGACCAGCGCGGCGAACGCGTTGGAGTCGTTGACGGCCAGCTCGGCGAGGATCTTGCGGTCCACCTCGATGTTGGCGGCCTTCAGACCCTGGATGAGGCGGTTGTACGTCATGCCGTTCAGGCGGGCAGCGGCGTTGATGCGCTGGATCCACAGCTGACGGAAGTCGCCCTTGCGCTTCTTGCGGTCGTTGTAGTTGTAGACCAGCGAGTGGGTGACCTGCTCCTTGGCCTTGCGGTACAGGCGCGAGCGCTGACCGCGGTAGCCGGAGGCCGCCTCGAGGATCGCCCGGCGCTTCTTGTGGGCGTTGACTGCCCGCTTGACGCGTGCCACTTGTTAACTCCTTGTAGCGGGGTCGTGGTTGGACTCACACGACCCGAAAAACGAATGGGTCCCGGACCTGGCCGGAAGCCCTCGTCGCCGAGGGCGGGTGATCAGATCAGATGCCCAGCATCTTCTTGATCTTGGCCGCGTCGCCCGGGGCCATCTCGGCGTTGCCGGTGAGGCGACGCGTCAGCTTGGACGACTTGTGCTCGAGCAGGTGGCGCTTGCCGGCGCGCTCGCGCAGGATCTTGCCGGAGCCGGTGACCTTGAAGCGCTTCTTGGCACCGGAGTGCGTCTTGTTCTTCGGCATCGCGCCGTATCTCCTCGTCAGTGGCGCTCCCCCCGGTGCTGGCACCGGACGAACGGGAGCGTCAATTCTTCGTGTGGTGGTTCCGGGCGGGGCCCCGGGCTGCCTGGATGGCAGCCCGTCGGCTCACGCCTCGGGGGTCTCGGCCGGAGCGTCGGCCGAAGCCTCGGCGACCGGGGCCTCGGCGACCGGGGCCTCGTCGGCCGGAGCCTCGGACGCCTCCTCGGCGGTGACGCCCTGGCGCTCGGCCTTGCGTGCGGCCTGCGCCTCACGCGCCTCGGCCATGGCCTCGGTCTTCTTCTTGTGCGGGCCGAGAACCATGATCATGTTCCGGCCGTCCTGCTTCGGGTTGGACTCGATGAAGCCAAGCTCCTCGACGTCCGACGCCAGCCGCTGCAGCAGCCGGAATCCAAGCTCGGGGCGGGACTGCTCACGACCACGGAACATGATCGTGATCTTGACCTTGTCGCCCTGCTTGAGGAACCGGACGACGTGACCCTTCTTGGTGTCGTAGTCGTGCGGGTCGATCTTCGGCCGGAGCTTCATCTCCTTGATGACCGTGTGCGCCTGGTTCTTGCGCGCCTCACGGGCCTTCATGGCCGACTCGTACTTGAACTTCCCGTAGTCCATGAGCTTGCACACGGGCGGACGGGCGTTCGCCGCGACCTCGACCAGGTCGAGGTCGTACTCCTGTGCGAGCTCCAGGGCCTTGGCAAGCGGAACAATCCCGACCTGCTCGCCGCTGGGTCCGACAAGTCGCACCTCGGGAACGCGAATCCTGTCGTTGATGCGGGGCTCGGCGCTGATGGATCCTCCTAGGTAGCACCACGCGACCGCCTGGCGGACGGACGCGCAACGTCTGTTTTTGAAGACCAACCGAGCCGGTACATGAAAAATGCCCCGGACGGGACACAGGCGGGGCTCCAAAGAAATACCGGAGCACCGCCGCGGTCAACCGCGGGGCGCACATCGGGCGGCTCCATCGTCCGTACGGAACGATGGGCGCCACCTGACCGGTGACCCGCCACCCGTCAGGGTGGTCAGGTGGGAGTACGGAGCCTCCACTTGTGGGCCGGGCACGCAGGTGTCCGGCCGGTCGTTACACAAGGTTAGCAGGACCCGGCGGTCTCCGCGAACCGTGTACCGGCATATCGTATGAGGCATGAGCGAGACGCCCCAGAACGAGTCCCCGGACTCCCCCGAGACCCCCGACTTCGAATCCATGACCCGCGACATCGCCGAGGTCCCGGCGGTCGAGGTGATCGTGACCGTCGCCGTCAACCTGATGAGCGCCGCCGCCGTGAAGCTCGGGCTCACCGAGGAGGGCGACAAGCACAAGGACCTCGACGAGGCGCGCAAGCTGGTGCACGCGCTCGCGGGCCTGCTGGACGCCGGCGCGACGGAGGTCTCCTCCTTCCACGCGGCTCCCCTGCGGGACGGCCTGAAGTCCCTCCAGCTCGCCTTCCGCGAGGCCTCCCTGATCCCGGACGAGCCGGGCCAGGGCCCGGGCGAGAAGTACACGGGGCCGGTGTACGGCTAGGACCTGGTCGTCCTCCCGGGGGTACGGGGGCCGCGCCCCCCGGGAGGGGGTACGGGGAGGCGCCCCCGGAAGACAACAGTCACAGGGCCGGTGTACGGCCAGACGCGCCTAGTTCCTCACGTAGAAGGGCTCGCCCGGAGGGGTGGCCGAGGCCGGCAGGAGTGCCAGGTCGAGGCCCCGCACCAGGCGGGCCCTCAGTGTTTCGTCGGCGGCCAGGGCGCGGGCCACGCGCTGGGCGGCCTCCGCCGCGGAGGCGTCCGCGTCGAGGACGAGGGCGACGGTGCCGTCGGCGGTGCCGGGTCCCAGGTGGGCGCGGAGCACCGCGGGCTCGGCGGCGACGGCGGCGCGCACGGCTTCCCGTACGGCCGGGTCGTCGAGCGGGTCGGTACCGGCCCGGCCCTCCGCGAGGGCGAGCAGGGCGGAGCCGGTCACCTGGTACGGCACCGGGCCGGCCAGGTCCAGGACCAGGGTGTCGGCCTTCTCGTGGACGAGGGCCGCGAGCGCCTGCTGCAGCGGGACCGCGACGGGCCGGGCGGCCGGGTCCCAGAGGGCGAGCGAGGCGATCGAGGTGAAGGCGGGCAGGGCCCGCCGGTCGCCGGCCGTGAGGGTGGGGACGGCCATGTCGCTCGTCTTCTCCCGCTTCAGGCCCGTCTCGGGGTCGGTCTCGACCTCGCCGAGCATGGCGACCACGGGGACCAGAAGCCGGGCCCCCTTCAGTGCTTCGAGGACCGGGCCGTGGGCGGTTCTGTCCTCCGCCCAGGCCGCGAGGGCCGCGGCGAGCCGCGGGTCGGCGGTGCCGTCGTCTTCGGAGAAACCGGGGTCCGGGATGTTCTTGAGCGCCACGCACCGAGCCTAACCGCCGGGCCGGGCCCGGCCGGACACCCCCCAGGTCAGGAGGAGGCCCGGTGGGCGCGCCTCACCATCACGGCGGTGAGCAGCAGCAGGGCGCCGAGTCCGCCGGCGACGGGGGCGAGCAGACCGAAGGGGCGGCTCTCCTCGGGGGCGGCCAGCGGGCCGGGCCCGAAGTACCGGCCCTGGTAGCCGGTGGCGGTGTTCTTGGGGTCGCCGCCCTTGATCTTGCCCCCGGCGGCGATCGCGGCGGCCGGGTCGACCGTCCCGTACCCCTTGGCGTCGCTGCGTCCGCCCTTCGGCCGGTTGCGGGCGGTGGCGATCAGCAGCCGCTTGACCTGGGCGGGCGTGAGGTCGGGGTGCGCGGAGCGGACGAGGGCGACGGCCCCGGAGACGAACGCGGCGGCGGCGCTGGTGCCCCAGCCCTCGTAGTAGCGGCGGTCGGGGTCGGCGATGACGATGTCGTCGCCGGGGGCGCTGACGGTGGCGTACCAGCGGCGGGTGGAGAAGGATGCGTGGGTGCCGTAGCGGTCCACGGCGGCGACGGCGATGACGCCGGGGTAGGCCGCGGGGTAGGAGATGTGGTCGCCCTTCTCGCCGCCGTTGCCCGCGGAGGCGACGACGGAGACGCCCTTGGCGAGGGCGTACTGGACGGCGGCGTCCTCGCCCGCGTCGGGGTGGGCGGACTTGGAGTCGTCGCCGAGGGAGAGGTTGATGACGTCGGCGCCGTGGTCGGCGGCCCAGCGGATGCCTTCGGCGAGGGCGGTGCCCCGGGTCTTGCGGGCCTTGTCGCGAGCCTTGTCGGTGGACTCCAGGATGACCCGTACGGGCATGATCCGGACGTCCGGGGCGACGCCGAGGACGCCGTCCTGGGCGCCGGGGCCATGGCCGTGCCCGGCGATGATGCCGGCCATGGCGGTGCCGTGCCGGGCCCAGGCGCGGTCGCCGCGCGAGGCCCCGAAGCCGACGAGGTCGCGTCCGGTGAGGACCGAACCCGCGAGGTCCGGGTGGTCGGCGTCGACTCCGGTGTCGAGGACGGCGACGGTGACGCCCTTGCCCTTGGTGGTGCGCCAGGCCTCCGTGGTGTGGAGGGCTTCGAGGCCCCACTGGCGGGCCCGGATGGTGTCGGCGTGCGCGGGGGCGGTGGTGGCGGGCAGGACGGAGAAGGCCGCGGCGAGCAGGGCGACCGCGCCGCCGCGTGCCCGGCGGTGGGTGGGTCGGATCACCGGGCGTTCTCCTTGGCGGCCGTGGTGGCGGCCGTGCGCAGCAGTCGTACGAGGCGTTCGGTGATGCCCTTGGCCTCGTGGCCCAGGCCGGACTGGGCGGTGGCGTCGGTACGGTTCGCGGTCATGGCCCGGTCGGCGGGCACCGCGCCGCCGTCGACGGTCCGGCCGTCGGCGAAGCCGGAGACGGCGGTGACCACGACGGGGAGGTCGGCGGGGGCGTTCAGCCACCAGGCGGCGCGCTGCGGGGCGCCGAACCGCGCGGCGACGGTGCCGGGGCCGGGGAGGGCCGGGGGGACGTCCGTGCCGAGGCGGGTGGTGAGGTCCTGGCCGAGGGTGCGCTGGGTGGCGGCGTCGGCGCGGGTGAAGACGAGGCCGACGGTGATCACGCTGCTGGCGGTGGCGTCGGTGTAGGTGGCGCGCAGGACGCGCGCGCAGCCGAGCGGCTCGACGGTGGCGCGGAGGCCCTTGGGCAGGACGGCGGGGGTGCAGGCGGCGTCGGGGGCGACGACGATCCGGGTCCAGGTGCGGGCCGCGCCGCCGGGGCCGGCGCCGGGGCCGGCGAGGGTGCGGGGGAAGAGGGTGTCGACGGGAGCGTTGTGCCAGAGGTCCTTGGCCTCGGTGTACCCGACGGGTTCGACGGGTTTGCCGGGCTCGGCCGCGGCCAGCCACACACCGGCGAGGGCACCGCCGACGAGCCCGAACCCGAGCACGGCACAGACGGCGACGACGAGGGTCCGCCCGGTACGCCGCTCCCGCACGGGCCGCAGCCGCGTGGTGATCTCGACGGGCACCTCGGGCGGCAGGGGGCCGGGACCGTAGGAGCGGCCGTACGGAGGGAGGGACCGCGTCTTTACGGGAGGGGGGCCGACCGGCGCCTGGGTGGGCGCGACGGGTCCGGCCGTGGGCCGGGGCGGGGCGGCCGAGGGCCCGGAGGTGGCAGCCGCGGCGCCTGTGGGAGCAGCCACCGGCCGGGCGGGTCCGGCCGTGGGCCGGGGCGGCGCGCCCGTGGGCCCAGCAGGGGCGGTCGCGGGCCGGACGGAGGCGGCCGTGGGCCGGGCAGGGGCGGCCGCGGGCCGGACGGAGGCGGCCGTGGGCCCGGCAGGGGCGGTCGCGGGCCGGACGGAGGCGGCCGTGGGCCGGGCAGGTCCGGTCGTCGGCCGCGCGGGGGCTGCCGCGGGCCGGGGCGGGGTGGACGGCGTGACCGTCGGCCCCGAAGGGGCGGCAGCGGGCCGGGCGGGGCCGGTCGTGGGCGGCGCGGGGGCTGGCGCGGGCCGGGGCGGGGCTGGCGGGGCTGCCGCAGGCCGGGGCGGAAGCGGGGGCGTGGTTGCCCGGGCGGGCGGTGCGGGGGGCGTCGGCCGGGGCTGCGCGGGCGTTGCCGGGCTCGGCGGCGGGTCCGTCGCACGGATCGGGCGGAGGCGGGTCGTCGTCTCCACCGCAGGGGGATCCGCCGGGAGCAGGGCGTCCGTGATGCGGGAGGTCGTGGGGCGGTGCTCGCCGGTCATCCCCGTCCCCCCGCGCTCGTGTCGACAATGCCCGTCACTCTACGGGCTGTTCCCCCGCGCACGGGAACCCAGGGGCTACCCACCCGTAAACCTGTCTGGCAAGCTCGGGCCATGACTCCCCGTGCCGCCGACCGGGCCCGTTACGACCGGGCCACCGCTCACCTCGACGCGCCCGTGGCGATCGTCGATCTGGAGGCCTTCGACGCCAACGCGGCGGACCTCGTGCGCCGGGCCGGAGGCAAGCCGGTCCGGGTGGCGAGCAAGTCCGTGCGGTGCCGGGCCCTGCTGGAACGCGTGCTGGCGCGCGACGGCTTCGCCGGGATCATGTCGTTCACGCTCGACGAGTCGTTGTGGCTGGCGCGCGCCGGTTTCGAGGACGTCCTCCTCGCCTATCCCTCCGCCGACCGCTCCGGCTTCGGGGAGCTCGCGCGGGATCCGAAGCTCGCCGCCGCCGTGACCGTGATGGTGGACGACGTGGCGCAGCTCGATCTGATCGACGCCTCGCGGGCGGGCGGGGCGGAGGAGGTGCGGGTCTGTCTGGAGCTGGACACCGCCCTCCAGCTGCTCGGCGGGAGGATACGGGTCGGGGCCCGGCGCTCCCCGCTGCGGACCCCCGCCGACCTGGCCGAGCTGGCCCGCTCGGTGGTGCGGCGGCCGGGGTTCCGGCTGGTCGGGATCATGGCGTACGAGGGGCATGTCGCCGGGGTCGGTGACGCGCTCGCGGGCCGGCCGCTGCGCTCGCGGGCGATCCGGCTGATGCAGTCCGCCGCCCGCAAGGAGCTGGCGGACCGCAGGGCGGCCGTGGTGCGGGCCGTACGGGCGGTGGCGCCGGAGCTGGAGTTCGTGAACGGCGGCGGCACCGGGAGTGTGCAGCACACGGCCGCCGAGGACGCGGTGACGGAGATCGCGGCCGGTTCGGGCCTGTTCGTGCCGCGCCTCTTCGACAACTACACGTCCTTCAGCGGGCGCCCGGCCGCGCTCTTCGCGCAGCCGGTGGTCCGCCGCCCGGGCGTGGGCGTGGTGACGGTGCTCGGCGGCGGGTACCCGGCGTCGGGTGCCGCCGGCCCGGACCGGCTGCCCGTCCCGTATCTGCCGGAGGGGCTGCGGTACGACCCGCAGGAGGGTCCCGGCGAGGTGCAGACCCCGCTGCTCGGCTCGCCCGCCGACGATCTGCGGATCGGCGACAAGGTCTGGTTCCGGCACGCGAAGGCCGGGGAGCTGTGCGAGCGGTTCGAGAGCCTGCACCTGGTCGAGGGCGACCGCGTCTCGGCGACGGTGCCCACGTACCGGGGTGAGGGGATGACCTTCCTCTAGGAGACGGAGTCGAGCTGGTCCGGGACGACGCTGCCGTCGTCACGCCGGACCGGCTGGGCCGTGCCGTCGCTCGCCGTGTAGCCGGTGGTGGCGCAGGGGTACGGGGTCGCCTTCCGCTTCTTCGGTTCGATGAACATGGGGTTGACCAGCCAGCGGCCGTCGCCGTTCTCGTACGCCCGGCACATGAGTTCGTTCTTGTTGCGGTTGAGGACCAGGCGCAGTCCGGTGGCGTCCCGCAGGAAGGAGACGTCGGTGTCGGAGTCGCCGGCGGCGAAGACCTGGCGGCGGGAGGCGGGCTGGACGCGTTCGGCAGCGGGGCCCCGGACGCCGAAGATCTCCTGGTTGATCCAGCAGCGCTTGCCGTCGATGTAGGTGATCATCGCGTCCTGGCCGTCCTGGACGGTGCCGCAGCCCTTGAGGTGGCTGGTGAGGCGGCCGTGGTCGGTGGTGTTGCGGATGCCGAGGGCGTGGGAGGGGTCGATGCCGACGCCCTTCGCCCAGACGTCGACGACGGGCTCGGGTGAGGCGGAGACGATCCGGACGTCGAAGCCGCCGTCCTGGAGGGCACGGATGAGGTCCCGCTGCTGGTCGTAGTACCGGACCCAGCCGGTGACCTGTGAGCTGCCGACGCGCTGGGTCGCGCCTTGCGGGGCGGCGAGGTTCTCGGCGCGGGCGGCGGCTGCGAAGGAGGCGGCCTGGCGGGTGGTCCAGCCGTGCAGGAGCTGGGCGAGCCAGGCGTACTGGGGTTCCATGCGGCGGTGGTCGTGGCCGGCGAAGGCGGTCTTCCCGCCGGTGGTGGCACCGGATCCGTAGACGGAGAGGAGTTCGTCGGCGCAGCGGGTGTCGGTGGCCGTGGGGAGGGTGCGGACGCCGGTGGGACAGGCCTCGCCGAGGGCGGTGGCGGCCTCGGGGGTGAGCCAGCGGCTGGTGGTGGACCAGTCGCCGTCCTTCGGGGGCCGGATGCGGTCGTTGCGGAGCAGCCAGTAGAAGGTGGCGTCGCCGACGTCGTTCTTGATGACGGTGTTGTCCCAGTCGAAGACCGCGACGGGCTTCCGGCCGCGCTCGTCGGCGCGCTCGTCGGCGCAGTGGTCGGCGATCAGGGCGTCGATGCGGGCCTTGTTGTCTCCGTACCAGCCGTCGGAGACCTTCAGGGTGGGGCATGCGGCGGGCCTGGCCTCGGCGTTCGCCGCGGGGAGGAGACCGGTGGCGGCGAGGGCGAGGGCGGCCGCCGCGGCGGAGGTGCGGAGCCTGTCGTTCATGAACACTCTCCTGGATGGACGCAGGACAGCCGGGCGCCTTGCGACGCCCGGCTGTCGGGTGGGGGGGGAGGGGGTGGCGGCGGCGAGGGCCTAGAGGGGGGTCACGTACGCCCCGGAGATACCGCCGTCGACGAGGAAGTCGCTGGCGTTGACGAAGGAGGAGTCGTCGCTCGCGAGGAAGGCGACGGCGGCGGCGATCTCCTCGGCCTCGGCGAAACGGCCGACGGGGATGTGGACGAGGCGACGCGCGGCCCGCTCGGGGTCCTTGGCGAACAGCTCCTGGAGCAGCGGGGTGTTGACCGGCCCCGGGCAGAGGGCGTTGACGCGGATGCCCTCGCGGGCGAACTGGACGCCCAGCTCGCGGGACATGGCGAGGACGCCGCCCTTGGAGGCGGTGTACGAGATCTGGCTGGTGGCCGCGCCCATGATGGCGACGAAGGAGGCGGTGTTGATGATGGAGCCCTTGCCCTGGCGGCGCATGTACGGCAGGGCGGCCTTGCAGCAGAGGTAGACGGAGGTGAGGTTGACGTCCTGGACGCGCTTCCAGGCCTCCAGGCCGGTCTCCAGGATCGAGTCGTCGTCGGGCGGCGAGATGCCGGCGTTGTTGAAGGCGATGTCGACGGAGCCGTAGGTGTCGAAGGCGGTCTTGAACAGCGCCTCGACCTGCTCGGGGTCGGTGACGTCGACCTGGACGAAGGTGCCGCCGACCTCCTCCGCCGCGGCCTTGCCCGCGGTCTCGTCGATGTCGCCGCAGACGACGTTGGCGCCCTCGGAGGCGAGACGGCGGGCGGTGGCGAGGCCGATGCCGCTGCCGGCTCCGGTGATGACGGCGGTGCGGCCGACCAGGCGGCGGCAGATGATCTCGTTGCTCACAGTGCGGGGCCCTCCGTGCTGATGAAGACGTTCTTGGTTTCGGTGAAGGCGGTCAGGGCGTCGGGGCCGAGTTCGCGGCCGAGGCCGGACTGCTGGTAGCCGCCGAACGGGGTCCAGTAGCGGACGCTGGAGTGGGAGTTGACGGAGAGGTTGCCGGCCCGGACGGCGCGGGAGGCGCGCAGGGCGCGGCCGACGTCCCGGGTCCAGATCGAGCCGGACAGGCCGTACGGGGTGGCGTTGGCGAGGCGGATCGCGTCGGCCTCGTCCTCGAAGGGGAGGACGACGGCGACGGGTCCGAAGATCTCCTCGACGGCGCAGGGCGCGTCCTCGGGTACGTCGGTGAGGACGGTCGGCGGGAACCAGAAGCCGGGGCCCTCGGGCGCCTTGCCGCGGATGGCCGGGAGGTCCTCGGTGACGTAGGAGCGGACGCGGTCGAGCTGGGCGCGGGAGATGAGGGGCCCCATCTGGGTGCGCTCGTCGAGCGGGTCGCCGACGACGATCTCCTCGATGGCGGGGGTGAGGAGCTCCAGGAAGCGGTCGTACGCGCTCCGCTGGACGAGGATGCGGGTGCGGGCGCAGCAGTCCTGGCCGCTGTTGTCGAGGAAGGCCATCGGGGCCGCGGCCGCCGCCGCCTCGATGTCCGCGTCGGCGAAGACGATGTTGGGGCTCTTGCCGCCGAGTTCGAGGGTGACCCGCTTCACCTGGTCCGCACACTTGGCCATGATCGACTTGCCGACCCGGGTGGAGCCGGTGAAGACGATCTTGGCGATGCCGGGGTGTTCGACGAGGGCGTTCCCGGCGACGGGTCCGGTGCCGGGGAGGACCTGGAAGAGGCCTTCGGGGAGGCCCGCCTCCAGGGCGAGTTCGGCGAGCCGCAGCGCGGTGAGCGGGGTGGTCTCGGCCGGCTTGAGGAGGACGGCGTTGCCGGCGGCGAGGGCGGGTGCGGTGGCCCAGGCGGCGATCGGCATGGGGAAGTTCCAGGGGGCGATGACGCCGACGACCCCGAGCGGTTCGAGGATCGTGATGTCGAGGCCGCCCGCCACCGGGATCTGGCGGCCGTTGAGGCGCTCCACTCCCCCGGCCGCGAAGTCGAGCAGGTCGCGGACGTTGCCGGCCTCCCAGCGGGCGTTGCCGAGGGTGTGGCCCGCCTCGGTGACCTCCAGGCGGGCCAGTTCCTCGGCGTGGTCGTCGACGACGGCGGCGAAGCGGCGGAGCAGCCGGGCCCGGACGGCGGGCGTGGCGGCGGCCCAGCCGCGCTGGGCTCGTGCCGCCCGTACGACGGCGGCGTCGACGTCGGCCGCGGTGGCGGCGGGGACGGTGGCGACGAGTTCCTCGGTCGCCGGGTTCAGTACCTGGAGCAACTCATTCCTCTCAGAGACGTTCGAAGGAGCGGCGCAGCTCCCAGTCGGTCACCGCGGCGTCGAAGGCGTCGAGTTCGACGCGGGCCATGTTGCGGTAGTGGGCGACGACCTCGGCGCCGAAGGCGGCCTTGGCGATCTCGCTGGTCTCCCAGAGTTCGGCCGCCTCGCGCAGGGTGGTGGGGACGTGCGCGTACTCGGCGGTGTACGCGTTCCCGGTGCAGGGCTCGGGCAGTTCGAGGCGCTGCTCGATGCCGTGGAGTCCGGCGGCGATCAGGCCGGCGACGGCGAGGTACGGGTTGACGTCGCCGCCGGGGAGGCGGTTCTCGAAGCGGGTGGAGCGGCCGTGGCCGACGACCCGGAGCGCGCAGGTGCGGTTGTCGTGGCCCCAGGCGACGGCGGTGGGCGCGAAGGAGCCGGGCTGGAACCGCTTGTAGGAGTTGATGTTGGGGGCGTAGAGGAGGGAGAAGTCACGGAGGGCGGCGAGCTGTCCGGCCAGGAAGTGCCGCATGGTCCCGGACATGCCGTGCCCGTCCTCCCCGGCCATCACGTTCTTTCCCTCGGCGTCCTGGAGGGAGAGGTGGATGTGACAGGAGTTGCCCTCGCGCTCGTTGTACTTCGCCATGAAGGTGAGCGAGCAGCCCTCCTGGGCGGCGATCTCCTTGGCGCCCGTCTTGTAGACGGCGTGCTGGTCGCAGGTGACGAGGGCCTCGTCGTACTTGAAGGCGATCTCGTGCTGGCCGGGGTTGCACTCGCCCTTGGCGGACTCCACGGTGAGTCCCGCGCCGGTCATCTCGTTGCGGATGCGGCGCAGGAGCGGTTCGATGCGACCGGTACCGAGGACGGAGTAGTCGATGTTGTACTGGTTGGCGGGGGTGAGGCCGCGGTAGTTCGCGTCCCAGGCCTGCTCGTAGCTGTCCCTGAAGACGATGAACTCGAGCTCGGTGCCGACGTGGGCGGTGAGGCCGAGCTCCGCGAGGCGCTCCAGCTGGCGGCGGAGGATCTGGCGGGGCGCGGCGACGACCGGGCTGCCGTCGGCCCAGGCGAGGTCCGCCGTCACCATGGCGGTGGCGTCGTTCCAGGGGAGACGGCGGAGGGTGGTGAGGTCGGGGTGCATCGCGAAGTCGCCGTAGCCGCGGTCCCAGGAGGACATCTCGTAGCCGTCGACGGTGTTCATGTCGGTGTCGACGGCGAGGAGGTAGTTGCAGCCCTCGGTGCCGTGGCCGAGGACCTCGTCCAGGAAGAACGGTGCGGCGAACCGCTTGCCCTGGAGCCGCCCCTGCATGTCGGGGAAGGCCAGGACTACGGTGTCGATCTCGCCGCTCGCGACGAGGGCGCGCAGCTCCTCGACGGTGAGCGGGGGTGTGCGGTCTGCCACGGGATTGCTCCTCCTTCGGCCTGCCGGAAGCCATAAGGTATTGCGGAAGACCATTGCTTGGGAAGTGCTGGAGGAAGGGAAACGAGAACGTGGCCAGTACGAGTGAATCGGCGGACCGGCTGACGCCCGTGCTGCGGCCGGTGCGGGCGGGCAACGGATTCGAGGAGGCCCTGGAGCAGATCCTCCAGGTGGTACGCCTCGGCCTGGTGCCCGGCGGGGAGCGGCTGCCCGCCGAACGGGAGCTCGCCGACCGGATGGGGATCAGCCGGGTGACCCTGCGCGAGGTCCTCAAGGTCCTCCAGGAACAGGGGCTCGTGGAGAGCCGGCGCGGCCGGTACGGCGGGACGTTCGTGCTGCCCCGGGTCCAGACGGCCGACGAGGACGAGCTGCGTCGCCGGATCGCCACGGTCGACATGGAGGACACCCTGCGCTTCCGTGAGGTCCTGGAGGTGGGGGCCGCCGGGCTGTGCGCGGCCCACGGCCTGGACGCGGCGGGCGCCGAGCGGCTGCGGACGGCCGTCGCGGCCACCCATGACGCCCCGCTGGCCGATTACCGCCGCCAGGACACCCTGCTCCACCTCACGCTCGCCGAGCTCTCCGGCTCGCCGACGCTCACGGCGCAGTACGCCGCCGTCCGTGCGACGGTGAACGACCTCCTGGACTGCATCCCCCTGCTCGTACGCAATCTGGAGCACTCCCAGCACCAGCACACCGCCCTGGTGGAGGCGGTCCTCGACGGGGACGCGGACGCGGCGCGCGAGGTGATGCGGGAGCACTGCGCGGGCACGGCGGCGCTGCTGCGGGGTTTCCTGACGTGACGGGAGGGCAGGCGGGCCGGGACGGGGCGAGCGGCCGGACCGGCGGGGCGGGCTCCGGGGCGGACGGGCGGACCGGCGGGGCGGGCGCGTAACCCGAAAGTAACGCAGGGGGGTTGCGCTGCCCCGTCGGCCACCGCAAAGGTATGGGACCAATCCATTGGGCCCGTTGCGGGGAGCTGACGCTGCCATGACGCTCGAAGACACCACGCCGTCGAAGGACGACTACCTCGAACGCCGGGCCCTGCGCCGCGGCAGCGCCGGCTGGCTGCTGCTGACCGGCCTCGGAGTGGCGTACGTCGTGTCCGGGGACTTCTCCGGCTGGAACATCGGCCTGTCGAAGGGCGGCTTCGGCGGACTCGCCGTCGCCACGGTCCTGATGGGCGCGATGTACGCCTGTCTGGTCTTCGCGCTCGCCGAGCTCTCCGCCATCCTGCCCACCGCGGGCGGCGGCTACGGCTTCGCCCGCCGGGCGCTCGGAACCTGGGGCGGCTTCCTCACCGGCACCGCGATCCTCATCGAGTACATCCTGGCCCCCGCCGCGATCTCCATCTTCATCGGCGACTACGTCGAGTCCCTCGGACTCTTCGGCCTGGAGTCCGGCTGGCCGGTCTACCTGGTCTGCTTCGCGCTCTTCATCGGCATCCACCTGTGGGGCGTGGGCGAGGCGCTGCGCTTCAGCCTGATCGTGACGGCGATCGCGGTCGCGGCCCTGGTCGTCTTCGCGCTCGGCGCGCTCACCGACTTCCACGTCGACGGCCTGAACGACATCCCGGTCGACAGCGAGGCCTTCGGATCGAACTCCTGGCTGCCGTTCGGACTCCTCGGGATCTGGGCGGCGTTCCCCTTCGGCATGTGGTTCTTCCTCGGCGTCGAGGGCGTGCCGCTCGCCGCCGAGGAGGCGAAGGACCCCGTGCGGTCGATGCCGAGGGCGCTCGCGATCTCGATGGGCATCCTGGTGCTGCTGGCGGTCATGACCTTCTTCGCCGCCACCGGGGCGCGCGGTTCGGCCGCCGTCCAGGAGGCCGGCAACCCGCTGGTCGTGGCGCTCCAGGGCGACGGGGACCCGACGACGCTCAGCCGCTTCGTGAACTACGCGGGCCTCGCGGGCCTGGTCGCCTCCTTCTTCTCCCTCATCTACGCCGGTTCGCGCCAGCTGTTCGCCCTCTCCCGGGCCGGCTACCTGCCCCGGTTCCTCTCCCTCACCAGCCGCCGCAAGTCGCCCTACCTGGGGCTCCTCATCCCGGGCGCCATCGGCTTCGCGCTCGCCGCCGGGACCGGGAACGGGGCGCGGATGCTGAACATCGCGGTCTTCGGCGCCACCATCTCGTACGCCCTGATGGCGCTCTCCCACATCGTGCTGCGCCGCCGGGAGCCGGGACTCCACCGTCCGTACCGCACGCCCGGCGGGATCGCGACCTCCTCCGTGGCCTTCGTCCTGGCCCTCTCGGCGCTCGTCGCGACCTTCCTGGTGGACCGGACGGCGGCGTTCATGGCACTCGGGGTGTACGTGATCGCCCTCGCCTACTTCGCGTTCTACAGTCGGCACCATCTGGTGGCCCGGGCCCCCGAGGAGGAGTTCGCGGCGCTCGCCGCGGCCGAGGCCGAACTCGAACGCGACTGATCCCCCGACGCTCCGCACCTCTGGAGGAAGTTCCGTGACCAAGGCGCTCATCGGCGTGACCACCTATCTGGACCAGGCCCGCTGGGGGGTGTGGGACATGCAGGCCGCACTGCTCCCCGCCCCGTACCCGCGGCTCGTCCGGGAGAGCGGAGGGCTCGCGGTCATGCTCCCGCCGGGCGGACCCGAGGACGCGGCGGCGGTCGTGGCCCGGCTCGACGGACTCGTCGTCGCGGGCGGGGCGGACGTCGAGCCCGTACGGTACGGGGCCGAGCCCGACCCCCGTACCGGCCCGCCGGCCCGCGCCCGGGACTCCTGGGAGCTGGCCCTGATCGAAGCGGCCCTGGCCTCCGGCACCCCGCTGCTCGGCATCTGCCGGGGCATGCAGCTCCTGAACGTGGCGCTCGGCGGCACGCTGATCCAGCACCTGGACGGGCACGTGGAGGCCGTCGGCGTGATCGGCCGGCACGCGGTGAAGCCGGTGCCGGGCACGCGGTACGCCTCCCTGGTGCCCGAACTCACCGAGGTCCCGACCTACCACCACCAGGCCGTGGACCGGCTCGGCACGGGACTCGCGCCCTCGGCCCACGCGGAGGACGGCACGGTGGAGGCGGTGGAACTGGCCGCGCCGGCCTGGGCGCTCGGCGTGCAGTGGCATCCGGAGATGGGCGAGGACCTGCGCGTGATGCGGGGGTTGGTCGAGGCGGCGGGCCGGTAGCTCTGCCCTCTGCAGGAAAGGGAGCGGGGCGGCCGGGGTGGGCTCCGGCCGCCCCGCGGTTCAGTGGGCCGCGGTGGTCGCCGCGACCGCGCGGCGGCCCAGGACCACGTACAGCACGGTGGAGACCACCATGCCGACCGGCAGCGAGAGGTCCATGCCGCCGACGGCGGCGGCGACCGGTCCGGTGTAGAGGGTGTTCACGCAGAGCGCGGCGGCGGCCACACCCGTCACGAGGGAGGCGGCCCCCGCCCAGTTGACCCCGCCGGTGAACCAGAAGGGGCTGCCGGGGGTCTCGTCCGAGAGCGCGACGCCGTCGTACCGGTTGCGGCGCAGCAGGACGTCCGTCGCGTACACGGCCATCAGCGGGCCGATCAGGACGGTGATCACCTGGAGGGCGTTGCTGACGGTGTCGAGGAAGCTGGAGACGAGCAGCCCGTAGAGGGTGAGGCCCACCGCGACGACGCCGTCGAAGAGGACGCTGACGGTCCGGCGGATGCGCAGACCGACGGCCTGGAGGGCGAGACCCGCGCTGTAGGCGGTCAGGGCGTTGATGGAGATCGTGCCCAGGACCAGGGCCAGCAGGAAGACGGGCGTGAACCAGCCGGGCAGGATCTCCTGGAGCGCGTTCTGAGGGTCGGTCATGTCGACGGCCGTCGCGGCGAACGCGCCGAGCGCGCAGACCACGACGCTCGGGACGAAGGAGCCGAGCGCGGTCCAGCCGGCGACGGCCTTCGGCGAGGCCGTGCGCGGCAGGTAGCGGGAGAAGTCGGCGCTCGTGGTGTACGAGAGCGGGCCCGAGGCGACCATCGCCGTGCCCGCGATGAGCACGGCCCAGAGGTCCGTGCCGGTCAGCCGCTCGGCGGGGACGTACGAGAAGTCGGCGTGCTTGAAGACCGCCAGAGCGACGACGGTGAAGGCACCGGCCAGGGCCAGCGTGATCGGCAGGTACAGCTTGATGATCAGGCCGTGCCCGTACACGCTGATGCCGAGGGTGAGCGCGGCGATGACGACGACGACGGCGACCTTCACGGGGGTGTTCGCCGTGATGCCGGTCTTCTCGACCAGGGCGAAGGCGGCGGTCGCGGCGGCGGCCAGGTTGAGGGCGAAGTAGCAGACGGAGACCAGCCAGCCGCCGACCGCGTTGTTCACGCGGTTGCCTATGACGCCGTAGAGGGCGCGGGTGATGACCTCGCTGGGCGCGCCCGCGGCCGGCCCAGGGGTGGCGACCAGGCCGGTGAGCACGCTGAAGAGGTTGCCGACGACGATCACGGCGAGCGACTGCCAGAGGTTCAGGCCCATCAGGACCAGGGCGCCGCCGACGACGAGGCTGAGGTAGTTGACGCTGGCGGCGGCCCAGACGGCGAACAGCTCGCGCGGGTCGCCGTGGCGCTCCGCGTCGGAGATGTGGTCGATGCCGTGGGCCTCGATGCGGCCGGGCCGGTCGGCCGGCGGGGGGACCTCGGCGCGGGGGGCGCCGTGGTCGGGGATCGTGGAAGCCATGCGGCCCTCCGGTGCGTGTGATGCCCACCTGGTTGCTTATTGGTCGCACACTCAATAGCATCACCGGTATGCCGTCAAGCGTCCAGCGCAAGAGAATTCGGAAAACGCCCGAAGCCCGTAGGGCGGAGATCGTGGAGACCGCCGCCCGGGTCGCCCTGACCGAGGGCCTGGAGTGCGTCACGCTCCGGCGCATCGCCGACGAGCTGGCCGTACGCCCCGGTCTGATCAGCCACTACTTCCCGTCGGCGGAGGATCTGGTCGCCGAGGCGTTCAGCGTCGCCTCCCTCGGCGAGCTCGACTCCCTGCTGCCCGCCGACCGCCCCGACGGGACCCCCACGCAGTACCTCGCGCGCTACTTCGCCCTCTCGGCCGGAGCGGCGTACGACGACATCAGCCGCCTGTGGATCAACGCCCGGCACCTCAGCCGCTACCGGCCCGTGCTGCGCGACCGGGTCGCCGAACAGGAGCTCGCCTCCGATGACCGCCTCGAAGGGCTCATCCGCGAGGGCGTCGAGCGGGGCGAGTTCCGGACGGAGGACCCGCGCGCGACGGCCATCCAGATCCTGGTGGTCCTGGACGGCCTCGGCGCCCACGCCAACACGGACCGCAGCAACCGCCCCGCAGCCGTGACCCGCATGGCGATCACCACGGCGGAACGCGAACTCGGGCTGGCGCACGGCGCGCTGACCGACGTACGACTGCCGGCGGAAGGGGACGAGCGGGCCGGGCAGACCGAGGGGGTCGAGCAGGCCGATCACGCCGAGTCGACCGAGTCGACCGAACCGGCCGAACCGGTCTAGCTGGCCTAGCCGCTCCAGCCGGTCTAACAGGCCTAGCTGGTCCAGCCGGTCTAACAGGCCTAGCTGGTCCAGCCGGTCCAGCCAGTCCGGCCGGTCCAGCCGCACTCACGACGGCCGCCCGGGCGCACCGGGCGGCCGTCGTGAGGCTCACGCACACCCCGCCCTCCCCGGCCCGGCCGGCGTCAAGCCGCGCTGCGGACCGCCGGCCCACCCACCCACCGGCCTCAGGCCGCCGCCCTCCGCCCTCCGCCCTCCGCCCTCCGCCCCAGCCCCAGCCCCAGCCCCAGCCCCAGCCACCCGTACCGCCTCCCGCACTCTTCCTGGAGCCACCCGTGCGCACCCGACTCGTCCTGCTCTCCGCCCGTCTGCTCGACCCCGGCACGGGGGCGTTCCTGCCGGAGACCGCACTCGCCGTCTCCGACGACGGCCGGATCTCCGCCCTGGGTGACGACCGCGAGATACGGGCGCTGGCCGGTCCGGCGACCACCGTCGTCGACCTCAAGGGGGCCGTCGTCACCCCCGGCCTCGTCGACGGCCACCTGCACCCGGTGACCGGCGCCGAACTCACCCACGGTCTCGACCTGTCGTACTGCGCCGACCTCGACGACGTACGGGAGGCCCTGGCCCGCGAGGTGCGGGCCCTCGACCGTGGGCAGTGGCTGTTCGGCTGGGGCCTGGACCCGAACGTCTTCGGCGAACGGCCCGTCGACACCGCCCCCTTCGACGCCGTGCTCGACGGCGTGCCGTCCTTCCTGCTGCTCTTCGACGCCCACTCGGCGCTGGCCAGCCGCCGGGCGCTCGAACTCGCCGGGGTCGACGGCCCCCGCACGTTCGACCAGGCCTCCGCCGAGATCGTCTGCGACGCCGACGGGCGTCCGACCGGGCTGCTCCAGGAGGACGCCGCCTGCGAGCTGATCGAGCGGGTCGCCCCCCGGCCGACGCGCGAGGAGAGCCGGCAGCGGCTCGCGGCGGCGCTGCGGTCCATGGCGGCGGCGGGCCTCACCGGCGGTCACGCGATGGACGCCAACGGCGACAGCCTCGCCCTGTACGGGGAGCTCGACGCGGCCGGTGAGCTGCCGCTGCGGCTCCGGGTCGCGCCCTGGTGCCAGCCGGGCACCGACGCCGACGGCGTACGCGCGCTGATCGAGCAGCAGGGCACGGGCGGGGAACTGTGGCGGGTCGCCGGCGTGAAGCTCTTCATGGACGGGACCATCGACAACGGCACGGCGTGGCTGGAGCGCCCCGACTGCCACGGCGAATCCACGCACGCGTTCTGGCCGGACCCCGAGGCGTACACCCGCATCGTCGGGGAGCTGCACCGGGCGGGCGTGGCCACCGCGACGCACGCCATCGGCGACGCGGCCGTACGGCACGTCCTCGACGCCGTCGAGAAGGCGCGGACGGCGGGCGGCGGCGGGGTACGGCACCGGGTCGAGCACATCGAGACGGTGCCGGACGACACGCTGCGCCGCTTCGCGGAGCTGGGCGTCCTGGCGTCGATGCAGCCCACACACTGCTGCGACTTCACGCGCGCCGACCACACGGACAACTGGTCGCGGCGGCTCGGCGAGGAGCGTGCCGCGCGCGCGTGGCGCTGCCGCGACCTGTCGGACTCGGGTGCGACCGTGGTCCTCGGCTCCGACTGGCCGATCGCGCCGTTCCCGCCGCTCGGGGTGATGGCCGGGGCCCGCCACCGACGCCCGAGCCGCGACCTCGGGCAGGCGCCACACGGTCCGGAGCAGGCGCTCACGCCGCTGGAGGCGCTGCGGGGCATGACGACGGCGGCGGCGTACGCGGCGGGCGAGGAGCACGAGGCGGGCCGGCTGGCGGTCGGGTACCGCGCCGACCTGACGGCGCTGGGGGCGGACCCCCTGGCGACCGCGTCGACGGACCTGCCGGACGTCCCGGTCCGTCTGACGACGGTGTCGGGCCGGGTGACGTTCCGCGCGACGGACGTCTGACGACCCGGCGCCCACCCGTTGTGGGCAATCGTTCCGCTGGGGCGGAACGGGTGGGCACAACGGACGGCGCCCCTTGCCGGGCCTAGGCTCCCGGGCCCTGACCCGCACTGCTTTGTGCGGCACCGCTGGGGTACGGGTCCAGGCGCAGGGGGCGGAGGCGCCCGCAAGGGCGCGGTCCCGTGTGCCCACCCTCCCCCAAGCTCTCGGCTTCGCTCGAGCAGGGGGGGACCCCCATCGCCCCTGGGGGCCCCCGGACGAAGTCTGGCGGAGGGACGATTGCCCACACGGGTGGTGGCGGGGGCGCCGCCCGGACGGGCCGGGTCAGCGACAGCAGGTCGCGCCGGTCTCGTCAGCCGCGGGTCAGCCGCAGCAGGTCCCGCCCCACCATGACTACCCCCGCGTCAGCGACAGCAGGTCGCGCGCCGGGCCCGTCGGGCGGTGGCCCGCCGGCCAGACCGCTCGTAGGTCTCGGCGGAGCAGTACCCCTTCCACCGGGATGGCCACGAGGCGGCGCGACGCCAGCTCCTCGGTGATCGCGAGTTCGCTCAGGACGGCCGGCCCGGCCCCGCTCACCGCCGCGGCCTTCACCGCCGTGGTGGAGGCGAGTTCGAGGAGGGGCTGCGCGAGGCCGCCGTGCGCGGAGAGCGCCGCGTCGAGGACCTGCCGGGTGCCCGAGCCGCGTTCCCGCAGGACCAGCGGGGTCGCGGCCAGCTCGGCCGGGTCGACCGGGCCCCGCCGCCGGGCCCACGGGTGGGAGGGCGCGGCGACGACCGCGAGCCGGTCGTGCGCGACGACCACGCCGTCGAGGCCGTCGGGCACGGCGAGGCCCTCGACGAAGCCGACGTCGGCGTCGCCGGCGAAGAGGCGTTCGGCGACGGCCGCCGAGTTCCCGGCCTGGAGGGACACGGCGGTGTCGGGGCGCTGGGCGTGCAGCGCGATCAGCCAGCCGGGCAGCAGGTATTCGGCGATGGTCATGGACGCCGCCACCCGCAGCCGCGAGTCCCGCCGTCCACGCAGCGCCTGCGCGCCCGCGTCGAAGGCCTCGGCCGCCTCGACGATGCGCCGGGCCCAGTCGGTGACGAGGGCGCCCGCGTCGGTGAGCCGGGAGCCGCGCGGCGAGCGGTCGAGCAGGGCCACGCCGAGCTGCCGTTCCATCGAGCGGATGCGGCTGCTGGCGGCGGGCTGGGTGATGCCGACCTCGCGGGCGGCGGCGCCGAGGCTCCCGTGCCGGGCGACGGCGAGGAGCAGTTCGAGCGCGCCGAGGTCGGGGACCCGGTGGGAGAGGCCCCGGTGGAGGAGGGGGGTCGGCGTCTTGTCCGGCTCACTGCTCATAAGGTCAGCTTATGGCCTCATAGCCACAACGTCCCTGGTGGGGGCGGTTCCGGCGCGAAACGATCGGTGCATGGCAAGCCACGCACCTTCTCTTCCGGCCCTCCGCGCCAGCACCCCCGGCGCCCGGTCGACCCGTTCCGTCCGTCACCTCGGACCCAACTGGTACGCCTCCGTGATGGGCACGGCCATCGTCGCCAACGCGGGCACCGCCCTCCCGGTGGACGTGCCCGGCCTCCGTACGGCCTGCGCCGCGGTCTGGGCCCTGTCGTTCGCGATGCTGCTCGCCCTGGTCGCGGCCCGCGCCGCGCACTGGGCCCGCCACGGGGACCAGGCCCGCGCCCACCTCATGGATCCGGCGATGGCCCCGTTCTACGGCTGTCTGTCGATGGCGCTGCTCGCCGTCGGCGGCGGGGCGGTGATCGTGGGCCGCGACTGGATCGGGCTCCCGGCGGCCGTCGCCGTCGACACCGTCCTGTTCACGGCCGGCACGGTGATCGGCCTGGTGGCCGCGGTGGCCGTCCCGTACCTGATGGTGGTGCACCACCGGATCGAGAGCGCCTCGCCGGTGTGGCTGCTGCCGGTCGTCGCCCCCATGGTCTCCGCCGCGGTCGGCCCGCTGCTCGTGCCCCATCTGCCCGCAGGGCAGGCTCAGCAGACCCTGCTGATCGGCTGCTACGCGATGTTCGGCGTCAGTCTGCTCGCCACCCTGGTGATGCTGCCGCTGGTCTTCGGACGGCTCGTCACCGGCGGCCCGCTGCCGCTCGCGCTGACCCCCACCCTCTTCCTGGTCCTCGGCCCGCTGGGCCAGTCGACGACCGCCGCGAACAAGTTCGCCGACTCGGCCGCGGGCGTGCTGCCCGCCCCGTACGCACACGGCTTCGCGGCCTTCGCCGTGCTCTACGGGGTCCCCGTGATGGGCTTCGCGCTGCTGTGGCTGGCGCTCGCCGGGGCGATGGTGCTGCGGGCACGGCGCCACGGCATGGGCTTCGCGATGACCTTCTGGGCGTTCACCTTCCCGGTCGGGACCTGTGTGACCGGCGCCGAGGGCCTCGCCCAGCACACGGGTCTGGCCGCGTTCCGGTGGCTCGCGATCTTCCTGTACGTGGTGCTCGTGGCGGCCTGGCTGGTGGCCGGTCTCCACACCCTGCGGGGGCTGCTCAGCGGTGCGCTGCTCGCAGGGCCCGGGCGAGAGCCCGCGGGGCCTCGGCCAGTGACGGCCCGTACCAGGTGAGCATGCGCCCGTCGACGAGGGCGGCGGCGGTCCCGGGGAAGGCCTCGGGGCCGTCGTCCGGCGTGAAGCGGTAGGGCTCGTCGGGCAGCACGACGAGGTCGGGGCCGGCGGCGCGGAGCTCGTCGAGCGGGAGGCGCGGATAGCGCTCCGGGTGGTCGGCGTACAGATTGCGGACGCCGAGGCGGGCAAGCAGGTCGCCGGCGAAGGTGTCGCGGCCGAGGACCATCCAGGGCCGCCGCCAGATCGGTACGACGGCGGTGAGCGGCCCGAGCGGTGCGACGGAGTCCCAGGCCGCCTCGGCCTCGTCGAGCCAGCGGGGCCGCCGGGGCGCGCCGCAGGCGGCGAGGAGCCGCTCCAGTTCCCGCAGGCCCTGGTCGAGGGTGCGGATCTCGGTGACGAGGACGTCGAGTCCGGCGGCCCGCAGGGCGGCGAGGTCCGGGGCGCGGTTCTCCTCCTCGTTGGCGAGGACGAGGTCGGGCCGGAGCGCGGTGACCGCCGCGACGTCGGGGTTCTTGGTGCCGCCGACGCGTGCGACGTCGAGGTCGGCGGGGTGGGTGCACCAGTCGGTCGCGCCGACGAGGAGGCCCGGCGCGGTGACGGCGACGGCCTCGGTCAGGGACGGCACGAGCGAGACGACCCTCCGTACGCTCCCCCGGACGGCCGTCACTCCTCCTCGGCCTCCACGTGGTCGCCGACGGCGACGACGAGGAGCCGGGTGCCGGGCTCGGTGGCGCGCCAGCGGTGCCGTACACCGCCGGAGAGGTAGAGGGTGTCGCCGCGGCCCAGCCGGTAGGCGCGGCCCTCGGCCTCGACCTCGGCGGCGCCGTCGGCCACGTACAACAGCTCGTCGTTCCGGTGCTGGAACTCGCGCCCGGCGTCCTGCTCGCCGGTGAACTCCAGGGCGTGCAGCTGGTGGCGGCCGCGGACCAGCGCACGGACGCCCGGGGGCAGGGCCGGGGAGCGCTCCCCGGAGCGGACGACGTCGACGGTGCGGGAGGCCTCGGCGGCGGCGAGGAGTTCGCCGGCCGTGGTCTCCAGGGCCTCGGCGACGAGTTCGAGGGAGCGGCGGCTGGGGCGGGCGCGCTCGTTCTCGACCTGGCTGAGGAAGGGAACGGAGAGGCCGCTGCGGGAGGCGACGACGGCCAGGGTCAGCTGGAGCGCTCTGCGGCGCCTCTTGACGGCCGCGCCCACGCGGGGTGCTTCCTTCTCGTCCATGTCGACTCCCTCCCTCTGCTCGTATCGGTCGGTTACCTGAACCTTACGCAGCTTTCGGGTGGGGTTTCGCGTCGTGACGGAAAGGGGTGGCCGCCGAATACGTTCGGCGACCACCCCTTTTCGGCCAGTGAGCCCTCAGGGAGTCACGAGGGCTCAGCGACGGCTACTGCGGCGCGAGCTTCTCCACGAGGCCGGGGTTCCGGTCCAGCCAGGTGCGGACGGCCTGCTGCTCCTTGCCCTTGCCGGTCTCCTGGATGACGGCTTCGAGGTCCGTGAGCTGCTTCTCGGTCAGCTTGAAGTTCTTCAGCCAGGCGCCGACCTCGGGGTTCTCGGCGGCGAACCCCTTGCGGGCGAGGGTGTGGATGCCGTCGCCCTTGCCCCAGGAGCCCTTGGGGTCGTCGAGCTTCTTCAGGTCGTGGGCGGAGTAGGCCCAGTGCGGGGACCAGAGGGTGACGGCGACGGGTTCCTTGCGCTCGTAGGCGCGCTTCAGCTCGGCGAGCATGCCGGGCGTGGAGCCGTCGACGACCTTGTACTCGCCCTCGAGGCCGTACTCCTTGAGGACCTTGTCCTTGAGGATGCCCATCATTCCGGCGCTGGGCTCGATGCCGACGATCCGGCCCTTGAACTGTCCGGCCTTCCCCTTGAGGTCGGCGAGGGAGTCGACGCCCTTCACGTACGAGGGGACGGAGAGCTCCAGGGACGTGGGGCCGTACCAGGAGCCGAGGTCCTCCAGCTTGTTCTGGTACTTCTCCCAGTACTGGGCGTGGGTGACGGGGAGCCAGGAGTCGGTCTGGAAGTCGAGCTGCCCGCCGGCCAGACCGGTGTAGAGCGCGCCGGCCTCCAGCTGCTTGGTCTCGACCTCGTAGCCGCGGCGCTCCAGGAGCTCCTTCCACAGGTACGTGGAGGCGATGCCCTCGTCCCAGGGGATGTAGCCGATGGTGACCTTCTTGCCGTGGCCGCCGTTCGGGCCCGAGGCGGTGGTGGAGGTCGCGCCGCCGGAGCCGAGGAAGCCCATGCCGCCGGCGACGAGGGCGAGGACGACGACGCCGACGAGGGCGGCGACGGGCTGCGGGCGGTGGGCCCAGAGCTTCGCGCCGGGCCGCTTCGCGCCGAGCGCGGCGCGGGCCTTGGCGGCGGCGCGGCGGCCCAGCGGGGAGACCTGCCGGCCGAGCGCGCCGGTCATCCGGTCCAGGTACATGGCGAGGACGACGATGGAGACGCCGGCCTCGAAGCCGAGGCCGATGTCGACGTTGCCGATGGCGCGGTAGACGGCGCCGCCGAGACCGCCGCCGCCGACCATGCCGGCGATGACGACCATGGAGAGGCCGAGCATGATGACCTGGTTGACGCCGGCCATGATCGTCGGCAGGGCGAGCGGCAGCTGGACGCGCAGCAGCGTGTTGCGCGGGGTGGTGCCGAACGCCTCGGCGGCCTCGACGAGTTCGCCGTCGACCTGGCGGATGCCGAGCTCGGTCATGCGCACGCCGGGGGGCAGCGCGAAGACGATGGTGGCGATGATGCCGGGGACCACGCCGACGCCGAAGAAGATGATGCCGGGGATCAGGTAGACCATCGCGGGCATGGTCTGCATGAAGTCGAGGACGGGCCGCAGGACCGCGCTGACGGTCTTCGAGCGGGCCGCCCAGATGCCGAGCGGGACGGCGATCACCAGGGTGACGAGGGTGGCGACGAGGACGAGGGAGAGCGTCGCCATGGCCTCGTCCCACAGCTGGACCGAGTCGACGAGCGCGAAGCCCGCGAAGGCCAGGACGCCGGCGGCGAGGCCGCGCAGCCACCAGGCGACGACGGCGAGGATGCCGGCGAAGAGCAGCGGCTGGGGTGCGGACAGGACGGCGTCGATGCCGTCGTAGAGGCCGGTGACGCCGGTGCTGATGGCGTCGAAGAGCCAGGAGAACTGGGCCTGGAGCCAGTCGACGGAGCTGTCGACCCACTGGCCGAGGGGGAGCCTAGGCACGGGCGGTCACCTCCTCCTTCGCGAGACCGCCCATGACGGCGAGGAGCCTGTCCTGCCGTACGACTCCGAGGACGGAGCCGTCGGTGTCCTCGACGGTCACGGGGTGCGGGGCCAGGGCGGCGACGGCGCACAGGTCGGCGACGAGCGTGTCGGGTCCGACGGCCCGGCAGGCGCAGTCGTCGGCGCAGTCGGCCGGGGCGACGGCGTCCGTCATGACGGCGGCGGCGGTGAGCACCCGGGAGCGGTCGACGTCCTGGATGAAGGAGGCGACGTAGTCGTCGGCGGGGCGGACGAGGATGTCCTCGGCGGTGCCGAGCTGGACGATCCTGCCGTCGCGCATGACGGCGATCCGGTCGCCGAGGCGCATCGCCTCGTTGAGGTCGTGGGTGATGAAGACGATGGTCTTCTTCAGCCGCTGCTGGAGCACGAGGAGCTGGTCCTGCATGTCGCGGCGGATCAGCGGGTCGAGCGCGCTGAAGGACTCGTCCATCAGGAGCAGGTCGGCGTCGGTGGCGAGGGCGCGGGCCAGGCCGACGCGCTGCTGCATGCCGCCGGAGAGCTCGTCGGGCCAGGACTTCTCCCAGCCGGCGAGGCCGCACAGTGCGAGGGCCTCGGCGGCGCGGGGCTCGCGCTCGGCGCGGGGCACGCCCTGGACCTCCAGGCCGTAGGCGGCGTTCTCCAGGACGTTTCGGTGCGGGAAGAGCGCGAAGTGCTGGAAGACCATGCTGATCTTGGTGGAGCGGACCGCGCGCAGCTCGCGGGGGGAGAGCGCGGTGAGGTCGTGGCCGTCGTAGAGGACCCGGCCCGCGGTGGGTTCGAGCAGGCCGTTGAGCATGCGGAGCAGGGTGGACTTCCCGGAGCCGGACAGGCCCATCACGACGAAGATCTGGCCGGGTTCGACGGTGAAGCCGGCGTCGACGACGGCGGCGGTCGTCCCTTCGGCGCGCAGCTCCTCGCGGTCGGCGCCGTCGGCGAGCCTGCGGACGGCTTCGTCGGGTCGTCTGCCGAACACCTTGTACAGGTGGTCGGCCTGGAGCCTGGACACATACACCTCACGGGTAGCAATGAAGAACGGCCCCACCACCCCCGCGCGGCCGGGCCGTGGAGCGGGCGGGATCGGCCCGCGGGCCCGTCGCGTACGGGGATCCTTTTCGTTGAATTCCGTACCGGGTTCCGCTCCGGGCTCGCGCCTGCCCGGCTTCACAGGATGCAAACGCAAAGGTGACGGGGGTCACGCAACCGTCCTGGAGAAGGGCGGGCCGGGGCGGCCTGTCGCTCGGAGGGGACTGTCGGTGGGGTGCGGCATGATCGGGGTGTGACGCGACGCCTGATGCTCCTCGACACCGCCAGCCTCTACTTCCGCGCGTACTTCGGCGTGCCGGACTCCGTCCGGGCGCCGGACGGCACCCCGGTGAACGCCGTGCGCGGGCTGCTCGACTTCATCGCCCGGCTCGTCCAGGACCACCGCCCCGACGATCTGGTGGCCTGCTGGGACGAGGACTGGCGGCCGCAGTGGCGGGTGGACCTGATCCCCTCGTACAAGGCGCACCGGGTGGCCGTGGAGACGGAGACGGGCCCGGACGAGGAGGAGATCCCGGACACGCTGTCCCCGCAGGTGCCGGTGATCGAGGAGGTCCTGGCGGCGCTCGGCATCGCGCGGGTCGGGGCGGCGGGATACGAGGCGGACGACGTGATCGGGACGCTCGCGGGCCGCGCCGGGGGACCCGTGGACATCGTCACCGGCGACCGCGACCTGTTCCAGCTGGTGGACGACGCCCGGGGCGTGCGCGTGCTGTACCCGCGCAAGGGCGTCGGCGACTGCGACCTGGTGGACGACGAGCTGATCCGCACGAAGTACGGGGTGCGGCCCGAGCAGTACGCGGACTTCGCGGCGCTGCGCGGGGACGCGAGCGACGGGCTGCCCGGGGTGAAGGGCATCGGCGAGAAGACGGCGGCCCAGCTGATCACGGAGTACGGGGACCTGGCGGGCGTCCGGGCGGCGGCGGAGGACCGGACGTCGAAGCTGACGCCGGCGAAGCGGCGCGGGATCGTGGAGGCGGCGGCCTACCTGGACGTGGCGCCGACGGTGGTGCGGGTCGCCGCCGACGTGCCGCTTCCCGACTTCGACGCGGCCCTGCCGGCCGCTCCCCGCGACCCGGCGGCCCTGGAGGCGCTGGTGAAGCGCTGGGGTCTGGGCGGCGCCGTCGGGCGTCTGCTGCCGGTCCTGGAGCGCTGACGGGACGGGATCTTCCGACCGGACCGGGCCCCTCTTGCCACGGGATGCTAGCTTAGGCATACCTAAGTACGCAGAGTCAGGAGAGCCCGTCGTGGCAGAGCAGCCGGCCCGCAAGGCACCGAAGGCCACCGAAGCGCGCGTGGTGCACACCGAGCGGATCACTCCGCACATGGTGCGGGTCGTGCTGGGAGGCCCCGGGCTCGAGGGCTTCGAGGCCGACACGTACACCGACCACTATGTGAAGCTGCTCTTCACCCCGGAGGGCGTCACCTACCCGGAGCCCTTCGACATGGAGCGGATCCGGGCGGAGTTCCCCCGCGACCAGTGGCCGACGACGCGGACGTACACCGTGCGGGCCTGGGACCCGGTCCACCACGAGCTGACCATCGACTTCGTGGTCCACGGCGACGAGGGCCTGGCGGGCCCGTGGGCCGCGCGCGCCCAGGCCGGCGAGACGGTGCGCTTCCTCGGCCCCGGCGGCGGCTACACCCCGGACCCGGCGGCGGACTGGCACCTGCTCGTGGGCGACGAGAGCGCGCTGCCCGCGATCGCGGTGGCCCTGGAGCAGCTGACCGAGGGCGCGCGGGCGCACGTCCTGATCGAGGTCGCGGACGCGGCCGAGGAGCAGAAGCTCGCGACGGGGACGGGCATCGACGTGACCTGGCTCCACCGGGGCGACCGCCCGGCGGGCGAGGCGCTGGTCGAGGCGGTCACGGCCCTGGACTTCCCGGCGGGCGACGTCCACGCCTTCGTCCACGGCGAGGCGGGCTTCGTGAAGGAGCTGCGCCGACACCTGCGCCTCGACCGGGGCGTGGCGCGCGAGCGCCTGTCGATCTCGGGCTACTGGCGCCTGGGCAAGTCGGACGAGGCGTGGCGCGCGATCAAGCGCGAATGGAACGACCAGGTGGAGCGCGAGCAGGAGAACTGAGAGAAGAGCCCGGGGCGGCAAAAGCCCCGGGCTCTTTTTCACGACTGCGGGGCGCTTTGAGCGACCACGGGGGGCGTGTTGGGACCGCCGGGGGCCCTGGCGACCGCAGGGCGTCTTGACCGCCGGGGGCCCTGACGACCGCAGGGCGTCTTGACCGCCGGGGGCCCTGACGACCGCAGGGCGTCTTGACCGCCGGGGGCCCTGACGACCGCAGGGCGTCTTGACCGCCGGGGGCCCCTGAGTGACCGCAGGGCGTCTCGGGACCGCCGGGGGCCCTGAGCGACCGCAGGGCGTTGCGTGGCCGCAGGGCCCTTTCACGACCTCAGAGCACCTTGTGCGACCGGCAAGGTGCTGGGCGACCGGGGCAGGGCGCTGGGCGACCGACAGGGCCCCTTTTCACGACCTCAGGGCGTCTTTAACGTGACCGCCCGGCCGCGTGGGCGACCGGCAAGGCCCCTTCACGGCCTCAGGACGCCTCTGCGTGACCGCCCCCGGCACGGGCCCCGCCCGGCGCCCCGCGTCACCCGCCTCGCGTCACCCGCCTACGTCGCCCGGCCGAACATGCGGTCCGAGGCGTCCACCTGGGCCAGGCGCCGCAGGGCGGAGAAGATCGCGTCGCCGAGGACCGTGCCGACGACCACGCTCTCGACGAGTTCCTCCCGCGCCACGTGGTGCGCCACGTAGTCCAGGTCCGCCCGCGCCACCCGCTCCGCCGCGTCCGCGTACGCGTCCAGGACCTCGACGAACGCGCCATGGCCGACCTCGTCGAGTGCCGCGAGGGCCGTCGCGAGCGCCTCCGCCGCCGGGGCGGCAGGGTGCGCGCGCCAGCCGCGCGCCTCGATCAGCGCGGCGACCCGCTTCCGCGCCTCCTCGATCCCGTCGCCCGGTTCACGTTCGTAGCGCGGCACCATCCGGCTGGCCGCCGCGCCCAGCACCTTGTGGACCGACTGCTCCGGGTCGTCGACCGCGATGACCACCTCGCGGATCCCCGCCACCGACAGGCCCCCCACATCGAGGAGCGCCCGGATCAGGCGGAGCCGCTGCACGTGGGTCTCCCCGTACGAGGCCTGGTTGGGGCTGGTCAGCTCTCCGGCGGGCAGCAGCCCTTCCCGTACGTAGAACTTGATCGTGGGCACGGACACCCCGGTCCTGCGACTCAACTCTCCGATGCGCACCGCGCGTTCACCTTCCCGGTCCTTCTACGGCCTTGCCGACCGACACCCCCATCATAGATAGTGGCGCTATCAGATAGTGGCGAGTGCCACTATCTATACCTTCCCACGGGGGGATCCGTATGTCTTCGCCGAACGCACCCACCGCGCCCGCCCCACTCGCCCTGCCGACCCGGCTGCACCGCCCACTGGTCTGGTTCGCCGCCTCGATGGGCCTCCTCGCCCTCGTCTCCGCCGTCGGTCTGGTCGTCGACGACCGGATCCTGGTCGGCGTCCCGATCTGGACCAAGCCGTTCAAGTTCTCGGTCTCGTTCATCGCCTACGCGCTCTCACTGGCCTGGATGCTCTCGCTGCTCCCCCGCGGCCGGCGGGTGGGATGGTGGGCCGGGACGGTGGTCACCGTGGCGAGCACGATCGAGATGGTGCTCATCACCCTCCAGGTGATCCGGGGCACCCGAAGTCACTTCAATCAGGCGACGCCCTTCGACAGCGCCGTCTTCCAGATCATGGGCGCCACCGTCGTCGTGCTGTGGCTGGGCGCCCTGGCCATCGCGGTGCTCCTGCTCCGTGCCCGGATCCTCGACCGGGCCATGGCCTGGGCCGTCCGGCTGTCCTCCCTGATCGCCCTGGCGGGCGCCGCCGTCGGCTTCCTGATGGTCCGTCCGACGCCGGAGCAGCTGAAGGCCGACAACCCTCCGATCAGCGGCGCCCACAGCGTCGGCGTCCCGGACGGCGGCCCGTCCATGCCGCTCACCGGCTGGGCGACCACCGGCGGGGACCTGCGCATCGCCCACTTCTTCGGCATGCACGCGCTCCAGCTGCTCCCGCTGCTGCTGATCGTCCTCACCGCTCTCGCCGCCCGCTCAGCCCGCTTCCCCGGCTTCGCCCGCCTCGCCGACGAGCGGGTCCGGCTGCGCCTCACGCTCACGGCCTCGGCGGCGTACGCGGCGACCTTCGTCCTGCTGACCTGGCAGGCGCTGCGCGGCCAGGCGCTGTTCGCACCGGACGGCGCGACGCTCGCCGGCGCGGCGGCGATCGTGCTCCTGGGCGGCGCGGCCGCGGCACTGTCCCTCCGCACCACCACCGCCTCCACCACCCGCACCGAGGAGGTCGCGGCATGACCGGCTTCCTCTTCGAGCTGACGTTCCTCCTGGCGGCGCCGGTCTGGCTGCTCATGATCTTCGCGCCGCGCTGGCGGGGCACCGAACGGCTCGCGGCCTCCCCGCTGACCGTCCTGCCGCTCCTGGTCGTCTGGGCGGTGTTCGCGGCCCCCGTCCTGCCCGAGCTGTGGGCGGCGGTCAGCAGCCCCGACATCGACACCTTCCGCGAACTCACCGCGCTCGCGAACGGCGCCGGTGCGCTCTGGGCCCAGGTCATCGCCTGGGACCTCCTCCTCGGCCAGTGGATGTACCGCGAGGCCCGCCGCCTCTCGGTCCCGCCGCTCCTGATGGCCCCGCTGCTCCTCCTGACCATCCTCCTCTCCCCCGTCGGCCTGCCCCTGTTCCTGCTCGTCCGCGCGATCTGGATGGCGCGCACGACCCGACGGCCGGCACCGGCACCTGCACCGGCACCGGCACCGGCACCGGCACCGATGTGAGCGGCAGCAGCCGCCGGCCGGGCCGTCTACCCTGACCGGATGTCAGACACCGACCGCGCCGTGGGCGCCGTACTGGGTTCCGCCGTGGGAGACGCGCTGGGCGCGCCCTTCGAGTTCGGCCTGCCCGGCATGTTCCGGGAACGATTCCCGGACGGCGCCGGGGAGTTGTGCGGGGGCGGCGGCTGGGATCCGGGCGAGGCGACGGACGACACGCAGATGGCCGTCCTGCTCGGGGAGTCGCTCCTCGAACGGGGCGGTCTCGACCTCCCGGACGTCTTCGACCGCTTCCGGCGCTGGGCGGCGGCCGAACCCAAGGACATCGGACTCCAGACCGAGCAGGTGCTCCTCGGGGGCGACGCCTGGGACATCGCGGCCTCACTGCACTTCCAGGTCAACAGCCGCGCCGCCGGCAACGGTTCACTGATGCGCGCCTCGACCTCGGCCGTGTACTTCGCGGCGCGGGGGCGGGCGGAGACGATGGACGCCGCCCGCCGGATCGCCGCGCTGACGCACGGAGACGGCGCCGCCTGGGAGGGCACGGCGATCCTCCACGAGCTGGTGCGGGTCGCCCTCCTCGGCGATGACCCGCTCGCCGCCCTGCCCGCCACGCTGGCCGAGGTGGCCCCCGCGCACCGGGAGCGGTGGGCGAAGGTGCTCGCCCCCGCCTGGCACCCGGACGACGCGACCGAGTTCAACGGGGCGGTCTGGCCCTGCCTCGGCTCGGCGGTCTGGGCGCTGCGCGCCACCGACTCCTTCGAGGACGCCCTCGCCGCGGCGGTCGACCTGGGCGGCGACACCGACACGGTCGCCGCCGTGACCGGCACCCTCGCGGGCGCGGTGTACGGCTCCGCCGCCATCCCCGCCCGCTGGACGTCCCCTCTCCACGTCCCCCTCCCCGGCTCCGCCGGCCGGGTCCTGCGCGCCCCGGATCTGCGGGCCCTGGCCGAGGCCCTGTCCGCCGCGACGCGCTGAACCACCGGCCCGTCAGCTCACGGCCCGCTTCCGTGCCGTGAGCTGGAAGAGCCGCGCGGTGTGCATGTAGGGAGCGCGCGCGGTCGTGGCGAGCTCCAGTCGTTCGAGGTCGGCGTAGTACGCCGGCTCGTACTTGCGCGCGTCGTCGGTGAGGTAGTCGCAGAAGCTGCGGATGCCGTAGTGCCGCACGTCCCCGCAGCCGAGGTCCCCGAGGACCGGGATGATCTCCTCCGCCGTGTGGAGAGTCAGCTCGGAGTCGAACATCTCGTTCCGGAGCCGGTCCGAGTCGAGTGCGGCCAGGGCCGCGGCAGGGTCCAGTTCCCGCACGGCGACGTTCAGGGGCGCCGAGTGCCGGTTGATCGCCATCACGGAGAAGAGCCCTCCCTCCTTCAGCGGGGCGAGCGCCGTGGCGAGGGTGCCGGGCACGTCGTCCACGTACTGCAGGAGGTTGTGGCACAGCACCACGTCGAAGCCACCCGCGGCGACGTCCGCCGGCAAGGCGTTCACGTCGGCCCGGACACAGGTCACCCGCTCCGAGAGCCCCCTCCCCTTGGCTCTCGCCTCGGCGGCGGCCAGCATGGCCGGCGCGAGGTCGACGACGGTGACGTGGTGCCCGCGCGCGGCGAGCCGCATCGCGTCGCCGCCGTCGCCGCCCGCGAGGTCGAGGATCCGCAGCGGCCCGCCCTCCGGCCCGTCGTCGAGGTGGCGCATGAGGTTCGCCTCGGCGAGCGTGTAGCGGAGGCGGCCCCAGGGGGCGTCCTGCCATTCCTGCCAGGTGGCCATCGCGGTGTCGAACTTCTCGGGATCTTGAACCATTCCGCGACCCTAACCCACCTCATCGGCGCCCCGGCGGGCTCACTTCCGGGCGTGGACCGTGGCGAGGACGTCGCGGTCCGGCTGGAGTGTGAGGCTGGGCACCGGGAGGATCTCGTCCGTGGTGAGGTCCAGGTGGTAGCGGCGGGCCAGGACCGCGAGGACGAGGACCGCTTCGACGAGGGCGAAGCGGGTGCCGAGGCAGACGCGGGGGCCACCGCCGAAGGGGAACCAGGCGTACTCGGGTATCTCCTCGGCCGGTGCGCCGTCCTGCTCGATCCACCGCTCGGGGCGGAAGGCCTCGGCGTCCCCGTACCAGCGGGGGTCCCGGTGGGTCGCCCACTGGCTGGACCAGACGCGGGTGCCGGCGGGCACGGGCATGCCGCCGAGGGTGGCGCCCTCCTTGGCCAGGCCGGTGATCAGCCAGATCGTGGGGTACAGGCGGAGGGTCTCCTTGATGACCGCCTGGGTGTACGTCAGGGAGGAGTAGTCGTCGTAGCCCGGTTCGTGGTCGGCGAGCACCCGGTCGAGTTCCTCGGTGAGGGCCTCACGGACCCGGTGGTTGCGGGAGAGCAGGTACCAGGCCCAGACGAGGGTGGAACTCGTGGTCTCGTGACCGCCGATGTAGAGGGTGACGGTCTCGTCCCGGATCTCCTGGTCGGAGAGCGACGCACCGGTCTCGTCCCGGGCGGCGAGCAGGCGGCTCAGCAGGTCGGGACGTTCGGTCTCGCCGTCACGGTGCTGGGACACGACACGGGAGACCTCCGCGTCGATGACGGCGGTGGCGCGCTTGATCCGAGCACGTCCGGGGGTCGGGACCCAGTCCGGCAACACCGCTCCGATGCCGCTGAACTCGGCCCCGATCTCCTTCTGCGCGATGTCCATCGCCCGGCCGATGGCCTCGGCGTCGGCCGCCGTGTCGACGCCGAAGATGGTGCGGACGGCGATGAGCTGGGTGAGGGCGGCCATCTCCTTCTTGATGTCGACCCGCTGCCCGTCGCTCCACCGGTCCGCGAGGGCCACGGCGCATTCGGCCATGGTCGCCGCGTAGGAACGGACCTGCTTCGGGCGGACGGAGGGCTGCACCAGGGACCGCTTGCGCCGCCAGTCCGCGCCCTTGGAGACGATGACGCCGTCGCCGAGGAGCGTACGGAAGGCGATGCCGAGGTCGGGCTGGTCGAAGGTGCGCTCGACCTCGGTGAGGAGCTCGCCGACCGCGTCGGGGTGCGCGATGAACAGCGAGGGCTTTCCGCCGAAGCGCCAGCGGACGAAGTCCCCGCGCTCCCGGAGCTGTTCGAAGAAGGCGAGGGGGTTCTTGCCGAAGGCCGGCAGGTTCCCGAGGAAGGGCACGCCTCGCGGCCCCTCGACGACAACCGGAGCCGCCGACGCCGCTCCCCCTGCGCCTGCCTCCGCCCCCGTCGGCCCTCCCTCGTCCCGCGTCCCGGCATGCGGATGACCGGCTTGCGTGGTCATGTGCGTCCCCTCCCCAACTGACCTGCCCTGCTTGTGAGTCCATGCAAGCGGAAGGCCCGTGCACGCGCCACCCCTGTGGACAACCACCTGTGGACAACGCCTGTCGGCGGCATGCCAAGAGGCCCGCGGCGCGCACGCCACGGGCCCCTGCCAAAGAACCGTCAGCCCGTCAGCCCACCGAGCTGTAGGCCACGACACCGCGCAGCAGCGCGTCCACGGCCTTGCGGGCGTTCTTGGAGACCGTGCTGTTCTCCTTGGGCGCCGCCGCGGCGACCTGTCCGAGGACGTCGATGACCTGCTTGCACCAGCGGACGAAGTCGCCGGCGGGCATCTCCGCCTCGCGGAGCACCTCGTCGAGGCTCTTGTCCGAGGCCCACTGGTAGGCGGCCCAGGCGAAGCCGAGGTCGGGCTCGCGCTGCCCCACACCCTCCGCCTGGTTGATCTTGAACTCCTCTTCGAGGGCGTCCAGACGTCCCCAGATCTTCACCATCTCGCCGAGCGCCGCCTTGGCGTTGCCCGTGGGCAGCTTGGGCGCGACGGCGTCGTCGGCCTGACGCGCCTCGAACACCAGCGCCGAGACGCAGGCGGCGAGTTCGGCCGGGGTGAGGCCCTCCCACACACCGTCGCGAAGGCATTCGCTGGCCAGCAGGTCGAGTTCGCCGTAGAGCCGGGCGAGCCGCTTGCCGTTGTCCGTGACCTCGTTGCCCCGCAGGTAGTCGAGCTCGGTGAGGAGCGCGACGATGCGGTCGAAGGTGCGGGCGATGGTGTTGGTGCGGCCCTCGATGCGCCGCTCCAGCTGCTGGGTGTCGCGCTGGAGCCGGTGGTAGCGCTCGGCCCAGCGGGCGTGGTCCTCGCGCTCGTCGCAGCCGTGGCAGGGGTGCGCGCGGATCTCGGTGCGCAGCCGGGCGATCTCGCGGTCGTCGGCGGCCGCCGCGCGCTGCCTCTGGTGGCGCTCGGGGTTGATGTGCCCGGCCTTGCTCCGCAGGGCGGAGGCGAGGTCGCGGCGGGACTGCGGGGAGCGCGGGTTGAAGGACTTGGGGATCCTCATGCGCTCCAGTGCCTCGACCGGGACCGGGAAGTCGATGGAGGCGAGCCTCTTGACCTGCCGCTCGGCGGTGAGGACGAGGGGGCGCGGCCCGTCGTGGTGCTCGAAGCCGCGGTGGCCGTTGGTGCGGCCGGCCGGGATGCCGGGGTCGAGGACGAGGGCGAGGCCCGCGAACTTCCCGGTGGGGACGTGGATGACGTCACCGGGCTTGAGCTTCTCCAGGGAGCTCGCGGCCTGGGCGCGGCGCTGGGCGGCGCCCTGGCGGGCCAGTTCGGTCTCGCGGTCCTTGAGGTCGCGGCGGAGCCGCGCGTACTCCTCGAAGTCCCCGAGGTGGCAGGTCATGCCCTCCCGGTAGCCCTCGAGGCCTTCCTCGTTCCGCTGGACCTGGCGCGAGATGCCCACGACGGAGCGGTCGGCCTGGAACTGCGCGAAGGAGGTCTCGAGCAGCTCGCGGGAGCGGTGCCGGCCGAACCCTTCGACGAGGTTGACCGCCATGTTGTACGAGGGCTTGAAGCTGGAGCGCAGCGGGTACGTGCGCGTGCCGGCGAGTCCGGCGAGGTGCTCCGGGTCGAGGCCGCGTTGCCAGAGCACGACGGCGTGTCCCTCGACGTCGATGCCACGGCGTCCGGCCCGGCCGGTGAGCTGGGTGTACTCGCCGGGGGTGATGTCGGCGTGCTGCTCGCCGTTCCACTTGACGAGCTTCTCCAGGATGACGGTGCGCGCGGGCATGTTGATGCCCAGGGCGAGCGTCTCGGTGGCGAAGACGGCCTTGACCAGGCCCCGGACGAAGAGCTCCTCGACGACCTCCTTGAAGGTCGGGAGCATGCCGGCGTGGTGGGCGGCGATGCCCCGCTCCAGGGCTTCGAGCCACTCGTAGTAGCCGAGGACGTGGAGGTCCTCACCGGGGATGGCGGCGGTGCGCGCCTCGACGATCTCGCGGACGCGCTGGCGTCCGTCGTCGTCGTTGAGCCGGAGTCCGGCGTAGAGGCACTGCTGGACGGCGGCCTCGCAGCCGGCGCGGCTGAAGATGAAGGTGATGGCGGGCAGCAGCCCCTCGGCGTCGAGGCGCTCGATGACCTCGGGCCGGCCGGGCGTCCAGATCCGGGAGCGCTGGCGGCGCTCGCGCTCGCGGTCGGCCTCGCGGACCATCTTGCCGCGTCGCCGGTCGCGCGGGTTGTACGTGCGCGTGTTCTCGGTGCGGGCGAGGCGGAGGAGGTCGGGGTTGAGCTCGCGCCGGGACGCGCCGCGGCCGCCGTGGTCGGTCTCCTCCTCGAAGAGGTCGTACATCCGGCGTCCGGCGAGGACGTGCTGCCAGAGGGGTACGGGGCGGCTCTCCGAGACGATGACCTCGGTGTCGCCGCGGACGGTGTCGAGCCAGTCGCCGAACTCCTCGGCGTTGGACACGGTCGCGGAGAGCGAGACCAGGGTGACGGACTCGGGGAGGTGGATGATCACTTCCTCCCAGACGGCGCCGCGGAAGCGGTCGGAGAGGTAGTGGACCTCGTCCATCACGACGTACCCGAGGCCGGAGAGGGCCTGGGACCCCGCGTACAGCATGTTGCGGAGGACTTCGGTGGTCATGACGACGATCGGGGCGTCGCCGTTGACGCTGTTGTCGCCGGTGAGCAGGCCGACCTTGTCGGCGCCGTACCGCTTGACGAGGTCGGCGTACTTCTGGTTCGACAGCGCCTTGATGGGGGTCGTGTAGAAGCACTTGCGGCCCTGGGTGAGGGCGAGGTGGACGGCGAATTCGCCGACGATGGTCTTGCCGGAGCCCGTGGGCGCGGCGACGAGTACGCCCTTGCCCGCTTCCAGGGCCTGGCACGCCTCGATCTGGAAGGGGTCCAGACCGAACTCGTACATCTCGCGGAAAGGGGCCAGCGCGGTGGCCTGCTCGGCGTTGCGGGCGCGGGCGGCCGCGTACGCCTCGGCTGGTGTGAGGTCCTCTGTCATCTTGTTGTCGAGCCTACCCGCCACCTGTGACAGTGACGCGATCTTTATCGAGGGGATGCGGAAGGCCCGGCTCCGGGGGCTGTGGAGGCCTCCGTCCCCGGGGCTGCGGGGGCGGGAGCGAGGACGCGCAGGGCGCCCGGGACGCACTCCGCGGTGAGCGGCAGCGGGCCGAGCGGCTCGCCGTCGGCGTAGCCGGTGGTGCCGGGGGCGTCGAGGGTCAGGGAGCGCACCCGGTGGGTGGTGACCTTGGGGTGGTCGAGGTGGGTGCCCTTGTAGACCCGGGGGAAGACCTTGATCAGGGTGGTGCGGTCGCAGTCCCCGACGACCGTGACGTCGAGCAGTCCGTCATCCATGCGGGCGTCGGCGCAGATCCGCATGCCGCCGCCGTAGGAGGTGCCGTTGCCGACGGCGACGAGGGTGGCGTCGGTCTCCAGGACGCGCCCGTCGTCGAGGGTGAGGCGGTACGGGACGGGCCGGAAGGCGGCGAGCTCGGCGAGGATCGCGAGGTCGTACTTGAAGCGTCCGGCGGGGATGCGCATGCGGTTGCCCCGGTCGTTGACGCGGGAGTCGAAGCCGGATGCGAGGACGGTGCCGTACCAGCGGGTGCGGGTTCCGCTCGTCACGCGGCCGAGGTCCACGGCGCGGGCGCCCGAGCCCTTCAGGAGTCCGGCCGTGAGGCGGGCGGCGGCTGCCGGGTCGCGGACGGGCAGGCCGAGGGTGCGGGCGAAGTCGTTGCCGGTGCCGGCGGCGATGATCCCCAGGGGGGTGGTGGTGCCCGCGACGACCTGGAGCGCCAGGGAGATCATGCCGTCGCCGCCGACGGCGACGAGGGCGCGGGTGCCGTCGGCGACGGCCTCGCGCGCGCGTGCCAGGGCGTCGTCGGCGTCGAGCCCGAGGACGGTGCGGACGGAGAACCCTTCGTCCCTGAGCACCTGCGCGGCGGGCTGGGCGGCCTGGGCGGCGCGGCCGCGGCCGGCGGTGGGATTGACGAAGAGGGTGATGTCGCTGGTCATTGCGGGTCCCCCCGGACGGAGTCTGGGGGGACCCTACAAGATCAGGTGATGTCGTCGTAACCGTTGAGACGCTGCGCGCTCGTTCCACCGTGCTCGCCGGTGGCCTGCTCGGGCACGGCGCCGACGGCACTCACCGGTTCGACGGCCCCGACGGTCTCGGGGGTCAGGTCGAGCGAGGAGGCCTCGTCGTCGTCGAGCTCGGCGTCGGGGTTGTTGCGCTTGCGCCGCCGGTCGTTGAGGAGCGAGAAGCCGACGGCCCCGAAGTACAGGATGGTGATGGGACCGGCGAGGGCGAGCATGCCGATGGGGTCGGTGGTGGGGGTGATGACGGCGCCGAAGACGAAGACGCCCATGATCACACCGCGCCACCAGCCCGCCATGCGGCGGCCGCTGAGGACACCGGTCAGGTTGAGCATCACCAGGACGAGCGGGAGCTCGAAGGCGAGGCCGAAGACGAGCACCATGCGCAGGGTGAAGTCGAGGACGTCACCGAGCGAGAGGATGTTCGCGGAGCCCTCGGGCGTGAGGCTGATGAGGACCTTCACGCTGACGGGGAGGATGAGGTACGCGAGGTAGGCGCCGGCGGCGAACAGCGGCACGGCCGCGCCCACGAAGGCGTACGTGTACTTCTTCTCGTTCTTGTGCAGCCCGGGCGCGACGAAGGCCCACAGCTGGTACAGCCAGACGGGGCTGGCGACGACGAGGCCCGCCGTCAGGGACAGCTGGATCGTCGTGCTGAAGGGGGCCATCAGCGTGTTGAAGGAGACGATCGCGCAGTTGCCGCCGTTGCTGGCGACGTTCGGTCCGCAGGTGGGCACCGATTTCGTCAGGAACTGCATGAGCTCCTCGCTGTACACGAGGGCCACGATCGTCACCGCTGCGATGGCGAGGAGACCCTTCGCCAGTCGGTTGCGGAGTTCACGCAGGTGCTCCACGAGGGGCATCCGGCCCTCGGGGTCCTTCTCCTGCTTGCGGGCAGACTTGGGCAACCCACGTCCTCATCTCGTGCGGCAGGCCGCCGCCCGGTGCGGCGGCCGCGGCGGACCGGGTCAGCGCTTGGTGGTGTCCGACGGCTCGGTCACGGGACGCGCGCTGGTCACGTCGCCGGGAGCGGCCTGGATGGTGCGCGGGGCGGGCTCCTGCGTGCCGGCGTTCGGCGGGTCGGCGGGGGCGCTCTGCTGGTCGTCCGCCTTCATCGCCTTGGCCTCGCTCTTGAGGATGCGGGCCGACTTGCCCAGCGAGCGCGCCATGTCCGGGAGCTTCTTGGCGCCGAACAGGAGGATGACGACGACGAGGATGAGAATGATCTCGGTGGGGCCGAGCCTACCCATAGCTGTTTACCTTCTTCACCGAGGCGACATGGAGTGCTTGCCCGGCGGGTCGGACAGGCGTCCGGCCACCGCGCTGCCTGCGATCGTAACCCGCAGGAGTAAACGTGAGGCAATGCCCTTGCATACTCCCGATTGCGTCCAGCGAGCCCTGACCGGGGCCGCTTCCTGCAGCGTACGGCACGTGCTCAGCGGAGCGTCTCGCCGGTGCGGGCGAGGCCGACGGCGGCGGATTCGCCGGTGCGGGCGAGCCTGACGGCGGCGGTTTCGAGCTCTTCGGCGGCCTGCTGGATCCGCTCTGTGGTGTGGGCCACTTGACGCCCGAGGCGCTGGACCTCGAGGAAGACCTTGACGGCGAGGACACCGAGGACGGCGAGGCCGAGGAAGCCGAGGGCGATGGCGAGCATGGGCCAGAACATGTGCTGAGCCTAGACGCCGGCCACGTATGGGTCGTTCATACGGTGGTGTGGAGGCGCAGGGTCCGGACGCCGCCGCCCGTGAGGAGTTCGACGATGCGCTCCCCCGCGGGCTTGCGGACCGAGCTGCCGCACTCGGGGCAGGTGAAGGAGTAGAAGGTGGTGCGGCGGCTCGCCCCGATGGCGAGGCGCAGGGCACTCGCGGAGAGTTCGAAGCGCGAGCGGCAGTCGGGGCAGGCGGCCTTGAAGAGGACCGGGGCCATGGACGCCGCAAAACCGTGCATCGCGGACATCTCCCTCATCTCGCTCGACTCTGGCATCACGTCAGTAACAGCGTCCCCGGGGCGGGGAACGTCACACGCCCTCGTACGCGGCGAGCGCGGCGGCCGCCGCCGTCCTCGCGCTGTCGGCGAGCTCCGCCGGCGCGACGATCCGCCCGTCGCTGCCGAGCCGCAGCGCCAGCCTCCGCAGCGAGGCCGGGTCCGGCGTCCGCAGCGTGATCCGCAGCCCGCCGTCCTGCAGCTCCTCGGCCCGGTCGTGCGGGTAGTACTCGGCGACCCAGCGCCCACCGGGCCCCACCTCGACCACGACCTCCGGGTCGTCGGCGGACGGCTGGACCAGACCTGCGGAGAGATCGCGCAGCTCCAGCTCCGGCGGCGCCGCGTGCTCGTCGAGGATCCGGATCTCCGCGACCCGGTCGAGCCGGAAGGTGCGGCGCGCCTCGGAGAGCCGGCACCACGCCTCCATATAGGTGTGTCCGACGGCGAAGAGCCGGATCGGGTCGACCTCGCGCTCGGTGAGCTCGTCGCGCGCGGGCGAGTAGTAACGGACCCACAGCCGCCTGCGCTCCGAGATGGCCCGGTCGACCTCGGCGAAGACCCCGCCCTCGGACTCGAAGGTCACGGAGAGCCGGGCGCTGGCCCCGGCGGCCTCGCCGGCCGCCGCCTCCAGCTTGGCGGTGGCCCGCAGGAGGGCGTCCCGGTCGCTCTCGCGCAGCCCCGGCAGGGTGGCGACGGCCCGCGCGGCGACGAGCAGTGCGGTGGCCTCGTCGGCGGCGAGCCGCAGCGGCTCGGCGACGTCGTCGGGGTTGTGCCACCAGATCCGGTCGCCGTCGGTGTCGATGTCCAGGAGGTCGCCGCCCCGGAAGCTGGTGCCGCACATGGGCAGCACGTCCAGGTCGGAGATCAGCTCGTCCTCGGTGATCCCGAAGGCGCGCGCCACATCGGCGACGTGGGCGCCGGGGCGCTCACGGAGATAGGTGACGAGCGAGAGCATCCGCCTCGTCTGGTCGATCGCGTTGGCAGCCATGCGGTCCGTCTCCCCCTCAGCCCTTGGCCACGGCGCGCAGCCGCTCCACCACATCGGCCCGCAGATCGGCCGGTTCCAGTACGACGACGTCGGGGCCGAACTCGACGAGCCAGGCGTCGAGCCCGTGCCCGTACGGGATCTCCAGCTCGTCCCAGCCCTCGCCGCCCTCGGTCACGGACCGTGCCCGGGCCCGCAGCGGGTAGCCGCAGCCGGCCCGCAGCCGGATCCGCGCGGAGCGGGTGGCGGTCTCGCCTGCCCAGCTCTCGACGGTCTCCCGCACGGTCACGACGTCGGGCACGGGCGCGGTGAAGGCACCGGCCCGCGAGCGGACCTTCCCGGTGATCCGGGAGAGCCGGAAGACGCGCTCGGCGCCGCGGTCGCGGTCCCAGCCGGCCAGGTACCAGTGGCCGCGCCAGCATTCGAGGGTCCAGGGCTCGACCTGGCGGGTCTCCGGGCGGGCGGCGTTGGCCTTGCGGTAGTCGAAGGCGACGGTCCGGCGGTCGCGGCAGGCCAGCATGAGCGGCTCGAAGGCGGCCTCGTGGACCGGGATGCGCGGTTCGAGGGCGCTGGGCTGGATCTCGTACGAGTCCTCCGCCTCGGGCATGCCCGCGGCGCGGAGCTTCTGCAGGGCGCCGCTCGCGGCCCCGGCGAGGCGGGCCTGCTGCCACACCTTGGCGGCGAGGCCGAGCGCGGCGGCCTCCTCGGCGTCGAGGGTGATCGGCGGCAGCCGGTTGGAGTCGCGGCGGGCCAGGTAGCCGGTCTCGCCCTCCAGGTTCTCGACGGTCTCGATGACCAGACCGAGCTCCCGCAGGTCGTCCTTGTCACGCTCGAACATACGGTTGAAGGCGTCGTCCCCGCTCGCTTCGAGGTAGGCCTCGATGGAGCCGCGGAGTTCCCGCTTGCTCAGCGGGCGACGCGTCCCGAGCAGACACAGCGCGAGATTCATCAGCCGCTCGGACTTGGCAATCGCCATCGACGCCCCGCACCCTTCCGCCGGTTCCACTTCTCGGACGTCCGACCGTACCGCCCCGGGGTGTCGGGACAAAAGCCGAGGGCCCCCGCCATGGATGGCGGGGGCCCCGGAACGACCCGGAGGTCAGCCCTTCACGGCCACGAGGTCGCAGACGAAGATCAGCGTCTCGCCCGGGGCGATCGCGCTGCCGGCGCCACGGTCGCCGTAGGCGAGGCGCGCGGGGATGATCAGCTGGCGGCGGCCGCCGACCTTCATGCCCTGGACGCCCTGGTCCCAGCCCTCGATGACCTGGCCGACGCCGAGCTTGAACTCGAGCGCGTTGCCGCGGTTCCAGGAGGCGTCGAACTCCTCGCCGGTGGAGAAGGCGACACCCACGTAGTGGACCTGCACGAACTGGCCGGCCTTGGCGACTTCGCCGTCACCCTCCCAGAGGTCCTTGATCTCCAGGTCCTTCGGCGGCTCGCCACCCGGGAAGTCGATCTCGGGCTTCTCGATGCTCACTGAACTGCTCCTCAAACTGATGAACTGCGCGATGGTGAACCGCGCGAACGGGACAGTCTTACATCTTCGTCAGGATGTCCACGGCGAACACCAGCGTGGAGTTCTTCGGAATGCCCTGCTTCTCCTCGTTGCCGAACGCCTCCGACGGCGGGGCGACGATGAGGACGCGGCTGCCGATCTTCTTGCCGACGAGACCGTCCTTGAGGCCCTTCAGCGTGAGCTGCGGCAGCGGGAAGTTCGCGGGCTTGCCCGTGGTGTAGGTCGAGTCGAAGACCTTGCCGTCCTTCCAGAGGGCGGCGACGTAGTTCACGACGACCGTGTCGGTGGCCTTGACGGCCTCACCGTTGGCCTCGAGCACGTAGTTCGAGACGAGCTTGGTCGGCGGGTCCGTCTTCGGGACCGTCAGCGAGGGGGCCTTGCCGTCGGTGTTCGTACCGACCTTCGGCAGGTCCTTGTTGTCCTGGGCGACCGGGGTGCCCGTGGCGGACTTCGGGATCGTCACGGCCTTCAGGATGTCCACGACGAAGACCAGGGTCGCGTTCGGCTTGATGCTCGGCGGCGAGCCAGCCGCGCCGTAACCGAGCTCCGGCGGGATGCCGATCTCGATGCGGCTGCCGACCTTCTGGCCCTCCAGGCCCTGGTCCCAGCCCTTGATGACCTGACCGGCGCCCAGCGTCACGTCGAAGGGCTGACCGCGGTCGAAGCTGTTGTCGAAGGGGGTGGTGGAGTCCCAGGCCTGGCCCAGGTAGTTCACCTGGAGCGCGTCGCCCTTCTTCGTCACCGGGCCCGTGCCCTCACTGATGACGTTGACCTTGAGTTCCTTGGGCGGGTCGCCCTCGCCCTTGGCGAGGGTCGGCTTCTCCCCGAACTTCTGCCCCGCGGTGATGGTGGGCAGCCCGTTCGTCATCGAGGCGGAATCGGAGCCCTTGTCGTCGCTGCCGCACGCCGCTGTGGAGAGCAGCAGCAGTGGGACGACGAGAAGGCCGGCAAGTCGGCGCACGTGTTCCTCAGATCTCAGACGGCACAGTAGTTGTGCCGACACTCTAGGCGCTCCTCCTGTCACGTCGAGGGCCCCGCACGCCGAACGTGCGGGGCCCTGCCGACCGATACGACCTGCCTACATTCCGGCGATCAGCTTTTCCACCCGGTCGTCGACGGAGCGGAACGGGTCCTTGCACAACACCGTTCGCTGTGCCTGGTCGTTGAGCTTGAGGTGGACCCAGTCGACGGTGAAGTCCCGCCGCTGCTCCTGCGCACGGCGGATGAAGTCGCCGCGCAGCCGGGCCCGAGTGGTCTGCGGGGGCACCGACTTGCCCTCGAAGATCTTCAGGTCGTTGCAGATGCGGGCCGCCTGCCCGTTCTTCTGCAGCAGGTAGTACAGCCCGCGACGACGGTGGATGTCGTGGTAGGCGAGGTCTATCTGCGCGACCCTCGGGTTCGACATGGTCATGTTGTGCTTGGCCCGGTAGCGCTCGATGAGCCGGTGCTTCATGACCCAGTCGATCTCGGTCTCGATCCGGTCGAGCTGCTCGCTCTCGATCGCGTCGAGCGTCCGGCCCCACAGCTCCAGCACCTGGGCGACCGTGCCGGAGCGGATGCCGCGCCGGTCGACGAAGTCCACGGCCTTCTCGTAGTACTCGCGCTGGACCTCCAGGGCGGAGGCCTCGCGGCCGCTGGCGAGCCGGACCTTGCGCTGGCCCGTGATGTCGTGGCTGACCTCGCGGATCGCCCGGATGGGGTTCTCCAGGGTCAGGTCACGCATCACCGTGCCCGCCTCGATCATGCGGAGCACGAGGTCGGTGGCGCCGACCTTGAGCAGCATGGTCGTCTCGGACATGTTGGAGTCGCCGACGATGACGTGCAGCCGGCGGTAGCGCTCGGCGTCGGCGTGTGGCTCGTCCCTCGTGTTGATGATGGGCCGCGAGCGGGTGGTGGCCGAGCTGACGCCCTCCCAGATGTGCTCGGCACGCTGGGAGACGCAGAAGACGGCACCACGCGGGGTCTGGAGGACCTTTCCCGCGCCGCAGATGAGCTGCCGCGTCACGAGGAAGGGAATGAGGATGTCCGCGAGCCGGGAGAACTCCCCGTGGCGGGCGACGAGATAGTTCTCGTGGCAGCCGTAGGAGTTTCCGGCCGAGTCGGTGTTGTTCTTGAAGAGGTAGACGTCGCCCGCGATTCCCTCCTCGTGCAGGCGGCGTTCGGCGTCGACGAGCAGGCCCTCGAGAATGCGCTCCCCGGCCTTGTCGTGGGTGACCAGTTCGGTCACGTTGTCGCATTCCGGTGTGGCGTATTCCGGATGCGAACCCACGTCCAGGTACAGGCGGGCGCCGTTCCGCAGGAAGACATTGCTGCTGCGGCCCCATGACACGACACGGCGGAAGAGGTAGCGCGCCACTTCGTCAGGAGACAGTCGGCGCTGTCCCCTGAACGTGCACGTGACGCCGTACTCGTTCTCCAGCCCGAAAATGCGGCGGTCCATGTCTGAACATTACGCCTGACGGCGTGCGCTGAAACCGGGTTGGACGTTCCCGTTTCGATCATTTTCCGATCAGTGCGCGTTCTTTTCGGCGTGTACGGCGGTGGGGGCGGTCTCTCCGACGGCGTGTCGCGCGGCGGCGCCGGGACCGCCCGGCATGTCGGGGGCGGCGAGGACACGGCCGGTGGCGAGCAGTACGAGCAGCGCGACGAGACCGCCCGCGCCGGCCACGGCGAACCCGGCCACCGTTCCGGCCAGTTCGACCGCCGGTCCCGCGACGGCCGAGCCGAGGGCCGCGCCGACGCCGAAGGTGGTGACGAGCCAGGAGAACGCCTCGGTGACCGTGCCGCGCGGGGCGTGCCGGTCGACCACGATGAAGGCGCAGGCGAGGACGGGGGCGAGGAAGATCCCGGAGAGGACCGAGAGGCCGGTCATGGCGACGGGGCCGGGGGTGAGCATGAGCGGCAGGTAGCAGACCGCGAGGAGCCCCACGAGGACCCGCAGGCGCCGCTCGGGCGCTCCGGCCCACTGCCGGGCGCCGTAGACGACGCCGCCGGCCAGCGCGCCGAGTCCGAGCGCGGCCATCAGCCAGCCGTAGACGGACGGGGTGCCGCGGTCGTCGGCGTAGGCGACGGCGGCGACCGTGATGGAGCCGAGGGCGAGGCCGACGAAGAAGAACGAGCCCAGGAGGGCGAGGAGCCCGGGCGAGCGCAGGGCTCCCAGCCAGTGGGCCTCGCGGGGGGCGGAGCGCCAGGTGCGGGACGGCTCGGAGAGGACGACGGCGAGGGCGCCCAGGATCCCCAGGACGTTGATGACGAGGAGGGCGGCGGCGGGCGACCGCAGGGCGACCAGGAGCGTCACCAGGAGCGGGCCCACGGTGAACATGACCTCCTGGGCGACCGCGTCGAGGGCGTACGCCCGGTGGACGCGGTCCTCGCGGCCCAGGACGCTCGGCCACAGCGCGCGCAGGCCGCCCTCCAGGGGCGGGGTGAAGAGCCCGGCGATCACGACGGCGGCGTAGGCGAGGGCCAGGTGACCGATGCCGGTGAGGGCGAAGAGGGCCATGCCGAGCGCGGAGAGGACGGCGGCGGGCAGCTGGACGCGGGGCTGGCCCTTGAGGTCGACGGCCCGGCCGAGGAGCGGCTGTCCGATGGCGTTGGAGACGCCGTAGGCGGCGATCAGGCCGCCGGCCAGGGTGTAGCTGCCGCCCAGGTCCCGGACGAACAGGGTCATGGCGATGGGGCCGGTGCCGTTGGGCAGGCGCCCGATCAGGGTTCCGGTGAGCAGCCGGGCGGCGTGCGGTGCCCGGAGTATGTCGAGATAGCCGCCGTGCGCGGGGGCCTCGGTGGCCATGTCGCTCTCCCCTCACCTCGGAACCACGCCGAGGTTTTACGTATAACGTCCGGAGTCATACGTACCATGTCGGCGTGAACCGGGTCCACCCCGCGCCCACGACCCTCGACCACCGTCCCACGCGGAGGCTTCCCGTGCAGTCCCACGAACCCCTCGGGGGCACCCGCCCCACCAGCCGGGACGTGGCACGGGTCGCGGGGGTCTCCCAGGCCACCGTCTCCCTCGTCCTCGGCGACAAGTGGCGCGGACGCGTCTCCGAGCGCACCGCGGCAGCCGTGCGGGAGGCCGCGTCCGAGCTCGGCTACCGGCCCAACCTGGCCGCCCGCAACCTCCGGCTCGGGCGCACGCGCACGGCCCTGCTGGTCGTTCCGGCCCTCACCAACGAGTTCTTCGCCCACGTCTACACGGGCGCCGCCACCGCCGCGGCGGAGCACGGCTTCGGCGTCGTGCTCTACCCCTCCCCCGACGGCCTGGGCCCCGCCCGCGACCCCTTCGCGTCGGCGCAGGCCGCCCTCGACGGCGTCATCGCCTCCTCGATGGCGACCGACGCCCTGGAGGCCTTCCGGGGCGGCGACCTCCCGCTCGTCATGCTCGACAGCGACCCGGCCGACCCGGGTGCCGCCGCCCATGTGAACCTCGACGTAGCCGACGGCATGCGCCGGGTGACCGACCACCTGCTCGCCCTCGGCCACCGCCGCTTCCTCCACCTCGCGTCCGCGGCCCCGTCCTGGACCTTCGACGTACGGGCCGAGGTGCTCTCCCACGCCCTGCGCGGCGCGGACGTGCGCACCGTGCGATCGCCGCTGAACGCCGCGGACGCCTGGGAGGCCGCCGGTACGGCCCTCGCCGCTCCCGGCGCCCGGCCCACCGCGGTGATCTGCGACGACGACATCCTCGCGGCCGGCGTCTGCAAGGCCGCGCGCCGGCTCGGCCTGCGGGTCCCCGAGGACCTCTCGGTCACCGGCTTCGACGACATGGCCCTGGCGACCGTGCTGGAGCCCGAGCTGACCACGGTCCGGCTGCCCGCGGAGGAGTTCGGCCGGCGGGGCATGGAGGCGCTCCTCGCCGTTCTCGCGGGCGAACAGGCCCCGCCGGTCACCCTGCCCGTGGCCCTCGTCCCCCGCGGCTCTTCGGGCCCCGCACCGGCCTCCTGAGCCCGGAAAAGCCCGAGGGGCCCCGGTCCACACGGACCGGAGCCCCTCGGGGGCGGAACCGACTACTCCTCGGGAGCCTCGTCCGAAGGCTCGTCCGTCTTCGTCGCCGCCGCGTTGTCCGCCTCCAGGAGACGCGACAGCTGGCGGCCGACGATCCGCTTGAACTTGCGCTGCTGCGGACGCGTACGGTCCAGGACCGCCACCTCCAGGCGCTCCGCGGGGATCTCCCGCTCGGTGCCGTTGGTGTCCCGCGACAGCGCCTGCACGGCCAGCTTCAGGGCCTCGGCCAGCGACATGCCGTCCCGGTGCCGCTGGTCCAGGAAGGAGCTGATCTGCTCCGCGTTCCCGCCGACCGCGACCGAGCCGTGCTCGTCCACGATCGAGCCGTCGTGCGGCAGCCGGTAGATCTGGTCGCCCTCCGGCTCGGAACCGACCTCGGCGACGACCAGCTCCACCTCGTACGGCTTCTCCCCCGCGCTGGAGAAGATCGTGCCCAGGGTCTGGGCGTAGACGTTGGCCAGGCCCCGCGCGGTGACGTCGTCCCGGTCGTAGGTGTAGCCCCGCAGGTCGGCGTAGCGCACACCGCCGATGCGGAGGTTCTCGTACTCGTTGTACTTGCCGGCGGCCGCGAAGCCGATCCGGTCGTAGATCTCGCTGAACTTGTGCAGGGCACGGGACGGGTTCTCACCGACGAAGACGATGCCGTCGGTGTACTGGAGGACGACCAGACTGCGGCCGCGGGCGATGCCCTTGCGGGCGTACTCGGCCCGGTCGGCCATGGCCTGCTGGGGTGAGACATAGAACGGCGTGGACACCGGCTACCGTCCCTTTCTTCCGGTCTGAAGGGCTTCTACGGGCGACGAACGGTCAGAGCAGGGCGGCGCGCGGCCCGTCGGGCTGCTCCAGGCGCCGCTCGGTGACCGACCGGGCCAGGCCGGAGGACTCGGCCTCGCTGAGCCTGCGGAAGCCCTCTTCGGTGATGACGGTGAGGATCGGGAAGATCCGGCGGGCCATGTCGGGACCGCCGGTCGCCGAGTCGTCGTCCGCCGCGTCGTACAGCGCCTGCACCACCAGTGTGGTGGCCTGCTCCTCGGTCAGGTCGGCGCGGTACAGCTTCTTCATCGACCCGCGCGCGAAGATCGAGCCGGAGCCGGTGGCGGCGAAACCGTGCTCCTCGGAGCGGCCGCCGGTCACGTCGTACGAGAAGATCCGGCCCTTCTCCTTGCCCTCGTCCCAGCCCGCGAAGAGCGGAACGACGGCGAGCCCCTGCATGGCCATGCCGAGGTTGCCCCGGATCATGGTGGAGAGGCGGTTCGCCTTGCCCTCCAGGGAGAGCGTCGCGCCCTCCACCTTCTCGAAGTGCTCCAGCTCCAGCTGGAACAGCTTGACCATCTCCACGGCGAGACCGGCGGTACCGGCGATGCCGACGGCCGAGTACTCGTCCGCCGGGAACACCTTCTCGATGTCCCGCTGCGCGATCATGTTCCCCATGGTCGCCCGCCGGTCACCGGCGAGCACGACCCCGCCGGGGAACGTGGCGGCCACGATGGTCGTGCCGTGCGGCGCCTCGACGATCCCCTCGGGAAGCTTCCGGTTCCCCGGGAGCATCTCCGGCGAGTGGTCCGCCAGGAAGTCGATGAACGAGGACGAGCCCGGCGTCAGGAAGGCCGCCGGCAGACGCCCGGTGCTTCGAGGGTTGGCTTCCACGCGATTCCTTCCGGTGGGACAGTCGGCCGGCCGTGGGAGGCACCGGCTGATCTTGAGTGCTGTGCACGGACCTTACCCGTGCCACCGCTTGTCATCCGTCCCCGGACCCACGGCTTTCACCAGGGCTCCGGGGACGGAGGACGACAGGCGCGTGAGGCGGCTACTCGCCGCCCTTCTGAACGAAGGAGCGCACGAAGTCCTCGGCGTTCTCCTCGAGCACGTCGTCGATCTCGTCCAGGACGGAGTCCACGTCGTCGCTCAGCTTCTCCTGGCGTTCCTGGAGGTCGGAGCTCGCCTCCGTGGTGGTCTCCTCGACCTCCTCCGTGGATCGCGTCGCCTTCTGCTGTCCGCCGCCGGTGTCCTTGGTCGCCATATCCCTCACCCCGCTCGAATCGGCCCGCTCGGTTGAGTCCGTACAAGATCAGACCCTATAGGTCGGGTCTGACTTCGGCCCCGCAGTTTCCACAACGCCCGGGCACTGATTCCATGATTCCCAGCGCCGGGGTATTTCAGGCCCGTACCGGGCCCCCGGTTCAGCCGCCCGACAGCACGCGGACCAGTTCCTCCGCGGTCCGGCAGCGGTCCAGGAGCGATTTCACGTGGGCCTTGGTGCCGCGCAGCGGCTCCAGGGTCGGGACGCGCTGGAGCGAGTCCCGGCCGGGCAGGTCGAAGATCACCGAGTCCCAGGAGGCCGCGGCGACGTCGTCGGCGTACTGCTCCAGGCAGCGGCCCCGGAAGTAGGCCCGGGTGTCCTCCGGAGGCGCCGTCTCGGCCCGCACCACCTCGTCCTCGTCCAGGAGCCGCTTCATGCGCCCGCGGGCCACCAGGCGGTTGTAGAGGCCCTTCTCGGGGCGTACGTCCGCGTACTGGAGGTCCACCAGGTGCAGCCGGGCCGCGTCCCAGTCCAGGCCGTCGCGGCGCCGGTAGCCCTCCATGAGCTCCCGCTTGGCGACCCAGTCCAGCTCGCCGGCGAGGCTCATCGGGTCGGTCTCGAGCCGGCCGAGGGTGTCCTCCCAGCGCGTGAGGACGTCCATGGTCTGCTCGTCCGCGTCGGAGCCGTACCGCTCCTCCACGTACTTCCTGGCCAGCTCGAAGTACTCCATCTGGAGCTGGACCGCGGTCAGTGTCCGGCCGCTGCGGAGCGTGACCAGGTACTGGAGGGTCGGGTCGTGCGAGACCTGGTGGAGGGTGCGGACCGGCTGGTCGACGGCGAGGTCGACGGTGATGAAGCCGTCCTCGATCATCGAGAGGACCAGCGCGGTCGTGCCCAGCTTCAGGTAGGTGGAGATCTCCGAGAGGTTCGCGTCGCCGATGATCACGTGCAGGCGGCGGTACTTCTCGGCGTCGGCGTGCGGCTCGTCCCGGGTGTTGATGATCGGCCGCTTGAGGGTGGTCTCCAGGCCCACCTCGACCTCGAAGTAGTCGGCGCGCTGGCTGAGCTGGAAGCCGTTCTCGCGTCCGTCCTGGCCGATGCCGACCCGTCCCGCGCCGGTGACGACCTGGCGGGAGACGAAGAAGGGGGTGAGGTGGCGCACGATGTCCGAGAAGGGGGTCTCCCGCTTCATCAGGTAGTTCTCGTGCGTGCCGTAGGACGCGCCCTTGTTGTCCGTGTTGTTCTTGTAGAGGTGGATGGGCTGGGCCCCGGGGAGCTGGGCGGCGCGCTCGGCCGCCTCGGCCATGATCCGCTCGCCGGCCTTGTCCCAGAGGACGGCGTCGCGCGGGTTGGTGACCTCGGGCGCGCTGTACTCGGGGTGGGCGTGGTCCACGTAGAGGCGGGCCCCGTTGGTGAGGATCACGTTGGCCAGGCCGATGTCCTCGTCGGTGAGCTGGCTGGAGTCGGCGGCCTCGCGGGCGAGGTCGAAGCCGCGGGCGTCCCGCAGCGGATTCTCCTCCTCGAAGTCCCAGCGGGCGCGGCGCGCCCGGTGCATCGCCGCCGCGTAGGCGTTGACGATCTGGGACGAGGTGAGCATGGCATTGGCGTTCGGGTGTCCGGGGACGGAGATCCCGTACTCCGTCTCGATGCCCATTACTCGCCGTACGGTCATGCGGCCCTCCTTGCCCGGCGGCGCTCACTGTGCGCGACTCGGCGGTACCGATGAGCCTAGAGCGGCTCCGCGCTGGTGGGGAGATCAGTTGCGGTATTTCCCTGTGATGCCGGGGGAAATGCTGGATGGAATGCGTCGGCTGCGGATGCCCGGTTTCCGGACATCCGCAGCCGGTGCGCGTTTTACAGGTACTGACCGGTATTGGCCACCGTGTCGATGGAGCGTCCGGTGTCCGCGCCCTGCTTTCCGGTGACGAGCGTGCGGATGAACACGATCCGCTCGCCCTTCTTTCCGGAGATCCGGGCCCAGTCGTCGGGGTTGGTGGTGTTGGGGAGGTCCTCGTTCTCCTTGAACTCGTCCACGCACGCCTGGAGGAGGTGGGAGACCCGGATGCCCTTCTGGTTGTGGTCGAGGAAGGCCTTGATGGCCATCTTCTTGGCCCGGTCGACGATGTTCTGGATCATCGCGCCGGAGTTGAAGTCCTTGAAGTACAGGACTTCCTTGTCGCCGTTGGCGTACGTGACTTCGAGGAAGCGGTTCTCCTCGGATTCCGCGTACATCTGCTCGACGACGGACTGGATCATCGCGTGGGCGGCGGCGGCCTTCGAGCCGCTGTGCTCGGAGATGTCGTCCGAGTGGAGCGGCAGGGTGGCCGTGAGGTACTTCGCGAAGATGTCCTTCGCGGCCTCCGCGTCCGGACGCTCGATCTTGATCTTGACGTCGAGCCGGCCGGGCCGCAGGATCGCGGGGTCGATCATGTCCTCGCGGTTGGAGGCGCCGATGACGATGACGTTCTCCAGGCCTTCCACGCCGTCGATCTCGGCGAGCAGCTGCGGGACGATGGTGTTCTCCACGTCCGAGCTGACACCGGAGCCGCGGGTGCGGAAGAGGGATTCCATCTCGTCGAAGAAGACGATGACGGGGGTGCCCTCGCTCGCCTTCTCCCGGGCACGCTGGAAGACCAGGCGGATGTGCCGCTCGGTCTCGCCGACGTACTTGTTGAGGAGCTCGGGGCCCTTGATGTTGAGGAAGTAGGACTTCCCCGCGGGCTGGCCGGTCACCTCGGCGACCTTCTTGGCCAGGGAGTTGGCCACGGCCTTCGCGATCAGCGTCTTGCCGCAGCCGGGCGGGCCGTAGAGCAGGATGCCCTTGGGCGGCCGCAGTTCGTGCTCCTTGAAGAGGTCCGGGTAGAGGTAGGGGAGCTCGACCGCGTCGCGGATCAGCTCGATCTGGTTGCCCAGACCGCCGATCTTGTCGTAGTCGACGTCCGGGACCTCTTCCAGAACGAGCTCTTCGACCTCGCTCTTGGGGACCACCTCGTAGACGTAGCCGGACCTGGAGTCGAGCAGCAGGGCGTCGCCGGCGCGGATGGTGATGTCCAGCAGAGGCTCGGCGAGCCTCACCACCCGTTCCTCGTCGGTGTGCCCCACCACCAGGGCGCGCTCGCCGTCCTCGAGGATCTCCTTGAGGGTGACGATGTCCCCGGCGCGCTCGAACTCCATGGCCTCGACCACGTTGAGCGCTTCGTTGAGCATGACTTCCTGGCCGCGCTTGAGCTCTTCGAGCTCGATGCTCGGGCTGACGTTCACCCGGAGCTTGCGGCCCCCGGTGAAGATGTCACACGTGCCGTCCTCGTTCGCCTGCAGGAAGACACCGAAGCCGGCCGGCGGCTGTGCGAGCCGGTCGACCTCCTCCTTGAGGGCCACGATCTGGTCGCGGGCCTCACGGAGCGTGTTCGCGAGTCGTTCGTTCTGCGCGGACACGCCGGCCAGGTTGGTCTGCAGCTCGACGATCCGCTCTTCGAGAATCCTCGTGTGGCGCGGAGAGTCGGCGAGCTTGCGGCGCAGGACGGCGATTTCCTGCTCGAGATAGGCAACCTGACCGGCGGGGTCTTCAGACCCCCGCCCCGGCCGGATGCCGCGGTTGATGTCGTCGTCGTGGGCTGCCACGGTCCTCACCTCCTCCAAGGGGAGCTGGACGCTTCCTGACCCTACCTGCGTGGGTGGTGATTGAAACCCCTAGATCAAAAAGACTCCGGGGTGTGTCCGATCTTCACCCTTGCGCTTCCCCTCTCGCCAGGGGAATACCCACCCTTCACCGCTTGAAAGCGGGCGGTTGTATCGTCGTCATTGGTCAACACCCGTCAGGGGTGGCCCGACTTATCGCGCGAAGCAGAAACGGCAGGAGATATGACCGTGCAGCATGACGCCCCGGCCACGGGCGCCGAGGAGGCGCTGGAGGTCTGGATCGACCAGGACCTGTGCACCGGGGACGGGATCTGCGCGCAGTACGCTCCCGAGGTCTTCGAGCTCGACATCGACGGGCTCGCTTATGTGAAGAGCGCCGACGACGAGCTGCTCCAGGACACGGGTGCCACCACGCGCGTGCCGCTGCCTCTGCTCCAGGACGTGGTGGACTCCGCGAAGGAGTGCCCCGGCGACTGCATCCATGTGCGCCGGGTCGCCGACAAGGTCGAGGTGTACGGCCCCGACGCCGAGTGACGGCTCAGGCGCCGCGCGCGTCGGCCTGGCCGGCGCGGACGAAGGCGCCGCTCTGCCAGTGCCAGCTGACCTGCTCCTTCTCGTCGGGGCAGCAGCTGGGCACGTCGGGGGACGAGTAGCCGAGCAGCGTGGCGCGCACGGCTCCGTCGCGTACGGCGAGCTCGGTGACGTTCCGGTGCTGTTCCGGGGCGACGAGGGTCGCGACCACGCGCGCGGGGGTGCCGTTCTCCTTGCCGCGGGTGAGGACGTAGACGCCGCTCGGCGGGGTGCCGGAGCCGGCTTCGCAGTGCACGACCGCAACGGTCTCGGGGTTCCCGTCGCCGTCGAGGTCTCCGGAGACCCGCTTCGCGACCGTACTGGGGCCTCCCCCGCATTCCAGGGGGTAGTCGACTCCGGTGGCGTCGGGGGCGGGTGCCGGGCGCGGGGCGGCGGCCGGGGCCGCGGCGGCTCCCGCGGGGCCGGGCTGGAGCAGTCCGGCGAGGGCGACGACCGCGGCGGTCGCGGTGGCGGTGGCCAGCCAGTGGGCCGGCCGGGCGTGGGTGTGGGCGAGGTCCGCGAGGTCCGGGGCGGCGGAGGGCTGCACGCGCGACGTCTCCTGTGGGGTGGTGCGGCGGGGTTTCCGGCATCGTGCCACACGTCACAGGGGGACGGAACAGCTGGGGTGGGCCGACTCCCGGGAGCCGGCGGACGACACGCCGGACAACATGAGGACGCCGCCGCCGAGTTCTCCCGCGTGGGCGGGAACTCGGCGGCGGCGCGGTCTGAATGTCGGAACGTCAGCCCTCGGTACTGGGATGCGGCCCAGTTTCGGGACCTAGCTCTTGTTGGGGCCTTCGTAGTCCTCGCCGTAGGCGCCCTTGGCGGGGCGACGGCGGCGCATCGGGGGCTCGACGCCGTCCGCGAGGCGGCGGGCGGTGACGAGGAAGCCGGTGTGGCCGATCATGCGGTGATCGGGGCGGACGGCGAGGCCCTCGACGTGCCAGTTGCGGATCATGGATTCCCAGGGCTGCGGCTCGGCGTAGCAGCCGAACTCGCGGATGGACTCCACGGTGCGCGCGAGCTGGGTGGTGGTCGCCACGTAGCAGCAGAGGATGCCGCCGGGGACGAGCGCCTTGGAGACGGCCTCCAGGCACTCCCAGGGGGCGAGCATGTCGAGGATGACGCGGTCGACGTCGGTGTCGGACAGGTTGTCCTGGAGGTCGCCGACGGTCAGCTGCCACGCGGGGTGGGGGCCGCCGAAGTAGCGCTCGACGTTGCCCTTCGCGATCTCGGCGAAGTCCTCGCGGCGCTCGTAGGAGTGCAGCATGCCGCTGTCGCCGATGGCGCGGAGCAGGAAGCTGCTGAGCGAGCCCGAGCCCACGCCGGCTTCGACGACGCGTGCGCCGGGGAAGATGTCGGCGAAGGCGAGGATCTGCCCCGCGTCCTTGGGGTAGACCACGGCGGCGCCGCGGGGCATGGACAGGACGTAGTCGGGGAGCAGGGGGCGCAGCGCGAGGTAGGCGACGTTTCCGGTGGTGCGGACAACGCTGCCCTCGGGGGCGCCGATCAGTTCGTCGTGCGGGAAAGAACCCTTGTGGGTGTGGAAGTTCTTTCCCTCTTCGAGCGTGAACGTGTAGTGACGGCCCTTGGGGTCGGTCAGCTGAACCTGGTCCCCGACCTTGAAGGGCCCGCGTCGGCGGGCGGCACCGGTCGGTTCGGACATGTGACCAGAGTACCGGGGTTACGAAGAGGGTCGTGCCATGGCCTGGACGAAGGCGCGTTCGACGTCGGTGGTGGCGAGGACGCCGTAGATCTCGCCGCTGTCCTCGACGACGAGGTACTCGGTGGCGGGGCTGGCGCGCAGGTGGTCGAGGAGGGGCTGGCCGGTGAGTTCGGCGGGGACCCGCATGCCGTCGGTGAGGTCCTGGGCGAGGGTGCTCACGGCGACCCAGGGGCGGCGGTGCTGGGGTACGGCGGCGATGGCGGCCTCGCGGACGATGCCGATGGGTTCGCCACCGGCGTCGACGACGACGAGGGCGCGGGCGCCGGCCTCGTTGGCGCGGCGGAGGGCCTCGGAGAGCGGGGTGGCGGGCTCGACGGGGATGGCGCGGCGGGTGAGGGCGCGGGCGCGGAGCTCGGGGAGGTGTTCGCGGAGGCGGGCCATGCGGAGGCTGTTGCCGGCGCCGGTCCAGATGATGGCGGCGAGGATGGCGGCGAGCAGGGCGTCGGTGACGGTGGTGAAGCCGTCGATGTCCTCGGTGGAGTTGCCGAGCCAGCCGGTGCGGGTGAGCAGCGGGAGGCCGATGAGGACGGTGACGGCGAGGAAGCGGCCGACCCAGGCGGCGGCGACGGTACCGCTCATGGGCTTGCCGGTGATCTTCCAGACGATGGCGCGGAGCATGCGGCCGCCGTCGAGGGGGAGGCCGGGGAGCAGGTTGAAGAGGGCGACGATCAGGTTGGAGATCATCAGGCCGGCGAGGAGGACGCCGGGGACCGTGCCGGGTTCGACGGCGTACAGGGAGAGGTAGAACACGCCGGCGAGGACGAGGGAGAGGAGGGGGCCGACGAAGGCGAGGACGAATTCGCGGCCGGGGGTCTCGGTCTCCTTCTCGATCTCGGAGACGCCGCCGAAGAACTGGAGCTGGATGCGGCGCACCGGGAGTTTGAAGCGGAGCGCGGCGATGGTGTGGGCCAGTTCGTGGACGAGTACGGAGGCGTAGAAGGCGACGGCGAAGAAGAGGGAGACGAGGTAGCGGGCGGCGCCGAGCTCGGGCAGGACGCGGTCGATCTGGTCGCCGAAGACCCAGGTGATGAGGGCGGCGACGAGGAACCAGCTGGGGGCGACGTAGACGGGCACGCCGAAGGGCCGTCCCATGAGGATCCCGCCGCCGGGCTCCTCGGTCCGCTGCGGCTTGGGCTCGTCCTGGTTCACGGGTTCCTTTCGTCGCGTGGTGTGACCCGCGTCGGTGCGTCACGGTTCGATCATGCAGTGCGACGGGGTCCCAGGTCGATGGTATGCCGCTCGTTGTCGGTGGCGGGTCGTAGGGTCTTCGTCATGAGTACGAGCGAGCAGGTGCCGGCGGAGCCCCGGGCGCCCATGTCGTTGTCGCCCTCCCGGGCGAGCGATTTCATGCAGTGTCCGCTGCTGTACCGGTTCCGGGTGATCGACCGGCTGCCGGAGAAGCCGAGCGCCGCGGCGACGCGGGGGACGCTGGTGCACGCGGTGCTGGAGCGGCTCTTCGACGACCCGGCGGTCGAGCGGACGGCGCCGCGGGCGAGGTCGATGGTCCCGGGGCAGTGGGACCGGCTGCTCGAGTCGAAGCCGGAGCTGGGCGAGCTGTTCGCGGAGGATCCGGACGGGGAGCGTCTTGCGGGCTGGCTGGGTGAGGCGGAGGCGCTGGTCGAGCGGTGGTTCACGCTGGAGGACCCGACGCGTCTGGAGCCCGCGGAGCGTGAGCTGTTCGTGGAGACGGAGCTGGATTCGGGGCTGCGGCTGCGCGGGGTGATCGACCGGGTCGACGTGGCGCCCTCGGGCGACGTGCGGATCGTGGACTACAAGACGGGGAAGGCGCCCCGGCCGGAGTACCGCGACGGGGCGTTGTTCCAGATGACGTTCTACGCGCTGGTGGTGTGGCGCCTGAAGCGGGTGATCCCGCGGCGGCTGCAGCTGGTGTATCTGGGCAGCGGGGAGGTGCTGACGTACGACCCGGTGGAGGCGGATCTGCTGCGGGTCGAGCGGAAGCTGCTGGCGCTGTGGGACGCGATCCGGCTGGCGACGGAGTCGGGCGACTGGCGGCCGCGGCCGACGAAGCTGTGCGGCTGGTGCGACCATCAGGCGGTCTGTCCCGAGTTCGGCGGGACTCCCCCGGTCTATCCGCTGAAGATCGTTTCCGCGCGCCCGGCGGAGTCGGGTGAATCCGGGCAGGGCAGAATGGACCCGGCCCAGCCGTCTTCCTGAGCACGGCCCGCACCGTGGCGGGCGCACCTCGTGAGCTCAGTCCCGTGAAGGAGCCCTTGTGACGATCCGCGTCCTGTTGGTCGACGATCAGCCGCTGCTGCGGACCGGCTTCCGGATGATCCTGGAGGCTGAGCAGGACATCGCGGTGGTGGGTGAGGCCGGGGACGGTCTGCAGGCGCAGGAGCAGGTGCGCGCGCTGCAGCCGGACGTGGTGCTGATGGACATCCGGATGCCGCGGATGGACGGGGTCGAGGCGACCCGGCAGATCACGGGTCCGGGGCGGGACGGTCCGGCGAAGGTGCTGGTCCTGACGACCTTCGATCTGGACGAGTACGTGGTGGAGGCGCTGCGGGCGGGGGCGAGCGGCTTCCTCCTGAAGGACGCTCCGGCGAACGAGCTGGTGCAGGCGATCCGGGTGGTGGCGGCGGGTGAGGCGATGCTGGCGCCGTCGATCACGCGCCGGCTGCTCGACAAGTACTCGGCGCATCTGCCGACGGGCGAGGAGCAGGTGCCGGACACGCTGAACACCTTGACCGACCGTGAGGTGGAGGTGCTGAAGCTGGTGGCGCGCGGTCTGTCGAACGCGGAGATCGCGGCGGACCTGTTCGTCAGCGAGACGACGGTGAAGACGCACGTGGGTCATGTGCTGACGAAGCTGGGGCTTCGGGACCGGGTGCAGGCCGCGGTGTACGCGTACGAGAGCGGTCTGGTGCGGCCGGGGGCCGGGAGCCAGTAGCCGGTACGAGGAGGGGCCCGGTGCGCGTGTCGCGCGCCGGGCCCCTCCGTCGTTCGGCCGGTCGTCAGCCCTTGCGGATCTCCCAGAAGCGGAAGACGGTCGAGGCGTCGAGGGTCCATTCGAGGCCGGTGACGTCGTCGCGGGCGACGGCGTACTGCTTGCCCTGCCAGAGCGGCAGGACCGGGAGCTCCTCGGCGACGAGGTCCTGGAGCCGGCCGTACTCGTCGGCGGTGGCGGCGCGGTCGGCGGCGGCGGCGGTCTCCGGGAGGAGGGTGCCGGTGATGGTGGTGTTCTCGTAGTGGTTGCCGAGGACGTTGCCGGCGCCGAAGAAGGGGCTGGTGAAGTTGTCGGCGTCGGGGTAGTCGGGGACCCAGCCCTTGACGTAGACGCCGTACTTGCCGGCGGCGATGTCCTTCTCGTACTGGTCGTACGGGACGGACTTGACGTCGGCCTCGAAGAGGCCGCTCGCGTTGAGCTGCCCGGCGATGGCCTTGAGCTCCTGGTCGGTGGCGGGGCCGTAGCGGCTGGGCGTGGACCAGAGGGTGAGCTTCACCTTGTCGGTGATGCCGGCGGCGCGGAGGGCCTTCTTCGCCTTGGCCTTGTCGGGGGTGCCGTAGGTGTCGTAGAAGGCGGTGTTGTGTCCGGCGATGCCGGCCGGGACGATCGAGTAGAGCGGGGTGGCCGTCGACTTGTAGACGTTCTCGACGAGGGCCTCGCGGTTGACGAGGTGGGCGATGGCCTTGCGGACGCCGAGCTTGCCGACGACCGGGTCCTTCATGTTGAAGACGAGGTGCTGGACCTCGGCGCTGCTGCCCTGGACGACCTCGATGCCCTTGTCGGCCGTGCTGGCGGAGTTCTCGAGGGCGGCGATGTCGTCAGCGGAGAGGCCTCGGTAGGCGACGTCTATGTCGCCGTCGGTGAGGGCCTTGGAGAGGGCGGAGCGGTCGCCGCGGTAGAGCTTGAGGGTGACCGCGCCGTTCTTGGGCTTGGCGTTGCCCTTGTAGCCGGCGTTGGCGGAGAAGGTGGCCTCGGTGTCGCCGAAGGAGTCCAGCTTGTACGGGCCGGAGCCGGTGGCCTTGCCGTCGGTGCGCAGCGCGTCGGCGGGGTAGTCGCGGTGGTCGACGATGGAGCCGGCGCCGGAGGCGATCTTGCTGGGGAAGGTGGCGTCCGGGACCTTCAGCCGGAAGACGACGGTCCGCTCGTCCGGGGTCTCGATGCTGTCGATGGTGGAGAGCAGCGGCGCCGGGCCGGAGGGGTCGGCGATCTTGAGGGCCCGCTCGAAGGAGAACTTGACGTCCTCCGAGGTGAGCTTGTTGCCGTTGGAGAAGGTGAGGCCCTCGCGCAGGGTGCAGGTGTAGACCTTGCTGCCCGCGGAGAAGTCGCACTTGTCGGCGGCCTCGGGCTCGGGCTCGGAGCCGCCCTTGGGGAAGGCGAGGAGGGACTGGAAGACGTTGTTGAACAGCAGCCAGGAGCCGGGGTCGTAGCCGGCCGCCGGGTCGGTGGCGAGGATCTCGTCGGACATGCCGACGCGTACTCCGCCTCCGGAGCCGCCGGAGCCGCTTCCCTGCTCGGTGCCGCAGCCGCTGAGGAGGGCGGCTGACAGGCCGGCGGCGAGGGGGGCCGTCAGCCACTTGTTTCGTGCCTTCACAGAACTTGCCTCTTGATCTCTTGTCAGGCCGGCCGCGCAGGGGCGCGCGGCCGGGACAACGAAGGGGTCAGGCGGTGCCGCGGCCCAGTTCCCACAGCAGCAGGTCGGAGGAGGTGTTGAGGGCGTACTCGACTCCGTTGAGGTCGTCGCGGGCGGCGACGTACTGCTTGCCCTGCCACAGGGGCAGGACGGGGACGTCCTCGGCGACGATCTTCTGGATCTGCGCGTAGACGGGGCTTGCGGCGTTGCGGTCGGCCTGGCGGCGCGAGCGCGGGATGAGCTTCTCGCGAACGGTCTTGTTCACGTAGGGGGTGTTGAGGAAGTTGTCGCTGTCGAGGAACGGCGCGATGTAGTTGTCGGGGTCCGGGTAGTCCGGGAACCAGCCAAGGCCGTAGACGGCGTAGTCGCCGCGCTTCTGCTCGGTGCGGAACCGGGACCATTCGGCGCCCTTGACGGAGGCGTCGAAGAGCTCGCTGGCGATCAGCTGCTTCTTGAGCGCCTCGAACTCCTGGGCGGTCTCGGCGCCGTAGTGGTCGGTGGTGTAGTTCAGGGTCACCTTGACCGGGGTCTTCACGCCCGCTTCCTTGAGGAGCTTGGCGGCGCGGGCGGGGTCGGGCTCGCCGTACTCGTCGAAGAAGGGGGTGGCGTGGCCGGTGATGCTGGAGGGGATCAGCGAGTAGAGCGGCTCGGCGGTGGGGCCGTAGACGAGGTTGACGAGGGCGCCGCGGTCGACGACGGCGGCCATCGCCTGGCGTACGGCCTTCTCCTGGACCGAGGGGGCCTTGGTGTTGAAGCCGAGGTAGCGGATCTCCAGGCCGGGGACCTCGGTGACGCGGATGCCGTCCTTGGGCGTCTCGGTGAGGTCCTTGATCTGCTTCTGCGACAGGGAGCGGGCCATCATGTCGATGTCGTCGCGCTCCAGGGCCGCACCCATGGCGCCGGCGTCGGCGTAGGGGCGCAGTTCGACCTTGTCGTTGCGCAGGGTGATGTCGCCCTTGTACGCCGGGTTCTTGGTGAAGACGAAGCGGGTGGCCTTGTCGCCCTCGCGCTCGACCTTCATGGTGTACGGGCCCGAGCCGTCGATGTCGAAGCCGTCGCGGAGCTTGTCGCCGGAGTACTTGTCCTTGCTGAGGATGCCGGCGACGGGGGTGGAGAGCTTGTACGGGAAGGTGGCGTCGGGGGTCTTGAGGTGGAAGACGACCCCGTCGGTGCCCTGGGTCTCGACGGTGTCGATGTTCGAGAGGAGGGCGGCCGTGCCGTTGTCCGACTTGATCTTCAGGACCCGCTCGACGGAGAACTTGACGTCCTCGGCGGTGAGGGGGGTCCCGTCGGCGAAGGTGAGGCCGGGGCGGAGCTTGCAGCGGTAGCTCTCGCTCGCCTTGTCGGAGAAGCCGCAGCTCTGGGCGGCCTCGGGGACGGGCTCGCCGCCGCCGCGGGGCACGTGCAGCAGGGTCTGGACGGTCTGGCGGAGGATGTTCCAGGCGCCGGTGTCGTAGGCGTAGGCCGGGTCGAGCGGGGCGGGTGCGTCCTCGGTGGCGATGAACTGGTCCGTGGTGCCGACGGCGATCGCTCTGGCGTCCTCGGCTCCGCCGCAGGCGGCGAGCAGGGGAGCGAGCAGTCCGGCCACGGCCGGCAGCACCAGGGTCTTGCGGTTCATCAGGGACGATCTCCTCATCCGGCACTGGGGTACAGCGGTCAGTGGAACTCCGCCGCCGGCCGCCCGGTCGGGGCGGGAGCGATCGGGCCGGGTGTTGCGATCGGTCCTGTGTTCACGGCGACTTGGGTGTGCGCCGGTGCACGCGGTTATGCGGCGAAGTACTCGCGAAAGATTAGTGGGCGGCGCCGGTATCCCTTGACCGGGGCTGTGCAGGGGGGTAATCGCAGAGTGATCATGAATGCGTCGGCCTCGATAGTCATGCGACGGACGTTGTGGACGGCATGGACCCAATCGGGACACAGGGGGCGCCGAAACGTCCGCTTTTCAGACACGGAACAGGAACGGGCCACCCGCCGTCCAGCACTCTGGGTGACCAAGGTCACGTAGAGGCTTTTCGGCGAATGGCCCGATCGCTTTATCCGGATCGCTTTCCTCAGACAAAGCTCAAATTCGCGTGATCAGGGTCCGGAGGAAGGGAACGTCGACCTCTTCGAGGGAGCGCACGACGACCCGGCCCGGGGACGGCGCGATCGGGGCGACGGAGGGCACCGCGACGACCCGGCAGCCCGCCGCCTCGGCGGCCGCCACGCCGGTCGCCGTGTCCTCGATGACGGCGCAGAGCGCGGGGTCGGCCCCGACGCCCCGGGCGGCCGTCAGGTACGGCTCGGGGTGCGGCTTCGTGCGGACGACCTCGTCGCCGGCGACGGTGAGGGTGAACCGGTCGCGGCCGAGCGAGGCGAGGACCCGGTCGATGATCTGCCGGTGCGAGGCGGAGACCAGGGCCGTGGGGATGGAGTGCCGGGCCAGTTCGGCGAGGAGCCGCTCGGCGCCCGGCATGAGGGGGACGCCCCGCGCGATGCGCTGCTCGAACTTCTCGTTGAGCAGGACGGTCAGCTCTTCGAGGGTGATGTCGGCGCCGGTGGACTCGATGAGGTAGCCCGCGCTGCGGCTCATCGGGCCGCCGACGACGATGTCCCGCCAGGCCTCGTCCAGCCGGTGCCCGAGGTCGGCGAAGGCCTCGACCTCCGCGTCCCACCAGAACCCCTCCGTGTCGACGAGGGTCCCGTCCATGTCGAGGAAGACCGCCTGCAGGGCGGAGCTGCCGTTCGTACGGAACAGGGACGCGGGGACCGTACTGGTCATCCGGCACACCTCCATGGAGGGACGAGAAGGCCGGCCTCCCTCCCCGGTACGGGGAGGAAGACCGGCCTGCACTGGACCGACAAGTGTACGTCGCGATCACCGGAAACGCGCGGATTTACCCCGCGCCGTCAGAGTCCGGTCACCGTGCGTTGAAGTACTTCGCCTCGGGGTGGTGGATGACGATGGCGTCGGTGGACTGCTCCGGGTGGAGCTGGAACTCCTCGGAGAGGTGGACGCCGATCCGCTCCGGCTCCAGCAGGTCCGCGATCTTCGCGCGGTCCTCCAGGTCGGGGCAGGCGCCGTAGCCCAGCGAGAAGCGGGCGCCGCGGTACTTGAGCGCGAACATGTCCTCGACGTTCTCGGGGTCCTCCCCGCCGAAGCCGAGCTCGGCGCGGACGCGGGCGTGCCAGTACTCGGCGAGGGCCTCGGCCAGCTGGACGGAGAGGCCGTGCAGCTCCAGGTAGTCGCGGTAGGAGTCGGACTCGAAGAGCTTGGCCGTGGCCTCGCCGATCTTCGAGCCGACGGTGACGACCTGCAGGCCGACGACGTCGGTCTCGCCGGACTCCTCCGGGCGGAAGAAGTCCGCGAGGCAGAGGCGGCGGCCGCGGCGCTGGCGCGGGAAGGAGAACCGGGTCCGCTCGTTGCCCGCGTCGTCCAGGATGATCAGGTCGTCGCCCTTGGAGACGCAGGGGAAGTAGCCGTGCACGACGGCCGCCTCCAGGAGGTTCTCGGTGTGGAGGCGCTCCAGCCAGCCGCGCAGCCGGGGCCGGCCCTCGGTCTCGACGAGCTCCTCGTACGCCGGTCCGTCGCCGACCCGGTTCTGCTTGAGGCCCCACTGGCCCTTGAAGAGGGCGTCCTCGTCGAGCCAGGACGCGTAGTCCTTCAGCGGGATGCCCTTGACGACCCGGGTGCCCCAGAAGGGCGGGGTCGGCACCGGGTTGTCGGTGGCCGTGTCGGAGCGGCCGCCGGGCTCCGGCTCGGCGACCTGGAGGGCGGCGCCCGTGGTCTTGGCGACCCGGCGCTGCTTGAGCTCCGGCAGTACGGCTCCGGGGACGCCGCGCTTGACGCCGATGAGGGCGTCCATCAGGCGCAGGCCCTCGAAGGCGTCGCGGGCGTAGCGGACCTCGCCCTGGTAGATCTCGTGGAGGTCCTGTTCGACGTATGCCCTGGTCAGGGCGGCGCCGCCGAGGATCACGGGGAACTTCGCGGCGAGGCCCCGGCCGTTCAGCTCCTCCAGGTTCTCCTTCATGATCACGGTCGACTTCACGAGGAGGCCGGACATGCCGATGACGTCGGCGTTGTGCTCCTCGGCGGCTTCCAGGATCGCGGAGACCGGCTGCTTGATGCCGATGTTGACGACGTTGTAGCCGTTGTTGGAGAGGATGATGTCGACGAGGTTCTTGCCGATGTCATGGACGTCACCGCGGACGGTGGCGAGGACGATCGTGCCCTTGCCCTCGGCGTCCGACTTCTCCATGTGCGGTTCGAGGTGGGCGACGGCCGTCTTCATGACCTCGGCGGACTGGAGCACGAACGGCAGCTGCATCTGGCCGGAGCCGAACAGCTCACCCACCGTCTTCATGCCGTCGAGGAGGGTCTCGTTGACGATGTCGAGGGCCGGCCGGGTCTCCAGCGCCTCGTCGAGGTCGGCCTCCAGGCCGTTCTTCTCGCCGTCGACGATCCGCCGCTTGAGCCGCTCGTCGAGCGGCAGGGCGAGGAGCTCCTCGGTCTTGCCGGCCTTCATCGACTTGGTGGTGGCGCCCTCGAAGAGGGCCATCAGCTTCTGCAGCGGGTCATAGCCCTCGGCGCGGCGGTCGTAGATCAGGTCGAGGGCGGTGGTGACCTGCTCCTCGTCGAAGCGCGCGATGGGCAGGATCTTCGAGGCGTGGACGATCGCCGAGTCCAGGCCCGCCTTCACACACTCGTCGAGGAAGACCGAGTTCAGGAGGATCCGGGCGGCCGGATTGAGGCCGAAGGAGATGTTGGACAGACCCAGCGTGGTCTGCACCTCCGGCCGGCGGCGCTTCAGCTCGCGGATCGCCTCGATCGTCGCGATGCCGTCCTTCCGCGACTCCTCCTGACCCGTGCAGATCGTGAAGGTCAGGGTGTCGATGAGGATGTCCGACTCATGGATCCCCCAGTTGCCCGTGAGGTCCTCGATGAGCCGCTCGGCGATCGCGACCTTGTGCTCGGCGGTCCGGGCCTGACCCTCCTCGTCGATGGTCAGAGCGATCAGCGCCGCACCGTGCTCCTGAGCCAGACGGGTCACCTTCGCGAAGCGGGACTCGGGCCCGTCGCCGTCCTCGTAGTTGACCGAGTTGATGACCGCACGACCGCCCAGCTTCTCCAGACCCGCCCGCAGGACGTCCACCTCGGTGGAGTCCAGAACGATCGGCAGGGTGGACGCGGTGGCGAAGCGGCCGGCGAGCTCCCGCATGTCGGCGACACCGTCACGGCCCACGTAGTCCACGCACAGATCGAGCATGTGCGCGCCCTCACGGATCTGGTCCCGCGCCATCTCCACACAGTCGTCCCAACGAGCCTCCAGCATCGCCTCACGGAACTTCTTCGAACCGTTGGCGTTGGTCCGCTCACCGATCGCCATGTACGCGGTGTCCTGCCGGAACGGCACCGTCTGATAGAGCGACGCGGCACCCGCCTCGGGGCGCGGGGAGCGCTCGGGGGGCGTGAGGCCCCGGACCCGCTCGACGACCTGACGCAGGTGCTCGGGCGTGGAGCCGCAGCAGCCTCCGACCAGGGACAGGCCGTAGTCGCGGACGAAGTTCTCCTGCGCGTCGGCCATCTCGGACGCCGTGAGCGGGAAGTACGCGCCGTCCTTGGTGAGCACGGGCAGGCCGGCGTTGGGCATGCACATGAGGGGCGTGCGCGAGTGGCGGGCGAGGTAGCGCAGGTGCTCGCTCATCTCGGCCGGGCCGGTCGAGCAGTTCAGGCCGATCAGGTCGATGCCGAGGGGCTCCAGGGCGGTCAGGGCCGCGCCGATCTCGGAGCCGAGCAGCATGACGCCGGTGGTCTCGAAGGCGAGCGAACAGATCAGCGGCACGTCCACGCCCAGGGCGTCCATCGCGCGGCGCGCGCCGATGAGGCTGGACTTGGTCTGCAGCAGGTCCTGGGTCGTCTCGACGATCAGGGCGTCGGCGCCGCCGGCCAGCAGGCCCTCGGCGTTCTGCTGGTAACCGTCGCGCAGCACGTCGTACGCGATGTGGCCGAGCGAGGGCAGCTTGGTGCCGGGGCCGATCGAGCCGAGGACCCAGCGCTGGCGGCCGTCCTTGGCGCCGAACTCGTCGGCGACCTCGCGGGCGATCCGGGCGCCCGCCTCGGAGAGCTCGAAGATGCGGTCCGCGATCTCGTACTCACCGGCGGCGGAGTGGTTGGAGCCGAACGTGTTGGTCTCGACGCAGTCGACGCCGACCTCGAAGTACGCCTCGTGCACCGAACGGACGATGTCGGGCCGTGTGACGTTCAGGATCTCGTTGCATCCTTCGAGGTTCTGGAAGTCCTCGAGGGTGGGGTCCTGGGCCTGCAGCATGGTGCCCATGGCTCCGTCGGCGACGACGACTCGGCTGGCGAGTGCCTCGCGGAGGGCGGCGGCGCGGTTCCGGCTGTCAGCGGAAGGGGTCGGCAACGAGGCCATGGATGAGCTCCCTGGGATGCGACGGCTGTCGGCTTTGCACCCTCGGGGGAGGGTGCACGGGGCCAGCGTAACCGCGTGGGGGCCGGGGTGGACACGGCGTCCCACGGGCCGGACGGCATCCTGTGTGCGGGGACTCCCGGTCCTGCCCCTCCTTGGCCGACACTGTGTGGTGTGACGCAAGGTCGGCATCGACCGATAGTGTTCAGCATTGTCGAACAGTGTGAGAAGGGTGAGGGGCCGGGCGATGGCGAAGAACATCCAGTCGCTTGAAAGAGCGGCGGCCATGCTGCGACTGCTCGCGGGCGGCGAGCGCCGGCTCGGTCTGTCCGACATCGCGTCCTCGCTCGGGCTCGCCAAGGGGACGGCCCACGGCATCCTGCGGACCCTCCAGGCGGAGGGCTTCGTGGAGCAGGAAGCGGCCTCGGGCCGCTACCAGCTGGGCGCGGAGCTGCTGCGGCTCGGGAACAGCTATCTGGATGTGCACGAGCTGCGGGCGCGCGCCCTGGTGTGGACGGACGACCTGGCGCGGTCCAGCGGTGAGAGCGTGCACCTGGGGGTGCTGCACCAGCGGGGCGTGCTGATCGTGCACCACGTCTTCCGGCCGGACGACAGCCGCCAGGTCCTGGAGGTGGGGGCCATGCAGCCGCTGCACTCCACGGCGCTGGGCAAGGTCCTGTCGGCGTACGACCCGGTGGCGCACAGCGAGGTGCTGGAGGTCGAGCGGGAGGCGTTCACTCCCCGCACGACCACGGAGCTGGTCGACTTCGAGTCGCTGCTCGACATGACGCGGGCCCGGGGCTGGGCGGCGGACGTGGAGGAGACCTGGGAAGGCGTGGCGTCGGTGGCGGCGCCGATCCACGACCGGCGGCGGATGCCGGTGGGCGCGGTGGCGGTGACGGGCGCCGTGGAGCGGGTCTGTCCGGGCGGGGAGCTGCGCCCGGAGCTGGTGGCGGCGGTCCGGGACTGCGCCCGCGCGGTCTCCCGGGATCTGGGGGCCGGCCGCTTCTGACGCTCCCCCGCACGCTGCCCCGACAGCAGCGAACCCGCCGGTAACGATCGCGTTATCGGCGGGTTTTTCGCTTCCCAGACCCTTGACGTGCTGTTAACCCGGGGGCAAAACTTCCGTTCATCGGTCGGCATTGTCGAACACCTAACGGCAATACACGCTAGGGTGTGACAGTGCCAAGGGCCGGCAACGCCCTCACACGAGGGCGCGGACCACCGGAGGGACCCGGGGTTCGCCTTCCCCTGGACGAAGGACAAAGGAGTCGCGGGTGTCCAGCTCCGACATCTTCCTCGGCGAGACCATCGGTACCGCCGTACTCATTCTGCTCGGCGGCGGTGTGTGCGCCGCCGTCACGCTCAAGAGCTCCAAGGCCCGCAACGCGGGCTGGCTCGCGATCACCTTCGGGTGGGGCTTCGCCGTCATGACGGCCGTCTACATGACGGCTTCCCTCTCGGGCGCCCATCTGAACCCCGCCGTCACGGTCGGAATCGCGATCAAGGACGGGGACTGGAGCAACGTCCCGGTCTACATCGCCGGCCAGATGCTCGGCGCGATGATCGGCGCGGCGCTGGTCTGGGTGGCCTACTACGGCCAGTTCCAGGCGCACCTCGCGGACCCGGAGACCGTCGGAGAGAAGCCGATCGAGGGCCCCGGCCCGGTGCTCGGCATCTTCTCCACGGGTCCCGAGATCCGTAACACCTGGCAGAACCTGGCCACCGAGATCATCGGCACCGTCGTGCTGGTCCTGGCCGTGCTCACCCAGGGCCTCAACGACAGCGGCAAGGGTCTCGGCGTCATCGGCGCCCTGATCACCGCGTTCGTCGTGGTCTCCATCGGCCTCTCGCTCGGCGGCCCGACCGGTTACGCCATCAACCCGGCCCGTGACCTCGGCCCGCGCATCGTGCACGCCCTGCTCCCGCTGCCGAACAAGGGCGGCTCCGACTGGAGCTACGCCTGGATCCCGGTCGCCGGTCCGCTGATCGGTGGCGCCCTCGCCGCGGGTATCTACAACATCGCGTTCGCCTGAGCCGTCCTTCTTCCAGACCCCCTTGGAGCACACCGTGACCGACGCACACACCGCCGGCCCGTTCATCGCGGCCATCGACCAGGGCACCACCTCCTCGCGCTGCATCGTCTTCGACAAGGACGGCCGGATCGTCTCGGTCGACCAGAAGGAGCACGAGCAGATCTTCCCGAAGCCGGGCTGGGTCGAGCACGACGCCGCCGAGATCTGGACCAACGTCCAGGAGGTCGTCGCCGGCGCCCTGGAGAAGGGCAACATCACCGCCGCCGACGTCAAGGCCATCGGCATCACCAACCAGCGCGAGACGACGCTGCTCTGGGACAAGAACACCGGTGAGCCCGTCCACAACGCCCTCGTCTGGCAGGACACCCGCACCGACACCCTCTGCAAGGAGCTCGGCCGCAACGTCGGCCAGGACCGCTTCCGCCGCGAGACCGGCCTGCCCCTCGCGAGCTACTTCTCCGGCCCGAAGGTCCGCTGGCTCCTCGACAACGTCGAGGGCCTGCGCGAGCGCGCCGAGCGGGGCGACATCCTCTTCGGCACCATGGACTCCTGGGTCATCTGGAACCTCACGGGCGGCGTCGACGGCGGCCACCACGTCACCGACGTCACCAACGCCTCCCGCACCATGCTGATGAACCTCCACACCATGGGCTGGGACGAGAAGATCCTGCAGTCCATGGAGATCCCGGCCGCCGTGCTGCCGGAGATCCGTTCCTCCGCCGAGGTGTACGGCACGGTCAAGGGCGGCATCCTCGACGGCGTCCCGGTCGCCTCCGCGCTCGGCGACCAGCAGGCCGCCCTGTTCGGCCAGACGTGTTTCGCCGAGGGCGAGGCCAAGTCCACGTACGGCACCGGCACCTTCATGCTGATGAACACCGGCGACAAGATCATCAACTCCTACAGCGGCCTGCTGACCACGGTCGGCTACCAGATCGGCGACGCGCAGCCGGTCTACGCCCTGGAGGGCTCGATCGCCGTCACCGGTTCGCTGGTGCAGTGGATGCGCGACCAGATGGGCCTGATCAAGTCCGCCGCCGAGATCGAGACCCTCGCGTCCTCGGTCGAGGACAACGGCGGCGCCTACTTCGTGCCGGCCTTCTCCGGCCTGTTCGCCCCCTACTGGCGCTCCGACGCGCGCGGTGTGATCGCCGGCCTCACCCGGTACGTCACCAAGGCGCACATCGCCCGCGCCGTCCTGGAGGCCACGGCCTGGCAGACCCGCGAGATCACCGACGCCATGACGAAGGACTCCGGCGTCGAGCTGACCGCGCTCAAGGTCGACGGCGGCATGACCTCCAACAACCTGCTGATGCAGACCCTCTCGGACTTCCTGGACGCCCCCGTCGTGCGTCCGATGGTCGCCGAGACCACCTGCCTCGGCGCCGCCTACGCCGCCGGTCTGGCCGTCGGCTTCTGGCCGGACACCGACGCGCTGCGCGCCAACTGGCGCCGGGCGGCGGAATGGACCCCTCGCATGGACGCCGACAAGCGTGACCGCGAGTACAAGAGCTGGCTCAAGGCCGTCGAGCGGACCATGGGCTGGATCGAGGACGAGGAGTAGATCGACATGACCACCCTGCAGAGCGTCCCTGCCCTCGGGACGCACCCGGCTGCCGGCTCCCTGCCGAGCCGCGCCGAGACCCGGGAACAGCTTTCCAAGGCGACGTACGACCTCCTGGTGATCGGCGGCGGCATCCTGGGCATCTCCACCGCCTGGCACGCCGCGCAGTCGGGCCTGCGGGTGGCCCTGGTGGACGCCGGCGACTTCGCCGGCGCCACCTCCTCCGCCTCCTCCAAGCTGCTCCACGGCGGTCTGCGCTACCTGCAGACCGGTGCGGTGAAGCTGGTCGCGGAGAACCACTTCGAGCGGCGTGCGGTCTCCCGCCAGGTCGCACCGCACCTCGCCAACCCGCTCACCTTCTACCTGCCCGTCTACAAGGGCGGCCCGCACGGCGCGGCCAAGCTCGGTGCCGGTGTCTTCGCCTACAGCGCCCTCTCGGCGTTCGGCGACGGCGTCGGGCACCTGCTCTCCCCCGCCAAGGCCGCCCAGGACGTGCCGGAGCTGCGCACCGACAACCTGAAGGCCGTCGCCGTCTACGGCGACGACCAGATGAACGACGCCCGGATGGCCCTGATGACGGTCCGCGCGGCCGTCGACGCCGGCGCCACCGTCCTCAACCACGCCGAGGTCACCGGTCTGCGCTTCACCCGCGGCCGGGTCACCGGCGCGGAGCTGAAGGACCGCACCACCGGCGACGAGTTCGGTGTCAGCGCCCGCCTCGTGCTGAACGCGACCGGCCCGTGGGTCGACCACCTGCGCAAGATGGAGGACCCGAACGCGGCCCCCTCCATCCGCCTCTCCAAGGGCGCGCACCTGGTCCTCAAGCGGACCTCGCCGTGGAAGGCCGCCCTGGCCACCCCGATCGACAAGTACCGCATCACCTTCGCCCTCCCCTGGGAGGACATGCTGCTCCTCGGCACCACCGACGAGGAGTACGAGGGCGACCCCGGCAAGGTCGAGGTCACCGAGAAGGACACCTCCCAGATCCTGGACGAGGCCGCCTTCTCCATCCGCGACCAGCAGCTCTCGCGTGACCTCATCACGTACTCCTTCGCCGGCCTGCGGGTGCTCCCGGGCGGTCCCGGCGACACCTCCAAGGCCAAGCGCGAGACGGTCGTCACCGAGGGCCGCGGCGGCATGCTGTCAGTCGCCGGCGGCAAGTGGACGACCTTCCGCCACATCGGCCGCACGGTGATGAAGAAGCTGGAGCAGCTGCCCGGCCACCCGCTCGGCGAGGACTACGAGCCGGTGTCCACGCTGCCGAAGCGGCTGCCGCTGCCCGGCATAGCCAACCCCAACGCGGTCGCCCACCGGCTGCTCGTCGACGGTCCGGCGCCCGGCCCCCGGATGGCCGCCGACACCGCCAGGCACCTGGCCACGCACTACGGCTCGCTCTCCTTCGACATCGCCCGGATGGCGAACGAGAACCCCGAGCTGGCCCGCCGGATCCACCCGGACGCGCCGGAGATCTGGGCGCAGGTCGCCTACGCCCGCGACCACGAGTGGGCCGAGACGGCGGACGACGTGCTCCGCCGCCGTACGACGCTGACCATCCGCGGTCTCGCGACGGACGAGATCCGCGCCGGGGTCGAGTCGATGCTGCGCAAGTAACTCCCGTGAGCGCAGGGGCGGTTCCTCATCGAGGGGCCGCCCCTGACGCGTGCCATGCGCCGTCCACACGTCCGCAACACTCGGCGCGCAGAGTGGGGCCATGAAGTTTCAGGTGCTCTCGATCGTCCACCACTCCCCGCACCCGCTCACCGGCGAACTGCTCTCCGCCGCCGACCGGTTGGAGCAGGTCGTCACGCTCGGCGAGACCGCGGAACGGCTCGGCTTCGACGCGTACGCGGTGGGCGAGCGGCACGCGGGCGCGTTCCTCTCCTCGTCCCCCACCGTGCTGCTCGCCGCACTTGCCGCCCGCACCAGCCGGATCAAGCTGCTCACCGGTGTCACCGTGGTCGCGATCCTCGATCCCGTCCGGGTCGCCGAGGACTACGCGACCCTCGACCAGCTCTCCCGCGGCCGCCTCGAACTCGTGGTCGGCAAGGGCGCGGAGGCCGGCCACTTCGACCTCTTCGGCCTGGACGAGGATCGGCAGTGGGACCTCCAGAAGGAGAAGTACGAGCTGCTCCGCCGCCTCTGGACGGAGGAGGGCGTCGACTGGGAGGGCGAGTTCCGGCCCCCGCTGAAGAACGTGACGACGGTCCCGCGTCCGTACGCGGGTCCGCCCCGGATCTGGCACGGCTCGGCCACGAGCCTCAACTCCCCCGAGCTCGCGGCGAAGCACGGCGATCCGCTCTTCACCGCCAACGCCATCCAGCCGCGCGAGGCGTACGCGCGACTCATCGCCCACTACCGCGAGAAGTTCGAGGAGTACGGGCACGATCCGGCCCACGCGCGCGTGGCGGCCGGTTCCGGCGGGCTGCTCATCGCCGACACCCCCGAGCAGGCGGTCGGCCGGTACAAGGAGCTGTACGAGGCGAAGGTGCGGCAGAGCTTCAAGCCGCACCTGGAGGGGAAGGCCGGGTACAACACCCCGTTCCGCACGATCGAGGACGCGATCGCGGACGGCCCCCAGCTGATCGGCTCGCCGCAGCAGATCATCGACAAGATCCTCGGCTACCACGCGCACTACGGACACGACCTGCAGTCCGTCACGGTCGACACCTTCGGGCAGTCGACGGCGGAGCAGCAGGAGACGCTCCAGCGCTTCGCCGAGGAGATCGCGCCGGTGGTGCGGAGGGAGGCTCCGAGCACTCTGTGGGAGGAGTGACACCGCCGTGTGCGGAGGCGAGTTCCTGGGTAGTCGATCAAGGCCGCAAGGGTTTTCGGGGACGTCCGGGGACTGCGGGCGGCCCGCCGGAAAGCCGTAAGGTGGGGCCGTACGACAGGAACTTCGAATAAGGAGGCGCTGGGTGATCGAGCTCGAGGGGGTACCCGAGCTGATCGACCCGGTCATGGTGGCCGCGTTCGAGGGCTGGAACGACGCCGGCGACGCCGCCTCCACCGCGGTCGCCCACCTGGACCGGGAATGGAAGGGCGAGGTGTTCGCGGCACTCGACGCCGAGGACTACTACGACTTCCAGGTCAACCGGCCCACCGTCTTCCTGGACAACGGCGTCCGGAAGATCACCTGGCCGACGACCCGGCTCTCCGTGGTCCGGGTCGGCGGCGACAAGCCGCGCGACCTGGTGCTGGTGCGCGGGATCGAGCCCTCGATGCGCTGGCGCTCCTTCTGCAACGAGCTGCTGGCCTTCGCGCACGAGCTGGGCGTGGAGATGGTGGTGATCCTGGGCGCGCTGCTCGGTGACACCCCGCACACCCGGCCGGTCCCGGTCAGCGGGGTGACCTCCGATCCGGACCTGGCGCGGACGATGGACCTGGAGGAGACCCGCTACGAGGGCCCGACGGGCATCGTGGGCATCCTCCAGGAGGCGTGCACGCACGCGGGCGTGCCGGCGGTGAGCCTGTGGGCGGCGGTGCCGCACTACGTGTCGCAGCCGCCGAACCCCAAGGCGACGCTGGCGCTCCTCAACCGTCTGGAGGACCTGATCGGGCTGCGCATCCCGCTGGGCGAACTGCCGGAGGACGCGCGGGCCTGGCAGCTGGGCGTGGACCAGCTGGCCGCCGAGGACAGCGAGGTCGCCGAGTACGTGCAGACCCTGGAGGAGGCGCGGGACACGGCGGAGCTGCCGGAGGCCTCGGGCGAGGCGATCGCCCGGGAGTTCGAGCGGTATCTGCGGCGGCGCGAGCCGGGGACGGGGCCGGGCTCCGGTCCGGGCCTCACGACCGACGGCGGCGACTTCCTGAGGGATTCGGGGAGCGGCCGGACGCGCCCTCCCAAGCCGGAGCAGCGCGGGCCGGAGTCGGTCCCGGGGACGGATGCCACCGAGGATCCGGACGAAGCGGCCGAGGGCGCCGAGGAGGCGCGCGGCGGCTCCGAGGAGGCGGCCGGCGGCTCCGAGGAGGTGCGCGGCGCGGAGGGATCCGCCGACGCGTCTGAGGGGCCCGAGGCCTCCGCCGAATCCGGGACGTCCGACGGCGATGCGCCGGACGCGGACGGTACGGACGGCGCGGACGGGAAGTAGTCGTTCCGAGGAGCTGACGAACGGGAGGGGTGCCCGAGGGCGCCCCTCCCGTTCGTGCGTCAGGCGCAGCCGAACCGGGCCGCCGCCCAGTCGCCGTGGTCGCCGCTCTTCGACCCGTTGGTGTCCGTGATCTTCAGCCGGACGTGCCGGGCGCCGGTCACGTCGACGTTCACGGGCAGGGTCGCGGAGGCTCCGGTCAGCCGGGGCGAGGTCCACAGGACCCGGCCGTCGGCCTCGACGGAGAAGGCCACGTCCCCGTAGCCGTTGATCTCGTCGTCGATGCCGACGTCGGCGGTGAAGGTGGTGCAGCGGCCGCCGAGGTAGACCTCGATGTCGGAGTCGGCGTGGGCGCCGATGCCCTTCTCGTAGGTCTGTCCGGCGAGGGTGATCGTGCGGCCGTCGGCGGCGCCGGACTCGCCGTTGGAGCGGTCGCGTTCGGGCGGTCCCCAGCCGTTGGTCGCCCGCAGCCACACGAGGTCGCTCGCCCAGGCGTCGGCCGTCGGCGCCGGGGGCATCACCCCGACCGCGAACCGCTGGACGGCCGTGCGGTCGGTGCCCGCGGCACGGTATCGGGCGGTCGCCGTGAGGGTGGCCTCGCCGGGCTTCGCGTCCGCCGCCGGGATGACCGCGACCTCGACCCGGCGGGTGGTGCCGGCCGGGACGCGGGCGATCGGGGCGGCCGGGGTGACCTGCCAGCCGGCGGGGGCGTCGAGGGAGACCCGTACGTCGGTGGCGTCCCGGGTGCCCGCGGTGACGTCCACGGCGACGGTGCCGGGGGTTCCGGCGCCGAGCTCCTGCCCGGTGGCGGCGGCGAGGGTCGCGGAGGCGCCGGGGACGGCCCCGCCGACCGCGCTGGTGTCGGTCAGGCGCAGTTCGAAGCCGCGGTCGGTGGACAGGGCGGAGGTCTTGATCCGGACCACTCCCCCGCGCTCGTCGCGGTCGTACCACCAGCCCTGGGCCGCCGCGTCGAAGGCGGCGCGGGAGGTGAGGGCGGGCAGCTTGGCCCCGTCGAGCTTCACCGTGCCGGGGGCGTCGCCCGTGTGGACGGTGAAGGAGTACGGACGGGCGGCCGGCTTGCCGGTGTACGTGCCCGTCGAGGCGCCGACGCGGACGGTGACGTCGCCGGGGCCGGTCTCCGGGGCGCGGACCTCGGCGCGCTGGGTGGCGTACTTCCCGGTGCGGTGCTCGCGGGTGACGCCGTCGTCCTCGTACAGCTCGAAGGAGGAGCTGCCCTTCGGGTAGACGTCCCAGGCGATCGGGTCGCCGGGGGCGCGGTCCTGGTAGGAGCGGATGGAGCCGGGCCACATGGGGACGGCCGCCCCGGCCCGTACGAAGAGGGGCAGGGTGTCGAGCGGGGCGCTGTAGTCGTCGACGGTGACCGGGCCCTGGTAGGTGCGGCCGTTCCAGTAGTCGATCCAGGTGCCCTCGGGGAGGTAGATGCCGTCGCGTTCGACGGCGTCCTGGTAGACGGGGGCGACGAGGAAGTCCTCGCCGCTGAGGAACTCGTACTTCGCGGCGTCGGTCGCCGCCTTCGGGTCGTCCGGGTACTCCAGGGCGAGCGGCCGGGCGAGGCCGACGCCGGTCGTCGTCGCCCGGTGGGCGTGGCTGTAGATGTACGGGAGCAGGGCCTCGTGGAGCTTGAGCGAGGCGCGGTTGATGCTCGTGTACGGCTCGCCGTACCGGAAGGGCTGCTTGTCGTTGGCGGCCCAGCCGTCCATGGTCATGGCGACGGGCAGGAAGGACTTCCACTGGAGGTCGCGGGTGTACGTCTTGGCGCTGCCGCCGAAGATGCCGTCGACGTCACCGGTGGTGTAGGCGAGTCCGGACATGGACGCGCCCGCGTAGGTGGGGATCTGCCAGCGGATGTAGTCCCAGGTGCCGGACTGGTCGCCGGACCACTGGACGCCGCAGCGCTGGGCTCCGGACCAGCTCTCGGGGGCCCAGGTGAAGCCGCGGGCGTCGCTGTTGGCCTCGATGCCGGCGTGGGCGTCCTTGCAGCCGTCGAGGGCGAACTTGTAGCCCTCGCCGACCCAGGCGACGTCGAGCTTGGCGACCCGCTGGCCGGCCTTCACCTGGTCGGCGAGCTTGTCGATGCCGTCCTCGGTCCACAGGCCGAGCTTCATGTTCCGCTCGCCGAGGCCGGCGGTGGTCTCGGCGAGGTTCTCGTAGCCGCAGCCGTAGCCGTCGTTGACGAGCATCCAGCCGTTGGGCATGTCGTTCTGGACGTAGCCGTCGGCGACCTTCAGGGCGTCGAGGGTGTGGCGCTCACCCCGGTTGGCGTTGTGCAGGTAGCAGTCGGAGTCGCCGATCTCCAGGCCGTACACGGGCGGCATGAAGGGCTTGCCGGTGAGCCGGGTGTACTGGCCGATGACGTCCTTGAGGGCGTCGCGGCCGTCACCGGCGAAGTAGTAGGCGTCGAAGCGCTGTTCCTTCGCGCTGGTGGTGACGGGTTCGGTGAAGGCGTACGTGTTGGGGGCGTAGGTGTTGCGGTAGACGCCGTAGCCGGCGGAGGAGACGTAGAAGGGGACGGAGTTGGGGTGGCCGCCGTCGTTCCAGTTGTAGTCGACGCCGACCTCGACGGTCTTGCCGCGGTGGGAGGTGTTGCCGCGGCCGTTCTGCATGCCGGCGCCGTAGAACTGCTCGTCGGCGCCGCGGGCGAGGGTCTGGACGGTGCGGTCCTGGTTCCAGGTGAGGCCCTGGGTCTCGGTCCAGAGCGGGGTGCCGTCGGCGCGTACGGCCGAGAAGCGCAGCGGGGACTTGGTGGCGCGCAGGGTCACCTTGGCGGTGGCGAGTTCGTACCGGTCGCCGAGGTCGCGCCAGTGGGTGGCCGGGGGCGGGCCCTGGGGCAGCGTGATGTCGGTGCCGGTGGGGTCGGTGAACTTCCCGTCGGGGGCGAGTTCGATGCGGAAGGTGTCGGCCGAGACGAAGGAGACGCGGGCCTCCGTGTGTCCGGCGGTCAGCCGGTAGACGGCTCCGTCCGCGGCGAAGCCGGTGACCTCGCCGACGGTGGTGTCGGACGGTTCGGCGGTGGCGCTGCCGCCGGGTCCCGCGAAGGCGGTGACCAGGCCGAGCAGTGCTCCGGCGACTGCAGCTCTCATGCGCATTGATGATTGCATGGGGCCTATTTAGCGCAGATTCGAGCATTGCGACAGGACAAAAAGGAACCGCCCCCGGACTTCGTCGAGAAGTCCAAGGGCGGTTGCACAAACGGAAGTTGATCCTCGGCGCCTGTTACAGGGCGACACCCATCAGCGCGTCGACGGCGCGCGAGACGAGACCGGGGGCGGACTCGTCCGTGCCGCCCTCGGCCGTCTGGAGCGCGGCCCAGCGGTCGACCGCGGCGAGCGCGGTGGGGGTGTCCAGGTCGTCGGAGAGGGCCTCGCGGAGCTCCTCGACGAGCGCGTCGGCGGACGGGCCGTCGGGGCGCGAGACGGCGGCGCGCCAGCGGTCGAGCCGCTCCACGGCGTCCTGGAGGACCTGGTCGGTCCACTCCCAGTCGTCGCGGTAGCGGTGCGAGAGGAGCGCGAGCCGGATGGCGGCCGGGTCGACGCCGTCCCGGCGCAGCTTGGAGACGAAGACCAGGTTGCCGCGCGACTTGGACATCTTCTCGCCGTCGAGGGCCACCATGCCGGCGTGGACGTACGCCTTGGCCATGGGGAACTCGCCGGTGAGGGTCTGGGCGTGCGAGGCGCCCATCTCGTGGTGCGGGAAGATCAGGTCGGATCCGCCGCCCTGGACGTCGAAGCCCATGCCGAGGTGGTCGAGGGCGATGGCGACGCACTCGATGTGCCAGCCGGGGCGGCCGGGGCCGAGGCTGGCGCCGTCCCAGCTCGGCTCGCCCTCGCGGGCGGCCATCCAGAGCATCGGGTCGAGCGGGTTCTTCTTGCCCGGGCGGTCCGGGTCGCCGCCGCGCTCGGCGGAGAGGTGACGCATCAGCTCGGTGTCGTAGTTCGAGACCTGGCCGAAGTGCGGGTCGGCGTCCACGGAGAAGTAGACGTCGCCGTCGAGTTCGTAGGCGGCGCCGGAGTCCCGGAGCCGCTCGACGAGCGGGACGATGCCCGGTATGGCCTCGACCGCGCCGATGTAGTGCTGCGGGGGCAGCATCCGCAGGGCGGTCATGTCCTCGCGGAAGAGGGCGGTCTCGCGCTCGGCGAGGCCGACCCAGTCGATGCCGTCGCGGATCGCGCGCTCCAGGAGCGGGTCGTCCACGTCCGTCACGTTCTGGACGTAGTGCACCTGCCGCTTGGTGTCGAGCCACACGCGCTGAACGAGGTCGAACGCGTTGTAGGTCGCCGCGTGACCCATGTGGGTCGCGTCGTACGGCGTGATGCCGCAGACGTAGATACGGGCGACGGGGCCGGGGGCGAGGGTCACTCGTCCACCGGTCGCGGTGTCGTGGATCCGGAGGTCGCGGCCCTTGCCGGGAAGGGCGGGGACCTCAGAAGCGGGCCAGGCATGCATGACCCGAGCGTAACCGGACAGGTGTTCCGGATACGAACCGGATCCGGGATCTTGACCGATTAGGCGCTCTTGCGGGTCGGAAGCGTGCGTGCATACCCCCCAGGGGTGCGCCCCGCTCCCGGGGGTGTGGCCGAAAACATGCGGTCGCCGGTGTGATCGGGACCTCAGACGGGCGGCCAGGGGATCGCGGGCCACTGCCCCGAGGGCTCCGGGTGCCGTCCGGTGGCCCGCAGCGCCTCCACGCGGGCGCGTACCGCCGCGACCTCGGCGCCGGTCAGGAGTTCCGCCAGTCGGGTGGCGAGCGGCGCTCCCGGGGCCAGGGACCGCCCGAGGGCGTCGAGCACGCCGGCCGCCTCGGCGGGCAGCTCCTCGCCCGCCCAGCCCCACAGCAGGGTGCGCAGCTTGTCGTCGACGTGGAAGGTCACCCCGTGGTCGATGCCGTACAGGCGCCCGCCGGGGGCCGGCAGGAGATGCCCGCCCTTGCGGTCGCCGTTGTTGATGACGGCGTCCAGGACGGCGAGCCTGCGCAGCTCGGGGGTGTCCGCGTGGACGAGGAGCGCGGTGCGGTCCTCGTCGATCTGCGCGGGCCCCACGGCCTTCCAGCCCTCGCCCGCCTCCTCGTCCTCGGTGAGGGCCAGGAGCCGCGCCCCGGGGTCGGCCTCGATCCACAGCTGGACCATGCCCTCCCCGTACGGCCCGTCGCGGAGCACGGTCGGCGGGACCAGGCCCCAGCCGGTCGCCTCGGAGATCTCGTACGCGGCGACCTCGCGCTGGGCGAGGGTGCCGTCGGGGAAGTCCCACAGGGGCTGCTCCCCCGCGACCGGCTTGTAGACGCAGGCCGCCTCCCGGCCCCCGTGGGCGACGGAGCAGTACAGCACGGCGTTGGACGCCTCGCGGACCCGGCCGCGCACGGTCAGCTCACCGCGCGCGAGCAGCTCCGTGTCGCGCGGGCTCTCGGGGCTGCTCATGCGCCGCGGCGGTATCCGTTCTGGCGCGGGCAGACATGCCCCTCGGGGTCGAGCGGCAGGCTGCACAGCGGGCACGGCGGACGGCCGGCGTTGACGACGTCCAGGGCCCGCTTGGCGAAGGCCCGGGCCTGGGCACCGCTGAGCCGGACCCGGAGCATCGGCGGGCCGTTCTCCTCGTCCTGGAGCAGCCGCTCCTCGGCCTCGGCGAGGTCCTCCTCGGAGTCCACGTCGAGCTCGACGAGGGCCTGCGCCTCGACGATCATGCGCTGCTCCTCGCCGTCCCAGGCGAGGGCCATGGTGCCGACCCGGAACTCCTCCTCGACGGGCGCGTCGAGGGGGGCGGTGTCCGCGATCTCGGCGGGCGCGACGGCCGGCACGGGCGCGTTGCCCCCGGTGCGGCGGACGACCTCGTCGAGAAGTTCGTCTATGCGCTCGGCGAGCGCCGCGACCTGGGTCTTCTCCAGCGCGACGCTGGTGACCCGGCCGCCGGCGGACGCCTGGAGGAAGAACGTACGGCGGCCAGGCAGCCCGACCGTGCCGGCCACGAAACGCTCCGGTGGGTCGTAGAGGAACACCTGACGGGACACGTTCCCGGCTCCCTTGAGTCTCGACAGTCGTACTACAGCGGCGCGTCCACCCTACTGCGCGAAGGGATCACGGTGCGCCCGCACCACCACCGACCTCGGCCGTCCCACTGCTGTCGGGGTGCTCCCGGGGGGCGAAGCCGGCGAAGTCCCCGGTGTCGCCGAGGCGGAGGAGGAAGGGACGCAGGCGCGTGTAGCGGATCGCGGTGACCGAGCAGGGGTCTACGTGGATGCGCTGGAAGAGGTCGAGGTGGAGCCCGAGGGCGTCGGCGACGATCGCCTTCACGATGTCCCCGTGGGAGCACATGAGGTACGTGGCGTCCTCGCCGTGCTCCGCCTCGACGCGGGCGTTCCAGTCGCGTACGGCCTCGACGGCGCGGTTCTGCATGGCGCGCATGGACTCGCCGCCGGGGAAGGCGGCGGCGGAGGCGTGCCCCTGCACGACCTCCATCAGCGGTTCGTCGCCCAGCTCGGCCAGCTTGCGGCCCGACCAGTCGCCGTAGTCGCACTCGTTGATCCGGTCCTCGACGTGGAGCGGGAGGCCGGGGCGGGCGTCGAGGAGCGGCCGCAGGGTCTCCCGGCAGCGCTGGAGGGGGCTGGTGACCGCCGCGGCGAGCGGCACGCCCGCGAGGCGACCGGGGAGGGCGGCGGCCTGGGCGGCCCCGCGCTCGTCGAGCGCGATCCCGAGGGTGCGCCCGGCGAGGACCCCGGAGGTGTTGGCGGTGGAGCGTCCGTGCCGGACGAGGATCAGCGTGGCCATGCGGGCCAGCCTAGGGGGTGGCCGGGCGGAGCGGGCCGGGCTGGGCTCTGGGCGGTCCACGCGTGCGCGGCAGGGGTCCACGCGTACGTGGCAAGGGTCCACGCGTGCGTCGCGGGGGTGTTCGAGGCAGAATGCGCGGCGTGATCGTGGACTCTGCCATCTACCGGGACGGGCGCCGTACGGACGGACCCGCCGACCTCTCCGACGCCCTGGAGGAGGCGCGGGCGACGGGGGACGCGTTCCTGTGGGTGGGGCTGCACGAGCCGTCGGAGGCGGAGTTCGACCATGTCGCCTCGGAGTTCGCACTGCACCCGCTGGCCGTCGAGGACGCCTTGAAGGCCCATCAGCGGCCCAAGCTGGAGGTCTACGACGACTCGCTCTTCGTGGTGCTCAAGCCGGTCGTGTACGAGCCGGAGAGCGACCGGGTGTCCTCGGGCGAGCTGATGGTGTTCATGGGCGACTCGTTCGTCGTGACGGTCCGGCACGGCGAGGGCGCGCCGCTCGCCGAGGTGCGGCGGCGCCTGGAGGCCGACCCGGAGGTCCTGAAGCACGGGCCGACGTCGGTGCTGTACGCGGTGAGCGACGCGATCGTGGACCACTACCTCGACGTGGCGGGCGAACTCCAGGTGGACCTGGAGGAGCTGGAGGCGGACGTCTTCGCACCCAGCGGGGGCAATCCCTCCAACACGGCGGCGCGGATCTACACGGCGAAGCGGCAGGTCCTGGAGTTCCGGCGGGCGAGCGGTCCGCTGGCCGGGCCGATGGCGCGCCTGACGGCCGCTTCGGTGCCGTTCGTGAACGAGCGGTCGCAGCCCTTCTTCCGTGACGTCAACGACCATCTGCTGCGCTCCAACGAGCAGGTGGAGGGCCTCGACCGGCTCCTGTCCGACGTCCTGTCGGCCCATCTCGCGCAGATGGGGGTCCGGCAGAACGACGACATGCGGAAGATCTCGGCGTGGGCCGCCATGGCCGCGGTCCCCACGATGGTCGCGGGGATCTACGGGATGAACTTCGAGCACATGCCGGAGCTGCACTGGGAGGGCTCGTACCCGGTGGTGATCGTGGTGATGGCGGGCATCGTCGTCGCGCTGTACCGGGTGTTCAAGCGGCGCGGCTGGATGTGAGGCCCGCCCGCGGCGGGCGTGCTCAGAAGGCGGGTGCGGGGGTGGCCGGGCCGCCGAGGGCGTCGAGGCGCTCGGGCATCCTCAGGTCGACCATCCGGTGCCAGCCCGCGGCGCGCTCGTACGCGTACACGGCGTGGATCCCGGCGGCGAGGACGGCCGCCTTCGGCCTGGACCAGTTCAGGATGCGGCCCATGTGGCGCATCACGGCGAGGCTGACGTCGCGGTAGACCTGGATCTCGGCGAGGGCGGACTCGCGCAGGGTCCGCTGGATGAGCCGGCCGTGGCCCTGGCGGGCGAGCCGGAGCAGTTCCTCGTGGCAGTAGGCGAGGTGGTTGTCCTCGTCGTTGCAGATCATCCGGATGGCCTTGCCGAGTTCCGGGTGGTCGCCGAAGTACTTCACGAGCAACTGCATCTGTTCGGCGGCGCGCTCCTCGGTGACCCTGCTGTGCGCGAGGTAGGCGACCACGTCCTCCTCGGTGAGCGGCCGGTCGGCGCGGAGCTTCTCGTGCGCGAGGCCGATGCCGCGCTGTTCGAGCAGCATCGTGTAGTCGGTGTCGGGCGGCACGGGGACGGGTTCGAGGCCGCGCTTCTTCATCAACGCGTTGAAGATCCGGCCGTGCTTGTCCTCGTCGGCGCCGTGCCGGGTGATCTTGGGCGCGAGGGTCCGCATGCCGGGCGCGACGAGGGCCGCGATCCGGGCGTTCTCCCAGCCGCCCTGGGACTCGCCGCTCGCGGCGATGGAACAGAAGAGCCGGAACGACTCGTCATTGTCGATGATTTCCTGGAACAGGCCCTTGGCCGTGAGCATCGCCGCCACCTCCGTACGCCCCCGGGACCACGAGTCAAATGCGGTCCGGGGCATCGGGCAACAGGAGGGCGGGACCACTCGGCCGAAAGAGTGAGCCGCGGGGGCGTAACCGAGGGCCCGGTGAAGCCGTTGTGCTGCATGACGGCCGTGGCGGGGAAGACCCCCGAGCCCCCACCACGGCCGCAGGATTTCCTAAGCCAGTCCGGCTCGCTCCATCGCCTCGACGCCCGCCCGCAGGGCCGCCAGCCGCTCGTCCAGGGTGAAGCCGGCCGGGGCGAGGGTGAGGGTGGTGACCCCGGCCTCCGCGTAGGCCGTCATCCGCTCGGCGATCCGCTCGACGGAGCCGAGCAGCGTGGTCTGGTCGATGAGGGAGTGCGGCACGGCGGCCGCGGCCCCGGCCTTGTCGCCGGCCAGGTACTTGTCCTGGATCTCGGCGGCCTCCTTCTCGTACCCCATGCGCTGGGCGAGCTGGTTGTAGAAGTTCTGCTTCCGGCTGCCCATGCCGCCCACGTACAGCGCGGTGTACGGGCGGAAGACGTCGGCGAGCGCGTTCACGTCCTCGCCGAGGGCGAGCGGCAGGGTGGGACAGACATCGAAGCCGTCCATCGTCAGACCGGCCTTCTCGCGGCCCGCGCGCAGGTGCCGGAGCGCGGTCTCCTCCAGGTGCTCGGCGGAGGGGAAGATCAGCAGGGCGCCGTCGGCGATCTCGCCGGTCTGCTCCAGGTTCTTCGGCCCGATCGCCGCGATGTAGAGCGGGATGTGCTCGCGCTGCGGGTGGACGGTGAGCTTGATGGGCTTGCCGGGGCCGCCGGGGAGCGGCAGGGTCCAGTGCGCGCCTTCGTAGCTGAGCCGCTCCCGGGTCATGGCCTTGCGGACGATCTCGACGTACTCGCGGGTCCGGGCGAGCGGCTTGTCGAACTTCACGCCGTACCAGCCCTCGGAGACCTGCGGTCCCGAGACGCCGAGGCCGAGGCGGAACCGGCCGCCGGTGAGCGAGTCGAGGGTGGCGGCCGTCATCGCCGTCATGGCGGGCTGGCGGGCCGGGATCTGCATGATCGCGGAGCCGACGTCGATCCGTTCGGTCTTCGCCGCGACCCAGGCGAGGACGGTGGGGGCGTCGGAGCCGTAGGCCTCGGCGGCCCAGCAGACGTCATAGCCGAGGCGGTCCGCCTCCTGGGCGACGGCGAGGTTGTCGCCGTCCATGCCGGCGCCCCAGTAGCCGAGGTTGATGCCGAGCCGCATTCCACACACCCCTTACCCATCGGTAACGTCCTTCTCGGCCGGACTCTAGCGCGCGTGCGGGCCATCCGTCAGGACGCGGTTGTCCACAGGCTCTCTCCGCGTGGTGCCCTGGCCAGTACTCTCGCGCCCATGGAGCAGAGGCATCTCGGACGTACCGGCCTGCGTGTGTCGCGCATCGGACTCGGCACCCTCACCTGGGGACGGGACACCGACGAGCACGACGCCGCCGAGCAGTTGAAGGCGTTCTGGGACGCGGGCGGCACGCTCGTGGACACCGCCGACGTGTACGGCGGGGGCGAGGCGGAGTATCTGCTCGGGCGCCTGATGGAGCGCCTGGTGCCCCGGCAGGACCTCGTCCTGTCGACGAAGGCGGGCAGCGTCCTGGACCCCGACCGGCGCACGGACGGCTCGCGCGGGCACCTGCTCGCCGCGCTCGACGCCTCCCTCGACCGCCTGGGCACCGACCACGTGGACCTGTGGCAGCTGCACGCCTTCGACCCGTACACGCCCCTGGAGGAGTCGCTCCAGGCCCTCGACATCGCCGTACGCAGCGGCCGGGCGCGGTACGCGGGCGTGGCCAACTTCTGCGGCTGGCAGCTCGCCAAGGCGGGCACCTGGCAGCTCGGCGGCGACCGGACCCGGCTCGCCGGGGCGCAGCTCGAGTACTCGCTGCTCCAGCGGGGCGTCGAGCGGGAGGTGCTGCCCGCCGCCATGGACCTCGGCATAGGCCTGCTCCCCTCCTCCCCGCTCGGACGCGGGGTCCTGACGGGGAAGTACCGCAGCGGCACGCCGACGGACTCGCGGGGCGCCTCGGAGACGATGGCGCTCTTCGTGGAGCCGTATCTGGACGAGGCGGCGAGCCGGATCGTGGACGCGGTGACGACGGCGGCCGACGGGCTCGCGACGACGCCGCTCCACGTGGCGCTCGCCTGGGTCCGCGACCGGCCCGGGGTGACCGCGCCGATCGTCGGCGCGCGCACGGCGCGGCAGCTCGCGACCGCTTTGTCAGTGGAGGCCCTTAGTCTTCCTGACGAGATCTGTCGGGCGCTGGACGATGTGTCGGCGCCCGTGCACCGCTATCCGGATCACGACTGGAGCACCTTGTGACCGAGCCTTCCGGGGAGACCGCGCCCGAGGCCGTGGAGCCCGCCGACCGGCCGGGGACGGCCGAAGAGCCGGGAACGGACGCAGAGCCGGGCGCGGACGAGAAGCCGGGTACCGCCGAAGAGGCGGGGCCGACCGAAGAGTCGGATATGGACGAGAAGCCCGAGGCGGGTAGAGAGCCGGGCTCGGACGAGAAGCCCGAGGCGAGTGAAGAGCCGGGCACGGACGAGAAGCCCGAGGCGAGTGAAGAGCCGGGCTCGGACGAGAAGCCCGAGGCGGGCGAACAGCCCGGCGCAGAGCCCGGCACGGGCGAACAGCCCGGCGGAGAGCCCGGCGCGGGTGAGAAGGCCGAGGCCGCCGAAGGTGCCGCCGCGCCCGAGGTGAGCGAGGCGCAGGCCGAGCTCGCCGCGCAGCGGGAGCTGCGGGCCAGGATCGAGGCCAGGAAGGCCGAGAAGAGCGGCCCGGTGACGAGCGGCGCCAAGCTGAGCGGCACCGCGGCCGACCTCCTCGCGGCCGTCCGGGCCGTGGAGGGCGGCGCCGCCTCGGGCGGCACGTTCTACGAGGCCCCGGAGCCCGCACCGCGGCGCCCCGCCCCCGAGGCGGCCCCGGCCACGACCGTGCGGCCCCCCGCGCCCGAGCGGACCTCCGCGCCGGCGCCCGGCGCCACGGCCGCCGTACGGGAGGTCCTGGCCAAGGGCGGCGCTCCCGAGGCGCTGGCCGGCCAGGTCGCCGCCGCGCTCGGCGAGAACGCGGCCGCGGCACTGAGCGAGGACCCGTGGCAGCTGCTCGCGGTGTCCGGGGTGCGCCCGGAGCAGGCCGACGGCTTCGCGCGGGCGCTGCTCGGCGCCGCGTGCGGCCCCGCCGACCCTCGCCGGACGGTCGCGCTGACCGTGTGGCTGCTGGAGCGGGCCGCCCTCCAGGGGCACACGGCGCTGGAGATCCAGGCCGTCCGCGCCGGACTGGCCGGGCACGGGGTCCCCGACCCGGAGCAGGCCGTCGAGACGGCCGTCTCCGAAGGGGCGGTCCTCGTCTTCCAGGAGGAGGAGACGGCGGAGCCGGAGCCCGACGACGACACCGAGTCGGCCGAGGAGTCGGCCCGGCCCGCCGCCGAGGAACCGGCCGCGCCCGTGCTGCTCGGGCTCGACCGGTACGCCCTGGCGGAGGAGAGCCTCGCGGACGGTCTCGCCCGCCTGGTCAAGACCGCGACGGCCCAGCCCTGGGAGGGCTCCGAGCTGGAACGCGCCGCCGGTGCGCACGGCCTCGTCCTGCACACGGGCGGGGAGGCCTCCCGCGCCGAGCCGGTGGCCCTCGCGGCGGCGGCCCGAGAGCGCGGGCTGCGCACCCTGGTGGCCGTCCACGCGGACGGCGGGCGCCGCGCGCTCGCCGCCGCCGGTACGGAGGCCGTCACGGTCGCCGCCCTGCTGTCCGGGGCGGCCGGTCCCGGCCGGGACGAGGAGGGCGCCCTCGCCCTGGATCTGCTCGTGGTCCTCGACGCGCCGCAGCTGGACGTGGAGACCGGCGCGCTGCTCGTGGAGTCGCTGCCGGACGGCTGCCGGCTCGTGCTGAGCGGCGACCCCGAGGTGCTCGGCGCGCCGGGCGCCGGCCGGGTCTTCGCGGATGTGCTCGCGGCCCGGGTCTGTCCCCGGATCGCCTCCCGCGTCCCCGACCCGGGCCCGCTCGGCGAGCTGGTGTCGGGCATCGGCGTCGGCGAGCTGAACCAGGTCGAGGCCCCCGGCAAGGAGGTCGTGATCGTCCCGGTGCGGGACGCGGGCGAGGCCGTGCACCGTACGGTCCAGCTGGTGGCGGACTCGGTGCCCCGGGCGATCGGGGTGCCGCCCGAGCAGACGCAGGTCGTCACGGTCGGCCACGGCGGCTCCGCGGGTACGCGCGCGCTGAACGCCGCGCTCAAGCAGCGGCTCAACCCCGGACCGGGCCGGTTCGGCGGCTACGACCCCGGGGACCGGGTGGCGTACGCGCCCGCGCCGGGGCGGACGGTGACCGGCACGGTCCTGTCGGCCGACGCCGAGGGGCTGCGGCTGCGCTGCGGGGACGACGAGCTCCTCGTACCGCGGGAGGCCGTGGAGTCGTCGCTGCGGCACGGCTGGGCGCTCACCGCGCACCAGGCGGCCGGGGCGCGCTGGCCCGCGGTGGTCGTGGTGCTGCCCGGGGACGCCGCGGGGGGCCTGAGCCGGCCGTGGGTGTACACGGCCTTCGGCCGGGCGGAGCGCCATCTGTCGGTCGTGCACGGCGTGGACCAGGCGCTGGCCCGCGCGGTGGCGGAGGGGGTGGCCCCGGAGCGTACGACGCGACTGCGGCCGCTCCTGGAGGCGCTGCTGGCCGCCGACGAGGAGTAGTCGGCACCGCCGCCGGCGAGGAGTCGGCGGCAGCGGAACGACGGAGGGCCGGGACACCGTGCGTGGTGTCCCGGCCCTCCCGCGTCCCCGTACCGTCAGGCGTGCGCGTACCGTCAGGCGTCCGCGCCGCCGGCCTCCGCTTCCACGGGCCGGTCCTCGTCCTCCTCGTCGAAGACGGAGCTGACGTCGAAGCGGCAGACGATCCGCTCGGGATCGGCGTGGTCGAAGGGGGCGTGGAGCCACTCCCCCGGTTCCGGGAGTTCCTCGGCGGCGGTGACCCAGAGCGTGGAGTCGCCCTCCTCCAGGCCGAACTCCTTGTGCCGGGAGGCGATCTCGTCCGGTTCGAACTCGCCGAAGAGCACGCCGAGCGCGGCGAGCGGCGAGACTCCGGCCTTGGCGGCCGCCCCGGTGACGTCCTCGTCGAGCTCGGCGACGCGGCGGGCCTGGGCGAGCAGGCGTTGCGGTTCGGCCACCGCGTAGTCGCGGCGGATCAGCAGGCTGACGGCATGAGGTTCGTCAGGTCCGGCGTACGGCGGCAGGGCGCCGTCGGCTCCGGGGATCTCGAAGGGGGTGACCTCGTCGTAGCGGTCGTAGAGGAGTTCGTCGTACGCCTCGGCCGCCGCGGCGAGGGCGTTGAAGGCTTCGTAGACGGCCGTGTCGTCGTCTCCCGTGCGGCGTTCGACCGCCGCGAGGTGACGGTCCAGTGCGGCTTTGACCGCCTCGGCGGCGGCACGTACCTCGGCAGCGGTGGGCTGCGCAGCATCAGACATGGGACAGACGCTATCCGTACCGGGCCGGTGCCCGCACAATAGATGCGATGCCGGAATACGAATTTGTCGATGTGTACGTGCCGCGCGGTGTCTCCCGCAAGGAGGCGACGCGGCTCCTGACCGACCATGCCGAGTACGGACACTGGGAGTTGGACCGTCTGAGCCTTCACCGGGACGGGAGCCGCAGAGTGCGGCTGAAGCGGCGGATCATCCGCCAGGTCCGGGCGACCTGGTAGCGGGAACAGGACGGACGAAATGGGGCCCCGCGGTGTGCGGGGCCCCTGTGTTCGGTGCGTGACCTCGGCGGGGTCAGGCGGCGCCGCGGGCGCGACGGTAGATCAGCGAGCCGGCGAGCAGCAGCCCGGCACCGGCGGGGACGATCACGCCGAGCGGAGCGGAGCCGGTCTCGGCGAGCTCCTCCACGGCGCGCGGCGGAGTGACGACCTGCGTACCGGGAGTGTTCGGCCCGTGCTCGCCACCCGGAGTGCCCGGAGTACCGGGGGTGCCGGGGGTTCCCGGCGTACCGGGGGTCCCAGGCGTACCGGGGGTTCCGGGAGTGCCAGGAGTTCCGGGGGTCCCGGGCGTACCCGGGGTGCCAGGAGTTCCGGGGGTGCCCGGCCCCTCCTCCCCGTACCCCGTGTCCCCGCCGTTCGCGCAGTCATTGCCCATGACGGGGTTGCCCAGGCCGACGCCCGTGACGTTGTTGCCACAGACGTTCACCGGCACGTCGACCGGCACCTCGACGTTGTTGCCGGAGCCCACGCCGGGAGAGTTGCTCGTGTGCCCGCCGGCGGAGGATCCGCTGCCGGACGGCGAGGTGTTGGCGCACGTGTTGCCGAAGGCCGGATTGAGCAGCCCGATGACGTTGACGGTGTTTCCGCAGGCGTTCACCGGTGCGTGCACCGGGACCTGGACGGAATTTCCGGACGCGACGCCCGGGGAATTCATGGCCGTACCGTTCGCGCCGGAATCGGCGTGCGCATAACCGCCGCCGACGGCGGCGAAAACGCCTCCGGCGGCCGCGACGGTGATAAGGCCCTTGCGCGTGACCTGTCGCATAGCTTGTTCCCTGCCTGCTCGGCTTCGAAAGAGTGCCACCGGGCGGACGGCCCGGGGCGGAAATGGCCACCGGCCCCGGAGTGCATGGCACGCACTCCGGGGCCGGACCGGCTCACACCCTCACGGGGCGAGGCACAACGTCAGGCGTTGACGCAGGTGTTGCCGAAGGCGGGGTTCAGCAGGCCGATCACGGAGACCGTGTTGCCGCACACGTTCACGGGGACGTGAACCGGCACCTGGACGACGTTGCCCGAGAGCACGCCGGGGGAACCGATGGCGGCACCCTGGGCACCCGCGTCGGCAACGGCCATGCCCGCACCCGCGAGAACGAGACCGCCGGTGGCAGCCGCAGCAGCGACGACCTTCTTGATCATTATTCCTCCTAGTTGGCAATGCGGCCCCAGCCGCGGACCGCATCACCTGTAACGAGGGGGAATGGTGGGGGCTACGAGCGCCCCAGTTCATTCACTCTTTCCGGTCACATGCAAACGCGCGGACGAATTCAGCAGGCGTCGATGAAGCGGTCCAGGACACGGACACCGAACTTGAGGCCGTCCACCGGGACCCGCTCGTCCACGCCGTGGAACATGCCGGCGAAGTCGAGCTCCGGCGGCAGCTGGAGCGGCGCGAAGCCGAAGCAGCGGATGCCGAGGTCGTCGAAGGACTTGGCGTCGGTGCCGCCGGAGAGCATGTACGGCACGGCGCGGGCGATCGGGTCCTCGGCGCGCAGGGCCAGCTGCATGGCGTCCACCAGGGCGCCGTCGAAGCTGGTCTCCAGGGCCTTGTCGCCGTGCACGTCCTCGCGCTTCACGCGGGGGCCGAGGATCCGGTCGAGGTCGGCCAGGAACTCCTGCTCGTAGCCGGGCAGGAAGCGGCCGTCGACGTGCGCCGTGGCCTGGCCGGGGATCACGTTCACCTTGTAGCCGGCGCCGAGCATCGTCGGGGCGGCCGAGTTGCGGAGGGTGGCGCCGACCATCTTGGCGATGCCGCCGAGCTTGGCGAGGGTGCCGTCCATGTCCTCGGGGTCGAGCGGGGTGCCGAGGGCGTCCGAGAGCTCGTCGAGGAAGGAGCGGACGGTCTTGGTGACCCTCACCGGCCACTGGTGGCGGCCGAGGCGGCCGACGGCCTCGCAGAGCTCCGTGATTGCGTTGTCGTCATTGGTCATCGAGCCGTGGCCGGCCGTGCCCTCGACGGTCAGCCGCATCCAGTGCATGCCCTTCTGGGCGGTCTCGACGAGGTAGAGCCGCAGGTTCTCGTTGACGGTGAAGGAGAAGCCGCCGACCTCGCCGATCGCCTCCGTGACCCCGTCGAAGAGGTCGCGGTGCTTGTCGACCAGGTGCCGGGCGCCGTAGGTGCCGCCGGCCTCCTCGTCGGCGAGGAAGGCGAGGACGATGTCGCGCGGGGGCTTGCGGCCGCTGCGCAGCCGGTCCCGGACGACCGCGAGGGTCATCGCGTCCATGTCCTTCATGTCGACGGCCCCGCGGCCCCAGACGCAGCCGTCGGCGATCTCGCCCGAGAAGGGGTGGTGGGTCCAGTCCTCGGCGTTGGCCGGGACGACGTCGGTGTGGCCGTGGATCAGCAGGGCCGGGCGCGACGGGTCCTCGCCCTCGATCCGGGCGACGGTGGAGGCCCGCCCCTTGTGCGACTCGATGATCTTCGGCTCGAGCCCGACCTCCGCGAGCTTCTCGGCGACGTACTCGGCCGCCCCCCGCTCTCCCGGACCGGAGTGGTCGCCGTAGTTGCTGGTGTCGATGCGGATGAGATCGCGACAGAGGTCCACCACCTCGTCCTCGCCCCTGACAGTCCGGGCCGTGTTCGACTCGCTCACGCTGCTTCCTCCCACTACGTGCCCCACGTGGTTGCTGGTGATCTCCCCCCATCCTCCCGCGTGGGCCCCTCGGCGCCCAAGGGCGCCCGTCGGCCGACATGCGGCTGTCACATGACGGGGGCCGGTCGGGGGTGGTGATCGACCACTCCGAATGTTTGCTATGGTTTTCCTCGTCGGAAGGGCCCAGCGGCCAGGAAGACAGACACCTTGTCCGGGTGGCGGAATGGCAGACGCGCTAGCTTGAGGTGCTAGTGCCCTTTATCGGGCGTGGGGGTTCAAGTCCCCCCTCGGACACCATCGAAAGACCCCACATCATGTGGGGTCTTTCTTGTTACGGCGGCAGGAATCACGGCGGTAGGACCGGTGCGACGCAGATCCAGGGCTCCCTCTTCGCCCCTTCCCCAGCTGCACGGGATCGATCCCGTGCGGGTGCGGTTGCCGGAGGACCCCGAGGGGGGCTGGACGACCGTCCGGGAGTATCTGGTCGACCGGTACGGGGCCGCCGTCGGGGCCGGGCGGGTCGAGGGGATGCTGCGGGACGGGCGGTTCGTCGGGGTCGACGGGCCGGTCGACGGGGACGAGCCGTACGCCGCGGGGCGGCACCTCTGGTTCCACCGGGACTTTCCCGCCGAGACGCCGGTGCCCTTCACGATCGGGGTCGTGCACCGCGACGAGCGGATCGTGGTCGTGGACAAGCCGCACTTCCTCGCCACGATGCCGCGGGGCCGGCATGTGACGGAGACCGCGCTGGCGCGGCTGCGGCGGGACCTGGGGCTGCCGTTCCTGCAGCCCGCGCACCGTCTTGACCGGCTGACGGCGGGGCTCGTGCTGTTCGTCGTACGGCCGGAGGACCGGGGGGCGTACCAGACGCTGTTCCGGGACCGGGCGGTGCGCAAGTCGTACGAGGCGGTGGCGCCGTACGACCCGGAGCTGGCGCTTCCGGTGACCGTGCGGAGCCGGATCGATAAGGAGCGCGGGGTGATGGCCGCCCGGGAGGTGCCGGGCGAGCCGAACGCCGAGAGCCATGTCGAGCTCCTGGCCCACGCGGGCGGTCTCGCCCGGTACCGGCTGGTGCCGGTGACCGGGCGGACCCATCAGCTGCGGGTGCACATGAACGCGCTCGGGCTGCCGATCCTGAACGATCCGCTGTACCCGGTGGTCCGTGCGGACGGGCCGGAGGACTTCGGGCGGCCGCTGCAGCTGCTCGCGCGGTCGCTGGCGTTCACCGACCCGGTCACGGGTGAGCCCAGGAGCTTCCTGAGCCGGCGGCCTCTCAGTGGCCTCGGCTGAGCCATTCCTCCAGGTGCGGGGCCTCGGCGCCGATCGTGGTGGTGTCGCCGTGGCCGGTTCGGACGACCGTCTCCGGCGGCAGGGTGAGGAGCTTCTCGCGGATCGAGCCGACGATCGTCGGGAAGTCCGAGTAGGACCGGCCGGTCGCGCCGGGTCCGCCCTGGAAGAGGGTGTCGCCGGTGAAGACCGTGCCGAGGTCGGGGGCGTACAGGGAGACGGCGCCGGGGGCGTGACCCGGGGTGTGGAGGACGGTGAGGTCCGTGCCGGCGATGGTGAGGACCTGGCCGTCGGCGAGTTCGCCGTCCGGGCTGTGATCGGGGTGGGTGAGCTTCCACAGCGGCTGGTCGGCCGGGTGGAGCAGGATGCGGGCGCCGGTGGCGGCGGCGAGGGCCGGGGCGGCGTCGATGTGGTCGTCGTGGGCGTGGGTGCAGACGATGGCGCGCAGGGTGCGGCCTTCGAGCGCGGCGAGGATCGCCCCGGCGTCGTGGGCGGCGTCGATGACGATGGCCTCGGTGTCGTCGCCGACGATCCAGACGTTGTTGTCGACGTCCCAGGTGCCGCCGTCGAGGCTGAAGGTGCCGGAGGTGACGAGGTGGTCGATGCGGGCGGACATCAGAGGATCACCACCGAGCGGAGGACGTCGCCCTCGTGCATGCGGGCGAAGGCCTTCTCGACGTCGCCGAGGCCGATGGTCTCGGTGACGAAGGCGGCGAGGTCGATGCGGCCCTGCTGGTGCAGGTCGATGAGCATCGGGAAGTCACGGGACGGCAGGCAGTCCCCGTACCAGGAGGACTTGAGCGAGCCGCCGCGGCCGAAGACGTCGAGGAGCGGGAGTTCGAGCTTCATCTCGGGGCTGGGGACGCCGACGAGGACGACGGTGCCGGCGAGGTCGCGGGCGTAGAAGGCCTGCTCGTACGTCTCGGGGCGGCCGACGGCCTCGATGACGACGTCGGCGCCGAAGCCGTCGGTGAGCCCGCGGATCGCCTCGACGGCGTCGGCGGTGCGGGAGTTGACCGTGTGGGTGGCGCCCATCTCGCGGGCCTTCTCCAGCTTCCGGTCGTCGATGTCGACGGCGATGATCTTCGCGGCTCCGGCGAGGCGGGAGCCGACGACGGCCGCGTCGCCGACGCCGCCGCAGCCGATGACGGCGACGGTGTCGCCGCGTCCGACGTTCCCGGTGTTGATGGCGGCGCCGATGCCGGCCATCACTCCGCAGCCGAGGAGGCCCGCGACCTCGGGGGCGACGGCCGGGTCGACCTTGGTGCACTGGCCGGCGGCGACGAGGGTCTTCTCGGCGAAGGCGCCGATGCCGAGGGCCGGGGAGAGCTCGGTGCCGTCGAGCAGGGTCATCTTCTGCTTCGCGTTGTGGGTGGCGAAGCAGTACCAGGGGCGGCCGCGGGTGCAGGCGCGGCAGGTGCCGCAGACGGCGCGCCAGTTGAGGATCACGAAGTCGCCGGGGGTCACGTCGGTGACGCCCTCGCCGACGGACTCGACGATTCCCGCGGCCTCGTGGCCGAGCAGGAAGGGGAACTCGTCGTTGATCGCGCCCTGCTTGTAGTGGAGATCGGTGTGACAGACGCCGCAGGCCTGGATCTTCACGACGGCCTCGCCGGGGCCGGGGTCGGGGATCACGATGGTCTCGACGCGTACCGGTTCGTTCCTGCCGGGGGCGATGACCCCCTGGACGTGCTGCGGCATCGCGAACTTCCCTTCCTCCGACCGGATCTTGTAAGGCTCTTGCGTACCACTATCTCCTGACAAAAGGCGAGACCCCCGCAGGCCGTGCCTGTGGGGGTCTCGCCGTCTCCCGTGGGGGGAGTGTCAGTCCTGGTGCGCGGCGGAGGTCGCGCGGACCCGGCGCCGGACCAGGAACCAGCCGCCGACGAGCGCCGCCGCGATGAGCGGCAGGCAGTTGACGGTGGTGCGGCTGATGCCGCCGTCCATCCACATCAGGACGAGGACGGCCGCGAGGAAGACCAGGGTGACGATCTGGGTGTACGGGGCCCAGGGCAGGTTGTAGCCGGGGCGGGTGACCTTGCCCTGCTCGGCGTTGCGCCAGAAGAGCAGCGAGCAGACCATGATCATGGCCCAGGTGCCGATGATGCCGAGGGAGGCGAAGTTGAGGACCAGTTCGAAGGCCTCGCCGGGCATGACGTAGTTGAGGGCGACGCCGAGGATGCCGAAGCCCGCGGTGAGCAGGATGCCGCCGTAGGGGACGCCGCCCTTGTTCATGACGCCGGTGAACTTGGGCGCGGAGCCGGCCAGCGACATGGAGCGCAGGATGCGGCCGGTGGAGTAGAGGCCCGAGTTGAGGCTGGAGAGGGCCGCGGTGAGGACGACGAGGTTCATCACGCCGGCGGCGCCGGGGATGCCCAGCTTGTCGAAGACGGTGACGAAGGGGCTCTGGTCGCCGGAGTACGCGGTGTACGGGAGGATCAGCGCGAGCAGGATCACCGAGCCGACGTAGAACAGGCCCACGCGCCACATGATCGAGTTGATCGCCTTCGGCATGATCTTCTCGGGGTTCTCGGTCTCGCCGGCGGCGACGCCGCAGAGCTCGACGGAGGCGTAGGCGAAGACGACGCCCTGGATGAGCAGCAGCATCGGCATCATGCCGTTGGGGAAGATGCCGCCGTTGTCGGTGATGTTGGCGAGACCCGGGGTGTGGCCGCCGACGTCGTGCGAGGTGACGACGAGGAAGATGCCGACGAGCATGAAGGCGACCAGGGCGGCGACCTTGATGATCGCGAACCAGAACTCCATCTCGCCGAAGTACTTCACGGAGATGAGGTTGGCGGCGAGGACGACCGCGAGGGCGATCAGGGCGAGGATCCACTGCGGGACGTCGCTGAACATGGCCCAGAAGTGGGCGTAGGTGGCGGCCGCGGTGATGTCGGCGACGGCGGTGGTCGACCAGTTGAGGAAGTACAGCCAGCCTGCCGTGTAGGCGCCCTTCTCGCCCATGAACTCACGGGCGTAGGAGACGAAGGCGCCGGAGGAGGGGCGGTAGAGCACCAGCTCGCCGAGGGCGCGCACCACGAAGAAGGCGAAGACGCCGCAGACGGCGTACGCGATGAAGAGGGACGGGCCCGCCTGGGACATGCGGCCGCCGGCGCCCAGGAAGAGGCCGGTGCCGATGGCGCCGCCGATCGCGATCATGTTGATGTGCCGGGACTTGAGGTCCTTGCGGTACCCCGCGTCGCCTGCGTCGACGTGGGGGACGGTGGCCGGGTTCGCCGGTGCGGCGGACAGCGGCTCGGCCGCGGTGACGCGGTCAGTCATAAAGTTGTTCGCCTTCGTGAGGGGGGAGCTGTGCGGTGCCCGGCCGTACCTCGTGGGGTGGTGTCCCCGGCACGGCCAGCGCACATCCTCACGGCAATGTCGCCGACAGACTGTGGCGCATGTCACTGAACGCCCTTATTTGAGCTAGTTCAGAGCTTTACCTGCGCGTAACAACCGATGAGCTACGGCGCGAGGACGTCCAGCTCCTGGAGGGCGCCGACCGCGATCTGGCGGGTGAGCTCCTCCGCGCGGGCCGCGTTCCGCTCCCGTACGGCCTCGGCGACCTGGACGTGGAGGGTGACGGCGGCCGGGTCGGGGTCCTCGAACATCACGTGGTGGTGGGTGCGGCCGGTGAGGACCTCGGCGACGACGTCGCCGAGGCGGGCGAACATCTCGTTGCCCGAGGCGTTGAGCACGACCCGGTGGAAGGCGACGTCGTGGACGAGGTACTCCTCCAGGCGCCGGCCGCGCGAGGTGGCGACCATGCCGAGGGCCTGCTCGGTGAGCTCGCGGCACTGCTCGGGGGTGGCGTTCAGGGCGGCGAGGCCCGCGGCGACGGGTTCGACGGCCGAGCGGAGCACGGTGAGCGAGCGGAGCTGGCGGGGGCGGTCGGCGCCTGCGAGCCGCCATCGGATGACCTGGGGGTCGTACACGTTCCAGCTGGCCGTGGGGAGCACGGTCACGCCGACGCGGCGGCGGGACTCGACGAGGTGCATGGACTCCAGGACCCGGACGACCTCGCGGACGACGGTGCGGGAGACGTCGAAGCGCTGGGCGAGCTCGTCGGTGCGCAGCACGGTGCCCGGCGGGTACTCCCCGGCGGTGATCGCGAGACCCAGGGTGGCCAGGACGTGTGAGTGGAGCCCCTGGGCCGGTGTCGTCATGGTGATCAGCCTATGCGCGCGGGCCCTCGTGATCACACCGGGAATGAAAAGTACGACTTTTATGTCACAGGCTCTTGAATACGTCGTACCCAATGGGTTTCATGAGCGCGACGGATTCACCGAATCGATGTCGATGAAGACAGCGAGGCACCCCCCATGAGCACCACCCCCCTCACCGCTCCCCCGGTCGTCGTCGTGATGGGCGTCGCCGGGACCGGCAAGACCACGATCGGTCCGCTGGTCGCGGAGGCGCTCGGTCTGCCGTACGCCGAGGGCGACGACTTCCACCCGGCGGCCAACGTCGCCAAGATGTCGGCCGGCATCCCGCTGGACGACACGGACCGGGGGCCGTGGCTCGACGCCATCGGGGAGTGGGCGCACGGCCGGGCCGGGCTCGGCGGGGTCGTGAGCAGCTCCGCGCTCAAGCGGACCTACCGGGACCGGCTGCGTGCCGCCGCGCCCGGGGTCGTCTTCCTGCATCTGACCGGTGACCGGGAGCTGATCGAGCGGCGGATGGCCGCACGCAAGGGCCATTTCATGCCCACCGCGCTCCTCGACTCCCAGTTCGCCACCCTGCAGCCGCTGCAGGACGACGAGGCCGGCGTCGCCGTCGACGTCTCCGGCACCCCGGAGGAGATCACCGCCCGCGCCGTCGCCGCCCTGCGCGGCCGGGCCGGCTGACCCTCTCCCCCGCCCCGTCCCCCACCTGCCCGTACGAAGGACACCACCGTGACCCGTCTCAGCGTCGAGACCCTGGCAGCGGACGCCGCCGAACCGATCACCTCGGCAGGCAACGCCCAGCTGGGGATCGCCGTGCTCGCCGGCATCGCCGTCATCGTCCTGCTCATCACCAAGTTCAAGATGCACGCGTTCCTCGCGCTGACCATCGGGTCGCTGGCGCTCGGCGCGTTCGCGGGTGCCCCGCTCGCGGACACCATCAAGTCGTTCAGCACCGGACTCGGCAACACCGTGGCCGGCGTGGGCGTGCTCATCGCGCTCGGTGCGATCCTCGGCAAGCTGCTCGCCGACTCCGGCGGCGCCGACCAGATCGTCGACACGATCCTGGCGAAGGCGAGCAAGCGGTCCATGCCGTGGGCGATGGTCCTCATCGCCTCCGTGATCGGCCTGCCGCTCTTCTTCGAGGTCGGCATCGTGCTGCTGATCCCGGTGGTGCTGCTCGTCGCCAAGCGCGGCAACTACTCCCTGATGCGGATCGGCATCCCCGCGCTCGCAGGCCTCTCCGTGATGCACGGGCTCATCCCGCCGCACCCCGGCCCGCTCGTCGCGATCGACGCGGTCGGCGCCAACCTGGGCGTCACCCTCGCGCTCGGCCTCGTCGTCGCCGTCCCGACGGTGATCATCGCCGGTCCGGTCTTCTCCCGGTACGCCGCCCGCTGGGTGGACATCAAGGCCCCCGAGAAGATGATCCCGACGCGTCCTTCCGAGGACCTGGAGAAGCGCCCCGGCTTCGGCGTCACCGTCGCGACCATCCTGCTTCCGGTCGCCCTGATGCTGGTCAAGGCGCTCGTCGACATCGTCGTCGACGACCCGGAGAACGGCGTCCAGAAGGTCACCGACGTCATCGGCTCGCCGCTGATCGCGCTGCTCGCCGCCGTCATAGTCGGCATGTTCACCCTGGGCCGGGCGGCCGGCTTCAGCAAGGAGCGGCTGTCCTCGACCGTCGACAAGTCCCTCGCCCCCATCGCCGGCATCCTGCTGATCGTCGGCGCGGGCGGCGGCTTCAAGCAGACCCTGATCGACCTCGGCGTCGGCCAGATGATCCTCGACTTCTCGAAGGACTGGTCGATCCCGGCCCTGCTGCTCGCCTGGCTGATCGCGGTGGCGATCCGGCTGGCGACGGGCTCGGCCACGGTGGCGACGATCTCGGCGGCGGGCCTCGTGGCTCCGCTCGCGGAGGGCATGTCGACCAGCCACACGGCGCTGCTCGTGCTGGCCATCGGTGCCGGTTCGCTCTTCTTCAGCCACGTCAACGACGCCGGGTTCTGGCTGGTGAAGGAGTACTTCGGCATGAACGTCGGCCAGACGATCAAGACCTGGTCGGTGATGGAGACGATCATCTCGGTCGTCGGCATCGCGTTCGTGCTGCTGCTCTCGCTGGTGCTGTAGCTCCCGCTGCCACGCGGAAGGGCCCCGGACGACCTCAGGGACGTCCGGGGCCCTTCCGTACGTGCCGGCGGTCAGCCCCGCAGCAGGCCGAGGACCTTGACGCCCAGCTCCAGGGCCTCGTCGGGCGAGTCGACCGACTGCTGGAAGTCGACGAAGCAGCCGTCCGCCCCCGTGTCCCGGACGCCCGCGAGGACGGCGGCCACCGCGTCGGCCGTGGCGCCCGGGGCAGGGTTGTACCGGATCTGCCGGCGCAGCGCCTCCGGGTCGCGGCCCGCCGCGTCGGCGGCGCGCCGCGCCTCGTCCCACAGCGCCTCGGCCATGCCGGGCGGGAGGACGGCGCCGACCCAGCCCGCGGCCCGGCGGCCGACCCGGCGCAGGGCGGCCGGGCTGAAGCCGCCCAGGTAGACGGGCGGTCCGGCCGGCTGGGCGGGGCGCAGACCGACGTACGAGACGGGGATCGTCCAGTGCGGCCCCTCGTGGCCGAACTCCTCCTCGGTCCAGATGCCGTGGAGGACGTCGAGGAGCTCGTCGAGGAGCGCGCCGCGGCGGCTGAAGTCGGCACCGACGGCGGTGTACTCGTCCCGCAGCCAGCCGATCCCGAGACCGACGTCGAGGCGTCCGCCGCTCACCCGGTCGAGCGAGGTGAGCGAGCGCGCGAGGAGGACCGGCGGGTACCAGGGGCCGTTGAGGGTGCTCATGCCGAGCCGGGCGCGGCCGGTCGCGGTGGCGGCCACGGTGAGGACGGTGAGCGGGTCGAGGAAGGTCTTGTACTGGGCGGGGTACGGGTTCTCGGGCGTGTGGCCGGGGTAGAGGTCGCTGGGCGCGACCGGGGTCAGGGTGCGGTCGCCGACCCAGAACGAGTCGAAGCCGGCCTCCTCGGCGTCCCGCGCGAAGCCGGCGATGCGGTCGGCGCGGGCGTGGGTGCCGTACTGGGGCAGTGCGATGCCTATCTCCATGGACCTCATCCTGGGCAGCGGGAAGGCCCGCGACACGAAGGGGTCGGCATGTGACCCGCGCCACACGCCGGGAGGGGTCCGTCGGCCGGCCGGGCGGGGTCCGTCGGCCGGGTGGCCGCGCCACGTGACGCCCTTCGGCGGGGTCCGTCAGCTCACCGCCCTGGCCGCCGCCCGGCCCGCCGCGCGGCCCGAGAAGATGCAGCCGCCGAGGAAGGTGCCTTCGAGGGAGCGGTAGCCGTGGACGCCGCCGCCGCCGAAGCCGGCCGCCTCGCCCGCCGCGTACACGCCCTCCAGGGGCTCGCCGCCCTCCGTCAGGACGCGGGAGTCGAGGTCGGTCTCCAGGCCGCCGAGGGACTTGCGGGTGAGGATGTTGAGCCGTACGGCGATCAGCGGGCCCGCCTTCGGGTCGAGGATGCGGTGCGGGGCGGCCGTACGGATCAGCTTGTCGCCCAGGTACTTGCGGGCGCCGCGGATCGCCGTGACCTGGAGGTCCTTGGTGAAGGGGTTGGCGATCTCGCGGTCGCGGGCGGTGATCTCGCGGCGCAGGGCGGCCTCGTCGATCAGGGGCTCGTCGGTCAGGGCGTTCATGCCGCGGACGAGGGCGGAGAGGTCGTCCTCGACGACGAAGTCGACGCCGTGGTCCATGAAGGCCTTGACGGGCGCCGGTACGTCGGCGCGGGCACGACCGAGGACGTCACGGACGGACTTGCCGGTGAGGTCGGGGTTCTGTTCGGAGCCGGAGAGGGCGAACTCCTTGCCGATGATCCGCTTGTCGAGGACGAACCAGGTGTGGTCGTGGCCGGTCCGCATGATGTGTTCGAGGGTGCCGAGCGTGTCGAAGCCGGGGAACAGCGGCACGGGCAGCCGCTTGCCGGTGGCGTCGAGCCAGAGGCTGGAGGGTCCCGGCAGGATGCGGATGCCGTGCCGCGCCCAGATCGGGTTCCAGTTCTCGATGCCCTCGGTGTAGTGCCACATCCGGTCGCGGTTGATGTGGCTGGCGCCGGCCTTCTCGGCCACGCCGAGCATCAGTCCGTCGACGTGGGCGGGGACGCCGGAGAGCAGCTTGGCGGGCGGGGTGCCGAGCCGGGCGGGCCACTGCTCGCGGACGAGGTCGTGGTTGCCGCCGATGCCGCCGGAGGTGACGATCACGGCCTGGGCGCGCAGTTCGAAGGAGCCGGTGGGGGTGCGGGTGCTGGCGGTGCCGCGGGCGGCGCTGGAGGGTTCGAGGATCTCGCCGGTGACGGTGTCGACGGCTCCGGCGGTGCGGCCGAGTCCGGTGACGCGATGGCGGAAGCGGAGGTCGACGAGGCCGCGGGCGGCGCCCTCGCGGACCTTGCGCTCGAAGGGGGCGACGAGGCCGGGTCCGGTGCCCCAGGTGATGTGGAAGCGGGGTACGGAGTTGCCGTGGCCGTTCGCGTCGTAGCCGCCGCGCTCTGCCCAGCCGACGACGGGGAAGAAGCGCACGCCACGCGCGTGGAGCCAGGCGCGCTTCTCGCCGGCCGCGAAGTCGACGTACGCCTCGGCCCACTTCCTGGGCCAGTGGTCCTCGGTGCGGTCGAAGCCCGCGGTGCCGAACCAGTCCTGGAGGGCCAGGGCGTGGCTGTCCTTGACGCGCATCCTGCGCTGTTCGGGCGAGTCGACGAGGAACAGGCCGCCGAAGGACCAGTGGGCCTGGCCGCCGAGGGACTGCTCGGGTTCCTGGTCGAGGAGGATCACGGTGCGGCCGGCCTCGACCAGCTCGGCGGTGGCGACGAGGCCGGCGAGGCCCGCCCCGATCACGATCACATCAGCGTCGTAGGACATGGACCGCATCTTGGATACACGAATGTATCGAGTCAACCGCCCGACCCTTTCGCTTTTCTAATGTCGAGCATTAATATGAAGACATGGCGAGGACGTCAGGGCCCGAGACCCGGGACAAACTGATCCGCGCGGCGGAGGAGCTCTTCGCCGCTCAGGGTGTCGACGGCGCGCAGCTGCGGGACGTCGTGGCGCTGGCCGGACAGGCCAACCCCTCCGCGGTGCAGTACCACTTCGGCTCACGCACCGGACTGCTCGACGCGGTCATGTCCGGCCGTCAGACCCGTACCGAACAGGTGCTCGCGCCCCTCTTCGACAGCGCCGGCGACGACCTGAAGCAGCTGATCGACGCGCTCGTCACCGCCGAGGCCAGTGAGCTGCGCACCGACCGGGGCCGCCGCTGCCTGCGGATCTCCGCGCAGCTCAGCCACGAGAGCGGCGTCCGCACGCGCACCCCCCATCCCACGCTCGCCGGCACCGTCTACTGGCGCCTGATCGAGCGGATCGCCGACCGCCTGGCCGACGGCGGACTCCCCGAGCCGCTGCTCCTGGAGCGCCTGGACCTTGCGCTGACCGTGGTGGGCGCGGCGATGGCGGACCGGGCCCGGCAGTACCTCGACGGCGCCGAGCCCCTCACGGAGGAGCCCCTCTTCCTCGCCGATCTCGTCGAGACCACCACCGCGCTTCTCCGGGCCGCACAGCCCCGGAGCGTCTGAAGAACAGCTTCTGAAGAACCCCGAAGGGACCTCTCATGAACGACCTCACCGGCAAGACCGTGCTCATCACCGGCGGCGCCCGCGGCCTGGGCGCCGAGGCCGCCCGCCTCGCCGTGGCCTCCGGAGCGAACGTCGTGATCACCGACGTCCTCGACGAGGACGGGAAGGCGACCGCCGACGCGCTCGGCGAGCGGGCCCGGTTCCTCCACCACGACGTCACCTCCGAGGAGGAGTGGGCGGCGGCCGTCGCCTTCGCGGTGGCGGAGTTCGGCGGGCTGCACGGTCTGGTGAACAACGCCGGCATCTCCACCGGCGCGTTCCTGGAGAGCGAGTCCGTCGAGCATTTCCGCAAGGTCCTCGACATCAACCTGACCGGTGTCTTCATCGGCATGAAGGCCGCGATCCCGGCGATGAAGGAGGCCGGCGGCGGCTCGATCGTCAACATCTCCTCGGCCGCGGGCCTGATGGGCCTGGCCCTGACCGCCGGTTACGGCGCCTCCAAGTGGGGCGTGCGCGGCCTGACGAAGATCGGCGCGGTGGAGCTCGGCACGGCGAGGATCCGCGTCAACTCCGTCCACCCCGGCATGACCTACACCCCGATGACGGCCTCCGTCGGCATCGAGCGCGGCGAGGGCAAGTACCCGAACACGCCGATGGGCCGGGTCGGCGAGGCCGACGAGATCGCGGGCGCGGTCGTCTTCCTGCTCTCGGACGCCGCCTCGTACGTGACGGGCGCGGAGCTCGCCGTGGACGGCGGCTGGACGACCGGTCCGACGGTCAAGTACGTCATGGGGCAGTGAGGTTCACGGGGCGGTGTCCGTCGGCGGTGATTTCATGGGCGCATGAGCGCCTCCGAGGAGATTCACGACGTCGTCGACGAGAACGACCGGGTGATCGGTCGGGCCCCACGCGGTGAGGTGTACGCGCGGGGCCTGATCCACCGCTGCGTCTTCGTCCGGGTCCGGGACGCCGAGGGCCGGATCTTCGTCCACCGCAGGACGCCGACGAAGCTGCTCTTCCCCTCCCTGTACGACATGTTCGTCGGCGGGGTCGTCGGCGCGGGCGAGTCCTATGACGAGGCGGCGCTGCGGGAGGCCGAGGAGGAGCTGGGCGTCTCCGGACTGCCGCGGCCGGAGCCGGTACTGAAATTCCTGTACGACTCCGGGGGCGTGGCCGGGAAGTGGTGGTCGGCGGTCTACGAGGTCCGCTGCGAGCTGCCGGTCAGCCCACAGGTGGAGGAGGTCGCCTGGCACGGCTTCCTCACCGACGCGGAGCTGGCCGAACGGCTGCCCGGGGCGGCGGAAGCCTGGCAGTGGGTGCCGGACGGGCTCGCCGCGTACGAGCTGCTGCGGGCGCGCTGAGGATCCTGGCACGGAGCCGGTGCCGGGCGCGCTGAGGATCCTGGCACGGAGCCGGTGCCGGGCGCGCTGAGGGCCCGGTATGGAGCGGGTGCCGGGCGCGCTGAGGATCCTGGCACGGAGCGGGTGCCGGGCGTGTTGTGGGTCGGCGGACCGCGCCGGGCGGGCTGATCATCCGGCCGTTAGGGTGCACGGGTGAGCGATTTCGTGCAGAGCCTGCGGCTGTGGTTCGCGCCGCAGCGGATCCGGGACGAGGGCGAGACCCCCGACTACCGCTTCTCCCTCGCCAACGAGCGGACCTTCCTGGCCTGGATCCGGACCGCGCTCGCCCTCGTCGGCGGAGGTTTCGCCGTCGACCAGTTCCTGCCGGACCTGCGCTGGGGCGTGCGCGTCGGGCTCGCGCTCGCGCTGCTCGCCTCCGGCGTCCTCTGCGCCCTGCGGGCCGTGAACCACTGGGTGCGCTGCGAGCGGGCGATGCGGCGCGGCGAGGACCTGCCGACGTCCCGGTTCCCGGCGGTGCTGAGCCTCGCGGTGGCCGCCGTGGCCCTCGCGATGGTGGTGCTCGTCGTCTTCGGCTGGGCCGGGCGGTGAGTTCGGCCGGCGGGGCCGGGGAGGGCGCCGAGGGTGCCGAGGCCCGGGATCCGGGGCTCCAGCCGGAGCGGACCCGGCTCGCGTGGCGGCGTACGACCCTGTCGTGCACGGTCGTCGCGGTGCTCGCCGTGAAGCTGACCGTCAGCGCCGAGGTCACCGCGAAGGAACTGACCGGGCTCGCGCTCTCGTCCCTGGTGTGGATCGCCTTCCTGGCCGTGGCGCACCGCCGGATCCGCTCCCTGGGCGCCGCCCGGCCGCTCCCGCTCTCCCACCGCGGCGCGCTGCTCGCGGCGGGGTGCACGATCGCGCTCGCCGTGTTCGGGGCGGCGGTGATCTGGTGATCCCCTAGGGGACGGTCACCACCACCTTGCCGTTGAGGCCGCCCGCCGCGTTGGCGCGCTGGGCATCCGCCGCCTGTTCCAGCGGGAACGTCCTGGCCACCCGTACGGTGAGGACGCCCGCGTCGGCCAGGTCGGCGAGGGCCGCGAGGTCGGTGGCGTCGGGGCGGACCCAGAAGTAGCGGCCGCCCAGCGCGAGGACCTCGCCGTCGGCGATGGAGGCCAGGCGGCCCTGCGGGGCGAGGAGCCGGGCGGAGAGCTCCAGGAACGGGCCTCCGATGGTGTCGAGGACGGCGTCCACGCCCAGCGGGGCGAGGGCGCGGACCTGGTCGGTGAAGGTCGCCTCGTCGTAGCGGACGGGCTCCGCGCCGAGCTCCGCGACCCGCTCCAGGCCCGCGTCCCTGGCCGCGCCGATGACCCGGCAGCCCAGGTGGCGGGCGATCTGCACGGCCATCGAGCCGACGCCGCCGGCCGCCGCGTGCACGAGGACGGTCTCCCCGGGCCGTACCGCGAGGGCCTGGTCCTGATGGAGCACCTGGTACGCGGTGAGGCCGGCGAGCGGAAGCGCCGCGGCCTCCTCGAACCCGAAGGTGCGGGGCTTGCGGGCGAGGGTGCGGGCGGGGGCGGCGACGTACTCGGCGAAGGTGCCCCGGGAGAGGAAGTCCTCGCGGACGTACCCCATGACCTCGTCGCCCACGGCGAACTCGGGCACGGAGACGCCGAGCCGGACGACGACGCCGGAGACGTCCCAGCCGGGGACGACCGGGAAGACCGCGTCCATCATGCCGTCGAGGTATCCGGCCTGGCACTTCCAGTCGACCGGGTTGACGGCGGCCGCCCGCACCTCGACCAGGACCGCGTCGGGTCCGATCTTGGGCTGCGGCAGCTCGCCGTACTCCAGGACCTCGGGGCCGCCGTACCGCCTGTAGCTGATCGCCTTCATACCCCGACCCTCGGTGCGTACGGCCCGGCCCGCAAGCCGGGGCGTCAGCCTCCGAGCGCCTCCGGCGGCGGGAGCATGGCGCGCGGGTCGCGGCCCGAGGTCCAGAGGCCGATGAGGAAGGCGGTGGCCGCCTCCAGGAGGTCCGCGTGGGCCAGGGGCCCGGCGACGAAGGGGGCGCAGCCCAGGTCGGCGGCGAGCGTGGAGACGAGCGCGAGGGCCTCCTCGTCGTCCCCGCAGAGGGGGACGGCGACCGGTCCGTCGGCGAAGACGGGCGGGGTACGGCTCCACACCGCCGGCGTGACGTGGTTGAAGGCCTTCACCACCCGGGCGCCCGTGGCGGCGGCGAGCGTGCGCGCGGCGCCGGGGCCCTCGCCGGTCGTGAGGACCGGGCCCGGTCCCACCGCGTTGGTGCAGTCGATCAGGATCCGGCCGCCGAACGAGCCGACGGGGCCCACCGTCCCGAGGACCGGCAGGACCGCGTCGTACGGCAGGGCCAGGAGGGTCGCCCCGCCGAAGCGGGCCGCCTCGGCGAGGGTGCCCGGCCGGGCCCCCGTGCTCGCGGCGAGCGCGGCCGTCCGTTCCGCGTCCCGGCCGCCGACGAGCACCTCGTGGCCCGCCCGGGCCCATCCTCCGGCGAGGGCCCGTGCCATCGCTCCCGTACCCATCACTCCCACCCGCATGGGGCGTCCTCCCTCACGTACCGTTGTGCGTGCTGACATGAACGACCGTAGGCGGGGGGCGACTTACCGAATGGTTACCGAAGGGGACCCCGACCGGGTCCTCGCGGACTGCCGGGCGCGGCTCGGTTTCGACCTGCTCGCCCATACGTGGAACGGGGTCGTGCTGTACGCGCTCGCGGACGGGCCGCGCCGGCCCGGCGAGCTGCGGACGGCGATCGGCGGGATCAGCGCGAAGGTGCTGACGGAGACCCTCCGGCGCCTTGAGGGGTACGCGCTGGTGGAGCGGCGGGCGTACGAGGAGACGCCGCCCCGGGTCGAGTACGCGCTGACCGCGCTGGGGCGTTCGCTGCTCGGGCCGATCGAGGCGCTGGGGCGCTGGTCGGCGGAGTACGGGGACGCGTTCGCGGCGGCGCAGGGGTGGGACGCGGAGTAGGTCGTTCCGACTTCCATGGGGCCGGGGCCGACTGGCACTCTTCCCCTGTCCAGTCTCCAGTCGGGCTCTCATCCGGGGGAATCCCTTTGTCTGCCACCGATCCCTATGTGGTCACGCTCGCTCCGCACGTGCACGCCTTCGTCCAGCCCGACGGCGGCTGGTGCCTGAACAACGCCGGGTTCATCGGCGACGCGGACGAGACGCTGCTCGTCGACACCGCCGCCACCGAGCGGCGGGCGCGGCTGCTGCGCGAGGCGGTGCTCGCCGAGGGCCTGCCGCTGCCGCGGACCATCGTCTCCACCCACCACCACGGCGACCACACCTACGGCAACGGGGTGTTCCGCCCCGAGGCGCGGATCGTGGGGCACGAGAACTGCCGGTCCGAGCAGCTCGCGGCCGGGCACCAGCTCCATCTGCTGTGGCCGCAGACCGACTTCGGGCGGGTCGACATCCTGCCGCCCTCCCTCACGTACAGCGAGCGGCTCACGCTGTACGTCGGCGGGATCGAGGTGCGGGTGCTCCACCCGGGTCCCGCGCACACCACGGGCGACTCGATCGTCCATCTCCCCGAGCAGGGCGTCGTCTTCACCGGCGACCTGGTCTTCCACGGCGGGACGCCGTTCCTGCCGATGGGCTCGCTCGCCGGTTCGCTGCGCGCGCTCGATCTGCTGCGGTCCCTCGACGCGCCGACGGTCGTACCCGGGCACGGGCGGGTCACCGACCCCTCGGCGTACGACACCACCGAGCGGTACCTGCTCTGGGTGCGGGAGCTGGCCACGGAGGGGTACGGGAAGGGGGACTCGCCGCTGGAGACGGCGCGGCGGGCGTCGCTGGGCGAGTTCGCGGAGTGGCGGGAGAGCGAGCGGCTCGTCGCCAACCTGCACCGGGCGTACGCGGAGCTGGAGGGGCTGCCGGAGGGGTCGCCGCTGGATCCGGTGACGGTGTTCGGGGACATGGCGGCGATGAACGGCGGGGAGCCGGTGGCCTGCCACGCGTAGCCTGCCGGCCGCCGGCCCCGCTTGTGGGCCGTCACCCCACCCGTCCCGCCCTGCGGGACGATTGCCCACACGGGGGGGGCGAGGCCACGACCTGCGGGCGCGGGCTACCAGGTGGTCGGGGTCCACGTCGGGTTCGTCGTGCGCATCGCCGCCGCATCGTCCCGGTTCCTGAAGGTCCCGTCGTCCTCCCTCCAGCGGCGGTGCAGGGTCGCCAGGGCCTCGTGGTCCAGGTCGATGCCGAGGCCCGGGGCGTCGGAGACCGTGAGGCGGCCCGCGCGGAAGGTGGGGCGGGGGGTGACGACGTCCTCCGTCTGCCAGGGGTAGTGGGTGTCGCAGGCGTGGTGGAGGCCGGGCAGGGTGGCGGCGACCTGGGTCATGGCGGCGAGGCTGATGCCCAGGTGGGTGTTGGAGTGCATGGAGAGCCCGACGCCGTACGTGCGGCAGAGCGCGGCGAGTTCGCGGGTGCGGTGGAGGCCGCCCCAGTAGTGGTGGTCGCAGAGGACGATCCGTACCGCCCCCTTCGCGAAGGCCTCCGGGACCTCCTCGAAGGTGGTCACGCACATGTTGGTGGCGAGCGGTACGTCGGTGCGGGCGGCGATCTCGGCCATGGCGCCGGTGCCGCTCGCCGGGTCCTCCAGGTACTCCAGGACGTCCTTCAGCTCGCGGGCGACGGCGAGCGAGGTCTCCACGGACCAGGCGCCGTTGGGGTCGAGGCGGAGCGGCCGGCCGGGGAACGCCTCGGCGAGCGCCCGGATCGCGGCGATCTCCCGCTCGGGCTCGAACACGCCGCCCTTGAGCTTGAAGGAGCGGAAGCCGTACTCCCGGTCGAAGCGGCGGGCCTGTTCGACGATGCCGGCGGGGTCGAGGGCCGCGCCCCAGCTGTCGGTGCCGGCCCACTTGTAGAAGAGGTAGGCGCTGTACTCGACCTCGTCGCGGACCTTGCCGCCGAGGAGGGCGTGGACGGGCAGGCCGAGGGTCTTGCCGAGGGCGTCCAGGCAGGCGGTCTCGAAGGCGGAGGCGACGGAGAGGCGGAGCTTCTCGGCGGTACGGACCCCCCGCAGGCCGGCGGCGTCGACGCCCGCGTCCGTGCCGGGGGGCGGCGCGTCCCCGCTCTCCGCCGCCAGGGCGAAGAGGCCGTTCACGTCCGTGACCGAGCGGCCCGGAAGCGCCTCGGCCAGCGGGCGGGCGATGTCCAGGTAGACGCTGTCGCCGTAGGTCTCCCCGAGCCCGCTCACCCCTCCCCCGGTGATCACTTCGATGACGAGCCGGGGCGTGAAGGGCTGATGGACGCCCTGAGTGTTGAGGAGAGGCGGGTCGGAGATGAGGATCGGGGTGAGCCGGACTTCGTCGACGATCAGCTTCGTATCCATATGTGAACCCTATTCAGCCATTCGATCGTCCGCCAGAGTGCGGGACACCCTTTGCACGCCTCCCCCTGGACGACATACCGACTGGTCGGTCATCATGAACGCCGACCGAAGCCGATCCGGAGGTACGCACCTATGAGCTCCGCCCCGCCGCCAGGACTCGACCCCGAGCAGCTGCGCCGATTCCTCGACCGCGAGCGGCCCGGACTGGTGTCCGGCCCCCTCGAAGCCCGGTTGATCGAGGGCGGCCGGTCGAACCTGACGTACGTCGTGAGCGACGGCACCGGCCGGTGGGTGGTCCGCCGGCCCCCGCTCGGCCACGTCCTCGCCACCGCCCACGACATGCGGCGCGAGCACCGCGTCATCAGCGCCCTGCACGCGACGGACGTGCCCGTCCCCCGGACGGTCCTGCTCTGCGAGGACGAGTCGGTGCTCGGCGCGCCGTTCTATGTCATGGAGTTCGTCGACGGGACGCCGTACCGCTCGGCCCGTCAGCTCGCCCCGCTCGGCCCCGAGCGCACCCGCGCCGCCGTCCTCGGCCTGGTCGACACCCTCGTCGACCTGCACGCCGTCGACCCCGAGGCGGTGGGGCTCGGCGACTTCGGCCGCCCCGAGGGCTTCCTCGACCGGCAGCTGCGCCGCTGGGGCAAGCAGCTCGACGCCTCGCGCGGCCGCGAGCTGCCCGGGATCGACGAGCTGCACGCCGCCCTCGGGCGCGAGCTCCCCGCCTCGCCGCCGGCCACCGTGATCCACGGCGACTACCGGCTCGACAACGTCCTCGTCGGCGAGGACGACCGGATCCGGGCCGTCCTGGACTGGGAGATGTCCACCCTCGGCGACCCGCTGACCGACCTCGGCCTGCTCGTCATGTACAGCACGCCGCTCGACCTGCCGGACTCCCCCGTCTCCACGACCGCCACGGCCCCCGGTCATCCGAGCGCCGCCGAGCTGGTCGAGCGCTACGCGGCCCGCTCGGGCCGCGACACCTCCGCCCTCGCCTGGTACACGGCCTTCGCCTGGTTCAAGCTCGCCGTGATCCTGGAGGGCATCCACTACCGGTACACCCTCGGGCAGACGGTCGGCGCCGGCTTCGACCGCATCGGCGAACTCGTCCCCGTCTTCATCGAGCACGGCCTGACCACCCTCCAGGAAGGCTGATCCGTCATGGACTTCGCGTACGACGCCCGCACCCAGGAACTCCGCGAGAAGCTCCTCGCCTTCATGGACGAGCACGTGTACCCGGCCGAGGCCGTCGCCGAGGAGCAGCGCGCCCTGCTCGCCTCCCCCTGGGACACCCCGCCGGTCGTGGAGGAGCTCAAGGCCGAGGCCAAGCGGCAGGGCCTGTGGAACCTCTTCCTGCCCGACGCCGAGTACGGCGCCGGGCTCACCAACCTCCAGTACGCGCCGCTCGCCGAGATCACCGGCCGCAGCCCGCACCTCGCTCCCACCGCCCTCAACTGCGCGGCCCCGGACACCGGGAACATGGAGCTGCTCGCCCAGTTCGGCGACGAGGCGCAGAAGAAGCAGTGGCTGGAGCCGCTCCTCGCCGGCGAGATCCGCTCGGCCTTCGCGATGACCGAGCCCGAGGTCGCCTCCTCCGACGCGACCAACATCGAGACCCGCATCCGGCGGGATGGCGACGAGTACGTCGTCGACGGCCGCAAGTGGTACATCTCCGGGGCGATGAACCCCGACTGCCGGATCTTCATCGTGATGGGCAAGACCGACCCGGACGGGCCGGACCTCCGCCGCCAGCAGTCGATGATCCTCGTGCCGCGCGACACCCCGGGCGTCGAGGTCCGGCGCGCGATGCGGGTGTACGGGTACGAGGACCACTCCCACGGCGGCCACGCCGAGGTGATCTTCGACGGGGTCCGGGTCCCGGCCGCGAACATCGTGGGCGAGGAGGGCGGCGGCTTCGCCATCGCGCAGGCCCGGCTCGGCCCCGGCCGCATCCACCACTGCATGCGGCTCATCGGCATGGCCGAGCGGGCGGTCGAGTTGATGTGCCGGCGCGCCGTCTCCCGTACGGCCTTCGGCAAGACGCTCGCCCAGCAGGGCGTCGTGCAGAACTGGATCGCCGACGCCCGGGTCACCATCGAGCAGCTGCGGCTGCTCGTCCTGAAGACGGCCTGGCTCATGGACACCGTCGGCAACCGGGGCGCGCACACCGAGATCCAGGCCATCAAGATCGCGACCCCGCGCGCGGTCGTCGACATCATCGACAAGGCCGTGCAGGCGCACGGGGCGGGCGGTGTCTCGCAGGACTTCCCGCTGGCCGAGCTGTGGGCGGCGGCACGGACGCTGAAGCTGGCGGACGGGCCCGACGAGGTGCACCAGAGGTCGCTGGCGCGCCGCGAGCTGAAGAAGTACCTCTAGAGCGGCTGTTACGGGCGCAGGGCCCGCAGCAGGAGGTCGGCGAGGTGGTCGGCGACCTGCTGCGGGGTCAGCGGTCCGTCCGGGCGGTACCAGGTGGACAGGTGGTGCACGGAGCCGAAGTGGTAGTCCACGACGAGGTCGGCGGGCGTGGCGGAGGAGAAGACGCCCGCCCGCTGGCCTTCCTCGATCAGGGCGCGGAAGCGCTCGTGGTAGCGGCGCCGCTCGGACCGGACCTGCTTGTTCTTCTCGGGGCTCAGGTGGTGCATGGAGCGGAAGAAGATGGCGGCGTCGTCGAGGTTCTCGATGGTGGTGACGACGACGTCGGCGGCGGCGCGGCGCAGCCGGTCCTCGACGGGCGCGTCGGCGTCCGCGTAGGCGTCGAGCCGTTCCTGCTGGAGGCGCAGGACGCGGGAGTAGACCTCCTGGAGGAGGTCCTCCTTGGAGCCGAAGTAGTGGTAGAGCGCACCCTTGGTGACTCCGGCGGCCTCGACGATCTCCTGGACGGACGTGCGGTCGTAGCCGCGCTCGGCGAAGAGCCGGGTGGCGGCGGCGAGGAGCCTCTGGGGGACGGGGGTGCCGCTCCCGTCCGTCGTCCTGGCCATGCTCCGCCGCCTTCCGTGGTGATCGTTTTCGGTCACGGGAACGCGTTCCCGCCGGTAGATCTTCCCATCCGCCGGGGCTACGGCTGACGGGTGCCCGTCTCCCAGGTCCGCTGGACGTGGTTCATCGTGGTGAGCCACCGCTCGGGGTCGGTGGCGCGGTTGCGGTAGTAGCCGGCGACCTCGGGGTGGGGAAGGACGAGGAAGCGGTCCGCGCCGATGGCGTCGAGGAGGGCGTCGGCGACGTCCTCGGGCTCGATGGCGGTGGGGGCGAGGACGAGATCGCCGGCGGATCCGGCGGCGGTGAGCATGTCCGTACGGACGCCCTGCGGGCAGATGGCGTGGACCTTGAGGCCGCGGTGGCGGTAGGTGAGGGAGAGCCATTCGGCGAAGGCGTACGCGCCGTGCTTGGAGACGCTGTACGGCGCCGCGCCGATCATGGTGAGGAGTCCGGCGGCGGAGACGGTGGAGACGAAGCGGCCGCTGCCGCGCTCCAGCCACTCCGGGAGGAGGGCGCGGGCCGCGCGGACGTGGGCCATGACGTTGACGTCCCAGGCGGCCGCCCAGACGTCCTCGTCGGCGAAGGCGTCGCCGGGCGAGGAGAGTCCGGCGTTGGCGCACCAGATGTCGACGCTGCCGCCGAGGGCCTCGCGGGCCTCGGCGACGACGGCGGAGGCGTCGCCCGGGACGGGGACGGCGCCGATCTCCTCGGCGACGGCCTTGGTGCGCTCGGGGTCGAGGTCGTTGACGACGACCCGGGCGCCCTCGGCGGCGAAGCGGCGGGCGAGCGCGGCGCCGATGCCGCCGCCCGCTCCGGTGACGACGACACCGGCGCCCCGGAGCTCGTTGACACCGGCGCCCTGGAGCTCGTTCGTGTCCGCGGTCATGGACCCACCTCTCGGCTGTGACGACCCGGACAGACTAACCAGTCGGTATGGAGTGACGGAAGACCCGTTCCGCACGCCTCGTTCCCCGGGGCGGTCAGGAGCGCTAGCGTGCGTGCCCATGTCACTGGCGAGGAGGTCCCGCATGAGCCTGTCGCGACGGAGTCTGCTGGCCGCAGGAGGCGCCCTCGGGGCGGTGGCGGCCACCGCTGCCGCTCCCGCTGCCGCCGCTTCCGGTCACGGCCGCGTGCGGACCGGCTTCGAGCGGCTCGCGGCGGACGGATACGCGCTCCTCGCGGGCGAACGGGTCGGGGTCGTGACCAACCCGACCGGCATCACCCCGGACGCGCGCCACCTCGTGGACGTGATGCACGCCGACGAGCGGGTGGACCTGGTCGCCGTCTTCGGCCCCGAGCACGGCTTCCGGGGCACCGCCCAGGCGGGCGGCTCCGAGGGCCGGTACGACGACCCGGCGACCGGGCTGCCCGTCTACGACACGTACCTGAAGAGCGGACAGCCGCTGGCGGACGTCTTCACCGCCTCCGGGGTGGACACCGTCGTCTTCGACATCCAGGACGTCGGCGCCCGCTTCTACACGTACATCTGGACGCTGTACGACTGCATGGCGGCCGCCGCCCTCGCCGGGAAGCGGTTCGTGGTCCTGGACCGGCCGAACCCGGTGACCGGGCGGGCGGCACTCGGTCCCGTCCTGGACCGGGCGTTCGCGACCTTCGTCGGGCGGGAGCCGATCGCGCAGGCGCACGGCATGACGGTGGCCGAGCTGGCCGGCCTCTTCAACGGCGAGTTCCTGGCCACGCCCGTCGCCCTGGAGACCGTACGGATGACGGGGTGGCGGCGGTCGGAGTTCTTCGACGCGACCGGACTGCCGTGGGTGCCGCCCAGCCCGAACATGCCGACGCCGGAGACCGCGCTCGTCTACTCCGGCACCTGTCTCTTCGAGGGCACGAACCTCTCCGAGGGGCGGGGCACCACCCGCCCCTTCGAACTCCTCGGCGCCGAGGGGATCGACCGGCGGTGGGCGGAGGCGGCGAACGCCCTCGGTCTGCCCGGGGTCCGCTTCCGCGAGGCGTACTTCGCCCCGACCTTCTCCAAGTTCCAGGGGAAGACGGTGGGCGGGGTGCAGCTGCACGTCCACGACCGGGAGTCCTTCGACCCGGTACGGACCGGGATCGGACTCCTGGTCACCGCCCGGAGCTCGTGGTCCGGCTTCGCCTGGCGGGCGGACGGGTGGATCGACAAGCTGACCGGCTCGGCCCGGGTGCGGACGCTGATCGACGCGGGCGCGGGCGTGGACGAGGCCGTCGGGGCGTGGGAGACGGACCTGGCGGGCTTCCGGTCGGTGCGCGAGGAGTATCTGCTGTACCGCTGAAGCGTGCGCCTGAGGGGGCTGACTGCACGTCCGGTACGAGTGGGGCTGACTCCACGTCCGGTACGGGTGGGGCTGCACCACGTCCGTACGAGTGGGGCTGACCCCCCGTCCGGTACGGGTGCGGGCGGGATGTCCCCCGGGCGTCCCGCCGACCACGCTTGCCCCATGAACCTCTCCTTACGACGCCGCCGGCTGCCGCTCGTCGGGCTCCTCCTCGCCGCCTGCCTCGGCTCCCTGGCACCCGCCGCGGGCGCCGCCACGGCCCCCGCCGGCCCCGATCCCGCCCGTGAACTCGCCCGCACCGCCGAGCCCCTGACCGACCTTCGCCCCCTCGACCGGATGATCGGCCCGGCCAAGGTCGTCGGCCTCGGCGAGGCCACGCACAGCTCGGCGGAGTTCTTCACCGCCAAGCACCGGATCTTCGAACACCTCGTGGAGTCGCGGGGCTTCACCACCTTCGCCCTGGAGGCCAACTGGTCCACCGGGCTCCTCGTCGACGAGTGGGTCCGCACCGGCCGGGGCGACATCCGGGCGATCATGCGGGACGAGTTCCAGGAGTCGTACCGCCTCTGGAACACCGAGGAGTACCTCGACCTCTTCCGGTGGATGCGGAAGCACAACCGGCTCCACCCCGGGCACCAGGTCCGCTTCATGGGCAACGACCTCGGCTACGCGGGACCGAACATCTTCGACACCGTCACCTCGTACGTCGCCCGCGTCCACCCGGCGCTCCTCCCCCGCTTCCGCGAGCTGTACCGGGACTCACGGCCGACGGGCGAGGTGGGGGCCTGGATGAAGGGGTACGTGGACAGGCCCCTCCCGGAGCGGCAGCGGATGGCCGGCGACGTGAACCGCGCCCTCGCCCTGCTGGAGCGGCAGCGCCCCGGCAAGGGCCCCGGAGCGCGGGAGGCGCACCTCTGGGCGGTGCAGCACGCGCGCGCGATCGCCCAGGTCGGCACCGAGTACGCCCACGACATGACGACGGAGGCGGGGATCGCGGCGGCGATGCTCTACCGCGACCGGATCATGGCCGAGAACACCGTGTGGTGGCAGCGGCGGACCGGCGACCGGATGGTGCTCTCCGCGCACAACGGCCACGTCGGCTACGAGACGCCCAACCCGGACCAGTACCCGCGGCTCCAGGGCGCCTTCCTCCGGGACGCCCTCGGCCGGGACTACGTGAGCGTGGGCGCCTCCTTCGGGCAGGGCTCCTTCAACGCGCACGACATCGGGGCCCCCGGCGAGCCGATCCGCACCTTCACCGTCTCCCCGCTCGGCCCCGACAGCAGCGCCCACACCCTGGACCGGGTCGCGTCCGGCCCCTTCTACCTGGACCTGAGGCGTACGACTCCGGCGGCGCGCGACTGGCTGGGCGTGCCCCGGCCGGTCCGGCAGATCGGGACGGTGTTCCCCTGGCCGGGCGACACCGTGCCCGTGCGGCTGTCCACCGCGTACGACCTGCTGATCCACTTCCCCCGGATCTCGGCGGCGCGGCTGCGCTGACACCGTGTCGCACGTCTGGACGGTGCCGTGCGCGGGCATGCTGGCCAAGGAGCCGCCGCCCGCGCACGGGGCGCACCCGGCGTCGCGGCCCCCTCGACGTGGAGGGACGGTCTGGTCGTGACCGGGATGAGTGTGGAGCCGTACCGGGAGATCACTTTCGACAAGGACGGCGACGGGCCGCCGGGCCAGGCCTCGGAGCTCGCCGCGCTGGCGCGCCGGGGCGTCGGCGACCTGGTGGTGTTCGCGCACGGGTGGAACAACTCCCCGTCCGGCGCCACCCGCCTCTGCTCCGACTTCTTCGCCCCCTTCCCCGGGCTGCTGGCGCCCGGGGTCGAGGCGGGGTACGCGGGGCTGATCTGGCCCTCGATGATGTTCACGGACGAGCCGGTGCCGGACTTCCGGGCCCTCGTGACGGTCCTCCCGGAGAAGGAGCCGGTCATCGGGCGGCTCACGGAGCTGCTCGACGCGGCGCCGGCGGAGGAGGCGGCGTTCGCCGAGTTCGGGGCGCTGCTGCGGGAGCTGACGGACGTGGACACGGAGTCCGTGGCCTTCGGCGAAGCGGTCCCGGAGTTCCTGCTCGCGGACCCGGTGGAGGTGTGCGCCCTGTTCACCGGGGCGCTGGAGGGCGCGGATCCGACGGCGGGCGGGGTCCCGCCGGAGGGTTTCGGCGAGGGGCTGAAGCGGTACTGGAAGGGCGCCAAGGAGGCGCTGCGGCAGGCCACGTACTACGTGATGAAGAAGCGGGCCGGGCGGGTCGGCGAGCACGGGCTCGGGGCGCTGCTCGGCGAGGTCGCGCGCGGCGCGCCCGGGCTGCGCGTCCATCTCGTGGGCCACAGCATGGGCGCCCGGCTCGTCGCGTACGCGCTGCGGGGGCTGCCCGCCGGGGCCCGGCCGGTCGCCTCCGTGACCCTCCTTCAGGGTGCGTTCTCGCACTACGCGTTCGCGGCGCGGCTGCCGCACGACTCCGGGCGGGCCGGTTCGCTGCGGGACCTGCAGCAGCGGGTCCGGGGGCCGGTGGTGGCCTGCTACTCGCGGCACGACACGGCGCTCGGGGTGATGTATCCGCTGGCGTCCCGGCTCGCGAACGACTCCGAGTCGCTGGCCGGCGACGCGGTGGCGCTGCTCGGCGCGGACGATCCGCGCTGGGGCGCGATCGGGCACGACGGCGTGCAGGCGGTGCCGGGCACGGTGCGGCGGAGCCTCGCGGAGGTCCTGCGCGAGGGGATGCCGGGCTCGGGGTGCGTGAGCGTGGACGCGGCCGAGGTGGTCCTCTCGCACAGCGACATCCGCCATCAGGAGCTGGCCCGGGTGGTGGTCTCGGCGGCGGGGGCGGGCCGGTGAACCCCACCGGACGCGCTGGTTCCGGTGGGTGACGGGCGTCTCTTCCACCCCGCTGATGGCTGCCATCGGAATTTCGATGGAACACGGCGGGGCTCCCGTTCGTCCCTCTGATATCGCGGAAGGACCAGCGGCGGAGGTGGCGAGAGATGGCCGGTTTCCGGAGTCTCGCGAGACAGGTGCGCGATCCGGGGTGCGACACGGCGCTGCGCAGGTACTCGCTGCGCAAGTGTCTGGAGAGGTTCGCGCCGTACGGGCACCGCGCGACCTGGGACCATCTGTGCCGCAGGCACAGGTTCGGGCCCGAGGACCGGGAGCTCGACCCGGGGCGGCTCGTGGCCGCGCTCGACGAGCTGGAGGAGGCGCGGGCCGTGTGGCTCGCGTACGAGGAGCGGTTCGCCGCGCGGCGGCGGCGCGAGAAGCAGGAGGGGCTGCGGGGGCTCGGCGCGTTCGACGACTGGCACCGGCGCGTCTGGGGCGGCAACGGCGTGGTCCGCTGCGGCGACCCGGCGGTGCACCCCTCCGACCCGCTGCCCGAGGTGCTGCGGCGGCTGATCACCGCGCTGGAGCGGGGGCCGGGCGAGGCGTGCCCGGTGTGCGCGGGACCGCGGATCGAGTGGGCGGGGCCGGGTGACCCGTACGAGCCGTGGCTCGGTCCGGTGTGCGGGGACTGCGGGGTGGGCGTCCCGCGGGCGGTACTGACCTCGGGGGCGCTGGCGCGTGCGCGCGGCGACCGGCGCCTGCCGCTGGCTTCGGCGGCGTGAGGGGTTCCTCCGGCGCGGCGCCCCCGTCCGTTGTGGGCACGCTCCGCGGGGGCGGTGCCCACCCCCTTGTGGGCATACGTTCCGCTGGGGCGGAACGGGTGAGCACAACGGACGGCGCCGCTTGCCGGGCCTAGGCTTTCGCGCCCGGACACGCACCGCGTCGTGCGGCGCCGCTGGGATGCGGGTCCAGGCACGGAAGGCGCAGGCGCACGGCAGCTGGGTGCCGCCCAGTCGGGTGCGGACGGCGCTCGGCTGGTGGGTCAGGCCTCGTTCGGTAGTGGGCGGCGGACCGGGAGGAGGCGGGAGCCTGCCATCTGTTCGCCGAAGCGGTCGTCGGGGTTGGACAGGACGCACGTCTCCAGGGAGAGGCAGCCACACCCGATGCAGTCCGTCAGGTGGTCACGGAGCCGGCCGAGCTGCTTGATGCGCTCGTCTAGTTCGGTGCGCCAGGCCGCGGAGAGCCGGGCCCAGTCCTCGTTCGTGGGCGTGCGCTCCTCGGGGAGCTGGGCCAGGGCCTCGCGGATGGTGGCCAGGGGGATCCCCACCCGCTGCGCGGCGCGGACGAAGGCGACCCGGCGGAGTGTGTCGCGGCCGTAGCGGCGCTGGTTGCCGCTGGTGCGGCGGCTGCTGATGAGCCCCTTCGCCTCGTAGAAGTGCAGGGCGGAGACGGCGGCCCCGCTACGGGCGGAGAGCTGGCCGACGGTGAGTTCGTGGATCTTCTCTGGAATCTGCGGCACCCGGGGAACCCTACTGGTCCGTCGGTGACGGCCGTTGACAGCGGCCCCCGCACCCCACATGCTGAGCAAGCGCTTAGATACCGACCATTAGGTATGCCGGTACGCCGTACGAGAAGGGACGAGGGAACATGGCCGAGCCGAGGATCTTCACCTCCGCCGAGGAGCTGCGCGCGGGGGTCGGCGAGCAGCTGGGGCACAGCGACTGGGTGGAGATCGACCAGAAGCGGATCGACCTCTTCGCGGAGGCGACCGGGGACCACCAGTGGATCCACGTGGATCCGGAGCGCGCCGCCGCCGGCCCGTTCGGCACGACGATCGCGCACGGCTACCTGACGCTGTCGCTGCTGCCGCTGTTCGTCCCGCAGGTGCTGCGGGTCGAGGGCATGAAGATGGGCCTGAACTACGGGACGGAGAAGGTCCGCTTCCCGGCCCCGGTCCCGGTCGGCTCGCGGCTGCGCGCCACCGCCGTCCTGACGAAGGTCGAGGAGGCGGGCGGCGGCGTGCAGGTGACGGCGGCGGTGACCGTGGAGCGCGAAGGCTCCGAGAAGCCGGTCTGTGTCGCCGAGTCGGTCTCCCGCTACTACTTCTGAGCGCCGACCATCCGCAGGACGAGGTCGGCGTAGAGCACGCCGATCTCGTCGGCGGTCCGGCGGCCCTGGGTGTTGAACCAGCGCGAGACGTCGATGCAGAGGGAGAGCACGGCGACCGCGGTGCCGGACACGTCCAGCACGTCGAACTCGCCCGCCGCCGCGCCCTCTTCGAGCATCCGGCGCACGGTCGCGTCCGACTCGCGGCGCAGCTCGATGATCTCGGCGCGGTGCTCGGGGCCGAGGGCGTCGAGCTCGTACTGGACGACGCGCGCGGTCGTGTGGCGCTCGGCGTGCCAGCGGACGAAGGAGCGCACGGCGTCGGCGAGCCGCTCGGCGGCGGAGCCGTCGCCGTCGGCCGAGGCCCGCAGGATCTCCAGGGCCCTGTCGTGACCTATGCGGCTGATCCGGTGGAGCAGCTCTTCCTTGGTCTTGTAGTGGATGTAGAGCGCGGCGGGGCTCATCCCGGCGCGGCCCGCGATGTCCCGGGTGGTGGTGGCGTGGTAGCCGCGCTCGGCGAACGCCTCGACGGCGGCCACGAGCAGCCTCCGGGCCGCCTCGGGCGTGACCTCGCCCCAGGGCATGTCCTCGCCCCCGGGCGTCTCCTCCGCCGCGCTCATCCCACACTCCTTCTCGGACCCCGTCAGGACGAACACCATACAACGAGGGTGAGCAAGCGCTTAGAGCCTGCGCGTCCCGGCACGCCTCAGAGCTTCTGGAAGGGGTCGTGCTCGGCGAGGAGCTTCTCCAGGCGGGCCTGGTCCACCCGGCTGACGATCTCGCCGGCTTCCTGGCGGTCGCGGACGACCTTGGCGAGGGTGAAGGCCGAGGTCGTGAGGTAGAGGACCGAGACGGCGAGGAAGGCCCGCACCCAGGCGCTGGCGTCGAGCTGGTAGATGCCGATGGACACGGCCGCGATCGCGATCCCGAAGGAGATGACGGCCTGCATGTAGTAGGCGGCGGTGTTCTGCTGCTTGACCGGTGTGTCGCTCATGCCCCACAGCATCGGGCGGAGGTGACCCCGGCCACATCCGCCCGCGTACTCAGTCCCGTACTCAGAAGGCCGAGATCCCGGTGAGCGCCCTGCCGATGATGAGCTTCTGGATCTGGCTGGTGCCCTCGTAGAGGGTCATGACGCGGGCGTCGCGCACCAGCTTCCCGACCGGGTACTCGTCGATGTAGCCGTAGCCGCCGAAGACCTGGAGGGCGTTGTTCGCCGCGCGGACGGCGGCCTCGGAGGCGTACAGCTTGGCCTTGGAAGCGGCGGTGGCGAAGTCCTGGCCCCGGTCGATCAGGTCGGCGACCCGCCAGGTGAGCAGCCGGGCGGCGTCCACGTCGACGGCGATGTCGCTGAGCAGTTCCTGGACCAGCTGGTACGAGGCGATGGGCTTTCCGAACTGCCCACGCTCCCCCGCGTAGCGCACGGCGGCGTCGAGGGCGGCCTGCGCGATGCCGACGCAGCCGGCGGCCACCGACATGCGCCCCTTGGCGAGGGCGGACATGGCGACGGCGAAGCCCTTGCCCTCGGGGCCGAGCATCGCGCCGGCCGGGACGCGGACGTCCTCCAGGACCAGTTCGGCGGTGGCCTGGCCGCGCAGGCCGAGCTTGCCGTGGACGGGGCGGCGGGTGAGGCCGGGGGTGTCGGTGGGGACGAGGAAGGCGGAGACGCCCTTGTGGCCGGGGGTGTCGTTCGTACGGGCGAAGAGCAGCACCACATCGGCCCAGGTGCCGTTGGTGATGAACATCTTGCTGCCGTTGACGACGTACGTGTCGCCGTCCCGCACGGCGCGGGTGGCCAGGTTCCCGGCGTCGGAGCCGGTGCCCGGCTCGGTGAGGCCGAAGCAGCCGAGCGCCTCGCCGGACGTGAGCCGGGGCAGCCAGGCCCGCTTCTGCTCCTCGGTGCCCCAGGAGGCGATCGTCTTGGCGACCAGGCCGAGGGAGACGGAGACGATGCCGCGCACCGAGGAGTCGCCGCGTCCCAGCTCCTCGGTGACGAGGCAGTACGCGAGGTGGTCGCCGCCCGAACCGCCGTACTCCTCGGGGATCGTGAGCCCGAGGAAGCCGACGGCGCCGAGCTTCTTCACGATGCCCCGGTCCACCTCCTCGGCGCGGTCCCACGCGACGGCGTGCGGGGTGACCTCACGGGCGACGAAGTCCTCGGCGAGCCGCCGTACGGCCTCCTGCTCCTCGCTCAGTTCCAGATTCATGCGGTGCCACCCCACTCGGCCGTTTAATTACCACTGCTAGTTTTTCGTGTGCGGGCCTACTATGTGCGCCATGGCCCGACCGCGCAAGCCCCTGCTCAGCCGAGAACGCATCGTCGAGACGGCGGGCGCGCTGGTGGACGCGGAGGGCCTCGCCGCGCTGTCCACCCGGCGGCTCGCCGCCGAACTCGGGGTGAGCGGGCCCTCCCTCTACAACCACTTCCGCACGAAGGACGAGATCCTCGACGCGGTCGCGGACGCGGTGAGCGCGAAGATCGACCTGTCGATGTTCGCGGAGGGCGACGACCGGGACTGGCGGACGGCGCTGCACGACTGGGCGGTCTCCTACCGCGCCGCCCTCGCCGACCACCCGCACATCGTCCCGGTCCTCGCCCAGGGCCCCGGCCGCCGGCCGGCGGGCCTGAAGGTCGCCGACGCCGTCTTCGGCGCGATGGTCCGCGCGGGCTGGCCCCCGGCCCAGGCCACCTCCATCGGCGCGCTGATGCGGTACTTCATCACCGGCTCCGCCCTCGGCTCCTTCGCCCGCGGCTTCGTCGACGACGAGACGGCCTACGACCCGGCCGACTACCCCCACCTCGGTCAGGCCCACCTCCTCGCGGAGCACCGCCAGAAGGTCGACGAGGGCGCCTTCGAGACGGGCCTGCGGGCGCTGCTCGACGGTCTGCGGCTCCAGTACGAGACGATCCCGGCGACCCGCAGATCCACACCGCCGGACGAGACGGCAGCGCCCCCGCGCGACAGTTCGGCCGCTGCCGAAGCGTGAGTGCGGCAGGCTTGCCCCATGGCAGCCAGTGATCTCGCCGCGCTCGCGGCGCTCTTCGCGGACGAGAGCCGCGCCGCGTTCCTGCTCGCCCTGCTCGACGGCCGGGCCTGGACCGCCGGGGAGCTCGCCCGGCATGCCGGGGTGGCGCCGTCCACCGCCAGCGAGCACCTCGGGAAGCTCGTCGCGGGCGGGGTGCTCGCGGAGGAACGGCAGGGCAGACACCGGTACGTACGCCTCGCCGATCCCGGGATCGCGCACCTCGTCGAGGACCTGGCCGCCCGCTCCGAACCCGATGTGCCCGCGCCACCGCGCTCCCTGCGGGCCGCGAGCGCCGGGCAGGCGATGGCGCGCGGGCGGACCTGCTACGACCACCTCGCGGGACGGCTCGGCATCACGATCACCGAGGCGATGACGGAGCGCGGACTGCTGCGCCAGGACACCGGGTTCGCCCTCACCGACCGGGGCCTGGCCTGGTTCGACGAACAGGGCATCCCCCTCGTACGGAAGGGGCGGCGGCCCGTCGCGCGCGGCTGTCTCGACTGGACCGAGCGCCGCCCGCACCTCGCGGGGCTCGCGGGCGCCGCGCTGTGCCGGCACGCGCTCGACGCCGGGTGGTGCGTACGGATCGGGTCCGAGCGGGCGGTGAAGCTGACCCCGCGGGGCGAGACCGCCCTGCGGACCGGCCTGGGCATCACGGCGGCGGCACTGCGCTGAGGCGGGGCGGGGCGGGGCGGGACCGGCGCCTGCCCCGGGCGGACAGCCCCCGGGCGGGCCTGCCCCGGGCCCGAGCCTGCGGCGTGCTCGCCTGCACCCCGCCCGCACCCCTCCCGTACCGTCCCTCGATATTGCGGTGAGCGCCGAAGGGTCCGCCCCCTACGGTCGTGCCATGCAGAAGCAACCCTCCCGGCTCGCGTTCGCCGCCGCCGGAGTCACCGTCGTCCTGTGGGCCTCCGCCTTCGTCTCCATCCGCAGCGCCGGGGCGGCCTACTCCCCCGGCGCGCTCGCGCTCGGCCGGCTGCTCGCCGGGGCACTGGTCCTCGGGGCCGTGCTCCTCATACGGCGCGAGGGGCTGCCGCCCCGGGCGGCCTGGCCGGGGATCGTGGTCTCGGGGCTGCTCTGGTTCGGGGTGTACATGGTGGTCCTGAACTGGGGCGAGCAGGAGGTGGACGCGGGCACGGCGGCGATGGTGGTGAACATCGGGCCCATCCTGATCGCCCTGCTCGGCGCGCGGTTCCTCAAGGAGTCGCTGCCGCCCCGGCTGCTCGCGGGCATGGCGGTCTCCTTCGCGGGCGCGGTGGCCGTCGGTCTGTCGATGTCGGGCGGGACCTCGGGCGGGCACGCCTCCGTGCTCGGGGTGGTCCTCTGCCTGCTCGCGGCGATGGCGTACGCCGGCGGGGTCGTGGCCCAGAAGCCGGCGCTCGCGCACGGCAGCGCGCTCCAGGTGACGACCTTCGGGTGCCTGGTGGGGGCGGCGGCCTGCCTGCCCTTCGCGGGGCAGCTGGTGGAGGAGGCGGGCCGGGCCCCGCTGTCGGCGACCCTGAACATGGTCTACCTGGGGGTGTTCCCGACCGCGCTCGCGTTCACGACCTGGGCCTACGCCCTGGCCCGTACGACCGCGGGGCGCATGGGCGCGACGACGTACGCCGTGCCGGCCCTCGTCGTGGTTCTCGCGTGGGTCTTCCTGGGTGAGCTGCCGGGCGCGCTCACGCTCGCCGGGGGTGCGCTGTGCCTCGCGGGCGTGGCCGTATCCCGCTCCCGCTCGCGGGCTTCGGTGACCGCCGGAACGGCTGAATCCACCTGACAGGGCATACCCCCGGTTCCGGTCAGTTCGCGGGCGGTCCGTGCGGGGCGGGCGCCCGCGACCTGGGAGGAAGACGCGCGTCAAGCCCCCAGTTCCAGCCGGGCGGCGGAGAAGCCACGTTTCGCCGCTCCCCGGCCGGATAGTTTCGAGACGGTCACAGGCGCAGGCCGGAACATAACGCTCCGGCACCTTCTCGCAAGCCCACGGGGGAGCTATGGCGATTCAGCAGCGGGCGGAACGCACGAGACAACAGATCCTTTCCTCGGCCGCGCGGGTCTTCGACAGAGTGGGGTACGAGCGGGCGTCGCTGGCCCGGATCGCCGGCGAGGCCAGGGTGACCACCGGCGCCCTGGTCTTCCACTTCGCGACCAAGTCGGACCTGGCGACCGCGGTGCGCGGTCGGGCCCGCGCGGTCACCCGGATCACGGTCGAGTCGGCCTGCCTGTCCACGGAGGGCGTGGGCGGCACCGCGATCGACAAGCTGGTGATCACGACCCACGCGCTGATCCGGCTCTTCGAGACCGACCCCGTCGCGCGGGCCGGTGAACGCCTCGCCCGCGAGCTGCAGTCGACCGCCTCCGGGCTCGGGCAGGACTGCCCGTGGCGGCGTGAGGTGGGCCGGCTGGCGCGGTACGCGGTGGCGGAGAAGGCCCTGCGACCCGGCGTGGACGCGACGGCGGTGGCGGCCCTGATCGGCTACGTGATCACCGGGGTGGAGCTGGAGATGCGGCACCCGAACGCGCGGGCCGACGAGCCCTGGCCCGCGGAGAGCGGCGCCCTGCACGATCCGGCCGAGGAACGGCTCCGCCGCATCTGGGAGTTGATCCTGCCGGGTCTCGTCCACCCGGCGTCGAAGGGACGGTCAGCGACCGCCTCCTGACTGCAGCAGCTGGCGGGCGAAGGCCGTCAGTGAACACCCGATGCGCTCGGTCGACAGCCCGAGTTCGTGCCGCTGGAACTGGAAGAGCTCGGGCGAGAGCGGACTGAGCGCGATGTCGATCAGCGGGTCGGGGTCCTCGACGCCGTGGTCGACCAGCAGGGTCCGGACGTGGACGCGCCAGAACCCGTACGCGCCCGTCCGGAAGCGCTCGGGGCCCGTCTCCGCCCCGAGCGCCAGCGGCAGATGCCGTTCGAGCAGATCGAGCATCGCCAGGTAGAACGCCGCGAGCCGCTCGCCCGCCGGAGCTCCGGGGCCGAGCGGCGGCGGTCCGTAGATGAGCTGTCCCTGCAGCCGGCGCTCGTGCTCGTCGAGCAGCGCCACGGCGACCGAGGACGGGTCGGGGAAGCTCCGGTACAGCGTGGCGCGGCCCACGCCCGCCGCCTTGGCGATCCGGTCCATGGTGACCGACCGCGGGTCCTGCTCGGCGAAGAGCTGCTCGGCCGCGGCCAGGATCTGGGCACGGTTGCGCTCCGCGTCCGCGCGTCTGCGCGGGGCGACCGGCTGTTCGTCGGCGGCCTGAAGATCACCGAGGAGCCCGCCGACCCGGTGCACGGAGGCGGCTCCACGACCTCGCTGCTCGTCGTCCCTCATGGACCAGACCTTACTTCCCTCGGGGCTAAGTGGACACCTTGTCCGGTTGCCATGTTGCATGGCATGCTAAACGGACTCAGTGTCCACTTATCCGCTCGCCATCCCGCCCCAGGGAGATCCAGATGCACACCGCGCTCCTCGCCGCGGCCCTGCTGGTCGGCTGCCTCCTGGCCGTCCAGGCCTCGGTGAACCTCCAGCTCAACTCGGCCGTCGGCACCCCGTACGGCGCTTCGACCATCCAGCTCGGCGTCGCGACCACGCTGCTCGTCGTGCTCGCGGTGGCGGCCGGCGCGCTCGGCGCGCTCGGCAAGCTGCCCGACGTGGAGTGGTGGCAGCTGCTCGGCGGACTCGCCAGCCCCCTCTACATCACCAGCGGCATCCTGCTGTTCCCACGGCTCGGCGCCCTCGCCGCCGTCGGACTCTTCGTCACCGGCCAGATGTTCTCCTCGCTCGCCCTCGACCTCTTCGGTCTCCTCGGCCTGAAGCAGAAGGACCTGAGCGCCGGCATCGTCATCGGCGCCCTCGCCGTCCTCGCGGGCATCGTCGTGATCATCCGGGGCATGAAGGCCGCGGCCCCTCCCGGCGCCCCCAAGATGTCGAGCGCCGGCCGCATCGGCTGGCTCGCCCTCGGCATCGTCGCCGGTGGCGTGCTCCCCATCCAGGGCGCGGTCAACGCCCAGCTGCGAGCCCAGCTGAAGGAGCCCATCACCGTCGCCGTGATCAGCTTCGCCGTGGCGACCTTCACCATCGCCGTCGTCCTGCTCGTGCTCTACGCGACCCGGAAGACCCCGAAGCCCAAGATCGCCCCGCTGAAGAAGATGCCCTGGTGGGGCTGGCTCGGTGGCGCCTGCGCCGCCGCGTACGTCACCGGCACCTTCCTGCTCATCCCCACCATCGGCGCGGCCGTGACCATCGCCCTCACCGTGACGGGACAGCAGCTGACCTCGGCGCTGATCGACCACAAGGGTCTGTTCAAGCTCCCGCAGCGCTCCCTGACCAAGCCGCGCGCCCTGGGCCTCGCCCTGCTCATCGCCGGCTCCCTGACCATCCAGCTCGTCTGACCGAGGCCGGCGCCTCCCCCGGGTCCCCGCCCGGGGGCCCCCGGCCCGCTTGGTGCGTCACGAAAGGTGCGTCATGAAAACGTCCTACACCGCCGGGCCGGACATCCACGTCCTCCCCTCGGCCCTGCCCATCCCCGGTCTCGGCGACCAGCCGGTGAACGCCTTCCTCCTCCGGTCCGGACAGCCGCTCCTCGTGGACACCGGCATGCCCGTCGACCGGGAGGGCTTCCTGGACTCCCTCTGGTCGCTGATCGACCCGGCCGACCTGCGCTGGGTCGTCGTGACCCACGACGACCGCGACCACACCGGCGCGCTCGCCCGGATCCTCCAGGCCGCGCCGAACGCGAAGGTGCTCGTCAACGCGATATCACTGACGCGAATATCGGAAGAGTTCAGCATTCCGCAGGAACGGGTGGTGACGGCGAACCCGGGAAGTCGCGTGAAAGTCGGCGATCGAGAGCTGAGTTTTCACCGGCCGCCCACTTTCGATTCACCCGGAACCCTTGCCGTGTTCGACCATTCCGATGGAACGCTCTACAGCTCCGACAGCTTCGGTACCGTCGTCGAAGAAATTCGCCAGGACTTCACCGAACTTTCCGAGGAGGAATTCTTCCACGGGTTCGAGGTCCTGAACCGTGCGATAGCGCCGTGGACCGCGCTGGTCGACGAGGCGAAGTTCCTCCCGCCGGTGCGCGAACTGGCCGCGCTGCGCCCCGCGCGGCTGCTCAGCGCCCACGGGCCGACCGTCGAGGAGGACGCCGTACCCCGGCTGTTCGAGGCGATGGCCCGCATCCCGTCCCTGCCCGCCTGGCTGCCGGACGCCGACCTCGACCTCGAGGCGGCGCTGGACGCCCACGAGTCCGCCGCCGGCTGAGCACCGCTCCGCCCCGCACGAACCGAGGAGAACCATGTCCGACCCGACCACCACCGATCTGACCCCGCCGCCCGGAGTCATCACCGTCTTCTCCGACATCTGGTGTTCGTTCGCGCACATCGCCATCCACCGGCTGCACGCCACCCGGGCCCGCCTCGGCCTGGAGGAGCAGGTCTCCTTCGACCTGCGCGCCTTCCCGCTGGAACTGCTGAACGACGCCCCGAGCCCGCGCCCCGGAACGGACAGCGAGGTCGCCCGGATGGCCAGCCTGGAGCCGGCCGCCGGCTGGCAGCTGTGGCAGGCCAAGGACTGGCTGTACCCCTCGACGACGCTGCCCGCCCTGGAGGCGGTGCTCGCCGCCAAGGAGCAGAGCCTGAACGCCTCCGAGCAGCTCGACCTGGGGCTTCGCCGGGCCTTCTGGGCCGAGTCGCGCTGTATCAGCCACCGCAAGGTGATCCTGGACGTGGCCGCGGAGACGGGCGCCGTCGACGTGGACGCCCTCACCGAGGCGCTGGACGACGGGCGGGCCCGACGGACCCTCGCCGACCAGGCCGCGCTCTCCAAGAGCGACCGCGTGAACTGCAGCCCCCACCTGTTCCTGCCCGACGGCTCCGACCACGCCAACCCGGGCATCGACGTGGGCTGGGAGGGCGCGTACGGCATCGGCTGGCCGGTGATCGCCTCGGACGACCCGAAGGTGTTCGAGGACATCCTGCTGCGGGCCGCCACGGAATAACGGAACAAGGCCGCCGGCGCGGCCCCACAGCGAGAACGACGGCCAGGCATTCCCTTTCGCGGAATGCCTGGCCGTCGTTCCTTTTTTTCTTCCTCAGAACATCGCGGTGATTATTAATTGCGTGACCCGGTCGTTATTCGCAAGGGCGCTCGAAGCTCCTACAGTCATTCACGCCGCCGGAATTCCGGACGAGTTTCGTATCGACAGCGGGAGTTCTTCATGTCGTTGACCGACAAGGCAGACGTCAGCACCTTCGTCGACCTCACCCAGCACGAGATCGAGGCCCTGAAGACCCGGTTCAACCTGGCCGATGCCCACACCCACCAGCGTCAGTCCGCCTCGCAGGAGGGGATCGTCTCGCGGCTCCCCGAGCTCTGGCACGAGTCCGAGTCGAAGCAGCAGGCCCACTTCGAGCGCCAGTTCATCGACGCCTTCTTCCGCCTGCACCAGCAGCCCACCGCCCGGGCGATGGACCGCACGCTTCTTTCGTACTCCGCCAGCGTCTCGACCATGGTCGCCGGCATGTTCCTCAAGCAGCGCGGCATGTCGGTGCAGCTGGTGGAGCCCTGCTTCGACAACCTGGTCGACCTGCTGCGCAACATGCAGGTGCCGCTCGGACCGGTCGACGAGTCGGTGCTGCACGACAAGGACGCCATCTACGAGCGCCTGGTCGAGCAGATCGACGCGGACGCGATCTACCTTGTCGACCCCAACAACCCCACCGGGTTCACCCTGCTGGCCGAGAAGCTGGAGGGCTTCCGCGAGGTCGTCCGCTACTGCGTGGACCACGACAAGGTCCTGGTGATGGACTTCTGCTTCGCCTCCTTCGCGCTGTGCGACGAGGGCATCGGCCGCGTCGACATCTACAAGCTCCTGGAGGAGTCCGGCGTCACCTACATGGTCATGGAGGACACCGGCAAGACCTGGCCCATCCAGGACGCCAAGTGCGCCATGATCACCGCCAGCCGGAACATCCAGGAGGAGGTCTACAACCTCCACACCAGCGTCCTGCTGAACGTCTCGCCCTTCGTCCTCAACATGGTCACGCAGTACATCGAGGACTCCATCGAGGACGGCTTCGCCTCCGTCCGCGACATCATCAAGACCAACGGCGACGCCGCCCGCGCCGCCCTCGACGGCACCATCCTGGAGTTCCAGGAGCCGGTCGTCGGCACCAGCGTCGCCTGGTTCCGCATCAAGCCGGAGCACCTGACCGCCACCCAGCTGCAGGCCGTCCTCTTCGACGAGGAGGTGTACGTCCTGCCGGGCACCTTCTTCTACTGGAACACCAAGGAGAAGGGCGAGCGCTTCGTCCGCCTGGCCCTGGCCCGCGAGCCCGAGGTGTTCGCCGGCGCGATGGAGCGGATGCGGAAGGTGCTCGAGCGCTATGCGGCCTGACGCCACCCCCGAGGCGAACGACCACGCCTCCGCAGCGACTGACCACGCCCCCACGGTGTTCATCGACGCCACGCTCTTCATGGGCATGCACAGCAAGGACGACGCCGTCCGCGTCGCCGCCAAGTCCTTCTTCGCGGACCGCCTCGCCGCGGGGGACGCCGGCCGGGTCGTCATGAACTGGGAGCAGGTGGGCCGCTGCGACGACCTCGTGTGGGGTTACGAGCGCGGGATCCAGGACGACTACTACCCGTTCATGGACGTCCTCCACACCGATCTGGCCATCGACCGCGTCCCGTACGACGAGGACGACCTCCGTCGGGCCTTCACCACCCCCGCCCTCGAAGGCCTGCCGACGCACGAGCGCCTGCTGCTGGCCCAGGTCATCGGCCGGGGCGGCACGCTGCACACGGCGAGCCCCCGGCTGCTGCGGACGACCGGCCTGCCCGTCGTGCCGATCGGCACCGGCGCGGAGCCGTCGTTCCCCGCGTACCTGGAGGACCTCTACCAGCGCTCGCTGGTGCTGACGGTCGACTCCGACAACCTCTGAAGACATTCCGAAGGGCACCCCACTCATGCCTGACACCTACTCCGGGACCGTCGTCCCCCTCATCACCCCCCTCGACGAGCACGGCGTCGTCGACGAGCAGAGCGTCGTCCGGCTCCTGGACCACATCCGGGCCGAGGTCACGGGCTTCATGCCGGCGCTGACCTCCGGCGAGGGCTGGAAGCTCGACGCCCGGCAGTGGCAGGACGTCGTCACGTTCACCGTCAAGCACGCCGGCGGCCTTCCCGTGCTCGCCGGGATCCAGCTCCCCGACACCGCCTCGGTGGTCGACCGGGCCCGCACGGCCGCCGAGATCGGCGCCGACGCCGTCGTCGTCACCACCCCGTTCGGCGCCGAGGTGACGCAGGACCAGATCGTCGAGCACTACCGGACGATCCGCGCGGCCCTCGACATACCGATCTTCCTCTACAACGAGGAGGCGCTGTCGGGCAACCGCATCGAGTTCGACACCCTGATCCGGATCTGCGAGGAGATCCCCGGGATCGTCGGCATCAAGGAGTCGAGCGGCGACGCCGCCTTCACCCGCAAGATGGCCGAGGCCGGCACCGGCATCCCGGTCTTCGAGGGCTGGGAGAACCTCCTCGTCGACGCCCGCGGCATCCAGGGCTTCATCGGCCCGCTGGCCAACCTGGAACCCGGACTGTGCAACGCGATGCTGGTCGACCCGAGCCCGGACCGCCAGGCGGAGATCAACACCGTCTGCGAGAAGTACGGCGTCTTCAAGGACGACTGGTACCGGTGGGTGAAGAAGGAGCTGCACGAGCGCGGCGTCATCAGCTCCCCCACCACGCACGAGGAGGCGAAGGCGGCATGAGCACGGCCCCGTCCTCCGCCTCCGTCCCGGTGGCCGCGCGCTCGTTCGCGACCCCGCCCGCGACGGCTCACCGCGAACTCCACACCCTCTACCGTCGGGTGCCCAACCTCGGCGACTACGGCTCGATGACCTCGATCGAGGAGCGGTGGATCCTGCCGAAGGCCCGCGCCTACGAGGCCTCCGCGCCCCGGTTCGGCTCGGCCGGCGAACTGCTCCAGGCACTCAAGGAGTTCCTCGCCGAGGAGGAGGCCGCGCTCCCGGAGAGCGCGACCTTCCTCGCCGAGCACGCCTCGCTCGACCAGTTCAAGGTGATCGTCCGGCAGTTCGCGCTCGACGGGCTCACCGAGTCCGAGTCGTTGCTGCCGGTCGTCCCCCGGCTGCCGTACCGCTCGGCGATGGCGGTCTTCCGGGTCCTCATCGACGAACTCGGCTGCGGCAACGAGGAGAAGGCGCACTCCCAGCTCTACCGGGACCTGCTCACCGAGTTCGGCATGAGCCTGGAGCTCGACGACTACCTCGACGAGACGACGCCGGAGTGCTACGCGTACGTCAACATGTTCCACTGGCTGGCGAGCCGGGCGTCGTCCCCGCAGTACTTCCTGGGGGCGTACGCCTACTTCGAGACCAGCGTCCTGTACGCCTTCCAGAGCTTCGCCCGCGCCGCGCGGCGCCTCGGGATCGTCCACGACGCCTACTACACCGAGCACCTGTACATCGACTCGTACCACTCCAACCACATGCGGACGGCGATCCGCGCGCTCGACGAGCCGGACTTCGCGAAGATCTGGGCGGGCGTGCGGCTGGCCTCCGACATCGTCGGCGAGGCCCAGGAAGCGGCGATCGCACTGGCACGGGAGACCGTCGCGTGACGGCCGTGCCCGCCGGGCGGCGGGGCTCCGGCGAGCCCACCGTCCGCCAGGTGACCGAGGACCTGGTCCTGGTCGAGGTCGCCGGCCGCAAGGTCCTCGCGGCCGCCGTCTGCCCCCACCGCGGGGGCCGGCTCAAGTACGGCAGGGTCGACGGGGACAGGCTGCGGATCACCTGCCCCCTGCACCACACGACCTTCGACCTGACGAGCGGCGAGCGCACCTCGGGGGCGGCCTGCGCCGCCCTGCGGGTGGTCGACGTGCTGCCCGGCCAGGACCGTCCCGAGGACCTCGCCGGGGGCGCCTCATGACCACCACACCGACCGGGGCGGCGTCCACCGTGACGCCGCCCCGTGCGGCGGTCGACCACGACGGCATCGCACCGGTGCCGGAGGCGGAGCGCACCTCGACGCCGGGCGACTTCGGCTGGATCTGGCCCTCCGCGCAGTTCTCGTTCGGGACGGTGGTGCTCGGCGCGCTGCCCGTGGTCTTCGGTCTGGGCTGGTGGGCGTCGGCGAGCGCGATCGCGGCGGGCGTCGCCGTCGGGACGGCGCTGCTCGCGCCGCTCGCCCGCTTCGGCGTCCGCACCGGCACCAACGATCCGGTGGCGAGCGGGGCGCACTTCGGGGTGCGCGGCAGGGTCGTCGGCAACACGATCACGGTGGTGACGGCGCTCGGCTTCTTCGCGATCGCCGTGTGGACGGGCGGCACCGCCGTCATGGTCGCGGGGCACCGGCTGTTCTCCACGCCGACGGGTCCGGGCGCGCTGACGGTCGCGATGTTCGTGACGGCGGCGGCGGTCGCGCTGGTCGCCGTGCGCGGCCACGAGACGCTGGTCCGCACGTACCGGATCACGGCGGTCACCGGCGGGGCGGTGCTGCTCGGCACCGCGCTCGTGCTCGCGCCGAAGTTCGACGCGGGGTACGCCGGCGGGCCCCTGGCGCTCGACAGCACCCTGCACACCTGGCTGCTCGCGGCGACCGCGTCCGCGACCGTGCCCCTGTCGTACGCCACGTTCCAGGGCGACTACACCCGCTACATGCCCGCTTCCACCCCCACCGGACGGGTGGTGCGGGCGAGCGGGATCTCGATGTTCCTCAGCAGTCTCGCCGCGCTGCTCACCGGCGCGTACGTGACGACCCTCTTCCCCGTGCCCGACGAGCCGTGGCTGCAGGGCCTCACGGACGCCGTGCCGGGCTGGTTCGCGGTGGCCGTGGTGGTCTTCGGCTTCGCGGGGACCCTGCCGCAGGCCGGGCTCTGCCTGTACGCGGCCGGGCTCTCCGCCAACTCGGTGTTCTGGCGCTCCTCGCGGGCCGCCGTGACCACGGTGGTCGCGCTGCTCGCGGCGGCCGTGCTGTACCTCGGGGCGGTCGTGTACGACGCGATGGACGCCATGTCGGCGTTCGTGACGCTCCTTCTGACGGTCGTGGCCCCGTGGGCGGCCGTGCTCTCCGTCGGCTACGTGCTCCACCGGGGGCGGTACGACGCGGAAGCGCTGCGCGCGTTCACCACGGGTGGCGGCGGGCGGTACTGGTACACGGGCGGGGTCAACCTGCGGGCCGTCGCGGCCTTCGCGGCCGGCGCCTTCGTCGGGGTGCTGTGGGTCAACAACCCGCTGTACACCGGCCCGCTGACCGCCCTCACCGGCGGCGTCGACCTGAGCCTGCCGGCCTCCTTCGTGGTCGCCGCCGTGCTGTACGGGGTGCTGTGCCGGGTGTGGCCGGAGCCGCTGCTGCCGCCGACACGAACGTCGAGGTGATGCCATGTCCATCGTCCGGCTGACGGTCCGCTCGGTCCTCCGGGAGGCCGAAGGCGTCCTGGGGCTCGTGCTCGTCGACCCCACCGGTGCCGACCTCGCCCCCTGGGAGCCCGGCGCGCACGTGGAGGTGACGCTGCCGTCCGGGACGGTCCGGCACTACTCGCTCTGCGGCGACCCGGCGGACCGGAGCGCGTACCGGCTCGGCGTGCTGCGCGAGCCGGCCGGCCGGGGCGGCTCCGAGGAGATCCACACCTCGGTCGGGGTGGGCACGGTCCTCGGGGTGCGCGGCCCGGTCAACCGCTTCCCGCTGGTGCCCGCCGAGCGGTATCTCTTCGTCGCGGGCGGCATCGGCATCACCCCGCTGCTCCCGATGATCCGCTCGCTGCCGGCGGAATCGTGGTCGCTGCTGTACGGGGGGCGGAGCCTGGCCTCCATGGCGTACCGCGAGGAGCTCGCCGGGCTCCCGGGGGTCACGCTCGTCCCGCAGGACACGGCGGGCCTGCCCGACCTCGACGGTGTCCTCGCCGGGCTGCCGGCGGAGACGGCCGTGTACTGCTGCGGGCCCGAGGGGCTGCTGCGGGCGGTGGAGGAACGCTGGGCGGGCCCCTTGCACCTGGAGCGGTTCGGTGCGGCCCCCGCCGAGGTGACCCCGGCGGCGGGCGGATTCGAGGTCGAGCTGCGGCGGACCGGGCGGTCTCTGCGCGTGGAGTCCGGCCGGACCCTGCTCGACGCCGTCCGGGAGGTGGTGCCGGGTGTCGCGTACTCCTGCGAGGAGGGCTGGTGCGGCACCTGCGAGACGAAGGTGATCGCCGGGACTCCCGAGCACCACGACTCCGTCCTCAGCGAGGAGGAGAAGGCCTCGGGGACGACGATGATGATCTGCGTGGGCCGGGCGTGCGGCGGCCGGCTCGTGCTGGATCTGTGAGACGCGGAAGCCCGTACCGGCCTGGTGCCGGTACGGGCTTCCGCGCGCCGTCAGTCGAAGATCACGAGGGCGCGGCCGCCCTTGCCCGCGAGCATGTTCTCGAAGGCGCCCGGGATGCCGTCCAGGGTGATCCGCTCGGTGACGAGGGCACCGAGGTCGAGCCGGCCGGCCCGGATGTGCTCCGCGAGCACCGGCAGGTCCACGGCCGGGTTCGAGTTGCCGTAGACGCAGCCGGCCAGGGTGCGGCCCCAGTGGAAGATCTCCAGGGCGTTGAAGGTGACCTGCTGGTCCTTGCCGCCGATGCCGACGACCGTGGTGCGGCCGCCGCGCCGGGTGGACTCCCAGGCGGTCCGGATGGTGACGGCGCGGCCGACGCACTCGACGGCCACGTCGACGCCGTGGCCCCCGGTCAGCTTCCTGATGTCCTTGGCCGTGGTCTCGGAGGCGACGACGTACTCGGTCGCCCCCGCCGCCCTCGCGAGCGCCTCCTTCTCCGGGGAGACGTCCACGGCGACGATCGTCGACGCCCCTGCGATCCGCGCGGCCTGGAGGGTCGCCAGGCCGACGCCCCCTACGCCGAAGACGGCGACGGTCTCGCCCTCGCGGACCCGGGCGGAGTGGTGGACCGCGCCCCAGCCGGTGAGGACGGCGCAGCCGAGCAGCGCGGCGTCGGCGAGCGGCACCCCGTCGGGGACGGGCAGGACGCAGTTCGCGGCGACGACCGTCTCCTCGGCGAAGGCGGCGACGTTCAGGCCGGGGTGCAGGTCCCTGCCGTCCTCGGTGCGGGCGTGGATGTTCGCGGCGCCCGTGAGGGCGTTCGCGCAGAGCCAGACCTCCCCGAGCGAGCAGGGGTGGCAGCTGCCGCAGGACGGCGCCCAGTTGAGGACGACGCCGTCACCGGGGGCGACGTGGGTGACGCCCTCGCCGACGGAGACGACGGTGCCCGCGCCCTCGTGGCCGAGGACCGCCGGGACCGGCACCCGCATGGTGCCGTCGGAGAGCGAGAGGTCGGAGTGGCAGACTCCGGCGGCGGCGAGCCGGACGCGGACCTGGCCGGGTCCGGGCTCGGGGAGTTCGATGCCGGTGATCTCCAGCGGAGAGCCGACGGCGGGCAGGACGGCGGCGCGGATCACGCGTCTCTCCTCTGACTTCCTGGAACTTCGGTTGGCTGGGACTCGGTCGGTCGGGACTTCGGTCGGTCGGGACTTCGGTCGGTCGGGACTTCGGTCGGTCGGGGCTTCGGTCGGTCGGGGCTTCGGTCGGTCGGGACTTCGGTCGGCTAGAACTGCAGGGACTTGGTCTGGAGGTACTCGGCGAGGCCGTGCGCGCCGAGCTCCCGGCCGACGCCGGACTGCTTGTAGCCGCCGAAGGGGGCGAGCGGGTTGAAGCGGCCGCCGTTGATGTCGACCTGGCCGGTGTCCATGCGGCGGGCGAAGGCCACGGCCTCGTCGGGGTCGCCCCAGACGGCGCCGCCGAGCCCGTAGACGGTGCCGTTGGCGATCGCGAGGGCGTCGGCCTCGTCCTCGTAGCGGAGGAGCGAGACGACGGGGCCGAAGATCTCCTCCTGTGCGATCGTCATGTCGGGGGTGACGTCGGCGAAGACGGTCGGGGAGACGTAGTAGCCGGTCTCGCGCGGCGCCTCGGGGCCGCCGGCGACGAGCCGGGCGCCCTCCTCGATCCCCTTCTCGATGTAGCCGCGGACGCGGTCCCGCTGCTTGGCGTTGACGAGGGGGCCGACGCGCTCGCCGGGGACGTACTTGGCGACGGCCTCGGCGGCGAGCGCCACCGCCTCCTCGTACCGGTCGGCGGGGATCAGCATCCGGGTCCAGGCGCTGCACGTCTGGCCGGAGTTGGACATGACGTTGGCGATGCCGACGGAGACGGCCTTGGACAGGTCGGCGCTCGGCAGGATCACGTTGGCGGACTTGCCGCCGAGTTCGAGGGCGACCCGCTTGACGGCGCCGCCCGCGAGGGCGCCGATGCGGCGGCCGACGGCGGTGGAGCCGGTGAAGGAGACGAGGTCCACGTCGGGGTGCTCGGCGAGCGCCTGGCCCGCGACCGGGCCGAGGCCGGTGACCAGGTTGAACACTCCCGCGGGCAGGCCGGCCTCGTGGACGGCCTCGGCGAAGAGCTGCGCGGTGAGCGGGGTGTCCTCGGCGGGCTTGAGGACCGTGGTGCAGCCGGCGGCGAGGGCCGGGGCGACCTTGGCGACGATCTGGTGGAGCGGGTAGTTCCAGGGCGTGATCGCGGCGACGACACCGACCGGCTCGGCGTAGACGGTGGAGTTGCCGACCTTCTCCTCGAAGGGGTGGGCGGCCGCGAGTTCGGCGTACGTGCCGGCGACGGCGATCGGCAGTCCGGCGTGGACGGCGGCGGCGAGTTGCGGCGGGGCGCCGAGTTCGGCGGTGACGGTGGCGGCGATCTCCTCCGCGCGGGCGGCGAGCGCGTCACGGAGTGCGGCGATCCGGGCTCCGCGCTCGGCGGGCGGGGTGGCCGCCCAGCCGGGGAGCGCGGCGCGGGCGGCACGGACGGCGGCGTCGACGTCCTCGGCGGTGCCGGCCGGGACGTGGCCGATGACCTGCTCGTTCGCCGGGTCGATCACCGGGATGGTGTCCGTGGAGGAGGCCGGGCGCCATTCCCCGCCGATGTACATCGCGTCGTGGGCCTTCATCCGCTGTCTCCTCGCGTTGCCGGTTCGTCGTCCGCGCCGCTCCGTCGGCGTCCCACCCAAACTAGCGCTGTTAGTTTTTCGGCGCCAGGGTCCGCCGGAGTGCCCCGGGTCTCACCGGCGGCACGCCACGGCACCGCTCGATCGTGCCGCCCGGGGCCGCGAACTGTCCACGTCGGTCCTGTACAGGCATCCGCGCCTGAAACTGGCGGGTGCCACCGCCGTGTGGGCAATCGTCCCGCATGGGGGTCCCCCAGGACGAAGTCCCAGGGAGAGGGACGGGCGGGCACAAGGGACCGCGCCCTCAGCGGCACCTCCGCGTTCCGCGCCCTGACCCGCACCACCAGTGGCGCCGTGCACGCGGTGCGGTTCAGGCGCGGGAGCCTCTGGCGCCGGCAAAGGCGCCGTTCCGTTGCGCCCACCCGTTCCGCCCCGGCCGAACGCATGCCCACGACGACTCCGGCCCCACCCGCCCAGTAATTCCCCAGTAACGGCCCGGTCCTAGCGTCCCCGACCGAGCCCGCCCCACCGCCCCCGGAGCCTTCCCCCGAGGCCACCGGGCGGCGGGGCGCCGGCTTCCCCCGTACCAGCGATGGAGGAGCCACACACATGCACCCGCCCCGCTCGCCGCTCCGGTCCCCCCTCCGGCGCGGAACAACCGCCTGGGCCGCGGCCGCCGCCACCGCCGCGGCCCTGCTCGCGGCCCCCGCCGTGGCCGCGGCGCCGGCCCCGGCTTCCGCGCCCGCCCCCCACGCCGCCGTCGACCCCGGTCTGACCGCGACCGTCGACGCCGGCGGCGAGGCGACGTTCTTCGTGGTCCTCGCCGGGCGCGCCGACCTCTCCGGGGCCCGTGCACAGCGCGGCCACGAGAAGAAGGCCCGGACGGCCTTCGACTCCCTGCGCACCGAGGCCACCCGCAGCCAGGCCCCCCTCACCCGCTTCCTCGACCGGGCCAGGGTCGGCTACGAGTCGTACTGGATCGCCAACGCCGTCAAGGTCACCGGCGGCAAGGCCCTCGTCCAGCAGCTCGCCGCGCGCCCCGACGTGGCGGCCCTCCGCCAGGAGCGGCACTACACCCTCGACGCCGTCGAGCAGAACTCCACGGCCGCCGAGGAGGCGGTCACCCCCGAGTGGGGCGTCAAGGACATCAAGGCCGACCAGGTCTGGTCCCAGTACGACAACCGCGGCGAGGGCATCGTCGTCGCCAGCATCGACTCGGGCGTGCAGTTCGACCACCCGGCCCTGAAGGGCAACTACCGGGGCAACCTCGGCGACGGCACCTACAGCCACGACTACAACTGGTACGACCCGACCGGCCAGTGCACCGGCGGCACCCCCTGCGACAACAACGGCCACGGCACCCACACCATGGGCACCATCGCCGGCGCGGGCGGCATCGGCGTCGCTCCCGGCGCGAAGTGGATCGCCGCCAAGGGCTGCGAGGCCCGCAGCTGCTCCGACTCCTCGCTGCTGAAGTCGGGCCAGTGGATCCTGGCGCCCACCGACCGCAACGGCCAGAACCCGCGCCCCGACCTCGCCCCCGACATCGTCAACAACTCCTGGGGCGGCGGGAACACCACCTTCTACCAGGACATCATCACCTCCTGGAACGCCGCCGGGATCTTCGAGGCCTTCGCCGCCGGCAACTCCGGCAACGGCGTCAGCTGCTCCACCACCGAGGCCCCCGGTGCCCAGGCCCCGGCCTACGGCGTCGGCGCCTACGACGAGAACGGAAAGATCGCCGACTTCTCCGGCTTCGGCCCCTCCCTCGTCGACGGTTCGATGAAGCCGAACATCTCGGCCCCGGGCGTGAACGTCCGCTCCTCCTGGCCGGGCGGCACCTACCGGGCGATCTCCGGTACGTCGATGGCGACCCCGCACGTCGCCGGCGCCGTCGCCCTGCTCTGGTCCTCGACCCCCTCCCTCATCGGCGACATCGACGCCACCCGGGCCGTCCTGAACGGCTCCGCCCGCGACGTCGACGACACCCACTGCGGCGGCACCGCCGCCGCCAACAACGTGTGGGGCGAGGGCAAGCTGGACATCCTCACCGCCGTGGACCGCGCCCCGCACACCGCGGCCACCGTCACCGGCACGGTCACCGACCGGGCGAGCGGCTCCCCGCTCGCCGGGGTCACCGTCACCGCCACCGCGGGCGAGGCCCGTCGCTCCGTGACCACGGACGCCTCCGGCGCCTATCGGCTGACCCTGAACGCCGGCACGTACTCCCTCACCGCGGGCGGCTACGGCTACCGGGACCTCACCGAGGACGGGCTCACCGTCACCACCGGCCAGGCCCTCGCCCACGACCTCGCCCTGGACGCCGTGCCCGCGCACGCCGTCACCGGCACCGTCCTCGACGTCACCGGAAAGCCCCTCAAGGGCGCCACCGTCCGCTTCACGGACGCGCCGCTCGCCCCGGTCGTCACCGACGCCTCCGGCCTCTTCCGCTTCCCGGCCGTCGCCGAGGGCTCCTTCACCCTCACCGCGACCCCGGCCGCGCCCGTCCTGTGCAACGGCGGCTACCAGGCCGTCCTCGCCGTGGACGGCGACGAGAACGTGACGGCCGCGCTGCCCGCCCGTACCGACGCGTCCGGCAACGGCTGCCTGCCCGTCGCGTACGCCTGGACCGCCGCGTCGACGAAGCTCGCGCTCTCGGGCGACGAGAACGCGAAGACGATCGCCCTGCCCTTCCCCGTCTCCTTCTACGGCGTGACCTACAGCCAGGCGAACGTCACCACCAACGGCCTGGTGAACTTCCTGGCGCCGCGGCTCGGCGACTACGCCAACACCGCGCTGCCGTCGGCGGGCCGGCCCGACGGCATCCTCGCCGCGTACTGGGACGACCTGACCCTGGACGCCAAGTCGGCGGTCAGGACCTCGACCAGCGGGACCGCCGGACAGCGCAGGTTCGCGATCGTCTGGGAGAACGCGGCCTTCGCCGCCGACACCACCAAGCGCGTCACCTTCGAGGCCGTCTTCGAGGAGGCGACCGGCGCGATCGTCCTGCAGTACCAGTCGATCGGCGCCGACACCCTGGAGGCCGGCGGCAGCGCGACCGTCGGCATCGAGAACCAGGCCGGCACCGACGCCCTGCAGTACTCCTTCAACGAGCCGCTCCTCAAGGACCGTTCGGCCCTCCGTATCTTCCCGAAGGCGGCGTGATGACCCACCGTTCTCTTCCCGAAGGCGGCGTGATGACCCACCGTTCTCTTCCCGAAGGCGGCGTGATGACGCACAGCTCTCTTCCCGAAGCCGGCGTGAACACCCACCGTTCCAGGCTCGGCGTGCGCCTCGCCTCCGCCCTCGTCGCGGCCGGTCTCGCGCTCACCGCGCTCCCCGCCGCCGGCGCCTACGCGGCTGACCAGCCCGTCGCCCCCGACGGCGCCCGCGTCCTCACCGACGCGCAGGCCGACGCCCTGGAGAGCCGCGCCGAGGCCCCGGAGACCCTCGCGGTCACCCCGCAGAACGAGCAGCCCGCGAGAACCCTCGCGGCGGCCGGCGAGGACACCTCCGCCACCGGGGTGACCCTCACCCGGACCTCCGCCCTGGAGACCTACCGGGGCCAGGCCGACACCGCCCAGCTCGGCGGCGGCCGCGGCGACTTCCTCGCCGTGCACAGCCTCGGCACCGTCACCCGGCTCACCGGGGACGGCCGCACGGTCTGGAAGCGGGACAACGCCTCGCTCTACGCGGACTGGCAGGTCAAGAACATCCGCCCCTGGCAGACCGCGGCGTACCCGGCGAGGATCACCACCGGCTTCCACGCCAACAGCCCCTTCGCGGACAGCTCCGACCGGGGCTGGGCCCAGGGCGACCTGACGGGCGACGGCGTCGCGGACGTCGTCTTCACCGCCGACGTCGGCACCAGCCCGTACCGCCCCTTCACCTCCCCCGGCTCGACCCTCACCACCGGCACCTTCGTCACCGTCCTCGACGGCGCCACCGGCCGGACGCTGTGGTCGAAGCTGTTCGCCGACGCCCAGCAGGTCACGCTGGCGGGCGACACCCTGCTCGTCGGAGACCAGCCCTCCACCAATCTCAACTCCGCGAAGGACGCCACCGCGTCCCTCCAGGCCTTCCGCTTCTCGTACACCGACGGAAAGCTCTCCCCGTCGGCGACCTGGACGTACGAGACGGGGCAGCGCGACGGCCGGTGGGGCTCCACCCTGCCGCTCGGGGACGGACGCGTCGCCGTGTCCTGGTACGTGAAGAAGACCGCGACCGCCCCGGCCGGGGGCCGCACCCTCGTCCTCGACCCGGCCGACGGCTCCGTGGCCTGGCAGACGGACACCGACCTGTACTCCCGGCAGCTCGCCTACGACCCGGCCAGGAAGCGGCTCGTCGCCCTCGAACAGGCCGACTACCGGGACGGCGTACGGTACGAACTCGCCGCCTACGACCCGGCCGACGGCACCCGCACCACCCTGGACACCCGGGTCAACGCCCTCGGGATCGGACTGCGGATCGGGCAGCTGAGCGGGGACTCCGCACCGGAGTACGCGATCAGCGAGTCGACGCTCGACGAGTACCTGTACGTCAACGCGGCCACCGTCCGGGCCCTGGACGGCGGCGACGCCGCCGAGCTGTGGTCCCGCACGGTCAAGCGGGCCGAGGACAACTTCAAGGACGGCGACTCCGCCCTCGGGCTGCGGATCACCGACGGCAAGGTCCTCGCCTCGTACTTCACCACCGAGGGCAAGGAGACCGCCGCCAACCCGGGCGGCGGCCGCTTCGGCACCCTGACCGCGCTGAACGGCCGGGACGGAGAGGTGCGCTGGCAGCACAAGGGCGCGGACGCCTCCGCGATCTACGCCCAGCCGTACCGCGAGGACGACGAGTGGCGGGTCCGGACCGTCGACAGCGAACAGAACATCCGCTCGTACCGCCTCGACAACGGGCGACAGACCGCGCTCACCCCGCTCCAGGCCGACCTGACCACCGGTCTCGCGGCCGACGTCGACGGCGACGGGCACAAGGACGTGATCGTCGGCGGCCAGTCCCACGGGCTCTGGGCCTTCGACGGACCGTCCCTGCTGTCCGGGAAGCCCCGGACGCTCTGGCAGGCCACCCTGCCCGGCTCCGTGCAGGGGGACATCCGGATCGCCGACACCGACGGCGACGGCCGGCGCGACGACCTCGTCGTCGCGGCCGACACGGCGGCGGTGGTCGTCGATGCCCGCACCGGCCGCGTCCGCGAGACCCTTGACGGCAAGGGGCAGTTCGTCCGCTCCGTGACGGTCGGCGACCTGGACGAGGACGGCGACGACGAGATCCTCGTGCCGACCGACAAGGTGCGCGCCTACGGCGGGAACGGGCGGGCGCTGTGGGAGTACGCACCCGCGCCCGGCCTGGTCTTCTCCGACCTGACCGTCGCCGAGGGCAAGGTCCTCGGCTCGTACCAGACCCGCGGGGTGGTCGACGGGACGGCCGTCGTCGGCGGGACGGCGCTCGACGCCCGTACGGGCGAGGTCCGCTGGTCGGCGGACCCGACGTGGACCGGCGACACGGACACCAAGGTGTACGCGGCGCAGCTCTACCACGGGCTGTACGCCTCGCCGGGCATCCCGTACGCGGACGGGCACGCGGTCGTGTACTCGTGGATCGTCCGGCAGGGATCCCTCTGGAGCACGTACCACGAGTTCCGCGACCTGCGCACCGGAAAGGTCGTCCGCACCGCGGTCGGCGGCGGCTCCTGGACGCTCGGCAACTGGTTCACCGGCGACGAGGGCCTGGTCCTCGCCGGGACGGCCTCCCTGAGGACCTTCGGCAGGGACGGCCAGGACTACGGGATCTACACGCTGCCGACCCTGCACCGCGCGGAGTTCGCGGCCGGGCCGGGCGGGCGGCGGCTGGTCGTCGGCGGCACCGAGGGCGCGGCCTACGTGTGGGACGCGCCGGTGCTCACCGGCGGGGTGAACTACCCGAACCACCTGACGAAGCTGGACGGGTACGCCACGCAGAACCTGGTCGTCGCGGACCTCGACGGCGACGGGGTCGACGAGGTCGTCGGGCTCGGCAAGGACGACACCGGCTTCGACCGGACGATCGAACTGTCCGGCGGCCGCTATCTGCTCCAGGACAACGAGATGCACGGGATGGTGACGGGCCGGCTGACGGCTCCGTGACCCACCGCTGACGTAAGCCCCCGTCCGGACCGCCGGACGGCGGCTTCCGGCCGCACGGGACGGTGGGAGGTTGCGGACGGCCGGGCCGCAGGCTTCCGGATCACGCCATTCCGCTGCAGGGGGCACCCAATTACAGTGGGCGCCCTGATGAGCACAGACATACCAGCCGGCGCGCCTCCGGTGCTGCGGGTGCACCTCCTCGGCGGGTTCCGGGTCGACCGGGACGGCGGGCCGCCGCTCTCCGAGCGGTGGCCGCGTCCGAGCGCCCGGACACTGGTGAAGCTGCTCGCGGTCTCGCCCGGGCACAGTCTCCACCGGGAACAGGCGCTGGAGATCTGCTGGCCGGACGCGGATCCGCAGGCCGCGCTCGGCAGTCTGCGGGTGGCGCTCCACGCGGCCCGCCGGGCGATCGAACCCGAGCTGGCGCCCCGGGCGGCGTCCTCCTATCTGACGGGTGAGGGCGCGCTGCTGCGCCTCGACCCGCGGACGGTGCGGATCGACGCCGACGAGGCCGAGGCCCTCGCGGAGGCGGCGCTCGCCCACGGCGGGCGCGCCGGACTCGCCGCCGCCGTGGAGGCGTTCACGGGCGAGCTGCTGCCCGAGGACCGTTACGCTCCCTGGGCGGAGGCCCGCCGCGAACGGCTGACCTCCCTGCGGGAGCGCACCCTGGTCGCTCTGGCCGCCGCCCATCTGGTGGCCGGCGCCCCCGAGGAGGCGGTCGCCGTGGCCGAGCAGGTCCTCGTGGCGTCCCCCGCCGAGGAGGAGGCGCACCGGATCCTGATCGCGGCGTACGTCCGGCAGGGGCTGCGGCGCCGGGCGGTCGCCCAGTACCACCTGTGCCGGGAGGCGCTGGACGCGGAGTTCGGCGTGCGGCCAGGACCGGAGACGGAGCGGCTGCACCGGGCGGCTCTCACCACTCCCCCGCCGGCCTCCCGGTCGGTGGGTCCCACGCTGCCGGCGGTGGTGCGGCAGCCGCCCGGCACGCCGCTGCGCGGCCGGGACGAGCTCCTCGCCCGCCTGCTCGCCCCCGGCTCCCCGCCCGTTCTTCTGCTCACCGGGGAGGCCGGGCTCGGCAAGACGCGCCTTGCCGGGGAGGCCGCTCGGCGGGCGGCCGCGGAGGGCACGGCCGTGCTGTGGGGCGCGGGGCATGACGCTGAGGGGCACACGCCCTACGGCCCCTTCGCCGAGGCGCTGGACGGCTGGCTGGCCGGCCGGCCGACGGCGGAGCGGGCCAGGACGGGGACGGAGTATCCCGAACTGGCGGCGCTCCTGCCGTCCTTGGGGCGGGTGCCCGCCGGGAGTGGGCGCAGTCCCGAGGAGGAGCGGGACCGGCTGTTCCGGGCGACGGCGGGGCTGCTCGGGGAACTGGCTGCGGAGCGGCCCGTGATGGTGGTGCTGGACGATCTCCACGCCGGGGACGCGGGCTCGTTCCAGCTCCTCGGCCATCTTGCCCGCCGGGCTCGGGAGTCCGGAAGGGCTTGGCGATTTCTCGCCACTGTCCGCCCGGAGGAACTTTCCGCCCCTGACCCGCGCCGCCAGGTCCTCGACCTGCTGGTCCGTCAGTCACTGGCCGCCGCGGTCGAGCTCCCCCGACTCTCCCGCGAGGCCTGCCTGGCGCTGACGGCCGACGCGCTGGGCACCGGGAGCACAGCCCCCGAGCGGGTGTGGGAGCTGTCCCTCGGCAATCCGTTGTTCGCGCTCGAACTGGCCCGTGCGGTCCGGGACGGGGACGAGCGGACCGGCGCCCCGGAGGGCGTGCGCCAGCTGGTGGCCGAGCGCCTGGGGCGGCTCGGCCCCGCGGCCCGCCGGGTGGTCGACGCGGTCGCGGTCGCCGGCCAGGACGCGGCCCTCACCGAGGTCCTCGACGTTGCCCGGCGCGGCGGTCATCCGCGGCTCTCGGCCGCCGAGGCCACGGAGGCCGTGGAGGCGGCCGTCGCCGCCTCGGTGGTCGAGGAGCGGCAGGTCGTCTCCGAGGGCCGGCCAGTGGCGGGACTCGCCTTCCGCCATCCGCTGGTGCGGCTCACCTGCTACGAGGGACTTTCGGCGGTCCGGCGGCGGCTGCTGCACTCGGCGTACGCGGAGGCGGTGCTCCGCCGCCGCCCGGAGGCCGTGGACACGCTGGCCGCCCATCTGACCCGGGCGGACGACCCCCGCGCCACCGGCTATCTGCGGCAGGCCGCCGAGCGGGCGGCGGCGCTCTACGCGAACGACACCGCCGACCGCTACTACGCCGAACTCACCGACCGGCTCGACGCGCTGGCCGCCGACTCCGCGCGGGCCCGGATCGACCGCAGCGCCGTACTGCGCCGCCTCGGCCGGTTCGACGAGGCGGCCCGGCTGCTCGGCGAGGCGCTGGAGGAGCTGGGCAGGCACGGGGACGAGGACGGCCGCGTCCTGGCGGCCGCGCGGCTCGCGGAGCTCATGCCGAAGACCCGGGGCACGGAGGACGGATTCCGGCTGCTCGACTCCTGCCCGCCCGGCCCGGACACCCCGGCGGCGGTGGCGAGCGCCCACCATCTGTCCCGCGGGGTGCTGTGCTTCGTCGCGGGCCGGTACGAGGAGGGGGTCGTCGCCACGCGGGCGGCGGAGGACGCCGCGCGGGCGGTCACGGGACCGGAGCGGCGCGGGCTCCTCGCCCGGGCGCTCGCCGCGCAGGCGACCTCGCTGGGCCTCGCGGGCCGGTTCGGGCAGGCGGGGCCGGTCGCGGACCGGGCGCTGCCGCACGCGGAGGCGTACGGCGATCCTCAGCTGCTGGCCTCGGTGCTCTCGGTGCTCCGCGAGACGGCCCGGCGGGCGGGGCGGCTGCGGGAGGCGATCGACACGGGCCGCCGGGCGCTCGCGCTCGCGGAGCGCTCGGGCGACCCGACGGCGACGGTCTTCGAGCGGGCGAACCTCGCGGAGCTCCACCTCCTGGTCGAGGAGGTGGACGAGGCCCGTGAGCTCGCCGAGGCGGCGGTGCGGGACGCCGGCTCGCACGCGGGGTGGTGCGCGCCGTACGCCATGGTGGCGCTCGCCCGGGTGCGGATGCGGGCGGCCGAGCCGGGCGGGGGCGAGCTGCTCGGCCCGGCCGAGCGGACGGCCCTGGCCCAGGGGGACCACCAGGCGGGGTACGAGGTGCGGTCGGCGCGGGCCGAGCTCGCCGTGCGGGAGGGCCGGCCCGAGGAGGCGCTGCGGCTGCTCGCGGGCTACCGCGAGACCGGCGCCGCGCATCTGACGGCCTGGGCGCTCCTCGCGTGCGGCCGGGCCGCGGAGGCCGCCGGGGCCGCGGGGGGCGAAGTCGAGCGGGCGGAGCGGGCCGGGGAACGGCTCGCGGAGACGGAGGCCCGTACGGCGCACGCCGCCGCGCTCGCGGTGCTCGGCCGGGAGCGGGAGTCGGCGACGGAGTTCGACCGGGCGACGGCCCTTGCGGAGGTCCTGCCGTACCCGGCGGGCGCCCGCCGGGTGGCCTGGGCCCGTGGGATGAACTGGGCCCGTGGGGTGGGATGGACGGACGGCGGCGGCCCGGACGCACCCGCCGGACCGGGGACGGCCTGACCCGCACGGCACGCCCCGGCCGACGGAGCGGCTGGATTCCGTCGGCCGGGGCGTGGGTCCTGCGGGCCGGGGGGCCCCGGCGGGTCCGGGCTCGGGTCCGGCGGGCCGGGCTTGGGTCCGGCGGGTCCGGGCTCGGGTCCGGCGGGTCCGGGCTTGGGTCCGGCAGGCCGGGGCTTGGGTCCTGCGGGCCGGGCTTGGGGCCGGCAGGCCCGGCGCGGGTCCTTCTGGCCCCGGCGCGCGTCCTTCGGGCCCCGGCGCGGGTCCGGCGGGCCCGGGCCTGGCTCCGGCGGCTGCGGCTCGGTCAGATCTTCTGGGCGATCTCGGTGAGGTGGGCGAAGACGACGATGTTCGCCTCGTAGCCCTTGCCGCGGTCGAAGACTCCGCCGCAGGTGAGCAGCCGCAGTTCGGGCCGCCCGGTGGCTCCGTACACCTCCTTGTCGGGGAAGTCGCTCTTGGGGTACGTCTGGACGCGGTCGACCGTGAAGACGGCGACCTTGCCGTCGGCGCGGGCGACCCGGACGGTGTTGCCGGAGCTGAGCGAGTTGAGGTTGAGGAAGACGGCGGGCCCGGTGCGGGTGTCGCGGTGGCCGACGACGACGGCGGTCCCGCGCTCGCCGGGGGCGGGCCCCTTGGCGTACCAGCCGACGACCCGGGGATCGTCGACGGGCGGTGTGCCGAGCCGGCCCGTGGCGTCGAGGCCGAGCTCGATCACCGGCGCCTCGATGGTGATGGCCGGGACGGCGACGGTGACGGGACGCGAACGGGACAGTGGCGCGGGCGGGGGCGCGGGCCGCGGCGAGGGCGTGGCCTTGGGCAGCGTCCTGGGCTTCGCCTTGTGGTCCAGGGCGGCGGGCGCTCCGGCCGCCGCGCCGGCCCGGCCGTGCGCGGCCGGGCCGGCGGCGAGCGGCGGGTCGGCCGGTTCCCCGTCACCGGCCCACCAGACTCCCCCGGTCACCAGGACCACGGTCACCGCCACGGTCCTGGTGAGCCGGAGCAGACGTCGCTGCCTGCGCGTGAAGCGGGACCTACGCGGCGCCATTGTCGCGGCGGCGCGAGCGGCGGATCAGGACCAGTCCGGCCGTGCCGGCGAGGCCGGCGGCGACGGCCGCCCCGACGCCGAAGGCGGAGGAGTCCTCGGCGGCGATCTGCGCGCTGCCGCCGCCGCCCGCGCCGACCGGCCCGTGCGGGGGACGGCCGTGGCCGTGGCCGCCGCCGTTTCCGCCGTTGCCGTTGCCGCCGTTGCCATTGCCTCCGTTGCCGTTGCCGCCGTTGCCGCCCGGCACGCAGGTCACGGTGAAGACCTTCGACTTCGCCGCGCCGTTCTGGCCCGCCCACGTCCATTCGACCTTGTACATGCCGCTGGGCAGGCCGGTGAGGTCGTCCGTGTGTCCGTTGCCGTTGGCGTCGACGGCGATGCTGCCGTTCTTCAACGAGGGGTCCTGGTTGCCTGGCTGGCCCGGCTGCGCGTAGATGTTCCACTGGAGGCTCTGCAGGCCGTCGAAGTTGAAGGCGGCGAAGCGGAAGATGCACCCGACCTGGGGCTGGTTGGCCTCGTCGGTGTCGGGGGTCCCCTGCCGGTGCACCTTGATGTCGCCGTTGTCGCCGGGCGCGGCGAAGGCCGCGGGGGCGCCCCCGAGGGTCACGGCGCTGAGCGCCATGGTGGCGAGCGCCGCACGGAGCAGGGTGCGGGTGGGGGGAGTCGTCATGGTGGAGGTCCTCCAGTCGTGAGCACATCGGGCGCTTACTGCGATAATCCGACTATCCGTCACAACATGGACACAGAGGGTGGTGACCCGGCCGCACCACCCTCCGACTTCCACCCGTCCGGCGCACTCCCCCGCCACCACGCGTGACGGGGGGGGCTGACCGGCCGGGGTCAGATGATCCCGAAGAGGATCCCGGCCACCAGCACGACCAGCGAGGTCAGCGCGGCCCACTTCACCGTGAACCTGGTGTGGTCGCCGAACTCCACCTTCGCCATACCGACGAGCACGTACACGGCGGGGACCAGCGGGCTCGACATGTGCAGGGCCTGGCCGACGAGCGAGGCACGGGCGATCTCCAGGGGCGACACGCCGTGGGCGGCGCCCGCCTCCGCGAGGACCGGCAGCACGCCGAAGTAGAAACCGTCGTTCGACATGAAGTACGTCAGGGGGAGGCTCAGCACGCCGGTGACCAGGGCCATGTGCGGGCCCATGCCCTCGGGGATGGCACCGACGAGCCAGTCGGCCATGTGCTTGACCATGCCCGTGCCGGTGAGGACGCCGGTGAAGACGGCGGCGGCGAAGACCATGCCGGCGACGTTGAGGACGTTGTCTGCGTGAGCGGCGATGCGCTCCTTCTGCTCGGCCATCTTCGGGTAGTTGACGGTGAGCGCGAGGGCGGCGCCGAGGAGGAAGAGCACCGGGATCGGCAGCAGTTCGAGGATCATCGCGGCGAGCAGCACGACCGTCAGGGCGGCGTTGAACCAGTACAGCCTGGGGCGGAGCGTCGCGCGGTTCGGGTCGAGGCCCTTGAACCCGTCACCCTCGCCGGCGTCCGTACCGGCCGCGTCGCCGGTGGCGCCCGTCGCCTTCCGGCCGCCGTCCTCGCTCTTGCCGCCGCCCGCCGTGACCAGCACCGCGTCGGTCTCCGGGACCAGGACCTCGTCGAGGGACAGGTAGCCGATGCGCTTGCGCTCGCGGCGCCCGAGCACGTACGCCAGGACGAAGACGAAGAGCAGACCCACGCCGAGCGCGGGGATCATCGGCACGAAGATGTCGGCGGCGTCCAGCTTGAGCGCGGTCGCGGCACGGGCGGTGGGGCCGCCCCAGGGCAGGGTGTTCATGACACCGTTGGCGGTGGCCGCGACGCCCGTCATGACGACCAGGCTCATCTTGAGCCGCTTGTAGAGCGGATACATCGCCGAGACGGTGATCATGAAGGTGGTGGAGCCGTCGCCGTCGAGGGAGACGATGGCGGCGAGCACTGCCGTACCCACGACCACCCGCACGGGGTCCGCCTTGCAGAAGCGCAGGATGCCCCGGACGATCGGGTCGAAGAGGCCGACGTCGATCATGACGCCGAAGTAGACGATCGCGAACATCAGCATCGCGGCGGTCGGGGCCAGCTTGCCGACGCCTTCGATGACGTAGTCGCCGAGCTGGGCCCCCTGCCCGACCGCGACGCAGAACAGCGCGGGGATCAATACGAGCGCCGCGATCGGCGACATCTTTTTCAGCATGATCAGGACCAGGAAGGTCGCGATCATGGCGAAGCCGAGGACGGTCAGCATGGAGGACACCTCACGTTCACCCTTGAACTGCCGCCGAGCGGCGGTCCGGATGACGGTAGGTGCCCTCTTCCGCCGTTAACAAGATGTTGACGCGTGAGCAATACGAGCAAAACCCCAGGTCACGGCGGTGGTGACGCACAGGGCCGTGCTACCGGGGTGACACCTCCACGGGGAAACCGTTCAGGACGGCGGTGCCGGAGAGGGGGTCGATCCGCGACCCGTCGAGCAGCTGGTTGACATTGACGCCGGGGCGCGTGGACGCGACGGCGAGCCGGGTGCCCGGCCGGTCGTGACCCCAGCCGTGCGGGAGGCTGACGACGCCCGGCCGCACCCCGTCGGTGACCTCCACCGGCACCTCCAGCTCACCGCCCTCCCCCTTCACCCTGGCGACCCCGCCGTCGGTCAGCCGGAGCCGCTCCGCGTCCTCGGGGTGCACCTGGAGGGTGCAGCGGTTCGAACCTCCGCCCAGGGCGGGGGTGTTGTGCAGCCAGCTGTTGTTCGAGCGCAGGTGCCTGCGCCCCACGAGCTGGAGGGTCCCCGGCTCCGGTACGGCGTCGAGGGCGGCGCGCAGCCGGGGCAGGTCGGCGGCGAGGGGCTCCGGGAGGAGTTCGATCCGTCCGCTGCGGGTCTTGAGGAGCGCCGGCAGGCGCGGCTTCAGGGGCCCGAGGTCGATGCCGTGCGGGTGCGCCTTCAGCTCGTCGAGGGTGAGGCCGTACGGGCCGAGCCGCAGCATCAGGTCGAGTCGCCGCTCGGCTCCGGTGGCCCCGGTGAGCCGGGCGGTGAACTCCTCCGGATCCGCGCCGTACGCCGGCGAGTGCTCCTGCGTCACGGCCTTGGCGAGGGTGGTGCCGATGGCGAGGTCGTCGACGGCGGACGGCGCGGCGCCGTGCATCCCCGACACGGCGAGGATCAGCCGGGCGTGGATCTCGCACTCGTCCATGCGGTCCGCTTCGAGGGGGACGGCCGCCGGCGTGTAGCGGGCCTGGTCGCGGACGGCGAAGGAGTTGAAGGCGAAGTCGAAGTGGGGACTCCGGGAGGGCGGCGGCGGGGGCAGCAGGACGTCGGCGTGGCGGGTGGTCTCGTTGAGGTACGGGTCGACGGCGACCATCAGGTCGAGGGAGCCGAGGGCCGCGTCGAGGCGGTCCCCGTCGGGCGCGGAGAGGACGGGGTTGGCGGCGACGGTGATCACCGCGCGGATGCGCCCCTCCCCCGGCGTCTCGATCTCCTCGGCGAGGGCGACGAGCGGCAACTCGCCCTTGACCTCGGGGTGGTGCGAGACCCTGCTGTGCCGGCGGCCCAGGGCGAAACCCCTGCCGGGTCCGGCGGGGCGCGGGGCCGGTGCGGTGGCGGAGAGCGGGAAGAGCGCACCGCCGGGCCGGTCGAGGTTGCCGGTGAGGACGTTGAGGACGTCGACGAGCCAGTTGGCGAGGCTGCCGTACGCCACGGTGGAGCTGCCCATCCGCCCGTAGACGGCGGCGGTGGGCGCGGCGGCGAGCTCCCGGGCGAGGACGCGGATGGTGTCCGCGTCCACGTCGCAGGCGGCGGCGACCGCCTCGGGGCTGAACTCCCGCACCGCGGCCCGTACCTCCTCGACGCCCTCCACATGGGCGGCGAGCGCGCCGAGGTCGGTGAGGTCCTCGTCGAAGAGGGTGTGGACGAGAGCGGCGAGGAGCAGTGCGTCGGCGCCGGGGCGGATCGCGACGTGCCGGTCGGCGAGGCGGGCGGTGCGGGTGCGGCGCGGGTCGACGACGGTGAGGGTGCCGCCGCGGCGGCGCAGCGCCTTGAGCCTGCCGGGGAAGTCGGGGGCGGTGCACAGGCTGCCGTTGGAGTCCAGCGGGTTGGCTCCGAGGATCAGCAGGTGGTCGGTGCGGTCCAGGTCCGGCACGGGGATGGCGAAGGGGTCCCCGAAGAGCAGGCCGCTGGAGACGTGCTTGGGCATCTGGTCGAGCGTGGAGGCGGTGAAGACGTTCCGGGTGCGCAACGCGCCGATCAGCAGGGGCGGGTAGAGGGCGCCGGCGATCGTGTGCGCGTTGGGGTTGCCCAGGACGATACCCACCGAGTCCGGCCCGTACTCCTCGACGAGCGGACGGATTCGGGCGGCGATCGTGTCGAACGCCTCGGCCCAGGTGGCCTCCTGGAGTCTGCCGTCCTTGAGGACCATCGGGGTGCGGAGCCGGTCGGGATCGGCGTCGATCTCGGGGAAGGAGGCGCCTTTGGGGCAGATGAACCCCCGGCTGAAGACGTCCTCACGGTCGCCGCGCGCCCCGGTGACCCGGGGCCCGTCGAGCGTCAGGGTCAGTCCGCAGGTCGCTTCGCAGAGGGGGCAGATGCGCAGGGCGGTGGGCATGGCGTCTCCCTGGGGGCGTCGGATGGCGCCGACAATACCGACCGGTAGGCACGGGCGGGAGGGGGCCTGCGGAAGGTCACGAGAGCGAGGGCGCCAGGTACGCGTAGAGCAGGCACCGCGTCTCGGCGATGAGCGCCGGGTCCCCGGCGGGGTCCGTGCGGAAGGCGAGGCGGACCAGGGCGTCAGCGGTCTCGACGCCGACGAGGACCTTCCGGCGCAGGTCCTCGTCGGCGACGCGGCCCAGGTGCGTGGCGAGGAGGGCGCAGATCCGTTCGGCGACGAGCCGGTTGGGATCCTCGACGGCGGCCTCGTCCGGGCCTTCGCCCTGCCCCTCGGCCGCGCCGTCCGTCGCGGCCTCTCCTGGCGCGGCGGCGGGCACGCCGAAGTCGACGAGCGCGAACCCCGGGACCGTGCGCTTCATCTCGATGAACTCGTCGAGGACGCCGTCGATGGCGCCGTGCGCGTCGAGGAGCGGCGTCGCGGCGAGCCGGTCCGAGATCCGCTCGGCGTACCGGTCGAGGTTGCGGTGGGCGAGGGCGGCGACCATCGCCCGCTTGTTGCCGAAGAAGCGGTAGACGGAGCCGATGGGGACAGCGGCTCGGGCGGCGACGGCGCGGGTGCTCAACTGCTCGTACCCGGTCTCGTCGAGGAGTACGGCGCAGGCGTCGAGGATCCGGGCCAGCCGCTCGGCGCTGCGCTGCTGCACGGGGGCGCGGCGGAGCGCGGGCTGGGTTCGGGGGCTGGTCTGGGGCACGGGGTCCATGATGCCGCTCCGGTCCGGATGAGGCGATCAGTCGGTCGGACGCCGGGCACGTCCGTCGCTCGGCGGTCGGGTGCTCGTCGGCGGGTCGGTCGCTCGGCGGTCGGGCGCTCGACAGGTCGGGGCGCTCAGGCGATCAGCAGGCCGATGCCGCCGAGGGTGTACGCGATCATCAGCGCGAACAGCGGGAGTTGGCCCGCGACGGCCCGGGCCGGCGGGAAGAGGCGTACGGACCGGTCGTGCGCGGCGACGACACCGAGGACGTGGCCGGTGACGATCGCGGCGACCTGGAGGGTGGCGAGGCCCCCGGGGCCCAGTGGTGGAGCGGGCGAGGGGGCGTTGTCAGTGCCCGCTGCCATGATGACGGTACGTGGCCCTTCGGTCACGAGAAGTGAGAAGTAGTGGGCCACGAGATAGCCGAGGGCGATGGGCAGGAGCGAGTGGGCGAAGGAGGTGAGCGGGGTGGTGAGTGCGGGGTTCATCAGGCGCAGGGCGCCGGCGCAGAGGCCGTAGCAGGCGGCGGCGAGGGCGACGGTGGCGAGGAGGCCGAGCGTGGCGGTGGGGACGGGGCCGAGGGAGGAGGTCTGGAGGGTGGTGATCCAGCGGGGGTTGTCGGAGAGGCCGTCGTAGGCGGTGGAGCCGAGGAGGACGCAGACGGTGGCGACGAGACCGGGGGTATGTGGGGTGGAGTCGAGTCCGTGGAAGGGGGAGCGCAGGACCAGCCGTCCGTCGGCGCGGCGGCCGAGGGGTGAGAGCCGGGCGAGAAGGGAGGAGTAGACCTCGAAGGGGTCGGCGTGGGCGAACCACCGGTCGCCGTGGCGGGCGGCGCCGAGGAGCTGGACGGCGGTGTGGGCGGCGAGGGCGATCAGAAGGGTGGTGGTGGAGGCGTTGTCGGGGGCGACGAGCTCCAGCCAGGTGAAGAGGAGGAGTCCGGCGGCGGCGGGCCGGATGCCGAGCGCGGCGGGCAGGGGGCGCGGGTTGCGGGGCGGGCGGAGCGCGTGGAGGGCGCGCAGGGGGTTGAGGAGGCGCCAGACGGGGCCGAGGAGGAGGGAGGCGGGGACGAGTCCGACCCAGAGGAGGACGTAGAGGGCGCCGGGTGCGGGGTTGCGATCCGGGTCGTCGGGGCCGAGGAGGAGGTGGAGCAGGAAGACGAGGGCGATGGCGCCGCCGAGGACACGGAGGGCGGTGCGGGTGGCCGGGGCGTCGGCCGGCCGCTGGAGGGCGGCGGGGAGCGGGCGGCCGGACAGGTCGCCGCGGAAGCGGGAGGAGGACCAGAGCAGTCCGAGGGCGAGGAAGGAGACGAGGAGGGCGGTGAAGGCGCCGGCGTAGGCGTAGAAGGGAGAGAGGGGGAGGTCGTGCCGGGAGCCCACGCCGTGGGCGAGCGGAAGCCCGAGGGAACCGGCGTGGGCGGGGTCCGCGACGTGGACGGCGGCGACGGCGAGGGCCGTCATCGGACGACGAGTTGGGTCAGCACGAGTCCGGACTCGTGGGTCTCGACCTCGAAGAGGCCGGTGCGGTCGGCGATGAGGGTGAGGGTCGCGGGCGTGCCGGGAGAAAGCGGCAGTTCGCGGTCGTAGCCGTGCACGTGGAGGGTGTCGGCGCGGTCGCTGGTGACACGAAGGGTGAGGCGCTCGCCCTTCTTCAACTCGATGCGGGAGGGAGGTGGTTGGACGGTCGTTCCGGTGACGGTGAGGGTGACGGTCCGGCCGGGGTCGGCGGGCCGGGGGCTCGGCGGCGCGGAGGCGGGCGTGGAAGCGGGAGCGGGAGCGGAAGCGGGAGCGGAGGTGGACGTGGGGGACGAGGCGGAGGCGGCGTCCAGGCGGACGGTGGCCTGGACGGGGGCTCCGGCGACGGCCCAGACGGTGTGGTCGTCCGCGTGGAGGCGGACGGTCAGGGTGTGGGCGCCGGGTGGCACGTAGCCCCAGGGGCCGTACAGGCGGGCGGTCTCCCGGCCGTCGACGAGGAGGCGGGCGTGGCCGCGGCCCGGGAGGGCCGCGCCGCCGGTGCTCTCGGGGGTGAAGCGGAACCTCTCCACCGTGAGGTGGACGTTCCAGCCGCCCTCGGAGTCGGGGCGGGCCTCGGCCCTGACGGTGGGCGCTTCCGCCGCCGGGAGTTCACGGAGCCGGTGTCCGCCCTCGTCCCGGGCCGCGAGCAGGGTGCCGCTGCTGCCGGTGGCCTCCTGGTGGCTGGTGCCGGGCTTGTGATGGGTGGTGGCCAGGCCGCCGCAGCCCGTGAGGAGCAGCGCGGCGGCGGTCAGGGTGGCGGCCAGGGGGGCGGCGGCGCGCGGGGGGTGCCGAGCCGCGCGGGGGGTGCGGCGGCCCGCGGGGGTGCCGAGCCGCGCGGGGGTGCGGCGGTGCGCAGGGGTGCGGAGCCGCGCGGGGAAACGGAGCCGCCCACGGATGCGGATCCGCGCGGGGATGCGGCGGCGGGGCGGGGCGTCATGCCGTCACCGCTTCGGGGCGGCCGGTCGGGGGCTCGGCCGGCGGCTCGGTCGGGGGCTCCGTGGTGCGGGCGGGGCGGGCGCCGGCCGCGATCACCGCCCACAGGACCCAGATGACGCCGAGCAGGAGGCGGAGCCAGGCGGGGCTCACGGGGATGCCGGGGAGCATGAGGACCGCTTTGTCGAAGGCGTCGAGCAGGGTGAGGGCGCCGAGGGCCACCGTGGTCCAGGCGAGGACGGGGCGGGTGGGGCGCAGGGCGAGGCCGATCAGGGTCCACCACCCGCCCATGAGGAGCAGCGCGACGGCGGGGAGGACGGTCGGGGTGAGGGCGAGGGTCGAGCCGGCCACGTCGAGGGCCAGGCCCGCGAGGCCGAGGAGGGTGGCCGCGCCGGCCAGCCGGTTGCCGCGCAGTCGGCGCCACCAGAGGGCGCCGCCGGCCAGGGCGAGGACGAGGGCGCTGCCGAGGGCGAGCTGGGTCTCGACGCGCTGGAGGCCGCGGGCGCCGTACCAGTCGCAGCCGGCCGGGAGGCGGCGCGCCTGGACGTTGTAGTCGGCGCAGACGAGGAGCTGGGCGAGCTTGACGGGTTCGCCGACGAGGCGGTCGGTGTCGCCGGAGACCTCGCCGCGGCGGGCTCCGCAGGCGGGCGGGGTGCCGGGGGTGGCGGCGCCGGCGTCGGACTGCCAGCAGTTGCCGCCGCCCTGGCCGTCCCACCAGACGTCGGTGCGGTTGGGGCGGGCGTTGCCGGCCTTGTCGACGCCGAGGTGGTTGCCGGCGTAGCGGTTGTGGTGGGAGGTGTCGGTCTGCTTGCCCCAGGCGGACTCGCCGCGGATGAAGGCGGGGACGGCGCTCAGGAAGAAGGCGGCGCGCTGGTGGCCGTAGACCCAGTTGTTCTCGTAGAGGTTCCAGTTGCCGCCGGCGGTGATGATGCCGGTGCCGGGCGGCATGGAGATCTGGGGGCAGACGACGCCCTGTTCGTAGCCGCGGTCGACGGGCGGCTTGGCGCAGGTGCCGTCGGCGACGTGGGGGTAGTAGTTCTGGTTGTTGTCGTGGATCAGGTTGCGCTCGAAGTGGGCGTGGTTCTGCGGCAGTCCGGGGTGGCCGGGGAAGGCGGAGTCCATGGAGGCGCCGCCCATGTTGTGGTCGAACTCGTTGTCGTGGACCCAGACCGAGTCTCCGGCGGTGCCGGAGTAGCCGACCATGTTGTGGTGGCTGCGGCAGCCGGTGATCTCGATGGAGTAGCGGGGGACGTCGTAGCCGTAGCCGTCGTTGATGTTCGAGGCCGAGCCGGGGTAGATGCCGGAGTCGCCGTTCCCGTAGGACTCGCAGTTCTTGTAGAGGCCGTGGTCGGAGGCGAAGGTCAGGAAGCCGTACTCGTCGTTCCAGCGGGTGAGGACGTCGTCGATGACGAAGCCGTCGGCGGCCAGCACGTACAGCGAGTTGAAGGTGGTGCGCTGGGCGGTGAAGTTGCGGAAGTAGACGCCGTCGGAGCCGTCGGCTCGGATCGCGTTGAGCTTCTGGTACTTCGCGTCGATGACGACGTCGAGGCGGGAGGCGCCGGTGCCTTCGATCTGGAGGTTCTTCTTGCCGAGGATCGCGACGAGGTTCTGGTTGTGCGGGCACTGCCGCTGCTGCGCGTAGCTGAGGATCTGGTAGCCGAGGGCGGACTTCGGGGCCTTGAGCGTGGCGCAGGCGCCGGTGGGCGTCGGCAGGGAGGGCTCCTCCTCGTAGAGGCCGGGGAGGATCGCGATGGTGAGGCCCGGCCGGTCGACGGCGTCGACGGCCTGCTGGAGGTGGCGGTGTCCGGTGCGGGCGCAGCGTTCGAAGAGGGCGAGGTTGCGGGCCTTGAGGGCGGCCGGGAAGCCGGATATCCGGCGTGTGAAGTCGGCCCGGTCGGTCTTGCAGACGAGGAGGTCGGGTTCGCCCGTGCGGAGTTTCGGCACGCTGCCGGATCCGTCGGGGAGGGTGACGGGCCGCTCCTCGTGGGCCTGGGCGAGGGGAGCGGTGAGCAGGGCCGCGGCGAGCGCCACGAGCACGACGGAGAGCAGGGAGACGAACCTTCGGGTCCACGACATGCGCGTGAGAGTAGAGCATTGTTCATCTTTTAGGACCCCATGTGCACGCACCAATCCGGTGACGGGCCGCCGGTGCCCCGTTGACGTAGGCCGCGCGGAATCCTACGGTCACCCATAGGATTCCCTTGCGGGCTCAGGACAGGAGCGGTCGATGACCACGGAGCAGGCCAGGAAGACGGCCGAGGCGCTCACCTACAGCACCGGTTTCGGCAACGAGCACAGCTCGGAGGCGGTCCCCGGCGCACTGCCGGACGGCCGGAACTCTCCGCAGCGCGCGCCCCTCGGCCTCTACGCCGAGCAGCTCAGCGGCAGCGCCTTCACCGAGCCGCGGTCCCACAACCGCCGCTCCTGGCTCTACCGGATCCGCCCCTCGGCCGCGCACCCGCCTTTCACCCGGATCGAGAACGGCACCCTCGCCGGTGCCCCCTTCACCGAGACCGTGCCCGACCCGAACCGGCTGCGGTGGAACCCACTGCCCGAGCCGGCGCCCGGCACCGACTGGCTGGCCGGCCTGTGGACCCTCGGCGGCAACGGCGACGCGACCCAGCGCACCGGCATGGCCGTGCACCTCTACCACGCCAACGCCTCCATGGAGCGGGTCTTCGGCGACGCCGACGGCGAGCTGCTCATCGTCCCGGAGCGCGGCGGCCTCCTCCTCCGCACCGAGCTGGGCCTGCTCGCCGCCCACCCGGGCGAGGTCGCGCTGATCCCGCGCGGGGTCCGCTTCCGGGTCGAGCTCCTCGACGAGACGGCCCGCGGCTACGTCTGCGAGAACTACGGCGCGCCGTTCCAGCTCCCGGACCTCGGCCCGATCGGCGCCAACGGTCTCGCCAACGCCCGTGACTTCCGGGCCCCGGTCGCCGCCTACGAGGACGTCGAGGGCCCGGTCGAGGTGGTCAACAAGTACTGCGGCAACCTCTGGTCGGCGACGTACGGCCACTCGCCGCTGGACGTCGTCGCCTGGCACGGCAACCACACCCCGTACGTCTACGACCTGCGCCGCTTCAATGTCATCGGCACCATCTCGTACGACCACCCGGACCCGTCGATCTTCACGGTCCTCACCTCGCCCTCCGACACCCCGGGGCTCGCGGGCGTCGACTTCGTCGTCTTCGCCCCGCGCTGGCTGGTCGGAGAGGACACCTTCCGCCCTCCGTACTTCCACCGGAACGTGATGAGCGAGTACATGGGCCTCATCGAGGGCGCGTACGACGCCAAGGCGGAGGGCTTCGTGCCGGGCGGCGGCTCGCTGCACAACATGATGTCCGCGCACGGCCCCGACCGGGAGACCTTCGACCGGGCCAGCGCCGCCGAGCTGAAGCCGCAGAAGATCGACGACGGCCTTGCCTTCATGTTCGAGACCCGCTGGCCGGTGACCGCCACCCCGCAGGCCGCGGGCGCCGACCATCTGCAGAAGGGGTACGACGAGGTATGGCAGGGTCTTGAGCGCCACTTCCGGCCGTAGTGTCTCGGCCGTAAGCCCGTAGCCTTCGTACGGAGATCCCGTGACCGCCTTCGCTCCCGACTCGCTGGTCCTGAACCGCAAGCTGCCGCTCTGGTATCAGGTCTCGCAGTCGCTGCGCGCCTCGATACTGGGCCGCACGCCCGACGCCTCGCTGCGGCTGCCCACCGAGGAGCAGCTCGCCGCCCACTACGGCGTGAGCGTGCTGACCATGCGCCAGGCCCTCAAGGAACTGGAGGAGGAGGGCCTGATCAGCCGGCACCGGCGGCGCGGCACCTTCATCGAGCCGGGCGCCCGGCGGTCCACCCCGCGCCGGCTGCTCGGCTCGATCGACGCGATCGTGGCCCAGCAGTCGGGCGAGCGGACGACGGTCCTCGGGCACGGCACCGAGCCGGTGCCCGGGGAGCTCGCGGAGTACTTCCCGGACGTGCCGGAGGTCGTGGCGTACCGGCGGCTGCGCAGCGACGGGGAGAGCGGCGAGCCGACGAACTGGGCGGAGAACGCGGTGCGGCCCGAGCTCGCCGCCGCGATCGACCCGGCCGATCTGGAGCGCTGGCCGATGACGAAGGTCCTGCGGGACGTCGTCGGGGTGCGGATCAGCCGCATCACGGACACCGTCGAGGCCCGTCTGGCGGACCCGGAGACGGCGGGGCTGCTCCAGGTCCCGCTGCTCTCCCCGATCCTCCACTACACCGGCGTGACCTACGACGAGGACGGCCGGGTCGTCGACGTGGCCCGCATCCGCTACCGCGGCGACCGCTTCTCCTTCACGGTGACGGTGGAAGCGCACTGACAGCCGTCGTTAGCATGCGGGGCGTGACGGAAGCCCCCCTCGCGGATGACGCCCCGCCCCTCCTCGACGAGCTGATGCCGTGGTCCGTGGCCCCGCTGCGGTTCGGGCGGCCGTGGATCGTCGCCCCCGACGCACGCACCCTGCGGGCCCGCTGGGACCGGCTGGTGGCCGCCGAGGGCGCGGAGCGGGAGGCGCTGTTCCGGCCGAGCCGGGCGCGGACCCCGGCGAGCGCGGTGGGCGCGCTGCCCGGGCAGCGGACCGGCACCACGCGGTTCGCGCGCGAGTCGGGACCGTGCCCGGAACCGGTGCGGGTGGCGCACGGGCCGTTCGACGAGCAGTGGCTGCTGCCCGACCACCGGCTGATCGACACCGCCCGCCCGGAGCTGTGGCGGGTGGCCGGGGAGCCCCAGCTCTTCGCCGTCGAGCAGGGGTACGTCCCCGGGGCGGCCGGTCCCGCGCTCCTGGTGACGGCGGCGCTGCCGGAGGGCCGCTCCCCCGCGGGCCGTCCGGGCCGCATCCGGCCGCTGTTCCGGCGCCCCGGCGGCCGGGAGCCCAATCTCGCGCCCGGCCTCCTGGACTTCCTCGGGAAGCGGTACGGGCGGGAGGTCGGCGCGCAGGACTGGCTGGCGTGGACGGTGGCGGCGGCGCTCCCCTCCCCCGCCGGGTGCCGGGTGCCGCTCCCCGGGGACCCGGAGGTGTGGGCGGCGGGCGTGGCGCTCGGCCGGGAGCTCGCCGACGTGCAGCTGCGCGGCGCGCTGAGCGGGACGCGGCCCCGGCTGCCGGGCGGGCGCCGGCCCTATGTGCGGGCGGCGGTCCCGGCGCGGCCGACGACGATGGCGTACGACTCCGAGGGCGAGGTGCTCGACGTCGGCGGGGGCTTGATCTCGCCCGTGCCGGCGGAGGCCTGGGAGTACCGGGTCGGCGGGGTGCGGGTCCTGGAGCAGTGGTTCGCGCACCGGACGGCCCCGGCGGAGCCCGGTTCCCTGGAGGCGATCGGGCCGGCGGCCTGGCCGCAGGAGTGGACCTCGGAGCTGCTCGACCTGGTGACCGTGCTCGCCCTGCTCGGGGCCAGGGAGCCGGAGCGGGCCGCACTGGTCGCGCCGGCCGCCGGAGCCGTCGACAGGGCGGCGCTCGCCACGGCGGGAATCCTTCCCGCACCGCCCGGGTCACGCCGCCCCGCGTCCGTCCTGGACCATCAGGAGGAGGGCCCGGAGGGCCAGTTCATGCTGCTCTGACCGAGAGGACCTAGGGCGCGAACGAGTCCAGGAGGCGGGCGATGGTCATCGCGAAGATCTCGTCCGCGTCGACGGGCGCGGCGGGGGCCTCGGCGAGCAGTCCCGCGAGGTGCGGGTAGCGGCCGCTCGCCACCTGACCCATGAGGTAGGCGCCGCGCACCGCCTGTTCCTCCGCCTCGGACCAGGGCAGTCCGCGGGCCCGTTCGGCGATGGCCTGCTCGTTGGCGACGGTCGCCATGACCGTGCCGTTGACCATGGCGATCAGCTGCATCCTCAGGCCGGCGGGGACGTCCAGGGGGGCGAGGCAGCCGAGGCACCACTCCAGGAAGCGCAGGGCGTTGGGGCTGAAGCCGTAGGCGGTGGTCATCACCCGGGCGAGCCAGGGGTGCCGGTACATGATCGCGCGGGTCTGGTGGGCGATCGCGGTCATGTCGGCGCGCCAGTCGCCGCTGGGCTCCTCGGGGAGTTCGTACTCGCCGCTGGCCGCGTCGACCATCAGCTCGTACAGGTCCTCCTTGCGGGGGACGTAGTTGTAGAGCGACATGGTGCCGCAGCCGAGTTCGGCGGCGACGCGGCGCATGGAGACCGCGTCGATGCCGTCCGCGTCGGCGATGCGGACGGCCGCGTCCACGATGTCCCGCCGGCTGTAGGCCGGTTTCGGGCCGCGGCCCGCGCGTTCGGGCCGCGCCCAGATCACTTCCGGTTCGGCCGCTCGGCCCGCCATGGATCATCACCTCGCTCACCATCGTAGTTACGTACGCCGTACGTAGTGGGGTATGGTCACGCCATGACTACTACGTACGCTGTACTTAGTGAAGGTCTGCGGAAGCGTTACGGCGACGTCCACGCCCTCCGCGGCCTCGACCTCGCCGTCCCCGAGGGCACCGTCTGCGGTGTCCTCGGCCCCAACGGCGCCGGCAAGACCACCGCCGTCCGCGTCCTCACCACCCTCGTCAGGCCCGACGCGGGCAGCGCGCTGGTCGCGGGTCACGACGTGGTGCGGGACCCGGCGGGGGTACGGAAGCGGATCGCGGTCACCGGGCAGTACGCCTCCGTCGACGGCGACCTCACCGGCGCCGAGAACCTCCGGCTCTTCGCCCGGCTCCTGCGCGCTCCGCGCTCCCGCGCCGACGAACTCCTGGAGCGCTTCGGCCTGACCGCGGCGGCCGGCCGGCCCGCCCGCACCTACTCCGGCGGCATGCGGCGCCGCCTCGACCTGGCCGCGAGCCTGCTCGTGCCGCCGCGGGTGCTCTTCCTCGACGAGCCCACGACCGGTCTCGACCCGCACAGCCGCAACGGGATCTGGGACGCCGTACGGGACCTGGCCGGCCGGGGCACGACCGTGCTGCTGACCACGCAGTACCTGGAGGAGGCCGACCAGCTCGCCGACGACATCGTGCTGATCGACGAGGGGCGGGCCGCGCAGCGCGGCACCCCGGCCGAACTGAAGGCGCTCGTCGGCAGCTGGGCCGAGGTCGTCGTCGCGGATCCCTCGTCCCTCGAAGCGGCCGCGGCCGTCCTCGACCAGCTGACCGGTTCGGCGCCGGTCCTCGACGCCGAGCGGCGCACGGTCGGCGCGGTGACCACGGACACCACGCTCACCCTCCCCCGGATCGTCCGCGAGATCGACGCGGCCGGGGTCCACATCGTCGACGCCTCCCTGCGTCCACCCACCCTCGACGAGGTGTTCCTGCGCCTCACCGACCGGAAGGAGCTCGTCGCGTGAGCGCCCTCGTGCACGACGGGACCGCCGTCCTCGGCCGCCACCTCCAGCGGATCAGGCACGCGCCCGCGATCACGGTCATGACGCAGACGATGCCGATCGTGTTCCTGCTCTTCTTCGGGTACGTCTTCGGCAGCGCGCTCGCCGCACCCGGGGCCGAGTACCGGGCGTACCTGGTGCCCGGCATGCTCGTGGCGACGGCGGCGGGCGGCCTGATGACGGGCATGTTCCAGGCCGCGCAGGACGCGCACCGGGGCGTCATGGACCGCTTCCGCACCATGCCGGTGAGCCGGGCCGCCGTCCCCCTCGGACAGGCCCTCGCCGACCTCCTCGCGAGCGCCGCCGGCACCGTCCCGCTGATCCTCGTCGGCCTCGCCATGGGCTGGCGGGCCGAGGGCACGCTGCCCGAGTCCCTGGGCGCCTTCGGCCTGCTGCTCCTCTTCCGCTTCGCCACGACCTGGGTGGGCATCCTCCTCGGCCTGGCCTCGAAGAGCGAGGAGGCGGCCGGGCAGCTGGGCAGCGCCACCTTCATGCTGCCGTTGCTCTCCAACGCGTACATCCCGACCGACGGCATGCCCGGCTGGCTGCGGACGGTCGCCGAGTGGAACCCGATCTCGGCGGTCACCACGGCGGTACGGCAGCTCTTCGGCAACGCGCCCGTCCCGGCGGACGCGGCCTGGCCGGTGGCCCATCCGGTCGCGGGAGCGCTGCTCTGGTCGCTGGGCCTCGTCGCCGTCTTCGCCCCGCTCGCGGTGCGCCGGTACGCCCGCGGCTGACGGGCCGGTGACCGGACGGGGGTGACGTTCCCTCTGTGACCACGCGACGCACCCTCTGCGATCGCGCGACCCGCCCTCTGCGACCGCGTGACGTACCCCCTGATGACACGAGGAGTACGCGCACGATAGGCAGGGTGGTCATGAGCACTCAGCCACTTCCCCTCGCCGGGGTCACGGTCGTCGCCGTCGAGCAGGCCGTCGCCGCGCCGTTCGCCACCCGTCAGCTCGCCGACCTCGGCGCCCGCGTCGTCAAGATCGAGCGCCCCGACGGCGGGGACTTCGCCCGGGGGTACGACACGGCCGCCCGGGGCCTCGCCTCCCACTTCGTGTGGTGCAACCGCGGCAAGGAGTCGGTGGCGGTCGACCTCAAGGACCCCCGGGGCCTGGCGCTCGTCCGGCGGATGGTGGCCGGCGCCGACGTCTTCGTCCAGAACCTGGCGCAGGGCGCCGCCGCCCGCCTCGGCCTCGACGCCGCCACCCTCTGCGCGGCGCACCCGTGGCTGATCGCGGTGGACGTCTCGGGGTACGGGGCGGAGGGGCCGTACGCGCACAAGCGGGCGTACGACATGCTCGTCCAGTGCGAGGCGGGCCTGGTGTCGGTGACCGGCACCCCCGAACAGCCGGTGAAGTCGGGGGTCCCGGCCGCCGACATCGCGGCCGGGATGTACGCCTTCTCCGGTGTCCTCGCCGCCCTCGTCCGGCGCGGCACGACCGGCCGTGGCGGTCCGGTGGAGGTCTCCCTGCTGGACTCGCTCGCCGAGTGGATGGGGCATCCGCTGCACCACGGGATGCACGGGGGCACGGCCCCGGCGCGCACGGGGCTCGCGCACGCGGTGATCGCCCCGTACGACGCCTATCCGACGGCGGACGGCGGTCTGGTCCTGCTCTCCGTGCAGAACGACCGCGAGTGGCGGCGGCTCGCCGAGCAGGTGATCGGCCGGCCGGACCTCGCCGACGCCCCGGAGTTCGCGACGAACACGGCGCGGGTGGCCGGGCGCGCGGCCACGGACACGGTGGTCGCGGCGGCGCTCGCCCCGCTGACGGCGGCCGAGGCGCTGGCCCGGCTCGACGCGGCGGGCATCGCCTGCGCCCGGCTCAACTCGGTCGCGGAGCTCGCGGACCATCCGCAGCTGACGGCCCGTGACCGCTGGCGGGAGGTGGAGTCCCCGGTGGGGCCGCTGCGTTCGCTGCTGCCGCCGATCGTGTTCCCGGACGCGCCGGAACCGCGCATGGACCGGATCCCGGCCCTCGGGCAGGACACGGACGAGGTGCTCGCCGAACTCGGGGTGCCGGAGGCGGAGCTGAAGGAACTGCGGAGCGCGGGGGTGATCGCCTGACCTCACCCGACGGGGAGCGGGGCGGGTGCGCTCCGGGGGCTCGGGAGACCCCGGACACGACGGAACGCCGGACGGGCGGGGACACGTCCGGCGGGGTCGCGGTCAGGGCCGTACGGGCGGCCCGGCGGTCCGGGTCAGCGGCGCGTGCCGAAGAGCGAGCGGCGCAGGCGGCGGAGCGGGGCGAAGAGCGAGACCCGCGCGCTGCGGCTGCGGTGACCGTGCACCGGCACCTCACGCGTACGCGTCGTCAGTTCCCGCATGAGCAGCGTCGCCTCGGCCACGTCACGCTGGGGCACGGCGGGGCCGCCGAGCACCGCGAGATGGCGGTCGAGCCGCGAACTGGTCGCGCTGCTTCCGCAGGTGATGGCAGGCACTCGCGGCCTGCTGCGCATTGCTATCTGTTCCATGTCACTCCCCACCCGTACAAGGGCACCCGGCCCGGGCAGGTTAACCCTATCGCCCCATCGCGACACCCGTGTATCCCGGCGGCGGGATTCACCGCACTCGTACGGGGGTTGACGGTCACTGTCCGAATCCATCTGATTCCAGGGCGAGTTGGACAGCACTCGAACACCTGCCGAACCATCACGAACCATCCTGCACTCCGGACCCTCGTCCACGGACACGAGGGCGGGTGTGATCTCCGCCACCAAGATCGCCGCGACCGTCCGCGCCGCGGGATCACCGCAGGACCGGAGCCGGGAGGACGCCCCTCGGCTACCGTGGATCCATGACGGTGATCGCGGGTCGCTACCGGCTTCTCGACGTCCTCGCCGAGGGGGCGACGGGTACCGTCTGGCGCGCCCTGGACGAGACGGACCGCCACGAGGTGGCCCTGAAGGAGCTCCGGGTCCCGGCGGGGCTGCCGGCGGACGAGGTGCCCCTGCTGTACGCGCGGCGCGAGCGCGAGGCGCGGGCCGCCGCACGGATCTCCCACCCCTCCGTCGTACGGGTGCTGGGCGTGGCCACCGAGGACGGCCGGCCCTGGGTCGTGACGGAGCTGGTCCGCGGCCTCAGCCTCGCGGAGACCCTCGACGCGGGCGGGCCGCTGCCCGCGCGCGAGGCCGCGCGCGTCGGCGCCGAGGTCCTCGCCGGCCTGCGGGCGGCCCGGGAGGCGGGCGCACCGCACCGGGGCGTGGGGCCCGGGCAGGTGCTCCTCGCGAACGACGGGCGGGTGGTCGTCACCGGCTTCGGCGGCGCGCCGGGCGACGGCACGGGCCCGGAGGCGGACCTGCGCTCCCTCGGGGAGCTCCTGGAGGCGGCGGCGGACGACCGGTCCGGGCCGCTGGGTGCCGTGATCGACCAACTGACGGCCGAGGAGCCAGCTGTGACGGCTGATCAGGTCGAGGGCGAGCTGCGCCGGGTGGCCGCGGGCGGGACGCGCGGAACGGCGGCGGAGCCGGTGGAGGCGTCCGCCCCGCCCCGGACCGGCCGGGGCGACGCCGTCGACGAGGGCGATACCGGGACGCGGGCGGCCGGGACGTCACCGGCGCCCTCCCGGCGGACGGGGCCGCCACGGGCGGCGCCCCGCCGGGCGGCCGTTCTGGTGGCCGGGACCGTCGGGGCACTGCTGATCGCGGGTGTGCTGGTGTATCAGGCGGTACGGGACGACGGTCCGGGCACCGGGCCGGGGCCGGGCGGTGTCACGAGCACCGCTCCGGCTCGGCCCGGCGCCACGGGCGCCGACGGCGGTCCTGCTACACCACGTTCCTGAAGGAGGGCAGGTAGCCGCCGGACTGTCCGGCGGCGGTCGGGTGGTACGACTCCCCGATGTTGAGCCAGTTGACGCTGTGCAGCCAGGAGTCGCCCGAGCAGATCTCGTGCCCGGTGAAGGCGGGGACGACGCTGGAGAAGGTGAAGCCGTGGTCGGCCGCGCGCTTGGCGACGGCCGCGTTGAGGTAGTCGGAGGCGCCGTTGATGGCGGTGCGCTCGGTCTCGCTCAGGCCGGCGATGCAGCTGCCGCCCAGCTGGTAGAAGCGCGGGTAGCCGAGGACGACGACATGGGCGGCGGGCGCCTTGCCGCTGATGGCGTTGTAGACGGAGTCGAGCTTGCCGGGGAGCGTGGTGTCCACGTAGGACTTGGCCTGATTCACACGGCTGAGGCAGGTGGCTTCGGACACCAGCACACAGGTCGTCATGACGTCGGCGAAACCGGCGTCATTTCCCCCGATCGTGATGGAGACCAGGTCGGTGGCGGCCGAGAGGGGTCCGAGCTGATTCGCGGTCACATCACCCGTTCGGGCGCCTGAGCACGCGGTGAAGGCGAACGAGGAGGGAGCGTTCGCGTTCTTCCACAGGACCGGATACGCCTTCGTGGAGCGCTTGCAGTCGCCGCTGGCACTGTCGTAACTCCCGGAGCCCACACCCGAGGAGTACGAGTCCCCCAGGGCCACGTAGTCGAGTGCGGCGGTCTCGGCGGCCTGGGCCGCGCCCGCCCCGGTGAGGGTGAGGACGGCGCCGAGCAGGAGCGAGGACGAAAGGGCGGCAAAACGTGACAGTTTCATGGAACCTCCCTGTAGCAGGATCTCTGCGCTACCAGGTAGTAGCATCGGATCCGCCGCGCCGGAAGTGTTCATGTCAAAACTGGGGATGAACAGCTTCCGATCCTCCGTCAGGAACCGTCGACATCCGGCCACTTCAGGAAGCACGGCGCCCGACCGCAAAACCCGGTGCGCGGTCCCGGTGGTTGCCAGATGATGGGCGCCATGCCCGACACCCCCGCCGTACCGCCCACCGCGCGGCAGCCGTTGACCGCTTCGCTGCCCGTCATCGTCAACCTCGACGACAGCGACTCGCCGGGGGACGTCCTGGACGCGCTGTTCCTCGACCGCTTCGCGACCGGCGAGCAGCCGCACGCGCACAGCACCAGCCTGGACCGCGCGAAGCCCGACGCGACGCTCCTCCCCGAGGGGGCCCGGGTGTTGCGGGCGGCGAAGGACGACGACCGCAGCTCGGTGCTCGCCGAGGGCGAGGGCTGGACGATCCTCTCCTCCCGCTGGAACCGGCGCGCGGACGTGACCGTCACGGCGACCGACCCGGAGCTGGCGAAGCGGATCCTCGCCGAGGCCACGGAGGGGGCGAAGGACGAGCCGGAGCCGGAGCCCGACGACGTGACGATGGGCTTCTGGTACGTGGCTCCGCAGCGTGGCCCGCGCCGCATGACCCGCCGTATCAGCGCCGGGACGTGGGAGGAGGTCCGGCCCAACTACTCGGCGCCGGTGGCCGACGCGATGGACCGGCTGATGAAGGTGACCCCGGAGGACGTGACCGGCCGGCTCCTGCTGCTGCACGGCCCGCCCGGGACGGGCAAGACCTCGGCGCTGCGGACCCTGGCCCGGGCGTGGCAGGACTGGTGCCAGGTGGACTGCGTGCTCGACCCGGAGCGGCTCTTCAACGACATCGGCTATCTGATGGACATCGCCATCGGCGAGGACGACGGCACGTCGAAGGAGCGCTGGCGGCTGCTGCTCCTGGAGGACTGCGACGAGCTGATCCGGGGCGGGGCGAAGCACACGGCGGGGCAGGCCCTCTCACGGCTGCTGAACCTGACGGACGGACTGCTCGGCCAGGGGCGCAACGTCCTGGTCGGAGTCACCACCAACGAGGACCTGGAGCGGCTCCATCCGGCGGTGGTCCGGCCGGGCCGCTGCCTGGCCCGCATCGAGGTCGGTCCGCTGAGCCGGGCCGAGTCGGTGGAGTGGCTCGGCCGCGCGGAGGACGTGCCGCGCGAGGGCGCGACGCTGGCGGAGCTGTTCGCGCTGCGCCGCGGCACGCCCTCGGCGGACCTCCCGGAGCCCCGCTCGTCGGGGGCGGGTCTGTACCTCTAGGGGGTGCGGGAGGGGACGTCAGTCGTCGTACGCCGCCCGCAGGGCCTCGTTCAGCGCCGCTTCCGCGGCCTCGCGGCTGAGGCCCAGGCGGCGGGCCTCCTCGGCGTACTGGGCGGCGGCGGTGGCGGCCCGGCGGGTCGCCGCGTCACCGGCGGCGGCGACGAAGGTGCCGTGGCGCCCGCGCGTCTCGATGACTCCGTCCGCCTCCAGGGCCTTGTAGGCCTTGGCGACCGTGTTCGCGGCGAGGCCCAGCTGCTCCGCGAGCCCCCGTACCGTCGGCAGCTTGTAACCGACCGGCAGTCTGCCCGACCGGGCCCGCTCCGAGATCTGGGCACGCAGTTGTTCGTAGGGAGCGGTGGTGGATCCGTGGTCCACGGCGATGGTGAGTGTCACCCCGCCGATTCTGCCCCCACCCCACCGGAAAATGGGAGGCGGCGGTGCGTCCCGCGCCCGTAGCGTGCCACCACATGACTGTGATCGTCCGTGATGTACGGGCCCCGGACGCCGAGGGCTTCGCCCGGGTCCGCCGGGCAGCGCTCCCCTTCATGCTCGCGACCGCCGAGCAGCTCGTCTTCGACTGGGCGCACGCGCACCCCGACAGCCACTACCGCCCGCTGGTCGCCGCGACCGAGGACGGCGGGATCATCGGGACGGCGCAGGTGGGCATCGCGCACGACGCCCCGGGGCCCGGCATCGGCTACGCCAATGTGTACGTGGACCCCGCCCACCTGGGGCGGGGCGCCGGGACGCTGCTGCTGCGGGCCGCCGAGGAGCACCTCGTGGAGCGGGGCGCGCGGACCCTGTACAGCTGGGTCCTGGACGAGCCGGCGCACCACGCGTGGGCCGAGCGGCGGGGGTACGCGCCGAGCCGTTCCGCGTACTTCCTCCGGCTCGACCTGACCAGGGCCGAACTGCCGCCGCTCCAGGCCCCGCCGGCCGGTGTCGAGCTGCTCACGGCCGAGGACTTCGCGGCCGATCCCCGGCCGCTCTTCGAGCTGGACGCGGCGACGACGGCGGACGAGCCGGGTGACGTGGGCACGGAGCTGGACGACTACGCGCACTGGCGGGCGACCATCTGGGAGCATCCCCTGTTCGACCGCGCGCTGACGACGGTCGCGGTGGTGGACGGCGTACCGGCGGCGTTCAGCGCGGCACAGACGGACGGACTGGGCCGGTACAACTCCGGGATGACGGGCACCGCGCCGGCCTTCCGGGGCCGCGGGCTCGCCAAGCTCGCCAAGAACACGTCGCTGCACCGGGCCCGCGCGGCGGGCTGCACGGAGGCGTTCACCGGGAACGACACCGGGAACGAGCCGATGCTGGCGATCAACGAGTGGTTCGGTTACGAGGTCGGAGCGCGAGAGGTGCGGTATGTCCGGACGGTCGGTTGAGATCACCCTGACGAAGGCGGGCCGGACGAAGATCCGTTACCCGGCCGAGGTGCTGACGGAGGAGGGTGCCCGGCTCTCGGTGCGCGCCCCGTGGGCGGCCGAGGGGGTGCGGGACTTCGGCTTCGTGCGGTTCGAGCCGGGTGACGTGTTCGTCGAGCACTACTGGCGGGACCGCTGGTTCACGGTCAAGGAGGTGTGGGCGGCCGACGGCGCCCTGAAGGGCTGGTACTGCGACATCACCCGGCCGGCCGTGATCGACGGCTCGGGGGTGGTGGTCGAGGACCTCGACCTGGACCTGTGGGTGTCGGCGGACGGCAGCGAGGTGCTGCGGCTCGACGAGGACGAGTTCGCGGCGAGCGGTCTCGCCGCCTCCGACCCGGAGGCGGCGGCCCGTGCCGTGGTGGCCCTCGACGAACTGGAGGTGCTCGGCCGGGAGGGCCTGCTCGACCTGCTCGCCCCCTAGGGGGTGTCGGCCTAGCGCAGTTCGACGTCCGCGGCCTCGGTGGCGAGGAAGCCGGGCAGCGGCAGGCCCGACGCGCCGGCCGTGAGCTGCATGAGGGTGGCCTCCACCCGGGCGGCGCCCGGGGTGTAGGCGGGCTCCTTCACGACCGCGCTGTTGGTCCACGTGTGGAGGTGCCCGTCGCAGACGGCGCGGGTGCCGCCGATTCCCGTGGAACGGTTCCCCTGCTTGACGGTGGAGCTGACGAAGACGGGGCCCTCGCTGTCGTCGAGGCAGCGGTACGTGCCGGAGACGGTGACCGTGCTGTCGGCGGCGACGGTGCCGTACCCGTCGACGGTGAGGCCGTCGGCCCCTCCCGCGTGGGCGAGAGGGGCGACGGCGGCGGTGAGCAGGGCTGCCGCGGCGAGGACGAGTCGGACGCGCATGGGGGTCCCTTCGGGGGTGGGGGGAAGACGCTGCCCGCCAGGGATACCGGATCCGGCCGCCGACGGGCCGAATCTCACCCCATCGGGGGCGAGTTGGACAGGATGGCACTCATACCGTCGTACGGTCGGTGCGCCGTGCGCGGCCGGTCGCCTTCCGCACCAGCGGCCACGCGAGCAGCACGAGGACGACCGTGTACACGGTGACCGAGAACGGGGTGTTCACCAGGCCGGTCAGGGCGCCGTCGCTGATCTGGAGGGCGCGGCGCAGCTGCTGCTCGGCGGCCGGGCCGAGGATGACGCCGATGACGGCCGGCAGCACCGGAAGGCCGTAGCGCCGCATCCCGAGGCCGATCAGGCCGATGACGAGCAGCACGACGAGGTCGAGCGCCTCGCCGCCCACCGCGTACGCGCCGACGGCGGCGAAGAACAGGATGCCGGCGTACAGGTACGGGCGCGGGATCCGCAGCAGCTTGGCCCAGACGGGGGCGAGCGGCAGGTTGAGCGCGAGCAGCAGCACCATGCCGACGAACAGCGAGGCGATGAGGCCCCACACCAGCTCCGGTTCCCGCTCGAAGAGCAGCGGGCCGGGCTGGATGCCGTACTGCTGGAACGCGGCCAGCATCACGGCGGCGACGGCGGTCGTGGGCAGCCCGAGGGTCAGCATGGAGACGAGGGTGCCGGCGGCGGAGGCCGAGGCGGCGGACTCGGGCCCGGCGACGCCCTCGATGGCGCCCTTGCCGAACTGGTCCCTGTGCTTCGAGAGCCGCTTCTCCGTGACGTACGAGAGGAAGGTCGGGATCTCCGCGCCGCCGGCCGGGATCGCGCCGAACGGGAAGCCGATGAGGGGGCCGCGCAGCCAGGACTTCCAGGTGCGCCCCACGTCGTCCCTGCCGAGCCAGGGGCGGCCGACCGGGATGGCCTCCCCCGACGTGCGGCGCAGGTGCGCGGCGACCCACAGGGCCTCGCCGATCGCGAAGAGGCCGACGGCGACGATGACGACGTCGATGCCGTCGGCGAGCTGGAGCGAGCCGAAGGTGAGGCGCTGCTGCCCCGTCATCTGGTCGAGGCCGACCAGGCCGATGGTGAGGCCGATGAGCAGCGAGGCGAGGCCGCGGATGCGGGAGGAGCCGAGGACGGAGGTCACCGCGATGAAGGCGAGGACCATGAGGGCGAGGTAGTCGGGGGCGCCGATGTCGACGGCGAGCGCGGCGACGGTCGGGGCGAGGACGACGAGCAGGATCGTGCCGATCATGCCGCCGGCGAAGTGGCCGATCGCGGCGGCCGCGAGGGCCTGTGCGCCGCGCCCGGCCTTGGCCATCGGGTTGCCCTCGATGGCGGCGACGACGGCCGCGCTCTCGCCGGGGGTGTTGAGGAGGATCGAGGTGGTGGAGCCGCCGAACATGGCGCCGTAGTAGATGCCGGCGAACATGATGAACGCGCCGGTCGGTTCGAGTCCGTAGGTCACCGGGAGCAGCAGGGCGACGGCCATGGCGGGGCCGATGCCCGGCAGGACGCCGATGGCGGTGCCGAGGAGCACGCCGATGGCGGCCCACAGCAGGTTCATCGGGGTGAGGGCGGTCCCGAAGCCGTCGATGAGGGAGTTGAGGGAATCCATGGGTCAGATCACTCCCATCAGCGGGCCGCCGGGCAGCGGGACGCCGAGCAGCTTGTCGAAGACGGCGTAGGTGAGGAGCGAGAGGGCGGCCGCGATCAGCGGGTCGCGGTGGAGGTGCCGGCTGCCGAGGGCGTAGGCCGCGCCCCAGAAGAGGAGGGCGCCGGCCACGGGGAAGCCGAGGGGGCCGATGAGGACGGCGAAGGCGAGGAACACGCCGGCGAGGAGCAGGACGGTGCGCCAGTCGGCGGGTTCCGTCAGGTCGACGTCCTCGCCGCCCTCGGCCTCGCCCCGGCCGCCGCGCAGCACGTCGACGGTGAGGAGGACGGCGACGACGAGGAGGCCGCAGCCGACGACGAGGGGGACGGTCGCGGGGCCGACCGGGCCGCGTCCGGCGAGGTCGGCGTCGAGGGTGAGGGTGTCGGTGAGGACGAGGACGCCGAGGAGGAACAGCAGTGCGCCGACGCCGAGTTCGGAGCGCCCGCGCAGCAGGCTCTTGAGCGTGGTGGTCACAGTCCGAGCTCCTTGAGGACGGAGCCGACCCGCCGGTCCTGCTCGGTGAGGAAGGTGCCGAACTCCGTGCCGGGCAGGAAGGCGTCGTTCCAGCCGTGGGTCTTCAGCGACTCGCGCCACTGCGGGGAGCCGTGCAGCTCGGTCACGAGGGTGACGAGCTTCTCGCGCTCGGCGTCGGAGAGGCCGGGCGGGGCGACGATGCCGCGCCAGTTGGTGAACTCGGTGTCGAGGCCGGCCTCGCGGAGCGTGGGGGCGTCCAGGCCGGCGACCCGCTCGGGGCCGGTGACGGCGAGGAGGCGCAGTTCGCCCGCCTTGATCTGGTCGAGGTACTCGCCGACGCCGGAGACGCCGAAGCCGACCTTGTTGCCGAGGATGGAGGCGAGGAGTTCGCCGCCGCCGTCGAAGGGGACGTAGTTGACGTCCTTGGGGGCGATCCCGGCGGCCTGGGCCATCAGCATCGGGGCGAGGTGGTCCGGTCCGCCGGGCGAGGAGCCGCCGCCGACGGGCAGCTTGCCGGGGTCCTTCTTCCAGGCCGCGAGGAGGTCCTGGATCGTCTTGTACGGGGAGTCCTTGCCGACCACGACGATGTCCTGCTCCTCGGTGAGCCGGGCGATCGGGGTGGTGTCGGCGAGGGTCCTGGGCGTCTTGTTGGTGTGGACGGCGCCGACGACACCGAGGCCCATGGACATGGCGAGGCGGCCGTTGCCGCGCTCGCCGACGAGCCGGGTGAGGCCGACGGTGCCGCCCGCGCCGGGCAGGTTGAAGACCTCGACGTCGCCGGTGAGGCCGGCTTCCTCGGCGTTCTTCGCCGCGGTGCGGGCGGTGATGTCGTAGCCGCCGCCGGGGGTGTTGGGGACCATGAAGCGCAGGCCGGGTATCGCGGTGCCGGTGTCGGAGCCGGTGCCCGGGCTGAGCAGCGGCGGACCCACGAGCACCAGGAGGGCCGCCCCGAGGAGGGCGAAGGGGGTGCGCAACCGCACGTGTGCCGCCTCTCAGGTAGAAGGGGAAGGGGGGTGTGAGGTGGCCCACATGTTGCCCTCGCGTGAGGAAGCTGTCTCTCTTCCGCAATCAACGGACGTTGTGGTCGTTGTGGTCGGGACCTAGCGTGGGTCGGCGTGACGAAGGTGCTGGTCGTGGACGACGACTTCATGGTCGCCAAGCTGCACAGCCGCTATGTGTCGGCGGTGGCGGGGTTCACCGTGTCCGGGGTCGCGCACAGCGGCGCCGAGGCGCTCCGCGCGGCCGAGCGGCTCCGCCCCGACCTGGTGCTCCTCGACGTGTTCCTGCCGGACATGGACGGCATCCGGGTGCTGCGGGAGCTGCGCGCGGCGGGCCTGGCCACGGACGCGCTGTTCATCACGGCGGCGCGGGACGCGGGCACGATCCGCTCGGCGCTGCGCGCCGGGGCCCTGCACTATCTGATCAAGCCGTTCACCCAGGCCGCGCTGCACGAACAGCTGCGGCACGTGGCCTCGCTGCGCCACCGCCTCGACGAGCTCGACGAGGCCCGGCAGGAGGACGTCGACCAGATCTTCGGCGCCCGCCCCCGCGGGTCCCGCGAACTCCCGAAGGGCCTCGCCGCCCACACGGCCGACCTGGTCGACTCCGTCCTGCGCGCGCACCCGGAGGGCCTGTCGGCGACGGAGTGCGCCGAGGCGGGCTCCCTCTCCCGCGTGAGTGCCCGCCGCTACCTGGAGTACTTCGCGGAGACGGGCCGGGCGGAGGTCACCCTCCGGTACGGCGGAACGGGCCGCCCGGAGCGCCGCTACCGACGGCGCGGCTAGCTGTTCCTCAGCCGCCTCTTACCTCCGCCTTAACGCGGCCCTAAAGGCCGTCTTCCGTGCTTCTTCCGGGGCTAGTTTGCTCGGCAACCCCCCACACACCCTCGTGAAGGAGCTGTCCCCCCATGACCTCTCGCCGTACGTTCGCGGTCACCGCCGCCGCTCTGGTCCTGTCCGGACTCGCCGTCTCTCCCGCTCTCGCGCACGGGTCGATGACCGACCCGGTGAGCCGGGTCTCGGCCTGTTACGCGGAGGGGCCCGAGGCGCCGAAGTCGGCGGCCTGCAAGGCGGCCGTGGCGGCGAGCGGGGCGCAGGCGTTCTACGACTGGAACGCGGTGAACATCGCCAACGCCGCGGGGCAGCACGAGCAGTTGATCCCGGACGGCAAGCTGTGCAGTGCGGGCAACGACAAGTACCGGGGGCTCGACCTGGCGCGGGCCGACTGGCCGGCGAGCAGCATGACCTCCGGATCCCACACCTTCCGGTACAAGGGGACCGCCCCGCACAAGGGCTCGTTCGCGCTGTACGTGACGAAGGACGGGTACGACCCGTCGAAGCCGCTGAAGTGGTCGGACCTGGAGGAGCAGCCGTTCGTGACGGTGACCGACCCGGGGATGCAGAACGGCGACTACGTGTTCCAGGGGAACGTGCCGAAGAAGTCCGGCCGCCATCTCATCTACTCGATCTGGCAGCGCTCCGACTCCCCCGAGGCGTTCTACACCTGCTCGGACGTGGTGTTCGGGCAGGACAACGGTGGTACGGCCCCGGCGCCCACGGCCTCCGCGCCCACCGACGAGCAGATCGAGGCCGGCGAGGACGAGTCCTCGGTCGAGCACGGCGGGCACGGAGGGCACGGGGATGGCGGCGGTGACGCGGCGGCCACCACCGCGCCCCGCCATGAGCCGTCGCCCAACGCGCCCGCCCCCGCCGCTGGTTCGGGTTCCGGTGTGGAGCTGGCGGAGACGGGCGGCGACGCCACCACCCCGTATCTCGCGGTCGGTGGCGCCGCCGTGCTCGCGCTCGGTGCGGTGGTGCTCTTCGGGACGGCCCGGCGGCGCCGGACCCGCGGCTAGCCGACGACCGAGAGGCAGGTGGTCGGGGTCGCGTGGGCCGGGTCGAGGGCGTTGGCCACCTCGTGGAAGGTGACCCGGTCCACCGTGCCGATCGCCACGTGCTCGGACAGGTCGAGCGCGCACTTGTCCTGGATGAGGACGTTGGTGACGTTCGGGCCGGTCAGGAACTGGGTGCGGTACGGGGTGACGACCTCGTCGTACTGGCTCGCGATGACGTGGTACCGGACCCCCGGCACGGTGTCGCCGCCCTCGTTGAGCTTGGTGATGAAGGCCGAGCCGGCGATCTGGTCGGCGAGGCCCGGGGTCGTGGAGCTGATGACGTCCTCGGCGCCGGGGAAGTACGGCAGGAGCTTGGTGAGGCCGAGCAGGGTGGTGCCGTGGTTGTCGGGGGCGATGCCGACGAGCGTGTTCACCTTCTCGGCCCCGCCGAGGAACTTGAGGTACCAGCGGGGCATCATGCCGCCCTGCGAGTGTCCGACCAGGTCGGCTTCGGGGGCACCGGTGGCGGCGAGGACCTGGTCGACGTAGGTGTCGAGCTGTCCGGCGGACGCGGCGATGGGGCCGAGCCCGTTGAAGAGGGGCACGCCCGGCAGCTGGCCGTAGTCGAGCGAGAAGACGCAGTAGCCCCGGTTGACCAGATAGGGCGCGAGGGCCAGCCAGTTGTCGACGGAGTTCCCGAAGGTGCCGTGGACGAGGACGACGGGCCGCGGGTGCGCGGCGGACGGCTTGCAGGAGAAGTCGTTCCAGCCGCGGCTGGGGGCGGTGTCGGCCTGCGCGGCGGTGGTGGGGGCGAGGGTGGCGGCGGCGGTCAGGAGCAGGACGGACAGCGCTCTGACGGCGTGCTTCCAGGACTTCCGGGGCAGCATCGGGCGATCTCCTTGCGGCTCAAGGGGAAGGTGGGGGTGCTGTGCCCTGCGGTCCGGACCACAAGTGGGGATGCGCGGTGGGGATGCGCTTCAGCCAAGCTACGCACGAGTAGCCTGGCTGGGAAGTTACGCGTCGGTAAAAAGTGATGTGTCGTCACAAGAGCCTGGTGAAAGGCCTGTCAGGCCGCCAGAGAGCCCGGGAGGATCGCTCGCGGGCCGAATCTCGCCCGTGCCCGGTCGGCCACCGCCTCGATCCGGCGGGTCTTCTCGTCCGCCGGATCCAGGGACAGCTGGTGCGCGGCCCCCTCGGCGTCCGTCAGGCCCTCGGCGCGCAGCGCGATGCCCCGTACCCGGGCCCGCTGGAGGCCGAAGGAGTCGTGGACGGCGTACGCGAGGGCGGCGAGGGCCGCCGAGTGGGCGGTCGGTTCGGGCAGGGTGCGGCTCCGGGTGGTGGTGCTGCGGTCGGCGTACCGGACGGTGACCGCGAGCGAGCGGCAGACCTGCCGTTCCGCGCGGAGCCGGGCGCCGAGTTCTTCGGCGAGCGAGAGGAGGGCCCTGCGCTGTTCGGTCCGGTCGGTCTCGTCGCGCGGGAAGGCGCGCTCGGCGGCCATCGACCGGGAGACCGCGTTCGGGACGACGGGGGTGCGGTCGATGCCCCGCGCCCTCTCCCACAGGTCGCGGCCGGCCTTGGCGCCGACGAGCCGCTGGAGCACGGCGAGCGGCGCGTCGGCGACGCGGCCGGCGGTGTCGAGTCCGTAGCCGCAGAGGGTGCGGGCGGTGGCGCGGCCGACGCCGTCGAGGGCGACGACCGGCCGGTCGCGCAGGAAGGCCGCCGGGTCCTCGACGACCAGGGTGGCGCCGGGCCGGGCCTCGCGGGCCGCGAGGCGGGCCAGCATCGGGTTGGGCCCGGCGCCGATGACGCAGTCGACGCCGTACAGGGCGAGCGCGCGGACCCGGATGACCGAGGCGAGCTCGGCGGGGCTCCGGCCGAAGTAGCGCAGCGCGCCGCGCACGTCGGCGAGCGCCTCGCGGGGCGGGGACGCCTCGACGACGGGGGTGAACTCGCCGAGCAGGTCGACCAGTCGGGGCAGTGTCGCCGCCTCGGCCGTGGATTCCAGCCGGAACCGTACGCAGAGGATCATCCCGCACTCCCCGGGCTGCTGTGCCAGAGCTTCCGCGCCGGGGTGGCGGCGCCTTCCCCGGCCGGCTGGAGGTCGGCCCAGGGGTTCATCTCGTAGCCGGTCTCCATGCGGATGCGGCGGCCGTCGTCGGTGCTCTCCCCGGGGGTGGACGCCTCTTCCGCGAGCCGCTCCCCCACCGCGTCCAGGCCGCCGGAGGACCGTAGTTCGACGAGTTCGGCGAGGTTCCAGGCGGCGGAGCCGACGACGCTGAGGCTGCGCGGGCCGCGCCGCTGCACGACGCCCCGGACGAGGAGCAGCCAGGAGTGGAAGACGGTGTGGGCGCACGCCGCGTGGGCGTCGTCGAAGAAGGCGAGGTCGACCAGGCCGGTGCCGTCGTCGAGGGTGCTGAAGATGACGCGTTTCCCGGAGCGGATGGGCGGGGTCTGGGTGGCGGCCTTGGCTCCGGCGACCAGGACGACCTGGCCGTGCCGCACGGAGCGCAGCCGCTGGGCGGAGACGACGCCGAGTTCGCGGAGGAAGGCGTGGTGGTCGCTCATGAGGTGGCGGGAGGCGTCCATGCCGAGGATGCCGAGTTCGGCGCTGAGGCGTTCGGTCTCGTCGAGGTCGGGCAGGCCGACGGGGGCGGTCTTCCCGCCCTGGGCGAGGGGCAGTTGGCCGCCGTGGGAGGCGGCTCCCCGGTGGATGCGCCGGAGTTCGGTCAGGTGGAGCAGGAGGTCGCGGCGGTTGGCGCCGAAGGCGTCGAGGGCGCCGACCTGGGCGAGCCGTTCGGCGACGGGGGTGCGCGGGCGGGCCCGTTCCCAGAAGTCGAGCAGGGAGGCGTAGGGCTGTCCGTTCTCGATGCGGGCGCTCTCGGCCTCGCTGATGCCGTGGACGTCGGTGAGGCCGAGCCGGAGGCCCCACACCGCAGGAGTATCGGACACCAGTTCGATGCGATGGGCGACCGCCGACCGGTTCACGTCGAGCGGCAGCACCGGCACCCCGCGCCGCCGCGCGTCCGCGAGCAGCAGCCGCTTGGGGTACATGCCGGGGTCGTGGGTGAGCAGTCCCGCGTAGAAGGCGGCCGGGTGGTGCGCCTTGAGCCAGGCCGACTGGTAGGTCGGCACGGCGAAGGCCACCGCGTGCGCCTTGCAGAAGCCGTACGAGCCGAAGGCCTCGACGATCTCCCAGGTGCGGGCGACGACCTCGTCGGCGTACCCCCGGGCCGAGGCCCGCCCGGCGAACCAGAGCTTGATCCGGCCCTGCGAGCCGGGATCCGAGAGCCCGCGCCGGACCTGGTCGGCCTCGGCCCGGTCGCAGCCGGTCATGATCCGTACGATCTCGATGATCTGCTCGTGGAAGACGACCACGCCGTACGTCTCCTTCAGGGTCTCCTCCAGGTCGGGGTGCGGGTAGCGGACGGGGGCGCGGCCGTGCCGGGCCTCGATGAAGGGGCGGACCATGTCGGCGGCGACCGGTCCCGGCCGGAAGAGCGAGATGTCGACGACGAGGTCGTGGAAGGTCGCGGGCTGGAGCCGGCCGACCAGGTCGCGCTGGCCCGGGGACTCGATCTGGAAGCAGCCGAGGGTCTCGGTGGAGCGGATGAGCCGGTACGTCTCGGGGTCGCCCTCCGGGACCGCGTCGATGTCCGGCCGGGTGCCGGTGGCGCGCTCGACCTCGGCGACGGCGTGGGCCATCGCGGACTGCATGCGCACCCCGAGGACGTCGAGTTTGAGCAGTCCGAGGTCCTCCACGTCCTCCTTGTCGAACTGGGACATGGGGAATCCTTCGCCGCTGGTGGGCACCACGGGGGTACGGGTGAGCAGCGAGGCGTCCGAGAGCAGCACTCCGCAGGGGTGCATGGCGATGCCGCGCGGGAGCGCGTCGAGCGCCTCGACCAGCTCCCAGAGCCGGCCGAACTTCTCGCGCTCGCCCGCGAGTTCGCGCAGTTCGGGCAGTTCGTCGAGGGCGGCGATCGCGTCCCGGGCGCGGATGTGCGGGAAGGCCTTGGCGATCCGGTCGGTCTCGGCGGGGTCCAGGGAGAGGGCGGCGCCCACGTCCCGTACCGCGTGGCGGACCCGGTAGGTCTCGGGCATGGAGACGGTGGCGACCCGTTCGGTGCCGAAGCGGTCGATGATCGCCCGGTAGACCTCGAGGCGGCGGGCGGACTCCACGTCGATGTCGATGTCGGGCAGGGCGGTGCGGCGCTTGGAGAGGAACCGTTCCATCAGCAGGCCGTGCTCGACCGGGTCGGCGTGGGCGATGCCGAGGAGGTGGTTCACGAGGGAGCCGGCGCCGGAGCCGCGGGCGGCGACCCGGATGCCCATGGACCGGACGTCGTCGACGACCTGGGCGACCGTCAGGAAGTAGGTGGCGAAGCCGTGGTGGGCGATGACGTCCAGCTCGCGGTGCATCCGGTCCCAGTAGTCCCGCCGCCCCTCGTACCCCTTCAGGACCATGCCGGCGGCGGCCCGGGAGGCGAGGACGCGCTGGGCGGTGCGGTGCTCCGCGCCGACGAGGTACGCCTCCGGGAAGTGCGCGGAGCCGATGCCGAGGTCGTCCTGGGGGTCGACCAGGCACGCGGCGGCGACCTCCCCGGTCCGGTCGAGCAGTCGGTGGGCGGCGTCCCGGCGGAAGCCGGCGGCCTCCACGATCCGCTCGGCGGCGGCCAGCATGTCACCGGCGCCCTTGAGCCAGGCCTCTCCGCTGTCGAGCTCCTTGCGGGGGTCGACGGGGACGAGGCGGCGGGCGGAGTCGAGGACGTCGGCGACCGGGCCCTGGCCGGGATCGGCGTAGCGGACGGCGTTGCCGAGGACGGGACGGACGCCCTGTTCGGCGGCGAAGCCGACGGTGCGGGCGGCGAGCCGCAGGGAGCCGGGCCCGGTGCCGGCGCGCCCGTGGTGGACGGCCTCCAGGCACAGGGCGTCGCCGTACCGCTCGCGCCAGGGGGCGAGCAGCCGGGCGGCCCGGTCGGGGCGGCCGGCGGCGAGGGCGCGGCCGACGTCGGAGGCGGGGCCGAGCAGGACGGACACGCCGTCGCCACCCAGGGCGTCCCCGGGGAGCAGGGGGTGCTCCCCTCCCTGGGCGTGGGCGGCGGTGACCATCGCGCAGAGGGCGGCCCAGCCGGTGCGGGAGCGGGCGAGGAAGAGGGCGCGGGGCGCGGACTCGTCGACGAAGGCCCCGCCCCGGACGGGCACCCGGCGGGTGGATCCCCGGTCGGCGGAGCCCTGGTCGGCGGGGGCCTCGTGGATCTCGTAGGCGAGGTCCACGCCGAACAGCGGGCGGACGCCCTCCTTCTCGCACGCCTTGGCGAAGCGGATGGTGCCGGAGAGGGTGTCGCGGTCGGTCAGGGCGAGCGCGTCCATGCCCCGCTCGGCGGCGCGGGCGGCGAGGCGCTCGGGATGCGAGGCGCCGTAGCGCAGGGAGTAGCCCGAGGCGGTGTGCAGGTGCGTGAAACCTGGCATGGCCGGTGCACCTCCCGCACTCCCGCATCGAATTCGTACACACGTTCCCACCCCCTCGTTCCCACCTTAGCTCACTTTCGAACGTTCGTGCGATAACTCGTTCGGCCCCATCCCACCTGCGGAAACACCCCCCGGCCCGGAGCCTGGGGGGCATGAGCCTCGTCGACGAACTGAAAAGCGCCGTCACCCCCCGAGCCTTCCTGCTGGTCGTCGGCGTCTTCGCCCTCCAGCTCCTCTTCATCACCTCGTACGTCGGCGCCCTGCACCACCCGAAACCGACCGACGTGCCCTTCGGCGTGGTCGCTCCCCAGCGGATCGCCGAACAGGTGACCGGGCAGCTGGAGAAGCTCCCCGGCGACCCGCTCGACCCGCGGACGGTCACCGACGAGGCCGAGGCGCGGACGCAGATCCTGAACCGGGACATCGACGGCGCCCTCCTCGTCGACGTCACCGGCCGCACCGACACCCTGCTCGTCGCCTCCGGCGGCGGCACCGTGCTCTCCTCCGCCCTGGACTCGATCTTCACCAAGCTGGAGGCGACCCAGGGGCGCGCCCTGCGGACGGTCGACGTGGCCCCCGCCTCCCCCGAGGACTTCGACGGGCTCTCGGCCTTCTACCTCGTCGTCGGCTGGTGCGTCGGCGGCTACATCTGCGCGGCGATCCTGGCGATCAGCGCGGGATCGCGCCCCGCGAACCTCCACCGGGCGATCATCCGGCTCGGTGTCCTCGCGCTCTACTCGGTGCTCAGCGGCATCGGCGGCGCGGTCATCGTCGGCCCGATCCTGGGGGCCCTGCCCGGCAGCATCCCGGCGCTGTGGGGGCTCGGCGCCCTGGTGGTCTTCGCCGTCGGCGCCGCCACCCTCGCCCTCCAGTCCGTCTTCGGGATCGTCGGCATCGGCCTCGCGATCCTGCTGATCGTCGTCGCGGGCAACCCCAGCGCGGGCGGCGCCTTCCCGCTCCCGATGCTGCCGCCGTTCTGGAAGGCGATCGGGCCCGCCCTGCCGCCGGGCGCGGGCACCTGGGCGGCGCGCTCCATCGCGTACTTCAAGGGCAACGACATGACCGCCTCGATGCTGGTCCTCTCGGCCTGGGCGGTCGTCGGCTCGGCCGTGACGCTGCTGATGTCCTCGCTGAAGCGGAAGCCGAACGGGGAGCCGATCGCCGCGGAGCTGGGCGACGTCAAAACCTGAGAGCCTGGAAAGCACGGTCCCTCCGGCCGCCGTCGGCAGCCGGAGGGACCGTTCGGAGCAGGGACGCGGAGCAGGGATCAGTAGACGCTGACCCCGTACGCGCTGAGCGCCTCCGTCACGGGCTGGAAGAAGGTCGTCCCGCCCGAGGAGCAGTTGCCGCTGCCGCCCGAGGTGAGACCGATCGCCTTGCTGCCCGAGTAGAGCGGGCCGCCGGAGTCGCCGGGCTCGGCGCAGACGTTGGTCTGGATCATGCCGTAGACGATGTCGCCGCCGCCGTAGTTCACGGTGGCGTTGAGGCCGGTCACCGAGCCGCTGTGGATGCCGGTGGTGGAGCCGCGACGGGTGACGGACATGCCGACGGTGGCGTTGGCGGCGCTGGTGATGTCGACGCTGCCGACGGTGCCGGACTTGGTCACCGAGGTGTTGGTGTAGCGCACGATGCCGTAGTCGTTGGTCGGGAAGCTCGACCCGGCCGTGGACCCGAGCACGGTGGTGTGGGACGAGTTGGACCACCAGGTGCCGGCGCCGTCGGTGCAGTGGCCGGCGGTGAGGAAGTAGTAGTTCCCCGCGCTGTCCTTGACGTTGAAGCCGAGCGAGCAGCGCCAGCTGCTCGCGTAGATGGCGTCGCCGCCGGAGATCAGCTTGTTGAAGGTGCCCGGGGTGCGCTCGATGCGCAGCGCCCCCGCGTTGGCCCCGGCCCGGTGCTTGATCTTCGCGATCTCGGCCTGGGAGACGGTGGAGTCGGCGGTGACGACGAGCGTGCCGGTGGCGTCGTCGACGCGCCAGGCGGTGCCCGCCACGTCGGCGGCGAGGACGGCGTCACCGGCGGCGGAGAGTTGGGTGGCGCTGAACGTCTGGGCGGAGTCGGCGTTCGCGGTGGGGACGCCGAGCGTCGCGGCGGCGGCGACGAGACCGGCGGTGAGGGCGAGCAGCCGGAACTTCTTCGTGGGGGTGGTGCGCGTGGTCCTCACTTCTTGTTCCTCCTGTGGGGGGGGATGAGTGGGTGTCCGTGCGGGGATCAGAAGAGTCAGAAGAGGCTGACGTTGTACTTGGCGAGGGCCTCCGGCACCGGCTGGAAGAAGGTGGTGCCGCCGGTCGAGCAGTTGCCGCTGCCGCCGGAGGTGAGGCCGAGCGCCTTGGTGCCGTCGTACATCGCGCCGCCCGAATCGCCGGGCTCGGCGCAGACGTTGGTCTGGATCAGGCCCTTCACCGTGCCGCCGCTGGAGTAGTGGACGGTGGCGTTGAGGCCGGTGACCGTGCCGCCGCGGGTGCCGGTGGTGGAGCCGGAGCGCTTGACGGACTCGCCCACGTAGGCGTCGGCCGCGGTGAAGCCGCCGGTGTGGGTGAGCGAGGTGTTGTCGTAGCGGACGAGGGCGTAGTCGTTGCCCGGGAAGCTGGAGCCGACGGTGGCGCCGATCAGGGTCGACTGCGCCGAGTTGGTGTACCAGGTGTTGGCGACGTTGCCGCAGTGGCCGGCGGTCAGGAAGTAGTAGGTGGAGCCGCTGCGCACGTTGAAGCCGAGCGAACAGCGGTAGCCGCCGCCGTAGATGGCGTCTCCGGCGCCGAGGAGCGGCCTGAAGACGCCGGGGGTGCGCTGGACGCGGAGCGCCCCGGCGTCGGCGCCGGCCGCTCTCTGGATCTTCGCGAGTCCCGCGTCGGTGACGGTGGAGTCGGCGGTGACGACGACCCGGCCCGACGTCTCGTCGACGTACCAGGCGGTGCCGCCGACCCCGGCGGCCTCGACGGCGGCGTCGGCGCGGGCGAGCTGGGCGGCTCCGGCGGGGCCGGGCACGGGGGCGGCCTGGGCACCGGGGAGTCCGAGGGCGGTCGCGGCGGCGAGACCGGCGGCGACGGCGAGCAGTCGGGTGCGGGTGTTCCTCACTGTGCTCCTCACAATTCTCCTTCTGGGAAAAGCGGAGGGGCCCGTGGATGGCGGGCCCGTGAGGCGCCATCAGGTGACGTGTTCCTGACATGCACCGCCTGTGATAGTGGCCCTCCCGGAGCGGACGCACAAGACCGCCGTACGGACGGGCGCCCCCGGCCATCGCGGCCGGGGGCGCCACCCACCAGAAGAAGCCCTGGTCAGGCCGGGCTCAGCCGCCGCTCCCCCGCCGCCACCGCGGTGTCGAGCGTGTTCCCCGGCGGCGGGAACGGGCAGATGAAGTGGTCCGCGAAGGCGCACGGCGGCAGCAGCGCACGGTTGAAGTCGACCGTCACCGAGCCGTCCGCCGCCGGGGCCCCGGGCCGCAGGAAACGGAAGCGGTAGCTGTCCCGGCCGCTGGTGGAGTCCGCGAAGACCGCCCACAAGGAGCCGTCGTCCTCGACGGCCACCTGGAGGACGTGCACGCCGCCGTGCAGCTCGAAGACCAGCTCCCCGGCGAGGCCGAGACCGCGCTCCCGGCCGTCGGCGTTCTCGACCCGTACGCTGCGCGTCTCCGGGTACGGACGGAACACGCCGGGCACCACCCAGCGCGCGTCGTACGGCGTGGCCTCGATCCCCCGGAAGGCCCGGCGCGCCTCCGAGCCGGGGTCGAAGTCCCGTACCGCCCAGAGCCCTTCGCGCCGCAGCACCACGAGCCGCCGGCCCGCCGACTCGACCCGGGACTCGTGGATCGGGGCGTGGTCGGCGGTGAGCCGGACCGTGCCGGTGAAGGGCTTGCCGTCGACGGTGAGCCCGTCCTCGGCGCCCGCCGTCAGGACCACCTCGTCGCCGTCCTCGCGCCACTCGCCGGGAACGGCCGGAATGCGCCCCTGGGGGAAGTCCGCGAGCCAGTGGGTGCCCGTGAGGGAGAGCGGGCCGTACGAGGAGGCGACCGCGGCCTCACGCTGCTCGTGCCAGTGCTGCCAGTCCAGCGCGTCCTGTTGGGGATCGTTGCTCATGGTGTTCCACCTTTCCATACGGGTTCGGCCAGGCCGAGGTGCGAGCGCAGCGTGGTGCCCGTGTACTCCGTACGGAAGACCCCGCGTTCCTGGAGCAGCGGGACGACCCGGTCGACGAAGTCGTCGAGGCCGCCGGGAGTGAGGTGCGGGACGAGGATGAAGCCGTCGGCGGCGTCCGTGGCGACGAACTCCTCCAGGGCCGCCGCGACCGTCGCGGGGGAGCCCACGAAGGACTGCCGGGTCGTCGACTCGATGACCGTCTGCCGGATCGAGAGCCCCTTGGCCTCGGAGAGCGCCCGCCACTTCCTGGCCACCGCGACCGGGTCGGCGACCCGCACCCGGCCCTGGACGAGCGCGGAGTCCGGGTCGGGGTCGATGTCCGGGAGCGGCCCGTCGGGGTCGTAGCCGGACAGGTCGCGGCCCCAGACCTGTTCGAGCGCGAGGATCGCGTTCTGCGGGGAGACCTGCTGCCGGCGGATCCCGGTCGCCCGCTCCTGCGCGTCGGCGTCGGTGTCGCCGAGGACGTACGTCACCCCCGGCATGACCTTCAGGTCGCCGGGGTCCCTCCCGTACCGGGCGAGGCGCCCCTTGACGTCGGCGTAGAACTCCCGGCCGGCCTCCGGGGTGGAGTGCCGGGTGAAGATCACGTCGGCGGCCGAGGCCGCGAACTCCCGCCCCTCGGCGGAGTCCCCGGCCTGGATGACGACCGGCTGCCCCTGCGGGGAGCGCGGTACGGGGAACTCGCCCTCGATCCGGAACTGCGGCCCGCTGTGCGCGAAGGGCCTCGGCCCGCCGTCCGGGGTCCAGGAGTCCCACAGCTCCCGGACGGTGCCGAGGAACTCGGCGGCCCGGGTGTACCTGTCGGCGCGGTCCAGGTAGCCGCCGCGCCGGAAGTTCTCGCCGGTGAACGCGTCGGACGAGGTGACCACGTTCCAGGCGGCCCGGCCCGCGCTGAGGTGGTCCAGCGAGGCGAGCCGCCGGGCCAGTTCGTACGGCTCGTTGAAGGTGGCGTTGACCGTGGCGGCCAGGCCGAGCCGGTCGGTGACGGCCGCGAGCGCGTTCAGGACGGTGATCGACTCGGGCCGGCCGACGACGTCCAGGTCGTGGATCCGCCCCGCGTGCTCGCGCAGCCGCAGCCCCTCGGCGAGGAAGAAGAAGTCGAAGAGCCCGCGCTCCGCGGTCCTGGCCAGGTGCTCGAAGGAGGAGAAGTCGATCTGCGAGCCGGAGCGCGGATCGGCCCAGACGGTGGTGGAGTTGACGCCGGGGAAGTGCGCGGCGAGATGGATCTGCTTCCTGCCCCGGCTCATGCGGATGCTCCCGCCGTCGCGTACTGGCTGACCGGTCGGGCGAGCCCCAGGTGGTCGCGGAGGGTGGCGCCCTCGTAGGCCGTACGGAACAGGCCGCGGTCCCTGAGCCGGGCCGCGGTCCCCGCGGCGAACCGCTCCAGGTCCCGCTCCGGCACGGCCGGCACGAGGTGGAAGCCGTCGACCGCGCCGCCCCCGTGCCAGCCGGCGATCAGCTCGGCGAGCGCCCCGGGCCCGCCCTCGTACGCGTCGAGGTCGACGGCCAGCGAGAGCAGGACGCGCAGCTGCCCGGGGTCCCGGCCGTGGGCGCGGGCCGCCCGGTGCAGTGCGGCGCGGAGGGCGGCGGCCTCCTCGGCGGAGGCGGCCCGGATCAGGGCCACGTCGGCGTGGTGGGCGGCGGTGTCCCGGGCGGCGGGGCGGGTGGCGTCGACGACGGTCACCGGGTTGCCCTGCGGAGGCCGGGGCACGGTCGAAGGGCCCTTGACCGAGAAGGTCGCGCCCTGGAAGTCGACGTGGTGCAGCTTGCGGCGGTCGACGAACCGTCCGGTCGCCACGTCCCGTATCTCGGCGTCGTCCTCCCAGCTGTCCCACAGCTTCCGGGAGACCTCGGCGACCTCGCCCGCCTCCTGCCAGAGCTCGGCGGTGGGCGGCGCCGGGCGGCGGCCGAGGAGCCGGGCCTCGGCCCCGGTCGGGGAGACCGCGATCCGCCAGCCGGCCCGGCCCCGGCTCACCCAGTCGAGGGTGGCGACGGCGGCCTGGACGTGGAAGGGCTCGGTGTGGGTGGTGGTCACGGTCGGCACGAGGCCGATGGAGCGGGTCTCGGGGGCGACCCGGGCGAGGACGGCGAGCGCGTCGAGGCCCGGCCCGGCGAAGGAGTCGTCGTGGGTGAGGAAGTCGAGCGCGGCGGCCTCGGCGAGCCGGGCGAGCGCGACCGTACGGGCGGCGGTGTCCGGGCCGGGGCGGGCCGCCCGGCCGGGGCCCGGGGCGAGCTCGGCGGCGAGGTGGAGCGGTCGGGTGCTGGTGGTCATGCGGTCTCTCTCGGTGCGGTTCCGGGCGGTTCCGGGGCGGTTCCGGGGCGGGTCGTCCGTCGGTTCGTCCGCGGGTCGTCCGTCGGTTCGTCCGCGGGTCGTCCGTCGGTTCGTCAGCGGGTCGTCCGTCGGGTCGCACCTCGGGTCGTCCGTCGGTTCGTACCTCGGGTCGCCCGGCGGGTCGTACCTCGGGTCGCCCGGCGGGTCGTCCGGTCCGGTTCTCTCGGAACAGTCGGGGCTGGGGTCAGTTCTGGGTGCGGGGCAGGCCGGGCGGGTTGATCTCCGACTTCGGCACGGCCTCCGCGCTCAGCCCCCACCGCTTGAGGACCTGCGCGTAGGTGCCGTTCTCGACGATGTGGTCGATGGCGGCCGCGTAGGCGGCGACCAGGCCGCTGTCCTTCTTCGTGGTGGCCGCGATCTTGCCCTGGAGTCCGGCGCCCGCTCCGGAGAACTTGCCCACGGCCTCGGTCTGTCCGGCGGAGGCCACGTGGTACGCGACGGTGGGGTTGGGGCCGAGGTAGCCGTCGATGCGGCCGGACTGGAGGGCGAGGTAGTAGTCGGTCGTGTTGTCGTAGTACTTGATGTCGACGCCCTTGCGGCCGGCCTTCTCGTTCTGCCGGGACCAGTCGACGAGGATCTTCTCCTGGTTGGTGCCGCTGCCGACGGCGATCCGCTTGCCCGACACGTCCTCGGGGCCCTTCACCGTCCAGCCGGAGCCCTTCTTCGCCTCGAAGGCGAGGTCGTCGAGGCGGTAGGTCGCGAAGTCGTACTTGTCCTTGCGCTCCTCGGTGACGGTGACGTTGGAGAAGACGCCGTCGTACTTGCCGCTGTCCAGGCCGACGAAGAGGTTCTCCCAGGAGACCGGGTTGAACTCGGGCTTCAGGCCGAGGGTGTCGGCGACCAGGGTGGCCAGGTCGAGCTCGACGCCGATCAGCGTCGTGTCGTCGGTGGCGCGGAAGGCGAGCGGCGGGTTGCTCTTCGCGGAGACGCCGAGGATCAGGGTGCCTCTCTCGCGGACGGCCTCGGGGAGCTTGGCGGCGATCGCGTCGACCTCGGCGGTGTGGACGCGGTTCTGGTTCGGGCCCACGTTGATGCCGGTGTCCTTCTGCCCCTCCGGCCTGATCTCGCCGACGGCGGCGTCGCCCGAGCCGCAGGCGGTGAGGAGGCCGAGGGCGGTGAGCGGGGCGAGGGCGGTGAGGAGGATGCGACGGGTCTTCATGGCAGTACTGCTCCTGTGGATGAGAGGCGGGTCAGAGGACCTTGGAGAGGAAGGCGCGGGTCCGCTCGTGGCGCGGACTGTCGAGCACCTCGGCGGGCGGGCCCTGCTCGACGATCCGGCCCTCGTCCATGAAGACCACGGTGTCGGCGACCTCGCGGGCGAAGCCGATCTCGTGGGTGACGACGATCATGGTGGTGCCGGAGGCGGCCAGGTCCTTGATGACGTCGAGGACCTCGCCGACGAGTTCGGGGTCGAGCGCGGACGTCGGCTCGTCGAAGAGGAGCAGGCCCGGTTCCAGGGCGAGCGCGCGGGCGATGGCGACCCGCTGCTGCTGCCCGCCGGAGAGCTGCTTGGGGTACGCCTCCGCCTTGTCGGCGAGTCCGACGCGTTCGAGGAGCTTCCGGGCCGCGGCCTCGGCGTCCTTGCGGGGGCGTTTCAGGGCCGAGACGGGGGCCTCGACGATGTTCTCCAGGACGGTGAGGTGCGGGAAGAGGTGGAAGTTCTGGAAGACGAAGCCGATCCGGGTGCGCTGCCTGAGGATCTCGCGTTCGCGCAGCTCGTAGAGCTTGTTCCCGGAGCGGCGGTAGCCGACGAGGACGCCGTCCACGCCGACCGTGCCGCTGTCGACCTTCTCCAGGTGGTTGATGGTCCGCAGCAGGGTGGACTTTCCGGAGCCCGAGGGGCCGAGGACGACGGTGACCTCGCCGGCCCGGACGTCGAGGTCGATGCCGCGCAGGACGTGGAGGGCGCCGAAGCGCTTGTGGACGGCGCGGATCTCGACCTTGGCGGTGGCGGTGGCGGTGGCGGTGACGGAGCTCATCGGGCGCTCCCCTTCGCGTAGTGGCGTTCGACGTAGTGCTGGACGACGGAGAGCGCGGTGGTGAGCAGGACGTACCAGGCGGTGGCGACCATGAGCAGCGGGACGACACGTCCGTTGCGGCCGTAGACGACCTGGACCTGGTAGAAGAGTTCGCCGATCGCCATGACGGAGACGATCGAGGTGCCCTTGAAGAGCGAGATGATCTCGTTGGCGGCGTTGGGCAGGATCGAGCGCATCGCCTGCGGCAGCACGATCCGCCGCAGCTGCCGGAGCCGGGGGATGCCGAGGGAGGCCGCGGCCTCCAGCTGGCCCTCGTCCACGGCGAGTACCCCGCCCCGGACGATCTCCGCCGCGTAGGCCGCCTGGTGGAGGGCGAGGCCGAGGACGGCGGCGCTCATCTCGCCGACGAGGCCCATCGTGTCGAAGGAGAGGAAGCTCGGCCCGAAGGGGATGCCGATGCTCAGTTCCTTGTAGAGGTAGGCCAGGTTGAACCAGAAGAGCAGCTGGACGATGAGCGGGATGGAGCGGAAGGCCCAGATGTAGCCGAAGGCGACCGACCGCAGGAACGGGCTGGCGGACAGGCGCATGAAGGCGAGGACGATGCCGATCGCGAAGCCGAGCGCGGTGCCGTGGAAGGTGAGCTGGAGGGTGACCCACACGGCACGCAGGATCGTGTCGGTGGTGAAGAAGGCGGCGAAGACGTCCCATTCCCAGCCGGGGTTGGTGACGAGCCCGTGGACGAACTGGGTGAGCAGCACGGCGGTGACGGCGACGGCGGCCCAGCGCCAGGGGTGCCGCACCGGGACGACCACGAGTGCGGCGGACGCGGACGGCGTGGCGACGGGGTCTTTCGTGGGCCGGACGGTGGCGGGCGGATCGCTGGTGAGAGACATGGCGGTTCCTCGGGAACGGGGCACGGAAGAGGAGAAGGGCGGCGCGGTTCAGGCGCTCAGCGGGGCGGGGAGCCGACACTCCCGCTCGCGCAGGAAGGCCAGGGCGGCCCGCGCGGCGACGTCGTTCTGCCCGAAGGCGACCCCGCCGGTACGGGGCCGGGTGAAGGCGCTCCCGGTGCGGGCGGTGGTGTGCGGGCCGAGGGCGAAGCGGCGCGGGTGCGGGCGCCCGTCGTGCTCCAGGATCCGGCCGTCGACGGGGTCGACGACGAGCAGGCCGCCGGTGGTGGTCCTGGTCCCCTCCTCGTACAGGGCGCGAAGGAGCGGGCTGCCGGTGAGCTCCGGGGTGGGGTCGGGGATCCGGGCCTCGACGAGGGCGCGGGCCTCGGTCCACTCCCCCGGTACGGCGGCGGACGCGGCCCGGAAGAGGCCGCGTTCCTCGTCGGTCTCGACGGTGACCTGGGGGCCGAGGAAGCGGACGACGCCGGCGCGGGAGAGTGCGAGGAGCTGCCGGAGCCGGGGGCCGGGCGGTCCGGAGGCGAGGTAGCTGAAGAAGCCGTGCCACCAGGCGCCGGGGTCCAGACGCTTGCCGAGCCGCAGGAGCTGGCCGTAGACGGAGAGCAGTCCGGCGAAGACGGCGGCGTCGGGGCTGTGGGCGGGGTCGTGGCGGCGGGTCAGGTCGTCGGTGATGTAGTCGCGCAGGCCCTGCTGGAGGGCTTCCGCGGAGGCGTAGCGGATGCCGTCCAGGGGGTGGTCGAGGGCGTCGAGGTCGAGCCGGTCGGCGGGGTCGGGGACGGCGGCGGCGACGACCGCGGCGATCTCGGCCCCGCGCGGCGGCGCCTCCTCGTAGGCCTTCGCGAAGTCGCTCCAGGCGAGCGCGGTCCGCTCGGGGTGGGTGGAGAAGAGCCGGTGGTAGTGGGCCCAGCCGAGTTCCTTGTCGATGAGCGGCCAGACGTCGCGCCGGAAGTCGACCGGTCCGGTCCGCTTCAGCAGGGCGTCGGTCTGCTCGGTGCCGAAGAAGCGGGGCAGCGGGGGCCGTTCGCCGTCGAGGACGTAGCCGATCTTCGAGTGGTACGGGACGCCCCGCCGCGATCCGACGTGGAGCACCGGCTCCTTGCCGGAGGGCACGTAGACGAGTTCGCCGTCCTCGTCCTCGTACCGTCCGCCGCGGCCCTCGGTGAGCAGCACCATGAGGTCGACGAAGGCGAGGCCGAAGCCGCGGACGAGGACGGGTTCACCGGCGGGCAGCGCGGCGAGGTCGGTGTCGGCGGTGAAGTCGGGCGGGAGGTGGACGAGCCGGTGGCGGGCGGCGAAGGCGGCGAGCTCGCGCTGTTCCGGGTCGGGTGCGGCGTCGAGGTGGCCGACGGTGAGCACGACGAGGTCGGCGAGGAGGGGCTCGGCGCCGCCCTGGAGCCAGACCCGCTGGCGTCCGTCGCGGGGACCGCCGATCCGCAGGGCGGTGGTGCGGTGCTCGTGGACGGTGACGGAGGCGGGCAGGGCGTCGCGGGCCCGCTCGTACACCCAGCGGAGATAGGCGCCCTGCTGGGGGCGGGTGGGGAAGGTGCGGCCGTCGATGCCGGCCCATTCGGCGAGGGTGGGGCCGGGGCGGACGGGTCCTGCGAGGTCCACGGTCTCGTCGGTGAACATCGTGACGTCCTCGGCCTGGGAGTTCATCCAGAGCAGCGGGGACTGTTCGGTGCGCCAGATCCGGCCGGGGCCTGGCGGGTGCGGGTCGACGAGGTGGACGTCGAGGGGGTGGTCGCCGTACAGCTCGGGGAGGCTGGCGGCGAGCCGTTCGAGGAAGCCGGTCCCCCGCGGCCCGGCGCCCACGATGACGAGGGAGGGGCGCGGGCTCATCGCGCACCGGCCGTGCCGCGTGCGTAGTGCCGCTCGACGTAGTACTGGCCGATGCCGAGGACCGAGGTGACGGCGACGTACCAGAGCGTGGCGACGAGCAGCAGCGGGATGATCTCGTACGTGCGGTGGTAGACGAGCTGGGTCGAGTAGAGCAGGTCCTGGACGGCGATGACGGAGACGATCGAGGTGCCCTTGAGGGTGCCGATCAGCATGTTCCCGGCGGGCGGGACGATCGCGCGCATGGCCTGCGGCAGCACGATCCGGGAGAGCCGGCGCCACCGGCCGAGGCCGAGGGACTGGGCGGCCTCGATCTGGCCGCGGTCGACGGAGAGGATGCCGCCGCGGACGACCTCGGCGGCGTAGGCGGCCTCGTGCAGGGTGAGGCCGATGACGGCGACGGCGACGGGTCCGAGGAGGTTGACCGTGTTCACGCCGAGGATCTGCGGGTAGAGCACGCCGATGTTGAACCAGAAGAGCAGCTGGACCAGGATCGGGGTGGACCTGAAGAACCAGACGTAGCCCCAGCTGACCGCGCGGAGCACGGGGTTGGCGGAGAGCCTGAGGGCGGCGAGCAGGGTGCCGAGGACGAAGCCGAGGGCCATGACGAGGGCGGTCAGCCACAGGGTGAGGCCGAGGCCGCGCAGGACGGACGCGGAGGTGAAGTACTCGGCGACGACGTCCCATTGAAAGGCCTTGTTGCGGACGACCGAGACGAGGGCGAGCGCGATCAGGACGAGGACGACGGCTGCGGCGGTCCACTGGCCGGTGCGGCGGGCGGGGACGACGCGCGGGGGTGGTTCGGCCGGCGGGGCCGTGGAGGGGGTTTTGACGAGGGTCGCGGACATGCGAGGGCTCCGTGGATGCCAGAGGGCGGATCGAACACGGGGGTGCGCCTTCACACGCGCTGAGCCGCGGATCCGGGCCCCTCAGCCCGATCCGCCCCTCGAGGCTATGCGGTCAACACGCCCCGCTGTCAAGGGTGTCCGCACTGTGAGCCGTACGTCTCATCGTGGTTGACGCGGTCACGGATGCCTGTTCCACTGGGGCCATGCATCCGCAGCAGCTGGTCACGCGCTCCCACATCGACTTCGGTCGCGTGTGGTCCTCTTCCTGTTGAGCCGACCCGCCGCTTCGCCCCGCCCGCGTGCTGTTTTCCGCGGCGCCTTCACACCCAGGCCCCTCGTGAGCGCCTGAGCTCTCCCTCCCCTCGCTCTGCCCTTCCCTTTTGTCGAGCTTCTTCGAGCTTCTTCGAGCAGCTCTCTCCTGCCCTCCTTCGCCGTGAAGGACCGTCATGACCTTCGCGTTGTCCGTGCACCGGACCACGACCACCGACCCCCTGGCGCGCCCGCTCCTCGACGAGCTGGCGTACGAGTACACGAGCCGGTACGGCTCCGCGCACGATCTGAGCCGCTACCCGGCGGCGGAGTTCGCCCCGCCGCACGGCGCCTTCCTGCTCCTCCTGGAGCAGGGCAGGCCCGTGGCGGGCGGCGCCTACCGCCGCTACGACGACACGACCGCCGAACTGAAACGGATCTGGACGCATTCGGCGCACCGCAGGCGCGGCCTCGCCCGCCGTGTCCTCACCGTGCTCGAACGGGAGGCCGCCGCCCGCGGCTACTCCCGGATCTATCTGACGACGGGGCCGCGCCAGCCGGAGGCCAAGGGCCTCTACCTGGCCAGCGGCTACCGCCCGCTCTTCGACGTGTCCGCCGATCCCGAGTCGATCGGCCCGCTGCCGTTCGAGAAATTCCTGGAGAACCCGAAGCCATGAGTACGCGCACGAGTTCCGGCACCGCACGCACCGCCCTCGCCTTCGCCCTGATCACCGCCGCCGCGCTCGGCCTGACCGCCTGCGCGGGCGGCGAGCCCGCGACCGCCCCGGCCGGGGCCACCGGAGCGCAGGGCGCGCTCCCGGCCGAGGACGTGGTCGCGGCGGTGAAGAAGAACGAGGCGGCGGCGAAGCTTCTCCCCGCCGACGTGCGGCAGCGCGGCAGCCTGGCGCTCGCCTCCTCGGTGGGCACTCCGCCCAGCTCGGCCTATCTGCCGGACGGCAGGACCGTCGTGGGCGTGGACGCCGACTTCTCGGCCGCCGTGGCGAAGGCCCTCGGTCTGGAGCTGAAGCGCGAGGTGGTCGGCTTCGAGGCGATCCTTCCGGCGCTCGGCAGCGGCAAGTACGACGTCGGCACCGGGAACTTCGGCGTGACCGAGGAGCGGCGGAAGACCATCGACTTCGTGACGTACGTCAACGACGGGCAGGGCTTCGCCGCCCGGGCGGACAGCAAACTGAAGGCGGTCACGGACCTGACCCAGCTGTGCGGCCTGAAGGTGGCCGTGAACGCGGGCACCACCTTCGAGCAGACCCTGGAGAAGAACAAGGGCCGGTGCGCGGAGGCCGGGAAGCCGGCGTACGAGGTGAACGTCTACAGCGAGACGGGGGCGATCTGGATGTCTCTCCAGCAGGGCCGCAGCGATGTCGTGATGAACACGATCAACGGCGTGCGGTACGCGGTGACGCAGCAGAAGAACCTGAAGTTCCTCAACGAGTACCGGCGCCTCGACGTCGGCTTCGCCTTCAGGAAGGGCACCCCGCTCGCGCCGGCCTTCCAGGCCGCGGTGAACGGCCTGAAGGCCGACGGGACGTACGACCGGATCCTGAGGAAGTGGGGAGTGACGGGCTCGGGCATCGCCACGTCACGGATCTCCCCGCCGGAGATCCCGGCGCCGAAGAAGTAGCGGGCCGGCCGGCGGGGCGGCGTGCCCCGCCGGCCGACGGGCCGTCAGCAGCCGTCGCAGGGACAGCAGCAGTCGCAGCCCGAGCAGTCGGGGCAGTCGCAGTCGTAGCAGCAGCCCTCGCGCTTCTTGCGGGACCAGGGCCCCTCGTATTCCTTGGCGCAGCAGATCTGGCAGGTGCAGAACAGCCAGGTGAACATGGCGCACCCGGCGAGGAAGCCGCGCGGCTTGGGGGCCTGGGGCGCACCGCCGCCGAACTGCGGCGGCAGGCCGCCGGGTCCGCCAGGACCCATGGGGCCACCACCGTAGGGGTTTCCGCCCCCGTACGGGTTCCCCCCGTAGGGGTTCTGCGACCCGTACGGGCCGGGGGCCCCGCCCCCGTACGGATTCCCCGGCACCGGCCCCTGCCCCGCTCCCGGCGCCCCGTGCGAGCAGCTGGTCGTGCCGAAGGCGCGGTCGACCGAGGAGCGCAGCTCGTGGGCGAGGAGGACGTGGGCGAGCCTGGCGTCGGCGAACTCGGCGTCCTTCAGGGCGAGGCGGATGCCGTGGAGGGCGTCGTCGGCGAGCCGGCGGGCCTCCTCGCGGGAGGTGCCGGTGGCGGTGAGCGGGTTCCAGGCGCCGGTCGCGGCGTCGGCGGTCTGGTCCTCGACGGCGTCGAGGAGGTGGGCGAGGCGGCCGAAGAGGCGGCCGGCCTCGGCGAGCGGCGCCGCGTTGTCCGGCCGGCCCGCGAGGACGGCGGTGTGCGCGAAGGCGGCGGCGGTCGCGGTCTCGGTCGGTTCGGTGACGGCGAGCAGGGGGGTGCCGATGCCGGCGAGGGACTCGATCCCGGTCTGGCGGTCGACGGCGTCGACGAGGACGGCCGTGTCGAAGCCGAGGGCCCGGCCGGTCCTGGCCCCGGCCTTGTCCCAGGAGCGGGCGACGCGGCGGGCCGCGGCGGCGACGGGCCGGCGGGCCAACAGGCCGTCCCGGTCGGCGACGTGGTCCCGTACCTTCGCCGAGGCGAGGACGAGCGAGACGGCGGCGGCGAGCCTGGCGCCCTCGCCGCGGGCGACGGGCGCGGTCCGCATGGCGCGCAGCGCGCAGGGCCCGGCCGTGCGGCGGCCTGCCTCGGTCACGCCGGTCTGAGCCTCCGTCAGGACGGAGACGATGAGCCCGTCGTAGTTGGTGACGACCCGGGCGAACTGCCCGTGGTCGGCGCGGAGTGCCAGGCAGAGGCCGCAGAGGTGGGCCATCCACTCGGTCTTGAGTCCGTCGGTGAGACGGTGGGTGCAGGGCCTGACGATTCCGAACAAGGACTCCCCCGTGAGTCGTGGGCTGTGGCGGGCGAAGGTCCGCCGAGCGGCCTCGCGGCATCGTAGCGAGCGGTGCCGTTCACCCGTACGCGCCCATCGTCACCCTTGTGGCCCGACTTTCATATTTTCAGCTACATGGCCCTCCATCAGGCCCCGCATACCGCAAGTTTCCTGACGAATCGCCAGGAAACGGCCCTCACGTTCTGCACCAGTACCGTCACGAATCCCCTGCGCGGCGCCTATCCACTTGGCGCGCGATCCGCATCATGGACGACGATAGGGATTGCGGAACCACAAGTGACCGCGCTGAAAGGAGGCGTCCATGGGATCGGTGCGCAAGGCGAGTGCCTGGCTGGGACTCGTCGAGGACAACGACGAGCGTTACTACGACGACGAGTACGCCGACGGTGCCGAGGGCGGCGACGCCTGGGTGACGGACCCCCGGGTCCGGGTGGCCACGGACACCGCCGAGGATCGGGGCCGCCGGATCGCCACCGTCTCCCCGGACGGCTTCCGGGACGCCCGGGGCATCGGCGAGCTCTTCCGCGACGGGGTTCCGGTGATCGTGAACCTGACCGCGATGGAGCCGAACGACGCCAAGCGCGTCGTGGACTTCGCCGCCGGTCTCGCCTTCGGTCTGCGCGGCTCGATCGAGCGCGTCGCGACGCGGGTCTTCCTGCTGACCCCCGCCGACACCCAGATCGTCACCGGCGAGACGGGCCGGCGTCAGCAGGACGGTTTCTTCAACCAGAGCTGAGCGGGTCCGCCGGCCCGGCCGGGCATCTCCCGACGGGGTCGGGTCAGTGCGCCGGACGTCCCGAGCCGGCGGACTCGATCGCTTCCCGGGTCGCGGGCACCCGCGGCTCGGACGCCTCCGGAGAACCGGACCGCTCCGAAGTACCGGATCGCTCCGGAGAAACGGTCCGCTCCGAGGAACCGGGCGGCTCCGGAGAAACGGTCCGCTCCGACGGACCGGGCCGCTCCGAAGTACCGGGCTGCTCCGGAAGGCCGGCCGTCGCCGAGGCACCCGCGCGCTCCGCCGGACCGGCGGGCGCCGCATCAGGCGCTCCCGCCCCCGTCGCCCCGGCCGGCTCCGTGCCCCGGGGCTCCGCATCCCGGTCCGGGCCCTCCGGGCCCTCCGGGGCCATGAACGCATCCGGCGTCACCGCCGCGTCGAAGGCCTCTTCCTGATCCACCGGACACTCCATGATCCGGGGCAGTCGCCGCGCCATCAGCGCGCCGACGATCAGCAGCGCGGCGCTCACGAAGAGCGTGACGTGCAGGCCGGTCACGAAGGAGTGCCGGGCGGCGTGGTGCAGCGCGTCACCGGCCGTGCCGCCGAGCTGATCGGCCACCTTGTACGCCTCGCCGAGCGAGTTCGCGGCGGCCCGGCTCGCCTCCGCGGGCACCCCGGGGACCCCGCCGAGCCCGGGGGCGTAGGCCGCGTTCATCACACTGCCGAGCATGGCGGTGCCCATGCCGGCTCCCAGCTGGTACGAGGTCTCGCCGATCGCCGCCGCCGCGCCCGCGCTCCGCGGCGGTGCCTCGCTGAGCATCGACTCGTACGCCGAGAAGAGCGTTGTCTGCAGGCCGAAACCGAGCAGCACGAAGCCCACCGTGAGCAGCAGCGGCCGGTCGTGCTGCCCCATGAGCGTGAGCAGCAGGACGGCGGAGGCCGTGAGCAGGAAGCCCCAGCCGACCATCCGGCGCGGCCCGACCCTGCGCAGGGTGTACGAGCCGGTGGCGCCGGCCGCCATGGCGGCGAAGGTCAGCGGGAGGAGCCGGAGCCCGGTCTCCAGGGGGCTGAGGCCGATGACCAGCTGGAGGTACTGGACGGCGATCAGCTGGAGGCCGACCAGGGCCAGCATGGCGATCACGATGCAGCCGACCGAGGTGGTGAAGGCCGCCCGGGAGAAGAGCCGTATGTCGATCAGCGGGTGCGGGCGCCGCTTCTGCCGTCGTACGAAGAGGACGAGGAGCGCGGCTCCGACGAGCAGCGGCCCGGCGGTCGGGAGGGCGAGCAGCGGGTCGCCGGCGCCCGCGCGCTTGATCCCGAGGACGCAGCCGAGGATGCCGGCCGCGGCCATGAGCGCGCCGAGGACGTCCCAGGGGCCGCCGGCGGCTCCCCGGGACTCGGGGAGGAGGCGGCGGCCGAGCGGCAGGATGAGCGCCATCAGCGGGATGTTGATGAGGAAGACGGAGCCCCACCAGTAGTTCTCGACGAGGAAGCCGCCGAGCACCGGCCCGGTGGCGGCACCGATCGCGGCGGTGGCGGTCCAGACGCCGATCGCGGTGGCGCGCTCCCGCCGGTCGGGGAAGACCGTCCGGAGGATGGAGAGCGTGGCGGGCATGATCATGGCGCCGCCGACGCCGAGCAGCGCGCGGGCCCCGATGAGGACCGAGGGCTCGGTGGCGAGCGCGGCGACCGCCGAGGCGATGCCGAACAGCGCGTAGCCGAGGAGGAGGACCCGCCGTCTGCCGATCCGGTCGCCGAGGGTGCCGAAGAGGATCAGCAGCGACGCGCAGACCAGGGGGTAGGCGTCGACGATCCAGAGCAGGGCGGTGGAGCTGGGGCGCAGGTCCTCGGTGAGCGAGGGGACGGCGACGTGGAGGATGGTCGCGTCGAGGGCGACCAGGAGAAGGCTGACGCAGAGCACGACGAGGACGACCCAGCGGTTCGCTCCACCGCGGTCGGTTCCACCGCGGTTGGCTCCACCGCCGACGGCGGCACTGGGGCGCCCTTGGGCCGTGTTCGTCCGCGACATGTACGTACCTCCCAGTGAAGCTCTCGCGCTCGGCGGGCCCCGACCAGGGCGTATGCCCCTGGGGCGGCCCGGCATCGACGGGCGAGTGAGCCGTCAGCGTACGCGAGTTCAAGGCCCGAGCGCGTGGTGCAGCTCTCACCCCGGCGAGGCTCGCGGTGTGGCGTACGCCACTCCGCGCCGACCGCGCGTCGCATGGAATTCCGCACGGACGTCTGTTTGAGGAAATTCACGGGCGTTCAAACACGCTTCCGGAATCTTCCCGTACGGAATAGGGCTGAAGGTCATCGGATTTCCCGACGGACGCCCGGAATAGACCGGTCGGTGAGACCCACTCCACATCACATGGTCATCACGAAGGGACCGGATCGACCGGGTCTGCTTCTCACTCCCTGTAACGTCCATTGGGTGCGTACCGACATCTTTGCCCGGCTGGACCGGGAGCCGGAACCGCCGAAGATAGAGGTCCCGCGGATGACCCGCACGCGTCTCGCCCTCTTCGGCGGGACGTCGGCGTTCTATCTCGCCATCATCGTGGCCGTCCTGCTGTCGACGTGGCTGGTGACCCTCGACTGGAAGATCATGCTCTTCCGTCCCTACCAGCAGTGGCCCGAGATCCACGGTTTCCTCGACTACTACGTCGTCCTCGGCCAGCGCGGCCCCACGGCCGTCATGGTGGCCGCCTGGCTGGGCTGGCGCTCCTGGCGCCAGCACACCCTGCGCCCCCTGCTGTGCCTCGGCGCCGCCCTTCTGCTGCTCAACGTCTCGGTGGGCGCGGTCAAGCTCGGGCTCGGCCGTCTCGGACCCCACTACGCGACCCAGGTGGGCTCCGCGGAGCTCTTCGCGGGGGGCGACATATTCCCCTCGGGGCACACCGCCAACGCGGTCGTGACCTGGGGCATCCTCGCCTACCTGGCGACCACCCCGAGGGCCCGGCGCTATCTGTCGGCCCTCTCGGCGGTGGTCGCGCTCGGTGTCGGACTCACCACCGTCTACCTGGGCACGCACTGGCTGAGCGACGTGCTGCTCGGCTGGGCCGCCGGGCTCCTCGTCCTGCTCGCGCTGCCCTGGTGCGAGCCGGTCCTGGCCGTGGCGGAGTCCTGGATCCTCGCCGCGCGCGACCGGGTACGGGAGCGGCTGCGGGACCGCCGCCGGCTCGTGCCCTCGCTGCCCGTGGCCTCCGGGGGCCCGCGTCCGGTCCGGGAGCCGGCCCGCGAGCCGGTACGGGAACCCGTGGGGGTGGCCGGCGCCCGGCGCGCCCCGGCGACCCGCGGCTGACACGCGTACGGAAGGGCCCCGGCCATCTCGGCCGGGGCCCTTCCGCGTGCGGTCCCGCCGGCTCCTCAGCCGACCCAGCAGCGGGTGACGGAACCGTCCTCGACCTCGAAGTTGATGCGCCCGTGCAGGTACTCCATGGTGATGATCGAGCCGGGCGGCAGGGACCGGACGACGCTCCAGCCCCGGGTCCTGGCGAGCCGCTCGGCGCCTTCGGCGTCGAGGCCCACATAGGACTCGGGAGCGTCGCGGGGCGGTTCGGGAGTGCGCGAAGTGGGTGACATGAACCTCACGTTAGTCCCTTGGCGGTCACGCTTGTGTCACAAGTTCTCGACATAAGTTTGGCCTGCCCGGCGCCGGTCGCGGGGAGTGTTTCCGGCCGTTTCTCCAGTAATTCGAATCGACGTCCATCAGTTCGCACGAAGGGTGCGGAAGCGCAGGTAAGGCGCGTTCAATTCGCCTCTTCCCGCAGGCCCGGCCCGAATTGCGTCGGCGACGCGCACCCCAGGCACGCACTCTTCCCTTACACAATGCTTACGCTGTCCGAACGCCCGGAGACGCGGAGCCGGGAGGACGGCGAGGCGGAGGCAGCGATGAGCAACGGGACAGCGACCGCGACCGCCGAATCGGGCCGGCAACGCCATGGCCGCGTCCTGATCGACTGGCTCACCACGACCGACCACAAGAAGATCGGCCACCTCTATCTGGCCACCTCGTTCGTCTTCTTCCTGCTCGCCGGGCTCATGGCGATGCTGATGCGGGCCGAACTGGCCCGGCCCGGACTCCAGCTCATCACGAACCAGGAGTTCAACCAGGCCTTCACCCTGCACGGCACGATCATGCTGCTGCTCTTCGCCACGCCCACCTTCGCCGGCTTCGCGAACGAGCTCGTGCCGCTGCAGATCGGCTCCCCCGACGTCGCCTTCCCGCGGCTGAACATGTTCTCGTACTGGCTGTTCCTCTTCGGCGGCCTGATGGTCCTCGGCTCGTTCTTCACCCCGACCGGGCCACCGGCCTTCGGATGGACCGCCTACGCCCCGCTGAACAGCCTGGAACGGATGCCGGGCATCGGCGCCGACCTGTGGATCATGGGACTCGCGCTCTCCGGCTTCGGCACGATCCTGACCTCGGTCAACTTCCTCGCCACCATCATCGGGATGCGGGCGCCGGGCATGACCATGTTCCGGATGCCGATCTTCACGTGGAACATCCTCTTCACCGCGGTCCTGGTGATCGTCGCCTTCCCCGTCCTCGCGGCGGCGCTGCTCGTCCTGGAGGCCGACCGGCGCCTCGGCGCCGTGGTCTTCCAGCCCCAGAACGGCGGAGCACTGCTCTGGCAGCACCTCTTCTGGTTCTTCGGCCACCCCGAGGTCTACATCATCGCGCTGCCGTTCTTCGGGATCATCAGCGAGATCATCCCGGTCTTCGCCCGCAAGCCGATCTTCGGGTACGCGACGCTGGTCGGCGCCACCATGGCGATCACCGGGCTCTCCGTGGTGGTCTGGGCCCACCACATGTTCGTCACCGGCGCGGTGCTGCTGCCGTTCTTCTCGATGCTCTCGTTCCTCATCGCCGTGCCCACCGGAGTGAAGTTCTTCAACTGGACCGGGACGATGCTGCACGGCTCGCTCTCCTTCGAGACCCCGATGCTCTGGTCCGTCGGCTTCCTCGTGTCCTTCCTCTTCGGCGGGCTCACCGGCGTCATCCTCGCCTCGCCGCCGATGGACTTCCAGGTCACCGACTCGTACTTCGTGGTCGCCCACTTCCACTACACGGTCTTCGGCACGGTCGCCTTCGCGACCTTCGCGGGCTTCTACTTCTGGTGGCCCAAGTTCACCGGCCGAATGCTCGACGAGCGCCTCGGGAAGATCCACTTCTGGACCCTCTTCACCGGCTTCCACATGACCTTCCTGGTGCAGCACTGGCTCGGCGCGGAGGGCATGCCCCGCCGGTACGCCGACTACCTGGAGGCCGACGGCTTCACCGCGCTCAACACCGTGTCCACCATCGGCGCCTTCCTGCTCGGCGCGTCCACCCTGCCGTTCCTCTACAACGTGTGGCGGACCTGGCGGTACGGGGAGAAGGTCGAGGTCGACGACCCCTGGGGCTACGGGCGCTCCCTGGAATGGGCGACCTCCTGCCCGCCGCCCCGGCACAACTTCGACGCCGTGCCCCGGATCCGCTCCGAGGCGCCCGCCTTCGACGTCCACCACCCGGAGTTCGCCGCGTACGAGCGGATGCGGATCAGCCCTCCGCGCGGTCGAGGGCCCGGGACAGGCGGTCCCTGAGCACCCGGACCGCATCCGTGAGCTCCTTGGGCTCGACCACCTCGAAGTCGAAGCCCATGAACATCACGTGAAACACCATCATGTCCAGGGTCCGCGCCCCCGTCCGCAGCAGACATGCGTCCTCGCCGTCCGCCGTCAGGACGCCGTCCAGCGGGGCGACGACGGCGGCCGCCTCGGCGAGCGGGACGAAGAGCCGGACCGTCGCCTCCGCCGCGTAGGCGGTGCCGGACACGCCCTTCGCCACATAGGCGGCCAGGTCCTCGGCGGGCGGCTCGCGGGGCGGGAAGCGGGGGCCGTGCGGGGGCGTCGGCTCGATCCGGTCGACCCGGAACGTACGCCAGTCGGCCCGGTCCAGGTCCCAGGCGACCAGATACCAGCGCCGCTCCGTGCACACCAGGCGGTGCGGTTCTACGGTCCTGCGGGTGGCCGCGCCGCCGTGGTCGCGGTAGGCGAAGCGGAGCCGCTCGCTGTCCCGGCAGGCGTTGGCCAGTTCGGTGAGGACCGCCGGGTCGACCCGCTCGTTCGGGGTACGCAGCAGGGGCACCGTGAAGGCGTTGAGCGCCCCGATCCGCCGGCGGAGCCGGCCCGGCAGGACCTGCTCCAGCTTCGCCAGGGCGCGTACGGAACTCTCGCCGATGCCCTCGACGCCCTGCCCGGCGGCGGACCGCAGCCCGACCGCGACCGCGACGGCCTCCTCGTCGTCCAGGAGCAGCGGGGGCAGCTCGGCCCCGGCGCCGAGCTGATAGCCGCCGCCGGTACCGGGACTGGCGTGCACGGGATAACCGAGCTCGCGCAGCCGGTCGACGTCCCGTCGCACGGTCCGCGAGGTGACCCCGAGCCGCTCCGCGAGATCGGCCCCGGACCACTCGCGATGAGCCTGAAGCAACGACAGCAGACGCAACAACCGCGCGGAGGTCTCCAACATGCCCCCGAGTCTGCCAGCCACCCCACCACCCCCGTTGTGGGCATAGGTTCCGCAAGGGCGATGGGGGTCCCCCCTGCTCGAGCGAAGCCGAGAGCTCGGGGGAGGGTGGGCACAACGGACGGCGCCCCGTGCCGGGCCTAGGCTCCCGAGCCCTGACCCGCACCCGTTGTGCGGCGCTCCTGGGGTGCGGGTCCAGGCACGGAAGGCGGAGGCGCCGCTGAGGGCGCCGTCCCGTGTGCCCACCCGTCCCGCCCTTGCGGAACGTATGCCCACACGGCAGGTGGGCGGGGCGGCCGCGCAGCGGGGAGCGGGCCCCACACGGGCGGGTGGTGGGCGCGGGCACCGCCCCCCTGCGCGGTCGCGTCGAGGCGGGCCCCCGTGAGGTCGCGTCAGCGGAAGCGGCGGATCAGGCGGCCCGCCCTCGCCTTCTGGGCGTACACCGCGTCGATCACCCGCCCCACCACCCGATGCACCCGCACCCGCCCCGCCGCATGGACCCGCCGCCCCGCGCCGCGCGCGACGAGCTCCGACCACAGCGCCTCGTGCCGCGCGGCGATCCGCGCCGGGTCGAAGCGCTCGGACGCGGCGAGTGCCGCCCGTCCGGCCTTGGCCCGGAGCTCCTCGTCCTCGACGAACGAGCGCAGCGCCGCCGCGACGGCGGCCACGTCGTCGACCGGCACGAGCCGCCCGTCGACCCCGTCCTCGATGATCTCGCGCGGCCCGTTCGGGCAGTCGGTGGAGACGACGGGCAGCCCGCACCGCATGGCCTCGACGATCGTCATGCCGAAGGACTCCCGCTGTGAGGTCACCGCGGCGATCGAGCCCTTGGCCCATTCCGGTTCCATGGGGGTGACGGTCCCCATGAGGAAGACCTGCTCGCCGAGGCCGCGGTCCTTGATCTGCCGGGTCAGCGGGCCCTTGAGGTCCTGGACGGCGTCGCCGGAGCCGTAGATCCGCAGCTTCCAGTCGGGGTGGTCCGCGGCCACGGACGCGAAGGCGTCGATCAGCACGTCGTACCGCTTGACGCGGGTCAGCCGGCCCGCCGCGACGACGGTCTTCGCCGCGGGGTCGGCGGGCGGCACCGAGGGCGCGGGCACGCTGTTGGGCACGGCCTCGATCCGTACGCCGGGCAGGCGGAGCTTCCGGTAGGCGCGGGCGTCGGCCTCGGTGACCGTGGTGACGGCGTCGAGGAGCGCGTACTCGTGGGCGATGTCCCGGCGGAGCCGGTAGCTGTGGCCGTCCAGGATGAGGTGTTCCTGGCCGACGAGGACGGGGCCGCGCCGGGCCTGCCGGGTGAGGTGCACGTTGAGCCCGGGGCGGGTGGCGACGAGGACGTCGGCCTCCACGCCGCGCAGGTACTCCCCGATCCGGGTGTCGGTGAGCGCGCTGTACTGCTTCCAGCGGCCGTCGCCGCGCGGGAAGACCTCGGCGGGGCGGTGGAAGTCGGGGTGGTCGCCGTCGTATCCGGGGCTGTCCTTGCGCAGGTCGACGAGGTGGCGCAGGGTCACCCCCGCGGGCAGGCCGAGGAACGGGCGGTCACGGTGACGGAACACCGAGACGATCTCGACCTCGTGACGTTCCGCCAGTTCCTCGGCGAGCGTGAAGGTGGTGCGGATCGTGCCGCCGTAGTGGTAGCCGTTGTGGAGCAGAAAGGAGATACGCATCGCGCTGCCGGTTCCCCCCGGTCAGTCGTTTGGTCGGTCGCCCGACTGTACTGCCGGTGCGCGGGCGCCGCTCACGGGCGGTAGCCGAGCTGCGGGACGGTCGCGCAGTTCTGTGTCATGTCGCCCTGGCTCACCCAGCCCCGCCCGTCCTGCCAACGGGCCACCGACAGGCAGGTGTTCCGGGTCGCGGGCGGCCTGGCCAGGTGCTCGAACCGGACGGGGAGGAGCAGTCCGCGCGCGGTGTACGGCTCCGGACGATTCATGAACTCCTCCACGCAACCGCGGGTGAGCGCGCCCCGCGCCAGGCAGGAGCGGGCCGCGTCGGTGAACCACATCGCCGCCGCCCACCCCTCCAGCTGCCACTGCGACAGGGGCCGGTCCCCCATCGCCGTGCGGAACGCGCGGACGGCCGGCTGCCCGGTGTCCTCGTAGTTGCGGCTGGAGCCCGTCACCCACAGGGCGGCCCGGCAGCCGGGCGCCCGGGCGTAGTCGCGGGAGACGGCCGAGGACCAGTTCTGCACGTTGGTCACCTTGGCGGCGACCCGGACGCCGAGGCTCTCCATCGCCTCGCACAGGCGCACGTTGCCGTGGGTGTCCATCGCGTCGAAGAGGAGGTCGACGTGCTCGGCCCGCAGATCGGCGGCGACCGCACGGAAGTTGGGCAGCGCGAAGTCGACCTGTTCCTCGACGACCCGGTAGCCCTCGGCGCGCAGCCCCCGCGTGACGAGCCGGGCGTAGGCGGCGGAGGCGGCCTGGTTGTACGAGACGACGGCGGCGGTCCGCGCGCCGAGCTTCTCGCGGAACCAGTGGTAGACCTCGGTCCCGCCGTACAGCGTGCCGCCCCAGCCGGGCTGCCGGCCGGTGCGCGGTGCGGAGCTGCCGTAGATCCCGTAGAGGTGCGGGTAGGTGTCGTAGGCGGGGGTGAGGGGCTGGCCGCCGATGTCGGGGACTCCGGCGCGGGCGACGAGGGGAGCGCCGGCGTAGTTCAGGGCGGTGGTGGCGACGAGTGCGAAGACCCCGCGCTCGTCGATCAGCCGGTGCACGCACGCGTTGTTGCCGACGCCGCTGCCGCCGTCGTCGCAGGTCTCGACCTCGATCCGGCGTCCGTCGAGGCCACCGCGCGCGTTGAGGGCGTCGAACCAGGCGCGGGCTCCGTCGCGCGGGCCGGTGAAGGTCTGGCCGCCGACCGGGCTGGTGGTGCTGGTGATGATCCCGACGCGGAGCGGCTCACCGCCGGAGGGGTTGGCGGTGGGCCGCGTCTCGAAGGCGCGCTCCGGGAGCCGGCTGCCGCACCCCGCGAGGAGGGCGAGCAGCACGGCCAGGAGCAGCGCCGCGACCGCCTCAGCAGCCCTGAACGGTGACACCGCTCAGCTCGACCAGGCCGCACAGGGTCTTCACGGAGACCTTCCAGGTGTCGTTCTGGAGGATGGAGGTGCCCTGGGAGCCGGGCAGGGCCGGGGCCCCGCCGACCAGCAGGTCGTAGGTGACGTTCGCGTCGGTGGCCGAGGTGAACTCGATGCCGGTGACCTTCGCGGAGGTCATGGCCGCGTTCTTGTCGCCGGCGAAGGCTCCGAGCACCGGCCGCATCTGCTCCCCGTTCTCCAGGAGCTTCACCTTCTCGGCCACGGGGGTGTTCGGGTCGAAGAACGCCGTCCAGTTCTTGGTGATCTGGGCCTTGGCGGCGGCCGGATCGGCGGGCTGGTCGGCCGGTGGCGGGGAGGACGAGACCGTGCCGCCGGTCTTCCCGCCGCCGTCGTCCGAGCAGCTCACGAGGGCGGGCGCCAGGCCGAGGACGGCGACGGCCCCGAGGACCGCGAGGCGGGAGCGTCCACCGCGTCGTTCGAGGACCATCTGGCTCACCACCGGGTGTCTCGCCAGTCCGGAGCGGCTGGTGTTACCAGGGTGGGACGGATCGGGGCATAGTGCAAGGAAGAGACGAGGGAGGCCTCCGTGCCGACATCCCGGATCCTGCTGTGGGGCGGTCTCGCGGCGGCCGCCGGGGGCGCGGTGCTCTGCGTGCTCGGCTGGTACGGGATCTCCGGCGAGCGCTTCGCGGAGCGCCAGCTGCCCTATCTGGCCTCGTGCACGGTGCCGGGGGCCGCGCTGCTGGTGGTGGGCGCGGTCCTCGTCGGTGCGGCGGCGCTGCTTCCCGTAGGCCCTCCGGAGCCGCGCCTCCCCGAGCCGGAGGAGACTCCTCCGCCGTCCTCGGACGGCCCCCTCCTGCGGGTCCCCGGCGGGACCCTCGCGCACCGCCCGGACTGCCCGCTGGTGGAGGGGAAGGCGGAGGCCGTGGAGGCGGGGGACGCGGAGCTCGCCCCCTGCCCGGTGTGTGAGCCGTGGCCTCCCTGACGTACGAGCTGACGCTCGCCGGCCTCGCGGTGGGCAGCGCCGCCGCGCTCACCGGCATCGGCCTGGTCGTCACCTACCGGGCGACGGGGGTCCTGAACCTGGCGCACGGCGCCGTCGCCATGGTCTGCGCGTACGTGCTCCGCCAGCTGGTGGTCGAATGGGGCTGGCCGCTGCCCCTGGGCGCCCTGGTCACGCTCCTTCTCGTCGCCCCCGCCATCGGCCTGGCGCTCGACCGGGGCGTCTTCCGCCCGCTCGCGCTGCTCGGCTCGAACCCGGCGCAGACCCTGGTGGCGACGATCGGCGTCTTCGTCCTCCTGGTGGGCGGGGCGGTGCTGCTGTGGGGCCCGGGGGCCCGGGACGACGCGCCGGTGCTGCTCGGCGACGATCCGTGGGCGCAGCTCGCCGCGGTGGTGGCGCTGGCCTGCCTGGTGGGGGCGGTGACCCGGTGGACGCGGTTCGGCCGGGAGCTGCGGGCGGTGGTGGACAACCGGCCGCTCGCCGTCCTGGCGGGCATCGACGCCGACCGGGTCGCGGCGGCGGGCTGGGCGTTCGGCTCGTTCACGGCCGGGCTCACGGGTGTGCTGCTCGCCCCGTACGTACGGCTCGACCCGTACGGGATGCCGCTGCTCGTCGTCGAGGTGATCGCGGTCGCGGTGATCGCCCGGATGCGGTCCCTGCCAGTGGCCGTGGCGGCCGCGCTCGCCATCGGGGTGGCCCAGGCGCAGCTGACCCGGCTGCACCCGGAGGGCTGGGCGGGACCGCTGCTCCAGGCCGTCGGGGCGAACCTGTTCGTGGTGGCGCTCCTGGTGGCGGCGCTCGTCCTGCCGGGCGTCGGCGGCAAGGGCCGGGACGCGCTGCCGCCGCCGTCGCGCGCCACGCGCGTGCCGACGGCCGTGTGGCTCGTGGTCGGCGTCCTGCTGCTCCTGCCCCTCGGGTTCGCGGGCTCCGACCTGCACACGGCGGTCCAGGTCCCCGCGCTCGCCGTGATCCTCCTGTCGCTGGTCGTGGTGGCGGGCCGGGGCGGCCAGATCGCGCTGGGCCAGGCGGCGTACGCGGGCCTGGGCGCCCTCTTCACGGCGCTCCTGGCGGCGGCCGGGCTCCCGACCCTCCTGGCCCTGGGTCTCGCGGTGCCGATGGTGGCGGTGGCGGGCCTGGTGACGGCCCGTCCGGCGATCCGGCGGCACGGCCTGGCCCTCGCCCTGGCGACCCTCGCCGTGGGGGTGGCGGTGAGCCGCTTCGTCCTCACCCAGCCGTACGCGACGGCGGGCCTGGCCCTCGGCCGCCCGGCGGGCTTCGCCGACGACCGCGCCTTCTACGCCCTGGAGCTGGTCGTGCTGGCCTGCTGCCTCGCCCTGGTGGCCGCCCTCCGCCGGGGCCGCACGGGCCGCGCGCTCGCCGCGCTGCGGGACCACGAGCCGGGCGCCGAGGCGTCGGGCGTCCCGGTGCCCCGCCTCAAGCTCCTCGCCTTCGTCCTGGGCGCGGCGCTGGCGGCCCTCGGCGGCGGGCTCCTCGGCCTCGGCCTGCGCGCCTTCGACCCGGAGCAGTACGACCCGGTCCGCGGCCTGCTCTGGTTCGCCGCGGTCCTGGTCCTCGGCGCGGACAGCCTCCTCACCCCGCTGGCCGCGGCGGCCCTCCTGACGACCCTGGACGCGGGCCCCCAGGCGGGCACGGCAGCGGCCCTGATAGGCCTCCTGGCGGCGTTGACGGGCCGAGTACCGCCCCTGATGACGCTGCTGCCGCAGGGGAGACCGAGCGGCTGGGCGGCTGCTGCGGGCGCTCCTGGCCCGGCGTCTGTGGGGCACAGCCCACCGCCCTCCCACGGGCCGTCGGCCGCCGACGGCGCGGAAACCCCCACGGGAAGACCCGCACCTCTGTCGACAAGCGGCACGCGCGGTGCGGGTGGGAACCCTGGTCCGCCCGAAGGGCGGACGCACCCCCACGGCCCGCCGGCCGCAGACAGCGCCAGGTCCCCCGCACGAAGACCCGCACCCCACACCGGACTCCACGCGCACGACCTCACTCTCACCTACCCCGGAGGGGTCACCGCCCTCTCCCACGTCACCCTCGGCCTCTCCCCCGGCCGCGTCACCGCCCTCGTCGGCCCCAACGGCGCCGGCAAGAGCACCCTCTTCGACTGTCTCGCCGGGACCCTCCGCCCCCGCCGGGGCCAGGGCCGGATCACGCTCGACGGCACGGACATCACCTCTCGGTCCGCCCACGCCCGGACCCGCCTCGGCATCGCCCGGACGTTCCAGCGGCTCGCCGTGTTCCCGTCGCTGACCGTCGAGGAGAACGTCCGCCTCGGCGCGGAGCGGGGCCATGTCCGCGGGGACCCGGGCGGCGTGGAGCGGAGCCTGCGGCTGCTCGGGCTCGCCGGGCCCGTACGGCACCGCGCGGCGGCGGACCTGCCCACCGGAACGCTGCGCCGGGTCGAGCTGGCCCGCGCGCTGGCCGGACGGCCGCACACGCTCCTCCTGGACGAGCCCGCCGCCGGACTGGACGCCACGGAGACGGCCGCGCTCGCCCGGATCCTGGCGGCCCTCTCGGCGGACGGCCTGACCGTCCTCGTCGTCGAGCACGACCCGGACCTCGTCGCCGGGATCGCGCACACGGTGCACACCATGGAGGGGGGCCGGATCCTGTCGTGAGCGTCGAGATGGCCCTGCGCGCCGCCCGGGTCCGCTACGGCCCCCTGGAGGCCCTGCACGGCCTCGACCTGCCCGTGCCGGGCGGGACGGTCACGGTTCTCCTGGGCCGCAACGGCGCGGGCCGGACGACCGCGCTGCGGGCCCTCGCCGGCACGGTGGGCCTCTCGGCGGGCCGGGTGGAGTGGCGCGGGGCCGACGTGACCCGCATGCCGGCGCACGGGCGGGCGCGCCACGGGCTGTGCTTCGTACCGGATCTGCGGGCGGTGTACGCGGGGCTCACGGTGGCCGAGAACCTCGCGCTCGCCGCGCCCGGGGTTCCCGTGCCCGACGCCACCGCCCCGTACCCGGAGCTGGTTCCTCTCCTGTCGAGGACGGCCGGGACCCTGTCCGGCGGGGAGCGCCGGATGCTGGCGCTGTCCCGCGCGTTCCTCGCACGCGCGCGCGTGGTGCTCGTCGACGAGCCGTCGCTCGGCATGGCCCCGCCGGTCGCGGCCCGTACGTACCGGATGCTCGCGGCGCTCGCCGTGGAGCGCGGGGCGGCCGTGGTCCTGGCCGAGCAGCGCGTACCGGACGGCCTGCCGCCCGGTTCGCTGGTGCACGAGCTGCGGCGCGGCTCCCGCGCGTCGAGCGGGGAGCCGGCCGAGTACCTCTGAGCCCCCTAGGGAACGTCGATCCGCAGCATGGTGCCGACGACGATCCGGTTGGGGTCGGCCCCGATGAGGCTCCGGTTCGCCGCGTACAGCGCCTGCCACCCGCCCTTGATCGCGAAGCGGCGGGCGATGGAGGCGAGCGTGTCGCCGGCCTGGACGGTGTGGACGCGCCCGTACAGGCCGTACCGCTTGGAGCAGACGGGCCAGGCCCCCCATCCCTGGGTGCGGAGCACCTCCTCGGCGACGGTGATCTGCTGCTGCCGGGTCGCCAGGTCGGCGCGGGGGGCGTACTTCAGGCCGCCGTGCTCGACCCAGGTGGGGTGCCAGAACTGGAGCCCGCCGTAGAAGCCGTTGCCGGTGTTGGTGTGCCAGCGCCCGCTGCTCTCGCACTCGGCGACGCATCCCCACGGCCACTGGTCCTGCGCACAGGCGTACGAGGGGACGGAAGCCGCCTCCCGGAGCGCGTCCGAGGCGCCCAGGAGCGCGGCGGAGGCCTCCCGGACCCCGTCCGGCACGTCCCGTACGACCCCGGCCGCGTCCTCGACCGAGCCGGGTACGTCCCGGACGGCACCGGCCGCCTCCGGGACGGGCCCGGCGGACGTGTCCCGGGCCTGGGCGGGCGCCGGGGCCAGGGCCAGGAGCGCGGCCGCGGACGCCGCCACGAGGGAACCGGCTGCCCAAAATCGGATCTTCGACATCGAGGCAGGCTAGGCAGCCCCCCGGCGCCCCCGGCCCGTGCCGCGCGGAACACTGTTCACACCCCACCCGGTCGGAGTCACGGCCCCCCGGACCCCGGCCCGCACACGCCGGTGGCAAGTTGCCTCGGCTTCGCGCGTGACCCCGGCCGAGGCTGGCCCGTTGAACTCGGCATGAGACGCCCGGGATCGGCCCGGCGTCCCCCCGTACCGAGTCCAGGGAGCCCCCCGTGCCGCGCATGCTCGACGTCAGCGAGGACGTACGCGCCGAGATCGGCGACGAAGAAGCGGACCGGCTGCTGGCCGGCGACAACGCCCCGGGCAGTTACGACTGCACCTCCTGCCGCACGCCGGGAGACTCCGACCAGGAGCGCACCAGCACGGTGCTGTTCGTCGGCGACGAGACCGCGGTCCTCGCGTTCGCCCACGCCAGCTGCATCCCGTCGCAGGTCGTCCGGGTCGCCGAGGAGCAGCTCCAGGGCGCCGTCGCCTCCATCGCGGCCTCCGACGCCGCCGACGCGCTGTCCGCCTCCCACCCCGAGCAGGCCGTGCTCGGGGTCACCAGCGGTCTCGTCCTGATCGAGGGCGAGCTGCACCCGGCGCTCGTCGTGGAGCCGACCGCCCCGGTGGCCCGTCCGGGTTCGGACGGCCTCACCGACGAGTTCCTTCCGCTCCTGGCCGAGCAGGGTTTCCGCCCGGTCATGGACCTGGGCGAGAAGCCGGCCGTGCTGCCGGGCTGGTCGGTCCTGGTCGCCATGGGCCAGCTGCACTCCGTGCTCCAGCCGGGGCCGGGCGGTGCCGGTCAGGCCGCCTGGTGGCAGGCGCACCAGCCGCTCCAGGTCACCGAGGGCTGGCGCGCGGCGGCCAACAAGTCGCACACGGTCCTGGTCTTCGCCGCCCCGGTGGGCTCGATCGGCCAGCAGCCGCGCGAGGACCTGCTGCGCGACGCCCTGGAGAAGGCCGCGGCGAACGGCCGTCTGGTGGCCGCCGCGATGCCGCTGGCCGGCACCTGATGGAGGACGGCCGGCCGGGCATAGGGCGGGCGCGGTTCCCCGGGGCGGGGGCGGGTGTTCCGACCGTGCCGCGGCCCCGGGGCGCTCCCCTTTCGGAGAGCCGCCCGCATCCGACGGGCGGCGGTGTCGTTGGCACCTATGTGCACCCATACGACCCCTTCCTCCAGCCGAATCCGAGCCCGATCCCTTCGATGCGCCCCGCGCAGGACGTCGCGGCGGGCCCTTCGCCCACACCGATCTTCGACGCCCTGTACTCGGAGTACCGCAGGTCGTTCCGTACGCTGCCGGGCGACCGCAGCGGCGAGGAGGAGCTGAGCTTCCGGGCTTTCGGCACGGTCCTGAGCACGGGCGTGTACGGGCAGGGGCACCGCCACGCGGCGGCGTATCCGACGGCGTGGTCGGCGCAGCCGCACCCGCCCGCCCAGGCGGCGCTGCCACCGGGGCCCCGCAGGGGTCTCTGAGACACGGCAAGGCATACGGCTGAGGGCCGGGGCTCGATCGAGCCCCGGCCCTCAGCCGTGTGTCACTCCGCGGGTGCTACTTCTTGCGGCCGCGCTTCTCGCGCACCCGCACCGAGATGTGGATCGGGGTGCCCTCGAAGCCGAACTCCTCGCGCAGCCGGCGCTCGATGAAGCGGCGGTAGCCGGCCTCGAGGAAGCCGGAGGCGAAGAGCACGAACCGCGGCGGCTTGGTGCCGGCCTGCGTGCCGAAGAGGATGCGGGGCTGCTTGCCGCCGCGGACCGGGTGCGGGTGGGCGGCGACGATCTCGCCCAGGAAGGCGTTGAGCCGGCCGGTGGGGACGCGGGTCTCCCAGCCGGCGAGGGCGGTCTCGATGGCCGGGACCAGCTTCTCCATGTGGCGGCCGGTCTTGGCGGAGACGTTGACCCGGGGCGCCCAGGCGACCTGCTGCATCTCGGTCTCGATCTCGCGCTCGAGGTAGTAGCGGCGCTCCTCGTCGAGCTCGTCCCACTTGTTGTAGGCGATGACGATGGCGCGGCCCGACTCGACCGCCATCGTGATGATGCGCTGGTCCTGGACCGAGATGTTGTCGGTGGTGTCGATGAGGATGACGGCCACCTCCGCCTTCTCGATGGCGGCGGCGGTCCGCAGGGAGGCGTAGTAGTCCGCGCCCGCCTGGAGGTGGACCTTCTTGCGGATGCCGGCCGTGTCGACGAACTTCCACGTCACGCCGCCGAGCTCGATGAGCTCGTCGACCGGGTCGCGGGTGGTGCCGGCCAGCTCGTTGACGACGACGCGGTCCTCGTTCGCCACCTTGTTCAGGAGGGAGGACTTGCCGACGTTCGGGCGGCCGATGAGGGCGATGCGGCGCGGGCCGCCCACCGCGTTGCCGAAGCGCTGCTCGGGGGCCTCGGGCAGCTTCCGCAGGACCTCGTCGAGGAGGTCGCCGGTGCCGCGGCCGTGCAGCGAGGAGACGGGGAACGGCTCGCCGAGGCCCAGGGACCACAGCATGGCCGCGTCGGCCTCGCCGGACTGGCCGTCGACCTTGTTCGCGGCGAGGACGACCGGCTTGCCGGCACGGCGGAGCAGCCTGACGACGGCCTCGTCGGTGTCGGTGGCGCCGACGGTGGCGTCCACGACGAAGAGGCAGGCGTCGGCGGCCTCGATGGCGTACTCGGCCTGGGCGGCGACGGAGGCGTCGATGCCGAGGACGTCCTGCTCCCAGCCGCCGGTGTCGACGACCTTGAAGCGGCGGCCGGCCCATTCGGCCTCGTAGGTGACGCGGTCGCGGGTGACGCCCGGCTTGTCCTCGACGACGGCCTCGCGGCGGCCGATGATGCGGTTCACCAGGGTCGACTTGCCGACGTTCGGGCGGCCGACGACGGCGAGAACGGGGAGCGGGCCGTGGCCGGCCTCCTCGATCGCACCCTCGACGTCCTCGACGTCGAAGCCCTCTTCCGCGGCGAGCTCCATGAACTCCGCGTACTCGGCGTCGCCAAGTGCCCCGTGGTCGTGCTGGTCGTTCATGAAGTCCGTTCCTTGATCATTCGTGGTCGGTGGGTCCCCGGGCGGCGGGGCCCACTACTGAGAGTCTCGCTCAGCGCCCGGTGAGGCGCCTGGCGTTTTCCAGGTGGGCGGTGAGCTGTCCCTGGATCCGTACGGTGGCCTCGTCGAGGGCCTTGCGGGTGCGCCGGCCGGAGCCGTCCCCCGCCTCGAAGGCGTCGCCGAAGACGACGTCCACGCGGCCGCGCAGCGGAGGCAGTGCTTTGACCAACCGTCCGCGGCGCTCGGTGCTTCCCAGCACGGCGACCGGGACGATCGGCGCGCCGCTGCGGAGGGCGAAGTACGCCAGGCCCGCGCGCAGCGAGGCGAAGTCGCCGTCACCGCGGGTGCCCTCGGGGAAGATCCCGAGGACGCCGCCCTGCTCCAGGACGCCCAGGGCGTTGCCGATCGCGTTCCGGTCGGTGCTGTCGCGGTCGACCTTGACCTGCCCGATGCCCTCCAGGAAGGGCCCGAGGGGCCCGACGAAGGCTTCCTTCTTGATGAGGAAGTGCACGGGGCGCGGGGCGGTGCCCATGAGCATGGGGCCGTCGATGTTGTGCGCGTGGTTGACGGCGAGGATGACGGGGCCGGAGGCCGGCACCCGCCAGGCGCCGAGGACGCGCGGCTTCCAGAAGCCGTACATCAGCCCGATGCCGATGCGTCGGCCGACGACGGCGCCCTTCGCGGAGGGCAGGGTCACTTGGCGGCCGTCCTCTTCTCGTCCACCAGGGTGACGACGCACTCGATGACCTGGTCCAGGGTGAGGTCGGTGGTGTCGACCTCGACGGCGTCGCCGGCCTTGGCGAGCGGGGAGGTCTTGCGGCTGGAGTCGGCCGCGTCCCGCTTGATCAGGGCCTCCTTCGTCGCGTGCACGTCGACGCCCTTGAGCTCACCGGAGCGGCGGGCGGCACGGGCCTCGGGCGAGGCGGTGAGGAAGATCTTCAGATCGGCGTCGGGCAGGACGGTGGTGCCGATGTCCCGGCCCTCGACGACGATGCCGAGCTCGGCGCTGCGGGCGATGGACCGCTGCAGCTCCGTGATCAGGCTCCGCACCTCGGGGACGGAGCTGACGGCGCTGACCTTGGAGGTGACCTCTTCGGTACGGATCGGGCCGGAGGCGTCCGCGCCGTCGACGGTGATCGTGGGGCGGGCCGGGTCCGTGCCGGAGACGATGACCGGCTTGGAGGCGGCGTTGGCGACGGCCTCGGCGTCGGTGACGTCGACGCCGTTGCTGATCATCCACCAGGTGATCGCCCGGTACTGGGCGCCGGTGTCGAGGTAGCTCAGCCCCAGCTTGGCGGCGACCGCCTTCGAGGTGCTGGACTTGCCCGTGCCGGAGGGCCCGTCGATGGCGACGATCACGGATTCCACGGTGGGAGAACCTTCCTGGGGTGAGCGGCAGGACGCCCGGCGGGACGCGGGCACCTCCACAAGGTTACCGAGTCCCCGGCACCCGTTCGGCCCCGCCCGTACACGGGGCCGCACCGACCGGCCGCCGCCCGCCCCCTTGTGGGCACGCACCTGCGGGGCGGTGCCCCGCACCCACCCCCGTGTGGGCAATCGTCCCGCTGGGGCGGGACGGGTGGGCACACGGGACGGCGCCCTCGGCGGCGCCTCCGCCCCCTGTGCCTGGACCCGCACCACGATGCGCGCCGTACCTGCGGTGCGGGTCCAGGCGCGGAAGCCTAGGCCCGGCAACGGGCGCCGTCCGTGGTGCCCACCCTCCCCCAAGCTCTCGGCTCCGCTCGAGCAGGGGGGGACCCCCATCGCCCCAGCGGAAGGCATGCCCACAACGGACGGGGCCCAGCGGGGCGAGCGCCCGCGACGGACACGGCCGCCCAGCGGGGCGAGCGCCCGCAGCCGAACGGGCCTGTCAGCTCATGCGGAGTGCCCAGCCGCGTTCCTGCAGCGCCGCGCCCAGCACCGCCGCCGCCGCCGGTTCGACCATCAGCTGGACCAGGCCCGCCTGCTGGCCGGTCGCGTGCTCGATGCGGACGTCCTCGATGTTGACGCCCGCGCGGCCCGCGTCGGCGAAGATGCGGGCGAGCTCGCCCGGCTGGTCGCTGATGAGGACGGCGACGGTCTCGTAGGCCGTGGGGGCGGCACCGTGCTTGCCGGGGACGCGGGCCCGGCCGGCGTTGCCGCGCCGCAGGACGTCCTCGACGCCCGAGGCGCCGTCGCGCCGCTCGGACTCGTCGGCGGACTGCAGGGACCGCAGGGCGCGGACGGTCTCGTCGAGGTCGGCGGCGACGCCGGAGAGGACGTCGGCGACGGGCCCGGGGTTGGCGGAGAGGATCTCGATCCACATGCGCGGGTCGGAGGCCGCGATCCGGGTGACGTCGCGGATGCCCTGCCCGCAGAGGCGTACGGCGGACTCGTCGGCCTCCTCCAGGCGCGCGGCGACCATGGAGGACACCAGCTGCGGGGTGTGGGACACCAGGGCCACGGCCCGGTCGTGGGCGTCGGCGTCCATGACGACGGGGACGGCCCGGCAGAGGGCGACGAGCTCCAGGGCGAGGTTGAGGACCTCGGTGTCGGTGTCCCGGGTGGGGGTGAGGACCCAGGGCCGGCCCTCGAAGAGGTCGGCGGTGGCGGCGAGCGGGCCCGAGCGTTCCTTGCCGGACATCGGGTGGCTGCCGATGTAGGCGGTGAGGTCGAGGCCGAGCGCCTCCAGCTCGCGCTTGGGTCCGCCCTTGACGCTCGCCACGTCCAGGTAGCCGCGGGCGAGGCCGGCGGTCATGGCCTCGGCGAGGGTGGCGGCCACGTGCGCGGGGGGCACGGCGACGATGGCGAGGTCGACGGGGCCTTCGGGTGCCTCGTCGGTGCCCGCGCCGAGTGCGGCGGCGGTGCTGGCGCGCGCCGGGTCGTGGTCGCGCAGGTGGACGGTGACGCCCCGGCCCGCCAGGGCAATGGCGGCGGAGGTGCCGATCAGGCCGGTTCCGATGACGAGCGCTGTTCTCACTGGGCGATGTCCTTGCGCAGGGCGGCCGCGGCGCCGAGGTAGACGTGCGCGATCGACGACTTGGGCAGTTCGGTCTCGACGTGGGCGAGGAGCCGGACGACCCTCGGCATCGCACCCTCGATGTCGAGTTCCTGTGCGCAGATCAGGGGGACGTCGACGATCCCGATGTGCCGGGCCGCGGCGGCGGGGAAGTCGCTGTGGAGATCGGGCGTGGCCGTGAACCAGATGCTGATGAGGTCGTCGGCGGTGAGCCCGTTGCGCTCGAGGACGGCGGTGAGGAGTTCCTCGACCTGCTCGCGCATGTGTCCGGCCTCGTCCCGCTCCAGCTGGACGGCTCCTCGGACCGCTCGTACCGCCACGTCGTGCTCCTTCGCCTGCGTTCAGTGCTCCGATCAGCCTAGTCAGCGGCGGGGACGGCGCGCCGCGGCGCCCGCCCTCCGAGACGGACCGGGACGGTCCGGGTCGGTGGGCGGGCGTGCGGGGCGGGGTCAGAGCCGCTGCTGGCGGATGATCTCCTCCAGGGAGGCGCCCTGGGGCAGCGAGCCGTTCGGGGTCAGCTTGTCGACGGCCTGCGGCAGCGACTGCGCGATCTCGTCGGCGGCCTGCTGCGGGCTGACGCCGGCTTCCGCGGCGACCTTCTGGAGGGTGTCGTCGGGGAGGGCCTCGGCGATCTGGGCGCCGCTGACGGTCTGGTTCTCGCCGGTGCCGACCCAGGACCGGGTCTGGTCGGTGAGGCCCGACTTCGTCAGCATGTCGAGGAGTCCGCCGAGCGGGTTGCCGCCGTTGGCGCCCGCGCCGCCCTTGCCGCCGGCGAGGGCCCCGATCAGGGAGCCGAGGATGCCTCCGGCGCCGCTGTTCTGTCCGCCGGCGCCGCCGGCGCCGCCGAGGAGGCTCCCGAGGAGACTGCCGAGGTCGTTACCCGCCATGGTCCTGCCTTTCGTCCGGTACGGAACACGCCCAATCTCACCCGAACCGGGGTGTTCCACCACTCGGTGTACGCGGTGGGCGGGGCGGCCGTGCGAGGGAGGCGGGCGCCGCGTGCAGGCGTGTTGCGGGCCCCGGGGGCGGCGCGCGGCCAAGCTGGCGGCATGACCTCACGCCCCACCACACGCCGTACGGTCCTGTTCGCCTCAGCGGCTCTGACGACGGGTTGCGGCTCGGACGGCGGGGGTGACGGCGGTACGGGCACGAGCGCCTCGACCGTCACGTCTCCCGCGACCGCCCCGAGCGCCGCCGGGAGCGGCCCCGCGCCGCTGGCCAGGACCTCCCAGATCCCGGTCGGCGGGGGCATGGTCTTCCCGGAGGAGAAGGTGGTCGTGACCCAGCCCGTGGCGGGCGAGTTCAAGGCGTTCTCCGCGATCTGCACCCATCAGGGCTGCACGGTGAACAAGGTCGCGGACGGCACGATCGACTGCCCCTGCCACGGTTCCAAGTACCGCGTCGCCGACGGTTCGGTCGCGGCGGGACCCGCCCCCCGGGCGCTGCCTGCCGAGCGGATTATTGTCTCGGGGGAAACGATCACCCTGGCGTAATCTGCCCCGCATGACTCCCGACGAGCTGGTGCGCGAGCACACGATCTACTCCTGCGTGATGGGCTCGCGCGCCTTCGGTCTGGCGACCGAGGACAGCGACATGGACGTACGGGGTGTCTACCTCGCCCCGACGCCGCTCTTCTGGCAGTTCGACAAGCCCCCGGCGCATGTGGAGGGGCCGGCCGAGGAGCAGTTCAGCTGGGAGCTGGAACGCTTCTGCGAGCTCGCCCTGCGCAACAACCCGAACGTCCTGGAGTGCCTCCACTCCCCCGTGGTCGAGCACACCGACGAATGGGGCCGCGAGCTGCTCTCCCTTCGCGGGGCCTTCCTGTCCCGCCGGGCCCACCAGACCTTCGTGCGCTACGCGGGCGGTCAGCGCCGCAAGCTCGACGCGGACGTCCGCCAGTACGGCCTGCCGCGCTGGAAGCACGCCATGCACCTGCTGCGGCTCCTGACGAGCTGCCGCGACCTGCTGCGCACGGGCGAGCTCCGCATCGACGTCGGCGAGGACCGCGACCGCCTCCTCGAGGTCAAGGCCGGTGAGGTGCCCTGGCCGGAGGTCGAGTCCTGGATGAACCGCCTCCAGGAGGAGGCGGACCGCGCCCACGACACGACTCCCCTCCCCGCCGCCCCGGACGAGCCCCGGATCCAGGACTTCCTGATCCGCGCCCGCCGCGCGTCAGCCCTGAAGACGCTCTAACCGGGACCGTACGCCCCCTGAAGGCGTTCCAGGCGGGCCCGTACGACGAGGTCGTGCAGCGCGTCGTGGACGCGGACCGACTCGGGGAGCCCCGAGACCGCCTGCGCCGCGTCCAGGACTCCGTGCAGGGCCTCCGTCTCGGCCCGTACGGCCTCCGGGTCCGTCTCGGCCCGCCCGTGCTCGGCCGCCGCCTTCGCCGCGACGAGGTCGGGCAGCCGGGCGGGAGCCTCGGCCACCTCTCCCACCAGGGTCGGCAGATGGGCCTGCACCTCGCCCGAGCGCATCAGGTGGATGCCGGTGAGCAGGGCCCGGTAGGTGTAGAGCAGCGGCTTGAGCTCACCGCTGCTCTCGAAGAGCCGCCACTGCGTCGCCGCGAAGCCGCGGTAGTGGTGGGCGTGGTGGCGGGTGAGCAGCTCGGGCACGAGGGAGACCAGCTCCGCGTGGGTGTCCGTGGTGTGGGCGACGAGCGGGGAGGTGAGCTGCTCCAGGACGTAGCCGTTGCGGCGCAGCATCAGCCGGGCGAACTTCCGCAGGTCGTGGGTGACGAGGTCCATCTCGACGCCGTCCCGGTCCCACATCCGGCTGCGGGTCTCCTCCGGCTCGCGGAGGCCCACGAGGGCGTCCACGGGCAGGAGGTGCGCGCCGCGGAGGTCGACGTCCGAGTCGCGGGACGGGAAGCCGTACAGGTGCGCGCCGGAGACGGTCGCGAAGAGCAGGGGATCGGGCTGTTCCGCGACGACGGCGGAGAGGTCCAGGTCCAGGGTGAGGGTCATGGGTCACGCGTCCCAGAGCGCGCCGAAGGTCAGCAGGTCGCTGCGGTACTCGACGCGCTCCGCCCACTCCTTCGGCCAGGCGTCCGCGCCGAGGTGGGCGCCGGCGAAGGCGCCCGCGAGGGCGGCGATCGAGTCGGAGTCGCCGCGGGTGCAGGCGGCGCGGCGGAGGGCGGTGAGGGGCTCCTCGGGGAAGAGCAGGAAGCAGAGGAGGCCGGTCGCGAGGGCCTCCTCGGCGATCCAGCCGTCGCCGGTGTACTCGCAGGGGTCGAGCTCGGGGTCGGCCGTGCGCTGGACGGCGTCCAGGCGCTCCAGAACGGCCAGGCACTCGTCCCAGCCGCGCTGGACGAAGTGGAGGGCGCTGGGGTCCTGGGACCGGGTCCACAGGTCGCCGAGCCAGTGCTCGTGGTAGCGGGAGCGGTTCTCGTACGCGTACGAGCGGAGCTGTCCGACGAGCCCGGCCGGGTCCACGCCCTGCGCGAGCAGGTACACGGCGCGGGCGGTGAGGTCGGAGGCGGCGAGCGCGGTGGGGTGCCCGTGGGTCAGGCCCGACTGGAGCTGCGCGGCGCCCGCCCGCTGCTCCTCGCTGAGCCCGGGGACGAGCCCGATGGGCGCGACGCGCATGTTGGCGCCGCAGCCCTTGGAGTGGATCTGGGAGGCGTCCTGCCAGAGCCGGTCGCCGTCGAGGAGCATGCAGGCGCGCAGGCAGGTGTTGCCGGGGGCGCGGTTGTTCTCCGGCGAGTGGTACCAGTCGACGAACTCGTCGCGGACGGGCCTGGCGAGCCGCAGCGGGGCGAGCACCCCCCGGTCCATGGCGGTGCGGATGCCGCGGGCGAAGGCGAGGGTCATCTGGGTGTCGTCGGTGACGTACGCCGTCCCGTTCCTGACGGGCAGTGCCATCTGCCGCCAGGGTCCGACCTTGGCGAGGATCGACGGCACGTCGTTGAACTCGGTGGGGAATCCCAGCGCGTCGCCGAGCGCGAGCCCGATCAGGGAGCCGGTCGCGGCCTGCTTGGTGGCGTGTCGTGCGAGGTTCATGCGGGGCGTCCTTCCGGTCGCAGGAGGGGCGGGTGGAGGGTGGTGGCCCCGCCCGCCCGGTAGAGAGCGGCCGGTTTCCCCCGTCCGCCGGTGAGGCGTGGCGGTCCTTCCACGGCCTGGACGAAGCCGGGCGTGGTGAGGACCTTGCGCCGGAAGTTGGGGCGGTCGAGTTCGACGCCCCAGACCGTCTCGTAGACCTGCCGCAGCTCGCCGAGGGTGAACTCGGGTGGGCAGAAGGCGGTGGCGAGACAGGTGTACTCCAGCTTGGCGCCGACCCTTTCGTGGGCGTCGGCGAGGATCCGGTCGTGGTCGAAGGCGAGACCCGGGACCGTGTCGTACGGCATCCAGCGGGCCTCGGCCGCGTCGCCGCCACCGCGCGGTTCGAGCCACGTGGCGAGGTGGGGGTCCCCCCGGACGGAGTCTGGGGGAGGGTCCGGTACGAGCGCGGTGAAGGCGACGGAGACGACCCGCATCCTCGGGTCGCGGTCCGGTTCGGTGTAGGTGCGGAGCTGTTCGAGGTGGAGTCCGGCGACGGTGGTCTCGGAGAGCCCGGTCTCCTCGGCGAGTTCGCGGCGGGCGGCCCGTTCGGCGGACTCGCGGGGCAGGACGAATCCGCCGGGCAGGGCCCAGGATCCGGCGTACGGCTCCTGGCCGCGCTCGACGAGCAGGACGTGCAGGCGTTCCTCGCGGAGGGTGAGGACGGCGAGGTCGACGGTGACGGCGAACGGCTCGAAGGCGTACGGGTCGTAGCCCTCGGGTGCCTGGTGAGCGGTCATCGGCGCTCCGTCGGGGGGTCGGTGAGGTGCCAGCCCTCGGCGAGCAGCGCGTCGACGGCGGCGACGGCGGCCGCGAGCCGCTCCTCGTGGGGGCCGGTGAGGACGGCGGTGCGGCGGCCGCTGTGCGCGAGCTGGGTGAGGAAGCGCGCGGTCATCCAGGGCCGCAGGTACTCCCCGTCGCGCAGTGCAGCACCGTCGGCGTACTCGAAGTCGACGCCCCGGTGGTCGGTGAGCAGCCAGAGGTGCTGCCGGCCGAGGGCGGCGATCTCACCGACGGCGGGGCTGGTGGTGCCCATGTACCGCTCGTGCCAGATGGTGGTGGCGAAGGCGTCGGTGTCGCAGAAGAGGACGGGTGAGCCGTCCCGGGCGGCCTCCTCCTCCAGTTCGGCCTGGCGCTGGGCGATGACGGGGAAGTCGGAGGAGCGGAAGACGAGCTCGGCCCGGTCGGCGCCGGGGCGTTCGGCGCGGAGCTCGGCGAGCCTGAGTTCGGCGTACTCGCGTCCGTACTCCGGTACGTAGCCCGTGCGGGCCCAGACGCCGCCGCGTCGCCGGTAGTGGTCGACGAGGGCGCGGGCCAGGGTGGTGGTGCCGGTGGACTCGGCGCCGAGGACGACGACCCGCCGGGTGAGCGCGGCCCGTACGGGCGGCTCCAGGAAGTCCCAGAATCCGGCGGGGTCCGCGCGGACGGCGGTCCCGGAGACGGGGAAGCGGGTGTGCTCCGGGTCGACGAGGACGGCCTCGGCTCCGAGGTGCCGGCCGAGCTCCTCCCCGTACGGCTCCGAGGTGAAGACGGCGTCGACGCGCTCGGGCACGGCGGCCCGCAGGACGGCGGTGCGGGCGGCCCACGCGTCGGGGCCGCGGAGGTCGGCGGGGGTGTCGTCGAGGGCGCCGACGACGAGGACGTCGGGGTGGATCTCGCGCATCCAGGCGACCCGGTCCTCCAGGGGCAGGGTCTCCGCGGAGGAGGCGCGGACGAGCACGGTGAGGCGCTCGCAGCGGTCGCGCGCGGTGCGGACGAGGTGGTGGTGGCCGGCGTGCGGCGGGTGGAACCTGCCGGGGACGAGGCCGTGGCCGTAGCGCTTCACGCCACCACCACCACCGCCGTCGCCTCCCGTGCGGTCGACTCCTGGACCCCCACCACCCCCGCCGTGCGCGGCCTCGTCCTCGCGGCGCGCGTGGTGCGGCGCGCCGGGAGGTCGTCGGAACCTGGTCCACCCCCGTGGGTCCAGGTCCACCGGCCGTGCACGGCGAGGGTGGTGAAGAGGTCTGCGAGGCTCACACCCGCCTCCTTAAGAGTCACCTTGACTATAAAGGTCGGCGGGTCGCAGCCACAAGGCCCGTCGCGGAAACGCGGAGAAGCCCGTGACCGCCGGGCGGTCACGGGCTTCTCCGGTACAGCGGAGGGGGGCTTACATGCCGACTTCCTTCATCAGCATGCCGACCTCGGTGTTGGTGAGCCGGCGCAGCCAGCCCGACTTCTGGTCGCCCAGGGAGATCGGGCCGAAGGCCGTGCGGACCAGCTTCTCGACCGGGAAGCCCGCCTCGGCGAGCATCCGGCGCACGATGTGCTTCCGGCCCTCGTGGAGGGTGACCTCGACCAGGTAGTTCTTGCCGGTCTGCTCGACCACGCGGAAGTGGTCGGCGCGCGCGTAGCCGTCCTCCAGCTGGATGCCGTCCTTCAGCCGCCTGCCGACCTCGCGGGGCAGCGGGCCGGTGATGGCCGCCAGGTAGGTCTTCTTCACGCCGTACTTCGGGTGCGTGAGGCGGTGGGCCAGCTCGCCGTGGTTGGTGAGCAGGATGATGCCCTCGGTCTCCGTGTCGAGCCGGCCGACGTGGAACAGCCGGGTCTCGCGGTTGGTGACGTAGTCGCCGAGGCACTGGCGGCCGTCCGGGTCCTCCATGGTGGAGACGACACCGGCCGGCTTGTTCAGCGCGAAGAAGAGGTGGGACTGGGTGGCGACGGTCAGGCCGTCCACCTTGATCTCGTCCTTCTCCGGGTCGACGCGCTTGCCCTGCTCCAGGACGATCTCTCCGTTGACCTCGACGCGGGCCTGCTCGACGAGCTCCTCGCAGGCGCGCCGCGAGCCCATGCCGGCGCGGGCGAGGACCTTCTGCAGGCGCTCGCCCTCCTGCTCGGCGCCGGGGAAGGTCTTCGGGGTCTTGATCTCCGGACGGCCCTCGTACCGCTCCCGGTTGCGCTGCTCGATCTTGGCGTCGAGCTCGCGCGAGCGGGCGGGCGCCTGCCGCTGGCCGTGCGGACCGCGACGGGGCGGGGTGCCGCCCTGCGGGGCCTTGGGGCCGCCCTTGGCGCCGCCGCGGGCCGCGGAGCCGCGGCCCTTCTTCGGGGCCTCGGAGGGGCCGCCTACGTCGTAGGAGCGCTCCTCGGGGCGCGGACGACGCGGGTTGCTGGGGCCCTGGTCGCCGCGGCCGGCGCCGCCACCCTGGTAGCCGCCACCGGAGCTGCCACCACGGGAGCCACCACCCTGGTAACCACCGCCCGAGCTGCCACCACGGGAGCCACCACCCTGGTAACCACCGCCCGAGCTGCCACCACGGGAGCCACCACCCTGGTAGCCGCCACCCGAGCTGCCACCACGGGAGCCACCACCCTGGTAGCCGCCACCTGAGCTGCCACCACGGGAGCCACCACCCGAGCTGCCACCACGGGAGCCACCACCCTGGTAACCACCGCCCGAGCTGCCACCACGGGAGCCGCCACCGCTGCTGCCGCCGCGGCCGCCGCTGTTGCCACCACGGCTCCCGCCGTTGTTTCCGCTGCTGTTCCTGCCGCTGCTGCTTCGCATCAAACTTCCGTCTTGTCGTCGTCCTCACGATCCGGCGCATCCGGATCGAACGACGGAACCCCTTCCAGCGAGTCCGGCTCGACCGCCTCCGCCTCTGGGAGGAAGGGAGCCAGCTCGGGGAGTTCGTCCAGACCGCGCAGGCCCATCCGCTCCAGGAAGTAGTTCGTCGTCCTGTACAGGATCGCACCTGTTTCGGGTTCCGCGCCCGCCTCCTCCACCAGACCCCTCTGGAGGAGGGTCCGCATCACGCCGTCGCAGTTGACTCCGCGGACCGCGGAGACCCGGGAACGACTGACCGGCTGGCGGTACGCGACGACCGCGAGGGTCTCCAGGGCCGCCTGGGTGAGCCGCGCCTGCTGCCCCTCCAGGACGAAGGCCTCGACGGCCGGGGCGAAGGCGGCGCGGGTGTAGTAGCGCCACCCCCCGGCCACCTGCCGCAGCTCGAAGCCGCGGCCCTGGGAGGTGTACTCGTCGGCCAGCTCGTGCAGGGCGTCGGCCACCTCGCGCGGGGTGCGGTCCAGGACCTTGGCGAGGTGGGCCTCGGTGGCGGGCTCGTCGACGACCATGAGGACGGCTTCGAGGGCGGGCTTGAGATCGCTCATGGGGTGGCCTCCTGGTCGAATTCGTCGGTCACGGCCCCGGACGGGTCCCTCTCCCCGCCGGTCCAGGAGACCGTGAGGTCCCCCAGGGCGGTCTCCTGGTCGAGGGCGACGGCCTTCTCCCGGTAGAGCTCCAGGAGGGCGAGGAAGCGGGCGACGACGGTGAGGGTGTCGCCGGCGTCCTCGATCAGCTCCCGGAAGACGGCCGTCCCGCGCTCGCGGAGCAGCGCGACGACCACCGCGGCCTGGTCCCGGACGCTGACGAGCGGGGCGTGGATGTGGTCGACGTACACCTGGGGCTCGGCCCTGGGCTGCATGGCCTTGGCGGCCAGTCTGGCGAAGCCCTCGGCGCCGATGGAGATGACGACCTCGGGGAGCAGCTCGGCGTGGTGCGGTTCGAGCCCGACGGTACGGGGGTGGCGGTGGCCCTCGGCCTCCCACCGCTCCTCGAAGATCTCCGCGATGCGCTTGTACGCGCGGTACTGGAGGAGCCGGGCGAAGAGCAGGTCGCGGGCCTCCAGGAGGGCGAGGTCGGCCTCGTCCTCCACCTCGGCGGCGGGGAGCAGCCGGGCGGCCTTCAGGTCGAGCAGGGTGGCGGCGACGACGAGGAACTCGGTGGTCTGGTCGAGGTCCCCGTCGGGCCCGAGGGCCCGCAGGTGCGCCATGAACTCGTCGGTGACCTGGGAGAGGGCGACCTCGGTGACGTCGAGCTTGTGTTTGGTGATCAGCTGGAGGAGCAGGTCGAAGGGCCCCTCGAAGTTCGAGAGCCGCACGGTGAACCGCCCGTCCCCGGCGGCCTCAGGGACCTCACCGACCTCAGGGGCCTCAGGGACCTCAGGGACCTCAGGGACCTCAGGGACCTCAGGGACCTCGGTCACCTCAGGGACCTCGGTCACCTCAGGAATCTCGGCCGCCTCAGAAGCCTCGGCCCCTTCAGGAGTCTCGGCCGGTGCGGCGGGTGCGGGTGCGGGCTCAGCGCCGCGCACCGGCCCCTCCGGCTCGCCCGGGCCGCTGCCCAGGGGGCGGCGGCGCGGCGGGCGGGACGTTTCGTCAGGGGCGTGGTGCATGAGGGTCCAGGGGGAACGAGGAGGACGGCAGCCCGCAGGCTACCGTCAGCGGCCGCGCAGGCGGCGGACGAGGATGCTCGCGTCGCCGCGGGACTCCAGGTCCGCCAGGACGACCGCGACGGCCTCCCGGACGATCCGGCCCCGGTCGACGGCGAGACCGTGCTCGCCCCTGAGCACGAGCCGGGCGTGCTCCAGGTCCATCAGCTCCTCCGCGGAGACGTAGACCGTGATCTTCTCGTCGTGGCGCTCACGGCCGCTGGGCCGCCGGTTCGGCGTACGGCCGCCGCGCCGCCGGGCCGCCGACGCGGGGGCCGGCACCGTGGCGGAGGGCGCGGCCTTCGCCGGTCCCTCATTCTCGGCCGTCCGGGCGCGGGGCTCCGCGGCCTCGGAGTCCGCCGACGCGTGCTCCGCGGAGCCCTCGGCGGCCGCCGGGTCGCTCTCGGCCGCGGGTGCCGGGACGGCCCGGCGGGGTGCGGACGCCTGGAGCGCCGTCCCCCCGGTCGTACGGAAGAGTTCGTCGGCTCCGGGCAGACTCACTCGGCGTGACACCGGGCGAGCACCTCCCTGGCGAGCTGACGGTATGCGGCGGCACCCACGGAGTTGGAGGCGTACGTGGTGATGGGCTCGCCTGCGACTGTGGTCTCCGGGAAGCGCACGGTCCGCCCGATGACCGTGTGGTACACGTGGTCGTCGAAGGCCTCGACGACGCGCGCGAGGACCTCACGGCTGTGCACGGTCCGGGAGTCGTACATCGTGGCGAGGATGCCGTCGAGCTCCAGGTCGGGGTTGAGCCGCTCCTGGACCTTCTCGATGGTCTCGGTGAGCAGCGCGACTCCGCGGAGCGCGAAGAACTCGCATTCCAGCGGCACGATGACCTTGTGAGCGGCCGTCAGGGCGTTCACGGTCAGCAGGCCGAGCGAGGGCTGACAGTCGATCACGATGTAGTCGTAGTCGTTCATCAGCGGCTTCAGGGCGCGCTGGAGCGTGGACTCGCGCGCGACCTCGCTGACCAACTGGACTTCGGCGGCCGAGAGGTCGATGTTGCTCGGCAGCAGGTCCATGTTGGGCACGGCGGTCTTCAGGAGCACCTCGTCCGCCGACATGCCCCGCTCCATGAGCAGGTTGTAGACGGTGAGGTCGAGCTCCATCGGGTTCACGCCGAGGCCGACCGACAGGGCTCCCTGCGGGTCGAAGTCGACGAGCAGCACCCGTCGTCCGTACTCGGCGAGCGCGGCACCCAGGTTGATGGTCGACGTGGTCTTGCCGACGCCGCCCTTCTGGTTGCACATCGCGATGATCTTCGCGGGTCCGTGGTCGGTCAGTGGACCCGGGATCGGGAAGTACGGCAGGGGCCGTCCGGTGGGGCCGATCCGCTCGCGGCGCTGGCGGGCAGCGTCGGGTGCGAGGGTGGCCGCGTACTCCGGGTCGGGCTCGTACTCGGCGTCGGGGTCGTAGAAGTGCCCCTCGGGCACCTCGTCAAAGGCGGCGAAGTGGGTGGACTCTCGGCCCATCTCGTTGCCGGCCGTGGCGTTCACGTGTAGGCCGTCCATCGTCTTCATCGTGTGGGCACTCGTCATGGGCTGGTGCGTCGCGAAGGTCCGCACCGCGACGGAGCCGATCGGGGCACCTGGCGCACCGCTCCCGGGAGTAATTGTCGACTCATTCACAAGTCGTCCTACCTCCTTGGATGTCACCAGGAACATTTATCGATAGGTCAGCGTGGCACCATGCCGACGGTTGGCGACTCTATGGCGTGTCACCGCTCCGCAGCAACACAATCCGCCGGACCCGGCCCGATGTGTCGGCAACCGAACACGTCTCTGTCAAGGGTGCGCAGGCATGCATCCACACGTTTCAGGGGTGCGCGAAACGGTTAAAGGGTTACGTTCGAGGCGAGTTGCCCGAACGTTCCGGCAGCCCCCGAGACGCACCCGGCCGGACCTTGTCGAACAAGGTCCGGCCGGGTGCGTGATATTGACGGCGGCGTTGACGGGGCCGCCGTCGACGAGCCTTCGGGATCAGGCCAGGAGGCTGCTCAGCTCGAGGTGCTCGAGGCCGTGCGCCTCGGCGACCTCCTTGTAAACCACCTTGCCGTCATGGGTGTTGAGGCCCAGGGCGAGGGCGGAGTCGCGGCGCAGCGCCTCGACCCAGCCATTGTTCGCCAGCGACACGATGTAGGGCAGCGTGGCGTTGGTGAGGGCGTAGGTGGAGGTGTTCGGGACCGCGCCCGGCATGTTGGCGACGCAGTAGAAGACCGAGTTGTGGACCTGGAAGGTCGGCTCGGCGTGGGTGGTCGCGTGCGAGTCCTCGAAGCAGCCGCCCTGGTCGATCGCAATGTCGACAAGGACACTTCCGGGCTTCATCTTGGCGACGAGCTCGTTGGTGACCAGCTTCGGGGCCTTGGCGCCCGGGATGAGGACGGCGCCGATGACGAGGTCGGCCTCGATGACGGCCTTCTCCAGCTCGTAGGCGTTGGAGACGATCGTCTTCACCTTGGTGCCGAAGATCTTGTCGGCCTCGCGGAGCTTGTTGATGTCGCGGTCGAGCAGGGTCACGTGGAAGCCCATGCCGACGGCGATCTGCGTGGCGTTCCAGCCGGAGACGCCGCCGCCGATGACGACGCACTCGCCGGCGTGGGTGCCGGGGACGCCGCCGGGGAGGACACCGCGGCCGCCGACGGAGCGCATCAGGTGGTACGCGCCGACCTGCGGGGCCAGCCGGCCCGCGACCTCGGACATCGGGGCGAGCAGCGGGAGCGCGCGGTTCGCGGTCTCCACCGTCTCGTACGCGATGGCGGTGGTGCCGGACTCGAGCAGCGCGTCCGTGCACTCGCGGGAGGCGGCGAGGTGCAGGTAGGTGAAGAGCGTCTGGTCCTTGCGGAGGCGGTGGTACTCCTCCGCGATCGGCTCCTTGACCTTGAGCAGCAGGTCGGCCGTGGCCCAGACCTCGTCGGCGGTGGCGAGGATCTCGGCGCCGGCGGCGACGTACTCCTCGTCCGTGATCGAGGAGCCGACACCGGCGTTCTGCTCGACGAAGACCTGGTGGCCGTGGCGGACGAGCTCGTGGACACCAGCAGGGGTGATGGCCACGCGGAACTCGTTGTTCTTGACCTCGCGGGGGATGCCGACCTTCATCGTCGATCACGGTCCTTGAATCAGGGGGATATCTGGGGCACTGCGATACATACCCGGATGCACTGCGGCGCACCGGGGCAGACCACGTTCGAACGCGGCGCACCCAGTCTAATGAAGGAGTTCCCGGTGTCTAGCCTTTCAAAGTACTAATCTTCGACGGAGCCACTGCGGATTTCGTAGGCGGATGGTTCCGTTTCCAGCAGTCTCTCGGCCGCCGACCGGTGCAGACCGGCGGCCGCGGGGTCGCCGAGCCGGTCGAGGGTGTCGGCGAGGCGCAGCTGGAGCGCGGCCTGGAGCCGTGTGTCCTGGGCCCGGCGGGCCCACTCCACCGCCTCCTCGCAGGTCCGCAGGGACTCCTCGGGCCGTCCGGCGTACTCCTGGACGCGCGCCGCCTCGCTCAACGCCCGTGCGTGGCCCGGGAGATCGGAGAGCCTCCGGTAGCCGGCCGCGGCGGCGCGCCAGCTCCGCAGGGCCTCCCCGTACCGCCCCGCATAGGTCTGTACGGCGCCGAGGCGGGCGTACAGCCGGGCCTGGTCGGCGCGCTCGTCCCGGGCGAGGCGCTGCGCGAGGGCCCGCCCGTACCAGTCGCCGGCCCGCTGCCAGTCCCCCAGCTCCTGATACGAGCCACCTACGGATTCCATTGCGCGACCGGTCGCATACGGGTCATTTGCTTTGCGTCCGGCCTCCAAAGCCGACCGATATCGCAGCAGAGCGTCCTTCGTCCTGCCGGTCCTCGCGTCGAGATCGGCCAGGTTGAGCAGGGCCGCGGCCCGCTCGCGGTGCAGCCCGCGCCGCTCGGCCACGTCCAGGACCAGCCCGTGGAGGCCGTACAGCTGGGGGGCGGCCGCCTCCGCGCCCCGGTGCGCGGCGAGCGCCCTGACCAGGGAGGCGACCAGGCGCCGCGCGAGGGTGTCGAGCTCCCCGTCGGCGACGGCCAGCCGGGCGGAGGCCAGGAGCACGGGCTGCCGGGAGTCCAGCCAGGCGGCGCCCGCTTCCGCGCTCGGGAAGCGCAGGGCGCGCGGCAGACCGGCCAGCTTCCGGCGGGCGGGCGAGCCCTCGGGTTCGGTGACCGCACGGCAGGACTGGAGGAGCCGTACGGTCCGCTCCAGCATCCGGGCCCGGGCGAGCTGCACCTCGGCGGGCCGGTCGCGCTCCTCCAGCTGGGCGCGAAGCAGGGGGACGAGGTGCGCGCGCACCTCGTACTGTCCGTCCTCGCCGACCGTGACGAGCCCGAGGGCGGCGAAGTCGGCGAGGGTGGTCGCGGCAGCGGAGACCGAGCAGCCGGCCAGGGCGGAGGCGGTGTGCGCGTCGGCCCGGCCGAGCGGGGCCAGGGCGAGGAATCGCAGTATCCGGGCGGCGGTGGCGGGCAGCGCCTCGTGGGCGAGCAGGAAGGTCCGGGTGAGCGGATCGCCGCTCAGCCCGCGCAGCCGCTTGGCGAGGTCGGCGACGGAGGCCTTCGGCTGGGTGGAGAGCCAGCCGCCGGCGAGGACGACCGCGGCGGGCAGTCCTCCGCACTCCTCGACGAGGGCCTCGGCGGCCTGCGGGTCGACGGTGATCCGGACGGATCCGGTGAAGGCGGTCAGCAGCTCGATGGCCGACTTCGGGTCGAGCCCGCCGAGGGTGCAGGGCCGGACGTCGGGGATGCCGGTGAGGGGGCCGCGGGAGACCCCGACCACCAGGGCGTCGGGGTTGTCGGGGATCAGCGGGTCGGCCTGCTCGGCGTCGACGGCGTCGTCCAGGACCAGGACGGCCCGGCGCTCGGCCAGGGCGCCGCGGACCAGCTCGGTCAGCTCGTCCTCGCCGGCCCCGGGGGGTTCGGCGACCCCGAGCGCGGCGAGGAGTTCCTGCGCGACCCGACCGGTGGGAACCGGGTCGCCGCCGGGCTCGGTGAGCCGGGCGCGGAAGACGCCGTCGGGGTAGCGGTCGGCGAGTCCGGCGGTGAGCTCCTCGGCGAGAGCGGTACGTCCGGAGCCCGGCTTGCCGGCGATCAGCAGGACCCGCGCGCGGGGCGCCTTGCGGCCGGTGAGGGTGTCGAGGCCGGTCCGCTCGATGTCGGCGCGCAGGGCCTTCAACTCCCGCTGCCGGCCGAAGAACTGCCGGCTGCCGGCCGCCGCCACCGCCTGATCCGTCACGGGCCACGCTCCCGTCCACCTGCGCACGAGCCGATCCCGCGGGGGGCTCCGCACGGGCGATTCCGAGCGTAGTTCAGCGCGGGACACGGACCCGGCGGAGCAGGGCGGACAGATCCCCCGATCGGATCAGCCGATCGTCACACCGGCCGTATCCGGGGGACCTACGGCTGGAACGGCCGGGCCGGCCAAGGGGCGTCCGCCGGGCGGAGTGCGTCGAGGCCCTCGCCCGCCCGCGCCGCCACCAGCGACAGCACCCCCACCACCAGACAGTTGTTGTGCAGCTCCCCCGCGAGGACCCCTCGCACGAGCTCCGCGACCGGCACCCTCGCGAGCTCCATGTCGGCCTCCTCCTCGGAGACCTCGAAGCGCTCGCCCTCCGCCTCCGCGAGGTCCCGCGCGAGGAAGATCCGTACGGCCTCGTCGCAGCCGCCGGGGGTCGTGTAGACGTCGGTCAGGACCCGCCAGTCCCCCGCCTTGACGTGCGCCTCCTCGAACAGCTCGCGCTGGGCGCCGTGCAGCGGGTTCTCACCCGGCACGTCGAGGAGTCCGGCCGGGATCTCCCAGAGCTTCTGGCGGACCGGGTGCCGGTACTGCCGGAGGACGACCACGCGGTCCTCCTCGTCCAGGGCCAGGACGGCCACCGAGCCCGGGTGGACCTGGTAGTCGCGGCGCGCGACCGTGCCGTCCGGCATGACCACGTCGTCCGTGCGGACACTCGTCTTGTTGCCCGTGAAGGGGGTGGTGGTGGCGACGACCCGCCACTCTTCCGGGGTGTCCTGCAACTCCATCTGCGTCCTCCCACACACGAAAACCGGGGTACGGATCCGTCAGGACCCGTACCCCGGCAACGTTAACGCCTGGCTGCTACTTGCCCGTCTTGCGCTCGACGGCCGCCTTGACCAGGCCCGCGAAGAGCGGGTGCGGGCGGGTCGGGCGGGACTTCAGCTCCGGGTGCGCCTGGGTGGCGACCAGGTAGGGGTGGATCTCCTTCGGGTACTCGACGTACTCGACGAGCTTGTTGTCCGGGGAGGTGCCGGAGAAGACCAGACCGGCCTTCTTCTCCAGCTCCGCGCGGTAGGCGTTGTTCACCTCGTAGCGGTGGCGGTGGCGCTCCTCGACGTACGGCTCGTCGTTGTAGACCGCGCGGACGACCGAGCCCTCGGCGAGCTTCGCCGGGTAGAGGCCCAGGCGCATCGTTCCGCCCAGGTCGCCGGCGCCCTCGACGTACGCCAGCTGCTCCTCCATCGTGGAGACGACGGGGTGCGCGGTGGCGGGGTCGAACTCGGTGGAGTTGGCCTCGGGGATGTCGGCCAGGTTCCGGGCGGCCTCGATCACGATGCACTGCAGACCGAGGCAGATGCCGAGCAGCGGCACCTTGTTCTCGCGGGCGTACTGGATGGCGCCGACCTTGCCGGACACGCCGCGGTCGCCGAAGCCGCCCGGGATGAGGATGCCGTCGACGTCGCCGAGCTGCTTGGCCGCGCCCGCCTGGGTCTTGCAGTCGTCGGAGGTGACCCACTTGACCTTGACCCGCGCCTTGTTGGCGAAGCCGCCGGCGCGCATGGCCTCGGTGACCGACAGGTAGGCGTCGGGCAGGTCGATGTACTTGCCGACGAGCGCGATGGTGACCTCGTGGTCGGGGTTGTGGACGCGGTCCAGGAGGTCCTCCCAGACGGTCCAGTCCACGTCGCGGAAGGGCAGGTCGAGCTTGCGGACGACGTAGGCGTCCAGGCCCTCGGTGTGCAGCACCTTCGGGATGTCGTAGATCGACGGGGCGTCGATGGCGGCGACGACCGCGGCCTCGTCGACGTCGCACATCAGCGAGATCTTGCGCTTGATGGCGGTGGGGACCTCGCGGTCGGCGCGCAGCACGATCGCGTCGGGCTGGATGCCGATGTTGCGCAGGGCCGCGACCGAGTGCTGGGTCGGCTTGGTCTTCAGCTCGCCGGAGGGGCCGATGTAGGGCAGCAGCGAGATGTGCACGACGAAGACGTTGTCGCGGCCGACCTCGTGGCGCACCTGGCGGACGGTCTCGAGGAAGGGCAGCGACTCGATGTCGCCGACCGTGCCGCCGACCTCGGTGATGACGACGTCGACGTCGTCCGTCGCCATGCGGCGGATGCGGCCCTTGATCTCGTTGGTGATGTGCGGGATGACCTGCACGGTGTCGCCGAGGTACTCGCCGCGCCGCTCCTTGGCGATGACCTGCGAGTAGACCTGGCCGGTGGTGACGTTGGCCGAGCCGTCGAGGTCGACGTCGAGGAAGCGCTCGTAGTGGCCGATGTCCAGGTCGGTCTCGGCGCCGTCGTTGGTGACGAACACCTCACCGTGCTGGAAGGGGTTCATCGTGCCCGGGTCGACGTTCAGGTACGGGTCGAGCTTCTGCATCGTGACCCGCAGGCCGCGGGCCTTGAGGAGCGCACCCAGGCTGGAGGCGGTGAGCCCCTTGCCGAGCGAGGAGGCGACACCCCCGGTGACGAAGATGTGCTTGGTCGTCGTGGTGTTGGGCGGCATCGCCAAGAGGGGGCTCCCGTGGTCGCGTTCTGGAGGTGCGTACCGGCGTCCCCTCCGGAAGAATCGGGGGGTGCCGTCGCTGCGGTTTCGGGGTCCTCGGCTGTCGCCGTTTCCCACCGGTCCACGGGGTACCAGGGTATCAGCGACATCGGGAGACCGCTTCCGGCCACACGCGGCAGTCGGGTGTTCACGGACGGCGACGCGGCGGTGGGGGCCGGGGGAAGGTGCAGCTCACCCGGGTGGAGCAGCGCGTCGCTCGTGTGATCACTACGGTCACGGGGGTGGCACGTATCCTGCTCGGACATCGCCCGCCGGGCAGGCCGGCTCGTCCCGCACACTGGTCTGGCTGACACCGCACAGACATCACGCACATCAGTAGCAAGCGCCCCTCAGGGGCGGACGTGGCCGTTCGACTGGAGTGAAGCACGTGGCCGGGCGCATCGAGGATTACGCACTCATCGGAGACATGCAGACCGCCGCACTGGTCTGCCGGGACGGCAGCGTCGACTGGCTGTGTCTCCCCCGCTTCGACTCGCACGCGGTCTTCGCCGGGCTGCTCGGCACGGAGGAACACGGATTCTGGCGGGTGGGCCCGGCCGGTCCGGCGGACGCCGAACCGGCCCCCGCCGACCGGCGCCGCTACCGGGGCGACTCGCTGATCCTGGAGTCCGAGTGGGACACCCCGCGCGGCACGGTCCGGGTGACCGACTTCATGCCGCCGCGCGACGGCGCGCCGCAGCTGATCCGGATCGTCGAGGGCGTCTCGGGCCGGGTGCGGATGCGTTCCTCGCTGCGCATGCGGTTCAGCTACGGCCGGATCGTGCCCTGGGTGCACAAGGTCGGGGAGCGCACGGTCGCGGTCGCCGGACCGGACTCGGTGTGGCTGGACACCGACGTGGAGACCCACGGCAAGGACCTGACGACGTACTCCGACTTCACCGTCACGCCCGGCGAGCGGATCACGTTCACGATCTCCTGGCAGCCCTCCCACAAGGAGCCGCCCGCGCTGCCGGACCCCGAGGGCTCCCTGGAGGCGACCGCCGACTTCTGGCGCGAGTGGGTCGAGCACTGCACGTACCACGGCCCCTACCGGGAGGCCGTGATCCGCTCGTTGATCACCCTGAAGGCGCTGACGTACGCGCCGACCGGCGGGATCGTCGCCGCGCCGACGACCTCGCTGCCCGAGGAGATCGGCGGCGTCCGCAACTGGGACTACCGCTACACCTGGCTGCGGGACGCGGCGATCACGCTCTCCTCGATGCTGCGCACCGGCTACCGCGAGGAGGCCCGCGCCTGGCGGGACTGGCTGCTCCGCGCCGTCGCGGGCGACCCGGAGAACCTGCAGATCATGTACGGCATCGCGGGCGAGCGGGAGCTCGGCGAGGCGGAGCTCGACTGGCTCCCGGGGTACGAGAACTCCGGCCCGGTCCGGGTCGGCAACGGCGCGGCGAACCAGCTCCAGCTGGACGTCTACGGCGAGGTCACCGAGGCCCTCCACCTCGCGCACATGACGGGCCTCTCCCGCAACGACTACGCCTCCCTGCTCCAGATCAAGCTGATCAACTACCTGGAGAAGCACTGGGACCAGCCCGACGAGGGCATCTGGGAGGTCCGCGGCCCCCGCCGTCACTTCGTCCACTCCAAGGTGATGGCCTGGGTGGCCGTCGACCGCACGATCAAGCTGATCGAGTCCGGGGACGCCGACGGCCCGCTGGAGCGCTGGCACGCGCTGCGTGACGAGATCCACCGGGACGTCTGCGAGAAGGGCTACGACAAGGAGCGGAACACGTTCACGCAGTCGTACGGCTCCAGGGAGCTGGACGCCTCGCTGCTGCTGATCCCGCAGATGGGCTTCCTGCCGCCGGACGACAAGCGGGTCATCGGCACGATCGAGGCGATCCAGCGCGAGCTGTCCACCGAGGACGGCTTCGTGCTGCGCTACCCGACGGCCGGCGAGGAGGCCGGCGTCGACGGCCTGGAGGGCGACGAGGGCGCGTTCCTCGCCTGCTCGTTCTGGCTGGCGGACGACCTGGCGATGATCGGCCGGGTCGACGAGGCGCGCACGCTCTTCGAGAAGCTGCTCGCGCTCCGCAACGACCTGGGGCTGCTCGCCGAGGAGTGGGACCCGCGGCTCCAGCGTCAGGTGGGGAACTTCCCGCAGGCCTTCAGCCACGTCCCGCTGATCGACACGGCGCTGCGGCTGACGGCGAGCGGCGCGTACGGGGGCTGAGGGGCGCCCCAGGGGGGCCGGACCTACGATGAGAAGGTCCCGTCCCCCCGCACGAAAGGGGGGCTCCCATGGGTCCCCACGTGTCCGAAAGCGCCCTGGCCGGACTGGTCGACGACCTGGCCGGTGAGGTGATCACCCCGGGCGGTCCGGGGTACGACGAGGCGCGTGCCCTGCACAACGGCATGATCGACCGGCGCCCGTCGGTGATCGCCCAGTGCGCCACCCAGGCCGACGTGTCCAACGCGATCCTGTTCGGCCGCGAGGCCGAGCTGCCGATCGCGGTGCGCGGCGGCGGGCACAGCGTCGCCGGCACCTCCATGATCGACGGCGCGCTGATCGTCGACCTCCGCCGGATGCACGGCGTCGTCGTGGACCCCGAGGCCATGACGGTACGGATCGAGGGCGGGGCGACCGGGGCACACCTGGACCACGCCTGCCAGCCGTTCCACGTGGCGACCACCGGCGGGCGGGTGTCCACCACCGGCGTCGGCGGATTCACGCTGGGGGGCGGATCGGGCTGGCTGGAGCGGAAGTTCGGTCTCGCCAGCGACAACCTGCTGGCCGCCGACCTGATCACCGCCGAGGGCAAGCACGTCCACACGGACGCGGAGGAGAATCCGGACCTGTTCTGGGCGCTGCACGGCGGCGGCGGCAACTTCGGGGTGGCGACCTCGCTGACGATGCGGCTGCACCCGCTGCCCCGGATGAGCGTGTCGATGCTGTTGTTCCTGCCCGACAACGCGCCCGAGGTGGTGCGCACCTTCCGTGATCTCGGCGCCGTCGCGCCCGACGAGATGGGCGGCGGCGCCATCTACATGCCGGCGCCCCCGGAGCCGTTCATCCCCGAGGAGCTGGTCGGCAAGCTGGTCTGCGGGGCGCTGTTCACGTACGCGGGTCCGGTCGAGGAGCTCCGCGAGTTCGCGGCGCCGCTGTTCGCGCTGAAGCCCGTGGTCGAGATCGTCACGGACATCCCGTACGTGGACCTGCAGTCGATGATGGACGACCCGCCGGGGCTGCGGAACTACTGGTCGGCCGAGTACCTGCGGGAGTTCTCCGACGAGGCCGTGGACGTCTTCTGCGACCGCGGTGCGGGGATCCCGGCGGGGACCGCCACCCAGCACGTGCTGTTCCTGATGGGCGGGGCCGTGGCCGCGGGGCCGTCCGAATATCCGCAGCCGTGGCGCACCGCGCCGTGGGCGGTGCACCCGTTCGCGACCTGGGAGGACCCCGCGTTCGACGAGCAGGCGAAGCAGTGGGTGCACGACGTACGGGCCGATGTGCGGCCGTGGGCGCTCGACGCGACGTATCTGAACTTCGTCGGCGCCGAGGGCGGGCAGCGGATCGTCTCCTCCTTCGGTGAGGAGAACTACCGCCGGCTCGCCGCCGTGAAGGCCGCTTACGACCCCGACAACGTGTTCCGCTTCAACCAGAACATCGTGCCGGCCGGCTGAGCCGGCTCAGCGCAGCACGGCGATCACCTCCTGGGCGGCGCGCTCGCCCTCGGTCGCGCCGCCCTCCATGAAGCCCTGGAAGTCGTAGGAGCAGTGCTCGCCGCCGATGTGGACGTTGCCCTGGGCGGTGCCCTCGTACCCGGCGTACCGGTGGAGGTAGCCCACGGGCCAGCAGGAGTACGCGCCGAGGGAGTACGGGTTCTTGTGCCAGGCGGAGAGCTGGGCGCGGCCCGTGTACGCCCGGGAGGTGCCGGGGAAGAAGGCGTCGATGCCGGCCAGGTAGCGGGTGACCAGGTTCCGGACGTACGGGTCGGACTCGGTGGAGAACGGCCCGGCGGGGTTCAGGTTCCGGGCCAGGCTGCCGCCGCCGTACTGGAGGAGGATCCCGCCGGTGCCGCCCTGGACCTTGGTGGTGTCCCAGGTCTGCTGGACCTCGGTGTCGGTGAAGCAGTCGCCGGCGGAGACCCCGGGCCAGGCTCCGGTGCCGCGCCAGGGCCGGGTGCCGAACTGCATGTTGAGCTTGGTGCAGTAGCCCATGCGCGCGTCCCGCAGGAGATTGCGCATGAGCGGGTCGAACCCGGCCTGGGAGGTGTCGAGTTGCTGGAGGATCGGCAGCGGGACGCACAGGATCGTGTGGTCGGCCGTGACGGTCCGGGTGGAGCCGCCCTCGGTGAAGGTGAGCGTCTGGGTGCCGTCGGCGTTGGCCCGTACGGCGGTCAGCGACCAGCCCATCTTCAGGGTGCCGGGGGCGAGTGCCCCGGCGACGGCGTTCGGGAGCCGGTCGTTGCCGCCGACGACGTGGTAGCGCTCGTTGGAGAGGCCCCAGATGTTGAAGTGGCCCGGATTGGTCTGGTAGCCCATGAGCAGGACGAGGGCGAGCGAGGACTGTTCGGTGGTGTCGGCGCCGTACTCGACGTTGTAGGCGACGTCGATGAACTTCCCGAGCGGCGAGGAGTGTCCGCCGGGGACCCGGGTCTCGATCCACTCGTACAGCGACATGTTGTCGAGGGCGGTGCCGGTGGGGGTGGTCTGGTTCCACTTCACCTCCCCCGCGTCGAGCAGGTCGCGGTGGAGGGCCTGGTAGACGGCGTTGAAGTCCTCGTCGGCCTGGGCGCGCGGGTAGTAGGCGCCGCCGAACCAGAGCACCTCCTCGGCGCCGTTGGGGCCGCCGCCGAGGAAGTCCTCGGTGGCGAGGCCGAATCGGCGACAGAGTTCGAGGATCTTCTTGTGGCTGGTGTCGATCAGCTCGCCGCCGATCTCGGAGGTCTGGCCGTACGCCCAGTGGTCCCGCTGGGTCCACATGCGGCCGCCGACCCTGGACGGGTTCGCCTCGTAGAGCACCGGGCTCAGACCGGCGTCCTGGAGGGTGAGGGCGGCGGTGAGGCCGGAGATCCCGGCGCCGACGACGGCGATCCGGGCGGTGCTCCTGACCGGCGGGGTGGTGGTGGCGGCCGCGGCGGGGACGGCCGAGCCGACGCCGACGGCGATGCCGGCGGCGGTGGCGTACTTGAGCAGGGACCGGCGCCCGAGGGCGTCCGCTCTCATGCCGCGCAGCTCGTCGACGGGGAGGTTCAGCCGCCGGGCGTCGGCGTGCTCGGCGGCGAGGTTCTTCAGGAGGTGCATCGGGTTGGTGCGTGCCATGGGGCGCTCCTGGAGGTGAGGGGGAATTCAGCTCTGGGGTACGGAGGCGGGGACGGGTGCTCCTTCGGCGGGGCGCTCGGTGGCGTCCTCCAGGACGATCCGGCCGATGATCTCGTAGCGCTCGGGCCGCTTGGCCTTGAGGTAGAAGCCGAGGCCGAGGCCGCCGAAGAAGACGGCGCCGACGATCCAGGGGATCGCCTTGAAGAAGAGGGAGTCGGCGGCGAGACCGGCCGCCGTCTCCATGTTCAGGACCAGCAGGACGACGACGGCGATCATCCCGACGCCGCCGAGGAGCGGGGCGGTGAGGGTCCTGAACCAGTGCCGGTCCTCGGGGTGGTTCTTGCGGAAGTAGCCGATGACGGCGAAGGAGCAGAGGGTCTGGACGATGAGGATCGCCATCGTGCCGAGGATCGCGAGCAGTGTGTAGAGGTGGATGTACGGGTCCTGGCCGGTGAGCCAGAAGGCGGCGACGAGGGCGACGGCGATCACGCTCTGCACGTACGAGGCGATGTACGGCGAGCCGTGCCGTGCGTGCGTGCGGCCGAGCGCCGGGTGGAGGAAGCCCTCCCGGCCGATGGCGTACAGATAGCGCGAGGCGCACTGGTGGAAGGCCATGCCGCAGGCGAAGGAGCCGGTGAGCAGCAGCCACTGGAAGGCGTCGACGGCCCAGGCGCCGATGAAGGTCTGGGTGGGCGCGAAGAACAGGTCGAGCGGGGAGGCGGAAGCGGAGAGCTTCACCGATCCGGCGAGCCCGTTCCCGGCGATCGTCATCCACGACACGTAGATGTAGAAGAGGCCGACGCCGACGACGGAGATCAGAGTGGCGCGCGGGATGACGCGCTTGGGGTCGCGGGACTCCTCGCCGTACATCGCGGTCGACTCGAAGCCGACCCAGGACCAGAAGGCGAAGAAGAGGCCGAGTCCGGCGGAGGTGCCGGTGAAGGCGTTCTTGGGGTTGATCGGCTCGACGGGGATGCCGTCGGGGCCGCCGCCGGCGATCAGGACGGCGGTGGCGACCGCGAAGAGGACGGCGATCTCGGCGATCAGCATCACCCCCAGCGCCTTGGCGGTCAGGTTGATGTCGAAGTACGACAGGACGGCGGTGACGGCCAGCATGACCGCCGCGTACAGGATCCACGGCACGTCGACGCCGAGCTGGTCGGCGACGGTCGTCTTGGCGAAGTAGGCGAAGACGCCGACGATCGAGGCCTCGAAGACGATGTACGCGAGGACGGCGAGCATGCCGGAGGCCATGCCGGCGATCCGGCCCAGGCCGTGCGAGATGTAGCCGTAGAAGGCGCCGGCGGCCGTGATCCGCTTGGCCATGGCGACGTATCCGACCGAGAAGACGGTCAGCACGACCGTCGCGAAGAGATATCCGGCGGGTGCGCCGGTGCCGTTGCCGAAGCCGACGGCGATGGGAAGGTTTCCGGTCATCGCCGTGATCGGGGCGGCGGTGGCGACGGCCATGAAGACGACGCCGACGAGTCCGACCGAGTTCGCCTTGAGCCGGTGGACCTCTGGGGTGGGGTTCTCTGCCATGGGCCGAGAGGATCCTCGCGAGTGACGTAGGCCACAATCGACAAGCGGTCGCACAATTCCCGCCACGGGGCGACGAGTTGTCGCCCTGGTGTACGAACTGTCCGGTCCCGTGACCGTGGGGTGATGTCGCCGAAACACGGACGCGGGTAGCGTCCGGCTCCATGGACAATCAGGGCGGGATCACCGTGCAGCGGGCGCTCGAGCTCCCCGGCCTGCGCGGCGGGCTCCCGGAGGTCGTGGCCGGCGCGGACCGGCTGCACCGCACGGTGCGCTGGGTACACGCGGGCGAAGTGCCGAACATCGCCTCGCTGCTCAAGGGCGGCGAGCTGCTCCTCACCACGGGCCTCGGCCTGGGCACCCGCCCGGCCGAGCAGCGGGCCTTCGTCCGCCGGCTCGCCGACCGGGGCATCGCGGCGCTCGTCGTCGAACTGGGCCCGCGCTTCGCACGGCTGCCCGCGACGATAGTGGAGACGGCCAGGGCTGCCGGGCTCCCCCTCGTCCAGCTCCACCGCGAGGTCCCCTTCGTCGCCGTCACGGAGGAGATCCACACCGAGATCGTCAACGGCCACTACGCCCTCCAGCGGCAGGCCGAGGAGGTCCACCGGCAGTGCACCGAGGCGCTGCTCGGCGGCGGCGGGGTCCCTCAGGTCCTGCGCATCCTCTCCGACTTCGCGGCGAACCCGGTCTTCCTGGAGACCGCCGACGGACAGCTGCTGTACGCGGCGGGCACCGAGTCCGCGCCCGCCGACCCGCTCCAGGTGTGGGACGGGCTGCGCGGCCAGCGGGCGGCCCGCGAGTCCGGCCCGCCCTCCGGCACGGTCCTCGTCGACGTGCCCGGCGGCGGCCCCGGTACGGGATCGGTACGGGCCCGCCTCGTCCTCCTCGCGGTCTCCGGCGCCCTCTCCCCCGTCCACCGGATGGCGGCCGAGCGGGCGGCGGGACTCCTCGCGGTCGTCCTCATGCAGGCACGCCAGGAGGAGGAGCTGGCCGCGCGCGGCCGGGGCGACTTCCTGACGGACCTCGCGGAGGGCCGGATCTCGGCGGAGGACGCCCCGGCCCAGGCGAGGGTCCTCGGCTTCAAGCCGGGCGACGGGCCTCTTCTGCCGGTGGTCATGCGCCTGGCCTCGGAACTCTCCCCCTCGGGCAACTGGGCGCTGCTGGCCCGCGCGGTCCTGGAGGAGCTGTCCTCGGTGGGCGTCCCGGCCCTCCTCGGCGTCCGCCCGGTCGAGGGCCGTGTCCCGCTGCTCCTGGGCCTGCGCTCGGAATCGGAACGCACGGCGGTCGCGGACCGGGTCGCGGCGGCGCTGCGCGCGGGCGTGGAGCGGGCCGGCCTGATGGGGGCACCCCCGGGCGGAGCCTGGGGGAGTTCGGGTGTGCACCCGCCGGTCGTCGTGGTCGGCGTCGCGGGCGGCTGGGCGGCGGCCTCGGCGGGCCTGCGGCACGCGGCGGAGACGGCGACGGCGGCGCAGGGCCTCTCGGACCTCCCCTGGTACGACGCCCGGCGCCTGGACATCGACCTGCTCCTGTGGCGCCTGCGGGAGCATCCGGACCTGGCGGCCTTCGTGGACCGGGCGATCGGCCCGCTGCGGGACCACGACCGCACGTCCCGCCCGCCGCTCCTGCCGACCCTGGAGACGTACCTGGCCCACGCGGGCCGCAAGGCGGAGACGGCCCGCGAGCTCCACCTCAACCGCCAGACCCTCTACAACCGCCTGGCCCGCATCTCGGAACTCCTGGGCACGGACCTGGACGACCCCCAAACGGTCCTGGCCCTCTCCCTGGCTTTCAGAGCCCGCCGCCACACGCCGTAGTCCACCGGCACAGGCCCGCGCCCGTGTGGGTCACCGCCCCGCCAACTCGTCATACACCGACAACACATGCGCCACCGTCTCGTCCTCCGTGGGCCAGGACCCCGCCTGCACCCGCCCCGCCGCCGCCAGGTCCATCCGCCGATCCACGTCCTCGAGGAGATCCCGCACCGCCCCCGCCAGGGCCCCCGCGTCCCCGTACGGCACCAACTCCGCCGCGTCCCCGACGAGTTCCGGTACGCCGCCGACCGCCGTCGCGACGAGCGGCACCCCGAGCCGGAGGGCTTCCTGCGCGAGCAGGGAGCGGGCCTCCCAGCGCGAGGGCAGGACGGCGACGTCGGCGGCCGCGAGCAGCTCGGCGACGTCGTCCCGGCGCCCGATGAGCCGTACGGCGAGCCGCTCGTCGACGATCCGCCTCTGCAGGGCGGCCCGTTCGCGCCCTTCCCCGGCGATCACGAGCAGCGGCTGCGGGTCGAGCTCCCGCCAGGACCTGGCCGCGTCGAGCAGCGTCCGGTACCCCCGGCCCCGTTCGAGCGCTCCGACGGCCATGACCAGGGGCCGGTCGACGGCGCCGAGTTCGGCGCGGGCCTTGCCGTCGTGGAGGCAGACGGGCCCGCGCGCGGGGGGCACGGTGACGGGGGCGAGGCGCGCGTCCCGGGCCCCGCGCCGCCGGGCCCGGTCGACGAGTTCGGAGGAGGTGCCGAGGACGACGGTCGCGGCCCGCGCGGCCTTCCGTTCCAGGAGCCGCAGGACCCCGCCGCGCGCCCCGTCCACGTGGTTGCGGCTGTGCCAGGTGGTCACGAGGGGCGCCCTGCCGCCGCCGGACAGCGCGAGCGCCGCCCGTACGGAGGCCTGGAGCCCGTGCGCGTGAACCACGTCCGCGCCGATGCAGGCGTTGCGGAGCGCGGTGACGGTCGCGGGGTCGCCGAGGCGCGGCAGGGGCACGAAGTGCGCGCCGGCGCCCAGGTAGTCGTATGCGCGGTCGAGTTCGGCCGGGGCGCACACGGTCACCCGCACGCCCCTCGCCACCAGCCCCGAGGCAAGTGATCGGACGTGCGCGCTACTGCCCGCGCCGCCGCCGCCCAGCACTTGGACCGTACGGAGCTGTGTCACGCGCCCAAGGATGCCAGTCCGTGCCCCCGACCGTACGCACGTTCCGGCACGGATGTGGCGTCGTTCCCCTGTGCGGAAGGCGTACGGCGCGGGGACTCACACCCCGGGTTCACCCACCCGGGTGAGCGCACGAGGTACCGAACGCTCCCCGGCACACGACAGCACACGCCCCGCGCGAAGTTCACGCCCCCTCAGGCGGAGGCCGCCCGCTCGCCCCACACGGCGGCCGCGATCAGCCCGGCCGCGTGCGCGGCGAGTCCGAGGCGCCCGTTGGAGGCGGCGACGGCGCTGCCGACGGCGGCGCCGAGGGCGTGCGCGCCGGTGTCGCCGAGCATGGTCCGCTCGCCGAGGTCGTCACCGAGGAGAGCCGCGACGGCCCCCATCGGCGCGGCGGCGAGCGGCCCGCGCGGCAGCCCGGGCGCGGAGAGCCCGAGCACGAGAAGGCCCGCGCGTCCCGGCCGTACGTCCACGAGGTTCACCAGGTGCGCGGTGCCGGCGATGACGACCCCGGCGAGGACCTTGTCGACCGGCTTCTCCTTGAGGAGCGCCCCGGCGACGAGAGAGGCGGCACCGATCCCGAACAGCTTCACCGCCCCGCTGGTCACCTCGCCGCCGCGCAGGGCCTCCAGGTGTGCCCGGAAGCCCCGCCGGTGGTCGCCCTTCATGTCGTCGTAGGCCCCGCAGGCCCCGGCGGCGAGCACCGCGAAGGCGGCGGGCTCGCTCCCCGTCCCGAGCGCCGCGCCGACGGCGGCGGCGGGCCCGGCGTACAGATCGACGCTCCGCCCCGCGTGGTTGGTCCGTTCCCAGTGCGTGCCGCCGGGCCCCCGCCGGAGACCCTCGTACACCGCCCTGGACACCCCGGCGGCGGTCCCGAAGGCGGCGAGGCGCCTCACCCGTCCGCCCGGGCCGTGGCGAGCAGCTCCTCCGCGTGGGCCCTGGCGGTCTCGGAGTCCTCCTGGCCGGCGAGCATCCGGGACAGCTCCCGGACGCGCTCCTCGCCCTCCAGGACGGTGACGCCGGAGCGGGTCACGGAGCCGTCGTTGGTCTTCTCGACGAGCAGCTGCCGGTCGGCGAAGGCCGCGACCTGCGGGAGGTGGGTGACGACCACGACCTGCGCGGACTTGGCGAGCTTGGCGAGCCGGCGGCCGATCTCGACGGCCGCCTTGCCGCCGACGCCCGCGTCGACCTCGTCGAAGAGGTAGGTCGGCACGGGGTCGACCCCGGCGAAGACGACCTCCACGGCGAGCATGACCCGGGACAGCTCGCCGCCGGACGCGCCCTTGGCGATGGGCCGGGGCGGGGCGCCGGGGTGCGGGGCGAGCAGGAGCTCGACCTCGTCGGCCCCGGACGGGCCGTAGGCGACCCGGCGGCCGCCGACCTCGACGCCCTCGGGGTCCTCGGTCTGGGCGACGGCGAAGGACACGCGCGCGTGCGGCATGGCCAGCGAGGCGAGTTCGGCGGTGACGGCGTCGGCGAACCGGGCGGCGGTCTCCGTACGGGCGTCGGTGAGCCGCTGCGCGAGCACCGAGAGCTCGTCGCGCAGCCGGTCCCGCTCGGCGGTGAGTTCCTCGATGCGGTCGTCGTCGCCGTCGAGCTCGCCGAGCCGGCCCGCGCTCTCCTCCGCCCAGGCGAGGACGGCGCCGATGTCCTCGCCGTACTTCCTGGTCAGCTGGGTGAGGGCCGCCCGCCGCTCCTCGACGGCGGCGAGCCGCAGCGGGTCGGCGTCCAGGTCGTCGGCGTATCCGGCCAGCTCCTGCGCCACATCGGACAGCAGGATGGAGATCTCGCCCATCCGGTCGGCGAGCCCGGCGAGCGCCGGGTCGTGCGAGCGTACGGCCTCCAGGGCCCGGCCCGCGCCCGCGACCAGCGTGGTCGCGTCGACGGACTCCGGGTCCTCGGGGTTGCCGGCGAGCGCACCGTGGGCGAGCGAGGCGGCGGAGGCGAGGGCCTCGGCGTGTCCGAGCCGCTCGGCCTCGGCGGCGAGTTCGGCGTCCTCCCCGGGGAGCGGGGCGACGGCCTCGATCTCGCCGAGGCCGAAGCGCAGCAAATCGGCCTCCTGGGCGCGTTCCCTGGCCCGGGTGGTGATCTCGTCCAGCTCGGTGGTGACGGCGCGCAGCCGCCGGTACGCCTCGCCGTAGGCGGCGAGCGGCACCGAGACGCCCTCGCCCGCGTACCGGTCGAGCGCGCCGCGCTGCCGGGCCGGCTTGAGCAGGCCCTGCTGGTCGGTCTGGCCGTGGACGGCGACGAGCTCGTCGGCGAGCTCGGCGAGGAGTCCGACGGGCACGGAGCGGCCGCCCAGGTGGGCGCGCGAGCGTCCCTCGGCGGAGACGGTACGGCTGACGAGGAGCACGCCGTCGTCGAGCTCGGCACCGGCCTCCTCGGCGCGTACGGCGGCGGGCGCGCCCGCGGGCACGCTGATCCGCCCCTCGACGACGGCCGAGCCCGCGCCGATCCGCACCAGGGCCGGGTCGGCACGTCCGCCGAGCAGCAGCCCCAGGCTGGTCACGACCATGGTCTTGCCCGCACCGGTCTCACCGGTCACCGCGGTGAAGCCGGGCGACAGCTCGACCACCGCGTCGTCGATGACCCCGAGTGACCGTATCCGCATCTCCTCCAGCACGCCCCAGACCATACGAGGTTTCCCCGGTCCGATGCGACATCGCCCCCGGGCGTAACCCTCCGGCGCGGCGATCGTTCGAGGAGTCCGGGCGGCCGGTGGCACGGAACGTCAGCGCGGCGCGCCCCGCCAGCCCGAGACCGGAAGGGCGAACTTGGCGACGAGCCGGTCCGTGAAGGAGGCGTGGTGCAGCCGGGCGAGCCGGACCGGCACGGCGCCCCGCCGCACCTCGACGCGCGCTCCCGCCGGGAGTTCCACGGTCCGCCGCCCGTCGCACCACAGCACCCCGTGCGGGGTGTGCGGCTCGACCTCGACCGCGAGCACCGACTCGGGGGTGGTGATCAGCGGCTTGGCGAAGAGGGCGTGGGCCCCGATCGGGACCATGAGCAGCGCCTCGACCTCGGGCCAGACGACGGGACCGCCCGCCGAGAAGGCGTAGGCGGTGGAGCCGGTGGGTGTCGCGCAGATCACCCCGTCGCAGCCGAAGCCGGTCACCGGGCGCCCGTCGATCGCGAGGACGACCTCCAGCATCCGCTCCGGCGAGACCTTCTGCACGGCGGCCTCGTTGAGCGCCCAGTCGCGGTGCAGGACGTCGCCGTTCTCGTACACGACGACGTCGAGGGTCATCCGCTCCTCGACCTCGTACGCCTTGGTGACGACCCGGTCGACGACCTTGTCGAGGTCGTCGCGCTCGGCCTCCGCGAGGAAGCCGACGCGCCCCAGGTTGACGCCGAGCATGGGCACCCCGGAGGCGCGGGAGAACTCGGCTCCGCGCAGCAGGGTGCCGTCGCCGCCGAGGACGACGAGGAGTTCACAGCCGTCGAGCGCGTCGGAGCAGGCCTCCGGCACCTTCTCGACGGACGGCGGCAGCGGCAGGTCCGCGGCCTCGGCCTCCAGGACGCGGACGCCGATGCCGCAGCGCAGCAGCCCCAGGACGACCAGTTCGGCGCTGCGCACGGCGGCCGGCCGGCCGGTGTGCGCGAGCAGGAAGACGGTGCGTGTTGTTCCCGATGGTGCTGCTGCAGTTGAGCTCAACGAGGTCCCTCCGCCACGGCGCGGTCGACATCCGCCGGATCCAGCGCGGGCGCGCCTGCCCGCAGCCACAGAAAGTACTCGACGTTGCCGGAGGGGCCGGGCAGCGGGCTGGCGGTGACGCCGAGGACGCCGAGGCCGAGCTCCGCGGCCCGCCGGGCCACGTTCTTCACGGCGTCCGCGCGGAGTTCGGTGGAGCGCACGACTCCGCCGGTGCCGAGCCGCTCCTTGCCCACCTCGAACTGCGGCTTGACCATGAGGACGAGGTCGGCTCCGGGCGCCGTGCAGGCCGCGAGGGCGGGCAGGACGAGACCGAGCGGGATGAAGGACAGGTCGCCGACGACGAGGTCGACCGGCACGCCGTCGATCGCGTCGAGCGTCAACTCGCGTACGTTCGTGCGGTCCTTCACGGTGACGCGCTCGTCGCTCTGCAGCGACCAGGCGAGCTGCCCGTAGCCGACGTCGACGGCGACGACATGGGCGGCGCCCGCGCGCAGCAGGACGTCGGTGAAGCCGCCGGTGGAGGCTCCGGCGTCCAGGGCGCGCCGCCCCTCGACCTTCAGTCCCCGCGGCACGAAGGCGGCGAAGGCCCCGGCGAGCTTGTGGCCGCCGCGCGAGACGTAGTCGGGGTCGTCGTCGTCCTGGACGACGACGATGGCCGCGGCGGTCTCGACCTGGGTGGCGGGCTTGGTGGCGACGGTCTTGCCGACGGTCACCCGGCCCGCGGCGATCAGCTGGCTGGCGTGCTCGCGCGAGCGCGCGAGCTTGCGCCGGACCAGCTCGGCGTCGAGACGGCGGCGTGCCACTCCTGCCACGTTCGGTTCAGCTCCTGTTGTCGTACGGACGGGGGGCGGGGTGCGTGTCGAGCGAGGTCAGCTCGTCGCGCAGTCCACGGTGTACATCCTCGTACACCTCCAGGTGTCCGTCCGCCGGGAGGTGGTCCAGCTCGGCGAGACGCGCGAGGCCGGCGTCGACGGCGGGATGGCCGGTGGGCTCCAGGGCGACACCGAGCGGCGCGGCCGCGGCGGGCTCGTACGTCTCCTCGGCGGCCTGGGCGTCCTGGTCGGAGGGGGCCGGCGTCTCGTCGCTCATGCCCCGACGCTACCGCGAAGCCCTGGGGTACCGTCGACGGCGATGGCGACGATCACGGAGTGCCGCGACGCACTGGACAGACTTTCGGACAATCTCGCGCGGGCCGACGACGGCGTGCGCGGTGCGGCCGCGCTCGACCGCAGCCTGAGCTGCCACATCACCGACCTCGACACGACCTTCACGGGCCGTCTCGCGGACGGCCGGATCCGGGTCGACTCCGCGGTGGAGGGCCCGCCGCCGGCCAAGGCGCAGATCCGGCTCGCGATGACCGGCGACGACCTGGTGGCGATGGTGGCCGGCGAGCTGAACTTCGCGAAGGCCTGGGCCGCCGGCCGGGTCAGACTGGAGGCCGGCTTCCGCGACCTCCTGCGCCTCCGGTCACTCCTGTGACCGGCTCCCGGGTGACCGGCGCCCGAGCCTCCGGTCACTTCTGCAGCGCGGGCTCCTGAGGCGCGGGCTCCTCGGCCCGCGCCTCCGCGGTCGGCCGGACGCGCGCCTTGCGCCCCGCGGGCACGACCAGCGGCGTCCCCGTCTCCGGGTCATCGATGACCTGGCAGCGCAGCCCGAAGACCCGCTCGACCAGCTCGGCGGTCACGACCTCCGACGGCGGGCCCTCGGCGACGACCTCGCCGTCGCGGACGGCGATGAGGTGGGTCGCGTACCGCGCGGCGTGGTTGAGGTCGTGGAGGACGGCGACGAGCGTCCGCCCCTGCGTCTCGTGGAGCTCGGCGCACAGGTCGAGGACGTCGATCTGGTGCTGGATGTCGAGGTACGTGGTCGGCTCGTCGAGCAGCAGCAGCGGGGTCTGCTGGGCGAGCGCCATGGCGATCCAGACGCGCTGGCGCTGACCGCCCGACAGCTCGTCGACGTACCGCTCGGCCAGCTCGGCGACACCGGTCGCCTCCATGGACTCACGGGTGATCCGCTCGTCCTCGGGGGACCACTGGCGGAGCAGCCCCTGGTGCGGGTAGCGGCCCCGCGCGACGAGGTCGGCGACGGTGATGCCGTCGGGGGCCACGGACGTCTGGGGCAGCAGCCCGAGGGTCCTGGCGACCTTCTTGGCGGGCATGGTCTGGATCGACTGCCCGTCGAGCAGGACGCGGCCCTCGCTGGGCTTCAGCATCCGGGAGAGGGCGCGCAGGAGGGTGGACTTGCCGCAGGCGTTGGGCCCGACGATGACGGTGAACGAGTTGTCGGGGATCGCGACGGACAGCTCGCGGGCGATGACCCGCTGCTCGTACGCCAGGGTGACCGATTCCGCGCTCAGGCGCTGCTGCTGCCGACCGTCCATACCCGCACTCCCGCTGTCTCGTCCGTGGTCATGTCCGGCGGTGACGACCCCGACCCACGCGAAGTTAGGTTAGCCTACCCAACTTCACTCACTGCCCCGGGCGCAGGCGGCTCACACCCCGAGCAGTGCGAGCGCCTTCCCCGCGTCCGGCACGCCCCCACCCGGCCTGTCCGCCTCCGACCAGGCCGCCCCGCACAGCGCCCGGACCCCGTCCATCACGTCCGCGCCCTCGCCCGGCGTGCCGTCGAGGACGAGCTCACCACCGCTCACGAAGGCCCTCCACCCCCCGCACACGAAGCCCCCGTCCCCGTCCGCCACGACCTCGGGCTGCCCCACGAGCAGCCCCCGCAGATCGGCCGCCACATACGTGGGACGGTGCTCGGGCACGGCCGTGAGCAGCTGCGCCACGTCCGTCACCCCGGTGAGGACGAGCAGCGAGTCCACCCCGCCGTTGAACGCGCCCTCGATGTCCGTGTCCAGCCGGTCCCCCACCACCAGCGGCCGCTCGGCCCCCGTCCGCAGCACGGTCTCCCTGTGCATCGGCGGCAGCGGCTTCCCCGCGACCTGGGGCTCGAACCGGCCCCCGGTGGCGATCCGCACGACCTCCACGGCCGCCCCGTTCCCCGGACCGATCCCGCGCGCCCCGGGAATCGTCAGGTCCGTGTTCGACGCGTACCACGGAACCCCCCGCCCCACCGCGTAGGCCGCCTCCGCGAACCGCGCCCACGGCATCCCCGGCCCGCCGTACCCCTGCACGACCGCCGCCGGGTCGTCGTCCGCCGACTCCACCGGCACCAGACCCCGCTCGCGCAGCGCCACCCGCAGCCCCTCGCCGCCGATCACGAGGACCCTGGACCCGGCCGGCACCTCGTCCGCGATCAGCCGGGCCACCGCCTGCGCCGAGGTGACGACGTCCCCGGCCTCCGCCGGCACCCCGAGCTCCGTCAGGTGCTCCGCCACCTCACCGGGCGTCCGCAGCGCGTTGTTGGTGACGTACGCCAGGTGCATCCCGCCGGCGCGGGCCACCCCGAGCGCCTCCACCGCGTGCGCGACGGCCTCCCCGCCCGCGTACACGACACCGTCCAGGTCCAGGAGCGCCGTGTCGTACGCCTCGCTCAGCGCGACCGCGCTGCTTCCCGGGCACTTCCTGCCGCCGCCACGCTGTCCCTGGCCGTTCCGCACCGTCACCGCACACTCCTCAGATCACCGGGTGAATTCCCCCACTCCCCCGATCATCGCGTATGCCCGCCCACATACGATGACGGGATGAACACATCAGGTCACGCGGCCGACGACGTCCGCGACGACGCCACAGGGCTGCGCCTGGCCCCGTTCCGCGGACTGCGTTACGTCCCCGAGCGGGTCGGCAGCCTCGCCGCCGTGACGTCCCCTCCCTACGACGTCGTCGTACGACCTGACGGACTGCTCCATCTGGAGTCCGCGGATCCGCACAACATCGTCCGGCTGATCCTGCCGCAGGCGATCACCGCCGGCACCCGCCACCGCAAGGCCGCCGTCACCCTCGACCGCTGGCTCGCGGACGGCGTCCTCGCCCCGGACCCGGAGCCCGCGCTCTACGTGTACGAGCAGCACGGCGACGGCATCCTCCAGCGCGGCATCATCGGCGCCCTGGAGCTCTCCACCCCGGCCGAGGGCATCGTCCTCCCCCACGAGGACGTCATGCCGCACGTCGTCGAGGACCGCGCCGCCCTGATGCGGACCACGGCCGCCAACCTGGAGCCGCTGCTCCTCACGTACGTCGGAGAGGGCGAGGGCGGCGCCGACGCGGTCATCGAGCGCACGATCCGGCGCGAGCCGCTGCTCGCCACCACCACGGAGGACGGCTTCCAGCACCGCCTCTGGTCGGTCACGGACCCCGCCGAACTCGCCGCGATCGCCGGTGAACTGGCCCGGCACCAGGCCCTCATCGCCGACGGCCACCACCGCTGGGCGACCTACCTGCGCCTCCGCGAGGAGCACGCGGCACCCGGCCCCTGGAACTACGGCCTGGTCCTCCTCATCGACACCGCCCGCTATCCCCTGCGGGTCCGCGCCATCCACCGCCTCCTCAACCGCCTGCCGGTCGCCGACGCGCTCGCCGCCCTCGGGGACTCCTTCCGGGTCCGGCGGATCGACCGGCCCCTGCCGGTCGCCCTGGAGGCCCTGGAGGCCGCCGCGGCCGAGGGCAACGCCTTCCTCCTGGCCGGCGACGGCGCCTTCCACCTCCTCGACCGCCCGGACTCCGTCCTCCTGGACCGCACGATCCGCACGGACCGTCCCCAGGCCTGGCGGACCCTGGACGCGACGGTCCTGCACTCCACCCTCCTGGAGCACGTCTGGCGCATCCCGGACGCCCCCGAGGACATCGCCTACATCCACGACACGGAGGCGGCGGTCGCCCAGGCGGAACGCCGCGGCGGTACGGCGGTCCTCATGCACCCGGTACGGGAGGAGGTCGTCCGCGACCTCGCCCGCCAGGGCGTCACGATGCCCCGCAAGTCGACCTCCTTCGGCCCGAAGCCCGCGACGGGCCTGGTCCTGCGAAGCCTCGCGCTGGACTGAGAGCACCGAAACGAAGAAGGGCGGCACCCAGCGGGTGCCGCCCTTCTTCGTTACTCGACCGGATCAGCCCTTGTCGGCGTCGCGGTCGTCCTCGTCATCCTCGTCGTCGTCCTCGTCGTCGACCTCGTCCTCGTCGATCTCGAGCTCGACATCGACGACGTCCGACGGCAGCGACTCCTCCGACTCCTCCTCGGACTCGTCCTCGTCGAACGCGTCGACGAACTCGACGCCGTCCATCTCGGCGAGCCGGTCGGAGGCGTCCGTGGCGCCGTCCTTGTCGGCCTCCAGGGCCTTGGCGAACCACTCCCGCGCCTCGCGCTCACGGCCGGCGGCGAGCAGCGCGTCGGCGTACGCGTAGCGCAGACGGGCGGTCCACGGGTGCACGGCGCTGGAGGCGAGCTCGGGGCTCTGCAGCGTCACGATGGCCGCGTCGAGCTGCTCCAGGTCCCGGCGGGCGCCGGCGGCGACGAGCCGCATCTCGACCTGCCCCGCCTTGTCCAGCTTCTGCACCTCGGGCTCACCGGCCATGGCGAGGGCCCGCTCGGGCCGGCCGAGGCCGCGCTCGCAGTCGGCCATGACGGGCCACAGCTCGACCCCGCCGCTCATCCGCCGCGCGGCCCGGAACTCGGCCAGCGCCTCGGAGTACTTCTGCGTCGCGTACGCGGCGAAGCCGGCCGCCTCGCGGACGGCGGCGACGCGGGACGCGAGCCGCAGGGCGACGCGGGAGTAGCCGTACGCCTTCTCCGGGTCCTCGTCGATCAGCTGGGCGACCATCACGAGGTTGCGCGAGACGTCCTCGGCGAGCCCCTTGGGCAGGCTCATGAGCTCCTGGCGCACGTCCGGGTCGATCTCCTCACCGGTGACCTCCGGCGGGATCGGCAGACGCTTGATGGGCGCGCGGTCGCCACGGTCCCGGTCGTCACGACGCCCGAAACCACCGCGGTCGTCGCGACCGCGGTACCCACCGCGGTCGCCGCCCCGGTCGCCGCGGTCGTCACGGCGGAAGCCGCCGCCACGGCTGTCGCCACCACGTTCGTCGCGGCGGAAGCCACCGCCACCACGGCTGTCGTCCCGACGGAACGACGAGGGACGCTCGTCACGACGGTCGTCCCGGCGGAAGCCACCACCGCGGGTGTCGCCGGCACGGTCGTCCCGCGAGGGGTACGACGGCCGGTCGTCCCGCGAGGGGTACGACGGCCGGTCGTCCCGACGGAACGACGACGGACGCTCGTCACGACGGTCATCGCGCCGGAAGCCACCACCGCGGGTGTCCCCACCGCGGGTGTCGCCACCACGGTCGTCACGACGGAACCCGCCGCCACGGTTGTCATCGCGGCGGAAGCCACCGCCGCGGTTGTCGCCACCACGGCCGTCGCCACCGCGGTCGTCACGGCGGAAACCACCACCGCGGTTGTCACCGCCACGGCTGTCGCCACCACGGTTGTCGTCACGGCGGAAACCACCACCGCGGTTGTCACCACCGCGGTCGTCGCGACGGAAGCCACCGCCACCACGGCTGTCGTCACGCGGGGGGTACGAGGGCCGGTCGTCCCGACGGAACGACGACGGACGCTCATCGCGTCGGTCGTCCCGGCGGAAGCCGCCACCGCGGTTGTCGTCACGCTGCCCGGAGGAGGGACGGTCGTCCCGACGGAACGACGACGGACGCTCATCGCGCCGGTCGTCACGGCGGAAGCCACCACCGCGGTTGTCGCCACCGCGGTCGTCGCGACGGAAGCCACCACCGCCACGGTTGTCACCACCGCGGTCATCACGACGGAAGCCGCCACCGCCGCGGTTGTCACCACCGCGGTTGTCGCCACGGTCGTCGCGACGGAAGCCGCCACTGCGGTTGTCACCGCCACGGCTGTCGCCACCACGGTTGTCGTCACGGCGGAAACCACCACCGCGGTTGTCGCCACCACGGTTGTCACCACCGCGGTTGTCGTCGCGACGGAAGCCGCCACCGCCACGGTTGTCGTCACGGCGCGGCCCACGGAAGCCGCCCCGGTCGCCACCGGCACCGTCCCTGCGACGCGGCTCGCGCTCCGGACGGTCGTCGGGAGAGTTGGTGGACATCGGTGTGACTCCTGTCTTCGGGTACTGCAGTCATTCTCGCGCAGCCGGCACTCGGCCGCGCATCGGAAAAGTCAAGCAAAAAAACAAAAGGACCCCTGGTCCCAGCGTGAACGCTGGGACCAGGGGTCCTGAAGAATTGTTCGGCGGTGTCCTACTCTCCCACAGGGTCCCCCCTGCAGTACCATCGGCGCTGAAAGGCTTAGCTTCCGGGTTCGGAATGTAACCGGGCGTTTCCCTAACGCTATGACCACCGAAACCCTATCGGTTTCGAGCGAACAAGCACACTCTGTAGTTGTGTTCTAGCTCAAGAAACCAGCAACTGTTCGTTGCTTCAGAACTAACACAGTGGACGCGAGCAACTGAGGACAAGCCCTCGGCCTATTAGTACCGGTCAGCTCCACCCATTACTGGGCTTCCACATCCGGCCTATCAACCCAGTCGTCTACTGGGAGCCTTACCCTCTCAAGGAGGTGGGAATACTCATCTCGAAGCAGGCTTCCCGCTTAGATGCTTTCAGCGGTTATCCCTCCCGAACGTAGCCAACCAGCCATGCCCTTGGCAGGACAACTGGCACACCAGAGGTTCGTCCGTCCCGGTCCTCTCGTACTAGGGACAGCCCTTCTCAATATTCCTGCGCGCGCAGCGGATAGGGACCGAACTGTCTCACGACGTTCTAAACCCAGCTCGCGTACCGCTTTAATGGGCGAACAGCCCAACCCTTGGGACCGACTCCAGCCCCAGGATGCGACGAGCCGACATCGAGGTGCCAAACCATCCCGTCGATATGGACTCTTGGGGAAGATCAGCCTGTTATCCCCGGGGTACCTTTTATCCGTTGAGCGACGGCGCTTCCACAAGCCACCGCCGGATCACTAGTCCCGACTTTCGTCCCTGCTCGACCCGTCGGTCTCACAGTCAAGCTCCCTTGTGCACTTACACTCAACACCTGATTGCCAACCAGGCTGAGGGAACCTTTGGGCGCCTCCGTTACCCTTTGGGAGGCAACCGCCCCAGTTAAACTACCCATCAGACACTGTCCCTGATCCGGATCACGGACCGAGGTTAGACATCCAGCACGACCAGAGTGGTATTTCAACGGCGACTCCACCATGACTGGCGTCACGGCTTCAAAGTCTCCCACCTATCCTACACAAGCCGAACCGAACACCAATATCAAACTGTAGTAAAGGTCCCGGGGTCTTTCCGTCCTGCTGCGCGAAACGAGCATCTTTACTCGTAGTGCAATTTCACCGGGCCTATGGTTGAGACAGTCGAGAAGTCGTTACGCCATTCGTGCAGGTCGGAACTTACCCGACAAGGAATTTCGCTACCTTAGGATGGTTATAGTTACCACCGCCGTTTACTGGCGCTTAAGTTCTCAGCTTCGCCACACCGAAATGTGACTAACCGGTCCCCTTAACGTTCCAGCACCGGGCAGGCGTCAGTCCGTATACATCGCCTTACGGCTTCGCACGGACCTGTGTTTTTAGTAAACAGTCGCTTCTCGCTGGTCTCTGCGGCCACCCCCAGCTCAGGAGGAAAACTCCATCACCAGACGTGGCCCCCCTTCTCCCGAAGTTACGGGGGCATTTTGCCGAGTTCCTTAACCATAGTTCACCCGAACGCCTCGGTATTCTCTACCTGACCACCTGAGTCGGTTTAGGGTACGGGCCGCCATGAAACTCGCTAGAGGCTTTTCTCGACAGCATAGGATCATCCACTTCACCACAATCGGCTCGGCATCAGGTCTCAGGCTTCATGTGTGACGGATTTGCCTATCACACGCCCTACACCCTTACCCCGGGACAACCACCGCCCGGGCTGGACTACCTTCCTGCGTCACCCCATCGCTTACCTACTACCACCTTGGGTCGACGGCTCCACCACTCCCCTTTGCCCGAAGGCTCCGGGGCGGCTTCACGGCCTTAGCATTAATGGGCTCGATATTGGGCGTTTCAAAGCGGGTACCGGAATATCAACCGGTTGTCCATCGACTACGCCTGTCGGCCTCGCCTTAGGTCCCGACTTACCCTGGGCAGATCAGCTTGACCCAGGAACCCTTAGTCAATCGGCGCACACGTTTCTCACGTGTGTATCGCTACTCATGCCTGCATTCTCACTCGTGAACCGTCCACAACTCGCTTCCGCGGCTGCTTCACCCGGCACACGACGCTCCCCTACCCATCACAGCACCCGTTGGGGCTATATGCTGCAATGACACGACTTCGGCGGTACGCTTGAGCCCCGCTACATTGTCGGCGCGGAATCACTTGACCAGTGAGCTATTACGCACTCTTTCAAGGGTGGCTGCTTCTAAGCCAACCTCCTGGTTGTCTCTGCGACTCCACATCCTTTCCCACTTAGCGTACGCTTAGGGGCCTTAGTCGATGCTCTGGGCTGTTTCCCTCTCGACCATGGAGCTTATCCCCCACAGTCTCACTGCCGTGCTCTCACTTACCGGCATTCGGAGTTTGGCTAAGGTCAGTAACCCGGTAGGGCCCATCGCCTATCCAGTGCTCTACCTCCGGCAAGAAACACACGACGCTGCACCTAAATGCATTTCGGGGAGAACCAGCTATCACGGAGTTTGATTGGCCTTTCACCCCTAACCACAGGTCATCCCCCAGGTTTTCAACCCTGGTGGGTTCGGTCCTCCACGAAGTCTTACCTCCGCTTCAACCTGCCCATGGCTAGATCACTCCGCTTCGGGTCTTGAGCGTGCTACTGAATCGCCCTATTCGGACTCGCTTTCGCTACGGCTTCCCCACACGGGTTAACCTCGCAACACACCGCAAACTCGCAGGCTCATTCTTCAAAAGGCACGCAGTCACGAGACATAGCAAGCTACGTCCGACGCTCCCACGGCTTGTAGGCACACGGTTTCAGGTACTATTTCACTCCGCTCCCGCGGTACTTTTCACCATTCCCTCACGGTACTATCCGCTATCGGTCACCAGGGAATATTTAGGCTTAGCGGGTGGTCCCGCCAGATTCACACGGGATTTCTCGGGCCCCGTGCTACTTGGGTGTCTCTCAAACGAGCCGTCAATGTTTCAGCTACGGGGGTCTTACCCTCTACGCCGGACCTTTCGCATGTCCTTCGCCTACATCAACGGTTTCTGACTCGTCTCACAGCCGGCAGACTGTGAAAGAGAGATCCCACAACCCCGCATGCGCAACCCCTGCCGGGTATCACACGCATACGGTTTGGCCTCATCCGGTTTCGCTCGCCACTACTCCCGGAATCACGGTTGTTTTCTCTTCCTGAGGGTACTGAGATGTTTCACTTCCCCTCGTTCCCTCCACATGCCCTATGTGTTCAGGCATGGGTGACAGCCCATGACGACTGCCGGGTTTCCCCATTCGGAAACCCCCGGATCAAAGCCTGGTTGACGGCTCCCCGGGGACTATCGTGGCCTCCCACGTCCTTCATCGGTTCCTGGTGCCAAGGCATCCACCGTGCGCCCTTAAAAACTTGGCCACAGATGCTCGCGTCCACTGTGTAGTTCTCAAACAACGACCAGCCACCCATCACCCTGATCCAAAGAATCAAGTTCACTGGGGCCGGCATCCTCGAAGGCATGACCATGACGGCCGTACCCTCAGACACCCAACAACGTGCCAAGCACGACCCCTCGGATCATCATCACGTTCCACGCCGAAGCAGTACTGGTGAAGTGAACCTTGCGATCGTGCCAACTAATCAACGTTCCACCCATGAGCTGACCGTGCAGAACATTTGCCTGCAATCGGTACTGTGCTCCTTAGAAAGGAGGTGATCCAGCCGCACCTTCCGGTACGGCTACCTTGTTACGACTTCGTCCCAATCGCCAGTCCCACCTTCGACAGCTCCCTCCCACAAGGGGTTGGGCCACCGGCTTCGGGTGTTACCGACTTTCGTGACGTGACGGGCGGTGTGTACAAGGCCCGGGAACGTATTCACCGCAGCAATGCTGATCTGCGATTACTAGCAACTCCGACTTCATGGGGTCGAGTTGCAGACCCCAATCCGAACTGAGACCGGCTTTTTGAGATTCGCTCCGCCTCACGGCATCGCAGCTCTTTGTACCGGCCATTGTAGCACGTGTGCAGCCCAAGACATAAGGGGCATGATGACTTGACGTCGTCCCCACCTTCCTCCGAGTTGACCCCGGCGGTCTCCTGTGAGTCCCCATCACCCCGAAGGGCATGCTGGCAACACAGGACAAGGGTTGCGCTCGTTGCGGGACTTAACCCAACATCTCACGACACGAGCTGACGACAGCCATGCACCACCTGTATACCGACCACAAGGGGGGCACTATCTCTAATGCTTTCCGGTATATGTCAAGCCTTGGTAAGGTTCTTCGCGTTGCGTCGAATTAAGCCACATGCTCCGCTGCTTGTGCGGGCCCCCGTCAATTCCTTTGAGTTTTAGCCTTGCGGCCGTACTCCCCAGGCGGGGAACTTAATGCGTTAGCTGCGGCACCGACGACGTGGAATGTCGCCAACACCTAGTTCCCAACGTTTACGGCGTGGACTACCAGGGTATCTAATCCTGTTCGCTCCCCACGCTTTCGCTCCTCAGCGTCAGTAATGGCCCAGAGATCCGCCTTCGCCACCGGTGTTCCTCCTGATATCTGCGCATTTCACCGCTACACCAGGAATTCCGATCTCCCCTACCACACTCTAGCCTGCCCGTATCGGATGCAGACCCGGGGTTAAGCCCCGGGCTTTCACACCCGACGTGACAAGCCGCCTACGAGCTCTTTACGCCCAATAATTCCGGACAACGCTTGCGCCCTACGTATTACCGCGGCTGCTGGCACGTAGTTAGCCGGCGCTTCTTCTGCAGGTACCGTCACTTTCGCTTCTTCCCTGCTGAAAGAGGTTTACAACCCGAAGGCCGTCATCCCTCACGCGGCGTCGCTGCATCAGGCTTTCGCCCATTGTGCAATATTCCCCACTGCTGCCTCCCGTAGGAGTCTGGGCCGTGTCTCAGTCCCAGTGTGGCCGGTCGCCCTCTCAGGCCGGCTACCCGTCGTCGCCTTGGTAGGCCATTACCCCACCAACAAGCTGATAGGCCGCGGGCTCATCCTTCACCGCCGGAGCTTTTAACCAGCCCCCATGCAGGAGCCGGTGTTATCCGGTATTAGACCCCGTTTCCAGGGCTTGTCCCAGAGTGAAGGGCAGATTGCCCACGTGTTACTCACCCGTTCGCCACTAATCCACCCCGAAGGGCTTCATCGTTCGACTTGCATGTGTTAAGCACGCCGCCAGCGTTCGTCCTGAGCCAGGATCAAACTCTCCGTGAATGTTTACCGGTAATCCGGTGAGACACTCGCGTTGAGCGGGACAGTCATGCCGGAATATGGCCGACCGTCCACAGCGTCCTCGCTGTAGTGTGCCACCCCGAGGGGTGGACTTTTTCAAAGGAACCTCGACCATCCGAAGATGGACGGGGTATCAACTAATCTGGCGTTGATTTTTGGCACGCTGTTGAGTTCTCAAGGTGCGGACGCTTCCTTCGTTCCTGTTTCCAGGCCCTCCGGGCGCTTCCTTCGTTTCCAACTCTACCAGATCCGTTTTCCGTTCCGTTTCCGGTTCGGAATTCGATTCCGGCGGCCTGTTGGCTGCCTTTCGCCTCTCGGCGTGTCCACTACGTTAGCTGATTTCTTCGGCGACTCATAATCGAGTCAATCGAATTCGAATTCCGGCATGCCGAAATAAGCCCCTGCTGGGGAGTCATCTCAAGTAGTGGGTGGCCGCTGCGGGGTGCTTGAACAAGCAGACCGTTTCCAGCGGCTCGGGCTACGTTACGAGGTCGGGCGGCCCGAGTCAAGGCGGCGCTTCCGGGGGGTGTGGGCGCGGTAGGGGCTGACCGTCGGGTCCTCGCTGATCCAGAAGCGCCAGGGGTGCGGGGCGCCGTCGCCGCCGACGCCCGTGCGGGGGCCGCTGCGGACGCGGTCCGGGGCCGGGGGCCGGCCGGTGAGGAGGGCGAGCGGGGCGTCCTGGCCCGCGCAGATGTCCGTGCCGTTCAGGGAGAGGGCGATGTCGAGGGCGGTGGCCAGGCGCGCCGGGCCCTTGGCCAGCTCGTGGTCGGAGCGGGCCGAGCGGCGGCGGGGGCGGGCCCGCTCGGCGCCCTCGATGAATTCACCCGCGCGCAGCAGGACACCACTCGCGTGGTCTTCTGGGCCGCACACCAGGTTGAGGCAGTGCCACATGCCGTAGGTGAAGTAGACGTACGCGTGGCCGGGCGGTCCGAACATGACCGCGTTGCGTGCCGTGCGGCCCCGGAAGGCGTGCGAGCCGGGGTCGATCGCGCCGGCGTACGCCTCCACCTCCGTGAGGCGCACTTCCATCCGGCCCTCGTCCGTGTTGCGGACGAGCGTGCGGCCCAGGAGGTCGGGGGCCACCTCCAGAACGGGGCGGTCGAAGAAGGCCCGCGGGAGCGGCGTACGGTCGGGGCTCTCGCTCATGCCGTCCGAGCGTAGTGGGGCCCGATGGGGAACCGGCTACGGTCGTCGCGCGTAAGTAGGGGTCAGGACCCGAGAAGGAGTGGAAGTCATGGGATTCAAGAAGCTGCTCGCGAGCCTGGGCGCTGGCGGGGCCACCGTGGAGACGGTGCTCACCGAGGAGAACGTCGTCCCGGGCGGGGTCGTCCAGGGCGAGGTGCGGATCCAGGGCGGCAGCGTCGACCAGCAGATCGAGGGGCTCTCCGTCGGGCTGCAGGCGCGCGTCGAGGTCGAGGGCGGCGACCAGGAGCACAAGCAGGACATCGAGTTCGTGAAGGTGCGCCTGGGCGGGGCCTTCGAGGTCAGGGCCGGCGCGGTGCACGTGGTGCCGTTCGGTCTGGAGATCCCGTGGGAGACGCCGGTCACCGCCGTGGCCGGGCAGCAGCTGCGCGGGATGAACATCGGGGTGACGACCGAGCTGGAGATCGCCCGGGCCGTGGACTCCGGTGACCTGGACCCGATCAACGTGCACCCGCTGCCGGCGCAGCAGGCGATCCTGGACGCCTTCCTCCAGCTGGGCTTCCGTTTCAAGAGCGCGGACATGGAGCGCGGGCACATCCGGGGGACGCGGCAGAAGCTGCCCTTCTACCAGGAGATCGAGTTCTTCGCGCCGCAGCAGTACCGGGGGCTGAACCAGGTCGAGGTCAGCTTCGTCGCGGACGACCGTGAGATGGACGTCGTGCTGGAGATGGACAAGAAGCCGGGTCTCTTCACCGAGGGCAGCGACTCCTTCCGCGCGTTCAAGGTGGGGCTGCACGACTTCCACACCACCGACTGGGCGGCGTATCTGAACCAGTGGCTCGCCGAGGTCGGCGGCCGTCGCAACTGGCTCTAGGCTCGGCTCCGTCAGCGTTGACGGACGATTCGGAGGTACTCGACGTGTCCGAGGGCAAGAGGGCGCCGCTCCCCCACGACTTCCATCCGCCGGTGGCGGCGTTCACCGTGGTGAGCGACGACATCGCGCCGGGCGGGGTCCTGAAGGACGCTCAGGTGTACGCGGCGGGGAACACCTCGCCGCAGCTGAGCTGGGAGGGCTTCCCGGCGGAGACGAGGAGTTTCGCCGTCACGTGCTTCGACCCGGACGCCCCGACGGGCAGCGGGTTCTGGCACTGGGTGCTGTTCGACATCCCGGTGTCGGTGACGGAGCTGCCGGCCGGTGCCGGGTCCGGGTCGTTCGAGGGGCTGCCGGCCGGTGCCGTGCACGCGCGGAACGACTACGGCTCGAAGGACTTCGGCGGCGCCGCTCCCCCGGCGGGGGAGTCGCACCGGTACGTCTTCACCGTGTACGCGGTGGACAAGGAGAAGCTCGGTCCGGACGCCGACACCTCGCCGGCGGCCGTCGGTTTCCATCTCCGGTTCCACACGCTCGGCCGTGCCCAGCTGGTCGGTGAGTACGCGGCTCCTGCGGCGGTCTGATCGTTCGTTTGTTGTTTGCCCGCTTCTGGTCTTGGAGAGATCAGAAGCGGGCATCTTTTGTTGCGCGGGAAATTGCGTTGTCCGACCCGGCCGGCCCGGCCATCGTTGATCCAAGCCCGAAGCCCCGTACGGGGGCTGGGGCCGGCACACGGGAGGTGGGCAACATGCGGGACACGCTGGTACTCAACGCGAGCTTCGAGCCGCTTTCGACGGTCACACTCAACCGTGCGGTGGTGCTCGTCCTGCAGGACAAGGCCGTCGTCGAGCAGGCCCATCCCGAGCTGAGGGTGCGCGGTGCCGCCGTCGACCTCCCGGTGCCCCGGGTGATCAGGCTCTGCCGTTACGTACGGGTGCCGTTCCGAAGACAGGCACCGTGGTCGAGGAGGGGGGTGCTGGTCCGGGACCAGCACCGGTGCGCGTACTGCGGGCGGCGGGCGACGACGGTCGACCACGTCGTGCCGCGGGCGCAGGGTGGTGGGGACAGCTGGCTGAACACGGTCGCCTCCTGTGCCGAGGACAACCACCGCAAGGCCGACCGGACGCCGGAGCAGGCGGGGATGCCGCTGCTGCACCAGCCGTTCGAGCCGACCCCGGCGGACGCGATGCTGCTCGCGATGCGGGCGAGCGAGCGGTCGGAGCTTCCGGCGTGGCTGGCCGACTCGGCCGCGTAGACGCGTGATCCGCAGTCGTAGGGAAGGGCCCGTCTCCCCATGTGGGGAGACGGGCCCTTCCGTTGCCGTGGCTAGCCGAGGGTCAGCTGGAGGATGGCCACGATGCCGACCGCGATGATCACCCCGCGCAGGACGGTGGGGGGCAGCTTGCGGCCGACCTTGGCGCCGAGCTGGCCGCCGAGGGTGGAGCCGACGGCGATGAGCAGGACGGCCGTCCAGTCGAAGTCGGCGACGAAGAGGAAGAAGACGGCGGCGACTCCGTTGACCAGGGCGCCGAGGATGTTCTTGACGGCGTTGATGCGCTGCAGGTCGTCGTGGAGCAGCAGGCCCATGAGGGAGAGGTAGAGGACTCCCTGGGCGGCGCCGAAGTATCCGCCGTACATGCTGGCGAGGAAGAGGCCGCCGAGGAGGACGGGGCCGCCGTCGGGGTGGGCCTCGGTGCCGGTCTGTTCGCGGCGGCGCTTCACCGCGGCCGCGATGCGGGGCTGGAACAGGACCAGGACGAGCGCGAGGCCGATGAGGACGGGGACGATCGCGTCGAAGGCCTCGGACGGCAGTGCCAGGAGCAGGATCGCGCCGATGAGGCCGCCGAGGAGGGCGACGCCGCCGAGTCGCAGGATGCGGGCCTTCTGGCCCTTGAGTTCGCGGCGGTAGCCGATGGCCCCGCTGATGGAACCGGGGACGAGGCCGAGGGCGTTGGAGACGTTCGCGGTGATCGGGGGGAGTCCGGTCGCGAGGAGGACCGGGAAGGTGATCAGGGTTCCCGATCCGACGATGGTGTTGATGGTGCCGGCGCCGATACCGGCGGCGAAGACTGCCAGAGCTTCCCAGATGGACAACGCCATCTCCTTACATGGTCAGTGGCTCACCTCCCCGCCCCGAGGTCGTCGGGGTCGAGGGGCTCGCACCGATCATGCACGAGGGTTACGTGTACGCGTCAGTCAACCGGCGGTTCGTCTCGCCGTTCGGTCGATCCGCCCTTGACGTTGAACCCGGGGACTCCCCCGCTCCCGTTGCCCAGGGCCCCGGAGAGGCCCTTGAGGGCGTCGCCGATCTCGCTGGGGACGATCCAGAGCTTGTTGGCGTCGCCCTCGGCGATCTTCGGGAGCATCTGGAGGTACTGGTACGAGAGCAGCTTCTGGTCGGGGTCGCCGGCGTGGATGGCCTCGAAGACCGTACGCACGGCCTGGGCCTCGCCCTCGGCGCGCAGGGCCGCGGCCTTGGACTCGCCCTCGGCGCGCAGGATCGCGGACTGCTTCTCGCCCTCGGCGGTGAGGATCGCGGACTGGCGGGTGCCCTCGGCGGTGAGGATCGCGGCGCGCTTGTCGCGCTCGGCGCGCATCTGCTTCTCCATCGAGTCCTGGATGGAGGTCGGCGGCTCGATCGCCTTCAGCTCGACGCGGTTGACGCGGATCCCCCACTTGCCGGTGGCCTCGTCGAGGACTCCGCGCAGGGCCGCGTTGATCTCCTCGCGGGAGGTGAGGGTCCGCTCCAGGTCCATGCCGCCGATGATGTTGCGCAGGGTGGTGACGGTGAGCTGCTCGATGGCCTGGATGTAGCTGGCGACCTCGTAGGTCGCGGCGCGGGCGTCGGTCACCTGGTAGTAGATGACCGTGTCGATGTTGACGACCAGGTTGTCCTGGGTGATCACCGGCTGCGGCGGGAAGGGGACGACCTGCTCGCGGAGGTCGATCCGGTTGCGGATCGAGTCGATGAACGGGACGACGATGTTCAGTCCGGCGTTGAGTGTGCGGGTGTAGCGGCCGAAGCGCTCCACGATCGCCGCGCTCGCCTGCGGGATGACCTGGATCGTCTTGATCAGGGCGATGAAGACGAGCACCACCAGAATGATCAGGACGATGATGACTGCTGACATCGTGTTCCCCGTGCCCTTCGCTGCCGGTTGTCTGCCGGGTTGCTTTCGATGATCGAGTTTCCCAGACGGCGGAGCGTCATGGGCGAGGTTCGGTCACATGACCACCGCGGTCGCCCCGTCGATGTCCACGACGTCGACCTGTTCGCCCGGTTCGAAGCTCTGCCCGGTGTCGAGCGTGCGGGCGGACCAGACCTCGCCGGCGAGCTTGATGCGGCCTCCATTGCCGTCGACCCGTTCCAGGACGACGGCCTGACGGCCCTTCAGGGCGTCGACGCCGGTGGCGAGTCCGGGTCTGCCGTCGCGGTGGCGGGCGGCGATCGGGCGCACCACCGCGATGAGCGCCACGGAGACGACGACGAAGGCGAGCACCTGGGCGACGATGCCGAAGCCGAGCGCCGCGGTCACCGCCCCGGCGACCGCTCCGACGGAGAACATGCCGAACTCCGGCATCGCGGTCAGGACCAGCGGAATGCCGAGCCCCACCGCGCCGATCAGCCACCAGACCCACGCGTCGATGTCCACGTGGTCATGGTAGGGCGGTGGGGTCCGTCCGGGACAGGGCGCGGGCGGCTGTGCGGGGCGCCGGTGCCCCTGCCGGTCACTTCAGGGGCAGGCCGTGGGCGGTCCAGCGGTCGCCGACGCGCTCGACGACGAGCGGCAGGCCGAAGCAGTGGGAGAGGTTGCGGGAGGTGAGCTCGGTCTCCACGGGGCCGGCGGCGAGAACCTTGCCCTGACGGATCATCAGGACGTGGGTGAAGCCGGGCGCGATCTCCTCGACATGGTGGGTGACCATGATCATGGAGGGGGCGTACGGGTCGCGGGCGAGGCGGCCGAGACGGCGGACCAGGTCCTCGCGGCCGCCGAGGTCGAGACCGGCGGCGGGCTCGTCGAGGAGGAGGAGCTCGGGGTCGGTCATCATCGCGCGGGCGATCAGGGTGCGCTTGCGCTCGCCCTCGGAGAGGGTGCCGAACTTCCGGTCCAGGTAGTCGCTCATCCCGAGCCGGTCGAGGAAGGCCTTGGCGCGCTCCTCGTCGACCGGGTCGTAGTCCTCGTGCCAGGTGGCGGTCATGCCGTACGCGGCGGTGAGGACCGTCTCCAGGACGGTCTGGCGCTTGGGGAGCTTCTCCGCCATGGCGATGCCGGCCATGCCGATGCGGGGGCGGAGCTCGAAGACGTCCGTGCCGACGCCGCCGAGCTGCTCGCCCAGGATGCGGGCCTCGCCCTTGGTGGGGAAGAGGTAGCTGGAGGCGATGTTCAGAAGGGTGGTCTTGCCGGCGCCGTTGGGTCCGAGGATCACCCAGCGCTCGCCCTCCTTGACCGACCAGGAGACCTCGTCCACCAGAGCCCGTCCGTCGCGGACCACGGATACGTCCACCAGCTCCAGTACATCGCTCATGAGCGCGTTGTCTCCCCTTGCGGTCGAGTCTTGTCGTCGCCTTGCGCCGATGGGCGCGGCGTCCAGGGGAAAACCTACGTTATCGACGGAGCGGGCCGGTCCCTAGGGCTTCCCTTGAGTCCTTAGTCTGGGGGGATGCTTTCGGAACCACGCTCAGGACGCCTGGCCGCTTGGGGCAATGCCCTGCTGGCGGGGGCGGTGTCGCCGGACGAGGCGGCGATGGCGATTGTCGGGGAGGACGCGGTGCACCGCGTCGAGGGGCTGCCGGGTGAGGCGGGGCCGGTGGGGCTGACTCTGGCGCTGGGCCGGCTGCGGCGGCTCGGGGTGACCGGGTGGCGGGTGGCGCTGCCCGCGCCGGGGCATCCGCTGGGGCTGAGCGGGCCGCCGGACTTCAACGCGCGCGCGTTGGAGGCGGAGGAGGCGGCGGTGGGCTTCGGCGCGCCGTACGGTCTCGTGCCGGAGGTCTCCGAGGCGGGTCCGGCGGGTGACGTGCACGTGGAGGTGGTCTGGCACTGTCTCGCGGTGCGGGAGGCTCCGCCGGCGGACGTGCCGTCCCTCGGCGAGGCGGAGCGGGAGCTGGCGGAGGCGCTGCGGGACGCGACGGCGGTCCTGACCCGGCTCGACGTGGCGGCCTCGGGCCCGGCGGCGGACGTGGCGCGTGAGGCGTACCGGGCGCGGGCGGAGGTGGGGCGCGAGGTGCTGGCCCCGGGCTACCCGCCGCGCGCCGTGCGGGTCCTGGAGCTGGCGCAGCGGATCGGTCTGCTGGTGGACCTGGCGTACGACCACGGGCACGGGGGCGCGGTGAGCGCCTCGGAGATGGCGGCGCGGGGGGCGGCGCTGCGGCCGGTGGAGCGGGTGGCTCGGCGGGCGCAGGTCGCGGCGTACAACGCGTATGTGGAGGAGCGGGAGCGGGATCGGGGGTTCTGACGCGGGCCGCGTCGGTCTGGCCCTCGTCGGCCGGGGCCCCCTGTCCACACCTTGGCCGCAAGGCAAACCCCCGGCCCAGGGGGATCGTCCGGGCCGGGGGTTCGTTCGGGGGGCGTCAGCCGTTGTGGGCGCCGTTGCCGAAGGCCGGGTTGAGCAGGCCGATCACGTTGACCGTGTTGCCGGAGACGTTCACGGGGACGTGGACCGGGACCTGCACCAGGTTGCCGGAGGCGACGCCCGGCGAGTTGAGGGCCTTGCCCGTGGCCTCGGCGCCGCCGTGGGCGGAGGCGACACCCGCGCCGGCGGCGACGATGCCACCGGCGACCATGGTGAGGGCAGCGGCCTTCTTGAGGTTCTTCACTTGGTACATCCTCCTGGTCATCGCTGCGGCAGGTCCGCCGCAGCACGCCATGGAGAACTCCGTACCCCCCGTCCGGTTACGCCGAACGGGGGACATACACACGACGGTATGAAGGACTGAACGGTCGTGCGCCCGGCGCGCGAGGGGGGCGCGTCAGTTGGTGAGGCCGTGCCGTACCGCCCAGAGGGCCGCCTGGGTGCGGTCCGCGAGGTCGAGCTTCATCAGGATGTTCGAGACGTGCGTCTTGACCGTCTTCTCGGAGAGGACGAGGGCGCGGGCGATCTCCCGGTTGGACCGGCCGTCCGCGATCAGGCCGAGGACCTCCCGCTCCCGCTCCGTGAGGGTCGAGCCCCGCCCGCCGCCCCCGTGGGAGTCCTCCTGGGCGAGGAGCGCGCCGGCGACCTCGGGCTGGAGCAGGACGTGCCCCGCGTGGACGGAGCGGATCGCGCCGGCCAGCGCGTCGGGGTCGATGTCCTTGTAGACGTATCCGGAGGCTCCGGCGCGGAGCGCGGGGACGACCGTCCGCTGCTCGGTGAAGCTGGTGACGATCAGGACCCTGGCGGGGTTGGCGAGCTCGCGCAGCCGCTTGAGCGCCTCGATGCCGTCCGTACCCGGCATCTTCACGTCCATGAGGACCACGTCGGGGCGGAGCTCCTCGGCCCTGGCGACTCCCTCGGCGCCGTCGGAGGCCTCCCCCACGACCTCTATGTCGTCCTGCACCTCCAGGAAGGTGCGCAGGCCTCGGCGGACGACCTGGTGGTCGTCGACCAGGAGCACGCGGATGGGCTTGTCAGCCACCGGGGACCTCCATCTCGATCGTGGTGCCCTGGTCCGGGGCCGAGGTCACCGTGAGTCTGCCGCCGACGCCGCTCGCCCGGTCCCGCATGGAGACCAGGCCGAGGTGGCGGCCGGCGCGGCGGACCGTGCGCGGGTCGAAGCCCTTGCCGTCGTCGGTGACGGTGAGCCGCGCGCCCTGGCCGCTGCGGGTGAGGGAGACCGTGACGAGCTCCGCGTCCGCGTGCCGCAGGGCGTTGTGCAGGGCCTCCTGGGCGACCCGGAGCACGGCTTCCTCCTGGGCGGCCGGCAGGGCCCTGGTCCCCGGGCTCTCGAAGGTCACCTTGGCGGAGTGGGCGCGGTCCATGACCTGGATCTGGGTGCGGAGCGTGTGGACGAGGCCGTCCTCGTCGAGGGCGGCGGGCCTGAGCTCGACGACGGCGGCGCGCAGCTCGTCGGCGGCCTCGGCGGCGAGCGCGGCGACCTGCTGGAGCTCGCCCTTGGCGCGGGCCGGGTCGCGGTCGACGAGAGCGGCGGCGGCCTGGGCGGTCAGCCGGAGCGAGAACAACTTCTGGCTGACGGCGTCGTGCAGCTCGTGGGCGAGGCGGGAGCGCTCCTCGGCGATGGTGAGCTCGCGGCTGCGCTCGTACAGACGGGCGTTGGTGAGGGCGATGGCGGCGTGCTGGGCGAGGATCGAGAGGAGTTCCTCGTCCTCGGCGGTGAAGCCGCAGCCGCCGCCCTCCTTCGGGCAGCGCTTGTTGGCGAGGAAGAGGGCGCCGAGGATCTCGTCGCCGTCCCTGACGGGCAGTCCGAGGAAGTCGGACATCTCGGGGTGCGCGTCGGGCCAGCCCTCGAAGCGGGGGTCCTTGCGGACGTCGGCGAGCCGCTCGGGCTCGGCCCTGTGGAGCATCGAGGCGAGGATGCCGTGCTGGCGCGGCAGCGGGCCGATCGCCTTCCACTGCGCGTCGCTGACGCCGTCGACCACGAACTGGGCGAAGCCGCCGTGATCGTCGGGGACGCCCAGGGCCGCGTACTCGGCGTCGAGCAGCTCGCGGGCGGAGGCCACGATCGTCTTGAGGACGTCGCGGACCTCCAGATGGCGGCTCATCGCCAGGAGGGCGGTGCTCACGGCGGCGAGGCCGGAGCTGGGTCGATGGCTCATGTGTTCACCGTACCGGCGGGGTGTGACGGTGCGTATCCGTCTGTGGACGGCGGCGGACCAGGACCGGAGGCCTAGGTCGAAGTGCCCTCGGCGGTCGGGGCCCGGGGACGAGGCGGCGGGTGGGGGGACGGCCGGAGGGTGGAGCTGTCGGATTCCGTACGGCTGAGAACAAGGGGATGGGTGGCATGGCTGTCGCGATCGTGACGGGGGCGTCGAAGGGTCTGGGGCGGGCACTGGCCCACGCGCTGGCCGCGGAGGGCTGGGACCTCGTCCTGGACGCCCGGAAGGCGGGCGCACTGGAGGAGAGCGCGGAGGCGGCACGCGCCCGTGGCGCACGGGTGGTGACGGTGCCGGGGGACGTGACGGACCCGGGGCACCGGGCGGATCTGGTGGCGGCCGCGCGGGAGCTCGGCGGGCTCGACCTGCTGGTGAACAACGCCGCGATCCTGGGCGCCGAGCCGCTGGTACCGCTGGACCGCCACTCGCTGGACGGTTTCCGCGCGGCTCTGGAGGTCAACGTGGTGGCGCCGCTGGGGCTGCTGCAGGAGTCGCTCCCCCTGCTGCGGACGGCTCCGGCAGGTGCGGTGATCAACCTGAGTTCGGACGCGGCGACCGAGCCGTACCGGACGTGGGGCGCCTACGGGGCCACGAAGGCGGCCCTTGACCAGCTGTCGGCCGTGCTGGCCGTGGAGGAGCCGGAGCTGCGGGTCTGGTGGGTGGACCCGGGTGGCATGCGTACGGACATGCTGGCGGCGGCGGAGCCCGGCGAGGACCTGTCCGGCACGCCCACGCCGGCCGATGTCGCTCCCGTCTTCCTCCGGCTGCTCGACGAGCGCCCGGAGAGCGGCCGGTACGCGGTGCCGGCCCTCCTGGACGTGCGATGACTCCGGTGGCGGGGGTGCCGGCGGAGCTGTCCGCGCGGGTGCCGGCCGAGCAGCGGGGGCCCGGGCGGGGCCGGGACGACGTGCGGCTGCTCGTGTCGCGGGGCGAGGCGGTGTCGCACCACTCCTTCGGGGAGCTGCCCGCGCTGCTGCGGGCGGGGGACGTACTCGTCGTCAACACGTCCCTGACGCTCGCGGCGGCCGTGGACGGGCGGCTGGGCCCGGAGCCCGGCGGGGAGCGGGTGGTGGTGCACTTCTCGACCCGTGGGGACGACGGGCGGTGGGCCGTGGAGCTGCGGACGCCGGAGCCGTCGGGGAGTACGCGCCCGCGTGGAGGCGGTCCCCCGGCCGCGGTCGTACGGCTGCCCGGCGGGGCGCGGCTGGTGCTCGCGGAGCCGCTGGTGCCCGGGAGCGGGCGTCTGTGGTGGGCGCGCGTGGACGTGGACGTGCCGGGGCTGCTCGGGCGGTACGGGCGGCCGATCCGGTACGGGTACACGGAGCGGGACCAGCCCCTGTCGGCGTACAGGACGGTCTTCGCGCGCCCCTCCCCCGACGGGGCGGGCTCGGCGGAGATGCCGAGCGCGGGGAGGCCCTTCACGGCCCGGGTGGTCGCGGAGCTGATCGACCGGGGCGTGCGGATCGCTCCGCTCTCCCTTCATACGGGGGTGGCGTCGGCGGAGGTCCACGAGCCGCCGTACCCGGAGCGCTTCGAGGTCCCGGCGGCGACGGCGGCCCTCGTGAACGCGGGCCGCGCCGGGGGCGGCCGGGTGATCGCGGTGGGGACCACGGTGGTGCGGGCGCTGGAGTCGGCCGCGGTCGGGGCACCTCGGCGTACGGGGTCCGGCGCGACGGCCGGCCGCCCGGGAGGCCCCCCGGGGCCGAGCGATGGCGCGTCGGGAGAGGGGACGGCCGTCGGGGCCGGCGGGCGGGTGCGGGCCGTCGGGGGGTGGACCGATCTGGTGGTGACGCCGGCGCGCGGAGTGCGGGTGGTGGACGGGCTGCTCACCGGGCTGCACGAGCCGGAGGCCTCGCATCTGCTGATGCTGGAGGCGGTCGCCGGGCGGCCGGCGCTGCGGAGCGCGTACGCCGCCGCGGTGCGGGAGCGCTACCTCTGGCACGAGTTCGGCGACGTCCATCTCCTCCTCCCGGAGGAGGAGCCTCACCGTCCGCATTGCTGACGCAACGCCTGGTCAGCTTGTTACGTGCCCGATGTGAGGCCGCGCATAGGACGCACATCACTTACGAAGCCCCCTAGTGGATCCACGACGCCCGATTTGGGCGGAGGAAACGGGCCACAGGGGGCTTTATGTGGCCCGTGCACAAGCCCCTGATCCACTACCCGGGATCGTACGTCACACCTTTGCCACGGCATTTTGCTGCCGCTAAGAATTGCCCCCGTCGCCGCCGAGCAGGCGCAGCGCCGCCCCGGCCGAGCGACCCCCAGCGATTCGAAGAGGTAGTCCTGCATGTCTGCGAACACCCCTGGCCACTATCGTGGTCTGAAGAAGACCCACAAGGCCACGATCGCCGGCGTCGTCGCTCTGAGCGCCGCAGCCCTCACCTTCTCCCTCGTGCCCGGCAACGGCGGCACCGAGACCGAGCCGCAGGCTCTGGCCGGTACGCAGCAGGTCGCCTGGTCGTACGACGCGAACAGCCCGCAGGCCAAGGCGCTGGCCGCCAGCCTCGACAAGCAGCAGGACGCGATCAGCCTGAAGGCCAAGCAGGAGGCGGAGGCGAAGGCCAAGGCCGCCGCCAAGGCCAAGGCCGCCGCGAAGGCGAAGGCTGACGCGAAGGCCAAGGCCGCCGCCCAGGCCAAGGCCGCCGCGAAGGCGAAGGCCGAGGCGAAGGCCAAGGCCGCCGCGAAGAAGCGCGCCGCGGAGAAGGCGGCCGCGAGCCGTTCCGTCGCCCGCACCCCGGTCTTCGCGAACAACCTCGACGGCTGGATCCGCGAGGCGCTCTTCATCATGGACAAGCACGACATCCCGGGCACCTACAACGGCCTGCACCGGAACATCATGCGCGAGTCCAGCGGCAACCCGTACGCGATCAACAACTGGGACATCAACGCCATCAACGGCATCCCGTCCAAGGGCCTGCTCCAGGTGATCTACCCGACCTTCAAGACGTACCACGTCGCGGGCACCAAGTTCGACCAGTACGACCCGGTCGCCAACATCGTCGCCGCCGCCAACTACGCGGCCGACCGCTACGGCTCGATCGACAACGTCAACAGCGCGTACTGAGTCGCCTCGGACACGCCGAAGGGCGGCACCCCCGTGCGGGGTGCCGCCCTTCAGGGCTGCTGTCGGGGCAGCTGTTACTTGCGCATGACCTCGGGCTCGTGGCGGCGCAGCAGTCGTGCCACGAAGACGCAGCAGACCGTGGCCATGAGCAGCTGGATGCCGAGGTCGAGGCTCCACTGGCCGATCGTGTGCTCCCACAGCGGGTCGGTGTTCGTGGGGTCCTTGTGGTCCCACGGCGGCATCAGGTGGGCCAGGTCGAGCGTGGTGCCGGCGCCGGCGATGCCCCAGCGGGAGGGCATGAGCCAGGCGAACTGCTCCAGGCCGGGCGAGCCGTACACCTGGAACAGGATGCCGGTGAACACGACCTGGATGATCGCGAACATGACGAGCAGCGGCATGGTCTTCTCGGCGGTCTTCACCAGCGCGGAGATGACCAGGCCCACCATCATCGAGGTCAGGCCGAGTCCGATGACCTGGACGCAGAGCTCGACGGCCGGCGACATGAACAGGCCCTCTTCGGGCAGCTCACGCGTGGAGAAGCCGATGCCGCAGATGATCACGCCCTGGAAGGCGGTGATCACGCCGAGGACGATGACCTTGGACATGAGGTACGCGGAGCGGGACAGGCCGACGGCGCGCTCCCGCTCGTAGATGACCCGTTCCTTGATCAGCTCTCGGACGGAGTTGGCCGCGCCGGAGAAGCACATGCCGACCGCGAGGATCAGCATGATCGTGCCGGCGTCGCCGTTGAAGCGGGACGGCGGCTTGGGCCTGCCCAGGCCGAAGTCCGCCGGGATGACGACGGACACCGCGCCGAGGACGGCCGGCAGGATCACCATCAGGGCCATGAAGCCCTTGTCGGAGGCGATCACCGACACGTAGCGGCGGATCAGGGTCCACAGCTGGGAGCCCCAGCCCTGCGGCTTCGGCGGCCTGGCCATCGCCTGCGCCGGCATCTGGACGGGCTGCGCGGCGACGGCGTCGATGTCCGCGGCGTACATCTGGTAGTGCTGCGAGCCCTTCCAGCGGCCCGCCCAGTCGTAGTCGCGGTAGTTCTCGAAGGCCGAGAAGACGTCGGCCCAGGTGGAGTAGCCGAAGAAGTTCAGCGCCTCCTCCGGCGGGCCGAAGTACGCCACGGAGCCGCCGGGCGCCATGACGAGCAGCTTGTCGCAGAGGCCCAGCTCGGCCACCGAGTGGGTGACGACGAGGACCGTGCGGCCGTCGTCCGCGAGGCCGCGGAGCAGCTGCATGACATCGCGGTCCATGCCCGGGTCGAGGCCGGAGGTCGGCTCGTCCAGGAAGATCAGCGAGGGCTTGGTGAGGAGCTCCAGGGCGACGGAGACGCGCTTGCGCTGGCCACCGGAGAGGGAGGTGACCTTCTTCTCCTTGTGGATGTCGAGCTTGAGCTCGCGCAGCACCTCGTCGATGCGGGCCTCGCGCTCGGTCTCGGCGGTGTCGCCGGGGAAGCGGAGCTTGGCCGCGTAGCGCAGCGCCTTCTGGACGGTGAGCTCCTTGTGCAGGATGTCGTCCTGCGGGACCAGACCGATGCGCTGGCGCAGCTCGGCGAACTGCTTGTAGAGGCTGCGGTTGTCGTAGAGGACGTCGCCCTCGTTGGCCGGGCGGTAGCCGGTCAGCGCCTTGAGCAGGGTGGACTTGCCGGAGCCGGACGGGCCGATGACGCCGATCAGCGACTTCTCCGGGACGCCGAAGGTGACGTCCTTGAGGATCTGCTTGCCGCCCTCGACGGTGACCGTGAGGTGGCGGGCCGAGAAGGAGACCGAGCCGGTGTCGACGAACTCTTCCAGCTGGCCGCCGACGATGCGGAAGGTCGAGTGGCCGACGCCGACGATGTCCTGCGGGCCGAGGAGCGCCGTGCCGCCCTTGGCGATCGGCTGACCGTTGACGTACGTGCCGTTGTGCGAGCCGAGGTCGCGGATCTCGAAGCGGCCGTCGGGCGTCGCGTGGAACTCGGCGTGGAGCCGCGAGACCTGGAGGTCGGAGACGACCAGTTCGTTCTCGAGGGCACGGCCGATCCGCATGACGTGGCCGAGGGCCAGCTGGTGGAACGTCGTGGGGCTGCGGTCGGCGTAGGCCGACGACGCCCCCGCGGCGACACCGGGGTGCCCCTGCCCGGGCCCCTGCTGGTGCGGGGCCTGCTGGTGCGGGACCTGCTGGTGCGGGACCTGCGGATGGGCGGGCGGCTGCTGGGCCTGCTGCTGCCAGCCCTGCTGCTGCGGGGGCTGGTGCGGCGCCTGCTGCTGCGGCGGCGCCTGGTGCGTGGCCCAGTCGGCCTGGGCGGCGGGCGCGCCGGCGGCCTGGTGGGCGGGGGCCTGCTGGGCCGGAGCCTGCTGCTGAGGCGCGGCGGCCGCGCCTGCGGCGGCGAGGTTCAGCCGGGGGCCGTCGGTCGCGTTCCCCAGGTGGACGGCCGAACCGGGGCCGATCTCCACCTGGTGGATCCGCTGACCCTGCACGAAGGTGCCGTTCGTGGAGCCGTGGTCCTCGATGACCCAGCTCCGGCCTCCCCAGCTGATGGTGGCGTGCCGCCACGAGACCCTGGCGTCGTCGATCACCAGGTCACCCTGAGGGTCCCTGCCCAGGGTGTACGACCGGGACGCGTCGAGCGTCCAGGTCCTGCCGTTCAATTCCAGTACGAGTTCTGGCACTCCATGCCCCACTACTTGTCCCCCGATGTACCCCCGTCGTCGGGAGTCCAGGGATGGCGAATCATCCTGGGGAACTATTTCAGGCCCGGTCCCGTCTCGGAAAGTCGGGCCGCGTGAAGACCTTCGGTGCAGGGCCTGGACCACTCGGGTGTCCGCAGGGCGGGACGGGCGCTCGGGTGACACACGGTGCCCGATACGGTGGAACCACCATGAGCGCATCGCAGACCTCAGACGTTCCCACCCTTCTCGTCAAGATCTTCGGGAAGGACCGTCCCGGGATCACCGCGGGACTCTTCGACACCCTCGCCGCCTACTCCGTCGACGTCGTGGACATCGAGCAGGTGGTCTCCCGTGGCCGCCTCGTGCTGTGCGCGCTCGTCACCGAGCCGACCGTCGCCTCGCAGGGCGAACTCCGGGCCACCATCCACAGCTGGGCCGAGTCGCTGAAGCTGCAGGCCGAGATCATCTCCGGCACGGGCGACAACCGTCCCCGTGGTGAGGGACGCTCGCACGTCACCGTGCTCGGCAACCCGCTCACCGCCGAGCAGACGGCGGCCATAGCGGCCAGGATCGCGGAGACCGGCGGCAACATCGACCGCATCTTCCGCCTCGCGAAGTACCCGGTGACGGCGGTCGAGTTCGCCGTCTCCGGTTGCGAGACCGAGCCGCTGCGGACCGCGCTGGCCATCGAGGCGCACACCGTCGGGGTCGACGTGGCCGTCGTCTCCGCCGGTCTGCACCGGCGGGCCCAGCGGCTCGTGGTCATGGACGTCGACTCGACCCTGATCCAGGACGAGGTGATCGAGCTCTTCGCCGCGCACGCGGGCTGCGAGGACAAGGTCGCCGAGGTGACGGCGGCCGCGATGCGCGGCGAGCTGGACTTCGAGCAGTCGCTCCACGCGCGCGTGGAGCTGCTCGCCGGCCTCGACGCCTCGGTGGTCGACAAGGTCCGGGCCGAGGTGCGGCTGACGCCCGGCGCCCGGACGCTGATCCGTACGCTCAAGCGACTCGGCTACCAGGTGGGCGTCGTCTCCGGCGGGTTCACCCAGGTCACCGATGACCTGCAGGAGCGGCTCGGCCTCGACTTCGCCTCCGCCAACACGCTGGAGATCGTGGACGGGAAGCTCACCGGCCGGGTGACCGGCGAGATCGTCGACCGGGCGGGCAAGGCGCGGCTGCTGCGCCGGTTCGCCGCGGAGGCGGGGGTGCCGCTGGCGCAGACCGTGGCCATCGGCGACGGGGCGAACGACCTGGACATGCTGAACGCGGCCGGGCTGGGGGTGGCGTTCAACGCGAAGCCGGTGGTGCGTCAGGCCGCCCACACGGCGGTGAACGTGCCGTTCCTGGACACCGTGCTGTACCTGCTCGGCATCACGCGCGAAGAGGTCGAGGCCGCGGACGGCGGCGAGGGCGACCTGCTGCACTGAGCGGCCGGAGGACGGAGGAGGGCCCGGGCGTCGGACGACACCCGGGCCCTCCCGCGTACGGGATCAGGCGTACGGGTCAGGCGTGCGGGGTCCAGAAGTCGACGAGCCGTGCGACGCCGTGCTCCACGGACTTCCAGGAGCCGGTGAAGGTCAGGACGGCGAAGGCGGAGGTCGGGAAGCCGCTGCGGTTCATCCGGGGCAGGGCGTCCTCCTCGGACTCGCCCGCCAGGGCGTCGGCGAGCGCGTGCATCCCGGGGTTGTGGCCGATGAGCAGGAGGTCGTTCACGGCGTCCGGGGTCTCGTTGATCACGGCGATGAGCTCGCCGAGCGAGGCCTCGTAGATCCGCTCCTCGTACGTGGTCTTCGGGCGGTGCGGGAGCTCCCCGACCACCAGCTTCCACGTCTCGCGGGTGCGGGCGGCGGTCGAGCAGAGAGCCAGGTCGAAGGCGATGCCGCTCTCGGCGAGCCGGCGGCCGGCCACCGGGGCGTCCTGGCGGCCCCGATCGGCGAGGGGTCGCTCGTGGTCCGAATCGTCGTTCCAGTCTGCCTTCGCGTGCCGGAGGAGCACGATGCTGCGGGGTGTATCGACGCTCATGGTCCACAGCTTCCCACGAAACGGGCAGACGCGACTCAGAGAGAGAGCGTTTGCCAGAGGTGCTCCAGGACCCTGCCGACCGCCAGGTCACCCGTGGCCGCCCGGGCCCCACCGGACCCGGCCATGAGCACCAGGAGGGCGAGGAACGCGGCGGCCGGGAGGGCGAGTGCCCACCAGGGCAGCCGGGTGTCGACGCCGGTGGTCGTGGTCCGGATGCCGGGGTGCGTGGGGGCCGACATGGCCGCCTCCGTGGGTGAGTTCCGCGCTTTCGCCGTTGTCACCAACGTACGGACGGCACGTCCTCCGGCCCATCCGGCGATCCACCCACTTCACCCTGAGACCCGCCCCCTAGGGGATGCGGGGGCTACCCCCACCTCACGGGGAGGCGAAGGAGGCGATGACGGCGATGACGACCGTGATGCCGAGCATCGCGCCGAGCACGACGAGCAGCTTCTTCTGGCCGTTCTGGGGATTGGGTTCGAGGACTGGCATGGGAACAGTCTCGCATCTCAGCATTCGTCCTCGACCGTCCGGTCCCTGCCCGCCAGGGTTCCGACGATCATCTGCGGCACCATCAGTCCGCCCATGAGCGCGATGGGCAGTCCCCAGCCGCCGCTGTGCTGGTAGAGCACGCCGACGAGGAGGGGGCCGGGGATCGAGATGAGGTAGCCGACGCTCTGTGCGAAGGCGGACAGCCGGACGACGCCGGCGCCGGTGCGCGAGCGCATGCCGATCATCGTGAGGGCGAGCGGGAAGGAGCAGTTGGAGATGCCGAGGAGCACCGCCCAGACCCAGGCCCCGGCGGCGGGGGCGAGGAAGAGTCCGGTGTAGCCGGTGAGGCCGCACAGGCCGAGCGCGACGACGATCGGGCCCTGGTTCTTCATCCGGGTCGCGAGGCGGGGGATGACGAAGGCGAGCGGGACGCCCATGACCATGGTGACGGCCAGGAGCACACCCGCGGTGGTGGCGGGGACGCCGGAGTCGCGGAAGATCTGCGGCATCCAGCCCATGGTGATGTAGGCGCCGGTGGCCTGGAGGCCGAAGAAGACGCCGAGCGCCCAGGCGGTGCGGCTGCGGGTGATGCGCGGCGCGGGGGCACCGGCTTCCGGGGCCGCGGGCGCCGGGAGCACGGTGTTCCCGCTCCGGTCGCGCAGGAGCGGGAGCCAGGCCAGGACGGCGAGCGCGGCGAGGACCGCCCAGACGCCCAGGCCGAGCCGCCAGCCGCCGCCGAGGGCGTCGGTGAGGGGGACGGTGGACGCCGCGGCGACGGAGGTGCCGAGGGCGAGCGCCATCGAGTAGAGGCCGGTCATGCTGCCGACGCGGTCGGGGAAGTACCGCTTGACGATGACGGGCATCAGGACGTTGCTGACGGCGATGCCCATGAGGGCGAGGGCGCTCGCGGCGAGGAAGGCGGCGGTGCCGCTCGCGAAGGGCCGCAGGACGAGGCCGGTGAAGATCGCGGCCATGCCCGCGCAGACGACGGCGGCGGGGCCGAAGCGGCGGGCGAGGCGGGGGGCGGTGATGCCGAAGACCGCGAAGCAGAGCGGGGGGACGGAGGTGAGGACGCCGGCGACGCTGCCGCTCATGTGGAGGTCCGCGCTGACCTCTTCGAGGAGGGCACCGAGGCTGGTGATGGCGGGGCGCAGGTTGAGTGCGGCCAGGACGAGTCCGACGGCGACGAGCCCGAGGGCCCAGGTGCGCGCGGGGGCGCCCGGGGGTGTCGTACCGGATCCGCGGGCGCCGTCCGGTGCGGGAGAATCCCCGGCTGTGGTGGCCGCCGCCCTGGTGGTCCCGGCCGGTCGCGCGGTGGTGTCCGCCGGTGGTGCGGCGGGGTCGAGGGTCTTCGGCTCGTCAGGCATGAGGCCATCATAGAATCATGGGATGATTGGTTGTCCAATCTCGAACGAATGGGAAGGCGCTCCATGGCCCTCGGTCACCCCCGGCGCACCGGTCTCTCCGATCAGGTGATCTCCGAGCTGCGGAACCAGATCACCTCCGGCGAGTGGCCGGTGGGTTCACGCATCCCGACCGAACCCGAACTGGTCGAGCAGCTCGGCGTGGCCCGCAACACGGTCCGCGAGGCGGTCCGCGCGCTCGCCCACAACGGGCTTCTCGACATCCGCCAGGGTTCGGGGACGTACGTCGTCGCCACCAGCGAGCTCGCGGGCGTCATGCACCGGCGCTTCGCCGGCTCCGACCCCCGGCACGTCGCCGAGCTGCGCTCGACGCTGGAGTCCGCGGCGGCCCGGTTCGCCGCCGGGCGGCGCTCGGAGCGGGACCTGAAGCAGCTGGACGCCCTGCTCGGGCGCCGCGAGGAGGCGTGGGAGTCCGGGGACGCGGAGCGGTTCGTGACGGTCGACGCGGCCTTCCACCACGCGGTCGTCGCCGCCTCGGGCAACGAGGTGCTGACGGAGCTCTACGCGGACCTGGGCGATCTGCTGCGGGACTGGCTGCGCGACGACGTCGGGCAGGTGCTGCGGCCGGAGAACCACATGGACCACGCGCGCCTGGTGGACGCGATCCGCGAGGGTGATGCCGAGCGGGCCGGCACGGAGGCGGCCGGCTACCCCTTCATGTGCCTCAGGAGCCCCGTACCGGAAGAGGGCCGGGAGCGGGAGCAGGAGCCGGATCCGCGGGCTGGTGCGTGATCCAGGCGGACCGGACCTCCTTCCAGCAGCGGCCGGTGACCTGGGCGTAGTCGGCGGGTCCGACCTCCACGGGGGCGCTGTCGCTGTCGACGTCCCACCAGCGGTCGCACTCGACGTGGAGGCGGATCCGGTCGGTGCGGGGGTACGGGTTGCTGCAGTGGGCGGTGACGCGGGAGCCCTCGACGACGGTGCGGCAGGAGGCCCCGAAGTTCTCCGGCTCCTCGGCCGCCGGGGCGGTGGCGGGGCGCTCCTCGGCGGGGGCGGGAGCGGCCCGCACCTCGGTGGCTACGGCCGTCCCGGTGACCAGGACGGCGACGGAGGCTATCGCCCCGAAGCCGTGGCGTATCGCGCGCATGCCCGTACCTCCTCCCCGTCAGCAGCAGACCATCACGCTCTGCCTCAGTCTGGGGTCATTCGGGCTACTTTTCGAATCGTGCAGGAGTTGCGGAACGGCGAGGGCCGTGTGTCCGCCACGGGGGCGGGCACACGGCCCTCTTCTGCTGTACGGAGCGGTTACGCGCCGATGGCGTGCAGACCGCCGTCCACGTGGATGATCTCGCCCGTGGTCTTCGGGAACCAGTCCGAGAGCAGCGCGACGATGCCGCGGCCGGCCGGCTCCGGGTCCGAGAGCTCCCACTCCAGCGGGGAACGGCTGTCCCACACGGAGGCCAGCTCGCCGAAGCCCGGGATGGACTTCGCGGCCATGGAGCCGAGCGGGCCCGCCGAGATCAGGTTGCAGCGGATGTTCTGCTTGCCGAGGTCGCGCGCCATGTAGCGGCTGGTGGCCTCAAGCGCGGCCTTGGCCGGGCCCATCCAGTCGTACTGCGGCCAGGCGAACTTGGCGTCGAAGGTGAGGCCGACGACCGAACCGCCCTCGGACATCAGCGGCAGCAGCGCCATCGTCAGCGACTTCAGGGAGAAGGCGGAGACGTGCATGGCGGTGGCCACGGACTCGAACGGCGTGTTCAGGAAGTTGCCGCCGAGCGCGTCCTGCGGCGCGAAGCCGATGGAGTGCACGATGCCGTCGAGGCGGTCGCCCAGGTGCTCGCGGACCTGGCCCTCCAGGCGGGCGAGGTGCTCGTCGTTCGAGACGTCGAGCTCGAGGACCTTGACCTTCTCGGGCTTGGGGAGCTTCTTGGCGATGCGCTCGGTCAGCGTCGGCCGGGGCCAGGCGGTGAGGATGATCTCCGCACCCTGCTCCTGGGCCAGCTTCGCGGCGTGGAAGGCGATGGAGGACTCCATCAGCACACCGGTGATGAGGATGCGCTTGCCCTCGAGAATTCCGCTCATGGTGATCAGTGACCCATGCCCAATCCGCCGTCAACCGGGATGACGGCTCCAGTGATGTACGAGGCGTCGTCGGAGGCGAGGAACTTCACCGCGGCGGCGATCTCCTCCGGCTGCGCGTAACGGCCCAGCGGCACCTGCGACACGATGCCCGCGCGCTGCTCGTCGGTGAGCACCGCGGTCATGTCGGTGTCGACGAAGCCGGGGGCGACGACGTTGAAGGTGATGTTGCGCGAGCCCAGCTCACGCGCGAGGGAGCGGGCGAAACCGACCAGGCCGGCCTTGGAGGCGGCGTAGTTGGCCTGGCCCGCGGAGCCCAGCAGACCGACGACCGAGGAGATCAGGACGACGCGGCCCTTCTTGGCGCGCAGCATCCCGCGGTTGGCACGCTTGACGACCCGGAAGGTGCCGGTGAGGTTGGTGTCGAGGACGGACGTGAAGTCCTCCTCGGTCATGCGCATGAGGAGCTGGTCCTTCGTCACGCCGGCGTTGGCCACGAGGACCTCCACCGGGCCGTGCTTCTCCTCGATCTCCTTGTAGGCCGTCTCCACCTGCTCCGCGTCGGTGATGTCGCACTTGACGGGGAGGCAGCCGAGCTCGACCAGGGCGGCCGGGGGCTCGCCGGAGCGGTACGTGATCGCGACCTTGTCGCCGGCCTCGGCGAACGCGCGGGCGATGGCGAGGCCGATGCCCCGGTTTCCTCCGGTGACGAGAACCGAGCGGCTCAACGGATCACCCTTTCGATAGCGGTCTGGTAGCCGAAAACCTATCGGTATAGCTCCCGACATGAGGAATCGACCTCCGACAGTGGCGTACGGGCGTCACTGTCGGATCCCTACAGCTCGGGGACGGTACGAGCCGGGCTGTGGTTCCCCCCCCTAGGCGCGGAGGTCCGCCTGGGAGAGTTCGGCGCACAGGTCGTCGAGCGTCCGGTCGTACAGCACCGCGCGGTGCGCGAGGACGTTGCGCGCCGTGACGAGGAGCCGCAGCAGCCGGGCGTCGTCCTGGGGCAGGGCGACGGCTCCGCTGATGTGGGCGCGCAGGAGTTCCCCCACCTGGAGCTCCAGGAACACCCGCTCGGCCTCACCGCCGAGGTACGCGGGCGGACGGTCGGCGTAGTCGGCGACGACGGTGGCCGCCGGGCGGTTGAGGTGGCCGAGGGCCCGCGCGGCCAGGCGCTGCCGGGCCTCCTCGATCCAGGGCGTCAGGACGCGCTGCTGGGCCTGGGAGACATGCGAGGTGAGGCGGGCCCGTACGTCTCCGCCGGGGGCGCCCGCCGGGCCCGCCGGGTGCCAGACGGCCACGTGGGGGCGCAGCCGTCCCTCCCAGGAGACGACGGCGCCCCGGGCCCACGCCTGGCGCAGCTCCGCGCCGGGCCGCGGGAGCGCGCCGATCCGGCGCAGGGGCGGGCAGTCCCCCTGTGGCGGGCCGTCCGTCGACGCGAGGCAGTGGCCGAGGGCGGCGGCGAGGGTGTGCTGGGAGCCGTCCCACTCCAGGGCGAGCAGCCGCGCGAGCTCCAGGTCGGGGCCGCAGACCTCGACCACGGTCTCGGCGCGCACCGCCCGGCGGATCCGCTCCCCCAGCGGGTCGCGGTCACGGCCGGTCGCGGCGGGCCCGTGGTCGAGGACCGGGGCGATCGCGGTGGCCGTGTCGAGCCGGCCGAGCGTGCCCCACCACCAGTGCACGGCCGTGTCGCCGAGGCCGTGCCGGAGTTCGTCCGGGAGGCTCTCCGGCAGGTCGCGGAGCCGGGCGACGACGAGCAGCCGGGGGCGCTCGGCCGGCGGCAGGCGGCCGCCTTGCGGCGGCGAGCGCCCGGAAGAGCCGCGCCACGGCTGCGCCGCGTGCAGGCGTGGGGCCGATGCCCATGGCGAGGCTCGGCTCTGCCGTGCCCGGCACCGGGGGCTGTGCCCACCCTCCCCGTGACTCCGTCCGGGGGTACCCCCGTCGCACCGCGGGACGATCGGCCACGGCAGCGGGCTCCTCCGTCCACGCGCGGATCCCGACGACCGGGCGTCGGTGCCCGCCCGGGGCGACCAGGGCGGCGACGGCCTCGTCGGCGTCGACCGAGAGCTCCTTGCCCAGCCGGGCGAGCAGGCCCTCCGGGTCGTGGCGGGTGCCGGCGGGCTCCTGGCGGGGCGCCGGCACGCGGGGCGGGCGGCTTTCCAGGGACCAGCCGAGGTCGAGGTCGAAGCCGTCGTCGGGCAGGTCCAGGTACGGCAGCTCGTCGCTGTCGTCGTCCCAGCCCCAGGCGTCCTCCCCGCGGAAACCGGGCTCCGGTTCACGCGCGCGCGTGGACGCCGCGGCCGGGGCGGGGACGTCGACGCGTACCGGGCCGGCGAAGAGCGCTCCCCGGTACAGCTCGTCCGCGAGCCCCGACTCCACCAGGGCGTCGGTGACCAGCCAGAGGCAGTTCCGCCCGGCCGCGAGGTCGGCGGCGACGGCCCGGACCTGTGCCCGTACTCCGGGCAGGTCGCCCGGGTGGACGGCGTGCGCGGCCGCCGGGTCCGGTGGCCGCGCGGCCGCCCGGTCGACGGCGTGCGCGACCGCCTCGTGCGCCCCCGCGTCCGTCACGTCACTTCTCCCCGGCGGCCGCCCGGGACCGCACCGCGCGGTAGGTCACCGGCTCGACCGCGAAGCCCTCGGGCGCCTCGTCGAGGACGCCGAGCAGGCCCAGGTGCTGGAGCCAGGCGTCGGTGTCGGCGTCGGGGAGTCCGACCGCCGCCGCCACGTCGTCGCGCGGCACCCCCTCGCCCTCGTCCACGTACCCCGTCCAGGCCGCGAGGAGCTCCAGGTCGCGGGCGTCGAGCCCGGAGAGCCGCAGGTGCTCCTCGATGTTGCGGGGGCCGGCGATGAGGGCGCGTATGCGCTCGACGGCGTTGTCCAGGGTCGCCCCGTGCACGGACACGTCCGTCACCGCGGCCTCCATCCAGCGGGGCCAGCCGCCGGTCGCGGCGACGAGCCGGTCGCGGTCCTCCCGGGAGACGAAGGGGCACTCCGACCAGGCGCGCAGCGCGTCCGCGGTCCACCGCTCGGGGCGCAGCCACCGTACGGCGAGCTCCTCGTGCCCGTCGTCGGCGGCGAGTTCGGCGAGGACGGCCGCGTCGGCGACGACCACGACGGAGCGGTTCTCGTTGCCGCCGCTGCGCTGCTCGGTCTGCCGGACGATCCGGTCGGCTGCCGGTCCGGCGTGGACCAGCATCGAGCGGACGGCCTCGCGCAGCTCCTCGGGGGCGGCGCCGCGCAGGTCGGCCATGATCACGTGGGCCTTGCGGCGGCGTCGCTTGAGGAGGGCGGTGAGGTCTTCGCCGTGGGTGTACGGGACGACGTCGACGCCCCGGTTCTCGGCGAACGCGGTGACGGCCCGGCGGACCAGTTCGGGCCGGTGCAGGGCCGTGGTGCCGATGAGGCTGACGCCGGACTGGGCGGTCTCGTGGAGCTGTTCCTCGGTGAGCGGGCTGTAGGTCTGCACGTGCCGGGCGTCGCGGCCGAGGAGGCGCCGGGCGGCGTGCGGGTTGTAGTCGTACGGCAGGCCGAACTCGGTCTCGCGCAGTTCGAGTTCGAGCTCCTCGCGGGTGCCGAGCATGTTGACCACGTTGGGGCTGCGGACGGCGAAGCGGGAGCGGTCGCCGAGCTGGATGAGCAGGCCGAGGCCGACCATCTCGGTGAGGAAGATCTGCGCCTGCTTGGCGCTGAGCATCTCGAAGCCCTCGGGCCAGGCCTCCCGGGCCTCCTGGAGCAGTTCGCCCGCCGAGTAGTCGCCGCGGTAGCCGTCGGCGAGGCTGCGCAGGGCGATGACGAGGGCGAGGACGCGGTAGCGGTCCTCCAGGTTGATGGTGAAGCGCAGCCGCTCGGCGATCTGCTGGCGCACGGTCTCCGAGGCGGCGACCTTCTGGACGTCGGCCTCGGTGATCCGTACCGGGCCCTCGGAGAAGGCGTACGGACGGTCGTGGAGGACGCGGACGAGTTCGCGGCAGAAGATCTGCACCAGGTTGGCCTGGTAGTTGGTGATGGCGAGGATCCGCCAGACCAGTTCGGGGCGCTCGAAGAAGTGGCCGAGCGCGGACATGGGCTCGGTGACGAGCCGTACGGCCGCCTGGGTGCCGAGCGGGCCGACGAGGACGTCGGGGCCGCCGTGCACGGTGGAGACGTTGGAGAGGTGTCCGAAGCGCTGGACCTGGTGGAGACCCGCGAAGACGATCTTGAAGCGGCGTTCGGTGTGCTCCATGAGCCGCTGGAAGTGCATGACGTTGGGGAAGGTCGACTCGCTGCCGACGCGGTAGGCGCGGCGCGAGTCGGTGTTGAGGAAGGCGTCGGCCTCGTCGGCGAGGACGAGGATCCGACGGGTGTCGTCCTGGTCGAGCCAGGCCCGGATGTTGCGCACGACGACGTCGGGACCGGCCTGTTCGGACATCTTGTTGTTGAAGACGCCCTTGCGCTTGAGGTCCTCGACCAGCCGGCTCCAGATCCGGTCGGGGGCCTCGGCGTGGCCGATCTCGGCCTTGAGGAGGTCGAGGTAGACGGCGACGTGGGTGTCGGTGCGGCTCGGGAAGATCTCCGCGACCCGGCGCAGCAGCGCCGACTTGCCGAGCTGCCGGCCGCCGTAGAGGAACATGCCGCCCTCGCGGCCCATCACCTCCCGCATCTCCTCGTCGCGGCCGTAGAAGACCTCGGGCGGCACGAGTCCGGCGACGAACGGCGTGTACGGGTTGTACGCCGCCCAGGGCAGGGTCACGCGCTGGAGCGAGCGGAACGCGCCGGGCGCGCGCGCCGCCATCCACCCCATCACCGCGGAATCGACGACCAGCGCCTGCTGGGCGAAGGAGCGGGCGGACTCGGCGAGGCCCCGGCGTCCCTCCAGGCCGAGGGGGTGCAGGTAGAGCACGATGTTGGCGCCGACGTCGGCGTCCTCCAGGTGGGCGAGCGGGCCGTCGGCCGGCTGCTCCTCCCAGACGAGGAGGACGGTGTACGAGGACGCGCGGGAGCCGAGCGCCGCGACGTAGCCGGGGCGCTCGGCCACGCGCGCGCGTACCTTGAAGCGCCGCATGCCCTGCCCGAGGGCCACCCGCTCGGCGACGACCTGGGTCGTGGAGAGTTCGAGGCCGAGGAGGCGCAGCAGCCGGGGGATGTGCTGCTGCCATTCGCCGCGCCGCCCCTGCGGGGTGCACAGGGCCGCCCACGACTCCAGGCCGTTGACGGCGGCCGGGGTCAGCGAGGAGGCCGGGTCGCCGTAGTGCCTCGCCCACCAGCCGGCGTCGACGCCCTCGCCGCCGGCCTTCGGGGCGTCGGGGGCGGTGACTCCGGTGAGGAAGGCGGCGAGTTCCGAGCCGTCGTCGTACCGGGCGCCCTGCTCGGGCAGCGGGGTGTGGCCGGTCGCGAGCGCGAGGAACTCCTGCGCCGTGACCGTGTCGCCCTCGTCGATGAGGCGGGCGATGCGGTCGTGGTCCCCGGCGGACAGCGGCTGGTCCGGGCGGGAGCGGAGCTGGGCCAGGTTCACCCGCAGCTGCCGGGTGTAGTCGTCGACGAGGGTGACGAGTTCCTTCTCCAGGTCCCGCAGCGACTCCACGGCGAAGCGGTAGCGACCCGACTCCTCGCCGTCCGCGAACTCCTGGAGCCGGCCCACGAACTCCCGTTCCTGGTCGGCCGCGAGCTGGTTCAGCGTCCGCATCTGGGCGAGCAGTCCGGCCGCCGTGCGGTGGTGCTCGGCGACCTCCCGCCGCCAGTCCTCGTGTCCCTGGGCGAGCCGCCGGGCCGCCGTCTCACCCCACTCGGGGTCGGTGCAGCCGTACTCCTCCGGCTCGCTCTCGACCGCGGCGATCAGGGCCCTGGCGAGGTGCAGGTCGCCGTCGCCCAGGTACCGGGCGAGGGCGTACTCGGCGTCGGCGGGGACGAGCAGGGCGGCGATCCGGCGGGCCGCCCGGGGGTCGGCGAGGTCCGGGTCGCCGAGGGCGTCCCGGGGCAGGTCGGGCAGCCGGAGGAGGGCGTCGGCGGGCGGCACGGGGCCGCCGTTCTCACGGAGCCGGTCGGCCGCCGTGTCCGCGGGCCGGACCGGTTCGCCGGTCAGCCAGGCGCGCAGCAGTCCGAGCGCCGCGCCTCCCGTCCCGGCCGGGGCGGGCTCGTCGGTGACGTCCCGCAGGACCGAGGCCAGTTCCGGGATGCCCCGGTCGCTCACGCCCTGGTGCGGCCGGGCGGCGGCGTGGGCGGCCTCGGCGCGCATGAGGAGCTCGCCGACGCAGCGGCAGGCGGTGTGCAGCTGGCGGAGGGCGCCGGCGGTGATCGGCTCCTTGGCCTGCTTCGACGTACGGAACAGGGCGTCCGTGTCCTCGATGAGCCGGTCGATGTCCTCCGCCCGCCACAGGGCCTCGCCCAGGGCCCGGAAGCCGGGCGTGCCGGTGTACTGCGCGGGGCTCTGGCCCGACCACTCGATGATCTCGTTCAGCGCGTGGCGCACGGCGCCCGAGGGGCCGAGGAGGTGCTGGAGCACCTGGGACGCCCGCTGGTACTTCATCTTGCGGCGCGGCAGGTCGTCGAGCAGCTGCCGGGCGGTCAGGCCGATCTCCTCACGGGTGGCGGCCTCCAGGCCCTCCGCGCTGCCCTGGAGCATGCCGGGCTCGAAGGCGCGGCCGTCGCGGACGGCGGCCACGAGCACGTTGAGGAGGTGCTGCCAGGCGCCGCTGAGCCCCGAGGGCATGACGAACCCGCTGATCAGGCCGTGCGGCCAGCGGGCGGTGAGCCCGGTGCGCAGGGCCGCCGCCAAGGCCACCAGATGGGCCTCCCGGTCCTGCCCGGCGAGCGCGGGGTCGAGCTCGTGCGCCATCTGTACGGGGGTGGCCTCGCTGTCCGAGACGCAGCTGAACGCGGCGGCGGCGAAGGCGAGCGTCCGCGCCCGGACGTCGCTCTCGCGGGAGGCGACGGTCATCCAGTACGCCTCCGCCGGCCGGCCTTCGCGCAGCAGCCGCCCGACGGGCGGTTCACTGCCGGTGTCCCAGGGCGCGTACGGGTCCCAGTCGGGCGCCTCGACCCCGCTCGGCCAGGGCTCGTCCTCGACGGGAGCGGGCGCGGCGGACACGGGTGCGGCCGGGGTGGGGGCGGGCGTCGTGGGGGCGGTCGTCGTCACGACGGGGGCCGGCGGGGCGACGGGGGGCGGCGTGCCGGCGGGCCTGGGCGCGGGGACCGGGGCGGGCGGGGCGGCGGACTCGGGCCGGGGCCGGGGATGGGTCGCCGGTACGGGCGTGGGCTCGGGCTCGGCGACCGGCGCGGGCGCGGGTGCGGCGGCGGGCGCGGGCGCGGGTACGGCGGCGGGCTCGGGGGCGACGATCGGTTCGGGCTCGGGCTCCGCGATCGGCGCGGGCGGGGCCGTCGGCGTGGCCACCTCGGCCGGGGCGGCCGGGGACGCCGGGGCGGCCGGGGACGCGGCGCCGGGAGCGGGGGCCGGCGTGGACGGGGGGTGCGGTGGCGGGGGCCGGGGCGGCCGGGAGGGGGCCGGTCTGGGACGGCAGGAGGGCCGGGGGCGGCGGTTCCACCGCCCGGCGGACGGCCTCGATCGCGGAGGCGCCCGCCCGGACCCGGTCGGCGGTGCGGCCCGTGAGCGCGGTCGAGTCGCCGGTGGCGTGCTCGGTCGGTCCGGCCGGGGACTCGGACACGGGGTCGCCGGCAGCCGTGACGGCGGCCTCGGCGGCGGGCTCCGGTCCGCCCGTCCCCGCCGGTGTCTCCTCCCCCGCCGGGACGCCGAGTTCACGCAGCTGCGCCTCGGTGCGTTCCAGGTGGCGGCGGAGGTCGGAGGCCTCGTCCTCGTCGTCGGCCAGTTCGAGGAGTTCGGCGTACCGGCCGGCCTTGCGCCGCAGGGCGTCGGCCTGTTCGGCGCGCACCGCGCGAAGTCGCGTCAACTCGCTCTCGGCGTCGGCGTATCCGAGGTCCGGCCCCCAGATGAGTCCCTCGACGGCGAGTGCGGAGGCGAGCCGCTCGCGCTCCTCGGTCCACGCCGTGATCGCCTCGGCCGTGTCGGTGGGGAGGTGCCCGGTCTCGACGGCGTCCGCCGCCGCGCGCAGGTCGGCGGCCAGCCGTTCGCCGGCCCCCCGGAGCCGTACGAGCGAGGCGGGCAGGTCCACCGGTGTTCCGGTTGCGGTTCCGGTCAAGGGAGCGGCGTCCTCACACTCGAAGGTCTTCGTCGGAGGGTCGGGCACCCCGTCGGGTGCCGCGTCGGGTGCCTCGTCGGGCGCCTCGTCGGGCGCCTCGTCGGGCGCCTCGTCGGGCGCCTCGTCGAACGGGGAGTCGGGCGCCTCGCCGGGTGGGAAATCGGGCGGGGAGTCGGGCGGCGCATCGGGCGGGGCGTCGAAGCCCGGGCCGATCGTGTGCGCGTCGGACGGCGGACCGCTGTCGGCGGCCGCCTGTAACGCGGCCTCGTGCTCCCGCGCCAGCGGGCCCACCGGCAGCCGGCTCGTGCCGGGCAGGAGCATGCCGTAGAGGGCGCACCGCGCGAGGGGCGGGTCGAGCACCCGCAGCATGGCGAGGAGTTCGTCGAGGGTGGGTTCCGTGAGGGCGCGCTCCGGGAATCCGTACTCGTCGCGGAGCACTTTCACGGACCAGACGAGCCCGCAGGCGGCGATGCTCGTCAGCTGTCCCTGCTGGGCCTTGGCGAGCCGCACGCGCGCGGTGTGCAGTTCCTTGCGCGTGGGGGGCGTCCGGCGCGCGGGCCGGTCGGGTGCGTGGGCGTGTTTGTCGCTCCGTAAGCACTGATGCCAGGTCAGCAGGGACCGGAGGGCGTCCTCGTCCAGCGACGACAGCCAGGACCTGAGTCCGTTCACCCACCCGTGCATGGCGTCGATCATCTCATCGGATCCATGGCGGGGCTATGCCAATGCCCTATTCCGATTGCTCAATGGCCGGTGTGCGGGGGTCCGTTGGGACGGGTTCCGCCGGGGGCGCACTCCAATGCGCCGACTCGGCAGCCCGTCCCGTGATTGACTTCCGGGACAGTTCAACCTCCGCATTCCGATCGCCGAGAGCGAGGCCGCTCGTGGTCCATCAGATCGACCCTTCGTTCGTCGCGCTGCCGTTGCGGGCGCTCGCCGACGCGGCGCTCGCCCGAGCGCGCGCGCTCGGTGCCGAGCACGCGGACTTCCGCCTGGAGCGGGTGCGCAGCGCCTCCTGGCGGCTGCGCGACGCCAAACCGTCCGGTTCCTCGGACACCACGGACCTCGGCTACGCGGTGCGGGTGGTGCACGGCGGGGCCTGGGGCTTCGCGTCCGGCGTCGACCTGACGATGGACGGGGCCGCGCGGGTCGCCTCGCAGGCGGTCGCCATGGCCAAGCTGTCGGCGAAGGTGATCGCGGCGGCGGGCTCCACCGAGCGCGTGGAGCTGGCCGGGGAGCCGGTGCACGCGGAGCGGACCTGGGTCTCCTCGTACGAGATCGACCCGTTCTCCGTCCCGGCGGAGGAGAAGAGCGCGCTGCTCGCCGACTGGAGCGCGCGGCTGCTCGGGGCGGAGGGCGTGGCGCACGTGGACGCCTCGCTGCTGACCGTCCACGAGAACAAGTTCTACGCGGACACGGCCGGCACCGTGACCACGCAGCAGCGCGTGCGGCTGCACCCGCAGCTCACGGCGGTCGCCGTGGACGAGACGACCGGCGAGTTCGACTCGATGCGGACGATCGCGCCGCCGGTCGGGCGCGGCTGGGAGTACCTGACCGGGACCGGCTGGGACTGGGACAAGGAGCTCGACGAGATCCCGGGGCTGCTCGCGGAGAAGATGCGGGCGCCGAGCGTGGAGGCGGGCCGGTACGACCTGGTCGTGGACCCGTCGAACCTGTGGCTGACGATCCACGAGTCCATCGGGCACGCGACCGAGCTGGACCGGGCGCTCGGCTACGAGGCGGCGTACGCGGGCACCTCGTTCGCCACGTTCGACCAGCTGGGCAAGCTGGCGTACGGCTCCTCGATCATGAACGTGACGGGTGACCGGACGGCCGAGCACGGTCTCGCCACCGTCGGCTTCGACGACGAGGGCGTCGAGGCGCAGTCCTGGGACCTGGTGAAGGACGGCACGCTCGTCGGCTACCAGCTGGACCGGCGGATCGCGAAGCTCACCGGCCTCGGCCGGTCGAACGGCTGCGCCTTCGCCGACTCCCCCGCGCACGTGCCGGTGCAGCGGATGGCGAACGTCTCGCTCCAGCCGGACCCGGGCGGTCTGTCGACGGAGGACCTGATCGGGGGCGTGGAGCGGGGCATCTACGTGGTCGGTGACCGGTCCTGGTCGATCGACATGCAGCGCTACAACTTCCAGTTCACCGGCCAGCGCTTCTTCCGCATCGAGAACGGCCGGCTCGCCGGGCAGCTGCGGGACGTGGCGTACCAGGCGACGACCACCGACTTCTGGGGCTCGATGGAGCAGGTCGGCGGCCCGCAGACGTACGTCCTCGGTGGCGCCTTCAACTGCGGCAAGGCCCAGCCGGGCCAGGTCGCCGCCGTCTCGCACGGCTGCCCGTCCGCCCTCTTCCGGGGCGTCAACATCCTGAACACGACGCAGGAGGCCGGTCGATGAGCGCCCGCCACGACAATTGCCGGGGGTCCGGGGGTCGTCCCCCGGGTAAGCACAGTCTGAACACGACGCAGGAGGCCGGTCGATGAGCCGCGTCAGCAAGCCGTACGAGATCGTCGAGCGGGCCCTTGAGCTGTCCCGTGCGGACGGGTGTGTCGTCATCGCCGACGAGGAGTCCTCGGCCAATCTGCGCTGGGCGGGCAACGCACTCACCACGAACGGTGTGACCCGGGGCCGGACGCTCACCGTGATCGCGACCGTCGACGGCGCCCAGGGCACCGCGTCCGGTGTCGTCTCGCGGTCCGCCGTGACCGCCGACGACCTGGAGCCCCTGGTCCGGGCCGCCGAGGCCGCCGCGCGGGCCGCCGGGCCCGCCGAGGACGCGCAGCCGCTGGTGGGGGGAGTGCCCGCCTCGCCCGACTTCACGGACGCCCCGGCGGAGACCTCCTCGGCCGTCTTCACCGACTTCGCCCCGGCGCTCGGCGAGGCGTTCGCACGCGCGCGTGCGGGCGGCCGTGAGCTGTACGGCTTCGCCAACCACGAGCTGACCTCCAGCTACCTGGGCACGTCCACGGGCCTGCGGCTCCGCCACGACCAGCCCAACGGGACCCTGGAGCTCAACGCCAAGTCCCCCGACCGCTCGCGCTCCGCCTGGGCCGGTCGCTCGACCCGGGACTTCAAGGACGTCGACCCGGCCGCGCTGGACGCCGAGCTGGCGACCCGCCTCGGCTGGGCGGAGCGGCGGATCGAGCTGCCCGCGGGCCGGTACGAGACGCTGCTGCCGCCGACCGCCGTGGCCGACCTGATGATCTACCAGCTGTGGTCCTCGACGGCCCGGGACGCGGTGGAGGGCCGTACGGTCTTCTCGAAGCCCGGCGGCGGCACCCGGCTCGGCGAGACGCTGTCCCCGCTGCCGCTCACGCTGCGCAGCGACCCGAACGAGCCGGGTCTGGAGTCCTCGCCGTTCGTGATCGCGCACTCCTCCGGCGACGACTCCTCCGTCTTCGACAACGGTCTGCCGGTCGGGCCGGTCGACTGGGTGAAGGCCGGCAGCCTGGCGCACCTGATCACCACCCGGCACACGGCGGGGCTTACTGGCTTGCCCGTGGCGCCCGGAGCGGGGAACCTGATCCTGGACGGCGGCGGCGAGCGCTCCCTGGAGGAGATGGTGGCCGCGACGGAGCGTGGCCTGCTGCTGACCTGCCTCTGGTACATCCGTGAGGTCGACCCGGCGACGCTGCTGCTGACCGGGCTGACCCGGGACGGCGTCTACCTCGTCGAGAACGGCGAGGTGGTCGGCGAGGTGAACAACTTCCGGTTCAACGAGTCCCCGGTGGACCTGCTGTCGCGGGCCACGGAGGCGGGCCGTACGGAGAAGACGCTGCCGCGCGAGTGGAGCGACTGGTTCACCCGGGCCGCGATGCCCGCCCTGCGGGTGCCGGACTTCAACATGAGCTCGGTCAGCAAGGGGGTCTGACCCGCCTAGACTGATCGTCGTAGCAGCACTGACAACTTTCTGAGGAGACGGACGATCGTGACGGACATCGTCGACGAGCTGAAGTGGCGCGGGCTGTTCGCCCAGTCCACCGATGAGGACGCACTGCGCAAGGCTCTCGCGGACGGTCCCGTCACGTTCTATTGCGGTTTCGACCCGACCGCGGCCAGTCTCCACGTCGGCCACCTGGTCCAGGTCCTCACCGTCCGCCGGCTCCAGCAGGCCGGGCACCGGCCGCTGGCGCTGGTCGGCGGGGCCACCGGGCAGATCGGTGACCCGCGGCCGACGGCCGAGCGCACCCTGAACGACCCCGAGACGGTCGCGAACTGGGTGAACCGGCTGCGTTCGCAGATCGAGCCCTTCCTCTCCTTCGAGGGGGAGAACGCGGCGGTCATGGTGAACAACCTGGACTGGACCGCCGGGATGTCGGCGATCGAGTTCCTGCGGGACATCGGCAAGCACTTCCGGGTCAACAAGATGCTGACCAAGGACTCCGTCGCCCGGCGCCTGGAGTCCGAGCAGGGCATCAGCTACACCGAGTTCAGCTACCAGCTGCTCCAGGGCATGGACTTCCTCGAGCTGTACCGCCGCTACGGCTGCACGCTCCAGCAGGGCGGCTCGGACCAGTGGGGCAACCTGGTGGCCGGCCTCGACCTGATCCACCGCCTGGAGCCGGGCGCGGAGGCGCACGCCCTCGCGACCCCGCTGATGGTGAAGGCGGACGGCACCAAGTTCGGCAAGACCGAGGGCGGGGCCGTCTGGCTGGACCCGGAGATGACCACGCCGTACGCGTTCTACCAGTTCTGGCTGAACGTGGACGACCGGGACATCTCGACGTACATGCGGATCCTGTCCTTCAAGTCCCGCGAGGAGCTGGAGGCGCTGGAGGCGCAGACCGAGGAGCGGCCGCAGGCGCGTGCCGCCCAGCGGGCGCTCGCCGAGGAGCTCACCACCCTGGTGCACGGCGCCGAGCAGTGCGCGGCCGTCATCAACGCCTCCAAGGCGCTGTTCGGGCAGGGCGACCTGGCCGAGCTGGACGAGCCGACGCTCGCCGCGGCGCTGTCCGAGCTGCCGCACGCGCGCGTGTCCGAGCTGGGCCAGGTCGTGGACCTGTTCGCCGAGGTCGGGCTCGTCGCGAGCAAGTCGGCGGCGCGGCGCACGGTGAAGGAGGGCGGGGCCTACGTGAACAACGTGAAGGTGACCGCCGAGGACGCCGAGGTGTCGGCGGAGGAGCTGCTGCACGGCCGCTGGCTGGTGCTGCGGCGCGGCAAGAAGAACCTGGCGGCGATCGAGTTCGCAGGCTAGCGGGATCATGAGGAGAGGCCCGGTACGTGCGCTGTGCGCCGTACCGGGCCTCTCCTCGTCTCTCAAGCGCGCTGTTTGGTGCCCTTGATCGAGGCCCATAGCATGTCTCCCACGCCGACGACGGCGATGGCGCCGATCAGCTGGAGCAGGTGCCGGGTCCAGTCGATGCCCCGGGTGTCGTTGACTCCGATCCAGGTCGCGACCGCGTTGCCGAGCACGCTGCCGAGAATGCCGAACACGGTCGTCAGCCACAGCGGGATCTGCTGCTTCCCCGGCAGGATCGCCTTCGCGATCAGACCGAGGACGAATCCCACGATGATCGCCCACAACCAACTCATCGTCGCCTCCTAGTGCGCATGTGGGCCCAGTCTCGACCCGGCGCCCATACGGCGCATGTCGGACAGCGCCGTACGTGCCCCGGTCTCGTCGGCCCGGGTCGGCGGGCGTACGGTGGAAGGAGGTCCGGACCAGGGAGGGTCCGGCATGACCGCTGGGTGGTGGACGGCGATGCCGAAGCATGGCGGGACCGAGGTCTTCCGGATCACGGGGGCCCGGCAGGGGCTCGCGGACGACGTCCGGGGCCGGCAGCGGCGCTATGTCATCTCGATGACGGTGCGGACGCTCTCCGTGATCGCCGCGGCGGTCCTGTGGAACGTCGAGCGGCACGTGGCCGTCGTGGCCCTCGCCCTCGGCATCCTGCTCCCCTACATCGCCGTGGTGATCGCCAACGCGGGACGCGAGAGAGCTCCGTCCCTTCCCTCCACCTTCGTCCCCACTCCGGAGCGCCCCGCACTCGACGCTCCGAACCTCAAGAAAACCTCAGATCAATCATGACGATCCGGTGCACCGCACCCCATGTGCCGTGACATACTGCCTACGCGCTCCGCATCCCCCGTCGGAGCGACGGACCGATGCCGGGCAGCTCCCCCCGTGGCTGCCCGGCATCGACCTTGCTGGACAATGATCAGGTGAGCGAAGAGAAGCCGATCTGTTCCGCCAAGGGATGCCGCGCCGACGCCGTCTGGGTCCTCGCGTGGAACAACCCCAAGCTGCACACGCCCGAGCGCCGCAAGACCTGGCTCGCGTGCGAGGAACACCGCGAGCACCTCTCCCAGTTCCTGGGGGTACGGGGCTTCCTGAAGGACGTCGTGCCGCTGGCCGACTGGGACTCAGCCGCCGATGGCTGACATCGGGCGCTCGGGCTGGAGGAAGCTCGGGTCGTCGAGGCCGGAGCCGGCCTTCTTGCCCCACATCGCCTTCTTCCAGAGCTCGGCCACGTCCGCGTCCGGGGCGTCCGAGCGGAGCGCGGCCCGCAGGTCGGTCTCCTCGGTGGCGAAGAGACAGGTGCGCACCTGACCGTCGGCGGTGAGCCGGGTACGGTCGCAGGCCCGGCAGAACGGCCGGGTGACGGAGGCGATGACACCGACCGTGTGCGGTCCGCCGTCGACGGTCCAGCGCTCGGCGGGGGCCGAGCCGCGCTCCTCGGAGCCTTCCGGCGTCAGGGTGAACCGGGTGCGCAGGGACTCCAGGATGTCCCCCGCGGTGATCATGCCGTCGCGCTTCCAGCCGTGCTGGGCGTCCAGGGGCATCTGCTCGATGAAGCGGAGCTCGTACCCCTCGTCGATCGCCCAGGCGAGGAGGTCGGGGGCCTCGTCGGCGTTGAGCCCGGGCATCAGGACGGCGTTGACCTTGACCGGGGTGAGGCCGGCCTCGCGGGCGGCGGTCATGCCGTCGAGGACGTCCTGGTGGCGGTCGCGCCGGGTGAGGGTCTTGAAGACGTCAGGGCGCAGGGTGTCGAGGGAGACGTTGACCCGGTCGAGGCCGGCCGCCTTGAGGGCGGCGGCGGTGCGCTTGAGCCCGATGCCGTTGGTGGTGAGGGACATCCGGGGGCGCGGCTCCAGGGCGGCGCAGCGCTCGACGATCCCGACGAGGCCGGGGCGGAGCAGCGGCTCACCGCCGGTGAAGCGGACCTCGGTGACGCCGAGGTCGGTGACCGCGATGCGGATCAGCCGGACGATCTCGTCGTCGGTGAGGAGGTCCGGCTTGGCGAGCCACTGGAGGCCCTCTTCCGGCATGCAGTAGGTGCAGCGCAGATTGCACCGGTCCGTGAGCGAGACGCGCAGGTCAGTGGCCACACGGCCGTAGGTGTCGATGAGCACTGTGGGACCCCTCCCCGTATTTCCGGATGCGTGTACGTCGAGCCTACGTGAGCGCACGGACAACGAGCAGGGCAGATTGTCACGAGGACCGACGCGGCCGCGTCGTAGAACTCTACGACGCGGCCGTCCGATGGTCGCGCACCGTATACGGTTCAGTGCGCTCCGACTCCGGTGAGGGACTTGACCTCCAGTTCCGCGTACTTGCCCTTGTCCGGCTCCTCCTTGGAGAGGACCGAGCCGAGCCAGCCGAGCAGGAAGCCGAGCGGGATGGAGACGATGCCGGGGTTCTCCAGCGGGAACCAGTAGAAGTCGGCCGTCTTGAACATCGACGTGGGCTTGCCGGAGACGACCGGCGAGAACAGCACGAGGACGACGGCGGAGACCAGACCGCCGTAGATCGACCACAGCGCGCCCTTGGTGGTGAACCTCTTCCAGAAGAGCGAGTAGAGGATCGTCGGCAGGTTGGCCGAGGCGGCGACCGCGAAGGCGAGGGCGACGAGGCCGGCGACGTTGAGGTCGCGGGCGAGGGCGCCGAGCGCGATGGAGACGATGCCGATGAAGACGGTCGCCCAGCGGGCGGCCCGCACCTCCTCCTTCTCGGTGGCCTGGCCGCGCCGGATGACGTTGGCGTAGATGTCGTGCGCGAAGGACGAGGAGGAGGCCAGCGTGAGACCGGCGACGACGGCGAGGATGGTCGCGAAGGCGACGGCGGAGATGACGGCGAGGAGGATCGCGCCGCCGGTGGAGTCGGCTCCGCCGCCGATCTCCAGGGCCGCGAGCGGGGCGGCCGTGTTGCCGGCCTTGTTGGAGGCGACGATGTCGCTGTTCTTGAGGAGGGCGGCGGCGCCGAAGCCGAGCACGATCGTCATCAGGTAGAAGGCGCCGATGATGCCGATGGCCCAGTTGACGGACTTACGGGCGGCCTTGGCGGTCGGCACCGTGTAGAAGCGGATCAGGATGTGGGGCAGTCCGGCCGTGCCGAGGACGAGCGCGATGCCGAGCGAGAGGAAGTCCAGCTTGGAGGTGGCGGTGGCGCCGTACTTGAGGCCGGGCTCCAGGAAGGCCGCGCCCTTGCCGCTGTTGGTGGCGGCCGCGCCGAGCAGCTCCGAGACGTTGAAGTGGAACTTGAGGAGGATGAGGAAGGTGATCAGGAGCGTGCCCGCGATGAGCAGGACCGCCTTGACCATCTGCACCCAGGTGGTGCCCTTCATGCCGCCGATCGTCACGTACACGATCATCAGGAGGCCGACCAGGGCGACGATCCCGATCTTGCCGCCGTCGCTGGTGATGCCGAGCAGGAGCGAGACGAGGACGCCCGCGCCCGCCATCTGGGCGAGCAGGTAGAAGATCGAGACGACGATCGTCGAGGTGCCGGCGGCGGTGCGGACGGGCCGCTGGCGCATCCGGTAGGCGAGGACGTCGCCCATGGTGAACCGGCCGGAGTTGCGCAGCGGTTCGGCGACCAGGAGCAGGGCGACGAGCCAGGCGACGAGGAAGCCGATCGAGTACAGGAAGCCGTCGTAGCCGAAGAGGGCGATGGCTCCGGCGATGCCGAGGAAGGACGCGGCGGACATGTAGTCGCCGGAGATCGCGAGGCCGTTCTGGAAGCCGGTGAACTGGCGTCCGCCGGCGTAGAAGTCGGCGGCGCTGCGGGTCTGGCGGCCGGCCCAGACGGTGATGACGAGGGTGGCGAGGACGAAGGCGCCGAACAGGGCGATGATCAGGGGCCGGTGCTCGGTGGTGGCGTTGCCCGCCGCGAGCAGGACGGGGGTGCTCATGCGTCGCCCTCCATACGGGTTCTGATGGCCTCGGCCTTGGGGTCGAGCCGGTTCGCCGCGTGCCGCGAGTAGAGCCAGGCGATGAGGAACGTGGTGAGGAACTGGCCGAGGCCGAGGACGAGGGCCACGTTGATGTTGCCGAAGACCTTGGTCCCCATGAAGCCGCCCGCGTAGTTGGAGAGCAGCACGTACAGCAGGTACCAGGCGATGAAGGCCAGGGTGAGGGGGAAGGCGAAGGAGCGGTACGTACGGCGCAGTTCGCCGAACTCCGCCCCTTCCTGCACCTCGACGAACTGCTCCGTCGTGGGCGACGCGGGACCGTGGTCGGTCTCCGTGCCGTTTCTGGGCGGCGGCGGTGCTTCGGTAGCCACGGAATCTCCTCGTGACGCGGGGGCGGACGGCATGGTCAAGGGGGCCTCACCAGGGGTGCGGGAGCCGGGGCTCCGAGCGGAGCTCCTCCCCTGACCAACGGCACGGAGCCGGAACCGAAGCGGTTCACACGGGGGATTTTCTTGAACAGATCTTCATGAAGTCTTCTCAACTCATTGAAGCTTCGGGAAGATCAGCGATAACTTCACTCGTCATGCACCTGCCCGCGCGCAAACCCGCGCGGGGGCAGTACATACGGATGATGTGGAGAACCCATGGCTCATCTGGGATCGAGGCGCGGCCGAGCTCTCGCTCTGCCGGTTGGTCTCGCGCTCACGGCCTCGCTCGGCTTCCTGGCCCCCGGCGCCGCCTCCGCCGCGGAACTGAGCGACGCTCCGGCCACCGTGGCCACGAACGGCCCGAAGCTCTCGTACGTCGTCAACGTCGAGGGTGGCCGCTGGACCGCCGCCTCGGTGAAGAAGGCGATCGCCGCCGCGGGTGGCGAGGTGGTCATCTCGTACGACCAGATAGGCGTGATAGTCGTCCACTCGCAGAACCCCGAGTTCGCGAAGACGATCCGTCAGGCGCGTGGCGTGGTGTCGGCCGGTTCGACCCGCACCGCCCCGCTCTCCGCCCAGTCCGACGACTCCGTCGACGAGGGCGCGCAGGCGCTGTCCCCGGCCGAGGCGAAGGCCGCCGCGGCCGCCGCCACGGACGGTCAGGACCCGTTCGAGCCCCTGCAGTGGGACATGCCGGCGATCAAGGCCGACAAGGCCCACGAGAAGACGCTCGGCAGCAGCAAGGTCACCGTCGGCATCATCGACACGGGTGTCGACGACACCCACCCGGACCTGGCGCCGAACTTCGACGCCGCCGCCTCCGCCAACTGCGTGTCCGGCAAGCCGGACACCACCCCCGGCTCGTGGCGCCCCATGAAGGGCGAGAGCGACCACGGCACGCACGTCGCGGGCACCATCGGCGCCGCCAAGAACGGCATCGGCATCACCGGTGTCGCGCCGGGCGTGAAGCTCGCCGGCATCAAGGTGTCGACCCCGGACGGCTTCTTCTACACCGAGGCCGTGGTCTGCGGCTTCGTGTGGGCGGCCGAGCACGGCGTCGACGTCACGAACAACAGCTACTACACCGACCCGTGGATGTTCGCCTGCAAGAACGACGAGGACCAGAAGGCCCTCATCGAGGCGGTCACCCGGGCCACCCGCTACGCGGAGAAGAAGGGCACGGTCAACGTCGCCGCGGCCGGCAACTCCAAGTTCGACCTGGCGGCCGACACGATCACGGACACGACCAGCCCGAACGACACCACGGCGGTCACCCGTGACATCGACCCGAAGGAGTGCTTCGACTACCCGTCCATGCTGCCGGGCGTCGTGACGGTCTCCGCGACCGGCGCCAAGAACATCAAGGCGTCCTACTCCAACTACGGTCTCGGCGTGATCGACATCGCCGCCCCCGGCGGTGACCGCACCGAGTACCAGACGCCGGACGCCCCGGCGGTCAACGGCCGCATCCTGTCGACCACGGTCGACGGCGGCTACAACTACAAGGCCGGTACGTCGATGGCGTCCCCGCACACCGCCGGTGTGCTCGCGCTGCTGAAGTCGACGCACCCGCACGCCAGCCCGGCGGCGCTGAAGGCGCTGCTGTACGCGCAGGCCGACGACCTCGCCTGCACCAACCCGTACGACATCGAGGGCGACGGCAAGATCGACGCCGTCTGTGAGGGTGGCAAGAACAAGAACGGCTTCTACGGGGCCGGTCTGATCGACGCGCTCGACGCCGTCAAGTAAGCGGTGGGGAGGGCCCTGGTGTGGTGTGCCACACCAGGGCCCTTTCGCATGGCACCGAGTGCCACACTGCGGTCATGGACAACACAGTGCGTACGGGTACGGAGTTGTTGTGGTCGGCCCTGGGCGGCGATCCCGCCCTCGTCGACCGCGTGGAGTACGGCGGGGTCTCCGGGCTGCTGCCCGCGCGGCTGCCGGTGATGGACCTGGCCCGCGGGGCGGTCGCGGTCTGCTCGCTCGCCGCGGTGGAGCACGCGGGGCTTCCGGGGCCGGTGCGGGTGGACGACGGGGCCGTCGCCACCGCCTTCGTGAGCGAGCGTCACCTTCGGGTGGACGGGCGGGCGCCGGTGAACTTCGCGCCCCTCTCGCGGTTCTGGCGGGCGGCCGACGGCTGGGTCCGTACGCATGCCAACTACCCGCACCACAGGGCCGCGTTGCTGGCTGCCCTGGGGGTGCCGGACTCCGTCGAGGCCGTCGCGGCGGCGATCGGCGAGCGGAAGGCCGTCGAGGTCGAGACGGCGGTGTACGCGGCCGGGGGTCTGGCCGTCGCCCTGCGCACGCCCGGGGAGTGGGCGGCGGGCGAGCAGGGCCGGGAGGTGGCGGCGCGGCCGCTGCTGACCCGGGAGCGGCTCGACGAGGCCCCTCCCCGGCGGCGCGCGGGCCCGCTGCGGGTCCTCGATCTGACCCGGGTGATCGCCGGTCCCGTCGCGACGCGCTCGCTGGCGGTGCTCGGCGCGGACGTGCTGCGGATCGACCCGCCGGGCAACCCCGAACTCCCGGACCAGCACGCGGACACGGGCGTCGGCAAGCGGACGTCCGCGCTCGACCTGGAGCGGCCGTCGGACCGGCGGACGTTCGACGAGCTCCTCGACGCGGCCGACGTCCTGGTGACCGGCTACCGGCCGGGCGCGCTCGACCGGTTCGGCCTGGAGCGGCCGGGTCTGGTGACCGCCCGGCTCTCCGCCTGGGGCGACTACGGGCCGTGGGGCGAGCGGCGCGGCTTCGACTCCCTGGTGCAGGTGGCGACGGGGATCGCCGCGGTGGAGGGGTCGGCGGAGGAGCCGGGTGCGCTGCCGGCGCAGGCGCTGGACCACGGCACGGGGTATCTGCTCGCGGCGGCGGTCCTGCGGTCCCTGACCGAGCAGCGCGCGGAGGGCGGCAGCCGGCTCGTACGGCTCGCGCTCGCGCAGACGGGGCACTGGCTGACGCATGCGCTGCCGCGGTACGAGCCGGAGCGGTACCTCGCGGAGTCGGAGGGGCCGCTGGGGCGACTGCGGCACGCGGTGTCACCGGTGTCGTACGAGGGCGGCCCCGCGGGCTGGTCCAGGCCCCCGGGCCTCGCCGGGGCGGATGCTCCGGAGTGGCCGGGGGCCTGAGGCGCGGGGCGGCCCGCGCCCGGGTTACGGCTTGACCAGGACCTTGAGGGCCGTGCGCTCGTCCATCGCCTTGTAGCCGCCCGGGACGCCGTCCAGGCCGACCGTCAGGTCGAAGACCGGGGACGGGTCGATGGTGCCGTCCAGGACGTCCGGGAGGAGTTCCGGGATGTACGCGCGGACGGGGGCGACGCCCCCGCGCAGCGCGATGTTCCGGTCGAACATCACGGACAGGTCGAGGCCGGTGCCGCTGCCGTGCGGGACGCCGACGTAGCCGATGGAGCCGCCGTCGCGGGCGATCGCGACGGCGGTGCGCATGGACTGCTCGGTACCGACGGCCTCGATGACGCCGTGGGCGCCCTGGCCGCCGGTGAGCTCACGGACGGCGGCCTCGGCGGCCTCGCCGCGCTCGGCCACGACGTCGGTGGCGCCGAAGGCACGGGCGATGTCGGTGCGGGCGGTGTGCCGGCCGAGCGCGATGATCCGCTCGGCGCCGAGCCGCTTGGCCGCGAGGACGCCGCAGAGGCCGACGGCACCGTCGCCGACGACGGCGACGGTGGAGCCGGGCTTCACGCCCGCGCCGAGGGCGGCGTGGTGGCCGGTCCCCATGACGTCGGAGAGCGCGAGGAGCGCGGTCAGCAGGTGGTCGTCGGACGCGGCCTCGGCGGGGAGCTTGACGAGGGTGCCGTCGGCGAAGGGGACGCGGACGGCTTCGCCCTGGCCGCCGTCGGAGCCGACCGAGCCCCAGAAGCCGCCGCGCGGGCAGGAGGTCTGGAGGCCCTCGGCGCAGTACTCGCAGGTGCCGTCGGACCAGACGAAGGGGGCGACGACGAGGTCGCCGGCGGCGAAGCCGCTGACCTCGGAGCCGGCCGCCTCGACGATGCCGAGGAACTCGTGGCCGATGCGCTGGCCGGGCTGTCGGGCGGCCTCGCCGCGGTAGGCCCACAGGTCGCTGCCGCAGATGCAGGCGCGCAGGACGCGCAGGACGACGTCCGTGGGGTCCTGGATCACCGGGTCGGGCACGTCCTCCACGCGCATGTCGAACGGGGCATGGATGGTGGTGGCGCGCATGGGGGGCGGTCCTTGCTGTCAGACGGTTGTACGACGTTCACCGTACATCGCGCGGAGCACTCCCGCCGTCAGCAGGTACTGCGCCGCGATATAGGTCAGCATGACCCAGAAGTCGGGCGCGGGCAGCTGGGGCCATTCGGCGACCCCGGTGGCGATGAGCGTGTCGGACAGCAGGAACAGGGCGCCGCCGAGGCCGGCCAGCAGCCCGAGGGAGCCGGAGCGGTAGGCCATCGCGGTGAGCAGCAGGGAGTAGCCCGCGACCGGGATCCGCAGCTCGGCGGGGAGGTCGGGCCAGAGCGCCGTCACGGTGCCGACGAGGGCGACGGAGTAGACGGCCAGGAGGAACGGGGACGTGGGCCGTCGCCCGAAGAGGACCAGGTAGCAGACGTGTCCGGCGGCGAAGGAGCCCATGCCGAGGAGGAAGGCCCAGTCCGCGTCGGAGAGCAGGAGGACGTCGCCGCCCCAGCCGCACAGGAGCGCGGCGGTCAGCAGCCTGGGGGCGCCGCGGGTGGCGGCGTACGCGGCGAGCAGGGGCATCAGGAGCGGTTTGGCGATCTGGTGGCCGAGCTCGGCGCCGGCGAGCAGGGAGACGAGGTCGACGGCGGCCGCGAGCCCGAAGGCGGCGAGCAGTGCGCGGGAGGCGGTGGCCGGGAGGGCACGGGCGGCCGCGGGGGTGGCGCTGCTCACGCGGCGGCCTCCGGAGCGGGGATGGCCCCGGTGGCCTGCGCCGGCTGCCAGCCGGGGCCGCGGAAGACCCGCCCGGCCCGTTCGCGCCAGCCGTCCGCGGCGCGCAGGTCGCGGGCGATGGCGGCGTACTCGTGGGTGGCGACGCGCAGCGGGTTGTAGGTCTCGATGTTCTTGGTGAGGCCGTAGACGGGCCGCTCGGTCTCGGCGACCCAGGAGCCGAAGACGCGGTCCCAGACGATGAGGATCCCGCCGAAGTTGCGGTCCAGGTAGCCGCCCTGGGAGGCGTGGTGGACGCGGTGGTGCGAGGGGGTGTTGAGGACGTACTCGAAGGGGCGGGGCAGTTTGTCGATCCGCTCGGTGTGGATCCAGAACTGGTAGACGAGGTTGACCGAGTAGCAGAAGGCGAGGGCCGCCGGGTGGACGCCGAGGGCGATCAGCGGCAGGTAGAACGGCCAGCCGGTCACGCCGGTCCACGGCTGGCGCAGGGCGGTGCTGAGGTTGAACTTCCGGCTGCTGTGGTGGACGACGTGGCAGGCCCAGAGGACGCGGATGACGTGGTGTCCGCGGTGCTGCCAGTAGTAGAAGAAGTCCTGCGCGAGCAGCATCAGCGGGATCGTCCACCAGAGGACGGGGACGCGGAGCGGGGTGAGCTCGTAGACGGCGGTGTAGATCGCGACCACGGGGATCTTCCACAGCGCGTCGAAGGCGAGGCTTCCCAGGCCCATGCCGATGCTGGTGGCGGCGTCCTTGGTCTCGTACCCGGCGGCGTCCTCGTCGGGGTGGATCCTGTGGCTGACCATCTCCACCACGGTGAGCAGGACGAACGCCGGTATGGACCAGAGCACGACATCGGGCAGGTTCGGCATGCCGTCGACGGTAGAGGTGGCGGACGGGCACGGCTAGACGTCATTACTTACAAGTAAGTAAGACCGCTTGTCAGCAAGCTTTGGCACCTTCCGACAAGCCCCTGGACGTCCTCTGGACGCCCCCAGGGGGCGTCTTGCCGATCAGGCCGGGCTCGCGACGCCTGGCACCGCGCCCTGATCCGGCCTGATCGACAAGACACCCCCTAGACGCCCGCCGCTCCCAGCAGCGATCCCGCCCCGTACGTGACCGCCATCGCGAGCGCGCCGCCGGCGACGTTGCGGAGGACCGCGCGGCCGGGCGGGGCGGCGCCGAGGCGGGCGGACCACCAGCCGGTGAAGGCGAGGGCGGCGAGGACGGAGGCGACCGTGACCCAGAGGCGGGCGGAGGCCGGCGGGAGGACGATCGCAAGGAGCGGGAGCAGGGCGCCGACGGTGAAGGCGAGGAAGCTGGCGCCTGCGGCGTGCCAGGGGTTGGTCAGGTCGTCCGGGTCGATGCCGAGCTCCACGCGCGCGTGGGCGCGCAGCGCGTCGCGCTCGGTGAGCTGCTCGGCGGCCTCCCGGGCCACCTCCGGGGAGAGGCCCCGGGCGGCGAGCAGGCCGGTCAGTTCGGCGAGTTCGGCCTCCGGTTGTTCGCGCAGTTCGCGCTTCTCCTGGGCGATCGCGGCCCTCTCGGAGTCGCGCTGGGTGGAGACCGAGACGTACTCCCCCGCCGCCATCGACATCGAACCGGCGAGCAGCCCCGCGAGGCCGGCCGTGAGCAGTGCGCCCTGGGACTCGGTGGCGCCGGCGACGCCGACGACGAGGCCGGCGGTGGAGACGACGCCGTCGTTGGCTCCGAGCACGGCCGCCCGGAGCCAGTTGAGACGGGAGCCGAGGCCGCCGCCGTGGGCCTCGTCGTGTGCGGGAGGTTCGGTCACGTCAGGAGGTTCGCACCCGGCGGCTCACCAGACGCGGACCGACCCGCCCGGGGCGAAGGCCGGGCTGGTGGCGCCCGCGGGGACCTCCTTCAGGGGCTGGGAGATCTCCTCGACGGTCGGGCCGTGGACGGCGGCCAGGGCGTCGAGGAGGGCGAGGTCGAAGCCGTAGACGCGGGCCGCGTTCCCGCCGACCATGGCGGCGACCTCCTCCCGCGGCAGTCCCGCGTAGGCGATGCGGAGGCCTTCGCGGGAGTACGGGGTGGTGCCCTCGTCGTGCGGGTAGTCGCTGCCCCACATGATCTTGTCGAGGCCGATCCGGTCGCGCAGCGGCACCTCGTGGGGGCGCATGAAGCTCGCGCCGACGAAGCAGTTGTCCCGCCAGACCTCGCCGGGGCCCTTGCCCATGGACTCCGCGAGGCCGGCGCCGAACTTGGACTCGGCGGTGGCGGCCCTCGTCGCGGCCGACACGAGACGCCGGTGGTAGTAGTCCAGCATGTCGAGCACGCCCGGGATCCAGCCCGAGCCCTGCTCGGTCAGGACCAGCTTGAGCCCCGGATGGCGGCGGAAGGCGCCGCCGAAGATCAGGTGCCACAGGGCCCGGTGGGAGAACCAGGTGGTCTCCACCATGAACACCGCCCGGGCTGCCGGTTCGTCGCCCAGCGGCGGCGACGCGGAGCCGCCGTGGTGGTTGACCGGGACGTCGAGCTCGGCGCAGACGGCCCAGATCGGGTCGTACGCCTCCGCGTACAGCTCCGGTACGGGCGAGCCCGGCGGGACTCCCGGTAGCAGGATGCCTCCGGTGAGTCCGGCCTCGCGGGTGCGGCGGATCTCGGCGACCGCCGCGTCCACGTCGTTGAGGAGGATCTGCGCCACGCCCGCCCTGCGTCCCGGGGCGTCCGCGCAGAAGTCGGCCAGCCAGCGGTTGTGCGCCTGGAGGCCGGCCCAGCGCTGCTCGTACTCGGCGCGGGTGGGCGGCTGGGCCATCAGGGAGGCCTTGGGGAAGAACGGCGGGATGGTGTTGGGGAAGACGACCTCGGCGACGATGCCGTCCGCCTCCAGTTCGCGCAGCCGGCGCTGGGAGTTCCAGTTGCGGTCGGCGGTGTCGGCGAGCAGGTCCTCGTACGGGTTGACGTAGGTCGCCGCCCAGGCGTCGAAGTCGTCGTGGTGCTTCTTCTCCAGGTACGGCTTGTAGTCGAGGAGGTCGGCGCCGGCGTGGCAGTCGGCGGAGACGACGGTGTAGCGGTCGGTCACGGCGTCACCCCCATGACCGGGAAGTCGTGGTCGGTGAGCCAGTGGCGGCCGACCTCGCGCGAGCGGGCCCAGGAGGCCTCGACGGCGGCCTGGTCGGCGGGCTGGCCGAGGTCGGCGGGGGTGGGGCCGATCCGCCGGGCTATCGGATCCAGCTTCTGGACATCGAATCCGAAGACCTCGGCGGCGGCCAGGCCCAGCATCCGCCGGGTCTCCTCGACCGGGATGTCGTGGAAGGTCCGCCGCAGCCACGCGCGCGTGTCGGGCCAGGTCCCCTCCGGGTGCGGGAAGTCCGAGCCCCACAGGATGTTGTCGACGCCGATCTCGTACCGCTGGGCGAGCTCGCGCCGCTTGGTGTTGGTGGCGCAGACGAAGACCTGCCGGTCCAGGTACTCGCTCGGCGGCCGCTTCAGCTCCGCGAACGGGGACAGCTTCTTGCCGCCGTGCGCGCCGAGGTAGAGCCGGTCCATGAACCAGAGCAGGTTCGGCAGCCACCAGCAGCCGGATTCGGCGACCCCGAACCGCAGGCCGGGGTGGCGCTCGAAGACGCCCGACCAGAGCAGGAACCACAGCGGCCTGGCCGGCCACCAGGTGACCTCGGAGACGTAGATCCCGAGGTGGTCGCCGTACTCCTCGCGCGGCGCCGCTCCGGAGTGGGTGACGACCGGCATGCCGGTCTCGGCGGCCGCCGCCCACACCGGGTCGTAACGCCGGTCGTGGTAGGGCGCCTTGTCCACCCACATGGACGGGATCATGAGCGCGCCGAGCCCGGACTCCTTGGCCCGGTGGATCTCGGCGACGACCTCGCGGACGTCGGCGGTGACGGGGAGGAGGGCGACCCCGCAGTGGCGGGCCGGGTTCGCGGAGACGAACTCGGCGAGCCAGCGGTTGTGCGCCTTGGCCCCGGCCATGCCGAGCTCCGGGTCCTGGTCGCCGGAGAGCCCGAGGCCGACGCCGAAGGGCGCGGCGGTCTGGCTGTCGACGGCGTCCGCGTCGGGGAAGACGACCTCGGCGGCCACTCCGTCGCCGTCGAGCTCCTTGATGCGCTGGGCGGAGTCCCAGCCGCCGCGCAGGCCCTCCTCGTTGTCGCTGAACCACTTGTCCGCGAAGGCCTCGTTGCGCACCCCGAGCCGGGTCATGGCCTCCCGGCGGGCGTCGCGCCCCGCCAGGAAGTCGTCGAAGTCCCGGTGGAAGCGGGGGTCGAGATAGGGCCGGTACTCCTCGGTGGGCAGGCCGGCGTGACAGTCGGAGGAGATGATCAGATACGGGTCCTCATGGCGCTCGTTGCTCATCGTGAAGCCCCTCAGTCGAGGATGAAGTTCTCCAGGTACGACGGGTTGGCGCGGTCGAGCATCGAGCGGGAGCGCGCCTTGATCTGGCGGTCGCTGTGCTCGCTCTCCGGCAGCATCCAGAAGCGGTCGGCGCGGATGCCGTCGACGACGTGCCCGGCGACCTCCTCCACCGGCGTGAAGGCCACCTCGTGCCCGGCCTCCTTCATCGCCGCCTCCCACTGGTCGAGGCTGCGGTACGGGCTCCTGCGCGGCCGTTGCTTGGCGTACCGCTCGGGCCGGTTGCGGTGCGACTCCCACAGTCCGGTGCGGAGCATGTGCGGGCCCGGGAAGAGGACGGAGGCGCCCACGCGCGCGTGCTCGGCGCGCAGATGGGCGTAGAGCGACTCGGTCATGGTGACGACGGCCGCCTTGGTGACCGCGTACACGGAGGCGGTGGGCAGCGGGGCGATGCCGCCGTCGCCGGAGGAGGTGTTCACGACGTGGCCGGGCTCGCCGCCCGCGAGCATGCGCGGGACGAAGGCCTGGATGCCGTGGAAGACGCCCCAGACGTTGACGGAGAAGGCCCACTTCCAGTCGTTCGGTTCGTGCTCCCACATGCGGCCCTCGGCGCCGGAGCCGACGCCCGCGTTGTTGCAGAGGACGTGGACGGCGCCGAAGGTGTCGTACGCGGCGTCCGCGAACGCCCGTACCTCCTCGGGGTCGGAGACGTCGACCGTCCGGGCGAGGACCTGCGCCCCGCTCGCCATCAGCTCGTCGGCGGCCTCCTCCAGGGCGGCCCGCTCGACGTCCCCGAGGACGACGGCGAGGCCTTCGGCGGCGAAGCGGCGGGCCATCGCCAGCCCGATGCCGCTCGCCGCGCCCGTGACGACGGCGACCTGCCCCTCACGCAGCTCCATCAGGCACGTCCTTCCGGGGGCCCGTCGAGGATCTGGAGCGGGTCGTCGTACCGCTGGTGGACGAAGGGCAGCAGGTCCCGGGCGGAGACGCGCTCGGCGACCGTGCCCTTCTGGTCGGTGGTCTTCTCGCCGATCGTGATCTCGACGAGCCGGCGCACGGGGAGGTCGGCGACCGGGTCGTACATGGACTCGCGCAGGACCACGTCGCCGGTGATCCCCTCCAGCTTCCGCACCTTCTCGTTGCGGACGCAGTGGACGAGGACGGGTTCGCCGTCGAAGCCGGTGCCCTCCACGCCCGGGAGGAACTTGAAGTAGAAGTCGGTCTTCTCCACGGGCTCCGGCAGCGGCAGCGGTCCGGAGACCGCGCCGCGCACCTCCACGAAGGCGATGCCGTGCCGGGCGAGCGCGGCGCGCACGACGAGCCCGTCCCGTTCGACGGTGACCTCGCCCAGCTTCTTCGGCTCACCGAAGACCTCACGACCGCCGATCAGGGCCCGCTCGTGGGTCATCGGCATGACCAGCGGGTACCAGCCCTCCCGGTCGCCGTGGGCGGCTGCCACGGCCACCGAGCCGGCGCCGAGCGGATAGCCGGGCAGGTCGACCTTGCTGATGTTGGCGCGCACGAGGGGGCGCGCGGTGGGTTTGAGCGGGGGCGGCAGGACCGCCGCCACGACGTCCGGGTCGGTCTCCCAGACGGCGACCACTCCGGTGGACCAGATGTCGGGGAGCTTGGCGGACCGCTCGCGGGCCGCCGCCGCCTCCGCGTCGCTGCGTGCCCCGTACCGTACTCGTGCCATGACGTACCACCCTTCGGGATCGTCGGCCTGTAACACAGTTACACCGCCGCCGCCGAAGGGTAAAGAGGTCTGCACGCAGAGGAGTTGGGGGAATCGATGGCACGCTCCGCGCTGACCCGCGACGAGGTGTTGGACACCGCGGCCGCCCTGGTGAGGGAGCACGGCCCGGACGCGCTCACGATGCGCCGGCTCGCCGCCGAGCTCGGCACCGCGGTCACCTCGATCTACTGGCACGTCGGCAACCGCGAGTCGCTCCTCGACGCCCTCGTCGACCGCACGGTCGCCGACCTCGGCACGATCCGCCCCCGGGGCGCGACCCCGGCCGAGCGGATCGTCTCGGTCGCCCGCGCGCTGCGCCGCGCCCTGCGCGAGCGCCCGCACCTGGTGGCGATGGTCCACGAACGGGGGCTGACCGAGCGCATGTTCCTGCCGGCCCAGCGCGCCCTGGTCCACGAGGCGCACGCGGCCGGACTGCGCGGGGCGCACGCCGCCCGGGCCGTGCGCGCCGTGCAGTTCCAGGTCGTGGGCTACGTCCTGGTGGAGCGCAACCGCGAGCGGGCGCCCGCCCAGTCCCCCGCCGAGGAGGAGCTGTGGCGCGGGGAGGACGCCGAGGCCGACGGGCCCCTCGCGCACGCCCTGGCCGCGCCGATCGACACCGAGCGGCTCTTCACGGACTCCGTACGGGCCCTGGTGGACGGCCTCCTCGCGGGCGCCTCCGGGGGCACCGGGGACGGGGCTGTCGGTCGCGGGCCGTATTCTCAGTGACCGTGCTTGACGACCGTACGACAGCAGCGATGTGGCCGGCCGCCTACCCGCAGGGGTACGCGGTCGTCGACGTGGAGACCACCGGACTCGCCCGCGACGACCGGATAGTGTCGGCTGCCGTCTACCGGCTGGACGCCCAGGGGAACGTCGAGGACCACTGGTACACGCTCGTCAATCCCGAGCGCGATCCCGGTCCGGTCTGGATCCACGGGCTGACCAGCGACGTCCTGGAGGGCGCGCCGCTCTTCCCGGAGATCGCGGCGGAGTTCGCGGCGCGGCTCGACGGGCGGGTGCTCGTCGCGCACAACGCGATGTTCGACTGGCAGATGATCGCCCGGGAGTACGCGCGCGCGGAGTCCGCCGCGCCCGTGCGCCAGCGGCTGTGCACGATCGCGCTCGCCAAGGAGCTGTCGCTGCCGCTGCCCAACCACAAGCTGGAGTCGCTCGCCGCGCACTTCGGCGTCGTGCAGCAGCGCGCGCACAACGCGCTGGACGACGCGAGGGTGCTCGCCGAGGCGTTCCGGCCGAGCCTGCACGCGGCGGCCGAGCGGAACGTACGGCTGCCGCTCCTGGAGTGCCGGCCGCTGACGGAGTGGGCCTCGTCACCCACGCAGCCGCGGATCGGCCGGCAGCCCCCGTACGGCTCCTCCTACCGGGCGGGCAGCTGGCGCCCCTCGCGGAAGCGCCCGCCGTGCCCGTACCCCAACCCCGGCCGTTACGAGTCGGACAAACCGCTCAAGCAGGGCATGCGGGTGGCCTTCTCCGGCGACACCTCCATCGACCGCGAGCTCCTGGAGGACCGCACCGTCGAGGCCGGCCTCCACGTCGCCTCCAGCGTCTCCCGGCTCACCAGCCTCCTCGTCACCAACGACCCGGACGCCGCCACCTCCAAGACCCTCAAGGCCGGGACCTTCGGCACCCCCGTCGTGGACGAGGCCGCCTACACCCAGCTGCTGCGGGACGTGGCCCCGGCAGACGGGTGACACCCCGGCCTCTGCGGGCGCGCCGAGCTGCGCGCGCCCGCAGTGCGCTCCACCCTGTGGCGCATGGCACGTTGTGAGGTCTGCGGAAACGATTACGGCATGTCCTTCGAGGTGCACGCGCAGGGCGCGGTGCACGTCTTCGACTGCTTCGCCTGCGCCATCCACCGCATGGCGCCCATCTGCGAGCACTGCCGGGTCCAGATCATCGGACAGGGCGTCGAGGTCGAGGGCAGGTGGTACTGCGGCGGCCACTGCGCCCGCGCCGAGGGAAAGGTGGGCATCGTCGACAGGGTGTGAGAACGGGACCGTTCCAGGCCCCCTGCGGCACCCGCCGCAAGGGGGCCTTTCGCCGCAATGTACCGTCGACGGCGTGTACCGCTTCCTGTTGTCCCGGCAGTGGGTGATCCTCACCCTCGTCGCCCTCGTCCTCGTCCCCACGATGATCGAGCTGGGCTTCTGGCAGTTCCACCGGCACGAGAACCGGGTGGCCCAGAACTCCCTGATCGCGGACAACCTCAAGGCGAAGCCGCTCCCGGTCGAGGAGCTCACCTCCCCCGGTCACACCGTCCCGCGCGCCGACTACTGGCGCCAGGTCACCGCCACCGGCACCTTCGACACCACCCACGAGGTGGTCGTCCGCCGCCGCACCTCCTCCGACGACCGGGTGGGCGTGCACGTCCTGACCCCGCTGGTCCTCCGGGACGGACGGATCGTCCTGGTCAACCGCGGCTGGGTCCCGGCCGCCGCCGACCAGCACTCCTACCCGCCGGTGCCGCCCGCGCCCAGGGGCGAGGTCACCGTCACCGGCCGGCTCAAGGCGGACGAGACCACGGGCGCCAGCGGCATCAAGGACCTCAAGGGCCTGCCGGACCGGCAGGTCATGCTGATCAGCAGCCGGCAGCAGGCCGAGCTCATCGGCCGCGAGGTGCTCGGCGGCTACCTGGAGCAGAGCGCGCCGGAACCGGCCGGCGGCACCCCCGAGATGATCCCCGAGCCCGACCACGACTCGATCGGCCCGCACATGGCGTACGCCGTGCAGTGGTGGCTCTTCACGGCCGGGGTACCCGTCGGCTGGGTGATCCTGGTCCGCCGCGAGAAGCGCGACCGGGCGGCCGCCCGTGCCTCCGACGTCCCCGGATCGCCGGAGCGGGTCCCGGCGGAGGCGTAGCCCACCCCGTCCCGCTGATTGACCGTCGCCGCTTCCGGGAACAGCCCAAAGCGTGACGCAACGTATCGACGACTACGCCCTCATCGGCGATCTCCAGACCGCCGCGCTCATCGGCCGCGACGGGTCGGTCGACTGGCTGTGTCTGCCCCGCTTCGACTCCGCCGCCTGCTTCGCCGCCATCCTCGGCGACGAGGACAACGGCCACTGGACCATCGCGCCCAAGGGCGCCACGACCTGCGCCTCCCGCCGCTACGCCGAGGACTCCCTCGTCCTGGAGACCTACTGGGAGACCCGTACGGGCACCGTCAAGGTCACCGACTTCATGCCGCAGCGGGACAGGGTCCCCGACCTGATGCGGATCGTGGAGGGGATCAGCGGCAGCGTCGAGATGACCGCCGTGTTGCGGCTCCGCTTCGACTACGGCTCGGTCGTGCCCTGGGTGCGCAGGTCCGACGGCCACCGGGTCGCGATCGCCGGTCCCGACTCGGTCTGGCTGCGCAGCGAGCCGCCCGTGAAGACCTGGGGCCACCAGTTCTCCACCCGCTCCTCCTTCACCGTCGCCGCCGGCGAGAAGGTGGCCTTCGTGCTGACCTGGCACCCCTCGCACGAGCCGCGCCCCGACCTCGTCGACCCCTTCGAGGCCCTGGAGGAGTGCCTCGCGGACTGGCGGGAGTGGACGGCCCGCTGCACCTACCGGGGCCCTTACCGGGAGACGGTGCTGCGCTCCCTGATCACCCTCAAGGCGCTCACGTACGGCCCCACCGGCGGGATCATGGCCGCCCCCACGACCTCCCTGCCGGAGGAGCTCGGCGGCGTGCGGAACTGGGACTACCGGGCCTGCTGGCTCCGCGACTCCTCCCTCACCCTCGGCGCGCTGCTCGCCGCCGGATACGAGGAGGAGGCGTGTGCCTGGCGGGACTGGCTGCTGCGCGCGGTCGCGGGCGACCCCGCCGACCTGCAGATCATGTACGGACCGGCCGGGGAGCGCCGGCTGCCGGAGACGAGCCTGCCCTGGCTGCGCGGCTACGCCGACTCGTCGCCGGTACGGACCGGGAACGCGGCCGTGGACCAGTTCCAGCTCGACGTGTACGGCGAGGTCATGGACTCCCTCCACCGCGCGCGTGAGGCCGGCATCCCGCCGGAGCGGCACGCCTGGAACCTCCAGCTGAGCCTGCTCGGCTTCCTGGAGTCCACCTGGCGGGAGCCCGACGAGGGCCTGTGGGAGGTCCGCGGGCCGCGCCGCCACTTCACCCACTCGAAGGTGATGGCCTGGGTCGCCGCCGACCGCGCGGTCCGCACCCTGGAGGCCGACCCCTCGCTGCCGGGGGACGCGGGACGGTGGCGGGCCATGCGGGACGAGATCCACGCGCAGGTGTGCGCGCGGGCGTACGACCCCGTGCGGAACACCTTCACCCAGGCGTACGGCTCGTCCGGGCTCGACGCCGCCACCCTCCTCATCCCGCAGGTCGGCTTCCTGCCGCCGGACGACCCCCGCGTGGTGGGGACGGTCGACGCCGTACGGGACGAGCTGATGCACGGCGGCTTCCTGCGCCGCTACAGCCCCGACTCGACGGCCGTGGACGGGCTGCCGGGACAGGAGGGGACCTTCCTGGTCTGCTCGTTCTGGCTCGCGGACGCGCTGCGGCTGACGGGACGCGTCGAGGAGGCCCGCGAGCTCTTCGAGCGGCTCGTCGCGCTCACCAACGACGTGGGGCTCCTCGCGGAGGAGTACGACCCGGTGGCGGGACGTCAGCTGGGGAACTTCCCCCAGGCGTTCAGCCACATCGGGCTCGTCGGGACCGCCCTCGCGCTCGCCGCCGGGGAGACGGCAGGATAGGCCCATGGATCTGGGACTGAAGGACCGTGTGTACGTGGTGACCGGCGCGACGCGGGGGCTCGGCCGTGCCTCGGCCGAAGCACTGCTCGCGGAGGGCGCGAAGGTGCTCGTCACCGGGCGCGAGGAGAAGACCGTCGCCGAAGCGGTCGCCGAGCTGGGCGAGCGCGCGGCCGGGATCGCCGCCGACAACGACGACCCGGGGACCCCGGACCGGCTGATCGCCGAGGCGCGGGCCCGGTTCGGCGGTTTCGACGGCATCCTGATCAGCGTCGGCGGCCCGGCGCCCGGCTTCGCGGCGGACAACACCGACGAGGAGTGGGCGGCCGCCTTCGGTACGGTCTTCCTGGGGGCGGTACGGCTGGCCCGCGCGGCCGCCGAGACGCTCACCGAGGGCGGCGTCATCGGCTTCGTCCTGTCCGGCTCCGTCCACGAGCCGATCCCCGGCCTCACCATCTCCAACGGGCTGCGCCCCGGGCTCGCCGGCTTCGCCAAGTCCCTCGCCAACGACCTGGGCCCGCGCGGGATCCGCGTCGTCGGTCTGCTGCCGAGCCGGATCGACACGGACCGGGTCCGCTTCCTGGACGCGCTCTCCGGCGACGCGGACGCGGCCCGCGCGACGAACGAGCTCACGATCCCGCTGCGCCGCTACGGCACCCCGGAGGAGTTCGGCCGCACGGCGGCCTTCGTTCTCTCGCCGGCCGCCTCGTACCTGACGGGTCTGATGCTGCCGGTGGACGGCGGGGCCCGCGCCGAATTCTGACCCTCAGGTGACCCGGCGGGCGCGGTGCTTCACCGCGCGCAGGCGCGCCTCGGTGGGCAGCGCGGGCAGACCCGTCGACGTACGGGCGTCCGCGAGCGCCCGGGTGCTGAGGGTGGTCAGGGCGTCGCGCGGAGAGGCGTGCGGCTCCAGGAGGAGCGCGATACGGGTCCGGGGGGCGCCCCGGCGGCCCGTGAGGGCGACCCGGGCCCGGGCGACACCGTCCTGCGATGCGGCGTCCGCCTCCAGGACGCCCTCCAGGGCCCGGCCGCGCAGGACCGCCTCCTCGCCGTCGCCGGTGTCGACGAGGACCTCGGCGAGCCGGGCCCGCCGGAACTGGACGAGCAGCCACCAGAGGGCGAGCAGGACGACGAGCCCGAGGACGGCGATGACCACCGGCCACCACCAGCTCTCGTCCCGCCAGCGCTGCCGCCGGGCGGTGGAGAGCAGCACGTCGGAGGGGCCCGACCAGGGCCACCAGGACGGTACGGCAAGGTCGGTGGCGGCGGCGAGGACGGCGCCGCCGAAGACGACGAGGATCAGCCCGGCGAGACCGAGCAGGACGCGGTTGACGCGCCGGAGGACGACGGTCACTTGGCCTTCCCTTCCTTCCGGGGCGGCCTGGCCACCCGTACCGTCTGCGCGGGCGGGTGGGCGAGGCCGAGCTCGTTGACGCCGGTGGCGAGCACCGTCTCCACGTCGGCGCGGACCTCGTCGAGGGGCCGGAAGTGGGACACCGCCCGGACGGCGACCTTGGCGCGGCGGACGCGCACCCGTACGGCCTGCACCCCGGAGACCTCCATGACACGGTCCCGCAGGGTGAGGGCGGCGGCCTCGCGGTCGAGTCCCGCCCGTACATCGGTGTGCTCGCGGCGCATCGGGAGTACGTCGCGCAGCCCCGGGGTGGCGGCCAGGATCAGGAGCCAGACGCCGAGCAGGACGGCGACGACCGCGCCGACGACGATCACCACGTCGTCGAGCGGCCGGGTCGCCAGGGCGTCGGCGAGCTCGCGCCGCCAGGACATCGCGGAGCGGTCGGCCCGCACGGCCGCGACGTCGTAGAGCAGCAGCCCGGCGCCGCCGAGGACGACGGCCGCGAGCAGGGCGGCGGGGATGCGGCGTACGGCCCAGAAACGGCGGACGGGGGATCGGGGCGCGTCGGCGGGGACGGGCGCCGCGCCGCCGTCGCCTCCGCCGTCTCCCTTCCCGAGGACGGGTCCGGCTGTCGGGTCCGGTTCCGGGGTGGTGGTCATGTGAGGCGGCCCCTCGGCGTGGCGTGGCGGGTGTGCGCGGAGTGGAGGCGCTCGACGTGGACGGTCACCTCGTGGACCTCCAGCCCGACGAGCTGCTCCACGCGCGCGCGTACCCGGCTCCGGACGGCGCCGCACTGGCGGCCGACGTCGGAGGGGTAACCGAGGTCGAGGCTCACCGAGACGCGGGCGATCTCCCGGTGGACGACGACCGAGGCGTGCGGTTTCGATCCCCCTTCGGGGACGGCGTCGAGCGCCTCTCTGGCCGCCTGGGAGGCGACCTTCGCGACGACCCGGTCGGCGATGGTGGTCGCCCCCCGGTCCCGCACCCCGTCCCGTACCGGGTCATCTGCCAGGTCCTCTGCCGGCTCCGTCACCACCCCGGGTCACCGCCGCCGGTCGCCGCGTTCGCGACCCCGGAACAGATCGCCGGGTTCGAGGTCTCCGTCGAGGAACCGACCGGCCACGAAGCCGACCGCCCCGAGGGCCGCGACCAGTAGGAACGCCCCGAAGCCGCCGAAGTATCCGGCGAATCCGAGAGCCATGCCGGCCACCAGGCCGACCACCGCCATGCTCATTCCGAGCCCCTTTCCTGGCGCCTGTCGCCGGGGTTCCGACGACTACTGGAGCCGGGGCTCCGGCTCCTCTTCCTCTTCTTCGGGCAGCTTCACGTCGCTGACCGCGATGTTGACCTCGACGACCTCCAGTCCGGTCATCCGCTCCACGGCCGCGATCACGTTCTCCCTGACGTCGCCGGCCACGTCGGCGATGGAGACGCCGTAGACGACGACGATCTCCAGGTCGAGCGCGGTCTGCACCTCGCCGACCTCGGCCTTCACCCCTCGGGTGACGCTGGCCTTGCCGCCGCCTCCACCGGGGACCCGGTCGCGGACGGCGCCGAAGGTGCGGGAGAGTCCACTGCCCATGGCGTGGACGCCGTCGACATCCCGCGCGGCGAGACCGGCGATCTTCTCCACGACCCCGTCGGCGATCGTCGTCCGGCCCCGGGAGGCCGGTGCGCCGCCGCCCCGCTTGGTCACGGAGGTCCGGCGCTGCTCTCGCGGGTCTTCCGCCGCGAGGTCTCCGGCACGAGTGGTGTCCGTCATCAGATTCAGCCCCTTCTGTCACATTTCGGGGTTCCTCGCCCACACTAAGGGCGCTTGCCCCGATCCGCTCCGTGGATGCGGCAAGGTGGGGGAATGACGACGGCTGAGGGTTGGACGGCTGCGGTACGGGACCACCTCGCGCCGGGCAGGCTGCTGCCGCTCGGCGCGGCCGGTGACGGCGCCTGGATCACCGAGCGCGCGGCGCGCGGGGTCCTCGGCCCGGCCGCCGCGGCGGTACGGGGAGTGGTGCCGGGCGAAATCCGGATCGGGCCCGATCCGCTGACCGGGGACGACGGGGAGGCGCCGGCCGCGCCGCTTCCGGTGCCGCCGGGCGGGCTCGGGCCGGGCGCGCTGCGGATCACCGCGGACTTCGGGGCGGTGGCGGGCCGTCCGCTGCCGGAGCTGGCCGAGGAACTGCGGGCGGCCCTGCTCGGGGCGGCGCGCGACGGTCTCGGGCTGCGCGTGACGGCCGTGGACCTGCGGGTGACGGAGCTGCTCGACACGGCGCCGCCCGCGGCGGCTCCCCCGCCTCCCCCGCCGGGGCGGCCCGCTCCGGCGACGGACGACCCGGTGGCCCTGGCGGTCCTGCGGGTCGAGGGCGTGGCGGGCGTGTCGGACGTGTGGGGGCCGCCGGTGAGCCGGCGCCCGGACCAGGTGCGGGTGGAGCTGGCCGTGACCGCCGGCCGGCGCCCGCTGGACGTGGCCCGCGCCGCCCGGAGCGCCGTGACCGCGGCCGCCGATGGGGCGACCGCGGTCACGGTACTGGTGTCGGAACTGCGCTGAGGGGCCGAGCGCGGGCATGACCACGCGTCGGCCCGGGCGGCCGGTCCCGCGCGCGGGACCGACGGCTCGGTCCCGGCGAGCGCCGGCCGGGCCGGTCCCGCGTGGGGGCGTCAGTCGCCGAGGCCCGCCAGGTCGCGCAGGCGGCGGGCCTGGGCGGCGCGCTCGGCGGTGCGCTGCTCCTCGTAGGAGCGGCCGGAGACGCCCTGGAGCAGCGCCTTGGTCTCGGTGACCGCGTCGCGGGGCGCCGCGACGAGCGCGGCGCTGAGGTCCCGTACCGCCGCGTCGAGCTCGTCGGCGGGCACGGACAGGTTGGCGAGACCGATGCGCTCGGCCTCCTCCGCGTGGACGAAGCGGCCGGTGGCGCAGATCTCGAGCGCGCGGGCGTACCCCACGAGCGAGACGAGCGGGTGCGTCCCGGTCAGGTCCGGGACGAGGCCCAGGCTGGTCTCGCGCATGGCGAACTGCACGTCCTCGGCGACGACGCGCAGGTCGCAGGCGAGGGCGAGCTGGAAGCCCGCACCGATGGCGTGGCCCTGGACGGCCGCGATCGACACGAGGTCGCTGCGACGCCACCAGGTGAACGCCTCCTGGTACTCGGCGATGACCGCGTCGAGGTCCGCGTCGGAACCGCGCGCGAGGTCGAGGAAGGACGGCTCGCCGTCGAAGCCCTCGGGCGTGAACGCCTGCCGGTCGAGTCCGGCGGAGAAGGACTTGCCCTCGCCGCGCAGCACCACGACCCGCACGCTGCCGGGCAACGACCGGCCGGCTTCCGTCAACGCCCGCCACAGAGCGGGAGACTGGGCGTTGCGCTTCGCCGGATTGGTCAGGGTCACCGTGGCAACGGCGTCCTCGACGGTGAGCCGTACACCGTCCTTGTCGAATACGAGCTCAGAGTCGTCGAGCGTAGTCATGGGGGCGCCTCCGGTTCCGGTGCAGCACTGCATGCGAAATGCTAAGTGACTGCACAGTAACCACCTGGCCGACCGCAGGGCCGACCGGGTGCCCACCGGGAGGTCCCGGTGGACCGGTCGAGCCGCCCCGATGTCAGGCCGAGGCCGCCTTCTTGCCCCGTGTCGCTCCGCCGCGTCCACGCAGCGTGACTCCGGACTCGCTCAGCATCCGGTGGACGAATCCGTAGGAGCGGCCTGTTTCCTCGGCCAGCGCCCGGATGCTCGCACCGGAGTCGTACTTCTTCTTCAGGTCTGCCGCGAGCTTGTCGCGCGCGGCGCCGGTCACCCGGCTGCCCTTCTTCAGAGTCTCGGCCACCCGTGCCTCCTCATGGGAAGTGCGCTCTGGACTTCTCATGATCACCCCTCCCGTCCGTCCTGGCCACCCATTCGACAAGGTCCGTGCCGCCGGGTTTGTGGACGAGTACGCCTTCAACACGATCGGAAGCTTGGATTCCGCCGGATCGAAAACGCTCCAGCGGACCGCGCGGTACGGGAAGTGCCAGGTCAGCGCGGGCGGGGGAACACACGTACGGCGCGGGTCTGCCGGAAGGATTCGGCAGAGCACCGCGCCGGAATGTACGAGAGACCCTCACTCAGATGAAGGATCACCCATGAGCCGAATGATCCAGCCCGGGATGATCACCCAGGGCCCCGGGAGGCCCCGGGGCGTCTCCGGGGAGCCCCTCGGGGGTCAGGCGAGGGCGACCAGGTCCGCGTAGTCCGCGCCCCACAGGTCCTCGACACCGTCCGGGAGCAGGATGATCCGCTCCGGGTCGAGCGCCTCCACGGCGCCCTCGTCGTGGGTGACGAGGACGACGGCGCCCTTGTACGTGCGCAGCGCGCCGAGGATCTCCTCGCGGCTGGCCGGGTCCAGGTTGTTGGTCGGCTCGTCGAGGAGCAGCACGTTCGCCGAGGAGACGACCAGGGTCGCGAGCGCGAGCCGGGTCTTCTCGCCGCCGGAGAGCACCCCGGCCGGCTTGTCGACGTCGTCGCCGGAGAAGAGGAAGGAGCCGAGCGTCTTGCGCACGTCGACGAGGTCGAGGTCCGGCGCGGCCGTGCGCATGTTCTCCAGGACGGTCCGCTCGGGGTCGAGCGTCTCGTGCTCCTGCGCGTAGTAGCCGAGCTTGAGGCCGTGGCCCGGGGTGACCTCGCCGGTGTCGGGCTGCTCGACGCCGCCGAGGAGCCGCAGCAGGGTCGTCTTGCCCGCGCCGTTGAGGCCGAGGATGACGACGCGGGAGCCCTTGTCGATGGCCAGGTCCACGTCGGTGAAGATCTCGAGCGAGCCGTACGACTTGGAGAGACCCTCGGCGGTCAGCGGGGTCTTGCCGCAGGGCGCGGGGTCCGGGAAGCGGAGCTTGGCGACCTTGTCGGAGGCGCGGACGGCCTCCAGGCCGGAGAGCAGCCGCTCGGCGCGCTTCGCCATGTTCTGCGCGGCGACGGTCTTGGTGGCCTTGGCGCGCATCTTGTCGGCCTGCGAGTTGAGCGCGGCGGCCTTCTTCTCGGCGTTCTGGCGCTCGCGCTTGCGGCGCTTCTCGTCGGCCTCGCGCTGCTGCTGGTAAAGCTTCCAGCCCATGTTGTAGACGTCGATCGTGGAGCGGTTGGCGTCCAGGTAGAAGACCTTGTTCACCACGGTCTCGACGAGGTCGACGTCGTGGGAGATGACGATGAAGCCACCGCGGTAGGTCTTCAGGTAGTCGCGCAGCCAGACGATGGAGTCGGCGTCGAGGTGGTTCGTGGGCTCGTCGAGGAGCAGGGTGTCGGCGTCGGAGAAGAGGATCCGGGCGAGCTCGACGCGGCGGCGCTGACCACCGGAGAGGGTGTGCAGCGGCTGGCCCATGACCCGGTCGGGCAGGCCGAGGGCGGCGGCGATGGTGGAGGCCTCGGCCTCGGCCGCGTATCCGCCCTTGGTGAGGAACTCGGTCTCCTGGCGCTCGTACTGCCGCATCGCCTTGTCGCGGGTGGCGCCGGAGCCGGTCGCGATGCGCTCCTCGTTCGCCCGCATCTTCTTGAGGAGGGTGTCGAGGCCGCGGGCCGAGAGGATGCGGTCGCGGGCCAGGACGTCGAGGTCGCCGGTGCGCGGGTCCTGAGGGAGGTAGCCGACCTCGCCGGAGCGGGCGATGTTGCCGGCGGCCGGCTGGCCCTCGCCGGCGAGGCACTTGGTGAGGGTGGTCTTGCCCGCTCCGTTGCGGCCGACGAGGCCGATGCGGTCGCCCTTGGCGACGCGGAAGGAAGCGGACTCGATGAGGATGCGGGCGCCGGCGCGCAGCTCGATGCCGGAAGCGGTGATCACGGACAGACTCCAGGGCGGTGGGAAACGGCGGAAGGACGACTGGTGGCGGGCTTCGACGCCGCTAATGCACCCAAAGGAGAATGGCCATGCGGCCAGTCTAACGGGCGTCTGCAACTGGTTTTCGGCCATGCGGGGTACGGCAGACACAGTCGGAGTTTTCTCACATTCCCGCCACTGCTCCACAAAAGGGGCGAGAGGCGAAAGATCGGCCGATACTCGGCGCAGGGCGGCGGCCACCGCCGCGACAGCGACGCGGAGGGTGGTGGACCGTGCAGTTCGACGACGACGCCGATCTGGACACCTCGGAGGTACGGGACGTCCGGAACAGCCGCATCCCGGGCGGCAAGGCGACCGTCGGCGGCGGCGTCATCGGCCTCATCGCGCTGATCCTGGGCGTGCTCTTCGGGGTGGGCCCCGACCAGCTCGGGCTCTCCTCCAGCGGTGACGAGCCCGTCGCGAGCTCCTCGTCCGCGGCCCAGGTGAACCAGAGCTGCAGGAAGGGCTCGGACGCCAACACCCGCCAGGACTGCCGGATCGTCGCCGTCGTCAACAGCGTCCAGGACTACTGGCGGGGCGAGTACCCGCGCCGGGGCGGCACCTACGGGAACGCCGCCACCGTGATGTTCAGCCGGCGGGTCGGCACCGCGTGCGGCTCGGCGACCTCGGCGGTCGGACCCTTCTACTGCCCCGGCGACCGGCAGGTCTACCTGGACCTGGACTTCTTCGACGAGCTGCGGACCAAGTTCGGGTCGAGCGGCGGCCCCTTCGCCCAGGCGTACGTGGTGGCGCACGAGTACGGCCACCACGTCCAGAACCTGATGGGGACCCTGAGCCGCGCCCAGGACGGGCGGACCGGCGCGAACTCCAACGCCGTGCGGGTCGAGCTCCAGGCCGACTGCTACGCCGGGGTCTGGGCGCGGCACGCGACCACCACGCCCGACGAGAAGACGGGCCGGCTGCTGCTGACCCGGCTCACCGACGAGGACATCAAGGACGGCCTGGACGCTGCGGCGGCGGTGGGCGACGACCGGATCCAGGAGCGGTTCCAGGGGCGGGTGACGCCGGAGAGCTGGACGCACGGCTCGGCGGCCCAGCGGCAGCAGTGGTTCTACGAGGGCTACCGGACCGGCGACATGGCCCGGTGCAACACCTTCCGCTGAGTTGTCGGTGGTGACTGCCAGACTGAGATCCAGGTCACATCGAGAGGAAGTGATCGGGATGGCCGAGACACCCGACATCTGTCCGACCTTGCGGTACGAGGACGCGAAGGGGGCGATCAGGCAGCTCACGGAGGGCTTCGGCTTCACCGAGCACGCCGTGTACGAGGGCGAGGACGGCCGTGTGATGCACGCCGAGCTCACGTGCGGGAACGGGATGGTGATGCTGGGCAGCAAGGGCAGCGGCACCGCGTTCGACAAGCTCATGGCCGGCGGCGGACCGGCCTCGGTGTACGTGCGGGTGGACGACGTGGACGAGCACCACGCCCGGGCGGTGGCCCAGGGCATCGAGATCGTGATGCCGCCGACGGACCAGGAGTACGGCTCCCGGGACTACACGGCCCGGGACGCCGAGGGCAACGTGTGGAGCTTCGGCACGTACGCCCCCGGCGGCGCCGAGTAGGTCTTCCGTCCGGTCGCTCAGGCCCCACCGGGCAGGCCTTCCGTCCGGCGGCTCAGGCCCCACCGGTGTGGACCTGGAACGCGGCTCGGCGGACCGCCTTCGCCAGGGCCGGGTCCGGGTGGGCGGCGGCCAGCGCGACCAGAACCTGGACGGTACGGGGGTGGCCGACCGCCCGGACCTCGTCGAGCAGCGCCGGGACGGTGCCCTGCACGGCGGAGTCGAGGTGGCGGACGAGCAGCTCGCTCTCGCCGTGGTCGGCGACGGCCGCCGCGGTGTCGACCCAGAGCCAGGTCGACTCCTCCCGGGTCAGCACCTCCTGGGCGTCGTCCGGGTCGGCCCCCTCGTACTCGGCCAGCCAGAGCAGCGCGTACGGGCGCAGCGGGGGCTCGGCGACGGTGGCGCGCACCTCGGCCTCGGCGGGCGCCCCGACGACGCGGAGCGCCTCGAAGGCGAGCCCGCGCAGGAGGGCGTCCTCGCCCCGGGCGACGGCGAGGAGCTCGCTCACGGCGCTGGACAGGGTGCGGGCCGCGAGCCAGGCGCGGTACTCGTCGCGGGCCGGTCCCGGGGTGAGCCGGGCGCAGCCGCGGAGCATGTCCTCGGCGGACTGCTCGATGTTGCCCGCGGGGCTCTGCGCGGCGACGCAGATCTGCTCCAGCTTGACCCAGACCGCCCAGTTGCCGAGCGGGGTAAGGGTGGCGTGGCGCTCGCCCGCGCCGGGGGCCAGGGTGAGCGCGCCGACGGCGGCCAGGCCCTCCAGGGCCCAGTCGAGGAGCGTCGGGAGCCCGTCTCCGGCGGGGGTGTCCGCGGCCTCGGGCGCCTGCTCGGCCGCGGGGACCTCGCAGCGCTCCTCGCGGAGCTCCTCGACGCGCTGGCCGAGGAGGTCGAGGAGGGCGGGGACGAGGACCGGGCCCTGGGAGAGCTGGAGCAGCGAGAGGACCTGCGGGACGGCCTCGACGACCTCGGCGACGGCGCTGGGGGCGACCCCCTCGGGGGCCGGGTGCACCAGGGACCAGGCGTCGAAGAGGGCGACCCAGCCGCGCAGGACGGCGGAGTCGTCGCGGTCCCAGGCGTTCAGCCGCCACCCGGGGCGGGCGGTGTCGCCGTGCAGCTCGACGAGTCCGGCGAGCCGGGCGCGGTCCCAGCCGGCCCGGATCTGGCCGGGCGTCAGGTTCAGCGCGGCCGCGGCCCGTTCCTGGGCGGGGCCGGCTCCGGGGCCGGTACGGGGTGCCGTGTCGGCCCCGCGCTCGACGGCGGCCCAGCGGGCGATCCGTACGGCGTCGGCGAGGACGTGCCGGGCCTGGCGGGCGAGCTCCGCGCGGGGCGGAGTGCCCTCGGGCGGCCGCGGCGCCGGCCGGGTGCGCCGGGTCGTCACGGCCCGTCGGGCGGTGGCCAGCGCCCGCGGGCGGACGAGTCGGAGTCTGGAGTTGCGCGCCAATGGTTCATCGGGCTTTCGAGACGTCACGGGGGCAGTCTTCCCGCTGACGGCCCGAAAGCCCAATCGGAATCGGAGGCCCCGTCGGAACGGGCCCCGGAACGGCCTCGGGGGGGCAGGCCGGGGGGCGCCTCGGACGGCGTTCCGGAAGGCGCCCCGGACGGGCCGTCAGAGCAGCGGGGTGAGGAAACGGCGCAGGGACTCCTCGTAGCGGACGGGGTCGGCGTTCCACATCGCGGCGTGCGGGGCGTGCTGCACGGTCCGCAGGTTGATCCGGTCGGGCCGGCGGGCGGCGAGCTCGACGGAGGACTCCCAGGGGGCGATCGTGTCGTCGGGGCCGTGGAAGAGGAGGACCGGGACGCGCAGGGCGTCCGGTTCCGAGGCGGTCTGGAGGAGGTCGCCGTGCGGGCCGGTCCTGCCCTGGGCGGCGCGGACGGCGAGCGGGAGCAGGGGGCCGGGGACGTGGCGGGCCGACGCGAGGTTGCGGAGGGTGGCCTCCCAGTCGAGGACCGGGGAGTCGAGGACGAGGCCGCTGATCCGGTCGCGTACGCCTGACTCGGCGGCGGCGCGCAGGGCCATCGCGGCGCCGGTCCCCCAGCCGTGCAGGACGACCTTCCGGGCGCCGCGGCGGACGGCGTAGCGGATGGCGGCGTCGACGTCCCGCCATTCGGAGTCGCCGAGGTGGACGAGGCCGTCGGGGGAGGCGGGCGCTCCTTCGTCGCCGCGGTAGGCGGGGACGAGGACGGGGATCTTGCGGCGGTTGAAGAAGGGGAGCAGGTTCATCGGGTGCTCGCGGGTGGTGCCGAGGCCGTGCAGGGCGATCACCCAGGTGGTGCGGGGGGCGGCCACGAGCCAGGCGGGCAGGGGGCCGAGTTCGCCGGGGATCTCGACGTCCTCGTGGGCGAGCCCGAGGGCGCTGATCGGCGTGCCCCGGTGGAGCTGGGGGGTGAGCCGGACGTGGACGCCGGGCCCGAGGGCGCCGAGCTCGACCCGCTCCAGGCGGCGGACGACGGTGTCGGCGGTGTGCGGGACCCGGTCGAGGACGGGGCCGAGGACGGCGTGCAGTCCGGGGGCCTCCATCCCGTACGTGCCGGGGCGCAGCGAGGCGAGGCTGCGGGTGAGGGTGACCCGCTCGGGTCCCGTGGCGTGCACGGTGAGTCTGGGGTCTCCGGGCAGTGGTCGTCCGGACGGCGCCCTGAGGGCGACATCGCTGGCGTACCGGCCGGCCGCGAGAGCGGCCGCGCCGACACCGATCAGGGTGGTGACGGCCACTGCCGTCGCTGTAGCCGGGCGCACGCTCCCAGTGTCGGCAGGGCGGGGTGGGCCTGCCACCGGACGGACCCGGGCGGGGGAAGACCGGGTGGGACGAGCCGGGTGGGAACGGGCGGGGGCGAGCCGGGTGGGAACGGGTGGGAGGAACGGGGGCGGGGTCGCCTCGGGGAGTGACATGGGTCTCGTCAGGGGGGTCCCCCGGTCGGATGGTGCTGTCCAGGGAGCGGAACCGGGTGGGCGGGGAGGAACCGGGGCAGGTCGTATGTGCCCCGGGAGGACCGGGATTCCCCGTGCTTGCCCGGTGACCGCATCGTGGACACCGGGCACTCCGGGGCCACAAGCGGAATCCCTTGACACCGGATAGGGACACCACGCCGCCCGCCCCAGTTCACCTTCCGTTCACCCAGGTTGCTTACGTTCGACGAGCCACTGACGTCAAACGATTGCCTGGGTAAATGGAACACATCACGCTGCTGCTCGCCATTGTGGTCGTGACAGCTCTCGTGTTCGATTTCACGAACGGTTTCCACGACACCGCCAACGCGATGGCCACGACCATCTCGACCGGTGCACTCAAGCCCAAGACGGCGGTGGCCATGTCCGCCGTGCTGAACCTCGTCGGCGCGTTCCTGTCCGTGGAGGTCGCCAAGACGATCTCCAAAGGACTGGTCAACGAGGACGGCATCCAGCCCGAAGTGATCCTCGCCGCGCTCGTCGGCGCGATCCTCTGGAATCTGGTGACCTGGCTGGTCGGACTTCCCTCCAGCTCCTCCCACGCCCTGATGGGCGGCCTCATCGGCGCGACCGTCGCCTCGATCGGCGTCAGTGGCGTCAACGGCGAGGTCGTCGTCAGCAAGGTCCTCATCCCGGCCGTCGCCGCGCCGATCGTCGCGGGTCTCGCCGCGATGCTGGCCACGAAGCTGACGTACAAGATCGGCGCCAAGACCTCCGAGAAGGACACCGCCAAGGGCTACCGGGTCGGACAGATCGCCTCCGCCGGTCTCGTCTCCCTCGCCCACGGCACCAACGACGCGCAGAAGACCATGGGCATCATCACCCTCGCCCTGGTCGCCGGCGGCACCCTCGCCCCCGGCTCCAACCCGCCCGTCTGGGTCATCGTCTCCGCCGGTACGGCGATCGCGCTCGGCACGGCCCTCGGCGGCTGGCGCATCATCCGCACCATGGGCAAGGGCCTCACCGACCTCCAGCCGCAGCAGGGCTTCGCCGCCCAGACCAGCGCGGCCACGGTCATCCTGGCCTCCTCCCACCTGGGCTTCTCCCTCTCCACCACGCACTCCGTCTCCGGCGCCGTCATGGGTGCGGGTCTCGGCCGCAAGGGCGGTGTCGTCCGCTGGTCGACCGCCACCCGCATGTTCGTCGCCTGGGGCCTGACCCTGCCGGCCGCAGGCCTGGTCGGCGCGGGTGCCGAGTACGTCGCCCGTCAGGGCTCCTGGGGCGTCTACGTCGTCGCGGCCTTCCTCGCCGCCTCCTGCGTCGGCATCTGGCTCGTCTCCCGCCGCCAGCCGGTCGACCACACCAATGTCAACGACGTCGAGACCGAGGCCGAGCCCGACGGCGTCGTGACCACCGCGATCGCGGCCGTCACCCCGCCGCCGGCCGGTTCCGTCGCCGCCGTCGCGGACGAGGACCTGAAGACCACCATCCCCGCGCCGGTCCCCACGGACCCGGCCGCTCCCCCGGCCCCCGCCGCCGCGGTCTAAGGAACTGGAACCAAGCATGAAGATCGACTGGGCAGCCCTCGGCTCCGTCTTCGGAGTCAGCCTCGTGGCGACCGTCGCCCTCGTGGGCCTCTTCACCCTCGGTGTCATCGGCCTCTCCAAGCAGGAGCAGGCCGCCGCCCAGGGAGGCTCCGCCGTCCTGGCCCGCACCGGCGCCTACGCCTCATTCGCCCTGTGCCTGGCGGCCGTGGCGTACGGCATCTACCTGATCGTCGCCTGACGGTCCCCGGTACCTCGGCCGGGCGGTCCGCACCTTCGGGTGCGGGCCGCCCGGCCGTCTCCGTTTCCGGTGCCGTGTTTGTGGTGCTTCGCACAGTGACGCGGTGCAGGTCAAGGGTGAGTTGACGGCTGTCTCGGGCCGTGGTGGACTGCCGAGGCCATTACGGCGGCAGTAGAGGAAGTCCGGTGCGAATCCGGCGCGGTCCCGCCACTGTGACCGGATCCGAAGGGTCCGGGAGTCAGGAACTCTCGCCGCCGGTCACGTCGATCCAGGGCGCGGACCCTGAGTGAGGACACAGCGCCATGCCCGGCCGCACCCCCAGACCTTCCAGAGCCACCGGAATCTTCGCGTACGGCGCGGCCGCGGGCCTCGCCGTCGATCTGCTCGTCGGCGACCCCCGCCGCGGACATCCCGTCGCCGCGTTCGGCCGGGCGGCCGGCCGGGTCGAACGGGCCCTGTGGCGCGACCACCGCGGGTGGGGCGCCCTGCACACCGCCGTCTGCGCCGGCGCCACCGTCGCGGCCGGCGCCCTCGCCGCCCGTACCGTACGGGGCAGCCGCGCCGGATCCGTCGCGCTCACCGCCGCCGCCGTCTGGTCCGTCGTCGGCGGGACGACCCTGGGACGCGAAGCCCGCGCGATCGGCGGAGCCCTCGCCGCCGGGGACCTGGAGGTGGCCCGGGAGCGGCTGCCGCACCTGTGCGGCCGCGACCCGCAGTCCCTGGACGGTCCCGCGATGGCCCGCGCGGTCGTCGAGTCCGTCGCCGAGAACACCTCCGACGCCGTGGTCGGCGCCCTCTTCTGGGGCGCCGTCGCGGGTGTGCCGGGGCTCGTCGGCTTCCGGGCCGTCAACACCCTCGACGCGATGGTCGGCCACAAGTCCCCCCGGTACCGGCGGTACGGCTGGGCCTCGGCCCGCCTCGACGACGTGGCCGGCTGGCCGGGCGCCCGGCTGACCGCCGTGCTCGCGACCGTCGCCGGCGGGAACCCGCGCGGAGCCGTACGGGCCTGGCGGGCGGACGCCGCCAAGCACCCGAGCCCCAACGCGGGCCCGGTCGAGGCCTCCTTCGCGGGCGCGCTCGGCGTACGGCTCGGGGGGACCCTCTCGTACGCCGGACGGGTCGAGCACCGGCCCGTCCTCAACGGGGAGGGGCGGCCCGTCGAGGTCGCCGACATCGACCGCGCGGTCCGGCTCTCCCGCCGGATCACCGGACTGACCCTGGCCGCCTGCGTGGGCGGCCGCATGATCGCGAGCGCGCTGAAGCGGAGGAACGCATGAGGGGTGGGGGGCTGCTCGTCGCCGGGACCACGTCCGACGCGGGCAAGAGCGTCGTCACGGCCGGCATCTGCCGCTGGCTGGTCCGGCGGGGCGTCAAGGTCGCGCCGTTCAAGGGACAGAACATGTCCCTGAACTCCTTCGTCACCAGGGAGGGCGCGGAGATCGGCCGCGCCCAGGCCATGCAGGCGCAGGCGGCCCGGGTGGAACCGACCGCGCTGATGAACCCGGTCCTGCTCAAGCCCGGCAGCGACCGCTCCAGCCAGGTCGTCCTCATGGGCAAGCCGGTCGGCGAACTGAGCGCCCGCGGCTACCACGGCGGCCGGCAGAAGGAACTCTTCGAGCCCGTGCTCGCGTGCCTGGAGGAACTCCGGGGCACGTATGACGCCGTGATCTGCGAGGGGGCGGGCAGTCCGGCCGAGATCAACCTGCGGCGCACGGACATCGTGAACATGGGCATCGCGCGCGCCGCGAAGCTGCCCGTGGTCGTCGTCGGGGACATCGACCGCGGCGGGGTCTTCGCCCAGTTCTTCGGGACGACGGCGCTGCTGAGCCCCGAGGACCAGTCGCTCGTCGCCGGCTACCTGGTCAACAAGTTCCGGGGCGACGTGACGCTCCTGGAGCCGGGCCTCGACATGCTGCTCGGGCTCACCGGGCGCCGGACCTTCGGTGTCCTGCCGTACGCGCACGGGCTCGGCATCGACGAGGAGGACGGCCTCCGGGTCTCCCTGCGGGGCACCGTCCGCGAGTCGGTCGTCGCCCCGCCGGTCGGCGCGGACGTGCTGCGGGTCGCCGTGTGCGCCGTACCGCTGATGTCCAACTTCACGGACGTCGACGCGCTCGCCGCCGAACCGGGCGTCGTCGTCCGGTTCGTGGACCGGCCCGAGGAGCTCGTCGACGCGGACCTCGTCGTCGTGCCCGGCACCCGGGGCACGGTCAAGGCGCTGGCGTGGCTGCGGGAGCGGGGGCTCGCGGACGCCCTCGTCCGGCGCGCGGCCGAGGGCCGGCCGGTGCTCGGCATCTGCGGCGGCTTCCAGGCCCTCGGCGAGCGCATCGAGGACGAGGTCGAGTCGAAGGCCGGCGTCGTCGACGGGCTCGGGCTGCTGCCCGTACGGGTCCGGTTCGGGGTCGAGAAGACCCTCGCGCGGCCGGTCGGCGAGGCGCTCGGCGAGCGGGTCGAGGGGTACGAGATCCACCACGGCGTGGCCGAGGTGCTCGGCGGGGACGCGTTCCTCGACGGGTGCCGGGTCGGCTCCGTGTGGGGGACCCACTGGCACGGCTCGCTGGAGAGCGACGGCTTCCGGCGGGCGTTCCTGCGGGAGGTCGCGGCGGCGGCCGGGCGGCGGTTCGTGCCGGCGCCGGACACGTCGTTCGGCGCGCTGCGCGAGGAGCAGCTCGACCGGCTCGGCGACCTGATCGAGGAGCACGCGGACACGGACGCGCTGCTGCGGCTGATCGAGCAGGGCGCCCCGACGGGGCTGCCGTTCGTGCCGCCGGGTGCGCCGTGAGGACCCCAGGACCCGCAGACACCCGAACCGAAGGAGCGATCACCCGATGAGTACCCGGTATCCGTTCACCGCCGTCGTCGGCATGGACGACCTGCGGCTCGCGCTGCTGCTGAACGCCGTGAGCCCGGCCGTGGGCGGTGTGCTGGTCCGGGGTGAGAAGGGGACCGCCAAGTCCACCGCCGTGCGCGCGCTCGCCGAGCTGCTGCCCGCCGTGCCCGTGGTCGCCGGCTGCCGGTTCAGCTGTGACCCCGGCTCGCCCGACCCCGGCTGCCCGGACGGGCCGCACGACGACGCGCCCGGGGCCTCCCGTCCCGCGCGGATGGTCGAGCTGCCCGTCGGCGCCTCCGAGGACCGGCTCGTCGGCGCGCTCGACATCGAGAAGGCGCTCGCCGAGGGCGTGAAGGCCTTCGAGCCGGGGCTCCTCGCCGCCGCGCACCGGGGGATCCTGTACGTCGACGAGGTCAATCTCCTCAGCGACCATCTCATCGACCATCTCCTCGACGCCGCCGCCATGGGCGCCTCCCACGTCGAGCGCGAGGGCGTCTCCGTGCGCCACGCCGCCCGGTTCCTGCTCGTCGGGACCATGAACCCCGAGGAGGGCGAACTGCGGCCGCAGTTGCTCGACCGGTTCGGGCTGACCGTCGAGGTGGCCGCCTCACGGGACCCGGAGCTGCGCGTGGAGGTCGTCCGGCGGCGGCTCGCCTTCGAGGACGACCCGGTCGCCTTCGCCGCGCGCTGGGCCGGCGAGGAGGCCGCGCTGCGCGAACGGATCGTCGCCGCCCGGGAGTTGCTGCCCCAGGTGACGCTCGGCGACGCGGTGCTCCTCCAGATCGCCGCGACCTGCGCCGCGTTCGAGGTGGACGGCATGCGCGCCGACATCGTGATGGCCCGGGCCGCGACCGCGCTCGCCGCCTGGGCGGGGCGGACCGAGGTGACCTCGGAGGACGTGCGGCAGGCCGCGCTCCTGGCCCTCCCCCACCGGCGCCGGCGCTCGCCCTTCGACGCGCCCGGCCTCGACGAGGACAAGCTCGACGAGACCCTGGAGCAGTTCAAGGGGGACGAACCGGAGGACGATCCCGAGCCGGACGGTCCCGGTGACGGTGGTCCGGGCGGGGGCGGTGGCCCGGACGGCGGGGGCATTCCGCCGCAGGGCGAGGGGCCCGCGGCCGACGACGTACCGGCCCCCCAGGAGTCACCCGCGCCCGCGCCGCAGAGCTCCGGTGCCGGTGAGCGTGCCGCCGTCAAGGCCGCGGAGCCCTTCCGTACGAAGGTGCTGAGCGTGCCCGGTGTCGGCGAGGGCGCGGCCGGGCGCCGTTCCCGGGCCCGCACCGAGCACGGCCGTACCACCGGCTCGACCCGGCCCCGGGGCGCGCTGACCAAGCTGCACCTGGCCGCGACCGTCCAGGCCGCCGCCCCGCACCAGCGGGCGCGCGGACGGTCCGGGCCCGGTCTGGTGGTCCGCCGCGACGACCTGCGGCAGGCGACCCGGGAGGGGCGGGAGGGGAACCTGGTGCTCTTCGCCGTGGACGCCTCCGGCTCCATGGCGGCGCGGCAGCGGATGAGCGCCGTGAAGGGCGCGGTGCTCTCGCTGCTGCTCGACGCCTACCAGCGGCGCGACAAGGTCGGTCTCGTCACCTTCCGGGGCCGGGACGCGGAGGTCGCGCTGCCGCCGACCTCGTCCGTGGACGCGGCCGCCGCCCGCCTCGAGAAGCTTCCGACCGGGGGCCGTACGCCGCTGTCCGCCGGGCTGCTCAAGGCCCATGACGTGCTGCGGGTCGAACGGCTGCGGGACCCCTCGCGCCGCCCGCTGCTCGTCGTCGTGACCGACGGGCGGGCCACCGGAGGCGGCGCCGACCCGGTGGCGCTCGCGGCCCGCGCGGCGCGGCTGCACGCCGCCGACGGCACGGCCTCGGTGATCGTGGACTGCGAGACCGGCCCGGTGCGGCTCGGACTCGCGGGGACCCTGGCGCGCGAACTCGGCGGCACCGCCGTGACCTTGGACGAGCTGCGCGCCGATGCGATCGCCGGCCTCGTCAGAGACGTACAGGCAGCAGGACAGACAACGCAGACAGCATGGAGGGCCGCTTAATGCCGCAGGGACAGCCGACCGTCGTGCCCGACGACGGTCTCACCACCCGTCAGCGCCGCAACCGCGCACTGGTGATGGTGCACACCGGCGTCGGCAAGGGGAAGTCGACCGCCGCGTTCGGCATGGCGCTGCGCGCCTGGAACCAGGGCTGGCCGATCGGGGTGTTCCAGTTCGTCAAGTCCGCCAAGTGGAAGGTCGGCGAGGAGAACGCCCTCAAGGCGCTCGGCGAGACCGGCAAGGGCGGCACGGTCACCTGGAACAAGATGGGCGAGGGCTGGTCCTGGATCCAGCGCGAGGTCGCCGAGGGCGAGCAGTCCCACGAGGAGAAGGCCCGCGAGGGCTGGGAGCAGGTCAAGCGGGACCTCGCCGAGGAGAAGTACCGGTTCTACGTCCTCGACGAGTTCGCCTACCTGCTGCACTGGGGCTGGATCGACGTCAAGGAGGTCGTCGAGGTGCTGCGCGACCGTCCCGGGCAGCAGCACGTCGTCATCACCGGCCGCAACGCGCCGCAGGAGCTCGTCGACTTCGCCGATCTCGTCACCGACATGTCCAAGGTCAAGCACCCGATGGACGCCGGTCAGAAGGGCCAGCGGGGTATCGAGTGGTAGCACGTCTCGTCATCGCCGCGCCGTCGTCCGGCGCGGGCAAGACCACGGTCGCGACCGGTCTGATGGCCGCGTTCGCCGGCCGTGGTCTGGCGGTCTCTCCGCACAAGGTCGGACCGGACTACATCGACCCGGGCTACCACGCGCTCGCGACCGGCCGCCCGGGCCGCAACCTCGACGCGTACATGTGCGGTACGGGGCTGATCGCGCCGCTCTTCCTGCACGGGGCGCGCGGCTGCGACCTGGCCGTGGTCGAGGGGGTCATGGGCCTGTACGACGGGGCCGCCGACCAGGGCGAGCTGGCGTCCACCGCACAGGTGGCGAAGCTGCTCAAGGCGCCGGTGGTCCTGGTCGTGGACGCCTCCTCGCAGTCGCGGTCGGTGGCGGCGCTCGTGCACGGGTTCGCGTCCTGGGACCCGGAGGTGCGGATCGGGGGCGTGATCCTCAACAAGGTCGCGACGGACCGGCACGAGCACCTGCTGCGGGAGGCGCTCGGGGAGTCGGGGGTGCCGGTGCTCGGCGTGCTGCGGCGGGCGCCCGCCGTCGCCACGCCCTCGCGGCACCTTGGGCTCGTGCCGGTCGCCGAGCGGCAGGCCCAGGCCGTGGAGGCGGTGGCCGCGCAGGCGGAGCAGGTGCTGGCCGGGTGCGACATGGAGGCGCTGCTCGCGCTCGCGCGCAGTGCGCCTGACCTGCACGCCGAGCCGTGGTCGGCCGAGGTCGTCGGGCGGCTGCACGCCGGTGGTTCCGGTGTGCCCACCCTCGCCCGGACTCCGTCCGGGGGGACCCCCGTCGCCCTTGCGGGGGGTATGCCCACACCGCGTGTGGCTGTTGCCGGCGGGGCCGCGTTCACCTTCTCGTACGTCGAGCACACAGAGCTGCTGCAAGCGGCCGGCGCCGAGGTCGTCACGTTCGACCCCCTCCGCGACGAGGCCCTTCCCGAGGGCACCCGCGGGCTCGTCATAGGCGGCGGGTTCCCCGAGATGTACGGGGCCGAGCTCTCCGCCAACGAGCCGCTCAGGAAGGCCGTGGCCGAGCTCGCCGCCTCGGGCGCGCCGGTCGCCGCCGAGTGCGCCGGGCTGCTGTACCTGGCGCGGTCGCTCGACGGCCGGCCGATGTGCGGGGTGCTCGACGCCGACGCGCGGATGTCGGAGCGGCTGACCCTCGGGTACCGGGACGCCGTCGCCGTCAGCGACAGCGTCCTCGCGCCCGCCGGGGCGCGGATGCGCGGTCACGAGTTCCACCGCACGGTGATCGAGCCGGGTGCCGGGCCGCTGGCGGCCTGGGGCCTGCGGCAGCCCGAGCGGCGCGTCGAGGGCTTCGTGCAGGGCGGGGTGCACGCCAGCTATGTGCACACCCACTGGGCGGGGTCCCCGGAGGCCGCCGCGCGGTTCGTGGAGCACTGCGCGTGAGATCAGCCGCCGGAGACGCCCACCACGAGCCAGATGAAGGCCACGCCCGCCACCGTGCACAGCAGGGTGGAGCGGGCCGGGTGTTCGTGGTGGGCCTCCGGCAGGATCTCGGCGGCGGCGAGGTAGAGCAGGGCTCCGCCGAAGAAGCCGAGATAGCAGCCGAGCAGTTCCTCCGGAAGGGTGAACAGGGTGGCGAGTCCGGCGCCGGCGACCGGGGCGACGGCGGTCGCGACGAGCATGGCGAGGGCTCTGCGGCGGGCGTTCCCGTAGAGGCTCGTGATCGTGTACGTGTTGAAGCCGTCGGCGAAGTCGTGGGCGATGACGGCGAGGGCGACGGTGGCGCCCATGCCGCCGCCGACCTGGAAGGCGGCGCCGAGCGCGATGCCGTCCATGAGGCTGTGGAGGATCATCGCGGCAGCGGCCGTGAGGCCGACCTGCGGGACCCTCTCGTCGGCACTGGCGCCGTGGGCGACCTGGCGGACCGCGAGGAGCCGCTCGACGACGTGGGCGACAAGGAAGCCGCCGACGAAGAGCAGCAGGGCCTCCGGAACGCCGAAGACCTTCTTCCCCGCGGCCTCCATGGCCTCCGGCAGGAGGTCGAGTCCGACGACGCCGAGCATGAGTCCGCCGGCGAGGCCGAGGACGAGGTGGCGGCGGTCGGTGACGCGCTGCGCGACCCAGCCGCCGAAGAGCGTCATGAGGAACGCGCCGAGCGCGACGACTACAGCCATGGGCCTTTGCTATCGGATGGGGCGGCGTCCGCGCACCTCGGCGTCGGGGCCCGGCCGGGCACGCCGGTGGCCGAGATCCTCGCGCTGGTCGGCGCGGTCCTGCGGGAGGCGGGCCTGACGGGCGCGGACGTCCGGTCGCTCGCCACGCTCGACGCGCGGGCGGCGGAGCCGGGGATCGTGGCTGCCGCGGCGGCGCTCGGCGTGCCGGTGCGCGGGTTCACGGCCGGGGAGCTGGCGGCCGTACCCGTACCGCATCCCTCGGAGCTGCCCCTGGCCGCGACGGGCACGGCCTCGGTGGCGGAGGCGGCGGCGCTGCTGGCTGCGGGCGCGGCCATGGATACGGATACGGATTCGAGTACGGGTACGGGTACGGGCGGGCGGGCCGAGACGGGTGGGGAGGCCCCGGCCGGGGCCGTGCTGCTCGTGCCGAAGCGGAAATCCCGGCGCGCGACCTGCGCGATCGCCACTTTCGCCCCGTTTCGTCCGAACGAAGTGACGTCCGTCGCACGGTTGTTGCCCTTGACGCACGGGTACATCGCTGGCGAGCCTGGCTCACCCCCCACCATCCCCACCCCCCACACGACGGCGGCCATGGACACGCACACGCAATCCGACGCCCACGACCTGCGCCACCACGGTGACGCCGAGGTCCGGGACGAGAAGCTCATCGATCTGGCGGTCAACGTCCGGACGAACACCCCGCCGGACTGGCTGCGGAAGCGCATCGCCGACTCGCTGACCGGTCTCGCGGCCTATCCCGACGGCCGGGCCGCACGGGCGGCGGTCGCCGAGCGGCACGACCTGTCGTCGAACCGGGTGCTTCTGACGGCCGGAGCGGCGGAGGCGTTCGTGCTGCTCGCGCGGGCGCTGCCGGTGCGGCGGCCGGTGGTGGTGCACCCCCAGTTCACCGAGCCGGAGGCGGCGCTGCGGGACGCCGGGCACGAGGTGGGCCGGGTGCTGCTGCGCGAGGAGGACGGTTTCCGGCTGGATCCGGCGGCGGTTCCGGAGGACGCGGATCTGGTGGTGATCGGGAACCCCACGAACCCGACGTCCGTGCTGCATCCGGCCGCCGCGATCGCCGCGCTCGCCCGCCCGGGACGGACGCTGGTGGTGGACGAGGCGTTCATGGACGCGGTGCCGGGCGAGCGGGAGTCGCTGGCCGGGCGGACCGACGTGCCGGGGCTCGTGGTGCTGCGGAGCCTCACGAAGACCTGGGGGCTCGCCGGGCTGCGGATCGGTTACGTGCTGGCCGAGCCGGAGACGGTCGCGGCCCTGGAGCGGGCGCAGCCGCTGTGGCCGGTGTCGACGCCGGCCCTGGTGGCGGCGGAGGCGTGCATGTCGCGGGCGGCGCTCGCGGAGGCCGAGCACGCGGCGCACCGGATCGGCGTGGAGCGGGCCCATCTGCTGGCCGGGCTCGCGGAGTTCGACGAGGTGCGGACGGTGGCCGGGGCGGAGGGTCCGTTCGTCCTGCTGCGGATCGACGGGGCGGACGCGGTGCGGGAGCGGCTGCGGTCGCTCGGGTTCGCGGTCCGCCGGGGCGACACGTTTCCGGGGCTGGACCGGAACTGGCTGCGGCTCGCGGTCCGGGACCGGGCGACGACGAACCGTTTCCTGCAGGCGCTCGACCAGGCGCTGCTGATCGGCGGCTGACCGCGCCTCCGGGGTGTACGCGGAAGGGTCCGGGGAGGGCGGTGTCGTCACCGCCGCCCTCCCCGGACCCTCGCTTTCCCTCCCGGCGCCCCCCGGCGCTTCCCCCTCGGGCCGTCAGCCGCGCGAGCGGGCGCGCGAGCGCGTCACCACGAGGGCGCCACCGCCGGCGACGAGGAGGGCGAGCGCTCCGCCCGCGATGTACGGGGTGGTGGAGCTGCCGCCGGTCTCGGCGAGGTTCTCGGTGGGCGTGGTGCCGCCGTTGTTGGTCTTGATGCCGCCGCCGGCGTCGCTCGGCTCGACCGAGGGCTGCTGCGTGGGCTGCTCACTGGGCCGCTCGGTCGGGTGGTCGGTCGGGGTGGCGGTGGGCTTCTCGGTGGGGGCCGTGCCCTCGGGCGTCTCGCAGGTGGCCTCGGCGAGGGTCACCGTGCCGTTGACCTCGGCGACGCCGAGCTTCAGCGGGTCGACCTCCACCTTGAGTTCGAGGGCCGTGGCCGCGGCGGTGCGGGAGGTCGTGGACGTACGGGAGAGGTCCAGGGTGACCTGTCCGACGCCCGGCACGCCGACCTGGGTCCGGCCGGCCGCGGACAGGGTGGTCTTCTTGCCGAACACGGTCACGTGGCCGAGGACGTTGGACTCGGCGACCGGCTTCTTCCCCACCTCGCACAGCGCCTTGGACGTGACCTTCTCGACCTCGATGAGGGAGAGCAGCGGGATGCCGGGCACGTGGACCCGGGCCTTGACGAGGTTGACGTACCCCTCGGCCTTCTTCTCGTCCACGGTCGCGTCCGCGGTGGCGACGTCGGCCTTGAGGAGGTCGATCGGCTCCCCGCCCTCGGCTCCCTGCACCTTCACGGAGAGCGCGGTCTCGTTCTCGCTCTGCGGCGCCTTGACCTCGTTGAGGGAGGCCCGCACCGGCACGTTCACGGTCTTGCCGAGGAGGGAGACATCGAGGCCGGCCCGCAGGACGGCGGCGGTGGCGCGCCCTTCGCCGCCCGTGGCGTGCGCCGCCGGGGCCGCGAGGAGCACGGGTCCGACGGCCAGGGCGGCGACGGTCGCAGCGGCGGCGGAACGGCGTACGGGCATGCGGAAGGTGTTGCTGTTCAAGATGGTGGAACCCCCACAGGAGACATGGCGTCGCCGGCCGCTCACCACGGGGACGGTGGGTCGGCGCGGCCTCGGCGACTTGAGACACCGGAATCTTTACGCACGGAGAGTGAACCGACAGTCGCCTGACGTGAGTTCACTCCAAAGGGGGGTTTCCGTGTTCATTTTCGATTTTTTTCGACACAACCGTTCTCGGCCGTCCCGCGTGTTTCGTACGGGGAGGTGTACGCGGATTCAGTGAGAACGATCCGCGACGCCCTCGGGTCACGGATCGTCAACCCGGCGCCCCACGGGCAAGCCCCTGCCCGGACTGCTGTAGATTAATTTAGGCCAGCCTAACCTAAGAAGGGTGGCGACATACGTACGGTCGGACAGGGACGGGATCGGGGTCGCGTGAGCATCGAGGTCTACCGGGACGCCTGGGGCGTCCCCCATCTGCGCGCCGCGGACCCGGACGAACTCGCCTGCGCCCAGGGGCGGGTCACCGCCCGCGACCGCGCCTGGCAGCTGGAGGTCGAGCGGCACCGGGCCCAGGGCACCACCGCCGCCTTCCTCGGCGCCGCCGAGCTCGGCTGGGACGCCTTCGTCCGGCGGGCCCGGCTCGCCGACACCGCCCGCCGCTGCTTCGCGCGGCTCGAAGCGACCGACGCGGCGACGGCCGGATGGGTGCGCGCGTACGTGGCCGGGGTCAACGCCGGTCTCGCCGAAGGGGCGGGCCGCGCACCCGAGTTCGCGGAGACCGGCCTCACGCCCGGCCGGTGGGAGCCGTGGACCCCGCTCGCCGTCTGGCTCTCGACCCACATCCTCTTCGCCGGCTTCCCCACCAAGCTGTGGCGGGACGAGGTCGCCCGACGGCTCGGCGAGGAGTGGACCGAACTCTTCGCGGCCGACGGCCCCGGCACCGCCGGCTCCAACGGCTGGGTCGTGGCGGGCGGGCGGACCGCGAGCGGCGCGGCCCTGGTGGCCGGCGACCCGCACCGGTTCATCGAGGCGCCGGGCGTCTACCAGCAGATCCGGCTCGCCTGCCCCGCGTACGACGTGGTGGGCCTGGCCGTGCCGGGCGTCCCCGGACTCGCCCACTTCGGCCACACGGGACCGGCGGCCTGGGCGATCACCAACGCGATGGCGGACTACCAGGACCTGTACCGGGAGCGGCTGCGCCGGCTCCCCGACGGGAGCGTGGAGGCCCTCGGCCCGGACGGCTGGGTCCCCGCGGCCGCGCACACGGAGACGATCGAGGTCGCGGGCGCGGAGCCGGTGACGATCGAGGTGATCGAGACGGCCCGGGGACCGGTGATCATCGGCACGGAGGCCCCCTGCGGGGACGTGAGCGGAGACGGCGGTCCGGGGGCGGCCGACCGGGACGCGGCGGTGCGGGGCGCCGCGGCGGCCCCGGACGACGGTCCCGGCACGGAGGATCCCGGCGCGGAGGTCCCTGGCACTGAGGATCCCGGCACGGAGGATCCCGGCGCGGAGGTCCCCGGCGCGGAAATCCCCGGCACTGAGGTCCCCGGCACTGAGGTTCCCGGTGCGGGCGACCGGTCCTGCGGCGAGTGGGAAGCGGTGAGTCTGCGGTACGTGCCGCGGGTGACCGGGCGTCTCGGGTTCGAGTCGCTGCCCGCGCTGCTGCGCGCCCGGACCGTCGCCGACGTGGACGCGGCCCTCGGCGACTGGGTCGAGCCGGTGAATGTCGTCCAGGCCGCCGACACCCGGGGCGGTCTCCTGCACCGGGTCGCCGGCCACGTGCCCGTACGGGACCGGTCCAACTCGCTGCGCATCGTGCCCGCCTGGGACCCCGCGCACGCCTGGGGCGACGCGCCGGCGCCGCTGCCCCGCGTCGAGGTCCGCGGCCACGCCGTGATGGCCAACGCCCGGGGCCTGGCCGCGCCGCTGGGCGTCGAGTTCGCCCCGCCGCACCGGGCGGCCCGGATCGGCGAGCTGCTGGGCGCCTCGGCGGCCTGGACCCCGGAGACGATGGCCGCGATCCACTCGGACACCGACAACCCCTCGGCGGCCCGCCTCCTGGAAGCCGTACGACGCGCGGGCGAGGAGCCGGGGGCGCACGGCGCCCGCCTCTCCCCCGCCGCCTCGGACGTCCGGGCGCGGCTGCTCGCCTGGGACCGGCGGATGGACGCGGAGAGCACCGACGCCGGGCTCTACGCGGCCGTGCGCGGGGCCGTCGTGCGCCGGCTCGCCGGGCACGAGGCCTTCGCGGCGCTGCGCGAGCCCGCCCCGTACCCCGAACTCTTCGGGCCCTGGCTCGCGCTCGGGCCGCGCGTCGCCCTCGCCCTGGAGACGCTGCTCGTGGCCGGGCCCGTCCCCGCCGGGGACGTCGACCGGATCGTGCGCGAGGCGCTCGACGAGGTCGGCGCCGGAGCGCCGCCCGCCGCCTGGGGCGCGACGCACCGGCTCGCGCCCTGGCAGGCGCTGCCCGACCCGGACGACGACCGGTGGCCGGGGCTCGGCGGGGACCACGACTGCGTGCTCTCCACGTCCAGCGTGCCCGGGTGGACCGACCGCAGCGCCCGGGCCTCCGCCGCCCGGTACGTGTGGGACCTCGCCGACCGGGAGCGGAGCCGCTGGATCGTGCCGTTCGGCGCGTCCGGCGTCCCCGGCGACCCGCACCACCGCGACCAGCTCCCCCTGTGGCTGCGGGGCGAGCTCGCCCCCGTCACCACCGACTGGAACCACCTCACCGAGGAGCACGATCCACGATGACCACCGCCGTCCACGAAGAGACCGTCGAGGGTTTCGGCACCGTCCGCGTCGCACCGATCGCCCCCGACCGGGACGCCCCGCTCATCCACGGCTGGGTCAACGAGGAGCGGGCCCGCTTCTGGGGCATGGTCGGGACCACCGTCGAGCAGGTCCGGGACATCTACGCCCACCTCGACTCGCTGACCACGCACCACGGTTACCTGGTGAGCCGGGACGGGGAGCCGGTCGGCCTCTTCCAGACGTACGACCCCGGGGCCGACCGGGTGAGCGAGTGCTACGAGGTACGGGCCGGCGACATCGGCGTGCACCTGCTCGTCGCGCCGGGCCTCGCCCCCGAGCCCGGCTTCACGGGCCGGCTGCTCACCGCGCTCGTCGCCTTCTCGCTGAAGGAGCACACGCGGATCGTGATCGAGCCCGACGCCACCAACGAGAAGGCGATCGCCCGCATGGTGCGGGCCGGTTTCGAGCTGGGCCCGGAGGTCGTGCTCCCCGAGGTGGACCTGCCGGAGGTCTTCATCCCGGAGAAGCGTGCCCGGCTGGCGTTCCTGAGCCGCTGATCAGGCCGGGACGCGGCCGTTGCCGACGACCGGCCGGTCGTCCGGGGTGGGTCAGCCCACGACCCGCCCGTTGACGACGGCCGGCCGGTCGCCCGGGCTGGGTCAGCCCACCACCCGCCCGTTGACGACGACCCGGCGCGGTGCCGCGAGGACGCGGACGTCCGCGCGCGGGTCCTCGCCGTAGACGACGAGGTCGGCCGGGGCGCCCTCCTCCAGGGAGGGGCGGCCCAGCCAGGCCCTGGCCCCCCAGGCGGTGGCCGCGAGCGCGTCGATCGGCGGGATCCCGGCCCGGGTGAGCTCCTCGACCTCCTCGGCCACGAGTCCGTGGGCGAGCGAGCCGCCCGCGTCGGTGCCGACGAAGACCGGGACGCCCGCGTCGAAGGCGGCGCGGACCGTGTCGTACCGCCGCTCGTGGAGCCTGCGCATATGGGCCGACCAGCGGGGGAACTTCTCCTGGCCGCCGTCGGCGAGGTGCGGGAAGGTCGCGATGTTGACGAGGGTCGGGACGATGGCGACGCCCCGCTCGGCGAAGAGCGGGATGGTGTCCTCGGTGAGGCCCGTGGCGTGCTCGATGCAGTCGATCCCGGCCTCGACGAGGTCCCGGAGCGAGTCCTCGGCGAAGCAGTGCGCGGTGACCCGGGCGCCGAGCCGGTGCGCCTCAGCGATGGCCGCCTCGACCTCGGGGCGCGGCCAGCAGGCGGTGAGGTCGCCCGCCTCGCGGTCGATCCAGTCGCCGACGAGCTTGACCCAGCCGTCGCCGCGGCGGGCCTCGCGGCCGACGTACGCGACGAGGTCGGCGGGCTCGATCTCGTGGGCGTAGTTGCGGATGTAGCGGCGGGTGCGGGCGATGTGCCGTCCCGCCCGGATGATCTTCGGGAGGTCCTCGCGCTCGTCGATCCAGCGGGTGTCGGAGGGCGAACCCGCGTCGCGGATGAGCAGGGTGCCGGCGTCCCGGTCGGTGAGGGCCTGCTTCTCGCTGGTGGCCTCGTCGACGGGGCCGTGCCGGTCGAGGCCGACGTGGCAGTGGGCGTCGACGAGTCCGGGGAGCGCCCAGCCCTCGACGGTGACCGCTTCGGCGGCGGGCCGCTCGAAGGTGATCCGCCCGTCGACGCACCACAGTTCGTCGCGGACGTCCTCCGGGCCGACGAGCACCCGCCCCTTCACGTGCAGCACCTCGTGATCGCTCATGTCTGCACTCTACGAGCCGCCGCCCGGGTCCCGGGCGGCGGTGTTCGTCACGGTCGGCGCGGCACCCCCGGGGCCGTCACGGGCGCCAGTCAGCCTCCAGATCGTGCGAGTCGGTCTTGGTGAGCTGGAGGAGCGCGGTGCCGTCGCCCCGCACCACGAAGAGGTGTTCGGGGTCCGCGTCGTCGGTGCCGCCCCGGGTGAAGACCAGGCGCCTGCCGTCCGGCGACCAGGAGGGGGACTTGTCGTTGGCGCGGGCCGAGGTGATGCGGTGTATTCCGGAGCCGTCGGGGAGGACGGCGAAGAGGTGGGTGAAGCCGGTGGAGTCCACCCGGCTGAAGGCGATCTGGTTGCCGCGTGACCAGTCGGGCGTCCAGTCCTGGAAGCCGGCCAGCGTGACCGGCGTCTGCGCCAGGGTGGAGAGCTGGATCCGCATCAGCCGGCTGTGTCCGGCCCCGTCCGTGCGGCTGTACGCCAGCTGCCCGCCGTCCGGGGACCACGTCGGGTGGTACTCGTCCTCCGCGGTGGTGGTGAGCCGGGTGTTCGGGGAGCCGTCGAGGTCGGTCACGTAGATCTCGCGCTCGCTGCCGACGGGCTTGGAGTAGGCGATCCGCGTGCCGTCCGGGGACCAGGCCGGGTCGGAGGCGCCCTGGGTGCCGGGCACGGGCTTCAGGTCGCCGCCCGTGATCGCCATGGTCCAGATGCCGTCGATCGCGCCGTCGGAACCGTAGCGGAGGAACGCCACCCGCTTGCGGTCCGGGGACCAGCTGGGCATCACGTCGCTGACGGTGGGGGTGTGGGTGAGCTGGACGGGTGTCCCGCCGAGCGGGGAGATCGTGTACAGGTCCTCGACGGGCGCCGCCGTGTCGTAGCGGGCGAAGACGATCGAGCGCATCCCGGCCGCCCACGCCGTCTCCGCCGCTCCCGCGTCTCCGGAGGCCGCGAGGGTCAGGGGTGCCGCGACGGCGAGCGCCGCGGTGGCCACCGCCGCCCGGCGCAGCCGCGCCCTTCCCTTCGCCCCTGTTCCGGTTCTGCCGCTTCTCCCGCTGCTCCGAGCCATGGTGTCCACCCCGTCTCCTCCTGGCGGCCCCGGGCAAGGGGCCGCTCCGGCCCGAAACATCCCACCGCCGGGACGCCGGGGGAAGTGGTGGTCCGAGCCCTGTGACACGTTCCGGACAGCACCGTGACGGCGGATCCCTCCGGGCGAGCACTTACGCTGGCACGAGCCCGAACCGATGTATGCGACACGCATGCGACACCGAAGAAGGAACCCCGTGACCGTGACACATCCGCTGCTGGACCTGGCCCCGCTGACCGCCGCGCACTTCGCGTCCATCGAGCGCCGGGTGGCCGCCCTGCTCTCCACGGAGCAGGACGTGGTGATCACCCAGGGCGAGGCGCTGCTGCCCCTGGAGGGGTGCATCCGCAGCGGCGCGCGGGCCGGTTCGACCGCGCTGAACGTCGTCACCGGTCCGTACGGGCAGACCTTCGGGAACTGGCTCCGGGACTGCGGGGCGACCGTCGTCGACCTCGAGGTGCCCTTCCACACGGCGGTGACGGCGGAGCAGGTGGAGCGGGCGCTCGCCGAGCACCCGGAGATCGACTTCGTGTCGCTCGTGCACGCGGAGGCGGCGACCGGAAACACGAACCCGGTGGCGGAGATCGGCGAGGTCGTGCGGGCGCACGGCGCGCTGTTCTACCTGGACGCGGTGGCGTCGATCGGCGCGGAGCCGGTGCTGCCCGACGCCTGGGGCGTGGACATGTGCATCATCGGCGCGCAGAAGGCGATGGGCGGCCCGGCGGGCGTGTCGGCGGTGTCGGTGAGCGCACGGGCCTGGGAGCGGTTCGCCGCCAACCCGGCCGCGCCGCGCCGCTCTTACCTCTCCCTCCTGGACTGGAAGGAGCGCTGGATCGACGGCGGCCGCAAGGCGCTGCTGCACGCTCCGGCGCAGCTGGAGATGCTGGCCCTGGAGGCCTGCCTGGAGCGGATCGAGGCGGAGGGTCTGGACGCGCTGATGGCCCGGCACGCCTCGGCGGCGGCCGCGACCCGTGCGGGCGCGCTGGCCCTGGGCGGCGGTCTTGAGCCGTATGTGTACGAGGCGGGGGACGCGGCCCCGGTGGCGACGACGCTGCGCACGCCCGCGGACCTGGACGCCTCGGAGCTGGTGGCGAAGGCCCTCGCGGCCGATCCGTCGCTGCCGCTGATCGCGGGCGGCGGGGCGCTGGCCAAGGAGATGATCCGGGTCAACCACTACGGGGTGGACGCGACGCCGGGGGCCGTGCAGTCCTCGCTCGCCGCCCTGGGTGCGGCGCTCGGCGAGTCGGGCCGCGCGGTGGACCTGGAGGGTGCGCGCCGGGCGGTCACGGAGGCCTGGTAGGAATCCGTACCCGTCACGCATGTCGTACGCGGGAGGGGCGGGGGTCCGGACGCCCGGACGCCCGCCCCTTCTCCGTGCCCGGGGACCGCGGCGACTACAGCGCCGGGTAGTCGATGTAGCCCGCGGGGCCGCCGGCGTACATGGTGGCGGGGTCCGGGGTGGCGTACGGGCCGTCGGTCCGCAGGCGGGCGGGCAGGTCGGGGTTGGCGATGAAGAGCCTGCCGTACGCGACGAGGTCGGTGACGCCGTCCTCGATCAGGGCGAGGGACTCGGCGCCGGTCGGGTCGGCGCCGGTGGACGGGTTGAGGATGAAGGTGCCGGCGAACCGCTTGCGCAGGTCGAGGACGAGCGGGCGGCGCTCGGGGCCGGTCTCCAGGACGTGGAGGTAGGCGATGCCGACGGGCTCGATCGCGGTGAGCAGCTCGGTGTAGAGCTCGTCGGTGTCGGTCTCGCTGATGTCGTTGAGGGTGTTGGCCGGGGAGATGCGCAGGCCGGTGCGCTCGGGGCCGATCTCGGCGGCGACGGCCTTCACGACCTCGACGGCGAAGCGGATGCGGTTCTCGACGGAGCCGCCCCACTCGTCGGTGCGGTGGTTGGAGCCGGAGGCCAGGAACTGCTGGATCAGGTAGCCGTTGGCGCCGTGGATCTCGACGCCGTCGAAGCCGGCCTCGACGGCGTTGCGGGCGGCGGAGGCGAAGCCGGCGACGGCCTCGCGCACCTGGTCGCCGGTGAGCTCGCGCGGGGCGACGAAGGCCTTGGGGCCCTCGTGGGTGTAGACCTGGCCGGCGGCGGCGACGGGCGAGGGGCCGACGGGGTGGAGGTCGCCGTCGAGGATGTCGGGGTGGCCGATCCGGCCGGAGTGCATGAGCTGGGCGAAGATCCGGCCGCCGCGCTCGTGGACGGCGGTGGTGACCTCGCGCCAGGCGGCGATCTGCTCGCGGCTGTGGAGTCCGGGGGTGTTGGGGTAGCCCTGGCCCTCGGCGACGGGCTGGATGCCTTCGGTGATGATCAGTCCGGCGGAGGCGCGCTGGGCGTAGTACTCGGCGACGATCGCCGGAGGGGTGCCGTCCTCGCCGTTCGCACGGCTGCGGGTCATGGGGGCCATCGCGATGCGGTTGGCGAGGCGGGTTCCGGCGAGGTCGATCGGGTCGAATGCAGTGGTCACGGCTGTCCCTCACATGAATATGTGGTCGGCCAACTAATCGGGCCGCTGTCACTGTAACCCATTCATTGGCCGACCAAGGTAATCTTGTGGCAAGAGCCGCCCCGAGGAGTCCACATGCCGGGAACCGACCCCGCCTGTACCACCACGTCCGCCGAGCCGTCGCCCCCCGCCGCCTGCGGCGGGACCGTCAGCCACGCCCTTGCGTGGGTCGCGCGGCTGCACCGGATCGCCATGGGCCGGCGGCTGCGGGACCTCGGGCTCTACCCGGGCCAGGAACTGATGATGATGCGCCTGTGGGACTGCGGGGCGGTCCGCCAGTCGGAGCTCATCCAGTCGCTCGGCCTCGACCCGTCCACGGTGACGAAGATGCTCCAGCGCATGGAGCAGTGCGGCTACGTCCGCCGCAGCCCGGACCCGGCCGACCGGCGCGCGGTCCTGGTCGAGGCGACGGAGCAGGGCCTGGCCCTGCGCGCCGGCGTCGAGGGCGCCTGGAGGGACCTGGAGGACTGCACGCTGGCCGGTCTCGCCCCCGCCGACCGGGCGGAGCTCGCCCGCCTGCTCGGCCTCGTGGGCGAGAACCTGACCGAGGAGGCGGGCGAGGAGGGCGCCTGCCCGCCGGGGGCGGGGGCCGTCTGCTAGGGCGTCGGATCAGCCCGCCAGGACCTCCAGGACGTGGTCCACGTCCGCCGCCGTGTTGTACAGGTGGAAGGAGGCCCGCAGATTGCCCGCGCGGGCCGAGAGCAGGACGCCCGCCTCGCGCAGCGCGTCCGCGCGGTCTCCGAGGCCGGGGACCGCGACGACGGTCGAGTCGTCCATGACCGGCGCGTGCCCGAGGGCGAGGAGCCCGGAGCGGAAGCGGGCCGCGAGCCCCTTGTCGTGGGCCTCGATCCGCTCGATGCCGATCTCCTCCAGGAGGGCGAGCGAACGGGCCGCCCCGTGGTACGAGAGGAAGGCCGCCGGCTCGTCGAACCGGCGGGCGGAACGGGCCAGTTCACGGACCGGGCCGTAGCTGTTCACCCACAGCTCCTCGCCGCTGACCCAGTTGGCGTGGATCGCGAGGAGCGAGTCCTGCGCCTCCTCGGTGACAGTGAGGAAGGACGCCCCGCGCGGGCAGAGCAGGTACTTGTAGCCGCCGGCGACCGTGTAGTCCCACTCCCCCGCGTTCAGCGGCAGCCAGCCCGCCGACTGGGTCGCGTCGAGGAGGGTGCGGGCGCCGTGGGCGGCCGCCGCCTCCCGGATCGCCGCGAAGTCGGCCGTACGCCCGTCCGCCGACTGCACGGCCGAGAAGGCGACGAGCGCGGTCCCGGGCCGGACGGACTCGGCGAGCTGCTCCAGGGGCACGAAGCGGGTCTTGAGGTCGCCGCGGATCGTGAAGGGGGTGATGACGGAGGAGAAGTCGCCCTCGGGGAAGAGGACTTCGGACCCGGCGGGCAGCGACTGGGCGACCATCCCGCAGTGGACGGCGACCGAGCTGCCGACGGAGACGCGCTCGTGGGAGACGCCGGCGATCCGGCCGAAGGCGGCGCGTGCCTCGTCGACGATGTCGAAGCTGCCGGCGCCGCCGGAGCGGCCGTCGGCGGTCTCCTGGGCGAGGAGGGTGACGGCCTCGACGGTCCGGCGGGGCAGCAGTCCGCAGGCGGAGGTGTTCAGGTAGGTCTTCTTGGGCGCGAACTCGGCGCCGCCGAGCGGCTGGTCAAGGGAATCCATGCCCCCACCCTGGTTTCCCCACGATCACCCGTCAATGGCGATTCGATCGTGGGGAAACCCAAGTCGCGCTTATTTCCGCAGGTCGGACGCTGTGCGGCGCAGAGCGGTCAGGCCTGCGGGACCTCGCAGGCGCCGTCCGGGCCGCAGACCTCCGCGTCGGAGCCGACCGGCTGGAGGACGCGGCCCTGCCAGGCCTGTTCGAGCGCCTGGGTGAAGACCTCGGCGGGCTGGCCGCCGGAGACGCCGTAGCGGCGGTCGAGGACGAAGAAGGGCACGCCGTTGGCGCCGAGTTCGGCGGCCTCCCGCTCGTCCTCGCGTACGGCATCGGCGTAGGCGGAGTCGTCGGCGAGGACGGTCCGGACCTCGGCCTCGTCGAGACCGGCCTCGACTCCGAGGGTCACCAGGGTCTCGGCGTCGAAGACGGAGCGCTCCTCGGCGAAGTTGGCCCGGTAGGCCAGGTCCAGGAGCTCGCTCTGACGGCCGCGCTCCTTGGCGAGGTGAAGCAGCCGGTGGATGTCGAAGGTGTTGCCGTGGTCGCGGCCGTCGGTGAGGTACTCGAGGCCCTCGGAGTGGGCGTTCGAGGCGACGTGCGCCTCCATGGCGCGGGCCTCGTCGAGGGTGCGGCCGTACTTCTTCGCCAGCATCTCCAGGACGGGTCCGGTGTCGCCCTTGGCCCGGTTCGGGTCGAGCTCGAAGGAGCGGTGCACGACCTCGACGTCGTCGCGGTGGGCGAAGGCCGCGAGCCCCTTCTCGAAGCGGGCCTTGCCGATGTAGCACCAGGGGCAGGCGATGTCGCTCCAGATCTCGACGCGCATGTGACTTCTCTCCGAGGGGTTGCCGGTGGGGGGTTCCGTGGTGGGTGTTCCGTACGGGCCAACGCCCCGCCCGGCCTCCTCATTCCGTTCCGGCCCCCGGTGTGAGGCGGAGCACCAGGCGGCTGAAGGAGGCCCGGTAGGCGCTCGGGGTGAGGCCGGTGCGGCGCAGGAGGTGCTGGCGGAGGGAGTCCGCGGAGCCGAGGCCGCTCTCACGGGCGACCTGGTCCATGGCGAGGGAGGTGGCCTCCAGGAGTTCCTTCGCCCGCTCGACGCGCTGGTGCAGCAGCCACTGGAGCGGGCTGACGCCGGTCTCGGCGTGGAAGCGGCGCGAGAGGGTGCGGACGGAGACCCGGGCGTGCCGGGCGAGGTCGGTGAGGCCGAGGGGTTCGTCGAGGTGTTCCATCGCCCACGCGCGCGTGTCGGCGAAGGAGACCCCGCGCTCGGGCGGCAGCGGGGTCTGGGTGAACTGGGTCTGGCCGCCGGGCCTGACGGGGGCGACGAGGGCGAGCCGGGCGACGGTGTTGGCGACGGCGGCGCCGTGGTCGGTGCGGATGACGTGCAGGCAGAGGTCGATGCCCGCCGCGTATCCGGAGGAGGTGAGGACGGGGCCGTCCTGGACGAAGAGGACGTCGTCCTGGAGGTCGACGGCCGGGTACTGGGCGGCGAGCAGCGGCCGGTACGCCCAGTACGTCGTCGCCGCCCGGCCGTCGAGCAGTCCGGCCTCGGCGAGCGCGAAGGCGCCGGTGCAGATGGACGCGATCCGCTTGCCTCCGGCGGCGGCCGCGCGCAGGACGTCGAGGACGCGCGGGTCGGGGTCCGTGTAGGCGCCGCTGCCCGCGAGGATCACCGTGTCGGCCCCGGCGACGGCGTCGAGCCCGTGCGGGACGACCAGGTCGAGGCCGCCGGTGGTGGTGACGGGCCCGGGGTCGGGGGCGCAGATGACCGTCTCGTACCCCGGTGCGCCGTCGACCTCGACCTTGCCGAAGAGCATCTCCGGGATGGCCAGGTTGAACATCGAGACGGGCGGGGCGGCGATCACGGCGACGCGCTGGACGCCCCGGACACGGGACTCGACGATCATGGCCAGAACCTCCGGTCGTATGGCATTCCCGCCACTACTGTACGGGCCCGCTGGTCACGAAGCTGGACGCATGTCCTCAACAGTCCTCGCCAAGGCCCCCGTTGTCCGTCACGACACCCCCTCCCCCGGCCCGGCGCTCGCGGCCGCCATGCTCGGCTTCGCCCTGATCACCCTCGACACCTCCGTCGTCAACGTCGCCCTGCCCGCGATCGGATCCGCCCTCGGGGCCGGCATGACGGGCCTCCAATGGGTGGTGGACTCCTACACGCTCGCCTTCGCCGCGCTGCTGCTCTCCAGCGGGGCGCTGGCCGACCGGGTGGGGGCGAGCCGGGCGTACGGGGCGGGGGTCGTCGTCTTCACGCTCGCCTCGGCCGCCTGCGGTCTGGCCCCGGGCCTCCCGGGGCTCCTCGCGGCCCGGACGGTGCAGGGCGCGGCGGCGGCCGTGATGCTGCCGGCCTCGCTGGCCCTCGTACGGGAGGCGTACGGCGATCCGGGGCGGCGGGCGCGGGCGGTGTCGCTGTGGGCGGCGGGCGGCACGGTCGCCGTGGCGCTCGGTCCGGTCGCGGGCGGGGCGCTGACCACGGCCTGGAGCTGGCGCGGCATCTTCTTCATCAACCTGCCCCTCGGGCTCCTCGCGCTCGCCCTGCTGACCCGGGTGGCCCGCTCGGCGCGCCGGGAGGCCCCGCTGGACCTGCCGGGGCAGCTGACGGCGATGACGGCGCTCGGGGCGCTGACCTTCGCCGCCATCGAGGGCGGCACGGAGGCCTGGTGGGCGCTCGGGGTGGCGGTGGTCGCCTTCGCCGCGTTCCTGCTCGTCGAGGCGCGGCGCCGGCACCCGATGGTGCCGCTCGGGCTGTTCCGGAACACGACGGTGGCGGTGGCGGTGGCGGCGGGCTCGGCGAACAGCGTGGCCTTCTACGGCATGGTCTTCGTGTTCGGTCTCTTCTTCCAGCAGGTACTCGGGCTCTCGGCGCTCGGCGCGGGGCTGATGTTCCTGCCGATGACGGGACTGCTCGCCGGGGTGAACATCCTGTCGGCGAGGGTGGCGGCGCGGTACGGGGCGCGGCTGCCGATCGTGGTGGGCCAGACGGTCGCCGTGGCCGGGCTGCTGGGTCTGCTCACCGTGGACGCGGACACCTCGCGGGTGGCGCAGGCCCTGCTCCTCGTACCGCTCGCGCTGGGTGCGGGCTTCTCCCTGCCGCCGCTGATCGCGGCGATGATGGAGGCCGTCCCGGCGGAGCGGGCTGGTACGGCGGCGGGCCTCCTGAACGCGATCCGGCAGACGGCGGGCGCGCTCGCGATCGCGGTCTTCGGCTCGCTGGCGGCCCAGGACATGACGACGGCCCTGCGCACGAGCCTCCTGATCAGCGCCGGCCTGCTGACCGTGACGACCCTGGCCGCCCTGCGGCTGCCGCGCCGCAGGACGGTCTAGACGGCGCCTTGTCGATCAGGCCGGATCGGGGGCACCGGGCCTCACGAGCCCGGCCCGATCGGCGGGCCGATCATGTGGCTGGTCCGTGCCGGAAACGCCCGGTCGGCCCGAGCAGGGAAACTGTCCCGGCTCGGGCCGACCGGCGCTCAGCGCCCGAGCAGGGGCACGTCGATGTCGCCCAGGTGGTAGGCGCGGACGGCCTGCACCAGCTCCTCGACGGAGAGCCGGCCGTCACCGTCGACGTCGATCTGCCGGAAGGCCTCGGCCGGCTCGATGTTCGAGACGCCGATGGCGTCGAGCCACATCTTGAACTCGGCCGGGTTGACCTGGCCGTCGCCGTCCACGTCCACCAGCTCGACCATGGCCTGGATGGTCGGCTTGACGACCCGGCCGAAGCCCGCGCCGCCGTTCTCCAGGATGTGCTCCTCGGCGATGTGGTTGAACTGCTCGGGCGTCAGCGCGCCGTCCTGATCGTCGATCCCGGCCTTGTCGGCGAAGAACGACCACATGCCCAGGTAGGCCTCGGTCAGCGCGCGGCCGGCCGGGGAGACGGGGGCCTCACCGAAAGCCTGGAGGATGCGCTGGGCCTCGGCCTGCCAGTCGGACCGGTCGATCTGGCCGTCGCCGTTGACGTCCCAGAGGTCGAAGCGCTTCTGGGCACGGTCGAGCTGTACGGAAGTAGCCATGGTGGAACTCCTCCAGATGATGGTGAGGCAGGCACGCCCGCAGAGTCACGGAACCGGTCCGCCCCGCAACGGAAAGTAACCAGAAGGTAACGCAGCGAGACGGTGTGGGTGCGGCGGCTCCGGCCGCCTCATCCGCGGGGGCGAGCTACGCCAAGCTCCGCTCCCTCGGGAAAGTCACTCCCCGCGATGGGACGCAGGTTGACGGGCGGACCGACCGAGCAGGTGCCGTCCGCGAACCACTGCGGTGTCTCGCGCCCAGCTCGTCGTCTTGGGCTCAGGGCCCCCGGGCAGCTTGTGCGGGAACCGCGCCGGATGTCGGGTCATGCTCAACAGCGCCATGCGATCGCACGCTTGACCTCAATCGGACTTGAGGTGTGACGATGATCCACATGACCACGGAATCCACATCCCACGCGGCGGACATCGAAGCGATCAGCCGGCTCGTCGCCACCGTCGAACACTCCCAGCAGAACAAGGACCCCGAGGAGTTCCTCAGCCTCTTCCACCCGGACGCGATGTGGACGACGGCCCACGGCAAGGTCCTCATCGGCCTCGACGCGATCTCGGAGTTCACCCGCAAGGTCCTCCCCGCGGCGAGCTGGGACGGCCAGGTCACCTACGAGGTGGTCCACGTGCTCTTCATCAGGCCCGACGTCGCGGCGGTCAAGGTCCGTCAGCGTTACCTGGCCCCGGGCGAGGAGAGCGAGGGCGCCCCGCTGTACGTGATCTCGAAGCAGGCCGACGGCCGCTGGCTGCTGACCGCCTGCCAGAACACCGGGGTCGTCGCCGACTAGTTCGCCCGTGGATCACGTTCGGAGCCAGACCGTGAGGGCTGCCGCGGTGGCGGTGCCGAGGTGGACGTAACGGCGCTCGTCGTAGCGGGTGGCCACTGCCCGGTGCCGCTTCGACCGTGGGCGAAAGCGTCCTGACAAGCCCTAGGCGCCCTTGCGGTACTGGCCCGGCGCCACCCCGTACGCGCGCTTGAAGGCTTTGGCGAAGGCGAACTCCGAGGAGTAGCCGGAGCGTTCGGCGACCGCGCGGAGGGGCAGGTCGTCGGAGCGGAGGAGGCGGCCCGCCGTGGTCATGCGCCACCAGGTGAGGTACGCGAGGGGCGGGCGTCCGACCAGGGCGGTGAAGCGGCGGGCGAACGCGGCGCGGGAGAGGCCGCCGAGCGCGCCGAGCTCCTCGACCGTCCACGCCCTGGCGGGCTCGCCGTGGAGGGCGCGCAGGGCGCCCGCGACGGCCGGGTCGCTCAGCGCGGCCGACCAGCCGGTGGACCGGTCGGCGCGCTCGGCGAGCCACCAGGTGCGCAGCAGGTACAGGAGCAGGGTGTCGAGGAGGGCGGGGACGATCGCGTCGGATCCCGGCTGGGGCTCGGCGAGTTCGGCGCCCAGCAGGTCGACGGCGGCGCGCAGCCGGGGGTGGGATCCGACCCGTGCGGGGAGGTGGACGTAGGGCGGCAGGTCGGTGAGCAGCGGGTGGGCGCGGGCCCGGCTGAGCTGGTAGGCGCCGCAGAGGAGCAGGGTCTCCTCGGCGCCGACGGGCCCCCGGTCGGGGCGGGTGGGCCAGGAGCCGTCGGGGGCGGGGAGGGCGTCGACGAGCGGGGTGTCGGGCCGGTCGGCGAGGCCGTGGCCGGTGCCGTGGGCGAGGAGGACGACATCACCGGGGCCGAGCCGGACGGGGGCGGCGTCGTCCGGGGGCAGCAGCCAGGCGGTCCCCTGGAGGACGACGTGGAATCCGGCGCCCCTGCTCGGCGGGAAGCGGAAGCCCCAGGGGGCGAACCGGACGGTGCGGGAGGAGTGCGGGCGCCCGGTGCGCATGGCGGCGATGGCATCGCTCAGTACGTCCATGGTCCGAACCGTAGCGTGCGAGACGATCGGACATGGTGGGGAGTCCTGGGGACATGGATCGTCTCTTCCGCCCTCCCTAACGTCGAGTTCATGACGACAACAGGCATGACGACGAAGGCAGTTCTCTTCCATGAGCTCGGCGGTCCCGAGGTGCTGACCGTGGAGGAGGTGCCGCTGCCGGACCCCGGCCCCGGGGAGGTCCTCGTCCGGGTCGAGGCGATCGGACTCAACCGCGCCGAGGCGCTGTTCCGCGCCGGCACCTACTACTACCCGCCGACGCTGCCGGGTTCGCGGCTCGGTTACGAGGCGGCGGGCGTGGTCGAGGCGGTCGGCGCGGGGGTCACCGCGTACGTCCCGGGCGATCCGGTGATGGCGGCGGCCAACTTCGACTTCGGGACGTACGGCGTGTACGCGGAGCGGGTGGTGCTGCCGGAGGAGTACGTGGTGGCCCGGCCCGAGGGGGTGGACGCGGTGACGGCGGCGGCGGTCTGGCTCTCGTACTTCACCGCGTACGGCGGGACGGTGCTGACCGGCGGTCTCGGCGCGGGCGAGCACGTGGTGATCACGGGGGCGTCCAGCTCCGTGGGCACCGCCGCCGTCCAGATCGCGCTGCGGGTCGGGGCGGTGCCGATCGCCACCACGCGCGGCGAGGGCAAGCGGAAGCGGCTCCTTGAGCTCGGGGCGGCGCACGTGATCGCCACGGACACCGAGGACCTGGTCGAGGAGGTGCGGCGGATCACCGGCGGGGCGGGCGCGGACCTGGCCTTCGACGCCATCGGCGGGCCCGGTTTCGCCCGGCTCGGGGACGCGCTGCGGACCGGCGGCACCGCCGTGCTGTACGGCTGGCTGGACCCGCGGCCGACGGAGCTGTCGCGGAACTGGCCGCTGACCACGCACACGTACGCGAACGGGGCGCTCGCCAGGACGGAGGAGGGGCGCCGCCGCGCGGCCGGGTTCATCGGCTCGGGGCTGCGGGACGGCTCCCTGGCGCCGGTGATCGCCGAGACCTTCGACGGTCTGGAGCGGATCGCCGACGCCCATCGGCTGATGGAGTCGAACACGCACTTCGGGAAGATCGTGGTGCGTGTGGGGCAGTGACGGTCAGCGCCTCGGGAGTCCCAGCGGGTTGCCGTCGCGGAGTTCCGGCGGGAGCAGGTGGCCGGGGGTCGACTGGTAGGTGACCGGTCGCAGCCAGCGCTCGATCGCGGTCGCGCCGACCGAGGTGGAGGTGGAGGTGGTGGCCGGGTAGGGGCCGCCGTGGTGCTGGGCGGGTGCGACGGCGACGCCGGTGGGCCAGCCGTTGACGAGGACGCGGCCGGCCAGCGGCGTGAGTGCGGCGAGCAGCGGGGCGGCCGCCTCGTCGTCCTCGGCGATGTGCAGGGTGGCGGTGAGGTTGCCGGGCAGCAGGCCGAGGACGGCGGTGACCTCCTCCCGGGTGGAGTAGCGGGCGACGACGGTGACCGGTCCGAAGCACTCCTCCAGGAGGGGGCGGTGGCCGCCGTCGGCGAGCACGGCCGCGTCGACGGCGAGGACGCCGGCGCTGACGGTGTGGGCGCCGCCCGCGCCGGGGGTGACCGGGGTGTCCACTCCGGCGAGCGCGGCGCGCTCGGCGACCCCGGCGACGAAGGCGTCCCGCATCCGGTGGTCGAGCATGACGGCCGGTTCGGTCTCGCTGACACCGGCGGTGAGGGCGTGGAGGAAGCGGTCGCCGTCCTCGCCCCGGGGGGCGAGGACGAAGCCGGGCTTGGTGCAGAACTGGCCGGCGCCCAGGGTCATGGAGCCGGCGAGCCCGGCACCGATGTCCTCGGCGCGCTCCGCGGCGGCGGCCTCGGTGACCACGACCGGGTTGAGGGAGCCGAGTTCGCCGTGGAAGGGGATGGGGACGGGCCGGGCGACGGCCGCGTCGAAGAGGGCCCGGCCGCCGCGGATCGAGCCGGTGAAGCCCGCCGCCGCGACGAGCGGGTGGCGGACGAGCTCCACGCCCGCGTCGAAGCCGTGGACGAGGACGACGACGTCCTCGGGGAGTCCGGCCTTGGCGGCGGCCCGGCGCAGCAGGGAGGCGCAGAGCTCGGAGGTGGCCGGGTGGTCGGGGTGGGCCTTGATCACCACGGGGCAGCCGGCGGCGAGGGCGCTCGCGGTGTCGCCGCCGGGGACGGAGAAGGCGAGCGGGAAGTTGCTGGCGGCGTAGACGGCGACGACGCCGAGCGGGATCTTCCAGCGGCGCATGTCGGGCCGGGGCGGGGTGGCTCCGGGGTCGGGGAGGTCGATCCGGACGTCGAGGAAGGAGCCGTCCTCGACGACCTCGGCGAAGGCCCGCAACTGGGCGGTGGTGCGGGCGAGTTCGCCGGTGAGGCGGACGGGTCCGAGGGCGGTCTCGGCGTCGGCCGCCTCGACGACGTGCTCGCCCGAGGCGTCGAGGAGGTCGGCGGCGGTACGGAGGAAGGCGGCCCGCACCGCACGGTCGGCGAGGGCCTCACGGGCGGCGTGCGCGGCCCTGACGGCGCGGTCGACCTCCTCGGTTGTGGCCTCCACCGCAACCTGCTCGCGCGGCTTCCCCGTCCGGGGGTCCACACTCCACACTGGTTCTGCCGCCACCGCCACGCCCCTGTTCGCTATTCTGAACACAGTTCCCGTAGATGAACGCATCTGGACGGGACTCTATTGACGGCCCGGCCGTCTCCACAAGGGCCCCCTTCGGCCGGGGTGGCCGGTGGACGGCCGGACAACGGAAAAGGGGCGAGGGCCATGGCGACTGCCGACGCGGGTGGGGCACAGGTGAAGTCCGCGGTGCGGACCGTGGAGCTGCTCGAGTACTTCGCGGGACGCCCCGGGATGCATTCCCTCGCCGCCGTCCAGGAGGCCGTCGGCTATCCCAAGTCCAGCCTGTACATGCTGCTGCGCACCCTGGTCGAGCTGGGCTGGGTGGAGACGGACGCCACGGGCACGCGGTACGGCATCGGGGTGCGGGCGCTGCTCGTCGGCACCTCGTACATCGACGGCGACGAGGTGGTGGCGGCCTCCCGGCCCACCCTCGACCGGCTCTCCGACGACACCACCGAGACCATCCACCTGGCACGGCTCGACGGCACCAACGTCGTCTATCTGGCGACCCGTCAGTCCCAGCACTACCTGCGGCCGTTCACCCGGGTCGGGCGCCGGCTGCCCGCGCACTCGACCTCGCTGGGCAAGGCGCTGCTCGCCACCCACAGCGACGAGCAGGTGCGCAAGCTGCTCCCGGAGACGCTCCCGGCGCTGACCGAGCACACGATCACCGACCGCGAGAAGCTCATCGAGGAGCTGCGCGTCATCCGCGAGCAGGGCTACTCGGTGGACCGCGAGGAGAACACCCTGGGGCTGCGCTGCTTCGGCGTCGCGATCCCCTACCGGACCCCGGCGCGGGACGCGATCAGCTGCTCGGTGCCGGTGGCGCGGCTCACCCCGGCCCACGAGCAGATGATCAAGGACGCGCTGTTCGACGCGCGGGACCGGCTGACGCTGGCGACCCGCCGCCTCTGATCAGCCCGTCACGCCCGGTCAGCGAGGGCCTTCTGCCAGACCGGGCTGTCGACGTAGTGGTTGTCGTACTGCTCCGAGGAGGCCTTGATCTCCTCGAAGCTGGCCTCGCCGCGCATGACGCGGCCGAGGAGCCGCAGGTAGTCGAAGCGGGCCATGCCGGGCGTGAAGACGAAGAGGACGTCGGCCTCGGCGCCGGGCGCCGCCGCGAAGGCGTGCGGGGTGTGCGGCGGGACGAGGAGGAAGTCGCCCTGCTCCAGGACCGTCAGCTCCTCGCCGACCAGGACCTGGAGCGAGCCGCCGAGCACGAAGAACATCTCCGAGGCCTTGGTGTGGAAGTGCGCCGGGGCGCCGACCGCGCCCTTCGCGAACGAGGAGCGGTAGCTGGTGAGCTGACCGCCGGTGGTGTCGGAGTCGGCGAGGAGGGTCATCACGCTGCTCGGGTCGGCCGTGGTCTCGGCGGTGGCGGCGCGGGTGAGGAGCGGGGCGAAGGTCTCGATCTCGTTCATGATCACTACTCTAGAGGCGCATTGACCCGCGCAGGAGGGTCAATCGATCATCAGAATCACGGGTCAATTCCCGTGGTGGCGACGGGCCGATTCCCGTGGCGGCGGATCCGGGGAGGAGGGCTCCTCCCCCGTGCGGCGGAGGCGGTTCACCGCTGAGCAGGAGGTGGCGACCGGGGCCCGCACGGGAGCGTGGAGCCATGACACAGACCGCGTCCCCCCTCACCCCGGCACCCGCCGCCGGCCACCGCGCGAGCGCCGCCCGCCGGGCGCTGCGCGCCCTCGCGATCCTCGCCTGCCTCCCGTACATCTCGCTCAAGGTCGTCTGGGTGGCGGGCGGCAGGCTCGGCATCCCGGCCGGGAGCGTGCTCCTGGAGCACCCGCAGATGATGGTGATCGTCAACGCGGTCTCGGTCGTCGCCGACGTCCTCGTCGTCGTCCTGGCCCTGCTGCTCACCCAGGCCTGGGGCCGCAGGTTCCCCGCCTGGCTGCTCGCCCTCCCCATGTGGGCGGCGACCGGGCTCCTCGCCCCGATCATGACCGGCTACCCCGGACAGCTCGCGGTCGCCCTCGTCACCGGCGACGACAAGGCCGCCGCACCCGCCGAACCCTTCCTGGACGAGTGGGTCTTCGGCGTCGTCTACGGCGGGTTCATCCTCCAGGGCCTCTCCCTCGGCACCCTCTTCGCCCTGTACGCCCGGGACCGCTGGAGCCACCTCTGGCAGGGCCGGCTCGGCGAGCTGTCCGCCCGCACGTCCGGGCCCGGGGCGCGGGCCCTCGCCGTGGCCGGCGCGGTCGTCGCCCTCGTGCCCGCCGCGCTCCACCTGCTGTGGGCCACCGGTGCGACCACGGGCCTGTCCGCCCGGCTGATCGCCGAACGCGACTCCGACGACTACGTCCTGGAGGCCGACCGGTTCGTCTTCGTCGTCGTCGCCGTCGTCCTGACCCTCTTCCTGGTGCTGCGCCGGCCCGCCCGGCTCCGGGTCCGCACCACGCTCGCCCTGGCCTGGACGGCCTCGGGTGCCGTGGGCTGCTGGGGCGCCTACCTGTCGCTCGTCGCGCTGCTGCCGGACCCGGATCCGTCGAAGCACGTCCCCGGGCTCGTACAGCTGTCCTACGCTGGCGACATGATCACCGGGTTCCTCCTCGCCGCGTGCGTGGCACTGTTCCTGCGGCGACGGAGCGCCGAGGCGTGAGACCGGTGCGGGCTCTCTTCGGGCAGCGGGCCAGGCTGCGCTGGCTCCATCTGATCCTGGGCGGCGCGCTGTTCATGCCGTTCTGGCTGGTCGGCACCCTGGTCATGGGGCCGTTCCTCGACGACGGCGGCATGTTCACCGGCGGCCTCGGGGTGCAACTCGGAGCGTACGGGGTGGGACTGCCGCTCGCGGCGGTCGTCGCGCTCTTCCCGCTGGCCCGGCCGATGTCGGTGGCGGCGGCGCGGGCGCTGTGCGGGGTGGACGCCGACCGGTTCGCGGACGGCCCGGCGCGCGGCCGGGAGGCCAGGGGCCGGACGGCCGCCTGGTTCACCCTGCACCTGGGCGCCGGGGCACTGATCAGCGGGGCGACGCTCGCCCTGCCGCCGTTCGCGGTCGCGGTCCTCGCGCTGCCGTTCTCGCCGGGGCTGCGGGCCTCCGAGCTCGGCGAGTTCTGGGGACTCGACCGGAACGGGTGGCTGTGGGCGGCGCTGCCCGCGGGCCTCCTGATGCTGCTCGCGCTCGCCGCCGTCGCCGCCGCCACCGGGGCGCTGCTCGCCCGGCAGGCGCCCCGGCTCCTCGGGCCGAGCCCGGCGGACCGGCTCGCGGCGGCCGAACGGCGCGCCGCCGAGGCCGAGTCCCGCAACCGCCTCGCCCGCGAACTGCACGACTCGGTCGGCCACGCCCTGAGCGCGGTCACCCTCCAGGCGGGCGCGGCCCGCCGGGTCCTGGACGGCGGCGCGGCCGACCTGGAGTTCGTACGGGAGGCGCTGACCGCGATCGAGGAGACCACCCGGCGCACGGTCGGCGAACTGGACTGGGTCCTCGGCCTGCTGAGGAACGACGGAAGACCGGAGCAGGGCCCCGGGCCGGGGCTCGACGCCCTGGACGCCCTTGTGCGGGGCGCCGGGCCGCGTGTGGCGCTGACGGTCGATGGGGCGCTGGGCTCCGTACCGGAGGCGCTGTCCCGGGAGGCGTACCGGATCGTCCAGGAAGGGCTGACGAACGCGGCCCGGCACGCGGGCGGCGCGCCCGTGACCGTACGGCTCGACGCCCGTACCGAGGAGTTGGAGATCACCATGGAGAACCCCCTGCCCGACCGTCCCGCGGTCACCCGGCCCGACGGCGGGCGCGGCCTGCGCGGGATCGCCGAGCGCGCCCGGCTGCTCGGCGGCACCGCCGGGGCGGGCCCGGCGGACGGCGTCTGGCGCCTCGCGGTCAGGATCCCCCGGTGAGCGCCCCGATCAGGGTCGTCCTCGCCGACGACGAGCGGATGGTCCGTACGGCCCTGCGGGTCATCCTGGACGCGGAGGACGGCCTGGAGGTCGTCGGCGAGGCGTCCACCGGCGCCGAGGCGGTGTCGGTGGTGCGGGCGGAGCGGCCGGACGTCGTCCTCATGGACGTGCGGATGCCGGAGATCGACGGGATCCGGGCGACCGAGCAGATCCTCGCCGGGATGGCGGAGCCGCCGCGGATCGTGGTGGTGACGACCTTCGAGAACGACTCGTACGTGTACGACGCACTGCGGGTGGGCGCGGCGGGCTTCCTGCTGAAGCGGGCGGCGGCGGAGGAGCTGGTGAGCGCGGTCCGCCTGGTCGCCCGGAGCGACTCGCTGCTCTACCCGGCGGCGGTACGCGGCCTGGCCGCCGAGCACGCCCGCCGCCGGCCGCCGGTGGCGCCGCCCTGGGCGGGGCGGCTCACCGAGCGGGAGGCGGAGGTGCTGCGCCTGGTGGCGACGGGCCTCACGAACGCCGAGATCGCCGACCGGATGGGCGTCGGCCCCGCCACGGTGAAGACGCATGTGGCGGCGGTCCTGGCGAAACTGGGCGCCCGCGACCGCACCCAGGCGGTGATCCTGGCGTACGAGTCGGGCTTCGTACGGACGGGCTGAGCCGCCTGTCCCCACCCACGACGGCCGAGCCCCCGGGCGCCCGAGGCACGGGCGGGGCCGGGGAGCCGCGGACGCGCGGTCCGGGCGACGCTCGGCTCAGGAGCGCGTCGCGGTCGCGCAGCCGCCTTGGCCCTCGGTGATCGGGGCCGTGCGGTCGTACGGGTCGACCGTCCCGCCGCTCGGGGCGGCGTCCGCGCCTCCCACGCCGAACTCCGGCCGGAAGGATCCGGTCGTGTTGTCGCAGCCGCCGTTCGTCATGTCGGTCTTGTACGACAGGAGGCTGAAGGTCCCCTTCTCGGTGATGACCTTCGCCGGATCGTCCCAGCTCACCACGGTCTCCCGCCGCACGATCACCCGCACGACCTCGTCGCCGCCGCCGGCCGGCGCGACCGGGTAGACGTACGTGACGTCGGCGGTCACCTCCAGGGCGCCGAGCCGCCCCTCGCGGTAGGAGAGGCGGCCGCGGGTCTTCACCACGTCCCCGGCCGGGCGCGCCTGCGCGGGGTCGAAGCGGCTGAAGAGGAGCAGCGGGTCGTGGTCCGCGTCCGGGGTGCGCAGCGAGGTCGTCACGAAGGTCCTGACGTCCTTCTGGTGCGGGTTCATCAGGGCGATCGCCCTCTCCGGGCGGGCGCCGCGCCGGACCGCCGGGTCCAGGTTGGAGGTGGCGAGGAAGTCGCGGGTCCGCGCGAGCGCCCGCTCCACCTCGGCCCTGCTCATCCAGCCGGTCGCCCTCGCGGCGGGCACGGTGATGCCGGCCGTGCCGTCCGCCCAGCGCGCCGCCGGGGAGCCCCGGAAGGGCTCGTCGAGGGTGGCCCGCCCGCCCGGCTCTGCGGGAGGCGCCTGCTCGGGCCTCGCCGACTCCTGCGCGAGGGGCGTCCCGTCCGCGTCACCGCCGGACCAGCCGATGAAGCCGCCCGGGTCCACGGCCACGACCAGCAGGACCAGCGAGGCCACGAGCCCCGCCACGTACCAGCCCTTCCCCCGCCGGGGCCGCGCGGGCGTGTGCGCGCGCCAGGCCGTCGGCTCCGCGGGCCGGTCCCGGAGCCCTCCCGCGACCTCGCGGGCCCGCGCGGACGGCTCCTTCGGCGCGTCGGCCCCGCCCTCGGCGGAGGTCCTCAGGAACTCCGCCCACACCTCGTCCGGCACGGACGAACCGTCCTTCTCTCCACCCGCGGTCACGCCGACTCCTCGCCCCGTACGTCTCCGGCCCCTCCCCAGGGCCCCCTCCTGATGATGATCACACGGCGCCCTGACATGACGGTTCGCTGAGAAACGGGACACATCCGGAACGTCCCCCACCGGTCCGTTCGTCCCCCTCAGTGCGATGAACAAGACGATCAGGCACACGTCGGTCTTCGTCCTGGTCCTGGTGCTCGCCCTCCTCGGGCGGGCCACCTGGGTCCAGGCGTACGAAGGCAAGGCGCTCGCGGACGACTCGAAGAACCGGCGGAAGACCATCGCGCAGTACGCGCAGCCGCTCGGGAACATCGTCGTGGCCGGTTCCCCGGTCACCGGCTCGAAGAGGACGGAGGGATCGGATCTCGCGTACAAGCGCACCTACACGGACGGCGAGCTGTACGCGGCGGTCACCGGCTACAGCTCTCAGGCGTACGGCGCCACCCAGCTGGAGGGCATCTACTCCCATGTCCTCGACGGCACCGACGACCGGCTGAAGAACCCGGTGGACGCCGTCACCCGCAAGCAGCAGCAGCCGGGCACGGTCGTGACCACGATCGACCCGGACGTGCAGAAGGCCGCCTACCGGGCGCTGGGGAGCAAGAAGGGCGCCGCCGTCGCCGTCGACCCGGCGACCGGGCGGATCCTCGCCATGGTCTCCACCCCGTCCTACGACCCGTCGAAGATCTCCGGGACGAACGACGGCGGCGTCTGGAAGGAGCTGACCACCGACGAGGACAAGCCGCTGGTGAACCGCGCGCTCCGGCAGCCGCTCCCGCCCGGGTCCACCTTCAAGCTGGTCGTCGCGGCCGCCGCCCTGGAGGACGGCCTGTACGGCTCCGTGGACACGGCGACGAAGAGCCCCGACCCGTACACCCTGCCGGGCACCCGGACCGTGCTGAAGAACGAGAACGCCTCCGCGCCCTGCGAGAACGCCACGATCCGCACCGCGCTCCAGTACTCCTGCAACAACGTCTTCGCCAAGATGGCCGCCGACCTGGGGCAGGACAAGGTGAAGGCGATGGCGGAGAAGTTCGGCTTCAACGACGCCGAGCTGGACGTCCCGGTCCGCGCCTACGCGAGCGTGTACCCCTCCGGCATGGACAAGGCGCAGACGGCGCTCACCGGCATCGGCCAGTTCGACGTGACGGCCACCCCGCTGCAGATGGCCATGGTGTCGGCGGCGATCGCCGACGACGGTCTGCTGGCCGCCCCGCACATGGTCTCGGAGGTCGTCGACTCCGACGGCGACCCGCTGACCTCGTTCGAGGACGGGGACAGCGAGCGGATCGTGTCCTCCTCGACGGCCGAGCAGCTGCGGAGCGCGATGGTGACCGTGGTGGAGAAGGGCACCGGCACCAACGCGGCCGTGGACGGCGCCGAGGTCGGCGGCAAGACCGGCACGGCGCAGCACGGCGAGAACAACAGCAAGACGCCGTACGCCTGGTTCACCTCCTACGCCAAGGACTCCTCGACCGGGAAGCAGGTCGCCGTCGCGGTCATGATCGAGGACTCGGGCGCGGCCCGCTCCGAGGTCAGCGGCAACGGCCTCGCGGCCCCGGTGGCGCAGAAGATGATGGAAGCGGCGCTGAAGTGACATGAGGCGGGGGCCGACTGGCAGTCGGCCCCCGCCGCACGATATGCAGGGGCACACCCCACGATTCGAATGCGTACTCGGATCGCGGGGTGTGCCCCTGCTCTCGTTCCACGGAGGACCGCCGTGCGTCTGCCCCGTTCCCTGTCCGGCTGGACCATGGCGGTCTTCGGCGTGCTAGCCGCCGCTCTGGGTGTGGTGGGCCTGGTCGCCCCGGACGCCCTGCTCACCGTCATGGGCTTCGAGCCGGTACCCGAGGGCGGGCGCGCGGACGGAGACCACACCCTGGTCTTCCTGACGGCCTCCTCGATGGCCGCGCTCAACATGGGCGTCTACTACGTCCTGGCCGCCCTGGCCGACTGGAAGCCCTTCTTCCGCTGGACGGTCCCCTTCCGTCTCCTCACCTGCGCCGTCTTCACCCTCGCGGTCGCCACCGGCCGCGCCCCGGCCGGCTTCATCGGCGTCGGCCTGTGGGAGGGGCTCGGCGCGGTGGCGACGGGGGCGGCGCTGCGGTACGAGAAGCGGGCGGTCGCGCATGCCTGAGCCGGACGGCGTCGACGACATCGCCTGGGGCGCTCTGGAGCACGCGTACGGGGCGGCCACGGACGTCCCCGGCCGTCTCCGGGCCCTGTACCGGCCGGACGAGGCGGCGGAGGCCGCCGACGAACTCCTCTCGAGCATCCACCACTCGGGCGGCTGCGTGGCCTCCTCCGCCGTGGCGGCCCTTCCGTTCCTCGTCCGGGCCGCCGCCGATCCGGCCGTGACGGTCCGGGCGGACCTCCTGGACCTCGTCGCCTGCCTCGCCTGCTCGGGGAACACCGTCGAACCCCGCTGGGTCGCCCGCGGCTGGGCGGAGGCCTGGGACTCGGCCGTCACGGTTCTCCTCCCCCTTCTCCACGACCCGTCCGCCGAAGTACGACGCGCCGTCACCGAGGTGCTCGGCGAGGCCCGGCCGCGGGCCGCCGAGGTGCTTGCCCGGCTGTGGGCCCGCTGGGAGACGGAGACCGACCCCGCCGTCCGGCACCGGATCGTGGAGGCCGTGGGCGACCTCGCTCCGCACACCGACCGGGAGCGCGAGCAGACCGTCGGACGGCTGCGGGAACTGACCGAGCCGGGGGTCGAACCCGGCGTACGGCTCCGGGCCGTGGAGGCGCTGCGCGCCGCCCTGCCCGGCACGGCCGACCCACGGTACGCGCGCGTGGTCGCCGACGTGCTGGCCGGCGGCGACCTCGGCGGCCGGTCGGTCACGCAGGCGATCCGGCTCCTCGGCGCCGACGCCAGCACCGTCACCGGCCTGCTGGTGAAGCTTCTCGGACACGCGGACGTGACGACCCGGCGCGGCGCCCTGGAGGCGGCCGCCGGGGAGCTGAGCCGGTGGCGCACGGCCGTACCGGCCCTGCTTCCGGCGGTGGCGGCCCTTCTCGGCGACCCGGAACCCGAGAACCGGCTCTTCGCCGCCCGGGTCCTCGGCATGTGCGGGACCGCCGCCCGGCCGTGGGCGGACCGGCTCGCCGCGATGGTCACGGACGAGGGCGAGCCCTATCTACCCGCGCAGGACCACGCCCTGTGGGCGCTCTCCCGGACCGGGGACCCGCGCTGCGCGGAGCCGCTGGCCCGCCGCCTCGCCGGGGAGCGGCTCGGCTTCGCCACGTACTCGGTCCACTCCCAGGGCTGGTGGACGCACGAACTGAGCCTCCACGAGACGCTCGCCCCCCTCGCCACCCACGCCGAGGTACTGCTGCCGCCGCTGCGGGCCGCCCTCGCCGCCGCCGACTGCCTCGACGCCCGGCGCGCCCTCTGCCAGGTCCTGACGGACTGGGGCCCGGCCGCCGGGCCGGCGATTCCCCAGCTGATCGGACTGCTGGAGACCGACGGCGCCGTCTGGGCGCTGGACGCGCTCGCGGCGATCGGCCCGGAGGCCGCGGCGGCCGTGGACCGGGCACGGCTGCGGGCCCTGCTGCGCGTCCGGCCCCCGGGCCAGCCGTTCGCGCCGGCCATGCTGGCCGTCGCGTACGGACGGCTGACGGGTGACCGGGAGCCGGCCCGCAGGCTGCTGCTCCCGGGGCTCGCGGAGCCGTACGGAAGGGACCAGGCCCTGGTCCTGCTGGGCGAGCTCGGCCCGGCGGGCGCCCCGTACGCGGACCGGCTGCGGGAGCTGCTCCACCGGGACGGCACGGGCTGGCTGCCGCTGCGCGCCGGTGAGGCGCTGTGGCGGATCACCGGCCGGGCCGGGGAGGTGGTGCCGGCGCTGGTGGCGGCGATCGAGCCGTACGCGCGCGGAGGCGTCACCCGGGCGGTCACCGAGACGGTCCGGCTGCTCGGCGCGATCGGCCCGGCGGCCGCGTCCGCCGTGCCCGTGCTCCGCGCGTTCCTCGACGCGGACGAGCGGCCGGTGGAGCACGGCAGCTGGCGGTCCGTACCGGAGGACGACGAGCTGTGCGCCGCGGCCCGTGCGGCGCTGATCGCCGTCTCGGGGGTCTGATTAGGGCATCTTCCCGATCCGCGCGACCCGCCTCAGACGGCAGCCTGCGGCCATGCGCTGGTATCTGACAGGTGTCGTCGTGTCCGGATTCGGGACGACGGCGATGTGGCTGGTCTCCGGGATCTGGGTCAAGTCCCTCACGGGCTCCGACAGTCTGGCGGCCCTGGCCGCCTTCGCCCTCTGGGCGCCCGTGCTCCTCGGGCCGCTGCTCGGCACGCTCGCCGACCGGGTGCGGCGCAGGCCGCTCCTGGTCGTCCTGAACCTGGCGATGGCGGGTCTGCTGCCGCTCCTCCTGTGGGTGGAGTCGGCGGACCGGGTGTGGCTGCTCTTCGCGGTCCTCGTGCTGTACGGAGCGCAGGGCGCCGTCCACGAGGCGGCGGAGCAGGCGCTGGTGGCGACCGTGCTCGACGAGGGGCGGCGCGGCGCGTTCAACGGGCTGCGGATGACGGCGAACGAGTCCATGAAGCTGATCGCCCCGCTGGTCGCGGCGGGGCTCTTCGCCCGGTACGGGGGCGGACCCGTCGCCCTCCTGGACGCGGCGAGCTTCGCGGTCGCGGCCGGCGTGTTCGCGCTGATGCCGGTCCGGGAGGCGCGGCCCGCCCGGCCGGAGTCCCGGAACTGGTGGCGCGAGACGGCCGAGGGCGTGCGGCTGCTGCGGGCCTCGCGGGTGCTGCGGCCGCTGGTGGCGACGGGTGCGTTCACGATGCTGCTCGCCGGGGTGAACGGGGCCGCGATCTACGCCGTGGTGGACCGGGGGCTCGGGCACGCGCCCGCGTACGCCGGCGTGCTGTACGCGGTCCAGGGCGTGGGCTCGGTCCTCGCGGGCCTGGTCACGGGCCCGCTGCTCCGCCGGGTCCAGGAGCGGAAGCTCGCCGCCGCCGGTCTCGCGCTGTTCGCGGTGGCGGTGGGGGTGCGGGGAGCGCTGCCGTACGAGGCGACGGCCCTGGCGGCGAGCGCGGTGATCGGCCTGGGGCTGCCGTGGGTCCTGGTCGCGGTGATGACGGCGGTCCAGCGGGAGGCCCCGGCGGAGGCGGTCGGCCGGGTGGCGGCGACCGCGCACACCCTGGTCATGGCCCCGAACGCCCTGGCCATCGCGCTCGGCGCGGGCCTGGTCGCGCTGGGCGACGTGCGGGTGCTGCTGCCGCTGCTCGCGGTGGCGGGGACGGTCTGGGCCCTGGGCCTCGCGACGCGGGGCCCACGCCGAGCGCCCGCACCCACCCTCCCGTGCGGGCCACCGCCCGACTGAGCGGAGCCACCGCTCGCGACGGCGGGTCTCGCGGTGCGGCGGGGCCTGGGGGCGGGGAGCATGGAGGGAGGCGCGCGGGCGCAGTGGGAGGAGGGCAGCGTGACGGCCGGTTCCTTCCCTGGTACGACGGGGCGGGTCGGGGTGCCGCTGGACGGCAAGGGGCTCCTCGACGTGCTCGGGGTCGCGGCCGTCGTCGTCGACGCCCGCGGCCGGATCGTGCTGTGGAGCCCGCAGGCGGAGAACCTCTTCGGGTTCCGCGCCGACGAGGCCCTCGGCCGGTACGTGGCCCGGCTGATCGTCGGCGAGGATCACCGGGAGGAGGCGATGCGCCTCTTCGGCGAGGTGCTGCACGGCGGCACGTCGTCCTGGGCGGGCACCTTCCCCGTACGGCACAAGGACGGCTCCGTCCGGCGGGTGGAGTTCCGCAACATGCGGCTCACCGACGACCTGGGCGACCTGTACGCGCTGGGGATCGCCGCGGACGGCGCAGCGGTCGAGCGGATCGAGACCGAGCTCGCGCTCTCCGACCGGCTCGTCTCCCAGTCGCCGATCGGCCTCGCCGTCCTCGACACCGAGCTGCGCTACGTCCTGGTGAACCCGGCCCTGGAACGGATCAACGGCCTCCCGGCCGCGGAGCACCTCGGCCGGCGGATCGGCGAGATGCTTCCGCAGGTCGACGCCGAGGCCCTGGAGGCGGCGCTGCGGACGGTGCTGGCCACGGGGACGCCCGTGCTCGACCACTCCGTGGCGGGCCGGACCCCGGCGGACGCGGAGCAGGAGCACACCTGGTCCCTCTCCTTCTACCGCCTGGAAGGGTCCGACGGCCGCGTCCAGGGCGTCGCCGCCTCGGTGATCGACGTGACCGCGCGGCACCGGGCGGACGCGGACGCCGACCGGTCCCGGCGGCGGCTCGCGCTCATCGCGGACGCCTCGGCCCGGGTGGGCACCACCCTGGAGGTGGAGCGGACGGCCGACGAGCTGGCCTCGGTCGTGGTGCCGGAGCTCGCGGACATCGCCGCCGTCGACGTCCTCGACTCCGTCCTCGCGCTGCGCAGGCCCGGCGCGCCCGAGGAGGGGCCCGAGCTGTTCCGCGCGCTCGCGGTGAAGGCCGAGGGCCGCACGGAGGCGCTCCCGGCGGCGGACCCGCCCGGGGAGGTCGCGATGTACGGCGCGGACCGGCTCGTCACCCGGTGCGTGCACACGGGTCTGCCGGTCCTGGTGGAGCACGTGGGCCCCGGCGACCTGGCGCGGATCGCGCGGAACCCCGAGGCCGCCGAGCTGCTCGCGCGCGCCGGGGTCCACTCGTACCTGGCGGTGCCGCTGATCGCGCGCGGCGAGGTGCTGGGGGCGCTCGACCTCAAGCGGGACCGCAACACGCTGCCGTTCGACGGGGACGACGTCCTGCTCGCCACGGAGCTGGCGGCCCGCGCGGCCGTCAGCATCGACAACGCGCGCTGGTACCAGAGCGTGCGGAACTCGGCGGTGACGCTCCAGCGCAGTCTGCTGCCCGGGGCTCCCCCGGAGCGGGCGGGCCTGGAGGTCGCCGCCCGCTACCAGCCGGCGCACGCGTCGAGCGAGGTCGGCGGCGACTGGTACGACGTGATCGCGCTGCCCGACGACAAGACGGCGCTCGTCGTCGGGGACGTGATGGGCAGCGGGATCGACGCGGCGGCGACGATGGGCCGACTGCGGACCGCGACCTGCGCGTTCGCGGACCTCGACCTGTCCCCGGCCCAGGTCCTGCGGCATCTGGACCGGATCACGGCGGGCCTGGAGCACTACATCGCGACCTGTCTCTTCGCCGTGCACGACCCGATGCGGCAGCGGTGCCGGATCGCGAACGCGGGCCATCTGCCGCCCGTCCGGGTCCCGGCGGACGGTCCGGCGGAGCTGGTGCGGCTCTCCACGGGGGTGCCGCTCGGGGTCGGCGGCGGGGTCTTCCGGACGGCCCGGGTGCCGTTCCGGCCCGGGGACCTGCTGGTGCTCTACACGGACGGCCTGATCGAGACCCGCCACGAGGCGATCGACGAGCGGCTCGCCCTGCTCGTACGCCTCCTCGACGAGGACCGTGGGCCGCTGGAGGAGACGTGTGACCGGCTCCTGCGGGCGCTGCGACGGCCGGGCGCGCCGGACGACGTGGCGCTCCTGATCGCCAGGAGCACGGGATGACGGGCCGGAAGCATGCCGAGGCGCAAGGGAAGGCGCAGGACGGCAAGCGGGGCAAGGGCCGCGGCACGGGGCTGCGGAGCGTCGCCGGGCAGGTGTTCGCCCTGGAGGCGCTGATCGCGCTCCTGGTGATCGCGGCGGCGGCGTTCGTGACGTTCCACCAGGAGCGGCGGGACACCGAGCGGGACGCCCGGATCCGCTCGCTCGCCGTCGCGGAGGCCTTCGCCCACGCGCCCGGCATCGACGCGGCGCTGATCTCGCCGGATCCGACGGCGGAGCTCCAGAACCGGGCGGAGGCGACCCGGCGGGCCACGGGCGTGGACTTCATCGCGGTCCTGAGCCCGTCCGGGGTGCGGTACACCGACTCGCAGCCGCAGCTGATCGGCCAGAAGGCGACCGGGGACCTCTCGCGGGCGGCGGTGGACGGCGAGTCGTACACGGAACTGTTCCATGGCGCGCCCAACGACGCCGTGCGGGCCGTCGTCCCGGTGGTGGGCGACAAGGGCAAGATCGTCGGCCTGGTCAGCAGCGGCATCGAGGTGGAGAGCATCGCGCACTCGGTGCAGGACCGGCTGCCACTGCTCGTCGGCGCGGCGGGCGGCGCCCTGGCGGCGGCCGTCGGCGGGGCGGCGCTCGTGAGCCGGCGGCTGCGGCGGCAGACGCACGGTCTCGGGCCCGCGGAGATGACCCGGATGAAGGAGCACCACGAGGCGGTGCTGCACGCGGTGCGGGAAGGGGTCCTGATCGTGGGCGCCGACCACCGGCTGCTGCTCGCGAACGACGAGGCGCGCCGGCTGCTCGGTCTCTCGGCGGAGGCGGAGCGGCGGCACGTCTCGGAGCTCGGCCTCGATCCACGGACGGTCGAGCTCCTGGAGTCGGGGCGGGCGGCGACGGACGAGGTGCACCGGGCGGGCGACCGGCTGCTCGCGGTGAGCGTGCGGCCCACTCTGGCGCACGGCTCGGAGTCGGGGTGCGTGATGACGATGCGGGACACCACCGAGCTGGCGGCCGTGACCGGCCGGGCGGCGGTGGCGCGCGGCCGTCTGCAGCTGCTGTACGAGGCGGGGGTGCGGATCGGGACGACGCTGGAGGTCGTGCGGACGGCGGAGGAGCTGGCGGAGGTGGCGGTGCCCCGGTTCGCGGACTTCGCGACGGTGGAACTGCTCGAACCGGTGCTGCGGGGGGAGGAGCCTCCGGTGGCCGCTGCGGCGGCCACGGAGATGCGGCGGACGGCGCTGAGCGGGCTGCGGCCGGACCAGCCGCTGCAGCCGGTCGGTGACACCGTCCGCTTCGACGTGTCCAGCACCCCGATGGCGACGGCCCTGCGCGCGGGGCACGCGGTGGTGGAGCCGGAACTGGCCGCGGCGGAGGGCTGGCGGGAGCAGGATCCGGAGGGGGCGGCGCAGGCCCTGGCGTACGGGATGCACTCGCTGCTCACGGTGCCGCTGCTCGCGCGCGGGGTGGTCCTCGGGATGGCGAACTTCTGGCGCGCGGACACCCCGGAGCCGTTCGGGGAGGAGGACCTGTCGTTCGCGGAGGAGCTGGCGGCGCGGGCGGCGGTCGCGATCGACAACGCGCGCCGGTTCACCCGGGAGCACGCGATGGCGGTGACGCTCCAGCGGAGCCTGCTGCCGCGGGTGCTGCCCGAGCAGAGCGCGGTGGAGGTGGCGTACCGCTATCTGCCGGCGAAGGCCGGGGTCGGCGGCGACTGGTTCGACGTGATCCCGCTGCCCGGGGCGCGGGTGGCGCTCGTGGTGGGGGACGTGGTGGGGCACGGGCTGCACGCGGCGGCGACCATGGGGCGGCTGCGGACGGCGGTGCACAACTTCTCGACCCTGGACGTGCCGCCGGACGAGCTGCTCGGGCATCTCGACGAGCTGACCGGCCGGATCGACGACCGGGAGTCGGAGGGGCCGGACGGCGAGGCGCGGCGGCGGGACGAGGGCATCACCGGCGCGACCTGCCTGTACGCCATCTACGACCCGGCGTCCGGGATCTGCACGGTGGCGAGTGCGGGGCATCCCGGTCCGGCGCTCGTGGCTTCCGACGGGCGGGTCGAGTTCCCCGAGCTGTCCCCGGGGCTGCCGCTGGGTCTCGGTCTGGGCGACGTGCCGTTCGAGTCGACGGAGCTGCGGCTGCCGGAGGGGAGCAAGCTGGTCCTCTTCACCGACGGTCTCCTGGAGGACCGCGGGCGGGACCTGGACACGGGCCTCGGGCTGCTGGGGTCGACGCTCGCCCGGCCGGACCGGAACCCGGAGCAGACGTGCGCGGACGTGCTCGCGACGCTCCTGTCGCCGACGCCGCGCGACGACATCGCGCTGCTGGTGGCGCGGACCCGGCTGCTGGACCGGGAGCGGATCGCCGAGTGGGAGGTGCCGCGGGACCCGTCGGCGGTCTCGCCGGTACGGAACGCGGCGGCGGCGAAGCTGTCGGAGTGGGGGCTGGACGGGCTCGCGTTCACGGCGGAGCTGATCCTGAGCGAACTGATCACGAACGCGGTGCGGTACGGGGCGGACCCGGTGCGCGTACGGCTCCTCCACGACCGGACGCTGATCTGCGAGGTCTCGGACGGCAGCAGCACCTCGCCGCACCTGCGGCACGCGGCGACGACGGACGAGGGCGGGCGCGGGCTCTATCTGGTCGCCCAGTACGCGGAGCGCTGGGGCACGCGGTACGCCCGGCGCGGCAAGACGATCTGGGCGGAGCTGCGGGTGGGCGCGGACGGCGGGGAACCGGCGGCGATGGCCGTACCGGACCTGGACGCGTTGGAGGACCTGGCGTGGTGAACGTTGTGGGCGGTCGCCCCGCCGCCACCCCCGCTGTGGGCATACGTTCCGCCGGGGCGATGGGGGTCCCCCCTGCTCGAGCGGAGCCGAGAGCTTGGGGGAGGGTGGGCACGACGGACGGCGCCCTTGCCGGCGCCAGAGGCTCCCGCGCCTGAACCCGCACCACGGGTACGCCCCACAAAGCTCATGGTATACCAAATGGGCCATCAGCTGACCCGCCCCCGAGGAGCGCCCAGTGACCCCGCCGCCCCCCACCGCCACCGTCTTCCACGACGTCCGCCCCTTCGGGGAACAGGCCCGTGACCTCATCTCCGTGGACGGCCGACTCGCCGCGGAGGTCCCCCCGGGCGCCCAGGTCGAGCGGGTCGACGGGGGCGGGCGCCTCGCACTGCCGACCCTGGTCGACGCGCACATCCACCCCGACAAGACCTCCTGGGGCGAGCCCTGGCACAGCCGCCGGCCCGCGCACGGCATCGCCGAGTACGTCGCCGGTGACGTGGAGCTGGCCCGCGCCCTGCCGACCCCGGTGGCCGAGCGGGCGCTGCGGCTGATGTCGCACGCCGCCGCCCAGGGCACCCGCGCCATGCGCGCCCACGCGGACGTGGCTCCGGCCTACGGGCTCTCCGGGATCGAGGGGGTCGCCGAGGCGGCCGGGAAGCTCGCCGGGATCGTCGACGTGGAGCTGGTCGCCTTCCCGCAGCACGGGGTGGTCCGGACGCCGGGGGTGGCCGAGCTCCTGGCGGAGGCCGCCGCGAGCGGGCTCGTCACCCACATCGGCGGCATCGACCCGGCCGGCTTCGACGCGGGCGGCGGCCATGAGGGCGACGACGGCGACCAGCTCGGGACGGTCTTCGCGCTCGCCGAGAAGCACGGCCTCGGGCTCGACATCCACCTCCACGACCGGGGCGAGCAGGGCCTCGCGCCGCTGCGGGACATCGCCGCCCGCACCCGGGCCCTCGGTCTCCAGGGCCGGGTGAGCGTGGCGCACGCCTTCGCGGTGGCCGGTCTGTCGGGCGGGGAGCTGGACGCGACGGCGGACCTGCTCGCGGAGGCGGGGGTCTCGCTGACCACGGTCGCCCTGTCCGCGACGACGATCCTGCCGTTCCGGCGGCTGGCGGAGCGCGGGGTGACGGTGGGGCTCGGTTCGGACGGGGTCCGGGACAGCTGGAGCCCGTTCGGCGACGCGGACATGCTGCACCGCGCCTGGCTCGCCGCCTGGGCCCTGGACGCGCGGCTCGACGAGGAGCTGGAGGGCTGCTTCCGGCTCGCGGCCGACGGGGGCGCGGAGCTGCTCGGCCTGCCGAAGGCGGACCTGCGGCCGGGCTCCCCCGCCGACTTCATGCTCGTCGACGGCGAGTGCCTGCCGCAGGCGGTGGTGGACCTGCCCCGCCGCGACCTGGTGGTCCGCGCGGGCCGGGTGGTGGCGCGGGACGGCCGCCTGGTCTGAGGCGTACGGGTACGGGCCCTGCGCCCGTACCCGTACCCCGGCTCAGTCCCGCTCGACGTCCACGGTCGTGAGCGAGGCGTACCGCTCCGGGTCCGTGCGCCGGATGCGCAGGGCCACGAGCAGGCCGGCCGCCAGGACCACGGGCAGCGGCACCAGGAGGGCCGTGTTCACGGCGCCGGTGCGGCCGGTGAGCAGGTCGAAGTGGACCACGGCCAGGACGGTGAGCAGCGCGAGTCCGGCACAGGAGAGGAGCGGCGCCCAGACGACCCGGGCGGCGGAGAGGCCCATCCGGTCGCGGCGGAAGTAGGCCCAGACGGCGAGCGCGGCGAGGGCCTGCATGCCCATGATGCCGAGGACGCCGACGCTGTTGGTCCACAGGAAGACCTCGCCGTACGGGTCGGCGGCGAGGAGCGCCCCGGCGGCGACGACGGCCAGGTTGAAGCCGGTCTGGGCGACGACGGCCCCGCCGGGCGAACCGTGCTTCCCGGAGACCGTGCCGAGGCGGCGGGGCAGCAGGCCCTCGCGGCCGAGGGCGTAGAGGTAGCGGGCGCCGGCGTTGTGGAAGGCGAGGGTGGCGGCGAAGGCGCTGACGATGACGAGCCCGTGCATGGCGTCGGCCAGCCAGGGTCCCGCGTACAGCTCGGCGGCCCGGAAGGTGAGTTCGGGTCCGTCGGCCGCGCGGGCGAGCTCCACGGCCTCGTCGGTGCCGAAGGCGCCCATGATCAGCCAGCAGCCGAGGGAGTAGAAGACGGCGAGGAAGCCGATGGCGACGAAGGTGGCCCGGGGCACGGTCTTGCGCGGTTCGCGCACCTCCTCGGCGAAGATCGCGGTGGCCTCGAAGCCGGTGAAGGCGCCGATGACCAGGACGAACATGCCCGCGACGCCGCCGGCGGCGAGGGTGGAGGGGGCGAAGGACGCGGTGTCGAGGGCTGCGGTGCCGCGCTCGCCGAGGATGCCGCCGTCCATGACGACGAGGGAGAGGACCTCCAGGACCAGGGCGATGCCGAGGACCTTGGCGCTGAGCGTCACCTTGAGCCAGCCGAGCACGCCGACGCCGAGGACGCAGAGTCCGGAGAGCAGCCACCACGGCACGTCGGTGCCGGTGGCGTCGCGGACGGATCCGGCGGCGAAGTAGCCGAAGGCGGCGGCGACTCCGGGGGTGACGAGGTTGTACGAGACGACGGCGACGTAGGCGGTGCCGACGCCGAGGGTGCGGCCGAGGCCGCGGGCGACGTAGGCGTAGAAGGCCCCGGCGTTGCGGACGTGCAGGCTCATCGCGGTGAACCCGGCGGCGAAGAGGGCGAGCAGGGCGCCGGAGACGAGGTAGGCGAGCGGGGCGCCGGGGCCGCCGATGCCGATCGCGAAGGGGGCGACGCCGGCGAGGACGGTGAGCGGCGCGGCGGCGGCCACGACGAAGAAGACGAGGTCGAAGGTGCCGATCCGGCCGGCGGCGAGCTTCCCCGCCGCCTCCGGGGCCGTCGGAGCCGTACGGGAAGGGGTGGTGTCGGTGCTCACGCGGTTCCTCCGGCGGACGGGACGAGCGTGGGGTAGGTGGTGTCCTCGAAGGGGCCGACGACCTGTCCCGCGTGCAGCACGAGCAGTCGGCGGGGGTGGGCGGCGACGGCCTCGGGGACGGATCCGGCGGCGACGGCGACGAGGTCGGCGCGGGCGCCGTGGGCGATGCCGTAGTCGCCGAGGCCGAGGGCGGCGGCGGCCTCGTCGGTGACGAGGGAGGCGGCGGCGGACAGTTCGGGGTCGGTCATGAGCCCGGTCCTGAGGCCGATGATCGTGGCGCGTTCGAGCATGTCGGCGGTGCCGTAGGGCCACCAGGTGTCGCGGATGTTGTCGGAGCCGGCGAAGACCCGGACGCCGCGCTCGCGCAGCCGGAGGACGGGCGGCACGGAGCCGCTCGGGCCGTTGGTCATGATCGCGACCCCGGCGGCGGCGAGGGCGGCGGCGGTGCGGTCGAGTTCGGCGTCGTCGACGCCGCCGAGGGCGTAGGCGTGGCTGACGGCGACCTTGCCGCCGAGGCCGAGGGCGGCGGTGCGGGCGGCGATGTCCCGCAGCTGGGCGGTGCCGGTCTCGCCGCCGTCGTGGAGGTGCAGGTCGATGCCCTTGCCGTGGCGTTCGGCGAGGCCGAAGACGGTGTCGAGCTGGCCGGCGGCGTCGCCGTCGAAGCCCACCGGGTCGAGGCCGCCGACGAGGTCGGCGCCGTCGGCGAGGGCGGCGTCGAGGAGGTCGGCGACGCCGGGCGCGGTGACGACCCCGGACTGCGGGAAGGCGACGAGCTGGATGCCGAGCCTGTCGCGGAAGGTCTCGCGGACGCCGAGGAGGGCGTGCAGGTGGTCGAGGCCGGTGTCCGGGTCGACGTCGACGTGGGAGCGGACGTGTCCGGTGCCGAGGGAGACCATCCGGCGGGCGAGGGCGGCGGCCCGTTCGGCGACGGGCACCTCCTCGGTGCGCCGGGAGTCGCGCTCGGCGGCGATCTGCTCGTGCAGGGTGACGGTGGCCCGGTGCGGGCGCCAGGGGGCGCCGAGGAGGGTCTTGTCGAGGTGGGCGTGGCCGTCGACGAGGGCGGGCAGCAGGAGCGCGCCGCCGAGGTGGAGCGCGCCGGGCGGGACGGGGCGGCCCGGGGCGTGCTCCTCGACGGCGCTCACGCGGCCGTCCCGGAGGTGGACGTCGGCGGTGCGGCCGTCGGGGAGGGCGGCCCCGAGGAGGGCGGTGGGCCAGGGCGGGGCGGGGGCCTCGCTCATGGTGTCTCCTTCGCGAGAAGCAGGTACGGGTCGCAGGGGGCGCGCCGGGATCCCCCTGGTGACCGCGGCGCGGCGCAAAGGTAACTGGTATACCGAATACCAGGCAATGGCTTGAGGACCCTCAGTTCGGGACCCTCGTGAACCGGTCTGCGAAGATCGGGGAACCACCGCCTCCTCACCCCCGGCTGGAGCCCTCCCGATGACCACCCCCCGCCCCGACGCCCGCGGCACCGCCATCGGGGACACCCACCGGTCCCTGCGGGAGCAGGTGTACGTGGAGCTGCGCGAGCGGATCATCGAGGGCGACTACCCGGCGGGGCTGCGCCTCGTCGAGCGGGAGATCGCCGACGAGCTGCGGGTCTCCCGGGTGCCGGTGCGCGAGGCGATGCAGCGGCTCGAATCGGAGGGCTTCCTCTCGGTGCAGCCGCGCCGGGGCTCGGTGGTGGCGGGGTTCGGACCCGAGGACGCCGAGTACCTCTTCGACGTACGGGAGAACCTGGAGGGCCTGGCCGCGCGGCTCGCCGCCCGGCACGCGAGCCCCGCCCAGCTGCGGGACCTGGAGCGGCTCCTCGCCAGGGCCAGGAAGGCGGCGGAGACCGGGCGGCTCCGTGAGGCCGTCTCGCTCAACGCCGACTTCCACCGCCGGATCGTCGAGCTCTCCGGCAACCCACTCCTGGTGGACCTGATGGCCCCGCTCGACTCCCGGCTGCGCCGCCTCTTCCGGCTCACCTCGGCACAGTCGGACGGCGAGCCGATGTGCGGGGCGCACGAGCGGCTCTACGAGGCGGTCCGCGACGGCGACGAGGACGGCGCGGAGGCCCTGGCCCGCGCCCACGTCGCCGACACCCGCGCCTCGACGCAGCGGCTGCTCGCGGCCCTGACGGACGCCTCGTAGGGGTGTCTCCCCAGGATTCCGGGATGTCAGACACGCGGACGCACGGCGGCTACCGGACGGGCGGTCTGTGGGCCGCGGCGGGGGTCGCGTTCGGCGCGGTGGTGATCGGCTCGGGCCCGGCCCTGTTCGCCATGTTCGAGTACGACGAGCGGTGCACGCAGGGGCTGATCCGGGGCCCGGGCGAGCTGCTGCGGACGCGGAACCAGGCCTTCCCCCCGGCCACGGTCTGCGTGTTCGAGCGCGGAGAGGTCTCCTCCCTCGACCACTGGGCCGCCCTCGGCGCCCTGCTCTGGCTCGCCCTGGCGGTCCTGGTCGTCTGCCTGTTCGCGGCGCTCGTCGCGGACTGGTTCGAACCGCGCCCCGGCGGCCGCTGGGTGACGCCGCTGTCCCGCACCCAGAAGCTGCGCCGGACGGCGACGGCCCTCTTCGTGACGGGCTCCGTGTTCCTGATGCTGTACGCCCTGGCCGGCTGGAAGCTGCTCGCCGGACCCGCGTCGGCCTGTTCCAGGGGCGGGGACTGGCGGTTCAACCTGCCGAGGACGCTGGAGTACTCCTTCTTCCCGCCGCAGGCCACCTGCCGGTACACGAGCGGAATGACGTCCCGGCTCAACCCCGACTGGCTGCCCGCCCTCACGGCGCAGACGGCCGTTCCGGCGCTCCTCGCGGCGATCGGCTTCGCGCTGGCGTGGCGGCGCCTGCGCGAGGAGCGCCGGACGGCCGACCGGGGAGCCGGGCAGGTGCCCTAGCCCAGCTTCCGCAGTGCCCTCCGGACGGCGTCCAGGTCCGCGTCCGAGGCCAGCCCGGCGTGGTAGAGGCGCAGTTCGGTCGCGCCCGCGTCGCGGGCTCGCCCGGCGGTGTCGGCGAGCAGGTCGGGGGCGCCGCCCATGCCGGTGACCACGGACAGGTTCGCCGCGAGCACGGTGTCCGGGCGGGCGTGGGCCGCGAACTCCGCGACCCGCGGCGGGCGGGCGACCACGCCGTCCGCGAGGCGCAGGACGTGCGCCGGGTCCGTACCGGCGTCGGCACCGCAGCGGTACGGGTCGGGGTCGGCGTGCAGCAGGACGCGGAAGCCGGGCGGGGCGGCGGAGCGGACGGCGGCGACGGCGGCCTCCTGGAAGGTCCGGGCTGCCCGGGCGCGCCAGGCGAGGGCGGGGGCCTCCAGGGCGCCGAGCCCGCCCGCCGGTCCCGCGCCGCTCCACACCGGCTCCAGGGCGGCGCGCACGGCGGCGGCCAGCTCGTCGGGGTCGGCGCCCTCGTCCCCGTACCCCTCGCGGCAGGAGGGGCAGAAGCAGAGCGACATCAGGAGCTGCTCGCGCTCCCCCAGGGTGATCCCGGCGGTCTTGTCGTGGGCGTGCAGGTGGGCGAGGCCGTACCAGCCGCAGGACTCCAGTTCCGTGCCGGTCGCGCCGGGCCGGACGGCGGCCTCGGCGGCGAGGCCGACGAGGAGGGCGCGGACCTCGGGGCGGGCGATGCAGGGGGCCCACGGGTAGCGGTCGCCGTGGGCGTTGACGACGGATGTCTCGGGATGTTCCGCGCCGAGGCGGGAGTTGTGCGCGAGGACGACCCAGCTGTGCACGTCGAGGCCGGTGGCGGCGAGGGCCTCGGCGGCCCGTCCGTAGGCGTCGCCGGTCGCCCACTCCCCCGCCGGGTACGGGCGGAGCGCGCGGCCCGCCCAGCGGCCGGGGTCCGGCGGGTAGAGCACGGCGGCGTGCCCGGCGGTGACGATCCGGTGGGCCGGGTGACGGGGGCTCAGGGCCCGGGTGGAGTGGTAGGCGGCGGCGAGGGTGATCTGCGCGAGGCCGAGCTCGGCGAGGAGCCCGGGTGCGGCGGGGTCGCCGTCGACGTCCCAGGGGTAGAGGAAGGCTCCGGTTCTCACGCCCCGGCCTCCTCGAGGAGCGCCCGGGCGCGCTCGACGAGCAGCACGAGCGCGTCGACGTGCTCGGGGGCGGGCTCGCTGAGCGGGGGCCGCACCTCTCCCACGTCCAGACCGCCCCTGCGCACCGCCGCCTTGACGAGCGAGACGGCGTATCCCCGGCCCCGCTCGCGGAGTTCGACGAGCGGCCGGAAGAAGCCGTCGACGAGCAGGTCCACGGTGGTGTCGTCGCCCGAGGCGAGGGCGTGGTGGTAGGCGAGGGCGAGGTCGGGGGCGAAGCAGAAGACGGCGGAGGAGTAGAGGGTGACGCCGATGCCCCGGTAGGCGGCGCCGGTGAGTTCGGCGGTCGGCAGGCCGTTGAAGTAGAGCAGGTCGAGCCCCTCGGCGCGGACGGCGCTGACGATCCGCTGCATGAGGCCGAGGTCGCCGAGGCCGTCCTTGAGGCCGATGATGCCGTCGGTGCGGGCGAGGGCGACGGCGGTGTCGGGGGTGAGGACCGCGTTGTCCCGCTGGTAGACGATGACGTCGAGCGAGGTGGCGGCGGCGAGTTCGGTGTAGTGGCGGAGCAGCCCGGCCTGGTCGGCGACGACGAGGTAGGGGGGCATGGCGAGGAGTCCGTCGGCGCCGGCCTCCTCGGCGAGGCGCGCGTACCGGATCGCGAGCGCGGTGCCGTAGCCGGCGCCGGCGACGACGGGGACGCGGCCGGCGGTCTCCTCGACGGCGGCGGCGACGCAGTCCCGGAACTCCTCGGGGGTGAGGGCGTGGAACTCGCCGGTGCCGCAGCAGGCGAACACGGCCGCGGCGCCCGCGTCGACGCCGGCGCGGACGTGGGCGCGGAAGGTGCCGAGGTCGACGGATCCGTCGGGTGCGAAGGCGGTGACGGGGAAGAACAGCAGGCCGTCGAGCCGGCCGGCGAGCGGGGCAGTGGTCACGGGCGCTCCCAGGGAAGTCCGTCGTGCATAGTTATGACTTTCATCCATATGCATGAACGCTGACCTCACGCACGCTAGAGCAGCGCCGATCGGCTGGTCAAGGCGATTGCGCACCTGCGTCAAGGATCTTGACGCTCCGTCGGCAGCGTCCCTAGCGTGTCCACGGATGTGAATGCCGCTCACGAATGCCCCTCATGTGAATGCCGCTCGACGGAGGAGAACCGCTCCATGACCGCACCCCGCACCGTCCTGCTCACCGGCGCCGCCGGGGGCGTCGGCACGCTGATGCGGGAGCTGCTGCCCCCGTACGGCCACGAGCTCCGCCTGCTGGACGTCGCCCCCGTGCCCGGGGCCCCGGACGCGATCGTCGCCGACCTCGCGGACCGCGCGGCGCTGCGCGAGGCGGTCCGGGGCGTCGACGCGATCGTGCACCTGGCGGGCATCTCCCTGGAGTCCGACTTCGAGAAGATCATGGCCGCCAACATCGCCGGGACGTACAACCTGTACGAGGCCGCCCGCGAGGAGGGCGTCCGGCGCGTGGTCTTCGCCTCCAGCAACCACGCCGTCGGCTTCACCCGGCGCCCGCGCGACGGCGAGCCGCCGATCCCGGTCGACACCCCGCACCGGCCCGACACCTTCTACGGCCTCTCCAAGTGCTTCGGCGAGGACCTCGCGCAGCTCTACTGGGACCTGCACGGAGTCGAGACGGTCTCCCTGCGCATCGGCTCCTGCTTCCCGGAGCCCACCTCGGTGCGGATGCTCTCGATGTGGCTCAGCCCCGCCGACTGCGCCCGCCTCCTGCACGCGGCGCTCACGGCCGGGGAGGTGGCCCACACGGTCGTGTACGGCTCGTCCGCCAACACGCGCGCGTGGTGGGACCTCTCCACGGCCCGGGCGCTCGGCTACGCACCGCAGGACGACTCGGAGGCCTGGGCGGAGAAGGTCATCGCCGAGAAGGGCCTCCCGGCGGAGGGCAGCCCCGACGACCTCTACCTGGGCGGCCACTTCTGCGCGGACCCGCCCCGCTGGCCGCACTGAACGGGGTCCGCGGGACGTACGCAGGACCCGGCCGGACTGATACGGGGGAGCCGGCCGGGGCCCGGGCCACGGCGCGCGCTGGCGCACCCGACCGACTCACCGTAGGCCCGGCCGAAGATCATCGCGAGCCGCGGAACGCGGCACCTGTCCGGATTGCGCGGGGAGTTGGCGCAAAGAAGCACAAGGCCCCCGCGGACGCGCCCCCGGGCGCCCCGGCCACGGCCGGCCCGAGCGCCGCGGGCCCTTCTCTCGGCGGCCGGCCCGAGCGCCGCGTTTCCGTCGGCGCCCCGCCCGAGCGGCCCCCGGCGCTCCCGTCAGCGGCCCGCCCGGAGCGTCCGGGACGGTGCCTCGCCGAACCTCTCCCGGTAGCGGGCCGCGAACCGGCCCTGGTGGGCGAAGCCCCACCGCCAGGCCACCTCGCTCACGCTCACCTCGTCCGCGGCCGCCGCCCGCAGCTCCTCGTGGACCCGGTCGAGCCGGACCTCCCGGACGTACGCCATCGGCGACATCCCCACGTACTCACGGAAGGACTCCTGGAGGCGACGCACGCTCACCCGGGCCAGAGCGGCGAGTTCGGTGGTCGTGAACGGGTGCTCGGGGCGTTCCCGCACCGCGTCCATCACCCGCTTGACCGGGGCCGGGCGCCGCGCCTCCCCCGGGTGGACGAGCGCCTCGCGCCAGGGGTGCTCGGCGGCCAGGAGCAGCCCGTTGAGCAGCGCCTCCTGGAGGGGCCTGGCGACCAGCTCGTGCGTGGCGAGCCCCTCCCCGGCGAGCGCCTCGGCGGCGACCTGGCGGGCGAAGCGCACCCAGCTGAGCCCGGGGCCGCGCGTGATGTCCAGGCGGGGCGCGAAGACGAGCGGGCCGCGTGGCACCCGACCCATCAGCTGTTCGAGGCGGTCGCGCAGTTCGGCCGCCCCGACCTTCACGGACAGGGTCCGGCAGTCCCCGCTCCAGCGGTCGAGGAAGGTGTCCCCGGCCGGGTCGAGCAGCAGGGCCTCGCTCGGCGTCGCGACGACCCGGGAACCGCCGCCCTGGCGCATCTCCATGGTCCCGCTCAGCGGCGCGTTGAGGTGGTACGCGCCGAGCTCCCCGAAGCTCATCCGCACATCGGCCCCGCAGCTCAGGTCGCCGATGACCAGCGGCCCGAGCGCCACGGTGTCGAACCGCGCCGCGAAGGGACGCCGCTCCCGGTCGACGACGGCCATGCGGTTCGCGTAGTACCGCGCGTCGAGCTCCTCGCGCGCCTCGTCCACGTCCCGTGTCCGGAAAGAGCTCCCACCCATAGCACCCATCACGGCCCAAAGAATATTCGTATGACGAATCCGACCGGGATCGGCAGGATGCCCGTCATGCCACGACCCCATGGATTCAGCTACGAGCGGCGCCGCGACGGCTCGGTCGTCCTCACCCACCAGGGACGCGCCGCGGGCGTGCTGCGCGGCGGGCGGGCCGGGAAGTTCCTGGCGGAGGTGGAGGCGGGCGACGCCCAGCTGGTGATGGCCCGCTGGACGGGCGCGTACCGCTTCGGCAACGAACGGCAGGCCAGGAACCACCCGCGTAATCAACCCGGCCGAACCGCGCGCGGGTAAGGGAACGGCAAAGGGGCCCGGATCGTTAGCCCTGGCATGACCGCAATGACCCCCGGCTCGAACATCCCTCTCACCGCCGCACGCGTGGCGGTGGACGTGGCCGCCCCCGTGCGGCTCGACGTCTCGGGCCTGCTGCTCGGCGCCAACGGCAAGGTGCGCTCGGACGACGACTTCATCTTCTACAACCAGCCGGCCGGGCCCGGTGTCACCTACCGCTCCGGCGGCGGGGCCGCGCCCGACGCGATCCTGGTGGACACCGGCGCCGTCCCGGCCGGCATCGAGAGGATCGTCGTCACCGCGAGCCCGGACGCCGCGGGCCAGACCTTCCAGGGCATCGAGCCCACCGCCACCATCCGGAACGCGGACGACGGCAGCGTGCTCGCCACCTTCACCCCGCCGCGGCTGGCCACGGAGACGGCGCTGGTGGTCGTCGAGATCTATCTGCGCAACGGCGCGTGGAAGGCCCGCGCCGTGGGCCAGGGGTACGCGAACGGGCTGGCCGGCATCGCGACCGACTTCGGCGTCTCGGTGGACGAGGAGCCCGCCGCCGCACAGGCCCCCGCGCCCGTAGCCCCGCCCGTCGCCGCCGCCCCCGTCGCCCCGCCGGCCCCGCCCGCGCCGCCCGTCGCCCCGGTGGACCCGCGCGTCGCGGCCCCGGTGCCCCCCGTCCCGGCCGCTCCCCCGGCCGCTGCCGCCGCCCCCGTCTCCACCGGCAAGATCAACCTCGACAAGGGCCGGGTCAGCCTCCAGAAGAACCAGACGGTGTCCCTGGTCAAGGGCGGCCGTCCGCTGCTCTCCCAGGTCAAGATGGGCCTCGGCTGGGAGCCCGCCTTCCGGGGCAAGGACATCGACCTGGACGCCTCCGTCATCGCGTACGGCCCGCAGCGCAACCACCTGGACAGCTGCTACTTCGGCAAGCTGACCATCCTGGGCGGCTCGGTGAAGCACTCCGGCGACAACCTCACCGGCGAGGGCGCGGGCGACGACGAGGTGATCACGGTCGACCTCGGCAGGCTCCCGGCCGACACCACCGGCCTGGTCTTCACGGTCAACTCCTTCTCCGGCCAGAAGTTCACCGAGGTCGCCAAGGCCTACTGCCGGCTGATCGACGCGGCGACGGGCGAGGAGCTGGTCCGCTTCGACCTGACCGGTGCCGAGCCGCAGACCGGCGTGATGATGGCCAAGCTGATCAAGCAGTTCTCCGGCGAGTGGGAGATGACGGCGATGGGCGAGTTCGTGAAGTCGCGGACCGTCCGGGGCATGGTGAAGCCGGCCGCCCAGGCGCTCTGAGCGGCCGGGCCCCCTCAGAACAGCGCGCTGTAGGCGTTGAGGGCGGGCTGGCCGCCGAGGTGGGCGTAGAGCACGGTCGAGTCCCGGCCGATCTCTCCCCGGTCCACCAGGTCGACCAGACCCGCCATCGACTTCCCCTCGTAGACGGGGTCGGTGACCATGCCCTCGGTGCGGGCGGCGAGCCGCATCGCGTCGAGGGTGGTCTCGTCCGGGACGCCGTACACCCCGGCGTGGTAGCGCTCGTCCAGCTCGACGTCGGCCGCCGTCACCTCGCGCTCGACGCCGATGAGCGCGGCGGTGTTCCGGGCGATCCGGGTGATCTGCTCGTGGGTCGGGACGGGCTTCGCGGAGGCGTCGATCCCGATGATCCGGCGGGCCGGTCCACCCTCCTCGGCGAGCGCGGCGAAGCCCGCGACCATGCCGGCCTGGGTGGAGCCGGTCACCGAGCAGACGACGACCGTGTCGAAGAAGACGCCGAGCTCCCGCTCCTGCCCGGCCACCTCGTAGGCCCAGTTCGCGAAGCCGAGGCCGCCGAGCGGGTGGTCGGAGGCGCCCGCCGGGATCGCGTACGGCTTCCCGCCGCCCTCCTCGACCTCCCGCAGGGCCTGCTCCCAGCTCTCCTTGAAGCCGATGCCGAACCCGGCCTTCACCAGGCGCACGTCGGCGCCCGCGAGGCGGCTGATGAGGATGTTGCCGACCTTGTCGTAGACGGAGTCGGGCCAGTCGACCCAGCTCTCCTGGACGAGGACGCACTTCAGTCCGGCGCGGGCGGCGACGGCGGCGACCTGGCGGGTGTGGTTGGACTGGACCCCGCCGATGGAGACGAGCGTGTCGCAGCCCTGGGCGAGGGCGTCGGCGACCAGGTACTCCAGCTTGCGGGTCTTGTTCCCGCCGTACGCGACACCGGAGTTGCAGTCCTCGCGCTTGGCCCAGAGGGCGGCGCCGCCGAGGTGGTGGGTGAGCCGTTCGAGCGGGTGGAGCGGGGAGGGCCCGAAGAGGAGCGGGTAGCGGTCGAAGTCGGTGATCGGCAAAGCGGCTCCCGGTGGGTGCGGCGACGGGTCGACGGTCCTGGACGCGCTGCGGCGCTACGAGTCCGCCGGGGCCACGGGCGCGGGGCGCACGGCGGCGAAGGCCTCGGGCGCTGCGGGTTCCCCGGCTCCGGCCCCGGCCCCGGCTCCGGCCCCAGCTCCGACCCCAGCTCCAGCTCCAGCTCCAGCTCCGGCCCCGGCCCCGGGGATGCCGGTGACCTCGGCCACCTCGATGGCGTCGTCCGCGAGCTGTTCGAGCGCGGCCCAGATCTCCGTGGTGACCCGCACGGCCGCCTCCGCGTCCCCCGCCGCGCACGCCTCGATGAGCCGGGCGTGGAGTTCGGCCGATCCGCAGCTGCCGGAGTCGCCGAAGAGCCGCCGCTCGACGCGGCGGATCAGGGGGGTGTACCGCGCGATCGTGGCGGCGGCGGCGTGGTTGCCGCTGGCGACGACGAGGACCTGGTGGAGCTCGTCGTCGGCGTCCAGGGCGGCTTCCACGTCCGAGGCGCGGACGGCCGCCGCGAAACGCTCGTTGGCCTCGCGCATGGTCCGGATGCCCTCGGGGCCGAGCAGGGGCACGCCGGTCCTGGCGGCGAGCTCGTGCATCACCCGCACCACCGAGGCGGCGTCCCGGACGACCCGGCTGACGGGCCGGGTGACCCGGGTGTAGCTCTGCGGCTTGGACTCGACGAGGCCCTCGTCGCCGAGCCGGGCCAGGGCCTCGCGCACGGGTGCGCGCGAGAGCCCGAGCCGTTCGGCGAGATCGGCGTCCTTCAGCGAGGCGCCGGGGGCGAGGTCGCCGCGCACGATGGCCTCGCGCAGCGCCTCGTACGCCCGGTCACGCAGCAGGGTCCGGCCCACGGGCCGCAGTGCGTCCATGGACTGGCATGTTAGATGTCAGTCCATGGACCTGACCAGTGGTCAGTTCAGGCCTCAACGACGGGGCTGGCGGCGCCAGGGACCGGTGATCGCCACCATGATGCCCGGGTCCTGGATGTTGGCGAACAGCGTGTCGCCGTCGGGCGAGAAGGTCACGCCGGTGAACTCGCTGTCGTTGAAGTCGTTGCGGGCGATCGGGTACGTGCGGCCCGAGTCGGTCGCGCCGAAGAGGTGCTGGACGCCCTCGCCGTCCTCGGCGATGACCAGCCCGCCGTACGGGGAGACGGTGATGTTGTCGGGGCCGTCGAAGGCGCCGTCCTCGTCCGGGGCCGTGTTCACGCCGAGGAGCACCTTGAGGGTGAGGGTGCGGCGCTTCGGGTCGTAGAACCAGACCTGGCCGTCGTGCGCGGTGCCCGGGCTCTCCTCGCGCGCGTAGGAGGAGACGACGTAGGCGCCGCCGTCGGCCCACCACATGCCCTCCAGCTTGCGGGCGCGGGTGACCTGGCCGTCCGTGAACTGCTTGCGGACGGAGGTGGTGCGGCCGTCGCGGTCGGGGACGTCGACCCAGTCGACGCCGTAGACGGTGCCGATCCGGGTGGCGCGGGACAGGTCGTCCACGAAGCGGCCCGAGGAGTCGATGCACTTGAAGGCCTGGAGCACGCCGGCGTCGTCGGCGAGGGTACGGAGCTTCCCGCGGCCGTGCTCGAAGTCCTGCGGCGGCACCCAGCGGAAGAGCAGCCCGTTGGGGCCGGAGGCGTCCTCGGTGAGGTAGGCGTGGCCGTGCTTCGGGTCGACGACGACGGCCTCGTGGGCGTAGCGGCCGAAGGCCTTGACCGGCTTCGGGGCGAGGTTGGCGCGGCGGTCGTGCGGGTCGACCTCGAAGATGTAGCCGTGGTCCTTGGTCATGCCGTTCTTGCCGGCGAGGTCCTCGGTCTCCTCGCCGGTCAGCCAGGTGCCCCAGGCGGTGCGGCCGCCCGCGCAGTTGGTGGAGGTGCCGGCGAGGCCGACCCACTCGGCGACGGTGCCGTCGCGGTGCACCTCGACGACGGTGCAGCCGCCGGCCGCGGCCGGGTCGTAGACGAGCCCCTCGGTGAGCGGGACGGGGTGGGCCCACTTGTCGCGGGGACCCTTGAGCTCGTGGTTGTTGACCAGGTACGTGGCGCCGCGCGGCCCGGCGAAGGCGGCGGTGCCGTCGTGGTTGGACGGCGTGAACTCGCCCGACTCGAGGCGGGTCACGCCGCTGTGGGTGACGACGCTGTACGAGAACCCTTCGGGCAGGGCGAGCATCCCGTCGGGGTCGGCGACCAGGGGGCCGTAGCCGAGGGCGTGCCCGTGGCCGTGCTCGTGGCCCGCTCCGTACGCCTCCGGCTCGTCGGACGCGAGCGCCTCGGGCGCGGTGGCGAGAGCCCCGACGGCACCGGTGAGGGCGAGGCCCGCACCGGCGACGGCGGACTGCTTGGTGAACTCTCTGCGGTTGAGAGGCATGGTGGTGGGGTCTCCCTGTGGTGGCCGGATCTCGCGGGCCACCCTCCCGCGCCTCCGCGAACACCGCCTGAACTCCACGGGAACACCGCCGGGCATCCCGCACGGGACACCCGTCGCCGGCGCCCGTGCGGCCGGCGACCCCGGGTCAGGAACCCGAACGGGAGCGGGCCTTGAAGGCGGCCTTGCGGGCCTCCTTCGCGACGGTCTTGTCCCGGTGCAGGCGGCCCATCGCCTCCAGGACCTCCGCCGTCGCCGGGTGCTCGACCCGCCAGGCCGCCTCGAAGAAGCCGCCGTGGCGGCCGGTGAGGCCCTCGATCAGCTCCTGGAGCTCCTCCAGGTCTCCGTCCGAGTCGATCTGGGCCGCGATGGTGTCGATCGCCAGCCAGAAGATCATGGACTCCGGCGGCGCGGGCACGTCCGCCGCGCCGCGCTCGGCGAGCCAGACCCGCGCGAGGCCGCCGAGTTCCGCGTCGTCGAGGACCTCCCGCACGGCGGGCTCCGCCTCGGCGCCGACCAGGGAGAGCGTCTGCTGGCAGTGGAGGCGGCGGAGCGGGGAGCCGGCGTCGGCGCCCCGGGCGGCGTGCAGCAGCTCGCGGGCGGCACCGAGCGCGTCGCGGCCGGCCAGCCACGCGGCGGTCTCCTCGCGGGCCGCGGCCTCCGGGTAGCCGGCGATGCCGTCGAGGAGCGCGTCGGCGCCCTTGTCCGTCAGGTCGCCGACGGCGGGCGCGTCGACGCCGGCCTCCAGCATCCGGGCCCGGACGCCGTAGAGCCCGAGCGGGGTGAGCCGGACCATGCCGTAGCGGGTGACGTCCTCGTCGTCGACGGGCGGCGCGGGCTCCTCGCCCTCCTCGGCCATCAGGGCCTCGTCGACGGGCTGGTACTCGACGAGTCCGATCGGTTCGAGCAGCCGGAACTGCTCGTCGAGCCGCATCATCGCGTCCGAGACCTGCTCCAGGACGTCGTCGGTGGGCTCGCCCATGTCGTCGGGGACGACCATCGACGCGGCGAGCGCGGGCAGCGGTACGGGGCCTTCGCCGGCTCCGCCCTCGCTGACGGTCAGCAGGTAGAGGTTGCCGAGGACGCCCTCCAGGAACTCGGCCTCGACCTCGGGGTCCCAGTCGAGCGCGTCGAAGTCGATCTCGCCGTCCTCGCCGACGATCGCGTCCAGGTCGTCGAGGACGGGGGCGACGGCGTCGGCGAAGACGGCGTCGAAACCGTCCAGCCAGAGGCCGAGGACGTCCTGCGGCGAACCGCCCGTGACCAGCGCGAGGTTCTCGCCGGGACCGGCCCGCCCGGGAAGGTCCTCGTCCTCGGCGCCCTGCGGGGCCTCCCCGTCCTCGACGGCGACGAGACCGGTGTCGACGGCGAGCCGCCAGGCGTCGCCGGCCCAGGTCTCGCCGTCCTCGTCGTCGGCGAGGCCGAGGACCTCGGCGGCCTCGGGGAGTTGTTCGTCGACGAGTTCGCCGCCCGCGTCGACCCGGGTCTCGGGCCCGGCCCAGCGGGCGAGGCGTACCGCCTGGGCGAGGAGGGGGGCGGCCAGGGCGTCCCGCGCCAGCTCCGCGTCCGCACGCAGCCGAACGGGGGGAAGGGTGGGGTGCTCCGCTGACATCTGGGGGGTCTCCTCGACGCGTGCGTGGGTGAAGGGGAAAGGGGCTCGACGAGCGGTCCTCAGGGTAGACGCATCCGGGGCCCCGTCCGTCGGTTCACGGTTCCGTCAGCCTTCGTACACCCGTCGACTCTTGACAAGTGCACTGCTCTCGCAAGAGATTGACGCGCGTAGATTCATCTGCCGATCCTCCAAGCACCCTCGGAGCCTCTGATGTCTTCGTCCATACCGAGATTCGCCGCGGTCTCCGCCGTCGTCGCGTCCGCCCTCGCCGCCGGTCTCCTCGCGGGTTCGTCGAGCGCCGCCGCGGAGAGCACCGCCGCCGAGAGCGCCGCCGCCGGCGTCCGCGTCCACGACATCCAGGGCACGACGCGCGTCTCCCCCCTCGTCGGCAAGCAGGTCACCGGCGTGACGGGCATCGTCACCGGCGTCCGCACCTACGGCTCGCGCGGATTCTGGATCCAGGACCCCGAGGCGGACGCGGATCCGGCCACCAGCGAGGGCATCTTCGTCTTCACCAGCTCCGTCCCGACCGTCGCCGTCGGCGACGCGGTCAGCCTGAACGGCACGGTCACCGAGTACGTCCCCGGCGGCCTGAACTCGGGCAACCAGTCGCTGACCCAGATCTCCAAGCCCGTCGTCACCGTGGTGTCGAAGGGCAACCCGGTCCCGGCCCCGGTGACGATCTCGGCCTGGTCGGTCCCCGAGGAGTACACCCCGGCGGGCGACCCGGCCGCGGGCGGCTCGATCAACGGCCTGACGCTGGACCCCGAGACGTACGCCCTGGACTACTACGAGTCCCTGGAGGGCACCAACGTCCGGATCGACTCCTCGCGGGTGGTCGGCGCCACCGACCCGTACGCGGAGCTCTGGGTGACGGTGAAGCCCTGGGAGAACGACGACGAGCGCGGCGGCACGGTCTACGGCTCGTACGAGTCGCAGAACACCGGCCGGCTCCAGATCCAGTCGCTGACCCCGCTGGCCCAGCAGCCGTTCCCGAAGGCGAACGTGGGCGACCGGCTGACCGGCACCACCGAGGGCCCGCTCGACTTCAACCAGTTCGGCGGCTACACGCTGACCGCCCGCACGCTCGGCACGGTCGTCGACGAGGGCCTGGAGCGCGAGACCACGGACAAGCAGCACAAGAACGAGCTGGCCGTGGCGACGTACAACGTCGAGAACCTCGACCCGTCCGACCCGCAGGAGAAGTTCGACGCGCTCGCGAAGGCGGTCGTCGACAACCTCGCCTCGCCCGACATCGTCGCCCTGGAGGAGATCCAGGACAACAACGGCGCCAAGAACGACGGCACGGTCGCCGCCGACCAGACGGTGAAGAAGTTCACGGACGCGATCGTGGCGGCCGGCGGTCCGGCGTACGAGTGGCGCTCGATCGACCCGCAGAACGGCAAGGACGGCGGCGAGCCCGGCGGCAACATCCGTCAGGTCTTCCTCTTCAACCCCGAGCGGGTCTCCTTCACGGACCGCGCGGGCGGCGACGCGACCACCGCCACCGCCGTCACGGGCACGAAGGGCCACGCCGCGCTGACCCTCTCCCCCGGCCGCGTCGACCCGGCGAACGCCGCCTGGGAGTCCAGCCGCAAGCCGCTCGCGGGCGAGTTCGTCTTCCGCGGCCGCACGGTCTTCGTGATCGCCAACCACTTCGGCTCGAAGGGCGGCGACGAGTCCATCGTCTCGCACCACCAGCCGCCGAACCGTTCCTCCGACGCCAAGCGGCTGCTCCAGGCGCAGGCCGTCAACGCCTTCGTGAAGGACATCGTCGCGGTCGACAAGCAGGCCGACGTCCTCGTCGTCGGTGACATCAACGACTTCGAGTTCTCCGGGACGACGCAGGCGCTGACGGACGGCGGCGCGCTGTACCCGGCCGTGAAGTCGCTGCCGCTCAGCGAGCGCTACTCGTACGTGTACCAGGGCAACAGCCAGGTCCTCGACCAGATCCTGACCAGCCCGGGCGTCCACCACTTCGAGTACGACAGCGTCCACATCAACGCGGAGTTCGCCGACCAGGACAGCGACCACGACCCGCAGGTCCTGCGTTTCCGCCCGTAACCGCGGAACGCCCCGGTCACACGCCCGCGCTCAGACTGAGCGCGGGCGTGTACCGCCGCACCCGGCCGCCCACGAGCCCCGGGTGGTGGTGCACCCGCTTCCAGGCCTCGCTCAGCCGGGCGTCGTCCGCCGACCACTCCGCATGGGCCTGCCCGCTCTCCCACTCGGCGTAGTTCAGGACCCGGCCGCCGTCGGTGGACAGATGGAACTGGGCGCTGATCCCGCCGGACGCCGACCGCGTCGCCGCGTCCTCGTCCAGGGCGGCGAACACGGTGTCCACCCAGTCCTCCCGCTGCCCCGCGCCGAGCCCGTCGAAGTCGGCTTCGACGACCACGACGACCCCGGGCAGCTCCCCCGTGCCCGTCCCGCCGCGGACGGCGGAACGGTGGATCGGCGCGTAGCGGCGGAGCTCCACCCGCTCGATGCCGGGCACGGCGGCGTCGATCTCGGCGTTCCGGTCGTCGCGGTAGGTGCGGACGAAGTCGTCGTAGGCCTGCTGCTCGGTCCACTGCGAGTAGTGCAGCAGCGTGTCCCCGTCGGTCCCGATGGCGACGCTGTACGAGAGCAGGCCGAGGTCCGGCCACGCGCGGCTCTCCCAGGCCGTCCGGATGGCCTCGACGGCGGCGCGCTGGCGCTCGGGGGTACCGACCTTCCAGGTGCTGACGAGGACGGCGCCGACCCCGGGCCGGTGGAGGTCGGGACGGGCATCGGGGCGTGCGACGGCGTTCATGGAGTGTCTCCTCCTGGTCGGTTCGGATGGCTCGACCCTCCCTCCTCAACCTTGCTTGAGGTCAAGGGGTTTCCCTGTGCGAGACTTCGCGCCATGATCCTTCGCCCCGCCACCCGCACCGAACTGCCCGCCGTCCTCGCCCTGCTCGCCGACGAGGACAGGGTCGTGGACCCCGGCTCGGTCGTCGTCACCGAGGCGTACGAGCGGGCCTTCGCGGACATCGAGGGCGATCCGCGCAACGAGATGCTGGTCCTGGTCGACGGTGACCTGGTGGTGGGCTGCCTCCAGGCCACGTACATCCCGGGGCTCGGCAAGGGCGGCGCCGAGCGGGCCCTGATCGAGGCGGTCCGGATCAGGGCCGACCGGCGCGGCGGCGGGCTCGGCCGGGAGCTGATGGAGCGGGCCGTGGCGCGGGCGAAGGAGCGCGGCTGCGCGCTCGTCCAGCTGACCAGCAACAAGCAGCGGACGGAGGCCCACCGCTTCTACGCCTCGCTGGGCTTCGCGCGCAGCCACGACGGCTTCAAGCGGGCGCTCTAGCCGAGCAGGTGCCCGCCGCCGTCGACGAGGAGTACCTCGCCGGTGATGTACGAGGCGTGGGCCAGGTCGAAGACGGCTCCGGCGATGTCCTCGGGGCGGCCGACCCGGCGCAGCGGGACGACCCCGGCCACGTGTTCCTTGGCGGCTTCGGCGCCCTCCACCCCGTCGAACCAGGGGGTGTCGATGAGTCCGGGCGCGACCGCGTTGACGCGGATGTCGGGTCCGAGGGTCTTGGCGAGGAGCTTCGTCATGTGGTTGACGGCGGCCTTGGAGACGGCGTACGGGATGGAGCTGCCGCCCGGCCGTACGCCGGCCTGGGAGGAGACGGTCACGATGCTGCCGCGGGTCTTCCGCAGGTGGGGGACGGCGGCCGTGACGGTCTGCCAGACGCCGATGACGTTGACGTCGTAGAGGTGGCGCCAGACCTCGGGCGAGGCGGCTTCGAGGTCGTCGTGCGGGATGAACCGGGTGGTGCCCGCGCAGTTGACGAGGAGGTCGAGGCGGCCGTACGCCTCCACCGCGGCCTCGACGAGGGCCGTGGCCTGGGTCTCGTCGGAGACGTCGGCCTGTACGTAGACGGCGTCCGGCAGTTCGGCGGCGAGGGCCTTGCCCGCTTCGACCGACCGCGCGGAGTTGACGACGACCCGGAAGCCGGCGTCGGCGAGCCGTCGGGCGACGGCTGCTCCGATGCCCGAGGACGAGCCGGTGACGAGTGCGACGCGCTGTTCGCTCATGCTGTGCTGTTCTCCATGTCCCCCTGTCGCGCCCGGCCGATCATGCCAGACGACCATCGTTCACAGAAACTGAATTCTCGAACCAAGCAGATCTAAGTAGACCTTCACGGTCGTTCGCGCACAGACTTCTCGGATGGACACTGCACGCCCTTTCGGCCGCGCCCTCTGCGCGATGGTCACCCCGTTCACCCCCGCCGGCGCGCTCGACCCCGACGCGGCGGGGGCCCTCGCCGCCCGGCTCGTCGCGGAGGGCTGCGACGGCCTGGTCCTCAACGGCACGACGGGCGAGTCCCCGACCACCACGGACGCCGAGAAGGCCGCCCTCGTCCGCGCCGTCCGCGAGGCCGTGGGCCCCGGCCCCTCGGTCCTCGCGGGGGTGGGCACCGCCGACACCCGGCACACCGCGGAGCTGGCCCGGCAGGCCGAGGAGGCGGGGGCGGACGGCCTGCTCGTCGTCACCCCGTACTACAGCCGTCCCCCGCAGGCGGCCGTCGAGGCGCACTTCCTGAAGGTCGCGGACGCGACCGGGCTTCCGGTGATGGTCTACGACATCCCGGGCCGGACCGGGACACGTGTCGAGCCCGCGACGATGCGGCGGCTCGCGGAGCACCCGCGGATCGTGGCGGTGAAGGACTGCTCCTACGACCTGCTCGGCTCGGCCCGGCTGATCGCGGAGACGGGACTCGCGTACTACTCGGGCAGCGAGGAGCTGAACCTTCCGCTGTACGCGGTCGGCGGCGCCGGCTACGTCAGTACGGTGGCGAACGTGGCGCCGCGCCGGCTGCGCGCGGTCCTCGACGCCTTCGACGCGGGCGACACGGCGGGCGCCGCCCGGGCCAACGCCCGCCTCCTGCCGCTGTCCGAGCTGATGATGAACTCGGGACTTCCGGGCACGGTGACCGTCAAGGCGCTCCTGGGCGGTCCGGTGCGCGAGCCGCTGCAGCCCGCCGGCCCGGAGACGGCCGACAGGCTGCGCGCGGCGTACGAGGCCCTGGTTCAGGCGGAGTCGCCGGTGTAGGTGTGGCCGAGGACCGCGGCGTGCTCCAGGACGTCCTCCAGGGGGTCGTCGATCTGCCCGGTGGAGATCAGGGAGACGTTCGGGCCGTTGTGCGAGTGGCTGTGCGTCTCGTCCGCCGCGGCCGCGCCGGCCGGCAGCAGGACCGCCGCCGCCGTGAGCATCCCCGCGACCGTGGGCCTCGTCCTCATGCCGAACTCCTCGCCTCGCCTCTGTGCTGGAACCCTGCGTTCCACTTTGTTAACGCAACGTCACCGAATCGGTTGCCGTGTGACAGGAGTTTCATGGCGCTGTCCCCGTTGCGTACCGCCACCGGGGAAGACGTGGTGTCCCGCATAGCCTGGGCGCGCTTCGGGCGGCGGACGGCGGCCCGGTCACGAGACGGAAAGCGCCTGACGGCCCTCCCGGCGGTCTGACAGGGGCGAGAACCGGGGGAACGGCCGACCGCTCTCCTGCCGGTCTCGCCCCGGAAAGCGGCCGACCGCCCGCCCCGCCGTTCGAGGCGGGGGCGGGCGGTCGGGCGTCGGTCCTGCCGGTGCCTCAGTTGTGACTGTGCAGGATGTCGTTCAGTCCGCCCCAGACCGCGTTGTTCGGGCGGGCCTCGACGGCGCCGGTGACCGAGTTGCGGCGGAAGAGGATGTTCGAGGCGCCGGAGAGCTCGCGGGCCTTCACGATCTGGCCGTCGGGCATGGTGACCCGGGTGCCGGCGGTGACGTACAGACCGGCCTCGACGACGCACTCGTCGCCCAGCGCGATGCCGACGCCCGCCTCGGCGCCGATCAGGCAGCGCTCGCCGATCGAGATGACGACGTTGCCGCCGCCGGAGAGGGTGCCCATGGTGGAGGCGCCGCCGCCGATGTCGGAGCCGTTGCCGACGACGACGCCGGCGGAGATGCGGCCCTCGACCATCGAGGTGCCGAGGGTGCCGGCGTTGAAGTTGACGAAGCCCTCGTGCATGACGGTGGTGCCGGCGGCGAGGTGGGCGCCGAGGCGGACGCGGTCGGCGTCGGCGACGCGGACCCCGGCGGGCACGACGTAGTCGGTCATGCGCGGGAACTTGTCGATCGAGGTGACCTGCAGGTGCAGGCCCTCGGCGCGGGCGTTGAGCCGCACCTTCTCGATGTCGTCGACGGCTACGGGGCCGAGCGAGGTCCAGGCCACGTTGGCGAGGAGGCCGAAGACGCCGTCCAGGCTCTGGCCGTGCGGCTTGACCAGCCGGTGGCTGAGCAGGTGGAGGCGCAGGTAGGCGTCGTGGGCGTCGAGCGGCTTCTCGTCGAGCGAGGCGATGACGGTACGGACGGCGACCACCTCGACGCCCCGGCGGGCGTCCACGCCGAGGGCCTTGGCGGCGCCTTCGCCGAGGGCGTTGACGGCCTCGTCGGGGGTGAGGCGCTCGGTGCCGGCGGGGCCGGCCGCTTCGGTCAGCTCGGGGGCGGGGAACCAGGTGTCGAGAACGGTGCCGTCGCCGGCGATGGTGGCGAGGCCGGCGGCGACGGCGCCGGTGGTGCGAGGAGCAGTGGTCATGACGGAAAACCTAACCGGCGGGCCCCCGCCCGGGCCAACCGGTCTCAGGTGTCGGTCGAGCGGATAGGGGGTTCCGACGAGCCCGGGAGAGGCTGGTTCGGTGCTTCGTTCAGGACCCGCGCCAGCACGAGACGTACGTACTCCTCGTCGTAGGCGCCGTCGGTCAGCAGGACCTGGAGGCAGATGCCGTCCATGACGGCGACCAGTGCGCGCGCGCCGGCGGGGTCGGTGCGGTGGGCCAGGGCGGTGACGACGGACTCGGCCCACTCGGCGGCGACCGGCCGGAGGGCGGGGCGGCGCAGGGCGGCGAGGTAGAGCTCGTACTCCAGCTCCACGCGCGCGCGTTCGCCCTCCAGCCACTCCCCGAGGAGCCGGGCGAGCGCGGTGGCGAGGGGGATGTCCGGGTCGTTGAGGGCGGGGTGCTCGCGGAGCAGCCGCCCGAAGCCCTCGTTGGCCTTGCGCAGCGCCGCGACGAGGAGTTCGTCGAGGGAGGCGAAGTGGTACGTGGTGGAGCCGAGCGGCACGTCGGCCTCGGCGGCCACCGTGCGGTGGCTGAGGCCGCCGATCCCGGCGCGCCCGACGACGGTGAGGGCGGCGTCGACGATCCGCTCGCGCCGACCGGGGTCGTACCTCCGGGTCCGTGCCATCAGTGCGCGCCCCCGAGGTTGAGGACGGCGACCCCGGCGATGATGAGGACGATTCCGGCGATCTTGGCGGGGTTGAGGCTCTCGCCGAGGAAGAGGAAGCCGATGACGGCGACGGCGGCGGTGCCGACCCCGGACCAGATGGCGTAGGCCGTGCCGACCTGGAGCGTCTTGAGCGCCTGGGCGAGGAGCGCGAACGCGACGAGGTAGCCCGCGCCGGTGACGAGGGAGGGCCAGAACCGGGTGAAGCCCTCGCTGTACTTCATCGAGGTGGTGGCGAGTATCTCCGCCGCGATGGCGCCCGCAAGGAGTCCGTAACCCATGTGTACGAGCGTACACAGCACTGCGTACGGGTGTTCGCAACGCTCCCCTATACGGTGTCCCGCATGACGTATCCCCCCGGTCCGCCAGGACCGCCCTACGGCTACGGCTATCCGCCGCCGCCCCCGCCGCCGAAGCCCGGCGTGATACCCCTGGCGCCGCTCGGTTTCAGCACGATCCTGACCGGTGCCTTCGCCGCGTTCGGCCGCCACTGGAAGGCGCTGCTCGGGGTGGCCGGAGCCGTCTACGGCGCCGCGCTGCTCGTCGTCGGCGCGGCGCTCGGCATCGCGTACGCGGTCGTCGGCGACCTCTTCACCGCCGCGTTCGACCGGCCGGAGAACCAGGATCCCCACTGGGACGAGATCCAGCCGCTGATCGTCGCCTTCGTCTGCGTCTGGGCCGTCGCCATGATCACAATGATCTGCGCCAACGCCGTGGTGGCGGCCGCCTGCCCTGCCGTGGTCCAGGAGGCGGTGCTCGGCCGGCCCACGACCTTCCGCACGGTCTGGCGCCGGGCCTGGTCCCGGACGCCCGCCGTGCTCGGCACGGTGGTGCTGACCTCGCTGGCGCTGCTGCTTCCGGCCTTCCTCTTCATCGTGGGCTTCGTGGCCCTGCTGGTGGCGCTGCTCGCGGTCCGGACCGGACCGCTGATCGCGCCCTTCCTGGCTTTCGGCGGCGCGCTGCTCGTCTTCCCGCTGGCCCTGTGGATCTGGGTGAAGTTCAGCCTGGCCCCGGCGGCGGCGGTGATCGAGAACCAGGGCGCGCTCGCCTCGATGCGCCGCTCCTCGTCGCTGGTCCGGGGCGCCTGGTGGCGCGTGTTCGGCTCCCTGTTCGCGGCCGGCGTGATGGCCTCCGTGGTGAGCGGGCTGATCCAGCAGGTCTTCTCCCTGCTGGCCTCGGCCCCGCTGTCGACCGTCGACCTGTCGAGCGAGGACGCCGGCGTCCTGATCGCCTCCTTCGCGCTCCTCTTCGGCGTCCTCGCCGTCGGAGGCCTGATCAGCCAGGCGATCGTCTCGGTCTTCCCGCCCCTGGTCACCGGACTGCTCTACGTCGACCAGCGCATCCGCAAGGAGAACCTGGCTCCGGACCTGGCCCGGGCGGCCGGACTCCTCTAGACACGCGGAACGGCCGCGCCCCGGAGGGCGCGGCCGTTCTCACGTACACCTGCGATCAGACGTTGAAGCCGAGCGCGCGCAGCTGCTCGCGGCCGTCGTCCGTGATCTTGTCCGGACCCCACGGGGGCATCCAGACCCAGTTGATCTTCAGCTCGTTGACGATGCCGTCCGTCGCGGACTTCGCCTGGTCCTCGATCACATCGGTCAGCGGACAGGCCGCCGACGTCAGGGTCATGTCCAGCGTCGCGACGTTCGAGTCGTCGATGTGGATCCCGTAGATCAGGCCCAGGTTGACCACGTCGATGCCCAGCTCGGGGTCGACGACGTCGTACAGCGCCTCACGGACTTCTTCCTCGGAGGCCGGCTTCATCGTGGCCTCGGCGTTCTCGGTCATGCCGACTTCCTCTCCGCGTCACCCAGCGCCTGGGCGGTCGCGTCCTTCCACGCCATCCAGCTGAGCAGCGCGCACTTCACACGGGCCGGGTACTTGGAGACTCCGGCGAACGCGACCGCGTCCTCCAGGATCTCCTCCATCGCGTCGTCCGGCTCGATCTGACCCTTGGACTGCATCAGCTCCAGGAAGGTGCCCTGGATCTTCTGCGCCTCGGCCAGCTCCTTGCCGACGAGCAGCTCGTTGAGGACGGAGGCCGAGGCCTGGCTGATGGAGCAGCCCTGACCCTCGTACGACACGTCCTCGATGCGCGAGCCGTCGTACTTCACGCGGAGCGTGATCTCGTCGCCGCACGTCGGGTTGACGTGGTGCACTTCGGCGTCGCCGTCCCGAAGACCGCGCCCGTGCGGGTGCTTGTAGTGGTCCAGGATGACGTCCTGGTACATCGAATCCAGCTTCACGAGCCGTCCCCTAGCCGAAGAAGTTCCGTACGTGCTCCAGACCCGCGACCAGGGCGTCGACCTCGGCCGGGGTGGAGTACAGATAGAACGACGCCCGCGTGGTCGCAGGAATTCCGTACCGCAGGCAGACCGGCCGCGCGCAGTGGTGGCCGACCCGGACCGCGATGCCCTCTTCGTCGAGGACCTGGCCCACGTCGTGCGGGTGGATGTCGCCCAGCGTGAAGGAGATCGCCGCGCCGCGGTCCTCGGCCGTGGTGGGGCCGATGATCCGCAGGTCCGGGACCTCCTGGAGGCGCCGGACGGCGTACTCGGTGATCGCGTGCTCGTGGCGCGCGATGTTCTCCATGCCGATCGCCGACAGGTAGTCCACGGCCGCGCCGAGGCCGACGGCCTGGGCGATCGGGGGCGTACCCGCCTCGAACTTGTGCGGGGCCGGCGCGTACGTCGAGGAGTGCATCGAGACGGTCTCGATCATCTCGCCGCCGCCGAGGAAGGGCGGGAGGTCCTCCAGGAGCTCCTGCCGTCCCCACAGCACGCCGATGCCGGTCGGGCCGCACATCTTGTGGCCGGTGAAGGCCACGAAGTCGGCCTGGAGCGCCTGCACGTCCAGGACCATGTGCGGGGCCGCCTGCGAGGCGTCGATGCAGACGAGGGCACCGACCTCCTGGGCGCGGCGGATGATCGTCTCGACCGGGTTGATCGTGCCCAGCAGGTTCGAGACCAGCGTGAACGAGACGATCTTGGTCTTCTCGGTGATGACCTCTTCGATGTTCGAGAGGTCGAGACGGCCGTCGTCGGTGAGGCCGAACCACTTCAGCTTCGCGCCCGTGCGCTGCGAGAGCAGCTGCCACGGCACGATGTTGGAGTGGTGCTCCATCTCCGTGATGGCGATCTCGGTCTCGTGGTCCACGCGGTAGGGCTCGTCGGCCCAGCCCAGCATGTTGGCCACGAGGTTGAGCGACTCCGAGGCGTTCTTGGTGAAGATCACCTCGTCGCGGCTCGGCGCGTTGATGAAGGCCGCGACCTTGTCACGGGCGCCTTCGTACAGCGCCGTCGCCTCCTCGGCGACCGTGTAGACGCCGCGGTGCACGTTGGCGTTGTGACGCTCGTAGTACGTGGTGAGCGCGTCGAGGACCTGCCGCGGCTTCTGCGAGGTCGCCGCGGAGTCGAGGTACACGATCTTCTTGCCATCGTGGACCACGCGATCCAGGAGCGGGAAGTCCTTGCGGATCGCCTCGGTGTCGAGGAGGCCGGAGAGCCCCTGATGGGCAGAAGTCACGCGGATGCGCCACCCTTCGTGCTGTAAGCCTCGTAGCCCTCGTTCTCCAGCTTGTCGGCCAGCTCGGCGCCGCCGGACTCGACGATGCGGCCCTCGGAGAAGACGTGGACGAAGTCGGGCTTGATGTAGCGCAGGATGCGCGTGTAGTGCGTGATCAGCAGGGTGCCGACCTCACCGGTCTCGCGGACGCGGTTGACACCCTCGGAGACCTGGCGCAGCGCGTCGACGTCGAGGCCCGAGTCGGTCTCGTCGAGGATCGCGATCTTCGGCTTGAGGAGCTCCAGCTGGAGGATCTCGTGGCGCTTCTTCTCACCGCCGGAGAAGCCCTCGTTGACGTTGCGCTCGGCGAAGGCCGGGTCCATCTGGAGCTGCTCCATCGCGGACTTGACCTCCTTCACCCAGGTGCGCAGCTTGGGGGCCTCGCCGCGGATCGCGGTGGCGGAGGTGCGCAGGAAGTTGGAGACCGAGACGCCGGGGACCTCGACCGGGTACTGCATGGCGAGGAAGACGCCGGCGCGGGCGCGCTCGTCGACCGACATCTCCAGGACGTCCTCACCGTCGAGGGTGACGGTGCCGCCGGTGACCGTGTACTTCGGGTGACCGGCGAGGGAGTACGCCAGGGTCGACTTGCCGGAGCCGTTGGGGCCCATGACGGCGTGGGTCTCGCCCTGCTTGATGGTCAGGTCGACGCCCTTGAGGATCTCGCGGGGGCCGTTCTCCGCCTCGACGGAGACGTGCAGGTCGTGGATTTCAAGCGTAGCCATGGGTGACTCAGGACTCCTGGGTGACGGAGACGAGCACATCGTCCCCTTCGATCTTTACGGGGTATACGGGGACGGGGCGCGTCGCGGGAAGGCCGGAGGGCTTGCCGGTGCGCAGGTCGAAGCTGGAGCCGTGCAGCCAGCACTCGATCGCGCAGTCCTCGACCTCGCCCTCCGAGAGGGAGACGTTCGCGTGCGAGCAGATGTCGTTGATCGCGAACACCTCGCCCTCGGTGCGCACGACCGACACCGGCGTGCCGTCGACCTCGACCCGCTTCGGGGCGTCGGCCTCCAGCTCGCTCAGCGCGCAGACTCGGACGAAGGCCATCAGACGGAGGCCTCCAGCTCGGCCTCGATCTTGGCGAGGAGGCGCTCCTGGACGTCCGGCAGACCGATCTGCTGGACCAGCTCGGCGAAGAAGCCGCGGACGACGAGGCGGCGGGCCTCGGACTCCGGGATGCCGCGGGCCATCAGGTAGAAGAGCTGCTCGTCGTCGAAGCGGCCGGTGGCCGAGGCGTGACCGGCGCCGGCGATCTCGCCGGTCTCGATCTCCAGGTTCGGCACGGAGTCGACCCGGGCACCGTCCGTGAGGACCAGGTTCCGGTTGAGCTCGTACGTGTCGGTGCCCTCGGCGGCGGCCTGGATGAGCACGTCGCCGATCCAGACGGCGTGCGCGTCCTGGCCCTGCAGCGCGCCCTTGTAGGCCACGTTGGACTTGCAGTGCGGGACGTTGTGGGTGACCAGGAGGCGGTGCTCCTGGTGCTGGCCGGCGTCGGTGAAGTACAGGCCGAAGAGCTCGGCCTCGCCGCCGGGGCCCGCGTACTCGACGCGCGGGTGGATGCGGACGACGTCGCCGCCGAAGGTGACGACGACCGACTTGAAGGAGGCGTCGCGGCCGATCAGGGCGTTGTGCTGGGAGACGTGGACGGCCTTCTCGTCCCAGTCCTGGACGGAGACGACGGTCAGCTTGGCGCCGTCGCCGAGGACGTAGTCCACGTTGGCGGCGAGCACCGCGTCACCGGTGTGGTCGAGGACCACGACGGCCTCGGCGAAGGCGCCGAGCTCGATCACCTGGTGGCCGAAGGCGACGCCGCCCTGGCCGTGCACGGAGATGCGGATCGGCTCGGTGAGCACCGCCTCCTTGGCGACGGTGACGACCGAGGCCTTCTCGAAGGAGGAGTACGCCTGGGCGGCGACGCGGTCGACGGGCGTGCCGGCCTTGCCGAGGCGCTCGTCGTCGCGGCCGACGGTCTCCACGGTGACGCCCTCCGGGGCCTCGACCTCGACCTTGACGCCCTCGCCGGAGGCGACGGCGGTGCCGTCATGAAGTCCACGGAGTCGCGCCAGCGGGGTGAACCGCCACTCCTCCTCGCGGCCGTGCGGGACGGGGAAGTCCGCGACGTCGAAGGACGGGGGCGCGCTCATGCGCGTGGCGACGGTGGACTCGGCGGCCACCGCGATCGAGCCGGCGGTGGTGGAGCCCGCCGGGATGTTCTGAGCCTCAGCCATGGCTGTCGTGTTGCTCTCTTCCTGCGTACGTGTGAGTCGGTCGCTGCGGGTGCGGTGGCTGTTAGCCGACCGCGCCTTCCATCTGCAGCTCGATCAGCCGGTTGAGCTCCAGGGCGTACTCCATCGGGAGCTCCTTGGCGATGGGCTCGACGAAGCCGCGGACGATCATCGCCATGGCCTCGAACTCGGTGAGGCCGCGGCTCATCAGGTAGAAGAGCTGGTCCTCGGAGACCTTGGAGACGGTGGCCTCGTGGCCCATGGAGACGTCGTCCTCGCGCACGTCCACGTAGGGGTACGTGTCGGAGCGGGAGATCGTGTCGACGAGCAGGGCGTCGCAGAGCACGTTCGACTTGGCGCCCGGGGCCCCCTCGCCGATCTCGATGAGACCGCGGTAGGAGGTGCGGCCGCCGCCTCGCGCCACCGACTTGGAGACGATGTTGGAGGAGGTGTTCGGGGCCATGTGGACCATCTTGGCGCCGGCGTCCTGGTGCTGGCCCTCGCCCGCGAAGGCGATGGACAGGGTCTCGCCCTTGGCGTGCTCGCCCATGAGGTAGACGGCCGGGTACTTCATGGTGACCTTGGAGCCGATGTTGCCGTCGACCCACTCCATGGTGGCGCCCTCGTAGGCGACGGCGCGCTTGGTCACCAGGTTGTAGACGTTGTTCGACCAGTTCTGGATGGTCGTGTAGCGGCAGCGGCCGCCCTTCTTCACGATGATCTCGACGACCGCGGAGTGCAGCGAGTCGGACGAGTAGATCGGGGCGGTGCAGCCCTCGACGTAGTGGACGTAGGCGTCCTCGTCGACGATGATCAGCGTCCGCTCGAACTGGCCCATGTTCTCCGTGTTGATGCGGAAGTAGGCCTGGAGCGGGATCTCGACGTGCACGCCCTTCGGCACGTAGATGAAGGAGCCGCCGGACCACACGGCCGTGTTCAGGGAGGCGAACTTGTTGTCGCCGACCGGGATGACGGTGCCGAAGTACTCCTTGAAGAGTTCCTCGTGCTCCTTCAGCGCGGTGTCGGTGTCGACGAAGATGACGCCCTGCTCCTCCAGGTCCTCGCGGATCTGGTGGTAGACGACCTCGGACTCGTACTGGGCGGCGACACCGGCGACGAGGCGCTGCTTCTCCGCCTCCGGGATGCCGAGCTTGTCGTACGTGTTCTTGATGTCCTCCGGCAGGTCCTCCCAGGACTCGGCCTGCTTCTCGGTGGACCGCACGAAGTACTTGATGTTGTCGAAGTCGATGCCGGAGAGGTCGGAGCCCCAGGTCGGCATGGGCTTCTTGCCGAAGAGGCGCAGACCCTTGAGCCGCAGCTTCAGCATCCACTCGGGCTCGTTCTTCTTCGAGGAGATGTCGCGGACGACGTCCTCGTTGAGACCGCGCTTGGCGGTGGCGCCGGCCGCGTCGGAGTCGGCCCAGCCGTACTCGTACCGACCCAGGCCCTCGAGCTCGGGGTGGCTGATCTCGGTGGTCATGCGGGGTTCCTCCCGGCCGTACTTGCGGATGCTGATTCGGTGGTCTGTGGGGCGCCGTGCGGGATGAACGTGGTGCAGACGCCGTCACCATGCGCGATGGTGGCCAGACGCTGGACGTGCGTTCCCAAGAGGCGGGAGAAGAATTCCGTCTCCGCCTCGCACAGCTGGGGGTACTGCTCGGCGACGTGGGCGACCGGGCAGTGGTGCTGGCAGAGCTGCTCGCCGACCGGCGCGTTCCGCGCAGTGGCAGCGTACCCGTCCGCCGTGAGGGCCTTGGCCAGCGCCTCGGTCCGCTGCGCCGGCGCGGCCGACTCGACGGCCTCGCGGTACGCGCCCGCCTGGGCCTCGATCCGGTCGCGGGCGAAGGCGGCGACGGCCGCCTCCCCCCCGGCGTTGCGCTCGATCCAGCGGAGCGCCTCGACGGCGAGGGAGTCGTACGACTGGTCGAAGGCGTCCCGGCCGCAGTCGGTGAGCGCGAAGATCTTCGCGGGTCGACCACGTGCCCGGGTCCCGTAGACGCGCTTCTCGCGGGCCTCGACGACGTTCTCGGCGACCAGCGAGTCGAGGTGGCGGCGGACGGCGGCCTGGGTGAGGCGGAGCCGTTCGGCCAGATCGGCGACGGTCGAGGGCCCGTGATCCAGGATCGACCGCGCGACCCGGTTGCGCGTGGAACGCTCTCGGGTCGCGAGTTCCTCCACGGGAGCCGCGCCAACGTTTTTCACAACGCCATTGTTGCGTAATTAATCGGGGAGTGACAAGCGGCGTCCGAATCGACGACGGTGCGGTACATCACTCAGGTAAGGCTTACCTGACCTGCGGAAACGATCATTGGTGGGATGAATCCACCGCCCCGCGCGCCGAGGCCCCCCACCGGCTCTCTAGACTTCCCGGCATGTCAAACGAGTCCGTCGACAGCGCCGTCCGCGTACACGGCCTGGTCAAGCGGTACGGAAACAAGACCGCCGTCGACGGCCTCGACCTCGACGTGCGGACCGGCACCGTCACCGCCGTCCTCGGCCCCAACGGAGCCGGCAAGACCACCACCATCGAGACCTGCGAGGGATACCGCAGGCCCGACGGCGGCACCGTCCGCGTCCTCGGCCTCGACCCGATCGCCGACGCGGCCGCCCTGCGCCCCAGGATCGGCGTGATGCTCCAGTCCGGCGGCGTCTACTCCGGCGCCCGCGCCGACGAGATGCTCCGCCACATGGCGAAGCTGCACGCCCACCCGCTGGACGTGGACGCCCTCATCGAGCGCCTCGGCCTCGGCTCCTGCGGCCGCACCACCTACCGGCGCCTCTCCGGCGGCCAGCAGCAGCGCCTCGCGCTCGCCATGGCCGTCGTCGGCCGCCCCGAGCTCGTCTTCCTCGACGAGCCCACCGCGGGCCTCGACCCGCAGGCCCGCCGCGCCACCTGGGACCTGGTCCGCGAGCTCCGCGCCGACGGCGTGACCGTGGTCCTCACCACCCACTTCATGCAGGAGGCCGAGGAGCTCGCCGACGACGTCGCCATCGTCGACGGCGGCCGGGTCGCCGCCCAGGGCAGCCCCGAGCAGCTGTGCCGGGGCGGCGCCGAGAACACCCTGCGGTTCACCGGCCGCCCCGGCCTCGACCTGGGCTCCCTGCTCAAGGCGCTGCCGGACGGCTCGGCCGCCGCGGAACCGCTCCCCGGGACGTACCGGATCACCGGCACGGTCGACCCGCAGCTGCTCGCCACGGTCACCACCTGGTGCGCCCAGCACGGCGTCATGCCCGACGGCATCTCCGTCGAACGCCACACCCTCGAAGACGTCTTTCTCGAACTGACCGGCAAGGAGCTGCGCGGATGAGCACGGGTACGTACGCGCCGAAGCCGGGGGCCGCCCCCGTCGGACGGATGATCGCCGCGCAGACCGCCCTGGAGACCAGGATGCTGCTGCGCAACGGCGAGCAGCTGCTCCTCACCGTGATCATCCCCTCGCTGCTCCTGGTGCTCTTCTCCACCGTCGACATCGTCGACACCGGAGAGGGCGACGCCGTCGACTTCCTCGCCCCCGGCGTCCTCGCGCTGGCCGTGCTGTCCACCGCCTTCACCGGCCAGGCCATCGCGACCGGTTTCGAGCGGCGGTACGGGGTGCTCAAGCGGCTCGGCGCCTCACCGCTCCCCCGCTGGGCGCTCATGACCGCCAAGACGCTCTCCGTCCTCGTCACCGAGGTCCTCCAGGTCCTCCTCCTGACGGTGATCGCCCTGGCCCTCGGTTGGTCCCCGCACGGCAACCCCCTCTCGGTCCTGGTTCTCCTGGTCCTCGGCACGGCCGCCTTCTCCGGACTCGGCCTGCTGATGGCCGGCACCCTGAAGGCCGAGGCCACCCTGGCCGCCGCGAACCTGGTGTTCCTGCTCCTCCTGGTGGGCGGCGGGGTCATCGTCCCGCTGGAGAAGTTCGGCGCGGCGGGCGACGTGCTCGCACTGCTGCCGATCGCCGCGCTCTCGGACGGCCTGCGCGACGTCCTCCGGGACGGGGCCTCGATGCCGTGGGGCGACGCGCTGATCCTGGCGGTCTGGGCGGTCCTCGGCCTCGGTGCGGCGGCGAAGTTCTTCCGCTGGGAGTAACCGTAAGGTTCCGTTCGGCCACATACGCCCCCCTCGTGAAAGCGCGCACAAGCGCCGTCCTACGATAGGGCCCGTGCAGACCCCCCTCGCCTCCATCGCCCAGCGCTGGACCCCGTCCCCCCGGACGCTCCGGCGCGCCGCGCTCGCCGCCGTCGTGATGAGCGTGCTCATCATCGTCACGGGCGGCGCGGTCCGGCTGACCGGTTCCGGTCTCGGCTGCGACACCTGGCCGAAGTGCACGGACGACAGCCTCATCGTGACGCCCGAGCAGGGCTACCGCGGCGCCATCGAGTTCGGCAACCGGATGCTGACGTACGTCCTGTCGGCGGCGGTCGGCTGGGCGATCATCGCCGCCCGCTCCACCAAGCCCTGGCGGCGCGGGCTCACCCGGCTCGGCTGGGCCCAGTTCTGGATCGTGATGAGCAACGCCGTCATCGGCGGCATCACGGTGTGGATGGGCCTCAACCCGTGGACGGTGGCCGGCCACTTCCTGGCCGCGAACTCCCTGCTCACGGTCGCCGTCATCACCTGGCACCGCACCGGCGAGGGCGACACCGCCCCCCGGCCGCGCGTGCCGCGCCCGGTCCGCAAGCTGTCCTGGGCGATCACGATCGCCTCCGCCCTGCTGATCGTGCTCGGCACGACGGTCACCGGCGCCGGCAAGCACGCCGGTGACAGCAGCGACGTCCCGCGCATGCCGTGGGACTGGACGAACGCCGCCCACGTCCACGCGATCGCCGCCTGGGTCGTCTGCGCCCTCGCGCTCGCCATGTGGCTGGTCCTGCGCGTCGTGGACGCCCCGCTCGACACCCGGGCCCGCGCCCGCGACCTGCTGCTCGTGCTCCTGGGCCAGGGCGTGATCGGCTACGTCCAGTACTTCACGGGCGTCCCCGAGCTCCTGGTCGCCGCCCACATGCTCGGCTCCTCGCTGATGTGGATCGCGGTCCTGCGGCTCGCCCTGAGCCTGCGCGAGCGCCCGCTCGACGCACCCGGCATCCCGGCCCAGGCGGACCCGGAGCTGGCGGCCACCGCCTGACGGCCTCCGACCCCGACGGGTCTACCGGCTCCCCGTGAGCCGGTAGACCCGTTTCGCGTTGTCCGCCGCGATCATCGTGGCCACCCGCTGCGCGTCCGTACGGGACCAGGCGCCGTCCATGACCCACTCCCCCAGCACCCGGGTGAGCGCCGAGCGGAAGGCGCTGGCCGCGACCACGTGGAGTTCGGGCAGCCCCTGGGCGCCGCTGGAGAACAGCAGTTTGCCGAACGGCGCGCGTTCCAGGACCTCGGCGAGGACGGCCGCCGCCCGGGCCCCGGTGTGGGCGAGGACGGGGCCGAGGTCGGCGTACACGTGCGGGTGAAGTCCGGTCAGGTGGGCGGCGGCGCGGTGGTACGGGTAGCGGTGCAGCAGCACCAGGTCGGTGCCGAGCCCCGCGGTGGCGGCGGCGAAGCCGTTCAGGGCGGCCGGATCCTCCGTGTGCAGCTGGAGGGGGCGCCCGGCCATGACCGCGATCCAGAGCAGATGGCGCAGCAGGACGGGGTCGGTGATCCGGCCGCCGGCCGCGCGGCCGGCCAGCCAGCGCCCGGCTGCCCCGCGCACCTCCCCGGGGCCCGGGGGCTCGGGCAGGGCCGCGAGCCCGCCCCGCGCCCCTGACGCCGAACTGAACGCGACCACGTCGGCGGCGGCTCCGTGGACGGCCTCGGCGAGGTTGGCGAGGAAGGCCTCGACGGTGCCCGAGGTGTCCGCGACCTGTTCGGCGAGGGGTTCGAGCCGGACGATCTCATGGGCCTCGGCGGCGCCCGCGGCGCCCAGCTCGGCGGGGTGCGTGAGGTCGCCGGGGATCCCGGTGTCGACCAGGTAGGTGGAGATCCCGGAGGCCCGCAGGAGCCGGCGCCCGGCCTCGGCGGCGCCGAGTTCCCGGCGGCGGGCGAGGTAGCGGGCGGGCGGGCAGTGCGGTTCCAGGCCGAGGAGCGGCGGGCACCAGCGGCGCACGGCGAAGCCGGTCTGGGTGTCGAAGAAGGTGGTGCCCGCGGCGGGCTGGACGGCGGCCCCGCCCAGGTGGGCGCCGAGGCGGGCCTCGAAGGTGCCGAGGCCGAGCTCCGTACGGAGCACCCCGTGGCAGTACTGGTCCACCAGGTGCGGCGTGTCGATCATCTCGGGGGGCTCCCTGTGTGGACGTGTCTCCACACGTCCTAACGGGTGAGCCCCGCGCGAGGTTGTTGCCTGGGAGGTGTCCGGCGGACCAGGGCCGGACAGGACACCCCCTAGCTGTTGGAGGGGCCGCCGATCTGGATACCGGCCATCCGGGTCCACTCGTACGGGCCCGTGGCGACCTTGGCGGCGAACTCGCCGTCGAACTCCTCGTGGAGGGTCAGGCCGGCCTTCTCGGCGGCCTGCTGCGCGACCGCGTACGTCGGCGCGACGAGGTCGCCCCAACCGCCGTCCGTGCCGACCAGGACGATCCGGGTGCCCGCCTGGCCGATGTGCGCGAGGTGTCCCTCGGAGCCGCCGTGCGCCTTGGAGAAGGCCTGGATCTCCTTGGCGAGCCTGGCCGCCTTGCGCTCTTCGTGCTTCGTTTCTGCCATGACACGGATGCTACCGAGGGGTAGATCCGACGGCGACGGCCGGGCCATGTGGGCTGTCCCACGTGACCCGGCCGTCGGAGCCGAGCAGATCATCTGAGCGGTCAGCGCAGGAAGGGATCCACCGCGACCGCCACGAAGAGCAGCGAGACATAGGTGATGGACCAGTGGAAGAGGCGCATCTCCTTGAGCTTCGCGCCCGTCACCTCCGCCTTGGCGCGGTTCAGGAGCCCGTGCGCCTCCCAGAGCCACCAGCCGCCGGTGAGCAGCGCCACGGCCGTGTAGAACCAGCCGGTGTAGCCCAGCGGGGTCAGCAGCAGGGAGACGGCGACCATCACCCAGCTGTAGATGACGATCTGCTTGGCGACGACCTTGTTGGAGGCGAGGACGGGGAGCATCGGCACGCCCGCGCGCGCGTAGTCGTCCTTCACCTTCATCGACAGCGGCCAGTAGTGCGGCGGCGTCCAGAAGAAGATGACGAGGAAGAGGATGACCGCGGCCCAGGACATCGAGTTGGTGACGGCCGACCAGCCGATGAGCACCGGGAGGCAGCCGGCGATGCCGCCCCAGACGATGTTCTGCGCGGTGCGCCGCTTGAGGATCATCGTGTAGACGACGACGTAGAAGAGGAGCGCGCCGAGCGAGAGGGCGGCGGAGAGCCAGTTCACGAGCAGGCCGAACCAGAGCGTGGACACCACGGCGAGGGTGAGGCCGAAGACCAGGCCCTCGCGCGGCGTGAGCACGCCGGTGACCAGCGGGCGCTGGGACGTCCGGTCCATCAGGGCGTCGATGTCCCGGTCGATGTACATGTTCAGCGCGTTGGCGCCGCCCGCGGAGAGGTAGCCGCCGAAGCAGGTGGCGAGCACCAGCCACAGGTCCGGCACGCCCTGCTCGGCGAGGAACATCACCGGAACGGTCGTGATGAGCAGCAGTTCGATGATCCGCGGCTTGGTCAGCGCCACGAATGCCTTGACGCGGGCCCCGAACGGCCGATGGCCCCCCGGGCTGGGAGTCAAGACGACCCCTGCGGGTCGGGACTCGACGGCCGTCACGCACACCCCTGACAGAGAAATTCCCAGCAAGCTCCCCGGGTGAAGACGGGGTAAGGCTTGCGCGTACCACGCCACTGTAGACGTTGCCCAGACGCCGATCTTCGCGGGGGTGGGGTCGTGTTGGTGCGGTACGTCCCAAGGGGTGGACACGGTTCGGGGGCGGCTCCGGGCGCGGCTCGGCAGGCGAACTCCCACGACCACCGGCACTCTTGCTGTGTCCTTTCATTTCTCCGCTCATTTGAGGGGCATGGACACGAAAAGAGGGGCGTTCCGCGGGGGTAGGCTCGACAGCGCCGGTACACCCTCAGTCACCGGCTCAAGACATGTGGAGAGGAGCCCTGACCCAGGGTGAGCACTAAGCCGACCACCACAGACCTCGAGTGGACCGAGTTGGACCAGCGGGCCGTCGACACCGCCCGCATCCTGGCCGCGGACGCCGTACAGAAGGTCGGCAACGGCCATCCTGGTACGGCGATGAGCCTGGCGCCCGCCGCGTACACCCTCTTCCAGAAGGTGATGCGGCACGACCCGGCCGACCCCGAGTGGGTCGGGCGCGACCGGTTCGTCCTCTCCGCCGGCCACTCGTCCCTGACCCTCTACACCCAGCTGTACCTGGGTGGCTTCGGGCTCGAGCTGGACGACCTGAAGGCCTTCCGCACCTGGGGCTCGAAGACCCCGGGGCACCCGGAGTACGGTCACACCGCCGCCGTCGAGACGACCACGGGCCCGCTGGGCCAGGGTGTCGCGAACGCCGTGGGCATGGCGATGGCCGCCCGCTTCGAGCGCGGTCTGTTCGACCCGGAGGCCGCCACCGGCGCGTCCCCGTTCGACCACCGGATCTACGTGATCGCCGGTGACGGCTGCCTGCAGGAGGGCATCTCCGCGGAGGCGTCCTCGCTCGCCGGCCACCAGAAGCTCGGCAACCTGATCCTGCTGTGGGACGACAACCACATCTCGATCGAGGGCGACACCGAGACGGCCGTGTCCGAGGACACGATGAAGCGGTACGAGGCGTACGGCTGGCACGTCCAGCGCGTCGAGCCGCAGGCCAACGGCGACCTGGACCCGGCCGCGCTGTACGCGGCGATCAGGGCCGCCGAGGCCGAGACCGAGCGTCCGTCGTTCATCGCGATGCGCTCGATCATCGCCTGGCCCGCCCCGAACGCGCAGAACACCGAGGCCTCGCACGGCTCGGCGCTCGGCGACGAGGAGATCGCGGCCACCAAGCGCGTCCTGGGCTTCGACCCGGAGCAGACCTTCGAGGTCACCGACGAGGTCATCGCGCACACCCGGGCGCTCGGCGACCGCGGCCGCGAGGCCCGCGCCGCGTGGGAGAAGCAGCTCGCCGAGTGGCGTACGGCCAACCCGGAGCGTGCCGCCGAGTTCGACCGCATCCAGGCGAACGAGCTGCCGGCCGGCTGGGCCGAGAAGCTCCCGGTCTTCGAGGTGGGCAAGGGTGTCGCCACGCGTGCCGCCTCGGGCCAGGTCCTCAAGGCGCTCGGCGCGGTCGTGCCGGAGCTGTGGGGCGGCTCGGCCGACCTCGCCGGCTCGAACAACACGACGATCGACAAGGACTCGTCGTTCCTGCCCGAGGGCAACCCGCTGCCGGAGGCCGACAAGTACGGCCGCACGATCCACTTCGGCATCCGCGAGCACTCCATGGCCGCGGAGATGAACGGCATCGCGCTGCACGGCAACACGCGCATCTACGGCGGCACCTTCCTGGTGTTCTCCGACTACATGCGCAACGCGGTGCGTCTGTCCGCGCTGATGCACCTGCCCGTGACGTACGTCTGGACCCACGACTCGATCGGTCTGGGCGAGGACGGCCCGACGCACCAGCCGGTGGAGCACCTGGCCTCGCTGCGCGCGATCCCGGGTCTGAACGTGGTCCGTCCGGCCGACGCCAACGAGACGGCGATCGCCTGGCGCGAGATCATGCAGCGCCACACCAAGGTCTTCGGCAAGGGCGCCCCGCACGGTCTGGCGCTCACCCGCCAGGGCGTGCCGACGTACGCGCCGAACGAGGACACGGTCAAGGGCGGCTACGTGCTGTTCGACGCGGAGGGCGGCGAGCCGGAGGTCGTGCTGATCGGCACGGGCTCCGAGGTGCACCTGGCCGTCGAGGCCCGCGAGCAGCTCCAGGCCGCCGGTGTCCCGACCCGGGTGGTCTCGATGCCGTCCGTCGAGTGGTTCGAGGAGCAGGACCAGGCGTACAAGGACTCGGTCCTGCCGCCGTCGGTCAAGGCCCGGGTCGCGGTCGAGGCCGGTATCGGTCTCACCTGGCACAAGTACGTCGGTGACGCCGGCCGGATCGTCTCGCTGGAGCACTTCGGCGCCTCGGCGGACGCGAAGGTCCTCTTCCGCGAGTTCGGGTTCACGCCGGAGGCGATCGTCGCCGCCGCGCGGGAATCCGTGGCCGCCGCCCAGCGCTGACGTCCGTACGTACGACTTAATTGGAGATGCAACTCCCATGACAGACGCTCTCAAGCGCCTCTCCGACGAAGGCGTCGCGATCTGGCTGGACGACCTCTCGCGCCAGCGGATCACGTCCGGCAACCTGGCCGAGCTGATCGACCAGAGCCACGTGGTCGGTGTCACCACGAACCCGTCCATCTTCCAGAAGGCCATCTCGGAGGGGCACGGTTACGACCAGCAGCTCGCCGACCTCGCCGCCCGCAAGGTGACCGTCGACGAGGCCATCCGCATGATCACGACGGCGGACGTCCGTGACGCCGCCGACATCCTGCGGCCCGTCTTCGACGCGACGGACGGCCAGGACGGCCGGGTCTCCATCGAGGTCGACCCCCGTCTCGCCCACGAGACGGCCGCCACCATCGCCGAGGCCAAGCAGCTGGCCTGGCTGGTGGACCGCCCCAACACCCTGATCAAGATCCCGGCCACCAAGGCGGGTCTGCCGGCGATCACCGAGGTCATCGGTCTCGGCATCAGCGTCAACGTCACGCTGATCTTCTCCCTGGAGCGCTACCGCGCGGTCATGGACGCCTACCTGGCGGGCCTGGAGAAGGCCAAGGAGCGCGGCCTGGACCTCTCCAAGATCCACTCGGTGGCCTCCTTCTTCGTGTCCCGCGTGGACTCGGAGATCGACAAGCGCCTGGACGGCATCGGCACCGACGAGGCCAAGGCGCTCAAGGGCAAGGCCGCCCTGGCCAACGCCCGTCTGGCCTACGAGGCGTACGAGGAGGTCTTCTCCTCGGAGCGCTGGGCCGCCCTCGACAAGGCGCAGGCCAACAAGCAGCGTCCGCTGTGGGCCTCGACCGGCGTCAAGGACCCGGCGTACAAGGACACCCTGTACGTCGTGGACCTGGTCGCGCCCGGCACGGTGAACACCATGCCGGAGGCCACCATGGAGGCCACCGCCGACCACGGCGAGATCACCGGGGACACCATCCGCGGCACGTACGAGCAGTCGCGCGCCGAGCTGGCGGCCGTCGAGAAGCTGGGCATCAGCTACGACGACGTCGTCCAGCTCCTGGAGGACGAGGGCGTCGACAAGTTCGAGGCGTCCTGGAACGACCTGCTCAAGTCCACCGAGGCGGAGCTTGAGCGCCTCGCACCTTCGGAGGCGTAAGCACTTTGAGCGCAGTCCACGGAGCCAACCCGCTCCGTGACGCCGCAGACCGACGGCTCCCGCGCATCGCGGGGCCGTCGGGTCTGGTGATCTTCGGCGTCACGGGCGATTTGTCCCGTAAGAAGCTGATGCCTGCCGTCTACGACCTGGCCAATCGCGGCCTGCTGCCGCCGGGCTTCTCGCTCATCGGCTTCGCGCGCCGCGAGTGGGCGGACGAGGACTTCGCGCAGGAGGTCTACGAAGCCGTCAAGCAGCACGCGCGCACCCCCTTCCGCGAGGAGGTGTGGCAGCAGCTGATCCAGGGCATGCGGTTCGTCCAGGGCGACTTCGACGACGACAACGCCTTCGAGCAGCTCAAGTCGACGATCGAGGAGCTCGACAAGGCACAGGGCACGGGCGGCAACTTCGCCTTCTACCTGTCCGTGCCGCCGAAGTTCTTCCCGCTCGTCGTCCAGCAGCTCAAGAAGCACGGCCTGGCCGACCAGAAGGACGGTTCCTGGCGCCGCGCGGTCATCGAGAAGCCCTTCGGCCACGACCTGGTCTCCGCCAAGGAGCTCAACGAGGTCGTCCACGAGGTCTTCCCGCCCGACGCGGTCTTCCGGATCGACCACTACCTCGGCAAGGAGACCGTCCAGAACATCCTGGCGCTCCGCTTCGCCAACACGCTCTTCGAGCCGATCTGGAACCGGTCGTACGTCGACCACGTGCAGATCACCATGGCCGAGGACATCGGCATCGGCGGCCGCGCCGGCTACTACGACGGCATCGGCGCCGCCCGTGACGTCATCCAGAACCACCTGCTCCAGCTGCTCGCGCTGACCGCGATGGAGGAGCCCGCCTCCTTCGACGCCGACGCGCTGGCCGCCGAGAAGACCAAGGTCCTCGGCGCGGTGAAGCTGCCCAAGGACCTCGGCAAGTCCACGGTCCGCGGCCAGTACGCCGCCGGGTGGCAGGGCGGCGCGAAGGCCGTCGGCTACCTGGAGGAGGACGGCATCGACCCCCAGTCGAAGACCGACACCTTCGCGGCCATCAAGCTGGAGATCGACAACCGCCGCTGGGCGGGCGTCCCGTTCTACCTGCGGACCGGCAAGCGCCTGGGTCGCCGCGTCACCGAGATCGCGGTCGTCTTCCAGCGCGCCCCGCACTCCCCCTTCGACCACACCGCGACCGAGGAGCTCGGCCGCAACGCCATCGTGATCCGGGTCCAGCCGGACGAGGGCGTGACGGTGCGGTTCGGCTCCAAGGTGCCCGGCACCCAGATGGAGATCCGGGACGTGTCGATGGACTTCGCGTACGGCGAGTCCTTCACGGAGTCCAGCCCCGAGGCGTACGAGCGGCTCATCCTCGACGTCCTGCTCGGCGACTCCAACCTCTTCCCGCGGGTCGAGGAGGTCGAGCTGTCCTGGAAGATCCTCGACCCGATCGAGCAGTTCTGGGACAAGCACGGCAAGCCCGCCCAGTACCAGTCCGGGACCTGGGGCCCGGTCGAGGCGGACGAGATGCTTGCACGAGACGGCAGGAGCTGGCGCCGGCCATGAAGACCGACCTGACGGACACCACGTCCTCCAAGATCAACAAGGCGCTGGTGCTCGGGCGGCGGGCGATCGGCACGCCGGCCGTCGGCATGGTGCTCACCCTCGTGATCGTCACCGACGAGGAGAACGCCTACGACGCGCTGAAGGCGGCCAACGAGGCGTCCCGCGAGCACCCCTCGCGGACCCTCGTCGTCATCAAGCGGGTCTCGCGCTCCCCGCGGGACCGCGCCAAGGCACGGCTCGACGCCGAGGTCCGCCTCGGCGCCGACGCCAGCACCGGCGAGACGGTGGTGCTCCGGCTGTACGGCGAGGTCGTCGACCACGCCCAGTCGGTGGTGCTGCCGCTGCTCCTCCCGGACGCCCCCGTCGTCGTCTGGTGGCCGGTGAACGCGCCGTCCGACCCGGCGAACGACCCGCTGGGCGCGCTCGCCCAGCGCCGGGTGACCGACACGTACGCCGCCGAGCAGCCCATCCAGGAGCTGACCGCGCGCGCGGACGCGTACACCCCGGGCGACACGGACCTCTCGTGGACCCGGATCACCCCGTGGCGTTCGATGCTGGCCGCCGCGCTCGACCAGGTCGTGTGCGAGGTGACCTCCGCCGAGGTCGAGGGCGAGGAGTTCAACCCCAGCGTCGAGCTGCTCGCGATGTGGCTCGCGGACCGGCTGAAGGTGCCCGTGCGGCGCTCGAAGTCGGCCGGCCCCGGTCTCACCTCCGTACGGATGGAGACCAGCTCCGGCCCGATCGTGCTCGACCGGCCGGACGGCTCGCTCGCGACGCTCTCCATCGAGGGTCAGCCGGACCGTGCCGTGGCGCTCAAGCGCCGCGAGACGGCCGAGCTGATCGCGGAGGAGCTGCGCCGGCTCGACCCGGACGACACCTACGCGACGGCGCTCAGGTTCGGTCTGGAGCGGCTCGACGAGGAGGCGGCGACCACCGCCCCCGAAAACGTCGTGGACACGGTCGCGGAGACCGCCGTGGACACGGTCGTGGAGTCGGCGCCCGCGCCCGCCAAGCCCGCCGCGAAGAAGGCCCCGGCCAAGAAGGCGGCGGTCAAGTGAGCACCCCTCAGCTGGTCGTCCACCGCGACAAGGAGCTGATGGCCCAGGCCGCCGCGGCCCGGCTCATCACCCGGATCGTGGATGCCCAGGCCTCCCGCGGCTCCGCCTCGGTCGTGCTGACCGGCGGCCGCAACGGCAACGGCCTGCTCGCGGCGCTCGGTTCGGCGCCCGCGCGGGACGCGGTCGACTGGTCGCGGCTCGACCTGTGGTGGGGTGACGAGCGGTTCCTGCCCGAGGGCGACCCCGAGCGGAACGTCACCCAGGCCCGTGAGGCGCTGCTCGACCGGGTGCCTCTCGACCCGGCGCGGGTGCACGCCATGCCGGCCTCGGACGGGCCGTACGGCGGCGACGTCGACGCCGCCGCGGCCGCGTACGCGGCGGAGCTGGCAGCCGCCGCGGGTCCCGGCGACCACGCCGGGGTGCCGACCTTCGACGTCCTGATGCTGGGCGTCGGCCCGGACACCCATGTGGCCTCGCTCTTCCCGGAGTTGCCGGCGGTCCGCGAGACCGAGCGGACGGTGGTCGGGGTGCGGGGCGCGCCGAAGCCGCCGCCGGTCCGGGTCTCGCTGACGCTTCCGGCGATCCGGGCGGCCAACGAGGTCTGGCTGCTCGCGGCCGGTGAGGACAAGGCGAAGGCCGCGGCGATCGCGCTGTCGGGCGCGGGCGAGGTGCAGGCCCCCGCGGCCGGTGCCCAGGGCCGCTCGCGCACGCTGTGGCTGCTCGACGCTGCGGCCGCCTCGGAGCTGCCGCGGAGCCTGTATCCGCCGGCCTCGGCCTGACTCCCCTGTACGGAGGCCCGGTTCACCTCTCGGTGGGCCGGGCCTCCGGCGTGTGTACGGGTTCCAGGAAGGGCGTGAGGAGTCCCGGTACGGCCCGGTCGGCGAAGGCCAGGCCCTGGCTCTCCCCCGCGTCGTACAGGTCGTAGGCGCCCGCCCCGGCCGCGGTGGTGGCGGTGATGGTGAGGATCCCGGCCCTGCGCTGGAAGTACGACTGCTTCACCGTCCAGCCGATGACGCCGGAGCGCTGGAGCGCCACGGTCGCGCGCCGGAGGCTCCCCGAACGGGTCACCAGATAGGCGCCGCTGACGGCGTGTCCGAGCCCGCGGTAGGCGTCGCGGGCGAGCAGCAGGGCGACCGGGGTGAGGACGAGGGCGCAGCCGGCCGCGACGTACAGCAGTACGGGGGTGAGGAGGGCGCCGAGCAGGATCAGCAGCGCGACGGGGCCGAGGACGCTCCACAGGGCCCAGCGCAGTCGCCGGGTGCGGGCGGCCCGGGGGTGGGCGGTGAGCGGTGCGCCGGTGGGCGGCTCCGGCTCGCGGAGCACCTGGGCGGCGACCCGGTCGGCGACCTCGCGGGGCACGGCCGGCAGCAGGTTCTTGAGGTCGGCGTGCTTGTCGTCGTCGTCCTCGGCGAGACCGGTGGCGACGGCGTCGACGCGGGCGGCCCCGCACAGGCGCACCCCGAGGGGCTGGACCAGCTCGATCCCGCGCAGCCGGCGCTCCTCGATGGAGACCGAGCGGGCGGTGAGGAGGCCGCGGCGGACGCGCAGGGTGCCGCCGGGTTCGCGCTCCAGGCGGTAGTTCCACCAGCCCTCGATCCAGAGGCCGAGCGCGCCGACGGCTCCGGCGGCGGTGGCGAGGAGGACGAGGTCGACCAGCATCCACACGAGGGAGACGGATCGGAAGCGGTCTCCTATCCAGTCGATGACCTCGCCCTGGGCACCGAACCACTCGCTGACCTGGAAGACCGCTCCGACGGCCGCTCCGCCGAGGGCGGGGGCGACGAAGGAGACGGGGGCGTAGCGGATCCAGCGCGGGTCGACGGTGGCGAGGGCGCCGTCGTGGTGGGGGTCCGCGGAGGCGGCCTCGGCGCGGGCGAGGAGTTCGCGGCGGAGCCGTTCGCCCTCGGCCCGGGTGACCAGGTCGAGTTCGAGGGTGGACTCGCCGCCGGTGTGCTCGCCGGTGCCGATGCGGACCTTGACGAGGCCCAGGACGCGATGGAGGGGATTGGCGGTGAGGTCGACGCTGCGGATGCGCTCGCGGGCCAGGGAGCGGCGCTTGAGCTGCACGAGCCCGGTGTGGAGGTCGATCCGCTCGTGGCCGACGCGGTAGCGGGTGCGGCGCAGGCGTACCCAGTCGGCCACGGTGCCGCCGAGGACGAGGAGGGCGGCGCCGGCGAGGACCCAGGCGACGGCCTGCCACAGGGGCCTGTCCCCGGAGAGTCCGGCCACCGCGGGGAGGGCCGCGCCGCCGGCCACACCGCAGAGGACGGCGGCGCCGGCGAGGAGGGTGCGCGGGTGGAGCCGCCGCCATTCCTCCCGGTCCTCGGGGTTCACGTGGCGTCCCCGGGCGTGGCCTGGGTGATGAGGGTGAGCCGCTCGGCGAGGTCCGCGGCCAGTCCGTGGTCGAGGCCCTCGATCCGGATCGCGCCCTTGGAGGAGGCGGTGGTGACGGTGACGGTGGCGAGCCGGAAGAGCTGCTCCAGCGGACCGCGCGAGGTGTCGACGGTCTGGATCCGGGACATCGGGGCGATGCGCCACTCCTGCCAGAGGGCGCCGGTGCGCACGTAGACGGCCTCGTCGGTGACCTCCCAGCGGTGCACCCGGAACCACCAGGCGGGGAAGAACGCGGTGCAGGCGAGGCCCAGGGCCGCCACGGCCCCGGCCGCGAGCAGCAGCCAGAACCGGGCGGGCCCGATGAGCGCCCCGAGGACGGCGAGCGCCACCACCGGTACGGCGGTGGTCGCCAGGAGCCGGCCGCGCCACCAGGTGACGGCCCGCCCGTCGACGGCGTTCCTGGGCGGCCGCAGCCGCACCGCGTTCTCCCCCGTCATGTTCTTACCGTCCGCGCAGCGAGCGGTAGGCCGAGACGAGCCCGGCGGTGGAGCTGTCGAGCTCCCCGGCTCCCTCGCCCCGCGTCAGGACCGGCTCGATCTTCTTGGCGAGGACCTTGCCGAGCTCGACGCCCCACTGGTCGAAGGAGTCGATGTTCCAGATCGCGCCCTGGACGAAGACCTTGTGCTCGTAGAGCGCGATCAGCTGGCCGAGGACGGACGGGGTGAGCGCATCGGCGAGGATCGTGGTGGTCGGGTGGTTGCCCTGGAAGGTCTTGTGCGGGACGAGTTCCTCGGCGACGCCCTCGGCCCGTACCTCCTCGGGCGTCTTGCCGAAGGCGAGCGCCTGGGTCTGGGCGAAGAAGTTGGCCATGAGCAGGTCGTGCTGGCCGACGAGTCCGGGCAGCAGGTCGTCGACGGGGCGGGCGAAGCCGATGAAGTCGGCGGGGATGACCTTGGTGCCCTGGTGGATCAACTGGTAGTAGGCGTGCTGCCCGTTGGTCCCGGGGGTGCCCCAGACGACGGGCCCGGTCTGCCAGTCGACGCGGTTGCCCTCGCGGTCCACCGACTTGCCGTTGGACTCCATGTCGAGCTGCTGGAGGTAGGCGGTGAACTTGGACAGGTAGTGGGAGTACGGCAGGACGGCGTGCGCCTGCGCGTCGAAGAAGGCGCCGTACCAGACGCCGAGGAGGCCGAGCAGCAGCGGCGCGTTCTCCTCGGGCGGGGCGGTGCGGAAGTGCTCGTCGACGAGGTGGAGGCCGTCGAGCATCTCGCGGAAGCGCTCCGGGCCGATGGCGATCATGAGGGAGAGGCCGATGGCGGAGTCGTAGGAGTAGCGGCCGCCGACCCAGTCCCAGAACTCGAACATGTTGGCGGTGTCGATCCCGAAGTCGTGGACCTTCTCTTCGTTGGTCGACAGCGCCACGAAGTGCTTGGCCACGGCCTCGTCGCCGGCGCCGAGGCCGGTGAGCAGCCAGCCGCGGGCCGACGTGGCGTTGGTGATCGTCTCGATGGTGGTGAAGGTCTTCGAGGCGACGATGAACAGCGTCTCGGCGGGGTCGAGGTCGCGGACGGCCTCGTGGAGGTCGGCGCCGTCGACGTTGGAGACGAAACGGAACGTCAGGTCCCGCTGGGTGAAGGAGCGCAGGACCTCGTAGGCCATGGCGGGGCCGAGATCGGAGCCGCCGATGCCGATGTTGACGATGTTCTTGATCGGCTTGCCGGTGTGGCCGGTCCACTCGCCCGCGCGGACCCTGTCGGCGAAGGCGCCCATCTTGTCGAGGACGGCGTGGACGCCGGGGACGACGTTCTCCCCGTCGACCTCGATCACGGCCTCGCGGGGGGCGCGCAGCGCGGTGTGGAGGACGGCGCGGTCCTCGGTGGTGTTGATCTTCTCGCCACGGAACATGGCGTCGCGGAGCTCGGCGACGCCGGTGACGGCGGCCAGTTCGCGCAGCAGGGTCAGCGTCTCGTCGGTGACGAGGTGCTTGGAGTGGTCCAGGTAGAGGTCGCCGACGCGCAGGGTGTGACTGGTGCCCCGCTCCGGGTCGGCGGCGAACAGTTCGCGCAGGTGGGTCTCGCCCAGCTGCTCACGGTGCTTGCCGAGGGCCGCCCACTCGGGCAGCCGGTTGAGCCTGATTCGGCCTTCGCTGGTCATCTCGGACATCGCCCATTCCTTCTCAATACTGCTTGTCTGCCCCGCTGCACCCCCAAACCTAATTGATCAGAGGGGCGGGCGACGCGAAGGCGAGCGCGAACGGCGAACGGGCCCCGCCCGCGAACCGAGTTCGCGGGCGGGGCCCGTTCGTCACACCGTCACACCACGCTTCAGATCTCGCCGCGCAGCTTGGCCAGCGCCTCGGCGAGGATCGCCTCGCCGTCCGCGTCGCTGCGGCGCTCACGCACATAGGCGAGGTGGGTCTTGTACGGCTCCGTGCGCGGCGGGTCCGGCGGGTTGTCCCGGTCCTGACCTGCCGGGAAGCCGCAGCGCGGGCAGTCCCAGGTATCCGGGACCGCCGCGTCGCTGGCGAAGCTCGGCTGCGTCTCGTGCCCGTTCGAGCACCAGAAGGAGATGCGGAGGCGCGGCGCCGACTCGCCCCGCTCGGCCTCACCCATCGGCCCCGCTCCGACCCGGCTTCCCCGGATCGCGTTGCCACTTGCCACGGTCGTAACTCCCTGCGTGATGGTGCTCGAAGATGCCCCAGTCTACGTAAGGCCCAACGCGCGTCCAGTGATTGGAGTTACCCGTCCAACTTCATCAGCAGACCAAGTACCACAATGCAGGCGAACCAGAGCAGACCGATCACGACGGTGATCCGGTCCAGGTTCCGCTCGGCGACCGAGGAGCCGCCGACGGAGGACTGCATGCCGCCACCGAACATGTCGGAGAGACCGCCGCCCTTCCCCTTGTGCATCAGCACGAGCAGCATCAGCAGCCCGCTGAAGACGATCAGGGCGATCGAGAACCCCATAACCACGGCTGGACCAACTTCCTCGGACTTATACGGACGGGGGCCGGGCACCTGCCCGACCCCCGCAAGGGTACGACGTAACTCCGCTACCGCATACTCACTGGTCGCGGAAGCGCACGATCTTGACGAACTCGTCGGCGTCCAGTGCCGCGCCGCCCACCAGGGCGCCGTCGACGTCCGGCTGCGCCATGATCGCGGCGACGTTTCCGGCCTTGACCGAGCCGCCGTACTGGATGCGGACCTTGTCGGCCAGCTCCTGCGAGTACAGCTCCGCGAGGCGGCCGCGGATCGCCCCGCAGACCTCCTGGGCGTCGTCGGGGGTGGCGACCTCGCCGGTGCCGATGGCCCACACCGGCTCGTACGCGATCACGATCGTCTCGGCCTGCTCGGCCGGGACGTCCTTCAGGCCGCCGTCGATCTGCGCGAGGGTGTGCTCGACCTGGTTGCCCGCCTTGCGGACGTCCAGGCCCTCGCCGACGCAGAGGATCGGGGTCACGCCGTGCTTGAAGGCGGCCTTCACCTTGGCGTTGCAGACCTCGTCGTCCTCGGCGTGGTACTGACGGCGCTCGGAGTGGCCGACTGCCACGTAGGCGCACTTCAGCTTGGACAGCATCAGGCCCGAGACCTCGCCGGTGTACGCACCGGAGTCGTGCGCCGAGATGTCCTGGGCGCCGTACTTGATCTTGAGCTTGTCGCCGTCGACCAGGGTCTGGACGGACCGCAGGTCGGTGAAGGGGACGAGGACCGCGACCTCACAGGCGTCGAAGTCCTTGTCGGTCAGGGCGAAGGCGAGCTTCTGGACGTGGGCGATGGCCTCGAGGTGGTTGAGGTTCATCTTCCAGTTGCCCGCCATCAGCGGGGTGCGGGTGCTCATAAGGTGGTTAGCCCTCCAGTGCGGCGAGGCCGGGAAGCGTCTTGCCCTCGAGGTACTCGAGGGAGGCGCCGCCGCCGGTCGAAATGTGGCCGAATGCCTTCTCGTCGAAGCCCAGGATGCGGACGGCCGCGGCGGAGTCGCCACCGCCGACCACCGTGAAGGCCGGGGAGTCGACGAGCGCCTGGGCGACGGCCTTGGTGCCCTCGGCGTAGTCGGGGTGCTCGAAGACGCCCATCGGGCCGTTCCAGAAGACGGTGCCGGCGTCGGCGAGCTTCGAGGCGTAGAGCTTACGGGTCTCGGGACCGATGTCCAGACCCATCTGGCCGACCGGCATGGCGTCCGCGGCGACCGTCTCGGGGTGGGCCGGGGCCTTGGTCTTCATGTCGGGGAACTCGGGCGCGACCAGGACGTCGACGGGGAGCACGAACTCCACGCCGCGGGCCTTCCCGCGCTCCAGGTACTCCTGGACCACCGGGATCTGGTCCTCCTGGAGCAGCGAGCTGCCGACCTCGTGGCCCTGGGCCTTGAGGAAGGTGAAGACCATGCCGCCGCCGACGAGGATGCGGTCGGCCTTCTCCAGGAGGTGGTCGATCACGCCGAGCTTGTCGGAGACCTTGGAGCCGCCGAGCACGACCGCGTACGGCCGCTGGACGTCCTCCGTGAGCTTCTTCAGGACGCCGACCTCGGTGGCGATGAGGTGGCCGGCGTAGTGCGGCAGCCTGGCCGGGAGGTCGTAGACCGAGGCGTGCTTGCGGTGCACGGCGCCGAAGCCGTCGCCGACGTAGACGTCGGCGAGTGCGGCCAGCTGGTCCGCGAAGGCGCCGCGCTCGGCGTCGTCCTTCGAGGTCTCGCCGGCGTTGAAGCGGAGGTTCTCGATGACGGCCACCTGGCCGTCGCCGAGCCCGGCGACCGTGGCGGTGGCGGAGTCGCCGACCGTGTCGGTCCCGAAGGCCACGTCGGCACCGAGCAGCTCGCCGAGGCGGGCCGCGGCCGGCGCGAGGGAGAAGGCCGGGTCCGGGGCGCCCTTGGGGCGGCCCAGGTGCGAGGCGACCACGACACGGGCGCCGGCGTCGGCGAGCGCCTTGACCGTGGGGACGACGGCGCGGATGCGGCCGTCGTCGGTGATGGTGGTGCCGTCGAGCGGCACGTTGAGGTCGGCGCGGACGAACACGCGCCTGCCTTCGACGCCCTCGTGGAGAAGCTCGTCGATCGTCTTCATCTGTTAACAGACTCCTTGGTACGGGGTGGAGCACACAAACAGGGCTCGCACAGCGCGGCATTGCGCTGCCCGAGCCCTGCTCACATCGAAAGCCTGCCCTGAACCCTAGAGCTTAGAGCTGGCTGCCGACGAAGGTGGTGAGGTCGACGAGACGGTTGGAGTAGCCCCACTCGTTGTCGTACCAGCCGAGGATCTTGACCGTCTTGCCGTCCTGGACCATGGTCAGGGACGCGTCGAAGGTGCAGGACGCCGGGTCGCTCACGATGTCCGAGGAGACGATCGGGTCCTCGGTGTAGAAGAGGATGCCCTTGAGGTCGCCGTCGTCGGCGGCCTTCTTGAACGCGGCGTTGACCTCGTCCTTGGTGACCTCGCGGTCGAGGGTGACGACCAGGTCGGTGGCGGAGCCGGTGGGGACCGGGACCCGCATGGCGATGCCGTCGAGCTTGCCCTTGAGCTGCGGGAGGACCAGGGCGGTGGCCTTGGCGGCGCCCGTCGTGGTCGGGATGATGTTCTCCGCGGCGGCGCGGGCGCGGCGCAGGTCCTTGTGCGGGAAGTCCAGGATGCGCTGGTCGTTGGTGTACGCGTGGACCGTGGTCATCAGACCCTTGACGATGCCGAAGCTCTCGTCGAGGACCTTGGCCATCGGTGCGACACAGTTGGTGGTGCAGGACGCGTTCGAGATGACGTCGTGCTGCGCCGGGTCGTACTTGTCCTGGTTGACGCCCATGACGATGGTGATGTCCTCGTCGGTGGCCGGAGCCGAGATGAGGACCTTCTTGGCGCCGCCGGCGAGGTGCTTCGCGGCGTCGGCCTTCTTCGTGAAGATGCCGGTCGACTCGATGACGATGTCGACGCCCAGGTCGCCCCAGGGGATGTCGGCCGGGTCGCGCTCGGACAGCACCTTGATGGTGTGGCCGTCGACGGTGATGGTGTCGGCGGTGTGGGTCACCTCGGCCTTGAGGCGGCCCAGGATGGTGTCGTACTTCAGCAGGTGCGCGGTGGTCGCGGTGTCACCCAGGTCGTTGACAGCCACGACCTCGATGTCGGCACCCTGCTCAAGGAGCGCTCGAAAATAGTTCCGGCCGATGCGGCCAAAGCCGTTGATGCCTACGCGGATCGTCACGAACCGATCTCCTCGTCAGCTACGCCGGTGTGCTCGACGCCGGCGAGATTTATGTTTTTTGGGATGTCCCCGACCGCTTACGACCCTACCTCCCCGGCCGCCGCCGAGTGACATCCTGCACATACGGACGAGCCCGGAAAGTGAGGGAGAACGGCCGACGGCCCGCCCCTACCGACGGGTACGGGCCGCCTTGGGACTCTTTGTCCCGACTACTCTCCGTCAGCGCCGGAGGGCCGCCAGGGCGCGGCCGACGAGCCGTGCCCGCTCCGCCGTGCCGGGCACCTGCTCCAGGCCGTAGCCGAGGAGGACGGTGTCGCGCGTGGTGACCGCCGCCTGCGAGTGGAAGAGCGCCGCGGAGCGCGTCCAGTCGGAGGTGTTGCCGGGGCTGCCGGCCGGGGCGCCCGGCGTGGTCCAGGCGCCGAGGGAGGTCTCGAAGCCCTCCGCCTCGGTGGTGGTCCCGGTGACGAGCCGGGTGTCGTCGACGAAGGCGCCCATCTCTCCCGTACCGGGGTCGGAGACGTACGAGACGGCGAGCTCGACCTTCTTGCCCGCCCAGGCGCTCAGGTCGACGGAGGCCTGCCGCCATCCGTTGGAGGGGCCGGTGAAGGCGTTCCAGGAGCCGGTGGTGCCGGTGGATGCGCAGCCGTCCTCGCCGACGGTGAGGTAGTGGGCGAGGAAGGGGTGGCCGCGGACGTAGTAGCCCTCGCCGCAATCGGCCGGGGGCGTGGTGGAGGTGCCGCCGTTGGCGTCGGGCAGGGTCGTCCAGTCGTCCTGGCCGACGGTGTGGGCCTCGACGACGAGGTTGTCGTAGCCGGGCTCGGTGTCGTAGCTGACCTGGAAGTCCAGGCGCGGCTTCGACGCGGCGGCGACTCCGGTGAGGTCGACGGTCCTGGCGAGCCGGGCCCAGGTGTCGTCGGCGTGCTTGACGGCCGCGAAGGCCGAGCCCTCGGCGGGCTCGAAGGGGGTGCGGATGCCCGGGTAGTCACCGGCCGAGGCGCTGCTCGCGAACTGCGGGAAGTCCTTCGGCTTCAGGGTGTCCGAGGTGACGGTGTACGCGCCCGCGTTGTCGAGCGGGTTGTCGGCGGCGGCACCGAGCGTCACGCCGACGCCCGCGAAGGCGCCCGTGCCGGCGAAGGCGGGCGGGTTCTTGAGGCCGGCGCGGTGGTAGGCGCCGAGGTAGTACTGGGCGAAGTCGTTGGTCTCGGCCTGGCCGACCTCGGTGAGCCCGCCGGACTTCTCGCCGGCGTTGATCAGCTTGCCGCCCTCGTTGAGGTAGGCGCGGACGGCGAGCTGGGCGGCCCCGTTCGGGCGCTCGGCGCCGGTGTACCAGACGACGGTGCGGAAGTGGGAGAGGACGCCGAGGGCGTCCGGCGTGCCCTGGGTGGCGACGTCCCAGACGGCGGCCTTGCGGCCGTTGTCGGCGAGCGCCCGGACATACGCCGCGGTGTGCCCGGCGGCGGTGGTGCCGCCCTCGTCGGCGAGGACGAGGACGTCGCCGCGTGGGCGTTCGGCCACCTTGTAGGTGAAGGGGGCGGAGGAGGTGGCGCGGCCCTCGCGGGTGCGGGCGGTGAACCAGACCTCGACGGAGTCGCCGGGGCGGGCGCCCCCGACCTCGGCGCGGTACTCGTCGAAGTAGAGGTTGTCGTCGCCGCCGTAGGTCTCGCCGCCCTTCCAGGCGTCGAGCTCCTCGCTGTGGGTGCGGCCGCCGTTGATCCGGTACTTCAGGGTCTTGCCGCGCAGGGACTTGCGCGCGGTGACGGCGACCTCCTGCTCCGCGCCGCGGGCGTAGGAGGTGGTGAAGGTCTTCGGGGTGAGGTCGGGGGCGTCGATGCCGACCGGGGAGACGGGCCGGTCCGGGTGGGCAGTGGTCTCGGCGACGGCGAGCGCGAAGGGGATGTTCTTGGCGAACTCGGCCTGGATCAGCTTCTCGTCGTCCGGGAAGGTGAAGACGGAGGCGCAGTCGGCCGGGTTCCAGGCGTCGTTCGGGTCGACGCGGGAGGCCGTGGCGCAGGTCGACATCTCCGGGGTGAACATCTGCATCCCGTTGACGTTGGCGGCGTGTCCGTCCGCCTCGCCGTTGGTGATGTACAGCTCGGAGGAGACCTGCGGCCGGTAGCCGGGCACGGCGGAGTTCTGCGGGGTGCCGGCGAGGGCCTTGAGGGCCACGTCGTCGGGGGTGTCGGTGGCGACCTGCCAGCCGACGCCGTACAGCAGGAGCTGGGCGGCCGAGTGGTAGTTGACGCCGTAGGCGAAGCCGATGCGCTTCTGGAAGGCGTCGAGGGCCCTGGTCTCGGGCTCCGACATGGGGCCCTTGCCGCGGAAGGTCTCGTCGGTGGGGTCGGGGGACGAGCCCTCGTTGTCGTAGCCCCACTTGTAGGCGAAGTTGCGGTTGAGGTCGACGCCGTCGGCGGGGCCGATCTTCCCGTCGCCGTCGTTGTCGCGGAGGTTCTTCCGCCACTGCCGGTGGTCGGGGTCGGCGTGCGTGTAGTCGTAGCCGTCCGGGTTGGCGGAGAGCACGAACCACAGCTCGGTCGAGTCGACGATCCGGGTGATCCGCTCGTCCTTGCCGTAGTGGTCGAGGTAGTAGTGCATCAGCCGCCGGGTCATCTCGGGGGTGATCCACTCGCGCGCGTGCTGGTTGGACATGTACAGCGTGGCGGGCTTCGAGCCGTCCTTGGCGCGCGGGGCGCCCTTGGTCAGCTTGAGGGCGAGGATGTCCTGCCCGTCGAGGGTCTTGCCGATGGAGACGACCTTGGTCAGCCCGGGGTTGGCCCGCGCGGTGTCCAGGATCTCCTGCTTGAGGCCGTTCGGACCTCCGTACGGGCGGAAGACGCCGTCTCCGGCGGCGGCGACCCGCTTCTCGGTCTGGGCGGTGAGGTTGTGCTCGGCGATCTCGACGCCCTGGCCGCGCAGCTGCCCGGCCTGCCGGCCGGTGAGGAAGAGCTCGACCGTCGCGGAGCCCTTCGCCGGGACCTGCTCGGTGAGTTCGTGGGCGTCGGCACCGGCCTCGAGGAGCAGCGGGACCTGCTCCTTGGTGACCTCGGCACGCCACACGGAGAGGGCGTCGCCGCCGTCCCGGTCGTTCGGCTGCGCTCCGGCGACGGGTGCCGCCGCCACTCCCGCGATCAGCAGTGAAGCCGCGGCGAGGATCGATCTCGCTCTGCGTCTCATGAGCCCCCCTTGCTGTTGTCTGTCCCGAAGGTGAACAGACGCCAGGCTCTTGGGCGCCCACGGGCCTGTCAAGGGTGCCTCGCGGGGTGTACGAAAAAGCTGCCGGTGCCTCAGAAAGGCACCGGCAGCGCGGAGTTCGAGGTTCCGTACTTCCGTGTTCCTACGTCCGTACGGCGACGGATCCGGTCAGCCGACCAGGCTGTCGTCGAGCTCCTCCGTCAGGTTGGACTCGGTCCCGGGGATGCCCAGGTCCTGCGCCCGCTTGTCGGCCATCGCGAGGAGCCGGCGGATCCGGCCGGCCACCGCGTCCTTGGTCAGCGGCGGGTCGGCGAGCGCGCCCAGCTCCTCCAGAGAGGCCTGCTTGTGCTCCATGCGGAGCCGGCCGGCCGCGGCGAGGTGCTCGGGCACCTCCTCGCCGAGGATCTCCAGGGCGCGCTGCACCCGGGCGCCGGCGGCGACCGCGGCGCGCGCCGAGCGGCGCAGGTTGGCGTCGTCGAAGTTGGCCAGGCGGTTGGCGGTGGCGCGGACCTCGCGCCGCATCCGCCGCTCCTCCCAGGCGAGCACCGACTCGTGCGCGCCGAGCCGGGTGAGGAGGGCGCCGATCGCGTCGCCGTCGCGGACGACGACCCGGTCCACGCCCCGCACCTCACGGGCCTTCGCCGCGATGGAGAGCCGGCGGGCCGCGCCGACCAGCGCGAGGGCGGCCTCCGGCCCCGGGCAGGTCACCTCCAGGGAGGAGGAGCGGCCGGGCTCGGTCAGCGAGCCGTGCGCCAGGAAGGCACCCCGCCAGGCCGCCTCCGCGTCACAGGTCGCACCGGAGACCACCTGCGGGGGAAGCCCCCGGATGGGGCGGCCGCGGCCGTCCACGAGACCCGTCTGCCGGGCCAGCTGGTCGCCTCCGGCCACCACCCGCACCACGAAGCGCGAGCCGCGCCGCAACCCGCCGGGGGCCATCACGATCAGTTCCGAGCTGTGCCCGAAGATCTCCAGGATGTCCCGCTTGAGGCGGCGGGCCGCCATCGCGGTGTCCAGCTCCGCCTCGATCACGATGCGGCCGCTCACCAGGTGCAGCCCGCCCGCGAACCGCAGGATCGACGAGACCTCTGCCTTCCTGCAGCAGGTCCGGGTGACGGGAAGCCGGGAGATCTCGTCCTTCACCGCTGCCGTCATCGCCATGGGCCGATCCTTCCATGCATCCGAAAAATACGGTCGTACGCGGCGGCCAACAGCTCCGGGTCATGCTTCGCGGAGCCGTCGGGCCCGGCCACCGGCGCCAGCTCGACCGCGGCGCCGAGCCGCTTGGCGGCATCGGCGAGGGACTCGCGATCGGGCACGGCGGCCTCGTCGGCCAGCACCACGTCCAGGGCGAGTTTAGGGGCGTGTCGTCCCAAAACCTCCAAATGACGCTGCGGGGAGAAGCCCTCGGTTTCTCCGGGCTGCGGCGCGAGGTTCAGCGAGAGCACCTTCCGGGCCTTCGTCTCGGCCAGTGCGTCGAGGAGTTCGGGGACCAGGAGGTGCGGGATCACCGAGGAGAACCAGGAGCCGGGACCCAGGACCACCCAGTCCGCGTCCAGGACCGCCGCGACCGCCTCGGGCACCGCCGGCGGGTCGTTCGGCACGAGGTGCACGGACTGCACCTCGCCCGGGGTGAGTGCCACGGTGGCTTGCCCGGCGACGATGTCCACCTCGTCCGGGCGCTCCGGGTCGTGGCCCCTGACCAGGGCCTGGAGCTCCAGGGGCACGGCGGACATGGGCAGCACCCGGCCCTGGGCACCGAGCAGCCGGCCGACCAGGTCGAGGGCCTGCACGGGGTCGCCGAGCTGCTCCCAGAGGGCGACGATCAGCAGGTTGCCGACGGCGTGGCCGTTGATCTCGCCCTTGGACTGGAAGCGGTGCTGGATCACCCGGGCCCAGGTCTGGCCCCAGTCGTCGTCGCCGCAGAGCGCGGCGAGCGCCTTGCGCAGGTCGCCCGGGGGCAGCACGCCGAGCTCCTCCCGGAGCCGGCCGCTGGAGCCGCCGTCGTCGGCGACGGTGACGACGGCGGTGAGGTCGCCGGTGATCCGGCGGAGCGCGGCCAGGGAGGCCGACAGGCCCATGCCGCCACCCAGCGCGACCACCTTGGGCTGGGTGCCGCGCCTGCGGAGCGTACGCCGCACCGCGAGGGTGGAGGTACGCCGACGGTACGGCTTCACTCGCGCCCCATGTCCCGGTGGACGACGACGGTCTCGACCCCTTCGGAGGCGAGGCGGGCGGCGAGGCGCTCGGCGGTGGCGACGGAGCGGTGCTTGCCGCCCGTGCAGCCCACGGCGATGGTCACGTACCGCTTGCCCTCGCGGCGGTAGCCCGCGGCGATCAGCTGGAGCAGCTCGGTGTAGCGGTCGAGGAACTCCTTGGCGCCGGGCTGGTTGTAGACGTAGTTCGACACCTCCTCGTTGAGGCCGGTGAAGGGGCGCAGCTCGGGGACCCAGTGCGGGTTCGGCAGGAAGCGCATGTCGACGACGAGGTCGGCGTCGACCGGCAGGCCGTACTTGAAGCCGAAGGACATCACGGTGGCCCGGAGCTCGGGCTCCTCGTCGCCGGCGAACTGGGCGTCCATCTTGGCGCGCAGCTCGTGGACGTTGAGGCTGGAGGTGTCGATCACCAGGTCGGCGTCGCCGCGCAGCTCGCGCAGGAGGTCGCGCTCGGCGGCGATGCCGTCGGTGATGCGGCCGTCGCCCTGGAGCGGGTGCGGCCTGCGGACCGACTCGAAGCGCCGGACCAGGGCCTCGTCGGAGGACTCCAGGAAGACGATCCGGCGGGTGACCTGCTTGGCGTCCAGGTCGGCGAGGGACTCCCTGAGGTTGTCGAAGAACTGCCGGCCGCGGACGTCCACGACGACGGCGATCCGGGCGACGTTGCCCTGGGAGCGGGCGCCGAGCTCCACCATGGTGGGGATCAGCGCGGGCGGCAGATTGTCCACGACGAACCAGCCGAGGTCCTCCAGGCACTTCGCCGCGGTGGACCGGCCGGCTCCGGACATGCCGGAGATGATCACCAGCTCGGGAATGGCCGCCTCGGCGCCGTTGTCGCCGGGGGTCTCCTTCGTGCCCGTACTCACGTGTCCTGCTCCGTCTTCTCGGTCGTGCTCGTCGTGCGCTTCCTGCTGGTCGTGCGCTGCGTGCTCGTCGTGCTGTTCGTGCGCGGTCATGCCGTGCCGCCCCCGTCGTCTTCCATGATCTCTCCTGTCGCCGTGTTCACGGCGGGTGCGGCCGGGGCCGCCTGGGCGAGGGCCACGACGACCGCCTCCGCGGTCTTCCGGCCCATGCCGGGAACCTCGCAGATCTGCTCGATTGTCGCCTGCCGGAGCCGCTTCACCGAGCCGAAATGCTTGATCAACGCCTGTTTCCGCGTGTCTCCGAGGCCGGGGACCGCGTCCAGCGGGCTGGTACGGATGCGTTTCGTCCGCTTGGACCGCTGGTAGCGGATGGCGAAGTCGTGAGCCGTGTCACGTACCCGCTGGAGCAGGTAGAGGCCCTCGCTGGAGCGGGGCAGCACCACCGGGTCGTCGTCACCGGGCAGCCAGACCTCCTCCAGGCGCTTGGCGAGCCCGCAGACCGCGACGTCGTCGATGCCGAGCTCGTCCAGGGCGCGGCGGGCCGCGGCGACCTGCGGCTGCCCGCCGTCGACGACGACGAGCTGCGGCGGGTACGCGAAGCGCTTGGGCCGCCCGTCGTCCTGGGCGTCCTCCGCCGGGACCTCGCCGCCGGCGGGGGCCTCGCCCTCGGCGAGGGCGCCCCATTCCCCCGTACGGTCCTTCTCGGCGAGGTAGCGCTTGAAGCGGCGACTGATCACCTCGTGCATGGACCGGACGTCGTCCTGCCCCTCGAAGCCCTTGATCTGGAAGCGGCGGTACTCGCTCTTGCGGGGCAGCCCGTCCTCGAAGACCACCATCGAGGCGACGACGTCCTCGCCCTGGAGGTGCGAGATGTCGAAGCACTCGATCCGCAGCGGCGCCGAGTCCAGGTCCAGGGCCTCGGCGATCTCCTCCAGGGCCCGGGAGCGGGTGGTCAGGTCGCTGGCCCGCTTCGTCTTGTGCAGCACGAGCGCCTGCTGGGCGTTGCGCGCGACCGTCTCCATCAGGTCCTTCTTGTCGCCGCGCTGCGGGACGCGCAGCGAGACGAGGGAGCCGCGGCGGCCCGAGAGCCAGGCGGACACGGACTCCGGGTCCTCCGGCAGCGCGGGGACGAGGACCTCCTTGGGGACCGCTTCACCGCTCTCCTCGCCGTACAGCTGCTGGAGCGCGTGCTCGACGAGCCCCGCCGTGTCGACGGCCTCGACCTTGTCGGTGACCCAGCCGCGCTGACCCCGGACGCGTCCGCCGCGCACGTGGAAGATCTGGACGGCGGCCTCCAGCTCGTCCTCGGCGAGGGCGATCAGGTCGGCGTCGGTCGCGTCGGCGAGGACGACCGCGTTCTTCTCCATGGCCCGGCGCAGGGCCTCTATGTCGTCACGGAGCCGGGCGGCCTTCTCGTACTCCATGTCCTCGGCCGCGATCATCATCTGCTTCTCGAGCCGGCGGATGTACGTGCCGGTGCGGCCGGCCATGAAGTCGCAGAAGTCCTCGGCCAGTTCGCGGTGCTCCTCGGGCGTGACCCGGGCGACGCAGGGCGCCGAGCACTTGCCGATGTAGCCGAGGAGGCAGGGGCGGCCGGCCGAGGCGGCGTTCCGGAACACCCCCGCGGAGCACGTCCGCACCGGGAACACCCGCAGCATGAGGTCGACGGTCTCGCGGATCGCCCACGCGTGCGCGTACGGCCCGAAGTAGCGCACGCCCTTCTTCTTGTGCCCGCGCATGACCTGGACGCGCGGGAACTCCTCGTTCATGGTGACCGCGAGGTACGGATAGCTCTTGTCGTCCCGGTATTTCACATTGAACCGGGGATCGAACTCCTTGATCCACGAGTACTCCAGCTGCAGCGCCTCGACCTCGGTGGACACCACGGTCCACTCCACGGAGGCGGCCGTCGTCACCATCGTGGCCGTGCGTGGGTGCAGGCTCGTGAGCGGCTGGAAGTAGTTCGCCAGCCGCTGCCGCAGGGACTTCGCCTTCCCCACGTAGATCACCCGGCGGTGCTCGTCGCGGAACTTGTAGACCCCCGGGGAGTCGGGGATCTGACCCGGCTTGGGGCGGTAGCTGGAGGGGTCTGCCATGCTCACCACCCTACTGGCGGGGACCGACACTCCGGCCGCGCACGCTCGTTGGCGAGGCATGGCGAATCAGGTGACGGGACGGCTGGCGGACCGGGTGTGCGTGATCACGGGCGCGGCGAGCGGAATCGGGCGGGCGACGACCGAACGCTTCCTGCGGGAGGGGGCCCGGGTGGTCGCCGCGGACGTGGACGGTGACCGCCTCGCCACGCTCACGGGGGTGACCCCGGTGGTCGGCGACGTCTCCCGAGAGGAGGACGCCCGGCGGATGATCACCACGGCGGTGGAGCACTTCGGACGGCTGGACGTCCTGGTGGCGAACGCGGGCGTGATCCCGCTGCTCTCCGTCACCGAGGCGGAGGGCTCCGACTTCGACCGGGTGATGGCCGTCGACGGCCGGGGCATGTTCCTGACCTGCAAGTACGCGATCGAGGCCATGCTCGTCTCGGGCGGCGGGGCCATCGTGTGCACCTCGTCGATCTCGGGCGTGGCCGGCCAGGCCCGGCAGGCCGTCTACGGCCCGGCGAAGTTCGTGGCCACCGGACTGACCAAGCACCTGGCGGTGGAGTGGGCGGAGCACGGGATCCGGGTGAACGCGGTGGCCCCGGGCACGATCGAGACGGAGCGGGTGGCCGCGGCCCGCTCGGAACCGGGCGGCCCGGAGTACCTGGCGGAGATCGTCCGGGCCCACCCGATGGGCCGCTTCGGCACGCCGGAGGAGGTGGCGGCGGCGATTCTGTTCCTGGCGTCGGACGAGGCGTCGTTCGTGACGGGCACGATCCTCCCGGTAGACGGCGGCTACCTGGCCCGCTGACCGCTCCCACCGCGTGTGGGCGCGCGCCCGACTGGGCGGCCCCCCGCCCACCTCCGTGGGCCCACCCGTCCCGCAGGGCGGGACGGGTGGGCCCACGGGACGGCGCCCTCAGCGGCGCCTCCGCGTTCCGCGCCTGAACCCGCACCACGAGAGCGGCACACCAAGGGGTGCGGGTCAGGTCGCGGAAGCCTCTGGCGCCGGCAAGGGCGCCGTCCGTCGTGCCCACCCTCCCCCAAGCTCTCGGCTTCGCTCGAGCAGGGGGGACCCCCATCGCCCCGGCGGAACGTATGCCCGCAACGGGGGCGCGGGGTGGCGCCGCCCCGGCGGAACGAGCGCAGCGCAACGGCGGTCAGTGGCGGCGCCTGAGCACCACCGTCGCCGTCAGCGCCAGCAGCAGGCCTCCGCCCACCCCGGCCGCGGCGACACCGACCTCGTCGTCGGACACGGGCGGCGGCGGCACCACGTCGTAACCCCCCGCCGCCCCCTTCCGCGCGTACGAAGACCCCGGCAGCTTGTCCCCGTACGCCCGGACGACCCGTTCCCGGTACGCCGTGAGGCTCGTCCCGTTCCGGCCGACGGCCCGTACCGCGTCCTCGTCGAGGGGCAGCACCTTCGCCCCCTTCTGGACGTACCAGGCGTCGATCTGCGGCTCACGGAAGACGAGCCCGCCGGGCAGTACGCGCGCGCCCTGCTCGGCGTAGCGGATCTCGTCGTCTCCGGTGGCGATGTTCACCACCTGCCAGCCGCCCCCGGCCCCCGGTTGCCTCACGGTCCACAGCGAGGCCTTCTGCCCGTCCGAGGCCACGGCCCTGCTGGCCCGGAACTCGACGCGGGCGACCGGCGCCCCGGCCTTGCCCGCGACGAAGTCCGGGGAGAGGAGCCGTACCGGGACGGAGGCGCCTTCGACGCGCGGCGCGGCCGCCGTGCGGGCGAGGGCGCCGTCGCGGGCGAAGAAGCGGGACAGGGTGTCCAGGGTCCGCGGCGCGGAGGCGGCCTGTTCGGGGGTCGGCGCGGGCGGAAGCCCCTCGGCGGCGGCCGCCGGCAGCGCCCCGAGGCCGAGGAGTGCGGCGGCGGCGAGGAGGCCGGCGCCCGTGACACGTGCGTTCATCGTCGTCACGCCCCGATCCGGTAGAGCGAGTGGGTCCAGGAGAAGGAGCCGTTGTCGACGTACCAGGCGTGGGAGGCCCAGTTGTAGCGGTCGCTGGAGGGCCAGGGGTCGCCCCAGTAGACCCAGCTGTTCGCGTCGTCGTAGCCGTAGATCACGTGCATGTGGCCGCCGCCGCTGGACCACTGGATCCGGGTCTCGACGGGCCGGTCGGCGTTGATCTCGGTCTGGACGGTCGAGTAGCGCAGCCAGCCGTCGACGTACGAGCCGGGGCTGATGCCGGCCCAGCTCAGTCCGGTCTGGACGTTGGAGAGCGTGGCCTGCCAGTTGGGGCAGTCGTAGCCCTGCTGCCGGTTGAAGGCGGCGTTGCAGAACTGGTTCTGGCTGTAGTTCCGGCCGTACCAGGTGGCGATGGTGTTGCCGGAGCCGGCCCAGCACCAGTTGGTCTTCTGCTGGGCCTGCATGGTGATGTTCAGCCGCTTGGAGGCGAGGGCGGAGGCGTCCTCGCCGGCGGGTGCGGCGGAGGCGGAGGTGGTGGGGACGAGGAAGAGGGCGGCTGCGGCGAGTGCCGCGAGGTTCAGCTTTCTTCTGCGCATCGCGTTCCTCCCGGGGCGGGGGATGTGGGGAGTGGAGGAGCGCGTCCGGACGCTGGTCAGGAGCATCTGCCGTTGTCCTGACCGGGTCAACACGCTTCAATGCGGGATGACATCGGACTGTGAACGGTGCGACCCGGGTGTGAACGGACACCCATGGCCCACCTGCCCGCCCACCCCTCGCGGCGCGACGGTCCGTGCCCCCGTCGTGAACGTTCACTGAGGAGTCCTCGTGAGCCACACCGAGGCCGATCTGGTGCAGCTGCTGCACACCGGTCCCTTCCATCTGGCGCTGCGCACCGCGCTGGCCGTGCGCGGGCTGCCGCTCCAGCGGGTCCAGCACCATCTCGCGCACCGGGGCGTCAAGGTCGGGGTGACGAGTCTGAGCTACTGGCAGCAGGGCGCCCGCCGCCCGCAGCGGCCGGAGTCCCTGAAGGCCGTCCGGGCCCTGGAGGAGGTCCTCCAGCTGCCGGGGAACTCGCTGCTGCGGCTGCTGACGGACCACGCGGCCGCCCGCTCCGAGGTGGAGCGCCCGGCGGCCCGCTCGTACCGCTCACTGGTGGAGGCCTCGGGCTCGGTCGAGGAGCTGCTGGCGGAGCTGGAGTCCCCGGCGGACGGCGGGCTGCACACGGTGGGGCATCACGAGCGGGTACGGATCGGGGCGGGCCGGGAGCTCGTGGGGCGCGAGTCGCAGCACGTGGTGCGGGCGCACCGGGACGGCGTCGACCGCTACCTCGCCATCCATCACGGGGATCCCGGCTGCGACCCGTCCCGGGTGGTGGTGCGGGCGGTGGAGAACTGCCGGACCGGGCGGGTGCGGTGGCATGCCGGGACGGGTGTGCTGGTCGCGGAGCTGCTCTTCGACGCGCGGCTGCGGGCCGGGGACACGTACCTGTTCTCGTACGGCTTCGAGGACGGTACGGCGGGTCCGAGCGGGGAGTACGTGCGCGGGTTCAGCTTCGCGGGCGGGCAGTACGTGCTCCAGGTCCGCTTCGACGAGGCGGCGCTTCCGGTGCGGTGCCGGAGGTTCGCGCAGGCCTCGGCGGGTGCGCCGCGCGGCGGCCGTGCGGAGCTGACGCTGAGCGGCCGGCACCGCACGGTGCACGTCGTGGAGCAGGGGGTACGCCCGGGGATCCTGGGGATCGACTGGGACTGGTCGTGAGTCCCGGAACGGTCAGGCCTCGGGGCCGGCCACCAGCTTGCCGTCCTCGACGCGGATCGGGACCTCGGGGAGCGGGACGGTGGCCGGGCCCCGGACCGCCTTGCCGGTCGTCACGTCGAAGCGGCTGCCGTGGCAGGGGCAGTTGCCCTCGTTCTCCTCGACCTTGTCGAGGACGCAGCCGGCGTGGGTGCACTGGGCGCTGAAGGCCTTGTACTGGCCCTTGGCCGGGCAGCTCACGACGAGCCGCTGCTCGCGGTAGAGCTTGGAACCGCCGACCGGAACCTCGTCCGGGGCGCCGAGCGGGACCGGCGCGGTCGGGGTCGGGACCTCGGCGTGGCCGAGCTTGGACTCGGTGGAGCAGGCGGCGACTCCCAGCCCGGCGGCTCCGGCGAGGGCCGCGCCTTTCAGTACGGTGCGGCGGCTGGACTGGCCGGACATGAGCGCTCCACGGTGAGATCGGGGACAAGACACCCCAGGGGTGACCGAACCGACGATACCGGCGGCCCTCCGGGGGCCCGCGCCCGGGCCTGACGTGGGAGGCGGGGCCCCGGGTGGGGCCCCGCCTCCGTGTCACACCTGGCCGGCCGTCACGCCTTGCGGGTCCGGGCCGTCGCCTTCTTGGCGGTGGCCTTGGCGGCCACCTTCTTCGCGGGAGCCGCCACCTTGGTGGCCGTCTTCTTGGCGGGGGCCTTCTTCGCCGCTGCCTTCTTCGCCCCGCGGGCCGCCGGGATCGTCCCGGTGGCGTCGCTGATCCGGTCGGCGCCGAGGATCTCGCGGAGGAACTTGCCGGTGTGGCTCTGCGGGACCGAGGCCACCTCCTCCGGCGTGCCCTCGGCGATCACGAGACCGCCGCCGCTGCCGCCCTCGGGCCCCATGTCGATGACCCAGTCCGCGGTCTTGATGACATCGAGGTTGTGCTCGATGACGATCACCGAGTTGCCCTTGTCGACCAGGTTGGACAGGACCTTGATCAGCTTCGAGATGTCTTCGAAGTGGAGACCGGTGGTCGGCTCGTCGAGGACGTAGACCGTGCGGCCCGTCGAGCGCTTCTGGAGCTCGGAGGCGAGCTTGACGCGCTGCGCCTCGCCGCCGGAGAGCGTCGGCGCGGACTGGCCGAGGCGGACGTAGCCGAGGCCGACCTCGTTGAGCGTGCGCAGGTGCCGGGCGATGGTCGGGACGGCCTCGAAGAATGCGAGGGCCTCCTCGATCGGCATGTTCAGGACTTCGGCGATGGACTTGCCCTTGTAGTGGACCTCCAGGGTCTCCCGGTTGTACCGGTCGCCGTGGCAGACCTCGCACGGCACGTAGACGTCCGGGAGGAAGTTCATCTCGATCTTGATCGTGCCGTCGCCGGAGCAGTTCTCGCAGCGGCCGCCCTTGACGTTGAAGGAGAAGCGGCCGGGCAGGTAGCCCCGGACCTTGGCCTCCATCGTCTCGGCGAAGAGCTTGCGGACGTGGTCGAAGACGCCGGTGTACGTCGCCGGGTTCGACCGCGGGGTGCGGCCGATCGGGGACTGGTCGACGTGCACGACCTTGTCGACGAGCTCGTCGCCGTCCACGCGCGTGTGCCGTCCGGGCACCGACTTGGCGCCGTTCAGCTCGCGCGCCAGGTGGGTGTAGAGGATGTCGTTGACCAGGGTCGACTTGCCGGAACCGGAGACGCCGGTGACGGCGGAGAGGACGCCCAGCGGGAAGGAGACGTCGATGTCCCGCAGGTTGTTCTCGCGGGCGCCGTGCACGGTGAGCCGGCGTCCGGGGTCGACCGGGCGGCGGATGTCCGGGGTGGCGATCGCCCTGCGGCCGGACAGGTACTGCCCGGTCATCGACTCCTCGTTGGCGAGGAGCTCCTTCAGGGAGCCGGAGTGGACGACCTTGCCGCCGTGCTCGCCGGCGCCGGGGCCGATGTCGACGACCCAGTCGGCGACCTTGATGGTGTCCTCGTCGTGTTCGACGACGATGAGCGTGTTGCCCATGTCCCGGAGCCGGACCAGGGTCTCGATGAGCCGGTGGTTGTCGCGCTGGTGGAGGCCGATGGACGGCTCGTCGAGCACGTACAGCACGCCGACCAGGCCGGAGCCGATCTGGGTGGCGAGCCGGATGCGCTGGGCCTCTCCGCCGGAGAGCGTGCCCGCGGCCCGGTTGAGCGAGAGGTAGTCGAGGCCGACGTCGACGAGGAAGCGCAGCCGCTCGTTGACCTCCTTGAGGACCCGCTCGGCGATCTTCTTGTCGCGGGCGTTGAGCGTGAGCCGGGAGAGGAACTCGGCGCAGTCGCTGATCGACATCGCGGAGACCTCGGCGATGGACCGGTCCATGACCGTGACCGCGAGGACGATCGGCTTGAGGCGGCTGCCCTCACAGGTGGGGCAGGGCACCTCGCGCATGTAGCCCTCGAAGCGCTCGCGGCTGGAGTCGCTCTCGGCCTCGGTGTGGCGCCGCTTGACGAAGGAGACGGCGCCCTCGAAGGCCGGGGTGGTGTACGCCCGCTCCCGCCCGTACCGGTTGCGGTAGCGGACCTCGACCTGGGTCTTGTGGCCGTGCATGAGGGCCTTCTTGGCGCGCTGCGGCAGTCCGGCGTACGGGATGTCCGTGCGGAAGCCGAGGGCCTGGGAGAGCCCGCCGATGAGCCGGCCGAAGTACTCCTTGGTGTGGCCGTGCGACCAGGGGTGGATGGCGCCCTCGTCGAGGGACTTCTCCTCGTCGGGGACGATCAGCTCCGGGTCGACCTCCATGCGGGTGCCGATGCCGGTGCAGTCGGGACAGGCGCCGAAGGGCGAGTTGAAGGAGAAGGAGCGCGGCTCCAGCTCCTCGAAGGACAGGTCGTCGTACGGGCAGTAGAGGTGCTCCGAGTACATCCGCTCGCGCTCGGGGTCGTCCTCGGGGAGGTCGACGAAGTCGAGCACGACCATGCCGCCGGAGAGTCCGAGCGCGGTTTCTACGGAGTCGGTGAGCCGGCGCTTGGCGCCGCTCTTCACGGTGAGGCGGTCGACGACCACCTCGATCGTGTGCTTCTCCTGCTTCTTCAGCGTCGGCGGTTCGCTCAGCTGGACGGTCACGCCGTCGACGCGGGCACGGCTGTAGCCCTTGGTCTGGAGGTCGGCGAAGAGGTCGACGAACTCGCCCTTCCGCTCGCGCACGAGCGGGGAGAGCACCTGGAAGCGGCTGCCCTCGGGGAGCTCCAGGACCTTGTCGACGATGGCCTGCGGCGACTGGCGGGAGATGGGGCGGCGGCACTCGGGACAGTGCGGCTTGCCGATGCGCGCGAAGAGCAGACGGAGGTAGTCGTAGACCTCGGTGATGGTGCCGACCGTCGAGCGCGGGTTGCGCGAGGTGGACTTCTGGTCGATGGAGACCGCGGGCGAGAGACCTTCGATGAAGTCGACGTCCGGCTTGTCCATCTGGCCGAGGAACTGCCGGGCGTACGAGGAGAGCGACTCGACGTACCGGCGCTGCCCCTCGGCGAAGATCGTGTCGAACGCGAGGGAGGACTTGCCCGACCCCGAGAGCCCGGTGAAGACGATGAGGGAGTCACGCGGGAGGTCGAGCGAGACGTTCTTGAGGTTGTGCTCGCGAGCGCCACGAACGATGAGACGGTCGGCCACGCCGGTCCGCACCTTTCTTCAGAGAGCGGATGTGCCTGACACACCCAACAACCAAGGATGCCGGATGCTTCCATCGAGCCTATAGCACGCACATTCGATTTCCGGCCGCTCGCGGACCGCTTCACCCGAATGAGTGGCAACGCTAAGGTCGGCGCCATGATCGATCACGAACTCGACCTTGCCTCCGTACGCGAAGCGACCGACCGGTTGCTGACGGCGGTCGCCTCTTGGGACAACGCGGCGGCGGCCGAGCCGTCACGGCTTCCCGGCTGGACGCGCGGCCACGTGCTCGCCCACGTCGCCCGTAACGCCGACGCTCTGGTCAACGCCCTCCAGGGCCGGCCGATGTACGCGGACGCCACGACCCGCGACGCCGACATCGAGCGCGATTCCGGCCGATCGCTGGACGTCCAGCTCGCCGACCTGCGCGAGTCCGCCGACCGCTTCCAGGCCGTGGGCGCCGAGCCCGCCGACTGGGCCCGCACGGTCGAGCTCCGCAACGGCGTCACGGACAGCGCCTCCCGCATCCCCTTCCGCCGCTGGGTGGAGGTCGCCCTGCACCACGTCGACCTGGGCGTCGGCTACGAGCTGGAGGACCTGCCGGAGGATTTCGTCCTGCGGGAGATCGACTTCCTCGCGGAACGGTTCACGGGCAACGCGTCCGTGCCGCCGACCCGGGTCCTCGCCGAGGACGGCACGGGCAGCTGGACCACCGGCTCCGCCGAGGGCTCCGAGGTGACCGTGAGCGGCCCCTCCCCCGAGCTCCTCGGCTGGCTCGCCGGGCGCCGCGACGGCTCCGCCCTGAAGACCGAGGGCGGCCCCCTGCCGGAGCTCCCCCCGCTGTAGCCGCCACTGTCACTCTCCAGGGCTAGTCTGAGGCCATGACGTACAGCGGAGTGGTGAAGGTCGGCGGCCCGGCGGACGTGCACGAGCTGACGGACCTGATGATCTCGAAGGTCGCGGTCGGCCCGATGGACAACAACGCGTATCTGCTGCGCTGCCGGGCGACCGGCGAGCAGCTGCTGATCGACGCGGCCAACGAGGCCGGGACGCTCCTCACGCTGATCGGTGACGACGGCATCTCCGCCGTCGTCACCACCCACCGGCACGGCGACCACTGGCAGGCCCTGGAGGAGGTCGTCGCGGCGACCGGCGCCCGGACCTACGCGGGTGCGTACGACGTGGAGGGCATCCCGGTCCCGACCGACGTGGCCGTCCAGGACGGCGACACGATCCGGGTGGGCCGGGTGGAGCTGATCGCGCGCCACCTGGTCGGGCACACCCCGGGCTCGATCGCCCTGGTCTACGACGACCCGCACGGTCACCCCCACGTCTTCACCGGCGACTGCCTCTTCCCCGGCGGCGTCGGCAACACCTGGAAGGACCCGAAGGCCTTCGCGAGCCTGATCCACGACGTGGAGACCAAGCTGTTCGCGGCCCTGCCCGACGAGTCCTGGATCTACCCCGGCCACGGCAGGGACACCACGCTCGGTGACGAGCGTCCGCACCTCGCGGAGTGGCGCGAGCGCGGCTGGTGACGCCCGGCGCACAGCCCCCGAGCTGTGCACCTCCGCACGCCCCCGTAACCCGGACGGCGGCGGGGTAGTTGGCGCCACATGCGCCAAAGTCACCCTCCGTCGCCGCCCCGGACGCCCTCGATGGGCCGGCTGGCCGCCGCCTCGCTCGTCGGCACCGCCATCGAGTTCTTCGACTTCTTCGTCTACGGGACCGCCGCCGCCCTCGTCCTGGGGCCGCTCTTCTTCCCCACCTTCTCGCCGCTGGCCGGGACCCTGGCCGCCTTCGGCACCTTCGCCGCCGGATTCCTCGCCCGTCCGCTCGGCTCGCTCCTCTTCGGGCACGTCGGCGACCGGTACGGCCGTCGGCCGGTCCTCTTCGCCTCGCTGCTCCTGACCGGCTGCGCCACGGTCGCGGTCGGCTGCGTCCCCACGTACGCGACGCTCGGCACCGCCGCCCCGGTGCTGCTGCTCGCCCTCCGCTTCCTGCAGGGCCTCGGCCTGGGCGGCGAGTGGGGCGGGGCCGTCCTGCTCACCGCCGAGCACGCCCCCGAGCACCGGCGCGCGCTGTGGTCGAGCTTCCCGCAGATCGGCCCGTCGATCGGTTTCCTCCTGGCGAACGGGGTGATGCTGGCGCTCACCGCCGGGCTGAGCGACGCGGAGTTCCGCGCCTGGGGCTGGCGGGTGCCGTTCTGGGCCGCGGGACTGCTCGCCGTCGGTGGGCTGCTGCTCCGCTCCTCGCTGGCGGAGACCCCGCAGTTCGAGGAGCTGTCCGCGTCGGGGCGGCGCGCGGGCGCCCCGCTGACCGAGGTCTTCCGCGACCACTGGCGGCTCGTGCTGCTGACCGCCGGGGCGCTCGCGGTCGGGTACGCCGTCTTCTACACGGTCTCCACCTGGGCGCTGGCCTACGGCACCGAGCGGCTCGGGGTGAGCAGCACGGTGATGCTGACCTGCGTCATGGCGGCGGTGGCGATCAAGGGCGCGCTCACCCCGTTCGTGGCCCTGCTCGCCGACCGCTGGGGCCGCCGCCCGCTCTGTCTGGCGGGGTGCGCGGCGTCCGCCCTCTGGATGTTCCCGATGGTGGCCCTGCTGCACACCGCGCGGCCGCTGCTGATGTTCCTCGGGTTCCTGGGCTCGCTGCTGGCCTTCATCACCATGTTCGCGGTGGTCGCCGCGTACCTCCCGGAGCTGTACGAGCCCCGCGTCCGCTGCACCGGCGCGGCCGTCGGCTACAACCTGGCCGGCGTCCTGGGCGGCGCGCTGACGCCGATCGTCGCCACCACGCTCTCCGACGGCGGGTCCGGCCCGCCCTGGGGCGTCGCGGCCTACCTCACGCTGGTCGCCCTCGTGAGTCTCGGCTGTTTCGCGCTCCTGCCGGAGACCCTCCCGGGCCGCGCCGGACAGCCGGCACCCGAGCCGGCCGCTGTCTGAGCGGCTCCGACGGTTCGAGCGGTTCCTTCGACACGAGCGGCTCCGGCGGTTCGAGCGGTTCCTTGGATACGAGCGGCTCCGGCGGTTCGAGCGGTTCCTTCGATACGAGCGGCTCCGGCGGTTCGAGCGGTTCCTTCGATACGAGCGGCTCCGGCGGTACGAGCGGTTCCTTCGATACGAGCGGCTCCGGCGGTACGACACGGCGACGGCCGACCGGGGTGGACCCGGTCGGCCGTCGGTGTGTGCGGGGGCGTCAGGCCTCGACGCTGTCCTTCGGGGTGTCCTCGGAGACGGCCGGGGCCTCGGCCGCGGCGCGCTCCGCCTGCCTCCTGGACGCGATCAGGCTGGTGATGGTGGTGACGACCAGGACACCGCCGATGACCGCGAGCGAGAACGGGATGGAGATCTCCGGGACGTGCACCCCGGACTCGTGCAGGGCGTGCAGCACGAGTTTGACACCGATGAAGCCGAGGATCACCGACAGGCCGTAGCTGAGGTGGACCAGCTTCTTGAGCAGGCCGCCGATCAGGAAGTACAGCTGCCGCAGACCCATGAGGGCGAAGGCGTTGGCGGTGAAGACGATGTACGGGTCCTGGGTGAGGCCGAAGATCGCCGGGATGGAGTCGAGGGCGAAGAGGACGTCGGTGGTGCCGATGGCGAGCATGACGACCATCAGCGGGGTCAGTACCCGCTTGCCGTTGACCTGGATGAAGAGCTTGGTGCCGTGGTACTTGTCGGCGACGCCGAACTTCTTCTCGACGGCCTTGAGGAGACGGTTCTCCTCCCAGTCGTCCTCGTCCTCGTCGGCACGCGCCTCCTGGATGAGCTTCCAGGCGGTGTAGATCAGGAACGCGCCGAAGATGTAGAAGACCCAGGAGAAGCTCGCGATGATGGTGGCGCCCGCGGCGATGAAGATCGTGCGGAGCACCAGGGCGATCACCACACCCACGAGCAGCACCCGCTGCTGGAGGTGGGAGGGGACCGCGAACTTCGCCATGATCAGGACGAAGACGAAGAGGTTGTCGACACTGAGCGACTTCTCGGTGATGTAGCCGGCGAAGAACTCTCCGGACGCCTGGCTGTTGCCGAAGATCAGCAGGCCGAGACCGAAGAGCACGGCCAGCACGACCCAGACGACCGTCCAGATTCCGGCTTCCTTGACCGACACGTCATGCGGCTTGCGCCCGATGAAGAAGTCGGCACCGATCAGGGCACCCAGACCGAGAATGGTCAGGACCCACAAGGTCATTGAAACGTCCACTGCGCCTCCGGCGTCGTACGGCTACTGATCAGCGTCGTCGCTGCCGGAGGTCTCTTCCACCCGGGCGGCGGACGATCGCCGCCGGGCCGACGCCCCGGGATCGGATCGATGATGATCCGTCCGTACTGACGGGTACGCCGCGCTTGGGGAGTACTCCCCTCCGCACCAAGAACACTACCCGAAAAACCAAGAGAAGGTAAAGGGCAGGGTAAAGGGCCACCAAAAGGCCAGGTCAAAGCCGCTTTCCATGACGAGCGGCCGCCACCTGCGTGAGGACCTGGCGAAGGACCGCGCTGCCGGGCGGAAGGAGCGGCGGCTCGTACGACCAGGCGTGACCGACCCACGGATCGGCCAGGTGGTCGTCGGGCACGGGCGTGAGGCGCAGCAGCGAGCGCCACAGCGGATCGAGCAGCGGCCCGTACGCGGCCGCGTCCTCCCGGTCCGCGACCATCAGCAGATGGACGCCGACCGAAGGGCCCTCGTCGGCGAGGTACCGCAGGCGGGTGACCGCCCGGTCGTCGAAGCCGTGCGGGAAGTCGTGCACGACCAGCAGCTGCCGGGCCGTGTCCAGACCCGGCGGCAACGCGTCGGCCGCACCGCCGCGCAGCGCCATCTGGAGGAGGTCGACCCGCTCGGTGAGCTGCTCCAGGACCGCCGAGACACCGGCCGCGCCCCGGGCCGGCGGGGCGGCCGCCCCCGTCTCCACGAGGGGCGCGAGGGCCGCGGCGCCCGCGCCCGCCGGGTCGACGAGATGGACGGTGAACTCGCCCGCCGGGTGTGCCGCGAGCAGCCGCGCCGCGTGCGCGACCGCGCAGTCCAGGGCGAGCCGCCGCAGCTCGACCTCGTCGAGGAGCCCGGCCGCCTCGGAGCGGCCTCGGCCGGAGTCCACCCACAGCCCGCGCTCCAGCGGCAGCCGGACGAGCATCGGGATGCGCAGGTCGGTGCGCTCGGGGAGGTGGAGATCGCCGAGGCGGACGGCCATCGGCTCCTCGGCCGGGACGCGGTAGGCGTGCCAGACGGGGTTGTCCCAGCGGGCGTAGGCGACGGGCAGCGCCGGCTCGACGACCTCGGACTCGGCGGCCAGCTGGGCGAGGTCCCGGTCCAGGACCTCCCGGGCGCGCACAACGAGCTCGTCGTGCCGGGCGCGGGCGGCGGCCCGCGCGGCGTCGTTCGCGCCATCGGCCCGGGCGCGGTAGTCGGTGAGCGTCTCGTCGAGCTCCCGGTCGAGCCGGGACTCCGCGAAGTCACAGGCGCTGCGGTAGGCGGCGGCGGTCCTGGCCAGGTCCTCGAACATGCCCCACACCTGGTTGTAGAGGCGCTCGTCCATGGACCAGCCCGAGGCGTCCCCGGCGACCGGCACGGGCGGGGCCTGCCGGGGCTCGGGGTCGGCGGCGGGGTCGGCGGCGGGGGCCGGCCTGCGCCGGGGGTGGGAGTAGTCGATGGGACCGCCGGCACCGGCGCCCGCCACGGGGGTGGGAGGCGGTGTCACGGTGGCCGGGTCGGCGGCGGCCGGGGGCGGTGGTGGTGTCACGGGTGCCGGCTCGGCGGCGGTGGGCGGCGGTGTCACGGGGGTCGGGTCCGCGGTGGTCGCCGGTGCCGTGTGGCGTACGCGCTCCGGCTCCGGCTCGGGGACGCGCGACGGCGCGGTGGGTGAGGCGGCGGTTTCCGGGGCGGCCGTCGCGAGGATCGTGGCGGCCAGCTCCGCGGGGCGCTCCAGGCCCTGGTCGCCGAGCAGGGCGGCGAGCCCGCCCTCGTACCCCTGGCCCATGGCGCGGACCTTCCAGGCGCCCTGGCGGCGGTACAGCTCCAGGGCGACGACGGCGGACTCCGTGTCGAGACCGGTGATGGTGTAGCTGGCGATCTCGGTGCCGTCGGGGCCGGCGACGGCGACGAACGGCGCGGCGAGGCCCCCGAAGCGGGCGGCTCCGCCGGTCAGCGCGAGGAGGACCGAGACGCGGTGGACGGCGCCGGGGACCGCGTCCAGATCGACGGCGAGGCGGTGGTCGGCGGCGGCCCCTCCGGGCACGTCGACGCCGGGGAGGGAGGGTGCGCCGGGGTGGGCGATCCACTCCGTGCCCGCGACCCGGCCCTGCTCGTCGCCGAGGGCGGCTCCGGCGAGGACGGGGTGACCGGCCGACACCCGGATCTCCAGTCGGGTCTCGGGCAGGGGGTGGTTCTGCCCCCGGACCAGCTCGGCCGTCATCGTCTCTGTCCCCTTCGGTGTTTCCAGGTGCGGTTCATGCGGACAGCTCCCGGTGGCCTGGTGCCTCCGGGAGCTGTGGGTGTGCCGGGCCGGGCCCGTCTACAGGTGCGGCAGGATCGCCGGCATCAGGTCCTGGAAGGTGCGCCCGTTGGCCGGGTTGCCCAGGGCGGTCATCTGCCAGCCGGAGCCGACCCGGTGCACCTTCGCCATGATCTGCGCGGTGTAGTTGCCGCCGCCGTCGAGGGTGTAGCGCGCGAGCTCCTGGCCGTTCGTCTCGTCGACGATCCGGCAGAAGGCGTTCTGCACCTCCTGGAACGTCTGGCCGGTGAAGGAGTTCACGGTGAAGACGATCTGGTCGATGTGGACCGGCACCCGCTCCAGGTCCACGAGGATCGCCTCGTCGTCGCCGCCCTGGCCCGCGCCGCCCACGAGGTTGTCGCCGGTGTGCTTGACCGAGCCGTCGTCGCTGACGAGGTGGCGGAAGAAGACGACGTCGACCGGCTGCTTCTCGGCGAAGAGGACGGCCGAGGCGTCCAGGTCGATCTCCCGGGTGCGCGAGCCGAAGAGACCGCGGCGCGGCGCGGCCTGCCAGCCGAGCCCCATCCGCACCTGGGTGAGGCTGCCCCCGCCCTTCTTCTCCAGGCTGATGGCCTGGCCCTTGGTCATGTTGACCGACACGCGTCTGCCCCTCTCGTTGGCGTTCCCCGCGACCGCTGTTCCGGTGCGTGCGGTTGTCGAGCACCCTACGCAGCGGCACCGACACAGCGGAGCGACGGTCCGGTTTTGTGTCGGTCTTGCAACACACCGGACCGCCCCTCCGCCCTCGTCCGGTCAGGCGAGTCCCGCCTCCTTCATCTGGCGCAACTCCTTCTTCAGCTCTCCCACTTCGTCGCGCAGCCGGGCCGCCACCTCGAACTGCAGCTCGGCCGCCGCGGCGCGCATCCGGTCGGTCATCTCCTCGATGATCGCGGCCAGTTCGGTGGCGGGCCGGTCGCCGAGCTGGACCGTCGAGCCCGACCCGCCGGCCTTGCCCCTGCCCTTGACCGCGTGCGCGGCGAGCGAGGGGACGGGGGCCTTGGCGCCCTTGCCCTCCTTCGCCTGCCGGTAGCCGCTGCCGAGCAGTTCCTCGGTGTCGATCTCCTCGCGCGCGATGGTCGCGACGATGTCGTTGATCTTCTTGCGGAGCGGCTGCGGGTCGATGCCGTGCTCCGTGTTGTACGCGATCTGCTTCTCGCGGCGCCGGTTGGTCTCGTCGATGGCCTGCTCCATCGCCGGGGTGATCCGGTCCGCGTACATGTGGACCTGGCCCGAGACGTTGCGCGCGGCGCGGCCGATCGTCTGGATGAGGGAGGTCCCGGAGCGCAGGAAGCCCTGCTTGTCGGCGTCGAGGATGGCGACGAGGGACACCTCGGGCAGGTCGAGGCCCTCACGCAGGAGGTTGATGCCGACGAGGACGTCGTACTCGCCGGCGCGCAGCTCGCGGAGCAGCTCGATGCGGCGGAGGGTGTCGACGTCGCTGTGCAGGTAGCGCACCTGGATGCCGAGCTCCAGGAAGTAGTCGGTGAGGTCCTCGGCCATCTTCTTGGTGAGGGTGGTGACGAGGACCCGCTCGTCCTTCTCGGTGCGCAGCCGGATCTCGTAGACCAGGTCGTCGATCTGGCCCTCGGTGGGCTTGACGACGACCTCGGGGTCGACGAGTCCGGTGGGCCGGATGATCTGCTCGACGAAGCCGTCGCCGCGCGAGAGTTCGTAGGTCCCGGGGGTGGCGGAGAGGTAGACGGTCTGGCCGATCCGCTCCTGGAACTCCTCCCACTTCAGCGGGCGGTTGTCGAGGGCGGACGGGAGCCGGAAGCCGTGGTCCACCAGGGTCCGCTTGCGGGAGGCGTCGCCCTCGTACATGGCGCCGATCTGCGGCACGGTGACGTGCGACTCGTCGATGACGAGGAGGAAGTCCTCGGGGAAGTAGTCGATGAGGGTGTTGGGCGCGGAGCCGGGGTCGCGGCCGTCGAAGTGCATCGAGTAGTTCTCGATGCCGGAGCAGGAGCCGATCTGCCGCATCATCTCGATGTCGTACGTGGTGCGCATGCGCAGGCGCTGGGACTCCAGGTGCTTGCCCTGCTTGTCGAGCTCGGCGAGGCGGACCTCCAGCTCGCGCTCGATGTCGTTGACCGCCCGCTCCATGCGCTCGGGGCCCGCGACGTAGTGGCTGGCGGGGAAGACGTACAGCTCGCGGTCCTCGCTGATGATCTCGCCGGTGAGCGGGTGGAGGGTGGAGAGGGCCTCGATCTCGTCGCCGAACATCTCGATGCGGACGGCGAGCTCCTCGTACACCGGGAAGATCTCGATGGTGTCCCCGCGCACCCGGAAGGTGCCGCGGGTGAACGCCAGGTCGTTCCGGGTGTACTGGATGTCGACGAAGCGGCGGAGCAGCTGGTCGCGGTCGATCTCCTCGCCGACCTTGAGCGGGACCATCCGGTCCACGTACTCCTGGGGGGTGCCGAGGCCGTAGATGCAGGAGACGGAGGCGACCACGATGACGTCCCGGCGGGTGAGCAGGGAGTTCGTCGCGGAGTGGCGGAGCCGCTCCACCTCCTCGTTGATGGAGGAGTCCTTCTCGATGTAGGTGTCCGACTGCGGGACGTACGCCTCGGGCTGGTAGTAGTCGTAGTACGAGACGAAGTACTCCACCGCGTTGTTCGGCAGGAGCTCGCGGAACTCGTTCGCCAGCTGGGCGGCCAGCGTCTTGTTCGGCGCCATCACCAGGGTGGGGCGCTGGAGCTTCTCGATCATCCACGCCGTGGTCGCGGACTTGCCGGTGCCGGTGGCGCCGAGGAGCACGACGTCCTTCTCGCCCGCGCGGATGCGCCGCTCGAGGTCGGCGATGGCGGTCGGCTGGTCGCCGCTGGGCTTGTACTCGCTGACGACCTCGAAGGGTGCCACCGTACGTTCGATCTTGGAAACGGGCCGCATGCAACCACCGTACGACCCGGCACCGACACTCGGGCGGCGATCGGCTCACCGCCCGCTGTCGCGGAGTCCCTCCAGCTACCCCGTCACCAGTCCTGGGAGCGGTGTCCGCCGCGCGGGACGCTCCGGCGCGCGGCCCGTCCGGCGGCCCGTCCGGCCGTGCGCCCGGCGGGGCGGGAAGTCCAGTTGGCGGGCTCGCCGTAGGACGGGACGTGGCGCGGGGCGGGCACGCCGGGGCGGTGCGGGGTGCGGGCGGCGGGCCGCTGCCAGTCCGGGTCGCCCATCACGAGCAGCGGGTCGAACATGACGACGACGGCGGCCAGGATCAGGAAGACCGCCGGGCCGATCAGCATGGGCAGCAGGAGCGAGGTGGCGGTGTCGCCGGTGCCGGCGTGCGGCTGGGTGCCGTGCAGCTGGACGCTGACGGCGGCCATGGCGGTGTAGTGCATACCACTCACGGCGACGCCCATCACCAGGCTCGCACCGAGACTGGCCAGAAATCCATGGACGGAGACGGCCGCCCAGAGGGCCGCGGTGGCGGCCACGACGGCGATGACCACGGAGAGGGCGACGGTGACCGTGTCGTACTCGATCCGGCCCTGGAGGCGCATACCGGCCATGCCGAGGTAGTGCATGGTGGCGACGCCGAGGCCGGTGATGGTGCCGCCGGTGACCAGCGTCAGGGCGGTCGCCCCGCGGTAGCCGACGATGAAGATGCCGATGCCGACCATGAGGACGGCGACGCCCAGGCTGGCGAAGGTGATGGGGCGGTCGTAGTTGACGGGCGCCTGCCGGACGGAGAAGCCCATCATGGCGATGAAGTGCATCGTCCAGATGCCGGTGCCGATCGAGGTGGCGCCGAGGGCGAGCCAGCCCGCCTTGAAGCTGTCGCGGTGGCGGAGCGATCTGGTGGTGCACCTCAGGCCGAGGGCGCCGCCGAGGCAGGCCATGAGAAAGGCGGCCACCGGCGTGACGAGCCCGTAGCTGAATCCGTCGACCGTGCCCTGCATGAGCGTGTGTCCTCCACCCCTGGTGCCACGTCGTCCGAAAACAGTCGGTACCGCTGGGTAGTACTACCGGGGCGAGATTATGGCGCGCCGGGCGCCCGGCGACCACGTGACCGGGGAATTTCCACTCGTGAGACCGGAGCGAGACCGGTCCGTGATCTTCTCGGCGGCTGTCAGTGGCGGGTCGTACCGTGGCGGCATGGACATCGAAGGGGAGCCGGGGGCCGCGGAGCGGGCCCTCGGCGTGGAGTGGACGGTCGTGGAAAGCCCCATCGGGCCGCTCTTCCTCGCAGCGACCGGGCGGGGGCTCGTGCGGGTCGAGTTCCACGCGGACGCGGGGCGGCGGGAGGGGATGCCCGAGCGGCTCGCCGGGCAGCTGGGGGCCGCGCCGGTGGAGTGCGCCTCGGGACTGCTCGCCGAGCCGATACGCCGGCTGGGCCGGTACTTCGCGGGCGAGGCACGCGACTTCGACCTGCCCCTGGACTGGTCCCTGACGACCGGCTTCAACCGGCAGGTGCTGCGCGAGCTGGCGGCGAGCGTTCCGTACGGCACGGTCGTGGGGTACGGGGACCTCGCGCGGCGCGTGGGGCAGCCGGGCGCGGCGCAGGCGGTCGGAGCGGCGATGGGCGCCAATCCGCTGCCGGTGGTGGTGCCGTGCCACCGGGTGGTGGAGAGCGACGGCGGTCTTGGCGGCTTCGGGGGCGGTCTGGAGACGAAGCGGCAGCTGCTGGCGCTGGAGGGCGTGCTGCCCGCGCCGCTGTTCTGAGCGCCGCCCGGCCGTTCCCGGAGGAGGCGGCGTTCCCATCGGATGGGACGGCTGGCACACTCACGTAAGTGACACACACGCCCAGCGCCCCTGACGCCACCGTGCCCGAGGGCATATCCGTCCCCGCCGCCCCCAGCCCCGCCGAGCTGCCGGCGCTCCGTCGGCGCGTCCAGGCCGGGCTGATCGTCACCCAGATCCTGGGAGGCCTCGGCATCGCCATCGGCTTCGCCCTCGCCGCCGTCCTGGCGAGGGACGTCAGCGGCACCGAGGCGCTGTCCGGTCTGGCGTCGACGGCGTCGGTGGCCGGTTCCGCGCTGCTCGCCATGCCGCTGGCCGCGCTGATGGCCTCGCGGGGCCGCCGGGCGGGGCTCGTCCTCGCGTACCTGATCGGGGCGCTCGGCGCCGGTGTGGTGGTGCTCGGGGCGGCCCTCGGGAACTTCCCCCTGCTGCTCGTCGGGCTCGTCGGCTTCGGCGCCGGGTCCTCGGGGAACCTGGCGGCCCGCTTCGCCGCCGCCGACCTCGCCGAGCCGGACCGCAGGGCCCGGGCCATCTCCATGGTGGTGTGGGCGACCACGCTCGGCGCGGTGCTCGGCCCGAACGTCGCCGCGCCCGCCGGGAAGAGCGTCTCGGGCCTGGGGATCCCGGCCGCAGCGGGCCCGTTCGTCTGGGCCGCCGGCGTCTTCGTGATCGCGGCGACCGTGGTGGCCGTGCTGCTGCGCCCGGACCCGCTGCTCACCGCCCGCGCGCTGTCGGAGGCCGGGCCGGGCGAGACGACCGAGGGTCGCTCCCTGCGGGCCGGGATGGATGCGGTACGGCAGTCCTCGCGGGCCAGGATCGCCCTGGTCACGATCGCCGGCTCGCACACCGCCATGGTGTCGATCATGTCGATGACGCCGGTGGCACTCACCCATCACGGCGCGGACATCCAGCTGATCGGGCTCGTGATCAGCGGGCACATCGCGGGGATGTACGCCTTCTCGCCGTTGATGGGCTGGCTGTCCGACCGGCTCGGCCGGCTGGCGGTGATCGGGCTCGCGGTCGGTCTCATCGGTACGGCGGCGCTCGTCGCGGGCACGGCGGGACCGTCCCACGGCCGGACCGCGCTGGGGCTCTTCCTCCTCGGTCTGGGCTGGTCGGCGGGGCTGGTGTCCGGTTCGGCGCTGCTCACCGACTCGGTGCCGCAGGCCGCACGGGCCGCCGTCCAGGGGCTCTCCGACTTCGTCATGAACACCGCCGCCGGGGTCGGCGGCCTCGCGGCGGGCCTGATCGTCTCGCAGGCGGGCTACGGGCCGCTGAACGCGATCGCCGCGTGCCTGCTGCTGCCGATGGCGGCGCTCGCGCTCCGCGGCGCCCTCCGGAAGGCCTGAGCCGGACGGTCACCGTTCAGCGCGGCACCACCGGGGAAGAGGCCGCGCCCCTCAGCGCGGCACCGCCGGGGACGAGGCCGCGGCGGCCAGCTGCCGCGGGGCGCCCCCGCCGTCGGCGGGCACCGACCAGACCGCTCCCCCGTATCCGTACGCGAGGGTCTTCTCGTCCGTCCACAGCGCCTGGTCGTCGATGCCGCGCCGCTCGGCGACGGGGTGCTCGCGTCCGGTGCTCAGCTCGTACACGTACAGCCGCCACGGTTCGCGCGGGCCGTCGGACACCCGCTTCTTGAAGGCGATCCGCGTCCCGTCCGGGGAGAGCGAGGGGCATTCGACGTTCTCCCGCAGGGCTCGGGCGGACCAGTTCCGCATGTCGCCCTCGACGAGACGGGTGCGGCCGCCCGTCGAGACGGTGGCGTAGAAGCGGTTGTCGTCGGCGGCGAAGGTGACGCCCCAGTAGTTGACGTCGGGGGCGTGGTACCGACGGCCGTCCAGGGTCAGCGGGATCTGCTCGATGTTCTTCACCAGGTAGCCGGTGCGCAGGTCGAGGATCGAGGTGCGGGTGGAGAAGGCCGAGCGCGCGTACGAGTCGCCGGTGGCGAACATCGTCCAGGACAGCATGTGCCCCGAGGCGGAGACCCTGGCGCGGCTGGGGATGCCCGGCAGGGCGATGCGGCGGACCTCGCGGAGCCGCCGGTCGAGCACGAGGACGTACGAGCGGGCCGGTACGCCCGGCCGCCGCTGGAGGCAGAGGGCGGTGGCCCCGGCCGCGTGGAAGCGGTCGCAGGAGGGGCCGCCCGCCGCCCGGCCGCCGGGCGCGGCCGGGTCCACGCGCGCGACGCGCCCGCTCGCGGTGTCCCGGACGTAGAGCGCCCCGGTGCCGCCGTCGAGGGTGAAGCCGGGGTCGGCGGTCCCGGTGGCGGCGGCGCGCCCGGAGGCGGCCCGCAGGGTGTAGGCGGTGGCTCCGCCGCCGAGGAGCAGGAGGGCGAGGACGAGGATCCCCACACGCGCGCGCGTGGAGGCGGCGATGTTCATGGCGTGGTCCCTTCGGGGATCGGCCCGGACGGCAGCAGGCGGGCGGCGCAGGCCAGGGCCGCCGCGAGGGCCAGGAGCGCGGCGACGAGGGCCGTCTCCGGTCCGCTCGCCGTCCAGACGGCGCCGAAGGTGACGGCGGCGCCGAGCCGGGCGAGCGCCTGCGCGGTCTGGACGACGGCGAGGCCGCCGGCCTGTCGTCCCTCGGTGAGGAACGGTCCGGTGAGGGCCATCAGGACGCCGTCGGTGGCGGCGTAGAAGACCCCGAGCAGCAGGAGGACGCCCACGAGGGCCGCCGTGGCGGGCACGGGGGCGAGCAGCAGCCCGTAGGCGAGGAGCAGGGCCCCGTGCCCGTACAGGAGCGGGCGGCGGCGCCCGACGCGGTCGGCGAGGCGTCCTGCGGGGACGGCGAGCAGCAGATAGACGCCGGCGGCGCCGAGCGGCAGGAACGGGAACCAGGTGGCGTCGAGGTCGAGGCGCCGCTGGAGCAGCAGGTAGAGGAAGGAGTCGCCGACGGTGGCGGCGCCGAGGAGGGCGGCGCAGAGCACGATCCGGCGGTACGCGGGCGAGTGGAAGGCCGCGAGGAGCCCGCCCCGCGCGCGGGGCGGCGCCGGGGCTCTCGGCGGTGTGTCCCGGTCGGCGCGCGGCCGCCCGCGATCCCGCAGCCGCCCGGGGTCCCGCGGTCCCCCGGGGTCCCGCGGCCGCCCGGGGACGAAGAGCAGCCAGAGCAGGACGCCGAACGCGCCGACGCAGAAGCTGACGGCGAAGACCGCCTCGTACGTCTCGGCCGTCGCCCACAGCAGGGCGAAGGCGGCGAGCGGCCCGAGGAGGGCGCCGGTGGTGTCCATGGCGCGGTGGACGCCGAAGGCGCGGCCGAGGTCCTCGGGCGGGCTGTGCCGGGTGATGAGGGCGTCGCGCGGGGCGGTGCGGACGCCCTTGCCGAGCCGGTCGGCGGCGATCGCGCCGGCGATCCCGCCGGTCGCCCCGCCGGCGAGGAGGAGACCGAGCCGGGAGCAGGCGGAGAGGGCGTAACCGAGGCCGGCGATCTGTTTGTGGCGGCCGCCGCGGTCGGCACCGGCTCCGCCGAGGAGCCGTACGAGCGCGGTGGCGCCGGTGGAGAGGCCGTCGAGGAGCCCGAACTGGAGGGGGGAGAGGCCGAGTCCGAGGACCAGGTAGAGCGGCAGGACGGCGGTCACCATCTCCGAGGAGACGTCGGTGACGAGGCTGACCGTGCCGAGGACGAGGACGGTGCCGGGGACGCGCCGCCGGACCCCCGAGGGGGCGGGCGGCGCGTCGGGGCGACCGGTGGTCGCGAGGTACATCAGTGGCAGGTGTAGGTCGGGCCGGAGTCCTTGACCTGGTCGTCGATGCCGACGTACTGCCAGGTGTAGGTGGTGTCGGTGAGGTTCAGCTTCAGGACGCCGTACGTGCCGCTGATCCGCTTCTGGCTGTTGGGCTGGACGGTCTCGATGTCGTAGGGCTCGGCGCCGCCCATGCCGCCGACGATCTCGACGATGCCGTCGGCGGTGGCCTGCCCGTTCGGGTCCTGCGGGGCGAAGCGCTCGTAGTGGTGGTCGTGTCCGTTGAGGACGAGGTCTGCCCTGGCTCCGTAGAGGATCTGCCAGACGGGCTTGGAGACAGGGTCGTTGCCGTGGCCGCCGGAGGAGTAGAGCGGGTGGTGGAAGTAGGCGGCGAGGCAGCCCTTGGTGTTCCGCGCGAGGTCGTCCTTGAGCCACTGGATCTGCGCGGCGTCGTCGAAGGTGTTGGAGTCGAGGGCGACGAAGTGCCAGTTGCCCTGGTCGTAGCTGTAGTACGGCTTGCCCTGCGGGTAGGCGATCGCGCCGAAGTACGACTTGTAGCCGGAGAACGCGCCGGCGGGATCGTAGGACTCGTGGTTGCCGGGCACGGGCCGGGTCTGCGCCTTGAAGACGCCCCAGGTCTTGTCGTAGTAGTTCCGGAAGTCCGAGAGACGCGCGTCGTCGTACTGGTTGTCGCCCATCGTCAGGTAGAAGGACGGCGCGATCCGCTGGGCCAGGGCCGCGGTCTTGGGGTGGGCGCAGGAGCTGCTGGAGGCGGTGCACTGGGCGGCGATGTCACCGGCCGCGACGACGGTGAAGGCGCCGGTGGGCGGGGGTGTGGTGGCGGAGGTGCCGTAGACCTCCACCGTGTAGAGCGAGTAGCCGTACGAGGTGCCGCGCGCGGTCCCGTAGACGCGGAGGTAGCGGCCGGTGCCGGTGAGTCCGGTCCAGTCGTCGGTGCCGCCGTTGCCCGCGGTCTCGGTGGCGAGCCGGGTCCAGGTCGTGCCGTCGGCGGAGATCTCGACGCGGTAGGCCTTGGCGTAGGCGGCCTCCCAGACGAGCTTGACGCGGGAGACGGTGGCCGAGGGGCCGAGGTCGACGCGGATCCACTGCGGGTCGACGCCTTCGGCGCTGGCCCAACGGGTGGTGGAGTCGCCGTCGAAGGCCTTCTCCGGGCCGAAGGTGCCGTCCTCGACGGAGGAGGAGGTGGCCGGCCTGCCCTGGGAGATCAGGGTGTCGGCGGCGGCGCCGGCCCGGTCGGGATGAGCGAGGAGGAGTCCGCCGACGAGCAGCAGCACGGCGGCGAGGACGAGGGGCAGACGGTCGGTGGTGCGGCGAGGTGGGGCGGAGGCGAACAGGCGCATACCTGGGCTCCCTGGCCTGTGGGGTCGGCGAGAGCTGGACACCGGTGCGGCGCACCACTGACCGGCCGCGCGGCTCGGGCCGGTTCGCCCGTGCCGCGGGGTGCGGACACGGGCGATCGGCCGGGTGGCGATGCGGGGCGCCACGCGGTGGGGTGGTGCTCGGCGGCCGGGTCAGAGCTCTCGCTGAGCGCGTCACGCCCCTTCGGGTGGGGCGCCGCGCCAAGCCGCTGCCCGGGAGAATAGCGGATAGGAAGGTTTCCTACCAGACTCTCAACGCCTCGCCGCTCGCCGCGACTTCAGGGCTTCAGAGGCTGATGTGGTACGCCTTGCGCAGGGTCTCGTGGACGGTCCAGGTCGTCCGGTCGCCCTCGCGCAGCACGCACGCGTCACCGGGACCGATCTCCAGGGTGTCGCCGCCCTCGACGGCGACGGTCGCGCGCCCGGAGACCACCACGAAGAGCTCGTTGGCCTCGGTGTCGGTGACGACGCCGGGCGTGATCTGCCAGATGCCGCGCAGTTGCTTGCCGTCGGCCGACTCCCACAGCACCTTCCCCGTCACCTCGGGCGTGCCGGAAACGATCTGGCCGGGGTCGAGGGGCTCGGTTTCGAGCTCCGCGTCGGGGATGTGCACGGCGAAGGAGGGCACGTCATGAGTCGTCATGGGCGGTGACTGTAGCCGGGGCGCGCAGGCTTTCCGAGGCCGGGACCGACTGGAAGAACAGCCTCCGTTTCGCCTCCCACCAGGTGCGATGCCCGCATCCGCCGACGGCGACGAAATCCGCAGGGCCGCTCCGGCGCAGCGCCCCAAGGGTGCCGCGGCCGCTCCGGGGGCTCCCGCCCCACCACCCGTCACGGATTCCGCAGGCACCTCCCGGCGCGTGGCGGGAGCTCGCCCACGAGGTTTGCGGGGCCCGTGACCGCGCCAAGGAATGGAACATGTCCACACTGGTGTCCGAAGAGGTACGGGAAGCGCTCCACGAGGGCCGGCCCGTCGTCGCGCTGGAATCGACGCTCATCGCCCACGGCCTGCCGCGCCCGCGCAACCTCGCCGTGGCGGAGGAGCTGGAGGATTCGGTACGGGCCGGAGGCGCCGTCCCCGCCACGATCGCGGTGGTCGACGGCACGGCCAGGATCGGCCTCGACCGGGCGGCCCTGACCCGCATTGCCGAGGACCCGTCGGTGCGGAAGCTGGGTCACCGCGACCTGGCCCCCGCCGTGGCGACCCGGGCGACCGGGGCGACGACGGTCTCGGCGACGGCCTGGCTCGCGGACACGGCCGGCATACGGGTGTTCGCGACGGGCGGGCTCGGCGGCGTGCACCGGGAGTGGAGCGAGACGCAGGACGAGTCCGCCGACCTGCGGCTGCTCGCCCGGGTCGGGATCACCATCGTGTGCGCCGGGGTCAAGTCGATCCTCGACGTGCCCGCGACGCTCCAGCGCCTGGAGACCCTGGGGGTGACGGTCGTCGGCTACGGCACGGAGCACTTCCCCGGCTTCTACCTCTCCTCCTCGGGCGAGCCGGTCGACTGGACCCTGCGGACCCCGGAGGAGGTGGCGGGGGTGATACGGGCGCAGGACGGCCTGGGCGGCACCCGCGCCGCGCTCGTCGTGGCCAACCCGGTGCCGGTGACCGAGCAGTTGGATCCCGCGCTGCACGACCGGGTGCTCGCGCGGGGCCTCGCGGCGGCGAAGGAGAAGGTGATCACCGGACAGGCGGTGACGCCGTTCCTCCTCGAATACCTGATGGTGCACACGGAAGGGGCGTCCCTGGAGGCCAACCTCGCGGCGGTACGGGGCAATGTGCGGCTCGCGGCGCGCATCGCGGGAGCGTACGCGGCCGTACCCGGCGCCGGCGGCCGGTGACCCCGGCCAGGGGCGCGCTGCTCGTCGTCGGGGACGTCGTCACGGACGTCGTCGCCCGGCACCGGACCCCGCTCGCCCCCGCCACGGACACGGCGGCGGAGATCCGGACCCTCCCGGGCGGCGCCGGGGCCAACGCCGCCTGCTGGGCCGCGCGTTCCGGCTGCGCCGAGGTGCGGCTGCTCGGGCGAGTGGGGACGGACGCGGCCGACTGGCACGAGCGGGCACTGCGGAAGGCGGGCGTGCGCCCGCTGCTCGTCCCGGACGCGGACGCGGCGACGGCCACCGTGATCGCGCTCGTGGACGGCTCGGCGGAGCGCACCTTCCTGACCGACAGCGGCGCCGCGCTGCGCCTCTCCCCCGCCGACTGGTCCGCGGGGCTCCTCGACGGCGTGGCCCGGCTGCACCTCTCGGGGTACCTGTTCTTCGCCGCGCCGAGCCGCCGGACGGCTCGCCGGGCGCTGCGGGACGCACGGGACGCGGGAGTGCCGGTGAGCGTGGACCCGGCCTCCGCGGGGTTCCTGGCGGAGCTGGGGACGGACCGGTTCCTCGCGGCGGCGGAGGGCGCCGGGACGCTGCTGCCCAACGCCGACGAGGCCCGGTCGCTCACCGGGTGCGGCGAACCGGAGTCGGCGGCGGCGGAGTTGAGCCGGCGATTCCCGCTGGTCGTGGTCACCCTCGGGGCCGCGGGCGCGCTGGTCGCCGAGGGCGGCACGGTCACCGCGCGGGTGACGGCGCCGCCGGTGCGGCCCGTGGACTCGACGGGCGCGGGCGACGCGTTCACCGGGGCGTTCCTGGCGGCGCGGCTCGCGGGCGCCGACCCGGTGCGAGCCGCCGAGGCGGGCTGCCGCGCGGGCGCGGAGGCGGTCACGACCGTGGGCGGCAGACCTCCGGCCGATCCGCCCGACGACTGACGCCCGACGTCTGACGTCTGACGTCTGACGTCTGACGTCTGACGTCTGACGTCTGACGTCTGACGCCTGACGCGAGCGCCCGGGAGCCGGACGTTCGCGAGCCGGACGGCCCGGGAGCCGGGACAGCCCGGGAGCCGGGACAGCCCGGGAGCCGGGACGGCCGGAAGGGCGTGCGGCCGGAAGGCGAGCGGGACCCGGGAGCCGGACAGCCCGTAAGCCGGGCGCTACGTCCTGAGGCCCGTCCAGGCCGGGTGGCGCGGGTCGTCGGCGCGTACGACGGCGTCCGCCGCGTCGGCGGGACCGACCTCCGTCTCGTACCGGGCGAAGGCGGGCAGGGTCCAGGGCTCCTCCGTGCGCCGGGCGAGCGCGGCGGGCGAGAGGCGCAGGTGGACGGTGAGGTCGAAGGGGAACCAGTGGCCGAGCAGGAAGGGTCCGTGCAGCACGAGCACCCCGCGCGGCGGCAGCGTGACGTACGGGCTGCGGGTCGCGCGGTCCGTGGCCGGGTCCCACAGGTCGGGCAGCACGCGCCCGGTGCCGCCCGGTTCCAGCGGCCCGAAGACCTCCCGCCACAGAGCCCCGGTGTCGGTCCATCCGCTGTAGTACGCGTCGGGGTCCTGCTTCCCGTACTCGTACCGCAGCGACGCGGGCCGCAGGAAGCCGCCGGTCCCGACGACATGGACCGCTCGCCCCCGTGTGCGCAGCGCCTCGGCGAGGAGTCCGGCGAGCTCGCCCCCGGGCGCGGCGGGCGGCCCGTCGATGCCCACCTTGAGCCATGCGTCGCCCGTCGCGGCGGTGGACGCGTCGAGGTGGCCGGCGAGCGCCTCCGCCAGCCGGTCCCAGGTGATCGCCTCGTATCGCATCCCGCTCATCCTGCCCGTCGCTCCCCCCTGGCGTGTACCGGCCGACACCCCCGGCATTACGGTGACCTGGCCGCGCGGCCGCACGGCACCCGCGGAGGAGAGGACTTGTTCCCCATGAGCCGGCGCCGGCAAGCACTGCCCTACGGGACCACGGAGGCGAGGACGCCCTTCGGCCTCGGGCTGCACCACGTGCAGCTCGCCCTGCCGCCGGGCGAGGAGGAGGTGTGCCGCCGATTCTACGTGGACGTGCTGGGCATGACCGAGATCGAGAAGCCACCGGTCCTCGCGGCCCGCGGCGGCCTGTGGGTGCGCTCGGACGCGCTGGAGATCCACCTGGGCGTCGAGGAGGACTTCCGGCCGGCCCGCAAGGGCCACCCGGGCATCCTGGTCGCCGACCTCGACGGCCTGGCCGAGCGGCTGACCGGCCTGGGGGTCGAGGTGACGTGGGACGACAACTTCCCGGGCCACCGGCGCTTCTACGTCGCCGACTGCCACGGGAACCGGCTGGAGTTCCTCTGCCCCGCGCGCTGACACGGGCTTGACCTTGTCACTGGCGTCAGGGTCCGAGCATCGGATCCATGGACACCACCACATCCACCAGGGTCATCGTCGTCACCGGCGCGGGCACCGGCATCGGCCGGGCCACCGCGCGTTCCTTCGCCCGGCAGGGGGCGACGGTCGTCGCCGTCGGCCGCAGGGCCGAGCCGCTGAGGGAGACCGCCGAGGGACACCCGGACATTCATCCGTTCGCAGCCGACGTCACGGCGGAGGGCGCGGCCGAGGAGATCGTCCGCGCCGCGCTGACGGACCACGGCCGTCTCGACGTCCTCGTCAACAACGCCGGGATCTCCGCCGGCGGCCCGCTGGGCACCCTCGACCGTTCCGTGATCGCCCCGCTCCTGGAGACGAACCTCGTCGCCCCGGTCCTGCTCACCCAGGCGGCCGTCCCCGCGCTCCGGGAGTCCCGGGGCGTCGTGGTGAACGTGACGACGACGATCGGTCAGCGCGGCTGGCCGGCCAACTCCGTCTATCCGGCGACCAAGAGCGCCCTGGAGACCCTGACCCGCTGCTGGGCGGTGGAGCTCGCGCCGGCCGGCATCCGGGTCGTGGCGGTCGCGCCCGGTGCGATCGAGACCCCGATCGCGGACCACATGGGCCTCACCCCCGAGCAGCGGAAGGCGGTGCGGTCGTGGCAGCTCGCGCACACGCCGCTGGGGCGGATCGGCAGGCCGGAGGAGGTCGCCTGGGCGATCACCTCGCTCGCCGCGCCGGACGCCGGCTTCCTGACGGGCACGGTCCTGCCCGTCGACGGGGGTGCGCTGGTCTCGTGATACGACTGCGCGAGGAGGTGGCGTCCTTGCGCATCGGTGAACTGGCCCGGCGGACCGGGGTGTCGGCCCGCTCGCTGCGGCACTACGAGCAGGCGGGGCTCATCACGTCGGTCCGCGCCGCCAACGGGTACCGGGTGTACGAGGAGGTCGCCGTCGCGCGGGTGTCGAACATCCGGTACCTCCTGGACGCGGGGTTCACCCTGGACGACGTGTCCGCGTTCCGCACCTGCCTGGACGGGGACATCTCGTCGGCCCGGCCGTCCGCCCGCGCGCTGGAGATCGCCCGCGAGCGCCTCGCGGTGATCGACGCGCGCATCGCGGCGCAGACGGCGGCCCGCGACCGACTGGCGAAGGCGCTGGCCGCGCAGGACCGAGTTCAGGCCTGCACGGCATCCGACGCGGAGAACCACATCCCGGCCCGCGCGGCGGCCGCCTCGGACCGTTCCAGCGCGGCGCGGCCCGATTCGACCGCCTCGCCGAGCGTCAGCTCCCCTGCGGCGAGGGCCCGGCAGGTCGCCGCGTCGGTCCGCAGCCGGGCGTCGGGGGCGTCCACCCTTCCGTCCCCGTAGGCCGCACTCCCGTCGGCCCCGAGCCGTACGTGGAACTCGCCCTCGTCGATGGTCACTTGGACGACCCCCGCACCGATCTCCGCGAGCGCCCCGAGGAGCGGGATCGCGTACCAGTGGGCGCGGACGGCGTCGGTGGGCCGCGGCTCCCCGAGGTCGGGCGCGCCCCAGGCGGCGAGGGTGCGCAGGACGGGCAGCAGGTCGCGTCCGCGCGGGGTGAGCTCGTACACGTACGCCGAGGCGGGCGGGGGCAGTCGGCGCCGGGTGACGAGTTCGGCGCCCTCCATGTCCTTGAGGCGACCGGCGAGCATGTCGGTGCTGACGCCGGGCAGGTCGGCGTGGAGGTCGGTGTAGCGGCGCGGCCCGGCGAGGAGTTCGCGGACGACGAGCAGGGTCCAGCGGTCGCCGACGAGGTCGAGGGCGCGCGCGGCGGCGCAGTGCTGGTCGTAGCTGCGGCGGCGTGGCTGACGTGGCATGCGACGCAGTCTAGACATGTTGTTGGACTTTCCAAGCTCGAACTTGGTAAAACCAAGCAACACTGATTCCGGGGACCTGGGGAGGTCGGACATGGAGTTCCGGCAGTCGAGCAAGCTGAGCGAGGTCTGTTACGAGATCCGCGGCCCGGTCATCGAGCACGCCAACGCGCTGGAGGAGGCGGGCCACAGCGTCCTGCGCCTCAACACCGGCAACCCGGCGCTCTTCGGCTTCGAGGCGCCCGAGGAGATCGTCCAGGACATGATCCGGATGCTCCCCAAGGCCCACGGCTACACCGACTCGCGCGGCATCCTCTCCGCCCGCCGCGCGGTGGCCCAGCGCTACCAGGCCATGGGTCTGCCCGAGGTCGACGTCGACGACGTCTTCCTCGGCAACGGCGTCTCGGAGCTCGTCTCGATGGCCGTGCAGGCCCTCCTGGAGGACGGCGACGAGGTCCTCATCCCCGCGCCCGACTTCCCGCTCTGGACGGCCGTCACCACCCTCGCGGGCGGCAAGGCCGTGCACTACCTCTGCGACGAGTCGGCCGACTGGTACCCGGACCTCGACGACATGGCGTCGAAGATCACCGACCGGACCCGGGCCGTCGTCATCATCAACCCCAACAACCCCACCGGCGCGGTCTATCCGAAGGAGATCGTCGAGGGCATCCTCGACCTCGCCCGCCGCCACGGCCTCATGGTCTTCGCCGACGAGATCTACGACCAGATCGTCTACGACGAGGCCGTCCACTACCCGGCCGCCTCCCTCGCCCCCGACCTGGTCGTCCTCACCTTCGGCGGGCTCTCCAAGACCTACCGGGTCGCGGGCTTCCGCTCCGGCTGGCTGGTCGTCACCGGCCCGAAGCAGCACGCCAGGAACTACCTGGAGGGCCTCACCATGCTGGCCTCCATGCGGCTCTGCCCCAACGCCCCCGCCCAGTACGCCATCCAGGCCGCTCTCGGCGGCCGGCAGTCGATCCACGAGCTGTGCGCCCCGGGGGGCAGGCTGCGCGAACAGCGCGACCGGGCCTGGGAGAAGCTCAACGAGATCCCGGGCGTCTCCTGCGTGAAGCCGAAGGGCGCCCTGTACGCCTTCCCCCGCCTCGACCCCGCCGTGCACAAGATCCACGACGACGAGAAGTTCGTCCTCGACCTGCTCCTGCGGGAGAAGATCCAGGTCGTGCAGGGCACCGGCTTCAACTGGCCGCGCACGGACCACTTCCGCATCCTGACCCTGCCCTACGCCGACGACCTGGACGCCGCGATCAGCCGCATCGGCCGCTTCCTGAGCGGCTACCGGCAGTGACGCCGGGCCCCCCGTGCTGTCATGATCTACGGGTCTGAAGGCCTCTGATGGTCGAGGGAGAACGGGAGGGCGGCCGGTCATGGATGCGGCGCTGATAGCCGTGGCGGGAACCCTGTTGGGCGTCATCTTCACGCACTGGTTCCAGGGGCGGGCCACCGAGCGCACGGCCGCGCTCGCCCGCACCGAACAGCTCCGGCAGGAGCGGATCGAGACCTACAGCGCCTTCGCCGGCGCGGTCGTCGACTACCGGCACAGCCAGAACGACCGGTGGTTCCGAGCCTTCGCGCATCCCGGTTCGGAGGAGGCGGAGGAGTCACGCCACGCCTCCTACCGGCAGCGCACCGCCGCCCGGCAGGCCCTCTTCCGCGTCCAGCTGGTCTGCGACGACCCGGAGACCCGGCGGCTCGCCGAGGCGGCCTTCGTGGAGTCCCATTGCATGCACGAGGCGGTCGACGAGGCGGACCGCGCCCGCCGCTCCGAACAGGCGAAGGAAGCGCTCGCCGTGTTCATCGCCGCCGCCGCACCCGGCGTCCGCTGAGCGGGGGCCGGCCGTGGACCTCGTCGCACCCGTCGTCGTCGAGCCGCTCAGGCGCCGCCGCTGCTCGGAATGCCACCGGGGGCCGCTGGAGCGGATGATCGTCGAGTTCAACGCGCTGGTCTGCCTGGACTGCGCCGATCTCGGCCATCTGGTCTTCCTGCGCCGGGGCGACACGGCGCTCACCCGCCGCGCCCGGGAGGCCAGCACGCTCTGGGCCGTGGTCGTACGGCACAACCGGCGCCGCACCCGGTACGAGCGGCAGGGCCTGCTCGTCGAGGAGGCAGCCCTCGCCGAGGCGGAGCGGGCCTGCCTGGCGGACGCGGAGGCGCGGGCCGCCCGGCGGGCCCGGGACGCGGCGCGGCGTGCTGCCCTCGACGCCGGGATCACCGCGGTCCTCCGGGCGGAGATCCTGCGGCTCTTCCCGTCCTGCCCGGCGGACCGGGCCACGGAGATCGCCGTCCACGCCTCGGCGAAGGGCAGCGGACGGGTGGGGCGCACGGCCGCGGGCCGCTCGCTCGACCGCGGCGCGGTCACCGCCGCGGTACGAGCCTCCGTACGTCATGTCGACACACCGTACGACTCCCTGCTGATGCAGGGCGTTCCCCGGCACCAGGCCCGGACGAGGGTCGCGCCCGCCATCGAGGCGGTGCTCCGGACCTGGCGCCGGGACGGCGGGGCCGCAAGCGGCCGGGAACACGGCTGACGGCTCGGGCGTCAGCCCGCGTCGACCGGGCCGCGAGGGGGACGGACCTCAGGCCTGTCCGCCGGAGCGACGGCCACGGCGGTAGAGCAGGGCGCCGCCGAGGAGCAGCGCGGCGCTCGCGGAACCGGCGTAGCCCATGGCGTCCGAACCCGTGGAGGCCAGCGAGGCCGTGCTCGTCCCACCCTGCGGGGCGGGGGCCGGGGTGTGGGTCTCGGCCTGCGGCACCGGCACGTTCCGCACGGGGGTCTGCGGGCGCGGCGTCGGCGTCTCGATCGGCTGCTGGGGCTTGGCCGGGCCGTTCACCGCGGTGTTGCCGATGGCCGGGTTGGCGATGCCGACGACGTTGACCGAGTTCCCGCTGACGTTCACGGGGAGGTCGATGGGCAGCTGGAGGCCGTTCCCGGAGAGCACACCGGGGGATCCCTGGGCGTGGGTCTCGGCGGTGGACCCGCCGCCGTTGGAGGAGCCGCCCTGGGAGGAGCCTCCCTGGGAACCGCCGGCCTGCTCGCCACCGCGCGGGGTGCCGGGCTGGTCCTTGTGGGAGCGGTCCTCCTCGTCCCCGTACCCCCCGGACCGGGGCTCGGCGGAGCGGTTGGCGCAGCTGTTGCCCGCGGCCGGGTTGAGCAGCCCGATGACGTTGACCGTGTTGCCGCAGACATTGACCGGCACGTGCACGGGCAGCTGAACCGTGTTGCCGGAACCGACTCCCGGCGAACCGACCGCGGCGCCCTGGGCGCCGGCGTCGGCGTGCGCGGCGCCCGCCGAGAGGGCGAGCGCTCCGCCCGTGACCAACAGTGTGGCCAGACCACTTCGGCGAATCTGCCTCATGGCTTCCTGCCTTCCGGAGGTGTGCACGGGCAAGTGCCCGTACCGGAATCAACGCGACAAACGTGTGCGCCGGATCCGCCCGTTGACCAGTTTCACTCCATCGAGTGGGACTCGTTCGAGTGTCGGGTCACCTGTCGGGTCAACGTCCCAGGAGGTCGGTGAGGGCGCCGACCGGGTCCGGGTCGGGGGCGCCGCGCGGCCACCAGTCCTCGCGGCCGGCGTCCGACTCGTACCCGTACCAGAGGCCGTCCCGGCCGAGGCGCAGCTGGAGGGACTCGCCGGAGAGCCGGTTGCGCCAGGGGCGGAGCGCGGGGAAGTCGGCGGCGAGCAGCGCGGGTCTCGCCCGGTCGAACGGCCCGGCCGGCGGGTCCCAGGGCTCTTCCAGCACGGCGAGCCCCGCGGCGCCGCCCTGACGCCAGGCGGCGACGGCGCGGGCCAGGTCCGTGGGGGTGCGGTCGAGGGCGTACGCGAGGTCGCGGTAGAGCGCACGGGACGAGGCGGTGAGTCCGGAACCGGGGTGCGCGGCGGCCAGCCGGACCGCGTCCTGCCAGGGGCTCAGCGCGGCGACCGGGTCGTGGCCGGTGGCGAGGAAGGCGTGGGCGCGGGCGGCGGCCTCGGTGGCGAGGAGGTCGAGGGCGAGCGGATCGGGGGCGGCCGGGTCCGGCGGGAAGACGGCCGGACGGCCGGGCCGGTCAGGGACCGGCAGCTCGGGCGGCAGCGGCGGGAGCCCGGCCCCGGTGGCGGCGGCGAGCGCGATACGGGCGGCGACCGTGGGCATCGGCGGGGCGGCGGCGCCCGTCTCGGCGGCGCCCCGGGCGGCGTTGCGGCGGGTGAGCTCGGCGAGGAGCTCCTGCTCCCCGCGGCCGCGCATCAGGAAGAGGACGAACGGGTCCTCGTCGAGGAGCCGGGCGGCCTGGTAGCAGAGGGCGGCGGCGTGCTTGCAGGGGTAACCGTCGTCGGGGCAGGAGCAGTCGGGGACGAGGTCGCCCGGCGCGGGGAGCAGTCCGGTGACCGCTTCCAGGGCGTGCGGCACGTCCTTGTCGAGGAGGGCGGCGATGTGGTCGGGCCGGGCGGCGGCCTCTTCGAGGAACCGCTCCCAGCCGTCGTCGCCGAGGGTCCGCATCCTGATCTCGGTCCGGTACGGGCGGGGCCGGCTGCCGTGGACGTAGGCGACGACCCGGCCGGGGGTGACCGTGATCGCGTCGACGTGGCCGCGCCCCGCGTACGCCTTGCCGCGCGCGAGCCGGGCCGGGTCGAGGGCGGCGCCCTCCAGGGCCGTCACCCAGGCGTTCCCCCACCAGGTGGCGGCGAACCGGCCGTCGGGGGCCGAGCGCGGCGCGACCTGCGGGAAGCTGCGGCGGCGGTCGTCGTGGCGGGGTGCGGCACCCCGTGCGCCGCGCGCGCCCGGTGCGTGGTTCACGAGGGCCTCCTGAGGGACACCAGGTCGGCGAGCTCCCGGTCGGTGAGTTCGGTGAGGGCGGCCTCGCCCGAGCCTAGGACGGCGTCGGCGAGCGCCCGTTTGGCGCGGAGCATCTCGGCGATGCGGTCCTCGACGGTGCCCTCGGCGACGAGCCGGTGGACCTGCACCGGCTGGGTCTGCCCGATGCGGTAGGCCCGGTCGGTGGCCTGCTCCTCGACGGCCGGGTTCCACCAGCGGTCGTAGTGGACGACATGGCCGGCCCGGGTGAGGTTGAGGCCGGTGCCCGCGGCCTTGAGCGACAGCAGGAAGACGGGGACCTCGCCGGCCTGGAAGCGGTCGACCATCCGCTCCCGCTCGGCCACCGGGGTGCCGCCGTGCAGGAGTTGGGCCGGGATGCCACGCGCGGCCAGGTGGTCGGCCAGGAGCCGCGCCATCGACACGTACTGGGTGAAGACGAGCACGGACCCGTCCTCCGCGAGGATCGTGTCGAGGAGCTCGTCGAGCAGGGCGAGCTTTCCTGAACGGCCGGCGAGCCGTGCGGTGCCGCTGCCGCGCGGGGCCTGCTCCTTGAGGTACTGCGCCGGGTGGTTGCAGATCTGCTTGAGGGAGGTCAGCAGGCTCATGACGAGGCCCCGGCGGGCCATGCCCTCGGCACCCTCGATCCGGCCCATGGTCTCGCGGACGACCGCCTCGTAGAGCGAGGCCTGTTCCCGGGTGAGGGCGACGGGATGGTCGGACTCCGTCTTCGGCGGGAGTTCCGGGACGATGCCGGGGTCGGACTTGCGGCGGCGCAGCAGGAAGGGCCGCACGAGCCGGGCGAGCCGCTCGACGGCCTGCTCGTGCTCGATCTCCTCGTGGTTCTCCACGGCCCGGGCGTGGCGGGAGCGGAAGGACTTGAGCGGGCCGAGGAGACCGGGTGTGGTCCAGTCGAGGAGCGCCCACAGCTCGGAGAGGTTGTTCTCCACGGGGGTGCCCGTCAGGGCCACCCTGGCGGGGGCGGGGATCTCGCGCAGCGCCTTCGCGGTCGCGGAGAACGGGTTCTTGACGTGCTGCGCCTCGTCGGCGACGACCATCCCCCAGTCCCGCTCGGCCAGTCGGGCGGCGCTGGTGCGCAGGGTGCCGTAGGTGGTGAGGACGAAGCCGCCCTCGGTGCCGGTGAGGTCCCGGTCGGCGCCGTGGAAGCGCCGTACGGGCACGCCGGGGGCGAACTTCTCCACCTCCCGCTGCCAGTTGCCCAGGAGGGAGGCGGGGCAGACGACGAGGGTGGGGGCGCGGCGGGCGCGGCGCAGGTGGAGGGCGATGAGCGTGACGGTCTTGCCGAGGCCCATGTCGTCGGCGAGGCAGCCGCCGAGGCCGAGCGAGGTCATCAGGTCCAGCCAGGCGAGACCGCGCAGCTGGTAGTCGCGCAGGGTGGCGGTGAGGCCGGGCGGTGCCTGCACGTCCTCGGGACCCGCCAGGAGCCGGTCGCGGAGCGCGGCGAGGGCCCCGACGGGGACGGCGGGGACGGACTCGCCGTCCACCTCGGCGGTGCCGGTGAGCGCGGCGGCGAGGGCGTCGACCGGTTCGAGCAGGCCGAGTTCGCGCTTGCGCGCCTTGCGGACGAGGGCGGGGTCGACGACGACCCACTGGTCACGGAGGCGCACGATGGGGCGGTGGGCCTCGGCCAGGAGGTCCATCTCGCGCTCGGTGAGCGGATCGCCGTCGAGGGCCAGCTGCCAGTTGAACCGCAGGAGCTCCTCGCTGTCGAAGAAGGAGGTGCCGTCGGTGGCGGAGCCGGGCGCGGCCTGGGCGGGGCGGACGACGGCGGAGGCGCTGAGCGAGCGGGCGAGCTCGCGCGGCCAGTGGAGGGCGACCCCGGCGTCGGCGAGCCGGGCGGCGGCCGGGCCGAGCAGTTCGTACAGCTCGTCCTCGGTGACGGCGAGGACGTCGGGCACGTCCCGGGCCAGGAGCCGGGAGAGCGGGGGCCAGACACGGGCGGCCCGGCGCAGGGCGAGGACGGCGTCGATCCGGGCCCGGGGCCCGAAGTGCTCGCCGTCCCCCGCCCACAGGTCCGCGGCGTCGATGACGAGGGTGGGGTCGGCGAGGCTGTGGATCTGGAGGAGCGCGGCGGCGGCGTGACGGCCCCCGCCGTCCCCTTCACCGAGGGTGCCCACGTCGGCGTCCGTGGTGTCCGGGGTGTCGAAGAGTTCGTACGGCGACAGGTCGAGGCGGAGCGAGACCCGCACCCCCGCGTCCATCCCGGCGGCCGCCTCGGCGGCCCAGGCACGCGCGCGGGGCAGGTGCTGCGGGGCGCGCGCCGCGAACGGCGCGCCGACCGCGTGGGCGGCGGCGGGGGTGCGGGGCAGCGTGTCGGCGACCGCGTCGAGGAAGGCGCGCACGAGGGCCTCGGGCTCGGGCAGCCGCAGCGGACCGCGCCCCTGCACCGGCACCGCGTACCCCTCGTACGGCAGGGCGGCGGCGACGGCCCGCAGATGGGCGATGTCCTCGGCGTCCAGGGGCCCGGCCCGCCAGGCGTCCAGGTCGTCGGCGGTCAGCCCCGGCAGCAGCCGGCCGCGCGCGGCCAGGTGCAGGGCGTGCAGGGCGGCCGCGCCCCAGGCGGCGGTGGCGGGGTGCGCGGCCGGGTGGTGACGGGCCGCGACGAGATGGGGCAGCGCGGCCTGGACGGGCAGGGTCACGGCGGGCACCGAGCGGCCTCGGGCGCCGCTGCCGTGCCGCCGGGCCACGGTCAGCTCGACCCGCTCCGCCCCGCTCTCCGCCGGGTCCGGCGGCGCGCCGCCGTCGGGGGCCCAGAAGGCGACGCGGCCCTCGCGGGGAAGAGCGGCCGGCAGGAAGACGGCGGCGCTGGTCATCCAGGTGTGTGCCACGGCTCCGCTCTCCTCCCGCTGTCCGGTCGTTTCCCGACTGGACCTCCGACCTTACGGGTGGGGTCTGACAACGGCCGCCAGGCGGGGTTCCCCCGGGTGGCCCAACAGCGGATGACAGCGGTCGGCGCGGACGGCATGGTGGCCTGAAACGACACGACAGAAGAGGATCCGCCATGTCCGTTCGCCGGCGTCTCACGACCGCCTCCGGGGCTGTGCTGCTCACTCTCGCCGTCGCCGGCTGCTCGGGTCTCGGCCGCAGCGCCGTGGGAACGATCAGGTACGAGACGCAGCGTGAGCTTCTGGTGTCCGTGACCAGCCCCTCCGTGAACGGCTGCCACCGCCTGGCGCCGTCGGGCGTGACCAGGGTCCAGAACAACTCGCTGAACGACATCGTGATGTACCGGACCCGCGACTGTAAGGGCGGGAACTCCATCTACGTGCCCACCAACTCCGCGAACTGGATCGCCCCGGACACCCTGCCCTGGCGCAGCTACAGCGTCGTGCACTGAGCGGCCACCCGGACCTCCTGGCAGCCGTTCCGTTTTCCCCACCCCGGGTACATGCTGGAAGTGACCTCGGGGTTCCGAGGGGAGATGCGACCGCCATGCGTACCGGGAACGAGCCTGCGAACGCGCGCAGCGCACTGCGCCTGCGGTTCTGGCTGAGCATGTGGGGGCTGCTCTGGGCGGCCTTCGGCACGACCGTGTTCTCCCTGCTGGAGCGCCCCGGCTGGGCGGCGGCCTGTGGGGTGCTGTTCCTGGTGGTCACGGTCGACCTGGCGGTGGTGCTGCACCACATCCACCAGGGCCCGCACTGGCAGCCGGGCCGGAACATCCCGCCGTACGAACCGGATCACGGCCGCACAGGACGCTGACCCCCCGCCCGCACCCGCTCAGTTCCGGGTGTCGAAACCCGCCGCCCGGAGGTACTCCGGCTTCGGGTCGAGTGCGGCGGCGAGGCGGAAGTGCCGCGTGGCCTGGGCGGTCTGCCCGGAGCGCTCGAAGGTGCGGGCCAGCGCGAAGTGGGCGAAGGCGTTGTCGGGCTCGCGCTCCAGGACCAGCTCGAATTCCAGCTGCGCCGGGCGGAGCTGCGCGGCGGCGAAGAACGCCCGGGCACGCAGCAGGCGAGCTGCCGTGTTCTCGGGATGGGCGGCGATCACCGAGTCCAGCAGCTTCACGGCCCCACGAGGGTCCCGCGCGGCCAGCAGGTGCTCGGCGGCGCGGAAGTCGATGACGTGCGTTTCCGGGTTGCTGTCGGCCACGATGGCATCCTTCCCCTCGATCCGGGTGGTTGAACACCGGACCTGGTGGCCGCATTCCACCGGACCCCGGCGCCGGCCGGGCTCGGCGGGGTCGCGGCCCGGCCCTAGCCCTCCTCCGCAGGCATCGCGGCGCGCCGCTCCAGCTCGTCCCAGACCTTCCGTACCTGGGGTTCGAGCGCGTCGAGCGGTCCGTCGTTGTCGATCACGAGGTCGGCGACGGCCAGCCGCTGCGCGCGCGTGGCCTGGGCGGCCATCCGGGCCCTGGCCTCGGACTCGACCATGCCTCGGAGCCGTACGAGCCGGTCGAGCTGGGTCTCCGGGGACGCGTCGACGACCACGACCAGGTCGTACAGCGGCGCGAGTCCGTTCTCGGTGAGCAGGGGTACGTCGTGGACGACGACGTCTCCGGTGCCCGCGCGGCCCTCCAGCTCCGCCGACCGGGCCCCGACCAGCGGATGGACGATGGCGTTGAGGGCGGCCAGGCGGTCGGTGTCGGCGAACACGATGGAGCCGAGCTTCGGCCGGTCGAGCGTCCCCTCCGCGGTGAGGACGCCGTCCCCGAAGGCCGCCACGACGGCCGCGAGCCCCGGGGTCCCGGGCTCGACGACCTCGCGGGCGATCCGGTCCGCGTCGATCAGTACGGCTCCGTACGAGACGAGCAGCCGCGACACTTCGCTCTTGCCGGCGCCGATCCCGCCGGTCAGGCCCACCTTCAGCATGAGCGGCAGCTTAGGGCCTGCCCCGGCGGGGCTAGGAGTCGCCCTCCCGCTCGGCGAGGAAGCGCTCGAACTCGCGGCCCAGCTCGTCGGCCGACGGCAGGTCGACCGGCTCGGCGACCAGGCTGCCGCGCGTCTCGGCGCCGGCCGCCGCGTCGTACTGGTGCTCAAGGCCCTGCACGAGCGCGACCAGCTCCTCGTCGCCCTCGCCGATCTGGCGGTCGATCTCGGTCTGGGTGCGGCGGGCCTCGGTCCGCAGGGAGTGGGCGACGCCCGGGAGGACGAGGCCGGTGGCGGCGGTGACGGCCTCCAGGGCGGTCAGGGCCGCGTCCGGGTACGGGGACCGGGCCACGTAGTGCGGGACGTGCGCGGCGACGCCGAGGGTGTCGTGACCCGCTTCGGTCAGCCGGTACTCGACGAGGGACTCGGCGCTGCCGGGGACCTGGGCCTCGTCGAAGGGGCTGCGGTGACCGGGCATGAGGTCGGTGCGGCTGCCGTGCGGCGTGAGGCCCACCGGGCGGGTGTGCGGCACGCCCATGGGGATGCCGTGGAAGTTGACGGAGAGGCGCACCCCGAGGCGCTCGACGATCTGCCGGACGGCGACGGCGAAGCGCTCCCACTCCACGTCCGGCTCGGGGCCGGAGAGGACGAGGAAGGGCGCGCCGGTGGCGTCCTGCACGAGGCGGACCTCGATGGACGGTGTCTCGTACGCGGTCCAGCGGTCGCGCCGGAAGGTCAGCAGTGGGCGGCGGGCCCGGTAGTCCACGAGCCGGTCGTGGTCGAAGCGGGCCACCAGCTGGTGCGGGAGGGTGTCGAGCAGGCGGTCGACGATCTGCTCACCGGTCTCGCCCGCGTCGATGTAGCCGTCGAAGTGGTACAGCATGACCAGCCCGGCCGACTCCTGCGCCAGGGCCAGGTCGACGACGGCGACGCCCTTCGGGTCCCATTCGTACAACTCCTGCGGATCAAGCACGATTACCGCTCCTCCTCGTGTCCTCTTTGGAAACGCAGGGCGCGGCACGACCATTCCCGGGTCGCGCGATCTTCCGTCGGAGGAGTGGCATGAGGGCCCGGAAACGACCGAGGCCCGCTCCCCCGAAGGGGAACGGGCCTCGATTCGCTAGCGGCTAGCGCTCAGCGGAGAGCCTGTTCAGCTCTGGCCGCCGGCGAGCTTCTCGCGGAGGGCGGCGAGCGCCTCGTCCGACGCCAGGGCGCCGGAGGTGTCGTCCGACTCCGAGGAGTACGAACCACCCGAGATGCCCGCACCGGCGTTGCCGGCGGCCGGGGCGGCAGCGCCCTCGGCAGCGGCGGCCTCGTCGGCCTCGCGGGACTTGATGACCTGAGCCTGGTGCTGCTCGAAGCGAGCCTGCGCCTCGGCGTACTGGGTCTCCCAGGCCTCGCGCTGGGTCTCGAAGCCCTCGAGCCAGTCGTTGGTCTCGGGGTCGAAGCCCTCGGGGTAGATGTAGTTGCCCTGGTCGTCGTAGGACGCGGCCATGCCGTACAGGGTCGGGTCGAACTCGACCGAGGCCGGGTCGGCACCGAAGGACTCGTTGGCCTGCTTCAGCGAGAGGCTGATGCGACGACGCTCGAGGTCGATGTCGATGACCTTGACGAAGATCTCGTCGTTGACCTGGACGACCTGCTCCGGGATCTCCACGTGGCGCTCGGCCAGCTCGGAGATGTGGACCAGACCCTCGATGCCCTCGTCCACGCGGACGAACGCACCGAACGGAACCAGCTTGGTGACCTTGCCGGGGACGACCTGGCCGATCTGGTGCGTACGGGCGAACTGCTGCCACGGGTCCTCCTGCGTCGCCTTCAGCGACAGGGAGACACGCTCGCGGTCCATGTCCACGTCGAGAACCTCGACGGTGACCTCCTGGCCGACCTCGACAACCTCGGACGGGTGGTCGATGTGCTTCCAGGACAGCTCGGAGACGTGCACGAGGCCGTCGACGCCACCCAGGTCCACGAAGGCACCGAAGTTGACGATCGAGGACACGACGCCGGAGCGGACCTGACCCTTCTGGAGGGTCGTGAGGAAGGTCTGGCGAACCTCGGACTGGGTCTGCTCGAGCCAGGCGCGGCGGGACAGGACCACGTTGTTGCGGTTCTTGTCCAGCTCGATGATCTTCGCCTCGAGCTCCTTGCCCACGTAGGGCTGGAGGTCGCGGACGCGACGCATCTCGACGAGGGAGGCCGGCAGGAAGCCACGGAGGCCGATGTCGAGGATGAGACCACCCTTGACGACCTCGATGACGGTACCGGTGACGATGCCGTCCTCTTCCTTGATCTTCTCGATGGTGCCCCAGGCGCGCTCGTACTGGGCACGCTTCTTCGAGAGGATCAGGCGGCCTTCCTTGTCCTCCTTCTGGAGAACCAGGGCCTCGATCTCGTCGCCGACCTTGACGACCTCGTTCGGGTCGACGTCGTGCTTGATCGAGAGCTCGCGGCTCGGGATGACACCTTCGGTCTTGTAACCGATGTCGAGCAGGACCTCGTCCCGGTCGACCTTCACGATGACGCCGTCGACGATGTCGCCGTCGTTGAAGTACTTGATCGTCTCGTCGATCGCGGCGAGGAAGGCTTCCTCGTTACCGATGTCGTTGACCGCAACCTGCGGGGTGGTGCTGGTGGCGGTGGTCTCGGTGCTGCTCGTCATGTGGGAAAGGGCTCCGGTTACGGACAGAAAGTCGTAGGTACTGCTACGCCGAGAGCCCGTATCGCACCAAGAAGCCGGACAGCCAATGAAGCACCCTTCCGCGAACGGCAGGGAACCTCGAAAACCGAGGGGACATACAACAGGTACGAGCGCGGCCTGCTCCGTCTGAGGCGCGCAGGCCCGCAGCGCAACCTTTAGCATACGGGGGCGGCCGGACAGGGTCAATGCGCGAAGCGCGCACCCGGGGTAGATCTACTCAATTCCGGCACTACTCATGCCTCTTGCGCCCTCGCGGCGGGGGTCCGCCGCACGTCGGCACTGAGCGCAAACTACATCGGCGGGCGAGATGAACCAAGAGTACGGACACGAAGACGCGGTCGACGGGGAGGACGACGGGGCCGAGGCGACCCGGCGTGACGCGGGGGACGCGGAGAGCAGCCGGGCCAGCCGCGGCTGGTGGGACCGGAACGCCGACGAGTACCAGAGCGATCACGGGTCCTTCCTGGGCGACGACCGGTTCGTGTGGGGTCCCGAGGGACTCGACGAGGCCGAGGCCGGACTTCTCGGTCCCGCGGCCTCGCTGAAGGGCCTCGACGTCCTGGAGATCGGCGCGGGCGCGGCGCAGTGCTCGCGGTGGCTGGCGGCGCAGGGGGCGCGGCCGGTGGCCCTCGACCTCTCGCACCGGCAGCTCCAGCACGCGCTGCGGATCGGCGGGGAGGTGCCGCTGGTGGAGGCGGACGCCGGGGCGCTGCCCTTCCGGGACGGCTCCTTCGACCTGGCGTGCTCGGCGTACGGCGCGGTGCCGTTCGTCGCCGACCCGGTGCGGGTCTTCCGTGAGGTGCGCCGGGTGCTGCGGCCGGGGGGTCGCTGGGTGTTCTCGGTGACGCATCCGATCCGCTGGGCGTTCCCGGACGAGCCCGGACCGGAGGGCCTGTCGGTCGCCGCCTCGTACTTCGACCGCACGCCGTACGTGGAGCAGGACGATCAGGGGCGGGCCGTGTACGTGGAGCACCACCGGACCATCGGGGACCGGGTGCGGGACGTGGTGGCCGGCGGCTTCCGGCTCGTGGACCTCGTCGAGCCGGAGTGGCCCGCCTGGAACAGCCAGGAGTGGGGCGGCTGGTCCCCGCTGCGGGGGAACCTCATCCCGGGGACGGCGGTCTTCGTCTGTGAGCGGGACGGCTAGCCCTCGCGTAATCAGTCGCATGACGCGTAATTAGTCGTATGAATGGAGGGCCCTGTGGACAACGGGGCCCTCCTTTTCCGTGGCGCGTACGAGACTGAGTGCGTGATCCGAAACGACGCACTCGACCGTCTTCCCGTCCGCCATGCCGTCCCCGAGCTGCTCGCCGCGCTCGCGGAGCGCGGCGCGGCGGTGCTGTCCGCTCCTCCCGGCACCGGCAAGACGACGCTGGTACCGCTGGCGCTCGCGGGACTCATAGGGGACGGACCGGCGCGCCGGGTGCTCGTGGCCGAGCCGCGGAGGATGGCGGTGCGGGCGGCGGCCCGGCGGATGGCCTGGCTGCTCGGCGAGGAGGTCGGCGGCACGGTCGGCTTCTCGGTGCGCGGCGAGCGGCGGGGCGGCCCCGCGACCCGGGTCGAGGTGGTGACCACGGGCATCCTGCTCCAGCGGCTCCAGCGCGACCCCGAGCTGGCGGGCGTGGACGTGGTGCTGCTCGACGAGTGCCACGAGCGGCATCTCGACGCCGACACGGCCATGGCCTTCCTGGTGGACGTCCGGGCGACGCTGCGGCCGGAGCTGAAGCTGATCGCGGCCTCCGCGACGAGCGACGCCGAGGCCTGGGCGCAGCTCCTCACGGTCCTGGACGGCAGCGGGCCGGCCCCGGTCGTGTGGAGCAAGGGCGAGGGGCACGGGTACGCGGTGAGGTTCGCCGCGCCGCCGGCCGGGATCCGGCCCGCGCACGGTACCTGGGTGGATCCGGCGCTGCTGCGTCACGTGGCGTCGACGGTCCGGCTCGCGCTGGAGCTGCACGAGGGCGACGTCCTCTGTTTCCTGCCGGGCACGGGGGAGATCGCGCGGACGGCGGGGCTGCTCGACGGGGTCGACGCGGAGGTGCTCCAGCTGCACGGGCGGGCGCCCGCGGCGGTGCAGGACGCGGTGCTGCGAGGTGCCGGGCCGGGCGGTCGGCGGCGGGTGGTGCTCTCGACGTCGGTGGCGGAGTCGAGCCTGACGGTCCCGGGGGTGCGGATCGTCGTGGACTCGGGGCTCGCGCGGGAGCCGCGGACGGATCACGCCCGCGGTCTCGGGTCACTCGCGACGGTGCCGGTGTCGACCGCGGCGGCGACCCAGCGGGCCGGCCGGTCGGGGCGTGAGGACTTCGGGGTGGTGTACCGCTGCTGGGCCGAGGCGGAGGACGGCAGCCGGGCGCGGTTCCCCTCGCCCGAGATCAGGATCGCCGACCTGGCGGACTTCGCCCTGCGGGCCGCCTGCTGGGGCGACCCGACGGCGGAGGGGCTCGCGCTGCTCGACGCGCCGCCGGTCGGGGCGATGGCGGCGGCCCGTGCGGTCCTCGGGTCGATCGGGGCCGTCGACGGGGCCGGCCGGGCCACGGAGCGGGGGGTGCGGATGTCCCGGCTCGGGCTGCATCCCCGGCTGGGGCGTGCGCTGCTCGACGGTGCGCCCGAGGTGGGGGTCCGGCGGGCGGCGGAGGTGGTGGCGCTGATCGTCGAGGAGCCGCCGCGCGACTACGGGGACGATCTGGCGGCGGCCTGGCGTGCGGCCCGGCAGGGCTCCGACGGGTACGGCGCGCGGTGGCGGGCGGAGGCGCGCCGCCTGGAGCGGGCGGCCGGGGAGGCGGTGGGCGGGGGCGCCGCCGCGGGGAGCGAGGGCGACGACGCCGTGGCCGGTCTGGTGACGGCGCTGGCGTTCCCGGACCGGGTGGCCAGGGCCCGGGAGCAGGGTGGCTATCTGATGGTGTCGGGGAGCGGGGCGCGGCTCGCCGAGGGCTCCCGGCTGGGGGCCGGCCCGTGGCTCGCGGTGGCGGTGGCGGACCGCACGGCGCGGGACGCCACGGCGCGGGTGCGGCTCGCGGCGGTGGTGGACGAGGCGATGGCGTGCCGGGCGGCCGGGCATCTGCGGAGTACCGGCGAGGAGGTCCACTGGGAGGACGGGGACGTGGTCGCGCGGTCGGTGGACCGGCTGGGCGCGGTCGAGCTGACGGTCCGCCCCCTGGGTGCCGCGGCCGAGCCCGCCCTCGTGCGGGAGGCGCTGCTCGAAGGCCTGCGGCGCGAGGGGCTCGGGCTGCTGCGGTGGCGCCGGGAGGCCGGGGAGCTGCGCGAGCGGCTCGCCTTCCTCCACCGGGAGCTGGGAGAGCCCTGGCCGGACGTGTCGGACGGGGCGCTGGTCGACCGGGCCGGGGAGTGGCTGGAGCCGGAGCTGTCCCGGGCGTCGCGCCGGGCCGATCTGGGGCGGATCGACGCCGGGGAGGCGCTGCGGCGGCTGCTGCCGTGGGCCTCGGGCGAGGCGGTCCGGCTGGACGAGCTGGCGCCGGAGCGGATCGAGGTTCCGAGCGGTTCGCGGATACGGGTCGAGTACGGGGGTGAGCGGCCGGTGCTCGCGGTGAAGCTCCAGGAGATGTTCGGTCTGGCCGAGACGCCCCGGGTGGCGGGGGTCCCGGTGCTCGTCCATCTCCTCTCCCCCGCCGGCCGGCCGGCGGCGGTCACGGCCGACCTGGCGTCGTTCTGGCGGGACGGCTACCGCGCGGTGCGGGCGGAGCTGCGCGGGAGGTACCCGAAGCACCCGTGGCCCGAGGATCCGTCCGCGGCGGTGCCCACCCGGCACACCAGTGCGCGGCTCAGAGGGGAGCGCTGACGAGGGCCGGGGCGGGGGCGGCGGGCGGCTCCGGTTCGGGGCGGCGCGAGCGGGCCTCCAGCCAGAGGGCGAGGGCGAGGAGTGCCAGGGCGAGGACGGTGAGGCTCCACGGGATGTAGGAGACGAGCATGAGGACCATGAGGCGGTTGGAGGAGACCAGCTCGCCGACGCTCTCGAGGTAGTCCTCGCGCATCTTCACGTGCCCCGCGAAGACGGTGAGGGTGTCCTGCCCCATCAGCGCCTTGGCGTTGCGGAGCTCCTCCTTGTGGATCTCCTCGCCGTTGACGGGGGCTCCGGTGACCGGCTCGATCCAGAACATGCGCTTGGTCGTGTACCAGCGGGTGAGGCCCGAGTCGGCGAGGATCTTGGGGGTGATGCCCTTGACCGGCATGGCCTTGGGCATGGGGACCTTGGTCCAGGGGATGGTCTGCTCGAAGTAGTAGACCTCCATGCCGCGGAAGGTGCGGGTGCCCTTGTAGTGGATGGGGGCCGCGGTGCGGGTCTGGGCGTCGAAGTACTGGTAGTCGCGCTTCTCGGTCAGGAAGGGGAACTTGAACTCGATGCCCTCGCGCCGGACCGGGTCGCCGTCGACCGATTCGCCGGTGGCGTGGACGGGGTCCTGGGTGTGGGCGTCGAAGACGTACCGCTCCGGGACCTTGGAGACCATCTTGCCGTCGGGCCCCGTGACGTAGGCGAGGGCGTCCCAGACGACGACGTCGCGCCCGGCGTCGCGTTCGATGCGCCGCGACTCCTCCACGTTCCCCTTGAGGGTCTGGATGATCGTGATCTTGTCGACCTTCTCCGCCTTGAGCGTGGAGTAGTTGAGGAGGGTCGCGGGCCGCGCCTCCAGGACGGTCTCCTGGTACTGGTTCGCCGGGATCTTCGCGAGGCGGGGGAAGGCGTACCAGCGCAGGGTCGGGGCCATCGCGGCGCAGAAGACGGCGAGGGCGAGCAGGACGAGGCTGGCTCGGCGGCGCACGGTCGTCCCCTTACTTCTTGGCGCCGGGATCGGCGGTCAGCAGGGGCTTGGGCGAGGTGGGGCCGTCGGGCGGCAGATCGACCACGGAGAGGAGCAGGACGAAGAGGAGGACTGGGGCGAGTCCGATGGCGGCGGCGACGAGGGCGCGCATGGTCGGCCTCCCGGGATGCGATCTGATAGGTCGTCAGGGCGGGGGCACCGTAGCAACGCGGCCGCGAGATGAGAACACGTTGCACCCGGGTAACGCGAAGCGCCGTCCTCCCGTCCGGAGAGGACGGGAGGACGGCGCGGAGGAACGCGGCGCGTGGGCGCGGTCGGTCAGGCCGAAGGGGAGGAGCTGGGCGAGGGGGTGGCCTCGGGCGATCCGCTGTCGGAGGGCGTCGGCTCCGGAGTCGGCTCCGGGGTCGACGTCGCCGGCGCGGTGACCGTCAGGTCGATGAAGGTGGTGCCACCGCCCGGTGCGGTCAGCTGGAGGTAGAACGTGCCCGCCGTGTCACCGGCGAGGAGGGCGCCCGACTCGAAGGTGAGCAGTCCGTCCGTACCGGTCCTCAGGGTGACGGTACGGACCGTGGTGCCGTCCGCGCTCTTGAAGGACGGGCCCCCGGTGCTCTCCTTGGGGTCCGTCTTCGAGGTGACGATCACCGCGGCGACGGCCACGCCCGGGGCGAGGGAGCCGTTGTCGGTGGCCTTCACCTGGATCTGCTGGGCGAAGGAGGTACCGGTGGTGGCGGACAGGGGGTCGCCGGCCACCCGGGTGAGGGTGTCCGCCTGACGCTCCGTGACGGTCGCGGCGAAGTCGGCCGCGTCCAGGGTCCGGCCCACGACGGTGGCCCGCACCGTGAAGGATCCCGTCTTCTCGCCGGCCCGGAGGGCGGGAGAGGAGGCGAGACCGGTCGAACCGGTGGTGACGGTGGCGGTCGTCCCGCCGCCGGCGAAACGGGTGTCGGTGGAGCCGGTGATCTCGAAGCGGATGCTCACACCGGCGACGGGCTTGCCCGAGACGTCGAGCGCCGCGACCCGGGGGGCGCCCGTGAAGGCGCTGCCGGTGGTCGTTGTCAGCTTCTCGTTGGCCACGATCGCGAGCCGTGCGACCTTGGCGGCCGCCGGGACGGTGGGCGGCTTCACCGGCGCGGTGGCCGGGGGCTTGCTCGGAACGGTCGGCGGCTTGGCCGTCCCGGTGCCGGTCTCCGACGGCTTCGGCGTCTTGGTGCCCTGCGTCGGCGGCGGAGTCGTGGGGACGGTCGGGGGCGGCGTCGTGGGACGGTGGCGGTCGCCCCTGCCGCCGTCGCTGCGGTCGACCGGCAGCGCGCCCGTGCCGTCCGGGATCTGGTGGGTGCCGCGCTGGTAGTACGTGACCCAGGACATGACCAGGTTCAGGTACTCCGTCGAGCGGTTGTAGCTGAGGATCGCCCGGTCGAGGTCGGCCTTGAGCGCGAGGTTGCGGTCGTTCGCGCAGAGGTAGAGGCCGGCGGCCTGCGCCGCGTCGTAGATGTTGTTCGGGTCCTTCTTCCCGTCGCTGTTGGCGTCCTGGCCCCACATGGCCCAGGTGGACGGGATGAACTGCATCGGGCCGACGGCCCGGTCGTGCGTCTTGTCGCCGTCGAAGGCGCCGTCGTCGGTGTCGGTGATGTTCGCGAAGCCGGCACCGTTGAGGACCGGGCCGAGGATCGGCGAGAGGGTCGTGCCGTTGGCGTCGACCCTGCCGCCGTTCGCCTGACCGGACTCGACCTTGCCGATGCCCGCGAGCAGCTGCCACGGCAGGTTGCAAGCGGGGTCGGTCGAGCGTATCGACAGCTCGGCCCGCTTGTAGGCGGAGTAGACGGACGCGGGTATGCCGGCCTCGGCCGGGCCGGTGATCACCGGCAGATTGGTGCTCGCCCCGGGCTTGTTCGGCGTGTTGAGCGGCGGCAGCTCCGTGTAGTACGGGGAATCGCCCGTCGCGGAGCCGTCTCCGGACGGCGAAGCCGTGTCACCGGCGCCGATGGCGTGGTCGCCGCCGGCGTTGTCCGCGGCCGGCGGGATCATCTCCGGCGCCTGCGAGGCGGCGAGCGCGGCGACCGCCGCGGCCACCACCGCACCACTGGTGGCCCCCTTGCGCAGTCGGCGGCCGATGTGCGCTGCCATATCCGTCGTCCCCTCCCCATCGACGCGGTCCCACGCTCCCCGCGTGAGACCTCTGGCGACCCTATGCCAACTCCGGACCACCGGACACCGGCCCCTGACCGTGTTTCACGGTTTCGTCACCTCTTGGCCGCGTGCCGACAAGGTGGGTCCGGGAACCGACCGGAGCGTCCCTGCCCTCTTGCACTCCGGCCGGCCACGCACTCCGGCCGCCGTCACCACCGGACCCTGGGGGAACTCCCGTTGCCGTTCACGCTGAGCCACGCCGCCGCCGTGCTGCCCGCGCTGCGCCGGAACGGGACCGCGCGCGGACCGCTGGTCGCGTCCGCCCTCGTCGCCGGGTCCTTCTCACCCGACATGACCTACTTCGCCGCGACCGCGTTCCCCGGGGCGATGGTCCTCGGGGACGTCACCCACTCCCCCGTCGGGATCGTCACGGCCGACGTACTGATCACCGCCGCGCTCGTGGCCCTGTGGCTGACCGTGCGCGAACCGCTCGTCGCGCTGCTGCCCGCCCGGTGGCGCGGCCGGGTGTACGGGCTCGTCCGGGGCCGCCCGTGGCGGGACCGGCACCCGGCCGCGCTCGCCGGGTGGTTCTGCCTCTCTGCGATCCTCGGCGCCACGACCCACGTGGTGTGGGACTCCTTCACCCACCTCGACCGCTGGGGCACCCGCGCGATCCCGTTCCTCGGCGAGATCGTGGCCGGGTTCCCGGTCTATCTCTACGCGCAGTACGGGGGTTCGGCGCTGGCCCTCGGAATCCTCGGCTGGAGCGCGGTGCGGGCGCTGCGCTCCTCCGACCCGGAGGTGGAGCTGCCCGACCGGGTCCCGGTCCCGGGCCGGCGCGGGCGGCTCCTCGCCGCCGGGCTGCTCGGCGGCTGCGTCCTCGCCGGTGTCGCCCACCGGGTGCTGCGCTGGGCCGCGTACTGGGGCTGGGACCGGATCGAGACGCCCCTCGACGTCATTCCGACGGCCTGCTTCGGCGCCGGCGCGGGGCTCGCCGTCGGGCTCGTGCTGTACGGGACGGGGGCACGGCTCCTCGGACCGCCGCGGGCCCGGACGACCCCGGCCACGGCTCTTCCCCAGGACCGTCCGGACCCCACTCCTCTGCCGGAGCGCTCCCGTCAGGGATCTCACTGATCTTCTCCGGCGGGGTGAAGTCGCGGGCCGCCGCGCCGCCGGAGAGTCTGCGGTGCACGACGAGGGCGATGCTCTCCAGAGTGCGGACGCCGTACCTCATGGTGGGGTTGTCGTGGCTCAGGAGGGCGATCCGGTAGTCGACGGCGGGGCTGCCCGTGCTCGCGTTCGTGCCCGTACTCGTACTCCTACCCGGGCGGGTACCCGTGCCGGTGTCCGTACCCGGGTTCGTGCCCGTGCCCGCGCCTGTACCTGTGCCCGTGCCTGTCGCGTGTGGCGCCGGGCGTGCGATGCCGATGCTGTGGACGCGCCAGGCGTGGGTCGCGCGGGGCAGCCAGCCGTTCTTGAGGTGGACCTTGACCGTGCGGGGCGCGCCCGCGGTGACGCCCCAGGCCTGCTCGCGGACGACCTGCCCCATCAGCGAGAGGGCCTCGGTGCGGCGGGAGACCGCGGCGAGGAGGGCGAGTTGGTCGCGTGCGGTGGTGCGGGTGAGACCCCAGTAGCGGTCGTGGCCGAGGACGGTGTCCTGGGCCCCGGCCTCCCGCAGCACCCTGTTCAGCCGGGCCCGGGACAGTCCGTCCCACAGATCGCTCGCGGCCGCGTTGTCGGAGCGGGTGATCATCGCCTTCAGCCGCCGCGCCTCCAGCCGGGTGGGCGCGCGGCCGAGCTCCTCCGCCCGCCCGAGGACGGCCTGCATGATCAGGACCTTGGCGATGCTGGCGGAGTCGTACGCGAGGGTGTCGGCCAGCCGGCAGCGCAGTCCGCGCCCCGGGTCGTGGACCGCGACGGAGACCGTGCCCTCGCGGCCCTTGAGCACCGACGCGATGTCCTGGGACAGGCGGGCGGCGAGGGTCGGCTCGCGGGTCGACGTGCAGAGTGCGGTTGCCCGGTGGGCCTCGGCGGGCGAGGGCCAGGCGGTGCCGGACGCGCCGAGGAGGGCGCCGAGGAGGGCGCAGGCGGGGAGGTGGGGGCGGCGGCGGATCATGCTCCCCAGTTTCGGGAGCCGTGCCGCCCGGCCGCCCCTTGACTGGTCCACCTGGCGCACCCCGCCGGGCCGGTCCCGCACTGCCGTTCCGGCCCCGTGCCTTGGCCCGCACCTGGGGTGCGGGTTCAGGCGCGGGAGCCAAAGCCCGGCAGAGGGCGCCGTCCGTTGTGTCCACCCGTTCCGCCCCTGCAGAACGTATGCCCACAACGGGTGGGCGCGGCTGGTGTCAGTGGGCTGCCGAGTCCCAGTTCGGGCCTACGCCTACCGAGACGTCCAGGGGCGCTCGGAGGTCGGCGGCGGCCGACATCTGCTCGCGGACCAGGGCCTCGACCTGCTCGCGCTCGCCGGGGGCGAGTTCGAGCACGATTTCGTCGTGGACCTGGAGGAGCATCCGCGAGGCGAGGCCGGCCTCCGTCAGTGCCCGGTCGACGTTCAGCATGGCGACCTTGACGATGTCGGCGGCCGTGCCCTGGATGGGGGCGTTGAGCGCCATCCGCTCGGCGGCCTCGCGGCGCTGCCGGTTGTCGCTGTTGAGGTCGGGGAGGTAGCGGCGGCGGCCCAGCATCGTCTCGGTGTACCCGGTGGCGCGGGCCTCGTCGACGACGCGGCGCAGGTAGTCCCGTACCCCGCCGAAGCGCTCGAAGTAGGTGTCCATCAGGCCGCGGGCCTCGCCCGGGTCGATGTTCAGCTGCTGCGAGAGGCCGAACGCCGACAGGCCGTAGGCCAGGCCGTACGACATGGCCTTGATCTTGCGGCGCATCTCCGCGTCAACGGCTGACCGCTCGACGCCGAAGACCTGGGAGGCGACGGTGGTGTGCAGGTCCTCGCCGGAGGTGAAGGCCTCGATGAGGCCCTCGTCCTCGGAGAGGTGGGCCATGACGCGCAGCTCGATCTGGCTGTAGTCGGCGGTCATGAGGGCCTCGAAGCCCTCGCCGACGACGAAGCCGTGCCGGATGGCCCGGCCCTCGTCCGTCCGCACCGGCACGTTCTGCAGGTTCGGGTCGGTGGAGGAGAGGCGGCCGGTCGCCGCGACCGTCTGGCTGAAGGTGGTGTGGATGCGGCCGTCCGCCGCGACCGTCTTGATGAGGCCCTCGACGGTGGAGCGCAGCCGGGCCTGCTCGCGGTGGCGGAGCATGATCACGGGCAGGTCGTGCTCGGTCTGGCCGGCCAGCCAGGCGAGCGCGTCGGCGTCCGTCGTGTACCCGGTCTTGGTCTTCTTGGTCTTCGGGAGGTTCAGCTCGCCGAAGAAGACCTCCTGGAGCTGCTTGGGCGAGCCGAGGTTGAACTCGTGGCCGACGGAGGCGTGGGCCTCCTTCACGGCCTGCTGGACGGCGCCGGCGAACTGCTGCTCCATGGCCTCCAGGTGGTCGCGGTCGGCGGCGATGCCGTGCCGCTCAAGGCGGGCGAGGAGGACGGAGGTGGGGAGCTCGACGTCGTGGAGGAGCTCGCGGGCGCCGACCTCGCCGAGCCGCTCGTCGAAGGCCCCGCCGAGGTCGAGGACGGCCCGCGCCTGGCTCATGAGGGCCTCGGCCTCGGCGGTGTCGTCGGCGCCGAAGGCGAGCTGGCCGTCGGCGGCGGCCGCCGGGGCGAGCTCGCGGCCGAGGTACTCGACGGTGAGGGCGTCGAGGGCGAAGGAGCGCCGGCCGGGCTTGACCAGGTAGGCGGCGAGGGCGGTGTCCATGGTGACGCCCGCGATGCTCCAGCCGTGCTCGGGGAAGACCCGCATGGCGCCCTTGGCGTTGTGCATGACCTTCGGGCGGTCGGGGTCGGAGATCCAGGCGGCCCAGGCCTGCTCGTCGGCCTCGTCGAGCGTGCTGGGGTCGAACCAGGCGGCGGCTCCCCCGGCGGCGGCGAGGGCGACCTCGCTGACGTTCCCGGTGCCGAGGGCCCAGCTGTCGACGGTGGCGATGCCGAGGGGCTCGGTGGCGTGCTCGGCGAGCCAGGGGGCGAGCTCGCCGGCGCCGAGGACGGTGAAGTCGAGCTCGACGCCCGCGGCGGGGGCGGGCGCGGCCTCCTCGGCGGCGCCCGGGTCGACGGCGAGGAGGCGCTCGCGCAGCGAGGGGTTGCGGATCTCCAGGGTGTCGAGGACGAGGGCGACGGCCGTGCGGTCGTACGGCTCGCGGGCGAGGTCCGTGACGGTCTTCGGCAGCTCGACGTCCGTGACCATCGCGGTCAGGCGGTGGTTGAGCTTGACCGACTCCAGGTGGTCGCGGAAGTTCTGGCCGGCCTTGCCCTTGACCTCCTCGGCGCGCGCGACGAGTTCGTCGAAGGAGCCGAACTGGTTGATCCACTTGGCGGCGGTCTTCTCGCCGACGCCGGGGATGCCGGGCAGGTTGTCCGACGGGTCGCCGCGCAGGGCCGCGAAGTCGGGGTACTGCGAGGGCGTGAGGCCGTACTTCTCCTGGACCTTCTCCGGGGTGAAGCGGGTGAGCTCGGAGACGCCCTTGGTCGGGTAGAGCACGGTGGTGTGGTCGGAGACCAGCTGGAAGGAGTCCCGGTCGCCGGTGACGATCAGGACCTCGAACCCGGCGGCCTCGGCCTGGGTGGCGAGGGTCGCGATGACGTCGTCGGCCTCGAAGCCGTCGACGGCGAACCGCGGCGCGTTCATCGCGTCGAGGAGTTCGCCGATCAGCTCGACCTGCCCCTTGAACTCATCGGGGGTCTTGGAGCGGTTCGCCTTGTACTCCGGGAACTCCTCGGACCGCCAGGTCTTGCGGGACACGTCGAAGGCGACCGCGAAGTGCGTGGGCGCCTCGTCGCGCAGCGTGTTCGCCAGCATCGAGGCGAACCCGTAGATCGCGTTCGTCGGCTGTCCGGTCGCGGTGGTGAAGTTCTCCGCGGGCAGCGCGTAGAACGCCCGGTACGCGAGCGAGTGCCCGTCCATGAGGAGCAGGCGGGGGCGGGTGTCTGCGGGGTTCTTCGATGCTGTCTCGGCCACACGACGATCCTGCCACGGCCCGCTGACAATCCCGTCCACAGCGGCCGGGGTGCCGGGCTGTCGGTGCCGCGTGACAGGATCGGAGACGTACGCCGCAGGTATACCGCTCAAGGGAGAGCGCGATGGTCAGCAAGCCGCCGGCCGGTGACCCGGTCCAGGACGCACCGCAGGTCACGCCGCCGCAGCACGCCGCAGCCGGCCTGCCCGCCATCGGGCACACGCTGCGGATCGCGCAGGAGCAGATGGGTCTGCGGCGCACCGCGCGGACCCTGCTCAAGGTCAATCAGAAGGACGGCTTCGACTGTCCCGGCTGCGCCTGGCCGGAGGGCGACAAGCGGCATGTGGCGGAGTTCTGCGAGAACGGCGCGAAGGCGGTCGCCGAGGAGGCGACGCTGCGGCGGGTGACCCCGGAGTTCTTCGCGGCGCACCCGGTGGCGGACCTGGCGACCCGCAGCGGGTACTGGCTGGGCCAGCAGGGCCGGATCACGCAGCCGATGCTCCTGCCTGAGGGCGGCGAGCGGTACGAGCCGGTGACCTGGGAGCGGGCGTTCGCGATCATCGCGGAGGAGCTGCGGGCCCTGGCCTCCCCCGACGAGGCGCTCTTCTACACCTCGGGGCGGACGAGCAACGAGGCGGCGTTCCTGCTGCAGCTCTTCGCGCGCGAGTTCGGCACGAACAACCTGCCGGACTGTTCCAACATGTGCCACGAGTCCTCGGGGTCGGCGCTGACGGAGACGATCGGCATCGGCAAGGGCAGTGTGTCCCTGGAGGACCTGCACCGCGCGGACCTGATCATCGTGGCCGGGCAGAACCCGGGGACGAACCATCCGCGCATGCTCTCGGCCCTGGAGAAGGCGAAGGAGTCCGGCGCGCGGATCATCTCGGTGAACCCGCTGCCGGAGGCGGGTCTGGAGCGGTTCAAGAACCCGCAGACCCCGCAGGGCATGCTCAAGGGCGCGGCGCTGACCGATCTCTTCCTCCAGATCCGGATCGGCGGCGACCAGGCCCTCTTCCGGCTCCTGAACAAGCTGGTCCTGGAGACGGCCGGGGCGGTCGACGAGGAGTTCGTACGCGAACACACCCACGGGTACGAGGAGTTCACGGCGGCGGCGAAGGCGGCCGACTGGGACGAGACGCTCGCCGCGACCGGCCTCGACCGCTCCGAGATCGAGCGGGCGCTGGAGATGGTGCTCGCCTCGGAGCGGACGATCGTCTGCTGGGCGATGGGCCTCACCCAGCACAAGCACTCCGTGCCGACCATCCGCGAGGTGGTCAACTTCCTGCTGCTGCGCGGGAACATCGGCCGTCCGGGCGCCGGCGTGTGCCCGGTGCGCGGCCATTCGAACGTGCAGGGCGACCGCACGATGGGCATCTTCGAGCGTCCCGCGCCCGCCTTCCTCGACGCCCTGGACAAGGAGTTCGGGATCGTCTCGCCGCGCCATCACGGTTTCGACGTGGTGCGCTCGATCCAGGCGCTGCGCGACGGCGAGGCGAAGGTGTTCTTCGCCATGGGCGGCAACTTCGTGGGGGCGACGCCCGACACGGACGTGACGGAGGCGGCGATGCGGAACGCGCGCCTGACCGTTCACGTCTCGACGAAGCTGAACCGCTCGCACGCGGTGACGGGCACGCGCGCGCTGATCCTGCCGACGCTCGGCCGCACCGACAAGGACGTGCAGGCGAGCGGCCGCCAGTTCGTGACGGTCGAGGACTCGATGAGTCTGGTGCACGCCTCCCGGGGCAACCTGCCGCCGGCGAGCCCGCACCTGCTGTCGGAGCCGGCGATCGTGGCGCGGCTGGCCCGTGCCGTGCTCGGCGACGGATCGGCCACGCCCTGGGAGGAGTTCGAGGCGGACTACGCCACGATCCGGGACCGCATCGCGCGCGTGGTGCCGGGGTTCGAGGACTTCAACGCCCGCCTCGCGGCGAACCCGGGCGGCTTCGGGCTGCCGCACGGCCCGCGCGACGAGCGCCGCTTCCCCACGAAGACCGGCAAGGCCAACTTCACGGCCGCCCCCGTCGAGTACCCGAGGGTGCCCGAGGGCCGGCTGCTGCTGCAGACGCTGCGCTCGCACGACCAGTACAACACCACGATCTACGGCCTGGACGACCGCTACCGGGGGATCAAGGGCGGCCGCCGGGTCGTGCTCGTGCACCCCGAGGACGCGGCGGCGTTCGGCCTCGCGGACGGGGCGTACACGGATCTGGTGAGCGAGTGGACGGACGGGACCGAGCGGCGGGCGCCCGGCTTCCGGGTGGTGCACTACCCGACGTCCCGGGGCTGCGCGGCGGCCTACTACCCGGAGACGAACGTCCTGGTCCCGCTGGAGTCGACGGCGGACGTCAGCAACACCCCCGCCAGCAAGTCCGTGATCGTGCGTCTGGAACAATCACAGTCCGCCTAAGCGTTTGCTCAGGCGCGATCAGCAGGCAGATCGCCGACAGATCAGCAGCCGTACGAAGACGAACGGAGCCGGCCCATGGGTGAGCAGCAGCACGTGAAGTTCCCGCAGGAGGTCATCGACGAGTACGCGGCGCTGGGCGTCGACCTCCCGGCGCTCTTCTCGGCCGGGCACCTCGGGAACCGGATGGGTGTGCAGATCGTGGAGGCCTCGGCCGAGCGGGTCGTGGGCACCATGCCGGTGGAGGGCAACACCCAGCCGTACGGGCTGCTGCACGGCGGCGCGTCGGCGGTGCTCGCCGAGACGCTGGGCTCCGTCGGCTCGATGCTGCACGGCGGGATCTCGAAGATCGCCGTGGGCGTCGACCTCAACTGCACCCATCACCGCGGCGTGCGCAGCGGTCTGGTGACCGGCGTGGCGACCCCGGTCCACCGCGGGCGGACGACCGCCACGTACGAGATCGTGATCAGCGACGAGCAGGGCAAGCGGGTCTGCTCGGCGCGGCTGACCTGCCTGCTGCGCGAGATCGACGCGAAGGACGCGGGCAGCCTGCCGCAGGCGGGGCGGCCGAACGGCTCCTGAGGTCACCGGACCCCTCGACGGGGGCGGCGCGCGAAAGCGTGCCGCCCCCGTCGGCGCGTCCGGGCGGATTCCCGCCGGAACGTCCGGACCCACCTCTGCCGGAACATCCGGGTCCGCGTCCGCCGGCCCGGCCGGCCCCACCGGCGTGCCCGCGCCGACCCTCACGGATCAACTTCCTGCGGCGCGCCCGAGCCGCCCCTCACGAACCAACTCCCGTACCGTGCGGCCCTCTTGCCCCACGTCGACACACCCGCTTCACTGGCGAACCTCCCCCACAGGAGAACACCCGATCCACTCACACACCGAGGGGTTCTTCGTGACCGCCGTTCGCACCACCTCCGCGTTGACCGCCGTCACCGCCGCCGCCTGCGCCGCCGTTCTCGCCACCGCGATCCCGGCCACGGCGATCAACTCGTACAACGCGACCCCCGCCCCCGAGCGCACCGAGGTCGGCGCGCTCGTCGCGACCTGGGACAACGACGACGACCCGGCGACCCCGGACCGCGTCGACTGGGTCTGCTCCGGCACCATGGTCGACGCCGACACCTTCCTGACCGCCGCCCACTGCACGACGGACTGGCCGGCGAACGTCCGCTTCTACGTCTCCCTCGACCAGGACGTCCAGACCGGCCTGGACCGGGCGGCCGCCGAGCACCCGGGCGACCCCGCCGCGGTGGCCCGGAGCGTGGCCGTCGAGGGCACCGCCCACAGCCACCCCGCCTACCCCGGCCCGGCCTCCGACACCCATGACATCTCGGTGATCGAGCTGCCCGCCGCCGCCGTGAAGGCCCGCTGGTCCTTCACCCCGGCCACCCTCCCCCGCGCGGGCGCCCTCGACGCGCTCGGCCCGCAGGGACTGGACGACACCTCCTTCCTGGTCGCCGGTTACGGCACCGAGGAGGCCGCGCGCGGCCCCGGCGGCCAGACGCACCCGGGCGGCGGTGTCCGCATGAAGGCACCCGTCTCCTTCGACGCGCTCAACAGCGCCTGGGTCCGGCTCGCGATGACCGCGCCCCAGGGGAACGGCGGCGCGTGCTACGGCGACTCGGGCGGCCCCAACTTCGCGACGCTGAACGGGAAGCTGACGCTCGCGGCCACCACGATCACCGGCGACACGCCCTGCTACGCGACCAATGTGGCCTACCGCCTGGACACTCCCGGTGCGCGTGACTTCCTGAAGTCGTACGTCCGCCTTCCCTGATCTCCCGGCGGCGGCTCCGCCCACCCTGCGTCCACGTCCCACCCCACTTCTCGTCACGCTGAGTGATCTTCTCGCGGGGTGGGACAGGGGGTCGGACCGAGCCGCTCCGTCCGCTCAGGTTTCTGCCACTGTCCGATATCCGGAGAGTCCGCTGAGCGGACCGTCAGTACCAAGAATCGCTCAAGCCCCTTAGCGGAACTGCACGTTCTCAGCATGTGAACACCGCATTACAGACCGCTATGCCCCGGTTTTCCCCTCCGACGCGCACACTCTTTCCCCCTCGGCATAACAAGACAGTCACATCCTTCCCTCCGCGCTCCCCGACCCTCCCCACCTGCGCTTAGAGTCACGGCCAGTCACCGCGCCGCCGGGCGCGTCCTACTGCACGGCCCTGTACCAACCCAGTACGGCCCGGCGTTCCGAAACGGCACCCTCGCTTTGCAGCTTCACGGCACCGCCTCATTCCGAGGGGGCCGCGCCAGGGAAAGGACCCTTCGTGCGAAACCGTTCGTTGCTCATACTCACCACCGCGGTCACCGCGGGAGCGCTCACGCTCACCGCCTGTGGTTCGCGTGACGACAAGGGCGGCGCCGAGAACGGCGACAACGGCAACGTCACCGTCACCATCGGTCTCGACGCTCCCCTGACGGGTGAGCTGTCCGCCCTCGGCCTCGGCATCAAGAACTCCGCCGACCTCGCGGTCAAGACGGCCAACAAGAAGAGCTACGTCAAGGGCGTGACCTTCAAGCTGGAGTCCCTGGACGACCAGGCGCAGCCCTCGTCCGGCCAGCAGAACGCCACGAAGTTCGTCGCCGACAAGTCCGTCCTCGGCGTCGTCGGCCCGCTGAACTCCGGCGTCGCCGAGTCCATGCAGAAGGTCTTCGACGACGCGAAGCTGGTGCAGGTCTCCCCGGCCAACACCAACCCGTCGCTGTCCCAGGGCCCGAACTGGTCCTCCGGCGACAAGAAGCGCGGCTACAAGTCGTACTTCCGCACCGCCACCACCGACGCCATCCAGGGCCCGTTCGCGGCCCAGTACGTCTTCAAGGACGCCAAGAAGACCAAGGCGTTCATCATCGACGACAAGAAGACCTACGGCGCCGGTCTCGCGGGCACCTTCAAGGGCGAGTTCGAGAAGCTCGGCGGCAAGGTCGTCGGCACCCAGCACATCAACCCGGACACCAAGGACTTCTCCGCGGTCGCCACCCAGGTCAAGAGCTCCGGCGCCGACGTCGTCTACTACGGTGGCGAGTACCCGGCCGGCGGCCCGCTGGCCAAGCAGATCAAGGCGGCCGGCGCGAAGGTCACCGTCGTCGGCGGCGACGCGATCTTCAGCCCCGAGTACGTGAAGCTCGCCAGCCCGGCCGCTGCCGAGGGCGACTTCGCCACCTCGGTCGGCGCGCCGATCGAGTCCCTCGGCTCCGCCAAGGACTTCCTGGCCAACTACAAGGCCGAGAACTACAAGGAGGCCTACGAGGCCTACGGCGGCTACGCCTACGACTCGACCTGGGCGATCATCGAGGCCGTCAAGAAGGCCGTCGAGGGCAACAACGGCAAGGTCCCCGAGCGCGCCAAGGTCGTCGAGGCCATGCAGGGTGTCTCCTTCGAGGGTGTGACCGGTTCGGTCGCCTTCGACGAGTTCGGTGACACCACCAACAAGCAGCTGACCGTCTACAAGGTCGAGGGCGGCGCGTTCAAGCCCGTCAAGTCCGGCACCTTCGGCGGCTGATCCTCAGCACCACCCCACTCAGCACCACCTTCACCGCGCGGGGGCGCCACACCAGGCTCCCCGCGCGGTGTCACATCCGTCGAAAGTCTCGGAGGACAATGCGGTGAACGAACTGCCGCAGCAGCTGGTCAACGGCCTGCTACTGGGATCCATGTACGGGCTCGTCGCCGTCGGCTACACGATGGTCTACGGCATCGTCCAGCTCATCAACTTCGCCCATGGCGAGATCTTCATGACCGGCGGCTTCGGGGCGCTCACGGTCTGGCTCATCCTGCCCGGCGGCACGAGCATGTGGGTCGCACTGCCCCTCATGATCATCGGTGCCGTACTGATCGCGACCACCATAGCCGTCGGGGCGGAACGGTTCGCCTACCGTCCGCTCCGTGGTGGCCCCCGTCTCGCCCCCCTCATCACGGCCATCGGTCTCTCCCTCGCCCTGCAGCAGGCCGTCTGGGCCTGGTACCCGGAGGCGAAGTCCGCCCGGACCTTCCCGCAGATCCCCGGCGGCCCGATCGAGTTCGGCTCGGTCACCATCCAGACCGGCGACGTCTTCCTCCTGATCGCCGCCCCCGTCTGCATGGGCTTCCTCGCCTTCTTCGTCATGCGCACCCGCACCGGTCGCGGCATGCAGGCCACGGCGCAGGACCCGGACACCGCGAAGCTCATGGGTGTCAACACCGACCGGATCATCACGATCGCGTTCGCGCTCGGCGCCGCGTTCGCCGCGGTCGGCGCCGTCGCCTACGGCCTCAAGTACGGCGTCGTCGACTACAAGATGGGCTTCCTCCTCGGGCTCAAGGCCTTCACCGCCGCGGTCCTCGGCGGCATCGGCAACATCTACGGCGCCATGATCGGCGGTGTCGTCCTCGGCATCGCGGAGACCTTGGCGACGGCCTACATCGCCCACATCCCCGGCATGCAGCAGCTCGGCGGCCAGTCCTGGGCCGATGTCTGGGCCTTCGTACTCCTCATCGTCGTACTCCTCGCCCGGCCACAAGGCCTGCTCGGCGAGCGCGTCGCGGACAGGGCGTGAGCACCATGACCACCATCTCCGAGAACCCCACGGCACCCGCGGCCGAGCCCGCGCCGGCCGAGGCGACCGGCCTCATCGGCTTCGTCCCGGTCCGGATCGCCCGCGCCCTCACCCTGGGCGGCGGCGTCCTCACCGTCGCCAGCTGCTTCCTCGCGTGGACCTGGACCGCCCGCTTCCCGGGCGACCTCACGGTCTACGGCTACCCGGGCGGCCTCCAGCTCCAGGTCCTGGTCGCGGGCCTGCTCACCACGCTCTTCGCCCTCTCGTCCTACGGCGTCAAGGGCACCCGCTGGCTGACCCCGGCCGGCGCCGACGCGGCCGTCAAGCTCGCGGCGCTCGCCGCCTTCGCCACGACCTGGTACACGGTCGCCGCCATCAGCATCACGCTCGGTGGTCCGGTCAACCTGGAGCCGGGCGGCGCGGTCGTCGCGCTCGCCACCCTGCTCGCCCTGCTCGGCGCCCTCTCCCTCCCCTACGAGCGGCCGAAGACGCTGCCCGTGGACCCCGAGGACACCGGCTGGGACCAGTTCAAGCACCGTGCCGGCAACGGCTGGACCAACTTCAAGGCCGCCTTCGCCGCCACCGGTCCCGTTCGCCGACTGCCCGCGCTGCACTCCTCCGTCGAGATCCTGATCATCGCGGGCGTCCTCGCCGTCGCGCTCGGCGTCTTCACCTACGGTGTCGGCACGGAGTACGACGAGCTGTTCATCGGCTTCCTGATCACGGCCGGCCTCGGCTTCGCCGCGGTCAACAAGGCGGGCCTCGTGGCGCAGGCCACGCAGCTCACCGGCAAGCACCAGAACCTGTCCATCGCGGGCGCGTTCACCGCCGCGGCGCTCTTCCCCTTCACGCAGACCGACGACCAGTACGCGACGCTCGGCGTCTACATCCTGATCTTCGCCACGGTCGCCCTGGGCCTGAACATCGTCGTCGGCCTCGCCGGTCTCCTCGACCTCGGTTACGTCGCCTTCCTCGGCGTCGGCGCCTACGCGGCCGCCCTCGTCTCGGGCGCCCCGACCTCCCCGTTCGGCGTGCACTTCCCCTTCTGGGCCGCCGTCCTGGTCGGCGCGGGAGCCTCCCTGGTCTTCGGTGTCCTCATCGGCGCCCCGACCCTGCGACTGCGCGGCGACTACCTCGCCATCGTCACCCTCGGTTTCGGTGAGATCTTCCGCATCACGGTGATGAACACCGACGGCACCTCCGGTCCCGACATCACCAATGGTTCGAACGGCATCTCGTCGATCCCGAACCTCGACATGTTCGGGTTCGACTTCGGCGCCGAGCACTCGATCGTCGGCTTCACCATCGGCCGCTTCGCGAACTACTTCTTCCTCATGCTGCTGATCATGGCGGTCGTCGTGCTGGTCTTCCGGCGCAGCGGCGACTCCCGCATCGGCCGCGCCTGGGTCGCCATCCGCGAGGACGAGACCGCCGCGCTCGCCATGGGCATCAACGGGTTCCGGGTCAAGCTCATCGCCTTCGCGCTCGGCGCCTCGCTCGCCGGCCTCGCCGGGACCGTGCAGGCCCACGTCACCTACACGGTGACCCCGGAGCAGTACCTCTTCGCCGGTCCCATCCCGCCCAACTCCGCCTTCCTGCTCGCGGCCGTCGTCCTCGGCGGCATGGGCACCATGAGCGGTCCCCTGGTCGGCGCGTCCCTGCTGTTCCTCATCCCGAACAAGCTCCAGTTCATGGGCAGCTACCAGCTCTTCGCCTTCGGCGTCGCGCTGATCCTGCTCATGCGCTTCCGCCCGGAGGGCATGATCGCCAACCGGCGCAACCAGCTGGAGTTCCACGAGAACGACGAGACGCCCGCCACGCTCGCCAAGGCAGGTGCCTGAACCATGACGACCACCACCGACAAGGCCGAGGCCACCACCGAGCCGGCCGCCACCGAGACCGTGCTCGACGCGCGCGGGGTCACCATGCGCTTCGGCGGCCTCACCGCCGTGCGCGATGTGAACCTCACCGTGAACAGCGGCGAGATCGTCGGTCTCATCGGCCCCAACGGCGCCGGCAAGACCACCTTCTTCAACTGCCTCACCGGTCTCTACGTCCCCACCGAGGGCGAAGTCCGGTACAAGGGCACGGTCCTGCCGCCCACGTCCTTCAAGGTCACCGACGCGGGCATCGCCCGGACCTTCCAGAACATCCGGCTCTTCCACAACATGACCGTCCTGGAGAACGTCCTCGTCGGACGTCACACCCGGATGAAGCAGGGCCTCTGGTCCGCGCTGCTCCGCCTGCCGAGCTTCAAGAAGGCCGAGGCCGAGGCGGCGGAGCGGGCCATGGAACTCCTGGAGTTCATCGGCCTCCAGGACAAGGCGCAGCACCTCGCCAAGAACCTCCCGTACGGAGAGCAGCGCAAGCTGGAGATCGCCCGCGCCCTCGCGAGCGACCCCGGTCTGATCCTGCTCGACGAGCCCACCGCCGGCATGAACCCGCAGGAGACGCGGGCGGCGGAGGAACTCATCTTCAAGATCCGGGACATGGGCATCGCCGTGCTCGTCATCGAGCACGACATGCGGTTCATCTTCAACCTCTGCGACCGGGTCGCCGTGCTCGTCCAGGGCCAGAAGCTGATCGAGGGCGACAGCGCGACCGTCCAGGGCGACGAGCGGGTCATCGCCGCGTACCTGGGCGAGCCGGTCGAGTCGGACGCGGCCCCCGCGGCGGCTCCGGCTCCGGCGGACGAGGAGGCCGCGGAGACCCCCGAGGCCGACGAGACCCCCGAGGACGAAGAGACCGACCAGGCCGAAGAGACCGAAGAGGCCCCGGCCGACGAGGCCGACGACGCCCCCTCGGACGACGCCCCGGCCACCGACGAGGCCCCGGCCGACGAGGAGCCCTCGGAGGACACCCCGCACGACCCTGCTTCGGGCAAGGAGAACGACGCATGACCGCACTGCTCGAAGTCGAGGACCTGCGCGTCGCCTACGGAAAGATCGAGGCCGTCAAGGGCATCTCCTTCTCCGTCGACGCCGGTGAGGTCGTCACCCTCATCGGCACCAACGGCGCCGGGAAGACCACCACCCTGCGGACCCTCTCCGGGCTCCTCAAGCCGGTCGGCGGCCAGATCAAGTTCGAGGGCAAGTCCCTCCGCAAGATCCCCGCGCACAAGATCGTCTCGCTGGGTCTGGCCCACTCCCCCGAGGGTCGGCACATCTTCCCCCGGATGACGATCGAGGAGAACCTCCTCCTCGGCGCCTTCCTCCGGAAGGACACCGCCGGCATCGCCAGGGACGTCCAGCGCGCCTACGACCTCTTCCCGATCCTGGGCGAGCGTCGCAAGCAGGCGGCGGGCACGCTCTCCGGCGGTGAGCAGCAGATGCTCGCGATGGGCCGGGCGCTGATGTCCCAGCCGAAGCTGCTCATGCTCGACGAGCCCTCGATGGGTCTCTCGCCGATCATGATGCAGAAGATCATGGCGACGATCGCCGAGCTCAAGGCCCAGGGCACCACGATCCTGCTCGTCGAGCAGAACGCCCAGGCCGCGCTCGCCCTGGCGGACCACGGTCACGTCATGGAGATCGGCAAGATCGTGCTCTCCGGCACGGGTCAGAACCTGCTCCACGACGAGTCCGTCCGCAAGGCGTACCTCGGCGAGGACTGATCGCCCCTTCAGACGGAAGGCCCGCCCCGCAGCGTCGCGGGGCGGGCCTTCTTCGTACGTACCTTCGGGGCTACTGCCCCTTGGCCGCCTTCTTCTCCTCGGCGTCCTCGATGACGGCCTCGGCGACCTGCTGCATCGACATGCGGCGGTCCATCGAGGTCTTCTGGATCCAGCGGAACGCGGCCGGCTCCGTCAGCCCGTACTGGGTCTGCAGGATCGACTTGGCGCGGTCGACCAGCTTGCGGGTCTCCAGGCGCTGGGAGAGGTCGGCGACCTCCTGCTCCAGGGCGCGGAGCTCCGCGAAGCGGGAGACGGCCATCTCGATGGCCGGCACCACGTCGCTCTTGCTGAACGGCTTCACCAGGTACGCCATGGCGCCGGCGTCCCGGGCCCGCTCGACGAGCTCGCGCTGCGAGAAGGCGGTCAGCATGAGGACCGGGGCGATGGACTCGCCGGCGATCTGCTCGGCGGCCGAGATGCCGTCGAGGACGGGCATCTTCACGTCGAGGATGACGAGGTCGGGACGGTGCTCGCGGGCGAGCTCGACGGCCTTGGCGCCGTCCCCGGCCTCGCCGACGACCGTGTAGCCCTCTTCCTCCAGCATCTCTTTGAGGTCGAGGCGGATGAGGGCCTCGTCCTCGGCGATGACGACACGGGTCGTCAGCGGCGGGACGTGCGACGCATCGGCGTCGTCGGCGGGCTGGGGCGACTCGGGGGCGGTCACGGGGGCTCCTCGTTGCGGGGCAGATCTGCTGCCCATGAGCCTACCTAGCTGCGGTATGGTGGACGCGCGCAGGGTCTAGGGAAACCTTTGATTCAGCGAGCCCCGGTAGCCCAATTGGCAGCAGGCAGTGGATTCAAAACCCACACAGTGTCGGTTCGAGTCCGACTCGGGGCACTTTTCCTTCGATTCAAAGTTGATCACCCCGCACTGGTCGTCACTCACACGTGCGAATGCTGCCGATTCGCACCACAGCCCGAGATGGATGAGTCCAGGCTCAGGCGCATGTACGACATCGAGACACGTCAGCACGCCATCGCCCTGGTCGCCGGTGGCCGCAGCCTCAACTCCGTAAGCAGGCAGACCGGCATCTCACGTTCCGCGTTACGCGCCTGGCAGACACGCAAGGACCCGCTTCCGCACCCCAACGGGCGCGGTTCCACCTGCCCGAGATGTCGCCCGTTCCCCGGCCTGCCCGACGACCCGGCGGCGTACGCCTACCTGCTGGGCCTGTACCTCGGAGACGGATGCATCAGCGACCATCCCCGGGGCGGCCGACTCCTCCGCATCGCCTGTGCGGACGCCTGGCCGGGGCTCATCGAGGCATGCCGCGCGGCGATCCTGGCAGTTCGCCCCGAGGGCAGCGTCTGTGCCCTTCAAAAGCAGGGGTGCGTCATGGTCACCAGCTATGGCTGGCATTGGACGTGCCTGCTCCCCCCAGCACGGGCCGGGAAAGAAGCACGAGCGGGTCATCGCGCTCGAACCCTGGCAGGAGGAGATCGTCGAGGCCCATTCATGGGCGTTCATCCGGGGGCTGGTGCACTCCGACGGATCCCGGATCGTCAACTGGACGGAGAAGACGATCGCCGGGCGGATGAAGCGCTACGAGTACCCCCGGTACTTCTTCACGAACACGTCGGACGACATCGTGCGGCTGTACACGGGAGCCCTCGACCGGATCGGGGTCGCCTGGCGGAGCCGACGCCGGGCGACGGGCGCGCAGGACGTCTCGGTCGCGCGCCGCACGTCCGTCGCGCTGATGGACACCCACGTCGGGGCGAAGTTCTGATACGTCAGCCCGTCATCGAGTCACCGATGTGGTGGACCCGGACCAGGTTCGTCGAGCCCGCGACGCCCGGCGGGGAGCCGGCCGTGATGACCACGACGTCGCCCTTCCGGCAGCGGCCGATCCGCAGCAGCTCCTCGTCGACCTGGGCCACCATCGCGTCCGTGGAGTCCACGTGCGGGCCGAGGAAGGTCTCGACGCCCCAGGTGAGGTTGAGCTGGGAGCGGGTGGCCGGGTCGGGGGTGAAGGCCAGCAGCGGGATCGGCGAGCGGTAGCGGGAGAGCCGCTTGACGGTGTCGCCGGACTGGGTGAAGGCCACGAGGAACTTGGCGCCGAGGAAGTCGCCCATCTCGGCGGCCGCGCGGGCCACGGCGCCGCCCTGGGTGCGGGGCTTGTTCCGTTCGGTGAGGGGCGGGAGGCCCTTGGCGAGGACGTCCTCCTCCGCGGCCTCGACGATCCGGCTCATGGTGCGGACCGTCTCGATCGGGTAGCGGCCGACGCTGGTCTCGCCGGAGAGCATCACGGCGTCGGTGCCGTCGATGACCGCGTTCGCCACGTCGCTCGCCTCGGCGCGCGTGGGGCGGGAGTTGTCGATCATCGAGTCGAGCATCTGCGTGGCGACGATGACCGGCTTGGCGTTGCGCTTGGCCAGCTTCACGGCGCGCTTCTGGACGATCGGCACCTGCTCCAGGGGCATCTCGACGCCCAGGTCGCCGCGGGCGACCATGATGCCGTCGAAGGCGGCGACGATCTCGTCGATGTTCTCGACGGCCTGCGGCTTCTCGATCTTGGCGATGACGGGCAGCCGGCGGCCCTCCTCGTCCATGATCCGGTGCACGTCGTCGATGTCCCGGGCGCTGCGGACGAAGGAGAGGGCGATGACGTCGGCGCCGATGCGCAGCGCCCAGCGCAGGTCCTCGATGTCCTTCTCGGAGAGGGCGGGGACGGAGACGGCGACACCGGGCAGGTTGAGGCCCTTGTGGTCGGAGACCATGCCGCCCTCGATCACCCGGGTGCGCACGCGGGGGCCGTCGACGGAGGTGACCTCCAGGGTGACGCGGCCGTCGTCGACGAGGATGCGCTCGCCCGCGGTCACGTCCTCGGCGAGGCCGGAGTAGGTCGTCCCGCAGCAGTGGCGGTCGCCTTCCATCGGCTCGACGGTGATGGTGAACTCGTCGCCGCGTTCAAGGAGTACGGGCCCCTCGCGGAAGCGGCCGAGGCGAATCTTCGGGCCTTGAAGGTCGGCGAGGACGCCGACGCTGCGACCGGTCTCGTCCGCGGCCTCGCGCACGTGCTGGTAGCGCTTCTCGTGGTCGGCATAGCTGCCGTGGCTGAGGTTGAAGCGGGCCACGTCCATTCCGGCCTCGATCAACGCCTTGATCTGGTCGTATGTTTCGGTGGCGGGCCCAAGGGTACAAACGATTTTCGCTCGGCGCATGAGTCGAGCCTAGGCCTTACCCATCAGTAGGAAATTGGCTCGGCATGACTACTCAACAACCTTTCCGTGAAAGGTTGTTGACAAGTCTTGAATCTGTGCGCCGGGGTGCTCCGATGAGCGACTTTCGCGCCCCCCGGGCGTCTGTCTCAGAGTGCGGGCGGCCGCATCGTGAACCGTGCGACGACCTCGGCCGTGACCGTCTGCCGCTGCGGTTCGAGGTCCAGCGGCGCGGCATCGCCGACCCCCTCCGCCGAGTAGGCCACGGCCGCCCCCGCGAAGGCGGCGCGCCGGGGCATCGGAAGCTGGTCGGGACCCGCGTCCGACAGTTCGAGGAGTGAGGCGAGCGTGGTGCCGAGCGCTTCCGCGTAGGCGCGCGCCCGCTGGACCGCCTCCTCGACCGCGAGCCGGCGCGCCTCCGCGTACGCCGGGGAGGCCGGCCGCAGCTCCCACCACGGGCCGTCGACGCTCGTGAGGTCCAGGTCGGCGAGCCGGGTCACCAGCTCGCCGAGCACCGTGAAGTCGCTCAGCTCGACCGTGACCCGCACCCGGCCCCGGTAGGCGTGCACCCGCTCCCCGCGCCCCTTCCGGGTCAGCTCGGGGGAGATGGAGAAACTGCCCGTCTCCAGCTTCTCCACCGCCGCCCCCTGCGCCTTGATCAGGTCGAGGACCTGGGTGTTGCGCCGGGTCAGGTCGGCGAGGGTCGCCGACCGGTCCGCCCCCCGGGCGGACACGGTCACCCAGAACCGGGCCAGCTCCGGGTCGACGTCGAGACGGCCCTCGCCACGGACCGTCACCTGGGGCGCGTCCGGGGTCGCGTGTTCCTGCGTCACGTCCTGTTCCTCCGTGTTCGGCAGCGATCGTCCACCGAACACTTTCCCACTCCGTAACCCGAAAGGACTGTTGCCGACGTGCCGTCTGAGCCAGAATCTACGCGCGTTGTGCGCCGTGACCGGCGCACACGTCACAGAACCACAAGGGGAGAAACACATGCCGCTGAACCGCAGGACGTTCCTGGAGCGCTCGGCCGCCGCCGGGGCCGGAGTGGCCGTCGCCGGAGCCGTCGCCGTTCCCGCCGAGGCCCACGGCCCCGGCCGCCCGCGTCCGCAGAAGCGGTACTCCTTCACCGTGATGGGCACCACCGACCTGCACGGCAACGTCTTCAACTGGGACTACTTCACGGACAAGGAGTTCGACGACAAGGCGCACAACGACGTCGGCCTCGCCAAGATCTCCACCCTGGTGAACCAGGTCCGCGCGGCGAAGGGCGAGGGCAACACCCTCCTCATCGACGCCGGCGACACCATCCAGGGCACCCAGCTGTCCTACTACTACGCCAAGGTCGACCCGATCACCCAGACCGGCGGCCCGGTCCACCCGATGGCCCAGGCCATGAACGCCATCGGCTACGACGCCGCCGCGCTCGGCAACCACGAGTTCAACTACGGCATCCCGGTGCTGCGGAAGTTCGAGGAGCAGTGCGACTTCCCGCTGCTCGGCGCCAACGCGCTCGACGCCAAGACCCTGCGCCCGGCCTTCGCCCCGTACAGCATGCACTGCCTGCGCACCCCGCACGGCAAGGACGTCAAGGTCGCGGTCCTGGGCCTGACCAACCCCGGCATCGCCATCTGGGACAAGGCGAACGTCACCGGCAAGATGGTCTTCCCGGGTCTCGAGGAGCAGGCCGCCAAGTGGGTGCCGAAGCTGCGCTCCATGGGCGCCGACGTCGTGATCGTCTCGGCGCACTCCGGCTCCTCCGGCACCTCCTCGTACGGTGACCAGCTCCCGTACATCGAGAACGCCGCCGGGCTCGTCGCCGAGCAGGTGCCGGGCATCGACGCGATCCTCGTCGGCCACGCGCACACCGAGATCCCCGAGTACCGGGTGACGAACAAGGAGACCGGCAAGGACGTCGTGCTGTCCGAGCCGCTGAAGTGGGGCCAGCGCCTCACCCTCTTCGACTTCGACCTGGTGTGGGAGAAGGGCCGCTGGGTCGTCGAGAAGGCCGGCGCGCAGGTCCTCAACTCCAACGCGGTCGCCGAGGACCCGGAGATCACCGGGCTGCTCGCCGACGAGCACAAGAAGGTCGTCGCGTACGTCAACCAGGTCATCGGCACCTCCACGGCGGCCATGACGACGGCCGACGCGCCGTGGAAGGACGAGCCGATCATCGACCTGATCAACATCGTCCAGGCCGAGACGGTGAAGGCGGCCCTCGCGGGCGGCGCGTACGCCGGGCTGCCGGTGCTCTCGCAGGCCTCCTGCTTCTCCCGCACGGCCCGGATCCCGGCCGGCGAGATCAGCATCAAGGACGCCGCCGGGCTCTACCCCTTCGAGAACACCCTGGAAGCACGTCTGCTGACGGGCGCCCAGCTGAAGGACTACCTGGAGTACTCGGCGAAGTACTACGTCCAGACCCCGGCGGGCGCGCCCGTCGACACCGCGAAGCTCACCAACGCGGACAGCACGCCGGACTACAACTACGACGCCGTGTCGGGTCTGACGTACGACATCGACATCGCCAAGCCGGCCGGGCAGCGGATCGTCGGCCTGTCCTTCGAGGGCAAGCCGCTCGACCCGGCGGCGAAGTTCGTCCTCGCGGTGAACAACTACCGGGCGAACGGCGGCGGCGCGTTCCCGCACGTCGCGGGCGCCCAGCAGCTGTGGGCGAACTCGGACGAGATCCGCAACACCATCATCCAGTGGGTGAAGGCGAAGGGGACGGTCGACCCGGGCACCTTCGCGTCGGTGGACTGGAAGCTGACCCGGGACGGCGTGCCGGTCTTCTAGCAGGTCAGTGCTGTACGAGAGGCGTCAGCTTCCGGTCCTGGGCCGGAATGCCCGGCGCCTCTCGCGTCTCCAGGCCGAAGCTGGTGAAGGCGGTGCGGCGCGGCAGCGGGTACGGCTCCTTGCCGGTGACCGAGTTGAGGATGGTCGCGCTGCGCCAGGCCGCGAGGCCCAGGTCGGGGGCACCGACGCCGTGGGTGTGGCGCTCGGCGTTCTGCACGTACACCGAGCCGGTGACGGAGGGGTCGAGGACCAGCCGGTACCGCTCGTCGACCCGCGCGCGCCCGGCCGAGTCGTGGCGCAGATACGGGTCGAGGCCGGCGAGCATCCGGTCCACCGGGCGCTCCCGGTAGCCGGTCGCGAGGACGACGGCGTCGGTGGTGAGCCGGGAGCGACTGCCCTGCTGCACGTGCTCCAGGTGGAGTTCGACCTGGGTGGTGGCGACCCGGCCCGCGGTGCGGACCCTGACGCCGGGGGTGAGGACGGCGTCCGGCCAGCCGCCGTGCAGGGTGCGGCGGTAGAGCTCGTCGTGGATGGCGGCGATGGTGTCCGCGTCGATGCCCTTGTGCAACTGCCACTGCCGGGGCATGAGTTCGCCGCGCACGGGCTCGGGCAGGGCGTGGAAGTAGCGGGTGTAGTCGGGGGTGAAGTGCTCCAGGCCGAGCTTGGAGTACTCCATCGGGGCGAACGCCTCGGTCCGGGCCAGCCAGTGGATGCGCTCGGCGCCGGCGGGGCGGGCCCGGAGCAGGTCGAGGAAGATCTCGGCGCCGGACTGGCCGGAGCCGATGACGGTGACGTGCCCGGCGCGCAGGAGCGTCTCGCGGTGGGTCAGGTAGTCGGCGGAGTGGATCACCGGGACGCCGGGGGCGTCGGCGAGCGGCCGGAGCGGCTCGGGGACGTACGGCTCGGTGCCGACGCCCAGGACGACGTTCCGGGTGTAGGCCCGGCCCAGGGCCTCGGCCTCGCCGTCCGCGTCGACCTGCGTGAAGTCGACCTCGAACAGGCGCCGCTCGGGGTTCCAGCGGACGGAGTCGACCTGGTGGCCGAAGTGGAGCCCGGGGAGCCGCTCGCTGACCCAGCGGCAGTAGGCGTCGTACTCGGCGCGCTGGATGTGGAACTTCTCGGCGAAGTAGAAGGGGAAGAGGCGCTCGCGGCTCTTCAGGTAGCTGAGGAAGGTCCAGGGGCTGGCCGGGTCGGCGAGGGTCACCAGATCGGCCAGGAAGGGCACCTGGAGGGTGGCGCCGTCGAGGAGGAGCCCGGGGTGCCAGTGGAAGGCCGGCCGCTGCTCGTAGAAGGTGGCGGCCAGGCCGCCGGGGACGCCGTGCGCGAGGGCGGCGAGCGAGAGGTTGAAGGGGCCGATGCCGACGCCCACGAGGTCGTGGGGCTGATCGAGGTCCTGCTGGGGGGTGCTGCCGGTCATCGGTGCGTGCTGCCTTCCACGAGGGTGAGGATCTCTGCGAGATCGCCGGGGGTGGTGTGGGGGTTGAGCAGGGTGGCCTTGAGCCAGAGGCGGCCGTCGGCCTTCGCCCGGCCGAGGACGGCGCGGCCCTCGGCGAGGAGGGTGCGGCGGATCGCCGCGACGGTCTCGTCGGTGGCGCCGGTGGGCCGGAAGAGGACGGTGGTGAGGGTGGGACGGTCCTTGAGGTCGAGACCGGGGGCCTTCTCCACCAGGTCGGCGAGGTCCCGGGCGAGGTCCATGCACGTGTCGACGAGCGCGCCGAGGCCGGTGCGGCCGAGGGCCCGGAGGGTGACGGCGGTCTTGAGGACGTCGGGACGGCGGGTGGTGCGCAGGGAGCGGCCGAGGAGGTCCGGGAGGCCGGCCTCCGTGTCGTCGTCGGCGTTGAGGTAGTCGGCGGTGTGGCCGAGGACGGCGAGATCGGCCGCGTCGCGTACGGCGAGGAGGCCCGCGGCGGCCGGCTGCCAGCCGAGTTTGTGCAGGTCGACGGTGACGGTACGGGCCCGGTCGAGGCCGTCCAGGAGCCGGCGGTGGGTACGGCTGAAGAGGACGGGACCGCCGTACGCCGCGTCGACGTGGAGCTCGGCGCCGTGGGCCGCGCAGACCTCGGCGATCGCGGGGAGCGGGTCGACGAGGCCCTCGTCGGTGGTGCCGGCGGTGGCGGCGACGAGGACGGGCCCCTGTTCCGTGCGGGCCAGGGCCTCGGCAAGCGCCGCCGGGTCCATCGTGCCGTGCGGGGTGGGCACGATGGCCGGCTCGGGCAGGCCGAGGAGCCAGGCGGCGCGCCGGAAGGAGTGGTGGGCGTTGGCCCCCACGAGGGTCCGCACGCTTCCGTGCCGCTCCCGGGCGAGGAGCAGGGCGAGCTGGTTGGACTCGGTGCCGCCGGTGGTGACGAGCGCGTCGGGGTGTGCCGCGTCCGGGAAGACCTCGGCGGCGAGGGCCGCCGTGACCTCGGCCTCCAGGGCGGAGGCCGCGGGCGCCTGGTCCCAGGAGTCCAGGGACGGGTTCAGCGCGGAGGCCGCCAGATCGGCGGCGGCGGCGAGCGCGAGGGGTGGGGTGTGGAGATGGGCGGCGCAGAGGGGGTGGGCGGGGTCGGCGGCGCCCTCCGCCAGGACCCGGACGAGGGTGCGGAGCGCCTCCGCGGCGCCTCGGCCCGTCTCCGGTAGCGGCTCCCCGAGGGCGTCCCGCACCCGCGTGACGACCGCCTCGGGCCCTCCGGCCGGCAGCGGGCCGCCCCTGGCCTGCGCTCCTTCGCGGAGAGCGTCGAGGGCGGTGCCCAGGAGGCGGCTCAGGGCGGCGGGGTCGGCGGCGAGGGGTGGGGGTGCGGCACGCATGGACGACAGGGTGACGGGCCCTGCGGGGTGCTGTCCGGGGAGTCCCCACTTGTGACCCGAACGGGGGACGCCACCGCTGCCCGTCCGGGCCGGCGCCCCGGCGCGGGGGCCGGCGCCCGGCCGCGTGGGCCGGCGCCCTGGGACGGTGCCCCGCCGCGGGGGCCGGCGCCCGGCCCCCTGCCCGTGTGGGCCGCCGCCCGCGCCCCCGCCCACCGCCCGTGTGGGCGGTCGTCCCGCTGGGGCGGGACGGGTGGGCACACGGGACGGCGCCCTTGGCGGCGCCTCCGCCCCCCGTGCCTGGCCCGCACCACCCGTGCACGTCACCCGGGGTGCGGGTTCAGGCGCGGAAGCCTAGGCCCGGCAAGGGGCGCCGTCCGTTGTGCCCACCCGTTCCGCCCTTGCGGAACGCATGCCCACAACGGGGGCTGCTCGCGGTGGGGCGTCAGGTCACCTGCAGGTTGGCCATCATGCCCATGTCCTCGTGTTCCGCGTTGTGGCAGTGGAAGAGGTACCGGCCCCGGTACCCGTCGAAGCGGGTGATGATCTCCGCCGACTCCCCCGGCCGCAGCGAGACGGTGTCCTTCAGGCCCCCGTCGTGCGGCAGGGGCTGCTCGCCGCCTCGGGAGAGGATCCGGAAGCCGGCCAGGTGCAGATGGACGGGGTGGTGGACGTCGGCCACCAGGCGCCAGACCTCCACGTCGCCCAGGCGGACCGTCACGTCGGAGCGGGCCGGGTCGAAGGGGAGGCCTCCGATCAGCCAGCCGTGGCCGTCGTCCTCGCCCATGCGTCCCGCGCGGAAGGAGAAGTCCCGTACCCGGACGGCGTCCGAGCGGCGCCAGTTCGGGAGGTCGGTGGAGAGGGTACGGGGGATCCGGCTGGTGTCGGTGGCCCTGCGGGCGACCCGGAAGGCCATCACCTCCCGCGTACGGCCGGAGCCCAGGCGGTTGACGAGCCGGACGAGGCCGCCGACCGGGGCGTGCGCGAAGTCGACGACGACGTCGTAGCGTTCGGCCGGGGCGACGGGCAGGTAGGTGTGGGTGACGGGTGCCGCGAGCAGGCCCTGGTCGGAGCCGACCTGGACGACGGGGAGGTTCCGGCCGTCGCCGTCGACCCATTCCAGCTCGTAGTGCCGGGCGTTGGAGGCGTTCAGGAGCCGCAGCCGGTAGCGGGCCGCGTCGACCTCGTGTACGGGCCAGGGGGCGCCGTTGACGAGGATGACGTCGCCGAGGACGCCGGCGAGGTAGGGCTCGCGGACGCCCGGGCGGCCGCGCAGGGTGGGGTCGAGGGAGGGGTAGTCGAGGCTGCCGTCGGCGGCGAAGGCACGGTCCGTGATCATCAGCGGCAGTTCGCGCGGTCCCGAGGGCAGCCCGAGGGCCTCCTCGGCGTCGTCGCGGACGAGGTGCATCCCGGCGAGGCCCCGCCAGATCGCCGGGGCGGTGAAGTCCATCCGGTGGTCGTGGTACCAGAGCAGCGTCGCCCGCTGGTCGAGGGGGAAGGTGTAGTCACGGGTGAGTTCGGTCGTCACCGCCCGGGGGTCGTGCATGCCCTGGCCGGATCCGTGCCCCGCGTGGCCGCCGGGTTCCGTGTGGCCGCCGTGGGCCGCCGTCGTCGGCCAGCCCGCCGGTGTGACCAGATCCGTCGGGTAGCCGTCCGACTCCGCCGGGGTGCGGCCGCCGTGCAGGTGCACGACGGTCGGCACGGGCAGCTCGTTGCGGTGGGTGACGGTGACCGGGCGGCCGCGGCGGGACTCGATCGTCGGGCCCGGGAAGGTCCCCCCGTACGTCCACAGCCGGGTCCGTACGCCCGGCAGGATCTCCGCCGTCGTCTCGCGCTGCACGATCTCGTACCGGTCCGTGCCGGCCGCCGTGCTCACCGGCCTGAGGACGGCGGGGAGCGGCAGCGGCACCCGGAACGGCGGCGGCAGCGGTACGGCGCTGCGCAGTTCGGCGCCGGTGACCGCCGGGCGGCGCGACAGCCCGGCCGCCGCTCCGAGCCCGCCGGCCGCCATCACCCCGAGCGCCCCGCCGACGGCGAGGACCCGGCGCCTCGTCAGGTCAGGCATCGACGGCCTCCCGGCGCTGCAGCGGCCGGAGCCAGACCGCGGCGAACAGCATGACGACGGCGGCGACGGTGAACACGCCCAGCGGTATGTGCAGCCACAGCGCCCCGGCCGTCCCGGCGAAGTACTGCGCGGTCTCGGCGACCGCGAGCGCGAGCGTGACGTAGAAGGGCCAGGACCTGCGCAGGCGCGCCCAGACCACGATCGCGACGACCAGCTGGACGAGGCAGAGCGAGGTGACGACGTCGGCGCCCACCGCGTGCATGCCCAGGCCGTCGAAGTCGCCGCTCAGATAGACGCCGGCGAAGACCGGCTGACCGAAGACCGCCACCACGTGCGCCGTGACGACAGCTCGCCACACACCCCTCAACATGGGGCGTCACCCCCCTTGTTGTCGGTGCGGGAACACTCACGACGCTATGGCCCGGCCGATACCCTGTCCAAGATCAATATCGCTATGGGGCCATGCCCCTGGGGGCATGATGGATCTCCACACGCTCAGGCAGTTCGTCGTCGTGGCCCGCCTGGAGCACCTCAGCCGCGCCGCCGAGGAACTCCGCGTGGCCCAGCCTTCGTTGAGCCGCACCATCGCCCGCCTCGAAGCCGACCTCGGCACGCCGCTCTTCGACCGGGCCGGCCGGCTCCGTCTGAACGACGCCGGGAGGGTCTTCCTCCGGCACGTCGAGCGGTCCCTCGGCGAGCTCGACGCGGGACGCCGGGCCGTCGCCGCGATCGCGGGCGGGGAGTTCGGCACCGTACGGCTGGCCTCGGAGACCTTCCTCACCCTGACCGGGCCGCTCGGGGTGTTCAAGCGGGCGCATCCCTCCGTCGAGGTCGAGCTGCACCAGATGGCCGCCGAGGAGATGGCCCGCGGCCTCCGCACCCAGGTGGTGGACCTGTGCGTGGCCTCGCAGCCGGTCCCGACCGAGGGCCTGGAGGCGGTCCGGCTGCTCGACGAGGCGGTGTGGGTGGTCACCCCGCTCGACCACCCGCTGGCCGGCCGCGGCTCGGTGGGCGTCGAGGAGCTCGCCCACGAGCCCTTCGTCAGCACCCGCGAGGGGCACTGGCAGCGCCGGCTGCTCGACCGGCTGTTCGCCCGGGCCGGCCTCGGGCCGCCGAGGATCGTCTGCCAGGGAGACGAGCCGAGCGCGACCGCGATCCTGGTCGCCGCAGGACTCGGCATCGGTCTCATCCCCGACATGGCCCGGCGCAGTGCCACACGGGCCCCGGTCGCCTGGATCGCCGTCGAAGGACCGGACTGCCGGCGCACCCTCACCCTGCTCGGGGGCGCCGACAGCCGGCTGTCCGGTGCCGCGCGTCTGATGCGTTCCGCGCTCACCGACTGGGACTGGACGTCCGGCCCGGTCTGAGACGGGGCCGGACGGGCGGCTCTAGCCCCGGACGCGCAGCGCCCTGCGCAGGTCGTCGAGTTGGTCGACGAGCTTGCGGTGGAGGGCCGGGATCATGGTGTCGGCGGTGAGGTGGGACTCACCGAGGGCCAGGGAGTCCGGGTCGACCGCGTACGCGGGGAAGGCCCAGCGGCCGGCGGCCTCGGCCATCGCGGGGCCGCGGCGGTCGCCGAGCGCGACGGCCGCCTCGTAGAAGCGCGGCACGTACTCCCGTACGAGCTCGGCCTGTTCGGGCTGCCAGAAGCCCTGGGCGGTCGCGGTGAAGAGGTAGTTGGAGAGGTCGTCGGAGTCGAAGAGGGCCGACCAGGCGGCGGCCTTCGCCGCCGGGTTCGGGAGGGCCGCCCGGCAGCGGGCCGCGCCCTCCTGGCCGGTGGCGCTCGGGTCCCGGTCCAGTTCGGCGGCGATCACGGTCTCGTCGGTGGCGCCGAGGACGGCGAGCCGGGCGAGGATCCGCCAGCGCAGCTCGGGGTCGAGCTCCGGGCCGCCGTGGACGGTGCCCTCGTCGAGCCAGGAGGCGATCTTGTCGGGCGTGGTGGCGCTGTCGATGCAGGCGCGGACGGCGGTGAGGCGCAGTCCGGGCGCCTCGCCGTCCTCGGTGCGGCGCAGCAGGGCGCGGGCGATCTCGCCGATGGTGGCGAGCGCGGCCGGGCGCTCCTCCTCGGTCACGTACCGGTCGGCGATCTGGGCGCGGGCGAAGCCGAGGACGCCCTGGAGGAGGGCGAGTTCGGTCTCCTCGGGCAGGTGCGCGAGGGCGGTCTCCAGGTATTCGGCGGGGGCGAGGTCGCCGTCCCGGACCATGTCGCGCAGGGCGTTCCAGATGACGGCACGGGTCAGCGGGTCGGGGATGCGGGAGAGGCCGCGCAGGGCGGACTCCTTCGAGACCTCGTCGAAGCGGAGCTTGGTGTAGGTGAGGTCGCCGTCGTTGAGGACGACGAGGGCGGGGCGGGGGCCGGTCAGCTCGGCGGGCGCCTCCTGCGGGACGTCGAGCTCGCGGCGCTCGCGCAGGGTGAGTTCGCCGTCGGGCTGCCGGTCGTAGATCCCGGCCTCGATCCGGTGCGGGCGGCTGCCGTCGCGGTCGATGTGGAGCTGCCACCGGGTGCCCTCGCCCTCGAGTCGGGGGGTGAGGGTGTCGACGCCGGTGGTGCGGAGCCACTGCTCGGCCCAGCCGTGGACGTCGCGGTCGGTGGCGGCCGCCAGGTTGTCGATGAAGTCGGCGAGGGTGGCGTTGCCGAACTTGTGGCGCTTGAAGTGGATGTTGATGCCGGCGAGGAAGTCCTTCTCGCCGAGCCAGGTGACGAGCTGGCGCAGTGCGGAGGCGCCCTTGGCGTAGGAGATGCCGTCGAAGTTGAGGAGCGCGGAGGCGGTGTCGGGGACGGCTTCCGGGTCGGGGGCGACGGGGTGGGTGGAGGGGCGCTGGTCCGCCTCGTATCCCCAGGCCTTGCGGGTGACGCCGAAGTCGATCCAGGTGTCGGGGAAGAGGTCGGAGCAGGCCTCGTTGACGGTCTGGAAGCCCATGTACTCGGCGAAGGACTCGTTCAGCCAGATGTCGTCCCACCAGCGCAGGGTGACGAGGTCGCCGAACCACATGTGGGCCATCTCGTGGGCGATGACCATGGCGCGGGTCTGGCGCTCGGTGACGGTGACGGCGGAGCGGAAGACGAACTCGTCGCGGAAGGTGACGAGTCCGGGGTTCTCCATGGCGCCGGCGTTGAACTCGGGGACGAAGGCCTGGTCGTACGAGTCGAAGGGGTACGGCTCGTCGAACTTCTCGTGGTAGCGGTCGTAGCAGGCCTTGGTGACGGCGAGGATCTCGTCGGCGTCGGCGTCGAGGTGGGCGGCGAGCGAGCGGCGGCAGTGGATGCCGAAGGGCAGGCCGGCGTGCTCGGTGCGGACGGTGTGCCAGGGGCCGGCGGCGACGCAGACGAAGTAGGTGGAGAGCAGCGGGGTGGGGGCGGCCTGCCAGCGGCCGTCGGGCTGCTGCTCGGTGATGCCGTTGGAGAGGACGGTCCAGCCCTCGGGGGCCTTGACGCTCAGTTCGAAGACGGCCTTCAGGTCGGGCTGGTCGAAGGCGGCGAAGACGCGCTGGACGTCCTCCATGAACAGCTGGGTGTAGACGTACGACTCGCCGTCGGTGGGGTCGGTGAAGCGGTGCATGCCCTCGCCGGTGCGGGAGTACCGCATGGTGGTGCTGACGCGCAGGGTGTGTTCGCCCTCGGTGAGGCTGAGCGGGAGCCGGTTGCCGTCCAGGGTGGCGATGTCGAGGGGCTCGCCGTCGAGCTGGGCGGAGTGGAGGGTCTCGGGCTTGAGCTCGACGAAGGTGTCCCCTGCGGCGCGGGCCGTGAAGCGGATGAGGCTCCGTGAGTGGAAGGTCTCGTCGCCGGTGGTGAGGTCGAGGTCCACGCGGTAGTGGTGGACGTCGAGGAGCTGGGCACGGGTCTGCGCTTCGTCGCGCGTCAGTACGGACATGGGCCCTATGCTGCCCGATCGCTCCGTTCCGGGGCAGGGGGTGTACGTGGCTCAGGCCAGGCCGGAGCCGTTCAGGTGGGTGAAGGCGGCGGCGATGCGGGGGCGGTCGTAGCCGGTCGGTCCCGCGGCGCCGCTGGAGATCAGGGTGTGGAGCAGGATCCGGGCCTTGGCGGGGTCGAGCGGGCCGGCCGGGATCAGTCCGTGGCTCAGCAGGTCGTGCTCGGAGCCGGGGCCGCGGTAGGTGTGCGAGAGGGTCGCGCCGCCGCCGGTGCGGGAGGCCAGGACGACCGGGATGCGCCGGGCGATCTCGGCGAGGGGTTCGACGAGCGGGGCGGGGGCGTGTCCGGCGCCGAAGGCGGCGACGACGAGGCCCTGGAAGCGGTGGTCGACGGCTTCGAGGAGCTCGCCGCGGTCGCCGAGGGAGAGGGTCACCAGGGCGACGCGTACGGCGGGGTCGAGCTTCAGCGGGCAGAGCGCGGTGGGGGCGGCGGGGCGGAGCAGGATCCGGGGTTCGCCCTCGACGACGGTGCCGATCGGCCCCGCGCCGGGTGAGGCGAAGGTGGCGACGGAGGTCGTGTGGGTCTTGCGGGCCAGGCGGGCGGAGTGGATCTCGTCGGCGAGGACGACGAGGACGCCGAGGTTCCGGCAGGCGGGGTCGGCGGCGACGGCGAGGGCTGCGGCGAGGTTGGCGGGGCCGTCGGCGCCGGGCAGGTCGGGGCGGCGCATGGCGCCGGTGACGGCGATCGGCTGCTCGGTGGTGCAGAGCAGGTCGAGGAGGAAGGCGGTCTCCTCCAGGGTGTCGGTGCCCTGGACGACGACGACGCCGGAGCCGTCGGCGACGGCCTTGCGCACCTCTTCGGCGAGGGCCGCCAGGTCCCCGAAGGAGAGGGTGGAGCTGGGGACGCGGCGGAAGTCCCGGAGGACGACGTCCTCGGTGGCGCCGAGCCCGGCGAGGACCTCCTGGCCGGTCATGCGGGCGGCGTCACCGCCGCGGGCGGAGATGGTCCCTCCGAGGGTGAAGACCGTGACGCGGCCCATCAGCGTGCTCCGTCCGCAATCGTCTCGTGGTGCCGGATGACCTCGGCGATGATGAAGTTGAGGAGCTTCTCCGCGAAGGCCGGGTCCAGTTTCGCGCTGCCGGCGAGTTCCCGCAGCCGGGCGATCTGGCGGGCCTCGCGGTCGGGGTCTGCGGGCGGGAGCTGGTGCTCGGCCTTGAGGACGCCGACCTGCTGGGTGCACTTGAAGCGCTCGGCGAGCATGTGCACGACCGCCGCGTCGATGTTGTCGATGCTTTCGCGCAGCCGGGTCAGTTCGGCGATGACGGTCGGGTCGATGTCGCTGGTGTCGCTCATGATCTGCGAGCTTAGACGGATCTCGGGAGGATCGTCGGCGGGTGTTCGGGATCCGGAACGCGGTTGCTCCAGCCGCCGTGCACGGACCGCCCCTGCTGCTCGCGGAACCGGATGGGCGCGGTGCCGACCCGGCGGGTGAAGAGCCGGGAGAAGTAGGCGGGGTCGTCGTAGCCGACGCGGCGGGCGACGGCGGCGACGGGCAGCTCGGTGGCGGCGAGGAGCTCCTTGGCGCGGCCGAGGCGGACGGTGAGCAGGTAGTCCTTGGGGCTGCATCCGGCGGCGCGGCGGACGGCGCTGCGCAGTTCGGCGGGGGTCATGCCGTGCCGGGCGGCGTGGTCGGCGACGGAGAGGGGCTGGAAGGCGTCGCGGGCGAGGGCGGCGAGGACGGGGTCGCCGTCGGCGTTGGTGTCGGCGCGGGCCCGGCGCAGGGCGACGAGGAGTTCGTGGACGGCGGCGCCGGTCTCGACCTCCAGGAGGGGGTTGCCGGGGCGGGCGGCGCGGGCGATGCGGGCGATGGCGGCGCGGGCGGGGGCGGCGTCGGAGAGGGGGACGACGGGCCGGTCGGGCTCGATGTAGCCGAGTTCGGTGTAGGTGGCGGTGGCGGGCCCGGAGAAGTCGACGAAGGCCTCGTCCCAGCCGGTGCCGGGGTCGGCGGCGTAGTGGTGGGGGGTGCCGGGGGTGAGCCAGAGGAGGGCGGGGGCGGTGACGGTGGTGCGGCGCCCGTCGGCGCCCCGGTACCAGCCGCTGCCGGCGGAGACGACGACGGCGACGTGGTGGTCGAGGGTGCGCGGGCCGACGGTGGGCAGGGTGCCGTGCTGGAGCCCGACGCCGAGGCAGACGAGGCCGAGGCGGTGGTGGACGGGGCTGGGCGTGAAGTAGCGCATCCAGGTGTGGTACATGCGGCGAGGGCCCTCCCTAACGTCCAAACTGCGACGATCTTTGTCCATGGACCGGCTCGCCGCCAGAGGGCGAGGGTGAGGCCATGAGCACGTTCGCTGTGGGTGACGAGGACTTTCTGCTCGACGGGCGGCCGGTGCGGCTGCTCTCGGGGGCGCTGCACTACTTCCGGGTGCACGAGGGCCACTGGGAGCACCGGCTCGGGATGCTGCGCGCGATGGGCCTCGACTGTGTCGAGACCTACGTCCCCTGGAACCTGCACGAGCCGGAACCCGGCCGGTACGCGGACGTCGGGGCGCTCGGCAGGTTCCTGGACGCGGTGGGGCGGGCCGGGATGCGGGCGATCGTGCGCCCGGGTCCGTACATCTGCGCCGAGTGGGAGAACGGCGGGCTGCCGCACTGGCTGACCGGTCCCCTGGGGCGGCGGGTGCGGAGTCTCGACCCGGAGTTCCTGGCGCCGGTGGAGACCTGGTTCCGGCGGTTGCTGCCGCAGGTGGTGGAGCGGCAGATCGACCGGGGCGGGCCGGTGGTCCTGGTGCAGGTGGAGAACGAGTACGGGAGTTACGGGAGCGACCGGGGCTATCTGGAGTGGCTGGCGGAGCTGCTGCGGGGCTGCGGGGTGAGCGTGCCGCTGTTCACCTCGGACGGGCCCGAGGACCACATGCTGACGGGCGGTTCGGTGCCGGGGGTGCTCGCGACGGCGAACTTCGGCTCGGGGGCGCGGGAGGGTTTCGCGACGCTGCGCCGGCACCAGCCGTCGGGGCCGCTGATGTGCATGGAGTTCTGGTGCGGCTGGTTCGACCACTGGGGCACGGAGCACGCGGTGCGGGGCGCGGCGGACGCGGCGGCGGCGCTGCGGGAGATCCTGGAGTGCGGGGCCTCGGTCAATGTGTACATGGCGCACGGCGGGACGAACTTCGGCGGCTGGGCGGGCGCGAACCGGGACGGTGAGCTGCACGACGGTCCGCTGCGGGCCACGGTGACCTCGTACGACTACGACGCGCCGGTGGACGAGGCGGGGCGGCCGACGGAGAAGTACTGGGCCTTCCGCGAGGTGCTCGCGGAGTGGGCGGAGGGGCCGCTGCCGGAGGTCCCGGAGCCGCCGGCCGGGCTCGGGGCGCCGGTCTCGGGCACGCTCGACGAGTGGGCGCCGCTGGAGGCGGTCCTGGAGGTGCTGGGCGGCGAGGAGACGGTGACGCCGGTGCCGCCGACCTTCGAGGAGCTGGGCGTGGACCGGGGTCTGGTCCGCTACCGGGTGGCGGTGCCGGGGCCCCGGCAGCCGTATCCGCTGGGCGTGACGGGGCTGCGCGACCGGGCGCTGGTGTGGGTCGACGGGCTGCCGGCGGGGGTGCTGGACACCTCGGCCGGGGAGGACGGGGTCCTTCCCGAGCCGGTGGCGGGTCCCGCGCTCGTGGACCTGTGGGTGGAGTCGCTGGGCCGGGTCAACTACGGGCCGCGGCTCGCGGAGCCGAAGGGGATCACCGGCGGCGTACGGCACGAGCGGCAGTATCTGCACGGGGTACGGGCCCGGGGGCTGCGTCTGGACGCCTTCGAGGCGGTGGCGGTCGGCAAGGTGCCGTTCGGGGCGGCCTCCGACGGTCCGGGCCTCTGCCGGGGGACGCTCGACGTGACCGGGGCCGGGGACGCGTGGCTGCGGCTGCCGGGCTCGACCCGGGGCTTCGCGTGGGTGAACGGCTTCTGCCTGGGCCGCTACTGGGCGGCGGGCCCGCAGGACGCGCTGTTCGTACCGGGGCCGGTGCTGCGGGAGGGCGTGAACGAGGTGTGGGTCCTGGAGCTGGAGGGCGGTCCGGGGACGGGACCGGTGCTGGACCCGGCGTGAGGAACGACGCGCCGGTCCGGGGACGGGACCGGTGCTGGACCCGGCGTGAGGAACGACGCGCCGGTCCGGGGACGGGACCGGTGCTGGACCCGGCGTGAGGAACGACGCGTGGCATGAGGGTGCCCCGGAGCCGAGGCCGCTCCGGGGCACCCGTTCAGGGGCGAGCGGCTACAGCGTGGCCGCGGCCGACGTGATCGCGGCGGCGAAGGTCGAGACCTCCGTGTAGACGCCGGGGTAGCCGGCCCGCGCGCAGCCCTCGCCCCAGCTCACGATGCCGACCTGGACCCAGGCTCCGGCGTTGTCCTTGCGGAACATGGGGCCGCCGGAGTCGCCCTGGCAGGTGTCGACCCCGCCCTCGCTGTAGCCGGCGCAGATCTCCTCGGCCGGGACCAGGTCACTGCCGTACGAGGCCTGGCAGGAGGCGTCGGAGACGAACGGGACGTTCGCCTTGCGCAGGTAGCGCTGCTGGCTGCCGCCCTCGGTGGCCGCGCCCCAGCCGGCCACGGTGAAGGTGCCGCTGTTGTACGCGGTGGTGTCGGCGATCTTCAGGTTGGGCAGCGAGGTGATCGGGGTGGCGAGCTTGATCAGCGCCCAGTCCTTGCCCTGCCCGTTGTAGCCGGGGGCCTGGAGGACCTTGGTGGACTTGACCTTGATGGCGCTGCTCGACTGGAGGTCGACGACTCCGGCGGTGGCGGTGATGCTGGTGTTGTTGCCGGAGCCGCTCACGCAGTGGGCGGCGGTGAGGACGACCTGAGGGCTGATCAGGGAGCCGCCGCAGCCCATGGAGAGCCTGACCATCCAGGGGAACTCCCCCTGGGCGGCGCGCGTGCCGCCGACGACGGGGGCGGGGGCGGCGGAGGCGGTGGTGGGCTGGAGGCTGACGGCCGCCAGGACGACGGCGCCGGCGGCTGCCAGCTTCTGGAGGGCACGGACCATGCGGTTCTGCTTCACGTGTCTTCCTTCTCTCGTGGGGGGTCGGCCTCGACGAAAGACGGCATCGGCATACCAATGACATGCGCTCGTCAAGGCACGTCCGGATTATGGACAGCGCTCAACTGCCGCCACAAGAAAGCCTTTTCGGCCAGATCCGGTGGGTGGACCGTACAGTGGACACGAGGGGGGATCCGGCATGCCGAACCGACATGAGGCCGACCGTGTCATCCACGGCTTCCCGCACCGCGCCACGGTGCGGGCCTCGCTCACCGCGCTCTACCGCCGCCTCTCCCCCGACGGCGTGCACCGCTACCCCGCCTGCGTCGCCGCCGCCGACGTGGCCCTCGGCGACGACGAGGACCTCCACCTCGGCACCCAGCGGGTGGCCCGCGCCCTCGTCCATCACCTGCGGCTCCCCGAGGCGCGCGTCGTGGTGAGCTTCCGGCCCATGGAGTACGCGGCGGCCGTCGAGCTCACGGCGGGTCCCGAGTACTTCGTGGAGCTCAACGACCGCTTCCGGACCCGCCGCAGGGACATCGGCGCGGCCCTCGCCCACGAGATCACCCACGTCCTGCTGCACCGGCTCGGCCTCGGCTTCCCGGGCACCGCCGAGAACGAGGTCCTCACCGACGTCGTCACCACCTATCTGGGCGCCGGCTGGCTGCTGCTCGACGCCTACCGGCAGGACGGCGTCGAGAGCCAGAAGCTCGGCTATCTGACCCCGGAGGAGTTCGGCTACGTCCTCGCCAAGCGGGCCGAGGTCTTCGGCGAGGACCCCTCGCCGTGGTTCACCAGCGCGGTGGCGTACGAGGCGTGGGTACGGGGCCGGGCGGAGGCGGCCCGGGAGCGGACCGCGCCGCCGCTCGCCGGGGCGGGCTGGGCCGAGCGCCGACGGTACGCCTCGCAGCGGCGCCGGGGCCGGGCCTCCGAGGACGCTCCGTACGCCTTCGTGGGCGGCGCCCCGGCGACCGGCGTCTCCTTCCCCTGCCCGGTCTGCCTCCAGCGCCTCCGGATCCCGGCGGGACGTGCACTGCGGGCCCGGTGCGGGGTGTGCGGCTCGGTCCTGGACTGCGCCTCCTGACGAATCGATTTGCGCCACGCGCCGACGAAGGGTCAGGGTCGGTGCATGAGCACGCTGTTCGACGCCATCCGGGACGGGGACGAGGACGGGGCCGTGCGGCTCCTGCGGGACGGGGCCGACCCCGAGGGGCGGGAGGACGGGGAGACCGCGCTGTACCGGGCGGCCGTCGGCGACGAGGCCGGGATAGTGCGGCTGCTGCTCGCCGCCGGGGCCGATCCGGGCCGCGGCAGCGGCGAGGACGGCGGCGACCTGCCACTGTGCGGGGCCGCCTGCGGCGGGCACACCGAGGTGGTGCGGGCACTGCTCGCGGCGGGCGCGGCGGCCGACCAGGAGGAGGCGTACGGCTTCACGGCCCTCGCCTGGGCCCTCCGTCTCGGCCACGCCGGCACGGCCCGGGTCCTCCTGGAGCACGGCGCCGACCCGGACCGGCCGGGACCCGACGGATTCCGCCCGCTCGTCGCCGCCGCCCGGCGCGGCTCCACCGGCTGCGTCCGGGCGCTCCTCGACCACGGGGCGCAGTCCCGGGAGGCCGCGCTGCGGGAGGCCCGGCGGTGGATCGGCGCCGACATCGCGGCCGAGCTGCGGCGCGGCCTCGTCGCCGGGAACGAGGGCGGGCAGACGTACGAGGCGGCCGTCCGGCGGGTCCGGGAGGACGGCGGGATCACGGTCGTCGTCGAGCTGCTGCGGGAGGACGGGGCCCCCGGGCGCGGCGACGACCGGCAGACCGGTCACGCGGCGGTCTCCACGCTCCTGGAGGCGGCGCTCGGGCTGCGCACCGCGCACGAGGAGCTCGCGGCGCGGGCACTGCGCTGCGGCGACCCCGAGCTCGACGACTGGACGACGGCGGTGGCCGAACTGGCGGGCCGGGCCGACGAGGAGACGTTCGTGGCGGCGGCCGGGTGGTGCGCGTACCGCGATCCGCTGCGCCGGGCCCTCGGCGCACGGGTGCTCGGCGCGCTGCCCGGTTTCGGCCCGAGCGCGGTCCCGGTCCTGCGGCGGCTCGCGGCGGAGACCGTGCCCCCGGCGCGGGAACCGCTGCTCTCGGCGGTCCTCGCGCTCGGGGAGTGCGGGGACCCGGCCGCCGTGCCCGAACTGCTCGCGGCGGCCGGGCATCCCGACGCGGTGGTGCGCCGGGCCGTCGCGGCGGCCCTGGCCGGGATCGTGCCGGCCGGGCACGTCGAGGCGCTCGGTGTGCTGTTCACACTGAGCCGGGACGGCGACGCCCGGGTGCGGGACTGGGCGACGCTCGCGCTCGCCGAGCTGCCCGACGACACCCCGCTGGTACGGGAGGGGCTCGCGGAGCGGCTCGGCGACACGGACCCGGAGACCGCGGCGGAGGCGGCGCGGGGGCTCGCGATCCGTCAGGACCCGCGCGCCGTCGACGCGCTGGCGGCGATCCTCGCGGACGGGGAGGCGGACGGCGCGCCGCGCGAGACGGCGCTGGCCGCCCTGGAGCACGTCCGCGATCCCCGGGTCAGGACCCGTCTGGAGTGGACGACCCCGCGCCGGGCCTGACCGACGGAACGTCAGCAGGCGTAGTCGATCAGGTCGAACGTGGCGTAGTGGTCGGAGGTGTAGTAGTCCTCGTCGACCGCGTTCCCGGTCACGATCCGGCGGGCTCCCCGGGTGGTGACGCCCGGGGTCTTCACCGTGTACTCGTGGTAGTAGCCGAGCGAGTGGGAGGGGAGGACGCCCTCCCGGTTCTGGAAGACGACTCCGTCCTGGCTGTACGGGAAGGGGCCGCCGGCGTCGATCAGCCGCAGGGTGTCGTAGGCCTGGGTGGGCAGGGCCGAGTAGCAGATGTCCCCGACGGACGAGACCGCCGCGACCGAGGACACGGCGGCGGGCGCGGGGGCCGGGGCGGCGGTGGCCGGGGCGCCGAGGAGGAGGGAGGAGAGGAGGGCGGTGGCGACACCGCCGGCGAGGGTGAATCGAGGGGGGATTCGCATGGCTGTGATGATGACGCGCGTAGATCCCCGCACGGAACCCCAACGGCCCTCAATTCCCCGGACGTTAACCAGTTCCTCCCCAACGTGCGGATCCCGTGACGGAGGCTCACTTCCCCACGGCCGGGAGCCGCAGGCTCAGCAGGGCGGCGCCCGCGTAGGCCGCGAGGACCCACGGCATCGCGGCGCCGAGGGAGAGGTCCGCGAAGTAGGCGGTGCCGATGGCGGCCGCTCCGAGGGCTCCGCCGAACTGCTGGGCGGTGGAGAAGACGCCGGAGGCTCCGCCCGCGAGTTCGGCCGGGGCGGCCGACAGGACGATGCCGACGAGCGGGACGACGAGCAGGCCGAGGCCGGCGCCCGCGACGGCGAGGCCGGGGGCCAGGGGCCAGGCGCCGGTGTGCACGGGGGCGGCGGCGTCCATCGCGTGCCAGACCCAGCCGTACCCGCCGGCCATCAGGAGCGCGCCCGCGACCGGGACGTACCGGCCGAGCCTGGCGGCGAGCGGTTCGGCGGCGGGGGCCGTGAGGAAGCCGCCCGCCGAGAAGGCGGCCATCAGGACGCCCGCCTGTGTCGGGGTGTAGCCCTGGCCGCCCTGCAGCCAGATCGCGAGGACCAGGAAGAAGCCCTGCATGCCGAAGGCGAAGAGCAGCTGGACGGCCAGTCCGTACGAGAAGGCGGGGACGGTGAAGACGCGCCGGGGCAGCACCGAGCCGCGTACGGCGACCCCGGCCACCGCGAGGGCTCCGGCCGCGAGGAGGGCCCAGCCCCAGAGCGGCCAGCCCCAGCCGCGCCCCTGGACGAGCGGCAGGACGACGGCGACGAGACCGGCGGCGAGGACGAGGCTGCCGAGCAGCGGGGGCCGGGCGGCGGCGCGCTCCCGGGTCTCGGGGACGAGGACGACGGCGGCGGCGAGGGTGAGGGCGGCGACGGGCACGTTGACGAGGAAGACGCTGCGCCAGCCGAGCCCGAAGAGGTCCGCGTCGGTGAGGACGCCGCCGAGCAGCAGCCCGATCGCGGAGGCGAAGCCGGCCACCGCCCCGTACATCCCGAAGACCTTGCCGCGGTCCTTGCCCCGGAAGAGGCTCTGGAAGGAGCCGAGGACCTGCGGCATGAGCACGGCGGCGGCGACGCCCTGCACGGCGCGGGCCGCGATCAGCTGGCCGGGGCTCTGGGCGATGCCGCAGGCGAGGCTGGCCAGGCCGAAGCCGGCCGTGCCGGCGAGGAAGAGCGCTTTGCGGCCGTACCGGTCGCCGAGGCGTCCCGCGACGACGAGGGTCGCGGCGAAGCCCAGGAGGTAGGCGGAGACGGTCCACTGGAGGGCGGTCTCGGAGGCGCCGAGCCCGTGCCCGAGGGAGGGCAGGGCGACGTTGACGATGGTGACGTCCACGAGGTCCATCAGGGCGGCGACCATCATGACGACGGCGGCGGCCCAGCGGCGCGGGTGGACGGTGAACGGGTCGCCGGTGGCGGCGGTCGTGACGGTCGTGGACATCTAGGCCCTCCATTTATTTCGTTCGAGCGAACGAAATAAAACTGGCACGCACCGGCCCTTGATCGCAAGTCTTTCGTTCGGTCGAACGAAATGAATTTTGCTAGGCTGCCGCCATGAGCGAGAAGGACCAGGAGCGAGGCGCGGTCATCGCCGCCCTCACCACCGCCGGCCGCGACTCCAGCGCGGCCTCGGTCGCCTTCCACTCGGCGATCGCGGCCCAGCAGGACCTGGGCGCCACCGAGACCAAGACGCTCGACCTGCTCGAACGGCACGGCCCCCTCACCGCCAAGGAGCTGGCCGAGCACTCGGGCCTGGCCCCCGCCTCCGTCACCGGGCTCGTCGACCGCCTGGAGCGCAAGGGCTTCGTACGCCGGGTGAAGCACCCGACGGACAAGCGGCGGGTGCTCGTCGAGCCGCGACCCGAGAAGCTCGCGGAGCTCGCCCCGCTCTTCGACGACTGGGCGCGCGAGGTGCACGAGCTGTACGAGGAGTTCACGACCGAGGAGCTGGCGACGGTCACCCGGTTCCTGACGGGCGCGACGGAACGCCAGCGCGCCGCGACCAAGCGCCTCACGGAGTAGCCCGCCCGACCCGGCGCCGCACACCCCTCCCGTTCGGCCCCTCCGGCTGCTACCTTCCTCGCCAGCACGTCACCTAACTAACGTTAGGTGGAAGAGTGGCCCCGCGGGCCCGTCCGCCCACGGCTGTCCCACCCGAGTCCGTCAGCCGTACGGCCGTCTGCCGTACGTCCGTCAGTCCGTAAGGGAGTCCAGCCATGCCCCTGTCCCGACGCGCACTGCTCACCACCACCGGTGCCGCAGCCCTGCTCTCGGTGCTGCCCACGGAAGCGAGCGCCCGCCCCCGCTCCGCGACCGCCACCGCGATCCGGCAGATCCCGCTCCAGGGCGCGGTCAACGTCCGGGATCTCGGCGGGTACGTCACCTACGACGGCAAGCGGGTCCGGCACGGTCTCGCCTACCGGGGCGACCACCTCGCCAAGCTCACCGACGCCGACCTCACCACCCTCGCCGGGCTCGGCCTCGGCACCGTGATCGACCTGCGGATCCCGCTGGAGGTCGGGTACGACGGCGCCGACCGGCTGCCCGCCGGCGCGGTCCCGGTCGCGAGGCCCGTCACCGACCACGGCCTCTTCGGGCAGCTCATGGCCGCCATCGGCTCCCGCGACCCGGTGCGGCAGGAGGAGATGCTCGGCGGCGACCGGGCCGCCGCCTTCATGAGCGAGGTGTACCGCACCTTCGTCACCGACCCGGCGAACCGGGCCGCCCTCGCGGCCACCCTGCGGGACCTGGCCGACCCCCGCCGGGGGCCGCTGCTCCTGCACTGCACCTCCGGCAAGGACCGCACCGGCTGGACGAGCTGGCTCCTGCTCACCCTGCTCGGGGTGCCCGAGACCTCCGCCCGCGAGGACTACCTGGCCTCCAACACCTTCCGCGCCGCGTACGACGCGCGCGTGCGGGAGGGTCTGAAGCAGGGCGGGCTCATGCAGAACCCGGAGCTGATCGTGCCGCTCCAGGAGGTGCGGGCCGAGTACCTGGACACCGCCCTGGACCAGGTCCGCACCTCCTACGGGAGCGTCTTCCGTTACGTGTCGGTCGGCCTCGGCCTGGAGCTGCGCGAGCTCGCGGCGCTCCGCGAACGGCTGGTCCCCGAGGCCTGACGCCCGCCGCGGCCCGCGCCGGCCGCCGCACCGCGCCCGGCGCCCGCGCCCGCCCCGGAACCGGAGCCGGAACCCCGGCCCGCGCCGGAGCCGCGCCCCGCACCGGCCGCGGCCCGTCCGGAGCCGCCCGCGGTGCCGGAACCCCGGCCCGAGCCCGTCGCGGTGCCGGAGCCCCGGCCGGTGGGCGTCGCGGACCCGCGGCCCGCGGACGTGCCGGAGCCGCGGCCCGAGCCCTGCGTGGCCGTTCCCGTACCACCGCTCCCCGCTCCGGCAGCGGCCGGACGGCGACGACGACGGCCGGCCGAGGCACCGCCGGCCGCTCCCGCCGCCTTGCGCGGCGGGGTCGGCTGCGGGGTCTCGACGACGACCGGGACGCCCGAGGGCTCCCGGGCGCCGGTGAGCTCGACGAGCTCCTCGTCGCTGGACTTGATCTGCGCCGTGCGGGGGCTGATGCCCGCGTTCGACATCAGCCGGCCCATGTCCCGCTTCTGCTCGGGCAGGACCAGGGTGAAGACGCTGCCGGACTCGCCCGCGCGGGCGGTGCGGCCGCCCCGGTGCAGGTAGTCCTTGTGGTCGATCGGCGGGTCGACGTTCACGACCATGTCGAGGTCGTCGACGTGGATGCCGCGGGCCGCCACGTTCGTCGCGACGAGCGTGGTGACCTGGCCGGTCTTGAACTGGTCCAGGGTCCGGTTGCGCTGCGGCTGCGAGCGGCCGCCGTGCAGTCCGGAGGCCCGCACGCCGTTGGCGAGGAGCCGCTTGACCAGCCGGTCCACGGACCGCTTGGTGTCCATGAAGAGGATCGTCCGGCCGTCACGGGCCGCGATCCGCAGCGTCACGGCCTTCTTGTCGGTCTCGTCGGCCACGTACAGCACGTGGTGCTCCATCGTGGTCACCGCGCCGGCCGACGGGTCGACGGAGTGCACGACCGGGTCGTCCAGGAACATCTTGACCAGCTTGTCGATGTTCCGGTCGAGGGTCGCCGAGAACAGCAGCCGCTGGCCACCGGGCTCGACCTGCTTCAGCACCTTCGTGACCTGCGGCAGGAAGCCCATGTCGGCCATCTGGTCGGCCTCGTCGAGGACCGTGACGGCGACCTGGTCGAGGCGGCAGTCACCCCGCTCGATGAGGTCGTGGAGCCGGCCGGGCGTGGCGATGAGGACCTCGGCGCCGCGCCGGAGGGAGGAGGACTGCCGGGAGATCGACATGCCGCCGACGACCGTGGTGATCCGCAGCCGCAGCGCGGAGGCGTACGGGGTGAGGGCGTCGGTCACCTGCTGGGCGAGCTCGCGGGTCGGCACCAGGACCAGCGCGAGGGGCGCGGTCGGCTCGGCGCGGCGGCCGGCGGTGCGGGCGAGGAGCGCCAGCCCGAAGGCGAGGGTCTTGCCGGAGCCGGTACGCCCCCGGCCGAGCACGTCACGGCCCGCGATCGAGTTCGGCAGGGTCGCCGCCTGGATCGGGAAGGGCTCGGTGACCCCCTGCTCGCCGAGCGTCCGCAGCAGCGCGGCCGGCATGTCCAGGTCCTCGAATGAGGCCACGGCCGGCAGCGCGGGCGTCACCGTCTCCGGCGGAGTGAACTCCTGCGGCGGCGGGGGCGCGGCGGGACGACGGCCGCCGCGGGGGCCCTTCGGCTGGGACGTGGACTTCGCCTGGGCGCTGCGGGGGCCGCGCTTCTGGGAGCGTTCGGAGCGGGTCATTCGTGCCTTCCTGCCGGTGCGCGGCACAGCCGGGGCCCGCACCTGCGCGATGCGGGCCCCGGCTGTTCTACCCGGAACACGAGATACGGGCCCCGGCTGTCTCTCCCGGAACACGCGATACGGCCCCGGCTGTCTGTCCCGGAACACGCGATACGGGTCCCGGATGTCTCTACCGGAACAATAGTGCGCCTCAGGACCTTCCCGCCCCGACCCCCCGGTCCCCGGACACCTCCGGACCGCGGACGGTCAGCCGGTGCGCACCGCGATGCCGTCCAGGACCATGGACAGGTACTGGCGGGCGATCTCCTCGGGGCTGTGCTGTCCGCCCGGCCGGTACCAGGACGCGGCGACCCAGACGGTGTCGCGGACGAAGCGGTAGGTGAGGCGGACGTCGAGGTCGGCGCGGAAGGCCCCGGCCGCCACGCCGCGCTCCAGGGTCCCGAGCCAGGCCTTCTCGAACTTGCGCTGCGAGTCCGTGAGGTATCCGAAGCGGGGCAGGTCGGCGAGGTGCAGGGACTCCTTCTGGTAGATGGCGACGGCGGCGCGGTGCCGGTCGATCTCCCGGAAGGACTCGGTGACCAGGGCCTCGATGGTCTCGCGGGGTCCGAGCTCGGCGTCCAGGACGGCGTCGTACCCCTCCCACAGCTCGTTCAGGAAGGTGGAGAGGATCTCGTCGAGCATCGACTCCTTGGAGTCGAAGTGGTAGTAGAGGCTGCCCGCGAGCATCCCGGCGGCGTCCGCGATCTTACGGACGGTGGTGGCGTTGTACCCCTGGGCGGCGAACACCTCGGCCGCCGTGTCGAGGAGCTCACGGCGCCGCTCGGGCCCCCCGCTCACCTGGTTCTTCTTCTTGCTTGCAGTGTTCGGCACGTGCCCATTCTGGTCCCCCGCGCGCCGGCCCACCCACGGGTCAGGCGTCCTCGCGGGGCGGGCTGTCGTCGTTGCCGCGCCGGATGGTCCGCGTCGGGCGTCCCGGCGCCCAGCTGCGGAAGACGATCTCCTCGCCGTCCACCCAGGTCCGTACGACCTCGGTCGGCTCCACGCGGAAGAGGTGGAAGGGCTGCGGGGCGCCCGCCTCGGCCGCGTACCGGTCCAGTTTCTCCGGGTCGGTGATCTCGACCGCCCGCCCGGAGATCCGGACGTCCCCGCCGCCCATGTCGGTGCCGGCGCCCGGATTGGCGAGCAGCGCGAAGCGGGGGTCGCGGCGCAGGTCGAGCGCCTTGCGGGAGTTCGGCATCATGCCGAGCCAGAGCTCCCCGCCGCGGAAGTCCGCCTCGATGCCGCTGAGGCGGGGCGAGCCGTCCTTCCGCACGGTGGCGAGGGCGTGGTGGGTGTACTGCCCGAAGCGCTCCCGCACGATGGCGGCGAGCTCGGGTTCGGCGGCTTCGAAGGCGGGCCAGGTGGTTCCGGTGTCTCCCATGACTGTGTCTCCCATGCCTCCAGGAAACACCGGATACCCGACAGCCACTGTCCGGATTACTCCATCGTCTTCAGCGCGCCGCCGTCACGCCGTCGCCGCGCGCTCCGCCGTGCTGCGCTCCACGCAGAACTCGTTGCCCTCCGGGTCCGCCATCGTCGCCCAGCCCGTGCCGTCCGGGTTGCGGCGGTCGTCGAGCAGGGTGGCGCCGAGGCCGAGCAGCCGCTCGACCTCCTCGTCGCGGCTGCGGTCCTGCGGCTGGAGGTCGAGGTGGACGCGGTTCTTCACCGCCTTCGCCTCGGGCACCTGGATGAAGAGGAGGTGCGCTCCGGGCGACTCGACGAGCGCCTCCTCGTCCCCCGGGTTGTCCTCGTCGGAGACCTTGGAGTCCAGCACCTTCGCCCAGAAGGTCGCGAGGGCGTAGGCGTCGGAGCAGTCGATGGTCACGTGTCGTACGAGAGAGGTCATGGCGTCATGATTGCCCGCGGCCGTGACCGGGAGCCAACGAATTCCCGGAGGGAGAGAGCAGGACCGGTCTCACGACCGGACGACGCCCTGGGCCCGGGCCGCGGCGAGCCAGACGGGGAACTCGGAGACGAGCCGGTCGTACAGCTCCGCGTCCGGGACCCTGCTCGGGTCCTGCCCCGCGTGGAAGAAGCCGGCGTTGTCGAGCGGCCGCTTCCCCGGCACGTCCAGCTCGTCGAGCCGGCGCAGGAACTCGAACTGCCGGCTGCCGGGGTCGCCGAAGCCGATGAACTGCCAGAAGATCGGCAGCCGGGCCGCCTTGCACACGTACCGCTCGGCGGCGAGCTTGTTGATCGGCCCGCCGTCGGTCTGGAAGACGACGAGCGCGGGCGCGGTGGAGCCGCTGTCCAGGTAGTGGTCGATGACGGCGTCCATGGCGAGGTGGTAGCTCGTCTTCCCCATGTGGCCGAGCCCGGCGACGATCCGGTCGATCCTGCCCACGTGGTCGTCGAGCCGGATGTCGGTCTCGGCGTCGATGTCGGTGGAGAAGAAGACCACCGGCACCCGCCCGTCGTCGTCGAGGTGCGCGGAGAGCCCGAGGACCCGGTCGGCGAGGGCCTGGACGGTGCCGTTGGCGTAGTACGGCTTCATGGAGCCCGAGTAGTCGACGACGAGGTAGACGGCGACCCGCTGTCCGCTCATGCCGTGCCGCTGGAGCGAGTCCCCCGCGGACTTGTACAGACTCACCAGGGCGGGTGCGGTCTCCTCGACCTTCCGCAGGCTCATTGCCATGGCCGTTCCCCCTCCAACTCCTCGATGTCCGCGAGCATGGCGTCGGCCAGGTCGCGTTCGGCCGTGTAGTACCGCTCGGCCCAGGTGAGGGTGAGCCGGGGGTACGCCCACGCCTCGTCCGCCCCGGCGTCCGCCACGTCCGCCTCGGCGCGCCGCCGCATGCGCTCGGCGTACTCCCGGTGCGCGCCCAGGATCTCCCTCATCCGCTCGGGTTCGAGGAGGTGTCCGAGCCAGAGCCGCAGCATCGGCCCGTGCTTGAGGACGGGCGGGTCGAGGGGGGCCGTGCGGGCCCAGGTGCGGACGGCGGCGAGGCCCTCGTCGGTGATCCGGTAGACGCGCTTGTCGCGTGTGCCGGTCTCGGGGGCGACGAGCCGCGAGGTGGCGTAGCCGCGGTTCTCCAGGCGTTTCAGCTCGCTGTAGATCTGGCTGAAGGACGGGCTCCAGTAGAAGAGGCCGAGGGAGCGGTCGGACCACTTCTTGACGTCGTAGCCGGACAACTCCCGTCCGTGGGAGAGCAGTCCGAGCACCGCCCAGCTGGTCGCGGGAAGCTCTGGCACGGCCTCTTGGTCCACCACGGAGTCCACCACGGAGGGCAGTCTACGGCCCTTCCTTCCTCCCTCTATGACTGCTAGAAGTATTTCGATTAGGCATAGAACTGGCCTGCCCCGGGAGGAGCGTCCCGTGAAGTTCTCCATGATCTTCGAAGCACAGCTCGTCGACCCCACCCCCGACCGCGAACACCAGGTCCTCCACGACTGCGTCGAACAGGCCGTCCTCGCCGAGGAGATGGGATTCGACCGGATCTGGGCGGTCGAGCACCACTCCCTCGTCCAGTACGCCCACATGAGCGCGTCCGAGATCTTCCTGACCTGGGTCGCCGCCCGCACCCGGACCATCCGGGTCGGCCACGGCGTGGTCACCATGCCCTTCGGCTACCAGCACCCGGTCCGGGTCGCCGAACGCGCCGCCATGCTCGACGTGCTCTCCGGCGGCCGGGTCGACGTCGGCGCCGGCCGGGGCGCGACCCGCCAGGAGACCCGGATGTTCGGGGTGCGCCCGGAGGACACCCGCCCGCAGACCGAGGAGGCCCTGCGGATCTTCGCCGCCGCGTGGCGGAAGCCGGAGTTCGAGTGGCACGGCACGCTCGACATCGGCCCCGGCGCGGTCCTCCCCCGCCCCGTACAGACGCCCCATCCGCCGCTCTTCATGGCCTGCTCGCAGCACGAATCCCTCCGGCAGGCCGCCGAACTCGGCATCGGCGCCCTGGTGATGGGCTTCGCCGGCGCCGAGGACGTCCGGGCGATGCGCACGGTGTACGACGAGGCCGTCGCCTCCAGGGACGGATCCCGGTTCGTCTCCACCGAGGTCAACGACCACTTCTCCGCGCTCTGCCCGACGATCGTCCTCGACGACGCCGCCCGCGCCCTCCGGCTCGGCACCCGGGGCCAGCGCTTCTTCGCCGAGTCGATCGCCCACTGGTACGGCGGCGCCCCCGCCCCCACGGGCTACGCGGAGGACGAGGACCACACGGGCGCGCTCGGCCGGCAGCGGCAGGAGCTCATCGCCCGGCTGCACGAGGCCGACGTCCCCGCCCGCCCGGTCGACACGGGCACGTACAACACCGACCACGCCTACGGGGACGCCGCCACCGCGATCGCCTATGTCGAGCGTCTCCGGGACATCGGCGTCGACGAGGTGATGTGCCTGATCCAGATGGGCACGGTGCCGCAGGAGGCCTGCCTGGAGACGATCCGCCAGTGGGGCGAGCACGTCATCCCGCGCTTCCGCGCGCCCTCGACTGCGTAGAACGCGCCGCAGCACCCCCAGGTCGTCCGGTCGGGGACATTCAGGGGGTGCTGCGCTCAGTTCCGTACGTCGTTGTACGGGACGTTCAGGGGGATCCGCTGGGATCAGACCATCAGGGAACGGTCCGTCGGGCGGATCGGGGCCGGCAGGGAGCTGGCGCCGGTCAGGAAGCGGTCCACGCCACGGGCGGCGGAGCGGCCCTCGGCGATGGCCCAGACGATGAGCGACTGACCGCGGCCGGCGTCACCGGCGACGAACACGCCATCGACGTTGGTGGCGAAGTCCGCGTCACGGGCGATGTTACCCCGCTCGTCCAGGTCCAGACCGAACTGCGCGACCAGGCCGTTCTCCACGTCCGTGCCGGTGAAGCCCATCGCGAGCGTGACCAGCTGGGCGGGGATCTTCCGCTCCGTGCCCGGCTTCTGGGTCAGCTTGCCGTCGACGAACTCGACCTCGACGAGGTGGAGGAACTGGACGTTGCCGTCCTCGTCGCCCTCGAAGTGGGTGGTGGAGACGGAGTAGACCCGCTCGCCGCCCTCCTCGTGCGCGGAGGTGACCTTGTACAGCATGGGGAAGGTCGGCCAGGGCTGGCCGGCGTTCCGGTCCTCGCCCGGGCGGGGCATGATCTCCAGCTGCGTGACCGAGGCCGCGCCCTGGCGGTGCGCCGTACCGACGCAGTCCGCGCCGGTGTCGCCGCCGCCGATGACGACGACGTGCTTGCCCTCCGCGGTGATCGGCGGGGCCACGAAGTCGCCCTCGACGACCTTGTTGGCGAGCGGCAGGTACTCCATCGCCTGGTGGATGCCGGCCAGCTCACGACCCGGGACGGGCAGGTCGCGGGCGGTGGTGGCGCCGGCGGCGATGACCACGGCGTCGAACCGCTTGCGCAGGTCCGTCGACGTCAGGTCACGGCCGATCTCGATGCCCGTGCGGAACTTGGTGCCCTCCGCGCGCATCTGCTCGATGCGGCGGTTGATGTGCCGCTTCTCCATCTTGAACTCGGGGATGCCGTACCGCAGGAGACCGCCGATGCGGTCGGCGCGCTCGTACACGACCACGGTGTGGCCGGCCCGGGTCAGCTGCTGGGCGGCGGCGAGACCCGCCGGGCCCGAGCCGATGACGGCGGCGGTCTTGCCGGAGAGGCGCTCGGGCACCTGCGGCTTGACGTCGTTCGCGTCCCAGGCCTTGTCGATGATGGAGACTTCGACGTTCTTGATGGTGACGGCCGGCTGGTTGATGCCGAGCACGCACGCCGACTCGCACGGAGCCGGGCACAGGCGGCCGGTGAACTCCGGGAAGTTGTTGGTGGCGTGCAGGCGCTCCTGCGCCGCCGACCAGTCCTCGCGGTAGGCGTAGTCGTTCCACTCGGGGATCAGGTTCCCGAGCGGGCAGCCGTTGTGGCAGAACGGGATGCCGCAGTCCATGCAGCGTCCGGCCTGCTTGCTGATGATCGGCAGCAGGGAGCCGGGGACGTAGACCTCGTTCCAGTCCCTGACGCGCTCGCCCACCGGACGGGTCTGGGCGACTTCGCGCCCGGTGGTCAGGAAGCCCTTGGGGTCAGCCATGGGTCGCCGCCTCCATCATCTTCTCGGTGGTCTCGGCCTCGGAGAGACCGGCGAGCTCAGCGGCGTCCTTGGCGGCGAGCACTGCCTTGTACGTGGTGGGGATGATCTTGCTGAACCGGGCCGCCGCGGCGTCCCAGTCGGCGAGGAGCTTCTCGGCGACCGTGGAGGCGGTCTCCTCGAAGTGACGGCGCACGACGTCGTGCAGCCACGCCTTGTCGGTGTCCGACAGGGTCTCGATCGCCTCCAGGTTCCCGGAGTTGACGTTGTCCCGGTCGAGGTCGACGACGTAGGCGACACCGCCCGACATGCCGGCCGCGAAGTTGCGGCCGGTCTCGCCGAGGACGACCGCCGTGCCACCGGTCATGTACTCGCAGCCGTGGTCGCCCACGCCCTCCGAGACGACCAGGGCGCCGGAGTTGCGGACGCAGAAGCGCTCGCCGGTGCGGCCGCGGAGGAACAGCTCGCCGCCGGTGGCGCCGTAGCCGATCGTGTTGCCCGCGATGGTCGAGTACTCGGCCAGGTGGTCGGCGCCCCGGTCGGGGCGGACGATCACACGGCCGCCGGAGAGGCCCTTGCCGACGTAGTCGTTGGCGTCGCCCTCCAGGCGGAGGGTGACACCGCTCGGCAGGAAGGCGCCGAAGGACTGGCCGGCGGAGCCGGTGAAGGTGATGTCGATGGTGTCGGCCGGGAGGCCGGCGCCGCCGAACTTCTTCGTCACCTGGTGGCCGAGCATGGTGCCGACCGTGCGGTTGATGTTGCGGATCGCGACCTGGGCGCGGACCGGCTGGGCGTCCTCGGCGGAGGCCGCGTTCAGGGCCTCGGCGGCGAGCTCGATCAGCTCGTTGTCGAGGGCCTTCTCCAGGCCGTGGTCCTGCTCGATCAGGGCGTGGCGGACCGCGCCCTCGGGCAGCTCCGGCACGTAGAAGAGCGGCTCCAGGTCGAGACCCTGCGCCTTCCAGTGGGTGACGGCGCGGCTGGTGTCGAGCAGTTCGGCGTGGCCGACGGCCTCTTCGAGGGTGCGGAAGCCCAGCTCGGCGAGGAGCTCGCGGACCTCCTCGGCGATGAACTCGAAGAAGTTGACGACGAACTCGGCCTTGCCGGAGAAGCGGTCGCGCAGGACCGGGTTCTGGGTGGCGATGCCGACCGGGCAGGTGTCCAGGTGGCAGACGCGCATCATGACGCAGCCGGAGACGACGAGCGGCGCGGTCGCGAAACCGAACTCCTCGGCGCCGAGCAGCGCGGCGATGATCACGTCACGGCCGGTCTTCAGCTGACCGTCGGTCTGGACGACGATCCGGTCGCGCAGGCCGTTGAGCAGCAGCGTCTGCTGGGTCTCGGCGAGGCCGAGCTCCCAGGGACCGCCCGCGTGCTTCAGCGAGGTCAGCGGGGAGGCGCCCGTTCCGCCGTCGTGGCCGGAGATGAGGACGACGTCCGCGTGGGCCTTGGAGACACCGGCGGCGACCGTGCCGACGCCGACCTCGGAGACCAGCTTCACGTGGATGCGGGCGACCGGGTTGGCGTTCTTGAGGTCGTGGATCAGCTGAGCCAGGTCCTCGATGGAGTAGATGTCGTGGTGCGGCGGCGGCGAGATGAGGCCGACGCCGGGCGTCGAGTGACGCGTCTTGGCGACCCACGGGTAGACCTTGTGGCCGGGCAGCTGGCCGCCCTCGCCGGGCTTGGCGCCCTGGGCCATCTTGATCTGGATGTCGTCGGCGTTGACCAGGTACTCGCTGGTGACGCCGAAGCGGCCGGAGGCGACCTGCTTGATCGCCGAGCGGCGGGCCGGGTCGTAGAGGCGGTCCGGGTCCTCGCCGCCCTCACCGGTGTTGGACTTGGCGCCCAGCTGGTTCATGGCGACGGCGAGCGTCTCGTGCGCCTCGCGGGAGATGGAGCCGTACGACATGGCGCCGGTGGAGAAGCGCTTGACGATCTCGGAGACCGGCTCGACCTCGTCGAGGGAGATCGACGGGCGGTCGGAGGTGAAGCCGAAGAGGCCGCGGAGCGTCATGAGGCGCTCGGACTGCTCGTTCACCCGCTCCGTGTACTTCTTGAAGATGTCGTACCGCTTGGTGCGCGTGGCGTGCTGGAGGCGGAAGACGGTCTCCGGGTCGAAGAGGTGCGGCTCGCCCTCGCGGCGCCACTGGTACTCGCCGCCGATGTCCAGGGCGCGGTGCGCCGAGGGGACGCCGGAGACGGGGTACGCCTTGGCGTGGCGGGCGGCGACCTCCTTGGCGACGACGTCGAGACCGGCGCCGCCGATCTTGGTGGCCGTGCCGTTGAAGTACGTGGCGACGAAGGTCTCGTCGAGGCCGACGGCCTCGAAGACCTGGGCGCCGCGGTAGGAGGCGACGGTGGAGATGCCCATCTTGGACATGACCTTGAGGACGCCCTTGCCGAGGGCGTAGATCAGGTTCCGGATGGCCTGCTCGGGCTCCAGGCCCTCGATGAAGGTGCCGGCGCGGACCAGGTCCTCGACGGACTCCATCGCCAGGTACGGGTTGACCGCCGCGGCGCCGTAGCCGATGAGCAGGGCGACGTGGTGGACCTCGCGGACGTCACCGGCCTCGACGAGCAGACCCACCTTGGTGCGCTGCTTGGTGCGGATGAGGTGGTGGTGGACGGCCGCGGTGAGGAGCAGCGAGGGGATCGGCGCGTGCTCGGCGTCGGAGTGCCGGTCGGAGAGCACGATCAGGCGGGCGCCGCCCTCGATGGCGGTGTCGGCCTCGGCACAGATGGCCTCGATGCGGGCGGCGAGGGCCTCGCCGCCGCCGGAGACCCGGTAGAGGCCGGAGAGCGTCGCGGCCTTCATGCCGGGCATGTCGCCGTCGGCGTTGATGTGGATGAGCTTGGCCAGCTCGTCGTTGTCGATCACCGGGAAGGGCAGGGTGACGCTGCGGCACGACACGGAGGTCGGTTCGAGCAGGTTGCCCTGGGGACCGAGCGAGGAGCGCAGCGAGGTCACCAGCTCTTCGCGGATGGCGTCCAGCGGCGGGTTCGTGACCTGCGCGAAGAGCTGCGTGAAGTAGTCGAAGAGCAGTCGCGGGCGGGCGGACAGGGCCGCGATCGGCGAGTCCGTACCCATGGAGCCGAGGGGCTCGCCGGCGGTGCGGGCCATCGGCGCGAGGATGACGCGGAGCTCTTCCTCGGTGTAGCCGAAGGTCTGCTGGCGGCGGGTGACCGAGGCGTGGGTGTGCACGATGTGCTCGCGCTCGGGGAGGTCGGAGAGCTCGATCTCGCCGGTCTCCAGCCACTCCTCGTAGGGGTGCTCGGCGGCGAGGGCGGCCTTGATCTCGTCGTCCTCGACGATGCGGTGCTCGGCGGTGTCGACGAGGAACATCTTGCCGGGCTGGAGGCGGCCCTTGCGGACGACCTTGGCGGGGTCGATGTCGAGGACGCCGACCTCGGAGGAGAGGACGACGAGGCCCTCGTCGGTGACCCAGTAGCGGCCGGGGCGCAGACCGTTGCGGTCGAGGACCGCGCCGACCTGGACGCCGTCGGTGAAGGTGACGCAGGCCGGACCGTCCCAGGGCTCCATCATCGTGGAGTGGTACTGGTAGAAGGCGCGGCGGGCCGGGTCCATGGTCTCGTGGTTCTCCCACGCCTCCGGGACCATCATCAGGACCGCGTGCGGCAGCGAGCGGCCGCCGAGGTGGAGGAGCTCCAGGACCTCGTCGAAGGAGGCCGAGTCGGAGGCGTCGGGGGTGCAGATCGGGAAGATCCGCTCCAGCGAGCCCGCGCCGAAGACCTCGGAGCCGAGCTGCGCCTCGCGGGCGGTCATCCAGTTCCGGTTGCCCTTGACGGTGTTGATCTCACCGTTGTGGGCGACGAAGCGGTACGGGTGGGCCAGCGGCCAGCTCGGGAAGGTGTTGGTGGAGAACCGGGAGTGGACCAGGGCCACGGCGGTGGCGCAGCGGCGGTCCGACAGGTCCGGGAAGAAGGGCTCCAGCTGGCCGGTGGTCAGCATGCCCTTGTAGACGATGGTGCGGGCGGAGAGCGACGGGAAGTACGTCGCGGCCTCGCGCTCGGCGCGCTTGCGCAGCACGAACGCCTTGCGGTCGAGGGCGATGCCCGTGTTCTCGCCGTCGGCGACGAACAGCTGCTGGAAGACCGGCATGGTCGAGCGGGCGGAGGCGCCGAGCAGCTCGGGGGCGACGGGGACCTCGCGCCAGCCGAGGACGGTCAGGCCTTCTTCGGCGGCGATCGTCTCGATCTGCGAGACGGCCTGTGCGGAGCCGTCTGCGGGGAGGAAGGCGATGCCGACGGCGTACGCGCCTGCCTCGGGGAGCGCGAATCCGGCGACCTCGCGGAGGAAGGCGTCCGGGACCTGGAGCAGGATGCCGGCGCCGTCACCGGAGTCGGGCTCGGAGCCGGTGGCGCCTCGGTGCTCGAGGTTGCGCAGTACGGTCAGCGCCTGCTCGACCAGCGCGTGGCTGGCTACACCGGTGAGGGTGGCCACGAACCCGACACCACAGGCGTCGTGTTCGTTACGGGGGTCGTACATCCCCTGAGGAGCGGGGCGACCGTCCATGGGCGACCAGGCGTCGGAACGCATCGGCTCTCCCGTCGTCGTCGTGGCATATGGAGCTGCCGAGGGACGACGTTGGCCCTCCGCGAAATTTCGTGCAGGTTACATGATGGCTGGCTTCTCGCGAAGTGGATAGCTCATTCCAGCATGCGGACATCACCGATACGGAGCGGTGGTGTGGGTTCACCTGTGGGGTGCGGCGACAGAGGCTGTCCCGCGGGGGACGGATCGGAGGTCCGGAGAGTGTTCGGGTCTCCGGCGACCCGTCGCTTGTGGAGTGGGCTTCATTGCCCGGTGACGCTCAGGCCTCTTTCCCGTTGGTCACGGGTTCGAAACCGCCGAGTAACCGGCTACATATGTGGCGTCGTGCATAGTGTCTCATCACTGCGACGGATCGGGTCAGGGATATACGTCACAGCCGTTTCAGGGCTTTTGTCCCGAAAGGGTGCCACGAAAAGACCGAGAGGCCCCTTTCGGAGGCCTCTCGGTCTTCTGTGGAGGTACGGAATCCGTACCTGCGGGGATACGGATTCCACACTGGCCCCAGGGGCTACAACGCGGCCCCGAAGAGCATGCCGAGCCCGTACGTGACGGCTGCGGCGGCACCGCCCAGGACCAGCTGGCGCATCCCGCTGAAGAGCCAGCCGCGGGCGGTCACCCGGGCCACCAGGGCGCCGCAGGCGAAGAGCCCGAGGAGCGCGAGCAGCACGGCGGGCCAGAGCGCGGTCGCCCCGAGCAGGAACGGCAGGACGGGGAGGAGCGCGCCGAGGGCGAAGGAGCCGAAGGACGAGACGGCGGCGACCATCGGCGACGGCAGGTCGTCCGGGTCGATGCCGAGCTCCTCGCGGGCGTGGATCTCCAGGGCCTGCTCGGGGTCCTTCGACAGCTGCATCGCGACCTCGCGGGCGAGCGCGGGCTCGACGCCGCGGGAGACGTAGAGCGCGGCGAGCTCCTCCATCTCGTCGATCGGGTGCTTGCGCAACTGACGGCGCTCGACATCCAGTTCCGCCTGGACGAGCTCGCGCTGCGAGGCGACGGAGGTGTACTCGCCGGCCGCCATGGAGAAGGCACCGGCCGCGAGGCCCGCGAGACCGGTGATGACGACGGTCTGCGTGGAGACCGCGCCGCCGACGACGCCGGTCATCAGGGCGAGGTTGGAGACGAGTCCGTCCATCGCGCCGAACACCGCGGGGCGCAGCCAACCGCCGTTGACGTCACGGTGCGTGTGGTTGTCGCGGTGGGCCTCGTGCAGTGGCGCCTGAGCTTCGATGATGGACATGGCTCTCCCCTCGTTCCGGCGGGCAGGGATGCACCCGCCGCCCCCAACGCCCTCGAAACTACGCGTGATGTAAGGGTCGCGCCAGCAAGCCAGGCCGTACTTACTAAGGCCCGCCTCAGTGAGGGCAACCCAACCTGGCGGGGTGTCAGCCGGGTGACAGAGACGTTTCTTCGGCGAGTTCGCGCCCCGCGGTGGCACAGATCCAGGCAGTGGGGCGCTGTCGTGGGCGCCCCCGTCGAGGAAGGGGTGCGAGATGGCGACCAGCACAGCCTGCGACACGCGTGAACGGGCGAGAGGAGCACTCCTCGGCCTCGCCGTCGGCGACGCGCTCGGCGCGCCCGCCGAGAACATGCGGCCCTCCGAGATCCGCCGCCGCTGGGGCCGCATCGAAGGGTTCGTGACCGACAGCCCGGCGGGCACCGACGACACGGAGTACGCCATCTTCTCGGCGCTGCTCCTCGCCCGGCACGGCTCCGCCCTCACCGTCCACCACGTGGAACGGGCCTGGCACCACTGGATCGCCGACCTCGACGAAGGCCCCTTCCGGGGCGCGGGCTTCTCGGAGCGCGGCACCCTGGAGAACCTCCGCCGGGGCCTGGCGGCCCCCATCTCCGCCCAGCACCGCCACGCGTGGTCGGACGGACTGGCCATGCGGGCCGCCCCCTTCGGGGTCTTCGCGGCCGGACGCCCGGCGGAGGCGGCCCGGCTCGTCGCGATCGACGGCAGCGTCAGCCACGACGGCGAGGGCATCTACGGCGGCCAGGCGGTGGCGGCGGGCGTCGCGGCGGCGATGGCGGGCGAGTCGGTCACATCGGTCATCGCGGCGGCCCTCTCGGTCGTCCCGATGGACTCGTGGACGGCCCGCTCGCTGCGCCGCGCGGTCGTCGCGGCCCAGCGCGTCCAGCCGGACCCGCTCACCCGCGAGCGCCAGGTCCGCTCGGCGGTCGTCATCGGCGGCTACCCGTGGACGGACCTGGCCCCGGAGGCGGTGGGCCTGGCGTTCGGCGCCTTCGCGGCGGCCCGGGGCGACTTCCGCACCTCCGTCCTGACCGCCGTCAACATGGGCCGCGACGCCGACACGACGGCGGCGGTGGCGGGCGCCCTCGCCGGCGCGGCGGGCGGCCTGCGCTCGATCCCGGACGACTGGGCCTCGGCCATCGCCCCGGTGACGGGCAGCTGCCTCCCGTCGATGCGCGGCTACCACGTCCTGGACATCGCGGACCTGCTGACCCCGGAGGCACAAGCCTGATGAGCGCAGACCCGAAAACGACCGCGGGCCAAGCCCCAGGGCCGGACACCACCGCGCCTGCCGACACCGCTGCCGCGCCGGACGCCACCGCCGTCGCCGTCGCCACCCCTGCGGGCGCAGCCCCGTGGCCGGACGCCCCTGCGGGCGCAGCCCCGTGGCCGGACGCCACCGCCGTCGCCGTCGCCGTCGCCACCGCCGCGGGCGCAGACGCAGGCCTGAGGCCGGACGCCAGCGCCGCTCCCACCCCTGTGGGCAGTCGTCCCGCATGGGGGTCCTCCCCAGCACGAAGTGCTAGGGGGAGGAACGGGTGGGCACAGCCCCCGATGCCGGGCACCGCCCCGGCGACCGGTGCCCCGCAGGACCCGCCCCCGGTGCGGGGCACAGGTTCCTGGAGCAGCGCCCGCATGGACCCGGCAGCGTCCCCTGGTCCGGCCGCCCAGGCCAGGGCGACCCGCGACAGAACGGAGGGCCTCCTCCTCGGGATCGCCGCAGGCGACGCCGCCGGCTGGCCCGCCGCAAGGCACCGCGCCGCCCGCATGCCCGAATGGACCCGCCGGCTCACCCGAGAACTCGACACCTTCGCCGAGCAGAACGCGACGACCACCCTCCCCGTCCCCATCGCCCTCAACCAGCCCCCCGAGCCCCTCCGCCTCGGCCCCTCCGACGACGCCGAGTGGGCGGTGTTCACCGCCGAGGCGGTGCTCGCCTCCACCGGCCGGACGTTCGCCACGCTCCCCCCGGACCGCAGGCTCCGCGCCGCCGTGGACCTCGCCTGGAACGCCCTGGCGAGCCAGGTCGCCGCCGCCGCCGACCGCGCCCCCGAGGTCGAGTCGGCCGTACTGCCGCTCCGCGCCCGGATCTCGGTCCGCGCGGGCCTCGGCAATCTCGCCACCGGCCTGCGCCCGCCCGCCACCGGCCACGACAACCCGCACTTCTTCGACGACGCGGCCTGCGTCCGCGCCGCGGTCCTCGCCGTCGTCCACCCCGGCGACCCCCACGCCGCCGCCGAACTCGCCGAGTTCGACGCCCGGTACACCCAGGACGGCGACGGCGTCCACGGCGCCCGCGCCACGGCGGCGGCCGTCGCGGCGGCCCTCGCCGGGGCGACGGTCGACGAGGCCGTCGAGGCGGCGCTCGCCGAACTCCCGCCCGTCACCGAGATCGGCCGCAACGCCCGGCACGCCGTGAAGCTGGCCCGGGCCGCCGACTCGGCCTTCGCGCTCGTCCCGCTCCTGGAGCACCAGATCGTGGACCACGTCTACAGCTACGGCATCGCCGCCGCCGAGACCGTCCCGGTCGCCCTGGCCCTCGCCACCGCCGCCCGGGGCGAGATGGCGGCCGCGGTTCCGGCCGCCGCCTGCCTCTCCCGGGTCGCCGACTCGGCCCCGGCGCTCGCCGGCGCGCTCACCGGCGCGCTGGGCGGCGGCGGTTCGGTCCCGGCGAGCTGGCGCGAGGCGTGCAGGACGCTCGCGGGCTGTGCGCTGCCCCGGCTCGCGGGTACGGATCTGGTGGAACTCGCCGGGCTGCTCGGAGCCACGGAACCGGCCACCCCAGGTGGACAATTCCGGCATGACACCCACACTGGATGACCGGATCACCGGCAGTCTCCTCGGGGCCGCCGTCGGCGACGCCCTCGGCGGCCCCGTCGAGGGCTACACCCCCGAGCAGATCGTGGAACGCCACGGCGGCCGCGTCACCGGGATCGTCGGCCCCTGGAACGGCGGCGACTGGCGCACGGCCCGGCCCATCGCGCCCTACCACAAGGGCGACGGGCACGTCACCGACGACACCTTGATGACCCACGCGCTGATCCGGGTGTACGAGAAGGTCCGCGGCCACCTCGACGCGTACGCGGTCGCGGACCAGCTCGTCCCCGAACTCATGGGCTCCCCCGTGTGGATCCCGGAGCTGGAGGCCGAGGCGCTCCCCCTCCAGCGGATCTTCCTCGCCGAGAAGTGGATCGTGACGCGGCTCCACTACGGCCATGTGGACCCGCGCGAGGCCGGCAGCGGCAACGTCGTCAACTGCGGGGCGGCGATGTACATGGCGCCGGTCGGCCTGGTCAACGCCGCCCATCCGGCGGCCGCCTACGCCGAGGCGATCGACCTCACGGGCGCGCACCAGTCCTCGTACGGCCGGGAGGCGGCGGGTGTCTTCGCGGCGGCGGTCGCGGCGGCCTGCGCGCCGGACGCCACGCCGGCGTCGGTGGTCGACACGGCCCTGTCGCTGGCGAAGGACGGAACGCGCGGGGCGATCGCGGCGGTCGTCGAAGTCGCCTCCGGCCACACGGACTTCGAATCCGCCCTCACGCCCCTCCGCCGGGCGGTGGCCCCCTTCGACACGGTCGGCCCCGACTACCGCGCCCCCTCCCTCGGCGCCCGCCGCCCCTCCCGGCTCCACGCGATCGAGGAACTCCCGGTGGCCCTGGGCATGCTGCTCGTCGGCGGGGGCGACTTCCGGCGTACGGTCCTGGGGGCGGTCAACTACGGCCGTGACTGCGATTCGATCGCCACGATGGCGGGCGCGATCGTGGGCGCCCTGTACGGGGAGTCGGCCGTCCCCTCCGAGTGGGCGAAGCGGGTGGCGGAGGCGAGCCGCCTGGACCTGCACGCCCCGGCGAGGGCGCTGGCGGACGTGGCCCGCGAGATCTTCGTCCAGGACACCGCGGTCCGCCGTGCCCACGAGTCGGCCTTCGCGACCCTGACGAGCGCGGACCGATGACCCTCCGCCTGACCTGGGTCCAACCGGAGGACCTGGTGGGCCACGAACTCCGCCAGGCGGCGGAGGACGGCCGCGAAGCCGAAGCCTTGGCGGCTCGCTGGACCAAAGCGGGCGGCCCCCCGGCCCCGGAGACGGCCGGCGCCTCGGAAACCCCCCGCCCGGACCTCCGCCCCCTGGCAGAAGACCTCCTGGACACCCTGGCGTCCCTGCCCTCCCCCCTCTCGGCCCACGAGCCCACGGCCCTCCCCGCGATCCAGGCGTCAACGGCCCCCGAACCCGCGCCCACCCGCGTGTGGGCAATCGTCCCTCCGCCAGACTTCGTCCGGGGGGACCCCCAGGGGCGATGGGGGTCCCCCCTGCTCGAGCGAAGCCGAGAGCTTGGGGGAGGGTGGGCACAGGGGACGGCGCCCCCTGCCGGGCCTGGGCTTCCGCGCCTGGACCCGCGCCCGGCGTGCGGCGCCGTCGTGGGTTGTGCCCACCCGTTCCGCCCCGCGGAACGCCTGCCCACAACCCGGCCCGGCATGGAGGACACCGCCCTCCGGGACCGGTTCCACGCCGCCTGGCTGGGCCGCGCCGTCGGCTGTCTCCTCGGCAAGCCCGTCGAGAAGCTCCCTCTCCCCGCCCTCCGCGCCCTCGCCCGCGCCGCCGGCAACTGGCCCCTCACCACCTGGTTCACGGCCCGCGGCGTCCCGCCGGAGCTGCTCGCCGCCCACCCCTGGAACCGTCGCTCCGCCGCCACCTCCCTCGCCGAGAACATCGACGGCATGCCCGAGGACGACGACCTCAACTACCCCCTCCTCAACCTGCTCCTCCTCCAGCGGTACGGCTGTGACTTCACCACCACCGACGTCGCCCGCCTCTGGCTCGACGAACTCCCCGCCGGCCGCACCTTCACGGCCGAGCGCGTCGCCTACCGCAACCTCCTGGACGGCGTCGAACCCCCGCTGACCGCCGTCCACCGCAACCCCTTCCGGGAGTGGATCGGCGCCCAGATCCGGGCCGACGTCCACGGCTGGACCCACCCCGGCGATCCGGTGGCCGCCGCCGCGCAGGCGTACCGGGACGCGGTCCTCACGCACACCGGCAACGGCGTCTACGGCGCCATGTTCGTCGCCGCCACGCTCGCCGCCGCGGCGACCGGCACCGCCGACGTCCACCGCTCGCTCGCCGCCGGTCTCGGCGTGATCCCGCCGCGCTCGCGCCTCGCGGAGGCCGTCCGGCGCGGTATCGCGTACGCCACCGCGGAGGCCGACTTCGACCGGGTCGTCGACCGGCTGCACGCCGAACTCGGCGGGTACCACTGGGTGCATGCCGTCCCCAACGCCGCCCTCCTCGCCGCCGCCCTCACCCACGCCGACGGCGACTTCTCGCGTTCCGTCTGCGCGGCGGTCTCGGGCGGCTGGGACACCGACTCCAACGGCGCCACCGCCGGTTCGGTCGCCGGGCTGCTCGCCGGGCACCCGGACCGGCTGCCCGAGCGCTGGACCTCCCCTCTCAAGAACCGTCTGGCGACCTCGGTGCCGTCCTTCGACGGCATCGGCTTCGACACCCTGGCCGCACTGACACACATGGAGGCTGTACGCCCATGACCAGCATCGTCGTGCTCGGCAGCACGAACATGGACCTCATCGCCTACGTGCCGCGGGCCCCCGCCCTCGGCGAGACGGTCACCGGCCGCTCCTTCCGTACGATCCCCGGCGGCAAGGGCGCCAACCAGGCCGTCGCCGCCGCCCGCGCCGGCGCCGAGGTGGCGATGATCGGCGCGGTCGGCGCGGACGACTTCGGGGTCCGGCTCCGCGCCACCCTGGAGCACTGCGCGGTGGACACCGATCTCCTGCGCACCGCCGAGGGCTCCTCCGGCACCGCCCATGTCGTCGTCGACGACGAGGGCGGCAACGCGATCGTCGTCGTCCCCGGCGCCAACGGCACCGTCATCTCCCTCACCCACGGCGACGAGGCCCTCATCGGCACCGCGGACGCCCTGCTCCTCCAGCTCGAACTCCCCCTCTCCGTCGTCGTCGAGGGCGCCGTCACCGCCCGCCGGCTCGGCGTCCGTACGATCCTCACTCCCGCCCCCGCCCAGCCGCTGCCGCCGGAACTCCTCGCCGCCACCGACCTGTTGGTGCCCAACGAGCACGAGGCCGCCGCGCTCACCGGGCTCACCGACCCGCGCGCGGCCGCGCAGGCCCTGCTGCGGGACGTCCCCGAGGTGGTCGTCACCCTGGGCGCGGCCGGCAGCCTGTACGCGGTGCGCGGCGCCGAACCGGTCGCGGTCCCCGCGCCCCGGGTCCGGGCCGTGGACACCACGGGGGCCGGCGACACCTTCGTCGGCGCCCTGGCGGTCGCCCTCGGCGAGGGCCGTCCCGCCCCGGAGGCGCTCGCCTGGGCCCAGACGGCCGCCGCGCTCTCCGTCCAGCGCGAGGGCGCGTCGACCTCGATGCCGTACCGCGTCGAGATCGAGGCCGCGTTCCTCTCCCCCCACATCCTGGAGGCCGACGCCGTATGACCGTCCACGCACCGGCCACCGCCCACAGGACCGGCACGAGCCCCACCGCCCGTGCGCCCCTGCACGGGCTGCGCGTCCTGGATCTCGCGACCCTCTTCGCCGGCCCGCTCGCGGCCATGATGCTGGGCGACTTCGGCGCCGACGTCGTCAAGGTCGAGCACCCCCGCAAGCCGGACCCGTCCCGCGGTCACGGTCCCGCCAAGGACGGGATCGGCCTGTGGTGGAAGGTCCTGGGCCGGAACAAGCGGGCGATCACCCTCGATCTGTCCTCGCCGGGCGGCCGCGACACGCTGCTCGCGCTCGCCGCCGACGCGGACGTGATCGTGGAGAACTTCCGCCCCGGCACCCTGGAACGCTGGGGTCTGGGCTGGGAGGAGCTGTCCACGGTCAACCCGCGTCTGGTCCTGACCCGCGTCACCGGCTTCGGCCAGTTCGGCCCGTACGCCCATCGCCCCGGCTTCGGCACCCTCGCCGAGGCGATGAGCGGCTTCGCCGCCATCACCGGCGAGCCGGACGGCCCGCCGACCCTGCCGCCCTTCGGCCTCGCCGACTCGATCGCAGCCCTGGCCACGGCGTACGCGGTGATGACCGCGCTCACCGCCAGGACGGCGACCGGCCGCGGCCAGGTCGTCGACATGGCGATCATCGAACCGATGCTCTCCGTCATCGGGCCCCACTCCCTCTGGTACGACCAGCTCGGTTACGTCCAGCCCCGGACCGGCAACCGCTCCCGCAACAACGCCCCGCGCAACACCTACCGGACCGCCGACGGCTCCTGGGTCGCCGTCTCCACCTCCGCACAGTCGATCGCCGAGCGGGTCCTGCGGCTCGTCGGCCGTCCGGAGCTGATCGACGAGCCGTGGTTCGCCGACGGCACGGGCCGGGCCGAGCACGCGGACGTCCTGGACGAGGCGGTCGGCACGTGGATCGCCCGCCACACCCGCGACGAGGCGATGGCGGCCTTCGAGAAGGCGGAGGCGGCCATCGCCCCCGTCTACGACATCCGGGACGTCGTCGCCGACCCCCAGTACCAGGCGCTCCGCACCGTGACCGAGGTGGAGGACCCCGAGCTCGGCCCGATCAAGATGCAGAACGTCCTCTTCCGCCTCTCCGAGACGCCCGGTGCCATCCGCTGGTCCGGCCGGCCGCACGGCGCCGACACCACCGCCGTCCTCTCCGAACTCGGCCTCACCCCCGCCGAGATCGACGCCCTCCGCGAGCAAGGAGCGGTATGAGCCCCCTCAGCAGCCCCGGCGCGCGAGAACGCACCGGCGCGAGAGAACCGACGGGCGCGGGCGAGAAGACCGCCCAGCCCGGCACGGCACGCCCCCGCACGCCCCTCACCTGGTTGTACGCGCCCGGCGACCGCCCCGAGGTCGTCCGCAAGGCCCTGTCCTCCGGCGCCGACGTCGTGATCGTCGATCTGGAGGACGCGGTCGCCCCGCACCGCAAGGCGTACGCCCTCGACGCCACGGCCGATCTCCTCGCGGACGTCCACCCCGTCCCGGTCCACGTCCGCGTCCACACCTCGCGCGACATTCCCACCCTGGCCCCCCTCCCCGGCCTCCGCGGTCTCCGTGTACCCAAGGTGACACACGCCACTGACATCCACCGGATCGCCGAACTCGCGCAGGGCCTCCCGCTCTATCCGCTCCTGGAGAACGCCCTCGCCGTGGAGCACGCCTACGCCATCGCCACCGCCCACCCCGCGGTCCGCGGCATCGCGCTCGGCGAGGCCGACCTCCGCGCCGACCTGGGGGTACGGGAGGACAGCGGCCTCGACTGGCCGCGCGGCCGCCTGGTGGTCGCGGCCCGTGCGGCCGGCCTCCCTCCCCCGGCCCAGTCCGTCCACCCGGACGTCCGCGACCTCGGCGCGCTCGCCGCCGGCTGCGCCCGGGGCCGGGCGATGGGCTTCCTCGGCCGGGCGGCCATCCACCCCCGCCAGCTCCCGGTCATCGAGCGCGCCTACCTCCCCACCCCGGAGGAGATCGACGCGGCCCGTGAGGTCGTCGAGGCGGCCGCGACCGAGCAGGGCGCCCTCGCCCTCCCGGACGGCCGTTTCGTCGACGCGGCCGTGGTGGAGGGCGCCCACCGGGTCCTCGCCCTCGCGGCCCGCGCGGGCTGACCGCACAGGAAAGGGCCGCCGGGACCTCTCGGTCCCGGCGGCCCTCGCGTCGTCAGTCCCGGTCAGCCCTTGGCGGCCGACCCGGCGCCGTGATCGGCGCCGTTGTCGTCGGTTTCCCTGTCCTCGTCGTCGGGCCGGTCGGCCCTGTCCGCGGGCCCGTCGGCCTTGTCCTCGACGGCATCGGCGGCGTCGGTGGCCTCGGTGACGTCGGCACCCTCGACGGCGTCCGTCTTCCCGGCGGCCTTCTCCGCGGCCCTCGGCTCCACGATCTCCTCGCGGCCCGGCCGCAGGCGGGCCGAGAGCACCATGTAGACGACGGCCAGCAGGCCGACGATGATCGCGGTCCACACGTTGAGCCGCAGGCCCAGGATGTGGTGCGCCTCGTCGACGCGCAGCGCCTCCGTCCACACGCGGCCCGAGCAGTAGGCCGCGACGTACAGCGCGAACGCCCGCCCGTGGCCGAGCTTGAAGCGGCGGTCGGCCCAGATGACCAGGAAGCCGACGGCGACGTTCCACAGCGACTCGTAGAGGAAGGTCGGGTGGTAGAGCCCGGCCTCGCGGTTCGGCCCCTCGGTGATCTTCAGCGCCCACGGCACGTCGGTCGCCTTGCCGTAGAGCTCCTGGTTGAACCAGTTGCCCCAGCGGCCGATGGCCTGGGCGAAGGCGATACCGGGGGCGATGACGTCCGCGTACACCGGCAGGGAGATCCCGCGCCGGCGGCAGCCGATCCAGGCGCCCACCGCGCCGAGCGCGATGGCGCCCCAGATACCGAGGCCGCCCTCCCAGATCTTGAAGGCGTCGACCCAGTTCTCACCCTCGCTGAAGTACAGCTGGTAGTCGGTGATCACGTGGTAGAGGCGTCCGCCGACGAGGCCGAAGGGCACCGCCCAGACGGCGATGTCGGCCACGGTGCCGGCAGTGCCGCCCCGGGCGATCCAGCGCTTGTTGCCGAGCCAGACGGCAACGAAGACACCGATGATGATGCAGAAGGCATAGCCGCGCAGCGGGATCGGTCCGAGGTGGATCACGCCGGTCGACGGGCTGGGAATATAGGCAAGGTCCATGGCAGGACCGACGCTACCCTGCCGGGCGGGCAGGACGGCAGCCCACCCGGCAACTTCTGGGTAACCAATCCGCCGGCTAGCCCGCCGAGGGGGAGGCGGTGCCCGGCTTCTTGCCCTTGTTGGCCTCGGCGACCCACTTCTTCAGGTTCGCCGGGGAGATCTGCTCGTTCCCCTTGGTCGGGAAGATCGATTCTCCGTTGAGGAGGACCGAAGGGGTGCCGCGGAAGCCGCCCTTCTGGAAGGCCTCGTTCGACTTCACCACCCAGCTGTCGTGCGTGCCGTCGTTCACACAGCTGCGGAAGGCCGGTGTGTCGAGCCCCGGGACCTTCGCCGCCAGCTCGATCAGCTTGTCGTTCTTCCCGTAGGCGTCGTCCGTCTCCGGCGGCTGGTTGATGTAGAGCGTGTCGTGGTACGCGGTGAACTTCCCCGCGTCCTGGGCGCACGCGGCCGCGTTCGCCGCGCGCAGCGAGCCGCTGCCGCCCATGTTCCCGTCGATGAGGGTGGCGAGGTGGTACTCGGCCTTGAGCGCGCCGGAGGCCTCCAGCTCGTGGATCGTGTCCCGCATGACGTTCTCGAACTGGGCGCACGCCGGGCAACGGAAGTCCTCCCAGACCGCGAGCGTCGACGGGGCGTCCGCCTTGCCCGCGGGGATGGCGGGCTTGTCGCCCTCGACGGAGCCCGTGGGCGCGACCACCGGTCCCGCCTTGTCGGATCCGCCGTCCTTGTCGCCGCCCGCGGCGATCACGCCGACGACCGCGGCCAGGCCGAGGACGCCGACCACCGCCGCCGACACGATCAGGACGCGCCGCTGCTTCTCGCGGGCCTTGTCACGCTCACGCTGCTCCTTGAGTCGCTCCCGGGCACTCTGCGAACCGTTCCGCTTGTTCTCGCTCACGCCCCAGGCAACGAACCGGGGAGGCACATCCGCGCCTCCCCGGTCCCAGTTCCACCCATACGGGCTACGAAACGCGCCGGACGCCCTCGGCGAGTTCGGCCGCCAGTTCCCTTACGGCGGTGAGCCCGGCCGCCTCGTCGCCGTCGGCGTCGAGGATCCGCTGCACGAAGGCGGAGCCGACGATGACGCCGTCGGCGAAGGCCGCGACCTCACGCGCCTGCGCGGGGTTGGAGACGCCGAGCCCGACGCACACCGGCAGTTCGGAGGTGGCGCGGGTGCGGCGGACCAGGTCGGCCGCCTGCTCGCCGACCGACTCGCGGGTGCCGGTGACACCCATGAGCGAGGCGGCGTAGACGAAGCCGGAGCCGGCCGCCGTGATGGTGGCGAGACGCGCGTCCTTGCTGCTGGGCGCGACGACGAAGACGGTCGCGAGACCGTGCTTGTCGGCGTGCTCGCGCCAGACCGCGGACTCCTGGACCGGCAGGTCGGGCAGGATGCAGCCCGCGCCGCCGGCCTCGGCGAGCTCCTCGGTGAAGCGCTCGATGCCGTACCGGTCGATCGGGTTCCAGTACGTCATGACGAGGACCGGCTTGCCGGTGGCCTCGTGGGCCTCGCGGACCGTCCGCATGACGTCGGCGATCTTCACGCCGCCGCGCAGCGCGATGTCGTCGGCGGTCTGGATGACCGGCCCGTCGAGGACCGGGTCGCTGTGCGGGAGCCCGACCTCGACGACATCGGCGCCACCGTCGAAGACGGCCTTGATGGCCGCGATGCCGCCGTCGACGGTCGGGAAGCCGGCCGGCAGGTAGGCGATGAGCGCGGCCCGGTTCTCGGCCTTGGCCTTGGCGAGGGTGTCGCCGAGCAGCTGGATGTTCCCGGTCGTCACTTGGAGCCCTCCCCGTCGTACAGCCCGAAGTAGCGGGCGGCCGTGTCCATGTCCTTGTCTCCGCGCCCGGAGAGGTTCACGAGGAGCAGGGCGTCCTTGCCGAGCTCCTTGCCGACCTCCAGGGCCCCGGCGAGCGCGTGCGCCGACTCGATGGCCGGGATGATGCCCTCGGTACGGGAGAGCAGCCGCAGCGCCTGCATGGCCGCGTCGTCGGTGACGGCCCGGTACTCGCCGCGGCCGCTGTCCTTGAGGTAGGCGTGCTCGGGGCCGATGCCGGGGTAGTCGAGTCCGGCGGAGATCGAGTACGGCTCGGTGATCTGCCCCTCCTCGTCCTGGAGGACGTAGGAGCGGGACCCGTGGAGGATGCCGGGCTCGCCGGCGGTGAGGGTGGCCGCGTGCTCGCCGGTCTCGACGCCGTGTCCTGCCGGCTCGCAGCCGATCAGGCGCACGCCCGCGTCCGGGACGAAGGCGTGGAAGAGCCCGATCGCGTTGGAGCCGCCGCCGACGCAGGCGATGGCCGCGTCGGGCAGCCGTCCGGCGCGCTCCAGGATCTGGCGGCGGGCCTCGACGCCGATGACCCGGTGGAAGTCGCGGACCATGGCGGGGAAGGGGTGCGGGCCGGCGACGGTGCCGAACAGGTAGTGCGTCCGGTCCACGTTGGCGACCCAGTCGCGGAACGCCTCGTTGATGGCGTCCTTGAGGGTGCGGCTGCCGGACTTCACGGCGATGACCTCGGCGCCGAGCATCCGCATCCGGGCCACGTTGAGGGCCTGGCGCTGGGTGTCGATCTCGCCCATGTAGATGGTGCAGTCGAGACCGAAGAGGGCGCAGGCGGTGGCGGTGGCGACGCCGTGCTGGCCGGCGCCGGTCTCGGCGATGACCCGCGTCTTGCCCATGCGCTTGGTCAGGAGGGCCTGCCCGAGCACGTTGTTGATCTTGTGCGAGCCGGTGTGGTTGAGGTCCTCACGCTTGAGGAAGACCCGGGCGCCGCCGGCGTGCTCGGCGAACCGGGGCACCTCCGTGAGGGCGCTCGGCCGGCCGGTGTAGTTGACCATCAGGTCGTTGAGCTCGCGGGCGAACTCGGGGTCTGCCTTGGCCTTCTCGTACTCGACGGCGACCTCGTCGACGGCGGCGACGAGGGCCTCCGGGATGAACTTGCCGCCGTAGGCGCCGAAGTAGCCCTCCGGGCTGGGGACCTGGCCTTCCAGGTCCGGGATGAAGAACTCGCTGGACATGCGGATGCTCCTCGCGGGGCGGGTGCCCCGGGATACGTGGGGTCGATGGTCACGTTATGCGCGCGACGCACTCACGTACGGCAACCCCGCCCGTTGTGGGCATACGTTCCGCAAGGGCGGAACGGGTGGGCTCAACGGACGGCGCCCCGTGCCGGGCCTGGGCTCCCGCGCCTGAACGCGCACCACAGGTACGGCGCTCAGGTGGTGCGGGCAGGTGCAGGGGGCGGAGGCGCCGCCGAGGACGCCGTCCCGTGTGCCCACCCGTTCCGCCCTGCGGAACGATTGCCCACACGGGGGTGGCGTTTACGTGAAGGTGCGCGCGAGGCGCGGGCGCCATCGCATGCCGTTGACCTGGCCCGGCTCCGAGCCGATGACGTACCGCACCCGGCGGCCGTGGACACGGCGGGCGGGCGCACGGCAGCCACGCGGTCGGCAGCCGCGGGCCAGCGGGGCGTGGGCGGGGACGGACGCGGCGGTACGCAGCCGGCGGCGCCGCCCCACGGAGGCCGCCGACGGCATGCCGACCGGGCCCGGGGCGGTGCCCCGGGTGGTCGGCGTGTCGTGGCGGGGGGTCATGGCTCGGTCAGCTCCGGCCGTGGCGGAGGGCCGGGTGGGCGCCGGCGGCGACGAGGTCGGCGACGGCGGCCTTCGGGTCGCGGCCGGTGACGAGGGACTCGCCGACCAGGACCGCGTCGGCGCCCGCGTTGGCGTAGGCGATGAGGTCGTGCGGGCCGCGGACGCCGGACTCGGCGATCTTGACGATGTGGTCGGGGATCTCGGGGGCGACGCGCTCGAAGGTGGAGCGGTCGACCGTCAGGGTCTTGAGGTCGCGCGCGTTGACGCCGATGATGCGGGCGCCCGCGTCGACGGCGCGCTCGACCTCGTCCTCGTCGTGGACCTCGACCAGCGGGGTCAGCCCGATGGACTCGGCACGCTCGATGAGGGAGACGAGCGCCTCCTGCTCCAGGGCGGCGACGATGAGGAGCGCGAGATCCGCTCCGTACGCCCGTGCCTCCCAGAGCTGGTACGCGGTGACGATGAAGTCCTTGCGCAGCACCGGGATGTCGACCCGGGCGCGGACGGCCTCCAGGTCGGCGAGCGAGCCGCCGAAGCGGCGCTGCTCGGTGAGGACGGAGATGACGGCGGCGCCGCCCGCCTCGTAGTCCGCGGCGAGTCCGGCCGGGTCGGCGATCGCGGCGAGCGCGCCCTTGGACGGGCTGGAGCGCTTGACCTCGCAGATCACCTTGACGCCGTCGCCGCGCAGTGCGGCGACGCCGTCCTTGGCCTGCGGCGCCTTGGCGGCGCGCTCCTTGAGCTCGTCGAGGGTGACCCGCGCCTGCCGCTCTGCGAGGTCGGCGCGTACGCCTTCGATGATCTCGTCGAGCACACTCACGCGAGGGGCCCCCTTCCGGGACGGTGATGATGAACCAGGTTCAGCCACTTCGATCCTATCCGCAGGACGGCCCCGGAATCGCATCGGCCGGAGTCGCGTCCCACCTGCTGGGACTCCCGACGGGGTCCCCGCGGGCCCGCTGGGGGCTCTCAGGGAGCCAGCGCGGAGCCGAAGGGAAGGTTCCGGACCAGGGTGAACAGGGCGAGGACGGCCCCGATCCCCCACCACCAGACCGGGGAGACCGCGAGGCGCATGGGCACCCCGCGGACGGCACGAATCAGCCAGACGGCCATGACGACGGCGAAGATTCCGTAGCCGACGACGGCGAGGGCGTTGGCGCCGAGGGCGGCCGGGAGGTCGCCGTGGGCGAAGGCGTGGGCGCTGCGGAGCCCGCCGCAGCCGGGGCAGTAGATGCCGGTGAAGCGGAGGAGTGGGCAGACGGGGTAGTGCCCGGGTTCGTTGGGGTCGACGGCCCCGACGTAGGCGAACGCGGCGACGACCCCGGCGAGGGTGGCGACCGGTGCGGCCAGCCGCCGCGCGAGCGACCGCGGCGGGGTCGGCGGCGCCGGGACGTACACCCCGGACCAGCCACCGGGCGCCGCCGGCAGGCGCCCCTCCGGCGGGACGAGCGGTGCGCCCGGCGGTACGAGCGGCGCGCCGGGCCGGCCGTCGTAGCCCGGCCGTACGAGCGGCGCGGCGGCTTCGGGGGGTGGTGCGGCGGTGTCCCCCTCCCCCGGCACGTCCGGCGCCGGCGCGGCGGCATTCGGGCAGGCGGGTCCACCCGGCTGGGTGGGGGAATCGTCGGTCACGGCTCCGGCCGTCGGCTGCGCGTCCACCCGGTGATTCTCGCCCCTGACGCGCGAGGGCGCAGCCCGGCACGGCCGGACTGCGCCCTCGGATGCGTCGTGTCGCGTCAGGCGCGGGCCCGGGCGGTCGCGGTCGCGGTCTCGCGGGCGGCGGTGACGTCCGCCGACTCCTTCGGCATGCCGAGGCCTGCCGCCTTCATCGCACCGCCGACGATGCCGCCGAGGACGATGACGCCCATGCCGGCCCAGAAGCCGGGCAGGTTGGCGGCCACCATGAAGACGCCGGCGATGCAGAAGCCGATGAAGGAGATGATGACACCGGTCCAGGCGGCCGGGGTGTGTCCGTGGGCGCTGCCCGCCATGAGTTGCTCCTCGTTGCAGTTGCTCGATGGTGAGGTCTCGCGTGCGCGGACACTCGGCCCTCATTGTCCCGTACGCGGGCGCGCGAGGGTGAATCGGGGGTGCCGGGACGATCACGCGTCGCGTTCGGACCGCCGTCGGTCGTCCTCGGAGGACCGACGGGCAGGTCCCCCGTCCCGCGTCATTCGCCGCGCGTCGGGTCCTCGCCGCGGTCCAGGGCCTTCCAGAGGTCCTCGGGCCGGTCCGGGTCGGTCGTCGGGGCCTTGCGGCCGGCGCGGGGGGTGCCGGAGCGCTCGTAGCGGCCGCCCATCGCCGGCCAGTTCTTGCCGAAGCGGAGGGCGAAGAGGCCGGCGAGCAGGATGAGGACGGCGCCCGCGGCGGTCACGTACGGCCAGACGGTGTGGCTGAGGCCCGCGACGGCGGCGGCGGTGTCGCCGCTGATCCGGGCGGCCTCGGCGTCGAGCGCGTCGCTGTCGGAGGCGCCGAGGAACGCGGCGAGCGCCGCGCCCGCGCCGCTGAGCGCGAGGAGCGCGGCGACGAGCGTGCGGCCGGTGCGGCGGACGGCGAAGACGGCGAAGAGCGCGGCGAGGCCCACGATCGCGAGGGCGGTGGGCACGCCGGTGACGGCGCCGCCGTCGGCCTCGACGGGGACGCTCCCGCCGCCGACGGACGCCGTGCCCTCGGCCCAGATCTGGCCGGCCGAGAGGAGGACGACGGTGGCGCCGAGGGCGCCGAGGAGGAGGGCCGCGGCCAGGCTGCGGCGGCCGCCGGTGGGGACGGCCGCGCGGGCGGCCCGGGGCTGGGGTACGGGTACGGCACTCACGTACCCCACTATCCCCTACGTGCTCAGTTGCCGTTCATCCGGTTGGCGGTGTGGACGGCGCGGAGTACCGCCGCGGCCTTGTTGCGGCACTCGTCGTCCTCGGAGACCGGGTCGGAGTCGGCGACGACACCCGCTCCGGCCTGCACGTACGCGGTGCCGTCGCGGAGCAGGGCCGTACGGATGGCGATGGCCGTGTCGGCGTCGCCGGCGAAATCGAGATAACCGACACATCCGCCGTAGAGGCCGCGCCGGGAGGGTTCGAGCTCCTCGATGATCTGCATGGCGCGGGGCTTGGGCGCGCCGGAGAGCGTGCCGGCGGGGAAGCAGGCGGTGAGGACGTCGAAGGCGGTCCGGCCCTCGGCGACCTCGCCGGTGACGGTGGACACGATGTGCATGACGTGCGAGTAGCGCTCGACCGACATGAAGTCGACGACCTCGACCGAGCCGGGTGTGCAGACGCGGCCGAGGTCGTTGCGGCCGAGGTCGACGAGCATGAGGTGCTCGGCGCGCTCCTTGGGGTCGGCGAGCAGCTCCTCGGCGAGGTCGTGGTCCTCCTGCGGGGTGGCGCCGCGGTGCCGGGTGCCGGCGATGGGGTGGAGCATCGCCCGCCCGTCCTCGACCTTGACGAGCGCCTCGGGCGAGGAGCCGACGACGTCGAAGCCGTTCTCGAAGCGGAAGAGGTACATGTACGGGGACGGGTTGGTGGCCCGCAGGACCCGGTACACGTCCAGCGCGGAGGCGGTGCAGCGGGTCTCGAAGCGCTGCGAGGGCACGACCTGGAAGGCCTCGCCCGCCCGGATGCGCTCCTTGATGTCCTCGACCGCGTCCTGGTAGGCCGGGCCGCCCCAGAGGGCGGAGAACTCGGGGAGCTCGGAGGCCGGGAGCGCGGTGGGGGCGGTGGCGACCGGGCGGGCCAGGTCGGCCTCCATGGCGTCGAGGCGGGCGACGGCGTGCGCGTACGCCTCGTCGATGCCGGTCTCCAGGTCGTTGTGGTTGATCGCGTTGGCGATCAGCAGGACCGAGCCGTCCCAGTGGTCGAGGACCGCGAGGTCGCTGGTGAGCAACATGGTCAGCTCGGGGAGCTTCAGGTCGTCGCGGCCGTGCTCGCCGATCTTCTCCAGGCGGCGGACGATGTCGTAGCCGAGGTAGCCGACCATGCCGCCGGTGAACGGCGGCATTCCCCCGGCCTTCGGCCGGGGGGACCCCCATCCGGCGAGGTCGCGCGGGGTGTGGAGGGTCTCGACGGTGGCGCGCAGGGCGGCGAGCGGGTCGCCGTCGACGGGGACGCCGACGGGCGGGGTGCCCAGCCAGTGCGCCTGCCCGTCCTTCACGGTCAGGGTCGCGTCGCTGCGGACCCCGATGAAGGAGTAGCGGGACCAGCTGCGGCCGTTCTCCGCGGATTCGAGGAGGAAGGTTCCGGGGCGTTCGGCGGCCAGCTTGCGGTAGAGCCCGACCGGGGTGTCGCCGTCCGCGAGGAGCCTGCGGCTGACGGGGATGACGCGGCGGTCGGCCGCCAGCTTGCGGAAGGTCTCGAGATCCATGGCACCGGACCTTACTGGGATACGGGGAGCACGTCGGCGTCGAAGCAGGTGCGGGCGCCGGTGTGGCAGGCGGCGCCGACCTGGTCGACCTGGACGAGGAGGGTGTCGGCGTCGCAGTCGAGGGCGACGGACCTGACGTGCTGGACGTGCCCGGAGGTGTCGCCCTTGACCCAGTACTCGTTGCGGCTGCGGGACCAGTAGGTGCAGCGGCCGGTGGTGAGGGTGCGGTGGAGGGCCTCGTCGTCCATCCAGCCGAGCATGAGCACCTCGCCGGTGTCGTACTGCTGGGCGATGGCGGGGACGAGCCCGTCGGCGCTGCGCTTGAGGCGGGCGGCGATGGCGGGGTCGAGGTCGCTGGGGGTCCGGGGCGTGCTCATGGGGATATTGTGCCGCGCTCGAAGGCGGTGTCCGGCGGGGCGTCCACTGGGCGGACGGCGTCCCCCGGTCGTACGCTGGCAGGCATGTCGACCCATGCGAAACGTGAACGGCTTCTGCTCGCCGATCTGTTGGAGGCGGCGGGCCCGGACGCGCCGACGCTCTGCGAGGGCTGGCGGACCCGGGACCTCGCGGCCCATGTGGTGGTGCGGGAGCGGCGCCCGGACGCGGCGGCCGGCTCCCTCGTACCGGCGCTGAAGGAGCGGCAGGACCGGGTGCAGGCGGAGTTCGCCGAGAAGCCGTACGAGGAGCTGATCCAGCTCATCCGGACGGGCCCGCCGCGGTTCTCGCCCTTCACCATCAAGCAGGTGGACGAGGGGGCGAACGTCGTCGAGTTCTACGTGCACGCGGAGGACGTCCGGCGGGCGCAGCCCGACTGGTCGGCGCGCGAGCTCGACCCGGTCTTCGCGGACGCCCTCTGGTCCCGCCTGGAGCGGATGGCCCGGCTCCTCGGCCGCAAGGCTCCGGTGGGCCTGGTGCTGCGCCGGCCGAACGGCCAGACGGCGGTCGCCCACCGCGGCACCCCGGTGGTGACGGCCTCCGGGGAGCCGGGCGAGCTGGTGATGTACCTGTACGGCCGCCGGGACTCGGCGAAGGTGGCCCTGGACGGCGAGCCGGAGGCGATCGAGCGGCTGCGGGAGACCAAGCAGCTGGGGATCTAGCCGGTCGGTAGTTCGGCGCGGCGGAGGGCCGGGACCGCGAGGGTGTACACGCCTGCCAGGGCGCAGATCGAGGCGCTCACGGCGAAGACCGGGCCGGGGCCCCACAGGCCGATCGCCGCGCCGGTGACGGGGAAGGACAGCGGGGCTATGCCCAGGCTCGCGAGGCTGGAGACGGCGGTCACCCGGCCGAGGTAGGCGGGGTCGCACTCGGTCTGGACGAGGGCGTTGACCAGCGCCCCGGAGAGTCCGGCGAACAGGCCGACGGACAGGGCGACGGCGGCGGCGACGGGCAGGTACGGCGTGAAGGCGAGGGCGCCGATGGAGACGGCGCCGACCGTCATGGTCCAGCCGCTGACGGCCCCGGCGCGCGGGACGCGCCCGCGCACGGCCAGGAGCAGGGAGGCGGCGCCCGCGCCCGTACCGAATCCGGCGAGGATCCAGCCGATGCCGGAGGCGCCCCAGCCGCGCTCTGCGGACAGGACGGCGAGGCCGACGTTGAGGGGGCCGACGAAGCCGAGGTCGCTGAGGAGCACGACGATCATCAGCGGGCCGAGGAGGCGGTGCCCGCGCAGGTAGCGCAGTCCGTCGGCGAGGTCGCGCAGGGCGGTGGCGTCGCGGGCCTCGTCGGCGGCGGGGAGCGGGCGGAGCCGGAGCGCGCTCAGCAGGGGCAGCGAGAGGGCGAAGAGCACTCCGGCGACGCCGAAGGCGGTGGCGGGGCCTCCGACGGCGACCGCGAGGCCGCCGAGTGGGGCGCCGAGGACGGCGCCGCTGCGGTACGCGAGCCCGCGCAGGCCCTGGACGCGGGTGAGCTGGTCACGTTCGGCGATCCGGGGCGGGAGGGCGCCGACGGCCGGCAGGAACAGGGCGTCGACGGTGCCGAAGACGAGGGCGACGGCGGCGAGGATCCACAGGCCGGGCGAGGCGAGGAACAGCGTCGCGGCGAGGCCGAGGGTGACGAGGCAGCGGACGGTGTCGGAGGCGAGGACGACCCGGCGGGGTCCGAGGCGGTCGGCGATCACTCCCCCGAAGAGCATGAGCAGCGCGCGGGGGACGGCGGAGACGGCCAGGACGAGCCCGGCCTGGGCGGGGGTGCCGCTGCTGACGGTGGCCCAGGAGAGCGCGAGGTAGTAGATGCTGTCGCCGAGCGTGGAGGCGGTGAAGGCGCCGAGCCAGCGCAGCACCTGGGGGTTGCGGTGGGCGGGGCGGGTGTCGGGGGCGAGGACGGCGGCGGTCATCGGGGCGTCCCCCGGTAGGGGAAGCCGTGGAGGTGGACGGCGACGTTCTCGCGTCCCTCGGTGTCGCCGGCGGCCTCGGCGGCGCGGGCCAGCTGGTCGTACTTCTTGAGCAGCGCGTCGAGCTCCTTGCCGAGGGCGGCGAGCTCGGGGGCGGTCAGGCGCGGCAGCCATTCGGAGCTGATCGCGGCGGAGCGCCACTCGTCGGACCAGGTGAGGCGCTCGTCCAGGTAGCGGCGGTGGAGTTCGGTGCGCTGTTCGTTGAGGGTGCGGCCGACGGCGTCGCTCGCCGCGGCCAGTTCCGGGCTGTCGCGCACGTCCTCGTCGCGGATGCTCACCCCGTACGAGGCGGGCTGCCACCAGCGCTCGCGGCCGTCCGTCGACTGGGTCTCGGCCTCCTCGATGAGGCCGTGGTCGGCGAGCTTGCGGAGGTGGTAGCTGACGAGCGAGACGGCCTCGTCGACCTGGTCGGCGAGCTGGGAGGCGGTGGCGGTGCGGGCCACGAAGAGGGCTCGGTAGAGGCGCATGCGCAGCGGGTGCGAGATGGCTTTGAGGGTGCCGAGATCGGTGATCCGGCGGTTCTCCGACGAGGTCATGACACCGACGATAGATGCGAAAGAAATCTTGCGCAATCGAAATTGCGCAACTGATCCTGCGCATCCGGGAAAGAAGAAGGGCCCCCGAAGGGGCCCTTCCAGAAGCGGAACCTCCGGTCAGCGGACCGGGTGGCCCGCCTCCCGCAGTGCGTCCTTGACCTGCGAGATCCGCAGGTCGCCGAAGTGGAAGACGGAGGCCGCGAGCACCGCGTCCGCGCCCGCCGCCACGGCCGGCGGGAAGTCGGCGAGCTTGCCGGCGCCGCCGGAGGCGATCACCGGGACCGTCACGTGCTTGCGCACGGCCGCGATCATCTCGGTGTCGTAGCCGTCCTTCGTGCCGTCGGCGTCCATCGAGTTGAGCAGGATCTCCCCCGCGCCCAGCTCGGCGGCCCGGTGCGCCCACTCGACGGCGTCGATGCCGGTGCCCTTGCGGCCGCCGTGCGTCGTCACCTCGAAGGAGCCCGACGCGGTGCGGCGCGCGTCCACGGACAGGACGAGCACCTGGCGGCCGAAGCGCTCCGCGATCTCCTGGATCAGTTCGGGGCGCGCGATGGCGGCCGTGTTGACGCCCACCTTGTCGGCCCCGGCCCGCAGCAGCTTGTCGACGTCCTCGGCCGAGCGGACGCCGCCGCCGACCGTGAGCGGGATGAAGACCTGCTCGGCGGTGCGGCGCACCACGTCGTAGGTGGTCTCCCGGTTGCCGGAGGAGGCGGTGATGTCGAGGAAGGTCAGCTCGTCGGCGCCCTCGGCGTCGTACAGCTTGGCCATCTCGACCGGGTCGCCCGCGTCCCGCAGGTTCTGGAAGTTGACGCCCTTGACGACCCGGCCGTTGTCCACGTCCAGGCAGGGAATCACGCGTACGGCGAGCGTCACAGGGCACCGTCCCGGTACGCCTCGACCTCGACCTCGACGACCAGGCTCGGGTCGACGAAGCCGGAGACGATGATCATCGACGCGGCGGGGCGGACGGCGTCGAACAGCTCCTTGTGCGCGCGGCCGACCTCGTCCACGTCCCGGGCGTGCGTGATGTACATCCGGGTCCGTACGACGTGCTCCGCGCCCAGACCCAGCTTCTTCAGCGCGTCGAAGGCCACGTTGAAGGAGTTGATCGCCTGCTCGTACGGGCCTCCCCCGGCGATCTGGCCGCCCACCACCGACGTACAGCCGGAGACCAGGACCAGACCGTTCGGAAGCTCCACCGCGCGCGAGTAGCCGAACTGCTCCTCCCAGGGAGCGCCGGTGACGACCTTGCGTACGGAATCGGTCATACGGCAGCCACCGCCGCGATCGCCTCTTCGAGGGTGAAGGCCTTGGCGTACAGCGCCTTGCCGACGATCGCGCCCTCGACGCCCAGCGGGACCAGGCCGGACAGGGCCCGAAGGTCGTCCAGGGAGGAGACGCCGCCGGAGGCGACGACGGGCTTGTCGGTGGCCGCGCAGACGTTCTTCAGGAGCTCCAGGTTGGGGCCCTGGAGGGTGCCGTCCTTGGCGATGTCGGTGACGACGTACCGGGCGCAGCCCTCGGAGTCGAGGCGGGCCAGGGTCTCGTACAGGTCGCCGCCGTCGCGGGTCCAGCCGCGGCCGCGCAGGGTCGTGCCGCGGACGTCGAGGCCGACGGCGATCTTGTCGCCGAACTCGGCGATGACCTTGGCGACCCACTCGGGGGTCTCCAGGGCGGCGGTGCCGAGGTTGACGCGGGTGCAGCCGGTGGCGAGGGCGGCGGCGAGCGAGGCGTCGTCGCGGATGCCGCCGGACAGCTCGACCTTGATGTCCATGGCCTCGGTGACCTCGCGGACCAGGTCACGGTTGTCGCCGGTGCCGAAGGCGGCGTCCAGGTCGACCAGGTGGAGCCACTCGGCGCCGGCCCGCTGCCAGGCAAGGGCGGCCTCCAGCGGAGAGCCGTAGGAGGTCTCGCTGCCGGACTCGCCGTGGACGAGCCGGACGGCCTGGCCGTCGCGGACGTCCACGGCGGGGAGGAGTTCGAGAGTGCTCACAGGGTTCCGATCCAGTTGGTGAGGAGCTGGGCTCCGGCGTCGCCGGACTTCTCGGGGTGGAACTGGGTCGCCCACAGGGCGCCGTTCTCCACCGCCGCGACGAAGGGCTCGCCGTGGGTGGCCCAGGTGACCTTCGGGGCGCGGATGTTCTTGTTGCCGACCTCCAGGGTCCACTCGCGCACCGCGTAGGAGTGCACGAAGTAGTACCGGGCGTCGGCGTCGAGGCCCGCGAAGAGCTCGGTGTCGGCGGGCGCGTCGACCGTGTTCCAGCCCATGTGGGGGACGACGGGGGCGTTCAACGGCTCGACCGTACCGGGCCACTCGTCGAGACCCTCGGTCTCCACGCCGTGCTCGATGCCCTCGGCGAAGAGGATCTGCATGCCGACGCAGATGCCCATGACCGGGCGGCCGCCGGAGAGCCGGCGGCCGATGATCCAGTCGCCGCGGGCCTCCTTGAGGCCCTTCATGCAGGCGGAGAAGGCGCCGACGCCGGGGACGAGGAGGCCGTCGGCGTTCATGGCCGTGTCGTAGTCGCGGGTGATCTCGACGTCCGCGCCGACCCGGGCGAGCGCGCGCTCGGCGGAGCGCACGTTGCCGAAGCCGTAGTCGAAGACGACGACCTTCTTCGGGGAAGCCGTGCTCATGACCACACGTCCAGACGCAGCACGCCGGCGGAGAGGCACATCGCGGCGCCGATGGAGACGAGCACGATCAGGCCCTTGGGCATCTGCTGCTTGACGAAGGAGTAGATGCCGCCGAGCAGGAAGAGCCCGACGACGATCAGGATGGTGGAGAGGCCGTTCACGACTAGAGCGCGCCCTTCGTGGAGGGGAGGATTCCGGCGGCGCGGACGTCGCGCTCGGAGGCGTAGCGGAGCGCGCGGGCGAGCGCCTTGAACTGGCACTCCACGATGTGGTGGGCGTTGCGGCCGTACGGGACGTGGACGTGCAGCGCGATCTGGGCCTGGGCGACGAAGGACTCCAGGATGTGCCGGGTCATCGTCGTGTCGTACGAGCCGATCATCGGCGCCATGTTCTCGGGCTCGGTGTGCACGAGGTACGGGCGGCCGGAGAGGTCGACGGTGACCTGGGCGAGCGACTCGTCCAGCGGGACCGTGCAGTTGCCGAAGCGGTAGATGCCGACCTTGTCGCCGAGGGCCTGCTTGAAGGCGGCGCCGAGGGCGAGGGCGGTGTCCTCGATGGTGTGGTGCGAGTCGATGTGCAGGTCGCCGTCGGTCTTGACCGTCAGGTCGAAGAGCCCGTGCCGGCCGAGCTGGTCGAGCATGTGGTCGTAGAAGCCGACCCCGGTCGACACGTCGACCTTTCCGGTGCCGTCGAGGTCGATCTCGACGACGACGGAGGTCTCCTTGGTGGTGCGCTCAACGCGGCCTACGCGGCTCATCGCTCCTGCTCCTTCATCAATTCACGGACCGCGTCGAGGAACGCGTCGTTCTCTTCGGGGGTGCCGGCGGTGACCCGCAGCCATCCCGGTACGCCGTTGTCCCGGACCAGGACGCCCCGGTCGAGGATCCGCTGCCAGGCCGCGTGCGCGTCGGGGAACTTCCCGAACTGCACGAAGTTGGCGTCGGAGTCGGTGACCTCGCAACCGAGGGCGCGGAGCTCGGTGACGAGCCGGTCGCGCTCGGCCTTGAGCTGCTCGACGTACCCGAGGAGGGTGTCGGTGTGCTCCAGGGCGGCGAGCGCGGTGGCCTGGGTGACGGCCGAGAGGTGGTACGGCAGGCGGACCAGCTGCACGGCGTCGACGACGGCCGGGTGGGCGGCGAGGTAGCCGAGGCGCAGTCCGGCGGCGCCGAAGGCCTTGGACATGGTCCGGGAGACCACCAGGTTCGGGCGGCCCGCCAGGAGCGGCAGCAGCGACTCCCGGTGGCTGAACTCCACGTACGCCTCGTCCACGACGACCATCGAGGGCTTCGCCGCCTGGGCCGCCTCGTACAGGGCGAGGACGGTGCCGGTCCCGACGGCGGTGCCGGTGGGGTTGTTGGGCGAGGTGATGAAGACGACGTCCGGCGCGTTCTCCGCGATGGCCTGGACGGCCGCCTCGACGTCGATGGTGAAGTCCTCGTTGCGCGGACCGGAGATCCAGCCGGTGCCGGTGCCGCGGGCGATCAGGGCGTGCATCGAGTACGAGGGCTCGAAGCCGATCGCGGTACGGCCGGGGCCGCCGAAGGTCTGCAGCAGCTGCTGGATGACCTCGTTGGAGCCGTTGGCCGCCCACACGTTCTCGACGCCGACGCGGTGTCCGCCGGTCCGGGTGAGGTAGGCGGCGAGCTCGGTGCGCAACTCGATCGCGTCGCGGTCGGGGTAGCGGTTGAGGCCGCGGGCGGCCTCGGCGACCCGCTCCGCGATCCGGGCCACCAGGGGCTCGGGCAGCGGGTAGGGGTTCTCGTTGGTGTTCAGCTGGACGGGGACGTCGAGCTGGGGCGCGCCGTAGGGGGACTTGCCGCGCAGTTCGTCCCGGACGGGCAGGTCGTCGATTCCGGTCACTGCTGGGGGACCTTCCATCCGAACCGTGCCTTGATCGCCGCGCCGTGGGCGGGCAGGTCCTCGGCCTCGGCGAGGGTGACGACGTGGTGGGCGACGTCGGCGAGGGCGTCGCGGGTGTAGTCCACGATGTGCACGCCGCGCAGGAAGGACTGCACGGAGAGGCCCGAGGAGTGGCAGGCGCAGCCGCCGGTGGGCAGGACGTGGTTGGAGCCGGCGCAGTAGTCGCCGAGCGAGACCGGCGCCCAGGGGCCGACGAAGATCGCGCCGGCGTTGCGGACGCGGTCGGCGACGGCGGCGGCGTCGGCGGTCTGGATCTCCAGGTGCTCGGCGCCGTACGCGTCGACGACCTTGAGGCCGTCGGCGAGGTCGCGGACGAGGACGATCGCGGACTGGCGGCCGGCGAGGGCCGGGACGATCCGGTCGTCGACGTGCTTGGAGGCGGCGACCTGGGTCTTCAGCTCGGCCTCGGTGGCGGCGGCCAGCTCGTCCGAGTCGGTGACGAGGACGGAGGCGGCCATCGGGTCGTGCTCGGCCTGGCTGATGAGGTCGGCGGCGACGTGCACGGGGTCGGCGGTGGAGTCCGCGAGGATCGCGATCTCCGTCGGGCCGGCCTCGGCGTCGATGCCGATGCGGCCCTTGAGGAGGCGCTTGGCCGCGGCCACGTAGATGTTGCCGGGGCCGGTGACCAGGTCGACGGGGGCGCAGCCGGGCTCGTCGGCGGTGCCCTCCGTGCCAAACGCGAACATGGCGATGGCCTGGGCGCCGCCGGCGGCGTACACCTCGTCGACGCCGAGGAGGGCGCAGGCGGCCAGGATCGTCGGGTGCGGCAGGCCGCCGAACTCCTTCTGGGGCGGCGAGGAGACGGCCAGGCCCTCGACGCCGGCCTCCTGGGCCGGGACGACGTTCATCACGACGGACGACGGGTAGACCGCGCGCCCGCCCGGCACGTACAGGCCGACGCGGTCGACCGGGATCCACTTCTCGGTGACCGTGCCGCCGGGGACGACCTGGGTGGTGTGGGTGGTGCGGCGCTGCTCGCGGTGGACGAGCCGGGCGCGCCGGATGGACTCCTCGAGGGCGGCGCGGACGGCCGGGTCGAGCTCGTCGAGGGCGCGACTGATCGCCTCGGCGGGGACGCGCAGGCTCTCGACGCGGACGCCGTCGAATTTCTCCCCGTAGTCGATCACCGCTGCGGCGCCATGATGCCGTACGTCCTCGCAGATCGGCCGCACCTTCTCCAGGGCGGCTTCCACGTCGAACTCGGCACGGGGCAGCAGGTCGCGCAGTGCGGAACCCTCGGGGAGGGTGTCGCCGCGCAGATCGATTCGAGAGATCACGGGTCAATTCTCTCAGACGGCCCACAGCGTCGGACGCCCGTATCACTGGCTGATACGCGCCACACTGGCGTCTTGTCGCCACAGCTGACCGTTAGCGTTCAGCCCGTCACTCAGCGGGAAGAACGGCTGTACGAATCCACGAATCCCGGAAAGCGGAATCGTGGGAGCGGATCGTGGAAAGCGAGGGGGCGGCAGTGACCGAGCCGCACGAGGACGGGATGCCGGAAGGTCTCACGGGCCCGGAGCGGGCCGTGTGGCGGGCGTTCCGGATCGGCAGGACCTGCGATCTGACGGAGGGGATCGCGGAGCGGGACGACCCTTTCGGGATACGGGAGTGGGGGGAGGAGCGGAGTGTCCGCGCCGACGTGGTGGCGCTGCTGCTGCTCGCCGGGCCGCCGGCCCGGCCCGGGCGGGTGGCCGCGCTGAAGCTGCGCGGGGTAAGGATCACCGGCGTGCTGAACCTGGCGGGCGGGACGATAGGGCCGTACGTGGAGCTGCACGGCTGCCGGTTCGACGGAGAGGTGGTGCTGCCCGAGGCCCGGTTCGGCACCCTGCGGATGGTCGAGTGCCTGCTGCCGCGCCTGGAGGCGGCCCGGCTGCACACGGAGGGGGACCTGCACCTGCCGCGCTGCCGGGTGCGCCGGGGCATCCGGCTGACGGACGCGCAGATCGGCACGGACCTGCTGATCAACCAGATCCAGGTGTGGCCGGACCGGCGGGGGCGGGCGATCACGGCGGACGGCATGGTGGTCGCCCAGGACGTCCAGGCCGAGCTGATCGAGACCCACGGGGAGCTGAGCCTGCGCGGGGCGAAGGTGGGGGTCTCGCTCAGCCTGCGGGGCAGCGTGCTGCGCGGGGCGCAGGGCCGCCGCGCGCTGAACGCCCCGCAGCTGACGGTGGAGCGCTCGCTCTATCTGAACGCGGCCTGGGTGTACGGGGACGGGAACGGGGACACGTCGGGGAACTCGGCGTACCCGAGCGGCGGTTCGACGGCCACCCCGCCGTACGGGGTGACGCCCGCCCTGGGCACCCGCCGCAAGCCGGTCGAGTGCCACGGCGGGGTGCGGCTCGACGACGGCCGCTTCGGCGACGCGGTGGACCTGCACCACGCCCGGTTCCTGCTGGACGGCGCCCGCCGGGACGAACTGTCGCTGCGCCGGATCGTCACCCCGGAACTGCGGTTCAACGGCGAGCGGCCGGAGGAGGGGCGGGTCGTGCTCAACGGCGCCAAGGTCGTCACCCTGATCGACCTGTCGACCAGCTGGCCGGGGCCCGGCGGGCTCGCGATGGGCGGCTTCGCCTACGAGAACCTCGTGCCGTACGGACACTTCCCGCTGGCCCGGCGCCTGGAGTGGGTGGCGGCGGCGACCCCGGAGTACGCCCCCGAGCCGTACGAGCGGCTCGCGACGGTCCTGCGGAACAGCGGCGAGGACGCGGACGCCCGCGAGGTGCTGCTCGCCAAGCAGCGGCGCAGACGGGAGACCCTGCCGCTGGCGGGGAAGCTGTGGGGGTACCTCCAGGACTGGACCGTGGCGTACGGCTACCGGCCGGGCCGGGCGGCCCTGTGGATGGCTGTGCTGTGGGCGGCGGGCACGGTGGTCTTCTCCCACTACCGCCCGGTCGCGCTGAAGGCGGACGAGGCGCCCGAGTGGAACGGCACGCTGTACGCGCTCGACCTGCTGCTGCCCGTGATCAATCTCGGCCAGGACGGCTACTGGCGCCTGGAGGGCATCTGGCAGTGGGTGGCGGCGGTGCTGATCCTCCTCGGCTGGATCCTCGCGACGACGGTGGCGGCGGGCGCGACGCGACTGCTCAGCAGGGGATGAGGCGAAGGGGGTGAGAAGGTGCTGTCACCACGAGGTGAGGGTGCTGTCGTGACCCCGTGACGCGGCTGCGGCGGCGGGCCGGACCGGGGGACAATACACAACACCATGTCCTTGCTCCGCGCCCTGTTCGGCACCGTCCGCTCGGCCCGGCACGCCCCGCGGCTCGCCGCGGGGCTCGTGCCGGACGACGACGTGCTGCTCGACGCCCCGGACGAGCGGCTCGCCCCCGCCCTGGTCGCCGCCGCCCTCGGCGATCCGGAGCCCGCGGCGAAGCTGCTCGCCACCACCCGGGACGCCTGCGAGTGGGAGGACCGCGACCGGTACGTCACCCGGCTCGCCACCTTCGCGTACAGCAGGGAGGACTGGCTCACCGGCTGGCTCTCCACCACGCCCGGCGATCCCGACGCCCTCCTCGTCACGGCGCAGCTCGCCGTCCGCAGGGCCTGGGAGTCCCCGGCGCGGGCCGAGCGGCTGCGCGAGCTCGCACCGCTGATCGAGGAGATCGCCGGGGCGGCGCCGCACGACCCGGTGCCGTGGCGGCTCGCCCTGGACCATGCCCGCGGGGCGCACGCCGGGCACGCGGTCTTCGAATCGCTGTGGGAGCAGGCCGTGCGCCGCTCCCCGCACCACTACGGCTGTCATGTCGCCGCGCTGAAGTACCTCTCGGCGCAGTGGTACGGCTCGTACCGCGCCGCCTTCGACTTCGCCGAGCAGGCCGCCGACGACGCCGCCCCGGACTCGCTCGTCGGGGCGCTGCCGGTCCGCGCGGCCTACGACGGGCTCCGGGTGCCGCCGGGTCCTGAAGGGTCCGCGCCGGCCGCCCGGGTCGATCGTGCGGTGGTCCGCGCCCTGGCCCTGTCGGCGGCCTTCCCCGCGGGCGACCCGTGGCCGGCCGAGGTCCGCAACCTGCTCGCGTACGTGCTGGTCGAGCGGGGGCGCTGGGAGGAGGCCTGGGAGGAGTTCGGGCGGATCGGCCCGTACGCGACCTCGTTCCCCTGGGGAACCGCGCGGGGCGCCGTACCGGAGGATCCGCCCCCAGGCTCTCGGCTTCGCACGAACAGGGGGGACCCCCTCCTCCGCTTCCTGGCCGAGCGGGACCGGACGCGGGGCGAACTGGCCCGCCGGACACCGCTCAGGGGCACCAGTCGTGGACGGGCCGGACAGGGCGGGCCCGGCGGCCATTAGGCTGACCGCTGTGACCACCGCTCGCCTGCCTCTCTTCCCGCTCAACGCGGTGCTGTTCCCTGGCCTCGTGCTGCCGCTGAACGTCTTCGAGGAGCGTTATCGCGCCATGATGCGCGAGCTGCTCACGATCGACGAGTCGGAGCCGCGCCGCTTCGCCGTCGTCGCCATCCGTGACGGCCGCGAGGTCGCGCCGACGGCTCCCGGCATGCCGGACCAGACGGCGCTGCCGGAGAAGGGCCCGGCGGCGGGCTTCGGCTCCGATCCCATCCAGTCCTTCCACCGGGTCGGCTGCATCGCCGACGCGGCGTCGATCCGGGAGCGTGCCGACGGCAGCTTCGAGGTGATGGCCACCGGTACGACCCGGGTGAAGCTGCTGTCGGTCGACGCGAGCGGGCCGTTCCTGTCGGCCGAGGTCGAGGAGATCCCCGAGGAGCAGGGCGAGGAGGCCGGCACGCTCGCCGAGGGGGTGCTGCGGGCCTTCCGGAGCTACCAGAAGCGCCTCGCGGGGGCGCGTGAGCGTTCGCTGACGACGAGTGAGCTGCCCGACGAGCCGTCCGTCGTGTCGTACCTGGTCGCGGCGGCTGCGGTGCTCGACACCCCGTCGAAGCAGCGGCTGCTCCAGGCGCCGGACACGGCGACGCGGCTGCGCGAGGAGCTGACGCTGCTGCGCGCGGAGACCGCGGTGCTGCGGCACCTGCCGTCGCTGCCGGTGGTGGACCTGACGCAGACCCCGACGTACCCGAACTGAGCCGGCCCCGCCGGACGGACCGAGCCGAGGAAGAGCGCGTGGCGAAGAAGCAGAAGAAGAACGGCGGGGGCACTCCGGCGACGGTGGCCCTGACGGCGGCCGGCACCCCGTTCACCCTGCACGCCTACGAGCACGACCCGGCCTCCCCCTCGTACGGCGAGGAGGCGGCGGAGGCCCTCGGGGTCTCCCCCGACCGGGTCTTCAAGACGCTGGTGGCGGACGTCGACGGCGAGCTGACGGTCGCGGTGGTCCCGGTGGCGGGCCAGCTGGACCTGAAGGCGCTGGCCTCGGCGGTCGGCGGGAAGCGGGCGGCGATGGCCGACCCGGCGGCGGCGGAGCGCACGACGGGGTACGTCCGCGGCGGCATCTCCCCGCTGGGCCAGCGCAAGCGGCTCCGTACCGTCCTCGACTCCTCGGCCTCGGAGCACGCGACCGTCTGCGTCTCGGCGGGCCGCCGCGGCCTGGAGGTGGAGCTCTCCCCCGCGGACCTGGCCGCCCTCACCTCGGCGGTGGTGGCCCCGATCGGCCGCGCCTGACGCCCGGCGCGGCCTCCGGGGGGGCCTGAGCCGTCAGTGCGTTCCCGGGCCGGGAGTGTACGGCTTCGGCTGGCCCCAGGACTCCGGTTCCGGGTCGCGGGGGCCGAAGAGTGCCGTCAGCGCGAGGTGCACGATCATGGCGGCGAGCGGCCAGGCCAGCATCGCGGCGGCCGCGAAGTTCAGTTCGATCGGCGCCTCGAAGGGCACGTTCGGGCCGACCGCCTTCGCGTGGGCGACGACGTCGCCGGTGGGGCCGAAGTGCGTGCCGATCCACCAGGCGAGCAGCGAGCCGAGCCCTCCGCCCAGTGCCAGGCCGAGCACGAGCGGGACGCCGCCCTTGCGGCGCAGCAGGAAGACGACGAGCGCGGCGACCGCGCCGAAGGCCAGCGCGAGCAGCACAAACGTTCCGTCGGCGCCGATCGCCGACTCCCCCTCCGAGTTCCGGAGGTAGACGCCCTTGCCGTCCGAGATGAGCAGGACGCGCGGGGCCAGGTTCAGCCACAGCACTCCGAGCAGCGCCCCGGCGACCGCCGAGACGAGGGTCACCACGACGCCCTGCACGACCTCGGCCCCCGTGATCGGGTCCCCGGCCGGGCCGGGCAGCGGCGGAGGCGGCGGGGGCCAGTCGGGATCGTGCGGCGGCTGGTGAGGCGGAGTCAGAGGTGCGGTCACACCGCCATCGTGCCAGGTGTCCCTGTGGCCCGCCTCAGCGGACGGCGGCCCGGCGGTAGGCCCAGGTGGCGACGGCGAGCGAGACGACGCCGACCGCCCCGCACACGGCGAGGTCGAGAGCGACGACGGCCCAGTCGGGGTGCGGGTCGAAGGTGCGGGCCAGGGCCTCCACGCCGTACGTCGACGGCAGCAGGTCCCGCGCCCAGCCGATCGGTCCCGGCAGCCGCTCGGCCGGGAGGACGCCGAGGAGCAGCGCCGCCGACATGCCGAGCTGGCCGAGGAGGGTGGCCAGCTCCTGGCGGGGCGCGAGGAGCCCGAGGGCCGCGCCGAGTCCGGCGAGCGCCGCCCCGGTGAGCGGGACGACGGCGGCGAGGATCCACAGGTGGCCGAGGGGCAGCCCGAAGAGCACGGAGCCCGCGACGGCGGTGACGGCGGTCCCGGGCGCGGTGAAGGAGGCGTACGCCCCGGCCGCGCCGAGCACGACGGCGGCGGGCGGCACGGGCAGGGTGGCGTAGTGGTCGAGGCCGCCGCCGGCCCGCAGCTGCCCGAAGTACTGGGCGAGCAGGTTGAGCGCGACGAAGGCGACGACGAGGACGGTGGAGCCGGCCACGACCGCGCGCGCCTCGGAGCCGCCGTCGACGACCCCGCGCATCAGGACCATGATCCCGATCGACTGGAAGGTGGCGACGAAGAGCAGCGGGATGCGGGCGACGCGGGCGCGGGAGAGCTGCGCGCGGTAGACGGCCGCCAGGGCCGGAAGGAGCCGGGCGCGGGGGGCGAGGGGCGCGGCGCCGTCCTCGTCGCCGCGGGACCGGGCCGGGAGCGCGCCGGTCGGCAGGGCCTCGGCGGGCAGGGTGCTCACTGCGTACAGCTCCTGAGGGTGACGTGCGGTACGTGAGAGGGGTGTCGGGTCACGCCTTCACCAGTCCCTCGGTCGCGCCGCCCAGGGCGAGGTACACGTCCTCCAGGCTGGGCGTGGCCAGGGTGAAGTCGTCGAGCGCGGCGAACGCGGCCCCGCCGGTGACGGTGGCCACGGCCGTGCGGGCGGCGTCGGGGGCGAGCCGGAGGTGCCAGCGGCGTCCGGTCTCCTGGGCGAGTCCGCGCAGGGCGGCGACCTCGGGCAGGTGGAGCGGCGGCGCGTCGCGCCACACCAGCTCGACGCGGACCTCGCCGGCGACGCGCTCCTTGAGTCCGGCGGGGGTGTCGCAGGCGATGACCCGGCCGCGGTCGATGACGGCGACCCGGTCGAGGACGGTCTCGGCCTCGATGACGTTGTGGGTGACGAGGAGCACGGTGGTGCCGTGCTCGGCGCGGCGCCGGTCGACGGCGGCCCAGACGGCGCGCCGGGCGACGGGGTCCATGCCGGTGGTGGGTTCGTCGAGGACGAGGACGGGCCTGCGGCCGACGAGCGCGGCGGCGAAGCAGGCGAGCCGCCGCTGTCCGCCGGAGAGCTTCTTGAGGGGGCGGCCGGCGATCTCGCCGAGCCCGAGCTCCGCCAGGACGGCGTCCCGCTCGGCGCGGGCGTCGGCGGCGGTGAGGCCGCGCAGGCGTCCGGTGGTCTCGGCGGCGAGGGAGACGGTCAGCTCGTCGAGGGCGGTGGACTCCTGGCCGAGGTAGGCGAGGAGCCGGGCGGCCCGCTCGGGGTGGCGCACGAGGTCGTGGCCGAGGAGTTCGACGGTGCCGGAGTCGGGGCGCATGAGCCCGGTGAGCTGGCGGACGAGGGTGGACTTGCCGGCGCCGTTGGGCCCGAGCAGGCCGAAGATCTCGCCGCCGCGCACGTCGAGGCTGATCCCGTCGGTGGCGCGCACCTCGGGGGTCGCGGGCGCGCCGCGCCTGCCGCGCGTGGCGGGGTACGTCTTGACCAGATCCCGCACCACGCACACCGTACTCACGGGGGAAGAGCCTACGGGGTCGCCGGGCCTGCTCCGGGCGCGGGGGCGTGTTCGGCGGCGGCCCGGACGTCGATCTCGCGCCAGAATCCCGCCCGGATCGCGTAGCGGTCGTGCTCGTCGATCTGGTCGTCCTTGTGGGCGAGAAGTCCGAAACGGGCGGCGTAGCGGAGGAGTTCGCCGTCGATGCGGTGCGGGATGCGCGGGTAGAGCGTGGACAGCTTCTGGACGTGGCTCTGCTCGGGGAGCCGTTCCATCCAGCGGCGGGCGAACACCTGTCCGACCTCGAAGGGGTCGCCGCCGACGGTGGTGATGTCCTCCTCGCGGTCGGCCCAGCGCTGCTCCGCGCTGGTGAGCGCGGCGAGGGTGGGCAGGGTGGCGGTCTCGGCCGGTTCGCCGAGGGAGGGCGCGGGGCGCTCGACCCAGCCCCGGTCGGAGGACCAGCGGAGCGCGCTCGCGCCCTGCGGGACCGGGGCGGCCGAGGCGCCCGGGACACCGGGGCCGCGCAGTCCCGCCAGGTCCTTGGGGGTGGGGACGCCCTTGCCCGTCGCCGGGGCGGGGACGCCCGCGCCGTGGACGTGCTCGTCGTCGTGGACGTGACCGTTGGTGTGGGCGTGCTCGTGGCCGCCGTTGCCGGCCGCGTCGGCGGGGACCGGTCCCCCGTTCCGTACGGCCGCGGCGGCGGCCGCCTCGGCGGCCCGTTCGGCGGAGGCGGCGAGGGCCGCCTCGGGCAGCGGGGCGGAGAGGATGGCGGCGATCTCCGGGCGCGGGGCGGGCGGCGGCGTACAGATGCCGGTGAGGTCCTTGGCGCGGACGGCGCGGGTGATCCAGGCCCGGTCGAGGACCCGCCGCTCGTCGGCCTCGGCGACGAGGTCCTCGGACTGGTTGTAGTCGCCGTCGGCGGCCTGGACGGCCCAGAGGTGGACGGCGACGCCGTGCTCCTTGGCCGACATGAGACCGGGCAGCAGGTCGCCGTCGCCGGTGACGAGCACGATGTCGGAGCAGGCCCTGTTCCTGGCGAGCTCGGTGAGCTCGGTGTGCATGGCCGCGTCGACGCCCTTCTGCGCCCAGCGCCCGTCGCTCCTGGTCAGAGCACCCAGCCGGACGGTGACCCGGGGCATGACGCGCAGTCTGCGGTGCTCGGGCTGGGGCACCCGGTCGGGCGCGCCGTCGAACCAGTAGATCCGCAGGAGGGGCAGTGCGGTCTCGGCCTCGGCGCGCTGCCGCAGCTGCTGGATCAGCCCGGCGTGGTCGACGGTGATCCTGGAGCGGGCCGGTTCCCCGGCGAGGAGACTGGCGGCGGCGCCCAGCAGGTAGCCGGCGTCCACCAGGACGACGCAGCGGTCCACGTGTTCCACCCTCTTTCGGGAGCCTCGGGGTCGGACTCGGGATCGGGATCAGGATCGGAATCGGGAACGGAAGGTGCTTCGGGTTTCCTTCGAGTCTGCCCGAACGCCGGGGGCTTGACGGCCGGAACTGGATCATCGGCGTGGCGGATGTCACGTCCCGCCGGGCTCTCACGCTCCGTAATGATCCAACATGCGGCGGTTCGTGCCGTATGTGAGTCTGACAGCGGCCCTGGCCCCTAGGTCCCTTTGAGGAGGCATCCCCATGGCCAAGAACCGCAACCAGAACCGCAGTCAGAAGCAGCAGTCGCCGGCCGAGCGCGGCGCCCAGCAGGCGCAGCAGTCGGCGATGGAGTCCCAGGCCGAGCAGCGTGCCAGTCAGGTCACTCCGGGTGACATGGCGCGCAAGGGCCGTCAGAAGCGCTTCGGCCACAACTGACGGTCTTCGCATACGGCAAAGGGGCGCGCCCGTGACGACGGGCGCGCCCCTTGCGCGTGCTAAAGGAGCCGGGTCAGCCGGCCAGGCAGGACGGGCCGAGCAGCACCTTCAGGTCGCCGAAGAGCGCCGGATCGGCCTGCACCCGGTGCCGGTCGAGCCGCAGCACGGTCGTGGTCCGGGGGCCCTGGAGCTTGATCCGCACCTCGGTGTTGCCCTTGTGGTGCTTGAGGATCTCGCCGAGCCTGCTGACCATCGGCGGGGTCACCTTGACCGTCGGGATGGTGAGGATCACCGGCGCGTTGGTCCCGGCGTTCGACAGGTCGGGGACCATCAGCTCCATGGCGACGAGGCGGGGGATGTCCTCGCGCTTGTCGAGGCGTCCCTTGACGAAGACGACCGTGTCCTCGACGAGCTGGGTGGAGACCAGCTGGTAGGTGGCCGGGAAGAACATGCACTCGATGGAGCCGGCCAGGTCCTCGACGGTGGCGATCGCCCAGGCGTTGCCCTGCTTGGTCATCTTGCGCTGGAGGCCGGAGATGATGCCGCCGATGGTGACGACCGCGCCGTCGCCGTGCTCGCCGCCGGTCAGCTGGGAGATCGCCGCGTCCGTCTTGTCGGACAGGACGTGCTCGATGCCGAAGAGCGGGTGGTCGGAGACGTAGAGGCCGAGCATCTCGCGCTCCTGGGCGAGCAGGTACGACTTCTCCCACTCGACGTCGGAGAACTCGACGTCGAGGCCGAAGCCGGGCTCGTCGCTCGCCTCGTCACCCATCCCGCCGAACAGGTCGAACTGTCCCTCGGCCTCCTTGCGCTTGACCGCCACCACGTTGTCGATCATGGGCTCGTGGTGGGCGACCAGGCCCTTGCGGGTGTGGCCCATCTCGTCGAAGGCGCCGGCCTTGATCAGCGACTCGACGGTCCGCTTGTTGCAGACGACGGCCTCGACCTTGTCGAGGAAGTCGGGGAAGGAGGAGTACTTCCCCTTGGCCTTGCGCGATTTGATGATCGACTCGACGACGTTGGTGCCGACGTTACGGATGGCGGAGAGGCCGAAGAGGATCACGTCGTCGCCCTGGGCGGCGAAGTTCGACTCGGACTCGTTCACGTTGGGCGGCAGGACCTTGATGCCCATGCGGCGGCACTCGTTGAGGTAGACCGCGGACTTGTCCTTGTCGTCCTTGACCGAGGTGAGCAGTCCCGCCATGTACTCGGCCGGGTGGTTGGCCTTGAGGTAGGCGGTCCAGTAGGAGACAAGGCCGTACGCGGCGGAGTGCGCCTTGTTGAAGGCGTAGCCGGCGAAGGGGACCAGGACGTCCCAGAGGGCCTTGATGGCCTCGTCGCTGTAGCCGTTCTTCTTGGCTCCGGCCTGGAAGATGGTGAAGTTCTTCGCCAGCTCCTCGGGCTTCTTCTTGCCCATGACGCGGCGGAGGATGTCGGCCTCGCCGAGCGAGTAGCCGGCGATGATCTGGGCGGCCTTCTGCACCTGCTCCTGGTACACGATGAGGCCGTAGGTGACCGCGAGCACCTCTTCGAGCGGCTTCTCCAGCTCGGGGTGGATCGGGGTGATCTCCTGCTGGCCGTTCTTGCGCAGGGCGTAGTTCGTGTGCGAGTTCATGCCCATCGGGCCCGGCCGGTACAGGGCGGACACGGCGGAGATGTCTTCGAAGTTGTCGGGCTTCATCAGCCGCAGCAGCGAGCGCATCGGCCCGCCGTCGAACTGGAAGACACCGAGGGTGTCACCGCGCTGGAGCAGTTCGAAGGTCTTCGCGTCGTCGAGCGGCAGCGCGAGGAGATCGATGTCGATCCCCTTGTTGGACTTCACCATCTTGACGGCGTCGTCCATGATCGTGAGGTTGCGCAGGCCGAGGAAGTCCATCTTCAGCAGGCCGAGCGACTCGCACTGCGGGTAGTCCCACTGCGTGATGGTGACGCCGTCCGTGTGCCGCACCCAGATCGGTGCGTGGTCGACGATCGGCTCGCTGGACATGATCACGCCGGCGGCGTGCACGCCCATCTGGCGGACCAGGCCCTCGACGCCCCGGGCGGTGTCGATGACCTTCTTGACGTCCGGCTCGTTCTCGTACATCGCGCGGATCTCGCCGGCCTCGCTGTAGCGCGGGTGCGAGGGGTCGGTGATGCCGTTGAGGTCGATGCCCTTGCCGAGGACGTCGGCGGGCATGGCCTTGGTGAGCCGGTCGCCCATGGCGTACGGGTAGCCGAGGACGCGCGCGGAGTCCTTGATGGCGTTCTTCGCCTTGATCTTTCCGTACGTGCCGATCATGGCGACCTTGTCGGCGCCGTACTTCTCGGTCACGTACCGGATCACCTCGACGCGCCTGCGCTCGTCGAAGTCGATGTCGACATCGGGCATCGAGATGCGCTCGGGGTTGAGGAAGCGCTCGAAGATCAGGCCGTGCGGGATCGGGTCGAGGTCGGTGATGCCCATGGCGTACGCGACGATCGAGCCGGCCGCGGAGCCTCGGCCGGGGCCGACGGCGATGCCCTGCTTCTTCGCCCACATGATGAAGTCGGCGACGACGAGGAAGTAGCCGGGGAACCCCATCGAGATGATGGTGTCCATCTCGTACTCGGCCTGCTTGAGGCGGTCGTCCGGGATGCCTCCGGGGAAGCGGCGGTGCATGCCGCGCATGGTCTCCTCGCGGAACCACGTGACCTCGGTGTAGCCCTCGGGGATGTCGAACCTCGGCATGAGGTTCTTGGCCTCGAACATGCCGGAGGTGTCGATCTGCTCCGCGACGAGGAGGGTGTTGCGGCAGCCCTCCTGCCAGGCGTCCGAGGAGTCGACGGCGTACATCTCGTCCGTCGACTTCAGGTAGTAGCCGGTGCCGTCGAACCTGAAGCGGTCCGGGTCCGAGAGGTTCTTGCCGGTCTGGATGCAGAGCAGGGCGTCGTGCGCGCCGGCCTCGTGCGCGTAGGTGTAGTGCGAGTCGTTGGTGACCAGCGGCGGGATGCCGAGCTTCTTGCCGATCTCCAGGAGCCCGTCGCGGACCCGGTGCTCGATCTCGATGCCGTGGTCCATCAGCTCCAGGAAGTACCGGTCCTTGCCGAAGATGTCCTGGTACTCGGAGGCGGCCTTCAGGGCCTCGTCGAACTGGCCGAGGCGGAGACGGGTCTGCAGCTCGCCGGAGGGACAGCCGGTGGAGGCGATCAGGCCCTCGGACCACTGGGAGATGGTCTCCTTGTCCATCCGGGGCCACTTCTGCAGCCAGCCCTCGGCGTACGCGTCGGAGGAGAGCTTGAAGAGGTTGTGCAGTCCGGTGGCGTTGGCCGCCCAGATCGTCTTGTGGGTGTAACCGCCGGAGCCGGAGACGTCGTCCCGCTTCTGGTGCGGCTGGCCCCACTGGATCTTCCGCTTGTTCCGCCGGGACTCCGGGGCGACGTACGCCTCGATGCCGATGATCGGCGTGACCCCGGCCTTCTTCGCGGTGTGGAAGAAGTCGTACGCCCCGTGCAGGTTGCCGTGGTCGGACATCGCGATGTGGGTCATGCCCATCTCGTTGCACGCGTTGAACATGTCCTTCAGCCGCGCGGCACCGTCCAGCAGCGAGTACTGGGTGTGGACGTGGAGGTGCGTGAAAGGCGGCTTGGTCACGGCGGGAGGCCTCCGGGAAACGCTGAGAGACAGGCTGCGGACAGTCTGGGGGGACAGCGTGGAAGTCTACGTCTCCGGGCTGACAGTCCGGAGTGAAACACTGCGGGGCGAAGCCCCTCGATGTGGGGTGGCGGTCGGGCGACGGGCGGGCACTCGGGGCTAAGGTCGCGCGTTGAGAGACACGGAACACCTGTCCGTATTGTCGTGAACATTCTCGCACCACCCGTACCAGGAGGCACCCTCGATGTCGGTCCCGCAGCCCACCGCAGCCGAGCGCGGTGAGCACATCCTCGCCGTCTTCGACACCGCCTTCGGCGAGCTCCTCGCCGCCGACCCCGCGGCCTTCCGCGTCAAGTTCCGGAAGATGGCCGGCTCCGCCTTCGCCTTCTACCGGGGCACGGCGTGCCTGTTCTACGCGGACCTGGATCAGGAGGCCCACGGCGGGCCGTACCTGGACGAGCAGACCGGCCGGGTCTGGATCCACGGCGATCTCCACGCGGAGAACTTCGGCACGTACATGGACGCCAACGGACGCCTCGTCTTCAACGTCAACGACTTCGACGAGGCCTACGTCGGCCCCTTCACCTGGGACCTGAAGCGGCTGTCCGCCTCCCTCGCGCTCATCGGCTACGCCAAGGCGCTCAGCGACGAGCAGATCACCGAGCTCGTCCGGATCTACGCGGGCGCGTACCGGGAGCGGATCCACGCCCTCGCGGCCGGCGCCAAGGGTGACGAGGTCCCCGCCTTCACCCTGGAGACCGCCGACGGGGCACTGCTCGGCGCCCTGCGCGAGGCCCGGGCGCTGACCCGCTTCGGGCTGCTCGACTCGATGACCGAGATCCGCGAGTTCGAGCGCCGCTTCTCGGCGGGCGCCGGCACGATCGAGCTGGACGCGGCCACGCGGTACAAGGTCCTCGCGGCCTTCGACGGCTATCTGGAGACCCTGCCGGAGTCCTCCCTCGCCCGCCCCGACTCGTACCGGGTGAAGGACGTCGTCGGGCGGCGCGGGATCGGCATCGGCTCGGCCGGCCTCCCCTCGTACAACATCCTCCTGGAGGGCAACAGCGACGCCCTGGAGAACGACGTCGTGATCTACCTGAAGCAGGCGCAGACCCCCGCGGTCTCGCGGCACGTCACGGACGCGGCGGTGCGGGGCTACTTCCAGCACGAGGGCCACCGGACCGTGATCTCGCAGCGGGCGCTCCAGGCGCACGCCGACCCGTGGCTGGGCTGGGCGGAGCTGGACGGGGCGGGCCAGCTGGTCGCCGAGGTGTCGCCGTACGCCGTGGACCTGGACTGGTCGGACATCGACGACCCGCAGGACATCGCGGCCACCGTCGCCGACCTGGGCCGGGCGACGGCCACGATGCACGCGGCGGCGGACGACTCCAGCGGCCACTCCCTGGTGCCGTTCTCGACGGAGCGGGCCATCGACGCGGCGATCGCCGCCGACGAGGAGGGCTTCGCCGAGCTCCTGGTCGGCTTCGCGCACGCGTACGGGGCGCGGGCGCGGGCGGACCACCAGATCTTCGTGGACCTCTTCCGCAACGGCCGGATACCGGGGCTCTGACCGCTCGCACAGGTTGTCCTTAGGGACGCCTTACGGGCCGGCATGGGACACTCCACGACGATGGACATGGCAGGGACGCAGCTGAGGGCGCTGCGGGCGGCGTTCTTCACGGCACTGGTCGTGACGCTGTCCGTGGCGTCCCACGTGCTGCTCTCCCGCGTGCCGCTGCCGCTCGGGACGGTCGTCCCGGTCGCGGTCGGCGTCTTCGCCGTGGCGTACGCGCTGGCCGGCCGCGAGCGCGGCCTCGGCCCGATCGCCGGGCTCCTCGTCCCGCTGGAGCTCGCCGCCGACACCCTCTTCACCAGCGGCCAGGCGGTCTGTTACGGCCCCGCCGGCGGCCCGGTCGCCGGTTCGCTGCGCTCGGTGGGCGTGGAGGTGTTCTGCGGCGGCGCCGTGGGCACGCCGCTGCCCGGCGTGGTGACCCCGGAGAGCGGGGGCGCCGCCGCGCTGCTCCACTCCCCCGACCCGGCGCTGCCGTGGCTGCTGCTCCTGGCCCATGTGGGCGTGGGGCTCTCGGCGGCGTGCTGGCTGCGCGGCGGGGAGCGGGCGCTGGCCCGGCTGGTGCGCGCGGTGGAGGGCTTCGCGTTCCGGCCGCTGCTGCTGGTGGCGGCCTTCTTCCGTGTCGCCGGTCCGGCGCCGCTGCGGGCCGGCCGGCCCGCCGGGCGGCCCCGGTCCTCCCGCACCCGGCTCCTCGTGCACTCCGTCGGGCGGCGGGGGCCGCCGCGTCCGGTGCTCGCTCTCGTCTGAGCGGGCCCCGCGCGTCCCCCTGCCTTCCCTCACTCTTCACGGAGATCTCGATCATGAGTGCACGCAACAGCCAGACCAACAAGGCCGCCGCCCGCGAGCGACTGCGCGAGGAGCGCGAGCGCCAGGCGAAGAAGGACAAGGCCCGTCGCCGGCTCGTCGTCGGCGTCTCGGCCGTGGCCGTCCTGGCCGCCGCCGGCGGCATCGGCTACGCGGTCGTCCAGTCCAACAAGCCCTCCCACTGGGAGTCGGTGGCCGACGCGAAGAGCGTGACGGCGCCGAAGAACACCACAGGCGCGAACGGCACGACCGTCGTCATCGGCAAGGACTCAGCGAAGAAGACCCTGGAGCTGTACGAGGACTCGCGCTGCCCGGTCTGCGCGACCTTCGAGCAGACCGTGGGCTCCACGGTCGAGAAGGACGTCGAGGCCGGCAAGTACAAGATCAGGTACGTCGGTGCCACCTTCATCGACAACGGCATCCCGGGCGAGGGCTCGAAGAACGCCCTCTCGGCGCTCGGCGCCGCGCTGAACGTGAGCCCGGAGGCCTTCCTCAAGTACAAGGCCGCCCTCTACTCCACGAAGTTCCACCCGGAGGAGAAGGACGACAAGTTCGCCAAGGACTCCTACCTCCTGGAGGTGGCGGACTCGGTCCCGGCCCTCAAGGGCAACGCCGAGTTCAAGAAGAACGTCGAGGACGGCACCTTCGACGCCTGGGCGATGAAGATGTCGAAGGCCTTCGACGCCAGCGGTGTGCAGGGCACCCCGACGCTGAAGATGAACGGCAAGCCGGTCACGGTCGAGGGCACGGACAACCCGCCGATGACGGTGGCCGAGTTCGGCACGGCGATCGACGCGGCCCTCAAGGCCTGACGCCGCACCGGCCCGCCATGGCCCCGGACCCCACGGTCCGGGGCCGAGGCATGTGCGGGACCCCGGCGTGTACGGGACCCCGGCCTGTGCGGGACCCCGGCCTGTGCGGGGCCCCGGCGCGTACGGGACCCCGGCGTGTGCGGGGCCCCGGCCCTACGGGTCCGAGGCATGGCGCAGGCGTCTCCCGGGCGACGAGTCGGCGAACTTCCGGAATTCGTCTGCCCTTGAGGCGTACTCGTCAGTAATCTGACTGCCCGTGACCAGTCGTTTCATATCCTCCGCCCCCAGCCGGCGCACGGTCGTCAAGGCCGCCGCCCTCACCGCCGCCGCCGCGCCCGCGCTCCTGGGCGCGGCCTCCCCGGCCCTCGCGGACACCGGGGCACCCGCCTTCCTCCACGGCGTCGCCTCCGGCGACCCGCTGCCCGACGGCGTCCTGCTCTGGACGCGCGTCACCCCCACCCCCGAGGCCGTGCCCGGCTCCGGCCTCGGCCCCGACGTCCAGGTCGGCTGGGAGCTCGCCGAGGACCGCTCCTTCGCCCGGGTCGTCGCCTCCGGCACCACCACGGCGAGCGCCGCCTCCGACCACACGGTGAAGGCCGACGTCCGGGGCCTGCGCCCGGCCACCGCCTACTGGTTCCGCTTCACCGCGGACGGCGCCGCCTCCCCCACCGCCCGCACCCGGACCGCGCCGGCCGCCGACGCCGCCGCGCCCGGTGTCCGCTTCGGTGTGGTCTCCTGCGCGAACTGGGAGTCCGGCCACTTCTCCGCGTACCGCCATCTCGCGGCCCGCTCCGACCTGGACGCGGTGCTCCACCTCGGCGACTACATCTACGAGTACGCCACCGGGGCCTACCCCGAGGCGAAGTACGTGGTCCGGCAGCACGAGCCGCGCCACGAGATCGTCTCGCTGGCCGACTACCGCACCCGGCACGGGAAGTACAAGACGGACGCCGACCTCCAGGCGCTGCACGCGGCGCACCCCGTGGTCGCCATCTGGGACGACCACGAGTTCGCCAACGACGCCTGGGCGGGCGGGGCCGAGAACCACACGCCGGGCGCCGAGGGCGAGTGGGCGGCCCGGGTGGCCGCCGCGAAGCAGGCGTACTTCGAGTGGATGCCGGTCCGCGCCTCCACGGAGGGCACGGTCTTCCGGCGCCTGCGCTTCGGCCGGCTGGCCGATCTCCACCTGCTCGACCTGCGGTCGTTCCGGTCCGCGCCGGCGAAGGCGGGCAGCGGCGCGGTCGACGACCCGGAGCGGAGCATCACCGGCCGCGCGCAGCTGGACTGGCTCAAGGCCGGGCTCGCCGGTTCGGACGCGACCTGGCAGCTGGTCGGCACCTCGGTGATGATCTCACCGGTCGCCTTCGGCTCCCTGCCGGCGTACCTCCTGGAGCCGCTCGCCGGACTCCTCGGCCTGCCGAAGGAGGGGATCGCGGTCAACGTCGACCAGTGGGACGGCTACACCGACGACCGCAAGGAGCTCCTCGCGCACCTGACCGCGCGGGCGATCCGGAACACGGTCTTCCTGACCGGCGACATCCACATGGCCTGGGCCAACGACGTGCCGGTGAAGGCCGCGACGTATCCGCTCTCGGCCTCGGCGGCGACCGAGTTCGTGGTGACCTCGGTGACCTCGGACAACCTGGACGACCTGCTGCACGTGGCTCCGGGGACGCTCTCGGTGGTGGCCGCGGGTGCCGTGAAGGCCGCCAACCGCCATGTGAAGTGGGTGGACATGGACCACCACGGGTACGGCGTGCTCGACGTGACCGCCGCGCGCTCGCAGATGGACTACTACACGGTCTCCGACAAGGCGGATCCGGCCGCGACGACGGCCTGGGCGCGCTCGTACCGGACGCTGAGCGGAACGCAGCGTGTCGAGCGGGTGTACCAGCCAGTGCTGTAGTCGCCGCCTCAACGGCGATTTTCAGCCATGATCTCTTCTGTTAACGGGAGATCACATCGCTACGGCGGGTGGCGGGTTCCGGAGATCGAATCCGGACACACCACCCGCCTCCGTCACTTCGTTCGTTACGTCCACGTCTCAAACTTCGGAAGCGGCGCAAGTTTTTCTTCCCGATGCCCCGATTTGCCCGACGAATGATTGGGCTTGATCAATCCTCAACGACTCCTGACATGGACGCGTAATCTCCGGGCGGTGGCGAGGAAGTCCCTCTTCACAACCCCCCGCAAGGAGTCACCGTGCGTGCTCTTGTCCGCATATCGCCGCGTATGACACGTCGTCTGATGGGCACCGCCGTCCTGGCCGGAACCCTGGCCATCGCGCCCCTCTCCGCCCCCGTCGCCGCCCCGGCCGGCGCCACCCTGGCCTCCGCCGAGAAGTGCGCGGACGGCACGGCGGCGCTCTCCGGCGCCCGCAAGGCCAAGGGCAGCGCCACCAAGGCCGAGCCGAACGAGATCACCGCCGACCAGGCCAAGGCCATGGACGCGGACCTGCAGAAGAGAGTGTCCGAGGCCCGGGTCTCCGGCCGCTCCGCCGCGACCCTCGGCGCCACCGCGGTCTCGATCCCCGTCTACTTCCACGTCATCCACAGCGGCACGGCGGGCAACCTCAGCTCCCAGGCCATCAGCAACCAGATGGCCGTCCTCAACGCCGCCTACTCCGGCCAGGGCACCGGCAACGTGGACTCGGGCTTCCAGTTCTCGCTGGCCGGCACCGACTACACGGACAACGCCACCTGGTACAACCTGTCCTCCGGCTCGCAGGCCGAGAAGGACATGAAGACCACCCTGCGCAAGGGCGGCGCCAACGCGCTGAACATCTACACCGCCAACCTCGGCGGCGGCCTGCTCGGCTGGGCGACCTTCCCGTCCTCGTACAACAGCAGCCCGAACATGGACGGCGTCGTCATCCTCGACGCTTCGCTCCCGGGCGGCTCCGCGGCCAACTACAACGAGGGCGACACCGCCACCCACGAGGTCGGCCACTGGATGGGCCTCTACCACACCTTCCAGGGCGGCTGTAACGGCAACGGCGACTACGTCTCCGACACCCCGGCCGAGAAGAGCGCGGCCTACCAGTGCCCGACCGGCCGTGACTCCTGCGCCTCGAAGGCCGGTGTGGACCCGATCCACAACTTCATGGACTACACGTACGACCCCTGCATGTACCAGTTCACCGCGGGCCAGGTGACCCGCATGAACGACTCCTGGACGGCGTACCGCGCCTGACGGATCGTCCGCGAGAAAGGGTGTGGCCCCCGGGGAATCGACTCCCCGGGGGCCACACCCCTTTTCCGTACGAACCGCCCTACAGGCTGTCGATGAAGGACAGCGCCACCTTCCAGGTCCGCTCCGCAGCCTCCGCGTCGTAGTCCGGCAGCTCCGGATCCGTGTAGATGTGCCCCGCGCCCCGGTAGCGGTAGATCTCCACGTCGGCCCCGGCCTTGCGCATCTGGAGGTACCAGGAGGACAGCCAGTCGTCCGTCTCGAAGGGGTCGGGCTCGGCCACGTGCAGCTGCACGGGCAGCTCGTCCACCGAGGCGGACTCCGCGAGGTCCGAGGTGCCGTGGAGCAGCAGCAGCCCGCGCGCCTTCTCGTCGCCGAGCGCCAGGGTCTGCGCGATCGAGGCCCCGAGGGAGAGGCCCATGTAGACCAGGCCCCGCTCGGAGTAGGGGGCGGCGGCCAGGACCGCACGCTTCAGGAGCTCGTCCTTGCCGATCTCGTCCCGGAGCGCCACGCCCTCCTCGACGGTCCCGACCGTCCGGCCGTCGTAGAGGTCCGGCGTCCAGACCTGGTGCCCGGCCTTACGGAGCCGCTCGGCGGCCGCCTCGACGGACTGGGTCAGCCCGTAGGCCGAGTGGAAGAGCATGATGTCCATGCGTCCCATCCTGCCACCCGCCACCGCCGGGCCGGCCATGGCCGTCAGCGCATGCTGCGCACGTCCAGCTGACGCAGCACCCGGTCCACCACCTCGGGATCGGCGCCCGGTTCGCTGCGCGCCGCGAGGACCTCGTGCCGGGCGGCCGACATCAGCTCCCGCTGGATCCGCTGCACCGCCTTGAACCGCTTCGACCGCTCCATGAAGGCGGCCCGCCGCTCGTCGTCCACCATGTCGGGGCTGATCCGCGCCCCGATGTCGTACGCCCCGCGCAGCAGCCGCTCCTGCACCTCCTCGGGCAGCTCCTCGACCTCCTCGATCTCCTTGAGCCTGCGCTTGGCCGCCTTCGCGGCCCGGAGCGCCAGGTCGCGCTCCAGGGCGCGCTCGGCGCCCGTGTCGGCCCGCACCCCGAGCCGCTTGACCAGCCAGGGCAGGGTGAGGCCCTGGAAGACGAGGGTGGCGATGATCACGCAGAAGGCGATGAAGACGATCTCGTCGCGGCCGGGGAAGGGCGCGCCGTCGTCGGTGCGGAGCGGGATGGCGAGCGCCAGCGCGACCGAGGCCACCCCGCGCATCCCCGCCCACCACATGACGACGGTCTCCCGCCAGCTCATCGGGATCTCCTCGTCGACGTCCCGGAGCGTGTGCAGCTTCTTCGCCAGCCAGGTGGCGGGCAGCAGCCAGAGCAGCCGGACGCCGACGACCACGCCGACCACGGCGGCGCCCCAGCCGAGCATCTCCCAGAAGCGCCCCTCGGCGACCCCGAAGACGTGGATGAGCTCCAGGCCGATGAGGCCGAAGGCGATGCCGGTGACGAGGGTGTCGACGATCTGCCAGAAGGTCTGTCCGGCGAGCCGGCCCATGACGTCGTCGGCGTCGGCCGCGTGCTCGGCGAGGAAGAGCGCGGTGATCAGGACGGCGAGGACGCCGGAGCCGTGCAGCTCCTCGGCGAGCACGTAGCTCACAAAGGGGACGAGGAGGGTGAGGCCGGTCTGGAGGGTGACGTCGCCGAGGAGTCCGATCAGCTTGTTGCAGAGCCAGCCGAGCGCGAGACCGACGGCCACGGCGACCACGGCGGACAGTGCGAACTCGCCGAGCGCCTCGGGCCAGGAGAAGGAGCCGCTGACGACGGCGGCGATGGCCACGTGATAGAGCACGATCGCGGTGACGTCGTTGAAGAGGCCCTCGCCCTCCAGGATCGACACGAGCCGGCGGGGCAGCCCGAGGGAGCCGGCCACGGCGGTCGCGGCGACCGGGTCCGGCGGCGCGACGAGGGCGCCGAGCGCGAGCGCGGCCGCCAGCGGGAGGCCGGGCACGAGCGAGTGCGCGACCGCGCCGACGGCGCCCGTGGTGACGAAGACCAGGGCGACCGCGAGCAGGAAGATGGGCCGCCTGTTGGCCGCGAACTGCCGCCAGGAGGTCCGCTGCACGGAGGCGTAGAGGAGCGGTGGCAGCACCAGCGGGAGGATGAACTCCGGCGGGACCTCGACGTTCGGTACGAAGGGCAGGAAGGCCAGCGCGATCCCGACGAGGGTCATCAGGACGGGCGCGGGCAGCCCCAGCCGTTCCCCGAGGGGAACGGTGAGCAAGGCGCCGAGCAGTAGCAGGAACAGCAGGGCGAGCTGGTCCACGGTGTCCTCTCCAGGCGGGCGAAGATCGGAAGCCCTATCGTAAAAGGGACATTCCAACCACTCGCCAGGAGGATGTCATGTTGAGGCAGCACATCGGTCGCCGCGCGGCTGCCCTGGTGCTGGCCGTCGCCGGCGTGCTCGGCGCAGGCTCGGCAGCACTGGCGAACCCGTCGCCGCCGACCAACGGCGGAAACGGCGGCGGTCAGAGCGGTCAGTGCACCGGACCCGTGGACGAGCGCCCGCACGGGTGCCACACCTTCAGGTAGCCACCGCCACGATCACCCGGGCCGGGCGCCCCGTCCCCCGGGTCCATCCACCTCCAGGGCCCGTCCTCCCGGACCGGCCCTTCGCCACGTCCGCTACAGCGCGCGCCGCATCGCCCGGTGCGGCATGCCCGCGTCCGGGAACTCCGGGCCGTACACCTCGTAGCCGAGGCGCTCGTAGAAGCCCAGGGCGTGGGTCTGCGCGTGCAGGTCGACGGCGCTCAGACCGCGCTCCCGCGCCACGTCCTCGATGCCCCGCACGAGCGCCGCGCCGACACCGAGACCGCGCGCGGCCCGGGACACCGCGAGCCGGCCGAGGGAGCCCACGGAGGCGTCGCCGCCGGTCTTGCCGGCCGCGTCCGCCCCGTACAACAGGCGTCCGGTGCCCAGCGGCAGCCCGTCCGCGCGCACCGCGAGCACGTGCACCGCGGTGGCGTCGTACGTGTCGTACTCCAGTTCCTGCGGAACGCCCTGCTCCTCGACGAAGACCTCCCGGCGCACCGCGAAGCACGCCTCCCGGTCGCCGTCGCCGGCCGCCTCACGGACGCTGTACGCGGCGCTCACTGGCTCTCCGCAGCGATCCGGTCCAGGGCCCGCTGCAGGTCCTCGGGGTAGGTGCTCGAGAACTCGACCCAGGACCCGTCGCCCGGGTGCTCGAAGCCCAGGCGGACGGCGTGCAGCCACTGCCGGGTCAGGCCGAGGCGCTTGGCGATCGTCGGGTCGGCGCCGTAGGTGAGGTCGCCGACGCAGGGGTGGCGGTGGGCGGACATGTGCACCCGGATCTGGTGGGTGCGGCCCGTCTCCAGCTTGATGTCGAGCAGCGAGGCCGACCGGTACGCCTCGATGAGGTCGTAGTGCGTGACGGACGGCTTGCCGTCGGCGGTGACCGCCCACTTGTAGTCGTGGTTGGGGTGCCGGCCGATCGGCGCGTCGATGGTGCCGCTCATCGGGTCGGGGTGGCCCTGGACCAGCGCGTTGTAGCGCTTGTCGACCGTGCGCTCCTTGAACTGGCGCTTGAGCGAGGTGTACGCGTACTCCGACTTGGCCACGACCATCAGACCGGAGGTGCCGACGTCGAGGCGGTGCACGATGCCCTGGCGCTCGGCGGCGCCGGAGGTGGAGATGCGGTACCCGGCGGCGGCGAGGCCGCCGATGACCGTGGTGCCGGTCCAGCCGGGGCTGGGGTGCGCGGCGACGCCGATCGGCTTCATGATCACGACGATGTCGTCGTCGTCGTGGACGATCTCCATGCCCTCGACGGGCTCGGCGACGATCTGGACGGGCGCGGCCGCGCCCGGCATCTCGACCTCGAGCCACGCGCCGCCGCTGACCCGCTCGGACTTGCCGACGACGGAGCCGTCGACCTGGACCTTCCCTCCGGCGGCCAGCTCGGCCGCCTTCGTACGGGAGAACCCGAACATACGGGCGATGGCGGCGTCGACGCGCTCGCCCTCCAGGCCATCGGGAACGGGCAGCGTGCGGATCTCGGGACTCGTACTCACCCGTCGAGTATGCCTTGTGCGGAGGACACTCTGTCGTCCGCCGGGGTCGGGCTCAGTCCTTGTGGACGGTGCCGTCGGGGTCCAGGCCCCGGAACGACAGCAGGACGATCAGAATGCCGCCGCAGACGATCGCCGAGTCGGCGAGGTTGAAGACGGCGAAGTGCGCGGGGGCGATGAAGTCCACGACCGCGCCCTCGAAGACGCCCGGCGAGCGGAAGATCCGGTCCGTGAGGTTGCCCAGCGCGCCGCCGAGCAGCAGACCGAGAGCGATCGCCCAGGGCAGGCTGTAGAGCTTCCGCGCCAGGCGGATGATCACGACGATCACGGCGGCCGCGATGCAGGTGAAGATGATCGTGAAGGCCTCGCCCATGCCGAAGGCGGCACCCGGGTTCCGGATGGCGTCGAGCCGGAGCAGGTCACCGATCAGGGCGATCGGCTCGTGGCCCTCCAGCTTGGCCACCACCAGCATCTTGCTGCCGAGGTCGAGCAGGTAGGCGAGCACGGCCACGACGAAGAGGGCGACGATCCTGCGCCTGCCCTTCGGCCGCTCCTCGGGAGCGGCCGAACCGTCGGGGTCCGACGTGCCGTCGTGGTCCGACGCGCCGTCCGGCGCCGCGGTCTCCTCGCGGGCCACCGACGCGTCGGAGGCGGCCGTCTCGTCGGCTCCTGCTGAATCCGGCGTACCGATGATGCGCTCCGCCTCTGCCACGTGAGTGAGTCCCTCGACCTCGATGCCTGACCGTGCACCGAGGGTACGGCACAGGCGTACGAGACCGGCAGCCGAGACCGTCAGCCGCGCCGCTCCTGTCGCTGTTTGTCCTCGACGCAGAGCGTGGCCCGCGGGAAGGCCTGCATCCGCGCCTTGCCGATCGGCTTCCCGCACACCTCGCAGAGGCCGTACGTGCCCGCGTCGAGCCGCTCCAGGGCGTGCTCGCTCTGCTCCAGCATCTCCCGGGCGTTCGCCGCGAGGGCCAGCTCGTGCTCGCGCGTGATGTTCTTGGTGCCGGTGTCGGCCTGGTCGTCCCCGGCACCGTCGCCCGAGTCCCGCATCAGGCCGGTCAGCTCCTCCTGGGAGTGGACGAGCTCGCTGCGGAGCCGCAGCACCTCCGCCTGGAGGCCGTTGCGGGCCTCGGCGACCTCCTCCGGCGTCCACGGGTCCTCGCCGGGCCGCACCGCGAGCTCACCGGCACGCGCCGGGGGCAGCGCCGCCTCGTCCTCGACCGTCGTGACGCCACCCGCGGTCTTCTTCGCTGCCACCGTCCTGGCTCCTGTCTGCTTCTTCGCGGCGGGCGCCTTCCTGGCGGCCGCCTTCTTCGCCACGGTCTTCCCCGCGACGGCGTCCTTCGGGGCCGCGTCCTCGGCGACCACCTTCCGGGCCGCGGTCTTCCTGGCCGTCGCCTTCTTCGCCACCGTCTTCCTGACCGGCGTCCCGTCGGCCGCGACCGTCTTCCTGTCGACCGCCGACTTCTTCCCGGCCACGTCCTTGGCGGCCACGTCCTTGGCGGCCTCGCCCGCACCGGCGGAACCGGCGGCCGAGGTCCTCTTCGCGGCGGTCTTCTTCGCCACCATGTCGCGGCCCCTTCACATTTTGTGATCTTGCTCGCGAATCGTGCTGGGACGATAAATCGGCCCAAGGCCCGCGGCAACGGGGCACGCCGCCGTTCCCACCCGCCCCCGCTCCCCGCGGGGCGGGCCTGCCTCCGTTGTGCCCAGCTCCCCGCCCGGTTATCCGTCCCGGCCCTCCCCCACATGGCCGCAAAGGAAGTCCGGCACGCCCCGTATGACCATTCGGGTCACGGGAAAACCGGTCTGCCGCCTCCCCCCGGGCCCCGTACACTGGCCACAGCGAAAGGCTTGGATGGGGACGAGTAGCGTCGCAAGCAGCCATGAGCGACCCGGGGACGGTGAGAGCCCGGGGGCGAGCCCGATGTGAAGCATCACCCCGGAGCCGTCGGAAGAAAGCCGCACGACAGTGCGGTGACTAGACCCGGCGTCGCGACCCCAATGAGGGGGCTCAGGGCGATCACGTCCGGGGCCAAGGAGGGTGGTACCGCGGGAGCAGTGCTCTCGTCCCTCCGACGGAAGAGAACCGTCCGCCGGAGGAAGATCGATGTCGCAGTACCGCCAGGTGCCCGCCCAGGTCGACCTGCCCGCGCTGGAGCACGACGTGCTCGATTTCTGGCGCGAGAGCAAGGTCTTCGCGAAGACCCTGGAGCAGTCCGAGGGACGCCCCGAGTGGGTGTTCTACGAGGGCCCGCCCACCGCCAACGGCATGCCCGGCGCCCACCACATCGAGGCCCGCGTCTTCAAGGACGTGTTCCCCCGCTTCCGGACCATGCGCGGCTACCACGTGGCCCGCAAGGCCGGCTGGGACTGCCACGGCCTGCCGGTCGAGCTCGCCGTCGAGAAGGAGCTCGGCTTCTCCGGCAAGAAGGACATCGAGGCGTACGGCATCGCCGAGTTCAACGACAAGTGCCGCGAGTCCGTGACCCGGCACACCGACGCCTTCGCCGAGCTCACGACCCGCATGGGCTACTGGGTCGACCTCGACGACGCGTACCGGACCATGGACCCCTCGTACATCGAGTCGGTCTGGTGGTCCCTCAAGCAGATCTTCGACAAGGACCTCCTCGTCCAGGACCACCGCGTCGCCCCCTGGTGCCCCCGCTGCGGCACCGGCCTCTCCGACCACGAGCTGGCGCAGGGCTACGAGACGGTCGTCGACCCCTCGGTCTACGTCCGCTTCCCGCTGACCTCCGGCCCGCTCGCGGGCAAGGCGGCGCTCCTGGTCTGGACGACGACCCCCTGGACCCTGGTGTCCAACACGGCCGTCGCCGCGCACCCCGAGGTGACCTACGTGGTCGCCACGGACGGCGACGAGCGCGTCGTCGTCGCCCAGCCGCTGGTCGAGAAGGCGCTCGGCGAGGGCTGGGTCACCACGGGCGAGTCCTTCACGGGCGCGGAGATGGAACGCTGGACGTACCAGCGCCCCTTCGAGCTGGTGGAGTTCCCGGCCGAGGCCCACTACGTCGTGAACGCCGAGTACGTCACGACCGAGGACGGTACGGGTCTGGTCCACCAGTCCCCCGCCTTCGGTGAGGACGACCTCAAGGTCTGCAAGGCGTACGGCCTGCCGGTCGTGAACCCGGTCCGCCCCGACGGCACCTTCGAGGAGGACGTGCCGCTGGTCGGCGGCGTCTTCTTCAAGAAGGCCGACGAGGCGCTCACCGCCGACCTGGACGCCCGCGGCCTGCTCTTCAGGCACATCGCGTACGAGCACAGCTACCCGCACTGCTGGCGCTGCCACACGGCCCTGCTCTACTACGCGCAGCCGTCCTGGTACATCCGTACGACCGCGGTCAAGGACCGCATGCTCGAGGAGAACGAGAAGACCAACTGGTTCCCGGAGTCGGTCAAGCACGGCCGCTTCGGCGACTGGCTGACGAACAACGTCGACTGGGCGCTCTCCCGCAACCGCTACTGGGGCACCCCGCTGCCGATCTGGCGCTGCGAGGACGACCACCTGACGTGCGTGGGCTCGCGCGCCGAGCTCACCGAGCTGACGGGCACCGACCAGTCGGAGCTCGACCCGCACCGCCCGTACATCGACGCGGTCACGTTCCCGTGCCCCAGCTGCTCGAAGACCGCCACGCGCGTGCCCGAGGTCATCGACGCCTGGTACGACTCGGGCTCGATGCCGTTCGCGCAGTACGGATACCCGTACCAGAACAAGGAACTCTTCGAGTCCCGCTACCCCGCGCAGTTCATCTCCGAGGCCATCGACCAGACGCGAGGCTGGTTCTACACGCTGATGGCCGTCGGCACCCTGGTCTTCGACAAGTCCTCGTACGAGAACGTGGTCTGCCTCGGCCACATCCTCGCCGAGGACGGCCGGAAGATGTCCAAGCACCTGGGCAACATCCTCCAGCCCATCCCGCTGATGGACCAGCACGGCGCCGACGCGGTCCGCTGGTTCATGGCGGCCGGCGGCTCGCCGTGGGCGGCGCGCCGGGTCGGCCACGGCACGATCCAGGAGGTCGTCCGCAAGACGCTCCTGACGTACTGGAACACCGTCGCCTTCCAGGCGCTGTACGCCCGCACGTCCGGCTGGGCGCCGAGCGCGGCCGACCCGGCGCCGGCCGACCGCACGGTCCTCGACCGCTGGCTGCTCTCCGAGCTCAACACGCTGGTCGTCGAGACGACCGAGGCGATGGAGACGTACGACACCCAGCGCACCGGCAAGCTGATCTCGGCCTTCGTCGACGACCTCTCCAACTGGTACGTACGCCGCTCGCGCCGCCGCTTCTGGCAGGGCGACAAGGCGGCTCTGCGCACCCTCCACGACGTCATCGAGACCGTCACCCGCCTCATGGCCCCGCTGACCCCCTTCATCACGGAGCGGGTCTGGCAGGACCTCGTGGTGCCCGTGGTGCCGGACGCCCCCGAGTCGGTCCACCTGGCCACCTGGCCGGAGGCGGACGCCGCGCTGATCGACGGCACCCTCTCCGAGCAGATGCTGCTGGTCCGCCGCCTGGTCGAACTGGGCCGGGCGACGCGCGCCGAGTCGGGCGTGAAGACCCGTCAGCCGCTCTCGCGCGCGCTGGTCGCGGCCACGGGCTTCGCTGCCCTGTCGCCGGAGCTCCAGGCCCAGATCACGGAGGAGTTGAACGTCAGCTCCCTCGCCTCCCTGTCGGAGGTCGGCGGTTCGCTGGTCGACACGACGGCGAAGGCGAACTTCCGGGCCCTGGGCAAGCGCTTCGGCAAGGGCGTCCAGGACGTGGCGAAGGCGGTGGCGGTCGCGGACGCGGCGGCGCTCTCGCTGGCGCTGCGCTCGGGCGAGGCGGTCCTGTCCGTGAACGGCGAGGACATCACCGTCACCCCGGAGGAGATCATCATCACGGAGACCCCCCGTGAGGGCTGGTCGGTGGCCTCCGACGCGGGCGCGACGGTCGCCCTGGACCTGGAGATCACGCCGGAGCTCCGGCGCGCGGGTCTCGCCCGTGACGCGATCCGCCTGATCCAGGAGGCCCGCAAGAACAGCGGCCTGGACGTCGCGGACCGCATCGCCCTGCGCTGGACCTCCTCCTCCCCGGAGACGGTGGAGGCGCTGACGGCCCACGCGGCGCTGATCGCGGACGAGGTCCTGGCGACGGACCACGCGGAGGGCGCGGCGGACGACACGTACGGCACGCCGTTCGAGGACGAGCCCCTCAACCTCACCTTCCGCCTCCGCAAGGCGTAACCCCCCGAAGAAGGGCCCGGCACCAGCACTGGCGCCGGGCCCTTCCCCATGCCCCCGCCACCCCGTTGTGGGCATACGTTCCGCAAGGGCGGAACGGGTGGGCACAACGGACGGCGCCCATGCCGGCGCCAGAGGCTCCCGCGCCCTGACCCGCACCCTTGGTGCGCCGCACTGGTGGTGCGGGTCCAGGCAAGGAACGCGGCGGCGCCCGCAGAGGGCGCCGTCCCGTGTGCCCACCCTCCCGCAAGCTCTCGGCTTCGCTCGAGCAGGGGGGGCAGCGCCCGGCACGTGCGGGCCACACGGCGGGGGCCGCGGCGACCGGCCACGCCCGTCGGCCCGGGTACGGCGAAGGGCCGGTTCTCGGGTTTCACCCGGGAACCGGCCCTTGCAGCCTGCCGACGGCTACGCGCTCAGCGCGCGCTCACCCGCCGCCTCAGTTGTCGTCCTCGTCGATCAGGAAGCCCCGCATCGGCGCCGGCGCCTGCTGCATCGGCTGCGGAGCCTGCGGCCGGACCGGAGCCATGGGCTGGGTCATGGCCGGGGACATCTGCTGCTGGCCGCCGTAGGAGGGGGCGCCGCCCATGGACGGAGCACCGCCCATCGCGCCGTTGCCGCCGTAGGACGGCGCGCTCGCGCCGGCCGAGGCCATCGACGGGGCCGGCGGCAGCGAGGCCGTGGCCGGGGTGCGCGGCGGAGCCAGCGAGTCGTCCGCCTGGGTCTCCAGCTGACGCAGCTGCGACTCCAGGTAGGACTTCAGACGCGTGCGGTACTCGCGCTCGAAGCCGCGCAGGTCCTCGACCTTGCGCTCCAGCGTGGCGCGGGCGGACTCGAGGGAGCCCATCGCGACGCGGTGCTTCTCCTGCGCGTCCCGCTCAAGAGCGTCCGCCTTGGCGCGGGCGTCCCGCTCCAGGCCCTCGGCGCGGGAGCGCGCCTCGCCGACGATCTTGTTGGCCTCGGAGCGCGCCTCGGCGATCGCCTGGTCGGCGGTCTGCTGGGCGAGCGAGAGGACACGCGCGGCGCTGTCGCCACCGGGACCCTGCTGCGGCTGCTGCATCTGCTGCTGCTGCATCTGCTGCTGCTGCGGGTGACCCATGGGGCCGCCCTGCATCGGGCCGGGACCCATCGGGCCGCCCTGCATGGGGCCGCCCTGCATCGGGCCGGGGCCCATGGGGCCGCCCTGCATGGGGCCGCCCTGCATCGGGCCGGCGGGAAGCGCGGGGGCACCGGACGGCAGCTGCGGCGGGCCCATCTGCGGCTGCTGCTGCTGGGCCGGCGGTCCGGATATGGCGGCGGGCACGGGCGCGCCGGGACCGACGGGACGATCCTGCGGCTCCGGGGGCTTGCGCATGCCCTGCTGCTGCTGGTTCTGCGCGGCGGCACGCGTCGCGGCGGCCAGCTTGGCGCGCAGGTCCTCGTTCTCGCGGAGCAGGCGGGTCAGTTCGGCTTCGACCTCGTCGAGGAAGGCATCGACCTCGTCCTCGTCATAGCCTTCTCGAAGGCGGACGGTCGTGAACTGCTTGTTCCGCACATCCTCGGGAGTCAGCGGCATCTCTTCTTCACCTCTACGTAGTCGTCGGCAGTCGGCAAGACCGTATCGTCCACTTGTTCCTCCACCATCACCTCGCGAAGCTGCTCACGATGGAGATCAGGATGTAGACGATGATCATCAGAACGAAGAAGGACAGGTCGAGTGCCACGCCCCCGAGACGCAGCGGCGGGATGAGTCGCCGCAGAAGCTTGAGCGGTGGATCGGTGACAGTGTAGGTGGCCTCAAGGACGACCACCATCGCCTTACCGGGTTGCCATGAACGGGCGAACTGGAAGACGTAGTCCATGACAAGCCGGACGATCAGGAGGACGAGGAAGCACATCAGCACGATGTAGACCACCTGTAGTGCGACGCCCATCCCGCGTTTCCCTCTCCCCTGGCTTTCGTGCTCTCGCTTGTCCGGCCGCTTCGCGACCGGTCCGTCCGGTTCTCGTGTTCTCAGCTCTGGTTGAAGAATCCGCCCTCTGCGATCCGGGCCTTGTCCTCCGCCGTGACATCGACGTTAGCAGGCGACAACAGGAACACCTTCTGCGTCACGCGCTCAATGCTGCCATGGAGCCCGAAGACGAGTCCGGCGGCAAAGTCGACAAGTCGCTTCGCGTCCGTGTCGTCCATCTCCGTGAGGTTCATGATCACGGGGGTGCCCTCACGGAAGTGTTCCCCGATGGTACGGGCCTCGTTGTAGGTCCGCGGGTGCAGCGTGGTGATGCGGTACGGCTCCCGCTCGGACACGACCTTGGGCATGATCACCGGTGCGTTCTTCTCCAGGCTCGGACGTTCGGGTGTGATGGATGCCACGGGGGCAATTCGGGCCGGACGTCCACTTTCGGCGAGTACCGGGACAGAATGGGCGATCGGTTCCCGGGGAGCCGGAGGCGCCACCACTCGCACCGGCTCCTCGCGCTCCACCTGACGCGGGGGGGCGTGGCGCCGGTCGCGCTCGGGCTCCGGCTCCAGCTCGGGTTCGAAGTCGTCGTCGGGGTCGAAGCCCCGGCCGTCGTACCCATCGTCCTCCACGAGGCCGAGGTAGACCGCCATCTTGCGCATCGCGCCGGCCATTCTCTGAGTCCTCCGCTCTGTGGTGGATCGGCCTCGTCACCAAGTGCCGGCGATCCACGGGCCATCCCGCCGTTCTGCGGAATGACCATATTTTCTGCTGTGGTCCGACTTGCTTCGCGACGTTACCCGAGCTTCGGGCGGACACCGAGTACCGCCGTACCGACGCGTACGTGTGTCGCCCCGGCAGCGACGGCCTCCTCGAGGTCCGCACTCATCCCTGCTGACACCATGTTCGCAGCCGGACGGGTCGCGCGCAGGACAGTCGACAAATCCATCAGCCGGTCGAAAGCCGCACGTTGCCGCCCGGCGTACGGACCGGCGAGCGGGGCGACGGTCATCAGTCCGGCGAGCCGCAGTCCGGGCGCGGCGTCGACGGCCGCGGCCAACTCCTCGATCCCGTCCGGCGCGACGCCGCCGCGGTCGCCCCGCGCGCCGGACTCGGCGTCGAGCGCGACCTGGACCAGGCAGCCGAGCTCGCGCCCCTCCTTCTCCGCGGCCGCGGAGAGAGAGGAAACGAGCTTCAAGCGGTCGACAGACTGCACCACATCGGCATAACCCACCACGGATCTGACCTTGTTGGTCTGCAACTGGCCCACGAAGTGCCAGGTCAGATCGAGGTCGGCACAGGCGGCCGCCTTGGGGGCGGCGTCCTGGTCCCGGTTCTCGGCGACGTGCCGCACGCCGAGTCCGTGGAGGATTCTCACGTCGCTCGCGGGATAGGTCTTGGTGACCACGATGAGCGTCACCTCTTCCCGCGGGCGTCCGGCGGCGGCGCAGGCGGCGGCGATGCGCGCCTCCACCCGGGCCAGATTCTCGGCGAGTTCCGACGTGCGGTCCGTCATGTCTCTTCTCAGTCCAACCAGACATATCCCGCGAGTCGCCCCGTGGTGCGATCGCGACGGTACGAATAGTGGTCACCGGATTCCCGGGTGCAGACCGTGCCGGCCTGCCGGTCGGTGACGCCGAGCCGTTCGAGCTGGGCGTGCACTCCGGCGGTGACGTCGACGGCCGGGGTGCCCCAGCTCGTCTCGGCCCAGGCGGCGGGTTCGGTCTCGGCGACCTCGGCCCGCATGCCCTCCGGCACCTCGTAGCAACGCCCGCAGACGGCGGGGCCGGTGCGGGCGACGATACGGGCGGGGTCCGCGCCGCGTTCGATCATGGCCGCGACCGCCGCCGGGACGACTCCCGCCACCATGCCCGGACGCCCGGCGTGGACCGCCGCCGCGACTCCGGCGACCGGGTCGGCGAGGAGGACGGGGACGCAGTCCGCGGTGAGGACGGCGAGGGCGAGTCCGCGCCGGGTGGTGACGAGACCGTCGACGGACGGGATCTTCGCGTCCCCCCACGGTCCTTCGACCTCGGCGACGTCCGCGCCGTGCACCTGGTTCATCCAGACGACCCGGCCCGGGTCGAGCCCGAGGGCTCCGGCGGCCGCCGCCCGGTTGGCGAGCACGGCCGCGGGGTCGTCCCCCACCGCTCCGCCGAGGTTGAGCTCCTCGTACGGAACGGCGCTCACCCCGCCCCACCGGTCGGTGAAGGCGAAGTGGGCGCCGTTCGCGTCGAAGCGCTGTCCTATCACTTCAGGAAGTCCGGGACGTCCAGCTCCTCGGCCTGGCTGTCCGCATACGGACGGGCCGGCGGGACGACCGGCGGCGCGGACGACAGCGGGGCCTCGTTCACGACCGGGGCGGGCTCGACCGGGACCGAGACCGGCTCCTCGCGCGGGGCGACCGTGCCGAGGCCGCCCAGCGGGCGGGAGGTCTCGGTGACGCGGGGGGCCGGGGCCGGCTCCTCGCGCTTGGCCGAGACCGAGCCGATGATGTTGTCCCGGCGGGCCGGCGGCTGGCCGCCGTCGAAGCCGGCCGCGATGACGGTGACCCGGACCTCGTCACCGAGGGCGTCGTCGATGACGGCGCCGAAGATGATGTTGGCCTCGGGGTGGGCCGCCTCGCTGACCAGCTGCGCGGCCTCGTTGATCTCGAAGAGACCGAGGTCGCTGCCGCCGGAGATGGAGAGCAGCACGCCGCGGGCGCCGTCGATGGAGGCCTCCAGGAGCGGCGAGGAGATCGCCATCTCGGCCGCCGCCACCGCGCGGTCGTCGCCGCGGGCGGAGCCGATGCCCATGAGCGCCGAACCGGCCTCGGACATGACCGACTTGACGTCGGCGAAGTCGAGGTTGATCAGACCCGGGGTGGTGATGAGGTCGGTGATGCCCTGGACACCGCTCAGGAGGACCTGGTCGGCCGACTTGAAGGCGTCGAGCACGGAGACCTGTCGGTCCGAGATCGAGAGCAGCCGGTCGTTGGGGATGACGATGAGGGTGTCGACCTCTTCGCGGAGCTCGGCGATGCCGTCCTCCGCCTGGTTGGCGCGACGGCGGCCCTCGAAGGTGAACGGCCGGGTGACCACACCGATCGTCAGGGCGCCGAGCGAGCGCGCGATGTTGGCGACGACGGGTGCGCCGCCGGTGCCGGTGCCGCCGCCTTCGCCGGCGGTGACGAAGACCATGTCGGCCCCCTTGAGGACCTCCTCGATCTCCTCACGGTGGTCCTCTGCCGCCTTGCGACCGACGGCCGGGTTGGCCCCGGCCCCGAGGCCGCGGGTGAGTTCACGGCCGACGTCGAGCTTGACGTCGGCGTCGCTCATCAACAGCGCTTGCGCGTCGGTGTTGATCGCGATGAACTCGACGCCCTTGAGACCGACCTCGATCATTCGGTTGATGGCATTGACACCACCGCCGCCGACACCGATGACCTTGATGACTGCGAGGTAGTTCTGCGGTGCTGCCACGTCGAAGGCCTCTCGCCTCGAGTTACGTGTCGTCGCTGCGCGGTTGGTCGCGCCGCTCCGACGGATGCCGATTGGGACGGTCCGAAACGCCGACCCGAACCCTAACGTTGAAGTTTAGGGTTACCAGTGTCCCTGTTCGCTGGACTCTTCCGAACAGGACACTAAGTCGACAAGTGGCGCACGTTCAACGAACACGCCGAACCTCCCGTTTTTCTTTTCACCCTATGTGATCACCCGTAGCGCTGGCCAACCAGGGTGCTGGCCAGCGGAGATGCCCGTCAATTCCCGGACGAGGCGGGGGCCGTGGGGGCACTTACATCGAAGTGCCCCGCTTTGGGGGTCGCCTTCATGAGGGCGGTCAGCACCCGGGCCTTGACCTGGCCGTGCTCACCACTGCCCCAGAAGACGGTTCGGCCTCCGGTGAGTTCCAGAGTGACGGAGTCGTACGAGGTGATGCGTACGACACGAGTGTCCCGGGCGATTTCCGCCGGGAGTTCACCCCGGACGAGGACCGCCTCCCGGAGCAGCCGGTCCGCGCCGAAGCGGCGGAGGCTCGGCGAGGCGGCGCTGTCGAGGACGAGCAGGGGGGCGCCGCGGGGAGCGGTGTCGACGGTGGCGAACCGCAGGCCGGTCGCGTCCACTTCGGTGAACTTTCCGCCCTTTTCGACCAGGAGAACGGGCTGCCGTTCCGTCACTTTCAGCCCGATTCCGTGCGGCCATGACCGCACGACGTCGATCGACTCGATCCGCGGCAGCTTCTGCCGGAGCCGGGCCTCGATCGCGTCGGTGTCGACGGTGACGAGCGGGGCGCCCATCGGGACGGCGGCGACGTCCTCGACCTCGGCCGGCGTCAGAACCCGGGTACCGGAAGTCTTCACACGTTCTACACGGAACCAGGTCGATCCGTAGAGCGCCCAGACCCCGCCGGCCACGAGCGCGACGAGGCCGAGCGCCACGAGGAGCAGCCGGGGGGCGGGCACCCGGAACCGACGGTTCCGGGTGCTGGCGCCGGACGACCGCTCCGACGACCCCTTCGGCTTGCTGGTACCGCTCTTCTCCGCGGTCGTCGGTCCGGCTGCCACCCGGCGCCTCCTGCCTTCTGTCCCGCTACGCCTGCCGGCGGGCGGCGATCGCCTCGTACACCATGCCGACGAGCAGGTCGTCGGCGTCCCGGCGGCCGAACTCGGCGGCGGCGCGGGACATCTCGTACAACCGGTGCGGATCGGCCAGTACGGGCAGGACGTTGCCCTGCACCCACTGCGGCGTCAGCTCCGCGTCGTCGACGAGGAGTCCACCGCCGGCCTTGACCACCGGCTGGGCGTTGAGCCGCTGTTCGCCGTTGCCGATGGGCAGCGGGACGTACGCGGCGGGCAGCCCGACGGCGGACAGCTCGGCGACGGTCATCGCGCCCGCGCGGCAGAGCATCATGTCGGCCGCGGCGTACGCGAGATCCATCCGGTCCACGTACGGTACCGGCACGTACGGCGGCATACCGGGCATGTTGTCGACGCGCGGCATCTCGTTCTTCGGGCCGACCGCGTGCAGGATCTGGATGCCGGAGCGCTGGAGCACCGGGGCGATCTGCTGGATCACCTCGTTGAGCCGCCGGGCGCCCTGGGAGCCGCCGGAGACGAGCAGCGTCGGCAGGTTGGGGTCGAGGCCGAAGGCGGCGCGCGCCTCGGGCCGCACCCGCGCCCGGTCGAGGGTCGCGATGGTGTACCGCAGCGGGATGCCGATGTAGCGGGCGTTGCGGAGCTTGCTGTCCGGGGTGGCGACGGCGACCCCGGCCGCGTACCGCGAACCGATCTTGTTGGCCAGGCCGGGCCGGGCGTTGGCCTCGTGGACCACGATGGGCACCCCGAGGCGCTTGGCCGCGAGATAGCCGGGCAGGGCCACGTAGCCGCCGAAGCCGACCACGCAGTCCGCCTTGGTGCGCTCCAGGACCTGCTCGGCCGCCTTGATCGTGCCGCGCAGCCGCCCGGGGACGGTGATCAGCTCGGGGGTGGGCTTGCGGGGCAGCGGTACGGCGGGGATGAGCGCCAACTCGTAGCCCCGCTCGGGCACGAGCCGGGTCTCCAGACCCTTCTCCGTGCCGAGCGCCGTGATCCCCACACTGGGGTCCTGCCTGCGCAGGGCGTCCGCGAGGGCCAGCGCGGGCTCGATGTGGCCGGCGGTCCCCCCGCCGGCGAGTACGACATGCACCGAAATTCACCGCTCTCCGGACGGGCGCTTCTTGACGCGCCGTCGCATCGACTTCCATCTCTTCCCGGCCCGCTTGCCCCAGCCGGGGCGGCGCATGGCCAGGGCCGCTTTCGCGGCGGGTTCCTGTCGCGCGAAGGCGATGAGGAGCCCGACGGCGAACATGGTCGGCAGCAGGGCCGACCCTCCGTAGGAGAACAGCGGGAGCGGGACACCGGCGATCGGCAGCAGGCCGAGCACCGCACCGATGTTGATCACGGCCTGAGCCGTGATCCAGGTGGTCACACCTCCCGCGGCGAACCTCACGAAGGGGTCCTCCGTGCCTCCGGCCACGCGGATACCCGCATAGCCTAGAGCCGCGAACAGGGCGAGTACCGACAGCGTCCCCGCGAGACCCAGTTCCTCACCGGTGACCGCGAAGATGAAGTCGGTGTGGGCTTCGGGTAGTTGGCCCCATTTCTCGACGCTCGCACCGAGTCCGGAACCGAACCATCCACCCGAGGCCAGAGCATAGATTCCGTGCGCGGCCTGCAGGCAGGGGGCTCCCTCGCCGCCGGGGTCGGTCGCGCCGATGCAGTCGAAGCGCTTCATCCGGTTCGCGCTCGTCTTGATCAGGAGCACGCCGATGGCGCCGGCCACCGTGAGCACCCCGACGAAGAGCCGGGTGGGCGCTCCGGCCGTCCAGAGCAGGCCGAAGAGGATGGCCGCGAGGATGATCGAGGTGCCCATGTCGCCGCCGAGCATGATCAGCCCGAGCAGCATGAAGGCCCCGGGGACCAGCGGCACCAGCATGTGCTTCCACTGGGTCAGGAGCCGCATGTCCTGCTTGCGGGCGAGCAGGTCGGCCCCCCACAGGATCAGCCCCAGCTTGCCGAACTCGCTGGGCTGGAGCTGGAAGGGGCCGCCGAGCGAGATCCAGTTCTGGTTGCCGTTGACCGCGTGCCCTATCCCCGGGATCTGCACGAGCACCATCAGGAAGACCGCGCCGGCCAGGATCGGATAGGCGAGCGCCCGGTGCAGCTTGACCGGCATCCGCGAGGCGATCAGGAGCAGTCCGGTGCCGAGGAGCGCGGCGAAGAACTGCTTCCGGAAGAAGTAGGAGGGCACCAGGTCGTAGCGGAGCGCCGTGATCATCGAGGCGGAGTAGACCATCACCAGGCCGAGCGTGGTGATGAGCAGCCCCGCGCCGATGATCACGTAGTACGCCGTGAGGGGCCGGTCCCAGGCCTTGCGGACCCGCTCGTACAGCACCCGTACGCCTCCGCCGCGCGCCCGCCGCGGGGTCGCGGGGGCCCGCCCTCCGCCGCGTACGGCGGAAGGCCGGCGTGTCCCGGCGATCTTGCTCGGCATGGTCGCTGTCCCCTCCAGTCGTGCCCGGTCCGGCCGGACCCTCCCACTGGTCGGGTCAGGCGTCCCCGGTGGCGGCGAGGGCGCGGACGGCGTCCGCGAAGGCCTCGCCCCGCTTGTTGTAGTTGGTGAACATGTCCATCGAGGCGCAGGCGGGGGCGAGCAGGACCGTGTCCCCCGGGCGGGCGAGCCGGGCCGCCTCGCGGACCGCCTCGGACATCGCCCCAGTGTCGGTCCGGTCGAGGTCCACCACCGGGACCTCCGGGGCGTGTCGCGCCAGGGCTTCGCGGATCAGGGCGCGGTCGGCGCCCATCAGGACCACGCCGCGCAAGCGCTTCGCCGACTTCTGGACGAGCTCGTCGAAGGCCGCGCCCTTGGCGAGGCCGCCGGCGATCCAGACGATCGGGTCGTAGGCGGCCAACGAGGCTTCCGCGGCGTGGGTGTTGGTGGCCTTGGAGTCGTCGACGTACGTGACTCCCTGGACCTCCTCGACCAGTTCGATGCGGTGCGGGTCGGGCCGGAAGGCCTTGAGGCCGTCCCGTACGGCCTTCGCCTCGACGCCGAAGGCGCGCGCGAGGGCGGCCGCGGCGAGGGCGTTGGCGATGTTGTGCGGGGCCGGCGGCTGGACGTCGGTGACCTCGGCGAGCTCCTGGGCGTTCTTCTGCCGGTTCTCGACGAAGGCCCGGTCGACGAGGATGCCCTCGACGACGCCGAGCTGGGAGGGGCCGGGCGTGCCGAGGGTGAAGCCGATGGCGCGGCAGCCCTCCTCGACGTCGGCCTCGCGCACCAGGTCCTCGGTGAGCTTGTCGGCGACGTTGTAGACGCAGGCGACCTGGTTGCCCTCGTAGATGCGGCCCTTGTCGGCGGCGTACGCCTCCATGGAGCCGTGCCAGTCGAGGTGGTCGGGCGCCAGGTTGAGCACGGCGGCCGAGTGGGCGCGGACGGACGGCGCCCAGTGGAGCTGGTAGCTGGAGAGCTCGACGGCGAGGACGTCGTACGTCTCCTCGCCGAGGACGGCGTCGAGGAGCGAGACGCCGATGTTGCCGACGGCGGCGGTCCGGAGCCCGGCCGCCTCCAGGATCGAGGCGAGCATCCGAACGGTCGTGGTCTTGCCGTTGGTGCCGGTGACCGCGAGCCACGGGGCCGCGTCCGGGCCGCGCAGGCGCCAGGCGAGCTCGACGTCGCCCCAGATCTCCACGCCCGCCTCGGAGGCGGCCGTGAAGAGGGGCTTGTCGGGGCGCCAGCCGGGGGTGGTGACGATCAGCTCGGTGCCGGTCGGCAGCGTCGCCCCGTCGCCGAGGCGGACGGTGATGCCCTCCGCCTCGAGCTCCGCGGCCTGCGTCCGGGAGCGCTCGTCGTCGCCGTCGTTGACGACGGTCACGAGCGCGCCGCGGGCGTGCAGGACGCGGGCGGCCGGGATGCCGGAGATCCCGAGTCCCGCGACGGTGACCTTCTTGCCGTTCCAGTCGAGCTGTTCTGTCACTTCTCCGATGCCCATCCTGCGTAGAAGAGGCCCAGGCCCACGATCACGCACATGCCCTGGATGATCCAGAACCGGACGACGACCAGGACCTCGGACCACCCCTTGAGTTCGAAGTGGTGCTGGAGGGGTGCCATCCGGAAGACGCGCTTGCCGGTCATCTTGAACGAGCCGACCTGGATGACCACGGACATCGTGATCAGCACGAACAGGCCGCCGAGCAGGGCCAGCAGGAGCTCCGTACGGGAGCAGATGGCGAGACCGGCGAGGGCGCCGCCGAGGGCGAGCGAGCCGGTGTCACCCATGAAGATCTTGGCGGGCGAGGTGTTCCACCAGAGGAAGCCGAAGCAGGCGCCCATCAGCGCGGAGGCGACGACCGCGAGGTCGAGCGGGTCGCGGACCTCGAAACAGGCGTTGGGGTTGGTCAGCGTGATCGCGTTGGCACAGGACTCCTGGAACTGCCAGAGCCCGATGAAGGTGTACGCGCCGAAGACCATCACCGAGGCGCCGGTGGCCAGGCCGTCCAGACCGTCCGTCAGGTTCACGCCGTTGGACATGGCCAGGATCATGAAGAGCGCCCAGACCACGAAGAGCACCGGGCCGATGTACCAGCCGAAGTCCATGATGAAGGAGAGCTTCGTGGACGCGGGGGTGAGCCCCCGCAGGTCCGCGAACTGCAGCGAGAGCACGGCGAAGGCGATGCCGACGATCAGCTGGCCGGCCATCTTCGCCTTGGCCCGCAGACCGAGCGAGCGCTGCTTGACGATCTTGATGTAGTCGTCGAGGAAGCCCACCAGGCCCATGCCGGCCATGAGGAACAGCACCAGGACGCCCGAGTACGTCGGGTCCTCACCGGTGATGACCTTGGCCAGCGCGTACGCGATGAGCGTGGCCAGGATGAAGGAGATGCCGCCCATGGTGGGCGTGCCCTTCTTCCCGGCGTGGCCGCGCGGGCCGTCGTCCCGGATGAACTGCCCGTACCCCTTGCGGGCAAGGAGCTTGATCAGCAGCGGCGTGCCGATCAGGGTCAGGAAGAGCCCGATGGCCCCCGCGAAGAGGATCTGCCTCATCGGCCGGTGACCTCGCCCTCGGTGTCGAGGAGCGCCAGGGCGACCTGTTCGAGACCGACCGACCTGGAAGCCTTCACAAGGACGACGTCCCCCGGGCGCAGCTCACTGCGCAACAGGTCGACAGCCGCCTGCGCGTCGGACACGTGCACCGACTCCTCACCCCACGAACCCTCGTTATATGCGCCCAGTTGCAGCCAGGACGCTTCCCTGTCCCCGACCGCGACGAGCTTGCTGACGTTGAGCCGGACGGCGAGCCGTCCGACCGCGTCGTGCTCGACGAGCGATGCGTCTCCGAGCTCGGCCATCTTGCCGAGCACCGCCCACGTACGAGCCCCTCGGGCCTGTGCGGCCCTGCCCATGGCCGCGAGCGCGCGCAGGGCGGCTCGCATGGACTCGGGGTTCGCGTTGTAGGCGTCGTTGACGATCGTCACGCCGTCCGGACGCTCGGTGACCTCCATGCGCCAGCGCGACAGGGTGCCGGCCTCGGAGAGCGCGGTGGCGATCTCTTCGACAGGCATGCCCAGCTCGTGCGCGACGGCGGCCGCTGCGAGCGCGTTCGACACGTGGTGCTCACCGTACAGGCGCAAGGTCACGTCACTGCACCCGGTGGGTGTGTGAAGACTGAAAGAAGGCTGTCCGTTCTCTGTGAGGCGGACGTTCTCGGCCCGTACGGCCGCTTCGTCCGCTTCGCCGAACAGGGTCACGCGGGCCTTGGTGCGGCTCGCCATTGCGCGGACGAGCGGATCGTCGGCGTTGAGGACCGCGATGCCGCCCTCCTCGGCGGACGGCAGGGCCTCGACGAGCTCGCCCTTCGCCTCGGCGATCTGCTCCCGGCCGCCGAACTCGCCGATGTGGGCGGTGCCCACGTTGAGGACGAGGCCGATACGGGGCGGGGTGAGCCCCGTGAGGTAGCGGATGTGCCCGATGCCGCGGGCGCCCATCTCCAGGACCAGGTGCCGGGTCTCGTCGCTCGCGCGGAGCGCCGTGAGCGGCAGGCCGATCTCGTTGTTGAGCGAGCCGGGCGTCCACACGGTGGGTGCGTGCCGGTCGAGGACCTGGGCGATCAGGTCCTTGGTGGAGGTCTTGCCGGCCGAGCCGGTGAGGGCGACGACATCCGTGCCGAGGCGTTCGACGACCGCGCGGGCGAGGGCCCCCAGCGCGGCCTGGACGTCGTCCACGACGAGGGCGGGGACGCCGACGGGGCGGGCGGCGAGCACGGCCACCGCCCCCGCCGCGACGGCGCGCTCCGCGTAGTCGTGTCCGTCGACGTGCTCACCGGCGAAGGCCGCGAAGAGGCTGCCGGCCCGCACCTCGCGGGAGTCGATGACGACGGGCCCGGTGATCCGGGCGGCCGGATCCGGTATGTCGTGCGCCTGCCCGCCGACGATTTCGGCGATCTCGGAGAGGGAGAGGGCGATCACTGCTTCATCCCTGACTGTTCTGGTGACGGGGTGCGTCCTGCTGGGTCTGCTCGCTGAGGATCGCCGCGCGCAGGACCTCGCGGTCGTCGAAGGGGCGTACGACCCCGGCGATCTCCTGGCCCTGCTCGTGGCCCTTGCCGGCGACCAGGACGGTGTCTCCGGGCCGCGCGCGGGCGACGGCGGCGGCGATGGCGGCGGCCCGGTCGGGCTCGACCAGGACGTCGCCGCGCTCCCCCGCGGGCACCTCGGAGGCGCCGGCGAGCATGGCGCTGAGGATCACCAGGGGGTCCTCGGAGCGGGGGTTGTCGGAGGTCAGGACGGCGGTGTCGGCGAGCCGCGCCGTGGCGGCGCCCATCGGGCCGCGCTTGGTGGTGTCCCGGTCGCCGCCGCAGCCGATGACCACGTGCAGCCGGCCCTCGGTGACCTCACGCAGGGAGCGCAGGACCGATTCGACGGCGTCCGTCTTGTGCGCGTAGTCGACGACCGCGAGGTACGGCTGGCCGGCCTCGACCCGCTCCAGGCGGCCCGGGACGCCGGGGACGGCGGCGACGCCCTCGGCCGCGGCCTTCGGGTCCAGGCCGGCGGCGGCGAGGGTCGCGATGGCGGCGAGGGTGTTGGCGACGTTGAACGGGCCGGGCAGCGGGGCGGTGGCGGGGATCCGCGCGCCCTCGGGGCCGACGGCGGTGAACGTCGAGTCGTGGGAGCCCAGGACGAGGTCCTCGGCGCGCCAGTCGGCCTCGGCGCGGCCCTCGGCGGAGAAGGTGACGACCGGGACGGTCGCCTCCGCGGCGAGCCGGCGGCCGTAGGCGTCGTCGAGGTTGACCACGCCGAGGCGGCTGCGCTCCGGCGTGAAGAGCGTGGCCTTGGCCCGGAAGTAGTCCTCCATGTCGGAGTGGAACTCCATGTGCTCCGGGCTGAGGTTGTTGAAGACGGCGACGTCGAAGACGCAGCCGTCGACCCGGCCGAGCACGAGGGCGTGGCTGGAGACCTCCATGGCGACGGCCTCGACGCCCCGCTCGCGCATGACGGCGAAGAGGGCCTGGAGGTCGGTGGCCTCGGGGGTGGTGCGCTCGGACTTGATGCGGTCGTCGCCGATCCGCATCTCGACGGTGCCGACGAGGCCGGTCCGCCGCCCGGAGCCGCGCAGTCCGCCTTCGACCAGGTAGGCCGTGGTGGTCTTGCCGGAGGTGCCGGTGATGCCGATCTGGAGGAGGTCCTCGCCGGGGCGTCCGTAGATCGCGGCGGCGAGTTCGCCCATCCGGCCGCGCGGGTTCTCCACGACGAGGACCGGGAGGCCGGTCGCGGCGGCGCGTTCGGCGCCCGCCGGGTCGGTGAGGATCGCGGCGGCGCCGAGTCCGGCGGCCTGGGCGACGAAGTCGGCGCCGTGGGCGCGGGCGCCGGGCAGGGCCGCGTACAGGTCCCCGGGGCGCACGGCACGCGAGTCGTGCGTGATGCCCGAGATCTCGGCGGCCTGGGGGGCTTCGGCCCCGAGCTGCGCGGCCAGGTCGCCCAGGGGTGTCGGGCGGGCCTGCTCCGGCCGGGGTGGGGCGTTTCGGTACTGATCAGCGTGTGGCACGGCGGTGAGCGTACCGGGCGCACCCTGTGCGGGGCCAAAAGAGCCCGGGGCCTCGCCGGAGTTCGATTTCTGGTTCCCGGAATGGGGGGTGATCGTTGTCACTGGTGCTCCCGGAGTGTCACGGGGTGGGTTCGAAGTCGACCGGCAGTCGAGCGGGGGCGCTGCCCGTGGGGGCGACGTGGAGGGTCTTGAGGGCGAACTCCATGACCTTCTTGTAGATGGGTCCGCAGATCTGGCCGCCGAAATAGCTGCCCTTGGTGGGGTTCTGGATGGCGCAGTAGACCGTGATCTGCGGGTCGTCGGCGGGGGCGAAGCCGGCGAAGGAGGCGGTGTACCCCTTGTAGCGGCCGAGTTCGGGGTCGACGCGGTTGGCGGTGCCGGTCTTGCCGGCGACGCGGTAGCCGGGGATCGCGGCCCGGTTGCCGGTGCCCTCCTCGTCGTCGACGACGGACTCCAGCATCTGCGCGAGGGTCTTGGCGGTCTTCTCGCTGACGACCCGGGACTCCTTGGGCGCGGGGGCCGCGGCGAAGCGCCCGTCGGGCCCGTCGGTGCCGCGCACGAGGGTCGGTTCGATCCGTACGCCTCCGTTGGCGATGGTCGAGTACACGGAGGCGGCCTGCATGGCGCTGACGGAGAGGCCCTGCCCGAAGGGGATCGTGTACTGCTGCGAGGTGGACCAGTCCTGGGGCTTGGCGAGGATGCCGGGGGTCTCCCCCGGGTAGTGCAGGCCGGTGGGGCTGCCGAGGCCGAACTTCCGCAGGTAGGAGTGGAGGACCCGGTTGGACTCGGCCTGGGTGTCGCCGAGCCGGCCGGTGGCGAGGATGGTGCCGATGTTGCTGGACCGGGCGAGGACGCCGTTGAGCGTCAGGTACCAGGTCTTGTGGTCGACGTCGTCCTTGAAGAGCCGGTCGCCGCGGTGGAGCCGGTTGGGGACGGTGACATGGGTGTCGGGGGCCGCCTTGCCCTCCTCCAGGACGGCGGCCATGGAGATCACCTTGCTGGTGGAGCCGGGTTCGTAGGCGTCCTGGACGGCGGCGTTGCCCATCGAGGCGGCGTTCGCGGCGGAGAGGTCGTTGGGGTCGAAGCCGGGGGCGTTGGCCATGGCGAGGACCTCGCCGGTCCTGGTGTTCTGCACGACGACGTAGCCGCGGTCGGCCTTGGACTTCTTCACCTGGTCGGTGATGGCCTGCTGGGCGGCCCACTGGATGTCCCGGTCGATGGTCAGCTCGATGTCGGAGCCGGGGACGGCGGGGGTGCCCTGGGAGCCGGCGGTGGGCACCTGGCGGCCGCCGGACTGGGTGAAGCGGATCTTGCCGTCCTTGCCGGCGAGCTCCGCGTCGAGCATGGACTCGACGCCGCCCGCGCCCTTGCCCTCGGCGTTGACGTATCCCAGTATCCCGGCGGCGAGCTCGCCGTTCGGGTACACACGCTTGGTGCTGGGCTCGCTGAGGACGCCGCCGAGCAGGTTGATCCCGTTGCCCCCGACGGCCTGGGCCTTCTTCCCGTAGACCTTCTTGAGGTCCTTGATCTGGTTCCAGACCTGCGGGGTCTGCTTGCGGGCCAGCAGGGTGTAGCGGGACTTGGGGGTACGGAGCTTCTTGGCGAGCTCGGCGGGTTCCTTGCCGAGGAGCGGGGCGAGGAGCGCGGCCGCCTGCTCGGGGGCGTCGGGGACCTTGGACTCCGCGGGGGTGAAGAGCTTGGGGTCGGCGGTGATGTCGTACGCGTCGACGCTGGCGGCGAGCGCGATGCCGTTGCGGTCGGTGATCTCGCCCCGCTCGGCGGAGAGCGTGTACTCCTGGAAGCGGTACTTGTCGGCCTTGGCGGCGTACGCGCCGGCGTCGACGGCCTGGACCTGGAGCAGCCGGACCACGAAGACCAGCATGACGAGGGTCAGGCCGAGGGAGATCAGGCGCAGCCGGGGCCGGGGGCTGCCGAGCCGGATGGTGCGGGGCTGCCGGGCCGGGGGCCGGGGCGCGGTCCGCTTCGCGGCCGGGCGCGGGGCGGGGCGGGACGGGCGGGCTCCGGGCGTGCGGGCTCCGGCGGAGGCGGGCCGGGGGCGCGCGGGCCGGGCGGGGCCGGGGACGCGACGGCGCGGGGGCTCCTTGGGGGGCACTGCTCGGTCACCTGCCGGTTTGTGTGGTTACTGGGGGCGCGGGCTCCGGCACTGTCCATGCCTGGCCAGTGCCGGTGGGGCCCGGACTGGTGGGGGTTGGGCTGGTCGGACCGGTGCCGGGGGTCGTGACATCGGCTGTGCTTGTGCTTGCGGCGTCGCCGGTGGCACCGGTGTTCATCGACAGGCTGGTGCGCGTGGCGGACGTGGCCGCTGGGGTAGTGGTACCGGCCGACGGCTTCGGCTTCGGCTTGGGCGTCGGGGTCGGTTTCAGGGTCGGCTTCGGGGCGACCGCGACCGAGGGCTCGCCGAGGACCTTGCCGCCCGGGCCGAGGAAGGCGGGGCTGCCGCCCGGGACCATGCCGAGCTCGCGGGCCCGCCGCTCCAGGGCGTCGGGGGCCGCGTAGTCGTCGACGTCCCGCTGGAGCGCCTGTTCCTCGTCGGTGAGCTCGGTGGTCCTGCTCTTGAGCTCGTTCAGCTGGAAGGAGCCCTGGTTGAGGGCCGAGTTGAGCAGGAGGAGGGTGATCAGCCCGCCGCCGAGCAGCACGAAGACGAGCAGGACGAAGGGGGTGCGGGCGGCCGAGCTGGGCCCCGACGGCATGAGCCGCCCGAGCCGCGCGGCCCGCCCTTTGAGAGGCCCCTTCGCCGTGCTCACAGGACGTCTTCCCGGATGCGCTCGACGCCCCGGAGCCGGGCGGGGGCGGCGCGCCGGTTCTCGGCGACCTCCTCCTCGGTGGGCAGCTCGGCGCCGCGGGTGAGCAGCTTCAGCCGGGGCTGGTACTTCTCGGGGACGATCGGCAGCCCGGGCGGGGCGGTGGTCGCCGCGCCGGCCGCGAAGACCCCCTTCACGATCCGGTCCTCCAGGGACTGGTACGAGAGGACGACGACGCGTCCGCCGACGGCGAGGGCCTTCACGGCCGCCGGGATGGCCTTCTCGACGCTGTCGAGCTCGCGGTTGACCTCGATGCGCAGGGCCTGGAAGGTGCGCTTGGCCGGGTTGCCGCCGGTGCGCTTGGCCGCCTGGGGCAGGGCGTCGCGGATGAGCTCGACGAGCCGGGCGCTGTTGCTGAACGGCTCCTTGTCGCGCTCGCGCACGATCGCGGAGACGATCCGCTTGGCCTGCTTCTCCTCGCCGTACGCGCGCAGGATCCGGACCAGCTCGCCCGCCGGGTAGGTGTTGAGGACCTCGGCGGCGCTGATGCCGGTGGTCTGGTCCATGCGCATGTCGAGCGGGGCGTCCTGCGCGTAGGCGAAGCCGCGGTCGGCCTCGTCCAGCTGCATGGAGGAGACGCCGAGGTCGAAGAGGACGCCGTCCACCTTGGGGATGCCGAGCCGGTCGAGGACCTCGGGCAGCTCGTCGTACACGGCGTGGACGAGGGTGGCGCGGTCCCCGTACGGGGCGAGCCGCTCGCCGGAGAGCCGGAGGGCCTCCTTGTCGCGGTCGAGGGCGACGAGCCGCACCTCGGGGAACCGCGCGAGCAGGGCCTCGCTGTGGCCGCCGAGGCCCAGGGTGCAGTCGACGACGACCGCGCCGGGGCGCTCCAGGGCGGGGGCCAACATGTCCAGGCACCGCTGGAGCATCACCGGGACGTGTCGGTCGTTGCTCAATGCGCCCTCTCAGGTCCGGCGCGGAGGCACGTACCGCGGGCGGAGGCCGAGCCGGAGGTACCGCCGCACACACGGGGGGAGAAACCGCGGGAAATCGCTTGTTGTCTCCGTGAACTCCGCGTCACTTTAGTCCACGGGACCCGCCGGTCAATCAACCGCCGGGCGCGTCGCACGGCGCCGGCGGTCCGGCCGGACATCCCGGACGGCTCACTCGTTCGGAGGCGGCGGCGCTCACACCTGTGGGTTAGCTCACAACAAGGCTCATTGACGTTCTTTGTCCCCTCTCACAGCAGGCCCGGGAAGGCTGTGACCACTAACGTCGGAAGCATGTCGACCTCCGCGCACCCCTCTGCCGACGCCATACGCACCGGCCCCACGGTCACCGACCGTCTCGTCGAGGCCAACGCACGTTACGCCGCCCACTTCAGCGATCCGGGAATGGACGCACGGCCCGTGCTGCGCGTCGCCGTCGTCGCCTGCATGGATGCCCGTCTCGACCTGCACGCGGCCCTCGGCCTCGAACTCGGCGACTGCCACACCATCCGGAACGCCGGCGGCGTGGTCACCGACGACGTGATCCGCTCGCTCACCATCAGCCAGCGGGCCCTCGGCACCCGCAGCGTGATGCTGGTGCACCACACGAACTGCGGCCTCGAGTCGCTCACCGAGGACTTCCGGCACGAGCTGGAGGACGAGGTCGGCCAGCGCCCGGCCTGGGCGGTCGAGGCCTTCCGCGACGTCGACCAGGACGTCCGGCAGTCGATGCAGCGGGTGCGGACCTCCCCGTTCCTGTTGCACTCCGACGACGTCCGGGGCTTCGTCTTCGACGTGACGACCGGTCTTCTGCGCGAGATCGACCCGGCTTGAACCGGCAAACCCAGGCAATTCCCCCGCACTTGTCCGCAGGCAAGTGACACGGCCCGCCACGGCAACAAGAATGCTCGGACGACAGTTCCGAAAGGCCGAGGAGGGCCGGGGTGACGACCTATGACGATCGAGCGAGCCTCGCTGATCTGACCACCACTGTGGAGCGAGTCCGCCGATCGGTGGAGAGCGTGATCGAGGGCAAGCCCGAGGTCGTACGGCTTTCTCTGACCGTGCTGCTCGCCGAGGGGCACCTCCTCATCGAGGATGTGCCCGGCGTCGGCAAGACCATGCTGGCCAAGACGCTGGCCCGGTCCATCGACTGCTCGGTGCGCCGCATCCAGTTCACGCCCGACCTGCTGCCCTCGGACGTCACCGGCGTGTCGATCTTCGACCAGCAGCAGCGCGACTTCGAGTTCAAGCCGGGCGCGATCTTCGCCCAGATCGTGATCGGCGACGAGATCAACCGCGCCTCGCCGAAGACCCAGTCCGCCCTCCTGGAGTCCATGGAGGAGCGCCAGGTCACGGTCGACGGCCAGACGTACGAGCTGCCCAGCCCGTTCATGGTCGTCGCCACGCAGAACCCGGTCGAGATGGAGGGCACCTACCCGCTGCCCGAGGCCCAGCGCGACCGCTTCATGGCCCGGGTCTCCATCGGCTACCCGAGCGCCGAGGCCGAGCTCCAGATGCTCGACGTGCACGGCGCGGCCTCCCCGCTGGACGACCTCCAGCCGGTCGCGCACGCCCACGACATCCTCAAGCTCATCGAGGCCGTGCGCGGGGTCCACGTCGCCGACGCCGTGCGCCGGTACGCCGTCGACATCGTCGCCGCCACCCGCACCCACGCCGACCTGCGACTCGGCGCCTCCCCCCGGGCCACGCTCCACCTGCTGCGGGCCGCCAAGGCCTCCGCGGCGCTCAGCGGCCGCGACTACGTCCTGCCCGACGACCTCCAGGCCCTCGCCGCGCCCGTCCTCGCCCACCGGCTGCTGCCGACGGCGCAGGCCCAGCTGAACCGGCGCACCGCCGAGCAGGTCGTCCAGGAGATCCTGCAGCGCACCCCCGTCCCGGCCGCGGCCCCGCCCGCCGGACCGCTCTACGGCCAGCAGCAGCCCGGCGCCCGGCGGCTGTGATGAGTGGCGCCTCCGTGCCGGACGGACAGCGGGGCGACGAGGACGACCGGGGCGGTCTGCGGGCCGCCTTCGGCGGTCTCACCACCCGCGGCCGCTCCTTCCTCGCCGCCGGAGTGGCCGCCGCGGCCTGCGCGTACGTCCTCGGCCAGGCCGACCTGCTGCGCGTCGGACTGCTGCTCGCGGCCCTGCCGCTGATCTGCGTCCTCGTGCTGCACCGGACCCGCTACCGGGTCGCCGCCTCCCGCCGGCTCACCCCCCAGCGGGTGGAGACCAGCACCGAGGCCCGCGTCCAGCTGCGGATGGAGAACGTCTCCAAGCTCCCCACCGGCCTCCTGATGCTCCAGGACCACGTGCCGTACATGCTGGGGCCCCGCCCCCGCTTCGTCCTCGACCGGGTCGAGGCGGGCGGGCGGCGCGAGGTGTCCTACCGGGTCCGCTCCGACCTGCGCGGCCGCTTCCCGCTGGGCCCGCTCCAGCTGCGGCTCAACGACCCCTTCGGGATGTGCGAGCTGACCCGCTCCTTCAGCGCGTACGACACCCTCACCGTCGTGCCCCGGACCGAGGCCCTCCCGCCGGTGAAGCTCTTCGGGGAGGCCTCGGGGTACGGAGACGGGCAGTCGCGCTCCCTCGCGCTGGCCGGCGACGACGACGTCATCCCGCGCACCTACCGCCACGGCGACGACCTGCGCCGGGTCCACTGGCGCTCCACGGCCCGCTACGGCGAGCTGATGGTCCGCCGCGAGGAACTCCCCCAGCGGGCCCGCTGCACCGTCCTCCTCGACACCCGGCGGATCGCCTACCAGGGCTCGGGCCCCGACTCGGCCTTCGAATGGGCCGTCTCCGGCGCCGCCTCCGCGCTCGTCCACATGCTGGAGCGCGGCTACGCGGTCCGGCTGCTCACCGACACCGGCAGCGCGATCCCCGGCGAGGGGTCCGAGGGATTCGCGGGATCGGCCCAGGACTCGGCCGAGGCGGCGGGCCTGATGATGGACACCCTCGCGGTCGTCGACCACTCCGAGGGGGGCGGGCTCTCCCGCGCCTCCGACGTGCTGCGCGGCGGCGACGGACTGCTCATCGCCTTCCTCGGCGACCTCGACGAGGAACAGGCGGCCCTCACCGCCCGGATGCGCGGGCGGGCCGGCGCGGCCGTCGCCTTCGTCCTGGACTCCGGCACCTGGCTCACCGGCGGCGCGGTCGCCGGGACGGTCGAGGACCGGGTGCGACAGCTGCGGGAGGCGGGCTGGACGGCGCTGGCCGTACCGCCCGGGGCCCGGCTCGCCGACCTGTGGCAGCAGGCCGCCGGACTCCGTCCGGAGGCCGCCGCCGCCGAGACCTACGGAGGATGGTCATGAGCGGCCGCACACGGCTGACGCTCGCTTCCTGGGGCGCCACCCTGATGGCGGCCGGGGCGCTGCTCCCCCTGGTGAAGCCGGCGACCTGGATCTTCACGGCGGCCTTCGTCCTCGCCCTGGTGAGCGGCGTGGGCGCGGTGGCCCGGCGGGTGCCGCTGGCCCGGCCGCTGACCCTCCTCGCCCAGACCGTCACCGTGCTCCTCGCGCTGACCCTGTTCTTCGCCCGGGAGCAGGCCTTCCTCTGGCTCGTCCCGGGCCCCCAGGCCCTCACGCACGCCGTCGAGCTGTTCCAGGCCGGCGCCGAGGACGTCGGCCGGTACGCGATCCCCGCGCCCGACACCGAGGGCATCCGGCTCATGCTGGTCGGCGGCGTCGTCGCGATCGGGCTCCTGGTGGACGCCCTCGCCGTCACCTTCCGCAAGGCGGCCCCTGCGGGCCTGCCGCTGCTCGCCCTGTACTCGGTGGCCGCCGGCCTCTCCGGCGGCGGCGCGGGCTGGCTCTGGTTCCTCCTCGCGGCCTCCGGCTATCTGCTGCTGCTCCTCGCCGAGGGCCGCGACCGGCTCTCCCAGTGGGGACGGGTCTTCGGCGGCGCCCAGCGCTCCGGCCGGCCCGGCTCCTCCGTCGCCGGCGGCGGCCCCGCCTTCGCCCCGGCCCGCACCGGCCGCCGGATCGGCGCCGTCGCCATGGGCGTCGCGCTGGTCGTGCCGTTCGCGCTGCCGGGCTTCTCCGGCGGCCTCTTCGGCGGCAACGGCGAAGGCGGCTCGGGCGCCGGCAAGGGCGGCACGATCTCCGCCGTGAACCCGCTGGTCTCCCTCCAGAACAACCTGCGCCAGCCGGAGGACCGGGAGGTGCTGCGCTACCGGACCAACGCCCGCGACACCAGCGGCCTCTACCTGCGGCTCGTCGCGCTCGACCAGTTCGACGGCACCTCGTGGAAGTCCTCCGTCCGCCCGATCGAGGACGTGCCCAAGCAGCTGCCCTGGCCGGACGGGCTCTCCCAGAGCGTCCGCGTCACCGAGGTGACCAGCAACTTCGTCGCCTCCGACGCGTACGAGCAGAAGTGGCTGCCCATGCCGTACCCGGCCGGGCGGGTCGACATCGACGGACGCTGGCGGTACGAGCCGGCCGGCCGGATGCTCGTCGGCGACGACAAGCAGACCACCAAGGGCGCCCGCTACCAGGTCTCCAGCCTGGAAGTGCAGCCGACGGCCGGGCAGCTCGCCGACGCCGGGCCCGCCCCGGAGAAGCTGCGCCGCGAGTACACCAAGGTGCCCACGACCCTGCCGGCCGACGTGCGGGCGACGGCCCTGTCCGTCACCCAGGGCGCGCGCAACGACTACGAGCGGGCGGTGAAGCTCCAGGACTGGTTCGCCCAGGACGGCGGCTTCCGCTACGACGTCGACGTGGAGTCCGGCACCGGAGTGCAGGCGATCTCCCGCTTCCTGAAGGACAAGGAGGGCTTCTGCGTCCACTTCTCCTTCTCCATGGCGGCGATGGCCCGCTCGCTCGGCATCCCCGCCCGGGTCGCCGTGGGCTTCATGCCGGGCACGACGCAGACCGACGGATCGGTCTCCGTCGGCATCCGCGACGCGCACGCCTGGCCCGAGCTGTACTTCGAAGGAGCCGGGTGGACCCGGTTCGAACCGACCCCCTCGCGGGGCTCCGCCCCCTCGTACACCCGGGAGAACACGCCCTCGGGCACGGCCACCGGGCCCGCCCAGCCGCAGCAGAGCGCCTCGGCGCAGCCGTCCGCCGCGCCGAGCGCCTCGGAGAGCTGCACCCCGCAGGAACGCCGCCTCGGCGACTGCGGCCCGGACGCGGCGGTCGCCGGCGCGTCCTCGGACGGCTCGGGCCCCGACCCCCTGACGATCACGCTGCTGTCGCTTGCGGCCGTCCTCCTCCTCTCCGTCCCCTTCCTCCCGCTGCTCTGGCGGACCCGGGTACGGGCCCGCCGGCTCGGCTCCGACGGGACGCGCGGCCCCGAGGAGACGGCGGCGCGGACGCTCGCGGTCTGGCAGGAGATCAACGACACGGCCTGGGACCACGGGGTCGAGCCGGACGACTCACTCACGCCGAGGAAGTCGGCGGCGCGGATCGTCCGCCTCGGCGAGCTGCGCGGCGAGCCCGCGGACGCGGTGCACCGGGTCGCGCGGGCGGTGGAGGAGGTCCTGTACGCGCCCGAGCCGCGGCCGGTCGCGGGCCTGGCCGAGGAGGCACGGCGGGTCCGGGCGGGATTCCACGCGGGCGCCGACCGCCGCACCCGCCTCCGCGCCCTCCTGGCCCCCCGCTCGGCGGCCCGCGTCCGCTGGTCCTGGTCGAGCCGCTGGACGACCACGACGGCGCGCTGGTCGGAGCGCCGAGCGGCCCTTGCCGGCCGAACGGCAGCGGCCTTCCGCCGCGGCTCCCACGAGGCGAACTGACGGGGCGCTCCCGCCCCTGGTCCCGTCCCCCGGCCCTCCGCACACGCCCGTGCGGGGGGCCGCACGGCGCCCCGCCTACTGAACGCCGCCCGCACCCACCACCCCTGCCGTGCGGAGCCGCGCCTGCGCCCCACCCGCCACGCGGCACCGCGCCCTGCGGGGCGGTGCCCTCGCCCCCCGCCCCGCCCGTGTGGGCAATCGTCCCGCTGGGGCGGGACGGGTGGGCACACGGGACGGCGCCTCCGCCCCCTGTTCCTCGACCCGCACCCCCGGGGAGCCGCACGACGTGGTGCGGGTCCGGGCTCGGAAGCCTCTGGCGCCGGCAAGGGCGCCGTCCGTTGTGCCCACCCGTTCCGCCCTGGGGGTCCCCCCGGACGAAGTCTGGGGGAGGAACGTATGCCCACAACGGCGGGCTCAGCGCGGCGGCAGCCCGCAACGGCCTCAACGGCCGCGCGGTGTGGTCGCCCCGCGGAACGCGTGGCCGCGACGGCCCCGACGGCCCCGCGTACGACAGAGCCCCGCGTGGCGTCGCGATGTCGCGGGCCAGCGGGGCTCGGGTCGTGTCGGAGGGGGCGGGGCTACCGCTCGGGGGCGGTCAGTGGCCGCCGCCCTGCTGCTCGTCGCGGCGGCGCTGCCACCGCTCTTCGATCCGGTTCATCATGGAGCGTCGCTGCCGGGCCTGACGGCCACCGGCCGCCATCCCACCCCTGGCCTGCTGCTCACCCGGCTTCGGCGCCTTGCGCCATCCGGTGACCGCCAGGACCGCGCAGCCCAGCATGACGAGGAATCCCACCACGCTGATCCAGATCTGCTGTGCGACCATTCCGGCCATGAGGAGCGCGATACCCACCAGGAAGCCGGCGACTGCCTGGTAAACCCGTCGCCGGGTGTACGTACGCAGTCCGCTTCCCTCGAGCGCTGTCGCGAACTTGGGATCTTCGGCGTACAGCGCTCGCTCCATCTGCTCGAGCATTCGCTGCTCGTGCTCCGAGAGCGGCACGGAGTCCTCCTAGTCGTCGGTCGCGGGGGCGACCGGTTTGCGGCCCTTTCAGGATAGGCAGGGAATCGCCCCCGTGAAACCCGCCCTCAATGCCGAATAGCCAATCCGGGCCGCCATGCGGATCGGTTGCTGAGGCGTTGATTCCCCAGCCCCTTGTCCGTCATGCCGGATGGTGTCCCCCGATCATACGGGGCGGAGCCCCTCATCGGGCGGGCTGTGGCGTACTCCATGGAGTACCGCGGCTCGCACCGCCGAACGGGTGGCCGTCCTGTTCAGGCCCGCTTCTGGCCGAGAACGTGCAGCTGGGTGGCGATCGCCTGGAAGGAGGGCAGCTCGGCCGCTGCCGCCTCCAGCTTGAGGAGGGCCTCCGCCGCCCCGGGCTCGGTGTCGACGAGGACGCCGGGGACCAGGTCGGCGAAGACCCGGACACCGTGCACGGCGCCGACCTCGAGTCCGGCCGCGTCGGCGAGCTCGGTGAGCTGCTCGGCGGTGAAGCGCCGGGGTACGGGGTCGCCGGAGCCCCAGCGGCCCGCCGGGTCGTCGAGCGCGTGCCGGGCCTCGGTGAAGTGGCCGGCGAGGGCGCGGGCCAGGACGGCGCCGCCGACCCCGGCGGCGAGCAGGCTGAGGCTGCCGGCGGGGCGGAGCGCGGCGGCCGCGTTCCGCACGCCCTCGGCGGGGTCGTCGACGTACTCCAGGACGCCGTGGCAGAGCACGCTGTCGTACTCCTCGCGCCCGACGACGTCGAAGAGGCCGCGGATGTCGCCCTGGACGCCGGTGACGAGGTCGGCGACGCCGGCTTCGGCGGCCCGGCGCTCCAGCGCGAAGAGCGCGTTGGGGCTGGGGTCGACGACGGTGACCCGGTGGCCGAGGCGGGCGACCGGCACCGCGAAGTTCCCGGAGCCGCCGCCCGTGTCGAGGACGTCGAGGCTGTCCTTCCCGGTGGCCTCGACCCGGCGGTCCAGGGCGTCTTTGAGGACGTCCCAGACGACGGCGGTACGCAGGGAGGCGCGCGACGGGCGCGACGACGCCTCTCGACCGAAGACAGGGGAAGGGTCCGGCACGGCTGTTGACTCCTCGGTGACGGGTACGGACGCTCCCCACCCTATGGCCTCACCCCCGCCTTTCGGATCATCCTCCGGACTCGTCGGTCCCGGTCTGGCGGGGCACTACGGGGTGGAGGGCGAGCAGCCGCTCGACCAGGCGCAGGAAGTGCGCGGCGTCCCTGATCAGGTCGTCGGCCTCGCGGCGGGTGGCGGCGCTGCTGATGCCGGCCTCGGCGCGGGCTCTGCGCGGGGCACCGGCGGCGAAGAGGGCGCTCCACTCGGTCAGCTCGGGGGCGAGGTCGGGGAGGAGCTCCCAGGTGCTCCTTATCCGCTGCCGGTGGCGGGGCCGGGTGTCGGGCCTGGCGCGGGCGGCGAGCACGGCGGCCGCGGCGCGCAGGGCGGCGAGGTGAGCGGTGGCGTACCGCTCGTGGGGGCGGTCGAGGAGGGCGGCCTCGGCGAGTCCGGCGCGGGACTTGGCGAGGAGGTCGAGGGCGGCGGGCGGGGCGGCGGAGCGGCGCGGGACGGGGTGGATGTCGGACACGGGTCCCGCCTCTCCGGGGGCCGGACGGCGGCGGGGCGTGGCTGCTGCGGAAGGGCTGGCCATGACGAGCCTCCTGTCGTCGCGTGACGGCGCTGTGGCCGTATGTGTTCATCGTGCCGCGCCCCACTGACAATCGCGCTGACCTGGGGTTTTGCCTGAAAGCCAACCCGGGGGTAACTTTTGCACTGACTGGTCAGTTCAAAAAGGGGAATGGGGGGTGAGTCCGTGGGCACGGAAGCCGAGGAGCAGCCGCACGGCGCCGCCGTCGTCGCGGACGGCTTCGGACTGAAGGGACCGCGAGGCTGGGCCTTCCGGAAGGTCTCCTTCCGGGCCGGGCCCGGAACTCTGGTGGCGATCGAGGGGCCTTCGGGCTCGGGGCGCACCTGTCTGCTGCTGGCTCTCACGGGCCGGATGAAGGCGAAGGAAGGCCACGCCGAGGTCGGCGGCCTCCCGCTGCCCCGCAAGATGGCCGCCGTGCGCCGGATCACCGCGCTCGGCCAGGTCCCGGGCGTCAGCGAGCTCGACCCCGCCCTCACCGTCGCCGAGCACCTGCGCGAGCGGGCCCTGCTCCAGCGCCGCTACGACGGCTCCGTACGGGCGCTCCTGCTGCGCCCCGCCGAGCGCGCCGCGACGGCACGGACCCGGATCGAGGAGGCCGTGGCGGCCGCGGGTCTGGACCTCGACGCCCTGCCGAAGGGCGAGCGGACCTCCGTACGGGATCTGGAGCGTCTCGAGGCCCTTCGCCTCTCGATCGCCCTGGCCCTGATCGGCCGTCCCCGGCTGCTCGCCGTGGACGACACCGACCTGAAGCTCTCGGACGCCGACCGCGCCGAGGCCTGGGCGCTGCTGCGCTCCCTGGCCGCGTCCGGGACGACGGTCCTGGCCGTCTGCAGCGAGGCCCCCGAGGACGCCCTGCGCATCACGACGCTCTCCGGCGAGAGCGACACGGCGACCGACGACACGGCCGACACAGCCGCCGCCGAGACCGACGAGACCGCCGAGACCGCCACCGCCGACACCGACACCGACACCGACGGCACCGGCGAAACCGCCGCCGAAGACACCGTCACCGTCACCGAAGACCACACCACCGACGCCACGACCGAGGAGGGGGCGGCCGATGCGCTCGCCGAAACTGGCCGCGCTTGAGCTGAAGCGCTTCGGCAGGGGAAAGCTGCCGCGCGCCGCGCTCGTCGCGATCCTGCTGCTGCCCCTGCTGTACGGCGCCCTGTACCTGTACTCGTTCTGGGACCCGTACAGCAGGCTCGACAAGATCCCCGTCGCCCTCGTCAACGAGGACCGGGGCGCCACCGCCGGCGGCAAGGAGATCCACGCCGGTGACGACATCACCGAGGGGCTCCTGAAGAGCGAGACCTTCGAGTGGCACCGGGTGAGCGACGCCGAGGCACGCGCGGGCGTGGAGGACGGGACGTACTACCTGTCCCTGACCATGCCCGGCGACTTCAGCACCCGGATCGCCTCCAGCTCCGGCGACTCCCCCGAGACCGGCGCGCTCCGGGTGCGGACGAACGACGCGAACAACTACATCGTCGGCCAGATCTCCCGGACGGTCTTCTCCGAGGTCCGCACCGCGGCCTCCACGAAGTCCTCGCGCACCTTCCTCGACAAGATCTTCATCTCCTTCTCCGACATCCACGACGCCACCGCGAAGGCCGCCAAGGGCGCGGCCGACCTCAAGCAGGGCGTGGACAAGGCGAAGAAGGGCTCCAAGAGCCTGTCGGACGGCCTCACCGACGCCAAGGCCGGCAGCGGCGACCTGTCCGCCGGCCTGAAGAAGCTCGACAAGGGCGCCAAGGACCTGGAGAGCGGCTCCCGCAAGGTCGCGAACGGCACCCAGGCCCTCGCCGACAAGGTGAACGGCACCGCCGACAAGGTCCGCCCCTACCTGGCGAACAACGGCAAGTCGATCCGCGACACCGCCCGGCTCGTCTCCGACTCCGCCACGGCCGCCCGCCACAACCTCGACGACCTGGTGAAGCGCGCGCCCCTGGTCCGCTCCGCCGCCCACAAGGCCGACGACGGTCTCGCCAGGCTCCACCGCGAGATCTGCGTGGACGCCCCGGCCACCGCTCCGGCCCTCGACCCCAGGATCTGCCCGGAGCTCAAGAAGGCCTCGGTCACCGCCGACGACGTGGCCACGATCGCCGACGACGTGCACGAGCTCACCAAGGACAACAGCGACGACCTGAAGACCCTGGACGCGCGCCTGGCCAAGCTCAAGAAGCAGGCCGACGAGCTGGCGGCCCGCGCCCCGCACCTCGACGAGGACGTCGAGGGCGCCATCAGGAAGATCAATGAGCTCAACACGGGCGCGCAGAAGGTCGCCACGGGCGCGGACCAGCTGCACACCGGGATCACCTCGGCGAAGGCCGGCTCGGTCAGCCTCGACACCGGTGTCGGCAAGCTCAAGAAGGGCGCGGGCGACCTGGACGGCGGTCTGTTCAAGCTGGCCGACGGCTCCGGCAGCCTCGCCACCGGTCTGAAGGACGGGGTCGACCAGATCCCCGACTACGACACGCAGGACCGCGACCGGCGTACGGAGGTCATGGCCGACCCGGTGAAGCTGGCCTCCCAGTCCCTGCACAAGGCGCCCAACTACGGCACCGGTTTCGCCCCGTACTTCATCCCGCTCTCCCTCTGGGTCGGCGCGATGGTCGCGTACATGATCATCCAGCCGCTGAACCGGCGCGCCCTCGCCGCGGGCGGCTCCGCCTGGCGGATCGCCCTCGCGGGCTGGCTCCCGGTGGCGGCGATCGGCGTCCTCCAGGTCGGGGCCCTGATGTCGGTCCTGCACTGGGGCCTCGGCCTCCAGATGACCCGGGCCGCCGGCACGATCGGCTTCCTCGCCCTCGTCACCTGCTGCTTCGCCGCCATCATCCAGTGGCTCAACGCCCGCTTCGGCGCGGCGGGCCGGATCCTGGTGCTCGCGTTCCTGATGCTCCAGCTGACCTCGGCGGGCGGCACCTATCCCGTCCAGACCAGCCCGGCCTTCTTCAACGCCGTCCACCCCTTCCTGCCGATGAGCTACGTGGTCGAGGCGCTGCGCCGGCTGATCACGGGCGGCGGGATCGGGCCGGTCTGGCAGGCCTGCGCGGTCCTGGCGGCCTTCACCGTCGGCGCCCTCGCCCTGACCGCCGTCTCGGCGCGCCGGAAGCAGGTGTGGACGCTCGACCGGCTCCACCCCGAACTGTCGCTCTGAACCTGTGAGAATCGACGCCATGGACAGCAGCAGCACCCGACGCCAGGCCACGCGCACCAAGCTCTACGAGGCGGCCGTCACCCTCATCGCGGAGCAGGGCTTCTCCGCGACGACGGTGGACGAGATCGCGGAGCGGGCCGGCGTGGCCAAGGGCACGGTCTACTACAACTTCAAGAGCAAGACCGAGCTCTTCGAGGAGCTGCTGCGCCACGGCGTCTCGCTGCTCGCCGCCTCCCTGCGCTCGGCGGCCGAGGAGACCGCCGAGCGCGGCGGGAGCCGGGTCGACGCGCTGGACGCGATGATCCGGGCGGGCCTCGTCTTCATCGACCGCTACCCGGCCTTCACCCAGCTGTACGTCGCCGAGCTCTGGCGCACCGGACGCGCCTGGAACTCCACCCTCCTGGTGGTCCGTCAGGAAGCCGTCGCGGTGGTCGAGGACGTGCTGCGGGAGGGCGTGGCGGGCGGGGAGCTGAGCGACGAGATCGACGTCCAGCTGACGGCGTCCGCCCTGGTCGGGATGGTCCTGGTGGCCGCGCTCGACTGGCAGGCCTTCCAGAGCGAGCGTTCGCTCGACGACGTGCACGCGGCGCTCTCCCGCCTGCTGCACGGCCGCGTCGGCGGCCGCTGACACGCGCGCGTAGTCATGGAAAAGCCGGTGCGGTGAGGCTCGATCCCCCCGAGCCTCGCCGCACCGGCTTCTTTCGCACCCCCGTGCCGGCGGGTGCGCGGCCCCGTTCCGCAGCCCCGTGCCGGCGGTACCGGAGCCGCGCCCCTTCCGTGGGCTCCACTCTCTCCTCCGGGCGGCACCGGGCCCATCCGCGCATCTACTCATCTCGCCCCCTAGGTACGGGTACTCAGTCCTGGTTACGATCGCGGGCGTGTCCGTACTCCCCCTCGTGTTCACCAGCGGCTGGGCGAGCGGGATCAACGCGTACGCGGTGGTCCTGCTGTTCGGCATCTTCGGCGCGACCGGGCTGACCGACGAGGTGCCCGCGTCCCTGCAGCGCACCGATGTCCTCGTCGCGGCGGCCGTGCTGTTCCTGTGCGAGGCGGTGGCGGACAAGATTCCGTACGTCGACTCGATATGGGACTCCGTCCACACGGTGATCCGGCCGATCGCGGGGGCCGTCGTCGGCGCCCTGCTCGCCGGGCAGAACGGCTCGCTGCCGGAGCTGGCGGCGGGCGCGGTCGGTGGTTCGACGGCCTTGCTCAGCCACTTCGTCAAGGCGGGGACGAGGATGGCGGTCAACACCTCGCCGGAGCCGTTCTCGAACGTCGCGCTGAGCCTGGCGGAGGATCTCGGGGTGGCGGCGATCGTCACCTTCGCGGTCTTCCATCCGGTGACGGCGGCGGTCATCGCGGCCGTCCTGCTCCTGGCGGGCCTGGCGATACTGGTGTTCCTGGCCCAGCGGATCCGCCGCTTCTGGCGCCGCCGCTCCCAGCGGCGGGAGGAGAGACGGCTCGCGGCGACGGGGGCGCGACCACGGACCCAAGGGCCGCCCGACGACGGCTCGGACCACTTCTGACCGTGTCCGACCGGGCTCCCGGCCTGCCCTCCGCCGGTGTCGGAGGCGCCGGATAGGCTCGTCCGCATGGCACGGATTGTGGTGATCGGCGCGGGTCTCGGCGCCATGGCGGCGGCGGCCCGACTGGCGGTCGCCGGGCACACGGTGACGGTGTACGAGAAGACCTCGACGTACGGCGGCGCGGTGGGCCGCTTCGAGCGCGAGGGCTTCGCCTTCGACACGGGCCCGGGGCTGCTGCATCTGCCGGCCGTCTACCGGGACCTGTTCGTGAAGACCGGCAAGGAGCCCCTCGAGGAGTGCGTCGCGCTGACGCAGGTCGATCCGGCGGCCCGTCATGTCTTCGCCGACGGCACCCGCGTCGACCTGCCGAACGCCTCCCGGGCCGGCACGGTCACCGCCCTGGACGCCGCGCTCGGCGCGGGTGCGGGCGAGCGTTGGGGCGACTTCCTGACCCGGGCCCGCGAGGCCTGGGACCGGACCCGCCGCCCGCTCCTGGAGGAGCCGCAGCCGGCCGACCCGGCGCCGCTGGCCCGTGAGCCGTACCCGGCGTTGAAGGCGGGCCTGTTGCGGCGCCCGACGACGACGCTCGCCCAGGTCGGGACGCGGGAGCTGCGGGACCCGCGCCTCGCCGCCCTCCTCGACGCGTACGCGTGGTCGTACGGTTTCGACCCCGCGACCGCCCCGGCCTCGGCCGCCGTCCTGCCGTACATGGAGCAGACCTTCGGCAGCTGGTACGTGGGCGGGGGCCTGCGGGCGCTGGCCGACGCGGTGTACGAGCGGTGCCGGAAGCGGCGGGTGGAGTTCGTCTTCGACACGCCGGTGGAGGACGTCCTGGAGAAGGACGGGCGGGCTGCCGGTGTGCGCCTTGCCGGCGGCGAGGTCGTCGAGGCCGACCACGTGGTGTCCGGGGCCCCGGTGCCGGCGCTCCACCACAGCCGGGACGTGCCCCGCCACCAGGCGAACGGGACGGGCCGGGTGACGGTCTGTCTGGCCCTGCGCGGCCCCCGGGAGGCGGGCGCGGTCCACCGGACCGTCGTGCACGCGGAGGGCGGGCGGCCGACGGTGACGGTGCTGCGGCCGGACGACCCGGCGCTGCGCCCGGACGGGGAGCACGAGTCGGTGACGGTCACGGCGACCGTGCGGACCTCCCCCGAGCAGGACTGGGAGCCCTTCGCCGACGGGATGGTCGAGGCGGCCGGGCGGGCGGTCCCGGGGCTCGCGGAGCGGCTGCTGTGGCGGCACGTCCGCACCCCGGAGGACGTCCGGCGGGACACGGGCGCCGCCGAGGTGCCGGGTCCCGCGCTCGCCGGGGCGGGCGGTCTGCTCCTGCCGGCCGCCAACCGCTCCCCGCTGCCGGGCCTCTACTTCGCGGGCGGCTGGTCGCACCCGGGCGGCGGGCTCGCCCACGCGGGCATGTCGGGCGCGCTGGTGGCCGGACTCATCGTGGAGGGCGCGGACTTCCGCGGCTCCCAGTAGGGGCAGACCCTAGTAGCGGTACTGCTGCTGGTCGTCCGGGTGCGGCTGCTCGTAGCCGTACGGGGCCTGCTGCTGCGGGGCGGGCTCGGTGTCGCGCTGCTGCGGGACCCAGACGCCGCCGGGCGGAGTGTCATAGGTGTACGAGGGGGCGTACGGGTCGGTGTAGTACGGGGTGTACTGCTGGCTGTCCGTGCCCGGGCCGATGTACGGGTCGGAGTACGCGGCGTACTGCTGCTGCCCGGCGGCGGCGCCGTAGTCGTACGCCGGCTGCTGCTCGTAGGCGGGCTGCTCGTAGGCGGGCTGCTGGTAGGCGGACTGGTCGTACGCGGGCGCGTAGGGGTCGTACGCCGTGTCGTAGCCGGTGCCCGGCTGGGGGGCGTGGGCGGTGGTGTCGTAGATCCCGTACTGGCCGGTGTCGTCGGGCATCGGCTGCGGCTCGTAGACCGCGGTCGTCTCGGCGGCGGTCTCGGGGTGCGGGCCGTGACCGGACATGTCGTGACCGGCCCCGTCCTGCGTGCCGTACTCCGTGTCCTCGGAGTCGTACGAGAGGTCGGTGACCTCCAGGGTGGGTCCGGCCTCGCCCCGCGGGGCGGCCTTGCGGCGACGGCTCGCGCCCGGGTTGCCGCCGATCGCCCAGCCGGTGGAGAAGCCGCGGCGGAAGGAGAGCGTCACGTACGTCTGGCCGACGGCGAAGGCGACGGCCCCGGCGACGATGACGAGGACCGAGGGCAGCAGGACGCCCAGGACCACGAAGAGGAAGCCGCCGAAGGCGAGCAGGCGCCAGCGCAGCCGCGCCTTGTACTGGAGGAGCACCTCCCCCAGCAGCCACAGTGCGACCACGCCGAACGCGATGTAGAGGACCGTCCACCCCATGCCCCGCCGCCCCTCTCCACGGTCACCGCCGCGGGTCGGGGCGGGTACGACCGGTCACGACTGCTGGTGCAGTCCGAGATTCTCGTAGATCTCGAGCGTCGCGGTGGAGCTGTTGAGCGTGATGAAGTGCAGTCCGGGGACACCCTCGGAGAGCAGACGCGCGCAGAACTCCGTCGCGAACTCGATACCGATGGAGCGTACAGCGGCGGGATCGTCCTTGACGGCGAGGATGCGCTCTTTCACATCCGCGGGGAAGGCGGCGTTGCTCAGCTGGGGCAGCCGGTCGAGGGTCTTCACGTTCACGACGGGCATGACCTCGGGGATGATCGGGGTCTCGCAGCCCGCCTTCACCACGCTGTCGCGGAGCCGCAGGTAGTTCTCCGGGTCGAAGAACATCTGGGTGATCGCGTAGTCGGCGCCCGCGCGGCACTTGTCCACGAAGTGCCGGATGTCCGTGTCCCAGTCGGTGGAGCGGGGGTGCATCTCCGGGAAGGCGGCGACGCCGACGCAGAAGTCTCCCGACTCCTTGATCAGCCGGACGAGGTCGGCGGCGTACCTCACGCCCTCCGGGTGCTCGATCCACTCCCCCAGCGGGTCGCCGGCCGGGTCGCCGCGCAGGGCGAGCATGTTGCGGATGCCGGCGTCGGCGTACTGCCCGAGGACGTTGCGCAGCTCGGCGACCGAGTGGTCGACGGCCGTGAGGTGCGCGACGGGGGTGAGCGTGGTGTCGGAGGCGATCTTCTGGGTGGCCTTGACGGTGCCGCCGCGGGTGGTGCCGCCGGCGCCGTAGGTCACGGAGACGAAGCTGGGGCCTACCGCCTCGACCCTGCGCATGGCGTTCCAGAGGACCTGCTCGCCCTTCTCGGTCCGGGGCGCGTAGAACTCGAAGGAGTACGACGTGTCACCGGCAGCGAGGATCTCGCGGACCGTGCGTGCACGGTCCGATCGGACGGAAGCGGTACCAAGGGCCATACGGGCAGGTTAGACGCGGTCCGGGGAGCCGCGTGAACGCCGTCCGAGTGCTGGACACCTTTTCGGACAACTGGCCGAACGGCTTCCGGCGGCTTCGGACGGTCCTACACGCCGGCGCGCTCGCGGACGCGCTTGGCGAGGGCGGCCGCCGCGGCGGCCGGGTCGGCGGCCTCGGTGAGGGCGCGGACGACGACGATCCGGCGGGCGCCCGCGTCCAGGACCTCGTCGAGGTTGGTCTCGTCGATGCCGCCGATGGCGAACCAGGGCCGGTCCTGGGCCAGACCCGCCGCGTACCGCACGAGGCCGAGCCCCGGTGCGTACCGTCCGGGCTTGGTGGGGGTGGGCCAGCAGGGACCGGTGCAGAAGTAGTCCACGCCCGGTTCGGCGGCGGCCGCGGCGACCTCGGTCTCGGCGTGGCAGGAGCGGCCGATCAGCACCTCGTCGCCGAGGATCGCACGGGCGGCGGGCACGGGCAGGTCGCCCTGGCCCAGGTGGAGGACGTCGGCGCCGATGGCGTGGGCGACGTCGGCCCGGTCGTTCACGGCGAGGAGCTTGCCGTGCCGGCGGGCGGCCTCGGCGAAGACGGCGAGGTGCTCCAGCTCCTCACCGGCCTCCATGCCCTTGTCGCGGAGCTGCACGATGTCCACGCCGGAGGAGAGCACGGCGTCGAGGAAGGCGGGCAGGTCACCCTGGCGCTTCCGGGCGTCGGTGCACAGGTAGAGCCGGGCGTCGGCGAGCCGCTCACGAGGCGTGGGCATGGGTGGGTTCCCCCCGTTCGGGCGCCGGCGCCGCGGCGCCGGCCCCGTGAGGGGCGGGCGCCGCGACACCCGCGGGTGGTGTCTTCGGTGCGTGCGCGCGTCGGCGCGGGTGCGTCAGATGGCGAGCGCCTGGGCGCGACGCTTCACCTCCGTGCCGCGATTCTCGTTGAGCGCCTGCGCGGGCGTGCCCGGCAGGCTCTCGTCCGGAGTGAAGAGCCACTCCAGCATCTCTTCGTCGGTGAAGCCGTCGTCCCGCAGCACGGTCAGGAGCCCGACGAGGCCCTTGACGATCTTGTCGCCCTGGATGAAGGCGGCGGGGATCTGCAGGGCGTTGTTCGGTCCGCGGCGCACGGCGATGAGCTGACCCTCCTTGATCAGCTGTCGCACGCGCGTCACCTCGATATCGAGCATCTCCGCGATGTCGGGCACGTAGAGCCAGGCGGGGACGAGAGCATCGATCTTTACGTCAATCTCGGTCACGGGACAAGCCTGCCATCCCGGACTGACAGCCGGTAGTCGGGCCCTACCGGACTGCCGCCTTCAGGGGGACGGACGGGTCCGCGGCGCGCTCCGGGTCGACGGGGACGGCCGCCTCGATGAGCTTGCGGCCCTGGGCCAGATCGCGGGGCCGGCCGACGGCGAGGAGGGCCACCGGCACCCCGGCGCGCAGCCAGAGCACGGACCAGGCCTCGTCGGCCGGGTCGCCGCGCCACAGCAGCTCGTCGGCGTCGGCGTGGTGTCCCGCGTACTGGACGAAGCGGCCGAACTGCTCGGACCAGAAGTACGGCACCGGGTCGTACGGCGCGTCGCCGACCCCGGTGATCGCCGCGGCGACCGCGCGGGGGCCCTGGAGCGCGTTGTCCCAGTGGTGGACGAGGAGGCGCTCCCCGTAGCGGGCGGAGGGGAAGGAGGCGCAGTCGCCGACGGCGTACACATCGGGCAGGGAGGTGCGCAGCCGGTCGTCGGCGGTGACCGCGCCGCTCTGGTCGAGGGCGATGCCGGAGCCGGTGAGCCAGCCCGTGGCAGGGCGGGCGCCGATGCCGACGACGACGGCGTCGGCGGGCAGTTCGCGGCCGTCGGCGAGGACGACGCGGCCGGGTGTGCCCGGCTCGACGGTGAGCACGCGCGCGTGGGTGAGGAGTTCGGCGCCGTTCGCCCCGTACCACTCGGCCATGGGGGCCGTGACCTCGACGGGCAGGGCTCCGGCGAGGGGGCGGTCGGCGGCCTCGACGACGGTGACGGCGCAGCCCGCCTCGCGCGCGGCGGTGGCGAACTCGGCGCCGATCCAGCCGGCGCCGACGACCACGACGGAGTGGCGGCGCTCCAGGACGGGCCCGAGGCGCACGGCGTCGTCGAGGGTGCGCAGCAGGTGGACCCCGGGGACGCCCTCGGCGCCGGGCAGGGTGACGGGGTGGGCTCCGGTGGCGACGACCAGGGTGTCGTAGGCGACGGGTCCGGCCTCGGTGTCGATCTCGTGGTCGGCGGCGCGCAGCCCGGTGACGTCCAGACCGAGGCGGAGCTCGATGCCGAGGTCCTCGAAGTCGATCTCGAAGGCGGAGTCCTCGGCCTTGCCGAGGAGGATCGCCTTGGAGAGCGGCGGCCGGTCGTAGGGCTGGTGGGGTTCGGCCCCGATGAGGGTCACGGGGCCGGTGAATCCCTGCTCGCGCAGGGCGACGGCGGTCTGGACGCCCGCCATTCCGGCGCCGACGATCACGACGTGCTGCTGGGGCTGCTTCTGCTCGCTCACCCGACCACCTTACGCATCTGACGGACCGTCAGGAAGGGAGGGGTGCGGGAGGGGGTCTGTGGCCACCCCGGCGGCGCGGGCTAGTCTGGCGGGCGTAAAGCACTCGCGGGAGCCCGGACGCACCGGGCTGAGAGGGAGGCTGGGACGGCCTCCGACCGTACGAACCTGATCCGGGTCATGCCGGCGAAGGGAGGGGCTGGACGCCCATGCGTTCTTCCGATGTCCTCGTGGTCGGGGGCGGCATCATCGGCCTGGTCACGGCCTGGCGGGCCGCGCAGCGCGGACTGCGCACCGCCGTCGTCGACCCGGACCCGGGCGGCGGCGCCGCGCGGGTCGCGGCCGGCATGCTCGCCGCCGTCACCGAGCTCCACTACGGCGAGGAGACCCTTCTCGGGCTCAACCTCGCCTCCGCCGCCCGCTATCCCGCGTTCGCCGCCGAGCTGGAGGAGACCGCAGGCCAGGACGTCGGCTACCGGGCCTGCGGCACCCTCGCCGTCGCCCTCGACGCCGACGACCGGGCACACCTGCGCGAACTGCACGCCCTGCAGACCCGCTGCGGCCTCGTCTCCGAGTGGCTCAGCGGCCGCGAGTGCCGCCGCCTGGAGCCGATGCTCGCGCCCGGCGTCCGCGGCGGACTGCGCGTCGACGGCGACCACCAGGTCGACCCGCGCCGCCTTGCCGCCGCGCTGGTGGTGGCCTGCGAGCGGGCCGGGGTCGCCTTCCACCGGTCCCTCGCCGAGCGGCTCACGGTGGTACGCGACCGGGCCCGCGGCGCCGTGCTCGCCGGGGGCGAGGAGCTGACGGCCGACCAGGTCGTGCTCGCCGCGGGCAGCCTCAGCGGGCGGCTCTCCGGCGTGCCGGAGGAGGTGCTGCCGCCGGTGCGCCCCGTGAAGGGCCAGGTCCTGCGACTGCGGGTGCCGCCCGCGTACGCCCCCTTCCTCTCCCGGACCGTCCGGGCCGTCGTCCGCGGCAGCCACGTCTACCTGGTGCCCCGCGAGAACGGCGAGCTCGTCGTCGGCGCCACCAGCGAGGAACTGGGCTGGGACACCACGGTCACGGCGGGCGGCGTGTACGAGCTGCTGCGCGACGCCCACGAGCTCGTCCCCGGGATCACCGAGCTGCCGCTCACCGAGACCCGCGCCGGACTGCGCCCCGCCTCCCCCGACAACGCGCCGCTGCTCGGCCCCACCGCTCTGCCCGGCCTGCACCTGGCCACCGGCCACTACCGCAACGGGGTGCTGCTCACCCCCGTCACCGGCGACGTCATGGCGGAGACGCTCACCACGGGCACCCTCCCCGACGAGGCGCGCCCCTTCACCCCCCGCCGTTTCTCCCCCGCCCGTCAGGAGCAGCCCGCATGAACGTGTCCGTGAACGGAGAAGTGCGCGAGCTCTCCGGCCCCCTCTCCCTCGACGCCCTCGTGGCGACCCTGACCCCGGCCCGCTCCGGGGTCGCCGCGGCGCTCAACGAGACGGTCGTGCCGCGCGGCGAGTGGGCCACCACACAGCTCGGCGACGGCGACCGGGTGGAGGTCCTCACCGCGGTGCAGGGAGGCTGAGCGCGATGTCCGACGACACCTTCCTCCTCGGCGGTACGGAGTTCTCCTCCCGCCTCATCATGGGCACCGGCGGCGCCCCCAGCCTCGACGTCCTCGAACGCTCCCTCCTCGCCAGCGGTACGGAACTGACCACGGTCGCCATGCGGCGCCTGGACCCGACCGTCCAGGGCTCCGTCCTCACCGTCCTCGAACGGCTCGGCATCCGGGTCCTGCCCAACACCGCCGGCTGCTTCACGGCCGGCGAGGCGGTCCTCACCGCGCGCCTCGCACGGGAGGCGCTCGGCACGAACTGGATCAAACTGGAGGTCGTCGCGGACGAGCGCACCCTCCTGCCGGACGGCGAGGAACTCCTCGCCGCGGCCGAGACCCTCGTCGACGACGGCTTCACCGTCCTCCCCTACACCAACGACGACCCCGTCCTCGCCCGGAAGCTGGAGGACGTCGGCTGCGCGGCGATCATGCCGCTCGGCTCCCCCATCGGCTCCGGGCTCGGCATCCGCAACCCGCACAACTTCCAGCTGATCGTGGAACGGGCAGGCGTCCCCGTGATCCTGGACGCGGGCGCTGGAACGGCCTCCGACGCGGCACTCGCGATGGAGCTGGGGTGCGCGGCGGTGATGCTGGCGTCGGCGGTGACGCGGGCGCAGGAGCCGGTGCTGATGGCCTCGGCGATGCGGCACGCGGTGGAAGGGGGCCGCCTGGCGCACCGGGCGGGCCGGATCCCCCGCCGCCACTTCGCCGAAGCCTCGTCCCCGACGAAGGGCCACCCCCACCTGGACCCCGAACGCCCCGCCTTCTGACGTCCACCCACCCCCGTTGCGGGCAAACGTTCCGCTGGGGCGATGGGGGTCCCCCATCGCCCCAGCGGAACGACTGCTCACACGGGCGGGGCGCGGGCCCCACACCGGGCAGGCGCCGCACAGCAAGGGGCGCCGCCCCGCGGAACGGGTGCGGGAGGGTGCGGGGCTCGTCACAGGTGGGCTGCAGTACCGGGCCGACCGCACAAGGTCCCCGCCCCCGGCTCGTAGACTCGTCGCCGTGGACACGACCCTTCAGGACCCCCTCGTCGGGCGGCTGCTCGACGGCCGCTACCGCGTCGACGCGCGCATCGCCGTCGGCGGGATGGCCACGGTCTACCGGGCCGTCGACACCCGCCTCGACCGCGTGCTCGCGCTCAAGGTGATGCACCCGGCCCTCGCCACGGACGCCGCGTTCGTCGAGCGGTTCATCCGCGAGGCGAAGTCCGTCGCGCGGCTCGCGCACCCCAACGTCGTCGGCGTCTTCGACCAGGGCGCCGAGGGCGCGTACGTGTACCTGGCGATGGAGTACGTCGCCGGCTGCACCCTCCGCGACGTCCTGCGCGAGCGCGGCGCCCTCTCGCCCCGCGCCGCCCTCGACATCCTGGAGCCGGTGCTCGCCGCGCTGGGCGCCGCGCACCGGGCCGGGTTCGTGCACCGGGACATGAAGCCGGAGAACGTCCTGATAGGGGACGACGGCCGGGTGAAGGTCGCCGACTTCGGGCTCGTACGGGCCGTCGGCTCGGCCACCCAGACCACCGGCGCCGTCCTCGGCACCGTCTCGTACCTCGCTCCCGAGCAGATCGAGCACGGCACCGCCGACACCCGCGCCGACGTGTACGCCTGCGGCGTCGTCCTCTACGAGATGCTGACCGGCGGCAAGCCGCACTCCGGCGACACCCCCGCCCAGGTGCTCTACCAGCACCTGAACACCGACGTGCCCGCTCCCTCGGCCGCCGTCCCGGGGCTCGCCGTGGAGCTGGACGAGCTGGTCGCGGCGGCCACGGCCCGCAACCCGGAGGTCCGCCCGTACGACGCGGTCGCCCTGCTCGCCCTGCTCCGGGAGGCCCGCGCCGGGCTCACCGAGGAGCAGCTGGACGCCGCGCCCCCGCTGGCGCGGTCCGCGGCCCGGGACACCGCCGAGGACCGGACGAGCGTGATCGCCCGCCCCGTACCCGCGGAATCCGATGTCCTGCACACCAACCGGCTGCCCGCCGCGGAGGCTCCCCCCGTCGCCCGCCGGCGGCCCCCGCGCGGCCCGCTTCTCGTCGTCGCCGCCGTCCTGCTCGCCCTCGGTCTGGGCGCCGGTGTCTGGTACATCAATTCCGGCCAGTTCACCCGCGTGCCCGCCGTCCTCGGCCAGTCCGAGGCCGCCGCGACGAAACGTCTCACCGACGCCGGTCTCGACGTCGGCACGACGAAGCGCGCCTTCAGCGACGTGTACGAGCGCGGCACCGTCATGGCCGTCGACCCGGCTCCGGGCGAGCGCGTCCGGGGCAACAGCACGGTCACCCTCACGCTCTCGCGCGGCCCGCAGATCGTGAAGGTGCCCAACCTGAAGAACAAGCCGCTCGCGGAGGCGAAGCGCGCCCTGGAGCAGGAGGGCCTGGCCCCCGGGGTGATCACGAACGAGTTCAGCGACTCCGTCGCCCAGGGCGCCGTGATCAGCTCCGACCCCGAGCCCGGCACCGAGCGCAGCCCCGACTCGGCCGTCGCCCTGGTGGTCAGCAAGGGCTCCCCGATCGACGTGCCCGACGTCAGCGGCGAGACCGTCGCCGACGCCACGGCCGCCCTCCAGGAGGAGGGACTCACCGTCCGGGTCGCCCCGGAGCGGATCAACTCCCCCGAGGACGCCGGCACCGTCGCGGCCCAGTCCCTCGCCGGGGGCAGCCGGGCCGCCGAGGGCGACGTCATCACCCTCACGGTCTCCAAGGGACCGAAGCTGGTCGAGGTCCCGGACGTGACGGACGAGACGACCGAGGACGCCCGCGCGGCCCTGGAGGACGCGGGCTTCGAGGTGGAGGTCAAGAAGTCCTTCCCCTACCTCGGCGACAAGGTCGCGAGCCAGTCCGTGGAGGGCGGCGCGACCGCCCCCGAGGGCTCCACCATCACCATCACGATCAAGGGACTCTAGAGACTCATGCGCAACCCCGTCGGCGGCCATGTCCCCGTGGCCGGTGGCCTCGCCACGACCGGACTCGGCTACGCCCGCGAGCTCGGCGCGGAGACCGTGCAGGTCTTCGTCGCCAACCCGCGCGGCTGGGCCACCCCGGCGGGCAACCCCGCCCAGGACGAGCGGTTCCGGGCCGAGTGCGAGGCCGAGTCGATCTCGGTCTGGGTGCACGCCCCGTACCTGATCAACTTCGGGTCCCACACCGAGGCCACGGTGGAGAAGTCGGTGGAGTCGCTGCGGCACTCGCTGCGCCGGGGCCGGGAGATCGGCGCGAAGGGCGTGGTGGTGCACACCGGCTCGGCGACGGGCGGCCGTCCGCGCGAGGTGGCGCTCGCCCAGGTGCGCGAGCGGATGCTTCCGCTCCTCGACGAGCTGACGCACGAGGACGATCCGTACCTGCTCCTGGAGTCCACGGCGGGCCAGGGCTTCTCGCTCTGCTCGCGGACCTGGGACTTCGGCCCGTACTTCGACGCGCTCGACCGCCACCCCAAGCTGGGCGTCTGCCTCGACACCTGCCACATCTTCGCGGCCGGGCACGACCTGGCGGGCCCGCACGGGGCGGCGCAGACGCTGGACCTGCTGGTGGAGACGGTCGGCGAGGGGCGGCTGAAGCTGATCCACGCCAACGACTCGAAGGACGTGGTGGGCGCCCACAAGGACCGGCACGCGAACATCGGCGCCGGTCACATCGGCGAGGAGGCCTTCCGCGATCTCCTGCGACACCCGGCCACCGAGAACGTACCGTTGATCATCGAGACGCCGGGCGGCAAGGAGGGTCATGTCGCCGACGTCGAGCTCCTGAAGAAGCTCCGCGAGCAGCGCGGATGATCATTTCCTGTTGAGGAATACCCCAGGGGGGTATACGGTTCTTGCCAGACGGCAGGAACCGCTACCCGACACTGGGGGGCACCCGATGCAGCACGACGCGCACGCACACCACGACCACACGGGCCACGAGGGTCACACGGACCACGCGGATCACAGCGCCCACGAGGGCCACGCCGCGCACGCCGGTCACCACCACACCGCGGGCGGCACGGTCTCGTGGTCCATGGCCGCCCAGGCCACCCTGCACTGCCTCACCGGCTGCGCCATCGGCGAGATCCTCGGCATGATCATCGGCACCGCGTTCGGCTGGGGCAACGTGCCGACGATGGTCCTCGCGATCATCCTGGCGTTCTTCTTCGGCTACGCGCTCACCCTGCGCGGCATCCTGAAGGCCGGCGTCGACTTCACGACCGCCTTCAAGGTCGCCCTCGCCGCCGACACCCTCTCCATCGCCGTCATGGAGATCATCGACAACGCCGTCATCGCCCTCTGGCCCGGCGCCATGGACGCGCACCTCGACGAGCCGCTCTTCTGGATCGTGCTGGCGATCTCGCTCGGCATCGCCTTCGTGCTCACCACCCCGGTGAACAAGTGGATGATCGGCCGGGGCAAGGGCCACGCGGTGGTCCACCAGTACCACTGACCGCAACAGCGGGACAGAAGGACCGACAGGCGGTCCGGAGCTGCTACAGCTCCGGGCCGTCTCCGGGTTCCTCCTGGTACGAGTAGCGCTGCTCCGTCCACGGGTCGCCGAGGTTGTGGTAGCCGCGCTCCTCCCAGAAGCCCCGGCGGTCGGCCGCCATGTACTCCACGCCCCGGACCCACTTGGGGCCCTTCCAGGCGTACAGGTGCGGGACGACGAGCCGCAGCGGGAAACCGTGCTCGGCGGTGAGCAGCTCCCCGTCCTTGTGGGTGGCGAAGATCGTACGGTCCGCGGCGAAGTCGGCGAGCCGCATGTTGGCGCTGTAGCCGTACTCGGCCCAGACCATCACATGGGTCACCTGCGGCGCGGGCGGGGCGAGCTCCAGGATCGTGCGGGCGGGGACACCGCCCCATTCGGCCCCGAGCATGCTGAACTTCGTGACGCAGTGCAGATCGGCCACGACCGTGGAGAACGGGAGGGCCGAGAACTCCTCGTGGTTCCAGCACCGCTTGTCACCGTCGGCCGTCGCCCCGAAGACGCGGAACTCCCAGCGGTCCGGCTTGAACTTGGGTACGGGCCCGTAGTGGGTGACCGGCCAGCCGCGCTGGAGCCGCTGCCCCGGCGGCAGATCCGACGGAAGGTCCGGCGAACGATCCGGCTGACCCGCTTCCCGGTGTACTCCGCTCTCCGGCTGACCCATGTCATCCATGGTGACAGACGGCGAGGGGTGGTCATGACCAGGCGACCACCCGGGCGGCTCGATTCGGGCAAGTCCGACTAAGCCTGCACTTACTGGACGCCCCCCATTCGGGGTGCGAGGATGCGGCCATCCCGCCTAGTGACGGCGTAGACACGTAGCGTGGAAGGATCCTGAAGCGATGCAGGGCGACCCCGAGGTCCTCGAGTTCCTCAACGAGCAGCTGACCGGCGAGCTGACGGCCATCAACCAGTACTGGCTGCATTACCGCATCCAGGACAACAAGGGGTGGACGAAGCTCGCCAAGTACACCCGCGAAGAGTCCATCGATGAGATGAAGCACGCGGACAAGCTGACCGAGCGCATCCTGATGCTCGACGGCCTGCCCAACTACCAGCGGCTCTTCCATGTACGGGTCGGCCAGACGATCACCGAGATGTTCCAGGCGGACCGCCAGGTCGAGGTGGAGGCGATCGACCGGCTCAGGCGCGGGATCGAGGTCATGCGCGCCAAGGGGGACGTCACGTCCGCCAACCTCTTCGAGGAGATCCTCGCCGACGAGGAGCACCACATCGACTACCTGGACACGCAGCTGGAGCTGATCGAGTCCCTGGGTGAGGCGCTGTACGTCTCGACGCTGATCGAGCAGCCGAGCTAGCGCACGGACACCCCTCAGGGCTGCTCTAGGCCGCTTCCCCGAGCTCCGCGACCGTCTCCGCCGTCAGGGCGGGCATGCCCTGGTCCAGGAGCTCGCGTCGCGGGCAGCTGCCGCGCCCGAGAATGGCCTGAATGCGACGGACGCAGGACCCGCAGTCGGTGCCGGCCTTGGAGGCGGAGGCTATCTGGCGAGGTGTGCAGGCGCCCGCGTCCGCGTGCTCCTTGACCTGCTTCTCCGTGACACCGAAGCATGAGCAGACGTACACGCGGTTCACCTCCCGCCGAGATCGATAAGGCTTACCTAACCTTACCTGGCGGCCCGGGACCGCAAAAGACCTGGACACGACGATGGGGCGCGGATCACAAGGATCCGCGCCCCATCGTCGTAGGTACCTACTTACTGATCGCGGTACATCTCCGCCACCAGGAAGGCCAGGTCGAGCGACTGGCTGCGGTTGAGCCGCGGGTCGCAGGCCGTCTCGTAGCGCTGGTGCAGGTCGTCGACGAAGATCTCGTCGCCGCCGCCCACGCATTCGGTGACGTCGTCACCGGTGAGCTCGACGTGGATGCCGCCCGGGTGGGTGCCCAGCGCCTTGTGGACCTCGAAGAAGCCCTTGACCTCGTCGAGCACGTCGTCGAAGCGGCGGGTCTTGTGGCCGGAGGCGGCCTCGAAGGTGTTGCCGTGCATCGGGTCCGTGACCCAGACGACGGCCGCACCGGAGGCGGTGACCTTCTCGACCAGCTCGGGGAGCTTGTCGCGGACCTTGTCGGCGCCCATGCGGACGATGAAGGTCAGCCGGCCCGGCTCGCGGTCCGGGTCGAGACGGTCGATGTAGGTGAGCGCCTCGTCCACCGAGGTGGTCGGGCCCAGCTTGATGCCGATCGGGTTCGCGATCTTCGAGGCGAACTCGATGTGGGCGTGGTCGAGCTGGCGGGTGCGCTCACCGATCCAGACCATGTGGCCGGAGGTGTCGTACAGCTTGCCGGTGCGCGAGTCCGTACGGGTCAGGGCGCCCTCGTAGTCGAGCAGCAGCGCCTCGTGGGAGGCGTAGAACTCGACGGCCTTGAACTCGGCCGGGTCGGTGCCACAGGCCTTCATGAAGTTCAGGGCGTTGTCGATCTCGCGGGCGAGCGCCTCGTAGCGCTGGCCCGAGGGGGACGACTTCACGAAGTCCTGGTTCCAGGCGTGCACCTGGCGCAGGTCGGCGTAGCCACCGGTGGTGAAGGCGCGGACCAGGTTGAGCGTGGAGGCGGAGGCGTTGTACATCCGCTTCAGCCGCTCGGGGTCCGGGATGCGGGCCTTCTCGTTGAAGTCGAAGCCGTTGACCGAGTCGCCGCGGTAGGTCGGCAGGGTCACGCCGTCGCGGGTCTCGGTCCCCTTGGAGCGGGGCTTCGAGTACTGGCCGGCGATACGGCCGACCTTCACGACGGGCACGGAGGCCGCGTAGGTGAGGACGGCACTCATCTGGAGCAGCGTCTTGAGCTTGGCCCTGATGTGGTCGGCGGACACGGCGTCGAATGCCTCGGCGCAGTCGCCGCCCTGGAGCAGGAACGCCTCGCCACGGGCGACGGCTCCCATCCGGGCGCGCAGCTGGTCGCACTCGCCGGCGAAGACGAGCGGAGGATACGACTCGAGGTCCGCGATCACATCGCGCAGAGCCTCGGCATCGGGGTACTCGGGCTGCTGCGCCGCGGGCAGGTCTCGCCAGGTCGCCTTGGCGACGGCGTGGGATTCAGCGTTCACGGTCACAAGCACAACATTACGGGTTCTTCGTCCGGATCCTGACCCTCTGCCCAATGGCTGAGACGCGCGCCCGAAATGCACCCCGTCGATGTTCATGCCATCGAGTGGTGTTACCCTCTGGCCCGTTTAACAAGAGCAAAGTCGAACTCACAGGGGTGGGCGTGACCCAGAGGCACCGTAGGGATCGTAAGAAGAAACGACTCTTGTACGGGGCGGCAGCGGCTGTCGTCGCCACCGCCACCATCGGCACCATCGCGGTCGCCTCACCGGGCCTCCTCGGTGCGGCGGGCGACGGCACGTCCGGAGGTGACCCTTCCCTCCAGACGCAGTTCGCAAACGCGGCGCGCGAGTTCGATGTGCCCCAGAGCGTGCTGATGGCGGTGTCGTACCGCCAGACGCGGTGGGAGTCGCACGAGGGCGTGCCCAGCACCACGGGCGCGTACAACGTCATGGGGTTGACGAAGGTCGACCCGGAGGACGTGGAGCAGGACACGGACGAGCAGCTGCTCGACCTGATGAACCGGAGCGGCGACCCCCGCATCGAGAAGCGGTTCGACGGGAAGAAGGCCCTGGCCTCCCTGCCGGAGAAGAAGGTCGACACCTCCGACCCGACGCTGCACACGCTCGACAAGGCCGCCGAGCTGATCGACGGCTCGACCGACTCCGTGCAGAAGGACACCGCCGCCTCGATCCGCGCCGGTGCCGCGCTCCTCGCCGAGTACCAGAAGCAGGCCGGCGCCGAGCTGTCCGACGACCCGGGCGCCTGGTACCCGGCCGTGGCCCGCTACAGCCAGTCCGATGACCGGAAGGGCGCCGACCTCTTCGCGAAGCGCGTCTTCGAGTCCATCAAGACGGGTGAGCGGGAGATCACCGCTGACGGCGAGCAGGTCGTCCTGCCGGCGGACCCGTCGGTGGAGCCGGTCAAGCCGTCGAACGTGCCGCTTGCGGCGAGCTCCGCGGCCGCGACCGACACGCCGGCGGTCGAGTGCCCGACCGGCCTGGTGTGCACGTTCATCCCGGCCGCCTACTCGCAGAACGACGGCAACTACAACATCGCGAGCCGTCCCGCGAACGGCTACGACGTCCGCCAGATCGTCATCCACGACATCGAGGGCGACCACGACGGCGCGGTCTCCGTCTTCCAGAACCCGCTGAGCTACGCCAGCGCCCACTACATCGTGCGCGCCGACGGTCGTGTGACCCAGATGGTCGAGACCAAGAACGAGGCGTACCACGCCGGCAACAAGACCCTCAACATGCACTCGATCGGCATCGAGCACGAGGGTTACGCCATCAAGGGCGACTCCGGCTGGTACACCGAGCCGGAGTACGAGTCCTCCGCGGCCCTCGTGAAGTACCTGGCCGCGAAGTTCTCCATCCCGCTGGACCGCGAGCACGTCATCGGCCACGACGACGTGCCGAGCATCCTGGACACCACGCGCCAGGACCACTGGGACCCGGGCCCGTTCTGGGACTGGAACCACTTCATGAGCCTCCTCGGCGCCCCCACCGGCGCCGGTGGCGCGGGCGGTCTCCTCCAGACCGGCCAGCTCGTCCGGATCGTCCCGCCGTACACCTCGGCCAACCAGCAGCAGCTGAAGTACACGGAGCAGGTGGACGGTCAGAACGTCACCAAGACCACCGTCGCGCTGCCGGTCAACTTCGGCTACCTCTACTCGGAGCCGGTGGCCGACCAGACCAAGGCGCTGACCGACCCGTACATCGGGGTGGGCTCGGGCTGGCAGTACGGCTCCACCTGGGCGAACAAGGTCACGGCCGGCAGCACCCACGTCGTCGCCGAGTCCCGGACCGACTGGACCGCCATCTGGTACGGCGGCCAGAAGGCCTGGTTCTACAACCCCGGCGGCCAGTACACGGCCCCGGTGAAGACGGGCACGGCCATCACCGCCAAGGACGGCCTCGCCTCGATCCCGGTCTACGGCCGCACCTACCCCGAGGACGCCGCCTACGCGGGCACCGGCGTTCCGGTCCAGAACAACAACAGCGCGTCGCTGACGAAGTACAGCGTCCCGGCCGGGCAGCTGTACACGAAGGCCGGCGACGCCGTGGCGGGCGACTACTACTACAGCGCCTACAACACGGACGGCACGCGGGTCGTCGGCACGACCAACATCTTCGTCCCGATCCGCTACAACCACCGCCTGGCGTGGGTGAAGGCGAGCGACGTCAAGGAGGTCGCCACCACGGCGCCCGTCCGCACCGACAACCGCTACAACCTGCTCACCCGCGACGCCTCCGGTGTCCTCTGGCAGTACCAGGGCACCGGCAGCGCCACCGCTCCCTTCCTGTCGCGGTACAAGGTCGGCGGCGGCTGGCAGGTCTACAACGCCATCACCCCGCTGACGGCCCTCCGTGCCGACGCCACCGGTGACGCCGTGGCCCGGGACGCGTCCGGCGTGCTCTGGTACTACCAGGCCAGCGGCAACCCGTCGGCGCCGTTCAAGGCCCGGCTGCGGACCGGTGGCGGCTGGGCGATCTACGACCGGATCACCGGCGTCCGCGACCTCACCGGTGACTCCAAGCCGGACCTGATCGCCCGTGAGAAGTCGGGTGTCCTGTGGCTGTACAAGGGCACCGGCACCCCGGCCACGCCGTTCGCCCCGCGGGTGAAGATCGGCACCGGCTGGCAGATCTACAACGACATCGTCAGCACCGGCGACCTGACGTCCGACGGCAAGCCGGACCTGATCGGCCGCGACAGCACCGGCGCGCTCTGGCTGTACAAGGGCACCGGCAGCGCCACCGCCCCGTACGCCGCGCGCGTCAAGGTCGGCACCGGCTGGCAGATCTACAACAGCATCACCGGGCCGAGCGACCTCACCGGCGACGGCAGGGTCGACTTCGTGGGCCGCGACGGCTCCGGCACCCTGTGGCTGTACAAGGGCACCGGCAGCGCCACCGCCCCGTACGCCACGCGCGTGCAGGTCGGTCCCGGCTGGCAGGCCTACAACCTGATCTTCTGATCGGGTAGTCCGACCGGCCTCGGGGCCCGGCTCGCACCGTCCACGGTGCGGACCGGGCCCCGTTCCCGTGCCCGGCTGCGTTACAGTGCTCGCATGTTGTACGCGTCGCAGATCCAGAACTGGTGGTGGACCGCTCATCCGGCGGCCCGTCCCCAAGCTCTTCGAGCTGGGGGATACCCCAGTTCGCGCGATTGATCGACACGCGAAGGCCGCCCGAGGGGCGGCCTTTTCTCGTACCCGGGGCCGTTCCTCCTCTCCGTACTCCACTCGGAAGGAACGACCCGCCCCATGGACCTCTCCCGTCTCCTCGACGACTCCTGCCCGCCCTTCGCCCTGCTGCGCCGCCGCACCCCCGGCCGTGACCACGACACCGTCGAGGTGCTGATCGGCCGGGTCCACGAGGCCGAGCGCCTCGCCGAGCTGCCCGTGGGCTCCATGCCGACGCTCGCGCTCGTGCCCTTCCGGCAGATCCGGGAGCGCGGCTTCGACGTGCGGGACGACGGCACCCCGCTGTCCGTGCTCGTCGCCGACGAGGCGTACGAGCTGCCGCTCGCCGAGGCCCTGGCCGCGCTGCCCGCCCATGACGTACGGGTGGAGGGCGGCGGGTTCGACGTCTCCGACGAGGCCTACGCGGAGACCGTGCGGCGGGTCATCGACGAGGAGATCGGCTCCGGCGAGGGCGCGAACTTCGTCATCCGGCGCACCTACACCGGCGAGATCCCGGGCTTCGGGCGCGCCGACGCGCTCGCCCTGTTCCGGCGGCTGCTCGCGGGCGAGCGGGGCGCGTACTGGACGTTCGTCGTGCACACCGGGGACCGGACGCTCGTCGGGGCGAGCCCGGAGGTGCACGTCCGGATGTCGGGGGGCACGGTCGTGATGAACCCGATCTCCGGCACGTACCGCTACCCGGCCGACGCCGCCCCGACCGCCGAGGACCTGCTCGCCTTCCTCGCCGACCGCAAGGAGACCGAGGAGCTCTCCATGGTGGTGGACGAGGAGCTGAAGATGATGTGCACGGTGGGCGACATGGGCGGGGTGGTGGTCGGGCCGCGGCTGAAGGAGATGGCCCATCTCGCGCACACGGAGTACGAGTTGCGCGGCCGGTCCTCGCTGGACGTGCGGGAGGTGCTGCGGGAGACGATGTTCGCGGCGACCGTGACCGGGTCGCCGGTGCAGAACGCCTGCCGGGTGATCGAACGTCACGAGACCGGCGGGCGCGGCTACTACGCCGGCGCGCTGGCCCTGCTCGGTACGGACGGAAGCGGGGCGCAGACGCTGGACTCGCCCATCCTGATCCGCACCGCCGACATCGCGTCCGACGGAGGGCTCCGGGTGCCGGTCGGCGCGACGCTCGTGCGGCACTCGGACCCGGCGGGCGAGGTCGCCGAGACCCACGCGAAGGCGGCGGGCGTCCTGGCGGCCCTCGGGGTACGGGAGGGGCGGCCGCGCGACGGGGCCCCCGAGCGCCCGCGGCTCGCCGACGACCCCAGGGTGCGGGCGGCGCTCGACGCGCGCCGGGCGGACCTCGCGCCGTTCTGGCTGAAGATGCAGGCCCGTTCGGCGGAGCTGTCGGGCCACGCGCTCGTGATCGACGCCGAGGACACCTTCACGGCGATGCTGGCGCACGTCCTGCGCTCCTCGGGCCTGGAGGTGTCGGTGCTCCGCTACGACGAGCCGGGGCTGCGGGAGCTCGCGCTCGCCCACGAAGGGCCGGTCGTCCTGGGGCCCGGCCCCGGGAACCCCTCGGACGCCGCCGACCCGAAGATGCGCTTCCTGCGCGGCCTGACGGCGGAACTCGTGCGGGATCACCGCCACGGCCTCCTGGGCGTCTGCCTCGGGCACGAGCTGATCGCGGCCGAACTGGGCCTGGACATCGTCCGCAAGCGGACCCCGTTCCAGGGGGCGCAGCTGCGGATCGACCTCTTCGGGCAGGCGCAGACGGTGGGCTTCTACAACAGCTTCACCGCCCGCTGCGACGACCGGACGGCGACGGAGCTGGCGCTGCACCGGATCGAGGTGAGCCGGGACGCGGAGTCCGGCGAGGTGCACGCCCTGCGCGGACCGGGGTTCGCGGGCGTCCAGTTCCACCCGGAGTCGGTGCTCACGACGGACGGGGCGGCCCTGACCGCCTCGCTCCTGGCAGGCGTTCTCGTCTAGGAGGCCCTCGGTACCAGGACGTTCTCGCTGCGCCGGCCGTCGGTGTAGTCGAGGACGTTCTGGACGGTGGTGTCGATGATCTGGCCGACGGCGTCGACCGTGTAGTACGCCTGGTGGGAGGTGACCACCACGTTCGGGAAGGTCACCAGGCGGGCCAGGGTGTCGTCCTCGACGACCTCCAGGGACTTGTCGAGGAAGAAGAGCCCGGCCTCCGCCTCGTACACGTCCAGGCCGACGCCGGTGAAGCGGCCGGCCCGGAGTTCGGTGACGAGGGCCTCGGTGTCGACGAGTCCGCCGCGGCTGGAGTTCACCAGGATGGCGTCGTCCTTCATCGCCCTGAGGGCGGCGGCGTCGATGATGTGCTGGGTGGCGGGGAGCAGCGGCACGTGGAGGCTGAGGAGGTCGGCCTCGGCGAAGAGCCGTTCCTTCTCGGCGTACTTCATGCCGAGTGCCATGCAGGCGGGGTTCTCGGCGACGTCCCAGCCGAGGAGGTTCATGCCGAAGCCGTGGGCGATCCGGGTGAAGGCCTCGCCGATCTTGCCGGTGCCGAGGACGCCGACGGTACGGCCCCGCAGGTCGCGGCCCATCAGTCCGTCGAGCCGGAAGTCGAAGTCGCGGGTCCGGTTGGAGGCGCGGACGATCCGGCGGTTGACGGCCATGGCGAGCGTCCAGGCGAACTCGGCGACGGAGTAGGGCGAGTAGGACGAGACGCGGGCGACGGTGAGACCGAGGCGCTCGGCGACCTCCAGGTCGATGTTGTTGAAGCCCGTGGAGCGCTGGGCGATCATCTGGGTCCCGCCGGCGGCGAGGGTCTGCAGGACGCGGTGGTCCAGGCTGGCGTTGACGCTGGTCGAGATGATCTCGTAGCCGGCGGCGATGGGGGCGGTGTCCTCGGTGAGGAAGACGCTCAGGCAGCGGACGTCGTGGTGGCCCTCGAAGGCCTTCTCCATGAGGGGCTTCTCGTCCGCCTGCACGCCGAATGCCAGGATTTCCACGGGATTCCCCTCAACATCACGATGGGCCGTATATCCGCGAATATACGGCCCCTCGTGACGTCGGGCCGTATCAGGCGTCTACACGGCCCCTCGTGACGTCGGGCCGCCTCAGGCGTCGTCGAGGCCGCGCTCGATGGCGTACCGGACGAGCTCGACCCGGTTGTGCAGCTGGAGCTTGCCCAGAGTGTTCTGGACGTGGTTCTGCACCGTGCGGTGCGAGATGACCAGGCGCTCGGCGATCTGCTTGTAGCTGAGCCCCTTCGCGACGAGCCGCAGGACCTCGGTCTCGCGCTCGGTCAGCTGCGGGGCCTTCGGCTCGTCGGCGCCGGCCGCCGGGGCGGGCTCGGAGGCGAGGCGGCGGTACTCGCCGAGGACCAGTCCGGCCAGGCCCGGGGTGAAGACGGGGTCGCCGACGGCCGTCCGCCGCACCGCGTCGATCAGCTCCTCCGTACTGGCCGACTTGAGGAGGTAGCCGGTGGCGCCGGACTTGACCGCCTCCAGGACGTCGGCGTGCTCGCCGCTCGCCGAGAGGACGAGGACCCGCAGCTCGGGGCGGCCGCCGACGAGCTCCTTGCAGACCTGGACGCCCGGCTTGACCGGCAGGTTCAGGTCCAGGACGAGGACGTCGGGACCGGCCGCGGCGGCGCGGCGCACGGCCTGCTCGCCGTCTCCGGCGGTGGCGACCACGTCGAAGCCCGCCTCGGCGAGGTCGCGGGCGACCGCGTCCCGCCACATCGGATGGTCGTCGACGACCATCACCTTGATCCGCTGCTCGCTCACTTCTCCCCTGCCTTCCCCCGTGGAACCTTCAACTCGACTTCCGTGCCCTGACCCGGGACCGAGATCAGCTCGGCCGATCCGCCCAGATCCCGCAGTCTCCCCCGGATGGACAGGGCGACGCCCATCCGGCCCTCGCCCCAGGCCTCCGCGAGGCGGCCCTCCGGGATGCCGGGGCCGTCGTCCCGGACGGTGACGATCACCTCGTCCGTCCAGTCCTCGATCAGGATCCACGCGTGCGCGTCCTCCCCGGCGTGCACCCGGACGTTGTCCAGGGCTGCGCCGACGGCGTTGGCCAGCTCTCGGGCGGCGGGCTGCGGCAGCATGACCGGGGCGCCCGGCTCGGAGAGGGTGACCCTGGCGCCCGCGCGCGGGGCGAGCAGGACGCGGAGGTCGACGGGCGCGTCGTCGTCGGGTTCGTCGTCGACCTCGACGACCCGCACGAAGGCGCCCTCGGACTCGTCCTCGGAGACGAGACTGGGCCGGGTGAGCCCGCCCGCGACGAGGGTGCGGAGGGCCACCTCCTGCTCCCCCGCCATCCGGCCGAGTTCGGCGGCCTCGCCGCCGAGCGCCGTACCGCGCCGCTGCACCATAGCGAGGACCTGGAGGACGCTGTCGTGGATGTCGCGGGCGAGCCGCTCCCGCTCCCGGGTCGCGGCCTCGATCTCCAGGGCGCGGGCGAGGGTGCGCTCGGAGGCGCGGGCGACCTCGACGACGTAGCCGATGGCGATGGAGGCGACCCAGACGAGGAGCACGTTGTGGAAGGTGTCCCGGCTGGGATGGCCCCGCTCGACGATGTTGGCGACGGCGACCAGGGAGGAGGCGACGCCGGCCCAGCGCCAGCCGCCCTTGATGGCGTAGGCGAGGACGGCGCCGGCGGTCCATATCGACGGCAGCGTGGGGCCGTCGGACGACTGGGCCTGGGCGTCGACGACCGGGGTGAGGAGGATGCCGGCGAGCGCGATGGTGAGGTCGGCGACGAGGAAGCGCCTGGTGCAGCTGGCCGCGTTCGCCACCTTGGGGAGGGTGGCGAGGGTCCAGCCGCACAGCACCGCCAGATAGCCGACGGCGATCCACGGCCGCTCGTACCCGTCCCGGCCGAACGCGAACAGCAGGACCGCGTAGACCATCGTCAGGACGCGGTAGCCGGTCAGCGCACGCCACAGCGGCTGCTCGACCGACATGCGCACGACACGCTCGCGCTTGGCCATCTCCCCCACCCCCCGGAAAGCCCCCGCGGGGACCTACGCGCCGGACTCTTCCCGAGCGGCGATCTCGGCCTTCACGGCCTCCTTGGCCGCCTTCTCCGCATCCGCGATCTGCCGCTTGGCGGCGGTCGCGTAGATGTCGACGTACTCCTGGCCGGACAGCTTCATGATCTCGTACATGACCTCGTCGGTCACCGAGCGGAGGATGAAGCGGTCCCCCTCCATGCCCTGGTAGCGGGTGAAGTCCAGCGGCTTGCCGATCCGGATCCCCGGGCGCATCAGCTTGGGGACGACCTTGCCGGGCGGCTGGATCTTCTCGGTGTCGATCATGGCGACCGGGATCACGGGCGCGCCGGTGGCCAGGGCGACACGCGCCAGACCGCCGGGCTTGCCCCGGTAGAGGCGGCCGTCGGGCGAGCGGGTGCCCTCGGGGTAGATCCCGAAGAGCCCGCCGCCCTCGATGACCTCGATGCCTGCCTTGATGGCCGCCTCGCCCGCGCCGCGGGCACCCGAACGGTCCACCGGGAGCTGACCGACGCCCTTGAAGAAGGCGGCGGTGAGCTTGCCCTTCACACCCGGGGTGGTGAAGTACTCGGCCTTGGCGATGAAGGTGACCTTGCGGTCAAGGACGGCGGGCAGGAAGAAGGAGTCCGAGAAGGACAGGTGGTTGCTCGCGAGGATCGCCGGCCCCTCGGCGGGAATGTTCTCCAGACCCTCCACCCAGGGCCGGAAGGCCAGCTTCAGGGACCCTCCGAGGGAGAACTTCATTGCGCCGTAGATCAACTCGCCATGCCTTCCGTGTGCCGTCGCCACGACTTTATCCCGTACCGACGCACGGCCCCCGCTACGGCCCTGGTCGGTGTCGGTCCGGTCGCGTACCGTGAAGGTCCTTCCCCATTTTCCGTCGCTCCGGCGCACCCGAAGACGCCGGAGTCGCAACCGAACAGGAGACCCCGGTGCCGGTCCTTCCCGGAGCCGAGCCGTACCGCCATGAAGGCGGAGAGGTCGGCGTCCTTCTCTGTCACGGATTCACCGGTTCCCCGCAGTCGATGCGCCCGTGGGCCGAGTACCTGGCCGAGCGCGGTCTGTCGGTGTCGGTGCCGCTGCTGCCCGGCCACGGCACCCGCTGGCAGGACATGCAGCTCACCACCTGGCACGACTGGTACGCGGAGGTCGACCGGGCCCTGCGCGAGCTCCTGGAGCGGTGCGGGACCGTCTTCGTGTTCGGCCTCTCCATGGGCGGGGCGCTGACGCTCCGGCTGGCCGCCCAGCACGGCGACGCGGTGCGCGGCATCGTCCTCGTCAACCCGGGCAACAAGGTCCACGGCCTCGCCGCGCACGCGCTGCCCGTCGCCCGGCACCTGGTCCCCTCCACGAAGGGCATCGCCAGCGACATCGCCAAGGAGGGCGTGACCGAGGTCGGCTACGACCGGGTGCCGCTGCACGCGGCGCACTCCCTGCGCCAGTTCTTCAAGGCGGTGGACGCGCAGCTCCCGCAGGTCACCCAGCCGGTCGTGCTGCTCCACAGCCCCCAGGACCATGTCGTGCCGCCCGTCGACTCGGCCCGGATCCTCTCCCGGATCTCCTCGACGGACGTCCAGGAGATCCTGCTGGAACAGAGCTACCACGTGGCGACGTTGGACCATGACGCGGAGCGGATCTTCGACGAGAGCCTGGCCTTCGTCGAGCGTCTGGCCCCGGATCTGGTCGACGGGAAGGGGAGCAGGAGCGGTGGCTGAGCAGCAGGACGGCGGAGAGCGGGAGCCGCAGCCCATAGACGAGGAGGCGGCGTGGGCCGCGATCGTCGCCGGGTACGGCGAGGAGCCCGCGGACCCTCCGGGGGCGAAGCCGTTCCGGCCGATCGAGAACCTGTCGCTGCCGGAGCCCGAGGACGGCGACGACGAGGGCGGGTCCGCCCGGGAGATCCGGCCCATCAAGGGCACGCCCTGGAAGCCGCGGCCGAAGCCCGGCGAGACCGCGCCGGAGGCCGCCGAGGGCTCGGAGACGGACGGGGACGCGGAGGCGGGTCCGGAGCGGCCCGCGCTCGGCAGCTCGATCGTGTTCGCGCCGGGCGTGCGGCCCGAAGGCCCCCGGGACTACGCGCCGGACGAGCCGGACGACGCGGCGGGCGGCTCCGACGAGGGCCACTTCGTCCCGCCGGAGCCGCCCCCGCTGCCCGAGGCGGACGCGACGACCAAGTTCGCGTGGCTCGCGGTGGTCGGCGGCCCGGTCCTGATGCTGCTCGCCGTCCTGCTCCAGTGGGACATGACCTGGTGGCTGACGACGGTCTGCGTGGGCGGTTTCCTGGGCGGCTTCGCGACCCTGGTGTCCCGCATGAAGCACGACGACGACGATGACGACGGCTTCGACGACCCGGGCCGCGGGGCGGTGGTCTAGCCCCGGGGGGGTCGTCACGAGGCCGGGATGCGGACCGCCGCGAGCACCGGAAGGTGATCGGTGGCGGCCCGCAGGTCCGCCGGGTCGAGGTCCGTCGGGACTCCGCAGCCGAGGAACTCGACGCCCGGGGTCGCCAGGATCGCGTCGATGCGCTGGTGCGGGTCGGCCGGGGTCGAGGTGTGCTCGCCGCCCCAGGGACTGACCGCCCAGCCGTCCCGGAGCTCCTTCGTGAGGCGGGTGAAGGCGGGGCCTCCGGGGCGTTCGTTCAGGTCGCCGGCGACGAGGGTGTACGGGGTGCCGAGGGCGGCGACCCGGTCGAGGACCATCCCGGCCTGGGCGTACCGCTCGTCCTTCCGCAGGCTCAGATGGCAGCTGACGAGGCCGACCCGGGCCCCGGCGAAGCGGACGACGGCGGTCGCGAGGCCGCGCCGGTGCAGGCCCGGGGTGAGCGGCAGCAGGACGTCCTCGGTGCGCTCCACGGTGGCCCGCAGGGAGCACAGCAGCAGCGGTCCGGCCGCGGTGGCGCCGCCGCTCAGGACGACGAGCTCGCTCTTGGCGGCCAGCCGGGCGGCGTGTTTGCGCCAGCGGAAGAAGCGCGGGGCCTCCTGGACGAAGACGAGGTCCGGGGCGCAGGCGCGGATCACCCGGGCGAGGGCGTCCTCGTCGTCGCGCATCGAGCGGACGTTGTAGCTCAGGACCCGGAGGACGGCCGAACCGTCTCTCTCGGTGCGGGAGTTGGGCAGCTCACTGATCGCCATGACGGCCAACATACGACGACCGCCCGCCGTGTCCGAGAGGACGCGGCGGGCGGTCGTCGTACGAGGTTCCCCGGGGCTCAGCCCTGGCGGGCGAGGTCCGCGGCGCCGACCAGGCCGGCCTTGTTGCCGAGCTGGGCCGCGAGGACCTGCGCGTGCGGGCGCCACTCGCCGCCGATCAGCCAGCGCCGGAAGGACTTGCGGATCGGGTCGAGGACGAGGTCGCCCTCGTCCGAGACGCCGCCGCCGACGATGAACGCCGAGGGGTCGAAGAGCGAGGCCAGGTCGGCGAGACCGGCGCCGGCCCAGCGGGCCAGCTCGCGGAAGGAGTCGATGGCAACCGGGTCGCCCGCGCGGGCGGCCTGGCTGACGTGCTTGCCCTCGATGCCCTCCGGGGTGCCGTCGCCGAGGCCGAGGAGGATCTCCGCGCGCTCCGGGGTGGCGTGGGCGCGCTGCTTGGCGTAGCGGACGAGGGCGCGCCCGGAGGCGTACTGCTCCCAGCAGCCCTGGCTGCCGCAGCCGCACAGCAGGCCGTCCGGGACGACCCGGATGTGGCCGAACTCGGCGGCCACGCCGAAGCGTCCGCGGCGCAGCTTGTTGCCGATGATGATGCCGCCGCCGAGGCCGGTGCCGAGGGTGATGCAGATGACGTCCTCGTGGCCCTGACCGGCGCCGAAGCGGTACTCGCCCCAGGCCGCCGCGTTGGCGTCGTTCTCGACGACGACGGGCAGGCCGACCCGCTGCTCGACCTTGTCCTTGAGCGGCTCGTGCCGCCAGTCGATGTTCGGCGCGAAGAGGACGGTGGCACGCTTGTCGTCGACGTAGCCCGCGGCACCGATGCCCACGGCCTCGATCGAGTGGCCCTTGCCGGCCGCGGACACCGCGGCGCAGATCGCGTCGACGATGCCGTCGGGGGTCGGCGGGGTGGGCACCGTGTGCGTGTCGAGGATGTTGCCCTCCTCGTCGACCACGCCGGCCGCGATCTTCGTGCCGCCGATGTCGACGCCGATGGTGAGTCCCATGTGTCCCTCAGTTTTCGGTCGAGCCCCGCTAAGGCCCACCGTACCCGAGGGGAGCCGGCCGACTGATCAGTCGAGGTCGATGTGCTGGCCGGTTCCGGGCCCCTCGTCGTCCTTGCGGTCGTCCTTGCGGTCGTCCTTGCCTTCGTGCTCTGGGTGGTCCTCGCGGTCCTCCTTGCGCGGCACGTCCGGGTCCGCGTCACGGCGCGGGTCGTCCTCGGCGACGCCCCCGCCGCGGGTCCAGCGGCTCTCGTGCCCCTCGACGGCGGAGCGGTAGGCGGCGAGCAGTTCGCTGCCGGCGGCCGCGAGGTGGTCGAAGACCTGCGGGTTGCGCTCGATGACGGGCTCGACGACGGCCTTCGCCTGGTTGACGAGCTGCTGCACGGTCTGCGCGGCGGTCTGCGCGGCCTGGCCGCCGAGGAGCGGGTTCCCGAGGCCGCCGGAGACCTTGTCGGCCACGGCCTCGAAGAGCTTGCGGAACTCCTCCGCGGGCGAGCCGGGCTCGGCCGCGCGCTGCGACCGGCGGCGGGCCTTCTCCGCCTCCAGGTCCTCGGCACAGGCCTTGGCCCAGGCGTCCGAATCGCTCATGGCGTACTCCTCAATGGCTGCTACTTCGACGGTACACGCCCGTTCAAGAGGTACGGGGCCAGAGTCCCGGGTCAGGGGTGAAGCGCACCCGGAGGTCCCCGTCGACGAGCCCGGCGCCGGTGACGGTGCAGCGGCGCAGGGCACCCGGCAGCGGGACGCCACGGCGGAACGCCCCCACCGTCAGGAGCAGTTCGTCGCCGCGCCGGACGAGGGACAGCTCCTCCTTGACGGCCCCCGGCAGGGGGATGTGCCAGACGAGGACGCCGTCCTCCTCGCGGCGGTCCTCGACGGCCCACTCGGGTACGGGGGCGGGCACGGCGTCGGGCCGGACGGGCGCGAGGAGGACGAGGTCCTCGGCCCCGCGCGGCGCACGGCCGAGGTGCGGGAGCTCGTACAGCTCGCCCGTGGCGGTACGGAGCTCCGCGAGGTGCCGGTGCTGTTCGGCGGTGAGCCCGGCGAGCCAGGGGTCCTCGGAGCCGGCGGGGAGGATCCGGTTGGCGACGACGGCGTCGAGGGCGAGGCGCTGCACCGCGAGGCCGAGCCGGGCGGTGCGCAGGGCACGGGCGGCGCCGGGGCCGGGTTCGAGGACGAGGCGGACGCTGGTGGCGGGGGCCTCGACGACGGCCTGGACGGCGGCGAGCTCGGCCTCCCAGCGGGCGGTGGTCTCGTACAGCCACTGCGCGGGCATCGGGACACCGGCCAGCTGGGCGAGCATCGGGCGCAGGGCGCGGGCGGCCTGGCGCTCCGGGGGCAGGAGTCGGCGCAGGTAGCGGCGGAGCTGGGCGGGGAGCGCGAGGAGGGCGAGGGCATCGGGGAGCGGGGGCAGGTCGACGACGGCGAGGTCGTGGTCGCCCTCGGCGGCGTCGCGCAGGGCCCGCAGCAGGGCGAACGGGCGGCTGCCCGGGAGCTCGGTGAGCTCGGCGTCCTCGAAGGGCGCGGCGCCGAGCAGGTCGAGGGCGGCGGCGGAACGGGCCTGCAGGGCGAGGAACTCCCGCCGGAAGTCAACGGCGGGCTGGGGCCGCAGGACCTGGAGACCGGGGAGCGGGTCCGCGTCCTCGGAGACGAGCAGCACCCGACGTCCGGCCCGCGCCTCGGCGAGGGCGGTGGCGACGGCGAGGGTGGTACGTCCGGCGCCGCCGGGGCCGGTGACAAGGATGATCCGCATGCGGGCGACGTTACCGCCCCGCACCGACCCGCCCGCGAGCGGTCGCCCACCCGTTCCGCTGAGGCGGAACGGGTGGGCGCAACGGACGGCGCCCCTTGCCGGGCCCAGGCTTCCGCGCCTGGACCCGCACCGCAGGTACGGCGCGCATCGTGGTGCGGGTCCAGGCGCGGAAGGCGGAGGCGCCGCTGAGGGCGCCGTCCGTTGTGCCCACCCGTCCCGCCCCAGCGGGACGATTGCCCACACGGGGCGTGGCGAGGGCACCGCCGTCCCGGCGCGGCCCGCGTGGGCGAGGCCCGGGCGCGGCCCCTGCCGGGACCCGCCCCGCCGTGAGGCTTACGCGCCCGATTCCACCCGCTGCTTCAGGCCCGCCAGGGCGCGGTCGATGATGACCTTCTCCGCCTTGCGCTTGATCATGCCCAGCATGGGGATCTTGACGTCCACCGTCAGCTGGTACGTGACCTCCGTGCGGTCGCCGGAGCCGACCGGCTTCAGGAGGTAGGAGCCGTCGAGGGAGCGGAGCATCTGGGACTTGACCAGGGTCCAGCTGACCTCGTTGTCCCCGGTCCAGGTGTACGCGAGGGTGTGGTCGTCCTTGATCGCGCCGGCGTCGAGGAGCAGCCGTACCTTCCCCGCGCGGCCGGCGTCGTCGGCCTCCAGGACCTCGGCCTCCTTCACCTCGCCCGTCCACTCGGGGTAGCGGGCGAAGTCGGCGATCACACCCATGACGTCGGCCGGCGCCGCCTCGATGGTGATGCTCGAGCTGGTGTGTTCGGCCATCGCGGTGGCTCCTCCACGGTGCGGTCCGGCGGAAGTCAAGGGGCACAGGCGTGCCGACGGAAGGCTATCGCGCCCCCGTGCCCGCGCCGTCACCACTCCAGGGCGAAGGGTCTGCCGGTCGAGGCGAAGTGGCCGACGTTCACGCACTCGGTCGCGGCGATCCGCATCCGCCGGGCGAGCGGCTGGTGGACGTGGCCGAAGAGGGAGTAGCGGGGCCGGACGCGGTGGATGGCGTCGAGGAGGGCCCGGCTGCCGCGTTCGAAGCGGCGGGCGACGGTGTCGTACGTCAGCTCGGGGACGTCCGGCGGGATGTGGGAGCAGAGGACGTCGACGTCGCCGAGGGCCTCGACCTTCGCCGCGTACTCCTCGTCGGAGATCTCGTACGGGGTGCGCATGGGCGTGCGCAGGCCGCCGCCGACGAAGCCGAAGACGAGGCCGCCGAGCTCGATCCGCTCGCCGTCGAGGACCGTCGTCCCGGGCCGGGCGAAGTCGGACCAGAAGCGGGGGATGTCGACGTTGCCGTAGGTGGCGTAGGTGGGGGTGGGGAAGGCGGCGAAGAGTTCGGTGTACTGGCGGCGGACGGCGGCCTCGATCGCGGTGTCGCGGTCGACGTCCAGCCCGGCCCAGAGGCTGCGGCCCAGGTCGCGGGCCTCGTCGAAGCGGCGGGCGGTGCGGAGCTCGACGAGCCGGTCGGCGTTCTCGGTGCCGAAGAGGTCCGGGAAGATGCCCCGGCTGTGGTCGGCGTAGTCGAGGAAGAGGACCAGGTCACCGAGGCATATGAGGGCGTCGGCGCCCTCCCCCGCCTTGGCGAGGTCGCCGGCGTTGCCGTGCACGTCACTGACCACATGGACTCGCATGAGCCCACCTTAGGGGGTGTCACCTGCGGTTACTTGGGAGTCGTGAAACCCGTGGATTACTGTGCGCAGAGCACCGTCACGCATGTGTGACGCACGGAACATCTGGCCGGGACCCCCTACCGGGAACCGTGTACCGGCGAGTAACGTCCGGGCAGTCCACCAGTCGTGCTCACCCCCACTGAGCACCTGCCCGATCATGGACTTCACCGGTGCATCACACAGAGCCGTGGCGCCGGCGCCCGATGAGGAGCAGCAGTCTTGCGCGAGTTCAGCCTTCCGGCCCTGTACGAGGTCCCCACGGACGGCAACCTGACGGATCTCATCCGCCGCAACGCCTCCCAGCACCCAGACGTCGCCGTGATGGGGCGCAAGGTCGACGACGTCTGGACGGACGTCACCGCCACCCAGTTCCTCGCCGAGGTCCGCGGCGTCGCCAAGGGTCTGATCGCCTCCGGCGTGGAACCGGGCGACCGGGTCGCGCTGCTCTCCCGTACGCGTTACGAGTGGGTGCTGCTCGACTTCGCGATCTGGAGCGCGGGCGCGGTGACCGTGCCGGTGTACGAGACGAGCTCGCCGGAGCAGATCCAGTGGATCCTCGGCGACTCGGGCGCCCGGCTCGTCCTGCTCGAGAGCGCGGCGCACGAGGAGTCGGTGGCGTCCGTGCGGGCGAACCTGCCGGAGCTCACGGGCGTGTGGCAGATCGAGGCCGACGCGGTCGCGCGGCTGACGGCGGCCGGCGAGGGCGTCTCCGACGAGCTGCTCGACGAGCGGATGTCGGCGGCGAACGCGGACGACCCGGCGACGATCGTCTACACCTCGGGAACCACGGGCCGCCCCAAGGGCTGTGTCCTGTCCCACCGGGCCTTCTTCGCCGAGTGCGGCAACATCGTGGAGCGACTGAAGCCCCTCTTCCGTACGGGCGAGTGCTCGGTGCTGCTGTTCCTGCCGGCGGCGCACGTCTTCGGGCGGCTCGTCGAGGTCGCGTCGGTCATGGCGCCGATCCGGCTCGGCTGTGTCCCGGACATCAAGAACCTCACGGACGAGCTGGCCTCGTTCCGGCCGACGCTGGTCCTGGGCGTGCCGCGCGTCTTCGAGAAGGTCTACAACTCGGCGCGGGCGAAGGCGCAGGCCGACGGCAAGGGCAAGATCTTCGACAAGGCCGCGCACACGGCCATCGCGTACAGCCGGGCGATCGGCACCCCGCAGGGCCCGTCCTTCGGTCTCAGGCTGAAGCACAAGGTCTTCGACAAGCTGGTCTTCTCCAAGCTGCGGGCGGTGCTCGGCGGTCGTGGCGAGTACGCGATCTCGGGCGGCGCGCCGCTGGGCGAGCGGCTCGGTCACTTCTTCCGGGGCATCGGCTTCACGGTCCTGGAGGGGTACGGCCTGACGGAGTCGTGCGCGGCGACCGCGTTCAACCCCTGGGACCGGCAGAAGATCGGCACGGTCGGCCAGCCGCTGCCGGGCTCGGTGGTGCGGATCGCCGACGACGGCGAGGTGCTGCTGCACGGCGAGCACATCTTCTCGCGGTACTGGAACAACGAGGCGGCGACGACCGAGGCGCTGGCGGACGGCTGGTTCCACACGGGCGACATCGGCACGCTCGACGAGGACGGCTACCTCGCGATCACCGGCCGCAAGAAGGAGATCCTGGTGACGGCGGGCGGCAAGAACGTCGCCCCGGCGGTCATCGAGGACCGGATCCGCGCGCACGCGCTGGTCGCGGAGTGCATGGTGGTCGGCGACGGGCGTCCGTTCGTGGGCGCGCTGGTCACGATCGACGAGGAGTTCCTCGGCCGCTGGGCGAGCGAGCACGGCAAGCCGGCGGGTTCGACGGCGGCCTCCCTCCGCGAGGACGCGGACCTCGTGGCGGAGGTCCAGCGGGCGATCGACGACGGCAACGCGGCGGTCTCGAAGGCGGAGTCGGTCCGCAAGTTCCGCATCCTCCCGGCCCAGTTCACGGAGGAGGCGGGCCACATCACCCCGTCCCTGAAGCTGAAGCGGAACGTGGTGGCGAAGGAGTTCGCGGACGAGATCGAGGCGATCTACAGCAAGTAGGAGCGGTACGGAGAGGGGCCCGGGGCGATGTGATCGCCCCGGGCCCCTTCGTACACCGTGTGTCAGAGCAGCTCGCGCAGCCGCTCCGCGAGCAGGTCCCAGCGCCATCTCTCCTCGACCCAGGCCCGGCCCCGCTCGCCCATGCGGGCACGGAGCTCCGGGTCGAGGAGGAGGGCCGCGACGCGGTCGGCGGTGTCCTCGGCGGACTCGCCGCGGACGACCCAGCCCGTCTCGCCCTCGAGGACGGCGTCGGGGGCGCCGCCGGAGTCGCCGGCGACGACGGGGAGGCCGGTGGCGGAGGCCTCCAGGTAGACGATGCCGAGGCCCTCGACGTCGAGGCCGCCGCGCCGGGTGCGGCAGGGCATCGCGAAGACGTCGCCGGCCCCGTAGTGGGCGGGCAGCTCGGACCAGGGGACGGCGCCGGTGAAGCGTACGGATCCGGCCACGCCGGTCTCGGCGGCGAGGCGGTGCAGGTCCTTCTCGTACGGTCCGCCGCCGACGATCAGGAGGACGGCGTCCGGGACCCGGCGGAGGATCTCGGGCATGGCCCGGATCAGGGTGTCCTGCCCCTTGCGGGGCACGAGCCGGGAGACGCAGACGACGACGGGGCGATCGCTGAGCCCGAGGCGGGCGCGGACCTCGGTGCCGCCGGAGTCGGGGTGGAAGGTCTTCTCGTCGACGCCGGGCGGGAGCTGGACCATGCGGCCGGCGGCGGCCGGGGTGAGGGCCGTCGCGATCCGGGACCTGGTGTACTCGCCGAGGTAGGTGATCGTGTCCGTGCCCTCGCCGATGCGGCTCAGGAGCTGCCGGGCGGCGGGGAGCTGGGCCCAGCCCGCCTCGTGCCCGTGGGTGGTGGCGACGAGCCGCCGAGCGCCGGCCCGGCGCAGCGCGGGGGCCATCAGGCCGAGCGGCGCGGCCGCGCCGAACCACACGGACTCGCAGCCGTGCTCGCGGAGCAGCGCGGTGGCGCGGGCGGTGACCCGAGGAGTGGGCAGCAGCATGGTGGTGCGATCCCGGACGACCGTGAAAGGCTGTTCGGCGTCGAACGCGGCCGTCGCCTCGATCCCTTCGCGGCTGCGCTTCCACGTGGAGGCGTAGACCACGATCCGGTCGGGATCCAGGCGGAGTGCCATGTTGTGCAGGAAGGCCTGGATTCCGCCGGGACGCGGCGGGAAGTCGTTGGTTACGATCAGGGTCTTGTGCATCGTGGCCGACAGTACGCGATCGCATCCACCGCCCGGCAACACGGCTGCCCCGCTACCGCGGGCCGACAGGACAGGGACGCGACAGTGACGACGGGTGCGGTGGGGAACGGGTCACGCACGAGCCTGCGGCTTCCGCTCGGCCTCTGGGGTCTCACCCGGGTGATCCTTCTGCTGTGCGTCTTCAAGATCGTGGTGATCCCCGGACCGGACATCACCTTCGACGTCTCGGACATCTACCAGGGCTGGTACGAGGTCCTGCGGACGGGCACGTACCCGCTGGACGACGTCACCTGGCAGTACCCGCCGGCCGCGGCCTTCGCCATCCTGGCCCCCGGCCTGCTGCCGTTCCTCGGCTACGCGTCGGCCTTCTTCGTCCTCGCCTTCCTCTGCGACGCGCTGGTCTTCGGGCTGCTCCTCCACACGGGCCGCCGTGCGGGCCGCTCGCCCCGCGGCGCCTGGTTCTGGCTCGCGGGCGTCCCGCTGCTCGGCCCGACGGCGTACGCCCGGTACGACGTGATGGTGACCGCCGTCGCGGTGGCGGGGCTGCTCGCGGCGGGCCGCAGCCCGCGCGTGCTCGGCGCGCTGGCCGGTTTCGGCGCGGTCCTGAAGGTGTGGCCGGTGCTGGTCCTCGCGGGCACCCCGAAGGGGCGGGCGACCTTCCGCTCCTGGTCGACGGCGGTGGGCGCGGCGGCCGCGGTGCTGGTGTTCTGCGTGCTGTGGATGCCGGGGGCGCTGTCCTTCCTCGGCTTCCAGCGCGACCGGGGCACGGAGGTCGAGTCGCTGGGCTCGATAGTCTTCCACGTCGTCCGGCACTTCGGCTGGGAGGGCGAGGCACGGATGAACTACGGCTCGATCGAGTTCCTCGGGCCGTACGTGTCCACGGTCTCGACGGCCGCGATGGTGCTCACGGTCGCCGCCTTCGGCTGGCTGCTGGTGTGGCGGATCCGGGCGCGCCGCTTCGTGTCGTCGACGCCGGCGGACGCGGCCTTCGTGGCGGTGCTGCTGTTCACGACGACGAGCCGGGTGCTCTCCCCGCAGTACATGCTGTGGCTGGTGGGTCTGGCCGCGCTGTGCCTCGCCTACCGGTCGAGCCGGATGCGGCGGCCGGCGCACCTGGTGCTGTGGGCGACGGCGGTGACGCAGTTCGAGTTCCCGGTGTGGTTCTCGCACGTGACGCGGAGCGATCCGCTGGGCATGGCGGTGCTGTTCACGCGGAACGGTCTGCTGATCGCCGCCACCGTCATCGCCTGCCGGATCCTGTGGCAGCACACGGTGACGGAGCCGCGTCTCGCCACGGGCGTGAGGATCCCCGCGCAGGCGACTCAGCCGGAGCGCGAGAAGAGCCTGTCCGGCTCCCGCTGAGACTCCCCGGGGGCGGTGATCGTACGGCGGTGCAGCAGGGCCAGCGCCGCGCACTGGGCCCCCATCGCGAGGGCCATGGCCAGGCAGATCCCGCCGAGACCGAGGCCCGCGCCTGAGAGGGCGTACGCGAGCGGGAGCTGGACGAGGACGCCCGCGACGGTGATCCGGGCGAGGTACGGGCTCGCCCCGGTGCCCTCGAAGACCCCGGCGAGCGCGATGTACCCGGCCATGAGCAGCAGGTAGGGGCCGAGGCAGCGCAGGAAGAGCGCGCCCGCCTCCGCCACCGCGGGCTCGGCGCCGAAGGCCCGCATGACGGGTCCGGCGCCCAGGAACAGCAGCCCGGCGGCGCTCGCGCCGAGGACGCCGGCGAGGAGGAGGGCCTGCCGGCCGACGGCCCGGCGTTCGTCCCGGCCGGTGCCGAGGAGGTGGGCGCTGTGGATGGCGGCGGCCTGCCGGACGGCGTAGAAGGCCATGGTCGCCACGTACATGGCCTTGGTGGCGATGCCGTAGGCGGCGATCTCGGTGACGCCGATCCGGGCGACGACGGAGACGAGCGCGAGGGCCCCGGCCATCCGGACCGCGAAGTCGACGGACATGGGCAGTCCGGTGGCGGCGGTACGGCGCAGCGCGGCGGTCGTGGGCAGGGCCGCCCGGGCCGCCCGCGCGGCCTTGAGGAGCGGGTCGCGGCGCAGGGCGAGGAGTCCGGCGGCGAGGGCGACGCTCCGGCCGGTGACGGTGGCGAGGGCGGCGCCCGGCACCCCGTACGCGTGGATGAGCAGCGGGTCGAGGACGAGGATCAGTCCGTTGGCGAGGAAGGCGAGCCGCATGGGGGTGCGGGTGTCGCCGGCGCCCTTGAGGACTCCGTCGAGGACGTTCGTGGCGAAGAAGACGGCCGTGCCGGGGAGCGAGATCGCGAAGTAGGCGGTGGCCAGGGCGTGGGCGGGTTGGCCGGAGCCGCCGAGCAGAAGGGCGGCGAGCGGCTCGCGCAGCAGGTAGCCGCCGAGGGCGACGGGCGGCACGAGCAGGGCGCAGAGGGCGGTGCCGCCGCGGACGGCGGCGCGGACGGCGCCGGGGTCGTCGGCGCCGCGGGCGCGGGCGACGAGCACGGTGGTGCCGGAGCCGGCCATGAGGACGACGCCCAGGAGGAGGTTCTCGACGTTGCTCGCGACGGCGACGGCGGCGACGGCGTCCCCGCCGAGGCGGGCGACCCAGACCATGTTGATGATGCCGGCGGCGACTCCGGCGAGGAGTTCGAGATAGACCGGGCAGGCGAGCCGGACGAGTGTGCGGCGGTGCGAGGACATACGAAGGGACCCCCTCTTTCCGAGGTACCTCGAATAGAGGCACCTCGGAAAGAGGTAGCATGACGGGCGGTCCCCCGACAAGCGGTCCCGCCGAAGCCCGAAGGAGAGGTGCCCGGTGCTGGAACTGTCGATCCTGGGCTTCCTGTACGAGAAGCCGCTGCACGGCTACGAGCTGAAGGAACGCATCCAGGGCCTGAGCGGCCACGTCCGCCCGGTCAGCGACGGCGCCCTCTACCCGGCCATCACCCGCCTGGTGAAGAGCGGCCTGATCGACAGCCGTACGGAGCCGGGCGCGAGCGCGGCCCCGCGCCGCACGCTCTCGCTCACCCCCGAGGGCCGCCGGGAGCTCCTCGCCCGGCTGCGCACCCCCAAGGACGCCGAGATCACCGACGGCCAGCGCTTCTTCACCCTGCTCGCCTTCCTGGGGCAACTCCCCGACCGCGCGGACCAGGCGGCCGTCCTCCGCCGCCGCCAGGAGTTCCTGCTCACCCCGGCCAGCTTCTTCTACGAGGCCGGGACCCCGGTCACCGCCGAGCGGGAGCCCGACCTCTTCCGCCAGGGGATGCTGCGGATCGCCCGCGCGACGGGCACGGAGGAGAAGGCCTGGCTGGCGGAGACGATCGAACGGCTGGAGAGCTAGGCTCCGTCCGCCCCTGATCCCCGCGGAACGGCCCTAGCCGAGCCGCTCGGTCAGATACGACCGCCAGTCGGCGGTGAACTGCTCCGGCGTGGTGTCGAGGACCTCCCGGAGCGCCTTCTCCACCGCGCCCGCCCGGGCGGGATGCGCGCCCACCGCCCGGTAGAACGCGGTCAGCCTCTCCGCGCCCCAGCGGTCCGCGATCAGCTCGCAGGCCAGCCAGCCGCCCTCGTACGCCCTGGCCAGGGCCTCCGCGTCGCTGCCGAAGGCGAAGGCCTGGTCGTCGGGGAGCTCGGCCGGGAGCTCGCTCGCCTGGACCGCGCGGCGCAGCTCGGGCGCGGCCTGCGCGGCGGTGCCTTCGGTGCCCCGGTAGGCGACCCAGTCGGCGAAGCCCTCGGAGAGCCAGACCGGGGTGGCCTTCGTGGTCTGGACGCGGGTCGCGACATGGGTGGTCTCGTGGGTGAGGACCAGCTGCCGGCCGAACGCGCCGAGCGTCGCGTAGGCGTCCGGGTTCACGATCACCCGGTCCGCGGGCGCCGTCGGACCGCCCCCGGTCCGGCCGGTGGTGACGGCCGCGATGCCCCGGTAGGAGGCGGCAGGCCCGCCGAGGAGCCGTCCCATCGCCTCGATCGACCCGGGCACCAGGACCACGATCCGGCCCGCCCAGTCACCGCGCCAGGCCTCCCCGACCGCGGGCACCGCCCGGTCCGCCGCCGTCGCGATCTCCCGCAGCCGCTCCCGGCTCTGCCCCACACCCAGGACGAGGCTGCGCCGGCCGGTCACCGTCGTGACCTCGCCCTGCTGCCACAGCTGCTGCGGGGCGCCGTCGGCGGCGCGGTCGCCGGTCACGTACCAGCGGCCGTCCCGCTCGGCGAGGTCGAGGACCCGCTCGGTGGTGGCGGGCCCGGAGTCGTAGCCCTTGATCCGGTAGCCGAGCTCGGCCCTGGCGGTGACCCGGCCCTCACCGGTCCGGTCGACGCCGGTGATCCGGTAGTGCCAGCCGCCCAGCGGGATCTTCGCGAGCCGGTCGAACTCGGTGCGCGCGGCCGGCGCGAGCGCGGGGTCGAGGGCGGCGAGGTAGCCGGCCTCGTCCCGGTCGAGCAGCGCCGCCGCGTGCCGGTCGAGCAGGCCCTGGATCTCCCCGGTCGCCGGGCCGGCCGGCTCGGGGGCCGCGCATCCGCCGAGGGTCAGCACCGCGGCCAGCAGCCCCGCCGCCACACCGCGCACCGCTCCACTCCGCCGAACCGCCACGCCCCCGATCGTACGGGGGCGGTCTCAGACGCGGGTGACGGTGACGTGGGACATCATGTTCACCGGGTCGTAGCGGACCCGCGCGCCCGGATAGGGGGCGTGGATGACCTGGCCGTTCCCGGCGTAGATCGCCACATGGCTGGCGTCGCCGCGGTACGTGACGAGGTCGCCCGGCTGCGCCTGCGAGAGCGGCACCTGCCGGCCCGCGTACCGCTGCGCCGAGGAGGTGCGCGGCAGGCTGATCCCGGCCTGCCGGTACGACCAGACCATCAGGCCCGAGCAGTCGAAGGCCGAGGGTCCGGTCGCCCCCCACACGTACGGCTTGCCGATCGCGCTGCGGGCGGCGATCACCGCGGCGGCGGCCCGCGAGGGGCCGAGGTCGGCGAGCGGCGGCAGCTCCTCGGCGGGCCCGTCGGCGCGCTCACCGGTGCGGGAGGCGCGGTCGTAGTCGGCGCGCTCCTCGACGGTGAGGGAGGCGAGCAGGCGGCGGGCCTCGGCGAGCTTCCGCTCGACGGTGCGCTTGTGGCGGGCGACCTCGGCCCGGCTCTGCTCCAGTTCGGCGAGGGCCGTGCGGGCCTCGCTCCGCTTCTGGTTCAGGCCGCGCTGCGCGCGCAGGAGTTCGCCGAGCGCGGCGCCCTGGCGGGCGGTGACCCGGTCGAGGGCGGAGGCGCGGTCCAGATAGGTGTCCGGGTCGGAGGAGAGCAGCAGGGCGAGGGCGGGGTCGATGCCGCCGGAGCGGTACTGCGCCCCGGCGACCGAACCGAGCACGCCCCGCATGCGGTTGATGTGCTCCTGGCCCCGGGCGAGGCTGTCCTGCGCCTGGGAGACCGTCCGGCGCAGCGCGTCCGCCTTCTCGTCCGCCCGGTTGTAGCCCTCGGTGGCCTTCTCGGCCTCCTCGAAGAGGCGGTCGACCGTGGCGCGGGTGGCCGCGGGCGTGGTCCCGGGGTCGGCGCTCGCGGGGACGGCCCCGAGGGACGCGGCCGCGGTGGCCGCGGCGGCGGCGGTGAGGACGGTGACCCGGGCGGGTCGGCGGTGGGACGCCACGAATCGCGCTCCGTTCGGCTCGACGCAGACTGGCGCGGCAGACAGTAGCCGCTGATCAGTCCTCGTCCAACGAAGGCGACGGGCACACAAAGTGACGCCCCGCCGGAGAACACAGGTCACCGGCGGGGCGTCAGGTCAGTGCGGGTCGCCGCGAACCACCCGATTGGGCGGCATGGCGCAGCGGGTCGGCGTGCGTCAGATGCGGACGCCGAACTGGAAGGTGCCCATGTAGTCCATGGACTCGTAGCGGACCACGGCGCCCGGCTTCGGGGCGTGCAGGATCGTGTTGTTGCCCGCGTACAGAGCGACGTGCGACAGGTTGTTGAAGAAGACCAGGTCGCCCGGCTTGAGCTGGCTGCGGCCGATCTTCACGCCGTCGTTCTGCTGGGTGTAGGTGGTGCGGGTGAGCGTGGCGCCGGCCTGGCGGTAGGACCACTGGGTCAGGCCCGAGCAGTCGTACGCGTTGGGGCCCTCGGCACCGGAGACGTACGGCTTGCCGAGCTGGGTGGCGGCTGCGGAGAGGGCGGCGGCGCCGAGCTGCGAGGCCGGGGCCTCGTTGCCCAGGTTCACGCGCTCGCCGGCGGAGCGGCTCGCACGCTGCTCCTGCTCCTGCATCCTGGCGCGCTCTTGGGCGGTGAGGGTGTTGAGCAGCTTCTGCGCCTCGGCGAGCTTGCCCTGGAACTTCTTCTTCTTGGCGCCGAGGGTCTTGCGGACGTCCTCGAGGTCGGCCAGCTTCGTGGAGGCCTCGGCCCGCTCCTGGGCGAGGGTCCGCTGCTTGGCCTGGATCGACGTGAGCACGTCGGCCTGCTGGGCGCTCAACTGGTCGATCGCGGACGCCTTGTCGAGGTAGGTGTCCGGGTCGGCGGAGAGGAAGAGCTGGAGCGCCGGGTCGATGCCGCCGGAGCGGTACTGGGCGCTGGCGACCGAACCGATCTGGTCGCGCAGGGTGTTGAGCTCCTGCTGACCGCGGGCCACCTTGTCCTGAAGGTTGCTGATCTCCTTCTGGAGCTTGCCGCGGCGCTCCTCGGCGAGGTTGTACTGCTCCGTGGCCTCCTCGGCCTCGTGGTGGAGCGCGTCGACCTTCGACTTGACCTCGTCGATCTTGGGCTTGGCGGGGGCCGCCTGCGCGCCGGACTGGGCGGTGAGTGCGACGGCGGCGGCCGCGGTCACGGTGAGCACGGTCACACGGGTGCGGCTCGGCTGCTTGGGTCGACGGTGGGACGCCACGAAGGCGAGCTCCTTCTTCCTCAGAGCCGCCCAACCGGTAAGGGGCAGGCGGTTCCTCCGCCGCCACCCCGGATGGGTGATCAACCGCGCGAAGGTTCGAAGCCCGACCCTAGTGACCAAGTTGTGATCAGTTCAAATCCCGCTGGCAAAAATCTCGCCCACCCACCACTTTATTTACATACACCGCACGGGCAGTGATGAGCACTTGACGGTGCGCCATCCAGAATTCGGGCATAACACCCAGGAGTTGCGATGCGTCACGAGAGGCGCGAAAGCCGCTTCAGCAACAAGGCGGACGCCACCGGCCGCGCCCCCGCCTTCGCGACACCGTCGGCAACCTCGCGGTCGGTGGAGACCACCACGACCGGCCGCCCCGGCGGCTCGGCCCGGACCAGCTGACGGATCAACTCGTCCGCCGTGACGCCGGGCTTGGAGAACAGCACCCGCACCCCGCGCGGCGGCGCGAGCAGCACCGGGGCCGCCAGCTCCGCCCCGTCGAAGACGCAGGTGACCTCGGCGCCCGAGCGGGCCGCCAGCGCCGAGAGGCTGCCGAGGAGCCGCAGCCGCTGCTTCTCCAGCGGCATCGTCGGATAGCCGGTCTTGGTGACGTTGTAGCCGTCGACGACCAGATGCGCCTGCGGCAGCGCCAGCAGCTGGTCGAGCAGCGCCGGGTCCGTCTCGGAGAGGGCCCGCGCCGCGATGTCCTTCGGGGACATCCGCCCCGGCTCCACGGCGTCCACGGTGTCCGCCGGGTGCACCGAGACGGGCGGCAGCGCGAGTTCGCGCCGCAGCCCCTGCGCCGCGTCGAGGACCGTGTCGAGGAGCAGCCGCAGCCGCATGTCCTCCACCGAGCGGCCCTCGCGGGCGGTCCTGCGGCTCGCCTCCAGGGCCGCCTCGACCTCGCCGAGCCGGGCCCGGAGCCGCCGGGTCTCGCTCTCGGCGGCCGACACCTGGGCCGCCGACTCCGCCCGCGCGGCCTCGATCTCGCCGTGCACCTTGCGCAGCGCCGCCTCGCCGCGCTTGACGTCGCTCTGGGCGCTGCGCAGCTTGCGGTGAAGCGATTCGGCTTCCTTGCGGGCGGCGTCGAGGTCGTGCCGCAACTGCTCGTTCTCGCCCCGGGTGCGGTCCCGGGCGGCGGCGAGCTCCTCGCGCAGCTGCTCCAGCTCGCGCCGGCCGGCCTCGTCGGCCCGCTCGGCGTCGGCCCGCTGGGCCTCCTCGCCGGCGGCGGCGACGAGCTTGACCCAGCCGGGCGGGCGCAGCACATAGGCGGCCGCCGCCACGTCGACGGGGTCGGCGGCCGCGGGCGGGGCGCCGGTCTCCACGGCTCCGGCCAGCTCGGGCTGGCCCTGCTTGAACCGTTCGCCGATCCGCTGCCGGAAGAGCGGGTCGCTCTCCAGGGCGGCGGCCATCGCGTTGCCGGCGAACTTGGCCCGCCGGCTCGCGGTGAAGCGGGCGTACTGCCGCAGGGGCGCGGGCAGCTCCGCGACGGTGAGCCCGCCGAAGGCGTCCGCGACCAGCGCGACGACCCGCCGCCGTACGCCTTCAGGCAGCGGGTGGTCGAGCGTCTCGGCAGCGTCACCTGCCGCGCCGGCCGGCTCACCACCGTGCGCGGGCTGCTCCACGATCCGTCACCCCTATGTCGTCCGCGCCGTCCCTCAGGAGGCGGCGCCCGGCCTGTCCACCAGTTCGATCTGGTCCACCGCGTTGCACCAGCGGCAGCGGACCGACTCGATGGTCTCACTGACCACCTGCCGCTCCTCGACCGTCGGGTCTCCGGCGAGGTCCAGATGGACGTACTCCACGACCTTGGACGAGCGGGTCACGTCGAAGCGGGTCAGATTGCCGCAGAGCGTGCAGCGCCAGCGGGTCTCGGCGGTCGGCAGGGGAACCGTCGTCATCGTGCCGTCCTTCTTCCTGTTGCGTGGTACCAGGTGCGGGAGCCGCGGTGCGCCGTCGAACTGCGGTCGGTGGTGCCCGTAACCCTACGGCCTCCCGGGGAGGGCGAGGCACGGCGAGGCACTCTGTCCACTTCGGCCCCGGTACGCCATGATCTGTCCATGATCGACTGGCGAGGCGTGGTCCTCGGTGCCTGGCGCGGCACCCGCAGCGGGCCCACGGTGACGTACGGACTGATCGCCGCCTGCTGCCTCCTCTTCGTGATCGGCCCGGTCGCCGGACTCAATCCGGTGTACGGCACGGGCGACGAGCTCCTGGCCGCCCAGGGCGCCTACTTCCGCCGCTGGGGCGTGGTGCCCGCCGAGCTCATGAGCGGCGAGCCGCGCGCCCTGCTCACCCCGCTGACCGCGCTCTTCGTCCACGGCAGCTGGCTCCACCTGCTCGGCAACATGCTGTTCCTGTACGTCTTCGGCGCGATGGCCGAGGAGCGCATGGGTCCGGTCGAGTTCTGCCTCTTCTATCTGGGGACCGGCTACGTGGCCCTGCTCGGGTACGCGGTGGCGCACGCGGACAGCGAGCAGACCCTGGTCGGGGCGTCCGGGGCGATCTCCGCGGTGCTCGGGGCCTTCCTCTTCCTCTTCCCGCGCTCCCGGGTCACCAGCCTCTTCCCCTTCCTGTTCTTCCTGCCGCTGCGCTTCCCCGCCTGGATCGTGCTGATCTTCTGGTTCACGCTGCAGTGGCTGGCCGCGCGGGCGGCGGGCGCGGGGCCCGGCGTCGCCTATCTGGCCCATGTCGTGGGCTTCTCCGTCGGCTTCCTCTACGCCTGGGGGCGCTTCCGCGGTGGGGATAGAGTGAAAGCCCAAGCCGCGGCGACCGAGGGAGAAAGCCAGCCGTGATCACCGCGATCGTGCTCATCAAGACCAGCGTGGACCGCATCCCCGAGATCGCCGAGTCGATCGCCGCGCTCGACAGCGTCAGCGAGGTCTTCTCGGTCACCGGTACGTACGACCTGATCGCCATGGTCCGGGTGCCGCGCCACGACGACCTGGCGGACGTGATCCCCGGACGGATCAGCAAGATCCCCGGCGTGGAGGCCACGGACACGCACGTCGCCTTCCGCACGTACTCCCAGCACGACCTGGAGGCGGCCTTCGCCATCGGTCTGGAGTCCTGACACCGCGCACGCGGCACGACTGAAGGGGGCCTCCCGGTCGGGAGGCCCCCTTCACCCGTACGAGTGACTGATCAGCCGCGGTCCGGGACGCAGCGGCCGTCCTCGGTGCGGTACTTCCACTGCGCGCCGTCCCTCACGAGCTCCTTCACGGCGCCGACGAACCGCTCCACGTGCTCGTCCGGCGTACCGGCGCCGAAGCTCACCCGGATGGCGTTCAGCGACCTCTCCCCCGGCGCCGCCTCGGGGGCGCCGCACTCGCCCGGGTCCTGCGGGTCGCTGCCGAGCAGGGTGCGGACCAGCGGGTGGGCGCAGAAGAGACCGTCGCGGACGCCGATGCCGTACTCGGCGGAGAGCGCGGCGGCGAAGTGGGAGCTGTTCCAGCCCTCCACGACGAAGGAGATGACGCCCACGCGGGGCGCGTCGTCGCCGAAGAGCGAGAGCACGCGCACCTCGGGCACCTCGGCCAGGCCCTCGCGGACCGTGGTGATCAGGTGCTGCTCGCGGGCGACGAGGGAGTCGAAGCCGGCCTCGGTGAGCGCCTTGCAGGCGGAGGCGATCGAGTAGACGCCGATGACGTTCGGCGAACCGGCTTCGTGCCGGGCCGCGGTGGTGTGCCACTCCACGTCCACACCGCCGTCGGCCCGGCGGGCCACCTTGCGGGAGGCGCCGCCGCCCGCGAGGTAGGGCTCGGAGTCCTGGAGCCAGTCGGCGCGGCCGGCGAGGACGCCGGAGCCGAAGGGCGCGTACAGCTTGTGCCCGGAGAAGGCGACCCAGTCCACGTCCAACTCCCTTACCGAGACCGGGTGGTGGGGCGCGAGCTGGGCGGCGTCGAGCACGATCCGGGCGCCGTGCGCGTGCGCGGCGGCGGCCAGCTCCTTCACCGGCCACAGCTCGCCGGTGACGTTGGAGGCGCCGGTGACGCAGACCAGCGCGGGACCGTAGGGGTCACGGTCGGCGAGGGCGCGCTCCAGGGTCGCGACTGCCTGGGCCGGGGTGCGCGGGGCGTTGAGGTAGGTGACCCGGGCGTCCTTCCAGGGCAGCAGCGAGGCGTGGTGCTCGGTCTCGAAGACGAAGACCTGGCAGTCGGCGGGGACGACGGCGGCCAGCAGGTTGAGCGAGTCGGTGGTGGAGCGGGTGAAGACGACCTGGTCGCCGGGGCGGCAGTCGAGGAACTCGGCGACGGTGGCGCGGCTGTTCTCGAAGAGGTCGGTGGAGAGCTGGGAGAGGTACCCGGCGCCGCGGTGGACGCTGCCGTAGTAGGGGGCGTACGCGGCGACGTCGTCCCAGACCCGCTGGAGGGCCGGCGCGCTGGCCGCGTAGTCGAGCGCCGCGTAGCTCACCTCGCCGCCGGTGACGAGCGGGACGGTGACGTCCCGGCCGAGGACCGGCAGCGGGGCGGCGCAGCAGGGGTCGGCGGACTCGGCGGCGGCGGTGTCGACGGTGGCGGTGTTCGGGCGTGCGGACATGGCGGTATCTCCCGGCGGGCGGTGCGGAATGGCTTCGGTGAATCCCGTACGCGGCCGGGTACGGCGGGGTACGGGTGATGCCTCGGAGACGACGGGGGCGCGCACGGGTATGCGGGTACGCGGAAGGGACCCTGTTCCGAGGGTGAAGTAGGGGCGGACTCGCCCTATCGCATTCGCTTGCTCACGGAAAAAGCTCCTCGACTGACCAGGACCCCTGGTGTTCGAGGGATCCGCGCTTGCCGTAGACCTCGCTGCCTACGGCCTGGTCATCACCCGGGGCACCCCGCCACGGAAGGAGGGTTGCCGGACAGCAAGCCGGGGCCAAAACGCTGTCACTCGTGACCTGTAGAGCATCCTGCCACATGATCGCCGAAGTGCAAGACCCCGGTCCGCATGGTGGACCGGGGTCGTACGGCAGACGGGTTACGCGTTGCTGGCGGCGATCCACCGCTCCAGGGACCGGCGGGCCGCACCGGAGTCGATCGACTCGGCCGCCTTCGCGATGCCCGCGCCCAGCTGCTCCGCCAGGGTGCCCGTGCCGGGCTCCAGGGCGGTGAGCGCCGCCGCCGCGTTGAGCAGCACCGCGTCCCGTACCGGACCGGTCTCCCCCGCGAGCAGCCGGCGGGCCACGTCGGCGTTGTACGAGGCGTCGGCGCCGCGCAGCGCCTCCAGGGGGACGAGCTCGATGCCGACGTCCCGCGGGTCGAAGCGCTCCTCGGTGACGGCGCCGTCCCGGACCACCCAGACCCGGGAGGTGGCGGTGGTCGTCAGCTCGTCCAGGCCGTCGTCGCCGCGGAAGACCAGGGCGGAGTTGCCGCGCTCGGCGAGGACCCCGGCGACGATCGGCGCCATGCGCGGATCGGCGACGCCGACGGCCTGCGCCTTCACCTGGGCCGGGTTGGTCAGCGGGCCGAGGACGTTGAAGGTGGTCCGGATGCCCAGCTGGCCGCGGGCCGCGGCGACGTGCCGCAGCGAGGGGTGGAACTTCACGGCGAAGCAGATGGTGATGCCGGCTTCCTCGGCGACCTCGACGACCCGCTGCGGGGTCAGGTTCAGGTTGATGCCGAGCTTCTCCAGGACGTCGGAGGAGCCGGAGGCGGAGGACGCGGCGCGGTTGCCGTGCTTGACGACCTTCGTGCCCGTGCCGGCGACCACGATCGACGCCATCGTGGAGATGTTCACCGTCTTGGCGCCGTCGCCGCCGGTGCCGACGATGTCGACGGCGGGACCGGGCACCTCGATCACGTTGGCGTGCGCGTACATGGTCCGTACGAGGCCGGTGATCTCCTGCACCGTCTCGCCCTTGGCCCGCAGCGCCACCATGAATCCGGCGATCTGCGCGTCGGTCGCCTCGCCGCTCATGATCAGGTCCATCGCCCAGGCCGTGTCGTCGGCGGAGAGGTCCTTGCCGTCGAGCAGCCCGTTCAGCAGGACGGGCCAGGAGCGGCCCGCCGACGTAGGTCCTCCAGCGGGGGTCGCAGCGCTCATGGCAGCTCCTGAATCACGTGACGGATACGGTCCCACCCTATCGACCTCCGGGGACGGCAAAGAGCCCCGTCCATCGAATGGACGGGGCTCTCGCCGTGGCGACCTTCAGGTCAGGTGATCAGTGGTGGCCGTGGCCGCTCTGGATCTCCTTGTACTCCTCGACCGTGGGCTTGGCGACCTGGCTGTCGTCGCCGTAGTAGCCCTTGTTGAGCTTGACCCGGAGCTTCTCCATGCGGCCGATCTTGCGCTCCACGCCGTTCTCGTCGACGGCCGGCGGAAGCTCCGCGGCGTCGTACTGCTCGTGCGCCGTGAGGCGGTGCAGCTCGCCCTGGCTGAGCGGCTCGTGGACCTCGACGAACTCACCGTGCGGCAGGCGCTTGATGATGCCGGACTCGCGGCCGTGCAGCACCTTGTCCTTGTCGCGGCGCTGGAGGCCGAGGCAGATCCGCTTGGTGGCGACGAAGGCGATGACCGGACCGGCGAAGAAGAAGATCCGCACGAACCAGGTGATCGAGTTCAGCGACAGGTGGAAGTGGGTCGCCCAGAGGTCGTTTCCACCACCCACGAGCATGATCATGTACGCGGTGATCCAGGCGACACCGAAGGCGGTGCGCGTCGGAGCGTTGCGCGGGCGCTGCGCGATGTGGTGCTCGCGCTTGTCGCCGGTGATCCAGGACTCGATGAACGGGTACACCGCGATGGCCGCGAGGACCGCCGGGAAGATCGCCAGCGGGATCATCACGCCGAGGACCAGCGTGTGGCCCCACAGGTTGATCTCCCAGCCCGGCATGACGCGGATCAGACCCTCGGCGAAGCCCATGTACCAGTCGGGCTGGGCGCCGGTGGACACCTGGTCCGGGCGGTACGGGCCGATGGCCCAGATCGGGTTGATCGAGGCGATCGCCGCGATGACCGCGATGACACCGAAGACCAGGAAGAAGAAGCCTCCGGCCTTCGCCATGTACACGGGCAGCAGCGGCATGCCGACGACGTTCTTGTTCGTCCGGCCGGGGCCGGCGAACTGCGTGTGCTTGTGGACGAACACCAGGATGAGGTGGGCGACCACGAGACCCAGCATGATGCCGGGGAGCAGCAGCACGTGCGCCGAGTAGAACCGGGCGACGAAGTCGCCGCCGGGGAACTCGCCGCCGAACAGGAACATCGAGAGGTACGTGCCGAGGACCGGCACGGACAGGATCGCGCCCTGCATGAAGCGGACACCGGTGCCGGAGAGCAGGTCGTCCGGGAGCGAGTAACCGGTGAAGCCGGTGAACATGCCCAGGAAGAACAGCAGGAAACCGAACAGCCAGTTGATCTCACGCGGCTTGCGGAACGCGCCGGTGAAGAACACGCGCATCATGTGCACGAACATGCCGGCGAGGAAGATCAGCGCCGCCCAGTGGTGGATCTGCCGGATCAGCAGACCACCGCGCACCTCGAACGAGATGTGCATGGTGGAGTTGAACGCCTCGGACATCAGCTGTCCCTGGAGCGGGACGTACGGTCCGACGTACTCCACCTCGTTCATCGACGGGTGGAAGAACATCGTCAGATAGACGCCCGTCAGGATGATGATGAGGAAGCTGTAGAGGCAGACCTCGCCCAGCATGAAGGACCAGTGGTCCGGGAAGATCTTCCGCATGTTGGCCTTGGCCAGCGTGTAGATCCCCAGCCGGCCGTCGGCCCAGTCCGCGACCCGCTCACCGGCGGGTGCCTTCTTCTGCGTGTTGGTCACGGTGCTCATCCGCGCTCCCAGAATGCCGGACCGACGGGCTCGTCGAAGTCGCTGAGCGCCTCGAGGAAGCCCTTGTCGTTCACGCCGATCCGCAGCTGCGGAAGGGCGTGACCGGCCGGGCCGAAGATGACGCGGGCGCCGTCGGAGAGGTCGAAGGTGGACTGGTGGCACGGGCAGAGCACGTGGTGCGTCTGCTGCTCGTACAGGGAGATCGGGCAGCCCACGTGGGTGCAGATCTTCGAGAACGCGACGATGCCCTGGTGCGACCACTCGAGCTCGCGCTTGTCCTTGATGTCCTCCGGCTGGATCCGGACGATCATCAGGGCGGCCTTGGCGATCTCGGTCTGGAAGTGCTCGTCGTGCTCCGAGAGGCCCTCGGGCATCGCGAAGGTCAGCGAGCCGACCGCGACGTCCTCGGGACGCAGCGGCTCGTGCGTGTTCATGTTGATGAGCTGGAGCCCCTTGGTCCACAGCGTGGTCCGGAGCTTCTTCTCGGGCAGCGGGCCCATGTCACGCAGCAGCACGATGCCGGAGAGCGGTACGAGCGACAGCGCGCCGAACATCGTGTTGCGGATGAGCTTGCGGCGGCCCATGCCCGACTCCGCGGCACCGGCCGCGAAGTCCGCCATGACCTTCGCCTTGACCTCGGGCGACGCCGCCATCGGGTGACGCTCGTCGGCGACCTCGACGTCGGACATCAGGGTGCGGGCCCAGTGGACCGCGCCCGCGCCGATGAAGAAGAGGGCGGCACCGAGGGTCAGACCCAGGGCGAAGTTGAGCGCGGACACGTGGCCGAAGGGCCAGATGTACACGATCTTGTCGACCGGGAAGATCACGTACGAGGCGATGAAGCCGACGGTGGCCAGCATCGACAGCGTGAACATGAAGGCGACCGCGCGCTCGGACCGCCGGGCGGCCCGCTCGTCGATGTCCTGGATGCGGGGCTTGTGGGGCGGGAGGCCCGGGTCGGCGAACGGGTCGTCGGCGACCGTCACCGCGCCGTGCGCGGTGTCCTGCCCTGCCGGCAGGGTCTCTTCTGGAATCTCTTGGCTACTCATGACTTCTTGGCCTTAGCGGTGTGGGCCGCGACCCAGATGGCAACTGCGATCAGCGCGCCCAGGCCGAAGACCCAGGCGAACAGGCCTTCGCTGACGGGGCCGAGGCCACCGAGCTTGAAACCGCCCGGGGTCTCGGACGTGTCGCTGTTGACGGCCTGGACGTACGCGATGATGTCCTTCTTCTCCTTCTCCGGCATGGTCGTGTCCGGGAAGGAGGGCATGTTCTGCGGGCCGGTCTGCATGGCCTCGTAGAGGTGCTTCGGGTCCACGCCCTCGAGGCTCGGGGCGTACTTGCCGTAGGTCAGCGCGCCACCCTCACCGGTGAAGTTGTGGCACTGGGCACAGTTGGTGCGGAACAGCTCGCCACCCTTGGCGATGTCGGCACCGTCAGGGCTGTACTGGCCCTCGGTCGGCGTGATCGCGCCCGCACCGAGAGAGGCGACGTACGCCGCAAGCTGATCGATCTGAGCCTGCGAGTAGATGACCTTCTTCTTCGGGACCTGGGCGCCCGGCTGCTGGGCCGGCATACGGCCGGTGCCGACCTGGAAGTCGACCGCGGCCGAACCGACGCCGACGAGGGACGGGCCGTCAGAGGTGCCCTGACCCCCGGTTCCGTGGCAGCTGGCGCAGCCGACGGAGTAGAGCTTCTTGCCCTCCTCGATGGCGAGGGACTGGGCGGTTTCATCGGCCTTCGCCGTGCCCGCGGGTGCGAACGCGGCGTACAGCCCCCCAGTGGCCGCCAGCGCGAGAAGTAGGACGACGACCGCCGCCAGCGGATGGCGTCGTCGTGCGGAGAGCTTTTTCACGGATTACCCCGGTGTCAGGATCTTCTGCGTCGATGCTTGCTGGATGTCTCGGTCCGCCGTGGAGGCGGAGCCGATTACTTGATCATGTAGATCGTGGCGAAGAGGCCGATCCAGACGACATCGACGAAGTGCCAGTAGTAGGACACGACGATGGCGGCGGTTGCCTGCTCGTGAGTGAACCTCTTGGCGGCGTACGTCCGGCCGAGGACCAGCAGGAAGGCGATGAGACCGCCCGTCACGTGCAGGCCGTGGAAGCCGGTGGTCAGGTAGAACACGGAGCCGTACGGGTCCGAGGACAGCGAGAGGCCGTCCTTCTTGACCAGCTCGGTGTACTCGAAGACCTGGCCGCCGATGAAGATGGAACCCATCACGAACGTGATGATGAACCACGTCCGGAGCTTCTTCACGTCGCCCCGCTCCGCGGCGAAGACGCCGAGCTGGCAGGTGAGAGAGGAGAGCACCAGGACCGTGGTGTTGGTCGCCGAGAACGGGAAGTTCAAGGCCGAGGCCTGTTCTGCCCAGAACTCGGCACCCATCACCGATCGCAGGGTGAAGTACATCGCGAAGAGGGCCGCGAAGAACATCAGCTCGGAACTCAACCAGATGATGGTTCCGACGCTGGTGAGGTTCGGTCGATTGACCGACGGGTGCGCGTGCCCTGTTTCTACTGTCGTTACTGTCGCCACGACCGACATTATGTCGGTCGCTTATCCCGCCCTCACTCCGGGGGGTGCCGTTCGGAGTGTCAGGGGGGCGTGTCCAGCCCGAACGGCCCAGCGCGGAGGCCACCGGACACCGTTCGAACAGGTGCTGAACGGGTGTTGACGGGGTGTGGACCGGAGTAGCATCCGGCGCATCGATCGACGACCTTCCCACGGACTTCCCCACGGAGGAACGATGCAGTCGAGTGCCACGGTCCTGGTCTACAGCGACGACGCGAACACCCGCGCGCAGGTGCGGCTCGCCGCCGGACGCAGGCCCGCGGCCGACGTTCCCCCGGTCGAGTTCGTGGAGTGCGCGACGCTGCCCGCGGTGCTCAAGCGCCTGGACGAGGGCGGGATCGACGTGTGCGTGCTCGACGGCGAGGCGGTGCCCGCCGGAGGCATGGGGGTCTGCCGGCAGATCAAGGACGAGGTCTTCCGCTGCCCGCCGGTGCTGCTGCTCATCGGACGCCCGCAGGACGCCTGGCTGGCCACCTGGAGCCGCGCGGACGCCGCGGTGACCCTTCCGGTGGAACCGGTCGAGTTCGCGGCGTCCCTGGCGTCCCTGCTGCGCTCGCGCCTGTCGATCGACGCCTGAGCCGTCCAGGACGGGCGGGCCGGCGCCCGGCCCGCTGATCGGGGCCGGACGGGCCCCGGTCAGATCGAGGGCCTCAGGCGGGCCTTCTCGGTGGGGGTCACCGGGTTTCCGGCGGCCTCCACCAGGGCGCTGCCCGTACGCCACTTGTCCCACGGCATGTTCCAGTCGCCGAAGCCGTTGCCGAAGGTGTCCATCGTGTCGCCGATGCTGTTGACGACGCGGACGACGTCCCCGGGGCGGACGGTCTCGTAGAACCAGGCCGCGTTCTCCGTCGACATGCCGACACAGCCGTGGCTGACGTTCTCCACGCCCTGCGAGCCCACGGACCAGGGCGCGGCGTGGACGTACTCGCCGCTCCAGGTGACCCGGGTGGCGTAGTACACGGGCAGGTCGTACGAGTCGGAGCTGCCCTCCGCGATGCCGATGCTGGTGCCCCGCATCCGGACGTAGTACTCCTTGCCGAGCACGACCTTGATGCCGTTGCGGGTGGAGAAGCCGGGCTTGCCGGTGGTCACCGGAATGGTGTTGATCACTTCTCCGTTGCGCTTCACGGTCATCTGGTGGGACTCGGCGTCCGCGACGGCCTCGATCCGGTCGCCGATCTTCAGCCGGAGCGGCTTGGAGGCGCCGCCGTAGAGCTTGTCGCCGACCTTGAGGCCGTCCAGGTTGCCGGTGACCGTGACGAGCGCCCCGGCCGGCCAGTACTCCTCCGGACGGAAGTGCAGCTTCTTGTCGTCCACCCAGTACCAGGCGCCCTCGACGGCGGGCGTGGAGCGGACCTTGAGGGCCCGTTCGACGACCGCGCGGGCCGCCCGGTCCTTGACGGGGAGGCTGAGGTCCGCCGTGATGGGCTGTCCGACGCCGTACGTGCCCGCCTCGGGGCCGAACGTCACGGTCAGGGCCCGTTTGGCGGGAGCCGTCTCGAAAGTGAACGTACGGGCGCCTGGAGCGCCGTCCTCGTCCTCGGTGGCCACCCGGACCGTGTAGCGGGTGCCGGCCGCCAGCGCGGCCGTGGAGCGCCAGCGCTGCCCGTCCGCGGTGAGTTCGCCGGCGAGGTGGTGCCCGGAGGCGTCGATGGCGGTGACGTCGGTGATCCGGCCGTCGTCGCCCTTGGCGGTGATCTCCAGGGGCTTCTCGGGGTCCGCCTTGGCGCCGTCGACGGGGGCGCTGACGGCGAGCTGGTCCGACGCGTCGTAGGCCTTCTCCGACAGCGGGTGTCCGTCGGAGCCCGCGCACGCGGTGGCGCCCGCGGTGACGGTGACGGCCAGAAGAGTGCAGCTCAGAACAGTCCGAATGCGCGGCGTGTCGTTCATGACTTCACGCTAAGGACAATCCTCGCGGGCAGCGCGCCGAGTGCTGCAAAAGAGGGGCCCGGACACTTCGGTGACGAAGTGTCCGGGCCCCTCGGTGTGCTCCGGTGCGGAGCGGGGTACCGCTACTGGTTCTGGTTCTCACCGCGGTAGAACTCGAAGACCCAGCCGAACAGGCCGACGAGGATCAGCGGGAACGAGAAGTACAGGATCCACCAGCCCATCGCGATGGAGAGGAAGGCGAGCGCACCGCCGACGGCCAGCGAGAGCGGCTGCCAGCTGTGCGGGGCGAAGAAGCCCACTTCACCGGCCTCGTCCGCGACGTCGGCCTCCTTGTCGTCCTGCGCCATCGCGTCGACACGCTTGGCCGTGAAGGCCAGGTAGTAGCCGATCATGATGGACAGGCCGAAGGCCAGGAAGAGCGCCGTCGTGCCGACCGGCTCCTTGGACCAGACGCCGTACAGGACCGCCATGGCAAGGATGAAGACGCTCAGCCAGATGAACATCTTGCCCTGGATCTTCACTTGCCGGCCTCCTTGCTGCCCGTCAGGGCCGCGGCCTCGTGCGGCTTGTTCTCGAGCTGGTCGAGAGCGGCGATCTCAGGGTGGTGCAGGTCGAACGCCGGGGATTCCGAACGGATCCGCGGCAGGGTGAGGAAGTTGTGCCGCGGCGGCGGGCAGGACGTCGCCCACTCGAGCGAACGGCCGTAGCCCCACGGGTCGTCGACCTCGATCTTCTTGCCGTACTTGGCGGTCTTCCAGACGTTGTACAGGAACGGAAGCATCGACAGGCCGAGCAGGAACGAGGAGATCGTCGAGATCGTGTTCAGCGTGGTGAAGCCGTCGGCGTCGAGGTAGTCCGCGTAACGACGCGGCATGCCCTCGGCACCGAGCCAGTGCTGCACCAGGAACGTGCCGTGGAAGCCCACGAACAGCGTCCAGAACGTCATCTTGCCGAGGCGCTCGTCGAGCATCTTGCCGGTGAACTTCGGCCACCAGAAGTGGAAGCCGGAGAACATCGCGAAGACGACGGTGCCGAAGATGACGTAGTGGAAGTGCGCCACGACGAAGTACGAGTCCGAGACATGGAAGTCCATCGGGGGCGAGGCCAGGATGACGCCGGTCAGACCACCGAAGGTGAAGGTGATCAGGAAGCCGACGGCCCAGAGCATCGGGGTCTCGAAGGACAGTGAGCCCTTCCACATCGTTCCGATCCAGTTGAAGAACTTCACGCCGGTCGGTACGGCGATGAGGAACGTCATGAAGGAGAAGAACGGGAGGAGCACGCCACCGGTGACGTACATGTGGTGCGCCCACACGGTCACGGACAGACCGGCGATCGCGATGGTCGCGGCCACCAGACCGATGTAGCCGAACATCGGCTTGCGGCTGAAGACCGGGATGACCTCGGAGATGATGCCGAAGAAGGGCAAGGCGATGATGTACACCTCTGGGTGTCCGAAGAACCAGAAGAGGTGTTGCCACAGCAACGCGCCGCCGTTGGAGGCGTCGAAGACGTGGGCACCGAACTTGCGGTCCGCCTCCAGGGCGAACAGCGCGGCCGCCAGGACCGGGAAGGCGAGCAGGACCAGGACACCGGTCAGCAGAACGTTCCAGGTGAAGATCGGCATACGGAACATCGTCATGCCCGGAGCGCGCATGCAGATGATCGTGGTGATGAAGTTGACCGAACCGAGGATCGTGCCGAAGCCGGAGAAGGCCAGACCCATGATCCACATGTCGGCGCCGACACCCGGCGAGCGGACGGCGTCCGACAGCGGGGAGTAGGCGAACCAGCCGAAGTCGGCCGCACCCTGCGGGGTGAGGAAGCCGGCCACCGCGATGATCGAGCCGAAGAGGTACAGCCAGTAGGCGAACATGTTCAGCCGCGGGAACGCCACGTCGGGCGCGCCGATCTGCAGCGGCATGATCCAGTTCGCGAATCCGGCGAACAGCGGCGTCGCGAACATCAGCAGCATGATCGTGCCGTGCATCGTGAACGCCTGGTTGAACTGCTCGTTCGACATGATCTGCGTACCCGGCCGGGCCAGCTCGGCGCGCATGAAGAGCGCCATGAGTCCGCCGATGATGAAGAAGACGAACGAGGTGACCAGATACATCGTGCCGATCGTCTTGTGATCGGTGGTGGTCAGCCACTTGATCACGACGTTGCCGGGCTGCTTGCGCCGTACGGGCAGCTCGTTCTCGTACGAGTCCTCAGCTGCGGCGGCCTGGGTTTCGTTGTGGATGCTCACAGTTGGTGCTTCTCCGCATTCCTGGCCGGGTCCGTCTGCTCGATGCCAGACGGGATGTAGCCGGTCTGCCCCTTCTCGGCCAGCTCCTTCAGGTGCGCCTGGTAGCGCTCCGGAGAGACCACCTTCACGTTGAAGAGCATCCGGGAGTGGTCGACACCGCACAGCTCGGCGCACTTGCCGAGGAAGGTGCCTTCCTGCGTCGGGATGACCTCGAAGGCGTTGGTGTGACCCGGGATGACGTCCTGCTTCATGAGGAAGGGGACCACCCAGAAGGAGTGGATGACGTCACGGGAGGACAGGACGAACCTGACCTTCTCGCCCTTGGGCAGCCACAGGGTCGGACCCGGGTTGCCGGTCTGCGGGTTCCGGTCGCCCGGGATGCCCGCGTCGTAGACACCGCCGGCGTTCTCCGGGAAGTCCGCGATGAACTTGTCCGGGAGCGAGGCGAGGTTCTTGTCCGTCTTGGCGTCACCCTGAACACCGGGCACGTTCTCGACGTAGTTGAAGCCCCAGCTCCACTGGTAGCCGACCACGTTGACCGTGTGGGGCGGCTTCGGGGTGAGCTCGAGGAGCTTCGACTCGTCGCGCGCGGTGAAGTAGAAGAGCACCGAGACGATGATGAGCGGAGTGACCGTGTACAGCGCCTCGATGGGCATGTTGTAACGGGTCTGCGGAGGTACCTCGACCTTGGTCCGGCTGCGCCGGTGGAAGATGGTGGCCCAGAGGATCAGGCCCCACACCAGGATGCCCGTGATGAGGGCGGCGGCCCAGGAGCCCTGCCACAGGGAGAGGATCCGAGGCGCCTCTTCCGTGACGGGGGTGGGCATGCCGAGGCGAGGGAAGTCTTCCCAGTTGTACGAGCAGCCCGTGGCTGTCGCCAGGATCAGGCCCGCAGTCAGCACCTGCGGCAGCTTCCGCCGCATCGGGCGCCGCGACGAGCGGTCGGAGCCGTTGGGACTCACGTAGCGCCTTCCCGAGAGTCTCGGCCCGCGTTGGTCGGCCACGGCCGTCCGTCTCGCTGGTCGGTCGCCGCCCCGGCCGCGGGCAGGGGTTTGGATGTTTATGCGGACCAAACCCTACTGGACGCTATTTGGGGTCGCGCGGGGAGGGTGCCCAACGCGCCGTCCGAGTCCCCGAAGGGGTGGACTCCGGGGTTCCGGAGGGGGGTCCGAGGCGGCCGTTCGGCGGTCTGACGGCATGGCGGGCCACACTTCTGACGAGGGCTCATCGGGAACGGGGTGGGGGGCTGAGCGGGGGTGCGGGGCGGGCGGGGCGCGGGGCGCCGGGTCGGGCGGGGCGGGAGTCGCCGGGACGGCTCGCCGCGGGCGGGGCGGGGGGGGCGGCATGGCGGGGCGTCACGGGTGAGGCGGCGGGGCGGCAGGGCGTCACGGGCCGGGCGAGGCGGCGCCACGGCGGGGCGTCACGGCCCGGGCGGGAAGTCGGCACGACCGGGCGTCACAGGCCGGGCGAGGCGGCGCTGCGGCGGGGCGTCACGGCCCGGGCGGGAAGTCGGCACGACCGGGCGTCACAGGCCGGGCGAGGCGGCGCTGCGGCGGATCGTCGCAGGCGGGGCGAGCCACGGCGGGGCGTCACGGGCGGCGCGGGGACCCGGCACGGCGGGTCGTCAACGGCGGGGCGAGGCGTCGGCACGGGCGGGCGTCACCGGCGGAGCGAGGCGTCGGCACGGGCGGCGTCGCAGGTTCGGGGAGGCGTCGGCACGGGCGGGCGTCGCAGGCCGGGCGGGGAGTCGGCACGGTCGGGCGGGGAGTCGGCACGGTCGGGCGGAGTCCGTCCGGCCCCAGGCTCTACCGTGGGCGGATGCCGTACTTCGACGCCGCGTCCGCCGCTCCGCTGCACCCCGTCGCCCGTCAGGCGCTGCTCGCCTCCCTGGACGAGGGCTGGGCCGACCCCGCCCGGCTGTACCGGGAGGGGCGCCGGGCCCGGCTGCTGCTCGACGCGGCCCGCGAGGCCGCCGCGGAGGCGGTGGGGTGCCGGCCGGACGAGCTCGTATTCACTCCTTCGGGGACGCGCGCGGTTCACGCGGGAATCTCCGGAGCGCTCGCGGGGCGTCGGCGTGTCGGGAACCGGCTCGTCGTCTCCGCGGTCGAACACTCCTCCGTCCTGCACGCGGGCGAGACCCACACGGCGGCGGGCGGCACGGTGACCGAGGTGCCGGTGGGCCGGTCGGGAGCGGTGGACGCGGACGCCTTCGCGGCCGCCCTCGCCCCCGACACCGCCCTGGCCTGCCTCCAGTCGGCCAACCACGAGGTGGGGACCGAGCAGCCGGTGGCCGAGGCGGCGGAGGCCTGCCGGGCGGCGGGCGTACCGCTGCTCGTCGACGCGGCGCAGTCGCTCGGCTGGGGCCCGGTGGCGGAGGGCTGGTCACTGCTCGCGGCGAGCGCGCACAAGTGGGGCGGTCCGGCGGGGGTGGGGCTGCTCGCCGTACGGAAGGGGGTCAGGTTCGCGTCTCAAGGCCCCACCGACGAGCGGGAGTCGGGCCGGGCGCCCGGCTTCGAGAACCTGCCGGCGATCGTGGCGGCGGCGGCGTCGCTGCGGGCGGTACGGGCGGAGGCCGCGGCGGAGGGGGCCCGGCTGCGGGCCCTCGTGGACCGGATCCGGGCGCGGGTGCCGGAGCTGGTGCCGGACGTGGAGGTGGTGGGCGACCCGGTGCGCCGGCTCCCCCACCTGGTCACCTTCTCCTGCCTGTACGTCGACGGGGAGACGCTCCTGCACGAGCTGGACCGGGAGGGATTCTCCGTTTCGTCCGGTTCGTCGTGCACGAGTTCGACGCTGACGCCCAGCCATGTGCTGCGCGCGATGGGCGTACTGAGCGAGGGGAACGTCCGGGTGTCCCTGCCGGCCGGCACGCCGGAGGAGGACGTGGACCGCTTCCTCGCCGTGCTGCCGGGGGTGGTGGCGGGGGTACGGGAACGACTCGGCGCGCCCGTCTCCGTACCGTCCGCGCCGGCGCCCTCGGGCTCGCTCGTCGTGGACTCCCTGGGCAAGCGCTGCCCGATCCCGGTCATCGAACTCGCGAAGGTGATCGGCGACGTGCCGGTGGGCGGGACGGTGACGGTGCTGTCGGACGACGAGGCGGCGCGGCTGGACATTCCGGCGTGGTGCGAGATGCGGGGGCAGGAGTATGTGGGGGAGTCGCCTTCGCCGCGGGGCGGTACGGCGTATGTGATCCGCCGCCTGACGTAACCCGGCAACCGGCCGGGCCGGGTACCCGCCGGGCCGGGTGCCCCGCCTTGGTCGGCGCCCCGTCGCGCCGCCCCGCCCGTTGCGGGCGATCGCTCCTCCGAGACGGCACCCACCCCCGTTGTGGGCAATCGTTCCGCTGGGGCGGAACGGGTGGGCACAACGGACGGCGCCCTTGCCGGCGCCAGAGGCTTCCGCGCGTGAACCCGCACCCCTTCGTGCGGCGCGCTCGTGGTGCGGGTCCAGGCACAGGGGGTGGAGGCGCCCGCAAGGGCGCCGTCCCGTGTGCCCACCCGTCCCGCCCCAGCGGGACGATTGCCCACACGGGCGGGGCGGGGGCACCGCCCAGCGGGCGGGAACGCGGCACGGGGCGGGCGCGGCCCCAAAGGGCAGCGGATGCCGGGGCGCCGCCCGGCGGGCATGGGCACCGCGCCGCCCGTGAGCGGGGTGACGGGCCGCGGGTGTGCCCGCACCCGGGGAGCCCGCGCGGCGGGGCGCAGGGCCCACGCCGGTGCGGGCGCGTGGGGGTCAGAGCAGGTGGGACTGGACCTCCGTGGCGGCTTCCTCGCCGTACGCCTTCGTGAAGCGCTCCATGAAGTTCGCCCGCCGCAGCGTGTACTCCTGCGTCCCCAGCGTCTCGATGACCAGCGTCGCCAGCATGCAGCCGACCTGTGCCGCCCGCTCGAGTCCGACGCCCCAGGACAGGCCCGTGAGGAAGCCCGCGCGGAAGGCGTCGCCGACGCCGGTCGGGTCGACCTTGGCCATCTCCTCGGGGCAGCCGACCTCGATGGGGGTGTCGCCGACCCGCTCGATGCGCACGCCGCGCGAGCCGAGGGTGGTGATGCGGTGGCCGACGCGGGAGAGGATCTCGGCCTCGGTCCAGCCGGTCTTGGACTCGATGAGGCCCTTCTCGTACTCGTTCGAGAAGAGGTAGGTGGCGCCGTCGAGGAGCGTGCGGATCTCCTCGCCGTCCATGCGCGCGATCTGCTGGGAGAAGTCGGCGGCGAAGGGGATCCCCCGGGTCCGGCACTCCTCGGTGTGGCGGAGCATCGCCTCGGGGTCGTCGGCGCCGATGAGGACCAGGTCGAGGCCGCCCACGCGGTCGGCGACGGCCTTGAGCTCGATCAGCCGGGCCTCGCTCATCGCGCCGGTGTAGAAGGAGCCGATCTGGTTGTGGTCCTTGTCGGTGGTGCAGACGAAGCGGGCGGTGTGCAGGACCTCGGAGATGCGCACCGAGGTCGTGTCGACGCCGTGCCGGTCGAGCCAGGCGCGGTACTCGTCGAAGTCGAAGCCCGCCGCGCCGACGAGGAGGGGGCGGCTGCCGAGCTGTCCCATGCCGAAGCAGATGTTGGCGGCGACGCCTCCCCGGCGCACGTCCAGGTTGTCGACGAGGAAGGAGAGGGACACCGTGTGGAGCTGGTCGGCCACCAGCTGGTCGGCGAACCGGCCGGGGAAGGTCATGAGGTGGTCGGTGGCGATGGAGCCGGTGACTGCGATACGCACGGCGGGGTGCTCCTGCGGAATTCAGTAGGGGCGCGCGAAGCGCTCGAACGAAGGTGGTGGTGCGCTTCGGGCGGGCGACAGTTCACGCTACCGGGTGGGCGGCGCGCTGCCGAACAGTGGAAACTACCCCAGAGTAGGCCTTTTCCCCGGAGTGGTGCGGTGCATACGGTGCGGCCATGACCACCTACCCCGCTCCCCGTGAGCGACACGAGTCCGAGTTGAGCCTCGCCCAGCTGCGCGGGGACGGCGCTCGGATGGCCCCCCACTGGGTGACTCCGGCCGGCCCCGACCCCGTACCGGTCTCCCCCGCGTCGATCCACGGCGTCGTCGTCCCGGCGGCCTCGGCCCGGCTGATCGACGCCACCACCGAGTACGGCGGCTGACGGAGGGAACCGTCCGCGCGTCCGCTCCGTCCCATCGGCGTCCGGTCGAGACGAGGGAGCGTTGCGGTGAGCGGTACGGAGAACGTACGGAGGCGACGGAATGTCCTCGCCGCCTCGGTGGCGGCGGGTGTGCTGCTCGCCGGGGGCGGTGGCGTCTATCTCGCCGCCACGGCGTCCGGCGACGCCACGCCGGCGGGGTCCGGCGGCAAGGTCGCCGACGCGGCCGCGCCGCCCCTGCGCCTGGAGCGGGGCGGCGACAGCACGGGAGGCGGTCCCGGGATCGCGCCCGGTGAGCCGGACCCGAGCGGAGGCCCGAGCGGGACGGTCTACAAAGCCAAGGGCCCCCTCCCCCAAGGGCCCTCCTCGGCCGCGGTCCACCGGCCCGAGGGCCTGGTCACCTCGGCGGAGGTGACCAGGCTGGCCGAAGCGCTCGGGATCGAGGGCCGGCCCGCGCTGGTCGGGGACGTCTGGACGGTCCGGCCCGAGAAGGACGGCCAGGGGCCACGGCTGGACGTGGCGAAGGCGGCCCCGGGGAGCTGGTCGTACTCCTGGTACGACGGCGGCCCGGTCGGCGACAGCTGCCTCAAGGGCAAGGCGTGCCCGCCGCCGGGAGAGGCGAAGCCCTCGCGCGGTGGTTCGCCGGTGAGCGAGGCCGCGGCGAAGGCTGCCGCCGCCCCCGTCCTGAAGGCGCTCGGCCAGGACGACGCGAAGGTGACCGCGACCCAGGTGATGGACGGTTCGGTGCGGGTGGTCAACGCCGATCCGGTGGTGGACGGGCTGCCGACGTACGGCTGGTCGACGGGGCTGCACATCGGTCCGGACGGTCGGGCGATCGCCGGGAGCGGGACACTCAAGGAGCCGGTGAAGGGTGCCACGTATCCGGTGGTCGGGGCGGCGAAGGCGCTCGCGGAGCTGAACGAGAAGTCGAAGGGCACGGGCCCGGTCGGCATCGGCGGCTGCGCGACGGACCCGCCGGCGGGGGTCGACGGGAACGGCAAGGCCGACCCGGCGGCGGAAGTCGACGGGAACGGCAGGGCCGAGCGGCCCGCGGACGTCGATGCCAGCGGCAGCGGCGGCGGCAAGCCCGAGCCGGCGGCGCCCTGCCGGTCGGCCGCGGACATCGCGCCGCCGACCGAGGTCCCCGTGACGGGTGCGGTGTTCGGTCTGGCCGCGCAGGACGTGGCGGGCGAGCGGCTGCTCGTACCGACGTGGCTGTTCACGGCGGACCCGGTGGACGCGGCGCCGTACACGGTGACGGAGACGGCGGTGGCCCCCGAGTACCTGGCGCCGCCGGTGAAGCCCTCGCCGCCGGACGAGGGCACGGCGCCGGCCCGGCAGGTCGAGTCGTACCGGCCCGCGGAGGACGGCCGGAAGCTGACGGTCACCTTCTGGGGCGGGGTGTGCAGCACGTACACCGCCAAGGCCGTGGAGACGCCGGAGAAGGTGACCGTGCGGATCGACGAGAAGGCCGACCCCGGGCGGGTGTGCATCGCGATCGCCAAGGAGATCACGCTGACGGTGTCGCTGCAGAGCCCGCTCGGCGACCGGCCCGTGGTGGACGCGGCGAGGGGGCAGGCCGTGCCGCGCCGCTGAGCGCCTCCGGACACGCGTGAGGGCGGCGGCCCCGGGAAGACCCCGGGGCCGCCGCCCTCACGTACGTACAGGCTTAGCTGAACGAGTCGCCGCAGGCGCAGGAGCCCGTGGCGTTCGGGTTGTCGATGGTGAAGCCCTGCTTCTCGATCGTGTCGACGAAGTCGATCGAGGCGCCGCCCAGGTAGGGGGCGCTCATGCGGTCGGTGACGACCTTGACGCCGTCGAAGTCCTTCACGACGTCGCCGTCGAGCGAACGCTCGTCGAAGAACAGCTGGTAACGCAGGCCGGAGCAGCCACCGGGCTGAACGGCGACGCGCAGGGCCAGGTCCTCGCGGCCTTCCTGGTCGAGGAGGGCCTTGACCTTGGCCGCGGCGGCGTCGGACAGGAGGATGCCGTCGCTGACAGTGGTCTTCTCGTCCGATACGGACATCTGCTTCTCTCCCGGTGTGTACGGAGACTGCTTGCCGACGGTTGCAACCGACGGTGCCCCGGATTCATTCCGGGCCCAGTGGGGTCTTCCCTCTTTCATGCTCGCACACCCTGTCCAGGAGCGCGGACGGCGAATTCGTCACATCGACACTATGGACATCGTCAACGTGACGTGAAGCGGTTATGATAGATAGCGTCATTTAGACGAAAAGGCTTTCCCTCGAAGACCCGAATGAAAGGGTGCGTGACGTGACCACCGCCCAGCCCCTGGATGTCCAGCCGACGCCGCTCGCCCTGCTCCTGCTCGGTCGCGAGGCCGACCCGAAGAGCGAGCGCGGTGTGGAGTGTCCTGGCGATCTGCCGTCGCCCTCCGACCCGGACCTCGTGGAGCGCGCCCGCGCCGCCAAGGAGAAGCTCGGGGACAAGGTCTTCGTGCTCGGCCACCACTACCAGCGCGACGAGGTCATCCAGTTCGCCGACGTGACCGGTGACTCGTTCAAGCTCGCGCGCGACGCCGCCGCCAAGCCCGAGGCCGAGTACATCGTCTTCTGCGGTGTGCACTTCATGGCGGAGTCCGCCGACATCCTCACCGGCGACGACCAGAAGGTCGTCCTGCCCGACCTCGCGGCCGGCTGCTCGATGGCCGACATGGCCACCGCCGAGCAGGTCGCCGAATGCTGGGACGTGCTGACCGAGGCCGGCGTCGCCGAGCAGGTCGTGCCCGTCTCGTACATGAACTCCTCGGCCGACATCAAGGCCTTCACCGGCAAGCACGGGGGCACGATCTGCACCTCGTCCAACGCCGAGCGGGCCCTGAACTGGGCCTTCGAGCAGGGCGAGAAGGTGCTGTTCCTGCCGGACCAGCACCTGGGCCGCAACACCGCCGTCCGCGACATGGGCATGTCCCTGGACGACTGCGTGCTCTACAACCCGCACAAGCCGAACGGCGGTCTCACCGTCGAGGAGCTGCGCGCCGCCAAGATGATCCTGTGGCGGGGGCACTGCTCGGTGCACGGCCGCTTCTCGCTCGACTCGGTGAACGACGTCCGCGAGCGCATCCCGGGCGTGAACGTGCTCGTCCACCCCGAGTGCCGCCACGAGGTCGTCGCCGCCGCGGACTACGTGGGCTCGACCGAGTACATCATCAACACCCTGGAGGCGGCCCCGGCCGGTTCCAAGTGGGCGATCGGCACCGAGCTGAACCTGGTCCGACGGCTGGCGAACCGATTCGCCGACCAGGACAAGGAGATCGTCTTCCTCGACAAGACGGTCTGCTTCTGCTCGACCATGAACCGCATCGACCTCCCGCACCTCGTGTGGACCCTGGAGTCCCTGGCCGAGGGCAACCTCGTCAACCAGATCCAGGTCGACAAGGAGACGGAGAGCTTCGCCAAGCTCGCCCTGGAGCGGATGCTGGCGCTGCCGTAACGGTTCTCCCGTATGTACGCCGGAAGGGGCGCCCCGCGAGCTCGCGGGGCGCCCCTTCCTCATGCCGTCCGGGTCAGACCGCGGCCGGCTCCTCCTTGGCCTGCGGCGGGACCGCCGGGCCGCCGGCCTTCGCCTCCCGCTTCGCCGCCTTCTTCTTCGCGCGGCGCTCCTTGCGGAGCTCCACCATCGCGTAGAGCGTCGGGACGAGGAGCAGGGTGAGCAGCGTCGAGGTGATCAGACCGCCGATCACCACCACGGCCAGCGGCTGGGCGATGAAGCCGCCCTCGCCGGTGACACCGAGGGCCATCGGCAGCAGGGCGAAGATCGTCGCCAGGGCGGTCATCAGGATCGGGCGGAGCCGGTGCCGGCCGCCCTCGATCACCGCTTCGACGACGCCCAGGCCCTGCGCCCGGTACTGGTTGATCAGGTCGATCAGGACGATCGCGTTGGTGACGACGATGCCGATGAGCATCAGCATGCCGATCATCGCCGGGACGCCCATCGCCGTGCCGGTGACCACGAGCAGACCGATCGCGCCGGTCGCCGCGAACGGGATCGAGACCAGCAGGATCAGCGGCTGGACCAGCGACCTGAAGGTCGCCACCAGGAGCATGAAGACGATCGCGACCGCCGCGAGCATCGCCAGGAACAGGTTGACGAAGGCGTCGGACTGGTCCGCGGTGACGCCGCCGACGGTGGCGGTGGCGCCCTCCGGCAGGTCGAGGCCCTTGAGCTTCGCCTGGAGGGCGTTGCCCACCGCGCCGGTGTTGTCGCCGACCGGCTTGGCCGTGATCGTCGCGGCGCGCGCGCCGTCGATCCGGGTCATCGAGACCGGGCCGGGGACCAGCTCGACGGTGGCGATGTCACCGAGCTTCACGGGGCCGAGCGGCAGCGCCTTGAGCGCGGCCAGGGTGGTGGCCGGGTGGGCCGAGGTGATGAGGACGTCCCGCTCGCTGTCGTCGAGGATCGCCTTGGCGGCAGGGGTGCCCCGGACTGCCTGGGCCACGATCGCGCCGAGCGAGGTGGTGTCGAAGCCGGCGTCGGCCGCCTTGGCGTTCGCCTTGACGGAGATGCGCGGGACGGACGTCGACAGGTCGCTCTCGACGTCGGTGACGTCCTTCAGACCGGCGACCGCGGCCCGGACCTGCTCGGAGGCCTTCTTGAGGGCCTCCGGGTCGGCGGCCTTCACGACCACGCTCAGGTTCTGGGAGCCGAAGCCGTCGCCGGCGGCGATGGTGGTGTCGCCGATCCCGTCCAGCGCGCCGAGGCCCTTCTCGAGGGCGTCGCGGGTCTTCTCGTACGAGGCGGAGTCGTCCAGGCTCACCTTGTACGAGGCCTGGTTGGCGCCGGTGCCGCCGCCGAAGGCCGCCATGAAGCCGGACGAACCGACGGTGACCTGGTAGTCCTTGACGCCCTCGGTGTCCGCGAGGACCTTCTCGATCTTCTTCGCGGCCTCGTCGGAGGCGTCCAGGCTGGTGCCGGGTGCCAGCTCCTGCCGGATGTTGAGCACCTCCTGCTCGCCGGGGTCGAAGAAGTTCGTCTTCAGGAGCCCGCCCATGCCGATGGTGACGAGGAAGACGACGAGGGCGATGGCGAGGCTCGTGACCCGGCGCCGGGTCGCGAAGCGCAGGACCGGCACGTACGCGCGCTGAAGGCGGCTCTTCTCCTCCTTCTCCTCGGCCAGGCGGCGGGCCTCCTCCGGGTCCCCCGACGTGCCCTTGGGGGCGCGCAGGAACCAGTACGAGAGGACCGGGACCACGGTCAGGGAGACCAGCAGCGAGGCGAGCAGGGCCGCCGTCACCGTCAGCGAGAAGGAGCCGAACATCTCGCCGACGATGCCGCCGACCAGACCGATCGGCAGGAAGACGGCGACGGTGGTGAGGGTCGAGGAGGTGACGGCGCCCGCCACCTCGCGGACCGCGGTGAGGATCGCGGAGTGGCGCTCCTCGCCGTAGCCCAGGTGCCGCTTGATGTTCTCCAGGACCACGATCGAGTCGTCGACGACGCGGCCGATGGCGATGGTGAGCGCGCCGAGCGTCAGCATGTTCAGCGAGAGGTCACGGGTCCACAGCACGATGAGGGCGAGGACGACCGAGAGCGGGATGGAGACCGCGGTCACCAGGGTCGAGCGGACCGACGCGAGGAAGACCAGGATCACCAGGACGGCCATGACGAGGCCGAGCGCGCCCTCCGTGGTCAGGCCGGAGACGGCCTTGGCGACGGCCGGGCCCTGGTCGGAGACCACGGTCAGCTCGGCGCCGGCGCCGAGGTCGCGGCGCAGGTCGGGCAGCTTCTCCTCGACGGCGTCGGAGATCGCGACGGCGCTGCCGTCCTTGTCCATGGTGGCCATCACGGCGAGGGTGGGCTTGCCGTTCGTGCGGGTGAGGGAGGTGCGCGGGGACTCCTCCTGCTTCACGGTGGCGACGTCGCCGAGGCGGACCGCCTTGCTCTTGCCGGGGACGGCCGCCGGGATGCGCAGGTCCTCGATCTGCCGCAGCGAGGTGTAGCCGCCGCCGACCTGGATGGTGCGGGACTTGCCGGCCTCCGAGAAGGCGCCGGCCGGCATCGTGGCGCCGCCGGAGCGCAGGGTCTCGGCGAGCTTCATCGTGGTGAGTCCGGCCGCGGCGAGCTTCCGCTCGTCCGGGGTGACGGAGACCTGGAGGTCCTGGACGCCGCTGACGGAGACCTGGCCGACGCCCTCGATGTCCTGCAGGGCGGGCACGACGGTCCGCTCCAGCTGGTCCGCGAGGGCCTGCGGGTCCTTGTCCGAGGCGGCGGCGAGGACGACGGTCGGCATGTCGTCCGTCGAACCGGCGATCACCTGCGGGTCGACCGTGTCGGGCAGCTGGGCGCGGGCGCGGTTGACCGCCTGCTGGACGTCGGCGACGAGCTGCTTCGTCGACTCGTCGCCGTAGTCGAAGGAGGCCATGACGACGGCCATGCCCTCGGAGGCGGTGGAGGTGACCGACTTGAGCCCGTCGACGGCCTTGAGGTTGCTCTCGAGCGGCTCGACGACCTGCTTCTCGACCACATCGGGAGAGGCGCCCTGGTAGGGGGCGAGGACCGAGACCATGGGCAGCTCGATCGAGGGGAGCAACTGCTGCTTCAGCTGCGGGATCGCGATCGCCCCGAACACGATCGCGACGATGGACATCAGCCCGATCAGGGCCCGTTGCGCGAGGCTGAATCTGGACAGCCAGGACATGGGGTCTCTCTTCTGTGGCGTACTCGTCGACAGGCGGGAGCAGCCAAGACCCCGGCCCTGACCCGCTGGGTCCGCCGGGGGTGCCCCCCGTCTATACGATCTGCCATCCGCGGCCGGAAGTCCTCGGCCCCCGGGTCCAGATCCTTATCCCGCGCATACCGCGTCTGGAGTACGCGCTCACTCCACCCGGGGGCGTACGAGACCGGACTCGTAGGCCGTGACCACCAGCTGGGCCCGGTCGCGGGCGCCGAGCTTGGCCATGGTCCGGTTGACATGCGTCTTCACGGTGAGCGGGCTGACGTCGAGCCGCTCGGCGATCTCGTCGTTGGAGAGACCGCCCGCGACGAGGACGAGCACCTCGCGCTCCCGGGCGGTGAGCGCGCCGAGCCGCTCGGTGCGGGCGCTGCCCGCCGCGCCGGCCGTGTCCGTGCCGGGGCCCTGGGCGAGGAAGGTGGCGATCAGCCCTTTGGTGGCGGCCGGGGAGAGCAGCGCCTCACCGGCGTGCGCGATCCGGATCGCGCCCAGCAGCTCCTCCGGTTCGGCCCCCTTGCCGAGGAAACCGGAGGCCCCGGCACGCAGCGACTGCACGACGTACTCGTCGACCTCGAAGGTGGTCAGCATGACGATCCGTACGTCGGCGAGCTCGGGATCCGCGGTGATCATCCGGGTCGCGGCGAGGCCGTCGGTGCCCGGCATCCGGATGTCCATCAGGACGACGTCGGGCCGCGTGGCGCGGGCGAGCACGACCGCCTCGGCGCCGTCGGGAGCCTCCCCGACCACCTCCATGTCGGGCTCGGAGTCCACCAGGACCTTGAAGGCGCTGCGGAGCAGTGCCTGGTCGTCGGCGAGCAGTACCCGGATCGTCATGTGTCCTCCCCGTCCTTCCCCGTGCGGGACGCCACCGGCAGTATCGCCTGGACGCGGAAGCCGCCACCGTAGCGGGGTGCGGCGGTGAGGGTGCCGCCGAGCGCGCCGACCCGCTCGCGCATGCCCAGCAGTCCGTGGCCGCCGACCGGGGGCTGCTCGCGGGGCTGGGGCGGGACGGTCCGCGGCGTGCCGTTGTCGAGGACGGTGATCTCGACCGTACGGCCCACCCGGACGATGCTCACCTCCGCCGTCGCGTCCGCTCCCGCGTGCTTGCGCACATTGGTCAGGGCCTCCTGGACGATCCGGTACGCGGCGAGGTCGACGGTCGCGGGGAGCGTCAGCCCCTCGTCGGGGCGGGCCAGGGCGACGGGGAGACCGGCCTTGCGGAAGCTGTCGAGCAGCCCGTCGAGGACGGCGAGGCCCGGGGCGGGCTCGGTGGGGGCCTCCGGGTCGCCGGACTGGCGCAGCAGGCCGACGGTGGCGCGCAGCTCGTCCAGGGCGGAGCGGCTGGCCTCGCGGACGTGCGCGAGGGCCTCCTTGGCCTGGTCGGGCCGCTTGTCCATGACGTGGGCGGCGACGCCGGCCTGGACGTTCACCAGGGCGATGTGGTGGGCGACGACGTCGTGCAGGTCGCGGGCGATCCGCAGCCGCTCCTCGGCGACCCGCCGTCCGGCCTCCTCCTCGCGGGTCCGCTCCGCCCGCTCGGCCCGCTCGCGGATCGCGTCGACGAAGGCCCGGCGGCTGCGGACGGCGTCCCCGGCCGCCGCCGCCATCCCGGTCCAGGCGAAGACGCCCAGGTTCTCCTGCGCGTACCAGGGGGTCGGACCGAAGGCCATGGCCGCGGCGGTGAGCACCGCCATCGTGGCGAGCCCGACCCGCCAGGTGGTCGGCCGGTCGGTGCGGGAGGCCACCGTGTAGAGCGCGACGACGGCGGCCATCGCGATCGGGGCCGGCCGGTTGTCGTTGACGAGCTCGAAGAGGCTGATCGCCACGGTGAAGGCGAGCACGGCGAAGGGGCGGCGGCGGCGCATCACGAGGGCGGCGGCCCCGGCGATCATGATCAGCACGCTCCACGCGCTCGGCGTGCGGTCCCCGAAGGTCGGCCCGTCCGGGCTGCCGTGCGGATCGGTGAAGGACCCGGCGATCATGCAGACGAGCGCGCCGGCGGCGATCGCCGCGTCGAAGGCGAGGGGGTGCGCACGGAACCAGTCGCGGAGGCGGGCGTGGAGGGTGCCGGTGGCGGAGCCGGTGGGGGTCACGGGAGACAACGGTACGGCCACGTCGGTGCGGGCGATCGTCCCGGCGCCCTCGCGGCCGCCAGGCCGGTGCCTACCCGCCGTGTGGGCAATCGTCCCGCAGGGGCGATGGGGGTCTCCCCTGCTCGAGCGAAGTCGAGAGCTTGGGGGAGGGCGGGCACACGGGACGGCGCCCTCGGCGGCGCCTCCGCCTTCTGCGCCCTGACCCGCACCACGAGCGCGGCGCCCCAAGGGGTGCGGGTTCAGGCGCGCAAGCCTCTGGCGCCGGCAAGGGCGCCGTCCGTTGTGCCCACCCGTTCCGCCCCTGCGGAACGTATGCCCACAACGGGGCCGATGGGGTGTCAGCCTGGGATGAGGCCGTCGTCGGAGAGCATCTCCTTGACCTCGTCCAGGCTCGCGTCCGGAGCCGGGAGGATCAGTTCCGAGGGCTCCAGGGCATCGTCCGGCAGCGGTTCGCCGAGCCGCCGGACCGCGTCGAGGAGGGCGCCGAGCGTGCGCCGGAACGCCTCCTCGTCCCCCGACTCCATCTCTTCGAGAAGCTCGTCGTCGAGTCTGTTGAGCTCGGCGAAGTGGATGTCGGCCAGCTCCAGCTGGCCCTCCCCCATGATCCGTACGATCATGACGCGTCCTGTCTGTCGCCTACTTCTCGAAGCGCGGGTGGGACTGCTGCTGCTGAGAGCGGTCCTGCGGCGCGGCCGCGCCACCGCCCTCGATGGCCTGCTGCTGAGCGGAGGGGCCCCCGGCCAGCTCGGCCTTCATCCGCTGGAGCTCCAGCTCGACGTCCGTGCCGCCGGAGAGCCGGTCCAGCTCCGCCTGGATGTCGTCCTTCGCGAGCCCGGACTGGTCGTCCAGGGCGCCCGAGGCGAGCAGCTCGTCGATCGCGCCCGCGCGCGCCTGGAGCTGGGCGGTCTTGTCCTCGGCCCGCTGGATCGCCAGGCCGACGTCGCTCATCTCCTCCGAGATGCCGGAGAAGGACTCGGCGATCCGGGTCTGCGCCTGGGCCGCCGTGTAGGTGGCCTTGATGGTCTCCTTCTTGGTGCGGAAGGCGTCCACCTTGGCCTGGAGACGCTGGGAGGCGAGGGTGAGCTTCTCCTCCTCGCCCTGCAGCGTCTGGTGCTGCACCTCCAGGTCGCTGACCTGCTGCTGGAGCGCGGCACGCCGGGACAGCGCCTCGCGCGCCAGGTCCTCGCGGCCGAGCGCCAGTGCCTTGCGGCCCTGGTCCTCCAGCTTGGCCGACTGGCCCTGCAGCTGGTTCAGCTGGAGTTCGAGCCGCTTGCGGGAGGTGGCGACGTCGGCCACGCCGCGCCGCACCTTCTGCAGCAGCTCCAGCTGCTTCTGGTAGGAGTAATCGAGCGTCTCGCGCGGATCCTCGGCCCGGTCAAGGGCCTTGTTCGCCTTCGCGCGGAAGATCATCCCCATACGCTTCATGACACCGCTCATGGGCTTCGCGCGCCCCCTTCTGACGGACTTCGGCTCCAGCTCTTCGACAGGATCCACAGTACGGGCCCTGTCTCCATTACCGCACTGTTCGGAGCGGGATGCGCTCCTCCCCAAGGACGACTGCGCCCCTCGTCGCCTCCCGCGCAGGGAGTAGATGGATCTAGGGGAAACCGCTGCTGTCCTGCGTACGTACGCCCCAAGACGCAGTCCGTTAGCGGATCGTTCCCGCCCGGCATGGGGTTCATGCCCACCACCCCGTACCCTTGGGTTTTGTGTTCCGTAGCCGTTCGAAGGACGAGAAGGCCCCCACCGACAAGGTGACGGCGGACCTCTCCAGCAAGCAGCCCCGCGACCCCGAGGCCCCCAAGGGCCGCCCGACTCCGAAGCGGAGCGACGCGCAGACTCAGCGCCGTCGTGCCGCGACGGTGCCGACCGACCGCAAGGAGGCCGCCAAGCGCCAGCGCGACGCACGCCGCTCGGACATGGCCCGGCAGCGTGAAGCGCTGGCCAACGGCGATGAGCGTTACCTGCCCGTCCGCGACAAGGGTCCGGTCCGCCGCTTCGTGCGCGACTTCGTCGACTCGCGGTTCGCGATCGCCGAGTTCTTCCTGCCGATGGCCGTGGTGATCCTCGTGCTGTCGCTGTTCGGCAACGCAAACCGGGCGCTGCAGAACATCTCCCTGCTGCTCTGGCTCGGTGTGATCATCCTGATCGTCATCGACTCGATCGGTATCTGGATCCGTCTGCGGAAGCAGCTCAACGAGCGCTTCCCGAACGAGCCGAAGCGCGGCGCGATCGCCTACGGCCTGATGCGCACGCTCCAGATGCGCCGACTGCGACTGCCGAAGCCGCAGGTCAAGCGCGGAGAGCGGCCCTGAGCGCCGACAGCTCGGAGTTCGGCGGGCGCGCGTTCGGCGAGGCCACGTCGGAGTCGGGTGGCCCCGTGCTGCCCGCCGTCGCCCACTGGCCCGCCGGTCCCGGCGGGCTGCGCGACACCATCCGGCAGGAGATCGTCGCCCGTCAGCTCGACGAGCAGATATCCGGCCGCTACCCGGTGGGGCAGCGGCTGCGGATCCTCGACGCCGGCATGGGGCAGGGCACCCAGGCCCTGCGCCTGGCCCGGGCCGGACACACCGTGACCGGCCTGGAGGCCGACCCGGACCTCCTGAAGGCGGCCCGTGAGTCGCTGGCGACCGAGCCCGCCGGGATCCGCGAGCGGGTCCGGATGATCGAGGGCGACGGACGCGAGACCGGGGTGCACTTCCTGCCCGGCAGCTTCGACGTGGTCCTCTGCCACGGTGTGCTCATGTACGCGGACGAGCCGGACGCGCTGCTCGCGGGCCTGGCCCGGATGCTGGCCCCCGGCGGCCTGCTGTCCCTGGTCGTGCGGAACGCCGAGGCCCTGTCCATGCGGCCGGGGCTCGCCGGGGACTGGTCGGGGGCGTTGGCGGCCTTCGACTCGGACGTCTACACGGACGACAACGGCGTGAAGGTGCGGGCCGACCGACTGGACGGGCTCACGGCGACGCTCGCGGGAATCGCGGCGCCGCTGCACGCCTGGTACGGGGTACGGGTCTTCACGGACGGCGTCCCCGCCGACGCGGGCCTGCCGGCCGCCGAGGAGCTGGAGCGGCTGCTCGCCGCCGAGGACCGGGCGGGCCGCACGGAGCCGTACCGGCGGATCGCGGCGCTTCTTCACCTGTGCGGGGTCCGGGGCTGACGGGAGCTCGACCGGCGCTCGCGCATCCCTGATCGGGTGCGTTCGCCGGGCCCGGGACGGGGCGGAATCGGATACTCCGGACATGGACGTCATCCGTGCCCGTTCCCGTGCCCGTCGCGCCCTCCTTCCCCTCACCGCCGGAGCCTGCGCCGTCGCACTCGTCGGCGGCTGCTCCTCCTCCGGCGGTGACGCGTCCGCCCCGGAGCGCTCCACCCAGGCGGCGGCGCCGCTCGCCGCCAACGAACTCCAGGACGACTACCGGGCCGTCATCAAGAACGTGCTGCCCTCGGTCGTGCAGATCGACGCGGCGAACAGCCTCGGCTCCGGGGTCGTCTACGACGGCAAGGGGCACGTCGTCACCAACGCGCACGTGGTCGGCCAGGACAAGACCTTCAAGGTCACGGCCGCCACCGGCGGGCAGCCCGTGACGGCGCGGCTCGTCTCCTCGTACCCCGAGCAGGACCTCGCGGTGATCAAGCTGGACAGCGTGCCGCAGGGGCTGAAGGCGGCGAAGTTCGGCAATTCGGCCACCGTCGACATGGGGCAGATCGTCCTCGCGATGGGCTCCCCGCTCGGCCTGTCCGGCAGCGTGACCCAGGGCATCGTCTCTGCGACCGGGCGGACGGTCAGCGAGGGCCGGACCGGCGGCGGCACCGGCGCGACCATCGGGAACATGGTCCAGACGTCGGCGGCGATCAACCCGGGCAACAGCGGGGGCGCCCTCGTCAACCTCGACAGCGAGGTCATCGGCATCCCGACGCTCGCCGCGACCGACCCCGAACTGGGCGGCGGCTCGGCGCCCGGCATCGGCTTCGCGATCCCCGCGTCGATGGTGCGGACGATCGCGGACCAGATCGTCAGGAGCGGCAAGGTGACGGACTCGGGCCGGGCCGCCCTGAACATCACCGGCCGTACGGTCCTCGACGACGACTACGAGCCGGCGGGCGTCGCGGTCGTCGAGGCACCGGCGGACGGGGCGGCCGGGAAGGCGGGCCTGAAGCCGGGCGACGTGATCACCCGCCTCGGCGACGCGGACATCACGACGATCACGTCGCTGTCGGAGGCGCTGGCGTCGATGAAGCCGGGGGACAAGGTGACGACGGTGTATGTCCGGGGCGCGACGACACACAGGACGAACATCACCCTGGGCGAGCTGTAGCCCCCGCCCTGGGCCGCGGGGCCCCGGCACGGTGCGGCGGTCCCGGAAAGGGGGCAGGGGGCTTGGCCCCCTGCCCCCTTTCCGGTTCGCCCGGTGTTCTAGCCCTCCGCGTCGAGGGGCATCGGGCCGTAGATCTTCGCGCCGTCCTCCGAGAGGGTCACCTGGTCCGCGCCGCCGCCCAGGAGGTCGCGCCAGTGTTCGCCGATCCAGCTCTCCGCGTCTCCCTGGGTGGTGAACTCCTCGGGCGTCACCACCGGCTCGACCTCGGTGCCGTCGGACTTCTCGAACCGCCACGTCCATGCCATGTAAGCCTCCTGGCGCTCACCGGATGATCGGTTTCCTGCCCGCAGCGTAGCCGGGCGCGCACGCCTCGCGGTGGCGCGGGAGGATCTGAGGGTGGAACTGACTCTGCTCGGCACCGGCGCCCCCCTCGGACTCCCCCGCTCCGACTGCCCCTGCGCCGTGTGCGCGCTGTCTCGTGGGGAGCGGGCGAGGGCCGCGACCTCACTGCTCGTGGACGGGGCCCTGTTGCTCGATCTGACCCCGGGGGCCGCGCTCGCCGCCGCGCGGTCGGGGCATTCGCTGGTGGGGGTGCGGCAGGTGCTGCTCACCCATCCGCACGACGGGCCCGCCGTGGAGGTGCCCGCGGGGCTTCCGACGGCGGGGCGGGTGCCGGACGGCCGGGAGTTGACGCTGATCAGCGGGCACCGGGTGCGGGCGGTGCCGATGGACTCCCCCGGGACCGGGTACGAGGTGACCTCGGCCGACGGTGAGCGGCTGCTCTATCTGCCGCCGGGGGGCGCGCCCGCGGGGCTGACGGACGACCATGGCAACCCGTACGACATGATCGTCGCCGATGTCACCGGCCGGCCGGACGGGCTCGCCCGGCTGCGGGCGGCGGGGGCGGTGGGCCCGGCCACCGAGGTGATCGCGGTGCACCTGGACCACGACGTGCCGACGGGTGCCGAGCTGGACCGGCGGCTCGCGGCGGCGGGCGCGCGGGCGGTGCCGGACGGGACGACGCTGTACATCGGTGACTACCACGAGGTGCCGGACGTGCCCCGGCGGACGCTGGTGACCGGTGGGGCCCGGTCGGGGAAGTCGGTGGAGGCCGAGCGGCGCCTGGAGACCTTCTCCGAGGTGCTGTACGTGGCGACGGGCGGCACCCGGGAGGGCGATCCGGAGTGGGCCGAGCGGGTGGGGCTGCACCGGGAGCGGCGGCCGGGTTCGTGGCGTACGGCCGAGACCTGCGAGCTCGTACCGCTGTTCGCGGAGGACGGTCCGCCGCTGCTCGTCGACTGTCTGTCGCTGTGGCTGACGGACGCCATGGACCGGGTGGGTGCCTGGGACGACGCGACGTGGGCGGCCGGCGGGCAGGCGGCGCTGCGGGAGCGGATGGCGGAGCTGGTGGCGGCGGTGCGGGCGACGAGCCGCACGGTCGTGGTGGTGACGAACGAGGTCGGCTCCGGGGTGGTGCCGGCCACGGCGGCGGGGCGCCGCTTCCGGGACGAGCTGGGCCGGCTGAACGCGGCCTTCGGGGACGAGTGCGAGGAGGTCGTCCTGGTGGTCGCCGGTCAGGCTCTGGTACTGCGCGGGTAGGGTGCCGCTCACCGATTACTTGTCACTAGGCGGACCCCTTGAACCTGGACGACTTCTCCGATCTGATCGAGCGCCCCGACGGCGGGATACGGCGTGACGCCGAGGAGCGCAGGGAGCGGCTGACCGTGCCGCCGGGGGCGCTGGGCCGGCTCGACGAGCTGGGCGAGTGGCTGTCCGCGGCGCAGGCCTCGGTGAAGGTGCGGGCGATCGAGCAGCCGAAGGTCGTGCTGTTCGCGGGCGACCACGGGGTGGCCTCGCTCGACGTGTCGGGCCGCGCGGCGGGCACGGCGCACGAGCTGGTGCGCGCGGTGCTCGACGGGACGAGCCCGGTGGCCGTCCTCGCCCGCTCGATGAACGTGCCGGTACGGGTCGTGGACGCCGGTCTGGACTGCGACCCGGAGCTGCTGCCCGCCGAGGTGGTACGGCACCGGGTGCGGCGCGGCAGCGGCCGGATCGACGTGGCGGACGCGCTGACGGTCGAGGAGACCGAGGCGGCGGTCCGGCTCGGCATCGCGATCGCCGACGAGGAGGCGGACTCGGGCACCGATCTGGTGGTGCTCGGGGATCTGAGCGTGGGCGGGACGACTCCGGCGGCGACGCTGGTCGCGGCGCTGTGCGGGACGGACGCCTCGGTGGTGACCGGTCGCGGTGGTGCCGGGATCGACGATCTGGCGTGGATGCGCAAGTGTGCGGCGATCCGGGACGCGCTGCGGCGGGCCCGGCCGGTCCTGGGCGACCAGCTGGAGCTGCTCGCGGCGGTCGGCGGGGCGGACCTGGCGGCGATGACCGGTTTCCTGCTGCAGGCCTCGGTGCGGCGGATGCCGGTGATCCTGGACGGTGTGGTGGGCGCGGCCTGTGCGCTGGTGGCGCAGCGGGCGGCGTTCCGGGCGCCGGACTGGTGGCTCGCGGGCCAGGTGAGCGGGGAGCCGGCGCAGGCGAAGGCGCTGGACCGGATGGCGCTCAACCCGCTGCTCGATCACGGCGTCCATGTGGGTGAGGGAACCGGGGCATTGCTCGCGCTTCCCCTCGTCCAGGCCGCGGCGGCGTTCGCCGCGGAGCTGCCCGAACGTCCGGACCCGACCGCTCCGGACGCCGAGGGCGCTGCGGAGGCCTGAGCGCGGGCGAAGGGAACAACCGGCCCCGGGGCGGTCGTACGCGACGCGCGTGGCCGCTCCGGCGTCTCCGCACGGCAAGTACCGCCCCATATGATCGCTTTTCATGGGAGAAGTCCGCTTGTCTGCCGAAACAGCGCCCCGGGCCACGACCGCCCGTTCACGGCGCAGCGCAGCGTTCGCCGTCTGGTATCTGCGTGTCGTCACGTTCATCAACTTCCTGAGCGCCGTCTGGGTCTCGTTCGGGCAGGACCTGCGCCGCCACAACGAGGACAACTACTTCACCCCGTACATGCTCACCGCGGGCTTCGCCTCGGGCGTCTTCACGCTCTTCCTGGCGATCACCATGCGGCGCCGCAAACGGGCCGCGTGGATCCTGAACTCCGTGCTGAGCGGGCTCTTCCTGCTGCTGTTCGCGGTGGTGATGGTCTTCCCGGAGATCCGGCAGCACGCCCAGAACTGGATCTCGCTCGCCCTGACCGCCGCCTTCTTCGTGTCGCTGCTGCTCGGCCGCAAGGAGTTCTACGCGAAGGGCGACCGCTCCAACCCGCTGCTCGCGGCGGCCGTCGCCGTCGGAGGGCTGCTCGTCACCTCCCTGCTGGCGGCCGTCCTGGTGACCGTCACCAACACCGCCACCGGCGGCTCCACCTTCATGGAGCGCTGGAAGTACGGCGTGCTGCGCCTGGTCACGCTCGCCGCCGACGACTCCGGCATGACCGGGATCTCCACCCCCGGCTGGGTCGACGTCTTCATCAACGTGATGTCCACGCTGCTGCTGTTCGCGGTGCTCTTCGCCGCCTTCCGCTCCCGCCGGGCCGTCGACGCGCTGACCGAGGAGGACGAGGAGCGGCTGCGGCTGCTGCTCGACAAGCAGGGCGAGCGCGACTCGCTCGGCTATTTCGCGCTGCGCCGCGAGAAGAGCGTCGTGTGGTCGCCGAGCGAGAAGGCGGCCATCGCCTACCGGGTGGTCGGCGGGGTCTCGCTCGCCTCGGGCGACCCGATCGGCGACCCCGAGGCCTGGCCGGGCGCCATCGAGCCCTGGCTCGCCGAGGCGCGCGAGCACGGCTGGATCCCGGCGGTGATGGGTGCGAGCGAGGAGGCCGGGGTCATCTACGCCCGGCACGGTCTGGACGCCCTGGAGCTGGGCGACGAGGCGATCGTGGAGACGGACGAGTTCACCCTGGACGGCCGGGCGATGCGGACGGTCCGGCAGGCCTTCAACCGGGTCAAGCGGGCCGGGTACGAGGTCCGGATCCGGCGTCACGAGGACATCCCGGCGGACGAGATGAGCGTGCTGCTCCGCAAGGCGGACGACTGGCGGGACGGGGCCACCGAGCGCGGTTTCTCGATGGCGCTGGGCCGGCTCGGCGACCCACAGGACGGCCGCTGCGTGATGCTGGAGTGCACCGATGACCGGGGCGAGCTGCGGGCCGTGCTGTCCTTCGTCCCCTGGGGGCCGAAGGGGCTCTCGCTGGACCTGATGCGCCGCGACCGGGACTCCGAGAACGGCCTGATGGAGTTCATGGTCATCGAACTCCTGCAGCGCGCCAAGGAGATCGGGATCACTCAGGTCTCGCTCAACTTCGCGATGTTCCGCTCCGTCTTCGAACGTGGCTCGAAGCTCGGGGCGGGACCCGTGCTGCGCATGTGGCGTTCACTGCTCAGCTTCTTCTCCCGCTGGTGGCAGATCGAGTCGCTGTACCGCGCCAACGCCAAGTACCGACCGATCTGGGAGCCCCGATTCATGCTCTTCGAGAAGAGTGCGGACCTGCTGCGCATCGGCCTCGCCGCAGGCCGCGCCGAGGGGTTCCTGGAGGCCCCCGGTCTGCCGAAGTGGATGCACCGCAGACATCTGGAGAGCGGGCGTTGACCGGCTCCTTCGCGCGTTTCGCCCGGCGCGAGTGGGGCCCGCTGTTCGCCACCGTGAAGACGGCGCTCGTCACGCGGCGGTGGAGGGCGGTCCCGATGACGCTCGCCGCCGTCTGTCTCACCTCCCTGTTCCAGGTCGTGCAGAACCAGGACTGGGGCTATCAGCCGGTCCAGGACATCGGTTCCGTACGGGCCGAGGACCCGCTGTGGCTCGCGCTGCTGCGGACCCCGCTCTCACTGTTCGTCCCCGCGCTCGACCTGCCCGTGTGGGGCGCCCTCGCGCAGGTCCTGCTGGTGTTCGGGATCGCCGAGATCTGCCTCGGACGGTGGCGGACGCTCGCCGTCGCCTACCTGGCGACGCTGGCCGGCACGCTCTACGCGCGCGTGGGCATCGCGCTCGGCCCGGACAGCCCGTTCGGGCTGCCCGCCTCCGACGCGCAGGTCGTCGACACCGGCCCCTCGGCGGCCGTGGTGGGCCTCGCGGTCTACGTCTGCTGGCGGTACGGGGCGCGGTGGACGGGCGCGCTCGTGGTGGTCGCGATGGTCGTCGAGGTGATCGTCAAGGCGAACCTGGCGGGCAAGGAGCACCTCGCGGCGATCGCGGCCGTCCTCGTCCTGCTCGCGGTCGTGGCCTGGCGCGGGCGGGGTCAGGAGGGTGGCGTCGGGCCCCGCCCGGGGACGCGCTCCTGGAAGCCGCCGATCAGGTCCTGAACGCGGCGCCGCACCTTGGTCCAGCGCCTGTCGTGGCGGTACGTACGGATCCGGGAGCGGGCCCTGGCCCGGTGGCGGCGCCGGTAGAAGTGCCGGGACCACCAGGAGCCGGGGCGGGCCAGGCGGACGGCGCCGACGATCGCCACGAACGGGACGAGGGTCCCGATCACGGCCATCCGGAACTTCCCCTTCACCAGGGTGACCAGGATGAGGAGGAAGTTCAGCGCCAGGGTCAGGATGAAGGTGGTCCGGTCCTGGCGTTCGTCGGCGGTCATGTCGTCGACGCCGAGCGGCGAGAAGCCGCTGAGCGCGAGCCCCACGAGGGCCGCGGTGAGCACGACCACCTCGACGCTCTTGCGGCCGTCCTCGGACCAGTACACGTCGTCGAGATGGAGGATGAGCGCGAACTCGTCCAGGACGAGCCCCGCGCCGATCCCGAAGACGACGGCGAAGACGGCCGCGCCGACGCCGTGCCGGCCGCTGCCCACCGCACCGAACCCGCCGAGGACGGCGAGGACGACGCCGGGCACGACGTGATGGATGTGGAGGCCCCCGGAGGAGACGTTCCCGAACGGGCCCTTCCCCGCCCGGATGAGGCGGGTGACGGTGCGCGTGACCAGGAATGTCAGGACGAAGGAGGTCAGAGCGAGCAGCATCGGGAGCTTGCCCGGCTCGACGATGTTGCGGGAGAACCAGTGACCCATGCCACCCCGATCCGATATGCGCGGTATGCGCAATCTACCGTCCGGGGGCGGCGATTACCCTGCCCGGATGGACGGCCTGCGTTTCGCCTTCGGCACCCTCACCGTGTTCCCCGCCCGCATCACCCGCTGGGACCGGGACGCGGCGCGCGCCGGCATGCTCAGCGCCCCGCTCGCGGGACTGGTCGTCGGGCTCTGCTCCGCCGCGGCCGGCGGGGGGTTCCTGCTGCTCGGCGCGGGCCCGCTGCTCGCGGCCGTCGTCACCACCGCCGTCCCCGCCCTGCTCACCCGGGGCCTCCACCTCGACGGCCTCGCGGACACCGCCGACGGCCTCGGCAGCGCCAAGCCGGCCGAGGACGCGCTGCGCATCATGAAGCAGTCGGACATCGGCCCCTTCGGCGTCATCGCCCTGGTCCTCGTCCTGCTCGGCCAGGTCGCCGCGCTGTACCAGCTGTACGGGGAGGGCTGGGCGCACGGCACCCTCGCCGCCGTCCTCGCCGCCACCGTCGCCCGCCTCGCCCTCACCCACGCCTCCCGGCTCGGCGTCCCGGCGGCCCGCCCCGAGGGCCTCGGCGCGATCGTCGCGCAGACCGTCCCGACCCGCTCCGCGACCCTCACAACGGCCCTGGTCCTGGTCCTCTGCGCCTCGACGGGCCTGCTCCTCTCCCCGTACGACGCCGTCCGCAACGTCCTGGCGGCCGGCGCGGCCCTCGGCGCGGCGGCGCTGCTGCTCCGCCGGTGCGTGCGGCGCTTCGGCGGGGTGACGGGCGACGTGTTCGGCGCGGTGGAGGAGTCGGCGGCGACGGTGGCGCTGGTCGCGCTGACGCTGGGCTGAGGCGGCTAGCAGGGTTGGCGCCAGGCGTCCAGCTCGTACCGCTTCCGCATGGAGCTGAGGCCCAGCTTCCGGGCCTGCGGACAGAACTGCGCCGTCGTCAGTTCGTACTCGACGTGGAAGACCGCCTTGCCCGCCGCCACGAACGGCGCCAGGCTGCCGCATTCGTCGTACTCCGCGCACTGCTCGTTGACCGCGAAGTCGAAGTCCGGCAGCAGCTTCGGAACCTGGTCCAGGTCGTTCTTGAGGCCGACCGCGAGGCCCCGCTCGTGGGCCATGCCGGCGATGAGCCGGTTGTAGCGGAGCTGGTCGGCGGCGGTGAGCGGGAAGCCCGTGCGGTTCTTGTAGCCGTCCATGTTGTCGGGTTCGACGGCGTCGAAGCCCTTGTCCCGGCACATGTCGAGGCGCTTCGCCATGAGGGGACCGAGGAGGTCGGTGCGGCGGATGTCGAGCCAGCGCTCGCCGTCCCAGCCGTTGCCCTTGCCGAGGAGGGCCTTCGGGAACCGGTCGGCGTCGGGGCGGAAGTCCTCCCAGGCGCCGGTGGACAGGTAGCAGATGACCTTGCGGCCGCGGGCGTGCAGGTCCTTCACGGTGGACGCCGGGTGGTCGAAGCCGTCGATGTCGTACACCGGGACGTCGACGGCCGGGTCGAGCGTGCCGCTGAGCTGCCACTGCCAGGTGAGGCCCGGCTTGGGCTGCCAGCGCCCCTCCTCGGTGGGCTTCGGGTCGGGGCCGGGGGCCGCCGTACAGGCCGTGGCGAGGAGCAGCAGCCCCGCGAGCAACGGAAGCGGTCGTCGCGTCGGGCGGGCGCGCAACGGCCGGTCTCTCATCGGGCGGGCTCTCATCGGGCGGGCTCCAGGAGGTGCGGAAGGGTGCCCCAGGGGTGCGCGCCCGTCCCGGGGACGGCGCAGTGCACCGGGGTGGCCGGGCGGATGCCCGCGGGGGCCGCGTAGACGAGGTGGCAGTAGTGGGCGGCGACCGGCAGGTCGAGCGTCCGGTACGTGTCCCAGGGGCCCTCGAAGGTGACGAGGAGGTCGGCCTGGGCCTCGTAGCCGGGGTTCGGCTGGGCCCCGTGGTTGAAGACGAGGGTCGCGGCCCCGGCGGCCCGGGCGGCGACCGCGATCCGGCGGTAGTGGGCGAGGGCCGCGGGCGCGGTCGCCACCTGGTCGAGGAACGCGCCGTCGGCGGCGTACCAGTCGCGGTGGCGGACCAGTTCGGCGACGACCTCGGCGTGCGGGCGGCGCCCGTAGGCGGTGTCCACGTAGCCGAGGACCCGCACCCCGGCCGCCCGCAGCCGGCCGGCGGCCTCGGCGAAGGCCGGGTCGGGGGCCGCGCCGGCGCCGCTCGCCGGGTTGAGGACGACGCCGTACAGGGAGGGCGCCGCGTCGACGAGGGCCGACCAGGCCTCGGGGCGTTCGGCCGGGTGCTCGTAGTACGGCACCAGGAGGGAGGGAAGGTTGGTCATGGGACCTCTAGGCGCGGTGGGCGGTCGGTCGTACCAGCAGGGCACAGGTCAGGGTGGCGAGCACCGCCGCCGCTCCCCCGGCGGCCACCGGGCCCGCCGCCGGTTCCACGGTCTGCGCCGCCGCCGCGAGCAGGCAGACCGTGGCGGCGCTGAGCACCGCGCCGAAGGCCTGGAGCAGCAGCCCGAGCCAGAGCACGGTCCCGATCAGGAGCAGGGTGACCAGGCGCGGGAGCGTCGGCCACGGCGCCCCCGGCCAGGCCAGGGTCGCGGCGAGGGCGAGGGCGAGGAGCACGGTGAGGTAGCCGCCGAGACAGACCACCAGGGTGCCGGTGACCGCCCGGCGGAACTCGCGGGCGGTGGTGAGGGTCCGCAGCCGGGTCAGGCTCCCGCCCCGGAAGCGGAGCAGCAGCCACTCGGCGGGCCCCATGGAGAGGGTGAGGGCGATGACCGCACCCGCCCCGCCGACCAGCGTGTCGCCGACGCCCGAGTGGAGCACGAGCAGGCCGCTGCCGAGGCCGAAGAGGCCGTACGGGAGGGAGGCGGCGCGCGGGGGTCCGCCGCGGCCCGCCGCGCCCCGGCGGGCGCCCGGGCGCAGGACGAGCGCGGCGAGGACGACGGACGCGGTGAGGGAGGCGAGGAGCAGTCCGGCGCGCAGCGCGTCCGGCAGGTCCCAGCGGAAGGCGGGGACGGCGCCTGCGAGCGGCAGCAGGGCGCCGAGCAGGGCCCGTTCGCGGCCGAGGACGAGGAGCACGGTCGCGGCGGCGAGGTAGAGGGACTGCCCGGCGGCGAACACGGCGGCCGGAGTCTCGCCGGGTGCGGCGGCCGCGAGGGCGACGGCCGTCCCGGCGAGGGCGCCGGCCGGGGCGCCGGTGAGCAGGGCGCGGGCGGCGGCGGGCCGGTCGCCGAGCCCGAGCCAGGTGTAGGCGCGGTGGGAGAGGGCCTGGTTCCAGACCCAGCCGGTGACGGCCCCGGCGAGGAGCGGGACGGTTCCGGCGGGGAGCCCGAAGCGTCCGTGGCCCCCGGCGAGCAGCGGCGCGGCGAGGACGTACGCGAGGCCGGGGAGTGCGAAGACGAGCCCGCGCAGCAGGCAGCCCGCGAGGTCGCCGTGCCAGGCGCCGGCGGGTGGTGCCTCCGGTTCGGGGTGGCGCCGCTCCACGCGCGCGTAGAGGTCCTCGGCGAGGGAGAAGGAGTCGGCGCGGCCGTAGGTGAGCTTGATGTGCTCGTCGGTCATGCCGTCGGACTCGAGGACCGCGGCGATCTCGTCCGGGTGCACGGCGGCGGCGACGAACCGGTCGAGCCGTTCGGCGAGTTCGTCGAGCGGATCGGCGGCGAGGTCGCCTTCTGAGGGGGGTGGGGTGGGGGCGAGGTCGCCTCCTGCCGGGGCCGGGGTCGCCCGCACCGCGTGGTCCTCGCCGCGGGGGCGCGGGATCGCGGCGAGCGGGGTCTGCGCCTTCGGGGGTTTCAGCCAGAGGGATCCGCTCATGCCGGGGTGCCTCCTGTGACGAGGGCCGGGGAGGTACGGCGCGGGGCGGGGATGCTCAGGCGCAGGGGCGCGGTGGGGACGGTCGGGGCGGGGCGCGGCGGGCGGGCGCCCGCCAGTTCGCGGTAGATCTGCCGGAAGCCGTCCACCGAGCGGTGCAGGGTGAACCGGTCGACGACCCGCTGCCGGGCGCGGCGGCCGAGTTCGGCGCGGCGGGCGCCGTCCCTCAGGAGTGCGGAGACGGCGGCGGCCATGACGGCCGGTTCGCGGGGCGGGACGACGATCCCGGTGTCGCCGACGGCCTCCCGTACGCCTCCGACGTCCGTGGAGACGGTGGCGCGGCCGCAGGACATGGCCTCGATGAGGGAGAAGGGGAAGCCCTCGCTGATGGAGGAGAGCATGACCACGCTGCCGGCGGCGTACGCGGAGGGGACGTCACTGATCCGGCCCTCGAAGGAGACGCCGTCGGCGACGCCCAGTTCGGCGGCGAGCTTCTCCAGGCGGGTGAGGTAGTCCTCGTTCCCGGCGGGGACCGGGCCGAACAACCGCAGCCGCAGCTCGGGGAGTTCGGCGCGGCAGATGGCGTAGGCCCGGATCAGGGTCTCCAGGTCCTTGATGGGGTCGACGCGGCCGCACCAGCTGAGGGTGGGGGTCTCGGGTTCGGGTCCGGCCTCGGGGAAGAGGGCCGGGTCGACGCCGTTGTAGACGGTGCGGATGCGGTCGGCGGGGGCTCCGCCGCGCTCCTCCCAGCGCCGGTTGTACTGGTTGCAGGGGGTGATGAGGTCGGCCTTGCGGTAGCCGAGGGTGTTGAGCTCGCGGTAGAAGCCGAGCATGAGGGCCTTGACGGGCCAGCGTTGCGCTTCGGTGCGGTAGCCGAGGTAGCGCTCGCGGAGGTAGATGCCGTGTTCGGTGAGCAGGAAGGGCACCCCTTCGAAGTGCTGCGCGGCGAGCGCCGGCAGGGTGGCGAGGCCGCTGGAGACGGCGTGCGCCACTCCGCCGGTGGATATCCGGGCGGCGAGCGGACGCAGGGCGTGTTCGAGGAGGTCGGTGGCGGTGAGCGCGTCGTGGACGGTGGGCCGGGCCGCGAGCGTGGGCAGGTGCGGCATGGTCCAGATCCACATCAGGGAGCGCAGGGCCCGCTCGGAGCGGAGGGCGGCGGTCAGCCTTCCCTGCCGGGCGAGTTCGGCGAGTTCGTACAGGCCGGTGCCGAAGTCGCAGCCCGCCTCGGGGTCGAGGAGGGCGAGCAGGACGCGTTCGTAGGCGTCGAGGAAGCGGCGGCGGTCGCGCCCCCGCAGGGGCCGGCGCGCTCCGGCGAACAGGCCGGGCGCGGCCGGCCCCTGCGGCAGGCCCCAGAGGGGGTACGCGGTGTGCCGGGTGACGTTGGGCGGCAGCTCCCAGGTGACGGGTTCGCGGCCGCTGCCGGTGAGGGCGAGGATCTCGAAGTCGACCTCCGGCATGCCGCGGACGAGCTGGTCGCACCAGGTGCTGACGCCGCCGTGGACGTGCGGATAGGTGCCTTCGGTGAGCATGGTGACGTGACGGCCACTGCTCGGCATGAGCGGGTCCCCCCAGGACGTGCTGGTCAGGCGGTCGGGAGCGTGAGTGTGACGGCGGTCTGGAGCAGTTCGGGCGTGGTCCAGGCGGAGCGGGTGCCCGCGTAGGGCGCCCCGAAGGTGGTCGTGCCGAGGAGGAGCTGCTTGCGGGTGCCCTCGGGGGCGGTGACGGGCACGGTGACGCCGGAGGGCGCCTTGACGGTGACCGTGGTGCCGATGCGGTAGGCGGTGACCTTTCCGGCGGCGACGGCCTGGTCCCAGGCGGCGCGGCGGTTCAGTTCGGTGCCGACGTCCTTCTGGGCCGGGTTCACCAGGGGCGCGTTCGCCGCGAACAGGGCCCGGTAGTCGGCGAGTACGCGGTCGAGGACCGGGTAGAGGAGGCGTTCCTCGGCGAGGTTGGACTGGTGCACGTAGTGCGGCCGGGGGTCGTTGCCCAGGACGTGGGAGAGGGCGGTGCGGGCTTCCTGCGGCACGATGTGGTCGGCGTAGCCGGTGGCCGTGGGGAGCGGGGCGGGCAGGCAGGTGGAGGCCGCGTTGGACTCGCAGATGCCGCTGCCGCCGTCGGCGCGGGAGGTGTAGATCCAGTTGTACTCGTCGGTCATCTCGGCGGCGGTGCCCACGTTGTAGTACACGTTCATCGGGTGGCGGGGCACGGTCTTCACGGTGCCGGTGCCGACGGGGCGCTGCTGGGGCTCGCGGGAGTTGTCGCTCCCGGTCCACTTCACGCCGTTGTCGGCGAGGGCGCCGGCGAGGTTGGGATTGTCGACGGGCTGCTGGGGCAGGGTCTTGAGGCCGGAGTGCTCGCCGGTGACGAGTTCGGAGCGGTCGACGGAGATGCCCTTGCCGACGGCCCAGTTGTAGTTGTTGCGGATCTGGCCGGAGATCTCGGAGCGGCTGACCCAGAGGGTGTTGCCGGCGGTGTCCCTGGCGCACTGCCAGGGGACGACGGCGTTGTCCTGGACGCAGCCGAGGAAGGGGTGGGTGTAGGTGTGGTTGATCCAGCGGTACTGGGCGCGGTCGGCGACGAGCCGGTCGGTGAGCGGGTCGGTGCCGCCGTGCTCGGTCTTCCACTGCTCGCCCTGGCCGCCGTTGTAGACCATGTCGAGGGTGAAGCCGGAGGCCTTCTGCCAGGCGGCGGCGTACTGGGCGTCGGCGGACGTCATGCGGATCGGGTTCACGCCCTCGCCGTCGTCGCCGACGCAGTCGAAGTCGCCGGGGGTGCAGTCGAGCGTGGGGTCCCAGCGGGCGTCGGGTGCGAAGACGTCGTCGACGTGGACGGAGAGGTAGTTGCGGCTCTGCCCGAGGTGGACGCCCTGGGTGAGCCAGTCGACGATGCCGCGGGCGAGGGCGCGGAACTGTCGCTGGTACTGGTTGTAGGCGAAGGTCACGACGAGTTCGCGGCGCCCGTCGCTGGCGTACTCGCCGACGAGGCTGGCCCGGCCGCCGCCGGCGCCGTCGACGGGGATGTCGAGAAAGCTGGTGTAGCCGGCGCGGGGGCGGCCCGCGTAGCCGTAGCTCTCGGCGATCGAGGGGTCGTTGTCCTCGAAGGTGAGCGCTCCGGCGAGGTAACGGAAGGGGCCCGTCCGGCCGGCGGCGGTGACGCCGGCCGTGGTCCCGTCGAGGACGCCGGACCAGCCGCCCTGGTCGGTGTAGTCGAGGCCGACGCCGGGGTGCGACCAGGTGTAGGCGTCGACCTGCGGGATCCCGAAGGTCCGCTCGTACGCGTGGAGGGCGGTGGCCTCGGCGGAGTCGGGGCCGAAGGCGCTCTCGTGGGGCAGGACGACGCCCTGGTACTTGGCGCGGGGCCGCCCGTCGACCGTGTCGCTGAGGAAGGCCGTGTCGAGCACCGGCCGGTTCGGGTCGTTGAGGTCGATCCTGCGGTACGGGACGCCCGAGCCCTTCAGCTCGGCGGTGATCGCGCCGACCGCGCTGCCGCCGTCGTCGACGACGAGGACGGTGAGGTCCACGCGGGGCGCGGTCGCGGCGACCGCCTGCGCGGAGGGGACGACGGTGGCGAGCAGCGCGGCGGCGGCGAGGGCCGCGATCTTGCCCGTACGAGGACCGGTACGGGGCGCGGTGCGGGCGCCGGCCGCGGTGCGGGGCGCGGTTCTGGGCGTACGGATTCGGCCGGAGTCCATGGCTGGTGTCCCCCCTCGACGGGCCCCGCCCGAACCGGCAGGACGCGTGGAGATGTCGCAGATGAGGCGAAGGACGGTGTGTCGTCCTTGCGTGAATGAGGCGAGTGTGACCGGACGACAGGGGCCGGAAGGGTAAACATGAAAGAGACACCACGGATGAGTGAATCACCGCCGCCGTGAGCGAACCGGGTGAGCGAGCGTAGGCTCGTTCTCGGCGCTCTCCGGGCCGAAATACGATGCGGCGGGCACGGTCGGCCCACCCTTCGACCGCCACAGAACTCAATGGAAGCGAGATTTCACCACCGTGACTGCTCTCACTCTCAGCACTGCCGGCGCGGCGACGCTGCGCGCCGACGCCCTCGTCGTCGGCGTCGCGAAGTCCGGGAAGACGCTGGTCGTCGCCTCGGGCGCCGAGGCCGTCGACAAGGCCTTCGACGGCCGGCTCGCCGCCGTCCTGGAGACCCTGGGCGCCTCGGGTGCCGAAGGTGAGGCGACGAAGCTGCCCGCCCCCGCCGGTCTCAAGGCCCCCGTCGTCCTGGCCGTCGGCCTGGGCGCTGCCCCCGAGGACGGCGAGTCCTTCGGCGCGGAGACCCTGCGTCGCGCCGCCGGCACCGCCGCCCGCACCCTGACCGGCACGAAGAAGGCCGCGTTCGCGCTGCCGATCGCCGCCGCCGAGGACGCCGCCGCCATCGCGGAGGGCGCCCTGCTCGGCGCGTACGCCTACACGGCGTACCAGGAGAACGGCAAGGACGCGAAGAAGCCCCTCGCCGAGGTGGCCCTGCTCGGCGCCAAGCCGCGCGACAAGGCCTACAAGGCCGCCGCGGAGCGCGCCCAGGCCGTCGCCGAGGAGATCAACCGCGCCCGCGACCTGATCAACCAGCCGCCGAACGACCTGACGCCGGCCGCCTTCGCCGCCGCCGCCCAGGCCGCCGGCAAGGAGCACGGCCTCAAGGTCCAGGTCCTCGACGAGAAGGCGCTCGCCAAGGGCGGCTTCGGCGGCATCCTCGGCGTCGGCGTCGGCTCCGTGAACCCGCCGCGCCTGGTCCGGATCGCCTACACCCACCCGAAGGCGGAGAAGACCCTCGCCCTGGTCGGCAAGGGCATCACCTACGACTCGGGCGGCATCTCCCTGAAGCCGGCCGGCCACAACGAGACGATGAAGTGCGACATGAGCGGCGCCGCCGCCGTGTTCTCGTCCGTCGTCGCCGCGGCCCGCCTCGGCCTGGAGGTCAACGTCACGGGCTGGCTCGCCCTCGCGGAGAACATGCCGTCCGGCTCCGCCACCCGCCCGGGTGACGTCCTTCGCATGTACAGCGGCAAGACCGTCGAGGTCCTGAACACCGACGCCGAGGGCCGGCTCGTCCTCGCCGACGCGCTGACCAAGGCCTCCGAGGAGCACCCGGACGCGATCGTCGACGTGGCGACGCTGACCGGCGCGATGGTCCTGGCGCTCGGCGACCGCACCTTCGGCATCATGGCCAACGACGACGACTACCGGACCGCGATCCACGAGATCGCCGAGGAGGTCGGCGAGCAGTCCTGGCCGATGCCGCTCCCCGCGGACCTGCGCAAGACCATGGACTCCCCCACCGCCGACATGGCCAACATGGGCGTCCGGATGGGCGGCGGCCTGGTCGCCGGTCTCTTCCTCCAGGAGTTCGTGGGCGAGGGCATCACCTGGGCCCACCTGGACATCGCGGGCCCGGCCTTCCACGAGGGCGCCCCGTACGGCTACACCCCGAAGGGCGGCACCGGCTCCTCGGTCCGCACCCTGGTGAAGCTGGCCGAGCGCACGGCGGCCGGCGAGCTCTGAGCGGCACGGGTGTGACGGGAGGCCCCGGGAGCTTCGGCTCCCGGGGCCTCCCCCTGTTCGCCGCGACGTTCCCCTCCGACTGTTCGCCGGCGACGAAATCCGTAGCTTCGTACGCCGCCGTGACCCCGCCGTACGGACGATCGGCCGTCTCAGACCACGGCCCCGCGTCCCGTCGCCCGTCAACAAGTGCGAAGATGGGTTCTCGGCAGGACAGGGCCCCCACCACAGGGCCGAAATAAAGCGGCCGGACACCAGCCGCCGCCAGGTCGAGGACGACCGGCGACGAGCGCACATGCATGGAGGACGTGACGTGGCGAACGACGCCAGCACCGTTTTCGACCTAGTGATCCTCGGCGGCGGTAGCGGCGGTTACGCCGCGGCGCTGCGCGGAGCGCAGCTGGGCCTGGACGTCGCACTGATCGAGAAGAACAAGCTCGGCGGCACCTGCCTGCACAACGGCTGCATCCCGACGAAGGCGCTGCTGCACGCCGGCGAGGTCGCCGACCAGGCGCGCGAGGCGGAGCAGTTCGGTGTCAAGGCCTCTTTCGAGGGCATCGACATCAAGGCCGTGCACAAGTACAAGGACGACGTGATCTCGGGCCTGTACAAGGGCCTGCAGGGTCTCGTCGCCTCCCGCAAGGTGACGTACATCGAGGGCACCGGCCACCTGTCCTCCCCGACGTCCGTCGACGTGGACGGCCGTCGCGTCGAGGGTCGTCACATCCTCCTGGCCACCGGTTCCGTGCCGAAGTCGCTGCCGGGCCTGGAGATCGACGGCAACCGGATCATCTCCTCGGACCACGCGCTGACCCTGGACCGGGTCCCGGAGTCCGCGATCATCCTCGGCGGCGGCGTCATCGGCGTCGAGTTCGCCTCCGCGTGGAAGTCCTTCGGCACCGACGTCACGGTGATCGAGGGCCTGAAGCACCTCGTCCCGGTCGAGGACGAGAACAGCTCGAAGCTTCTTGAGCGCGCGTTCCGCAAGCGCGGCATCAAGTTCAACCTCGGCACCTTCTTCCAGTCCGCCGAGTACACCGACAACGGCGTCAAGGTCACCCTGGCCGACGGCAAGACCTTCGAGGCCGAGGTCCTCCTGGTCGCCATCGGCCGGGGCCCGGTCTCCGCCGGTCTCGGCTACGAGGAGCAGGGCGTCGCGATGGACCGCGGCTACGTCCTGGCCGACGAGTACATGCGTACCAACGTGCCGACGATCTCGGCCGTGGGCGACCTCGTCCCGACGCTCCAGCTCGCGCACGTCGGCTTCGCCGAGGGCATCCTCGTCGCGGAGCGCCTGGCCGGTCTGAAGACCGTCCCGATCGACTACGACGGCGTGCCGCGGGTGACGTACTGCCACCCCGAGGTCGCCTCCGTCGGCATCACCGAGGCCAAGGCCAAGGAGATCTACGGCGCGGACAAGGTCGTCGCCCTGAAGTACAACCTCGCGGGCAACGGCAAGAGCAAGATCCTCAAGACCGCGGGCGAGATCAAGCTCGTCCAGGTCAAGGACGGTGCCGTGGTCGGCGTCCACATGGTCGGTGACCGCATGGGCGAGCAGGTCGGCGAAGCTCAGCTGATCTACAACTGGGAGGCGCTGCCGGCCGAGGTCGCGCAGCTCATCCACGCCCACCCGACGCAGAACGAGGCGCTCGGCGAGGCCCACCTGGCCCTGGCCGGCAAGCCTCTGCACTCCCACGACTGACGCTCACGTCATCACAGGGCGCGACGACCACTTTCCGCAATTCGTTAGGAGCAACTGAAACCATGTCGGTTTCCGTAACCCTGCCGGCGCTCGGCGAGAGCGTCACCGAGGGCACCGTCACCCGCTGGCTCAAGGCCGAGGGCGAGCGTGTCGAGGCCGACGAGCCGCTGCTCGAGGTCTCGACCGACAAGGTCGACACCGAGATCCCCGCCCCCGCCTCGGGCATCCTGGCCTCCATCAAGGTCGCCGAGGACGAGACGGTCGAGGTCGGCGCCGAGCTGGCCATCATCGACGACGGCACCGGCGCCCCGGCCGCTGCCCCGGCCCCCGCCGCCGAGGCCGCTCCGGCCCCGGCCGCCGCCCCGGCCCCCGTGGCCGAGGCCCCGGCCGCTCCGGCTCCGGCTGAGACTGCCGGTGGCGCCGGCGCCACCGGCACGGACGTCGTCCTGCCTGCGCTGGGCGAGTCCGTCACCGAGGGCACCGTCACCCGCTGGCTGAAGTCGGTCGGCGAGACCGTCGAGGCCGACGAGCCGCTGCTCGAGGTCTCCACGGACAAGGTCGACACCGAGATCCCCGCCCCCGCCTCCGGCGTTCTCCTGGAGATCGTCGTCGCCGAGGACGAGACCGCCGAGGTCGGCGCCAAGCTGGCCGTCATCGGCGCCGCGGGTGCGGCTCCGGCCGCCGCTCCGGCTCCGGCCGCCCCGGCCCCCGCCGCCGCTGCCCCGGCCGCTGCCCCGGCTCCGGCTGCCCCGGCCGCTCCGGCTCCGGCCCCCGCGCCGGTGGCCCCGGCCGCCCCGGTCGCCGCTCCGGCTCCGGTCGCCGCCGCCCCGTCCATCGCTCCGGCCGTCGTGACCCCGGTCCCGGCGACCCCCGCGGCCACTCCGGCCGAGGACGGCGCGTACGTGACCCCGCTGGTCCGCAAGCTCGCCACCGAGAACGGTGTCGACCTGGCGTCCGTCAAGGGCTCCGGCGTCGGCGGCCGCATCCGCAAGCAGGACGTCCTCGCGGCCGCCGAGGCCAAGAAGGCCGCCCCGGCCCCCGCCGCCGCCGCTCCGGCCGCCGCGTCGAAGGCCCCGGCCCTCGAGGTCTCCCCGCTGCGCGGTCAGACCGTCAAGATGACCCGCATGCGCAAGGTCATCGGCGACAACATGATGAAGGCGCTGCACGGCCAGGCCCAGCTGTCCTCGGTCGTCGAGGTCGACATCACCAAGCTGATGAAGCTGCGCGGCCGGGCGAAGGACACCTTCGCCGCCCGTGAGGGTGTCAAGCTCTCCCCGATGCCGTTCTTCGTGAAGGCGGCGGCCCAGGCGCTGAAGGCCCACCCGGTCATCAACGCCCGGATCAACGAGGACGAGGGCACGATCACGTACTTCGACTCGGAGAACATCGGCATCGCCGTGGACTCCGAGAAGGGCCTGATGACCCCGGTCATCAAGGGTGCGGGCGACCTGAACATCGCCGGCATCTCCAAGGCCACCGCCGAGCTGGCCGGCAAGGTCCGCGGCAACAAGATCACGCCGGACGAGCTGGCCGGTGCGACCTTCACCATCAGCAACACCGGTTCGCGCGGTGCGCTGTTCGACACGATCATCGTGCCGCCGAACCAGGTCGCCATCCTGGGCATCGGTGCCACGGTCAAGCGTCCGGCCGTCATCGAGACCGCCGAGGGCACCGTCATCGGCGTCCGCGACATGACCTACCTGACGCTGTCCTACGACCACCGTCTGGTGGACGGCGCCGACGCGGCCCGTTACCTGACGGCCGTCAAGGCGATCCTGGAGGCCGGCGAGTTCGAGGTCGACCTCGGTCTCTGATCCGTCCCCCGAGGCGCAACGTAACGAGCCTCACCTGCGGCGCCCCCGTCCGGAAGTGTTTCCGGACGGGGGCGCCGCCGTATTGTCTAAGGGTCAACACTCCCCGAGGAGCCGCTTCATGACCGTCCCCGTCGTCCACTCGCTGCGCGAGCAGATCCGCGAGCACATCGTGGAGGGGATCGTCAGCGGCCGCTGGAAGCCGGGCGAGCGCATCGTGGAGCGTCGGATCGCGACCGAGCTGGAGGTCTCCCAGACCCCGGTCCGTGAGGCGCTGCGCGAGCTGGAGTCGCTGCGGCTGATCGAGTCGGCGCCCAACAAGGGCGTCCGGGTCCGCAACCTCACCGCGGCCGACCTGGAGGAGAGCTACCCCGTACGCGCCGGGCTTGAGCAGATCGCGGCCGAGCTGGCGGCCGGGCGGCTCGCGACGGACTGCTCGGCCCTGGAGCCGCACGTGGCGGCCCTGTACGAGGCGGACGCGGCCGCGGACGGGACGGCGCAGGTCCGGCACACGGTGGCCTTCCACCGGGAGCTGGTGAAGGCGGCCGGGAACGGCGTCCTGCTGCACACCTGGGAGACGCTCGGCATCGAGGTCTTCACCGCCCTCTCGATCCGCTGGCTGGGCACGGTCCAGAAGTCGTACGCGGAGGAGCACCAGGAGCTCGTGGAGGCCTTCCGGCGGGGCGACCCGAACATCGGCGCCCTGGTGAAGGCGCATGTGCTCGGCTGCGCCCCGAGAGCCTGAGCCACGGTTTCACGCACAGTGAGCGGGTCCACCGTCCGGTGGGCCCGCTCATTCGTGCGAGCACCTCCTCAGACAGCCGGTCCCACCTGCGAAAACAGGACAGAAGACGAGGCACCGGGTGCCCTTTTCCCTGGCACCCTGTGCCGACTTTCTCGATCTGAAGAGGTTTTCGCCTTCAACCCTTTGATCGATCATCGATCGCCGGTTTACAGTCTTCGGCGGGCCGCTACCCGGCCCTTCGCCCTGTCCTGCCAGACAAGGCAACCCTTCTCCACCCCCATCTGTCCGGAAGGCGGCGATCATGACCGGTCCCGTAGGCAAGATTCCGAGCGAGCTCGACCAGCTCCCGGACCGTGACACCGAGGAGACCGCCGAGTGGGCGGCCTCCCTGGACGCCGTCACCAAGGCCGCCGGGCCCCACCGGGCCGCCTACCTGATGCGCCGCACGCTCCAGCACGCCGAGGGCGCGGGCCTGGCCCTGCCGAAGCTCCTGGAGACGGACTACGTCAACACCATCCCCACCTCCGCCGAGCCCTCGATCACCGAGCTGGGCGGCGACGAGGAGATGGAGCGGAAGATCACCGCGTGGAACCGCTGGAACGCGGCCGCGATGGTCACCCGCGGCTCCAAGCACGGCGTCGGCGGCCACATCGCCACCTTCGCCTCCGCGGCCTGGCTCTACGAGACGGGCTTCAACCACTTCTTCAAGGGCAAGGAAGCCGACGGTTCCGGCGACCAGCTCTACATCCAGGGCCACGCCTCCCCCGGCATCTACGCCCGCGCGTTCCTGGACGGGCGCCTGAACGAGGCCCACCTCGACAACTTCCGGCAGGAGTCCGGCGGCAACGGCCTGCCCTCCTACCCGCACCCGCGGCGCCTCCCCTGGCTGTGGGAGTTCCCCACCGTCTCCATGGGACTCGGCCCGCTCTCCGCGATCTACCAGGCGCGCTTCAACCGCTACCTGACGAACCGCTCCATCAAGGACGTCTCCGCCTCGCACGTGTGGGCGTTCCTCGGTGACGGCGAGATGGACGAGCCCGAGTCGACCGCGGCCCTCGCCCTGGCGGCCCGCGAGGGTCTGGACAACCTGACCTTCGTCATCAACTGCAACCTGCAGCGCCTCGACGGCCCGGTCCGCGCCAACTTCAAGATCGTGCAGGAGCTGGAGGCCCAGTTCCGCGGCGCCGGCTGGAACGTCGTGAAGTCGCTGTGGGGCAACGCCTGGGACGAGCTGTTCGCGCTCGACACCACCGGCGCCCTCGTCCGCCGCCTCCGCGAGGTGCCGGACGCGCAGGTCCAGACGTACCAGACCCGCGACGCCGCCTACATCCGCCAGGACTTCTTCGGCAAGGACCCGGCGCTCGTCGCGATGGCGCAGCTGCTCAGCGACGACAAGATCCTCGAGTGCTTCCACCTCTCCCGCGGTGGCCACGAGCCGCGCAAGGTGTACGCCGCGTACAAGGCCGCCCTGGAGTTCAAGGGCGCGCCGACGGTCATCCTGGCGCAGACCGTCAAGGGCTTCACCCTGGGTGAGGGCTTCGCGTCGAAGAACGCGAACCACCAGATGAAGAAGCTCACGACGGACGAGTTCAAGAACATGCGTGACCTTCTTGAGCTGCCCATCTCGGACGCGCAGTTCGTCGACGGCCAGGTGCCGTACGGCCACCCCGGCGCCGACTCCCCCGAGGTCCGCTACCTCCAGGAGCGCCGCGCGGCCCTCGGCGGCCCGGCCCCGGCCCGCCGCACCCACGCGCTCGCCCCGCTGCCGGCCCCGGCCGAGAAGGCGTTCGCCGCGTTCGACAAGGGCTCCGGCTCGCAGTCGATGGCCACCACGATGGCGTTCGTGCGACTCATCAAGGACCTGATCCGCGACAAGGAGACCGGCAAGCGCTGGGTCCCGATCGTCCCGGACGAGGCCCGTACCTTCGGTATGGAGTCGCTGTTCCCGTCGCTCGGCATCTACTCGCCGAAGGGCCAGACGTACGAGCCGGTCGACCGCGACCAGCTGATGTACTACAAGGAGGCCGTCAACGGCCAGATCCTGAACGAGGGCATCACCGAGGCCGGCTCGATGGCCGACTTCATCGCCGCTTCCACCGCGTACTCCACGCACGGCGAGGCGATGATCCCCTTCTACATCTTCTACTCGATGTTCGGCTGGCAGCGGACCGCCGACCAGATGTGGCAGCTCGGCGACCAGCTCGGCCGCGGCTTCCTCGTCGGCGCCACCGCGGGCCGTACGACCCTGACCGGTGAGGGCCTGCAGCACGCCGACGGCCACTCGCCGGTGATCGCCGCCACGAACCCGGCGGCGCTGACGTACGACCCGGCGTTCGCCTACGAGGTCGCGGTCATCGTCAAGGAGGGTCTGCGCCGGATGTACGGCGAGGCCGCCGAGGGCGAGGACCAGAACGTCTTCTACTACCTCACCGTCTACAACGAGCCGATGCCGCAGCCGGCCAAGCCGTCCGGCATCGACGAGGGCATCGTCAAGGGCCTCTACCGCTTCAACACGGCCGAGTCGGCCGGCCTGGAGCTGCCCGCGAACGCCTCCCGCATCCAGCTCCTCTCCTCCGGCACGGCCATCCACTGGGCCCTGGAGGCGCAGAAGCTGCTCGCCGCCGAGTGGGGCGTGGCCGCCGACGTGTGGTCCGCGACCTCCTGGACGGAGCTGCGGCGCGACGCCCTGGAGGCGGACGCGGCGCTGCTGCGCGGCGAGGAGCAGGTGCCGTACATCCGCAAGGCCCTCGACGGCATCGACTCCCCGGTCCTCGCGGTCTCCGACTACATGCGCCAGGTCCCGGACCAGATCGCGCAGTGGGTCGAGCAGGACTGGTCCTCGCTGGGCGCCGACGGCTTCGGCCTCTCGGACACCCGCGACGCGGCCCGCCGCCACTTCGGCGTCGACGCCCAGTCGATCGTCGTCGCGGCCCTGGCCCAGCTGGCCCGCCGCGGCGAGGTCCGGGCGACGGCCGTGAAGGAGGCGCGCGAGCGCTACGGCCTGTAAGGGTCCTTGCTTCGCCGCGGGGGTCCCCCCTGCTCGAGCGAAGCCGAGAGCTTGGGGGCGGGCGGCACGCATGATGGGTTCATGCGTGCCGCCCGCCTCATCAAGTTGGTGCTCCTGCTCCAGTCCCGGCCGTCCATGACCGCCGCCGAGCTCGCCGCCGAACTGGAGGTGTCGGAGCGGACCATCACCCGGGACGCCCTCGCGCTCTCCGAGGCGGGGGTGCCGGTCTACGCGGACCGGGGCAGGTCCGGCGGCTACCGTCTCGTCGGCGGGTACCGCACGCGGCTGACCGGTCTCGCCCGCGGTGAGGCGGAGGCGCTGTTCCTGTCGGGGCTGCCGGGCGCGCTGCGGGACATGGGGCTCGAGGACGCGGCCTCGGCGGCCCGGCTCAAGGTGTCGGCGGCGCTGCTGCCCTCGCTGCGGGACGCGCACGAGTCGGCGGCGCGGCGGTTCCATCTGGACGCGCCCGGCTGGTACCAGGAGCCGGAGACGCCGGAGCTGCTCGCGCCGGTGGCGGAGGCGGTGTGGGACGACCGGCGGGTGTCGGCCCGGTACCGGCGCGGGGACGGCGCGGAGGTGGAGCGGGAGCTCGCGCCGTACGGCCTCGTCCTGAAGGCGGGCGTCTGGTACGTGTGCGCGCGCTCGGGCTCCTCCTTCCGTACGTACCGGGTGGACCGGTTCACGGCGGTGGCCGTGGGCGAGGAGCGCTTCGACCGGGACCCGGACTTCGACCTGTCCGTCTTCTGGGAGGAGCGGTCGGCGGAGTTCACCCGCTCCCTGCTCCGTACGGAGGTGGTCGTACGGCTCACGGAGGCGGGCGCCCGCCGGCTGCCGTACGTCACGGACCGGGCGGCCGCCGAGGAGGCCCTGGCGGCGGGGGCCGCCGAGGGCGGCCTGGTGCGGGTCGTCCTCCGGGTGGAGGGCGAGGACGTCGCCTTCTCCCAGCTGCTCGGGCTCGGCCCGGAGGTGGAGGTGCTGGCCCCGGACTCGCTCCGCGCGAAGTTCGCGGATGCGGCCCGGAGCATGGCGGATCTCTACCGGTAGCCGGGGTCTGACCCGGCCTACCGCTAGCCGGGGTCTGACCCGGCCTACCGCTAGCCGGGGTCTGACCGGGCCTACCGGTAGTCGGCCAGGTCCGGCTTCCCGGTCTCGGCCGCGACGAGGAAACCCCAGGCGTCCGGCCGCGAACCGTCCGCGTCCGTGAAGCCGTACTCCTTCGCCAGCAGGCCGCTGGAGAGCGACTGCCCGGTCCAGCGGTGCCGGTCGGGATCGGCGGCGAGGGCGGCGACGGCCCGGCCGACGTAGACCGGTGACTCGGACATGCCGAAGTCGGGGGTCCTCTCGGTGGCGTCGCGCCAGTTCTCCTCGGTGACGCCGAAGCCGCTGAGCATCTGCTCGGACCTGAGCCAGCCGGGGGTGAGGGCGACCGCCGTCCCGCCGTACTCCTCCAGCTCCTTCGCGAGGCCGAAGGCCATCCGGATCGGCGCGTTCTTGGCGAGGTCGTAGTAGAGGTTCTCGCGGTAACGGGTGTTGTTGTACGCGGCGGTGCCGTCGGTCATCTCCACGACGAGGCCGCCGGGGTGACGGATCAGCAGCGGCAGCGCGAGGTGCGAGGTGATGGCGTGCGTCCGCACGCCGAGTTCGAGCATCCTGAGGCCGTTGGCGAGGTCGAGCTCCCAGGTCTTCTTCCCGAAGACGACCAGGTGCTCGCCGCCCCACACGTCGTTGACGAGGACGTCGAGCCGGCCCCGCTCGCGGTCGATCCGGTCGACGAGGGCCCGCACCTGCTCGGGCTCCAGGTGGTCGGTGGGGACGGCGACGCCCTCGCCACCGGCGGCCGTCACCAGTTCGGCGGTCTCCTCGATGGTCTCGGTGGCGCGGCCGACCTCGCTGACCTTCTCGCGGGTGGTGCGCCCCGTGACGTAGACGGTGGCTCCGGCGGCGCCGAGCTGGACGGCGGTGGCCCGTCCGGCGCCCCGGGTGGCCCCGGCGACCAGGCAGATCCGTCCCCGCAGGGGTGTGGTTTCAGTCGTCATGGCCACCAGGCTGACAGGAAAGCACGACACCTTCCGTCCGGATTCATTTCCGACTTTCCGGGTGCGTCGGACTCCCCGAGCCACGATGCTGGAGCCGTGATGGACGAGACCGAGTTCTGGGAGATCATCGACGCCACCCGCGAGGAAGCCGAGGGCGACCCCGAGGAGCAGGCCGATCTGCTCGTGGAGCGGCTGACGCGCCTTGACCCGGACTCGGTGCTCGACTACGCGCGCCATTTCGAGGCCCGCTACAACCGCGCGTACCTCTGGGATCTGTGGGGTGCGGCAGCCGTGCTGTTCGACGGGGCGGGCGACGAGACCTTCGACTCGTTCCGCTGCTGGCTGATCGGCCAGGGCCGGGAGGTGTACGAGGGGGGCGTGCACGATCCGGACGCGCTGGCGGAGCTGCTCGACGAATTCGACGTGGAGATCGACGGGGACGGCGAGGAGATCGGCTTCGCGGCGGACGAGGCGTACGAGCAGCTGACCGGCGCCGAGACCCCCGACCTGGGCATTCCGATGCCGGGCGGGGAGCCGCTGGGCACGCCCTTCGACCTGGAGGACGACGACGTGCTCGCGGCCCGCTTCCCCCGGCTGTGGGAGCGCTTCGGGGCGGTGTAGCGCGGATCCCGGAGGCGGGGCCCCCGGGATCCGTACCGATCAGCCCAGCTGGAGCCGGGGGTTCTCCTGGCCGAGGATCATGTCCGTGCGCGGCTGGAGCGCCGGGAAGAGCTGCTCGGGCTGCGGGATCGCCCAGTACTTGCCCTCCGCGACCATCTCGAAGACCCTCTCCGCGTGCTCCTCGGGCGTGAGCCCGTGCTCGTCGGCGAGGTTCTGCAGCTGCTCGTTGAAGGCGGCGATCTCCGGGGGCTCGGTCTCGCCGGGGCGGGCGGCCTTGAAGATCTCGCTCTTGACCGAGCCGGGCGTCACGACGGACACCTGGATCGGGGCGCCCTTCATCTGCATCTCGTAGTGCAGAGACTCGGTGAGGGCGAGCGTGCCGAACTTGGTGACGCTGTACGGCGCCATCAGCGGGCTGGGCAGCATGCCGCCGACCGAGGAGACGTTGACCACCCAGGCCTTCTCGCCGCGCTCCAGCATGCGCGGGACGAAGGCCCGGATGCCGTTGACGTACCCGCCGATGTTGATCCGGAGCATGGCGTCCCAGCGCGCGGCCGGGATCTCCCAGGAGTAGCCCATGGCCATGATCCCGGCGTTGTTGACGAGCAGGTCGACGGCGCCGTGGCAGGTGTACGCGGTGTCGGCGAGGGCCTCGACCGAGGCGGGGTCGGCGACGTCGGTGACGACGGCGGTGACCTCGGCGCCGGTCGCGGACAGCTCGCCCGCGAACTCGGCGAGCCGCTCGGCGGCGATGTCGGCGAGGACCAGCTTCATGCCGAGTCCGGCGGCGTGCCGGGCGAGGCCGGCGCCGATCCCGGAGGAGGCGCCGGTGATGACGGCCGTACGGCCGCCGAAGACCTCGCGGGCGGTCATCAGAAGTGGGTCCCGCCGTCGACGCGGACCTCGGTGCCGGTGATGAACCTGCCGTCCTCGGAGGCGAGCATCGCGACGACGCCGGCGACGGTCTCGGGGCCGGCGAAGCCCTGGCCGAGGGCGGGGGCGAGCTTCGCGAAGAGGGACCAGTCGGTGTCCTCGGGCAGGCCGGGGCCGGCGGACTGCTTGCTGGCGCCGGAGCCGTCGGTCATGCCGGAGGAGATGGAGCCGGGCTGGACGGCGGTGAAGCGGATGCCCTGCTTGGCGTACTCGGAGGCGAGCGCGTGGGTCATGGACTGTATGCCGCCCTTGCTGGCCGCGTAGGCGGACATGTAGGGGTGGGCGAACATCGCGGAGGTGGAGGAGAAGTTCACGACGGCGGAGCCGTCGCCCTCCAGGAGGGCGGGGATCGCCTCGCGGATCATGAGGAAGGTGCCGGTGAGGTTGACCCGGATCACCTGCTCGAAGGAGTCCAGGCTCGTCTCGTGGGTGTGCGAGGAGCGCAGGATCCCGGCCGCGTTGACCAGGACGTCCAGGCCGCCGAGCGCCTCGACGGCGGCGGCGACGCCGGCCCGTACGGAGGCCTCGTCGGCGACGTTCAGGACGACGGTGGTGAGGCGGTCGGCGGCGTCGCCGGCCTTGGCGACGGTGTCCTTGAGGCCGTCCTCGCTGACGTCGGCGGCGACGACCCGGCCGCCCTCGGCGAGCATGCGCAGGACGGTGGCCTGCCCGATGCCGGAGCCGCCGCCGGTGATGAGGGCGCGGCGTCCTTCGTAACGGGTCAGCTGGTTCATGTCGACAACCTCTCGATGTCAAGCTTTCCGGGGAACGCTGCCACCGTACGCCCGAGTGGCACGTTTTGCCACACCTGCACATCGTGCACCTTCGACACCCGCAGGCGTACGCTTCGTGGGGTGAGCACCAAGCCCGAGGGCGCCACGCCCCCCTCCCCCTCGCTGACGGAGCGCCGCAAGGCCGCCACCCAGCTGGACATCGCCCGCGCCGCCGCCGAGCTCTTCACCGAGCACGGCCCCGACGGCACCACGGCCGAGGAGATCGCCCAGCGGGCCGGCGTCGCCCTGCGCACCTTCTACCGCTACTTCCGCTCCAAGCAGGACGCCGTCGCCCCCCTCCTCGCGGGCGGCGCCGACCGCTGGCGGGAACAGCTCGCGGCGACGGAACCGGGCGCCGGCGTGCCCGAGGCCCTGGAGCGCTCGATCGCCGCATCGCTGACCCCGGAGACCGGGGCGGAGACCGAGGGCCTGCGCTGGACGCGCGGGCTGCTGCGGGCCGCCGCCGAGGACCCCGCCCTCCGGGCCGTCTGGTACCGGGTCAACCAGGAGTCCGAGGAGCGGCTGCGCGAGGTCGTCGCCGGGCTCGCCGGACCGGACGCCGACCCGCTGGAGGTACGGCTCGCGGCGGCGGCGGCCACCGACGCCATCCGCATCGCCCTGGAGAGCTGGGCGGAGACGGACGGGCCCGAGCGCGGGGAGGGCGCACCGGCCGCCCTCGCGGTCCGCTGCCTGCGCGAGCTGATGGGCGGTATGCGGCTGCTGGCCTCAGACCAATGACCGGCCCATGAGGACGTCGTCCACGTACGCCCCGTCGAGGAACAGCTCCCCCCGCAGCACGCCCTCCACCGCGAAGCCCTCCGAGGCGTAGAGCGCGCGGGCCGGCGCGTTGTGGCCGAGGACCCGCAGGGTGATCCGGACGGCGCCCTGCTCCCGGGACCGGTCCATCGCGGCCCGCAGCAGCGCCCGGGCGACGCCCCTGCCCCGGGCGGACCCGGCGACGGCGAGGCCCTGGATCTGGCGCACGTGGGCGGTGGCGGCGAGCGGGGTCGGCGGCGCCACCCGGACGTAACCCACGACCGCCCCGCCGCGCACCGCCACGAGGTAGTGCTCGGGCAGGTGGCGCTCGTCGAAGAAGGGCGCGCCCGGCTCCGGGGCGGGCAGCACGGCGTGGAGGGTCGACCAGGTGGTCCGGTCGAGCTCCGCGAGCGTGGCGTCGTCGTCCTGCACGGCGGTACGTATCTGCGTCTCCGGCACGATCATGGCGGCCACTGTGCCACGCGCCGCCCGGGGAGGGCAGGATGGTGGCCATGCAGCGTTCCGCCACTCGCAAGCGTGTCGCCGTCACCGGCGCCTCCGGGCTCATCGGCTCGGCCCTGGTCCGCTCCCTGCGCGCCGACGGCCACGACGTCCTCCGCCTCGTCCGCCGCCCGGCCCGGACCGCCGACGAGGTCGAATGGGACCCGAAGCGGCTGTACGTGGACGCCGCCGGGCTCGTCGGCGTGGACGCCGTCGTGCACCTGGCGGGCGCCGGGGTCGGCGAGCGCCGCTGGAACGAGGCGTACAAGAAGGAGATCCGGGACAGCCGCGTCCTCGGCACGACGGCGATCGCCCAGGCCCTCGCCTCGCTCGCGGACCCGCCGGAGGCCCTGGTCTGCGGCACGGCACTCGGCTGGTACGGCGACACCGGCACGCGCGCGGTGGACGAGAGCGCCCCCGCCGGCACGGGCTTCCTGCCCTCGGTCTGCGTGGAGTGGGAGGCCGCGGCCGCCCCCGCCGAGGAGGCCGGCATCCGGGTCACCTACGCCCGCACGGGCCTGGTGGTGGCCCGCCAGGGCGGCGCCTGGGGGCGGCTCTTCCCCGTCTTCCGCGCCGGACTCGGCGGACGGATGGGCGACGGCCGCCAGTACTGGTCGCACATCGCCCTCCACGACGAGGTGGCCGCCCTGCGCCACCTCGTCGACACCCCGGCCCTCTCCGGCCCGGTGAACCTGACGGCCCCCGAGCCCGTCACCAACCGCGAGGTGACGGCGGCGATGGGCCGGGTGCTGCGCCGCCCGACCCTCTTCACCGTCCCCGCACCGGCCCTGAAGATCGTCCTCGGCGACTTCGCCCAGGACGTGCTGGGCAGTCAGCGGGTGCTCCCGGGACGGCTGTTGGAGACCGGCTTCGACTTCGCCTTCCCGACGATCGACGACTCGATCAGGGCCGCACTGCGCTGACGGTCCCGGGCGCGGCCCCTCCCCCACGCGTTCCCGCCCTCCTGCGCTCCCCCGTGCTGCGTGCACCCCGCCGCGCGCGGGCCGACTTCCCGCTCGACGCTGCCTAGGCTCGACGCCCACTGTCGAAGCCCACGGTTCGATACGAACGCGAACTCGGGCATTCCGGGGGCCCGTTGGGGGCATAAGGCCTCCCACCGGCGCGCCGACCTGGGGAGGGGCACGTGCTCAGTACCGCAAGTAGCGCACAGCACAGGGACGTCGTGGAGACCGTCGACGTCGTCATCGTAGGAGCCGGAATCGCGGGACTCGCGGCCGCCCGACGGCTGACCTGCGCCGGACTGGCCGTCGCCGTCCTGGAGGCGGAACCGGGGGTCGGCGGCCGGCTGGCCACCGACGTGGTCGACGGCTTCCGGCTCGACCGGGTGGGCCCGCTGCTCACCCTCTCGCCCGAGGAACTCCGGGCCACACCGGGGCTCGCCGGGCTCGCGCTGCGCCCGTTCGCCCCCGGGGTGCTCGTGCACAGCGACGGGCGGTACGCGCGGTGGGGCGTCCCGCACCCGCGCCGGGCGGCCGGCCACCGGGGCGGCGGGGTCCACCGGGGCGTGGGGGGAGCGTTCAGTGTGGCGCGCGCCCTCGCGAGCGCCCCCCGGAATCCTGCCGCCTCGCTCGACCAGGCGAGGCTCGGCGCCTCCCTCGTCCGGCTCGCCGCCACCCCGGCGCAGCGGCTGCTCGCCCGGCCCGAACGGACCGCACGGGAGGCCCTGACCGCCCGGCTCCCCGCCCGGACCGTGCAGGGGGTGCTGCGGCCGCTGCTCGCCGCGCTCCTCGCCGACCCGGACCTCGGCATGTCGAGCCGTCAGGCGGACCTGGCGCTGCGGGCCTTCGCCCGGGGCCGGCCCGCCGTCCCCGAAGGCGGCTCGGCGGCGCTCCCCGAACGGCTCGCCGCCGCGCTGCCGCCGGGCACCGTCCGCACCGGCGTGCGGGTCACGGACGTGTCGGTCTCCCGCGTCACGACGGCCGAGCACGGTGTCATCGGCTGCCGCTCGGTGCTCCTGGCCACGGGCGCGCGGACGGCGGCGGAGCTGCTGCCGGGCCTGCGGGTGCCCGGCTTCCACCCGGTGACGGTCCTTCACCACACGGCGCCCGTGGCACCCACCGCGGACCCCACCCTGCTGCTGGAGTCCGACGCCGGCGGGCCGGTGGCGCACACGGCAGTGATGAGCGCGGTGGACCCGTCCCGGGCTCCTTCGGGTCGCCCCCTGATCACCTCGACGGTGCTGGGTACGCCCCCGGACGACACGGAACGCCGGGTCCGCAAACACCTCGCCACCCTGTACGGCACGTCGACGGACGACTGGGAACTGCTGGCCCTCCGCCACACCCGCGAGGCGGTGCCCGCGATGCCGCCGCCGCACGACGGCCACCGCTCGGTCCGGCTGCTGGCGGGCCTGTACGTCTGCGGCGACCACCGCGACACGAGCACGGTGGCGGGTGCGCTCGCCTCGGCCCACCGCGCGGCGCACTCCCTCCTGACGGACCTCCACGTCCGGCCCCCGGCCGAACCCCCAGCCACGGCGGCCTGACCCCCGGCCGGTCGCTTGGGCCGCGGGGCCCGCCCCCCCTTCGGGCCGGGTGGCGGACCCCGCCGCCCCGGGTCGCCGCCCCCGGTGGTGCGGGCGCGGGCGGCGCGGGAGCCCCCGGAGCGGGACGCAGCCCACGGCAGGCGGGCGGGGGCAGCAACCCCGGCTCGGCGTGGGGCGGCGTCCCGGGTACTGGTGGCGTCGCCCGGGCGTGTCAGCCGATCGCGGCCACCCGGTCGCGGTACGTGCGGGCCGCCGGCGCGTCGCGGTACGGCTCCAGGCGGCGTTCGAAGTCCCGTACGTACTCGACCGCCCGCGCCGACCGCATCTCGGACGCCTGCTGCGCCGCCTCCGCGCCCAGCGCGCACGCCTGGTCCAGTTCGCCGAGGGCCAGGCGGGAGGTGGCCAGGACCACCCGGCAGAAGAGGCGGCTGCGGGCGAAGCCGGGGGCGCGGAGCTGGAGGGCGCGTTCCGCGTGCTGGGCGGCGGGGCGGTACTGCTGGAGGTCGCGGTGGCAGTGCCCGAGTTCGTCGGCGAGCTGGGCCTCGTCGAAGTGACGGGCCCAGTAGGGCACCTCGTCGCCTGGCCGGGCCGCCTCCAGGGCCCGTTCCGCCCGGACGAGGGAGGCGCTGCAGGCCCGCGCCTCGCCCAGCACCGCGTGGCCCCGCGCCTCGACCGCGTGCAGCATCGCCTGGACGACGGGCGGCGCGGCGGGGCCGACGCCCTGCTGGGCGACCCGGGCGAGCTGTACGGCCTCGCGCCCGTGGCCGAGGTAGACGGCCTGGCAGCTCATGGTGAGGAGCACGTACGAGCCGTAGGCGCGGTCCCCGGCGGCCTGGGCGAGGCGCAGCGCCTGGACGAAGTAGCGCTGGGCGAGGCCGTGGGCGGCGATGTCGTACGAGGTCCAGCCGGCGAGCCGGGTGAGGTCGGCGGCCGCGGCGAAGAGGCGCCGGCCGGTGCTCTCGCCGTACGTGCCGCGCAGCATGGGCTCTGCCTCGTGCTCCAGGTAGCGGACGAGGGCCTGGCGGGCGTGACCGCCGCCGTAGGCGTGGTCGAGGGTGCGGAAGAGCTCGCCGACGGAGCGGAGGGCGGCGATGTCACCGCTGGAGACGCGCTGCCCGGGGCCCCGGTCCGTACCGCGCTGGCGGGGGACGGAGAAGCGCCCCTGGGAGGGGACCCGGGGGTCGTGGGCGGGCGTGCCGGTGGGGGCCGCCGGGGGGCGGGCGGCCGTGCCCGGGGCCGGTTCGCCGCGTGCGACCCGGTCGTCGGCGCGGCCGATGAGCCAGTCGCGGCTGGGGACGACCAGGCCGGCGGGGGTGAAGGCGATCTTGCGGAGTTCGGCGTGGCTGCCGGAGTCCTTGCGCCACAGGCCGCTGACGATGTCGACGGCCTCCTCGGGGGTGGCGGCGAACTCCAGGCCCGCGTAGACGGGCGCGCAGGCGTCGAGGCCGAGGTCCTGGGCGGAGAGGCGGCGGCCGAGGCGACGGGTGAAGACCTCGGCGATGAGGGCCGGGGTGGTGCCGCGCGGCTGCTGTCCGCGGAGCCAGCGGGTCACGGAGGTCTTGTCGTACCGCAGGTCGAGCCCGTGTTCCAGACCGAGCTGGTCGACCCGTCTGGCGAGCCCCGCGTTGGAGAACCCGGCTTCGGCGATGAGCGAGGCGAGCTGGCGGTTCGGGATGCGCTGCGGTGGTCGTTCCGTCATCAGCTGTGCGGTCTCCTGCCTTCCGGGTCCGGACGGCAGCCCCGTCGGACCCTCATGGAACGGCGTGAATTTAGCGGTCCTCACGGCCCGTACCGCCGCCTTCGCCCCACATTCATCCGATCGTGTGAGGATTGACGGCACCGCTGACGTAGGCGCCCCCGTCCACCTGCCGGAGGGGTGTCCCCGGCGCCGCCGTACAGTGGCATGGGTGCGAATGACGCATGGTGCCGCGCCGGCCCGGGATGATCCCCGGTCCCCGGCTCCCGGCACCCAGGAGGAGGCATGGCCGTGAGTGAGCTGCGATTCGTCCGCCTTGGGTTCGGCGAGCAGTCCGTCGACTACCAGGTGGCCTGGGACAAGCAGCGCGAGGTGCACGCCGCACGGTTCGCCGACGAGATCGACGACACCTGTCTGCTGCTGGAGCACCCGCCGGTCTACACGGCCGGCCGGCGCACGCAGGAGAACGAGCGCCCGCTGGACGGGACGCCGGTGGTGGACGTGGACCGGGGCGGAAAGATCACCTGGCACGGCCCCGGCCAGCTGGTCGGCTATCCGATCATGAAGCTGCCCCGCCCGGTGGACGTCGTCGCGCACGTGCGCCGCCTGGAGGAGGCCCTGATCCGTACGGCCGCCGAGTTCGGTGTGGAGACCAGCCGGGTCGAGGGCCGCAGCGGCGTCTGGGTCCTCGGTGACCCGGTCGAGCAGCGCCCTTCGCTCGGCGGACTCTCCCTGGACTTCGACCCGCGTCTGACCGACGAGGAGTTCGATCCGCGCCTGAACGGTCCCGAGTACGCCCCGTCCAACGCCGGCCAGCGCCGCGAGGACCGCAAGCTCGCCGCCATCGGCATCCGGGTCGCCAAGGGCGTCACCATGCACGGCTTCGCCCTCAACGTGAACCCGGACAACGCCTGGTTCGACCGGATCATCCCGTGCGGCATCCGCGACGCGGGTGTGACCTCGCTCGCCAACGAGCTGGGCCGGGACCTCGCGATCGAGGAGGTCCTCCCGGTCGCGGAGAAGCATCTGCGGGAGGTGCTGGAGAACGCGGAGCTGAAGCCGCGGGAGATCGAGCGGGCCTCGGCCTGAGGAATGCCGGGCTCTGGCCACAGGTTGGCCAGGCGTAGAGCAAGGCATGGAAGCAACGGGCGTACCCTGGTGTGCGCCGAAGAATCGAAGCTACAGGAGCCGATGTGTCCGCAGTCGCCCCCGACGGACGCAAGATGCTGCGCCTGGAGGTCCGGAACGCCCAGACCCCCATCGAGCGCAAGCCCGAGTGGATCAAGACCCGCGCGAAGATGGGTCCCGAGTACACGAAGATGCAGGGCCTCGTGAAGAGCGAGGGCCTGCACACGGTCTGCCAGGAGGCGGGCTGTCCCAACATCTTCGAGTGCTGGGAGGACCGCGAGGCGACCTTCCTCATCGGCGGTGACCAGTGCACCCGGCGCTGCGACTTCTGCCAGATCGACACGGGCAAGCCCGAGGCGCTGGACCGTGACGAGCCGCGCCGCGTGGGCGAGTCGGTCGTCACGATGGACCTGAACTACGCCACCATCACGGGCGTCGCGCGCGACGACCTGGAGGACGGCGGCGCCTGGCTGTACGCGGAGACGGTGCGCCAGATCCACCAGCAGACCGCGGACCGCGCCGACGGCCGCACCAAGGTCGAGCTGCTCGCCCCCGACTTCAACGCGGTGCCGGAGCTCTTGAAGGAGGTCTTCGACTCGCGCCCCGAGGTCTTCGCGCACAACGTCGAGACCGTCCCGCGGATCTTCAAGCGGATCCGTCCGGGCTTCCGCTACGAGCGCTCCCTGGACGTCATCACCCAGGCCCGTGACTACGGTCTGGTCACGAAGTCGAACCTGATCCTCGGCATGGGCGAGACCCGCGAGGAGATCAGCGAGGCGCTCCAGCAGCTGCACGACGCGGGTTGCGAGCTCATCACGATCACGCAGTACCTGCGCCCCTCGGTCCGGCACCACCCCGTGGAGCGCTGGGTGAAGCCGCAGGAGTTCGTGGAGCTGAAGGAGGAGGCCGACGAGATCGGTTTCTCCGGCGTGATGTCGGGCCCGCTGGTCCGTTCCTCGTACCGCGCGGGCCGTCTGTTCCAGCAGGCGATCGAGAAGCGCGGCGCGGTCGACAACGCCACGCAGGCGGTCTGAACCACCCCGCTGCACCACCGCGCCTGTGTGAATCGGCGCACAAGTAGTTACCGGTCAGTACTGGCCGGATCCGACGCGGCCCGTACGCCCCCGCAGCTCAGCGGGGGCGTACGGGCCGCGTCGCCGTCCGCCCGGTCCTCCACATGGCCGCATCAACGTTTCATCAGTGTTTGACCACCGGGTCACGCCCTGGTAACACCGATCTGTGAGCCTGGTTTCACTCACCGCCACCACCCGCTCACACCCCCCACCTCGTCTCACCCGCAATCGAGGGAGGACCCCGACATGCCGGCCGCATCGACGCACGTCCGCGTCACCGCGATCCCGTCCGTCACCGACGCCCTGAAGGCCGTGGAGGCCCTGCTCCTGGGCGCCGGCCAGCGCACCGCCCGGCGCAACGCCTGGAACTCCGTCCTGGAGGACCGCCGCCGCGCCAAGGACCGGGTGGAGGCCCAGCACGTGATGGAGGTCGCGTCCGGCCGGGCTTCCCGGGCCACGTAAACTTCAGGACATGGCGAGGAAGGCAAACACGAGCAGCGCTGACGCTGCGAACCCCGGGCGACTGAAGCAGATCGCCCTCACGTACCAGATGACCCGGAAGGCGGACCCGAAGGTCGGTCTGGTCGTCGCGGGCGTGGGCATCGTCGTACTCGGTGTCCTCCTCGCGATCGGCTTCCTCATCGGTCATCCGGTCTACCTGGGCATCCTGGGCTTCGTCCTGGCGCTCCTGGCGGCGGCCGTCGTCTTCGGGCGACGCGCCGAGCGCGCTGCCTTCGGGCAGATGGAGGGCCAGCCGGGCGCGGCTGCGGCGGTGCTGCAGAACGTCGGGCGCGGCTGGACGACGACCCCCGCGGTCGCGATGAACCGCAGCCAGGACGTCGTGCACCGCGCGGTCGGCCGGGCGGGCATCGTGCTGGTGGCCGAGGGCAACCCGAACCGGGTGAAGACCCTGCTCGCGGCCGAGAAGAAGCGGATGAGCCGCGTCGTGGTGGACGTGCCGGTGACCGACATCATCGTCGGCGACGGCGAGGGCCAGGTGCCGCTGAAGAAGATCCGTACGACCATGCTCAAGCTGCCTCGGGTGCTCAACGGCCCGCAGGTGACCGCGGCCAACGACCGGCTGCGGGCGATGGGCGACCTGATGAGCAACATGCCGCTGCCGAAGGGTCCGATGCCGAAGGGCATGCGGATGCCGCGCGGCGGAAAGATGCGCTGACACCCCGACCTGACGAGAAAGGCCCCGGACCATGCGGTCCGGGGCCCTTCTCGTATTCCTGGTTCAGATACGGACCTGAACGGCGGTCCGGGTCAGATACGGACCTGAACGGCGGTCCGGGTCAGATGCGGACCTGGACGGCGGCCGCGAGGCGGTCGTGGAGGCCGCGGCCGTCGCGGTCCCAGATGAGGGCCGGGATGGCCAGGCAGACGAGCAGGGAGCGGACCGCCACGCGGAACAGGCCGAGGCGCCCGCCGTTCATGGAGACGACGCGCAGGCCGAAGAGCCGCTTGCCGGGCGTCGAGCCGACGGTGCCGACCGTCAGGACGCTCAGGACGAACAGGATGAGCAGGGCCCAGTTGCCCGTCGCCTGGTTGTAGCCGTCGGTGATCAGGCCGTATGCGATCAGGATGCAGAGGGCCCAGTCGACGGCGAGGGCGCCGAGACGACGCCCGGGGCGGGCGATCGAACCGGGTCCCTCCTCGGGCAGCCCGAGCTGCTGACCGCGGTAGCCGAAGTCGACGCCTGCGTCCTCGGCCGCCGCGCGGGGGCCGGAGAGCCAAGATCCGATTGCTTGCCTGTTGTCCACCCGACCACGGTACTGCGCCCGTTTTTGATCACTTCGGCCCGGGTGGGAGTACGGCGCCGGCGCGCGCGACGACACCCACCCCGGTTAACTTCGACGAAACAATTGGGTCATGCTTGAGAAATCCCGTCTGCCTATGGTCGGGTCCAGCGTGTGCCACCGCACTGGCCGCACGACCGAGCTGCAACCCCGCCCCTCCCCGGGCCGGGAGTAGGAGGAGTTGGATGTCCCAGAACAACGGATTCCAGAACGCCGACGAGGTCCAGAAGTTCATCAAGGACAACGACGTCAAGATGGTCGACGTCCGGTTCTGCGACCTTCCGGGTGTGATGCAGCACTTCACGATCCCCGCGACGGCGTTCGACCCGTCCGAGGAGCTCGCCTTCGACGGCTCGTCGATCCGCGGTTTCCAGGCCATCCACGAGTCCGACATGGCGCTCCGCGCCGACCTGTCGACGGCCCGCGTGGACCCCTTCCGCCGCGACAAGACGCTGAACATCAACTTCTTCATCCACGACCCGATCACGGGCGAGCAGTACAGCCGTGACCCGCGGAACATCGCGAAGAAGGCCGAGGCGTACCTCGCCTCCACCGGCATCGCCGACACCGCCTACTTCGGCCCCGAGGCCGAGTTCTACGTCTTCGACTCGGTGCGCTTCGAGACCTCGGCGAACCAGGGCTTCTACCACATCGACTCCGAGGCCGGCGCCTGGAACACCGGTGCGGAGGAGAACAACCGCGGCTACAAGGTCCGCTACAAGGGCGGCTACTTCCCGGCCCCGCCGGTCGACCACTTCGCCGACCTGCGCTCGGAGATCTCCCTGGAGCTGGAGAACGTCGGCCTGCAGGTCGAGCGCCAGCACCACGAGGTCGGCACCGCCGGCCAGGCCGAGATCAACTACAAGTTCAACACGCTGCTCGCCGCGGCCGACGACCTGATGCTCTTCAAGTACATCGTGAAGAACGTCGCCTGGCGCAACGGCAAGACCGCCACCTTCATGCCGAAGCCGATCTTCGGCGACAACGGCTCGGGCATGCACGTCCACCAGTCGCTCTGGTCGAACGGCGACCCGCTGTTCTACGACGAGACGGGCTACGCGGGCCTCTCGGACACCGCCCGCTACTACATCGGCGGCATCCTCAAGCACGCCCCGTCGCTGCTCGCCTTCACCAACCCGACGGTGAACTCGTACCACCGCCTGGTCCCGGGCTTCGAGGCGCCGGTCAACATGGTGTACTCGCAGCGCAACCGCTCCGCCGCCATGCGCATCCCGATCACGGGCTCGAACCCGAAGGCCAAGCGCGTCGAGTTCCGCGCGCCGGACCCGTCCTCGAACCCGTACCTCGCCTTCTCGGCGCTGCTCCTCGCGGGCCTCGACGGCATCAAGAACAAGATCGAGCCGATGGAGCCGATCGACAAGGACCTGTACGAGCTGGCTCCCGAGGAGCACGCCAACGTCCCGCAGGTCCCGACCAACCTCGAGGCCGTCCTCTCCGCCCTGGAGGAGGACAACGAGTACCTCCAGGCCGGCGGCGTCTTCACCTCGGACCTGATCGAGACCTGGATCGACTACAAGCGCACCAACGAGATCGCCCCGATCCAGCTGCGCCCGCACCCGCACGAGTTCGAGCTCTACTTCGACCTCTAAGCCGTACCGCGCGAGCGAGGTTCTTCCGAGGCCCGTCGTCCCCTTCGTGGGGGCGGCGGGCCTCGCCGCCTTCCGGCCAAGATCACGTTCATGCGAACAGCTGACGAACTATCCTGCGTACCCGCCAGTAGGGGACTCACTCTCAGCAACCGGCCGATAGCGTGTCGTCGTCGCTGCCGCCACACCCGGAGCACTGGGCTCCGCTGGGACTAGCTGGCGCGATGAGGACTGCCTACGTGACTCAGGCGGCTTTCGCCCCTGCAGAGACGCTCCGACTCCAGCCGTACACCGATCACTGCCGCGTCATCGCCGACGAGGGCGCGCACGTGGTCATCGGCGTCTCCCCGGGAAACAGTTATTTCACCGCCCAGCGGCTGCGCGAGCTGACGCGCTGGGGCTTGGACCACTTCGACCAGGTCGATCTCGTCTACACCGATCTGCATGTCTCCGACATGTACGAGGCGCTGGGGTACGGGGCCGACGAAGCACGGCGGAAGGCCGTCAAGAACCTGCGGGGGGTGCGGGCGAAGGTCGGCACGGCCGTGGCGGAGGCCGATCCCACGGGGGTACGGGTACGGGCCCGCGGGATGTCGGAGTTCGGCGACGTCCCGGCCTACCGCGAGCTGCACCGCACGGTGCTCGACGCGGTGGCGGCGGACCCCGTGGTGCGGGAGACCTGCGACGCGCTGACCGGGATCTTCCTGGCCGGGAAGCTGGCGCCGGGGCAGCGGACCGACGAACGGCAGCGGGAGGTGTGCCGGGCGTACATCTGCGCCGAGGTACCGCTGTTCCTGGACACGCCCGCGATCCTCGGGGTGCCGTCCTCGCTCAACTGCTACCACCAGGCCCTGCCCCTGGCCGATCTGCTGTACGGGCGGGGGTCCGGGCTCCGGGCCTCGCGCAACCAGGGCCACGGCATCCTCACCCCCGCCGACAACACCGAGACCCCCGTCGAAGGAGCCACGCGATGAGCGTCGCCGTCACGACCCCGCCGGCCTTTCCCTTCGACTGGGACGGCACCCGGCTGCCCGCCGAGATCGACGCGCTGCGCGCCGAGCCGGTACGGAAGGTCCGCACGATCGCCGGGGCCGACGCCTGGCTGGTCTCCTCGTACGAGCTGTGCCGGCATGTCCTGGAGGACCCGAGGTTCAGCCTGAAGGACACCTCGGCGCCGGGAGCACCGCGGCAGTACGCGCTGACGATCCCGCCGCACGTGGTGAACAACATGGGCAACATCACCGGGGCCGGACTGCGCAAGGCCGTCATGAAGGCGATCAACCCGAAGGCGCCCGGCCTGGAGGAGTGGCTGCGGGCGCGGGCCGGGGCCCTGGTGGACGCGCTGCTCGCCGAAGGGGCGCCCGGGGAGCTGCGGGGCGCCTACGCCGACCCGTACTCGGCGGGGCTGCACTGCCGGATGCTGGGCATCCCGGAGGAGGACGGGCCGCGGCTGCTGCGCAGCCTGGACGTGGCCTTCATGAACGCGCCGCGCGAGATCGAGGCGGCCCGGCTCAACTGGGACCGGGACGTCGCCTACATGACCGAGCGCCTGGACGATCCGGCGACGGGTGGGCTCATGGCGGAGCTCGCGGCGCTGCGCGAGGATCCCGACTACGCGCATCTGACGGACGAGATGCTGGCGACGGTGGGCGTGACGCTGTTCGGGGCCGGGGTGATCTCCACCGCCGGGTTCCTGACGATGGCGCTGGTGTCGGTGCTGACCCGGCCGGACGTACGGGAGGCGCTGACCGCCGGCGGCACGCACGGGGTCGCCGGAGCCATGGACGAACTGCTGCGGGTGAACCTGTCGATCGGCGACGGGCTGCCGCGCCTCGCCCTGGAGGACGTCCGGCTCGGCGAGGTCGAGGTGCGGGCGGGGGACCTCGTCCTGGTGCTCGTGGAGGCCGCGAACCACGATCCGGAGCGCTTCCCGGACCCGCTGGCCTTCCGGCCGGACCGGGAGAACGCCGCCGAACACCTCTCCTTCGGCGGCGGGCGGCACTACTGCCCGGCGACGGCGCTCGGCAAGCGGCACGCCGAGATCGCCCTGGAGACGCTCCTCGACCGGCTGCCGGGGCTGCGGCTCGCGGTCCCGGTCGAACAGCTGGTGTGGCGCACCAACTTCATGAAGCGGCTCCCCGAACGGCTGCCGGTGGCCTGGTAGCGGGCGGGATCCGACGAGGGCGTTGCCCGGCCCGGGGTCCGGGCCGGGCAACGCCCCTCCGGTGTCAGCGGCCGTAGCGGATCAGGGCGCGGACCATGCGGCAGGTGGTGTCGGAGGGCGGATGGATGCCGATGTCGGCGGCCGTCGTGCGTATCGTCGCGTTCGTCGCCTTCGACGGGACGTAGACGCCGGCGTCGAGCAGGGCGATCGCGAGGCGCATGGCCTTCAGACGGCGGTTGTGGGACACGTACCACTCGCGGGGGCGGCCCGCGGGGAGCGGCTTCTTCTGGAGCGGCTTCCAGGGTTCGAGGGACGGCGTCCGGATCACGGCGAGAGCCATGGGCTACCTCCTGGCGAACGGTGGGGTGCGGGCCCTCCCCGGGACCCTCACCTTCACCCCCTATTTTAGAGACCCCCACTGACAATCGCCCCTGGCCAGATGGGGTTTGGGGGGTGGTGGAGGAGGGCGTGGGGGGTACCGTGTGAGCCATGGAGATCTGGATCAATCCCGCCTGTTCCAAGTGCCGCAGCGCCCTCACCCTGCTCGACGCCGAAGGCGCCGACTACACCGTGCGGCGCTACCTGGAGGACGTGCCGTCGCCGGAGGAGATCCGCGGCGTGCTCAAGCGGCTCGGGCTTGAGCCCTGGGACATCACCCGGACCGGGGAGGACGTCGCCAAGGAGCTCGGGGTGAAGGAGTGGCCCCGGGACGCGGACAGCCGGGAGCGGTGGATCGAGGCGCTCTCCGCGCACCCCAAGCTGATCCAGCGGCCCATCATCACGGCGGAGGACGGCACGGCCGTCGTCGGCCGGAGCGAGGAGGCCGTGCGGGACGCTCTGTCCCGCTGAGGCCGGCCCGCCGGCCCGTCAGGAAGTCAGGAGTCAGCCCGTCAGGAAGTCCGCGATCTCCGACAGCGCGGTGGGCGGAAGGTCCGCCGCGAAGGTGTGGTGGGTCGCGGCCGGCAGGGTCCTCGTCACGATGCCGGGGACGGCCGCCCGGGCGCGGGCCGCGACCCGGGCCGCGTCGTGGACGCCGCTCCGCCCGGCGAGGAGCATCAGCGTCGGGGGGCGCAGGGCGGCCAGTTCGGCACCGGTCGGGCGGGGGCCCGTGACCGGGCGGTGCCGGGGGAGCTCCGCCGCCAGGGCGTCGAGGTGCCGCACCACCGGGTCGTGCTCCGCGCCGCGCGCCTCCCGGTCAAGGAAGGCCTCCGTCCGCGCGGGCGTCGGGCGCAGCAGCACGGGCAGGGCGCGCAGGAGGTAGCCGGGGCGGAAGCCGGCGAAGCAGCCGGTGGGGTCGAGCAGGACGAGGCGGTCGGTCCGGTCGGGGGCCGCCAGGGCGTACCGGAGTGCGATCCACCCTCCGTACGAGTGGCCGCAGAAGGCCGCCGAGGTGAGCCCGAGGCCGTCGAGGAGGGCGTCGAGCCAGTCCGTGAGGTCGGCGGCGGTACGGATCGGCCGGCCGTCCGCCCGGCTGCGGCCCGGTCCCCCGACGAGGTCGACGGCGTGGACCCGGTGCGTCGCGCCGAGCGTGGTGGCCGTCGTCCGCCAGGAGCAGGCGGTGGCCCCGCCCCCGGGCAGGAGGAGGACCGGCGGCCCGTCCTCGGGGCCGTGGTGGAGGACGTGGGTGGCGCCGTGGGGCGTGCGGAGTTCCGAGGTGGTGGTGGGGTGGGGCCACGTGGAGAGGACGGCTTCGTAGGCGGCGGTGTACGACATGGTGCTCGTCCTCTCGTTCGGCGATAATCTCGCTCAGCGAGATAATAGGAGGACAGGGTGGCCGAGTTATTGGAGATGCGCGTCTTTCATCTGTTGCGCGAGGTCACGGTCGAATACGGCCTGCGCCAGGGCGAGTTCGCCGCCCGCAACGGAATGCACCCGACGGACGTACGGGCCCTGATCTGCCTCCTCGACGCCGCGCGTGCCGGTACGGACGCGACCGCGGGATGGCTCGGCGAGCGCCTCGGCCTCAACTCGGCCGGTACGACCGCCGTCGTCGACCGGCTCGAACGGCTCGGGTACGTGGCCCGGTCGCGTGACACCCGGGACCGGAGGCGCGTCCTGCTGACCGTGGAGGACCGGGCGAAGGAACTGGGCCGCGCGCACTTCGGACCGCTCATCGACGGGACGGTCGCGCTGCTCGGCGGCTTCACGGAGACCGAGACCCGGGCCGTACGGCGGTTCCTGACGGGGGTACGGGACCTCATGGACGACCGCGGTGACACGGGCGACGGAAAGGCCGGCGACGGCGGGAGCCTCGTGGCGGGTGAGGGACGGTGACCGGCGCCGACTCGCTCGGGAACGATCTGCATCTGGACCTCGGCGCGGACGGCAGCCGGCGGGCCGCGCTCATCAGGGCCCTGCGCGAGGCCGTGCGCGAGGGGCGGCTCGCTCCCGGGACGCGGCTGCCGCCCTACCGGTCCCTCGCCGCCGACCTGGGGATCGCCCGCAACACCGTCGCCGACGCGTACGCCGAGCTGGTCGCCGAGGGGTGGCTGGCCTCCCGTCAGGGTTCCGGCACCCGGGTCGCCGACCGGGTCGCCGCGCCCGCCCCGGGGCCCCCGCGGCCCGCCGCGCCGCCGCCCCTCCCGTACGACCTCGTCCAGGGCAAGCCCGACCCCGGCGCCTTCCCGCGCGGGGCCTGGCTTGCGGCGGCCCGGCGGGCCCTGACCGAGGCGCCGCACGAGGCCTTCGGGACCGGCGACCCGCACGGCCGGATCGAACTGCGCCGGGCGCTGGCCGAGTACCTCGCGCGCGTGCGGGGCGTACGCACCACGCCCGAGCGGATCGTGGTCTGCTCGGGCGCCGCGCACGCGCTGCGGCTGCTCGCCCGGGTCCTCGGTACGGAACGCCCCTGGGCCGTCGAGGCGTACGGACTGCCCTTCCACCGCGGGCTCCTCGCCGAGGCCGGGATCCGCACGGTGCCCGTGGCCGTCGACGAGGACGGGGCGCGGACCGGGGAGATCCCGCCCGGGGCCGGCGCGGTGCTGCTCACGCCGGCCCATCAGTTCCCCACCGGCGGGCCGCTGCACCCCGAGCGCCGGGCCGGCGTCCTGGAGTGGGCGCGGCGGTCCGACGGGCTCGTGGTGGAGGACGACTACGACGGGGAGTTCCGCTACGACCGGCGGCCCGTGGGCGCCGTCCAGGGCCTCGACCCGGAACGGACCGTCCTCCTCGGCTCCGTCAGCAAGAGCCTCTCCCCCGCGCTGCGGCTCGGCTGGATGTGCCTGCCGGCGGCGCTCGTGGACGGCGTCGTCGCCGCGAAGGGGGAACGCGAACCGTACGCCCCGGCCACGGAGCAGCTCACGCTCGCCGACCTCCTCGGCTCCGGCGCGTACGACCGGCACGTCCGGCGCATGCGCCGCCGCCACCGGGAGCGGCGCGACCGGCTCGCGGCGGTGCTCGCCGAACGGGTGCCGGAGGTACGGGTGACGGGGATCGCCGCCGGTCTCCACGCCGTCCTGGAGCTGCCCGTCGGCACGGAGCGCGCGGCGCTCGCGGCGGCGGCCCGGCACGGGGTCGCCACGGAGGGACTGGCCGCCTACCGCCACCCCGACGCCCAAGGCCCCGCCCAGCCGGACGGCCTGGTCGTCGGCTACGCCACCCCACCGGAACGGCTGTACGGGCCCGCTCTGGACGCCCTGTGCGACGCCCTCTCCGAGAGCCTCGGCCCAGCCTCTTCCGCATGACCGGCCGAGCCGGGTCGTCAGGCGCGGGCCGCGGCGTGCTCCGCCTCCGTCAGGATCTCCGTGATGCGGAGGCCGAAGCGGGCGTCGCAGGCGTGGGGTTCGCCCGTGCGGGCCGCGGTGACCAGGGCGTCCACGGCCGCGGCGAAGGCCCCCAGCGCGCCGTCCCAGCGGGGCAGTTCGGCCCGGCCCCGGGTGCCGTACAGGGTGAGGGCCGCCTCCGCCGCCTCCGGGGGCGCGCTCAGGGTGAGGGTGGCCGTGCTGCTCGCTCCCGACGCGTGGCGCAGCACCAGGTGGTGGGTGTCGCCCGGGCCCGGGGCGGCGGTGATCCCGGTGACGTCGCCGAGGACCGGCAGGTAGACGGAGAGGACGTGCGGGCCGACGTCCCACAGTCCGCCCTTCTCCCGCCGCCAGGGCGAGGCCGCGTACGCGCTGGCGGAGCCGGGTCCGTAGAGCGAGCCCAGCCAGTGGGCCTCGCCGAGGAACCAGCCGCCCGCCGCGGTCTGCTCCTCGATCCAGCGGGCCGTCGGCTCCGCGAACCGCAGCGTGCAGAAGACCACCGAGGCGACCCCGGCCGCCTCCACCGCCTCGGCCACCTCGCGGGCGAGCGCCGGGGTCGTGGCGACCGGCTTGTCGAGCAGGACGTGGCAGCCGGCCTCCGCGGCCCGGACCGCGAGGGGGGCCTGGATGTCCGGCGGGAGGGCCAGGGCGACGGCGTCGCTCGCGGCGAGGAGGGCGTCCACGTCCTCGTAAGCGCGCGTGCCGGACGCGTCGGCGAGGGCGGCGGCCGCGTCGGGGCGTCTGCCCCACACCCCGCTGAACTCGACGCCCGGATGCCCGGCGAGCGCGGGCGCGTGCGTGCGGGCGGCCCAGGGGCCGGTGCCGAGGAGTCCGATACGGGGCTTCACGCCCAGGTGCTTCGCCATGCCCCCAGTCTGCCGGGCGGCACTGACAAGGGCCCCTGCGGCCGTAATCCGCTGGCGGACCTCCCCCGGCCCGGTGTTAGCGTTCCCGGGCCGGCCGCGGGACTCCGGTGCGACTTCCGGAACCTGCCTCTGAAGCAACGTCTTCGCTGTTCGCGCCCTCATTCCCCGGCCGGCACCCGTGCGCTGGAGGGAGAGCACCGTGTCCGAGCTCGTCGCGGCCGAGGACGTGCTCCTCTTCGTCAACGCCGCCGTGACCGCCACCGGCCAGCGCGAGTTCCGCTCGTCCGCCGCCGAGCAGCGCTTCTCGCTCGCGTTCCTCCATGAATACGTACGCGTCAACTACCGGCCCGTGTACGCCGCCGCCCTCGCGCTCGACATCAACGACCACAACGCCGCGCTCGTCATCGAGCACCTGCTCCGCACGCCGAAGGAGGCGGAGCCGGGCGAGGGCCGGCTGATCGCCGCCCGCCTCGCGCAGCTGCCGCCGCCGCGGGTCTACCGCCTGTTCGGCGCGCTGCGCGCCGCCCGGGTCAACAACCGCCGCACGCGCGCGATCGTGCGCGCGTGGCTCGCGGCCCGGCCCGATCCCGCGCTGGACGCGGTGAAGTACCGGACCGGTCTGAAGACCGCCCTCCGGCACGTCCACGGGCGGCTGCCCGACGCCGAGGCGGGCGACTTCCTCTTCGCACCGGGCCGCCGGGTCCGGTACGAGAACGCCACGCTCGACGCGCACCGCCGGGCGCACTACGAGCAGGGAGCGCTGTACGAGCTGCCGTTCACGGTCGCCGAGGGCTTCGCCGCGAAGCACGGGGTGCCCCGCGCCGTGTTCCTGGAGCGGATCGCGCCCCGGATGACCCGCCTCGAACGACTGCGCACGGACCGGGCGGCCGATCTGTCGGTCATGCCGCTCACCCGGCTCGCCCTGTACGTGCTGGCGCTCCCGTTCGGCGAGCGGGTGGAACGGCGGGCCGAGCTGACGGGTGCACTGCGCGCGGCCGCCCGGCGCGCGGCGGGGCCGTACGCCGGGAGCTGGGGGCGGGTGGCGGCCGTCCTCGACGACAGCTTCTCCTCCTCCGGTTCGGCGGTGAAGCGGCGGCGTCCGCTGGCCGTGGCCCTCGGCTGCCACTTCCTCCTGGAGGCCCTCGCGTCGCCGGGGGCGTACACCCCGCTGTGGACGTCGGGCCGGGACGATCCGCTGCTCGTCCACCCCTACGGGCCGACCCCGCTCGGCCTGCGGATCCTGGACGCCCTGGAGACCGGTGCCGAGCGTCTGGTGATCGTCTCCGACGGCTGGGACAACGCCCCTCCGGGGCTGGCGGGTGAGGTGCTGCGGGTGTGGCGGACGCGGCTGGATCCGGAGCGGCGGACGAGCGTCGTACACCTGAACCCCGTATACGACGCCGAGGGCTTCGACGTGCGCCGGCTGGCCCCGAGCGTGCCGACGGCCGGGATCCGGGACGCGGAGGATCTGGCGGCCCTGGTGGAGATCGCGCAGTTCGCGGAGGGGCGGACGGGTTTCGCGGAGCTCCGGTCCTATCTGGACCGGCGGGTGGAGCTGTTCCTGAAGGGGGCGGAAGGGTGACCCGGATCGATCTGACCGGGCTCGGTGTGCGGCCCGCGCAGGTGTGGGGCGGGGTACGGCTCGTGCCACTCGTACGGGACGAGCCGGTGCCGGGGCTGCGGCTCGGGCGGGAGGTGTACGAGGGGTGGGGCGCGGCCTCCGTCGACCTCGGCGACCGCACGACCTACACCTCGTACATCCCGCACGGCTTCGTCGCCGACTGGACGGGGACGGGCGCGGAGTCCGCCGCGTACGGGACGCGGCTCGGCGGCTCGGGGACACCCGCGGGGGCGCCGCCGACCGTGCCCGTGCGCCGGCTCCACCGCATGGCCAAGCGCCGGCAGGGGGAACGGCGGCTGCGGTTCCTGCCGCTGCACCTCGCCCTGGAGGGGTATCTCGCGCTGCACTTCGGCGGGCCGTCCGTCGTCTGGGACGACTGGTCCCGGGAGGCGTTGCGGCGCGGTCTCTCGCCGCGGGCCGAGGCGGCGTACGCGGGATGGTCCGTGCCCGGGCTCGGGGAGGCACTGCGGGTCTTCGAGCTGTATCCGGGGCAGTGCGGGCTGCTCCTGTACGTGGCGGACGCGCTGGCCGCGGCCTTCGTGGTGCCGCACCCGGACGACTACCGGCTGCTGCATCCGACGCTGGTGGAGGACCTGTACGGGGAGCTGGTCCACCAGTACGCGCACTACGGCGCCCCGGTGCCCGAGTTCACGGCTCGGATCCGGGACGGGGCCGGCGGCATCCGGAGCCTCGCGGACCTGCGGGCGGCGGCGCGGGAGCAGGAGCGGGCCTGGACGGTGGCGCACGACGGGCTGATGGCGCGGGACCTGCGGGAGACCTCGTACTCCTTCGAGCGGGTCCACCGGATGGGGCGGTTCGACCTGTACCGGTTCCTTCCGCCGTTCGAGCGCGGCGGGCGGGAGCAGCACATCGGCGAGGTGATCACCGACCGGAAGGGGCGGGCGGCGTACCTGAAGACCTTCCGGCTCTCGGAGAACCAGATCCGGAAGGGGTACCTCCTGAACCGGCTCGCGGACTGCGACTGGCACCTCGGCCGGACCGCGGAGGCGCTCGGCACCTCGTACGCCGAGGTGGTCCGGCGGGTGCGGGGCGCGGGACTCGGCGCGCTCCTCGACGCCCACGCCGTCGCACGGCGGCTGCGCGAAAATCAGGAAGGCTGAGTAACACGGGGTTCACAAACGGGCAACCGACGGGAAATCCCGTGTTGCGAAGCTGCGGTCGAACACAAACCGCGCAGTCAGCGCAGAGACCGCAGCTTCTCGCAGTGCCGCGAGCCGCAGCGGAACCCCGCAGCAGCACGCCAAAGGATGAGACCCGTGACCTTCAAGGCTGAGTACATCTGGATCGACGGCACCGAGCCGACCGCGAAGCTTCGCTCCAAGACGAAGATCATCGCCGGTGAGGGTCTCGCCCTCGACGCGCTGCCGATCTGGGGTTTCGACGGCTCCAGCACGAACCAGGCCAAGGGCCACGCCTCGGACCGCGTCCTCAAGCCGGTCTTCTCCTGCCCGGACCCGATCCGCGGCGGCAACGACGTCCTGGTGCTGTGCGAGGTCCTCAACACGGACATGACGCCGCACGAGTCCAACACGCGTGCCGCGCTGGCCGAGGTCGCCGCGAAGTACGGCGCCCAGGAGCCGATCTTCGGCATCGAGCAGGAGTACACCTTCTTCGAGGGCACCCGCCCGCTCGGCTTCCCGATCAACGGCTTCCCGGCGGCTCAGGGCGGCTACTACTGCGGCGTCGGCGCGGACGAGATCTTCGGCCGCCCGGTCGTCGAGGCGCACCTGGAGAACTGCCTCAAGGCCGGTCTCGGCATCTCCGGCATCAACGCCGAGGTCATGCCCGGCCAGTGGGAGTTCCAGGTCGGCCCGCTGGCCCCGCTGGAGGTCTCGGACCAGCTGTGGATCGCCCGCTGGCTGCTCTACCGCACGGCCGAGGACTTCAACGTCTCCGCGACGCTCGACCCGAAGCCGGTGAAGGGCGACTGGAACGGCGCGGGCGCGCACACCAACTTCTCCACCAAGGCGATGCGCGAGGGCTACGACGCGATCATCACCGCGTGCGAGTCGCTGGGCGAGGGCTCGAAGCCGCTCGACCACGTCAAGAACTACGGCGCCGGCATCGACGAGCGCCTGACGGGCCTGCACGAGACCGCCCCGTGGGACGAGTACTCCTACGGCGTCTCGGACCGCGGCGCCTCGGTCCGCATCCCGTGGCAGGTCGAGCAGGACCAGAAGGGCTACATCGAGGACCGCCGCCCCAACGCGAACGTGGACCCGTACGTGGTGACCCGCCTGATCGTGGACACCTGCTGCGAGGCCCTGGAGAAGGCCGGCCAGGTCTGATCCCCCGCACTCCCGGACAGGGGCGCCCACCGTTTCGTACGGCGGGCGCCCCTGTCGCGTTGTCAGTGCCGCCTGGAACAGTGGGGCCATGCTCGACATCACGGTGGAGACCGAGAACGGGGAGACGTACGTCCGGCCGTCCGAGGAGGACCTGACCGGGCTCGTTCGGCGCATCGGCTACGGCGACCGGGCACAGCTGACCCGGGTCGCGCAGGAGGAGGTGTTCTCCCCGGCCGAGCACCTGGTGTCCCGGGAGCAGGTCGAGGCGCTCGTGGACCGGCTGTGGCTGGAACGGGTCGAGGAGATGGCGGGCTGGGAGGGCGTGACCGACCCCGAGCGGGTCACCGCCGCCTTCGCCGAGCTGGACGCGGCCGGGATCGTCGCCCGCGAGAACTTCACGTGCTGCCGGTCCTGCGGCACGGCGGAGATCGGCGCGGAAGACGGGGCGGATGGGGCACGTGGGTTCGTGTTCTTCCCCACCCAGTGCACCGAGGGCGCGGCGGCCGGCGGGCCGCTGCATCTGCTGTACGGCGGGTTCGACGACTCGGCGGGGGCGACGGCGGCGGTCGGCGAGGAGGTGGCCGCGGCGCTGCGCGGGCAGGGGCTGAGCGTGCGGTGGGACGGGGACCCGGGGCAGGCGATCCTGGTCACCGGGCTCGACTGGCGGAGACGGCTGACGGGTTGAGCCGGGGCCGGTTTCCAGACGGTCGGGCGGGATGTGACGTGACAGGGGGTGCTCAGCCTGTTTCCCTCCTGGTTTAATAGGGATATGGCCAGCATGCAGAACGACACCGCGACGGGTCGTCACGACCTCGAGCCGTTCTGGCCTTCCCGGCAGCACCACGACTTCGACCGGTGCTGTCGACGCGTGAGGAACGCGTCGGCCCTCTAAAGCCCCGATCGGTACGGTCCGATCCCCGGCCTTCGGCCCACGCGCACGACGTACGAGACCTCTCCGTCCGTTTCCCTCGCGCGAAAGAGCTGACCTGCCATGGCCCACACCCAGAGCGCTTCCCTCACGGCCGTCCGTCCCGGCCGGCACCGACTGCGTGCCGTCGATCCGAACGAGGTCGTCGACCTCTCCCAGGTCGCGGACTTCCTGCCGCCCGGCGCCACCCTGCTGCCCGCGCCGCAGCACACGCTCCCGACGCTGCCGGGCCGTCCGCCGATGGTCGGGTACCTCGTCCTCGTCCCGGCCGATCAGCAGCCGCACCTGCCCGTGGCCCCCGCCCCCGCCCCGGCCGCCGTCGCGGCGGAGGAGCAGGGGCCGGTGACCATCGACGGCGTCCGGCGGATCGCCCTCGTCGACGGGCAGGCACTGGACCTGACCTACCTCGAATTCGAGCTGCTCGCCCACCTGGTGGCGCACCCTCACCGGGTGCACACGCGTGACCAGTTGGTCACGACGGTGTGGGGGTACGGGCACGTGGGAGACGGCCGGACGGTCGACGTGCACGTGGCCCGGCTGCGCCGCAAGCTGGGTGCCGAGCACCGCCACACGATCCAGACCGTGCGGCGGGTCGGCTACAAGTACATCCCCTGATCAGGCCGTTCGGGACCTCGCCCGGAGCCGGGAGACCAGCGCCAGGGCGAGGTCCACGGTCAGGAACAGCAGCAGGCTCAGACCGAGCAGCGGTACGAACCAGGCGACGAGCGCCGTCACCGCCACGAGCGGCAGCAGCAGCGTCACCGGAACCTTCCGCCACGCCCCGCGCGCCACCGGGCGGCCCGGACGGCGCAGCCACCACATGCGGTAGCCCCAGAGGATCAGCAGGATCAGGGCCAGCGCGAGCGCCGCGAGCGCCAGTTGGTTGAACAGGCCCAGGAAGACGCCGGTGTGCGCGTCGATGCCGATCCGGGTCAGCTTCGCGAGCAGCGGGTAGTCCGTGAAGCGCAGGTGGTCGAGGACCGTGCCGTCCGTCGGGTCCAGCGCCACCGAGTCCAGCTGGACCGGGAACTGCGTGTCGGTCTCCTTGACCACGTACCCCTTGCCCTCGGCGGGGAGCGTGATCGAGATCCTGGGGCTGTCGATGCCCGCCGCGCGGGCCGCCTCGACCGCCTTGTCGAGACCGATGTCCGCGCCCTGCGGGCTCGTACGCGTACCACCGTGGTGCCCGCCGCCGTGGCCCTCGTGCTCCGAGGACGGCGCCGCCCCCGCCGACAGCTTCGGCGTCGCTCCGCCGAGAGCGTCCTGGACGGTGCCGATGTTGTCGCCGGCGTACCGCGACCAGGTCAGGCCCGTGGCCGAGAGCAGGACGAGGCCGACCGCCGCCCACAGGCCGACCGAGCCGTGCCAGGAGAGCGTGCGGCGGCGGGACTTCGGGCCCCCTTCGGGCAGCAGGAGGGAGCGGCGGTTCTTCCGCCGCCGGCCGGCCCAGAGCAGGACGCCTCCGAGCGCGATCAACCACAGCCAGCTCGCGGCGATTTCGCTGTAGTTGCGGCCGAGGTCGCCGAGGTGCAGATCGCGGTGGAGCCCGTCGATCCAGGTGCGCAGCGGGAGGGCGCCGGAGCTGCCGTAGCTGGGCAGCTGTCCCCGTACGTCACCGGTGTACGGGTCGACGAAGACGGCCAGCGAAGTGCCTTCGGGGACGTCGGGGTCGGCCATCAGGACCCGGGTCGTCGCGCCGGGTTCGGCACCGGGCCAGACGGCGGTGACGGTGCCGTTCGGGTCGACCTTGCGGGCGGTGTTCACCTGCTGGGAGAGCGGGAGGGTGGTGTCGCCGACGGGGACCTCCAGCTCGTGCGCGTAGACGATCTTCTCCGCCGGGAAGGAGAGCGCGTAGAGCAGGCCGCTGACGGCGGCCACGAGGAGGAACGGGGCGACGAGCACGCCCGCGTAGAAGTGGAGGCGCAGGACGAGGGGGCGCAGGGCGCTCCAGGTGCCGGGCCGGGTGGGGAGCGACGGTGGCGCCTCGGGGGTTTCCGGGCGTGCGAGATCGTCGAGGGTCATGACGGACTGTCCTTGGAGTCGGTATGTCGACAGGGGGAAGCGACCCCCGGGTCAGACGTGTGCTCCGAGGGCCGTGGCGCGGGGTACGGACAGCCGGGGCGGGCCGCGCCGGGACAGGGTGTGCGCGAGGACGACGGCGTGCGGGCGGCGGGCGTTCCGCCGCACCCGGCGGACCGGGCGGCGCGGGGTCTGGGGGACGGGGACGAGGGCGCGCAGCAGGCGGAGTGGCGTGAAGGCGTACGCGAGGGCGGCACGGGCGAGCGCGAAGAACGCGGCTTCGCCATGGGCCAGCCAGAGGCCGCAGAGGAGCGCGGCGAGGAGGTGGACGGCGAGCATGCCGACGCCGGAGCCGGTGCCCATGGAAGGGGCGGTGGTCGCGGGGTCGGCGATGCCCATGGCCATGCCGTCCATGCCGGGCATGTTGTCCATGCCGTCCATGCCGTCCATGCCCGGCATCGCGTGGTGCATCCCCTGCGTGTACGGCGCCGTCGAGTGGCCCACCGTCGAGAAGAACAGATGGAGCGCGCCCTGGAACACCAGCAGCGCCCCCGCGATCGTGGACGTGCCCCGGCGCCGTCCGGCCGCCGCCCAGGCGGCCGCCGCCGTCACGGCGAAGGCGCCGGACAGCGAGGTCGCCGGGAGCTGGTGCGCAGACATGGACGAATGCCCCACAGCGGCCAAAGCCACGCACACGACCGCGAAGAGCGCGGCTCGCAGGGCGCGCAGGGGCGACCGGACATCCGTCATCGTCCGCAATGGTGTCATCCCGCCAGATGGCCGAACAGACCGCCCTGCACGCCCTCGTCGGCGCCGTTCCTCCCCTGGCGGAATCCTCCGGGAGCGGAACTCCCTGGCCCCCGCCTCCCCCGCCGGGCAGGCTCGGATCATGAAACTGCTGATGCTCGGAGGTACGGAGTTCGTCGGCCGCGCGATCGTCGAGGCCGCGCTCGAACGGGGCTGGGAGGTGACGGTCTTCCACCGGGGCCGCCACGAGGCCCCGGCGGGAGCCGTGTCGCTGATCGGGGACCGCACCGCCCCCGACGGACTCGCCGCCCTCGCGACCGGCTCCTGGGACGCCGTCGTGGACACCTGGTCGGCCGCGCCCTCGGCGGTACGGGACGCGGCCCGGCTGCTCGCGGACCGGGTGGGGCGGTACGCGTACGTGTCCAGCCGCTCCGTGTACGCCTGGCCGGCCGCCGCCGGGATCGCGGAGGACGGCCCGCTGGTGGAGGGCTCCCCGGACGACGGGGACGTGCCCTACGCCGAGGCCAAGCGCGGCGGCGAACTCGCCGCCACCGCCGCCTTCGGGGCCGACCGGACGCTGCTCGTGCGCGCGGGCCTCATCCTCGGCCCGTACGAGAACGTGGGCCGGCTCCCCTGGTGGCTGGGCCGGATCGCGCGCGGCGGCCCCGTCATCGCGCCCGGGCCGCGCGCGACGACGGTCCAGTACATCGACGTCCGCGACCTCGCCGCATGGACGCTGGACGCGGTGGCGGCCGGGCTCTCGGGGCCGTACAACCTCGTCTCGCCGCCCGAACACGCCACCATGGGCGAGCTGCTCGACGCCTGCGTACGGGCGACCGGGGCCGACGCCGAACTGCGCTGGACGGAGCCGGAGGCGCTCCTCGCGGCCGGGGCGGCGCCCTGGACGGAGCTGCCCGTGTGGCTGCCGCCGGGCGAGATGTACGACGCGATGCACACCGCCGACGTCTCCCGGGCCCTCGCGGCCGGGCTGCGCTGCCGGCCGGTGGAGGAGACGGTCGCGGACACCTGGGCGTGGCTGCGGTCGCTCGGCGGCGTCGCACCCCAACGCCCGGACCGCCCCGGCGCCGGCCTCTCCCCGGAACGGGAGGCGGAGGTCCTGGCAGCGCTCACGAAGGGGTGAGAGTGGGAGGGGTGGGGGCGGCCCACACCGGCGCCCTGAGGCGGGCGAACCTGCTCGAATCAGGGCGATCCACTAACGTCGACACGAACATGCACGAATCGGAGGAGTCGACGCCATGCCCGCCATCCCCGCCACCTCCGTCGCCAACCTCCGTGATCTCGGCGGCCTGCCGCTCGGAGACGGGCGCGCGGTCCGGCCCGGCCTCGTCCTCCGCTCCGCGCAGCTCGACCGGCTCGACCCGGCCGAACCCCCGGTCGCGGGCCTCGGCATCCGCACCGTCGTCGACTTCCGGACCGCCACCGAGCGCGACGACCGGCCGGACCGGCTGCCGCCCGGCGCCCGGCTGCTCGTCGCGGACGTCCTCGCCGACTACCTGGCCGGCAGCGGACTCCCGCCCGCCGCGCGCCTGAAGTCCCTGCTCGCCGACCCGGCGCTCACCGAGGAACACCTCGGCGGCGGCCGGGTCCGGGCGGCCTTCGCCCGGACCTACCGGACCTTCGTCTCCGGCGACTCCGCCCGCGCCTCCTACCGGGCCCTGCTCGGCGAACTGGGCACGCCGGGCGCGGGGCCGCTGCTCTTCCACTGCTCGGCCGGCAAGGACCGTACGGGCTGGGCGGCGACGGTCGTGCTGTCGCTGCTCGGCGCGGACGAGGAGACGGTGCGGGCGGAGTACCTGGCGGTCAACCCGGCGGTGCGGCTGGCGTTCGCGCCGATGATCGAGGGCTTCACGGCCCAGGGCGGCGACCCCGAGCTCGCGCTCGAACTGATCGGGGTCCTGCCGGAGTACCTGGACGCGGCGCTGGAGGAGGTGGCGGTGCGGCACGGGTCGATGGAGAAGTACGTACGGGAGGGTCTGGGCGTCCCGGACGAGGTGACGGAACGGATCCGGGAACGACTGACGGTGTCGTCGGCCTGAGGCGCGACCCGTTGCGCGCGCCCGCTCCCGCCGGGGCTGCGCCCGTGCCGCTTTTGTTGCGGTCCGCCGCCTCGCCGTTGTGGGCAAACGTTCCGCTGGGGCGAAACGGGTGGGCACAGCGGACGGCGCCCCGTGCCGGGCCCAGGCTTCCGCGCCCTGACCCGCACCAGGTACGCGCCGTGCAAGGTGGTGCGGGTGCAGGCACGGAAGGCGGAGGCGCCCGCGGAGGGCGCCGTCCCGTGTGCCCACCCGTCCCGCCCCAGCGGGACGATTGCCCACACGGGCGGGGGCGCGGGCGCGTGCCTGCACGGGCGGGTGGGCTTCGTGCCTGCCCGCACGGCCGTTCGCGCGCCCGCCCGCTCCGCGCCGTCCGGGGTGACCATCGGAAGAATCGCTCGTTCTGCTGAACGTGAGCACCCAGGATCTCGTTCCCTCCCCCGTGGGCCCCCTCGACGTCGAGCAGGCCGAGGCCGCCCTCGTCGAGCGGTATCCGCGGCTCGTCCGTATCGCGTATCTCGTCCTGCCGCCGGCCCTCGGCCGCAACCGCCGGGTGCTGACCGCCCACGCCCTCGTCCAGCGGTCGCTGCCCCGCCGCCGGGTCCCCGGCCCGGCGCTGCCCGGGCCCCGGCAGGCCGAGGACGCCGTGGATCCCGGCTACGCGTACGTGCGGGGCGAGGTTCTGCGGCAGGCGCTGGTCGCCGGGCTGCCGCTCCGGCGCCTCGCCCTGCCGCACCGGGCCCAGTTCCCGCCGCTGCTGCCGCACGTGTGGGGGCTCCGGCTCTTCCCCCGCGTGGGCGGCGCCGACGAACTCGCCCTGGACCAGCGGCTGTCCCGGCTCTCCGGGCCCGGGCGCGCGGCCTACGTGCTCCGCGGTCTGGAGCGCCAGGGCGACCCCGAGGTCCTGCGCGTCCTGGCGGCGGCGGGCGTCGACGACCCGGCGGCCGCCCTGGCGGAGGCCGACGCCATGGATGCCCTGGATGCCATGGACCCGACGGAGGACCCGACCCCCGGCCCGGCCCGCGTGGGCGGACGGCCCGGGCCCGGGAGGGCCGCCGGAGGCCCCGGCGCGCCCGCGAGCGACCTCGACGGCGTCGAGGGTCCGGGAACCCGCCCCGACCGGGTCGGCGAACAGGGCGGCCCGGGAAGGGGCGGCGGCCTGTCGGCGAACGGCCTCGGCGCCGTGGGCCGAACCCCCCGCGCGGGCGGGCCCCACGACTCCGACGGACCTGGCACCCCCTCGGCGCCCAAGACCCCACGGCCCTCCCCGCGCCTCAGTGGTGCCGCCCTCCTCGAGTCGGACGAGTTCGATCCCTGTGCCCTGCAGGCGCGCCCCACCGATCTCATGCGGCGGCGACAGCACGCCCGCGCCGCGTTCGTCGCCGTCGTGGCGCTCGCGGTGTGCGGGACGCTGCTCGGGCTGCCCGGGGACGGCTGGGGCAGAAACGGTGCTGCTGCGCCCTCGTACGCCCGTAACCCCGCCGCCGAGGCCGCCCTCGACCCCGGGGCCGTCAAGCGGGTGGGCCCCGACGTGTGGCCGGGGGCGACGCGGCGGGACTTCTCCACGTGGCCCGCGCGCGGCGGGCTGACCGGCGACAGCGCGCTGCTGCGGCGGGCGCTCGCCGTGTGGGCCCGGCCCGGTGGCTCCGTACGGTCGTCCGCGACACCGGGGACGCCCGTCGGCCCGCCGATGGGGTCGCCGCAGCTGCTGTTCGCGGGCCGGGTCGACGCCATGCGGGTGGTGCTCTTCCACGACGGGCTGCGGGCCGTGCGGTACGCGGAGCCGGCCGAGGGGACGACGGGCGCCGCGCTGGACTTCGCGCGGACGGACGCGGCCGACACGATCGGTTCGGCGGCGCTCGTCGTCTCGCGCGCTGCGGGCAACGTCCGCTATCTGACGGCCCCCTGGGTGCGGGAGACGGCCGTACGGGACCTCCTCGCGCCCTCGAAGGGGCCGCGGCCGCTGGTGCGGGACGCCGACGGGGTGACCGATCCCGTGCCGAGCCCCGCGCGGGCCGGCGCCTGCACCCGCTGGAACACGCTCCAGGTGCGGGACGGTTCGGGGCTGCGGCTGCTCACCGACCTCGGCGAGCTCGCGCCCGCGCGGCTGCTGTGGGGGCCGCCCGCCGCGGCCGTGGACGCGACGGGGGCGGAGGCCCGGCAGGCGTGGGCGCGGACGGCGTGCCAGCTGACGGAGGTGCGGGCGCACGGGGTGCGCTCGGTGAACGCCTGGCGGTTCGCCCGGCAGCCGCTGCCGGAGGGCGCCGGGCTCGGCACCTGGCTGTGCACGCGCGCGGAGACCTGGCGGGGCACGGGCAGTCGGGTCCTCGCCCAGTTCCTGGTCCCGTCGCCCGAGGTGCCGGCCGCGCTCGCGGCCCGCTCCGAGGGTTCGCCGGCCTGCGGGGTGCGGGATCCCCGGGTCCTCGCGGGCGTGCTGTGGCAGGCGCCGGGGGGCGGTTGGTACGTGGTGGCCGCCGGCACGGAGGAGTTCACCGCGCTCGACCTCTCGCACGGGGTGACGGGGCGGTCCCAGGGCCGGTTCCTCGCGGTGAAGGCGGCGCCGGGCAGCCGGGCGGACCTGACCGGCACGCTGAAGGGCGGGACGCGGATGGCCGCCCTGAGGTGACCGGCGGTAACAGGAGCAAAAAGAGGCCGCACAGGCCTGTTGCCGGCCCCTTACCCCTCAGTACATTGACGTCATGTCTAATACGCAGCCTGCACCGGTGGCGTCGGAGCACGTCGAGCTCAAGGCCCGCAAGGTCTCCTTCGACTGGGAAGAGACGCCGCTCCACTGGGTACCGGGCGACCCCTTCACCACGCACACCATCAACGTGCTGCACCTGCTGCTCCCGGCCGGCGAGCGCTGGTTCGTCCACGTGTACAAGCAGGCGCTGCCGTACATCACCGACGACCGGCTGCGCGAGGACGTCATCGGCTTCATCGGCCAGGAGGCCATCCACTCCCAGGCCCACGACGACGTCCTCCCCCACCTGCGGAAGCTGGGCCTCGACCCCACCCCGTACACCGCGCAGGTCGACTGGTTCTTCGAGAAGCTCCTCGGGGACCGGACCCTGCCGCCCGGCCGCCCGCGCCGCTGGTGGCTGATGGAGCGGGTCGCGCTGATCGCCGCCATCGAGCACTACACCGCCTTCCTCGGCGACTGGATCCTCAACGCCGACGCGCTCGACCGGGCCGGCGCCGACCCCACCATGCTGGACCTGCTGCGCTGGCACGGGGCGGAGGAGGTCGAGCACCGCGCGGTCGCCTTCGAGCTGTTCATGCACCTCGACGGCGGCTACCGGCGCCGCGCCCGCACCTGGGCGCTCGCCTTCTCCGCGCTCGTCTTCCTCTGGCAGCGGGGCATCCGCTTCTTCATGGAGAACGACCCCAGCCTGCTCGACCCGAAGGCCTCCTTCGCGGACTTCGTCCGCAAGGGCCGGCAGGGCATGCTGCCCTCCACCCCGGCCATGCTGCGCTCCATACCCCGCTACCTGAGCCGCGCCTACCACCCCTCCCAGGAGGGCGACACCGCGCAGGCCATGGCCTACCTGGCCTCCTCCCCCGGCGCCAACGGAGGCCGCTGATGCCCCGGTTCACCACCGTCACCCTCGTCGCCGGGGCCGCGCTGCTCCTCCGCCGCGCCGTCCGCAGCCGCATGTCCACGGCCCCGCTCTGGCCGATGCCCGCCCTCGACGAGCCCGTGTCCGGGTACGGGCGGGGCAGCACCGTCCCCCGCAAGGTCCTGGTCACCGGCCGCGCCACGCCCGCCGAGGGCGTCGTCGAACTCCGCCTGACGGGCGACGGGCTGCCCTCCTGGCAGCCGGGCGCCCACGTCGACCTCGTCCTGCCCTCCGGACTCGTCCGGCAGTACTCGCTCTGCGGCGATCCCTCCGACACCGGTACGTACACGGTGGCGACCCGCCTCATCGAGGAGGCGCAAGGCGGCCGGGGCGGCTCGCGCGAGGTCCACGAGCAGCTCCGCGAGGGCGTGGAGATCGAGATCCGGGGGCCCCGCAACCGCTTCCCGCTGGTCGACTCCCCCGCGTACGTCTTCGTCGCCGGCGGCATCGGCATCACTCCCGTCCTGCCGATGCTGCGCGCCGCCGAGGCGGCCGGGGCGGACTGGCGGCTCGTGTACTGCGGGCGCAGCCGGGCCACGATGCCGTACCTGGCGGAGATCGAGGCGCTGGGCGCGGGCGGCCGCGTGACCGTCGTCGCCGAGGACGAATCCGGATTCCCCGAGCTGGAGTTCCTCGCGGACCTGCCCGAGGGGACGGCCGTGTACTGCTGCGGTCCCGACGGCCTGATGGACGCGGTGGGCGCGGCGATGCCGGAGGGCCGGGCGCCGCGCCTGGAGCGCTTCACCGCCGCCGCGACGACCGGCGGCACCGCCTTCGAGGTCGAACTGCGCCGCTCCGGGCGCACGTTGACGGTGGCGGCCGACCAGTCGCTCCTGTCGGCGGTCCGCGAGGAGCTGCCCGGCCTCATGTACTCCTGCCGGCAGGGCTTCTGCGGGACCTGCCGGCAGCGGGTCCTGGAGGGCGAGATCGACCACCGGGACGAGCTGCTCACGGACGCCGAGCGGGACGACTCGATGCTGATCTGCGTCTCGCGCTGCGCGGGGAAGCGGCTCGTCCTCGACCTCTAGGCGGTCAGGGCAGGACCAGCCAGTCGAGGGCCAGGGCGGTGAGGAGGCCTCCGGCCAGGAGCCAGGTGCCGAGGCGCGTGCGGCCGTTGCGGGAGAGCTCGATCACGATCCCGCAGAGGATCATGGCGAGTCCGTACACGCCGACGACCAGGACGGACGTACGGCTCGCGAGGCGGATGACCAGCACCACGGCCAGGGCGACCAGGAGTACGGACGCGGCGGCGACGCGCAGCCGCCGCGCCTGCTTCGGGGTGAGTCCGGAAGCGGGAGCCTCGGAGGGATCGGTCTCCTCGGACCCCTCGGACTCCTCGGACCCCTCAGACCCCTCGGACTCCCCGGGCTCCTCGGCGTCCTCCGACTCCCCGGAGGGCTCCGGGGTTTCAGGGGATTCGGGGTTCGCCGGGGCCTCTTCGGTCTCGCGGGGCTCGTCGGCCTTCCGGGCCTCGGCCGTCGGGGTGTCCTGGTCGGAAGCGCTCATGGGGCAGGAGCGTAACGGACGCGGTTAGGCTGTTCGTATGACGACCGGGGTACGCCGCAGGATGGGCGTGGAGGAGCGCAAGCAGCAGCTGATCGGGGTGGCTCTCGAACTCTTCAGCCACCGCTCTCCCGACGAGGTCTCCATCGACGAGATCGCCGCGGCCGCGGGCATTTCGCGGCCGCTGGTCTACCACTACTTCCCCGGCAAGCAGAGCCTGTACGAGGCGGCCCTGCGACGGGCGGCGGACGAGCTGGCGGCGAGGTTCGTGGAGCCGCCGCGCGGACCGCTCGGGGCGCGCCTGTTGCGCGTGATGGGCCGGTTCTTCGACTTCGTGGACGAGCACGGTCCCGGTTTCGCGGCGCTGATGCGCGGCGGGCCCGCGGTGGGCTCGTCCACGACGAACGCGATGATCGACGAGGTGCGGCAGGCCGCGTACGAGCAGATCCTGGCCCATCTGGAGGTCGAGAAGCCCTCCGCCCGGCTCGAACTGGTCGTCCGTTCCTGGGTGTCGCTCGCCGAGTCGACGGCGCTGCTTTGGCTGGACGGCCGCCGGGTCCCGCGCGCGGAGCTGGAGCTCCAGCTCGTGCACGACTTCGCCGCGCTGGCCGCGGTGAGCGCCGCGTACGACGCGGAGATGGCGGAGATCCTGGTCGGCATCCTCGCGGACGAGCCGGCCGACGGTCCCTTCGGGGACCTGGTGGCCCGCCTCGCCGCGCTCGTCCCGCCGGCGTCGCCCCTCGTGCCCGATCAGCGCTTGCGGTAGGAGCCGTCGAGGTCGCGGACCTCGACGGAGAGCCTGACTCCCTCGCCCGCCTTGAGGTACGCGGGCAACAGGTCGAGGACGGCGTCCGAGAGCCGCGCCTTGGCCTCGTCCGTGCGGCCGGGCAGCAGGGCGATCTCGACGTGCACGATGACGTCATCGGTCGCTCCGTCGGCGACGACCAGCTCCTCGACCTCCCGGAACCGGGTCTTGCAGGAGTCGAGCGTCGCGTCGACCGTCTCCACGACGAGCGGGTGCAGGGCGCGCGCGAAGCCGCGCCGGTCGAGGGGCGCGGAGTAGTCGACGGTGATCTGCGGCATGAGGGGCACTCCCGGTGAAGTGGATGTCTGGCCACAGCTTTACGGTGATCGTCATGACCACACAAGTGACCTTCCGGCAGGCGGACGAACGCGATCTCGACCTTCTGGTGGGGTTGTTCGACGGGGTGGCGCGCTGGATGGTGCGCAGCGGTATCGACCAGTGGAAGCCGGGGGGCCGGGGCGCCGGGCACTTCCGTACGCGGATCGCCGAGGGCGAGGTGTGGATCGCCGCGCACGAGGGGCGGGCCGTGGGGGCGTACGAGCTCTGGTGGGAGGACCTGGAGGTGTGGGGGCCGCAGCCGCCGGAGGCCGGGTACGTGCACCGGCTGATGACCGACCGGGAGGCGGCGCCCGCCGGTGCGGGGCGGGCGCTGCTCGCGCACGCGGAGGCGCGGATCGCCGCCTCGGGCCGGACGCTGGCGCGCCTCGACTGCGAGGCGCGCAATCCGCGCCTGGGGACGTACTACGAGGGGGCCGGGTACACGGCCGTCGTCCCGCACCTGGAGAAGGTCGGGGCCGACGGCCGTCGGTACGCGGTGCGGCTGATGGAGAAGGTCCTGGCGTGACGGTGGCCACGCCAGGGTCTGGGATCAGCGGGCCTTGAAGACGGCGACCGTCCGCGCCGGGACCGTGAAGGTGCCCGTGGCCGGCTCGTACGCGGCCGACTTCACCACGGTGTCGGAGCCGCCGGCCTGGACCGGGTGCAGGCGGTAGCCCTTCCCGGCGAGGTCGCCGATCTTCTGCGTGGTGCCGTCGGGGGTCGCGTTGAGGACGACGACCAGGTCGCCGAGGCGCATGGTGATCACGCCGGGGGTCTCGTCGCGGCCGGAGAGCGGGAAGGACAGGGCGTCCTGGACCCGGTCCGCCGTGGCCAGGGAGAAGACCGGCTCGGTGGTACGGATCTTCTGCAGGTCCCGGTAGGCGGCGGAGGCGCCGTCGATCTGCGCGCAGCCGACCGTCAGGGCCGGGTTGACGAGCAGCGGCTTGCCGTAGCTCCACTTGGCCTTGTTGTCGGCGGCCGGCGGCAGGCCGCGGCCGAAGCCGTTGCCGTCGCGGCAGTCCCAGTGGATGGCGTTGAACCAGTCGCCGCTGTCGAAGGAGTTGCGGTCCAGGGACTTGGAGCGCAGCAGGTCCGAGCCGGCCTGGGAGAGCGCCGGGCCCTGGGAGAGCGTGGCCGTCGCCATGGCGAGGACCTGCATGCGGGCGCGGTCGGCCGGGGACGTGTCCGCCGGCAGCTTGAAGGCGAGCGCGTCGTACAGGGACTCGTTGTCGTGGGCGTCGGTGTAGGCGAGGGCGTCGCCGGGGGCGGCGGCGTACCCGGCGGGGGCGCCGTTGTAGTCGACCTCGGAGCCCTTGACCGTGCGCCCTGCGGTGTCGGTGAAGGAGTAGGAGGCGAGGTTGCCGGTCAGGCCGACCTTGATGAGGTCCTGGTAGTGCAGGAGGCGGGCCTTCTGCTGCTCGGCGGTGCCGTTGGCGGCCGACGCGTTCGGGTCGGTGTAGAGGCCGGAGGCGAAGCCCTGGACGCCGGGGTCCTCGTCGAAGGGGCCGCCGCCGCGGACGGCGTCGCGGGCCCGGTCGGAGAAGGTCGCGATGCCGGTGCCGGCCATGTTCTTCTGGGTGGCCTGGACGAAGCGGGCGTCGTCGGCGATCTCGCCGAAGTTCCAGCCCTCGCCGTAGAGGACGATCGCCTTGCCGTCGACGCCGTCCTCGGCGAGGGTCAGCTCGTCGAGGGCCTTGCGCACGGCCAGGATGTTGGCCTTCGGATGGTGGCCCATGAGGTCGAAGCGGAAGCCGTCGACCTTGTACTGCTTGGCCCAGGTGACGACGGAGTCGACGACGAGCTTGCCCATCATGGCGTTCTCGGGCGCGGTGTTGGCGCAGCAGGTGGAGGTGGCGACGGAGCCGTCGTCCTGGAGGCGCTGGTAGTAGCCGGGCACGATCCGGTCGAGGACGGACTTGTCGGACTGTCCTGCGGCGACGGTGTGGTTGTAGACGACGTCCATGACGGTGCGGAGTCCGTCGCCGTTGAGGGCCTGGACCATCTGCCGGAACTCGACGGTGCGGCGGGTGCCCTCGGGGTCGGTGGCGTAGGAGCCCTCGGGGACGGTGTAGTGCAGGGGGTCGTAGCCCCAGTTGTAGGCGTCCTTGGCCGCGGCGGCGGCGACGCAGGCCTGCTGCTCCTCGGAGTCGGGGGCGTAGACCTTCAGGTCGCAGGCCGGGGCGGTCTGGTCGGACTTCTTCTCGGGGATGGTGCCGAGGTCGAAGGCCGGGAGCAGGTGGACGTAGGAGGTGCCGGAGGCGGCGAGGTCGCGGAGGTGCTGCGAGCCCTTGCTGTCCTTGTCCGTGAAGGCGAGGTAGGTGCCCTGGTGGCCGGCCTTCGCCGTGGGGTCGGCGATGGAGAAGTCGCGGATGTGGAGTTCCTGGATCTGGGCGTCGCGCAGCGGCACTGCGGCGGGCTTCTTCAGGTTCTTCCAGCCGGTGGGGGCGAGCTTCGGGTCGGTGAGGTCGACGGCGAGGCTGCGGGCGGAGTCGGTGGTGAGGGCGGTGGAGTAGGGGTCGGTGACCCGGTTCTCGACGACCTTCTGGACGGTGGGGGCCCAGACCTTCACCACGTACCGGTACGGCTTGCCCGCCCAGCTGCGGGGGCCGGTGACCGACCAGACGCCGGAGGCGGGGTCGCGCCGCATGGGCACGGTCTTCCCGTCGAGTTCGAGGGCGACGGACTGGGCGGTGGGGGCCCACAGGGAGAGGGTGGGGCGGCCGTCGCGGAAGACCGGGCCGAGAGCGGCCCGCGTGGCCTTCGCCGCGTACAGGTCGTCGAGGATGCCGGCCGTCTGGACGCCGGTGGCGGCGAGCAGGGCGCCGTTGGCGGCGCGCTGGGTGGCGACGAGCTGGCCGCGCAGGGAGTCGCGGACCCGGTCGGCGTCGCGCGGGTCGACGGTGAAGGCGGGGTAGTCCTTGAGGTGGGGGTACTTCGCCTTCTGGGCCTCGCTCAGGGAGGACGGGGTGAGCCGGAGCCACTGGCCCTCGGTGTTCAGGGCGCCGTCGGTGACGGTGATCCCGCCGTCCTTGGCGTACACCAGCTGCTGGCTGGTGGCGTCGGTGGTCTTCACCTTCCAGACGACGGTGTTGCGGTCGATCCACTGGGCCTCGGCCTTGCCGAGGTCGAGGTTCGGGGCGCCGCCGACGGTCGGGAGGAGGTACTTGGGCTGTCCGGAGAGCAGCCAGACCTCGTGGCCGTAGGTGGCGAGGTCGAGGGACTGGTCGGTGGGCAGGTCCTTCTCGTCGCCCTTGTGGAGGATGTACGAGAGGGAGCTCGCGCCCTCGGTGAGCGGGACCTCGTAGACCGCGCCGTACGCGTCGACGCGGACCGGCAGGAGGGGCTTGGACCAGTCGGTGGGCTGGGCGGCGCCGGTCCAGGTGTGGAGGCCCCAGCCGTCGTAGTTCCCGTCGGCCCGCTGGTAGTGGATGACGGCCTTGGTCTTGTCGGGGGTGGCGGGGGCCGGGTTCGTGTCGGACTGGCCTTCGGCGCCCTGCGTGATCCAGACCTCGCCGGTCCGGCCGAGGTTGATGCTGCGCTGCGGGCCGTCGGCCGTGCCGTCCTTCTCGACGGTGTACGTGAGGGTGGAGGCGCCCTCGGGGACCTTGACCCAGGCGAAGGCGCCGTGGGCGTCGCGGCCGGTGAACGCGGCCTCCTGGCCGGCGGCCTTCAGGGTCCAGCCGTCGTAGTTCCCGTCCTCGCGCTGGTAGTGCACGACGGCGTACGCCCGCTCGACGGCGACCGGCTTCTCGGGGGCCGGCGGCGCGCCGGCCGTGGTGGCGGCGAGGGCGCTCGCGGTGCGGCCCGCGGCGTCGACGACGACGGCCTTGTAGCGCAGGGCGGTGCCGGCGGGGGCGGTGACGTGCTGGGTGACCTTGTAGGGGGCGTGGTCGGCGGTGCCGAGGGTCTGCCAGCGGCCGTCGCCGACCTGGGCGGCGAAGACGACGCGGTTCAGGCCGCCGCCGGTGACGTCGGCGGAGAGCTCGACGGTGCCGGTGGAGCCGGCGGCGGGGGCCTTCAGCGACACGGTGGGCTTCGTGGCGGGGGCCGCGAGCGGCGCGTCGGCCTTGAGGACCAGCGAGGAGAGGGCCGGGACGGTGACGGTGGCCTTGCCCTGGGAAGCCGTGACGGCGCCCTGACCCCCGTACAGGGCACGGAAGGCGGCGGAGTCGACGGGGACGGTGACGGTCTTCGGCTCGGTGGCGCCGTTGACGGCGACCAGGTACTCGGTGCGGGTCTTCGGGTCGGTGCGGGTGAAGGCGTAGACGGAGCCCTCGGCGTACCGCTCCCGCTGGACGCCGTCGCGGAGGGCGGGGTTCTCCCGCGTGAGCTTCGAGAGCGCGGCGATCGAGCGGTACAGCGGGTGTGTGGTGTCGTACGCGTCGGTGGCGTGCGTGCGGTCGGTGCCGAGCTGGTCGTCGTCGAGGTAGTCGGCGGTCTTCGAGGCGAAGAGGGTCTGGCGGGCGTCCTTGTCGCCGCCGGGGCCGGTGAAGCCCTGCTCGTCGCCGTAGTAGATCACCGGGTTGCCCCGGGTGAGGAACATGAGCTCGTTGGCGAGCCGGTCGCGGCGGACGAGTTCGTCGTCGGACGCGTTCGGGTTGTCCTGCTTCAGGAAGGTGCCGATGCGGCCCATGTCGTGGTTGCCGAGGAAGGTCACCTGCTCGTAGGCGTTGGCCTTGTCGGTGGTGTACCGGTAGTCCTCGGCGAAGACCTTGGCGAGGCGGTCGGCTCCGGCGCCCTGGGAGGCGAAGGCGCGGGCCGCGTCCTGGAAGGGGAAGTCGAGGGTGGCGTCGAGCCGGCCCCGGGTGACGTACGGGGAGGTGACGGTGGTGTCGGCGGAGTACACCTCGCCGAACATGAAGAAGTCCTCGCGGCCCTGCTCCTTGGCGTACGCGTCGAGGGCGGTGGCCCACTGCGTCCAGAAGTCCAGGTCGACGTGCTTGACGGTGTCGATGCGGAACCCGTCGATGTCGAAGTCGCGGACCCACTTCTCGTAGATCTTCTTCATGCCGTCGACGACCTCGGGACGCTCGGTCCACAGGTCGTCGAGACCGACGAAGTCGCCGTACTCGGCGGACTCGCCGGCCCAGGTGGAGTCGCCCCGGTTGTGGTACATCGTCGGGTCGTTGAGCCAGGACGGGACCTTGCCGCCGGTCGTGGTCGGCGTGTACGGGAACGAGTCCGCGTCCACCTTCCCCATCGCGGCCCGGTCGTCGAAGGGGCGGCCCGAGGCGTCGAGGTAGGGGTAGGCGCCCTTGGGGCGGTAGCCGTACTTCTTCTCCGCGTAGTCGACGGTGTCGGCGGTGTGGTTGGTGATGACGTCGAAGAAGACCTTCATGCCCTTGGCGTGGGCGGCGGCGATCAGCTTCTCCAGGTCCTCGTTGGTCCCGAAGTGCGGGTCGACCTGGGTGAAGTCGGTGATCCAGTAGCCGTGGTAGCCGGCGCTTGCGTCCTTGCCGGTGCCCTGCACGGGCCGGTTCTTGAAGATCGGCGCCATCCAGATGGCGGTGGTGCCGAGGCCCTTGATGTAGTCGAGCCGCTCGGTGAGCCCCTTGAGGTCGCCGCCCTGGTAGAAGCCCTTGTCGGTGGGGTCGAAGCCGGTCTCCGTGCGGCTGCCGGTGAGGCCGCCGCGGTCGTTGGAGGCGTCGCCGTCGGCGAACCGGTCGGGCAGGACGAAGTAGAACTGCTCGCGGGTGAGGTCCTGGCGGGCCGGCTGGGCGGCGAGGGCCTGGTCGGAGGGCGGGGCGGGCGGGCGGGGTGCGGCCGTCGCGGGGACGGCGGGCACGAGGGCGGCGCACAGGGCGGCGGCCAGCGCGACCGCCGTTCTCTTGCGTATCAAGGGGGTGCTCCCTGGAGGTACGGGAAGAGAGGGCCGCCCCGGCGGGGCGGCCCTTGCAGGGGGGGGAGGCTCAGTTGCGGAAGGTGTCGTTCAGGACGATCTGGCCCGACGACGGGACCGTGGCGGTGCGGTTGGCACCGGACTCCCAGGTCACGTTCCCGGCCGCGTCCTTGCGGACGTACTTGTACTCGAAGGCCGTTCCGGCGGGCAGGGACACCGTCAGCTTCCAGACGGGGTACGAGGCCGGGTCGAGCTTGAGGGCGGAGGCCGGGGCCCAGTTGCCGAGCTCGGGGCGGTTGCCGGTGACGTAGATGTTCTGGCCGGTGACCGTGGTGGCGTTCACGTTGAAGGAGGCGCCCGCGGTGGCGGGGGGTGTGGTCGGCGGCGTGGTCGGGGTGGTGCCGCCGCAGTTCGTGGCGTTCACGTGCAGGGCGAGCGCGGTGTTCGCGGCGAGGGTGGCCGTGAACTGACCGGAGGAGTTCACCGTCACGGCGGTGTTGCTCTGCACGTCGCAGTAGCCGCCGGCGGGCAGGGAGGTCTGGAAGGTACGGGTGAGGGCCGAGGACTCGTGGTTGATCGCCACGTACGCCTTGGAGCCGCGGCCGAACGCGATCGCGTTGCCGCCGTTGTCCCACCAGTCCGTGACGGCCTGCCCGCGGGCGGTGTTGCGGAAGGCCACCATGGAGGAGATCTCGCGCCAGGCGTGCTGGCACTTCCAGCCGTCGCTGTAGCAGGCGTTCACCTGGCCGCCGTTGGGCGGGCCGGCGTCCTTGTCGGTCCACTCGTAGCCGGAGTGGACGTCCGGGGAGCCGTAGGGCCAGGCGAGCATGAAGACGGAGGCGAGGGTGTAGTTCGCGCCGTCCTTGTAGTTCAGGGTGTCGCCGCCGCGCTCGGTGTCGTGGTTGTCGACGAAGACGCCGGACTGGCCGGAGGGCATGTAGCCCCAGGCCTCGCCGAAGTTCTTGAGGTAGGCGAGCTTCTCGTTCTGCAGGACCCGCTTGAGGTCGCGGGCGTAGCGGAACTCCTGGACGTCGCCGTTGCCGAGGTACTCGCTCGGGGAGACGGCCTCGCCGGCGCCGTAGATGGCCTCCTGCTTCCAGAAGACGGAAGGATTCGTCAGCCGGGACTTGATGTTGGCGAGGTCGGTGGCCGGCATGTGCTTGGCGGCGTCGATGCGGAAGCCGTCGACGCCGAGGGAGAGCAGGTCGTTGAGGTAACCGGCTATCTTCCCGCGGACGTAGTCCTCGCCCGTGTCGAGGTCGGGGAGCTGGACCAGTTCGCAGTTCTGGACGTTCGCCCGGTCCTGGTAGTTGGAGATGGCGGACCGGCAGTCGTCCATGTCCGAGCCCGAGTAGAGGCCGGGGTAGTCGTACTTGGAGAACGGGGTCCCGCCCGTTCCCGTGCCCGAGCCGTTCGCCATGTGGTTGATGACGGAGTCGGCGACGACCTTGACGCCCGCCGCGTGGCAGGTGTCGATCATGTTCTTGAAGGCGGTGCGGTCGCCGAGTCGTCCGGCGATCTTGTAGCTGACCGGCTGGTACGAGGTCCACCACTGGCCGCCCTGGAGGTGCTCCTGGGGCGGGGACACCTGGACGTATCCGTATCCGGCGGGGCCGAGGCGGTCGGTGCACTCGCGGGCGATCGAGGCGAAGTTCCACTCGAACATCACCGCGGTGACGTCCTTCTCGCCGGGCGGGGCGGCCTGCGCCGGGGCGTTGCCCGTGACGGCCGCAGCGGCTCCCGCCACGAGGGCGAGTGCAGCTGCCACGGTCTTTCTGGCCATGCTTCCTCCTGCTGACTTCACTGTCGCAAGAAGTTGCCGCAAATGTCAGCAACTGTTTTCAGCCGTGACCGTACGAGTGCCCCGGCGCCCGGTCAACCCTCCGAACACCCCGACGCAAGTTGTTACGGAAGGACTTGCGGAAGCCGGCCGGGCGGCTGCGCCGTGGAGCCGCGCACCACCAGCTCCGGCTGGAAGACGAACTCCGTGCGCTGCACCGGATTCCCCTCGATCTCCTCCAGGAGCGCGCCGACGGCCGCCGTCGCCATGGCCTGGACGGGCTGGCGCACGGTGGAGAGCGGCGGGCTGGTGAAGGCGATGAGCGGGGAGTCGTCGAAGCCGACGACGGAGACGTCGCCGGGCACGTCGAGGCCGCGGGCGCGGACCGCGCGGATGACGCCGAGCGCCATCAGGTCGGAGCCGCAGACGATGCCCGTGCAGCCCTCGCGGAGCAGGATGTCGGCGGCCGCGTGCCCGCCCTCGACGCCGAACAGCGTGGGTCTGATGAACCGTTCCGCGTCGGCGCGTTCGACGCCGAGGAGCTCGTACAGCTCGGCGGTGAAGCCCTCGGCCTTGCGGCGCGAGGGAACGTACCGGGTGGGGCCGATGGCGAGGCCGATCCGCTCGTGGCCCAGCTCGACCAGGTGCCGGACGGCCATCCGGGCCGCGGCCCGGTCGTCCGGGGAGACGAAGTTGGCGTCGATGTGCTCGTTGTAGCCGTTGATGAGGACGTACGGGACGCCCCGGGCGGCGAGCCGGGCGTAGCGCGCGGGGTCGGCGCTGGCGTCCGCGTGCAGCCCGGAGAGGAAGACGATGCCGGCCACCCCGCGCTCGACGAGCTGCTCGACGAGTTCGTCCTCGGTGGCGCCGCCGGGCATCTGGGTACAGAGCACCGGGGTGTAGCCGTGCCCGGCGAGGACCTGTTCGACGACCTGCGCGAAGGCCGGGAAGATCGGGTTGGTCAGCTCGGGCACGACGAGCCCGACGAGGCCCGCGCTGCGGCGTTTGAGCCGTACGGGACGCTCGTAGCCGAGCACGTCGAGCGCCGCGAGCACCTTGTGCCGGGTCGCGCCGGCCACCCCCGCCTTGCCGTTGAGGACGCGGCTGACGGTGGCCTCGCTGACCCCGGACTGGGCCGCGATGTCCGCGAGCCGCGGGGCGCCGTTCCCGGCGCCCCGCGGCAGGGGGATCGTCACACCGCCCACCAGACGGTGGTGTCGGCGGGCAGCTCCACCGTCCCCTCCACGGCGGAGCTGTCCACCTCCTCGTTGGAGAGGAGATACCGGCCGGGCAGCGGGACGGTGATGGCCCGGCCGGTGGTGTTGGCGGTGCAGACGAAGCCGTCGCGGCGGAAGGAGAGCACACCCTCGGGTGCCTCCAGCCACTCGACGGCCTCGCCCGCACCGAGCTCGGGGCGCTCGCGCCGCACGGCGAGCGCGCTGCGGTACAGCTCCAGGGTGGAGCCGGGGTCGCCGGTCTGCGCCTCGACGCTCAGGGCGCCCCAGGTCGCGGGCTGCGGCAGCCAGGAGCCGCCGTCGCCGAAGCCGTACGAGGAGCCCTCGACGGTCCACGGGATCGGCACCCGGCAGCCGTCGCGGAAGCCGTCCTGGCCGCTGGCCCGCCAGAAGGACGGGTCCTGGCGGACCTCGTCGGGCAGGTCGGTGACGTCGGGCAGGCCGAGCTCCTCGCCCTGGTAGACGTACGCGGAGCCGGGCAGCGCCAGCATCAGCAGGGTCGCGGCGCGGGCGCGGCGCAGGCCGAGCTCGCGGTCGCCGGCCTCGCGGAGCTGGGTGCCGAGGCCCGCCGGGTTGGCGAAGCGGGTGGCGTGCCGGGTGACGTCGTGGTTGGAGAGCACCCAGGTGGTGGGCGCGCCGACCGGGCGCATCGCGTCGAGGGAGGCGTCGATGACGGCGCGCAGCTCGTCGGCGTCCCAGTGGGTGCCCAGGTACTGGAAGTTGAAGGCCTGGTGCATCTCGTCGGGGCGCACGTAGTTCGCGGTGCGGGCGACGGTGGGGGTCCAGGCCTCGGCGACGAGGACGCGCTCCCCGTCGTACTCGGAGAGGACCTTCCGCCAGGAGCGGTAGATCTCGTGGACGCCGTCCTGGTCGAAGAAGGGCATGACGTCGTTGCCGAGCAGCCTCAGCTGGTCGTGGGCGCCGAGGTCGGGCAGGCCCTCGGCCTTGACCAGGCCGTGGGCGACGTCGACGCGGAAGCCGTCGACGCCCATGTCGAGCCAGAAGCGCAGGATGGAGCGGAACTCGTCGCGGACGGCCGGGTGTTCCCAGTTGAAGTCGGGCTGCTCCGGGGCGAAGAGGTGGAGGTACCACTCGCCGGGGGTGCCGTCCGGGTTCTCCGTGCGGGTCCAGGCGGGGCCGCCGAAGATGGACTCCCAGTCGTTGGGCGGGAGTTCGCCGGTGGCGCCCTGGCCGGGGCGGAAGTGGTAGCGCTCGCGGAGCACCGAGCCCGGGCCCTCGCGCAGCGCGCGCTGGAACCACTCGTGCTGGTCGGAGGAGTGGTTGGGGACCAGGTCGACGATGACGCGCAGGCCCAGTTCGTGGGCCTCGCGGATCACGGCGTCGGCGTCGAGGAGCGAGCCGAACATGGGGTCGATGGCCCGGTAGTCGGCAACGTCGTAGCCGGCGTCGGCCTGCGGCGAGGCGTAGAACGGGGAGAGCCAGACGGCGTCGACGCCGAGCTCCTTGAGGTACGGCAGCCGGCTGTGGACGCCCTCCAGGTCACCCATGCCGTCGCCGTTTCCGTCGGCGAAGCTGCGCGGGTAGACCTGGTAGATCACGGCGTCTCTCCACCAGCCCGTGTGCGTGCCGGTGGAAGGGGCGTCGGCCGGGGCGGCGAGATGCTGGGTCATGTCTTCCCTGGGAGGTAAGGAGGGGCGTACAGATGGGGCGTTCAACCGTCAGCCCTTGACGGCACCGGCCGACATGCCGGTGACCAGGTGCCGCTGGGCGAAGAGGAACACCAGGGCGGCGGGGACGGCGATGAGCACGGAGGCCGCGGCCATCGGGCCCCACTGGGCGCCGTACTGGTTGACGAACTTCTGCAGTCCGCCGGCGAGCGTGAGGTTCTCGTCGCCGACCATGAAGGCGGAGGCGTAGGCGACCTCGCCCCAGGCGGTGATGAAGGAGTAGAAGGCGGTGACCGCGATGCCCGGCTTGGCGAGCGGCAGGATGAGCCGCCAGAAGGTGCCGAACGGGTTGAGGCCGTCGACGTAGCCGGACTCGTCGATCTCGCGCGGGATGGTGTCGAAGAAGCCCTTCATCATCCACGCGCAGAAGGGGACGGCGATCGTCAGGTACGTGATGACGAGGCCGGCCGGCTGGTTGAGCAGGCCCATCGACGCCATGATGTTGTAGATCGGCACGATCAGGACGGCGACCGGGAACATCTGGGTGATGAGCAGCGTCCACATCAGGCCGCGCTTGCCGGGGAACCGGAAGCGGCTGACGGCGTAGCCCGTGGTGGCGGAGATGAACACGCCGACGACGGTGGTGAGGCCGGCGACGAGCAGCGAGTTGCCGAACCAGGTGAGGAACGGGGTGTCGTTCAGCAGGTTCGTGTAGTTCTCGAGCGTCGTCTCCTTGAAGAAGTCGGTCGTCGTCGCGAACTGCGCGGGCTTGAGCGAGGTCAGCAGGACCCAGAGCACCGGGAAGACGGCGATCACGGACGCCACGATGAGGGTGACGTGCAGGCCGACCGAGGCGAGCGGCGAACGGCGGCCCCGGATCGGGGTGTTCAGGGTCTGGGGGGTGGGGGTCGTGGTGGTCACCAGACTTCTCCCTGCTTGCGGAGGACGCGCTGGTAGAACGCGGCGAAGACCATCAGGAGGACCAGGATGAGGACGCCCCACGTGGACGACTGCGCGAAGTCGCGCGGACTGACCTCGAAGGAGAACTTGTAGGCCTGGGTGACGAGGATCTGGGTGGCCTCGCCGGGCCCGCCCCGGGTGAGCAGGAAGATCACCGGGAACATGTTGAAGGTCCAGATGGTGCTCAGCAGGATCACGGTGGTGCTGACGGACCGGAGGCCGGGCATGGTGATGTGCCGGAACCGCTGCCAGGCGCTGGCGCCGTCCATCTCGGCGGCCTCGTACAGCTCGCCGGGGATGGACTGGAGGCCGCCGAGGAGGGCGACCATCATGAACGGGACGCCGAGCCAGACGTTGGTCGCGATGACCGAGATCTTGGCCCACATCGGGTCGTTGAGCCACGGGACGGCGTCGATGCCGCCGCCCGCGAGGACCTTGTTGAGCAGGCCGTTGTCCTGGTTGTAGAGGAAGCGCCAGGCGAAGACGGAGACGAAGCCGGGCACGGCCCAGGGCAGGATGAGCAGCAGCCGGTAGACGGAGCGGCCGGCGATCTTCCGGTTGAGGATGTTGGCGAGGCCGAGGCCGAGGGCGAAGGTCAGCGCCACGCAGGACACGGTCCAGACGATCGTCCAGCCCAGCGTCCCGAGGAACTGGCCGCCGGTGATCGCGTCGGCGTAGTTGTCCAGACCGACGAACTCGTAGGTGGCCGGGATCTGGTTGACACCGATCGACCGCGCGACGTTCCGCTCGTTGGCGTCGGTCAGCGACAGGTAGATGCCGCGGACCAGCGGGTAGCCGATGATCACGGCGATCACCACGGTCACCGGGGCGACCATCGCCCAGGCGTACCAGTGGGTGGAGAGGGAGCGCTTCGGCGCGCCCCGGTGACTGCCAGTTCCGCGGCTCCGGCCGCGGGCGACGTCGTCGCCCGCGGCCTTCGCCACCGACTGGCTGGGGGTGTCCACAGCCATCAGCCGGCCTGCCTTCCTGTTACTTCCAGTCCTTCAGGAGCTTGCGGTAGCCGTCGCCCACCGTCTTGGCTCCCGTCTCCGGGGCGGTCTGGCCGGTCAGGACCTTGGTGTACTCGGTGACGAGCGGCGCGAAGAGGCTGCCGGTCTCCGGGATCCAGGGGCGCTCGACGGCCTTGTCGACGACCGGCTTGAAGAAGGTGATCATCTCGTTGGTCGCGACGTCCGGCTTGATGTAGACGGACTCGCGGGTCGGGAGGAGGCTGAGCTCCGTCGAGATCTTCGCCTGGGTCTCGGCCGAGGTCATGTACTCGGCGAAGGCGTAGGAGGCGTCGAGGTTCTTGGAGCCCGCGTAGACGGCGAGGTTGTGGCCGCCCTGCGGGGCGCCCTGGCCGCCCGAGCCGGCCGGGACCGGGGCGATGCCCAGGTTGGCCTTGTCGGCGAACTCCTTGCCGGCGTAGGTGTCGGCGACGGCCCACGGGCCGTTGATCATCATGGCGACCTTGCCGTCCTTGAAGGCCGTCTGCATGTTGTTCCAGCCGTCGGTCGCGTCGGTCTTGGCCGCGCCGGAGTCCACCAGGTCCTTGACGACCTTGAAGGCCTTCACGCCGGCCGGGCTGTCGACGGTGATCTTCTTGTTGTCGGCGTCGACCAGGTCGCCGCCCTCGCCGTACAGGAAGGAGAGGAACCAGTAGGCGTCGTCGCCGCGCAGGTAGAGGCCGGTCTTGCCGGTCTTCTGCTTGATCTTGGCGGAGACGGACTTGAGCTCGTCGATGGTCTTGGGGACCTCGACGCCGGCGTCCTTGAAGATCTTCTTGTTGTAGAAGATGCCCATGGAGTCGATGACCTGCGGGACGGCGTAGGTCTTGCCGTTGTACTTCGTGGAGGCGGCGGCCTGGTCCAGGAAGTCGTCGGCGTTCTTGAGCGCGGGGGTGCCGTCGAGCGGGGCCAGGTAGCCGAGGTCCGCGAACTCGGGGGTCCAGGCGACCTCGGAGCGGATGACGTCGGGGGCGCCGGAGCCGGACTGCGCGGCGTTCTTGAACTTGTTCTGCGCCTCACCGAACGGCACGTTCACGTACTTGACGGTGACCTTGGGGTGCTGCTTCTTGAAGTCCTCGGCGACCTTCTTGAAGACCTTGTCCTCGGAGCCGACCGTGGAGGTGTCCCACCACGTCACCGTGCCGGAGAGCTCGCCCGAGCTCTTCGAGCCGCCGTTGGAACCGCTGTCGCTTCCGCCGCACGCCGCCAGGGTCACGCCCAGGGCCGCCACCAGCGCGGTGGCCGCTATGCCACGCCGCATGTGAACTCCTTCAATGGATCCCGGGGGGACGAGGGGCTGGAACCTTCCTCATGCGACCGCTCCCTCGCGGCGCTCCGGGTTGCCAGGAACGTAACAGGGATGAAAACGCGCCGAAAGAGCTTGCGAGAACTTTCTGCAAGGACCGGCGATCGTTACATCCGCGTGTCCCGAAGGTTGCCGAAGGATCGCTTGACAGGGCACTGCGGGGCCTTTTCGCACCCGAATCACCCCCGAAAGTCGCCCGCAAGGCCTGCAAGAGCTTGCAGGCGGACAGTGAGCAAGCGGCTACGGCGTAGCGGTGGGCAATACGCCCCGTGACCGGTACAGTCCATCCTCATGACCGCGCGGCTCTCCGACATCGCAGCCCAGGCGGGGGTCAGTGAGGCCACAGTCAGCCGCGTGCTCAACGGCAAGGCGGGCGTGGCCGCCGCCACCCGCGAGTCCGTCCTTGCCGCGCTCGACGTGCTCGGCTACGAGCGCCCCGTACGTCTGCGCCAGCGCAGCGCGGGGCTCGTCGGCCTCATCACCCCCGAGCTGGACAACCCGATCTTCCCGGCCCTCGCCCAGGTCATCGGGCAGGCCCTGACCCGGCAGGGATACACGCCGGTCCTCGCCACCCAGACCCCCGGCGGGTCCACCGAGGACGAGCTCACCGACATGCTGGTGGAGCGCGGCGTCGCCGGCATCATCTTCGTCTCCGGCCTGCACGCCGACACCACCGCCGACATGACGCGCTACGACCAGCTGCGCGGCAAGGGCGTCCCGTACGTCCTCCTCAACGGCTTCTCCCCCAAGGTCCAGGCGCCCTTCGTGTCGCCCGACGACCGGGCGGCGATGCGCCTCGCGGTGACGCACCTCGCGGCGCTCGGGCACACCCGGATCGGTCTCGCCGTCGGCCCGAAGCGGTTCGTGCCGGTGCTGCGCAAGATAGAGGGCTTCCAGCAGGGCATGCAGGAGCGGCTCGGCCTCGGCCCCGAGGAGTCCGAGGAGCTGATCCAGCACTCCCTGTACACCCTGGAGGGCGGGCAGGCGGCGGCGGGCGCGCTGATCTCCCGCGGCTGCACCGCGGTCGTCTGCGCGAGCGACATGATGGCGCTCGGCGCGATCCGGGCGGCCCGGCAGCAGGGTCTGGACGTCCCCCGGGACGTCTCGGTCGTCGGTTTCGACGACTCTCCGCTCATAGCCTTCACCGATCCGCCGCTGACGACGATCCGGCAGCCGGTGCAGGCGATGGGGCAGGCGGCGGTCCGCGCGCTCCTGGAGGAGGTGGGGGGCACTCCGGCCCCGCACTCCGAGTTCGTCTTCATGCCTGAGCTGGTCGTTCGCGGTTCGACGGCCTCGGCGCCGTCGCCCGCGCGCACTCCTTCCTGAGGTGGAGCGGGTGCACCCGGAACCCGACTGCGGGATGATCGGTCGGGGGACGGGATCTGGCAGACTCTCTCGCTATGGGTGAAACGACCGTGAAGAGCTTGGACAGCCGGACGACCCCGTCGACGTCACCCACCGTGGCCGACGAGGGCAGGTTCGCGCGGCTGCGCGCGCACACGCCCCGGCGCCCCACGATCTGGTTCGAGGTCGTGCTCATCGCGGTGAGTTACTGGCTGTACTCGCTCACGCGCAACGCGGTGCCCGAGCAGAAGACCCAGGCGCTGAGGAACGCCGACTGGATCTGGCGCACCGAGGAGTCCCTCGGCCTCGCCTTCGAGCACGCCGTCAACCATGCCGTGAACTCGGTGACATGGCTGATCGTGTCGATGAACTACTACTACGCGACGCTGCACTTCATCGTGACCATCGGTGTGCTGGTGTGGCTGTACCGGTGGCATCCGGGCCGTTACGCGGCGTTCCGTACGGTCCTGTTCGCGACCACCGGTGTGGCTCTGGTCGGTTACTACCTGTTCCCGCTCGCGCCGCCCCGGCTGATGAACGGCCAGGACTTCGTCGACACGGTGCTCGTCCACCACACCTGGGGCTCGATGGCCTCGGGCAACCTCAAGCACGTGTCGAACCAGTACGCGGCGATGCCGTCGATGCACATCGGCTGGTCGCTCTGGTGCGGACTGACCATCTTCCTGCTCGCCCGGGCGCCCTGGGCGAAGATCCTCGGTCTGCTCTACCCGACGGCGACCCTCGTCGTCATCGTCGCCACCGCCAACCACTTCTGGCTGGACGCCGTCGGCGGCATGATCTGCCTGTCCTTCGGCTTCTCCGTCTCGTACTTCTGGTACGGCTCCCGCCCGCACCGGCTGCCGAAGCTGGTGGAGCCGGCCGCCTCCACGGCCCGGGGCGTCACGCGGAGCGGTCCGCCCCCGGTGACGGGGACGGACGCTCCGGAGGAGCAGGAGGAGAAGGTCGGCTCCGGAAAGTGACTCGCCCGAGGCCGGCTCCGGAAAGTGACTCGCCCGAGGCCGGCTCCGGAAAGCGACTCGCCCGAGGCCTGCTCCGGAAAGCGACCCGCCCGACGCCTGCTCCGGAAAGTGACCCCGCCCCGGGTCAGCCCCCGTACGTGATCCGGCCGCCGGCGACGGTGAGCCGGACCGGTGCCTCGGCGGCCTCGTCCGCCGGGGCCTGGACCGGGTCCACGGCGAAGGCGCTGAGGTCGGCCCGGAAGCCCGGGGCGATCCGGCCCGCGACCGTCTCCTCCCCCGCGGCGACCGCCGCGTGCGTGGTCATCCCCTCCAGGGCCATCAGGCCGGTCAGCCCGTGCCGGGCCGCGGCCGCGCCGCGCGGGGCGCGGGCGGTGGCGAGGACCTGCCGGGCGTCGTAGTGGGCGATGGGCCAGTCGGAGCCGAGCGCGAGGTGCGCCCCGGCGTCCCGCAGGTCGCGGCAGCGCCAGGCGCGGGCGGCCCGCTCCTCGCCGAGCCGCTTGGACCACTCGTCGGTGTGGTCGGCGCGGGTGTACGCGGTGTGCGGGGGCTGCATCGACGCGACGACGCCGAGCGCGGCGAAGCGGCCGAGCTGGTCGTCGGGGACGGTCTCGATGTGCTCGATGCGGTGCCGGGGGCCGCCCGTACCGAGGCCTTCCACGGTGTCGAGGACGTGCCGGACGGCGGCGTCGCCGATGGCGTGGGTGGCGGTGCCGACACCGGCGCGGTGGAGGTGGCGTACGGCGGCGGAGTAGGCGGCCGGGTCGGGCCAGAAGGCGTCGGTGCCCTGGCCGTGGCAGTCGGCGTGCTCCAGCCAGGCGGTGCCGCCCTCGACGGTGCCGTCCATGAAGAACTTGACGCCGCCGACCGCCCACAGGCGTCCGGCCCGCTCCTGGAGCCGTACGAATCCGTCGAGCTCCTCGGGGGTGGCGCCGGGCATGCACCAGGGGGCGAGGCGGAGGCGGACCGGCAGGTCGCCGTCCTCCTCGATGCCGGCGAGCAGGCCGGGGACGTCGTGTCCGCCGAGGTCCATGACGTGGGCGGAGGTGAGGCCGGTGGCGGCCATGGCGCCGAGCAGCGCGACGAGCCGGTCGCGGCGCTCGGCGTACGGCTGGGTGGGCAGGACCGGGGTCATCAGGTCCATGGCGGCGTGCTCGACGAGGTGTCCGGTGGGGTGTCCGGCGGCGTCGCAGACGATCTCGGAGTGCTGGGCGAAGGCACGGGTGCCCTCGATGCCGGCGGCCTTGAGGGCGGTGGCGCTGACGAGGGCGGAGTGTCCGTCGTAGAGGCGCAGGTGGGCGGGGGCGCCGTCGAGGACGTCCTCGATCAGGTCGTGGTGGATCGGGCGGCCGCCGAAGACGTTGTGGTCGAGGCCGTGGCCGAGGACCCAGCCGTCACGGCGTTCGGCGGTGCGGAGGGCGGCGCGGAGTCCTTCGAGGTCGGTGATGCCGGACAGGTCGGTGCCGGTGAACGTCTCCAGGCCCCAGACGGGGTGGCTGTGGGCGTCGGTGAGGCCGGGGGTGAGGGTGGCGCCGGCGAGGTCGACCGTCTCGGTGCCGGGGCCGGCCCAGCCGCGGGCCTCGGCGTCGGTGCCGAGGGCAGTGATCAGTCCGCCACGGACGGCGACGGCCGTGGCGCCGCTGAGCTCGGGGTCGCGGACGCGGGCGTTGACGAGGACGAGGTCGGGTGCGGGCACGAGGGCTCTCCAGGGTCGGACGGTTCGGCGGCGAAGCGGGCGTAGGTCTCGGGGCGGGTGCGGCGGAGGCGGTACGCGAGGAGGAGCCCGAGGAGGAAGACGGCGGGGACGAGGGAGACGAGCACGGTGTTGACGGTGGTCGAGGCGCCGGTGAAGACATCGACCTTGGAGACGACGAGGGCGATCGCGCCGGCGAGCAGCACGGCGGCGACGACGGGCGCGACGACGGTGCGCAGGACGCCTTCGTCGTGGCGTACGCGGCGGAAGTAGAAGGGGATGGCGAGCGCGGCGAGCAGCTGGAGGGCCATCAGGCCGATGCCGCCGGGGGTGTTCACCCAGAGCAGCAGCTGGGTGTACGGGTCGGCTCCGGCGGCCGCGAAGCCGAGGACCACGGCGAGGCCGAGGGCGGTCTGGGCGACGCCCGCGACGTACGGGGAGCGGTGGCGGGGGTGGACCTTGCCGAAGGCGGGGGGCAGGACGCCCTCTTCGGCGAGGGCGAGGCCGTAGCGGTTGATCGCGTTGTGGAAGGCGAGGAGGGAGGCGAGGACGCTGGTGACGATGAAGACGTGCATCAGGTCGGCCGCCCAGCCGCCGACATAGGTGGTGATGGCGGCGAAGAAGAGCCCTCCGGTGTCGCCGGCGGCGGCCTCGACGACCTTGTCGTCTCCGAAGGCCTGGATGACGGTCCAGACGACGAAGGCGTAGAAGAGGCCGAGGAAGGAGACGGCGATGTAGGTGGCGCGGGGGATGGTGCGGGCGGGGTCGCGTGCCTCGCGGCGGTAGATCACGGTCGATTCGAAGCCGGTGAAGGCGGTGAACGCGAAGGCGAGGACGGCGGCGCTGCCGGGGACCAGGACGTTGCCGGGGGTGAAGGAGGCCAGGGAGAGGCCGTTCGCGCCGCCTTCGAGGAGCACGCCGCCCGCGAGCAGGACGAGGATGCCGGTCTCGGCGAGGAGCAGGACGCCGAGGACCTTGGCGCCGAAGTCGATGGAACGGAATCCGCCGTACCAGATGAGCAGCAGTCCGGCGAGGGAGACGGGCAGCCAGGGGATGTCGACGCCCCACAGGGAGTGGGCCGTGTCGGCGGTGGCGGTGCCGAGAAGGCCGTAGACGCCGATCTCCATGCCGTTGTAGCCGAGCATGGCGAGCAGGGCGGCGGCGATGCCGACCGGCTTGCCGAGGCCCCGGGTGATGTACGCGTAGAAGGCGCCGGCGCTGCGGACGTGGCGGCTCATGGTGGTGAAGCCGACGGCGAAGATCGCGAGGGTGATGCCGGCGAGGAGGTACCCGGCGGGGGCGCCGATGCCGCCGAGGACGATGGCGATGGGGGCGACGCCGGCCATGACGGTGAGCGGGGCGGCGGCGGAGACGACGAAGAAGGAGATGTCGGCGGTGGTGAGGGTGCCGGTTCTCAGCCCTGGGGGCTCGTCGGAGGTGGGTGAGGACATGGGTGGGGAAGCCCTTCCGCGGCAGTAAACCTAAAGGCTTTCGGTTGGCGCAATGTAACCTCGGCTCCGACGGTTCGGGAAGACCCGACGTGCAGCTGAACAGGGAGTGACGATTCATGGGCCGGCCGCGCAGACCCCTCCTCGACCGGGAGCGGATCACCACCACGGCGCTCGAGATCGTCGACGAGCAGGGGGAGTTCAGCGTCCCGCAGATCGCGAAGCGGCTCGGGGTGCAGACCGCCTCCGTCTACCACCACGTGGACGGCCGGGACGGAATCGTGGAGCTCCTGCGCGAGCGGGTGTGCGCCGCCATCGACTCGGGGGCCCTCGTCCAGGAGCCCTGGGACGCGGCCATGGCCGCCTGGGCCCGCTCCTACCGGGCCGCGTTCGCCGCCCACCCGCGGACGATCCCGATGCTCATGACCTCACCGGTGCGCGCCCCGAAGGTCCTCGACCAGTACGAACTGGCCGTCGGCCGCCTCCTCGACGCGGGCTTCGCGCTGCCGGACGTCATGCCCGTGATCATCGCCCTGGAGAACCTGGTGCTGGGCTCGGCGCTCGACCTCGCGGCACCGGAGACGATGTGGGTGGTGGCCGACGAGACGGCGACCCCACGCCTGGCCGGCGCCCTCGGCGCGGTCCCGGAGGGCCGCGCCGACCAGGCCTTCGAACTGGCCCTGACGGGTTATCTGAACCACGTGCGGACGCTGCTCGACACGGATCAGCTGTAGGACTGAAGTTCGATCAGATGCCCTTCGGGGTCGCGCAGATGGGCGGTCCGCAGGCCGGGCCCCCACTCCGGGCGGTCGGCCGCGCCGAGCACGGGAGCGCCGCCGGACGCCAGGCAGAGGGCGAGGGCCTTGTCCACGTCGTCCACCCGCAGCACGAGCATCGCGGTGTCCTGGGCCGGCGCCGGCCGGGCCGGCAGGGTCCCGGTGCCGAGGACGGAGGCCATCGCACCCCGGTCGAACAGCACCAGGACGGCCCGGCCGTCCACCTCCCAGTTGGCGTACGGACCGTCCGGCCCGCCCTTGTCGAGACCCGCGCCGGTCAGCGGCGGCAGGACCGTCGCGTAGAACCGGAAGCAGTCGGCGAAGTCGGTGACGAGCAGACGGGTGTACGGGACGTCCACGGCGGGCTCCTCGGTCGGGAACGGTCGGTCGGGGAAACGGTCGGTCGGCCGGCGCAACGGTCGGTCGACGCCATTGATCGGTCGCGACCCTACGCCCCGTAGAACAGCTCCTCGACGACGGCCCTGGCCCGGCGGGTGATGCGGCGGTAGTCGTCGACCATCTCGCCGACATGACCCGACTCGTACCCCAAGTACCGCCCCACCGCCGCGAGTTCGCGCGGGTCCGAGGGGAAGGTGTCGCCGGGGCGGCCGCGGACCAGCATCACCGCGTTGCGCACGCGGGTGGCGAGGACCCAGGCCTCGTCGAGGGTCTGCGCCTCCTCCGTCGGGATCAGGTCCGCCGCGTGGGCGGCGGCCAGGGCCTCGCGGGTACGGGTCGTCCGCAGGCCCGGCTCGACCCAGCCGTGCCGCATCTGGAGCAGCTGGACCGTCCACTCGACGTCGCTGAGGCCGCCGCGCCCGAGCTTGGCGTGGAGGGTGGGGTCGGCGCCGCGCGGCAGCCGTTCGGACTCCATCCGGGCCTTGAGGCGGCGGATCTCGCGGACCGCGTCCTCGCCGAGCCCCTCGGCCGGGTACCGCAGCGGGTCGACGAGTTCGATGAACCGCTCTGCCAGGTCCATGTCTCCCGCCATGGGTTCGGCGCGCAGCAGGGCCTGGCTCTCCCAGACGAGCGACCAGCGGCGGTAGTAGGCCTCGTACGACTTCAGGCTGCGCACCAGGGGGCCGCTCTTGCCCTCCGGGCGCAGATCCGCGTCGATCAGCAACGGCGGGTCGGCCGTGGGCAGTTGGAGCAGCCGCCGCATCTCGGCGACCACTCGGTTCGCGGCCCGGGCCGCCTCCTGCTCGTCGACGCCCTCGCGGGGCTCGTGCACGAACAGCACGTCGGCGTCGGAGCCGTACCCCAGCTCGTGACCGCCGAAGCGGCCCATGCCGATGACCGCGAACCGGGTCGGCAGCCGGTCGCCCCACTCGGCGCGCACGGCGGCCCGCAGGGCTCCGGCGATCGTCGACGCGTTGAGGTCGGTGACGGCCTCCCCCACCCGGTCGACCAGCGCCCCCGGGTCGTGCTCGCGGGGGCTGTCCTCGGTGCCGTACGAGCCGATGAGATCGGCCGCGGCGGTACGGAACAGCTCCCTGCGGCGCACCCCGCGGGCCGCCGCGACCGCCTGCTCGGCGTCGTCCGCGCGGCCCACCGCCGCCAGGACCTCCTGCTCCAGATGGTCCCGGCCGCGCGGCTTCAGCCCCTCGGGGTCGCCGAGGATCGCGACGGCCTCGGGGGCGCGGAGCAGCAGGTCGGGGGCGAGCCGGCCGGCGGAGAGGACGCGGGCGAGGTTCTCGGCGGCGGCGCCCTCGTCGCGGAGCAGCCGCAGGTACCAGGGGGTCTTGCCGAGGGCGTCGGAGACCTTGCGGAAGCCGAGGAGTCCGGCGTCCGGGTCGGCCGAGTCCGCGAACCAGCCGAGCAGCACCGGGAGCAGGGTCCGCTGGATCGCGGCCTTCCGACTCACCCCGGAGGCCAGCGCCTCCAGGTGGCGCAGGGCGGCGGCGGGGTCCGCGTATCCGAGCGCTTCGAGGCGCTGCCCGGCCGCCTTCGGGCTGAGCCGGATCTCGCCGGGGGCCAGCTGGGCGACCGCGTCGAGCAGCGGCCGGTAGAAGAGCTTCTCGTGCAGCCGCCGGACGACGGACGCGTGCCGCTTCCACTCCTTGTTGAGCGCGGCGACCGGGTCGGTGCGCAGCCCGAGGGAGCGGCCGAGGCGGCGCAGGTCGGCCTCGTCCTCGGGGACGAGGTGGGTGCGACGCAGCCGGTAAAGCTGGATGCGGTGCTCCATGGCCCGCAGGAAGCGGTACGCCTCGTCGAGCTGGGAGGCGTCGGCGCGGCCGACGTAGCCGCCGGCGGCGAGGGCGCCGAGCGCGCTGAGGGTGGTCCCGCTGTGCAGGGTGGCGTCGCTGCGGCCGTGCACCAGCTGGAGGAGCTGGACGGCGAACTCGACGTCCCTGAGGCCGCCGGGGCCCAGCTTGAGCTCGCGCTCGACCTGGGCGGCGGGGATGCCGGCGACGACGCGGCGGCGCATCTTCTGCACGTCGGGGACGAAGTTCTCCCGCTCGGCGGCCTGCCAGACCAGCGGGGAGACGGCGTCGATGTACTGGGCGCCCAGCTCCAGGTCGCCGGCCACCGCGCGCGCCTTCAGGAGCGCCTGGAACTCCCAGGTCTTCGCCCAGCGCTGGTAGTAGGCGAGGTGGGAGGAGAGGGTGCGGACGAGGGGGCCGTTGCGGCCCTCGGGGCGCAGATTGGCGTCGACCGGCCAGATGGTGCCCTCGACGGTGGTCTCCGAGCAGATCCGCATCAGGTGGGAGGCGAGCCGGGTCGCGGCCTGGATCGCCTTGCCCTCGTCGGCGCCCTCCGTGGGCTCCCCCACGAAGATCACGTCGACGTCGGAGACGTAGTTCAGCTCGTGGCCGCCGCACTTGCCCATCGCGATCACCGCGAGCCTGCACATGGCGGCGTCGGCGGGCGCGGCCGTACGGGCGATGGCGAGCGCGGCGCGCAGGGTCGCCGTCGCCAGGTCCGCGAGCTCGGCGGCGGCCTGGGCGACGTCGGTGGTGCCGCACACGTCACGGGCCGCTATGGCCAGGAGGCAGCGGCGGTAGGCGACCCGCAGCGACACCGGGTCGGTGGCCTCGGCGAGCCCCTGCTCGAACTCGGCGACCCCCGGGTGCAGGTCGACCGCCTCGTACGTGACGAGGGACTCCCAGTCGCGGGGGTGCCGGGCCAGGTGGTCGGCGAGCGCCTCGGAGGCACCGAGCACCCCGAGGAGCCGGTCCCGGAACGGCTTCGCGGACAGCAGCGTGGTGGTGAGGGTCCCCCGCTCGGTCTCCGGCTGCGCCTCGACGAGCCGGACCAGGCCGCGCAGGGCGAGGTCGGGGTCGGCGGTGGCGCCCAGGGCGTCGAGGAGGACGGAATCGTCGCGCAGGGCGGACAGCTCGGGCACGTCGAGGAGCCGTTCGGCCCCCGAGGGGTCGGTGAACCCGTGCCGCAGCAGACGTGAGAACGTGCTGCTCCTGCGTCCCGGCACCGTCATTCCGCCGCTCCCTCCGAGCACGTCCAAGGCCCGGGGCGAACCCGGGACATCGAGCCTATCCGGAGCGGGAGGCGCGGGCCCCCAGGCCTTCGGATCGCAGCGGATCACACGTGACGTCACGCACATCATTCGCTTTTCAGACTGAATGAACCGTATTCCTTGAAAGTTCGTCTTGCCTTCCGCAAGACCGCCCCTCCCGTCCGACCTCATGTGAAAGCACGCCACCGGAACATGCCCGTCCGCCGCCTCCGCCGCCCCGCCCTGTCCTTCCCGTCCCGCCGCGGGACCGCCGCGACGGTGGTGACGGCTGCCCTGGTGGGCGGCACCTTCGTCGGGCTCCTCTCGGCGACGGGCACTCCGCGCGCGGCCTCGGCGCACACGGCGGAGGGGGCGGGGGGCTCGGCGGAGCGCCCGGCGGCGCGGCCGCCCGCGAAGGTCCTGCCGGCCGAGGCGCAGGGCAAGCCGGGCAAGCCGAGGAAGCCGGGGGAGCCCGGGAAGGACCCCCGTTCCCCGGTCTCCGTCGTGCAGATCGTGGCCCACCCCGACGACGACCTGTTCTTCATGAACCCCGACGTCTCCCAGTCCCTGCACTCCGGCAGCCCCCTCACCGCCGTCTACCTGACCGCCGGCGAGTCCGACGGCGTCAACGCGCGCCCGCGCGACGCCGCCGCGGCCGCGCCCGACAAGGCGGGCTACGCCGAGGCCCGGCAGAACGGCATACGCGCCGCGTACGCCGAGATGGCGACGGGCAGCCGGACCAGCGCCTGGGACCGGGTCGCGATCCCGACGGACGGCGGCGGGTGGGCCGAGCTGGACACCCTGCGCGCCCGGCCGCAGATCAGGCTCGTGTGGCTGCAGCTGCGCGAGGCCGGCTCCATCAACGCCGACCGTCCGCACAGCCTCCACGGCCTCTGGGACGGCCGGATCGCCGCGCTCGCGTCCCAGCGCGCCGCCGGCACGCCGGTGGCCGCCGATTTCACGTACACGAAAGAGCAGGTCGTCGCCACGGTGACCGGGATCCTGGAGCGCTTCCGGCCGACCTTCGTCCGGATGCAGGACCCGAGCCCCGGCACGTACCCGAAGAGCGGGAAGTACCGCGACCACCAGGACCACCTGTTCGGGGCCCGGTTCGTGCAGGCCGCGCTCGCCCGGTACGCGGAGCTGCCCGGACACCCGCACGTCGGCGTGCAGAACTACCTCGGCTACCCGACCAGCGTCCTGCCGCACACCCTCGACCCCCAGACGGCCGGCGCGAAGCTGAAGACCCTCAAGACGTACGCCTGGCTGGACGGGGTCCACGACTGCGGGACCGACGCGGGCTGCGGCGACCTGAAGGTGGCCGCGCGGCCCGCCGGGCGGGGCTGGACCCAGACCGTCCGGTACGCCCGGGGCACCTCCACCTCCTGGGTCCAGGGCGACCCGGACGGCGGGCTGCACGCCTTCTCGGTGCTCGACGGGCGCCTCGCGGCCTGGCGGAAGCCGGCGGACGCCGTGGCCTGGCGCGGCCCGGAGCTGCTGCCCGGCGGTGGCCTCGACAGCGGCGTCACCTCCGTCACCCTGCCGGACGGCCGGATAGCCGTCTTCGGCACCCGTACGACCCTCGGCGGCGACGCGTCGGCCTACCGGCGCGAGGTCGTCACCACCGTCCAGTCCGCGCCCGGCGGCGCCTTCGGACCCTGGCACTCGCTCGGCACGCCCGAGCGGAACGACGCCGACGGCACCTCGGACATCAGCGCGCCCGCCGTGACCGTGGCCGACGACGGCCGGGCGACCCTGATCCTGCGCGACAGCCGCCACCGGCTGACGGCCCGCGAGCAGTCGGCCGACGGCGACTGGGGTCCGTGGCGGACCCTCGGCGGCGCGGAGGTGTACGGCGACCCGGCGGCGGCGACGGACGCGAACGGACGCGGGTACGTCTTCGCCAGCACCCCGAACACCGTCCTGGCCTGGGCCGCGCAGGGCCCGGGCGGGCCGCTGACGGGGCCGGAGCCGACCGGGCTGCCGCCGACCACCCTCGCACTGAGCGCGAGCGCGGCGCCGGACGGCGACGGCGTACGGCTCTGGTTCCGCAAGCCGGCCTCCGGTGACCTGCGGAGCGCCGACTTCTCCGGTACGGGCCCGGTCTCGCCGGTCACGGAACTCCCCGGCGCGGGCGTCGCGGGCTTCGGTCCGGTGAGCGGCGGGGACGGCCTGCTCGCGGTCCGTTCCCGCACCGGCTTCCTGGCGACGGCACCGCACGGCCGGACCGGGACGCGGCCCGTCTGGACCTTGGAGAAGTTCCTCTTCTCCGGCGCACCGGACGCCGGCACGGAGGGCGTCGCGACGATAGGCCTGGACGCCCACCTCCACTGGACCCCAGCACCCCACTGACGCCGTCCGCGCCGTGCCGGTGCCCCCCCGTTGTGGGCATACGTTCCGCAAGGGCGGAACGGGTGGGCACAACGGACGGCGCCCTTGCCGGCGCCAGAGGCTTCCGCGCCCGAACCCGCACCCCTTTGTGCGCCGCACACGTGGTGCGGGCAGGTACAGGGGGCGGAGGCGCCCGCAAAGGCGCCGTCCCGTGTGCCCACCCGTCCCGCCCCAGCGGGACGATTACCCACACGGGCGGGGCGGGGGCACCGCCCAGCGGGCGCGCGCCCGACCGGGCGGGCGGGCCCGGAGGGGGTGCGGCCCGCGCGGCGGGCCCGGCGTGGGCGGCGGCCGCGCGGCGGGGCGCCGGTCCGCGGGGGGGCCTGGGGCGTTCGGGGTGCGTGGGGATCGCCCGTGCGGGACCGTGGTCCCCATGAACTGGACCCTGGAAGTCGTCACCGTTCCCGTCACCGACATGGACCGGTCGAAGGAGTTCTACGGCGAGAGGTGCGGCTTCACGATCGATCTCGACAACGAGGTCGCGCCCGGGACCCGCGTCATCCAGGCGACCCCACCCGGCTCGCGCTGCTCGATCGCCCTGGTGAGCGGCATGCCGCCGATGCCCGGCACCAAGGAGACGAGCCCCGGCGGACTGCACGGTCTGCAGCTCTGCGTCACGGACATCGAGGCCGCGCGGGCGGAGCTCGAAGGCCGGGGCGTCGACGTCTCGCCCGTGATGCACGTCGGCGCGACGGGCTGGGAGGACGGCAAGGGCGGCACCTGGAACTCGTTCATGACCTTCGAGGATCCGGACGGCAACGGCTGGGTCGTGCAGGAGGCCCCGTCGGAGCTGTCGGAGCGCTGAGACCGGCCACGGCCCGCGCCGTCCAGTGCCCGGCGGCGCCGGGGCAGGCGGCGAGGTAGGCGGCGACCTCGGTGTGCGGCCAGGCCCCGGCCCGGCCGAGCCCGGCCGCCAGGTGCCGCAGGTAGGCGGCGGAGGGCGCCCGGAGGCCGTCGTCGCCCGGCATCGGCCAGGGGGCGGTGAACGTCATCACCGGGACCCCGTCGAGGACTCCGGGGCACACGAGCGTCTCGTACCGTCCTGCCCCCAGCGTGCGGCGCCCGGTGGCGCGGACCTCGGCCAGATCGAGGTCGGCGCCCGGCTCGCGGTACATCTCCTGGGCGGCGATGTCCGAGAACTGTCCGACCGTCAGCAGGTGTGCGACGCCCCAGGCGGTGCCGTCCGCCGCCGGGTCGTAGAAGGCGCGGCCGCCGCCCCACACGGGCGAGTCGGTCGCGAAGTACAGCCGCCCGGGCAGGACGACCGGCACGGACCGGGCGGGCGGGCGCCGGTCCCGGCATCCGGGGAACTCCCGGGCGGCGCCGGGCGGGCACCCGCCGTCGAGGTAGTACCGCAGGCGCTCGACGTGCGTGTTGGAGCCGTAGGCGGCGTACCAGACACGGGACTGGGGTTCCGGCATGAGGCCCGACGCTAGCGCGGACGGTGCGGGACGGGCCCCCGGAAACCCGGGTGTCAGAAACCCAGGTAGAAGTGGCGGAGCTTCTCGTCCTCCGCCACGCACGGCATCCCGGCGGCCTCCATGACCCGGTGCGAGGCCGGGTTGTCCAGGTCGGCGTCCCCCTTCACCCCGGCGGCGCCGGCCACCCGGGCGATCTCGAGAACAGCCCGCAGCGCCTCGGCGGCGTACCCGTTTCCGCGTACGGAGGGCACGAGGCCGTAGCCGATGGTGACGACCCCGAGCTCGTCCGGCGGCCCGTGGAACCCGATCCCTCCGACGGTGACGCCGTCGAGCCGTATGTCATAGAGCCGGAACGCCCCCGGATCCCCCCGCTCGGCGACCCCCCGCAGGAACCCGGTGGCCGCGCGGACGTCCCCGTCCCCGGGATACGCCTCCGCCCAGCGGTCCCCGTCACCGGACTCCCGGGCGACGATGCGCTCGGCTCCGGCGACGGTCATGGGATGCAGCACGAGCCGCGCGGTGGCGACGGATTCGATCTTCACTGCGGCAGTCTGGGCCGCGCCCCGCCTCCGGGCAACGGATTTTCCGTGCGGCCCTACCCCCGCGACGACGTACTCGCCCAGCGCCGCAGCGCCGCAGCGTTGCTCCGTTTGCGTGACCGCGCCCCGCCGGGCTCGCCCGAGACCGTCGCGAACGCCGTGACCGGCGTCCACCGGGGCCGGCCCCCGGGAGAGGTCCACCTGACGGCCGGGAGGGCCGTGACCCCGGTGACGACCGCCCGGGGTATCACCCGCGTCCGCACGTACCCGCGGACCACGACCCGGTCCGGTTCGCAGCGGACGCCCGCGCGGAACCCGCGGACGGCGAGGATCCCGCACACGACGACGACGGCCACCGCGACCGCCCGCTGCCACGCGGCCCCGGCCTCCGCCCCGTACGCGAGAGCGCCGAGACAGGGCGCGAGACCGGGCACCGTGTTGGCCACCCGGTTGACGAGAACAGGCACCAACTCGACGCCGCTCACCCCGCGGGACCTACAGCACCGGCAGGTTCTTGCGCAGCTCGAAGGCGGTGACCTCGGAGCGGTACTCCTCCCACTCCTGCTTCTTGTTGCGCAGGAAGAAGTCGAAGACGTGCTCGCCGAGCGTCTCCGCCACCAGTTCGCTCTTCTCCATCAGGGCGATCGCCTCCCCCAGGTTCTGCGGGAGCGGCTCGATGCCCATCGCGCGGCGTTCCGCGTCGGAGAGGGCCCAGACGTCGTCGTCGGCGCCGGCCGGGAGTTCGTAGCCCTCCTCGATGCCCTTGAGGCCGGCGGCGAGGAGGACCGCGTAGGTCAGGTAGGGGTTGGCGCCCGAGTCGATGGAGCGGACCTCGACGCGGGACGAGCCCGTCTTGCCCGGCTTGTACATGGGGACGCGGATGAGGGCGGAGCGGTTGTTGTGGCCCCAGCAGATGTACGAGGGGGCCTCGCCGCCCGAGCCCGCCGTGCGGGAGGAGCCGCCCCAGATGCGCTTGTAGGAGTTGACCCACTGGTTGGTGACGGCGGAGATCTCGCCCGCGTGCTTGAGGAGGCCCGCGATGAAGGAGCGGCCCACCTTCGACAGCTGGTACTCGGCGCCCGACTCGTAGAAAGCGTTCCGGTCGCCCTCGAAGAGAGACAGGTGGGTGTGCATGCCCGAACCCGGGTAGTCCGAGAACGGCTTCGGCATGAACGTCGCCTGCACGCCCTGCTCCAGTGCCACCTGCTTCATGACCAGGCGGAAGGTCATGATGTTGTCCGCCGTGGACAGCGCGTCGGCGTAGCGGAGGTCGATCTCCTGCTGGCCGGGCGCGCCCTCGTGGTGGGAGAACTCCACCGAGATGCCCATCGACTCCAGCATGGTGATGGCCTGGCGGCGGAAGTCCATGCCGACGTTCTGCGGGGTGTGGTCGAAGTAGCCCGAGTTGTCGGCCGGGGTGGGCCGGGTGCCGTCGAGCGGCTTGTCCTTCAGGAGGAAGAACTCGATCTCGGGGTGCGTGTAGAAGGTGAAGCCGAGGTCGGAGGTCTTGGCCAGGGCCCGCTTGAGGACGTACCGCGGGTCCGCGAAGGACGGCGAGCCGTCCGGCATGAGGATGTCGCAGAACATCCGGGCGGTGCCCGGGGCCTCGGCGCGCCACGGCAGGATCTGGAAGGTGCCCGGGTCCGGCTTGGCGATCATGTCCGATTCGTAGACGCGGGCGAAGCCCTCGATCGCGGAGCCGTCGAAACCGATGCCCTCGTCGAAGGCCTGCTCCAGTTCGGCGGGCGCCACGGCCACCGACTTGAGGAAGCCGAGCACGTCGGTGAACCACAGACGTACGAAGCGGATGTCGCGCTCTTCGAGCGTACGGAGCACGAATTCCTGCTGCTTGTCCATTTCCACACCCATCCTCGCTGGTCAGGCCGCCTGCTCCCACCGCCTCCGGTGCATCGGGGGGCACCTGAGCATCCCACCACATGGTTTCGCGCACGTTGCACACCCATACTGCCTGCTCGGGTGTGACTCAGGTAACGGGGGAGCGCCGGGATCGGGGTCCTCTTCCGCTCGTCCGGCGCCTGTCCGTCGGTACCGAGTGGTACCCCGTTCGGCCCACAGGGGCCTCGCGCCCACTACGATCTGCGCCCATGGGGGCCACACGGCTCGTACGCCCGTCCCGACACGCGCGTCCCATGGCACTGGCGAGTGCCGTGGCGACGCTCCTCGCCGCGCTCTTCCTCTGTCTGGGGACGGGGCCGGACGGGGAACGGGCCCACCACGAGGAGGGCCCGCGGGCGACGGCAGGCGCCACCGGCGAGGTCACGACCGCCGCCGGCGAGGTCACGGACGTCACCGGCGAGGCCACGGCCGTCACCGACGCGTACGTCTGCCCGTACGACCGCGGCGGCTGCTCCCTCTTCCCGTCCCTCTCCCCCGCGGTGCTCAGCGCGCCCCCGCTCGACACCCCGCTCCACGCGGAAGGCGGGCTCCCGCGTGTCGCGCCGCCTGCCGGTGACGGGCCGGCGCGCCGTTCGGACGCCCGGCCGCGGGCGCCGGACCTGCACGTCCTTCAAGTTCTCCGGACGTAGCGGCGGCGGGCGTCCCGCCGCCGAGGCGGGCGCGACGCCCCCGCACGTCCACCCCCGAACTCCACCCCACTCCTGAAGAAGGACGACATCACCATGGCCGCCAACCGCTCCGCCACCGCCGACCGCCGCGCCCGAATAGAGGAGATGCGCCGCGCCGAGCAGGCCCGCGAGCGCCGCAACCGCCTGATCACCATCGGCGTCTCGTCCGTCGTCGTGCTGAGCCTCGTCGGCTTCGGCACCTTCGTGCTGATGAAGAGGTCCGACGAGCAGGACAAGAAGGACGCCGCCGCCAAGGCCCCCATCGCGGCCGAGAAGTCCTGGGACGCGAAGAAGCTCGGCCGCAACCACGTGACGACGACCGTCAAGTACGACATGAAGCCGCCGGTCGGCGGTGACCACAACCAGGTCTGGATGAACTGCGACGGCGTCGTCTACGACAAGAAGATCCCCGACATGAACGCCGTGCACTCCCTCGAGCACGGGGCCGTCTGGGTGACGTACAACAAGAAGGCCTCCCAGGCCGATGTGAAGAAGCTGGCCGACAAGGTCGGCAAGACCAAGTACTCGCTGATGAGCCCCATGGACGACCAGACCGGGGCGATCACGCTGTCCGCCTGGGGCAAGCAGGTGACGGTGGACGGCGCGGACGACCCGCGCGTCGACGCCTTCTTCACCAAGTACGTGCAGGGCCCGCAGACCCCGGAGCCGGGCGCGGCCTGCACCGGCGGCATCGGCGCGGACGGCCAGGGCGGTACGGGGATGGGCCAGTGAGGCTCAGCCGTACGCAGGGGGCGGCGGTCGCCGCCGTCGCCCTCGCGGTGCTGTTCGCCGGGGGCGCGGTCACCGTCGCCTCCGCCGACCGTGACGAGGCCCCCGGCACCCCGGTCTCCACCTCGGCGGACGCCGGCTTCGCCCGGGACATGTCCGTCCATCACCAGCAGGCCGTCGAGATGTCGTTCATCGTCCGGGACCGGACGAAGGACGAGGAGGTCCGGCGGCTCGCGTACGACATCGCCAACACCCAGGCCAACCAGCGGGGCATGATGCTCGGCTGGCTCGACCTGTGGGGGCTGCCCAAGAACGAGTCCGGTGTCGAGCCGATGACCTGGATGGGCATGGGCGGCATGGGCGACGCGGGCCCGCTGGACGGGGCCCTGATGCCGGGCATGGCGACCAACGCGCAGCTGGACGAGCTGCGGAAGGCCAGCGGCCGGGACGCCGAGGTCCTGTACCTGAAGCTCATGACCGAGCACCACAAGGGCGGGGTCCACATGGCCGAGGGCTGTGTCCAGAAGTGCGGTGTGGACATCGAGCGGAACCTCGCGCAGGGCATGGTCGACGCGCAGAGGTCCGAGATGGCGCTGATGGCGGACATGCTGAAGAAGCGCGGGGCCTGACGCCCCCGTCCGTGACGGCCCACGGCCCCCGTGACCCGCTGCGGTCGCGGGGGCCGAGCCGTCCGCCGACAATGGGTGGGCTCGGGGAGTTCGTACGCATACGTCCGACGAAAGGTACGCACCCCATGACCACGGCGAAGGACATCATGCACCCCGGGGCCCAGTGGATCCCGGCACACGAGACGCTCGACCGCGCCGCGCAGATGATGCGCGACCTGAATGTGGGCGCACTGCCCATCGCCGACAAGAACGAACGGCTGTCCGGCATCATCACGGACCGCGACATCGTCGTCGGCTGTGTGGCCATGGGCCACGACCCGGCGAAGATCACCTGCGCTGAGATGGCGAAGGGCACCCCGCGCTGGGTCGAGTCGGACGCGGACGTGGGCGCCGTCCTGGAGGAGATGCAGAGCCACCAGATCCGGCGGCTCCCCGTCATCGAGGACAAGCGGCTCGTCGGAATGATCAGCGAGGCCGATCTGGCCCAGCACCTGTCGGACGAGCAGCTCATGGCGTTCTGCGCGAGCGTCTACGCCCCTTCCTGAACCGTCACGCGGGACCTGTCCCCGCTCCGAGCACCGCCCGGGCCACCGCGTCCGGGCGGTCGCGCATGACCAGATGGCCGGACGCCCCGGCCGCCGCGTAGCGGGCGACCGAGGAGTCGACGAGGACGAGGGCGGCGGTCCGGTCCGGGTGGAACTGCGCCGGGCGAGCGTCACCGCTCCCGCGCTCCGATCCGTACGCGGGTCCTCACCGGCTCCTCCTCGCGCGCCGGCGAGTACGCGAGTACGCGAGGACCGCGAGCCACACCGCCACCAGGAGGACCTGGAGCCGCCGGCCCGCGCCGAGCGACCAGGTGCCCTTCCCGCCCTCGAAGGCGGCCACGGCGGACGGGGTCCAGGCCGTGGCGGCGAGCTCCAGGGCGACGAGGACCGGGCCGGCACGGGCCGGGGCCGGCCAGTGGCCGTACGGGCGGGCGGCCACGGTCAGGGCGACGAGGGCCACGAGCGCGCCGGCCATCGCGAGGCCCCTCGGGGTCGGCGGTCGGCGCGCAGCGGAGCGGCAGCCGCGAGTCGACGGCGGTGGCGGCGCCGAAGACGGCGAGGGCGGTCCAGCCGGTGAGGAGCCAGGGGCGGCGGGCCCGGCCGGCCGCGAGGGCGGTCAGCGCGGCCGGCCAGGACCAGGAGGCCGGCCGCGAGGTCGGTGGCGCGGAAGAGGCCGCCGAGGGGGTTGGTCGGCGGCGGCCGGTGCGGAGACGTACGTCCGGACCGGGTCGAGCCCGGTCCGGACGAGGACTTCGAGGACCCAGGCGGTGTACGCGAGCGCGCCGAGAGCCGGCAGGACGGCGGCCGTACGCGTGACACTCCGGGGCATGGCGGGTCGAACGCTAGGGGGTGACGGAAGGTTCCCGGTGGTCGGGGTGGACCCAGCCGGGCTTGCGGTACTTGAGGAGTGCGGCCGGGATGACGAGGCCGAGGAGCAGCAGGCCGCCGCCGACGATCAGCAGGTAGCGCCAGAGCGGCTGGTTGCCGAACTGGTCGGGCGGGACGAAGCCGATGACGAGCGCGGCGACGGAGGCGACGAAGCCGATGCCGGCGACCCATGCCACGGCGGGGACGCGGAAGCCGCGTTCGACGTCCGGCTGGGTCCTGCGGAGCCTGACGACCGCCACGAACATCAGCAGGTAGGCGATGAGGTAGATCTGCACGGTGATGACGGAGAACATCCAGTAGGCGCTGGAGACGTCGTCGCTGAAGGCGTAGAGGATGCCGATCAGGGTGGTGACGACCCCCTGCGCGATCATGATGTTCTGCGGGGCGCCGTCCTTGTTGAACTTCTGCAGCGAGGGCGGCAGATAGCCCTCCTGCCGGGAGAGCAGGACGAGGCCCTTGGCGGGTCCGGCGAGCCAGGTGAGCATGCCGCCGAGCGCGGCGCAGACCAGCATGACGCCGACGACCTTGGTCATCCAGCCGATGGAGAAGTGGTCGAAGAAGGCCTGGAAGGCCTGCATCAGACCGGCGGTGAGGCTGAGCTGCGAGGACGGCATGACCCAGGCGATGGCGAGGGCCGGAAGGATGAAGATCAGCAGGACGAGGCCGGTCGCCAGGAACATCGACTTCGGGTACTCGCGCTTGGGCTCGCGCAGCGAGGAGACGTGGACGCCGTTCATCTCCATGCCCGCGTAGGACAGGAAGTTGTTGACGATGAGGACCAGGCTCGCGAGGCCGGTCCACGGCGGGAGCCAGTGGTCGGCGCTCATGGGCTGCGCGGAGGGGTTGCCCTGGCCGAGGAAGACGATGCCGAGGACGACGAGGAGCACGCCGGGGATGAGGGTGCCGATGACGAGACCGAAGGAGGAGAGGCCGGCGATCGTCTTCGTACCGCGCGAGGAGATCCAGACGCCGGACCAGTAGATGACGATGATGACGATCGCGACGTAGAGCCCGTTCTCCGCGAGGGAGGGGTCGATGACGTACGCGAAGGTCGAGGCGACGTACGCGAGCAGGCTCGGGTAGTACGCGATGGTCATGGCGAACTGGCACCAGACGGCGAGGAAGCCGAGGGGCTTGCCGAGCGCCTCGCTGACCCAGCGGTAGATGCCGCCGGACCAGCCGGAGGCGAGCTCGGCGCCGACGAGGGCGGTGGGGAGCAGGAAGACGAGGGCGGGGAGCAGGTAGAGGAAGATCGCGGCGAGTCCGTAGATGGCCATGGACGGCGAGGGCCGCAGGCTGGCGACGGACGCGGTGGTCATGAAGGCGAGCGTCAGCCAGGAGATGCTGTTCATTCCCGGGGGACGCCCCCGGCCCCCCTGTCGCTTCGTGCCGCCGTCCTGAGGGGCCGCCGTGTCGGTGACGGTGGGCCGTGCCGACTCTGCCGGTTCGTCAGTGGTCGTCATGGGGCCATGATCAGCGGGGTACGGCGGCCCCGCATGTCGGCGACGCGGGGCCCGGGCCCCTCGCCGTACGACATGGCCGCGCGGATCCCAGGACATAGCGTCGGTCTGACGATTACACTGGGCGGGTGCCTCAACTACGCCTCGCCCTGAATCAGATCGACTCGACCGTCGGAGACATCGCCGGGAACGCCGAGGCGATCGTGCACTGGACCCGGCACGCCGCCGGGCAGGGCGCGCATCTCGTCGCGTTCCCCGAGATGGCGCTGACCGGATATCCCGTCGAGGACCTCGCGCTGCGCTCCTCCTTCGTCGAGGCCTCCCGGGCGGCCCTGCACGGTCTCGCCCGGCGCCTCGCGGACGAGGGGTTCGGGGAGCTGCCGGTCGTCGTCGGCTACCTCGACCGCTCCGAGCGGGCCGAGCCGAGGCTCGGCCGGCCCGCCGGGTCGCCGGAGAACGCCGCCGCCGTCCTGTACGGCGGCGAGGTGGTGCTGCGCTTCGCCAAGCACCACCTGCCGAACTACGGCGTCTTCGACGAGTACCGCTACTTCGTGCAGGGCGACACCCTGCCGGTCGTCCGCGTCCACGGCGTCGACGTCGCCCTGGCGATCTGCGAGGACCTCTGGCAGGAGGGCGGCCGGGTGCCGGCGGCACGCAGCGCCCACGCCGGACTGCTCCTGTCGGTCAACGCCTCGCCGTACGAGCGGAACAAGGACGACACCCGGCTCGAACTGGTCCGCAAGCGGGCCCAGGAGGCCGGGTGCGTCACCGCGTACCTGGCGATGACGGGCGGTCAGGACGAGCTCGTCTTCGACGGCGACTCGATCGTCGTGGACGCGGCCGGCGAAGTCATCGCGCGCGCCCCGCAGTTCGTCGAGGGCAGTGTGATCCTCGACCTGGAGCTGCCGTCGGCCGAGCCGGACGCGCCCGAGGGCCTGGTGGACGACGGGCTGCGGATCGACCGGGTGGTGCTCTCCGGGGAGCCGCTGCCCGCATACGAGCCGGAGCTGACCGGCGGCTACGCGCACCGGCTCGACGACGACGAGGAGGTGTACTCGGCGCTGGTCATCGGACTGCGGGCGTACGTCGCGAAGAACGGTTTCCGTTCGGTCCTGATCGGCCTGTCCGGCGGCATCGACTCGGCGCTCGTCGCGGCGATCGCCTGCGACGCGCTCGGCGCGGACAACGTCCACGGCGTGTCGATGCCCTCGAAGTACTCCTCCGACCACTCGCGCGGCGACGCGGCCGAGCTGGCCCGCCGGACCGGGCTGCACTTCCGCACCGTGTCGATCGAGCCGATGTTCGACGCGTACATGGGCGCGCTCGGCCTCACCGGTCTCGCCGAGGAGAACCTCCAGTCGCGGCTGCGCGGCACGACGCTGATGGCGCTCTCCAACCAGGAGGGGCACATCGTCCTCGCGCCGGGCAACAAGTCGGAGCTGGCGGTGGGGTACTCGACGCTGTACGGCGACTCCGTCGGCGCGTTCGGGCCCATCAAGGACGTCTACAAGTCGACCGTCTTCCGGCTCGCCCGCTGGCGGAACCGGGCGGCCGAGGAGCGCGGCCAGACCCCGCCGATCCCGGAGAGCTCGATCACGAAGCCGCCCAGCGCCGAGCTGCGCCCGGGCCAGGTCGACACGGACTCGCTGCCGGACTACGAGGTCCTGGACGCGGTCCTCGCGCTGTACGTGGACCAGGACCAGGGCCGGGACGCCATCGTGGCGGCCGGGTTCGACGAGGAGCTGGTGACGCGGACGCTGCGGATGGTGGACACGGCGGAGTACAAGCGGCGCCAGTACCCGCCGGGCACCAAGATCTCGGCGAAGGGCTTCGGCAAGGACCGGCGGCTGCCGATCACGAACCGCTGGCGGGAGACGACGACGGGCTGACCGCCCGCCCCTGCGCCCCGAGGGGGCTTCCCGCGACGACGCGGGAAGCCCCCTCAGAGCTTCACGCGGGCGGCGATCGGGAGGTGGTCGCTCTTCGTCTCCGCCAGCGCCCAGGAGGACATCGGCTCGACGCCCTTGACCATGATCTGGTCGATGCGGGCCATCGGGAACGAGGCCGGCCAGCTGAAGCCGAAGCCGTCGCCCGCCGCGCCCTGGGTGGAACGCAGCTGCGAGGTCACGGCGTTGAGCGCGCGGTCGTTCATCGTGCCGTTGAGGTCGCCGAGGAGGACGATCCGCTCGTGCCGGTCGTCGGCGATGGCCTCGCCGAGCGCGTTGGCGCTGGTGTCGCGCTGGGTGGCGGTGAAGCCGGCGTTCAGCTTGACCCGTACGGACGGCAGGTGGGCGACGTACACGGCCACCTCGCCCTTCGGGGTGACGACGGAGGCGCGCATGGCGCGGGTCCAGCCCATGTGGATGTCGACGGGCTGCGCGGCGCGCAGCGGCAGCTTGCTCCAGAGCCCGACCGTGCCCTGGACGGAGTGGTGCGGGTAGGTCTCGGCGAGGCCCTTCTCGTAGACCGGGACCATGTCGCCCTTCAGCTCCTCCAGGGCGAGCACGTCGGCGCCGGAGGCGGCGAGCAGGCGGGCCGTGCCCTCGGGGTCGGGGTTGTCGGCGTTCACGTTGTGGGTGGCGACGGTCAGGTCGCCGCCCGGGGCCGACTTGTCGGCGACGAGACCGCCGAAGAGGTTGAGCCACACCACGGCCGGCAGCAGCAGGGCGATCAGCGCGGTGGCGGAGCGCCGCACGAGGGCGAGCACGAGGAGGAGCGGCACGAAGAGGCCGATCCAGGGGAGGAAGGTTTCGGTGAGGCTGCCCAGGTTGCCGATCCGGTTGGGGATGTCGGAGTGCAACACCATCAGCAGGGTCAGCGCCACCGCGGTCACGGCGAGCAGGATGCCCCGGCGCCAGATCCCCCGGTCGCGGCGGAGCCCGTCGAGCGCGGTCCGGAACCGGGACCGGGGACGCCCGCTCCCCGCGCCGCCGTGGTCGGTCTCCGTCATGTCCACCCGCGCCATCGCACTGTCCTCACTGCCTTGCTGCCTTGCTGCCTTGCCGCCGTGCTGTCCCGCTCCGTGACCCGACGTCGACACTAGGCGATGACGGGTCCGTCGTACTCCCCCAGGGACGACCATCGGTGCGTGGCGGGTTCCTGCAGGTGGCGCGGGCGGGGAGGCTGTGACAGAACGCGCACATTCGTGCCGGTCGGAGCGGTGGTGGCGGGATTCCGTCAGGTACGGGGACGCAGTCCCTCCATGACGGCGTCGACGACCCGCTCGGCGAGGCCGGGCTCCAGGGTGGCGCCGGGGCGGATGACGGTACGCAGCAGCAGGGGGCCGGTGAAGAGGTCGTTCACGAACTCGACGTCGAGGTCGTCGCGGATCTCGCCCCGCTCCATGCCGCGCCGCACCGTGTCCAGGCCGAGGCGGCGGCGCGGTTCGATGACGGTGTTCTGGTAGGCCTCCCACAGCCGGGGATAGGCCTGCATCTGCGCGAACACGTTGTGGAGCAGGGCGGAGGACCGCTTGGCGAGGCCGCGCTGCCGCAGCATCTCCAGGAGCATCACGAGGTCGTCCCGGACCGAGGTGCCGGTGAGGACCGGGTCGGGGGGCTCCACGGAGCGGAGCAGCTCGACGAAGAGCTCCTCCTTGCCGGGCCAGCGACGGTAGATGGTGGCCTTGCCGACGCCGGCGGTGCGGGCGATCCGCTCGATGGACAGCTCGGTGAGCGGAACGCCCTCCTCGAGGAGTCCGACGACGGCGTCGAAGATCGCCCTCTCAACCCCTTCGGACCGCGGCCGCCCCCGCCGGGACGCCTCCGGCGGAGGCGCGGAGGCCTCGGGCCCCGTCGGCTCGGAAGCGGACGCGACGGGCCCTGCGGGCTCGGGCGCGGGGGCCTCGGGCCCCGTCGCCTTGGGCGTGGAGGCCTCGGGCCCCGTCGGCTCGGAAGCGGACGCGACGGGCCTTGCGGGCTCGGGCGCGGGGGCCTCGGGCCGGGGCGCGGGCCCTGGTCCCGCCGACTCGGGCGCGGACGCCTCGGGCCCGGTCGACTCGGGCGCGGTCGACTCGGGCGCGGACGCCTTGGGCCCCGTTGCCTCGGGCACGGACGCCTCGGGCCCGGGCCCCAGTCCCGCCGGCTCGGCCGGCGTCCCGCCCAGGGCGGCCGGAGCCGGCCCGTCGTCCTGGGGTTCGGGGATCCCGCCGTCCTGCAGGGACACGTGCACGCCGCCTCTCGTCCGGGTACTGCCTGTCTTCCCCCGATTCTCCCGCGTTCCCCCGACCACGAGCACCGCACCCCTCGGAGCCGCACGGAACGGCCCCGGGTCACCCCCGGGCCGGGCCGAGCCCTCGCCGCACCAGGGTGGGCACAACCCACGACGGCGCCGCACGCCGGGCGCGGGTCCAGGCCCGGAAGCCTGGGCCCGTCACGGGGCGCCGTCCCATGTGCCCACCCGTCCGGCCCTGGGGGTCCCCCCGGACGAAGTCTGGGGGAGGGACGATTGCCCACACGGCGAGTCGGCGGGGGGCAGCGCCCCGCGAGCGGGCGCCCGAACACCGGGCGCGCCGGCCACGCGGGCGCAGCCCACAGCCCCGGAGCGGGCGCGGACCGCACCGCAGTCGGCGGAGGCACCCGCCCTGTGGGCGCAGCACCACACGGCGGGCGCGGACCGCACCGCAGTCGGCGGAGGCACCCGCCCTGTGGGCGCAGCACCACACGGCGGGCGCGTCGCCCGGCGGGCGTGGCCTCACGCCGCCGTCGGGGCTAGCGCGCCGGAGCCGAGGCCTGCGTCTCGCTGGTGGCCGTGGCCGCCGGGGCCGCGTCGGCACCAGTACCGGCACCGGCATCCGTACCCGTACCCGCACCGCCCTCCCCGCCCGAGGGCCCGTCCTGCGGCGCTCGGCCCGGGAGGAAGAGGGCTACCACTATCGCGCCGGCCACGCCGATCACCGCCGAGGCGATCGCCGTGACGTGCATGGCGTCGAGGAAGGCCGTGTACGCGGGGGCGACCAGGCCCTTGCCCGCCGGGCCGAGCTTCGCCGCGACCGCGAGCGTGGCCTCGACGGACTCGCCCGCCGTTTCGCGGAGGGCCGCCGGGACGCCGCCGAGGTGCCCCTCGATCCCGCTCCGGTACGTGGAGGAGAGCACCGAGCCGAGGACGGCCACGCCCAGCGCGCCGCCGACCTGGCGGAAGGTGTTGTTGATGGCGGAGCCGGAGCCCGCCTTCTCGCGGGGCAGCGCCTGCATGATCGCGACGGTGACCGGCGGCATGATGTGCGCCATGCCCGCGCCCTGGAGGAAGAAGACGACCTCCATGACCCAGACCGGGGTCGACGCGTCGAAGAGGGCGAAGGCGGCGAGGCCGAGGGCGACGAGCAGCATGCCGACGGTGCAGACGGCGCGGGCGCCGAAGCGGTCGACGACGAGCCGGGCGCGGGGCGCGAAGACCATCTGCGCGACGGCGAGCGGCAGGATGAGCAGCCCGGACTGCAGCGCGCTGTAGCCGCGCACGCTCTGCAGGTAGAAGGCGGAGAAGAAGGTCACGCCCATGAGGGCGAAGAAGACGAGGGCGATCGCGGCGACGGCCGCCGAGAACGCGGGCTTCTTGAAGTACGACATGTCGATGGCCGGATGGTCGCTGCGCCGCTCGTGGAGGACGAAGACGACGAGGACCGCGAGGCCGCCGAGGACGGGGGCGAGGACGGTGACGTCGGTGAAGCTCGCGAGTTCGCCGCCGCGGATGATCCCGTACACGAGGAGGACGAGTCCGACGACGGAGAGCAGCACGCCGGGTATGTCGACGCGGCCGGGCTTCGGGTCCCGGGAGTCGGGCACGAGCCACAGCATCAGGGCGAGGGCGAGGAGCACCACGGGCACGTTGACGAGGAAGATCGATCCCCACCAGAAGTGTTCGAGGAGGATGCCGCCTGTGATGGGGCCGATGGCGATGGCGAGGCCGACGCTGCCGGCCCAGATGCCGATGGCCTTGGGCTGCTCGTCGCGCTCGAAGACGTTCATGAGGACGGCGAGCGTCGCGGGCATCACGAAGGCGGCGCCGAGGCCCATGACGGCCCGGTAGGCGATGAGTTCGCCCGGCGAGCCGGAGAGGGCGGCGAGGGCGGAGCCGATGCCGAAGACGGTGATGCCGAAGAGCAGCACCTTCTTGCGGCCGAGGCGGTCGCCGAGCAGGCCGGAGGTGAAGAGGAGTCCGGCGAAGACGAGCGTGTAGGAGTTGATGGACCACTCCAGCTCGCTCTGGGTGGCGCCGATGCCGGTGGGCGCGGGGGCCGCGATCGTCTTGACCGCGACGTTCAGGATCGAGTTGTCGAGGACGACGATCAGCAGGCTGAGCATGAGGACGCCGAGGACGGCCCAGCGACGCCGGTGGACGGCCTCGGGGACGCGGGGCCCGGCGGGCGCGGTGGGTGCGGTGGACGGCTGTGACATGAGCACCACCCTAGAGCCATTTCGATACGAGACCGTCTCGTATCGAAAAAAACTGACGGAGGCTTTACGTTGCCGTGGTGTGAACGCGGCGGTGTGAACAGCGCCACTCCGGCCCACTTCCCCGCCCACCCGGCGAAGTGCCACCATGGACATGGTCCGGGGACGCCACAGGGCGCCTCGAGATGACAAGAGGAGCCGTTCACCATGACGCTTCAGGCTGCCCAGAAACTGCCCGCCGACAGCAGCAAGGCGCTGTACGGAGGGAAGGGCACGCGCCGCATCACCGTCCACGACATCGCCGCCGCCAAGGTCCGCGGCGAGAAGTGGCCCATGCTCACCGCCTACGACGCGATGACCGCCTCCGTCTTCGACGAGGCCGGCATCCCGGTGATCCTCGTCGGCGACTCGATGGGCAACTGTCACCTCGGCTACGACACCACCGTGCCCGTCACGATGGACGAGATGACCCTGCTCTCCGCCGCCGTCGTCCGGGGCACGAAGCGCGCCCTCGTCGTCGGCGACCTGCCGTTCGGTTCGTACCAGGAGGGGCCCGTCCAGGCCCTGCGCAACGCCACCCGGCTCGTCAAGGACGCCGGCGTGCAGGCGGTCAAGCTGGAGGGCGGCGAGCGCTCGCTGCCGCAGACCGAGCTGCTCGTCCAGGCCGGCATCCCCGTCATGTCCCACCTGGGGCTGACCCCGCAGTCCGTCAACACCATGGGCTACCGGGTGCAGGGCCGCAGCGACGAGGCCGCCCACCGGCTCCTCAGCGACGCCAAGGCGGCACAGGACGCGGGCGCCTTCGCCGTCGTCCTGGAACTCGTACCGGCCGAACTGGCCGCCGAGGTCACCCGCTCCCTGCACATCCCGACCATCGGGATCGGTGCCGGCGCCGGCACCGACGCGCAGGTCCTCGTCTGGACCGACATGGCCGGCCTGACCGGCGGCAAGGTCCCGCGCTTCACCAAGCAGTACGCCAACCTCCGCGAGACGCTCGGCGACGCCGCCCGCGCCTTCGCCGAGGACGTCAGCGGCGGGGCGTTCCCCGCGGAGGAGCACACCTTCCACTAGGCAGTGCCTCTTTCCACTGGGCAGTGCCTCTCCGACGAACGGCCGGAACCCGTGGGAACGGGCTCCGGCCTTTCGCCGTACCGCCCCCGGCCGGCGCAACGCCGCCTGCCGACCGCCTCGCGCGGGTCCGTACCGACAGCCCCGACAGGCGACCGACAGCCCCGCCGGCCGATGTCGGTGGGGCTGTCGGTCGCCTGTCGGGGGATTGTCGGTGGCTCCCTGTTCCATGGTGGACATGACGCGATCACACACCAACGCCGTCGAGGTCCGGGGCCTCGTGAAGCACTTCGGCGAGACGAAGGCCCTCGACGGGGTCGACCTGGACGTCCCGGAGGGCACGGTCCTCGGGGTCCTCGGGCCCAACGGCGCCGGGAAGACCACCCTCGTCCGCTGCCTGTCCACCCTCCTCGTCCCGGACGCCGGGACCGCCGTCGTCGCCGGCTACGACGTGGTGAAGCACCCCCGCCAGCTGCGCCGCACCATCGGCCTCACCGGTCAGTACGCCTCGGTCGACGAGAAGCTGTCCGGCTGGGAGAACCTGTACATGATCGGGCGGCTGCTCGACCTCTCCCGCGCCGACGCCCGCCGCCGCGCCGACGAGATGCTGGAGCGCTTCTCCCTCACCGACGCCGCCAAGCGCCCGGCGATGAACTACTCCGGCGGCATGCGGCGCCGCCTCGACCTCGCCGCCTCGATGATCGGACAGCCCGCCGTCCTCTACCTGGACGAGCCGACGACCGGCCTCGACCCCCGCACCCGCAACGAGGTGTGGGACGAGGTGCAGCGGATGGTCTCCGAGGGCGCGACCGTCCTCCTCACCACGCAGTACATGGAGGAGGCGGAGCAGCTCGCGAACGAGCTGACCGTCATCGACCGGGGCAAGGTCATCGCCCAGGGCGGGGTCGACGCGCTCAAGGCGAAGGTCGGCGGCCGGACCCTGAAGGTCCGCCCCGCGGACCCGGGCCAGCTGCCCGCCATGGCCGCCGCGCTCCGCGAGACCGGCCTCGACGGGGTCGCCGGCTCGACCGTCGTGCCCGACGAGGGCGTGCTGTACGTGCCGATCCTCACCGACGAGCAGCTGACGGCCGTCGTGGGCCTGCTCGGCGCGCGCGGTTTCGGCATCGCCCACATCGGCACCCACCTGCCCAGCCTGGACGAGGTGTTCCTCGCGATCACCGGCCAGAAGACCGCCGTTTCCGACGCGATCACCGAGGAGGTCGCCGCGTGAGCACGACCACTGTCACCAAGTCCCCCGCCGAGACCCGAGGTCCGGGTCCCGCCGCGGCACGCACCGCTCCCGCCGCCGAGGGCCGCATCGGCCTGCGGGCCAACCTGCGCCACATCGGCGCCCTGGCCCGGCGGAACATGCTCCAGATCAAGCAGGACCCGGAGTCGATGTTCGACGCCGTGTTCATGCCGATCATCTTCATCCTGCTGTTCGTGTACGTCTTCGGCGGCGCCATCGCCGGCAAGGGCAACAACGAGGTCTACGTCAACTACGTGACCCCCGGCCTGATGGCCATGATGGGCATGAACATCGCCATGGGCGTCGGCGTGGGCATCAACGACGACTTCAAGAAGGGGGTGATGGACCGGTTCCGGACGATGCCGATCGCCCGCTCCTCGGTCCTCATCGCCAAGATCGTCGTCGAGCTCGGCCGGATGATGGTCGCCACCGCGATCCTCCTCGGCACGGGCTTCCTGCTGGGCCTGACGATCCACACCTCGGTGCTCCACCTCCTCGCCGCCATCGGACTGGCGGCGGTCTTCGGCGCCTCCCTGATGTGGATCTTCATCCTGCTCGGTCTGAGCCTGAAGACCGCCCAGGCCGTCCAGGGCATGGCGATGCTCGTCCTGATGCCGCTCCAGTTCGGCTCGTCGATCTTCGCCCCGCCGACCTCGATGCCCGGCTGGCTGGAGACCTTCACCGACTACAACCCGCTGTCCAACCTCGCCGACGCCGCCCGCAACCTGATCAACGGCGGCCCGGTCGCCCACTCGGTGTGGATGACCCTCGGCTGGGCCGCGGTGATCACCGTCGTCACGGCGCCGCTCGCGGTCGCCAAGTTCCGCAAGAAGACCTGAGTCCCGACCGGGGGATCATGACTCGGCGCGCTCACTGATCGCGTCGGCGGCGCGACCGAGCAGGGCGGCGACCTCTTCCAAGGAGAGGTCGTCGCCCTCCGCGTACGCCGCCTCGAACTCCCCCTCCCCCAGGGCGGACCGGCACAGCTCGGTCGCCCGCGTCCGGTTCTCCCGTTCCATGGGCGGCGCCAGGTGCCCCGACGGCAGCAGGCCCTCGTAGGCGCCGAGCAGGACGGCGGCGGTCCGGGCGACGGCGGTGGTACGGGACCGAGCGCCGTCGAGCCCGGCGAGCGCCCAGGCCGCGGTGATCAGGTGGATCGCCGGCATCTGCGGGGCGACCATCAGCGACAGGCCCCCGAGCGAGCGCGTGTACGCCCTCCGGGACAGCTCGAACGCCGACTCGTACCGCTCTTCGAGGTTGAACACCCAGGCCAGGCTGCCCAGCGCGAAGCCCTCGAAGATGGAGAACGTCTCGGAGTTGAGCTTCTCGGAGCTGAACTCGTCGAGCAGCCGCTCCAGATGCACCCGGGCCTCGGCCGTCCGGCCGGTCCGCCCGAGCAGCAGCGCCAGGAAGATCCGCCCGGCCAGCATCGGCTCGTGGCCGCGGCCGTGCTCGCCCTCCACCACCGCGCGCAGGATCCGCTCCGCCTCCTCGCGGCGGCCCGTCTCGATCAGCATGTCGGCGTAGCGGGCACGCAGCAGGGCCATCTGGGACTGGGCGCCGATCCGCTCGGCGTACGCGATGGCGTCCGCGAAGTCCTGCGCGGCGCCCTCGAACTCGAGCCGCCGCTCGCGGGACTCGGCACGCGAGGACAGCGCCTCGGCGGCGCCCCAGGCGTCCCCGAGACGGACGAAGATCTCCAGGCTCTCCTCGGCGTCGGCGCCGGCCTGCTCCGCCAGGTCGGCCCGGTTGGCGAGCATGTTGGCGCGCAGCTGGAGGGCGTTGGCGAGCTCCCACTCCTTGCCGTGGTGGCGGCAGGCGCTGACGTGCGCCTCCAGGGCCTCGCCCATGCGGCCCGGCTCGCCGATGAGGAGGACGGCGAAGACCGTGAAGGAGCCGGGCAGCCGGCAGGTCTGCGGGAGCCCCGGCGGGTAGACCGCGTTGATCCGCTTCAGCCGCTCGACGCCGGCGGGGGTGGTCCAGCGGCCGGTCTCGTAGTCCATGTTGAGCAGCTCGATGAGCCGCACCCCGCGCCGGGCCTCCCAGCGCTGCTCCTCGGAGAGCGGCAGGGGCACGGCGGTGCACGGCTCGTGCAGCGGTACGACGGGGGCGGCGGGCGTCCCGAACGGGTCGGGCCCCAGCGCGGAGACGGCCTCCGCCCAGTGCAGGGCGTCGCCGCGCAGGTCGCGCATCTGCCAGTACCAGAGCAGCGAGTGGACGAGGACCAGCGCCTCGTCCTCGTCGCGGGCGTCGACGGCGCGGCGCATCGCGGTGCGGATGTTCCCGTACTCGGTGCCGAACCGGGCGATGGCCTCGGCCTGCCCGGAGCCGCGCAGCTCGGGGTCGGTACGGCGGGCGAGTTCGCGGTAGTACGTGAGGTGCCGGCGCTCGGCACCGGCCCGCTCCCCCGCCTCGTCGAGCCGCTCCCCGGCGTACTCGGCGACGGTCTCCAGGAGCCGGAACCGCATGCCGGCGTCCCCGGGCGCGGCGACGACGAGGGACTTGTCGACGAGCGCGCCGAGGACGTCGAGCACGTCGACCACGGCGGCGGCCCCGTCGTCGCGGGTGCGCCGCTCACCAGGGACTTCTTCACTCGCGCCGGTGCCGCCGGTGCGCCTCTCGCCCGCGCCGTTCCCTTCCGCGCCCTTCCCGCCCGCGCACACGGCCTCCGCCGCGTCCAGGTCGCAGCCGCCCGTGAAGACGGAGAGGCGGCGCAGGACCGCCCGCTCGGCGGCGTCGAGGAGGTCCCAGGACCAGTCGACGACCGCGCGCAGGGTCTGCTGCCGGGGCAGTACCGTCCGCGCACCCGAGGTCAGGAGGCGGAAGCGGTCGTCGAGGCGGTCCGCGATCTGGCGCAGGGTCAGCATCCGCAGCCGGGCGGCGGCCAGTTCGATGGCCAGCGGCAGACCGTCCAGGCGCCGCACGACCTCGCCCGCGGCGACCGGGTCGTCCTCGACCCGGAACCCCGGCCGGACGGCCGCGCCCCGCTCCCCGAGCAGCCGCTGCGCCATGCCGGTCGGCAGCGGGCCGAGGGGCCGGATCGTCTCGCCCGGCACGCCGAGCGGTTCCCGGCTCGTCGCGAGGATCCGGAGGTCCGGGCAGCGCGCGAGCAGGGTCTCGGCCAGTTCGGCGGCCGCGCCGACGAGGTGCTCGCAGTTGTCGAGGAGGAGCAGCATCCGCCGCCCGGCGCAGTGTTCGACGAGCCGGGCGAGCGGGTCGCCCCCGCCTCGCAGCTCCTCGGCTCCGGCGCCGCGCAGCACGGTCTCACGGGCGCCGACGGCCGCGAGGACCGCCTCGGGGACGGCCTCCGGGTCCCGTACGGGCGCGAGTTCCGCCACCCAGACGCCGTCCGGCCAGTCCCCGGAGCCCCGGTCGGCCGCCTCCTGCGACAGACGGGTCTTCCCGGCCCCTCCGGGCCCGAGCAGCGTCACCAGCCGGGCGCCGCGCAGGTCGTCCCGTACGAGCGCGATCTCCTCGTCGCGCCCGACGAAGCTGGTGAGGCGGGCGCGCAGGTTCCCGGCCGTAGGCGCGGGGGTACGCGCGCGCGTGGGCTCCGCCTCCGTCTTCGCCTCCGGGGCGAGGAGCTCCGCGTGGAGGGCGCGCAGGGCCGGTGAGGGGTCCGTGCCGAGGCGGGTGGCGAGGGCGCGGCGGACCGACTCGTACGCGGCGAGGGCCTCGGCTGCCCGGCCGGTGTCCCGCAGGGCGCGGATCCGGAGCGCCTGGAGGGTTTCGTCGAGGGGGTGGGCCGCGCAGAGGGCGGTCAGCTCGGGGAGGGTGGCGGCGGCCCCGCCGAGCACGAGGGCGGCGTCGAGCCTCGCCCGGCGGGCGTCGAGGCGGCGCGCCTCCCAGCGGGAGGCCTCCGCGTCCCGGTCCGGCAGGTCGGCGAAGGCGGGCCCGCGCCAGAGCGCGAGGGCCTCGTCGAGGAGGGCGGCGGCGCGGACGGGGTCACCGGCGCCGAGCGCGGCCACGCCCTCGACGGCGAGCCGCTCGAAACGGCGGGCGTCCACGTCCTCGGGCCGGGCGTCGAGCCGGTAGCCGCCCTCGGAGGAGAGCACCCGGTCCCGGCCCAGGGCCCGGCGGAGGCGCCCGACGAGGGCCTGGAGCGCGGCGGGCGCGTCGGCGGGCGGCTCGTCGCCGTGCCAGACCTCGTCGACGAGATCGGGCACGGGAACGGTCCGGCCGGCCCGCAGGGCGAGCACGGTGAGCAGCGCACGGACCCGGGGGCCACCGACGGCGACGTCGGTGCCGTCGGACGTGCGGGCGAGGGTCGGGCCGAGGACGGAGTAGCGCACGAACCCCATTCTCCGCGAGCCCACCCACCAACTCCCCGCCGGGACCTCCGCACCGCTGTGCGAACGCCCCCCACACCGGGCCTCGGCCCCCGCCGGGTGCGCTGCGCCCGCTGCGGCCGCCACTCCCGCCGCGCGGGCGACACCCGTGCCGGGCCCCGCCCCCACCGCGTGTGGGCCGCGCCCACTCCGAGCCCGCGCCCGTGTGGGCAATCGTCCCGCAGGGCGATGGGGCTCCCCCCCTGCTCGAGCGAAGCCGAGAGCTTGGGGGAGGGTGGGCACACGGGACGGCGCCCTAGGCGGCGCCTCCGCCCCCTGTGCCTGGACCCGCACCACGATGCGCGGCGTACCTGCGGTGCGGGTTCAGGCGCGGAAGCCTAGGCCCGGCAACGGGCGCCGTCCGTTGTGCCCCCCGTTCCGCCGAAGTCTGGGGGAGGAACAACTGCCCACAACGGGGGGGCGGCGGCGCACCGGCCCGGCGGGCGACCGCCCACGACGGGGGCCGGCGCAGCGGGCGGGTGGCCCGGGGGTGGAACTTGCGTCGGGGACCGGTACGTTTCCCGGGCAGCAGCCCTCCGTCCCCTGGGAGCCCCCGCGATGACCACGGCCACCACCCGGCGCCACGAACGGCAGATCAGTCCCGTCTTCCTGGCGATCCTCGCCGTCATGGCCGTCACCGGCTGGGCGGTGTGGACGGACTTCGCCGCCTCGCCCGGTCTGGCGGTCTTCCTCTTCGTGACCTCGGCCTGGGTCGTGTCCCTGTGCCTGCACGAGTACGCGCACGCCAGGACCGCCCTGCACGGCGGGGACATCACCGTGGGCGCCAAGGGCTATCTGACGCTCAACCCGCTCGCGTACACGCACGCCGTGCTGAGCATCGTCCTGCCGGTGCTGTTCGTGATCATGGGCGGGATCGGTCTGCCGGGCGGCGCCGTCTTCATCGAGCAGGGCCGGATCAAGGGCCGCTGGAAGCACAGCCTGATCTCGGCGGCGGGCCCCCTGGCCAACGTCCTCTTCGCGCTCGTCTGCACGGCGCCGTTCTGGCTGGACGCGCTCGACGGCGTGCCGACCGCCTTCCAGTACGCCCTGGCGTTCCTGGCGTTCCTCCAGGTGACCGCCGCGCTCCTGAACTTCCTGCCGGTGCCGGGGCTCGACGGCTACGGCGTGGTGGAGCCCTGGCTGTCGTACAAGGTGAAGCGGCAGATCGAGCCGTACGCGCCGTACGGCTTCTTCATCGTGATCGCGCTGCTGTTCGTGCCGGCCGTCAACAACGCCTTCTTCGACGCAATCGACGCCCTGATGCGGTCCCTCGGGGTGCCGGAGCCGAGCCGGTACTGCGGCTCACAGCTGTTCCGGGTCTGGCAGGAGACCCCGGAGTTCTGCCGGGTCTAGGGCCTGATCCGGCCTGATCGGCAAGACACCCCCTAGCCCTGGGTCCGGGCCTCGACCTTCGCGCGGCGGATGTAGTACCAGGCCATGTTGGAGGAGAGGCCGGCCAGGAGGACCCACACGATGCCGAGGAAGCTGCCTTCGACGAAGGAGACGACGGCCGCGGCGACGGCCAGGGCGCAGACCACGAGGGCGTAGAGGGCGAGGCGGGGCATGGGGTCGGCTCCTGTCGGGCGGTACGGCTGATGGTGCCCGTCCAGTGTCCCCCATGCCCCGAAGGGTGCGGTCTCCGGCTCAGATGTCGGTGACCCGGAGTCCCGCGTGCGCCTTGTAGCGGCGGTTGACGGAGATCAGGTTGGCGACGAGCGACTCCACCTGGTGGGCGTTCCGCAGCCGTCCCGCGAAGACGCCGCGCATGCCGGCGATGCGGCCGGCGAGGGCCTGGACGATCTCGACGTCGGCGCGCTCCTCGCCGAGGACCATGACGTCCGTGTCGATCTCCTCGATGGCGGTGTCCTTGAGGAGGACCGCGGAGAGGTGGTGGAAGGCGGCGGCGACCCGGGAGTCCGGGAGGAGCGCGGCGGCCTGCTCGGCGGCGGAGCCCTCCTCGGGCTTGAGGGCGTAGGCGCCCTTCTTGTCGAAGCCGAGGGGGTTGACGCAGTCCACGACGAGCTTGCCGCGGAGTTCCTCGCGCAGGGACTCCAGGGTCTTGGCGTGGCCGTCCCACGGCACGGCGACGATCACGACGTCGCTGCGGCGGGCGGTCTCTGCGTTGTCGGCGCCCTCGACGCCGTGGCCGATCTCCGCGGCCACGGCCTGGGCGCGGTCGGCGGCGCGGGACCCGATGATCACCTTCTGGCCGGCCTTGGCGAGCCGGTAGGCGAGGCCGCGGCCCTGGTCGCCGGTGCCGCCGAGGACGCCGACGACGAGACCGGAGACGTCGGGGAGGTCCCACGGATCCTTGGGTGCGGGCTTGCTCTCGGTGCTCTCGGTGCGCTCAGTCGTAGTCATGGCCCCGACATTACCGACCGGTCGGGCCGACGGGGATGCCCTCGCACCACCGACGAACCGGCCGCCCTCGCACCCGCGCGCCCCCGCCCGTCCCCTACCAGCGCGCCGGCGGCGGGGCCGTCAGGCGGTCGGCGAGGCCCGAGAGGCGGTCACGGAAGCGGTGGCTTCCGCGCGGCGACGGCAGGCTGTTCTCGCCGGCCGCCGCGCTGACGAGGTGCTGCACCGTGTCCAGGTCGACCTCCGCCCCCTCCGCCACGGTGAGCGTCTCGTGCGCGAGGCCCCGCACCTCCTCGTCGCCGCCGTCGAGCGAGAGCACCGTCGCCCCCGCCCGCCGGGCGTCGTGCACCCGCTGGAGCAGCCCCGCGTCCGGTCGCCCGGGCGCCACCATCAGGAGGGTCGCCCCGCGTCCCGCGGCCTCCAGGCGGCCGAGGCCGACCGCCAGGTGCGCGGGGGCGCCGGCCCGCACCCGGTGTCGTACGAGCGTCGGTGCCAGTTCCGGAAGGCCCGACCAGGCGGACTCGTCGACCAGGTGCGCCGCCAGGTGCCAGGGCTCGTACTCCTCCGTGCCCACCAGGAGCAGCCCGCCCCGGTGCGGTACGACGGAGGACCGGAGCGCGCCCGCGAACCGGCGCGCCGCCCCCGGCCATTCCGTCCCGGCGAGCACTTCCCGCAGCAACGCGACCCGTACGGCATCCATGGGCCCGCATCCTGCCCGAGCCGGGGCCCGCGCGCGGCCGATCGGGGCGTTTCCACCCGTACGGGAGGGGCCGCAGGGGGTGCCGTGCGCCGGTAATTCGGTTGTCTCCGGCATCCGGCGGCCGGAGCATGACCCCTCGTGTCCTCCCCCCTTTCCAAGTTCTCCGCCCTGCTGCCCGATCTGGCGCCGTGGCGTTCGTCCGGCGATTTCCGGCTCCTGTGGGTGCAGGGGCTCGTCACGTACTTCGGCAGCGCGATGGCGATGATCGCCCTGCCGCTGCAGATCAAGGAGCTGACGGGTTCGCCGCTCGCGGTCGGTGCGATGGGCGCGGTCGAGCTGGTGCCGCTCGTGGTGTTCGGCCTGTACGGCGGGGCGCTCGCGGACGCGGTGGACCGGCGGAAGGTGATCCTCTGGACGGAGGCGGGGCTGGGGCTGCTCGCCCTGCTCCTGCTGCTCAACGCGCTGTTCCCGGAGCCGATGCTCTGGCCGCTGTACGTGGTGGCGGCCGGGGTGTCGGCGCTCGCGGGGCTCCAGCGTCCGGCGCTCGACTCGCTGCTCGCCCGGATCGTGCCGCACGACCAGCAGACGGCGGCGGCCGCGCTGAACTCGCTGCGCTGGCAGATCGGCTCGATCGCGGGTCCGGCCCTCGCGGGCCTGGTGGTGGCCTACGCGGGTCACGCGCCCGCGTACGGGGTGACGGTCGTCTGTTTCACGGTCTCGGTCCTGATGTGCCGCCGGCTCTCGCCCGCCCCGCCCGCGCACGACGCGGAGAAGCCCTCGCTGCGGGGCATCGCGGAGGGGGCGCGGTACGCCTGGTCTCGGCCGGTGCTGCTCGGCACGTACGCGATCGACCTGGCGGCGATGCTCTTCGCCTTCCCGAACACGATCTTCCCGTTCCTCGCGGACGAGCTGGACGCGGACTGGTCGCTCGGTCTGATGTACGCGGCGGGCTCGGCCGGCTCGCTGGTCCTCGGTCTGACCAGCGGCTGGACGTCGAAGGTGCGACGCCACGGGCTGCTCGTGGCCGGCGGCGCGGCGGGCTGGGGGCTGGCGATCGCGGCGGCGGGCTGGTTCGGGAACGTCTGGCTGGTGCTGCTGTGCCTGGCCTTCGCGGGCGCGGGCGACATGCTGAGCGGGCTCGGCCGGTCGACGATCTGGAACCAGACGATCCCGGAGGAGCTGCGCGGGCGGCTCGCCGGCATCGAGGTGCTCTCGTACAGCGTGGGCCCGCAGCTGGGCCAGGTCCGGGCGGGCGCGATGGCCGGCTGGACCGGCACCCGTACCGCTGTCTGGACGGGCGGCGTGGCGTGCGTCGCCTCGGTGGGGCTGCTCTGCCTGGCGCTGCCGAAGCTCCTCACGTACGACTCCGACACCGACGAGGACTCGCTGCGCCGCAAGGCCCAGCAGGAGACCGCCCGGCGCGAGGCGACGCAGCAGGCAGCCGGGACCGTCTGAGCCCGTACAAGAAGGCCGCCGGGACCGTCCGAGCAGTCCCGGTCCGGGCGGCCCCCGGTCCGGGCGGCCCCCGGTCCGGGCGGTCCCCGGCCCCGGCGGTCCCCGGCCCCGGCGGTCCCGGTCCCGGCGGTCCCGGTCCCGGCGGCCCCCGGTCCGGGCGGTCCCCGGTCCCGGCGGCCCCCGGTCCGGGCAGTCCCGGTCCCGGCGGCCTTCACGCGGTCACGTCACTCGTCCGGCGTCTGGTCCTTCCCGGCGGATTCGTGCCAGCGGGGGTCCGTCTCCCACTCCAGGTTCCGCTCGCGGGCGGTCTCCATGGCGTGGGAGGCCTCCTCACGGCTGGCGTACGGGCCGAAGCGGTTCTTCGCCGGGCACTCGGGGCCCTCCTCGACCTTCTTGTGCTCCAGGCAGTAGTACCACTCGCCCGGTTTGCCCACGGTGCGCTTCTTGAACAGGGCCATCGTCTTCGGCTCCTTCCTTCGGGACCATGCTGCCCCAGACCCGGTCGTTAGACTCGCTGGCATGTCTGGCCAGTCGCTTCTCGTACCGGGGGAACTCTCCCCCCACCGCTCCGTCCCGGGCTCCATCCGCCGTCCCGAGTACGTCGGGAAGCCCGCACCGGCCCCGTACACCGGGCCCGAGGTGCAGGATTCCGACACCATCGAGCGGATGCGGATCGCCGGCCGCATCGCCGCGCAGGCGATGGAGGAGGCCGCCAAGCACATCGCCCCGGGTGTCACCACCGACGAGCTCGACCGGGTCGCGCACGAGTACATGTGCGACCACGGCGCCTACCCGTCCACGCTGGGCTACCGCGGCTTCCCGAAGTCGCTGTGCGCCTCGATCAACGAGGTCATCTGCCACGGCATCCCGGACTCCACCGTCCTGCGCGACGGCGACATCGTGAACCTGGACGTCACCGCGTTCATCAACGGCGTCCACGGCGACAACAACGCCACCTACCTCTGCGGTGACGTCGACGAGGAGTCGCGGCTGCTCGTCGAGCGCACCCGGGAGTCCCTGAACCGGGCCATCAAGGCGGTGCGTCCGGGCCGCCAGATCAACATCATCGGGCGGGTCATCGAGTCGTACGCCAAGCGCTTCGGCTACGGGGTCGTGCGCGACTTCACCGGGCACGGCATCAACTCGTCGTTCCACTCCGGCCTGATCGTGCCGCACTACGACTCGCCCCACCACACCACCGAGATCAAGACCGGCATGACGTTCACGATCGAGCCGATGCTGACGCTCGGCACCCACGACTACGACATGTGGGACGACGGCTGGACCGTGGTGACCAAGGACCGGAAGCGGACCGCGCAGTTCGAGCACACGCTCGTGGTGACCGAGAACGGGGCGGAAATCCTTACGTTGCCCTGAGCCCCCGAGTGGGTAGCGTTTTACCGACAGGACGTCGGGAACCAGTTGACTTAGGTAAGCCTAACTTGGCAGCATCGTCGCTGGTTCCCGTCCCATCGGTCACGGAGGCACGCCTTGGACACGCCCTTCTCGACGCTCATCCGCACGGCCTCGCACGAGCAGCACACGGAGGCGGAGACCTCGTCGTTCATGGGCGACCTGCTGGGCGGACGGCTGGGCGTCGACGCGTACGCGCGCTACACGGAGCAGCTCTGGTTCGTGTACCGGGCCCTGGAGGAGGGCGCCGAGGCGCTGCGCGAGGACCCGGTGGCGGGGCCGTTCATCCAGCCCGAGCTGTTCCGCACGGCCGCCCTGGAGCAGGACCTCACCCATCTGCGCGGCCCGGGCTGGCGCGCCGCGCTCTCCCCGCTGCCCGCCACCGCCGCGTACGCCGAGCGGGTCGCCGCGTGCGCCCGCGACTGGCCCGCGGGCTATGTGGCCCACCACTACACGCGCTACCTGGGCGACCTGTCGGGCGGTCAGATCATCCGCGACAAGGCGGAGCGGACCTGGGGCTTCGACCGCAAGGGTGACGGCGTCCGGTTCTACGTCTTCGAGGGGATCTCCAACCCGGCCGCCTTCAAGCGGGCGTACCGGGAGCTGCTCGACGGGGTGAACGCCGACGACCTGGAGAAGCAGCGGATCGTCGACGAGTGCAAGCGCGCCTTCGACTTCAACAGCGCGGTCTTCCGGGAGCTGGGCGGGGAGTACCCCCTCAGCGCGTGAGGCCCGCCCCGCCGCTCAGCGCCTGAGGCCCGCCCGCCCGCCTGCTCAGCGCGTGAGGGTGCCTTCCAGGCGGACCCGTCCGCCCAACTCCACGATGCCGTCGGGGCCGGGGGCCGTGAGCAGCTGCGAGCCCCGGCCCTGCGTGATGTTCAGGGCCCGGCCGAGCTCCGCCGTGAGGAGCAGCGCCGCCGCCCCGGTCGCCTCGTCCTCGTCGATGCCGTCGCCGCGCCCCGGGAACGCCCGCGCCCTGATGCGGCCCGCAGCCTCCTCCTCCCAGGCCCAGGCGTAGATCCACTCCCCCGGCTCGGGCACTTCGAGCGCGTCCACCTCGGCGACGGAGGCGTACTGGCGCAGGGTGCGGGGCGGCGCCCACTCGGCGCGCGCCTCGATCCAGGTGAACTCCCCGTCGCCGCGCACCCACACCTCGCCGGCCGGCGGATGGACGACCTCCAGGTCGAGCAGCCAGGCGGTGCCGACGAGCGGGTGTCCGGCGAACGGCAGCCGCAGGCCGGGCGTGTAGATGTCGACGATCCCGCGCTCCGGGTCGTCCACGAACACCGTCTCGCTGAAGCCGAGTTCCTTGGCGAGCGCCTGCCGGGAGGACTCGTCGGGGTGGGTACGGGCGTCCCGTACGACTCCGAGACGGTTGCCGTGCCGGCCGTCGCCCGCACAGAAGACCCTGAGGACGTCGATGTCAGTGGCGGTCGTGTTCATGGCGGAATTGAATCACTCGCCGCAGGTCGGCAGGGGCTGCACCGCCCCCTTCCCGTCCCGACACCACCCTTCCCCCGTTCCGGCGCCGCCCTTCCCCCGCCCCCGTACCGCCCTTCCCCCGGCCGCATACCGGCACGTAACGAGAAACGGGACAATTCACCCTCCTTGACCCGCCCTTGACCAAGCCATGAGAAGCCCGTGGAGAGGCCGTGATCCGGCCGTGTCCGGCCCGCCCGGCCTGAGAGCTGAATCACTGGACGGGTGGGTATTGCTGAGGTAAGCCTCGGTTAAGTTAGGTCCGCCTCAGTCCCGTCCCCGCGTTCCTGGAGTCCTCATGCGAGCCGTACGCCTCTCCGTCGTCACCGCCGCCGCGACAGCGGCCGCTCTGACCGCCGTCACGGGCTGCGCCGAGAAAAGCGACTCCAAGGCGGCGGACGACACCATCACCGTCGTCGCCAAGGACGACTCCTGCGAGGTCTCGAAGAAGGAGTTCCCGGCCGGCCACGTGAAGCTGGCCGTCGAGAACCGCGGCTCCAAGATCACCGAGGTCTACGTCCTCTACCCGGACGACCGGATCGTCTCCGAGCGCGAGAACATCGGCCCCGGCACCAAGGCCGCGCTCACCGCCGAGATCAAGGCCGGCGACTACGAGATCGCCTGCAAGCCCGGCATGAAGGGCGAGGGCATCCGCCAGCAGGTCAAGGCCACCGGCAAGGGCGCCGCGTCCGCCAAGCGCTCCCCCGAGATGGACGCGGCCGTCGCCGCCTACCGCCAGTACGTCCAGGCGCAGGCCGACGAGACCCTCCCCAAGGTGAAGGTCTTCACCGACGCCGTCCGCGCCGGTGACGTCGAGGCCGCCAAGAAGGCCTACGCCGACTCCCGCATCGGCTGGGAGCGCACCGAGCCGGTCGCCGAGTCCTTCGGCGACATCGACCCCAAGGTCGACGTCCGCGAGGACGGCCTGGAGGACGGCCAGGACCCGGCGAAGGACTGGACCGGCTGGCACCGCCTGGAGAAGGCCCTCTGGCAGGACAAGAAGGTCGGCGACCGCGAGAAGCAGCTCGCCGACCTCCTCGACAAGGACCTCGCGGACTGGGTGAAGCGGGTCGGCAAGGCCGAGATCACCCCCACCTCCATGGCCAACGGCGCCAAGGAGCTCCTGGACGAGGTCGCCACCGGCAAGGTCACCGGCGAGGAGGAGCGCTACTCGCACACCGACCTCGTCGACTTCAAGGCGAACGTCGAGGGCGCGCAGAAGTCCTTCGAGCTGCTCAAGCCGGTCGCCACGAAGAACGACCCGAAGCTCGTCGCCGAACTCGACAAGCAGTTCGCCGCGCTGAACACGCTGCTCGACAAGTACCGCACGGACAAGAGCGGCTACGTCTTCACCTCGTACGACAAGGTCGGCAAGCCCGAGCGCAAGGAGCTCTCCGACGGCGTCAACGCGCTGGCCGAGCCGCTCTCCAAGCTCGCCGCCGCCGTCGTCAAGTAGTCGTCGAGTCACGAGAGACGGGGAAACGAACATGTCCGAGGACACCCAGGAGCAGACCGCGGCCGTCGAGACGGCCGCCCCCTCCCGTCGCAAGGTCATCGGCTGGGGCGGTGCCGGGCTCGCGCTCGGTGCCGCCGCGGCCGGCGGCGCCGTCGCGCTGACCCGGGACGGCGACACCACCGCCCCGGTCGCCGACAGCGGCGGGGCCGTGCCCTTCCACGGCCCGCACCAGGCCGGCATCGCCACCGCCGTGCAGGACCGGCTGCACTTCGCGTCCTTCGACGTGAAGACGACCGACCGCGCGGAGCTGATCCAGCTCCTCAAGGACTGGACGCGGGCCGCCGAGCGCATGACGGCCGGCGCCGAGGTCGGCGAGGGCGCCTACGGCGGTCTGCCGGAGGCCCCGCCGGACGACACGGGCGAGGCCCTCGGTCTCAAGCCCTCCCGTCTCACCCTCACCATCGGCTTCGGCCCCTCGCTCTTCGACGGGCGGTTCGGGCTGAAGGACAAGCGGCCCGGGGCCCTGGTGGATCTGCCCAAGTTCCCGGGCGACAACCTGGACCCGGCGCGCAGCGGCGGCGACCTCTGCGTCCAGGCCTGCGCGGACGACCCGCAGGTCGCCGTGCACGCCATCCGCAACCTCGCCCGGATCGGCTTCGGCAAGGTCGCGGTGCGCTGGTCGCAGCTGGGCTTCGGCAAGACGTCCTCGACGACCCCGGACGCCCAGACCCCGCGCAACCTCTTCGGCTTCAAGGACGGCACCCGCAACATCGCGGGCACCGAGACCGAGCGGCTCGCGAAGCACGTGTGGGTCTCCGGCAAGGACGCCGAGGGCGGCGCGGCCTGGATGGACGGCGGCTCGTACCTCGTCGCCCGCCGCATCCGCATGAACGTCGAGACCTGGGACCGCACCCCGCTGGCCGAGCAGGAGGACATCTTCGGCCGCGACAAGCGCGAGGGCGCCCCGGTCGGCAAGGCCAAGGAGCACGACGAGCCGTTCCTGAAGGCGATGAAGCCGGACTCCCACGTCCGGCTCGCCCACCCGGACAGCAACCACGGGGCGACGATCCTGCGCCGCGGCTACTCCTTCACGGACGGCACGGACGGCCTCGGCCGTCTGGAGGCGGGCCTGTTCTTCCTGGCGTACCAGAAGGACGTCCGTACGGGCTTCATCCCGGTGCAGACCTCGCTGGCCCGCGCCGACGCCCTCAACGAGTACACCCAGCACGTGGGTTCCGCGCTGTTCGCGGTTCCGCCGGGCGTCCAGGACAAGGACGACTGGTGGGGCCGGGCGCTGTTCGCGTAACTCTTCACGTATCCCAGGGAGGGAGCCGACGTGTTCGGTAACTATCTGATCGGCCTGCGCGAGGGCCTCGAAGCCAGCCTCGTCGTCTGCATCCTCATCGCGTACCTGGTGAAGACCGGGCGCCGGGACGCGCTGAAGCCGATCTGGATCGGCATCGGCGTGGCCGTCGGCGTGGCCCTGGCCTTCGGCGCGGGCCTGGAGTTCGGCTCCCAGGAGCTGACCTTCGAGGCGCAGGAGGCGCTCGGCGGCTCGCTGTCGGTCCTCGCCGTGGGCCTGGTGACCTGGATGGTCTTCTGGATGCGGCGCACGGCCCGGCACCTCAAGGCGGAGCTGCACGGGAAGCTGGACGCGGCCCTGCAGATGGGCACGGGCGCGCTCGTGGCCACCGCCTTCCTGGCGGTGGGCCGCGAGGGCCTGGAGACGGCGCTCTTCGTGTGGGCGTCGGTCCGGGCCTCCTCGGACGGCACGTACGCGCCGCTGACCGGGGTCCTCCTCGGTCTGCTCACCGCGATCCTGCTCGGCTGGCTGTTCTACCGGGGCGCGCTGAAGATCAACCTGGCGAAGTTCTTCACCTGGACCGGCGGGATGCTGGTCGTGGTGGCGGCGGGCGTGCTCGCGTACGGCGTGCACGACCTCCAGGAGGCCCGCTTCCTCGGCGGCCTCGCGAACAAGGCCTTCGACATCTCGGCGACGATCCCGCCGGACAGCTGGTACGGCACGCTCCTCAAGGGCGTCTTCAACTTCCAGCCGGATCCGACGGTCCTTCAGGTCACGGTGTGGGCGCTGTATCTGATCCCGACGCTCGCGCTGTTCCTGGCCCCGATAGGGTCGGGTCCGTCCGTGCGGGTGAAGAAGCAGAAGGCGACCGATGAGAAGGCTGAGGCTGAGGCGAGCGCCGGGACGACCGCTTGAGCGGCTGACGGCGCGGCCCACGAGGTTCCTCGCCGCGACGGCGGCGGCGACCGTCCTGTCGCTGACGGCGAGCGGCTGCGTGACCGTGCACGGCGAACTGGCGCTGCTGCCGCCGGCGACGAAGACCGAGGCCGCGCAGGCCCTCGCGGACTTCACGGCGGCCTACAACCGGGCCGACAAGGCCTATGACCCGGCCCTGGACGCGGGCAGGGTCACCGGCCCGCTCGGGGCGATCAACCAGGCGGGCCTGCGCGCGCGGTCGATCAACACGCCCGGCGGCAACCCGGACCACCAGCCCCTCGCGCTGACCGACGCGCGGTTCGTGCTTCCCCGGAAGGCGGGCTGGCCGCGCTGGTTCGTCGCGGACACCGCGTCCAACCGGGGCTCCGGCGACCAGCGCTGGCTCCTGGTCTTCCTGCGCAACGGGCCGGACCAGCTGTGGGAGGCCGCCTACCTCTCGATCCTCCCCCGGGGCGACGTACCCGAGTTCGCCGAGGAGGAGGGGTACGCGGTGCCGGTCGCCGCGGACACCGACGCGCTCTCGGTCGCGCCCGGGGACCTCGGCGGGAAGTACGTCGCGTACCTCAAGGACGGGCGGGCGGGGACGTTCGCGCCGGGCCTGCACACCACGGAGTGGCGGGCACAGCGGCAGAAGGCCGCCAAGCGGCCGGGCATGGCCACCCAGTACATCGACCGGGTCACGGACCAGGGGGACTTCGCGCCGCTCGGGCTGCGGACCCGGGACGGCGGCGCGCTCGTCTTCTTCGCGACCCGGTACTTCGAGCGGCAGACGGCGGCGAAGGGCTACCGGCCGAAGGTCGGCGCCGACACCAAGGCGCTGCTGACCGGCGAGGTCAGGAACACGGTCACCCGGGAGTGGGTGTCCAGCCAGGCGGTCCTGGTGAAGCCGGCGGGCACGGAGCGGAACGGGGTCACGATCGCGGGCCGGCTCCAGGGCGTGGTGGGCGCGGAGGGCTCGTAACGCCCCCTTCCGGAGGGATCGAAGCCCGCCTCCCGCCGGCCCCGGCCGGCGCCCCGGGCTCAGCGCGTGAGCGGCCAGGCGATCTCGTGGGCCGTGTGCTCGCCGTCCCCGTCCGCCTCGCGCTCCGCCGCGTGGCGGGCGCAGGCGTCCTGGAGGGTCTCCAGGAGGTTCAGCGGGTCGGGCAGCGGATGCTCGGGGCCGCGGACCCAGGCGACGACCGGGTGGGCGTCCTCGTCCCCGGGGAGCCGGGCCGGCGGTACGAGGACGTAGCTGCCGCGGCAGTGCCAGCGCAGCCCCGGGTGCTCGTCCATGGTCTCCGGGTGGCAGTCCAGCTCACACGGCCACCACTCGTCCTCGTCCTCGGGGGTGCCGCGGGTGGCGGTGAAGAAGAGCATGCGCCCGCCGACGGTGTCGACGTCGGCGGACTCGGCGACGGGCCCGACCTCGACGCCCTCGGCGAGGAGGCGCTCCAGGGCGGCGCGGCCGGCGGCCAGCGGGACGTCGAGGACGTCGTGAACCATGCCGGTGGCGGTGACGAAGTTCGCCTCGGGCTCGTTGCGGGCCCAGCGCTCGATCTGGGCGCGGTCGGTGGTCGACTGCGTCTGCCAGGCGAAGGAGACGGGGTGCCGGGCGGGGGTGGGACAGCCGATCCGCTCACAGGAACAGCTGTAGCCGACGGGGTACGCGGCGGGGGCCAGGGGCAGCCCGGCGGCGGCGACGGCCAGGAGCAGCTTCTCGCGGTCGTTCTCGTCGTCGGCCGCGGTGCGTTTGGGGCGCCTGCGCAGCCACTGCGCGAGTTTGCTCTCCGTGCCGCGGTAGCGGCCGATGCCGTCGCCCATCTATCCCCTCACACCTCATGCTCGCCCGTTCGGCTCTGCCCATGGTCCCACCATCCTGCGCCCCGGGTGACCGGAGTGCGGAACCGGGGTGGTCGCGGGGGTCAGGAGCGGGGGGCGAGGCCGCGCAGGGCGAGGTCGACGAGGGTGTCGGTGTAGGCGTGGGTGAGCGGCTGGGTGCGGTGGATCCAGCGGTGGTGGAGCGGTCCGACGAGGAGTTCGACGGCGACGCGGGGGTCCACCGCCGGGTCGATGTCGCCCTTGGCCTGGGCGGCCTCGATGCGGCGGACGTAGTACCGGAGCTGGGGTTCGAGCAGGGCCTCGGTGAAGCGGGCGCCGAGCTCGGGGTCGACGATGCCCTCGGCGGCGAGGGCGCGGGTGGGGCCGTCGAAGGCGGGGTCGGTCATCTCGTCGACGGTGGCGCGCAGGACGTACTTGAGGTCGGCGGCGAGGTCCCCGGTGTCGGGGATCTCACTCTCGGCGTCGCCTCCGAGGGCTTCGTTGGCCCGGACGGCGAGGTCGAGGAAGGCGTCGAGGAGGACGGCCGCCTTGGAGGGCCACCAGCGGTAGATGGTCTGCTTGCCGACACCGGCGCGGGCGGCGATGCCCTCGATGGTGGTCTTGGCGTAGCCGGTCTCGGAGACGAGGGCGAGGGCGGCGTCGAAGATGGCGCGGCGGGAGCGCTCGCTGCGGCGGGAGGCGTCGGGGGCGGCCTTCGCGGGCCTGGTCTCGGACATGACCCCAATCTAGCAGCGAACGAGACGCCACGTCTCGCCTCTTGCGCGTGCTCCGAACCACCCGAACGGTCCACAGCGCGGAGCCCGCCGAAAGCGGACCATGGGGTCCACCGATCGTCCACAGATCATCGGCCGTTCCGTCCGAACCGTCCGTGAGGAGCCTTCATTGCGCCCCACTCCGCGCACGTCCTCGCCCCGCCGTTATCTGATGTGCCCACCCACGCATTTCACGGTGACGTACTCCATCAACCCCTGGATGGACCCCACGAAACCGGTCGACCTGCCGCTCGCCCTCGCCCAGTGGGAGGACCTGCGCGACCGCTACCGCTCGCTCGGCCACACCGTCGAGCTCCTGCAGCCCGACCCGGCGCTGCCGGACATGGTCTTCGCGGCGAACGGCGCGACGGTCGTCGAGGGCCGGGTCCTCGGCGCGAAGTTCGCCTACCCGGAGCGGGCCCGCGAGGCCGACGCCCACCTGTCCTGGTTCCGCAGGAACGGTTGGGCGGACGACGCCGTGCGCGTCCCGGAGCACGTGAACGAGGGCGAGGGCGACTTCGCCGTCACCGCCTCCTGGATCCTCGCCGGCCGCGGCTTCCGCTCCAGCCCGCTCTCCCACGACGAGGCGCAGGAGTTCTTCGGCCGCCCGGTGATCGGCCTGGAGCTGGTGGACCCGCGCTACTACCACCTGGACACGGCGCTGTGCGTCCTGGACGACGCCCGGGACGAGGTCATGTACTACCCGGACGCCTTCTCCCCCGGCAGCCGCGCGGTGCTCGCCCGGCTCTTCCCGGACGCCCTGATCGCGACCGGCCCGGACGCGGCGGCCCTCGGCCTCAACGCGGTGAGCGACGGCCGGAACGTCCTGCTCCCGCAGGCGGCGGTGGGCCTCTTCGAGCCCCTCCGCGCCCGCGGCTTCGAGCCGGTCGGCATGGACCTGGGCGAACTCCTCAAGGGCGGCGGCAGCGTGAAGTGCTGCACCCAGGAGCTGCGCCCCTAGGCGTCCTCGGCCGGGGGCCAGGAGTCGCCCCACTCGGCGTCACGGGCCTGCTTGTACAGGGGCCCGTGCCGCTTGGTGACCGTGTCACGGCCCAGCCCCTCGGGACCGCAGAGCTCCAGGAGCACCAGTCCCTTGCGGGTCTGCGGCTTGCGGATGATGCGGGAGGAGGCCGGGGTGACAGGGAAACGGACGGCCGCCACGTACGCGTACTTCTCGTCCTCGTACGGCAGGGAGCCGCCCTTGACCTTCCGGTGCAGCGAGGAGCGGCTCACCCGGGCGGAGAAGTGGCACCAGTCCGTGCCGGGCACGATCGGGCAGGCCCCGCTGTGCGGGCAGGGCGCGGCGACGGTGAAGCCGGCGTCGATCAGCAGGGTGCGGGCCGCGATGATCCGCTCGTAGCCGTCCGGGGTGCCGGGCTCGACGATCACGACGGCCTGCGCCGTGCGGGCCGCCTCGGTGACGAGCGCCGTCCGGTCGGCCTCGGTCAGCTCCTTGAGGACGTACGAGACGGTGACCAGGTCGGTGTCGGCCAGGCGCAGCGCGCCGCCGATCCGCTCGCGCCGCCACTCGGCGTCGAAGACCCCGGCCGCCAGCTCGCGGCCGAGCGTGAGGGCGGGCTCCGCCCAGTCGAGGACGGTGGTGCGGGGCGGCTCGTCCTCCCAGGCCTCGGCGACGGCCCAGCTCGCCGCGCCCGTGCCGCCGCCGACGTCGGTGTGGGTGCGCGGCTCCCAGTCGGGCGCGGCCTCCCGGAGGGCGTCGAGGGCGCCCCGTACCGCCTCGAAGGTCGCCGGCATCCGGTACGCGGCGTACGCGGCGACGTCGGAGCGGTCGCGCAGCACGGGGGCGTCCGTCGGGGTGGTGCCCCGGTAGTTGGCGATCAGCCGCTCGACGGCCTGGGCCGCCCGGTTGGGCGGCAGCCCGTCGAGGAGCGCGGCGAGAGCGGCGCGCAGGGAGTCGGCGGAGGGAGCTGAGGCGTTCACCGAACCAGTCTAGGCGGCCGGGACCTGCGCCTTGGCGGCCTGCCAGGGGCGGCAGAGGCCCAGGAAGCAGGCGAGGGCGAGGACGGCGCAGCCGAGCTGGACGACCGCCATGGGGACGGCCGTCTGCTCGCCGGCGATGCCGACGAGGGGGGAGGCGAGGGCGCCGATGAGGAAGGAGGAGGTGCCGAGGAGGGCGGAGGCGGAGCCGGCGGCGTGCGGGGTGCGCATCAGGGCCTGGGCGTTGGTGTTGGGCATGGCCAGGCCCATCGCGGACATGAGGACGAAGAGTCCGGCGGCGATGGGGACGAGGCCGGTCTCGCCGAAGACGCCGGTGGTCATGAGGGTCAGGGCGAGTCCGGCGAGCAGGATGAGGCCGAGGCCGAGGCCGAGCGCCTTGTCGAGGCTGACGCGGCCGACGAGGAGCTTGCCGTTGACCTGGCCGACGGCGACGAGCCCGATCGAGTTGAGGCCGAAGAGCAGGCTGAAGGTCTGCGGGGAGGCGCCGTAGATCTCCTGGACGACGAACGGCGAGGCCGAGATGTACGCGAAGAGGGCGGCGAAGGCGAGGCCGCCGGTCAGCATGTAGCCGGTGAAGACCCGGTCGGCGAGGAGTCCCCGCATGGTGCGCAGGGCCTGTCCGACCCCGCCCTCGTGGCGCCGCTCGGGGGGCAGCGTCTCGTGGAGGAAGCGCCAGACGACGACGGTGAGCAGGACGCCGATCACGGTGAGGACGTGGAAGACGCCCCGCCAGTCGGTGAGCCGCAGGATCTGGCCGCCGATGAGCGGGGCGATGATCGGGGCGACGCCGGAGATCAGCATGAGGGTGGAGAAGAAGCGGGCCATCTCGACGCCGTCGTACAGGTCGCGGACGACGGCGCGGGCGATGACGATGCCGGCGGCGCCGGCGAGGCCCTGGAGCAGCCGGAAGCCGATGAGCAGTTCGGCGGTGGGTGCGAGGGCGCAGACGGCGGTGGCGAGGACGTACACGGCCATGCCGATGAGCAGCGGGCGCCGGCGTCCCCATTTGTCGCTCATGGGGCCGACGACGAGCTGGCCGAGGGCCATGCCCGCGAGGCAGGCGGTGAGGGTGAGCTGGACGGTGGCGGCGGGGGCCCTCAGGGCGCCGGTGACCTCCGGCAGTGCCGGGAGGTACATGTCCATGGAGAGCGGGGGGAGGGCGGTGAGCCCGCCCAGGACGAGGGTGACGAGGAGCCCCGTCCGCCGGGCGGCGGTGACGACCGGGGCGGTTTCGGTTATGTGTCCTTGTGTTGTTCTGGGGCCGCTCTCCGGCATCGACTGCTCCATTTCGTTGAATCCTTGCCTATGCTCTCAGCTCGACCGGGATGGTCGAGACCTTTGGGGTGGGGATGGACGCGAACAGGACAGTGCGCTGGGGAATCCTGGCGACCGGCGGAATAGCGGAACGGTTCACCACGGACCTGCTGACGCTCGACGGCGCCGAGGTCGTCGCGGTGGCGTCCCGCACGGACGCGTCGGCGAAGGCCTTCGCCGACCGGTTCGGGATTCCGCGGGCGTACGGGGAGTGGGCCGGGCTCTTCGCCGACGAGGACGTCGACGTGGTGTACGTGGCGACTCCGCATCACGCGCACCGCACGGCGGCCGGCCTCGCCCTGGAGGCGGGCAAGGCGGTGCTCTGCGAGAAGGCTCTCACGCTCAACGCCCGCGAGGCGGAGGAACTGGTCGGCCTCTCCAGGGACCGCGGCCTCTTCCTGATGGAGGCCATGTGGATGTACTGCCACCCGCTGATCCGGCGGATCGCCGAGCTCGTGCGCGACGGGGCGATCGGCGAGGTCCGCACCGTCCAGGCGGACTTCGGGCTCGCGGGCCGCTTCGACGCCGGCCACCGGCTGCGGGACCCGGCGATGGGCGGCGGGGCGCTGCTCGACCTGGGGGTGTACCCGGTGTCGTTCGCGCAGCTGCTGCTCGGCGAGCCGTCCGCGGTCCACGCGCACGCGCTGCTCTCGCCGGAGGGCGTCGACCTGAACACGGGCATGCTGCTGGGCTGGGACTCCGGCGCGTCGGCGCTGCTGTCCTGCTCGCTCGGCGCGGACACACCGCTGACGGCCTCGGTGACCGGCACGGAGGGCCGGATCGACGTCCCGCGCGGCTTCTTCTTCCCCGAGCGGTTCACGCTGCACCGCGACGGCCGGGAGCCGGAGGAGTTCGTGACGGAGGACGACCCGCACTCCTTCCGGCACGAGGCCACCGAGGTGATGCGCTGCCTGCGGGCGGGCGAGACGGAGTCCCCGCTCGTGCCGCTCGACGGTTCGCTCGCGGTGATGCGGACGCTCGACGCGGTACGGGACCGCGTCGGCGTCCGCTACCCGCAGGAGGCCGTCGTCTCTCCGTAGCAGCCGGGTCCGCCACCCCTCCGAGCTCGCGGCTACGCGGGCGTGAGGCCCGGGTTGCCCGCCTCCGTGACGAGGGAGCCGGCCGTGGTGACGGGGGCGCCCGGGGTCGTGACGTAGGGGACGGCACGGAAGTCGGCGCGGGCGCTGTCCGTGCCGAGCTCCACCGTCACGTACCCGCGCCGCCCGCTGTAGAGCTTCACGTGCGGGTTGGCCTGGGTGATCCGGTCGTAGTTGGACGGCCGGTCGGCGCCGTTCCTCCCGCTGGTGATCGAGGTGGCGACGATCTCCGTGCCGACGGTCCGGGAGCCCGGGTCCCGGAAGTCGGCCTTGATGTCGAGGCCGATGCCGACGTGGACGTCGCCGGTGAGCACCATCAGGTTCTCGACACCGGCGGCCTCCGCGCCCGCGAGGATCCGCTGCCGGGAGGCCCGGTAGCCGTCCCAGGCGTCCATGGAGACCGTGTAGTCGGCGGTGGGCCGGTCGCGCCGCTCGGCGAGGACGACCTGCTGCGGCAGCACGTTCCAGCGGGCGTCGGAGGCACGCCAGCCGTCGAGCAGCCAGCGCTCCTGGGCGGCACCGGTCAGGGTGCGGGCCGGGTCGTCGATCTCGGGGCCCGGGGCGTGCCAGCCGTCCCCGTACGCCTGGTCGGAGCGGTACTGGCGGGTGTCGAGGATGTCGAACTGGGCGAGCCGCCCGAAGCGCAGCCGCCGGTACATCCGCATGTCGGGGCCCTCGGGCTGCTGCGGGCGGCGCAGCGGCTGGTGCTCCCAGTAGGCGCGGTAGGCGGCGGCGCGCCGGAGCAGGAACTCCTCCGGCGGGACGCCGTCCTCGGAGATGTCGCCCGCGTAGTTGTTCTCGGTCTCGTGGTCGTCCCAGGTGACGACGAAGGGGTGGGCGGCGTGCGCGGCGCGCAGGTCGGGGTCGGACTTGTAGAGCGCGTAGCGGAGCCGGTAGTCCTCCAGGGTGAGCGTCTCGCGGTCGAAGACGGCCGGGAGGGTGCGGTCGGTGTAGGCGCGGGCGCCGCCGGTGGCGTTGACGGCGTACTCGTACAGGTAGTCGCCGAGGTGGAAGACGACGTCGAGGTCCTCCTCCGCGAGGTGGCCGTAGGCCGTGAAGTAGCCGTCGTGGTAGGCCTGGCAGGAGACGGCGGCCAGCTTCAGCCCGCTGTTGTCGGCGCCGGGGGCCGGGGCGGTGCGGGTGCGGCCGACGGGGCTGGTCCAGTCGCCGACGCGGAAGCGGTAGAAGAAGACGCGGCCGGGGTCGAGGTGGTCGACCTCGACGTGGACGGTGTGGCGGAACGCGGGGTGCGCGGTGGCGCGGCCGCGCCGGGCGATCCGGGTGAACCGCTCGTCGTGGGCGAGCTCCCAGTGCACGGAGATCCGGTTGTCGGGCATGCCGCCCCCGGGCTCGAAGGGGCGGGGCGCGAGGCGGGTCCAGAGCAGCACGGAGCCCGGCAGCGGGTCGCCCGAGGCCACCCCCAGGGTGAACGGGTCCTCCGTGACACGCCGGCCGTCGAGCTCGGCGGCTGCCGCGGCGCCGGCCGCGGGCAGCTGGGTGGCGAAGGCGAGCGCGGCGGCCGCACCGGTGACGGTGAGGAACCGGCGGCGCCCGAAGTGACGTGCTGCGGCGCGGAGTTCCTCGGAGTGGTTCTGTACGTGGTCCATGTGCCCCTCCCCAGACGGATGCTGTCCTTCCGTCATTCGAAGGGGAGGGAGCGACCTCCCATTGTCGAGTACAGAACATCCACGTGTCGGACGGATGAGTTCATGGGGCACACGTCTCGCGTACGCTGCGCGCCCATGAGCATCGCAGTGGTGACGGGAGCCGGCTCGGGCATCGGCCGGAGCGTGGCGCTGGCCCTCGCGGCGGCCGGCTGGCAGGTGGCCCTGGCGGGCCGCAGGGCGCAGGCCCTGGAGGAGACGGCCGCGGCCCTCCCGGCCGGCGACTTCCTGTGCGTCCCCACGGACGTGACCTCGGACGGGGAGGTCACGGCCCTCTTCGCGGCGGTACGGGACCACTGGGGCCGGGTCGACCTGCTCTTCAACAACGCCGGTACGTTCGCGGGCGGCGGCACCCCCGTCGAGGACCTGGCCCCGGACACCTGGCGGGCGGTCGTGGACGTCAACCTGACGGGCGCGTTCCTGTGCGCGCAGGCCGCCTTCCGCACGATGAAGGACCAGTCGCCGCAGGGCGGCCGGATCATCAACAACGGCTCGATCTCCGCGCACGTGCCGCGCCCGCACTCGATCGCGTACACGGCGACGAAGCACGCGATGACGGGCCTGACGAAGTCCCTGTCCCTCGACGGCCGCCCGTACCGGATCGCCTGCGGTCAGCTCGACATCGGCAACGCGGCGACGGAGATGACGGCCCGCATGCAGACCGGCATCCTCCAGGCCAACGGGCAGCTGGCGGCGGAACCGGTGATGGACGCGGCGGACGTGGCGGCGACGGTGGTGCACATGGCGGCCCTGCCGCTGGAGGCGAACGTCCAGTTCGCGACGGTGATGGCGACGGCGATGCCGTACATCGGCCGGGGGTGAGACACCCCGTGCCCTCCTTCGGCCGGGGGTGACACACCCCCGGCCGCCCGGTCAGGCCTGCCCGGTCTCGAACCGGGAGATCCTGCCGCCGTCGACGGTGAACTGCCACTTGGTCCGCATCGCGCCCCAGGTGTCGTTCCGATAGGTGGCGACGAGCGCCCGCCCGCCGTCGGCCTCGGACTCGACGTCCATGTGCCCGCGCGAGGAGAACGCCTCCCGGTCGAGCCACTCCTGCAGATTGCGGTCGGAGCCGTCGTCGGACATGGTCGCGCCGGGCGCCAGAAGGTCCATGACGGCCGAGCGGTCGTTGGCGTTGAGGGCCGTGACGAACGCGCGCACGGTCGGGTCGCTGAGCTGGTTCACGGGGATGGTCATGCCCCACCCGTACACCGCCCACGGCCCCGCCCCGGGGAACGGGGCCGTGCGGATGCCACCTACCGGCGCGCGGGCTCGGCCACCTGGGCCAGCAGGGCGGCCGACTCCTGCGGCGCGAGGACCCGCTCGAACACCAGCTCACCGGTCATGCCGGGGAAGAACCGCCCGGCGGGCCAGCTCCGCTGGTACGACGGCGGATCGAGGACGACGAGGCGCACCCCGTCCACGACCGGGATGTCGGAGGGGTTGCCCTCGTTCCAGATCCACTCGCCGTCGGCGCCGACCAGGTTGAAGGAACCGGTGGTCGGCGTCTGACCGGGCTTGTCGCGGCACATCGCGACGGCCTCGGCGGAGGGCGCCTCGCCCGGGAGGTGCCCGCCGCCGACGAGGGCGTCGGCGAGGAGCGTGTGCAGCTGGAAGTTGTCGCCGATGCCGGACCCGCGCAGCGCGAAGCCGGTGCCGGTGGCACGGTCGATCGCGACGAACGGTTCGTCGTCGAGGACGACGAGGGCGTACGCGAGGCACTTGAACGGCTCGTCCGTCAGCGCCTGGACCCGCGCCACGGCCTCGCGCAGCTCGGCCCTTCCGGGCGTGTTCCGTCGTACGGCCGGGGAGTTGAGCATCGCCACGCAGGCCATCTCGTACTGCGGGAGCGACTGCCAGGCCATGACCGGCTCGAAGCCGATCCGCTCGAAGTCCGCCTCCTCCAGCCCCTCGCCCTCGTGGCTCGGGAGCTCGCCGCGCCCGGCGGCGGCCCAGCGTTCGCAGAAGACGGCGGCGGCCTCGAAGGCCTCGCGCGCGGCCGTGAGGACGGCGGGGGCGCAGGCCGCCGGGTCGGCGCCCCGCTCGACACAGGCCCCGATCACCACGGCGACGACCGAACGGGGCCCGGGCGGCACCTCGGACAGAACGGCGGCGAGACGCGGGCCCGCCTCGTGGAGCTCCGCGTCCTTGGCCTTCCCGACCGTGCCGGTCAGCTGCCCGAAGGCCTTCTCGGCGGCGTCCGCGTCCTGGGCCCGTACGGCCGACTCGAAGGCTGCCACGGCGGCGGGAAGCCGCCCACGTCCGAATATCATCCGCGCACCCTAACGGACCGGCCGGTCAGGACCAGTCGCAGGCCTTGCCGTCGCCGTCGCGGTCGAGGCCCGAGCGGTAGCCGGGCTGGCCGCGGTAGATGGGGGCCCTGCCGGCGGCGCGGACGGCGTCGCAGTTCTTGTAGTAGGCGAGGCCACCGCCGCCGGACCCGCCGGAATCAGAGCCTCCCGAGCCGCTTCCGTTTCCGTCTCCGCTTCCGTGCCGGTCCGGGTCCGGGTCCGGGTTCAGGTGGGCGTAGTCCTCGGAGGGGCAGGAGAGACCGGGGCGTGCGAGGGAGAGCCGTACGGACATGTACCGCGGGCGTTCGACGTCCTCGCCCGCCTCCGGGTCCTGGAAGCAGATCCGCCAGTCGTCGTGACCGGCCGCCAGGTCGACGTCCGTGTACACACTGGCGCCCGTGATCTCGGTCAGGCCCACCTTCCGGAGTTCCGCCGAGCCCTTCGCGAAGGTCTTGCCGACGACGTTCGGCACCTTGGGGAACACCACGGCCTCACCGTCCCGCGCCGGGCAGGGACTGGTCTTCTCGACGACGGCGAACTCGATCCGGCTCCGCCGCCCTTCGTCGGCCGTGACCGTCTCCCCCGCCGCCGGCTCCTGGAAGCACACCTTCCAGTTGCCGTCGACGAGCTGCGTCTTGTCGTCCTCGGTGGCGTCGTGCGACCGCGTCCGGAACCCGGCCCCGTACGCGGCCCTCGACGCGGTCTCCAGGTTCTGGCCGGTGTAGTCGGCGACCACCCGCCGCACGGTCGGGCGCGGCGTCGGGGTGGGCGGGGTGTACGGGGTGAAGGACGGGAACGCGCCGACCCGCGGCTTGGCATCGGCCACCGCCGGCCGGTCCGCCGGCGGATCGCTCAGGCCCACGGCCACGAACCAGACGCCGGAGAGGACGGTCGCGAGGACCTTCCGGCCCGGCGACCAACCGCTCCGCCACGCGAGCAGGATGCCCACGGGCGGGACGAAGACCAGGCAGAGGACGACGAACTCGGGCCGCCGCCACCACCGTTCCCGTACCGGCCCCCTGTCCGGCGACACGCCCACGCGACCCTGCCCCTCCCTGCTGACATCTCGGCATCACACAGGGTATGACCTGCGGGTTCACCACTCCCGCCCCGGGTGCTCAGCCGGTGGACCCCGGCACCACGAGACCCGACTCGTACGCGATCACCACAGCGTGGGTGCGGTTCTGCGCGCCGAGCTTCGTCAGCACGTTCCCGACATGGGTCTTCACCGTCTCCAGGCTCACCGTGAGCGACTCCGCGATCTCGGGGTTGGACAGGCCGGTGGCCATCAGCCTCAGCACCTCCTCCTCACGCCCCGTCAGCGCCGCCCTCGGCAAGGCCTCGGCCGCCTCCAGCGGACGCGCGGCGACCATCCGGCGCAGGCTCGCCGGGAAGAGGATCGCCTCCCCCGCCGCCACCACCCGCACCGCCTCGGCGATCTGCCGGACCGGAAGCCGCTTGAGCACGAACCCGCTGGCCCCGGCGCTGAGCGCGGCGGTGACGTAGTCGTCGTTCTCGAAGGTGGTGATCACCACGACCTTCGGCGGTGCGGCCGGACCGGCGAGGAGCTGCCGGGTGGCCTCGATCCCGTTGCGGCGCGGCATCCGCACGTCCATCAGGACCACGTCCGGACACAGCCGCCGTGCCTGCTCGACGGCCTCGACCCCGTCGGCGGCCTCCCCGACCACCGCGAGCCCCGGCTGCGCCCCGAGCAGGGTACGCAGTCCGCTGCGGGTCACCTCGTCGTCGTCCGCGATGAGGAGGGTGACGGGGGCCGTGCCCGCTTCGGTCATGCCGGCAACCGTACGGGAAGCCGGACGGCCAGCCGCCACCGCCGGGGCCCGTCCGGGCCGGCCTCGATCTCCCCGTGCAGCAGCCGCACACGCTCGGCGAGACCGGGCAGCCCGTGCCCGGACGTCGGGAAGGCACCGGGCCGCCGGACCGGGGCGGCCACGCGGGGCTCAGGTCCGTCCGGTCCGGACGGATCGGTCACCCCGGGCCCAAGGACGTCCACCCCGGGCTCAAGCGCCTCCGCGCCCGCCTCGCGCACCGCCGCCCCGGTCGCGTTCACCACCCCGAGCTCAAGGACCTCCGCCCCCGCCGCCACGCGGACCTCGATGGGGCCGCCCGCTCCGTGCCGCATCGCGTTCGTCAGCCCTTCCTGCAGGATCCTGTACGCGGCCCGGGAAAGCGTTCCCTGGACGTGGGCCAGGTCCCCCGAGAGGTCCGGCTCCACCACCGCGCCCGCGTGCCGCAACCGGTCGAGCAGCCCGGGCAGATCGGCCAGGGTGCGCACGGGCGCCGTCTCGGCCTCCCGCTCGCGCAGGACGCCGAGGACGTAGTCGAGGTCCTCCAGGGCGGCCCGCGCGGACTCCTCGATGCTGCGCAGGGCGGCCCGCGCCGCCACCGGGTCGGCGGAGAGCACCTCGCCCGCCACCGCCGCCTGGATCGTGGTCGTGGTCAGCGTGTGACCGATCGAGTCGTGCAACTCGTGGGCCAGCCGGTTGCGTTCGGCGAGGCGCCGTTCCCGCTCGGCGGCCAGCGCTAGCCGCTCCGCCGCGGACGGCCCGAGGAGCCGGGGCGCCGACCAGCGCAGGGCCTTCGCCACCACCGCGCACACGGCCGCCGCGAGCAGCAGGCAGACGGGCGCCACGGCCCAGCTCTGCCAGCCGCCCGTCACCCGTACCGTCCGGCCGAAGAGGCTCAGGCCCAGCTCGGCGTCGAGCCACCCCCCGGGCAGGGTGAGGCCCGCGACGAGCAGCACGCCGCTCGCCAGCGCGCCCGTCCACCCGATCGTCACGTGCAGCAGCAGCCAGAGGGGGGTCCGCCAGCGATCGGCGCGGGACGCGGACGCCCGTACGGCAGCGGCGTCCGGCAGCGACACCGCCAACAGCCGCCGGGCGGACAGGACGAGGACCCGCCGCGTGGTGCGGGCCAGCCCGACGAGCCCGATCAGCACCGCCCAGACCAGCAGCACTGCGGCGGCCCGCAGGCCCTCGGGAGCGGACCGCCACGCCATCGCGGGCACGAGCGCGAGGGACAGCAGGGGGAGGCTCAGCAGGACGGCGCCGTAGCCGAACAGCGCACCCGAGTACGTGGAGCGGCGCAGCAGCGTCCGCGTTGCCTTGATCATGATCGGCCAGTATGGACGGCTCGTTCGGACACGGCCTCCCCCGATCGGGGGAGCAGTTCTTCCCGCTTTCCCGCGATGTGCGCCGGGGCCCCGGAATTCCATGATCGTGCCCTGCCCGGCCGGCACCCGGCCGGGCACCGACACCCCACGAACTCCCAGGAGTCGACACATGCGCGAGCGGACACAGCACGGGCCCCGGCGGCGGCACGGCGGGCGACGCGGGACGGCGGCGGCAGCGGCCGCGGTGGTGCTCGCCCTCATGACCACGGGCGCCCTGACGCCGGCCGCGGCCTCCGCCGCCCCGCGTCCGGACACCGTGCAACAGGGCCTGGAAGCGCTGGTGCGCGACGGCCGGCCCGCGGCGCTCGCGAGCGTCACGGACCGCGCGGGCCACAGCCGTACGTACACGGCGGGGGTGGGCGATCTGAGCACCGGCGCGAAGGTGCCCAGGGACGGACAGGTACGGATCGGCAGCAACACCAAGACGTTCACCGCGGTCGTCGCGCTGCAGCTGGTCGGCGAGGGCAGGCTCGGCCTGGACACCCCGGTCGACACGTACCTCCCGGGCCTCGTACGCGGCGAGGGCATCGACGGCCGCCACATCACCGTCCGCCAGCTCCTCCAGCACACCAGCGGCCTTCCCGACTACGGGAAGGACATCAGCGACGACGAGATTCGGTACCGGTACTTCGAGCCCCGCGACCTCGTCGACCTCGCCCTGAGGCAACGGGCCGAGTTCCCGCCCGGCACGAAGTGGAACTACAGCAACACGAACTACGTCCTGGCCGGTCTGATCGTCCAGAAGGTCACCGGCCGCCCGCTCGCCGAGGAGATCGACCGCCGCGTCATCAAGCCCCTCGGCCTGCGCCACACCTACTTCCCGGCCCCCGGCGACAGGACCGTCCGGGAACCGCATCCGAAGGGCTACCGCGAGACGGGACCGGGCCGGCCGCTGCGCGAGTACACGGAGATCGACCCGTCGGCGGGCTGGGCGGCGGGCCAGATGATCTCCACCAACTCCGACGTCAACCGCTTCTTCAGCGCGCTCCTCGGCGGCGAGCTCCTCCCGGACGCGCAGCTCGCCCAGATGCGTACGACCGTCCCGGTCGGGGACACCGGCGCCCGCTACGGCCTCGGGCTGATGAGCCGGAAGCTGTCGTGCGGCGGCGTCTACTGGGGTCACGGCGGCGACATCGTGGGGTACGAGACCCGGGGCGGCGTCACGGACGACGGCCGGGCCGCGAACATCGCGGTGACGAGCGTCCCGGACGACATCGCGGACACGAGGCGCGTCGAGGCCGTCGTGGACACGGCCCTCTGCCGGCGCTGACACCGCGGTCCACGCCGAAGGGCCCCTGATCAGGCGGAAACCTGATCAGGGGCCCTTCCCACGTGGGCCGACAGACGAGTCGGGCTGTACGCCGGGTTCTGTGCCCCGGGACCTCGCGGTCGTCGGGGCGACGGCCATCCATCTAGGACCGGCGTTGCCGCCGGCCTCCTGCGGTCTACCCGCGGACTCGGGCGAGCAGCCCTCGAACATCCGCGCAGGGACACCGAGGTGTCCCCTCTTGACCTTGCTCCGAGTGGGGTTTACCTAGCCGCCTGAGTCACCTCAGGCGCTGGTGGTCTCTTACACCACCGTTTCACCCTTACCGAGGACCGAGGTCCCCGGCGGTCTGTTTTCTGTGGCACTGTCCCGCGGGTCACCCCGGGTGGCCGTTAGCCACCACCCTGCTCTGTGGAGCCCGGACGTTCCTCGGGAAGATCCGAGGATCTCCACGCGGCCGTCCGCCCGGCTCGTCTGCCGTGCCGCCCATGCTACCCGCCGATTCGGACGACGTCGGCCGTCTCCAGGTCGCAGCCGAAGGGCTCCGGCAGCGGAAGCGACTTGCCGAAGGGGCGAGGTCCCGCCGGAGGCACTCGCCGTCCTCCGGACCGCTGAAGAGCCGAGGGAGCTCACGCGGGCGCGAACAGCACCTTCGCCGTGCCCGGGTCCGCTGCCGACAGTCTGACTCGCAGCCACTCCCCCAGCGGCAGTTTCGTCTCGCCGCCCTCGATGCGGGCGACGACCGCCGGGTCGTCCAGGTGGACGGTGCCGACGGCCGGTTCGCGTTCCTTCACGTCGATGACGTACGCGTCGAAGACCTCGCCGATCCGTTCCTTCAGGAGGGCCGCCTCGACGATGTCGACGCTCTCGCGTTCGACGGTGTTGGCGCGGCGGGCGCCGGTGGCCATCTCCTCGGGCAGCGCGGGCAGCGCGGCCCGTACCCACTCGGGCGGCTCGTCGCCGGCGACCGCCGCCACGCACAGCTCGCCCGCGTACCGGTCGACGAGGCGGCGCAGCGGGGCGGTGACGTGGGTGTACTCGTCGGCGACGGCGGCGTGCACGGCCGGGGTGGGGACGTGGCCGTCGGTGAAGACGGTGTAGCCGGCGCCGCGCAGCAGGGTGGTGCACTCCTGGAGGAAGGCGGCGTGGCGCGGGTCGGTGGGGTCGGCGGAGCGGACGACGTCCGCGTACGAGACGTGGTGCGGCCAGGCGACGCCGAGGGCCTGGGCGGAGCGGCGCAGCCGGGCGACGGCGCCGTCGGGGGCGGTGGGGAGGGTGCGCAGGATGCCGGTGCCTGCGGCGGTCATGAGGTCGGCGGCGGCCATGCCGGTGAGCAGGGAGATCTGGGCGTTCCAGCCGTCGGCGGGGAGCGGGGCCCGGTAGGCGAGCGAGTAGGTGTGGTCGGTCTCGACGATCTCCTGCTCGGGGACGTTGAGGGAGATCCCGCCGCGTTCGGCTTCGAGTGCCTCGCGGAGCCGGCCGATGTCCCGGAGGAGGGCGAGCGGTTCCTCCGCCGTCCCGTCGTCGATGCGCCGCTGCACGCGCGCGTAGTCGAGTTTGGCGCGGCTGCGGACGAGGGCGCGGCGGACGTCGGTGGCGACCCTCCGTCCTTCGGCGTCGAGGTCGATGCGCCAGAGGAGGGCGGGGCGGGGTTCGCCGGGGAGGAGGCTGGCGGCGCCCTCGGAGAGGACCGCGGGGTGGAGGGGCACCTTGCCGTCGGGGAAGTAGAGGGTGAGGACGCGGCGGTGGGCCTCGGCGTCGATCGCGCCGCCGGGGGTGACGAAGGCGGCGACGTCGGCGATGGCGTAGTGGACGCGGTAGCCGCCGTCGGCCCGGCGGGCCAGGTGCATGGCCTGGTCGAGGTCGGTGGAGGTGGGCGGGTCGATCGTGAAGAACGGCAGGTCGGTGGCGTCGTACGAGGGGAGCCGGGGCTGCTTGACGGCGGCTTCCGCCTCGGCGAGGACGGCGGGCGGGAAGTCCCCGGGGATCGCGAGCTCGGTACGGAGTGCGCGCAGGGCGGCCCGCAGCGGAGCCTCGGCTGCGCCGGTCACGTGGATGTGGCGGCGGGGCATGGACCGAGCGTAGGGCGCGGGGTGGGGCCCGGCACCTCGTGAGCGGGCGGGGAAGGGGCCCGGCGGCCCGTACGTGGGCGGGGGCGGCGTCCGGGACCTCGTACGCTGGACCGTCGGGGCCGCACCCCCATCCCCGTACGGACGAAGGAGAACCACCGTGCTCGTGCTGTTGCCGCCCTCCGAAGGCAAGGCCTCCTCGGGGCGCGGGGCGCCGCTCAAGCCGGAGTCGCTGTCCCTGCCGGGGCTCGCGGAGGCGCGGGCGGCGGTCCTGGACGAGCTGGTCGAGCTGTGCGCCGCCGACGAGGAGAAGGCGCGCGAGGTGCTCGGCCTGAGCGAGGGGCTGCGGGGCGAGGTCGCGAAGAACACGGAGCTGCGGACGGCGGGCGCGCGTCCGGCCGGGGAGATCTACACGGGCGTGCTGTACGACGCGCTGGGTCTGGCGACCCTGGACGCGGCGGCCCGGAAGCGGGCGGGGAGCTCGCTGCTCGTGTTCTCGGGGCTGTGGGGCGCGGTGAAGGTCACGGACCGCATTCCGTCCTACCGCTGCTCGATGGGCGTGAAGCTGCCGGGGCTCGGGGCGCTGGGCGCGCACTGGCGGGGTGCGATGGCCTCGGTGCTGCCGGAGGCGGCGGGCGACGGTCTGGTCCTGGACCTGCGCTCCTCGGCGTACGCGTCGGCGTGGAAGCCGAAGGGGGAGGTCGCGGCCCGGACGGCGACGGTGCGGGTGCTGCACGCGCCGACCCGGAAGGTGGTCAGCCACTTCAACAAGGCGACGAAGGGCCGGATCGTGCGGAGCCTTCTGGAGGCGGGCGCGGAGCCGGGGTCGCCGGCGGAGCTGGCGGAGGCGCTGCGGGATCTGCGGTACGTGGTGGAGGAGGGCGGGAAGGCGGGGGCGCTCGACGTCCTGGTGGACGAGATCCACTAGCACTCGTTGCACCCTCCGCAACGCTCGTTGCGGGTGACGCTCGCCCTGGGCAGGATGACGCCCATGACGAGCGTGTTCGACCTTGTCCCGGGGGTCCGTGACGTCCCCGTCGTCCCCGTCGTCGTGATCGAGGACGCCGCCGACGCCGTTCCCCTGGCACGCGCCCTGGTGGCCGGCGGGCTGCCGCTGATCGAGGTCACCCTGCGCACCCCGGCCGCACTCGACGCCGTCCACGCGATCGCGGCCGAGGTGCCGGAGGCGGTCGTCGGCGCGGGCACCGTCGTCTCGGCGGCCGGGGTCGCGGACGCGGTCGGCGCCGGGGCGCGGTTCCTGGTCAGCCCGGGGTGGACCGAGGGGCTGCTCGGCGCGATGCGGGACTCGGGCGTGCCGTTCCTGCCGGGGGTGTCGACGGCCTCGGAGGTCGTGGCCCTCCTCGAACGCGGAGTGCGGGACATGAAGTTCTTCCCGGCCGAGGCGGCGGGCGGTGTCCCGTATCTGAAGTCCCTCGCCGGCCCGCTCCCCCGCGCCCGCTTCTGCCCCACGGGCGGCATCACCCTCGCCTCCGCCCCCGCCTACCTCGCCCTGCCGAACGTCGGCTGCGTCGGCGGTACGTGGATGCTGCCGCCCGACGCGCTCGCGGCCCGCGACTGGGCGCGGGTGGAGTCCCTCGCGCGCGGGGCGGCGGGGCTGCGGGCTCCGGTCAGCGGGTGACCGAGGTGAACGTGACGCCGAGGTGGTCGGTGACGGGGCGGTAGCCGAGGCGCTGGTAGAGCGCGTTGCTGGTGGGGTTCGCGAGGTCCGTGAAGAGCAGGACCTGGGCGGCTCCGGACGCGGCCGCGGCCCGGCTGACCGCCTCGGTGACCCCGGCCGCGTACCCCCGGCCGCGCTCGGCGGGCGGGGTGTAGACGAGGTGGACGCGGGCCTGGCCCTCGATCGTGCGGGAGACGGCGGCCATGGAGGCCGGGCGTCCGTCGGGCCCCTCCCAGAGCCACAGCCGTCCCTCGGAGATCCGCTCGCCGACGAAGCCCGCGTAGTCCTCGGCGGGCTCGTCCCCGATGGCCACCGCGAACTCCCTCGTCCAGGCGGCGACGAGCGGGACGTCGGCCCCGGTGGCGAGCCGGGCGCGGCCCGCGGGGGCCGGGTCCGGCGGGGTCGGCTCGCCGAGCCGGAAGAGCCGCATCCGGACGGTGGGCGCCCAGGGGCGGCCGGTGGCCTCCGCGTACGCCTCGACGGCGGCCGTCTCGCCGCGCGCCTCCGTCGGCTGCTCGCCGCCGGGGAGGACGAGCGCGCGGGCCGCCTCCTCCGTCACGGCCCCGAAGGCGGGCACGCCGGGCGGCGACACCGCGAGGACGCCGGTGACCCGGCCGTCCGCCTCCTCCCACCAGCCGAGCCGCGCGGCCGTGTCCATGAGGGTGAGCACGGCGGTGTTGCGGGCCGGATCGGCGGCGAGATGCCCGGCGGCGGCGGCCCGGAAGGCGGCGGCGCTCTCGGTGAAGGACCACGTCATGCGGGTGATGCTGGTACGCGGACGGGGCCCGGCGCCACCGGTTTGCGGCTCCCGGCTGGCGGCTCCGGCTAGCGGAGGTGCGAGGTGTCGTTGAGGAGCCGTACGGACGCGTTGCCGTCGGCGTAGTAGGCGACGGCCGAGATCGAGGCGGCCGACAGCTCCATCCGGAACAGTGACTCCGGCGGGGCGCCGAGGGCGAGGCGGACCAGGGTCTTGATCGGCGTGACGTGGGTGACGAGGAGGACCGTGCGTCCCGCGTAGGCGGCGGTCAGCCGGTCCCGGGTCGCGGCGACGCGCCGGGCGACGGTCGCGAAGCTCTCGCCTCCGCCCGTCGGCGCGGCCTTCGGGGAGGCCAGCCAGGCGTCGAGGTCCTCCGGGTGGCGCTCGCGGACCTCGCCGAACGTCAGGCCCTCCCAGGCGCCGAAGTCGGTCTCGCGCAGCCCCTGCTCGACGCGCACGTCGATGCCGAGGCGGGCGGCGACGGCACCGGCGGTCTGGCGGCAGCGGGTGAGGGGCGAGCTGACGATCTCCTGGATCGTGCCGCGCGCGGCGAGCGCCTCGGCGACGGCCTCGGCCTGCCGCAGCCCGGCGGCCGACAGCTCGGGGTCGCTCCCGCCACTCCCCGAGAACCGCTTCTCGGGCGTGAGCGCGGTCTCGCCGTGCCGCAACAACACGAAGGTCGCGGGCGCTCCCATGTCGGGCCCGGCCCATCCCTGCCGGGGGGCGGCACCGGCCTGGGCGGAGGCGGCACCGGCGTGCGCGGGCGCGGCACCGGTCTGGCCGAAGGCGACCGTGGGCGCGGCACCGGCCTGAACGGGGACGGCACCGGCCTGCGTGGCCGCGGCACCTGCCTCCGTGGAGACGGCACCGCTCGTGTCCGGGGTCTCGGTGGGGGCCGTCGGGCCGTCGGTCGCGGGGGCATGGGCGCGCGCCGCGTGGCCCGTCGGGGCCAGGGCACCCGCCTCGGCCTCGAAGTCGCCGGAGGCCACCGAGGCCGTGACCGCCTCCTCGGCGGCGAACAGGCCGTCGTCCGGACCGGCGTCCGGGGCCGTCGGGCGCGACACGGCACCCGGCCAGGCGCCCGAGCCCGTACCCGAAGGGGCCGTACCCGAAGGAGCCGTACCCGCCAGCGCCGCACGCGCGCGGGCCGCGCCCGCCGTCGCGTCGCCGGGAGGGCCCGCCGGGGGCGGGGTCGCGGCGTTGCGGGCGGCCGAGGCGTCCAGGCCGGCCGTCGAGGCGGACGGCTCCCACCGGCGCCCCCGCTTGCCCGCGTCCATCGCCTCGTTCGCGAGCCGGTCCGCGTGCTTGTTCCGCTCGCGCGGGATCCACTCGTAGCGGACCCGGCCCGCGGGGAAGACCCGCCCGGCCTCGGCCGCGAGCGGCTTCATGTCGGGGTGCTTGATCTTCCAGCGGCCGGACATCTGCTCGACGACCAGCTTGGAGTCCATGCGGACGTGGACGGTGGCGTCCGGGAACAGCTCCCGGGCCGCCTTGAGGCCCGCGACCAGGCCCTTGTACTCGGCGACGTTGTTCGTGGCCACGCCGATGTACTCGGCGGCCTCCGCGAGGGTCTCCCCCGTCGCCGGGTCGAGGACGACCGCGCCGTATCCGGCGGGCCCGGGGTTGCCCCGGGAGCCGCCGTCGGCCTCGACCACGACTTCGCGCATTACAGGCCGGACTCCGCGGTGCGGACGAGGATCCGGCGGCAGTTCTCGCACCGGACGACGGCGTCCTTGGCGGCGGCGCGGACCTCGTTGAGCTCGGTGATGTTGAGCTCGATGTGGCAGCCCTCGCACTTGCGCTGGTACAGCCGGGCCGCGCCGACGCCGCCCTGCTGCTCGCGCAGCTTCTCGTACAGCTTGATGAGGTCGGCCGGGACGGAGGCCGCGACGAGCTCGCGCTCCTTGGTGACGGAGGCGGCCTCGACGTCCAGCTCGGCCTCGGCGGCGTCGCGGCGGGCGGTGGCGTCGTCGGTCTTGGCCTGGACGGAGGAGACCCGCTCGGTCAGCTCGGCGAGCCGCTCCTGGACGGACTCGCGGCGCTCCATGACCTCCAGGACGATCTCCTCCAGGTCGCCCTGGCGCTTGGCGAGGGAGACGATCTCGCGCTGGAGGTTCTCCAGGTCCTTCGGGGAGGAGACGGCGCCGGAGTCGAGCCGCTGCTGGTCGCGCGCGGCGCGCTGGCGGACCTGGTCGACGTCCTGCTCGGCCTTGGTCTGCTCGCGGCCGCAGTCGCTCTCCTCGGTCTGCGCGGCGACGAGCAGGTCGCGCAGCTGGGTGAGGTCCTTGGTCAGCCCCTCGATCTCGGCGTGCTCGGGGAGCGAGCGGCGCTTGTGGGCGAGCTGCTGGAGGCGGACGTCCAGGGCCTGGACGTCGAGGAGGCGGATCTGGTCGGCGGGCGCGGCGTTCAGTTGGGGGCTCCAGGGGAGGTGTGGTGGGCGGACCAGGGGTCGGTGACCGTCTTCGAGACGTGGACGCGGAGGTCCCAGCCGTGGCGGTCGGAAATCTCGTCGAGCTGGGCGGCGGCCTGCTCGCACCAGGGCCATTCGGTGGCCCAGTGGGCGGCGTCGACCAGGCCGAGCGCGCCAGAGGAAAGATGCGCGGCCTGGGTGGCCTCGGAGACCGGGTGGTGGCGCAGGTCCGCGGTGAGGAAGGCGTCCACGCCGGCGGCCCGTACGGCGTCGAAGAGGCTGTCGCCGGAGCCGCCGCTGACGGCGACGCGGCGGACGGTCATGCCGGGGTCGCCCGCGACCCGGATGCCCTGCGCGGTGGCGGGCAGCCGCCTCGCCGCGCGGGCGGCGAACTCGGCGAGGGTCTCGGGGCGGTCGAGCTCGCAGATCCGGCCGAGGTTGTTCTCGGGGACGAGCGGGCCGGTGACCCGGAGGTCGAGCGCGCCGGCGAGGGCGTCGGAGACGCCGGGATCGGCGGTGTCGGCGTTGGTGTGCGCGACGTGCAGGGCGATGTCGTGCTTGATGAGGCCGTGCACGACGCGGCCCTTGAAGTGGCCGGCCGCGACCGTCGTCGTACCGCGCAGGTAGAGCGGGTGGTGGGTGACGATCAGGTCGGCGCCGAGGGCGATCGCCTCGTCGGCGATCTCCTGGACCGGGTCGACGGCGAAGAGCACGCGGGTGACCTCGGCGTCGGGGTCACCGCAGACGGTGCCGACGGCGTCCCACGACTCGGCGCGCTCGGGTGGCCAGAGGGCGTCGAGCTCGGCGATGACTTCAGACAGACGGGGCACGGAGGAAAGGCTACCTGGCCGCCTTGTGCGCCTAAACCGGCGCCGCTTTCGCGGAGGTGGCGGGGCGCCGTCGGGGTTGCTCAATTGATGGTTGCGGTGGCCTCGGACGAAAGAACGCCTGGCGCCGGAACAGCACCAGACGCTCCCGTCGGTTACTTCTTGACGAGGTCGGCGCGCAGGTCGTCGAGGATGCTGTTCGCCGCGGTGACGCCGAGGCCGAGGTACCAGGTCTCGTCCGGGACGTCCTTGGCCCGGCCCGCCTTGACGGCCTTGAGGTTCTTCCAGAGCGGGTTGGCCTGGGCGGTGTCCTTCTTGGTGGCCTTGGCGTCGCCGTAGACGCCGGTGAAGATCCAGTCGGCGTCGGCCTCGTCGATCTTCTCGGGGCTGATCTCGGCCGCCAGGTCGTCGATCTGCTGGTTCTTCGGCCGGGGCAGGCCGGTGTCCTCCAGGATCGTGCCGATGAAGGAGGCCTTGGCGTAGAGGCGGATCTTGCCGGGGAGGTAGCGGACCATCGAGACGGTCGGCTTGTCGGGGCCGATGTCCGTGCCGAGCTGCTTGGCCTTGGTCTCGTACGCGGCGAGCTCGGCCTTCGCCTCGGCCGTCCTGTCGAGCGCGGCGGCGTTGAGGAGGTAGTTCTCCTTCCAGGTGAAGCCCGGGCGGATGGAGAACACGGTCGGCGCGATCTTCGACAGCTCGTCGTACTTGTCGGCGGCGCGCAGCCGGCTGCCGAGGATGAGGTCGGGCTGGAGGTTGGCGATGGCCTCCAGGTTGAGGTTGTTGATGGTGCCGACGGACTTCGGGGTGCCGGCGTCCTTCGCGAGGTAGGCGGGGATGCCGTCGTCGCCCTCGGAGGGGGCGTAGCCGACGGGCTGGACGCCGAGGGAGACGACGTTGTCGAGCTCGCCGACGTCGAGGACGACGACCCGCTTGGGCGCGGCCTCGATCTCGGTCTTCCCGAGGGCGTGGGTGAGGGTACGGGGGAACTGGCCCGGCTTCGCGTCGGTGCCCATGGCCGCGGTCTCGGCGGCGGCGTCGCCGAAGTCCTTGCCGCCGGTGGCGACGTCCTTCTTCTTGGCCGTGTCCTGCTTCCCGGAGGCGTCGGATCCTCCGTCGCCTCCTCCGCAGGCCGCGAGCGAGAGCGCGGCGGCGAGGGCGACGGCGGCGGCGGTGCCGCGGCGGCGGAGGGACATGAGAAGGCTCCTGTACGGGTCATCCTGGCGGGGACACGGGCACGGCCCAGCGGAGGCACAAGCTCCACTTAGGTTCGCCTTACCTTACTCACCACGGGCCACTCCAGCACAACCGCCCCCTCGCCCTCAGCCGAATCGCCGCACGGCCACCCTTATGTGTGAAGTGACCCGGCTCGTGTTGTTCGGCTGGAAGTGCGAAAACTAGCTTCGTGGCCGGAGGTGACGAGTCGATGACAGCGTGTGCCATCGAGACCACGGCCGAGGACGACGACGACGCCGGGAAGCAGGGCGGGAACGCCGGGTGGCCGACGGGGTTCACGATCACGGCCAACGGCGCGTACGCGGCCAGGCTCGCGGGCGCCGGAGACGCCCTGTGCGTGGAGAGGTGGACCCTCGACGGCCCCGAGCCCTACGCCGTCCCGCTCCCCCTCGGCCAGCCCGAGGAGCCCGGCACCCAACTGCTGCCCCTCGCGGACGGCCGGGTCCTCGTCGCCCGCCGCGTGGACGGACGGCGGAACACGTTCTCGCTGCTCTACCCCACCGGCCCGGCCACCGGCGAGCTCCAGCTCGGCGCGGTGGAGGCGCCCGGCTCCGAGCGTCTCGTGCTGCTCCCGCCCTCGCCGGACGGCATCTGCGCGTACGCGATGTGCGTCGGCCCCGACACCACGACGCTGTGGCTGGTGGCGGGCGGGGCCTTCGGCCCGGAGCAGGTCGCGGAGGTCAAGGGCCGCTGCACGGGCGGGGTATGGCTCGACCGTACGGGTCGGATGCTCGCGCTCGACCGGCGGCTCGACGGCGGGCCGGTGAAGGCGGTCGCCGTCGACCTGGAGCGGGGCGGGGAGGTGACGCCGCTGCTCCAGATCACCGAGGGGAGCGACGACCGGCTGCTGCTCGCGGACCCGGACAGCGGGCTGCTCCTGATCCGCTCCGACGCGCCGTCCCCGGGACACGACCGGCTCGGCTGGGGCGTGCTCGGCAGCCTGCTGCCGGTGCGGTTCCCCGAGTGCCTGCGGCTCGACGACGCGGCGGTGACGCCCTTCGCGGTGCAGCCGGGGCAGGTGCTGATGCCGGAGAGCTGTGCGGTGGCGCTGCGGATCGACGCGGCGGCCGGCAGCTGGGTGGGCGTCTGGCAGCCCTCGTCCCGCCGGATGGCCCAACTGGCGGCGCCCCAGGGCTGGCTGGCCGGCGCGGGCCTGTGGACGGCCGAGGGCGTGCTGCGGCTGCCGTACGCGACGGCCGAGGCGCCGTGCGGGCTCGCGGGCCTGGAGCTGCCGCCGGAGCCCGAGCCGGAGCCGGAGCCGGAGCCGGTGACGGTCGCCGAGGAGCCGCGGGTGTGCCGCCCGGTGCCTTTGCAGCAGGCTCCGCTCACGGACCGCAGACCCGCTGGCTAGACTCACGGCCGCACAGCAAGAGCAATACGTACGGGGTGAGTTCCAGCATGTCCGAAGTAAGCACGCAGGGTTCGGAGTCGCACGGCTCCGGGAAGCACCGCGGCGAGGCGTCGCCGGCGGAGGACTCCACGTCCTCGCCGCACGGCCGCCACCGCCGCGAGGCCGAGGCCCACGCGCACTGAGGGAAGAAACGAAGGGCCCCGGGGTCTCCCCGGGGCCCTTCGCCATTCCCCACCGCCACCCCCGTGGCTCAGGGAGGTGTCTTGCCGGTCAGGCCGGGCTCGCGACGCCTGGCACCGCTCCCTGATTCGGCCTGACCGACAAGACACCCCCTAGTCCCTCTTCAGACCCAGCACCTCCGTCGCCGCGAAGGTCTCGCCCGCCGGGCGGGACGCGTAGTGCGGGGTCAGGAGGGAGTCCAGCTCCTCGTACGTGAACGCCTCCTTGGCCGTGTCGAACTTGGCCGAGACCTTCGGCCGGTCCACGACCGCCACCATCCCGCCGTGCACGACGAGCAGCTGCCCGTTGACCCCGGCCGCCGCCGGGGACGCCAGATAGCCGACGAGCGGCGCCACGTGCTCCGGGGACAGCGGGTCGAGCTCCCCCTCCCCCGGCTCCCCGAAGCCGGCGAAGACGTCCTCGGTCATCCGTGTCCTGGCCCGCGGGCAGATCGCGTTGGCCGTCACGCCGTACCGGGCGAGCGCGAGCGCCGACGAGGTGGTCAGGCCCACGATGCCGCCCTTGGCGGCCGCGTAGTTGGGCTGGCCGGCCGAGCCCGCGAGGAAGGCCTCCGAGGACGTGTTGACGATGCGGCCGTAGACGCCGGTCTCACCCGCCTTGGAGCGGCCCCGCCAGTGCACCGCCGCGAAGTGCGTGGTGTTGAAGTGGCCCTTGAGGTGGACCCGTACGACCGAGTCCCACTCGTCCTCGCTCATGGAGAAGACCATCCGGTCGCGCAGGATGCCCGCGTTGTTGACCAGCACGTCCAGCTTCCCGAACTCCGATACCGCCAGGTCGACCAGGGCCCGCGCCGTCTCGAAGTCGGAGACGTCGCCGAGGTGCGCGACCGCCCGGCCGCCCGCCGCGCGGATCTCCGCCGCGACCTCCTCGGCGGGTGCGGCGGAGGCCGCGCCCGAGCCGTCGCGGCCGGGCTGCCCGTAGTCGTTGACGACGACGGCCGCGCCGAGCCGCGCCAGTTCCAGGGCTTCGGCGCGGCCGAGACCGCGCCCGGCGCCGGTGACGATCGCGCTCAGTCCCTCAAGAGGGAGTGACATGGGTCGGGTCCTCTCAGATCTCGATGCATGTACGGAGGGCCGTGCCCGTCCGCATCTGCTCCAGGGCCTCGTTGATGCCCGCCAGCGGCACCCGGTGGGTGATGAGCGACTCCAGGTCGATGCGGCCGGCCCGCCAGAGCGCGATGGTCCGCTCGTACGAACGGAGCACGTCCCCGCCCCCGTACATCGAGGGCAGGATCCGCTTCTCGTCGAAGAACAGCTCGAACATGTTGAGCTGGAGGAAGTCGTCGAGGGCGCCCGCGCCGACGACGCAGAGGGTGCCGCCGCGCCGGGTCGTCTCGTACGCCGTCCGCGCGGTGGCGGACTTGCCGACGACCTCGAAGACGTAGTCGAAGCCCTCGCCGCCGGTGATCCGCTGCCTGGCGTCGGCGAGCGCGTCCGGGGCGACCGCCTCGGTGGCGCCGAAGCGAAGTGCGGCCTCGCGCCGGGACTCGACCGGGTCGACGGCGACGATCTGGGCGGCGCCCTGGAGCTTGGCGCCCTGGATGGCGGAGATGCCGACGCCGCCGCAGCCGATGACGGCGACCGACGAACCGGCCTCCACCTTCGCCGTGTTGATGGCGGCCCCGAGGCCAGTGGTGACGCCGCAGCCGATGAGGGCGGCGATGTCGAAGGGCACGTCGTCGGGGATGGGGACGGCGCAGCCCGCGTCGACGACGACCTCCTCGGTGAAGGTGCCGGTGCCGGCGAAGCCGAAGACGTCGCCGCCGGGGCGCTTGAAGTTGGGGATGCCGGCGTTCATGAAGCCGGCCAGGCACAGCTGCGTCTGGCCGCGCTTGCAGGCCGGACAGCTGCCGCAGGCGGGCAGCCAGCAGAGCAGGACCCGCTGGCCCTGGCTGAGGCCGGTGACGCCGTCGCCGACGTCGAGGATCTCGCCCGCGCCCTCGTGGCCGGGGATGAAGGGGGCGGGCTGCGGGAGGACGCCGCTCATCGCGGAGACGTCGGAGTGGCACAGGCCGGTGGCCCTCACCCGGACCCGCACCTTGCCGGGGCCGAAGCCCACCGCCTCGACGTCGTCGAGGACTTCGAGTTTGTCCTGGCCGATCTCGTGCAGTACGGCTGCGCGCATGGTGCGGCTCCCATCAGACGATCAGGCAATCAAGGGATCAAGCGATCAGGAGTGTTCGACGAGGGTGTCGGCGAGGACCGGGGCGTCGTCGCGCTCCACGGCCGTCACCGCCACCTGGACGCGGCCGTCGCCGGCCCACATCCGGATGCGCAGGGTCTCGCCGGGGAAGACGACGCCGGCGAAGCGGGTGCGGTACGAGCGGACGCGGGTGACGTCCCCGCCGAGCAGCGTGTCCACGACCGCCTTGAGGGTCATGCCGTACGAACAGAGGCCGTGCAGGATCGGCCGGTCGAAGCCGGCGAGCTTGGCGAACTCGGGGTCGGCGTGGAGCGGGTTCCAGTCCCCGGAGAGCCGGTAGAGCAGGGCCTGTTCCTCGCGGATCGGCCGCTCGACGGTGGCGTCGGGCGCGCGGTCCGGGAGCGCGAGGCGCTCCGAGGGGCCCCGGTCGCCGCCCCAGCCGCCCTCCCCGCGGACGAAGATCGAGGCGTCGCTGGTCCACAGCGGGCCGTCCTCGTCGGCGGCCTCGGAGCGCAGGACGAGGACGGCCGCCTTGCCCTTGTCGTACACGGCGGCGACGCGGGAGGTGGAGACGGCGCGGCCGCCGGTGGGGAGGGGGCGGTGGAGGGTGATCGACTGGCCGCCGTGCAGGACGGCGGCGAGGTCGATGTCGATGCCGGGGGCGGAGAGCCCGCCGACGACGCCCATGCCGGCGCCCGCGACGGTGGCGAAGCTGGGCAGGACGTGGAGCCGGGACTCCAGGGTGTAGCGGAGCTCGTCGGGGTCCGTGGCCGGGACGCCTGCTCCGAGGCCCAGGTGGTAGAGCTGGACGTCCTTGTGGTCCCAGGTGATCTCGGCGCTGCGGGGTTCGGCGGCGACGGCCTTTGCGGGGTCGATGGGCATCGGGCTGCTGCTCCTCGTTCCGTGGAAGACCTCGGCGCGACCGTCCGCACCGTCGGCCGCACCGAGGCCGTGCGGGGACCGTCCCGTACGCGGCCGTTCTAGAACGCGTTCTAGGTCGGTGGACCCCATGTATAGCCGAGGCCGAGGGAGTTGTGAACCCTCCTGACGGCATGTCAGAAATGGTCCTGGGCACGGCACCCGGGACATTTGTCACGGCCAGGTCCGTACATCCACGCCTGCCGGTCCCTGGCCCCCGATCCGTAGCGTCGTCCCCATGAAGAACGAGACAGCGGTCGCCTTCACCGGAGTCACCCGGTCCTTCGGACCGGTCCGCGCCGTGGACGGCATCGACCTCACCATCCGCCGCGGCGAGACCGTCGCCCTGCTCGGCCGCAACGGCGCCGGCAAGTCCACCACCATCGGCCTGCTCCTCGGCCTCGACGAGCCCGACGGCGGTGAGGTGCGGCTCTTCGACGGCACCCCGGCCCGCGCCGTCGCGGCCGGCCGGACCGGCGCGATGCTCCAGGACGGCCGCCCGGTCCCCCGGGTCACCGTCCGCGAGCTCGTCACCTTCGTCGCCCGCACCTACCCGAAGCCCCTGCCGGTCGCCGAGGCCCTCGCGCTCGCCGGCCTCACCGAACTCGCCGACCGCCGCGTCGACCGCCTCTCCGGCGGCCAGGTCCAGCGCGTCCGCTTCGCCGTCGCCCTCGCCGGCAACCCCGAACTGATCGTCCTCGACGAGCCCACCGCCGCCCTCGACGTCGAGGCCCGCGAGGCCTTCTGGGACTCGATGCGCGGCTACGCCCGGCGCGGCAACACCGTCCTGTTCTCCACCCACTACCTGGAGGAGGCCGACGCCCACGCCGACCGGATCGTCGTCATCGACTCCGGCCGCGTCCTCGCCGACGGCACCGGCGAGGAGCTCAAGCGCGCGGCCGGAGGCAGCCTCGTCGCCTTCGACCTGGCCGGCGACCCCAGCGAGGGCCTGCACCTGCTCCCCGGAGTGACCTCCGTCGAGATCCGCGGCGACCGCGCCCGGCTCCTCACCGGCGACTCCGACGCGACCGTCCGCGCGCTCGCCGAACGGAACGCGATCCGGGGCCTCGAGGTCGCCCCCGTATCCCTCAACGAAGCCTTCCTCGCCCTCACCGCGCACGCCCCCGCCGCGCACGCCCGCCCCCTGGAGACGACCCGATGATCACCGAGTGCGTACGCCTCGAAGTCCGCCGCACCCTGCGCGACACCGGCTTCGCCATCGGCAGCATCGCCGTCCCGGTGATGATGTACCTCCTCTTCACCAACCTCGGCGGCCAGAACCAAGAGGAATGGAAGACCGCCTCCATGGTCGGCATGGCGGCGTACGGAGCCCTCGGCGCCGCCCTGTCGATCGGCACGGGCGTCGCCGAGGACAAGTCGTCCGGCTGGCTGCGGCAGCTGCGGATCACACCGATGACCCCGCGTCAGGTCGTCACCGGCCGCGCCCTCACCGGCTCGGTGGTGGTGCTCCCGGCGATCGTCGGAGTCCTCCTCGCCGGCGGCCTCGTCAACGGCGTCCACCTGGCGGCCTGGCAGTGGGCCGTGGTCGCCCTCACCCTCTGGCTCGGCTCGCTCCCCTTCACCCTCCTCGGCATCGGCAACGGCTACCGGCTCACCGCCCAGACGACCGGGGTCGTGAACATCGCCTGCAACCTGGGCCTCGCGGTCCTCGGCGGCCTGTGGTTCCCGGTGAGCCTCTTCCCCGGCTGGCTGCGCTCCCTCTCCGAGTACACCCCGACCAACCGCTTCGCCGAGCTCGGCGTCTCGGTCGCCGACGGACACGCGCCGGGCACGGCGGCGCTCGCGGTCGTCGCCGTCTGGGCGGCACTGTTCGGCACGTACGCGGCGGTCTCGTACCGTCGTTCGGCGAGGACGATGTAGGGAGTGGACATGACGATCCGGCAGCGGTGGAGAGCGAGGGCGCACAAGCGCCACGACCGGGGGCCCAGCGGACTGAGCCTCCTCCCCTGGCTCCTGATGGGCCTGGGGGCGCTCTCCCACCTCCTCGGCGGCGAGGCGCCCAACCCCTGGCTCGGCGGCCTCGGGCTGCTCGCCTTCAACACGCTGTACATCGCCATCGTGTTCCGCGCCTTCGACCCGCGCACCCGGGAAGCCCCCCTGACCTGGGGACTCCTCGCCGGCCTCGGGGCGCTCACCTTCGGCCTGGCCATCGGCTACGGCCGGGAATGGCTGCTCCTCTTCCCGCTCCTGGGCCTCGGGGTCGGCGCCGTGGTGCGGCGCGGCAGGCTCCTGCCCGTGATCACGTTCCCGCTGGTCCTCGGGACCGGTGCGGTGACGTTCTGGCGGGACGGCTGGGATTCCCTCGGCATCGTGTACGGCACGTTCATCTCGGTCATGGTGACGGCGGCGATCCTCGCGCTCGACGAGACGGTGCGGCAGCTGCGGGCCACCCGGGAGGAGCTGGCCAGGACGGCCGTCGAGAAGGAGCGGCTGCGGTTCTCGCGCGACCTGCACGACCTGCTCGGCCACACCCTGTCCGTGATCGTCGTGAAGTCGGAGGTCGTCCGGCGGCTCGCCCCGCGCGACCTGGACGCGGCCCTCGCGCAGGTCGCGGACATCGAGTCGGTGGGGCGTCAGGCGCTGACCGAGATCAGGGAGGCGGTGACCGGCTACCGCGAGGGCAGTCTCGCCACCGAACTGGACCGGGCGCGCGACGCGCTCTCCACGGCCGGCATCGAACCGGTCGTCCGCCGCTCGGGCCCGCTCCTGGAGCCCCAGACGGAGGCCCTGCTGAGCTGGGTGGTGCGGGAGTCGGCGACGAACGCGGTACGGCACAGCGGCGCGACCCGCTGCGAGATCGACCTCTCGGGCTCCGCCGACCGGGTCCGCCTCACCGTCACGGACAACGGCCGCGGCCCGGCCGCCGGCACCCCGGGCAGCGGCCTGCGCGGCCTGCGCGAGCGGGTCGCCGCGGCAGGCGGCACTCTTGACTCGGGACCCGCTCCACGGCGCGGCTTCCGGGTCACCGCGGAACTCCCCGTGGAGACCTCCGTACAGCACCAGGGGGAGCCCACGGAATGATCAGACTTCTGCTCGCCGAGGACCAGGGCATGATGCGCGGGGCGCTGGCCCTGCTGCTCGGGATGGAGCCCGACATCGAGGTGGTCGCGCAGGTCGGACGGGGGGACGAGATCGTGGACGCGGCGCTGCTGTCCCGCCCCGACGTGGCCCTCCTCGACATCGAGCTGCCGGGCCGCTCGGGGCTCGACGCGGCGGCGGACCTGCGGGCCGAGGCCCCGGACTGCCGGGTGCTGATCCTCACGACCTTCGGCCGCCCCGGCTATCTGCGCCGGGCGATGGAGGCGGGTGCGGCGGGCTTCCTCGTGAAGGACGGTCCCGTGGAGGACCTGGCCGAGGCGGTCCGCCAGGTCCTGCGCGGCGAGACGGTCATCGACCCGGCCCTCGCGGCGGCGGCCCTCAGCGCGGGCCCGAACCCCCTGACGGGCCGTGAGCGGGACGCGCTTGCGGCCTCGGTGGACGGGGCGACGATCGCGGACATCGCCGCCACCCTCCACCTCTCGGAGTCCACCGTCCGCAACTACCTGTCGTCCGCGATCGGCAAGACGGGCACGCGGAACAGGATGGAAGCCGTGAGGGCTGCGCGGCGGCAGGGGTGGCTGTAGGCCGGGGGCGCTACAGGCCTTCGGACTGCGAGGCCGAGCGCTGGGCCTCGAAGTTCCTCAGGTAGGCGTCGAAGACCGACGTGTCCTGGTTGTCCTCGTACTTGAGCAGCGCCTCGTCGTTGTACCTGAGCGCCGTCTCCGTGTAGGTGTGGCTGCCGGTGAAGACGATCTTCTTGTTGACGCCGTTGAGGTACGTGCCCTCGATCAGCAGGTACTTCGTGTGGGAGTCGGTGCCGCCGCGGCCGTCGTTGTCGAGCTGGTGCAGGACGATGCGGCCCTTCCCGGTCGTCGGCTTCGTCAGCCAGTTGGCCACCTGCGAGGTGGGAACGCCGTCGGTCGGCCAGTTGTCGAGCGAACGGTAGACGATCTCGACGTGGCAGCCCGCCTGGGCGAGCTCCCACAGCTGCCGGGCCACCTCGGTGCGGGTGATGTGGCCCTGGGCGATGCGGATCTTCGTCCGGCCGTCCGTGGTGCCGAATCCCGGGCCGTTGCCCTGGCAGGGGGTCGCGGTGCCGGCCGGCGCCACGGTCTTGAGGATGTTGACCACCGTGTCGGAGGTGGCGCGGGGGAAGAAGTAGACCTTGGCCATGCCCGCCTGGGTGTCGTGCGCGTAGTCGGCGACCTGGGGCGTCTGTCCGATCGCCGCAGCGGCCTGGTCGGTGAAGTACGCGCCGTACGCGTCGAACAGGGTCTTGTTGTCCGCGACCGTCAGGGCGTCGTTCCACCAGGAGCTGAGGTCCTGGCCGGTGAGGTTGCCGGAGGACTGCACCACCACGTTGTCCACGGGGACGGTGCCCTTGCCCTTGGTGCGGGAGAACAGGAAGAACTTGTTGTGGTTGACGTTGTCGTACCAGCCGTCGGGGTCGCTCGCCGAGGTGCCCGGGTCCAGGGCCAGACAGGCTTCCTCGTTCTTGCAGCTCCGCACCCAGGAGTCGGTCGCCCCCGGCGCCGCCAGCTGGCTCTTCAGGCTGTCGGCCGCGGTGGACGTGCTGTCGTGGTCGAGGACGACCTGCACCGAGACGCCCCTGCGGTGGGCGGCGCCCAGCTTGTCGGCCAGGTACTGCGACTGGAACAGGTAGAGGGAGATCCGGACGGACGAGCCGGCCTCCGCGCCGTCGACGAGGTCGGCCAGGTGGAAGAGGATCCGGCCGCGGGCGGCCGCGTCCGTGCTCGACGGCTCGTTGAACACGGCACCGGTGGTCACCGCCAGGACCGGCTCCGCCGAGGCCGACGGGGCGATCGTCAGTGCCGCGCCCACGGCGAGGGCGGTCACGCCGGTTCTGAACTTGCTCTTGATCGATATCACTTGGGCATTCTCACCCACGGCGCTCCGTGGTCCTCGGCAGCCAGAGGGACATCAGGGCCGCCGCTCCGACCAGGATCGCCGCCGAGGTGCGGAAGGCCGTCGCGTAGCCCGGGACCAGGAGGGACGGGTCCGGGTCGCCGAAGGTGACGACCGTCGGGGTGGCCGCCGCGGCGATCGCGGAGAGGGTCGCGAGGCCGAGGGCGCCGCCCATCGTGCGGGAGGTGTTGACGAGGCCGGAGACCAGGCCCGCGTCGCCCGGGGCGGCGCTGGAGGTGGCGAGCGTGGCCAGCGGGGTGGTGGCCAGGCCGATGCCGCCCATCATCAGGATCCCGGGGCCCAGGATCGTCGTCAGGAAGCTGCCGTCGGCGGTCATCGTGGACTGCCAGGCGAACCCGAGGGCCCCGATGAGCGCGCCGATCACCGCGAGGTTCCGGGCGCCGACGGACGGCATCAGTCGCGGGGCCGACTTCGAGCCCAGGATGACGCTGAGGGAGCTCGGGACGAGCGCGAGGCCCGCCTGGAGCGGGCTGTAGCCGAGGACGCTCTGCGCGTACGACGTCATGAAGAACCACATGCCGAAGGAGCTCGAACCGCACAGCAGGATCCCCACGTTGGCCGCCGACACCGCCCGCGTACGGAACAGCTTCAGCGGCATCAGCGGGGCGACGGTGCGGGCCTCGACGGTCACGAAGACGGCGAGGAGCCCGAGGCCGCCGAGGAGCGTCAGGAGGGTCGCCGGATCGGTCCAGCCGGCCTCCTCCGTCTGGACGATGCCGTACGCGAGGGTCGCGAGGCCCGCGGTGACGAGGACGGCGCCCGGCAGGTCGAGGCGGCGGCCGGTGCCGGTGCGGCTCTCGCGGAGCCAGAGCACCGCGCCCGCCAGGACGAGGACGCCGATCGGGACGTTGATCAGGAGGACCCAGCGCCAGGAGAACAGGTCGACGAGGAGACCGCCGACGAAGCCGCCCGCCGCGCCGCCGGCCGCGCCCACCGCCGTCCATGTGGCGATGGCCCGGGTCCTGGCGGCTCCGGCGGCGACGGCGCCGGTGACCAGGGTCAGCGTCGCCGGGGAGAGGACGGCCGCGCCGAGGCCCTGGACCGCGCGGCCCGCGACGAGCTGCCAGCCCTCCTGGGCGAGGCCGCCCGCGACCGAGGCGGCGGTGAAGAGACCGAGCCCGAGGAGGAACATCGCCTTGCGCCCGTAGAGGTCGGCGGCCCGCCCGCCGAGCAGCATGAACCCGGCGAAGGCGATCGCGTAGGCGCTGATCACCCACTGCAGGCCGGCCGCCGAGAGCCCGAGGTCGGCTCGCATCGACGGCAGCGCCACGTTCACGACGGAGACGTCGAGGACGACGAGGAACTGCCCCGCGCAGGCGGTCAGGACGACCGTCCAGGGGCGGGGCGGGCGTCGGGGCGTGGCGGGCGCGGCCGTGGTGGCGGAGTCGGTCTGCGGCATGGATGTCATGGTCGCAGACCGCTTCCACCCCGTACATGGGGCTTCCGTCCCAGTGCCTTGGCGGTTCGGACCTACGACTTCCGCAGCAGTGTCACCACCGCCGCGCCGCCGAGGCCGATGTTGTGCGCGAGTCCGACCCGCGCCCCCGCCACCTGGCGGGCCCCCGCCTCGCCCCGCAGCTGCCAGACCAGTTCGGCGGCCTGGGCGAGGCCGGTCGCGCCGAGCGGGTGGCCCTTGGAGATGAGGCCGCCGGAGGGGTTCACGACCCAGCGCCCGCCGTACGTGGTGGCGCCGGACTCGACGAGCTTGCCGGAGGCGCCGTCCTCGCACATGCCGAGCGCCTCGTAGGTGAGGAGTTCGTTGACGGAGAAGCAGTCGTGGAGTTCGACGACGTCGACGTCCTCGATGCCGAGCCCGGAGCGTTCGTACACCAGGCGGGCGGCGGCCCGGGACATCGGGCGGCCGACGGCGTCGATGCAGGAGCCGGAGGCGAAGGAGTCCTCGGTGTCGGTGGTCATCGCCTGGCCGGCGATCTCCACGGCCCGGTCCTGGAGGCCGTGTTCGGCGACGAAACGTTCCGACACGACGAGGGCGGCGGCCGCGCCGTCGGAGGTGGGCGAGCACTGGAGCTTGGTCAGCGGCCGGTGGACGGTCTTCGCGGCGAGGATCTCGTCGACGGTGTAGACGTCCTGGAACTGGGCGTTCGGGTTGTTCGCGGAGTGCTGGTGGTTCTTGGCGCCGACGGCCGCGAGCTGCACCTCGGTCGTCCCGTACCGCTCCATGTGCTCGCGGGCCGCGTTGCCGAAGATCTGGGCGGTGGGCGGGGACATCTCGAAGCCGTGGGCGGCGGCCATGATGCCGTAGTGCCGGGCGACGGGAGAGGTCGCGCCCCCGACATCAGCGGCTCCGCCGCGGGCTCCGGCGCCCGAACCGCCGCCGAGCGAACCCCGGCTCATCTTCTCGAAGCCGAGGGCGAGGACGCAGTCGGCGACTCCGCCCTCGACGAACTGCCGGGCGGTCATGAGCGCGGTGGAGCCGGTCGCGCAGTTGTTGTTGAGGTTGTAGACGGGGATGCCGCTGAGCCCGAGCTCGTAGACGGCGCGCTGGCCCGCGGTGGAGGCCTGGAAGCAGTAGCCGACGGCGGCCTGCTCCACGCGCGCGTAGGGGACGCCCGCGTCGGCGAGGGCGGCGGTCCCCGCCTCCCGGGCCATGTCCCAGTACTGCCAGTCCCGGGTCTCGGGCTTCTCGAACTTCGTCATCCCGACGCCGACGACGTACGCCTTCATCATCGTGCCCTCTCAGTCCCTGGGGAGGCCGAGCAGGCGCTCGGCGACGACATTGAGCTGTACCTGGGTGGTGCCGCCCGCGATGGTGAGGCAGCGGGACATGAGCAGTCCGTGGACGGCCCGTTCGCCGGGACCCTCGCGGACGGCGCCTTCGGGGCCGAGGAGTTCGAGGGTGAGTTCGGCGAGTCTCTGCTGGTGGAGGGTCTGGACGAGCTTGCGGACGCTGGCGCCCGCGCCGGGTTCGAGACCGGACACCTGGAGCAGGGTGGTGCGCAGGCCGATGCACGCGAGCGCGTGCGCCTCGGCGAGCAGCGCCCCGATCCGTACGCGTACGGAGCTGTCGGCCCGGTCCGCCCGGGCGATGACGGCTTCGAGGCCGGTGTCGAAGGCGACCTGGTCGGCCATGTGGACGCGTTCGTTGCCGAGGGTGTTGCGGGCGACCCGCCAGCCGCCGTTCACCTCGCCGACGACGGCGTCGGCGGGGAGGATCGCGTCGTCGAACCAGACCTCGTTGAAGAGGGAGTCCCCGGTGATCTCCTTGAGCGGCCGGACGTCGATCCCGGGGGTGTTCCGCATGTCGACGAGGAAGTAGGTGAGCCCCTGGTGCTTGGGGGCGGTGGGGTCGGTACGGGCGAGCAGGATGCCGTGGTGGGCCCACTGGGCGGCGCTCGTCCACACCTTCTGTCCGTTGATCCGCCAGCGCCCGTCCTCGGTGCGTTCGGCGCGGGTGCGGAGGGAGGCGAGGTCGGAGCCGGCGCCGGGCTCGGAGAAGAGCTGGCACCAGAGGCGTTCGCCGCGCAGGGTCGGGCCGAGGTGCTCGGCCTGCTGCTCGGGGGTGCCGTGGGCGAGGAGCGAGGGGACGACCCAGGTGGCGATGCCGAGCCCGGAGACGGTGATCCCGGCCTCGTCCAGCTCCCGCTGGACGGCGAGCTGCTGGAGGGGGCCCGCGCCGAGTCCGTACGGCTCCGGGAGGTGCGGGGCCGCGTAGCCGGTGGGGGCGAGGGTGCGGCGGGCGGCCGCCGGGTCGAGTCCGGCGGCGGGGGCGACGGCCTCGCGGGCCTCGCGCCGGTACGCGTCGGCCTCGGGCGGCAGGTCGAGGCGGAGGCCGCGCCGGACGCCGGCGGCGGCGTGCCGGAGGGCGGCGAGCCGGTGGTGGTCACCGGTGCCGAGGAGCTGGCGGGCGACGAGGGCGCGGCGGAGCAGCAGATGGGCGTCGTGCTCCCAGGTGAAGCCGGTGCCGCCGAGGATCTGGATGCAGTCCTTGGCGCAGGTGTACGCGGTGTCGAGGGCGGTGGCGGCGGCGAGCGCCGCGGTGAGGGAGCGGGCCTCGTCGTGGCCGGCGCGGGCGGCGTCCCAGGTGAGGGCGCGGGCCTGTTCGAGCCGGACGAGCATGTCGGCGCAGAGGTGCTTGACGCCCTGGAACTGTCCGATGGGCCGGCCGAACTGCTCGCGGGTGCGGGCGTGTTCGGCGGCGGTCTCGACGGCGCGGGCGGCGGTGCCGCAGGCGTCTGCGGCGAAGAGGACGGCGGCGCGGTCGTGGACGAGGGCGGTGACGGCGGCTGCGCCGGGAAGCATGTCGCCGGCCGCGCCGGAGGCGCTGCCGTCGGAGGCGCTGCCGTCGCGGGCCTCTTCGAGGGTGAGTGCGCGCGCGGCGGGGACGTGGGCGGCGCGGGCGGCGATCTCGGCGGTGGGCCGGGTGGGGTCGGCGCTCTCGTGGGGCCGGACGGCGAGGCCGTCGGTGTCGACGGCGAGCCAGACGGACCCGTCTGCGGTGGCGGCCCGGAGGAGCACCAGGTCGGCCTGGGCGCCGCCGAGGACGGGGGGCGCGGTGCCGTCGAGGAGGTAGCCGCTCGCGGTGCGGACGGCGGTGAGGGTGCCGGTGCCGCCGAGGGCGACGGCCCCGATCCGCTCCCCACGCGCGAGCGTGCCCGCCGATTCGGGCTGCCCGCACCGGTGGAGGAGCTCGGCGGCGAGTACGGAGGGCAGGTAGGGCCCGGGCAGCAGGGCCCGCGCCGCCTCCTCCACGACGACGGCGAGGTCCCCGAGGTCGCCGCCTCCGCCGCCGTACTCCTCGGGGAGGTGCAGTCCGAGGAGTCCTTGTTCGGCGGCGGCGTCCCAGTGGGCGGGGCGGCCGGTGGCGGTGTCGGGGACGTCCAGGTGCTTGCGGACTTCCTCGGGGGGTACGGCGCGGGTGAGCCAGCCCCGGACGGATCGGGCGAGCTCCCGCTGTTCGTGCGTGATGGCGATGCCCATGCGCCGCAGACTAGAACACGTTCCATTCTGACGGAAGGTCAGAAACGCGATCGAAAAAAACCTGCGCGGCGCAGAGGAATCGAGGTAGAGTCTCCTGTGTGGCACAGAGAATGCACCACACAGCAACTACCTCAGGGGGAACCATGCTCACCGTCGCCGTCACCGGAGCCACCGGAACCCAGGGCGGAGCCACCGCCCGCAGCCTGCTCGCCGCGGGCCACCGGGTGCGCGCCCTCACCCGCCGCCCCGCCTCTCCGGCCGCCGACACCCTGCGCGCCCTCGGCGCCGAGGTGCGGTACGCGGACCTCGACGACCGCTCCTCGCTCGACGCCGCCCTCGCGGACGCCGACTCCCTCTTCGCCGTCACCACCTTCGAGGCCGGGACCGAGGGCGAGATCCGGCAGGGCGGGAACCTCGTCGACTCGGCGGCGACCGCCCGCCTCGGACACGTCGTCCTCACCTCCGTCGCCCACGCCGACCGCGACACCGGCGTCCCGCACTACGAGAGCAAGCGGGTGATCGAGCACCACCTCCGCGCCTCCGGCACGCCCTGGACGGTGATCGGCCCCGCGGCGTTCATGGACAACTACGCCGGCGGCTGGACCGCCGAAGGACTGCGCGGGGGGACCTTCGCCTGGCCGATGCCGGCCGACCGCCCGCTCGCCCTCATCTCCTCCCGGGACATCGGCGCGTTCGCCGCGCTCGCCCTCGGGCGTCGCGAGGACTTCACGGGCCGGCGCATCGACATCGCCTCCGACGAGCGGACCCCCGGGGAGATGACCGGCATCCTCGCCGCCGCCCTCGACCGCCCGGTCTCCTTCCAGGAGGTCCCACTCGCCTCCGTGCGAACCCGGTCCACGGACCTGGCAGCGATGTTCTCGTACTTCACGACGACCGGTCTCGACGTCGATGTCGCCGGCCTGCGCCGCGAGTTCCCCGAGGTCGGCTGGCAGGGCTTCGACGACTGGGCCCGGACCCAGGACTGGACGGCGATACTGACGTCCGAGCCCGCGCCGGCTCACCACTGACCCGACCCCACCGACTTGCCCACCCCACCTGGAGATTCCCGCATGGAGCCCAAGGCCAAGCCCATCGGCTATCTGCTCAACCGCACCGACGAGGCGCTCACCCGCGTCATGGACGGAACGCTCGGGGAGTTCGGCCTCACCCGCGTCGCCTGGCAGGTCCTCAACGTCGTCAGGGACGGCGACGGCGCGACCGCCGACGCCGAGGTCCTCTCGACCCTCTCGGCCAACGCCGACGTCCCCACCCTGACCGCCGCGGTCGACACCGTCCTCGCCGGCGGCTGGGCGTCCCGCCCGGCCCCGGGGCGACTCGCCCTCACCCCCGACGGCGCCCGCCGCCTGACCGAGGTCGCGGCGCAGGTGGCGGCGTTCCGCACCCGGTCCGTCGAGGGCATCACGACGGACGAGTACCGCACCGCCGTCCGCGTCCTGGAGCGCATGATCGAGAACCTCGAAGGCCCCCGCCCCTGACAGGCGTTCGAGCACCTTGCACGCCTGGCTCGCCGACCGCCCGTTGTCAGTGGCACCTGCCACGCTTCCCGCAGACCTGACCGACGGAGAGAGTGAGCACGCCATGGGTACGTGGGACATCGGCCCCTTCGACAACGACACCGCCGCCGACTTCTCGTACCGGGTGGACGAAGCCCCGGAGGAGAAGCGGGCCGAGGTGCTACTCGCGGCCTTCCGTGAGGTGACCGCGACGGGCGAGGAGTACCTCGACTCGGACCTGGCGGTGGAGGCGATCGCCTCGGCGGCCCTGGTCGCGGCGCAGTGCCCGGGCGGCACCCCCGTCACCACTTCGTACGGCCCGAAGAAGCCGCTGCCGACGCTTCCGGAGGAATTGCGCCCGGAGGCCGTGGCGGCCCTGGACCGGGTCCTCACCGAGCCCTCCGAACTCCTCGAACTCTGGGAGGAGTCGGACGGCGAGGAGTGGAAGGCAGGCGTGGCCGAGCTCCGGACGATCCTCACGGGAGCGGGAGCCGAAGGGGGCGCGGGAGCGGGCGCGGGAGCGGGCGCGGGAGCGGGCACGGGCACGGGAGGGGGCACGGGCACGGGTGCGAGCTCGGCGGCCGGCGTCTGACGCTTCCGCTCGCCCGCCGTTACGCTCCCCTCATGTCGAGCTTCCGGGAGGACGAGCCCGCCGCGGCGGCCGGACGGTGGAGTGCGAAGGTCATCGAGCACCGGTGTACGGAGGGCGTCCCGCCGTACGAACGGGCCCGCGCCGCGGGCGAACCGCTCGCCCGCCGGGGCGAGATGGCCGTGCACGGCGCGGTCGGGAGGGTCACCCTGGCCGACGCCGACGGCCACACGCGCTGGACCCACGCCTGCGCCGGGGTCCCCAACGCCGCCCACGTCTCCGGCGACCGGGTCCTGGTCACGACCGACTCCCTGGAGTACACCCCGTGGGGGTTCCTCGGACCGGCGCTCCTCCTCGACCTCGCGGACGGACGTCTCGTCGCCGAGCTGCGGGGCGAGCGGGGCGCCGCGCGGGGCGGCGGTCGTTTCGTCCTGGGGCTCGAGGGTTACGGCCTGTTCGAGACGCGGGAGTACGACCGCGACGGCGCCGAGACCGACCACTGGCCCTCGTACGGCCACTACGTCGTCGGCACCGGCCTGCGCGTGGTCGAGGCCGACCGCCGGGTGCCGACCCGCGGCCGGGTCGTCCGGCTGCTGCCCGGCGGGACGATCACGCGCGGACCACGCCTGAGCGACCCCCAGCCGCCGAAGCCGGTGGTCCTCCCCGACGGCACCCTGCTGATCCTCGACGGCGGGCTGATCCGCACCGTGGGACGACAGCTCGACACCGGCGTCCTGGCCGACCTCGGCCCCGACGCCGGCTCCCGGGGCACACCGTCGCTGCGGTCCCTGCGGAGGGACGGCGAGCTGCTCGTGGCGACGGTCTCGGAGCAGCACCCGGCGGAACCGACCCGGTACACGGTGCGCACCTGGACCCTCCACCTCCGCACAACCGGCACCACCGGCACCACTGGCACCACCGGCACCACCTGAACGCCCGGGCGCGGGGCTCGTCCCGTGGAGACCGTGCCTGGACGCCGGGGACGGATGGACGGGTCGCCGGGAGGACGGTGTGGTTCGTGCGCGGTGCGTAGGGCACGATGGGCGCCCGTACCCGCGTACCCGCCAGTAGGAGTCACCATGTCCGTGCCCGCGCCCGAGATCCTTGCCGCCTTCGAGGCCGCGAAGGGCTTCATGCCCGTCGGGGAGGGGCTCGCCCTGTACGAGGCGGCCACCGAGGCGGCGAAGCTGGGGCTGCCGCTCCTGGAGGTCGGGACGTACTGCGGGCGGTCCACGATCCTGCTCGCCGACGTGGCCCGGCAGGCGGGCACGGTCGCGGTGACCGTGGACCACCACCGCGGCAGCGAGGAGCAGCAGCCGGGCTGGGAGTACCACGACGCGACCGTGGTCGACCCGGAGGTGGGCCTCATGGACACCCTGCCGACCTTCCGCCGGACCCTGCGCAAGGCGGGCCTGGAGGAGCACGTGATCGCCGTGGTCGGGCGCTCGCCGCAGGTCGCGAAGGTGTGGGGCGGGCAGCTCGGCCTCGTCTTCGTCGACGGCGGGCACACCGACGAGCACGCCACGAACGACTACGAGGGCTGGGCCCCCAAGGTCGCCCCCGGGGGCCTGCTCGTCATCCACGACGTCTTCCCGAACCCGGAGGACGGCGGTCAGGCGCCGTACCGGATCTACCTCCGCGCCCTGGAGTCGGGCGACTTCGAGGAGATCTCGGTCACGGACTCACTGCGGGTCCTGCGCCGCGTGGGCTAGTCGGCGGACGCGCGGACGGCGCCCGCCCGGCACCCTCCGAAGCGGTCAGAACAGTGAGGTCACGTACAGGCAGTTGGTGTAGCTGTAGCCCGGTTCGATCTTGGTGTTGCTCGACTTGGTGTCCCCCGCCGTCGAGGTGCCGGTGGCCGCCCGCTTCTGGAGGAAGTGGTAGTCGCCGGCGGGCAGCAGCAGGGTCGTCTTCGGGTACTTCGAGGACGGCCCCGAGCAGGCCTTGATCTTCGGGGAGTTCACGAGCAGCGGGGTCTTGTACTTCGTGCAGGTCCCGCACGCCTTGAGGGTGACCTTGCCGGTCATCGGGCCCGTGTAGAGCAGCTCGACCTCACCGGGGCCGTCGTTGCTCACCACCATGACCATGCGGCCGCCGCCGGGGACCTCCGCCGGAGGGAGGCTCCGGCCGGCCGCGGGCTCCTCCTCGGCGATCTCGGCGGCGATGGCGATCGAGCGGGCGTGGGCGGCCTGCGGGCTGTTCGGGTACGCCTTGGCGTAGTCGGTCATGGTCGTGGCCGCGGAGCTGAACTCCTTGTCCTTGAACTGGTCGGTCCCGCAGGCGAAGTCGCCCTTCTGGACCCCCGCCGCCGCTTCCTTCGACGCGCTTTCGAGGGACGGGTCCGGCATGTTGTCGAGCGAGGAGCGCAGCGCGCGCAGCTGCTCGGTGGCGTCGCAGGGCTCGGCGCCGGTGAGGGCGCTGGTCCGGGTCTTGATCGCGGCCCGGACGGCCGGTTCGACGCGGGTCGCCTGGGCCGACTTCGGGAAGGTGTCGAGGAGCGCGTTGAGGCTCTCGCTCGCCGGCGGATTCGCGGTCTGCACGCCGAGCGCGGCCGTCCCGCACTCGTACAGCGACTCGGCCAGCGGCTCGTCGGTCTTGGCGGGCCGGGATCCGAGCAGCTCCTTGTCCACGGTGGCCGGGAGCTCCCGCAGGTGCTTGAGCGGCGGTACGGCCTCGCAGTACCGCTTCTTCCCGTACGGCGCGGAGACCGTCTTGTAGTACGCGTCGAGGCGGTCGGGGACGAGCTTCCCGGCCCGCGAGCCCGCGTGCTTCGTGCCGAGGTCCTCGTACGTGTCGAGCGCCTTGCGGAACGTCGGCTCGGCCTTGTCGAAGGCGAGGCCGTCGGCGGACTTCACCAGCGTGTCCGCCGCCGCGAGGCGTTCGAGCAGCGCCTGCTCCTTCGCCTCGTCGCGGGCCGCCCCGTACGCGAGCGAACCGCCCGCGGGCACGGCGAGCAGCACGAGCGCGAGCGGCAGCGCCAGGCGGCGGAAGGAGGCGCCGACGCGGAGCGTGGAGCGCAGTCCGCGCCGGGCGCCGTCGGCGGCGACGGCGAGCAGGAAGACGCCGTAGCCGACGAGGAGGCCGAAGGGCACGCCGTCGACGTCGGCGGGGAGCGCGACCACGAGGAGGGCGGCGGTGGCGAGCCAGCAGAGCGCGGCGCCGATCCAGTTCCGCAGCAGGACGTAGCCGAGGCCGAGGCAGGAGAGGTTGAGGAGGCCGATCATGGCGGCCTGCGCCGGGTTCGCGTCGCCGGGGGGCTGCGCGGGCGGCTGGGCGCCGTACCCGGGGGGCGGGCCGTAGCCGGGCGGGCCGTACCCCGGCGGCGGGCCGAAGCCGGGCGGCGCGCCGGGCGGTGGCGGCGCGGTCCCGGATCCCGCCCAGCCGGGCGCGGTCGCGGGCCCGGGCGCGGCGGCGCCGGGCACGGCACCGGACGGTGCGGCGGCCGCGGACGGAACGGCCTCGGCCCCCGCACCGGCTCCCGCACCGGCCCCTGCGCCGGCCCCCGCACCGGGCGGCGGGCCGAAGGCGAGCGTGGGCGTTCCCGCGCCCGGGGCGGCGGCGGGATCCGCCGGAGCCGCAGCCGGTGCAGCCGGAACAGGAGCCGCCGGGGCCGCCGGCTTCGGAGCGGCCCAAGGCGGCTCGGACGCCCCGGCAGGCGCGCGCGAAGGCGCCCCGGCAGGCGCGCCCGGAGCCCCCTGACTCCCTTGGTCCGAGCCGCCGTCACCCGGAGGTCTGTCGTTCGGCTCGGGACGTGCGTCGTTCGGTTCTTCCCCCACCACGGTTCCCCCTCGTGGGTCCATGCGCGGTGACACCCCACCGTCGCCTCTTCCCACCTACCCTTCACGGTTCGCTCACACGCGTCCACCGTTCCGCGAAGCGGTGACGAACCTGCGACGTGACCGCTGCGGCGTTTCCCCCCGCACAGGGCCTAAAGTCGCGGGGTGCCGTACGACCACCGGAACACCGCCCGCCGTACCCTCGCCCTCGCTCTCGCCGCCACGGGCTGCTGCGCCGTGCTCGCCGGCTGCGCGAGCTCCCAGGCCTCACCACCGTCCGGGAAGGCCGGGAGCGCCCAGGAGAGCCGGACCGCGACCCAGGGCGAGAGCGGGACGCAGTCCCGGCCGCCGTTCGCCTCGGGACCGGCGGCCGGGCCCAGCCACTCGCCGGTTCCCGCCCGGGGAAGCGGCTCGCTCGCCGGACGGACCGTCGTGATCGACCCCGGCCACAACTCCGGTAACTTCCGCCATTCATCCGAAATCAACCAGAAGGTGAATATCGGGACGACCCGCAAGGAGTGCGACACCACCGGCACGTCCACGAACGCGGGCTACACCGAGGCCTCGTTCACCCTCGACGTCTCCCACCGGCTGCGGGACCTCCTCACCGCGCGCGGCGCCAAGGTCGTGTTCACCCATGACGGCGACCGCGCCTGGGGCCCGTGCATCGACGAGCGGGCCAGGACCGGCAACGCCGCCCGTGCCGACGCCGTCGTCTCCGTCCACGCGGACGGTTCGGCCGCCGGCCACCGCGGCTTCCATGTGATCCTGCCCGCGAAGGTCCGCGCGGGCTCCGCCGACACCGCGAAGATCGTCGCCCCTTCCCGCGTCCTCGGCGAGCGGATCGTGGACCGGTTCGCGCGCGCCACCGGAACCTCGCCCGCCAACTACATCGGTTCCGGTACGGGGTTGGACGTACGGGACGACCTGGGCGGCCTCAATCTCTCGACCGTCCCCAAGGTCTTCGTCGAATGCGGCAATATGCGTGATCCCAAGGACGCACAGCTGCTCACGTCGTCGACGTGGCGGCAGAAGGCGGCGCAGGGATTGGCGGACGGCATCGCCACCTACCTCGAGGGGTAGAACCGGCGGGCGATAGATTCGCTCCGTACGATGGGGCCCCGCCCCCCGTGCCATGAACCTGAGCGCCACCCCAGACGCGACGACTGACGACCCGACGAAGGACTCTTACGTGAATATCCGCTCCCTCACCCGAGGCGATGGCGTGCTGATCGGTGCAGCGGTGGTGCTGTTCATCGCCTCGTTCCTCTCCGTCGCCGGCTGTGATGCCGGTGCCGACATCTGCCGCAACGTCCCCACCACGAACTCGTGGGAGATCTCGTACCTCGGCTGGGGCTCCTTCTTCGTCGGCATCGCCGGCGCCGCCCTCGTCGTCGTCTCCCGCTCCCTGCCGCAGCCGCGCAAGGTGGTCGGTCTCGAGCTCGGTCAGGTCGGTGCCGCGTTCACCGTCGCCGCCGCCTGGACCCTCCTCATGTGGATCTTCGAGGCGGACAACGCCGGCGCCGGTCTGGTCCTCGGCCTGATCGCCGCCCTGCTGGTGGCCGGTGCCGCCGTCGCCGGTCCGCTGGTCCCCGCCCTCCAGGCCCCGCTCGTCGGCGCGCCCCAGCCGCAGACCCCGCAGCCGTACGGCATGCAGGGGGGCCAGCCGGGTCAGCCGGGCGTCCCCGGCGGCTACGGCTACCCGGGTGCGCAGCAGCAGCCGTACGGCGCGCCGCAGGACCCCTCGCAGGGCCAGCCGTTCGGCGCGCAGGCCGCCGCTCCGCAGCCGCAGGCCCCGAAGCAGCCCGAGCCGCAGGCCGCCGCTCCGGCCCCGCAGTCGGCCGCGGACTTCGCGCCGTTCTGGTTCGCGGTCCCGGTCGCGCGTCCGCTGTACGCGGAGGACGGCTCGCAGGCGCCGATCGCCGAACTGGCCCCGGGTACCTGGTACCTGGCGGTCGAGCAGCGCGGTCCGGGCCTGGTGGCCCAGACGCAGGACGGCCGTCGTGGTGTCCTGCAGGACACCACGGGCATCCAGCGCGGCTAGTACACCGGCACGACAGCGGCCCCCCGTCCGGAATCCCTTCCGGGCGAGGGGCCGTTGGCGTACAGTCCCCGCATCGCACGAACTGACGAAGCGTCAGAAAGGATGCGGGCATGCGACTCGGACTCGCCCTCGGCTACTGGGGCCGCGGCCCCTCCCCCGCCCACCTCGACCTCGCCCGCGAGGCCGAGCGGCTCGGCTACGACTCCGTGTGGACCGCCGAGGCCTGGGGCTCCGACGCCTTCACCGCGCTGACCTGGATCGCCGCGCACACCAGCCGCATCAGGCTGGGCACCGCCGTCGCACAGATGGCCGCCCGCGCGCCCACCACGACCGCGATGCACGCGCTCACGCTCGACCACCTCTCCGGCGGGCGCGTACTGCTCGGACTCGGCCTGTCCGGCCCGCAGGTCGTCGAGGGCTGGTACGGGCGCCCCTTCCCCCGCTCCCCGCTGACCGCGACCCGCGAGTACGTGGACGTGGTCCGTCAGGTCCTGCGCCGCGAGGCCCCCGTCCGGCTCGACGGACGCCACCACTCCCACCCGTACAACGGCCCGGACGGCACCGGTCTCGGCAAGGCCCTCAAGCCGATCACGCACCCGCTGCGGGCCGACGTCCCCGTCCTGCTCGGCGCCGAGGGCCCCAAGAACATCGCGCAGACCCTCGCCATCGCCGACGGCTGGCTGCCGCTCTACTGGACGCCCGACCGCTGGGCCGAGGTGTACGCCCTGCCGGACGCGCTCCCGGCGGGCTTCGTCGTCGCGCCCATGGTCCGGGCGCAGCTCTGCGAGGACGTGGCGGCCGGGCTGCTGCCGGTCAAGGCGATGCTCGGCTTCTACATCGGCGGCATGGGGCACGCGGCCCGCAACTTCCACGCCGACCTGATGGGGCGCATGGGGTACGAGAAGGAGGCCCGCCGCATCCAGGAGCTGTTCGCGGCGGGCCGGCGCGAGGAGGCGGTGCTCGCCGTACCGGACGCCTTCGCGGACGAGATCTCGCTGGTCGGCCCCCGGGAGCGGATCGCCGAGCGCCTGGAGAGATGGCGGCGGGGCCCCGTGACGGACCTGCTGGTCACCGCACCGGACCCCGCCACGCTCCGCCTGCTGGCAGAGCTCGACTCCTAATTTCCGCCGCTGAGTTGTGAGGCGCTGGGGACCTTGTCCACGACCTCGGCGCCGGCGCTCTTGCCCGCGTCCTTCACGCTGTTGATGACGTTCTCGAAGGCGCCGACGTCCGCGTCGCCCACCTCGCCCTTGCGGAGCTTCGTCCCCAGGTCCTTGAGCGACTCGATCCCGGCGGAGAGCGGCGCGACCGCCTTCGAGAGCAGCGGGTCGCCCTTGGCGTTGTTCAGCGCCGCCTTGAGCCGGTTGTACGTGAACGCGCCCGCGAGGCCCGCCTTCACCAGGGCGAACGTCCGGCCGTCCGCGCCCTTCTTGAACTTGCCCGCGCGGTAGGGCTTCACGATCCACTGGTACGTGGCGCCCGCGGCCAGACCGGCGTTGGCCACGAACCGCGTCTTCGCCAGCTTCTGCTGCTCGAAGCTCGCGGAGGCCGTCGGGGTCGAGGCAGCGCTCGCGCTCTGCGTGTCGTCGCCGTTGCAGGCGGCGGTGGTCAGGAGCAGGGTGCTGGACAGCAGCAGCGCCACGACTCCGCGCGAAACACTTCTGGGCACGACGAGACCTCCCTGGAGACTGTGGCGCCAGCCTCGCCCGGGGGCCTCCGCGCGGCTACCCGGGCGGCCCCGAACGAGTGGCCGCAGCCTGTCCACACATCCCTCTCTACCGACGTCCTCGCAGGTCAGGAGCGTGGGACGTCCCTCCGCATCCCTGGGACGCCGACGCCTCTGGCCCCTCGTCCGGACCGATCCGACAGTGGTCGTGAAGGTCGGTCCGGGACGGCTCCGGACTCGGAAGGGTGTGAGGGTGAGACGTCGCGTCTGCGCATCGGGAAACTGTCAGTGGTTCTACGGGAGGCCCGACGCCCGGCTCCGGCCGGGCGTCGGCGTGTACCGCGGATTCCGGTCGACGGCGGGGGTCCCGCAGGAGCGGCTCGTGGTGCCGACCGGGAGGGTGTCCCTGCTCATCGGGTTCGGCAGCGAGATGCGGCTCGGCCGGACGGGCCGCGGCGCGGCGGGGGCCTCGGCGTCGGCGCACACCTCGGTGGTGTCCGGTCTGCACACGCGGGCCAGGGTCCTCCGCCACCAGGGTGACCTCCACGGGGTGGAGCTCACCCTCGCGCCCTGGGCGGCGTACCGCCTCTTCGGCGCCACCCTCGGGGAGCTCGCGGACACCGTCACGGACCCGGCGGACGTCCTGGGCGACCGGGTCCGCGGCCTCGGCGCGGCCCTGGAGGCGGCTCCGGGGTGGCGCGAACGCTTCGCCCTGCTCGACGAGGCCCTGCTGCGCTGGACGACCGGCGCCGCACCGTCCCACGAGCCGTCCCCCGCCGTCCTGGAGGCGTGGCGGCTGCTCGACCGCACGGCCGGTTCGCTGCCGATCGGGGAGCTCGCCGCCAGGACTGGCTGGAGCCTGCGGCACCTGGAGAACCGCTTCCGCGAGCAGGTCGGCCTCAGTCCGAAGCGCCTCTCCCGCGTCCTGCGGCTCAACCGGGCGATCCGGCTGCTGGGCGCGGGCGGCGGGGCCGCCGTCGTCGCGGCCGACTGCGGGTTCTACGACCAGTCCCATCTGAGCCGCGAGTTCACGGCGATGACGGGCATGCCGCCGGGCCGCTTCCTGGCGGCCGGGAGCGGCGCGAGCGCGTGGCTGGCCGGTTGAAACAGGCCACTGCGCGGGGTGCGCTTTTGTCCAATACGGGGTCGCGCGGCGGATGTCAGCCTTGCTGCGCGCGCGACCCGCGGGGTCGCTCACGACGAGAAGGTGGATCAGAGCATGAGCAGCATCACTGGGTTCCGCAAGCGGGCCGCGGCCGCCCTCGGCGCGACGGCGCTGATCGTCGCGGGCGGAGTGGCGACGGCGGGTCAGGCGGCCGCCGGCCCCAACTGCCCGTCCGGCTACCACTGCGTCTTCTCGGCCTCCATCGCGAACAACAACAAGCACGCGTTCTTCAACAGCGACGGCGACTTCAGGAACGACTACTTCGACGTCTACGGAAACGTCGTGAACGACGACGTCCACGCCGCCAGCAACTCCAGCAACAGCGGCTACGAGAGCCACTACTACCGGGACCTCGACTACACCGGCGGGCTGCTGTTCTGCGTGAACCCCGGCAGCTCGGTCGACTCCTGGCAGCTCGACGACGACGGCGTCGACGGCAACGGCTCGGGCCGGGCGGGCGAGGCCACCTCCCTGCGGGTCCGCTCCACGACCAGCATCCCCTGCTTCTGACCGACCGACGTGATCCGGGGCCCGGCGACACGGGGGTGCGCCGGGCCCCGACACGCCCATCACCCCTCCGAAAGGCAGCTCGCTGATGCGGAAGACGCTCGTACTCGCGCTCGGTCTCGCCGTCGGTGCGGCGGCGCTCTCCGGGTGCGGCACGACGCCGGAACCGGACCACCGGACCGCCTCCGCCACCCGGATCGACACGGCGGAGCTGCACCGGCGGCCCCCGGTCACCGAGCTCCTGTTCACCTCGAACGCCCGCAGCCACGAAGCCCAGCGGCAGTTCGCCGTCACCTGCATGGCGAAGCGCGGATTCCGGTACGCCCCCGTCCCCGGGGCGGAGGCGACGGAGGGCGACGACCAGCTGCCCCAGCCGTTCGGCCTGGAGTCGGCCACGAGGCCCGCGGAGTCCGCCCCGCCCGCGCCCGACACACCTCCGAAGCCGGGCAGCCCGGAGAGCACCGAGGCGTACAGCAAGGCGTTGTTCGGAGATGAGACCAAGCGGGTCACCGCCAAGGGGACCACGATGAGCGTGTCCCGGCCGGGCAACGGCTGCCTCGCCGAGGCCGAGAAGCGCGTCCTCGGCGACGGCCGGATGCGGTGGCTCCAGGTACGGATCATGCTCTTCGAGGCGCAGGAACACGCCCGTGGCGACGTGGAGAAGGATCCCGCGTTCAAGGCCGTGACGGCGCGGTGGCGGACGTGCATGGACCGGGCCGGGTTCCCCGGGCCCGGCCCCGCGCAGCTCCTCGCCTCCCTGCACACCCTGGAGGCCAGGGCGTCCAGTACCGCCCTGGCGGCGGATCTGCGCTGCAAGGACGAGACGGGCTACCTCGACACCGCGTACACCCGGCTCGCCGCCGTCCAGCAGGCCTGGCTGGACCGGAACCCGGCCGTGGCCAAGGACTGGACGGCCCTCGTGGCCCGCCAGGACAGGGCCGCCCGCGAGGTGCTCGCGGCTAAGGCTGCTGCGCCTTCTCCTCGCTCGGAATGAAGCGGCCGGTGCAGCTGCGCGGGCCGTTCTTCGGGAGGGCGGCGCAGACCCAGACCGAGCCGTCGTCCGGCGCCGCGATCAGCGGCGTGTAGACGTCCCGGTCGAAGTGCACGACGTCCGCCTGGGCGGCTCCGTCGGAGTTGTTGACCACGACGGTGGCGCCCACCTGGGCGAAGGAGATCCGGCCCCAGGCGGCCCGGCAGGCACGGCTGTAACGGAGCTCGATGACGAGGTCCTTGGGGATGGAGCCGGTGCGTACGGTGACCGCGTCGGCGCCGCAGTTCATCTTCTTCGGGTCACGTCCCTCGCAGCCGGTGAGGGAGCAGCCGGTGGCAGGGCCCGCGACCTTCACCACGGGCTTCGGGCGAGGGGCGGCCGACGGTGCGCCGGAGCCGGAGAACGCGACGTAGGAGAGGGCGCCCGCCACGAGGAGGGCGGCGAGCACGACCGACGTCCACAGGGCGCGGCGCTTCCGGAGCGTCGCGGCCCCGGCCCCGACTCCGGTCTCGGACACGGACTCGGCTCCGGCCTCGGACTCCGGTGCCGTGCGCCGGGCGTCCTCCTCGGCCCAGAGGGCGAGCAGCGGAGTCGGATCGGTCCCGCAGAGCCGGGCGAGGCGCTCCACGGCGTCGCGCGGCGGGAACTGCTTGCCGTTGACCCAGCGCTCCCACGACGACTTGGCGTAGTGCGTCTGCTCGCTGAGCTGGACGAAGCTGGATCCCGACGCCTTCTTCAACGCGAGCAGCTCGCCCGCCAGGTCCTTGACCGACCCCGCACGGTCCATCTGTGACCGATTCTCCCTGATATGCATGTCCATGCCAGTCATGGACGTGCACATCCTAGAACGCCGCAACGAGTGCTCCGCGCAGGCGAATATGCGTGCACCGAGCACCCGTCGGGCCCGGAACCGGGCCGGGGTTCAGGCGCAGCAGTCGGGGTCCAGGCCGCTCGGCAGACGCTCGCCGCCGAAGACGGCTACGGTCGCCTCCTCGCCGCCGAGGGCCGCGACCGCGAGGACGAGGGAGCCCGCGGTCCAGGCGGTCTGCTCCTCGGGCCACACGGCCTTGTCGTCGTCCGTGTCGCCCTCGAAGACGTACCCCGTCCAGTACATGCCGTTCCCGGCGCGCAGGTGCTGGATGTCCTGGAGGATCGTGAGGGCTCGGTCGGACTCCCCCATCGCCCAGAGGGCCAGGGCGAGTTCGCAGCTCTCGCCGCCGGTGACCCACGGGTTGGGGACCACGCAGCGCACGCCGAGGCCGGGGACGACGAACCGGTCCCAGTCGGCCTCTATCCTGGCCTGCGCGTCAGCCCCCGTGACCGCGCCGCCGAGGACCGGGTAGTACCAGTCCATCGAGTAGCGGGACTTGTCGAGGAAACGCTCGGGGTGCCGGCGGATCGCGTGGCCGAGGGCCCCGGCGGCCAGCTCCCAGTCGGGCTGCGGCTCCTCGCGGACCTCGGCGATGGCGAGGGCGCAGCGCAGTGCCTGGTGGATCGACGCGCTTCCGGTCAGCAGGGCGTCGGCCACCGGCGTGCCGTCGGGCTCGCGCTTCCAGCCGATCTGGCCGCCGGGCTGCTGGAGCCCGAGGACGAACTCGACGGCCGCGTAGACGACGGGCCACATCCGGTCGAGGAAGGCGTCGTCGCCGGTGGAGAGGTAGTGGTGCCAGACGCCGACCGCGATGTACGCGACGAAGTTGGACTCGCGGCTCCGGTCGGTGACCTGGTCCGGGTCGCCGTCGTGGTAGGCCGCGTACCAGGAGCCGTCGGCGTTCTGGTGGCGGGCGAGCCACTCGTAGGCGCGGGTGGCGGCGGCGTGCTCGCCGGCCGCGTCCAGGGCCATGGCGGCCTCGGTGTGGTCCCACGGGTCCAGGTGGTGGCCGCGGAACCAGGGGATGGCGCCGTCCTCGCGCTGCACGGCGAGTATCCCGGCCACGGTCTCGGCGGCCTGTTCGGCGGTGAGCACCCCGGGCAGGACGAGGTGCTCGGCGATCCGCTCGGGAGACGTCACTTGGCCGCGTCCGCGGTGTCGGCCTTCGGGTGGGGGTACCCCCCGCGAAGCGAGGGGGAGTGCGGCTTGGTCGCGTACGCCACGAAGCTCTTGCCGACGACCGGGTTGAGCAGCTGCTCGGCGACCCGGGTCAGGGCGGGCTTCTTCATGATGTCCCAGACCAGGAGCTTGTGGTACGCGCGGACCGGCAGCGCCTTGTCGTTGTCGACGCCGAAGGCGCACTTCAGCCACCAGTACGGCGAGTGCAGCGCGTGCGCGTGGTGGGTGCCGTACGGCTTGAGGCCGGCCTGCCGGATCTTGGCGAGCAGCTCGTCGGCCTTGTAGATGCGGATGTGGCCGCCCTCGACCTCGTGGTACGCGTCGGAGAGCGTCCAGCAGACCTTCTCGGGCCCGTACCGGGGCACGGTGATCGCGATCCGGCCGCCCGGCTTGAGGACACGGACCATCTCGGCGAGCACGCCCTTGTCGTCCGGGATGTGCTCCATGACCTCGGAGATGATGACGACGTCGAAGGACTCGTCGGGGAAGGGCAGGTTGAGGGCGTCGCCCTCCATCGCGGTGGCGGTCGCCCCGGCGGGGGCCTCGCCGGCCTCCTTCATGGCGGCGAACCACTTGGCGACCTCGCGGATCTCCTCGCCGTTCTGGTCGAGGGCCACGACCTGGGCGCCGCGCCGGTAGCACTCGAAGGCATGCCGGCCCGCACCACAGCCCAGGTCGAGCACACGGTCGCCGGGGGCGAGCGGGAAACGAGTGAAGTCGACGGTCAGCACGGGGTCTGCCTTTCGGGGTTGACGGGAGGTTGTGGGCGCGGACCGCCGGCGGGTTGGGGGCAGGCGTTCCGCAGGGCGGAACGGGTGGGCACAACCCGACCACCGGGCCGCACCCGGCAAGCGGCAGCGAGGGTCACCGAGCGCCCCCGCGCGCCCGCGCGGCGACCGCTTCGCGGTACAGCTCGGCGGTGCCCTGGGCGGCACGGGCCCAGGTGAACCGCTCCAGGACCCGTTCCCGCCCCGCCGCCCCCAGCCGGGCCCGCAGCTCAGGATCACCAAGCACCCGCCCGAGCGCAGCGGCCAGCGCCCCCGCGTCCCCCGTGGGCACGGCCAGACACGTCTCGCCGTCGGCCCCCGCGACCTCCGGGATCGCACCGCCGGTGGTGGCGACGAGCGCCGTGCCGGTGGCCATGGCCTCGGCGGCGGGCAGCGAGAACCCCTCGTACAGCGAGGGCACGCAGGAGACCTGGGCGGAGCGCACGAGGTCGACGAGCTCGGCGTCGCTGATGCCCTTGACGAACTCGACGGCGCCGTCGAGCCCGTACCGCTCGATGGCCTGGGCGACCGGCCCGTCCTCGGCGCGCCTGCCGACGACGACGAGGTGCGCGTCGGGGCGTTCGGTACGGAGCTTGGCGAGCGCCTCGATCAGGAAGACGAGCCCCTTGAGGGGGACGTCGGCGCTGGAGGTGGTGACGATCCGGCCGGGGACCTCGGCGACGGACGGGTCCGGGGACCAGAGGTCGGTGTCGGCGCCGATGTGGACGACCTTGATGCGGTCCTCACGGACGCCGAGGTGGTCGACGATCTCCTGGCGGGAGGTGCCGGAGACGGTGAGCACGGACGGCAGCCGGCGGGCGACCTTCTTCTGCATGCCGGTGAAGGCGTACCAGCGACGGACGGAGGCGCGGCGCTTCCAGTCGGCGGCGGCGTCGAGTTCGAGCTGCCGGTCGACGGTGATGGGGTGGTGGATCGTGGTGACGAGCGGAGCGCCGATCGCGCGCGGACCGCCGAGGAGTCCGTAGCCGAGGGTCTGGTTGTCGTGGACGACGTCGAAGTCGCCGCGGCGGGCGGCGAGCATGCGCCGGGCCCGCAGGGAGAAGGTGAGCGGTTCGGGGAAGCCGCCGGTCCACATGGTGGCGACCTCGAGGGCGTCGATCCAGTCCCGGTACTCGTCCCGCTTCGGGGTCCGGAAGGGGTCCGGCGAGCGGTAGAGGTCGAGGCTGGCTATCTCGGTGAGCGTGAGCCCCTCGAGGTCCTCGCCCTCGTCCAGGACGGGGTACGGCTGGGAGCCGATGACCTCGACGGTGTGGCCGAGGCGGGCGAGCTCACGGGAGAGGTGCCGGACGTAGACGCCCTGGCCCCCACAGAACGGGTTCCCCTTGTACGTGAGGAGAGCGATCCGCAACGGACTGTCACCGGCCGCGGTGACGCCCTGCCGGGGGCTTGCCTCTATGGCCTCAGCGGTCATGCGCGACCCCCTTCGAGCGTGCGTTTCGCCGGAGCGTAACCGCTCGCGCTAATCTAGAACAAGTTACAGACTTGAACGTTCTTGATCCTTCAAGGAGCACAGAATCTACCGGCAGGTAGCTCCGTGGTGAGGGCCGGAACAGGTGATTCGCGCCACGGCGGGCGTGCCGCCATACTGTCGCTCCCCACCGCACGGAAGACGCACGGAACGGGACCACATGACCGCAGACAACAGAGCGGACCACAGACCCGCGTCGCCGCCCCTCACGGAGCGCCAGGAGGCGCGGCGCCGCCGCATCCTGGACGCCAGCGCCCACCTCGCGGCCCGGGGCGGCTTCGACGCCGTGCAGATGCGGGAGGTCGCCGACGCGGCGGGCGTGGCCCTGGGCACGCTCTACCGGTACTTCCCGTCCAAGATCCACCTGCTGGTCGCGACCATGCAGGACCAGCTCCAGCACATGCACACCACGCTGCGGAAGCGGCCGCCGGCGGGCGCGGACCCGGCGGAGCGGGTCGCCGAGACCCTGATGCGCGCCTTCCGGGCGCTCCAGCGGGAACCGCAGCTGGCCGACGCGATGGTGCGGGCGCTGACCTTCGCGGACCGCAGCGTGAGCCCCGAGGTCGACACGGTCTCCCGGCTGACGACCGCGATCATCCTGGACGCGATGGGGGCGGAGCACCCGACGCCGAGCCAGCTCTCGGCGGTCCGGGTGATCGAGCACACCTGGCACTCGGCGCTGATCACCTGGCTCTCCGGGCGCGCCTCGATCGCACAGGTGAAGATCGACATCGAGACGGTCTGCCGGCTGATCGAGCTGACGGCGCCGGAGCCGGCGGTCTGAGGAGGCCCCGGAGACCGCGCGAGCCGGCATGCCCGCGGTCTCCCGCCCGTGCCCCCGGCGGACGAACTACCGGGGGCGCGGGCGGTGCGGGGTCAGGAGCCCTGCGGCTTGGCGTTGCTCGCCGCGAGGACGGCCGCGCACTCCGGGCTGCTGTCGACGGCCACGAACATGACCAGCTTCAGCGGGCCCGCCGAGTGGTTGCTGGCCTGGAGCTTCCAACTGCTCTTCTTCAGCGACTTGATCGTCGAGCCGCCCGCGCCGGAGCTCCGCTCCTCGGTCCAGCCGGTCCCGGTCAGGGTCGAGACGGTGCCGGCGTACGACTTCGCCGGGTCCGCGGCCTTCTCGGCGTCGGCCGTCCAGCTGACCATGCACTCCTTGGCCTCGGCGGGAACCGCCTCGCCCGAGGAGTCCTGCGTGAAGCCGGCCTCGGTCGCCGCCTCCGTCAACTCCTTGGTGACGGCGGCCGCGTCCAGCTTCTCGTCGCTCGAACCGCCCGCGCCGGAACCGCCCGTCGCCGCCGAACCGGCCGAGGACGAGCCACCCTTGTCCGTACCGCCCTCGCTGCCACAGCCGGCGACGAGCAGAACAACACCAGCAGCCGCAGCCACCCACTTCGCCTTGCGCACAACACTCCCAAATCCGCGCGCACGAAGGCCCCTTGCCCCCGTGATCAAGGGGCACAGTTTTGCACAAGGGAACGGCCCGGTGCCGCAACGGCGGCCGGCGTCAGGGCTGTGGAACTCGCTTGGCGGGGGCGGCCACTAGCTGCCCAGGTCGAGTCCCGGCGGCGGGTTGATCCCGCCGTGCTTGTCCACGCAGGCCTTGTCGAAGGCCATCATGTTGACGTAGTGGTCCGTCTCGGGGAGGGCCCGGAACTCCACCACCAGGGACCAGCCGCGCTTGGTGAGAACCGCCTCCCCCATCTCGTCGGCCTTGTGCTCGACCCCGTCCTTGGGCCGCTGTTCCTGCCAGCCGCGCTCGCGCAACTCGCGAAGCACGGCCTCGAACCGGCCGAGGTCGACCGGGGCGGCCTCGGTGGCGTAGCCGCGATACGCGACCAGGCAGGTGTTCACCGATCCCGCCGGGGCGTCCTCGTACCTCTTCGCCCACTCCGGGTCGGCGGGCGGAGCCCCGGCGTCCGCGGTCGCCGCGTCGACGTCGGCCCGCGCCCGCTCCTTCGTGAACGGCCCGGTCTCCTCGGGCCGGGCCGAGGAGGGGGCTGCGGTCGCGCCGCCGGGCTTCCCCGCGCCGCCGCCGTCGGTCGTGCCGCACCCCGTGACACCCAGCGCCACGGACACCGTCACGGCCGCGGCGGTCACAACGACCCGCGCCCCGGTCGTTCTCGTCGTGCTCGTCGTCCTGCGCATGGTCTTCCCCACCCCTGTCGTACGGACCGCCGGGCAGGGCTCGCCCGGCGGTGCCGCAGGAGTGTCGCACAGCGCCGGGGGCTACTCCTCCGGCGGGAAGACCGGCTCGCCGCCGTCCGCCAGGGTGATCAGGATCGCCTCCACCGGACAGCCCTCCGCAGCCGCGAGGAGGCGTTCGCCCGCGTCGGTCTCCGGGTCGCGCGGGTGGGACTGGCGGGCCGTGTCGAGGCGGAAGCCGTCCGGGGCGTGGTTGACGCACATGCCGGAGCCGATGCAGACGCTCCGGTCGACCTCGACGTGCCAGCGGTCCCCCATCACGCGTCCCCGTATCCGGCCGGCAGGTGGATCATCTTGTGCTCCAGGTACTCGCCGAAGCCCTCCGGGCCGAACTCCCGTCCCAGACCCGAGTTCTTGTAGCCGCCGAAGGGGCCGAGCATGTCGAGGCTGAAGGTGTTGACGTTGAAGGTGCCGGTGCGGACGCTCCGGGCGAAGTCGATGCCGTGCTCCACGTCCCCGGTCCAGACGCTGCCGCTGAGCCCGAAGTCGGAGTCGTTCGCGATCCGCAGTGCCTCGGCCTCGTCCCCGTACGGCAGGAGGCAGATGACCGGGCCGAAGATCTCCTCGCGGGCGATCCGCATGGAGTTGTCGACGTCGCCGAAGAGCGTCGGCTCGACGTACCAGCCCCGTTCGAGGCCGTCCGGGCGGCCGCCGCCGGTGAGGAGCTTCGCGCCCTCCGCCTGGCCGATGCCGATGTAGTCGAGGGAGCGCTGCTGCTGGCGCCGGGCGACGAGCGGGCCGACCTGGGTGGCCGGGTCGAGCGGGTCGCCGACGACGAGCGCGCCGGCCGCCGCGGCGAACGCCTCGGCGATCTCCTCGTACCGCGCGCGGGGCGCGAGGATGCGGGTCTGGGCCACGCACGCCTGCCCGTTGTTCATCCAGGCGGCGGGGACGATCCCGGCGACGGCGGTCTCCAGGTCGGCGTCCGGCAGGATCACCGCGGCGGACTTGCCGCCCAGTTCGAGGGTGACGCGGGTGAGGTTGCGGGAGGCGACCTCCATGACCCGCTTGCCGGCGCCGACCGAGCCGGTGAAGGAGACCTTGTCGACACCGGGGTGGCCGACGAGGTACTCGCTGACCTCGCGGTCGGCGGGAAGGATCGACAGGACCCCCTCCGGAAGCCCGGCCTCGGCCGCGATCTCGCCGAGGATGTACGAGTCGAGGGGCGACTCCGGCGAGGGCTTGAGGATCACCGTGCAGCCGGCGAGCAGCGCGGGCCCCAGCTTGGCGGCGGCGGTGAACTGCGGCACGTTCCACGGTACGACGGCCGCGACCACCCCCACCGGCTCGCGCCGCACGAGCAGCGGTCCGAGGACTCCGCCGCGCCGCTCCTCGTACGGGAAGTCCCGGGCGACGGTGATCGCCGCGTCCCAGACCATCATCGCGCCGAGCGCCTGGGCGAGGACGGACCAGGAGTACGGGGAGCCGTTCTGCGCGCTGATGGAGCGGCCGATCTCCTCGTACCGGGCGCCGATCGCGTCCTTGATGCGGGTGACGACGGCGATCCGCTCCTCGACCGCCATCCGGGGCCAGGGCCCTTCGTCGAAGGCCCGGCGGGCGACGGCGACGGCCCGGTCGACGTCCGCCGTGGAGGCGTGCGGGACACGGCCGATGACCTGCTCGGTGTGCGGGGAGATCACCTCGATGACCCCGTCGCCGAGCGGATCGGCCAACCCCCCGCCGATGAACAGCTTTCCGTGCTCCACAAGCTCGGTCATGACCGCTGCCTCCCGAGGGGATGGAATTGCCCTTGAGTTCCTGAGGATGTTTCTGACGATGCTTCAGAACTGATACCAGTTCTAGTTATGGTGGGCAATGGCCGTACCGGTACACAGAGATGAGGACGCTCATGACCCAGGTGACCGAGCACGGCGGAGGCGTCTGGTCCCTGCGGGTGCCCATCCCGGACAATCCGCTGGGCCACACCCTCGTTCACGTCCTCGACACCGACCGCGGCCCGGTCCTCGTCGACACCGGCTGGGACGACCCGGCCTCCTGGGACGAACTCACCGGCGGACTCACCGCGTTGGGGCTCTCCGTCCAGGAGATCCACGGAGTCGTCATCACCCACCACCACCCCGACCACCACGGCCTCTCCGGCCGGGTCCGCGAGGAGTCCGGGGCCTGGATCGCCATGCACGCCGCCGACACGGCCGTCGTCCGCCGCACCCGCGAGTCCGAACCCGGCACCTGGTTCGACTACCTCGCCCGCAAACTCGCCGCCGTCGGCGCCCCCGAGGACCACATCGCCCCGCTGCGGGCCGCCCGCGCCTCCGGCCGGATGCGGACCCTGCCCGGTCTCCGCTCGGCCCTCCCCGACCGCGAGATCGTCCCCGGCGAACTCCTCGACCTGGCCGGACGGCGCCTGCGCGCGATCTGGACCCCCGGCCACACCCCCGGGCACGTCTGCCTCCACCTGGAGGAGGAGCACCCCTCCCGGCTGCCCGGCCACGGCCGGCTGTTCTCCGGCGACCACCTGCTGCCCGGGATCTCCCCGCACATCGGCCTGTACGAGGACCCGGACGACGCCACTGCCACCGACCCCCTCGGCGACTACCTCGACTCCCTCGAACGGATCGGCCGCCTCGGCGTCGCCGAGGTCCTCCCCGCCCACCAGTACGCCTTCCCCGACGCCGCCGGCCGGGTCCGCGAACTCCTCGACCACCACGAGGAGCGCCTCACCGGCCTCCTCGGCCTCCTCTCCACCCCGCTCACGCCGTGGCAGCTCGCCGAGCGCATGGAGTGGAACCGCCCCTGGGAGCAGATCCCGTACGGCTCCCGCAACATCGCCGTCAGCGAGGCCGAGGCCCATGTCCGCCGTCTGGTGAAGCTCGGCCGCGCGGAACCGGTGGCGGGCACGGACCCGGTCACGTACGTCGCCGTGTGAGGACCCGGTCTCAGGCCTTGACCAGACGGATGAGAGCCGTGATCAGGACCAGCGGGGAGATGCCGCCGCCGAGCACCATCACCGGGCCGGCCACCCACCACAACCAGTGCTGCCCGCCGCCCTCCGTGTGGTCGTAGCCGTTGGCGACGAACAGGAACCAGAGGATGTGCAGGGTCAGTACGGGCGATCAGCGCGATCCATTGACGTCCTCGCCCGCCTGGAGGAGGGCGATTCCCGTCTGCCGCCCCGTTGCCGGGCGCTGCTTCGGGTGGGTTCCTGCTTCGCCGCGCTGAGCGGGGACGAGTCCCCGGCTTACCTGCGCTCGACAGGCTGACACCGCCAGTCCGGCGGCCTTGGCGACGTTGACCGCCGCGTTGATGTCCCGGTCCAGGAAGCCCCCGCAGGCTCCGCACTCCCACACGCGAACGTGGAGGGGCTTGGGGCCGTCCTTGACGCCGCAGGCCGAGCAGACCTGAGACGTCGGCTCGAAGCGTCCGATGCGGTGGAAGGTGCGGCCGAACCTAGCGGCCTTGCACTCCGGCATCGCGACGAACGCGGACCATCCGGCGTCGTGGACGGACTTGGCCAGCCCGGTGCGGGCGAGGCCCTTCACCGCCAGGTCCTCAACGGCAATGCGGGACTTGAACCGGGGTGCCCCCATCCTGCGAACCCGCGCACACCCGAACGCGCTGGTCGGCAACTGTGCCTTCATCCTCCACTCTCACTTGGCTTTCGTCACGAAGACCGGTACGAGGTCTTCAAGCACGTGCGCCTGCTCGTGCACTACCCGCCCAAGCTTCAGCTCGCCAAGCTGGTAACCCGCACCCGTTCCCGACCCCGGTGTGAGGCACCTCGCACCCCCGGAACGGCGGGCGTACGGGCCGGTAGAGTGAGCGCGTCGTCATCATGCCCGTACGGGGGAAGGTCCGGTGGAAATCCGGCGCTGCCCCTTTCCCCGAGCTCTCGACTTCGCTCGAGCAGGGGACACCCAAATCCGTGAGCCGCCCCCCTGAGAGATCCCGGGGGCTGGCGAGTCGGAATGCCCCGTCCGGGACGTGACCGCCGGCACCGTCGAGGAATACGGAGCCGGAGCCTGGTGCCCCCGTGGCGTGCCGGTGCCCGGCCGCAGGAGAGGGCCCCATGAACACCGTCCGCCGCGGCGCCGCCGCGCTCGCCGCCGCCGCAGTCGTGCTCGGCACCGGAGCAGCCGGGGCGGCCTCCGCCGCGCCGTCGCCGTCGCCCTCCGCCGTCACCCTCCCGCCCGGCCTGTACGGCACGAAGGACCCGACGTACGACGGGGTCTGGCGCCAGTCGCTCGCCTTCCTCGCCCAGCGCGGCACCGGCTACCAGCCCGCCGACCAGTCCGTGAACTGGCTCCTGGGCCAGCAGTGCGCCGACGGCTCGTTCGCCTCGTACCGCGCGGACGCGACGAAGGCCTGCGACGCCAAGACGATGCGGGACACCAACGCCACCGCCGTCGCCGTCCAGGCGCTCCGCGCCGTGCGCCGCCAGGCCGCCGCCCCGGAGACGATCGACAAGGCCGTCAAGGCCGGCTCCGACTGGCTGCGGACCGTACAGAACAAGGACGGCGGCTGGGGCTACGGCGCCGGCGGCGCGAGCGACGCGAACTCCACCTCGGTCGTCGTCGGCGCGCTCGCCGCGATCGGCGTGCGGCCCGGTTCGTTCACCTCCGCCGAGGGCCGCACCCCGTACGACGCGCTCCTCGCCTTCGCCCTGCCCTGCTCCGACAAGGAGGGCGCCGGGGCGTTCGCGTACCAGCCGGACAAGACCGGCAAGCTCCTCGCCAACGCCGACGCCACCGCGGCGGCCACCCTGGCCGGGCTCGGCAAGAGCGTCGTCGCCACCAAGGCCTCCCCCGAGCAGCCGCCGACCTGCACCGACCTGTCGAAGCCGACCGTCGAGCGGGCCGCCCTGAACGGCTCCTCCTACCTGGCGAAGGCCCTCGCGAAGACCGGCCACCTCACCCTGCCGCCGATGCCGGGCGCCACCGACACCACCGAGCAGCCCGACGTCGGCAACACCGCCGACGCCGTCGTGGCGCTCGCCGCCTCGGGCTCCACCAGGGCGGCGGAGCCGGCCCTGGTGTGGCTGGAGAAGAACTCCGCCGCCTGGGCGAAGGAGGGCGGTCCGGCCGCCTACGCGCAGCTGATCCTGGCGGCCCGCGCGACGGACACGGACCCGCGCGAGTTCGGCACGGCGGACCTGGTCGAGCAGCTCAACGCCACCGGCCCGGCGCCCAAGAGCCCGGACCTCTCCGCCTCCTCCACGAGCGACGACGAGGCCGGATTCGACATCTGGTGGATCATCGGCATCGGCATGGTCGTCGGCGTCGGCATCGGCTTCCTCGTGAGCGGCCGCAAGAAGTGAGCGGATGGGTGCGGGCCGCGGGCGCCGCGGCGGGGGCGCTCCTCACCCTGACCGCGTTCGCGGCGGCTCCGGCGCAGGCGGCCGGCTACCGCTACTGGTCGTTCTGGGAGAGCGACGGCGGCAAGCCCTGGGCGTACGCCACGCAGGGCCCGGCGACCGCCCGGCCCGCCGACGGCGACTCCATCGGCTTCCGCTTCGCGATCAGCAACGGCACGGCCGACACCTCCCTGCCCTCCGTCGCCCCCGACTTCCCGGGGATCTGCGGGGGCACGGCGGAGAAGGACGGCACCAAGCGGATCGCGGTCGTCGTCGACTTCGGCGGTCCGGCGGACGCGCCGCCCGGAGAGACCCCGCCGGAGAAGCTGATCAAGGTCGGCTGCGCGCAGGTCCCCGAGGACGCGACGGGCGCGGAGGCGCTGGCCGCGGTGGCGAAGCCGCTGCGGTACGACAGCGCGGCCATGCTGTGCGGGATCGCGGGCTACCCGGCACGGGGCTGCGGCGAGCAGGTCACGGAGAGGACCCCGGCCTCGGCCGCGCCCACCGCTTCGGAGAGTCCGGCCGCTTCGGAGGGTTCGGAGGGTTCGGACGGCGGCCCGTCCTTCGGCGTGCTCGTCGGCGGGGCGGCCGTCCTGGCGCTCGGCGGTGCGGCGATCTGGAAGGCCCGCCGGCGCGGATGAGTGCGGTCCGGAGCGTGTTCACGGCCCCCGAGGCGAGCCGGGCCAACGCCCTGCACGCGGGCGCGTGGTGGCTGTGGGCGCTCGGCCTGGCCGTCGCCGCCTCCCGGACCACGAACCCGCTGCTGCTCGGGCTGCTCGTCGGCGTCGCCGGGTACGTCGTGGCGGCCCGGCGCACGGACGCGCCCTGGGCCCGCTCGTACGGCGCGTTCGTGAAGCTCGGCCTGTTCGTGGTCGCCCTGCGGGTGGTGTTCTCGCTGCTGCTCGGCTCGCCCATCCCCGGTGAGCACGTGCTGTTCACGCTGCCCGAGGTGCCGCTGCCCGACTGGGCGCAGGGGGTACGGATCGGGGGCCGGGTGACGGCCGAGCAGCTGGTGTTCGCGCTGTACGACGGCGCCAAGCTGGCGACCCTGCTGATCTGCGTGGGCGCCGCGAACGCCCTGGCCAACCCGGCGCGGCTGCTGAAGTCGCTGCCGGGGGCGCTGTACGAGGCCGGGGTCGCCGTCGTCGTGGCGATGACCTTCGCGCCGAACATGGTCGCCGACGTGGTCCGGCTGCGGACCGCCCGCCGGCTGCGCGGCCGGCCCACGGGCGGGGTGCGGGCGGTGCTCCAGATCGGCCTGCCGGTCCTGGAAGGGGCCCTGGAGCGGTCGATCGCCGTCGCCGCCTCGATGGACGCGCGCGGGTACGGGCGGACGGCGCAGGTCCCGGCGGCGGTACGGCGCACCACGAACGTCCTGACCCTGGGCGGGCTCCTCGGCGTGTGCGCCGGTTCGTACGGGCTGCTCGCGGCGGAGGGTGCGGGGTACGGGCTTCCGCTGCTCGGCGCCGGGCTCCTCGCCGCGATGGCCGGGCTCCGGCTCGGCGGCCGCAGGACCGTCCGTACCCGCTACCGGCCCGACCGCTGGGACGCGCGGGCCTGGCTGGTCGCGGGCTCCGGGGTGACGGTCGCGGTCCTGATGATCTGGGCGAACGCGTACGCGCCGGAGGCGCTGCACCCGGGGGTCGTCCCTCTCACGGCGCCGGAGCTGCCGCTGTGGCCGGCGGTCTCGGTCCTGGTGGGCCTGATCCCGGCGTTCGTGGCGCCCGTACCGAAGGAGAACGTGTGATCCGCTTCGAGAACGTCTCCATGCGGTACGAGGAGGACGCCGAACCGACCCTGCGGAACGTGGACCTCACCGTCCCCGAGGGCGAGCTCGTGCTCCTCGTCGGCCCCTCGGGCGTCGGCAAGTCGACCCTCCTCGGCGCGGTGTCGGGCCTCGTCCCCCACTTCACGGGCGGCACCCTGACCGGCCGGGTGACCGTCGACGGCCGCGACACCCGCACCCACCCGCCGCGCGAGCTCGCTGACCTGGTGGGCACGGTGGGGCAGGACCCGTCGGCGCACTTCGTCACCGACACGGTCGAGGACGAGCTCGCCTACGGCATGGAGTCCCTGGGGCTCGCGCCCGGCGTCATGCGGCGCCGCGTCGAGGAGACCCTCGACCTCCTGGGCCTCGCCGACCTGCGCGACCGCCCGATCGCCACGCTGTCCGGCGGTCAGCGCCAGCGGGTCGCGATCGGCTCGGTCCTGACCCCGCACCCCAAGGTCCTCGTCCTCGACGAACCGACGTCCGCGCTCGACCCGTCGGCGGCGGAGGACGTCCTGGCGGTCCTCCAGCGCCTGGTCCACGACCTCGGCACGACGGTCCTGCTGGCGGAACACCGCCTGGAGCGGGTGGTGCAGTACGCGGACCAGGTGCTGCTGCTGCCGGAGGGAGTGATGGGCCCGCCGGCGGACGTCATGGCGGTGTCGCCGGTGTTCCCGCCGGTGGTGGGCCTGGGGAGGCTGGCGGGCTGGGATCCGCTGCCGCTGACGGTGCGGGATGCGCGGAGGCGGGCGGGTGAGCTGAAGGAGCGGCTGGAGGGGCGGGCCCCTGCGGGGGTTCCCGTACGGCCCGCGGCCGTGTCCTCGAACGCCGGACGGTCTGGAAATCCAGCCCCGCCCGCGTTTGAGGCACGGGGGTCCGGGGGCGGAGCCCCCGGTTTCGGGAAGTGGGGGTCCCCCCACGCCCTCGGGCGTAGGGGGAGGGGTGGGGGAATCTTCCCGTTCCTACGGCGCCGCACCCAGGACACCGCCCCCGCCGCCACCTCCCCCCTCGTCCTCACCGAACGCCTCGCCGTCCGCCGCGGCCGCGTCGAAGCCCTCCGCCGCATCGACCTCCAGGTCGCCCGCGGCGAGACCGTGGCCCTCATGGGCCGCAACGGCGCCGGCAAGTCCACTCTTCTGTCCACGCTCGTCGGCATGATCGAGCCGACGTCCGGCACCGTCCGGATCGCGGGCCGGACCCCGCACACCACCGCGCCCCGCGAGCTGATCCGCCAGGTCGGCCTGGTTCCGCAGGAGCCGCGGGACCTGCTGTACGCGGACACCGTCGAAGCCGAGTGCGCGGCGGCCGACGCGGACGCGGGCGCGGCGCCCGGGACCTGCCGGGCACTGGTGGAGGAGCTGCTGCCGGGGGTGGCGGACGACACGCACCCCCGCGACCTGTCCGAGGGCCAGCGGCTGGCCCTCGCGCTGTCCGTGGTCCTGACCGGCCGCCCGCCGCTGCTTCTGCTCGACGAGCCGACCCGCGGTCTGGACTACGCGGCGAAGGCCCGTCTGGTCGCGCACCTGCGCGGCCTCGCGGCGGAGGGGCACGCGATCGTGCTGGCCACGCACGACGTGGAGCTGGCGGCCGAGCTTGCGCACCGGGTGGTGATCGTCGCGGACGGCGAGGTGGTCGCGGACGGCCCGACGGCCGAGGTCGTGGTGTCGTCGCCGGCGTTCTCGCCGCAGGTGGCGAAGATCCTCGCGCCGCAGCCGTGGCTCACGGTGGAACAGGTGGAGGCGGCCCTGTGAAGCCGAAACCGAAGCCGAAGCCGAAACCGACGCCGAAGCCGACGCCGAAGCCGAAGGCGAAGGCGAAGGCGAAGGCGAAGCCACGGTCGAAGTCGTCCCGCCCCGTCCGCCTCGGCCCGCGTTCCGTCGCCGCGCTCGTCCTCGTGTCCCTCGTCGGGGTCATCGCCTTCTGCTGGCCCCTCTTCGCGGACGCCGGCTCGGCCGTGACCTCGCACGCCGGAGACGCGCCGTGGCTGTTCGCAGCGCTGCTGCCGCTGCTTGTCGCGGTGGTCGTGGCGACGATCGCGGACTGCGGGATGGACGCGAAGGCGGTGGCGATGCTGGGCGTGCTCGCGGCGGTGGGCGCGGCGCTGCGTCCGCTCGGCGCCGGTACGGCGGGTCTGGAGCCGATGTTCTTCCTGATGGTGCTGAGCGGCCGGGTCCTCGGGCCGGGCTTCGGCTTCGTCCTGGGCTCGGTGACGATGTTCGCGTCGGCGCTGCTCACGGGCGGGGTGGGCCCGTGGATGCCGTTCCAGATGCTGTCGATGGGCTGGTTCACGATGGGCGCGGGGCTGCTGCCGGGCCCTGACCGGCTGCAGGGGCGGGCCGAGCTGCTGATGCTGTCCGCGTACGGGTTCGTGGCGGCGTTCGCGTACGGCACGGTCATGAATCTGCAGGGCTGGGTCCTGCTCCAGGGCCTGAGCAGCGGGATCTCCTTCGAGCCGGGTGCCCCGCTGCAAGAGAACCTGGTCCGTTTCCTCGCCTACGTCCTCACCACCTCGCTCGGCTGGGACCTCGGCCGCGCCGCCCTGACGGTCGTCCTGACCCTCACGGTCGGCGGGACGCTCCTGAGGGCGCTCCGACGGGCCACACGGCGGGCGAACTTCGAGGCCCAGGTCACATTCGAGGGCCCGGAAGGGCGCTCCGGGAGTGAGGCGCCCCATAGGACCTACGTCACGTACGACGCGAAATAGTAGACCGGCGTAACCGACCAAATCGCCCCACACCACCGCATGACCTGCGCAAACGCCTCCCTGCCACCCACCCCCCTCAGACCCCCGGGTCCGAACCTCCCTCGTACAGGGGGTCATTGCATCGGCGTTCCGGCCCTGCTTCTCTGGTGGACGTCGCCAGGCAGCCGGTGCTCATCGCAGCGCCACGGACGGCCGGTTCCCCCCAGTTCCCGGGTCTCCCGGGCTCTGGTTCCGGCATGCCGAAAGTGCCCGGCGCGACCCTTGTTCCCGACGTTAGGTAAGACGTTTTGTTCCGCTCGATCGCCACTCGTGTCAACGCCCGCAAGAAGACCTTCGCTGTTTCCGCCGCTGTGCTCGTCGGCACGTCGGCCGCGGTACTGGGCACGACGGGTTCGGCCTCGGCCACCTCGGAGCAGGAGATCGCCCGCCAGATCGTCCCGCCGGCGCAGTTCGCGTCCTTCAGCAAGATCGTCGAGCACGAGTCCGGCTGGAACCACACCGCGACGAACTCTTCCAGCGGCGCCTACGGCCTGGTTCAGGCCCTGCCGGCCTCGAAGATGGCCTCGGCCGGTTCCGACTGGAAGACCAACCCGGCCACCCAGATCAAGTGGGGCCTCAACTACATGAACGAGCGCTACGGCTCCCCGAACGCCGCCTGGGCGTTCTGGCAGGCCAACGGCTGGTACTGAGAAACACCTGCCGCACAGCGCATCCGCAAGGCCCCGCCCTCCTCACGGAGGGGCGGGGCCTGCGGCGTTTCCCGCGTCGTTCGATTTAGTAGACCGGTCGTCTAGCTTCGTCTACTGTTCCTGGCATCGGCGGACCCCCACCCGGACGACGGTCCCGCCGCGACCCCGGAGGCAGCCCGCCCATGCCCACGCACCCCTCCCCCGCACACCTCTCACCCACCCTCCCGCCCGGCCGCTTCGGCGATCTCGTCGGGATCGCGCTCCCCGTCGTCCAGGGCCCCTTCGGCGGGGGCCTCTCCTCCGTCGAGCTGGCCGCCGCCGTCTCCGAGGGCGGCGGCCTCGGCTCGTACGGGGCGCACATCCACACCCCCGAGGAGATCACCGCGCTCGTGGCCCGGCTCCGCGCCGCGACCGGACGGCCGTTCGCCGTGAACCTGTGGGTGCCGCAGGAGGGCGAGCGGGCCGGCCTCCCGGCGGACGCGTCCGCCCTCGCCGAGCACGTCGAGCGACTGCGCCCGCACTACGAGGAGCTGGGCGTCCGCCCGCCGAGCGCCGAGGAGGTCCGGGCCTGGCCCGACTTCGACGCGCAGCTGGACTCCCTGATCGCGGCCGCCCCGCCGGTGATCAGCCTGGTCATGGGCCCGCCGCCGCCCCACCTGGTCGCGGAGGCCCGGCGCCGCGGGATCGTCGTGGTCGGCACGGCGACGACGGTGGAGGAGGCCGTTCACCTGGAGCGGGCCGGGGTGGACGCGGTCGTCGCGTCCGGCAGCGACGCGGGCGGCCATCGGGGTGCCTTCCTCCGGCCGGTACGGGAGTCCCTGGTCGGCACCTTCTCGCTGGTGCCCCAGGTGGCGGACGCGGTGTCGGTGCCGGTGGTCGCGGCGGGCGGGATCGCCGACGGGCGCGGGGTCGCCGCCGCGCTCGCGCTCGGCGCGGACGCCGTCCAGGTCGGCACCGGTTTCCTGGCCGCGCGCGAGTCGGGGGCGAGCGAGGTGCACCGGCGGGTCCTCGGCACCCCGGAGTCCCGGACGACCGTCCTCACCCGTCTCTTCTCGGGGCGCACGGCGCGGGGCATCCCGAACGGCTTCGTCCGGGACATGGCGGCCCACGAGGAACACATACCGCCGTATCCCGTACAGAACGCGCTGATGGCACCGGTGCGGCGGGCCGCGGCCGAGCAGGGCCGGCCCGAGTACGTGAACCTCTGGGCCGGCCAGGCGGCGGCGCTCGCTCAGGAGTCGCCGTCGGCCGCCGCGTACCTCGCGGACCTGATCAAGGAAGCCGTCAGAGCCGCTGGATGATCGTCCCGGTCGCGAGCGCCCCGCCCGCGCACATGGTGATGAGCGCGAACTCCTTGTCGGTGCGCTCCAGTTCGTGCAGGGCGGTGGCGATGAGCCGGGCGCCCGTGGCGCCGACGGGGTGGCCGAGGGCGATGGCGCCGCCGTTGACGTTGACCTTCTCCAGGTCCTGGTCGAAGACCTGCGCCCAGCTCAGCACGACCGAGGCGAAGGCCTCGTTGATCTCGACGAGGTCGATGTCCTTGAGGCTCATCCCGGCCTTGCCGAGGACCGCGCGGGTCGCGTCGACCGGCCCGTCGAGGTGGAAGTGCGGGTCGGCGCCGACGAGGGCCTGGGCGACGATCCGGGCACGGGGCTTCAGCTTGAGGGCGCGGGCCATGCGCTTGGAGGCCCACATGATGGCGGAGGCGCCGTCGGAGATCTGGGAGGAGTTCCCGGCGGTGTGGATCGCGGTGGGCATGACCGGCTTGAGGCGGGCCAGGCCCTCCATGGAGGTGTCGCGCAGGCCCTCGTCGCGGTCGACGAGCCGCCACATGCCCTGCCCGGCGGCCTGCTCGGCCTCCGTGGTGGGGACCTGGACGGCGAAGGTCTCGCGCTTGAAGCGCTCCTCGGACCAGGCGGTCGCGGCCCGTTCCTGGGAGAGCAGGCCGAGGGAGTCGACGCGTTCGCGCGTGAGGCCGCGGCGACGGGCGATGCGCTCGGCGGCCTCGAACTGGTTGGGCAGGTCGACGTTCCACTCGTCGGGGAACGGCTTGCCCGGCCCGTGTTTGGAGCCGGAGCCGAGCGGGACGCGGGACATGGCCTCGACGCCGCAGGAGATCCCGATGTCGATGACGCCGGCCGCGACCATGTTGGCGACCATGTGGCTGGCCTGCTGCGAGGAGCCGCACTGGCAGTCGACGGTGGTGGCGGCCGTCTCGTAGGGCAGGCCCATGGTGAGCCAGGCGGTGCGCGCCGGGTTCATGGACTGTTCGCCGGCGTGGGTGACCGTACCGCCGACGATCTGCTCGACGCAGTCGGCGTGGATGCCGGTGCGGCCGAGGAGTTCGCGGTAGGTCTCGCCCAGGAGGTAGGCGGGGTGGAGGTTGGCGAGCGCGCCTCCGCGCTTGCCGATGGGGGTGCGTACGGCTTCGACGATGACGGGTTCCGCGGCCATGGGCTCGTCCTCTCCTCGACCGGACGGGGTGTCCCGGCACCCCGGTCGGTCGGCGTCACGGGGGAACTAGTACGCGTTCTAGTTCTGAGTGCAGTCTTATGACTGCTACCGCCGGTACGCAAGGGTCCGGGAAGCAACAGTTCCCGCCCCGCCCCTTGCTACTTGTAGAACTCGTTACTAACTTTCCCGGCAACTTCTGATGGTCCATCAGATATGGAGAGTGTTGCCGATGGCCTGCCCCCATCTCCCCGGAGGACAGCTCCCCGAAGGGCACCAGCCCGCGGGACATCTCCCCGAGGGGTTCGACGCCACCGATCCCGACCTGCTCCGCGAGCGCGTCCCCTTCCCGGAGTTCACCCGGCTGCGGCAGACCGCACCCGTGTGGTGGTGCCCCCAGCCGGCCGGCGTCACCGGCTTCGAGGACGGCGGGTACTGGGCGGTCACGCGCCACGCGGACGTCAAGTACGTCTCCACGCACCCCGAGTTGTTCTCCTCGAACGAGAACACCGCCGTCATCCGCTTCAACGAGCACATCACCCGGGACCAGATCGAGGTCCAGAAGCTGATCATGCTCAACATGGACCCGCCCGAGCACACCCGGGTCCGCCAGATCGTCCAGCGCGGCTTCACCCCCCGCGCGATCCGCAACCTGGAGACCGCCCTGCGCGACCGCGCGCACGCCATCGTCGACGAGGCGAAGCGCGGCGCGGACGCCGACGGCACCTTCGACTTCGTCACCCGGGTCGCCGTCGAACTCCCCCTCCAGGCCATCGCCGAACTCATCGGCGTCCCCCAGGAGGACCGCTCCCGGATCTTCGACTGGTCGAACAAGATGGTCGCGTACGACGACCCCGAGTACGCCATCACCGAGGAGATCGGCGCCGAGGCCGCCATGGAACTCATCGGCTACTCGATGAACATGGCCGCCGCCCGCAAGGAGTGCCCCGCCGCCGACATCGTCAGCCAGCTCGTCGCAGCCGAGGGCCAGGGCAACCTCTCCTCCGACGAGTTCGGCTTCTTCGTGCTCCTGCTCGCCGTCGCCGGGAACGAGACCACCCGCAACGCCATCAGCCACGGCATGCACGCCTTCCTCACCCACCCCGACCAGTGGGAGCTCTTCAAACGCGAGCGGCCCGCGACCACCGCCGAGGAGATCGTGCGCTGGGCGACCCCGGTCGTCTCCTTCCAGCGGACCGCGACCCAGGACACCGAAATCGGCGGACAGAAGATCCGCAAGGGCGACCGGGTCGGCCTCTTCTACTCCTCCGCCAACAACGACCCCGAGGTCTTCGCCGACCCCGGACGCTTCGACATCACCCGCGACCCCAACCCCCACCTCGGCTTCGGCGGCGGCGGACCGCACTTCTGCCTCGGCAAGTCCCTCGCGATCAAGGAGATCGAGCTGATCTTCAACGCGATCGCCGACGCCCTGCCCGACCTCACCCTCGCCGGCGAACCACGCCGGCTGCGGGCCGCCTGGCTGAACGGGGTGAAAGAACTCCGGGTCCGGACCGCATGACCCCCACGGGCTGAACCGGATCTCCGGGTCCGCGCCTGACAGCTCCCGCGGGCGGCGGAACCGGAACTCCGGGTCCGGACCGCATGCCCCCGGCGGGGGGAACCGGATCTCCGGGTCCGCGCCTGACAGCTCCCGCGGGCGGCGGAACCGGAACTCCGGGTCCGGACCGCATGCCCCCGGCGGGCGGAACCGGATCTTCCCCGGACACGTCTGAACTCCCATGCGGGGGACATACAGAAGCATCCTGACCACCATCATCGCGCTGCTCGCGCTCCAGCTCGGCTCGCTCGTCGCACCGGCGTACGCCTGCGGCTGCGGCGCCATGATCCCGGACAAGGCCCAGCGCATCGGCGTCGACCGGGAGGAGTCGGCCGTCCGCTGGGACGGGCGCACCGAGACCGTCGTCATGCGCTTCAACGTCCACGGGAACGCCCGGCGGGCCGCCTGGATCATGCCGGTGCCCAGCCGCGCCGGCGTCACCCTGGGCGACCCGGCGCTCTTCGACGAGCTCGACCGGCTCACCGAGCCCGAGCAGCGCGACCGCTTCTACTTCTGGCCGCGCGAGGGCGACTGGCCCTTCGACAGCACCTACGGCGACGGAGCCGCCGCCGCCCCGCCCGGCGCGGGCTCCGGCGTCGGCGTCGTCGGGCGCGAGCGGCTCGGCCCCTTCGACGTGGCCAGGCTGACCGCCACCGACCCCGAGGCCCTCGGCGACTGGCTGCGCGCCAACGGCTTCGAGCTGCCCGAACGGCTCACCGGCGCGCTCCAGCCGTACGTGGAGCGGAAGTGGGAGTACGTGGCGGTCCGCCTGGCCCCGCAGGAGAAGGACGCCGTCCTGTACGGCGAGCTGACCCCGCTGCGCATCACCTTCGCCTCCCCCGAACTCGTCTACCCCATGCGGCTCTCCCGGCTGGCGAAGACCCCGCAGACCCTCGGGCTCTACGTCCTCGCCGACCACCGGATGGAGCCCCGCTCCCCCATCGGCGGCGACCGTCCCGAGGTCACCTTCGCCGGCCGGATCGAGCGGCCCGAGGGCGCGGTCGCGGAGCTCGCGGGCGACGGGCCGGTGCGGCTGACGGTCCTGGAGCAGGAGTTCCCGCACCCCGAGCGGATCGACGACGACCACCACCTGAGGACCGTCGCCGACACCCCGTACCGCGAGGTCGAGTACACCGACCGGCTCCTCACCGTGGCCGGCGGCATCCCGGTCTGGATCCTGACGGTCGGCGGCGGTCTGCTGCTCGCGGTGCTGCTTTTCGTACGGGCGTCACGGCGCCGCGTGGGCATGGACGCCGGTGTACGTTCGGCCGCATGACGAACCCTCAGTGGACCGAAGTCGACCACTACTTCACCGACACGATCGCCCCCGGCGACGAGGTGCTCACGGCCGCGCTCGCCGATTCGACGGCCGCGGGCCTGCCGGAGATCGCCGTCGCCCCCAACCAGGGCAAGCTGCTGAACCTGCTCGCGCAAATGCAGGGCGCCCGGAGCATCCTGGAGATCGGCACCCTCGGCGGCTACAGCACGATCTGGCTGGCCCGCGCGCTGCCCGCCGACGGACGCCTGATCACCCTGGAGTACGACCCGGCCCACGCGGACGTCGCCCGCGCCAACATCGCCCGAGCGGGCCTCGACAAGATCGTCGAGGTCCGGACGGGCGCGGCCCTGGACACACTGCCGCTCCTGGAGGCGGAGGGCACGGGCCCCTTCGACCTCGTCTTCGTCGACGCGGACAAGGTCAACAACCCGCGCTATGTGGAGTGGGCGCTGAGGCTCTCGCGTCCGGGCACGGTCATCGTCGTCGACAACGTGGTGCGGAACGGGAAGGTGGCCACGGCACACCCCGACGACGCGGCGATCACCGGCACCCGCGAGATGTTCGACCTGGTCGCGCGTGAGCCGCGCCTCGACGCGACGGCCCTCCAGACGGTCGGCACGAAGGGCTACGACGGCCTGCTGCTCGCCCGCGTGGTCGGGTAGGAACGGGTGGCCACTGCAGCTCGGCTCACTTCCACTCGTAGAGCGCGCCCGACACCTTCCCGCTCTCCTCGGTGTCGAACTCGAACAGTCCGCAGATCCCGTTGAGACGGGCGAAGTCGGCGGCGGCGGTCTCGTAGAAGAGGGCGCCCCGCCAGCTCACCCCGCCGGATTCGTTGAAGCGTCCCACGCCGGTCCCGTGCCAGGTGATCGTCTGACCGTCCTGGGTCATGCTGATCCCCTGGCCCTCGCCGAAGAGGGTGCCGTCGGCCTGTGAGACCGACTCGTACGTCCCCATGTCCTTGACGGTCACGCCGAGCAGCGTGCCCGTCGCCTGGAACGAGGCCTCCACGACGGCATGACCGCCGTCCGTGGACAACACCCGCATCCCCGTCGTCTCTCCCTGGATCGTGCCGAGCTGCTCGCCGAGCATGGTGGGACTCCTCTCCGAAATCCCTCCCGGAACCGATGGATCCCCTCATTCCGGACTACGCCCGCCGACCGGAATCGTCAAGCGGGGGCGCTGGACCGCCAGCCGGCGAAGAGCGGCAGCTCGCCGGCGCCGTCGAGGACCACGACACCGAACGGCCGGTCGAAGGCGATCCGCTCCACCACCTCGTGCCGGAACGGGGCGGCGCTGCGGGTCATCGTCACCTGGGTCACGGCGGCCGCCTCGACACCCTCTTCGGCGACCTCGACCAGCGCCGACTGGGCGACCTTGTCGATGTACACGTCCGCCGCGGAGAGCCCCGAGAAGTCGGCGTCGGGGCCCAGGGCCCGGGCGACGCCGAGCGCCGGCAGGTGCTCCTTCGCGTCGGTCGTCGTACGGAGCGAGAACCGCGGCAGCGTGAGATCGGCCGCGTCGGCCACGAGCGCCCGCCGCACCCCGGGCCCGGCCCAGGCGGCGGGCAGCACCTCGGCGGCCCCGGCCCCCTCGCTCCCCAGCACGAACCGCACCCGCACTCCCCGCTCACCGGCGCAGGGCAGCTCGACGACGGTGACCCCGTCCACGTACCAGACCCAGGCGGCCGGGATCCGCTTCCGCATGGTCGGTACGGACCGGGTGACGCCGAACCGGTCGGTGAACGGCTCGTCGCGGGTGAGGCGAGCGGGAAAGGCGGTCAGCCAAAAGGCCTTCAGGGAGAGCGCGTTGAGCAGGACCAGGTCCTCGGAGCCGTCGAGGTCGAGCGGCAGCCGATCGATCCGGCCGCCGGTGGCCCGCCGCACCCAGGCGTCGAGCTCGGGCTGCGCGTCCGCGGGCACCTCCCCGAAGGACACGTCGTCCGTGGCCCCGAACACCTCGTCGGGCAGCGCGAACAGGGCCGCCCCGGGCAGCACCCCGAACCGCACTCCGGGCAGCCCCCGCCGGAACCCGTCGAGCACCGGCACGGTGCTCCACATCCCGGTAGCGACCGCGACCCCGTCCAGGGCCGTGACCCGCCCCGCGACCTCGGTCACGGCCACGGCCGCGGCCGGCCCCTCGACCCCGAGCAGCCCGCCCAGTTCCTCCCCGGTCCGCCCCCGCGCCCCGGAGGCCACGACCCCGAGCGCCAGCCACAACCCGACGGGCGAGACGGCGAAGTCCCCGTCCCCGAGCCGGGACAGCCAACGCCCGGCGAGATTCCGTATCGCATCCACTGCCGAGCCACCGGGGCCGTGGGTCATATCCTGCCCTTCATGAGCATCGTGAAGATCAATGAATGGGTCAAGCCACTCACATAGAACTTCGCACTGTGGGGCCGTCACGGTCGGCCAGCCTAGAAGCCGTCAGCCTCCGCCGATGGCCTATACCCCCACTACGCACGCCGCACATGGTCGGGCGGGACGAGCCACTCCCGCCCACCGCACTCGGGCCAGAGGAACGCCATGGGGCGCTTCCGGCGCTCCCCGGGCAGGTCGGCGGGGTCCTCGTAGTCCCAGATCACGTCACGCAGGATGCCGACCCTTCCCGCGCCGTCCTCAACGCGCCGGCCGATGTTGTCCGGGCCGATCACTTGGGGCACTTCATGTGCTGGTAGACGGCCTTGTCGGGCTGGGACGGCTCACGCAGCGTTCCCCGGCGACAGCCTTCGAGCGAGGCGATCGGCTTGTTGCAGGCGGGACACACCTCGCCCGAAGGGGCGTAGGTCGTGTACTCCCACTGCCGTGCGTCCGTTTCACACTCCTGAGCCTTGCTAGGCATGTCGTCGTCCCCTCGGTCCGTCTGCGTTCTTGCCGAGGACGCTAGGAAGACACCGGACGCAAGCTCCATGAAGTTGCATGAGTTTGCACGCCAAATCTCCTGTCTCATTGGCGCGTGACGCTCAGAGCCCAGGTCGACATGGTTTGTGCAAGCCCACGCAACCATCTGGACCAGGGAGTCAGCCATGGCCGTAGAGTTCGTAGGAATCGACCCGAACACCGACCGCGATCACGGCCCGACGGTGTGGGCGGACGCGGAAGCTCAAGAGATCTTGTTGCAAGGCTGGAAGCCGGACAGCGAGACTCAGGCCCAATGCGAGGCGAGCAGCCCCGCGAACGGACCGGTGCCCGACAGTGAGGCGATCGTCAGGCTTCCCGCCCGCATGATTCCGATGATCCGGGAGGCGTGCGATGCCATCGAGCGTGCCCAGCTTCGCTGAGCTGTTGGGCCGGTGCGAGCGGTCGGCCGTACACCTGGAGGTGCGTGACTCGTACGCGTCCACCGACAGATTCGAAGCGTGGAAGCGGGGCGAGCGCATCGACTGGGACGACCGCGCGTCCTGGTGGCACCCTTACGACCAGTTGATCGCGGACACCGTGGCGCGAGGGGTGTCGATCCGTCGCGCCCGGATCGTCTCCGAACCCGTGACGGAGTACATCCGGTGGGAGCACTACGTCACCCACGCCAACGTCACGGCCGGCGAGGACGTCCGATGGCTGCCGCGCCGCCGGGCCACGGACATCGCCCTCCCCGGCAACGACTTCTGGCTCTTCGACGGCGAATTCCTGCGCGTGCACCACTTCTCCGGTGACGGTGCGGTGGTGGAGGCCGAGATCACCGACGACGCGGCGACGGTGAAACTCTGCGCATCAGCCTTCGAAGCCGTCTGGGACCGGGCCGTCCCGCACCACCTGTACGCGATCTGAGGACAGCCAGCTCCATACCCCCACACCCCTCATCGAGCGTCCAGCAGGCTCGTGAAGCACTCGCGGGCCGGCTACGCGAGCTACGCAGGGACGCCGGAATCAGCGGGCGGGAGCTGGCTCTCAGGCTTCGCTGGTCGGACTCGAAGGTGTCGCGCATCGGCAACGCCAAGACACCTCCGTCCGACGCCGACATTCGGGCATGGTGCGGGGCGTGCGGAGCTGACGACCAGGCGCCGGACCTCATCCGCGGCGAACAGACAATCCGCGGACGCCCACATCCAATGGAAACGCCTCCAGCGAGGCGGCCTACGGCACGTGTGGCGAGGGGAGGGGGGTCACCCCCTGGTCAGTACGGCGGACGCTCCAGCGACTCACGCCGCGAACGAGCCTCAGCAGCAAACCCGCCGGGCTGGTTCCGCGCTGTCTCACGGTTGTGGCACGCGACGCACAGCGGACGCAGATGCTTCGGCGCATCCGGGTTCGCCTCACCCCTCGCGATCAACTCACGTCGGGACAGCGGGAAGTGGTCAGCCACGTTCGCCGCACGACCGCACAGCACACACCACGGGTTCGCGTACAGGTACGCACGACGGATGCGCTGCCACCGCGTCGTGTACACCGCGCCACCACGTGACGCACGGTCCTGGTTCGCCTCACGCTCATGAGCGGCACAGCGGCCACCACGAGCAGTCAGCTCGGGCCATCCGGGTACCGAGCACGGGGGGCGGGGTCTACGCGGCATGGGGCTCCAAGCTGTTACATCGACACCCATAGAGCGTCGTAATCGAGACAAGTAATTGGCGGAAATCATCAAGCTCAACCGATGTAAGAAGTCCGCACTTCTGGTCTCTACGCGCGCGGAAAAGAGGTATGCCGAGCAGCCTTCCTGTTCGCCCGAACGCAGCGGCACGCTTGATCAGCGTTCAGGCTTAAGCGCGAGCATTGGACGGTGTGCTGCACTGGGCGCATGCCCGGTTCACCAACGGGCTCAGCAACCCGATGCGAGCGCGAGAGGCAGCCATGACCACCAAGACCAAGGGCCGCCCTGTCTTTGAACTCAGGGCCGGTAGCGTGCACTTGACCATCCAGCACGTCCCCGGATGGCTTGTCGCCCTGATCACCACCGCCGGTGGTGCAGCGGGAACGTGGTGGACACAGCGCTAGGCCACGTGCCCCGAACTCGGTGCTCGTCTTGAGCCGGTGACACCCTCGGCACAGCACTTGAACGTTGCCGTCCGTGTCGGTCCCTCCCATCGAGAGGGGCCGCACGTGGTCCACGTCCGCGCCAGCCGCAGGAAAGTCGTTCAGGCACCAGTCACACCACGTCCGGTTCTTCCGCGCGGTGATCCGGCGCAGACGTGCAGCAGCGTTGTTCCGCTCCGCACGTCGTCGGCTCCGAGCGCGACGGTTTCGGACGCTCGGGCACTTCTCGTACTCGGTGTGGTGTCGCTCTCAGCGTCGGCGGTGGGTCGCCGGCTCCGTGCAGTCGATACAGCGCATGGCGCCCCCTGGTGCTTGATGTTGAGCTTGTTACCCATCCTCGGATCAGAACTGAGCGGCGCCCCTCCCGTCGGGCTACGCGGCCTGGACAAGCCACAGCGAGCGAGATAGAGATGGCGTCAACCAACGTTCAGCCCGGGGGACTTATGAGTTACAACGTGCTTGTGCCAGCGGCGCTTGTTGTCGCGCTGCTGTACTTCGTACCGACAGCCGTCGCGATCGTGCGAAGTGTCCCGAACCGAGGGTCGGTCATAGTGATCAACATCTTTCTCGGATGGACGGTGCTCGGCTGGATCGTTGCGTTGGCCATGGCAGCCCGGAGCGGGCCGCCGCGTTCCTACACGTAACTCGTGCCCGCCCCCGGACTCGAACCGGGAACCTTCGCGGTCTAAGCGCGACGCCCCTTGCCATTGGGCTAGGCGGGCTCCGATGGGGTGAGGGACCGTTTCCCCACCCCGGGGCATTCGTTCAGCAAGACATGAAGAAGATCGTTACTGCCGCAGCACTCGCCCTCGCGGGCGTCGCTCTCGCCGCTCCCGCCCATGCCGCAGATGACCCGGACCTCTCCGGTGCCATCAGTGCGGCCGACAACTGGAATTGGGCCGTCGGCCTCACCCCCGTGGCCCCGACCGTGGACCAAGCAGCCGCAGGTATCTCCGCACTTACCCCGCCTCTCGGCAGCGCCGTGCTCCCGCAGCCGTAACCAGTGCCCACCCCGGGACTCGAACCCGGAACTCTGCGGCCGATATCCCCGGGGGGGCCGGTACCGCGCACCTCTGCTCTGTTGGGTCAGGTGGGCTTCGTCGTCCTCGCCGGCGGGGCCGGTCCGGACACGGTGGGGGGCCGCACGCGCTTACAACCCCTCTCGGCGACTCGCGAACAAGCCGGTTACTCATGGGCGGTGCAGTCCCCCGCGCTCTGCCACACGAACCTGCGGCCACCCCGGTATCGCGGGGCGCGTGGTGCACGGACAGAGCCGGTGTGAGGGCGGGAACTCGGTCCGCCGTGGTTCCCCCCTCGGGGTGGGTACGCGGTAGTCCTGCCCTCTCCGGAAGTAGGAGGGACGGACAGATTCCCGCGCCCTTCCGGGCAGTCGAGCCGTTCTCGCTCTCGGTGTTAGTGGAGAGCGAAGGTTCCCCGGGCGCCCCCGTGGGCGACTCCCTACCGTTCTCTCCCGGTAGCAGTAGAGAGCGAAGGTTCCCCGCGCCCTCGCTGCTTCGTGCGGTGGGCGGTCGGGCTCGGTTCCTCCCTGGTGCCCCAGTAGTAGGGACCAAAGGTGGCCTGAGGGCGCCGCGCGGTGTCGATGGTGACGACGGAGACCCCGGCTTCTCTTTCTCTGTATTTTTTTCTATGTGTTCTAAAAAAGTGTCGAAACTCGACACTCTCAACACCTCCTCGCCCCGCTGTGGGGCGGCCCCGCCTGTGAGGACGCCCCGAGATAGCACCTAGGGCGGGCTCCGCACCTCCTCACCATGTTGTAGGGATCAGCAGACTCCTGGCTGTCCGTCCGGTTGTGATCGGCTCCACTCGGTCCCTCACTGTGATGTGGGGACCACCAGATTCCCGAGAGCCGAGAGCCGAGGGCGGAGGCGGAGGGCGGAGCATGACGGGATGGCAAAAATACTCTGAACCGTCATACCGTCATGGCTCCGCCGACGAGCAACCAACGCGCAGCGCACGGTGGGGTCGGGGAACGCCAAACGGCCCGCCACCGGGCATCCCCGGCAACGGGCCGATACAAGATCTATCAAGCGGTCAGGCCCCCGCAGTGTCTGGCGACTCAGCCCATCGCACGATCACACGGTCCCGCGTGTTCGCGTTCCGGCCTCTGCCGACGGACTTGGCAATCCTCACGGAGTCGATGAAGAGCGCCAGGAACTCCCGCTTCTTCTCCAGGTCCCACGCCGCCCATGTCGACCCCTCCCCGATGGGATCTCCATCCACGCTCGTCCACTCGTTGGGGATCTGGACGGTTCGGTCGCCAGTGGCCTCCAGTTGGGCCAATCGTTCGACCGTCCGCTCCTCATGGGCAGCCAACCGCGCCATGGACTCCCTGAACATCTGCGCACCGGTCTCGTCACCGTAGACGCCGGCGAGTCGGTCCATGTGGAGGATGCGGCGTGACTCCCGTACGTGCTCCAACTCGGCGCGCGCTGCCGCGCATTCTGCGTCCCTCTGGGACGTGTCCTGTTGGCGGGCGAAGCGGCGTGACGCCTCGGCCAGCCACTCAAGGTCTTCCGGGTCATCGGGGTCCATAGCCATGAGACGCGCCCACACCCGCCCGGCGGTCTCGTCGTCCGCTGCGTCCTGGCCGATGACGAGCCCACCGTGGCCCGCGACGACTCCCCCGGCCCGGTTGCACTTGTAGTAGAGCTTCCCGGCTCGCCGGTCGGTCACCATGACCGATCCACAGACGTCACAGAACAGGAGTCCGTGCCCGGCCAGCAGGGTCGGGACGCGTCGGCCCGCTCGTACGACCACCTGCGTCCGGCCGTCCAGCACATCCTGGAGCTTCCACCACTCCTCCGTGGGGATCAGCGCTTCGTGCGACTGGACGGGCTGTCCTTCGTCATCACGCAGGATGACGCGCTTCCCCGTCTTGCCCGGGACGGGGTTGCCATCGGCGTCCTTGGTCGCCTGTACCCGCCCCTGCCACTCAATCGCGTACCCCGCGAGGCGCGGGTCCCGCAGGATGCGCAGGACAGTAGAGGACACCCACGCGGGCCGCTCCACAGCTTCCGAGACTCCGCGCGCACGGCGTGAGGCGAGGCGCTTGGCCCCCGACTCCCCCAGCGTCTCGGCCTTCGTGGGCACGCCGTCCTCATTGAGTTGCTTGGCGATCTGCGAAGCAGACATGCCCTCTGCCGCCCACTTGGCCATGTCACGGACATGCGGGGCTTCCACGGGGTCCGGGACGAGTCGGACGACGGACAGCTTGCCGCTCGTCGCCCTCTCCGCCGTGAAGCCGTACGGGGCGACGCCGGAGACATGGCTACCAGCCCGCCGCAGCGTGTCCTTGGTGGCGGAGACGTAGGCCGACTTCATGTCGGACTCCTGCTGCGCCAGACCCGCGATGATGGCGAGGATGCCGACACCGACCGGGGTGGATGTGTCGAGGTACGGCTCTTCGACGCTGACCAGCCGAACGCCGTGCGTCTCCAGCTCCTCGATAATCCGCATGGCTTCCAGCGCGCCACGGCGGGTGAGGCGGGACAGCGAGAAGACGACCACCGCGTCCACGTGCCCGCCCCGCACGGCCGTCATCATCTCTTCGAAGCCGGGGCGGTGGATGCTCGGGTCCCACCCCGACTTGCCCACGTCCTCGAAGTGGCCCGCATCGCTCCACCCTTTCGACGCGATCAGCGAGGCGCACCGTTCGCGCTGCGCCACGGGCGACGCCTGCGAGTCGTCCTCACGCCGCTTTGACTGGCGGATGTACGAGACTGCACGTACGTGATCAAGGCTCGGCGCAGCGCCCGGCCTGTGCTTCCTGAGAGGTGTCATGTGCCTAGTGTGGTAAAGATCAACGTCCTGACCGTGCCGGCCGAGCAGCGCGAGGTCCTCGAGCAGCGGTTCGCCTCCCGGGCCGGGGCCGTGGAGGGGTCCGACGGCTTCGAGTGGTTCGAGCTGCTGCGGCCGGTCGAGGGCACCGACCAGTACCTGGTGTACACCCGCTGGCGCAGCGAGGAGGACTTCCAGAACTGGATGAACGGTTCCATGAAGGCCGCCCACCAGGGCGCCGGCGAGGGGGGCGAGCGGCCGAAGCCCGCCGCCTCCGGCTCCACCCTGTGGTCGTTCGAGGTCGTCCAGCAGGCGTCGCCCAAGTAATTCGGCGGCGAGCCCGGTGGTGCGGGCCGCACAATGGCCCGCATGACCTGGACTTTCTCTCCCGAGCGCGTCGACACCCCGGACGCGACCTCGCTGCGCCGCGACTACTACGACGACGTCGCCAGCCGCTACTGGAAGCGGCCCGCGACCGGGGCGGAGATCGACGAGGGTCTGACGAACGACGGGGTCGAGCTGCTGACCCCGCCGACCGGTCAGTTCCTGGTGGCACGGTTCGAGGGGAAGCCGGCCGGCTGCGGCGGGGTCCTCATGCTGGACGCCGAACGCGCCGAGCTGACCCGGGTCTTCCTGCGGCACGCCTTCCGCGGCGCGGGCGGCGCGGGCGCCCTGCTGCGGAACCTGGAGGAGGAGGCGCGCGGACTCGGCGCGCGCCGGATGGTCCTCAACACGCGCCTGGACCTGGTCGAGGCGCGCGGCCTGTACACGCGGCACGGGTACGCGGAGATCCCCGCGTACTGCACGGGGCCGTACATGGACATCTGGTACGGCAAGGAGCTCTGAGCCCCGGGTTCCCCGGGTTGCCCGGGTTGCCCGGGTTGCCCGGGTTCAGGCGTGGTGGTCGCGGGCGGTTCGGGCGTCGTGGTCGCAAGGCGGTTCAGGCGTGGTGGTCGCGGGGCGGTTCGGGCGTGTGGGGCCCCTCCCCGTCCGAGCCGCACAGTTCGGCGGTCAGCTCCTCCACCAGTTGTACGAGGTCGGTGGGCCGGTCGGGCCCCCACCAGTCGCCGAGGAGTTCGGCGAGCGACTCCTCCCGGGCCTTGGCGAGCACCGTCGCCGCCCGTACGCCCTCCTCGGTGAGGATCAGCTGGACGCCCTCCCGGGTGGCGAGGCGCCGCTCCTCCACCTGCCGGGACGCCTCCGCGATCACCCGCAGCGGTACGGGGGTGGTCTCGGCGAGCCGGGCGGGTTCGACGGTCCCGTGGCGGCGGATGCGCAGCAGCAGCCAGCTCGCGGCGGGCAGCAGGTCGAGCCCGGCGCGGGCGGTGATCTTCACGTAGACCGCCTTGCGGCCCTCCCTGGAGCCGAGGACGGACAGGGCGCGGGCGCACTCGTCGTACGAGGAGCGCTCGACGGGGTTGGAGGCGAGGGTCTGGCTGGTGTCGGGCGCGGTGACCGAGGCGCGCAGCTTGTCCTCCTTGAGGAACCAGGCGACGACGAAGGCGACGAGGACGACGGGCGCCGCGTACAGGAAGACGTCCGTGATGGACGTGGCGTACGCGTGCAGGACGGACGGTTGCAGCTCGGGCGGGAGCTGGGCGATGGCGCGCGGGTCGGCGGCGACCTGGTCGGGGCCGGTGCCGGGCGGCAGCTCCGTTCCCGCGCTCGCGAACACCTCGTCGAGTTTGCCGGTGAGCCGGTTGGTGAAGATCGTGCCGAAGACGGCGACGCCGAAGGAGGCGCCGATGGAGCGGAAGAAGGTGGCTCCGGAGGTGGCGACGCCGAGGTCCTCGTACGAGACGGCGTTCTGCACGACCAGGACGAGGACCTGCATGACGAGGCCGAGTCCGGCGCCGAAGACGAAGAAGCAGACGCTCATCTCCCAGGTCGAGCTGGTCTCCGTCAGCTTGTGGAGGAGGAGCAGGCCGAGTCCGGTGAGGGCGGTCCCGGCGATGGGGAAGACCTTCCAGCGGCCGGTGCGCGAGACGATCTGGCCGGAGGCGGTCGAGGTGATCAGCATGCCGAGGACCATCGGCAGCATGTGGACGCCGGACATGGTCGGGGTGACGCCCTGGACGACCTGGAGGAAGGTCGGCAGATAGGTCATGGCGCCGAACATCGCGAAGCCGACGACGAAGCTGATGACCGAGACGAGGCTGAAGGTCCGGATCCGGAACAGCTTGAGTGGCAGCACCGGTTCGACGGCCCGCCGTTCGACGTACACGAACCAGACGAGGAGTACGGCTCCGAGGACGGCGAGGCCGATGATCTGCGCCGAGCCCCACGCCCAGGTGGTGCCGCCGAGGGAGGCCACCAGGACCAGGCAGGTGGCGACCGAGGCGATGAGGAAGGTGCCGAGGTAGTCGATGGTGTGCCGGGTCGGACGCACCGGGATGTGCAGCACGGCGGCGATCACGAAGAGGGCGACGACGCCGATCGGCAGGTTGATGTAGAACACCCAGCGCCAGGAGAGGTGCTCGGTGAAGAGGCCGCCGAGCAGCGGGCCGAGGACACTGGTGGCGCCGAAGACGGCGCCGAAGAGCCCCTGGTACTTGCCGCGCTCCCGGGGCGAGACGAGGTCGCCGACGATCGCCATCGACAGGACCATGAGGCCGCCGCCGCCGAGGCCCTGGATCGCGCGGAAGGCGATGAGCTGCGGCATGTTCTGGGCGATGCCGCAGAGGGCGGAGCCGATGAGGAAGAGGACGATGGCGCCCTGGAAGAGCTTCTTGCGCCCGTACTGGTCGCCGAGCTTGCCCCAGAGGGGGGTCCCGGCCGTGGACGCCAGCATGTAGGCGGTGACCACCCAGGAGAGGTGCTCCATGCCGCCGAGCTCGCTGACGATCGTCGGCAGGGCGGTGGAGACGATGGTCTGGTCGAGGGCGGCGAGCAGCATCCCGAGCAGCAGGGCGCCGATCGCGACGAGGACGGTGCGGTGGCTCTGCCCCTCCCCGGGCACGGGGGCGTCGCCGAGCTGGGACGGGTGGGTGTCCTGGGCCATGGGGTCTCCGTCTCGGGCTTCCGTCTCCGGGGTTCGTCTCCGGGGTTCGTCTCCGGATTCGTCTCCGTGTCCGTGGGCGGCTCCTCCATCCTGATCGGAATGTCCCGTTATGGCCTGCGGAAGGGCACAGCCGTTCGCCCGCCGTACAGGGGCGGGCTGCATAATCGCTCGCAGTTGTATCGGGGAGGGGACCCATCATGACCGGACACGTCTGTCCTGAATGCGGTGTACACAGACCGGGCTGCGCCTGCGCCCGGGCGGCGGGGATGGCGGCGGAAATGGCAGCGGCCGAGGACTTCGACCCGCTGCGGATCAGGCCGTACGTGACCCTGGACACGCCCGAGGGGCCGGCGGGGCCGTACGAGGCAGGGGCAGGCGCGGGCGGGTCGTTCGGGGCGGGGGCAGGCACTGACGGGCCCTCCGGGGCGGAGATCGGCGCTGACCGGTCACACGGAGCAGGGATCGGCACGGACGGGTCGCACGGGGCCGGGATCGGCACGGACGGGTCGCACGGGGCCGGGATCGGCGCGGGCGGGTCGTACGGGGCCGGGATCGGCGCGGGCGGGCATCCGACCGCGCATCTGCCGGCGTACTCGACGGAGGACCCGCCGACCGCCCAGCTGGCGGCGATCCGCCCGGAGAGCGACCTCACCGCACCGATACCGGCGGCGTACGCGGCAGGGGGACAGCCTGGCGGACCGGGCCCGGAGCCGTACTCCGATCACATGCACCCCGGCGCCGCGGGCGACCCCTCCGAGACGATGCCGCTGCTGCTGCGCGGCATCGGCGACGTACCGCCCGCGCGCGGCCATGAGCAGGCGCGGGCGCGGGGCCGCAAGCGCGGGGTGATGGTCGCGGCGGTGGCCGCCGTCGCCGTGGCGGGCACCGCGGCCCTGGCGGCGGCCGTCCTCGGCGGCGCGGACGAGACCGACGACCGGGCGGCCGTGCCCGAGGTGACCACGAGCGCGTCCCTGAACGTCGCCGTGTCGGAGGCGCCGTCCCCCTCCTCCGAGACCCCGGAGCCGACCACGTCCTCCCCGACCCCGCAGCGGACGACCGATTCGCCGTCCCCCGCCCCCACCCGCACGACCGCGAGCCCGAGCGCGGCGGCCCCTCCGGCCGCCCCCTCCTCCGCGACCCCGACGACCGCGGCGCCGACGACGGCCACGCCGTCCACGCAGCCGCCCCGGGAGACCGAGGAGGCTGCGGTCACGCTGAACATCGGCTCGTCGGGCGACGAGGTCGTCGAGCTGCAGGCGCGGCTGACCCTCGCGGGGGCGTACCACGGCGACGTGGACGGGCAGTACGACCAGGAGGTCTGGCGCGCGGTGAAGAGCTACCAGTCCTGGATGTACATCGAGGGCGACCCGAAGGGCGTGTACGGCCCCCACACGCGCGAGGCACTGGAGCGGAGCACCTGGCTGTAGGCCCTGCACGGCGGGCGGCGGCGGGCCGCGGGATTCCGGGACGTGGACCGGGTTGGCCAAGACGGCCCCCGGTTTTGTATCGTAGAAGAACAAAGTGGCCCCGCCCGCACTCCCTGACCGGTGGGCGGGACCGCTTCGTTCTCCGCGCCACCCCTTCTGGAGACCCGATGCCTGCCACCACCCCGGCAACGCTCACCGCCCGCGCCCTCCTTCTCGACATGGACGGCACCCTCGTCAACTCGGACGCCGTCGTCGAACGCTGCTGGCGCCGCTGGGCGGACCGGCAGGGCCTCGACGCGGCCGAGGTGCTCAAGGTGGTCCACGGCCGCCAGGGGTTCGCGACGATGGCCGTCCTGCTCCCGGACCGCCCGATGGCGGAGAACCACGCCGACAACCGGGTGATGCTGGCCGAGGAGACCGCCGACCTCGACGGGGTCGTACCCGTCCCCGGCGCCCCCGCCTTCATGGCCGCGATCGCCGGCCTCCCGCACGCCCTCGTGACCTCGGCCGACGAGGCCCTCGCCCAGGCACGGATGGGCGCGGCGGCGCTCCGCATGCCGGAGATCCGGGTCACCGCCGAGAGCGTCGGGGCGAGCAAGCCGGACCCCGAGGGCTTCCTCAAGGGCGCGGCGGCGCTCGGCTTCGACCCGGCGGACTGCGTGGTCTTCGAGGACTCCGAGGCCGGCATCCAGGCGGGCCGCGCGGCCGGCATGCGCGTCGTGGGCGTGGGCCCGCGCGCGGCGGCGTTCGCCCCTGACGTGCACGTCGCCGACCTCACGCGGCTGCGGGTGGAGCCCGCGGCGGACGGCTCGATCACGCTGACCGTCCTGACGTAACCCTCCCTCCCCCCTTCCCCCCTCGCGCGCGGCCGGAGCTCACCGGCCGCGCGCGAGGCGTTTCGGGCTGCGCGCGAGGCGCTCCCCTTTCCGACCGCGCACGAGCCGCTTCCGGGACGCCCTCGGGTCACCGTCTTGGAGCGATGAACACCCGAACCCCTCACCGCCGGGCGGAATCTGGCGCTCCATCAGGACCGCCACACCCCTTGATGTGACGTGCTCATGTCGCCACTCTGTTACCTGGCGCACCCCCCAAGGAAACCTGGCGCCGCCACGATGACCGGGCCCACCGCCCGGCAGCCCGCGGGGACGGCGTCCAGCCAAGGTCCCCCCACATCAAGGGAGTTCACATGCCCGTCGGCATGATCTACGCGCGTCGACTCGCCGTACTCGCCACCTCCGCCGCCCTCACCGTCACCGGCCTCCTCGCCACCGCCCCGGCCGCGCAGGCCGCCATGCCCACCCCGGTCAGCGCCGCGACCGCCCGTACCTACCTGGCCGCGCTCACGGTCAAGGCGGAGGGTTCCACCACCGGTTACAGCCGGGACCTCTTCCCGCACTGGATCACCCAGTCCGGCACCTGCAACACGCGCGAGACCGTCCTGAAGCGCGACGGCGTGAACGTCGTCACCGACTCCAACTGTGCCGCGATCAGCGGCAGCTGGTACTCCGAGTACGACGGCGCCACCTGGACCGCCGCCTCCGACCTCGACATCGACCACATGGTCCCGCTCGCCGAGGCCTGGCGCTCGGGCGCGAACTCCTGGACCACCGCCCAGCGCCAGTCCTTCGCGAACGACCTCACGCGCCCGCAGCTCATAGCCGTCACCGACAACGTCAACCAGGCCAAGGGCGACCAGGACCCGGCGACGTGGCTGCCCTCGCGGACGGCCTACCGCTGCACGTACGTCCGGGCGTGGGTGCAGGTGAAGTACTACTGGAACCTCAGCATCGACTCCGCCGAGAAGAGCGCCCTCCAGTCCGTCCTCAACGGCTGCTGACCACACGTCTTCTGAGCTCGCGTCAGCGACGGCCATCGGGGAGTGGACTCACCCCGCACTCCCCGATGGCCGAATGTTGAACTTGCAAGTATCGGTTAGGGGTGCCTAACCTTACGGCCTCATCGGTTTCCGTCCCCCGCGCCCCGCTCCCCCCACGGACAGGGCCAGGCCGAAGGAGTCCCATCCCCATGACCGACCTGAACGACCCGAACACCGCCAAGGCCGGCACCGCCGCCGCGCCCGGCACCGCCTCCGCCCCGACGGGCCTCACCGACCGCCTGAACCAGGCCCAGCCCTACGCGCTCGGCCTCTTCCGCATCGTCGTCGGCCTGCTCTTCGCCTGCCACGGCGCCGCCTCGCTCTTCGGCCTCCTCGGCGGCAGCGCGATACCGGCGGGCACCTGGCCGGGCTGGTACGCCGCCGTCATCCAGCTCGGCGCCGGCATCCTGGTCCTGGCCGGGCTCGGCACCCGGAGCGCCGCGTTCCTCGCCTCGGGCTCGATGGCGTACGCGTACTTCAAGGTCCACCAGCCGGAGTCGCTCTTCCCGCTCCAGAACGGCGGCGAGAACGCGGCCATGTTCTGCTGGGCCTTCGCACTGCTCGTGTTCACCGGCCCGGGCGCACTGGCCCTCGACCGGCTCTTCGGCGCCGGGGAGGCCACGGACGCGAAGGCACGCGAGGAGCACGGCACGCCGGTCGCGGCCTGACCGCACGAGCACGGGCACAAGCACGACCACCGGCTACGGGCTACGGGCTACGGGCTACGGGCTACGGGCTACGGGCTACGGGCTACGGGCTACGGGCTACGGGCTACGGGCTACGGGCTACGGGCTACGGGCTACGGGCTACGGGCTACGGGCGAACGGCAACCGGCAACCGGCAGCTACGGGCTACCGGTAGCCCGTAGCTACGGCCTACCGGCTAGCTCCCGACAACCGACCCCTCCAACAACCGGCAACCGGCAACCGGAGGTGCCTGCTACCGGAGGGGGCCGGAGACCGCAGCACGGTTTCCGGCCCTTCTCGTGTACCGCGCCCGGTGACGACCCCGGACGCGCGGCAGCCGCCTCCCGGCACCCACCGGCGGCGGGCCCCCCGCCCCCGCGTAGGCTCTGGCCCTGTGAATCTGCTCGACAGCCTGGGCTCGCTGCGGTCGCTCACCGCCGGCCCGTGGATCTACCCGGTGGTGGCGACGTCGATCCTGCTCGACGTCTTCCTGCCCGTGCTGCCGAGCGGCTTCCTGGTGATCACCGCCGCCACGGCGGCGGCCACGGCCACGGGGGCCTCGACCGGCGTGCCGTCGCTCCTCCCCCTGCTCCTCTGCGCCGCCACCGCCTCGGTGCTCGGCGACTTCCTCGCGTACCGACTGGCCCTGCGGGGAGGGGCCAGGCTGGACCGGGCGATCGCCCGCTCACGTCGCCTCTCACTGGCGCAGGAACGTCTCGGCACCGCGCTCGCCCGGGGCGGCGGGCTGCTCGTGGTGCTGGCGCGCTTCGCCCCGGCCGGCCGCTCCGTGGTCTCACTGGGCGCGGGCGCGGCGAAGCGGCGGGCCGAGGAGTTCCTGCCGTGGTCGGCGCTCGCGGGCGTGACCTGGGCCTCGTACAGCGTGGGGCTCGGCTGGCTGGGCGGTCAGTGGCTGGGCGCGACCTGGTTCAGCGCGGGGGTGTCGACCCTCGCGCTCTTCCTCGCGGGCGGGCTCGCCGCGTACCTCATACGGCGTCCGGCTGCGGCTCCCGCACCCGCGTCCTGACGGGAGCGGGGTGCGCGCCGCGCACCTCAAGGCCGTCGAGGAGTCTCGCGGTCGCGTCGGCGATCTCGTCCACGGCGCGCTCGAAGACCTCGCGGTTGTGGGCGGCGGGGACGCGGAAGCCGGAGACCTTGCGGACGTACTGCAGGGCGGCGGCGCGGATGTCGTCCTCGGTCGCCTCATCGGGCAGCGCGGGCGGGCGGAGGGTCTTGATGCTGCGGCACATGCCTCCAGTGTGGCGCGGCCCACTGACAACCGCCGAAGGGCGAGCATCTCACCCGCCGAGGTGAGGGCACGCCTGTTCCCCCCGAGGGGAGGGAACGCCTGCTCACCCCCCGAGGGGAGGGAACGCCTGCCCCCCCGAGGAGAGGGAACGCCTGCTCACCCCCCGAGGGGAGGGAACGCCTGCCCCCCCGAGGAGAGGGAACGCCTGCTCACCCACCGAGGCCGCGTCGGCTCCGTGCGTTGATCTCGGCGGTGCGGGCGCGCAGCTCGTGCAGGGGTGTGGCGGGCTGGACGTCGACGGGTTCGGCCTCCCACTCGGTGCCACCGTGGACGGCGCGGATCAGGAAGCGCCCGGAGACGCTCTCCACATAGAAACCGACCCGCCCGGTGGCGGTGTCGCGGACGAGGTCACCGACCTCGGGCAGTGGCTGCACGCATCCCCTCCGTCCCGATTCCTGAAGCCTGGGGACACTCAGGGAAGCGCGGTGACCCCGCCCTGTCAACGTATCTCTAGAGATGTCCCCCGATGGATGGATCGACCGGGCGGGACGGCGCACGGGTGTGCCCTCGGGCCGCGGAGTGCGCCGTAGGGTGTCCCGCAAGTGAAGGGAGTGGTCCACCCGTGACTGACCAGGACAGCGCTCGTCGGCCCAAGTACCAGCGCATCGCCGACGAGTTGAGAACCGCGATCCAGTCGGGCGCCTTCGCGCCGGGCGACCGGCTCCCCGGCGAGAACGACCTCATGACGACGTACGACGTGGCCCGCATGACGGCCCGCCAGGCCCTCTCCGTGCTGCGTACGGAGGGGCTCGCCGAGGCGCGCAAGGGCGCCGGGGTCTTCGTCCGGGTCTTCCGTCCGCTGCGCCGCCGGGGCATCCCGCGCCTGGCCGGCGAGCAGTGGGGCAGCGGGCGCTCGGTCTGGTCGGCGGACGTCGAGGACCGGGAGCTGGTCGTGGACCAGATCGAGGTGGGCGAGACGGAGGCCGGCGACCGGGTCGCGGGGGCGCTGAACCTGGCACCGGGGGCGCCCGTCTGTGTCCGGAGCCGCCGTTTCGTACTGGACGCCAAGCCGGTGCTTCTGTCGGTCTCGTACCTCTCGGCGGAGCTGGTACGGGGCACGCCGATCACCGAGCCGGACACGGGCCCGGGCGGCACCTACGCCCGGCTCACGGAGCTGGGGCACCGGCCGGTGCGCTTCCGGGAGGAGATCCGCTGCCGGATGCCGACGGCGGACGAGTCGGACCGGCTCTCCCTGGAGTTCGGGACGCCGGTGGTCCTCATCGGACGCACGGCGTTCACGGGGCCGGGGATGGCGGTGGAGCTCAACGAGATGACGCTGGACTCGTCGTCGTACGTCCTGGAGTACGACTTCGACGCGTGAGAACCCCGGCGGCGCCCCCGACCACACCCCCGGCCTCACCTCTGGCCACACCCCCGGCCCCGGCCACACCCCCGGCCTCACCTGCGGCCACACCCCCGGCCCCAGCCACACCCCCGGCCTCACCTGCGGCCACATCCCCGGCCCCAGCCACGTCCCCGCCCCCGGACCCGCCCCCCCCACCTCGGCCTCGAACCGCAGCCCGGGATCGGCGTGGACGACGACTCCGGGGAACTCCGCGGCGGCCTGGGCGACGGCGTCCGCCGGGGAGGACCCCGCCCCGACATGGGTCACGACGAGACGGCCGACGCGGGCATCGGCGGCGCTCCGTCCGGCCTGCGCCGCCGAATGGTGCCCGGGCACGCAGCCATCGGCCTCGCAGAGGAACAGATCGCAGTCGAGGGCGAGTTCGACGAGCGAGGGGCAGGGCTCGCAGTCCCCGGAGTAGACGAGCGAGCACCCCTCCTCGTCCTCCACGCGCAGGGCGAAGGCGGGCAGGCCGCCGTGGTCGACCGCGCGCGAGCGGAGGGTGAGCCCGCCGATGCGGGCGACATGCCGGTCGTACAACTCCTCGACGGCGAAGGCCCTTTCGACGGGGCTGCGGTCGGGTCCGTTGGTGAGGAAGGCGGCGAGCCGGTCGGCGATGCCTGGCGGGCCGAAGAGCGGGACGGGCAGCGGGAGATCGAGTCCCGCATAGAGCAACGCGTAGAAGGCGGTGAGCAGATCGGCGCTGTGGTCGGCGTGCAGATGGGAGATCCACACGGCGTCGACCTCGCCGAGGGACACGTACCGCTGGAGCTCGGCGAGGGTGCCGGTCCCGGCGTCCACCCACAGGCGGACGCCGCCGCCCTCGACGAGGTAGCCGGAGCAGGCGTTGCCCGGCCGGGGGAAGGGGGTGGCGGACCCGAGGACGGTGATCCGCAGCGAGTCGCCGGTCATGCGCCGAGTCTAGGACGGCCGACCGAGACTGGCCGGAACTTGTGCAGAGAAAGTGAAGAACATGCATATCCTGTGTGCTCGCCGGACCCCATCGGCGGGCGTCCGGCAGAGAACTGAGGGACATTCATGCTTCGCGTACGCACGCTCGCGGCCGTGACCGCGGCCGCCGCCTCCGGCATCCTGCTGCTGCCTTCGCCGGCGCAGGCAGCCGGCTCGGTCCACCTGTACAAGATCTACTACGACAGCCCGGGCACGGACAACCGGTCCAACACCAGCCTGAACGGCGAGTACGTCCAGATACGCAACACGACCGGCGCGGCGGTGAACCTGCGGGGCTGGACGCTGACGGACGCGGCCAACCACAAGTACACCTTCGGCAACTACACGCTCGGCAAGGGCAAGATCGTGACGGTCCGCACGGGCCGCGGCACGAACACGGCCGCGAACGTGTACCAGAACCGTGCGGCGTACGTCTGGAACAACGACAGGGACACGGCGACGCTGCGCAGGTCGAACGGCACGAGCGTGGACTGGTGCTCGTACAACTCGACGCGGGTCGACTACAAGTGGTGCTGACCCGACAGGAGGTCTGACGGCAGCGGGCCCGGAATCCCCGAGGCCCGCAGCTGCCCTACGCCCCCCTCAACCCCCCTCGGGCTCCTGCCGAGCAGCGGGAATCCCATGCTGCTGCACATCGGAGTTGACCTGCCCGCCGAGGGTCATGACGTTCAGGGTCGCGGAGTTCTCGTTGGCGATGGCCTTCTCGACGCGGGCGACGAGGACGGAGAACGCCTCGCGCCTGGCCAGGTTGTGGTACGGCCCGACCTTGGTCTCGAAGTAGACCCGCTCGTGCCCGAGCAGCTGCTCCGTCGACCGGTAGTTCTTCCACTGCTCGCGGTACCGGTAGACGCTCTCCAGCGACACGGCGGCGACGACCACGACGCTCAGCACCGTGGCGGTGACGCGCGCGAACGCCAGGTCCAGATTCACGAACACCGGCACGAGCGCCCCGCCGACGACGGACACGGTCCGCATCCGCAGATGCATCGCCTTCATCCGGGTCGCCTTGGCGTCGTACCACCCCTGGTACTGCGCGAGCCTGGTCTCGATGTACCGCTGCGGCGTCATCTCGCCGCCCTGCACCCCTGCTTCGGGCGCGTCCCCCACCTCAGCCATGTCCGGAGTACACCGGCCCCGGCAGGTTCCCGTCAACTCGCCGGAGACACCTGAGGCTCCTCAGCCGGCCGCCACCCGCTCGCGCACGGCATCGAGGGCCATCCGCCACGGGTACGCCGCCGGATCGCCGCGCCCCGGCTCGTGCGGTACGACGCCACCCTCCCCGTACAACACGGACACCCCGGCACCGCGGAGGGTCTCCACGGACCGCTCGAACTGCGGGTGCTGGGCATAGGCGGCGTTCACGCACGGCATGGCCACCATCGGGATGCCCTTCCCGATCCCCTCGGCGACGACACCGACGACGAACTTGTCGGCGATCCCGAGCGCCCACTGATTGACGGTGTTGAACGTGGCCGGCGCGACAAGGATCGCCGAGGCCTCCGGCCACACGGCCGGCTCACCGGGGAGCCGGTAGTCCCAGCGCACGGGATGCCCGGTGAGCACGGCAAGCCCATCGAGCGACCCGGCGAGCCAACGGGCCGCAGTGGGGGTGAGCCCGAGACAGACGTCCCATCCGTCGGCCTGCGCGTCCTCGATGACACGGGCGATGTCGAAGACGGGCTCGGCGGCGCTTGCGAACAAGTACAGGGTGCTCATCCCCTCATCCGACCACACCCACCCCACCATGATCGACGAGGAGCCGCGTACTGGTTGGATGGAGCGAACGGGTGGCCCCACCATCAGTCCTGCAGGTACGAAACCGCGAAGCCGCCCACCTCGAAGGCCGGACGGCCCTACTGAAAGACGAGCTCGTGACGGCACTGCGCAAGCCACTGACCGCAACGGCGACCCTCGCACTCTTAACCGCCCTGGCGACCGGCTGCACGACACCGTCAGGCACTCCGCCGGAATCGCCGACGAAGAGCCCGACGGGAACGCGGTCACTCCCGGGGGAGAACGAGGAGGACCAGGGCAAGCGCGCCAAGGCCGCTCTGGAGACGGTCTCGCCGGACGACCCGGAATTCGTGGAATCCGGCCTGGAGCGGGTCGGGGACGGCGTTCACAGTCGCTCCCCGCTCAAAAAGGGCAAGAGCTACAGGGTCTCCGTGGCGTGCGTAGGCACAGGGACGGTGAAGGTCGTCATCGCGAAAGAGCCGCCTGAGCCCCTGCCGTGCGACGGAGCACCCGCGGGCCGACGCATCATGAACGCCCCCGCTGACCTGCCGATCGACATCGCCGCGACCACCGGAGCCACAGGCATGATCGCCTGGCAGATCGTCACCCTCCCCTCCTGACCGCCCAACGGAACGCACCGTCCCCCGACAACGACGGCCAGGCCGCGTCCGCATACACCGCCCCGGTGATGACCGATCGCCCCCCTCGACCGCAAGGGAATGCCAAAAGCCCCCAGTCGAGATCGACTGGGGGCCTTCGCACTGCTGGGCACGGACGGTTCCGAACCGCCCACATCTGCGTTGTAAGTTCGATCGCGGGGTCCCAGGCGTGGGTACCGAGTACGTTCGCCGCCATCCACTGCCGTTGATGTCGGCCGTGGATAATGTCAGGTACCCGAGGCACGCTGCATTTCAGGCATCGTCCTGGGACCGCTCCAAGCCGTCGATTACGGCGTTATGGAATCGGAGCTCGGCCGCACGGCAAGGCGCGGCGAAGAACATCTCCTGCGCTTCGGAGAGCCCACAACCGACGACCTGCATAGTGACCATGACGGCGTCCATCCCGTCACAGCCGCGCTGCTTCAAGAACTCCTGCAAGATCGCAGCGTCACAGCTCTCGGCCCAGACAGGCCACGCTGCCTCAGCCACGCCGGCTATCCGGGACCTTCGTTCTGAGTCCATGACGGCACCTCGCAACGTCCATCAGGCACGCCTGGGCCTTCGGCTGGTACGGGCGCAAGCAACGGGAACTCCCGGTCATCCGTTGCTCGATCGCCCGTCTTTGCAGCACCGGGATTGCAGCTGGGCCGGACGATACCCGAGCTGAAACACACCGGCGGCTCTTGGGCCGCCGCCGCTACCGTGCCGGTCATGAAAAGTGGACGAAAGCACTGGTGGGACAGACTCGGGGCACCGAAGTCGTTCGTCCTGTACCGCACGCCTGACGTGTGGCGCTATGCCATGTACTTCTCTGGCGCCATCGTCGACGGCTACCTCGCCCAGCCCAGCGCCGGCAGCGAACCCGGCGAGGCCCAGACAGCCGCACATGGCAAGGCCCAGAACCTGGCCGGCCGACCGCTGACGATCTCCTGGGAGGCAAGCGACGAACCAGGCTGGTGGACGGGAACCATCACGACCGATCCCATGGACCTGCCACTTAACTCTGCTGCTGGTTGATGGAGGATCCCGCAGAGGGCTGCGGCTCTGCTGATCGGAATCCCGTAGACGATCTGATACGAGTTGGCGGGGCGCTCCCTGGTGATCCGGCGGCGTGAATGTCAGACCGCCCTGACATCCTGCGCCCGTGAGAATGACATGGGCCGACTTCTGGGCGCTGACAGCCACCCTGAACGGTGAGGCCACCTACGCGAACTGCCAGCGTCTCGCTGAGGAGCTCTACCGCCTGGACCAGGAGAAGTTCGGCAGCCTACCGGTCATCGACGTGACGGCACGGGATGACAACCCCTTCCCCCAGTCGTCCGACGTGTTCCTGTACGCACGATGCGCCGTCGTGGCCGCGGGACAGGCCGTGTGGGAGAGCGTCCTCCTCGACGTCGACAAGTTCTCCCCGTACACCTCCACCGAGTACGACGGCGAATGGCTGCTGAACGTGCCGGAACAGGCATACGAACTGGCCACCGGAGAGGAGTGGACCGCGCGACCCGGTACTGCTTCGAGAGCTTCTCCAACCGGGACGGCTGGTCGCACCTGCGGGACTGAGGCGAGCTACCGCTTGATGGGGACTTCGTAGACGATCTCGCACAGGGCGGCGGGCACGACGATGTCAGCCGCCTCAACAGGACGCCCTTCGTCGCTGTAGTACGTCCGCCGGATGTGGGTGACGAGCGCGGCCTTCTGCCGGAGCCGCGCCAGGCGTGACGAAGGACCTCGATCTGCGTCGCGCCCTTGCGGTGGCAGCGTCTCAAGCAGGGCGCTGCCCGCGAGCGCGCCGGGGAGAAGTGGACGGAGACCGGGTACGTCTTCACCACCCGCACCGGGCAGCCCATCGAGCCGCGCAACCTCTACCGCTCGTTCACCCGTGTCGCGAAGAACGCCGACCTCCGCGTCGTCCGGCTCCACGACGCCCGGCACGGTACGGCGACACTCCTCACCACCGCCGGCGTCCCGCCCCGGGTCGTGATGGAGATCCTCGGGCACAGTCAGATCGCCGTGACGATGAACGTCTACACCCACGTCGTCCAGGACACGCAGCGCGAGGCCGTGAGTCACATGGATCGGCTGCTCAGGAGTCGTCCCCGGTCTTAGGTCCTTCAAGTACAGATCGCCAGCTCGGCTGATCGGCTGCCCAGCGGAGGACGGCATCACGGACTGCGGCCTGGGAATCTGACCGCGTCCCCTCGCGCTCCGCGGCCGTGCCCGCTTGATGAACCACCTCGTAGGTGTCGTCCTCATCGAGCAGGACTTGGAGGTACCAGTCGCCCTCATCGTGGGCGGTCAGCCGCTGGAGAAGGAGGTACTCCCTGTGCCGCAGCCCGGCAAGCATCGCTTCGATGGTGGGGACATCCGGGTCCCACGCCGTCCGTCCGCCGGTGACCACTGCGTCAAGCCTGACCGGCTCGAGCCCATCCCGTTGCCGCCCCTCCCGAAGCCACTTCTTCTCCTGGGCAGTCAATGGAGGCGGCGGTACGGGAGGTCCGTCAGGGTTGTAGACGGCTATGGGGTCTTCCGGATCGGACCACGAGCCCACCGTCCACAGGCGGTACGTGTGGACACCGCCCTCGGCCAGCGGCACCGTGAAGATTTCCGGCGCGGGAGGACCGGGGATGCAGCGGCCCACGTCCTCTCCGTACGGGCCACCATGGAAGATCGCGTGCATCCAGCCCTTCGGCGGTCTCCCGGTCGTGTCGAAAACGTCCTCCACCGAGCCCCCTCGACGAAATCGCAACCCTGGCGTTCGTCATGATCGGCCGGACAAGGCCCAGACCCCAAGTGACCGTGGGCGTTGATGTCAGATCTGGATGTCAAAGGCCCCCAGCCATGATCGGCTGGGGGCCTTTTCCCTGGTGGGCGCGGACGGTTTCGAACCGCCGACATCTGCTTTGTAAGCCTGGCGCCCGCAGCTGACCCGTCATGGCAGCTCAGCCCCTCTGTGCGCGGCGACGGCTGTCACAAGCTGTGGACGCCGTAGCAAACCTCCAGTGACCGCGGTTGACCGCTCGATCTGGCACGCATCTGGCACGCGTGCTCAGAGCTCAACCCGCTCGCTCACGACATCGTCAGCAAGCTCCCCGTAGCGGAGCGCGACATGCGCCGTTCGGTCGGGGTGTCGTGGAGTTGGACGGGCTGGCGGGGTACGTGCGGAGCCAGGGTGGACTGCTGTCATCCAGCATCGTTGATACCAGTTGTGGATGTCGGCCGCCGGCGGCCAGCGAACGGACGGTGGTAGTCCGAGGCTTCCCCGATCGGGGGGTAGTCCCTGCCGAACACCACGTAGACGGGGAACTCGGGATACCCAGCTTCCATCCTGGCGCAGATGTCCACGTCGTGGTTCGCGAACCGATGCAGGTACTGAATGAAGAGCTCCAGCTCCTCATCAGACAGCGGCTCGTCGTGCCGTTCGTTGTGCATGTCGCCCCCCCAGCTAACGGCTGATCGGAATCTCGTAGACGATCTCGCACAGAGTGGCGGGGACGACGATGTCCGCCGTCTCAACGGGCCGCCCTTCGTCGCTGTAGTACGTCCGCCGGATGTGGGTGACGAGCGAGGCTTTCTGAATCCCGAGAAGAGACGCCTCCTCGGCAGTAGCCTGCCGCGGCTCCGGCTGCTCGACGGCATGGCTGACGGTGACGCCGATCTCAGCCATCCGGTTCACGACGCCGACCCCGGCGTGTGGCCCGCCCTCGGGAAGGACGACGAGAGTTCCGCCAGTGAGGTCGTACGGCTCCCAGCTCGTCGACAACTGCGCGGGCCGACCGTCGGCGAGGAACTCGTACACCGTGCGGACGCACAGGTCGCCCTCGACGATGCCGAGCCGAGCAGCGATCTCCGCCGGCGCCGGAACCTTGGCCTCGGTCCGGCTCTCCCAGTCCCCCTGCTTACCCAAGGCCCTCATGTCGGCCCGGAACGGCGAACCGCCACCCTGCTCGCGTGCCGACGAGCGAACCACGCGCACACGCTGACGAGGCTCCGCGACGTACGTTCCGGATCCCGCCCGCCCCTCCAGCACCCCTTGGGAGATCAGCAGCTCCTGCGCCCGACGGACGACGTTCTCGCCGACGCCGCACTCCTGGCCGATCTGGGCACGCGAGGGGAGCCGGTCTCCGGGCTCCCACTCGCGCTCCGCGATCCTCCGCCGGAGTTCGTCAGCGATGCGGAGATACGGCGGCTGCTGCTCAGGCATATGGAAAATCTAGTCCACTAGCCCTAATCTAGTTAACTAGCTTCACGCAAAGTGATCCCTTGGCGACGGAGGCTCTCCTGTGCCCGCTTCGGCAGCAAGCGCGGAGGACATCGCCGCCAGGTTGTCCGCCCTCGGACTTACCACGCGCGTGGAGGAGCACGCCCGTCACACGTGGATCGAAGCGGAGGTGCCGGAATCGCTCCCCGCCGAAACATGGCGGGAGGCCTTGGAAGTGGTGGCGGAGGCCGATCGATTCGGGCTCCAAGCCAGCAGCTTGAACGGCCGCACCTTATGGGCCGCCGTACACAGAACGGCCCCCGCGACGGGCGATGTCCGGGGACCTGGCCATCAGCGATAGGAGCTGATCAGCGTGTTGAACCGTATCTGCTGCGCAGTTGGGCGCACCAGAGTGCGCCCCTTAGGGCCGCCGCACCTTGTGCCGCCGGAGGTCTACTGATGCGCGCGAAAGCCGCCCCCTACCGATCGAGCTCGTGTCGGATCGGCACGCACCACGAGTGCGCGCAGTCCTCGCCGTCCCTGGCGCCGGTCGGCGTCCCCGTGATCTACGAGGCGTGTGACTGCCCCTGCCACCCGGCGGCCGGCCGGGAAGCGCCGAAGGAGGCAACCCCATGAGGAGCTGGACGCCGAGCGGCGCGCTGGCCTCCAGCGTCGAGATCACCTCGACCAACGTCCAGCGGGGCGACATCATCCAGATCGGCGGCCAACCGTGCCGCGTGGCCAACCTCATCCAACTTCCGGGCGGTGCAAAGCGCCTCCTCTTCGAGTCTGGCGAACTGCTGACCATGCACTCCCGAACCCGGCTCATCGCCCTGAGGATGCAGAGAGTTGGTGATCAGCTCCGTGGCCTCTCGCCGTCACGTCATCGCCGATGACCTCAGGGCCCAGATCTCGACCGGCCGCATTAAGGCCGGCGACCGTCTCCCCTCCGAAGCTCAACTCGCCGCCCGCTACGCGGTCAGCACGCCGACCCTACGGAGCGCCCTCGCACTCCTCCAGGCCGAAGGCTTTGTCGAAAAGATCCACGGCAAGGGCAACTTCGTTCGTCCCCCTCTTCGCAGGATCACGTACCCCGGCGGCGGCCCGACACTGCCGACTCCGGACCTGCAGATCAGCGTCCGCACCACCAAAATCCGGGCGCGCGGCCACCTGTCCGTCTTGCTGCGGGTGCCGGCTGGCAGTCCCCTCACCGAATTCCAGTGCTTGAGTCACGACGGAACCTCGCCACACAGCCTGTCCCGCGTCTACATCCCTCGCGATCTGGCGCCAGCTGTCATACCCGACGAGTCGACTTGGCCCACAACCGTGGCGACGCCACTGGCCGAGGTTGAGGAGAGGGTCTGCGCTCGCCTCCCCACTCCAGTGGAAGCGGCAACCCTCCGAATCAGCCCAACCCTCGCCGTTCTGGCGATCACCCGCGTAGCGACCGACACCGCCGGCCGCGTCGTCGAGGCCGCGCTCCTGGCCCTCCCCGGCGACCGCGCGGAAGCCGTCTTCACCACCCACCACACGCCCGAAGGCAGAAGGGCCGAAGGATGACGCCCCACAACGAGCTCCGACTCCTCCCATGGTCGGGCCCCGACGGCAAGCCCTGCTTCCTGAGCACCGACACCGCCGGCGGCCCCTTGTCCCGTCTGGCCGACCGCACCGAAGCCGCCCAACTCGACGTCGCCGCCGAGCTCCTGGAGCACGCCCAAGAGGTACTCGCCGACGAGTCGTCGACCCTGGAAGAACTCCGTCTCGTGGCATCAGACCTCACCGGCGCCCTGCGAGACGCACTCCGCGTAGCCGCAAGCCGCGGCCACCGCCTCTTGACGCTGGGCGCCTCCGACCACGGAGACAGTAACGAGGTCCCCCACCTGTCGGCAGGCGCCTTCGGCTAACAGCCGCGCGCCACAACGACACGAAGCCCCGGGCCAAAGCCCGGGGCTTCGTGCACACGGCTCTGGAGGGCATACTCGGTTCTACTCAGAAGGCCCTCTGACCTGCGCGAGTTCCGGTTCGAGGCCATGCTCGCTCGCGGATCACTCGCAGGAGTCAACTGTGTCTGAGCGACAGCCCGTCGAGTACTTGGTCCGGGGATTGCAGGGGAAGCGCAAGTCTGCTGTAGCTGCCTGCCTGCGCTGGCATCACGGTGAGTCGGCGAGTCGTGAGCGCTCTCGTGGCCGCTGGTCGGGGAAGGATCTTCTGCAAAGTATGCTCCGGTACCGAGGCCGCATGGAGATACTGACTGCATGGCGCGCAACTACAGCGATCTCTCTCCCCACGATTTCGAAATCTTGGTCAGGGACCTCCTTCAGGCACACCATGGGGTGTGCATGGAGACGTTTCCGCCAGGCCGAGATGGTGGAGTCGATATCCGCCTTCATCGAAACGGCGAGGAAACTCTCGTTGCCCAATGCAAGCATTCGCCGGGGAAGACTTTTGCGCAGATCAGGGGACAGCTCGAAGCCGAGGCCAAGAAGATCGGCGACCGATTCCCCTGTCGTTACATTTTGGCCACTTCGGCTTCGCTGACGCGCCAGAATAAGCAAGAAATTGCGACTATGTTTACCGGGGTGCGACTGGAAGTCGACGACATTTGGGGTGTGGATGACCTTGACAATTTCTTGAGGTTGCACCCTCACGTGGAGATCAATAATTTTAAGCTGTGGATTACTTCGAGTGCCGTCTTGGAGCATCTACTCCACTCTGATCTGCACCGGCGGAGCTCGGGACTTGTCGACCGGATCGTCAAGCGGCGCAGGCTTTATGTTCACAGCGACGCTTACCCGCAGTCGTTGAAGATGCTGGACGAGCACCATGTTTGCGTGATCTCCGGAGAGCCGGGAATCGGTAAAACGACTCTCGCCGAGACGCTTCTCGTTAAATTTCTATCGCACGGATGGGAAGTTCATTCTGCTTCCAGTGACGTGGCGGATATTGAGAAGGTGTGGAAGCCGGGAGTTAGGCAGGCGTTTCTGTATGACGACTTCCTGGGTCAGAATTCGCTACTCGACAGCCTGAATAAAAATGAAGACAGTAGACTGGTAGGCCTGATCGAACGCATTCGCGACGTGGATGACAAGATCCTGATCATGACCACGCGTGAGTACATTCTCCAGCAGGCCCAGCAGGTTCACGAACGCCTGCAGAGTTCGCGAGCGCTGACCAACGGGAAGATGGTTCTGAACCTCTCCCACTACACGGCTAAGCAAAAGGCGGAAATCTTCTACAATCATATTCACTTCGCAAAACTCTCTGATGTCGCGCGTGAGTCCATCTTGCGGGAGAGGAGGTATATGGACGTTATCCGGCACGCCAACTTCAATCCCCGAATCATCGAGCTTGTCACGAAAAACTTTGAAGATTCTGGAGTTGGCGAAGAATATTTCTTTGAGTACGTGCTGGATGCGCTTGACGATCCACGTGAGCTATGGGAGCGCATTTTTGAAAGCCAGCTCTCTGTGGCGGAGAGGAGCCTGCTGCTGGTCCTGGCCACCATCCGTACTAGAGTCGAACTCAGAGACCTGCACCGCGCGCTAAACTCGTACGAGGGTGTTACTGGAGGTCGATGCACGGACCTGCATAGATTTCGGCTGCTACTCAAGAAGCTGGAAGGCACATTTATTCAGATCTCTGCAAATGCGGCTCTCGATGATCAAACGAACGGGTTTCATCCTGGGAACCGCGCTGCGCTGATTCAGCTGGCCAACCCTTCCTTTGTTGATTATGTCTCGTCATACCTATCATCCCACCCTGATGAGATTGATCAGATGGCGCGGGGTTGTATCTTCTTTGAGCAAGCGGAGACGCTTGCTCTCTGGGAACTCGGTGAGGCTCCCCGAAATCAAATCCTTAGGTCTGTGTTAGACGCTTTCTTTGGTGCTGCGCCGCGAGGGCGGCAATTTCCTCGCCTCGCTCCTGGCCATCAGAGGGTTTTGATGGATGCATTGACTCGACTTGGGTCTGCGGAATCTTGTACCTGGGTGGACAGTGCTCAGCACTACGGAGTTTCAACTCGACGTGAGGTATCCGTCAGGGATCGACACCTTGTCATGCTTATCCTTGACCATAAATACGGTCGAAGCCTCCTTGGGGAGGAATCCTTGGTTGGCATCGTACAGATGCTGGCCGATCGCCTCGGTCAAATCGACTCAGGTCTTGTAGAGCGCGAATTCCCACTCATGCGACATTTGTCCAGGTATGAAAGTGTGCAGGATCCAGTAGTTGCAGTCCGTGATGCTGCAGCGGCTAGGTTGCTGGATATCCTCGAAAATCCTGGGCACTTCCAGTCGGCCCTTTATGTCTTTAGGGGGTTCGATATCAAGTCGTCACGCTGGTCTAGGCGAAGCGAGGCGAATCTTCGGCAGAAATTTGCATCATTTGCGTTGGAGTGGGACTTGATGGAGGCCGGAAGAGTCAATGACGTTGCGGAATGCGAAAACTCACTCTCCTTGCTTCAGGAGGCGCTAGCTGACTTCGAACTTAATGAAGCGATTGAGCCAGTCGTCCTCGCTGACCGACTGTTCATGCTTCAAGATGAAGTAGCTCAGGATCTAGATTTCGGCGACGAGGAGTTGGGTGAATCGGACCCCAGTGAGCGTGAAAGGGAAGAGCGCGACGGGGGGGATCCGCGATCTTTTGAGGAGCCCAGCGATCCGATCGATGATCTTTTCCGAACGCTGATCTAAGGTCTGTCCCGTAAATGATCTTCTGGCCGTGTCAAGCGTGGTTGGTCGCCGTGCGGCTCGCCTGCCTATCCAGCGGGAGCGAGGTTGTGCATCCGTGTGATGCCGAGCATGGCGTGGTGGACACCGTCACCCTTGAGGCGGCAGTCGCGGAGGATCTTCCAGGTCTTCATGCGGGCGAAGACGTGCTCAACTCGGGCGCGGACCTGCTTGTGGGACTTGTTGTACTCCCCTTCCCAGTCCGGGAGTTCGGCTTGGCTGTGCTGGCGGAGGCGTGGGATGACAAGTCCGGTGCCCGGGTAGCCGCCGTCGGCGCTCGTGACGGCGTTGCCCATGGCGGCCTTGGAGCCGGACTCCTCCCACGCCTTGCGGTCGTTGCGGTTTCTGGCGAGCGGCCGGCAGACCACGACGACGTGCCGGGTGTCGGCGTCGATGACGACCTGGTGGTTGGTGGAGTACCGATAGTTCTTCGACTGCTCGGCGCCGAGTGGTCGAGGGTGGGCACCAAGGTGCCGTCCACAATGAGCGCAGCGTCCTTTGCGAAACGTTGTCGAGGCTGGAGCGCGAGCAGCAGCCCCAGATGGTTGATGATGTGGTCCGCGGCCGACTTGGATGCACCGAACAACGGGGCGAGCTGGTCCATTGTCAAGTTCGTGCGTCAGTAGGATGAAACCAACAACAGCTGGTCTTCCAAGGGCAGACCCCATGGCCGGCCCGGCGGACCGTGTCGGCCTCCTTGCACCGCAGCACGGTGGCCAGCTTGAGGAGTTGGCGCGAGCTGAGCTCTGTGAACGGGCCTATCCAAGACGGCTCCGGCGCCGTGATCACACCAGGCACCGCGAGATCGTCTCACTCGTGAGCAGCGGTTGCGGGACAACCCTTAGGAGATACAGCGGAGCCTCCAAATCTTGCAGGCTCCGCACGCGCCCCGTATCACACTCAATCTATATCTGTACCCGGAACGCACTTTTCGGCACCGAAGGTCCGGCAGAGCAGAGATCCTGCCTCCACCTAAGTCCACTTAAGGGAGGCCGCCTTGCCGATCCACGTATGCCCAAGCACCCTCGACGCGATCGAGCAAGCGGTCGATTTGACGAATGGTGTTGCACTGATCAACAACCGCCGGATCAAGAGGCTTGAGTGTAAAGACCGGCTCCGTATGGAGCGCTTGCATCGGGTCTTCGAGCTGGTTCGTCGTCGTGGACTGGAGTGCTATCCGAAGCGCCCTAGCTGGCCCGACGAGTGGTGCTCTTACGTCATCTACCGCCCTGAAGTGTTGCGTGTCGATCTTGCAACAGTGGCAGCCGACGCCGAGCTGACCAGCGCCATGGAATCCGTCTTGAAGGGGCTCCGGAACCCTTACTGGCACCCGGATGCACCCGTATCGTCTGCGATGCACCGGGAACTTCAAAAGCTCGCGGCGGCTCAAGCGGCCCAGCTTGAGACAAGCCCCCGTCATCTCCGCGCAGCGTAGTTTCTCTAGGCAGAAAGTCATCTGCGGGCGGAGGTATGCCGAGAGCATCACCGAGCCGGCGGTTTGGGGTGGCGAGTGACAGGAAAAGTCACTCGCGATCAGCGACACACAACGACAGAGACCTGGACTCAGTGGGACTGAGTCCAGGTCTCTGTGTTTGGCACTCTTGCTGGTCAGCGGCTTGATCACGCTGTCCGAGCTGGAGTGCCCCCGGCAGGATTCGAACCTGCGCACACGGCTCCGGAGGCTCTGTGCGTCCTATCCATTACCGCTGGTCAGAGGTGCGTGAGCGCATCGGTATGCCTCCGCCGTCCACGAATAGGCCACGTGCCGCACAGGCGGGCTACTCCAACAAGATCTCTTCGGGGCGCCGGTTCGTGACCGCGGTCTCTCGCACGGTCAGTATGTGCTCGATGCAGGCTTCGAGGTCTCCGCCGTGGTCATCCCGGGCCATGCTTCTGAGCTCCCGAGCCAGGTCCATCCCGTTGATGAGGACGATCGGGTACTGGTCTTCCACCATCTCGGTCTGTGCGGGCACGGAATAGGCGCCGGTCGTGACGTAGACACCGATCCAGCCGCGCCGAAGCCTGGCGACGACGCGAGCGATCTGCTCGGCGGTCACGAGATTATCGAGCTTGACGCATTTCGCCTGTCCGAGGACGACGAGACTGGTGCCGGCCAATCCGCTGCCGATGTCGAGTCGCCCAACGAAGTCTGCGCCTCCGTCGCCGGATCGTCGGGTGAGCCACCCTTCGACGTAGCTGTTGCCAGCGCCGCGCAGTACACGCGATGCGACCGCGGAGGCGACGGCCTCGAAATCGTGCTTGCGTCCGTCGAAGTACTTGTAGATCAGCTCCAGATCCTTGCCCTCCGGGGTGCCCGGAGCAGGTCGCTGATTGGGCACCTTGGTCACCTTGGCACGAGCAACGCGTCGCCGGATCCTGGGCAGTGCCGAGTTGCCGTGCTTGACCCACTCGCGCCAAGACCGCGGTGCGAGTTCGAGCGTTGCCGCGTCGCTCACGGACTTGTTCCTACGAGCGTCGATCCACTCCCAGGAGACCTTGTCGTCCTCGTCCGTGAGATCGATGAGAGCGATGTCGTACACGTAGTTCGTGAACGTCGTGTGCTCGCTGCCACCCCACTGCACCAGCCGCTCTGCCCGCTCGATGACGCCCAACCCGCAGAATTCGACGTGCCCCTTGACCTTTCCGCTACGCGAAACCGCGCGGAACAGCAGCAACGGGACGGCGCCAGCTCGCTCCTCCGGAGTGTGCCCCTGATGCCCGGTGAAGGCGTAGAGCAGAGCCGCGTTGCCGTTGGTCTTACCGGGCTCGACTGTGGTGGTGGCCTTGTGGTCACCGAAGTAGCGGACGTGCCCGTTGTCCATGTCGAACACGTCGTGCCAAGGCGTTTGCTCGGTGCCGGCCTTCCAGGGGCTCGACCTGATGAGAATCACTGGCCGCCTGTCCCCTGCCGGAGCGCGTACCTTCGCCATGCCGTTGATCCCGGCCTCCAGCAGGGCTCGCGGGAGCTTGGGCGAGTGAGTCACATGGTGGAAGTTGGGATACCCACCCAGCACCGCTGGGTCAGGATCCTTGCCGGTGGCATAGCGATACACCTGACCAACACGCAACTGACCACCCATGTGTGTCCCCCTATCGCAGCGCCTGACCGACGATCTTCGGTGACAGTAGCTGGTGGCACTGACACGCGGGCTAGGCCGCTACTGCTGTGGCAGCGGTCCTCGGCGCTAGCTCTCGAACTTACATAGGAGTGTCAGCCGGTGGCGCTCGATGGCACCTGAGCTACCTCGGTTGGGCCACATTGGCGGGCAGGCACAGTGCACCACGTCCATGATGATTCCATCCCGCCTATGGAGGCACGGAGGAAGAGTGAACCTGTTGCGAGCTGTCTCAGATTCCACGCTGGAGCGAATCCGAAAGGTGGCAAATGGGTCTGACCGAGTGATGCTCTCGGATCTGGAGCACGCGGAGGTTCTGGACGGGATCCCAGATGTTTTCCGCAAGCACGTGGAGATTGGCGAGTCATTCCTTCCGATTCAGTCAACTCGCGAGTGGAAGGATCTGCTTGCGAAGCTCCCGAAGTTTCCCGCTGGAGATCTTGATGTCGCGCAACAGGTTTGGACCACAGGAATTCCGATTGGCGAATGCACCCTCCTTGTTCCTGACGACGGGGGAGAAGCATCAAACCTGCAACTCTTCACGAACCTGGCAGGCCTCTGGGGGCGACTAATTCTCAGGGGGGTGACTAAGGGGGACAGTCTTCGGGTCCGGAGTGCATCTATTGACTTCACTCAACACTGCCCGACAGTTCCCTGCGGCAAGGATGCTAAATGCAAGCAGTGGTGCCCAGAATGTAAGTGTCAGAGTGTTATTGTGCACGGCTTCGACTGCTCGATCTGCTGGTGTCCGGTCCATAATGATCAGTAGCCTTGCGTTGCTTTCTGATCTCGCCGCTGCCGTCACGCCATCGCCGCAGCCTGGCCCCCACACTACTGCGTCATCGAATGCGGCCCTTACTGTCGCCCAGTTTTGCACTACAGCTGTCATCGGGGTCGCCGGGTTTTTCCTTGCTCGCATCCAGGTGAAGAACACGCAGTTCAAGCCCGACGCTATTGCGATTGCGCAAAGAGGTGATATCGACGGCTCCATCATGAAGATTGCCGTCCGGGTATCAAATGATGGCGGGGCCCCCGGCATGATCAGGCGGATTGACGTGCGCCATGGTCCCGATTTCAGTCTTCGCAGAATTAGTGGCTACACTGGCTGGGGGCTCGATAGTCCACTTCCGTTTTATCTGCCTGGGCGAGCGTCTGCTGAAATCGTCATTGAGCCGCCGGAGGGTGGTGCCCCTTTCCGCGAGACTGACCGTATTGTCCTCGAGTATGGGCTCGCCAAAAAGGTCACGGTTGAGGTTCTTGCTTATTCCTATATTGGGAGTGTGACTATCTTGCCGCCGGGATCCGCACCAGTTTCCGCCCCCCCGCCTGCGGAAAAAGGAAATAGGGTTACGCGTGCACTGTGGACTCTTATGGGGCGATAGTCGTAAAGTTGAGGGAGCCGGTTACCTGATCGCCCGCTCCTGCCACTATTCTCCCTGGCTCCCATCCCGTCTGCCGTCGACCCACACGTATGTGGAGCGGGCACGGGCCCTGGCGTCCAGGTGGAGCGCGCCACTGTACGAACGACCTGGACGCCAGGGCCCGTGTCTGCTCGGCTTGTCCTGGATCGATGGCAGACGGGATGGGAGTTCCCCACCGCAACACCCCACGGCCGGCACCCGCCCACGGAGCCCCCGCCATCCCGGAGCCGGAGCGCCCCCGCCGGAGGCATCGTTTTGACGTGGGCTGAGCAGCTGTCAGGCCGGCGCGTTTCATCCTTATCAACCCGAGCCGTAGGCGTGCGGACGGCGGCTGGGCCGGAGCGGGGCGGAGACAGGAGCGGCGGCCCGGGCGACGGGCCGCGCGCGCCGCGCCGCGCGCGGCGGGTGCCTTGATGAAGTAGAGAAAGTCTTACCGCGCTGGCCTCAGAGGGCGATCGGCTTGTAGGTCATGGCCCTGTCGACCACCTTCTCGGGAGTCAGCTCGGGGTCTGGGTCTCAGAAGATGTAGTCGCTGATGTGCGGGCAGGCCAAGCCCCGTTCGAGGGCTGCCAGGATCTCGGAGGACTCGTCCTCGGAGGCCTCTGCGTTCATGAGGCGCTTTATGAGGAGAATCGCTTCCTCGCGAGTCATCCGATCAGTTGGCGGCCGTCGTGGCTTCGGACGTGGGGGCCGTTTCCGTCCAGGGCGTCCAGGAGGCGGATCGCGTAGACCTCGGCCATGCGTTCCTCGACCTCGGTCGGCGTCAGCCAGTCGACCGCCGTGGACTCGTCCGAGGTTCGTTCGGTGCCGCCTGAGGGCTTGCAGCGGAAAACCAGGGCGACGATGCCGCGGGTGGTGTTCTTGTAGACGCCCGTCAGTTCGTCCACCTCGACGTGGATGCCGGTCTCCTCCAGGACCTCGCGGGCGACGCCCGCTTCCGGGGCCTCGGTGAGTTCGAGGACTCCGCCCGGGAGCTCCCATGTGCCATTGTCCGCTCGGCGGATGGCCAGGAGGCGGCCGTCTTCGCGCACTACCGCTCCGGCCACGGACACCGAGTGCAGTGGCGTTGACTTTGTTCCCGCGCTCCCGTTACTCATGTACAGGAGCATATGAGAGTGGGTAGGACTGTGGGAACTCCAGCAGGAGCTGGCAGGGCCGTACCTCGGTACGTGCAGATCGCGGACGAGATCGTCCAGCAGATCCGGTCCGGCGTTCTGAAAGCCGGCGACATGGTGCCCAGTGAGTCCGAGCTCGTCGAGCGGTACGGGGTCGCCGGCGGGACCATTCGTAAGGCCATGGTGGAAGTACGGGCCAGTGGGCTCGTCGAGACCCGGCACGGCAAGGGCTCGATCGTGAAGGACCGGCCTCCCGTACGGCTTCGGTCTTCGGATCGGTTCCGCGCTTCTCACCGGCGGGGCGGTAAGGCTGCCTACCTCGCCGAGTCCGAGCAGTCCGGCGCCACCGCGAAGGTGAGCGTCCTCTACATCGGGCCTATGGAAGCGCCTGCGGACATCGCCGAGCGGCTCGGTGTCGACGTGGGGACTCAGGTGCTCGCGCGGCGGCGTCTGTACTTCCGGAACGGGACTCCCGTCGAGACCGCCTCGTCGTACCTGCCGTGGGACGTGGTGAAGGACATCCCCGAGCTGTTCGCCGAGAACCCCGGCCCCGGTGGCATCTACGCCCGCCTCGAAGATCACGGCCACACCTTCGCCGAGTTCGTGGAGACCCTTCAGGCTCGGCCGGCCGCGAAGACGGAGGCGTCCGAGTTGGCTCTGAGTCCTGGCGCCCCCGTGATTCAGCTGGTGCGGGACGCGGTGACCACGAAGGGCCGCGTCGTGGAGGTCTGCGACACGCTCATGGCCGCTGACCAGTTCGTCTTCCAGTACCGGATCCCCGCGACCGACTGACGCGCGCTCAACTCCCCTCAACCCGCTGCGGTTTCTTTCCGTGGCGGGTTGACTCATGTACAGGAGTGGTGCACTCTTCTCCATGTCACTCCTATACAGGAGTGAAGGAGTCCAACCTCTATAGAGGAGTGATCCACTGTGCGTCAGATCCCCGTCGACACGTCCGCCGCGATGGTGATGGTGGCCCAGCCCCCGGCCCCGAAGATCGCGAACCGGCAGACCGGCGAGATCGCCACCGACCGGGACACCGGTGCCCCGCTGATGACCGTCGACGTCATGTTCGTCATGGACGGGAACGCCGAGATCCTCAACCTGACCGTGCCCAAGACCGGCATCTCCGAGGAGCTGGCCATGGGCACACCGGTCGCCCTGACCGGCGTCGTCGCCCGGCCCTGGGAGAACGAGTTCAACGGCCAGAAGCGCCACGGCATCAGCTTCCGCGCCGTCGCCGTCACCTCGCTCGCCACCGCGAAGGTCAGCTGACCCATGACCGCCTTAACGGTCACCCTCGCCCTGGTCGCCACGGTCGCGCTGCTGCTGCGGTGGCAGCGTCCGGCCTGGTACTGGATGAGCTTCGGTGTCGTCTTCGCCGTGGTGCGGATCCTCGCCCGGTACGCGTCGGTCATGGACGCGTGTGGGCTGACCGTCCCGCCCTCGCGCTGGCGCCTGGCGCTGGCCCGGGTGACCGGCCGGCCCATCCCCGACTCGCGGGCGCCCCGGATCCTGCGGCTGCGGCCGACGCGTACCGGGCTCGTACTTCGGGTGAAGCTCCGCCCCGGTCAGGACGCGTTCGACTTCTCCGCCGCCTCGGACCGGCTCCGGCACTCGTTCGTCATGCAGAACGTCACCGCCCGGGAGGTCCGCTCGGGCGTCGTCGAGCTTCGGATGACCGGGTACGACGTCCTCAAGCGGGTTCACATGCCCGCGGCTGCCCGTGGCGGGGTGATGCGCGTTCCGGTCGCCATGCGGGAAGACGGAAAGGTCTACTACCGCGACTATCGCCAGACCCCGCACGCGCTGAACGTCGGTGCCACCCAGTCCGGGAAGTCCGTCTATCAGCGCAACCTCGTTGCCGCGCTCGCCGCGCTGGATGTCGCCCTCGTTGGGATCGACTGCAAGCAAGGAGTCGAACTCGCCCCGCTCGCACGACGGTTCACCGCCCTGGCCGACAACCCTGACGCCGCCGCCGACCTCCTCGACGCGCTCGTCGAGCACATGGAGGACGTCTATCAACTGATCCGCCGCGAGCAGAGGTTGAGTGCAGACCTGCCGGATACGGAGATCACCGCCGACATCTGGGACCTGCCCGATCACCTGCGACCGACGCCGATCGTGCTCTTGGTCGATGAGGTCGCCGAACTCGCCCTCTTCGCCACGAAGGAGGAGGAGAAGCGGCGGGATCGGATCATCACCTCCCTCGTCCGGCTCTCCCAGCTCGGCCGCGCCGCCGGCATCTACCTGGAGATCTGCGGGCAGCGCTTCGGCTCCGAGCTCGGTAAAGGCATCACGATGCTTCGCGCCCAGCTCACCGGCCGGACCGCCCACCGCGTCAACGACGAGACCAGCGCCAACATGGCCTTCGGGGACGTCGCCCCGGACGCCGTCCTCGCCACGGTCCAGATCCGCACCGACCGGCCCGGCACCGCCGTCGCCGGCGACTCCTCCGGTGGGTGGGTCCGCATCCGCACTCCCCACCTCACGCTCCGGCGGGCCGTGAACATCGCGAACTCCCACGCCCACCGCACGCCCGAGCTCCCCGCACTGGACGCCTTCCGGCCCGTCCTGCCGCCCCTGGGCAAAGCCGCGGCGCCCTCGACCGTCACGGCTCCCGCGATCGCCTGAATCCCCTCGCTCCACGGCGGCGTGACCCCTTCACGCCAGGTCCCTACCCCGCCCATGCCCGAAACCGGAAGGAGGACCCTCCGATGCGTCCCATCCGCCGACCGGACGCCGTCCTCGTACAAGCCGTGATCGCCGGCGCCCTGTCCTTCGCTCACCTCCACGACCTGGCTGCGGCTGCCGGACAGTCCGGTTGGAAGGCCTGGGCCTACCCGGTCTCCGTGGATCTCCTGCTCGTCGCCGCCTGGCACCGGCTGCGGACCTCGCGGGCCGCCGGTGAACCTGCCCGCTCCGCCTGGACGTGGTTCATGGTCGCCCTGGCCGCGTCGCTCGGTGCGAACGTCGCCACCGCCGGTCTCCTCGACCTCGGCCACGTCCCTGCCTGGCTGCGCATCCTCGTCGCGGGTTGGCCTGCCCTCGCGTTCCTCGGCGGGACCCTTCTTGTCCACTCCCCTGGACATCCGGCGGTCGCCCAGCCTGCCGAACCCGACACGGACGCCGGGCAACCCTCGGCCGTGGAAGCGGTCATCGAGCGGGATGACGTGGTCGAGCCGGAGCCCGAGATCGCCGCCGCCCCGGCTCTCCCCTCTCCGGAACCGGAGCCGGTCCCGGAACCCGCACCCGCACCCGCACCCGCACCCGCACCCGTGGCCGTACCGCCAGCACTCGTCGCTCACGCCCGGAAGATCGCCGACGACTACCGCGCCCGCACCGGCTACCCGATCGACGCCGACACCCTCCGCGCCCGCCTCGGCGTCCCGCCCCTGATGGCCAACGCCATTGCCGCCCAGCTCGCCTGAAGGGAGGCCCTCATGGCCCCTCGCGACCACTTCCACTCCGTGATGCGGATCGGTCCAGTGCAGATCGGCACCCGCCGCGACCGCAACGGCCGCACCAAGTACGCCGCCGTGTGCACGGCCGACGGCTGCGGCTGGTCCGCCGAGTACTCCAGTTCCTCGGCCGCCCAGCTCGCCGCCCGCACGCACCGCTGCAAGCCCCGCTGACCCCAAGGAGATCTGCGTCATGGACGTCCCGCTCTGGCTCGCCCTGATCGTCGTCGGCGGCCTCGGCATCAAGCTCATCCGCCCGCCCTGGTGGCTCGTCGCCGTGATCCTCCTCGGCGGCTACCTCCTCGCCGACAGCGTCCTCGCCCCGCTCATCGACACCACGATCAGCAAGTAGGGAGAACCGTCATGTTCCAGCCGCGCATCCCGGTCAACCCGCTTCCGACCGGCATCGTCACCCCACTCGTCCAGCCGACCGTCACCGCCGACATCGCACCCCACCACACCGCCGACGCCGTGGCCTGCAACCACCACCACGCCCCGGCCCCTGCTCCGGTCCCGGCGCCGTCCTCCGCCGTGCGCCTCACCCCGGCTGGCTTGGCCGTCGTCGTCGCCGGCGGCGTCGGAGCCGTCCTCGTCGTCGGCACGGTCCTGGTCTCCATGCTCCTCGCCGTCGCCATCAGCGCCGCCTCGGTCGCCGTGTGCGCCGTCGTCCTGCGCTCGCTCCTCAACGGCCAGCAGCGGCGCCGTTAGTCGGGCCCCCGGGCGGCTCAACCGCCAAGTCTCCGCCGCCCGAAAGCCCCGCTCCCACCCAGCTCGCAGAACCAGAAGGAAGCACTCCATGATGACCGCCCCAGCCGCCTCGTCGGCGGGATTCGACACCGCCACCCTGGGCGACATGCTCCGGGTGGCCGGGGCCCCCGGCTTTGACCGCTGGAAGGAGCAGATCCACCGAACCGGCGGCTGCTCCCACCCGATCCACCTCCAGGGCTGGACCCTCACCCGGGACAAGTCCACCGGCGAGACCCTCCACCGGTACTCCACCGACACCGAACCGGGCGCACGGCTTCGGATCGCCTGCGGCAACCGCCGGGCCTCCCGCTGCCCCGCCTGCGCATGGACTTACGCGGGCGACACGTACCACCTCATCCGCGCCGGCCTCGCCGGAGACGACCGCCGGGACATCCCCGCCACCGTCCGCGAGCATCCCCGCGTCTTCCTCACCCTCACCGCCCCGTCCTTCGGACCGGTCCACAACCGGCCCGACCCCCGGCCCTGTCGCTGCGGCGTCCGCCATGCCGAGGACGACGCCGACCTCGGCACGCCGCTCGACGCCGAGTCGTACGACTACGCCGCCGCTGTCCTCTTCAACAACCACGCGGGGCAGCTCTGGCAGCGGTTCACGAATCGGCTCCGCCGGGAGATCGCCGCTGCGGCCGGCCTCTCGCAGAGGGAGCTGAGGGCGGTCGCCCGGATCTCGTACGGGAAGGTCGCCGAGTTCCAGAAGCGCGGCGCCGTCCACTTCCACGCCGTCATCCGCATCGACGGCCCGGACGGTCCCGACTCCCCGCCGCCGTCCTGGGCGACCACCGAGCACCTCACCGACGCAATCCGTGCCGCCGCCACCCACGCGTACACGACCGTCACCGTCCCCGCCGCCGGCGACCAACCCGCCCGCCGCCTCCGCTGGGGCACTCAGCTCGACATCCGGCCCGTCCAAGCCTTCGGCGACGGATCCGACATCACCGAACAGGCCGTCGCCTCCTACATCGCCAAGTACGCCACCAAAGCCGCCGAGACGACCGGCAGCCTCGACCGTCGCATCGGCAACCGTGAGGCCCTGGTCCTCCTCGGCGTCCCCGACCACACCCGCCGCCTTGTCGAAGCCTGCTTCGACCTCGACCCGCTCTACCCGGACCGTCGTCTCCTGGCCTGGGCCCACATGCTCGGCTTCCGGGGCCACTTCTCCACCAAGTCCCGCCAGTACTCCACCACCCTGGGCGAGCTCCGCCAGACCCGCGCCGACTACCGCGCCGCCCAGGAACACACCGCCCGCGGCCTCGACCGCATCGAGCCGGATACCGTCCTCGTCCTCACCTCCTGGTCCTACGCCGGCCAGGGCCACTCCCCCGGCGAGGCCGCCCTCGCCGCCTCCATCGCCCGGGACATCCAGCTCAACCGCGAAACCGCCCGCGAAGCCCTACGCGACCAACTCGCCCTGGAAGGAGCAACCGCATGACCGACCGACTGCTGACCGTGGGCCAGGCCGCCGAACTCCTCGGCACCACCGAGAGGTTTCCGCGTCGGCTCATCGCCGAGCGCCGGATCGTCTTCGTCAAGGTGGGGCGGCATGTCCGCATTCCTGAACGGGCCTTGGAGGAATTCGTCGTCGCCCACACCGTCCAGCCGATCACCACTCGTCGCCGATTCGCGGCGGTGGCCTGATGGCGAACAGCAAGGGGAAGCGGCGGCGCTTCGGTGCAGTGCGCAAGCTGCCCTCAGGGCGGTTTCAGGCTCGCTATCAGGGTCCCGACGGGATGACGCGATCGGCCCCCGAGACGTTCGCCTCGCAGACCGATGCCGATCGGTGGCTCGTCCGCAAGGAAGCGGAGATCCTCGACGGCAAATGGAAGAACCCTGACGACAAGGTTCTCTTCGGGGTGTACGCCGACGCCTGGTTCAAGGAACGCGACTACGCGGCCACCACCCGCGAGCGCAACGGCAGCGCCCTGCGCCTTCACATCCTGCCGACCTTCGCGGACGTGGTCCTGAGTGAGATCACCACACCCCAGATCCGTCGCTGGCGTGCCGGCCTCCTGGAGTCGGGTGTCGGTGAACCGACGGTCGCCAAGGCGTACCAGATCCTCCGCGCCATCATGAACACTGCAGTCGACGACGAGCTGATCCAGCGCAACCCCTGCCGTATCAAGGGCGCCGGAGCGGCCAAGACAGCTGAGCGGCCGTTCCTCGACGTCACCGAGGTCTTCCAGCTCGCCGACGCCGTGCCGGCGCGCTTTCGGGTGTTCATCCTGCTGGCGGCCTTCACTGGGCTCCGCTTCGGTGAGCTTTCCGCGCTTCAGCGTCATGACATCGACCTCGACCGTCGAACCGTCGCCGTACGGCGTTCTCTGGCCGAGACCCGTACCGACGGCATCCTGGTCAAGACGCCCAAGAGCGCCGCCGGTGTGCGCACCGTCGCCTTCCCGGCCTCTCTGGCGGAGAGCCTGGCCACGCATCTCGCCGTCTACGCCGAGCCTGGTCGCACCGGGCTGGTCTTCACCGGAGCCCGCGGTGGGCAGCTGCGCCGGAACAACTTCCGCCGGCTGTGGCTGCGGGCCCTGAAGACCACCGGCCTCCGCGACGTCCACTTCCACGATCTGCGCCACACCGGGAACACCCTCGCCGCGACCGGCGGCGCCACGACGCGGGAGCTGATGCAGCGGATGGGGCACTCGTCGGTGCGGGCCGCGCTGATCTATCAGCACCTGGTGAACGGGCGTGACCACGCCATCGCCGCTCACGTCGACGAGCAGATCAGGAAAGTCCGGCCGAGCGAGTCCGGCGATGCTTCTGGCACGTAACTGGCACGGCGTCCCTCCCCCGCCTCCCCGGCCGGGGAACGAACAAGGCCCAGGTTCCCGGTTCAGTACCGGTGCCCTGGGCCTTCGTCGTTCTACCCGCTGGTGGGCGCGGACGGTTTCGAACCGCCGACATCTGCTTTGTAAGAGCAGCGCTCTACCCCTGAGCTACGCACCCGTGGAAGAGGCAACAGCCTACATGGCCGATGGGTGGGTGCCGCAAACGGATGCCTCCCCAGGGGCTGGGCTGGGGGTAGCCCCACCCCCGGGACGGTGGGTCGCCGGATCGTGACCTGGGGTGGTCGGGTTCTAGGTTCGGGGGGTCTTGGGTGTCGCTTCTGGGGGATTGATCGTCATGGCCCTACACCGCACGTCCCGTGCGCTGCTCGCTTCCGGTGTCGCCGTGCTCGTGCTCGCGGGGTGCGGGGGCGCCGCCGATGCCGAGGGGGCGCCCGTGGAGCGGAAGTCGTTCGCGTTCGGCGGGGACGCGCTCACCGTCGACTCGGACAACTCCGAGCTGGTGATCACGCCCGCCGACATCCACGACGTGCGCGTGGAGCGGCAGGTCGACGGGTGGGTGTTCATGGGGTCGGGGCCCGAGGCCAGCTGGAAGCTGGTGGACGGGCGGCTCACGCTGCGCGTGGAGTGCGACGGCGTCTCCGCCAGCTGCGGGGCCGTGCACCGGATCCAGGTGCCCCGCGGCGTCGCCGTCACCGTCGAGGACGACAACGGGGGCGTGACCGCCGAAGGGTTCGACACCCCGCTCAAGGTGCGGTCCGACAACGGGGACGTACGCGTACGGAAGGCCACTGCGGCGCTCGATCTCGGGAGTGGGAACGGGGAAGTCCTCGTCGAGGACTCCGTCACCTCGCCCGAGGTCGCCGTCCGGTCCGACAACGGTGACGTACGGATCACCCTCGGCGCCGTCCCCCGCAAGGTCGACGTCGTCACCGACAACGGCGACGTCACCGTGACCGTGCCGAAGGCCGAGTACGCGGCGTCCGGCGCCAGCGACAACGGTGACGTCCGCCTCGACGTGCCCCGCCGCGAGGGCAGCGGGCACGTCGTGAGCCTGCGCAGCGACAACGGAGATCTCCTCGCCCGTACGGTGAACTGACCGGGCCGTGTGTTCGTCCTTACCGGGTGGGAGAATGAACCGGACCGGGCACGGCGGACACAGCACGGGAGAGGTACGTGGCGGCGAGCGACGCGAGGGGCGCATCGGCGCCCAGGAGTTCCTCCACGTTTTCGTTGGCGCTCGCGCTGCCCCTGCTCGTGGGGGCGCTGCTGCCGCAGGCCTTCGCCGGCGGCGGGACGCGCCGTTGGTTCGGTGGGCGCGGTGAGGGGCAGCGGGCCGAGGCGCAGGCCGCCAAGGACGCCGCCGCGGCCGCCTTCTACGAGCTCGACACCGCCCAGCGCGGGCTCCGCATCTCCATCGAGACGATCACCGCCGTCGACAGCTCCCCCGAGGCGCGCCGCGCCGTCGAGGGCTTCGAGGCGCTCGGGCGGCGCATCGACGAGGTCAGTCACCACTACATCTCCGCCGTCGACGCGCACGATCTCGACCGGGACGAGCTGGACGCCGGCACCGCCTCGCGCGCCCGTACCGAGCTGAACCGCGCCAAGGAGGAGCTCGACCGCGTCAAGGGGGAGTTGGACCGGTACGAGGAGGGGCTCGCCCCGCTCCTCGGTCGCGCCGAGACCCAGCTCGCCCGGCTCGCTCCCGCCGTCGAGCGCGCCCGGCAGGCGCTGCGGGGCGCGAGCGGCGCCCTGGACGCCGTACGGGAGGGTGGGCTGCGCGCCGACGACCTGGCCGCGCGGCTCGCCGCGCTCGGGCCCGAGCTCACCCTGCTCAACGAGGGTGCCGGCCGCCACGGCGTCGCCGAGACGCTGCAGCGCGCCGACCGGGTACTGCGGGACGCCGAGGCGGTACGGGCCGAGGCCGAGCGGCTGCCCCAGCGCGCCGCCGAGATCGACAAGCGGCTGGTGTCGCTGCGTACCCGCACCGAGGCCCTGACCACCCGCGCCGGCGGTGTGGAGCCCGTCCTCTCCGAACTGCGGCGGCGTTTCTCGGCCGCCTGCTGGCAGGACCTCCAGCACGTGCCCGAGCAGGCCGCCACCACCCTCCGGCAGGCCGAGGAGCGGCTCGCCGAGGCCGGTGGGGCGCGGGCCGAACAGCGCTGGCCCGACGCCACCTCGCTGCTCTCCACCGCCCGCACGCTGCTCGACTCGACCGACGAGGCCGTCTCGGCCGCCGGGGAGCGGCTGCGCCGCCTGGACGCCGTCGCGAAGGACCCGAAGGCGGAGATCGACCGCACCCGGTTCGCGGTACGGGACGCCCAGCGGCTCGCGATGGCGGGGCGGGCCACGCCCGACCCTCGGCACGCCCGGCCCCTCGACGACGCCGTCGCCCGCCTCGACCGGGCCGTGGACGGTCTGGAGGGGCGCCACCCCGACTACTGGCACTTCCTGACCGAGCTGGAGGCCGTCCGCTCCTCCGCCGCCCGGGTCGTCGGCCAGATCCGGGAGGATCGGGGCTCCGGATCCGGCCACTGACGCCGGATGTCGGGTGCCGGGTGCCGGGTGCCGACTGCCGGACGTGGGATGTCGTGTGCCGGATGCCCGGTGCGGTACTGATGCCGGGCTCGGCCCGCCGTTAGCCTGTTCCCATGCCTCGTTACGAATACCGCTGCCGCACCTGCGGCGACACCTTCGAGCTCAGCCGTCCCATGGCCGAGTCCTCCGCTCCCGCGTCCTGCCCCGCCGGGCACGACGACACCGTGAAGCTGCTGTCGGCCGTCGCCGTCGGCGGTTCCGCGGGTGCCGCCCCCGCCCCGAGCGGGGGCGGCGGCGGCTGCTGCGGCGGGGGCTGCTGCGGCTGAGTCGCTGCAGTGGGCGAAGGCCGCCTCCGCTCAGCCGGCGGCGGCCGCCCGGAAGCGGCGGAGGATCTCCTCCCCCGCCGCGACACCGCGCTCCGCGAGCACGTCGAGGTGGGGTGCCGTCCAGTCGCTGTCGGCCAGTTCGCCGTGGCCCGGGCGCCAGGCCCGGTCCGCGGCGAGCAGCAGGTCGGCGTCGAGGAGGGAGTCCCCGGCGGCCAGGGTGAGCGTGGCGCCGGTGCGGCGGGCGACCTCGCGGACGGCCGCGCTCTTGGTGAGCGGCTTCGGTACGGCGTACACCTTGCGGCCCTGGAGCGAGACGGTCCAGCCGCGGTCGCCCGCCCAGCTGCCGAAGCGGTCCAGCCAGTCCTCGGGGAGCCGCTCCCGCTCGACGACGAGGTAGGCGAAGAGGTCCTCGGCCACCCGGTGCTTGCGCACCCAGGACAGGTCCGTGGTGGCGGTGAGGTAGGCGCGGATCTCGGAGAGCGGGGCGCATTCGTCGGCGAGCCTGCGGACGACGGACTCGTGCCAGTCGCGGTCGGAGACGCCGTCGACGAGGATGTGCCCGCCGTTGGCGCAGATCGCGTACTTCGGTGCGGTGCCGGGGAGTTGGATGCGCTGGTACTGCTTGCGCGTCCGGGTCGTCGTGGGGACGAAGACCGCTTCGCCGGTGAGCCGCGCCAGGAGGTCGGCGGCGTCCTCGGTCATGTAGGAGAGCGGCTTGGACTCGTGGACCTCGACGCAGAGCAGCCGGGGCGCCTGGGCGTCCGGCATGCCGAGGGCGAGGGCGGCGGACGAGTAGATGAGGGTGCGGTCGAGGTCGCTCGCGACCAGGGTCGTCGCAGGTGCCGGCGTACTCACTGGGACACCACCGCCTTGCCGTCGGCGCCTGTCGCACCCCTCGTGTACTGAGGGTGGATCAGGCCCACGCAGCTGTACGGGAGTTCGTCGACCTCCTCGACCGGTACGCCGCGCTGTTCGGCGAGCAGCCGGACGTGCGCGAGGTCGGCGTCGGCTCCCCGCTTGGCGAGGATCTTCCAGGGGACGCGGCGGAGCAGGACGCGGGTGGTCTCGCCGACGCCCGGCTTGACCAGGTTGACGTCGTGTATGCCGTACTCCTCGCTGATCCGCTCGACGGCCGCCCAGCCCTCCCAGGTGGGGGTGCGGTCGGTGGCCAGGAGCTCCTTCACGTCCGTGTCGACGGTCGCGGCGACCTCGTCGAAGCGGGCGGCGACGGCGTCGAGGAAGGCCTCGGAGACGTCGGCGTCGGCCAGTTCGCGGTAGAACTTGGCGCCGTGGAAGTCGTCCGGTCCGACGAGGTCGGAGCGGAGCACCGTACGCGATATCAGCCCGGAGACCGTGGAGTTGAGGCACGCGGAGGGGATGAGGAAGTCCTCGCGGGTGCCGTAGGTGCGGACACAGGAGCCGGGGTCGGCGAGGACCGCGATCTCCGGGTCGAAGCCATCGAACTCCCTGACGGCTTCCGCGAGTTCGCGGGTGATCGCGCCCTTGCCCGTCCAGCCGTCGACGAACACGACGTCGGCCGGGTCGTGGTGGGCGGCGAGCCAGCGCAGCGCGTTGGCGTCGATGCCGCGGCCGCGCACGATGGAGACGGCGTAGTGCGGGAGGTCGAGGCCGTGGCGCGCCTGCGCCCAGCGGCGCATCAGGACGCCGACGGGGGTGCCGGCCCGGGCGAGGGAGACCAGGACCGGGCGGGCGGAACGCTCGGCGAGGACGGTCTCTGTGACCGTGCCGACGGCGCGGGCGATGCGGCTGGCGGAGCTCTCCAGGGCGGCGTGGAAGAGCTCCTGGTAGCGCTCGCTGGGCTGGTACTCGACGGGGAGCGACTCGGCGTAGTGGGCGCCGCCGCTCTGTATGGCCTCCTCGCGCTCCTCGGTGGGCGCTTCGAGTTCGACGTCCGAGAGGTCCTGGAGCAGCCAGCCGACCTCTTCGGGTGCGTACGAGGAGAAGGCGGGGCCGCGGAGGGGCTCGGGCAGCATGGAGCTCCTTTCGGGAGCTTCGGGAGCTTCGGTGACGGAGACCGTGGGGGTGTAGGACGGGATCACCGCGAGCACGACGCGCGGGATGTGCGCGGCGAGCTGGGCGAGCAGGCCGTCCGGGGCGTGCAGGGCCGGGGTGTCGGCGGCGGAGTCGACGACGAGGACGACGGCGTCGAAGTCCGCGCCCGCGACGTTGTAGGCGTAGCGCTCGCCGGGCCCGTCGGCCGGGTCGTCGTGGGCGGGGAAGACGAGCCGGGTGCGTATCGCGTAGCCGGGGTCGTCGACGGCGAGGACGGGCGAGCGGGTGGTCGTGGAGTAGCGGACGTCGTGGCCGGCGTCCTCCAGGGCCGTGCCGAGGCGCAGCGGCGCGTACATCAGCTCCTCGAAGCCGAGAACGAGCACGCGGGGGCCTGCGGGCGGGGTCTCGAGCTGTCCCTGGGCCTCCTGGGTCCCCTGAGCCTCCTGAGCCCGCTGGGCCTCCTGGGTCCGCTGGGCTGCCTGGGTCCGCTGGGCTGCCTGGGCCTCCTCGGCCCCCTGAGACCGCTGGGCCCCCTCGGCCCCCTGCGTCCGCTGAGCCTCCTGGGCCCCCTGACCCGACCCCGGGGCGGCGGGCCGTCCCAGCGCCTCGGCGATCGTGTCCGCCAGGGCCGGCAGGGCCGCCTCCAGGCGCGACCGGTGCTCGGTCGTGAAGCCGTGCCGTCCGCCGTCGGGAAGCTCCTCGGGCCAGTCGAGCGCCACCCGCACGGGCGCCTCGCGCGGCGCGTGGGGGAAGGCTGTGGAGGTGGGGACCGACGCCGTGTGTTCCGCCACCAGCGCCTGGCCCTTCTCCAGGACCCCGGCCGGAAGGCGGACCGTGCCCGCCGCGCCGGCGATCAGGTCGACGCGGGCGCCGATCTCCGTCGCGAAGGCCTCCAGGCGGCCGAGGTCGGCGGCCGAGCGCATGTCGACGAGGGCCACGACGACGTACCGCCCGCGCGGGTAGCGCTCGTGCAGGGCGCGGATGGTGTTGAGGACGGTGTTGCCCGTGGAGAACTCGTCGTCGACGAGGACCAGCGGCCCGTCGCCCGCGAGGAGCTTCGGGTCCTCCGGGAGCAGGAGGTGCGAGGTGGCGTGCGAGTGGGACTCCTCGAAGCCCCCCGCGCGGGCCACGCCGGCCACCGGGCGGCGGGTGGAGTGGAGGTACGGGGCGAGGCCGAGGCCGTCGGCGACGGCGTGCCCGAGGGCGGTGGCCGTCTCCGCGTAGCCGAGGACGACGGACCGGGCGGCCTCCTCGTCGCCGAGGAGCTCACGGACGCGCCGGCCGAGGTCGAGGCCGGAGCCGTACACGACGGAGGGGCGCTGCGGCACGTGCTTGCCGAGCACGCTGGAGACCAGCAGGTGCGCGCGCTTGGGGTTGCGACGGAGTGCGAGGCCCAACAGGGCCGGCAGCTCCTCGTCGCCGATCAGTTCGACGCCCAGCCGCTCCGCGACCCACGTTCCGGTCCACACCACGTCGTCGACGTCCCTTCGTCAGCCGGCCAGGCCGGCGGTGAGCAGATCCACGAAGCCGACGTCCTCGTTGGCGACGCCGAAGACCTCGGCCCGCAGGAGGATGCGCTCGGCCCACGCGCGATGCGGCTTCACCTCGTTCATCTTGTTCGTGTAGGCGGAGCGGAGGACTCCGCCGCCGTCCCGCTCGGGCCGCAGGATGTCCTGGGCGTCGCTCCACTCCTCGTGGCTGACCACGGAGAGGGCGTGCACCGGCACCACGTGGGTGGGGTGGATGCAGGTCTTGCCGAGCAGGCCGTTGGCCCGGTCGAGTTCGATCTCGCGCAGCAGGCCGTCGAGGTCGTGCTGGATGAGGGCGGTGCGCAGGTCCTCGGCGCGGCCCTCCAGGAAGGGGCTGCGGCGCAGCTGCGGCTTGAACATGCGCTCGCCGGTCTTGAAGTACTCCCAGACGGGTCCGGTGACGGTGAAGCCGGTGCCGTCGGAGCGGCCGAGGACGTTGACGACGTCGGCGATGACGTTCGCGACGATCTTGATGTCGTAGGCGGTCATGTCGGGCGAGCGGCGCAGCCCGTAGGCGGAGCAGAAGTCGGTGACGCCGAGGCGGAGGGCGAGGACGCGGTCGCGGTACTTGTCGGTGATCGAGGCGATCCCGGCGAGGGTCTCGGCCCGGGTCTCCAGGTGGAGGAGCTCGGGGGACTCGAGGACGGGCATGGCGAAGAGGCGCCTGCCGCTCGTCCGCTCGGCCTGGGTGAGCGCTTCGAGGAAGGCGCGGCCGCGGGTCTCGGTGAACTTGGGCAGCACGAATCCGGACAGCAGCCGGACCGATGCGCCGAGGCGGTCGACCAGGTCGGTGATCTGGCGCGGTTCGCGGACCCGGATGAAGAGCAGGGGCAGGTCCGCGTCGTCGGCGGCGAGGTCGGCGAAGTGCTGGACGAGGTTGGCCTCGCCCGCCTCGACCTCGGCGTCGCTGATGGAATCCTCCAGGCAGAGCACCATGGAGACCACTCCGCGACCGGCCTGTTTGCGGACGGCGTCGGCGAGCCGGGGCCGGGTGGCCGGGCTGTAGAGCGTGGCGCCCAGGGCCACGGCGAGCGTGCGGGCGGGCGAGTCGGCCGTGAACTCGGCCGGCTCCCGGTGGAACAGTCCGGCCCGCACCGCGGACGGGAAGTGCCCGAAATGACGCATGTAAGTCCCCCGTCTGCCTCTCCGGGCCCTGATGACATGTGGCCGGTAATAGTACGTAGGTACGGGTGTCCTTAGTTCCCCTGGTGCGTGAAATTCAGGTAACTCGTCAGCATCCGTCGCACTGTCCCAGTATCGGTCGTGCCCCCGCGTTGTCCGCGGGTCGGGCGGGAGGGCAGGATTGCGGTCATGACGCACGCGATGCTGAAGGGCTCCAACGTCCCTCTCGACACCGCGGCCGTACGGGCCGTGCTCTGCTGGACCCCGGGCCCCGGGGTCCCCGACGTGGATGCCTCGGCCCTGCTCCTCGGGCCGTCCGGCCGCGTGCGGTCCGACGAGGACTTCGTCTTCTACAACCAGCCGCGCCACCCTTCGGGCCTGGTGCGGCGGCTGCCGAAGAAGCGGGTCGCCGAGGGCCTGACGGACACCGTGGAGGCCGATCTGGCCGGACTCGACGTCTCGGTCGACCGGGTGGTGATCGCGGCCTCCTCCGACGGCGGCACCTTCCGGTCCGTCTCCGACCTGCGCATCCTGGTGTACGACGCGGTGGCCGGGTCCGAGCGCGAGCCGCTGGCGCTGTTCGACGTGACGGCGGAGACCGGCGAGGAGACGGCGGTCATCTGCGGCGAGCTGTACCGGCGCGGGGACGCCTGGAAGTTCCGCGCGGTGGGACAGGGCTACCCGACGGGGCTCGTCGGCCTCGCCACGGACTTCGGCATCTCGGTCGACGAGGACGCCGCCCAGGAGGCCCAGGAGGCCGCCCAGGACGCCCAGGGGCCCGTCGGCGGTGCCTCCGGGGCCACGGAGGCCGCACCGGCCACCGGCTCCCCCTCCACGGGCTTCCCGGCCGCCGGCTCGCGCGACCCCGACCTCGACCTGACCGTGGTCCACACCCCCGTGCCGCCGCAGCCGGCCGTACCGCCCATGCCGGACCGGGCGCCCGCTTACGGCTACCCGCAGGGGGCGCCTCCCGGGCCGCAGGGCCCAGGGGGAGAGTCGGTGAACGCCCCGGCCCCCGCGTACGGCTACCCCCAGCCGGTGGCCGCCGCCGAGCAGAACCCGGCACCGGACTTCCGCATGCCGCCGATGGGGCCCCAGTTCGTCCGCGCGTGAGGACAGGGCCCTACGCCTTGGTCTTGTAGCCGCGTCCCCACTGGAGTCCCCAGCCGTACAGCCGGTCCAGTTCGGCCTGGAAGCCGTACACGAACCGCACCTCGCGGCGGACGGTCAGCTCGCCCTTGACGTTCTCCATGGAGAAGACGGCGCAGGAGCGGGCCTGCGGGGCGCGCTCGTCGAGCTCGATCTCGATCCGGGGGCCGTTGCTCGGGTAGAGCGTGACCTTGGCGTGCGTACGGTCGAAGGCGGGCGTCTGGTCGTAGATGTACACGAAGAACAGCAGCCGCTTGATCTCGTCCTTGTTGTCCAGGTTGACGAAGATCGTCTCGCCCGAGGAGCCCCCGAAGCGGTCGTCGCCGCTCAGCTTCACGTACGGGGCCGCGTTGAGGTCGCCGAAGAAGCCGCCGAGCGGCTGTACGACGCCCTTGCTGCCGTCGGAGAGCTCGTAGAGGCAGCCCAGGTCGAGGTCGACGTTGACCATGCCCTGGGTGTGGGCCTGGACGACCTCGGGCTTGAAGAGCTGGGCGGGGTTCCGCAGCAGCCGTCCGCTCTGTCGGGAGCGGCCCTCGATGTCGGAGGTCCGCATCCGCCAGGAGAGGTTCACCCGGAGGTTGCCGGTGGCGGCGCCCTGCTTGGTGAGCGAGACGGTCGGGCGCCGTTTCGTCAGGTCGATCGCGTTCGACGCGGCGCTGCCCGAGTCGAAGTGCGCCGCCCTCCCCGGAAACAGGTTGTCCCAGAAGGCCATGCCGCCTTCACCCCCCACTGGTCGTCAACACCGCGGCCGTCGACGCCGCGCACATGCCTGCGGGGCGGCCGGATGCACCGGTCGCCCCGCAGTGAAGCATTCCTCGCTGCCAGGGGTGTCACACCCCGGACGGCACCTCGGTCTTGTCGTCCGAGGAGCCTGATCCGCCCTCGGCCGCCGCGAGCCGCTTGTTGCGGCGGACGGAGGACCAGAAGGACCAGCCGATGAGCGCGACGCCGATGCCACCGGTGACGATCTCGGGGATCTCGTACTGGATGGTGATCATGAGGACCACGGCCAGGGCGCCGATCGCGTAGTGGGCGCCGTGCTCCAGGTAGACGTAGTCGTCGAGGGTGCCCTGGCGGACCAGGTAGACCGTCAGGGAACGGACGTACATGGCGCCGACGCCCAGGCCGAGCGCCATCAGGACGATGTCGTTGGTGATGGCGAAGGCGCCGATGACACCGTCGAAGGAGAAGGAGGCGTCGAGGACCTCCAGGTAGAGGAACATGAAGAAGGCGGCCTTGCCGGCGAGCTGCACGGCGGAAACCTTCTTGCCGGTGCGCTTGGCCTCTTCCTCGGCCTCCTGCTCGGCCTCCTCTTCCTCCTCCAGCTTGTTCTCGAAGTAGCCGGAGAGACCGCCGACGACGAGGTACGTGATGAGGCCGGCGATGCCGGAGATCAGGACCGTCTGCGCCTTGTCGACGTGCGCGCCGCCGTGCTGGTGGGCGTGGGTCGCGAAGGTCATCGAGGTGACGAGCAGGACGACGAGCGCGATGCAGACCGACAGCATGTCGACCTTGCCGAGCTTGGCCAGCGGGCGCTCGATCCAGCGCAGCCACTGGATGTCACGGTCCTCGAAGATGAAGTCGAGGAAGATCATCAGCAGGAACATGCCACCGAAGGCGGCGATCGACGGGTGCGCGTCGGTCACCAGCTCCTGGTACCGGTCGGCGTCGTTCAGCGCGAGATCGACGGCCTCGATGGGGCCGATCTTCGCGCTGATCGCGACGATCACGACGGGGAAGACGAGGCGCATGCCGAAGACGGCGATGATGACGCCGATCGTGAGGAAGATCTTCTGCCAGAAGGCATTCATCTTCTTCAGGATTCCGGCGTTGACCACTGCGTTGTCGAACGACAGCGAGATCTCGAGGACGCAGAGGATCGCGACGATCCCGAACGCCTCCCACCCCCCGTAGGCAACCGCCACGGCCAAGCCGAGCACAGTGATCGCGAACGACCAGCCGAAGGTTTTCAGAATCACTGTCTACCCCATCGTGAAATTACAGGCTTTACGAAACGTTGACCCCGAAGTCTAGAGCGATGCCCCGGAGCCCGGACGCGTACCCCTGTCCCACCGCTCGGAACTTCCATTCGCCGTTGTACCGGTAGAGCTCGCCGAAGATCATCGCGGTCTCCGTGGAGGCGTCTTCCGAGAGGTCGTACCGGGCGAGTTCCTGGCCGTCCGTCTGGTTCACGACGCGGATGAACGCGTTGCTGACCTGGCCGAAGCTCTGGCCGCGGTTGTCGGCGTCGTGGATCGACACCGGGAAGACGATCTTGTCGCAGTGCGCCGGCACCTTGGTGAGGTCCACGATGAGGGACTCGTCGTCGCCTTCACCCTCCCCGGTGAGGTTGTCGCCGGTGTGTTCGACGGAGCCCTCGGGGCTGCGGAGCTGGTTGTAGAAGACGAAGTACTCGTCCCCGAGCACCCGGCCGGCCTGGCACAGCAGGGCGCTGGCGTCGAGGTCGAAGGGAGCTCCGGTGGTGGAGCGCGCGTCCCAGCCGAGACCCACGAGGACCTGGGTGAGGTTGGGTGCGGCCTTGGAGAGGGAGACATTGCCTCCCTTGGCGAGCGTGACGCCCATGATTCGGTTCCTCCCCGGTGGTGATGAGGCACGTCCGGCGCCGCACGGGGTGTGCGGCGCCGGACGGTTCGAACGGTTCGGCTCAGACGTTGACGCCGAAGTCCTGCGCGATGCCGCGCAGACCCGAGGCGTAGCCCTGGCCGACGGCGCGGAACTTCCACTCGGCACCGTGACGGTACAGCTCGCCGAAGACCATGGCGGTCTCGGTCGAGGCGTCCTCGGAGAGGTCGTACCGGGCGATCTCGGCGCCACCGGCCTGGTTCACGACGCGGATGAACGCGTTGCGCACCTGGCCGAAGGACTGCTGGCGGTTCTCGGCGTCGTAGATCGAGACCGGGAAGACGATCTTGGCCACGTCGGCCGGCACGGTGGCCAGGCTGACCTTGACCTGCTCGTCGTCGCCCTCGCCCTCGCCGGTGAGGTTGTCACCGGTGTGCTCGACCGAGCCGTCGGCGCTCTTCAGGTTGTTGAAGAAGACGAAGTCCTGGTCGTTGCGGACCTTGCCCTCCTCGCTCACCAGGATGGCGCTGGCGTCGAGGTCGAAGTCCGTACCGGTGGTGGTGCGGACGTCCCAGCCCAGACCGACGGTCACGGCGGTGAGGCCAGGGGCCTCCTTGGTCAGCGAGACGTTGCCGCCCTTGCTGAGGCTGACTCCCACGAGTCCCTCCATAGGTTTCCAGGGGCAGCGCCCCCAGTCGTGCGTTGGCATCGGATCAACGTCTGGATCCTAGTGACGGGTTCCCGGTCGAAACAGTCGATTCGCCCGGTGAATCCGAGGGTGTCGGCCCCGGGACGCTCAGAGGACTTCGAGGGCCTTGACGTAATCGCCGAGGTCACGGGCGTCCGACAGGGAATTCACGACCGTCCAGCGGACGACGCCCGCCTTGTCGATGACGAAGGTGCCGCGGACCGCGCAGCCCTTCTCCTCGTCGAAGACGCCGTAGGCCCGGGAGGCCTCGCCGTGCTTCCAGAAGTCGGAGAGCAGCGGGAAGTCCAGGCCCTCCTGGTCGGCGAAGACGCGGAGGGTGTGGATGGAGTCGTTGGAGACGGCGAGGAGCTGGGTGTCGTCATTGACGAACGCCGGGAGGTTGTCCCTCAGCTCGCGCAGTTCACCGGTGCAGACGCCGGTGAAGGCGAAGGGGTAGAAGAGCAGCACCACGTTCTTCTCGCCGCGGAAGTCGGAGAGCCGCACGGTCCGGCCGTGATTGTCCTTGAGCTCGAATTCCGGGGCCTTGGTGCCGACCTCGATCGCCATCGCGTACGCGTCCCTTTCGACGGGGCCCGGGCCTTGGGCCGTACCGGTGAACCCCACCCTACGGCCTGCGCACGAAAGCCCCCGCCGGCGGGCCGGCGGGGGCTTGTCGCAGCGTGGTGATCAGCGCTTGGGGGCGGTCAGGCGGGTGCCCGTCCAGTCCTTGGCGATGCTGATGCTCTTGGTCTGGGAGAGACCAGCTGTCTGCGCGGCATCGTTGATGTCGCTCGGCTCGATGTAGCCGTCGCGGCCGGTCTTCGGCGTCAGCAGCCAGATGGTGCCGCCGTCCTCCAGAAGACCGATGGCGTCCACCAGGGCGTCGGTGAGATCGCCGTCCTCGTCGCGGAACCACAGCACTACGGCGTCGGCGACGTCGTCGTACTCCTCGTCCACGAGTTCGGCCCCGATGATGGACTCGATGCCTTCACGGAGATCCTGGTCGACGTCGTCGTCGTAGCCGATCTCCTGGACCACCTGTCCGGGCTCGAACCCCAGCCTGCCGGCCGGGTTGGTCCGCTCCTCCGCGTGGTCCGCGGTCGCGCTCACGGCTTGCCTCCTGCTCATTCGGTAAATGCTGTGGGCCACGCGTATGCGCGCGGCGCTGGCCGTAGTCCACACGTGCCGGGGCGGATCGCGCAAGTACCCGGCCGCCGAGACCGCCGAAACGGTGACGTTTGGGGCCGTCTCGCCCCAACTTCCGGCATCGTCGGACCCTCCTCCGTGATCAGGCACACATGCTTCGTACCGGTTTGACGACTTCTGCGGTTTCAGTCTGCCGAACACCCGGACGGAACGCATGCGCGGGTTGGGCGTAAGGTTGCGATTTGACCGCACCCGCACATCTGGAGGGCACGGCAAGGCACCCCCCGGGGGGTTACCCCTCGGTAAATGTGACGTCCGGCGTCGGCGGGGTACACGATGGACATCCCGACCACCCCCGTGGCCCCGTGGACACCCATCGAACAGCGAAGGAAGAGCGTGGCTCCCGGATCCGATCGCAACCCGATCATCATTGGCGGCCTTCCCAGCCAGGTCCCGGATTTCGACCCGGAAGAGACCCAGGAATGGCTCGACTCCCTCGACGCGGCCGTCGACGAGCGGGGCCGTGAGCGAGCCCGCTACCTCATGCTCCGTCTGATCGAGCGGGCCCGCGAGAAGCGCGTGGCCGTGCCCGAGATGCGCAGCACGGACTACGTCAACACCATCGCCACCAAGGACGAGCCGTTCTTCCCCGGCAACGAGGAGATCGAGCGCAAGGTCCTCAACGCCACCCGGTGGAACGCGGCCGTGATGGTCTCGCGCGCCCAGCGCCCGGGCATCGGCGTCGGCGGTCACATCGCGACCTTCGCCTCCTCGGCCTCGCTGTACGACGTCGGCTTCAACCACTTCTTCCGCGGCAAGGACGAGGGCGACGGCGGCGACCAGATCTTCTTCCAGGGGCACGCCTCCCCCGGCATCTACGCCCGCGCGTACCTCCTCGACCGGCTGAGCGACACCCAGCTCGACGGCTTCCGCCAGGAGAAGTCCAAGTTCCCGAACGGCCTTTCGTCCTACCCGCACCCGCGGCTGATGCCGGACTTCTGGGAGTTCCCGACCGTGTCGATGGGCCTCGGCCCGCTCGGCGCGATCTACCAGGCGCGGATGAACCGGTACATGGAGGCGCGCGGCATCGCCGACACCTCCAAGTCGCACGTCTGGGCGTTCCTCGGCGACGGCGAGATGGACGAGGTCGAGTCGCTCGGCCAGCTCTCCATCGCCGCCCGCGAGGGCCTGGACAACCTGACCTTCGTCGTCAACTGCAACCTCCAGCGGCTCGACGGCCCGGTCCGCGGCAACGGCAAGATCATCCAGGAGCTGGAGTCGATCTTCCGGGGCAACGGCTGGAACGTCATCAAGCTGATCTGGGACCGCTCCTGGGACCCGCTGCTCGCGCAGGACCGCGACGGCATCCTGGTCAACAAGCTGAACACCACCCCGGACGGCCAGTTCCAGACGTACGCGACGGAGACCGGCGGCTACATCCGGGACCACTTCTTCGGCGACGACCACCGGCTGCGGGCCATGGTCGAGGGCATGTCGGACCAGCAGGTCCTGCACCTGGGCCGCGGCGGTCACGACCACAAGAAGATCTACGCGGCCTACGCGGCGGCGAAGGCCCACGCGGGCCAGCCGACCGTGATCCTCGCGCAGACCGTCAAGGGCTGGACGCTCGGCCCGAACTTCGAGGGCCGCAACGCGACCCACCAGATGAAGAAGCTGACGGTCGACGACCTCAAGCGCTTCCGCGACCGGCTGCACATCCCGGTCACCGACCGGCAGCTGGAGGAGGGCCTGCCGCCGTACTACCACCCGGGCCGGAACTCCGAGGAGATCCAGTACATGCACGACCGCCGCAAGGCGCTGGGCGGGTACGTCCCGACCCGGGTCGTGCGGGCGAAGCCGCTGGTCCTCCCCGACGAGAAGACCTACGCGGCGGCCAAGAAGGGCTCCGGGCAGCAGTCGATCGCCACCACGATGGCCTTCGTCCGCATCCTGAAGGACCTCATGCGGGACAAGGAGATCGGCAAGCGCTTCGTGCTGATCGCCCCCGACGAGTACCGCACCTTCGGCATGGACGCGTTCTTCCCGAGCGCCAAGATCTACAACCCGCTGGGCCAGCAGTACGAGGCGGTGGACCGCGAACTCCTCCTCGCCTACAAGGAGTCGCCGACCGGCCAGATGCTCCACGACGGCATCTCCGAGGCCGGCTGCACGGCCTCGCTGATCGCCGCGGGCTCCGCGTACGCCACGCACGGCGAACCGCTGATCCCCGTGTACGTCTTCTACTCGATGTTCGGTTTCCAGCGGACCGGCGACCAGTTCTGGCAGATGGCCGACCAGCTCGCGCGCGGCTTCGTGCTCGGCGCCACCGCGGGCCGGACGACGCTGACGGGCGAGGGCCTCCAGCACGCGGACGGCCACTCGCAGCTGCTGGCCTCGACCAACCCGGCCTGCATCGCCTACGACCCGGCGTTCGGCTTCGAGATCGCGCACATCGTCAAGGACGGCCTGCGCCGGATGTACGGCCCCGAGGCCGAGGACGTCTTCTACTACCTGACCGTCTACAACGAGCCGATCCAGCACCCGGCCGAGCCCGAGAACGTGGACGTGGACGGCATCCTCCAGGGCATCCACCGCTTCAGGCCGGCCGAGGCCGGAACGATCCCGGCGCAGATCATGGCCTCGGGCGTCGCCGTGCCGTGGGCGATCGAGGCGCAGCGGATCCTCGCCGAGGAGTGGAACGTCAAGGCCGACGTCTGGTCCGCGACCTCCTGGACCGAGCTGCGCCGTGAGGCCGTGGCCGTCGAGGAGCACAACCTGCTCCACCCGGACGAGGAGCAGCGCGTCCCGTACGTGACGCGCAAGCTCCAGGGCTCCGAGGGCCCGTTCGTCGCGGTCTCGGACTGGATGCGGTCGGTGCCGGACCAGATCTCCCGCTGGGTGCCGGGCGCCTACACCTCGCTGGGCGCGGACGGCTTCGGCTTCGCGGACACGCGCGGTGCGGCCCGCCGCTACTTCCACATCGACGCGCAGTCGATCGTCCTCGCGGTGCTGACCGAACTCGCCCGCGAGGGCAAGGTCGAGCGCTCGGCCCTGAAGCAGGCCGTGGACCGCTACCAGCTGCTCGACGTGGCGGCCGCCGACCCCGGCGCCGCGGGCGGCGACGCCTGACGGCAGCGGCCGAGACCCGTTTCGGCTGGTGAGGGCGGTGGGACGCGATCCCGCCGCCCTTCGCCATTCCTTACGATGCCGGTCATGCCCGTCAAGAAGCTTCGCTGGGAAGAGCGCACCCAGACACCGCTCCTGGTGCTCGCCGTCGCGTTCGGCATCGCCTACGCGGTGCCGATCGTGGCTCCCGGCGCCGAGCCGTGGGTGCACCAGCTGTGCACCCACGTCGAGTGGGCCGTCTGGGGTGCCTTCGCGCTCGACTATCTCGTCCGTCTCGGGCTCGCCCGGAACCGCTGGCTCTTCGTGCGCGGCCATCCGGTGGACCTGCTCGCGGTGATACTGCCGATGGTGCAGCCGCTGCGGCTGCTGCGGGTCGTCTCCACGCTCCTCCTCGTGGGCCGGCGGGCCCGGATGGCCCCGCAGATAACGCTCACCACCTATGTGGCGGGCGCGGTGGTCGGGCTGATGATGTTCGGCTCGCTGGCCGTCCTGCACGTCGAGCGGGACGCCCCGAACGGCAACATCAAGACGCTCGGGGACGCGGTCTGGTGGTCGTTCACCACGATGACCACGGTCGGCTACGGCGACCACGCCCCGACCACCGGTCTCGGCCGGGTCCTCGCGGTGGGCCTGATGCTCTCGGGCATCGCCCTGCTCGGTGTCGTCACGGCCAACATCGCGGCCTGGTTCATCTCCCGCTTCGACCGCGACGACGCGGTGGAGCGCCGGCAGACGGAGCTCCTGGAGGCGCTCACCCTGGAGGTCCGGGAGCTGCGCGCGGAGGTGGCCAGACTCTCGGCCCCGCCCGGCCCCGAGCCGTACCAACCGCCGCCGGGCCCGCCCGGTCCGCCCGGTCCGCCCGGTCCGAACCCGTACGAGCCTCCGCCCGGTCCGAACCTGTACGAGCCTCCGCCCGGTCCGAACCCGTACGAGCCTCCGTCCGGCCCGGCCGCCCCGCCCGGCCCGGACGATCCGCGTGAGGTCCCCTCGCCTAGCGCTCCCAGAGTTTGAACGCTCTGACCTCGTAGGCCGTCTGCGGTACCCAGGTCCCGCGCCCCGGGTACGTCTCGAACTCCCCCATCTCCCCGCACTCGGCCGACTGGTAGGTGGTGACCGGCCGCCCCGTGCGGTTCGCCAGGGACTGGGCCGAGGTGCCCGGGGGCAGGGCGACGCAGCTGTCGATGTCGGTCGTGGCCAGCTCGTACGTCCACGGCTTGCCCTTGAAGTCGGGCTTCGGCCAGAGACAGAGGCGGCCGGGCCCGCAGGCCCCGAGAGCCGTGCCCCCGGCGGGTGCGGCGCTCGCGGGCGCCGCGAGAAGGGCGGTCAGGACGGCCGCGACGGCAAGAACAGTCTTCGTATACATACTGGTGAACCCCCGTTTCGTCACTCTCTGTAACCATGAGAATGGCGGAGGTCTCCGGCGAACGGAAGAGGGGCCGCCCCCGTTCACGCGAACGGGTGACGGCCCCCTACGGGAACCCTGACGGGCACCTGACGTGCACCCACCGGGCACCCGACGGGCGTCAGATGTGACCGCCCATGCCGCCCGCCTCCGCGTTCGCGCCGCGCTTGGTGAGCGTGGCGACGAGGGCCGCGACGACGGCGACGGCACCGGCGACGGTGAAGGCCAGACCCATGCCGTCGAGGAAGGTGTCGTGGATGACCCCGGTGATCTGCTCGAGGAGCCCGGGGGTCATCCCCGGCGCCTGGGCCAGCTCCGGCGGGGCCATGCCGAACTCGGCGGCCTGCTCCAGCTGCGGGCTGACCGGGGCCGGGATCCCGGCCTCCTTCCAGTTCCCCGCGAAGGAGTCGGCGACCTTCGAGGACATGACGGCGCCGAGCACCGCCGTGCCGAGCGCGCCGCCGACCTGCATGGCGGCCTGCTGCAGACCACCGGCCACACCGGAGAGCTCCAGCGGCGCGTTGCCGACGATGACCTCGGTGGCACCGACCATGACCGGCGCGAGGCCGAGGCCGAGCAGGGCGAACCAGAGGGACATCGTGAGGGTGCCGGTGCCGGCGGTGAGCGTGATCATGCCGAACATCGCGACGGCCGTGCAGACCATGCCGCCGACGAGCGGCACGCGCGGCCCGAACCTGGTGATCAGCGCGCCGGCCAGCGGCGAGGAGACGATCATCATCGCGGTCAGCGGCAGCAGGTGCAGACCGGCGTCGACCGGGCCGAGCCCCTTCACGCCCTGGAGGTAGAAGGTCACGAAGAAGAGGCCGCCCATGAAGGCGAAGGCCATCAGGACCATCAGCACCACGCCGGCGGAGAGCGGCACGGAACGGAACATGGCCAGCGGGATCAGCGGCTCCTTGACCTTGGTCTCCCAGAAGGCGAAGACCGCGAACAGGAACAGCGCGCCGATCAGGCAGCCCCAGGTCTTGCCGCTGGACCAGCCCCAGGACTCGCCGGCCTTGATGAGGCTCCAGACGAGGGAGGCCATGGCGCCGGAGAGCAGCAGGATGCCGAGGACGTCGAAGGAGCGCGGCGCGTTCTCGGCGCGGTGGTCCTTGAGGATGAGCAGGCCGAGGACGAGCGCGACGACGCCCACCGGCACGTTGATGAAGAAGACGGACTGCCAGTTGACGTGCTCCACGAGGAAGCCGCCGAGGATCGGGCCGCCGGCCGTGGACGCGCCGATGACCATGCCCCAGATGCCGATCGCCATGTTCAGCTTCTCGGCGGGGAAGGTGGCGCGCAGCAGGCCGAGCGCGGCCGGCATCAGCAGGGCGCCGAAGAGGCCCTGCAGGACGCGGAAGGCGATCACGGCCCCGATGGAGTGGGAGAGGCCGATGGCGCCGGAGGCGGCGGCGAAGCCGGCGATGCCGATGAGGAAGGTCTGTCGGTGGCCGAAGCGGTCACCGAGTTTGCCGGCGGTGATCAGGGCGACGGCGAGCGCGAGCAGATAGCCGTTGGTGATCCACTGGACCTGGGCGAGGGTGGCGCCGAGGTCGTCCTTGATGGCCGGGTTGGCGATGGCGACGATCGTGCCGTCGAGCGCGACCATCATCACGCCCACGGCGACGCCGAACAGGGTCAGCCAGGGGTGGCCGCGCAGTCCCTTCGCCGGGACCGGAACGGGTTCCCGGGCGTCCCCCTGACCCTGCGGGGCCTTTTCCACGGTGGTCTGACTAGTCATGAGAATCAGGCTAATGACAGTCACTGACAATTGACAAAGCGATTCACACGTCGGTAACTGTCACGTAGCTCACAGGTACGCTGAGCAGGACGAAATGCCTGGAAAGAGGACCCCGAAGTGACCCTGCCCGGACTGCGCGAGCGGAAGAAGCAGCGCACGCGCGACGCACTGACCCGGGTCGCCCTGGAGCTCTTCACCACCCAGGGGTACGAGCGGACCACCGTCGACGAGATCGTCGACGCCGTGGAGGTCTCCCAGCGCACCTTCTTCCGGTACTTCTCCTCCAAGGAGGAGGTCGCGTTCGCCGTCCAGCAGATGGTGGAGGAGCGTTTCGTCCACGCCCTCGGGCAGCGGCCCCGGGCGGAGGGCCCCCTCGACGCGATGCGCAACGCCGTCCTGAGCGCCTGGGACACCATCGGCGAGGCGATCGCCGAGGTCGTCCCGGTCGAGCTGCACCTGCGCGCGTACCAGATGATCGAGTCGACGCCCGCGCTGCTCGCCGTCCACCTGCGCCGCTCCACCGAGATGGAGGAGACCATCGCCCGGATCATCGCCGAGCGCGAGGGCCTCGACGTCGACGAGGACCCGCGCCCCCGGATCGCGGTGGCGGCGTTCAGCGGGGTGATGCGGGTCACCGGCCAGATGTGGGGGCGGGGGACGGACCAGAGCCTGGAGGCCATCCGCGCCCTCACCGAGGAGTACCTCGACCACCTCGGCCCGGCGCTCGCCCCGCACTGGCGGACCCGGGCCGAATAGGGGCCCACCGCGCACTGGCGGAATGAGGGACCTTCCGCGCACTGGCGGGACCAGGCGGGACCAGGGGCCCGCCGGGCACTTGCGGGACCGGGCGGAACAAGGGACCCGCCGCGCACCGGCGGACCCATGCGGAACAAGGGCCCCGGCCCGCGCCGTCATCTCCGCCCCGTAGGGTGGCCGCCCGTGACCTCCGTCGATGCCTCGCCCGCCCTCGTCGCCTCGCGCGCGCTCCTCGCGCTCGCCGTCGTGTTCGTCCTCCTCGCGACCACCGGGTGGACCACGATCCGGCACCGGCCCGTGCCCTGGCCGTCCCGCGAGGCCGCGCTCTCCGCCTGGGCGCGGGACCGGATCGACCACCGGCCGCTGCCCGACCCGGCCGCCCCGGCCCGTACCCTCGCCGCCTTCTTCGCCGGCCTCGGCCCGGCGCGCAGCGCCGCGCTCGCCGCCCGGCACCCGCTCGTCGTCGGCAACCTCAACGGCGCCCCGGTCGCCCTCCGCTACCGCGCCAACCGGATCACCCTCACGCGCGCGTACGCATCCGAGCGGACCAGGGTCGACGACACCAGGCTCTCCCCCGAGGGCCGGCACGAGGCCCGCCGCCGGGTCGACCGCTTCGCCTCGCTGATGCGGCCCGGCCGCCAGGTCCTCTCCTTCGACCCGACCGGTACGGGACGGGCCGCCGAGGTCCTCGGAGACCTGGAGCGTGCCCGGCGCATATCGGTGATCGTGCCCGGCGTCGACACCAACCTGCTCACCTTCCAGAAGACCCACGGCCGGTACGGCGCCCCCGCCGGCATGGCCGAGGCCCTCTACGCGGCCGAGCGGCGGACCTCGCCCCGCGCGCGCGTGGCCGTGATCGCCTGGGCCGACTACACCGCGCCCGCCGGCCTCGGCGTCGACGCGATGACCGGGCGGCTCGCCGAGGAAGGTGCCGTACGCCTGGTGGGCCTCACCGAGTCGCTGCCCCCCGAGGCGCGCGTGGCGCTCTTCTGCCACAGCTACGGCTCCGTGCTCTGCGGGGTCGCCGCCCCCCGGCTGCCCGCCCGGGTGACCGACGTGGCCGTGGCCGGCAGCCCCGGGATGCGGGTCGAGCGCGCGGCCGAACTCGACAGCCCCGCGCGTCTGTGGGCCATGCGGGACGCCGACGACTGGATCGCCGATGTGCCGCACCTGGAGGTCGGCGGGGTCGGGCACGGCGCGGACCCGGTCGCACCGGAGTTCGGTGCCCGGCTGCTCTCCGCGCGCGGGGCGCTCGGCCACAGCGGCTATTTCACGCCGGGGACGGAGAGCCTCGGCAACTTCGCCGCGATAGGCGTCGGGGCCTACCCGAGTCTGGTCTGCGCACGTGCCGACAGCGCTTGCCACGACGGAATATCCGGCACGGAAGGGCCCTGACGCGCGTAGATCACGCAATTTCGGGACCTTTCACAGGGGCGACGCAAGGGCACACGCCGCTTACGATGAGGCGTATGGGTGATGTGCTGGCCGGAATTCATGCCACCTGGGAGCTCGAGAGCGACGCGCTCGTCATCCGCTTCGAACGGGGGATCCGCACGCCGAAGCTCTTCCAGGCGCTGCGAGAGAGACGCGTACCGCACGAGGCGCTGGCGTCGGTGACGCTCACGCCCGGCAAGCGGGGCACCGTCGTGCTGCACGCCGTGCCGAGACCGGGCGCCGATCCGCTGATGGAGGCGGCCGCGGGGCAGCTCAAGGAGGGCAGCGATCCGTACCGCCTGGTGCTCCCGGCGGAACGCGAGACGCTCGCCGAGCACTACCGGGACGAGCTGCGGGCGCTCCTCGCCTCGCACCCGGGGGCCGCGGGGGCCTCCGGGTACGACGGGGACGGAGCCGGGTACGCGTCGGAGGACGGGACCGTCGGGGGCGTCGTGCCCGCCGACCGGTTCCTGGTGGCGCCGCCGCCGGGTCCGCAGTCCTTCAAGGCGTACGACGCGAGGGCCAGCTTCGACGGGACCTCCGAGGTCGCGTTCCGCTGGTCCAGGACGGGGGCGTCCTCCGAGAAGTGGAAGGCCGGTGACCAGGTCTTTCCCGTACGGGACCTCTGCGGGGTCGAATGGCGCTCGCCGGACGGTCTCGACGGGTACCTGCGGCTGGTGCCGCGGGACGGCGGGCCCCGGGCCGACCTGCCCGACCGGGACCCGGCATCCGTCGTCTTCGGCCGCTACGGGCCGGTGTACGAGTCGCTGACCTTCGCGGCGTCGGTCCTCACCGCGATCCGTGCCAAGGACCGCGCGCCCGTACCCGTCGCGGCGCCGGTCGGGGCGCGGGAGGCGGAGCACCGGGATCCGGGGGCGGTGGCTGAAAGGATTCGGCACCTGGGTGAACTGCATCAGGCGGGGCTGGTGACGGATGCGGAGTTCTCGGCGAAGAAGGCGGAACTCCTGGCGGAGCTTTGAGGGGGGCGGGGCCGTCCCCCTCACGTCCACCCCGCCCACCTCCGTGTGGGCAATCGTCCCGTAGGGGGGACCCCCATCGCCCCGGCGGAACGTATGCCCACAACGGGGTCATACTCCGGTATCAGGCGCCGCCCCACTCCCCGGTATGACGCCTGTCGGCAGGGGTGCTGCCTACGCTGAGCTCGTCATGGATATCGAATCGCGGCCCCGGCCGACCACCACTCCCCCGCCCGCCCCCCGCCCGTTCCGTGGCCGGTGGCCGGTGGCGCGGACGCGCGAGATGTTCCAGGGTCTCGGGGCCGCGCTCACCACCCCGACCGCGCCGGGGGATCCGCTCCTCGCGGGCGCCGCGAACCGGTGGGTGCGGCTGCTGCCGTACGTGGTCGCCGTCGCCTTCAGCGCCGCGCTCCTCCCCTCCACGGTCCTGCTCCTCGTCAACGACTACGGCGTCAACGGCGCCCTCGCCGGCGCCATCGGCACCGCCCAGGCCGCACCGCTGCTGCTCGCCGTCACCCGGCCCCTCCAGGCCTGGTGGATCGTCTTCGCCGCCGATGTGCTCGGCGCGCTCGTGCTGCTCGGCTCGGACGGTCCCCGCGCCGAGTACTGGCCCTGGACCCCGCCGCTCCTCGTCGGCTACTGCGCCCTGATGGTCGCGCTCGGACTGCGCGAGTCCCGGCGGGCGCTGTTCGGTGTGTGGCTGGCCACCGGCGTGGCCGGATACGTCCTGGAGGCCTTCCAGCCCGCCGGGTACACCAGCATCCACACCCTGCTGCTCGTCCTGAGCGGCGTGCTGCTGCTCCTCACCTCGGCCGTCCGCGCCCGGGGCGACGCGCAGCGGCGGCTCGTCGAGCAGGAGACCATCAGCGAGGCCGAACGGGCCCGCCGCACGCTCCTGGAGGAGCGGGCCAGGATCGCGCGCGAGCTGCACGACGTCGTCGCCCACCACATGTCCGTGATCACCGTGCAGGCGGACTCGGCGCCGTACCGCATCCCCGAGCTCCCGGAGGCGGCCCGCGAGGAGTTCACGTCGATCGCGGCGAGCGCGCGCGAGTCGCTGGCCGAGATGCGGCGGCTGCTCTCGGTGCTCCGCAGTGACGGCAGTGAGGGCGAGCGGGCCCCGCAGCCGGGCCTCGACCGGGTCCAGCAGCTCGTCGAGGCGACCGTACGGGCGGGGGTGCCGGCCGAGCTGCGGCTCGCCGCCGACCTCGGTGACGTGCCGCAGGCCGTGGACCTGTCCGCGTACCGGATCGTGCAGGAGGCCCTGGCCAACGTCGTGCGCCACGCGCCGGGGGCGTCGACCCGGGTGTCGGTCCGGGCCGACGAGGGGTGGCTGACGGTCCTCGTCGTCAACGGGCCGTCCCTGGAGGAGGGTTCCTCCGTCGAGCGGGGTGCCCCCGGCACCGGACACGGGCTGGTCGGCATGCGGGAGCGCGTACGGTTGACCGGCGGCTCGCTGGACACCGGGCCGCTGCCGGACGGCGGCTTCCGGGTCGCGGCCCGGCTTCCCCTGCGTACGAAGGACACCGAGTGACCATCCGCGTGATCATCGTCGACGACCAGGCCATGGTTCGGGCCGGTTTCGCCGCGCTGCTCGCCGCGCAGCCCGACATCGACGTGGTCGGCGAGGCGCCGGACGGGCGGCAGGGCGTGGAGGTGGCGCGCTCGGCGCACCCGGACGTGGTCCTGATGGACGTGCGCATGCCGGAGCTGGACGGGCTCGCCGCCGCCCGGGAGATCCTGCACCCGCCGGCCGGGGTCACGCACCGGCCGAAGGTGCTGATGCTGACCACCTTCGACGTCGACGACTACGTGTACGAGGCGCTGCGCGCGGGCGCGTCCGGCTTCCTCCTGAAGGACGCGCCGCCGGCCGATCTCATCGCGGCGGTACGGATCGTGGCGGCGGGCGAGGCGCTGCTCGCCCCGTCCGTGACCCGCCGGCTCATCGCCGACTTCGCGGCCTCGCGCCCGGCGCCCCGACGCGACACCACGGCGCTGCGCCTGAACGGGCTCACCCCGCGCGAGACGGAGGTCCTGGAGCTGATCGCCCGGGGCCTGTCCAACCAGGAGATCGCGGACAGCCTGGTCCTCGCCGAGCAGACGGTGAAGACCCACATCGGCCGCGTCCTCGCCAAGCTGGACCTGCGCGACCGGGCGCAGGCGGTGGTCTTCGCGTACGAGTCGGGGCTGGTCACGCCCGGGGAGTCGCGCTAGGGGGTGTCCTGTCGTTCAGGTCGCGAGCCCGGCCTGAACGGCAAGACACCCCCTGGCACCCGGGGGGAAACCCCACCATCGGCCTGGTGTTGGCTGCTCCTCCACCCCCTACCCCGGTATCAAAGGGGAGTTGGCTCCCCGGTGTGACGTGCCGTCACCCGTCGTCTTCCTACCTTCCTCTCGCCGACGACGAGAGCAAGGAAGGGCGGGCCGATGCGCCGCATTTCGAGGACCCTGATCACCGCCGCCGCGGTGACCGCCGTGATCGCGGGGACGGCCGGCTGGGCGTCCGGGAGCAGCCAGGAGGCCCTGACCGGGGCCCCGGTCGGGACGGGGGCGTGGCGGGCTGCGGGGTTGCCGGACCCGGAGCGGATGGACCCGGCCGAGGTCGCGCGGTTCTTCGCCGGACTGAGTCCCGTACGAAAGGAAGAGCTGGCCCGGACGTACCCGACGGTCGTCGGGAACCTCGACGGGGCGCCCCTGGAGCTGCGGTACGAGGCCAACGACCGCTCCACGCAAGGGGAGTTCGGCGGGGGGCGGGTCCTCGCCCACGATCCGCGCGGCCGGGGGCAGGTGGCCCTGGTGTACGGGGACCTGGCGCGGGCCGAGCACGTGGCCGTGATCGTGCCCGGCTCCGACGTCGACGCGGGCCACGTCAAGCCGCTCGCCGACATGGCGAGCGAGCTGCGCCGGGCGACCGGCGGCCGTACGGCGGTCGTCGCCTGGGCCGGGTACACCACCCCCGTCGGCGTCGGCCTGGACGCGGCCACCGGCCGGCTCGCCGAGGCCGGGGCGGACCGGCTGATCCGGTTCACGGACGGTCTGGCGGCCGTCGGGGCGGCCGAGCCGTCCGTGTTCTGCCACAGCTACGGCTCCGTGGTCTGCGGTCTCGCCGCCCACCAGCTGAAGGCCAAGGACCTGGTCGTCTTCGGCTCCCCCGGCATGCGCGCCGAGAACGTCTCCGAGCTCGGGACCTCCGCCCGGGTCTGGGCCGCGAAGGATCCCACCGACTGGATCGACCGGATCCCGAACGTCGAGTTCGCGGGGCTCGGGCACGGCGCAGACCCCACCGACCCGGCGTTCGGGGCGCGCCTGATCCCCGCCGAGGACGCCGCCGGGCACGGCGGCTACTTCGCGCCCGGCACCTCCTCCCTCCGCAGCTTCGCCGCGATCGCCGAGGGGGACGTCCGATGAAGACCCTGGTCCGGAAGATCGAGTCCTCCACCCCCGCCCACCGCGACCGGGCGATCGACGGGCTCCGCGCCCTCGCCCTGCTCGCCGTGCCGACCGGGCACTGGCTGCTCGGCGGTTTCACGCTCTCCTCCGACGGCGCGATCCACAACGCGAGCCCGCTGGGCACCTTCGCCGGTCTCGCGCCCGTCAGCTGGATCCTGCAGATGCTGGGGATCTTCTTCCTGGTCGGCGGCTACGCCTCGGTTCTGTCGTACCGGCGCCGCAAGGGCTCCACGGGTGAGTGGCTGGGCGGCCGGCTCGCCCGGCTCGGGCGCCCGGTGCTCGGGGTCACCGCCGTGTGGGCGGTGCTGCTGCCGGTCCTTCACTTCGGTCTCGGGGTGCCCGTGGACACGCTGCGGACGGCGTCCACGCTGGTGATCCAGCCGCTCTGGTTCGTCGGGGTGTACACGGTGGTCACCGCGCTGACCCCGCTGTGCGTGCGGGCGGCCCGCCGCCTCGGGGTCTGGGCCGCGGCGCCGCTGCTCGGCTCGGTCGCCGTCGTCGACTTCCTTCGGTACGGGCCGTACACCGACGCCGTGCCGTCCTGGCTGAGCCTCCTGAACATCCTGCCCGGCTGGCTGTTCGCCTATCAGCTCGGCGTCTCGTGGGGGGAGGGCCGGGTCACCCGGCGCCACGCCTGGGGGCTGCTGATCGGCGGCGCCGCGCTCTTCGCCGCCCTGCTCCTCGCCTTCGGCTACCCGGCGTCGATGGTCGGCGTCCCCGGCGAGGCCCGCACCAACTCGCACCCGCCGTCGCTGCTCGTCCTCGCCCTCGCCGCCGCGCAGAGCGGCGCGGCGGTCCTGCTCCGGGACCGGCTCGGCGCGCTCCTGAAGCGGCCCGCGCTGTGGGCGCCGGTCGTCGTGGTCAACCTGTCCGCGATGACGATCCTGTGCTGGCACCAGACGGCGATGCTCGCCGCCGCGATCCCCGGCTCGTACCTCGGGGAGATCCCGGGCCTGGTCGGCGCGCCGGACTCGGTCGGCTGGATCCTCGCCCGCCTGGCCTGGATGCCGGTCTTCGCCGGCCTCCTGGTCCTGATAGGCCGGTACGCGCGCGTCTTCGAGTCCCCGTGGGCGAAGACCGGCCCGGCCCGCCGCACCCTGGCGGGTCTCCTCGCGGCGGGCTTCGCGGTCTTCGCCCTGGGGCTGGCGTGAGCGGTCTTCGCCCTGGGGCTGGCGTGAGCGGTCTTCGCCCTGGGGCCGGCGTGAGCGGTCTTCGCCCTGGGGCCGGCGGGAGCGGTCTTCGCCCTGGGGCCGGCGTGAGTGCGCGGGGAGGCTCAGACCTCCCGGCTCACCGCCGTGTTGCTCATGTCCGGGTAGCGGTCGCCCGCCACCAGGCCTGCGATCGGCTCCAGTTCGGCGAGTTCGGCGGCGGTGAGGGTGATACGGGTCGCGGCCGCGTTCTCCAGGAGGCGGGAGCGCTTGCGGGTGCCGGGGATCGGGACGACCGTCAGTCCGTGCACGGTGGCACGCTGCTGCACCCAGGCGAGGGCGATCTGGGCCGGGGTCGCGCCGTGGGCGGCGGCGATCTTCCGGACCGGGTCGAGGAGGGCGGCGTTCCGCTCGGCGTTCTCGCCGGTGAACCGGGGCTGGTGCTTGCGGAAGTCGCCGCCGGACAGGTCCTTCCCGGCGTCCGCGAACGCACCGGTCAGAAAGCCCCGGCCGAGCGGCGAGTACGGCACGAAGGTCACGCCGAGCTCGGCGGCGGCGCCGACGGCGCTGCGCTCCACGTCCCGGGAGAAGAGCGACCACTCCGACTGGAGGGCGGCGATCGGGTGCACCGCGTGGGCCTCGCGCAGCTCGGGCCCGGTGACCTCGCTCAGGCCCAGGAAGCGGACCTTGCCCTCCTGGACGAGCTCGGCCATCGCGCCGACGGACTCGGCGAACGGGATCTCCGGGTCGCGGCGGTGCATGTAGTAGAGGTCGATGGTCTCGATGCCGAGGCGGCGCAGGCTGTCCTCGGCGGCCTTCCTGATGTACGCGGGGTCGTTGCGGACCGCCCGGTAGGTCGGGTCGTCGGCGCGGCGCTCTATCGCGAACTTGGTGGCGAGGGTGACCTCGTCGCGGTGGGCGGCGAGGAACGGGGCGAGGAACTCCTCGTTGGCGCCGCTGCCGTAGATGTCGGCGGTGTCGATCAGGGTGACGCCGGCCTCCAGGGCCGCTTCGAGGGTGTCGCGCGCGGCGGCCTCGTCGGTGTCCCCGTAGAACTCGCTGATGCCCATGGCGCCGAAGCCCTGGACGCCGATCTCCGGCCCGTCCTGGCCGCCCAGACGTACGGTGTCGATCCTGTTGCTCATGAGGTGGTGCCTCCGCAGACGGTCCCGTAGTGATTGATCTTGAGGTCGAGCACGGCGAGCGTGTCCTGGAGCTCGGCGATCCGGTTCAGCACGTCGCGCCGGGTGGCCTCCAGGAGCGCCTGGCGCTCCGCGTGGGTGTGGTCGCCCTCCCGTACGAGCTCGGCGTAGCGGACCATGTCCGCGACCGGCATCCCGGTCAGCCGCAGTTTGCCGACGAACGCCAGCCAGCTCAGGTCGCGCTCGGTGAAGCGCCGCTGGCCGGTGTGCGAACGGTCGACGTGCGGCATGAGGCCGATCCGCTCGTACCAGCGCAGGGTGTGCGCGGTGAGTCCGGTCAGGGCGGCCACCTCGCTGATGGTGTAGCGGTCCTTCCCTGCAAGCCTGGTCGTGCTCTCGATCACGCTCATACCCCCACGCTAAAACGTTGGAGTGCACTCGAAGCAAGTAGGCTCGGCCCCATGCAGAGCAGCTTGCCGAGCCTGGCGTCGATCGAGAACTGGCCCGTCCCCACCGCGGCCGCCGCCGTCGTCCGCGCGGACGGCACCCTGGCCGGGTCCCACGGGCCCACGGGGCGGCGCTTCCCGCTCGCCTCGGTCACGAAGCCGCTCGCGGCGTACGCCGTCCTCGTCGCGTACGAGGAGGGGGCGATCGACCTCGACGAGCCGGCCGGGCCCGAGGGCGCGACCGTCCGCCACCTCCTCGCCCACACCTCGGGGCTCGCCTTCGACGAGAACCGGGTCATGGCCGCGCCGGGCACCCGCCGGATCTACTCGAACACCGGCTTCGAGGCCCTCGGCGACCACGTCGCCAAGGCGACCGACATCCCCTTCGCCGAGTATCTGCACCAGGCGGTCCTGGAGCCCCTCGGCATGGCCTCGACGAGCCTGGAGGGCTCGCCCGCGAAGGACGGCGTGTCGACCGTGGACGACCTGGTGCGGTTCGCCGCCGAGGTGCAGGCGCCGCGGCTGCTCGACGCGCGGACCGTCCTGGACGCGATGACCGTCACGTACCCCGGCCTGACCGGCATCCTGCCCGGATACGGGCACCAGAGGCCGAACGACTGGGGGCTCGGCTTCGAGATCCGCGACGGCAAGTCCCCGCACTGGACGGGCGCGAGCTCCTCGCCGCGCACCTTCGGGCACTTCGGGCAGTCCGGTACCTTCCTGTGGATCGACCCGGACGCGAGGGCCGCGTGCGTGGCCCTCACGGACCGGCCCTTCGGGGCGTGGGCGGTCGAGGCCTGGCCGCCGTTCACGGACGCGGTGCTCGCGGACCTGCGGGCGCTCTGAGGTCCTGGGGCCGGTGGCCCTGGGGCCGGTGGCCCTGGGGCCGGTGGCCCTGGGGCCGGTGGCCCTGGGGCCAGTGGCCCTGCGGTCCTGGGGGCTCAGCTGTCGCAGCGGGTCGCCGGGAGCGTGCCGTCGACGCTCGTGAGGCTCACGTCGACCATGCCGCCGCCGTCCTCCGCGTACGCGGCCGTGCACACCAGCTGCTGGATGGCCGCCTCCGACAGGTCCATGACCGGGAACGGCGCCCGGAGCCTGATCGCGCGGCGGCCCTCCGGGGTCAGGCCGGCCTGATCGATCTCCTCAGTGTGCGGCGCGGTGTCGGACACCGGGAGTCCCGTGGTCAGGCCCGCCGCGGTGTCGACACCGGCCGGGCCCGCGAGGAGCGCAGCGAGCACCTTGTCGGTGACGCGCCGGGGGCCGTGCGTCTCGGACGGCTGACCGGAACCGGTTCCCTTGGCCTTCAGGTGCTGCGCGTCCGTCTCGGAACCGCCCTCGGCGAACGTCGTGTCGGGGACCGGCTGCCCGACTTCGCGGACCACCGGGACCGGCCGGCCGTCCGGGCCGAGGAAGTAGAGCACCATGCGGAACTCGGGCGCCGGGGCGACGGCCACCGTCGCGGCGCCGCCGGCCTCGACGACGTCGCTCTCCTGGATGCCGCAGGCGGCGAGCGCGACCATGCCGAACAGGGCCGCGGCGGCGGTACGGTGCCTCGCCGGCGCGCCAACCGTGGCGGCGGTCCGGCGCCTCACCGGCCCGGCAGCCGTCCGGCGCCTCACAGGGGCATCCGTACGGTGAAGACCGCGCCGCCCGCCGGGTGGTTGGCGGCCCGGACGGTGCCGCCGTGCAGCCGGACGTTCTCCAGGGTGATCGCCAGGCCCAGGCCGCTGCCCGCCGAACGGGTCCTGGCCCGGTCCGCCTTGTAGAAGCGGTCGAAGACGTGCGGCAGGACGTCCGGGTCGATGCCCGGCCCCCGGTCGGCGACCTCCGTCACCAGCTCGTCCCCCTCCGCGTACAGCCTGACCGTCACCGGCGCGGCTCCGTGCCGCAGCGCGTTGCCGACGAGATTGGCGACGACGACGTCGAAACGGCGCGGGTCGAGCCGGGCCCTGATCCCCTCCCCAAGGTACGGGACGACCTGCGCCGGATCGGTCCAGTGCCGGTGCTGGAGGGTCTTGCGGACGCAGTCGGCGGCGTCGACCTCGTCGGTGTGCAGTTCGGCGGCGCGCGCGTCGAAGCGGGAGATCTCCATCAGGTCCTCGACGAGCACGGCGAGCTTTCCGGTCTCGGCGCTGATCAGCCGGACCGCGCGGGCGGTGTCGCTGTCGAGGCTCGCCGCGTCCTCGTCCAGGACCTCGGTGACCGCGAGCATGCCGGCGAGCGGGGTGCGCAGCTCGTGCGAGACGTCGGAGGCGAAGCGGCGGGCGCGGGCCTCGGCGTTGCGGAGTTCCGTGACGGAACGTTCCAGCTCGGCGGCGGACTCGTTGAACGTGCGGGCGAGATCGGCGAGTTCGTCGCTGCCCTTCGCGTGGATGCGGGTGTCGAGCCGGCCCTCGCCCATGCTGTGGGCCGCGTGCCGCAGTTCCCGTACGGGGCGGAGCACGCCGCGCGAGGCGATGAGCGCGGGGATCAGGGCCACGGCCAGGGCAGGGAGGGCGCCGTCGCGGGCCGCGCTGACCATGGCCTCGATGTTCGCCTCCTCCTCGTCGAGCTCCATGACGGCGTAGAAGACGAGGCCGGTGGGCTGCGCGGTGCCCTTGCTGGCGTGCGTCCGGAAGACGGCCGGGACGGCGATCGTCAGGTACGGGCTGCCGTTCTTCACGACCCGCTGGAAGCTGTTGTGCGGGGTGGCCGTGCGGGCCTGGGCGCGGGCCCGCAGTTCGGGCGTGATGACGGAGGAGGTGGGGCGGTCGGTGGAGGAGACGCGGACGGTGCCGTACTCGGCGTAGACGCGCCAGGGTCTGGGTTTGCCCTGACGGGCGATGCCGAGGACCACCGACCGCAGGTTGTCGGTGTCGACGGGCAGGCTGATGACGAGCGGGTCGACCTGGTCACGGAAGGCGGAGACGGCGGTGTTCTGGGTCTGCTCCAGGATCGCGTTGCGGGCGGCGCGGTAGGTGAGCGCGGCGGTGGTGCCGCAGCCGACGGCCGCGACGAGGAGGAAGGCGAGGACGAGGCGGGTGCGCAGGCCGAAGGGGCGCAGGCGGGGGCCTCGGGCCCGGCGGCGACGGGCCCGTCCGGCCGGGCGCTCCGTGCCTCTCGCCGGGCCCTTGCCCGTGCCCCTGTCCGTGCCCTTGTCCGGGCGTCTCGGGCCTCTCTCCGGGCGCTCCGTGCCTCTCTCCGGGCTCTTGTCCCGGCTCACGCAGGCCTTCACAGCGGGCCGAAGCGGTAGCCGAAGCCCCGCAGGGTCTGGATGTACCGGGGCTCGCCCGGGGTGTCCTCGATCTTGTTCCGCAGCCGGCGGACGCAGGCGTCCACCAGCCGGGCGTCCCCGTGATAGCTGTGCTCCCACACGTGCTCCAGGAGTTGCTGCCGGCTGAAGACCTGCTCCGGGGCGGCCGTCAGGTGCAGCAGCAGCTTCAGCTCGGAGGGGGCGAGGGCGACGCGCTCGCCCGCCTTCGCGACGGTCAGGCCGGACCGGTCGATGGCGAGCTCCCCGTGGAACTCGACGGCGGACCGGCCGGTGCCGGGCTCCTCGATGCGGCGCAGTACCGCCCGTATCCGGGCCTCGATGACCTCGGTACGGGCGGGCTTCACGATGTAGTCGTCGGCCCCGGCCTCCAGGCCTATGACGACGTCGAAGTCGTCACCCCGGGCCGTGAGCATGATGATCGGCAGCTGGCTGCTCTCCCGGACCTGCCGGCAGACCTGCACGCCGTTCATGCCGGGCAGCATCAGGTCGAGGAGGAGCAGGTCGGGCCGGAACTCCCCGAGCGCGGCGAGCCCCGCCTCGCCGGTGGGAGCGGTCCGCACCTCGTGCCCGCGGCGACGGAGCCCTAGCTCGACGCCTTCGCGGACGGAGGGGTCGTCTTCTATGAGGAGCACGCGGGGCATGTGTGGAGTATCCCAAGGTCGGGGTGGCCCCCGTGGTGGGGGCCTCATCGCAGGCGGTCGCCCGCCGTGGGGCGTCAGGTGCGGCGGAGGCGGGCTGTGCCTGAGCGCAGGAGGGTTTCCAGCTCCGTGAGGCGGAGGGGGCGGGACAGGAGGGCGAAGGTGGTCAGGATCGTCGCGGCTCCCGCGAGGCCCGCCACCACCGGCCCCGCCACGCCCGTCGCGTCGGCGACGAACAGCCCGTACCCGGCCGCCGGTACGGCAGCGACAAGGAGTCGCGCCAGCGCCGGAACGGCGCCGCCGGAGACGGGCCCGTCCCCCCGCGTGCCCCGCAGCCTCCGGCGCAAGGCGTACGCCGTGACCGCCCAGCCCGCCCACAGCGCCAGCGAGTACGCCGCCGCCATGCCGGTGACCGCCCAGCGGGTCGGGAGGTAGTGGGCGGCCGTGAGGGAGAGGACGGCGTTCAGGCCGGCGATGACCAGGTTCAGCAGGAACGGGGTGCGGGTGTCGCGCAGGGCGTAGAAGGCGCGGGTGCACACGTACTGGCCGGAGAGGGCGACCAGGCCGGGCGCGAAGGCCATCAGGGTCCAGGACATCGCGCGGATGTCGTCGCCGGTGGTCGCCCCGTACCGGAAGACCACCGTCATCAGCGGTACGGCGAGGGCCAGGAGGGCGCAGGCGGCGGGGACCACGGCGGCGGCGCTGGTCCGCAGGGCGTAGGAGACGTCCCGCCGGACGCCCGCGAGGTCGCCGTCGGCGGCGGCGCCGCTCATCCGGGGCAGCAGCGCGGTGACGAGGGAGACGGTGATGATGCCGTGCGGGACGGTCCACAGCAGGTAGGCGTTGTTGTACGCGGCGAGGCCGCCGCCGCTGACCGCCGTGCCCGTGGCGAGCCAGGTCGTCACCCAGTACGCCCCCTGGTTGGTGAGGACGAGGAGCACCAGCCAGCCGGCCGAGCGCAGCGGGGCGGCGAGGCCGCTGCCGCGCCAGTCGAAGCGGGGGCGCCAGCGGAAGCCGGCGGAGCGCAGCGAGGGCAGCAGGGCCAGGGCCTGGACGGCGATGCCGGCGGTGGTGCCCCAGCCGAGGAGGGCGGTCTCGCCCGGGGTGAGTTCCCCGCCGTCGCTGACGGCGAGGAAGAGGCCGAAGACGGCGACGGCGACGACGTTGTTGAGGACGGGGGTCCACATCATGGCGCCGAACCGGCCCCGGGCGTTGAGGACCTGCCCGAGGAGGGTGAAGAGCCCGAGGAAGAGGATCTGCGGCAGGCACGCGCGCGCGAAGGCGATGGTCATGTCCCGCTGCGCGCCCGTGTAGTCGGTGTACGTGTCGACGATGAGCGGCGCGGCGAGCACGGCGACCGCCGTGAGCGCGGCGAGGGCGAGCACGCAGAGGGTGAGGAGCCGGTCGGTGTAGGCGACGCCGCCGTCCTCGTGCTCCTTGGCGGCCTTGACCAGTTCGGGGACGAAGACGGCGTTGAGGGCGCCGCCGAGGAGCAGCATGTAGACGATGGTGGGGACGGAGTTGCCGACCGCGTATCCGTCGGCGACGAGGCCCGCGCCGAGCGCGGCGGCGACGACGGAGGCGCGGACGAAGCCGGTGGCACGGGAGACGAGCGAGCCGGCGGCCATGAGGGCGCCGCTGCGCAGCGCCGAGGGTGCGGTCTTCGGCCCGGGGCGTTCGGTGAGCGTGGCCGTCATCGGCGGGCCATGTACGCCTGGAAGGCGCGGTACAGCGCTCCGTTGGTCGTGCCCTGCATCGGAATCTCCCATTCCCCCAGCGTCTCGACGACCTGCCCGCCCGTGCCGAGCTTCCAGCGCAGCAGCCCGTGGGCGCGGTCGTCCGGATCGAGGGTGGAGGGTACCCCGCGGAGGTCGTAGACGGCGGCGCCGAGGGCGTGGGCGTCGAGCAGCATGCGCCACTGGAGGGCGTTGGAGGGCCGGACCTCGCGGCGGTGGTCGGCGGAGGCGCCGGTCTGGTACCAGACGCGGCCGCCGACCGTGAGCATGGTGTGCGCGGCGAGGACCTCGCCCTCGTGGCGGGCGAGGTAGAGCCGCATGCGGCCGGGCCGTTCGGCGTTGAGGACGGCGTACTGGCGCTCGTAGTAGGCGAGCGAGCGGCCGAGCCGGAAGCCGTCGCGCTCCTCGGTGATGCGCAGGAGCCGGTAGAACTCGGGCAGGTCGGCGGCGGAGCCGACGACGACCTCGACGCCGGACTTCCGCGCCTTGCGGACGTTGCGCCGCCATTCCTGGTTGAGGCCGGTCCACAGGTCGTCGGCGCTGCGGCCGGTGAGCGGGACCTGGAAGACGTGCCGGGGCTGGGCGTCGGCCCCGTCCTCGGAGTCGCCGCCGCACTTGCGCCAGCCGCGGGCCCGCAGGCGTTCGGCGACGGCGGTCCCCAGCGGGTCGACCTCGTCGGCGAGGACGTCGGAGAGCCGGCGGCCGGGCCCGGTGCCGGCCTTGACGGTGGCGGCGTTCCACCGGCGGTAGGCGGGGCCGGGGCCCATGCGGACGGCGAAGGCGCCCAGGGAGCGCAGGTGGCCGAGGAGCGGGGCGAGCCAGCCGTCGACGTCGGGGTCGGCCCAGTCGGCGACGGGCCCTTCGGGCAGGTAGGCGAAGTACTTGCGGGTGCCGGGGAAGGGCCGGAGCAGGACGAGGGCGACGCCGGAGAGCTCCGCGCCCTCCCGTCCCCATCCGACGAGTTGGTGGCTCCAGCCGTCCTTCACCTGGGCCCAGGAGGGGAGTTGGAGGAAGCTGGGCCCGCCCGCGCCGGAGCGGGAGTCGAGGAACGCGCGGTACGCCTCGGGGGTCACGGGCCCGAGCCTGAGCGGTCCCGCGGGGGCGCGGCGGTCGGTGGGTGCGGCCGTCACGAGCAGCGCTGACACAACGGGAGCCTCCTTGTTCCGCCCCTCGGTGGTGGGGCGCACAGCAGGCTCACAGCCGAATTCGACGGGTGCGCGCGGTGATTGTGACCGGACGATGACCGTTGAGCCGCAGCCCTCGTCACATGGGCTTCGGGCGGCCCCGCGCGGCTCCGGGCGACCTACAGTCCGGAACATCCCACCTTTCTTCCCCCTTGCGGAGGTCTTCCGTGCTGCCGATACGCATCCCTCGTCCCGCCCTCGCCGCCGTGGCCCTGGGTGTCTCCCTGACCGCCTGTTCCGCCCAGGCCGCGAGCGGCCCCTCCGGGGCGCAGGCCCCCGCCCAGGCGGCCGCCCCGGCGAAGGTGACCGTCGTCAAGAAGGAGGCCGGCAGCCCGGTGACCTTGACCGCGTCCGGCGGCACGCTCACGGCGGTGAGCGTCGTGGACGCCGAGGGCGGAACCCTCCCGGGCCGTACGGGCGCGGGCGGTACGAGCTGGGCCTCGGACCGCAAGGCGGCGCCCGGCACCTCGTACACGATCGAGGTGACGTCCCGTACGGCCGACGGCAGGGAGTCGACCAGCCGGTCGTCCTTCGCCACCCCGGAGCCCGAGAAGGTCAACAAGGTGACCCTGGCACCCGGCAAGAACACCACCGTGGGCATCGGGCACCCGCTGTCGATCGTCTTCGACCTGCCGGTGACGCGGAAGGCGGACGTCGAGAAGCAGCTGAAGGTGACCACCTCGAACGGCACCGAGGGTTCCTGGGGCTGGGTCAAGGACTACTCGGGCCGGGACAGGGCGGACTGGCGTCCTCGGGAGTACTGGAGGCCGGGCACGAAGGTCACCCTCGAGGCGGACCTCGACGGTACGGACTCGGGCGGCGGCTGGTTCGTACGCGACTACCGCACCGGTTTCACCATCGGCGCCGCGCAGATCGTCAGGGTCGACCTCGACGCGCACAGGTTGAGGCTGGAGCGGGACGGGCGGACGGTCCGCACGATCCCGGTCTCCGGCGGGACCCCGGGCGGCGACAAGCGGTCCTGGCGGGGCACGGCCGTGCTGATGGCGAAGGAGGGCACCATCAACATGAACTCGGAGACCGTCGGGCTCGGCGACGCGTACAACAAGGACGTGGACTACTCGATGCGGCTGACGTGGTCGGGCATGTACGCGCATGCGGCGCCGTGGAACGCGGCGTACTTCGGCAGGGCGAACCACAGTTCCGGCTGCATCGGGATGAGCGACGAGAACGCGGCCTCGTTCTACGCCGCGGTGAACGTCGGCGACCCCTTCGAGATCAAGGGCCGCGAGACGAAGGGCACGGTCGCCGAGGGCAACGGCTACGGGGCGTGGAACCTGAGCTGGGAGCAGTGGAAGGCGAAGAGCGCGCTCGGCTGAAGGGTCAGCCCAGGGCCTTGCGCCAGTCCCGCATCTCCCAGATCAGGACCTCCGCGTCGGTCGTGGCGGCCAGGGCGAGCCCCTCGGTGCCGGTGAGCCGGGCCGCGTCGCCGGGGCCGAGCTCCTCGCCGTCGAGCAGGAGCGCGCCCCGCACCACGTGCACGTACGCGAAGTCGGCGGCCGGCACGTCGGTGCGCTCCCCCGCGCGGGGGCGGCGGACGTGCAGGACCGCGTCGGCGGCCGGGAGCTCGTACGAGTCCCCGAGCGCGCGGACCACCTCGTACGAGGGCTCCCCGCCCGGCGACAGCGGCGCGAGCCACATCTGCACGAAGGTCAGGGGCGCGTCGGCGTCGTTGCGCTCGACGTGGCGGACGCCTCCCGCCGAGCCGAGCCGCTGGAGGTCCCCGGCCCGGACGACGGTCTCGTGCCCGGCGGTGTCGCGGTGGGTGAGCTCGCCCTCGACGACCCAGGTGACGATCTCGGTGTGGCTGTGCGGATGCTCGTCGAAGCCGGCGCCCGGCGCGAGCCGCTCCTCGTTGCAGGCGAGGAGCGCGCCGAAGCGGAGGTTGTCGGGGTCGTAGTGCGGCCCGAAGGACAGGGCGTGCCGGGTCTCGATCCCGGCCGCCGGGTCGCCCCCGGGGTACCGCTCGGCGGCGCGCTGGATGCGTATCACGCGCCCTACGGTAGTCCCGGGCCGCCGCGGTCTCCGGTGGTCCGCGGTGGCGATACCGCCCCGACCCCGCATGCCGGCGTCCCGATAAGGCAGTCTTGTCCCGTGCCTGAACCCGTGAACGCCTCCCATCCGCACGCCGCGACCCTGAAGCGCCTCGAACAGTCGTCCGGGCGGCTCGCCGCCAACGCCATTGCCCGCATGGACGAGACGCTGCCCTGGTACCGGGCGATGCCGCCCGAGAACCGGTCGTGGATCGGTCTGGTCGCCCAGGCCGGCATCGCCGCGTTCACCGAGTGGTTCCGGCACCCGGAGACCCCGCAGGCCATCTCCACCGACGTCTTCGGCACGGCGCCCCGCGAGCTGACCCGCGCGATCACCCTGCGCCAGACCGTGGAGATGGTGCGCACCACCATCGAGGTCATGGAGACGGCGATCGAGGAGGTCGCCGCCCCCGGCGACGAGTCCATCCTCCGCGAGGCGCTCCTCGTCTACGCCCGGGAGATCGCCTTCGCCACCGCCCAGGTGTACGCGCAGGCCGCCGAGGCCCGCGGCGCCTGGGACGCCCGCCTGGAGTCGCTCGTGGTGAACGCGGTGCTCTCCGGCGAGGCCGACGAGGGCGCCGTCTCCCGCGCCGCGGCCCTCGGCTGGAACTCGCCCGACCATGTGTGCGTGATCCTCGGAACCGCCCCCGACGGGGACAGCGAGCTGACGGTGGAGGCGATCCGCCGGGCCGCCCGGCACGCCAAGCTCCAGGTCCTCACCGGCGTCCTCGGCGACCGGCTCGTCGTCATCGCCGGCGGCAACGACAACCCGCTCGCCGTGGCGAAGGCGCTGATCGGACCGTATGCGGCAGGTCCGGTCGTGGCCGGTCCCGTCGTCCCCGACCTGCTGGCCGCGACCCGCTCCGCGCAGGCCGCCGCCGCCGGCCTCAAGGCCTGCTCGGCGTGGCAGGACGCGCCCCGCCCGGTCCTGGCGGACGATCTCCTCCCGGAGCGCGCCATCGCCTCCGACCCTTCGGCGCGCGACCAGCTGGTGGAGGAGATCTACAGACCGCTGGAGGAGGCGGGCTCGGCGCTGCTCGAAACTCTCAGTGTCTATCTGGAGCAGGCGAGCAGCCTGGAAGGCGCGGCCCGGATGCTCTTCGTCCACCCGAACACCGTGCGCTACCGGCTCCGACGTGTGACCGACGTCACCGGTTGGTCACCCTCCGATGTCCGCTCCGCGTTCACGCTGCGGATCGCCCTCATCCTGGGACGCTTGGCCGACGGAGATCCGCAGTCCTAGACTTTTGTCGAACACCAACAATTCCCCCGACGGTTCTTCGTCCTTGTCCCCACGGGCGCTCGGAGCCGTCCCCAAGAGAGAGTGTGAGGGTGCTCGTACTCGTCGCTCCCGGCCAAGGCGCCCAGACGCCCGGCTTCCTGACCCCCTGGCTCGAACTCCCCGGCGCCGCCGACCGCATCGCGGCGTGGTCCGACGCCATCGAGCTCGACCTCGCCCACTACGGCACGAAGGCCGACGCGGACGAGATCCGTGACACCGCCGTGGCACAGCCGCTCCTCGTCGCCGCCGGCCTGCTCTCCGCGGCCGCGCTCGGTGCCGTCTCCCCCGGCGTGGTCGCCGGTCACAGCGTCGGCGAGTTCACCGCCGCCGCGTTCGCGGGCGTCCTCGACGACACCGCCGCCCTGCGCCTCGTCCGGACCCGCGGACTCGCGATGGCCGAGGCCGCCGCGATCACCGCGACGGGCATGTCGGCGCTGCTCGGCGGCGACCCCGAGGTGACCGTCCCGCACCTGGAGAAGCTCGGCCTGACCGCGGCCAACGTGAACGGCGCGGGCCAGATCGTGGCCGCCGGCACCCTGGAGCAGCTGGCCGCCCTGGAGGCGGACAAGCCCGAGGGCGTCCGCCGGGTCGTCGCGCTCAAGGTCGCCGGTGCCTTCCACACGCACCACATGGCCCCGGCCGTGGCGAAGCTGGAAGAGGCGGCGAAGCAGCTGTCCCCGGCCGCCCCGACCACCCGCTACGTCTCCAACAAGGACGGGCAGGTCGTCACCGACGGCGCCGAGGTCGTGGCCCGTCTCGTCGGCCAGGTCGCGAACCCGGTCCGCTGGGACCTGTGCATGGAGACCTTCCAGGAGCTCGGCGCGACCGCGCTGATCGAGGTGTGCCCGGGCGGCACCCTGACCGGCATCGCCAAGCGGGCCCTGCCGGGCGTGGCCACCGTGGCCCTCAAGACTCCCGACGACCTCGACGCGGCCCGTACGCTCATCGCCGAGCACGCGGCCGTCTGACAAGGAGTGTCGAGAAACATGTCGAAGATCAAGCCCAGCAAGGGCGCCCCTTACGCGCGGATCCTCGGTGTCGGCGGCTACCGCCCCACCCGGGTCGTGCCGAACGAGGTGATCCTCGAGAAGATCGACTCGTCCGACGAGTGGATCCGCTCGCGCTCCGGCATCTCCACCCGCCACTGGGCCTCTCCGGAGGAGACGGTCGCCGCCATGTCGGTGGAGGCCTCGGGCAAGGCCATCGCCGACGCCGGGATCAGCCCCGAGCAGATCGGCGCCGTGATCGTCTCCACGGTCTCGCACTTCAAGCAGACCCCGGCCGTCGCCACCGAGATCGCCGACAAGATCGGCGCCGGGAAGCCGGCCGCGTTCGACATCTCCGCCGGCTGCGCGGGCTTCGGCTACGGCCTGACGCTCGCCAAGGGCATGATCGTCGAGGGTTCGGCGGAGTACGTCCTCGTCATCGGCGTGGAGCGGCTCAGCGACCTGACGGATCTGGAGGACCGCGCGACGGCCTTCCTGTTCGGCGACGGCGCGGGCGCCGTGGTCGTCGGCCCCTCCGAGGAGCCCCACATCGGCCCCACGGTCTGGGGTTCCGAGGGCGACAAGTCCGAGACGATCAAGCAGACCGTGCCGTGGAACGAGTTCCACGGCGGCGACGTCTCGAACCTGCCGCTCAACGAGCAGGGCGAGATCAAGTTCCCGGCCATCACGCAGGAGGGCCAGGCGGTCTTCCGCTGGGCCGTCTTCGAGATGGCGAAGGTCGCCCAGCAGGCCCTGGACGCCGCCGGCATCTCGGCGGACGACCTGGACGTCTTCATCCCGCACCAGGCGAACATGCGGATCATCGACTCGATGGTGAAGACTCTGAAGCTGCCGGAGCACGTCACGGTCGCCCGTGACGTGGAGACCACCGGCAACACCTCGGCCGCCTCGATCCCGCTCGCGATGGAGCGGCTCCTGGCGACCGGGAAGGCGAAGAGCGGCGACACCGCGCTCGTCATCGGCTTCGGGGCGGGTCTCGTCTACGCCGCGACGGTCGTTACCCTCCCCTAGGCACCCGGACTCTTCCGGAAGCCCCTTTACCGAAGTAACCGCAAGAAGGAGCGCCACTATGGCTCACACCCAGGAGCAGATCGTCGCCGGTCTCGCCGAGATCGTCAACGAGATCGCCGGCATCCCGGTCGAGGACGTCCAGCTGGACAAGTCCTTCACCGACGACCTGGACGTCGACTCCCTGTCCATGGTCGAGGTCGTCGTCGCCGCCGAAGAGCGCTTCGAGGTCAAGATCCCGGACGAGGACGTCAAGAACCTCAAGACGGTCGGCGACGCCGCTGACTACATCCTGAAGCACCAGGACTGATTCGGTCCTCGCTGACTCGGTACGCCACCCGGCGGTGGCGCCGCATTCCGACCATCACACACATGGAGAACGAATTCCTGTGAGCTCGACCAATCGCACCGTGGTCGTCACCGGTATCGGCGCAACCACACCGCTGGGTGGCGACTCCGCGTCGACCTGGGAAGGTCTTCTCGCGGGGCGCTCCGGCGTCAAGCCCCTGGAGGGCGAGCGCTTCGCCGAACTGCCCGTCCAGATCGCGGCCCTCGCCGCGGTCGACCCCGGCGACGTCCTGCCCCGCCCGCTCGCCCGCAAGCTGGACCGCTCGGCGCAGTTCGCGCTGATCGCGGCCCGCGAGGCCTGGGCCGACGCGGGCTACACCGCCCCCGCCGGCGAGGACGAGAAGATCGTGCCCGAGCGGCTCGGCTCCGTCATCGCCTCCGGCATCGGCGGTGTCACCACGCTGCTCGACCAGTACGACGTGCTGAAGGAGAAGGGCGTTCGCCGCGTCTCCCCGCACACCGTGCCCATGCTCATGCCCAACAGCCCCTCCGCGAACGTCGGCCTGGAGGTGAACGCCCGGGCGGGCGTCCACACCCCCGTCTCCGCGTGCGCGTCGGGTGCCGAGGCGATCGGCTACGCCGTCGAGATGATCCGTACCGGCCGTGCCGACGTGGTCGTCGCCGGCGGTACCGAGGCCGCGATCCACCCGCTGCCGATCGCCGCCTTCGCCAACATGATGGCGATGTCCAAGAACAACGACGAGCCGACGAAGGCCTCGCGCCCCTACGACACCGGCCGCGACGGCTTCGTGCTCGGCGAGGGCGCCGGTGTCGTGATCCTCGAGTCCGAGGAGCACGCGAAGGCGCGCGGCGCGCGGATCTACTGCGAGGTGCTCGGCCAGGGCCTGTCGGCCGACAGCCACCACATCGCGCAGCCCGAGCCGACCGGCCGGGGCATCGCCGCCGCGATGCAGAACCTGCTCGACGCGACGGACCTCAAGCCGTCCGAGGTCGTCCACCTCAACGCGCACGCCACGTCGACGCCGCAGGGCGACGTCGCCGAGATCAAGGCGCTGCGGAAGGTCCTGGGCGACGACCTGGACCACGTCGCGATCTCCGCGACGAAGTCGATGACCGGTCACCTCCTCGGTGGCGCGGGCGGCATCGAGACCGTCGCGACGGTCCTGGCGCTGCACCACCGTCTGGCCCCGCCGACGATCAACATCGACGAGCTGGACCCGGCGGTCGAGGCGGACATCGTCCGCGACGAGCCCCGCGAACTCCCGCAGGGCACGATCGCCGCGATCAACAACAGCTTCGGCTTCGGCGGCCACAACGTGGTGCTGGCGTTCCGGACGGTCTGACTCCCGCCTGAACAACGAGGCCCGCCCCAGTCCGGGGGCGGGCCTCCGCCACGACCGCCGGACGGAGTCCGGCACAGCGCCCCGAAGCCCGCGAAGCGGCGCGAGGAGCGCACGAGGAAGTGGCCAACAGCTTCGGCTTCGGCGGCCACAACGTGGTGCTGGCGTTCCGGACGGTCTGATCCTCGTACGACGTACGAAAGGCCCGCCCCCTGCTCGGGGTGGGCCTTTCGCGTGCCTCAGCGCAGGCCGTAGGCCGCCGGTTCCGCGTGCATCAGGATCTGGTTGAGGACGACGTGGCCCCCCGGGACGGGGACGAGTTCGGGGTAGATGGAGATCTCCGCGCCCTTGTCCGTGTCCGCTTCGATGCGGGTGCCGACCTTGCCCGTGGCGGGGTCGAGCAGGACGATCCGGCCTGAACCGGAGTTCTCCAGGACGGCGACCCGGCCGTCCGGTTCCGCCGTCAGCGTCATCGTCTGGTTCTCGGCGTGGTACGACCACGCCTTCCGGCCGTCCTTCAGGGAGTACGCGACGACGTTGTCGGGCACGAGCGCCTCCCGCTGGGCGAGGGTGACCAGGAGGCCGTCGCGGACGACGGGCCGGTGGAAGTCCGCGTCGCCGACGCCTTCGGGGGCGGAGAGGGTGCCCTCCGGTCCGGAGAGCGGCACGGTCACGGTCGGGGCGCCCTTGTCGTCGAAGCCGAGGAAGGCGTGGGTGCCCCGGGCGTCCTCCTCGTCGACCGCGAGGACGACCGGCGAGACGGAGACCACCGCCGCCGTGGCCCTCGACTCGACGGGCAGGTCCCGGGCCCACCGCTGTGCGCCGGTACGGGTGTCCAGGGCGAGGAGCTTCGCGCCTTCGCCGCACTGCTCGACGAGGAGGGTGCGGGTGGCGTCGGCGTCCACGGCGAGGGTGGCGCAGCCCTTGCCGAGCCCGCGCTGCCAGCGCTGTTCCCCGGTCTCGGTGGACCTGGCCCGTACGGCTCCGTCCTCGGCGCTGACGGCGGTGGCGCCGCCGACGGCGAGGGGCCGCTCGTTGTCGGTCAGGCCGGCTCCGCCGAGGCTCCGCTTCCACAGGACCTTGCCGTCGGAGGTGCGGACGGCGAGCAGGGTCGCGCAGGGCTTCTCGTGCCGGCCGTACGCGATGAGCCCGACGCCCTCCCCGGTGCCGGGGGACATCGCGCACAGGGCTTCGCGGGTGGGCGCGGGCACGCTCCAGCGGGCGTCTCCCTTCGCGCCGTCGTAGGCGAAGAGGCCGTCGATCCGGCCCTGGGCGACGGCGGAGCCGAGGCCCCAGAAGCCGACGGCCGTGTCGTGGGCCTGCCCCGCGGGCGGGACCGTCCAGGCGAGGGCGGGCCGGGGGTCGAGGGACGCGCCGGCCGAGGGATTGCTCGCGGGCGCCCCGTCCTTCGCCGTGGTGTCGTCGTCGTCCCCGGCCGTGAGCGCCCAGACGCCGCCGGCGAGGAGGGCGAGGACCCAGATCACGGCGGCGGCGACGAGCGAGGACCGGCCGGGCCGCGCGGGCTTCACCTCGTGCTTGTCCAGGTTCCCGCCGAGGTCCGGCACCGCGTCCCGTACCTCCGGGGTCGCCGTTCGGCGGCGCCGTACCGCGAGGAGCGTCGCGCCAAGGGCTCCGCACACGAGGGCGCACAGGAGCGCCGCCCAGCCCGTGGGCCACGAACCGCCGGCGACACCGGCCCCCAGGAAGACCGCCGCCGCGCCGAACGCGGCGCCCGGAATACCGTCTCGCGTCACTTCTCTCCCCACCCGGCGCGCCCCCTGCGCGCCCGGTCGGAATCTACAATCCGCCGGTGATGGGGCGTCAGACGACCTGGTGCAGCCAGCGGACGGGGGCGCCCTCGCCCGCGTACCGGAAAGGCTCCAGCTCGTCGTCCCAGGGCTTCCCGAGCAGCTTGGCGATCTCCGCCTCCAGCTGGGTCTCGCCCTGCGCGGAGCGCGCGAGGGCGGCCCTCAGCCGGTCCTCGGGGACGAGGATGTCCCCGTGCATGCCGGTGACGGCGTGGAAGATGCCCAGGTCGGGGGTGGCGCTGTAGCGCTCGCCCTCGGCGGTGGGGCAGGGCTCCGCGGTGACCTCGAAGCGGAGCATCTGCCAGCCGCGGAGCGCGGAGGCGAGTCTGGAGGCGGTGCCGGTCTGGCCCTGCCAGGAGAACTCGGCTCTCCAGGTGCCGGGGGACGCCGGCTGGCGGATCCAGTCGAGCTGGACCCTCGCACCGAGGACGCCCGCGACCGCCCATTCGACGTGCGGGCACATCGCGCGCGGTGCGGAGTGAACGTACAGGACTCCACGTGTCGTCACCGGGACCTCCAGTGTGGGACGAGGTTCGCCTTTCCCAGCGGCCTCAGTAAACAGCATCAGGAGTAAAACGTCACAAACCCTCAAAAAGGGGACAGGATGTGACGTGATGTAATTTACCGGAGCCGTTCGGCAAAGGTGCCTCTGGTTCGACGGGGGAAAAGCTACCGTGCCGCACCGTCATCGGTGTGACGTACGGTCGGTCCGGGGGCGGGAGAACACGAAGCTTTCACCCGCCAGGACGCCGAAGGAGGGGCCGGGGATGCGCGGCCGACGCCGATTCCGTACCGCTGTCGCCGTCGCGACGGCCGCGCTGCTGTGCGGCGGGGCGCTCTCCGGCTGCACGGCCGGGGCCCCGGAGGGGGCCTCCCCCGGCAAGCGATCCACGCCGAGACCGGCGCCCCTGTGGGACGTCTCCCCCGCCTCCGTCGCGGCCGTCGGCGACTCCGTGACCCGCGCCTTCGACGCGTGCTCGGTCCTGTCGGACTGCCCCGAGGTGTCGTGGGCGACCGGGACGGACACCGCCGTCAACAGTCTGGCGCTGCGGCTGCTCGGCCCGGAGAAGGTGGCCACCCGCAGCTGGAACCTGGCCCGGACGGGTGCGCGGATGGCGGAACTTCCGGCGCAGATGGCCGGGGCGGCGGCCGAGAAGCCCGAGCTGGTGACGGTGATGATGGGGGCGAACGACGCCTGCAGGGCGACCCCGGACCTCATGACGCCGGTCGCCGATTTCCGCGCCTCGTTCGAGACGGCCCTCGCCCGGCTGCGGGCGGGCGCGCCGAAGGCGCAGGTGTACGTGGCGAGCGTGCCGGACCTGAAGCACCTGTGGTCGACGGGGCGGGTGAGCCCGATGGGGCTCCAGGTGTGGAAGTTGGGGATCTGCGGCGCGATGCTGGCGGACGCGGAGGACCTGGGTCCGGCGGCCGAGCGGCGCCGGGCGGCGGTGCGGGACCGGGTGGTGGCGTACAACGAGGTCCTGGAGGAGGTCTGCGCGAAGGACGCGCGCTGCCGGTACGACGGCGGGGCGGTCTTCGGGTTCCGCTTCGACGGCGGGCAGTTGAGCCCCTGGGACTGGTTCCATCCGAGCAAGGACGGGCAGGCGCGGCTAGCGGAGCTCGCGTACCGGCGGATCACGAAGGAGTGAGGGACCCCGGGGCGGTTGTCAGGTTCCGCCCCGGGGCCGGTTCACGGGGATCCCGGGAGGTCAGACCTCCAGGGTGGCGGTCAGGCGGGCGTCCGTGAGGGAGTGGGCCGCGACGACCTCGTAGGCGCCGGTGACGAGGGTCCAGTCGTGTTTCTCCTCGTCCCAGATCTCGAAGGCGCGGCGGGGCAGCGCGATCTCGGTCTCGACGGTCTCGCCGGGCGCGGCCTCGACGCTCGCGAAGCCGGCGAGCCAGCGGGCCGGGCGTTCCGCCGTCGCGCTCCGCGCGTCATGCGACACAGTGCCGACGGGCGCCAGGTAGATCTGGACGGTCTCGCGACCCGGCCGGTCGCCGGTGTTGGTGATCCGGACGGTGACCGTGTCCGGGGTCACGACCAGGGAGTCGTACGACCAGGTCGTGTAGCCGAGGCCGTGGCCGAAGGGGTACGCGGGGACGGCGCCGGCCTTGTCCCAGGCGCGGTAGCCGACGAAGACTCCCTCGGCGTAGTGGAGTTCGCCGTCGGTCGGGGCGACCTCGGTGACGGGGACGTCGGCGAGGGCGACGGGCCAGGTGGTGGGGAGGCGGCCGCCGGGCTCCTCGGCGCCGGTGAGGACGTCGGCGAGGGCGGCGCCGCCCTCCTGGCCGGGGAACCAGCTGAGCAGGATCGCGGCCACGTCCTCGCGCCAGGGCAGCTCGACCGGGGAGCCGGCGTTGACGACGACGACGGTGTTCGGGTTGGCGGCGGCCACGGCCCGTACGAGGTCGTCCTGGCGGCCGGGGAGGGCGAGGTCCTTGCGGTCGAAGCCCTCGGACTCGACGCGCTCGGTGGTGGCGACGACCACGACGGCGGTGTCGGCGGCGCGGGCGGCCTCGACGGCCTCGGCGATCAGTTCGTCGGGGTCACGGCGGGGACCGAGGTGGACGAAGGAGAACATGACGGCCGGGAGCGGGGCCGCGAACTCCTTGTCCAGGGTGTGGAGCAGGGAGACCTCGACGGTCTCGCCCGCGGTGAGCGCGACCTTGGCGCGCTCGACCGGGGAGCCGAAGAAGGCCTCGAAGGGGTCGGTCTCGGGGCCCATGACCTGCGTGCCGTCGAAGACGGTCGTGCCGGCGACGGTGAGGGTGAAGGCGCCGAGGCCGCGGGTGCCGAAGGCGTGGTCGCCGGACTCGCGCGGGGTGAAGGTGCCGACGACCTCGATGGAGGCGAGGGCCTCGTGGCTGACGCCCTCGGGGAGGTCGTCGCCGATCCACTGGACCTGGCCGTTGGGCAGGGAGCCCTCGCCGAGGAGCCGGCCCTGGGCGTCGCGGCAGCGGGCGCGGAGGGTGAAGCCCTGGTCGGCGGGGGCGAGTTCCTCGCTGGGGTCCGCGCCGATCGTGAAGGTGAGCGCACCCTCGGGGAGGGCGGCGGTGAGGCCGTCGAGCGGGGAGACGACGTGGTCGGGGAAGACCTGGGCGGAGCCGCCGCCGAGGACGCGGGCGTCGCGGGCGGCGGCGCCGGAGAGGGCGACGGTGTGGCCGGCCGTGAGGGGCAGGGCGTCGTTCTCGTTGCGCACGAGGACGAAGCCGCGGCGGGCGATCTCGCGGGCGAGGGCGTCGCCGTCGAGGGCGGCGGGGTGTTCGGTGACGACCGGTGGGGCGCCTTCGAGGGCGCCGACGCGGGCGGCGAGCCGCAGGACGTTGCGCACGGCCGTGTCGACGGCGGACTCCTCGACCTCGCCGGCGCGTACGGCGGCGGCGAGGGCGGCGCCGTAGACGGTGTCGGGGCCGGGCATGGCGACGTCGAGGCCGCCCTCGATGTCGCCGGTGGTGGAGCGGGCGGCCATCCAGTCGGAGACGTTGTAGCCGTCGAAGCCCCACTCGCCGCGCAGCACCTCGTTGACGAGGTGGTGGTGCTCGGTCATCGTCACGCCGTTGACCTGGTTGTAGGCGGTCATGATGCCCCAGGGGCGGGCGTTCCTGACGATGGCCTCGAAGGGGGCGAGGTAGATCTCGCGGAGCGGGCGCGGGGCGATCCTGTTGTCGACGGTGAAGCGGTCGGTCTCGGCGTCGTTGCCGACGAAGTGCTTGACGGTGGTGCCGACGCCGCCGTCCTGGACGCCCTGGACGTAGCCGCTGCCGACGGCGCCGGTGAGGTACGGGTCCTCGCTGTAGGTCTCGAAGTGGCGGCCGCCGAGGGGGCTGCGGTGCAGGTTGACCGTGGGCGCGAGGAGGACGTGGACGCCCTTGCGGCGGGCCTCCTGGGCGAGCAGCCGACCGGCCCGGCGGGCGAGCGCGGGGTCCCAGGCGGCGGCCAGGGCGGTCGGGGACGGGAGCGCGACGGACGGGTCGTCGGCGGTCCAGCGGACGCCGCGGACGCCGATGGGGCCGTCGGACATGACCAGGGACTTCAGGCCGATCTCCGGCAGGGCGGGCAGGGACCACATGTCCTGGCCCGCGAGCAGCCTGGTCTTGGCGTCCAGGTCGAGCTTGCCGAGCGCCGCCTCGACGACCGTGTTCCTCACGGTCTCCGCGCTGGTGTCCGCCATGGCCGTACCTCCTCGTTGACTACCGATGACCCCGATGCGCCCATCGTGCACCCACCTACCTGTAGATCGGTAGGTTACGTTATTGTTCTGTTATATATGGGGGCCGACGAGGGGGTACCGTCCTGTCGGACGAACCTGTGAAAGGGGGCCACGGCGATGGTGCGGGCCAGAAGCGAGGAGCGGCGCGCGGACATCCTGCGCGCCGCCCTCGAAGTGATCGCCGAGCGCGGCTACCGGGGCGCCACCCTCGGCTCCGTCGCCGAGCGCGTCGGGCTGACCCAGCAGGGGCTGCTGCACTACTTCCCGACGAAGGAGGCGCTGCTCGTCGCGGTCCTGGAGGAGCGGGACCGCTGGGACACCAGCGGGGGCCGCGACCGCGAGGGCTGGCGGCTCGACCTCCTGGAGTCCCTCGTCGAGTACAACGCCATGCGGCCGGGGATCGTGCAGACCTTCTCCGCGCTGCTCGGCGAGAGCGTCACGGACGGGCACCCGGCGCGGGAGTTCTTCACCGAGCGGTACGCCCAGGTGCGGGCCAACATGGCGGACGTCCTGCGCCTGGAGTTCGGCGAGCGGCTGCCGGGCGGGCTGACCCCGGAGCGGGCGGCGCCGCTGCTCACGGCGGTGATGGACGGGCTCCAGTACCAGTGGCTCCTCGCCCCGGGGGCGGTGGACATGCCGGGCGCCTTCCGGGACTTCCTGCGGCTGCTGCACGGGGACTCCCCGGACAGGCCCTGAGGGTCGGGTGCGGGGCCGACGGGAATCGAACCCGCGGGGTACGGCCTCCAGGTCCGGCGACCGCCCACTCACCCCGGGCTTCGGGGACCTCCTCCGCCCGGCTTCGCAATGGACCGCTCTGCCACGGCCCCACACCCTGCGGCACCGCGCGCGGCACCGCTGCGCCGGAGTCCAGGGCGGGCCTACCGGCTGGTCGCTAGCGGATGACGGCCGCCAGGTCCTCGCCGAGCAGGGCCGGGTCCGCGGTCAGGGCGGCGTGGACGGCCTCCAGGACCGGGAGCTTCGCCGAGGACGCGGCCAGGGCGACGTCCTTCGCGGCGAGGGCGACCGGGAAGTGGGAGCCGGTGGCGGTGGCCCGGCCGACGGCGCCGGAGAGGGGCCCCTCGGCGAGGGTCCGCAGGGCGAGTTCGCGGGGCAGACCGAGCGCGCCGGCCAGGGTGAGGGCCTCGGCGACGAGGGCGACCCCGCCGATGACGGCGTTGATGAGGACGAGCTTGAGGGCGGCGCCCGTGCCGGGGCCGCCGCAGGGCGTGACGGTCCCGAGCCGCGCCAGGACGTCGGCGACGGGCGCGGTGTCACCGCCCGCGAGGATCAGCAGCTCACCGGAGGCGGCCCGGTCCACGCTGCCCATGACGGGCGCGTCGATCAGGGTGACCCCGTCGGGGAGCCGGGCTTCGAGGGCGGCGACGGTGTCCGGGCCGACCGTCGAGGTGTCGATCCAGTGGGTGCCGGGACGCAGCGCCGGGATCAGCCCGTCGGCGACGGCGAGGGCGGCGGCCGGGTCCGCGAGCATCGTGATGACGACGTCGGCGTCCCGGACGGCCTCGGCGGGGGTCGCTGCCTGGGCGGCACCGTCGGTGACGAGGGCGTCGGCCTTGGCCGCCGTACGGTTCCAGACGGTCAGAGGGTGTCCCGCGCCGAGCAGGCGGCGGGCCATCGGCAGGCCCATGGATCCGAGGCCGAGGAAGGCGATCTTCTGCGGGGTGTTCTTCATGGCCTCGACGCTAGGACTGCCCGGTTCATGCGACAAGCGAATGTCTAGCATGGCTCCCATGCCTGTCTCGCATGGCCTGTACGAGGCCTTCCTCGCGGTCGCCCGGGCGGGCTCCTTCACCGCCGCCGCCCACGCGCTCGGCTACACCCAGTCCGCCGTGTCCCGCCAGGTCCAGTCCCTGGAGGAGGAGACGGGGGCGGTGCTCTTCGAGCGGCTGCCGCGCGGCGTGCGCCTGACGGAGGCGGGCCGGGTGCTGCTGCCGCACGCCGAGGCGGTGCGGGACCGGCTGGTCGCGGCCCGGGCCGAACTGGAGGCGCTGCGCACCCTGGAGGGCGGTCTGCTCCGGCTCGGCTCGTTCTCCAGCGCCAACGCGGCGCTCGTGCCCGGCGCGCAGGCCGCGTTCCGCCTGCTCCATCCGGGGGTGGCCGTCGCCCGTACCGAGGGGCCGTCCGTGAAGCACCTGGGGCTGCTCGCCGCCGGGGACCTCGACCTCGCGGTGGTCAGCCCGGCCGCCGCCGCTCCCCCGCCGGAGGGCGTGACGCTGCACCACCTCCTGGACGAGCCGATGCTGGTGGCGCTCGCCCGGGGGCACGCGCGCGCGGGGCGGCGGGCGGTGCGGCTCGCCGAGCTGGCCGACGAGGAGTGGATCGTCGGCAACGAGCGCCTGGAGGACACCTTGTTCCGTCCGGCGGTCGCCGCCGGGTTCCGGCCGCGGACCGGGCTGATCGCGCACGACTGGATCGCCAAGCTGGGGGCGGTGGCCGCCGGCCTCGGCGTCACCCTCGTGCCGGCGCTCGCGGCGGCGGCCGTGCGCCGGGACGTCGTGCTCGTCAGGATCCACCCGGACGACGTCCCGTACCGCCGGATCCTCGCCGCCGCCCCGCCGGTCCCGACGGCGGCGGCGACCGCGTTCCTGGAGGTGCTGCGGGAGACGGCGGAGGCCCTGCGGGGGTCCCCGGGATTTCCCCGCGGCGGGCGGGCGGGATGATGAGGGTCATGATCGTCGCAGCCACCCAGTTCGCCCCGGTCGCCGGGGACATCGACGCCAACGTCCGTACGATCGCCGGCCTGGTCCGGGCGGCCGGGGCCGAGGGGGCCCGGGTCGTGGTCTTCGCCGAGCTCTCGCTCACCGGGTACGAGCCGTCGCTGATCCGGGACACCCCCGGTCTGTTCCTGACCGAGGACGACCCCCGCCTCGCCCCCGCACGGGAGGCGTGCCGGGCCGTCGGCGCGGCGGCCGTGGTCAACGGGCCGGTGCGGACGGGCGGTTCGGGCGCCGGGATCACGACGTTCGTGATCGGCCCGGACGGCTCGCTCCTCACCCGCTACGACAAGCAACACCTGTACGGGGTCGAGGCGGAGGTCTTCGAACCGGGCGGCACCGACGGGCGGTTCACGCTCGACGGGGTCCGATTCGCGCTCGCCACCTGCTACGACAACCGCTTCCCCGGACTCGCCGAGCGGGCCGCGACCGACGGCTGCGCGGTGTACCTGGCGAGTTCGGTGCTCGCCGCCGACAACGACTCCTTCGAGGAGGTGTATCCGGCGCGGGCCCGGGACTTCGGCCTGTACGTGGTGCTCGGCAACGTCCTGGGGCCCAACGAGGACGGGATCGGTACGGGCAGGGCCGGGGCCTGGGGCCCGGACGGCGAGCGGATCGCCGACGCGGGCGCGACGGAACCGGGGTTCGTGCTCGCCCAGGTCGGCTGAGACGTACGAAGGGCCGGGCGGCCGTGGACGCACGGGATGCCGGGCGGCCGTGGGACATACGGCCGCCCGGCTCCGGGGAGGCCGTCACGGAACCCCCGGTCCGCGACGGCACCCCGCCCCCGTTACGGGGCGCTCATCCCCTTACGGGGTACTCAGGCCCTTTACGGGGCGCTCAGGCCCAGCGTGTACGCGCCGGAGCCGCTGTACGCGTCGACCACGTACCGGTAGTAGCCCGCGGTGCCGTAGTAGCTGGTGTCCTCGTCGGCGGTCGCCGTGCCGCCGACGGCCACGTCCACCCAGGCCGACCCGTTCCACTTCTGCAGGTACAGGTCGAAGTCGGCGCCGGCCGGACCGCGCAGGCAGCCCACGTGGGTGCCGGAGGTCGCCGAGTAGTAGTACGAACCGTCGGGCTGGGCCTCGGCCTCACCGTCGTTCAGCGAACCCTGGTACGTGTACTCGGTGTTGTCGCAGCCGGTGGGCGGGGTCGTGGTGCCGACCGACAGCTGGTAGGTGACCGTGTGCGTGGCGGAGCCCGTACCGGTGACGGTGATCGGGTACGTCCCGTCGGCGGTGCCCGCGGCGACCTGGACGGTCATCGTGGACGAGGAGCCGGAGGTCACCGAGGCGGGGCTGAAGGAGACGGTGACCCCGCTCGGGGCGCCGCTCGCGGAGAGCTGCACGGTCTGCGCGCTGCCGCCGGTGGTGGAGGTGTTCACCGTCGAGGTGACGGAGGCACCGGCCTGCGTCGAGCCCGAGGACGGGTTCAGGGCGAGTGAGAAGTCCGGGGTGGTGGTGCCGCCGCAGTCGGTCTCACCGGACTGGGCCGGCACGCCGACCGCGTTCCAGGCCGCCTTCACGGCGTTGCACTCGGCGCTGCCGTAGGTGTTCTTGGCGGTGGTCAGGGTCGCCTTGCGGGCGGCGAGGTGGTTCCAGGAGGAGGTCTTCATGAGCAGGGCGCCCATGAAGATCTTGCCGGCCTTCTGGATGCCGATGCCGGTCACGGAGGACGGACCGCCGGAACATATCGGGCTGCTGGGCTTGCCGCCGCCGGGGTTGGAGCCCTCGGCGAGCAGGTAGAACCAGTGGTTCTGCGGTCCCGCCGCCGCGTGGACCTCGGTGCCGGAGGTCAGCTGCGGGTAGCAGTTGGGGGCGTTGTCGGCGAGCGAGGGGTTGTACATGTAGCGGATCGGCTTGTTGTCGCCGAGGAAGTTCAGCTTCTCGCCGACCGTGTAGTCCGGGGTGTCGTTCGGGTTGTTGGCGTAGTGCTCGGTGAGCGCGCCGAAGATGTCGCCGGTCGACTCGTTCATGCCGCCGTTCTCGTTGGACGAGCCCGAGCTGCCCGGCGTCTTGTCGAAGATCTCGTGGCCGTACTCGTGCGCCACGACGTCGATGCCGGTGAGCTGCATGCTGCCGGTCTGGTTGTGGCCGTACGTGGTCTTCGTACCGTCGTAGTACGCGTTGACCTCGCCGAGGCCGGCGCGGGCCGGGACCATGCCGCCCTGCCCGTTCTGGCCGTTGTAGCCGAACCACTCCTTGACCATGGAGTGTTCCTTCTGCGCCGCGTACATGATGTCGACGCAGGCGGTCACCAGGTCGTTGGCGGTGCCGTTGCCCCACGGCGAGGAGCCCGTGTAGGCGCTGCCGTTCTGCCCGCCGCACTTGAAGGCGCCGCGGCTGGTGTCGGTCATCGAGGTCGCGGCGGTGTCGATGGTGACGTTGCCGTTGTGGTAGCCGCGGCCGTCGGCGTGCAGGATCTTGTCCGTGGCGCGGGCGACGGACCCGGTGCGCGCGTCGACGAAGGTGTCGAGGGAGCTCGGGGCGCCCTGCGCGGTCCGGCCGATGACCAGGGTGTGCCAGGTGAGGACGGCCTTGCCGCCCTTGAGGAGCACGGTCAGCTCCGGGGCGCTCGCGCTCTCGACCGAGGCCAGCTGCTTCCGGGCGGTGGCGAGGGCCGCCCCGGCCGTCACCTTCGCCTTCGTGGAGACCTTGATGGCGGGGGCCGGGGCGCCCGTGACCTCGCGGACCTTGCCGGAGCTGTCGGAGACGACGACCGCGTCGCCGCCGACGACCGGGAGGCCTCGGTAGGTGCGCTCGTACGAGGCGTAGTACAGACCGTTCGCCCAGGGGGTGACGGACGTCCGGACGAGGTCCTCGTCGGCGCCGTGCCGCAGCTCGTCGAGACCGCTCGCCGCGGCGCCGTCGGCGGCGGCGAGGGCGAGGGACTTGCCGTGCCCGGGCGGTACGGGCTGCGCCTGCGGGGCCGCGGCGGCGGGGCCCGCGAGGGCGGTCGCGAGGCTCGCCGAGAGCGCCAGGGCCGCCACGGTCGCCGTGAGTCTGGTGGGGTGCAACGTCTGCTCCGATCGGGGTGTGGATCGTGGTGGGGGAGACGGGTTGTCGCGCCGAGTATGGGCGTGGACATGGCTAGTTCGGGACATCTCATCCGGCATAAGACGCGGGTTATGGTGCGGCCGCACGGCGCTGCGTACGCTGCTGAAATGCAGCTGGAGTTGAGGCATCTTGAGGCCGTCTGCCGGATAGCGGAGGCGGGCAGTCTGGGGCGGGCCGCCGGGCGGCTCGGGGTCTCCCAGCCGGCCCTCTCGGCGCAGCTGCGGCGGATCGAGCGGGTCGCGGGCGGGGAGCTCTTCCTGCGCGGCCGGCACGGCGTCGAACCCACCCCGCTGGGCGAGTTCGTCCTCTCCAAGGCGCGGCTCGTGCTCGGCGAGATGGACGCGCTGGCCGCCGGGGCGCGGGCCGTCGCCCCGCACACCCCGCTGCGGCTCGGCTGCATCCTGCTCGTCCTCGTCGACCGGCTGCTCGGGGAGCTGGAGCAGATCATGGCGGGGCAGGAACTGGCCGTCACCGTGGAGCACTCGGCGACGACGCTGACCCGGCAGCTCGGCGCCGGGCGGTACGACGCCGTCCTGTACGGGGAGGTCAACGACCACGAGGTGCCGCTGCCCGAGGGGACGACGGCCCGCACCCTCGTCCCCAAGGAGCCCTTCTGCGTGCGTCTTTCGGCGGCGCATCCGCTCGCGGGCAGGGAGCGGATCGCGCTCTCCGAGCTCGCGGGCGAGTCCTGGATGACGCTGGTGGAGGACGACGACGGCGGCCCCGAGGCGCTGGTCGCGGCCTGCGAGAAGGCCGGGTTCGCCCCGTCGATGCGGCACCGGGTCGCCGACCGCAAGATGCACTACGACCTGATCGCGGCGGGCCGGGCGATCTCGATGAGCCAGCCGACGGCCCCGCCGGCGGAGGGCACGGTGCTGCGTCCCCTGGAGGGCGATCCGGTGACGGGGCGGATCCGGCTCGCCTGGAACCGTGCGGCGGTCCCCGCCCCTCAGGCGGAGCTGCTGTACCGGGCGGCGGCCCGCGCGTACCTGGCGAACGTGGACAACAACGCCTTCCACCGGGCGTGGTGGGACGCGCGCCCGGAGCTGCACCCGGTCCTCGAGGGCTGAGGACCGGACGCCGCGGGCCTTCTGGTCGTACGAGAGGTCCCCGAAGACCGAGCACCGGACGCCGCCGGCCTTCTGGTCGTACGAGAGGTCCCCGAAGACCGAGCACCGGACGCCGCCGGCCTTCTGGTCGTACGAGAGGTCCCCGAAGACCGAGCACCGGACGCCGCCGACCGACCGACTGCGCCCGGTCCCCGAAGGCCGAGGACCCGGCGCGGCGGGCCTTCTAGTCGTACGAGAGGTCCCCGGCCGAGTAGCGGCACGTGGTGCCGTCCGGGCCGGTGCCGATCTCCGTGGGCTCCTTGCCGGTGTTGTTGCCGGTGAAGCGGGTGCACGGCTTGATCTTCTTCTTGGCGTCGCCGTGGATCCGGATGTTCCGCAGGGTCGCGGTGTCGCCGTAGTTGGCGTTGACGCCGACGATCGACTTTCCGGGCGCGGTGACGTCGACGTCGTTGACCAGGATCGTGCGCGCGTACTGCTTCTTGCAGTTGCCGCAGGAGCGGACCAGCTTGCCGAAGTCGGCGACCTGGAACTTGGTCACGACCAGCTTGCCCGCGCCGTTGAACTGGAAGACCTTGTCGGAGGCGCCCTTCGCGCCGCCGCCGTACACCGCGTACACCGACGAGGCGGAGGTGCCCTTGAAGGTGGCGGCGTCCTCGCCGACGTTCTCCCACCAGACGTTCTGGAGGGTGCAGCTGCCGAGGCAGTGGACGCCGTCGGCGGCCGGGGTGCCGATGATCACGTTCTTGAGGACGGCGCCGTCCTTGAGGACGAACACCGGCTTCTGGCTCTCGTCCTGGCCGTCCGAGCCGAGCTCACCGGTGCCGTAGAAGCGCTGGAGCTTCCCGTCGTACGTGCCGGAGACCTCGATGGTCGTGGCGACCGGCTTGCTGCCCCTCGCCGCCGGCCAGGCCGCGACGGCGCTCGCCGCGCCCGCCGGGGCGAGCAGGGAGCTGGTGACGATCGCGGCCCCGGTGACACCGAGGGCGCTCAGGCCGCCGATCACCGCGCGGCGGCGACCCGTCTTCCGCTTGTGTGACGTCATGTGTTCCTTCTTCAGTGGGGGAGGTGATGCACCCCCAGGTCGCCACCGGAGGAAGGAAGGTTGCCGCCTTCTTGATCGTTTTCTTCGGGGAGGTCTTCCGCGTCCTCGCCGCGCAGGTCACGGGCCATCAGGGTGGCTCCGGCGACCGCTCCCGGCATGAGGAAGACGGCCACGAAGGGCACCAGGAAGGCGAGGGTCAGCGGAACGCCGAAGCCCAGGACGGCCAGTCGCCGGCCGCGCAACAGTCCCAGGCGCTCCTTGAGTTCGACGCCCCGGCGCTGGAGCGCCACGGCCGTCAGCTCCTCGGTGAGGAAGAAGCCGGAGACGGCGAAGCCGATGGCCGGGACGACGGTCTGGCCGACGACGGGAATGAACCCGCAGGCGAAGAGGAGCACGCCGTAGAACGCGACGCGCAGCAGGATCCGCAGGCTGTCACGGGCCGAGATCCACAGCTCGCGCCAGAGCGGAAGCCCAGACTCGGGGACGTCGCCGCCCTGGCTGCGGTCGACCTCCTCGGAGAGCGACTCGTAGAAGGGCTGGCCGACGAGGAGGGTGACGGCGGTGAAGGTGATGACCGCGAGGAAGAGCCCGAAGGAGAAGACGAGCGCCGTCAGGGTGCCGCGGAAGATGCCGAGCCACGGCGAGGTCCAGTCGTCGGCGAACGGCGTCGCCCACGCGGCCAGGTCGTCGGCGCCGTAACCCAGGCCGACGAGCGCCCCCGCGTAGAGGACGAGCGTCACGAGCCCGGGCAACAGCCCGAAGCCGAACCACCGCCCGTGCCGCCCGACCCACTTCTGGCCCTGCACCAGGTACTTGAAACCCACCCCGAGATCACGCATGGGGGCCACCCTAACCGCCGGTCGTACGGAAGGATTCCAGGGCCGTGTCGAAGTGACCGCGGGCCTCGGCGACGCGGCCCACCGGGGCGGACACCCACAGGTCGTAGAGGGTCCCGGCCTGCTCCCAGCACAGGTCGACGGTGTGCCGCGGGCCCTCGGCGGCGGTGAAGCCGTTCCAGGTGAACTCCCAGCGGGCGGCGGGCAGTCCCTGGTGCGTGGTCTCCTCGACCGTGGCGTCGCGGTAGCCCCGGTTGGTCCTCGGGCCCTCCGCGTCGGCGGTACGCATCACCCCGATCGCGCCGCCGGCCGGGATCGCCCGGATCCTGATACCGACCCAGACGGCCCCGTCACCCGTCGTGTAGAAGACCCGCTCGCCGTCGGTCGAACGGCGCGCCCCGGCGGGCACGGCCAGGGTGAAGCCGCGCTCGTCCTCGACGGCCGCGTATCCGGCGGGTACGGGGCGGGGCGCGGGGGTCGTCGTGGTGGTGCCGGTACGAGTCGCGGACCGGGAGCTCTCCGGGCCGGCCGGGCCCGCACCCGTCGACGGCTCGTCCCGTCCGGCGAACAGCACGGCGACCGTCACGGCCGCGACGGAGGCGGCGACGGCGGCGGCCACGAAGGGCAGCGCGAGCGCACTCCGGCGCCCGGCCCCGGAGCGGCCCGGGCCGGTGGCGTCACGGCTCGCGTCGCTGCCGGCCGCGCCACGGCCCTGCCCGTTCGGTCCGTCGGCTCCGTCGGGGTGCGGCCGTGCCTCCGGGGTGCCGTGCAGCCTCGGGGTGGCGGCGAGCCCGGCGTCGCGCGCGGTCGGGGGGTGGTGGCCGCCGGCCACCGGCGTGGGGGCGTCCGCCGCGTCCTCCCCCGCCGCGCAGGCGGCCAGCATCCGGCGGGCCTCGGCGGCGCCCAGGCGCCGGTCCGGGTCGCGTTCGAGGAGGCCGCGGACGACGGGTACGAGCGGCCCCATCCGTTCGGACGGCCGGATCTCCTCGTACACGACCGCGTGCAGGACGGCGCCGATCGAGTCCCGGCGGAACGGCGAGGTGCCCGTCGCCGCCGCGCACAGGAGCGCGCCGAGGGACCACAGGTCGGAGGCCGGGCCGCCGTCCTCGCCGCGCATCCGCTCCGGCGCGGTGTACTCGGGGGTGCCGACGAAGACCCCGGTGCCGCTGAGCGTCGTGGCGCCGGGGAGGCTCGCGATGCCGAAGTCGGTGAGGACGGCGCGGCCGGTGCCCTGCTCCAGAAGGACGTTGGCGGGCTTGACGTCCCGGTGCAGCACCCCGTGGGCGTGGGCGGCGGACAGCGCGTCGAGGAGGTCGAGCCCGAGCCGGGCGGCCTCCCCGGCGGACAGGACCTCGCCGGCGGCCAGCCGGTCGGCGAGCGAGCCGCCGTCGACCAGCTCCATCACGAGGGCGGGCCGTCCCTCGTGCTCGACGACGTCGTGGACGACGATCACGTGGGGGTGGCGGACCTGGGCGACGACCCGGGCCTCCCGCAGGGCGCCTGCCGGATCGGCTCCGGAGTCGAGCGCGAGCGTCTTGACGGCGACCGGGCGGCCGAGCAGCTCGTCGGTGGCCCGCCGGACCACTCCCATGCCGCCCTGGCCGAGCCGCTCGCCGAGGCGGTACCGCCCGCCGATCAGCCCGTGGCCGGCCCCATCCGATCCCATGTCCGCCCCGCTGCGCGACGCCACTCGACTCCCCCGTCCGTAGGACACGGACATGATGCCGCAGCCGCCCCGTGAACGGCGAGGACCGCACCCCGGTCGGCCGGGGTGCGGTCCTCGTGTGCGGTCGTGCGGCCGGACTCAGACGGCGAGCTCGACCGTGATGTTGCCGCGGGTCGCCTTGGAGTACGGGCAGACCTGGTGGGCCTTCTCGATCAGGCTCTTGGCGGTCTCGACGTCCACGTTCGGGATGGTCGCCGAGATCTTCACGATGATGCCGAAGCCGTCGTCGTTCTTGCCGATGCCGACCTCGGCGGTGACCGTCGAGCCGGAGACGTCGGCGTTCTCGTTGCGGGCGACGACGCCGAGCGCGCCCTGGAAGCAGGCGCTGTAGCCGGCCGCGAAGAGCTGCTCGGGGTTGGTGCCCGCGCCGGAGCCGCCCATGGCCTTGGGCGGGTTCACGACGACGTCGAGCTGACCGTCGTCGGTGGCGACACGGCCGTCACGCCCGTTCTCGGCGGTGGCGACGGCGGTGTAGAGGACGTCGGAGTGCTGGATCGACATGCGAGGTACTTCCTTCATGGGTTCGCCGCGACTCGCGCCCACGATCGCGGCGGCTGAGGGAAGACTAGCGGGTCGCCGAGACGATCATCTTTCCGGTGTTGTCGCCGCGGAGCAGGCCGAGGAAGGCGTCCACGCCGTTCTCGATGCCCTCGACGAAGGTCTCGCGGTGCTTCAGCTCGCCGGAGGCGAGCCAGCCGCCGACCTCCTGGACGAACTGGTTCTGCAGGCCGTAGTGGTCGCCGACGAGGACGCCCTGGAGCCGCAGCCGCTTGCCGATGATCATCGCCATGTTGCGCGGTCCCGCGACCGGCTCGGTGTCGTTGTACTGGGCGATCATGCCGCAGATGGTGGCACGGCCGTGCACGTTGAGCGAGGAGATCGCGGCTTCGAGGTGGTCGCCGCCGACGTTGTCGAAGTAGACGTCGATGCCGTCGGGGGCGGCCTCGCGGAGCTGGTCCTTGACCGGGCCGTTCTTGTAGTTGAAGGCCGCGTCGAAGCCGAGCTCCTCGACGAGGAACTTGACCTTCTCGTCGGATCCGGCGGAGCCGATGACACGGGAGGCGCCCTTGAGCTTCGCCATCTGGCCGACCTGGCTGCCGACGGCGCCGGCCGCGCCGGAGACGAAGACGGCGTCGCCCTCCTTGAAGGAGGCGACCTCGAAGAGGCCGGCGTAGGCCGTGAGGCCGGTCATGCCGAGTACGCCGAGGTAGGCGGAGAGGGGGGCGAGAGCCGGGTCGACCTTGGTGGCGTGCTGGGCCGGGACCTCGGCGTACTCGCGCCAGCCGAGGCCGTGCAGGACGTGGTCGCCGACGGCGAAGCCCTCGGCGTTGGAGGCGACGACCTCGCCGACCGCGCCGCCGTCCATGGGGTGGTCGAGCTTGAAGGGCGGGATGTACGACTTCACGTCGTTCATGCGGCCGCGCATGTACGGGTCGACGGAGAAGTGCAGGTTGCGCACGAGGATGCGGCCCTCGGCGGGCTCGGCGACCGGCGTCTCGCGCAGGGCGAAGTCGGCCGGCACGGGCCAGCCGTGCGGGCGGGCGACGAGGTGCCACTCACGGCTGGACGCGGGAAGAACGGACATGAGCACGGCCTCCAGAAAAGCTTGAGATCACAAAAGGTTCACTACCTCAAACAACCATGCGCCTAGATATTTAACGTTGTCAAGTATCTGAGTAGACTGACTCCCATGCCCACCTCACGCACGGACCCACTGACCCTCGAAGTCGTCGAGCTGATCGGCACGGTCGTGGCGCGCTACTACGAGGAGTACGAGCAGGCGGCGGCACAGCACGCGCTGACCGGCGCCCAGGCCCGCGTCCTCGGCCTGCTCGCGCTCGACCCGCTGCCGATGCGGCGCATCGCCCAGAAGCTGAAGTGCGAGCCGTCCAACATCACGGGGATCGTGGACCGCCTGGAGGCCCGGGGGCTGGTCGAACGCCGCCCGGACCCGGCGGACCGCCGCGTCAAACTGGCCGTCCCCACGGAGGAGGGCCGCGACACGGCCCGCCGCCTCAGGGAGTCCCTCGACTTCGCCCGCGAGCCGCTCGGCGAACTGACGGAGACGGAGCGGACCCTGCTGCGGGACCTGCTGAAGCGGATGCTGGGCACGGACGTGGCGTGACGCGCCCCGATCCGGACGGGCCCTAGACGCACCACCAGAGGAAGCGGGTGCACGTCGGTGTCGGGCTGGGGGTCGGGGTTTCGGTCGGGGTGGGGTCCGTGGTCGACGGTGTGGGCCCGCCGGCCGTACCCGAGCCGCTCGGCGTCGGGCCGCTCGCCGTCGTGGACGCGGTCGCCGCGGGCGGGGCGGACGGGGAGGCCGGGCCGGTGGTCGTCGGCGCGGCCGTCGGGGCGTCCCCGGTCCCCTGACCCGTACCCGTCCCCGTACCCGTACCTGTACCCGTACCCAAGCCTGATCCTCTGCCCGTACCGGATCCCGAGCCCGCGCTCACCTGGCGGGGGCGTGCGGAGACCGTGCCCGGTGCGTGCGTCGCCGGGGACGGGCTCGATCCGGTCGGCGGTTCGGTGGTGTCGACCGGCTCCGGCGACAGCGGGGTCTCGGTGACCTCCAGTTCCTCCACGGCCGTCGCGGCGCCGTTCTGCGGCGGCTCCTCCAGGGCGAGCTTCGCCCAGGTCAGCGTCCCGGCCGCGAGGACCAGGCCCACCGTCCCCACCAGAACCGTGCGGCCCCGGCGCGAGTGCGAGCGCCGCCCCCGCCGCGCGGTGGAGCGGCCCCGGTCGGCGCGGCCCTGCGCGGCGACGCGGGCGGCACGGCGTCCGCCGGGGGCCGGGCGCGGTGGTTCGAGAACGTCCAGCTCGTAGACGTGCTCGGGCGCGGTCCGGTCGGCGTCGTCGGAGGTCGCCGACGGGTCCGGCTCGCCGTAGACCATCGGGCGGTCCGGCTCGCCGTACGCCATCGGACGGTCCGGCTCGCCGTAGATCGCGGGCCGGTCCGGCCCGCCGTAGCCGCGGTCCGGGGTGTGGACCGGCGTGTAGACCGGTGTGTGGACCGGTATGTGGGGGGTCTCGTACCGCAGTTCCTCGACGGGAGTCCCGCACCCGGCACAGGCGAGGGCCCCGTTGAGATGCCGCCGGCACGCGTGGCAGTAGTCCATGGGGCCCGCAGGCTATGCGGCCCGGTGCGGCGTCAGGTAGGCGCGGAAGTGAGGATCCTGTGTGGAAACCGCAGGTGGTCGGCGGTGCGCCGTGATTCTCCCGCTTCGGGAAGGATCGCCTCCGGAACCTCCTCACCCCGAGTGCGGAGTCCGGCACCGCCCGCACCGGGGCCCCGGGCGGCGCATCCCAGCGCGCGCCGCGCCCCGGGGGGCCGGACGATGCGAACAGGACCGCGAATCGCGACCCACCTCGCCCGTGCCAGCACCGCACTCCGGAGGATCCGCCGTGACCGTCAGCCTTGAGCAGCTGCGTCGTTGCCATGTCGCCGTCGACCTGGGTGCCGCCCGCACCCGGGTCTTCGTCAAGGGCGCCGGACTCGTCGTCGACGAGCCGAGCGTCGCCGCCGTCAACACCCGTACCGGGGCGCTGATCGCCGTCGGTGCCCTCGCCGAGAAGATGACCGGCCGCACCCCCGACTACATCCGGGTCGTCCGCCCGGTCTCGGGCGGCACCGTCGTCGACATCGAGATGGCGCAGCGGATGCTCCGTCACCTCCTCGGCGAGAAGCTCCGCCGGCAGCTGCGCCGCAAGCCCCGGCTGCGCGCCGCGGCCTGCACCCCGCACGACAGCGATCCGCTGGCGCAGCGCGCCGCCGTCGAGACCCTCGTCGGTCTCGGGGCGCGCCGGGTCGAGCTGGTCGACACCCTGATCGCGGCGGCCGTGGGCTGCGGGCTCCCCGTCGAGCAGCCCACCGCGACCATGATCCTGGTGTGCGGGGCGGCCACCACCCAGGTCGCGGTGCTCTCGCTCGGCGCGATCGTCACGGCGGAGCGGATGCCGGTCGGCGGCGACGCCATCGACCACGCCGTCATCCAGCACCTGCGCCACCACCACGAGCTGATGCTGCCGAGCCAGTCGGTGCGCCCGCTGCAACTGGCCCTCAGCGGCAACGGGCTGACGACACAGGGCCCCGCCTGGACCGAGATCCACGGCCGGGACGTCGCCACGGGCCTGGCCCGCTCGGTGACCGTCGACACCGCCGCCGTACGGGACGCCATCCACACCCCGCTGACGGCGGTCCTCGACGGCATCGGGAAGGTGCTGCGGGACTGCCCGCCGGACCTGGTGGCCGACCTCGCGGACCGCGGGATCATGATGGTGGGCGGCAGCGCCCTGCTGCCGGGCCTCGACCAGATGCTGCGCGAGGCGACCGGGATGCCGGTGCACATCGCCGAACGGCCCGACGTGTGCGCGGTCCTGGGGCTCGGCGCGATGCTGGAGGGCAAGGTCCAGCCGATGATCCTCGACCCGCTGTCGGAGCGGAATCCGCTCGCCGACGAGGACTGAACCGACCGATACCGGCCGATTCGTACGACAATGAGACCATGACGATCATGGATGAGGACGCCCGGGCCACGGACACGGACGAGGACTCCCCCCGCCTGCCCGTGCTGCTCGAAGCGGTCCTCAGCGTCGGCACGGACCTCGAACTCCGCACCACCCTCCAGCACATCGTGGACTCCGCCACCGAGCTGACCGGAGCCCGCTACGGGGCGCTCGGGGTCGTCGACCCCGAGCGGCACCGCCTCACCGAGCTCTTCACCTCCGGCATGACGGACGAGGAGCGGCAGCGCATCGGCCGCCTCCCCGACGGGCACACCGGGCTGCTCGGCGTCCTGACCCAGGACCCGCAGCCGCTGCGGCTCGACGACCTGACGGCCGATCCGCGTTCCTCCGGCGTGCCCGCGGGCCATCCGGAGATGCGCACCTTCCTCGGCGTCCCCATCCGCGTCCACACCCAGGTCTTCGGCGATCTGTACCTCACCGAGAAGCGCGCGGGCGGTTTCACCGAGGAGGACCTCGCCCTGCTGCGGGTCCTCGCCTCCCAGGCCGGGATCGCCATCGGCAACGCCCGCCTGTACGAGACGGCCCGGCAGCGGGAGCGCTGGATCGAGGGCGCGGCCGCCGTGACCACGGCCCTGCTCACCGGCGCCACCGCGGAGAACGCCCTGACGACCGTCGCCGAGCAGGCCCGCATCCTCGCCGGCGCCTCGGCCGGCGTGGTCCTCCAGCCCACCGAGGAGGGCGGGATGGAGATCGTCGCCGCCTCCACCACGGACGACCCGGGCGAACTGGTCGGCACGACGATCGCGCCCGGCTCCCCCGTCCTGGTCCAACTCCTCGGCGGGGAACCCGTCTTCGTCGAGGACTCGGCGACCGATCCGCGGATGACCACGCACGTCCGGTCCCGTTTCGGTCCGTCGATGATGCTGCCGCTGCAGAGCGGCGGGAAGCTCATCGGCACCCTCGCCCTGCCCCGGCGGCGCGGCGACGCGCCGTACTCGGCGGTGGACCGGCTGCTCGCCTCGCAGTTCGCCTCGCAGGCGGCGCTCGCGCTCGTCCTCGCGGACGCGCGGCACGACCGGGAGCGGCTCGCGGTCTTCGAGGACCGCGACCGGATCGCGCGGGACCTGCACGACCTGGTCGTCCAGCGGCTCTTCGCCACCGAGATGATGCTGGAGTCCACCCGGCGGCGGGCCGCCGGCTCCTCCGACGAGAACGCGCTGCTCGAGCGGGCCGTGGACGAACTGGACTCGACGATCCAGGAGGTCCGGACGACCATCTTCGCGCTCCAGCAGCCGCCGGCGGACGCGCCGGCCTCCTTCCGGGGGCGAGTGCTGCGCGAGACCGGCGGGGCCGCGGCCCTGCTCGGCTTCCAGCCGTCCGTGCACTTCTCCGGCGCGGTCGACACGCTCGTCGACGAGGACACGGCGGACAGGCTCCTCGCCGTACTGCGCGGGGCGCTCGCGGCGGCGCACCGGCGGCCGGGGGTCGGCGCGATCACGGTCGAGGTGTCGGCCGGGGACGACGGCGCCCGGCTCCGGGTGGAGGACGACGGCACACCGCCGGTCACGGTGACCTGGCCGTAGGACGGTGGGGCGGTGGAGACGTAGGACGGTGGGGCGGTGGAGCGGTGGAGACGTAGGACGGTGGGGCGGTGGAGCCGTAGGACGCTTGGGCCGTAGGGCGCTTGGGCCGTAGGACGGTGGAGCGGCCGTACGGCACCCCCCGTACGGAGCAGTCCGGCGCGCCGGGGGCCTCTCCCGGATCTTGACTGGTGGCGTGACCACCGAGACCAAGCCCCCGACAGCGGCGGCCTACCGCAATCTGGTGATGGCCACCATCGGCTTCACGCTCACCTTCTGGGCGTGGGACCTGATCGCGCCGATCGCGAGCTGGTACGGCGACCGGCTGGATCTCAGCTCCTTCCAGCAGTCGCTGCTCGTGGCGGTGCCCGTCCTGGTCGGTTCCGTCGGCCGCATCCCGGCCGGCGCGCTGACCGACAGGTACGGGGCGAAGCGGATGTTCCCGCTGGTCTCGGCGCTGACGATCATCCCGGTCCTGCTCCTGATCGTGGTCAAGGACAGTTACGGCCTGCTGCTGGTCGTCGGCTTCCTCCTGGGCCTCGGGGGTACGACGTTCGCCATCGGCATCCCGCTGGTCAACTCCTGGTTCCCGCCCGCCAAGCGCGGACTGGCACTCGGGGTCTTCGGCATGGGCATGGGCGGTGTGGCGCTCTCCGGCTACTTCACGCCCCGGATCGCCAAGCACGGCGAGAACCTGCCGTTCATCGTGGTGGCGATCGCGCTCGCCGCGTACGCGGTGCTGGCCGCGTTCCTCATCACGGACCGGCCCGACCGGCCGGTGCCCACGGCCTCCCTCGCGACCCGGCTCCGCTCGGCCGGGCGGCTGCGGGTCACGTGGGAGCTGTCGGCGCTGTACGCGATCGGGTTCGGCGGCATCGTCGCGTTCGGCGTCTACCTGCCGACGTACCTGAAGACCTGGTACGAGCTGGACCCGACGGACGCGGGCACCAAGGCGGCGGGCTTCGCCCTGGTCACCGTCGTCTTCCGGCCGATCGGCGGCTGGGTGTCGGACCGGGTCCACCCGGCGCTCGTCACGGCCGTCGCGCTCGGGGTCGTCGCGCTCCTCGCGATCGTCCAGGCCTTCGACCCTCCGCTGAACCCGGGCGGCACGATCGCCCTGCTCATCATGGCCGCCGGGCTGGGCACGGCGAGCGGCTCCGTCTTCGCCCTCGTCTCCCAGGTCACCCCGCAGGCCAAGGTCGGCAGCGTGACGGGCATCGTGGGCGCGATGGGCGGCCTGGGCGGGTTCCTGCCGCCGCTGGTGATGGGTGCGATCTACAGCGCGAAGGGGTCGTATTCGATCGGCTTCATGCTCCTCTCCGACCTGGCGCTCGCCGGCTGCGTGTACGCGTACGGCCGGATGCGCGGGATCCGCCCGGACGGCGAGACCTCGAACCCGAAGCCGACCGAGGTCACGGCGGGCCACCCCTAGGGGAACCCTCAGGTTCCGGAACCTAGGGTGCCGGTACTTCCGGCACCCTCAGGTTCCGGAAGTACCGGCACCCCAGGTGCCGGAAGTACCCTCAGGCGCCCACTCCCAGGAACCGCAGCACCGCCAGGACCCGGCGGTGGTCGGCGTCCGCCTTGGGGAGATCGAGTTTGGCGAGGATGCTGTTGATGTGCTTGGCGACCGCGCTCTCGCTGACGACGAGCTGGGCGGCGATGCCCGCGTTGGAGCGACCCTCGGCCATGAGGGAGAGCACCTCCCGTTCGCGGGCCGTCAGCCGTTCCAGCGGATCGTTCGACCGCCGTACCAGCAGCTGGGCGACGACCTGCGGATCGAGCGCGGTGCCGCCGTCCGCGACCCGCCGCAGCGCCTCGATGAACTCCTCGACGTCCGCGACCCGCTGCTTGAGCAGATAGCCCACGCCGCTGGTGTTGGCGGCGAGCAGGTCGGCCGCGTAGCGCTCCTCGACGTACTGGGAGAGCAGCAGCAGGGCGGTCGACGGCCGGCTGCGGCGGATCGACAGCGCGGCACGCACCCCCTCGTCCGTGAAGCCCGGCGGCATCCGGACGTCCACCACGGCCAGGTCGGGCCGGTGCTCCTCGACCGCGGCCAGCAGGCCCTCGGCGTCGCCCACCTCGGCAGCCACGGCGAAGCCGGCCATCTCGACCACCTTGACCAGCCCCATCCTCAACAGGACGGAGTCCTCGGCGATCACCGCACGCCTCACACCGGGCTCCCCCTGTCCCGCGCCCGGGGCGGCACCCTTCAGCTCTGACACGGCAGATCCACGCTCATCATGGTCGGTCCCCCCACCGGGCTGGTCATCCGAAACGTTCCGTCGACGGACCGCACGCGCTGGGCGAGCCCCGTCAGGCCGCTTCCCTTGCCGGGGTCGGCCCCGCCCAGGCCGTCGTCCTCGATCATCACCCGCAGTATCCCGCCCAGCCGGGTGACCGTCACATCGGCCCGGGTCGCCTCCCGGGCGTGCTTGGCGACGTTCGTCAGCGCCTCGGAGACGACGAAGTAGGCGACCGCCTCGATCGCCGGCGGCGGCCGTCGCGGCAGGTCCGCCCTCAGCCGTACGGGCAGCGGGGCACGGGCCGCGAGTCCCGACAGGGCCGCGTCCAGGCCGAGTTCGTCCAGGACGGCGGGGTGGAGGCCGCGCACGAGGCTGCTCAGCTCCTCGATCGCCTCCTTCGCCTCCCGGTGCGCCTCGTCGATCACCTCGCGCGCCTCGGGCGGGAGGTCCGCGAGCGTGGCCTTGGCTATGCCCAGGTTCAGCGCCAGCGAGACGAGTCGTTGCTGCGCTCCGTCGTGCAGGTCCCGTTCGATGCGCCGCCGTTCCGCGTCGGCGGCGTCCACCGCGCCGGCCCGGCTCTCGGTGAGGTCCTCGACCCGCCGCGCCAGGTCCTCCTCCCTGCTGCGCCCGAGCAGGGTGGGGACCACCTGGCTCTCCAGGCGTACGAGGGCGGCGGTCAGGGACGGGACGGCGGCAAGCACGAGCAGTCCTGTCACGGTGAGGAACGCGGCTTGCGTGGAGTATCCGGGGTGCTTGATCCGCCATTCCCAGGGGATCGCGTAGACCCACACCGAGGTCAGGGAGACGACCAGTCCGGCCGGGATCAGCGCCACCACCACTGCTTCGAGCGCGCCGAACAGCGTCCCGGCCAGGGCGTGGTAGCCGAACTGGCGCCACGGCCGCCGCCATCCCGGGCGGGGGATGTCGATGCCGAGCAGCCGCCGGAAACGCCAGCAGTGGGCCACGGTCAGCGCCGGCACGCAGAACACCGTCGTCACGACCACGAATCCCAGGACGATCGGCGCGCTGTCGTCCGCTCCTGCGATGACCCCCCACACGAGGCCGAAGACCACGGACAGCAGGGAAACCATGAGGAGATGGAGCGGCGCCCCCAGAGCGAGGAAGGACGCGTCGCGCGTCAGGCGGGTGAGCGCACGCCGCAGCCGGGTACGGATCTTCATGCGACCACCGTAGGCGCCGGTCTCCGCGGCCTGCCATGAACCTGTCGTCCGCATCGGGGGTGCAACCAGTGCCACCCCAAGACGGACAACGGTGTTACTGACTCCGGAGGGCCGCGACCGGAGGGTTGATCACGAGCCCGACGGCCGGGTTCGTGACACCGGAAGAGACCTCCGACATGGCCCTCGCCTCCTTCATCCCCCTCGCCACCGACGGTGGTCGCCCCGCGAGCGGCACGGCCCACGGCGAGCTCCGCCTCGGCCGCACCCGCCGCCGGCAGGGCCTCGTGCTCATGGGCGCGGGCCTCGCCCTGCTGCCCTGGCTCGGCTACCTCGCCGGCACGCTCCCGCCCGCCGAGGCCGCCGCCTGGATCGGCCTCGACGCCCTGGAGGCCGCCGCGCTGCTCACCGCCGGCAGCCGTCTGCTGCGGGGCGACGCCCGTCACCGTGTGCCCGCGGCCGCCGCGGCGGCGCTCCTCCTCGCGGACGCCTGCGTCGACCTCGCCACCTCCGCCGGCGGCCCGGAACTGGCCGTCGCCGTCGCCATGGCCGTGCTCGCGGAACTCCCCCTCGCGGTCCTGTGCGCGGTGATCGCCGCACGCCCGCCGCGGAGTGCACGGTGTGGTCCCCAACCTGGGCCATCGGTCACGCCACCCCCGCGGCAGGGGCAGAATTCCTCCTGGTAGCCCCCTGCCCTCGACGACCACGAGGAGTACGACCGGTGAGTGCGCTCTTCCCCGCCCTGGCGGATCCGTCCGACCGCCCCGCCCTGCGCTTCGGCGCCGGCCTCCTGACGTACCAGGAGCTCGCGCGGGCCGGCGGCGCCCTGGCCGGACGGATCGGCACGGCACGGCGCGTCGCCGTCTGGGCCACGCCGACCGCCCGGACGGCCGTCGCCGTGGTGGGCGCCCTGCTCGCGGGCGTGCCCGCCGTACCGCTCAATCCGCGTACCGGTGAGCGGGAGTTGGCGCACATCCTCGGCGACAGCGCGCCCGACGCGGTGCTCGCGGGGCCGGAGGACGCGCTGCCGGCCGGGCTGGCCGGGCTCCCCCGGATCGAGGTGGACCTGGCCGCGTCCGGCGAGGCGGTCGCGTCGGTCGATCCCGAGGCGCCCGCCCTGATCGTCTACACCTCCGGCACCACCGGCCCCCCGAAGGGCGTCCTCCTGTCCCGCCGGGCGGTCGCCGCGTCCCTCGACGCGCTGGCCGAGGCCTGGTCGTGGACGGCGGACGACGTCCTCGTGCACGCGCTGCCGTTGTTCCACGTCCATGGCCTCGTCCTCGGTGTCCTGGGTCCGCTGCGGCGCGGCGGCGAGGTCCGGCACCTGGGTTCCTTCTCGGTGGACGGGGTCACGGCGGAGCTGGGGAACGGCGGCACCATGCTGTTCGGCGTACCGACGATGTACCACCGGCTCGCGGACGCGCTCGGCGGGGACGCCCGCCTCCAGGAGGCCTTGGCGGGGGCGCGCCTGCTCGTCTCGGGTTCCGCCGCGCTTCCGGTGCACGACCACGAGCGGATCGCGGCGGCGACGGGCCGGGCGGTCGTGGAGCGGTACGGGATGACCGAGACGCTCATGAACACGAGCGTGCGGCCGGGCGGCGAGCCCCGGCCGGGGACGGTCGGGACCCCGCTCGCGGGTGTGGACCTGCGTCTGGTGGACGAGGACGGCTCCGTACTGAAGGAGCTCGACGGGCAGACCGTCGGCGAGGTGCAGGTGCGCGGCCCGAACCTCTTCTCCGGCTACCTCAACCGGCCCGACGCGACGGCGGCGGCCTTCGACGGCGACTGGTTCCGCACCGGCGACATGGCGGTCCGCGAGGCGGACGGCGGGGTGCGTCTGGTGGGCCGGAAGGCGACCGACCTCATCAAGAGCGGCGGCTACAAGATCGGGGCGGGCGAGATCGAGAACGCTCTGCTCGACCACCCCGGCGTCCGGGAGGCGGCCGTCACGGGCGAGCCCGATCCGGACCTGGGCGAGCGGATCGTGGCCTGGGTGGTGCCGCGGGACGGGGAGAAGCCGCCGGCGGAGGCGGACCTTGCGGACCACGTGGCGGGTCTGCTCGCGCCGCACAAGCGCCCCCGGGTGGTGCGCTACCTCGACGCGCTCCCCCGCAACGACATGGGCAAGGTCCTGAAGAAGGCCCTCCCGAACGCCCGTTGAGCACACGAAGGCCGGGCTCCTCCTCCGAGGGGCCCGGCCTCATGCGTTGCGGTTACTTCACGCCGACCGCGTGGATCAGCTCCTGCGTGACGGAGCCGCCCCGGTCGTCGCTCGCCCCGGCCCGCAGCGAGACGGAGCCCGCGCCGGTCGGGATGCGCAGTTCACCGGCCCACGCGGCGCCGCGCGAGGACTTCTTGAGAGTGACCTTCGCCCAGGTCGTGCCCTCGTCGTAGGAGACCTCCAGGGTGCCGGCGCCGATGGTTCCGGTGCCGGCCGCGCCCTTCACGTACTCCGCGGAGATGCCGACGGGCAGCCGGCTGCCGGCGCGGACGTCGCCGTCGAGGTCGGTGTCCACGTCGAAGCCGAGGTTGAGCAGCGGCAGGTAGGTGATCCGGTCGACGGGGGTCTCGGCGGAGCGGAAGGTCCACTCGCTGTGGCCCTTGGTCGCGAGCCGCCAGCGCGCCGGGTCGAGCGCGGTGTCGGTGACGATCCTGTACGCCGCCTCCTGCGCGGGCGCGTCCCAGGCGTAGGCGCCGGAGCTCTTCTTGCGGTCGACGCGGACGCCGTCGACGTACACCTCGGTGTACTGGGTCATGGTGTCGTCGCTCCACACGTTGCCGAAGCCGGTGTGGTCGGTGCCGGAGTCGCCCCAGCCGGGGGTGTTGAAGCGCAGGTCGTTGCCGACGCGCTGCTGGCCCCAGCCGAGGCCGGTGCCCAGCCAGGGGTGCCAGACGGGGCCGAACCAGTCGAGGTCGACCCGGCTGCCGCCCCGGTAGACGGACTGCCCGCCGCGCTCCTCCAGGGAGTCGCCGAGGTCGACGGACTCGTGCCAGCGCTGGCCGGTGCCGGTGGAGACGTACTCGGTGCGCTCGGTCGGGAAGGCGATCCACTCCTTGAAGCCGAAGCCGATCCGGAAGGTGTCGGTGATCGAGTAGCGGAACTCGCCGCCGAGCTCCTTGCGCCTGGTCGGCATGCGGAACGTGGAGTGGATGGTGGCGAGTTCGTCCTCGTCGGGGCGGAAGACCAGGTCCGTGCCGATGGCGCCGGGGTGTCCCTCGGAGAGGTCGTAGGTGTACGGGGTGAAGCGGGTGCCGGTCAGGTCGACGCGCTTGCCGCGGGCCGCGCCGGCGGCGAGCCGGTGCGCGTCGGCGGTGTCGACCGTGGCGACGGCGAGCGGCCGGTCCTCGTAGTCGGCGGTGCCGAAGTACTCCATCAGCCGGCCCGGCCGGTCGTCGGTGACGAAGAGGACCTTCGCGCCCGCGTCCTGGGCGGCCTGGGCGAGCGCCTTCGGGTCGGCTCCCTCGGTGAGCCGGGCGAGGACGGCCTTGCCGGTGGCGTTCTTGCCGGTGTACTCGGCGGGGGTGCCGGTGCCCGCGTCGACGAGGCCGAGGCGGTGCCGGCCCTCCAGGAACGTTCCGCCGCCCTGGACGGTGGGTCCGCCGAGGCGGACGCCGTCGACGCTCGCCTCCATGAGCGGCTTGCCGAGGCGCCACACGGTCCGGTACTCGAAGCTGCCGGTGGCGGGCTTCCGGGTGGGCGCGGCGAAGATCGAGTCGTACCTCATCGGGACCTGGACGGCTCCGCCGTAGGAGGCGCCGTTCGCCTTGCGGTCGAACTCCATGAGGAGCTGCCGGGTCTCGGTCCGCTGCTCGACCTCGGCGCGGATCTCGCGCAGCTGCCGCCCGTCGAGGGTGATCTCGCGGTCGCGGTCGAGGGCGATCTCGGGTTCGGTGAGGAAGCCGAGGCCGAGGGAGTCCTCGGCGCCCGAGCCGCGTACGTCGAGGAAGGTGTCGACGGTGTACGTGCCGGGCTTGAGGCGCAGTTCGAGCGTGCCGGACTCGCCGACGGCGGCCGGGAAGGGGTCCACGTTCTCGGTCAGCTGCTGGACGCCCAGGTGGGCGGGGGTGGGGGCGCCGTCGCGGTCCTTGACGTGGACGGTGAGGGTGTAGCGCTCCTCCTCCTTCACGAGGCCGAGCGCGGTGTGCGCGACGGCCGCGCCGCCGGCGGTGGCGGTGATCCGGCCGGAGGACTGGCCGACGGGGGCCACGGTGCCGTCGCCGGTGACGGTGGTGGACGCGGAGCCGTGGGCGGGGACGGTGAGGGCGGTGTCGGCGAGGGCGGCGACCCCGGCGGGCATGCCCTCGACGGCCAGGTTCAGCTCGACGGGGGCGTCGGAGGAGTTGGTGTAGGTGACGGTCCTGGTGACCGGCTTGTTCGCCTCGTACGGCCAGGAGGTGAAGCCGAGGTCGGCGGAGCCGGTGGCGGTGACGTTCGCGGAGATCGCGGCGGCGACGTCGACCCGCCCCGCGCCGAGTTCGTACGAGGTGGCGTCGAGGTTCTTCGAGGTGGACATCAGCGCGTTCTTGAGCTGGGCGCCGGTCCAGTCGGGGTGCTTCTCGGCGAGCAGCGCGGCGACGCCGGCGACGTGCGGGGTCGCCATCGAGGTACCGCTCATGGAGGTGTAGAGGCCGCTGCCGGCGACGAGCTGGGAGCGGGCGGCGAGGATGTCGACGCCGGGTGCCGACACGTCGGGCTTGAGGGCCTGGTCGCCGTAGCGGGGGCCCTGGCTCGTGAAGTAGGCGGCCTGGTCGGCGGAGTCGACGGCGCCGACGGTGAGCGCGGAGTCGGCGGCGCCGGGCGAGCCGATGGAGCCGGGGTAGCCGGAGTTGCCGGCGGCGATGACGAAGAGGGCGCCGGTCTCGGCGGAGAGGGTGTTGACGGCCTGGGCCATCGGGTCGGTGCCGTCGCTGGGTTCGCGGGAGCCGAGGCTCATCGAGACGATCTTCGCGTCGATGTCCTTGGCGGCCCATTCCATGCCCGCGATGATCTGCGACTCGGAGCCGGAGCCCTCGTCGCTGAGGACCTTGCCGACGGCGAGGGTGGCGCCGGGGGCGACGCCCTGCTCCTTGCCTTCGGAGCCGGCGCCGCTGCCGCCGACGGTGGAGGTGACGTGGGTGCCGTGGCCGTTGCGGTCGGCGACCTCCTGGCCCTCGATGAACGACCTGGTCTCGGTGACCCGGCCGGCGAGGTCGGGGTGTCCGGCGTCCACGCCGGTGTCGAGGACGGCGACCTTGACGCCCTTGCCGGTGAGCCCGGCCTCCCAGGCCTTCGGGCTGCCGATCTGGGCGTTGGACTCGGCCATGGCGGCCTTGACCCGGCCGTCGAGCCAGACCTTGCCGGGGGCGGCGGCGCGGGCGGTGCCGTGCGCGGTGAAGCCCTGCCAGAAGGCGGCGGGGTCGGTGGCGGTGACGGCGGTGCCGCCGATGCTGGGCAGGGCGCGGACGGTCTCGGTGCCGCGCGGGGCGGCGGCGGTCCGGGCGCTCTTCCCGCCGTACGTGACGATCAGCGGGAGTTCGCCGGTGATGCCCTGCTCGACGAGGCCGGTGACGTCGAAGAGGCGCGGGTCGAGCGCGCCGGAGGCCAGGTAGGGGCGGGCCTCGTCGGGGACGACGGTGATCCGGCCGTTCGCGGTCTGGGTGCGTATCGCGCCGGTGGCGCCCTTCGCCCGGTCGACGGTGACGGTCCTGTGGCCGTCACCGAGGTCGGTGAGGGTGACGCGGTCGCCGGTGACGAGGGTGACGGTGGTGCTCGTCGCGGGCGCCTTGAACGTGTCCGGCACGGCGGGAGCGGTGGTCGCGGCGGTGGCGGTCTGCCCGGCCGTGAGCATCGCGAGGGAGATGCCCGCGGCGATCAGCGCGGCTCTTCCTCTGTCGAAGGGCGTGGTCCTCGACGTCATCGTGGGAACTCCTCGCGGACCCGGGGTCGGGGGGTGTTTCCGGGTCCGCGTGGAGTCTTGGCCTGTGGGGCGGGAGTTGACCCCTGCCGCTCCTGGCGGTTATGTGCCGTGGCGGCCAACCGCCAGGACGGGCCGGGCCGTTCGGGGAGGATTGCTCACGGAGTCGGATCGAGGGCGTCATAGCGGCGGAATCCGCGCCCGTACAGGGCGAGGGCGCCGATCGCCAGGACACAGGCGATCCCGCCGCCGGTGACGGCGACGGCGGGCGAGGTCAGATCGGCGACCGACCCCGCGAGGAAGTCGCCGAGCCGGGGCCCGCCCGCGACGACCACGATGAAGACGCCCTGGAGCCGGCCGCGCATCTCGTCCGGGGCGGCGACCTGCATCATCGTGTTCCGGAAGATCATCGAGACGGTGTCGGAGTATCCGGCGAGCGCGAGCATCAGGAGCCCGAGCCAGAGGTTCCGGGTCAGCCCGAAGACGGCGATGGCGGTCCCCCAGGCCGCGACGGCGAGCAGGATCGCCTGCCCGTGGTGGCGGATGCGGCCCTGCCAGCCGGACAGCACCCCACCGAGGAGCGCTCCGAACGCGGGCGCGGCGACGAGGAGTCCGGTGGTCTTCGCGTCGCCGTCGTACCAGAGGACGGCGACGGCCGGGAACAGGGCGCGGGGGTGGGCGAGGATCATCGCGCAGAAGTCCGAGAGGAACGTCATGCGCAGGTTGGGGCGGGTGGCGAGGAACCGCAGCCCGTCGAGGACGGAGGCCCTCCCCCTGCCTTCGGCCGGGGGTGCCCCCGTGGCGCCGGTGCGTTCCGGCAGCATCGAGGGCAGTCGCCACATCGCGTAGAGGGAGGCCGAGAAGGCGATCGCGTCGATGAGGTACGCGGTCTGGTAGCCGGCCAGGCCGACGATCACGCCGCCGAGGCTGGGCCCGACGAGGGTGCCGAAGGTCGTGGTCATGGAGTTGAGCGCGTTGGCGGCGCGCAGCTGCTCGGGCGGCAGGAGCCGGGGGATCATCGACGAGCGGGCGGGCGCGTTGAGCGCCGCGCACACGGCCTGGAGGGCGACGATCCCGTACAGGAACCAGACGTGGTGGAAGCCGGCGAACGCGGCGCCGGCCAGGGCTATGGACAGCGCGGCGGAGCCGCTCGCGCTGGCGAGGCCGAGCTTGCGGCGGTCGACGGTGTCGGCGATGGCACCGCCGTACAGGCCGAAGACGACCAGCGGGACGAGGGAGAAGAGCCCGACGAGGCCGACGGAGAACGGCGAGCGGGTGATGTCGTAGATCTGGAGGGAGATGGCGAGGGTCGTCATGCCCTGCCCGACCCAGGTGACGGAGTTGCCGAACCAGAGTCGGCGGTAGTCGGCGGAGGTACGCAGCGGGGTGAGGTCGGCGAAGACGCGGCGCTGCTCGGGCTCGGTCGCCTGCGGGGTGGTGGTCACGCGACGTCGTACCGCAGCTCGGGACGCTCCCAGTGGATGTGCCCGGTGGCGGGCACGGTGCCGGTGCGGACGGCGCCGGTCCGCAGGTAGAACTCCTCGGCGGGCGGATGCGCGACGACCCGGACGGAGCTCAGGCCGGCGGCCCTGGCCTGCCCGGTCATGTGCTCCATGAGGAGCCGCCCGATGCCGAGCCCCTGGGCGGCGTCGGCGACGAACGCGAGGTCGAGCTCGGCCTCGTCGAGGAGGAGTGCGTAGAACCCGAGCACGCGGCCGCCGTCGCTCTCGTCGACGGCGACGTGGACGGGGTGGTGCTCGATGTACGAACCGCCGACCTGGTACCCCTCGACCATGGCGGCGTAGTCGCCCCGGTAGGCCCGGGAGCCCCGGACGAGCCGGGTGAGCCGCTTGGAGTCGTCGGCGGTGGCGCGCCGGATGGTGATGTCGGACATGGAGCGAGTATAGGAGCGGGGACGGCTCACGCTCCTTACGTTTTGGTCAAGGGGCGGGGCAGGGCCGGGGGCGGGCTCTGGGGGCGTCTTGTCGATCAGGCCGGATCAGGGAGCGGCGTCCGGTGCCGTGCCTCGCAAGGCGGAGGAGGGAGGCAACGCGGTGGGGGCACCTCCCAGCGGTAGCTGGGGGACGTTGTCGACCGACGACAACGCGGCGAGGCGCGGTGCCAGACGCCGCGACACCCCCTAGCGCGCGGCGAGCAGCATGCGTTGGGGCCCCGGGGACAGCACGATGCGCGGGACCGGCCGGGGCGGGCGCGGGGAGAGCGGGGTGAGGTGCCAGCGCGAGAGGATCGCGGCGATCGCGAGGGTGGCCTCGGCCGTGCCGAACGCCTCGCCGAGGCACTTCGTGGCGCCGAGCCCGAACGGGAGCCAGGCGTCCCGCGGCACCTCCCCGGCGGCCCACCGGCCCGGGTCGAAGAGCGCCGCGTCCCCGAAGAGTTCATGGCGCCGGTGGAGGAGATAGAGACAGCAGATGACCGTGGAGCCGGACGGCAGGAGCCTCCCGGCCAGCTCCGTCTCGCGGGTGGCGGTGCGGGTGACCGCCCAGGCCGGCGGGTAGAGGCGGAGCGCCTCGCGCACCACGTCGCCGGTGTACGGCAGCCGGGGCAGGTCGGCCCGGGTGGGCGGGCGTCCGGCCAGGACCGTGTCGACCTCCCCGCGCAGCCGGGCGGCGGCCCCGGGGTGGTCGGCCAGGAGGCGCAGGGCCCAGGCGACGACCGAGGAGGTGGTCTCGGCGCCGGCCAGGACCAGCGTGGCGACCTGGTCGCCGAGTGCGGCGTCCGACAGCGGCCGGCCGTGCTCGTCCCGTACGGCCAGGAGCAGCGAGAGGGCGTCGCCGTGGTCCACCCCGGCCGTCCGGTACGCGGCGATGATGGCGGCGACGCCCGTACGCCAGCGGGCCAGGGCGCTGCGGTAGCGGCGGCGGGCGGGGGACGGGACCCGGTCGACGGCGGGCGCCACGACCCGTGTGTAGACCCCGCGCAGCAGGACTTCGAGGGCCTCGCGCAGTTCCTCGGCGGCGTGCGGGGTGATGCCGGCGGAGAAGAGGGTGCGGACGGCGACGGCGGTCGTGAGCCGGAACGCCTCCTCGGTGACGTCGACGACCGCCCCCGGCCGCCAGTGCGCGGTGAGGGCCTGGGTCTCGGCCGTCATCACGGCGGCGTACCGGTCCATGAGGGAGTGGTGGAAGGCGGGCCGGAGGGTCTGCCGCTGCCCTCGGTGTTCGTCGTTCGGGCAGGTGGCGAGGCCGTTGCCGAGGAGCGCGCGGACCTTCTCGTACAGGACGCCGGTCCGGTCGAAGGAGCGGCGGTCGGTGAGGACGCGGCGGACGAGCGCGGGGTGGCTCACCACGTGGGCGGTACGGGTCCCGATCCGCACGCGGACCACGTCGCCGTGGCCGGGCAGCGAGTCCAGGAAGGCCAGCGGCCGGGTCGCGAGATACGGCAGATGCCCGAGCAACGGCCAGGCCCCGGGCGCCTGCCCGTACCGAGGAGCGGGCGCGGCCTCCGGTGCCGCCGGGGATGTGGATTCCGGTGCCGGGCCTGCGGTGGACGCTCGGGCCGCGCTGTCCGAAGGAGTCACGACACCGCCACCCCGCTCCCTGCACCGGCCCGCGCGGCGGCGCCTCCGGTTAGCTCGTACAGGTGACGGTCGGGGCCGAAGCCGGGGTCGCGCTCCCCGCACGGGCGCCCCGCACGGCCCGCGAGCTGCGGAAGCCGGCCGAACGCCACCGTCGCGGAAGATCGAACGGGATCTGAAGATCGCACAGAGCGCTACGATACGTCATCATGCAATCGCAATGCGTGACGGATGGCATGCCCCCCGACTTCCTCGACGACGACGCCGTGGCGGCCTGGACCGCCTCCGGAGCACCCCTCGTCGACCTCCTCCGCCAGGCGCACTCACCGGGCCGGCTGACCGGTTTCCGCCGTGGCGGCCGGGCTGCGGTCCTGGTCACGGAGCCCCGCCATGTGCACCAGGTGCTCGGCGTCGGCGGCGACCGGTTCGTGAAGCGGTCGCACCGGGCGAGGCCCCTCATCGGCGACGGCATGCTGACCGCCACGGGCGAGGCCTGGCGGTCCCAGCGCAGGCTCCTGCAGGCGATGTTCACGGGCCGGGGCATCCAGCGCTGGGAACACCACATCACGGGGGCGGCGGCCCGCGTCGTCGACCGCTGGGCGGAGCGGGCCCGCGGGGGCGAGCCGACGGACATCGCCGAGGACGTGCAGTTCTTCACGGTCGACACGATCTGGCGCTCGCTGACCGGCCGGCCCCTGGACCGGGAGACGTACGTCGACCTGGCGGCCGTGCAGGACATCGTCGCGGCGCTCCCCGCCGACGTGGGCGGTGCGAACGCGCTGCCGCCGGAGGTGGACGCGACGCTCGGCGCGCTCGACGCGCGGATGTTCCGCGCGCTCGCCGACGCCCGGGCCCGCCACCGGCCGGACGGTGGCGGGGTGAGCGTCCTGGACCGGCTGCTCGACGCGGCCGAGACCGATCCCGCGTACACGGACCGGCTGATCCGCGACGAGCTGGTCACCCTGCTCGTCGCCGGGTACGAGAGCAGCGCCCGCACGCTGACCTGGGCGTTCATCCTGCTCGACGGGCATCCGGAGGTCATGGAGCGGGCCGCGGGCGACGCGCGGACCGTCGAGGCGGTGCTCGGCGAGACGCTGCGGCTCTACCCGACGGGCTGGCTGCTGCCCCGGTACAGCCCGGCCGGCGAGACGCTGGACGGCTGGGCGATCCCCGCCGGTACGGATCTCCTCGTCTGCCCCTACCTCACCCACCGCGACCCGGAGGTCTGGCCCGAGCCCGAGGCCTTCGACCCGGGCCGCTTCCCGGCCCGGTCCCCGCTGCCGCCCGGCGCGTACCTCCCCTTCGGCATCGGTCCGCGCGCCTGCCTCGGCACCCGGTTCGCGATGCGGGAGATGGAGGAGCTGCTCGGCGCGCTCCTCGCCCGGTTCACGGTCGAGGTGACGGAACCGGCGGGCGAGCCCGTGTTCGGCCTCAACCTGCGCCCGGCGGGCCCGCTGCACGCGCGCGTCCGCGAGCGGACGTGAACGCACCCGCCCCCGACGCCTTCCCGTCCGGCGCCTTCCCGTCCGGCGCCTTCCCGTCCGGCGCCTTCCCGTCCGACGGCCGCCCGTCCGGCGCCCGCCCGTCCGGCGCCTGCCCGTCCGACGGCCGCGCTCCCGGGACGCACGCCCCCGAGTCTCCCGCCTCCGAGGGGTACGCCCCCGACAGCCGCGACCCCGGGACGTTCGCCTCCGAGGGGTCCCCCTCCGAGCGGGTCGACTACGTCGATCCCCGGGACCGGGTCGTGTCCCAGGGCGGACGGGCCGCCGGGCCTCCCGCCGGGCTGCTCCGGCGGTACGCGGCGACCGTCTGCACGGACCACGCCGGCCGGGTCCTCCTCTACCGGCGGACCGCCTCGGCACCGGCCTACCCCGACCACTACGACGTCCTGATCGGCGGGGCGGTCCGGACCGGGGAGGCGTACCGCGCGGCCGCGCTCCGGGAGCTGCGGGAGGAGCTGGGCTGGGAGCGGGCGCCCGGCCTGACGGAGGCGTACCGGATCCGCATCGACGATCCGCACGGCGCCTGTTTCCTGACGGTCCACCACTGGGTGGCGGACCGCGCGCCCCGGCCCGATCCGCGGGAGGTCGCCTGGTGCGGCTTCGTCGCGCCGCTCACGGTCCTGACCGGCGGATACACGCCGCTGGTCCCGGCCGGCGCGGAGGCCGTGCGGCGCCTCTTCCCCCACTGACCGCCCCACCCGCGCCGCCTCTCCCCCGGCCGACCGCCCCCACCTCGCCCCACCTGCGGCGCCCCTTCCCCCTCTCCCCGACCGCCCCATCTCGCCCCACCGCTTCTCGTACGACACCACTGAAGGACACCTCCCCCATGACGTACTGCGCGCTGCCCTTACCCGGCGCCTCCCTCGCCGTCCCCGGCACCCGGCCGGAACCGCTTCCGGGGGCCGAACGGCTCGACCGCGCCCGGGCCCGGCTGGCCACCCGCCTGGTCGCGGCCGCCGGGCCGGACGGGCTGCTCCGGGCCCCGTGCGACAGCCGGATCCTGGAATCGGCGCTGGCCCTGCGGTTGCTCACGGTGACGGGGGTGGACCCGGACGCCCAGGAGCGGCTCACCCGCCGTCTGAAGACCGGTGTGGACGAGGGCGCCCCCGACCCCGTGCAGGAGGCCGCCGCCCGCGCGGCCCTCGGCGAGTACGTGGACGGGCGGGGCGCGCTGGCCCGGCTGCTGGGCGGCTTCGACCACTTCACCGCCGGGCGCAAGCGGCTGATGTTCCAGACGCTCCTGGCGGAGCTGGGCGCCCATCCCTTCCCCGAACTTCCCTCACCCGAGGCCCTGTTCGAGGCGCGCGGCCAACAGCGGTGGCTGATCACGGAGATGGCCGCCCTGAAGGTCCTGTACGCGTTCGGGACCGGAGCGCGGCGGCTCGTCACGGAGGACGACTGGCGGGCCCTCGAACCCTGCTCGCTCCCCGGCCCGCCCCCGTACGGCAATCATCTCGCCCGGATCCTCGCCCTGCTCGCGCTGCGCCTGCGGCCCCGGTACGCAGCGGCCGTACGGGCGCGGGCGCGGGAGCTGCGCGCGTGGCTGCGCGAAGACGGCGGGCTGCCGTTCCTCACGGGCATGGACGTGTTCGCGACGGCGACCGGCGGGCTCGCCCTGGCCGGCGCGGGCGCCCCCGCACACACCCTGCGGGCCCTCGCGACGGCCCTGACGGAGCACCGGAACGCCGACGGCGGCTGGGGCTTCGGCCGGGGCGTCGGGCAGAGCGACGTGGACGACACCTCGTACTGCGTGGAGTTCCTGCGGGCGACGGGCCCCGGGCTCTTCGGTGCCGAGGTGGCGGCCGGCGAACGGTACCTGCTCGCCCGGCAGGGCGCGGACGGCGGCTTCCCGACGTTCGAGCACGGCACCGCCTCCGAGGTGGCGATAACGGCGGCGGCGGTGAACGCGCTGGCCCCCGAAGCCGCGCACCGGCGGGCTGTGGAGGCCGCCGTGCGGTTCACCGTGGCCCGACAGGAGGCCGCCGGGCCGTTCGAGCGCAGCTGGAGCCTCAACGAGAGCAACGCCCTGTTCCGTACCGTCCTCGCCCACGACTCCTTCCTGGCCGTGGCGCCCGGCCATCCGGCCCGGACCGAGGTGGCGCGGGCCCGGGCGCGGGCCGTGGCCCGGCTCGTCGACACGCAGAACGCGGACGGCGGCTGGGGGCACGTGCCGTCCGATCCGAGCGACCCGATCAGCACCGCGTACGCGCTGATCGCCGTGGCCCGGACACCGACCGTGCCGTCCGCCCGGGGTGCGACCGGGCGGGCGGTACGCCACCTCCTGGAGCGGCAGCGGCCGGACGGCGGCTTCGTCTCCCGGCCCGATCAGGCGGGGCCCCGGCCGCTCGCGTACCACGTGCCGCTCCTGACGGACGTGTGCGTGCTGCTCGGCCTGAACCACGCGCGCGCGTGGGCCTCGCGCTGAACCCGCCGCTCCCCGAGAAGGACGTCCGCGTGGCGGTCAGCCGCAGGAGACCGCCACGTCGTCCGGGTCCACGCCGTCGAGCCGGGCGGCCAGGACGTGGAGCCGCTCGCGCAGCTCCCCCAGCTCCGCCAGGTCGAGGCCGGTCGCGGCGGCGATCCGGCGCGGCACGCCGAGGGCCTTCTCCCGCAGGGCGGTCCCGTCGCCGGTGAGGCGGACGGTGACGGACCGCTCGTCCTCGGGGCTGCGGCGGCGCTCGACGAGTCCGGCCGCCTCCAGGCGCTTGAGCAGCGGCGACAGGGTGCCGGAGTCGAGCCGGAGCCGCTCGCCGATCCCCTTCACGGGCAGTTCGCCGTGCTCCCAGAGCACGAGCATGACCAGGTACTGGGGGTAGGTCAGGCCCAGCTCCTTGAGCGCGCCCCGGTAGACGCCGTTGAAGGCGCGGGTGGCGGCGTGCAGGGAGAAGCAGATCTGGTTGTCGAGCCGGAGGAAGTCCTCGTCCATGGGGTCCAGGGTACGGGAGACGCGCATCACACGCGATTAAGTTGTGCACAACTGAATCGTCCACTAACAATATGAGGGCAGCACGACACGGCCCCTTCGAGGAACGGAAGACCCCATGGACGCGATCTACACCGCCGTCGCCACCGCCAACGGCCGCGAGGGCCGCGCCGTCAGCTCCGACGGCCACATCGACCTCCCCCTCGCCCACCCGCAGGCCCTCGGCGGCAACGGTCAGGGCACCAACCCCGAGCAGCTCTTCGCCGCCGGGTACGCGGCCTGCTTCGCCAGCGCCATGGGCGTGGTCGCCCGCCAGGAGAAGATCGACATCTCCGAGGCCTCCGTCACCGCCGAGGTCTCCATCGGCAAGGACCCGGCGGACGGCGGCTTCGGCCTCGCGGTCGTGATGCGCGCCGAGTTCCCCGACCACCTCCAGGGCGAGGCGGGCCTCGCCCTGCTGAAGAAGACGCACGCCTTCTGCCCCTACTCGAAGGCCACGCGCGGAAACATCGAGGTCGAGCTCGTCGTCGAGTAGTTTTCTGTTGGTTCCCGCACGCCTCTGGTGGTCATCGACCCACCAGGGGCGTTCGGTTGTGAGTTTTCACGTTCGGGCACGGGGGGTTCGTCTTCCGTACGACGGGCAGTCATGGGACGGCCGCCGGGCGGTGGTTCACGGGCGCTCTCCTTGGGGCGCCCGTCGGCCGGTCCGCCCGGTCGCCGCGCCCGCACCCGCACCCCCGTCGACGTAGCACTCACACCCGGAGGACAACTCCCCCATGGCCGACCTCAATCGCCGCCGGTTCCTTCAGCTGACCGGCGGCGCCGCCGCGTTCACGATGCTCTCGGAGAGCATCGCCCGCGCCGCCGCGATACCGGCGCAGGGCTCCACCGGCACGATCCAGGACATCGAGCACATCGTCGTCCTGATGCAGGAGAATCGTTCCTTCGACCACTATTTCGGGGCGATGAAGGGCGTACGGGGCTTCGGCGACCCGCGTCCCGTGACCCTGCCCAGCGGGAAGTCGGTCTGGAACCAGTCGGACGGCAGCAAGGTCACGCTCCCGTTCCGGCCGACCAGCGACAAGCTGGGCATGGAGTACCTCCAGGGCCTCAACCACGACTGGGCGGGCGGCCACAGCGCCTTCAACAAGGGCAAGTACGACAACTGGGTGCCGGCGAAGACCAAGGCCACCATGGCGCACCTCACCCGCGAGGACATCCCGTTCCACTACGCGCTCGCCGACGCCTTCACCATCTGCGACGCGTACCACTGCTCCTTCATCGGCGCGACCGACCCCAACCGCTACTACATGTGGACGGGATACGTCGGCAACGACGGCACGGGCGGCGGCCCCGTCCTCAACAACGCCGAGGCGGGCTACGGCTGGACCACCTACCCCGAGCGCCTGGAGGCGGCCGGGGTCTCCTGGAAGATCTACCAGGACATCGGCGACGGCCTGAACGCGGCCGGCTCCTGGGGCTGGATCAGCGACGCCTTCCGCGGCAACTACGGCGACAACTCGCTCCTCTACTTCAACAACTACCGCAACGCCCAGCCGGGCAACCCGCTCTACGACAAGGCCCGCACGGGCACGAACGCGAAGGCGGGCGAGGGCTACTTCGACAAGCTCCGCGCCGACGTACAGGCGGGCAGCCTCCCCCAGATCTCCTGGATCGCCGCGCCCGAGGCCTTCTCGGAGCACGCCAACTGGCCCTCGAACTACGGCGCCTGGTACATCGCGCAGGTCCTGGACGCGCTGACCTCGAACCCGGACGTGTGGGCCCGTACCGCCCTGTTCATCACGTACGACGAGAACGACGGCTTCTTCGACCACGTGGTCCCGCCGTACGCCCCGGGCTCGGCGGCGGAGGGCCTGTCGACCACCGCCACCACCCTGGACTACTTCCCCGGCAAGACGGGCTACGTGGCCGGCCCCTACGGCCTGGGCCCGCGCGTCCCGATGCTGGTCGTCTCCCCGTGGTCCACCGGCGGCTACAGCTGCTCCGAGACCTTCGACCACACGTCGATCATCCGCTTCATGGAGCGCCGCTTCGGGGTGCAGGAGCCGCAGATCTCCCCGTGGCGCCGGGCCGTGTGCGGCGACCTGACCTCGGCGTTCGACTTCACGCGTACGAACACGCAGCCCGCCCCGCTCCCGCCGACGGCCGGCTACTACCCGCCGGACAAGAACCGCCACCCCGACTTCCTGGCGACCGCCCCGGCCACCGGCACGATGCCCCGCCAGGAGCCGGGCGCCAAGCCCACCCGCCCGCTGAAGTACGCCCCGTACGTGGACGGCGCGGCGGACGTGACGGCGGGCACCTACCGCCTGACCTTCAGCGGCGGCCCGCAGGCGGGCGCCCAGTTCTACGTCACCTCGGCGAACCGCACGGACGCCCCGTGGACGTACACGTCGGAGGCGAACAAGTCGATCGCCGACACCTGGAACACCAAGTACTCCAAGGGCCTCACCGACCTCACGGTCCACGGCCCCAACGGCTTCCTCCGCCGCTTCCGCTCCCCCGGAAAGACGGCGGTCCCCGAGGTGACGGCCCGCCACGACGCCACGACCGGCGACCTCGCGCTGACCTTCACCAACGCCGGCACCACGGCCACGGTGACCGTCACCAACGCGTACGGCGGCACCCCGACGACCCTGTCCGTCCCCAAGGGCGCCACGGTCACCCACACCGTCCCGCTCTCCGCCTCCGCCCGCTGGTACGACGTCACCGTCACGTCCTCGGCCTCCACGGACTACCTCCGCCGCCTGGCGGGCCACGTGGAGACGGGCGCGGCCGGCACGACGGACCCGGGCATCCTGACGTACTAGGCACGGGACGCCGGGGCGGATGAGTACGACAGCTCATCCGCCCCGGCGGCGCCGCGGGTTTCCTGTCACCATGCCTGCGAACGCCCCTGACACGCCCGACGCACCCGACACCGCCGCCGCCGTACCTGACACGCCCGACGCACCCGACACCACCGCCGCCGTACCTGACGCGCCGGCCACCGGATCCTGGATCGCGCCCCTCTTCTCGACCCTGCTCACTCTGCCGCTGGGCTTCTTCGGCCTGGTCTTCGCCATGCTCTCGCCCATGGCCTGCGACTCCTGCGACAGAGCCGAGGCCGACCGGTTCCAGGCCGCCTTCGAGGTGGCCTTCCCCACCCTCGTGGTGGGCCTCCTCGTCTCCCTGGCCCTGCTGATCGCCGCCTGGATCCCGCCGCGGCGCGCCGGCTTCTCCGTCGGCGCCCCGCTCGCGGTCGTCGTCACCCTGCTGGTTTTCATGGGCCTCCTCGGCGTCCGGTGACCCCGTAGGGTGTGGCGCTGTGAGCGAATGGCGGATATCCGAGGACGAGGGCGGCACGCTCGCCGCCCGCTGGTGGCAGTGGGCACGATCGGCCCCCGAGAGCCGAAGCCCGGTCGCCGACACCACCGGCGAACACGCGGCCTGGCGGCAGCCCGCCGACGTGTGGTTCCTGGCCGGCACCTACGGCGGCCGGGTGGTCCGCCGCTGCGAGATCCCCGCCGACCGCCCGCTCTTCTTCCCGGTCCTCAACGTCCACCACCCCAAGCTGCACTCGCGCACACCGCTCGCCATGGACGTGTCCTCCGCCGACGCCTACCTCAACGGCGCCCCGCTCCCCCTCGGCGAGTTCACCACCCGCCCCTTCCGCCTGGGTCTCCAGATGTACCTCTCCTGGGGCATCTGGGCGGGCCTCGCCCCGCTGCTGCCGGGCCAGTACGTCCTGGAGATCAAGGCCGCGACGACGGGCGGCTTCGGGGTGGACACGACGTACCACCTCACCGTGGTGGACGGCTGACCCACGAGGCACCCCCTAGGGTCGACGCATGCGGCCCGAGGTGGTTCTCTTCGATCTCGCAGACGTGGTCTGCCGGTTCCTTCCGCGACGGCGGCTGGACCTGCTCGCCGAGGCGTGCGGGGTGAGTGCCGAACGGGTGGAACGGACGCTGTACGAGTCCGGGCGGGTCGGACGGTGGGACCGGGGCCTCGGGTCGCCGGCCGATATCCACCGGACCCTGCGGGAGGAGCTCGGGTATCCGGGCGACCCGGCCGCCCTCCACGAGGTCTGGTGCAGCGCGTTCGAGCCCGATGAGCGGGTCCTCGCCGTGGTGGACGGCCTCCGCCCGCTACGGACGGCGCTGCTCACCAACAACGACGCCCTGGTCCTCGAAGCGCTCCCCGAGGTGCTGCCCCAGGTCGCCGCCCGCTTCGACCCCCTGCTCTTCTCCTGCCGGCTGGGCGTCACCAAGCCCGACCCGGCGGCCTACACCCGGGCCCTCGACCTCGTGGGCGTCCCGCCGGAAGCGGCGGTGTTCATCGACGACAAGCCCACGAACGTGGCGGGCGCACGGGCCGTGGGGATCACCGCGCTCCACTTCACCGGCGCCGCGGAACTGGAAGCCGAGCTCGCGGTGCTCCTGGAGCGATGATCCGTCCGTGCATTCGGCTTCTTGACGTAGCGACGGGCGTCGCCGGCGGCCTGCGCCCGCACCGCCGGCTGGAGCGCGCACATCCTCGAGCAGAAGCGCCTCGGCAAGATCATCCGCCCCTCCGCCGCCTACGTCGGCGACATCGGCGTGCAACCCGCTCAGCTCGCCGGCTGGGACCGGGCACTCAAGCGCCGGGACAACCGCATCTTCGGCGGCTGACCCACGGGCCGGAGGGTTCCGGGGGCGACAGCCTCGCTGAGGGCGAAGCCGGCATTGAGGACGACGGGTTCGGTGTCGCGGGCGGTCGCCCCCATCCGCCGCCCTGCGCAGGTGAGGGCCGCACCCACCCACCTGGTCGACCCCGGGCGGAGGCTGGCCTGCTGCGTCCGAGCGCGCCGGCCGCTTCATCTGCGACTTCAGCCGGGAAGTCGCACAGTGGCCGAGATCCGACTGCTCACGGGGCAGCCTGGGTGGGCAGCCACTCCAGGTACTGTCCATGTGGGCCGGTGCGGGCAAGCGGATACTCGTTCAGGGCGAGGGTGAACAGCAGTCGGTCGAGGCGGGGGCCGAGCGGCAGCCGGCGATCCACGGCCGGGAGGATGCCCGGAGCCTCGTTGGAGATCCAGGGGCAGCCCAGCTCCCGCATGGTAGCGGTGAAGGCCTCGCGCTCCTCGGGCGGCAGGTAGGCGAGGACCGCGCTGTGGAGGACGACCGGGGTGGCTCCCGCCGGGGCGGCGGCGACCAGGTCGCGGATGGTCTTGTTCAGGTCGCCGCGGACCAGCGTCGGGGGCTCGGCGCACGCAATCCGCATGGCATCCCGCAGCCGGGCCAGGCGCTGGTGCTGCTCGGGCCAGACCAAGCACTCCAGCCAGCGCGCGTCCTGGGGGTCGGCCACGTCGAGCGGGTTCAGGTCGACACCGGCCCGCCAGCCGACCTCCGGCAGCCGGGCGGGCAGTGGAACGGCGCCCGTCGTGCCGCACTCCAGGACGACCGCGCTGTCCGAGGGGCCGAACTCGGCACCCCCGTCGTAGCGGTAGCGGTAGCGGTCGGGATACAGGCAGAGCCCGGCCGAGGCCCCGACCTCGATGAGCGCCAGCGGCTGGGGCAGACGAGCCAGCACGGGAAGCAGGACGGAACATCGGCCGGGCTCGTTGGTCTGGGTCCGCCGCTCCGACATCGTGGCACGGACCCGAGCCCAGTGGACGAGGGTCCACTCCCGGAAGGCGGCGAGGTCGTCGACCGGCCCATCCAGAAAGCGCACCGCAGCCAGTAGCAGGTTGGGCTGCCGCCTGGCAGTGGGGAGTTGGTCGATCAACGCCAGCAGGTCCGGGTCGCCGGCGATCGCGGCGGTCAGCCGCTCGTACGTCGGGGAGTGGCCCCGTGCCTCCATCGTCGCGAACCGCCGGTACCGCTCCGCCGTGTCCACCACCGCGCCCCTCTCTACTGGCCCAGGGGCAGCCTAAAGCGTGTCTCAGAAGGTTGTGTACGGGCAAGCCAGGTCCCGGTTCCGGGCTGGTCTGGATCATGCGACGAGGGTGAGGCTGCGTATGCGGGCGATGGCCTGGACCGCGCGGTGGAAGCCATCGCCACGCTGTCGGCAGTCGCGGAGGGTCTTGTAGTGCTTCATGCGGGCGAGGGCGCGCTCGGCGCAGGCCCTGACCCCTCGGTGTTCGGAGTGGTGTGCGGCGTGTCACACGCGGGAGCCGTGGGATCGCCGTGGGATCATCGTCGTGGCTCCGCACTTACGTTCCGCCTGAAAGCCCAGGTCAAGAAGGCCAGGGCCCGGTGGGACAGACCAGAAGAGCGCGTTTCGCCTCACCGATGCGAGGTGAACGCCGCACGCGGAAACACCCCTCCAGGGGCGTTTCCGCTGGTCACGACGTTTCTGCTGGAGTGGGGCGGGTGGGACTCGAACCCACGGCCGACGGATTATGAGTCCGCTGCTCTAACCGGCTGAGCTACCGCCCCGAACGATGAGGCGCGTACATGTGTGCGCGCCGTCTGCCGCAGCATAGCCGCTCATACGATCTCCTGCTCCGGATGATCGGCTCTGCTCGACCATGTAGACCGCGCCGCGCTCCGCTTGGTTCCCGGAGACGCGAAAAAGGACCCCGAAGGGTCCTCTTCCGTCTCGCTCCCCCGACTGGACTCGAACCAGTAACCCTCCGGTTAACAGCCGAATGCTCTGCCAATTGAGCTACAGGGGATCGCGCTCCCCCGACTGGACTCGAACCAGTAACCTGCCGGTTAACAGCCGGCTGCTCTGCCAATTGAGCTACAGGGGATTGCTGCGTTGCACCGAACGTACCCAGTCCGGCTGAACCGGGAGGGCGCTCGCTCGCTGCGAGACATACATTAGCGCAAGCAGGGGGGTGCTCCGCCAATCGGTATCCCCAGGGCCTCCAGGGAAGGATCGCAGCCGTGCGGTACAAGCTGACGTTCGTCGTGGGACTCGCCCTCGGTTACGTGGTCGGCACGCGGGCCGGACGCGAGCGCTACGAACAGATGAAGAAGTCCCTCAAGGACTTCACCCAGAACCCGGCCGTGCGGAACGCCGCCGAGTCCGCCGCCCAGACCGGCCGCCATGCCGCGGGCAAGGCGGCGCACCTCGTGGGCGACAAGGTGAGCGACCGGCTGCCGTCCTCCGTGACCGACCGGGTCCACGCGCTGCGCGAGCGCGGCCGGGTCAACGGCAAGGTCGACGAAGAGGACTGGGGCACCAGCAACACCTGAGCCCCGGACCGGGACACGAGGGACACCCGAGCCCCGCACATGCGGCACCGGCAGCGCCGGGGGCCGCGCGTGCGGCAGAATCATGTGTCATGGGGATAGTCGCCGGACTCGACAGCTCTGCGGAGTTCACACGCATCGTCGTCTGTGACACGGACACGGGTGCCGTACTGCGGCAGGGGTACGCCGCACATCCCAGCGAACCCAAGGCCGTCGACGTCGATCCACAGAGCTGGCTGCTCTCGCTCGGGGAGGCCGCCACCGGCGGGCTCCTGGAGGGCGTGGAGGCCATCGGCGTCTCCGCGCAGCAGCACGGGATCGTGCCGCTCGACGCGCAGGGCGGCCTGGTGCGGCCCGCGCTGGTCCGCAACGACAAGCGGGCGCAGGTCGCCGCCGCCGACCTCGTCGAGTCCCTGGGCGGACGGCAGGCCTGGGCCGAGGCCGTCGGCAGCGTGCCCGGCGCCGGACAGCCGGTCGCCAAGCTCCGCTGGCTCGCCCGCAGCGAACCCGAGCACGCCCAGCGGATCGCGATGCTCCTCCAGCCCCACGACTGGCTCGTCTGGCAGCTCCTCGGCCGCCCCGCCCGCCGCACCACCGACCGCGGCGCCGCCTCCGGCACCGGCTACTGGTCGGCCCGCACCGGCACGTACCGCCCCGACCTCGTCGAGCTGGCCCTCGGCCACCAGGCCGTGCTGCCCGAGGTCCTCGGGCCCTCCGACGCCGCCGGCATCACCCCCGAGGGCCTCCTCGTCTCCGCCGGCACCGGCGAGACGATGGCCGCCGCGCTGGGCCTCGGGCTCGGCCCCGGCGACGCGGTGGTCTCGCTCGGCGCCTCCGGCTCCGTGATGGCCGTGCACCACGAGGCCCTCGCCGACCCGAGAGGCATGATCACCTCCTTCGCCGACGCCACCGGCATGCACCTGCCCGTCGTCTCCACCTCGAACGCGGTGCGTGCGCTGCGCGGCACCGCCGAGATGCTCGGCCTGGAGAACCTCGACGAGCTCTCCGCCCTCGCCCTGAAGTCGACCCCCGGCGCCTCCGGGCTCGTCCTGCTGCCCTACCTGGAGGGCGAGCGGACCCCGAACCTGCCGCACACCGCGGGCACGCTCAGCGGGCTGCGGCGCGAGTCGATGAAGCCCGAGCACCTCGCGCGGGCGGCGTTCGAGGGGATGCTCTGCGCGCTCACCGACGCCATGGACGTGCTGCGCGGGCGGGGCGTCGAGGTGCGGCGGGTGTTCCTGCTCGGCGCGGCGGCCGCCCTGCCGGCCGTGCAGGCCCTCGCACCGGCGCTCTTCGGCGCCCAGGTCGTCGTCCCCCAGCCGGCCGACTACGCGGCGCTCGGCGCGGCCCGGCAGGCCGCCTGGGCCCTCGGGGTCGCGCGGGGCACGCTGTCCCCGTCCGCTCCGCCGGCCTGGCAGGGCGCGGTCGCGCAGATCCTGGAGCCCGCCGAGGAGCTCTCGGTCGGGCAGGCGGTGCGGCAGCAGTACGTGGCGACGCGGGAGCAGATCCACCCGGGGGCCTTCAGCTCCTGAGACCGCGAGGCTCCTGAAGCCGAAAGCCTCCTGAGACCGCGAGGCTCCTGAGGCGGCTGCGGTGCTCCTGAGACCGCGCGGCTCCCGGGGGTCGTATGCGCGTTCGTAAAGTCTTGGCCAGGCTCCGCCCGCACCCCAAAACCGAGTCGTAACGTCCCGGGGGCGCGGGCGATAGTAGGAGCCGTGCTCATAAGACTTCTCCGAACCCACCTGCGGCCCTATCGAAAACCCATCGCGCTGCTCGTCCTGCTGCAGTTCCTGCAGACCTGCGCGAGCCTCTACCTGCCGACCCTGAACGCCGACATCATCGACAACGGTGTCGTCAACGGGGACACCGGCTACATCCTGCGCTTCGGCGCCCTGATGGTCGGCGTCTCCGTCGTCCAGGTCGTCTGCAACATCGGGGCCGTGTACTACGGCGCGCGGACCGCCTCGGCGCTCGGCCGCGACGTGCGCGGCGCGGTCTTCGACCGGGTGCAGTCCTTCTCCGCCCGGGAGCTCGGCCACTTCGGCGCGCCCTCGCTGATCACCCGTACGACCAATGACGTGCAGCAGGTCCAGATGCTGGTCCTGATGGCGTTCACCCTGATGGTCTCCGCGCCCATCATGTGTGTCGGCGGCATCGTGATGGCGCTCGGCCAGGACGTCCCCCTGTCGGGCGTGCTGCTCGCGGTGGTGCCGGTCCTCGGCGTCGCCGTCTCGCTGATCGTGCGGAAGATGCGGCCGCTCTTCCGGACCATGCAGACGCGCCTCGACACCGTGAACCGGGTGCTGCGCGAACAGATCACCGGCAACCGGGTCATCCGCGCCTTCGTGAAGGACGGGTACGAGGAGGAGCGCTTCCGCGGCGCCAACGGCGAGCTGACCGACGTGTCGATGGCGACCGGCCGGCTGATGGCGCTGATGTTCCCGACGGTCATGACCGTCGTGAACGTCTCCAGCGTGGCCGTGGTCTGGTTCGGCGCGCACCGCATCGACAGCCACGGCATGGAGATCGGCGCGCTGACCGCCTTCCTCGCCTATCTGATGCAGATCGTGATGGCCGTGATGATGGCCACCTTCATGTTCATGATGGTGCCGCGCGCCGAGGTGTGTGCCGAGCGCATCGAGGAGGTCCTCGGAACGGACACGAGCGTCGTGCCGCCGGCCGAGCCGGTGACGAAGCTGCTCCGGCGCGGGCACCTGGAGGTCAGGAGCGCGGACTTCCGGTACCCGGGCGCGGAGGAGTCGGTCCTCAAGGACGTGGCGCTGGTCGCCCTGCCCGGTGAGACCACCGCGATCATCGGTTCGACGGGCAGCGGCAAGTCGACGCTGCTCGGGCTCGTGCCCCGGCTCTTCGACGCCACCGGCGGCGAGGTCCTCGTCGACGGCGTCGACGTGCGGAAGCTCGACCCGAAGCTGATGGCGAGGACCGTGGGACTCGTCCCGCAGAAGCCGTACCTGTTCTCGGGGACGGTGGCGACGAACCTTCGGTACGGGAAGCCCGACGCGAGCGACGAGGAGCTCTGGCACGCCCTGGAGGTCGCCCAGGCCGCCGACTTCGTACGGAAGCTGGAGAACGGTCTGAACGCCCCGATCGCGCAGGGCGGCACCAACGTCTCCGGCGGGCAGCGGCAGCGGCTCGCCATCGCGCGGACGCTCGTGCAGCGGCCGGAGATCTATCTCTTCGACGACTCCTTCTCCGCGCTCGACTACGAGACGGACGCCCTGCTCCGGGCCGCGCTGGCCGAGGAGACGGCGGAGTCGACCGTGGTGATCGTCGCCCAGCGCGTGTCGACCATCCGCGACGCCGACCGGATCGTCGTCCTCGACGAGGGCCGGGTCGTGGGCACCGGACGGCACCGTGAGCTGATGGCGGAGAACGAGACGTACCGGGAGATCGTGCTCTCCCAGCTGACCGAGGCGGAGGCAGCCTGATGGCCGGTCCTGGCGGACGCATGATGGCCGGTGGCGGCCCCGACCAGCGGTCGATGGACTTCAAGGGCTCGGGCAAGCGGCTGCTCAAGCAGCTGGCGCCCGAGCGCGGCACGCTCTGGGTGATGCTGATCGCCGGCGTGCTGTCGGTGGCGGCCTCCGTGGTCGGGCCGAAGATCCTCGGCAAGGCGACGGACCTGATCTTCGCGGGGGTCGTCGGGCAGAACATGCCCGAGGGCGCCACGAAGGCGCAGGCCCTGGAGAAGCTCCGGGCCAGTGGCGACAGCGGCATGGCCGACATGCTGTCCGGGGTCGACTTCACCCCCGGGCAGGGCATCGACTTCGGTGCGGTCGGCGAGGTGCTGCTGTGGGTCCTCGCGATCTACGTCACGGCGGGCCTGCTCATGCTGGTCTCGACCCGCATGTCGATCAAGGTGATCAACCGGACGGTCTACCGGATGCGGGAGGACGTCCAGACGAAGCTGGCGCGGCTTCCCCTCTCGTACTTCGACAAGGCGAAGCGCGGCGAGGTGCTGTCCCGGGCGACCAACGACATCGACAACATCTCGCAGACGCTCCAGCAGTCGATGGGCCAGCTGATCAACTCGCTGCTCACGATCGTCGGCGTGCTCGGGATGATGTTCTGGATCTCGCCGCTGCTGGCCCTGGTGGCCCTGGTGACGGTGCCGGTCTCGGTGTTCGTCGCGGCGAAGATCGGCAAGCGCTCGCAGCCGCACTTCGTCCAGCAGTGGAAGTCCACGGGCACGCTCAACGCGCACGTGGAGGAGATGTACACCGGGCACGGTCTGGTGAAGGTCTTCGGCCGGCAGGAGGAGTCCGCGAAGGACTTCCGCGAGCAGAACGAGGCCCTGTACGAGGCCGGGTTCAAGGCGCAGTTCAACAGCGGTGTGATGCAGCCGGTGATGTTCTTCCTCTCGAACATCAACTACGTCCTGGTGGCCGTGGTCGGCGGCCTGCGGGTGGCGACCGGCAGCCTGTCCATCGGTGACGTGCAGGCCTTCATCCAGTACTCGCGCCAGTTCTCGATGCCGCTGACGCAGGTCGCGTCGATGGCGAACCTGGTGCAGTCCGGTGTCGCCTCGGCGGAGCGGATCTTCGAGCTGCTCGACGCGGAGGAGCAGGAGCCGGACGCGCCGATGAGCGAGCACCCGGTGGACCTGAAGGGCAAGGTCGCGCTGGAGGGCGTCTCCTTCCGTTACGAGGAGGACAAGCCGCTCATCGAGGACCTGTCGCTCACGGTGGACCCGGGGCAGACGGTCGCGATCGTCGGCCCGACCGGTGCCGGCAAGACGACCCTGGTGAACCTGCTGATGCGGTTCTACGAGGTGACGGGCGGCCGGATCACCCTGGACGGGGTGGACGTCTCGAAGATGTCCCGCGAGGACCTGCGGAAGGGCATCGGCATGGTCCTCCAGGACACCTGGCTCTTCGGCGGCACCATCGCGGACAACATCGCGTACGGCGCCACGCGCCCGGTGACCCGGGCCGAGGTCGAGGAGGCGGCACGCGCCGCCCACGCCGACCGGTTCATCCGGACCCTGCCCGAGGGGTACGACACGGTGATCGAGGACGACGGGGCGGGGGTCAGCGCGGGCGAGAAGCAGCTGATCACCATCGCGCGGGCGTTCCTGTCCGACCCGGTGATCCTCGTCCTGGACGAGGCGACCAGCTCGGTCGACACCCGCACCGAGGTCCTCATCCAGAAGGCGATGGCCCGACTCGCCCACGGGCGGACCTCGTTCGTGATCGCGCACCGGCTCTCCACGATCCGGGACGCGGACGTGATCCTGGTGATGGAGAACGGATCGATCGTCGAACAGGGCACGCACGAGCAGCTGTTGTCGTCGGGCGGGGCCTATGCCCGGCTGTACGCGGCGCAGTTCGCGCAGGCGGTCGCCGAGGTCGACTGACGGCATGTGACCCATGCCGCATGATGTGCGGCATGGGTCACACAACCAAGAATTCCTGGGTGCCGTCGGTCACCCTGCGTGTGGGCGCCGAGGGCGTGGACGTGGCGGCGCTGCTGCTCGGTGCGGACGGCCGGGTCCGTGGGGACGCGGACATGGTCTTCGACGGGCAGCCCGCGCATCCGTCCGGGGCGGTCCGGCACGAACCGCCGTCGCTGGTCCTCGCGTTGCCCGAGGTGGAGGCGGCGGTCGAGCGGATCGTGATCGCCGGTTCGGCGGCGGGCGGTGCGCTGACGGCGGTCGCCCCCGACGGGGCGACGGTCGCCTCGTACACGGTGACGGGCGAGGCGGACGCGACCGCCGTGGCCTTCGGAGAGTTCTTCCGGGAGTCCGGCGGCTGGAAGTTCGCGGGGATCGGGCGGGGGTACGGCTCCGGGCTCGCCGGTCTCGTCACGGCGTACGGCGTCGAGGTCGCGGACGAGGAGCCGGCCGTCGCCGGGCCCGTACCGCTGACCGGGGTGGTGAAAGTGCCGGGGCAGGCGCCGTCCGCAAATGGCGCGTCCGCCCCCCAGCCGGTCGGGACGCCCGTCGCCGCGGGGCCGTTCCCGCCGGCCGACCGGCCGTACGAACTCGTCGAGGGCTGGCAGTTCGGCCCGCTCTTCGAGCCGATCATCGTCGAGGGGCTCGGCGACGACGTGATCACCACCGACGCGCGCGTCGGGTCCGGACCCGTCCTCGTGGAGATCGCGCACGAGGACGGCGGGTATGTCGGCCTCTTTCCGCTCGACAAGCGCAACAAGGACGGGGAGTACCTGTTCAACACCACCCTGCCCGACTTCCGGGGCAGTTCGGTCACCCCGGTCCCCAAGGACCGGCCGCTGCGTCTGCGGCTCGCCGGCAAGAACCGCTGGCTCCTGCGGGTGAAGCCGGTCGCCGCGGCCCGTCGTCTGGAGGGCGTGCTCAGCGGCTACGGCCCCGAGGCCTTCGTCTACACCGGCGACGGGGCCGATCTCCGCGTGGACTTCGAGGGCCGGCCGGGCGACGGTGGCGGCTATGTCGGCATCCAGTGTTACGGGCCCCGCGGGCGCACCGGAGGCGCTCTGGGCGATTCGGACCTGCTCCTCAACACGACCGGGGCGCTGAAGCGGACGGTCCCGGTCCCCCAGGGGCCGCGGCTGCTGCTCCTGAGCGCGGACGGCCCGTGGACCCTCACCGTCAAGGAGCTGTACTAGTCGAGGTAGCCGCGCAGCTGGTCGGCGTAGGCGTGGTCCCGCAGCTTGTTGAGGGTCTTGGACTCGATCTGGCGGATGCGTTCGCGCGTCACGCCGAAGATGCGTCCTATCTCCTCCAGGGTGCGGGGCCTGCCGTCGTCGAGGCCGTAGCGGAGCTGGACGACCTTTCGTTCGCGTTCGCCGAGGGTGGAGAGGACGTCCTCCAGGTGGCGGCGGAGCAGCAGGAAGGCGGCGGACTCGACGGGTGAGGCGGCGTCGCCGTCCTCGATGAGGTCGCCGAGGGCGACGTCCTCCTCCTCGCCGACGGGGGCGTGCAGGGAGACGGGTTCCTGGGCGAGGCGGAGGACCTCGCCGACCCGCTCGGGGGCCAGGTCCAGCTGGGCGGCGACCTCTTCCGCGGTGGGTTCGTAGCCGCGCTCCTGGAGCATGCGGCGCTGGACGCGGATGACCCGGTTGATGAGTTCGACGACGTGCACGGGGACGCGGATGGTCCGGGCCTGGTCGGCGAGGGCCCGGGACATGGCCTGGCGGATCCACCAGGTGGCGTACGTGGAGAACTTGTAGCCCCGCGCGTAGTCGAACTTCTCGACGGCCCTGATGAGGCCGAGGTTCCCCTCCTGGACGAGGTCGAGCATGGTGAGGCCGCGGCCCACGTACCGTTTGGCGACGGAGACGACGAGGCGGAGGTTGGCCTCGATGAGCTTGCGCTTGGCGATCCGGCCGAGGACGACGAGCCGGTCCAGGTCGTACGCCAACTGGTTGTCCAGGTCGGGGGTGTTGGTGAGTTTCTCCTCGGCGAACAGCCCGGCCTCGACCCGGCGGGCGAGTTCGACCTCCTCCTCGGCGCTGAGCAGCGGGATGCGGCCGATCTCGCGCAGGTACTGGCGGAAGAGGTCGGAGGAGGGGCTGTTGCCGCCGGGGTCGCCGGTGCGGCGGCGCTGTGGCGGGACCTCCGGAACCTCGGGGAGTTCGGTCTGCTCGTCCGGTTCGCCGGGGGACGGCTCCTGCGACACGGTCCGGGTCTCGGTCTGCACGGCGGGCGACCTCCAGGAGGGGCGGAACGACTCCGTCACCCAGTGTGGGGTACGACACATCGCCGCCACGAGGGGCGTGCGGTGACTTTTTGAGACCGGGACGTGACTGAACGTGCGTCAGAGAGCCGCGGCGCCGTTGTTCCGGAGGGACTGCCCGTACTGGGTGAGGACCCACAGTTCGTTCTGCACGGCGGCGAGCCGCTCGGGGTCGCCGTTCGCGCCGAGCCGGGCCAGGGTGCCCTGGACGTCGCGGATGCGCCGGTCGACGGCGCGGAGGCGGACGGTGACGAGCTGGTCGCCGGCGTACGCCTCGTCGACGGTCTTGGCGAAGATCGTCTCGACGGCGAGTTCGGTGACGAGGGCGCGGACCGAGTCGTTGGGGGCGGCCTCGCGGACGGCGTCGAGGTAGTCGGAGGGGGCGCCGGTGGCGCCGCCCGCGTCCTGGACGCACTGGCGGACGGCCGCGTAGGGCGCGGCGGTGAACTCGTCGGCCCCGTACGCGTCGAAGGCCGGGGAGACCAGTTCGGGCCGCTGGAGGGCGAGCTTGAGGAGCTCCCGCTCGGTGCGGTGGGCGGGGCTGCGCAGGTTGAGGGCGGGGCCCGGGGCTGCGGCGGCCGGGGCCGGGGTGTCGTACGTCCGCTGGGGCTGCTGGCGCTCCGGTCCCCTACTGCCGCCCTGCCGCTGCCAGCGGGCGATCTGGGCGACCCGCCGGACCACGAACTGCGTGTCGAGGATGCCGAGCATGCCGGCGAGCTGGACGGCGACCTCGTGCTGCGAGGCGACGTTCTTGATCTTCGCGACGATCGGCGCGGCCTCGTCGAGGGCGGCGGCGCGGCCCGCCGGGGTCTCCAGGTCGTACCGCTTCACGATCTGGCGGAGGGCGAACTCGAAGAGCGGGGTGCGGGGCTGGACGAGTTCGGCGACGGCCTCGTCGCCCTTGGCGAGGCGGAGTTCGCAGGGGTCCATGCCCTCGGGGGCGATGGCGATGTACGTCTCGGCGGCGAACTTCTGGTCGTCCTCGAAGGCGCGCAGGGCGGCCTTCTGGCCTGCGGCGTCGCCGTCGAAGGTGAAGATGACGCGGGCCGAGCCGTTGTCCATGAGGAGCCGGCGGAGGATCTTGATGTGGTCGCCGCCGAAGGCGGTGCCGCAGGTGGCGATGGCGGTGGTGACGCCGGCGAGGTGGCAGGCCATGACGTCGGTGTAGCCCTCGACGACGACGGCCCGGCTGACCTTGGCGATGTCCTTCTTGGCCAGGTCGACGCCGTAGAGCACCTGGGACTTCTTGTAGATCGGCGTCTCGGGCGTGTTGAGGTACTTGGGGCCGTTGTCGTCGTCGCGGAGCTTGCGCGCGCCGAAGCCGACGATCTCGCCGCCGACGTCCTTGATCGGCCACATGAGGCGGCCGCGGAAGCGGTCGATGGGGCCGCGGCGGCCGTCCTGGGAGAGGCCGGAGAGGATCAGCTCCTTGTCGGAGAAGCCCTTGCCGCGCAGGAAGCGGGTGAGATGGTCCCAGCCGGCCGGGGAGTAGCCCACGCCGAAGTGCTCGGCGGCGGCCTGGTCGAAGCCGCGCTCGGCGAGGAACTTCCGGCCGATCTCGGCCTCGGGCGAGCCGAGTTGGTCGGCGTAGAACTGGGCGGCGACCTTGTGCGCCTCGACCAGGCGGATGCGTTCGCCGCGCTGGTGGCCGGGGTTGTAGCCGCCTTCCTCGTACCGCAGGGTGATGCCCGCCTTCGCGGCGAGGCGCTCGACCGTCTCCGAGAAGGAGAGGTGGTCGATCTTCATCACGAAGGCGATGGTGTCGCCGCCTTCCTGGCAGCCGAAGCAGTGGAAGAGTCCCTTGCTGGGGCTGACCTGGAAGGAGGGCGACTTCTCGTCGTGGAAGGGGCAGAGGCCCTTGAGGTTTCCGCCGCCCGCGTTGCGCAGCTGGAGGTACTCGGACACGACGGCGTCGATCGGGACCGCGTCCCGTACCGCCTTCACGTCGTCATCGTTGATCCTGCCTGCCACGCATGAAGTCTACGGGTGAGCGGACCCGATCAGATCAGGCTCTCCAGGGGTACGGAGGGGTCGGCAAGGGCGTCCGGGTCCACGGCCGTACGGGCGCGGATGAGGTTCTGGATCGGGTCTGTGACGTCCCACACATTCACGTTCATCCCGGCGAGGACCCGGCCCTCCTTGAGCCAGAAGGCGATGAACTCGCGCTTGCCGGTGTCGCCGCGGACCACGACCTGGTCGTACGTGCCGGGCGGCGCCCAGCCCGAGTACTCCATGCCCAGGTCGTACTGGTCGGAGAAGAAGTAGGGCACCCGGTCGTAGGAGACGCGCCGGCCGAGCATGGCGCGGGCGGCGGCCGGGCCGCCGTTGAGGGCGTTGGCCCAGTGCTCGACGCGGAGCCGGGTGTGCAGCAGCGGGTGGTGGGCGGCGGCCACGTCACCGGCGGCGAAGACGTCGGGGTCGGAGGTGCGCAGGGACTCGTCGACGGCGATGCCGCCGCCGTCGGCCCGGTCGACGAGGGCGAGCCCGGAGTTCTCGGCGAGGGCGGTACGGGGGGCGGCGCCGATCGCGGCGAGGACGGCGTGCGCCGGGTGCTCCTCGCCGTCGTCGGTGCGGACGGCGAGGACCATGCCGTCCTGGCCGACGATCTCGGTGAGCCGGGCGCCGAAGTGGAAGCGGACGCCGTGGTCGCTGTGCAGGTCGGCGAAGAGCTGGCCGAGCTCGGGGCCGAGGACCCGGTGCAGCGGGGTGGGGTCGGCCTCGACGACGGTGACCTCGGCGCCGTAGCCGCGGGCCGCGGCGGCCACCTCCAGGCCGATCCAGCCGCCGCCGGCGATCACCAGGTGGCCGTTGTCCCGGCCGAGGCCGGCGAGGACCTGGCGGAGCCGGTCGGCGTGGGCGAGGCGGCGCAGGTGGTGGACGCCGGCGAGCTCGGTGCCGGGGACGTCGAGGCGGCGCGGCTCGGCGCCGGTGGCGAGGAGCAGCTTGTCGTAGCGGATGACGGTGCCGTCGCCGAGGCGGACGGTGCGGGCCTCGCGGTCGACGGCGGTGACGGACTGGCCGAGGTGGAGCTCGACGTCGTTCGCCGCGTACCAGGCGGCCTCGTGGACGAAGACGCTGTCGCGTTCCTTGGCGCCGGTGAGGTAGCCCTTGGAGAGCGGTGGGCGCTCGTACGGGTGGTCGCGTTCGTCGCCGATGAGGATCACCCGGCCGTTGAACCCCTCGGCGCGCAGGGTCTCCGCCGCTTTGGCCCCTGCCAGGCCTCCGCCGACGATGACAAAGGTCTGATCTGCGTCGACCACGTCGATTCCTCCTCGTTGCGACCGGTTCCAACCTACGCCCCCGGGCGTTCGTCCCGTCGTACCTCTCCGGGCCGTGCCTGCGAGGGTCCCGTACCGAGGGAGGTGACGGAAGAGGGCCGCCCGCGCTCAGCGGGGGGTGCGGAGGCGGGCGTGGAGGGCGCGGGCGGAGGCGTCGGTGAGGTTGGCGATCTGGTCGACGATGACGCGTTTGCGGGCCCGGTCGTCGCGGGCCGTGTCGAACGCGGCCCTGAACTGCGGTTCGAGTCCGTCGGGGGCGCGGGCGACGAGCGCCTCGGCGAGCTCGGCGACGACGACGCGCTGATCGGCCCGGAGCGCCTCCTGCTGGGGGCGCTGCATCACGTACCGGTCGGCGACGGCCTTGAGGACCGCGCACTCGTTGCGGGTGGCGCGCGGGACGACGAGCTCGGCGGAGTAGCGGGTGAGGCGGCCGGAACCTCCCCCAGAGCCTGAACGGCCTGGGCGGTGCCCCCAGGTCTCCCGCGTGGCGCCCTCGGCTGCGAGGCAGAAGCGGCCGATGAGCTGGCTGGTGGCGTCCTTGAGGCGGGCCTGCGCGACGGCCGAGCCGTCGTAGCCGTGCGGCCACCACTCCTGGTCGACGAGCCGGTCGAGGGCCTCGGCGAGCTCCTGCGGGTCGGTGTCCTCCGGTACGTAACGGCCGATGGCGACCGTCCAGATGTCGGCGCGCTCGGGCTCGGCGAAGAGCATGTTGGGGTCGATGTGCCCCGCGTGCAGGCCGTCCTCGAAGTCGTGGACCGAGTAGGCCACGTCGTCGGACCAGTCCATGACCTGCGCCTCGAAGCACTTGCGGTGGGCGGGGGCGCCGGCGCGGATCCACTCGAAGACCGGCAGGTCGTCCTCGTACACACCGAACTTCGGCGAGCCGGGGTCCTCGGGGTGGCCGCCCCGCGCCCACGGGTACTTGGTGGCGGCGTCGAGGGCGGCGCGGGTCAGGTTGAGCCCGACGCTGACGAGGTCCCCCTCGGCGTCCTTGACGAAGCGCTTGGGCTCGATGCGGGTGAGGAGCCGGAGCGACTGCGCGTTCCCCTCGAAGCCGCCGCAGTCCTTCGCGACGTCGTTGAGCGCCTGCTCGCCGTTGTGCCCGAAGGGCGGGTGGCCCATGTCGTGCGAGAGGCAGGCGGCCTCGACGAGATCGGGATCGCAGCCGAGGGCGGCGCCCAGCTCCCGCCCGACCTGGGCGCACTCCAGGGAGTGCGTGAGCCGGGTGCGGGGGCTGGCGTCCCAGGCGTGGCTGCGGGTGCCGGGGGTCACGACCTGCGTCTTGCCCGCGAGCCTGCGGAGCGCGGCGGAGTGCAGCACGCGGGCGCGGTCCCGCTGGAAGGCGGTGCGCCCGGGCCGCTTGTCGGGCTCGGTGGCCCACCGCTCGGTCGCGGTCTCGTCGTAGCCGGGGGTGTCGGTGATGTCCGTGCTGTCCTTGGTGTCCTCGTTGCCTTCCATGTCTCGAAGGTAGCCGGAGGGACCGACAGAAGAGCTCAGACGGCGGCGAGTTCCCGCACGCGGGCCTTCTCGTAACGGTGCAGGACCAGGCGGGCCAGCGCCGGGTGGGCGCCGAGCGGGTCCGAGGCGATCCAGGGCGCGTGGGCGGCGGCGCGGGTCGCGAAGAGGCCGGGGGCGGTGAAGCAGGAGGCGACGGCGACCCGGTGCCGGCCCCGGGCGGCGAGCGCGCGTATCGCGTCGGGGACGGTGGGGGTGGCGGCTGAGGCGTACGCGGGGACGACGGGGACGCCGCCGAGACGCTCCCCGAGGAGGGCGGCGATCCGGCGGATCTCGGCGCCGGACCGGGGGTCGCGGGAACCGGCGGAGGCGAGGACGACGCCGGTGGCGCGGGAGGCCCCGTCTTCGGCCGTCCAGCCCGCCTCGACGAGCCGGCCCACGAGCGCCTCGACGAGCAGCGGGTGCGCGCCGAGCGGCTCGGCGACCCGCGCCCGGAGCGCGGGTGCGGCGGCGACGGCGGCGGGCAGGTCGTGGGTGACGTGGTGGCCGGGGGCGAAGAGGAGGGGGACGAGGACGGCGTCCCGGCCTTCGGCGGCGAGTCCGGCGAGGGTGGCGTCGAGCAGCGGGGCGTTCAGCTCGATGTGGGCGAGGCGGACGTCGAGTCCGGGGCGCAGCTCCCGGACCCGGTCGAGGAGGCGGGTGAGGGTGGCGCGGGCGCGGGGGTCGCGGCTGCCGTGGCCGACGGCGACGAGGGTGGGGGCGTTCATGGGCGGGTGTGCCTCCTCGTCGTGCTTCCGCGGCCGGCGGCGGCCGTACGGGCGCACGTGGCCGAGCTGGGTCCCGAGCTGCTCGCTGATCCTCCCGAGCAGCTCGGCGGCGCTGTCGAACGTGCTGTCCGGCTCCGTCATGGACCGATCCTGGCGGGGGCTCGTTGCCTGGCCGTTTCGGGCGGGTGACGGGTCTTTGCCGTGACCTCACGCGTCCCGGGCGCCGTCTGCCAGCCCGCCGGTCCGGGTCCCGCCCGCGCCGGTGTGGCACCGGGTGGGGAGGGCGCCGAGAATGGGAGGGCCGGACGGTGGGCACGACGGCGCCCGCGGATCCGGCAGGGACCCAGGTGATCGCGCATGTGCCGATGGCTCGCGTACCGGGGAACGCCGGTGCTGCTCGACACCATCCTGTACAGACCGGCCCACTCCCTGATCGACCAGAGCCTGCACTCCCGGCTGGGCGTGGAGACCACCAACGGTGACGGGTTCGGCGTCGGCTGGTACTCGGCGCACGACGAGACCCCGGCGCTGCTGAGGGACGTCGGGCCCGCCTGGAACAACCGCAATCTGCGGGAGCTGGCGGACCACGTCCGGTCCTCGCTGTTCTTCGCCCACATCCGGGCGTCGACCGGGACGGCCGTGCAGCAGTCGAACTGCCACCCGTTCCGGCACGGCCGCTGGATGTTCATGCACAACGGCGCCATCGCCGGGTTCCCCCTGATGCGCCGTGACCTCACCCTGCTCGTCGACCCCGGGCTCTACGCCGACATCGAGGGCACGACGGACTCCGAGGTGATGTTCTATCTGGCGCTCACCTTCGGCCTCGACCGGGACCCGCCCGCCGCCGTCGCCGCGATGGCGGGTGTCGTGGAACGGGTCGGCCATGAGCACGGGGTGGAGTTCCCCCTCCAGATGACGCTCGCCCTCACCGACGGCGAGCGCGTCTGGGCCTTCCGCTACTCCAGCGCGCACTCCTCCCGCTCGCTGTTCTACAGCAGCCGGGTGGAGGCCCTGCGCAGGCTCCACCCCGACCTCGCCTTCCTGCGGGACGTGTCCGAGGAGACCCGCCTCGTCGTGTCCGAGCCCCTCGGCGACCTGCCCGGTGCCTGGAACGAGGTGCCGGAGAACAGCTACGGCGTCGTCCAGCCCGGCGCCGACGAACTGCACCGCTTCACCCCCACGGCGGCGTGACGCGCTCCTACGCGCCCAGCCAGACACGGAGAGGGCCCAGTTCCCCGAAGCCCGCCTCGTGCGCCGGCGGCAGGTCGTCGCCCGACTCGTAGCCGACGACCGGGCGGTCCACCGGGGCCGAGGCGAGGACGCCCGCCCATGCGGCGGACGGGTCCGTGCCCGCCGTGGCGAACAGGTTCGACACGCCCGTGACGCGGGCGCTCGCGGTGAGGACCCCACCTCCGAGGATCCGGCCGTCGTCGGCGTAGCCCGCGACGATCGTCGTCGCCGGGTCGGCGAGGAGCTCCGGGCGGAACAGCGCCGCGTCCTCGGCATCGTCGCCGCTCCAGGCCAGGGCCCAGGCCGCGAGTTCCTCCGGGGCCAGGACCGGGCGCCAGTCGCCGGGGGCGGCGGGGGCCGGGACACCGGCGGGGCGGGCGATCCACCGCGCCTCGAAGAGGAGCCGGAAACCCTCGGCGGCCAGGTCCACGCGCGCGTGGCTGTCCTTGACCGAGGCCCCGGGGGTCGTGCGGTCGATGCCGGCCAGGACGTCCTCGGCGGTCGCGTCCTCCGTCAGCGTCACCGCGTCCGGGTAGTAGAGCGGGGTGCGGGCGGCGCTGGTCCAGGCGCGGGGGGCGAAGGTTCCGGTGAGTCCGTGGGCGCGGCACATGGCCTGGCACCACTCGGCGTTGTTGCGGACCGCGTCCCCGAGGACGTCGTCGATGATCATGAGCGGATCGTACGGTCCGGACGTACCTCCCCTCCCCTCTTTTCTCCTTCCGAATCACGGAATATCTTTTCCGATATGAGAATGTCCCCGCCCGCGCTCCCCCGGCGCGCCGCAGCCGAGTTCATCGGCACCGCCGCCCTCGTCGCCGTCGTCGTCGGCTCCGGCATCCGCGCCGACTCCCTGAGCCAGGACATCGGCGTCCGGCTGCTCGCCAACGCCGCGGCCTCCGCCCTCGGCCTCGGGCTGCTCATCGCCCTCATAGGCCCGCTCTCCGGCGCCCACTTCAACCCCGTCGTGACGCTCTCCGAGTGGTGGTCCCGGCGCCACGAGAGCAGGGGGCGTGAGGTCCTGGTCTACATCGCCGCCCAGCTCGCCGGGGCCGTCGCGGGCGCCCTGCTCGCCGAGGCCATGTTCGGGCGGGCGCCCGGCGCCTGGGCCACCGAGTCGCGCTCGGCGCTCCACCTCCTCCTCGGGGAGGCCGTCGCCACCGCCGGGCTCGTTCTCGTCGTGCAGGGCCTGCGGCACATCGGCCGTCCCGGCCTCGCCCCGGTCGCCGTGGCCGGATACATCGGGGCGGCGATCTGGTTCACCTCCTCCGGGTCCTTCGCCAACCCGGCCGCCACCGTCGGGCGCGCCTTCTCCGACTCCTTCACCGGCATCGCCCCCGCTTCCGTGCCCGCCTTCGCCGCCGCGCAGCTGCTCGGCATGCTCCTCGGGATGGGCCTCGCGGGTGTGTTGTACGGAACACACGGGGCGCCCGGTGAACCGAACGCCGCCGACGCGCGTCGGACCGGGTGACAGACCGACACCGATCCACGCCCCACGGAGGTTCCCGCATGCCGGCACGGCTCACCCGGTTGATCCCCCGCACCACCCGGGCCCGCCGCCGTACCGTCCAGGCCGTGATGCTGGGCGCCGTCCTCGCGCTCGCCCCGGCCACCTGGATGCAGACCGCCGCCGCCGGGAAGCTCCGTACCACCGCCGACGTGCCCGCCCGGGACGTCGCCGTCGTCTTCGGCGCCGGCCTGTGGAACGGCCACCCCACCCCGTACCTCGCGCACCGGCTCGACACCGCCGCCGAGCTGTACCGCACGGGCAAGGTCCGGGTCCTCCTCGTCACCGGCGACAACAGCCGGACCTCGTACGACGAGCCGAGCGCCATGCGCGCCTACCTCACCGCGCGCGGGGTGCCGGTCGGCCGGATCGTCAGCGACTACGCGGGCTTCGACACCTGGGACTCCTGCGTCCGCGCCCGGAAGGTCTTCGGCGTCGAGCGGGCCGTCCTGGTCACCCAGGACTTCCACATCAAGCGGGCCGTCGCCCTGTGCGACCGCGCCGGCGTCGACGCGTACGGGGTCGGGGTCGCCGAACCCCACGACCGCACCTGGTACTACGGCACCACCCGGGAGCTCTTCGCGGCGGGCAAGGCCGCCCTCGACGCCGGCCTGCGCCCGGAGCCCCACTTCCTCGGCCCGAAGGAGAAGGGCGTCACGGAGGCGCTGGCGTCACCTCGGAAGTAGCCACGCCTCACCCGACGCCGCCCGCCCAGCGGAGCGCACCGCACCGCGCCCGTAATACGCCGCGCCGCCCCGCGTAACACGCCGGACGCATGCTGGCCGCATGTCCGACGCCGCCACCGTGCCCACCCACTGCCCCTACTGCGCCCTGCAGTGCGGCATGTCGCTCCGCCCCACCGGCGCCCCGGAGCTGCCCGCCGAGGTGGTCGAGCGGACCGACTTCCCCGTCAACCGGGGCGCGCTGTGCGGCAAGGGCCGCACCGCACCCTCCGTACTCTCCTCCCGGGTGCGGCTCACCGAGCCCCTGGTCCGATGCCCTGACACGGGGGCCCTGGAGCCCGCGTCCTGGGAGGAGGCACTCGCCGCCGTCGCCGACGGTCTTCGCCGGACCCGCGCCGACCACGGCCCCGATGCCGTGGGGGTCTTCGGCGGCGGCGGACTCACCAACGAGAAGGCGTACACGCTGGGCAAGTTCGCCCGGCTCGTCCTCGCCACCTCGCAGATCGACTACAACGGCCGCTTCTGCATGTCCTCGGCCGCCGCCGCGCACCAGCGGGCCTTCGGCCTCGACCGGGGACTCCCCTTCCCCCTGGAGGACATCCCGAAGACGGGCTGTGTGATCCTCGTCGGCTCCAACCTCGCCGAGACCATGCCGCCCGCCCTCCGCTACCTCACCGAGCTGAAGGCGAACGGCGGGAAGCTGATCGTCGTCGACCCGCGCCGCACCCGCACCGCCGAGCAGGCCGACCTGCATCTCGCGCCGCGCCCCGGCACCGACCTCGCGCTCGCCCTCGGCATGCTGCACCTGGTGGTGGCCGAGGGACGGGTGGACGAGGAGTTCGTCGAGGAGCGCACCGACGGCTGGGCGGCGGCCCGCGCCGGGGCCATGTCCCACTGGCCCGAGCAGGTCGAGCGGATCACCGGCGTGTCCGTACCGCAGCTCCGGGAGGCCGTCGCGATGTTCTGCGACGCCGACAACGCCATGGTGCTGACCGCGCGCGGCCCCGAGCAGCAGTCCAAGGGCACCGACACCGTCGGCGCCTGGATCAACCTCTGCCTGGCCACCGGGCGGGCCGGCCGGCCGCTGAGCGGCTACGGCTGCCTCACCGGCCAGGGCAACGGCCAGGGCGGCCGGGAGCACGGCCAGAAGGCCGACCAGCTGCCGGGCTACCGCAAGCTCGACGACCCGGCCGCCCGCGCGCACGTCGCCGGGGTGTGGGGCGTCGCGCCGGAGTCGCTGCCGGGGCCCGGGCGGAGCGCGTACGAGCTGCTCGACGCGCTCGGCGGCGAGGTGAAGGCGCTGCTCCTGATGGGCTCGAACCCGGTGGTCTCCGCGCCGCGCGCCGCGCACGTCGAGGGGCGGCTGCGGTCGCTGGACTTCCTCGCCGTCGCCGACGTGGTGCTCTCCGAGACCGCCGCACTGGCCGATGTCGTGCTGCCCGTGACGCAGTGGGCGGAGGAGACCGGCACCATGACCAATCTGGAGGGCAGGGTGCTGCTGCGCCGCCGCGCCCTCACCCCGCCCCCGGGGGTCCGCAGCGACCTGGAGGTGCTGCACGCGCTGGCCGGGCTGCTCGGCTGGGAGAAGGGCTTCCCGGCCGACCCGGAGGAGGTCTTCGAGGAGCTGCGCCGCGCCTCGGCGGGCGGGCCCGCGGACTACGCGGGCATCAGCTACCGGCGCGTCGAGGAGGAGCAGGGCGTGTTCTGGCCCTGCCCGGACGAGGAGCACGCGGGCACCCCGCGGCTCTTCCTGGACCGGTTCGCGACGGCGGACGGGCGGGCCCGTTTCGTGCCGGTGGTGCACCGGGCGGCGGCCGAGGAGACGGACGCCGAGTATCCGGTCGTCCTGACCACCGGCCGTGTCGTGTCCCAGTACCAGTCGGGTGCGCAGACCCGGCGGGTCGACGAGCTGAACGCGGCGGCGCCCGGCCCGTTCGTGGAGCTCCACCCCCGGCTCGCCGAGCGGCTCGGGGTCGCCGAGGGCGAGGAGCTCGCGGTGGTCTCCCGGCGCGGGCGGGCCGTCGCACCGGCGCGGATCACGACGTCGATCCGCCCGGACACGGTCTTCATGCCGTTCCACTGGTACGGCGAGGGGCGGGCGAACACGCTGGTGAACCCGGCGCTCGACCCGGTCTCGCGGATGCCGGAGTTCAAGGTGTGCGCGGTGCGTCTGGAGCGCGCCGAGAAGGCGGGGGCTACGGCCGGCTGAACCAGTCGCCGCTCTCGATGACCGCGCCGAGGGGCGCGTCCGGCGCCGCCAGGAACACCCAGGCGGACACCCGCGCCCCGTCCCGTACGCGCACGACGTCCATGGCCACCCGCTCGTACCCGACGGGCAGCTCAAGGCGGTCGAGCAGGCCGAACAGGTCGCTGTAGTCGCCGGGCGAGGGCGTCAGGAGCGTGCCGACGACCTTGCCCCCGTCCGCCGGGACGACGTACGGATAGCCGGGCCCGTCGTGCAGGACCGCCCCGTGCAGCACGGCGTCCGCCTCGGTGCCGATCCGGCCGCGGAGGAACCGGTCGTGGTTGTACCCGCCCGGGCGCAGCGTCCCGTACACGAAGAACGGCCGCTCGTCGTCCGCCGGGCCCGCGATCACCGTGGCCGCCGCGGTCTCCTGCTCGACCCAGCGGGCGTACTCCGCGCTGACCCGGGTCACCCGGGTGGCGAGGATCTCGGGCGTGTCGTAGTCGTGGGCGGCGAGGAGGTGCGCCTCCAGGGCCGGGTAGCGGGCCTCGGTGGTCTTGAACACCACCTGCCACTCCTCGGCCGTCTCCATCGCGCCCTGCCAGTGGTAGACGGAGGTGACGGGCCCCGAGATCTGCGCGCAGGCGGCGAGCCGGGCCTCGACGGCGCCGCGCGCCAGGGCGTCGGCCTTGGCACGCGCGTCGGTGGTGGTGCGGACGGTGACGATCACGTCTCCACCGTACGGTCGAACCGGGCCGCGTGCAGCCGGGCGTACACCCCGCCGGCGGCGAGGAGTTCCTCGTGGCCGCCCTGCTCGGCGATGGTGAACGACTGGATCTGCTGGACGTCGTCGGTGGTCCGGGTGATGAGGGAGGCGGCGCCGAAGCGACTTCCCCCGCCCGGTCGAGGTCAAGTGCCGTGCCCTTCAGGCCCGATCGAGGTCGAGCGCCGTCCGTGCGCCGTACGGTGAGGGCATGACGACACCTCCCGCGCACATCGAGATCGACGGAACCCCGGCGGCCGATCCGGAGCTCCTCGCCACCCTGATGAGCGGTTTCGGGCACTTCACGGCGATGCAGGTACGGGACGGGCGCGTGAAGGGCCTCGCCCTCCACCTCGACCGCCTCGACCGGTCCACCCGCGAGCTCTTCGACCGGGAGCTGGACGGCAAGCGGGTCCATGATCTGATCGCCGGGGCCCTCGCGACCGCCGGGCGGCGGGACGCCTCGGTCCGGGTGTACGTGTACCCGGGCGTCCGCACCGTGGTGACCGTCGCCGACCCGGCCCCGGAGGGCCCCGGCGCCCCGCAGCGCCTGACGACCGTCGACTACTGGCGGCCCGCGCCGCACATCAAGCACCTGGGCGGCTTCGGCCAGCACTACCACGGCGCGGCGGCCCGGCGGGCCGGCTACGACGAGGCGCTGCTGACCTCCCCGTACGGCGAGATCGCCGAGGGAGCGGTCACCAACATCGCTTTCTGGGACGGCACTTCGGTGGTCTGGCCGTCGGCGCCCTGCCTCGCCGGCATCACCATGGCCCTCCTGGAGCAGCGCCTGCCCTCGGTCCGGCGCCCGGTGACGCTGGCCGATCTGCCGGGCTACCGGGCCGCGTTCGTGACCAACTCCCGGACGATCGCGGCCGTGACGGCGATCGACGAGGTGGAATTCGCGGTGGACGAGGAGCTGATGGGGCGGGTGTACTCGGCGTACGACTCCGTGGAGTGGGACAGCCTCTAGGCCGAGTCGTACGGGGAGGGAGTAACGGGATGGTCGCGAGGTACGTCGTCTCGCCGCGTGGGGGCCGTCGGGCGCACCCCGACATCGGCTCGGCGCTCCACGCGGCGGCCGCACGGGGCCGGGCGGCCGTGATCGAGATCGCGCCCGGGCGGTACGAGGAGGCGCTCACCGTCCGGGGCGAAGTGCGGCTGGTCGCGGCCGAGGGCCCGGGCTCCGTCGTGGTCGGCCTGCCCCGGGGCGCGGTCCTGGACGCGTACGGACAGGTCCACGTCCAGGGTCTCACCCTGGTCGGCCGGGACGCCGACGTCGTCGGCTGCCACACGGGCACGCTGACCCTCGAACACACGGAGATCCGGGCGCCGGGCGCGGTCGCCGTGCACGCGCGTCCGCGCACCTCCGTCACCCTGCGCGAGAGCGTGGTCCTGCACGGCCGCACGGTCTTCACGGGCTCGGCCGGCCTGATCGAACGGTGCCGGTTCACCGACGCCGCCGACAACGCGATCGCGGTGATCGAAGGCGCCCGCGTGACCCTCCGGAGCAGCCGGATCGAAGGCAGCCGCATCCACGGCCTGCGAGTCAGCGGGGCGTGCGCCGAGGTCACCGGCTGCGAGGTGACCGGCACCGGGAACGCGGCCCTCGTGGCGGACACCCAGGCGGAGCTCACCGTGACGGAGTGCGCGATCAACGCCATCCACGCGGAGGGGATCATGTTCATCGAGCAGTCCCGGGGCTCCGTCGACCGCACGCGGGTCAGCGACGCCCTGCACGGGATCGTGACGAAGAGCGGCGCCGGTCCGGTGGTGCGCGGCAGCGTGTTCGCCGCGTGCCGCGACACCGGCATCAACGTCCAGGCCCAGGGCCTGGGCCGGTTCGAGGACTGCGAGGTCCTCGACGCGCGCAACGTCGCGGTGTTCTCGACGACGGGCGGGGCGCCCGAGGTGCGTGACTGCCGCGTCTCGGGAGGGAACGTCGGCATCGCCGTCACCGACGGGGGCAGGGGCCGCTTCACGCGTGTCCGGATCGAGGACCTGACGAACTCCGCGCTGCGGGTCCTGGACGGCGCCGCGGGCGTGTTCGAGGGCGTGCGGGTGGACCGGTGCCAGACCGGCCTGGACACCCGGGGCGACGGCGGCACCACGGCCGACCTCACCGACTCGACGTTCCGTGACTTCACCCTGCCCGCGGTGACCGCGGCCGGCCAGTCCAGGGTCACGCTCAGACACGTGACGGCAGAGCGTGGAACGGTCGGCTTCGGAGTGGCCGAGGACGCTCAGCTGTTCGTGTACGACTGCACCGTCAGCGCGGTGACCAGCGGCGGGGTAGGAGGGATCGGAAACGGAAGGCTCTTCGCCAGGAACCTCTCCGTCATCGGCTCCGAAGGAGTCGGGATCTCCGGCAAGGACTCCACGTACCTGGACGTCGCGCAGAGCGAGTTCACCGACTGCGCCGTCGCCGGGGCGGTCTTCGACGAGGGGACCAGCGGGCGCTTCGCGGACTGCTCCGTGAACGGCACACAGGGCAAGGCGGTCCTGCACAACGGCAGCGTCGAGCTCGTGTCCCTGCGCACGTCGCTGCCGGTCGTCCGCAAGACCCTCCGCACGGCCGACCGGACCCCGACGGTCATCAACCAGATCGGTCCGGTGATCCACGGGGACGTCCACGGTGGCCAGTTCGCCTGGAACAACGACCACGTCACGCAGCACCAGCAGAACGAAGGAGATGAGTCCTCCCGATGAGCGACCAGCAGAACACCCCGCGCAACGACGGGCCGGTCTTCCACGGCGGCCAGGTCTCGAACGCCCAGTTCGCCTGGAACAACGAGACCGTCACGCAGAACCAGCAGAGCAACGGCGTGGTCGCGCCGGGGTACGAGACGCTCGCCGAGCGGGTGAACGAACTCCTCCGGGAGCTCCCCCGGGCCGGCCTCGCCGAGCTGGACCGCGAGGACACCCAGCAGGCGGCCGAGGAGGTCCTGGCGGAGATCACCGGGCCCGAGCCCGTCGAGGCGGGCAGGGTGCGCCGCGCGCTCGCCGCCCTGCGGGGCGCCCTCGCCCCGGTCGCGACGGGGGTCGCGGCCGGGACGGCGGCGGGGGCGCAGGAGTGGGCCGTGGCGGCGATCGGCGGGCTGACCGGGATCGGATAGCGCCGGCCCCGGCACCTCCGGCGCTCACCCGTTCGGCACGGGCCGTCAGCTGACGCCTCGTAAACCGTCCTGACCTGCACAGACGTCCGAAATCCAGGCGACACACCGTATCGGACGGAGCAATCCTGATGCCTCATCAGCAGGCGGGGCGCGCGGCGTGGCTCTTATCTCGGTCTTAGAAGGTCCGGCTCCGGGATGTCCCTCCCGGGAGGACCAGCCGGCATGACCGCTCGCGCGCCCCGGAGGACCCCCATGCGCACCACTGCCCGTCTGTTCACCGGTACCGCGCTGACGGTCGCCGCGATCGGGGCGTTCGCCGCCCCCGCGGCGTACGCCGGCAACGAAGACTGGAACTCGAACAGCGAGAGCTCGTACGCGAACAGCGGCAGCCACGAGTCGCTGGAGATCTTTCCGTCGTCCGCGTCCCCGGGCGAGACCGTCACCGTGAACACGCTCGCCTGCGGCAAGCACGGCCACGGCGTCGGTGACGCGAACTCGCTCGGCGCGGGCGAGTTCCAGCTGAACCCGAGCACGCACAAGGAAGTCGTGGTCGGACAGTTCACGGTGCCGGAGCACGTCAAGGCCGGTTCCTACTGGATCAGCGTGGCCTGCGACAACGGCAAGACCGCCCGGGGCGACCTGATGGTCAAGCACCGGAGTCCGAGCGGCCACGTCCAGACCGGTGTCGGTGGCAGCGTCGGCCCCGACACCGCCCAGGTCACGGCAGGCGCGGCGGTGCTGGCCGCGGCTGCCGTCGGCGGTGTCTGGCTCCTGCGTCGCCGGGCGAGCGGCGCGCAGGGCCACTGAGACCACCGCCTGTCCTGCCCCCGCCGCGCGCCCGAACACGGCCCGGCGGGGGCAGGGCCACACCCAGGAAGCGACCGAGGGAACACAGGTGAGCAACAGGAGCAAGGGCTGGGGCATAGCCGTGGCCGCGTGCGTCGGTCTCTGGCTCGTCCAGAACGGCTCGGAGAACGTCACCCCGCCCGTACCGTCGGCCGCGCAGGCCTTCGCCGCCGGGCCGAGCGTGCACACCGACGCCGCCGCCGACCCGCTGCCGCCCTCGGCGCCCGTCCGGCTGCGCATCCCCGAGACCGACGTGGACGCCCCGATGATGCGGCTCGCCCTTGCGGAGAGCGGCGCGCTCGACGTGCCGCCGGCCGGGAACCGGAACATGGCCGGCTGGTACGGGGACGGCACCACGCCCGGGGCCAAGGGCACCGCGATCGTCGCGGGCCACGTCGACAACGCCGACGGGCCCGCCGTCTTCTACACGCTCGGCGCCCTCAAGAAGGGCCACCGGATCGAGGTGGACCGCGAGGACGGGCGGACCGCCGTGTTCACGGTCGACGCGATCGAGGTGTACGACAACAAGAACTTCCCGGACAAGAAGGTGTACGCCGAGGCCGACCGGGCCGAGATCCGGGTGATCACCTGCGGCGGCGGCTTCTCCAGGAAGAACGGCTACCAGGGGAACGTGGTCGCCTTCGGCCACCTCATCGGGGTGAAGTGACCCCCGAGGAGCTCACGCCCACTGGTCGAAGGCCAGCTTCGCGACCAGCGACAGGACCACGACGAGCAGCACGCCGCGGACGAACTCGGCGCCCTTGCTCAGTGCCATCCGGGCGCCGACCGTCCCGCCGACCAGGTTGAAGACGGCCATGACGGCCGCGAGCTGCCAGTACACGCTGCCCTGGTACGCGAACATCACGAGCGCGCCCGCGTTGGTGCAGACGTTGACGATCTTGGCGGTGGCCGAGGCGGTCACCAGGTCCAGGTGGAGCACGGCGGTCAGCGCGAGGACCAGGAAGGTGCCCGTGCCCGGCCCGAACAGGCCGTCGTAGAAGCCGATCCCGCCTCCGACCACCACGATCGCCGTCACGATGCGCGCCCGGGTCAGCGGCGCCCGCTCCTCCCCCTCGGCCTTGGCACCGAAGGAGGGCCGCAGCATCACGAAGGCCGCGACCGCGAGCAGCACCACCATGATCACCGGGCGCAGGACGTCGCTGCTGATCCCGGCCGCGAAGAAGGCGCCGCCCATCGAGCCTGCGAGGGCCGCGAGCCCGATCCGCACCGCCGTCCACACCCGCACCGGCGCCTTGCGGACATAGGTGATGGCGGCCCCGGTGGTGCCCACGATGGACACGGCCTTGTTGGTGCCGAGGATGTGCGCGGCCGGGACGTGCGGCAGCCCGAGCAGCAGCGCGGGCAGCTGGAGCAGCCCGCCGCCGCCCACCACGGCGTCGATCCAGCCCGCCACGAGCGCGGCGAGGCAGAGCAGGACAAGGGTGGTCAGCGAGATGTCGGGCATGGCCGTGAGCCTAGGGACGTGATCGTTGCCCCGTCCATCAATCTCCTGATCGTTGAGCTAGCTCTGAGCTTGCGGCGCCCGGTTCGCGGTCGGGGGCGGGCGGGGCCGCCGGGGTGACGACGGCGGTGAGCAGGGTCGCGGCGAGCGCCCCGGTGCCGAGGAGAGCGGCGGCGAACCGCATTCCCGCCCGGTCCGCCGGGACGCGGGGAGCACCGTGTCTAGCCATGGCTGAAGTCCTCGCTGTGGATGCGGTGGGCCGGCACCCCGGCCCGGATGAGGGAGTCGGTGGCGGCCCGGGCCATCGCGGGCGGGCCGCACAGGTACACGTCGTGGGCGGCGAGTCCGGGCACGAGGTGGCGCAGCGAGCGGGGCGCGAGGGGGTCGAAGGCGCCGTCCGAGGGGCCGAGCAGGAAGTGCAGGGCGGCCTGCCGTTCGCGGGCGATGGTCTCCAGTTCGGCGCGCAGGACGAGACCGGCCGCGTCCGAGGCCCGGTAGAGGAGGGTCACGTCGCCGGGCCCGCCGGGCAGGGTCTCGAAGAGGGCCCGCAGCGGGGTGATGCCGACCCCGCCGGCGAGCAGCAGCACCTTGCGGCGGGTGCGGCGGTGCGCGGTGAGCGCGCCGAACGGGCCGGAGGCGAGGACGCGGGTCCCGGGGCGGAGCCGGCGGATGCGGCGGGTGTGGTCGCCGAGCGCCTTGACCGTGATCCGCAGGGTGTCGTCGCGGACGGGCGCGGAGAGCGAGAAGGGCAGCGCCGTCGCCCAGAGGCCGCGGCGGAGGAAGCGCCAGCGGAAGAACTGGCCGGGCTCGGCGCGCAGCAGCGCCACTCCCCTGCCCCGGACGAGGACCGAGACGACGCCGGGGCCCTCGGCGCGGACCTCGGCGACCCTCAGCTCGTGGCGGAGTGCGGCCCGGACGGGCACGACGATCCGGTACCAGACGAGGAGGACCGCGACGGTGCCGTGGGCCATCGACCAGAGCCAGCGCGTGAGGAGACCGCCGGCGAGATCGGGGCCCGCGAGCTGGTGGACGAAGCCGAGCGCGGCGGCGAGGAGGCCGCCGAGGTGGACCGCCCGCCAGGTCTCGTGCCGGACCCGGCGGCGGACGCCCCGGGCGGAGGTGACGCCGACGGCGACGAGGAGGCCGGTGCCGGCGGTGGCGGCGGCGATCGCCCCGTACGCCAGGAGGTCCCCGGTGGCGGTGACGAGGTCGGTACGGGTGTGCACCGCGTAACCGCAGAGGGCGAGGACGGCGTGGGCGCCGATCAGACCGAGGACGTACCGGCCGCCGAGGGCGTGCCAGCGGGCGAGCCGGTCGGCGCCGACGCCGTGCTCGACGGCCGGGACGCGGGCCATGAGCAGCAGCAGGACGAGGACGCCGTACCCGGCGAGGAGGCCGGAGAGGTGGGCGCCGGTCGCGAAGAACGCGTCGAGCCGGGCGGACGGACGGGCCTGCACACCCCAGAGGAGGGCCACGGCCCCGCCGCCGGCGGCGATCGCGTTCCGCAGCCGCTCGGGGGCGAGCCGCAGGACGGGCACGGGCGGGACCTCGGCCGGCGGCCGCTCGGACAGCGGAACGGGCAGAGGGGTGTAGAGGGGGTGGCTGGCCTCGGTGGTCACGTCCGGCACCCTAGGACGGCCCGTATACGGGAACGGCCCGCTCCGGCCCGTACCCGCGATCCTTAAGCCGGGCTTGAGCCGAGACTGACCGCGCGTTAATCCGGCGGGGGCCGCGGCACTGCGTGCCGGCTCCTCACAGCACGCCCCGCCCCGGGCGGAGATCAGCGTTCCGTACGGGAAACAGTCGGGATGCCGTCGGGTAACACCGGCCCCGCACCCTTCCGGTATGAGTACACGGATCGTGGTGGTCGGGGGCGGAACGGCGGGCGCCCGGCTCGCCCAGCGCCTGCCCGTCACCCTCCTCGGCGAGGAACCGCACGCCCCGTACAACAGGGTGCTGCTCGCCGACGTCCTCGCCGGACGGTACGCCCCCGAGGTGATCGCCCTGCCCGGAACCCGGGAGCCGGTACGGCTCGGGGTCCGGGCGGTACGGATCGACCGGGCGGCGCGGACGGTCGAGTGCGCGGACGGCTCGCTCGTCGGCTACGACCGGCTGGTCCTGGCCACCGGCTCCAACCCGGTGCTTCCGCCGCTGCGCGGACTGCGCGGCGCGGCGCTCCCGGCCGGCGTCCACCCCTTCCGCACCCTCGACGACTGCCTGGAGCTGCGCGCCCTGGTACGGCCCGGGGTACGGGCCGTGGTCATCGGCGGCGGGCTCCTCGGGGTCTCCGCCGCGCGGGCCCTCGCCTCGCTGGGGGCCGACGTCGTCCTCACCCAGCAGGGCGAACGCCTGATGGAGCGCCAGCTCGACGAACAGGCCTCGGCCCTGCTCCGGGAACACGTCGAGGCCTTCGGGGTCGAGGTGCACACCGAGTGCCGGGTCAGCGGGCTGCGGCAGCGGGACGGGGCGGTCACGGCGGTCGAACTCGCCGACGGCTTCGTCCTCGACGCGCAGGTCGTGGTGCTGGCGTGCGGGGTCCGGCCCCGGGTGGCCCTGGCGAGGGACGCGGGGCTGACCGTCGCGACGGGCATCGTGGTCGACGACGAGCTGCGGACGTCGGACCCGTACATCCACGCGGTGGGCGACTGCGCGGAACACGCGGGCCGCGTCTACGGCCTGGCGGGCCCGGCCCTGGACCAGGCGGACGCCCTGACGAACGTCCTCCTCTCGGAGCGACCCACCCGTTCCGCCCCGGTCACGGCCCCCCACCACGAGGCGGCCGGCACCCACACCCCGGGCACGGCCCCGCACCACGAGGACGACACCCACGCCCGTGTGGGCGATCGTCCCGCTGGGGCGATGGGGGTCCCCCCTGCTCGAGCGAAGCCGAGAGCTTGGGGGAGGGTGGGCACACGGGACGGCGCCCTCGGCGGCGCCTCCGCCCCCCGTACCGACCCGCACCACGAGGACGCCGCGCTCCATGTGCGGGCCCAGGCACATGAGGCGGAGGCACCCGCGAAGGTGCCGTCCGTCGTGCCCACGACGGAGGTGGCGGAGGCCGGCGCCGGCGCCGCCGCGGCGGAAGCCGCGCCCGCACCCGAGGCCCGCACCGCCCCCGCGGAGCGCACACCCCCCGCCCGCTACACCGGCACCCGCGCCCTCACCCGTCTCACCCTCGGCGGCCCCCGCCCCCTCGATCTCGCCGCCTTCGGTGAGGTCACCGCTCGGCCGGGCGACGACGTCGTCCAGCTGACCGATGCCACGCGCAGCGCCTACCGCAAGGTCGTCGTCCGCGGTGACCGGCTCGTCGGGGGCGTACTCCTCGGCGATCTGGCCGCGGTCGGGACGCTCGCCCGGGCTTGGGAGGGCGACGAAGCCCTGCCCGACGACGCCCCCCTGCTCCACCTGCTCACCCACGACGGAGGCTCCTCATGACCACCCCCACCATCGTCCTGGTCGGCCACGGAATGGTCGGCCAGCGGTTCCTGGAGGCGCTCGCCGACCGTGGCGTCACGGAGCGGGCCAGGATCGTGGTCCTCTGCGAGGAGCCGCGTCCGGCCTACGACCGCGTGCAGCTGACCTCGTACTTCTCGGGCAGGACCGCGGACGACCTGTCGATGGTCGAGGCCGGTTTCATGGAGAAGCACGGCATCGAGCTGTACGTGGGCGACGCGGCGGAGTCGGTGGACCGGGAGGCCCGGAAGGTCACGGCCCGTTCGGGGCGGGTCTTCGCGTACGACCACCTGGTCCTGGCCACCGGCTCGTACCCCTTCGTGCCTCCCGTCCCCGGCAAGGACGCCCGCGGCTGTTTCGTCTACCGCACGATCGAGGACCTGCTGGCGATCGAGGAGTACGCGAAGACGGCGACGACCGGCGCGGTCGTCGGTGGCGGTCTGCTGGGTCTGGAGGCGGCGGGCGCGCTCAAGGGCCTCGGCCTCGACACGCACGTCGTGGAGTTCGCGCCGCGGCTGATGCCGGTGCAGGTCGACGAGGGCGGCGGCGCGGCCCTGCTGCGGACGATCGAGCGGATGGGTCTGACGGTCCACACGGGGACGGGCACGCAGGAGGTCGTGACGGCGGACGGCGCCGTGACGGGCATGAAGCTGTCGGACGGTTCCGAACTGGCCACGGACATGGTGGTGTTCTCGGCGGGCGTACGGCCCCGGGACCAGCTGGCCCGGGACTGCGGCCTCGCGGTCGGGGAGCGCGGCGGCATCGCGGTCGACGAGCTGTGCCGTACGTCCGACCCGGCGGTCTTCGCGATCGGCGAGTGCGCGCTGGCCTCGGACGGCCGGGTGTACGGCCTGGTGGCGCCGGGCTACGAGATGGCGCAGACGGCGGCGGCGGCGATAGCCGAGGAGGAGGCCGGGGACGGTTTCACCGGTGCCGACATGTCGACGAAGCTGAAGCTGCTCGGTGTGGACGTGGCCTCGTTCGGCGACGCGCACGGGACGGCCGAGGGCTGCCTCGACGTCGTGTACTCGGACTCCCGCTCGGGTGTCTACAAGAAGCTGGTGGTCTCCGGCGACGGGGTGCTGCTGGGCGGTGTCCTGGTCGGCGACGCCGAGCAGTACGGGCTGCTGCGCCCGCTGACCGGTACGGTGCCGCCGGTCTCCCCGGAGCAGCTGGTGCTCCCGGCGGGCGCGGGCGCCCCGGTCGCGCTCGGCCCGTCGGCGCTGCCGGACGACGCGGTGATCTGCTCCTGCCACAACGTCACGAAGCACGCGATCGGCCAGTGCGAGTCGCTCGCCGAGGTGAAGAAGTGCACCAAGGCCGGTACGGGTTGCGGCAGTTGCGTGAAGGTGATCGAGAAGCTGCTGCCGGCGCCCACCGACAAGGGGCTCTGCGGCTGCTTCTCGTACACCCGGAGCGAGCTGTACGAGATCGCCCGCACCCTGCGGCTGACCTCCTTCGCGGCGCTGCTCGACTCGCACGGTCGGGAGGAGGCGCGGGGCGGTGAGGGCTGCGAGGTCTGCAAGCCGACCGTCGGCTCCATCCTCGCCAGCCTCAACAACGGCTACATCCTGGACGGCGAGCAGGCCTCCCTCCAGGACACCAACGACCACTTCCTCGCCAACATGCAGCGCAACGGCTCCTATTCGGTGGTGCCGCGCATCCCGGGCGGTGAGATCACCCCGGACAAGCTGATCGTGATCGGCGAGGTGGCCCGGGACTTCGGGCTCTACACGAAGATCACCGGCGGTCAGCGGATCGACCTCTTCGGCGCCCGGGTGGACCAACTGCCGTCGATCTGGACGCGGCTCGTCGACGCGGGCTTCGAGTCGGGGCACGCGTACGGCAAGGCGCTGCGCACGGTGAAGTCCTGCGTCGGGCAGACGTGGTGCCGCTACGGCGTCCAGGACTCGGTGAAGATGGCGATCCAGCTGGAGCTGCGCTACCGGGGCCTGCGCGCCCCGCACAAGCTGAAGTCGGCGGTGTCGGGCTGTGCGCGCGAGTGCGCGGAGGCGCAGTCGAAGGACTTCGGGATCATCGCGACGGCGAACGGCTGGAACCTGTACGTCGGCGGGAACGGCGGCGCGACCCCGCGCCACGCGGACCTGCTCGCCCAGGACCTCTCGGACGCCGAACTGATCCGGCTCATCGACCGGTTCCTGATGTTCTACATCCGGACGGCGGACCGCCTGGAGCGGACGTCGACCTGGCTGGAGCGCCTGGAGGGCGGGCTCGACCACCTCAAGGACGTGGTGGTGCACGACTCGCTCGGGCTGTGCGACGAGCTGGAGGCGCTGATGGCCGCGCACGTCGCCGACTACCAGGACGAGTGGGCTCAGACGCTCGACGACCCGGAACGGCTGCGGCGCTTCGTCTCCTTCGTGAACGCGCCGGGCGCGCCGGACCCGTCGGTCCGGTTCGTGCCGGAGCGCGACCAGATCAAGCCGGACCTCACGATTCTCACGATCGGAACGCTGGAAGGGGCCACCTCCCGATGACGACGACGACCACGACCACGACGACCCTCGAACTCTCCCTGTCTCCCGACCTGTCTCCCGACTCCTGGATGGCGGTCTGCGACGAGGCCCGGCTGATCCCGGGCCGGGGTGTGGCGGCGCTGCTGCCGGACGGCCGGCAGGCCGCGGTCTTCCGGGACCGGTCCGGCCGGACGTACGCGATCGACAACCGCGATCCGTTCACGGGCGCGCAGGTGCTCTCCCGGGGGCTCGTCGGCTCGGCGGACGGGCGGCCGTTCGTGGCCTCGCCGCTCCTGAAGCAGCGCTTCGACCTGGAGACGGGCCGGTGCCTGGACGACGACGGGGTCACGGTGGCGGTGTATCCGGTCCGCACGAGTCCGCACGACCTGATCCGTACGACGTGATCCACACGGCGTAACTTGACCGATCGTTCCAGATGATCGTACGGTCGTCTCGTGGCCAGGACCAAGGAATTCAATCCGGACGCCGCGCTCCAGGCAGCCCTCGAACTGTTCTGGGCGCGCGGCTACGAGGCGACGACGATGTCGGACCTCGTGGAGCACCTCGGGATCGGCCGCGCCAGCATCTACGCGACCTTCGGCAACAAGCACGAGCTGTACCTGAAGGCGATGGACCGCTACCTGGAGACCCGCGACCCGCGGATCGTCGAGGAGCTGTCCGCACCGGGCCCGGCGCTGCCGGCCGTGCGGGCCCTCGTCCGCCGCTTCGCCGCCCAGGCGACGGCGGACGGGGAGCGCCTGAACGGCTGTTTCGTCACCAACTCGGCGGCGGAGCTGGGGCCGCACGACACGGTGGTCGCCCGGCGGGTCGAGCTGAGCTGGGAGCTGGTCGAGACGCTTTTGTACGGCGCACTCACGCGGGCCCGGGCCGGGGGCGAGCTCCCGGCCGACCGGGACCCGCGGGCGCTCGCCCGGATGCTGCTCGTGCTGCTGCAGGGGATACGGGTGGTCGGCAAGGTGTCGAGCGAGCCGGGCCGGGTCACGGACGCGGCGGAGCAGGCACTGGGACTGCTGGACTGAGGAGCGGGCGCCCACGGGGGGCGCCCTTTCTTCGGTGCTCATTCTAGAACGTACGGTCAAGTTCAGTTGGGGGGCGGGATGACGACGCCGACACAGGTACGGGAAGCCCACGACGCGGGCACCCGCCGTGGCTTCCTCCTCCTCGGCGGCCCGCACGGCCACGGTCTTCGTCCTGCCGTCCCTCGCGCTCCGGCGGCGGCGCGGCTGGTCCGCGCTGCTCACCTCCGCCGCCTTCGTGCCCTTCGCGGTCACCCTGCTCGGTTCGGGCCGACCGTGCTCTTCGCCGCCCTGCCCACCCTCGGCCGCGACGCGGTGTCGCCGGCGGCCGCGGCCGCCCTGTTCACCGCACTCGCCGTCACCGCACTCACCGTCACCACACCCGTCCACCAGAAGGGCTGACCACCATGTCCGCACGTTCCGCACGCTTCACCGACCGCACCGTCCTCGTCACCGGCGCCGGTTCCGGTCTCGGCCGCGCCATCGCGCTCGCGTTCGCCGCCGAGGGCGCGAAGGTGGTCGTCGCCGGCCGTACGGCGGAGTCCCTCGACGGGACGGTCGCCCTGATCGAGGCCGCCGGGGGCACCGTCGCCGCGGTCACCGCCGACGTGTCGAGCGCCGAGTCCACCCGGGAGCTGGTCCGGCGCACGGTCGGGCTCTTCGGCGGCCTGGACGTCGCCGTGAACAACGCCGGGGTCTTCCGGGGCGGCCACAGTGCCGCCGACTTCCCGCTCGACGACTGGGGGACGCTGCTCGACATCAACGTGACGGGGGTGCTGCACGCCCTGCAGGCCGAGGTCGGCCACATGCGGGCGAACGGCGGCGGGGCGATCGTGAACATCGCGTCGAACCTGGGCCCGCACGTCCGGATCCCCGGGGTGTTCGGCTACCAGGTGTCGAAGGCGGCGGTCTCGGCGATCACCAGGGCCGCGGCCCTGGACCACATCGCCGACGGGGTCCGGATCAACGCGGTCAGCCCCGGCGCCTCGGAGTCCACGATGTCGCTGCGGCCGGGCGAGACGGAGGCCGAGCGGGAGCTCCGGATGAAGCAGGAGTCTCCGCTGGGCCGGATCTCCTCCGCGGCCGAGGTGGCGGCGGCGGTGCTGTACCTCGCCTCGGACGACGCGGCCTCCGCCGTCGGCACGGACCTGGTGATCGACGGCGGCGTCTCGGCCTGATCCGGAAGGCGGGCTCAGCCCTGGGCGGCCGCCGGGTCCATCCAGAAGATCTCCCAGTGGTGGCCGTCCAGGTCGGTGAAGGAGCGGCCGTACATGAAGCCCATCTCCATGGGCTCCTTCGCCGGGGTGCCGCCGGCGGCGAGGGCGGCGTCGGCGAGCTGGTCGACCCTCTCCCGGCTCTCGGCGCTCAGCGTGACCAGGACCTCGGTGGCCTTGGTCGCGTCGGAGATCTCCTTGCCGGGCGCCATGAAGGACTTGAACTTGGGCTCTTCGAGGAGCATCGCGAAGATCGTGTCGCTGATGACCACGCAGGCGGTGGTCTCGTCGCTGAACTGCGGGTTCGAGGAGTAGCCGAGCTTCTCGAAGAAGGCCTTGCTGGCGTCGACGCTCTTGACGGGCAGGTTCACGAAGATCATCTGGGGGGCCATGGCGCTCTCGCTTCCGTCGTGCGGTGCTGTCGAGAGGTAAGACGGGCCTGCCCCTCGGAACTCATCGCTCTCCCGAGGATTCTTTTCGCTCAGGCGACCGAGCGCAGCTCCAGGGCCGCCAGCGGGACGAAACCGCCGCCCGTGCCCTCCGTCGATCCGTCGTCCAGCCGCTTCAGCATGGCGACGGCGATCCGCTCGCCCTGCGCCTTGGCCCGCTCGGCCCGGGGCCCGGTGTGGAGCCCGTCGACGCTCGCGTGCCAGAGCTGCACCCAGCGGCCGAAGTGGGCGGCGGTGAGCGGCCGGGCGGTGTGGAGGGCGGCGTGCGGGGCGAAGGCGTCCCGGCCGTAGTCGGCGGTACGGAGGAGGGCGCGCTCCCAGAAGTCGGCGATGCGCGGCAGGTGGACCTCCAGGTCGGTCCCGGCGATCTCGGTGAAGAAGGGACCGATCAGCGGGTCGGCGAAGGCGGCGCCGTAGAAGCGCCGCAGCAGGACGTCGAGGTCGCGGCGGTCGCTGATGTCGCGGGTGGCACGCATGCCCTCCAGTGTCCCCTCCGACCCCCGCTCCCCCAAGTGCCGAAGGTCCCCCGCCCTCAGGCCGTCCAGCGACGGACGGTGTCCGTCGCCGTGTCGTACGTGAGCCAGGTGCCGTCGCCGAGGGGGCGGACGAGGCCGTCGGCGGGGCCCGAGGGGTAGCGGACGCGCCCGCGTCTCTCCAGGGTGCGGGCGTCGAGGAGCCAGGTGCCGTGCGCCTCGGGGTCGGAGTCGTACTCGACCTGGGTGGTGGCGAGGACGGTGTCGCCGTCGAGGAAGCCGCAGCCGTGGTCCCACCGCACCTCCTCGTTCTCGGCGAGGACCGTCCCGTCGAGGGAGTGCAGCTGGAGGTCGTTGCCGTAGTGCTCGACCGTGAGGAATCCCGCGTGGTCGGGGTGGACGTCGAACAGGATGCGGTCGAGGCCGTCGTTCAGCTCGTCGTGGACGGTCAGCTCCCGCCCGTCCCAGCGCCCCCAGTACACCAGGACGCCGTCCTGTCCCATCCCGACGCAGAGGCCCATGTGCGCGCCGTCGGGGTGGGCGAGGTGCCACGAGCCGGAGGCCACGCTGTCCGGCAGCGGAAGCCGGGCCAGCTCGCGGCCGTCCTCCGCGTCGAGGACGACCCAGCCCTCCTGGTAGTCGTCGGGGTCCTCGCCCGCCTCCAGGACGACGTGCGCCCACACGAACCGCCCGTCGTCGGAGACCTGGCAGGAGCCCGACTCGATGCCTCCGCAGACCTGCCGCTCGTCGCCGGTGTGCGGGTGCCCGACCTCCTGGTCCCAGCAGGCGTGCTCGTAGACCCATCGGGTCGTGCCGTCGGCGCGCACCGCCCGCACCGACCGCTGTCCGGAGAAGGCGACGAAGCCCAGGTCGGGGTCCACCGAGTGGACTCCCCCGCCCCAGCCGGGCCACGGCAGCGGGAAGACGACGTCCGGGGCCCGGTCCCCCGCGAACAGCGACTCCAGTTCATGGACCTCGAGTTCGACGCCGTGCGACAGCAGAGCCCTGCGACGGCCGGTCTGCCGTGCCTCGAAGGGGCGGCCGTAGACGAGTTCGCGCCCGCCCGGGAGCGCGACCGAATCGAGCAGGTGTGCGTCGACGTCCATGGTGAGAACCTAGCGCCCCGCACCGACAGCGAGCGCCCGCTTCGGCTTCACCGCTCGTGGACGCGCGGTCGACTCCGTGTCCCGGGTTCCGGAAGCGCGCGAACCCCCGGCCCTGTCGCCGGACCGGCCATGAGGTCACCGGCCGTTACGCGCGTAGCTCGTCGTGTAGCACCGCAGGTCCACCGTCCGTTGGGCGCCGCCGAGCAGGGCCGCGCCCAACGGCGTCAGGGTGTGCAGGACGGCGTTGCCGTGGCGGAGGGTCGCGATGAGTCCGGCCTCGCGCAGCACGCCCGCGTGCTGGCTGGCCGAGGCCAGCGACACCCCGGCCCTGCGGGCCAGCTCGCTGGTCGTCCCGCCGTCCCCGATGGCGTGCAGGACGGCCGAGCGGGTCTGGCCGACCAGCTTGGCGAGCGAGGAGCCGCCCGGCGCGCGGACCGTCGGCGCCTCGCCGTGTGTGACGGGGTAGACGAGGACCGGCGGCAGCAGCGGATCGCGCAGCACCACCGGTGTCCCCCGGCAGAAGAACGAGGGCTGGAGCAGCAGCCCCCGCCCGTCGAGGTGGACGTCCCGGTCGACCGGGTAGTCCGCCTCCAGGACGGGCGCGCGCCAGCGCAGCATCGGCGGCAGCGAGGCGAGCAGCTCCTCGGCGCCGCCGTCCAGGAGGGCCCGGCCGCGGCGGGCGCGGTCGGCCTCGACGCGGGCGCGGATGTGCGGCCAGTACGGTTCGACGGCGGCCCGGTGGTAGCTCCTCAGGGCCCCCACGAGCCGGTCGAAGGGCTCCGCGCCGCCGTCGGCGAGGGCGCGCAGCGAGTGGGGCACGGTCCGGCCGCCGGAGCGGTCGGCGGCGAGCAGCGAGAGCTCGCCGCGCAGCCGGCCCGGCTCGGTGGCGCGGATGGCCTGGAGTCCCTCGTCGAGCCCGTGGACGCCTTCCGCGGGCGTCAGGAAGTCGGGAAAATATCCGCGGCTGGGAACGAGCGCGGCGAGGAGGCGGGTCTCACCGCCGAGCCGCATGCGGGCGTCCGCGCGCCATTCTCCGTAGACGACGGGCCCGCGCCGGTCTCTTAAACGGTGAAAGCTCAGAATCGTTTCCCACAGAACGTCCGGCCGGGCGGCCGTCCGCACCCCTGCCAAATCGTTCCCGGTGAAATGAATCCGCAGCATGAAGGTCCCCACCTGTGCACTCGCAACCACCCCCGACGACGAGTATGCACAGCATCACTGCACGTTACCAGGGTGTTTCAGCCACAGTTGAAAGGCATCGCGGCAATCGGGGCGGAACCGAAAAGCTGTACGGGTCGGGCAGGAAACCTTCAGGACCGAGGTGACGTGGTGAAGACCGTGGGGGGCTTTGCCCGTCCGGCGGCGGTCGGCGAGGTTGCGGCTCACCTGCCCGGCATCGGTAAAGGGCGTGGCCTCCGGGTGGGGATCCGGGGGCCGCGCCCGCCCCGTTCTTTGCGCTGATGAATCGAAGAAGTTCAATGTCCAATAATTCAATCAGCCGAAATTGAACATTGACTCACATCAGCTCGACAAACAAACAAACAAAGAACGGGACGGACACCTCCGCACAAAGGTGTCCGTCCCGTCTCTTTTTGTGGATCCGGAGCCGCCGCCCGTCGGTGAGGGTCAAGAGGTGACCGACGGCGGCCCCGGTGGTCCGTGCTCCGCTGCTGAACCGGGGTTCAGGAGGGCCCGACCGCCGCTCCTGACCCCCGGTTCAGCAGGCTCAGCGGCCAGCTGAACCGGGGTTCAGCAGGGCTCAGCGGCTGTCGCTGCCCTTCGACTCGGCGGCCGCGCGGCCCGCCTCGAGACGCGCCACCGGGATCCGGAAGGGCGAGCAGGAGACGTAGTCGAGGCCGACCTCGTGGAAGAAGTGCACCGACTCCGGGTCGCCGCCGTGCTCGCCGCAGACACCGAGCTTGATGTCGGGGCGGGTGGCCCGGCCGGCCTGGACGGCGCTGCGCACGAGCGCGCCGACACCGTCCTTGTCGATGGTCTCGAAGGGGCTGACGCCGAAGATGCCCTTCTCCAGGTACGCGGTGAAGAACGAGGCCTCCACGTCGTCGCGGGAGAAGCCCCAGACCGTCTGCGTCAGGTCGTTGGTGCCGAAGGAGAAGAACTCCGCGGCCTCGGCGATCTGACCGGCGGTCACGGCGGCGCGCGGCAGCTCGATCATGGTGCCGAGCGCGAGCTTCAGGTCGACGCCGGTCTGCGCCCGGACCTCGGCGATGACCTGCTCGGCCTCCTCGCGGACGATCTCCAGCTCCTGGACGGTGCCGACGAGCGGGATCATGATCTCGGCGCGCGGGTCGCCCTTGGCGTCGATGCGGTGGGCGGCGGCCTCGGCGATCGCCCGGACCTGCATGGTGAACAGGCCGGGGATGACCAGGCCGAGACGGACACCGCGCAGACCCAGCATCGGGTTCTGCTCGTGCAGCCGGTGCACGGCCTGGAGCAGGCGCAGGTCGTTCTCGTGCGGCTCCTTGCGGGACTCGGCGAGGGCGACGCGCACCGACAGCTCGGTGATGTCGGGCAGGAACTCGTGCAGCGGCGGGTCGAGCAGCCGGACCGTGACGGGCAGCCCGTCCATGGCCTCGAAGAGCTCGATGAAGTCCTGCTTCTGCAGCGGCAGGAGGGCCTTCAGCGACTCCTCGCGCTCCTCGTCCGTGTCGGCCAGGATGAGCCGCTCGACGTACTGGCGGCGCTCTCCGAGGAACATGTGCTCGGTGCGGCACAGGCCGATGCCCTGGGCGCCGAAGCGGCGGGCGCGCGAGGCGTCCTCGGCGTTGTCGGCGTTGGCGCGGACGCGGAGGCGGCGCACGCGGTCGGCGTAGGCCATGATCCGGTGGACGGCGGCGACGAGCTCGTCGGCGTCGTCGGCGCCGGCGTGCATGCGGCCCTCGAAGTACTCGACGACCGGGGACGGTACGACGGGTACCTCACCGATGTAGACCTTGCCGGTGGAGCCGTCGATGGAGACGACGTCGCCCTCCTCGACGACCTGGCCGTCGGCCGTGGTCATCCGGCGGCGCTTGGTGTCGACCTCGAGCTCCTCGGCGCCGCAGACACAGGTCTTGCCCATGCCGCGGGCGACGACGGCGGCGTGCGAGGTCTTGCCGCCGCGGGAGGTGAGGATGCCCTCGGCGGCGATCATGCCGTCCAGGTCGTCCGGGTTGGTCTCGCGGCGGATCAGGATGACCTTCTCGCCGGAGCGGGACCACTTGACGGCCGTGTACGAGTCGAAGACGGCCTTGCCGACGGCCGCGCCCGGGGAGGCGGCGATGCCGCGCCCGATCTGCTCGACCTTGGCGTTCTCGTCGAACTTGGGGAACATCAGCTGGGCGAGCTGCGCGCCGGTGACGCGCTGGAGCGCCTCGGCCTCGTCGATCAGGCCCTGGTCCACGAGCTGCGTGGCGATGCGGAAGGCGGCACCGGCGGTGCGCTTGCCGACACGGGTCTGGAGCATCCAGAGCTGGCCGCGCTCGATGGTGAACTCGATGTCGCAGAGATCCTTGTAGTGGGTCTCCAGGGTCTCCATGATGTGCATGAGCTGGTCGTACGACTTCTTGTCGATCGACTCGAGGTCGGCCAGCGGCACGGTGTTGCGGATACCGGCGACGACGTCCTCGCCCTGCGCGTTCTGCAGGTAGTCGCCGTAGACGCCGGCGTGGCCGGAGGCGGGGTCGCGGGTGAAGGCGACGCCGGTGCCGGAGTCGGGGCCGAGGTTGCCGAAGACCATCGAGCAGACGTTGACGGCGGTGCCGAGGTCGCCCGGGATGCGCTCCTGGCGGCGGTACAGCTTGGCGCGGTCGGTGTTCCAGGAGTTGAAGACGGCCTCGATGGCGAGGTCCATCTGCTCGCGCGGGTCCTGGGGGAAGTCGCGGCCGGTCTGGGCCTTCACGATCTTCTTGAAGTGCTTGACGACCTTCTTGAGGTCGGCGGCGTCCAGGTCGGTGTCGCTGGCGACCTTCTTCGCGGCCTTGGCCTCGTCGAGGGCCTCCTCGAAGAGCTCGCCGTCGACGCCGAGGACGGTCTTGCCGAACATCTGGATCAGTCGGCGGTACGAGTCCCACGCGAAGCGCTCGTTGTCGGCCTGGCGGGCGAGGCCGGCCACCGACTCGTCGGAGAGCCCGATGTTGAGGACGGTGTCCATCATGCCCGGCATGGAGAACTTCGCGCCCGAGCGGACGGAGACGAGCAGCGGGTCGTCGGCCTGGCCGAGCTTCTTGCCCATCTGCTGCTCGAGGGCGTCGAGGTGGGCACTCACCTCGTCGCGGAGCTCGACGGGCTCCGTACCGCTCTCGAGGTAGACCTTGCACGCCTCGGTGGTGATCGTGAAGCCCGGAGGCACCGGGAGGCCGAGGTTGGTCATCTCGGCGAGGTTGGCGCCCTTGCCACCGAGCAGGTCCTTCAGGTCCCTGTTGCCCTCGGTGAAGTCGTAGACGAACTTCTGATCATTGTTTTCCGACACGGGTCCCGACTCCTCGATGACTCGGTTGGCTGCCCTGACGGCGAGGAACATACCCAGATCGAAGGCTTCTGGGGAGGTACGCCTAGCGGTCACACGGTCTTAACCACCCGTCCGCCAGCACTTCGAAAGTTACCGATGCGAAGCTTCCGGTTTCACGCCCCGAAGGCCGGTTGACCCAATCCTACACTTTGCCGCTCACATGAGCGCCCAATCGAGCATTTGCGTTCAACTCTTAAACACAAAAGGGGTGGCACTCAGTGCCACCCCTTCAGGCTGTGCAGCCGTCTGCAACATGCTCATCTGAGCACCACCCCCCTCAAGGGTGGCGAGGATCACTCCCCCAGAAGGGCCGGATCTCAGCCGCCGGACGTGTCCAGCTCGGCGTCCTCACTCACTCCGGCGCAGTCGTAAGGGTCCTTCAACCAGCCGTCCGGCAGGACAACTCGGTTGTTTCCGGACGTACGACCCCGAGGACCGTCCGCACCCACCGGCCACGGCTGGTCGAGGTCGAGCTCGCTCAACTGAGCGCGCAGCTCGTCCAGGGAGGAGGTGATGGCCAGCTTCTTGCGCATCTCGGAGCCGACCGCGAAGCCCTTCAAGTACCAGGCCACATGCTTGCGGAAGTCGATGACACCGCGTGCCTCGTCACCGAGCCACTCGCCGAGCAGCCGCGCGTGCCGCACCATCGCGTCCGCGACCTCCCGCAGGCCCGGCTGCGCGTAGGCGCCGGTGCCCTCGAAGCCCGCCACCAGGTCCCCGAAGAGCCACGGGCGGCCCAGGCAGCCGCGGCCCACGACGACGCCGTCGCAGCCCGTCTCCCGCATCATCCGCAGGGCGTCGTCCGCCGACCAGATGTCACCGTTGCCGAGCACCGGGATCTCCGGCACGTGCTCCTTGAGCCGCGCGATCGCGTCCCAGTCGGCGGTGCCGCCGTAGTGCTGGGCAGCCGTCCGCCCGTGCAGGGCGATCGCCGTGACGCCCTCCTCGACCGCGATCCGGCCCGCGTCGAGGTACGTGATGTGGTCGTCGTCGATGCCCTTGCGCATCTTCATCGTGACCGGCAGGTCGCCCGCGTTGGTCACGGCCTCGTTCAGGATCGCCCGCAGCAGCGGCCGCTTGTAGGGCAGGGCCGAGCCGCCGCCCTTCCGCGTCACCTTGGGGACCGGGCAGCCGAAGTTCAGGTCGATGTGGTCGGCGAGGTCCTCGTCGACGATCATCCGCACGGCCTTGCCGACCGTCACCGGATCCACGCCGTACAGCTGGATCGAGCGCGGCTTCTCGGTCTCGTCGAAGCGGATGAGCTGCATCGTCTTCTCGTTGCGCTCGACCAGAGCGCGCGTCGTGATCATCTCGCTCACGAACAGCCCCTTGCCGCCGCTGAACTCGCGGCAGAGGGTACGGAAGGGGGCGTTGGTGATGCCGGCCATGGGGGCGAGCACCACCGGCGGCTGCACGATGTGCGGCCCGATGGCGAGAGGGGTGAACGCGGTCATTCGGCCATTGTCCCGCACTGCGGAGTTTCTTAGACAGCCATACGATCCGCACATGCCCGAGCTCACACGCGGTCGCCGCCTCGTCGTCCTCGCGATCTGCTGCATGAGCCTGCTGATCGTCAGCCTGGACAACACCGCGCTCAACGTCGCCCTGCCCGCCATGCGCCGCGATCTCGACGCCACCGTCGCCGGCATGCAGTGGGTCATCGACGCCTACACCCTGGTCCTCGCCTCCCTGCTGATGCTCGCGGGCTCCACCGCCGACCGCATCGGCCGCCGCAAGGTCTTCGTCACCGGCCTGGTCGTCTTCGCACTCGGCTCGCTGCTCTGCTCCCTCGCGCCGAACCTGGAGGCACTGGTCGCCTTCCGGATGGTGCAGGCCGTGGGCGGCTCGATGCTGAACCCCGTCGCCATGTCGATCATCACCAACACCTTCACGGAACCGGCGGCACGCGCGCGTGCCATCGGAGTCTGGGGCGGGGTCGTCGGCGTCTCCATGGCCGCCGGGCCCCTTGTGGGCGGTGTGCTCGTCCAGTCGGTCGACTGGCGGGCGATCTTCTGGGTGAACCTGCCGGTCGCCCTCCTCGCCCTGCTCCTCACCCTGCGGTACGTCCCCGAGTCCCGCGCGCCCCGGCCCCGGCGCCCCGACCCCGTCGGGCAGCTCCTGGTGACCGCGCTCCTGGGCTCACTGACGTACGCGATCATCGAGACCGACCCGCTCTTCGCCGGGATCGCCGCCGTCGCCCTCGCCGGTCTCCTCCTCTACGAACCCCGACGGCGCGAGCCCCTCATCGACCTGCGGTTCTTCCGCAGCGCGCCGTTCAGCGGGGCCACCGTCATCGCGGTCTGCGCCTTCGCCTCGCTCGGCGGCTTCCTCTTCCTGAACACGCTGTACCTCCAGGACGTGCGCGGGCTCTCCCCGCTGTCCGCCGGTCTGTGGATGCTGCCGATGGCCGGCATGACCTTCGTCTTCGCCCCGCTGTCGGGACGGCTCACGGCGGCGCGCGGGCCGCGCCCCTCGCTGCTGCTCGCGGGGACGGCGATGGCGGCCGGGCCGCTGCTCTTCGCGGCCTTCTCGGCCGAGACGAGCGATCCGCTGCTCTTCACCGGGTACGTGGTCTTCGGCATCGGCTTCGGCCTGGTGAACGCCCCGATCACGAACACCGCCGTCTCCGGGATGCCCCGCGCGCAGGCCGGGGTGGCGGCGGCGGTGGCCTCGACGAGCCGGCAGGTCGGGCAGACGCTGGGGGTCGCGGTGATCGGCACGGTCCTGGCGGCGGGGGTGGGCGCGACGCCGCACGCGGACGCGTTCGTGGCGGCGGCCCGCCCGGGCTACTGGATCATCACGGGCTGCGGGCTCGCCGTCCTGGCGGTCGGGGCGCTGACCAGCGGGCCGTGGGCGCGGCGCACGGCGGAGCGGACGGCGCGCTGCCTGGCGCCGGAGGAGGAGCCCCGGCCGGAGGGCGGTCCGCACGCGGAGGGCGGTTCTCAGGCCACGGCGAGGACACCCTCGTCCTGAAGCCGGAGGATCCCCCAGGCCACGGCGAGGACACCCTCGTCCTGAAGCCGGAGGATCCCCCAGGCGACGGCGAGGACACCCTCGCCCTGACGCCGGCTCCCCCAGGCCACGGCGAGGACACCCTCGCCTGAAGCCGGCTCCCTCAGGCCACGGCCAGAGCTCCCTTGTCCTGATCCGCCCGCTCCCGGACCACGAGGTCGAGGAGGCGGGCGACCCCGGCCTGGGTGGCGTCGTCCACGGGGACGTACGTGACGAGATGCGTCCCGGCGTTCGGGCCGAGCCAGAGGTTGGTGTGCTCGAAGCCGAGCAGCCCGACCCGCGCGTTGCGAATGATCTTCACGCGGCCGCCGGGGGCGACCACCTCGTGCCGCGCCCAGAGCTCCCGGAACTCGGGCGAGGCGTCTTCGAGGCGGCGTACGAGCTCCTTCCAGGCGGGTTCGGCCAGGTGCTCGGCCATGGCGGCGCGGAGCTTCCCGGCGAGCGCGCGCATGACCTCGGGCAGGTCGGTGACCGAGGCCCGGAAGTCCTCGTTCGTGAAGGCCAGCCAGAGGGAGTTGCGGTCCTCGCGGGGCAGCGCGTCGAGGTCGCAGAAGAGCTGCCCGAAGGTGCGGTTGTGGGCGAGGAAGTCGTAGCGGCTGTTCTGGATCGCGGCGGGCACGGGCTCCAGCTGGTCGAGCAGGCGGCGCAGGGTGGGCGTGACGACGGAGCAGGGCGCCTCGGGGTGCGGGTCGGCGGCTCCGGCGAGGGCGAAGAGGTGGCTGCGCTCGGTGGGGTCGAGCAGCAGGGCCGCGGCGAGGGCGTCCAGGACCTGCGGGGAGACCTGGATGTCGCGGGCCTGTTCGAGCCAGGTGTACCAGGTGACGCCGACGGCGGAGAGGTGGGCGACCTCCTCGCGGCGCAGGCCGGGGGTGCGGCGGCGCCGGCCCCTGGGCAGGCCGACCTGCTCGGGGGTGATGCGCTCGCGCCGGCTGCGCAGGAAGGCGGCGAGCTCGTGCCGCCGTACGTCGGTCTCGCTCACGCGCCCGCTCGCGGGTCCGCTCATCGCCATGACGGTCATGCCTCCAGCGTGCCGGGGTGCCCAGCCCGTTTCCAGGTAGTGCTTGTACCAGGATAAAGACACTCTGGTACCAGGCTGAGCGGGGGCGGAGGCTCGGTCGCGTGACTACGACCTCACCTTCCGCCCGTACCGCGGCCCCTGCCGGCCGCCCGGCGCCGGCCTCGGCACTCGGCGCCCTCGGCCTGTTCACCGTCCTCCTCGGCGCCGCGCTCCCCCTCATCGACTTCTTCATCGTCAACGTCGCCCTGCCGGCCATCGACCACGACCTGGCCGCGGGCCCGGCGCTCCTGGAGCTGGTCGTCGCCGGGTACGGCCTGTCGTACGCGGTGCTGCTCGTCCTCGGCGGGCGGCTCGGCGACCTCTTCGGCCGCCGGCGGCTCTTCCTCGCCGGCATGGCCGCCTTCGGACTGACCTCGCTCGCCTGCGGGCTCGCCCCGGACGCCTGGACCCTGGTCGCGGCGCGGGTGGCGCAGGGCGCGGCGGCGGCGCTGATGCTGCCGCAGGTCCTCGCGACCATCCACTCCTCGACGGAGGGGCCGCGCCGGGCGAGGGCGCTCAGCCTGTACGGGGCGACCGCCGGTCTCTCGATGGCGGGCGGCCAGATCCTGGGCGGGGTGCTCGTGACCGCCGACGTCGCGGGCTCCGGCTGGCGTGCGGTGTTCCTGGTGAACGTGCCGGTGGCGGTGGCGGGTCTGCTCCTCGCCGTCCGGACCGTGCCGGAGACCCGCTCGGACCGGCCGGCGCCGGTGGACGTGCCGGGCACGCTGCTCCTCGCGCTCGCGCTGCTCACCCTGCTCGCGCCGCTGACGGAGGGCCGGGCGGCGGGCTGGCCGCTGTGGACCTGGGTGTCGCTCGCGGTCTCCCCGTTCGCGGCGGGGGCGTTCTGGTGGGTGGAGCGGCGGGCGGACCGCCGGGGCGCCACCCCGCTGGTCCCCCCGAGCCTGCTCGCTCTGGTCCCGCTGCGGCGTGGGCTCGCGGTGGTGCTGCCGCTCTCGCTGGGCTTCAGCGGCTTCATGTTCGTGATCGCGGTGGCGCTCCAGCAGGGCCTGGGTCTCAGTGCGGTGGCCTCGGGACTCGCCCTGGTCCCCATGGCGGTGGCCTTCTTCGCGGCGTCGCTCGCCGGTCCCCGGCTGATCCGCCGCTGGGGCACGCGGGTGGTCCCGGTGGGCGCCGTGCTCCAGGCCGTCGGGCTCGGCCTGATCGCCCTGACCGCCGGGCGCTCCTGGCCGGACCTGTCGGTGGCGAGTCTGGTCCCCGGCATGGCGGTCGCGGGCGTCGGGCAGGGGCTCCAGCTTCCGGTGGCCTTCCGGGTGGTGCTCTCCGACGTCCCGCCGGAGCGTGCGGGCGTGGGCAGCGGCGTCATGGTGACCACCCAGCAGACGGCGATCACCCTCGGCGTCGCGACCCTCGGCTCCCTCTTCCTGTCGCTGTCCGCCTCGGGCTCGATGGGTACGGCCCTGACGGTGACGCTCCTCATCCAGCTGGCGATGGCCCTGCTCACGGCCCTGCTGGCGCTGCGCCTGCCGAGGACGGTGCGGTGAGGGGTCATCGGGGCGCGGACGTGGCGGATGTCCGCGTCCGCGCCCCGACGCGCGGGCCGGGCTCCCGCTACCAGTGGACCGGCGCGGGCCTGGGGGCGTGGAAGGTGGTGTCGCCGCGGCCGGTCCAGATCTTCAGGGTGCCGTTGGCGTCGCGGGCGATGATGTCGGCCTTGCCGTCCCCGGTGAAGTCCCCGACGGTGGTTCCGGTGAGGGTCCAGCCCTGGGTGACGGGCTTCTTCGGCTGGAAGGAACCGTCCGGGTTGCGGACCCACATCGTGAGGACGTTGCCGGCGTCCGTGGCCATGATGTCGGCCCCGCCGTCGCCGTTGAAGTCCCCGGCGACGGTCTGGGTGTAGGCGTCCCAACCCCCCATGACGTCCCGCGGGGGCTCGAAGTCGGCGGTGGTGGGGCCCGTGCCCGCCCAGATCTTGAGCCGGTGCGTGCTTTCGTCGGCGGCGATGATGTCCACCTCGCCGTCGATGTCGAAGTCGGCGACCGCCACCTCGTCGAAGTTCCAGCCCGACGTGACACGGTCACGGGTTCCGAAGTGGCCGTTGCCCAGGCCGGGCCACATCCACAGCTCGGGCGCGGTCGAACCCTCGGAGATCGGGGGCGTCCTGGCCAGGATGTCGGCCTTGCCGTCGCCGTCGAAGTCGGCCGTGACGGTCTGGGTGTGGTTCCAGTCGTCGGTGACGTGCAGCGAGCGGTCGAACGAGCCGTCTCCCCGGCCGTACCAGACCCTCATCGTCGACGAGGTGGCGTCACGGGCGAGGACGTCGGTCAGTCCGTCGCCGTCGAAGTCGGCGGCCGCGGTCTGGGAGAGGTTCTTCGACGTTCCGGTGACGGCCGCGGCGAGCGTCTCGGCGAGGCGCTGGGTGCCGAGGGCGTTGAAGTGCAGATCGTCCGTGGTCGACTTGTACACGGGGTCGAGCCGGGTCGGTACGTCGTCCCGGGTGGCACGGTCGAAGTCGACGTGATCGTCCAGGGTGCGGACATAGGCGTTGACGTTCTGACGGACCTTTTCCTGAGCGATGTCGTCGACCGAGGCGACGCTCCCCTCAGGCCCTCCGAACGGAGGGATGGTCGCCACGGTGACGTCGATGCCGCGAGCGCGGGCGCTCGCCACGATCTTCTTGATGCCGTCGACGAGTGCGGCCGTCTTCACGTCGGCGTTGAGGGCGTCGACGCCCCCGTAGCGGATGTCGTTGACGCCCTCGTAGAGGACCACCCGGCGGACGCCGGGCTGGGCGAACACGTCGCGATCGAGCCGGTTCAGGGCGCTGGGGCCCGCCACGTCGAGGAGCAACGGATTCTCGGAGGGTGTCACGGTGACCGGGCTGCTGTGATCGGCGAGGACCTTGTTGCTGTTCAGGCCCATGTTCAGGAGCCCGGGCGCGGCCGGGTCGGTGGTGAGGATCCTGGCGAAGTCGTCGGGCCAGCGCTGGTTGGAGTCCTCGTCGGTGTGGGCACCGTCGGTCTGGGAGTCACCGATGGCGACGACGGTTCCCGGGGAGGCCGCGGTCTCCACGTCGACACCGTTGAGCAAGGTCCACCGGGAAGCGCCGGCCGTGAATCCGGCTGCGGTGGTCTGACGCGTGAGGTCGCCCGTTCCCACGTACGTCGGGGACAGGGCGCGGGCGTGCACGGGGGCACCCTTGACCTCTCCCGGGAGGTGGACGCTGACCAGAAGGTCGGCGTCGGCGGTCACGGGGAATTCGACCTTGTCGCTGACGAGCTCGCCTCCCGCCGGGATGGTGCGGCTGCCGGTGAACGCCACCTCGTGTACGGCTCCGGTCGCCGCGGCCGTCCGCGCCGACCGTACGGCGAGCGTGACGCGGCCGAGGGTGACGGGCTGGAAGCCGAAGGTGTTCGCGAAGCGGAGCCGGGTGCCGGTACCGCTCTTGTGCGGATGGACGACCATGCGCAGGGTCTGGTTGTTCCAGACGGGCCAGACGGGCTCCTTGAGCAGCCCTTCCGGCGGCGCGAGGGCCGCGCCCCAGCTTCCCGTCCACGTCGTGTTCGCGCTCGCCGTGGTGGTGTCGCGCACGGCGACGGAGAAGACGTGCAGGTTCGGGGCCGTCGGCAGCCCGACGGTCTTCACGGTCTTGTCGCGGTCGAGGGGAACGGTGACCGCGTAGACGTTCTTGCCCCCCGTTCTGTCCGGTCTGCCCGAGTCGAAGAACGTGTCGGTCAAGGTCACGGCGGGGGCCGACTGGTCGGCGGCGTTCCAGATCCAGTCCTTGACGCCGAGGTGGTACGTCGAGGTGGTGCCGTCGGTGTACGTGACCAGGCCGTCCCCCTCCGCGGGCCCGTTCTCGGCGGCGGCCAGGAAGCCGAGGGCGTCGCCCTTGCCCGACAGGGGGAAGACCTGGCCCTGGGCCTTCGCGTTGTCCCCGCGCGGGGTCGCGTTCGGCCACGTGTAGACCGTGCCGTTGACGGTGATCGGTGCCCCTGGCACCCAGCCGGCGGCGCTCAGCAGGGCGCCGGAGTAGCTGCCTCCGTGCCCGTCGAAGTCGGCTGTGGAGGGCGGGTCTCCCCGGGTGACGGCCGTGTTGTCGAAGGCCTCCTCGAACGATCCGAGGACGCCCTCGGCGGCCTCGGCGTGTGCGATGCCGCCGGTCAGTCCGGCGGTGGCCACCGCGAGAGCGAGAGCGGACGCGCCCGTTCTCACCCATCCGGAACCAGGTCTCCCGTACTGCAAGGCGTTCTTCCTCTCCCTTGGTCGAGCGACGCTACCCCGGCCCCCTCCCGGCGGCACCCGGGATCCCCACCCACTCACCCATCCACCCACCCACCCACCCCTAAACGACTGACAGATATTGAAATCTGTCATCGGTCATGTCATGGTTGTTCCATGACCACCACATCGAACACCTCCGTCCCCGCCCGCCCCCTCGGCGCCACCGGCCCCGCCGTCTCCGCGCTCGGCCTCGGCTGCATGGGCATGTCCGCCCTGTACGGCGAGAGCGACCGCGCCGAGTCGATCGCGACCATCCACGCGGCCCTCGACGCCGGGGTGACCCTGCTCGACACGGGCGACTTCTACGGGATGGGCCACAACGAGCTGCTCATCAACGAAGCGCTGCGGACGGCACCGGCCGCCGCCCGCGAGCAGGCGCTGACCAGCGTGAAGTTCGGCGCCCTGCGCACGGTCGAGGGCGGCTTCACCGGATACGACGGCCGCCCGGCCGCCGTGAAGAACTTCGCGGCGTACTCGCTCCAGCGCCTCGGCACCGACCACATCGACGTCTACCGGATCGCCCGCGTCGACCCCGACGTGCCGATCGAGGAGACCGTCGGCGCCATCGCCGAGCTGGTCGAGGCGGGGCACGTCCGGCACATCGGCCTCTCCGAGGTCGGCGCGGACACCCTGCGCCGGGCGGCGGCCGTCGCCCCGATCGCAGACCTCCAGATCGAGTACTCCCTGATCTCCCGGTCCATCGAGGACAAGATCCTGCCGACCGCCCGGGAGCTGGGCATCGGCATCACCGCGTACGGAGTCCTCTCCCGCGGCCTGATCAGCGGCCACTTCACCCGGGACAGGGAGCTCGCCGCCGGCGACTTCCGCGGGATGTCCCCGCGCTTCCAGGGCGAGAACCTCGACCGGAACCTGGACCTGGTGGACCGGCTGCGCGCGGTCGCGGAGGCGAAGGGCGCCTCGGTCGCCCAGACGGCGATCGCCTGGGTCCTGGCCCAGGGTCAGGACATCGTGCCCCTCGTCGGCGCCCGGCGCCGGGACCGGCTCGCGGAGGCGCTCGGCGCCCTGGACGTCACGCTCGACGCCGCCGACCTGGCCGCGATCGAGGAGGCCGTCCCGGCGGGCGCGGCGGCCGGCGAGCGCTACCCGGCGGCCCAGATGGCCCACCTGGACAGCGAGCACTGACAGGTACTGTCATTCCATGGCCGCCACCGAGACCCTGACCGCAGAGCGCATCCTCGAAGCCACCGAGGAGGTGCTGCGACGCTTCGGCCCGGCCAAGGCGACCGTCGTCGACGTGGCCCGGGTCCTCGGCGTCAGCCACGGCAGCGTCTACCGCCACTTCCGCACGAAGGCGGAGCTGCGCGAGGCGGTCACCGAGCGGTGGCTGGAGCGGACGATCGTGGCGCTCGGGCCGTACGTCGAGGCCGGCGATCCCGCGGACGAGCGGCTGACCGGCTGGCTGACGGCCCTGTTCGCCCTGAAGCGCAGGAAGGCGGGCGGCGATCCGGAGCTGATGGCCACCTTCCAGGTGCTGATCGGCGAGAACAGCGCGGTGGTCGACCGACACGAGGAGCACCTCGTCGAGCAGATCGCCCGCATCCTGGAGGACGGTCACCGCGAGGGTCTGTTCGCGGCACCTGAGCGGGACTTCGCGGCGACGGCCCGCGCGGTCTTCGACGCCACGGACCGCTTCCACAATCCCGCGCACGCCGCGGAGTGGTCGGCCCCGGACGTCGAGGACGCCTTCACGGCGGTCGTCTCCCTGGTGCAGCGAGCACTGCGGGCCTGAGAAGCGACGGGCGCAAGGATCCGCGGGCCCGGGAAGCGCAACCTTTTTGAAGATCATTTGGCTTGGAATTTCCCCTTCCCTGTCCGGTGCATGACTAGCCTGCTCCCGCACCGCGACCGTAAGAACACCCAGGGGGAACCATGTCCGCACCCGCCAAGCCCACAAAACGCTCAGGCGGCGCTGCCGCGATCGGCTGGGTCCTCACCATCGGCCTCAACGTCGTCGCGCCGATCCTCACGTACAACACACTGACGGAGGACCACGGCTGGTCCGAGTTCTCCGCGCTGCTCCTCAGCAGCGCCTGGCCGGTCCTCGACACCGCGATCATGGCGGCCTGGCGCCGCAAGATCGACGAGTTCGCCATGGTCACCCTGGTCTTCCTGGTGATCACGGCCGTGGTCTCGCTCGTCGGCGCGCACACCGCCCGCGCGCTCCTGATCAAGGACTCGTCGGTGACGGGCCTGTTCGGCCTGCTCTGCCTCGTGACGCTGCTCGCCCCGCGCCCGCTGATGTTCTACTTCGGCCGCAAGTTCGCGACCGACGGCACCCCGGCGAGCACGGCCTGGTGGAACGGCATGTGGGAGTTCGAGGGCTTCCGCTCCACCATGCGCACGATGACGCTGGTGTGGGGCGTGGCGTACGTGGCCGAGGCGCTGGTCCGCATCGCCCTGGCGTACGTGCTGCCGACCAAGACCATGGTCACGCTCAGCCCGATCATGATCTACGGAGTCCTCGGCGCCCTCGGCGTGTGGACGGCCTGGTTCGGGAAGCGCCGCGCGGCCGAGGGGGCCCGGCGCCAGGCCGAGGCGGAGGCCGCGGCCGCCGCGGCCGCGACCGCCTGACGTAGGAGACGCGGGAAAGCCCCCGGTTCCGAGACGGAACCGGGGGCTTTCCCGTGTCTGCGATCAGAGCAGATCAGATCTGATCAGATTCAGCAGCCGAGCAGACGGCTGCCCAGGTAGCCCTGGATCTGGTCGAGGGAGACGCGCTCCTGCTTCATGGTGTCGCGCTCGCGCACGGTCACCGCGTTGTCGTCGAGGGTGTCGAAGTCGACGGTGACGCAGTACGGCGTGCCGATCTCGTCCTGACGGCGGTAGCGGCGGCCGATGGCTCCGGCGTCGTCGAACTCGATGTTCCAGTTCTGGCGCAGGTCCGCCGCGAGGCCCTTGGCCTTCGGGGAGAGCTGCTCGTTGCGCGAGAGCGGCAGGACGGCGACCTTGACCGGGGCCAGGCGGTGGTCCAGGCGCAGCACCGTGCGCTTCTCCATGACGCCCTTGGCGTTCGGGGCCTCGTCCTCGACGTACGCGTCGAGCAGGAAGGCCAGCATCGCGCGGCCGACACCGGCCGCGGGCTCGATGACGTACGGCGTGTAGCGCTCGCCGCTCTGCTCCATGAACGTCAGGTTGGCGCCGGAGGCCTTGGAGTGGGCCGTCAGGTCGTAGTCGGTGCGGTTGGCGACGCCCTCGAGCTCGCCCCACTCGCTGCCGCCGAAGGAGAAGCGGTACTCGATGTCGGCGGTGCGCTTCGAGTAGTGGGAGAGCTTCTCCTGCGGGTGCTCGAACCAGCGCATGTTCTCCTCACGGAGACCCAGGCCGGTGTACCAGTTCCAGCGCTGCTCCATCCAGTACTCCTGCCACTGCTCGTCCTCGCCCGGCTTGACGAAGAACTCCATCTCCATCTGCTCGAACTCGCGCGTGCGGAAGATGAAGTTGCCCGGAGTGATCTCGTTCCGGAAGGACTTGCCCATCTGCGCGATGCCGAACGGGGGCTTCTTGCGCGAGGTGGTCTGCACCTGGGCGTAGTTGGTGAAGATGCCCTGGGCGGTCTCGGGACGCAGGTACGCGACGGAGCCGGTGTCCTGGGTCGGGCCGAGGTGCGTGGAGAGCAGGCCGGAGAACTGCTTGGGCTCGGTGAAGGTGCCCTTGTTGCCGCAGTTGGGGCAGTTGAGGTCGGTGAGGCTCTCGGGGAGACGGCCGTGCTTCTCCTCGTACGCCTCCTCCAGGTGGTCGGCGCGGTAGCGCTTGTGGCAGGAGGTGCACTCGGTCAGCGGGTCGGTGAAGGTGGCGACGTGACCGGAGGCCTCCCAGACCTCGGTGGCCAGGATGACCGACGAGTCGATGCCGACGACGTCCTCGCGCGAGGTGACCATGTAACGCCACCACTGGCGCTTCAGGTTCTCCTTCAGCTCGACACCCAGCGGTCCGTAGTCCCAGGCGGCCTTCTGGCCGCCGTAGATCTCACTGCACGGGTAGACGAAGCCACGGCGCTTGCTCAGGCTGACGATGGTGTCGATCTTGTCGGCGGCCACGGTGCTCTCTTCATTACGACGACGAAGTGCGAATGCCTCAGGTTACCGGCGCGCACGCCCCCTGTATCAAATCGGTTCGGCGGCGGGGGCCCGCGAAGGCTCCCGAGGGACCCCGTGGGCGGGACCACACGGAGGGCAATTGACAACCGTTTCCAGTTTTGTTGAAAATGAGTGTCATGAACGTACGTCGCCTCATACCCGCCACCACCCTCGCCGGAGCCGTCGCACTCGGCATCGTCTCCCTCTCCGCCTGCGCGGGATCGTCCGACGCCGCGGGCAAGGGAAGCGACGGCAAGCTGGACGTGGTGGCGTCGTTCTACCCCATGCAGTACCTGGCCGAGCAGATAGGCGGCGGCCACGTCGCCGTCAACACGCTCACCAAGCCGGGCGTCGAGCCGCACGACCTGGAGCTCAAGCCGAAGCAGATCGGCGAGCTCGGCGAGGCCGACGTCATCCTCTACCTCAAGGGCATCCAGCCCGCCGTCGACGACGCCATCGCCCAGGCCGGCGTGAAGAACACCGTCGACGCCGCCACGCTGACGAAGCTCGAGGAACACGGCACCGAGGTCGGCCACGACCACGGGCACGGCGAGGAGCACGCGCACGGGTCCGAGGCCGGCGCCGACCCGCACATCTGGCTCGACCCCGTGAAGTACGCCGAGGTCGCCAAGGGCGTCGGCAGCGCCCTGGAGAAGGCGGACCCGGACCACGCCGCCGACTACAAGAAGAACACCGAAGCCCTGGTGAAGAAGCTCGGCGACCTGAACACCGCGTTCGAGACGGGCCTGAAGAACACCGCCACGAAGACCTTCATCACCACCCACTCCGCCTTCGGCTACCTCGCCGAGCGGTACGGCCTGGAGCAGGAGGGCATCACCGGCATCGACCCCGAGTCCGAGCCGAGCCCCGCCCGCATCAAGGAACTCCAGGACATCGCGGCGAAGGACAAGGTCTCCACCGTCTTCTTCGAGACCCTCGCGAGCGACAAGACCGCGAAGACCCTCGCCGGCGACACCGGCCTGAAGACGGACGTCCTCGACCCCCTCGAGGGAATCACGGACAAGTCCAAGGGCGATGACTACATCGAGGTCATGCAGTCCAACCTCGCCGCACTGAAGACCGCGCTCGGCGCCAAGTAGGAGACAGCCTTGAACGACGAGCCCGTCATTTCCGTCCGCGGAGCCACGGCGGCCCTCGGCGCCCGCCCCGTCCTCCGGGGCGTCGACCTCACCGTCCGCCGCGGCGAGGTCGTCGCCCTGCTCGGCGCCAACGGCTCCGGCAAGTCCACCGCCGTCCGCGCGATCATCGGCCAGGTGCCGCTGACCGGCGGCACGATCGAGCTGTTCGGCACCGAGCGGAAGCGGTTCCGCGAGTGGGCGCGCGTCGGCTACGTCCCGCAGCGCACCACCGCCGCCGCCGGCGTCCCCGCCACCATCCGCGAGGTCGTCTCCTCGGGCCGGCTCTCCCGCCGCAGGTTCGGCTGGACGACGAAGGAAGACCGGGCCGCCGTCGAGCGGGCCATCGAGCTCGTCGGCCTCGCCGACCGCGCCAAGGACTCCGTCTCCGCGCTCTCCGGCGGCCAGCACCAGCGGGTCCTGATCGCCCGCGCGCTCGCCTCCCGGCCCGAACTCCTGATCATGGACGAGCCGATGGCCGGCGTGGACCTCGCCAGCCAGGAGATCCTCGCCTCGACCCTGCGCGAGCAGGTCGCCGACGGCACCTCCGTCCTCCTCGTCCTGCACGAGCTGGGCCCCCTGGAGCCGCTCATCGACCGCGCGGTCGTCCTGCGCGACGGCTGCGTCGTCCACGACGGCCCGCCGCCCGAGGCCCTCGGCCAGCACGCGCTGCCGGGCCACGACCACGTTCATCCGCACGCGGCCGGCGAGCCGCTCCGTACGGGACTGCTGACCTGACATGGAATTCCTCAACGACGCCTTCATGCAGCGGTCGCTCCTCGCCGCCGTCCTCGTCGGCATCACCGCCCCCGCCGTCGGCATCTACCTCGTCCAGCGCCGCCAGGCCCTCATGGGCGACGGCATCGGCCACGTCGCCATGACCGGTGTCGGCCTCGGCTTCCTGCTGAACGCCAACCCGATCTGGATGGCGACCCTCGTCGCCGTTGTCGGCTCGATCGCGATGGAGCTGATCCGGGCGTACGGGAAGACCCGCGGCGACCTCGCACTCGCGCTGCTCTTCTACGGAGGCATGGCAGGCGGCGTCATGCTGACCAGCCTCTCGAAGACCGGCTCCAACGCCAATCTGACCACGTACCTCTTCGGATCGCTCTCCACCGTGTCCCCGGAGGACGTCACGGCGATCAGCATCCTCGCCGCCTTCGTGGTCCTGGTCACCGTCGGCCTGCGCAAGCAGCTCTTCGCCGTCAGCCAGGACGAGGAGTTCGCCCGGGTCACCGGCCTGCCGGTGCGCGCCCTGAACCTGCTGATCGCGGTCACCGCCGCGGTGACCGTCACGGTCGCCATGCGGGTCGTGGGCCTGCTGCTCGTCAGCGCGCTCATGGTGGTGCCCGTGGCGGCGGCCCAGCAGCTGTCGAAGTCCTTCCGCGCGACCTTCGTCCTCGCGGTGGCGACCGGCATCACGGTCACCCTGGCGGGCACGGTCACCTCGTACTACCAGGACGTGCCGCCCGGCGCGACGATCGTCCTGTACGCGATCGGGATCTTCATCGTCCTGACCCTCCTCGCCACGCCGCTCGCCAAGCGGCGGGCCCGGGCGGCGGAAGCGGCCACCCGCGACTGCGACGCGCAGGTTCCGGCCACCCGGCGGCCGACGGACGACGTGAAGGTCTGATCCGCGACTGATCCCGGGGGCGCGGGGGGCTGGCAGAATGGCGGGGGCAGGACAAGCATCCAAGGAGGCCCCCGTGGCGACGGCAGGACCCCCCGTACGCGGCCGCTCGACCAAGCAGCGGGCCGCCGTGTCGGCGGCACTGAGCGAGGTGGACGAGTTCCGCAGCGCCCAGGAGCTGCACGACATGCTCAAGCACCGCGGCGACTCCGTCGGCCTCACGACCGTCTACCGCACGCTCCAGTCCCTCGCGGACGCGGGCGAGGTGGACGCGCTGCGCACCAGCGAGGGCGAGACGGTGTACCGCCGCTGCTCGACCGGCGACCACCACCACCATCTGGTCTGCCGTGTCTGCGGCAAGGCCGTGGAGGTGGAGGGCCCGATGGTGGAGCAGTGGGCCGAGACGATCGCGTCGGAGCACGGCTTCGTGAACGTGGCGCACACGGTCGAGATCTTCGGCACGTGCGCGGAGTGCGCGGAGAAGTGACCTGACATACGAAGGGCCCGCACCGAATCATTCGGTGCGGGCCCTTCGCACATCCGTCACAGGCGGGTGATGTTCCGGTCCAGGACCTGCCGAAGCCGGTCGACCTCGGCGGGGTCGGCGAAGCCCCGCTTGGGCAGAGCGGCCACGCCGACACCGCCCTTGTCGGCGGAGAGCAGCACGAACTGCGTGGGCGTCTCGACGTACCGGGCAAGGAGCTGCCAGCGGTGGACGACCTCGCTGTCGCGGGTCGTCCAGCGCACACCGTCCTCGTCCACGCGGGCCCGGTGCTCGCCCTGACTCCCGATCAGCGCGTACATCTGCCGGGAGGTGACCCACCGCGCGAGCGGCCCGAGGACCAGGAGCAGCAGGACGAACCCCGCCATGCGCACGGCGCCCGCCGGCTTGGGGTCACCGGGCCCGAACAGTTCCAGGACCAGCACCAGGGCCGCCAGGACCGCGACGAGCCGCAGCACCCGCAGGAGCCACCGGAACCAGCTGTGCTTCATCCGCACGCGGACGGCATCGGCCACGTCGGCGCGCGTCGGTGTGTAGACCAGCTCCATCGTTCCCCCCTCGTTCCCGCCGGAGACGCTACGCCTTGTCGAGGACGGCGAGGTCGGCCGGGTCGACGCCGCCGAAGCGGCGGTCGCGCTGCGCGTACTCGATGCACGCCCGCCACAGGTCGCGGCGGTCGAAGTCGGGCCACAGCACGTCCTGGAAGACCATCTCGGCGTACGCGCTCTGCCAGATCAGGTAGTTGGAGGTGCGCTGCTCGCCGCTGGGCCGCAGGAAGAGGTCCACGTCCGGCATGTCCGGGTAGTAGAGGTACTTCTGGATGGTCTTCTCGGTGATCTTCGACGGTTCGAGCCGGCCCGCCTTCACGTCCTCGGCCATCGCCTGCGCCGCGTCGGTGAGCTCCGCGCGACCGCCGTAGTTCATGCAGAAGTAGAGCGTGAGCTTGGTGTTGTCCTTGGTCTGCTCCTGCGCGACCTGGAGCTCCTTGGCCACCGACTTCCACAGCTTGGGCATCCGGCCGACCCAGCGCACGCGGATGCCGAGCTCGTCGAGCTGGTCGCGCGTCTTGCGGATGAAGTCGCGGTTGAAGTTCATCAGGAAGCGCACCTCCTCGGGCGAGCGCTTCCAGTTCTCGGTGGAGAAGGCGTACAGCGAGATCGCCCCCACGCCCATCTCGATCGCGCCCTGGAGGACGTCGAGCACCTGCTCGGCGCCGACCTTGTGCCCCTCGGTGCGCGGCAGCCCGCGCTCCTTGGCCCAGCGGCCGTTGCCGTCCATGACGATCGCGACGTGCTCCGGCACGAGCTCGGTCTGGAGCTTCGGCGGGCGGGCACCGGACGGGTGCGGCTCGGGTGTCCTGTACTCCCGACGCTGGCGCCCGAGGAGTCGTGCGATGGCCATGAGTGGTCTCTCCTAGCTTTTCTCTACGTACCGCAGGGAGCGCAGGCCGCGCTCCAGGTGCCAGTGCAGATAGGCGGACACGAGCCCGCTGCCCTCCCTGACGTGACGCGGCTCGCACGCGTCCGCCGTCGCCCAGTCGCCGGTGAGCAGCGCGCTGAGCAGGCCGATGGCCTCCGCAGAGGGTACGACGCTTCCGGGCACCCGGCAGTCGCCGCATATGACCCCGCCCGCCGCGACCGAAAAGAACCGGTTCGGGCCGTGGAGTCCGCATTTCGCGCAGTCGTCGAAGCTGGGCGCGTAGCCGTTCACGGCGAGGGAGCGGAGGAGGAAGGCGTCCAGGATGAGGTGCGGCGCGTGCTCGCCCCGGGAGAGCGTCCGCAGGCCCCCCACGAGCAGCAGGTACTGCTGGACGGCGGGCTCCCCCTCGTGGTCGGTGAACCGTTCCGCCGTCTCCAGCATGGCCGTGCCGGCCGTGTACCGGGCGTAGTCGGTGACGATCCCGCTGCCGTACGCGGCGATGGTCTCGCTCTGGGTGCACAGCGGCAGCCCGCGCCCGACCAGCTCACTCCCCCGGGCGAAGAACTGCACGTCCACGTGCGAGAAGGGTTCGAGCCGCGCCCCGAACTTCGACTTCGTACGGCGCACCCCGCGCGCGACGGCGCGTACGCGGCCGTGACCGCGCGTGAGGATCGTGATGATGCGGTCCGCTTCACCCAGCTTCTGGGTGCGCAGCACGATGCCGTCGTCGCGGAACAGACTCATGCCCCCATTCTCGCGTACGCCGACGGAGCCCCGGGCCGGTACCCGGGGCTCCGTCGTGGGCGAGGGGTGGCTCAGTAGCCGCCGGCGTGGACGAGGTGCCCGTAGTAGCGCCCGGTGACGGGCGCGTTCGGGTCGCCCGCGAAGCCGTACGAGGCGGGCTGGGCGGCCGCGTCGCCGCGGAGCTTGCCGATCACCTGGGCGGGGGTCATGCCCGCGCAGGGCCCGGTGAGGCACAGCGCGGCGGTGCCGGTCACGTGCGGCGAGGCCATGGAGGTGCCGGAGAAGACGATCGTGCGGCCACGGTTGCGGGTGGACTCGATGCACACGCCCGGACCGGCGATGGTGTGGGCGGCGTCCGCGGCACTGACGGCGAAGCTGGAGAAGCCGGCCGCGGTGTCGTCCGCGTTGGACGTCCGGCAGGTCGCGGTGGCGCCGCCTCCGGGCTGCCCGTCGAAGTCGGCCACGGCGGTCACGGAGAGGACCTCGTCGAAGGCGGCGGGGGTGTGGTTCGCCAGGTCGTCGCTGCTGTTGCCGGCCGCGACCACCATGGTGACGCCGGTGTCGTCGACCACGTGGCAGATCGCCTGGTGCTCGGGGTCATCGTTGGAGAAGCCGCAGTTGCCGTCGTCGGCTCCGTCGCCGCCGAGGCTCATGTTCGCGGTCTTGATGCCGAGCGCGGCGGCGTTCTGCGCGAGCCAGTCGAGCCCGCAGACGATGTTGGAGGTGGATCCGCTGCCACTGGCGCCGAGCACCTTCACCGCGTACAGCCGGGCGCCCGGCACGACCCCGACGACGTCGTCGCCGTTGTCCCGGGCGGCGACGGTACCGGCCACGTGGGTGCCGTGGCCGTTGTTGTCCCGGTAGGCCTCGGGCCGCGAGGGATTCATGCAGTTGAACCCGCCGGCCACGTTGAGATCACGGTGCCCGGTGTCGATCCCGGTGTCGAGGATGGCCACCGCCGTGTCGACGGCCCCCGTCCCGTTCCCGGAGGCCGTACTGCTCACATCGGCCTGGATCCGGTCCACTCCCGTCGGGAGCACCTGCTGGGTGGCGTGGACGGGCAGGTCCGGGGCCACCGCCTTCACGTTCGGGTCCGCCCGCAGCGCGGCCACCTGGGACTCCGGCACCACCGCCGAGTACCCGACCAGCGCATGGCTGTACCGGAAGCCCACGCGCACCCCGTGGTCCCGCCCGTGCCCCCGCACGACCGTGTCGAGCCGGCCCCGCGCCGAGTCCTTCAGGACGATCACGTACCGCCCCTCCGGCTCGGCGGCCTTCGCGCCCGTAAGTCCCCCCGCGAGCAACGCTCCTGCCGCCACGGACACCGCCGCCAGCCGGTACGCCGGTCTCGCGACCGTCCCTCGTCCCACCATGCCGAACACCTCATCTCCCTTCGTGGTCGACGAACACGAACTGGTTCGCGGCAACCACGTAACCGGTGCGACGAGGCGTGTGCAGCGCGGGCGCGGCGGATGGACCAAAAGGCCGCCCAAACCGCGTTTCACCCGACCAGAGGGGGGTCAGGGCACCTCGCCGCGGCTGCGGGCGTTGACGTGCGCCGTGGCCGCGCTCAGCCGCTCCGCCGAGGTGGCCTCCCGCACCCCCTCCGGCTCCACGTCCCACTCCCGCCCGCCGCCCAGCGGACGGATCTGGACATAAGGGCCCTCGCGCCCCATGAGCCTCCCGACCCGTCCGGTACGGATCTCGACGACGTACGACCCGATGGGCAGCGTCATGAGCGACTCTCCTCCCTCGGCAGTACGGCGGCGGCGAGGAGCCGGGCCGTTTCCACCGTGCAGCATCCCAATTCGACGAGCGGCCTCGGAGGATCGGCGGCGAGGGTGACGACGTCGAGGCCGAGCGAGGGGAGTACGACTCCTGCCCTTGCGAGTGCCTCGCGCAATTCCGTCACTGCCTCTTGTGCGGCTTCGATGACCCCCGAGGGCGTCTTCAAGATGTCTTCCTTCACCAACATATGCCTTTCTGAATCTATTTCACGCTTCGCCTCACCAGGGTGGGGTCGGATCCGTAGAATCGGCAGACGCGCAGGCCGTACAACTGCGGCGTAGGGTTGGGGAGTTAATCCATGGCCAGAAGCAAGCAGCAGGACGCGTGGGAGTTCTTCGGCGAGCTCCTGAAGGAACGCCGGGAGGCGGCGAGCCTCTCTCAGGGCGAACTGGGCAGACGGGTGTTCGTATCCGGGGCGTACATCGGCCTGTTCGAGCAGGGAATTCGAAAGCCGCAGCTGGATGTGGCGGTACGAATCGACGAGGTCCTACAAACCGGCGGTATTTTCGAACGCACGTGGCGCAAGCTCATCGACAAGTCGCCGTACGCGTCCTATTTCAGCGCGGTGGCGGAGCTGGAGGCGGTGGCGACGAGGATCTGCGAGTTCGCGCCGACGGTGGTGCCGGGTCTGATGCAGACCGCGGAGTACATGCGAGCTCAGACGCTGGCGATGTACCCGTTCGCCACGGAGGAGTACATCGAGGAGAAGCTCACCGCACGGCTCGACCGAGCAAGGATCCTCGCGGACGCTACAAGGCCCGAGTATTGGGTCGTCCTGCACGAGAACGTGCTGCTGACCCCCGTGGGTGGGCCTGCGGTCATGGCGATGACGCTGGATCGCATCGCGACCCTCACGCGGCAGCGGTGGGTACTGCTGAGCGTCCTGCCCCGCTCCGTCGGCGCTCATGCGCACATGACCGGAACGCTCAAGCTCATGGAGTTCGAGGACCAGCCGCCAACGGCCTACACAGAGACGGAGTTTTCGGGGACGCTCCTCGACGATCCGGCTGTGGTGAAGCAGGCACAGCGCACCTACGATCTGCTCAGGGTCGCCACCTTGTCGCCTGAGGCGTCCCTGGCCCTGATCGAGTCGGCGGCGGAGGACTACAGACGATGCGCGCGTACGACCTGAGCAACGCCCACTGGTTCAAGAGCTCCTACAGCAACGCTTCCGGCGGCGACTGCGTCGAGGTCGCGTACGACTTCACGGGCGCCGCCTGGCGCAAGAGCAGCTACAGCAATGGCGAGGGCGGCAGCTGCGTCGAGGTCCTCGACGACGTCCCCGGGGTCGTCCCGGTCCGGGACAGCAAGGTCACCGACGGGCCCGTCCTGGTCGTGCCGGCGGCAGCCTGGGCGGCGTTCGTCGCCGGCGTCGCGGCGTAGTCAGGAGGCCGCGAGGTCTCCCGGCGTGGGCGCGAGGGCCCAGTCGATGGCCAGGTCGGCGACGACCTCGCCGGCCTCGCCGCAGGTGTAGTGGCCGCGGCCGTCGAACAGCCTGTACGCGGTGATCCCCTTCGAGCGCTTGGCGTTCTTCTCGTGGTTCTCGTGCTGCACGGAGGGCTGCAGGATGTTGTCGTTGCCTCCGCGCCGAGGTTGTTCGTGAAGGCGTGGTGGAATTCCTCCTCGTCCGCGGGCTCGGCGGGGTGGCGGCGCTGGTGGCCGTCGTGGTCGACGCCCTCGGGTCCTAGCCACCCTTTGGGAAGTCATAAGTTCGGCTTATGAGGCCATAGACCGGGGGCGGGTACCACTCCGCGCAATCAGTTATTTAGGGTGGCCTAAGTGTCGGCGGCCTCGTCGCCACGTCGCTTGCGAAGGGAAACCCAGACATGCCCCGCCCCCTCCGGGTCGCGATCGTCGGCGCCGGCCCCGCCGGAATCTACGCCGCCGATGCGCTGCTGAAGTCCGAGGCCGCCGCCGAGCCGGGCGTGTCGATCGACCTCTTCGAGCGGATGCCCGCCCCCTTCGGCCTCATCCGCTACGGCGTCGCCCCCGACCACCCCCGCATCAAGGGCATCATCACCGCCCTCCACCAGGTCCTCGACAAGCCGCAGGTCCGCCTCTTCGGCAACGTCGACTACGGCACCGACGTGCACCTCGACGACCTGCGTGCCTTCTACGACGCGGTGATCTTCTCGACCGGCGCCATGGCCGACCGCGAGCTGAGGATCCCCGGCGTGGAGCTCGAAGGCTCGCTCGGCGCCGCCGACTTCGCCTCCTGGTACGACGGCCACCCGGACGTCCCGCGCACCTGGGAGCTCTCGGCCGAGAAGGTCGCCGTCCTCGGCGTCGGCAACGTGGCCCTCGACATCGCCCGCATCCTCGCCAAGACGGCGGACGAGCTGCTTCCGACCGAGATCCCGGCGAACGTCTACGAGGGCCTCAAGGCCAACAAGGCCGTCGAGATCCACGTCTTCGGCCGCCGCGGCCCGGCCCAGGCCAAGTTCAGCCCCATGGAGCTGCGCGAGCTCGACCACTCGCCGAACATCGAGGTCATCGTCAACCCCGAGGACATCGACTACGACGAGGGCTCGATCGCCGAGCGCCGCAAGAACAAGCAGACCGACATGGTCGCCAAGACCCTGGAGAACTGGGCGATCCGCGACATCGGCGACCGCCCGCACAAGCTCTTCCTGCACTTCTTCGAGTCCCCCGTCGAGATCCTCGGCGAGGACGGCCAGGTCGTCGGCCTGCGCACCGAGCGCACCGAGCTCGACGGCACGGGCAACGTGAAGGGCACCGGCCAGACGACCGACTGGGACGTCCAGGCCGTCTACCGCGCCGTCGGCTACCTCTCCGACGAGCTGCCCAAGCTCCCCTGGGACACCGTCTCCGGCACCGTCCCCGACCAGGGCGGCCGTGTCATCGAGGAGACCGGCGAGCACATGGCCTCCACCTACTGCACCGGCTGGATCCGGCGCGGCCCCGTCGGCCTCATCGGCCACACCAAGGGCGACGCCAACGAGACCGTCGCGAACCTCCTGGACGACTTCGCGAACGGGCGCCTGCTCACGCCCGACGCCCCGGAGACGGACGCGGTCGTGTCCTTCCTGGAGGGCAAGGGCATCACGTACACGACGTGGGAGGGCTGGCACGCCCTCGACGCCGCCGAGAAGGCGCTCGGCGAGCCGCAGGGCCGCGAGCGCGTGAAGATCGTCGAGCGCGAGGACATGCTGCGCGCGAGCGGCGCGATCAAGTAACCCCGGGGGCCCTCCCCTCTGCCCGGTCCTACGCTGGAAGGACCCGGAAGAGGTGAGGGCCATGTCCGCACCCACGATCGACGGGATCGCGCAGGCGAGGACCGCGGCGGCCCGGGAGTCCTGGGCCGAGGCGTACGGGCTGCTGCACGCCCAGGACGCCCACCCCTCGCGCGCGCTGACCGCCGACGACCTGATGACCCTGGCCGACGCGGCCTGGTGGTCGGGCCGCGTGGACGAGTCCGTGACGGCCCGGCTGCGCGCGCACGCGGCGTACGTGGCGGGCGGCGACCACCGGGGCGCCGGGCTCGCCTCCTGGTGGCTGTCGTACGAGTACGAGGGCCTGGGACGGCCCGCGGCGGCGTCCGGCTGGCTGCACCGGTCCCACCACCACCTGGACGACGAGCCGCCCTGCCCCGAGCAGTGCTTCCTCGCCTGGACCGACGCGGAGGAGGCGGCGGGGCGCGGCGACCGCGCGGCCGCCCTCGCCGCCACCCGGCGCATGACCCGGCTCGCCGTCCGCTCCGGCAGCCCGGACCTCCTCGCCCTGAGCCGCCAGGCCGAGGCCTCGGTCCTCCTCGCCGACGGCCGGCGCACCGAGGCCATGGCGCTCCTCGACGACGCGATGTGCGCGGTGTCGGCGGGCGAACTGACCGGCATGTTCACGGGCTGGCTGTACTGCCTGGTCCTGACCCGGTGCATGGAGGCGGCGGACTTCGGCCGGGCGGTGGAGTGGACGAACGCGGCGATGGAATGGTGCGCGCCGCCGTGGACGGGCCGGCCGACGGACGCGGATGCGGTCCCCGCCCCGCCGGAGGCCCCCGCCGCCACCGCCCTCCCCATGGCCGTGCCCTCCGGCGAGAACCCCTTCCGGGGCGTGTGCCGGGCGCACCGGGTCGAGGTGCTCGACCTCCTCGGAGCGTGGGGGCTCGCGGAGGCGGAGGCGCGGCAGGCGTGCCGGGAGGTGCCGGTGGACTGCCTGGAGTCGGCCGCCGCCGCGTACTACGCCGCCGGGGACGTGCAGCGGCGCCAGGGCCGCCTGGACGAGGCCGCCGTCTCGTACGCCCACGCCCACGAGCTGGGCCGGATCCCGCAGCCGGGCCTCGCGCTGCTGCGCCTCGCGCAGGGCCGGGCCGAGGCGGCGGTGGCGGGCGTCGGCCTGGCGCTCGCGTGCCAGAGCGACCCCCGCCACGACGTCCTCGGCCGGGCCCGGCTGCTCGCCGCCCGTACGGAGGTGGCCCTCGCCGTCCGTGACGTACGCGGGGCGGCGGGCGCGTCGACGGAGCTGGCGGCGCTGGCCGGGGACGTACCGCTGCTCCGGGCGATGGCCGACACGGCGCGGGGCGCGGTCGCCCTGGCGGAGGCCCGTCCGGAGCCCGCGCTGCGACTGCTGCGCCGGGCGCTCGCGGGGTGGCTGGAGCTGCGGGTGCCGTACGAGGCGGCGCAGGTGCGGATGCTGCTGGCGGCGGTCGACCGGACGGTGGGCGACGAGGAGGCGGCGCGCCTGGAGCTGGGCGCGGCGCGGATGGTGTTCGAACGTCTCGGGGCGGTGCCGGACGCGCGGCGGGCGGCGGCGCTGCTGACGCGTCGACGGTTGCCGGGCGGCCTGACGGCCCGGGAGGCGGAGGTGCTGGGCCTCGTCGCGTCGGGCGGAACGAACAAGGACGTCGCGCGGGCGCTGGTGATCAGCGAGCACACGGTGGCGCGGCACCTGAACAAGATCTTCGCGAAGCTGGGCGTGACCTCACGAGCATCAGCGACGGCCTACGCGTACGCCCACAACCTGCTCTGACGCTCCCTGTCCGCTGCGCCCGCCGAGCCGGCACCCATCGCCCCTGCGGACAACCACCCCGCTGGACCGGCACCCCCGCCCACCCCGTTGTGGGCATACGTTCCGCCAGGGCGGAACGGGTGGGCACAACGGACGGCGCCCTTGCCGGGCCTAGGCTCCCGCGCCCTGACCGCACCACGTCGTGCGGCACGCTGGGGTGCGGGTCCAGGCACGGAAGGCGGAGGCGCCCGCAAGGGCGCCGTCCCGTGTGCCCACCCGTCCCGCCCCAGCGGGACGGTTGCCCACACGGGGCGGGGGCGGGGCAGCGCCCGGCACGCGCGGGCCGTACGGCGCGTGCGGGCGGGTCGACTACCGCCGGAACTACGCCCGGCTGCGCGCGGTGAAGCGCCGGTACGACCCCGACAACGTGTTCCGGCTGAACCAGAACATCGTCCCCTGAGACCTAGGGGACGGTACGGGCCGAGGCCAGCAGGCGGACGGTGTCCTCGGGGGCGAGCGCGAGCGCGTTCCCGACGGTTCCGAGGACCTCCGTCTCGACCGGGCTGTAGGCGCCGTCCGCGAGGGCGATCCGGGCGGCCTGGAGCAGGATCGACTCCCGCCCGGCGGGCGCCAGGTGCGGGGTGAGCGGCTCCAGGGCCTCGTGGAGCTCGATCGCGAGGAGTGTGCCCTCGGGGTTCACCTCGGGCATGAAGCGCCCGGTGTCGGCCTCCAGGGCCTCGACGAGGTCGACGAGCTGGACGGCCGTGCACTCGGCGAAGCCGGCGGACCGGACCGCGGTGACGGCCCGGTCCAGGACCTCGCGGGATTCGGTGCCGCCGGCCGCGAGCACGGCCAGGGCGACGGTGTGCACGGCGTCCCGCAGCATCGCCGAGAAACGGCTCGTCGTCGGGTGGTCGAGCACCTCCGTACCGAAGTGCGTGTGGCAGGCGGCGCACTCGACGACGGGGCCGGTACAGCCGCGGGGCAGGACGGGGACGCCCAGGACGGCGAACCTGCGGCGGCCGGTGCGCCGCCGGTAGTTGCGGTCGCCCCCGCACTCCTCGCAGAAGAACTCGCCGTCTCCGACGGTGTTCCAGGAGGTGCGGATTCCGCAGACGGTCACCTTCCCACCACGTGAATTCCGGGCAGACCGCACACGCACCTCCTCAACGGCCCGGCTGCACTGCCGGCGTTGGCGTGATGTTAGCCACATCCTTGATGTGGCGTCAGCACCCCGTCAGGAGTTCACCGTGGACTTGGCCGAGACACGTCACCCCTCCGGGAGGCCTCAGGAGGCGCGGCGACGGCGCTTCGCAAAGGCCAGGAAGCCTCCGCCGACGGCGACGGCGGCCACGGCGGCGGCGATCGCACCGGGGCCGATGGCCGAACCGGTCGTCGCGAGATCACCCTCCGGGGTGGCGGACGGCGCCGGGGTCGGCGTCGTGGCAGGGGTGGTGGTCTCACCCGGCGCACCCGGGGCGGCCGGGGTCGACGGGGACGCGGAGCCCGAGGGGGTCCCGGAGTCCTCGGGGGTGCCCTGGGTGGTGGTGCCCGACGGGGAGGGCGCGGGGGTGTCGGTCGGCTTGGGCGTCTCGGGGGTGACGACCGGACCGGGGGTGGTCACCCGGGGAAGGCAGCCGGTGAAGTTCATCTGGTGGGTCTCGGCGCCGGGGACGGTGTCCAGCGACTCGGCGATCACGGAGCCGTTGATGTGCCCGGGGCCGTACGCGCCCTCGCTGCCCATGGTGACGGCGGCGTTCGGCGCGAGGATCGTTCCCGGCCAGGCGGCGTGGTTCTTCCTGACGGTCTCGGCCTGCGGGAAGTTCCACAGCAGCCGGGAGCGGATGCTCTTGTGGCCGGCGGTGTGCTGGTCGTAGTCGTCCTGGACGTACGCGGCGCCGTCCCAGATCCACACCCCGGAGGTGGGCTTCGCCTGCATGTCGTACGACGTGCCGATGACGTTGACCAGGGTGGAGGAGCCGGCCGGGACCTTGAGGTAGATCTCGCCGGCCTTCTCCAGGTCGGCGCCGCTCACCGCGAAGACGTTCAGCCGCGCGTCGGCGCCGGTGAGGTAGAGGCTCCGTCCGTCCTCGCCGCCGGCCACCTCGCCGTTGGGCTTCTCGCCGGCCCAGCCGGTGGAGAGGGTGCGGAGCTTCGCGAACTCCTTGCCGAAGTCGATCGGGGAGGCGCCCTCCGCGACCTTGTCCTGGTCGACGCCGAAGCCGTCGCCCTTCGAGGCGTCCACGACCTTGCCCGCGATGCCGGACCCCTTCACCAGGACCACGCCGTTGGCCTTGAGGGTGCCGCCGACGACGAGGCTGTGCCCGCCGGGCAGCTTCGCGAGGTCGGCGCCGGAGAGGCCGGAGCCGACGGAGAAGCCGGACAGGCCCGGGGCGCCGAAGGTGGCGTCGCCGCCGACCGCGACCGCGCCCTCGGAGTCCGAGTGGCGGACGGAGTCCTTCTCGACGAACTCGGCGTACAGACCGGCCGTGCCGAGCGGCTGCGAGGCGCACTCGGTGGTGGTGGCGGAGGCGACGGGGGCCCAGGTGAGGGCGGCACCGGTCACCGCGAGGACGGCGGCCACGGCAGCGGTCGTGCGCATGCGGAACTCCAGGTCAGGGAGGTACGGAGAGGGCGCGTGGGGGTGTGTCCGAGTGGACGAGCCGACCTTCCGCCATTCTCCGATGTGCCGTCAACTCACCTGATATGACGCCGATTCCGACATGCCTGGGCGATCTTCCTTAAGGGAACATGAAACCGTGACGCGTCTCACACATGCCGCTGCCCCGCACCCTCCGGGAGGAAGGGTGCGGGGCAGCGGACGAGGGGTGCCGGGGTCAGCGGGCGGAGCGGTTGACCGCCGAGATGACCGCCTTCAGGGAGGCGCGGGTCGTGTTGGCGTCGATGCCGATGCCCCACAGGACCTTGCCGTCGATGGCGCACTCGATGTACGAGGCGGCCTGCGCGGAGGCGCCCTCGCTCATCGTGTGCTCCTGGTAGTCCAGCAGGCGGGCGTCGACGCCGATGGACTGCAGCGCGGCGAAGAACGCGGAGATCGGACCGTTGCCGGAGCCCGTCAGGACGGTGTCGGCGCCGTCCACGACCGCCTCGACGGTCAGGGTGTCCGTGCCGTCGGTGTCGGAGGTGGTCTGGCCGGAGCGCAGCTGGATGCGGCCCCAGGCGTTGTCCGGGTTGGGCAGGTACTCGTCCTGGAAGACGGCCCAGATCGCGGCCGGCGTGACCTCGCCGCCCTCGCTGTCGGTCTTCTGCTGGATGATCTTCGAGAACTCGATCTGCATCCGGCGGGGCAGGTCCAGCTTGTGGTCGTTCTTCAGGACGTACGCGATACCGCCCTTGCCGGACTGCGAGTTGACCCGGATGACGGCCTCGTAGGAGCGGCCGACGTCCTTCGGGTCGATCGGCAGGTACGGCACCGCCCACTCGATCTCGTCGACGGTCTTGCCGACGGCGGCCGCGTCGGCCTCCATGGCGTCGAAGCCCTTCTTGATGGCGTCCTGGTGGGAGCCGGAGAAGGCGGTGTAGACCAGGTCGCCCGCGTAGGGGTGGCGCGGGTGGACCTCCATCTGGTTGCAGTACTCGGAGGTACGGCGGATCTCGTCGATCTGGGAGAAGTCGATCTGCGGGTCGACGCCCTGCGAGAACAGGTTCATGCCCAGCGTCACCAGGTCGACGTTGCCGGTCCGCTCGCCCTGGCCGAACAGGCAGCCCTCGACGCGGTCCGCGCCCGCCATGACGGCCAGCTCGGCCGCCGCCACCGCGGTGCCGCGGTCGTTGTGCGGGTGGACGGAGATGCAGATGTGCTCGCGGCGGGTCAGGTTCCGGGACATCCACTCGAACCGGTCCGCGTGCGTGGACGGCGTCGAACGCTCCACGGTGGCGGGCAGGTTGAGGATGATCTCGCGGCCCGGGCCGGGCTGCCAGACGTCACAGACCGCCTCGCAGACCTCCAGGGCGAAGTCCAGCTCGGTGTCGGTGAAGATCTCGGGGCTGTACTGGTAGCCGAAGGCCGTCTCCGGGCCCAGCAGCTTCTCCGCGTACTCCATCACCAGCCGCGTGCCGTCCACGGCGATCTGCTTGATCTGCTCCTTCGAGCCGCGGAAGACGACCCGGCGGAAGGTGGGCGCGGTGGCGTTGTACAGGTGGACGGTGGCGCGCTTGGCGCCGACCAGGGACTCCACGGTCCGCTCGATCAGGTCCTCGCGGGCCTGGGTCAGCACGGAGATGGTGACGTCGTCCGGGATCGCGCCCTCTTCGATGATGGAGCGCACGAACGCGAAGTCGGTGTCGCCGGAGGACGGGAAGCCGACCTCGATCTCCTTGTAGCCCATGCGTACGAGCAGGTCGAACATCTCGCGCTTGCGGGCCGGGGACATCGGGTCGATCAGGGCCTGGTTGCCGTCACGCAGGTCGGTGGACAGCCAGCGGGGCGCCTTGGTGATGCGCTTCTCGGGCCAGGTCCGGTCGGGGATGACCACGGCCTCGTACCGGCCGTACTTGTGGATCGGCATCCCGGACGGCTGCTGCGTGTGGGTCGCGTTGGTGATGGGCGTCGGACGGCTGACGAAAGGCGACTGAGACATTGCGTAGGGCTCCTCGGGTCCTGCGGGAGGGACGGCCGACTGTCGAACGCAACACCAGGTCCCGCGGGGAGGGGGTCGGCCTACGACTACAGGCCCTCGCCGCGGCAGCTAAGGAGAAGCAGCCCGAAACGCATGATGTGCGTCACCCTAGCCCAGGTCCGCGAAAGGCGGACGTCCTGTTTCAGTATGCGGGACGGCGTCCGCGTCAAGGCCGAAAGGTGACTCATCACTCCATTTCGCCAATCCTCGTCTCCCCTCGTGACAGCGGCGTCACGGAGTGCCACATTTCAGGGATGACTGCCCACACGCCCGTCTTCTGCTCGATCGTGCCGCCCCACCTCCTGGAGCACCTCGCGCGCTCCTCGAACCCGGCCGTCGCCGCCGCCGCCCGCCGCACCCTGATCGCGGACGCCTCAGCCCGCACCTTCCGGGTCCTGCCGCTGCCCGGCGCCGCGCCGACGCCCGCCCCCGCCGACGCCGGCAAGCCGCACCGCACCGTCCACGACTGCGGGCACGGCACCGACCTGCCGGGCGAGCGAGTCCGCGGCGAGGGCGAGGAGGCGGTCGCCGACGCCACCGTCAACCGGGCCTACGCGGGCCTCGGCGCCACCTTCGACCTCTTCCTGAACGCCTTCGGGCGCGACTCGATCGACGGCTCGGGACTGCCGCTGATCGCCTCCGTCCACTACGACCGGAACTACGGCAACGCCTTCTGGAACGGCGAGCAGATGGTGTTCGGCGACGGCGACGACGAGATCTTCCTCGACTTCACCCTGCCCGTGGACGTCATCGGCCACGAGCTCGCCCACGGCTTCACGCAGTACACGGCGGCCCTGGAGTACTTCAGCCAGTCCGGCGCGCTCAACGAGTCGGTCTCCGACGTCTTCGGCTCGCTCGTGAAGCAGTACGCGCTGGGCCAGAGCGCCGACCAGGCCGACTGGCTCATCGGCGAGGGCCTCTTCCACCCGAGCGTGCAGGGGACGGCGCTGCGGTCCATGAAGGCCCCGGGCACCGCGTACGACGACGACGTCCTCGGCAAGGACCCGCAGCCCGCCCACATGGACCAGTACGTCCGCACGGGCCGCGACAACGGCGGGGTGCACATCAACTCCGGCATCCCCAACCACGCCTTCTACCTGGCCGCGACCGAGCTCGGCGGCAACGCCTGGGAGCGGGCCGGGCAGATCTGGTACGACGTGATGACCGGCGGCACCCTCACCCCGGAGACCCGCTTCTCCGAGTTCGCGCGGGCCACGGTGGCGGCGGCGAAGGCGCGGTACGGCGACGGGGAGGAGATCCAGGCCGTCCTGAAGGCGTGGACGGCGGTGGGGGTGCCCACCGAGTGACCGGCTGGTAGACAGGGGCCATGCGGATTCGAGTGCGGCGCACGGGCGGTTTCGCGGGCATCGAGCGGTCGGCGGAGGTGGAGGTCTCGGACCCCGAGTGGGAGTCCCTGGCCGCCACCGTCCTCGCGGCGGGCGACGGCGACGTCCGGGGCGTGCCGGACGGCTTCTCGTACGAGATCACCGTCGACGGCCGCACGGTCCACTGCTGCGACCCCCGCCTCACGGACGCGCAGAGGACCCTCATCACGAGGGTCCTCAAGGAAGGCGCGTAGCGGGTCCGCTCTAGAACCCGAGCCTGCGGAACTGCTCGGGGACCCCCTCTTTCTGCCGTCCTCGCACCGCGAGGCCCAGCGGCCTCGCGGGCTTCGGGCGGCTGCGCCGGCCTCCGGCCGGACGGTGGTGGGATCCCTAGAACCCGAGCTTGCGGAGCTGCTTGGGGTCGCGCTGCCAGTCCTTCGCGACCTTCACGTGGAGGTCGAGGAAGACCGGGGTGCCGAGCAGCGCCTCGATGTGCTTGCGGGACTTCATGCCGACCTCCTTGAGGCGGCTGCCCTTCGGGCCGATGATGATGCCCTTCTGGCTGGGGCGCTCGATGTACACGTTGGCGTGGATGTCGAGCAGCGGCCGGTCCGCCGGGCGGTTCTCGCGCGGGATCATCTCCTCGACGACCACCGCGATCGAGTGCGGCAGCTCGTCCCGTACGCCTTCGAGCGCGGCCTCGCGGATCAGCTCGGCGACCATGACCTGCTCCGGCTCGTCCGTGAGGTCGCCCTCCGGGTAGAGCGGCGGGGACTCCGGCAGGAGCGGGATGAGCAGGTCGGCGACGAGCTGGACCTGCTTGTTGCCGACGGCGGAGACCGGGACGATCTGCGCCCACTCGAAGCCCAGCTCCTTGCCGAGCTGGTCGATCGCGATGAGCTGCTCGGCGAGCGTCTTGGAGTCGACCAGGTCGGTCTTGGTGATGATCGCGACCTTCGGGGTCTTCTTGATCCCGGCGAGCTCCTTGGCGATGAACTTGTCACCGGGGCCGAGCTTCTGGTCGGCGGGCAGGCAGAAGCCGATCACGTCGACCTCGGCCCAGGTGGTGCGGACCACGTCGTTGAGCCGCTCGCCGAGGAGGGTGCGCGGCTTGTGGAGGCCCGGCGTGTCCACCAGGATCAGCTGCGCCTCCGGGCGGTGCACGATGCCGCGGACGGTGTGCCGGGTGGTCTGGGGCCGGTTCGAGGTGATGGCCACCTTCTGGCCGACCAGAGCGTTCGTGAGGGTGGACTTGCCCGCGTTGGGGCGGCCGACGAAGCAGGCGAAGCCGGCCCGGTGGACGGCTTCGGTTTCTTGGTTGCGAGCGCTCATGGGGGCCATTGTCCCCGATGAGCGCGCGCCTCACGCACTCAGTGCCCGGCGGCGGCGTATCCGCAGGCCGTAGAGCCCGGCCGCGCCGCCCACGACGAGGACCGCGGCGGCGAGCCAGGGCAGGGCCAGGAACGACACGGCGCCGGTCTCCTTCACGTCCTTCGCGGTGGCGGTGAGCGTGACGTCGCCCCAGTCGAGCTGCGGGGATCCGGTCCAGCGCTCGGTGAGCCGGATCTTCTGGCGGGGCAGCAGCTCGGACGGGACTCCCCCGAGGTCGCGGTCGAGGAGGGTGCGGCCGAAGAGGCCCTGGGCCTTCAGGACGACCTTGGGGTTGAGGGTGACGTTGCCCCGGTTGTGCAGGGTGTACGAGACGAGGGCGCTGCTCGTGCGGGTGCCGGGGACCAGCGGCCGGTCCTGGTCGAGGGTGACGTCCTCGACGGCGAGGGCGGGGACGGTCGGCCCGTGGACCCGGAGGTAGACGCGGGCGCCGACCGCGCGCTGGACGCCGACCGCGACGGAGCCCTTCCCGCCCGGGGCGATCCGCTCGTCGAGGGCCACGAGCGCGCCGGGGTGGTCGCCGGGATCGGCGTCGGCGGGGACGGTCAGGGTGTACGGGACGGTCACGGCGGAGTGCGGCGGGACGGTGATCCGGGTCCGCGCGGGCTTGATCCAGGCGCCGGCGCCGGTCTGCTTCTCCCGCTGGGTGCGGACGGCGAAGCCGCCGTCCCGGTCGGTGTTGTAGGCGTCGGCGCCGTACAGCCGGAAGGTGAGCGGGGCGGCCGTCTTGTTGGCGACGGTGACGCGGTCGGTGAGCGTGCTGCCGGGGTCGGCGGACAGGTAGAAGTACGGGCGGCCGCCGAGTCGGGAGGCGGCCGGATAGACGGCCCACTCGCCGTTCTCGGCGGCCTGGGCGCCCGGCGCGAGGCCGAGCAGCACGAGGAGGGTGCTCAGGAGGAGGACGTACGGCTTCGTGCGCACGGGTGCGGACCCCCCGGGGTGCGGATCGGAGAAGGGTGCGGATCGGTGAAGGGTGCGGAGGGGAGCGGGCCGGCCGGGTGCGCGCCCGGCCCGCGGGGCGGTCAGGACAGGGTCAGCGTGAGCACGCCCGCGTACGCCCCGGGCGCGGTGAACGCCGGGATGTCGAGGGAGAGGCCCGCGTCGACGGTGAACTCGCCGCCCGTGAGGGTGCCGTTCGGGGTGGAGGCGAGGGTGGCGCCGCCGCTGCCGACGGGTCCGGCGGAGCCGGCCGCGCAGGTGCTGGGGCTGCCGGCCTTGGCGGTGCAGGCCGGGGTCCAGCTGAGGTTCCCGGCGCCGATGGCGCCGCCGGGACCGGTGAAGTCGGTGACCTTGCCGGTCAGGGACCAGCCGGCGGGGCCGCCGCGGAAGTCCTTGACGGTCACCGTCTGCAGGGCGCCGGTGGCCGCGCCGCCCGCGCCGAAGTCGACGGAGGACAGCTGGACGGCGTCCCCGGCCTGGGTCATGGACAGCTCGCCCGCCGTGACGGCCGCGGTGATCGTCTGGCTGTTCGGCGGTGCCGGCACGACGACCTTGTACGCGGCGGGTCCCGCGCCCTTGTCGGCGTCCCAGGCCGTGCCCTCGTACGCCACGATCCCGGTGGTCGCCGGGTCGTTGACCTTGAGGCGCGCGGCGAAGCCGCCCTCGCTGTCGGTCGTGACCGTCATCTTGTCGGCGGTCTCGGCCGCGCCGGCCCGGCCGACGACGGTGACCTCGGTGAGCGGGGTGAACCTGCTCCCGGTGACGGTCACCCGGACGCCGGGGTCACCGGAGGCGCTGTCGAGCTGGAGCGCGCGGGTGTTGGGGTTGGTCGCGGGGCTCGCGACGACCGTCTCGGAGACCGGGGCGGGCGGGTTGAGCACCGTACAGGGGGTGTCCAGCTCCATGAGGTAGCTGGTGTGGATGTTGTAGTCGCCGGGCGAGAGGGTGATCGACCCGGCCTCGGTGGCGGTGAAGGTGCCCGTCATGGAGAAGGCCGGGAAGGAGCCCTTGCCGGGGACCGGCGGGTTCTTCTTGGGGCCGGTGACGGTGACCTGACCGGTCTGGGCGCCGCCGAGGACGACCTTGCCGGTGGGCGTCATGATGTCGGCCGGCAGCGCGAGGTCGACGGGGTTGGACGCGGCGGGCTTGGTGATCGTGTAGGTCACGGTCACCGTCTCGCCGACCTTGGGGCTGGGCTTGTCGACCGTGATCTCGGCGGTGGTGGTGCCCTCGATCGGCGGGATGTTGGCGATCGGCGGCGGGACGCAGCGGGTCTGGAATTCCACCGACTGCGAGGTGGTGGCCGCGCCCGCCGGGGCGGCGAGCGCGCCGCCGCCGACCGCGAGGGCGGTGGCGCCGAGGACGGCGGTCCAGCGCCGTCTTCGGGCCGCCGCCCGGGATCGATTGAGTGCCATGGGTGTGCCCCCTCCTAGGGATGAGTGGGCGCCATTGACGGCCGCGGGCACGGAGAAGTCAATGACATCGAGTTCCACCGACTGATGACCCATCAGATACTGTCAAGATCGGCGCATTTCCGACGTTTGCGCAGGTCACGACGGAGACCGGTGCCGCCCATGGCGACACCGGTCCGGGTGGGGACGGGGGCTCAGCTGAAGACGAACGGGCCCGGCGACTGCGAGGTCACCGCGTCACAGTTCACCGTGACCCCGAAGATCACCATCTTGAGGGCGACCCCCGCGAAGTACGAGTTGAGACTGTCGCCCGAGGCCACGGTCCCGCTCAACGGGCCCATGACGACGGACTGGCCGGCACTGAGCGCCGGGTTCTTCTTCCCGGTGAAGACCCGGGTGCCGCCGCCGCCCTTGGCCATCGTCAGGGTGGAGCTGATCGAGTCGGCGCCGACCCCGATCGGCGTCGTGACGGCCGAGGAGACGGTGATGGTCGCGGCGGTGCCGCTCTGCGTGGCCGTGAGGGTGGCGGTGCCACCGCCCCAGCTGCCGCAGTCGTACGTCGCCGTGGCCGAGCCCGGCGCGACGGCGCCGGCCGTGGGGGCGAAGGCGAGTCCGGCGGCGGCGAGCGCCCCGGTGAGTACCGCGACGGTCCCTAAGGTGCTTCTGCTTCTCATGGCGAGTTCGAACCCCTTCCGATGACGAACGCAGGGGTGCGGACACTGCGTGGATGGTGGAGATCTGACGGTCCGTCGGACGAACCGCTGTCATTGACGCGCAGACCGCCGGGGAAGGCAAGAGAAGATGCGGTGATCCTTCACAAACACACAAAGAGGTGAGGGCCCGGCGTGCCGCCGGGCCCTCACCGTCCTGTTCTCGCCGCTCGGTTCAGCCGGCGGTGACCGCCGTGCGCAGCTGTCCGTCGGGGCCCGCGAGCAGCACCGGGGTCTCCGGCCCGCCCAGGTCCCGTACCGCCGCGCGGTCCTCGTCCGAGGCGGCGTCGGCGCTCGACACCACGGCCGCCGCCTCAAGGGACTGGGCGCCGCTCGCCACGGCCATGGCGACCGCGGTCCGCAGCGCGCTCAGCTTGAGCGACTCCAGCTCCACGGTGCCGGCCACATAGGTGCGGCCCGTCTCGTCGCGTACGGCCGCCCCCTCGGGCACGCCGTTCCGGGCTCGGGCGCTCCGCGCAAGGGTGATGATCTTGAGGTCCTCGGCGCCGAGGTCGCCGTGCTCGCTGCTGAGTGTCATGGACCGAGCATAGGTCGGGGCCCGGGCGCACCCGGACCGCGTCTCAGCCCTCGGCCGGTCCCGGTCTCAGCCCGCGACCGGGTACATCGCCCCGCGGCGCCCCTCCGGCGACACCAGCCACTCCAGCTTCTCGGCCGTGTTCGCCTCCCGGAGCGGGGTGTGCATCACGATGACCAGGTCCGGGCGGGCCGGGACCCTGAGCTGGGTGGCCTCGACGACCAGCGTGCCGACGAGCGGGTGCTCCATCTCCTTGCGGTTCTGGCCGCCCGGCAGGATGTCCCGCTGCTCCCACAGCTCCGCGAACTCCGGGCTCAGCTCCTTGGCCTCCTCGACGACCGCCCGGAAGCCCTCGTCGTCCGGGCACTCCGAGCACGCCGAGCGGAACTGCGCGACGACCTTCGGCGCCAGCTCCTCCCAACGCGTCGACCGCGCGCGGTACAGGGGGTCCGTGAAGAACGCGATCAGGCAGTTCTGCACGATCTCCGGCCGCATCCCCATCACGATCGCCGCCGCGTCGTTGTACATCACGGTGTTCCAGTACTGGTCCATGATGTGCGCCGGGAACGGCATCCACGCGTCGATGAGCCGCCGCAGGCCGTGGCACATGTCCCGGTCCTCCGGGGCCGCCTCCAGCGGCGGCGGGTTCAGCGCCGCCAGGACGTACAGATGGCGCTTCTCGGCGGGGCTCAGCCGCAGCACCCGGGCCACCGAGTCGAGGACCTGCGGGGAGACCGTGATGTCCCGGCCCTGCTCCAGCCACTGGTACCAGGAGACGCCGACGCCCGCGAGGACCGCGACCTCCTCACGGCGCAGGCCCGGGGTGCGACGGCGCGCGCCGCCGTCCGGGAGCCCCGCCTCGGCCGGACTGACCCGGGCCCGGCGGCTCATCAGGAACTCGCGCAGTTCGCCGAGTCGGTGCTGCTTCGCGCTGGTGCTCTCGAGAGCGGTGGCCACGTGTGCTTCCTCCCCCTGGACGCATGGTGGATGCCTGGTGGTGCCTTGCGGTGCCTGGTGGTGCGACCAACAGGATAAGTTCCCGCTCCCCACCGTTGTTCCCGTACGCCGAAGGTGGGGGCATGGCAACGACGACCACCCCGCCCGAGTCCCCCACCGCCCCCAGCGCTTCCACCGCCCCCGCCGCTCCCCCGGCCCTCACCGGCCGCGACCGGCTCGTCCTCTTCGTCCTGTGCGCCGCCCAGTTCATGGTGGCGCTCGACTTCTCCGTCCTGAACGTCGCCCTGCCGGTCCTCGGCGCCGACCTCCGCTTCGACCCGTCCGCCCTCCAGTGGGCCGTCACCGCCTTCGCCCTCCCCTCCGGCGGCTTCCTGCTCCTCTTCGGCCGGATCGGCGACCTCTTCGGCCGCAAGAAGCTCTTCCTCTCCGGCCTCGTGCTCTTCGGCGCGGCCTCCCTGCTCGCCACCCTCGCCTGGAGCCCCGGCGCCTTCCTCGCCGGCCGCGCCCTCCAGGGCCTCGGCGCGGCGGCCATCGTGCCGACCGGCATGGCGCTCCTCACCACCGCCTTCCCCGAGGGCCCGCTGCGGGCCAGGGCGCTCGGCATCTCCGGCACCCTGATGTCCCTCGGCTTCACCATCGGCATGGTGCTCGGCGGTGTCATGACCGACACCCTCGGCTGGCGCTCCACGATGGCCCTGCTCGCCGTCTTCACCCTGATCGTGCTGCCGCTCGCCCCGGGCCTGCTGCCCGAGTCCCGCACCCCCGAGCGGCCCCGCCTGGACGTGCCCGGCGCGCTGACCGTCACCGGCGGTCTGCTCTCCCTGATCTACGCCCTGACGACGGCGGCCGAGCGCGGCTTCGGCGGCGTGGACGTCCCCGTCACCCTCGCTCTCGGCGTGCTGCTGCTCGTCGCCTTCGCCGTGATCGAGTCCCGGCACCCGGCCCCGCTGGTCTCGCTGCCGGTGCTGCGCCGCCGTACCGTCGCCTTCGGCAACGTGGGCGGTCTGGTCACCTTCTCGATGATGTCGACGATCGTCTTCGCCCTGACCCTGTACCTCCAGGAGACCCTCGGCCTCTCGGCCTTCGCGACCGGCATCGTCTTCGGCGTCCAGGGCGCGTTCTCGGTCCTCGCCGGCATGATCACCCCGAAGGTGATCGGCCGGTTCGGAGCCCACCGCACGCTGGTGGTCTCGCTCGCCGGCCAGGGCCTGCTCACCGCCGGGCTGCTCGGCGTCGGCCGGGAGTCGGGCGCGATCCTGGCGACCGTGGCCGTCTCCCTGGCCTCGATGCTGCACCTCGGCGCGATCATCTCGTACGGCGTGACCGTCACCTCCGGCGTCCGCGACGAGGAGCAGGGCCTCGCGACGGGTCTGGTCACCACCACCCAGCAGGTCGGTCTCACCGTCGGTGTCCCGCTGCTCGGAGTGCTCGCCACCACCGGCACGGACCTCTTCGCCGGTGTCCGCACGGTGATCGCCGTCGACGCGGCGATCGTGGTCGGCGCGGCGGTCCTGCTCGCCCTCGGCCTGCGGCGCCGGTCCTGAACCACCGCCTGTCGGGGCCGGAACCGTACGGCCCCGACTACGGCCTGTCGAGGCGGAGCCGTACGGCCTTCGGCAGACCCGCGACCACCAGGTCGTACGAGTCCTCGACGAGCTCCCGGACCATCCGGTCCGGGAGCTCTCCGACGGTCACGGTGTTCCAGTGCCGCTTGTTCATGTGGTAGCCGGGAGCGATCGCCGGGTGCTCCTCGCGGAGCCGTACCGCCTCGTCCGGATCGCACTTGAGGTTGACCCGCAGCGGCTCGGCGTCGAGCCACGAGAGCGCGAACACCTTCCCGGCGACCTTGAAGACGGAGACGTCCGGACTGAACGGGAACTCCTCCGCCGCGTCGTTGAAGTCCAGGCAGAAGGCGCGCAGCTCTTCGGGGGTCATGCCGGCTCCTCCTCCGGTTCCAGCGGTTCCACGAGCACCGTGACGATCTTGTTCCGCCGGCCGGCGGGAGACTCTGCCGTCAGTCGCAGCGAGCGCCCGTCCGGCAGCTCCACGACCGCCCTCGCGCCCGAGATCGGGACGCGGCCGAGCGCCTTGGCGAGCAGGCCGCCGACGGTCTCCACGTCCTCGTCGTCGTACTCGTCGGGGCCGAAGCCGTACAGTTCGCCGAGGTCGCCGATGTCGAGGCGGGCGGTGACCCGGTAGCGGTCCTCGCCGAGCTCCTCGACGGGCGGCAGCTCCCGGTCGTACTCGTCGGTGATCTCACCGACGATCTCCTCCAGGATGTCCTCGATGGTGACGATGCCGGCCGTGCCGCCGTACTCGTCGATGACGACGGCGACGTGGTTGCGCTCCTGCTGCATCTCGCGCAGCAGGTCACCGGCGTTCTTGGTGTCGGGCACGAAGGCGGCGGGCCGCATCGCGGTGGACACCAGGTCGGACTCGGAGTCCCGGTTGATGTGGGTCCTGCGGACCAGGTCCTTCAGGTAGACGATGCCGACGATGTCGTCCTCGTTCTCCCCGGTGACCGGTATCCGGGAGAACCCGGAGCGCAGCGCGAGGGTGAGGGCCTGACGGATCGTCTTGTACCGCTCGATGCAGATCAGATCGGTCCGGGGCACCATCACCTCGCGGACGAGGGTGTCGCCCAGCTCGAAGACCGAGTGCACCATCCGGCGCTCCTCGTCCTCGATCAGGGACTCCTGCTCGGCGAGGTCGACCATGGCCCGCAGCTCGGCCTCGGAGGCGAAGGGGCCCTTGCGGAAGCCCTTGCCCGGGGTCAGCGCGTTGCCGATGAGGATCAGCAGCTGCGGGATGGGGCCCATGATCCGGGCGAGCGGAAGGAGGACGTACGCGGCGGCGGTCGCCGTGTTCAGCGGGTGCTGGCGGCCGATGGTGCGCGGCGAGACGCCGACGGCCACGTACGAGACGAGGACCATGACGGCGATCGCGACGAGCAGCGCTTCCCAGGTCTCCGGGAAGGCCTCGATGCAGACGTACGTGACGAGGACGCCGGCCGCCATCTCGCAGGCGACGCGGACGAGCAGCGCCACGTTGAGATAGCGGGTCGGGTCGGAGGCGACCTGGGCGAGCTTCTCGGCCCCGCGCCGCCCGGACCGTACGGCCTCGGCGGCGCGGAAGCTGGAGACGCGGGCGAGACCGGCCTCGGCGCAGGCGGCGAGCCAGGCGACGACGACCAGCGCGACCGCGCCGAAGATCAGCGAGAAGTCCATCGGGTCAGGAGACGGTCGGCGCCGGGGACGGGCCGGTGAGGCCCTTCTCCGCGCGCCAGCCGTCGACGATCGCCGCCTGGAGGCCGAACATCTCGGCCTTCTCGTCCGGCTCCTCGTGGTCGTACCCGAGCAGGTGCAGCACCCCGTGGACGGTGAGGAGCTGGAGCTCCTCGTCCATGGAGTGCTCCGTCGGCGCGTCCTTGCCCTGCTGGGTGGCGACCTCGGGGCAGAGCACGATGTCGCCGAGGAGCCCCTGCGGGGGCTCCTCGTCGTCCTTGGACGGCGGGCGCAGCTCGTCCATCGGGAAGGACATGACGTCCGTCGGTCCGGGGAGGTCCATCCACTGGATGTGGAGCTGCTCCATGGCCTCCGCGTCCACGACGATCACCGAGAGCTCGGAGAGCGGGTGGATGCGCATGCGCGCGAGCGCGTAGCGGGCGATGTCGAGGATCGCCTGCTCGTCGACCTCGGTACCGGACTCGTTGTTGACGTCGATCGACATGGTGCTTGTTGCTACTTCCCGTTGCGGCCGTTGCGGCTGTCGTACAGCTCGTACGCGTCGACGATACGGCCGACGAGCTTGTGCCGGACGACATCCTGCGACGTGAGCATCGAGAAGTGGACGTCCGGGACGCCGTCGAGGATGTCCCGGACCTGGCGCAGACCGCTCTTCGTCCCACCCGGCAGGTCGACCTGGGTGACGTCACCGGTGATGACGATCTTCGAGTCGAAGCCGAGGCGGGTGAGGAACATCTTCATCTGCTCGGGGTTCGTGTTCTGCGCCTCGTCGAGGATGATGAACGCGTCGTTGAGCGTGTTGTGCGTCAGCAGGTAGTCCTGCGTGACGTACAGCGAGTCCTCGGCCGCGACCTGGATGCAGACCGTCTCCTCACGCCCGGCGGGCTCGATGGAGTCGATGAACCGCATCGGCCGACCGCCGCCTCCGGCCGCGTGGTACGCGTCCCGCTTGCGGGCGAGCCGGAAGGGCTCGATGCCCTCGGGGAGGCGGATGTCGACGACGTGGGCGTCGTGGCGGTGCTTCCCCAGGGCATTGCCCTGGGGACGCTCCTCGGCCGGTCGGCGCCGGGTGTAGGCCACGCCACCGAGCGACTGGACCAGCGCGATCACATCGTCGCGGAGCACGATCGAGGCGGTCGAGTACTGGATCCGGCAGGTGCGGTCGGTCTGGGTGACCGGGCCACCGTCGGAGTCCAGGAGACCCTGAAGGACCGCGAGCCGGACCTCGGCGGAGTTGTACAGGTAGTCGTCCGGGACGAACTTGGAGTGGGACCGGGTGCCGACGAGGTCGAGCTGCCTGAGCATGCCCGTGACGGGGTTCTCGAGAGTAACGACGTCCCCGGGGGCCTTGACGCGGTTCAGGACGTGATCCGGACCGCCCTTCGCCCGTACGGTGACCCCGGGCAGCGCCGCTTCCAGCGCCTCAGCGAGCTCGTGGTCCTCGGTGGAGAACGACGGGGTGGTGGAGCCGGTCAGGCATCCGTCCCCGAGCAAGAGGCCCAGCGCGTACGGGTCCATCGGGACCTCACGCTCGGGCATCGCCACCGGCGCGGTGAGCATCGGCAGCTCGTACCGGCGGGCATGGTCGGCCCGCAGGTTGCCGATCATGTCCTGGGTCTCCAGGACCCGCCACGGCTTGTCTCGCCGCTTGTCGGAGGCCGTACGGACGGTCCACAGGTGCTCGCCGCAGCAGAGGGTCCAGGAGCCGTCCTGGGCGGAGACCCGGTAGATGTCCCGCTCGCCCTGCGGGTAGACACCGAGGACCGGCGTGGGCTCACCGTTGGAACCGATGACGAGGTCACCGACCTCAAGGGAGCCGATCGGCCGCCAGCCGTCCGGCGTCAGCACGTTCGTGAAGACAGGCTGGCTGCGACCTCTCATGTACGCCAGCGGCGCGACCTCGATCGTCCCGCTCGCCATGAGCTTGGGGATCGAGTCCGGGTCGAGCATGTCGTGCAGGGCGTCGTAGAGCGGCCGCAGGTACGGGTCGATCTTCTCGTAGAGCGTGCCGGGCAGGAAGCCGAGGCGCTCGCCCGCCTCGACGGCGGGGCGGGTCAGGATGATCCGGTTGACCTGCTTGGACTGCAGGGCCTGGACCGCCTTCGCCATCGCGAGATAGGTCTTGCCGGTGCCGGCGGGGCCGATGCCGAAGACGATCGTGTGCTTGTCGATCGCGTCGACGTACCGCTTCTGGTTGAGCGTCTTGGGACGGATCGTCCGGCCGCGGCTGGAGAGGATGTTCTGCGTGAGCACCTCGGAGGGCGTCTCGACGGCCGCGTCGCCGGTCTCCTCGCGGAGCATGGCGATCGAGCGTTCCACTGCGTCCTCCGTCATCGGCTGACCGGTGCGGAGCACCAGCATCATCTCGTCGAACAGGCGCTGGATGAGAGCGACTTCCGCCGCGTCGCCGACCGCGCTGACCTGGTTGCCCCGGACGTGGATGTCGGCCTGGGGGAACGCCCGCTCGATCACGCGGAGCAGTGAGTCACCGGATCCGAGGATGGTCACCATCGGGTGCTTGGCGGGGACGGTGAAGTGTGCGCGGACTTCGCCGGGCGCGCCGTTCTGGGATGTGGGTGTCTGAGTCATGGGCCGGCACTGTGGCCTGCACACACCTCCCGTTGCAGGGCTGTCGCCGCTCGACTGCCTCTGGGTTACCAAGCCTACGACTCGGGTGCGACAAGCCCGTAGCGGTTTATGAGTGGGCCGCCCGGAACCCGATCGTCGGCACCGCCCTGCGCAGCGGCCACGCGCGTGCGGGGGCGGGCAGGAGCCGCTCCAGGAAGGCGTAGCGGCCGCGCAGCGCCTCGGGGTCCTGTCGGGCATGGCCCTGGACGTGCTGCCACCAGGCGGCGATCTCGCCCCAGGTCGGGGCGGACAGCGAGCCCCCGAACTCCTGCACGGACAGGGCGGCGGTCAGACCGGCGAAGGCGAGCCGGTCGGCGAGCGGCCAGTCGGCGAGGGTGCCGGTGACGAAACCGGCGACGAAGACGTCCCCGGCGCCGGTCGGGTCGAGGGCGGAGACCTGGATCGCGGGGACCTCGGCGGTCTCGCCGGTGGCGCCGTCGACGGCGTAGGCGCCCTCGGAGCCGAGGGTGACCACGGCGTAGCGGACCTTGTCGGCGAGGGCGCGGGCGGCGGCCCGGGGGCAGTCGGTGCGGGTGTAGCGCATCGCCTCGGCGGCGTTGGGCAGGAAGGCCTCGCAGTGCTGGAGGTCGGTGAGGCCTGCCAGGTCCCAGTGGCCGGTGTCGTCCCAGCCGACGTCGGCGAAGACCTTGGCTCCGCCGCGTGCGGCCTGGGCGACCCAGTCCTCGGAGCGGCCGGGCACGAGGGAGGCGACGGCCGCGCGCGCGTGCGGCGGGTAGGCGGGCAGGGCGCCGTCGAGGGGCGGGGCCTCGTGGCCGTGGGAGACCATCGTGCGCTCGCCCTCGTAGGCCATGGAGACGGTGACCGGGGAGTGCCAGCCGGGGACGGTCCGGGAGAGCGACAGGTCGATGCCCTCGCCCTGCTCCAGGGCGTCCCAGCAGTACTCGCCGTAGTGGTCGTCGCCGAACGCGGCGGCGAGCGAGGTGCGCAGCCCGAGCCGGGCGAGGGCGGTGGCCATGTTGGCGACGCCGCCGGGGCTCGACCCCATGCCGCGGGCCCAGGACTCGGTGCCGCGCACAGGGGCGGAATCGAGCCCGGTGAAGATGATGTCGAGGAAGACGGTGCCCGTCAGGAAGACGTCGCAGGCGGGGTCGGTGGGCTCGCGCAGGCACACCAACGGGTCGACCCCGGCGTCGTGTTGCGGCTGCTCTCCCCTTGCTGTGGTCACGGCAGGCTCCCCGGTCGTGGTGCGGATCAGATCAGTGTGCCCGATGGGGGTGGGGTGGCGGGTGGGACGCACAGGAAGACCGCTCCCATACCCCCGAACCCGGACATCAAACCAACAGTGACCCAGATCACATACCGAACCGGCGGAAACCACCTTCTCCCGCCGCTCACCCGCTTGATACACATGGTCCCGCGACCCCGTGCCCCGCGCACACCACCGGGCGCTCCAACCCCTCCCCTTCTGTTCCTGGAACGCCCATGTCCTCGCGGACTCGCGGCGCGGGGGCCCTCGTCGCCCTCGTCGCCCTCTTCACGGCCGGCTACCTCGCCCCGTACCTGCTGCCGACCGTCGTCGGCCGCCTCTCCGCCGGACTCGGCCTCACCCCCGCCCAGGCGGGTCTGGTCGGCTCCGTCCTGCTCCTCGGCTCCTCGACCGCCGGCTTCACGCTCGCCGCGCGCGGGGAGCGGATCGGCCCGCGCCGGGCGGCCCGCGCGGGCCTCCTCGCGATGGCCGTCGGATACGGCTCCGCCGCCGCGACCGGCCTCGTCCCGCTGGTGATCGCGGGCGCGGTCCTCGGCGGCCTCGGCTCCGGCACGGCGACCGCGGTGGCCGTGGCCGGGATCGCCGGACAGCGTGACCCGCACCGGGCCTCGACCCTCGGTCTGCTCTCCGTCTCGGCGACGGCGGGCGCCCTCTACCTGACCCTCCCGCACCTGGGCGCCGGCCACGCTCCCCCGCTCCTCGCGATCGCCTGCGCGGCGGCCCTGGTGTGGCCGGTGACGGGCCGGCTGCCGGGCGCCACGCGCGCGGTACGGGAGACCACGACGGCCTCCGGCCCCCTGCCGTACCGCCGGGCCGGTGTCGTACTCGCCGGGGGCATCCTGTGCTGGTCCCTCGCGCAGAACGCCCTCTGGGGCGTGAGCGGCCGCATCGGGCTCACCCAGGCCGGTCTCTCCGAGGTCACCGTCGGAGCGGTCTTCGCGGCGGCGCTCGGCGCGGGCCTCGCGGGGGTGACGGCGGCGGGCGCGCTCGGCTCGCGCCTGGGCCGGGCGGTCCCGATCGGCGCGGGCACGGTACTGATCGCGGGATGCGTCCTGCTGAGCTCGTCGGCGGGAAGCCTGGCCTCGTTCGCGACGGGCGAGATCCTGTGGAACGCCCTCTACCCGGTCGTCCTCTCCTACCTCCTGGGCCTGGCCGCCTCCCTCGACCCGCGCGGCCGCTGGGCCGTCATGGTCGGCTCGGCGTCCTCGCTGGGCGTGGCCTGCGGCCCGGTGACCGGCAGCCTCCTGTCGGAGCAGGCGGGCTACCCGGGCATGGGCCTGACCCTCTGCACCCTGCTCCTGCTGATCGCGGTCCCGATGACGGCGGTCGCCCGCCACGCCTCCGGCCGCCCGCTGGTCCCGGGCTCGATCCACCGCAGGGGCGGCGCGCCTGCGGCGGTCCTCGCGGGCCGGGGTTCGGGGACGGCCCTGGTCCCCCAGATGGGAGCCCCCGAGCAGGAGGTCACCCCGATCCCGGTCGCCACGGGCCGCCGCCGGGCCGCGAAGTCGGCGTTCCGGCTGGCCCGCCCTTCGGACCGGGGCTGAGGGGGGTCACCCCTGCCCGAACCGCCAGAACACCGGCCCCGGCTTCTCCCGTCACCGGCCTTCGAACTCGTACGCCTCCACCTCGGCCAGGTAGCGCGCGCGCCGCTCCTCGTCGTCCTCCAGGAACGACGCCTCGAACGAGTTCCGGGCCAGCTCGCGGAGCTGGTCCTCCGAGAGGCCCAGCGCCTCCCGCACCCCGTCGAAGTTGTCCCCCGCATACCCCCCGAAGTACGCCGGGTCGTCGGAGTTGACGGTGACGAGCAGCCCCGCCGACATCATCGTGCGGAGCGGATGGTCGGCGAGGGTGTCGACGACGCGGAGCCGGACGTTCGACAGGGGGCAGAGCGTGAGCGGCACCCGCTCGCGGGCCAGCCGCTCGACCAGCTCCGGGTCCTCCATGCAGCGCAGGCCGTGGTCGATCCGCTCCACGCCGAGGACGTCCAGGGCCTCGCGGACATAGGCGGCGGGGCCCTCCTCGCCCGCGTGGGCGACGCGCCGGAGGCCGAGCCGGGCGGCCTCCTCGTACACCTCGCGGAACTTGGCCGGCGGGTGGCCGACCTCCGCCGAGTCCAGGCCGACGCCGGTGATCCGGTGCAGGTACGGCTTCGCGGCCTCCAGCGTCGCGAGCGCCGACTCGGCCGACTCGTCGCGCAGGAAGCACAGGATGAGCCGGGTGGAGATCCCGTACCGCTCCTCGGCGCGGTCGAGGGAGGCGCCGAGTCCCTCCACCACCGTCCCGAGGGAAACGCCCCGGGCGGTGTGCGCCTGCGGGTCGAAGAAGATCTCGGCGTGCCGGACGCCCTGGGCGGCGGCCCGCTCCAGGTAGGCGTCGGCGAGCTCGGTGAAGTCCTCGGCGGTGCGCAGGACCGCCATCAGGCCGTAGTAGAGGTCCAGGAAGGACTGGAGGTCGCTGAAGCGGTAGGCCTCGCGGAGGGCTGCGGTGTCCTTGTACGGCAGGGTGACGCCGTTGCGGGCGGCGAGCGCGAAGGCCAGCTCGGGTTCGAGGGTGCCTTCGATGTGGAGGTGCAGTTCGGCCTTGGGTACGGGCATGTTCACGTTCGTTTCGGTACGGGGACCCTCATGAGGTCCTGGGCGATGCTCAGTTCGCCGTCGAACCCGGCCGCCCGCGCCTGGCGTTCGAACTCGGCGGGCTCGGAGTAGCGCTGCGAGAAGTGGGTCAGGACGAGATGCCGGACACCCGCGTCCCGTGCGACGGCGGCGGCCTGTCCGGCCGTCAGATGGCCGTGGTCGGTGGCGAGCCGGGCGTCCTCGTCGAGGAAGGTCGACTCGATGACGAGCATGTCGGCGCCTTCGGCGAGGGCGTGGACCCCGTCGCAGAGCCGGGTGTCCATGACGAAGGCGAAGCGCTGCCCGCGCCGGACCTCGCTGACCTCGTCGAGGGTGACGCCGTTCAGGCTGCCGTCACGCTGGATCCGGCCGACGTCGGGGCCCTTGATGCCGTGCGCGGCGAGCTTCTCGGGCAGGATGCGGCGCCCGTCGGGCTCGGTGATCCGGTAGCCGTACGACTCCACGGGATGGGAGAGCCGGCGGGCATCCAGCGTGAAGTCCTCGGTGACGGCGAGCGGCCCGTCGGCGGCCACCGGTGCCTCCGTCAGCTTCACCGTCTCGCGGTAGGCCGTGGCGTACCGCAGCCGCTCGAAGAAGCGCTGCCCGCTCGCCGGGTAGTGGGCGGTGACCGGGTGCGGGACCTGATCGAGGTTGATCCGCTGGATCACCCCGGCCAGGCCGAGCGAGTGGTCGCCGTGGAAGTGCGTGACGCAGATCCGGTCGAGGTCGTGCGCGGCGACCCCGGCCCGCACCATCTGCCGCTGGGTGCCCTCGCCGGGGTCGAAGAGGATGCCCCGGCCGTCCCAGCGCAGCACGTAGCCGTTGTGGTTGCGGTGCCGGGTCGGGACCTGGCTCGCGGTCCCGAGGACCACCAGTTCGCGTACGGACACGGGCTATCCGGGGGGCCAGTTGAGACCGCGGCCGCCCAGCACGTGCGCGTGGGCGTGGAAGACGGTCTGGCCGGCGCCGGCGCCGGTGTTGAAGACGATCCGGAAGCCGCTGCCGTCGATCTTCTCCTGCTCGGCGATCGTGCCCGCCTCGCGCAGTATGTCGGCGGCGACGGACGGCGCGGCGGCGGCCAGCGAGGCGGCGTCGGGGTAGTGGACGCGCGGGATCACGAGGATGTGCGTGGGCGCCTGCGGGTTGATGTCGCGGAACGCGACGGTCGTCTCCGTCTCGCGCACGATCGTCGCCGGCACCTCCCCTTCCGCGATCTTGCAGAACAGGCAGTCGCTCTGCGGCTCTCCGGCCATGTCCCGGACCTCCTCGGTCTGATGGCGATCTGATGACGATTGCCGACGATCACTACCCGGTCATGCTATCCGCCGCCTCCGACAGCCGACGGAGAAGCCTCAGTCCTTCGGCGCACGGCGGTTGAGCGCCGAGCGGCTCACCCAGTACGTGATGATCACGCCCCAGAACAGGGGCGTGCCGAATCCGCTCACCACGCCGGAGTCGAAGGACCACAGGGCGAGGGAGACGAGCGAGTAGAGGCCGAGGAGTCCGACGGCCCCGGCCATGAACAGCACGGGCCGGCAGCTCTGCGCCACGAGGAGCAGGGGGCGGCGCAGCCGGGGCGGCACCCGGCGGGCCATCCACACGGCCCACCCGGTCCAGGCTCCGACGAGCACGACCGTGCCGGCCAGGAGCGGGACGGCCGCGTCGGCCCAGGTCGCGCGGCCGGGGATCGCGGAGATGGCGACGGCGGAGGCCACGAAGCCGAGGAGGGCGACCCAGCGGGCGCCCGCGGCGGTGTTCCAGGCCATCGCCTCCAGGTTGTAGCGGGCCTTGCGGTCCTGGAGGTCGAGCGCGGCGGAGGCGACGAAGCCCTCGGCGGCCTGGGTCCAGGCACCGCGCCGGAACCAGCGGCGGCGCAGCCGCAGCAGCGAGAGGTTGTTGTGGGCCTCGCTGCTCTGCGGGTTGAGGCGCAGCGTCGTCTCGTACGCCCGCTGGGCGGTGGCGTGGTCGCCGCGCCGCTGGGCGGTGAGGCCGACCAGGAAGTGCGCCGCGTCCTCCTCGGGTGCGAGGCTGACGGCGGCCCGCGCCGCCTCGTACGCCTCGACGGTACGCGCGGGCGTGCGGGCGTGTTCGCCGTGCTCGGCGAGGGCGGTGCCGAGCGCGTAGTGGGTGCCCCAGTACTGCGGGGCGAGTTCGACGGCGCGCCGGGCGGTGGACTCGGCCTCCTGGAACCGCCGGTCGCCGAGGAGGATGTGGACGCGCATCAGCCAGCCCCCGAGCAGCTCGGGTTCGGCGCGCAGCGCCTGGTCGACGGCGGTCAGGGCGGCGGCCCGGGCGCCGGCCCGGTGGTGGCAGCGGGCGAGCAGGACGAGCGCCTCGGCGTCCTCCGGGTCGGTCGCCAGGTGCTGGGCGACGAGTTCACCGGCCTGCGCGTAGCGCCCGGTCTCGTAGAGCGCCTCGGCGCGGGCGAGTGCGGTGGAGGCGGTCACAGCTTGCGCTTCCGCTTGAGGTGGGCGAGGAGGTCGTCGTAGAGCCCGCCCTCGTTGGCGAACATGGCGACGTTCCGGGCGGCGGCGAACCACGGCTCCGTGGACGGCTTGATCTGCTTGGCCGCGCCCAGCAGGTCCTTGGTGGTGATCAGGCGTACGGAGCCGGAGCGGGCGGAGTCGAGGAGCGCGGCCTCGGCGGCCGTCTCGCAGACGTGGGCGAGGTCCGCGCCGGAGAAGTCCTCGGTGGCCTTGACGAGCTTGCCGAGGTCGACGGCCTCGATCGGGCGCTCCCGCAGGTGGTAGCGGAGGATCGACTCGCGGGCGGCGGCGTCGGGCGGCAGCACGAGCAGGGTGCGGTCGAGGCGGCCCGGGCGGCGCAGCGCGATGTCCACGTCCCAGGGCACGTTGGTCGCGGCGAGCACGAAGACGCCTTCGTTGCCGGCGCCGCTCGCGATGCCGTCGAGCTCGGTGAGGAGCTGGTTGACGACGTTGCGCAGGCCGCTGTGGTGCGTGCGCGAGCGCTTGGCGCCGAGGGCGTCCAGCTCGTCGAGGAAGACGACGCAGGGCGCCTGGCGGCGGGCGGTCTCGAAGATGTCGTGGATGTTCTTCTCGGAGGCCCCGATCCACATGTCGAGGACGTCGGAGAGCGAGACGGTGAGGAAGTTGGCGCCGAGCTCGCCGGCGACGGCCCGCGCGATGAAGGTCTTGCCGCAGCCGGGAGGCCCGTAGAGGAGCAGGCCGCCGCGGAGCGACTTGCCGTACAGCCTGCGCAGTTCGGGGTTGCGCATGGGCGCGAGGAAGGCGGCCTCCAGGCGCTCCTTGACCTCGTCCATGCCGCCGACGTCGGCGAGGCGTACGGCGCCGGGGGCGTCGACGTCCCAGGCGGCGGCGTCCCCGGCGGTCCCCTCGCCGCCGTCCGCCTGCGGGGCGTCCAGGAACCGGGGCCCGACGAGGTCCTGGACCTGCTGCTCGGCGGCGTCCCAGTCGAAGGAGGGCGCGGGCGCTCCAGAAACCGGTGCGGGCTCGTCGGGCTCCTCGGGAACCGGCGCGGCCGCGGACTCGGCCTCCTCAGGAACCGGCGCGGGTGCGGGCTTCCGGGGCTGCACGGCGGGCATCCCCATGGCCCGCACCATCAGCGCACGCGCGTCCGCGTCACCGGGCGCGTGCTGGAGCGCGACGGCCGCCTCCGCGACGGCCTCGTCGTTCCGCCCCTCCGCAAGGAGGAGTTCGGCGAAGTGGAGGCGCAGGGGTACGTCACCGGGGGCGGCGGCCACGGCGGCGCGCAGACTGCGGATGAGGGGGGACTCGTCGGCCATGCGGGTCAGCCTAAGGAGCGTCCGGGGGTCGCCGTCCACCGGGTTCGGCAGGGCGCGGGGCGTAGGGTGCGCGGCATGAGACGGGAAGGCGCGCCGCGCAGGCTGACGGTGGACGGCACGGTGTGGCTCTGGAACGTCCGGCACCGGCACCCCGACTGCCGGACCGTGCTCTCCCTGCGCCGCGCGGAGCACCGCCACGCGCAGCTCCGGCTGGTCTTCCGGGACGGCCCGGGCCGCATCGTGGCCGGATACCCCTTCGGCCTGGGCGACGTGGCCTCGACCGGCGGCGACGTCCTGAACCTGAACAAGCCCGGAGTCGTAAGCCGGTTCCTGGAGGAGGCCGCGGCCCGCGGGCTCCTCCCCACCGCCCACGGCGTCCGCGAGGAGAACGCCTGGCCGCTCTACGACACGCTCACGGCGCCCGGGGAGGGTTAGCTCCAGCGGCCCGTGCGCCCCAGGACCAGGGCCGTGGCCGCCGTACCCGCCGTCGAGGTGCGCAGGACGCTGCGGCCGAGGCGGTACGGCTTCGCCCCCGCGGCCTCGAAGGCGGCGAGCTCGTCCGGGGAGACCCCGCCCTCGGGGCCGACGATCAGCACGATCGAGCCCTTGGCCGGGAGTTCGGCGGTGGCAAGCGCCCCGCTGGGGTGGTCGCGGTCCTCGTGCAGGACGGCCGCGAAGTCGGCGTCCGCGAGGAGGGCGGCGAGCTGCTTGGTCGTCATGAGGTCGGCGACCTCGGGGAAGCGGGTGCGGCGCGACTGCTTGCCGGCCTCGCGCGCGGTGGACCGCCACTTGGCGAGCGCCTTGAGGCCCCGGTCGCCCTTCCACTGGGTGATGCAGCGGGAGGCGGCCCAGGGCACGATCGCGTCCACCCCGGTCTCCGTCATGGTCTCGACGGCGAGCTCGCCCCGGTCGCCCTTGGGGAGCGCCTGGACGACGGTGATCCGCGGCTCCTCCTCGGGGTCCTCGTGGACCTCGTCGACCCGCACGGTGAGCTCGTCCTTGCCCTCGGCGGAGACCACCACGCACTCGGCCCAGCGGCCCCGCCCGTCGGCGAGCACGAGCTCCTCCCCGGCCCGCAGCCGCTTCACGGAGACGGCGTGCCGCCCCTCGGGCCCGTCCAGGAGGAAACTCCCGGCACCGGGGACGGTGTCGACGACGAAGACGGGTGCGGTCATGAGGCGCTCCTGTGGGGCGGCCCGGAGAGGGCGGTGTCGAGTTCGGCGGCCAGCACCTCGACCAGCTGCCCGGCGGGGAGTGCGCGGGCGAGGCGGTGTCCCTGGCCGGCCCACAGGGCCATGCCCTGGGCGTCTCCGGCGGTGGCGGCGGCCTTGCGGAGCGGGGCGGTGAGGTGGTGGATCTCGGGGTAGGCGGCGGGGGCGTACGGCCCGTGCTCGCGCATGAAGCGGTTGACGAGACCGCGCGCCGGGCGCCCGGAGAAGGCCCGGGTGAGGGCGGTCCGGGTGAACAGCGGGTCGGTCAGGGCCCGCTTGTGCAGCGGGTGGGCGCCCGACTCGGGGCAGCAGAGGAAGGCGGTGCCGAGCTGGGCGGCGTCGGCACCGGCGGCGAGGACGGCGGCGATCTGCGCGCCGCGCATGATCCCTCCGGCGGCGACCATCGGCAGCGCGACGGCCTCGCGGACCTGGGTGACGAGGGTGAGGAGCCCGGTGCCGGGAGCGCCTTCGTCGGCCGGGTCGTCGCGGAAGGTGCCCTGGTGCCCGCCGGCCTCGACGCCCTGGACGCAGACGGCGTCGGCGCCGGCCCGCTCCGCGGCGAGGGCCTCCTCCGCGGAGGTGACGGTGACGATCGTGTACGTGCCGACGCGGTCGAAGGCGTGGAACGTCTCCTTCGCGGGGCAGCCGAAGGTGAAGGAGACGACGGGGACCGGGTCCTCCAGGAGGATGGCCAGCTTGGCGTCGTAGGCGTCGTCGCGGGAGTCGTCGGTCTCGCCGAGCGGGGTCTCGTACCAGGTGGCCTCGCCGGCGAGCTGGTGGCGGTAGACCTCGACGGCGGCGGGGTCGGCGGGCCGGCCGTCCTGCGGCATGAAGAGGTTGACGCCGAAGGGCCGCGCGGTGAGCCCGCGGACCTGCTTGATCTCCTGGTAGAGGCCTCCGGCCGTCTTGTAGCCGCCGGCGAGGAAGCCGAGCGCCCCGGCCTCGCAGACCGCTCCGACGAGCTCGGGACAGGAGGCGCCACCCGCCATGGGGGCCTGCACGATCGGAAACCGAGAGAGATCGTTCAGTGCGGTGGTGGACATATGGGCATCGTTTCATGCCGTGGGAAGCGATACGGAAAGGGGCGGTATCCATTCATGGATACCGCCCCTTTCCGTACATACAGGCCTACCGCCCGTTGAACGCGTCCTTCAGGCGCGAGAACAGCCCCTGCTGCCCCGGCTGGAACTGCCCCGTGGGCCGTTCCTCGCCGCGCAGCTTGGCCAGTTCGCGCAGGAGCCGCTCCTGCTCCGCGTCCAGCTTGCCCGGGGTCGTCACCTCGACGTGCACGATCAGGTCGCCCCGGCCGTTGCCCCGCAGGTGCGTGACGCCGCGGCCGTGCAGCGGGATCGACTGGCCGGACTGCGTGCCCGGCCGGATGTCGATCTCCTCGACGCCGTCGAGGGTCTGCAGCGGCACCTTGGTGCCGAGCGCGCCCGCCGTCATCGGGATGGTGACGGTGCAGTGCAGGTCGTCGCCACGCCGCTGGAACGTCTCGTGCGGCGTCTCGTGGATCTCGACGTACAGGTCGCCGGCGGGGCCGCCGCCGGGGCCGACCTCACCCTCGCCCGCGAGCTGGATGCGGGTGCCGTTGTCGACGCCGGCCGGGATCTTGACCGTGAGGGTGCGGCGGGAACGGACCCGGCCGTCGCCCGCGCACTCGGGGCACGGGGTCGGGACGACGGTGCCGAAGCCCTGGCACTGCGGGCAGGGCCGGGAGGTCATGACCTGGCCGAGGAAGGACCGGGTGACCTGGGAGACCTCGCCGCGGCCGCGGCACATGTCACAGGTCTGCGCGGTGGTGCCGGGCGCGGCACCCTCACCCGAACAGGTGGTGCAGACGACCGCCGTGTCGACCTGGATGTCCTTGGTCGTGCCGAAGGCCGCCTCGTTGAGGTCGATCTCCAGACGGATCATGGCGTCCTGGCCGCGGCGGGTGCGCGAGCGCGGGCCGCGCTGCGAGGCCGTGCCGAAGAAGGCGTCCATGATGTCGGAGAAGTTGCCGAAGCCACCGGCCCCGAAGCCGCCCGCGCCGCCTCCGCCGGAGGCCGACAGCGGGTCGCCGCCCAGGTCGTAGACCTGCTTCTTCTGCGGGTCCGAGAGGACCTCGTAGGCGGCGTTGATCTCCTTGAAGCGTTCCTGCGTCTTCGGATCGGGATTGACGTCCGGGTGCAGCTCGCGCGCGAGCCTCCGGAACGCCTTCTTGATCTCGTCCTGGGAAGCGTCGCGGCGCACGCCGAGTACGGCGTAGTAGTCCGTGGCCACTTACGACTCCGCCAGGATCTGTCCGACGTAACGTGCCACTGCGCGTACCGCTCCCATCGTTCCGGGGTAGTCCATGCGGGTCGGTCCGACCACGCCGAGTTTGGCGACTGCCTCGCCGCCCGAACCGTAGCCGACCGAGACGACGGACGTGGAGCTCAGCCCCTCGTGGGCGTTCTCGTGCCCGATGCGTACGGTCATGCCCGATTCCTTGGCCTCGCCGAGCAGCTTGAGGAGCACGACCTGCTCCTCCAGGGCTTCCAGGACGGGCCTGATCATCAGGGGGAAGTCGTGTCCGAAGCGGGTGAGATTGGCGGTTCCGCCGATCATCAGCCGCTCCTCGTGCTCCTCGACGAGCGATTCGAGGAGGGTCGCGAGCACGGTCGAGACCGTGGCGCGGTCCTCGACCTCCTCGAAGGACTCGGGGAGGTCCTGCACCAGCTGCGGCACGTCGGCGAACCGGCGGCCGACGACCCGGCTGTTGAGCCGGGCCCGGAGATCGGCGAGCGAGGTCTCGCCGAAGGGGGCGGGGCAGTCGACGAGGCGCTGCTCGACCCGGCCGGTGTCCGTGATGAGGACGAGCATCAGGCGGGCGGGGGCCAGCGAGAGCAGTTCCACGTGCCGGACGGTCGAGCGGGTCAGCGAGGGGTACTGCACGACGGCGACCTGGCGGGTCAGCTGGGCGAGCAGCCGTACGGTACGCCCGACGACGTCGTCGAGGTCGACGGCTCCGTCGAGGAAGTTGTGGATCGCGCGCCGCTCGGGCGTCGACAGCGGCTTGACGCCGGCGAGCCGGTCGACGAAGAGCCGGTAGCCCTTGTCGGTCGGGATGCGGCCGGCACTGGTGTGAGGCTGGGCGATGAAGCCCTCCTCCTCCAGGACGGCCATGTCGTTGCGCACGGTGGCGGGCGACACGCCGAGCTTGTGGCGCTCGGTGAGCGCCTTGGAGCCGACGGGCTCCTCCGTCCCGACGTAGTCCTGGACGATGGCGCGCAGGACCTCGAGTCTGCGTTCGCTGAGCATCGTGCGCACCTCCAGCTGTCGTCGTCGTTCCGGTTGCTCCGCTTTTGGCACTCGCCCTGTCCGAGTGCCAGCGATCCCCCGGCCAGTGTACGGCGGCGGGCATCGCTCCTGGCAAGGAGGCGGCGCCCGCACCGGTTAGCGTCGCCCCATGGACATCGATTGGGAAGCGTACGGCTGGGAGCGGCTGGCGGACGGCGTCGGCAGGCGCCGACTGCCCGGCTGGGACGCCACGGTGGGCCTGGTCGTGGGCTCCCGGGCGCTGCTGCTGTACGACACGGGGTCCTCGCTCGCGGAGGGCGCCGAGCTGCGGGCCCAGGTGACGGGACTCACGGGCGGCCGGAAGGTGACGCACATCGCACTCAGCCACCCCCACTTCGACCACGTCTTCGGCACGGCGGCGTTCGCGGGCGCGGAGGTCTTCGGCGCGGTGGGTTCGGACGATCTCCTCGCCAGTGCGCGGGAGCGGGAGGAACTGCGCCTGGACGGGGTGCGGCAGGGACTGGACGCGACGGCGGCCGCGGAGGCGGCGGACGTCCTGGTGGCCCCGCGGCACGTGGTCTCGGGCGAGTGGACGCTCGACCTGGGCGACCGCCAGGTCCTCCTGGCGAACGTGGGCCCCGGCCACACGGGCCACGACCTGGCGCTCTGCGTTCCGGGGCCGCGCGAGGTCGTCTTCTGCGGCGACCTGGTGGAGGAGTCGGGCGAGCCGCAGGCGGGCCCGGACGCGATCCCGTCCCGCTGGCCGGACGCCCTGGACCGCCTGCTGGCCCTGGGCGGCGAGGAGGCGGCGTACGTGCCGGGGCACGGCGCGGTGGTGGACGCCACGTTCGTACGGGCCCAGCGCGGTGAACTGGCACGCCGCTTCGAGGTGTCATAACGTCGCCCGAATGCGCAGCTACAACCCGGACTTGACGCCCCCTTGGAAGAAGTCGGCCCCCGTCCCGGAGGTCCCGGCGGACCTCGACCTGGTCGTCGAGGAGGTCGGCACGGGCTTCTGCGGGGCGGTGATCCGCTGCGAGGCGGGCACGGTGACCCTGGAGGACCGCTTCGGCAAGCACCGGGTCTTCCCGCTGGAACCGCGCGGCTTCCTCCTGGAGGGCCGGGTCGTGACCCTGGTCCGCCCGGCCGCGTCGTCGCCGGTACGCCCCACCCGTACGGCCTCCGGCTCGGTCGCGGTCCCGGGCGCACGCGCGCGTGTGGCGAGGGCGGGCCGGATCTACGTCGAGGGCCGCCACGACGCGGAGCTCGTGGAGCGGGTCTGGGGCGACGACCTGCGGATCGAGGGCGTGGTCGTGGAGTACCTGGAGGGCGTCGACGACCTGCCGGCGATCGTCGCGGAGTTCGGCCCGGCACCGGACGCCCGGCTCGGCGTCCTGGTGGACCACCTGGTCCCGGGCTCGAAGGAGTCGAGGATCGCCGCCCAGGTGACGTCCCCGGACGTCCTGGTCGTCGGCCACCCGTACATCGACGTCTGGGAAGCGGTGAAGCCGTCCGCCCTGGGCATCCGCGCCTGGCCGCGGGTCCCCCGGGGCCAGGACTGGAAGACAGGCGTCTGCCAGGCCCTGGGCTGGCCCTCGGACAACACGGGCGCGGTCTGGCAGGCGATCCTCAAGCGCGTCCACTCCTACAAGGACCTGGAACCGGAGCTCCTGGGCGCCGTGGAACACCTGATCGACCACGTGACGGCCCCGTAACGGGACCCCCGCGCGGGCATGCGCCCGCCTCCGCCCCCGCCGTGTGGGCAATCGTCCCGCAGGGCTGGGCACACGGGACGGCGCCCTCGGCGGGCGCCTCCGCCTTCCGCGCCTGGACCCGCACCACGAACGCGGCGCACCAAGGGGTGCGGGCCAGGACGCGAAAGCCTAGGCCCGGCACGGGGCGCCGTCCGGTGTGCCCACCCGTTCCGCCCCGGCGGAACGTATGCCCACAACGGGGGTGGGCGGGGTGCCGGCTCGGCGGACGCGCCCACAACGGGGGGCGGCCCAGCGCGGCGGCTGCCCACAACGGGGGCGGCGGGGGTGACGGCCCGGCGGAACGGCCGGTCAACGCGCGCGGCGGGCTAGTCCACCAGGTCCCGCACCACCGCGTCGGCGAGCAGGCGGCCGCGCAGGGTCAGGACGGCCCGCCCCGCCGCGTACGGCTCCGCGTCGAGGAGACCGTCCTCCAGGGCCTTCCGGGACGCGGCGAGCCCCGCCGGCCTGAGGAGCGACAGCTCGACGCCCTCGCGGAGCCGCAGTTCGAGGAGGATGCGCTCCACCCGGCGGTCCTCGTCGGAGAGCAGCTCCCGCCCGGCCCCCGGCGTCTTCCCGGCGGCGAGGGCGGCCGCGTACGTCCCCGGGTGCTTCACGTTCCACCAGCGGACGCCCCCGACGTGCGAGTGGGCCCCGGGCCCGGCCCCCCACCAGTCCGCGCCACGCCAGTACAGCTCGTTGTGGAGGCAGCGCCCGGCCTCCGAGGTGGCCCAGTTGGACACCTCGTACCACTCGAATCCGGCCTCGGCGAGGACGGAGTCCGCGATCAGGTAGCGGTCGGCGTGCACGTCGTCGTCGGTCATCGGCACCTCACCGCGCCGGATCCGCCGCGCGAGCTGCGTCCCCTCCTCGACGATCAGGGCGTACGCGCTGACGTGATCCGGTCCGGCGCCGATCGCCGCCTCCAGGGAGGCCCGCCAGTCGTCGTCGGACTCACCAGGGGTGCCGTAGATCAGGTCGAGGTTGACGTGCTCGAACCCGGCGGCGCGCGCCTCGCCGACGCACGCCTCGGGACGGCCCGGCGTGTGCGTGCGGTCGAGGATCTTCAGTACGTGCTGCCGGGCGCTCTGCATCCCGAAGGAGATCCGGTTGAATCCGCCGGCGCGCAGCTCGGCGAGGTAGGCCGGGTCGACGGACTCCGGATTGGCCTCCGTCGTCACCTCGGCGTCGTCGGCGAGCCCGAACTCGTCCCGTACGGCCCCCAGCATCCGTACGAGGTCCCCGGCGGCGAGGAGCGTGGGCGTGCCGCCGCCGACGAAGACGGTCCGCACGGGCCGCGGGTCGTCCCCGAGGACCTTGCGGGCGAGCCGGATCTCCTCGACGACCTGCTCGGCGTAGTTGTCGCGGGAGGCGAGGACACCGCCCGTACCGCGCAGCTCGCTCGCGGTGTACGTGTTGAAGTCGCAGTAGCCGCAGCGGGTCGCGCAGTACGGCACGTGCAGGTAGAACCCGAGCGGCCGCTCCCCCGCCCCTTCGAGGGCGTGCGGGGGCAGCGCCCCGTCGTCGGGAACGGTCTCACCATCGGGCAGTACGGAAGGCATGAGCCCCATTGTCCCGTACTGCCCGAGGTGACGGCCCGCACCAGACGTCAGGACTCCCGCGACCCCGCGTACATCTCCTCGATGAGCTCCTTGTACTCCCGCTCGACGACCGGCCGCTTCAGCTTCAGCGACGGCGTGAGCTCGCCGTGCTCGATGTCGAGGTCGCGCGGCAGCAGGCGGAACTTCTTGATCGTCTGCCAGCGCTGGAGGCCTTCGTTGAGGCGGTCGACGTAGCCCTGGATCAGCTTCTGGGTCCGCGGGTCGGCGACGACCTCGGCGTACGGCTTGCCGCCCAGGTCGTGCTCGGCTGCCCAGCCGAGGATGGCGGGCTCGTCGAGGGCGATGAGGGCGGTGCAGAAGTTCCGGTCGGCGCCGTGGACGAGGATGTTCGAGACGAACGGGCAGACGGCCTTGAACTGGCCCTCGACCTCGGCCGGCGCGATGTACTTGCCGCCGGACGTCTTGATCAGGTCCTTCTTGCGGTCGGTGATCCTGAGGTAGCCGTCGGCGGACAGCTCGCCGATGTCGCCGGTGTGGAACCAGCCGTCGGACTCCAGGACCTCGGAGGTCTTCTCCGGGAGGCCGTGGTAGCCCTCCATGATGCCGGGGCCGCGCAGCAGGATCTCGCCGTCGTCGGCGATCCGGACCTCGGTGCCGGGGAGCGGCTTGCCGACGGTGCCGGTGCGGTAGGCCTCGCCCGGGTTGACGAAGGAGGCGGCGGAGGACTCGGTGAGGCCGTACCCCTCCAGGATGTGGATGCCGGCGCCGGCGAAGAAGTAGCCGATCTCGGGGGCGAGGGCGGCGGATCCGGAGATGCAGGCGCGCAGGTTGCCGCCGAAGGCCTCGCGGATCTTGCCGTAGACGAGGGCGTCGGCGACCTTGTGCTTCGCCGTGAGGCCGAAGGGCGCGGCGGCGGTGCCGGTGCGGCGGAAGTTGTCCTGGGTGGCCTTGGCGTACGCGCGGGCGACCTCGGCCGCCCACTGGAAGATCTTGTACTTGGCGCCGCCGCCGGCGCGGGCCTTGGCGGCGACCCCGTTGTAGACCTTCTCGAAGATGCGGGGCACGGCCGCCATGTAGGTCGGCTGGACCACCGGCAGGTTCTCGATGATCTTGTCGACCCGGCCGTCCACGGCGGTGACGTGACCGACCTCGATCTGGCCGGAGGTGAGGACCTTGCCGAAGACGTGGGCGAGCGGCAGCCAGAGGTACTGGACGTCGTCCTGGGTGACGAGACCGGTGGCGGCGATGGCCTTGGCCATGTACGACCAGTTGTCGTGCGGGAGGCGGACGCCCTTGGGGCGGCCGGTGGTGCCCGAGGTGTAGATGAGGGTGGCGAGCTGCGTGGAGGTGATCGCGGCGACCCGCTCCTTGACCGCCTCGGGGTGCTTCTCCAGGTAGGCCTTGCCGCGCGCCTCGAGCTCGGCGAGGGAGAGGACGAACTCGCCGTCGCTCTCGACGCCGGTGGCGTCGAGGACGACCACGTGGTGGAGGTTCGGCAGGTCGGCGCGGCGCTCGACGGCCTTGGCCAGCTGGGCCGCGTCCTCGGCGATGAGGACCTTCGACTCGGAGTCGGAGAGGATGAACGCCGACTCCTCCGCGTTGGTCTGCGGGTAGACCGTGGTGGTCGCGGCGCCCGCGCACATCACGCCGAGGTCGGAGAGGATCCACTCGACCCGGGTGGAGGACGCCAGGGCGACGCGCTCCTCGGCCTGGACGCCGAGGTCGATGAGACCGGCGGCGATCGCGTAGACCCGCTCGGCGGCCTGTCCCCAGCTGAGCGACTTCCAGTCGTCCGGGCCGGCGCCGGTGGCGGCGGGCACCGGGTAGCGGTAGGCCTCCGCATCCGGGGTCCGCTCGACGCGCTCAAGGAAGAGGGACGCCACGGAGGGCGGCCGGTTCTCGATCTGGGTCTGTGTGTCGCTCACGACGTCCTCCGGGCGGCGGCGGTGCCTTCTGGTGGTTCGTAACTAACTGGCGAGTAACCTTCGAGCCGGGATCAGAGTAAAGGGCCGAGGACCGGCGCGTAAGGCCCTACAGGCGGTCGCTTCATAACGAACGGGCCCACGCGCACCTGGCGCGTGGACCCGTTGGTTGCACAGGACAGCTACTTCGCTCGTCCTGGGTTACTTCTTCTTGCCGGAGGACTCGTCGCTCGACAGGACGGCGATGAAGGCCTCCTGCGGCACCTCCACCGAGCCGACCATCTTCATGCGCTTCTTGCCTTCCTTCTGCTTCTCCAGCAGCTTCCGCTTACGGGAGATGTCACCGCCGTAGCACTTGGCGAGGACGTCCTTCCGGATGGCGCGAATGGTCTCGCGGGCGATGACCCGGGAGCCGATGGCGGCCTGGATCGGCACCTCGAAGGCCTGCCGCGGGATGAGCTCGCGCAGCTTGGCGACGAGCCGGACACCGTAGGCGTACGCGGCGTCCTTGTGGGTGACGGCCGAGAAGGCGTCCACCTTGTCGCCGTGCAGCAGGATGTCGACCTTGACCAGGCTGGAGGCCTGCTCGCCGGTGGGCTCGTAGTCGAGGGAGGCGTAACCGCGCGTCTTGGACTTCAGCTGGTCGAAGAAGTCGAAGACGATCTCGGCGAGGGGCAGGGTGTAGCGGATCTCGACCCGGTCCTCGGAGAGGTAGTCCATGCCGATGAGCGTGCCGCGACGGGTCTGGCAGAGCTCCATGATCGCGCCGATGAACTCGCTGGGGGCGAGGATCGTGGCGCGTACGACGGGCTCGTACACGTCGTTGATCTTGCCCTCGGGGAACTCGCTCGGGTTCGTGACCGTGTGCTCGCTGCCGTCCTCCATGACCACGCGGTAGACCACGTTGGGGGCGGTGGCGATCAGGTCGAGCCCGAACTCGCGCTCCAGACGCTCACGGATCACGTCGAGGTGGAGGAGACCGAGGAAGCCGACGCGGAAGCCGAAGCCGAGCGCGGCGGAGGTCTCCGGCTCGTAGACCAGCGCGGCGTCGTTGAGCTGGAGCTTGTCGAGGGCCTCGCGGAGGTCCGGGTACTCCGAGCCGTCCAGCGGGTAGAGGCCCGAGAAGACCATCGGCTTCGGGTCCTTGTAGCCGCCGAGCGGCTCGGTGGCGCCCTGGTTCAGGGAGGTGATCGTGTCACCGACCTTGGACTGACGGACGTCCTTCACACCGGTGATGATGTAGCCGACCTCACCGACACCGAGACCGTCGGAGGAGGTCATCTCCGGCGACGAGACACCGATCTCGAGGAGCTCGTGGGTGGCGCCGGTCGACATCATCCGGATGCGCTCGCGCTTGTTGAGCTGCCCGTCGACGACACGGACGTACGTGACGACGCCCCGGTACGAGTCGTACACGGAGTCGAAGATCATCGCGCGGGCGGGGGCGTCGGCGACACCGACCGGGGCCGGGACGTCCCGGACGACGCGGTCGAGCAGCGCCTCGACGCCCATGCCGGTCTTCGCGGAGACCTTGAGGACGTCCTCCGGCTGGCAGCCGATGAGGTTCGCCAGCTCCTCGGAGAACTTCTCCGGCTGGGCGGCCGGAAGGTCGATCTTGTTGAGGACCGGAACGATGGTGAGGTCGTTCTCCATCGCCAGGTAGAGGTTGGCGAGGGTCTGCGCCTCGATGCCCTGGGCCGCGTCGACCAGGAGGACCGTGCCCTCACAGGCCGCGAGGGACCGCGAGACCTCGTACGTGAAGTCGACGTGCCCGGGAGTGTCGATCATGTTCAGGATGTGCGTCCTGCCCTCACCCTGCCCGTCGGTGGGCGCCCAGGGCAGCCGGACCGCCTGGGACTTGATCGTGATGCCGCGCTCCCGCTCGATGTCCATCCGGTCGAGATACTGGGCACGCATCTGCCGCTGGTCGACCACACCGGTCAGCTGGAGCATCCGGTCGGCGAGCGTGGACTTGCCGTGGTCGATGTGCGCGATGATGCAGAAGTTGCGGATCAGAGCCGGGTCGGTACGGCTCGGCTCGGGCACGTTGGTAGGAGTCGCGGGCACGCAGGGTTCTCGTCTCGGGCGATGTTCAGAACGGATACGTAGCCACCATCGTCCCATGCCTGGCGCCCGGCGCCCGGTTTGGGCGGGCACGAGGGCGGCTGATACTGTGGACAGCTGTGTCTCGTATGCCCTCTCAGCTGCGAGGCGCATCCAGAAGGAACATCGAACCTGTAAAGGCTCTTTTCGTGGCGAACATCAAGTCCCAGATCAAGCGGAACAAGACGAACGAGAAGGCGCGCCTGCGCAACAAGGCCGTCAAGTCCTCGCTCAAGACCGCGATCCGCAAGGCCCGTGAGGCTGTCGCCGCCGGCGACCTCGAGAAGGCCACCGTTGCCACTCGCGCCGCCTCGCGTCAGCTCGACAAGGCTGTCTCGAAGGGTGTCATCCACAAGAACGCCGCCGCCAACAAGAAGTCGGCGCTGGCGATCAAGGTTGCCTCCCTCCAGGGCTGAGCTCTGATGTGATCGGCCGTACGGGACCCAGCGGGCCCTCTCTCCCGCTCCCGCCCGGCCACCCAGGACTCGCACGCGGACGCGTTCGCCACGCGGGTGCGAGCCCACCAGCTCAACGCCGAAGGCCCCGTGCCCTCCTTCCCCAGGAGGCCCGGGGCCTTCGCCGTACCCGGCAGGGAACGACAGGGGTCGCGATACCGCGGCGGGCGCCACGAGGCTGCTGCGGAGCCATGGGGACCGGGCACGAACGAAACGAAGCCGCCGCAGGGCCGCGGAGAGGCCCGGAGGCGAACGCTCCAGAGCCGGCGCCGAACACAAAACCCGGAATCGACGCCGTGAAGTCGCCGCCGAGCCGTGGAGGTCCGGGCTGGGCGGCGCGAAGCTGACGCCGGCCCCGGGAGTCCGGCAAGGGCGAGGCGAAGCCGCCGCAGGGCCGCGGGGAGGCCCCGAGGCGACCGGTACAGAGCCGCCGCCCAGCCACAAGGGTCCGGCGTGAAGCGGCGCGAAGCCACCCCGAAGGCGCGCGGCGCGAAGCCGACGCCGGCCCACCGGCCCGTGCGGGCGGGGCGAAGCTGACGCCGGGCCGCGGGGAGGTCCGGAGGCGGACGGTGCAGAGCCGGACGCCCAACACAAAGCCCGGCACTGGCGGCGCGAAGCCGCCGCCCAGCCACAAGGGTCCGGCGTGAAGCGGCGCGAAGCCACCCGCAGGCGCGCGGCGCGATCCCGGCGCCGGCCCACCGGGCCCGTGCAGGCGGCGCGAAGCTGCCGCCGAGCCGTGGGGGTCCGGGGCGGGCGGCGCGAGGCCGGCGCCGGGGTCCAGGGGTCCGGGGGTCCGGGGGTCCGGGGGTCCGGGGGCGGAGCCCCCGGAGAGAACACCGTCCCTCACCCCCACCAGCCCCGGGCAGGGTTTCGGGAAGGGGCGGGGTGGGGGGAAATCAGGCCCCAGCCACAGACCGACCCGCCCGGCGCAGCCCCGCACAAGCCACAGCCCACCCCCACACCCCACGGCTCACCGCCGCAACCTCGCCGCCCGCGCCACCGCGACCACCGCCTTCTCCAGGGCGTACTCCGGGTCGTCGCCCCCGCCCTTCACCCCCGCGTCCGCCTCCGCGATCGCCCGCAGGGCAAGCGACACCCCGTCCGGGGTCCAGCCCCGCATCTGCTGCCGCACGCGGTCGATCTTCCAGGGCGGCATGCCCAGCTCCCGCGCCAGGTCGGCGGGCCGGCCGCCCCGCGCCGAGGAGAGCTTGCCGATCGCCCGTACGCCCTGGGCGAGGGCGCTGGTGATGAGCACGGGCGCGACCCCGGTGGAGAGCGACCAGCGCAGGGCCTCCAGGGCCTCGGCCGCCCGCCCCTCGACGGCACGGTCGGCGACGTTGAAGGAGGAGGCCTCGGCACGGCCCGTGTAGTAGCGCCCGACGACGGCCTCGTCGATCGTCCCGTCCACGTCGGACACAAGCTGCGAGACCGCGGACGCGAGCTCGCGCAGATCGCTGCCGATCGAGTCGACGAGCGCCTGGCAGGCCTCGGGCGTGGCCGACCGCCCGAGGGCCCGGAACTCCTGCCGTACGAACGTCAGCCGCTCCGCCGGCTTCGTCGTCTTCGGGCAGGCGACCTCCCGGGCCCCCGCCTTGCGTGCCGCGTCGAGCAGCCCCTTGCCCTTGGCGCCGCCGGCGTGGAGCAGGACGAGCGAGATGTCCTCGATCGGGTCGTCGAGGTACGCCTTGACGTCCTTGATCGTGTCGGCGGAGAGGTCGTGCGCGTTCCGCACGACCAGCACCTTGCGCTCGGCGAAGAGCGAGGGGCTGGTGAGCTCGACCAGCGACCCGGGCTGGAGCTGCTCGGGGGCGAGGTCGCGCACGTCCGTGTCGGCGTCGGCGGCCCGGGCGGCCGCCACCACCTCCTGGACGACGCGGTCGAGGAGCAGGTCCTCCTGCCCCACGGCGAGCGTCACGGGGCCGAGGAGATCGTCGGGGGAAGTCTTTCTGGTGGCCATCGCGATCCAGCATCCCACGGGCCACTGACACCGCCGCCCGGTAAGGGGACGAGAATGGCGGGGTGAGTGAACGACACGTACTGGTACTCCCCGACCGCGACGCCGCCGAGGAGCTCGCGGGGGAGCTCCCCGACCGTTTCGGCGTGGCCGAGGAACCGCAGCTGGTGCGGGACGCCCTGGCCGGGGAGGACGACGCCGAGGACGCACAGTGGCTGGTGGTCGTCGAGGACCCGGACGCCCGCCTCGACCCGGCTGCGCTCGACGCGCTGGCCGCCGAGTACGAGGGCTGGCTGGAAGCCCCGTAGGGCCCGGGGGCGCCCCTGGGCCCGGAGCGCCCGCGACCCCGAGGCCCGGAGCACCCGGAGCACCCGGAGCACCCGGAGCACCCGCGAGGTCAGCCCTTCTTGGGCACGATCTGAACGTCGAGGTCGATGCTGATGCTGGACCCGACGGCCGCGATCCCCCGCGCGAGCAGAGTCTGCCAGGTGAGGGTGAAGTCCTCCCGGTGCAGCTCGGTGGTGGCCCGGCAGGCGCCCCGGGTCTCGCCCTCCAGGCCGTTCCCGAGGCCCAGGTACTGGGTGTCGAGAGTCACCGTGCGGCTCACCCCGTGGAGGGTGAGCGCCCCGGTGACGGCCCAGCGGCTGCCGCCCCGGTGGACGAAGCGCTCGCTGAAGAACTCCAGCGTCGGGTAGGCGCCGACGTCGAGGAAGTCGCCGGAACGCAGGTGGTCGTCGCGCATCTGCACCCCGGTGTCGATGGAGGCGGCGTCGATGACGACGTGCATCGCGGAGTGCTCCATGCGGTCGGCGATCCGCACCGCGCCCGCGAAGCTGTTGAACCGTCCGTGGATCCGTGCGAGGCCGATGTGGCGCGCCGTGAAGCCGATCTGCGAGTGCGCGGGGTCGATCTCCCAGTCGCCCGGCTCCGGGAGCGGCGTCTGGGGCGCGACCTGGAGCAGGACGTCGCCGAGGCCCTGGTGTTCGCCCTGGGCGACGACGGTGCTGCCGTGGTACGGCGTGTAGCCCTCGGACGTGACGGCGACTCGGTACTCACCGGCCGGCACGGTCGCGAGGACGGTGCCGTACGGGTCGGTCTCGCCGCCCAGGACCTTGCGGCCCGCCGCGTCGCTGACGACGAACTCGGCCTGCCGGACGGGCTCGTGCACGGGGTCGAGCACCCGGCAGCTGAGCACGCCCGCCGAGGAGGGGACGGTGAGGCCGGCGAGCGGACCGCCGCGTGCGGCTCCCGCCGCACGCTTCCCGAAGAGACGATCGAACATTCTTCACGCACCCCCGTGCGACTCGTTCACTATGCAACGAAGTTGCATTCGATCACCATTGGGGCGTTCGAGGCAAACGGGCCGAGTGGAGGCAAGTGTTACCGAGGGTCCGAATTGAGGATTCCGCTTCGTACGACCGACAGCACATCGAGCTCGACACCGAACAGCTCCCGGTAGGCGTTCCCTCCCTGATCCGGAAGACCCCGCCCGGGTGTCGAGCAGCGACTCATCCGACGGGTACCGACTCGCCTTCCCGTGCGGGAAGTTCCCGCATCCGCGGCAGCGGCGAGGGCAGCAGCCACAGCACGGCGAGTACGGCGCCGACGGTGGCGATCCAGAGCGTCGGCCGCAGCCCGATCGCGCTGCCGAGCAGGCCGCCGACGAGCGCGCCGAGCGGGCGGAAGCCGTGGTTGAGCGTCCGGTACGCGCCCATGACCCTGGCCCGTACGGCGTCGGGTATCAGCGCCATCTGGAACGATCCCGCGCTGATGTCCGCGAGCATCACCCCGAGGCAGGAGAGGAACTCCGCGACGAACAGCACGCCCGCCACCAGCGGAAGCGGCCCGTCGACCAGGGGCACCAGGAGCAGGGGCAGGGTGAATCCGAGGAACCCCGCGACGAGCGACGCGCCGAGGCCGATCCGCCGCGCGACCGCTCCGGTCCACACCGCCCCGACGAGGCCGCCCACGGCTCCGGCCGCGAGCACGAGGCCGAGCAGGCCCGCGCCGATGCCGAGTTCGGTGGTCGCGTAGAGCACGAAGAGGGTGGAGAACATGTAGTTGAAGAACTGGATCGTTCCGGAGGCAGCGAACAGCGCGCGCATCGAGCGCTCCCGCACCACCCAGCGCAGCCCCTCGGTGAAGTGCCCCTTGGCCACCGGCGCCGGCGCGGGTTCGACCGGCTTGATCCGGGCCAGGTACCCGGCGGAGGCCAGATAGGTGAGGGCGTCCGCGACCAGGGCGAAGGGCGCGGTGAGGAACTGCACGAGCAGGCCTCCGACCCCGGGCCCGGCGAGCCAGGCCATCGAACGGCTGCCGTTGACCAGCGAGTTCGCCTGGACGTACCGCTCCGTGGGGACGAGGGCGACGAACAGCGTGACGTTGCAGACCTCGAAGAGCACGGTGAGCGCGCCGATCCCGAAGGCCACCGCGTACAGCTGGCCCAGCGTCAGCGCGTCCAGCGCGTAGGCGACGGGAAGGGTCAGCATCAGCGCGGCCCGCCCGATGTCCGCCACGATCATGGCGCGTCTGCGGGAGGTCTGCCGGTCGGCCCAGGCGCCCAGCGGCAGGTTGAGCAGGAGGGCGGGCAGGAGTTCGGCGGTCTTGAGGAGGCCCATCGCCGTGGCGTCGGCGCCGAGGATCAGAACGGCCGCGAGGGGGATCGCGATGAGTGAGATCTGGTCCCCGACGAGGGAGACGGTCTGCCCGGTCCAGTAGCGGCGGAAGGTCCGCTCGCGCAGCAGCGCCGGTACGCGTTCCACGAGGGTCATCTCGTCACTCCTCTTCGCTGTCGGGGATGTCCTGGTCCAGGTAGGCGATCCGCAGGACGCTGACGGGCCGGGCGCCCTCGGGCCTGAGGGACGGGTCGGCCGTACGCGCCTCGTAGGGCCGCAGCAGCTCGTCGATCCGCTCTCCGAGGCCGGCCAGCTCCTCGGGGGTGAGATGGAGGACGGAGTCGCCGAACTGCTCGGCCTCCCGCCACTCCCTCGGCAGCCGGTGCCGCTTCTCCATGGCCCGGGTGACCCGCTCGAAGTAGCGCTCGGCGACGGCGGTGCTCAGCGCGTCGGCCGCCTCGGCGACCGTGGCGTCCTCACTGTGCTCCGGCCACTCCGTGTACCGGGCCGTCGCCCGCCAGGGCTTCTCCCGCCCCCGCCCGCCGGGCGCCTCCTCCACCAGTCCGTACTTGGCGAGTATCCGCAGGTGGTAGGAGCAGCTGGCCACGGATTCGCCGGTCAGCTCGGCGGCCCGGGTGGCGGTGAAGGGACCGCTGGTGCGCAGTAGCCCCACGAGGGACATCCGCAGTGGATGGGCGTAGGCCCGCAGGGCTCGCGGGTCGGTGAGTCGGATACTGCGGGGCTGCTCGCCCCCGGATTGCGGATCGCTGATCTCCGGCATGATGAAAAGATATCTTTAGAAAGATTTCTTTACAAGGGTTTCTTTACAAGCGCGGACTGAAGCCACCCGCGACAAGCCCCTCCCCCGACCCCACCACCGCGACGGCGCCGTCGCGGTCGGTCCGCAGCACCCGCGCGCCGCCCGCCCGCAGCGCCTCCAGCGTCCGTGGCGAGGGATGCCCGTACGGGTTGTCGCGCCCCGCCGACACGAGCGCGAGCCTCGGCCGCACCACCCGTATCAGGCCCGGGTCCTGGTGCGCGGAACCGTGATGGGCCACCTTGAGCACGTCCACCGGCCCCAGCTCGGGATGGGCCCGCGACAGCGCCCGCTGGGCCGGCGGTTCGAGGTCCCCGAGCAGCAGCAGGCTCAGCCCTCCGGCGGTACGGACGAGCAGCGTGACACTGGCGTCGTTGGGCCCGCCCACGGACGCCCCGGAGGCCGTGGACCCATCGGGACCGGCCCACGGCCAGAGCACCCGCCACTCCAACCCCCCGACCCTCCGCCGCTCGCCCGGGCCCGCCCGGATCAGCGTCACCCCTGCTGCCGCCGCCGTCCGCCGCACGAACGCGGCCTGGGCGGGCGGCTCTTCGAGCCCCGTGGTCTGGATCGCACCCACCGCCCTCCCCCGCAGCACGCCGGGAAGTCCGGCCACATGGTCGGCGTGGAAATGGGTGAGCACCACCAACGGCACCCGTCGCACCCCGAGTTCACGCAGACAGCGGTCCACCGGTACGGGGTCGGGGCCCGCGTCCACCACGACGGCGGAGTCCCCGCCCGCCGCCAGCACCGTCGCGTCCCCCTGCCCCACCTGGCACATCGCGAACACCCAGCCCGGCGGTGGCCACCCCGTGACCCACCGGGCCACCGGCACCGGCCGCACCACCACGAGCAGGAACAGCGCGGCGACGATCACGCCGACCGCACCCCGGTACTGCAGCCTGCGCACCCCGAGGACCACCAGCGCCGTGAGCAGCGCCAGGGCGAGGCCGCCCCACCACCCGCCGGGCCAGGCCAGCTCGGCCCCCGGCAGCGCGGCGCCCGCACGGGCCACCCGCGCGATCCAGCCGGCCGGCCACCCCGCCACCCACGCCAGTCCCTCCGCGGCCGGCATCCAGACCGCCGCCAGGGCGAGCGTGGCGAACCCGCACACCGTCGCCGGCGCCACCGCGAGTTCGGCGAAGAGGTTCGCCGGGACGGCGACCAGACTCATCCGCGCGGCGAACACCACCACCACCGGAGCGCACACCGCCTGCGCCGCCAGGGCCGCGCCCAGCGCCTCCGCCAGCCGTCCGGGCACCCGGCGCCGACGCAGCGCCTCGCTCCATCGCGGGGCGATCGTCAGCAGCGCCCCGGTGGCCAGGACCGAGAGCAGGAATCCGTAACTCCGCGCGAGCCAGGGGTCGTAGAGCACCAGAAGGAGGACGGCGGCGGCCAGCGCGGGAATCAGCGATCTCCGGCGTCCGGTCCCGATCGCGAGCAACGCGACGAGCCCGCAGGCCGCGGCACGCAGCACGCTCGGATCGGGCCGGCAGACGATCACGAAGGCGAGCGTCAGCCCTCCCCCGGCCACCGCCGTGACCCGCAGCGACAACCCGATCCGCGGCGCGAGCCCGCCCCGCTCCGCCTGGTGCGCCCGCCCGGGCCGCCCGATGAGCAGGAGCAGCACGACCGTGAGGTTGCTCCCGGAAACCGCCAGGAGGTGGGTGAGATCGGTCGCCTCGAACGCGTCCCGCAGCTCGGGGCCGATCCTGGAGGTGTCCCCGACGACCAGTCCGGGCAGCAGGGCCCTCGCGTCGGGATCGAGCCTCTCGGTCGCCCTCCTCAGCCCGGCACGCAGGTCCCCCGCCGTCCGTTGCAGCGCGCTCGGCGGGCCGACGATCCGCGGCGGTCCGGCCCCGTCGGCCTTGAGCACCGCCGCGAAGGGCTCGCCTGGGCGCAGCGGCGGCGCGAGCCGCCCGTCGACCCTCAGCCGGGTGCTGGGAAGGAGCCGCAGCCACTCCTCGCGGCCCTCTCCCGACGGCACGATCAGCAGGACCGGTGCCCGGGTCCGGTGGACCGATCCGTCCGACCGCTCGACCCGGGTCACCTCGCCGTCCAGGACGATCGAGACCGGCGCCATCGCGTTGCCCCGGACCTTGGGCCGGGTGAGCCGTGGATCGGAGGTCACCGCCAACTCCAACCGCGCCCGCGCGTACTCCCGCGCCAGCTCCGGCACGGGCCCCCGTCGGAGGTCCGCCGCGTGCAGCCCCGCCGAGGTGGCTCCGGCGGCCGCGCAGAGCAGGACCCCGGCCCACGCGGTCGCCCGCAACCGCCACCCGGGCGTGGTCCCTGGTACACCGGCTCCACGATCGCGGCCCGGGCCTCCCCGCCGCCGGGCCCTCCCTCGTACCAGCAGGATCAGGGCCCCCACCAGGCTGACCGTGACGCCGGCCACGGTCCACCACCCGGTCGTGCCCACGGCAACGGCTGCCGCCGCCCAGGCCGCCCCCGCGAGGGGAACGAGCCGGAGGTCGGCCGGCCCCTCCCGCCACGACGCCTCCCGCCCACCGCGCTCCCCACCGACCACACCGTCGCCGACGGCCGCGCCGCCGGTGGCCGCGCCGCCGGTGGCCGCGCCGCCGACGGCCGCGTCGCCGCTCGTCACGCCGTGGCCCGTCACGTCGGCCCGCTTCATGGCCGGACCAGCGGTTCGAGGTCGGCGAACCGTCGCTCGCCGATGCCGTTGACCTCCCGCAGTTCCGCGACCGACCGGAAGCCGCCGTGTTCCGTCCGGTGGTCGACGATGTGCTGGGCGAGGACGGGTCCCACGCCGGGGAGGGCGTCGAGCTGGTCAGCCGTGGCCGTGTTGAGGCTCAGCGGCACCCCCGGCGCGCCTCCACCGCCTCCACCGCCCGGACCGGAGCCGCCCGCCGGCACCCCTGGCACACCGACCAGGACCTGCTCGCCGTCGAAGAGAACACGGGCCCGGTTGACCCCGGTCAGATCCGCGCCGGGCTCGGCGCCACCCGCCGCCCGCAGGGCATCCGCCACACGCGAGCCGGCCGGCAGGGTCAGCACCCCGGGCCTGCGCACCTTGCCGCCGACATCGACGACGACCCGCGCCCCGGAAACCGCCCCCGGCCCCGAAGAGCCCGGCCCCAGCCCAGACCCCAGCCCCGGCCCCAGCCCAGACCCCGCCTCCGCCCCTGTCCCCGCCATCGCCCCCGGACCGGCCCTCGGCGCGGGCGCGGACGCCATCGGGGCTGCGGCGCGGACCAGTTCGGGAGCGCGCACCGGCTCCGGCCGACCGGTCCAGAAATACCCGCCCGCGAGACCCGCGGCCACGAGCAGGACCACCGTCAGCGCGGCCAGCGCCCTCGGTTCGAGCCCACACCTGGTCTGCACCCACAGCGGCATCCGGTCACGGAGCACCCCGGCCAGCCGCTCCCGTACCCCCGGCGGGGAACCCCGCTCCGACGCCTCCCGGACCTCTGGCGCCTCCGGCACGTCCGGCGCGCACACCGGAGGCGGTGCTGCCACGGGCGCCGGCGGTGCCACCGTCGGGAACAGGGCGTCCCCCCGCCGCCGTACGGCACCCCCCGGCACCGCGGCGGCCCGGCCGACCCGGGTGCGCCTCCGGGCCCGCCCGGGAGGCGAGCCGCGTCCTCCGGGTCGTCCGCGCCCGTCCGAACCGGGCGCCCGTCCGGGCCCGCTCGTCGGAGCACCCGCCATGCCCGGGGTCCTGGAGGTGGTCGATGCGATACGCGTACGAAGAGTCATGTCCGTGACGGTAGGGATCACGGCGGGCCCGTGCGGAGCTCAGCCGTCTTCCGTGGACAGACGCTCCGCTGTGGAAAACTCCCTCACTCCTGCGAGGGACAGACAGCCGGAACGCGGGGCACAGCCCGGACCCGGCTGCCGAGACGGGCGGTCTCAGCGCGGCGAGACGACGACCGCGAGGAGACCGGGGCCCGTGTGGGCGCCGATGACCGCGCCCACCTCGCTGACATGGAGTTCCTCGATTCCCGGCACACGCTCCCTGAGCCGGTCCGCGAGCACGGCGGCGCGCTCCGGTGCGGAGAGGTGGTGCACGGCGATGTCGACGGGGCCGGAGCCGGCCCGGTCCACGGCGATCTCCTCCAGGCGCGCGATGGCCTTCGAGGCCGTCCGCACCTTCTCCCTCAGCTCGATCCGCCCGCCGTCGAGTTCGAGGAGCGGCTTCACCGCGAGCGCGGAGCCGAGCAGCGCCTGCGCGGCCCCGATGCGCCCGCCCCTGCGCAGGTAGTCCAGGGTGTCGACGTAGAAGTAGGCGGAGGTTCCCTCGGCACGCTTCTCGGCCGCCGCGACCGCCTCGTCGAGGGATCCACCGGCCTCGGCGACCTGCGCCGCCGCGAGGGCGCAGAAGCCCAGCGCCATGCCCATCATTCGGGTGTCCACCACCCGTACGGGCACGGGAGCGTCCTTGGCCGCGAGCACGGCGGCGTCATAGGTCCCGGAGACCTCTGCGGACAGATGGAGCGAGACGACGCCCTTCGCTCCCGCCGCGGCGGCCTCGCGGTAGGCCTCGGCGAAGACCTCGGGGCTCGGCCGCGAGGTGGTGACGGGCCGGCGCTTCTGCAGGGCCTCGGCAAGGGCCTTCGCCGAGATCTCCGTGCCCTCCTCGAGGGCGCGGTCGCCGATGACGACGGTCAGCGGGACCGTGGTGATGGCGTGCCGCTCCCTCGTCTGGCGTGGCAGGTAGGCCGTGGAATCGGTGACGATCGCGACATGCCGGGACATGAGCGGGAGGTTACCCGCCGAGGCTGTCGCTCGGCAGCCCGGCCCCCCACCGGACGCCCGCCGGTGCCCCGTCACGGCTTCGCACAGGGGTGCTCCGTCAGGTGGTGGTCTCCGGACGGGCCGACTTCTCCCAGGGGTAGGGGGTCTGCCGGGGATCGGGTGCCGTGATCGCGGACTGCTCTCCGGCGGCCCCCGGAGCGGCCTGACCGGGAGCCTGGGCGGGCTTTCCCCACCCGTCGGCCGTCGCCGCTTCCGGCGCTCCCGTTCCCGTCCCGGGACCGCCCGCCCTGGCCGTGCCCGGCGTCGTCTCCGGGCCTGTCCAGTGGCGCAGGGCGCCCGCCTCGACGTCGATCTGCGCGCTGAGCGACGACAGGTCGTCCTCCGCGAACCTCACGGCCCGGTCCCTGGCGGCGCGGCGCAGCGCGTCGGCCGAGCCCGTGATCCGCTTGGTCCGCGCGGCGAGTTCGGGCAGCCGGCCGGCCACCCAGGCCCGGTCGGGCTCCCGCTCCAGGCGCTTGAGGTCCGCGTCCAGTTCGAGCCCGTGCGCGCTGAGCCGGTGGAACAGGTCGAGCGACTCCTTGAGCGAGGCGTCCTCGCCGACCCCCGCCTGCAGCGCTTCCTGTGTGGCGCGCATCGAGGTGCGCAGCGAGAGCCTCAGCCGGGCCAGCTCACTCGCGGTCCCGGCCTGGCCGAAGCTCTTGGCTCGCAGCGTCGTGTCCTCGACCGTGCGCCGGGCCTGGTCGATGGTGCGGTCGACCCCTCGCTTGGCGGCCTTCGCGACCTTCACGGTGACGTACACCCCGAGTGCCACGAAGGACAAGAAGAGCAGCGCCATGATCGTGATAATCGTGGCTTCCATGTGCGCCCCTCCGGCGTCCGTCGAATCCCCACGGCTGTGGTTCCTCCACCGTAAACGGAACGGGCAGGCCAGGGGTTCCATCGGAACCCCCAACCTGCCCGTAGGGGAAACCCCCCATGTGTCGTCAGCCGGCGACGATGTTGACCAGCTTCGGCGCGCGCACGATGACCTTGCGGATCTGTGCTCCGCCCAGCGCCGCGACCACGTGCGGGTCGGCCAGCGCCAGCGTCTCCAGCTCCGCGTCCGTGATGGAGGGCGAGACCTCCAGGCGGGCCCTGACCTTGCCCTTGATCTGCACGACGCAGGTCACGGTCTCGTCGACGACGTACGCCGGGTCGGCGACCGGGAAGTCCTGGTGGACGACCGACTCGGTGTGGCCCAGCTTGCGCCACAGCTCCTCGGCGATGTGCGGGGCCAGCGGGGCGACCAGCAGTACCAGCTGCTCGGCGACCGGCCGGGAGATCGCGCCACCGGACTTGGTCAGGTGGTTGTTCAGCTCGGTGATCTTGGCGATGGCGGTGTTGAAGCGCATCGCGGCCATGTCCTGCGCGACACCGTCGATCGCCTTGTGCAGGGCACGCAGCGTGTCCTCGTCGGGCGCGGTGTCGACGACCGTGACCTCACCGGTCGCCTCGTCGACGATGTTGCGCCACAGCCGCTGCAGCAGGCGGTACTGGCCGACCACCGCGCGCGTGTCCCAGGGGCGCGACACGTCCAGCGGGCCCATCGCCATCTCGTACAGGCGCAGGGTGTCGGCGCCGTACTCGGAGCAGATCTCGTCCGGCGTCACGGCGTTCTTCAGGGACTTGCCCATCTTGCCCAGGACGCGGCTGACCTTCTCGCCCGCGTACCAGAAGGCGCCGTCCCGCTCCTCGACCTCGGCCGCCGGCACGGCGATCCCGCGCGCGTCCCGGTAGACGAAGGCCTGGATCATGCCCTGGTTGTACAGCTTGTGGAACGGCTCGGCCGAGGAGACGTGGCCCAGGTCGAACAGCATCTTGGACCAGAAGCGCGCGTACAGCAGGTGCAGCACGGCGTGCTCGGCGCCACCGACGTACAGGTCGACGCCACCGGTCGGCATGCCCTCGCGGGGGCCCATCCAGTACTGCTCGACGGCGGGGTCGACCAGCTTCTCGGAGTTGTGCGGGTCCAGGTAGCGCAGCTCGTACCAGCAGGAGCCAGCCCAGTTGGGCATGGTGTTGGTCTCGCGCCGGTAGCGGCGCGGACCGGAGCCGTCGCCCAGGTCCAGGGTGACGTTGACCCAGTCCTCGTTGCGGGACAGCGGGGTCTCCGGCTCGGTGTCCGCGTCGTCCGGGTCGAAGGTGCGCGGCGAGTAGTCCTCGACCTCCGGCAGCTCCAGGGGCAGCATCGACTCGGGCAGCGAGTGGGCGACGCCGTCCTCGTCGTAGACGATCGGGAAGGGCTCGCCCCAGTACCGCTGGCGGCTGAACAGCCAGTCGCGCAGGCGGAAGTTGACGGTGCCCTCGCCGATGCCGCGGTCGGCCAGCCAGGCGGTGATCGTCGCCTTGGCGTCGGCGACGCCCAGGCCGTCCAGGGAGACCTCGTCGTTGGCCGAGTTGACCAGCTTCGCCTCGTACGAGGAGAAGGCCTCGTCCCAGGTCGACGGGTCGGTGCCGCGATCGTCGCTCGGCTCCACGACGCAGTGCATCGGCAGCTCGAAGGCGCGCGCGAAGGCGAAGTCGCGGCTGTCGTGCGCCGGGACGGCCATGATCGCGCCGGTGCCGTAGCCCATCAGGACGTAGTCGGCGATGAAGACGGGGATCTGCTCGCCGCTGACCGGGTTGGTCGCGTACGCGCCGGTGAAGACGCCGGTCTTGTCCTTCGCCTCGGCCTGGCGCTCGACGTCGGACTTGGAGACGGCCTGCTTGCGGTAGGCGTCGACGGCCTCGGACGGGGTGGCGTGACCGCCGGTCCACACGTCGTGGGTGCCCTCGGGCCAGACGGCCGGCACGATCTTCTCGACCAGGTCGTGCTCGGGCGCCAGGACCATGTAGGTGGCGCCGAACAGGGTGTCCTGGCGGGTGGTGAAGACGGTGATGGCGCCGGTGTCGCCGACCTGGAAGTCGACGCGGGCGCCCTCGGAGCGGCCGATCCAGTTCCGCTGCTGCAGCTTGATGGCCTCGGGCCAGTCCAGCGCGTCCAGGTCGTCCAGCAGGCGGTCCGCGTAGGCGGTGATCCGCATGTTCCACTGGCGCAGCTTGGCCTTGAAGACGGGGAAGTTGCCGCGCTCGGAGCGTCCGTCGGCGGTGACCTCCTCGTTGGCCAGGACGGTGCCCAGGCCGGGGCACCAGTTGACGGGCGCGTCGGAGGCGTACGCCAGGCGGTACTCGCCCAGGACGTCGGAGCGCTCGGCGGCGCTCAGCTCGCTCCACGCGCGCGTGCCGGGGACCTCACGCGTGCCGTTCTCGAACTGCTCGATCAGCTCGGCGATCGGCCGGGCCTTGCGGGCCTCGTCGTCGTACCAGGAGTTGAAGATCTGCAGGAAGATCCACTGGGTCCACTTGTAGTACTCCGGGTCGATCGTGGCGAACGACCGGCGCTTGTCGTGGCCCAGGCCCAGCCGGCGCAGCTGGACCTTCATGTTCTCCATGTTGGCCTCGGTGGACACGCGCGGGTGCGTGCCCGTCTGCACGGCGTACTGCTCGGCCGGCAGGCCGAAGGCGTCGAAGCCCAGGGTGTGCAGCACGTTGTGGCCGGTCATGCGCGCGTGGCGGGCGAAGACGTCCGTGGCGATGTAGCCCAGCGGGTGGCCGACGTGCAGACCCGCACCCGAGGGGTACGGGAACATGTCCATGATGAACTTCTTGGGCAGGGCGGCGACCGCGGGGTCGCCCGCCAGGTCACCGGTGGGGTTCGGCGCCTCGTAGGTGCCCTCGGCGTCCCAGAAGTCCTGCCAGCGTGCCTCGATGTCGGCGGCCATGGCCGCCGTGTAGCGATGAGGGGCCGCCATCTCGGCGGCCGTCGTGATCTCGGTCATGGTCCTTGATGCTCCATCGATCGTCTCTGCCCACTGCCACTGACTGCCCGAAATGAAAAATCCCCTCGCACAGGAGGGGATGCCGCGCCGACTCCGACGGGATGTCTGTCACCCGTCGGGACTGGTCAGCGCGGCTCGGTAAGCAGGAGGCGTACGGCACGCATGGCGCCAGGGTACCGCAGGGCCCGAGCGGGCCGCACCGGCGTTCACGGAGCGGGCGGCGCGGGAGAGGCGGCCGGAGAGAAAGGAACGGGCCGCACACGAAGAAGCGGGCCACCCGATCCGGGTGGCCCGCTTCTCTTCTGTGGAGCTAAGGAGAATTGAACTCCTGACCTCCTGCATGCCATGCAGGCGCTCTACCAACTGAGCTATAGCCCCTTGCTGTTTTCCGTCTCCGTCTCGGTTTCCCTCGCGGCGACAGACAGAACACTAACCGGCTCCCCGGCAGATCTCCAAATCGATTCTCGGAGCCCCTCTGACCTGCCGGGTAGGGTCGCCGACTGTGTCCGTCTCCGTGCTCTCCAAAACCCGCGCCCGGCCGTGGCCCCTGGCCACCGCCGCGGCGGTCTGTCTGCTCTCGTTCACGGCTTTCTGGGTGGCGCAACGCCTCGCCCACGTGAACATGCTCGACGTGATGGTCTACCGGGCCGAGGGCGAGACGGTCCGGGCCGGCGGCGACCTGTACGCGATGCGCGCGACCTCGGCGAACCTCGGCATGACCTACCCGCCCTTCGCGGCCCTGCTGTTCGTCCCGCTGACCCTGGTGGGGGTCCCGCTGATGCGGACGCTCACCACGGCGGGGAACCTACTCCTGGTGGTCGCCCTGGTGCAGCTGTCGCTCCAGCTGGTCCGCCCCTCGCTGTCGCGTACGGACCTGTGGCGCACGACGCTGTGGGTCGCCGCCGCCGTGGTCTGGTGCGAGCCGGTGTGGACGACCCTGCGGTACGGCCAGATCAACCTGCTCATAGCGGTGGCGGTGCTCTGGGACCTCACCCGTCGCGAGGGCAGCCGCTGGGCCGGTCTGGGCATCGGCCTGGCGACCGCGGTGAAGCTCACACCGGGACTCTTCGTGGTCCTGCTGCTGGCCGCGGGCCTGCTGCTGTGGCGCCGGGACCGGGGCATGAACCAGTGGCTGCGCACGGCGCTGACGGCGACCGGGGTGTTCCTCGGGACGACGCTGGCCGTGGCGCTCGTCCTGCCCGCGGACTCGAAGCGGTTCTGGACGGAGACCCTGTTCGAGACCGGCCGGGTCGGCTTCGCCGAGGAGACCGCCAACCAGTCGATCCGCGGGGTCCTGGCCCGGCTGATGCACACGGACGACCCGGGCATGTGGTGGGCGGTGACCGCGGCCGTGCTGGGCGGCGCGGCGATGGTGCTCGCGGTACGGGCGGCGGTGCGCGGCGACAAGGCGGTGGCCGTGGTCGTCTGCGCGTTCACGGCGCTGATGATCAGCCCGATCTCGTGGTCCCACCACTGGGTCTGGTGCGTGCCGCTGCTGATCCTGCTCGCGGACCGCGCCACGCGCGCGTGGCCGGTGACGGGGACGGTGGCACTGGTCTTCGCGTCGTTCGCGCTGTGGTGGGTCCCGCACGACCCGGGCCGCCCCGAACTGGACCAGAACGCGGGTCAGATGCTGCTGTCGGCCGTCTACCCCCTGACGGCGACGGCGCTGCTCGTGGGATACGCGCTGACGCTGCGGGCGTCAGGCCGCGGAGAAGGACGTCAGGCCGTGGCGAAGGAGTAGAACCGCTTGAGGGTGCAGTGCTCGTCGAGGAGCCGGCCGTAGATCGGCTCCCCCTCCAGCTCGCGGTAGGTCTCGATCGGGTCGCCTTTTATGATCAGCGCCCGCGCGCACTCCTCGCACCAGTACTGGAACCCGGTGTTGACGGGATCCATGTCGCGCACGATGGGCGTGCCGCTGCCGCACCAGTCGCACTTCCGCCTGTGTGCACCCATGAATCAGCTCCAGCTGTGGCCGCAGGCCGTGCACCCATAGGACACCCTGCCGTTGTCGCCGAGCACTTGGGTCACCCTCCCGTCCGGATCCTCGTCCCCCTCCGGCCGTCCGATTCTGCCATGGCCCCGCAAGAGGGTCAGCGTGATCGTCGGGGCAGTCCCACCACGGCGCCCACGAGGGAGGCCGCGGCCAGGGCCAGGGCGGTCGCCCACAGCGCGTCTGCGGAGTCCTGAGCTCCGGTACCGGCGTATCGGCTGAGGAAGAGGGTGCCGAAGGTGGCGACGCCGATGAGCTGGCCGAGCTGTGTGACGGTGGCGAGCAGTCCGCTGGCGTCGGCCGCGTCCTCGGGGCGTACGGTCGCCAGCGCCCCGGTCAGGGCCGGGCTGAAGGCCAGCGAGATCCCCGCGCCGAACGCGCCCAGGGCCGGGTAGAGCCCCCAGCCGCCGGTGCCGCCGTCCGCGAGCAGCACTCCGAGGGTGAGGGACGCCGCGGCCGCGAGCAGGAATCCTGCCGGAACAAGCGCACGGTGCAGCCGGGCCGGCCAGCGCCGCCAGGTCAGGCCGACGGCACCGAAGACGACGGCGGCGGGGCCGAAGGTGAGTCCGGCGCGCAGGGCGCTGTCGCCGAGCCCGCCCTGCAGGTGCAGGGTCAGGGTGAAGAGGAAGCCGGCGTTGACGCCCATCGCCACGGAGATCGAGAGGACGGCCCGGCCCATTCCCGGGATGCGCAGCACGCGCGGGGCGATCAGCGGTGCGCCGCCGCTCCGGGCGAGCCGGGACTCGTACGCGCCGAAGACCGCGGCGAGCACCAGCGAGCCGCCGAGGCAGAGCCAGGACCACAGCGGCCAGTCCTGCTCCTGGCCCAGGACCAGCGGGACGGTCAGCAGGGACACGGCGGCGGCGAGCAGCAGCAGACCCGGCAGGTCGAGGGCACGCGCGCGCGCGGGCCCGGCGTGGGCGTCACGGGGGAGCACCCGGGCGCCGAGGACGAGCAGGACGATCCCGATGGGGACGTTGACCAGGAAGACCGGCCGCCAGCCGGTGCCGAAGAGGTCGGCGCTCACGAGGACGCCGCCGACGACCTGCCCGGCGGCGGCGCCGGTGGCCAGGACCGCGGCGTAGGCGCTGAGGGCCCGCACCCGGCGGTCGCCCGTGAAGTTGCGCTGGATGAGGCTCAGCACCTGGGGGATCATCAGGGCCGAGCCGGCGCCCTGCACCAGCCGGAAGGCGATCAACTGGCTGGTCCCCGCGGCGAGTCCGCAGGCGAGGGAGGCCGCGGTGAACAGGGCGAGGCCGCCGAGGTACGCCCGGCGGTGTCCGAGCAGGTCGCCCAGACGGGCTCCGGTGATCAGCAACACCGCGTAGGCGATGGTGTATCCGGCGATGACGAGCTGGAGCGCGCCTCCGGAGGCGGAGAGTTCGGTGCGGATGGTGGGGGCGGCGACGTTGACGATGAAGACGTCGAGGAGTGCCATGAACTGGGCGGCGAGGACCACTCCGAGCAGCAGTCCGGGGCGGTTGTCGGTGGCACCGTCTTTACTGAGTACGGGACGTGTTGCGGTCGAGGTCATGCGACGAGCGTGACCGCGTTCGGATACGGGTAACGAGAGCCCGCCGATGCTGGTACTGACACCACCTGGCAGCGGCGGCACGGGGACTCGACCATGGGGGTGTGACGTTTGTGGCAGCACTACCGACGCAGCGGCGGCGACGGCCGGAACTGGCCGCGTTCCTGCGCAGCCGCCGGGCCAGGGTGACACCGGAGGACGTGGGCATGCCGCCGGGCTTCCGCCGGCGCACGCCCGGGCTGCGCCGTGAGGAGGTCGCACACCTCTCCGGCGTCGGGGTCACCTGGTACACCTGGCTGGAGCAGGGCCGGCCGATCAACGCCTCCGCGCAGGTCCTCGACGCGGTGGCCCGCACCCTCCGGCTCGACCGGCCGGAGCGCGAGCACCTCTACCACCTCGCCGAAGTGCCGTACGCCCCCGACCGGTCCGCCGCGGACGTCGCGGTGGTCAGCCCGGAGATCCAGGGGATCCTCGACGCCCTGGACCCGCTCCCGGCGGTCCTCTACAACGCGCGGTACGACGTGCTCGCGACCAACATCCTGTACGAGCGGCTCCTGATGCAGGACGGACAGGGCCTGGACACCGGCCCGTTCGGCATACGCAACGTGCTCTGGGCGCTCTTCAGCGTGCCGGGGCCCAAGTGCCCGGTGGTCGACCGGAAGAGGGAGCTGCCGCTGATGGTGGCCCAGCTTCGGGGCGCGTACGGCCGCCATGTGGGCGAGCCCGACTGGGAGGAGTTCGTACGGCGTCTCGCGGAGACCAGCCCGGAGTTCGCCCGCCTCTGGCGCAGCGGTGACGTGCTCCCCCCGGGCACGAGGGTGAAGACCTTCCGGCACGAGCTGGTGGGTGAGGTCCGGCTGACCTCGGTCTCCCTCTCCGTCAACGGGCTGCCGGAGTGCCGGATCGTGACGTACACGCCGAGCGACGAGGAGAGTCGCCGGGGGATCGAGACCCTGCGGACCATGTGACGGAACGACGAATCCCGCCCCCCTGCTGGGGGACGGGATCCGGTGACTGTGGAGCTAAGGAGAATTGAACTCCTGACCTCCTGCATGCCATGCAGGCGCTCTACCAACTGAGCTATAGCCCCTTGTGTTCTTCGTTGTTCTTCGCGCTGTGCGCTCCGAACAAGAAGAACTCTAGCCTGTGACCTGCCGGAAAGTGAAATCCGGGTCCGGCAGGCCGGTCGTGGGGCTCAGTCGTCGTCGCCGAGGACCGGCTCGGGCAGCGTGCCGGCGTTGTGCTCCATCAGGCGCCAGCCGCGGGCACCCTCGCCGAGTACCGACCAGCAGCAGTTGGAGAGCCCGCCCAGGCTCTCCCAGTGCTGGGCCTCCAGGCCCAGGAGCCGGCCGATGGTGGTGCGGATGGTGCCGCCGTGACTGACCACGACGAGCGTGCCGTCCTCGGGGAGCTTGTCGGCGTGCCCCAGGACCACCGGGGCGGCCCGGTCGGCCACCTCGGTCTCGAGCTCGCCGCCGCCCCGGCGCACGGGCTCGCCGCGCTTCCAGGCGGCGTACTGCTCGCCGTACCGCGCGACGATCTCGTCGTGGGTCAGCCCCTGCCACTCCCCCGCGTACGTCTCGCGCAGGGCGGAGTCGTGGGCGACGGCGTGGCCGGTGAGCGCGGCGAGCTCGGCGGCGGTGGCCGCCGCCCGCTTCAGGTCGGAGGCCACGATGGCGTCCGGCTTGAGCGCGGCGAGCAACCGTGCGGCCCGGCGCGCCTGGGCGACGCCGGTCTCCGTCAGCTCGATGTCCGTCGAGCCCTGGAAGCGGCGCTCCAGGTTCCACGAGGTCTGGCCGTGCCGCCAGAGGACGATGCGGCGGCCGATGCCGCCCTTGGTGGTGCTCAGCTCAGCTCACCGTCCGGTCCTTCGGGAAGGCCGGAGCCGGCCTCGATGTCGGCGCCGGTCAGGGCGGCGTGCTCGGCCGCCTTGCCGCGGGTCTTCAGGGCGTCCTCGGGCAGGTCGAGCTCGGGGCAGTCCTTCCACAGCCGCTCGAGGGCGTAGAAGACCCGCTCCTCGCTGTGCTGGACGTGGACGACGATGTCGACGTAGTCCAGCAGGATCCAGCGTGCGTCGCGGTCGCCCTCACGGCGGACCGGCTTGGCGCCGAGCTCCTTGAGCAGCCGCTCCTCGATCTCGTCGACGATCGACTTGACCTGGCGGTCGTTGGGCGCGGAGGCGAGCAGGAAGGCGTCGGTGATCGACAGCACGTCGCTGACGTCGTACGCGATGATGTCGTGCGCGAGCCGGTCGGCGGCCGCCTGAGCGGCGGTCTTGACAAGCTCGATGGAACGGTCCGTGGCGGTCACAGGCAGGCTTTCGTCGGCGGTCCAGTACCCCTCCAGGGTCTCACGGACCGCCGACGGCCCCGTCGGCGTTTTCCGGGGCGCCCCTTACCGGGCCCCGGGGGCCTTGAAGTCCTGGCCGAGGATCACGGTGACCGCGATCGTTCCCGAGGGCTTGCCCTTCTCGACCGAGCCGTCGGGCAGCCCCAGCGTCTTGGCCACCTCGACCGCCGTCGCCTTCTGGGCGTCGTCGCCGTAGAAGACCTGCGATTTCTCCTGGACCGACGCGTCGGTGCCGCCCGCGACGGCGTAGCCGCCGTTGATCAGGACGACCCGGGCCGCCTCCGCCGCCTTCTTGCCGGAACCGTCCCGCACCGAGACCCGGGGCACCTCGCCCGCCTCGGGGGCGGTGACCTTGCCGCCCAGGATGTCCTTCACCACACTGTCGCTCGCGCCCTCGGTCAGCGCGCCGTCCTGCCCCACCGGGAGCAGGGCCGTCTTGTAGTCGCCGATCTTGGCGTGCTCGGCGAGCTTGGCCAGGGAGGCGCCGAGGTCCTTCTCCGGGAGCGAGGGGTCGAGGATCTGCTGGAGGGTCTCGATGGTGACCGTGGCCGCCTGGGGGTCGCTGGAGAACTTGCGCAGCACCCCGTACATGACCTGGCCGAAGCGCTGGAGCTGCTTGGCCTCGGCCTCGCCGGGCGCCCGGTAGGTGGCGTAGGCGACGGCGGCGCGGCCGTTCAGCGTCTGCTTCTCGCCCTTCCGGACGAGCGGCTCGGCGCCCTTCTTGGTGTCGGGCAGGGCCGTGTCGGTGTCGATCTCGATGCCGCTGACGGACTCGACGAGGTTCTCCAGGTACGGGGTGTCCAGCCGCCAGGTGCCGGTGATCTCCGCCCCGAGCAGGTTGCCGATCGCCTCGCGGGTGCCGCTGGAGCCGTCGTCCTCGACGGACTTGCCGAGGGTGGTCCCGGAGCCCTCTCCGTCGGAGACGACGACGGAGTTGGGGAGGAGGATCGTGGTGCCCTGACGGGTCGTCGTGTTGTCCACGAGCAGGGCGGTGGAGGTGCCGCCGTTCTTCAGGTCGTGGAGGTGGACGACGATCGTGTCGCGCTGCTGCGGGCCGGTCGCGGTGTTCCCGGCCTTCGTCTCCGGGTCCGACGAACCGGGGAGCAGGCCCGCGGACCACAGGTAGCCGACGCCGCCGGCGACGGCGAGCACGAGGACGACGACGAGCGCGATGACCCGGTTGCGGCCGCGCCGCCTGGCCTCCTCGCGCCGCTCCGAACGGCTCTCGGTGAACTTGAGCCAGTCGATGACGTCCTCGGAGTCCTCGTCGGGCTCCTCGATGAACGAGAACTGCTCGGTGCGGTACGCGCGGTCGTCCTGGCCCTGCCGGGGCGGGGCGGACCGCCCGGAGGCGGGGCGCTGTCCGGGGACTCCGGCCGGCGCCGCGACCGGGGCGGCCGGCGCCGCGGGGGCGGCCGGCGTGGCCTGGACGGGGGCGTGGACGGGTGCGGGCTCGGCCTGGGCGGCCCACTGCTGCCCGGTGTCGTAGGAGGGGTAGGCGTAGCCCTGCTGCCCGTACGGGTCGTACTGCGGGGCCTGGACCGGTTCCTGGGCCTGCGGCTGCTGGGCGTAGGGGTCGTAGCCGTACGCCTGCTGCTGCGGCTGCTGCTGGCCGTACGGGTCGTAGTGCTGCGCGGGCGCCTGCTGCTGTGCCTGCTGCTGTGCCTGCGGCTGCTGGTACACCGGCTGCCCGTACTGGTCATAGCCGATGATCTGCGGCTGCGGATAGTACGGGTCGTACGGGTGCTGCTGATCGTTCACCGGTGCCCCTCCCCGAAGCTCACTCGCCGCGGTACAGCTGGCGCTTGTCGATGTAGCGCACCACGCCGTCCGGGACCAGGTACCAGACGGGATCGCCCTGCGCGACCCTCACCCTGCAGTCGGTGGAGGAGATGGCGAGCGCGGGGATCTCGACGAGCGAGACCCCGCCCTTGGGCAGGCCGTCGTCGGTGAGGTCGTGACCCGGCCGGGTGACGCCGATGAAGTGGGCGAGCGAGAAGAGCTCCTCGGCGTCGCGCCAGGTGAGGATCTGCGACAGCGCGTCGGCCCCGGTGATGAAGAACAGGTCCGAGTCACTGTTGAGAGACCGCAGGTCCCGCAGGGTGTCGATGGTGTACGTCGCGCCGCCGCGGTCGATGTCGATCCGGCTCACGGAGAACTGCGGGTTGGACGCCGTGGCGATGACCGTCATCAGATAGCGGTCCTCGGCCGCCGAGACGACCTTGTGGTTCTTCTGCCACGGCTCGCCGGTCGGTACGAACACCACCTCGTCCAGGTGGAACAGGGCGGCGACCTCGCTGGCCGCCACCAGGTGTCCGTGGTGGATCGGGTCGAAGGTTCCGCCCATCACGCCGAGTCGGCGCTTCCCGCGCCCGCCAGTAGGCACTTCCTGCTCTCCCATGCGTGCAGAGCCTACTGGCACGGCGGCGGACGCCGGATCAGCGGTCTCCGGTTCAGCGGTCGCGGTTGAAGCGGGTGGTGATCCACAGCAGCAGAAGCAGGGTGCCGAAGGCACCGAAGCCGGTGAGGTAGGGGCTGAGGCTTTCGTGGTTGCCGCCGTGCTCGGCGCCCTCGGCGAGCGTGACGAGGTGGGCGGCGGTGCTGTGGAGGCTCATCTTCGGCAGACCTATCGATCGGGGATGGGAGCGGAGACTTCGCGCACATCGTATGCGGGCGGTCGCGGCGCGCTCACGCCGACTCAGGCGTTGGCGTCACGGTCGGTGCCGCCGACGGCCGAGTCGTTCGCCCTGCCGTTCGCGCTGTCGTTCGCGCTGTCGTCCGCGTTGTCCTCGCCGGTGTCCTCGGAGCGGTACCCGCGCAGCAGGAACCAGGCGAGGAAGGCCCCGCCCACGATCGAGACGAGCAGCACGATCCGGAGCGTGTCGCCCGGCCCCTGCTGGGCGGCGGCCGCGAGCAGGGCGGCTGCGGCGTCGGCGGTGTCCGGCATGTCGGTCGTGCCCTTCGGTCGTCCTCGGTGCCCTAGTTATCCACAGGCTCCGCCACACGGTAGCGCCACCGCCTACGCTGGGTTCAGTCAGGGGGACGAGCACCGACTCGTACGAACAGGGGGCATCCATGACCGAGAACGACCAGGGGAACGTGCCGAGCAGGCAGCGGAAGCGGTTCCCCGGCATCTCCTCGCGGGCCTACGAGCATCCGGCCGACCGCTCGGCCCTCGTGGCCCTGCGGAAGCTCAGCGGCTTCGACACGGCCTTCAAGGCGCTCAGCGGGCTGCTGCCGGAGCGCAGTCTGCGGCTCCTCTACCTCTCGGACTCCGTCCGGGTGAGCGACGCGCAGTTCATCCACCTCAACGACATGCTGAGGGACGCCTGTTACGTCCTGGACCTGGAGAAGGTCCCGCCGATGTACGTCACGCAGGACCCGAAGCCCAACGCGATGTGCATCGGCCTGGACGAGCCGATCATCGTTCTCACCACCGGTCTGGTGGAGCTCCTCGACGAGGAGGAGATGCGGGCGGTCGTCGGCCACGAGGTCGGACACGCGCTCTCCGGACACGCCGTGTACCGCACGGTCCTGCTGTTCCTCACCAACCTCGCGCTCAAGATCGCCTGGATCCCGCTGGGGACGGTCGCGATCACGGCCATCGTGACCGCGCTGCGCGAGTGGTTCCGCAAGTCGGAGCTCTCCGCCGACCGGGCCGGACTCCTCGTCGGCCAGGACGTGCGGGCCTCGATGCGCGGCCTGATGAAGATCGCCGGCGGCAACCACCTGCACGAGATGAACGTGGACGCGTTCCTCGCCCAGGCCGACGAGTACGAGAAGGCCGGGGACCTGAGGGACTCGGTCCTGAAGATCCTCAACGTACTGCCGCGCTCGCACCCGTTCACCGCCGTCCGGGCGGCGGAGCTGAAGAAGTGGTCCGAGAGCCGCGACTTCCAGCGGATCATGGACGGGCACTACCCGAAGCGCTCGGAGGACAAGGACACCTCGGTCACGGACTCCTTCCGCGAGTCGGCCGGGCACTACGCCGACACGGTGCGGACCAGCAAGGATCCCCTGATGAAGCTGGTCGGGGACATAGCCGGGGGCGCCGGTGACCTGGCGGGCGACCTGGGCGGACGGCTCCGCAACCGGTTCGGGGGCGGTCAGGGCGGCCAGAAGGCGGACGGCGGCGCGGCCGGGGACGGGACCGGGACGGACTCCGGGACCGGGGACGACACGCCCGGGAACGGCGCGAAGGGTCAGAGCGAGGGCTGAGCGCCCGGTGCCAGCGCCCCGCACAGCGCGGGGGCGGCGGGCCGGGCGGTGGCGTACGGGTCGGTGACCGCCGGGCCACTGCCCGCGTCGGAGGCCCGCGCTCCCGCCAGGAGCGGCTTCAGGGAGCCCGTGGTGTCGGCGCCGCACGCCTGCGGCCCGGCCTCCACGGTGCTGGTCAGCAGCTCGGCGCGGTGCATGCGCAGGTCCTCGCGGTCGAAGCGGAAGTGCACCACGCGGTGGACCGTGAAGAGGGAGGCCGCGGCGACCGGCCCCGCGCCCTGGACGGCCGGGCGGAGGGCGTAGGTGTACGTGTGGTCCGCGGTGACGTCCAGCGTGTCGGGGCCCGTCTCCTCGAAGCGGAGGGTGCCCTGCACGCGGGCGGCGGGCTCCGCGAGGGCCACCTTCCGGGGGTCGAAGCGGACGAGCCAGCCCGCGAGGGCGTGCCGGCCGTCGTCGGCGGGGGATTCGACGCTCCGGTCGAACTGTTCCAGCTGGTCCGGGTCGAGGAGCAGGCGCGCGGGCCGGACGGTCGCCCCGGACAGGACGTCGGGCTCCAGGGCGGAGGCCACCAGGTAGTCCTTGGCGATGCTGAGGCCGGTGACGACCTGGCTCTCGGCGAAGTGGGAGGTGCGCCCGGCGACGGGCAGGTTGATGCCGGCGGCCCCGGTGCGGAACTCGGCGGCGGGGCTGTGGGCGAAGAGCTGGGCGGGAGCGCCGCCCGGGACGGGGCCCTGGGGGGCGAGCGGGACCACGGTGGTCCGCAGGGGCTCGGCCCGCTGGTCCACGGGGGGCTGGTACGGGTTGCGGACACCCAGGTAGATGGCGGTGCCGAAGGCGAGAAGGATCAGCAGCACGAGCATGATCGCCTGGCGGGAGCCGGTCCGGCCCTCGCTCCACGACGACCGGCTGCGGACGGCCCGGGCGTGCTCGCCCATCCGCTCCTGCGCCGAGAACTCCTGGAGGTGGGCAGCGCGGATGAACGCCTCGTCGAAGACGACGGATCGGTACTCGTCCTCACCACCGCCGGGGAACCCCTCGGGTGTCCCCTCAGGCGGGTCGCCACGCCCTGCCATACCTTCAGGGTAGGTCCGTACGGGCTTCGGTAAACGCTCAGAGACCAGTTCGGAAGAATTCCGCCGTCAGAGTGTGCCCGGGGCCGCGGGGCGCCCAGAACGCGAGGGGCGCGGGGCGCCTAACCGGGTGACGCCGTCCGGGCGACGGGGGCGGGAGCGGGGGCCTGGGCTGCCGGTGGGGCCGGGTTGGGGTTCGGCGTGTCGACGCCGGTCGTGGCCGGCGGCGGGACCTGGTCGTCATGGCTGGCGGCCGCGCCCCGGTAGACGGCGCTGAAGGCGAGGGCGACCATGCCGATGCCCATGACGAGGGCGAGGACCCAGGCGACGGGCCGGAGCCAGCGGGCCCGGCCGCGGTAGGGGCGCAGGGCCCCGCCGTGGCGGCCGTAGGGGCTGGCGTCGTCACCGACGTCGTCCGGCTCGTAGGTGAGGCCCAGGGGGTCGTGCCCGTCCCCGTAGGGGTCGTCCTCGACGGATCCGCCGCCGGCGCGGGCGCGGGCCGCCTCGGCCTCGGCACGGGCCTGGGCGGCGGCGAGGAGCCGCTCGACCGCGGTGGGCTCGTGGATGGTGGCGGCCCTGACGAAGTCCTCGTCGAAGACCACGTCGGCGTGGACCTCGTCGGCGCCTCCGCGGTCGACAGAGTCCTCGGGGTCCCCGCCGTCCTGGAACGGCCTGCCCCCCACGTCGTCCGGCACGGATTCAGAGTAGACCCGGAAGGTGCTTTTGGGCAGGGAGAGTGCGAACCCTCCCCGCCCGTACCGAAAGGAGGTGTTACCGCACGTGACCGTCACCGGTGACGATGTACTTGGTCGAGGTCAGCTCGGGAAGGCCCATCGGGCCCCGGGCGTGGAGCTTCTGGGTGGAGATGCCGATCTCCGCGCCGAAGCCGAACTGGCCGCCGTCCGTGAACCGGGTGGAGGCGTTCACGGTGACCGTGGTGGAGTCGACCAGCTGGGTGAAACGGCGGGCCGCGGCCTGCGAGGTGGTGACGATCGCCTCGGTGTGACCGGAGGACCACATCCGGATGTGCTCGACGGCCTTGTCGAGGGAGTCGACGACGGCGGCGGCGATGTCGTACGAGAGGTACTCCGTCTCCCAGTCCTCGGGCGTGGCCGGGACGACGGTGGCCTTGGAGCCCTCGGCGAGGGCGAGGACCCGCTCGTCGGCGTGGACGGTGACGCCGGCCTCGGCGAGGGCGGCGAGGGCCTTGGGCAGGAAGGCCTCGGCGACGTCCTGGTGGACGAGGAGGGTCTCGGCGGCGTTGCAGACGCTGACCCGATGGGCCTTGGAGTTGATCAGGATGTCGACGGCCATGTCGAGGTCGGTCTGGGCGTCGACGTAGACGTGGCAGTTGCCGGTGCCGGTCTCGATGACCGGGACGGTGGACTCCTCGACGACGGTGCGGATGAGGGAGGCTCCGCCGCGCGGGATGAGGACGTCGACGAGGCCGCGGGCGCGCATCAGCTCGCGGACCGATTCGCGGGACTCGCCGGGGACGAGCTGGATCGCGTCGGCCGGCAGTCCGGCACCGCCGACGGCGTCGCGCAGGACGGTCACCAGGGCGGTGTTGGAGGCGTACGCGGAGGACGAGCCGCGGAGGAGGACGGCGTTGCCGGACTTGAGGCAGAGGGCGGCGGCGTCGACCGTGACGTTGGGGCGGGCCTCGTAGATGATGCCGACGACGCCGAGCGGGACGCGGACCTGGCGCAGGTCGATGCCGTTGGGGAGGGTCGAGCCGCGGACGACCTCGCCGACGGGGTCGGGCAGCGCGGCGACGTCACGGACGTCGGCGGCGATGGCCCGGACGCGGTCCGGGGTGAGGGTCAGACGGTCGATGATGGCCTCGCTGGTCCCGGCTTCGCGGGCCTTGGCGATGTCCACGGCGTTGGCTTCGACGATCTCGGCGGTGCGGACTTCGAGGGCGTCCGCGATCGCGAGGAGCGCGTCGTCCTTGGCCGCGCGCGGGAGTGGCGCGATTTCGGCGGCGGCGCCACGGGCCCGGTAGGCGGCCCGGGTGACCGGGGAGAGGTTGTCGAGGGGCGTGAGCGAGGTCATGTCCGCAGGGTACTGGCACCACTGCGGACATCCCTCACGTATCCCGCACTCCGAGACGTACCCCCGCGCGGCGACCGACGCGGATGCGGACCCCCGCGCGGCGACCGACGCGGATGCTTACCCCGGCGCCGGGGCGTCCCGCCCGTCAGTAGGGGTGGACGCCGACCGGGGCGGCGGGTGGTGGGCCGTAGCCCTCCGCGATGCGCTGGTGGTAGGTCTCGCGGTCGATGACCTCGAGGCCCACGATCTCCCAGGGCGGCAGCTTGGCGGTCTGCCGGTGCTCGCCCCACAGGCGCAGGGCGACGGCCGCCGCGTCGTGCAGGTCGCGGGCCTCTTCCCAGTACCGGATCTCGGCGTGGTCGTTGGCGTAGCGGCTGGTCAGCAGGAAGGGGTGGTCGTGGGCCAGCTGTTCGAGCCCGCGTCGCACCTCCTTCAGCGGTGACTCCACGCCCGACACACTGAGAGTGATGTGCCAGAGCTTGGACACCGGCCGTTCCTCACGTGTCTCGGTGGTGGTCTCGGTCTTCCTGTCCGTGGACCTGTCCCGTGCCTCGTCGAAGTCGGCTCCGGCCTCGACACTGGTCAGGGCGCGTTCGGCAGTCCCGCGGGGCGGTGCCCCAGGGCGCGCTCGTCTCACCGGCGGCCTCCTGTGTGATGCGTGTGGTGCTGTACCCCGCCTTGTCTTACCCCCGAGACAAAGTTGACCAGTCCGAGGCGGCACATGGGGCGGTTTTGGTAAACGTCCCTTCCGGATGGCCAGACTTTCAGCCGTTTCGGCGTCGCCGCCTCAGCGGATGACGACCAGGTCGTCGCGGTGGACGACCTCGCGCTCGTACTCGGGCCCGAGGTCCTTGGCGAGCTCGCGCGTGGAGCGGCCGAGCATCCGCGGCAGCTCCTTGGCGTCGAAGTTGACGAGGCCGCGGGCGACGGCCCGGCCGGAGGCGTCGCGGAGCTCGACGGGGTCGCCGGCCACGAAGTCGCCCTCGACGGCTGCGACACCGGCCGCGAGCAGGGACTTCTTGCCCTCGACGACGGCCCGTACGGCTCCGTCGTCGAGGCTGAGGGAGCCCTGCGGGGTGGAGGCGTGGGCGAGCCAGAGCAGCCGGTCGGCTGAGCGGCGGCCGGTGCGCTCGAAGTAGGTGCCGGTGTCCCGGCCCGCGAGGGCGTCGGCGGCGCGGCTCGCGGAGGTGAGGACGACGGGGGTGCCCGCGGCGGCGGCGATCCGGGCCGCCTCGACCTTGGTGACCATGCCGCCGGTGCCGACGCCCGCCTTGCCGGCCGAGCCGATCTCGACGTGGGCGATGTCCGAAGGGCCGGTGACCTGCGCGATCCTCGACGTGCCGGGCTTGGACGGGTCTCCGTCGTACAGCCCGTCGACGTCGGAGAGCAGCACGAGCAGGTCGGCGCGGACGAGGTGGGCGACGAGGGCGGCGAGCCGGTCGTTGTCGCCGAAGCGGATCTCGTCCGTGGCGACGGTGTCGTTCTCGTTCACGACGGGCAGCGCGCCCATGGCGAGGAGCTGGTCCAGGGTCCGGTACGCGTTGCGGTAGTGGGCGCGCCGGCTGGTGTCGTCGGTGGTGAGGAGGACCTGGCCGACGCGGACGCCGTAGCGGGCGAAGGAGGCGGTGTAGCGGGCGACGAGGAGGCCCTGGCCGACGCTGGCGGCGGCCTGCTGGCGGGCGAGGTCCTTGGGGCGGCGGGTGAGGCCGAGCGGTGCGAGTCCCGCGGCGATGGCGCCTGAGGAGACGAGGACGATCTCCTTCTCGCCACCGCTGCGGACCTTGGCGAGCACGTCGACGAGGGCGTCGACGCGGTCGGCGTCGAGGCCTCCGGAGGCGGTGGTGAGCGAGGAGGAGCCGACCTTGACGACGATCCTGCGGGCCTCCGTCACGTACTGCCTTGCCACGTCCGTCTGTCCCGTCACCTGCGTCGTCACCTGCGTCGTCCTCACTCGGCTGTCCCACGCGCCGCGCGCTCCCCGCCGCGGCTGCCAGGCAATCTACGCGAGCCGGGAGGGCTGCCGCTCGTCCGTTTCGCTCCCTGGACCCGAGTCGGCGGGCGGCTCGCCGCTGCCGCGGGGCACCAGGATCCGCTGGGAGATCAGGTAGGTGAAGGGGATCGCGACGACGGCCGCGACGAGTGGCGCGATTCTGTCGTCCATTCCGGCCCAGGTGACGAGCGCGTAGAGACCGACGCTCTGCACCAGGTAGTTGGTGACGTTGGTGAGCGGGAAGAGGGCGAACTTCTTCCACGTCGGCCGGGTGCGGTAGGTGAAGTAGGTGTTGAGGAAGAAGGAGCCGATCATGCTGAGGAGGAAGGCGAGGGAGTACGCGGCGAAGTACGGCATCCACGGGTGCAGGAGCAGGTAACAGCCGAAGAACGTCCCGGTGTTGACGCCGCCGACCAGGGCGAAGCGGAAGATCTCCGCGAGCCGCGCCCGCCGCCCGCCGGACCCGTCACCGGCCCCACCCTCGACCCCGCCACCGGACCTGCTCCCGGCCCCACCCTCGACCCCGCCACCGGACCTGCTCCCGGCCTCGCCCTCGGCCCCGGACCCGTTCCCGGACCCGCCCTCGGCGCCGCTCCCCCGGACCGGCTCCATCAGCGCTCCCGCTCGGTGGTCACGACGCGGATCCGTTCGGCGGTGGCGCGCTCGGCGGCCGCGCGGCCGAAGGAGCGGTGGGTCTCCTTCACGAGGAAGTGCGGCCGGCGCTTCGTCTCGTAGTAGATGCGGCCGATGTACTCGCCGATCAGTCCCAGCATCACCATCTGGACTCCCCCGAGCCCCACGATGATCGCGACCAGCGTGACGTAACCGGGCGCGGTGACGCCCTGCGTGATCGCCGCGACGGTCACCCAGACCGCGTAGAGGGCGGCGAGGCCGGTGAGCATCATGCCGAGCCAGAGGGCGATGCGCAGCGGACGGTTGTTGAAGGAGATCAGCCCGTCCATGCCGTAGTTGAGCAGGGAGCTGAACTTCCACTTCGTCTCACCGCCCTCGCGCGCGGCGTTCTGGTAGTCGAAGGTGACGGTGTCGAAGCCGATCCAGGAGAAGAGGCCCTTGGAGAAGCGGTTGTACTCGGGCAGCGACAGCAGGGCGTCGACGGCGGGGCGGGAGAGCAGCCGGAAGTCGCCCACGCCGTCCGTGAGTTCGACGTCGACCCAGCGGTTGACGGCCCGGTAGTACACGCGGCTGAGTGCCGTACGGACCTTCTTGTCGCCCTCGCGGGTGCGCCGCGCCATCACCTGGTCGTGGCCCTGGTGGTAGAGGTCGAGCATGCGCGCGAGCAGCTCGGGCGGGTGCTGGAGGTCGGCGTCCATGATGACGACGGCGTCGCCGGTGGATTTGCGCAGGCCGGCGAGCATGGCGGCCTCCTTGCCGAAGTTGCGGCTGAAGGAGGCGTACTGGGTGCGCTGCGGGTGCCGGGCGGCGATCTCGCGGAGCTTGCCCAGCGTTCCGTCGGAGCTTCCGTCGTCGACGTAGCAGATCTCGTATCCGACCGGGAGTGCGTCGAGCACCTGTCGCATCCGCGCATCGAACCGCTCGATGACGTCCTCCTCGTTGAAGCAGGGGACGACGACGGAAAGCCTGGTCATGGAACGGTCACTCCAGAGGGATGGGCGAGAGGACGTCCTGAAGGACTGGATGGACCGCCACCGGACTCTCCTTCGAGCAGCGCGGCCACGGTACGGCGCGGCGGTGGCCGCCCGGCGTCGTCCGAGTGACCGCTCCTGGTCGGCATGTCGTCCATGGAGCAAAGCATGTGGGGAAGATATTGATATACGTGGCATTTTGACCCATCTGTCACCCATTGGGGTGACACGCCACGGACCTTGGCCAGCTGGAGCGATGACCGTTGAGCAGGACGACCATCTCGGAGCACGGGGACGCAGGCATGCGGAAGGGCGGGCAGGACGAGCAGCACGCAGACGGCACGGGCGGCAGCGGGGGTGCCGAGGTGACCGGAGACGCAGCCGGGCCTCAGGACGGCCTCCGGCGGGTACTGCCCTGGATCGCACTGGTCGTCGCCGCCGGTGCCGGGGCCCTGCTCTCGGTCGGCGCCTTCCTCGGGGTCTACGTACGCCCCACGTCGGACGACTGGTGTGCGCTCTGGAAGGCCCGCGACATGGGGGTCCTGGGGATCACCTCGGACTTCTACCGCACCCAGAACGGGCGCGTCACCAATGCCTTCCTCACCGGCCTCCTCTACTCCGACGGCATGCGGGGACCGAAGCTGCTGCCCGCCTTCCTCGTCCTCACGCTCGGCACCGGCCTGTTCCTCCTCGGCCGCACCGCCCTGCGCTCGCTGCGCCGGGCCGCACGCGCGGGCGACGAGCCCGGCGGTCCGACCACCACGCCGCCCACCGCGCCACCCACCGAACAGCCCGCCGAACAGCCCGCCGCCCCTCCCACCGAACAGCCCGCCGAACAGCCCGCCGCCCCTCCCACCGCGCCGCCCGCCGAACAGCCCGCCGCCCCTCCCACCGAACAGCCCGCCGCCCAGCCCGGCGAGCAGCCCGCCGACCCGCCCGCCGTGCTGCTCGTGGCCGCCGCGGCGCTCATCACCGCGCTGCTGTTCTTCGCCGGCACCCGCTCGTACCAGGTACTCCTCTGGGCCCCGGCGACGATCTCCCACACCCTGCCGAGCGTGATCGGCATCTGGACCGTGCTGTGCGCGGTCCGCGCCGCGCGCAGCGGCGTGCGGTGGGCCAGGACCGCGGCGGTGGCGTCGGCGCTCCTGGTCGGGGTGGCGCTCGGGATGCTGAGCGAACCCTTCACCCTGGTGGCCGGGTTGTTCGCGGCCACCGTGGGTGTCCTCTGTCTGCCCCGGTTCGGCTGGACCCGGGACCGGTACGTGTCCTCCTGGTGCGCGGCGGCCTGCCTCGGGCTCGTGACCGGCCTCGCCCTGCTCTACACCTCCCCCGGAGCGCGCTGGCGGCGGGCCCAGAACCCCCAGGAGCCGCTGACGGCCGCGAGCATCGGAGAGACCTTCCACGACTGGTGGCGCCTCTGGCAGACGATCGGCGGCCAATGGGCCTACCTGGGGGCGCTCGCCGTCGGCGCGCTGCTCGGCCTGGCGCTCGCCGCCGCCGGACCCCGCCAGGAGGGCGGCGGCGGCCGCCGGGTCGCCCCGGACCGCCAGGCGGCTCCGGGTCTCCCCCCGCGCACCCTGTTCCGCGTGGTGGTGCTCCTGCCGCTGCCGCTGATCGGCCTCGCCGGGCTGGCCGTCGTCTTCGGGCTGCGCAGCGGCTACGGGGACGTCGGCTGGACCTACGGCCGCACCTGGACGAGCTTCCTGCTCCCGCTGTTGATCACCCTCTGCGCGTACGGGGCGTGGGGCGGCCATCTGCTGGGGCGGCGCCTGTCGGAGCCCGCGCGTCCCGCCCGGCGCGCCGCCGTCCTCGTGGCGGTCGGCGCCGTCGCCGTCGGCAGCGCGGCCGCCCTGGTGCAGCCGGTGCACGCGCTGACCACGAGCACGGTGGTGCGCTCCGTCGCCTGGGACCGCCAGAACGCCCGTATCCGGGAGCAGGTGGCGGGGGGCGCCCGGGACGTCGCGTACCGACCGCTGCTCATCGGCGGCCTCTCCGAGCCCCTCTTCGCGTCCTCGTACGAGCGGGACTGGGCGGCGCAGTGCACGGCCACGTACTACCGCGTGAACCGCATCCACCGGCCCTGAGGCCCGGCGCCCCTGCGGATCCGCGCGAAACCCGGGCACGCGAAAGCGGGGTGCCCCCGGCCCGGGGGCACCCCGCCCTGCGCGAGACGTCCGCGTCAGACGTCGGTGTCAGACGTCCTCGTCAGACGTCCGCGTCAGACGTCGGTGTCAGAACGTCCGTGTCAGACGGCCGCGCGGACCGCGCGGTGGGCGCCCCAGCCCTCCCAGGCGGAGCTGATCATGGAGCGGACGTCGTGCTGCGCCTTCCAGCCCAGCTCCGCCTCGATGTGCTCGGCCGAGGCCACCACGCGGGCCGGGTCGCCCGGTCGGCGCGGGGTGACGACGGGCTCGACGCTGTGACCGGTGATCTCGTTGATGAGGTTCACCATCTCGCGCACCGACACGCCCTCGCCGCGCCCGATGTTCAGGGTCAGCGTGGCCGTCTCGCCGGCCTCGCCCGCCGCCGCGAGCGCGCGGGCCGCGGCCAGGTGCGCGTCCGCGATGTCGGCGACGTGGATGTAGTCGCGGATGCAGGTGCCGTCCGGCGTCGGGTAGTCGTCACCGAAGATGCGCGGGGACTCTCCGGCGTCGAGGCGCTCGAAGACCATCGGCACGAGGTTGAAGACACCGGTGTCGGCAAGCTCCGGGGCAGCCGCGCCCGCCACGTTGAAGTAGCGCAGGCAGGCCGTGGACAGGCCGTGGGCCTGGCCGACGGCGCGGGCCATCCACTCGCCGACGAGCTTCGTCTCGCCGTACGGGCTGAGCGGCAGGCACTCGGTGTCCTCGGTGACGAGGTCCACGTCGGGCATGCCGTAGACGGAGGCGGAGGAGGAGAAGAGGAAGCTCTTCACGCCGGCCGAGGCCGCCGCGTCGAGGATCGTCTGCAGACCCGTCACGTTCTCGCGGTAGTAGTACAGCGGCTTCTCGACGGACTCGCCGACCTGCTTCTTGCCGGCCAGGTGGACGATGCCCTTGATCTGGTGCTCGCGCAGCACCCGGTCGAGGAACTCGCGGTCGAGGACCGTGCCCTGCTCCAGGACGATGCCCTCGGGGACGCGCGCGGGGTTGCCGGTGCTGAGGTCGTCGACCACGACGACGTGCTCGCCGCCCTCGGTCATTGCTTTGACGACGTGGGAACCGATGTAACCGGCGCCGCCGGTGATGAGCCAGGTCATTCCGACAGTGTAGCCACAGCCTCCTGGCCTCCCGGCGGCTCCTGGAGTGGCCCGGGACACGCCGAAGCCCCGCCCGGACACGTGGCCGGACGGGGCTTCGGATGCCTTCGGGTCTAGCGTTCGATCTCCTCGAACGCAGCCTCCCACTGGTCGAGGACGTGCGGCAGCGCCAGGTGCGCGACGTGCTCGCGGCCGGCCCTGCCGTATCGCAGGCGCATCGCGTCGTCGTCCATCAGCTCGCCGAGCGCGGCGGCGAGCGCCGGCACGTCGGCCGGCGGCACCAGGGTGCCGGAGACGCCGTCCGCGACGAGCTCACGGACACCGCCGGAGACGTCGAAGCTCACGCACGGCACGCCGCAGGCGGCGGCCTCGGCCAGCGCCATCGGGCGGCCCTCGCGCTCACTGCTGATCGCGACGACGGACAGCTCGCGGTAGGCGGCGGCCATGTCCTGCGCCGTGCCCCGGAAGACGACCTGGTCGGCGACGCCGAGGTCCTCGGCGCGCATCCGGAGCTCGCCCTCCAGCGGGCCCTCGCCGAAGAGGTGCAGCTCCCAGCCGTCACGGCCCTTGTGGGCCTCCGCGAAGGCCTCGATCATGCGGTCGTACCGCTTGATCGGGTCGAGCCGGCCGACCGCGCCGATCTTGCGGGTGTCGAGCGGGGCCAGCTCGTCCGGGAAGAACGGCAGCGGGTTCGGCATGACGCGCACGTTCGGCACGCGCTGGTTGACGAACTCGACCGCGTCGCCCTCGGAGAGCACCAGGGTCTGCTCCAGATCCGGGTAGTGACGCCGGATCAGGCCGAGGTTGGCGCTCCGCTTCGCCTGCGCGAAGGACTCGTGGTACTGCCCGATGCCCTTGAGGTGCCGCCACTTCAGCGGCATGACCCAGTCGACCGCCCACGGCGAGCCGAAGACGATGTAGCCGTCCTCGACCTCGGCCAGCTTCCGCTCGAACTCCGCGCGCGCGTTGTCGCGGTCGGAGCGGGCGCGGCGGGCGTCGGAGCGCCGCGCCAGGCTGATCCGGTCGCCGACCGTGCGCACGGGCGGCTTGGGCTCGGAGGGGGCCGGGTACAGCGTCGTGTGCCGGTACGAGCGCGTGGCGTTGTACGGGAACGGCTCGGGGCTCGGCCGGATGCCGATCAGCTCGACGCGGTGACCGCGCTCCCCCATGCCCTGGGCAAGGGTGTGCAGCACCCGCTGGGATCCACCCATCGAGTCGACGTCGATGCCGACGAAGAACACGTTGCGGACAGGGGAGGCCTCAGTCATGGGTGCCGCCTTCGAAAAAAGCATCGACCACCATCTTGCTGGCGTGGCCGGTCTCGTACGAGCAGAACATTTCCTGGAAGCGCGCGTACCGCTGGGCGTGGCGCTCCTGGGTGCCCTCCAGGTCCCGCACGGCGGCGGCGAGGTCCTCGGTGGTCGTCACCATCGGACCCGGCGCGATCTCTTCGAGGTCGTAGTACGTGCCGCGGTCGCCGCCCTTGTACGCCTCGTAGTCGTCCGTGTAGAGCAGTATCGGACGTCCGGTGTTGGCGTAGTCGAACATCAGCGAGGAGTAGTCCGTGAGGACCGCGTCCGAGGCCAGCATCACATCGTTGATGTCGGCGTAGGAGGAGCCGTCGCGCAGGAAGTGGCCGAGCTCCGGAGCGATCTTGAACCGGTCGTACGGGTGGGTCCGTACGACGATGATCCACTCGTCGGAGAGGTGCGGGGCCAGCGCTTCCAGGTCCACCCGCACCGACTGTCCGGTGCGGCGGGCCGCGTCACGGAACGTCGGGGCGTAGAGCAGGACCTTCTTGTCGGCCGGGATGTTCAGCGCCTCGCGGACGGCGGCGGCCCTGGCCTGCTGCTCGGGCTCGGCCCAGCGCACCAGCACGTCGTTGCGCGGGTAGCCGGAGCGGATCAGGTCGGCCGAGACCTCGAAGGCCGGGACGAAGGTCCGCTCGAACTCGGCGCTGGGGCAGACGAGGGCGTCCCAGCGGCCGACGGCGGCGCGGAAGCGGCCCTTCTCGATGTCCGACGCGCCACGCAGCGAGGGCACGTCGAAGCCCATCGCCTTGAACGTCTGGCCGTGCCAGGTCTGGAGGTACCGGGTGCCCTTCGGCTTCGGGTACAGGTACGGCAGGTTGTGCGAGTCGACCCAGTAGGTGGCGCGGGCCAGCGCACGTCCGTACGCGAAGCTTCCGCGCTTGACGAGGGTGACGTCCTCCGGGAAGGACGAGCGGTCGCCGGAGTACGACCAGACCACGTCGATCGGGAGGTTGCGGCGCTTGAGCTCCTCGTAGATGTAGCGCGGGCTGTCGGCGTAGCCGCGGCCCTCGAGGGCCTCGAACACGGCGAGGCCGCGCTTGCGCCGCGGGAGCTTGGACACGGCGTCGTAAGCGGTGGCCTTGCCCTCGTTGCCGACGAGGATCTTCCTGACCTTGCCGACCTTGCCCTTGGCCTTGCGGGCGTAGGGGCCGAGCGGTTCGAGGGACTTCAGGACACCGGACCGCTGCCAGGTCACCTCGAGGCGTCCGGCACCCTTCTGCTCCGCCTTGATGCGGAGGTGGTGGATGCCGAACTTGTTGTACGTGACGGTGGCGCGGAAGTCCGGCTGGTCGTGCTCGGCCAGCAGGACGTCCGTGCGGCGGGCTCCGTCGCGCTCCAGGGCGACCACCGGGTGGCGGCGGGTCGCCACGCCGACCTTGCCGACGGGCACCTTGCGGAAGTCGAGCTCGGCCTTGGAGACGTACTGTCCCTCGCCCTGCGGCTGGAGGGTCAGCGGCACCGTGAGCGGCGTCTTGTGGGCGGCCAGCTTCACCGAGGCCCGGGTGCCCTCGGTGATGAGGCCGGCCGGGTCGTACGTGCGGATCTCCAGGTGCAGGACCGGGCCCCGCATCGACACGGAGGTCAGCTCGTGCCGGATGCGGCCGGTGGCGAGCACCTGCTCGCGCATGTACCACTCGCCGATGTCCAGCGCGCTGCGGCTCGCGTCGTCGGCGGGGGCGACGGCGCCCCAGTAGGTGGCCTCGCCCTCCTCCGTCATGAAGCGCGGGGCGAGCTGCGGCCGGCCCAGCTGGCGGGCGGCGACCTGGAGCTCCTCCAGGCGGCCGGTGCGCAGCAGGTGGATGCAGATGCGCTCCTCGCGGGAGAGCCGGGCGTAGGTCTCGTCGGAGATCTCGTCCAGGTACGGGTTCACCACGTCGGCGAACTCGGCGATCCATTCGAGGTCACGGAACGGCAGGTCGCCCAGGTACAGACGGAAGTCGTGGCGGAGGAACTTGTAGTCCTTCTCCGCGCGCAGCTCCCCGCGGCCGTTCTCCTCGAACCAGGTGTCGATGAGCCGGGCCACGCCGATGCGGTCCGCGACGTTCTGGATCTTGTGCCGGCTGGAGGAGATGGAGACGCTCTCCGGCGCGAGGCGCCAGGTGTAGACCGACCACGGGACGACGGCGAAGGACTCCGCGAGCGAGAAGGCCTGCGCGGAGAACAGCTGGTCCTCGTAGTGGATGCCCTCGGGGAAGGTGAGGGCGTTGTCCCGGATGAACGCGGTCCGGTAGAGCTTGTTCGTCGACAGGTGGTCGAAGAAGTACTCCGGGGCCTCGGCGATGCCGTTGACGACCCGCTTCTCGGTGAAGAGGTGCGGGTACCAGAGGCCGGTGGTGTTCGACTCCTCGAAGAGGCGGGTCACCTCACCGGTGACGAAGTCGACCCCGGTCTCCTCGGCGACGAGGACCAGGCTCTTGCAGGCGTGACGGGGCAGCTCGTCGTCGCTGTCCAGGAACATGATGTGCGGCGCGCGGGCGACCGCGATGCCGCGGTTGCGGGGCGCGCTGCAGCCGCCGCTGTTCTGTTCGAGCCGCACGTAGCGCACACGCGGGTCGGAAGCTTCCAGAGAACGCGCGACACGCTCGGTGCCATCGGTCGAACAGTCGTCGGCGATGATCACTTCGAGGTTGTTCAGGGTCTGGTCGAGAACAGACCGGACCGCTCGCGGGAGCCGTTCCTCATCGTTGTAAACGATGATGACGACGCTCACATCAGGGACGTCGCTAGTCGGCATCCAAGTCCTCTCACAGGTGCGGGCGGCAACATCTGGCACGCGTTCCGGCCAGGCGCGGCGCTGCCTGCGCCATGGTCAATGGCGCACTACTGCCTTCAGTGGTGAAGGGTGCCGCCCTCACATGTTCGACGAGCGCCACCCGGCGACCGGAAAGACTACCCGGCAGGAGGAATTGTTCCATACCTGCTCTCCCGGACCTTCGGTGATGTTCACCGCATCGCAAACAGCCGCTTGAAGCGGCCCGAGACCACCTGCCGTGCGCCGACGGCGCCGCCCGCGAAGCGCAGGACGAGCCCGCGCCGCGCCGATGCCACGACCTGGACGAGCAGCACCCGGCCCAGTCGCCCGAGGACCATCCCGCGCCGGCCCGCGAACCCCTGCGGGGCTCTGACCTCGGCATGTCCGTTCGATCCGTCCGCGTACCGCAGCTCGGCGGTGAGCGACCAGGCGGCGAGCCGGCCCGCGCGGAGCAGCTTCGAGGTCGGCAGCGAGACGGTGGCCGTCCAGCCCTCGTCCGCGGGGAGCAGCGGCGCGTCGACCGACACCTCGGCCGCCGAGACCCGCTCCGTGAAGGCCACGCGGACCGTGGTGGGGCGCAGTGCGGCGACACGCCCGTAGAGATCGTGGACGGTCAGGGTGAGCCGGGTCGACGCGCCGACGGTCACGGAACCGTCCACGGCGACGGGCAGCTCCGCGGGCGCGAGGTCCGCGAGACCCTCCAGGGGTACGTCGGCGGGCGCGGCGGACAGCACCGGCCCGCCGTCCTCGGCGCGCGGGTACGGCGGCACGAGCCGGGGCAGGGGCGCGGCCAGCTCGACGAACCGGCTCAGCTCCCGGCCCTCGGGCACGGCGGGGAGGGCCGTGAGCCCGGCGTGCAGCCAGCGGGACGGAGCCTGGGCGCCGGCCACCGCGGCGGCCTCGAAGCCGGCCAGGTGCGCGCGGGTGACCGTCCACCAGTCGGCCCGGTAGGCGGCGGTCCGCTGCGGCAGCTCGCGCAGGTACATGGGGAGGTCGTAGTCGAGGAACTTCGTCTGCGCGGCGCGGGCGAGCGCGGGCCGTCCCGCCGTACGGAAGACGTCGACGACGGCGGCGTGCGCGGCGATCCGGTGCTCCCAGTTGGCCAGGGAGGCGCGGCGCAGCGAGATCGACAGGGTCGCGGCCTGCCGCCGCACGTGCCACACGTACACGGGCACGTCGGTGACGGCGAGCCGGGGGGTGGCGGCCTGCACCCGGGCGCTGAAGACGAAGTCCTCGTAGTGGAAGGCGCCGTCGGGGAAGCGGATGGCGTGCCGGTCGAGGAAGTCCCGGCGGTAGAGCTTGTTGACCGAGAGGGTGTCGAGGACGAACTCCGGGTGCTTCTCGACGCCGTCGAGGACGGTGCCGGGGAGCGTGGCGCCCTGGGACACGTCGTACAGCGCGGGCGCCCAGACGGTCTCGCGGCCCTCGGGGAGCTCGCGCCGCACACAGATCCCGGCGACGACGTCGGCGTCCTGCTCGGAGGCGACGGCGAGCAGTCCGTCGACGGCACCGGGCAGCAGCAGGTCGTCGCTGTCGAGGAACAGGACGTACGGATGGACGGCGGCGTCGATGCCGTCGTTGCGGGGGGTGCCGCAGCCGCCGCTGTTCTCCCGCCGGATCAGCGGGCGCACCCGCGGTTCGCCGGCGAAGCCGGCGAGGACCTCGGGCGTGGTGTCCCCGGAGGCGTCGTCGACGACGACGACCTCGCCGACCTCCTCGCCCTGGGCGAGCGCGGAACGGACGGCGTCGCCGACGTGTGCCGCGTCGTTGTACGCGATGACGACGACACTGACACGCGCGGCGGCCTGCGGCCGGGGGGTCTCACTCACCCGTGAATCCTACGTGTCCCCCGAACGGCCCCCGGGCGACCGGAGCCCCGTACGGAAACCGGCCGGACGCCCAGGGGGCCCGGCCGGTGAACGCCGGCGGACGGCCGGTCGTCGTCCGCGGGAGACGCGCCGAGGCGGAGGACCGCCCCGGCCGCGCCTGCTAGAAGGGGTCGAACTCGTCGTACTCGCGCTGCACGTCGTCGCGCGCCGCGTCCCGGTCACGGCGGCGCTGCGCCGCCGGACGCGGGGCCTCCAGACGGTGGTCCTCACCGCGGCGGCCGAGCATCTCGGCGCCGGCCATCATGCTGGGCTCCCAGTCGAAGACGACCGCGTTGTCCTCGGCGCCGATGGCGACACCGTCGCCGGCGCGGGCGCCGGCCTTCAGCAGCCGGTCCTCGACGCCGAGGCGGTTGAGGCGGTCGGCGAGGTAGCCGACGGCCTCGTCGTTGTTGAAGTCGGTCTGGCGGACCCAGCGCTCCGGCTTCTCGCCGCGCACCCGGTACACGTCCTCGGCCTCGTCGTACGTGACCGTGAAGCCCGCGTCGTCGACGGCCTTCGGACGGATGACGATACGGGTCGCCTCCTCCACGGGCTTGGCCGCGCGGGCCTCGCCGACGATGCCGGCGAGCGCGTAGGAGAGCTCCTTCAGACCCGTACGGGCGACGGCGGAGACCTCGAACACCTGGTAGCCGCGCTCTTCGAGCTCCGGGCGGATCATGTCCGCGAGGTCCTGGCCGTCCGGGATGTCGATCTTGTTGAGGACGACGATCCGGGGACGGTCCTCGAGGCCGCCGTACTGCTTCAGCTCCTCCTCGATGATGTCGAGGTCGGAGACCGGGTCGCGGTCGGACTCCAGCGTCGCCGTGTCCAGGACGTGCACGAGGACCGAGCAGCGCTCCACGTGACGGAGGAACTCCAGGCCCAGGCCGCGGCCCTGGCTCGCGCCGGGGATGAGGCCGGGGACGTCGGCGATCGTGTACACGGTCGAGCCGGCGGTGACCACGCCCAGGTTCGGGACGAGCGTCGTGAAGGGGTAGTCGGCGATCTTCGGCTTGGCGGCCGAGAGCACGGAGATGAGCGAGGACTTGCCCGCGCTCGGGTAGCCGACGAGCGCCACGTCGGCGACCGTCTTGAGCTCCAGGACGACGTCCCCCGCCTCGCCGGGCTCGCCGAGGAGCGCGAAGCCGGGAGCCTTGCGGCGGGCCGAGGAGAGCGCGGCGTTGCCGAGGCCGCCGCGGCCGCCCTGGCCCGCGACGAAGGTGGTGCCCTGTCCGACCAGGTCGGCGAGGACGTTCCCCTGCTTGTCGAGGACGACGGTGCCGTCGGGCACGGGCAGGACGAGGTCCTGGCCGTCCTTGCCGGAGCGGTTGTCGCCGGCGCCGGGCTGGCCGTTGGTGGCCTTGCGGTGCGGCGAGTGGTGGTATTCGAGGAGCGTGGTGATCGCCTGGTCGACGACCAGGATCACGTCGCCGCCACGACCGCCGTTGCCGCCGTCGGGTCCACCGAGGGGCTTGAACTTCTCCCGGTGGACGGAGGCGCAGCCGTGGCCTCCGTTACCCGCGGCGACGTGCAGCTCGACGCGGTCCACGAAGGTGGTCATGGTTGTGCCTCCAGAGAGTTACGTGCGGAATGTCTATCTAGTAACACGCGAAAGGCGGACCCGCTTCCCGTACGGGAAGTGAGGTCCGCCTCCGCAAAGAGTTCCGATCAGGCGACCGGAACGATGTTCACGACCTTGCGGCCACGGTGGGTGCCGAACTGCACCGAACCGGCCTGCAGGGCGAACAGCGTGTCGTCGCCGCCACGGCCGACGCCCGCGCCCGGGTGGAAGTGCGTGCCACGCTGGCGGACCAGGATCTCACCCGCGTTGACGACCTGACCGCCGAAGCGCTTCACGCCGAGCCGCTGGGCATTGGAGTCGCGCCCGTTCCGGGTGGACGATGCGCCCTTCTTGTGTGCCATGTCTCAGTCCCTCTTACTTCGCAGCCGCGGGGATACCGGTGACCTTGATCGCCGTGTACTGCTGGCGGTGACCCTGGCGACGGCGGTAGCCGGTCTTGTTCTTGTAGCGCAGGATGTCGATCTTGGCGCCCTTGTGGTGGTCCACGACCTCGGCCGTGACCTTGATGCCGGCCAGGACCCACGGGTCGCTGGTCACGGCGTCGCCGTCGACAACGAGCAGGGTCGAGAGCTCGACCGTGTCGCCAACCTTGGCAGTGGAAATCTTGTCAACCTCAACGATGTCGCCGACAGCAACCTTGTGCTGGCGACCACCGCTGCGCACGATGGCGTACACGCGGATCTCTCTCTCTCTCGGGATCGAAACCTCTGAAGCCAGCCACTCACACGGACCCGAGGGCCCGCGGCGTTCCGGAATCGGACGAGCGGCCTCTCCCGGCGAACGGGAGGGAGGTGCTCAGAGGCGCGGCGTATCGATAGACACGCCGACGGTCTAGGTTACGGGCGGCTGCCTCGGAGGGTCAAATTCGCCCGTGCGGTGCGGGCCGCCCCCTCCGTCCGGAGGAGGCGGCCCGCACCGGCCGGTCAGTCCTGGGCCGGGGCGGCGGTCTTCTCGGCCGCCTTCTTGGCCGTGGCCTTCTTGGCGGTGGTCTTCTTCGCCGCCGTCTTCTTGGTCGCCGCCGTCTTCTTGGTGGCGGCCTTCTTGGCCGTGGTCTTCTTCGCCGCGGTCTTGCGCGCCGCCGTCTTCTTGACGGGGGCGGGCTCGGCCTCGGCCTCCGCGGGGACCTCGGCCGGGGCCGTGGCCACCACGAGGACGGCCGCCTCCTCGGCGCCCGAGGGCGAACCGGCGGGAGCGGTGGCCTTGCGGACCACCCGGCGACGGGCGCGCGGCGGGGCGGCCACGGGGGCCTCCTCGACGACGGGCTCGGCGACGGCCTCGGCGGCGGGCTCGGCCACCGGCTCCGGCGCGACGACGGGCTCGGCCTCGACGACCGGCTCGGCGACGACCGGCTCCGTGACGGTCTCCGGGGCAGCCTCCGTGGTCGAGACGACCGGGGACGTCACCCGGCGGGTGGCACGGCGACGGCCGCGCGGGGCCGGGGCGGCGGTCTCCTCGACCACCGGCTCGACCACCGGCTCGGCGACGGGCTCGGTGACGGCCTCCGCCACCGGCTCGGCGACCGGCGCCACGACCGGCTCGGGCGCGGCGACGGGCGCCGGCTCGAACACCACGGCCTCGGTCTCCACGACCGGCCGCGTGGTGGCGGGCGCGGACACCCGGCGGGTGGCGCGACGGCGGCCACGACCGCGCGTGGCGGCGGCCTCCGCCTCGGCGACGGAGCCGTACAGCTCCTCGTCCGGGGCGATCGGCTCCGGCAGGGCCACCGGGGCGGCCAGCTCCGCCGCGACCTCGGCCTCGGTCTCCGCCTCGGCGGTCTCCGCCTCCACGGCCTCGACGTGCTCGTGCTCGTGGGCGTGCTCGCCGCCGCGGCCACGCTTCTTGGCGCGCTTGCCGCCGCCACCGCCACCGGCGGTGGTCGGCTGCTCCATGTGCACGATGACACCGCGGCCGTTGCAGTGGACGCAGGTCTCGGAGAAGGACTCCAGGAGGCCCTGGCCGACCCGCTTGCGGGTCATCTGGACCAGGCCGAGCGAGGTGACCTCGGCCACCTGGTGCTTGGTCCGGTCCCGGCCCAGGCACTCCAGGAGGCGGCGCAGCACCAGGTCGCGGTTGGACTCCAGGACCATGTCGATGAAGTCGATGACGACGATGCCGCCCAGGTCACGCAGGCGCAGCTGGCGCACGATCTCCTCGGCCGCCTCCAGGTTGTTCCTGGTGACGGTCTCCTCGAGGTTGCCGCCCTGGCCGGTGAACTTGCCGGTGTTGACGTCGACGACGATCATCGCCTCGGTCTTGTCGATCACCAGCGAGCCGCCGGAGGGCAGCCAGACCTTGCGGTCGAGCGCCTTCATGAGCTGCTCGTCGATCCGGTACGTGGCGAAGACGTCGACCTCGCTGGTCCACTTCGACAGCCGGTCGACCAGGTCGGGCGCGACGTGGCCGACGTACCCGTGGATGGTCTCCCACGCGTCGTCGCCGCTGACGATGACCTTGGAGAAGTCCTCGTTGAAGATGTCGCGGACGACACGGACGGTCATGTCCGGCTCGCCGTACAGCAGGGTCGGGGCGTTGCCGCTCTTCGCCTTCTTCTGGATGTCCTCCCACTGCGCCTGCAGCCGCTCGACGTCACGGCGCAGCTCGTCCTCGCTCGCGCCCTCGGCGGCGGTGCGCACGATGACGCCCGCGTCCTCGGGGACGATCTTCTTGAGGATGGTCTTCAGGCGGGCGCGCTCGGTGTCCGGGAGCTTGCGGCTGATGCCGGTCATCGAGCCCTCGGGGACGTACACGAGGTAGCGGCCGGGCAGGGAGACCTGGCTGGTCAGACGCGCGCCCTTGTGGCCGATCGGGTCCTTCGTGACCTGCACGAGGACCGACTGGCCGGACTTGAGGGCGGACTCGATGCGGCGCGGGCCGTGGCCCATGCCGAGCGCCTCGAAGTTGACCTCACCGGCGTACAGGACGGCGTTGCGGCCCTTGCCGATGTCGACGAAGGCGGCCTCCATGGACGGCAGCACGTTCTGGACCTTGCCCAGGTAGACGTTGCCGACGTACGAGGTGGCCTGCTCCTTGTTGACGTAGTGCTCGACGAGCACGTTGTCTTCCAGGACGCCGATCTGGGTGCGCTCGCCGTTCTGGCGGACGACCATGACGCGCTCGACGGCCTCGCGGCGGGCGAGGAACTCGGCCTCCGTGATGATCGGGACGCGGCGGCGGCCCTGCTCGCGGCCTTCGCGGCGGCGCTGCTTCTTGGCCTCCAGGCGGGTCGAGCCCTTGATGGACTGGACCTCGTCGGCGCCGGTGCCGGGCTCGGCCTTCTCACGGGCCGGGCGGGGCTCGCGGACCTTGACGACCGTACGGACGCCGTCCTCGTCGCCCGCCTCGGCGTCGGCGGAGGCGTCCCCGCTGCGACGGCGGCGACGGCGACGGCGACGGGAGCTGCTGGAGCCGCCGGCGTAGGCCTCGTCCTGCTCCTCCTCGTCCTCGGTCTCGTCGGTCTCGTCCTCGGCGTGCGGCTCCTCGCCCTCCTCGGTCTCCTCGACCTCGGTGAGCTCGCCACGACGGCGACGGCGGCCGCCACGGCGGCGACGGCGGGAGGGACGGTCCTCGTACTCGTCCGTCTCCTCGGCCTCCTCCTCGGCCTCGTCGATCTCGTCGGCGACGGCCTCGACCTCGGGCTCGTCGGCGACGGTGGCCGGGACGGGCTCGACGGCGACGGGCTCGCCACGGCGGCGACGGCGACGGCGGGAGCCGGACTCGGCGCGCTCGGCGGGCTCGGGGGTCTCCACGACCTCGGTCTCGACGGCCTCGATCTCCTCGACCGTCTCCTCCTCGTCCTCCGGCTCCGTGACGACGGCGGCGGCCGCGGCGGCGGTCTCCGGGGTCTGGAACATGGGCTCCGCGAAGACCGGGGCCTGGAAGACGGCGACGGCCGGGCGCGCGGCGCGGCGCGTCTCCTTGACCGGGGCCGGCTCGGAGGTGAACTGCGGCGAGGTGGCGCGGCGGCGGCCGCGGCCACGGGTGGCGGCGGTCTCGGCGGCGGCGACCTCGGCCTCGTCGGCCGCGATCTGCGCGACGGTGGCGGCGGGCAGCGACTCGCCGGCGGCGGCCTCGGCGGCCGGCTCGGGCGAGGTGACCTTGCGGGTGGCGCGGCGGCGGGTGCGCGGCGCGGGCGCTTCTTCGACGGCCTCGGCGGCGGGCTCTTCCACGGCCTCGGCGACGGGGGCCGCGACCACGGTCTCCTCGGCGGCGGCCGGAGCGCCGGCCGGGGCGGTGGCCTTACGGGTGGCACGGCGGCGGGTACGGGCCGGCGGGGCGGCCTCGGCGGCCTCCTCCACGACGGGCGCGACGGCCTCGGCGGCCGGGGCCTCCGCGGCCTCCTCGGCGGCGGCCGGGGCGGTCACCGGCGAGGTGGCCTTACGGGTGGCGCGGCGGCGCGGGCGGGCCGGGGCGGCCTCGGGGGCCTCCTCGACGGCCTCGGCGGCGGCGGTCTCCACGACCGGCTCCACGGCCGTCTCCACCACGGTCTCCGCGGCGGGCGCGGTGGCCTTGCGGGTGGCGCGGCGCCGGGTGCGCGGCGCGGGGGCGGCCTCGGCCTCGGCCGGGGCGGCCTCCACGGCGGGGGCCTCGGCGGCCACCGTGGTCTCGGCGGTGGTGCCCGTCACCGGCGGACCGGCGGGGCGGGAAGCGGCGCGGCGCCTGCGGCGCGGCGGCAGCTTGTCACCGGGGGCGTTGGTGTCTTCGTTGGACTCGAGCATGCGGGGTTCTCCCGTCACGCTCCCGGGCGCCGCGCCTGGTTCCGGTCCGGCGGCACGGTCGCGCCTGTGGCGCGGTGCCGCCGTCCGGGGCGCGGGCGCCGCACGGGAGCTCTATGTCTGGCTCGCCGGTTCCGTACGCCCTGTGCGGACGGCCTGGCGAAAGTCTCCTGGTCAGTGCGCTGCCCGACCCAGGTGGCTCCCGAGTACCAGGGCGGCGCTACAACGACCGCTCCCTACGCGGTACCGGCACCCGGCGCCGTCGCTGAGGCGGTCCCGGCGGCCGTGGGTGAAGCGGCCGTGACTGCCTCGCGGTCGGGCGCGAGCGGGTCGGTCACCGTGCCGGACTCCTCGTCGAAGAGCCCCTGCGCCAGCCTGGTCACCGCAGCGGGGACCGGCGGCGCCAGGTCGGCCACAGCTCGGAGACCGGACAGGACGTCGTCGGGTCGCACGGCAGGTGTCACGTGCCGAACAACCAGCCGCAGTATCGCACAGGCGCTGTCCAGCGGCCTATCACCCTGGGGATCGCCCTGGGGACGGGTGGCCGTCAGCTCGGTGACCGCGGAACGGGCGTCGAAGGTGCGGACTCCGTTCTTGGTCTTGCGCTGTACTTCCACCGTGTCGGCCGCGAGAAACGCCTCGACGGCCTTCCCCGCGTCCTCGACCGTCACGCCTTCGAGCCGGAGCTCCCACACGGAGGCGGTGAGCCGGTCGGCGAGCCCGGAGGTCCGGGCCTCGACGGCGTCGGTGATGTCGAGGCCGGCCGGGAGGGACTCGTCGAGCAGGACCCGCAGGGTCTCCGGGTCGCGCGTCGCGGTGAGCGCGATCTCCAGGTACTCGGCCTCGGAGCCCGTACCCGTCGGGGCGGCGTTGGCGTACGACACCTTGGGGTGCGGGGTGAAGCCGGCCGAGTACGCCATGGGCACCTCGGCACGGCGCAGCGCACGCTCGAAGGCGCGCTGGAAGTCACGGTGGCTGGTGAACCGGAGGCGGCCGCGCTTGGTGTAGCGCAGTCGGATGCGCTGCACCGCCGGTGCGGGCGGCGGGCCTTCGGGCTGTCGCTTGCCCAGTGGTTCTTCTCCTCGGTGCGGGGCGGCGCGGGTGCGCGCCGTCCACGAGATGTACGGGTTGCCCTGGGGGTCCCGCCCGGTTCACCCCCGCTTCCGCGGGGAGATCTCGGGGGCGGGCGCCGCGCCGGGGACGATCGTTGTACTACCCAGAGTACGCGCCCGGGCCACCTCCGGTTCCCCGGGCCGGAGAGCGTCGGACGGGCCCCGGGTCAGCGGGGCCCGCCGAAGAGGGCGACGCGCACCTCCCGGGCGGCGGTGCGGACGGCCCGCGCGACGGAGGCGACGGGCGCCCACACCCAGGTGCGCAGCCAGTGGCCGACGGGCGTGAGGATCACCCGGTACGCCCAGGCGAGGGGGCGCCCGATCGCGTTCCACAGCACCCAGCCGACGGCGCGCCCGACGGCCCGGGAGATCTGGCCCCCGACCCGCCAGGCCCAGGCGGTCGCGGCGCCGATCGCCCGGCCGACGGGGGCGAGCACGTACCGCCACAGCCAGGTCAGCGGGGTCACGAGGAGAAGGTCGACGACCCACCAGACGGCCTTGGCGACGGGGAGGAGGACCCAGCGCCCGAGCCACTTCAGGGGCGTGACGATCAGCAGGTCGATCACCCACCAGAGCGCCCGGCCGACCGGGGTGAGCACCCACTCCCACAGGAACCGCAGCGGGATGACGAGGAGGTGGTGGATCAGCCATCCGAGGGCCCGCCCGACCGGGGCGAGGACCCAGCGCCACAGGAGTCCCAGACAGTAGGCGAGGGCGTCCCAGACCAGCCGGACGGGCAGGACCACCACGAGGGCGACCGCTCGCGCCACCCCGGTGAGGCAGCCCGCGGGCTCGTTCGGGGGCTGCGACCTGGCGTTCTCCGTGTTCATGCCGGAAATGACGCGACGGCCCGGCGAAGGGTTTCCCTTTCGCCGGGCCGTCACTCAAGCGTTACTACTTGACCACCGTCAGCGGCAGCAGCTTCTTGCCGGTGGGGCCGATCTGGATCTGCGTGTCCATCTGCGGGCAGACGCCGCAGTCGAAGCACGGGGTCCAGCGGCAGTCCTCGACCTCGGTCTCGTCGAGGGAGTCCTGCCAGTCCTCCCAGAGCCAGTCCTTGTCGAGGCCCGAGTCCAGGTGGTCCCAGGGAAGGACCTCCTCGTAGGTGCGCTCGCGGGTGGTGTACCAGGCGACGTCCACGCCGGTCCCGGGCAGCGTCTTCTCGGCGCAGGCCATCCAGCGGTCGTACGAGAAGTGCTCGCGCCAGCCGTCGAAGCGGCCGCCGTCCTCGTACACCGCGCGGATGACCGCGCCGAGGCGGCGGTCGCCGCGGGAGAGGAGGCCCTCGACGATGCCGGGCTTGCCGTCGTGGTAGCGGAAGCCGATCGAGCGGCCGTACTTCTTGTCGCCGCGGATCTTGTCGCGGAGCTTGCGCAGGCGCTCGTCCGTCTCCTCGGCCGACAGCTGCGGGGCCCACTGGAAGGGGGTGTGCGGCTTGGGGACGAAGCCGCCGATGGAGACGGTGCAGCGGATGTCGTTCTGGCCGGAGACCTTGCGGCCCTCGGCGATCACGTTCATCGCCATGTCGGCGATCTGCAGGACGTCCTCGTCGGTCTCCGTCGGCAGGCCGCACATGAAGTACAGCTTCACCTGGCGCCAGCCGTTGCCGTAGGCCGTCGAGACCGTACGGATGAGGTCCTCTTCCGAGACCATCTTGTTGATGACCTTGCGCATGCGCTCGGAGCCGCCCTCGGGGGCGAAGGTGAGGCCGGAGCGGCGGCCGTTCCTCGTGAGCTCGTTCGCCAGGTCGACGTTGAACGCGTCGACGCGGGTCGAGGGGAGGGACAGGCCGACCTTGTCGTCCGTGTAGCGGTCCGCGAGGCCCTTCGCGATCTCGCCGATCTCGGTGTGGTCCGCGGAGGACAGGGAGAGGAGGCCGACCTCCTCGAAGCCCGTGGCCTTGAGGCCCTTCTCGACCATCTCGCCGATGCCGGTGATGCTTCGCTCCCGCACGGGGCGCGTGATCATGCCGGCCTGGCAGAAGCGGCAGCCTCGGGTGCAGCCGCGGAAGATCTCGACGGACATGCGCTCGTGGACGGTCTCCGCGAGCGGGACGAGGGGCTGCTTGGGGTAGGGCCACTCGTCGAGGTCCATGACGGTGTGCTTGGAGACACGCCACGGCACGCCGGAGCGGTTCGGCACGACACGGCCGATGCGGCCGTCCGGGAGGTACTCGACGTCGTAGAACGCCGGGATGTAGACGCCGCCCGTCTTCGCGAGGCGGAGGAGGACCTCCTCGCGGCCTCCCGGCCTGCCCTCGGCCTTCCACTGCCGGATGACCTCGGTCATGTCGAGGACGGCCTGCTCGCCGTCGCCGATGATCGCCGCGTCGATGAAGTCCGCGATCGGCTCGGGGTTGAACGCGGCGTGGCCACCGGCGAGCACGATCGGGTGGTCGACGGTGCGGTCCTTCGACTCCAGCGGGATGCCCGCCAGGTCCAGGGCCGTGAGCATGTTCGTGTAGCCGAGCTCCGTGGAGAAGCTCAGGCCGAAGACGTCGAACGCGCCGACGGGACGGTGGCTGTCCACGGTGAACTGGGGCACCTGGTGCTCGCGCATCAGCTCTTCGAGGTCCGGCCACACGCTGTACGTGCGCTCGGCGAGGACGCCCTCGCGCTCGTTCAGCACCTCGTAGAGGATCATGACGCCCTGGTTGGGCAGACCGACCTCGTACGCGTCCGGGTACATCAGCGCCCAGCGGACGTCGGCGGACTCCCACGGCTTGACCGTGGAGTTCAGCTCTCCACCGACGTACTGAATCGGCTTCTGCACGTGCGGGAGCAGAGCTTCGAGCTGCGGGAAGACAGACTCGGCAGCAGACATCTCGAACCTTCGTGAGCTGGCAGGGGGGCGACTCTCAAGCGTACCCCGGTGCTCAGCGGCTCAGAGCCGCCGTGAGTTCCGGGGCCGAGGCGCGGGCCCAGACCTCGGGCAGCTCCCGCTCCGCCGCGGCGGCCGCGGCCTCCTCCCGGCCGTAGAGAAGTCCCCAGGTGAAGGCCGATTCGCCGACGCCGTGGGCCTTGATCCCGAACTCCCTGAGGGCGGCGCGGGCGACGACGGCGTCCTGGTGTTCGCCGAGGAGGGACTGGACGGCCTTGACGCGTTTCGCGAGCCGTTTGGCGGGCTTGCCGAGGGTGGGGCGGGCCGCGTCGGCGGCGTAGCGGGCGCGTTTGGCGGCCTTGCGGGCCTCGTGGAGGGCGAGGTCGCGCTCGTGACCGGGGTCGAGGGAGAGGGCGTGCTCGATCCGGCCGCCGAGGCGGTCGTGGTCCTTGTGCACGGCGCGGGCGAGGACCGCGTGGGCGTCGCGGCGGGCACCCTTGCGCAGCGGCGGGTCGGCGAGGAGCGCGTCGAGGGTGTCGAGGAGCGCGAGGTAGCGGGCGGAGTCGAGGGCGGCGAGGGCCTGGTGCCGGGCGCTCCTGGCGAGGGCGGCGTCGCGGCGCCGCAGCCGGGCCTTGACGGGGCCGAGGACGAGGGTGCGGGGCAGGTCGGCGACGCGGGCGCGCAGGCGGGCGTCGAGGACCTCCTGGTCGCGGGCGACGCCGAGCTCCCCGGCGAGCCATTTCAGCTCCTCGCCGACGGGGTCGGTGACGTCCCGGTCGAGGACCTTGCGGTAGGTCTTGAAGGCGCTGCGCATCCGGCGGCAGGCGACCCGCAGCTGGTGGACGGCGTCGGGCAGGTCGCGGCGTACGGCGGGGTCGAGCGTGACGATCGCGTCGGCCTGTTCCCGTACGTAGGCGAGGACGGCGGCGCCGGCGCTGCCGGGTTTCGCGGGTTTCCCCGGCCTGGGGGCCGGTTCGGGCTCCGGGCCCGTCTCCGCGAGGGCCCGGGCGAGCTTGGACGGGGCCGCGGAGGGGCGGATGCCGGCCTTGCGGAGGCGCTTTTCGACGGCGTCGAGGAGGGGCGGGTCGATGTCGTCGGCGAGTTCGACCTCGATCTCGGTCCAGCCGGCCACCTCGCCCGAGGGCAGGCGTTCGGCGTGGACGGTGTCGACGGAGAGTTCGGCGAGGAGCGTGCCGTCGGCGGCGAGCAGGTGGCGGACGTCTCGCGCGGAGCGGAGGCGGACGACGGGGACGACCTCGCGGTGCCGCACCCGGGAACGCAGGAGCCCCGCGAACTCACCCGGGAGGGTGTCGCTCAGCGGGGCCCTGATCTCGTCGCGCACTCCGGCGGCGACGGGGAACTTCACGTGCCAGCCGGCGTCGCTCCCGCCGGTGCGGCGGCGCAGGGTGAGGGCGTCGGCCGCCAGGCGGAGGTCGGGGGTGTCGTAGTAGACGGCGTCCAGCTCCATGACGCCCCGGTCCACGACCTCCGAGACTCCGGAGACGCGGGTGAGGTCCGGGAGCGGAGTGTCCCCGGTGGCTTCGTACTTCCGCTCGATCTCGCGCTTCGTCTCGGCCATACCTCGAATCTAACCGCGGTCACGCCGTCATCGGGCGTTGTACGCGAATCGACTGGAGCAGTCCGATCGCCACCCATACCGCGAACATCGACGAGCCGCCGTACGAGACGAACGGCAGCGGCAGGCCGGCGACGGGCATGATGCCGAGCGTCATGCCGATGTTCTCGAAGGCCTGGAAGGCGAACCAGGCGATGATGCCGGCGGCGACGATCGTGCCGTAGAGCTCGGTGGTCTCGCGGGCGATCCGGCAGGAGCGCCAGAGGATGACGCCGAGGAGGACGAGGATCAGGCCGGCGCCGACGAAGCCCAGTTCCTCGCCGGCCACCGTGAAGACGAAGTCGGTCTGCTGTTCGGGGACGAACTGGCCGGTCGTCTGGGAGCCCTTGAAGAGGCCCGCGCCGAGGAGGCCGCCGGAGCCGATGGCGATGCGGGCCTGGTTGGTGTTGTAGCCGACGCCGGCCGGGTCGAGGTCGGGGTTGGCGAAGGCCGCGAAGCGGTTGATCTGGTACTCGTCGAGCATGCCGAGCGCGGTGACGAGGAACGCGCCGAGGACGCCCGCGCCGATGAGGCCGAGGACCCAGCGGTTGGAGGCGCCGGAGGCGAGCAGCACGCCGAGGACGATGACGGCCATGACCATCACCGAGCCGAGGTCGGGCATCAACATGACGATGCCCATGGGGAGGGCGGCCAGGCCGAGGGCCTTGGCGACGGTGCGGTGGTCGGGGTGGAACTGGTCCCCGGCGTCGACCTTGGCGGCCAGCAGCATCGCCATGACCAGGATGATCGTGATCTTCACGAACTCGCTGGGCTGGAGGGAGAAGCCGCCGCCGACGACGATCCACGCGTGGGCGCCGTTGATGGTGGCGCCGAGCGGGGTGAGGACGGCGAGGATCAGCACGATCGAGAGGCCGTAGAGGATCGGCACCGCGCCGCGCAGGGTGCGGTGGCCGAGCCAGATCGTGCCGATCATCAGGGCGAGGCCGATGCCGGTGTTGAGCAGGTGCCGGAAGAGGAAGTAGTACGGGTCGCCGTTGTTGAGCTCGGTGCGGCCGCGGGTGGCGGACCAGACGAGCAGCGAGCCGATGCCGGAGAGGGCGAGCGCCGACAGCAGGATGGGCCAGTCGAGCCGGCGGAGCACCGAGTCGCGGGCGGTCAGCTTGGCGAGGGTGCCGCGCTCGGGGGCGTACCGGGAGACGGAGAAGCCGTGGGTCATGGGTTCTCCTCAGTCCCGGTGCCGGCCCGCGGGCGGGCCCGCGAGGGTCTGGTCGTCGTCCGGCTTCTTGGTGGGGTCCGGTGTAGGCGTGTCGTCGGGTGTCTTCGGGGGCGCGTTCGGGTCGATCTTCCCGACCTCGGGGTCGTACGGCTTGATCTTCGGCGCGTCGATGGAGCCGTCGGCCTCGATCTTCGGGAGGGCCTTCTGCGGCTGCGGCAGCAGGGCCCGCTTGAGGTCCTGGTTGCCGGCGTCGTCGAGTCCGTAGAGCGCGTCGTAGATGTTGCGCACGGCGGGGCCGGAGGCGCCGGAGCCGGTACCACCCTGGGAGATCGTCATGACGATCGCGTAGTCCTTGGTGTACGTGGCGAACCAGGAGGTCGTCTGCTTGCCGTAGACCTCGGCGGTACCCGTCTTGGCGTGCATCGGGATCTTGTCCTGCGGCCAGCCGCCGAATCGCCAGGCGGCGGTACCGCGGGTGGCGACTCCCGCGAGGGCTTCCTCTATCAAGCCGCGGGTCTCCTCCGTCATCGGGAGCTTGCCGTGGGACTTGGGCTTGATCTCGGTGACCTTCTTGCCGTCGGGGCTGATGACGGCCTTGCCGACGGTGGGGTTCCAGAGGGTGCCGCCGTTGGCGATGGCCGCGTAGATGGTGGCCATCTGGATGGGCGTGACGAGGGTGTCGCCCTGGCCGATGGAGTAGTTGACGGAGTCACCGGCGCGCATGAGGTTGCCTTCGAGGCAGTTCTCGTAGGAGAGCTGCTGGACGTAGGTGCCGCCGCGCTTGCCGATCTTGCACCAGTAGTCCTTGTTGGCCGCCCAGAAGTCCTGCTTCCACTTCCGGTCGGGGACGCGGCCGGTGACCTCGTTGGGGAGGTCGATGCCGGTCTCGGCACCGAGGCCGAACTGATGGGCCGTCTTGTAGAACCAGTCCTTGGCGTCCTTCTTCGGCTTCATGCCGCCGTCGTTGAGCCACTGCTGGTGGGAGAGGGCGTAGAAGACGGTGTCGCAGGAGACCTCGAGGGCCTGGCCGAGGGTGATGGAGCCGTGGCCCTGGGACTCGAAGTTCTTGAAGACCTGGCCGCCGATGGAGTACGAGGAGGGGCACGGGTAGTGGCCGTTGAACTCGTATCCGGCGTTGACGGCGGCGGTGGTCGACATGACCTTGAAGATGGAGCCGGGGGCGGCCTGGCCCTGGATGGCCCGGTTGAGGAGCGGGAAGTTGGAGTCCTTGCCGGTGAGGGCCGCGTAGTCCTTGGCGGAGATGCCGCCGACCCAGGCGTTGGGGTCGTAGTCGGGCTGCGAGGCCATGGCCACGATCCGGCCGGTCCTGGTCTCCATGACGAGGACGGCGCCGGCGTCGGCCTTGTAGTTCTCGTTGGTGTTCTTGTCGAACGTCTTGCGGGCCTCCACCATCGCGTTGTGCAGCTCCCATTCGGCGACCGCCTGCACGCGGGCGTCGATGGAGGTGACGACGTTGGAGCCGGGCACGGCGGGGTCGCTCTTGGCCTGGCCGATGACCCGGCCGAGGTTGTCGACCTCGTAGCGGGTGACGCCGGCCTTGCCGCGCAGTTCCTTGTCGTACGTGCGCTCCAGGCCGGAGCGGCCGACCTGGTCGGAGCGGAGGAACGGCGAGTCGGTGTCCTTGGCCTTCTCGATCTCGGCGTCGGTGACGGGCGAGAGGTAGCCGAGGACCTGGGAGGTGCGGGACTTGCCGGGGGCCGGGTAGCGGCGGACGGCGGTGGGTTCGGCGGTGATGCCGGGGAAGTCCTCGGCGCGCTCGCGGATCTGGAGGGCCTGCTGGGTGGTCGCCTCGTCGGTGACCGGGATCGGCTGGTAGGGCGAACCGTTCCAGCAGGGCTTGGGGGTCTTGGAGTCGCAGAGCCGGATCTTGTTGATGACGTCGTCGGGCTTCATGTCGAGGACGTCGGAGAGCCGGGTCAGGACGGCTTTGCCCCGGTCCTTCATCTTCATCAGCTCGGTGCGGGACGCGGAGACCACGAGCCGGGTCTCGTTGTCGGCGAGCGGGACGCCGCGGGCGTCGAGGAGCGAGCCGCGGACGGCGGGCTGGACGACCTGCTGGACGTGGTTGTTCTTCGCCTCGTCCGTGTACTCCTTGCCGTTGCGGATCTGGAGGTACCAGAGCCGGCCGCCCAGGGTGAGGAGCAGGGAGAAGACGAGGATCTGGATGACGACGAGCCGGATCTGGACCCGGGGGGTCCGTCCTGTCTCGGGGATGTTGCTCATGCTGCCGGTGCCCCCTCGGTCACAGTCGCTTGACTCCCTTGATGCGTCCGGCGCGTGAGGCGCGGCTCCGTGCGGCCTTCACGCGCAGGCCGCCGCGCTGGGTGCCGATCCTGAGGCCGGTGCCGGAGGAGAGCCAGCCGGAGGCGACGTCGGCGCCGTTGCCGCCGCCGGCGTCGGCGAGCGGGTCGTTCTCGGCCCGGCGGGCCAGGGCCATGATGAGCGGCACCGTGAAGGGCGCGAGGAGCAGGTCGTACACGGCCGCGGTGAACAGCAGGAATCCGAGGCCGACATGGCGGGCGGCGGTGTCGCCGACGAGGGCGCCCACGCCCGCGTAGAGGAGCGTGGAGCCGACGGCCGCGGCGACGACGACGGCCATGGGGCCGGTCGCGGAGGTCAGCCGGCCGTTCTCGGGCTTCGCGAGGCCGACGAGGTAGCCGATGACGCAGAGCACGAGGGCGTAGCGGCCGGCGGCGTGGTCGGCGGGCGGGGCGAGGTCGGCGAGGAGGCCGGCGGTGAAGCCGATGAGCGAGCCGCTGACCGGTCCGTAGACGAGGGCGAGGCCGACGACGGTGAGGAGGACGAGGTCGGGGACGGCGCCGGGGAGCTGGAGGCGGGCGAGGACGGAGACCTGGACGACCAGGGCCACCACGATCAGGGTGGCGGAGAGGAGGATCCGGTTGAACTTCACGGTGTCACGCCCCCCTGGTCCTGCTGCGCCTGCTGGTTCTGGTCCGGCTTCTGTCCCTGCTGGGTGCCGTCGGCGGCCTGTTGTCCGTCCGGTGGTGGCGGTGTGACGGTGACCGTGACGGTCGGCGCGGGCTTGGGCTTCTGCGGCAGGACCATGTCGCGGGGGTCGGAGCGCGGGGCCTGGACGACGACGCCGACGATGTCGAGCTTGGTGAAGCCGACGTACGGGCGGACGTAGACGTTGCGGGTCAGGCCGCCGCCCGCCGGGTCGACGCGGACGACCTCGCCGACCGGGACGCCGGGCACGAAGGGCTTGTCGGCGCGCGAGCCGAAGGTGACGAGCCGGTCGCCGGGCTTGACCTTGGCCTTGCCGTTGAGGAGCTGGACGAGGAGGGGGCTGTCGCCCTGCCCGGTGGCGAAGCCGAGTTCGTCGCTCTTCTCCATGCGGGTGCCGACGGTGAAGTCGGGGTCGTTGGCGAGGAGGACCGTGGCGGTGGAGGGGCCGACGGTGGTGACGCGGCCGACGAGCCCGGAGCCGTTGAGCACGGTCATGTCCCGCTTGATGCCGTCGCGGGCGCCGACGTCGATGGTGACGGTCCAGGAGAAGCCCTGGGCCGCTCCTATGGCGATGACCTGGGCGCCCTTGATGCCGTACTGCCCGGCGCCGGCGGTCTTGAGCATGGTGTCGAGCTCGTGCAGCCGGTTGCGGTTGCGGTCGTCGCTGCCGAGCTTCGCCTTGAGCTCGGCGTTCTCCTTCTCCAGAGCGGCGATCCGGGTGTGCCGCTCGCCGGAGTCCCGTACCGCGCCTATGGCGTTGCCGACGGGATCGACGGCGGCCGCCACACCGTTCTCGACGGGCCCGAAGACCGCTGCTGCGGCCTGCCGGGCACCGTCGACGGGTGACTCCTGACCGCCGCGGATGTCCACCGTGATCAGTGCGAACGCGATGGCGATCAGCAGCACCAGGAGCAGCCGGCTCTCTCGTGTGTCCCTCACGTGCGGCGGCCGTGCCTTTCCTCGTGGTTCGGTTGTTCGGCTGTGCGGGTGAAGCTGTACGGGTGGAGCCGTACGGGTGAAGCGGTGCCGCTAGCGGCGGGGCTGGGCGTCCAGCACCTGCTGGAGGGCCTCGAACTCCTCCACGCACTTGCCGGAACCGAGCGCCACCGAGTCCAGCGGGTCCTCGGCGATGTGGATCGGCATGCCGGTCTCGCGCCGGAGGCGCTCGTCGAGGCCGCGGAGCAGAGCGCCGCCACCGGTGAGAACGATGCCGCGGTCCATGACGTCACCGGAGAGCTCCGGCGGGCACTTGTCGAGGGTGGTCTTCACGGCGTCGACGATCGCGTTGACCGGCTCCTCGATGGCCTTGCGGACCTCGGCGGCGGAGATGACCACGGTCTTGGGCAGACCGGAGACGAGGTCGCGGCCGCGGATCTCGGTGTGCTCGTCCTTGTCGAGGTCGTACGCGGAGCCAATGGTGATCTTGATCTGCTCGGCCGTGCGCTCACCGAGGAGGAGCGAGTACTCCTTCTTGATGTGCTGGATGATCGCGTTGTCCAGCTCGTCGCCGGCGACCCGGATGGACTGTGCCGTGACGATTCCGCCGAGGGAGATGACGGCGACCTCGGTGGTGCCGCCGCCGATGTCGACGACCATGTTGCCGGTGGCCTCGTGGACGGGGAGGCCCGAGCCGATGGCCGCCGCCATGGGCTCCTCGATGATGTGCACCTGGCGGGCGCCGGCCTGGGTCGACGCCTCGATCACGGCGCGGCGCTCCACTCCGGTGATGCCGGAGGGCACGCAGACCACGACGCGGGGGCGCGCCAGGTAGCGGCGCTTGTGGATCTTGAGGATGAAGTAGCGGAGCATCCGCTCGGTGATCTCGAAGTCGGCGATCACGCCGTCCTTGAGCGGGCGCACGGCGACGATGTTGCCGGGGGTCCGGCCGATCATCTTCTTCGCCTCGGCGCCGACCGCGAGGATGCCTCCGGTGTTGGTGTTGATGGCGACGACTGACGGCTCGTTCAGAACGATGCCTCGACCTCTGACGTACACCAGCGTGTTGGCGGTCCCGAGGTCGACAGCCATGTCACGGCCGATGAACGACATTGTGTTCCCCTTGATTTCCCATGGCTGAGAGTGGTGCGGCGTGGAGTTTTCCATCGTAGTGCCGCCCGCACGGATGGCGCGCGGTGGTCCACCTCTGTACAGGTGACGGCAGGACGCGGCGATCCGTTCCCGGGATTGGCGTTCATATGCCGGGGGGCGACCGAAATTCCTTCGGTCGCCCCACAGGGTGCTTCGTTTGGCTGACCCCTGGTCAGATCAGACGAGACCCGGGAAGAAGATCTTCAGCTCGCGGGCCGCCGACTCCTCGGAGTCCGAGGCGTGGATCAGGTTCTCCCGGACGATGGTGCCGAAGTCGCCGCGGATCGAGCCCGGAGCGGCGGCGATCGGGTCGGTCGGGCCGGCGAGCGTGCGCAGACCCTCGATGACCCGCTCACCCTCGACGACGAGCGCGACGACCGGACCGGACTGCATGAACCCCATCAGCGGCTCGTAGAAGGGCTTGCCCTTGTGCTCGCCGTAGTGCTGCTCCAGCGTGTCCTGGTCCAGCTCGCGCAGCTCCAGGGCCGTGAGGGTCCATCCGGCCTTGCGCTCGATGCGGCCGATGATCTCGCCGATCAGGCCACGGCGGACGGCGTCGGGCTTGAGCAGGACGAGCGATCGCTGGCTCACGGGGGAACTCCTTCGGAAAAGCGGTGTGCGGGACCTCCGAGGCTACAGGGCCCGGCCGCCCCACGATTACGCAGCGTCAGGCCCTGCCGAGGCCTGTGCGGCCCAGCGGGCCTTGACCTCGTCGATCCGCCGCCCGTAGTGCACCGAGGCCCACCACAGGCCGGCGAAGACCGCGCCGAGGAAGAACATGGTGGGGACGACGAAGCCGCTGAGGATCAGCCCGACCTGCAGGGCCCAGCCGAGCTGCACCCCGCCGGGGCGGGTGATCATCCCGCACAGCAGCACCGAGAAGACCATGGCCACGCCGCAGACCCACCACACGGTGGAGCTGGAGAGGCCGTCGTCCTTCATGGCGACGAGACCGGCGAAGCCGATCACGAAGAACTCGCCGATGAGCGTCGAGGAACAGAGCACACGCATCGGATTCAGCCCCTCCGCAGCAGCAGCCGGGCGTCGCCGACCGTGAAGATCGAACCGGTCACGAGGACACCCGCGCCGCCGTACTCGGCCTCTTCCTCCGCGAGGGTGATGGCCGCCTCGATGGCGTCGGGCAGCCGCGGCTCGACGACGACCCGGTCCTCACCGAAGACCTCGACCGCGATCGCGGCGAGCGCGTCCACGTCGGTGGCCCGCGGGTTGGAGTTGGCCGTGATCACGACCTCCGCGAAGATCGGCTCGAAGGCCTCCAGGAGACCCTTGGCGTCCTTGTCCCCGCTCGTGGAGACCACACCGATGAGCCGGGAGAAGCCGAAGGCCTCGCTGATGCCCTCCGCCGTCGCCCGCGCGCCGTGCGGGTTGTGCGCGGCGTCCAGGACGACGGTCGGCGAGGAGCGGACGATCTCCAGGCGGCCCGGCGAGGCCACCTGGGCGAAGGCCCTGCGGACGGTGTCGAGGTCCAGGGTCCTGGCGTGCTCGGCGCCGATCCCGAAGAAGGCCTCGACGGCCGCGAGCGCCACCGCGGCGTTGTGCGCCTGGTAGGCGCCGTGCAGCGGCAGGAAGACGTTGTCGTACTCGCCGCCGAGGCCGCGCAGGGTGAGGAGCTGGCCGCCGACCGCGATCTCGCGGGAGGCGATGCCGAACTCCATGCCCTCGCGGGCCACGGTCGCGTCGGCCTCGACGGCCTTCTTCAGCAGGACCTGGGCCGCGTCCACCGGCTGCTGGGCCAGGATGACGGTCGCGCCCTGCTTGATGATCCCGGACTTCTCGGCCGCGATCTCGGCGGTCGTCCCGCCGAGCCGGTCGGTGTGGTCGAGGTCGATGGGGGTGACGACGGCGACGGAGGCGTCGATGACGTTCGTCGCGTCCCAGGTGCCGCCCATGCCGACCTCGACGACGGCCGCGTCGACCGGGGCGTCCGCGAAGGCCGCGTACGCCATTCCGGTGAGGACCTCGAAGAAGGAGAGCCGGTACTCCTCGCGGGCGTCGACCAGCTCCACGTACGGCTTGACGTCCTGGTACGTCTCGATGAACCGCTCGGCGGAGATCGGGGCGCCGTCCAGGCTGATCCGCTCGGTGATGGTCTGCACGTGCGGCGAGGTGTAGCGCCCGGTGCGCAGCTCGAAGGCGCCGAGCAGGGCCTCGATCATGCGGGCCGTCGACGTCTTGCCGTTGGTGCCGGTGATGTGGATCGAGGGGTACGCGCGCTGCGGCTCGCCGAGGACGTCCATCAGGGCCGCGATCCGCGTGACGGACGGCTCCAGCTTGGTCTCGCCCCAGCGGGTGGACAGCTCGGTCTCGACCTCGCGCAACGCCTTGTCCAGCTCGGGGTCCTCGGGACGGCCGGGCACGGGGTCGCCCGGGGGCGGGCCGCCCTGGGTGCGCAGGGTGCGGCTGCCGGCCTCGATCACCGCCAGGTCGGGGTCGCGGTCTGTCTCGGTGTCGACGATGTCGTCGAACTGGTCATTCGGGTCGCTCGGCTCGCTCACGGGCCCAGTCTACGGAGCGGTACCGACAGGACATTGGACCCACCCCTTTCGGGACTTTCGGTCCCCCGTCCGCCGGACCCGCCCGGCAAACTCGGCGATCATGGACATGGGGATCGACCTCGGCACGGCCGACACGCTCCTCTACGCCCCCGGCCAGGGCATCGTGCTCGACGAACCGGCCGTGGTGGCGGTCCAGGAGGGCTCGCGGCACGCGCTCGCGGTCGGTGCGGAGGCGAAGGAGACCATCGGCCGTACGCCCGGTTCGATCACCGCGATCCGCCCGCTGCGGGACGGCGTGATCAGCGACTACGAGGCGGCCGAGGAGATGATCCGGCACCTCGTCCGCTGGGGGTCCCCCCAGGCCCCCAGGGCCTAGGGGGACGTCCCGGGCCGCCGCCGGCCCCGCACCCGGATGGTGGTGTGCGTGCCCAGCGGGGTGACCCAGGTCGAGCGGCGGGCCATCGTGCACGCCTCTCCGCGGGCGCCCGCGCGGTCCATCTGATCGAGGAGCCGATGGCGGCGGCGATCGGCGCCGGCTCCCCGTCTCCTCCCCGCGCGGCTCGATGGTCGTCGACATCGGCGGCGGTACGACCGAGGTGGCGGTGATCTCCCTCGGCGGGATCGTCACGGCCCAGTCGCTGCGGGTGGGCGGCGACCGTCTCGACGCGGCCGTCACGGACTTCGTCCGCAAGGAGCACGCGCTCCTCATCGGCGAGCGGACGGCCGAGGACGTGAAGGTGGCGATCGGCACGGCCTGGCCGGTGCCGGGCGACGAGGAGCGGGAGCGGCGGACGTTCACCGTCCGGGGGCGGGAGAAGGTCAGCGGTCTGCCGAGGACGGTGGAGCTGACGGTGCCGGAGGTGCGGGCGGCGCTCGACGAGCCGGTGGAGGCGATCATCGCGGCGGTACGGGCGACCCTCGAGGAGTGCCCGCCGGAGCTGTCCGGCGACGTGAGGGAGCACGGCATCGTCCTGACCGGCGGCGGGGCGCTGCTGCCGGGCCTGGACCTGCGGATGGCCTCGGCGACCGGCATCCCGGTCTTCGTCGCGGACGAGCCGCTGGACTGCGTGGCGCTGGGCTCGGGGCGGTGCGTGGAGGACTTCGACGGGCTGCAGCGGGTCCTGGGGAAGGCGGAGACGGTCCGCTGAGCTAGCGCTGCAGGCCCGTCGGGAGCAGAGCCGTCACCGCGTACGCGTGGCCTTCCCGGCGGGCGTTCAGCGTGCCGCCCATGCTGGTGACCCGCTCCTCCATGGAGAACAGGCCGGTGCCGGTCGAGACGGGCGCCGGGTCCGGCGGGCTCTTCGGCAGCGGGTTGCGCACCTCGATCCGCAGGTCGGGGCCCTCCACCGTGATCGCGACGGTCACCGGCAGGCCGGGGGCGTGCTTGGCGGCGTTCGTCAGGCACTCCTGGACGACCCGGTGGACGGCGGCCTGCCGGAGCGGGGACAAGGCCTTGGCCTCCTCGGCGACCGTCAGCTCGACGGGGCTGCCCATCCGTTCGCTCTCCCCGGCGAGCGCGGCGAGCCCTTCGAGACCGGGGGTGGCGGCGTCCCGGTCGGCGCGGCGCACGATCGTCTCGTTGAGCATGAGGTGGGCGCGCCGGGCGGTGTCCGCGAGCTCCTCGAAGTCCTGCTGATGGGCCTCGCCCCTGGCCCGTACGGCGAGGACCTCGGCCCGCACCGCGAGGACGGTGAGCTCGCGGCCGACCAGGTCGTGGACGTCCCGGCCGACGGAGATCCGCTCCTCCTGCACGGCCTGCCGGGCGGCGGCATCGCGGCGCTGGACCTCCAGGGCGCGGACGAGGTCCTGCCGGTACGCGGCGATGCCGACGCCCGCCGCGAGGACGCCGATCGGGACGACCAGGCTGAGGAAGTCGCTGAGGGTCTCGCCGTGCTCTGCGGGCCAGCCGGGCGTCAGGAAGAGGCCGTAGGCGACGGCGACGTACAGCAGGGTCGCGGCGATCGCGGCGCGCCGGCCCCGGTAGCGGCCGATCGAGTACAGCGCGAACTGGATCATGGTCAGTTCGTGCAGCCAGCCCATCAGGCCGAGCGCGACGACGTACGGGAGCCACGGCAGCCGCCTCCTGAGCACCAGCGTGGCCGCGCCGCCCGCGAGGACCAGGGTCGCGGTGACCCCGGTGAGGGAGTTGTCGGCGCGGGCGAGCCCCGGCACGTCCAGGACCATCAGGCCGAAGGCGAAGAGCGCGGCGACGATGTCGAGGGCGCGGGGCGAGACCGCCCACCGGTCCACGCGACGGCGGAGCGCGGGGACGGTGGGGAGGCGGAGCATGCCCTCCATCATCCAGGGTCTTTCGTCCCGGCGCCGTGGACCTGAAGTCCCGTCTGATGTGAGATCGGGCACTTCGTCCGAATTCTGCGGTGGACATGCGGAAGGGGCCCGGAACCGTGTGAAACGGTTCCGGGCCCCTCCGTCGCGTTACTAGGCCTGCGGCAGGGTCGCCAGCTGGGCCTGGATGCGGGCGATGTCCTCGTCCGCCTTGGCGAGGCGGGTGCGGATCTTGTCGACCACGTTGTCCGGGGCCTTGGCGAGGAAGGCCTCGTTGCCGAGCTTGCCCTCCGCCTGGGCCTTCTCCTTCTCGGCCGCCGCGAGGTCCTTCGCGAGGCGCTTGCGCTCGGCGGCGACGTCGATGGTGCCCGAGAGGTCGAGCGCGACGGTGGCGCCGGCGACCGGCAGGGAGGCGGTGGCGGAGAAGCCCTCGCCCTCCGGCTGGAGGCGCAGGATCTGACGGATCGCGGCCTCGTGCGCGACGAGCGGGGTGCCCTCGACGGTGAGGCGGGCCGGCACCTTCTGGGCGTCCTGGAGACCCTGCTCCTTGCGGAAGCGGCGGACCTCGGTGACGACCCGCTGGACGAGCTCGATCTCCTCCTCCGCGGCCTTGTCGCGGAAGCCACTGTCCTTCGGCCAGTCGGCGACGACGAGGGACTCGCCGCCGGTGAGCGTGGTCCACAGGGTGTCGGTGACGAACGGGACGATCGGGTGCAGCAGGCGCAGCATGACGTCCAGGACCTCGCCGAGGACGCGGCCGGAGACCTTGGCGCCCTCGCCGCCCGCGAAGAACGTGGTCTTCGACAGCTCGACGTACCAGGCGAAGACCTCGTCCCACGCGAAGTGGTAGAGCGACTCGCTCAGCTTGGCGAACTGGAAGTCCTCGTAGTACGCGTCGACCTGAGCGACCGTCTCGTTGAGGCGCGACAGGATCCAACGGTCGGTCGCCGACATCTCGGAGGCGTCCGGCAGCGGGCCCTCGATCGTGGCGCCGTTCATCAGCGCGAAGCGGGTCGCGTTCCAGATCTTGTTGGCGAAGTTCCGGGAGGCCTTGACCCAGTCCTCGCCGATCGGGACGTCCGCGCCGGGGTTGGCGCCGTTGGCCAGGGTGAAGCGGACGGCGTCGGAGCCGTAGGCGTCCATCCAGTCCAGCGGGTCGACCGCGTTCGGGTTGGACTTCGACATCTTCTTGCCGAACTCGTCGCGGACGAGACCGGTCAGGGCGACGGTCTTGAAGGGAACCTCGCCGTCCATCGCGTACAGGCCGAACATCATCATCCGGGCGACCCAGAAGAAGATGATGTCGTGGCCGGTGAGCAGGACGTCGGTCGAATAGAACTTCGCCAGGTCCGGGGTCTTCTCCGGCCAGCCGAGCGTGGAGAACGGCCACAGGCCGGAGGAGAACCAGGTGTCGAGGACGTCGGGGTCCTGGGTCCAGCCCTCGGCCTCGGTGCCGGGCGCGTCCTCGTCGGGTCCGACGCAGACGACCTGGCCCTCGGGGCCGTACCAGATCGGGATGCGGTGGCCCCACCACAGCTGGCGCGAGATGCACCAGTCGTGCATGTTGTCGACCCAGTCGAAGTAGCGCCGGGAGAGCTCCTTCGGGTGGATCTCGACGGAGCCGTCGCGGACGGCGTCGCCGGCGGCCTGCGCCAGCGGGCCGACCTTGACCCACCACTGCATCGACAGGCGCGGCTCGACGGTCGTCTTGCAGCGCGAGCAGTGACCCACCGAGTGCATGTACGGACGCTTCTCGGCGACGATCCGGCCCTGCTCCTTGAGCGCGCCGACGATCGCCGAGCGGGCCTCGAAGCGGTCCAGGCCGAGGAAGGGGCCGTGGACGGTGATGATGCCGTGCTCGTCCATGACGGTGAGCGAGGGCAGCTCGTGGCGGCGGCCGATCTCGAAGTCGTTCGGGTCGTGCGCCGGGGTCACCTTGACGGCGCCGGTACCGAACTCCGGGTCGACGTGGGTGTCGGCGACGACCGGGATCGTACGGTCGGTCAGCGGCAGCTTGATGTGCTTGCCGACCAGGTGCTTGTAGCGCTCGTCGTCGGGGTGGACGGCGACGGCCGTGTCACCGAGCATCGTCTCGGCGCGGGTGGTGGCGACGACCAGCGAGTCGTCGCCCTCGCCGTACCGGATGGAGACGAGCTCGCCGGCGTCGTCCTGGTACTCGACCTCGATGTCGGAGATGGCGGTCAGACAGCGCGGGCACCAGTTGATGATGCGCTCGGCGCGGTAGATCAGGCCGTCCTCGTAGAGGTCCTTGAAGATCTTCTGGACGGCCTTGGAGAGGCCCTCGTCCATGGTGAAGCGCTCGCGCGACCAGTCGAGACCGGCGCCGAGGCGGCGCAGCTGGCCGAGGATCCGGCCGCCGTACTCGTCCTTCCACTGCCAGACGCGCTCGACGAACTCGTCACGGCCCAGGTCATGGCGGGACTTGCCCTCCTCGGCGAGCTGCTGCTCGACCTTGTTCTGGGTCGCGATGCCGGCGTGGTCCATGCCCGGCAGCCAGAGCGTCTCGAAGCCCTGCATGCGCTTGCGGCGGGTCAGCGCGTCCATGAGCGTCACCTGGAAGGCGTGGCCCAGGTGGAGGGCGCCCGTGACGTTCGGCGGCGGGATGACGATGGTGTACGCCGGCTTCTCGCTCTTCGCGTCCGCCTCGAAGTACCCACGCTCTACCCAGCGCTCGTACAGCGGCCCCTCTACCTCGGCCGGCGCGTACGTGGTCGGCAGTTCGGTGGTGGGCGCTGTCTGCTGCTGAGTGTTCTCGGTCACGGGGCCAGTTTAGGGGTGTCGCGGTGCTGTCCTGAAACGCTTTGGTTCGGTAACGGTGTGGCCCCCGCCGCACCTGCGGCTCCTCGGTTCCGACAGGATGTTCGTTACGCATAAACATCCTGTGAGGGGAACCTGTCGATGAGCTACAACCAGCCGGGCCCGTACGGCGGCCAGCAGCCCGGTCCTTACGGCCAGCCGGGCCCTTACGGCCAGCAGCCGCAGCAGCCGGGCCCTTACGGCCAGCCGCAGGCTCCGCAGCCGGGTTACGGATACCCCCAGCAGGCCCCGCAGGGCGTCCCGCCGCAGCAGCCGCCGTACGGCTACCCGCAGCAGCCCCAGCAGCCCGGCCCCTACGGCCAGCAGCCCCAGTACGGCGCCCCCCAGGGCCCCGGCGGCTACATGCCCCACCCCCCGGCCCCGAAGAAGTCCAAGGCGGGCTGGATCATCGGCGCGGTCGCGGTGGTCGCGGCGATCGGCGTGGGCGCGTACTTCGTGCTGGGCGGGGGCGGCGCCTCGGTCGCGGACGACGGCCCGCACAAGCTGATCACGCCGGAGACGGTGCTGGGCGAGTACAAGAAGGCGCCGAACGAGAAGGACTCGGACGGGAAGAAGTTCCTGGAAGAGGCGGAGAAGACGGGCGTCAAGAACGCCACCCAGGTCGACGCCAGCTACAAGGTGGAGAACAAGGCCAACCCCATGGGGGCCAAGGCGCTCTCCTTCAGCGGCCTTTACGGCGAGATCGACGACCCCGAGAAGGTCGTCGACGGCATCTTCGCCGCGATCAAGGCGGATGCCGACAAGGACAAGGGCAAGGGCGACGAGCCGCAGCTGGTCGGCAGCCCCCAGGCGTACACCCCGGCGGAGGCCGACGGCGCTGTCCTCAAGTGCCAGCAGGCCAAGACGGAGGCCGACGCGAGCGCGGGAACCCCCGCGATGACCATGACCATGTGCGTCTGGGCCGACCACAGCACGGTGGGCTTCGTCGTTCCGATCGACGTGGCCTCGCTGCTCGCGGGCAAGGCCGGATCGGCGGAGGACTCCGCGTCCATCGCCGCCAAGCTCCGCAAGGAAGTCCGCGTCAAGGCCTGATCGGCGGCCCGTACACGGAGAAGGGGCGCCCCGCCGGTCGGCGGGGCGCCCCTTTCATGTCCGTACGGCTCAGGCCGACTTCTCGTGCCTGCCGTCGTTCTTCACGATCCGCGGGACCAGCGTCGGGTTGACGTTGTTGCGGACGACGTCGGCCGTGATGACCACGCGGGCCACGTCCTTGCGGGACGGGACCTCGTACATGACCGACTGGAGGACTTCCTCCATGATGGCGCGCAGGCCGCGCGCGCCGGTGCCGCGGAGGATCGCCTGGTCGGCGATGGCCTCCAGGGCCGGGCGGTCGAAGTCCAGTTCCACGCCGTCGAGTTCGAAGAGGCGCTGGTACTGCTTCACCAGCGCGTTGCGCGGCTCGACCAGGATCTGGAGGAGCGCCTCGCGGTCCAGGTTGTGGACGGAGGTGAGGACGGGGAGACGGCCGATGAACTCGGGGATCATCCCGAACTTCACCAGGTCCTCCGGCATGACCTCCTGGAACTGGTCGCTCGCCTCGATCTCGCGCTTGGAGCGGATGGTCGCCCCGAAACCGATGCCCTTGGCGCCCGCCCTCGACTCGATGATCTTCTCCAGGCCGGCGAAGGCGCCGCCCACGATGAAGAGCACGTTCGTCGTGTCGATCTGGATGAACTCCTGGTGCGGGTGCTTCCGGCCGCCCTGCGGCGGAACTGAGGCCGTCGTGCCTTCCAGGATCTTCAGGAGGGCCTGCTGGACGCCCTCACCGCTCACGTCACGCGTGATCGACGGGTTTTCGCTCTTACGGGCGACCTTGTCGATCTCGTCGATGTAGATGATCCCGGTCTCGGCCTTCTTGACGTCGTAGTCGGCCGCCTGGATCAGCTTCAGCAGGATGTTCTCGACGTCCTCACCGACATAGCCGGCCTCCGTCAGCGCCGTCGCGTCGGCGATGGCGAACGGGACGTTGAGCATGCGGGCCAGGGTCTGCGCGAGCAGTGTCTTCCCGGAGCCCGTGGGGCCGAGCAGCAGAATGTTGGACTTCGCCAGTTCGATGGCGTCGTCCCGGCCCTGCGCGCCGCCGTTCTCGCCGGCCTGGACGCGCTTGTAGTGGTTGTACACCGCGACCGAGAGGGCCTTCTTCGCGGGCTCCTGCCCGACGACGTACCCCTCGAGGAACTCGTAGATCTCGCGGGGCTTGGGGAGTTCCTCCCACCGCACCTCGCTCGTCTCCGCGAGTTCTTCCTCGATGATCTCGTTGCAGAGGTCGATGCACTCGTCGCAGATGTACACACCGGGTCCCGCGATGAGCTTCTTCACCTGCTTCTGGCTCTTTCCGCAGAACGAGCACTTGAGCAGATCGCCGCCATCACCGATGCGTGCCACGAGGTGCTTCCCCTTCGCCTGGGAGTGCTTGGTTCAGCGACTCCTGGTGCCTCATATTCGACGGTACCTTGCCGGGCCCCCCGTTCGGGCCCCCCTTGGCACGGTTCACATGGTCGCGATTCGGCCACGCGAGCCACGCGGACCCTGCGAACCACGCCGAGGGAAGGTCGGGCGTCAGCGCTCCGCGGAGGCCGTGCTCTTGCGGGTCGAGACGATCTGGTCGATCAGGCCGTACGCGAGGGCGTCCTCGGCGGTCAGGATCTTGTCGCGCTCGATGTCGTCGCGGATCTTCTCGATCGGCGTCGAGGAGTGCTTGGCCAGCATCTCCTCCAGCTGGTTGCGCATCCGCAGGATCTCGTTGGCCGCGATCTCCAGGTCGGAGAGCTGCTCACGGCCGGTGCCGCCGGACGGCTGGTGGATCAGCACGCGGGCGTTCGGCAGGGCCATCCGCTTGCCGGGGGTGCCGGCGGCGAGCAGCACGGCCGCGGCGGAGGCCGCCTGGCCCATGCAGACCGTCTGGATGTCCGGCTTCACGAACTGCATCGTGTCGTAGATGGCCGTGAGGGCGGTGAAGGAGCCGCCCGGGCTGTTGATGTAGATCGAGATGTCGCGGTCCGGGTCCATCGACTCCAGGCACAGCAGCTGCGCCATGACGTCGTTGGCGGAGGCGTCGTCGATCTGCACGCCGAGGAAGATCACGCGCTCCTCGAAGAGCTTCGCGTACGGGTCGTACTCGCGGACGCCCTGCGAGGTGCGCTCGACGAAGCGCGGAACGACGTAGCGGTTGTCCATCGGCGCGCCGGTGTAGAGGCCGCTCGGGGAGAGGTTGTTCTGCATCTGGGTGTTCACCGTCCTGGTGGCGTTCGGCGGGGGGCTGGGGCTCTGGGGCTGGCTGCCGGCGCTCAGGCGCCCGTGCCGCCGCCGCCCGGAACACCCGCGGCGTGCGTGATGATGTCGTCGATGAGGCCGTAGTTCTTGGCCTCCTCCGCGGTGAACCAGCGGTCACGGTCGCCGTCGCGGATGATCGCCTCGACAGTCTGGCCGGAGTGCTGCGCGGTGATCTCGGCCATGCGCTTCTTCGTACGCAGGAGGTACTCGGCCTGGATCTTGATGTCGGAGGCCGTGCCGCCGATGCCGGCGGAGCCCTGGTGCATCAGGATGTCGGTGTTCGGCAGCGCGAAGCGCTTGCCGGGGGCGCCGGCGGTGAGCAGGAACTGGCCCATGGAGGCCGCCATGCCCATACCGATGGTGACGACGTCGTTCGGGATGAACTGCATGGTGTCGTAGACCGCCATGCCGGCCGTCACCGAGCCGCCGGGGCTGTTGATGTACAGGAAGATGTCCTTCTCCGGCTCGGCGGCCAGGAGGAGCATCTGGGCGGTGATCTTGTTGGCGATCTCGTCGTCGACCTGCTGGCCGAGGAAGATGATGCGCTCGCCGAGCAGCCGGTTGTAGACATGGTCGCCGAGGCCGCCACCGATGGACGGCTCACCCGCGGCGTAAGGCTTCAGATTCGTCACGTATCCACCTGCTCGTCTCCGACGGCCCCGGGCCGTCTCAGCGTCTCGTTCAGAGGGCACTGCCCTCGTATTCATGGACCCTAACGCGCAGGTAGGACAACGCCATCCCGGTTCCCGAACTGTTCGCTGGGAGCGCAAGGTAGTTGGGGGCGCGTAAGCGGGTCCGTGTACGTCCACGGGCCCGTACGCACAGCTGTGCGTACGGGCCCGTGGAGCAGGGTCCGCCAGGGGCGGGGGCCCTTACTTGTCCTCGGAGACCTCGGCCTCGCCGGTGACGGCCTCGACGGCCTCGGCGGCCGTCTCGAGCTCGTCCTCGTCGTCGGAGAGGTCGACGACCTCACCGTTGGTGTCGACGACCTTGGCGGCCTCGACGACGACCGCGAGGGCCTTGCCGCGGGCGACCTCGCCGACGAGCATCGGCACCTGGCCCTGCTGGGCCACGGCCTGGGCGAACTGGTCGGGGCTCATGCCGGAGGAGGCGGCACGGCGGAACAGGTGCTCGGTGAGCTCCTCGCGGGAGACGTCGAGCTTCTCCTTGTTGACGAGCTCATCGAGGATGAACTGCGTCTTGATGCCCTTCTCGGCCTGCTCCTTGGTCTCGGCCAGGAACTCTTCCTCGGTCTTGCCCTGGATCTCCAGGTACTTCGCGAGGTCGAGGCCCATCTGGCCGAGCTGGTGGTGCTCCAGGTTGTGCTTGCGGGTGTTGATCTCGTCCTCGAGAAGCTTCTCGGGCATCGGGACCTCGACCAGCTTGAGGAGCTCGTCGAGGACGCGCTCCTGGGCCTGGGTGGCCTGGTCGAACTGCTTCATGTTCTCGAGGCGCTTGCGGCTGTCGGCCTTGAGCTCGTCGAGGGTGTCGAACTCCGACGCCATCTGCGCGAACTCGTCGTCGAGCTCGGGGAGCTCACGGGCGGCGACGGTGGTGACCTTGACGGTGACCTCCGCGTCCTTGCCCTCGGCGGAGCCGCCCTTCAGCTGCGAGGTGAAGGTGGCCTCGCCACCGGCCTCCAGGCCCTTGACGGCCTCGTCGATGCCGTCGAGCAGCTCGCCCGAACCGATGGTGTACGAGACACCGTCGGCGACACCGTCGGGGAGGACCTCGCCCTCGACCTTGGCCTCGAGGTCGATCGTGACGACGTCGCCGTCCTGGGCGGCGCGCTCGACCGGGGAGGTCGAGGCGAAGCGCTCGCGGAGCTGCTCCACGGACTTCTCGACGTCCTCGTCGGTGACCTCGACCGCGTCGACGGTGACCTCGATGCCGGAGTAGTCCGGGATCTCGATCGTCGGGCGGATGTCGACCTCGGCGGTGAAGGACAGCAGCTCGCCGTCCTTCAGCTCGGTGATGTCGACCTCGGGCTGGCCGAGCGGGTTGACCTCGGCCTCGTTGACGGCCTCGGTGTAGAACTTCGGGAGCGCGTCGTTGACGGCCTCTTCCAGCACGGCGCCGCGGCCGAACCGCTGGTCGATCACGCGAGCCGGGATCTTGCCCTTACGGAAGCCCTTGACCGTGACCTGCTGGTTGATCTTCTTGTACGCCGCGTCGAGGCTGTCCTTGAGCTCCTCGAAGGGCACCTCGACAGTGAGCCGAACCCGGGTCGGGTTCAGGGTCTCCACGGCGCTCTTCACGGTTAGGTCTCCTTGTGGCTGATTCCTGGAATCCACCGGGGCCGCGTGTGGCGGTTCCGGCGGGTCGGCCCGGTCAGAAAGACACACGGGCACGCAGCTTGCATAGTAACCGCAAGCGGGATGACGCCCACAACGTGATCAAGTAACGCGCGAACTCGGCGCGTGATCGTCATGGTCGGGGTGGCGGGATTTGAACCCACGGCCTTCCGCTCCCAAAGCGGACGCGCTACCAAGCTGCGCCACACCCCGTCGGTGCGACACGTAGGGTACATGGACGGGGACTGTGCGGCGCCCCCTGTTTTCGGGGTGTGCGCGAAGGGCCCCCGACCGGCTACCATGCTCCTCGTGCCGCGGTCCTCGTGACCTGCGGCGCGATGCTGTGCGGGTGTAGCTCAATGGTAGAGCACTAGTCTTCCAAACTAGCTACGCGGGTTCGATTCCCGTCACCCGCTCCACGAGCTCAGGGCCGGTCCGGAGAAGTCTTCTCCGGACCGGCCCTGAGGCGTTTCCGGATGCCGCGAGATGCCGGGTCCGGCGGGCGCGTGCAGACTGGGCTGAGCCCGGTCCCCCGCGTCGGAGGCAACCATGAAGGACCTGAAGTTCGAGCAGAAGCGCTCGCTGTCCCGCGCTGAGGCGGCCGATCAGCTGGTGGCGCTCGCCGCCGCCCTGAGAGAGGGCGGGGAGGCCGAGCTGAGCCTGGGGTCGGGGACGACACTGAGCCTGCGGATCCCCGACGAGATGCGCTGCGAGGTGGAGTTCGAGGTGGGCGACGGGGAGGTCGAGCTGGAGGTCGAGTTCACCTGGCCGACGGGCCGGCCCCGGAAGAGCGCGCCGCCCGCCGAACCGGCGTCCACGAAGCCCGCGAAGACGGCGAAGCCCGCCAAGCCCGCCAAGGCCGCCAAGCCGGCTAAGCCCGCCCCGTCGGCGAAGACGGCGAAGACGGCGAAGTCCACGAAGCCCGCGAAGTCGGCCAAGGCCGCGAAGGCTTCGAAGCCCGCGTCCGTGGGCCAGGCGGCGGCCGGTGGTAAGTCACCGACGGCCGAGCGGCCGTCCGCCAAGCCCTCGTCGGCCGCCGGGGACGGCGGCAAGGCGAAGCAGGCCGCGTCGAAGTCGTCCTGAGCAGCGCGGGCGGGTGTCGGTCAGAACTTGATGGACGCCACCGTCTGCGTTATCGAGTCCAGGAAGCGCTGGATGTCGTCGGCCATGCCGGTGGAGGCGAGGAAGAAGCCGAAGAGGACCGCGACCACGGCTGGCCCGCCCTTGAGGTTCCCCCCTCGGATCAGCACCACCAGGATGATTGCCAACAGCAACACCACAGACAGTGAAATGGCCACAACTGATCACACCCTCGGTCGGTCCCACCTTGCCCACCAGGGAGCCCCTGTCTCGGAACACCCCCCGCTGTCTCCATCGTGCCACCAACCCCCCTGCCCTCGCTGCCGGGTGACGAATCGTCGTGCAGAAGATCACGTCAGACGGGGCGGGAGAGGAGCAGCAGCGCGCGGTCGTCGTTGACGTCCTTGGCGACGGCCTCGATCAGGTGCCAGGCGACGCCCTCGAAGCCTTCGGCGACACAGCGGTCGGCCTCGCCGGTGAGACGGTCGATGCCCTCGGCGATGTCCCGGTCGGCGGCCTCGACCAGGCCGTCGGTGAAGAGCATGAGGACGTCGCCGGGGCGGAGCGAGCCCTTGACCGGGTGGAACTCGGCCCCGTCGTAGACGCCGAGGAGGGGGCCGTCGGCGGCCTTCTCCTCCCAGCGCCCGCTGCCCGCGTGGAGCTGGAGGGCGGGCAGGTGGCCGGCCGAGAACAGTTCGTAGTCGCCGGACTCCAGGTCGAGGACGAGATGGATCGAGGTGGCGAAGCCCTCGTCCCAGTTCTGCCGGAGGAGATAGCCGTTGGCCGCGGGGAGGAAGCCGTGCGGCGGGAGCGAGCCGAGGAGTCCGCCGAAGGCGCCGGAGAGCAGCAGGGAGCGGGAGGCCGCGTCCATGCCCTTGCCGGAGACGTCGGTGAGGACGACCTCCAGGGTGCGTCCGCCGTGGGTGCGGGCGGCGACGACGAAGTCGCCCGAGAAGGACTGGCCGCCGGCCGGGCGCAGCGCCATCTCGCGGTGCCAGCCCTTGGGGAGCCGGGGCAGGGCGCTCTGGACGCGGATGCGTTCGCGCAGGTCGAAGAGCATGGTGCCGCCGCGCCGCCAGGGCACGCCGACCCGGGCCCGGAACTGGGCGATGAGCAGCCCGAAGAGTCCGCAGGCGGCGACGACCAGGACGGTGCCGGGGGTGACCCGGGCCGGGCCCTGGGTGTACGGGCCGAGGACGACGGACTCGACGATGAGGGCACCCGCGGCCGCCGCGTACAGGGCGAGGAGGCTGGCGGGGCGCAGCAGCAGGCCGCCGGCGACGATCGGCAGGACGAGCGCGGCGGGCGCGCACCAGACGGGGTCGAGGAGGGTCCCGCACGCGATGGCGGGAATCATCAGAAGGAGTCCCGCGAAGGCGAGCCAGTCCGCGCCGTCGCCGCGGAAGTAGTCGACGGCGGACCTGCGCAGCGCGACGCGGGCCCGGCGCACGCGCCTGCGTGTCCGGGCCGCGTACGTGTTCACTCCGGCGCGCTGTCCCATTGGCCTGGACCCTATCCATCCCGTCGGACATCGTGCAGGGGTACCCCCGTGACAATGTGCGTGAAATCGGGTCGCCCCGGACGCGCGCCGCTGATATCGATGGCATATGACGACTGAACTGCGGGTTCTCGACCCGTCGGAGTGGGACCGCTGGTACGGGGTGCTGGAGCTTGCGTTCGGTGGGGTGCCGGAGGCGCCGGAGGAACAGCAGCTGTGGCGCGATCTGACCGAGTTCGACCGTTTCCTGGGCGCCTGGGACGGCGACCTGTGCGTGGGTACGGCGGGGGCGTTCACGTTCCGGCTCACGGTGCCGGGCGGGGCGTCGGTCCCGGCGGGCGGGGTGACGATGGTGAGCGTGGCGGGGACGCACCGGCGGCGCGGGATCCTGACCTCGATGATGCGGCGGCAGCTGGACGACGTACGGAGCTGGGGCGAGCCGCTGGCGGTGTTGACGGCCTCGGAGCCGGAGATCTACGGGCGGTTCGGCTACGGGGCGGCGACGTACGCGGCGCTCGCGACCATCGACAGGACCCGCGTGCGGCTGACCGTGCCGGAGGGCGCGGACGACGTGACGCTGCGGGTGACGACCCCGGCGGAGGCGTTGGAGGCGACCGAGGCGGTGTACGCGAAGCTGGTCGCCGGCCGGCCCGGGATGCTGGCGCGCCGGCCCGGCTGGGAGCGGCAGGCGCTGCTCGACCCGCCGGGTGACCGGGCGGGCGCCTCGCCGCGGCTGTGCGTGCTCGCCGAGCGGAGCGGCGAGGTCGTCGGGTACGCGCACTACGCGATCAAGCCGAACTGGTCCTTCGCGGGGGCCGACGGTTCGGTCTCGGTGCACCAGCTGGCCGGTCTCGACCCGGTTGCGGAGGCGGCGCTGTGGCGCTTCCTGTGTTCGGTGGACCTGACCACGAAGGTGAAGATCCACAGCCGCCCGGTGGACGACGCCTGGCAGCACCTGGTGACGGAGGTCCGGCGCTGCGAGCCGACGCTGCGGGAGGTGTTGTTCGTGCGGCTCGTGGAGGTGGGCGCGGCGCTGGAGGCGCGGACGTATCAGGCGCCGGTGGACGTGGTGTTCGAGGTCGCGGACGCGTTCTGTCCCTGGAACGAGGGCCGGTGGCGGCTGACCGGGGACGCGAAGGGGGCGACCTGTGTGCGGACGTCCGATCCCGCGGATCTCGCGTTGTCCGTGCGGGAGTTGGGCGCGGCGTACCTGGGCGGGACCTCGCTGGTTTCGCTGGCGTCGGCCGGGCGGGTGCGGGAGCTGCGGGAGGGGGCGCTGGTCGAGGCGTCGGTGGCCTTCGGATCGCCTGTCGCGCCGTGGCTGCCGCACGGGTTCTAGGGGACAGCTAGCGGGTCTGGCAGCTCGGGCACCAGAAGAGGTTGCGGGCTGCCAGGTCGGCCGTGCGGATCTCGCCCTCGCAGATGTGGCACGCCTGGTTCGCGCGGCGGTAGACGTAGACCTCGCCGCCGTGGTCGTCCACGCGGGGCGGGCGGCCCATGGCCTCGGGGGTGTGCTCGGGGCGGACCGTGTCGATGCGGTTCAGGCGGACGCCCTCGCGCATGAGGACCGCCAGGTCCTCCCAGATCGCGGTCCACTCCCCCGCCGTGAGGTCCTTGCCCGGGCGGTACGGGTCGATGCCGTGCCGGAAGAGGACCTCGGCGCGGTAGACGTTGCCGACGCCCGCGATGACCTTCTGGTCCATGAGGAGGGCGGCGATGGTCGTACGGGACTTCGAGATCCGGTGCCAGGCGCGCGCCCGGTCGTCGTCCTCGCGGAGCGGGTCCGGGCCGAGGCGGGCATGTATCGCCTGCTTCTCGGCGTCCGTGATCAGGGCGCAGGTGGTGGGGCCGCGCAGGTCGACGTACGAGTCGGGGTTCGCGAGGCGCAGGCGGACCGTGTCCGTGGGCGGCGGTGCCGGGGCGTCGCCGAAGTCGACCTTGCCGAAGAGGCCCAGGTGGATGTGGATCCATTCCTCGCCGGGGAAGCCCAGGAAGAGGTGCTTGCCGTGGGCCTCCGTCGTCTCCAGGGTCGCGCCGTCGAGCAGGGCCGCCGAGTCGGCGAACTTGCCCTGGGGGCTGGAGACGCGCACGGGCCGGCCGCCGAACCGCTCGCGGTGGTCGGCGGCCAGCCGGTGGATGGTGTGCCCTTCGGGCATCAGGCGGTCGGCTCCTGCGGGTGGTGCGCGGGGATCGGGGGGAGCTCGCCGGTGGTCTCGTACGCGGTGAGCATGTCGATCCGGCGGGTGTGACGCTCGTCACCGGAGTACGGGGTGCTCAGGAAGATCTCGACGAACTTGGTCGCCTCTTCCTGCGTGTGCATCCGGCCGCCGACGGAGATCACGTTGGCGTTGTTGTGCTCGCGACCGAGGGCGGCGGTCTGCTCGCTCCAGGCGAGGGCGGCGCGGACCCCCTTCACCTTGTTCGCGGCGATCTGCTCGCCGTTGCCGGATCCGCCGATGACGACGCCGAGGCTGTCCGGGTCCGCGGCCGTCTTCTCGGCGGCACGCAGGCAGAACGGCGGATAGTCGTCGAGGGCGTCGTAGATGTGGGGACCGCAGTCGACGGGCTCGTGGCCGTGTGCCGTGAGCCACTCGACGAGGTGGTTCTTTAGTTCAAAGCCGGCGTGGTCGGAACCGATATAGACGCGCATGATGCCGAGTGTGGCACGTCAGGGCCCGGGTAGCAGGCATCGGGGTCGGGACCTTCACCCGACCTGGTACGGACCTTCGACTCTCGCGAGGTCGCCCGTACAACGATCCGGAATGAGGTCTTCCGATCATCCCTGCTGACGGGGTTCAATGCTCGGGCTCGCGACCCGAGCACCCCCCACACACGAGGAAGCGTCTGTGAACACGCAACCGACCCTGACGAAGAACGGCGAGGAGACCGGCACCACCGGGGCTTCGCACTCCTCCGACGGCCTCAAGGCCGGGCTCAAGAACCGCCACCTGTCGATGATCGCGATCGGCGGCGTCATCGGCGCCGGTCTCTTCGTCGGCTCCGGCTCCGGCATCGCCGCGGCCGGCCCCGCGATCCTCCTCTCCTACGCACTCGTCGGCGCCATGGTCGTCTTCGTGATGCGGATGCTGGGCGAGATGGCCGCCGCCAGGCCGTCCTCCGGCTCCTTCTCGGCCTACGCGGACCGGGCGCTCGGCCGTTGGGCAGGTTTCACGATCGGCTGGCTGTACTGGTTCTTCTGGGTCGTCGTCCTCGCCGTCGAGGCGACCGCGGGCGCCAAGATCCTGGAGAGCTGGGTCCCGTCCGTGCCGCAGTGGGGCTGGGCGCTCATCGTGATGGTGGTGCTCACGATCACCAACCTCGGCTCCGTCGCCTCGTACGGCGAGTTCGAGTTCTGGTTCGCCGGCATCAAGGTCGTCGCCATCGGCGCCTTCGTGGTCATCGGCATGCTCGCCGTCTTCGGCGTGCTGCCCGGCTCGGACAACCCGGGCGCCGGGTTCGCGCACCTCACCGACAGCGGGGGCTTCTTCCCGATGGGCGCGGGCGCGGTCCTCACCGGTGTGCTGATGGTCGTCTTCTCGTTCATGGGCAGCGAGATCGTCACCCTGGCCGCCGGCGAGTCCGAGGACCCGCAGAAGGCGGTCACCAAGGCGACCAACAGCGTCATCTGGCGGATCGGCGTCTTCTACCTGGGCTCGATCTTCATCGTCCTGACACTGCTGCCGTGGAACGACAAGTCGATCGTCGAGAAGGGCTCGTACGTCGCCGCCCTCGACTCCATCGGCATCGGGCACGCCGGCCAGATCATGAACGTGATCGTCCTGACGGCTGTCCTGTCCTGCCTGAACTCGGGCCTGTACACGGCCTCCCGCATGGCCTTCTCGCTCGGTCAGCGCGGTGACGCGCCGAAGGCCTTCGCCAAGGTCAACAAGCGGGGCGTGCCGACGGCCGCGATCCTCGGCTCGGTCGTCTTCGGCTTCGTCGCGGTCTTCTTCAACTACAAGTGGCCGGACACCGTCTTCGCCTTCCTGCTGAACTCCTCCGGCGCCGTCGCGCTCTTCGTCTGGCTGGTCATCTGCGTGACCCAGCTGCGGATGCGCGGCATCATCCTGCGGGAGACGCCGGAGAAGCTGGTCGTGAAGATGTGGCTCTTCCCGTACCTGACCTGGGCGACCATCGTCATGATCGTCGCCGTGCTCGGCTACATGGTCTACGACGGCGGCAGCAACCGTGAGCAGGTCGTGCTGTCCCTGCTCGTGGCCGCGCTCGTGATGGCGATCGCGGTGGTCCGCCAGCGGCTCGGCAAGAACGCCGGCGCCGAGGAGCTCGAGCGCGTGTAGCTCGCTCGTCCACGCACATCGGGCACACGAAAGGGCCCTGCCGCTCCCCCGAGCGGCAGGGCCCTTCGCGTACGCGTGCGGGATCAGCCCTTGCGGCCGACGAGCTTCCAGGCGGCCGGCAGGGCGCCCATGGCGAGCGCGGCCTTGAGGGCGTCGCCGATGAGGAACGGGGTGAGGCCGGCGGCGACGGCCTGGCCGAGGGTCATGCCGGTGGCGAGGGCCAGGTACGGCACGCCCACCGCGTAGATGATCGCGGAGCCGAGCACCATGGCGCCGGCGGTGCGGAGCACGGAGCGGTCGGCGCCGCGGCGGGCGAGGGCGCCGACCACGGTCGAGGCGAGGAGCATGCCGAGGATGTACCCGAAGGACGGCATGCCGTAGCCGGAGGAGCCCTCCGCGAACCACGGCATGCCCGCCATGCCCGCCACCGCGTACAGGGCGAGGGCGAGGAAGCCGCGGCGCGCGCCGAACGCGGTGCCGACGAGCAGCGCGGCGAAGGTCTGGCCGGAGACCGGGACCGGGGAGCCGGGGACCGGGACCGAGATCTGCGCGGCGAGACCGGTGAGGGCGGCGCCGCCGACGACCAGGGCGATGTCGCGGGCGCGGCTCGCCGGGATGAGGTCGGCGAGGACGGTGCCCGCCCGGAGGGAGCGGGCGGGGGCGGCGGCGGTGCTCATCGGTGTACTCCGCGGGGTGAGGGTGACGGGGAGGGGACAGGTTGACGGTATGCCAGGAGTGAACGGCCGATCACCGTCAGCCGCCGACAAAGCGGCGGTCGAGCGTTTAGTGGAGATCGAACAAAGGCCTCCGATCATGCAAGGCGCCACGTGACGCTTGTCACTGGGAACTCGTGCGTGGAGGTCCCTTTTGCGCCAAGGGACGTTCACTGGAGAGACTGTGGAGTCTCCATAAACCGTCAGAGAGTGCGAGCCTCCACATGCACGACCCCCTCACCCCCGAACCGGAGCCCCTCTCCCACGGTCTGAAGCAGCGTCATCTGACGATGCTGGGGCTCGGCGGGGTCATCGGCGCCGGTCTTTTCGTCGGCTCGGGCGCCGGCATCGCCGTCGCCGGGCCCGGCATCGTGGTCTCGTATCTGATCGCCGGCGCGCTCGCGATGCTCGTCATGCGGATGCTGGGCGAGATGTCGGCGGCGATGCCCGCCTCGGGGGCGTTCTCGGTCCACGCCGAGCGGGCGCTCGGCCGCTGGGCGGGGTTCTCAGTGGGCTGGCTGTACTGGTTCCTGCTGGTCGTGGTCCTCGCCGTGGAGGCGACGGGCGCGGCGCGGATCGCGCACGGCTGGGCGCCGGGGGTGCCGCAGTGGGGCTGGGTGCTGGTCTTCATGGTCGTGTTCACCCTCGCCAACCTGGCGGCGGTGAAGAACTTCGGCGAGTTCGAGTTCTGGTTCGCGGCACTCAAGGTCGGCGCGATCGTGCTCTTCCTGGTGCTCGGCGTGCTCGCGATCGTGGGCTGGCTGCCCGACACCGACCCGGTGGGGCTCACGAACCTGACCGGGCAGGGCGGCTTCCTGCCGAACGGCTGGTCGGGGGTGGTCTCGGGGGTGCTCGCCGTCGTCTTCGCCTTCGGCGGTCTGGAGGTCGTCACGATCGCGGCGGCCGAGTCGGACGACCCGGCGCGCAACGTGGCGCGGGCGGTGCGCAGCGCGGTCTGGCGGATCCTCCTCTTCTATGTGGGCTCGATGCTGGTCATCGTGACGCTGCTGCCGTGGACCTCCATGAAGCCGGGCGAGTCTCCGTACGTGGCGGTCCTGGACGCGATCGGGGTGCCGGGGGCGGGGCAGATCATGAACGTGGTGGTGTTCGTGGCGCTGCTCTCGGCGCTCAACGCGAACCTGTACGGGTCGTCCCGGATGGTGTTCTCGCTCGCGGAGCGCGGGGAGGCTCCGAAGGGGCTGCTCAAGGTCTCGGGCGACGGGGCGGCGGGCGGGGGCGTCCCGCGCCGGGCGGTGCTCGCCTCGGTGGCCTTCGGCTTCGTCTCCGTACTTCTCAATCTGAAATGGCCGGATTCCGTCTTCCTGTACATGCTGAACGCGGTCGGAGCGGTGCTGCTCTTCGTCTGGGCGCTGATCGCGGTCTCGCAGCTGCGGCTGCGGCGCCGGATCGAGCGCGAGGCACCCGAGACGCTGAGCTTGCGGATGTGGGCCTTCCCGTGGCTGACGTGGGTGGCGCTCGCCGCGATGGGCGCGGTGCTCGTCCTGATGCTGTGCGACGACGGGGCGCGGCCGCAGGTGCTGTGGTCGGCGGGGGCGACCGGGGCCGTCCTGCTCGTGGCGTGGGTGCGGGAACTGCGCACGAACCGGAACTGATTCTTCACCTTGTGTGAAGGTCGTGACCGTATAGCGGACTCCGGTTCCCTCTGAGCGGTGCCCCCACCCAGACTGTGGGCTTCCTCCCCGTCTCAGCTAGTGAACAGGGCTCGCCCATGTCTCGGACAACCGCGCCCGCGTCGGCCGACCGCAAGGACGACGCGACCGCACCTGCCGAGGGCCTCACGCACGGCCTCAAGCAGCGCCATCTGTCGATGATCGCCCTCGGCGGTGTCATCGGCGCCGGGCTCTTCGTCGGCTCCGGCGCGGGCATCGCCGCCGCCGGGCCCTCGATCGTGATCGCCTACGCGATATCCGGCATCCTCGTGATGCTCGTGATGCGGATGCTCGGCGAGATGTCGGCAGCGAACCCGGCCTCCGGCTCCTTCTCCGTCCACGCCGAGCGCGCATTCGGCTCCTGGGCGGGCTTCACCTCGGGCTGGGCCTTCTGGTTCCTGCTCTGTGTCGCCGTCGGCCTGGAGGGCATCGGCGCCGCGAAGATCATGACCGGCTGGTTCCCCGGCAGCCCCGAGTGGGCCTGGGTGGCGCTCTTCATGGTGGTCTTCTGCGTCACCAACCTGGCGGCGGTGAAGAACTTCGGCGAGTTCGAGTTCTGGTTCGCGGCGCTCAAGGTCGGCGCGATCGTCCTCTTCCTCGGCATCGGCGTCCTCGCGATCGTCGGCGTCCTGCCGGGCACGGACTCCCCCGGCACCACGAACCTGAGCGGCGACGGGGGCTTCTTCCCGCACGGCTCCGAGGGCCTCATCGTGGGCCTGCTCGCCTCCGTCTTCGCGTACGGCGGTCTGGAGACGGTCACCATCGCGGCGGCCGAGTCGGAGCACCCGGTGCAGGGCGTCGCCAAGGCCGTGCGTACGGCGATGTGGCGGATCGCGCTCTTCTACATCGGCTCCATGGCGGTCATCGTCACCCTCGTCCCGTGGGGCGACAAGGCGGTCGTCGAGAAGGGTCCGTACGTCGCCACCCTCGACCACCTGGGCATCCCGGGGGCCGGCCAGATCATGAACGTGGTCGTGCTCGTCGCCCTGCTCTCGGCGATGAACGCCAACATCTACGGCGCCTCCCGGATGGCCGGCTCGCTGGTCGCGCGCGGCCAGGGCCCGAAGGCGCTCGGCCGTCTCTTCGGCGGCGTGCCGCGCCCGGCCGTGCTGGTCTCCTCCGTCTTCGGCTTCGGCTGCGTGCTGCTGAGCTACTGGCGGCCGGACGACATCTTCATCTGGCTGCTCAACACCATCGGCGCGATCATCCTGGTCGTCTGGTTCTTCATCGCCGCCTCCCAGCTGGTGCTGCGCCGCCGCACGGAGCGCGAGGCGCCCGAGAAGCTCGTCGTGCGGATGTGGGCCTTCCCGGTGCTGACCTGGGTGGCGCTGGCAGGGATGGCGGCGATCTTCTTCCTGATGGCCCGTGAGGAGGGCACCCGCGTGCAGCTGTACTGGACGGGCGGGCTGACCCTGCTGCTCGCCGTCGTCGGCTTCGTACGCCAGAAGGCGGCGGCCGGCCGGGCTTCCTGAGCCCTCCGCCGGGCCGGGCCTCCCGGGCCCTCCCCGTACGACAGCCCCCGGACCACCGCTCGGTCCGGGGGCTTCGTCGTGCCCGGGGGCGGGCGCGGGGCGCGGGACCTAGGACGAAGGGCTGATCAACTTCTCCCGCATCTGCTGTTAGCCTGCACTTGCATAGAGGTTGCAATAAGCCGTCGAAGGGCTCGGGCACATGGCGATCTACACACTTCCGGAGCTGCCGTACGACTACGCGGCGCTGGAGCCGGTGATCAATCCGCAGATCATCGAGCTGCACCACGACAAGCACCACGCCGCGTACGTCAAGGGTGCGAACGACACCCTGGAGCAGCTGGAGGAGGCACGCGACAAGGACCAGTGGGGCGCGGTCAACGGCCTGGAGAAGAACCTCGCGTTCCACCTCTCCGGCCACATCCTCCACTCCATCTACTGGAACAACATGAACAGCCCGAAGGACGGGGGCGGCGGCGAGCCGCTGGCCGCCGACGGCGTCGGTGAGCTCGCGGACGCGATCACCGAGTCCTTCGGCTCCTTCGCCAAGTTCAGGGCCCAGCTGACCAAGGCCTCCGCGACCACCCAGGGTTCCGGCTGGGGCGTCCTCGCGTACGAGCCGGTCAGCGGCCGGCTCATCGTCGAGCAGGTCTACGACCACCAGGGCAACGTCGGCCAGGGCTCGGTCCCGATCCTGGTCTTCGACGCCTGGGAGCACGCCTTCTACCTGCAGTACAAGAACCAGAAGGTCGACTTCATCGAGGCCATGTGGCAGGTCGTCAACTGGCAGGACGTGCAGAAGCGCTACCGGTCGGCCAAGGCCTCCGTACCGCTGATCTCCTTCTGACCCCCGGCTCCTGCTCGTGATCGTCTTCTCAACCTTCACCGGGCAGGCGGAAAAGAGGACGGCCCCCGCGATGACATGGATCGCGGGGGCCGTCTGCCGTGATGTCTACTCGAAGCTGGGCGCCGCCGTCCGGGTGCGCTTGATCTCGTAGAAGCCCGGCGTCGACGCCACGAGCAGCGTGCCGTCCCACAGCCGGGCCGCGTCGTCACCGCGCGGGGTCGGCGTGACGACCGGGCCGAAGAAGGCGACCTCATCGCCCGTCGGGCCCGGCACCGCGATGACCGGGGTGCCGACGTCCTGGCCGACCTTCCCGATGCCCTCCGTGTGGGAGGCGCGCAGCTCGGTGTCGTACGTGTCCTTGTCGGCGTACTCCACGAGGTCCTCGGGAAGACCGACCTCCTTCAGGGCGGCGGCGATCGCCTCCTTCGTCGGGGCCTCGCCGTTGTTGTGGAAGCGGGTGCCGAGCGCCGTGTAGAGCTTGCCGACGTACGCGTCGCCGTGCAGCTCCTTCGCGGCGGTCACCACGCGCACCGGGCCCCACGCCGTGGTCCGCAGCATCTCCCGGTACTCCTCCGGGACCTCGTCGATCTTGTCCTCGTTGAGGACGGCCAGGCTCATGACCTTCCAGCGCACGTCGACCGGGCGCACCTGCTCCACCTCCAGCATCCAGCGGGAGGTCATCCAGGCCCACGGGCACAGCGGGTCGAAGTAGAAGTCGGCGGTGGTCCTGGTCTCGGACATGTCACTCCTCGGTAAGGCCGCGATGTAGGTGGTGCGCCGAAAGGAGGGAACACCACGGGCGCCCTGCCGCATTCCCGCGCGTCGGCATTCCCGTGTGCCGCATGACAGCAGTGCGTGGGAGGATCGGTGCTGTTTCGAACGCGCCACGAAGGAGTGACCGTGCCCGGTGAGAATCTGTCCCGCGACGAGGCCCATGAGCGGGCCGCGCTGCTGTCCGTCGACGGGTACGAGGTCGTCCTCGACCTGCGGTCGGCGGTCGGCGAGTCCGCCGAGGCGGTGCGCACCTTCCGCTCGGAGACGACGATCCGGTTCCGTCGCACCGGCGAGGGCACGAGCACGTTCGTCGACCTGATCGCCCCCTCGGTGAACGCGGTCACGCTCAACGGCCGCTCCCTCGACCCGGCGGTGGTCTTCGACGGCGCGCGGATCGCGCTCGACGGCCTCGCCGACGAGAACACGCTCGTGGTGGACGCGCAGTGCGCCTACAGCCGGACCGGCGAGGGCATGCACCGCTTCGTCGACCCGGAGGACGGCGAGGTCTACCTCTACACGCAGTACGAGCCGGCCGACGCCCGCCGGGTCTACGCCAACTTCGAGCAGCCCGACCTCAAGGCCCCGTACCGCTTCGCGGTGACCGCGCCGGAGGGCTGGACGGTCTGGTCGAACGGCGCCGGGGAGCAGGACGCCGAGGGCGTGTGGCGGTTCGCCGAGACGGCGCCGATCTCCACGTACATCACGTGCGTCGTGGCGGGCCCCTACCACTACGTGACCGACAGCTACGCGCGTGGCGACCTGGAGATCCCGCTCGGCGCGATGTGCCGCAAGTCGCTCGCGAAGCACTTCGACGCGGACGACGTCTTCCTGATCACCAAGCAGGGCTTCGACTTCTTCCACGACAACTTCGACTACCCGTACCCCTTCGGGAAGTACGACCAGGCCTTCGTCCCCGAGTACAACCTCGGCGCGATGGAGAACCCGGGCATGGTGACCTTCCGCGAGGAGTACATCTACCGGGGCAAGGTCACCCAGGCCGCGTACGAGAGCCGCGCCAACGTCATCCTGCACGAGATGGCGCACATGTGGTTCGGCGACCTGGTCACCATGGTGTGGTGGGACGACCTGTGGCTGAAGGAGTCCTTCGCGGACTTCATGGGCTCCTTCGTGAACGCCGAGGCCACCCGCTTCACCAACAGCTGGGTGACCTTCGCCAACAACCGCAAGTCCTGGGCCTACCGCGCCGACCAGCTGCCGTCCACGCACCCGATCACGGCCGACATCCGTGACCTGGAGGACGCCAAGCTCAACTTCGACGGCATCACGTACGCCAAGGGCGCGTCGGTGCTGAAGCAGCTCGTCGCGTACGCCGGCCGGGACGCGTTCCTGGAGGGCGCGCGCCGCTACTTCAAGCGCCACGCCTACGGGAACACGCGCCTGGCCGACCTCCTCGCGATCCTGGAGGAGACCTCCGGGCGTGACATGAAGACCTGGGCGAAGTCCTGGCTGCAGACCTCCGGCGTGAACAGCCTGACCCCGGCCGTCACCTACGACGCCGAGGGCCGGATCACCGAACTCGCCGTCCTCCAGGAGGGCGACGAGCTCCGTCCGCACCGGGCGGCCGTCGGCCTCTACCGGATCTCCGGCGGGGACCTCGTGCGGTACGCGCGGGCCGAGGCCGACATCACCGGCGCCCGGACCGTCGTCACCGAGCTGACGGGCGAGGAGAAGCCCGACCTCGTGCTCGTCAACGACGACGACCTGACCTACTGCAAGATCCGCTTCGACGAGGGCTCGCTCGCGACCCTGCGGGCGCACCTCGGCGACATCACCGACCCGCTCGCCCGCGCCCTGTGCTGGTCGGCGCTGTGGAACCTGACCCGCGACGGGCTCATGCCCGCCCGGGACTTCGTCGCCGTCGCGCTCGCCTTCGCGGGCCGCGAGACCGACATCGGCGTCCTCCAGATGGTGCACGCCTGGACGAAGTCGGCCGTCACCCACTACGCGTCGCCCGCGTGGCGCGAGGAGGGCGGGCGTCTGCTCGCCGAGGGCGGGCTGCGTGAGCTGCGGGTGGCCGAGCCGGGCAGCGAGCACCAGCTGACCTGGGCGCGGTTCTTCGCGGCGACCGCCTCCGCCGACGCCGACTTCCAGCTCCTGGAGGGGCTGCTCGACGGCACGGCGAAGATCGACGGCCTCGACGTCGACCAGGAGCTCCGCTGGGCGCTGCTCTCCCCGCTGGCCGTGCACGGCCGCGCGGACGAGGCCCGGATCGACGAGGAGCTCGCCCGGGACGACACGGCGACGGGCAAGCGCCACCAGACCCGCCTGCTTGCCTCGCGGCCCTCGGCGGCGGTCAAGGCGCAGGCCTGGGCGCAGGTCGTCGAGTCGGACACCCTGTCGAACGCGCTCGTCGAGGCGACCATCGCGGGCTTCGTGCAGCCCTCGCAGCGCGAGCTGATCGCGCCGTACGCGGAGAAGTACTTCGCGGCGATCGAGCGGCTGTGGGGCGAGCGGTCGATCCAGATCGGCATCGACGTGGTCCGGGGCCTGTTCCCGGGGCTCCAGGACGACGAGGCGACGCTGACCTCGACGGACGCCTGGCTGTCGGAGCACGCGTCGGCCGCGCCGGCGCTGCGGCGCCTCGTCCTGGAGGCGCGGGACGACCTGGCGCGGGCACTGCGCGCGCAGGCGTGCGACGCGCGCGTGGCGCAGTAGGCGGTAGGTCCTGGGGGCGGTGCTCTTCACGGGGCGCCGCTCCCCGAGGGCCTCTGGGTGACGGGGCGCAGGAAGCGGCAGTCGCCGTCGTGGTGTGGCCCACCCTCCCCCAGACTCCGTCCGGGGGGAACCCCACGCCCTTGTGGAACGTATGCCCACCACGGGTCCGCCCTCATCGGCACTCGAACGTGCGTACTTTAGGGCGAGCTTGTCCCCAATTGTCGACGAGCGTGTAACAGAGGTTAGGGCAGCCTTCGGGAGCGGAAGACCCCCGACATGAACCACAACACCCCCATCACCCCCCGCCCCCTCCCCCTCTCCCCCCGCACCGGTCGTGCGCAACGCCTCGCGTCCGCCGACCAGTTGAGGGCCCAGGGGATCCCGGCCGCCGAGGTCGCCGCGCACTGCCGGCCCGGCGGCTGGCAGCAGCTGCTGCCCGGCGTCTTCCTGCTCCAGCCCGGGCCGCCCACCAGCGAGGACCGGCTGCACGCCGCGCTGCTCTACGCCCGCAGGACCGGGGCCGTGCCCCCGCAGGGGCCCGAGGCGATGATCACCGGCCTCGCCGCTCTGACCCTGCACCGCTTCTCCTCCGCTCCCCCGCTCACCGCCCTGGACCGGATCGACCTGCTGGTGCCGCGCACGCGGCGGCTGCGCTCGACCGGCTGGGTGCGGGTGGTGCGCGCCGTCGAGTCGCCGGAGCCGCTGGAGCTCACGGGCGTCCCCGTCGCCCCGGTCGCCCGCGCCGTCGCCGACGCGGTGTCGGGCCTCTCGGACGCGGAGACGGTACGCCGGCTGCTCACCGAGGCCGTGCGCGGCGGCCACTGCGAACCGGGCGCGGTGGTACGGGAGTTGAGCCGGGCCCGGCTGCTGTCCCGGCCGCACGTGGTGGACGCGGTGGACTCGCTGCTCGCCGAGGGACGCTCGCTCTCCGAGCAGCGGCTCTACGAGATGGTGCGGGAGTTCGCGCTGCCGGACCCGCTGTGGAACGTGGACCTGCGGCTGCCGGGCGGCCCGCACCTGGGCGGGGTGGACGCCTACTGGCCGGACCAGGCGGTCGCCGTGGAGCTGGACACCCGGGCGCCCCGGCAGGACGACGACGAGCTGTGGACCGAGTACACCCGCAAGCGGGAGCACCTGGAGCGGCTCGGCATCACGGTCGTCCACCTCACCCCGCGCAAGCTGCGCGAGGCGATGGACCAGCAGGCCACCGTGGTCCGTACGGCCCTGATGGCCGCCCCGGACCGGCAGCCCGCCGCGTACGTCGTCGTCCTGCCGAGGTGAGGAGCTACTTCTTCGGGACGGTGCCGCAGAACTCGGCCTCGATGACCTTCTGGCTGTCGCCCGTCCAGTCGGCGTTGAAGTTGCCGGCGAGGGAGTGCTCGCCGTCGCGGGTCACCTGGGCCAGGGAGGAGGAGCCGTGGATGCCGCCTCCGTGGCCCCAGATCTCCTCGCCACAGCTCAGCTTCTGCTTCATGAGCCCGAGGCCATAGCCCACGCTCGGGTACTCGGGGGAGATCTGGACCGTGGTCGTCATCTCCTTCAGACCGTCCTTCGTGAGGAGCCGGCCCTTGAGCAGGGCCGAGTAGAAGGTCTGCAGGTCGCGGGAGTCGGAGATGATCTCGCCCGCCGCGCCCGCGATGCTCGGGTTGAGGTCGGAGACCTCGTGGACGGGGGCGTTCTCGTCCCGGGAGAGCTTGGAGTACGCCGGGCTGCTGGGCTCCGGCATGGCCGAGCGGGTCCCGGGGACGGTGGTGGCGCGGAGCTTGAGCGGCTTGATGATCCGGTTCTCGACGGCCTTGCCGTACGGACGCCCCGTGACCTTCTCTATCACCATGCCGGCGAGGACGAAGTTGGTGTTGGAGTAGTTCCAGGAGGTGCCGGGCGCGAAGTCGGGCTCGTGGGCCATGGCGACGTCGACGAGCTGCTGAGGGGTCCAGGTGTCGTAGCGGTGCTCCAGGAAGCCGGGGCCGAAGACCTTGGCCTGGAAGGCGGGGTCCTCGGTGTAGCTGTAGATGCCGCTGGTGTGGTTGAGCAGCTGACGGACGGTGATCCCGCTGCCGTCGTGGCCGTTGCCCCGGACGACGCCGGGGAGCCACTTCTCGACCGGGTCGTCGAGGTCGATGCGGCCCTCCGACTGGAGCTGGAGGAGGACGGTGGCGGTGAAGGTCTTGGTGATGGAGCCGACGCGGAAGCGGTCGTTGCCCTTGCGCTCGCCCGCGGTGCCGGTCCAGCGGTCGTGCCCGTCGCGGGCCTGGGCGACGGCGCCGGGGACCCCGCCGTCGACGGCGGCCTGGAGCGCCTGCCGGGTGGCCGCGTGGTCCGCCTTCACGGGCGCCGCGGGCCCGGCGGAGGCCGCGAGGGCGGGGGTGGCGAGGGCGGTGGCGGCGAGGCCCGCGACGAGGGTGGCGGCGAGGACGGTACGGGCGGTGCGTGTGGCTGACATGCGGGGCTCCCCTGACGTACGGACGTGATCGGTCACGGGAGGGGACCGCGGGATCCGGGGAGCGGGTTGAGAGCGATCTTGGTGGTTGGGCGATTTTCGGCCGCTTCTAGCCGTTCGCCGGGTCGGTGAGGCGGGAGCGGCCGACCGGGGGGCGTTCGCGCCACAGGTCGAGGCCGACATCGACGAGTTCGACGCGGGGCAGGCCGGGGACGGCGTCGAGGGGGTGCCAGGCGGCGAGGTCCGTGGAGCCGCCGGTCTCGTTGCGCAGGGCACCGCCGGTGACCTGGGCCTCGTAGATGATCCGCAGGCCCTGGAAGTCGCCGGGGCCGGCGAACCGGCGGAGCCAGGAACGCCGGATGGAGTCGATGCCGAGGAGGGCGGTGGGCGCGGTCAGATAGCCGGTCTCCTCCTCGACCTCGCGGACGACGGTCCGTACGGGATCCTCGCCGTGGTCCATGCCGCCGCCCGGCAGGGTCCACCGCTTGGTGCCGTCCTTGGCGACCCAGCGGGCGAGGAGGATCTCGTCATCCCGGACGCACACGGCGTAGGCCGCCACCCTCAACTCCTGCTGCATGGATAGAGGTTAGAACCAGGACGCGGGATACGTCCGCCCCGGGACGGGTGCGGTCGCGGGGCGGACGGCGGCGAGGCGGGGGCGGGAAGGCCGAGAAACGACCTTGGGGGGCGGGGGAGACCGGGGGGTGCGGTCACGGGTTGGACGGGGAGTATTCCGGGGGTGACCAGCGGAGGGGGCTGGCGTACGGGGTCTCCACCGTGCGCTCGACATGGAAGCGGGTGACGCGGCCCTCGGGGGCGTACTCGGTGTGCGCGAGGCCGCTGAGCCGGAGGGTCAGCCCGGTCTCCCAGTCGAGGAAGAGCAGTCCCGCGCGGCCGTCGGACTCCAGGTTGCCCAGGGTCAGGAACATCGCGTTGCCCGGGTAGTCGCGCCAGCTCAGCTCCCGGGGCGAGTCGACCCGGACGAAGCCCGGGTTGCCGCCGCGGTGGCTGGTGTCGACGCCGTCGGGGGCGGAGGTGGCGATGAAGAAGGTGTCGGCGGCCCGGATCCGGCGCACCTGGTCGGGGGTGAGCGCCTCGCCGTGCCGCGCGGCGCCGGCCCCGGGGCGGGCGGGCTCGGAGCCGTACCAGTCCCGCCTCTGGAGGTACTTCGGGCAGTTGGAGAAGACCTGTTCGGCCTCGATCGTGAAGCCGCGTCGGCTGGTCCGGGCGGTGCCGTTGAGGCGCATGCGGCGGCGGGTGCGGGGGTCGAGGGCGAGGGTGCCGACGGGGGCGCCGTCGGGCGTGCCCTCGGGGAGGGCGGCGGCCACGGAGATCGTGTGCGGGCCGGTGGCCCGGACGAAACCGGGCGCGCCGGTGAGCAGCTCGGCCCAGACGCGGCCCCCGGTATCCGCCGCGCCGATCATCAGCATGGGCTGGGCCTCCAGGAAGGCGGCGGCGACGGGGCGGATGCCGTCGGTGATGGAGCGGCCGACGTGTTCGGCGAGCTGCCGGACGCCCTCGCGCTCCTGCACGGCGAGGGAGCCGGGGTGATACGCGGTGTTCACGGGGGCCTCCGTGCGTGCGGGGTCGGCGGGTGCGGACACCCCTCCCTGACTAACCTTCTAATACGACTTTAAGGGTTAGCTCGGCGCGAGTCAACCACTCACGTACTCTTGAGGGGTTAGTTCATCGAGAAGGGCGCCCGCATGACCGTCATCGACCCCCGGCCGCTCACCGGCGAGCCCGTCTCCCTGGACCTGCTCAACACCCGCTGGAACGACGAGGGCGGCCGCCGGGACCTGCTGACGGACGTCGACGGTCTCGCCGTCTGGCTCGCCGCCAACGGTCTGGAGCAGCGGTTCGCCGCCGACGCGACCACCCTGCGGCACACCCTCGCCGCCCGGGACGCGCTCGGCGCGCTCGTCGACCGGCCCGGTGATCCCGCCGCCACCGCGCGCGTCGACGCCGTCCTCGGCCACGGCCGCATCCGGGCCAGGCTCACCGCCGAAGGCCCCGGCGAGGAGGCCGAGTTCACGGATCCCGCCCAGGGCCCCGGCTGGACGGCCGCCCGCGACTACCTCGACCTGCTGCGCACGGCACCCGACCGGATCCGGGCCTGCGCCCACGAGGCCTGCACCCTGCACTTCTTCGACACCTCACGGAACGGCACCCGCCGCTGGTGCTCGATGGCCGTCTGCGGCAACCGGGCCAAGGCCTCCCGCCACTACGCCCGCACGAAGGAGAGTTGAGCCGTAGACCACGGCAACTCGTCCTTGTTCGGTCGGGTTCGTCCCGCGTGGCGCATCCATCGCGCTGGCGGGTTTATGCCGCGGCGGCAATCCGGCCCCTGACAACTCTCCCCAAACCCCTGTCACTTGCGAAAGGCTGAGCGGTCATCCGGCATCAGATTCCGGACACCGTCCTTTCACAAACAGGGATGTAAATGACCACCCCCGACACTCTGAGCTCCATACCCGGAAGCTCGACGCACGGGCACAGACGCGCGGCCCGCATCGCGGCCGCCGCCGGACTCGTCGCCGCGCTCGTCGCGACCGGTGCCGCGCCCGTGCTCGCCACCGAAGCCCCGGCGACCACGCCCCCGGTCAAGTCCTCGAACCCCGCCGACAAGCTCGGCGCCATCGACGCCCAGCGGCTCACCGAGGCCCAGGCGAGCGGCGAGAAGAACGTCACCGTCCTCGTCGCCACCGCCCCCGGCGCCACCGAGCAGGTCGCGGACCAGCTCGACGCCGTCGCCGGCGCCTCCGTCGGCAAGCAGCAGGACGCGCTCGGCTACGTCCGCGCGACCCTGCCGACCGCCAAGGCCGCGGCCGCCATCAAGGCCGCCACCCAGCTCTCCTCCGTCCAGTCCGTCGACCTCCAGGCGGAGATCGCGCTGGACGACCCGACGCCGGACGCGGGCGCCGCGACGGGTGCCGTCTCCGGCACCACCGTCACGACGACGTACCCGGCCCCGGGCAAGGACACCCCGGCGAAGAACCCGTACAACCCCTCGTACGAGACGGGCGCGGTCGACTTCGTCAAGGAGCACCCGAAGGCCGACGGCCGCGGCGTGACCATCGGCATCCTGGACTCGGGTGTCGACCTCGGCCACCCGGCCCTGCAGAAGACCACCACCGGCGAGCGCAAGATCGTCGACTGGGTCACCGCCACCGACCCGATCACCGAGGGCGACAACACCTGGCGCGCCCAGATCACCCCGGTCGCCGGCCCGGTCTTCACCGCCTCCGCGCAGAGCTGGAAGGCCCCGGAGGGCTCGTACCAGTTCAGCCGCTTCCAGGAGCGCTTCACCGCCGGCGGCGACCCGAAGGGCGACATCAACCGGGACGGTGACACCACCGACATCTTCGGCATGCTGTACGACCCGGCCGCCGGAACCGTCCGCGTGGACACCGACCAGAACAACGACTTCACGGACAACGCGCCGATGAAGCCGTACAAGGACGGCAACCAGGTCGGCTACTTCGGTACCGACAACCCGGCCACCGACGTCGCCGAGCGCACCCCGTTCGTCGTCGAGATCCGCAAGGACGTCGCGCTCGACGCCTGGGGCGACGACTACGTCGGCAAGAAGGCCGACTTCGTCAACATCGGTCTCGTCGAGTCCGCGCACGGCACCCACGTCGCCGGCATCACCGCCGCCAACGGCCTCTTCGGCGGGAAGATGAGCGGCGCCGCCCCCGGCGCGAAGATCGTCTCCGCGCGCGCGTGCACCTGGTCCGGCGGCTGCACCAACACCGCCCTCACCGAGGGCATGACGGACCTCGTCGTCAACCGCGGCGTCGACATCGTCAACATGTCGATCGGCGGCCTGCCGCAGCAGAACGACGGCGACAACGTCCGCTCGCGCCTCTACACCCGCCTGATCGACCAGTACGGCGTCCAGCTGGTCATCTCGGCCGGCAACGAGGGCCCCGGCATCAACACGATCGGCGACCCCGGCCTGGCCGACAAGGTCATCTCGGTCGGCGCGGCCGTCTCCCAGACGACCTGGGCCGCCAACTACGGCTCGGCCGTCGAGAAGAAGTACGCCATGTTCCCCTTCTCCTCGCGCGGCCCGCGTGAGGACGGCGGCTTCACCCCGACCATCACCGCCCCCGGCTCGGCCGTGAACTCCATCCCGACCTGGCTGCCGGGCGCCGGCGTCGCCGAGTCGGGCTACACCCTGCCCGCCGGCTACGGCATGCTCAACGGCACCTCGATGTCCTCGCCGCAGGCGACGGGCGCGAGCGCGCTGCTGATCTCGGCCGCGAAGCAGAAGGGCATCGCGCTCTCCCCGCTCACCCTGCGGACCGCGCTGACCTCGACCGCGAAGCGCATCCCCGGTGTCGCCGCGCACGAGCAGGGCTCTGGCCTCATGGACATCGAGGAGGCCTGGGAGTCGATCAAGGACGGTGCCACCGCCCACGACTACAAGGTCGAGGCCCCGGTCGACACCGTGATCTTCCCGGCCCCGCACACCGGCACCGGTGTGTACGACCGCGAGGGCGGCCTCAAGGTCGGCCAGAAGAAGGTCTACGACGTCACCATCACGCGCACGAGCGGCCCGAACCGGCCGGTCTGGCACGAGCTGAGCCTGAAGTACAACGACGGCACCTTCCGCATCCTCGGCGAGGACTTCGTCGCGCTGCCGCTCAACAAGCCGGTCACCGTCAAGCTCCAGGCCCGCGCCGCCACCGCCGGTGCGCACAGCGTCATCCTGGAGGCCGACGACCTGTTCACCGAGGGCGTCGACAAGCAGATCCTCGCCACCTCGATCGTCGCGAACGACCTGGTCGCCCCGGGCTACGGCTTCTCCGCCACCGGCTCGGTGCAGCGCAACAGCAGCAAGTCCTACTTCGTCACCGTGCCCGAGGGCGCCAAGACGCTGGAGGTCGCGCTCGGTGGTCTGAAGGAGAACAGCCAGACCCGCTTCATCTCGATCCACCCGTACGGCGTGGGCATCGAGGACAGCGCCACCACGCAGTGCTACCCGCACTACAACCCGGCCAACACCTGCCGCCCGGACCTGCGGTCCTACGCGAACCCGACGCCCGGCGTCTGGGAGATCGAGGTCGAGTCCCGCCGCACGTCGCCGGACCTGGACAACCCGTACACCCTGAACGTCACCGCCCTCGGCGCCGACTTCGACCCGGCCGTCCAGACGGTCGCCGAGGCGAAGGTCGGCACCCCGGCCGCCGTCCAGTGGCAGGTCACCAACCGCTTCGCGGGCATCGCGGGCACCCTCAAGGGCGGCTCGCTCGGCTCGCAGAAGAGCGAGACGCCGACCATCCAGCACCACGAGCAGCAGACGAAGACCGTCACCATCGGTGAGGGCGTGGAGCGGCTCGACATCGCCATCGGCAACACCTCCGACAAGGCCGCCGACCTCGACCTCACGGTCACGCTGAACGGCGCGACCGTCGGCCAGTCGGCGGACGGCGACTCGGACGAGTCCGTCTCGCTCCTGAAGCCGGCCGCGGGCACGTACACCGTCGTCATCGACGGCTACTCGGTCCAGGCCGCGGGCGGCACCACGTACGACTACAAGGACGTGTACTACTCGTCCACGCTCGGCACCGTGAAGGTCGACGAGTCGAAGCCGGTCACGCTGGCCAACGGCGCCACCGCCCCGGTGGCGGCCGAGGTCGTCGTCGCGGGCGCGGCTCCCGAGGGACGTCAGTTCTTCGGCGAGGTCCAGCTGCTCAACGCGCGCGGCACCGTCGCGGGCACCGGCAGCGTCCTGATCGGCGCGGTCACCCCGTAGCACCACGTGCGTGAAGGGGCGGGTGCCGGAACCGGCGCCCGCCCCTTTCGCGTCCCGACACTCGTCCCGACCTGTGGACAATGGATTGGACAAGGCGACCCGGGACATACGCATCATGGACCGGCAACACCCTGCACATACGTACGGAGGAGTCCCCGTGAAGGTCGGAATCGTCGGAGCCACCGGTCAGGTCGGCACGGTCATGCGCAAGATCCTCGCGGAGCGCGACTTCCCGGTCGACGAGCTGCGGCTCTTCGCCTCCGCCCGTTCCGCCGGCACCGTCGTCGACGGCGTCACGGTCGAGGACGCCTCCACCGCCGACTACACCGGCCTGGACATCGTGCTCTTCTCCGCCGGCGGCGCCACCTCCAAGGCCCTCGCCGAGAAGGTCGCCTCCCAGGGTGCCGTCGTGATCGACAACTCCTCCGCCTGGCGCCGCGACCCCGAGGTCCCGCTGGTGGTCTCCGAGGTCAACCCGCACGCGATCAAGGACCGCCCCAAGGGCATCATCGCCAACCCGAACTGCACCACGATGGCCGCCATGCCGGTCCTCAAGCCGCTCCACCAGGAGGCCGGACTCACCGCGCTGATCGCCACCACCTACCAGGCCGTCTCCGGCTCGGGCGTGGCCGGTGTCGCGGAGCTGCGCACGCAGGCGTGTGCCGTGGCCGAGACCGCCGACCAGCTGGCCTTCGACGGCGAAGCCGTCGAGTTCCCCGAGCCCGCCGTCTACAAGCGCCCGATCGCCTTCAACGTGGTCCCGCTGGCCGGTTCGATCGTCGACGACGGCTCCTTCGAGACCGACGAGGAGCAGAAGCTCCGCAACGAGTCCCGCAAGATCCTGGAGATCCCGGAGCTCAAGGTCTCCGGCACCTGCGTGCGCGTCCCGGTCTTCTCCGGCCACTCGCTCCAGGTCAACGTCCGCTTCGAGCGTCCGATCAGCGTCGAGCGCGCCTACGAGCTCCTCAAGGACGCCGAGGGCGTCGAGCTCTCCGAGATCCCGACCCCGCTCCAGGCGGCCGGCAAGGACGCCTCGTACGTGGGCCGCATCCGCGTGGACGAGACCGTCGAGAACGGCCTCGCGCTGTTCCTCTCCAACGACAACCTGCGCAAGGGCGCGGCGCTGAACGCCGTCCAGATCGCGGAGCTCGTCGCGGCCGAGCTCAAGGGCTGACGCCGGTCGGGCCCCCGACCGGCGGGGCGGCTTCCCGTTGCGGGGAGCCGCCCCTCCGGCGTGCCCGCCCGTGCCAGAGTTCCCCCATGACCCAGATACCCAAGGGGGCCGACGTCCCGGTGCCCTCGCAGGCCCTTCATGTCGCGGTCAGCTGGCGCACCGGGCACGGGGTGCCCGACGTGGACGTGTCGGCCCTGCTCCTCGGGGCCGGGGAGCGGGTGCGGGGCGACGCCGATCTGGTGTTCTACAACCACGCCGAGCATCCCTCGGGGACGGTCCGGCACCTGGGGAGGTCGGCCCCGGGCGCGCCCGGCAGTCCGGCCGCGGACTGGCTGTGGGTGGACCTCGCACGCGCGGAGCCGGACGTGGGGCGTCTGGTGATCGCCGCCTCCGCCGACGGGGGCGCCCTCGGGCAGGTGCCGGGGCTTGAGGTGCGGGTCACGGACGGGGCCGGGAACCCGGTGGCGTACCGCGCGATCGGCGACGCGACGACGGAGACGGCCTTCGTCCTCGGGGAGTTCTACCGGCGGGACGGCGGCTGGCGGTTCCGCGCCGCCGGCCAGGGGTACGCCTCGGGGCTCGCCGGGCTCGCGACGGGGTTCGGCATCGTCGTGGAGTCCCCGCCGCCGCCGATCCCGGGTCCCGGCTACGTCCCGCCGCCCCCGCCCCCGGCGCCCGCAGCCCCGCCCGTGCCGGTGGCCGACCCGTACGGCGGCGAGTTCCGGCCCTCCGTGTACCAGGGGCGCGGCAAGGAGACGGTGCACTGCGAGCCGGGTCTGCCGGCGGGGCACTGGGTGCTCCTGGAGATCGAGTCGTACCACTCGCTGTCCACCACGATCGAGGCCTGCGACGCGTACGGGCGGGCCGAGGACTACCTGCTCACGGCGTACGAGGACGACGTACGCGCGCGTACCGTCGCCCTGGTCCCCCGCGCCCGCCCGCTGACCCTGCGGGTGGAGGCGGACACGCCCTGGACGCTGCGGGTGCTGCCGCTCTCCCACGCGCGCCGGTTCGACAGCCATGTCGAGGGCCTCGCGCACGATCTGGTGATCTACGAGGGGCCGGCCGGGGTGCTCGACTTCGCGCACCACGGGGAGTCGAACTTCACGGTCCACCAGCACACCCCGCCGCTCGACCCGCTCTACGACGACGAGGAGCAGGACCTGCTGGTCAACGAGATCGGGGAGGTCCGGGCGAGCGCCCCGGTGTCCGGGCCCGGGCTGCTGCGGATCAGTGGTGACGGACCGTGGAAATGTTCCGTGCGCCGCTGAGCCGGCCCGTGGAAGGATGGCCCAAACGTCACGAAACCGAGGAGTTGACCGGGTGCCTGGCACAAACCTGACCCGTGAAGAGGCTCAGCAGCGGGCGGCGCTGCTGACCGTGGACGCGTACGAGGTCGAACTCGACCTCACCGGTGCGCAGGAGGGCGGCACCTACCGGTCCGTCACCACCGTCCGCTTCGATTCCGCCGAGGACGGCGCCGAGACCTTCATCGACCTCGTCGCCCCCGCCGTCCACGAGGTCGTCCTGAACGGCCGCGCGCTCGACGTCGCCGCCGTCTTCCGCGACTCGCGGATCGCGCTCGACCGCCTGGCCGCGGGCCGCAACGAGCTGAAGGTCGTCGCCGACTGCGCGTACACCAACACGGGTGAGGGCCTGCACCGCTTCGTCGACCCGGTCGACGACCAGGCCTACCTGTACACCCAGTTCGAGGTGCCGGACGCGCGGCGGGTCTTCGCCTCGTTCGAGCAGCCCGACCTGAAGGCGACCTTCCAGTTCACCGTGAAGGCGCCGAGCGGCTGGTCGGTGATCTCCAACTCGCCGACGCCCAAGCCCGAGAACGACGTGTGGGTCTTCGAGCCGACCCCGCGCATCTCCACGTACATCACGGCCCTCATCGTCGGCCCGTACCACTCGGTGCACTCGACGTACGAGAAGGACGGACAGGTCGTCCCGCTGGGCATCTACTGCCGTCCCTCGCTGGCCGAGTTCCTGGACGCGGACCACATCTTCGACGTGACCCGCCAGGGCTTCGACTGGTTCCAGGAGAAGTTCGCGTACGACTACCCGTTCGCCAAGTACGACCAGCTGTTCGTGCCGGAGTTCAACGCGGGCGCGATGGAGAACGCGGGCGCGGTCACCATCCGCGACCAGTACGTCTTCCGCTCGAAGGTGACGGACGCGGCGTACGAGCGGCGCGCCGAGACCATCCTCCACGAGCTCGCCCACATGTGGTTCGGCGACCTCGTCACCATGGAGTGGTGGAACGACCTGTGGCTGAACGAGTCGTTCGCCACCTACACCTCGGTCGCCTGCCAGGCCTCGGTGACGGGCACCCGCTGGCCCAACGCCTGGACGACCTTCGCCAACGCGGAGAAGACCTGGGCCTACCGCCAGGACCAGCTGCCGTCGACGCACCCGATCATGGCCGAGATCAACGACCTGGAGGACGTGCTCGTCAACTTCGACGGCATCACGTACGCCAAGGGCGCCTCGGTCCTGAAGCAGCTCGTGGCGTACGTCGGCCAGGACGAGTTCTTCAAGGGCGTCCAGGCGTACTTCCAGGCGCACGCCTTCGGGAACACCCGCCTGTCCGACCTCCTCGGCGCCCTGGAGGAGACCTCCGGACGCGACCTGAAGACCTGGTCGAAGGCGTGGCTGGAGACGGCCGGCATCAACATCCTCCGCCCGGAGATCGAGACCGACGAGAACGGCGCCATCACCGCCTTCGCCGTCCGCCAGGAGGCCCCGGCACTGCCCGCCGGCGCCAAGGGCGAGGCCGTGCTGCGCCCGCACCGGATCGCGATCGGCTTCTACGACCTGGACGCGGCCGGCAAGCTGGTCCGCACCGACCGCCTGGAGCTGGACATCGCGGCGGCCGAGCTGACCGCCGTGCAGCAGCTGGTGGGCAAGGCCCGCCCGGCGGTCGTCCTCCTCAACGACGACGACCTGTCGTACGCGAAGGTCCGCCTCGACGAGGTGTCCCTGCAGAACGTCACCGCGCACCTCGGCGACTTCGCCGAGTCCCTGCCGCGCGCCCTGTGCTGGGCCTCGGCCTGGGACATGACCCGCGACGGCGAGCTGGCCACCCGCGACTACCTGGACCTGGTGCTCTCGGGCATCGCCAAGGAGTCCGACATCGGCGTGGTCCAGTCGCTCCAGGGCCAGGTGAAGGCCGCTCTCGACCTGTACGCGGCGCCGGAGTGGCGCGCGACCGGTCTGGCGCGCTGGGGCACCTTCGCCCAGGAGCAGCTGCGCGCCGCCGAGGGCGGCAGCGACCACCAGCTGGCGTGGGCGCGGGCGTTCGCGGCGACCGCCCGGACGGACGCGGAGCTCGACGTGCTCGCGGGGCTGCTCGCCGGCTCCGAGGTCGTCGAGGGCCTGGCCGTCGACACCGAGCTGCGCTGGGCGTTCGTGCAGCGCCTCGCGGCCACCGGCCGCTTCGACGAGGCGGAGATCGCCGCCGAGCTGGAGCGCGACCGCACCGCGGCGGGCGAGCGGCACGCGGCGACCGCGCGCGCGGCCCGTCCGACGGAAGCGGCGAAGGCGGAGGCCTGGGCCTCGGTCGTCGAGGACGACAAGCTGGCGAACGCCGTGCAGGAGGCGGTCATCGGCGGCTTCGTCCAGGCCGACCAGCGCGAGCTGCTCGCCCCGTACACCGCGAAGTACTTCGCGTCGATCAAGCGCGTCTCGGAGACCCGCAGCCACGAGATCGTCCAGCAGATCGTGGTCGGCCTCTACCCGACGCTCCAGGTCTCGCAGGAGACCCTGGACGCGACGGACGCGTGGATCGCCGCGAACTCCCCGGTGCCGGCGCTGCGGCGCATGGTGACGGAGTCGCGGGCGGGCGTCGAGCGCGCCCTGAAGGCGCAGGCGGTGGACGCGGCCGCGAAGTAGGCCGGTAGGCAGTACGACGAAGGGGCGCCCTCCCCCGTGGAGGCGCCCCTTCGCCGTGCTTGGAGTCCGCCCGGTGGGCGGCGCCGGGAGTCCGCCCGGTGGGCGGTGCTCGGAATCCGGCCGGCGGGCGGTGCTTGGAACCCGCCCGGCCGGCCGTGCTTGGAATCCGCCCGGCGGGCGGGCGTCGGCGCGCGGCCGCGCCGCCGGGCGGACGTGTGTCAGCCGCCCAGGCGGGCGTACCGGGCGCGGAGGTCGGCCGCGCCCTGCTCCGTCAGCGCGCCGTGGAGCCGCATGCGGGCGACGCCGCCGTCGGGGAAGGCGTCGAGCCGGACGTGGGTGACGACGGCCTGCGCGGGCAGCTTGAAGCGGTGCAGGGTGTCGGGCTGGAGGCGGGTGCGCGGGATGATCTCGAACCACTCGCCGTTCTCGCCGTTGCGGCCCTGGAGCGCGATCCAGCCGGCGGAGTTGCCCTTGAGGTACGCGGTGTCGATCTCGACGGCGCGGACGACGCCCTGGGCGACGAGCCGGAAGCGCACCCAGTCGTTGGTGTCGCGGACGCGGCGGCGGCGGTTCTCCCAGCCGTCGTCCATCTTGCGGGAGGTGCCGGGCAGGATGATCTGGGTCGGCGAGGAGTAGAACTTGTCCGAGGCGTCCTCGTACGAGCCGCCGTTGAGCACGGCGATCAGGTCGAGGGTGCCGAGGAGCTCCAGCCACTCGGGGTCGGGCACGACCTCGCCGTGGACGCGGAGCCGGGCGACGCCGCCGTCGGGGTGCTGGCAGAGCCGTACGTGGGTGAAGCGGCGCTCGGCGTCGATGGTGAAGCCGTTGGCCGCGTGACCGCGGACGGGGGTCGGCGGGACGAGCTCCTCCCACTTCGCGTCGAGCAGCTCGGCGGGGCTGGGCGACCCCTCGACGGCGGTGGCCTGGATGCTCACCTTCTGCGGGTAGTTGCCGCGGAAGTGGGCGGTGTCGACGACGATGCCGCGGATCACGCCGGGGGCGCCGAGGCGGACGATCGCCCAGTCGTGGTCCTCGGGGGCGGGGAAGACGTTCTCGGCGTCGGCGCCGCGGCGGCGGCGGGTCTCCCAGCCGTCCATGATCTTGCCCTTGTGACCGAAGTGCTCCGGGTCGAAGACGGCGCGCTCGCGGACGAGGAGGTTCTCGCGCTCGGCGAAGAACTCGTCGTTGGCGGCGACGACCCCGGCGCCGAGACGGCGGTCGGCGAGGTCGACGAGCTCGGTGAAGGGGAAGTCACCGGTGCGGTAGTCGGCGTAGGGGTCCCCGCCGGCGTAGGGCGCGGCGTCGTTGGCGTGCGGGTCCTGGTCCTGGCTCGTCTCGAAGGTCATGCCTCGACTGTGCGCCCCGGGGACCCGACCGGTCCATCGAATGTTTTCGACGATGCCGTTCAGTTCTACTGAATGGTTTCGTGGGCGGTCGCGCGGGCCGCCGCCGCCTGCCGGAGCGCGGCGAGCACCCGGGCCACCGCCGGGCCCTCCTCCGCCCCGCTCCGTACGGCCGCGACGACATGGCGGCGCGGCTGGTCGGCGGAGAGGACCCGCATGACGACCCCGGTGCCGCCCCGCCGGTCCGCGGAGGCCATCCGGGGGACGAGCGCGATGCCCATCCCGGCCTCGACCATGGCGAGGATCGCGGTCCAGCCGGAGGCGCTGTGGGCCTGCTCGGGCACGAAGCCCGCGGCCTCGCAGGCGGCGATGGTGATCTCGGACCAGGGTCCCGAGCCGCCGAAGATCCAGGGCTCGGCGGCGAGGTCGGCGAGACGCAGGCCGGGCGCGTCGGCGAGCGGGTGGCCGGCGGGCAGGGCGACGTCGAGGGGGTCGGCGAGCAGCGGCACCCGGCTGAACTTGGGGTCGCGCGCGGAGGGCGCGTGGGCGGCGAGCGAGAGCGCGAGGTCGACCTCGCCGGCCGTGAGCAGCTCGTACGCCTCCGCCGCCTCGGCCTCCCGGATCCGGACGTCGAGCCCGGGGTGGGCGGTCCGCAGCTGCCGTACGGCGGGCACGAGGAGCCCGGGCACGGACGTCGAGAAGGCCGCCACCCGCACCTGTCCGGCCTCGCCCCGCAGATACCCGTCGAGTTCGGCGTCGGCGCGTTCCAGCTGGGCGAAGACCACCTCCGCGTGGCGCAGCACCAGATGGGCTGCGTCGGTGAGCCGGACCCGGCGCCCCTGGGCCTCCAGGAGCCGCACCCCGAGCTGCTTGGCGAGGTTGGTGAGCTGCTGCGAGACGGCCGAGGGGGTCATGAGCAGCGCCTCCGCGGTCGCGGTGACGGTGCCGCGGTCGCGGAGGGTACGGAGGATCTGGAGCTTCTTGATGTCCCACTCGGTCATGGGGCGCAACATATCGGGCCTCGTTCCACCGGGCCTCGGCTACCGCGCGGAGCTCAGCGCCACGCCGCCGAGGATGAGGACCATGCTCGCGCCGCCGATGAGGCCCGGTTGTTCGCCGAGGAGGGCGTACGAGAGGAGGGCGACGCAGACGGGCTGGAGGTAGTAGACGATCCCCGAGCGGGCCGCGCCGATCAGGGTGACGGCCTTGTCCCAGGCGAAGAAGGCGACGGCGGAGGAGAGCACGCCGACGTAGACGAGGGGGCCGACGGTGCCGGTGGTGGGCTCGAAGCCGCCCTGGACGGCGACGCTGACGGCGAACGCCGGGGCGAGCATCAGCGCGCCGAGCAGGAAGGTGGTGAAGAGGAAGACCAGGCCGCCGAGTTCGGCGGGGCGGCGCTTGAGGAGGGCGCTGTAGGAGGCGAAGCAGACGGCGGCGGCCATGACCCAGAGGTCGCCGGTGGCGAAGTCGGGGGTGAGCGAGCCCTTGCTGACGAGGAGCAGGACGCCGGCGCAGGCGATGAGCATGCCGGTGGTGCGGCGCGGGCCGAGGCGGTTGCCGCCGAGGCGGGCGAAGAGGGCCATGAGGACCGGGGACGCGGCCATGATCATGCCCATGTTGCCGGCGGAGGTGGCGGTCCCGGCCTGGTTGACCAGGGTGTTGTAGACGGTGATGCCCAGCAGGGAGGCGAGGGCGAGGAAGCGGAGGTGGCGGCGGATCAGGTGCCGCTGCCGCCAGGTCTCGCGGGCGGCGAGCGGGGCGACGGCGACGAGGGCGACGATCCAGCGCCAGAAGGCGGCCTGGACCGGCGGGACGGTGTCGTGGAGGGCGCGGGCGACGACGAAGCTGCCGGACCAGACGACGGTGGCGAGGAGCGCGAGGAGAACGCCGAGGCCGGCGCCCTTGGCGGGTGCCGGCCTCTCGGTGACTGCGGTGTCGGTGGCGGTCGGGGTGTCGGTGGCGGTCGATGCGGTCGGGTTGCGTGCGGTGTCGAGGCTCATGCCCCTTACCGTCGCACCGCCGAAACCTCCAGGTCCATCGAAACTTCCTGACCGTTCCTTTCAGGGGAGCTGAAAGATTCCTTGGGGGCCTTCGCGGCTCGGGGGTTCAGCTGGCCGGCCAGGGTGGCGCCGAAGGCGATCGCCATGCCGAGCACCTGCACCGGACCGAGCGCCTGACCGAGCGCCACCCAGCCGATGACGGCCGCGGTGATCGGCGAGAGCGGGCCGAGGAGGGTGGCCGAGGAGGCGCTCAACCGCTCGATGCCGCGGAACCAGAGGAAGTACGAGATCGCGGTGTTGCCGAAGGCGAGGTAGGCGTAGCCGGCCAGGTTGGTGCCGGTCAGGGCCGGCGGGGCACCCTCGATCAGGAAGGCGATGGGCAGGATGACCAGGCCGCCCGCGGTGAGCTGCCAGCCGGTGAGCGCGAGGGCGCCGACGCCCTCGGGGCGGCCCCAGCGCTTGGTGAAGACGATGCCGGCGGACATCGAGAGGGAGGAGAGCAGTCCGGCGCCCACGCCGATCAGGTCGAACGCGGCTCCGGCCTTGAGGACCACGAGACTGACGCCGAAGGCGGCGGTGACGGCGGTGAGCAGGGTCTTCACCGTGGGCTTCTCGCCGAGGAAGAGGGCCGCGAGGCCGACGACGAAGAGCGGGCCGACGGAGCCGACGACCGCGGCGACTCCGCCGGGCAGCCGGTAGGCGGCGAGGAAGAGCAGCGGGAAGAAGGCGCCGATGTTGAGGGCCCCGAGGACCGCGGACTTCCACCACCAGGCGCCCTGCGGGAGCTTGCGGGTGAGGGCGAGGAGCGCGAGGCCGGCGGGCAGGGCGCGCATGAGGCCGGTGAAGAGCGGGCGGTCGGGCGGCAGGAACTCGGTGGTGACGAAGTAGGTGGAGCCCCAGGAGATCGGGGCGAGGGCGGTGAGAGCGACGGTTGCTGCCTTGCGGGACATGACGGTTCCCCCCTGCTGCGGAGTGCCGGACTGGCTTGGCGGTAATTAACTTACCACTAAGCTACTTACTTGCAAGAGACTTTCTTGCGATCGAGTCATGCGGAAGAGGAGACTGGCCCCATGGAGACGAAGAACCCCGGCCCCGCCCATGACGCCGTCGACGCCATCGCCGACCAGTGGGCGGCCGTCCGCCCCGACCTGGACACGGTGCCGATGGCCGTCTTCGGGCGCATCTACCGGCTGTCCAACGCCATGCGCGGCAAGGTGGACAAGGCGTACGCGCCCTACGGCATGGCACTCGGGGAGTTCGACGTGCTCGCGACGCTGCGCAGGTCCGGAGAGCCGTACACGCTCTCGCCGCGTGAGCTGACCGCCACGCTGATGATCACCACCGGCGGCATGACCGGCCGGCTGGACAAGCTGGAGAAGGCCGGGCTGCTCACCCGCAGCCCCGACCCGAACGACCGGCGCGGGCTGCGGGTCACCCTCAGCGAGCGCGGCAGGGAACTGGTGGACCAGGCCGTCGAGGCCGGCCTCGGGGAGCAGCGGGCGGCCCTGGAGTCCGCGCTCACCGAGGAGGAGGCGGCCCAGCTGACCGGCCTGCTGCGCAAGCTGCTCGCCACGACCGTGTGAAGGGCCTGATCCGGAAGACGGGCCCCGGAGGCCTCAACGCATGCGAGGGCGCCGCGCGGTAGCTCGTACCGTGCGGCGCCCTCGGCGGATATCTGTGCGGCGGTTACGCCTTCTTGGACTTGTCGAGCACCATCACCAGGCCGGCGATCACCAGGAACAGCACGATGGGCAGCGCCACGTACAGGCCGAGGGTCTCGACGACACTCAGCTTGGGGGCCGGGTCGTCACCGTCGTCGCGGGTGAGCGCGAGCGCGGGGGACGACATGAGCAGCATCATCAGCGTCGTACCGGCCGCGAGCGAGCCGGCGCGCAGAGCGTTCTTCTTGTCCACGGTGCAAACGTAGCGAACACCTAAACGGGCCGCGCGTCCGGGGGTGCCGTACGGGCGTCGGCCGCCTCCGTCCGAGCGTGCAGCTCGCTCAGCAGGGCGTGCGCGCGGGGCGAGGCGGCGAGCCGTTCCAGGGTGAGCGGCTGGCCGTCCGGACCCGCGAGCGGCAACCGCCAGTTGGGGTACTCGTCCCAGGTGCCCGGCAGGTTCTGCGGCCGGCGGTCCCCCACCGCGTCCGGCAGCCACACGCCCACCATTCGCGCCGGGGTCGCGAGCAGGAACCGGTGGACGGCCCTGATCTCGGCCTCCTCGTCCCCCGGGCCCTCCGGGAGCAGCCCCTTCCGCTCGAAGAGGCCCAGCCACTCGGCGGTCTCCGCCGCGTCCGCGGCCCGCTCGCGCTCCAGGTCGCCGGGGAGCAGCCCGAGCCGGTGCCGCAGGGCGACGTGCTCGCCGGAGAGCCGGGCGGCGGTCGGGGGCAGGTCGTGGGTGGTGGCGGTGGCGACGCAGTCCGCGCGCCACTCCCCCGCGGGCAGCGGGCGGCCGGTGCCCGCCCAGTCCCGCTCGAACCAGAGCACGGAGGTGCCGAACACCCCGCGCCGGGCCAGTTCCTCGCGGACGCCCGGCTCGACCGTGCCGAGGTCCTCGCCGATGACGAGGGCGCCGGCCCGGTGGGCCTCCAGGACGAGGACCGCGAGCATCGCCTCGGCGTCGTACCGGACGTACGTGCCCTCGGTGGGCTCGCGGCCCTCCGGCACCCACCAGAGCCGGAAGAGGCCCATCACGTGGTCGATGCGCAGCGCGCCCGCGTGGCGGAGGAGTTCTCCGAGGAGTCCTCGGTACGGGGCGTAGCCGGCGGCGGCGAGGGCGTCGGGCCGCCAGGGCGGCAGGCCCCAGTCCTGGCCCCGGGAGTTGAAGGCGTCGGGCGGGGCGCCGACCGACATGCCGGCCGCGAAGGCCTCCTGCTGCGCCCAGGCGTCCGAGCCCTCCGGGTGGACGCCGACCGCCAGGTCGTGGACGATCCCGACCGCCATGCCGGCCTCCCGGGCGGCCGCGGCGGCGTCGGCGAGCTGCCGGTCCGTCAGCCAGGCGAGCCGGCAGTGGAAGTCGACCCGGGCGGCCAGGACGGGGTCGGCGCGGACGGCGGTCTCCGCCGTGCGCGGCGTGCGCAGCTCCTCGGGCCAGCTCCGCCAGTGGTGGCCGTGCCGTTCGGCGAGGGCCTGGTAGGTGGCGTGGTCCTCCAGGGCGCGGCCCCGCTCGGCGAGGAAGTCGTGGAAGTCGGCGCGGCGCCCGGGGCCGGGCTCCACCGCCCCGAGCACCAGCTCCAGGGCCCGCCGCTTGACCTCCCACACGGCGTCCCGGTCGATCAGGGCGCCCTTGCCGAGGACCCGTTCGCGCAGTTCGGCCGCCTCGGCGAGGATCCGGTCGAGCTCCTCGCGGCGCTCGGGTCCCAGCAGGGCGTACTCGGGGATCTCCTCGATCCGCAGGTGGACGGGGTCGGGGAAGCGGCGCGTGGACGGGCGGTACGGGGAGGGGTCGGTGGGCGCCCCGGGCACGCCCGCGTGGAGCGGGTTGACCTGGACGAACCCGGCGCCGTGGGTGCGGCCCGCCCAGGTGGCGAGCTCCCGCAGGTCCCCGAGGTCGCCCATGCCCCAGGAGCGGGTGGAGAGCAGCGAGTACAGCTGGACGAGCAGCCCGTACGCGCGCCGCCCGGGGCCGGGCACGCGCGCGGGGCTCACGATCAGGGTGCCGGTGGCCCCGCGCCCGTCGGGGGCCTCCGCCTCGACGGTGTGGACGCCGAGCGGAAGCCCGGACCAGTCCTGGCCGGCGACGACCGCGCCGTCCTCGGTGGTGACCCGGAGGCGGGTGCCGGAGGGCAGTCCGGCCGGCGGCCGGGCGGGCTCCCCGTCCCGCCACAGGACCAGGGTCGGCGGCAGCAGGCGCTCCCGGTCGGCCCGTTCCGCCGCGTCCAGGGCGGCGGCGACCGCGTCCGGGGTGGCCGCGTCGACGCCCAGGGCGGCGAGGACGGCCACCACGGTGGCGTCCGGCACGGGCACGGTGACGCCTTCTGACGGGCTGTGGGCGGTGGCGACGCCGTGACGGGCGGCGAGACGGGCCAGGGTCACTTCACACTCCGGGGGACTCCGGGCCGCCCGCGCTGCCGGGGGCGGTGGGTTCGCTGGTCAGGGGGGCCGCCGCGGTCAGGGGCGGCTCGCTGGTGAGGGGCGACGCGTCGGGCAGGGGCGGTTCGCTGGTCAGCGGTTCACCGGCCGGCGCCGACTGCTGTGGAATCCGTATCCGTCCGAGGTGGTGGGCGGTCGTGGTCACGGGGGTCTCCCGATTCGTCTCGACAGGTGGGACCTGGGCAATGACAGAGCCCTACCCAGCGCACCTCGTTTTACCGGCGGAACATGGCGAAGTGATGTCACCTCGCCGACGGCACGCCGGGCAAAGCCGACACATCGGCCACGCACGTTGACACCTCCGTGCGACGGGTGGTGGGCTCGTGACCCACTCGTGACCAACCGGGGAGCTGCCGGGGCCTGATCCGAAGGACAGCCCTGGCCCGGCCGAAGGGAGACCCACGTGCACCTCGGGCGCAGGAAGCGCACCGCGACGGCCGTCGCCGCCGCCGTCATCGGCGGCCTCCTCGGCGGCGCGGTGCCGGGCTCGGCGCAGGCGGCCCCGACGGCGCCGGCGGCACCCGTGACGCCCCTGGCCCCGGCGGCTCCCGCGAGCCCGCTCACCCCTGCGCCGCCCTCGGGGAGCGCCTCCGACGCGCGGCCCTCCACCGCGCGCGTGCCCGCCGTCTGGCCCCGGCCGCAGTCCCTGACCGGTAGCCGGTCCTCCGTGCGCCTCGGGGACGAGGTGACGCTCCTCGCGGACGACGACGCCGATCCGTACGCCCTGGCCGCCCTGCGCGAGCTGCTGCGGGCCGCCGGGGTACGGACCGTCCACACCGGCCTGCCGGGCCGGGGCCCCGTCCTGCGGGTCGCCGGGCCCTCCGGCGCGGGCGCGGAGGCGGCGCTGACCGCGCTGCGCGTGCCCGAGCGCCTCGATCTGCCGCGCGGCGGCTACCGGCTCGCGACGGGCCGCTTCCAGGGGCGGGACACCGTCGTCCTGGACGGGGTCGGCGAGGACGGCCTGTTCCACGCCGTCCAGACGCTGCGTCAGCTCGTCGGCACCGGCCGGGAGATCCCCGGGGTCGTCGTCCGCGACTGGCCCGGAACGGTCGAGCGCGGCATCACCGAGGGCTTCTACGGCCGCCCCTGGACCCTGGACCAGCGGCTCGCCCAGCTGGACTTCCTGGGCCGGACCAAGCAGAACCGCTATCTGTACGCGCCCGGGGACGACCCGTACCGCCAGGCGCAGTGGCGCGAGCCCTACCCGGCGGGGCAGCAGGAGGAGTTCCGCGCGCTCGCCGAGCGGGCCCGCGCCAACCACGTGACGCTCGGCTGGGCCGTGGCGCCCGCCCAGTCCATGTGCCTGGCCTCGGCCGGCGACGTGGCGGCGCTGACGCGGAAGCTGGACGCGATGTGGGAGCTCGGGGTGCGCTCCTTCCAGCTCCAGTTCCAGGACGCCTCCTACGACGAGTGGCACTGCGACGAGGACGCCGACGCCTTCGGGCGCGGACCGGAGGCCGCGGCCACCGCCCACGCGCGCGTGGCGAACGCCGTCGCCCGGCGCCTCGCCGAGCGGCACCCGGACGCCGAGCCGCTGACGGTGATGCCGACGGAGTACTACCAGGACGGCGCGACCGCGTACCGCACGAAGCTCGCCGAGGTGCTCGACACGGACGTGCGGGTGGCCTGGACGGGCGTCGGCGTCGTCCCGCGCACGATCACCGGCGGCGAACTGGCGGGGGCGCGCCGGGCCCTGGGCAGCCACCCGCTGGTCACCATCGACAACTACCCGGTGAACGACTACGCGCAGGACCGGCTGTTCCTCGGCGCGGCCACGGGCCGGGAGCCCGCCGTGGCCGCCGGTTCCGCCGCCTACCTCGCCCACGCCATGGAACAGCCGGCGGCCTCGCGCGTGCCGCTCTTCACCACCGCCGACTACGCCTGGAACCCCAGGGGCTACCGCCCCCGCGAGTCCTGGCAGGCGGCGGTGGACGACCTCGCGGGACCGGACCCTGCCGCGCGGGAGGCGCTGCGCGCGCTCGCCGGGAACGGCTCGTCGTCGATCCTCGACCCGGCGGGCGAATCGGCCTATCTGAAGCCGCTCCTGGCGGCGTTCTGGGCGTCCCGCACGAGCACCGGCACGGCCGCGCGGGAGAAGGCGGCGCGCGAGCTGCGGGCCGCGTTCACCGTGATGCGCGGGGCCCCCGAGCGGCTCACCGCCACGGCCGGCGGCACCCTCGACGACGAAACGGGCCCGTGGCTGGAGCAGCTCTCCCGGTACGGCCTGGCGGGCGAGACGGCGGTCGACATGCTCCTCGCGCAGGCGCGCGGCGACGGCGCGGCGGCCTGGCGGGCGCAGCTGGCCCTGGAGGCCCAGCGGAAGGCCCTGAAGGCGAGCCGGGTGACGGTCGGCCCGGGGGTCCTCGATCCGTTCCTCACGCGCGCGGTGGCGGAGTCGGCGGCCTGGACCGGCGCCGACCGGACCCCGGCGGCACGGGCGGACCGCGCCCCCGGCTCGTACACCGTGCGGCTCGACCGGGCGCGGCCCGTGGAGGCCCTGACGGTCATGACCGAGCCCGGCGGGGCCGCCGGGCGGGCGGACGCGCGCGTGGAGGCGTACGTCCCCGGCGAGGGCTGGCGGCCGCTCGGCCCGCTGTCGGCGTCCGGCTGGACGCAGACCGAGCTGAAGGGGCTGACGGCGGACGCGCTGCGGGTCGTGTGGAGCGGCGACGGTCCGGCGCCCGAGGTGCGCTCGCTCGTGCCGTGGTTCGCGGACGGGCCGCGTGCCGGTCTCGACCTCGCGCGGACCGAGACGGACGCGGAGATCGGCGGTCCTGCGCAGCGGGTGGACGTGGAGCTGACGGGCCGGCGCGCGGGCGAGGTGCGCGGGGCGCTGACGGCGAAGGCCCCGAAGGGGATCGTGGTGCGGCTGCCGGAGCGGGCCGTGGTGGAGCGCGGGGCGCGGAAGAGCGTCCCCCTGGAGGTGTCGGTGGCGGCGGGCGTGCCGGCCGGGTCGTACCGGGTGCCGGTGTCCTTCGCGGGCGAGGAGCGGGTCCTGACGGTGCGGGCCTTCCCCCGGACGGCGGGCCCGGACCTGGCGCGGGCGGCGACGGCCTCCTCCTCGGGCGACGAGACCCCGGACTTCCCGGCGGCCTCGGCGGTGGACGGCGACCCGGCGACCCGCTGGTCCTCCCCGGCACAGGACGGTGCCTGGTGGCAGCTGGAGCTGCCCCAGCCGGCCCGGATAGGGCAGGTGGTGCTGCACTGGCAGGACGCGTACGCCTCCCGCTACCGGGTCCAGGTCTCGGCCGACGGGCGGGTCTGGCGGACGGCGGCGAGCGTCGCGGACGGCAGGGGCGGCCGGGAGTCGGTCCGGATGGACGCGGCGGACACCCGGTTCCTGCGGGTGCAGGGGGAGACGCGGGCGACCCGCTTCGGCTACTCGCTCTGGTCGGTGGAGACGTATGCGGTGGCCCCGGATCCGGTGAAGGAGCCGGGGACGGCGTCCGGGACCACGCCCGAGGACACGCCGGAGGAGCGGCCCGCCCCCTGAGGGGGAACCGCTCCCGCGACCGTCAGCCCCCGCGTACGCGAAAGGCCCGGCTCAACCCGTCGTCAGCGCCCGCACGGGGGTCTCTGCGACGGAGTCGATCCGGGCCATCACGTCCTCGGCGCCGTACGGCTCGAGGTACGGCAGCCAGCGGGGGTCCCGGTGTCCGGTCCCGATGATCCGCCAGGCCAGGCCGGTCGGCGGGGCGGGTTGGTGGCGCAGCCGCCAGCCGATCTCCCGCAGGTGCTTGTCGGCCTTGACGTGGTTGCAGCGGCGGCAGGCCGCCACCACGTTCTCCCAGGCGTGCGTGCCCCCGCGGCTGCGCGGGATGACGTGGTCGACGCTGGTCGCGACGGCCCCGCAGTACGCGCAGCGCCCGCCGTCGCGCGCGAAGAGCGCCCGGCGGGTCAAGGGAACGGGCCCCCGGTAGGGGACCCGCACGAAGCGCTTCAGTCGCACCACGCTGGGAGCGGGGAGGACTTGGGTCTCGCTGTGCAGGAAGGCGCCGGATTCCTCGAGGCAGAGAGCCTTGTTCTCCAGTACGAGGACGAGTGCGCGGCGGAGCGGTACGACGCCGAGCGGCTCGTACGACGCGTTGAGGACCAGGACATGCGGCACGGATGCCTCCTATGACGCCGGCGGCGCGTGGCTCGCGCCGGGACGAACTGCTCTCAGTCTCTCCTCATGCCTGGTCGCGGCGCCACCACGTACCGGGATCGGGGTGACGGCACCGGGGTGTTCTCGACCACATCGGCATCTCTCCCTGATATGTGCCCAGGTGAGCTCGGTCTCTCCCTCGAACACGGCTACGGGACCACACCTGGCGCCCCGTTACTGTGGATGGCCTGCGTACGCGATGCCTGGAGGTTGTCCCGTGTCCTGGTCCGCCCTGGCGGCTGCCACCGAACCCGAACCGATGCCGGCGACCTTGGACGAGGCCGCGGAGAAGGCCACGAACGCGGCGAGCTGGGTGGAGGAGAACTGGTCCACCTGGCTGAACACCGGACTGCGCATCCTGCTGATCCTGGTCGTCGCCCTGCTGCTCCGGATGGCCGTCCGGCGGGCCCTGACGAAGCTGATCGAGCGGATGAACCGCTCGGCGCAGGCGGTGGAGGGGACGGCGCTCGGCGGTCTCCTCGTCAACACCGAGCGGCGGCGGCAGCGCTCGGAGGCGATCGGGTCGGTGCTCCGCTCGGTGGCGTCCTTCCTGATCCTGGGCACGGCCGGGCTGATGATCCTCGGCGCCTTCAAGATCGACCTGGCGCCGCTGCTCGCCTCGGCCGGTGTGGCCGGTGTGGCGATCGGTTTCGGCGCGCGGAACCTGGTGACGGACTTCCTCTCCGGTGTCTTCATGATCCTGGAGGACCAGTACGGCGTCGGTGACTCGGTCGACGCGGGCGTGGCCTCCGGCGAGGTCGTCGAGGTGGGTCTGCGGGTGACCAAGCTGCGCGGCGTGGACGGCGAGATCTGGTACGTGCGCAACGGCGAGATCAAGCGGATAGGGAACCTCAGCCAGGGCTGGGCGACCGCCGGTGTGGACGTCACCGTCCGGCCGACGGAGGACCTGGAGCGGGTGCGGACCGTGATCACCGAGGCGGCGGACTCCATGGCGAAGGAGGAGCCGTGGAACGAGCGCCTGTGGGGTCCGGTGGAGGTGCTCGGTCTGAGCGAGGTGCTGCTCGACTCGATGACGGTCCGGGTCTCGGCGAAGACGATGCCGGGGAAGTCGCTGGGCGTGGAGCGCGAGCTGCGCTGGCGCATCAAGCGGGGGCTGGACGAGGCCGGCATCCGGATCGTGGGCGGACTTCCGGCGCAGGCCGAGGAGTCGGCGGCCGACCCGACGGCCGGCATGGCGGCCCCCTCGGTCTTCGCCTCGGCGACCTCACCGCAGTCGACGGCGGCGACCCCACTGCCGAGGCCGGACCTCTCGAAGTAACTCCTCACGGCTTCACGCTCCCGCGGGTAACGCTTTCGTTGCCTTCGGGGGCGTGTCGCGTTCCCGGGTATTGACGTCTCCGTGACGGCCGCCTTACCTTCCTCCCAACCGAATAGGAAACTTTCCTAACAGTGCCGCTCGCGGTACTGAAGCCACCGTACGAGGGCAGGTGCCAGTTCCATGGCCGGTACACCACCGGGAACCCCCGGCACCCCGCGCGTGCTGCGGGCCATGAACGATCGTGCCGCGCTGGACCTGCTCCTGGAGCACGGTCCCCTCTCCCGGACACGGATCGGCAAGCTCACCGGCCTGTCCAAGCCGACCGCCTCCCAGCTCCTCGCCCGGCTCGAAGCGGCCGGGCTCGTCGTCGCCACCGGCACCACCGAAGGCCGGCCCGGACCGAACGCCCAGCTCTACGCGGTCGACGCGCGGGCCGCGTACGCCGCGGGGCTCGACGTCAACCAGTTCCGCATCCACGCCGCCGTCGCCGACATCACGGGCGCGATCGTCGGAGAGTTCGAGCTGCGGACCCCAGGCCGCGCCGCCTCCGGGGTCGTCCGCCAGGTCACCGAGGCCCTCGACGGGGCCGTCGAGGCGGCCGGGATCACCCGCGAGGACGTGCGGCGCCTGGTCATCGGCACCCCCGGCGCCTTCGACCCGGCCACCGGACGCCTCCGCTACGCCTCCCACCTGCCCGGCTGGCACTCCCCCACCCTCCTGGAGGAGCTGGCCGCCGTCCTGCCCATGCCGTTCGAGTACGAGAACGACGTCAACCTCGTCGCCGTCGCCGAGCAGCGCCTGGGCGCCGCCCGGGGCCACGACGACTTCGCCCTGCTCTGGAACGAGGAGGGCATGGGCGCCGCCCTCGTCCTCGGCGGGCGGCTGCACCGCGGCTTCACCGGCGGCGCCGGCGAGGTCGGCTTCCTGCCCGTGCCCGGCACCCCGCTCGTACGGCAGGTCACCAAGGCCAACTCCGGCGGCTACCAGGAGCTCGCCGGCGTCCAGGCCGTGCCCCGGATCGCCCGCGCCGTCGGCATCGACACCCCCGAGCAGCCGTACGTGCAGGTCGCCTGCGGCCTCCTCGCGCACGCCGCCGAGGCGCACGGCGAGGACCCGCTGTACGCGGAGCTGCTCGACCGCTACGCCGAGCGCGTCGCCACCGGGCTCGCCTCCCTCGTCGCCGTCATCGACCCCGAACTGATCGTGCTCTCCGGCGACGTCCTCGTCGCCGGGGGCGAACCCCTGCGCGCGCGGATCCAGTCCGAACTCGCCGATCTCGCCGCCTCCCGGCCGCGGCTCGTCCTCGCCGCCGTGCCCCGTCGCCCGGTGCTGCGCGGCGCCCTCGAAAGCGCCCTCGCGACCACGCGCGACGAGGTCTTCGACACCTCTCGCTGACCCACCGACCACCACCTCCTGCCCCGTAGCCCCTCCGCCCCAGGGAGACACCGTCATGCCCGTACGTCCGCGCAGAGCCGCCGCCGCGCTCGCCGCCACCGCCTCGATCGCCCTCTTCGCCTCCGCCTGTACCGGCTCCGTGGACAACGCGGCCTCCGACGACCCGAACACCCAGACGACGATCACCTTCTGGCACGGCTGGTCGGCGCCCGCCGAGGTGAAGGCGATCGAGGCCAACGTCGCCCGCTTCGAGAAGGCCCACCCGAACATCAAGGTGAAGGTCGTCGGCGACATCAACGACGAGAAGCTCGGCCAGGCGCTGCGCGCGGGCGGTTCGAACGGGCCTGACGTCGTCTCCTCGTTCACCACCTCCAACGTCGGCAAGTTCTGCGCCTCGGGCGCGCTCGCCGACCTCAAGCCCTTCATAGAGAAGTCGAAGCTGGACCTGGACAAGACCTTCCCCAAGGTCCTCCAGGAGTACACCCAGTTCGAGGGCAGGCGCTGCTCCCTGCCGCTGCTCTCCGACGCGTACGGGCTCTACTACAACAAGGACGCCTTCAGGGCGGCCGGCCTCGACCCGGAGGCGCCGCCGAAGACCTGGTCCCAGTTCGCCCAGGTCGCGAAGGCGCTGACGAAGCCCAAGGGCGACTCGTACGAACAGCTCGGCTTCATGCCGAACTACCTCGGCTACGAGACCGTCGTCGAGCACTACATGTCGCAGTGGGACCACCGGTACTTCGACGAGAACGGCAAGTCGAACGTCGCCAAGGACCCGGCCTTCGCCGAGATGATGACGTACCAGAAGTCCCTGGTGGACTCCCTCGGCGGATTCAAGAAGCTCGACAAGTACCGCACCACCTTCGGTGACGAGTGGGGCGCCAAGCACCCCTTCCAGACCGGACAGGTCGCCATGCAGATGGACGGCGAGTGGCGGCTGAACTTCATCAAGGACGCCAAGGTGCCGTTCGAGGTCGGCATCGCGCCGCTGCCGGTCGCCGACGACGAGATCGCCGAGTACGGCAAGGGCTACCTCTCCGGCACGATCATGGGCATCGCGCCGCAGAGCAAGAAGCAGAACGCGGCCTGGGAACTGGTCAAGTACATGACCACGGACACCGACGCCGTGGTGGGCTTCGCGAACGACATCGGGAACGTCCCCTCCACCCTGGAGGCGCTGAAGTCCCCGAACCTGAAGTTCGACGACCGCTTCAAGGTCTTCCTCGACATCGCCCGGCACCCGGAGTCCACCACCATGGACGGCGCGGTGAACGGCCCCACCTACCAGGAGACCCTCTCCGACCTCGCCCACAAGTACGAGAACGGCCAGGTCACGGACCTCAAGAAGGGCCTCGCGGACGCCGCGGCCCAGATCGACCGCGACATCGCCGCGGCGAAGTGACGGCCGGTCCCCCCTCATGAGCACGGACACCCTGACCCCGAAGGAGGCGGCCGCCCCGGCCGCCGCCTCCCCGGAGGCGCGGAACACCCTGCGGTCGAAGCGCCGGCGCAACGCGCTGCGCACCGCACTGTTCATGTCGCCCTGGCTGATCGGATTCGGCTTCTTCTTCGCCTATCCGCTGATCTCCACGCTGTACTTCTCGTTCATGCGGTACGACGGCCTCAACCCGCCGACCTGGCGGGGCCTGGACAACTGGACGTACGTCTTCTCCGACATGCCGAAGTTCTGGCCGGCGATGCAGAACACCCTCTGGCTGGCGGTCGTGATGGTGACCTGCCGGGTCGTCTTCGGCCTCGGCATCGGCATGCTGATCACCAAGATCAAGCGGGGTGCCGGGATCTACCGCACCCTCTTCTACCTGCCGTACCTGGCCCCGCCGGTGGCCGCCACGCTCGCCTTCGTCTTCCTGCTCAACCCCGGCACCGGGCCGGTCAACTCGTTCCTGGAGGCGGTCGGCATCCCCGCCCCCTCCTGGTTCAACGACGCGGACTGGGCCAAGCCGGCCCTCACGGTCCTCGCCGTGTGGGGCGTCGGCGACCTCATGGTCATCTTCATGGCCGCCCTCCTCGACGTGCCGAAGGAGCAGTACGAGGCGGCCGAGCTGGACGGGGCGTCCCCGTGGCAGCGGTTCCGCTACATCACGCTGCCGAACATCTCGCCGATCGTGCTCTTCGCGGTCGTCACCGGGATCATCGGCGCGATGCAGTACTACACCCAGCCGATCGTGGCCGCCAAGGTCGCCTCGGGAAAGATGGGCGGATCCGGGGCCGCCTTCCAGCCCGGCTACCCGGACGACTCCACGCTGACCCTCCCACAGCTGGTCTACAGCCTCGGTTTCAACCAGTTCAACTACGGCGCGGCCTGCGTGGTGGCGCTCGTGCTCTTCGCCTTCTCCATGGCCTTCACCGCGCTGCTGATGCGCCGGCGCGGCGGCCTGATCGGCTCGGGTGACTGAACCATGACGACCGCAACCGCACCCGTCCGGACCGCGCCGAGCCCCGCCGAGAAGCAGGCCCGCCGCAGGTCGCTGCTGCACTGGATCGCCGTGCACTCGCTCGGCATCGCCGCCGCCCTGTTCTTCGTGCTCCCGTTCGTCTTCGTCCTCCTGACGTCCCTGATGAGCGACGAGCAGGCACTCACCCGGGACCTGACGCCGAACTCCTGGCACTGGGACAACTACGTCCGGGTCTTCCAGACGGAGGGCTTCCTGACCTGGTGGAAGAACTCGCTGCTGTACGCGGGTCTCGGCACCGCCCTCGTCGTGGTGTCCTCGATCCCCGTGGCGTACGCACTCGCGAAGTTCCGCTTCCGCGGCCGGCACCTGTCGCTGCTGCTCGTCATCTCGATGATGATGCTGCCGCCGCAGGTCGTGATCATCCCGATGTACCTGTTCTGGGCGAAGCAGATGGACCTCTCCGGCACGCTGTGGCCGCTGATCGTCCCGATGGCCTTCGGCGACGCCTTCGCCATCTTCCTGCTGCGCCAGTTCCTGCTGACGATCCCGAACGAGTACGTCGAGGCCGCCCGGATCGACGGGTGCGGCGAATTCCGCACCCTGATACGGGTCGTGATCCCGATGGCGAAGCCCGGCATCGCCGCCGTGGCCCTGTTCCAGTTCTTCTACTGCTGGAACGACTACTTCGGGCCGCAGATCTACGCCTCCGAGAACTCGGCCGCCTGGACGCTCAGTTACGGCCTGGAGTCCTTCAAGGGCGCGCACCACACCGACTGGAACCTGACCATGGCCGCGACCGTCCTGGTCATGGCCCCCGTGATCCTCGTGTTCTTCTTCGCACAGAAGGCGTTCGTCGAGGGAGTCACCCTGACCGGAGTGAAGGGCTGAGTCACATGAAGCTCGCTGTCGTGGGGGGCGGTTCCACCTACACCCCCGAACTGATCGACGGATTCGCACGCCTGCGCGACACCCTGCCCATCACCGAACTCGTCCTCGTCGACCCCGCCGCCGAGCGCCTGGAGCTCGTCGGCGGCCTCGCCCGGCGGATCTTCGCCAAGCAGGACCACGACGGGAAGATCGTCACCACCACCGACCTCGACGCCGGGGTCGCGGGCGCCGACGCCGTCCTGCTCCAGCTGCGGGTCGGCGGACAGGCCGCCCGCGAGCAGGACGAGACCTGGCCCCTGGAGTGCGGCTGCGTCGGCCAGGAGACCACCGGCGCCGGCGGACTCGCCAAGGCGCTGCGCACGGTCCCGGTCGTCCTGGACATCGCCGAGCGGGTCCGGCGCACCAACCCGGACGCCTGGATCATCGACTTCACCAACCCCGTGGGCATCGTCACGCGCGCGCTGCTCCAGGCCGGGCACAAGGCCGTCGGTCTGTGCAACGTGGCCATCGGCTTCCAGCGGAAGTTCGCGAAGCTCCTGGGCGTGACCCCGTCCGAGGTCCACCTCGACCACGTCGGGCTCAACCACCTGACCTGGGAGCGGGCGGTACGGATCGGGGGCCCCGAGGGCGAGGACGTACTGCCCCGGCTGCTCGCCGAGCACGGCGACGCGGTCGCCGCCGACCTCCGCCTGCCGCGCCCGGTCCTGGACCGGCTCGGCGTCGTCCCCTCGTACTACCTGCGGTACTTCTACGCGCACGACGAGGTGGTGCGGGAGCTCGGCACGAAGCCCTCGCGGGCCGCCGAGGTCGCGGCGATGGAGCGGGAGCTCCTGGAGATGTACGGGGACCCGGCGCTGGACGAGAAGCCGGCCCTGCTCGCCAAGCGGGGCGGCGCCTTCTACTCGGAGGCGGCCGTGGACCTGGCCGCGTCCCTGCTGGGCGGCGGGGGCTCGCCGTACCAGGTGGTGAACACGTACAACAACGGCACGCTGCCGTTCCTGCCGGACGACGCCGTCATCGAGACGCAGGCGGCGGTCGGCGCCCACGGCGCCACGCCGCTGCCGGTCGCGCCGGTGGACCCGCTGTTCGCCGGCCTGATCGCGAACGTCACCGCCTACGAGGACCTGGCCCTGGAGGCGGCGCTGCACGGCGGCCGCGACCGGGTGTTCAAGGCGCTGCTCGCGCACCCGCTGGTCGGGCAGTACGCGTACGCCGACGGGCTCACCGACCGGCTGATCGCGCACAACCGGGAGCACCTCGCGTGGGTGTGAAGCCGAGTGGGGGGCTCCTCGCGATCGACGCGGGGAACAGCAAGACCGACGTCGCGGTCCTCTCCCAGGACGGGACCGTGCTCGGGTCGGCGCGCGGGGGCGGGTTCCAGCCTCCCGTGGTGGGGGTGGGGCCCTCGGTCGACGGGCTCGTGGAGATCGTCGGGCGGGCGTGCGCCGAGGCCGGTGTCCCGGCGGAGTTCGCGCACGTCACGGCCTGTCTCGCCAATGCCGACCTGCCCGTCGAGGAGGCCGCGCTCCAGGCCGAGCTGCTCGGCCGGGGCCTGAGCCGGTCCGTACGGGTGCACAACGACACCTTCGCCATCCTGCGGGCCGGGCTCGACGAGCCGCGCGGTGTCGCGGTGGTGTGCGGGGCCGGGATCAACTGCGTCGGGATGACCCCGGACGGGCGGACCGCGCGCTTCCCGGCGATCGGGAAGATCTCCGGGGACTGGGGCGGGGGCGGCGGGCTCGCCGAGGAGGCGCTGTGGTTCGCGGCGCGCGCCGAGGACGGGCGTGGCCTGCCCACCGCCCTCGCCGACGCGCTGCCCGCGCACTTCGGCCTGGAGTCGATGTACGCGCTGATCGAGGCGCTGCACCTGGGCCGGGTCCCGATGGCGCGGCGGCACGAGCTGACGCCGGTGCTGTTCGCGGTCGCGGCCGCGGGCGATCCGGTGGCGCTGTCTCTCGTGCACCGGCTCGCCGAGGAGGTCGTCGCCATGTCGGCGGTCGCGCTCCGCCGGCTGGGGCTGCACCGCGAGGAGGCCCCGGTGATGCTGGGCGGCAGCGTGCTCGCGGCGCGCCATCCGCAGCTGGAGGAGCGGATCCGTGAACTCCTCGCGGCGCGGATGCCGAAGGCCGTGATCGGCTTCGTGACGGCGCCGCCGGTCCTCGGGGCGGGGCTCCTGGCCCTGGACGAGGTGGCGGCGGGTCCGGCGGCCGCGGCCCGGCTGCGGGAGCGGTACGAGGTGGTCTGAACGCGCCGTCGCGGGGCGTCTCGTCGTACGCGGCGGGGCGCCCCGCACGCATGTTCACCTGTTCGAGCGATGGCCGATACGGAACCGATTCCGGCCGGGCGACGTATTCAGAGTGAGGGGGATCGCCTGCTGACACCTGGGAGGCATGGGGCACGATAGGCACAAGATCCAGTCAATCCCGGTGTGCGGACGGCCCCCTGAGGCCATACTGCTGGCCGGGTGGTCCTCCACCGGAACGGGTCCCTCACCGGGACCACGGCCGGACGGGCCGACGTCAGCGACCGAGGGGGAGGTCAAGTGACACACCCGCCGAACGCGCCCGCCGCCGCGGCGGCGCGGGGCACGGCGCCGGAGCCCGCACGCCCGGGCACGGTGCCCGCGCAGCCGTCGCCCGCGCCCGGCGCCGCCCCGCCCGCGGGGCGCGGCGCCTGGGCCGTGGGACGCGAGCGGCTGCGGGAGGCCGCGACCACCGAGCCCGGCCGGCTCCAGATCCTGGGGGCCGTACTGGCGCTGCTCGTCGTCGCGTTCGGGGCCGTCACCGCCCTGGAGGTCACCGGCCGCGCGTCCGCCGCCGACGACGTCGTCAGCCGCAGCCAGCCGCTGAGCGCCGACGCCGCCGCCATCTACCGCTCCCTCGCCGACGCGGACACCACCGCCGCCAGCGGATTCCTGGCGGGCACCCTGGAGCCCGCGGAGTCCCGCGCGCGCTACACCCGGGACATCACCACCGCCTCCCGGCTCCTCGTCAAGGCCGCGGCGAACACGGACGGTTCGTCCGAGTCGGCCCGCGAGATCGCCACCCTCAACGAACAGCTCCCCCGCTACACGGGCCTGATCGAGCGCGCCCGGGCCGCCAACCGCCAGGGCCTGCCGCTGGGCGGCGCCTATCTGCGGTACGCCAACCAGCAGATGTCCAGCTCCCTGCTGCCGGCCGCCGAGCGGCTGTACGCGGCGGAGACCGAGCGGCTCCACCGGGACGACGACTCGGCCCGCGCCTGGCCGTTCCTGTCGCTCGCGCTCGGCCTGCTCGCCCTCGGCGTCCTCGGCTGGGCCCAGCGCCGCAACTATGCCCGGACCAACCGGGTCTTCAACCACGGACTGCTCGCCGCCACCGCCGCCACCGTGGTCGCCCTGCTCTGGCTCCTCGCCGCGCACACCGTGACCCGGACCGAGCTGAACAGCGCGCGGGCGCACGGACAGGAGTCCCTCCAGGTCCTCAACACGGCCCGGATCAGCTCCCTCACCGCCCGCGCCAACGAGAACCTCACCCTGGTCGCCCGGGGCGCCGTCCTCACCGAGGACGGCAAGAGCGACAAGTACGAAGCGGACTACACGGCGAGCATGAGCGCCCTGACGACGGCGCTCGCCGCGGCCCGCGAGCTCGCCGACGACGACGCCGGGCGCGGCCCGGTCGACGACTCCGTCGCGCGCGCGGCCGACTGGCGGGAGCGCCACAAGGAAGCCCGCGCGAAGGACGAGGCCGGCGACTACGAGGGCGCCCTCGTCCGGGTCGTCGGCGCCAAGGACTCCACCGGCCAGTCCTTCGACCAGGTCGACGCGGCCCTGGAGCGGGCCCTCGCGCACGAGCAGACCGAGTTCACCCGCTCCGCCGGGGACGCCAGGGACGCGCTGACCGCGCTGCCGCTGGGCGCGGCGGCCCTCGGGATCCTGGGCGCGGCGGGCGCCGTGCTCGGCATCAACCGCAGACTGTCGGAGTACCGGTGAGAGGGGGCGGGATGCCGAACGGCACGGACCCGCTGGCGCGGCGGACGACGGCGAGCGGCACGGACCCGCTGGTGCGGCGGACGGCGAGCGGCGCGGACCCGCTCCTGCTGCGGACGGCCAGGCGGCTGCGGGGCTGGGGCGGGGTGGCCGCCATGGCCGTGGCCTGCGGGCTCACCGCCTCGCTCACCCTGCTGCCCCTCGCGCAGGACGGCGACGACGCGGCGGCCGCGACCCGGACGCCCGGCCCCGGCGTGGGCACCGGCGTCCAGATCAAGGCCGACACCTGCGAGCACCCCGAGGCCTCCCTCACCCCCTCGTCGGCGGACGGCCCGTCGATCCGGGCGATCAAGGACCGCGGGAAGCTGATCGTCGGCGTCGACCAGTCCAGCTACCGCTGGGGCTACCGGAACCCGGAGAAGGGCGTCCTGGAGGGCTTCGACATCGACCTGGCCCGGGCCATCGCCAAGGACGTCCTCGGCGACCCGGACGCGGTCATCTTCCGGACGATCCCGACCAACCAGCGGATCGCCGCCCTGAACAGCGGCAAGGTCGACCTCGTCGTGCGCACCATGACGATCAACTGCAAGCGGATCGAGCAGGTCGCCTTCTCCACCGCCTACTTCCAGGCCGGACAGCAGGTCCTGGCGCCCAAGCTCGACAAGGGCATCACCGGCTACGACGACTCGCTGCGCGGCAAGCGGATCTGCACCGCCGAGGGCTCCACGGCCTACGACGCCCTGGAGGAGAAGTCCTTCGGCGCGGTCTACAAGGACGAGGGCGACGGCACGAAGGACGACAAGGACCTCCTGACCGTCCCCAACCAGCTGGACTGTCTGGCCCGGCTCCAGATGGGCGAGGTCGACGCCGTCGTCACCGACAACGCGCTGGCGGCCGGCCAGGCCGCGCAGGACCCGGCGGTCGAGCTGAAGGGCCGGCCGTTCACCAAGGAGTACTACGGGGTGGCGGCCAAGCTGGGCAACGACGACCTGGTGCGCCGGGTCAACCAGGTCCTGGTGGGCTACCGGCAGGGCCCCTGGCAGAAGGCGTACCAGGACTGGCTGGCGAAGGACCTGCCCGGGATAGCGGGGCCGCCCGCGCCCCTGTACAAATGACGGCCCTGTAACCGGCCCCGACGGGCAACCCAGTACACGAAGCGGAAGAGGTGACCGATGGGCGTCACGGGACCCCCCGGGCCGGTGATGGACCGGGACGAGGTGGACCGTGCGCTGGCGCGCCTCGGCGCCGAGCACAAGGCGGTCGAGGACTCGCTCCTCGCGCTCCAGGACCACGCGGGCCGCAGGCTGCTCGAAGGGGCCGAGCTGACCGGCACGACCCGGGACCGCTGGGCGGCCGCCGAGCGGACCATCACCCTGCTCTGGACCTGCTTCGACCTGTACACCGGCGCTCTGCGGGACGCCCGTGAGCTGCGCGCGCGGCGGCGCTGGCCCGGCCGGGAGGAGCTCGTGGAGCTGACCGACCGGCTGCGCGGCGACACCGTGCTCGTCCCGGGCGGGGCCGCCGAGGGCGCCCTGCTCACCGAGCGGTTCAGCCTGGAGGGTCTCGTCCGGCGGATGAACGAGCTGTACGCCTCCTCGCTCGACCTGGTCGTCACCGCCGACGCCGTCTGGTCGGCGCTGCCCGCCCGGATAGACCTGCTCGCCGCCGAGCTGGGGCGGACGCGTTCGCTGGCGCACTCGGTCGGCGTGCGCCCCGGGGAGCACCCGGCGGGGGACGAGCTGGAGGCGATCACGGCCGAGCTGACCGCGCTGCGCTCGCAGGTCGTGACCGACCCGGTGGCGTTCTGGCGTCCGGCGGCGGGGAGTTCGGCGCCCGGCGGGGGCCGGCCCGACACCGAGCGGTACGACCGGGCGGCCCTGGCCCTGGAGGACGTCCGGCGGGAGATCGAGGCGGTGCTCGCGGTCCGGCAGGACTCCGAGGACCGGCTGCTGCGGCTGCGGGACGTGCTCTCGCGGGCGGACCGGACGCTCGCCGAGGCGCGGTCGGCGCGCGGCGAGGTCCTCGCGAAGATCGCCGCCTCCGAGGTGCCGGCCGTCAGCGGGCCGCCGATCGTGCTGCAGGAGCGGCTCGCGGCCGCCGCGGAGTACCGCAGGCACGCGCAGTGGCACCGGCTCTCCCCGCTCCTGGAGTCCCTGGAGCGGGAGGCGGAGGACGAACTGCTGCGGGCCCGCGAGTCGTTGACGGCGGTCACCGCGCCGCTCGCGGTGCGGGCCGAGCTGCGCGGCCGGCTCGACGCGTACAAGGCGAAGGTGGCGCGGCTCGGCGCGGCGGAGGACCCGCTGCTCGTCGAGCGGTACGACGCGGCGCGCCGGATGCTGTGGAGCGCGCCCTGCGATCTGCGGGTCGCGGAGCAGGCGGTGCTGCGTTACCAGCACGCGGTGGCGGACGTCCTGTCCGGACCGAGGGACGCGAGGGACGCGGGAGACGCGGGAGGACGACAGTGGTGAGCGGGGAGACGGGCGTGGGGAGCTGTCAGCGTCCTTCGTGCGAGGGTTCGTACGAGGACATGGGAGGCGGCGAGCTGTACTGCGACACCTGCGGGCTCGCCCCGGTCGTCGCGCCCGGGGGGATGATCGGGTCGACGCCGACCGGGATGGCCGTCCCCGGCAGGGGGAACGGCGGCGTCGGAGGTGCGGACTCCAGCTCCTCGCGGAGCAGTTCGCGCGCCTCCTCGCGTGCCTCGTCCCGCTCCTCGACCTCCCGCCGGTCGGTCTCCGGCCGGCTCTCGCGCTCGCTCTCCGGGGCCTCCGGTCCCTCCACGGGCCGCTCGGTGTCGGTGCGCAGCTCGGGCTCGTCGACCGGGCAGTCCGCCCGGAACCGGCTGGGCGCGGGCCTGGTGACGATCCCCGAGGTGCCGCGGCCCGACCCGCGGGCCGCGGTGATGGAGAACGCCGAGGTTCCCGAGCGGAAGCGTTTCTGCTCCCGGTCGGACTGCGGCGCTCCGGTGGGCCGCTCGCGGGGCGACCGGCCGGGCCGCACGGAGGGCTTCTGCACCAAGTGCGGGCACCCGTACTCCTTCGTGCCCAAGCTGCGCGCCGGGGACATCGTGCACGGCCAGTACGAGGTCGCGGGCTGCCTCGCGCACGGCGGGCTCGGCTGGATCTACCTCGCCGTCGACCGGGCGGTCTCCGACCGGTGGGTGGTCCTCAAGGGCCTGCTCGACACCGGCGACCAGGACGCCATGGAGGCGGCGATCTCCGAGCGGCGCTTCCTCGCCGAGATCGAGCACTCCAACATCGTCCGCATCTACAACTTCGTCGAGCACCTCGACCAGCGCACCGGCTCCATGGACGGCTACATCGTCATGGAGTACGTCGGCGGCAAGTCGCTCAAGGAGATCGCCAACGACCGGCGCACCCCCGACGGCCGGCGCGATCCGCTGCCGGTGGAGCAGGCCTGCGCGTACGGCATCGAGGCCCTGGAGGCGCTCGGACACCTGCACAGCAGGAACCTGCTGTACTGCGACTTCAAGGTCGACAACGCCATCCAGTCCGAGGACCAGCTGAAGCTCATCGACATGGGCGCGGTCCGGCGGATGGACGACGACGAGTCCGCGATCTACGGCACGGTCGGCTACCAGGCGCCGGAGGTGGCCGAGGTCGGCCCCTCGGTGGCGAGCGACCTGTACACGGTGGCGCGCACGCTGGCCGTGATGACCTTCGACTTCCAGGGCTACACGAACGTCTTCGTGGACTCGCTGCCCGACCCGGAGCACATAGAGGTCTTCCGGGCGTACGAGTCGTACTACCGCTTCCTGGTCCGCGCCACCGACCCCGACCCGGCCCGCCGGTTCGCCTCCGCGCAGGAGATGGCGGAGCAGCTGACGGGCGTGCTGCGCGAGGTCGTGGCGCTCCAGTCGGGGCGGCCGCGGCCGGCCCTCTCGACGCTGTTCGGCACGGAGGTGCGGGTCACGGACACCGCGCTGTTCGCCGAACTGACGGAGGACGTGTCGCAGCTCGGGGCGCGGAAGGGCGGGCGAAGGCGGGCCGCGCTGCCGCCCGGTGCGGTCCCGGGTCAGGCGTCGCCCGTCGGACCCGGTGCGGTCCCGAGTCAGACCTCGCCCGTCGGACCCGGTGAGGTTCCGAGTCAGACCTCGCCCGTCGGACCCGGTGAGGTCCCGGCTCAGGCGCAGGCCCAGGCTCAGCTCGCGGGCGGCCCCGGGCTCGGGGGGCAGCTCGCGCCGCTCGACGCGCCCGCCACCGCGCTCGCGCTGCCCGTGCCGCGCGTCGACACGAGCGACCCCAACGCCGGATTCCTCGCCGGGCTCGCGGCCGCCGCCCCCGGCGAACTGCTCGGGGCGCTCCAGGGCGCGCCCGCGCCCTCCGCCGAGCTGCGGCTGCGCACCCTGCGGGCCCAGCTGGAGCTGCGCGACCTGCCCTCCGCCGCGCGGACCCTCGCCGGTCTGGAGGAGCGGGACCCCGACGACTGGCGGGTCGTCTGGTACCAGGGCGTCGCCTCCCTGGTGACCGGGGACCACGAGCACGCGGCGCTCGCCTTCGACGCGGTGTACGACGCCTTCCCCGGCGAGCCGGCGCCGAAGCTGGCCCTCGGGATCTGCGCCGAGGTCCTCGGCCAGCTGGACAACGCCGCCGAGTACTACCGCCTGGTGTGGGCCACGGACCCCAGCTTCGTCAGCGCGGCCTTCGGGCTCGCCCGGGTGCGGCTCGCCGCGGGCGACCGCACCGGAGCCGTACAGGCCCTGGAGTCCGTACCGGAGGCGTCGATCCACTACACGGCGGCGCGGGTCGCGGCCGTGCGGGCCCGGCTCCGGCGGCGCCCGGCGCACGAGCCGCTCGGCGCCGATCTGACGGCGGCCGCGGCACAGGTCTCCGCGCTCCAGGGCTTCGGTCTCGACGCGGTGCGCCGGGAGCGCTTGTCGACGGAGGTCCTCGGGACGGCCCTCGACTGGGTACTCTCCGGGAGTCCCGGTGCGGCACCGGGCGGCGGCGCGCTGCTGCTCGGGAGTGAACTGGACGAGCGCGGACTGCGCTTCGGCCTCGAACGCTCGTACCGGGTACTTGCCCGGCTCGCCCAGCGGGGCGAGGAGAGGATCGAACTGGTGGAGCGGGCCAACCGCTTCCGCCCCCGGACGTGGGTGTGAGGATGTCCCAGAAGCCGAAGCCGTCGCACGGACTCGCCGCCTGCCCGGGCTGCGCCGAGCCGCTGGAGTCGGGTGACCGGTTCTGCGGGGCGTGCGGCTACGACCTGTCGGCCGCGCCGGCCGCCGAGGCCGAGCCGGACCGCCCGACCGTGGCGATCGGCACGCCCGTGACCTGGCCGGACGCCCCGCCCCGCGAACCCGGTTCGCTCTCCACGGCGACCCAGCACCCGGGCGACCTCCCGGGCACCGACTCCGGCGGCCACGACCTGCCGACGATGCCGGTCCGCACGGACGGACCGGTAGCGGGCGAGGCCTGGGCACCGAGCGCGACGCCGGTGCCGGGCGAGACCTCCGCACCGGGCGCGACCCCGGTGCCGGGCGCGGCACAAACGCCCGGCGGCGCGCCCGCGCCCGCGTCCCCCGCGGACGACGGGGACTTCGAGCTGGCCGCGCCCGACCCCCGTGCCGCCGTACAGGTGGCTCCGTCGGCACCCGCCGCCCCGGTTCCGGCCGCGGCCGCCCCCGCCGCCGCCCTCTGCGTGGCCTGCCGCGCCGGGCGGGTGGACACCGACGGGTACTGCGAGAACTGCGGGCACGCGCAGCCGCGCGAGCGCGACCACATGGAGCGGGAGCTCACCGGCGTCGCCGCCGTCAGCGACCGCGGGCTGCGCCACCACCGCAACGAGGACGCGTTCGCCGTCTCGGAGACCACCCTGCCCGACGGCTCCCCCGCCACCCTCGCGATCGTCTGCGACGGCGTCTCCTCGGCGACCCGCCCCGACGAGGCCTCCGCCGCGGCGGCCGCGGCGGCCGGTGCCTCGCTGCTCGCCGCGCTGCCCCGGGGCACGCACCCGCAGCAGGCGATGCACGAGGCGATCGTGGCCGCCGCCGAGGCCGTCGACTCGCTCGCGGAGGAGCCCGGCCAGGACGGCGCGGAGCACGATCCGCACCGCCACCGCAACGCCCCGGCCTGCACCATCGTCGGGTCCGTCGTCGCCGCCGGGCTGCTCGTCGTGGGCTGGGTCGGCGACAGCCGGGTCTACTGGGTGCCGGACGACCGCAGCACCCCGCCCGCCCGGCTCACCGAGGACGACTCGTGGGCCGCGCAGATGGTCTCGGCCGGCCTGATGAACGAGGCCGAGGCGTACGCGGACGAGCGCGCCCACGCGATCACCGGCTGGCTCGGCGCCGACTCGTACGAACTGGAGCCGCACACGGCCGCGTTCAAGCCGGATCGTTCCGGCGTGGTGGTGGTCTGCACGGACGGCCTGTGGAACTACGCGGAGTCCGCGGAGGACATGGCCCGGGTCGTCCCGGCGGACGCGGCGGACCGGCCGCTGCACGGCGCCCAGGTCCTGGTCGGCCACGCCCTGGACGGCGGGGGCCACGACAACATCACGGTCGCGCTCGTCCCGTTCACCGTCACTCCCCAAGGGGCGGGATCCGCCTGAGCGGTCGCCGATCCCCCGTCCCCTTCATCGTTGTGCCCGAGGAGCCGAAACAGATGGCGAACTTCTCCAAGCCGACCGCGCCGCGGTTCTCCGTGGACGTGTACCAGAACGAGTTCCTGCCACAGGGCGGCCGGGACGTCAGCGCGATCGTCACGGTCACCTCGACCGGCGGCGGCACCACCGGGGGCTTCGCGGGCAGCGGCCCCGCCGGCGTCGTGATCATGGTCGACTGCTCCGGCTCGATGGACTACCCCGCCACCAAGATGCGCGGCGCGCGGGAGGCGACCGCCGCCGCCGTCGACACCCTGCGCGACGGCACCCACTTCGCCGTCGTCGCGGGGACGCACGTGGCGAAGGAGGTCTACCCGGCGAACGGCGGCCTCGCCGTCGCCGACGCCCGGACCCGCGCCGAGGCCAAGGAGGCGCTGCGCCGGCTCTCCGCGGGCGGCGGCACGGCGATCGGCACGTGGCTGCGCCTCGCGGACCGGCTGCTGTCCTCCGCCGAACTCACCATCCGGCACGGCATCCTGCTCACCGACGGCCGCAACGAGCACGAGTCGCCGGAGGAGCTGCGGGCCGCGCTCGACGCCTGCGCGGGCCGGTTCACCTGTGACGCGCGCGGGGTCGGCACGGACTGGGAGGTCAAGGAGGTCACCGGGATCGCCTCGGCGCTCCTCGGCACCGCCGACATCGTCGCCGACCCGGCCGGACTCGCCGCCGACTTCACGGCGATGATGGAGCACGCGATGGGCAAGGGCGTCGCGGACGTCGCGCTCCGGCTGTGGACCCCGGTCGGGGTCGAGATCATGTTCGTGAAGCAGGTGGCGCCGGCCGTCGAGGACCTGACCGGGCGGCGCACCGAGGCCGGGCCGCGCGCCGGGGACTACCCGACGGGCTCGTGGGGCGACGAGTCCCGCGACTACCACGTGAGCGTGCGGGTCCCGCAGGCGGCGGTCGGCCAGGAGATGCTGGCCGCCCGGGTCTCCCTGATCGCCCCGGACCCGGCGGGCGGCGATCCGCGCCCGCTGTCTCAGGGACTGGTACGGGCGGTGTGGACGGACGACCTCGCGATGTCGACGTCGATCAACCCGCAGGTCGCGCACTACACGGGCCAGGCCGAGCTGGCGGACGTCATCCAGCAGGGGCTCGATGCCCGCAAATCGGGCGATCGGGACGGCGCGACGGCCAAACTGGGCCGTGCCGTGCAGCTCGCGGCGGCCTCCGGCAACGCGGATACGGCGAAACTGCTTTCGAAGGTGGTCGACGTCGTCGACGCGGCGACCGGTACTGTGCGTTTGAAGGCGAAGGTCGCGGAAGCGGACGAGATGACACTCGAGACCCGCTCCACCAAGACCGTTCGCGTGAAGAGGTAGCCCGGCCACCGGGCCGGACGACGAGAGGGGGAAGCACCGACATGCCGACCTGCCCGAACGGACACCAGTCGGTCTCCGACGACTGGTGCGAGGTCTGCGGCCATCGCATGGCCGGGGCGGGTGCGCCGACGGGTGCCGTACCGCCGCCTCCCCCGCCGCCGCCCCCCGCGTACGGATACCCCGGCCCCCAGCCCGGTGCAGGCCAGCCCCCGATGGGCCCGCCGCCCGGCGGTCCGGGTGGTCCCGGTGCTCCTCAGGGTGCTCCCGGTGCTCCGGGAGGCTACGGCCCCGGCGCCCCCGCGGCTCCCGGCGGCTTCGGCCACACCGGCGACCCGAACGCGACGGCCCAGGCCGAGCTGTGCCCGCAGTGCCGTACCCCGCGGGAGCACATGGCGCCGTTCTGCGAGGAGTGCCGCTGGAACTTCCTCACGAACACGGCGACCTCGTACACGCCGCTGGCCCCGCACAACGCCCCGCCGCAGCAGCCCGGGCCGCCGCCCGGACTGAACCTGCCGCCGGGCTTCCAGTCCCCGCCGCCCGCGCCTCCGCAGCAGCAGCCCCCGCAGCCGGACCCGTTCGGCTACCAGGGCTCGCGGCCCTCGCAGGTGAACCGGCCGGCCGAGCCGCTGGGCGCCGAGCCCACGCACCATCAGGCCCCGCCGCAGCGCCCGCCGGCGCAGCAGCAGCCGCCTGCGCCGCCGGCGTACCTCCAGGCCCAGGCCCCTGCCCCGCCCGCGCCGCCGCAGCCGCGCGCGGACGACGACTGGGTCCTGTCGCCGCCGTCGCAGCACCAGCCGCCGCAGACCCCGCCGGCCCCGCCGCAGCACCAGGCCCCGCAGGCGCCGCCCCACCAGGCCCCGCCGCCTCCGCAGCAGCACCAGGCGCCGCAGCCTCCGCCGTACCAGGGGTCCCCGCAGCACCAGGGGCCCCCGCAGCACCAGGAGCCGCATCAGGGTCCTCCGCAGCACCAGGGTCAGCAGCCTCCGCAGCAGTTCCAGCCCCCGCGGCCGCAGCAGCCGCTGAGCTGGACCGCGGTCATCGGCCCCGACCGCGAGTACTTCATGGCGATGATGCAGCGCAGCGGCCCGGAGGCCACGGGCCTGAACCTGCCCGCGTACTCGCCGGACAAGCACCTGCCGCTCCAGGGCAACCAGGTCTCCATCGGCCGTCGCCGGCACTCCACCGGCGAGTCCCCCGACATCGACCTGTCGGTGCCGCCGGAGGACCCGGGCGTCTCGCACCAGCACGCCGTGCTCGTGCAGCAGCCGGACGGCTCGTGGGCGGTGGTGGACCAGAACTCCACCAACGGCACCACGGTCAACGGCGGCGAGGAGCCGATCCAGCCCTACGTCCCCGTCCAGCTCCAGGACGGCGACCGGGTGCACGTCGGCGCCTGGACCACGATCACGGTCCGTCTCGCCTGACCGTCAGACGGTCCCCGGCAGGGGCCAGGCGTACGGCCCCGCGGGGTCGTCCAGCCAGGCCCACTGACGGGCGCCGCTGACCGTCACCCCGAAGCGCTCCCGCTCCGGCCGCCGCTCGCGCAGCCAGAGCGAGAGCGCTTCGCGCCTGTCGGGCCCCGCCCCGCCGATCAGCCCCCACAGGAACAGGAAGCGCTCGTCGGCGCCCGGCCCGTGGCGCGGCCCCTGGGACGCCCGGGCGCCGACGCCCCGGAGCGCCACGAAGTACGCCGAGGTAGCGAGGAACCGTCCCTCCGCGTGCCCGGCGTCGCGCACCCGCAGCAGGATCAGCCCGGTGGACAGCGGGGCGAGGACGAGCGCCCCGGGCCGGCACTGGGCGAGCCAGGGGTACGGGACGGAGGGCACCGCGCAGGTCGCCACGATCCGGTCGTACGGGGCGCGCTCGGGGCAGCCGCGGGCGCCGTCGGCGGCGAGCACCGCGGGCCGGTACCCGGCGGCCGCGAGATGGGTCCGGGCGGATTCGGCGATCTCCTCGTCGAGGTCGACGGTGGTGACGTGCTCCTCGCCGAGACGGTGGCAGAGCAGGGCCGCGTGGTAGCCGCTGCCGGCGCCGATCTCCAGGACGTCGTGCCCGTCGCGTACGTCCAGGGCGTCGAGCATGAGCGCCATCAGGGAGGGCTGGCTCGCGGACGAGACCAGGTCCCCGTCCCGTACCCGGGTGGCGATCGCCGTGTCCGCGTACGCCCCGCGCAGCCAGCGGTCCCGCCGCTCCGGCTCGGGGTCGCCGGACCAGAGCCGCTCGTAGCCGCCGGGCGCGGAGACGTAGTAGTACGGGACGAAGAGGTGGCGCGGCACCTCGGCGAAGGCCGCCCGCCAGGCGGGGTCGGTCAGCAGGCCGTCCTCCTCGATCTCCCGCACGAGCGCGCGCCGCTCCCTCGCGCCGGCCTCGGCGAACTCGTCCATGGGTCCACTCTCCCGCCCTCGGGGGCCCCGGGCGAGCGGCCGTACGGGCGGTCCGGGGACGGTCCTAAGCCTCCGGTCCTCGGCCGGGTCATCTGAGACGATGGAACGGTGAACGAGATTCCCGGGGAAACGACGCAGGAGCAGACCTTCTACGAGCAGGTCGGCGGCGAGGAGACGTTCCGCCGTCTCGTCCGCCGTTTCTACGAGGGGGTCGCGGGGGACCCGCTGCTGCGCCCGATGTACCCCGAGGAGGACCTCGGTCCGGCCGAGGAGCGTCTCGCCCTCTTCCTGATGCAGTACTGGGGCGGCCCCCGCACCTACAGCGACCACCGCGGCCACCCCCGGCTCCGGATGCGCCACGCCCCGTTCACCGTGGACCGGGCGGCCCACGACGCCTGGCTCCGCCACATGCGCGACGCCCTCGACTCCCTCGGCCTCGCGCCGGAGCACGAGAGCGAGCTGTGGCGGTACCTGACGTACGCGGCGGCTTCGATGGTGAACAGCGCGAACTAGCAGACCCCCGGCCAGAAGCACGGATTGAAACGTTCCGGACACGGAACGCCGATTAACGGTCACGATCCCATCAAGGTCCGTGTGCAAGCGGTTACCAGCGACGCGTGCCCTCTGAAAGCATCCGAGGAAACTTCAGCGGGGGCCAGGGGGATGGGTGACGGGGTTCGTATTTCTGCGTGTCAGGGCACACCGGCTGCTGCTCGCCGCGGCGCTGCTCGCCGTGCTCCTGACGACCTCGGTGCTCGCCACCCTCGCCGCCTTCTCCGGCGCGATCGGGGACGCGGCGCTCCAGGCCGGACTGCGGGGCCGGTCCGCGGCCGCCGCCTCGATGCTCGTGCGGGGGCAGGTGCCGGCCGGGAAACGGGCCAGTGCCGACGCCGCCGTCGCGGACGGCATGCGGAAGACCTTCGACGGGCTGCCGGTGACCGTACGGCGGCTGGAGCTCTCGGGGCCGTACGCGCTGCCCCGGAGTCTCCAGCCGCCCGCCGCCCGCCAGGGCGACCCCGACCTGACACAGTTCGCCGCGCTCGACCGCTCGCGGCTCTCGCTCGTCAAGGGCTCCTGGCCCGCGCCCGCCCGGGCCGGCGGCGTCGTCGAGACGGCGCTGCCCGAGGAGGCCGCCCGGCGGCTCAAGGTCGGCCCCGGCACGGTGCTCGACCTCACCGACCGGCTCAAGGACCGGAAGGTGAAGGCCCGGGTCACCGGCGTCTACCGGCCCGTCGACACGCGTGACCTGTACTGGCAGCTCGACCCGGCGGGCGGCCGCGGCGTGCGCACGGTCGCGTTCACCACGTACGGGCCGCTGCTCGTCGACCCGGCCGTCCTCGGCTCCGGGGCGCTGAGCTCCGGCGACACGTCCTGGCTCGGCTCCGCCGATTTCACCGGCTTCACCACGGACCGGATGGACGCCCTGCGGACCACGGCGACCGAAGGCCCGAAGGCGCTGGCGGACGCCACCGACAAGTTCGGCACGACGATCTCCGCGTCGACCGCGCTCCCCACCGTCCTGGACCAGACCCAGCGGGCGCTGCTCGTCTCCCGCTCCACCCTCCTGATCGTCGCCGTGCAGCTGGTGCTGCTCGCCGCGTACGCCCTGCTGCTCGTCGCCCGGCTGCTCAGCACCGAGCGCTCCGGCGAGACGGCCCTGCTGCGGGCCCGCGGCGGTTCACGGCGCCGCATCGCCGGTCTCGCCGCCGCCGAGGCCCTGCTGCTCGCCCTGCCCGCCGCGCTCGCCGCCCCGCTCCTGTCCGGCCCGCTGACCCGGCTCTTCGCCGAGCGGTCCGCGCTCTCCTCGCTCGGGGTGCGCCTCGACACCTCCCCCTCACCCCAGGTGTGGCTGGTCGCCGCCCTGGTCGCGCTGTGCTGCGCGGCGGCCGTCGTGGCCCCCGCGCTCGCCGCCGGGGACGGCTCCGTCGTCTCGCTCCGCAAGGCCCGCTCGGCGGCGCTCCCCGGTCCGGTACGGGCCGGGGCCGACATCGGCCTCCTCGCCATCGCCGCCGTCGCCTACTGGCAGCTCCAGCGGCCGGCCTCCGCGGGCGGCACCCTCGGCGCGGACGAGGCCGGCGGGGGCTCCGTCGACCCGGTGCTCATCGCCGCGCCCGCCCTCGCCCTGCTCGCCGGCACCGTCCTGACGCTGCGTCTGCTGCCGCCCGCCGCCAAGCTGGCCGAGCGGCGCGCGGCCGGCGGACGCGGTCTCTCCGCCGCCCTCGCGGGCTGGCAGTTCAGCCGCCGGCCGCTGCGCGGCGCGGGCCCCGTCCTCCTCCTCGTCCTCGCCGTGGCGATGGGCATGCTGGCCATCGGGCAGAGCGGCTCGTGGGAGCGCTCGCAGCGCGACCAGGCCGACTTCCGCACCGGTACGGACATCCGGGTGCTGGGCGCGGGACCCGGCGAGCCGACGCAGACCGAACGCCTCGCCGCCGTCCCGGGCGTCGAGGCCGTGGCCCCGGTGCACCGCTCCAGCATGGACGTGTCCGGGAAGAACGCCGCCGTCCTGGCCGTCGACACCCGCAACGCCGGCGGGCTGCTGCTGCGCCCCGACCTCTCCGGCGTGCCCGTCCCGTCACTGCTGGCCCCGCTGACCCCGAAGTCCACCGGCCTCCCCGGTCTCCCGCTGCCCGCCGGCACCCGCACGCTCGCCCTCGACCTGCGGACCTCCGCGCCCGCCGGCACGCCCGAGGCCCGGGTCACGGCCGTCCTGGCGGACCCGAGCGGCATCCCGTACCGGCAGGCCGTGGGATCGCTGCCGTCCGACGGCCGCACGCACCGGCTGAGCCTCGACCTCGGCGCGCTCACCGCCGTGCCCGGCACCGACGACGCCCACGGCTCCGGCGGCCGCCTCGCCCTCATCGGCCTGGAGCTCGCCGGGCCGATCGCCGACGGCCCGGACCACACGCGGACCCTGCACGTCGAGAGCTTCACCACCACCGGGGCCGACGGCGGCACGAAGACGCACGACCCCGCGCAGGTCCTCACCCCCTGGGCCTCCGCCTTCGAGCTGGCCTACCTCAACGGGGAGACGACCGAGGGCGCCGCGAACGGACGGACCGGCAGCGCCGGGCCCGGCGGTCGCCCCGCCCCGTACTCCGTCTCCTTCGCCCTCACCAGCATCCCCGTCGGGGACGGCAAGCTCGCGCCCTCGGAGTTCGCCCTGCGGCTGGACGCCCCCGCCCCCAAGGCCCCGAAACGCCTCTCGGCCGTGGCGACCGAGACCTTCATGACCGCGACCGGCGCCGAGCCCGGCGACCTCATCGAGGTCGACATCGACGGCCGCCAGGTCGACGCCACCGTCGACCGGGTGGTCAAGGAGCTGCCGACCACCGGCCCCGGCGCCCGCACCGACTCCGCCGCGAGCGGCATCGCCACCCCCGAGGACGGCGGCGCGGTCCTCCTCGACCTGGCCGCGGTCAACCAGTACCTCTCCTCCGCCACCGACGGGACGGTGACCCTGCCGCCCGGCGAGTGGTGGCTGACCACCGCCCCCGGCCGCACCGACGAGGTCGCGAAGGCCCTGCGCGCCCGCGCCGACACGGACCCCTCCCAGGTCCTCGTACGCGACGAGATCGCCGCCGAACTCCTCGGCGACCCGCTCGGCGCGGGCCCCAACGCCGCCCTGATGGCGGTCGCGGCGGCCGCCGCCGCGCTCGCCGCCGTCGGCTTCGCGGTCGGCTCGGCCGGCGCGATGCGGGAACGCTCCGCCGAGTTCGGCGTGCTGCGGGCGCTCGGCGCACCGCGCCGCAAGCTCGCCCGGCTGGTCGCCGCCGAACAGGGCCTGCTCATCGGCATCGGCCTGCTCGTCGGCATCGGCCTCGGCACCGTCCTGGCCCGGGCCGTCGTCCCGCTCGTCGTCCTCACCGGCCAGGCCACCCGGCCCGTCCCGCCGGTCCTCGTCGAACTGCCCCTCGGCCAGGTGGCCCTGCTCCTCGCCGGCGTCGCCGCCCTGCCGCTCGCCATCGTCGCCGGGATCGCCCTGCGCCGCACCGACCCGGCCGTGACCCTGCGCCACCAGGGGGACAACTGATGCCGCCGACCGCCCCGTACAGCGACAACGACGACGGCACCGACATGCCCGCCGCGCGCAGGAAGGCCCCCGACATGCCCCGGTCCGACAAGCCCGCCCGCGCGGTGGCGCCCTGGGTGCGGACCCGGCTGCGGACCGCGCCCTGGGCCGCCGCCTCCCTCGCCCTGCTCGTGCTCGTCACCGCGTACCTCGCGGCCGCGCTGCCCCGTGCCGTCGACCGGTACGAGACCGAGGGACTCCGGGACGGCGTCCGGACCGCCGCGCCCCGCAACACCGTCCTCGAACTGACCTACACCATCCCCGTGTCCGAGCACGGCCCCGGTCTGGCCCCCGGCTTCCTCCAGGGACAGCGCGAGGCGGTGCGCGCCCTGTTCCCCGCGCCGATCCTGACCGACCCGGAGCACAGCTTCCACGGCGTCCGCACGGTCAAGCGGCTCACGGGAACCGACCCCTGGCTGCCCGCGCCCGACGGGGTTCCCCCCGAGTTCCTCCTCTCCGCGCCGTCCGCCCTCACCGAGAACGCGAAGCTGCGGGAGGGCCGGCCGGCCGCGGGCACGGCCGACGCCCCGGAAGCCGTGGTGACCGCGAAGACCGCCGAGTCACTGCACCTGAGGCCCGGCTCCGTCGTGCACGTGCCGAGCAAGCTCAGCGTGGTGCCGATCGCCGTCACGGTCACCGGGATCGTGGAGCCCCGCGCCCCCGAGTCCCCCTACTGGGCGGTCGAACCGCTGCTGCACACCCCGGCGCTCACCCCGCTGATCGGCGACGAGATCAAGTACTACTGGCAGGCCGCCCTGATCCTGTCCCCCACCTCCGCGCCCGCCGTGCTGTCCACCACGGGCGCCCCGGAGGTCTTCTTCCGGTACATGCCGGAGGCCGGCCACCTCACCGGGCGGGACATCGACCGGCTCGACGCCGCCCTCGACTCGGCGACCGGCGGACCCGACCTGGTCAAGATGCGCAAGACCGTGAAGGCCAACGCCGCCCTCGCCACACAGCTCGACGAGATCGTCGGCTCCTACCGCTCGATGCGCGAGGCCATCGACCCGGTGGTGGCCGTCGCCGTCTTCGGGATCGGCGCGGTCGCCGCGGTCGTCCTCGCGATGACCGGCGGCCTCTTCGTCGCCCGCCGCGACAGCGAACTCTCGCTGCTCCGCTCCCGCGGCGCCTCCCTCACCGGCATCGGCCTGCGGCTGCTCGGCGAGACCTCGGCCGTCGCCGTACCGGCCGCCGCGCTCGCCCTCGGCCTCGCGGTGGCGACCGTCCGGCCACCCGACGGCGGGTCCGGCGGGATCCCCCTCGGCCCCTCCGTCCTCGCCGCCGCCCTCGTCGCCCTGCTCGCGATGCTCGTCCTCCCCGTGCGGGCGGTCGTCCTGCACCGGCGCCCGCGCCTTCACGGCGGCCGCGACGACCTGCTCACCGCGCGCCCCTCCCGGCGCCGCACGGTCCTCGAACTCACCCTGCTCGTCCTCGCCGTGGGCGCGGTCGTCTCGCTGCGGCTGCGCGGCACCGGCGACTCCGGGGACCACCTGGTGAGCGCCGCCCCCGTGCTCGTCGGCCTGATCGCCGCCATGGTCCTCGTACGGGTCTACCCGCTGCCCCTGCGGTGGCTGGCCCGCCCGGCCCGCAGACTGCGCGGTGCCGTCGGACCGCTGGCCCTCGCCCGCGCCGGGCGCGCCCCGTCCTCGGGCACCCTCCCGCTGCTCGCCCTCGTCCTCGCGCTGACCACGGCGGCCTTCGGCGGCTCGGTCCTCGCGGGCGTCGCCGACGCCCGGGACCGCGCCGCGCTGCTCGCGACCGGCGCGGACGCCCGGATCGGCAGCCCGATCGAGTGGACCCCGCTGCCCGCCGGACTCACCGAGTCGGTGCGCGGTCTGAAGGGGGTACGGGACGTGGCCGCGGTGCAGTCCGAGTACGGGGTCTCCCTGCCGTCCACCCAGGGGACCGCCGTCCAGCCGATGAGCGCGGCGCTCGTGGGCGTCGAGCCCGCCTCGTACACCCGGCTCGCGCAGCGGACCGGCTTCGGCCCCTTCCCCGCCGGGCTGCTCGCCTCGACCGGCAGGGGCGGCGAGGACGCCGTGGCGGACACCGAGCGGGTGCTGCCCGCGATCGCCTCGCCGTCGGTCGCCGAACGGCTCGGCAAGGGCCCCATGGACATCATCGCGGCGGCGGGTGTCTTCCGGGTGAAGGTGGTCGCGGTCCGCTCGACCACCCCGGCCCTGGACGACGCCGACTTCCTCCTCGTCAACGGCGCCGACCTCACCCACCGGGCGGACACCTCGCTGCTCGTCACGGGACCGGTGGACGGTGCCGCGCTGCGCGCCGTCGTGAAGGCGAAGTCGGCTCAGGCGAAGTCGGCTCGGGGGAAGTCGAGCTCCCTCGTCGTGAAGCTGCGCAGCGAGGAGCGGGCCACGTACGTGGACTCGCCGCTCCAGTCCGGTGCCGAGCAGATCTACCTCGGCGCGATCGGCGCGGGCGCCGCCTTCGCCGTCGTGGCCGTGTTGCTCTCGCTGCTGCAGAGCGCGCCGGAGCGGACCACGCTCCTCGCCCGGCTGCGGACCATGGGGCTCACCCGGAAGCAGGCGCGGCGGCTGCTCGGCCTGGAGGCGCTGCCGCAGGCGGTCCTCGCGGCGCTCGGCGGCATCCTCGTCGGCTGGGCGACGGTGCCGCTGCTCGCCCCGGGCATCGACCTGTTCCGGCTGGCGCTCGCGACGGCACCGGGCTTCGCCCCGCTGGACAGCGCCCCGCTGCGGGCGGACCCGTGGTCGCTCCTGCTGCCCGCGCTCGCCGTCGTCGTCCTGACGGCGCTCGCGGCGGCCGGACAGGCGTGGTGGGCGGGACGCAGGAGCTCGATCAAGGAACTCAGGGCAGGAGACGCACGATGACGAAGACCGACACGGCCCCGTCCGACACGACTCTTGAGGAGCTGGAGCGGCGGGCCACCGCGCACCGCGACCGGCCCTCGTACGGTCATGACGCGCTCATCGCCTGCGACCGCCTGGTCCGCATCTTCACCACGGACGGGGTGGAGGTACAGGCGCTCCAGGGGCTCGACCTCCTGGTGAAGGAGGGCGAGTTGATGGCCCTGGTCGGCGCCTCGGGCTCCGGCAAGTCGACGCTGATGAACATCCTGGCGGGACTGGACGTGCCGACCGCCGGCGCGGCCCGGGTCGCCGGCTGCGACCTGCTCGGGATGGACGGCAAGGCGCGGCTGCGCTACCGCCGCGAGGTCGTCGGCTTCGTCTGGCAGCAGACCGCCCGGAACCTCCTCCCGTATCTGACGGCCGCCCAGAACGTGGCGCTGCCCATGCAGTTGCGGGGTCGCGCCAAGCAGAAGGCGGAGCGGGCCGAGGAGCTGCTCGCCATGCTGGGCATCGCGGAGATCCGGGACCGGCGGCCGCACCAGCTCTCCGGCGGCCAGCAGCAGCGGGTGGCCATCGCGGTCGCCCTGGCCAACAACCCGGCCGTGCTCCTCGCCGACGAGCCGACGGGCGAGCTGGACTCGGCCACGGGCGAGCAGGTCTTCGCGGCCTTCCGCCGCGCCAACGAGGAGCTGGGCACGACGATCGTGATCGTCACCCACGACCAGGCGGTCGCCTCCGAGGTGCGCCGCACCGTCGCCATCCGCGACGGCCGCACCTCCTCGGAGGTGCTGCGCCGCACGGAGGTCGACGAGCTGGGCCAGGAGTCGATGGTGGCGCGCGAGTACGCGATGCTCGACCGCGCGGGCCGCCTCCAGCTCCCGGCGGAGTACACCCAGGCCCTCGGCATGGAGCACCGGGTGGCGCTGGAGCTGGAGCAGGACCACATCGGGGTGTGGCCGGACGACGCGGAGGGCTGAGGCCGGAGCGGCGCAACCGTGCACGGCGGAAAGGGCGTCCCCACCCACGGATCCGGCCGACTGCCGAAGTCGTTCACGGGGGTGCTCATGGGAAAGGCCGTGCCGTACGCCGGGGCGCTGCTCGTGCCCGCCGTCGCCGGAGCGCTCCTGTGGCAGTGGGCGGGCTGGAACCTCCGCAGCCCGCACGGCCTCCCCACGGTCCTCGCGGTGGGCGGCGGCCTCGCACTGACCGCCGCCGCGCTCCTGGCGCACAACGCGCTCTTCCGCGAGGGCGGCAGCATCGCCGCGGCCGTCCTGATCCTGGCGGGCCTGACGGCGGTCTGGGTGGAAGCGCGGGACTCCGCGGTCCGGGGCGCGGTCGCCGACTGCGTCGTGGTGGGCGAGGTCCGGGTCACCCACCACCCGACCTTCGGCGAGGGCGCACCCCCCGCCAAGACGCTGTACCACCACACGCTGGACTGCGTCGGCGGCTATCCCACCGAGTTCTCGGCCGAGGAGCGGATCGCCGCGACGGGCGGGGCGGTCCGGATCGCCTACGACCCGGCCCACCGCATGGACCCGGTCCTCGCACGCGACAACGAGGACCACGGCTCCCCCGTGATCCCGGCCTCCCTGCTCGTCCTCTCGGCGGCGCTCTCGGTGGCCGCGATCGCCGGGGAGGGACGCGACGAGGGGCTCAGCCGGTCAGGTCCATGAGCCCGGCCGCCGTCGGGCGGAAGCCGCACCGCTCGTGGAAGGCGGTGAGGTGCGGCTCGAAGTCCACGTGCAGCCAGTGCGCGCCGCGCTCGCGGACGGCCTCGGCGGCGGCCCGTACGAGGGCGACGCCGAGGCCCTGGCGGCGCTCGTCGGGGTGGACGGTGGTGTCGAGGAGGAAGGCGTGGACGCCGCCGTCCCCGACGACGTTCACGTAACCGACGAGCCGCCCGGCACGGCGGGCGGTGACCCGGAGCAGGCTGCGGGCGAGGACGGGACCGAAGTCGGTGTCCTGGTGCCCGGGCCAGGCGTCGTGGAAGAGGGTGTTGAGTTCGTCCCCGGTGAGCGGCCCGTCGACCCGGAAGTCGATCACCGAGGGGTGAGACCCATCGCGATCGGTACGGTACGCAGCGCGATCGAGCCGTACGGGGTACGCAGCCGCAGCCACGGTCCGGAGGCGAACAGGGCCACCGGCGCCTCCCCCGGCGGCAGGAAGCCGAGCGACTGGGCGGCGTGCACGGCACGCAGCGGCAGCCCGGTGGCGCCGAGGGTCCGGGACCAGATCTCGCGGCCGAGGGCGTCGCGCCCGGTCCGGGTGCGCTGCTCCTCCGGCAGCTCCTCGTCCCGCGCGCGGAACTCGCGGACGGCGGCCGCGACGGCGCCCCGCATCCCGGGGACGTCGGGAAGGCCGGGAACCGGCTCCCAGCCGGCGCGCGGCGGGAGCACGCCGGTCCACGGCGGGCCGGTCACGGAGTCGGGGACGACCGCCTTGCCCGCCGACTCCTCGATGCCGTCGAGGAGTTCGCCGGCGGAGACGGTGACGTCGAGGTCCACGGCGTCGACGAGGCGGGCCGTGCGGATCGCGAGCACCTCGAACGACGGAGGCCGCCCGAAGACGGCAAGCGCCCCGCCGCCCGCCTGGAGGCGGACGGCGGCGGCCCGGTCGTAGTGGACGAGCCGGGTGAGGAAGGCGGCGAGGGCCGCGGCCTCCCTGGCGTCGGCGAAGTGCAGCGGAGCGAGCACGGTCATGCGGCGGACGACATCCCGTCGTCGACGTACTCCTGGAGGAACTCGCGCTCCTCGGAGGTGATCCGGCGCGGCCGCTGCGCCTCCAGGTCGAAGGGCACGACGACCGTGGACGCCCGGACGTACACGACGTCCGCGTCCTTGACCTCGTACGCGATCGTCAGCGACGCCGCGCCTATCTTCGTGACCCAGGACTCGATGGTCACCGGCTCGTGCCGGTGGACCAGCGGCCGCTTGTAGTCGATCTCGTGCCGGGCCACGACGGACCCGCCGGAGAACGAGGGGGAACCGTCCCCCGGCGCCAGCCGGAACATGAAGTCGATCCGCGCCTCTTCCAGGTACCGCAGGAAGACGACGTTGTTGACGTGCCCGAAGGCGTCCATGTCCGACCAGCGAAGGGGACAGCTGTAGATGTGCCTGGTCACTGACCTCAGCCTCGGGTCAGCTTCTTGTACGTGGCGCGGTGCGGGCGGGCCGCGTCCGGGCCGAGCCGCTCGACCTTGTTCTTCTCGTACGACTCGAAGTTGCCCTCGAACCAGTACCACTTGGAGTCACCCTCGTACGCGAGGATGTGGGTGGCGACCCGGTCCAGGAACCAGCGGTCGTGGGAGATGACCACGGCCGCACCCGGGAACTCGAGGAGGGCGTTCTCCAGGGACCCCAGGGTCTCGACGTCGAGGTCGTTGGTGGGCTCGTCGAGGAGCAGCAGGTTGCCGCCCTGCTTGAGGGTGAGCGCGAGGTTCAGGCGGTTGCGCTCACCACCGGAGAGCACACCGGCCGGCTTCTGCTGGTCCGGCCCCTTGAAGCCGAACGCGGAGACGTAGGCGCGGGAGGGCATCTCGACGTGGCCGACGTTGATGTAGTCGAGCTCGTCGGAGACGACCGCCCACAGCGTCTTCTTCGGGTCGATGTTGGCGCGGCTCTGGTCGACGTACGAGATCTTGACGGTCTCGCCGACCTTGACGGAGCCGGAGTCCGGGGTCTCCAGACCCTGGAGCATCTTGAAGAGCGTGGTCTTGCCGGCGCCGTTCGGGCCGATGACACCGACGATGCCGTTGCGCGGCAGGGTGAAGCTGAGATCGTCGATGAGGACCTTGTCGCCGAAGGCCTTGGAGAGGTTCTCGACCTCGACGACGATGGAGCCCAGACGCGGGCCCGGCGGGATCTGGATCTCCTCGAAGTCCAGCTTCCGCATCTTGTCGGCCTCGGCCGCCATCTCCTCGTAGCGGGCGAGACGGGCCTTGGACTTGGCCTGACGCCCCTTGGCGTTGGACCGCACCCACTCCAGCTCTTCCTTCAGACGCTTCGCACGCTTGGCGTCCTTCTGGCCCTCGACCTTGAGGCGGGTCGCCTTGTTCTCGAGGTAGGTGGAGTAGTTGCCCTCGTACGGGTGGGCGCGACCGCGGTCGAGCTCAAGGATCCACTCGGCGACGTTGTCGAGGAAGTACCGGTCGTGGGTGACGGCGACGACGGTGCCGGGGTACTTGGCGAGGTGCTGCTCCAGCCAGTTCACCGACTCGGCGTCAAGGTGGTTGGTGGGCTCGTCGAGGAGGAGCAGGTCGGGCGCCTCGATGAGGAGCTTGCAGAGCGCGACGCGGCGCTTCTCGCCACCGGAGAGGTTCGTGACCGGCCAGTCGCTGGGCGGGCAGCCCAGGGCGTCCATGGCCTGCTCCAGCTGGGCGTCGAGGTCCCAGGCGTTGGCGTGGTCCAGGTCCTCCTGGAGCTTGCCCATCTCGTCCATGAGCGCGTCCGAGTAGTCGGTCGCCATGAGCTCGGCGACCTCGTTGAAGCGCTGCAGCTTCCCCATGATCTCGGCGGCGCCGTCCTGCACGTTCTCCAGGACGGTCTTCGACTCGTCGAGCGGCGGCTCCTGCAGGAGCATGCCGACGGTGAAGCCGGGCGACAGGAACGCGTCACCGTTGGACGGCTGCTCCAGGCCCGCCATGATCTTCAGAACGGTGGACTTACCGGCACCGTTCGGGCCGACCACACCGATCTTCGCGCCCGGCAGGAAGCTCAGCGTCACGTCATCGAGGATGACCTTGTCGCCGTGCGCCTTGCGCGTCTTGCGCATCGTGTAGATGTACTCAGCCAAGAGAAACCGTCCGGCAAGGAGTGAGTGGGCAGATACACCCCATCTTGCCTGACCGCCACCCTCAGGCGGAAACCGGTAAGACGGGAAGCGGGGCCGCGGAGGGGGCCGCGAGGGGCTCCCGAGGGCGGAAGGAAGCCGTTTCGGGGCGTGGACGTGCGACGACCCCGGGCGCGGGTGCGGTCCGGGGTCGTGCGGGGGTCACGGGGCGGGGCGCGTGTGACGCGGATCACTCCGCGGGGTCAGCGGCTCACTCCATGAGGCCGGGCTTCGGCCCGGGCGCCGGGCGTGGGCCCGGCACCCGGTGCCTGGCTCACTGGCCGGCGGTCTTCTTCTTGCGGAGGAAGAACACCGCGCCACCACCGACCACGACGAGCACGGCGGCGATGCCGGCGATCATCGGGGTGGCGTTGGAGCTGCCGGTCTCGGCGAGGTCGCCGCCACCGGTGGTGGTGCCGCCCGTGGTGTCACCGGTGGTGCCGCCCGTGGTCGACGGGGTGGACGGCGTCGCCGAGGGGGTGGTGGAGGGGGTCTCCGACGGCTTCGGGCCGGGGGTGGCCGTCTTGCAGTCCAGGACGCCCTCGAAGGTCTCCTCGAAGCCGTTCGGGCCGGTGATCGTGAACTTGTACGCCTCGTCCTCGGCGAGCGGGACCGTGATGGTCTTCGTCTCACCGGCGGCGACCGTGTACGAGGTGCCCTTCAGGTCGAAGGTCCAGGCCTCGTCGCCCTTGTTGGAGGCGATGACCTCCAGGCCGCCCTTGGCGCAGTCCTTGGCGACCGAGACGGACGGGACGGCACCCTTCTTGGCCCACGTGGCGGAGGCCTTGGCGGTGACCGTGGAGTCGCTGGAGCCGGCCAGGATCAGGGTCTGCGACGGGCCGTCGACGGAGACGAAGGCGCGGCCGAGCGAGACCTTGGTGGTGGCCTCGGCGGTCAGCTCGGCGGTGCCGTCGGCGGTGCCGGCCGGAACGTCGAAGTAGACCTGGTCGCCGTTCTTGGCCTCGGTGACCGCCTTGCCGTCCTTGTCGACGACCTTGACGCCGGCGGGGGCGCCGGGGGCGGCCGCGAGCTTGGCGGTCTCGGCGTTGGTGGTGACGGTGATCGGGCCGAGCTTGTCGCCGGCCTTGCCCGCCACGGTGGCCGGGGAGAGGCCCAGGGAGGCCGTCGGCTCGTCGAGCTCGACCGCCTTCTCCAGCAGGTACTCCTTCAGCTTCTCGGCGTCCTCGTCCTTCGGCGTCGCGACGACGTCGTCGGAGAGGGTCCAGATCGCGGCCTGAGTGCCGGCTGCGGCCTCCTGCTTGGAGAGGTCGGCGCCCACCTTGCCGCCGAGGGTGTCGGCGGACAGCTTCGGGTAGGCGTTCTCCAGGATCCAGAGGATCTTGCCCGCGTTGCCGTTGTTGTGCAGGGAGGACTCGTCCCAGCCGACTTCCTTGTAGTCGAAGTCGCGCTTCGCCCCGGTGCGGAGGTCGATGCAGTAGGTGAAGAGGGTGCCTCCGCCCTCGACCTCCATCTTGAACAGACCACCGTTGACCGGCCACTTGGTGCCGTCCTTCTCGGTGATCTCGACAGCGCCGGCGTCGTCGGTCATGCCGCGGAACTTCGCCATGACACCGCCGGTGCCCGGGGCGCCTTCATCGGCCAGCGCCGGACCGGCGGTCGCTATCGCACCGGTCGCGACGAGGCCGGAGACCAGGATCGTGGCTGCCAGGCGGGCAACACCACGCCCACGAACTGAAAACATTGGATTCCCCTCCGGGCGAGTCGCTCCGCGAACTTGGTCGATTCGCGTGGGGGGAGCGCACGCCAGCAGAACTCACAGACTCAATGGGCTCACGTGCCACATGAGTATCCGGGAATCCTAGGGACGCAGAACCCCCCGGTGCCCTGTCATACGGTCAGATAACCATTCCGACTCGGAATTGTTATCGCGCAAGCGAGTTGGTCGACAAATCCCCACCACGCAAGGTCAGGACGTGGTTACCAGCTGCGGAGTCACCGCCGCCCCCTCCTCCGCCGCCACCGCCCACGGGTCCTGCTCGGCCGGCCTGGACTCCGCCCGCGCCGCGCGCCGGAAGGCGGCCGTCCCCCGGCTCAGGTCGTGCCCCACGGCCACCGCGTCCACGTCCACGAACGTCTTGCGCTGCCCGTCGCGCTCCTCCTCACGGACCTTCAGGCGGCCGTGCACCACGAGCGGTTCCCCGACGGAGACCGAGGCGGCGAGGTTGGCCCCGAGCGAGCGCCAGGCCGACACCGTGTAGAAGCTGGTGTTCCCGTCGGACCAGAGTCCCTTCTCCCGGTCCCAGCGGCGCGCGGTCACCGCGAACCGGAAGCGGGCCACCCCGCCGGCCACCGTGTCCCGGTACTCCACCGCCGTCGCCACGTTGCCGACGAGCGTCACGGTCGTGTCGTTCATGGTTCCGCCCTCACCCTCACGTCGTACTGCTCCGTGAGAACCATGCTGGGGCGGCCGGAAAGATCCCGCTCGGGCCTGTGGACAGCCGCGCGCCGGGGGACAACTCCCTCACCCGGAAGGGTGGCGAGCCCTGTCCGGGTGAGCGTCCTACCTCCCCCGCACCCCCGCCCTCGTGGCGCCCAGCCGTGTCGTACCGGAGCGGCCGCCGCCGACGACCCGGGCGGCCACCGAGGGCCGCGCGCCCACCACCGTCGCGTACTGCTCGCGCACCTCCCGGTAGCGCATCAGCTCCGCCGCCACCGGGTCGAGGACCCGGGCCCGGCCGCAGGCCGCCGCCGCCTCCCGCAGGCGGCGCTCGGCCTCCTGCCCGTACCGCCTGGCCGGGCCCTTCACGGCGCCCTCGCAGGCCCATTCGACGAGCGGACCGCCGATGATCCCGCCGAGCATCACGAGGACCGGCGGCAGCAGCCCCGGCTCCACCACACCCACGATCTGGCCGATCAGCCACAGGGCGCCGAAGATCTGCAGGAGCGTCATCACCGCCTGGGCGAGGACGGCCGCGGGCCACCAGGAGGGCCGCGGCGGCCGGGCCGCCGGGTCCCCCATGGAGACCGTCAGCTCGTCCAGGGCCTCCGGCAGCCCCTCGGCCCCGCGCGCGGCCGCCTCGCGCACCGCCTGCGCCCAGGGCGCCGGGAGCCCGCGCGAGGCCTCGTCGGCGACGATCCGTACGGCCTGCTCGACGCGCTGGCGTGCCGTCAGTTCGTCCTCGACGGGGGATTCGAGGTGCGGGTCGGTGGAGCCGTGCGCGCGCAGCCGCTCGTACCAGCGGTAGAGCCGCAGCCAGGGCGTGCCGCAGGCGCGGATGGCGCCCCGGCGCCAGACCCGTTCGGCGGCCTCGCCCGCGGCGTGGGCGCCGACGGCGGCGGCGAGCCGGTCCGTGAAGGCGTCCCGGGCCCGTTCGTCGAGGCCGGGTCGCCCGTCGGCGACGTACGCCTGGCGCAGCCGGGTCGCCGCGGCGTCGACGTCGGCGGCGAGGCGGCGTTCGGGAGCGGTGCGCTCCTGGACGAACCGGGCGATGAGTTCGCGGAGTTCGGGAATGCCGTCGCCGGTCAGCGCGGAGACGGCGAGGACGGTCGCACCGGGCTCGCCGTGCTCGCCGAGCGCCACGCCGTCGTCGTCGAGGAGGCGCCGCAGGTCGTCGAGGACGAGGTCGGCGGCCTCGGTGCCGAGCCGGTCGATCTGGTTGAGGACGACGAAGGTGACCTCGGCGTGCCCGGCGAGCGGCCGCAGGTAGCGCTCGTGGAGGGCGGCGTCCGCGTACTTCTCGGGGTCGACGACCCAGATCACGGCGTCGACGAGGCCGAGGACCCGGTCGACCTGGTCGCGATGGGCCGTGACCGCCGAGTCGTGGTCGGGCAGGTCGACGAGGACGAGCCCCTGGAGTTCGGTGTCGCCCGCGCCGCCCGCGAGGGGGCGGCGGCGCAGCCTGCCGGGGACGGCGAGCCGGTCGAGCAGCCCGGCGGCGCCCTCGGACCAGCTGAGCGCGATGGGCGCGGAGGTGGTGGGGCGGCGCAGGCCGGTCTCGGAGACGGGCACGCCGGCGAGGGCGTTGAAGAGGGTGGACTTCCCGCTTCCGGTGGCCCCGGCGAGGGCGATCACGGTGTGCCGGGAGGAGAGCCGCTGACGGGCGGCGGCCTCGTCGAGGACGCGTCCGGCCTCGGCGAGGGCCTCGCTCTCGACGCGGGTACGGGAGAGCCCTACGAGCTCGTGGAGGGCGTCGAGGCGGCTGCGGAGGGGGCCGCCGTAGCTGCCGCCGAGGGGTGGCAGGTCGTCCTCGTCCTGCGGCGCCTCCGGCACCTTCTCCTCCGCGGCGGCGGCCCTCTCGGCCGCGCGCCGCGCGATCAGGCCGTCGTCCCAGCGCTCGCGGCCGCGCTCCCGGTCGTCGTCCACCACGTCACTTCTCCTTCTGCAGTACGGAGAGCGCGGCGATCAGCTCCGCCTGCGGCTCGGGGGTCACGTCGAGCGCGTCGAGGGGGGCGAGGCGCAGGTCGCGCTCGGCGTCCAGGACGCGGTCGACGTACGAGAGGACCAGGTCGCCGCCCTTGTCGCGCAGCCGCAGGGCGGCCTGGGCGCCGAGGAGTTCGGCGAGCCGCTCGCCCGCGGCGCGGGCCCGGCGGCCGCCGAGGAGGGAGGCGGCGAGGAGGGCGGCGACGGTGTCGGGCTCGGGCGCGGCGCTGCGGGAGCCGGAGGGGCGCTCCACGTTCCGCACCTCCTCCTCGGCCAGCTCGTCGAGGACGCGGCGCCAGCGGCGTACCTCCACGCCGATCCGCTCCGCCGCCTCCCGGTCGCCGCCGGTCCGCAGCGGGCCGAGGGCCTCGGAGGCGGGTTCGCGGCGCCAGGTGTCCCGGACGCGCTCCTCGGCCGCGGAGACCGCGCAGTGGAGGAGGGCGGCGAGGGACTCGGCGAGGGCGTCCAGGAGCTCCTCGGTGGTGCTGTCGCGGGGGTAGCCGCGCCAGCGGGTGCGGGCGTCCCCGGCGAGGACGGCGCCGCGGCCGAGCTCCTTGCGGACGCGCTTGCGCTGCTCCCCGTACGCGGCTTCGACGACTCCGCCGAGGCGGCCGGCCGCGGCGTACTGGGCGGCGACCGCGCCGGCCAGCTCGGGCAGCCGGGCGTCGAGGGAGTCGATGACCCCGGAGGCGGTCCGGTCGGCGGCCTGCTGCCGGGCGGCCGGGTCCTGGGCGCGGTGGGCGAGCCAGCCGCGGAGCGCGGCGACGGCGCTGTCGGGCAGCAGCCCGCTCCCGCCGTCCGCGGACTCGGGCAGCTCGGGGATGGTGAACCGGGGTACGTCGCCGAGGCCGGCCTTGTCGAGCAGCGCCTCGTACTGCCGGGAGACCTCGCCGATGACCTGGTGGGGGACGCGGTCGAGGACGGTGACGAGGGTGGCGTCGTACTCCTTCGCGGTACGGAGCAGGTGCCAGGGCACGGCGTCGGCGTACCGCGAGGCGGTGGTGACCATCACCCAGATGTCGGCGGCGCAGATCAACTCGGCGGCGAGGAGCCGGTTCTCGACGACGAGGGAGTCGATGTCGGGCGCGTCGAGCAGGGCGAGCCCCCGGGGCAGCGAGGCGGCCGTCTCGACGCGCAGCGCGTTCTCCTCGGGGGCGGGCTCGTCGACGGGGCGGTCCTCGTCGGACTGGGGCAGCCAGACGCGGGTGAGCTGCGGGAGGACCCGCACCCCGGCGAACCAGTGGTGGTCCTCGGGGTGGCAGACGAGCACGGGCGTCCGGGTCGTCGGCCGGAGCACGCCGGACTCGCTGACGCGGCGCCCGACAAGGGAGTTGACGAGGGTGGACTTCCCGGCCCCGGTGGATCCGCCGACGACGGCGAGGAGCGGGGCGTCGGGGTCCTTCAGCCGGGGCACCAGGTAGTCGTCGAGCTGAGCGAGCAACTCGGCGCGGGTCTGGCGGGCGCGGGGCGTGTCGGGGAGGGGCAGTGGGAGACGCACGGCGGCGACTCGGTCGCGCAGGGCGGAGAGTGCGTCGATCAGCTGAGGCCGTTCGTCCAAGGTCACCACATGCGAAGAATGCCCAATTTATGAGTGTTTTTGAAGCCTATTGCGACCCTGCGCGCCGAAGAGAAGGGTGGTGACCGGAAGGTCGGGCATAACGAGTGCACAACACCCGCCCCGAGCGGCGCGAAAAGCGCTGCGCGAATCGCACCTGCCTGCGATTATCGGTTCGCTTCACCGAACCTCCACATCGTGCCACGCAGGTGAAGCAACCGGGCCAAGGCGATCGGAGCCCTATCCTTGTCCCGGCAAGGCCACACCCCACCCACCAGGGGCTCCTGGCCACACGGCCACCACCCGGCCCCCGTAGCTCAGTGGATAGAGCAGGTGCCTTCTAAGCACTTGGCCGCAGGTTCGAGTCCTGCCGGGGGCGCATAGGCGAAGACCCTCCTTCGGGAGGGTCTTTTTGCTGGTCAGGACGGGGTTCGGTGGACGGCGGAGGTGCCGGACGCACCCCTTGGCGGGGTCGGGCGCGTCCGGCGATGTCCGGCTGATCCCGGGTTTCCGCGGGTGGCTGCGGAGAATACGCGGGAAGGTTTTCAGCCTCTCGGCGCGGCCGGGTCCGGGAGCTCCCCCGCCTGCTCGATCCGCTGCTTCAGGTCGTCCTCGGCGGCTGCCACTCGATCACGCGCCGGTTCAAGCCCGGACCGCTTTATGCCTCCGGCCCGTAGTCGAATGCGTCGAGGTGTCGGCGCAGCAGGTCGCTGATGTCCGCCTGCGCCCATCCGGTCGGCAGCGGCGAGGGGGTGTCCTCGCCGTTCGCCATGGCGAGGCTGCTGGCGAAGCGTACGAGGTTCGGTGCCGGGGCGAAGGAGTCCCGCAGCCAGACGGCGAAGGCGCCGGCTTCGTCCGCGGTCACGTCGATGAGGGTGATGTACGCGTAGTCGGGCTCGGCCATGGCCGCGGTGCCATCCACCCATACGCCGGGTGCCAGCTCGATCTCGAAGTCCAGCACCGTCATCTCGCGGAGACCGGAACTCCGGTGCCCGATGGCGGGATCGGGGTATGCCTCTCGCAACGCCCGCTCCAGTGTGGCCGGCGTGGCGCGCCAGGCTCCGCCGTCCCCCTCGGGAGGGTAGAAGGCGAAGTTCGTCCGGATGTTTCGTTCCGTGGCCATGGTCCTCCTTGTTCGCGGGGGACATACCGCGCGTCGAGCCGGGCGCGCCCGTCATTGTCGGCATGGCCCGACGAGGTGCGTCACCAGCCGCTTGTCTTCTTCCGCCTTCGCCTGCGGGCAGGCGAGGCCGGCGTTGCGCGCTGGTGAACTGCCCTGCTGGGGAGGAGTGCTTGGTCGTCGGCGGCTACCAGGGCGGGTGCGGGCAGCTTCGGCGTTGCCCTGGCGAGGGCCTGCTCGGCGTGCCCCCGCCCCATGTGCCCCGCAGGTCAGGTACGCGTCTCGACGTCGAGTTCCGCGAGCAGGTTCCGGGTTCGGCGCTCGATCTCGTCGCGGATGGGGCGGACGGCCTCGACGCCCTGTCCGGCGGGGTCGTCGAGCTGCCAGTCGAGGTAGCGCTTGCCGGGGAAGACGGGGCAGGCGTCGCCGCAGCCCATCGTGATCACGACGTCGGACGCCTGGACCGCCTCCACCGTGAGGACCTTCGGGGTCTCGGCGGCGATGTCGATGCCGACCTCCCGCATGGCCTCGACCACGGCCGGGTTGACGGTGGCGGCCGGGGCGGAGCCCGCGGAGCGGACCTGTACGCGGTCGCCGCCCAGGTGGGCGAGGAAGGCCGCGGCCATCTGGGAGCGGCCCGCGTTGTGCACGCAGACGAACAGGACGGACGGGGTGCTGGGGGTGCTCATGAGGCCAGGACGCTTTCTGCCGCTTCCGCGACGGTACGGGTGGGGGTCGGGCGGCGGCCGAACGTGATCGCCACCAGTGCCAGGCCCGCGGCCGCCCCGACGAGCTGCGCGCCGATGAACGGGGCGACGGAGGCCGGGGCGATGCCGGCGAAGGTGTCCGTGAAGGCGCGGCCGATCGTGACGGCCGGGTTGGCGAAGCTGGTGGAGGAGGTGAACCAGTACGCCGCACCGATGTACGCGGCGACCAGCACAGGGGCGAGGTGGGCGCGGCCCGCGCGGGTCAGGCCGAAGATCAGCCAGACCAGGCCCGCCGTGGCCACGGCCTCGGCCAGCCACAGGTGGCCGGCGGACCGGTCGTGCGTCGAGAGCTCCACCAGCGGCCGGCCGAACATCGCGTCCGCGAGGACCGCGCCGCCGATCGCCCCGGCGATCTGGGCGGGGACATAGGCAGCCGCCTCCCGGAGGGAGAAGCCCTCGCCGTCGAACCAGGCGGCGAGCGTCACGGCGGGGTTGAAGTGCGCGCCGGACACCGGGCCGAGCAGGGCGATCAGCACGCCCAGGCCGAAGACGGTCGCCAGGCAGTTGGCCAGGAGCTGGAGGCCGACGTCCTGGGTGAGTTCGGTGGCCTGGATCCCGGAGCCGACCACCACGGCGACCAGCGCGGCCGTACCGAGCCCTTCGACCGCCGCCCGCCGTATCAGCGGGGTCGCCCCGCTCATGCCTGGGCCTTCACTGGTGCGCCGGGGATCTGCAGCAGCGCGGACAGCTGGGCCAGGGCCTCGGGCAGGACCCAGTAGTACACCCAGGTCCCGCGCCGCTCGGAGCCGACGAGGCCGGCCTCGCGCAGCACCTTGAGGTGGTGGGAGATCGTCGGCTGCGACACGTCGAACGGGCCGGTCAGGTCACAGACGCACGCCTCGCCGCCCTCGTGCGAGGCGATCAGCGACAGGAGCCGCAGCCGGACCGGGTCCGACAGCGCCTTGAACATCCGCGACAGCTCCACCGCGGCGTCCTCGCCCAGCGGCTCGCGGACCATCGGCGCGCAGCACGCCACCGTGTCGTCGTCCTGCCCGACCAGCGGCAGCAGACCAGCTTGTTTCGACATTCCTCAATATTGACAGCCGTCGATCCCGGTGGCAACCTCGGCTGTATCGACAGACGTCGAAACAAGCCGCCTCCGGATACCCGGACGTACGGATGGGAGACCGCCATGTCCCGAGTCCAGCTCGCCCTGCGCGTCGCCGACCTCGAAGGCTCCATCGCCTTCTACTCCAAGCTCTTCGGCACCGAACCTGCCAAGCGCCGCCCCGGCTACGCCAACTTCGCCGTCACCGAACCCCCGCTCAAGCTCGTCCTCATCGAGGGCGAGCCCGGCGACGACACCCGGCTCGACCACCTCGGCGTCGAGGTCGCCACCACCCAGGACGTCGCCGCCGCCACCGGCCGCCTCAAGGACGCCGGCCTGGCGACCTTCGAGGAGAACGACACCTCCTGCTGCTACGCCCTCCAGGACAAGGTCTGGGTCACCGGCCCCGGCAAGGAGCCCTGGGAGGTGTACGCCGTCAAGGCCGACGCCGACACCCTGGAGAAGGGCTCCACGGCCCCGGCCTCCTGCTGCGGAACCGGCGGGACCGCCGCCGTGGCTCAGACCGACACCACGGCAGTGTCCGGTTGCTGCGGCGGCTGACCGCTCGCGTCAGCGCGTACGCCCCGCCGCCCGGGCCACCACCCGGGCCACCGGGCGGCATCAGGCCCGTCAGGCCGCGCGGCGGTTGTCCTCGGCGTCGCAGGGCAGTTCGGTGGCCGGGTGGTGTGCGAGGAAGTCGCGGGCGGCCTGGCGTTCCGCTTCGCTGATCGCCGTCGGCTGCACGTCGATGATGCCGCCGAACGACCGGTCCACGTCCCGGATGATGACCAGCGTCGCGGTCAGGAGCGCGGTGATCACGGTGAGCGTGATCAGCTGGCCGCGGTTGTTCCTGCGCGGCAGGCAGATGGATGCGGACGGCGCGGGCGCAGCAGACGGCGTCGGCCTGGATCCGCGCCCGCTGGGCCGCGGGGGGCGTACTCGGCGGTCTCCACGAGCTGGTCCAGGGCGCGGGCCTCGCCGCGCGAGGCGACCTCGGCCTTCCCGTACGAGCCGTTCGCGGTGACCAGGACGAAGGCCAGGAGCAGGACGGTCAGCGTGAGGAGGGGGCCGACGAGGTCCTTGACGGCCATCCCCGTGTCGTCGCCCTCATTGAGCAGTCTCGGTCGCAGGAATCCGTTCGCCGCGAAACCCGCGAGCAGAACCAGTACGGCGACGACGAGGACGAGGACCACAGACGGCCACATCCGAGGACGGACGAGGAGTTCCCCCGCGGGGACGCAGGGCGCCGTGATCATGCCGTGGCCTTCACCGGGACCGTCAACGCAGAAACGATCCACACCCCGAGCGAGGGACGCCCCTTCCGCCGGGAGGACGCCGCCCGCGAGCTCGTCGCACCCCCGCACGGAGGACCGCTCGGCGGATTCCTCGACCCATAGCGTTCACTCTCAATTCATTGCAACGGATCAGGCTTCGCGCGTTGCGTTAGGTCCCGATTCATTGCAATGAAATTGCGGCCTTCACCTGCATTGATAGCGATCTCGCGCAACGATCGCGTTGCCATACTCGTGAATGCAACGTAGCTTTTCCTTCATCGGAAACGACGAGTCCAAGGAGAAGCACCATGCAGAAGTTCGACACCACCGCCCCGATCTCCGCCGTCCTCGACATCCCCGCCGGGCGCATCCGGTTCATCGCCGCCGACCGGACGGACACCGCGGTCGAGATCCTGCCCGCCGACCCCTCCAAGAGCCGTGACGTGAAGGCGGCCGAGCGGACCGGGGTCTCCTTCGCGGACGGGGTGCTGCGGATCGACGCCCCCGCCGCGAAGAACCAGTACTTCGGTCCCTCCGGGGCCGTCGAGGTGACCGTCCAGCTGCCCGCCGGCTCGCGGGTCGAGGCGAAGGCGGCCGCGGCCGAGCTCCGCGGGGTCGGGCGGCTCGGCGACGTCACCTTCGAGAGCGCGCAGGCCACCGTCAAGCTCGACGAGACCGCGGGCGCCCGCCTCACCGTGCAGGCCGGCGACATCACCGTCGGGCGGCTGGGCGGCGACGCCGAGATCAGGACCCAGAAGGGCGATCTCCGGATCGACGAGGCCATGCGCGGCACGGTCGTGCTGCGGACCGAGGCCGGCGAGATCACCGTCGGCGCCGCCCGCGGCGTCTCCGCCTCGCTCGACGCCGGCACCGCCTACGGCCGGGTCCACAACTCCCTCCGGAACGCCGAGGGCGCCGGCGCCGGACTCCGCATCCGCGCCACCACCTCCTACGGCGACATCACCGCCCGCAGCCTCTGAGAACCTACGGCCCGAGAGAGCCTGTGGCCTCTCAGGACCTACGGCCTCTCAGAACGCCGGCCGACGTCCGAGACCGGGCCGAGGTGGCCGAGGTGGCCGAGCTTGTCGGGGTGGGACACGGTGCGGGACGGTCTGGGCTCCCCGAGGGCCCGGGCCTTGCCGCCGCCGCCCCCGGCGAACACGACGTCGGGCGCGAACATGCCGAGCTCAGGTCACCGGGGCGGCCGGGGTGAACACGCAGAACTCGTTGCCCTCCGGGTCCGCCAGGACGTGCCAGTCGATCTCCTCGTCCGCCGCGCGGAGCACGGTCGCGCCCAGGGCCACGAGCCGGTCGGGGGTACCCCACACGTCGAGGTGCATGCGGTTCTTCGTCTTCTTCGGCTCGGACACCGGGTTGATCCAGATCAGCGGGCCGGCGCCGGCCGGGTCGACGAGCGGGACCGGCCAGTGGTCCGGGCGCTCGGCTCCGTCGGCGAGCGGCTTCCGCTGGTAGCCGAGGGCGGCGCACCACCAGTCAGTCGGCCATGGCCTGGTGGTCGACGGCGTCCAACGCGAGGTCCTTGAAGCGGGCCGGAGCCCCGTACTCGTCGCTCATGCCGGCCATGCAAGCACGGGGCCCCGGGTTGGAGGAGGCGGTGGGCGGGGTATGCGACGCGCGTGGTGTTCTTAGGAGGAGCGTCCGTGACCGTCGTCCGGGCCTGCGTACGGGACGACCGGAGCCGTCTCGGCGGGAGTCCCACGGCCGTCCTGGACGACGGGCCGTTCAGCGAGGACGAGCGGCGACGGGTTCCCGGGGCGGCGGGGGCGTCGCACGCCGTCTTCGTCTCGGCGGACGGCGAGCGGGACGGGACCCCGGCGGTGTCTCTTCGATTCTTCACCTCCGAGGGGGAGTTGCCCTCCTGCGGGCACGGGACGGTCGCCGCCCTGGGGTACCTCGCCGCGCGGGTGGGCGCCGACAGGTACCGGGTGTCCCTCCGCGTCGCGGACCGTACGTTCGCCGGCTGGGCCGTGCGGAAGGGCGCGCACACCGAGGTCGGCTTCGAGTCCGGGCCCGTGGAGCTGCGTGAGCCGGCCGGGGGCGAGTCGGAGCTCGTCCTGCCCGCGTTGGGCATCGCCCCGGACATGCTCGGGCCGGGGGTACGGGTCGCCTCCACCGGTCGGCCGCGCCTGCTGGTGCCGGTGGCCTCTCGGTCCGTACTCGCCGCGCTCGCCCCGGACATGGAACGGCTCCGTACCGCCTGCGACCGCCTCGGGCTCCTGGGCTGTTACGTGTACTCCGCGCCGTCGCCCTCGGGGCGGCTCGCGGCCCGAATGTTCGCCCCGTCGATCGGCGTCCCCGAGGACATCGCCAACGCCAACAGCACGGCCTGTCTCGCCGCCCACCTCGCCGGCCGCGGCCTCGACCGCATCGCGGTCGACATGGGCGACTCCCTCGGCAGCCCCGCCACCATCAGCGCCACGGTCCTGACCGGGGCGTCCGGGCCGGTGGTACGGCTCGGCGGCGGGGTCCTGGTCACGCGCCCGGGTTCCCGTCCGTAGGCCGATCCGTCTCCTCCCCCTCCTCCGCCTTCCTCGCGCATCGCCCGCTCCAGGCCTCCGACGGGGCCTGCGTCTCGACGAGTTCGGCCCCGAGCGGCGTGGGCCGGTACTCGTCGTCGAGGCAGGTGGTCCCGGTCCCACCCGACGGCGTGCAGGGAGCTCAGCAGGTGCCGGCCAGCGGGCTGGGCAGGGGGATCCACTCGTCGCGGTCCACACCGCGCAGACGCATCGACGTGAGGGCCTTGACCCGGAGCTCCGGGGCGAAGAGGGCCGCGCGGTCGGCCCGGTTCTCCGGGGTCGCGGGGAGGTCGTCGTAGGCGCGGCGGGCAGCGGCGGCCACGGCCGACCAGAGCCGGGTCCCGGTGGTCCGGTCGCGGTCGGCCAGGGCGGAGACCAGGGTCCCGAAGGTGGTGCCGAAGAGGTGGCCGAAGAGCATCGTGCGGAGGACGGCCGGGTCGTCGTCGATCACCCGCCCGCCGACGGGAGCGGCGTCGAAGCCGTGCCGCGCGAGACGGGACGGGCTCACCCGGACGTCGGCGAGGTCGCGGTAGACGAGCCGGCGGGGCCGCGCGTGCGCGTCGAGCACGACCAGGAGGTTCTGCCCGTGGGCGGCGGGCGCGACGCCCCGGCTCAGGAGGCGGACCAGCGGGGGGACCGCGAGGTCGGCGAAGGCGGTCAGCCAGTCCTCGCACGCGTCCGGGGCGCCGGCGGACGCCAGGAGCGTGCGGATCAGGGGCGGTCCGTCGCCGGCCGGGCGGGCGGTGAGCGCCGCCACCGGCACGACCGTCTCCCCCGGGCGCAGGCGCGCGGCCGAGGACGGTGACTCGCGGAGCAGGACGGCGAGGTCGGCACTGGGTTCCCCGCGTACGAGCGCGGAGGCGCCGGCGAGGTTGCGGGTGATCCGCAGGGTGGCGGCCGGGCCGCCGGGCCCGTCCAGGCCGGCCACGACGCGCGCGAGCAGCGCCGAGAGCGGCGCGCTGTTCTCGACGCCGCTCGCCGAGATGTCGCGGATCGCGCTGGTCATCCGGGTGGTCAGCGCCGTCTTGAGGTGCGGCCCTCCGGCGAGCGGAGCGAGGGTCCGTACGCTCATCAGCGGCCGGGCGGGGATCGCCCCGGTCACGAACGGCCGGTGTCCGAGACCCGGCAGGACGTGCTCGCTCTGCCAGGGGTGCACGGGAAGCAGCAGCCGGTCGCCGTCGCGCAGCCGGTCCGGCCACTCCCCCGCGACGCGGCACCGGTCGGCGGGGACCGCCACCAGGTCGAGGCCGACGACCGGACGGTGCTCGGGGGCGTACGCGAGCTGCTCGGCCACCGAGAGGCCGGGGCGGCTGCGGCAGCAGGGGTGGTACGGGTGCCCGTCGACGACGCTCTGCTCGACGTACGCGAGCGAGCGGTCGCCGCCCGGTCCGGACGCCGCGCCCGCCGCGCCCGCGCGGGACAGCGCCAGGGAGGCGACGCTGTGGCCGAGTTCGGCGACGAGGGCGTCGGCGCCCGGCAGGCGGAGCGCGGCGAGGAGGACGGCCGGGTGGTCGTGGGCGCGGCCGTCGAGCCGTACGGTCGCGTCCTCGCCGGGGACCACGAGGTCGTACGGGAGACGGGGAGGCCCGCTCAGGACGCGGCCGTCGGCGAGCCGCACCCGGCCGGCGTGCGCGTCGCGCGCCGCGACCCCGGGCAGCGGCTCGTGGAGCAGCGCGCGCCACAGCCGCCCGAGGACCGCCGCACGCGCCGGCGGCAGTTCCCGGCGATAGGCGGCGAGGAGCCCGGGGGCCACGTCCGCCAGATCGGCGACGAAGGCCGCCTCGATCGCGAGCGCGGAGTCGGGGACGGGGGCGGGGGCGGTCTCAGTGGCGGAGGACAGCTCCGTCGCGCGAGCGGTCTCGGCCGCGGGTGCGGAAGCGGGTGCGGAAGCGGGGGCGGTCTCAGCGGAGAGCGGCTCCGGCGCGCGAGCGGTCTCGGGGGCGGGGTTGGTCGCTGCGGCGGAAGCGGTCGCGGGGGCGGAAGCGGTCCTCTCCGCCCCGAGACCGGTCGCGGAGTCGGGCCCGACAGGGGAGTCGGTCCCGACAGGGGAGTCGGTCCCGACAGGGGAAGCGGTCCCGACAGGGGAAGCGGTCCCGGAGGCGGAGGCCGGCCCCGTCGGGCGAGCCGCCCCGGCGGCGGCCCCCTCCGTGACGCGAGCCGACCCGGCCGCGGAGGCCATCCCCCTCGCGCGAGCCGGCCCGTCGCCAGACGCCCTCTCCCCCGCGCCAGCCGACCCGTCGCCAGACGCCCTCTCCCCCGCGCGAGCCGGCCCATCAGCGCGCGCCGTCTCAGGGGCGCGCAGCGCCTGGTGCGCGCCCGTGGTGTGATCCGGAGCGGAGTGCATGAAGGCTCACTACCCGGCGCAGGATGTTCCTACCGGTGGACGACCCGCCGGGCACGGGTGGAAGGCGCTGTCGTGAGTGAAGCCAAGGGCCGGGCCGACGCCCTGTCGGCCACCGCCCTCCTCAACTGCCTGATCCGGGAGGTCGCCGAGCCCGCGGCGGCCCCGGACGCGGGCCACGCCGTGCACCGGCTCCCGGCGACCGGCCGGCTGCTGCGGGTACGGGCGGGGCGGCGGCCCACCGAGCCCTGTGTCCGCACCGACGGCGGCTGGCTCCCCCTGACCTTCGAGGCCCTCGTGGCGCTGACCGCCGACGAGCTGGGCCGGCGCACCGGTGTCACCAACCGGACCGTCGTCGGCGAGATGACCGACAGCCGGGACGTCGTCGCGGCGCTGCAGGACGCGCGCGCGTCCACGTACCCGCCGCAGGACCCGTACGTGCGCTCGGAGCAGGCGCTGCTCGCCGGGCACCGCTACCACCCGGCGCCGAAGGCGCGCGGGACGGGCGCGCCGGAGAGCTGGCTGCCGTACGCCCCGGAGGCGTACACCCGCTTCCCGCTGGAGCTGCTCGGCGTCCGGGCGGACGTCGTCGCGGAGGACGGGGACCTGTCCCTGCTCGACCCGCTCGGTGCCGCTCCCCCCGACGGCTACCTCCTCCTGCCCGTCCACCCCTGGGAGCTGGATCTGCTCGGTGAGCTGCCCGCGTTCCGTGACGGGCGGCTGCTGCGGCTCGGCGCGAGTGCGCCCGGGGCGGGGCCGGCCGTGCCGACCTCCTCGGTGCGGACGGTGTACCTGCCGGCGGCCGACCTCTTCTGCAAGCTGAGCCTGGACGTACGGATCACCAACGGAAACCGCCGTCTGGAGCTGCGGGACCTGCTGTGGCTGCGGACGATCGGCGAGCTCCTCGCGCCCGTCTTCGACTCCCTGCCGACGGCGTCCTTCCTCGCCGACCGGGGCTACCGCACCGCCGACCTGGGCGGGCAGCACGCCTACGAGGGCTTCGCGGTGATCGCGCGCGAGGGGCTGCGGCCGCATCTGCTGCCCGGGGTGACGCCGCTGCTCGCGGCGGGCATCGGCGAGGGCTTCCCGGGCAATCCGCTCGACGGGCTGACCCCGGAGCGGGCGCTCTTCTGGTGGCGGCGCTATCTCGACCGGCTGGTGCCGCCGGTGCTGCACGCCTGGCAGCGGCACGGCCTGGTCCTGGAGTGCCATCTGCAGAACGTCCTCGTCGGCGTGGACGCGACGGGTCTCCCGGCGCAGGTGGTCTTCCGCGACCACGAGGGGGTACGGATCGTCGCCGAGCGGCACCGTGCGCTCCTGGACCGGCACGGGCCGCGGGGGCCGGCGCCGGCCCTTGACGCGGCGCACGGCTGGGAGCGGCTGGCGTACTGCCTGGTGACGAACAACCTCTCCGAGATCGCCGGCGCGCTCACCGACCGCCATCCGGAGCTCGCGGGCGAACTGTGGCCCCTGGCGCGGGCGGTGTTCGCCGGGTACGCGGCGGAGCACGGCGGTCCGGCGGAGGTCCACACGCTCCTCGCCTCGCCGCACGTGCCCGCCAAGACGAACCTGCTGCTGCGGTGGCTCGACGTCGACGGTGCCGACGCCCGCTACGTACCGATGGCCAACCCCCTGTGCGGGACCACCTGACTCACCGCGGACTCACCGGGGACTCAGCGGACGGGGCGGTTCAGCCTGACCCGTACGAGGGTGGTCTCCACGTCGCTGTCGACGAGGCGGCCGTTCGTGTCGAAGGCCTCCGGGCCGTCCGTCATGCCGAAGTCGTTGTCGTTGAGCAGCACGAGGGTCGAGGAGCCTTCGACGGCGACGCCCTCGATCTTCCCGGGGACGCCCTCGACGGTGTTCAGGTCGATGACGAGCCGCTTGTCGAGCACCGGCACCTGGGCCGCGGCCGCGTCGTCGAGCTGCTCCAGGGTGGGGCCCGCGGCGGTGTCCCACGAGGAGCCCAGGATGTCGGAGCCGCGGCGGAGCCGGACCTCGTAGAGGCGGGCGGCCTTGTCGGTGCGCTCCTGGACGAGGAGGCGGTCGCCGCCGAGCGCGACGAGCGCGGAGAGCTTCAGCTCGGAGGTCTTGGTCTGGCCCGGCTCGACGACGTCGACGGCGTCGAAGCGGTAGGCGTATTCGGCGGTGACCCGGTTCTCGCGGGGCGAGAAGCGCAGCAGCCGGGTGGTGCGGGAGTTCTCGCCGGAGACCTTGTCGGGGTTGAGCAGGGGGCTCTGCAGGCCGAGGACGAGGTCGCCGTCGGGCAGCAGCGCGAGGCCCTCGAAGCCGCGGTTGGTCTTGCGCTGGAGGAAGATCGACGGCAGCGACTCGACGACCGGGTAGTCGGTCCCGGTCAGGCCGAGGCCCTGGGGGACGTGGCGGGCGAGGACCCGGCCCTTCGCGGAGACGTGCACGAGCGAGGGGCCGTACTCGTCGACCAGCCAGAAGCTGCCGTCCCGGTCGCGGACGAGGCCCTCGGTGTCGAGGCCGTTCGGGTCGTACGTGAGCGGGGTGGAGGCGTCGTACGTGTACGGGGCCTCGTCGCGGCCGGGCTGGTTCGGCAGGCCGGTCACGGGGGCGCCGGAGGCGGTGGTCAGCGGAATGGACTTCAGGACCTGGATCCGGCCGCCGACGGTGCGGATCTTCACGATGGCCGGGTCGAAGCCGGGCACGGGGAAGGTGCGCCGCTTGTCCTTGCCGACGGCTATCTGGCCGTTGGGGCCCCGGTCGGTGACGGTCCAGTACTCGCCGCGCCGCTCGGCCGGGTAGAGGTCGCTGCCGATGCCGCCGAGGTCGACGCCCCGGTCGTCGGCGACGCTGCCCGGCAGCAGGCCGTTGCTGAAGGGCGCGAGCGGGATGTCGGGCAGGGTCGAGGTGGAGACGACCCGGGCGGCGGGGCCGTGGTGCGCCGGGGTGGCGTCGGCCGTCCCCACGACCACCGAGAACGCGAGCGCGGCGGACAGCGGCAGGACCACGAGGGCGGGCCGGCGCAGGAGGCGCGGATTCATCTGAACTCCCTGGATGACATGGAAAGTCGCCGGTGAGGGCGGCCTCATGGTCCAGTCCTTCGCGCAACACCGGGCGACGTGTTCGCGACGTCGGGGCGAGTCCTGGGTGAACGCGCCCCGACGTCGTGCGTCCTAGTAGCGGTCGAGGATGAGCTGCGTCTTGAGGATGTCCCCGTGGTAGAGCCAGCCGTTGGCCTCGGCGACGGCGATGGCGTCCGCGTGCAGGTCGGCCGCGTCGGCGTACGAGTCGGTCTTGAACGACAGCTCGACGACGTACTCGGTGCCGGTTCCGCTCGCGCCGACCACCGGCAGCACCTCGATACTGGCGTCGTCTGAGGGGCCCCAGGCGCCGCCGTACACCTTGGAGTTCACCGGGCCGTGGGCGCGGGAGGCCTGGAGCGTGGTCTTGCCCCAGCCGGTGCTGTTCCAGTCCTGCAGCTTGCCGGGGATGTCGTTGACGAGCCAGGTGCGGCCGGTCGTGCTCGTGGGCATCGCGGTGCCCGAGTAGCCGCTGGAGCTGTGGGACTTCTCGTTGGAGAAGCTGAGGGTCTGCTTGGCGTAGCCCCAGTCGACCTCGGCGTCGTAGTTGGTGTCGGTGCTGTCGAAGCCGGCGGCGTTGGCCGTGGTGAGGGCGGCGTCGATGTCGCCGTTCGTGACGGGGAAACGCTTCTTGTACGTCTCCTCGAACGACGAGCCGCTCTTGTGGCGGAGGCGGACGCTCCAGCCCTGGGCGTCGAGCGCGAGCGCGTCGGTGTCGTAGTAGCTGTACGAGCGGGCCTTGGCGGAACCGGTGATGCCGAAGGCCGACTTGACCGCCGTGCTCGGCGCGAAGCTCGCGTCGAGGGCCGCCGTGGTGAGGTTGATCTTCACCTCGTACGTCGGGACGGCGTTGGCGGCGGCGTACGCGGGCGACGGGGCGAGGAGTGCGGCGGCGACGGCGAGGGCGACGGTGGAGCCGACGGCGGCCGGGCGCGTGGCCCGAGGCAGGAAGGTCATGCGCCGATGCTCACGATCCCGGGTGAGGACCGCGTGACCCGTGGACGTGTCCCCGGTGAACCGGCGGCGTCGGGAAGCGGACGGGGGCTCCCGACGAGCTCCCGACGGGCGTACGCGCGAAGACCGGCCGCCCGGCGCGGGCCCTCCCGGCACGCCTACCGCCGCAGCAGGTTCGCGCCCACGTCCTCCGGGACGGCCTCCCGGACCGGGGTGCTGTCCGGGCCCGGGCGGCGCATGCCGGGGACGGGGACGATGGTGGTGCGGTGGAGGAGGACGGTGCCGTCCTCCTCCCGGACCGCCGTGTAGCCGTGGGCGAGGAGGAGTTCGACCCGCCGCCGCTGTTCCTCGACGGACGCGAAGGGGAAGGTCCGGTCGTCCACCCGGAGGAGGACCCAGTCGGCGCCGCGTGGGGTCCCGTCGGCGATGACCACGTCCGTACGGGCGGTCAGGCGGGGCGCGACGGTGTTGTCGGCCTCGACCGTCGCACCGTCCGGGATGAGCGCGGCGGCCGTGGCGAGCGGGCGTTTGTCCGGGGAGGGCCGCCAGAACTCCGGGCGGACGAGCGTGCCGAGACCGAGGACGACGGCCGCCGCCGAGGAGAGGGCGAGCGCGGCGACCGCCCACCGCCGGGCGGATCGCCGCCGCTCGTGCAGCCGGGCCAGGGTCTCCAGGGACGCCGTCAGGAGGATCGGCCACAGGAAGGCGTCGTAGTGGTTGATCACCGGCCAGTGGTTGGGGTTGTCGGAGAGGACGCGCTCCGCGAGGAGGGGGACGGCGAGCAGGGCCGTCGGGGAGCCGAGCGGGAGCAGGGCGAGGGTGCCGAGGATCCAGGCCACCATGGCGACCTTCACGAAGGGGGTGACGGCGACCTGGAGCAGGATCCAGGGGGCGGTGAGGACCTGGGCCAGGGCCTCCCCCGGGTCGGCGCCGAGGCGCCCGTACGACCAGTAGTAGCCCTCGGGTCCGCCCATCGCCGGCAGGAACCAGGCGATGACGACGGCGGACACCAGCGGCCCGGCCAGGGCGAGCGCGGCGCCGGTGGCGCGGCCCGCGCGGTGGCCGGCCCGGTGGGCGCGGACCGCGAGGAGGATGCCGTACGCGCCGACGACGAGGCCCATGTCCTCCTTGGCCGTGCACAGCAGGAGCGCCCAGAGGGCGGCGGCGCCGTAGCGGTGAGCGAGTCCGCGCTCCAGCATGAGGAGGGTGAGGGGGACGGCGAAGGCGACCTCGTGGAAGCCGTTGGAGGAGGAGTTGAGGAGCGGCCAGCCCAGCGCGTACACGAGTCCGCCGAGGTCGGCGGCCCGGCGTACGACCAGGGGTTCGGCGTTCCGGAAGGTGTGCCGGGCGATGCGGCGGACCACCGGCACGCCGGCCGCGAACAGCGCGGCCTGCGCGAGGATCAGCGTCCGCGGGTCGTCCCACAGCCAGTAGAGCGGCGCGAGGAGGGCGAGCGCGGGGGTGAAGTGGTCGCCGAGGAGCGAGAAGCCGGGCGGGAACTCGTGGTGGACGTTCTTGATCGGCGACCTGGGCGGCTCGAGGTGGGCGTAGGCCCGCACGGCCTGGTCGAAGATGCCGAGGTCGAAGCCGGTGGCCCGCAGGGCCGTCCAGGACTGCAGCCCGAGTCCCGCGCAGACGAGGAAGCAGAGGGCGGTGAGGACGATGCCCCGGCCCCTGTCCCCCGCACCGCGCGGTCCGGAAGGAGACGCCTCCCCGGACGACCGCGGCCCCGGCACACGGCCGGTGTCCTGGCCCGGCGGACTGATCACCCCGTGCGTCACTGTGCTCCCCATGGCCACGACATTACGTTGCGTCGTTGTCAGTGCCGGGAGAGAGAATCACGCCATGGTGATCACCGCGCGCGCCCTCAACCGCTCCACCCTGCACCGGCAGTTGCTCCTGGAGCGGGCGCCGCTCGGCGTCACGGAGGCGGTACGGCGGGTGGTGTGCCTGCAGGCGCAGCAGCCCGGATCGCCCTACGTGGCGCTGTGGAACCGGGTCGCGGCCTTCGACCCGGGCCACCTCGACGCGGCCGTGAGCGGATACGAGTTGGTCAGGTCGACGCTGATGCGGCTCACGCTGCACCTCGTGCACGCCGAGGACTACCGGGCCTTCCGCGAGGGCATGGAGCCGACGCTGCGCGGTTCGCGGCTGCACGATCCGCGGTTCACGAAGGCGGGGTTCACGGCCGCCGACGCCGACGCGCTGCTGCCCGGCCTCCTGGAGTACGCCGGGAGCGCGCGGACCGGGGCCCAGCTGAAACAGCACATCGAAGAGGGCCGGGGCGGACCGGTGGAGTCCGTGGTCTGGCGGATGGTGCGGCAGTACGCGCCGCTGTGGCACGCGCCGACGGGCCCGCCGTGGTCGTTCGGGACGGCGCAGTCCTTCGTCACGGCGAGCGAACTGCCCGTGCTCGGCGACCCGGAGGCGTCCGCCGCCGGCCTGGCCGTCCTGGTCCGGCGCTATCTGGAGGGCTTCGGGCCCGCTTCCGTACCGGACATGGCGCAGTTCATGACGGCCCCGCGAGGACGGGTGCGCGAGGCGGTGAAGACCCTGGAGGGCGGGCTGGACCGCCTGGAGGGGGCCGACGGCACCGTGCTGTACGACGTACCGGGGGCGGCGCGGCCCGACGAGGACGTCCCGGCGCCGCCCCGGCTGATGGCGATGTGGGACAGCGTCCTGCTCGCCTACGCGGACCGCAGCCGGATCATCCCGCCCGCGTACCGCAAGCACGTGATCCGCGTGAACGGCGACACGCTTCCGACGCTCCTCGTCGACGGGTACGTGGCGGGGGTCTGGCGTCCCGTCGACGGCGGGATCGAGGCCTCGGCCTTCCACCCGCTGACGGCCGGGGACTGGGACGGGCTCGCGGCGGAGGCGGCGTCGCTGGGGACACTGCTCGCCGACCGCGATCCACGGGTGTACGGACGGTACGACCACTGGTGGGTGAAGGGCCTGCCGACGGTCGAGACCCGGGTGCTGCCCTCCTGACGCGCCCCCATTGCCAGCCACTCGGAACGCACATGTCTTCGGTACGGCCTGATCGAGGGCACCATCCACCGTGACGGCGTCCAGCCGGTGATCGCGACCAGCGACTGGATCACCGCCTGAGCCGGCGGGTCACCACGGCCTGGCCGTCTCCACTCCCAGCCATACGGCTCCGAGTCCGGCGGCCAGGCTCCCGGCCACGTTCAGCGCCGCGTAGCCCTTCGCCCCGTTCTCGTACAGCTTGAACGTCTCGTACGAGAAGGTGGAGTACGTCGTCAGCGCCCCGCACAGGCCGGTGCCGAGCAGCAGCTGCGCCTGCGCCGAGGAGACGCCGGTCAGGAGCCCGAGGACGAACGAGCCCACGACGTTGACGACGAAGGTGCCCCACGGGAAGACCGAGTCGTGGCGGGCCTGGACCGCGCGGTCGGTGAGATAGCGCAGGGGCGCCCCGACGGCGGCGCCCGCCATGACGAGCAGCCAGTTCACGCGTGCCTCCCCCGGCTCCGTACGACCGCCCGGGCGACGGTGACGCCCGCCCAGACGGCGGCGAGGGCGCTGAGCAGGGTCCCGCCCAGGTAGAGGAGGCCCCTGGTCGGGTCTCCCCCGCTCAGCAGGCGCTGGATGTCGAGGCTGTACGTCGAGAAGGTGGTGAACCCGCCGCAGAGACCGGTGCCGAGGAAGGGCCGGAGCAGCGGGTGCGGGGCGGTCGTGGTCTCGGTGAGGAGGACGATGAGGGCGCCGAGCAGCGCGCAGCCGGCCACGTTGACCGTGAGGATCGTCCAGGGGAAGGCACCGTCGGGGGTCGGCCACGCGAGGGTGGCGCCGTAGCGCGCGGCCGCGCCGAGGGCGCCGCCGGCGGCGACCACCGCGACGACCGGCAGATCCTCGCGCAGCCCCATGCGCCCAAGATTACGAGAGCGGACGTCGTGGGAGGCCGCGGGGCGGGGCACGCGGCAAGGGTGGCGGGGTCGAGGCGAGGCGCACAGGCACGGTCCCCGGCCTGGGGCATTAACCGGGGTCCGGCCCGTGCAGCCTCGCTCTGCGATGGTCCGGCCACGCCGTGCGACGGGTCAAAGCGGGGCCGGCGAGTCTGTCAGATCCCCCCGCGGGGTACTCCACGGCGCCATGACAGGGGTCTGCGGCGGGGTGGTGGAGGGGGCTCTGACCTGTGGAGACGTGGGGGGAGGTGGTCCGGCCACCATCCGGAATCCATTTCGGGTGCCGGGTACACCTCGTCCCGGTGGGCGGGGCCGGGCGAGGGTGAGGGAGCAGCGGGAGGGAGCTGCGCAACCTTCGGGCAGGAGTGTCGTGAGTACATCCGTCGCAACCAAGCGCAGGGCCACCACCGGGGCCGTCGCCCCGGCCGTGCCTCTGGGCGTCGTCAGGTCCTCCGGCGGCGCGGCCGATTCGCGCGAGGACGTCTACGCCGAGCTGTGTGCCGCGCTGTTCTCCGGCTTCCCGCGCCGCGACCAGCGTCTGAAGGCCGAGCAGTACCTGCACGGTCTGCTGACGGCGCAGGGCCGGAAGTCGATCCGGAACATCGCCGCCCAGATAGGCGGTCCCGCCGCCGAGCAGAGTCTGCACCACTTCGTCTCCAGCTCCACCTGGGACTGGCAGCCCATGCGGGCCGCGCTCGCCCGGTACCTGGAGCGGAACAGCTGCCCGCAGGCGTGGGTGGTCCGGCCGATGCCGATCCCGAAGGCCGGGGAGCACTCGGTGGGCGTGGACCGGCGGTTCGACCCGGAGCGCGGGCAGGTCTTCCACGGCCAGCAGGCGTTCGGGGTGTGGTTCGCGAGCGACGAGCTGAGCGTGCCGGTCAACTGGCGGCTCTTCCTGCCGGACCCGTGGGTGAACGACCGGACGCGGCGCGACCGCGCGGAGGTTCCCCAGGAGGCCGGCGAGGAGACGCTGGAGGAGTGCGCGGTCGCGGCGGCGCTCGACACCGCCCGCTGGTCCGACGTCACCCGCAAGCCGGTGCTGCTCGACATCCGGGGCGGTGCGGGGCGGGCCGCCCTGACGCGGCTGGCCGGGGCGGGAGTGCCGGTGGTGGCCCGGATCAACCCGGGCTCGCGGCTCGCGATCGCCGACCGTTCGCTGCCGGGCTTCGGCGCGGGCCCGCTGTCGGCCGTGCAGATCCTGGAGTCGCTCAAGGGCCTGCGCAGGCCGGTGAGCTGGGTGGACACGGTCGCAGGGGCGCGGACCTCGCGGACCTCGCTGGCCACCGCCGTCCGGGTCGCGCTGCCCGCGCCGGGCGGGGAGCGGATGCGTCCGCTCGTGCTGCTCGGCGAGTGGGACGACCCGCGCCGGGCCCCGGCCCGGGTGTGGATCAGCGATCTGACGGGCTCTCCGGTCGGTTCGCTGCTGCGGCTCACCAAGCTCGCCCGCCGGGTGGAGCGGGACTTCGCGGAGGTCGGCGAGGGGGCGGGTCTGCGGGACTTCGTGGGTCGCTCGTTCCGCGGCTGGCACCGTCACATCACGCTGGCCTCGGCGGCGCACGCGGCGACGGTCCTGGCCGGCGGCTGGGACGCGGCGTACGACACGGGCTACGGCTCGGGACGCTCGGCGAGCTGACGGTCCGGCCCTCGGAGCATCCGTACGGGGCTGTCGGCGGGCCCGGCTGCCGGCGCCGGGCCCCGGGGCTCACGTACTGCGTTCCGCCGGACCCGGCTGTCGGCCGGGGTCCGTCGTGGCGCGTCCGCGGGCCAGGACCTCCCGGGTCCGCTGGAGGCGCAGCGCCAGCTGGACCTCCAGGACCTGACCGGGCTTCTGCCATTCGGGGCCGAGGAGTTCGCCGATCCGTTCCAGGCGGCGCGAGACGGTGTTGGGGTGGACGTGGAGCGCCTCGGCCGCGTTGGTGGGGCTGCCGCCCGAGGCGAAGTACGCCTCCAGGGTGTGCGTGAGGTCGGTGAACCGCTCGGCGTCGTAGTCCAGTACGGGTCCGATCGCCGCCTCGACGAAGCCGTCGACGTCGTTGTCGTCGGAGAGCAGCAGCCCCAGGAAGCCGAGGTCCTGCACGGACGCGGCCGAGCCGGTGCCGCCGAGCGCGCTCATCGCGTCCAGGCAGCGGCCGGCCTCCTGGTGCATCCGCCCGACCCCGTCGGGGCTCTGGGCGGGTCCGGCGGCGGCGACGGAGACGGGGTGACCGAGCAGCGGGGACAGTTCGGCGGCGACGGCCTTGGCGGCGGCCGAGGCGTCGATGCCGGGGAGCAGCAGGACGATGCAACCGCCCTGGACGGTCTTCAGGCCGCAGAGGCGGTACGCGTACGAGGACGCCCACACCACCGCCCGGCCCTGCTCGCCGCCCTCGGGCCGGGCGAGCACGAGGACGTGCGGCCGGCGCAGGTCGACGCCGAGGCGGCGGGCCCGCTGGGCGATCTGCTGCGGGGCGTGCGGCGGGTCGGCGATGAGGTCGTCGAGGAGTTCGTCGCGGACGGGTCCTTCGGCGACGGCGGTGGAACGGCGCATCAGGAGGAGGAAGGCGACGGACTGGGCGGCGAGTTCGAGGAGGCGTTCGTCCTCGCCGGTGAGCCCGCCGGCGGCGCGGATGACGAGGCCGCCGAGGTCCTCGGAGCCCGCGATGACGGGCGCGACCCAGGTGTCGTCGTCGGCGAGGACCGGGCGGCGCCGGGCGTGGGCGTCGAGGGAGGCCTTGGCGACGGCCTCCTCGTCGAGGCCGGGGATGTCTCCGGCGGTGGCGAGGGGCCGGCCGCCGGGGTCGCGGATCAGCACGGTCGCGTCGAGCGCGTCGGCGGCGGCCTTGGCCACGTTGCACAGGTCGCCGCCGGCGAGGACGAGGTTCATGATGCGGCCGTGTGCCTCGCTGACGTGCCGCATCCGGGTGAGGCTGGTGCGCACCCGGGAGCTGTCCCGTTCCAGTTCGGAGACCTCGGCCCGGGTGCGGTCGAGGAGGCCGGCCTTCTCGACGGCGAGGGCGGCGAGGTCGGCGAGCGCGGCGAGGAGCCCGATCTCGTCGGAGGTGTGGTGGCGGACGCGCCGGTCCGCGCCGTAGAGGGCGCCGATGACGGTGTCTCCGCTGCGCAGCGGCGCGGCGACGATCGCGTGGAGTCCCTCGGCGCGCAGGGCGGCTTCGGCGGTCTCGTCGAAGGCGGGGGCGTGGACACCCGCGTCGAGGGAGCCGGAGGGGGCGAAGCGCTCGTCGGCGAGGTAGTCGGCGGTCCAGACGGGCTCGCCGTGGAGCTGGACGGCGCCGCCGAGTCCGTACCCCTCGGCGATCCGGAGTCCGGGGGCGAGGCGCGGGCCGGGTCCGCTCGCGGTGCGGGAGCCTTCGCTGGTGTGGACGTAGCAGGCGCCGTGCGGGCCGCGCAGGGCCACGTACGCGAGGTCGAGGCCGAGGAGCCGGCGGGCGCGGCGGGTGATGACGCGCAGCAGGCTGTCGAGGTCGTAGGAGAGGGTGAGGTCGCGGGCCGTGTCGGTGACGGTGGCGAGCGCGGCCTCGCGGCGGGCGTCGTGGGCGCGCCCGGCGTGGACCTCGCCGGCCAGTTCCACGGCCCGCTCCAGGCGGTGGAGTTCCGCGCCGGTCAGACCGGTGCCGCGGGCCTCGTCGAGGAGGGTGTCGAAGCGGGCCGGCGGGGCCTGCCGGGCGAGCAGTTCGAGGACCGTGAGCAGCGCGTCGGCACCACCGGCCCCGTCCGCGCCGTGCAAGGTCATGGCCCCTACCCCCGTGGTCGAGCGAAATCGGGCACCTGGGAGGAAACCCGTACTGCTCGCCGAAAATAATTCGGCTTCGGGAGTCGGTCAACGGTGAGTTGCCGCACTTCATTCCCGGTGACGGGCCGCATGTCCGTCTGATGGCCGCCTGTCGGTCAGCCGACGGAGCCCGCCGGGACGAGCCGGGCGCGCCCGGGAGCGTACGGCGCCGCGGCGAACCGGTCGGGCGCGTAGGGGCCCGGGACGTGCTGGGTGGGCATGTACTGCGCGGGGATCCGGGGGCCGTACACGCGCCGGCCCGCCGTGTCCCGGACGGCGAGGACCGAGCGCTGGAGCCGGCGGAGCCGCGCCGAGGGCTCCATGCCGCTCTCGGACCTGAGGGCCACGCGCAGCCGCTCGTACACGATGAGGGCCTCGTCGTGCTGTCCGCAGCGCAGCAGGGCGACCATGAGGTGGGCGTGGAGGGGCTCGTTGGTGCGGTAGCGGGCGACGAGTCCGGTGAGTTCGGAGACGAGTTCGGCGTGCCGGCCGAGGCCCAGCTGCGCTTCCAGCCACTGGTCGAGGACGCTGAGCCGGGAGGTTTCGAGGCGCTCGATCTCCCGGCGGAGCCGGGGGCCCGCGGCCACGCCCGCGTAGGGTTCGCCGCGCCACAGGGCGAGCGCCTCGCCGAGGCGGAGCGCGGCCCGGGACAGGTCGCCGGCCTCCATGGCCCGGTACCCGGCGCCGGCCGCGCGCTCGAACTGCCAGACGTCGTTGGCGCCGCCGCCGGAGTCGAGCCGGTAGCCGCCGGGCTGGGAGACGAGGATCGCGTCGGCGGTGCGCCGGTCCGACCAGCCGGGCCGCGGCTCCGCCGGGTCGCTGTCGCGCAGGGCGCCGGCGATGAGGGTCCGCAGCTCCGCTATGTGCGCCTGCAGTACGGCGCGGGCGCCGTGCGGCGCGCCGGACGGCCACAGCTCCTCGGTCAGGACCGTCACGGGGACGACCTGGTCGGCGCTGGCCGTGAGCAGGGCGAGCAGCTGCCGGGGCGCGGCCGCCGTCGGGGTGATGGACACCCCGTTCTCACGTACCGACAGTCCCCCCAGGATCCGGACGTCCACCTTGCCCCCTCAGTGCCTGTGCGGTGTCTGCGCGCGGGATGACTCGAGATGATTAGAAAAGACCCCCGTAGGCATGTCAATAAGAAACCGGAGGGTACGGAATGACGCTCCCGGATATCGTGGTGATTCACCCCGTTTGCCGGGATTTCTACGGGTCAAGATTTCGTCACTGGCGGAGATCTTGTGCATGCCGAAAGATGGTTTCCGGACTCAGGGGTACGGTTTCGCAGAGTCCTTGCGGATGAACGGAGGGCCTTCACCCGCGAGATCACGCCAGAAACCGGCACGTAGGTACGGTTCCGTCGGGCGTCGCTAGAGCACGGCGGCGGCGGTGAGCAGACCGAACGCGAGGGTGATCAGGGCCGTCCGCACGCGGTGGAAACCGTTCCAGCGCTTCTCGAAGGCCGCCCGGACAGCGGCCGGGTCGCCCGCCGGGTCGCCCGCCGGGGCCTTCTCCGACGCCGCGAGGGCGGTGTTGAGCGGGACGTTCCCGCCGATGGTCACCGCGTGGTTGAGGACCGCGGCCACGAGCCCCCCGAGGACCAGCCACTTCTGCGTGTCCGTCCGCCCGTCGGCGGGGACGAGGAACGCGGCGGCGGGGAAGGCGACCACGCCGAGGAAGACCGTGAGGAACACGGCCCTCGGCACGTACTCGTTGATCCGGCGCATCGCCGTGACGAACTCAGGGTCCGTCAGGCGGGCGAGCGCGGGCATGATGCCGGTCTGGAAGATCAGCAGGAAACCGGCGTAGAGCCCGGTGCATCCGACGGCGAGGGCGAGCAGCAGGGTGGCCATGCGGCCATTCTGACCCGCCGCCCGCCCCTTCGCACACGTCAGCTGTACGGGTCACCCGACTTCAACTCGCCCTCCTGGGACGGGTTCTGACCCTTCTCGGGGAGCAGCCCCTCGGCCTGCCGGACGGCGTCGGCCAGCTCGCGGACCACCGCCGAACCCGACCGGTCGGCGATCGCCCCGGCGCGCTCGGCGAGCGCGCGGAGCCCCGGGTCGCCCGGCAGGTCGCCGCCGCGCAGGGCGTCCGCGAAGTAGGCGGCGATCGCGGTCAGCTGCAGACTGTCGTGGCCGTCGCCCCAGATGTCGCCGGCCAGGGACAGGGAGCCCGTCGCCACCGAGCCCGAGCGCTCGCTCGGGGCGCGGGTGGCCGGGTCGAGCCAGCGGACCGTGGCGGTGGCGACCGGACCGGCCGCCCCGGGACGGGTCTTGACCGCGTAGAGCGCGGTGACGGTGTGACCGGCCCCGATCTCGCCGCCGTCCACCCGGTCGTTCCGGAAGTCCTCGTCGGCGACCGCCCGGTTCTCGTACCCGATCAGCCGGAACTTCTCCACGGTCCGCCGGTCGAAGGCGACCTGCGCCCTGGCGTCGCGGGCGCGCAGCTCGACATTGGCGGGCAGCTGGTCGACGAAGACCTTCCGGGCCTGCGCCGCGTTCGAGACGTACGTGGTCTGCCCGTCGCCCTTGTCGGCGAGCCGCTCCATGAAGTCGTCGCCGTACTCGCTGCCGACGCCGACGCCGAAGAGGGTGATGCCGTACTCCCTGCGCTCCTCGTCGATGCGCGCGAGGATCGACTCGGCCTCGGTGTCGCCGGTGTTGGCGAGCGCGTCGGAGAGCAGCACCACCCGGTTGGTGGCGCCCTTGCGATGGCCGGCGACGGCCGTGTCGTAGCCGGTGCGGACGCCCGCCTCCACATTGGTGGACGAGCTCGTCTCGAGGGCGCCGACGGCCTCGCGGATCCGGTCGCGGGCGCCCCCGACGCGGGTCATGGGCAGCCGGGTCTCGGCCTCGTCGCTGAAGGTGACGAGCGCGACCGAGTCGTCGTCGCGGAGCTCGCCGGCGAGCAGCCCGAGGGACTCCTTGACCAGGTCGAGCCGGCCCGGCTCCTTCATCGAGCCGGAGACGTCGACGACGAAGGTGAGGGCGGCGGGCGGACGTTCGGCGTTCCGGTCCGCGCCCCGGGTGGCGAGCCCGACCCGGAGCAGGGACCAGCCGTCGGCGCCGGTGCGGGCCCCGTCGAGGGTCACGCTGAAGCCGTTGTCCTTCGGGCGCGGGTAGTCGGGTCGGAAGCTGTTCACGAACTCCTCGGGGCGCACGGTCCCCGGGTCGGGCAGCCTCCCCTCGGCGAGGGCGCGGCGGGCGTAGCCGTACGAGGCGGTGTCCACGTCGAGCGCGAAGGTGGACAGGTAGTCGGGGGCGGGCGACGGGGAGCGCTGCTCGCCCTCCTGGGGCGCGGCGGTCGCGGTGCGCCCGCCGTCGGGTGCCGCGCTGCCGCCCTTGAGGTCCCGGGCGCTGGTTCTGTCGGTGTTGCTTCCGCCCGCGCCGCAGCCGCCGACGGCAAGGCCGGCCGCGAGCAGGGCCGCGACCACGGCCGGGAACCGGGCCCCGCGGAGCCGGGCCGGCGGGCTGTCCTGTCGTTCCATCTCATCTCCCCCTCTTTGTCGGGCACTTGTGAATGTGACGAACGAGAGGCCCGCGGGGAGCAGTCGAAGGAGTTGCGGATGGATCTCGATGCGGCAACGGCGACACGAGTGAAGCGGGGTGGCATGCATTCGCCATCCTTCTCAACAGGGGTTGTCACCGTGTGCAGTCGCATGCGTACATGGAGTGGACATCGATCGGGCGGGGTGGTCAGCGGTGGCAGAGAGCGCGGGCTCCGTGATAGTCGCCCGTTCGGCGATGAACCGGGCCGCGACCGAGGGACAGCGGCCCGCCGGGCGGCCGGTCCGGGGTGCGCGGCGGATCAGTGCCGCACTCGCCGGGCTGGCCGCCTCCACCCGGCACGAGCTGCTGACCTTCGACGACCCGGTCGCGTCCGCGGGCTGCGCGATCCCCGAGCCGTTCCTGGAGCTGGCGGGAGCGTGCATGCGGGCCGCGGCGGAGCGGGCCGAGGAGGTCAGACGGATCGTCCCGCGGCACGCCCTGCCCCGGCTCGAAGGGGGGCTCCGGATCCCCGGCCGGGCCCGCCTCGCGGACGCCATCCCGTTCAAGATGATCATCGTCGACCGGATGGTCGCCGCGGTCCCGCTCGACCTGGAGCTGCTGTACAACGGCCTGTTGCTGATCCGCGACCCCGTCGTGGTGCAGGCCCTCGTCCGGGCCCATCACGCCTGCTGGGCGGCGGCCGAGGAGCTGACGTACGCGGCACCGGCCCCACCGCCGCCGCGCGATCTGCCGCCCCAGCTGCGCCCGGTGCTCGACGCCCTCCTGTCGGGGGTCACGGACGAGACGGCGGCCGCCCGGCTCGGCATGTCCGCGCGGACGTACAGCCGCAGGGTGGGCGAGCTGATGGCGGCCCTCGGCACGACGAGCCGCTTCCGCGCGGGCGCGGAAGCGGCTCGGAGGGGGTGGTTGTAGGGCCTGTTACGAGACGATGTCCTTGCGGGCGAAGCCGCGGAAGGCGAGCGCGAAGAGGATCAGGGCGTACGTCAGGGAGATCGCCGTGCCCTTCACCATGCCGCCCCACTCCAGCTGGGGCTGGAGCGCGTCGATCCAGGCGAACTGCCAGTGCGCCGGCAGGAAGTCGCGCCAGTCGCCGAGCGCCGTGACCGCGTCCAGGACGTTGCCGACGATGGTCAGGCCGACGGCGCCGCCCACCGCGCCGAGCGGGGCGTCGGTGCGGGTGGACAGCCAGAAGGCGAGTCCGGCGGTGACCAGTTGGGAGGCGAAGACGAAGGCGACGGCGATCCCGATCCTGAGCAGGGCGTCCCCGGCGGGCACCGAGCCGCCGGTGGGCAGCTGGAGCGGCCCCCAGCCGTAGGCGACCGTGCCCGCCGCCAGGGCCACGAGCGGGAGGAGGACCATCGCGGCGGCGCTGTAGCCGAGCGCCACCGCCAGCTTGGAGGCGAGGAGCCGGGAGCGCGGGACCGGCGCGGCGAGCAGGTAGCGCAGCGAGGACCAGCTCGCCTCGGAGGCGACCGTGTCCCCGCAGAACAGCGCCACCGGGATGACGAGGAGGAAGCCGGCCGAGACGAAGAGGCAGGTCGCCGCGAAGTTGGCGCCGGAGGCCGTCGCCGTGTCCATCAGGGTGATGCGGCCGTTGCGGCCGCCGTCACCGGAACCGCCGATCGCGAAGGCCGCGATCAGGACGAAGGGCAGGGCGACGAGGATGCCGCCCATGACCAGGGTGCGGCGGCGCTTCCACTGGCGGAGGGCCTCGACGCGCAGGGGCAGGGTGCGTCCGGGCCGGTAGCCGGGGGCGCTCGTGGGCGTGGTGGCCGTGGTGGTCACGCGGCTCCTCCGATCAGGGTCAGGAACGCGTCTTCCAGACGCCGGTGGGGGCCGACGCCGGTCAAGGGCACGTCCAGGCGGACGAGTTCGCCGATGAGGGCGGTCGGGTCGATGCCGTCGAGGCGGACCAGGAGCCCTCCGTCGGCGCGGGTCGCCGCGCCGATGCCGGACAGGGCGTCGATCTTCGCGACGAGGGCGTCGTCGATGTCCCCGGCCAGGCTCACCAGCAGGGTGTCGCCGGAGCCGGTGATCTCGGCGACCGGTCCGGCCTGCACGAGCTGCCCCCGGTCCATGACGACCAGATGGGTGCAGGACTGTTCGACCTCGGCGAGGAGGTGGCTGGAGACGATGACGGTCCGGCCCCCGGCCGCGTACCGGATCATCACCTCGCGCATCTCGCGGATCTGCGGCGGGTCGAGCCCGTTGGTGGGTTCGTCGAGGATGAGGAGGTCGGGCAGGCCGAGCATGGCCTGGGCCAGGGCGAGGCGCTGCCGCATGCCCTGGGAGTAGGTGCGGACGGCGCGTTCGAGGGCGCCGCCCAGGTTCGCGATCCGCAGGGCCTCGTCGACGTGCGCGTCCTCGGCGGGACGGCCGGTGGCCTTCCAGTACAGGTCCAGGTTCTCCCGGCCCGACAGGTGGGGCAGGAAGCCGGCGCCCTCGACGAAGGCGCCGACGCGGGAGAGCACCGGGGCGCCGGGCCGGATGGCCTGGCCGAAGACCCGGATCTCGCCCTCGTCGGGGGTGATGAGGCCCATCAGCATGCGCAGGGTGGTGGTCTTGCCGGCGCCGTTGGGCCCGAGGAGGCCGAGGACCTGGCCCTGTTCGACGCGGAAGGAGAGGTCCCGGACGCTGTACCTGTCGCCGCCCCTGTACTTCTTCGACAGGCCGGTGATCTGGAGGGGTACGGAGGCGAGTTCCGGGTCCGGCGCGGGGGCGGTCACCTTGCGGCGGGCGGTGAGCAGCAGGGCGGCGGCGCCGGCGAGGCCGAGGAGCGGCAGGCCCCACACCCACCAGGGCAGGGCGGCGGCCTGGGTGGCGAGTCCGGGCGCGGTCGGGACGGTGAGCGGGCCCTCGACGGCGACGGTGTAGCCGGCGGGGACCACCGGGGAGGCGTAGCCGAGGTCGGTGGCGGCGACGACGAGCCGCAGCCGGTGCCCGGCCTCCACCTCGTGGTCGATCGCGGGCAGGGTCAGCGTGACGCTCTTCCCGGCCTTGGCGCCGTCGACGCGGACGGGGGTGACGAGCTGGGCGGGCAGCACCTGCTGCCGTCCGTCGGGCCCCACGTCGTACACCTTGGCGAAGAGGACGGCGGAGCCGTCGGCGGCGGTGGAGGTGACCTTGACGCGGACGGTGGGCGTGCCGGTGATCCGCAGGGCCTCGGGCTGCGGCTTCGCGTCGAAGCGGGCGTGCTGGCCGGGGAAGTCGAGGGAGAGGCCGACGCCGAGGGAGGAGAGTCCGGAGAGTCCGCCGCCGAGGCCGGGGACGGCCGAGACGGCGGGCGGTGCGGCGCCCGGGGGGTTGGTGAAGGTCTGCGGCGCCCCGCCGAGGGCGATGCGCGTGGTGCCGGAGGTGAGCCCCGGGTAGCGGCCGGCGGTCGCGGCGCGCAGGGTGGCCTGCCCGTCGGTGGAGTCGACGCCGCCGGTGCGGCTGACGCGGAAGGCGGGACCGGTGTCGACGGAGGTGTCGCGCTTCAGCCAGCGGTCGAACCAGGTGGTGATGCGGCGTTCGACGCGCTCGGTCTCGCGGTCGCCGCCGTCGTGGCCGCCGGCGATCCAGTCGACGGCGACGGGGGCGCCGTTGGCCGTGAGGGTGCGGGCCATCGCGTCGGACTGGGCGAGGGTGAAGAGCGAGTCGGACTGGCCCTGGACGAGGAGCGCGGGCACCTTGACGCGGGCGCCGACGGCGGAGGGGCTGCGGGCTTCGAGGAGCTCGCGGGCGGCGGCGTCGGGCTTCCCGGCGACGGCGACGCGCTGGTAGAGGGAGCAGAGTTCGGCGGTGAACCGGCCGCAGGAGTCACCCGTGGCCGGGGAGGCGCCCGTGGCCGGGGAGCCGCCCGTTGCCGGCGAGCCGGCCGAGAAGAAGATCCCGGCCCAGAGCTTCTTGAAGACCCCGTTCGGGAAGAGGGCGTCGGCGAGGTTCCAGTAGGTGATCTGGGGGGCGATCGCGTCGACGCGCGGGTCGTGGCCGGCGGCGAGCAGGGAGATCGCGCCGCCGTACGAGGCGCCGGTGACGCCGACGCGCGGGTCGCCGGGCTTGTCGAGGAGGACCTCGGGGCGGGCGGCGAGCCAGTCGATCAGCTTCCGCACGTCCTTGACCTCGTGGCCGGGGTCGTTGAGGCCGATCTCGCCGGTGGAGGCGCCGAAGCCGCGGGCGGACCAGGTGAGCACCGCGTAGCCGTCGCGGGCGAGGCCCTCGGCCTGGGCGCGGACGTCGTCCTTGGAGCCGCCGAAGCCGTGGCCGAGGAGGACGGCGGGCCGCCGGCCGTCGCCCGCCCCCGTGAAGTACGAGGTGTCGAGCCGTACCCCGTCGACGTCGAGCATCCGGTCCGCGCGGTGCACGGGCGGTGGATCGTCCTGGGCGACGGCGGTCCACGTGCCGGCACCCGCGAGGACGGCGAGCGTGGCGGTGACCGCGGCCCACCGGGGAAGTCGGAGTCGCATGGGTCGAGCCTAGGGGCCCGAGGCTGTGCGGCACGGCTGCCCGGAGGCGGAACTGCCGCACCTCCTGGAGTCGTACGCGGTACGGTCCGCGTACAGCGGGCGCGGTACACGGACGGCCGGCGCGCGGACGCGGGGAGACGGACCCAGGGAGACGGTGTGGAGATCCGGCGGGCGACGACGGTGGCCGAACTGCTGGCGGCGGAGCACCTGTACGACGGTCCGGCCCGGGAGGACTGGGCGGCCCGCTTCCTGGCGGCGGCGGGCCACCTCATGCTGATCGCGTACGCGGAGGACGGTTTCCCGGCCGGGTTCGTCTCCGGGATCGAGATGCTGCACCCCGACAAGGGCGCGGAGATGTGCCTGTACGAGTTGTCGGTGGACGAGTCCCGGCGGCGGCGCGGTATCGGGCGGGCGCTGACGGAGGCGCTGGTGGCGGAGGCGCGGGCGCGGGGCTGCCGGGGCGCGTGGGTGCCGGTGGACACGGACAACGAGGCGGCGCTCGCCACGTACCGGTCGGCGGGCGCGGCCGACGAAGGGGGCTTCGCGATGCTCGGCTGGACGTTCGGCGGGGTCGACTGACGCGGGGAAGGCCCCCGGGGTGTGCTGTCCAGCACCCCGGGGGCCGTTCTCGGGGCCGGGCCCGTCAGTGGTTGCGCGGGAAGCCCAGGTCCACGCCCGTGGGGGCGTCGGCCGGGTCGGGCCAGCGGGTGGTGACGACCTTGCCGCGGGTGTAGAAGTGCACGCCGTCGTTGCCGTAGATGTGGTGGTCGCCGAAGAGCGAGTCCTTCCAGCCACCGAAGGAGTGGTAGCCGACCGGCACCGGGATCGGCACGTTGACGCCGACCATGCCGGCCTCGACCTCCAGCTGGAAGCGGCGGGCGGCGCCGCCGTCGCGGGTGAAGATCGCGGTGCCGTTGCCGAACGGCGAGGCGTTGATGAGGGCGAGGCCCTCCTCGTACGTGTCGGCGCGCAGCACGCAGAGCACCGGGCCGAAGATCTCGTCCTGGTAGGCCTTGGCCGAGGTCGGCACGTGGTCCAGGAGGGACAGGCCGATCCAGTGGCCGTCCTCGTGGCCGTCGACGGTGTAGCCGGTGCCGTCGAGGACGACCTCGCAGCCCTCGGCGGCCGCGCCGTGGACGTAGGAGGCGACCTTGTCGCGGTGGACGGCCGTGATGAGCGGGCCCATCTCGGAGGTGGGGTCGTTGCCGGGGCCGATCTTGATCTTCTCGGCGCGCTCGCGGATCTTCTGGACGAGCTCGTCGCCGATGGAGCCGACGGCCACGACCGCGGAGATCGCCATGCAGCGCTCGCCGGCGGAGCCGTACGCCGCGGAGACGGCCGCGTCGGCCGCCGCGTCGAGGTCGGCGTCCGGGAGGACCAGCATGTGGTTCTTCGCGCCGCCGAGCGCCTGGACGCGCTTGCCGTTGGCGGAGGCGGTGGTGTGGATGTGGCGGGCGATCGGGGTCGAGCCGACGAAGGAGATCGCGGAGACGTCCGGGTGCTCCAGGAGGCGGTCGACGGCCACCTTGTCGCCGTGCAGGACGTTGAAGACGCCGTCCGGGAGGCCCGCCTCGGCGAGCAGCTCGGCGATCTTCAGGGAGGGCGACGGGTCCTTCTCGCTCGGCTTGAGGATGAAGGTGTTGCCGGTCGCGATGGCGATCGGGAACATCCACATCGGCACCATGGCCGGGAAGTTGAAGGGCGTGATGCCGGCGACGACGCCGACGGGCTGGCGGATCGACGCCACGTCCACGCGGTTCGACACCTGGGTGGACAGCTCGCCCTTGAGCTGGGTGGTGATGCCGCAGGCCAGGTCGACGATCTCCAGGCCGCGGGCGACCTCGCCGAGCGCGTCGGAGTGGACCTTGCCGTGCTCGGCGACGATCAGCTCGGCGATCGCGTCGCGGTTGGCGTCGAGCAGCGCGCGGAACTTGAAGAGGATCGTGGTGCGCTGGGCGAGCGAGGAGGTGCCCCAGGTGGCGAAGGCGTCCTTCGCGGCGGCGACCGCCGCGTCGACCTCCTCCACCGAGGCGAGGGCGACCTGGGTGGTCACGGCGCCGGTGGCCGGGTCGGTGACCGGGCCCCAGTTGCCCGACGTGCCCTCGACGGTCTTGCCACCGATCCAGTGGTGGACGCTCTTCGTCATGACGAGTTACTCCTTCAGAGATGGCGGCGTCGGGCGGTGACGTGCCGGTCGTACTCCTCGCGGGCCTTGACCGCCGACGGGCGGGTCGACGTCTCGGCCACGGGCACATCCCACCACGCCTGGGCCGGGGGCGGGCCCGACACAGTGTCGGGCGTTTCGGTCTCGACGTAGACACATGTGGGAACCGTCGCCGTCCGGGCGTCCGCGAGGGCTTCCCGCAGGTCACGGACGGTACGGGGGCGCAGGACGCGCATCCCGAGGGAGCCTGCGTTGGCGCCGAGGTCGACGGGGAGCGGGGGGCCGGTGAAGCTTCCGTCGGCCGCCCGGTGGCGGTAGTCGGTGCCGTACCGCTCGGCGCCGACGGCCTCGGAGAGACCGCCGATGGAGGCGTACCCGTGGTTCTGGAGGATCACCAGCTTCAGGGGGAGTCGTTCCTGTACGGCGGTGACGATCTCGGTGGGATTCATCAGATACGTACCGTCGCCGACGAGCGCCCAGACGGGCCGGCCGGGCGAGGCGAGGAGGACGCCGATGGCGGCGGGGATCTCGTAGCCCATGCAGGAGTAGCCGTACTCGACGTGGTACTGGTCCGGGGAGCGGGTGCGCCAGAGCTTGTGGAGGTCGCCGGGGAGGGAGCCGGCGGCGTTGATCAGGATGTCGCTGCCGTCGACCAGAGTGTCGAGTACGCCGAGGACCTGGGTCTGGGTGGGGCGGGCGTCCTCGTCGGGGACGGCGTAGGCGGCGTCGGTCTTCTCCTGCCAGTCCCGCTTGGAGAAGATCCACTGGCTCATGTCCTGCCGGTGGTCGCCGAGCGCCTCGCTGAGGGCGGTGAGGCCCTCCCGGGCGTCGGCGACGAGGGGCAGCGCGCCGAGTTTGTGGGCGTCGAAGCCGGTGATGTTGAGGTTGAGGAAGCGGGTGCCCTCGGGGAAGAGGGTGCCGGACGCGGTGGTGAAGTCGGTGTAGCGGGTGCCGACGCCGATGACGAGGTCGCTGGTGCGGGCGAGGGCGTTGCCGGTGCCGGTGCCGGTGTGGCCGATGCCGCCGACGTCGCAGCGGTGGTCGTACGGCAGGACGCCCTTGCCGGCCTGGGTGGCGGCGACGGGCAGGTCCACGCGCTCGGCGAGGGTGCGCAGGGCGTCCTCGGCGCCGCTGTACCTGACCCCGCCGCCGGCGATGATCATCGGGCGCAGGGCGGTCCTGATCGCCCGGACGGCGGCGTCGAGTTCGGCGGCGTCGGGGCGGGGGCGGCGGACGTGCCAGGTCCGCTCGGCGAAGAACTCCTCCGGCCAGTCGTACGCCTCGGCCTGGACGTCCTGGGGCAGGGCGAGGGTCACGGCGCCGGTCTCGGCGGGGTCGGCGAGGACCCGTACGGCGGCGAGGGCGGCCGGGATCAGGGCCTCGGGCCGGGTGACCCGGTCGAAGTACCGCGACACGGGGCGGAGGCAGTCGTTGACGGACACGTCGCCCGCGTGGGGCAGTTGGAGCTGCTGGAGGACGGGGTCGGCGGGGCGGGTCGCGAAGGTGTCGCCGGGCAGGAGCAGGACGGGGAGGTGGTTGATCGTGGCGAGGGCGGCGCCGGTGACGAGGTTGGTGGCGCCGGGGCCGATGGAGGTGGTGACGGCGTGCGCGGAGAGCCGGTTCTTCTGGCGGGCGTAGCCGACGGCGGCGTGCACCATGGCCTGCTCGTTGCGGCCCTGGTGGAAGGGCATGTGCTTCTCTTCGAGCAGCGCCTGGCCGATCCCGGCGACGTTCCCGTGGCCGAAGATGCCCCAGGTGGCGGTGATCAGCCGCTGCCGGGCGCCGTCGCGCTCGGTGTACTGGGCGGCGAGGAAGCGGACGAGGGCCTGGGCGACGGTGAGCCTCATGCGTATCCCTCCGTGTGGTCCGGGTGGAAGCAGATCTTCCACTCTCTTTCGGCTCCGGGGCCCGCCATGACGTTGAGGTAGTAGAGGTCGTGACCCGGCTGGGCGATCGAGGGCCCGTGCCAGCCGTCGGGGACGAGGACCGCGTCGCCGTCCCGGACCTCGGCGAGGAGGTCGGCGCCGCCGGGCCGGGAGGGCGAGATCCGCTGGTAGGCGAGACCGTGCGGGCCGGCGATCTCGTAGTAGTAGATCTCCTCCAGGACGGACTCGGCGCCCGGGCGGTGCTCGTCGTGCTTGTGCGGCGGGTAGGAGGACCAGTTCCCGCCGGGGGTGACGACCTCGACGGCGATCAGCCGGTCGCAGGCGAAGGCGTCGGCCGAGGCGAAGTTCCGCACCCGCCGGGCGCGGTTGCCGCTGCCCCGGGTCTCGACGGGAACCTCCGGCGCGGGGCCGTAGCGGGCGGGGAGTCGTCGCTCGCACTTCGCTCCTGCCAAAGCGAAGCGGCCTCCCGCGCCGGAGGCGATCTGGGCGTGGGTGTCGCGCGGTACGTAGGCGAAGTCGGTCACTCCGTCGAACACGCTCGCGCGGCCCTGGAGTTCGAGGATCTCGCCGTCGACGCGCACGCTACAGGCACCGGAGAGGGGAAGCACGACCCATTCGGAATCCCCGCTCTCGAAGGAGTGGATCCCGCCCGGTCCGAGGGTGAGGACGCGGAGGGCGGAGTACGTCCATCCGGCCCGTCCGGGGTCGATGTCGACGGCGTACGGGCCGCGGGCGGCGGTCCCGGCGGGGAGGTGGAGGCTCGATTCCATGGCGGATACCTACCCCCGTTCCGGCAGGGTGCCGCTGCCGGCCGCGAGGGCTTCGGCGATCTCCGTGCCGTCCGGCATGGCGGAGGAACAGGCGAGGCGGCCCGCGACGATCGCGCCGGCGGCGTTGGCGTGGCGCAGGACCGTGCCGAGGTCCTGTCCTGCGAGCAGGCCGTGGACGAGGGCCCCGCCGAACGCGTCGCCCGCGCCGAGCCCGTTGACGACCTCGACCGGAAGCGGCTCCACCTCGGCGCGGGTCCCGTCGGCGGCGAGCGCCAGGACGCCCGCGGGGCCCTGTTTGACGACGGCGAGCCGGACCGCGCCGGTCGCGAGCAGGGCGCGGGCGGCGGCCTCCGGCTCCCGCTCCCCGGTGGCGACCTCGCACTCGTCGAGGTTGCCGACGGCGACGGTCGCGTGGCGCAGCGCCTCGGCGTAGTAGGGGCGGGCCGCCGCCGGGTCCGTCCAGAACATGGGCCGCCAGTCCAGGTCGAGGACCGTCGTCTCCTGCCCGGACCTGGCCCGCAGCGCCTCCAGGGTCGCGGTGCGGCTGGGTTCGGCGCACAGGCCGGTGCCGGTCGCCCAGAAGACCCGGGCGGCGCGGATCGCGTCGAGGTCCAGCTCGTCCGGCCGGATCTCCAGGTCGGGGGCCTGGGGGCGGCGGTAGAAGTAGAGCGGGAAGTCGTCGGGCGGGAACAGCGCGCAGAAGGTGACGGGGGTGGGGTGTGCGGCGACCTCGGTGACCCAGCGGTCGTCCACGTCGAAGCCCTTGAGCTCGCGGCGCAGATAGCAGCCGAAGGGGTCGGCGCCGGTACGGGAGATCAGCGCGGTGCGGCGGCCGAGGCGGGCGGCGGCGACGGCGACGTTGGCCGAAGAGCCGCCGAGGAACTTGCGGAAGGTCTCGACGCGATCGAGCCCGACGCCGGTCTCGAGCGGGTACAGGTCCACGCCGAGGCGCCCCATGGTGATCAGGTCGTACGGCTCCGTCTCCACGCGCCACCTCTCGGCTCGGCGGCCTCCGGCTCGGCCCGATGGCCCCCGGTCCCCGCCCGCACCCAGGTCTAGCCGCCCCCCGGAGGCGTGTCAACGATATGTCCGGACATTCGGACCACCGGCCCGCTTGACGCTGCTCTCGGGCCCCGGCCAAGGTGTCCGTCATGACGAAGCCGTCGCCGCAGCCGTCGCCAGCGTCCCGCCTCCGTATCGGATCGGCCCCCGACTCCTGGGGGGTGTGGTTCCCCGACGATCCCCGGCAGGTGCCGTGGCAGCGCTTCCTCGACGAGGTGTCGGGCGCCGGCTACGAGTGGATCGAGCTCGGCCCGTACGGCTATCTGCCCACCGATCCGGCCGTCCTCACGGAGGAGACCGCCCGGCGCGGCCTGCGGGTCTCGGCGGGCACGGTCTTCACCGGGCTCCACCACGGCCCGGACGTCTGGGACCGGACCTGGGCGCACGTCGCCGAGAACGCCGCCCTCGCGCAGGCCGTGGGCGCGGGCCATCTGGTCGTCATCCCGTCGTTCTGGCGGGACGACCGGACGGGCGAGGTCCTGGAGGAGCCCACGCTCACCGCCGGGCAGTGGCGGGATCTGACCCGGCTCACGGAGCGTCTGGGCCGGGAGGTGCGCGAGCGGTACGGGCTGCGGATCGTCGTCCATCCGCATGCGGACACCCACATCGACGGCGAGGAGAGCGTGACGCGATTCCTCGACGCGACCGACCCGGAGGCGGTCGCGCTCTGTCTGGACACCGGGCACTACGCGTACGCCGGCGGGGACAGCGTCAAGCTGATCGAGACGTACGGGGAGCGGATCGGCTACCTCCACCTCAAGCAGGTCGACCCGGAGGTCCTGGCCGTGGTGGTGGCCGAGGGGGTGCCGTTCGGGCCGGCGGTGGCGCGGGGCGTCATGTGCGAGCCGCCGTCGGGGGTGCCCGCGCTCGAACCGGTGCTCGCGGCGGCGTCGGCGCTCGACGTGGATCTGTTCGCGATCGTCGAGCAGGACATGTACCCGTGCGAGCCGGACGTCCCGTACCCGATCGCCCTGCGGACCCGGCGCTTTCTCCGCTCGTGCGGCGTGTGACGGCGGGTCATGGGGGGGGGTGTGACGGCGGCTCGTGCGGCGTGTGACGGCGGCGGCGCGCGGCGTGTGACAGCGGCGGCGCGCGGCGTGTGACGGCGGGTCATGGGGCGTGTGACAGCGGGTCGTACGGCATCCGACGGCGGGTCGTGCGGCGTGGCACCGGCGCGCGGCCCGGCGCATACCGCTCTGACCAGGGGTGACGCACGCGGACACACCGAGAGGCGCGTGTTCCGCTTCCGTCACGTGAGTCCCTCCGACGTCACGCTTGTCTCCGTTACGCGGGTTTTGCGTCACAGGCGCTCGACAGCCCCTCTCCTCCGGTCGGGAGGACCGTTGCACGGGGCACAGGCTGATTGATCGCTTGATCGCAACCGCCCGCCCGCAGCGCCCCCGAACGGCACCCCCGCCGCCGCTGCGCGGCGCGCAGGGAGGTACCAGGCATGACGGACAGAAGTCTCTGGTCGTACAAGGACATCGCCGCACACATCCGGGTGCAGCCCGACACGGTCCGCTCCTACCGGAAGCACGGGCTTCTTCCGACGCCCGACCACGTGCAGTCGGGCAAGCCCTACTGGTACGCGGACACGATCCGCGCCTGGGTCGCCGGTCGCCCCGGCAACCGGGCCCGGCGCGACTGACGCGCGCGCCCCGACGGGCGGGACCGGCGCACCTCTCCCGGTCCCGCCCGTCGTCGTGCCGGGCTCAGGCGAGCAGGTCGTAGATGTCCCAGCCCCAGCCGCCGGGCCGCGGGTAGTACGGCTCGCTCTTCCCGTCGAAGCGCACCACGCCGTAGACCACGAGCTTCCCGTCCTTGGCCCGGGCCGCGAGGGACGGGTTGCCGCTGTGGTCGTCGGGGCCGATCCGGCCCGTCCCGGCCAGGGCGGTGTAGGCGTTCCAGCCGCCGCCGACGGCGCGGCGGGGCTTGAAGGGCACGGCCGGATCCCAGTCGTCGGCCTTCTCGTAGCGCCACTGGCGGCCGTCCGGCGTGTGCGCGACCAGGCCGTCCCCGAAGGCGACGATGCTCGTGTACGCGTTCCACCCGCCGCCGACCCGCACCCGGTGCCCGAACGGCTGCGTGGCCAGGCCGGTCCCCGGGTAGCGCCAGAGGACGCCGTCCCGGTCGCGGGCGAACAGGTCGCCGCCGGGCAGTCCGACGAGGCTCGTGTACGCGTTCCAGCCGCCGCCGACCCGCCGGCGCGGCTCGAAGGGCGCGCTCTCCCGTCCGCTCCCCCGGTAGTACCAGAGCACGCCGTCCCGGTCGCGGGCCACGAGGTCGCCGCCGCCGGCCGCGGTGGTGCGGTCGAGCTTGGTGAGGGCCGTGTACGCGTTCCACCCGCCGCCGACCCGCTTGCGCGGCTTCAGCGGGGTGTCGCGGCGCCCGGTGGCGTCGTACTGCCAGAGGACGCCGTCCCGGTCGCGGGCGTGCAGCGAGGTCCGGAGCCAGGCCTCGGGAGTGCCGCTGTCGAAGAAGAAGGACAGCCCGCCGCTCGCGACGACCGCGCCGGTCCCGTCGCGCAGGTCGACGGTGGTGGAGAGCCCGCCGAGCCAGTACAGGTCGGAGGCGGCGTCGACGGTGATGTCGTACGTGACAGTGGTGGCGCCCGCGGGCACCTCGGCCGCCGGCAGGTCGAACACCAGCCAGACGCCGTCGGCCGTCTCGGGGTCGGGCGAGTCCCAGGCGCAGGGCGCGAAGGCCCCGCCGTCGACCGCGCAGGTCGAGGTGATCCGGCGGCCCGGCCGGGCCGCCGGGTCTCCGGAGGAGGCCTGGAAGCTGAGGCGCTGTCCCGGGATCCGCCCGGTGACGCCGGGCGGCAGGGTGACGGTGAGGCGGGTGGTGACGGGCCCCTCCTCGCCGGCCGGCACCCTCAGCGTGCCGCCCTCCTGCACGATCGCGCCGGGCTCGGGCACCGCGGCGGCCGTGGCTGCCGTGGCGGCCCCGCCGGCCAGGGCGGAGCAGGTGAGGGCGAGTGCGAGGCCCGTCGTGACGAGGGCTCTGTTCCGTTGTCTCATGGCGTTGTCCCCAGGCATCCGTCAGGCGTCCGTCAGGCTTCGATCAGAGGAGGGTGTCGTAGATGTTCCAGCCCCAGCCGGCCGCCGTCCGGGTCGGGCCCTGGTACATCCACAGGTCGCCGTCGCGGTCACGGGCCAGGAGGTCCGGGGACGAGTGGAAGCCCAGGTCGCCGGTGCCCGCCAGGGCCGTGTAGACGTTCCAGCCGCCGCCGACGCGACGGCGCGGCTCCAGCGGGACGGCCGGGTCGGGGGAGTAGCTCTTCCGGTACTCCCAGAGCACTCCGCTCGTGTCCCTGGCCAGGACGGTGTCGCCGCGGGCGGTGAGGGCGGTGTACGCGTTCCACCCGCCGCCGACGCGGGCACGCGGGGCGAAGGGTGCGGAGAGGGGGGCGCCGGCGGCGCGCGGGTAGTGCCACAGGACGCCGTCCCGGTCGCGGGCGAGGAGTCCGCCGGAGGTGCCGGTGAGGGAGGTGTACGCGTTCCAGCCGCCGCCGATCCGCACGCGGGGCCAGAAGGGGGCGGAGAGGTCGCCGGAGCCCCGGTAGTACCAGAGGACGCCGTCCCGGTCGCGGGCCACGAGGTCGCCCCTGCCGTCGGCGGTCGGCGGGCCGAGCCGGGTGAGCGCGGTGTAGTCGCCCCAGCCGCCGCCGACGCGCTGCCGGGGCTTGAACGGCGTCGCGGGCTTGCCCGTGCCCTCGTACTGCCAGAGCACGCCGCCGCGGTCGCGGGCGTGCAGGACCGTGCGGTACTCGGCCTCGGGGGTGCCGGGGACGAACACGAACCCGGCCTCGCCCGTGGCGATCCGGCGCCCCGCCGTGCCGGTGACGTCGAAGGAGCCGAAGACGAGCTGGTCGCGGGCCGCGTACGAGCCGGCGTCGACGCGGACGGCGTAGGTGAGGAAGGGGGCGGCCTCGGTCTCCGGCATGACGAAGCCCTCGCGCCCGTACGGGCATGCGACGAACGCACCGCCGTTCACGGAGCAGGACCACCGGGTGTAGTACAGCTCGTAGGGGATCGTGCCGTCGGTCGGCCGGTCGATGTTCGAGAGGAACAGCCGGGCCTTCACGGTGCCGGTGGTTCCGGCGGGCAGCGCGGCCCCGAAGTACGTGGTGACGGGCCCTTCCTCGCCCGACGGGACGGAGAGCGTGCCGCCCCGCTGGACCACGGTCCCCGGGGCCGGCGTGGACGCGGTCACCGGTGGTGTCGTGGTGGCGGTCACCGGTGGTGTCGTGGAGGCGGGCGCCGGTGGTGTCGTGGAGGCGGGCGCCGGTGGTGTCGTGGAGGCGGGCGCCGGTGGTGTCGTGGAGGCGGGCGCCGGTGGTGTCGTGGAGGCGGGCGCCGTGAGGGGCGCGGCAAACGCCGTCGCCCCTCCGGCGGCCGGGGGGATCAGAGCGGCGAGCAGGGCGCTCGCCGCGACCAGAAACGTTCGGGTGGTGTGTCTCATGGATCCCCCCGGGATTCGAGTCAGATCTCGATGCCGCGGATGCTCCGGCCGGGTGATGCCACGAACTCCCCCACGCCTTCAACTCATCGGCGTGAGGAAGCGGCTTCCCGCCGCTCCTCGGACACCTCTATGACATCCGGAGTGCCCGCAGGGTTGTACGTGTCGTTCTCGCTGATTCCGAAGCGGTCGTGGAAGCGGCGCAGCGGTCCCGGGGCCCACCAGGTGAGGCGGCCGGTCAGCTTCATCACGGAGGGGACGAGGAGGCTGCGGACCACCATCGCGTCCATGAGGACGGCGAGGGCGACGCCGAGGCCGAGCATCTTGGTGTTGGTGACGCGGGAGGTGCCGATGGCGACCATGACGACGGCCAGGATCACGGCGGCGGCGGTGATCAGGCCGCCGGTGTGGCGAAGGCCGAAGCGGACGGAGTGCTCGTGGTCGCCGGTGATGTCGTACTCCTCCTTGATGCGGGAGAGCAGGAACACCCCGTAGTCCATGGAGAGTCCGAAGGCCACGCAGAACATGAGCACGGGCAGGGTGGTCTCGATGTCGCCGGTGGAGGTGAAGCCGAGGAGTCCGGCGAGGTGTCCGTCCTGGAAGACCCAGACGACGGCGCCGAACATCGCCGTGAGGCTGAGGGCGTTGAGGAGGACGGCCTGGACCGGGACGACGACGCTGCCGGTGAGCAGGAAGACGAGGAGCAGGGTGACGAGGACGATGATCCCCGCCGCCCAGGGCAGTCGCTCGCCTATGGCGTCCTTGGAGTCGACGAGGACGGCGGCCGGTCCGGTGACGGAGGTCGCGAACGGCGCCTCGGCCGCACGCAGTTCCCCGACGACCCGCTGGGCGCCGGCGCCGACGGTCTCGCCCTCGGGCACCACGGTGAAGTAGGCGGAGCCGCCGCCGGTGGTGACGGGCCCCTCGGCCCGGCCGACGCCGTCGAGTGCGGCGATCCGCTCACGGTAGTCCGCGTACTGCGCGGGGGTGGCCTTCCCCTCGGCGAGGACGGTGATCCCGCCGCCCGGGTTGCCGGGGAAACCGTCCCGCAGCTGGTCCTGGACGACCCGGGAGGAGGCGGTGACGGGCAGCTGGCGGTCGTCGGCGGTACCGAACTTCACGCCCAGGAAGGGAAGTCCGAGGAGGACGAGCCCGGCGGTGGTGACGACGGCGAAGACGGGCGCCCGGCGCATCACCAGGGCGGCGGCCCGCCCCCAGCCCGCCCCGGCGCCTGCGTTGCGGGGTGCCCGGCCGCGCCGGAGGAGGCGCCGCAGGTCGAGGGCGTTGACCCGGTCTCCGAGCAGCACGAGGGCGGCCGGGAGCAGGGTGAGCGCGGCGGTCGCAGCGAGCAGGACGACGGCGATCCCGGCGTACGCGAAGGAGCGCAGGAAGTACTGCGGGAAGACCAGCATCGCGGCGAGCGAGACGGCGACGGTCAGGGCGGAGAAGAGCACGGTCCGTCCGGCCGTGCGCAGCGTGGTGCGGACGGCGGTGTACGTGTCGGCGCCGGCCGCGAGCTCCTCGCGGTAGCGGCGGACCACGAACAGGGCGTAGTCGATGGCGAGTCCGAGCCCGAGGGCGGTCGTCAGGTTCTGCGCGAAGACGGAGACGTCGGTGAACTCGGTGATGCCGCGCAGGACGGCGTTGGTGCCGAGGATGGCGACGATGCCGATGCCGAGCGGCAGCAGGGCGGCGACGGCGCTGCCGAAGACCATGACGAGCAGGACGAGGGTGAGGGGCAGGGCGATGAGCTCGGCCCGCGTCAGGTCCTCCTGGATGACCGTCTGCATCTCGTGCCGGACGGCGAGTCCGCCGCCGAGGGAGACCTCGACGGGGCCGTGGGTGCCCCGGTACTCGGGGGCGATCCGGTCCAGGACGGCGGCGGCGTCCTTCTCCTCGCCGGGTATCCGGGCGGCGATCACGGCCTGGCGGCCGTCCGCGGAGCGGAGGGCGGGCGAGCCGGTGGACCAGTAGGAGCCGACGCCCTCGACGCCCGGCTCGGCGTCGAGGCGCTCGGCGAGCCGGCGGGCCTCGGCGGCGACGGCGGGGGTGTCGACGAGGGCGGTCCCGGCCTGCGCGGCCTCCCCCGTCTTCCCCGCGTCGACCAGCAGGAGCACGTTCGGCTGGGAGCCGGGGAACTGCCGCTCGAGGGCCTCGGTGGCGTACGTGGACTCGGCGGCCGGGTCCTCCCAGCCGCCGCTGCCCATCCGGTCGGCGACTCCGCCGCCCGCGAGGACGGCGAGGGCGGTGAGCACCAGGGCCACGAGGAGGGTGAGGCGCGGCCGGGCGGTCACGAGCCGCGTCCATCCGCCGCCGCGCCCGCCCCCGGGCGCTGATTTCTTGACTTCGGACATGACGCGGTGTCCCCTTCACCTGACCCGTGCGCACACGCTTCCCGGCAGGTCGCATGGGTCGCCCATTGCCATAGACTGGCAAACACGAGTGATCACTCGCGTTTTCCAAGAATGCGAGCGACCTCTCGTGTTTGTCAATCGCGTTGAGGAGAGCTGGGGACACCCATGTCCGAGGAACCGACGCCGCGCCGCCGTCAGGCGCGCGGTGAGCGCCGCATCGCGCAGCTGCTCCAGGCCGCCGCGAACGTCTTCTGCGCGTACGGGTACACGGCGACCAGCACCAACGCGATCGCCCGGGAGGCGAGCGTCTCGCCCGGCACGCTCTACCAGTACTTCCCGAACAAGGAGGCCATCGCCATAGAGCTCGGCGAGCGCCTCCTGAACGAGATGCGGGAGGCCCACGGCCAGGCGTTCACCCCGGCGAACCTCGGCCTGCCGCTGCCCGAGATGCTGGACGTCGTCGTCGACCCGATGATCGCGTTCAACTGCGAGAACCCCGTCTTCCTCGCTCTGATGCACGGTTCCGAGGTGCCCGGCCGGATCGCCGAGGAGCACGACGCCCTGCACGCCAACCTGCTGAACCGGGTGCAGGAGGTCATCGCCCACTACGCCCCCGAGCTGCCCCCCGAGGACCGCGCCCGCATCGCCGACATGACCTTCGCGATCTTCAAGGGCGGCCTGGGCCTCGTCCTGGCCGCTCCCGAGGGCGCCGAGCGGGACGCGACGATCGCCGAGCTGAAGACCGTCCTCCTGCGCTACCTCTCCCCGCTGGTCGAGGAGCAGGTCACCACGACTCCGACCCGCTGACCGACTCCGAGGGCAGCTCCTCCTCCCCCGACCCCGACCCCGCCGTCCCGGCGGTCTTCGCCCTCTGGGCGTACGAGCGGCACGGCCGGGACCTCGGAGTGCCGGTGATCCTCGGCTGCTTCGTCACCGGCGGCGTCCTCGGCGTGCTCGGCGCCTCGGTCATGGAGAACTACCTGCTCCATCCGTCCCTGTGGATGTTCCTGGGCGTGGGCCTGATCGAGGAGGCGGTCAAGCCGGCCGCCGTCGTGTTCGTCGTACGCCGCCACCCGCAGCTGCGCGGCTACCGCGCCGGACTCGTCCTCGGCGGCTCGGTCGGCTTCGGCTTCGCCGGACCCGTCATCGGCACGTACCTCGGGGTCGCGGTGGAATTCATACCCCCTAGGGGTACAGTCTCGGTACTGTAAGACCCTGAACCCCCAGGAGGAGAGCGCCATGTCCGCAGAGACGAAGACCGAGCTGACCACCGTCTACCAGGTCAAGGGCATGACCTGCGGCCACTGCGAGGGCGCGGTCTCCAACGAGATCTCCGCGATCCCCGGCGTCTCCTCCGTCACCGCCGTCGCCGCCACCGGCGAGGTCACCGTCGTCTCCGACGCCGCCCTCGACCGCGAGGCCGTCGCCGCCGCCGTCGACGAGGCCGGCTACGAGCTGGTCTGACCGCTCGCCGCACGGGCCTCGCAGGGCCGTACCGTTGTCTGGTACGGCCCTGCTCCCCGTTTGGAACCGCACATGCCCAGCACCACCCTCACCGAGCTGACGATCGGCGGGATGACCTGCGCCTCCTGCGCCGCCCGCATCGAGAAGAAGCTCAACCGGATGGACGGCGTCACCGCCACCGTCAACTACGCCACGGAGAAGGCGCACGTCGAGCACGCCCCGGACGTCGGCGTCGACGACCTGATCGCCACCGTCGTGAAGACCGGCTACACCGCCGAGGAACCCCTGCCGCCGGCGGCGGACCAGGAGGAGCCGGCGGACCCCGAGCTCGCCTCCCTCCGGCAGCGGCTCACCGTCTCCGCGCTCCTCTCGGCGCCCGTCGTCCTGCTCGCCATGGTCCCGACGCTCCAGTTCGACAACTGGCAGTGGCTCTCGCTCACCCTCGCCTCCCCCGTCGTCGTCTGGGGCGGGCTGCCCTTCCACCGGGCCGCCTGGACCAACCTCCGGCACGGCGCCGCCACCATGGACACCCTCGTCTCGGTCGGCACCCTCGCCGCCTACGTCTGGTCCCTCTGGGCCCTCTTCCTCGGCGACGCCGGCATGCCCGGCATGCGGCACGGCTTCGACCTCACCGCCGACCGCTCCCACGCCTCCTCCGCGATCTACCTGGAGGTCGCCGCCGGGGTCGTCACCTTCATCCTCCTCGGCCGCTACCTGGAGGCCCGCGCCAAGCGGAAGGCGGGCGCGGCCCTGCGGGCCCTCATGGAGCTGGGCGCCAAGGACGTGGCCGTCCTGCGCGGGGGCACGGAGGTACGGATCCCGGTCGGCGACCTGCGGACCGGCGACCTCTTCGTCGTACGCCCCGGGGAGAAGATCGCCACCGACGGCACCGTCACCGGGGGCGCGTCCGCCGTCGACGCCTCCCTGCTCACCGGCGAGTCGCTGCCCCTGGACGTCACCCCCGGCTCCGCCGTCACCGGCGGCTGCGTGAACGTCTCGGGCCGCCTCGTCGTCGAGGCCACCCGGGTCGGCGCCGACACCCAGCTCGCCCGGATCGCGCGGCTCGTCGAGGAAGCCCAGAGCGGCAAGGCCGAGGTGCAGCGCCTCGCCGACCGGATCTCCGCCGTCTTCGTCCCGGTGGTACTCCTCATCGCCCTCGGCACCCTCGTCACCTGGCTCCTCGCGACGGACGACGTCACCGCGTCCTTCACCGCCGCCGTCGCCGTACTGATCATCGCCTGCCCCTGCGCCCTGGGCCTGGCCACCCCGACCGCCCTCATGGTCGGCACCGGGCGCGGCGCCCAGCTCGGCATCCTCATCAAGGGCCCCGAGGTCCTGGAGTCCACCCGCCGCGTCGACACCGTCCTCCTCGACAAGACCGGGACGGTCACCACCGGCCGCATGCGGCTGGCCGGCGTCCACGTGTACGGCGGGAGGTACGGCACCGACTCCGCCGACGAGACCGAGCTGCTGCGGCTCGCGGGCGCCCTGGAGCACTCCTCCGAGCACCCGGTCGCCCGCGCGATCGCGGCCGCCGCCGCCGAGCGCTGCGGGGAGCTCCCCACACCGAAGACCTTCGAGAACGTGCCCGGGCTCGGGGTGCGCGGCTCCGTCGACGGCCGGCTCGTCCTCGTCGGGCGCGCCGCCCTGCTCGCGGCCGAGGGCGTCGAGGCGCCCGCGACGACGGAGCCCGGCGCCGTCCACGTCGCCTGGGACGGGGTGGCCCGGGGCACCCTGACCGTCGCCGACACCGTCAAGGACACCAGCGCCGAGGCCGTCGCCCGGCTGCGCGCCCTGGGACTGCGCCCGGTGCTGCTCACCGGCGACCACCGGGCCGCGGCGGAGGCCGTGGCGGCCGAGGTGGGCATCGACGAGGTCATCGCGGAGGTGCTGCCCGAGGAGAAGGCCGAGGTGGTCCGGCGGCTCCGGGACGAGGGCCGGACGGTCGCGATGGTGGGCGACGGGGTGAACGACGCCGCCGCGCTCGCCACGGCCGACCTCGGGCTCGCGATGGGGACGGGCACCGACGCGGCCATCGAGGCGAGCGACCTGACCCTGGTCCGGGGCGACCTCCGGGTCGCGGCGGACGCCATCCGGCTCGCCCGGCGGACCCTGGCGACGATCCGGGGGAACCTGGGCTGGGCCTTCGGCTACAACCTCGCCGCGCTGCCCCTCGCGGCGGCCGGACTCCTCAACCCGATGATCGCGGGCCTGGCCATGGCCTTTTCGTCCGTCTTCGTCGTATCCAACAGCCTGCGACTGCGTCGGTTCACGTGAATTCACCCACGTGTGACGCACAGGACCTTCACAAAGAGATCTAGATCACAGATATTGGGGGGTAACCATCTGGGCTGTTCGCGAGTCTAAGTGGGCGATGCCAAGAACGTCTTGGGGGACGTTCATGGGATGTCTTGGGGGACGTCCCAGGCAAGCGCGGCCGGGGCACGTGCTCGGGGAGCTTTGAGCGGCCCTCCCGTACGTACCCCGGCAGACCGCGCGCCAGACGCCCGGCCCGGATCCCGTGGGGGGAATCCGCACCGGGATATGGAAAGCGCCCCGCTCGCCGACCCGTGGGGGGATCGGTGGCGGGGCGCTTTCTGCTGCGTACGACCGCGGGGGCGGCTGAGGTCAGCGGGCCTCGACCGGGACGAAGTCGCGGAGGACCTCACCCGTGTAGATCTGGCGCGGGCGGCCGATGCGGGAACCCGGCTCCTTGATCATCTCGTGCCACTGGGCGATCCAGCCGGGGAGGCGGCCGAGCGCGAAGAGCACGGTGAACATCTCGGTCGGGAAGCCCATCGCGCGGTAGATGAGGCCCGTGTAGAAGTCCACGTTCGGGTAGAGGTTGCGCGAGACGAAGTACTCGTCGGAGAGCGCGTGCTCCTCCAGCTTGAGCGCGATGTCGAGCAGCTCGTCGGACTTGCCGAGGGCCGAGAGGACATCGTGCGCCGCCGCCTTGATGATCTTGGCGCGCGGGTCGAAGGACTTGTACACCCGGTGGCCGAAGCCCATCAGGCGGACACCGTCCTCCTTGTTCTTCACCTTGCGGATGAAGGAGTCGACGTCGCCGCCGTTGGCCTTGATGCCTTCCAGCATCTCCAGGACCGACTGGTTGGCGCCACCGTGCAGGGGGCCCCACAGGGCCGAGATGCCGGCGGAGATCGAGGCGAACATGTTCGCCTGCGAGGAGCCGACCAGACGCACGGTGGAGGTCGAACAGTTCTGCTCGTGGTCCGCGTGCAGGATCAGCAGCTTCTCGAGCGCGGAGACGACGACCGGGTCCGGGACGTACTCCTGCGCCGGGACCGAGAAGGTCATGCGCAGGAAGTTCTCGACGTACCCGAGGTCGTTGCTCGGGTAGACGAAGGGGTGCCCGATCGACTTCTTGTACGCGTACGCCGCGATCGTCGGCAGCTTCGCCAGCAGCCGGATCGTGGAGAGGTGACGCTGCTCCTCGTCGAACGGGTTGTGGCTGTCCTGGTAGAAGGTGGACAGCGCGGAGACCACCGACGACAGCATCGCCATCGGGTGGGCGTCCCGCGGGAAACCGCGGAAGAAGTTCTTGACGTCCTCGTGGACCAGCGTGTGCTGCGTGATCTCGTTCTTGAAGGCCGACAGCTCGTCGACCTTGGGCAGCTCACCGTTGATCAGCAGGTACGCCACCTCAAGGAAGGTGGAGCGCTCGGCCAGCTGCTCGATGGGGTAGCCGCGGTACCGCAGAATGCCCTGCTCACCGTCGAGGTAGGTGATGGCGGATTTATAGGCGGCGGTGTTGCCGTATCCGCTGTCCAGGGTGACCAGTCCGGTCTGGGCTCGGAGTTTGCCGATGTCGAAGCCCTTGTCACCGACGGTGCTCTCGACCACCGGGTAGGTGTATTCACCGTCCGCGTACCGCAGTACTACAGAGTTGTCGCTCACGTCATCCCTCACCGACGTAGTGCCTCTTCTTCGAGGTGCCCTGACTGTCTCTACCATCCCCCATTTGGCTCAGGAGAGTGCACTCGGGGTCGCTCATTGGGCCATTCGGCGGCACTCAGTGCCGCCAACCTTCATATCCTGCCCCCTTCGCCCTGGTTCCGGTAGCCCTCCGTGATCTTTCACACGAGGGCGTCCCCTGTGAGCCGATGGGCGAGTGCGGTAAAGCGCCTGCCCGCCGAGACCGTGCGGACCGCCTGGGCGATCGCCCGGCGCGAGCCGACCAGGACGACGAGCTTCCGGGCCCGGGTCACGGCCGTGTAGAGCAGGTTCCGCTGGAGCATCATCCAGGCACTCGTGGTGACCGGAATCACCACGGCCGGGTACTCGCTGCCCTGCGAGCGGTGGATGGTGACCGCGTACGCGTGGGCGAGTTCGTCCAGCTCGTCGAAGTCGTACGGCACCTCCTCGTCCTCGTCCGTCCGCACGGTCAGCCGCTGTTCGACGCCGTCCAGTGCCGTGACGACGCCGACCGTACCGTTGAAGACACCGTTGGCCCCCTTCTCATAGTTGTTCCGAATCTGGGTGACCTTGTCACCGACCCGGAAGACCCGGCCGCCGAACCGCTTCTCCGGCAGGTCGGGGCGGGCCGGGGTGATCGCCTGCTGGAGCAGGCCGTTGAGCGAGCCCGCGCCCGCCGGGCCCCGGTGCATCGGGGCGAGGACCTGGACGTCCCGGCGCGGGTCGAGACCGAACTTGGCCGGAATCCGCCGGGCCGCGACCTCCACGGCGACCCGGGCGGCGTCCTCCGTCTCCTCCTCGACGAACAGGAAGAAGTCCGGCAGACCCTGCGTCAGGGGCAGGGTGCCGGCGTTGATCCGGTGCGCGTTGGTGACCACCCCGGACTGCTGGGCCTGCCGGAAGATCCGGGTCAGCCGCACCGCCGGTACGGGGCTGCCGGGGGCCAGCAGATCGCCGAGGACCTCGCCCGCGCCCACCGACGGCAGCTGGTCGACATCCCCCACGAGCAGCAGATGGGCACCCGGTGCCACCGCCTTGACCAGCTTGTTCGCGAGCAGCAGGTCGAGCATGGAGGCCTCGTCGACGACGATCAGATCGGCGTCGAGCGGCCGGTCCCGGTCGTAGGCCGCGTCCCCGCCCGGCTTCAGCTCCAGGAGCCGGTGCACGGTGGAGGCCTCGGCGCCGGTCAGCTCGGCGAGCCGCTTCGCGGCCCGGCCGGTGGGGGCGGCGAGGACCACCTTGGCCTTCTTGGCGCGGGCCAGCTCCACGATGGAGCGGACCGTGAAGGACTTGCCGCAGCCGGGGCCGCCGGTGAGGACGGCGACCTTGCGGGTGAGGGCGAGCCGTACGGCGTCCTCCTGCTCGGGCGCCAGGGAGGCCCCGGTCCGGTCGGCGAGCCAGGCCAGCGCCCTGTCCCAGGCCACGTCCCGGAAGGCCGGCATCCGGTCCTCCTCGGCCCGCAGGAGCCGCCGGAGCTGCCCGGAGAGCGACAGCTCGGCCCGGTGGAAGGGGATCAGGTACACGGCGGTGACCGGTGTCCCCTCGGGCCCGGGCACGGTCTCCCGTACGACCCCCTCGGGATCCCCGGCGAGCTCGGCGAGGCACTCGATGACGAGCCCCGTGTCCACCTGGAGCAGCTTCACGGCGTCCGCGATGAGCCGCTCCTCGGGAAGGAAGCAGTGCCCCTGGTCGCTGGACTGCGACAGCGCGTACTGCAGACCGGCCTTCACCCGGTCGGGGCTGTCGTGCGGGATGCCGACGGACTGGGCGATCTTGTCGGCGGTGAGGAAGCCGATGCCCCACACGTCGGCGGCGAGCCGATAGGGCTGGTTCCGCACGACGGAGATGGAAGCGTCCCCGTACTTCTTGTAGATCCGAACGGCGATCGAGGTCGACACCCCCACGCCCTGGAGGAAGACCATCACCTCCTTGATCGCCTTCTGCTCCTCCCAGGCGGCCGTGATGTTCTTCGTCCGCTTGGGGCCGAGCCCCGGGACCTCGATCAGGCGCGCGGGGGCCTCTTCGAGGATGTCGAGGGTGTCGAGCCCGAAGTGCGTCGTGATGCGGTCGGCGAAGACCGGGCCGATGCCCTTGACGAGCCCGGACCCGAGGTAGCGCCGGATGCCCTGAATGGTGGCCGGAAGAACGGTCGTGTAGTTGTCGACGGTGAACTGCTTCCCGTACTGCGGATGCGAGCCCCAGCGCCCCTCCATCCGCAACGACTCCCCCGGCTGCGCACCGAGCAACGCCCCGACGACGGTGAGCAGGTCCCCGGCCCCCCGCCCGGTGTCGACCCGCGCGACGGTGTACCCGCTCTCCTCGTTGGCGTAGGTGATCCGCTCCAGAACCCCTTCGAGCACTGCCGGCCCGCGACCCTCGTTGGACATGCACCGACCGTAGCGAAGGGCTCGGACAGACGGGGCGGGCCCTGTGGAAAGATCCCCGCCCGGGACGATCACGCACCTCGCTCCGCGAGACGCTGGAACCGCGCGGCGGGCGTCGTGGACCTCCTTCTCTGTGCCACGGCCGTCCACCACGGCCTGACCCTCCTGCACAGGGACGACGACTTCGCCACGGTCGCCCGCGTCCTCAAGGAGGTCGAGCAGCAGGACGTGCGGCGCCCGGGCGGGTGACCGCTCACCCGCCCCACGTTTCGTCACACCGCCAGGAACGCCTCCAGCGTCTCCTCCAGGACCTGCACGCCGTCCCTCGCCCACAGGTCGTCGTTGAAGAGTTCCACCTCGACCGGGCCCGTGTAGCCGGCCTTCTCCACCAGGGCGGCCCAGGCGCCCAGGTCGATCGCGCCCGTGCCCAGTTGGCCCCGGCCGTTGAGGACTCCGGCCGGGAGGGGGGTCGTCCAGTCGGCGAGCTGGAAGGAGTGGATGCGGCCGGCCGCGCCCGCGCGGTCCACCGCCGCCGGGGCCCGGTCGTCCCACCAGAGGTGGTACGTGTCGACCGTGACGCCGACCTGGGAGGCGGGGAAGTGCTCCGCGATCTCCAGGGCCTGGTCCAGCGTCGAGACCGCGCAGCGGTCCGAGGCGTACATCGGGTGCAGGGGCTCGATCGCCAGGCGGACGCCCCGCTCTCCCGCGTACGGGGCGAGTTCGCCGATCGCCTCGGTGATGCGGGCCCGCGCGGACGGCAGGTCGGGGCAGGCCGGTGTCAGGCCGCCGGAGACCAGGACGAGCGTGTCGGTGCCGAGCGTCACCGCCTCGTCGATCGCCGCGCGGTTGGCCGCCTCCCAGCCGTCCGAGGTGAAGAAGCCGCCCCGGCAGAGGGTGGTGACGGCGAGGCCCGCGTCCCGCACGAGGTCGGCCGCCGCCTCCACCCCGTACTCCTGGACCGGTTCGCGCCACAGGCCGACGCCCGGGATCCCGAGCCGGACGCACTCCCGTACGAGGTCGGGCAGGGGGAGCTGCTTCACCGTCATCTGGTTGATGCCGAAGCGGTCGGGGTTCATCGCGGGACTCCGTACACGGTGAGGAGCGAGCGCATCCGGGACTCGGCGAGCGCCGGGTCCGGGAACAGGCCCAGGCCGTCGGCGAGTTCGTAGGCGCGGGCGAGGTGCGGCAGCGAGCGGGCGGACTGCAGGCCGCCGACCATCGCGAAGTGGTCCTGGTGGCCGGCCAGCCAGGCGAGGAACACCACGCCCGTCTTGTAGAAACGGGTGGGGGTCCGGAAGAGGTGCCGGGAGAGCGCGACCGTCGGGTCGAGCGTCTTGCGGAAGCCCTCCACGTCGCCGGTGTCGAGGATCCGGACCGCCTCGGCCGCCAGCGGGCCCAGCGGGTCGAAGATGCCGAGGAGGGCGTGGCTGAAGCCCTGTTCGTCGCCCGCGATCAGCTCCGGGTAGTGGAAGTCGTCGCCCGTGTAGCAGCGGACGCCCTCCGGGAGGCGGCGGCGCAGCTCGACCTCGCGCCGGGCGTCGAGGAGGGAGACCTTGATGCCGTCGACCTTGTCGGGGTGGGCGGTGATCACGTCGAGGAAGGTCTCGGTCGCCGCGTCGAGGTCCGACGAGCCCCAGTAGCCGTCGAGTGCCGGGTCGAACATCGGGCCGAGCCAGTGAAGGATCACCGGCTCGCTCGCCTGCCGGAGGAGGTGCCCGTACAGGTCGAGGTAGTCGTCCGGGCCGGTCGCGGCGGCGGCGAGGGCGCGGGAGGCCATGAGGATGGTCTGCGCGCCCGACTCCTCGACGACCGCGAGCTGTTCCTCGTACGCCGCGCGGATATCCGGCAGGCCGGCGGGGCCGGTCAGCTGGTCGGTGCCCACGCCGCAGGCGATGCGGCCGCCCACGCCGTGCGCCTCGGCCGCCGACCGGCGGATCAGCTCCGCCGCGCCCGCCCAGTCGAGGCCCATCCCGCGCTGGGCGGTGTCCATGGCCTCGGCGACCCCGAGGCCGTGGGACCAGAGGTGGCGGCGGAAGGCGAGGGTGGCGTCCCAGTCGACGACGGCCGGGGAGTCGGGGGTGGTGTCGGCGTACGGGTCGGCGACGACGTGCGCGGCGGAGAAGACCGTACGGGAGGTGGGTGGGCCGGCCGGGGAGAGCGCGAGCGGTTCGGTGCGGGGGGTGTACGCGCGCGTGGAGCCGTCCGGAAGCGGCAGGCGGATCGTCACAGGGTGACCTCCGGGACGTCGAGGCGGCGGCCCTCGGCGGCGGACCTCAGGCCCAGTTCGGCGAGCTGGACGCCGCGGGCGCCGGCGAGGAGGTCCCAGTGGTAGGGCTCGTCGAGCGCGACGTGCCGGAGGAACAGCTCCCACTGGGCCTTGAAGCCGTTGTCGAACTCGGCGTTGTCGGGGACCTCCTGCCACTGGTCGCGGAAGGACTCGGTGGCCGGGATGTCGGGGTTCCAGACGGGCTTCGGGGTGGCCGAGCGGTGCTGGACGCGGCAGCCGCGCAGGCCGGCGACGGCGGAGCCGTGGGTGCCGTCGACCTGGAACTCGACGAGCTCGTCGCGGTTGACGCGGACCGTCCAGGAGGAGTTGATCTGGGCGATGGCGCCGCCCTCCAGCTGGAAGATGCCGTACGCGGCGTCGTCGGCGGTGGCCTCGTAGGGCTTGCCGTGCTCGTCCCAGCGGCGCGGGACGTGGGTGGCGACCTGGGCGGTGACGGAGGTGACCCGGCCGAAGAGTTCGTGGAGCACGTACTCCCAGTGCGGGAACATGTCGACGACGATGCCGCCGCCGTCCTCCGCGCGGTAGTTCCAGCTGGGGCGCTGGGCGTCCTGCCAGTCGCCCTCGAAGACCCAGTAGCCGAACTCGCCGCGCACGGACAGGATCTCGCCGAAGAAGCCGCCGTCGATGAGCCGCTTCAGCTTGAGCAGGCCGGGGAGGAAGAGCTTGTCCTGGACGACGCCGTGCTTGATGCCCTTCTCCCGGGCCAGGCGGGCGAGTTCGAGGGCGCCGGCGAGGTCGGCGGCGGTGGGCTTCTCCGTGTAGATGTGCTTGCCGGCGGCGATGGCCCTGGTGAGCGCGTCGACGCGGGCGGAGGTGACCTGGGCGTCGAAGTAGATGTCGACGGTGTCGTCGGCGAGGACGGCGTCGAGGTCGGTGGACCACTCGGTGAGGCCGTGGCGCTCGGCGAGGGCGCGCAGGGCGTGCTCGCGGCGGCCGACGAGGACGGGTTCGGGCCAGAGGGTCTCGCCGTTGCCGAGGTCGAGGCCGCCCTGTTCGCGCAGGGCGAGGATCGAGCGGACGAGGTGCTGGCGGTGGCCCATGCGCCCGGTGACGCCGTTCATGGCGATGCGGACTGTCCTGCGTGTCACGAAAGGTTCCTCTCCGCGGTGCTCCGCGCCCTCGATCCAGTGAGATAGAAAGCGCTTTCCATCGACGATGACGCTAGCCTGCCGACATCGCCGCCGACAAGGGCCCTGGAGGTACGCACACGATGACCGTCACCCTGGCGGACGTGGCCGCCCGCGCACGGGTCTCCCCCGCCACCGTCTCCCGCGTCCTGAACGGCAACTACCCGGTCGCCGCCTCCACCCGCGAACGGGTGCTGCGGGCCGTGGACGAACTGGACTACGTCCTCAACGGCCCCGCGAGCTCCCTCGCCGCCGCCACCTCCGACCTCGTCGGCGTCCTCGTCAACGACATCGCCGATCCGTTCTTCGGGATCATGGCGAGCGCGGCGCAGGGCGCGATCGGGGAGAGCGCGACGGGGCGCGGCGGCGGCGAGAAGCTCGCCGTCGTCTGCAACACCGGCGGCTCCCCCGAGCGCGAACTGACCTACCTCACCCTGCTCCAGCGGCAACGGGCCGCCGCCGTGATCCTCATGGGCGGCTCCCTGGAGGACCCGGAGCACCTCGCGGCGACGGCCGGCAAGCTGACCAAGCTCGCGGAGGCGGGGACCCGGGTCGTGCTGTGCGGGCGGCCCCCGGTGCCGGGCGACGCCAGCGCGGCGGCGCTCGTCTTCGACAACCGCACCGGCGCGCGGCACCTCACCGAGCACCTGCTCGGGCTCGGCCACCGGCGGATCGGTTACGTGGCGGGGCCGGCCGACCGCACCACCACCCGGCACCGCCTGGAGGGCCACCGGGAGGCGCTCGCGGCGGCCGGGGTCGCCGAGGGCCCGACGGTCCACGGGCCGTACGACCGCGGCTCCGGCCACGAGGCGACGGCCGAGCTCCTCGCCCGCGACCCGCACCTCACGGCGGTCGTCGCGGCCAACGACACGGTGGCGCTCGGTGTCTGCGCGGCCCTGCGCGAGCGGGGCCTGTCCATCCCCGGCGACGTGTCGGTCGCGGGCTTCGACGACCTCCCGTTCTCGGTGGACGCGGTCCCGTCCCTGACGACCGTCCGCCTCCCGCTCCACGACGCGGGAGCCCGGGCGGGCCGCCTGGCCGTCGGCGCGGAGGAGCCTCCGGCGGGCGGCGAGGAGACGGTCCCGGGGGAGCTGGTGGTACGGGGGTCGACGGCGGCGCCGCGCGGGCAGCTGACGCTACGGTGAGATGTCTGCGTACGGAGGTCCCGGATGACCCTCATGGATACGCCCGGCGCCAGCGCGATCCCTCCGTACGTGATCATCGACCCGTCGGACGACACGTGCACCGTCCACAGCGACCCCATCCGGACCTGCACCTACGCCGAGCAGAGGATGCTCACCTTCGGCGAGGACCTCGTCCTGTCCCTCGAAGGGCGGGAGACCGTCGTCAGGAGGGACGGCTTCCCGGGGTCCGCGAGCCGATCTACACCTCCGGCGTCAGGCCCGTCGCCGCCAGGACCGCGTCCACCGTCTCCTCGACCGTCTGGTCCGCGTTGTCGATCCAGACGCCCTCGCCCGAGAGTTCGGCACGCATGGCCTCGTCCAGGAAGGCCCAGTTCGTCGTGAGCTTCTTGTGGCGGGCGTTGTTGCGTTCCCAGGCCTTGTCCGGGCCCGGGGCCAGGATCACCACGTGGAGCGGGACCGTCTTCGCGTGGGCGCGGTAGAAGTCCAGGTGGGAGCGGCGTACGACCACGTCGTCGAGGACCGGCAGGAAGCCCGCCGAGGCGAAGCTGCCGGCGAGCAGGCAGCCGTTGCGGGCGCGCAGCAGGATCTGGCGGTCCGCCTCCGGGTCGCCGTCCGGGGTCGGCCAGTGGCAGCCCTGGACGATCAGCTCCTGGAGGTGGTCGACCTCGATGTGCGCGGCGCGGGCGAAACGGGCCGCGAGGGCCGCCGCGACGGTGGACTTGCCGCTCCCGGGGATCCCCGCCAACAGGACGGTGCCGGGGGCGGGTTCGACGCTGTCGACGGTGACGTTCTCGAAGGTCATGCGGGGCCGTGCCTCTCAGCGCCGTACGGTCACAAGGACCTGACACAGTAGCCCGGCTCCCCCGGGGAGTCGATCATGTATTCGGCGTGCAGGAGGTAGTCGTCCGGGCCGCAGGACGGCTCGTCCGCGACTCGGTACTCGGCCTGGGGCGAGCCGCAGTCCACCTTCAGGAGCTCCTGGTCGGGCCAGTCGGCGGTGTTGTCGACGCAGTCGCCGACGGAGAGCCCGACCCGCGCGTCACCGTCGGGGCCCGCGAGCAGCCCGATGAGGACGAGCGTCGGGATCGCGGCCGCGAGGAGCGCGAGCGGGGTGAGCACCAGCATGGCGGGGGCGCGGCGCAGCACCCGCCGGCCCGGGTTCAGCGGCGGCCGCACGGCACCGTACGGCTCGGGCAGGCGGCGGAAGGCGGCGCGGGCGCCGGAGACGTTGCCGAGCACGACGAACGGCGTGACGAACAGCGAGAAGAGGCCCCACCAGCCGGTCACCAGGGTGTCGGAGGTCATCTGCCGGTAGACGGCCAGGCCGCAGGTGCGGCAGAAGACGCCGCGCCGGGTGACCGTGCGCATGATGACGACCATGCCCTGGTGCGCGCGCACGGTCGCCGCCACGGCGGGCTGCGCGCCGCACACCTCGCACCCCTGCGGGTGCCCGTACGACTGCGGCTGCCCGTACGGCCCCTGCGCCTGCCCGTACGGCTGCGGCTGCGGCGCGTACGGCTGATGCGGAGGCCCGTACGACTGTGGCTGTGACTGCGGCGGCTGCGGAGGCCCGTAAGGCTGTGGCTGTGACTGCGGCGGCTGCGGATGGGTCATGGTGTCGCTCCCCCGTTCGGCGTCGGCACCAGCACCCTAGCCTCCGGCTCCCGAACGGCCTTCCTCCGCAAGGAGGTCAGCGCCACTCCCCCCACGAGCAGCACGGCCGCGCACCAGCGGAGCGGGCTCACGCCCTCCCCCAGGAACAGCGCCGCCGAGGACATGCCGAAGACGGGGACGAGGAGGGAGAAGGGGGCGACGGAGGAGGCGGGGTGGCGGCGGAGGAGCCAGCCCCAGGCGCCGAAGCCGAAGACGGTCGTGATCCAGGCGACGTAGACGATGACGCCGGCGCCCGTCCAGTCGAGCCCGCGCAGGGCCGCGAGGTCCCGCTCCGGGCCCTCCAGGAGCAGGGAGAGGGCGAGCAGCGGCAGGACCGGCACCGTACTGACCCAGACCATGAAGTTGAGCGCGTCGGGCGGGGCGGCCTTGCGGGTCAGGACGTTGGAGACGCCCCAGCAGGCCGCCGCGGCGATCACCAGGGCGAAGCCGGTCGCGGAGCCCGCCGCGCCCTCGTCGACGGCGGCGACACCGATGCCGGCGAGGGCGACCGCCATCCCGGCGAGCTGGAGCCGTCCGGGGCGCTCACCGAGGGCGGCGAAGGCGAAGAGGGCGGTGAAGACGGCCTGGACCTGGAGGACGAGGGAGGAGAGTCCGGCGGGGGCGCCGAGGTCCATGCCGGTGAAGAGCAGTCCGAACTTGGCGACGCCGAGGACGAGTCCGACGCCCACGATCCACTTCCAGGCGACCTTGGGGCGGCCGACGAGGAACACCGCGGGCAGGGCCGCGACGAGGAAGCGGAGGGCGGAGAAGAGCAGCGGCGGGAAGTGGTCGAGGCCGATCTCGATGACGACGAAGTTGACGCCCCAGACGGCGGCGACCAGGGCGGCGAGGGCGAGGTGGGCAGGGGCGAGTCGGCCCGGGCCGGAACCGGCCGGAGCCACACGTGAGGAGCGCATGCCGTCGAGCATGGCCGCCGCCGACCGTGTAGCACCAGCACGGGTTCCTTCATGGTGGGATGAAGCATCCCTACATCCAGGAGCCGCACATGCTGGATCTCGGCCGCCTTCGCGCCCTGCACGCCGTCGCCGTCCACGGCAGCGTCGGCGCCGCCGCCACCGCCCTCGGATACACCCCGTCCGCGGTCTCGCAGCAGATCGCGAAGCTGGAGCGGGAGACCCGTACGCCCCTGCTCGAACGCAGCGGGCGCGGCATCCGGCTCACCGACGACGCCCATCACCTCGCCGCCACGGCACAGCAGTTGCTGGCGATCGTCGAGGAGGCGGAGGTACGGCTCGAGGAGCGCCGCGGCCGGCCCGCGGGGCGGCTCGCCATCGGCTGCTTCGCCAGTGCGGCGCGCGGTCTGATGCCCCGGGTGCTCGCCGAGCTGGCCCGGCTCCACCCCGAGCTCGACGCCCGCCTCTCGGAGCTGGACCCGCACCTCTCGATCGACCTGGTGGCGCGGGGCGTGATCGACCTGGCGGTGGCGCACGACTGGGACATCGCGCCGCTGCCGACGCCGCCGGGGGTCGAGCAGGTGGTCATCGGCGACGACCTGTGCGACATCCTCGTCCACCGGGACCATCCGCTCGCGGCGCGGGAGTCGGTGCGCCGGGAGGAGCTGGCGGCGGAGCGGTGGATCGCGCAGCCGCCGGGGACGGTCTGCCACGACTGGCTCACGCGGACTCTGCGGGCGACGGGGTACGAGCCGCTGATCGTCCATCAGGCGGAGGAGAACCACACGCAGGTGGCCCTGGTGGCGGCCGGCCTGGGCATCGCCCTGGTCCCGCGCCTCGGCCGCGGGGCGCTGCCGCCGGAGGTGGCGCCGGTGCGACTGGACCCGATGCCGACGCGCCGGCTGCACGCCATGTGGCGGACGGGTGCGGCGCGGCGCCCGGCGATCCGGGAGACGGTCCGTACGCTCCAGGAGCTCTGGCCCACGATCGCCTCGGCGGAGTGATCGGGGGCCGATGGTTCCGATTCCTGCGCGGGTCCTTGACCTGGCAGTTACTTTCGGGCTATCCGTGACTCCTTGGAAGTTTCCTTCAACCTTGCACGGCCGGAAGGAGCATCAGTGCACCACCGCGCCCCCGCCCCCTCCCGACGCACCCTCCTCACGGTGACCGCCGCAGCCGCCGCGGCGGCCGTCACCGGCGTCACCGCCCCCGCGGCCCACGCGGCCCAGGCCGAGACGAACGACCTCAAGCTCCAGCGGATCATCGACCGGATGTCCCTGGAGGAGAAGGTCGGCCAGCTCTTCGTGATGCGGGTCTACGGCCACTCCGCCACCGCCCCCGACCAGGCCGACATCGACGCCAACCTCGCGGAGATCGGCGTCCGCACGGCCGCCGAACTGGTCGAGCGCTACCACGTGGGCGGGGTCATCTACTTCTCGTGGGCCCACAACACCCGCGACCCGCAGCAGATCGCCGCGCTCTCCAACGGCATCCAGCAGGCCGCGCTCGCGCAGCCCACCCCGGTCCCGGTGCTCATCTCCACCGACCAGGAGCACGGCATCGTCTGCCGGGTCGGCAAGCCCGCCACCCTGCTGCCCGGGGCGATGGCCCTCGGCGCCGGGGGTTCGCACGCGGACGCCCGCAAGGCCGCGCAGATCGCGGGCGAGGAGCTCGCCGCCGTCGGCATCCGGCAGAACTACGCCCCGGTCGCCGACGTCAACGTCAACCCGGCCAACCCGGTGATCGGGGTCCGCTCCTTCGGCTCCGACCCGCAGGCGGTCGCCGGGCTCGTCGCCGCCCAGGTCAAGGGGTACCAGCGGGCCGGGGTCGCGGCCACGTCCAAGCACTTCCCGGGCCACGGCGACACCGCCGTCGACAGCCACTACGGCCTGCCGACGATCACCCACACCCGGGAGCAGTGGGCCGAGCTCGACGCGCCCCCGTTCCGGTCGGCGATCGCCGCCGGGATCGACTCGATCATGACCGCGCACATCGTGGTCCCCGCGCTCGACCCCAGCGAGGACCCGGCGACGCTCTCCCGGCCCATCCTCACCGGCATCCTGCGCGAACAGCTCGGCTACGACGGCGTGGTGGTCACCGACTCCCTCGGCATGGAGGGCGTACGCACCAAGTACGGGGACGAGCGCGTCCCGGTCCTCGCGCTGAAGGCCGGGGTGGACCAGCTGCTCAACCCGCCCAAGCTCGACGTGGCCTGGAACGCGGTCCTCAAGGCCGTCAAGGACGGCGAGCTGACGGAGGCCCGGCTCGACGAATCGATCCTGCGGATCCTGCGGCTCAAGGCGAAGCTGGGCCTCTTCCGACAGGCGTACGCGACCCGTGCGGGCGTCGAGCGGGTGGTCGGCACCGAGGCCCACCTCGCCCACGCCGACCGGATCGCCGAGGCGACCACGACCCTGCTGCTCAACGAGGACGGCTTCCTGCCGCTGAGCCCCGCCTCGCACGGCTCGGTCCTCGTCGTCGGCGCCGACCCGGCCTCGCCGTCCGGTACGACGGGCCCGCCGACCACGACGCTCGCGACCGCGCTTTCCGAACTGGGCTTCACCGCGACCGCGCTCTCCACCGGGATCACCCCGACCGCCGCGAAGATCGAGGAGGCGGTGGCGGCGGCTGCCGGCAAGGACGTGGTGCTCGTCGGCACGTACAACGTCTCCGCGACCAGCCCGCAGCGCACGCTCGTCGCGCGGCTCGTCGCGACCGGGGTTCCCGTGGTGACGGTCGCGATCCGCAACCCGTACGACGTCGCGCGTCTCGGCGGGCAGCGGGCGAGCCTCGCGGCCTACTCCTGGACCGACGTCGAACTCCGGGCGGCGGTACGGGTCCTGGCCGGCCGGGCCCGGCCGCGGGGCCGGCTGCCGGTCCCGGTCCAGAACGCGGACGACCCGACGACGGTGCTGTACGGGGTGGGGTACGGGCTGTCGTACACACGCTGAGGTCACGCTGTGGGCCGTGTGGGCGGCGGGCCGTTTGGGCGGCGCCCGAACCCACCGGCCCGTGTGGGCAATCGTCCCGCAGGGCGATGGGGGTCCCCCTGCTCGAACGAAGCCGAGAGCTTGGGGGAGGGTGGGCACACGGGACGGCGCCCTCAGCGGCGCCTCCGCTTTACGCGCCTGAACCCGCACCACCAGTGCGCTGTGCACGGGGTGCGGGTTCAGGCCCGGAAGCCTCCGGCGCCGGCAAGGGCGCCGTCCGTTGTGCCCACCCGCTCCGCCCTTGCGGAACGTATGCCCACAACGGGGTGCGGGAGGTTACGGGCGCAGGCCGTGTTCCCGGGTGGTGTCCTCGTCGGCCGCCACATCGAGGCGCGCGTCGAAGCGGGCCAGCGGCTGCGCCGCCTGGACGGCCGGGGCGGAGACGCCGGCCCAGGCCAGGATGCGGGCGGTGGCGGCGTCACGCTCGGCAGGGACGAGCCCGGCGACGTTCGCGCCGTGGTTCATGCCCGGCGCCACGTACACGTAGCTGTCGCGCGTGCCCTTGCCGACGCGGAACTGCTCGGAGCCCCACGGGTCGTTGCCGCCGTAGACGAAGAGCATCTGGTTCGCGTTCTTGCGGACCCAGTCGTCGACGTCCCGCATGGTCTGCGGCTTGAACTTCATGGGGATCTCGCGCGGCACGAAGCTGCTGGCCGGCTGGTAGCCGTAGCGGCTCAGGCCGTTCAGGTGCGGCTGCTTGATGGTGGGCGAGCCGAGCTCGGTCGCCGCCTGGTAGTAGTACGGCGTGTAGTACTCCAGGTCCTGGTCGCTGTAGGCGGACCAGCCGGAGTACGCGTCGATCGTCTCGTAGACGACGTCGTCGCTGGCGGTCGCCGCGTCCGGGATCTGGTCGCAGACGTCCTGGCCGTAGTACTGCCAGAAGCCCCACACGAAGTCGAGGACGACGGCCTCGTACGCCTTGTCGAGCGAGCCGACCGTGTTGAAGGTGGCGCCGTTCTCCTTGGCCCACGCCTCGTACTTCTTCTCCAGCGGCTCGCGGCGGACGAGCGCCTCGCGCTGCATGTTGTTCAGGCGGTCGCGGCAGTCCTTCGTGCCGACGGTCTCGAAGAACCGGTCGTAGGCCGAGTCCTCCTTGTTGACCACGTCGTTCGGCGCCACGTACGCGACGACGCCGTCCATGTCGCGCGGGTAGAAGCGCTCGTAGTACGTGGCGGTCATGCCGCCCTTGGAGGCGCCGGTGGACAGCCACTTCTGGCCGTAGACCGACTTCAGCGCCGCGTAGATGCGGTGCTGGTCGCTGGCCGCCTGCCAGATGTCCAGCTTCGACCAGTCGGCGGGCTGCGGGCGCGACGGCGTGAAGAAGCGGTACTCCATGGAGACCTGGTTGCCGTCGATGATCCGCGTCGGCTCGGTCCGGCTCGGCGTGGTGCTGAGCCCGTAGCCGCTGGTGCGGAAGACGGTGGGGCGGCTCGTGTCCTTGTGGAGGATCGAGATCCGCTGCTTGAACGTGCCCGCCCACGGGCGGTGGTGGTCGATCGGCTGGACGTACTCCAGGACGAAGTAGCGGTAGCCGGCGTACGGCTTCTCCTCGATCAGACTCATCCCGGGGATCGCCAGGATGCGGTCCTTGATGTCGGTGCTCGTGCTCTGCGAGTCGACGACGGTCGCGCTGCCGGTCTCCGTGTCCGCGGCGGTAGCCACACCGGTCGACCCGACGGTGCCTATGAGCACCGAAAGCGACAGCGCCCATCTCAGCGACTTGCGCATTCACCCTCCCCTTGGTTCACAACGGTGTCGCGAACCTAGCGGGGACAACGTGGGGACCGCCAGACCCAGTTGATCCTTACCCTTGGACTTTCCTGTACATCAGCACAGGATCCAGCCCGTCGTCGTCCCCCGGCCCGCCACCGAACCGGCCGCCCGGACGCAGCGGTTGAGGGCGTGGACGGTCAGCGGGCCCGCCTGCCGGTCGAACCGGCCCGCCCGGACGACGGGCCGGGCGCCGCGCGGCTGGAGCGAGACGGTCATCGGGCGGCGGGGGCCCGGGCGTTTGGCGACGGTGACGGCGCAGACGTACTGGCGGGTCCGGTAGAGGCGCAGCTCTCCGGTGGCGAAGGCGATCGTCCGGGTGGGCCTGCCGTAGCAGACGGCGGCGGCGTCGGCGGTCCCGCCGCCGGGACCGGGCCCGGGGAGGAGGAGCAGCGCGAGGGCGGCGAGGAGCGGGACGAGCACGCGGGCGAGTGTCCGGACCGAGCCGGCGTCTGTGGTCATGCGTTCCTCTCCCGGGCGAGTCGTCGTACGGCCGTACGACGCACAGCACCGCGGAATGGTTGCCTCCGCGTGTGCCGCTTATCCGAAGGTCGTCATGACCAGCGTCAGGAAGACGGCCTCCGCGCCGAGCTGGACCCGGAACGCGGCCTTTGCGACGGGGGTACGAGCCGCGCCCTGGGCGGTCGCGAAGGCCACGGCCGCCAGCACCAGGCTCGCGACGTACGGGTAGCCCGGGGTGGAGCCGCAGCCCTCCCCGTACGTGAGGCAGCGGCCGGCGTTCTCCGCGGTGAGCGCGACGAGACCGGCGAGCAGGGTCGCCGGCACGAAGAGGCCCGCCCAGATCAGGGACAGCTTCGGCAGCCGCCGGCCGGCGACCTGGGCGGCGAGGGCGTCTGCGGAGGTGAGGGTGTCGTGGCTCATGCCCCGATCCAAGCCCGCCGGACGGCGGCGGGGGATCCGCCGGGGTACTCACCCGGCGGATCCCCCGTACTCAGAACTGCTCCTCGGACCCGAATCCCGGACCCGAATCCCGGACCCGGGATCTGGGACCCGAATCCGGGCCCGCTCGTCAGACCCGCTCCGGCTCCGGCTCCTCCGCCTCGCCGATGAACGTGTTCCACAGCGTCGCGTACCGGCCGCCCAGGGCGAGGAGTTCGTCGTGGGTGCCGTCCTCCGCGACCCGACCGTGGTCCATGACGACCACGCGGTCGGCGCGGGCGGCCGTCGTCAGGCGGTGGGCGACGACGAGGGTCGTGCGGCGGCCCGCGAGCCGGTCGGTGGCCTGGTTGACCTGGGCCTCGGTCGCCAGGTCCAGGGCCGCCGTGGCCTCGTCCAGGAGGAGGACGTCCGGGTCGACGAGCTCGGCGCGGGCGAGGGCGATCAGCTGGCGCTGCCCGGCGGAGAGGTTCCGGCCGCGCTCGGCGACCTCGTGGAGGTAGCCGCCGTCGAGCGTGGCGATCATGTCGTGCGCGCCGACCGCGCGGGCCGCCGCCTCGACCTCGGAGTCGGTCGCCTCGGGGCGGCCGTACGCGATGGCGTCGCGGATCGTCCCGGCGAAGAGGTACGCCTCCTGGGGGACGACGCCGAGCCGGTGGCGGTACGCGGTGAGGTCGAGGTCCCGCAGGTCGGTGCCGTCGGCGGTGACCCGGCCGCCCGTCGGGTCGTAGAACCGGGCGACCAGCTTGACCAGGGTGGACTTGCCGGCGCCGGTCTCGCCGACGAAGGCGACGGTCTGCCCGGCGGGGATCCGCAGGTCGATCCCGGTCAGGGCCTCTTCCTCGTCCCCGTACGCGAAGGAGACGTCCTCGAAGGCGATCTCGCCGCGCAGCGAGAGGACGTCCAGGGGTGCGTCGGCGGCGGCGGTCGACGTCGGCTCCTGGAGGAGCTCCTGCATCCGCTTCAGCGAGACGGCGGCCTGCTGGTAGCCGTCGAAGACCTGCGAGAGCTGCTGCACGGGCGCGAAGAAGAGGTCGATGTAGAGGAGGTAGGCGACGAGCGCGCCGGTGGTGAGGGTGCCGGCCTCGATGCGGTTCGCGCCGACGATCATGACGGAGGCCGCCGCGACCGAGGACAGCAGGGTCACGAACGGGAAGTAGACCGATATCAGCCACTGGCCCCGGACGCGCGCCTCGCGGTACGAGTCGCTGCGCTCGGCGAACCGGGCCGCGCCCGAGCGCTCGCGGCGGAAGGCCTGGACGATCCGGAGGCCGGAGACCGACTCCTGGAGGTCGGCGTTGACGACGCTGATCCGCTCGCGCGCCAGCTCGTACGCCTTCACGCTCGACCGGCGGAAGTAGTACGTGGCGACGGCGAGGACCGGCAGGGTCGCGAAGACGACCAGGGCGAGCTGGAGGTCGAGCACGAGCAGCGCGACCATGATCCCGAAGAAGGTGACGACCGAGACGAAGGCGGTGACCAGACCCGTCTGGAGGAACGTCGACAGGGCGTCCACGTCCGTGGTCATCCGGGTCATGATCCGGCCGGTGAGCTCGCGCTCGTAGTAGTCCAGGCCGAGCCGCTGGAGCTGGGCGAAGATCTTCAGGCGCAGGGCGTAGAGGACGCGCTCGCCGGTGCGGCCGGTCATCCGGGTCTCGGCCGTCTGCGCCACCCACTGCACGAGGACGGTGACCAGGGCGAGCGCGGAGGCCGCCCAGACGGCGCCGATCGCGAGCCGGTTCACGCCCTCGTCGATGCCGTGCCGGATCAGGACCGGAAGCAGCAGGCCGGCGCCCGCGTCGAGGGCGACCAGGCCGAGGCTGATGAGCAGCGGGGCGCCGAAGCCGCGGAGGAGCCGGCGCAGCCCGTACGTGTCCTCGGGCGACACGGCCCGGGCCTCGTCGATGTCCGGGGTGTCGGTGGCCGGCGGCAGGGCCTCGACGGCGGCGAGCAGCTCGGGGGTCGCCCCGGGCACCGGGGCCTCGCGGCCGGTGGTCTCGTCCCGCACCCACAGGGTCGGGGTGATGCCCCGCTCTGCGTCGAACTCGGCGTCCAGCTCGGCCCGCAGCGTGCGGTCCTCGGGGAGCTCGTCCGGCGGCGTGAGGTGGCCGGGCGAGACGGCGCCGAGCTCCTCGGGGTCGGTGAGGAGACGGCGGAAGAGCGCGGAGCGGGCCTCCAGCTCGGCGTGGGTGCCGATGTCGGCGAGGCGGCCGTCCTCCAGGACCGCGATGCGGTCGGCGAGGCCGAGGGTGGAGCGGCGGTGGGCGATGAGCAGGGTCGTACGGCCCGCCATCACCGTCTTCAGGGCTTCGTGGATCTCGTGCTCGACCTTGGCGTCGACGGCGGAGGTGGCGTCGTCGAGGAGGAGGAGCCGGGGGTCGGTGAGGATCGCGCGGGCGAGCGCGACGCGCTGGCGCTGGCCGCCGGAGAGGGTGAGGCCGTGCTCGCCGACCTTGGTGTCGTAGCCGGCGGGCAGCTCGGCGATGAAACGGTCCGCCTGGGCGGCGCGGGCCGCGGTCTCGATCTGCTCCCGGGTGGCGTCGGGGACGCCGTACGCGATGTTCGCGGCGACCGTGTCGGAGAAGAGGAAGGAGTCCTCGGGGACGAGGCCGACGGCGGCGCGCAGCGAGTCGAGGGTGAGCTCGCGGACGTCGTGGCCGCCGACGAGGACGGCGCCGTGGGTGACGTCGTAGAAGCGGGGCAGGAGGAGCGAGACGGTGGACTTGCCGGAACCGGAGGCACCGACGACGGCGACGGTCTCGCCGGGCCGGATCTCCAGGGAGAACCCGTCGAGGACGGGACGCCCGTCCTCGTAGGCGAAGGACACGTCGTCGAACTCGACCGTCGCGGGCGCGTCGGCGGGCAGCTCCTTGCTGCCGTCCTTCATGGTCGGCTCGGTGTCGATGAGGTCGTAGACCCGCTCGACGCCGGCGCGGGCCTGCTGGCCGACGGTGAGGACCATGGCGAGCATGCGGACCGGGCCGACGAGGGAGGCCAGGTAGGAGGAGAAGGCGACGAAGGTGCCGAGGGTGATCTGGTGCCGGTAGGCGAGCCAGCCGCCGAGGGCGAGGACCGCGACCTGACCGAGGGCGGGCACGGACTGGAGGGCGGGCGTGTACTTCGAGTTCAGCCGGATCGTCCGCAGGCGGCCCGCGAACAGCTTCCGCCCGGCCTCGCGGATCTTGCCGGTCTCCTGGTCCTCCTGGCCGAAGCCCTTCACGACCCGGACGCCGGTCACGGCCCCGTCGACGACCCCGGCGACCACGGCGGCCTGCTGCTGGGCGTGCCAGGTGGCGGGGTGGAGACGGGTGCGGCTGCGCTTCGCGATCCACCAGAGGGCGGGGGCGACGGCGAGGGCGACGAGGGTCAGCGGGATCGAGAGCCAGGCCATGACGGCCAGCGAGATGAGGAAGAGCAGCACGTTCCCGATGGTCATCGGGAGCATGAACAGCAGGCCCTGGATCAGCTGCAGGTCACTGGTGGCCCGCCCGACGACCTGCCCGGTGGACAGCTCGTCCTGCCGCCGCCCGTCGAGCCGGATGACGGTGTCGTACATGTCGGTCCGCAGGTCGTGCTGGACGTCGAGGGCGAGCCGGCCGCCGTAGTAGCGGCGGACGTAGGTGAGGACGTAGACGAGGACGGCGGCGCCTATGAGCAGGCCGGTCCAGACGCCGAGGTCCCGGGTCTTCGTCCCGATGACGTCGTCGATGATCACCTTGGTGACGAGCGGCACCAGGGCGAGCACGGCCATGCCGAGCAGGGACGACCCGAGCGCGAGCAAGGTGTTCGCCTTGTACCGCCACGCGTACCCGGCGAGCCTGCGCGCCCAGCCCTGCTGTTTCTCCCCGACCGCCGCCACGTGTGGCCTCCCGTCCGTCCTGCTCTACCGGAAGGCCCAACACGGCCGACGTGCGATTTCATCCCGCCGCAACAAAGACGGGAGCAAAGATGGGCCGGGTCGTCGGGCCGGGAGGCGGGTAGGTGAGCTGCGGGGCCACCGTACGGGCGGTGTCGTGGGCGGAGCGGAAGGGGAGGCCATGGGACGGGTCGAGGACGGGGGGCCGTACCGGTGGGGGCGGCTGCACGCGGCGGTGCAGGTCCTTGAAGGACTGGCCCATGGGAGGACCGAGCTGGGCCGGTTGTCGGAGAGGAAGAAGACGACGAACACCCCGCGGAACAACTTCGAGAACCTCCTGCGGCCCATGGGGCTCCAGCTGCTCGCCGCCCGGGAGAAGGGCGGCGACCACGCCCGGGCGGCGGCCGCGGTCGTCGGGGACATCGTGGAGCTGATAGCCCCGGAGCCGATGTACGGCAAGGGGCTGAACCCGGAGGAGATCGCCGCGTTCCACGAGGGGTACGAGCATCAGCTGGGCCTCTACCGCGAGAAGTGGGAGAAGCTCGTGCTCTGAGCCGGGACGGTGTCGGGCCCCGGTGCTGGGACCGGGGCCAGGGCGGGAGTCGGGAGGGTCAGAACGGACCGGACAGGGTGACGGAGATGTTGTTGCCGGTGTCCGTGACGACCACGTTGGTCCACACCAGGCTCATCGGCGGGCTGCACTTGGGCTGGAAGTTCGCCGTGACGGTCACGGTGAAGTTGGCCTTGCCGTTCTGGACGGGGAAGGTGCCGCCGCCGCCTGCGGACTGCTTGTTGCCGGCCTGGGGCTCGTTGTTGCCGGGGTTGACGCACTGGGCGTCGGCCGTGACGGAGATGTTCACGGACTGCTGGTTGCCGAGGCCTGCTTCCTTGCCCTTGACGGTCAGGCTGCTGCCCGAGGCCGTCGCGGTCGGGGTGCCGACGAAGTGTGCGCTCACCGCGCCGGCGGTCGGGGCGAGGAAGCCCACGATGCCGAGCGCTACGGAAGCGGGCACGAGGAACACGGAATGGCGTCGCATGACGGGTCACCTCTTCGGGGAACGAACGCCGTTGTTCCCGCGGAGTGCGCCGCTGTCCGCAGATGCCCCCAGACTATGCCTCCGGGGGCACCGCGGCAGCTCAGAGGTGCGTCGGTTCGAACATGCGCAGGAGGGCCGGGAGGACGACGACCGACGGGCCCGGGGTCGCCAGGGCCTTCGCGAGGTCCGCCGTCAGGGTGTCCGGGCTCGTCAGGGTGGCCGGGACGCCGAAGGACTCGGACAGGGCGACGAAGTCCGGGCGGGTGAGTTCGGTGGCCGTCGCCTCTCCGAACGCGCCCGTCATGTACTCGCGCAGGATCCCGTAGCCGCCGTCGTCGACGATCAGCCAGGTCACGTCCAGGCCGTACTGCTTCGCCGTCGCCAGCTCCGCGATCGAGTACATCGCGCCGCCGTCCCCCGAGACCGCGAGGACCGGCTGCGACGGGTCGGCCACCGCCGCGCCGAGCGCCGCCGGGAAGCCGTAGCCGAGGCCGCCGGCGCCCTGCGCGGAGTGCATCGTGTTCGGGAACCGCGCGTCGAAGGCCGACCACGCCCAGTACGCCAGGATCGTCATGTCCCAGAAGCTCGGCGCCCGGTCCGGCAGCGCCTCCCGCACCGCCGCGACGATCCGCTGCTCCAGGCCGAGGTCCTGCGCGGCGATCCGCTCCCGGACCTTGGTGAGGACGGCCGAGACCCGCTCCGGGGCCGTCGGGTCCCGCCGCTCCTCGACCGTCTCCAGGAGCGCCTGGAGCGCGAGGCGGGCGTCCGCGTGGATGCCGAGCGCCGGGTGGTTGGACTCCAGCTTGCCCGCGTCGCCCTCGATCTGGATCACCCGGCCGCGCGGCGCGAACGTGTGGTAGTTCGAGGACAGCTCGCCGAGGCCCGAACCGACGACGAGGAGGACGTCGGCGTCCTCCAGGAATTCGGTGGTGTGCCGGTCCTCCAGCCAGGACTGCAGCGACAGCGGGTGCTCCCACGGGAAGGCGCCCTTGCCGCCGAACGTGGTGACCACGGGCACGTCGAGCCGCTCCGCGAGCGCGAGCAGCTTGCCCGAGGCGTCGGAGCGGACGACCCCGCCGCCCGCGATGATCGCCGGCCGCTCGGCGTTCGCCAGGAGGTGCGCCGCGACCGCCGTCAGCTCGGGACGCGGGACGACCTCCTCGGGCGTCGCGTCCATGGCGGTGACCACCGGCAGGCTCGTCTCCGCGAGGAGCACGTCCTGCGGGATCTCCACCCAGACCGGCCCGTGCGGGGCGGTGAGCGCCGACTCCCAGGCCGCCGCGATCGCGGAGGGGATCTGGGACTGCGCACGGACCGTGTGGACGGACTTCACGACGTCCCGGAACGAGGCCTGCTGGTCGCGGAGCTCGTGGAGGTAGCCGTGCCGGCCGCCGCCGAGCCCGGCCACCGGGATCTGGCTGCCGATCGCCAGGACCGGGGCGGAGGCGGCGGCCGCCTCCTGGAGCGCGGCGAGCGACATGAGCGCGCCGGGGCCGGTGGAGAGCAGCAGCGGGGCGGCCTCGCCGGTGATCCGGCCGTACGCGTCGGCGGCGAAGCCGGCGTTGTTCTCGACGCGGAGGCCGACGTAGCGGAGGGCGGAGCGGCGCAGGGCGTCGAACATGCCGAGGGCGTGCTGGCCGGGGAGGCCGAAGACGGTGGTCGCGCCGAGGCCGGTGAGGGTCTCGACGACGAGGTCGCCGCCGATGCGCCCCTTGGGCGGGTCGAGGGCGGCGGCGGTCTGCGCGGGGGTGGGCCGCAGCACGAGGTCGTGGTCGTGGGTCATGGGGTCCCTTGGCTCGTCGTTCGGGTGCGGCCCGGTGGTCGGGGTGTGCCCACGCGTTCCTCCCCTACGCCCGAGGGGCGTGGGGGCGGACCCCCACGCGGAACGCATGCCCACACCCCGACAGGGTCCTACTTCGCGTCGCGCGCCGCAGCGATCTGGCGGGACATGATCGTCGTCAGTTCGTACGCCGTGTGCGAGGCGGCGACCGCGGTGATCTCGGCGTGGTCGTAGGCCGGGGCGACCTCGACGACGTCGGCGGAGACCAGGTTGCAGGAGGAGAGGCCGCGGAGGATCTCCAGGAGCTCGCGGGAGGTCATGCCGCCGGCCTCGGGGGTGCCGGTGCCGGGGGCGTGGGCCGGGTCGAGGCAGTCGATGTCGATGGAGATGTAGAGCGGGCGGTCGCCGATGCGCTGGCGCAGCTGGTCGGCGACCTCGTCGGCGCCGCGTCGGTAGACGTCTGAGGAGGTGACGATGCCGAAGCCGAGCTTCTCGTCGTCGGTGAGGTCCTGCTTGCCGTAGAGCGGGCCGCGGGTGCCGACGTGCGAGAGGGCGGAGGTGTCGAGGATGCCTTCCTCGACGGCGCGGCGGAACGGCGTGCCGTGGGTGTACTCGGCGCCGAAGTACGTGTCCCAGGTGTCGAGGTGCGCGTCGAAGTGGAGCAGGGCGACGGGGCCGTGCTTCTTGGCGACGGAGCGCAGCAGCGGCAGCGCGATGGTGTGGTCGCCGCCGAGGGTCATCATGCGGGCGCCGGTGCCGAGGAGGTCGTCGGCGGCGGCCTCGATGGTCTCGACGGCCTCGTGGATGTTGAACGGGTTGGCGGCGATGTCACCGGCGTCCGCGACCTGGGCGAGGGCGAACGGGGAGGCGTCCTGCGCGGGGTTGTAGGGGCGGAGCAGGCGGGAGGCCTCGCGGATGGCGTTGCCGCCGAAGCGGGCGCCGGGGCGGTAGGAGACGCCGCTGTCGAAGGGGACGCCGACCACGGCGACGTCGGCGGTGCCGACCTCGTCGAGGCGCGGCAGGCGGGCGAACGTCGCGGGACCGGCGTACCGCGGGATGCGGGACGAGTCGATCGGGCCGCGGAAGCCGTTCTGGTCGCTGCTGCTCATGGTCGGGGTCCTCCTGGGTGTGTCGTTGGGGTCCGGCTCGACCGTAAGTCGCCCGAAGGCCTCATTGAAGTGTACGTTTCCTCCACTGTCCGGGCGGGGGATGTACGAAGGGACCATGTCGATGACCCCGCCGCCCGCCTCCGAGGCCGGCTCCACCCCCCCGGCGCCGCCGGTCCCGCTGTCCGCGCTGCTCGCCCGCCCCGACCTGGGCCTCCGGCTGCTCGCCGGGCCCGAGGACGTGCCGCTGCACTGGGTGCACACCTCGGAGATGGCCGACCCCTACCCGTACCTCCTCGGCGGCGAGCTGCTCATGACGGCCGGCGTGCAGCTCACCGATCCCGCGCACTACGTCGAGCGGGTCGTGGAGGCGGGGGCGGCGGCGCTCGCCTTCGGGGTGACGCCGGTGTACGACACGGTCCCCGCCGAGCTCGTCGACGCCTGCACGCGCCGTGGGCTCCCGCTGGTCGAGGTGCCGCCGAGGACGCCGTTCACCGCGGTGGCGCGGGCGCTGTGGCGGCTGATGGCGGAGGCCCGGCTGCACGAGCTGCGCCGGGTGACCGAGGCCCAGCAGTCCCTGGCGGCGGCCGCGGCCCGGCCGGCCCCGGTCCCGGCGGTGCTCGGCGCGCTCGCCTCGCGGCTCGGGGGCAGGGCGGTGCTGTTCGGGGCGGACGGCACGGAGTCGGCGGCGGCCGGCCGGGAGGTCCCGGCGGAGGCGGCGCGGGCGCTGCGGGACCTGGCGGGCGTGCTCGGGCCGCGCCCGGGCGGACCGGCCTCGGCGAGCGGGGACGGCGGCGGGCTGCGGCTCGCCGCGTACGCGCTCGGCGGCGGGGACGGCCTGACCCTGGGGGTGGCGACGGAGCGGCGCGGTCCGGGCGACCACACCGTCGCGGGCGTGGCGGTCGTCCTGCTGTCCCTGCTCACGGCCCCGCACCGGGGCGCGGACGTGACCGTACGGGACGGGGCCCTGGTCCGGCTGCTCCTCGGCGCCGCCCCGGCGGAGGTCGCGGGCACCCTGGGCCCGGGCCCCTGGACGGTGGTCCACGCGCGGGGCGGCGACGGCACCCCGTTCGCGGCGACGAGCCTGGCGGCGGCGCTGGGGACACCGCTGGTGGACGCGGGCACGGGCGCGGCAGGCGCGGGCGCGGGCCCGGACGCTCCGGACACCGTCCACCCCGGCACCGTACGGCTCCTCCTCCCCTCCTCCGCCGCCGTGACCGCCCAGGAGGGGTGGACGCTCGGGGCGAGCGCCCCGATGGCGGCCACGGAACTCGTGGCCGGGGAGGCGCAGGCGGCGCGGGCGCTGCGCCGGGCGGAGGCCTCCCGGGCGTCCCTGGTCCGGCACCGCGCCAACGGTTTCGCCGCACTCGTGGACCGCGACGAGGCCGCCGCGTACGCCCGTGAGGTGCTGGCCCCGCTCAGCGATCCCCTCGCCGAGACGCTCCGCGTCTGGCTCTCCCTGCACGGCAGCTGGGACCGTACGGCGGTGGCCCTGGAGATCCACCGCAACACCGTCCGCCAGCGCATCGCCCGCTGCGCGACGCTCCTCGACCGGGACCTGGACGACCCGGACGTACGGATGGAGCTGTGGTTCGCCCTCGCGTCGCGGTGACGTGAGCGTCGCGGTGACTGGAGCGTCGCGGTGACGTGAGCGTCGCGGTGACTGGAGCGACGCGGTGACTGGAGCGACTTACGGCCGGAGCTTGTCCACGGCGATACGGGTGGTCGTCTTGAAGGCCGTCAGAGGGGCGTCGGCCAGGTCGCCCATCTGGCCCCACCGGACGTAGGTGACGGTCCGGCCGTCGCGGCCGACGGAGAAGAGGTGGATGTCGGTGATGCCGATCTGCGGGTCGGCGGTGTCCAGGCTGTAGACCCAGGCGCCCTCCTCGACGGCGAGCTTGCCGTGGGAGGCGCTGACGGCGTGCAGGCCCGGGTTCTGCCGCTCCAGCAGGGGGCCGCAGCCGGCGAGGGCCTTGCGGAGGGTGTCGACCAGCTTTACGGCGTCGGCCTCGGTGCGGGCGACGGTGGTGATCTGGACACCATTGGTGTCGAGCTCGGTGCTGAACTCGCGGTAGCGGGTGTTCTGGGCCGGGATCTTGTACGGGGCGCAGAGGGCGCCGCCGTTCTCCGGGATGCCGGTGAAGACCTGGGTGGCGGTCCACGGCGTCGACGACGGCGGCATCTGGGAGGCGGCGAGGAAGGCGGGCTGGGCAGCGGCCCGCGCCGGGGCCGTGGCGAGGGCCGCGAGGCCCAGGGCGGCAGCGGCGGCGGTGGCGAGTGCGGTACGGAACTTGCTCATGGTGGTGGATCCCCCGTCGGGTCGTTCGGTCAGTGCTCGACCAGCGTCGGGCCGGCGCCCGCCGCCTGCAACGGTGACGCGCCCCCTGTCCGTCCCGGAACCATTCCACCCCCGCTGACGTGGGAGAACGTGAGTGGGGTGGGACGGAGTCGGACGGACGGGGGTCGGCCGGATGGGGAAGTCGAAGCACGTCGCCGTCGAGGAGTTCTCCGCGCGGCTGCGGGCGCTCAAGGCGCGGGACGGGCGCAGTTACGAGTCGCTGGGGCGCCGGCTCAACGTGAGCGCGTCGACGCTGCACCGGTACTGCTCCGGCGAGGCGGTGCCGGAGGGGTTCGCCGTGATCGACCGGATGGCCCGGCTCTGCGGCGCCGACGAGGACGAGCGGCGGACGCTGGAAGACCTGTGGACCCGGGCGGACCGCTCCCGCCGCCCGATCCCGGAGCAGGAGGGGGTACCGGAGCAGGAGGCGGTACCGGAGCCGGAGCCGGTACCGGTGCGCGCCCACCGGCCGCGAACGCGGCGACGCCTGCTCGCCGCGGCGGCCGTCGCTGCCGCCGCGGTCGGCCTCGCGCTCGTCCCCGTACACATACGGCCGGGGCTCCCCACCGACCCCGAGGCCGCGCCCGCTCCCACCGCGCCCGCTCCGCCACCGCCCTTCACTTGGACGGCCGATTCCCAGGTGTGGGAGAACGGCTGCGGGCACACCTACCTCGTCGACCGCGCCCCGGACCGCACGGCTCCCCCGCCGCCGCCCTCCGACGCCGCGAAGTGGGCGGGCGCGCACCGGGCCGTGCACGGCGAGGAGACGCTCGTACGGATCTCGGTCCAGGGCCGGTCGCCGTCGGCCGCCGTCCTCCTCCAGGCCCTCCACGTCCGGGTCGTCGACCGTGCCGCGCCCCTGCCCTGGACCGCGTACCGGATGGACAACGGCTGCGGGGGTGCCGTCACCCCGCGCCACTTCGCGGTCGACCTCGACAGGCCGCGCCCGGCGGCACGATCCGTCGACGGCTACGACGCCTCCGGCGAGGAGGGCCGGACGATCCCCGCGGTCTCCTTCCCGTACAAGGTCACCGCGGCGGACCCCGAGGTGCTGCTCGTCACCGCGCGGACGGCGGCCTGCGACTGCCGCTGGTACCTGGAGCTGGTGTGGAGCGCCGAGGGCCGCTCGGGCACGGTCCGGATCGGGGACGCCGACGGGCGGCCGTTCCGTACCAGCGGGATCGTGGGGAGGCCGGTCCTCGCGTACGACACGCCCGGCGGCGGGCGCTGGATCACAGTGGAGAACTCTGGACAGAGCGGGTGACCGATGGGTAACTTCGAGGGAGAACCCTGAGCAAGCGCTTAGACAAGCGTCGGGGCCACACCAGGACAGGACACGAAGGAGGCGGCTCGTGCGCCGTACGGTATTCAACGAGGACCACGAGGCGTTCCGGGAGACCATCCGCGCCTTCATCGAGGCCGAGGTCGTCCCCGTCTACGACGAGTGGTTCGCCGCGGGCCAGGCGCCGCGCGAGTTCTACGACAAGCTCGGCGAGCTGGGCATCTTCGGCATCAACGTGCCCGAGGAGTTCGGCGGCGCGGGCCTGGACACCCACAAGTTCGAGGCCGTCCTGTACGAGGAGACCTCGCGCGCGGGCGTCCAGTTCGGCGGCTCCGGCGTCCACGTGCTGCTCGCCCTGCCGTACATCAAGATGCTCTCCTCCGACGAGCAGAAGAAGCGCTACCTGCCGAAGTTCGTCACCGGCGAGGAGATGTGGGCGCTCGCCATGACCGAGCCGGGCACCGGCTCCGACGTCGCGGGCATGAAGACCACCGCCAAGCTCTCCGAGGACGGCACCCACTACGTCCTCAACGGCGCCAAGACCTTCATCACCGGTGGCGTCCACGCCGACCGCGTGATCGTCTGCGCCCGCACCTCCGCCCCCACGGCCGAGGACCGCCGCTTCGGCATCTCCCTCTTCGCCGTCGACACCAAGTCCGAGGGCTACTCCATCGGCCGCAAGCTGGACAAGCTCGGCCTGCGCACCTCCGACACCGCGGAGCTCGCGTTCGTCGACGTCAAGGTCCCGGTCGAGGACCTGCTCGGCGAGGAGGGCAAGGGCTTCTCCTACCTCGGCCACAACCTGGCCTCCGAGCGCTGGGGCATCGCCTTCGGTGCCTACGCCCAGGCCAAGGCCGCCGTCCGCTTCGCCCAGCAGTACGTCACGGACCGCACGGTCTTCGGCAAGCCGGTCGCCTCCTTCCAGAACACCAAGTTCGAGCTGGCCGCCTGCCAGGCCGAGGTCGACGCCGCCGAGGCCGTCGCCGACCGCGCCCTTGAGGCCCTCGACGCGGGCGAGCTGACCCCGGCCGAGGCCGCCTCCGCCAAGCTCTTCTGCACCGAGGTCGCGCACCGCGTCATCGACCGCTGCCTCCAGCTGCACGGCGGCTACGGCTACATGAACGAGTACCCGATCGCCCGCCTGTACGCCGACAACCGCGTCAACCGCATCTACGGCGGCACCAGCGAGATCATGAAGTCGATCATCGCGAAGTCGATGGGCCTGTAAGTGCCCGAGGCACACACCGCACTGGATGACCTGCTCGATCTGCTCGACCTGGAGCGGATCGAGCGGGACATCTTCCGTGGCGAGTCCCGGTCCGCGCTCGTCCCCCGCGTCTTCGGCGGCCAGGTGGCCGCCCAGGCGCTGGTGGCGGCGGGCCGGACCGTGCCCGAAGACCGGCTCGCGCACTCGCTCCACGCGTACTTCCTGCGCCCCGGCGATCCGGGCGTGCCGATCGTCTACACCGTCGACCGCATCCGCGACGGCCGCTCCTTCACCACCCGCCGGGTCGTCGCCGTCCAGCACGGGCAGCCGATCTTCCACCTCTCCGCGTCCTTCCAGACGTACGAGGAGGGGCTCGACCACCAGGTGGAGATGCCGCCCGCCCCGGACCCGGAGTCGCTGGAGACGCCGGCCGAGATGCTGCCGCGCCACCTCCCCCGCGAGGTCGCGGACCGGCTGATCGAGGCGCGCGCCGCGGTCGACCTCCGTTACGCGGAGACGCCCCCGTGGGGCTCGGTCGGGGAGCCGCGCGAACCGCGCTCCCAGGTGTGGTTCCGTACGAACGGCAAGCTGGCCGACGACCCGCTGCTGCACGTCGTCCTGGCCACGTACGTCTCCGACATGACCCTGCTCGACTCGGTGCTCCTCGCCCACGGGCGCGGCGGCTGGGCCGTCGGCGACGTCGTCGGGGCGTCCCTGGACCACGCCATGTGGTTCCACCGCCCCTTCCGGGCCGACGAGTGGCTCCTGTACGACCAGGAGTCGCCGACCGCGTCCGGCGGGCGCGGCCTCGGCCAGGCCCGGATCTACACGCAGGACGGGCGGCTCGCGATCTCCGTCATCCAGGAGGGTGTCGTTCGCGTCCCCCGCTGACGCCCGAACATACCGTCCGATTCATGACGGACAAGGCTCAGAACGGCGAAAGCACCTTCACGGTCGTCGTGGCGGCGGCGGCGAACCTCGGGATCGCCGTCGCCAAGGTCGTCGCGGGCGTCGTCAGCGGCTCCAGCGCGATGCTCTCCGAGGCCGCGCACTCGGTCGCCGACACCGTCACCGAGGTCATGCTGCTCACCGCCCTCAAACGCAGCGAGAAGCCGGCCGACGAGGACCATCCCGTCGGGTACGCGGGCGAGCGCTACGTCTGGGCGATGCTGGCCGCCGTCGCCACCTTCGTCGGCGGCGCGGTCTTCTCCGTCTACGACGGCATCCACACCCTCACCCACGGCGAGGAACTCGGCGACCCGACGATCTCGTACATCGTCCTCGGCATCGCCTTCGTCCTGGAGGGCTTCTCGCTCCGCACGGGGGTCAAGCAGGTCAAGGCCGAGGCGGAACGGATGAAGGCCCCCTTCGCGCGGTACCTCCGGCTCATGCCCGACACCACCGTCAAGGCGGTCGTCATGGAGGACTCGGCGGCCATCGCGGGCCTCATGCTGGCAGCCGGCGGCCTCCTGGGCGGCCAGATCACCGGCTCAGGCGTCTGGGACGGCGTCGCGTCGATCCTCATCGGCGCGCTGCTCGTGTACGTGGCCTGGGTCCTCGGCCGCTCCAACGCCGAACTCCTCATCGGCCGGCCGGCCCCGCGGCACATGCGGGACGGCATCCGCGAGGAACTCCTGTCGGTCCCGCACATCATCGACGTCCTGGACCTGATCACGCTGATCCAGGGGCCCGGGGAGATCCTGGTCGCGGCGAAGATCGACTTCAGGGACGTGTCGTCGGCGGAGCAGGTGGAGTGGGCCTGCGAGGACGCGGAGTCGCAACTCCGCGAACGCTTCCCGGCGATCCACCGCGTCTACCTGGACCCGACACCGGGCGTGTCGCAACGCCGCGCCCAGCCCTGACGCGCCCGTGTGGGCAATCGTCCCGCAGGGCGATGGGGGGTCCCCCTGCTCGAACGAAGCCGAGAGCTTGGGGGAGGGTGGGCACACGGGACGGCGCCCTCAGCGGCGCCTCCGCGTTCCGTGCCCTGACCCGCACCGACCAGTGCGCCGCGCTCCCGGTGCGGGTTCACGCGCGTAAGCCTCTGGCGCCGGCAAGGGCGCCGTCCGTTGTGCCCACCCGTTCCGCCCCTGCGGAACGTATGCCCACAACGGGGGCGCCGGCCCGTCAGGACAGGCCCGCCGCGTCCAAGGTGTACGCCGTCATCGGCTCGTAGAAGCGGGGGTCCAGGACGTGGTCGTCCAGGGGGATCGTGACCTGCATCGTGCCCTCCGCCTCGCCGATGAAGAGCGCCGGGTCGTTGCAGTCCGCGTAGCCGACGGAGTCGACGCCCCGCTGGCCCGCCCGCCCGGCCCACCCGTGGTCCGCGATGACCAGGTCCGGCCGCCCGGCCTCGCCGAGCGCGTCGAGGATCGCGTTCATCGGCTCCGGGGAGTGGGTGTGCCACAGGCTGGCGCCCCGCTCGAAGACGGCGACGTCGGCGAACTGCACGACGTACCCCTCGTCGGCGACGAGCCCGCCGGGGATCTTGACGATGTCGCAGCCCTGGGCGCGCAGCGCGGCGGCGACCCGGCTGTGGACGTCGATGAGCGCGCCGGGGTGGCCGGTCGCGAAGAGGACCCGTTCCTTGCCGGCGGCGGCCTTGCGGAGCCGGGCGGCCATCCGGTCGAGGCCGTCGACGGTGAGTTCGGGGTCGATGGTGTCCTGGCCGGCCCGGTGCGCGGGGTCGTCGACGACGCCGCACCGCTCGGCCATGACGGCGAGCACGTCCTGCTCGTCGGTCCAGCGGTCGCCGAGCTCGAGGCCGAGCCAGTAGTGCCGGTCGCCGTTGGCGAGCTTGCGGTAGTGGGAGAGGTTGTTGTCGCGCGGGGTGGCGACGTCTCCCGCGATCCGGGTGCGGACGAGGTGCTCGACGAGGGCGGGGCGGCTGAGTATCGGCATGGGGCTCATTCTGGCGGAGCCGTGGAGCGTATCGGCAACTGTTCCGCCCCCTGGACCGGACGGCGCTACGCGCCCAGCGCCCCGAAGGCCCCGTGTGCGAGGCGGCGCAGCAGCTCCTCCATGGGCCGGCGGCCGAGCGCGGCCAGGTGCGGGGTCGAGTTGAGGAGGCCGAAGACGGCGTGGACGGCGGTGCGGGACTCGGACTCCCCGGCGTCGGGGTACAGCTCGCGTACGGCCGCGACCCACAGTTCGACGTACTGCCGCTGGAGCTGCCTGACCCGCTTGCGGTCCTCGTCCTTGAGCCGGTCGAGCTCGCGGTCGTGGAGGGTGATGAGCGGCCGGTCGTCGAGGGCGAAGTCGATGTGCCCGTCGATGAGGGAGCCGAGGAGGACGCGCGGGTCCCCGTCGGATTCGGCGACGCGCAGGCGTCCGCCGGACAGGAGCCGCTCGCTGATGCCGACGAGCAGTTCGGCGAGCATCGCGTCCTTGCCGGGGAAGTGGCGGTAGAGGCCGGGGCCGCTGATGCCGACGGCCGCCCCTATCTCGTCCACGCCCACACCGTGGAAGCCGCGCTCGGCGAAGAGGCGGGCGGCTTCCCTGAGGATCTGCTCGCGCCGCGTCGGGGCGTCGGTCCTGGTGGTCGTGGTCATGAAGGTAATTCTAGACAACCCGGTTAGCGGTCGTTAACCTGGGCGACATACGTTAACGCTCATTAACCGAGCAAGGGAGCTCGAGGGATGCAGCAGGCACCTGTGCTGACGAGCGCGGCGGACCCCGCGTCCGCGGCCTGGCAGGCCAATGAGGCGGCCCACCACGAGCTGGCGGCGACCCTGCGCGCCAAGCTCGCGGCGGCCGCCCTGGGCGGCGGTGAGAAGTCCAGGGCCCGGCACACCGCGCGCGGCAAGCTCCTGCCGCGGGACCGGGTGGACACGCTGCTGGACCCGGGCTCGCCCTTCCTGGAGCTGGCCCCGCTCGCGGCGAACGGCATGTACGGCGACCAGGCCCCCGCGGCCGGCGTCATCGCGGGCATCGGCCGGGTCTCCGGCCGCGAGTGCGTGATCGTCGCGAACGACGCGACCGTCAAGGGCGGCACGTACTACCCGATGACGGTGAAGAAGCACCTCAGGGCCCAGGAGGTGGCTCTGGAGAATCGTCTCCCCTGCCTCTACCTGGTCGACTCGGGCGGCGCCTTCCTCCCGATGCAGGACGAGGTCTTCCCGGACCGGGAGCACTTCGGCCGGATCTTCTACAACCAGGCCCGGATGTCCGGGGCGGGCATCCCGCAGATCGCGGCGGTCCTCGGCTCCTGCACGGCGGGCGGCGCGTACGTCCCGGCGATGAGCGACGAGGCCGTGATCGTACGGAACCAGGGCACGATCTTCCTGGGCGGTCCGCCGCTGGTGAAGGCGGCGACCGGTGAGGTCGTCACGGCCGAGGAGCTCGGCGGCGGCGAGGTCCACTCGCGGATCTCCGGCGTCACCGACCACCTCGCCGAGGACGACGCCCACGCGCTGCGCATCGTCCGGAACATCGTGGCCACGCTCCCCGAGCGGGGCCCGCTGCCCTGGTCGGTCGAGCCGGCCGAGGAGCCGAAGGTCGACCCGTACGGGCTGTACGGCGCGGTGCCGGTGGACTCCCGCACCCCGTACGACGTGCGCGAGGTGATCGCCCGGGTCGTGGACGGCTCCCGCTTCCAGGAGTTCAAGTCCGAGTACGGGCAGACGCTGATCACCGGCTTCGCCCGGATCCACGGCCACCCGGTCGGCATCGTCGCCAACAACGGCATCCTGTTCGCCGAGTCCGCCCAGAAGGGCGCGCACTTCATCGAGCTGTGCGACCAGCGCGGGATCCCGCTCGTCTTCCTGCAGAACATCACCGGCTTCATGGTCGGCAAGGCGTACGAGCACGGCGGCATCGCCAAGCACGGCGCCAAGATGGTCACGGCCGTGGCCACCACCCGGGTCCCGAAGCTGACGGTCGTCGTCGGCGGTTCGTACGGCGCGGGCAACTACTCGATGTGCGGCCGGGCGTACTCGCCCCGCTTCCTGTGGATGTGGCCCAACGCCAAGATCTCGGTCATGGGCGGCGAGCAGGCCGCGTCCGTCCTCGCCACCGTCAAGCGCGACCAGCTCGGCGACGAGTGGAGCGCCGAGGACGAGGAGGCCTTCAAGGCCCCGATCCGCGAGCAGTACGAGACGCAGGGCAGCGCCTACTACGCGAGCGCCCGGCTGTGGGACGACGGGGTCATCGACCCGTTGGAGACCCGGCAGGTCCTCGGCCTCGCCCTGACCGCCTGTGCCAACGCGCCCCTGGGTGACCCCCAGTTCGGCGTCTTCCGGATGTGAAGGGCCCCCAGAAGATGCAGAGCATGTTCGACACCGTCCTCGTGGCCAACCGGGGCGAGATCGCCGTCCGCGTCATCCGCACCCTGCGGGAGATGGGCGTGCGCTCGGTGGCCGTGTACAGCGACGCGGACGCCGACGCCCGGCACGTGCGGGAGGCGGACACGGCCGTACGGATCGGCCCGCCGCCGGCCGCCGAGTCGTACCTGTCCGTCCCCGCCCTGCTCGACGCGGCCCGGCGGACCGGCGCGCAGGCCGTCCACCCCGGCTACGGGTTCCTGGCGGAGAACGCCGGGTTCGCGCAGGCCTGCGCGGACGCGGGCCTCGTCTTCATCGGCCCGTCCGCCACCGCGATCTCCCTCATGGGGGACAAGATCCGCGCGAAGGAGACCGTCAAGGCGGCGGGCGTCCCGGTCGTCCCGGGCGCGGCCGACCCCGAACTGGAGGCGGCGGCCCTCGAACTGGGCGCGCCCGTCCTCCTCAAGCCGAGCGCGGGCGGCGGCGGCAAGGGCATGCGGCTGGTCCGCGACCTGTCGACGCTGACGGACGAGATCGCGGCGGCCCGGCGTGAGGCCCGCTCCTCGTTCGGCGACGACACGCTGCTCGTGGAGCGGTGGATCGACCGGCCCCGGCACATCGAGATCCAGGTCCTGGCGGACGCGCACGGGAACGTGATCCACCTCGGCGAGCGCGAGTGCTCGCTCCAGCGCCGCCACCAGAAGATCATCGAGGAGGCCCCCTCCGTCCTCCTCACCCCCGAGATCCGGGCCTCCATGGGCGCGGCGGCGGTCGAGGCGGCGCGCTCCTGCGGCTATGTGGGCGCGGGCACGGTCGAGTTCATCGTGCCGGGCGGCGACCCGTCCTCGTACTACTTCATGGAGATGAACACCCGCCTCCAGGTCGAGCACCCCGTGACCGAGCTGATCACGGGCGTCGACCTGGTGGAGTGGCAGCTGCGGGTGGCGGCGGGCGAGCCGCTCCCGTTCGCGCAGTCCGACATCACCCTGAACGGCTGGGCGATCGAGGCCCGCATCTGCGCGGAGGACCCGTCCCGGGGCTTCCTCCCGTCGGGCGGCACGGTCCTCGCCCTGAACGAGCCGCAGGGCAACGGCGTCCGCACGGACTCGGGCCTCTCGGAGGGCACGGAGGTCTCGTCCCTCTACGACCCGATGCTCTCGAAAGTCATCGTCCACGCCCCGACCCGCGAGGCGGCCCTGCGCAAGCTGCGCGCGGCGCTCGCGTCCACGGTCACCCTGGGGGTCCCGACGAACGCTGGCTTCCTGCGACGGCTGTTGGCCCACCCGGACGTCGTCTCCGGCGCCCTGGACACGGGTCTGGTGGAGCGGGACGCCGAGAGCCTGGTCCCGCAGGGCGTCCCGGACGAGGTGTACGCGGCGGCCGCGGCCGTGCGGCGCGCGGAGCTCGCCCCGGCGCCCCGGGACGGCTGGACGGACCCGTTCGACGTGCCGAGCGGCTGGCGCCTCGGCGGCGCGGCGAAGCCGCTCGCCTTCCCGTTCCGCGTACCGGGACTCGAACCCACGACCGTGGAGGCGCCCGCCGGGGCCCGGGTCACGGACACCACCGTGACCGTGACCGTGGACGGGATCAGCCACCACTTCCACCGCGCCGGGGCCTGGTTGGGCCGTGACGGCGACTCCTGGCACGTGCTGGACCACGACCCCGTCGAGGCCGCGCTCTCCGGGGCCCGGCACGGGGGCGCCGACACGCTCGCCGCGCCCATGCCCGGCACCGTCACCGTCGTGAAGGTGGCCGTCGGGGACGAGGTGGAGGCCGGGCAGAGCCTGCTCGTCGTCGAGGCGATGAAGATGGAGCACGTCATCTCCGCCCCGCACGCCGGCACCGTCACCGAGCTGGACGTCACGCCCGGCACCACCGTCGCCATGGACCAGATCCTGGCCGTGGTGACGCCCCGCGAGGAGGAGGACGCATGAGCACCGGACTGCCGATGACCGTGGCCGACCCGTCCCTGCCCGCCCGGGTGCGGATCCACGAGGTCGGGGCACGGGACGGGCTGCAGAACGAGAAGACGGCCGTCCCGACCGATGTGAAGGCCGAGTTCGTGCGGCGGCTCGCCGCCGCCGGTCTGACGACCGTCGAGGCGACGAGCTTCGTGCACCCCAAGTGGGTGCCCCAGCTCGCCGACGCGGAGGAGCTGTTCCCGCTCGTCCGTGACCTCCCCGTCCGGCTGCCGGTCCTCGTGCCGAACGAGCGCGGTCTCGACCGGGCCCTCGCGCTCGGGGCCCGCGAGGTCGCCGTGTTCGCCTCGGCGACGGAGTCCTTCGCGAAGGCCAACCTGAACCGGACCGTCGACGAGGCGCTCGCGATGTTCGCGCCGACCGTCACCCGGGCCATAGAGGCCGGTCTGAAGGTCCGCGGCTACCTCTCGATGTGCTTCGGCGACCCCTGGGAGGGCGCCGTCCCGGTCGAGCAGGTCGTCCGGGTCACGAAGGCCCTCGCCGACATGGGCTGCGACGAGCTGAGCCTCGGCGACACGATCGGCGTCGCCACCCCCGGTCACGTGCAGGCCCTGCTGAGGGGACTGAACGAGGCCGGCGTCCCCACCTCCCGTATCGCCGTGCACTTCCACGACACGTACGGGCAGGCCCTGTCCAACACCCTGGCCGCCCTGCGCCACGGGGTGACCACGGTCGACGCCTCCGCCGGCGGCCTCGGCGGCTGCCCGTACGCGAAGAGCGCGACCGGAAATCTCGCCACCGAGGACCTCGTGTGGATGCTCGACGGTCTCGGCATCGAGACCGGGGTCGATCTGGCCGCCCTCACCGCCACGAGCGTGTGGATGGCCGAACAGCTGGGCCGGCCCAGCCCCTCCCGTACCGTCCGCGCCCTCTCCCACAAGGAGTGACGAAAGACATGTCCCTCGACCACCGGCTCTCCGCAGAGCACGAGGAACTCCGCCGTACCGTCGAGGCGTTCGCGCACGACGTGGTCGCCCCGAAGATCGGCGACTTCTACGAGCGGCACGAGTTCCCGTACGAGATCGTCCGTGAGATGGGCCGCATGGGCCTGTTCGGGCTGCCGTTCCCCGAGGAGTACGGCGGCATGGGCGGCGACTACCTGGCGCTCGGGATCGCCCTGGAGGAGCTGGCCCGGGTCGACTCCTCCGTGGCCATCACCCTGGAGGCGGGCGTCTCGCTCGGCGCGATGCCGGTCTTCCGCTTCGGCACCGAGGAGCAGAAGCGCGAGTGGCTGCCGAAGCTGTGCAGCGGTGAGGTGCTCGGCGCGTTCGGCCTGACCGAGCCGGGTGCCGGCTCGGACGCCGGTGGCACGCGCACCACCGCCGTGCGGGACGGCGACCACTGGGTCATCAACGGTTCGAAGTGCTTCATCACCAACTCCGGTACGGACATCACGGGTCTGGTGACGGTCACGGCGGTCACCGGCCGCAAGCCCGACGGACGTCCGCTGATCTCCTCGATCATCGTGCCGTCCGGCACGCCGGGCTTCACGGTCGCGGCGCCGTACTCCAAGGTCGGCTGGAACGCCTCGGACACCCGTGAGCTCTCCTTCGACGACGTCCGCGTCCCGGTGGAGAACCTCCTCGGCGAGGAGGGCCGCGGCTACGCGCAGTTCCTGCGGATCCTGGACGAGGGCCGGGTCGCGATCGCGGCGCTCGCGACGGGCCTCGCGCAGGGCTGTGTGGACGAGTCGGTGAAGTACGCGCACGAGCGGCAGGCCTTCGGGCGGCCGATCGCCGACAACCAGGCCATCCAGTTCAAGATCGCCGACATGGAGACGCGGGCGCACATGGCCCGGATCGGCTGGCGGGACGCGGCCTCGCGGCTCGTGCTCGGCGAGTCGTTCAAGAAGGAGGCGGCGATCGCGAAGCTGTACTCCTCCACGGTGGCGGTGGACAACGCCCGCGAGGCGACCCAGATCCACGGCGGCTACGGCTTCATGAACGAGTACCCGGTGGCCCGGATGTGGCGCGACTCGAAGATCCTGGAGATCGGCGAGGGCACCAGCGAGGTCCAGCGGATGCTGATCGCCCGGGAGTTGGGCCTCCCGGCCTGACCTGGTCCGTGTGACGGAACGAGCCCGTCGTCCCCTCGGGGCGGCGGGCTCTCCCACACCCCTACACGCTTTAATGAGGTTAGGCTAACCTACATTCTCATGACGCAAGCCGAGACCGCCCCCTTCCAGTTCTTCTCCCTCCAGGTCGACCGGACGCGGCGACTCGGCCCGTCCCTGGTCCGGATCACCTTCACCGGGGACGACCTGAAGAACTTCGCCGCCGGGGGCCGCGACCAGTCGCTCTCCCTCTTCCTCCCGCACCCCGGCCAGACGGCGCCGGTCCTGCCGCCCCTGGACGACCCGGACATGTACGCGATCCTGGGCGCCTGGCGGGCGATGCCGGACGACGAGCGGGCCGTGATGCGCTCGTACACCGTCCGCGAGCAGCGCACCGAGCCCGCGCACGAGATCGACATCGACTTCGCCCTCCACGAGGACGGCGGCCCGGCCTGCCGCTGGGCGAGCCGCGCCGAGGCCGGCGACCGGGTGGTGGTCCTGGGTCCGGCGGTCGCCGCGAACACGGGCGTCCGCTTCCAGCTGCCCGAGGACGCCGACTCCGTACTGATCTGGGCCGACGAGACCGCCCTGCCCGCCGCCTCCGCGATCCTGGAGTGGCTGCCGGCCGAGACCCGCGCCCAGGTGTTCCTGGAAGTCCCCTACTCCGGCGACCGGATGGAGCTGGCGACCGAGGCGGACGCCACGGTCACCTGGCTCGTACGGGAGGAGGGGGCGCCGTCCGCCGTGGACGCGGTGTCCGGCGTCGAGCTGCCCGGACGGGCCCCGTACGTCTGGATCGCGGGCGAGTCGGGGGCCGTGAAGGCGCTGCGCCGCCACTTCGTACGGGAGCGGGGGCTGGACCGCCACCGGGTCACGTTCGTCGGCTACTGGCGCAAGGGCCTGTCCGAGGACGCCCTGCGCGAGGTCCCGGACGAGACGGTGCAGGACGAGACGCAGGACGCGGCGTAGCCACCCCCCGTACCCCCACAGGGCCAACGGCCCCCCAGCCCCACCGGGTTGGGGGGCCGTTGTGTTGTGAATTTAAGTTAGGCTAACCTAACTAAGACCGACCGAGTCCGCTCCCGGAAGGGCCCCCACACATGCGTTCCCACCTGCTCAACGACACGACGGCGGAGAGCTACCGGCGCTCCGTCACCGAAGGAGTGGAGCGGGTGGCGAGGAAACTCGCCGCGACGCGCGGACCGTTCACGGGCGTGACGCCCGCCGAGCTGTCCCCCGTCGTCGACGCCGTCGACCTCGACCGTCCGCTCGGCGACGCCTCCGCCGCGCTCGACGAGCTGGAGAACGTCTACCTCCGCGACGCGGTCTACTTCCACCACCCCCGCTACCTCGGCCACCTCAACTGCCCGGTGGTCATCCCCGCCGTCCTCGGCGAGGCCGTCCTCTCGGCGGTCAACTCCTCCCTCGACACCTGGGACCAGAGCGCCGGCGGCACCCTCATCGAGCGGAAACTGATCGACTGGACCACCGGCCGGATCGGCCTCGGCCCGCTCGCCGACGGCGTGTTCACCAGCGGCGGCACGCAGTCCAACCTCCAGGCCCTGCTCCTCGCCCGCGAGGAGACCGGCACGGCCGACCTGTCGAAACTGCGGATCTTCTCCTCCGAGTGCAGCCACTTCAGCGTCCAGAAGTCCGCCCAGCTGCTCGGCCTCGGCCGCGACGCCGTCGTCTCCGTCCCCGTCGACCGGAACAAGCGGATGCAGTCCGTCGTCCTCGCCGCCGAGCTGGAGGCCTGCCGCGCCGAGGGCCTGATCCCGATGGCGATCGTCGCCACCGCCGGCACCACCGACTTCGGCTCCATCGACCCGCTGCCCGAGATCGCCGCCCTCGCCGCCGAGTACGGCGCCTGGATGCACGTGGACGCCGCCTACGGCTGCGGACTGCTCGCCTCCCGGACCCGCCGCCACCTCCTGGACGGCATCGAGCGGGCCGACTCGGTCACCGTCGACTACCACAAGTCCTTCTTCCAGCCGGTGAGCTCCTCCGCCGTCCTGGTCCGCGACGGCGCCACCCTGCGCCACGCGACCTACCACGCGGACTACCTCAACCCGCGTCAGACCGGGGACATGGGGGCACGTCCCACGTCCGAAGGACTCTGGGGGAAGATCCCCAACCAGGTCGACAAGTCGCTCCAGACCACCCGCCGCTTCGACGCGCTCAAGCTCTGGATGACCCTGCGCGTGATGGGCGCCGACGGCGTCGGGCAGCTCTTCGACGAGGTCTGCGACCTGGCCCAAGAGGGCTTCGAGCTGCTCGCCGGCGACCCGCGCTACGACGTCGTGGTCGAGCCGCAGCTCTCCACCCTCGTCTACCGCTACGTCCCGGAGGCCGTCACCTCCCCCGCCGACATCGACCGGGCCAACCTCCACGCCCGCAAGGCCCTGTTCGCCTCCGGCGAGGCCGTCGTCGCCGGGACCAAGGTCGACGGCCGCCAGTACCTGAAGTTCACCTTGCTCAACCCCGAGACCTCCGCGGCCGACATCGCCGCCGTCCTCGATCTGATAGCCGGCCACGCCGAGCAGTACCTGGGAGAGACCCTTGTCCACGCAGCCTCTTGACTTCATCGGCATCGGGCTCGGTCCGTTCAACCTCGGACTCGCCTGCCTGACCGAGCCGATCGCCGAACTGGACGGCCTGTTCCTGGAGTCCAAGCCGGACTTCGAGTGGCACTCGGGGATGTTCCTCGAAGGCGCCCACCTCCAGACCCCGTTCCTGTCGGACCTGGTCACCCTCGCGGACCCGACCTCGCCGTACTCCTTCCTCAGCTACCTGAAGGAGAAGGGCCGGCTGTACTCGTTCTACATCCGCGAGAACTTCTACCCGCTGCGGACCGAGTACAACGACTACTGCCGCTGGGCCGCCGGGAAACTCACCTCGATCCGCTTCTCGACGACCGTGGCGTCCGTGACGTTCGACGAGAGTACCGAGCTGTACGGGGTGACCACGGCCGCCGGAGAGACCTTCCGGACGCGCCGGATCGTCCTGGGCACCGGCACCCCGCCGTACGTCCCCGAGACCTGCCGGGACCTCGGCGGCGACCTGATCCACAACTCGCGCTACCTCCCGAACAAGGAGGCGCTCCAGAAGAAGAAGTCGATCACCCTGGTCGGCAGCGGCCAGAGCGCCGCCGAGATCTACTACGACCTCCTGAGCGAGATCGACGTCCACGGCTACCGCCTGAACTGGGTGACCCGCTCCCCGCGCTTCTTCCCGCTCGAATACACCAAGCTCACCCTGGAGATGACCTCCCCGGAGTACGTGGACTACTTCCACGCGCTGCCGGAACAGACCCGCTACCGCCTGGAGACCCAGCAGAAGGGCCTCTTCAAGGGCATCGACGGCGAGCTGATCGACGCGATCTTCGACCTGCTCTACCAGAAGAACCTGAACGGCCCGGTCGGGACCCGCCTCCTCACCAACTCGGCGCTGCGGACGGCCGCGTACGACCCGGCGTCCGGCTCGTACACGCTCGGCTTCCGCCAGGAGGAGCAGGAGAAGGACTTCACCCTGGAGACCGAGGGCCTGATCCTCGCCACCGGCTACAAGTACGCCGTCCCCGCCTTCCTGGAGCCGATCCGCGACCGCCTCCGGTACGACGGACAGGGCCGCTTCGACGTGGCCCGCAACTACGCGATCGACACGACCGGCCGCGGGGTCTTCCTGCAGAACGCCGGCGTGCACACGCACTCGATCACCTCGCCGGACCTGGGCATGGGCCCGTACCGCAACGCGTACATCATCGGGGAGATGCTGGGTTCCGAGTACTACCCCGTCGAGAAGACCATCGCTTTCCAGGAGTTCGCCGTTTGACCTCCCCGGGCCCTGCGGGGCCCGGGATTCCCACCATCACTGGTTGGAGTTTCTGTTTCGTCGACCGCTGCCCGCCCGGAGAGTTCCGTTGAGGTCTTCCACCGTCTCCACAGACTGTCACCGCCAGCCCGGCGGCCAGGATGTTGCGCGCCGCGTTCACGTCCCGGTCCAGAACCAGGCCACACGCGGTGTTGTCGCACCGAAAGATGCGTTCATTCAGCGCATACCACTGGCACTTGTACTCCAGAATCGTGCGGAGCTCCGCCGACGGCTGTGCACCCTCGGGGAGAGGCCGCGACCAGACGATGTCCAGAGGTTGAAGCATCTTGGCCGGCGACAAGCGACCGTTGCGGTAGGTGAACGCCGAGCGGGTGTACTCGGCGGAAGCCCGAGCCCTCTTCTTGGACTTGAATCGTGGGCACTTCGACCTCTTGCCGAAGAACCCGTCGAACGCGGTCTGCAGGTGCCGCAGCGGAACGCAGGAGACCTCTCGGAGGTACGCGTACTCCTAGGTCTGCTTCCACTGCGTCAGCAGGGCCGAGGTGTCCCCGTACCTCAGCCGCCGCTTCTCGTCACGCCACACCCGGTCGCGCTCCGCGAGGGCGAGGTTGTAGACCTTTCGGACGTAACCGAGGGTACGCAAGAGCAGCGCCGCCTGCTCGTCCGTCGGGTGACAGCGGTACTTGAACGCCCGCTTCACCGCCCCCTGTGCCATGCCCCCCAGGTTGACGGCCAAGCCCGCGAGGCTTCAAGCCTCGGACATCAGTGGACACATGTGCGACAAACTCTCCAAGGCTTGGGGCAGTCCCTTGGTTCCATACCCTCACCCAGGCCCGGATTGGGCTTGACCTCGAAGGAAGATCGGATGACCCGCACGAACACGTCTCTGGGTGTCGTCAGCACCCGGCCCCTCGACCCGCTCAAGGACGCCGAGCTGATCCACCCCTGGGTCACCCACCCCAAGGCCGCCTTCTGGATGATGCAGGACGCGAAGCTCCAGGACGTCGAGCGCGCGTACATGGCGATCGCCGCGCACCCGCACCACGACGCCTTCATCGGCCTGGTCGACGGTGAGCCCGCCTTCCTCATGGAGCGCTACGACCCGGCGGAGCTGGAGCTGGTCGGGCTCTACGAGCCGCGGCCCGGTGACGTCGGCATGCACTTCCTCGTCGCGCCCACCGACACCCCCGTGCACGGCTTCACCCGGACCGTGATCACCGCCGTGATGGCGGAGCTGTTCGCCGACCCGGCGACCGCCCGCGTGGTCGTCGAGCCCGACGTCCGCAACAAGGCCGTGCACGCGCTCAATGAGGCCGTCGGCTTCGTGCCCGAGCGCGAGATCCAGAAGCCGGAGAAGAAGGCCCTGCTGAGCTTCTGCACCCGCGCCCAGTTCGAGACCGCCGTCGGAGCCGCTGTATGAACCCCGTCGCACACCTCACCCCCGAGCGCTGGGCGCACGCCAACCGCGCCCTGGTCCGCAAGGGCCTCGCCGAGTTCGCCCACGAGCGGCTGCTGAACCCGCAGGAGCTGGGCGAGAGCCGCTACCAGGTCCTCAGCGACGACGGCGGCACCGAGTACCGCTTCACCGCCGACCGTTTCGCGCTCGACCACTGGCAGGTCTACCCGGAGTCGATCAGCCGCCACCGAGGCGACGAACAACTCCCCCTGGACGCACTCCAGTTCATCATCGAGCTGCGCGGCTCCCTCGGTCTGAGCGACGAGATCCTGCCGGTCTACCTGGAGGAGATCTCCTCGACCCTGGCCGGCACGGCGTACAAGGCGACGAAGCCCCGTGTCACGGCGGCGGAGCTGGCCCGCGCGGACTTCCAGGCGATCGAGACGGGGATGACCGAGGGCCACCCCTGCTTCGTCGCCAACAACGGCCGGCTGGGCTTCGGCGTCGACGAGTACCGTGCGTACGCCCCCGAGGCCGCGAGCGAGATCCGCCTGATCTGGCTGGCCGCGCGCCACGACCGCACCACCTTCACGGCCGGCGCGGGCATCGAGTACGAGACGTTCGTCCGCGCCGAGCTGGGCGACAGGGCGATCGACGGCTTCGCGGCGACCCTCGCCGAGCGCGGTCTCGACCTGGCCGACTACCTCCTCATGCCGGCGCACCCCTGGCAGTGGTGGAACAAGCTGTCCGTCACCTTCGCCGCCGAGGTCGCGCAGCAGCGCCTGGTGTACCTGGGCGAGGGCGACGACGCCTACCTGGCGCAGCAGTCGATCCGTACCTTCTTCAACAGCTCGGACCCGGCCAAGCACTACGTCAAGACGGCCCTCTCGGTCCTCAACATGGGCTTCATGCGGGGTCTGTCGGCCGCGTACATGGAGGCCACCCCGGCGATCAACGACTGGCTGCACGGCCTGATCGAGTCGGACGCGACGCTCGGGTCCGTCGGGTTCTCGATCATCCGCGAGCGGGCGGCGGTCGGCTACCGGCACCTGGAGTACGAGGCCGCCACCGACCGTTACTCCCCCTACCGCAAGATGCTGGCCGCGCTGTGGCGCGAGTCCCCGGTGTCGTCGCTCGCCGAGGGCGAGCGCCTGGCGACGATGGCCTCCCTGCTGCACCTGGACCACGCGGGCGCGTCGTTCGCGGGCGCGCTGATCAAGGAGTCGGGCCTGGAGCCGAGGGTGTGGCTCCGCCGGTACCTGGACGCGTACCTCCTCCCGGTCCTGCACTGCTTCTACGCGTACGACCTGGTCTACATGCCGCACGGCGAGAACGTGATCCTCGTCCTCGACGAGGAGGGCGCGGTCGCGCGGGCGATCTTCAAGGACATCGCCGAGGAGATCTGCGTCATGGACCCGGCGGCGGTCCTGCCGCCGGCGGTGGAGCGCGTCCGCGCCGAGGTCCCGGAGGACATGAAGGTCCTCTCGGTCTTCACGGACGTCTTCGACTGCTTCTTCCGCTTCCTGGGCGCGACCCTGGCGGCGGAGGGCGTTCTCGACGAGGACGGCTTCTGGCGGACGGTCGCGGAGTGCGTGCGCGCCTACCAGCGGTCGAAGCCGGAGCTGGCGGACAAGTTCGCCCGGTACGACATGTTCGCGGAGACCTTCGCCCTGTCGGCCCTGAACCGCCTCCAGCTCCGCAACAACAGGCAGATGGTCGACCTGGCGGACCCGTCGGCGGCCCTCCAGCTCGTCGGCGACCTGGTGAACCCGATCGCCCGGTTCGCCTGATCCCGGATGCGGACGGGCCCCGGCGGAGTACGGTCCTCCGCCGGGGCCCGTCGTCATGCCCTACTCCGCGGGCCAGGGCACCTGCGGTGAGCGGTACCAGGTGATGCCGAGGGCCTCGAAGCGCGGGGCCTGTTCGGCGAGGCGTTCCTTGTAGGTGTCCCAGTCGTGGCTGTCCGCCGGGGACCAGCCCAGTTCGGCGATGCCCGGGAGGCGCGGGAAGGCCATGACGTCGAGGTCTCCGGTGGAGCTGAGGGTCTCGGTCCACAGGGGGGCCTCGACGCCGCGGACGGCGCTCTCCGGGGCGCCGGGGAGGTACGTGGCGGGGTTCCAGTCGTACGACCTGCGGACCTCGACGTATCCCGCCCAGGCGAGGCCGAGCGGGGTGTCCTTCGTGTACTTCATGTCGAGGTAGGTCCGGTCGGCGGGCGAGAGGATGAGCCCGGTGCCGTTGCGGGCGGCCGCGGCGACGCGTTCCTTCTCGGCGGCGGGGGTGCGGTCGAGGCCCCAGTACTGGACGAGGGCGCCCTCGGCGGGGGTGGCGCCGGTCAGCTGGTGCCAGCCGACGACGGTCTTGCCGTACTTGGCGACGACCGGCTGCACCTTGTCCATGAAGGCGACGTAGTCGGCGTGGCTGGTGGAGTGGGCCTCGTCGCCGCCGATGTGGAGGTAGCGGCCGGGGGTGAGGGCGGCGATCTCCCGGATGACGTCGTCGACGAAGTCGTACGTGGCGGGCTTCGGCACGCACAGGGAGCTGAAGCCGACCTTGGTGCCGGTGTAGAGGGGCGGGGCGACGCCGTCGCAGGTGAGCTCGGCGTAGGAGGCGAGGGCGGCGTTGGTGTGGCCGGGCATGTCGATCTCGGGGATCACCTCCTGGTAGCGGGAGGCGGCGTACTCGACGATCTCGCGGTACTGCGCCTTGGTGTAGAAGCCGCCGGGGCCGCCGCCGACCTCGGTGGAGCCGCCGTAGGTGGTGAGCCGGGGCCAGGAGTCGACGGCGATGCGCCAGCCCTGGTCGTCGGAGAGGTGCAGGTGGAGGGTGTTGACCTTGTAGAGGGCGAGCTGGTCGATGTACCGCTTCACCTCGTCGACGGTGAAGAAGTGGCGGGCGACGTCGAGCATGGCGCCCCGGTAGGCGTAGCGCGGGGTGTCGGTGACGGTGCCGCCGGCGATCTTCCAGGGGCCGGGCTGGACGCTCTTGCGCTCGACGGCGGAGGGGAGCTGCTGGCGGAGGGTCTGGACGCCGCGGAAGAGGCCGGCGGGTTCGCGGGCGGTGAGGGTGAGGCCCTCGGGTGCGGAGCGGAGCCGGTAGCCCTCGTCGCCGAGGCCGGTCTCGTCGGGGTCGAGGCGGAGGCGGATGCCGCGGCCGGCGGCGCGGTCGTCGACGACGGGCAGCGGGAAGCCGGTGGCGGGGCGGAGTAGTCCGGCGAGGTAGCGGCCGAGGGCCCGGGACTCGCCCGAGTTCTCGTCGACGCCGATGCGGGTGGCGGGGGTGAGGGTGTAGGGCTCGCCCTCGGGGGTGACGGAGGCGGGTACGGGCACGATCCGGCCGAGCGGGCGGACCTCGGGCTCGGCGGCGGCCCTGCCGGGTGCCTTGCCGTCGGCTCTGCCGGTGTCGGCGGCGGCCTCGCCGAAGCCGACTCCGGCGGTCGCGAACAGGAGCAGGGATCCGATCAGGCGCGGAATCGTTCGGCGCTGTCTCACAAGGGGCTCCCCTTCTGGTGATCGACACGTCCGTCGTTCTGTATATCCCTTCGGCCACCATGCGTACCGTCACGCCTACCCCGGGTCAAGGTCTGGACCAAGGAGGTGGTTCTGTGGCTGGACCGGGGCGGCCCTGCCCGATTTCGGGCAGGATTCTTGCGAAGGTCGGGGGTGACCCCTCAGTATTCACGGGTGCTCGAACGCCGCCCGTCGCACGACGACCTCATCGACCACCTGGTCCGCAGCACCGCGCTCCAGCGCGGTGAGGCCGCCCGGGTGGTGCTCGACGTGCTGGCGTACTTCGACGAGACGACGGAGGAGTTCGTCCGCCGCCGCCACCGCGAACTGCAGTCCGGCGGCGCCGTGAACGCCGAGATCTTCGAACGGATCGCGGCGGAGCTGCCACACCGGGCGGTGGCGCCACCGGAGCTCTCGCTCCGGCAGCTGCGCCGCATCGTCTACGGCTGAGCGCCGCCCGCCCGAGGGCGTCCGAGTACATCCACCAACCTGGAGGGGTTTCACCTTTATGTGCGGAATTGTCGGTTACATCGGTAAGCGTGACGTCGCCCCGCTGCTCCTGGAGGGCCTGGCCCGCCTGGAGTACCGCGGCTACGACTCGGCCGGCATGGTCGTCACCAGCCCGAAGGCCACCGGCCTGAAGATGGTGAAGGCCAAGGGTCGCGTCCGTGACCTGGAGGCCAAGGTCCCCAAGCGCTTCACCGGCACCACCGGCATCGCCCACACCCGCTGGGCCACCCACGGCGCCCCCAGCGACATCAACTCGCACCCGCACCTGGACCCCGAGAACAAGGTCGCGGTCGTCCACAACGGCATCGTCGACAACGCCCAGGAGCTCCGCGCCAAGCTGGAGGCCGACGGCGTCGTCTTCGCCTCCGAGACGGACACCGAGGTCATCACCCACCTCATCGCCCGCTCCCAGGCCGAGACCCTCGAGGAGAAGGTCCGCGAGGCGCTCAAGGTCATCGAGGGCACCTACGGCATCGCCGTGATGCACGCCGACTTCAACGACCGCATCGTGGTGGCCCGCAACGGCTCCCCGGTCATCCTCGGCATCGGCGAGAAGGAGATGCTCGTCGCCTCCGACGTGGCCGCCCTGATCGCCCACACCCGCCAGGTCGTCACCCTCGACGACGGCGAGATGGCCACCCTCAAGGCCGACGACTTCCGCACGTACACGACCTCGGGCGCCTCCACCACGGCCACCCCCGAGACCGTCGAGTGGGAGGCCGCCTCCTACGACATGGGCGGCCACGACACGTTCATGCACAAGGAGATCTCCGAGCAGCCCGACGCGGTCGACCGCGTGCTGCGCGGCCGGATCGACGACCGCTTCTCCACCGTGCACCTGGGCGGCCTGAACCTGGACCCCCGCGAGGCCCGCACCATCCGCCGCATCAAGATCCTCGGCTGCGGCACCTCGTACCACGCCGGCCTCATCGGTGCCGGGCTCATCGAGTCCATGGCCCGCATCCCCGCCGACGCCGAGCCTGCCTCGGAGTTCCGCTACCGCAACCCGGTCGTGGACCCCGACACCCTCTACATCGCCGTCTCCCAGTCCGGTGAGACCTACGACGTGCTCGCCGCCGTCCAGGAGCTCAAGCGGAAGGGCGCCCGCGTCCTCGGCGTCGTCAACGTCGTCGGCTCCGCCATCGCCCGCGAGGCCGACGGCGGCGTGTACGTCCACGCCGGCCCCGAGGTCTGCGTCGTCTCCACCAAGTGCTTCACGAACACGGTCACGGCCTTCGCGCTGCTCGCCCTGCACCTGGGCCGCATCCGCGACCTGTCCGTCACCGACGGCAAGCGGATCATCGAGGGCCTGCGCAAGCTGCCCGCGCAGATCGAGGAGATCCTCAAGACCGAGGACCAGATCAAGGAGATCGCCGCGGAGTACGCCGGCGCCCAGTCGATGATGTTCATCGGCCGTGTGCGCGGTTACCCCGTCGCCCTGGAGGCCTCCCTCAAGCTGAAGGAGATCTCCTACATCCACGCCGAGGCGTACCCGGCCTCCGAGCTGAAGCACGGCCCGCTCGCCCTCATCGAGCCGGCCCTGCCGACGGTCGCGATCGTCCCCGACGACGACCTGCTGGAGAAGAACCGCGCCGCCCTGGAGGAGATCAAGGCCCGCAGCGGCCGCATCCTCGCGGTCGCGCACCAGCCGCAGGCGAAGGCCGACCACACCATCGTCGTCCCGAAGAACGAGGACGAGCTGGACCCGATCCTCATGGGCATCCCGCTCCAGCTCCTCGCCTACCACACGGCGCTCGCCATGGGCCGTGACATCGACAAGCCGCGCAACCTGGCGAAGTCCGTCACCGTCGAGTAGGCCCCACCCGGCCTCGTAGGCCTCTCCAGCCGTCGCGGCCGAGGCGCGGCGCCCGGGCCTGTCCCCCGGACGCCGCGCCCCTCCGGGCCTGTCCCCCGGAGCCTCGGCCGGACACCCAGCGGTCCCCGTGCACACACCTCCCGTGCACGGGGACCGCTGTACTCACGGACGTTCCGGCTCTCAGCCGGCGGCCGGGGCGCCGCCCGCCGAGCGGCGCAGGGCCATCGGCCAGCCGGCGACCGCGGCCGTGGCGCCGTACCAGGCGACCAGACCCGCGACGGCGGCGACCCAGCCGCCCGCCTTGCCGAGGCCGCTGTTGTCGGCGAGGGCGCCGATGCCGAGCAGCAGCAGCGCGACGAACAGCAGCCCGTACACGCCCTGCCCGAAGAGTCCGCTGCCCGCGGCCGCCATGGTCAGCGTGAGCGCGAGGAGCGCCCACAGGAGCAGGAAGAGCCCCATGGCGTCGGCGGAGGCGTGCCCGCCGGCTCCGCTGCCCCAGGTGAACCAGAAGGCGCCGAGCGCCGCGTACGCCGTGCCTTCGCCCTTGTCGCCCGCCCGCAGGGCGAGCAGTCCGACGAGGAAGAGCGTCACGCCGCCGACCCAGGTGGCGAGACCCGCGGCATCCGCTGCCGCGACATTGTCGATGACACCGGTTCCGCCCAGGCCGAAGGCCAGCAGGGTCAGTCCGAGTGCCAGGTGGCCGAGCGTGGAGGTGGTGTTTCCCGCGGCGACTTCGTTGTTCACGGCGGGCTCCCTTCAGGTGTGCAGTTGTCCTGCGTGAGCTGCTGTTTCCGGTGACCTTTATGTACCCTTCACAAGCGCACAATTCACCTGAGGAAGGCCGAATTTATGGCCGGATGACGGCAGTTGAGGGAGAGACCTGACGGACCGTACGGGACGGAGGGGGTGCTTCCCGGTCTACGGGATGACGATGACGGGCCGCTGCGCGCGGCGCGCGAGGCGGCCGGCGACCGAGCCGAAGATCCGGCCGACGATCCCGTGCGTGGAGCCGACCACGATCGCGTCGGCCGAGTACTCCCGGCCGACCTCCTCCAGCTCGTGGCAGATGTCCCCGCCGCGCTCGACCAGGATCCACGGCACCTCGGAGAGGTGCTCGGCGCAGGCCAGCTCCAGACCGAGGACCTCGGTGCGGTGGTCGGGCACGTCGACGAAGACCGGAGGCTCGCAGCCGGCCCACACCGTGGTGGGCAGCCGGTTGGCCACATGCACGATGATCAGGCCCGATCCGGAGCGGCGGGCCATGCCGATGGCGTACGCGAGGGCACGCTCACTGGACATGGAACCGTCGAAGCCGACGACCACCCCGTGCCGGAAGGCCGGGTCGCAGGCATGACGTGGCTGTTCGACCGCGAGGGGGTCGACCGTGGAATCGGCGACGCGCTTGCGGTCCGCGGGTTCGGGGAATTCGTGACCGGCCATCGGTGTCTCGGCGAAGAGGGTCCTCGTGGGAAGGGACGGGGAAAGGTGGGGACGAACGACGGGTGGCGGCGGAGCTGTGTCCGGGAATCATCTTCCCAAGCCCATACCCCCAAGGGTACGGCGACACTCCTCTCCTGCCCAGAGCCCGCCGTGCCACTCCTGGTGTGCCCGCCGCTCGCGCGCGGCGTTCCAGGGAGCATGCACGAGGGGTTCGGGATCTGGCAATGCCGGATGTGCCCTACAGGCGTCCGTACGGGGGCCAAACGGACGTCGCCGAGAGTGACCGGAACGTTCCGCTCCTCGTTGCCACAGGTCCAGCCCGCCGTCGCCGCACAGCCGGCCCGTCGTCGCCACCGACTCGGCCCGCCCGTCGCCACAGACCCAGCCCACCGTCGCAGGGAGACCGCCCGTGCCCGCACCATCGACCGCCGCCGGCCAGACCTCCGCCACCCCCGCGCTCGGCGCACCCCGCGGGCATCGCCGGGCACCCGTCCTCCCCCCGGCCGCCGGCGCGGACCCGGAGCCGGGGCCGGCGGCGGGCGCGGGAGCGGCGGAGCAGGCCGATGACGTCGTCCGCTGGGCGGCCTTCTGCTGCGTGCTCGTCCCCGTGGTGCTCGTCGTCTACGGCGCCTCGCTCGGCGGGGCCGCCGGGACCGCGCTCGGACTCGTCTCGGTGACGGCGGCCTGCCGGCTGCTGCTGCGCCGCTCGGAGCGCGGACTGCACGCCGAGACGGTCCGCCCGAGGCGCCGGAACTAGCCTCCGAGGGGTCCGGAGCCGGCCCCGCCCCCCTTCGAGTTGACAGGTTCGTACACCCGACCCCATATGTTTTCAGCCAACTTCCATCCATCGGCGAGTCCTTGGCGGAACGGTTGGCCAACCCCGGTACCGACGGCCTCGGAAGCCTTGCCCCGGGGGCCCACACCCCCCGCGTACGGGGGTGTTCGCCACGCCATGACTTCCCCGGGGGGCCTTCGGGCGCAAGACTCGGCGATCGATCGCTTCACGCCAAGTTGCCTTGTCGACAATCCACCGGATGGAGAACTTGTCACGCCGGCGCCACGGGACACAGTAGATTCGATCATGGGTACCGAAGACTGGGGTCTCGTGCAAAACCGAGGGGAAACGTGCAGGAGCGACACGACCAGGGAGACGCGAACACCGAGGGGGGCTTAGCGTCATGAGCCAGGACTCCGCCGCACCGGAGGCCGCACGGAAGCTGTCCGGGCGCCGCCGTCGCGAAGTCGTCGCGGTGCTGCTGTTCAGTGGCGGCCCCATCTTCGAGAGCTCCATCCCGCTCTCCGTGTTCGGCATCGACCGGCAGGACGCCGGGGTGCCCCGATACCGGCTGCTCGTCTGCGCCGGCGAGGAGGGCCCGCTGCGGACCACCGGTGGGCTCGAACTCACCGCGCCGTACGGCCTGGAGGCCATCAGCCGGGCGGGCACCGTCGTCGTCCCGGCCTGGCGGTCGATCACCTCGCCGCCGCCGCCGGAGGCGCTCGAAGCGCTGCGCCGCGCACACGAGGAGGGGGCCAGGATCGTCGGGCTGTGCACCGGGGCGTTCGTCCTGGCCGCGGCCGGACTGCTCGACGGCCGGCCGGCGACCACGCACTGGATGTACGCGCCGACGCTCGCCAAGCGCTACCCGTCGGTCCACGTGGACCCGCGGGAGCTCTTCGTCGACGACGGGGACGTGCTGACCTCCGCCGGCACCGCGGCCGGAATCGATCTGTGTCTGCACATCGTGCGGACCGACCACGGCACCGAGGCCGCGGGCGCGCTGGCGCGCCGGCTGGTCGTCCCGCCGCGGCGCAGCGGCGGTCAGGAGCGCTACCTCGACAGGTCTTTACCTGAGGAGATCGGCGCCGACCCGCTGGCCGAGGTCGTCGCCTGGGCGCTGGAGCACCTCCACGAGCAGTTCGACGTGGAGACGCTCGCCGCGCGCGCCTACATGTCACGGCGGACCTTCGACCGCCGGTTCCGCTCGCTGACGGGCTCCGCCCCGCTCCAGTGGCTGATCACCCAGCGGGTGCTGCAGGCGCAGCGGCTCCTGGAGACCTCCGACTACTCGGTCGACGAGGTCGCGGGCCGGTGCGGTTTCCGCTCGCCGGTGGCGCTGCGCGGCCACTTCCGGCGCCAGCTCGGCTCCTCGCCGGCCGCCTACCGGGCGGCCTACCGCGCGCGGCGGCCGCAGGGCGACACCGCCACCGCGGTGCTCGAGGCCGCGGTGCCCGCCCAGGGCGCGGCGGGGCTGCGCAGGCCGCTGGAGCCGGGCAAACCGCAGTCGGACGTGTACGCGCCCGGCCGGCCGGCCCTGCCGGGCCAGCGCAGCGCGCCGTAACGAGACCGCCGCCGCCACAAGCGGCGCGACGCAGGAACGAAGGGCCCCCGGGGACACCTCCCCCGGGGGCCCTTCGGCGTCTCGTCCGCGGAGCGTCCGCACGCGTTCCTCCGTAACCTCCGGTCCTACCCGAGCGGCAAGATCACAATCCTCCCCGCCGTATCGGAATGATCACTCGGAGACGTGCGCCCGACAGTGGTGATCATGCGTCAATTTTCCCGACATGACGCCTGATAGCTTCCGGCTCATCGCGCGTCGAAAGGAAATCGGATGAACGTCAAACGCCTCATCGCGGCCACCGGCGTCGCTCTGGCTGTCGCCGGATCGACCCTCACCTTCGCGGCCCCCGCCAACGCCGTCATCGGGTGCGCCGACTTCCACGCCTGCCTGTACTACAACTCCGACTACAAGGGAGCGATGTACAAGCAGGAGTACGACACCCCGGACTATGCCGGCCGCTATTTCGAGGCCAGCCTCGCCGGCAGCAACGGTGCGGGAGTGGAGGTCAAGAACAACGCCGCCTCCGTGGACAACTGGGACAGGCTCAGCCGCATCCGGATCTACTACAACTCGAACTACAACGGCAACTACGCCTACCAGACCATCGCGGCGGACGGCAAGGCGAACCTCAATTCCACGATGAAGAACAACAATGCCTCCGGCAAGTTCATCGACTACGGAACGGGCTGAGCATTCCCGACGTCGCGCCGGTGGAGAGGGCACCGCGCCGGAGGGAATCCGGCGCGGTGCCCTTCCTGCGCCGGATCCCCTCCGCCACCCGATGACAGTCCCGAAGGAACCAACGCCCATGGGAACGCCCCTCCCCCGCACCCTCTCGGTCGCGCTTCCGGTCTCGCTCGCGGCCGCCCTGCTCGCGGGCTGCGGCAGCACTTCCGCCGACGGAACCGGGAAGGGACCTGGAGTTCCCGCCGCGGTCGAGATTCCGAACATCACCACGGCGGTGGTCGACCCCGTCCCCGTGGAGGCCTATCTGCTCACCGAGGAGCAGTGGAACAGGCTCGGGAGGGCCGAGTACGCGCTGCGCGTGCAATGCATGAAGCGTTTCGGCTTCGCGTACGAGGAACCCATGTTCACCGCGGAGCCCTCCGGCCAGACCGTCTCCCAGTACCGGTACGGAAAACTGGACCCCGCGAAAACGGCCGTCTACGGGTACCGGAATCCTGGAGCCGATTCCTCGGGCGCCGGCGCGGAAGCCGAGATGAACGCGGCCAAGGAGCGGCGGGTGAAGCTCACCGCGAACGAGCGCCTGATCCTCACCGGCACCGCGAATCCCGCGGAGAAGAACGGAAAGGGCGGCCAGAATTTCGGCGGTCACAAGGTGCCCGAGGGCGGCTGCATCGGCGAGGCGCAGCGGAAGCTGGGCGACTACGGGGACGCGCAGGTCGCCAACGACGTGAATCTCGACAGCTTCGGCAAGTCGCTCCAGGACCAGCGGGTCCTGGCCGCCTTCGCCACGTGGTCACGCTGCATGGCGGAGAGCGGATACCACTACAAGACCCCGATCGAGGCCTCCGACGACAAGAAGTGGGCCGGCGAGACCGCGTCCGCGGAGGAGAAGACCGTCGCCACCGCGGATGCCCGGTGCAAGATCAAGAACAATGTCGCGGGTGTCTGGTACGCCGTCGACGTGGCCTACCAGAAGCAGGCGATCGAGGAGCACGCCGAGGAGCTCGACCAGGTGCGGAAAACCGTCCAGGGACAGCTGAAGGTCGCCGCCGAGGTCCTCGGGGGCCGGGGGTGACCCTGGCGCGGAACTGGGGCGAGACGCCGATCACGTCTTAGGGTAGGACGCATGAACGATCGCATGGTGTGGATCGACTGCGAGATGACCGGGCTCTCGCTGACGGACGACGCACTCATCGAGGTGGCCGCACTGGTCACCGACTCGGAACTGAACGTGCTCGGCGACGGGGTGGACATCGTGATCCGCCCGCCGGACGCGGCCCTGGAGACCATGCCCGAGATCGTGCGCCAGATGCACACGGCCTCGGGGCTCCTCGACGCGCTCGCCGGCGGCACCACGCTCGCCGACGCGGAGGCCCAGGTCCTCGCGTACATCCGCGAGCACGTCAAGGAGCCGGGCAAGGCACCGCTGTGCGGGAACTCGGTCTCCACGGACCGCGGCTTCCTCTCGCGCGACATGCCCGCCCTGGAGAGCCACCTGCACTACCGGATCGTCGATGTCTCCTCGGTCAAGGAGCTGGCCCGCCGCTGGTACCCGAGGGCGTACTTCAACAGTCCGGAGAAGAACGGCAACCACCGGGCGCTCGCCGACATCCGCGAGTCGATCGCCGAGCTGCGCTACTACCGCGAGGCGATCTTCGTCCCGCAGCCCGGCCCCGACTCGGAGACGGCGAAGCAGATCGCGGCCCGTCACGTCGTACCCGCCGAATGACCGCCCGCTCGCGCCCTCGGAACCCCCTCGGGAAAACGTGGGCGCGAGCACCCTCCAGAACCCTGTAGACTTCTTCTCGGCCGGTCGGGGAAACCTTCGGGAAAACCGCCGGGCATGGTGGGTATAGCTCAGCTGGCAGAGCACCTGGTTGTGGTCCAGGATGTCGCGGGTTCAAGTCCCGTTACTCACCCTGTTGGCTCAGGCCCCGGTTCGAAAGAACCGGGGCCTGAGTCGTTTCTGCGTTCCCGACGTGCAGGTGAGGGCCGTCGGGGGCGGGTTGGCGCCCGACGGGGGTGGCGTTGAAGCCGAAGGCCGTCGAGCCGCCCGGTGGGACCGCCGCGTTGTACGGGAGGTGCGAGGCCGTCACCTCCGTCCCCCGCCCGAGTCACCGTCGCGTTCCAGGCCTGGGTGACCCGCCGGCCGGCGGGCTGGGTCCAGCGGACGGTCCAGCCGTCCAGCGGGGCCGTACCGGTTCCCACCGTCGTGCGGACCGCGCCCGTCCCGGTGCGGAGTGCGGCGGTGCCGAGGTGGATCCCGCGGGCCTCGGCGAGGTCCCGCAGAGGCGCGTCGGCGGCGCTCGCGGGTGTGACGGTCAGGGGACGGCGAGCAGCGCCGCCGCGGCGATCAGGCGACGGAGCACGTCGCACCTCCGAGGGTGAAGGCGGTGGGTACGGGGGTGGTGCCGGTGAAGCCGAAGGAGGCGGAGGCCCCGGCGGCGACGGCGGCGTTCCAGCCGGCGTCCCGGGCGGTGGGCGGTGCCGGTCTGGGTGGGGGTCCCGCCGGCGAGGAGGCCCGCGGCGAGGGCGAGCCCCGCGAGGAGGTGCCGTGTTCTGCGCATCGGTGTCCGTCGTGGAGGAAAGACGAGCGGGAGCGCTCCCACCATTGGGGCCCGCCAGAACACGGTCAAGATCCCGGACCCGTCGAAGACGTTCGACGACGGACGGCTACATCGAGCTCGACCTCCTCGCGGAGGCGGAGCGGGTGCACGGCAAGGACTTCGCGGACTTCCTGGAGAAGAACCACGAGCCGGTCGACCCGCTGTTCCGGCTCGCCGAGCAGACCAGCGTCGTCCTGCTCAACGGCGGCTGCTTCGACGGCCCGGAGTGGTCGGTCCGCGTCTCGCTCGCCAACCTCGACGACCTGGACTACCTGAAGATCGGCCACCACCTGCGGGCGATCTTCAACGACCACGCGGAGGAGTGGAGGGCCTCGCGGGTGTAGCGCGCGCAGGTCGACGGCCGACGGCCGCCGGCCGGAGGAGGAGCGCGCCCCGGCCGGCGGTGGGGTGGTTCCGGCCGGGGCGCGCGGTGTGGGGGGCGCGGTGGCTCTACTTGTAGGCGCCGAAGGCCTTCGTGAAGGCCAGCGGCTGCTGGAGGACCGAGGAGCAGGTGGGGTCGGCGTAGTTCACGGCGCCGGCCGCGCACTGCTTGTCGCGGGCCGAGGACCACATGGAGAGCCAGCCGATGCCCTTGGACTTCGCGAAGTCGACGAGCTGGGTGGCGTCGTCGACCTTGAAGACCTCGCTGGCGACGTCGTTGACGCCGATCATCGGGGTGACGGCGACGGCCTTCCAGGCAGCCGCGTCGGACAGTCCGAGGACGCCCTTGATCTGGGCCTGGGTCGCGGTCGCTGCCTGGATCGCGTACGTGCCCATGTCGGCGCTGTACGCCGGGCCGTAGTCCATCGCCATGATGTTGACGGCGTCGACGCGGACCCCGTTCCGCTTCGCGTCGGCGAGGAGGTCCACGCCCGGCTGGGTCAGGCCCTCGGGCATGACCGGCAGGGTGAAGGAGACGTTCAGGCCCGGGTGGTCCTTCTGGAGCTGGGCGATCGCCTGCGAGCGGCGGGTGTTGGCGGCGGTGTCCGGCAGGGCCGCGCCCTCGATGTCGAAGTCGACCTTGGTGAGCTCGTACTGGTCGACGACCTTGCCGTAGGCGGCGGCGAGCGCCGAGGAGGTCGAGCAGTTCAGGGCCAGCTCGTGGCCGGCGGCGCCGCCGAAGGAGACGCGGACGTCACCGCCCTTGGCGCGCAGGGCGCCGATCTGGGCCGCGACCTTGTCGCTCGCGAGGTCGGTGACGCCGCCCCACAGCGGGGCGCAGGAGCCGCCGGAGGTGATGAAGGCGAGGTTGAACTCCTTCACGCCGGTGGCGTCGGCGGTCGCGACCAGGTCGTACGCCGGGTAGAGCGAGGTGTCGACGTACGGGGCGTACCTGGCGGCCGTACCGGGGGCGGGGGTGCTCGGGGTGGGGGTCGGCGCCGTGGTCGCGGTGGCGGTCGGCTTCGGGCTCGTGGTGGCCGTGGCCGTCGGCTTCGGGCTCGTGGTCGCCGTGGCGGTGGCCGTCGGCTTCGGGGAGGCGGTCGCGGTCGGCTGCTCGGTGGGGCGGCCGCTGGGGGTGGGGGTGGCGCCTCCGGCGGAGCAGGCGGCCTTGTTGATCAGGCAGTCGGAGGGGTCGCCGGCCTGGCCCGCGGCGGAGGTGACGAAGCCGACGGTGACGGACTGGCCGGGCGCCAGCTGCCTGTTCCAGCTCGCGGGCTTCACGGTGACGTGGCTGCCGGAGACGGTGTACTCGCCGTTCCAGAGGGAGCCGATGGTGGTGCCGGCCGGGAGGTCGAACTCCAGGGTCCAGTCGGACTGGGCGGTGGAGGTCTCGTTGGTGACGACGTACTGGCCGGTGTAGCCGCCGGTCCAGGAGCTGGTCCTGGTGTAGGCGGCGCCGACGGCGGCGGCCTGGGCGGTGCCGGTGAGCGCGAAGGCCGCGCCGCCGACGACGGCCGCCGCGACGACGGCTCCGACGACCTTGGTGCGGGTGCTCGTCCTGCGCCGGTGCGAACTGCTGCCCATCGGATGCCTGCCTCTGCGTGCCGGGGGTGGGGGTGGGGTGCGGCAGCACGCTAGCGCCGGGGAAACGGACAAACGGGCCTGCCCGGGCTGGGGTCGGATTTCTTACGCTCCCCTTAAGGAGGAGATCGGAACGAGAAAAGGTTCACCCCTCACCTCACCAGCGGATTGGCCCGACGCGACCGCCCCTTGACAGACCGTCACGTGCACGCCCGGCGCCCGGGCGACGTCGGGCACCCTCCTCGGCGGGCCCTGTGGCCCGGCCGACCAGCGTCCGGAGGGACGTGCCACGCGGGCTGAAGGCTCCGGCCGTTCAAGCACCAGGGCACGAAGACGATCGGCGCAGGCCTCGAGCAACGCTCGGGTCACGCCAATCAGAGACGCTCCGCTCAAGGAAGCCATCGGACCCCAACGGCTTCACCGGGCGCGGCGGCGGCCGCCGCGGCGCCCGGCAGGGGTCCGGCTGCTGCCGCCGCCCAGCCCGATCCAGATCCGTACCTCCGTACCTCCGAGGACGGAGTGGCCGATGCGGACGTCGCCGCCCGTCGACTCGGCCATGCGGCGCACGATGTCGAGGCCGAGGCCGGTGGAGCCGTCGCGTCCGCTGCCCGTGCCTCGCGCGAGCGCGGCGGCGGGGTCGGCGATGCCGGGGCCCGCGTCGGAGACGAGCACGATGACGGCGTCGTCGCCGTTGTGGACGTCGATGGAGAAGGCGGTGCCCTCCGGGGTGTGGCGGAAGACGTTGCCGAGCAGGGCGTCGAGGGCGGCGACGAGTTCGGGGCGGGCGACGGGGATGCGGACCGGGCGCTCGACGCCCGCGACCCGCACCCGGCGGCCCTCGTCCTCGGCGAGCGCCGACCAGAACTCCATGCGTTCGCGGACCACTTCGGCGGCGTCGCAGCCGGCGCCGGGTCCGGTCGCCTGGGTCTGCGGCTTCGCGTCGCGGGCGGTGCGGATGATGATGTCGACCTCGCGCTCCAGCTGTTCGACGGCGGCCCGGGTCTGGTCGGCGGCCGGGCCGGAGCCGAGGGAGGCCGCGTTGAGCCGGAGCACGGTGAGCGGGGTGCGGAGCCGGTGGGAGAGGTCGGCGGCGAGTTCGCGTTCGTTGGCGAGGAGCTGGACGACCTGGTCGGCCATCGAGTTGAAGGCGACGGCGGCCGATTTGAGTTCGGGCGGGCCCTCCTCGGGGACGCGCGCGCCGAGCTTCCCCTCGCCGAGGTCGTGGGCGGCGCCCGCGAGCCGCTGGGCGGGCTGGACCATGCGGGCGCCGAGGCGGTCGGCGACGGCGACGGAGCCGACGATCAGGGCGATGCCGACTCCGGCGAGGACGAGCCAGGCGGTGGCGACGCCGTTGCTGACGTCGCCCTCGGGGACGAAGAGCTCGACGACGGCGACCTGGCCGCTGCTGATCGCGGTGGGCTGGAGCAGCGCGAAGCCGCCGGGGACCTCGGCGATGGAGGCGCGGCCGAGGGTGCGGGTGGCGGCGAGCTCCTCGGGTCCTGCACGCCGGGTGCCGATCTCCAAGGCCTGCCCGCCGGGTTCGGCGGCGGGGACGTGGATGGCGAGCCGGCCGGCGGCCCCGTCCTCGGTGGTGGCGACGGCCTTGTCGAGTTCGTCGCGGTCGGTGGTGATCGCGAGGACGGGGGCGAGGCCGGCGGCCCGCCGTTCGGCGTTGGAGATGGCCCGGTCGCGGGCCATCTCCTTGACGACGAGCCCGAGGGGGACGGCGAAGGCGACGACGACCATGACGGTGACGGCGACCGCCACCTTGACGAGCGCCCATCTCACGGCTGCGGCCCCGGTTCCTGTCGGCGGGGCGGCTCCAGCTTCACGCCGACTCCGCGCAGGGTGTGCAGATAGCGGGGCCGGGCGGCCGTTTCGCCCAACTTTCGCCGCAGCCATGACAGATGTACGTCGATGGTCTGGTCGTCCCCGTAGGACTGCTGCCAGACCTCGGCGAGCAGCTCCTTGCGGGGGACGACGACGCCGGGCCGCCCGGCGAGGAAGGCCAGCAGGTCGAACTCGCGCCGGGTCAGGTCCAACGGCGCCCCGTCGAGCTCCGCCTGACGGCGCAGCGGGTCGACGGTGAGCCCGCCGACCCGGAGGGCACGGGAGGGCGGCACGTCGCCCGCGGCGGACCGGGAGCGGCGCAGGACGGCGGCCATCCGGGCCGAGAGGTGGTCGACCGAGAAGGGCTTCACGAGGTAGTCGTCGGCCCCGGCGTGGAGGAGCCGTACGATCTCGGCCTCGTCGTCCCGGGCAGTCGCGATGATCACCGGGACGTCGGTGATCCCGCGCAGCATCTTGAGCGCCTCGGACCCGTCGAGATCGGGCAGACCGAGGTCCAGGATCACGACGTCGAAGCGGAAATGGGCGACCTCGCGCAACGCCTCCAGAGCCGTGCCGACGCTCCGTACGGTGTGGGAGGCCTCGGACAGCTGCCGGATGAGGGCGGAGCGCACGAACTGGTCGTCCTCGACCACGAGCACACTTGCCATGGGCGGCACCGTACGCCATTCGGGTGAGGGCTCGGGCAATGTCCACCCTCCGGTACGGACCTTTTCCGGGTGGTGCACTATGTCCCGGTGCGAAGAGGACTCGTTCACGCCCTGGCCTGGTCGCTCGCCACCGGCGCGGCGGTCACCCTGTCCTGGTGGGGAGTGCACACGGTGCTGTCCGGCACGGTGTACGACCCGCCGCGCGCGCTGCCCCTCCCGGCCGGCACCACCATCGGTACGCCCGCGTCCGGCGGCGACCCGCAGACCTCCTCCACCCTGAGCCCGGGGAGCACGCCGTCCTCCGCGCCCGCCACCCCGAAGTCCACGCCCAGCGCCGTCCGTACGCCCCCGGCCACCCCGTCCTCGACTCCCGCGCGGACGACGCGGCCGACGACACCGGCGCCGGCCACCACTCCGCCGGACTCGTCCTCGTCGGTGAAGAGCTACCCCGTGGACGGCGGCCGGGTCACCTTCGACCTCGGGGAGACCTCGGCCGAACTGGTCTCGGCGACGCCCGCGTCCGGCTGGCAGATGCAGGTGTGGAAGCAGCCGACCTGGATCCGGGTCACCTTCACCAAGGACGGCCGCGAACTGTCGGTCTTCTGCCTGTGGCACGACAGCGCGCCCCGGGTCGAGATCGAGGACCGGCAGACGTAGGCGCCCGTCAGCGGAAGACGGACGCTGGCGGTACGGGTGAGGGTTTGGCGCTCGCGTCGGTCACCGGGGTCGCTCCGCCGGCGAAGTCGGCGAGGGCCCGGCCGTGTTCCACGCGCCCGGGGTGCGGGTCGGTGGCGACCCGGCGGGTCAGTTCGGCCACGGGCAGCTCGCGGTCCGAGGCGAGCAGCACCGCGTTGCCGAAGCGGCGCCCGCGCAGGACCGTCGGGTCGGCGGTGAGCGCGAGCTCGGGGAAGACGGCGGAGGCGGTGGCGATCTGGCCGCGCAGATGGGTCAGGGGCGGGCCGTCGGCGAGGTTCGCCGCGTAGAAGCCGCCGGGCCGCAGCACCCGCCGCACCTCGGCGAGGAACTCGGTGCTGGTCAGGTGGGCCGGGGTGCGGGCCCCGCTGAACACGTCGGCGATGACGAGGTCGGCCCAGCCGTCCTGGATCTTGGCGAGGCCGGCGCGGGCGTCGGTGGAGCGGACCCGGATGCGGGCCCCGGCGTCGAGGGGCAGTTCCCGGCGGACGAGCTGGACCAGGAGTCCGTCGAGCTCCACGATCTGCTGGGTGGAGCGGGGCCGGGTCGCGGCGACGTACCGGGCGAGGGTGAAGGCGCCGCCGCCGAGGTGCACGACCTGGAGCGGCCGGTTCGGCGGGGCGGCGAGGTCGGCGATGTGGCCGAGGCGCCGCTGGTACTCGAAGGTGAGGCGGGCCGGGTCGTCGAGGTCGACGTGCGACTGGGGGGCGCCGTCGATGAGCAGCGTCCAGCCGCGCGGGCGTTCCCGGTCGGGTATGAGTTCGGCGAGCCCGCCGTCGACGGTCTCGACGACGGGGGCGACCGCCGCCGCCCGGTCCTTCTGCTTGTTCCTGGCCACGGGCCCATTATCGGGGCACGGTCCCCGGGCGGCTCAGTGGCAGCCGTCGGCCGCCTCGATGAGGCGGGCCGCCTCGCCGAGCGCCTCGCGCAGGACGACGGGGTCGGTGACGGGGTCCGTGTCGCCCGGGGGCAGCAGCCAGCCGGCCGGGCGGGGGGCGTCGCCCGCCGGTTCGGGGAGCTCCGGCAGCTCGGGGAGCCGGAGGCCGCGCCCCGAGGTCCGCGTACAGGCGCTGCCCGGCATGTCCCAGGCGGCGGCGGTGCCCGGCGGCACGAGGAAGCCGAGGGTGTCGCAGGTGCCGTCGTGGACGACGGGTCCGACGGCGGGGGCGGCGGCGCGGCGCAGGATGTCCACGGCCTCCAGGCCCTGACGGACCGGGACGGTCACCAGGTCCCAGGGCCCGACGGCGGCCTGCGGCCCGTCGGCGTCCGGGGCGGGCATGTGCCGCGTGGCGTCCGGGGCGGGCACGTGGCGCATGGCTTCCGGGGCGGGCACGTGGCGCGTGGCTTCCGGGGCGGGTGCGTGCCGCGTGGCCGACTGCGAACCGATCTCCGTCATGGGGACCCCTCCTCGCTCCTGAGGAGACACGTTCCGTCTCTCCCTTACGGTTCAACGCCCGTGCGCGTCAACGGCTACGGCGGGATGCCGCCGCAAAGGATGGCAGTTCATGGCAGATCGCAGGCGAGATATCCGATTTGTAGCCAAACTCAGCGTGCGCATCCGGTCACAGCAGGTACGTTCTTGCCGCCGGACACCCGGCAGCACCAGGAGAGGGCTCGGCCATGGCGATGTCACGGGCAGTTCCCAATCTCGCCTTCCGCCGGCTCCGCGGACAGCACTCGCCGGCGGAGTTCGCCGCGGCGGTCCGCCGGGCGGCGCGGGAGATCGGCGAACAGGTCGCGTGCGACGCCCGCTACATCGGACGCGTGGAGGCGGGCGAGATCCGCTGCCCCAACTACGCGTACGAGCGGGTCTTCCTGCACATGTTCCCCGGTCTGGGCCTCTCCGACCTGGGGTTCTCCGCGCGGGAGACGGTGCGCGGCCGGCGGCAGGCCGTCCCGGCCGGGGCAGCGCCTCCCGCCGCCATCACCACCCGGAACGATGAGGAGAGCGACGTGCTGCGTCGCGCATTCATGACGAGCGGCCCCGCCACCCTGGCGGTCGCCTCGCTGGGACTCGGCGGCCCCGCCGTCGCGATCCCCTCCCCCCGCGGCACCCACCGGATCGGCGAGGCCGAGGTGCGGGCCGTGGAGGACGCCGTACGGCAGATCCGTCTGCTCGACGACCGGCACGGCGCCGACGGGCTCTACAAGGTGGCGTCCCAGCCGCTCCGTACCGCCTACGCGCTCCTCGACACCGGCACCATGACCCGCCGCTCCACCGAGGACCGGCTGCACGCGGGCGCGGGCGAGCTCTCCCTCTCCGTCGGCTGGCTGGCCCACGACTCGGGCCGGCACGAGGACGCCCGCTCGCACTACGCGGAGGCCCTGGCCACCGCCCGCGTGGCGGGGAACGCGGCCCTGGAGGCGCACGCCTTCTGCAACACCTCGTTCCTGGCCCGGGACACCGGCCGGTACCGCGAGGCGGTGCGGGCGGCGCAGGCGGGCCTGCGGGCCGCGCAGCCGCTGGACTCGGCGCGGCTGCTCTCGCTGCTGTCGCTGCGGGAGGCGGGCGCGTGGGCGGGGCTCGGCGACCGCTCCGCCTGCGAGCAGGCCCTCGGCCGCGCCCACGGCTGGTTCGACCGGGGCCCGGCCGAGGGCGACCCCGAGTGGATGTCGTTCTTCGGCGAGCCGGAGCGGGAGGCGCTGGAGGCCGGGTGCTGGTCGGCGCTCGGCGAGTGGGGGCGCGCCGCCCGCCACGCGCACCGGGCCACGGTCCTGCAGAACCCGCACTTCGCCCGGAACCTCGCGCTCTACCGGGCCCACCTCGCCAAGGCCCTGGCGCACGCGGGCCGCCCGGACGAGGCGGCGGCGGAGGCGCGGCGGGTCGCGGACTCCCTCGACGGCATCGCCTCGGCCCGGATCCGCGACCTGCTCTCGGAGACCGGCCGGGTCCTGGCCGACACGTACTGAGGGTTACTGCTCCAGGTGTCCCGTGTCGTTCCAGCGCTCGATCGCCGGGGCGCCGTACGCCCAGCCGAGGACCGAGAGGCTCGTCGGGTCGAGGCGGATGCGGGAGGCGAAGGAGACGTCCTCGCCGAGCCAGCGCGCGCCGATCGAGCGCAGGATGTGGCCGTGGGCGAAGACCAGGACGTCGCGGTCGGCGGAGCGGGCCCACTCCACGACCTCGTCGGCGCGGGCCGAGAGCTGGGCGAGGGACTCGCCCTCGGGGACGGCGTCGCGCCAGATGAGCCAGCCGGGGCGGATGTCCTGGATCTGGGCCGGGGTGAGCCCCTCGTACGCCCCGTAGTCCCACTCCATCAGCGTGTCCCAGGGCTCGGCCCGGTCGCCGAAGCCGGCGAGCTCGCAGGTCTCGCTCGCCCGGACCAGGGGGCTGGTGCGCACCTCCATGCCCGGCAGCCCCTGCCAGGGGCCCCGCTGCAGGCGCTCGCCCAGCAGCTTCGCGCCGCGCCGCCCCTCGTCGAGCAGCGGTATGTCGGTCCTGCCGGTGTGCCGGCCGAGAAGTGACCACTCGGTCTGGCCGTGCCGGGCGAGCAGGATGCGCGGTGCCATGGGAAGGATCTCCAGGATTTCACGGTGCGGACGTGCCTCTCCCATTCTCGCCCACGTGAATTCGGGGTGGCCGCCTGGCAACCCCCGGGGGCCGTCCGGCGTCCCCTCCCCCGGGCCGATCACCGACTGGGGGACTCTTCATGCGCAAGCCACGCTGGTGGGTGGAGCTGTCGCTGATCGCCGTCGTGTACGCGGCCTACTCCGGCGGGCGGCTCCTGGTGAAGGGCGGCGAGGCCTCGGCCGTCGGCCACGGGCTCGCGATCCTGCGCCTGGAGGAGACCCTCGGGATCGACGCCGAGCACCCGCTGAACCGGCTGTTCACGGGCGTGCCCGCGCTCGGGATACCGGCGGACTTCGCGTACGCCTCGCTCCACTACCTCGTGACCCCGGCGGTCCTGGTGTGGCTCTTCCGCCGCCGTCCCGCGCACTACCGGGCCGCCCGCACCTGGCTGCTGCTGTCCACCCTGCTCGGGCTGGTCGGCTTCACGCTCCTTCCGACCTGCCCGCCCCGGCTGCTCCACGCGGCGCACGGCTTCGCGGACACGATGGCGCACTTCAGCGCGTACGGCTGGTGGGGCGGCGAGGCCAGCGCGCCGCGCGGGCTGGGCGGCATGACGAACCAGTACGCGGCGATGCCCAGCCTCCATGTCGGCTGGGCGCTGTGGTGCGGGGTGATGCTGTGGCGGTACGGGCGGACGCCGCTCACGAAGGCCCTGGGCGTGGCGTATCCGCTGGTCACGGCACTGGTCGTGATGGGGACCGCCAATCACTATCTGCTCGACGCGGTCGCGGGGGCGGCCGTCATGGGTGCCGGTCTGCTCCTGACCCCGTACGCGCTGCGGCTCGCCGACCGGATCCGCGGAAGGGCGGAAGCGCCTCCGGTTGTCAGTGGCGGATGCGAGACTTCCACGGGTGAGCGCATCCCCGGACAGCGGTCTGTCCGCACCACCGCAGACGACGAGTCGAGCGCTGCTCGCTGAGCTGCGCGGACCCGGTGTCGTGCCGCGTCCGCTGGACGCCCGGGCACTCGCGGCGCTGGCCGCCAACCCCGGCTGCCGGCGGCGGGCCGTCCTCGACGGCGCCGGGGTCGACAAGTCGGCGCTCGCCGCGAAGCTGGGCTCGCCGGCCCCCTTCGGGCAGTCGCAGTTCGCGATCGTGCGGGGCAATTCCTTCGAGGCGAAGGTCAAGGCGGACGGCGGCCGCGAGCTGCTGCGCCTGATCGGCGTCGAGGAGCCGGGCGAGGTGTCCGTGCCGGACCTGACGGCGGCCGGGCCCGAGGGGCGGGTGGCGCGGACGGCGCTCGCACTGCGGGAGGCGACCGAGGCGGGGACGTGGACCCTGCTCGACCATCCGCTGCTCGCTCTGGAGGTGGCCGGCTCCCCCGTCTATCTGGAGCCGGACGCGGTGGTGGTCCGGCCCGACGGCGGGTGGACGGTGGTGGAGATCAAGTCGTTCCCGATGATCGACGGTTCCGCCGACGCGTCGAAGGTGGGGGCCGCGGCCCGCCAGGCCGCGGTGTACGTGCTGGCCCTGGAGCGGGTGGCGGCCCGTACGGAGGGCGCGCGGGTGGCGCAGTCGGTGCTGCTCGTCTGCCCGAAGGACTTCTCGAACGTGCCGACGGCCTCGGTCGTCGACGTGCGCAAGCAGCGGTCGGTGACCCGGCGGCAGCTGGCCCGGCTGACCCGGATCGACGAGATCGCCCGGGCCCTGCCGGAGGGCACCAGCTTCGACGTGGTGGAGCGGACGCCGGAGGAGCTGACGGCGGCCGTGGAGTGCGTGCCCCACCAGTACGCGCCGGAGTGCCTGGCCGCCTGCGAGCTGGCCTTCCACTGCCGGTCGCGCTCCCGGGAGGCGGGCGCGGTGGAGACCCTGGGCCGTTCGGTACGGGGCGAGCTGGGCGGCCTCACGACGGTCGGCGCGGTCCTGGCGGCGGCGCGCGGCGAGGAGGGCGACTCGGAGGACCCGGCGGTGGTCGCGCTGCGCCGGGCGCGGGCGCTGCGCGAGGAGGCGCTGGCGGGGGTGGCGGCATGTCGCTGATCTCCACGCTCGCCCGGATGGAGGCCGTCGAGTCGGGCCGGGCGCAGCCCCTCGCGACCGTGCGGCACCGGCGGCTGTCCGCGCGGCCGCTGGTCCTCGTGCCGCTGACGACCGCCGGTGAGGCGGGCGCCCCGCTGGGCGCGCTGGTCGGCACCGACGCGGAGGAGCCCCGGCTCCTGGTGGTGCCGCAGCCCCGGGACCGTGACCTGCGGTTCGCGTTCCTCGCCGACCTGGCCGAGGAGGTCCTGCCGTACATCGACTCGTTCACGGACCTCGTCGAGACGGCGGAGAGGAACGAGGTCGACGCCGAGACCGGCAAGAAGGTGAAGGTCGAGGTCGAGCTGTGCGCCGACGCGCCGCAGCTGATCGTGCCGAGCCGGGCGGGCGTCGAGTACGTGCGGCTGCTCGGGCGGTCCACGCGGTTCCGGCGGACGGCCGAGCAGGACCCGGAGACGCCGTTCCCGGCGCCGCCCCGGGTGCCGCTCCTCGGGCGCTGGCTGACGCACTTCGGCGAGCGGGCCCGGGTGCCCGGCTCCTCGCTGCTCCTCGCCGCGACCGACCTCCTCAACCGGCACTGGGCGACCGGCCAGTCCTCCCTGGAGGACCAGCACCTGGGCGCGCTGCTGGCCTGGATCGATCCGTACGACGGGGAGCCGGGCGCGGACGCGGCGCTGCGGGCCGAGGTGGGACGGGACTCCCAGGGCCAGCTGCTGTGCCCGCCGGCCGGTCCCGCCACCGATCCGGCCTTCGACAACAAGCTCCTGGCGCCCGCGATCGAGCGGTACGACAAGGCCCGGCAGGCACTCGGCGCGGCCGAGGACGGCGAGATGGCCGACACGGGCCTCGGCGAGCTGCACGCGGCCGAGCGGGAGCTGCGCCGCCTCGTCGTCTCCCAGCTGAAGCCGACCTGGGACGCGGTCTGGCGGGCGATCGGCCTGCTCCGGGAGCTGCCGGAGGGGGCCAGGGTCGAGGACCGCTGGACCCGGGACCGCTGGTCCTTCACCGGCCACCGGGACCGGGTCGCGGCCGGTGAGCCCCCGCAGCCGCGCCGGGACGACGCGGTGACGGCGGCGCAGAAGCTCGCCGCCCGCGAGCAGGCGCAGGGCCAGCTGGAGGCGCAGGAGGCGCTCGACGACCCGCTGGTCCTGGCGGGGCGGCGGCTGGCGGGCGAGGCGTTCGCGGCCGAGGTGGTCGAAGTGACGATGGCGTGGACGGAGTCGAAGCGGCCCGCGCCGCGCCCGCTGGTCACGGTCCGCACGGACGACCGGCCGCACCTGGGCGAGAGGGTGAAGGTCTACCGGTCGCTCGACGGGAAGCCGCAGGCGGCCGAGTTCGTGCGGTACGAGGAGGACGGCTCGCTGCTCCTGCGGATCCTGGACCGGATGGGACGCTCCAAGGAGCCCGCGGAGGGCTCGGTGCCGGTGAAGGGCGAGCGGATCGCCTGGACGCTGTTCGAGCACGACCAGCGGGTCGGTCCGAAGCTGCCGGACCCCGAGGAGACCCCGTGGACGCACGGCGGGCCGCCCCGGGCGGACGCCGTGGAACTGCCCGACGCCGTGACCCCCGAGGACGTCCTGTGACCGTGTTCGACGCCGTGACCCCCGAGGACGTGCTGTGAGCGTGTTCGACCCGTCCGCCGAGGCCGCCCGCGCGACCGGCGCCATCCTCTCGGACACCCTGCACGGCACCGCGCGGGGCGTCGTCGTCGATTCCCCGCCCGGGGCCGGCAAGTCGACGCTCGTGGTCCGGGCCGCCCTCGAACTGGCCGCCGCCGGGCGGCCCCTGATGGTGGTCGCCCAGACGAACGCGCAGGTGGACGACCTGGTGCTGCGGCTCGCCGAGAAGGAGCCCGACCTGGAGGTCGGCCGGCTGCACTCGAGCGACTCCGACCCGTACGACAAGGCGCTCGACGACCTGGCCAACGTACGGAAGTCGGCGAAGGCGGGCGAGCTGGCCGGGCTGCCGGTCGTCCTGTCCACGGCCGCCAAATGGGGGCACGTGAAGAACGTCGAACCGTGGGCGCACGCGATCGTCGACGAGGCGTACCAGATGCGCTCGGACGCGCTGCTCGCGGTGGCGGGCCTCTTCGAGCGGGCGCTGTTCGTGGGCGACCCCGGGCAGCTGGACCCGTTCTCGGTGGTGGGCGCGGAGCAGTGGGCGGGGCTCGCGTACGACCCGTCGGCGAGCGCCGTCTCCACGCTGCTCGCGCACAACCCGGAGCTGCCGCAGCACCGGCTGCCGGTGTCGTGGCGGCTGCCCGCCTCGGCGGCGCCGCTGGTGTCGGACGCCTTCTACCCGTACACGCCGTTCCGCAGCGGCACCGGGCACGGGGACCGGAAGCTGTCGTTCGGGGTGGCCTCGGACGGTTCGGGCCCCGACCGGGTCCTCGACGAGGCCGCCGAGTCCGGCTGGGGGCTGCTCGAACTCCCCGCGCGGCACACCCCGCGCACCGATCCCGAGGCGGTCGGCGCGGTCTCCCTGGTCGTGCGCCGGCTCCTGGACCGGGGTGGCGCGGCGGTCTCGGAGCGCTCGGAGACCCCGGTCCCGCTCACCCCGGACCGGATCGCCGTCGGCACCGCCCACCGCGACCAGGCGGCGGCGGTCCGGGCGGCGCTCGCGGAGCTGGGCGTGACGGGCGTGACCGTGGACACCGCGAACCGGCTCCAGGGGCGCGAGTACGACGTGACGGTCGTCCTCCACCCGCTCTCGGGGCGCCCGGACGCGACCGCCTTCCACCTGGAGACGGGCCGGCTGTGCGTGCTGGCCTCCCGGCACCGGCACGCGTGCGTCGTGGTGTGCCGCGCGGGCGTGGCGGAGCTCCTCGACGAGCACCCGTCGACGGATCCGGTGCAGCTGGGGGTCGCGGTCTCGTTCCCCGACGGCTGGGAGGCGAACCACGCGGTCCTCTCCCACCTGGAGGAACACCGGGTGACCTGGACGCCGTGAGCGTACGGCGCCGGACGCCCCGCTCCCCCGATCACTCTACCGCTGCGCCCTCCGCCGTTCCGAGCGCCTTCGCGTGGGCGAGGAGTTCGTCCACCGACCACTGGTCGTAGGCGTGGTCGCCGTACTTCACGGCGGCGACTCGGCCGTCCGGGGTGATCAGGAAGTCGGCGGGGAGGCCGAGTCGGCCGGCGGGCTGGGCGGAGGCCGGCGGGCGTTCCCGGCCGCGGAGGAACTGCCCGGTGCTGCGGAGCACGGCCCGGGCGATCGCCGGCCAGGCGCGCGGGTCGAGCAGCGCCCGGCGGTGGGACTCCACGCCGAACTCGGCGTACAGCAGCCGTCCCGGGTCCGCGACGACGGGGAACGGCAAGTGCTCCACGTGTGTGCGGAGCTCCTCGGCCGGCGAGTGGAAGAGCACCACCTCGGAGATCCCGGCCCGTTCGATCTCGTCGTGCCGCAGGACCACCGACCGGAGGTGGAGGTTGCAGACCGGGCAGCCCGCGAAGCGCCGGAACTGGACGTGGGTGGGGCGCTCGCGGTCCGGGAGGGCCAGCGGAGGGCCGAAGACCGGGGTGAGCATCCGGGCGGGGACGGTCCGGCCGGGCTCCACACGACCTCGTGTGCGGGGCGGGGGCAGGGGTGCGCGCATGGGACACCTTCCTCGACGGGAGACATAGGCGTACGGCGTACTCCTACCAGCGTAGGCGTCGGGCGTACGCTGTCAACCGTCATGCCACGCCCCCGCTCCCTCACCCCGGACCAGCCGGCCGTCGCAGCCCTCGCCGTCATCGACCGCGACGGCCTCGCCGCCCTCTCCATGCGCACCGTCGCCAAGGAACTCGGCATGAGCCCCATGGGGCTCTACCGGTACGTGACCGACCGCGACGAGCTGGAGGGGCTCGTGGTCGAGCGCGTCCTCGCCGCCGTCGACACCACGCCACCCGCCACGGACGCCCCCTGGCGCGGGCGCGTCGAGCTCATGGTCCGGCGGCTGCGCGACGCCGTCGTCCGGCATCCGGCGGCCATCCCGCTGACCGTCACCCACCGGCACCGGACCCCCGCCGGCCTGCTCTGGTCGGAGACCGTGCTCGGGATCCTCGCCGAGGCGGGGATCGACGGCGGGAGCCGGGTCGTGGCCCTGCGCGCGCTCCACGGGTACGTCACCGGCGCCATCCAGCTCGAACACCTCGGGCCGCTCGCCGGTCCGGGCACGGAGGCCATCGCCGCGCTGCCCGTCGACCGCTTCCCCCTGCTCGCCGAGACCGCACGCGACGCCCGCGCGATCGGCCCGGACGAGGAGTTCTTCGGCGGCCTGCGGCTGCTCCTGCTGGGCCTCGGCCGGACGTAGGGGGGCGCGCGGGGCGGGGCGCACAGGGCAGGGTTCGCGCTCTTGCGGGGCGCGGGACAATGGAAGACGGCCCGGGATTCCGGGCCGTGCCTGCGCGAGGAGGAGAAGAACGATGGCGGAACCCGCGGAACGGAGCGCACAGCGGCGGCTTCGGCCGGCACCGCTGATCTTCGAGCCTGCCGAGGCGACCGCCGATCCGGAGCACTTCTTCGACCTGGAGTCGATAGAGGATCCCCGCGAGCTGCTGTCCCGGGCGACGGAGCTGACGCTCGCGTTCCGGGCGGCGACGGACCGGGCGACGGAGTACCAGGCGATCGCGGCGGCGCAGCTGGCGGATCCGCGCCGGTTCGACCGGCTGACGGCGGCGGACGTCGCCGAGCGGGCCGAGTGGACCGAGGACTACGCCCGGAGAATGATCGAGTTCGGCCGCGACCTGATCCGGACGAACGGCCGCCCGTCGGAGGACTGAGCACGGGGGGCGTGGGCGCGCGGGCACCCGCGTGGCTCGCAGGCGTACATCTGACCGAAAAGCACCCCTGGCATATGCCGGGGGTGCACGATACTCCTCGCCCACCCCTCCTGTCCGGGATTCCGGGAACCCTCGGCAGTCGGTGCTTTACGCCCGGTAGACCTGGATCCATGACGACGTGGCTGCGCGACGAGACCCCGCACGACATCTTCCGGTTCCTCCGGGAGGGCGACGAGGGGCGGCACCAGACGGCCCGGGTGACCGCCGACGGGGCCGCCTGGCTGGCCTCGGCCACCGGGAGCCGGGACGGCGCCGCGCTCACGCGCTGGGAGTCCCGGCCGGCCTCTCCGGCGGCGCTGCCCTGCGGGACGGTCTTCGACGTCGTCAACGTGGACCCGGTCTTCGGGCGCCGGATGCTGGACCGGCTATGGGAGGAGGGCCCGGGTTCGGGGCCCGTCGCGATGCACCGGGGCCGGATGATGCTGTTCGCCGCGCCGGGGACGGCCCAGCGGTTGCCCGCCCTGCTCGACTGGGAGGAATGGGGGGAAGCCGTCCCCCGGCCGCTCTGTCACGGGGTCGGGGACGCGGTGACCGTGCCGCCGCTCGTGCCGTCCGGCTCCGCCGGACCCCGCTGGCTGGTGGCCCCGGACACCCGGCACCCGTGGCTTCCCGGCCCCGAGGTCGTGCTCTGGGCCTGCGTGCGGGCCGCCCGGGCGGCCTCCGCCGCCGACGTGCGGGTATCGATTTTTCCTCCCGCCGATCCGGATGCTAATGTCTACGACGTCAGCAGGCGCCGCTAGCTCAGTTGGTTAGAGCAGCTGACTCTTAATCAGCGGGTCCGGGGTTCGAGTCCCTGGCGGCGCACAGACGGAAGAAGCCCCTCGCGGAAGCGGGGGGCTTCTTCGTGTTCCGGCTCAGCGCGCCGCGGGAGGGGTGACCTTCACCGTCCAGACGCCCGCCTCGCTGCGGTCGGTGACCTCGACCCGGACGCCGGTCCCGGGCACGGTCAGGGTCTCGCCCTCCTCCAGGGGCGCGTCCGCGAGCGGCGGATAGACGGAGCGGTCCACGCAGGCCTGGGTGTCCGGGTGCGCGTCCACGACCTCGACCGGGCCGTCGCCGGAGGCCGCGCCGCTGCGGACCCGGTAGACGAGCACGCCCTCGGTGCAGGTCTCGGCGTCGTTCCCCGCGCTGCTCCGGGCCTCGATCGCCAGGACGCTGTCGGGGCCGGTGCGGACGACGGCGAGCCGGGTGCCGAGGGTGCCGCCGGCCGCGGGCGGCGCGTCGGTCGGCTCCAGGCTGACCATCCGGGAGCCGGAGCCCTGGACGCAGGTCACCTGGGCACGGGAGAGCCAGCCGAGCTTCCACTTGTGCCAGCCGAAGAGGTCGGGGGAGAGCCCGAACTGGCTGCCCATGACGTCCCAGTCACCCACATGGGTGTCCCAGTCGCCCTTGCCGTCCACCGGGCGGTGGTAGAGGTCGGGCAGGTCGAAGACGTGCCCGGTCTCGTGGGCGAGGACGTTGCGGTCGGGCGGGTGCCGCTCGAAGACGGTGACGACGCGCTTGATCTCGGTGCCGTCGACCTCCAGCGGGTGTTCGAGGTTGACGACCTTGGTCGCGTCGGAGTCCACGCCGGGCGCGTCCGGGTCGGCGACCAGGTAGACGATGTCGTACCGGGAGAAGTCGACGTCCTTGTCGGCGGCGGCGATGGCGTCGCGGAGGTAGGCGGCCCGCTTCCCGGCGTCCCAGTCGCGCCGTATGTCGTACGCGCCGGACTCGTGCGGCATCGGGGTCCAGCCGGGCCGGGGGTGCGGGCGCAGGCTGAAGCGCCCGTAGGAGGCGCGGTCGAAGTACTCGCTGGTGGCGGGGAAGTGGTCGGCGGCGAGTTCGGCCGGTTCGGTGAGCGGCGCGGAGTCCGGGAAGGACAGGAAGATCATGACGGCGTCGAGGGTCTGGTTCGGGCGCGTGTAGGAGCCGTTCCAGGTGTCGATGCCGAGTGAGTGATGGGCGGCGGTACGGGGCAGGGCGCAGGGACTCGCCGAGGGCGCGCCGACGGCGGGACCCGCGACGAGGCCGGTGGCGGCCAGGGCGGCGAGGGAGGTGAAAGCCGCCGCACCGGCACGCAGCCGTGGGCGTTCCACTCCCCCGGGTGGCTGCTGAGCCCTCACGTGGACCTCCGGATCGGGAATGCGGGACACCCCACCCACCTTGTGACGGTTTGCGGCGTTTCGCATGTTTCCGCTGCCCCGGTCGGGTGAGGGCACGCCACGGGGTCGACGCGACACGAGCGCGCTTCAGCTCACGGAAAGTCACATTCGGTCAGGCCCTCGACGACCCGTGTCAGACCCGCGCAGAAACGATCGGGCGCGCTGCCGCGGTGGGCAGCCTCACAGCCCCGGAGCCCCCTCGAAGGCGCCTCGGAGCTGGAACGCTCCCCCGGCTGGCTCTATGATCGGCTCACTCTTCCTTGGCCGACCGTCCCGACCACATGTGACCGGCCCGACTGCACACGGGAGCGAGCGGTGAGCGGAATCCCCGAAGGACCGGTGCACCCAGAGCCGCCGGAGACACACGCGGCCGAGCCCGCACTCACGGAGCGTCACCTCGCGCGCCGGGCGGCCGAACTCCGCGACTACCGTGCCGCCTTCCGGGTCGCCCAGCTCGCCATGGCCGTCGTCGACGAGGACGGCGTCGTCGTCGCCGCCAACGACTCCTTCGGCACCCTGCTCGGCACCGAGCCGGCGGCGCTCCGCGAGCAGGCCGCGGCCGACCTCGTCGACCTCGCCTCCGACGGACGCACCTGGCACGCCTACGGCGAGGTGCTCCGCGGCCGCCGCTCCCGCTTCCGCTGCACCCGCCGCCTCAAGCACGCCGACGGGCGCTCGCTGTGGGCGGAGGTCACCGTCGCCCCCGTGCCCGACAGCCGGCGCGTACTGCTCACGATCGCGGACATCAGCGACCGGCGGGAGCTCCAGGCACGACTGCGCCACCTCCAGATGCACGACCCGGTCACCCGGCTGCCCAACCGCGCGCTGTTCTTCGAGCGCCTCTCGGCGGCCCTGGAGGCGGCGGGCCAGGACGCCGCGGCCGACGCCCCTCAGGAGCCGGCCCGGTCACACGAATCGCATGAGTCATACGAGTCGTACGGCTATGGCAGAACAGGGCGGATCGGTCTCTGCTACCTGGACCTCGACGGGTTCAAGGCGGTCAACGACACCCTCGGCCACCGGGTCGGCGACCGGCTCCTGGCCGCCGTCGCCACACGCCTTACGGAGTGCGCGGACAGCGACGGCTACACCCGCAACGGCGGTCATCTCGTGGCCCGGCTCGGCGGCGACGAGTTCGCGATCCTGGTCGAGGACTCCACCGGCACGGAACAACTGGCGGACCTGGCGCGGTCGGTGCTCGACTCGCTCCAGCACCCCTTCGACCTGGGCGGCCAGCGACTCTCGGTCTCCGCCTCGATCGGCGTGGTCGAGCGCGCGGGACGCGGGACGACGGCGACCGCCCTGATGCAGGCCGCGGACACCACGCTGTACTGGGCGAAGGCGGACGGCAAGGCACGCTGGACGCTCTTCGACCCCGAGCGCAACGCCCACCGGATGACACGGCAGTCGCTCTCCTCCACCCTGCGGCCGGCCGTGGAGCGCGGGGAGTTCGCCCTGGAGTACCAGCCGCTGGTGGACCTGGCCGACGGGGCGGTGCGCGGGGTGGAGGCGCTGGTGCGCTGGAACCATCCGCAGTTCGGCTCGCTCGCGCCGAATCGGTTCATCGGGATCGCCGAGGAGGACGGCTCCATCGTGGAGCTGGGGCGGTGGGTCCTCCAGACCGCCTGCCGCCAGGCCCGGCAGTGGCAGAAGGACCATCCGCGCGAGCGCCCGATCTTCGTCAGCGTCAATGTGGCGGTGCGTCAGGTCTGGGACTCCGACCTGGTCGCGGACGTGGCCGGCATCCTCGCGGAGACCGGTCTCGCGCCGCACCTGCTCCAGCTGGAGCTGACCGAGTCCGCCGTGATGGGCTCGAACGGGCGGCCGCTCCAGGCACTCCAGGCGCTGAGCGACATGGGGGTGCGGATCGCGATCGACGACTTCGGCACCGGCTACTCGAACCTCGCCTATCTGAGCCGGCTGCCGGTCTCCGTGCTCAAGCTGGACGGCTCCTTCGTCCGCGGCTTCCAGGACGAGGAGCACGCCAACCCGGCGGACGAGCTGATCGTCGAGGCGCTCGTGCACCTCGCGCACCGGCTCGGCCTCACCGTGACCGCCGAGTGCGTCGAGACGGCCGGGCAGGCCAGCCGGCTGCGCCGGATCGGCTGCGACACCGGGCAGGGCTGGCTGTACTCGCGGGCGGTGGCCCCGGACCGTATCGCCGAGCTGATCGGCACGGAGCCGCTGCCGGTCTGACCCGCCCCGGGACGTGGAACTGCCCCCGGCCGGAGGGACATTCCGGGCGGGGGCAGTGGTTCATTCGGCGCGGCGGATCAGCAGGCGCCCTGGTCCTTCCAGACGCCCCACTCGCCGGTCGTGCCCGGCTCCTCGTTCTGGGTCCACCACTGGGCCTTCCAGGTGTGGCCCTTGTGGGAGACGAGGCTGCCGCCGGTGTAGACGGTGCCGGCCACGTACGCCGGGGCGGTGCAGCCGGTCGGCGGCTGGGTCGTCGGCGGGGTGGTCGTGGGCGGCGTGGTGGTCGGCGGGGTCGTGGGCTCCGTCGTCGGCGGGGTCGTGGGCGGGGTGGTCGGGGACGAGCCGACCGCCGTCACGATGTCCTTGAAGAGGGTCGCGTTGGCGTCGAGGCCGAGCAGCGAGTACATCATCGCGCCGGCGAGGCCGCGGTTGTGGGCGTAGTCGGCGCGCGCCTGGATGGTGCGCTTGTCCAGGCCGGTGAAGAACTCGCCGTCCTTGTAGAAGTACGCGGACTTGGCCTGGTCGTCCCAGAAGGTGGTCGCCGGGTTGTCGACGATGCCGCCGAGCTCCTTGTAGTACGCGATGCCGGCCGCCTGGCTCAGCGGGCGGACGTTGGAGCCGCCGGTCGCGGTCTGCGCGAGGCCGTTGGTGGTCCCGGCCGGGACGCCCTTCCAGCCGCGGTAGTAGAACTCGTAGCCGAGGGTCAGCTTGTTCGCCGGGAAGCCGCCGGTGATGCCGTAGGCGGCCTTGCCGTCGATCCAGGAGTCGATCGCGTTCTCGATCGAGTACTTCTCGGTGCCCGGCTTGATGACGTCGGTCGGGTCGTTGGTGCCCGAGTGCAGCGGGGACTGGTGGTACGTCGGCCCGTCGCCGTCCCAGGCGCCGTGCATGTCGTACGTCATGATGTTCGCGTAGTCGAGGTACGCGCCGATCTTGTCCGTCTCGATGTTCTTGATCTTGTCCTGGCCGGCCGGGAGCGCGGCGGTCAGGAGGTACTTCTTGCCGCCGTGGGCCGCGCCGTACTCGTCGAGCTGCTTGCGGAACTCGGCGAGGAGGAGCGTGAAGTTCTGCTTGTCCTCGGGGGCGTAGTGGTTGCCGAGGTGGCCGTCGGGCGAGCCGGGGTACTCCCAGTCGATGTCGATGCCGTCGAAGACGCCGGCCGCGGTGCCGGGGCCGCCGAAGCCGCCCTCGACGGGCAGGTCACCCTGGATGTACTGCTTGATGCAGGAGGCGACGAGCTTCTTGCGGCTCGCGTCGGTCTTGGCCGCGTCCGAGAACCACTTGGAGTAGCTCCAGCCGCCGATCGAGATGTTGATCTTCAGCTGGGGGTGCTTCGCCTTCAGTTCCTTGAACTGGTTGAAGACGCCCACGATCGGCTGGTCCCACTTGTCGGCGACGCCGTCGACGCTGTCCGCCGCGGAGAAGGACTTCTGGTAGTCGGCGTACGAGTCGCCGGCGCCGTCACCCGCGTTGGGGTTGTTGTCGTCGCCCGCGGCCTTGTTGGCCTCGAAACAGGTGAGGTCGGTCGGGTGGATGTTCCCGAACGAGTAGTTGATGACGTCCAGGTCGGCCGCGATGCCCCGCTCGTCGAGGTGCTTCGGGTAGAAGGCGTTCCCGTAGACGCTCCACTGGTCGTAGTAGGCGATCTTCACGCCGCCCGTGGAGGCGGTGGTACCGGTCTCGGCGGCCTGGGCGGAGCCGAGTCCGGCCGTGGCGGCGAGGGCGCCGGCGGCGAGGGCCGAGCTGAGGAGCGCGGCTATCAAAGGCTTACGGGGGTGCACGTGCGGCCTCCGGGAGGGGGTGGCGGTACGGAAGTTGGAGCAGTGATATCCGCCGCATGAACAGCACGTCAATGGTCTGAACCAGATTGAGGACTAGACCAATTCGCTGAAGAAAGCCCTTGTCAGAGCCGTACAGCACAAAACGGAACCGCCCGCCACCATCAGTGACGAGCGGTTTAAGGTTCACTTAGGGCAGGACGCTGGTTCGTTCAGGACCGAACCAACCAGCCCCCGAAATCAGGGTTTCACGCCTCCGGAAGCCCGGGCAGCTCCGGCAGCTCGTACGCGTCGGCGATCAGCTCGTAGCTCCGCACCCGCTCCTCGCCGCCGTGCCCGTTGGCCGTGATCATCAGCTCGTCCGCGCCCGTCCGCTTCCGCAGATCGTCCAGACCGGTGCGCACCTCGTCCGGCGTGCCGTACACGATGTTCGCGAGCCAGCCGTCCACGAACTCCCGCTCGGCGGGGCTGAATCCGTACGCCTCCGCCTCGTCCGGCGTCGGCACCATACCCGGCCGGCCGGTGCGCAGCCGCAGCATCGCGAGGGCGCCGGCGAGGACCTGGCGGCGGGCCTGCGCCGCCTCGTCGGCGGCGAACGCCGAGACGCCGATCATCGCGTACGGGGCGTCGAGGACCCCCGAGGGCCGGAAGGACTCCCGGTAGAGGTCGAGCGCCGGGATCGTGTTCCTGGCCGAGAAGTGATGGGCGAAGGCGAAGGGCAGTCCGAGCAGCCCCGCGAGGCGGGCGCTGAAGCCGGAGGAGCCGAGCAGCCAGATCGGCGGGCGCCCCTTCGGGCCCTGCACCGGCCCCGGCACGGCGTGGATCCGGGCGTACGGGTGCCCGTCCGGGAAGTCGTCGTCCAGGAACCGGGTCAGCTCGGCGAGCTGCTCGGGGAAGTCGTCCGCGCCCTCGTTCAGGGTGTCGCTCCGCCGCAGGGCTGCGGCCGTGGCCCCGTCGGTGCCGGGCGCGCGGCCGAGGCCGAGGTCGACCCGGCCCGGGGCGAAGGCCTCCAGGGTGCCGAACTGCTCGGCGACGACGAGCGGGGCGTGGTTGGGCAGCATGACACCGCCCGAGCCGAGCCGGATGCGGCTGGTGTGCGCCGCGAGGTGGGCGAGGATCACCGCCGGGGAGGAGGAGGCGACTCCGGGCATGGAGTGGTGCTCGGCCACCCAGTGCCGGTGGAAGCCGCGCCGCTCGGCGAGCCGGCTCAGCTCGACGCTGGTGGCGAGCGCCTGGGTCGCGGTCCGCCCGCTGCCGACGGTCACCAGGTCCAGTACGGACAGCGGTACGGGCGCGGTCCCCCGCGCCTCTCCTCGAATAGCGTCGGTCACCGTCGGGACCCTCCTCGGCACACGTGCGGATGCATTCAGATACGTCCAGACACCAACAGGAGGGTGTCTCCGCTTATTCCGCTCCCGGTCGCGGGGCGGAAAATTCCGCCGTGTGCCGGTGGCCGAACTCCGACGGCGGCTCCGGCGCGCACGCCCCTGACCTGAGGCTCTGCGTGGCACTCATGACGTGGGCATATGCCAGGGTGGCGCGCCCCAGCCCAGGGGCCCGATCCTCCGCATCATTCTCGCCAACAGCCGCCCCGTAAACGGTCCTTGGCGGCTATCGTGGTACGAAAGCTTGCGGTCACAACCTGGTAGGGGGAAACCGTGGCGCTGAAGCCCGAGCCCACCGCGCCGTTCCACTCGGTGCAATACGCCCTGCGCGTCCTCGAGACGGTCTCGCGGCACGGTGGCGGAGTGACAGACGTCCAGATCGCGCGCGAGACCGGCCTTCCCGTCGCCCACCTGTCCTCACTGCTCCTCATGCTCCGGCGCGAGGGGTACGTCGAGCAGGTCGCCGACGGCGCGTACGTGATCGGGGACTCCCTCGTCCTCCTCGGCTCCGGCCTGACCCGCCGCGAAGCCCTGGAGGCCAAGCTCCAGGAGACCCTGACCGAACTGCGCGACTCCGTCGGCGCGGCGGTGTACATCAGCCGGTACATCGACGGCGAGGTGAAGATCACCCAGTTCGCCGACGGTCCTCGCACGCCCAAAGTCAACGAATGGGTCGACTTCCGCTCGGCCGCGCACGCCAGCGCGGTCGGCAAATGCCTGCTCACGCAGCTCGACCAGAACGGCCGGCGGGACCACCTCTCCCGGCACAAGATCGCCCGGCTGACCTCCCGGACGATCACCAGCGAGCGGATCCTCTTCTCCAAGCTCGACAGCCAGCCGGCGACCGTCCCCGTGCTCGACCTCCAGGAGTACGCGGTCGGCACGGTCTGCGCGGCCGTCCCGCTGACGGCGGGCTCGGCCGTGGGCTGCCTGGCGCTCTCCCTGCCGATCGAGCACGCCCACCGGCTGCGCGCGGCGGCCGACACGCTCAACCGCAGAGCCGCCCCGGTGGTCCTCTCCCTGGCGATCTGAGACCGAGGACGAGCCTGGTCCCGCGGCGTGGTCAGAAGCACCCCGCGGGACCAGGTAGTATTTTCTCTGTCAGCAGGCGCCGCTAGCTCAGTTGGTTAGAGCAGCTGACTCTTAATCAGCGGGTCCGGGGTTCGAGTCCCTGGCGGCGCACAGACAGAGAAGGCCCCCTCACCTCGGTGAGGGGGCCTTCTTGTCATGCCCGGAGATACCTGAGGACCGCGAGGACCCGGCGGTGGGTGTCCTCGGCCGGGGGCAGGTCCAGCTTCGCCAGGATGTTGCCGATGTGCTTGCCGACGGCGGCCTCGGTCACGACCAGACGGCGGGCGATCGCCCCGTTCGAATGGCCCTCCGCGACCAGGCCCAGAACCTCGCGCTCGCGCGGGGTCAGCGCCTCCAGGGGGTCCCGGTGCCGGCGCAGCAGCTGCCGCACGACCTCGGGGTCGACGACCGTGCCGCCGTCCGCGACCCGGGCCAGGGCGTCCGCGAACTCCTCCACCTGCCCGACCCGGTCCTTCAGGAGATAGCCCACGCCCGTGCCGTCGCCCGCGTCGAGGAGGTCGGCGGCGTAGCTGCGCTGCACGTACTGGCTGAGGACGAGGACCGGCAGGGCGGGCCGCTCGGCACGGAGCGCGACCGCCGCGCGCAGGCCCTCGTCCTGGAAGCCGGGCGGCATCCGGACGTCGGTCACCACGATGTCCGGCTCGTGCGCGGCGACCGCCTCGCGCAGCGCGTCGGCGTCACCGACGGCGGCCACCACCTCGTGGCCGAAACGGGCGAGGAGCCCGATCAGTCCCTCCCGGAGGAGGACGCTGTCCTCGGCGAGGACGACGCGGAGTCTTCGGACAGTGCGGGACACGGGATCTCCACTCGCAGGAGGGTCGGCCCGCCCGGCGGGCTCATGATCGTCAGTGTGCCATCGAGGACGGCGATCCGGTCGGCGAGTCCCGTGAGGCCACTGCCGCGGGCCGGGTCCGCGCCGCCCCGCCCGTCGTCCTCGACGTCGAGCCGCAGCGCGCCGCCGGTGTGCCGGGCGGTGATCCGCGCCCGGCGGGCGCCGCTGTGCTTGGCGAGGTTGGCGAGGGCCTCGCAGCCGGCGAAGTACGCGGCGCTCTCGACACTCGCCGGCAGCCGGGGCAGCGCCGCGAGGTCGGTGTCCACGGGGACGGCGGAACGGTCGGCGGCGTCGGCCAGCGCCGGGCCGAGACCGTAGTCCGCCAGGACCTGGGGGTGGATGCCGTGGATCAGCTCCCGCAGCTCGGTCAGCACCTGCCCGGCCTCCGCGTGGGCCTTCGCCAGCTGCTCGGCGAGCGGGCCGTCGGCCGGGGCGTCCAGCCGGGCCAGGCCGAGGGTCATCGTGAGGGCGACCAGACGCTGCTGGGCTCCGTCGTGGAGGTCCCGCTCGATGCGGCGCCGCTCGGCCTCGAAGGCGTCGACGAGCCGGGCCCGGGAGGCGATGACCTCGCCGATCGCGCCCTGCCGTTCGGCCTCGCGCGGGGTGAGCAGGGCGCGGGCGAGGGCGGCGCGGGCGCCCGCGACGGCGGCGAGCGGGTAGGCCAGGGCCACGAGGAGGACCGCGCCGATGAGGGCGGCGGCGAGGGCCTGGGGATAGGAGGTGACCAGGTACGCCTTGACGACCTTGGTCTCGTGACCGTCCACGGCGAGCCGGAAGGGGGCGCTGAGCAGGGCGACGGGCAGGCCGACGCCGACGGCGAGGGCGAGGAGGTCGAGCGGCCACAGGACGGTGGCGAGCAGCAGGGCGTACGCGAGCTCCCGCCAGGTCGCCTGCTCCCCCGCCCGGACCCGGAGCCACGCGGCCAGACCGGGCGCGGCGGGGACGCGGTGCGGGTCGGGGGCGGGGTCGAGGTCGGCGATCCTCAACCGGAGGCGCTCGACGCGGCCGAGGGCGAGCCCGGAGAGCAGGAGCGGCGGCAGCCCGACGAGGAACAGCGAGAACACCCCGAACACCAGGAACCCGGCACAGGCCACGGCCCCGACGAGCCCCCCGGTCGCCAGATAGCCGACGGCCCGCCAGGGCCATGGCCCGAACGGGAAACGGGGGCGGGTGAGTGCCTGCCAGGGGGTACGGGGCTCCATGGACGCCACGGTAGGACGACGGCGTGCCGGGGGGCCATGGGCCTGGCGGGGGTACGGGGGGTGGGGCTGGACCTACCCGCGCGGGGCGTGGTGGGGGGCCTGGGGGACGGCCGCGCGCGGGGCCTGGGCGACGCCGCCCGCGCGGGGCATGGGCGGCACTCGCACCGCGGGGCCTGGGCGACGCCGCCGCCCTGGTGTGCACGCACCCGCCCACCGCCGTGTGGGCAATCGTCCCGCTGGGGCGGGACGGGTGGGCACACGGGACGGCGCCCTTGCGGGCGCCTCCGCCTTCCGCGCCTGGACCCGCCCCCAGTGGCGCCGCACGATGTGGTGCGGGTCAGGGCGCGGAAAGCCTAGGCCCGGCAAGGGGCGCCGTCCGTTGTGCCCACCCGTTCCGCCCCAGCGGAACGTATGCCCACAACGGGTGGGCGGGGGGGCGCCGCTCCGGCGGAACCACGGCCCACAACGGGGGTGGCGGCGGGGCACCGCCCCGGTGGAGCTCCGGCCCACGGGGCTAGTTCGGGGGCTTCGGGGGTGTGGGGTGGGCGTGGTGGGCGTATTGGGCGTCGAGGGTCGCGGCGGCCTCGGGCGTCAGGGGCTCGTACGGTGCCCCAGGGGCCGGGCGCCACCACACCGGGTCCGGGCAGTGGAAGGCCGCGCGGCGAAGGGCCACCCGGTGGATCTTGTTCGTGGCCGTGAGGGGCAGCTCCCGCATCACCCGCACGAAGCGCGGCGGCATCTTCGTGCCCAGGTCCTGCTGGGCCGCCAGGAACGTCGCGAAGGCCGACGGGTCGAAGACCGCCCCCTCCCGCAGGGCCAGCGCCGCCATGACCTGGTCCCCCGCCACCGGGTCCGGTATCGCGTAGACGGCGACGCCCGCCACCCGCTCCCAGCGCGCCAGGATGTGTTCGATCATCGCCGCGGCCAGGTTCTCGCTGTCGACCCGGAGCCTGTCGTCCGTACGGCCCGCGAAGTAGAGGAAGCCGGCCGCGTCCCGGTAGAAGAGGTCGCCCGTCCAGTACCAGCCGCCGCGCAGCCGCGCCGCCTGCGCCTCCGGGTTGCGCCAGTAGCCCTCGAAGGGCGAGCGGCCCCGGTTGACGAGTTCGCCGACCGCTTCGGCGGCGTTGAGGAGCCGGCCGGTGGGCGAGAAGCGGGCCGGGGCGCATTCCTCGCCGGTGTCGGAGGCGATGACCGCGAGGTCGTCGCCCGGTGCGGCCCGGCCGATGGCGCCCGTCGGCGTGTCCGGGGTCCGCTGGATCGCCGCGCCGCCCTCGGAGGAGCCGTACCCCTCCACGAGCGGGACCCCGAAGCGCTCGCGGAAGCGGGCCGCGTCCACGGCCCCCGCCTCCGTGCCGAAGCCGAGCCGCAGCGGGTGGGCGCGGTCGTCGGGGCCGGGTGGGGTGGCGAGGAGGTACTGGACGGCTCTGCCCACGTACGTGAAGTACGTGGCGCCGAAGCGCCGGACGTCCGGCAGGAAGCGGGAGGCCGAGAAGCGGGACCGCAGCGCCACCCCGGCCCCGGCGGAGAGCGCGGGCGCCCAGTCGGCGATGACGGCGTTGCCGTGGAACATCGGCATGCAGATGTAGTGGACGTCGTCCCGGCCGACGGAGAAGTGGGAGACGAGCGAGGCGCCGGCCGCCGCCAGTCGCCCCTGGCTGCAGAGCGCGGCCTTCGGCGCGCCCGTCGATCCGGAGGTGAAGGAGAGCAGGAAGCGGCTGTCGGGGCGTACGGGGCCGAGGCGCGCGTCGCCGGGCCGGGCGTTCCCGTAGGGGGCGAGGAGGTCCCGGTAGGCCTCGGTGTCCGTGACGAGGATGCGCAGGCCCGGCAGCGCGAGCCCGTCGAGGAGCGGCAGGTGGGCGCGCTGGGTGACGAGGACCCGGCACTCGGTGTGCCGGATGTCGCGGGCGAGTTCGGCGCCGCGCCGGGTGGGGTTGATCCCGGCGACGGCGGCCCCCGCGAGGGCCGCCGCGCTGAGCCAGAGCGGGTACTCCGGCGTGTTGTCGAGCAGGATGCCGAGGTGCGGCTCGCCCCCCGGCACGGGTGGCATCAGGTCCACGAGCAGCGCGGCCCGGGCGGCGGCGCCCGCGGCGACCTGGTGGTGGGTGAGGGTGTGGTGCTCGTCCCTCAGGCCGATCCGGTGGTCGCCCCATTGGCGCCGTACGAGCTCCGCGACGGTGTCCGCGCTCCTCATGGGCCGGACTCTAACTGACGGTCAGTCAGAACTGAACCGTCAGAACGTGACGTCCGAGCAGGCGTAGAAGGCGTTCGCGGTGTCCGCGATCGTCCACACCGCCAGGATCAGGTGCCGGCCCGTCTTGCCCGCCGGGATCGTCCCGGAGTGCGAGAGCGTGGCCGGCGGCTGCTGGTTGTTGTAGGGGATGGTCAGGAACGGCTGGGGGTCGAGGTCCGCCCGGGTCAGCGCCTTGGTCCCGGTCCAGCCGTTCTTGGTGATGTAGTAGCGGAAGTCCGTGGTGGCGTGGCGGGCCGTGAACTGCCAGCGGAAGCTGTAGCTCTGCCCCGCCGTGAGACGCGTCGTCGGCCAGGCGCCACCGCGGGGGTCGTCGAGCTGCGCGAAGCGGGAGTTCCCGCCGGCGCAGATCTTCCCGTCGGCGGGGCCCGCGGCCGGGAAGCCCTTGAGCCCCTCGACCGACTGCGGCTCCCACTGGATGTCGCCGCAGTTGGTCACGGTGCCGTTGGCGCAGAGCTTCTGACGGCTGATCGGCGAGTCGGTGTAGCCGTGGCTGCCGGCGGTGCCGGTACCGAGGAAGGTGACGACGGCGACGCCGAGCGCCACCACCGCCGCCCCGACTGACTTTTTGCGCATGCTGTCACTCCAGGAGAACGTGGGGAGTTCCGTGGGGCCGTGCGCGCGCGTACGGGTGGTGCCTGGGGACTACTTTTGGTCTGGACCAAGTATCAAGGTAGGGACGGAAGGTGACGCTGTCCATCCCCTCAGGCGCCCTCGACCGGGCCCGTCCTGCCCGTGTAGAACGCCACCGTCAGGTCCTTGACCAGCGCCTTGCGCTCGTAGTCGTCCAGCTCCACCAGACCACGACTGGTCAGCCGGTGGACCACGTCGTCCACCGCGTCCACCACCGAGGTCAGCACGCTGTCCCGGTGCTTCGCGTCGATCGCCGCGATCCGGCGCCGGCGCATCGCCGCCGCCACCTCCGGCGCGTACTCGATGCGCGTCGGCTGCGCCGAGAACACGTCCACACCGACCGGGGCGCACTCCGCCGACAGCATCCGCGTCAGCGCCTCGCCGACCGCCTCCGCGTCCCGCAGCGTCGGCGCGTCCTCGTGGAACGCGTCCGCCGGCAGCTGCGAGAGCACCCGGGCCATCGCCGCCTCCACCTGCTCCCGCAGGTAGTCCTCGTGCCCGTCCACCCCGAGCGACGCCCGGACCGTGTCCCGCACCCGCCACACCACGAGGACGGTGACGTCGAGCGCCGTGCCCTTCGCGTCCACCGCCGACAGCGGCTCGCTGCGCCAGTGCCGCAGCCGGACGTCCACCCGGCGGCGGAGCAGCAGCGGACTGACCCACACCAGGCCCGTACGGCGGACCGTGCCGCGGTAGTCGCCGAACAGAGTCAGCACCCAGGCGTAACCGACCCGGCCGCGGCCGAGACCGCCCAGCGCGAACAGGGCGAGCACCACACCCAGGGCCAGCAGGGCCCACTGTCCGAGATGGATGCCGTTGTACGGGCGTGCCGGCAGCCGCAGCATCCGCGCGGCCTCGGCGGGCACCGCCCCGGTCCACCACACGACCGAGGCGCACCAGGCGATCGCCAGCGCCCCGGCGACCACCCCGACCCACCCGGGCAGCACCGGCCCGGGCCGCTCGACGAGAGCGGGGTCGGCGGTGGGGGCGGGGCGGGAGGCGGCGGCCTTCGGCCTGGGAGCCGCCGGGGACTTGGGCCTGGGCGGGGACTTCGGTGGGGACTTCGGCGGCGACTTCGGCTGGGATGTGGACTGCGGCTTGGGCGGAGACGTGTGTTTCGCCTTGGACCGCGGCCCGGTCCGGGGCTCCGGGTCCGGCTTGGCCGGGGCCTGCACCTTCGACGGGGCCGGGATGGCGGGCTTGCGGTCCACCGCCGGCGGCATGAGCGCGGCCATCGAGATGGTGTCGGGACCCTCGTCGTCGCCCGCCGCGACGGGGGCGGCGGTCTCCGGCTCGTCCCGGAAGAGCAGATGCACCGGGATGGAACCGGTGGTCTCGGCCCCGATCACGTTCTTCCGCCGCGCGACCCGCACCACGGCGGCGACGGGCACCGCGACGGTACCGACCCGTGCCCCGCTGATCCGCCCGAAGTCGATCGGGGTGGTGGGGGTGGGGGTGTCCGGAGCCTTGCCTCCGGTCTCGTCGGCGGCCTTCCCGGTGGGACGGTCGCCTGCCAGGGCCGCCGCCTCCGCCTCCGGCGAGGAGGCACGGGACGGGCCCTCCGGGCGAGCCGAGGCCCCGGTCGCCGTACCGGAAACGGACCGTGCCGACCCGCCCGCGCCCGTGACGGACACGGCACGGTCAGGGGCTACAGGCCCCACGCCGGAGGCGGGTCCCGCCGAGGGGCCCGGCGAGACGCCGGAAGCCGCCGGGCCGGACGCGGGCCCGACCGAAGGCGCCGTGCCGGAGCCCGACGGAGACCCGGCCGAAGGCGCCGTGCCGGAGCCCGGCGCGAAACCCATCGGAGCCGACGCCCCGGGCGTACCCGCCGCAGAGCCCGTCGGGGTCCCCGGCTCCGTACCGGCCACAGCCCCGCCCGAAGCCGGCCCCACCGCACCGGACGCCGTCCCTGCCGGGGGCGCCCCCGGCGTACGCGACGACGGCCCTGCCGGGGCCCCCGGCACCGTGCCGGCCGCGGGCACCGCCGAGGTCACCTCCGGCGCATCCGACGGCACCCCCGTCCGGGTCTCCGTCCCCGTCCGGGTCTCCGTCCCCGTGCCGGACACAGGCCCGGCCGAAGCAAGCCCCGCCGCGCCCGGCGCGGGCGCCGCCTTGGCGGCTTCCGTCGCCCCCGACGCCGGTCGGGCCGCCGGCGCCGTGGCGGACGCGGCCCCCGGTGTCGTGGCGGACGCGGGCCCCGGTGTCGTGGCGGACGCGGCCCCCGGCGCCGGCCGGGTCACCGGCCCCGTGGCGGACGCGGGCTCCGACGCCGTGGCGAGCGTCGGCCCCGGTCCCGTGGCGGGCGTCGGCCCCGGTGTCGTGGACGGCGTCGGGCCCGGCGGCTCCGGTGTCGGTGTGCCCGAGTCCGGCGCCGCCGCCGTGGAGTCCGGGGGCGTCGCGGGGCGGAGCCGGTCCGGGGCCGGTGGGGACGTGCGCGGGAGGGTGCCGTCCGTCAGACGTCTGGCCGTGCGCGCCGCGTCACGCGAGGCCGCCGCGCCGGAGTCCGCCGGGTTCGGGGTCGATGCCGTCATTCGGGTCCACCTCATGCTCTCGGGGTCATCGGAACAAACGCCGCCAGGTCTCCGGGCCCGGGTAGCCGTCGGCCGCTCCGCCGCGCCAGCCCTGTGCCCGCTGGAACGCCTCGACGTTGCGGCGGTCCGCCTCCGTCCAGCGCGGACCGGGTCCCGACAGGTAGTGCTTGCCGAAGCCCCGCTTCACCAGTTGTTTGCCCAGCTTCTCCACATATGCGTTGGATTGGCCCGGACGGAAGTAGCCACGCCCGGGAAAGCCGTTCGCATTCGTGCTCGGACCGCTCGAACCACTCGAACCGCCGATGTCCTTGCCCCCGCCGGTCACGAGGAGCGTCCACGTCTGCGGGCCGGGCAGGCCGTCCGCCTCCTTGCCCTTCCAGCCCTGCGCGAGCTGGAACGCCTGGGTCGCCCTGCGGTCCGCCTCGCCCCACTTCGGGCCGGGACCCTGGCTGTAGTACTTCTTGCCGCCGCGCTGGACGAGCAGCTTCCCGAGCTGGGTGACGTACGCGTTGTCGGCGCCCGGCCCGAACTTCCCCGGCCCCGGGAACGCCGCCGTCTCCGTGGGTTCCGCCCCGCCGCCGGTGCTGCCGCCGCTCACCACGCCCTTGTAGCGGTAGGCCACGTACCGGTCGGAGTTCTCCCAGTACGCCATCGGCGTCGCCTGCTTCCGCGCGCGCGGCTTCGTCTGCTCGTAGGCGATGTAGGAGGTGTGCGTGTAGTCGGTCCAGCCGCCGAAGATCGTGACGTGCGAGCCGCGGGTCGGGTTGGCCGGGTTGTGGAAGAGCAGGATGTCGCCGGGCTGGAGCTCGGTGCGGTCGATCCGTGCGGCGAAGCGGTCGAGGCTGCCGGTCCACTCGTTGCTGCGCAGGTTCCAGGCCATGGAGATGTAGCCGGAGCAGTCCTGGCGGTACCCGTCCGACCAGTACTTCTCCATGGAGTACGGGACCTGCGCGGAGACCCACTTCTTGGCCCGGTTGATGATCTCGGCGCGGGTCGTCTGCCGCAGCGTCTCCGTCGAGATCTGACTGGTCGTCGGGACTGCGATCGGCGCCGGGTCCGGGCCGGGTCCCGGTGCGCCGTGCAGCGGCCCCCGTCCGCCCTGAGGGGTCTCGGGCCCCGGCCAGGGGGTGTCGGCGGAGCCGGCCGAGTCGCCGGACCGGGTCGTCGCCTGCTCCCGCAGGACCGCCGCGTCCGCCGCGTCCGCCGCGTCCGCCGCGTCCGCCGCCCCCGGGTCCACCGGGTCCACCGCGTCCGCTGCCGCCGCGCCGCCCGGCGCGTCCGCCGGGGCGAGCGGGCCCGACGGGCCGGTGAGGGCCGTCGCCACTCCGGCCCCGCCCCCGCCCAGGACCACGCCCGCCGCCGTCACCAGGACCAGCGCGCGGCGGGCGCCGTGCGCCGCCGGATGACCGCCCGCCCGCACGGGCAGACCCAGCGCGAGGTCACGCCGCTGCCGGGCGCAGCCCGGGCAGCCGCAGTCGGCCGCGGGTTCGAACTCCTCGAAGACCGGCACGCTCATGCGATTCCCCTCCACACTCGTCAAGATCTTTTTGACCCTTGTTTCGGGCGTCAGTGTCTCAACTGTCTGGACAAATCGCATTTTGACGGATCGAAGGCCTGATACGACCATCCGACAGGCCGGAGGAGACCGTTATTGGTCAGGAGCACACCCTCACGTCGGGTAGAGTTCTCTCTGTCAGCAGGCGCCGCTAGCTCAGTTGGTTAGAGCAGCTGACTCTTAATCAGCGGGTCCGGGGTTCGAGTCCCTGGCGGCGCACGCAGAGTCAAAGCCCCCTCACCGATGGTGAGGGGGCTTTGATCTTTCTCCGAACCTCTCCGCCCCAACTACCGTGCGTCGCGGGACGGTTACGTCACCTCCCCCTGGGCCGGGCGGTGCGGGACCTCTACAGTGTGCGGAACGCCGACCTCCCGTGGCGGCACCGGGCTCCTCCCGCGGCCCGTGAGCCCCGCGGTCGAGGACCGGCCCGGTCGGCGGCGGCCCGGGACGACGCCCCGCCGACCGCGGCCCGGTCTCAGCCGCCCGAAGCCGCCGCGCCCGTCCCCGTCAGGTACGCCGAGACCACCACGTTCGCCGTGTACGTCCCGGTCGCCCGGTCGAAGGTGCCGCCGCAGGTGATCAGGCGCAGCTCGGCACGGTGGGGGTCGCGGGCGCCGTAGACCTTGGACGGGTCGAAGTCCTCGAGCGGGAAGACCTGGACGTCGTCGACGGTGAACTCGGCGACCGATCCGTCCGTCCGGGTGACGCGGACCTTCGCGCCGGGGCGGGCCGCGCTCAGGCCGTAGAAGACGGCCGGGCGGGTCTCGGTGTCGACGTGGCCGACGAGGAGGGCCGCGCCGGCCGCGCCCGGCCGGGTGCCGGAGCCGAACCAGCCCACGGTGTGCGGCATCTCGAAGGGCGGCGGATCGACGGCTCCCGTGTCGTCCAGGCCGCGCGCCACGACGGGCGCGCTGATGCCGAGGGAGGGGATGTCGACCCGCCGGGGTGCGAGGGCCGGGAGCGGGTCGCGGGCCGGTGGCAGGGCGACGCCGGGCGGGCGGCCGACGGCGGCGATGTCGCCGGTGGTCGGCCCGGAGCTGCCGCCGGGGCCGTCGGTGGCCTCGCGGCCCCAGAGCCAGAGCCCGGAGAGCAGGACGGCCCAGGCCACGCCGGTGACGAGTCGCCCGGTGCCCGCCGGGCGGGTGCCGGACGACACGGTCACTCCCCGCCGGTACCGGACCCGGAGGTGCCGCGACGGGAGCTGCGGAAGGCGACCGCCACGGCGGCGATCGCGGCCAGGCCGAGGCCGAGCAGGGTGTACGGGGTGCCGAGGCCGCTCTCGGAGGTGGTCTGGGCGACGCCGGGGGCCGCCGGCGCGGCGAAGGCGGCGGCGCCTCCCCCGCCGGCCCGGACGGGTGCCACCGGGGTCGCGTGGTGCGTCGGCCGGTGGGTGGGCTCCTGGTGGTGCCGGACCTGCACGGTGCCGGCGTCCGGGTGGTGGTGCCCGTCGCAGGTCACGCCCACCGTGTACGTACCGTCCTTGAGGCCGGACCGGATCGTGGTGTCGCCGAACAGCGGGTTGCCCCCGCCGTCCCGGCCGGTGAGCTCCGCGTCGGCGACGAACGCCGGGGACTTGGCGGCGCCGGTCGTGCCCTTGCAGCCCTGGACGCGGACGTCGACGTCGGCGCCGGGCGAGGCGGTGGACGGGGTGACGGTGGCCTTCACCCCGTCGTGGGCGTACGCGCCGACGGCCGCGGGTGCCAGTACGAGCACCAGGGCCGCCCCTGCGGCACGGAGAGCAATGGGACCTGAACGCATCGTGACCTCCTGATACTGGCAGGGTCACCCGGATCGGCGCTGATCGCATCCGCAGAGGGCGGCGTCAGGGGTCCCTACACGCGGTCGACGATGTCCGCGATCGACTGGACGATCTTCGACGGGCGGAACGGGAAGCGGTCGATCTCCGCCTGCGACGTCAGACCGGTCAGGACCAGGAAGGTCTGCATGCCCGCCTCCAGACCGGCCAGGATGTCGGTGTCCATCCGGTCGCCGATCATCGCGCTGGACTCGGAGTGGGCGCCGATCGCGTTGAGGCCGGTGCGCATCATGAGCGGGTTCGGCTTGCCCGCGAAGTACGGCTCCTTGCCGGTGGCCTTCGTGATGAGGGCGGCGACGGAGCCGGTGGCCGGGAGCGGGCCCTCCAGGGAGGGGCCGGTCTCGTCGGGGTTGGTGCAGATGAAGCGGGCGCCGGCGTTGATGAGGCGGACGGCCTTGGTCATCGCCTCGAAGGAGTACGTACGGGTCTCGCCGAGCACCACGTAGTCCGGGTCGTGGTCGGTGAGGACGTAGCCGATGTCGTGCAGCGCCGTGGTGAGACCGGCCTCGCCGATGACGTACGCGGTGCCGCCGGGGCGCTGGTCGTCGAGGAACTTGGCGGTGGCGAGGGCCGAGGTCCAGATGTTCTCGACGGGGACCTCGAGGCCCATGCGGGCGAGGCGGGCGTGCAGGTCGCGGGCCGTGTAGATCGAGTTGTTGGTGAGGACCAGGAAGGGCTTCCCGGTCTCCCGCAGCTTCTTGATGAACGCGTCGGCGCCGGGGATCGGGACGCCCTCGTGGATGAGGACGCCGTCCATGTCGGTCAGCCAGGATTCGATCGGCTTGCGCTCTGCCATGGGTGCGGGACTCCTGCCGTACAGACGTGCGGTGTGCTGGGGGCGCCGCGACAGCGCTGTGGCGACGCCCCCAGCGTAATCAGGATGTGCTGATCTTGACCCCGTCGATCGTCCAGTACCAGTTGTTGGAGCCGGTGTAGCGGAAGCGGAAGCTCACGCTGGAGGCGCCGGCGGGGACGGCGACCGTGACGGACTGGGGCTGGGAGACTCTCGGCCCTGAGGACCGGGCTTGTCGGCGCGGCCGGGAGGGTCGTGATGGCAAGTGGAGCGCGGCCGGCTGTCGCGTGGTCCCCTGCGTCCGGAATCAGCGTGGGCTGGTTCCGGGGCGGTTGACTGCGCCCCGCTTCCACACAGCCTCGCCCCGGTGGGCGATGTTGCGGGAGCCGTTGTGGTCCGCGTGCATGACGGTCCCGCAGGACCGGCACACGAACCGTGCCTGGGTCACCCTGTTCGAGCGGTGGGTGTGCCGGCACTCCGAGCACTGCCGGGAGGTGTTCCGGGGATCCACGTGGACCACGGGGACACCGGCCCGCCTGGCTTTGTACTCGACGAACGCGCCGAGCTGGGCGAAGGCCCAGGAGTGCAGTCGTGCCCGCTGGTCTTTCCCGGCCGTGACCCTCTGCCGGATGCCGCCCAGGTCTTCCAGGGCGATCCCGCGCGAGGTGCGTTCAGCGGTGGCAACGATCTTCTTGGCGATGATGTGGTTGGTGTTGGCGGCGTGCCGGGCCTCGCGGCGGCGGAGACGCTTCAAGGCCCGCTTGGCGGACTTGGTGCGCTTCTTCTGGAGCTTGGCCCGCAGGTCTCGGTGCCGCTGGCGGTACCGGTTCGGTCTGCGGCCGGCCATGATCTGACCGTCGCTGGTGGTGGCGATGTTGACGATGCCGAGGTCCACGCCGAGGAAGCCATCGGGCTCGAACACCTCGGGCTCGGGCAGGTCGACGGTGGCGAGCAGGAGATTCCCGGCCTGGATGTGCGCCTCAGGGTGGCGTAGGCGTCGCAGACCTTCTTCACGACCCGCACCGCCGGCCGGGCCCCGAGGTCGTAGTCCGCCTTGAGGGCGAAGTACACCTCCTTCTGCAACACGTTCCGCCACTTGAGGCCCTTGGCGAACGCCACCGACGACGCATGGTTCGCAGCCCGGTTGCAGGCACACAGGGTCGCCGCCAGCGCGTCCGCGTCATGCGCGGACGCGGGCAGCAACTTCACCTGCGCGACAATCTTCACGCAGGAAACTCTACGGAGAGTGACCGCCGGTAATTGGTCACCCACAGGGGTGATCCGACGGGAGGTGAACTCTTGGCGGCCGGTCAGCTTCCGGTCGCGGACTTCCACGCGTCGACGTACGCCGCGAGGTTCTTGTCGACGTCGGCCCAGTCCGGCTCGAAGACCTCGACGCCCTCCATCAGCTTGGCCAGTTCGATGGCGTTGGCGTCGGTGCCCTTGACGTCCTTGCGGGCCGGGAAGCCGCCGCCGATCGCGCTGACCTCGCGCTGGGCGCCCTCGCTCAGCATGAAGTCGAGGAGCTTCTTGCCGTTCTCGGTGTGCGGGGCCTTGTTCACCAGGCCCGCCGCGTACGGCAGGGCGAAGGTGGTGGGCTTGCCGCCGTCCTTCGCCGGGAACCAGATGCCGAGGTTCGGCATGGACTTGGACTGGGCGAAGTTCATCTGGACGTCGCCGTTGGCGACGAGGAGTTCGCCCTTGTCCACCTTGGGGGCGAGCTTGGAGGTGGAGGAGGACGGGCCGACGTTGTTGGCCTGGAGCTTCTTCAGGTACTCCATGGCGGCGTCCTTGCCGCCGAAGTCGTGCATCGCCTTGATGAGGACGGCGGTGCCGTCGCCCGCGACGCCCGGGGTGGAGTACTGCAGCTTGTCCTTGTACTTCGCGTCGAGCAGCTCCTCCCAGGTCTTCGGCGCGGCCGGCAGCTCCTTCTTGTTGTGGACGAAGCCGAAGTAGTTGTCGACGACGGAGGTCCAGGTGCCGTCGCCGGACTTGTCGCCGCCGTCGACCTGGTCGGCGCCCTTCGGCTCGTACGACTGGAGCAGGCCCTTGGAGCCGGCCTGCTGGATGAAGGGCGGCAGGGTGACGAGGACGTCGGCCTGGGTGTTGCTCTTCTCGCGGAGGGCGCGCTGCACCATCTCCCCGGAGCCGCCCTCGACGTACTTGACCTTGATGCCGGTCTGCTTCTCGAAGTCGGCGAAGACCTTGTCGTACCAGCCGTCGCCCGCCTCGCCCTTGAGGCCGTCGGCGCTGTAGACGGTGACGACCTTCTCGTCGGAGGCGGCGGAGGTGCCGTCGCAGGCGGTGAGCGTGGCGGCGAGGACGAGGGCGCCGGTGACGGCGGCGACCGGCTTGGCGTACGTACGCATAACGTTGTTCTCTCCTAGCAGTACTAGCGGTACTAGCGGTACGAGGCTTTGGTACGGATGCGGGAGACGGCGAGCAGGACGAGGAGCGTCGCGGCCATGAGGACCACGGCGAGCGCCGAGCCGGTGAACAGGGAGCCGCGGTCGGTGGCGGTGAAGATGAGCACCGGCAGCGGGGTCCAGTCCGGCGGGTAGAGCATCATCGTGGCGCTCAGCTCTCCCATGGACAGGGCGAAGCAGAGCCCGGCGGCCGCGTTCAGGGACGGCAGCAGGAGCGGGAGCTTCACCCGGAGCAGTACGTACGAGGGGCGGGCGCCGAGACTGGCCGCCGCCTGCTCGTACAGGGGGTCGAGGCGCCGGATGGCCGCCGAGACCGACTGGTGGGCGAACGCCGTGACGAGCACGGTGTGCGCGAGGATCACGATCCAGCGGGTGCCGTTGAGGAGCATCGGCGGCTGCGAGAAGGCGACGAGGACGGCGAGGCCCACGACCACGGACGGCACGGCGACCGGCAGCATGAAGAGGGCGTCGAGGAGCCGCTTGCCCTTCTTCCCGAGGGCGGCCGCGGCGAGCGCGGCCCAGGTGCCGACGGTCAGCGCGATCACGCTCGCGGTGACGGCCGTGACCAGGCTGGTGGTGAGCGCCTGGAGGGACTCGCCCCGGGTGGCCGCCGTGTAGTGGGCGGCGGTCGGTCCCGAGGGGAAGGCGCCGGACCAGTGGGTGGAGAACGAGGCGGCGAGGATGACGAGGAGGGGCAGGGCGAAGAGCGGGACGAACAGGACGGCGAACAGGGCCCAGGCCGTCCACCTGCCCGTACGGCTATGCACCAGCACGGCGGCTCACCCCCCGGTAGAGGACGTACAGGCCGACCGAGAGGGCGACGTTGACGACGGCGACGACGCAGGCGGCGGCGTAGTCGGATTCGAGGATCGCCTTGCTGTAGACGAGCATCGGGAGGGTGGTGACGCCCTTGGCGCCGGTGAAGAGGACGATCCCGAACTCGTTGAGGCACATGACGAGGACGAGGCTGCCGCCGGCGGCGAGCGCGGGCAGTGCCTCGGGGAGGATCACCTGCCGCACGATCCGCAGCGGCCGGGCGCCGAGCGAGGACGCCACCTCCAGCTGGGCGGTCTCCATCTGCGAGAACGCGGCCAGGAGCGGGCGCATCACGAACGGGGTGAAGTACGTGATCTCGGCGAGGAGGACGCCCCACGGGGTGGTGAGGAACCGGAGGGGGCCGGCCGGGTCGCCGGTGACGTCCGTCCAGATCCCGTTGGCCATGCCGACCGTGCCGTAGAGGAACAGCAGGGCGAGCGTGATCAGGAAGGACGGGAAGGAGAGGAAGACGTCGATGAACTTCGACACCGCCTTCCCGCCGGGGAAGGGCACGAACGCGATCACGAGCGCGAGGACGAAACCGAGGACCAGACAGCCGACGGTGGCGGCGACGGCCAGCCACACGGTGGTGACGAGGGCCTCGCGGAACGACGCGGAGGCGAAGACCTCGGCGTACGCACCGGGGGCGAGGGACTCCTGGACGACGAGCGCGAGGGGGTAGAGGAAGACGAGCGCGAGGACGGCGACGGGGGGCAGGGCCCAGAGCCAACCTGTTGTGGGCATGCGTTCCGCCGGGGCGTGGGGGCGCCTCCCGGACGGAGTCTGGGGGAGGGTGGGCACAACCCCCGGTGCGGCCTGCCGTTCCATGAAACCTGTGCCGGGACTAGCCATCGGTCACCCCCGCGGCCAGCAACACCGCGTCTTCGGGCACGAAGTGCAGCGTGACCTCGGTCCCGAGGGCCGGCGTCTCCCGCAGCTCCCGGACGTCCGCCTTGACGCGATGTCCGCCGACTTCCACGTACAGCCGGTGCGTGGACCCCCGCCACTGGACCTCGGCGATCCGGCCGCTCAGGGCGTTCGGCCCCGGGCCGAGGCCGACGAGGTGTGGGCGGACGCAGAGGGTGGCGGTGGCGCCGGGGGCCGCGTCCGCGACGGGGACCTTCAGGTCGGTGCCCGCGAAGTCGACCCCGTCGGCACCGACCCGCACCGGCAGCAGGTTCGCGTTGCCGACGAACGAGGCCGTGAACTCCGTACGGGGGCGGCGGTACAGGTCCTGCGGGGTGCCGCAGTCCTGGAGGCGGGCCTTGTCCATGACGGCGATCCGGTCGGCGAGGGTGAGCGCCTCCACCTGGTCGTGGGTGACGTACAGGATCGACACGTCCGGGAGTTCGCGGTGGAGCCGGGCCAGTTCGGCCAGCATCCCGGAGCGCAGCTGGGCGTCGAGCGCCGAGAGGGGTTCGTCGAGGAGGAGGACCTGCGGGCGGATGGCGAGGGCGCGGGCGATGGCGACGCGCTGCTGCTGGCCGCCGGAGAGCTCCCGCGGGTAGCGCTGGGCGTAGGCCGCCATGCCGGTCATCTCCAGGGCTTCGGCGACCCGCCCCGGGATCTCGCCCTTCGGCACCTTCTGGGCCTTCAGGCCGAAGGCGACGTTGGCCTCCACCTTCAGGTGGGGGAAGAGGGCGTACTGCTGGACGACCATGCCGATGCCCCGCTTGTACGGCGGGAGCGCGGTGACGTCGCGGTCGCCGATGAGCACCCGCCCGGAGGCCGGCCGGACGAATCCGGCGACGGCCCGCAGGGCGGTCGTCTTGCCGGAGCCGGACGGCCCGAGGAGGGCCATGACCTCGCCGGGCTCGACGGTCAGGTCGAGGGAGTCGAGGACGGTGTTGTTCCCGTACGTGACGGTGACGCCGTCGAAGCGGATGCCGCTGGTCATGCCTCGTACGCCCCTATCAGGGACGGGAGTTCCGCGACCGAGGCGAGGACGTGCGTGGCGCCGTGCTCCTTGAGGGCGGGCTCGTCGTGCGCGCCGGTCAGGACGCCCGCGACGATCCCGGCGCCGGAGCGGACGCCGCTGAGCATGTCGTACGAGGTGTCGCCGGCGACCACCGTCCGGCGGACGTCGTCCACGGCGCCGGTACGGAGGAGGGCGGCGAGGACCATGTCCGGGTACGGGCGTCCGCGGCCGCCCGCGTCCGCCGGGCAGAGGGTCAGCTCGACGAGGTCGCGCCAGCCGAGGGCGTCGAGGATGGCGTCCTGGGTGATCCGGGCGAAGCCGGTGGTGAGGACGACCGTCCGGCCCTGGTCCTTCAGCTGGGCGATCGCCTCGGCCGCGCCGGGGACGGGGGCGATGAGGCCGCCGGCGACCAGCTCTCCGTACGCCGCCTCGAAGGCGAGGTTGGCCTCCTGGGCGCGGGCCTCGTCGCCGCCGAAGAGGTGGCGGAAGACGGAGATCTTGGACTCGCCCATGGTGGCGCGGACGTAGTCGATCATCGTGGCGGGGTCTTCGCCGAGGCGTTCGGCGGCGGCCGTGAAGGCCTGCTCGACGAGGCCGCCGTCGGCGACGGTGGTCCCGGCCATGTCCAGGACGACGAGGTTCTGCTTCGGATGCGTGGTCACGGTGTTCACCAGCCCAGTTCGTTCGCGGTCGTCTCGGCGATGGCGGGCGAGCAGGTCATGCCGCGGCCGCCGGGTCCGGTCACCAGCCACACGCCGTCGCGGACCCGCTGGCGGTGCACGACCCGGCTGGTGTCGACGCACTGCGCGTACACCCCGGCCCAGCGGCGCCGGATCTTCGGCAGCGGGCGGCCGAGGAAGGACTCGACGACGCGGGTGAGGTGCTCGTAGGGGTCTTCGAGGGTGTCGAAGGCGAAGGGGTGCTCGTACTCGTGGGTGTCGCCGATGGTCAGTCCGCCGTCGAGCCGCTGCACCATGAGCAGCTGCATCTTGTGGGCGGCGGCGGTCGGGTCCTGCGCCTGACCCTCGTTCAGGGCGTCGAGGGCGGGGGACGCGTACGCCGGGTAGTAGCGGAAGGAGTCGGCGTCGGCGACGGAGGTGGTGAGCGGCTCGCCGAGGGGTTCGGTCTGCATCATCTGGAGCCGAACCCGGCGGACCGGGATCTCGCCGGCGACCTCGCGGACGAGGCCGGAGAGCCAGGCGCCGGTGCACAGGACGACGGCGTCGCCGGTGTGGGTCTCGCCGCGGTCGTCGCGGACGGCGTTCTCCCCGACGACGTCCCGGACCTCGCGGTTCGGCAGGAAGGTGTACTTCCCGGTGGCGAGGAGGGCCTCGCGGAGGGCGAGCTGGGCGAGGCGCGGTTCGACGGCCGCGTCGCGCTCGCACCACAGCGCGGCCTCGAACTCTCCGCGCAGGGCCGGATTGACCGCGCGGGCCTCGGCGGCGGTGAGCAGCTTGTAGCCGCGGGCGGCGGCGTCGGGGCGGGTCACGGCGGCCTCGGCGACGGCCAGTTCGAGCGCGTTGCGCACGGGGGTGAGGGAGCCGATGGCCCGGAAGCCGAGGCCGGGGACGCGGGCGCCGATGCCCTCCCACAGCTCGCGGGCGCGCAGGGCGGTGTCGAGCTCCTCCCCGCCCGCGCGTCCGCTCACCCAGATCTGGCCGAAGTTGCGGAGGGACGCCCCGCGCGCCTCGGCCTCGCGCTCGATGTGTACGACCTCGTGGCCGCGTTCCACTGCGTGCCAGGCGTGCATGGTTCCCACCACGCCGGCTCCTACGACGATCACCTTCATGCCGTCGACGGTCGCGGCGGCGGGTGACCCGGACGGGGCGGGTGGACGACGGGACGGTGAACGGACCGACAAGCTTGGACCAGACCCGTTACCGTCTCGTGATCTACGGAGGCGTCAGCCCTGCTGACCCAGATGGGCGGTGAAGCTGAAGCGGTCCCCCCGGTAGAGCGTGCGGACCCGCTCCAGGGGCCGTCCCGAGGTGTCCCGGGAGACGCGGTGCAGCAGCAGCATCGGCAGCGCCGGAGGCGTGCCGATGAGCAGGGCCTCGCGCGGGGTCGCGAGGACGGTCTCGATGCGCTCGTCGGCGTCGCCGAACGAGATGCCGAGCCGGTCGTGGAGGTAGGCGTAGAAGGAGGAGTCCGGGTCGAACTCGGCGTCCAGACGCGGGGCGCGGGCCTCGGAGACGTACGTGCTCTCCAGGCCGACCCGCTCGTCGTCGGCGAGCAGCACGCGCTCCATGTGCCAGACGGTCTCGCCGCGCTCGGCGCCGACCTCGGGGGCGAGCGCCTCCGGGCAGGGGAAGCGGTCGAGCGAGATCAGGCTGCGGCCGGGGCGACGGCCCTGCCGGCGCACGCCCTCCGTGTAGCTGGCGAGCGAGAGGGGCTGCTCCAGCTTGGGCCCGGCGACGACCGTGCCCCGGCCCTGGCGGCGCAGCCGCCCCTCCAGGAGGAGTTCGCGCAGCGCCTGCCGGACGGTCTCGCGGGACACCTCGTACCGGACGGCGAGGTCGCGCTCGGTGGGCAGCAGCCCGCCCTCCCCCAACTCGTCGACCATCAGGGCGATCTTGGCCTTGACGGCGTAGTACTTGGGGACGCGGCCGTGCTCGGGGATGCCGGAGCGGACGGGGGCGCCGGGGCTGGTCTGGTAGTTCATCCGGGGATGGTCGCAGACGGGGATGAACGGGAAGGTGTACGGAGCATGACTCGACGGTGCGGGGGTGTCGGGCGCGCCGGCGCTCGGGCTCCGGGCGGCGGTGCGGTCAGCGGTGGCGGGCGCGTCGGGCCGCCCTGACGAGGACCGCGCCGAGCAGGGCCAGGCCCACCGCGAGCGGGGCGATGATCCGCGCGTACGCCTCCGACTCCCGTCCCGTACTGGCCAGTTCGTGGTCCGTCACGGAGTCGTCGGCGTCCTCGGGTTTCAGGGTGGGCGGCGGGGTGGGGGCCGGCGGGCGGGCCTCCTTGCCGGGCGGCCGCGACGGATCGGGCGTTCCGGTCGGGTCCGGTGCGGTGGGCGTGCCGGGCTCGGCGGGGACGACGGTCAGGCGGTAGTCGCCGGACTCGCCGACCCAGTCGCCGTCCTCGCCCCTGCGCTGCACGACCGCCGCGTTGATGACGACCTCGTCGGGCGTCGTCTCCGCCTCGAAGGCCAGGCGTACGGGGACGGTGAGGGTCCGGCCCGCGGGCACCGCGAAGCCGCCGAAGCCGGTGAACGCGCCCACGTTCTCGGCCGCGTCGGTCGACTCGAAGGCCACCGGGCGCCAGCGCGCCGACCCGGCGTCGTAGAACTCGAACCGGATGTGCTCCGGGAGCAGGACCCGGTCGCGGTCGGTGAGGACGAGCACCGGGTGGACGCCCGAACAGGGGGCGTCGGTGGTGTTGGTGAGGTCGAGCTTCCAGCCCTGGAACGGGCCGCCCGCCGGATAGTCGGCCGGCCCGCCGTGGATCCGGGTGTCCAGCGGGAAGCCTCCGCCGGCGGGGGTTCCGCAGGTGGGGGCGGGCGGGTCGGGGGCGGGGACGGCGGAGGCCGGGGCGGCGATCACGAGGGGCGCCGCCGCCGCGGCGGCCACGGTCACGGCGCGGACGCCGCACAGACGCAGGGGGGCGGGTGCCATGGGGCGGGCCTTTGCTGCTCGCTGGCGGGCGTGGGGACGGCGGTGACGCTGCCACGCGGGAGGGGGTGGGTGAGGCAGCGACACCGGGGGTGCCCCCGTTAGGGCCGGCGCATCCGCCCGATCGGCCTACTTTCCGATGATCGGACCTGACGGGGTCGGGCCGGGCCGGGGCCGGGGGCCGGAGCCGGGCCGGGGGGCCGGGGGGTTCGGACCCGGGCCGGGGGGGTCGGACCCGGGCCGGCGGGGGTCGGACCCGGGCCGGGGGGGTTCGGACCCGGGCCGGGGGGGTCGGACCCGGGCCGGGGGTTCGGACCCGGGCCGGGGGGGTTCGGACCCGGGCCGGGTCACTTCCCGAAGACCGGCGCCAGGGTCAGCCACGCCGCGCCCTCGGCCACCGCGTCCCGTCCGGTCGCGAGGCCCACCGGGGCCGTCAGACCGAGGCCGGTCAGGACCTTCCGCGCCCCCTCCGCGAACACCTCCGGCGCGGCGAGGACCACCCGGCCGCCCAGGAGGACCTGGTCGATGTCGAGGAGCCGGACGAGGTTGGCCGCTCCCGCGCCCAGGATCCGCGCGGCCTCGGCGAGTTCGCCGCGGGCGACCGCCGCCAGGCACAGGACCTCCAGACAGCCGCGCCCGCCGCAGCCGCACTGCGGCCCGTCGAGCTGGACGGTCTGGTGGCCCAGCTCGCCCGCCCCGGTCCTGTCCCCGCGCAGCGGCGCCCCGCCGAGGACGAGGCCGGCGCCGAGCCCCGTACCCAGGTGGACGTAGGCGAAGGAGCCGGGCGCGGCGGGACGGAGGGCGAGCCCGAGGGCGGCGGCGTTGGTGTCCTTGTCGAGGACGACGGGCAGCCCGAGGCGCGCCGCCAGCTCGTCCCGTACGGGGTGCCCGGCCCACTCGGGGAAGCCCGTCACCCGGCCCGGCACCCCGGCCCGGTGGTCGAGCGGCCCGGGCATGGCGACCCCGGCCCCGAGCACGGTCCCGCCGGACGGGACCGCGCCGAGCAGCGCCCGTACCTCCTCCGTCACCGCGTCCAGGACCGTCCCCGCCCCCGCGCCCAGGTCCACGGGGCGGCGGCGCGCTGCGAGGACCGTGCCCGCGAGGTCGGTCAGGAGGACCGTCAGCTCGTCGCGGTCGAGGTGGACGCCGACGGCGTACGCGGCGGAGGGCACCAGGCGCAGGACCGTACGGGGCTTGCCGCCGGTCGAGGCGCGGTGGCCGGCCTCGGTGGCGAGGCCGTCGGCCCGGAGCCGCGCGGTGATCTTGCTGACGGCCTGCGGGGTGAGCCCGGTCCGCTCGGCCAGCTCCAGGCGGCTGATCCCGGTCTCCCCCGCCGTGCGCAGCAGGTCGAGCACGAGCGCCGCGTTGGCGCCGCGCAGTACCGGCACGTCCACTCCCACCAGGTCTTTCCTCGCTTCAGGTCTGTCCCCCACTCCCCCATTGTCGCCGCCGCTTGCACTTTGGCAACCGCGTTGCTTAAGTGGGCGGCATGACTGGCACCGACCCCCGCACCCCGCTCCGCGTCGGACTCGTCGGCTACGGCCTCGCGGGCTCCGTCTTCCACGCCCCGCTGATCGCCGCCTCCGAGGACCTCGTCCTCGCCGCCGTCACCACCGGCAACCCCGAGCGGGCCGCCGAGGCCCGCGCCGCGCACCCGGGCGTCCGGGTCGCCGCCCGCCCCGAGGAGCTGTGGGAGCGGGGCGCGGACGAGCTCGACCTGATCGTCGTCGCCTCCCCCAACAAGACGCACGTCGGCGTCGCCACGGCCGCCCTGGAGGCCGGCCTCCCCGTCGTCGTCGACAAGCCGCTCGCCGGGACCGCCGCCGAAGCCCGTGCGCTCGCCTCCCTCGCCGAGGAGCGCGGACTGCTGCTCTCGGTCTTCCAGAACCGCCGCTGGGACAACGACTTCCTCACTCTCCGGCGGCTCCTCGACGAGGGCACGCTCGGCGAGGTCCAGCGCTTCGAGTCCCGCTTCGAGCGGTGGCGCCCGCTGCTGAAGGGCGGCTGGCGCGAGTCCGGCGCGCCCGAGGAGATCGGCGGGCTCCTGTACGACCTGGGCAGCCACGTCGTCGACCAGGCCCTCGTGCTCTTCGGCCCGGTGGTCTCGGTGTACGCCGAGTCGGACGTGCGCCGGCCGGGCGCCGAGGCCGACGACGACACCTTCCTCGCGCTCACCCACGCGAACGGGGTCCGCTCCCACCTGTACGTGAGCGCCACGACCGCCCAGCTCGGCCCCCGGTTCCGGGTGCTCGGCCAGAGCTGCGGATTCGTGAAGTACGGCCTCGACCCCCAGGAGGCGGCCCTGCGCGAGGGGCTGCGGCCCGGGCCCGGCGCCGTCTGGGGCGCCGAGCCCGAGGAGCTGTGGGGCCGGATCGGCGCCGGGGAGTCGCCGCTGACCGGCGGCGGGACCCCGGTGGAGTCACTCCCCGGCGACTACCCGGCGTACTACGCGGCCGTCGCCGCCGCGGTGCGCGGCACCGGCGAGAACCCGGTCACCGCGCACGAGGCGGCCGCCGCCCTCGACGTCCTGGAGGCGGCCCGGCGGTCGGCCCGCGAGGGCCGCGTGGTCACGCTCTGACGCTCCCTGACAGCTGCTCAGCTCGTACGCCGCCGGCGCCTGCCGACGACCACGAGGGCGCCGCCACCGAGGGCGAGGGCGACCGCGCTGGCACCCATGACGATCTTCCCGGTGCCGGCACCGGTCTCGGGGAGCTCGCCGTGGGGACCGTGGTTGCCGCCGGAATCGCCGTAGCCGCCGGGGCCACCGCCGCCGGTGGTCGATCCGCCGCTGGTCCAGCCGCCGTTGGCCGAACCACCGGTCGTCCAGCCGCCGTCCGTCGAACCGCCGGTCGTGGGGTCGGTGGGCGTCGGGGTCGGGTCGGTCGGTGTGGGGGTGGGGTCGGTCGGGGTCGGCGTCGGATCGGTCGGCGTGGGAGTCGGATCCGTCGGGGTCGGTGTGGGGTCGGTCGGGGTGGGGGTCGGATCCGTCGGCGTGGGCGTCGGATCGGTCGGGGTCGGTGTCGGGTCCGTGGGCGTAGGAGTCGGGTCCGTCGGCGTCGGGGTCGGATCCGTAGGCGTCGGGGTCGGATCCGTCGGCGTCGGCGTGGGCTCCGTAGGCGTCGGGGTCGGCGTCGGTGTCGGGTCCGTGCAGGACGGCAGGTCGCCGTTGAACGGGTAGGCGTGGATCTCCTGGCCGCCGCCCCCGTTGGCCTCCGAGGTGTGGGTCAGGTTGCCGGTGGTGAAGAAGCGGCCGTTCATGCCCGGCATCGTCACCGTCGTCGTACTGGCCTGGTTGCCGATGAGCACGCTGCCCGCGAACTGGGCCGTGCCCTCGAACGCGACCTTCGTGGCGTCGGGGAAGTTCCACAGGACCCGCTCGCGCAGGCCGTCCGGGAGCTGGTTGATGTACGAGTCGACGGTGCGGTCGGCGCCGAGGACGTTCACGAGGACCGTCGCGCCGGCCGGGATCTTCTCGAAGCGGATGCCCTGGCGGCCGCCGCTCGTCGACTCCAGGTCGAAGTCGACGGTGAAGACCTGGAGCGCCGATGTGCCGTCACCCGTGAAGAGGGTCTCGGTGTTGTTGTTGACGGCGGTGCCGGTGGGGGTGCGGGAGGCGCCGTTCACGTAGGCGTAGCAGTGGCTCGCGTCGGTGAGCTGGTCCCGGAGCGGCCTGTACGGGTGGGCGCCCGTGGCGTCGTGGACCGGGGCAGGGCTCACCGTGCCGGAGAGGGTGGTCCCGTACCGCACGACGCCGTGGATCGCGCCCTCCTCGGCGAGCAGGCGCTGCTGGGCGGCGACCTTCAGGCTCTTGCCGACGGTGAGGAAGTCGGTGCCGTCGTCGGGCGGGACGCGCGAGCCGACGCCGGCCACCCCGACGTTGTAGACGGCGGAGACGCCCGCCTTCTTGTTCTGGTCGAAGCCGCCGAGGACGACGACCTTGCCCTCGGCCTCGGCCGCGGCCTCGCGGACGAGGAAGTCGCCGCCGACGAAGACGTTGATGTTGTTGTCGCGGTGGACGACGGGACCGCTGCCGTTGTCCACGGGGTACGCCGTGGGGCACTTGCCCGGCTTGCAGGGGCCGAGGCCACCGGGCAGCGGATCGGCGTGGCCGGTGACGGCGAGCGCGCCGACGAGGGCGGTGGCCCCGACCGTGGACGCGGCGATGAGGGCGAGGCGGCGCCGGTCGCGTCGACGCCCGCACGAAATGTGTTCCATATCGGGCAATATGCAAAAACGACATGAAAATGGCGACGCTCCACGCGGAGCGCCGCCGCTTTCGTACCCGTGCGGTCAGGCAGTGCCCATGAGGCCAGGCAACGCACGTGAGAGGCCAGGCGACGGCTGTGAGGCCAGGCCGTGCCCGTGAGGTCGGGCCGTACCCGTGAGGTCAGGCCGTGCCCGTGAGGTCAGGCAGCAACCGCGAGGTCAGGCGCCCTTGAGCTCCTGCCGCTGCCGGCCGAGGCCCTCGACCTCCAGCTCGACGACGTCACCGGGGCGCAGGTACGGCTTGGGCTCCGGCTGCCCCATGGCGACGCCCGCGGGCGTGCCGGTGTTGATGATGTCGCCCGGGTACAGGGTCATGAAGCGGCTGACGTACCGGACGACCTCCGCGACCGGGAAGATCTGGTCCGAGGTGTGGCCGTCCTGCTTGAGCTCGCCGTTGACCCACAGTTTCAGGCCGAGGGCCTGCGGGTCGGGCACCTCGTCGGCGGTGACGAGCCAGGGGCCGAGCGGGTTGAAGGTCTCGCAGTTCTTGCCCTTGTCCCAGGTGCCGCCGCGCTCGATCTGGAACTCGCGCTCCGAGACGTCGTGCGCGACCGCGTACCCGGCGACGTGCGCGAGGGCCTCCTCGTCGGTCTCCAGGTAGCGGGCGGTGCGGCCGATGACGATCGCGAGCTCCACCTCCCAGTCGGTCTTCACCGAACCGCGCGGTACGAGCACGGTGTCGTCCGGGCCGACGACGGTGTCGGCGGCCTTGAGGAAGACGACGGGCTCGGCGGGGGTGGCCTGGCCGGTCTCGGCGGCGTGCCCGTGGTAGTTCAGCCCGATGCACACGACCTTGCCGATGCGGGCGACCGGCGGGCCGACGCGCAGGCCGGTGGCGTCGAGCGCGGGCAGCACGCCGGCACCGGCCGCGGCCCGGATGCGGTCGAGGGCGGAGGCGTCGGCGAGCACGCTGCCGTCGATGTCGTCGACGAGGGCGGACAGGTCGCGGAGCGTTCCGTCCTGGTCGAGCAGGGCGGGACGCTCGGCTCCCGGCGGGCCGACACGCAGCAGCTTCATGGTCTTCTCCCTGTGGTCGGGTGGGCCCGCGAGGGCCCTGAGGTGCCCCGGCCGATGGAGTGCGGCCATCGGAGGATTGGTCGATCCTCCAAGAGAAAGGGTCACTCTGCAAGACCCCGTTCACACACTGGACCCTTACGCGGGAGTAACCAGGGCCGCCGCCGGCATGTCCCGGTAGAGGAAGGCCCGCTCGACGGCGGTCCACGTGGTGCTGGTGACGATGTAGAGCGCGGCGGCCAGCGGCACCACCGCGACGGAGATCAGGGTCGCGAAGGAGAGCAGCGGGAGGTAGCGGGCCATGCCCGCGGCGAGCGCGGCGCCCGGCTGGCCGGGGTCGGCGGCCGGGGCGGCGGCCTGCTGGCGCTTGGCCCGCAGGTAGTTGTACGTGGCGACGGCGGCCACGATCGCGAAGAGCGCGAGGTAGACCAGGCCGGCCGGGCCGAGGACGCCACCGTCGGCGAGGGCGTCGGCGTAGTGGTCGCCGAGCGGGGCGCCGAAGAGGCTGTGCCCGGCCATCCGCCCGCTGGAGAAGAGGTGGTACATCAGGAAGAACGCGGGCGCCTGGAGCAGGCTCGGCAGGCAGCCGGCGAACGGCGAGACCTTCTCCTGGGCGTGCAGCTCCGTGATCGCCTTCTGCAGGCGCTCGGGGTTCTTGGCGTGCTTCTTGCGGAGCTCGGCGAGCTGCGGGGCGAGCCGGGTGCGGTCCTTCTGGCCTCGGGCGGCGGCCCGGGAGAGCGGGTGGACCGCGAGGCGCACGAGCAGGGTGAAGAGGACGATCGCGGCGGCCGTGGCGGTGGTGGCGAAGAGCGGCTGGAGCAGGTCGGCGAGCCGCTCGACCAGGGATGCGAAGACGTTCAAGGGAGCCCTCCGTGGGGTCTCGTCGTGCCGGGAGCATGGAGATTCGGCATGACGGATCCGCGAGAGGTGCTTGCACGTGCTGGGTGTACGGGCTCCCTACGCGGCCGTCGGGAGGGGACGGCCGGGAGCACGGGGTCTGCGGCGCCCGGCGGCGTCGGGGTCCCGCTGGGGCAGGAAGGCGGTGCGCCGCTCGCGGTCGCGGATGGCGGTGCGGACGGCGGTGGGCGGCACGGCGGGGGCCGTACGGGCTCCGAAGAGGGCGCAGACGACGCCGGTCGCGGCGAGGGCGACGGCGGCGGAGAGGCTCGCACCGTCGGAGAGGAGCAGGTCGGCGAGGGCGAGCAGGAAGAACATCGGCGCGACCATGCGCAGGACCAGGGCCCTGATCGTCATCCCGCCACCTCCTCTCGGCCTCTTCAGCCTTCCGGCTGTCTCACGGTGAGGACGCACGGGGAGGCCCGGGAGTTCCCGTACGCGCTCCGGAACTTCTCCACGTCGCTCAGGAGCCGGCGTGCTCCAGGGGGGTCAGGAGGCGGCGGGGCCGGAGGAGGGCGCGGCTGACGGGATCGGCCGGGTCCGGGTCGAGCCCGGCGCCGGGCCGCATCTCGACGTCGGCGAGCGGCACGGGCAGGCGACAGGAGGGGCACTCGCCGTACGGGCCGAGTTCGGTGCCGCAGTCGGCGTGGTGGAAGTGGCGCAGCGGGACGGCGCCGGGGACCTCGGCCCGGCCCCAGGCGCCGAGCGAGCGCAGGACGGGCCAGAGGGCGAGACCGCGTTCGGTGAGCACGTACTCGTCGCGCGGGGGCGACTCCTGGTAGCGCCGCCGGTCGAGGACGCCGGCCTCGACGAGGGCCTGGAGGCGGGCGGCGAGCACGGCGCGGGGGACGCCGAGGTGAAGGAGGAAGTCGTTGTAGCGGCGGACGCCGTAGAAGGCGTCGCGGACGACGAGCAGGGTCCAGCGCTCGCCGACGACCTCCAGGGCGCGGGCGATGGAGCACTGCTGCTGGGCGTAGTCCTTGCCGAGAGCCATGGAACCCATCGTACCGATTACAGGTTCATTCAACGAACTGACCTGGTACCGTGAGTTCATTCACCGAACTGACGGGTGGAGGTCCCTGCCATGCCCCAGCTCGCCACAACGGCCCGACCCGGGTCCCCCACCCGCGCCGGCCGCCCCCGGGCGACCCTCGCCGTCACGGCCGCCGCCACCGCCGTCGCGCTGATGAACTACACGGCCCCGATGCTCACCCTCCCCGACATGGCCGCCGCCTTCGGGACCCCGGCCTCGGCACAGGCCTGGCTGCTCAACGGCACCCCGCTCGGCCTGGCCGTCCTCCTCCTGGTGGCCGGCAGCCTCGCGGATGCGCACGGGCGGCGCCGGATCTTCCTCCTGGGCACTCTCACTCTCGGCCTCACCACAGCACTCGGGGCGTTCGCCGGCTCGACGCTCACCTTCACCGCGGCCCGGATCGCCCAGGGCGCGGCGAGCGCGGCCGTCCTGGCGGGCAGCCTGGGCCTCCTCGCCCACGCGTACCCGGCGGGCCGGGACCGGATCAGGGCCACCGGGATCTGGGGCGCGTCCGTCAGCGGCGGCATCGCCCTCGGCCCCCTCCTCGCGGGCGCGCTCAGCCTGGCCGACTGGCGCCTGGCGTACGGGACGCTGGGGGCGGCGGCGCTGGCGACGGCGGCAGCGGGGGCGCGGACGCTGGCACACGACAGCCCGCGGGGAACGCCGGCGCACGACACTCCTCACGGAACGGGCGCGGCTCGCCCCGACATCGCCGGAGCCGTCACTCTCGGCCTCGCCCTGGCGTCGCTGCTCACCGCGCTCACCCTCGGCCGGGACGGCTGGCTGCGGGCCCCGGTGGGCCTCCTGCTGCTCGCATCCGCCGCGCTGACGGCGCTCTTCGTGCTGGTCGAGCACCGGAGCCGTACGCCCATGGTCGACCTGGCGCTGCTGCGGAGGCCCGCGTTCCTGGCGTCGACGCTGGGGGCGCTGTTCACGGGCCTGGCGGTGATCGGCCTGTTCAGCGTGGTGCCCGCGCTGCTCCAGGGCAGGGCCGGGATGTCACCGCTGACGACGGCCTGGCTCTTCCTCCTCTGGTCGGGCACGGCGTTCGTGGCGGCGCTCCAGGCCCGCCGCCTCGCGGGCCGGCTCTCCGCCGCGTACCAACTGGCCGTGGGCTTCGCCCTGTCGGCGGCGGGGGTCCTCGCCCTGCTCGGCGGCCTCGAAGGCCCCTGGCCGCGCCTCCTCCCGGGCCTCCTGGTGGCGGGCGTGGGCAGCGGCCTCCTGAACGCGGCGCTGCCCCGGCTCGCGGTCGACTCCGTGCCGCCGGAGCGGGCGGCGATGGGCTCGGGCGCCAACAACACCGCCCGCTACATCGGCTCCTCGGCCGGGGTGGCCCTGACACTGGCCCTGGTGACGGAGGGCCCGGACACGGCGCTCCTGGTCTCGGCGGGACTGGCGCTCACGGGCGCGGCGCTCACCCTCGCACTCGGCCGAAGGCGATAGCGGCGTCACCGCGTCGAGACGAGCTTGGCCCAGACGACGAGCCGGAAGGTGCTGCTGAACTCGGGGGTGCAGGTGGTGAGCGTGAGATAGGCCCCCGGCTCGGCATAACCGTAGGAGGGCTTGACGAGAGACCGGGGCACGGCCCGGATGACCCCGACGTCACGGGGAGAGGTCGCCCGCAGGACGAGATCGACGCGATAGACGTAGGTACGCGCACGCGTACGCACGAGAACCTGATCCCCTCCCTCAAGCCGGTTGATGTACCGGAAGGGCTCGCCGTGGGTGTTCCGGTGCCCGGCGAGCGCGAAGTTCCCCACGCTCCCCGGCCCGCCGGTGCCGGGATAGTGCCCGACGTACCCCTTGTCGAGGACGGACCGCTTGGAGACGCCTTCGGCGACGGGGACGGTGAGCCCGAGCCGGGGGACACGGAGGACGGCGAAGGCGGCGGAGGGAGCGGAAGGCGCGGAGGCACGCGGACGGGGCGCGGCAGAGGACGAGGAGCCGCCCACCGCATCGGCATCCGCACCCGCCTCGGCAACAGGCTCAGGATCGGGCTCGGGAACAGACCCAGGGGCGGGAGAGATGTCCCACTCCCGCTCCAGGACGCGCACCTGGTCGAGGGCCTCGGCGCGGGCCTCCCGATTGGTCCACCAGAGCTGGTGGACGACGAGGAGCAGGACGAGAACCCCGCAGGTGACGGCGGTCTCGGCGCTCAGCCACAGCGCGCGTGCGCTCGTACGACGTCGTCCTCGTGTCTGGACGACGACCGGCACCCGCTGTCCCACCCTGGCCCGCACGCGGGGCACGATAAGCGCTGAGGCGCCAACTCTCCAGGCCCGTACAGCAGTACGGTGGAGGGCATGCGCCCCGACACGCCTGCCGCCCACACCACCGAAGCCGAGCGTCTGCTGCGCACGGCCGCGCAGTACCCGGGAGACCGGGAACCCCTGTACCTCCAGGCCGCGGCCCACCGGGAACTCGCGGGCGACCGCCCGGGCGCGACGACCCTCTACGACACGCTCCTCGCCGGGGAGCCGGCGAACCCGCACCTGATCAGGGCGCTGAAGGCGGCGAACCTGTGGGAGTACGGCCACGAGGCCGAGGCACGGGCGATCATCGACGGCGTACGGCGGGCGAGGCCGTCGGACGCGGCGGCGTGGGAGATCACGGCGGAGACGCTGGAGGCGCACGACGAGCTGGAGGCGGCGGAGTCGACCCTGACGGAGGCGGCGGCGCTCCTGGCCACGACTACGGAACTCCCCCACTCCACCCAGTCCCTGATCACGACCCGCCACCGAATCCGCCGGATGCTGGCACTGGAGCACGACGCCTGGGACGACCGGGCGGACCGGCTGCACACCGGGGCGGTCCCGCTGGACGAACTGCACGACCCGAAGCGCCTGTGGTCGCTCGGCTCCTCGGACCCGGCGGAGCTCCAGGCGGAGATCACCCGCCTCCGCTCGGAACTGGGCACGTACCGCACGGCCCTGTCCCGCCCGTTCCCGGTGGCGGTCCTGCACTGGCCGGAACGGGAACTGGACGAGCTCCTGGCGGCGTACCCGGAACTGGAGGCGGAGTACCCCACGTACACGGCCCACCTGACGGACATCGAAGCGTCCCTCCGCGAACTCTCCCAGGCGGGCACCCCGAACCTGGGCATCGTCCGAGCGACGGTCCCCTCGTACGAAGCCTTCGCAGCCTCAGAATCCACCCCCCCGTCGAACGCGGACCTGCTCCCCCAGTACGCAACGACGTTGGCGGCCCGCGCACGCGCCACGGCGTGGCCACCGGCCCGGGGGGCGGAGTGCTGGTGCGGCTCGGGACGGGTGTACGGGGAGTGCCACGGGGCGGAGTGACGCCCGGCCGGTCCGGCAGAATGCAGGTGTGTCCGAAGCCGTTCCGTCATCACCCGCCGTCTCGGCCCGCATGAGCAGGCAGGCCAGCAAAGACACCGCCGCCGAGCTCTCGGTCCGCCGCCTGCTCCACGCGGCCGGTCTGCGCTACCGCGTCGAGTATCCGGTGCCCGGCATGGCCCGACGACGGATCGACATCGCCTTCACCTCGGTCAAGGTGGCCGTGCTGATCGACGGCTGCTTCTGGCACGGCTGCCCCGAGCACGCCACGCAGCCGAAAACGAACGCGGAGTGGTGGCGGCAGAAGCTCGACCGCAACATGGCGCGCGACAAGGAGACGACCGCGCACCTGGAGGCCCAGGGATGGGTGGTCCTGCGCTTCTGGGAGCACATGCCGGCGGACGAGGTCGCCGCAAGCGTACGTGCGACAGTGGGCCGGGAGCGTCTGAAGCGCACCGCCACGAAGCAAGGCCTCCGAGGGAACGGGCAGGCGACGGATGAGTGATCGGCTTCGCTTCGTCGACGTGTGTTCCGGCGCCGGTGGGTTGGCGTCGGGGCTGGAGAGCGCGGGCTTCTCACCGGTGCTTCTCCTCGACGACAAGCCTCAGGCGTGCGAGACCCTGCTGGCCAACAGGCCGCAGTGGAACGTGGTCCGTGAGGACCTGGTGGCATTCCTTCAGGACATTCTCGTGGCGCGCTCCAGGAGCAGTGGTTCGACACCTTCGCCTCGCTTGATCAGACGGACCGGGTCGGTCCGGTCCTGCTCCCATCCATGGGGCCCAGCGGTTGGCGTGATGCCGAGGCCTGGGCGGTTCAGGCGTCGGCCGTGACTCCGACAGGCTGTCGGAGGCTCGGAGAACCGCAGCGGTGCGGACCTCGGCCCATCGGTACGGAGCGGGCCCGGGCGCACATGAAAGGAATGCGGGCGCGTCGGCAGACGAGGTCTCGGAGTACGCGAGGCCGCGCTCGGACGCCCCCACGCAGATGGTGAAGATCACGGTGGTCCCGGCGGCCCTTCTGCAGTCCCTCCCCGGAGTGGCGAGCCACAGGGCGTAAGACGGCCCGGTACCGGCAGATCGGTCACGCCACTCACTTTCTGGTGGCAGGGAACTCGGAGCGGCCGTCGCGACCGCTCTGCACTCTGTCCACAGGCCGTAGCCGAGGCGAACTGCGCTCGGTCCGCCGGCTAGACTTCAGGCCCATGAGCCACATCGAGATGGAACGCTCCTCACCAGCGAAGATCCGCATTCTTGACCTCTTCGCAGGCCCGGGTGGGCTCGATGTGGCAGCGCATGTCCTTGGACACGAGGTGACTGGCATCGAGTGGGACGCCGGAGCATGTGCGACCCGCGCCAAAGCAGGGATGGACACCTTCCAAGGGGACGTCCGTCAGTACCGGGCCGCCTTTTTCCCGCACGCCCAGGTACTGACCGGTGGGCCGCCCTGCCAGACTTTCACCGTCGCCGGGCACGGCGCGGGCCGCAGGGCTCTGGACGACGTGCTCGGATACATCGATCGCCTGCACACGGCGGTGCGCAACACCGCTGATCACCCCGACCCACTGTCGGCCTGGACACAGGTCTTCCGCACCTGGCGACAGATCCACGAGGAGCTCAGGCGCAAGGAGGTCGAGGCCCGGGCGCTCAAGGTCGAGAAGCGCGCGGTGGAGCAGTCCAGGACCGAGAAGCGCAAGGCCATGCGAAAGCGGCTCGAGGAGCTGGGAAACACAGCCGAGGAGGCGAAGAAGCTCCTGAAGGAGCTCAAGTCAATGCGGACCCTCGCATTCCCGGATGCCGCGCTCAATGGTCTGCTCAAGGAGTTCGGCGATCTGAACGGCGTGCTCGAAAAGCTGAAGCTCAGGCTGGAGGAGCTGGGCGACGAGCGGACGGGACTTGTTCTGCAGCCCCTGTGGTGGATCATCGAGCGGGATAGGCGGCCCGGCTCGACGGCTTACGAGGCCGTCGTCCTGGAACAGGTGCCAGCGGTGATGCGGGTGTGGGAGGAGTATGCCGCGGTGCTTGACGCCCTCGGATACCGGACCGCGACGCAGTACCTCCACACCGAGGCCTTCGGCGTTCCTCAAACCCGACGGCGCGCAGTGCTGATGGCCCGGCTCGACGGGTCCAGCCGTGATGCTCTTCCACACGTGGAGGAGACCCACGAGCTGTACCAGCGGGGGGCTTCCCCCTCCGGACGAAGGAAGGCGAACCACGCCGACACACTTCCTTTGGAACACGCCGAGAGCAAGAACGGCCACCCCCGAAGGAAGCTCAAGGAGTGGGTCTCCATGGAGACTGCGCTGAAGAACGCCCAGCCGTTCTCGGACCGCAAGGTGCGCAGCCGCCCCCCGTTCACCGTCGTCTCCAACTACGGGACCGGCGGCGTGCCGGAAGCTCGTGGCCGGCGGGACCACGACGCCCCTTCCGCCACGGTCACGGGAAAGGTGTCGCGAAACCGCGTGGTCCATAAGGGCACCGACACGGACCTCGACAACGGTCTCGCCCGCTTCAACGGCGCCGAGGCAGGAGTGCTGCAGACGTTTCCGGCCGCATACCCCTGGGACGGCAACGACGTCTCGCAGCAGATCGGTAACGCCGTGCCCCCCAGGCTCGCCATGCACGTGCTGCTGCACGTGCTGGAGCCCGAGCTGGACAAGGACGAGGTCGACGCCAGGTTGGAGCAGGGCGTCGAGAAGTTGGCGGCCTGGAAGCCTGAACGAACGGTGGAGCCCCTTAGGCATCGCGGCCTGAAGGGGCACCGGCTCACCGGCAGGTGACCCTCCCGCTCAGCCCAGCGAAGTCCGCCAACGTCACAGGAAGATCGACCGCAACCGTGCGGTCGGGCTGCACGGCACCGAGAATCGGTCACGTATCCAGAGGCGGGCACGCTGCAGACCTACGAGTGGCGAGGCAAGAAGATCCCGCGGCAGATTGGCAGTTTCATCCCTTCGGTCCTGCCCCGCCCGTGTCCCTGCCGCGACGCTGGACCTGGAGCCCCTGCAGCGGCCGTGAGGCCCTCTCCGGCAGGACGATCAGGGCATATACGTGCATCTGGCGTGCATTGAAGGCGTCATCCGTCGATCGGACTGGCTAAAGCACTTCAGGCGCTCCGGAGCGGTAGGGCAGAGCCGGAATAGAGGACCCCCAGCATCCGTGACGCACCGCATGAGATCGATAGCTCTACGTGACAAGTGGCTGAGGTTGCGTCCTCACCTGACGGGCACGGTGATCGAAACGACACATGGAGAAGCTCTCGATGAGCCAAAAAACCTACCTCATAAGGCGATCGAGACGCACCTACGGGCAGGGCTCACTATCGTGTGATCAAGGACAGTTTTCATTCGGTTAGCACACGACGCGGGGCGTGGAGCAACTTTGGGGGGCAGGAGCAACCATGGAAGATCCACGCATCGAGAAGGCCTGGGAGCAGTTCCAAGCACTGCTGGACACGGGCCGCCCGCACGAGGTGACGCAGCAACTGCGGGACCTCTTCGTACCTGACAGGGTCATCGAAGAGTTGCTGCGACGTCACGAGGTGGCGACCACCCGGATTGCCAGCCTGCGGGAACCGCTCGCACTCGGCCGCGAGAACGCCCTGCCCTGGTACACGGGGCCTCGGGCCGACGACAAGAACTGGCCGGCCTTCGAAGGCCTCCTGCGAGGCACGCTCGGCGCCGAGTCGACCCAGAAGATCGACGACGCCTCCACGCGAGTCGTCGCCATGCTTGATCACCCCGCAACTCCTGCCTTCCGATCTCGCGGCCTCGTAGTGGGCCATGTCCAGTCCGGCAAGACCAGTAACTTCACGGGCGTCGTGTGCAAGGCCGCAGACCGCGGCTACCGGATGTTCATCGTGCTCTCCGGCATCCACAACTCCCTTCGGCGCCAAACTCAGGCTCGCCTCATCCGCGATGTGGTCAACCTCAACCCTCCCCTCTGGCATCAAATCACTAGTCCAGAGAGGGACTTCATCCCCCCACCCAACGCTCAGTCGTTCATGGCTTCAAAGGGCCAGACACTGTTGCTCGTCGTCAAAAAGAACGCAGTGGTCCTTCGGAAGCTGCGCGACTGGCTTGAGCAGGCCCAAGAACAGCTTGGCAACTGCCCGACGCTGATCATCGATGACGAGGCAGACCAGGCAACACTGGCGACCCGGCGCATCAATCCGCTCATCAGAGACGTCATGACCCGTCTTCCGAAGGTCTGCTATGTGGGATACACGGCGACGCCCTTCGCCAATCTCCTGACAGATCCGATGGATCACGAGGACTTCTATCCTCGTGACTTCATTCTGAGTCTGCCTCGGGGCGAGAAATACCAGGGGCCCGAGGCGCTCTTCGGTCGGCATCCTGTCGATGGCGAAGACCCCGCCGAGGTGCCGGGGGGTCTCGACATGATCAGGACGATCCCACTCGACGAGCTCGACGACCTTCGCCCCCGGAAACAGGCAGCAGCTGCCGGCTTCCAACCCGCAGTCACAGACTCCCTTCGGCGGGCCGTGCTCTGGTTCTGGATGGCAACTGCGGCACGGCAGGCACGCGGGCACAGGGATCAGCACTCCTCGATGCTGGTCCACGCCCATTCCGACACCAGGGTCCATGACTCCTACAAGGCGCCACTCACCACGCTTCGTGAGGAGGTGACCGCCGGCATTGGATCCGCCGATGCCTCGCTGCTCGATGAGCTACGACTGCTCTGGCAGAACGAGTCGAGGCGAGTCGATCCCTCCGCTTTCGGAAACACCGCGCTTTCGTTCGACGATATTTTGGCCAACGTCGGTGAAGTCGTTGAGTCCACCAAGATTGTCATGGATCACTACAGGAGCAACGACCGTCTGGACTACGACTCAGGCCCTGTAAACGTCATCGCGGTCGGAGGCAATACCCTTTCCCGAGGACTGACACTCGAGGGACTGGTCGTCAGTTTCTTCGTCCGTTCCTCCAACGTGTACGACACCCTGCTCCAAATGGGGCGCTGGTTCGGCTATCGGCCCGGCTACGAGGACCTCCCCAGGATCTTTATGCCTGACGAGACCCGTGACTGGTTCATGCACCTGGCTACGGTCGAGGAAGAAATGCGCAAGGAGATCGACCGCTACTTGATCGAACACAAGTCCCCGCTCGATCTCGCCGTACGTATCCGATGTCACCCCAAGATGCGAGTGACGGCGCCATCGAAGTCAGGGGCAGCCGTTCGTGCAGCGGCTTCGTACGGGGGACAGCTCGTCGAGACCCACTACTTCAAATGCAGTCCCTTCGACGAGGCGCTCAAGTGGCACACCCAGAACGCGGACGCCGTGTCCCGCCTTCTGGCAGCTGCGGCCGAGCATGGGCGCCTTGACTCTGACGTACCGTCCGGACGTGCTCTATGGCGTGAGGTTTCACACTCGCATGTATTGGATTTCATCGCCTCCTACCAGATCGATCCCAAGTCGGTGGACGCCTCATCGGCTCTAATGGCCGAATATATTCGGCGACGCGGCGACAGCGGAGCCCTTGTGTCGTGGAATGTCGGCGTGATCGGAAACGCTCCCACAGCTGGCTCCACCCCGATCACCCTTCCTCAAAACCTGTCCGTTCTACCGGTCACGCGCACTCGGATCTCCACGAGCGCGGGCAGCGCGGTCGCGGACATCAAGACCCTCACAGGTCCCCGCGACGAGGCACTGGACCTGAAGCTCGACAAGGCCGAAGGCCCGGTGAACCGGAGCAAACTTCAGGACTATCGAGTACAGCAGCAGCCCGAACGTGGGCTCTTGCTCCTCTACCCGATCAATGCCCGTTCCGATGTTCCGACTCGAAGGCGCAACGGTGAGGAACAGGCCATCCAAGGACGGGCCCCACTCGATGCACCCGGTGATGTCGTCTGGGGTGCGGCCTTCGTCTTCCCGCGGCCCACCAAGGGCGACGCGCTCGTCGAATACGACTACGTTGCTGCGGATCTCCGCGAAGTCTTCCCTTCTGCGGGCGAGGACGACATCGACGATGTCTCCGTGCTCGACCAGGACCTCGACAGCGATATTGAGGGGATGGCGTGAACACGGACCCCAACGAATCAGCGGCATCCGCACAACTCCGCAGGCTGCTGGAGCAGCTTTGGAGGCAACTCAGCAACGAGTCGCGGTCCTCGCCGAACACGCTGATGCTCTCGGCCGAGCTCAAGATCGACACGCCACATGGCCTGCTTCGCCTCGGTCTGGACTCCGACGGCCGCCGTCATCTACTGGTTCCGATTGCGCCGCACCAGAGGCTGGAGACCGACCGTCGTAGTGCAGGCGTCCACCTCACCGACCGAGTCCTGCTCGTGGAAGACGCCCCGGTTCGGTTCGCCGACCTGTCGTGCCGGCGCCCTGACCTCACCGAGATATTCACTGGGCTTGTTGCTGACGTCTGCACCAGAGTTGCCGCAGAACCTGACAGTCTTCCGTCGCGCCTAGCTCAGACCCTCAGCTCCTGGCGGCTCCTGCTCAGTGGCCAACCAGTCCGTTGGACGCCGCAACGCCTAGCGGGCCTCTTCGCCGAACTGACCGTGTTGGAGAGGCTCCTGAGATTGAGCCCGGCAGCCGTAGCCACATGGCTCGGGCCGACCGGTTGTGCGCAGGACTTCCGCGCGCAAGACACCTGTCTCGAAGTAAAGGCGTCTCTTGCGTCCGAGGGACGGGTCATACACGTCCACGGGGTTGATCAACTGGAGGCCCCCGAAAGAGGATCCCTGTGCCTGTCTTGGTTCCGCGTAGCCGAGTCGTCGCTTCGGTCTGCGCAGTCAATTGCGGATGTCATGGAGTCGTGCAGGTCTCGGACGGATACTCCAGCAGTCTTGGACGAACGACTCCGCAGGCTCGGGATCGGACCGGAAAAGCCACCGATAATCTCGGACATTCAGTTCACGATAACCGATGAGCGTTGGTACAGGGTCGACGACGCCTTCCCTAAGATTGTGCCGACCAGTTTTGCAAATGGCACGGTGCCAGCAGGCGTGTCCGCTCTTGAGTACCTCATAGACCTCGACACCGTTCGGGCTGAGGCGGACGGGTCTGCAGTCCTTGACGATATGGCGAGCCGCCTGTGAACAACTATTCCTGGTATTCTCAGCCATTCCGTGCGGACGGCGGGATCACTGCAGATGGATTGCTCGGCCAACTCGGGCGTCCGGAACTGTCGCGCCTAACCATCTTGGTACGCGAGGCAGCGCAGAACTCCTGGGATGCCAGGCTTCTGGGGCGCCCGATCGTGAGCTTCAACCTGGATCTGGGCACTGTCGGGGCAGGGCACATAGCCGAATGGAGAAGGCTGTTCTCCAAATGCGTGCCGTCGGAGGGTGACCCGGACGGCGGGTTCAAGAAGTTGAGCCAGGCACCGATGATCAGGTATCTCGCAATCTCGGATCGCGGCACGAAAGGCTTGGGTGGGCCCACTCGTTCGGATGCGGGTAAGACCCCGAGGCGAGAATGGTTGCGTTTCGTCCTGAATAGCGGCGACAGAGACAGCGATCATCAAACACTGTCCTCTGGCGGAACCTTCGGTTATGGCAAAGGGGCCTTTTTCCTTGCCTCCAAGGCGGGGTGCATCTTTGTCTACACCCGGTTCCGTGACGACTCTGGATCGCTGCAATCACGATTCATCGGCGCAGCTATTCGCAAGGCCTATTGGCACGACGGTGCTCGATATACGGGCCGGCACTGGTGGGGAAGGCCGGAATCGGAACACTGCGAGCCGCTCTACGGTCAAGAGGCAGATGACGCGATCCGCCGCCTCGGCCTACCTACCTTCAGCGAGGAAGACACCGGCACGACAGTAGTGATTGTCGATCCCGACCTTGCCGACCCCACTCTTCCCGACACGGAGACTCGTGAGGAACTGAATATCAATGACGCAGGGGTCTACCTGGCCGAAGCTGCGGCCTGGAACCTCTGGCCGATCATGCTCGACGAACGCGAGACACGTCTGTCCGTGTCGGTGACTGCGAATGGGGTTCCGATCAACGTCCCGACTCCGGCTGATGATCCCGCCCTTGCGTTCTTCGCCGACGCATATCGAAATGTGGTGGCGAAGCGAGGTGAACCGCTGAGCTGCCTCAGACCCAAGAAGGAACTTGGGACGTTCGCCCACGAGTACACCTTTGCGGCCACTGTGACATCACCTGCGGCACGCGACCTCGGCATCGAGGGCGCTCCTCACCATGTGTGTCTCATCCGAGGACCTGAGCTGGTAACTCGTTACTACGCAGGCCCTGAGCGCCCAAATCCACACGTGGGGTACGCCGGCGTCCTCAAGGTCGCGGACGACCTGGATCCGGTGTTTGCTCGGTCTGAGCCGCCAACCCATGACAACTGGTCCTACCAGCAGCTCAATGGGCGTGAAGCCACCTTCGTCCGCACACTGACGAGACGCCTCAAAGAACGCTGTGACAGCATCAGCGGAGCGACGACGGCGAGAGCTTACAAAGTTGGCGACTACGCGGTTGGGTCGGTTGCTCGAAGGCTCGGCCACCTCCTCGCAGGTCCCGGAGGGACCGGAACGGCAGTCATCGATATAGGCACCCGTCCCGGGATCTCGCGGCCAGCAGTCAATGGGGAGCGGCCAGAGCAATCCGGTCATAGCGACGCGTCACTGGGGGAGTCGAAACATTCGGGTGAAGGAGACACCATTGGCAGCTCATTCGTCGATGTTTCTTCGCTTGCTGGTGAGACTCCCCCAAGCACTGCCACTCGTCGCCCGTCGCTCGTCTCGTCGCCACGTTTCGAGATGCTGCAAGGACTGCCCGTTCTGGTCCAGTCGGTGAGGTTGCACGGCTCAGGCCGCTACGAAGGGTGCACCGAAGTCCTGACGGGCGAGGGTGGCACGGAAAGCAGTTCGCCGGTCGGCATCGCCTCGCCCACAATCCATGGGTGGCGAGGCCAAGACGGGCACCTCGTGCTCGGTGAGGTTCTGTACCACTCCGGCGGCCCCGCAGAGGTTGAGCTCATCGTCAATGCCGTGCCCGATGCGGTGCTTGAGATCAATGTAAGGGTTTAGTCATGGGTGTACATGCATGGCCCTATCGTCGGCCACTCAATCGCGTTGTCGCTGAACCCTGGCGGACGAACGAAACGACCGGCACCCCCCTGCCTTCTGCTCTTCTTTCATGGGACTACGCCACCGACCTCACTCTCGCTCGCGTCGTACACTTGGATCTGGATGGAATCCGTGAAGACTGCGGACTTCCGGAAGACGCAGCGCTCCGCCTGAGTGTCCGTTACTGGCCTTCCACCTCTCAGATTCGCCATGTCGGGTTCACCGGTGCAGTTTCTCTGCACGGGAAGCAGAATGTGGCGGTAATCGATTTGGTCGCAGAAGGGGAGGACCTGGGTGGGTTTCTAACCATCGAAACCATCCTCGACCTGGCGGATGAAATACAGTCCGACGAACCTTTCGTAGCTCAAAGAGCAGGTTCGATCCTCTGGAGCGACCAGGTCAGGGTTCATCTCGAAGGAGCTGCCGGCCTACTGCCAACCGCGCCCGTTTCGTTCACAGAAGCGGGACTGCCCCAGGGCGCCGCCTGGTACGTCAGCATGGACGGCAGCGACTGGCTGCAGGCCGCGATGGGGAGCCTCCTGATCCTCCTGAATACCGATAATGCAGCTGTCCGAAGGGCACTGGCCTCCGAAAATGAGGAGACAGCTCCCCTCCTCTGGGACACATTGGGGATCGATATCGTCACCGACCTCGTGGGGCGCGCTTTGGATGATGAATCGTTTGATGACGATGCGGGCGATGCCGATCAGGAGGGGGACCTGACGATGGCAGGCCTTGTCAAGAGCCTCGTCCGAACCTATCTCGCTCTTCCGACTGAATCACCTACCAATGCGATGCGACGATTGCGGGACGAACGCAGAGGAGATCCATCACGCTTCAGGGCCCAGGTCCAGAAGGGCATCGGCTTCCCTAGGGAGGTATCCCGATGAGCATCCTGTACCCCCGCCTGCTTCCCGGCGAGGCCGACAGACTCTTCGTTGAACTACACAAACACCCCGTCGGAACGCACGAGGCCATGGTGGCGAACCATTCGTCTCGATCCGTGTACGCCGCTACCGGAGGACGCCGCGTCACAAAGGAAGAACTGAACGACCTGCGTCAATCAATTCTTATGGTTGCAAAGAGTCAAGGCTTTCCGGAACTCCCCGCGAGTGGGCAACGGAACGCCTTCGATCGCCAGACAGGGCGGATCCTGCACGAGCAGAGCATGATGGTCCCAGGCGAGGCCGCCCAACGCCAGGTTTGGGCTTTTCTCTCACTGGTCCTTCTACCTGATATATGCGTCTGGAGATGGCCGGCAAACGCTGAGGGTAAGTTCGTCGCAGATAGGTTCAAGGCCACTGACCTAACGCGTCATGCCCTGGCACGACTCTGGACCCGGGCACACATCCTCCATGTTCCAGGATCCGACGATCCTTACGCTTTGTTCTCGGCGATGGGCGAGTCCGATCTCGACCAGGTCATGGCGAGACGCCATGCCATCGCAGCCACCCCCGGACTTGTCCGAGCCGTGGTTCGCGTCCATTCCGAAGCTACTCCAGAAGATCTGGAAGGCGTGAGGTCGCGCGACGTGCTGCGGCAGTGCCTCATGCGGCTCCTGCGACTTACTGCTTTTGTCAACACAGACGCGCTTTCTGCTTCGCAGCTGGATCAACTGGTCTGCGCGGTACAGCGAGAAGTAGTCTCCTCCCTTCGGTGATCGTTCCAGATTGCGGTCGAGACGGGACGAGGCCACCCGCTCCACCCTCACTCGCAAGCACGTTTACGAAGTCGCCTTCAGGTTCGACACCTGGCCCGACCTACCACCCTCGTGGTCGAAGGCCCCGACTAAGCATCCGTCCGCCAGGTCTCCGCACTGCTCGACCTCGACTACACCAAGGCTCGCTTCGGAAGCGGCGAAGAGATCTACGAGAGCTAGGCCGGCCGCGGCATCCTCGCCAAGCCCACGCTCTTCCTCTCCGACGCCGAGAAGCACGAGCCGACCTCGACGGTGGCCGCGGATCATTGGAGGAGCCTGGTACGGGTCGGTTCTCGGGGTGGGCCTGCTTCGTGGGCCTCGGGTGGGACCGCCCTCTTTCCGAGAGTCGCGCCTTCCACCACCGCGTCAAGGGCAAGTCGGCTTCGCCGATGGGCTGCGCCCACCCTAGACCCGGCGGCTCCAGGCGCGAAAGACCTCTCGGAGGGCGGTCCGGGGCCGGGGTCCACGCACAGGCCCGGGCAATGTCCGGGGCTGGAGAGCGTCTGACGGGCCGGTGGGTGGGGGCTCGGTTTGTGGCCGGGGTGGGTCTGACCTGTTCCCTTGGCTCGGGGTACGCAGCCGTTGAATGGAGCGGTGGGGCAGGGCTTAGCGGCGAGCCGCCACCCGCTGGTTGAGGTTCAGGCCCCGCTGCTCACTCCCGGTGGGGTGGCAGGCCTCCACTCTGGGGAACAGACCGGCGGCCGCGTCCGCCTAGCTCCTGCTCGGAGCGGGGTCCATCTCATGACGGGTGGCCGCAGGCCCCCCTTCCACCCACCGGGAGTGACCAGCGGGGCCTGAAGCCCGACAACAACACGACCACAACCCGCTCAGCGCCGCCGGGCCGCCCCATTCAACGGCTGCGCACCCCGACGCAGGGAACCGGTCCGACCCACTCTTGCCACTGACCGAGCTCCCATCCACCCTGCCGCAGACGAGACTCACGCCCGGCCGATGCCCGGGTCTCATCCCGCCCACCGAGCCGACCGCCGCGCACGCGCACGCACCACCCCCGGTCCCCCCGCGCGGCCCCGCCCCCGGCCGCCCTCCGTGTGTGAAAAGGCGGACTCCGCCGCCGGGTCAAGGGTGGGCGCAGCCCATCGGCGGAGCCGACTCGCCCTTGACGCGGTGGTGGAGGCCGCCACACTCGGGAAGAGGGCGGCCACACCAGAAGCTCACGAAGCCGGGTCACACCGAGTGGCCCCGTTACGCCTGCGGCGGTAGCGCCTCGTCGGACAGTGCCGCTTCCACGGCTGCCGCTGCGTGGAGGCGTGCGGTGGGGAAGGTCGGGACGGGGCTGTCCTCGGGGCCGATGAGAAGCTCGATCTCGGTGCAGCCCAGGATGATGCCTTCCGCGCCGTCAGCGACCAGGTCTGCGATCACCTTCTGGTAGGCAGTGCGTGACTCTTCCCGGACCATGCCCAGGCAGAGTTCCTCATAGATCACGCGGTGAACGGTCGCGCGTCCGTCAGCGTCCGGGATGCGCACATCCAGTCCCCCGGCTTCGAGACGGCCCCGGTAGAAATCCTGCTCCATCGTGAACGCGGTGCCCAGCAGGCCGACTCGGTCCAGGCCCGACGCCCGTACGGCCTCTGCGGTGGCGTCGGCCAGGTGCAGCAGGGGAATGGAAACCGCCGCCTCGACCTGATCGGCGACCTTGTGCATGGTGTTGGTGCAGATCAGCACCATGTCTGCGCCGGCTGCCTCGAGGGCCTGAGCAGCCGCCGCCAGGATCTCGCCTGCCTCCGTCCAGCGGCCCTGGACCTGCAACTGCTCGATCTCCGCGAAGTCCACCGAGTAGAGCACGCACCGTGCCGAGTGGAGTCCACCGAGGCGGTCACGCGTGAACTCGTTCAGCAACCGGTAGTACTCCGCCGTCGACTCCCAGCTCATCCCACCGATCAGCCCGATGGTCTTCATCGCCACGCCCCTTACATCGATAAGGAGTTGAGCATGGCAGGCCCCCATGCATAAGCCCCGCTTGGAGTCAGTGGAGCCTCCACGTCACCCACACGGGCGGTCTTCACTTACCGTGCCCAACCGGGCGCGTTGCGTGCGTTACGTTCGCGCAAAACGGCCCCCGTCGATGGTTGGCGCCATCGGCGAGGGCCTGAACCACTAATGGAATCGGACTCCATCGTGATCTACCGGCACTTTAACGCGCCCTCTCGCGCCTTCACCCAGTTCTCGCACGAGATCATCCGGCACCCCCGGCTCAGCTCCGACGCCGTTCGGCTTCTGACCTGGCAGCTCTCCCTCCCCCAAGGCGCCCGCGAGTCCCTCTCCCGCACCGCCGAACGTGCCCGGATCGGGGCATGCGCCTTCACCCGTGCCAAGCGGCAGCTCAAGGAGGAAGGCTTCGTGCACGAACGGCGCGTGCAGGTCGGTGGCGGACGCTGGGTCACCCAACAGCTCCTCTCCAGCACGCCGTTGAGCGCCGAGCAGGCCGCCAAGCTTCTCGCCGGGACCCCGGTGGCATCCGTACAGGTCGCACCGGGTCCCCGGAAACCGGCCGCCGGTGCCCCGGTCGTCGACCAGCCGGTGCCCCCGCCGACCGACGGTCATCCAAAGGAACATCCCGCCGAAGACACCTCCAACCTTCCCGCCGAGGCCGAGGAGTCGCCCCGGCTGGAAGAGGCCCGCGCCCTCGTCGGCGCCCTGCCGCTCCTCTCCCCCGCCCTCCGCCACATCCCACCCGGCATGCGCGAAGAACTCGCCCGACTCGCCGCCCGCTGGCTCGACGCCGGCCACACCTCCACCGACATCCACGAACACATCCAACGCTGCCTGCCCGGCACCGGCACACCCGTACACCGGCCCGGGGGACTCGTCCGCTACCTCCTGCGCGACGTACCGGCCCGCTCCCTGCCACCCCAGCCCGTACCCGTAAACCGGCTTTCGCCGCGGCTCGAAGGTGCTCGGGAGTGCGCCGGTGACCACACCCAGCCCATGCTCTTCCGGCCTGTCGGCGACGAGACGCACTGCGCCGAGTGCGCCCTGAACGCTCGTCACTGACTCCCGTACGCTCGAAGGACGACCCATCGACCAGGAAGGCCCCCGTCATGCCCCGCATCCCCTCCCCCGCCATAGCCGCCGCCGGGCTCGTGGGTGGTTACGCCGTCGCTCGGTGGACCAAGAAGCGGCCCCTCGGTGGGGTCGTGCTCGCTGTGGCCGGGGGTGTGGCCGCTCGGGAGTGGCAGCAGGTGGGTGGCGGGAAGACGGCTGCCGGGCTCGGCGCCGCCTACGTCGGCGCCTTCGCCGGGTCCCACCCGCTCGCCAAGAAGATCGGGGCCTGGCCCGCCGTGTTCTCCGTCGCCGGGGCGATGGCTGCCGCCTCCTGGGCCGTCACCCGCGGGAAGGGCTGACCCCGCCCCAAAGGGAAGCTCAGCCCCCCGCCACCCGGCTCACCGTATAGATCAGCAGGCCCGCCAGCGCGCCCACCACCGTGCCGTTGATGCGGATGAACTGGAGGTCGCGGCCGATGTTGGCCTCGATCTTGCGGGAGGTCTGGGTGGCGTCCCAGCCGGCGACCGTGTCGGTGATCAGGGACGTGATCTCGTGGCGGTACGTCGTGACCACGTACGCCGCCGCGTCCTCCGCCCAGCCCTCGACCTTCGACTGGAGGCGGGCGTCCGTCGACAGGCGGGTGCCCAGGGAGATCAGCGAGGCGCGGGCGCGGAGGCGGAGCTGGCTGCGGTCGTCCTCGGCCGCCGCGATGATCAGGGAGCGGACCGAGGACCAGGCCGAGGCGATGATGTCCTGGACCTCCGGGCGCGCCAGCAGGTCCGACTTCAGGCGTTCCACGCGCGTGCGAGTGTCCGTGGCGCCCTGCAGGTCCGCCGCGAAGTCCGTCAGGAACCGGTCGATCGCGCCGCGCGCCGGGTGGCCCGGCATGTCCCGCATCTCCGTGATGAAGCGGAGCAGTTCTTTGTAGACGCGTTCGCCGATCTTCCGGTCCACGAAGCGTGGGGTCCAGCCCGGTGCTCCGCCCTGCACCGCGTCCATCACCGACTCCCCGTGCGTGACCAGCCAGTCGTGCGCCCGGGTGCAGATCAGGTCGACCGCCCGGTGGTGCGCTCCGTCGGCGACGATCCTCTCCAGGGTCTTGCCCAGGCCCGGGGCGATCTCCGCGGCTTCCGCGCGGCGCGTGATCGCCTCCCCCACCACCGCCTGCACGTCCGCGTCGCGGAGGACGGTCAAGGCGCCTCGTAGGGCTGTCGACGCCTCCGCCGTGACCCGGTCGGCGTGGGCCGGGTCCGCCAGCCACTCCCCCAGGCGGCGGCCGATGCCGAACGCCCTCAGCCTGCCCCGTACGACGTCCGCCGACAGGAAGTTCTCGCCCACGAACGTGCCCAGCGACGCGCCCAGCTGGTCCTTCTTCGTCGGGATGATCGCCGTGTGCGGGATCGGCAGGCCCAGCGGGCGCCGGAAGAGCGCCGTCACCGCGAACCAGTCCGCGAGCGCACCCACCATGCCGGCCTCCGCCGCCGCCGCGACATAGCCCGCCCAGGCCCCCCAGCCCGCGTTCCGCGCCCACGTCGCCAGGCCGTAGATCACGGCCACCCCGAGCAGCAGCGACGTCGCCAGCGTCTTCATGCGCCGGACGCCTCTGCTCTTCTCCTCGTCCGCCGCCGTGTACGAGAAACTCACCATGGACTCGACCTCCTACATCAGGGACTCCCGGCGCTCGTCCCGAGTTCCCCCGTACATCTTCGCGATCACCGCCTCGATGTCCGGCTCCCGCACCGAGAGGTCGACGAGCGGATGCCTCGCCGCCACCGCCGCCACCAGGGGCGCCGCCGAGGAAGCGGAAGGGAACGCCAGCCACTGGCGCGGGCCCTCCGACCGTACGAAGCGGGCCCCCGGTACGTCCGTGATCGGCGGCAGCTCGCGCTCCAGGTCCACCATCAGCAGCCGCTCGCTCTCGCCCACCGCGTGCAGACCCGTCAGCTCACCGTCGTACATCAGCCGCCCGTGGTCGATGACCATCACCCGCGAGCACAGCTGCTCGATGTCCGTGAGGTCGTGGGTGGTCAGGAGGACGGTGGTGCCGCGCGTGGCGTTCAGTTCGCGCAGGAACTCCCTCACCCTCGCCTTCGACACCACGTCCAGGCCGATCGTCGGCTCGTCCAGGTACAGCACCTCCGGATCGTGCAGCAGGGCCGCCGCGATGTCCCCGCGCATCCGCTGGCCGAGGGAGAGCTGCCGTACGGGGACGTCGAGCAGCTCCCCCAGGTCCAGCAGGTCCACGCAGCGGGCGAGGTTCTCCTCGTAGCGGGCGTCGGGGATGCGGTACATGCGGTGCATCAGCCGGTACGAGTCCTTCAGCGGCAGGTCCCACCAGAGCGTCGTCCGCTGGCCGAAGACCACCCCTATCCGCTGTGCCAGGCGCGTGCGCTCCCGCGCCGGGTCGATGCCGGCGACCCGCAGCCGGCCGCCGCTGGGGGTCAGGATGCCGGTGAGCATCTTGATCGTGGTCGACTTCCCGGCGCCGTTCGGCCCGATGTAGCCGACCATCTCCCCGCGCTCCACGCCGAAGGAGATGCCGTCGACCGCCCGGACCTCCTTCTTCTCCCGCCGCAGGAAGCCCGCCTTGCGGCGGACCGTGAAGGTCTTCTCCAGACCGTCCAGCTCGATGAAGGGCATGCTCGTTTCAGCTTCCTGTCGATCGGTACGAGCGGATTCCGGCGCGCCACGCGAGACCCGCCACCCCGCAGCTGACCGCCGCCACCAGCGGCGAGACGAACGCGGCCCAGTCCGGCACCCCCGCCGGAGCCGGCCGGCCGAGCACGTACAGCGCGGGCAGCCAGTTCACGAACGCCAGCGGTACGACGTACACGACTCCCCGCACCAGCTCCTGCGCGAAGATCGTCGGCGGGTACTGGAGGAGCGTGTTCCCGCCGTACGTGAAGGAGTTCGTGACCTCCGCCGCGTCCTGGAGCCAGAAGAGCGTCGACGCGCCCACCACCATCAGCGCGGAGAAGATCACCGCCCCGCAGACCACCGTCACCGGCAGCATCAGCACCTTCAGCGGCGTCCACTCCACGTCCAGCAGGAACAGACCCCAGACCAGCACCATCAGGCCCTGCGCGACCCGGCCGAACCGCCGCAGCGCGAACTTGTCCGCCGCGACCTGCGCGAGCAGCGGCGCCGGACGCATCAGGAACGTGTCGAGCGAACCGTCCCTGACCCGCTTCCCCATCCGCTGGAGCGAGCCCATCGTCAGGTCCGCGATCCCGAACGACGTACCGGCCGTCCCGTACAGCAGGGCGACCTCCGCGAATCCGAACCCGCCGAGACCCCGCACCTGACCGAACATCAGGAGGATGACGACGAAGTCGAAGAAGGTGACGCAGAAGCTGGTGACGAGGGTCAGGGCGAAGGACGAGCGGTACGCCATCGTGGACCGGATCCACATGCCCGCCACCATCCGGTACGTACGCCAGGAATCACCCAGCAGGCCCCGGGGCACCTCACCCACCCTGCACCACCACCTTCCGCGTCGCCGCCGCCTGCACCGCCCGGCCCGCCCCCAGGAGGACCAGCGCCCAGCAGCCCTGGAAGGCGTACGCCCCCGCCAGCTCCCGGCCCTCGTACCTCCCCAGGTACACATCGGCCGGCACCTGGAGCAGCGACGCCCACGGCAGCAGCCGCGCCACCTCGCCCAGCGCGCCCGGGAAGACGTTCAGCGGGAGCAGCATCCCCGAGAAGAACAGGCCGCCCAGCCAGGCCACCTGCACCACGCCCTGGCCGTCGAGCAGCCAGAACGCGCTCATCGCCACCAGGTACCAGATCGCGAAGCCGACCACCGAGCCCAGCGCCACCGCCAGCAGGAACGCGGCCCACGCGCCCGGCCCCGACGGCAGGGTGAAGTGGAAGACCAGCGCGCCGACCGTCATCGGGACGATCCCGCGGCCGAGCAGCTGGAAGGCGGAGCGGCCGGCGTTGGCCGAGAACCACCAGGCCTGGAGGTCGGCGGGGCGGTAGAGGTCGACGGCGATGTCGCCGGTCCTGATCCGCTCGATCAGCTCGTCCTCGAAGCCGCCGCCCATCAGTCCGCAGACGGTGATCAGCGCCTGCCCGATCCACACGTAGGCGAGGGCGTCGTCCATCGAGTAGCCGCCGAGGTGCGGCCGTTCGTCCCAGAGGGCGATGTAGGTGGCGGAGAGGACGAAGCCGAAGACGCTGTTGGTGAAGACGCCCGCGGCCGTGGCCACGCGGTAGGTGGCGAAGCGCCGGAAACCGCCCGCGGCCACCGTCGCGTACAGCCGCAGCATGGGGATCCCTTTCCGGCGCGGTGGACGGCGAAGCGCACGACCCTAGTGGCCCCGCCCGGCGCGCCGCGAGCGGTTTTCGCGCCACCTTCGGATCGCTTGAGGGAGTTCCGGGGAGTTTCAGCCTGTTCCATGCAGTATGTGATGCCATGTCCCCTTCCTCTGGTACGAGTGGTACGAGCTCGGATGCGAACTGGGAGCCGAGGGACCCCACCCTCCCCGCACCACAACCCGAACGACCGGACGAACGACCGGACGAACGGCCGGACGAACGACCGGACGACGGACCGCCAAGACGCCCCCGCCGTCCCCTCCGCGTCCTGCGGACCCTCCTCGGGCTCCTCCTGCTCGGCACGCTGCTGCTCGCCGGCGCCTTCGCCGCCGGCTACCTCCTGGTGGAGATCCCGCCCGCCAACGCCGCCGCCGTCGCCCAGTCCAACGTCTACCTCTACCGGGACGGCACCCCGCTCGCCCGCGACGGCGAGGTCAACCGCGAGAACGTCCGCCTCGACCAGGTCCCCCTCGCCGTCCGGCGGGCCGTCCTGGCCGCCGAGGAACGCGACTTCCACACCTCGCGCGCCGTCGACCCCAAGGCCATGGTCCGCGCCGCCTGGAACACCGTCACCGGCAAGGGCCGCCAGTCCGGCTCCACCATCACCCAGCAGTACGTCAAGAACTACTACCTGGGCCAGGAACAGACCCTCAGCCGCAAGGCCAAGGAGTTCTTCATCGCGATCAAACTCGGCCGCGAGAAGAGCAAGGAGGAGATCCTCCAGGGCTACCTGAACACCAGCTACTTCGGCCGGAACGCGTACGGCGTCCAGGCCGCCGCCCGCGCCTACTACGGCAAGGACGTCGAACTCCTCGACACCTCCGAGGGCGCCTACCTGGCCTCCCTCCTCAAGGCCCCCAGCGCCTACGACGTCACCACCCACCCCGAGAACCGGGGCAAGGCCGTCGCCCGCTGGCACTACGTCCTCGACGGCATGGTCACCGAGGGCTGGCTCAGCCCCTCCGCCCGCGCCGCCGCCCGCTTCCCCGCCCCCCAGACCGCCCGCGCCGCGACCGCCCTCTCCGGCCAGCGCGGCTATCTCGTCCAGGCCGTCGAGGAGTACCTCACCGACCACGGCATCGTCGACGAGAAGACCCTCGCCGGCGGCGGCTTCCGCATCACCACCACCCTGGAACCCGCCAAACAGGAGGCCCTCGTCGACGCCGTCGAGGAACGGGTCGTCTCCCGGCTCGACCCGGCGAACGCCCCCACCGACCGGTACGTACGGGTCGGGGCCGCGGCCGTCGACCCGGCCACCGGCAAGGTCCTCGCCATGTACGGCGGCGTCGACTACACCCAGCAGTACGTCAACAGCGCCACCCGCCGCGACTACCAGGTCGGCTCCACCTTCAAGCCCTTCGTCTTCACCGCCGCCGTCCAGAGCGGCGCCCAGACCCAGCAGGGCCAGCCCATCACCCCGAACACCCTGTACGACGGCACCAACCGGCGCCCGGTGGAGGGATGGAACGGCAGTCCGTACGACCCCGCCAACGAGGACGACGCCAGCTACGGCGAGCTCGCCGTCGGCGCCGCCACCGACCTGTCGGTGAACTCCGTGTACGCCCAGATGGCCGTCGACGTCGGCCCCGCGGACGTACGGCGCACCGCGATCGCCCTCGGCCTGCCCGGCTCCACCCCCGACCTCAACGCCTCCCCGTCCATCGCCCTCGGCCCCGCCACCGCCAGCGTCCTCGACATGGCCTCGGCGTACGCGACGCTCGCCGCGCACGGCCGGAACGGCACGTACTCCCTCGTCGAGGACATCAGCCGCAACGGCGAGGAACTGGAACTCCCGGCCGCCGCCCGCCGCCAGGCGGTCAGCCGCGAGGCCGCCGACACCACCACGTCGATCCTGCGGAGCGTCGTCGAGACCGGCACGGGCACGGCCGCGCAGGCCGCCGGGCGCCCGGCCGCGGGCAAGACGGGCACGGCGGAGGACGACAAGGCCGCCTGGTTCGCCGGCTACACCCCGGAACTCGCGACCGTCGTCGCGCTCATGGGCCAGGACCCCGAGTCGGGATCGCAGGAATCGCTGTACGGAGCCCTGGGCCAGCCGCGCATGAACGGCGGCGGGGTACCGGCCGAGATCTGGGGCCGGTTCACCCGGGAGGCACTGGCCGGGACGCCCGCACGGGACTTCGAGCTCCGGCTGATGCCGGGGGCGGAGGCCATGCCGCCGGCACCGCCCGCACCGGACGGCCCGGAGGACTGGTACGAGACGGGCGAGGCGGGACCGGGAGCGGGGCCGGGGGCTTCCCGCGGCCCGCTGTCGGGCGAGGCGGGACCGGGGGCTTCACGCAGCTCGCAGTCGGGCGACGCGGGGCCGGGGCCGGGAGCGGCCCAGCGCAGCCCGGGCCCCCCGCACGGCCCGCGTCAGTGACCGCTCGTCGCCTTGAGCCCCACCACGGCGACCAGCAGCAGACAGACGAAGAAGATACGGGCGGCGGTCGCCGGCTCACCGAGCACCACCATGCCGAGCACCGCCGCGCCGGCCGCGCCGATGCCGACCCACACGCCGTACGCCGTACCGATCGGCAGCGTCTTCGCCGCCTGGGACAGCAGCAGCATGGAGGCGACGATCCCGGCGCCGGTGAACACGCTCGGCCACAGACGGGTGAAGCCGTCCGTGTACTTCATACCGATGGACCAGCCGACTTCCAGCAGACCTGCGACGACCAGCAGAACCCAGGCCATGACGAGACACCTCCGCGAGACGGATCAACAAGGGGTGCGTCGTCTTGTCGTGAACCCGGTACGGCGCGTCTCGTCGGGGTGTCTCCAGGCTAGCAAAGAACACGCAAAGGCCCCGGTGACTCCGGTCACCGGGGCCTTCGAGGCGCTTCTCAGAGATAGAGCCCGGTCGAGTCCGACGTCCCCATGAACCGGTCCGCCGCCACCGCGTGCAGGTCGCGCTCCCGCATCAGGACGTACGCGACACCCCGCACCTCGACCTCGGCACGGTCCTCGGGGTCGTACAGCACCCGGTCGCCGATCTCGACGGTACGGACGTTCTGGCCTACCGCGACCACCTCGGCCCAGGCGAGGCGGCGGCCCACAGCGGCCGTCGCCGGGATCAGGATGCCGCCGCCGGAACGCCGCTCACCCTCCGGGGAGTCCGTACGGACCAGGACCCGGTCGTGGAGCATCCGGATGGGCAGCTTGTCGTGCGTGTTCTCGCTCACGGACTGAACCTACCTGCCCGGGCGTGTCGCCCGTCGCCGGGAGGGGTCACGCCTTGTTCCTCCGGGAGGAGGAGACGATCAGCCCGACGACGACGAGCGCCACGACGGCCGCCGGGACGACCCGCTCCAGGCGGGGCGCGCCGTCCTCGTGGGTGAAGCGGGCCTTCACGTCCGAGACGACCCGGTTGACGGCGACGAAGGCGCGTCCGGCCGTGTGGTCGACCGTCGAGGCGACCTTGGCCTTGGCGTCCCCGATGATCGTCTTCGGATGCATCCGAATGCCGATCTCGTCGAGAGTGACGGCGAGCTGCTCGCGCCGGCGGACGATGTCCGCCTCGATCTGCGCAGGGGTCCTGGCCTCCGACACCGCGCTGCCTCCGTAGTCGTGATCCGGGTGGTCGTGATCCGGTCGTTGATCGGTCCTTGTGGACAGTCTGTCAGCTCCGCCGCCGAAGGGGCGCCTCAGACCCCCATTAGGCTCTGAAGGCGTACGTGAACACTCCCGAGGAGAGCCATGAGCGAGCGACTGCAGCCCGGCGACACCGCCCCCGCCTTCACCCTTCCCGACGCGGACGGCAACGAGGTCTCCCTCGCGGACCACAAGGGCCGCAAGGTCATCGTCTACTTCTACCCGGCCGCGCTCACGCCCGGCTGCACCAAGCAGGCGTGCGACTTCACCGACAACCTGGACGTGCTGGCGGCCGCCGGCTACGACGTCATCGGCGTCTCCCCCGACAAGCCGGAGAAGCTCGCGAAGTTCCGCGAGAAGGAGAACCTGAAGGTCACGCTGGTCGGGGACCCGTCGAAGGAGATCCTGGAGGCGTACGGCGCCTTCGGCGAGAAGAAGCTGTACGGCAAGGTGGTGACGGGCGTGATCCGCTCGACCGTCGTCGTCGACGAGGACGGCAAGGTGGAGCACGCCTTCTACAACGTGAAGGCCACCGGCCACGTCGCCAAGATCATCCGCGACCTGGGCGTCTGAGCCCCCTCGCCGTCCCTGAGGCCCACCCCGGCCGGGGTGGGCCTCAGGCGTGCCGGAGGCGAGTCACCCGGACGCGGGTCAGCCGACGGTGGGGGCGAAGGGGCCGTCCAGGGCCGCCCACTGCAGGAGCAGGATGGTCTTCCCGTCCACGATGCGCCCGTCCCGGGTCATGGCGAGCGCCTCGGCGAAGGGCAGTTCGAGGACCTCGATGTCCTCGCCGTCCTCCTCCAGTCCACCGCCGGGCCCGGTCCGGTCGGCCGGGGTGTAGGGGGCGGCGAAGAAGTGGAGGCGCTCGGTGACGGACCCGGGGCTCATGTACGCGTCGAGGACGTGGGTGAGCGGCCCGAGGGTGACGCCGAGCTCCTCGGCGCTCTCGCGGCGGACGGCGGACGGCGGGTCGTCCGCGTCGAGCAGCCCCGCGGCGGCCTCGACGAGCATGCCGTCGGGGTGGTCGTTGACGTAGGCCGGATAGCGGAACTGGCGGGTCAGCAGGACGCGGCCGCGCGCGGTGTCGTACGGCAGGACGACCGCGCCGTTGCCCCGGTCGTACGTCTCGCGCTGCTGGGTGACCCGGCGCCCGTCACGGCGGCGGTAGTCGAAGGTCGTGCGGCGCAGGACGTGCCAGCCCCGGGAGGTGAGCTCGACGTCACGGACGACGACATCGGGATTGCGGTCCAGACCGCGCCCGGCCCGGTCGAGGCCGGTGCGGCCGCGGTGGTCGGGGGCGTCGAGGCCGGGAGTGCCCTTGTCGCGGCCGGGGCTCACGCGGCCTCCCTCGGCGTACGGGGCGGGATCTGGGCGACGTCGTCGTAGACGGGCAGTCCGCGACGGCGGGCGATGGCGACGTCCTGGTCGGCGCCGGCGGACTCGCCGGGCAGGCGCAGGACGGCGTCGCAGTGGGCGAGGAGGCGCGCGGCGGCCGGGTACAGCACCTGGTCGGCGAGGGGGTCGGTGGGTCCGGCGCCGGCCGAGTGCAGGACCGGCAGGGCGATCCACTCCCCGATCACGGGAAGGTGCCCCGCCGCGAAGACCGGCCACGCGGCCCCTTCGAGGCGGGCGAGGTTGGCGGCCATGGCCTGCGGGTCGCCGTCGGTGCCGGAGCGGTAGGGCCCGGCGATGAGGATGAGCATGGGCTTGTCATCGGTCATGGCGCGCTACGATACATGCAGAAACGTGCAAGAACAGGAGAGAGTGCGAATGCTGGCTGCCGAACGGCGAGACCACCTGCTGGATCTGCTCGCCCGCGAGGGCAAGATCGTCGCGAAGGACGTCGCGGCGGCGCTGGGGATCTCCGAGGACAGCGTGCGACGCGACCTGCGGGACCTCGCGGCGGAGGGACTGTGCCAGCGGGTCTACGGCGGAGCGCTGCCCGTGTCGCCGGCCGTGGTCGACTACCGGGCCCGCCAGACCGTGGCCCCGGACGGCAAACGGAAGGTCGCGGCGGTGGCCGCCGGGCTGGTACGACCCGGGGGCGCCGTGATCCTCGACGGCGGCACCACCGCACTGGCCGTCGCCCGGGTGCTCCCGAAGGACCTGGACTGCACCGTGATCACGCACAGTCCGACGATCGCGGCGGCCCTGCTCGACCATCCGCGGGCGGAGGTCTTCCTGCTCGGCGGACGCATCTTCAAGCACTCGGCGGTCGCGTGCGGGGCCGCCGCGGTCGAGGCCGCGCAGAACGTCTCCGCCGACCTGTGCCTGCTCGGCGTCACGGGGGTGCACCCCGAGGCGGGCCTGACGACGGGCGACGCGGAGGAGGCCGCGATGAAGCGCGCCCTGGCGGCCCGGGCGGCGGACACGTACGTCCTCGCCTCCTCCGAGAAGCTCGGCACGGCCTCGCGCTTCCGCGTCCTGCCCTGGGAGGAGATCACGGGCCTGATCACGGACGCCGCCCCGGACGCCCCCCTGCTCGACCAGCTCAGGACCCACGACATCGAGATCCTGACGTCCGCCTGACGAGCCCGGCCCGAGATCCGTACCGGGGAGGGGAGAACCTGCGGTCACCGTGCCCCAACTGCCACGCGGTCACCGACACGTGGCGCAGAGGGGGACGTCGGCGCACACCCCATACAAGGACCGGCCGACCGCTACGATGGCCGTGCACGCGGCCGTTGCTGAATGGTATAAGCGGAGGTTTTAGGTGCCTCTGGGCGTTTCGCCCATGTGGGTTCGAGTCCCATCGGCCGCACCACCCGAAGAGCCGCCCTCAGGGGCGGCTCTTCTTCTTCTCGCCCCCCTCAGCCCAACAACTCCCGCGCCACCGGCACCAGCGCGCGGAACGCCTTGCCCCGGTGGCTGATCGCGTTCTTCTCCTGCGGGGTCAGTTCCGCGCAGGTCACCTCGTGGCCCTTCGGCTGGAGGATCGGGTCGTAGCCGAAGCCGTTCGTGCCGACGGGGGTGTGGCGCAACACGCCCTCCATGCGGCCCTCGACCACTCGCTCCGTGCCGTCCGGGAGCGCCAGGGCCGCCGCGCAGGCGAAGTGGGCGCCTCGGTGCTCGTCCGCGATGTCCGAGAGTTGGGCCAGGAGCAGGTCGAGGTTCGCGCGGTCGTCGCCGTGGGCGCCTGCCCAGCGGGCGGAGAAGATGCCGGGGGCGCCGTTGAGGACGTCGACGCAGAGGCCGGAGTCGTCGGCGACGGCCGGGAGGCCGGTGGCCTGGGCGAGGGCGTGGGCCTTGAGGAGGGCGTTCTCCGCGAAGGTGACGCCCGTTTCCTTGACGTCGGGCACGTCGGGGTACGCGTCCGCGCCGACGAGTTCGAGGTCGAGGCCCGCGTCGGCGAGGATCGCGTGGAGTTCGGTGATCTTGCCCGCGTTGCGGGTGGCGAGGATCAGGCGCTGTCGGGTCATGCCCCGATTATCCGGGCCGGACGAGCGGGCTCGGCTGACCGGGGCGGCCGGGCGGGCGGGCTCAGCCCGGGGTGCAGACCTTGGCGACCTCGCCCGCCGCGTCGGTGATCGGCGTGATGTCCGGGGTCGTGTCGCCGTTCTTGACCGCCGTGCGGACGGAGTCGACGCCCTTGGTCAGGTCGTCGACGGCCTTCGAGAGGTCGGCGTTGTCCGTCGTGTTCTTGAGGTTGCCCAGTTCCGTGGAGATGGAGTCGAGGGACTCCTCGATCTGGGTCACGTCGTTGGAGGCGTTGGAGACGGCCTGCTGGAGGTTGTTCACGGAGGTGGCTATCGCGTCGGCGGTCTTGACGCAGTCCATGGCGGTGTCGAGGGCTCCGCAGCCGCTCAGGACGGTGGCGAGTGCGGCGGCCGTGGCCACGGCGAGTGCGAGACGGCGCTTCAAGGCGGGTCCTCCCCCAGATACGTACATGACATGCGGACGGGCGGGCGCTCGGATCGTATCCGGCTGCCCGCCCGTCAGGACGCAGCGAGGTGTCAGAGGGTTCCTTCGAGGGCCTTGCGCTGGATCTCGGCGAGTTCGGCGCAGCCGCCGGAGGCGAGGTCGAGGAGGGCGTTGAGCTCCTTGCGGTCGAAGGGCTCGGCCTCGGCGGTGCCCTGGACCTCGACGAAGCGGCCGTCGCCGGTGCAGACGACGTTCATGTCGGTGTCGGCGCGGACGTCTTCCTCGTAGCAGAGGTCGAGGAGGGGGACTCCGTCGACGATGCCGACGGAGACGGCGGCGACGGTGCCGGTGAGGGGCTTGCGGCCGGCCTTGATCAGCTTCTTGCCCTGGGCCCAGGCGATGGCGTCGGCGAGGGCGACGTAGGCGCCGGTGATGGCGGCGGTGCGGGTGCCGCCGTCGGCCTGGAGGACGTCGCAGTCGAGGACGATGGTGTTCTCGCCGAGGGCCTTGTAGTCGATGACGGCGCGGAGCGAGCGGCCGATGAGGCGGGAGATCTCGTGGGTGCGGCCGCCGATCTTGCCGCGGACGGATTCGCGGTCGCCGCGGGTGTTGGTGGCGCGGGGGAGCATGGAGTACTCACCGGTGACCCAGCCTTCGCCGCTGCCCTTGCGCCAGCGCGGGACGCCTTCGGTGACGGAGGCGGTGCAGAAGACCTTGGTGTCGCCGAAGGAGATGAGGACGGAGCCCTCGGCGTGCTTGCTCCAGCCGCGTTCGATGGTGACGGGGCGGAGCTGTTCGGGGGTACGGCCGTCGATGCGAGACATGGGACGAGCCTAGCCGGACATGACGGAGGGCCCGTTCCCCTGCCGGAACGGGCCCTCGTCGATGTGAGTCAGTGGCTCACATCAGGTCTTCGATCTCCGCGGCGATCGGGTCGGCGTCGGTGCCGATGACGACCTGGATGGCGGTGCCCATCTTCACGACGCCGTGGGCGCCGGCGGCCTTCAGGGCGGCCTCGTCGACGAGGGCGGCGTCCACGACCTCGGTGCGCAGGCGGGTGATGCAGCCTTCGACCTCTTCGATGTTGTCGATGCCGCCGAGCCCGGCGACGATCTTCTCAGCCTTGGTGGCCATGTGTTTCTCCCTGTCCGTTCCGTTCGCGCGAGCGCGAATCTCGGCGCACCTGTGGTCCGCTTTGTCACGGTAACCCACGGTTGGCCCAACTTCGCGAGCGAGTGCAGCCGTTCTGCCGAATGATGACGATCACCGGCGGCCTGTCCTCAGCGGGCTCCCGGAGCCTATCGCAACTGGTCTACACCAGTGTGCAACGAGATGCGGACCCGGCTTGTTCCGGGCAGGGAGGACGCCGATGAGTACGGACAGCGCTGCGGCCGCACCGAAACCCAAGAAGTCCGTGTCCTGGGGCGGGCTCTTCCAGGGTCTCCAGAAGATGGGCCGCAGCCTCCAGCTCCCCATCGCCGTCCTCCCGGCCGCCGGCATCATCAACCGCCTCGGACAGCCCGACGTGTTCGGCGCCGAAGGTCTGGGCTGGGACAACGTCGCGAAGGTGATGGCGGGCGCCGGTGGCGCGCTGCTCGACGGCAATCTCGGCCTTCCCCTGCTGTTCTGCATCGGTGTCGCGATCGGCATGGCCAAGAAGTCGGACGGCTCGACCGCGCTGGCGGCCGTGGTCGGCTTCCTCGTCTACTACAACGTGCTGCGCCAGTTCCCCGAGACCTGTCCGAAGGGCACGGTGGACATCAACGGCGGCTGCCTCTCGCCCGAGCAGGCCTTCAGTGGGTACACGTACCAGAACCCGGGCGTCTTCGGCGGCATCGTCATGGGCCTGATGGCCGCCTGGTTCTGGCAGCGGTACCACCGGACGAAGCTCGTCGACTGGCTGGGGTTCTTCAACGGCCGCCGGCTCGTCCCGATCATCATGACGTTCGTGGCGATCGCGTTCGCCGCGATCTGCCTGTGGGTCTGGCCGCCCATCGGTGACGCCCTGGAGAACTTCAGCGACTGGCTCGTCGGACTCGGCTCCTGGGGCTCGGGCATCTTCGGCCTCGCCAACCGCGCCCTGCTCGTCATCGGCCTGCACCAGTTCCTGAACGTGCCCATCTGGTTCCAGTTCGGCACGTACGAGAAGCCGGGCGGCGGGGTGGTCCACGGCGACATCCCGATGTTCCTCGCGGGCGACCCGAACGCCGGCCAGTTCCTGACGGGCTTCTTCCCGATCATGATGTTCGCGCTGCCCGCCGCGGCGCTCGCGATCACCCACACCGCGAAGCCGCACCGTCGCAAGGCGGTCGGCGGCATGATGCTGTCGGTGGCCCTGACCTCGTTCGTCACCGGCATCACCGAGCCGATCGAGTACTCGTTCCTCTTCATCGCGCCGCTGCTGTACGCGATCCACGCCGTGCTGACCGGTGTGTCGATGGCGCTGACCTGGGCGCTCGGCGTGAAGGACGGTTTCAGCTTCTCGGCCGGCCTGATCGACTACGTGATCAACTGGAACCTCGCGACGAAGCCGTGGCTGATCATTCCGATCGGCCTGGGGTTCGCGGTCGTGTACTACGTGATCTTCAGGTTCGCGATCGTCAAGTTCGACCTCGCGACGCCCGGCCGCGAGCCGGAGGAGATCGAGGAGGAGATCGAGCGGGAGAACGTCAAGTGACCCCGCGACCACGCGGCGCAGCCTGACCGCTTCGAGGCTTTCGCCCCCTCGTAAGGCGCACGAAAGGCCCCTGGACCTGACGGTCCGGAGGCCTTATGTCGTGCATTTCCAGCTATGGCCGAGTGCACAGAATTCGCAGGTTCCTTATCTAAGTCTCACGTGCTACAACTGGTCTACACCACTCATTGGTGTAGACCACGCGGTCCAGACCACCGCGTTCCACGAGACGTCGCCGTCCCCCCTTTTCACTGTCCTCTGGCGGCGCCTTGCCTTACTGGAGGAAGTTGATGAGTACGGCCACCGCCCAGGCCGCCGCTCCCGCGAAGAAGCGCGGATCCGGCCTGTTCCAGGGCCTGCAGAAGGTCGGTCGCAGCCTGCAGCTGCCGATCGCCGTTCTGCCGGCCGCGGGTATCTTGCTCCGTCTCGGCCAGCCCGACGTCTTCGGCGCCGACGGCTTCGGATGGGACAAGGTCGCTTCCGTCTTCGCCACCGCCGGCGGCGCGGTCTTCGACAACCTGCCCCTGCTCTTCTGCATCGGCGTCGCCATCGGCTTCGCCAAGAAGGCGGACGGCTCCACCGCCCTGGCCGCGCTCGTCGGCTTCCTGGTCTACAGCAACGTGCTGAAGGCCTTCCCCATCACCGAGGCCGTCGTCAACACGACCGCCAACAAGGGTGTCGACGTCGCCGCGACGTACAACAACCCCGGTGTCCTCGGCGGCATCCTGATGGGCCTCATCTCCGCCGTCCTGTGGCAGAAGTTCCACCGCACCAAGCTGGTGGACTGGCTCGGCTTCTTCAACGGCCGCCGTCTCGTCCCGATCATCATGGCCTTCGTCGGCACCGCCGTCGGCGTCGTCTTCGGTCTGGTCTGGGAGCCGATCGGTGAGGGCATCTCCAGCTTCGGCGAGTGGATGACCGGCCTCGGCGCCGGTGGCGCCGGCCTCTTCGGCCTCATCAACCGCGCGCTGATCCCCGTCGGCATGCACCAGTTCGTGAACACCGTCTCCTGGTTCCAGATCGGCGACTTCACCAACGCCGCCGGCGAGGTCGTCCACGGTGACCTGAACCGCTTCTTCGCCGGTGACCCGAGCGCCGGAATCTTCATGTCGGGCTTCTTCCCGATCATGATGTTCGGCCTCCCGGCCGCCGCGATCGCCATCGCCCACTCCGCTCGCCCCGAGCGCCGCAAGGCCGTCATGGGCATGATGGTGTCCCTCGCGCTGACCTCCTTCGTCACCGGCATCACGGAGCCGATCGAGTTCACCTTCATGTTCATCGCGCCGGTCCTGTACGCGATCCACGCGGTCCTGACCGCCGTGTCCATGGCCGTCACCTGGGCCTTCGGTGTCCACGCGGGCTTCACCTTCTCCGCCGGCCTGATCGACTACGGCCTGAACTGGAACCTCTCGACCAAGCCCTGGCTGATCATCCCGATCGGTCTTGTCTTCGCGGCGATCTACTACGTGGTCTTCCGCTTCGCGATCACCAAGTTCAACCTCCCCACCCCGGGCCGCGAGCCCGACGAGGAGATCGAGGACCTCACCAAGGCGTGAGCCCCGCCCGTACACGAGGGAAGGCCCCGGAACCGTCCAGGTTCCGGGGCCTTCCCCGTTGTCCGTACGTTCCGGGGCCTTCCCCGTTGTCCGTACGAGGACTCAGATCTCGTACACCGCTCCCGGCCGCGCCAGCTCCGACGGCCCCGCGTACACCTCGCGCGCGTCCGTCAGGTTCCGCTCGCCGTCCGTCCACGGCGGGATGTGGGTGAGCACCAGGCGGCCCACCCCCGCGCGGGTCGCGTGCGCGCCGGCCTCCCGGCCGTTGAGGTGGAGGTCCGGGACCTCCTCCTTGCCGTGGGTGAAGGAGGCCTCGCAGAGGAAGAGGTCGGTGCCGTCGGCGAGGTCGTGCAGCGCCTCGCAGACCCCGGTGTCCCCGGAGTACGTGAGCGAACGGCCGCCGTGCTCGACCCGGATGCCGAACGCCTCGACCGGGTGGCACACCTTCTCCGTACGGACGGAGAACGGGCCGATCTCGAAGCTGCCCGAGGTCAGCGTGTGGAAGTCGAAGACCTCGCTCATCGACGTGGCGGAGGGCGTGTCGGCGTACGCCGTGGTCAGCCGCTGCTCGGCGCCCTCCGGCGCGTAGACGGGGAGCGCGTCGCAGCGCCCGCCCTCGTGCCGGTAGTAGCGGGCGACGAAGTACCCGCACATGTCGATGCAGTGGTCCGCGTGCAGGTGGCTGAGGAAGATCGCGTCCAGGTCGTACAGACCGATGTGTCGCTGCAGCTCGCCCAGGGCGCCGTTGCCCATGTCGAGGAGCAGCCGGAAGCCGTCGGCCTCGACGAGGTAGCTCGAACAGGCCGAGTCCGCGGACGGGAACGACCCCGAGCAGCCGACGACGGTGAGCTTCATGGAGCGTGAACCTCCGTGGACGGGTGCGGGAAAGCGCGCTGAGGGAGGGGAGGCTGTGCGGTCTGTCGAGCGTAAGGCGCACCCGGGCCTGTCGCTCCTTCGTGGTGGCCCGTTGTGGGCGAACTCACGGGCTCTGTCACCGGTTCGGATGGATGGCGGGGCGCTACGGCGAAGTGAACCGCGCGCCGGTACGGTCTTGAGGTATGGACACGTCGTGGTGGCCCGCGCTGGTCGCGGTCGTGGTGATCGCACTGGTGGTGGCGCTCGCCTGGGGGTCCCCCCGGACGAAGTCTGGGGGAGGGTGGAAGCGTTCGAAGCGGAGGCCCGCCGGCCGGACCCGGCCGCCGGCCCGTCCGACGGCGCGTCCGCAGCGGCGGCCCGAGGGGCCCCGGCGGGCTCCGGGCCGGCCGCCGAGGGCGGCGGAGATCTGGTGGGCGGACGTGCCCTTCGAGGACGGGCCGGGGTCGAAGGACCGGCCCTGTCTGGTGCTCGTGGTACGGGGGGACAGCGCGCTCGTCGCCAAGATCACCAGCAAGTACCACGACGAGCGGCCGGGGGTGATCGCGCTGCCGCCGGGGGCGGTGGGCGACGCGCAGGGGCGGCCGAGCTTCCTGGAGACGGACGAGCTGCGGGAGGTGCCGATGGGTGACTTCCGCCGGAGAGTGGGAGAGGCGGACCCGGTCGTGTGGGACCAGGTCCGCCATCTCGCGCACTGAGCGCCTGAGCGCCTGAGGCGCGACGGAGCTACGGGGGGGCTACGGGGCTACGCCCAGAGCTGGCCCTGGACCGTTTCGATCGCTTCTTCCGTCGTCTTGGCCGTGTAGAGGCCGGTCGACAGGTACTTCCAGCCGCCGTCGGCGACGACGAAGGCGATGTCGGCGCTCTCGCCGGCCTTGACCGCCTTGTTGCCGACGCCGATGGCCGCGTGGAGGGCTGCGCCGGTGGAGACGCCCGCGAAGATGCCCTCCTGCTGGAGGAGTTCGCGGGTGCGGGTGACGGCGTCGACGGAGCCGACCGAGAAGCGGGTGGTGAGGACGGAGGCGTCGTACAGCTCGGGCACGAAGCCCTCGTCGAGGTTGCGCAGGCCGTAGACGAGGTCGTCGTAGCGCGGTTCGGCGGCGACGATCTTGACGTCGGGCTTGTGCTCCCGGAGGTAGCGGCCGACGCCCATGAGCGTGCCCGTCGTGCCGAGGCCGGCGACGAAGTGGGTGATCGAGGGGAGGTCGGCGAGGATCTCGGGGCCGGTGGTGGCGTAGTGCGCACCGGCGTTGTCGGGGTTCCCGTACTGGTAGAGCATCACCCAGGTCGGGTTCTCGGCGGCGATCTCCTTGGCGACGCGTACGGCCGTGTTCGAGCCGCCTGCCGCGGGGGACGAGATGATCTCGGCGCCCCACATGGCGAGCAGCTGACGCCGCTCCTCGCTGGTGTTCTCGGGCATGACGCAGACGATGCGGTAGCCCTTGAGCTTGGCGGCCATGGCGAGGGAGATGCCGGTGTTGCCGCTGGTCGGCTCCAGGATGGTGCAGCCGGGGGTGAGCCGGCCGTCCTTCTCCGCCTGCTCGATCATGTGGAGCGCGGGGCGGTCCTTGACCGAGCCGGTGGGGTTGCGGTCCTCCAGCTTCGCCCAGATGCGGACGTCGTCCGAGGGCGAAAGCCGGGGGAGGCGGACCAGCGGCGTGTTGCCGACCGCGGCCAGCGAGGAGTCGTAGCGCATGTGGATCAGACCATGCCGCCGGCGACGGCCGGCAGGATCGTGACGTTGTCGCCGTCGGTGAGCTTGGTGTCGATGCCGTCGAGGAAGCGGACGTCCTCGTCGTTGAGGTAGACGTTGACGAAGCGGCGGAGCTTGCCCTCGTCGACGATGCGGGCCTCGATCCCGGTGTGGCGGGACTCCAGGTCGGCGAAGAGCTCGGCGAGGGTGCCGCCGCTGCCCTCGACGGCCTTCTGGCCGTCGGTGTAGGTGCGGAGGATGGTCGGGATGCGGACCTCGATGGCCATGGCGTGGGCTCCTGTCGGAAGTGGCGTGATGGGCGCGCTTCTGTGGCCCCGCGCGAAGGGGTCGTACGGTGAGGGCGCTCGGCCGGTCGCTCAGAGCGCAGCGCGTGCGGTACGGCGTGAGGTACAGATCGCGCTGGCGAGGCGGCACAGGTCGACGTGCAGGCGTGCGACGAGCACGGTGGTGCTCGGAGTCTCTTCGCTCACGTCGTGGGAAACCATGGGCTCATCGTATCGATTCCCGGTCCGGGTTTCGGAATGTGATCTCACATCGTGGATGATTTCTGACCGACTGGCGGACCTTGCAGGTAGAGAGCAAGCGGAGCGAGTGCGCCACTCGGGCCAGGAGGAGTCCTGGATCGTCGTCACGAGGTCCCCGGGGACGAAACCGGGCACGAAATGCCGCAGGACGTCGGCCTTGACGTTGCCGAAGGTGGTGTCCGGCTTCGGCGAGACGCCCTCCGCGAAGGCGGCCAGGATGCGGCGCGTCAACCACCTGGGCTGTGCACCCAGGCTTGCGGCTCGGGATCGTCGATGGCTTCGACGACACCCGGCTGCGTCCAAGCCTCTACGCGGTGAGCGAGAGGACAGGGGCCGTTGACTCGGCCCCGCGGACCCACGTCCACCAGCCGCGGGCGGCGATGTTGTGGGACGAGTTCACGTCCGCGTGCTCAACGAAGCCGCAGGCCTGGCATGCGAACACGGCCTGCGAAGGCCGTTGCGCCGGTCGACGTGGCGACAGCGGGAGCATTCCTGGCTGGTGTACGCGGCGTCGACGTACACCACCGGGACTCCAGCCCGCTTCGCCTTGTAGGCGATGAAGGGACCGAGCTCATGGAAGGACCAGGAATGCAGCGTGACGCGTTGGGGCTTGCATAGCCGTACCCGTTCGCGGATGCCCGTGAGGTCTTCCAGGGCGATCCCTCGACCGGTGCGTTGAGCCTCCGCCACGATGGACTTGCTGATCTTGTGGTTGATGTCCCGGGCCCGGCGGGCTTCCTTGCCCGCGAGCCGCTTCGCCCGCCGCTTGGCGGACCTCGTGCCCTTCCTCTGCAGCTTCGCGCGCAGCCGGCGATCAGCGTCGCGCCGGCGGTTCAGGTGGCGGCCGCTGTATCGGGACCCTGTGGAGGTCGTGGCGATGTTCACGATGCCCAGATCCACCCCCGCGAATCCGTCGGGAGCGGTGTTGAGAGCAGCCTCCGGAACCTCGCAAGTCGCCAGCAGGTACCACTGCCCGCCCTGGCAGAGCAGATCGGACTCGCCCTGCCGATACAAGGCGAGAGCCGCCAACTGTTCGGCCTGACCCGTGAAGGCGAGGCCCTTCATCCGCCCGGACGTCGTCCAGATCGAAACCGTGCGCTCGTCCAACTGCCAGGACAGACATCGGTCGTCGAAGGGATGCGCCGCATCCGGCCGGAACGCGACCGGCTTCCCGGTCGCGTTGCCGTAGCGCTTCGAACCGCGCCTGCCGAGGTTCCCGGCCTTCAGGTTCGCCCTCGGGGTGGTGTACGCGTCCGCGACCTTCCGCAGCACATGCAGCGCGGGCTGCGCCGACAGCCCCCGCGCCTTCAGCTCCGCATACTCCAGCGCCTGAAGCGCGGCCCGCGAAGTACGGCCGCCCTCGAACGCCCGGACCGAGAGCCAGCTAGCCGCCTCGTTGCAGGCACGCAGGGTCGCTTCGAGGGCCACCGCCTGCTCAGGCGTCGGCAGCAGCTTCACCCGCACCACCAACTTCATGGCACCGACGCTACGGACCCTCGCCCGAGGACGGGCGAAGTCTGCTCACCGCCACCAGAACACATGACCTATCGAACTGGCGCCCGACAGCAGTCTGGAGCGGGTACGGGTGGAGGCGGCGCGGAGCGGGCTCGGCAGCGACGAGAGCCTGCGGAGGGCGTTCGCCCGGCATTTCGGGGTGACGCCCTCCGCCTACCTGGCGCGCTTCCGGACGACGTCCTACTCGTAGGCCTCGACGACCTTGACCTCTTCCTCCGTGACGACGCCTTCGACGATCGTGTAGGAGCGGAACTGGAAGGGGCCGGCGCCGTCGGTGTCGGCGGTGGAGACGAGGACGTAGTGGGCCTGCGGCTCGTTCGCGTACGAGATGTCCGTACGGGACGGGTAGGCCTCGGTCGCGGTGTGCGAGTGGTAGATGATCACGGGCTCCTCGTCCCGGTCGTCCATCTCGCGGTAGAGCTTCAGCAGATCGCCGGAGTCGAACTCGTAGAAGGTGGGCGAGCGCGCCGCGTTCAGCATCGGGATGAAGCGCTCCGGGCGGCCCTCGCCGACCGGGCCCGCGACGACGCCGCAGGCCTCGTCGGGGTGGTCCGCGCGGGAGTGCGCCACGATCTGGTCGTACAGGGCCCGGGTGATGGTCAGCATGCCGACAGGATAAGCAGACGGGCCGTTCCGTACCGATGGATGGTACGGAACGGCCCGAATGGTGAGACCGAGCAGGTCAGAGCGTCAGGCGCGCTTGACGAAGGAGGCGCCCTGGGGGTTGCGGGCCTTGAGGACCAGGTAGGAGACGGCGAGGACCAGGCCCCACACCGGCGCGCCGTACAGCGCGACCCGGTTGTCCTTGTCCATGCCCATGGTCACGATCACCATGCCGATGAAGGCGAGCGAGAAGACGCTGAACCAGATGCCGCCGGGCGCCTTGAAGGAGGACTGGGGCAGCTCGCCCCGGTCGGCCTTGAGCCGGTAGCGGATCTGGCAGATGAGGATGACGATCCAGGCCCACATGCCGGAGATGGTGGCGAAGGAGACGACGTAGTTGAACGCCTCGCCGGGCCACTGGTAGTTGATCCAGACGCCGACCATCATCAGCGCGGCGGAGACCGTGGTGCCGACGAGCGGGGTGCCGGACCTGGTCAGCTTGGTGAAGACCTTCGGGCCCTGGCCGTTGAGCGCGAGGTCGCGCAGCATGCGGCCGGTGGAGTACATGCCCGAGTTGCAGGACGACAGGGCGGCCGTGAGGACGACGAAGTTGACGATCGCGGCGCCGATGCCGAGGCCCATCTTCTCGAAGGCCTCGACGAAGGGGCTGACGCCCGGCTTGAACGCGGTCCACGGGACGACCGAAAGGATCATGATCAGCGCGCCGACGTAGAAGACGGCGATGCGCCACGGCACGGTGTTGATCGCCTTCGGCAGGACCGTCTTCGGGTCCTTGGACTCGCCCGCCGTGACGCCGACCAGCTCGACCGCGAGGAAGGCGAACATGACCATCTGGAGGGTCATCAGCGTCGAGCCGATGCCGTTCTCGCCGGCGAAGAAGCCGCCGAGGTCCCAGAGGTGGGTGACGGAGGCGGTGTCGCCGGCGTCGGAGAAGCCGAGGGTGAGGATGCCGGCGCAGATCAGGATCATGCCGACGATGGCGGTGACCTTGACCATGGAGAACCAGAACTCCAGCTCACCGAAGAGCTTCACGGAGATCAGGTTGGCGCCGTAGAGGATCACGGTGAAGACGAGGGCGGAGAGCCACTGCGGGATGTCCCACCAGTACGTCATGTAGGTCGCCGCGGCGGTGACCTCGGTGATGCCGGTGACGACCCAGAAGAGCCAGTACGTCCATCCGGTCGCGAAGCCCGCGAACGGGCCGATGAACTCGCGCGCGTACTCCGAGAAGGAGCCCGACACCGGGCGGTACATGAGGAGCTCGCCGAGCGCCCGCATGATGAAGAAGATGACGAGGCCCGCGATGGCGTACGCGAGGATCAGGCTCGGTCCCGCGATGGAGATGCCCTTGCCCGCACCGAGGAAGAGCCCGGTGCCGATGGCGCCGCCGATCGCGATCATCTGGATCTGGCGGGCGCCGAGTGCGCGGTGGTAACCCTCGCCCGTGGCGGAGTCCGCGGCCTCATTGCCGTCATGCTGCTTGTCGACCTGCACTGAGGTCATGGTGGTGCGCCTTTCTCCATGCTGATCCGCGCGACTGCGAGTGCGTCTGCTGCGGATCAGATCCTGATCCCCCCGGATGTGGATGGAGTGCTACCGGCGGTCAGCCGGTCCAAGCGCCCTCGGGAACAGGGGTGGCGTGCCCGAGCGGTCGTGAAGATTTATCACGGGGTGGAGGGTGATCGAGGGAGTTGGGCGTGGCGCACGCCACAAATAAACACGGACAAAAGGTGCACAAGATGGCGACGCGGACGCTCTGATAACGCATTCGTTATCCGGATTTGAGCGTCCGCTGAGCGAACACCCCGCCGTGCGTCCCGACGGTCAGGCCATCAGGGTCGCGACGAGGGACTCCTGGAGCGCACCCAGCCAGAGGTACGCCATCACCATCGGCTTGCGGGGATCGGAGTCCGGCAGCCGGTACAGCTGCTCGCTCTCCTCGTCGTCCGTGACCTCCAGACGGGTCCCTATGGTCAGCCGGAGGTCGTTGAGCGCGCCGAGCCAGGCCCGGGACTCGTCCGGGGTGAGCTTCAGGACCGCGCCGCCCTCACCCGCCGCCTCGGCGGAGAGGGAGTCCAGGGCGCGCACGACCACGAGGGCGTCCTCGCGCTTGCGGGCCCGCAGGTCGTTCTCGGTGTAGCGGCGGAAGTCGGAGGCGGCCGACCGCAGCTCCTCGCTGTCGTCCCCGTAGGCGTCGGGGAAGAGGCGCCGGAGGGCGGGGTCGGACGGCGGCTCACTCGGCCCCTCGGCGAAGAGCGCGGCCAGCGGGTCCGCGTCGGCGGCGGGCTCGTCGCCCGGCCCGATCAGCTCCATGAGCTGGACGGCGAGGGAGCGGAGGATGGAGATCTCGACGTCGTCGAGCGCGACGGCCGCGCCGCCGCCGGGGAGGACCTCGAAGCGGCCGGCCATCAGAAGCGGTCCTGGGAGAGGGTCGCCCACAGGCCGTAGCCGTGCATCGCCTGCACGTCCCGTTCCATCTCCTCGCGGGTGCCGGCGGAGACCACCGCGCGACCCTTGTTGTGCACGTCGAGCATCAGCTTGTGCGCCTTGTCCTTGGAGTATCCGAAGTACGACTGGAAGACGTACTCCACGTAGCTCATCAGGTTGACCGGATCGTTGTGCACGAGGGTCACCCAGGGCACGTCGGGTTCGACGACCGCGGAGACCTCCTCGGCCGATTCCGTACGTTCGATCTCAATAGGCGCGACGCTCACTCACACCATGTTGTCACCCCTGGGGGGCGGTCGCGCAAACGGGGCGCGCACACGGCGCTCCCCGGGTGTGGCACACCCGTGACGATAGAAATCGTCACTCTGACGATTTCTGCGCTAGCATCGCTGACATGAACGCTGCGGACCTTGGGCTGCCGGTGGACGTGCCGTCGACCGCGCTCTTCACCGATCAGTACGAGCTGACCATGCTCCAGGCGGCCCTGCGGGCCGGCACCGCCGACCGGCGCTCCGTCTTCGAGGTCTTCACCCGGCGGCTGCCCGAGGGGCGGCGCTACGGCGTCCTCGCGGGCGTCGGCCGGGTCCTGGACGCCGTCGAGAACTTCCGGTTCGACCCCGCCGTCCTGGGCTTCCTCCGGGAGCGCGGCATCGTCGACGAGCCGACCCTGGAGTGGCTGGCCCGCTACCGCTTCTCCGGCGACATCTGGGGCTACCCCGAGGGCGAGGTGTACTTCCCCGGCTCCCCCGTGCTGCGCGTCGAGGGCTCCTTCGCGGAGTGCGTGCTCCTGGAGACCGTGATCCTCTCGATCCTCAACCACGACTCGGCCATCGCGGCGGCCGCCTCCCGCATGTCGGCCTCGGCCGGCGGGCGGCGCCTGATCGAGATGGGCGCCCGGCGCACCCACGAGCTTGCGGCCGTCGCCGCCTCCCGCGCCGCGTACGTCGGCGGCTTCGAGGCGACCTCCGACCTCGCGGCCGGCTTCCGCTACGGCATCCCGACCGTCGGCACCTCCGCCCACGCCTTCACCCTGCTCCACGACAGCGAGAAGGACGCCTTCCGGGCCCAGGTGGAGACCCTGGGGCGCGGGACGACCCTGCTCGTCGACACGTACGACGTGGCCGAGGCCGTCCGGACCGCCGTCGAGGTCGCCGGGCCCGAGCTCGGGGCCGTACGGATCGACTCGGGCGACCTGCTGCTCGTCGCGCACCGGGTGCGGGCGCAGCTCGACGAGCTGGGCGCCCGGGACACGAAGATCGTGGTCACCTCGGACCTCGACGAGTACGCCATCGCCTCGCTCGCGGCGGCGCCGGTCGACGCGTACGGGGTGGGGACGCAGCTGGTCACCGGCAGCGGCCACCCGACCTGCTCCATGGTCTACAAGCTCGTCGCCCGCGCCGCCTCGGCCGATCCGAAGGCGCCGCTGGTGCCGGTGGCCAAGAAGTCGCTGGGCGGCAAGGCCTCGGTCGGCGGCCGCAAGTGGGCGGCCCGCAGGCCCGACGCGGCCGGCGTCGCCGAGGCGGAGGTCGTGGGCACGGGACCGGTCCCGCCGGAGCTCGCCGACCACCAGCTGCTCGTCGAGCTGGTCAAGGGCGGCGGCGTGGTGGCCCGGGAGCCGCTCGAAGCCGCCAGGTCGAGGCACATCGCGGCCCGCGCGGGGCTGCCGATGTCGGCGATCCAGCTGTCACGGGGCGAGCCGGTCCTGCCGACCGAGTACGTGTAGTCGTGCCGGTGGTCCTGCCGACCGAGTACGTGTAGTCGTGCCGGTGGTCCTGCCGACCGAGTACGTGTAGTCGTGCCGGTGGTCCTGCCGACCGAGTACGTGTAGTCGTGCCGGTGGTCCTGCCGACCGAGTACGTGTAGTCGTGCGGGTGGTCGTGCCGACCGAGTACGTGTAGGAGTCCTCTGGGACGCCCCCTCCCGCCGGGAGGGGGAAGTCTCTAGGCTCGAAGTCTCCCTTCCGACGCGCTAAGGACACCCGCCATGCACCGCGCATTGATCGTTGTGGACGTTCAGAACGACTTCTGCGAGGGCGGCAGCCTCGCGGTGACGGGCGGCGCGGACGTCGCCGCCGCCATCACCGACCTGGTCGGCCAGACGGCGGGCACCTCCTACCGGCACGTCGTCGCCACCCGCGACCACCACGTCGACCCGGGCGCGCACTTCGCCCCGGCCGGCGAGGAGCCGGACTACGTGTCCTCCTGGCCGGTGCACTGCGTGGCCGGCACCGAGGGCGTCGGCTTCCACCCGAACTTCGCGCCCGCCGTCGCCAGCGGGGCGATCGACGCCGTGTTCGACAAGGGCGCGTACGCCGCGGCGTACAGCGGCTTCGAGGGGCGCGACGAGAACGGCGGGACGCTCGCGGAGTGGCTGCGCTCGCGGGACGTCACCGAGGTCGACGTGGTCGGCATCGCCACCGACCACTGCGTCCGGGCCACGGCCCTGGACGCGGCCCGGGAGGGCTTCCGGACCCACGTGCTGCTCGACCTGACGGCGGGCGTGGCCAAGGAGACCACGGACCGGGCCCTGGAGGAGCTCCGGACGGCGGGCGTGAAACTGACGGGCAAGCCGGTCGTGGCGTAGCTCCCCCGGCCCCGGCAGCGGTGCCAGGCGTCGCGAGCCCGGCCTGGTCGACAGGGCACCCCCTACGCCGCGGGCTCCTTCGGGAGGGACCGTACGGGGTGCCAGAGCTCCTGGGCGGCGCCCGGGGTGGATCTCCACAGCAGGCCGTCCGGGTGGTGCAGGACGGCGGTGATCTCGTCGGGGGTGGGCGGCTCGGCGTTGCCCCGGAGGTAGACGGCCCGCAGCCCGAGGTTCCGCAGCCGGGTCAGGGCGCGGGCGCGGTTGGCGGCGTGGACCAGGAAGCGGACGGTGGCGCCGTCGCCGGCCGGGCTGGGAAGCCCTATGGCGACGACCACGCTGCCTCCCGGCAGCTTGCAGAACCCTCCGTTGGGCATGCGGAACCACTCCCCCGTGGATCAGATGTCAATAAGAAATGCGTCAGACGCACCTAAACACGATCGGCCGCCGCCCGCTAGAGGGCGACGGCCGATCATGGTTTGACCTGCGGTTTTACCGATTACTTGGTCGAGGGCCCGACCTGAACCGTGATCGTCTGGCCATCCTTCGGCTCCTTGACGACCTGGATCTTGGTGTTGGTGTCAGTTACCTGGACACCGGCGCGCGGGGTCTCGGCGAACCAGTAGACGCCCTTGCGGTCGTCGAAGGTCGGGTTACCGGCCTGCGACGGGACCCAGGTGGCGACGTCCTTGTAGTGCAGCTGGAAGCCGTCCGTGCGGGAGATGCTGAACGGCGAGTCGTACGCCTGGACACGGTTGCGCATCAGCTCACCGTTGGACCACTTCAGCGGGCTCGGGTGCGAGTCGATCGGGAGGACCAGACCGGCGCCCGGGTGCTGGGAGGTGTTGTTGTCCTTCTGGGACAGGTCCCACTTCCAGATGAGCAGACCGTTCTGGTACGGGTAGTGCTCGACCCAGCCGGCCTTGTCACCCGTGAAACCGAAGTTGTACGGGCCGACCTTGAGGGTCTTGTCGTACGAGACGTACTGGCGGTTCTCCGCGATGTAGTACTGCTCGTACTCCTTCGTGAAGCCCTTGCCGACCCGCGAGAAGCCCTTGGCGACCCAGCCGTTGTCGCCGTTCTCGGCGCCGTCCGCGAAGACGGAGGCACCGTCGGCGGTGACGTTGATGGCGTCGGCCGTGAAGCCCTTGCCGCCCGCGCCGCCGTCCGTCTGGTAGCGGAAGCGGAGGTCGAACTTCTTGCCCGCGTAGGCGCCCAGGTTGTAGACGAGCTTCTTGTGCACGTCGGAGGCACCGGTCAGGCCCGGGGCACCGGCCGCGTCGCGCGGGAGGGCCACGCCGTCGGCGGTGCCGTCCAGCGCCGTCCAGTTGGCGCCGCCGTCGGTCGACACCTCGGCGTAGAGGTAGTCGTACTCGGCCTCGATGTCGTACCAGCCCTGGAGCTCCAGGGAGGCGGACGTCTTGCCCGTGAGGTCGACGGAGCGGGTCAGGGTGTTCTTGAGGTCGTCACCCATGTTGCTCCACCACTGCGAGGCGCCCTCGGCGGGAGCCACGATGTCGGTGGTGACCTTCTTCTTCGGCAGCTCGACGAGGAGCGCCTGCGGGTTCTTCGTGTTGTACTCCGAGACGCCCAGCTTGTGGGTCGTCTTGGTGGAGCGCTGCCAGTCGTTGACCTTGGCGTAGTTCAGCCAGCCGAGCTGGAGCTTGTCCCAGGCGGACATGTCGCCGGGCAGGTCGCCGATGGCGTCCTTGCCCTGGCCCAGCCAGGAACCGGACGACATGAGGGTCCAGAACCCGGTGGAGTTCTCGCCGCCCGAGGTGTCGTAGTGGTCCGGCAGACCGAGGTCGTGGCCGTACTCGTGCGCGAAGACGCCGAGGCCGCCGTTCTCCGGCTGCATCGTGTAGTCGCCGACCCAGATGCCGGTGTCACCGATCTGGGTGCCGCCGGCCTTGTTGTTCTCCGGGCCGGTCTTGCCCGCGTTGGTGCCGTAGGCGTACCAGCGGTGGGCCCACAGGGCGTTCTTGCCCTCGACGCCGCCGCCGGCCGACTCGTCCTCGCCCGCGTGCACGAGCTGGAAGTGGTCGATGTAGCCGTCGGGCTCGTTGAAGTTGCCGTCGGCGTCGAAGTCGTAACGGTCCCACTGGTCGTACGCGGCCAGCTGGGCCTTGATCTGGGCGTCGGTCTGGCCCTTGGCCTTCTGGTCGGCGGCCCAGGCGGTGACACCGTCGCGGACGGTGTCCCAGACGTTGGCGCAGTTGGTCTGGCCACAGTAGTTCGAGCCGTAACGGGCCTCGTTGTACGGGACCTTGACCCAGTCGGAGACCGTGCCGTCGACCGAGTAACGACCGGACGAGGTCCGCTCGTAGTAGGTCTTCATGGAGTGCTTCGGGCTGCCGTCGGCGTTCTTGCCGGTGCCGAAGTACAGGTCCTGGAAGTGCTGCTGGTTGTAGTCCGCCTGCCAGGCCGTGGAGTTGTTGTTCGCACGGTCCGGCTGGGCTATACGGTTGTGCAGCGGGCCGGGCTCGCCGCCGTACTTCGGCTTGAGCTCGGGGGTGTCGTCGTCCTTGCGGTCGATCATGGTGGTGTTGTCCACCTGGTCGCCGAACTCGACGAGGATCGTGAAGATCTTGTCGGTCTTCTCGCGGCCAAGCTCGACGTACTTCTTGTTGTCGAGCTTGACGACCTTGGAGCCGTTCCGGGTCTCGACCTTGGACTCGCCGCTCAGCACCTGCTCCAGGGCAGCCTTGCGCTGCTGCTCCTGCTGCTCGCTGTACGGACCCGGCAGGTCGTGGTCGACCGTCGTCTTGTCGACGGTCTGGATGCCGGCCGGCGTCACGCTTCCGTGATTGTCGGCCCAGGCGGTGGTGAAGGTCGAGGCGGTGGCGGCGGTAGCCGCGAGCGCCACGACGACTGCGGACGCTCTGATCGCCCGTCGTCTGTTGGTCACTTGGTGTTGTCCTCCCCGGCGCCCGCGCTCTCGGACCGAAGGTGGGGTGTCCGTCCGGCGGGGTCGCGCGTCACAAGTGACGACATTCGACCGGAGTGGGGCGAGAAAAGACAGATCTTGACTTGAACGGGTCAACTGCACTATGCAGGACCAGGTTTCCGATAATCGAACACTCAGCGGGCGCATCGTGAAGGAAGATTGACGATTCCGTGACCCCGTGCGCCCCCCGTGCATCGGCGTCGTGGGTAAGGTCACGCTTACCTGTCACACCGCCCGGGCATCCACCGTCGTAGAGTCGAACCGAAGTCTCGAGGGGCGGTACCCGTCATGCAGCGTCCGAACGCCGCACAGCTCACCTACGGTTCGGCCACCGTCGTCCTCGCGACCGTCGCCCTGCTGTTGCTCTCCGGTACGACGACGATCCTGGGCATCGCGGTGATCTGCGCCGCCGCCCTGCTGCTCGGCACCCTCGTGGCGGTGACGATGCCGGTGCGCGAGCGGCCCGTCAATACCCCCGTGAACGAAGAGATCCGGGTGCCGGCCGAGCGCGTGGGCGCTGGGGCCGATACCCGGATCGGTTCGTGACGCTTCGTCCGTATCACCGCTCCGTCCGCGTCATCGGGGGACGGTGACGACCACCGTCTTCGCCGCCTTGTCGTGCAGACCCTGCTTGTACGGCTTGTCGACCACGATCAGGATGAGGATCAGCAGCGGCCACAGGCAGGCGCAGCAGATCAGCGCGGGCAGCCAGAGCACGACGGCGCGCAGCAGCGACTGACTCATCGGGGGCGTCGAGCCGTCGTTGAGCATCGCGACCCGCAGCTTCATCAGCTTCTTGCCGACGGTCTGGCCGTCCTTGGCCGTCAGCACGGTGTCGTAGGCGACGTACGCGACGATCGTGATGAGCTGGAAGACCAGCTGGCTGCCCCCGTTGAGGCTGTTGACCGTGTCCCCGAAGTCGTTGCCGTCCCTGGTCGCCCGGTCGTAGATGTGGAACGGGATGCCGATGATCGCGAGCGGCACCGCGATGATCACCCAGTCGATCAGCCGGGCGAGGACGCGCCGGCCGGTCTCCGCGAGCGGCGGCATCCCGGAGAGCGGATCGGTCCCGCCGTAACCGCCGCCGTAACCACTGCCGTACGGAGGCGGGGGCGGCGGCATGTTGTCGTACGGGGAGCCGGGGCCGGAGCCGTACGGGTTCCCCGGCGGGGGCCCTCCCGGAGGCGGACCCGGCGGCGGCCCTCCCGGAGGCGGCTCCGGCGGCGGCCCTCCCGGAGGCGGCTCCGGCGGCGGCCCTCCCGGCGGCGGCTCCGGGGGCCTCTTGCTGAACGGGTCGTCGTCGGGCGGCTGGCCGGGCGGCGGCTGGTCGGTGCTCATGGGGGCAGTGCATCCCGGGCGGGACGGCCCCGCAAGGAATCACCGCCCGTTCGGGGGACGGCGCTCCCTCAGCGCGCCACGAACGTCCGGGCCGCCTTGTCGTGCCAGCACTGGCGCCAGGGCCGGTCGAAGAGGCACCACAGGACGTTGAGGACACCGATGGCCAGGAGCCCGAGCACGCTGTAGACGAGCCAGCGCCGGAGCGCCTTCCCGAACGTCGGCGGCTGGTGCGCCTCGATGTCCCGCACCTCGAGCCCGCACAGCTTCTTGCCCAGGGTGCGGCCCCACTTGGCGGTGGGCAGCGCCTCGTACAGGACGCCGATGACGAAGAGGGAGGCGAGCGCGATGCCGAACTGGACGGAGGTCGTCGAGTCCAGGAGCCAGACCTGGACGGTGGTGCCGGACTGCTTGGCCGCCTCGATCTTGCCCTCGATGTGATCGAGGGCGGCGGTCACGAAGGGCACGGAGGCCGCGCCGACCAGCGCGCCCAGGACGAGGGTGTCGATCAGCCGGGCGAGCAGACGCCTGCCGAGCCCCGCGGGACGCGCGGAGGCCTGCGCGCGGGCCGCCTGCTGGAACACGTCCTCGACGGGCGGCTTCCACGGGACGACGGGCTGCTGCTCCTGGGGCTGGACCGGGGTGTGGGGCTGGGGTTGGTGTTGATGCTGGGGCTGCTGGGGCTGCTGTTGGGCCCAGGAGGGGGTGGACGGTACGGGGGCGGGGGCGGGAGCAGGGGTCTGGACGGGGGCCGGGGCGGGGGCCGGGGCTGCTGCGGCGGGGGCCGGTTGGGGCTGTACCCGGGGCTGGGGCTGCGGCTGGGGCTGGGGCTGCGGCTGGGGTGCCGGGGAAGGCGTCTGGATCGGAGTGACGGGCATGCCTCCGAGGCGTGCCGCTCCCCCGGTGGCCCGGGGGTCCGCGGCGGGAGCCGGCGCGCCGGCCCGCTCCTCCTCCGGCTCACTCGCGCCCGCGACCGGCCACTCGGCCGGGGTGCGCGGGTCGGGCGTCCGGGGCGCGCCCCAGGAGACCTTCTGGTCGCGGTCGCCACCGAAGCCGGTCTGGCGGGAGGTGTCCGCCTGCCAGGCCGACGCGGGCTCCGGCGCGACCGGCTCCTCGTCGAGGAAGACGGGCCCCGTCTCCTCCACGGTGGGAACGGGGACGGGCGCGGGTACGGGCGCCGGTGCGGGGGCCTGCGTCTGGGCGGGCACGTGCGCGGCGGTCTGAACGGGCGCCACGGACTGCGCCCGCTCCGCGGACTGGACGGACTGGGCCGCGTGGACGGGCTGGTCCGTGTGGCCGGGCTGGTCCGCGTGGACGGGCTGGTCCGTGTGGACGGGGGTCGCGGGGGTCGCCACCGGGGCCGGGGCCGGACCGGAGGCCAGGATCGGGCCGGCCGGGATCGCCGAGGCGGGCGGGTGGGGCGGAACCTCGCCCTCCGCGGGGGCGGGCCGGCTCGTACCGGGCACCCACGCGCCCCCGTTCCAGTACCGGATGTATCCGGGAATGGACGGGTCCGGGTAGTACCCCGCCTGCGGTACCTCTCCGCCGCCTCCAGGAGGAGTAGCCACTGCCCCGACTCCGTTCAGTCACAACGCCTTTGATCCGCACGGCCGCACGCCGGGCGTGCCGCGCCCAAGGAGGACAGTAACGAAGAACGTCCCCGAGGGGACAAGGAGCCCGCGAGAAAGCCCGCCTTCGAGGGGGACGCGCACCGGAATCGATCACTCCCGGTGATGTTCGGGCCGACACCTGCCGCCCGCCGTCCCGCCCGGCATCCCACCCGTGATCCCCTCCGCCAACCTGCCCCGAACGCCCCCTCGGAAACTTCCCGAAAAAACTTCCCGAAGTCGCGTAATGAACCGCGACCACCCCGCTCTCTCCAGGTGAAGGCCCGTCCGGGGCCCGTCCGCGAGAAGGAGCACGGCCATGCAGAACACCGACAACACCACCGTCGAGCGCGAGCTGGAGCTGAAGCTGGTGCTCTCCCCCGAGCGTTCCGTCCCGGTCCCCGCCCGGCTCGCCTACCGCACCGACGACCCGTACGCCGTCCACATCACCTTCCACGTCGGCACGGACCACCCGGTCTACTGGACCTTCGCGCGCGAGCTGCTCGTCGAGGGCGTCTTCCGGGCCTGCGGCCACGGCGACGTCCGCATCTGGCCCACGAAGGTCGACGGCCGCAGCGTCATCCTGATGGCGCTCTCCTCCCCCGACGGCGACGCGCTGCTCGAAGCCCCGTCCGCGCAGGTGTCCGCCTGGCTGGAGCGGACCCTGCTCGCGGTGCCGCCGGGCACCGAGTCCGAGCGGCTCGGCATCGACGACGGGCTCGCGGAGATCCTGGCCACCACCGTGGGCACCGACGAGCTGTGGCTGCGCGACCCGTGGCCGTCGGACGAGTCCCAGGACGGCGAGCTGTGACCCCCGTACGCGTACGCGTGGAGCCCGAGGACTCAGAAGAGCTTTCCGGGGTTGAGCAGCCCCAGCGGGTCGAACGTGGCCTTGATCCCGCGCTGGAGCTCCAGACCGACCGGCCCCAGCTCCCGTGCCAGCCACTCCTTCTTGAGGACGCCCACGCCGTGCTCGCCGGTGATCGTGCCGCCGAGAGCGAGTCCGAGCGCCATGATCTCGTCGAAGGACTCCCGCGCCCGTCGCGACTCGTCCTCGTCCGCGTGGTCGAAGCAGACGACGGGATGGGTGTTGCCGTCGCCCGCGTGCGCGCAGACGCCGATGGTCAGGTGGTACTTCTCCGCGATCGCCGACGTGCCGTCGAGCATCTCGGCCAGCTTCGTCCGCGGCACGCACACGTCGTCGATCATGGTCGCGGACTTGATCGTCTCCAGGGCGGTGAGGGAGAGCCGGCGTGCCTGGAGGAGCAGTTCGGACTCGGCGGTGTCCGCGGCCGGGACGACCTCGGTGGCACCCGCCGCCGTGCACAGCTCCCCGACGGCGGCCAGATCGGCGGCCGGGTCCGGGGTGTCGAAGGCACACAGGAGCAGCGCCTCGGTGGTGTCCGGCAGACCCATGCGCGCCAGCTTGTTGACCGCCTGGACGGTGGTGCGGTCCATGAGTTCGAGCAGCGAAGGGGTGTGGCCGCGCTCCATGATCGCGCAGACGGCCTCGCAGGCGGCGGCCGCGGAGGGGAACTCGGCGGCGAGCGCCAGCTGCGCCGGCGGCTGCGGCTTGAGCGCGAGGACGGCCCCGACGACGATGCCGAGGCTGCCCTCGGAGCCGACGAAGAGTTTGGTCAGGTCATAGCCGGCGACGCCCTTGGCGGTTCGCCGGCCGGTGCGGAGGAGGCGGCCGTCGGCGAGGACGACGTCGAGGCCGAGGACGTACTCGGCGGTGACCCCGTACTTGACGCAGCACAGGCCTCCGGAGGCGGTGCCGATGTTCCCGCCGATGGTGCAGGTCTCCCAGCTGGAGGGGTCCGGCGGGTAGTAGAGGCCTTGTTCGGCGACGGCGCGGGACAGCACGGCGTTGACGACGCCCGGTTCGACGACGGCGATCCGGTCGACCGGGCTGATCTCCAGGATGCGGTCCATCTTGACGAGGGAGAGCACGATGCAGCCGTCGGAGGCGTTGGCGCCGCCTGACAGGCCCGTGCGGGCGCCCTGCGGGACGACGGGGACGCGGAGTTCGGTCGCGGTGCGCATGACGTGCTGGACCTGTTCGACCGTGCGCGGGAGCACGACGGCCGCGGGGGTGCCGGCCGCGCAGAAACTCGCCATGTCGCGCGCGTAGGAGGCCGTCACGTCCGGATCGGTGAGCAGCGCCTCGGCGGGGAGCCCGGCCCGGAGGAGTTCGTGGAGCCTCTGCGGATCGTCCTTCTGAAGATCGTCCATGCGTCCAGCGTGGCACCCGGGGCCATCGGTGTGAACCCGCCGGAGCGAGCGCTTCGTGTGCTCTTCGTACAGGCGGATGCGGGCGCACAGTGAGCGCCATGAAGACCGAGAACGTGTCGAGGACGGTCCTGGCGGCCGGGGTGGGCGCGGTGCTCGCGGCGACGGCGCTGCTGTACGTCCCGGAGTTCGCCGGCCAGGGCCCGCCGCCCCCGCCGGGCCCGGCGGAGCGGGCGGTGATCGCGGCCCACGCGGGCGCGCAGGCCGCACTCCCGGACCTGGCCGCGCTGATCGCCGACCGGGAGGAGTGGCTGCGGGCCCACCCGGACGACGAGGCGTCCTGGGCGGAGCTGGGTGTGGCGTACACGGAGCGCGGCAGCCGGCTCGGAGACGTACGGGACTATCCGCGGGCCGAGCGAGCCCTGAGCCGCTCGCTCGCCGAACGGCCCGCCGCGCGCGGCAATCTGGAGGCGCAGCTCGGTCTCGGGGCGCTCGCGGGGGCGCGGGGCGACTGGAAGACGGCCAGGGAGTTCGGGGAGCGGGTGCGGAAGGCGGACCCGAAGCGGTGGCCGGTGTATCCGGTCCTGATGGACGCGTACAACGGCCTCGGGGAGTACAAGGCGGCCCAGAAGGCCATGGAGAGCCTGGAGGAGCTGCACGCGGGCGCGGTGGTACGGGCCAGGGCCGCGCAGACCTACCGCGACCGGGGCTGGCGGGAGGACGCCGACGCGGCGGCCCTCGACGCGACGGCCCTGGCGGAGACGGACGCGGAGAAGGCGGCGGCCCTCGCGCGGCTCGGGGACCTGGCGTGGGAACGGGGCGAGCCGGAGGAGGCCCTGACGCGGTTCGGGGCGTCGCTGCGGCTCGTACGGGACCACGGGCCTTCGCTCGCGGGCCGGGCGCGGGCGCTGGCGGCCCTCGGCCGCACGGACGAGGCGGTACGCGACTGGCGGGCGGCCCTGGCCCGGCTGCCGCTGCCGGAGTACCTCCTGGAGGCGGGCGAGCTGTACGAGTCGCTGGGCCGGGGCGGGGAGGCGCGGGCCCTGTACGAGCGGCTGCGGACGGGTACGTGGCAGGGCGCGGAGGTGACTCTGGGGCTGCTCGACGCGGACCACGGCGACCCGGCGGCGGCGGCCGTCCGGATGCGGGCGGAGTGGGCGCGGGGCCACCGCTCGGTGCGGGCGGCGGACGCGCTGGGCTGGGCGCTGCACCGATCGGGCGCGTCGAGGGAGGCGCTGGGCTACGCGAGACGGGCCACGGAGGAGGGGCTGCGGAGTGCGCTCTTCACGTACCACCGGGGCGAGATCGAGCGCGCCCTGGACCAGCCGGGCCCGGCCCGCCGCCACCTGACGGAGGCGCTGCGGATCAACCCGGAGTTCTCCCCGCTGCACGCGCGGCGGGCGGAGGAGTCCCTGACGGCCCTGGGTGAACTCCCGGAAGAACTTCCGGCGGAGCTGCGCCCGGAGCCCACGAAGGCGACGGCCCCACGGCGTAGCTGAACGGGGGCCCGGCCCGCCCCGCCGTGTGGGCGATCGTCCCTCCCCCAGACATCGTCCGGGGGGACCCCCAGGGGCGATGGGGGTCCCTGCTCGAGCGAAGCCGAGAGCTTGGGGGAGGGTGGGCACACGGGACGGCGCCCTCCGCGGCGCCTCCGCCTTACGTGCCTGAACCCGCACCGCCAGTGCGGTGCGGGTTCAGGCGCGAAAGCCTAGGCCCGGCAAAGGGCGCCGTCCGTTGTGCCCACCCGTTCCGCCCTTGCGGAACGTATGCCCACAACGAGGGCTACAGGTTGCCGCGCTTCTCCTGCTCGCGCTCGATCGCCTCGAACAGCGCCTTGAAGTTGCCCTTGCCGAAGCCCATCGAGCCGTGGCGCTCGATCATCTCGAAGAAGACGGTCGGGCGGTCCTGGACCGGCTTGGTGAAGATCTGCAGCAGGTAGCCGTCCTCGTCGCGGTCGACGAGGATCTTCAGCTCGCGCAGGGTCTCGACGGGCACGCGGGTCTCGCCGGCCCACTCACCGAGGGTGTCGTAGTACGAGTCGGGGGTGTCGAGGAACTGCACGCCCGCCGCCCGCATCGCCCGCACCGAGGCGACGATGTCGTTGGTGGCGAGGGCGATGTGCTGGACGCCGGCGCCGCCGTAGAACTCGAGGTACTCGTCGATCTGCGACTTCTTCTTCGCGATCGCCGGCTCGTTGATCGGGAACTTCACCTTGAGGGTGCCGTCCGCGACGACCTTCGACATCAGCGCCGAGTACTCGGTCGCGATGTCGTCGCCCACGAACTCCTTCATGTTCGTGAAGCCCATGACCTTGTTGTAGAAGCCGACCCAGTCGTTCATCTTGCCGAGCTCGACGTTGCCGACGCAGTGGTCGATGGCCTGGAAGGTGCGCTTGGCCGGCGGCTCGACGATCGGCTTGGCGGAGACGAAGCCCGGCAGGTAGGGGCCGTCGTAGCCGGAGCGCTCGACGAGGGTGTGGCGGGTCTTGCCGTACGTGGCGATGGCGGCGAGGACGACGGTGCCGTTCTCGTCCTTGAGCTCGTACGGCTCGGTGAGGCCGGTGGCGCCGTGCTCGACGGCGTAGGCGTACGCGGCGCGGGCGTCCGGCACCTCGATCGCCAGGTCGACGACGCCGTCGCCGTGCTCGGCGACGTGCTCGGCGAGGAAGCGGCCCCAGTCGGTCGTGGCCTTGATGACGGAGGTGAACACGAAACGGGCGGCACCGTTGGTGAGGACGTAACTGGCGGTCTCGCGGCTGCCGTTCTCCGGTCCGGAGTAGGCGACCAGCTTCATGCCGAAGGCCGTGGAGTAGTAGTGCGCGGCCTGCTTGGCGTTGCCGACGGCGAAGACGACCGCGTCCATTCCCTTGACCGGGAAGGGATCGGCCTTACGCGCGGTGGAAGGGGTGTGATCGATGGTCTCAGTCATGGCAGCAATGTCTCGCCGTTCGGCAAGGTGCGCAAGAGTTCGCTGATCTACTGGTCAGACTGTACAGCGTTCGGCGAGTATGGCCGTGCGACTTGTACATCCTGACCATGGGGAGGCCGCTGTGGCGATCGATCATTTGGACGGCCGGCTGATCGCGCTCCTCGCGCGCGAGCCGCGCATCGGGGTCCTGGAGGCCTCGCGGCGCCTGGGGGTGGCGCGAGGCACGGTGCAGGCGCGGCTGGACCGGCTCCAGGCGAGCGGGGTGATCCGGGGCTTCGGGCCGCAGGTGGATCCGGCGGCGCTCGGCTATCCGGTGACGGCCTTCGCGACCCTGGAGATCAAGCAGGGCCAGGGCGCGGACGTGCGGGAGCACCTGGCCACGGTGCCGGAGGTGCTGGAGCTGCACACGACGACCGGCCACGGTGACATGCTCTGCCGGCTCGTCGCCCGCTCGAACGCGGACCTCCAGCGGGTGATCGACAAGGTGGTGGCCTTCGAGGGGATCGTGCGGGCGTCGACGGCGATCGTGATGGAGAACCCGGTGCCGCTGCGGATCATCCCGCTGGTGGAGCAGGCGGCGCAGGAGTAGCGGCGGAGGACGCCGCGCGAAGAGAAGAGAAGAGTTGCAAAGAAGTCTCTGCAAAAACACTTGCAGAGACTTCTTTGCAACTCTACGGTGGAACCATGCCCGAGCCCGAAGAGCAGGACTACACGCGGACCGAAGCGTCCCTGAGCCGCACGCTCGACCCGCGTTCCCTGCGCGCGATCGCCCACCCGCTGCGCATCCAGCTGCTGCGCGCACTGCGCCGGTACGGCCCCGCCACCGCCTCCCAACTGGCCGAGCGGCTCGGCGAGTCCAGCGGCGCCACCAGCTACCACCTGCGCCAGCTCGCCGCCCACGACTTCATCGTGGACGACCCGACGCGCGGCAAGGGCCGGGAGCGCTGGTGGAAGGCGGCGCACCAGGGGACGTCCTTCGACGAGACGCTCCACAAGAACCCGGACCCCGAGGTCCAGGGCGCCCTCGACGTCTTCCTGCACGAGATAGCGAACATCCACACCCAGGAGCTGTCGACCTGGGTCGCCACGCGCCACACCTGGGACGAGGCCTGGGCCGGAGCCTCGGACTTCAGCGACTTCAAGCTGAGCCTCCCGCCCGAGCGGCTGCGCGAGCTCAACCAGAAGATCCACGCGCTGATCAACGAGTACAGCGACGCCGGCGACGCCGACGCCCCGGGCGCCGCCCGCGTACGGATGCACCTGCACGCCTTCCCGCAGCGCGAGGACTGACCCGGCCCGAGACACCCCTAGCTCCACCCGCACGCCCGCACGTCACCGCCCGCACCCACGGAAGGACCCGCATCATGCATGCCGACATCCATCTCCAGCTGCACGCGCTGACCGCCGAGGAGCTCCGGCACCAGGCCGCCGCCGTCCGGCCGCACTCCCCCGTCGCCCCCGCCGTCCCCGTACGGATCCGACTCGGCTGGAGGCTCGTCGAGTTCGGCCTCAAGCTCGCCACGCCCGGCTCCGCCACCGGCTCCCACTACGCCACCGCTGCCTGACGGAGCCGACCACCTCGGGGGGAAACACCGTGCGCGACCGCACACCACTGGCCACCGTCCTGGCCGCCAACGCCATCTCCATCAGCGGCAATTCACTCACCCTCATCGCCGTCCCCTGGTTCGCCCTGGAGACCACCGGCAGCCCCGGCAAGGCGGGGTTCGTCGCCTTCTGTGCCGCCCTGCCCGTCCTCCTCTCCGCCCTCGTCGGCGGCCCGGTCATCGATCGGATCGGGCGCCGCCGGGTCTCCATCGGCTCCGACCTCGTCTGCGCCCTGGCGCTCGCCGCCATCCCGCTGCTCAACCACACCGGCGTGCTCCGGTTCTGGATGCTGTGCGCGCTGATGGCCGTCACCGGCCTCTTCCACGCCCCCGGCGAGACCGCCCGCAACGTCCTCACTCCCGACCTGGCCGAGCGGGCCGGCACCCCGCTCTCCCGCGCCACCAGCTTCTACGACGCCGTCTCGCGCGGCGCCCGGATGACCGGCGCCGCGCTCGCCGGCCTGCTCGTGGCGCTCCTCGGCGCAGACACCGTCCTGTACATCGACGCCGCGACCTTCGCCGTCTCCGCGTTCCTCGTCCTCGTGGGCCTGCGCGGGGTCCCCTCCGCCGAACCGGCACGCGGAGCACCGCCGCTGTCCCTGAGCGTGTACCGCGCCGACCTGCGCGAGGGCTACTCGTTCATGCTGCGCACCCGGCTGCTCCTCGGCGTCAACCTCATGGTGATGGTCACCAACGGCCTGGCCCAGAGCTGGAGTTCGGTCCTGCTGCCGGTGCACGCCCGGGAGGAGCTCGGCGGGGCGGCGGCGCTCGGCCTGCTCGTCGCCGTCTTCGGCGGCTGCGCCCTGGCCGGCGCCCTGCTGTACGCGGCGGTCGGCCATCGCTTCCCGCGCCGCCCAGTCCTCGCGGTCGGCTTCCTCCTCTGCGGCGCCCCCGTGTACGTGACGGCGGCCCTCACCGACACCACCCCGCCCCTGCTCGTGGTGATGGCGCTCGGCGGCCTCGGAGCCGGGGTGCTCAACCCGATCCTCGGCGCGGCCTTCTACGAGATCGTCCCGGCGGAGCTGCGCAGCCGGGTCGGCAGCGCCAGCACGGCCAGCGTGCTGCTCACGACCCCACTCGGCGGGCTCGCCGCCGGTTTGCTGGTGGAGCGGGTAGGCATCACCACGGCACTGCTCACGGTCGGCGGGCTGTACTTCCTGGCCACGCTCTGCCCGCTGGTCTTCCCCTCCTGGCGGGCGCTGGACGCGCCCCGCGACATATCCGGCGACATTCCGGGCGCCGCCAAGGGCGAGCTCAGCAGGACGGGACCTTCGACTCCTGCCCCTGTTCCAGGGCCCGCAGGGACGCCACCGCGTCGCTGAGTGCGGTGACGGGCACCAGCCACAGGCCCTTCGGCTGCTCGGCCAGGGCGTCCGAGCACTCGTCCTTCGGCACGAGGAAGACGGTGGCTCCGTCGCGGGCGGCGGCCTGCGTCTTGAGGGAGACCCCGCCGACCGCGCCGACCGTACCGTCCGGCTGGATCGTGCCCGTCCCGGCGACGGTCCGGCCGCCGGTGAGTTCGCCGCCGTCCCCGTCGCCGTCGAGCTTGTCGACGATGCCGAGGGAGAAGAGCAGTCCGGCGCTGGGCCCGCCGACGTCGGCGAGGTGCAGGGTCACCTTCACCTTCGCGGGGTCCTTCTTCAGGTACCCGAGCGCGGCGAGGGTGGCCGCGTCCTGCGACTCCTTCATCTGGCCGAGGTTGTGCTTCTCGATCTCGGCGTCGGACTTCCCCGAGGGGTAGACGGAGTCGTGCGGCAGGACGGCCCGGTCGGTCCGGAACCAGGCGTCGGTGACGTCCGCGAGGTCCACGTCCGTGGACGGCCCGGTCGCGATGATCGTCGTCATCCGCAGCTCGCCCTTGGTGGGCCGGACCGGGGCGCCGGTGATGGTGATGACCTCCCGCCCCTTGTCCTCGCCGAGCACGTCGGCGGTCGTGCCGGGCTGCGCGATCGCGTACGGCAGCGGCGCGAGCCCGACGACGGCGAAGAGCGCGACGACGGGCAGGGCGCAGAGCGCGAGGGCGCGGGGACGGGAGAGGCTGGAGAACACGCCCCCAGGCTACTGGGGCGAGCGCCGGGGCCGGGCTACCGGGCCGTGCGCCGCGAGGTGGCGGGCGAAGAAGGACCGCACCCCGTTCCGTACGACCGCCGTCGCCGCCGCCGGGTCTCCGGCCCCGACGAGCGCGGCCCTGGCCCCGGCGGTGACGAGCCCGGCTGCCTGGAGCTGCGGGACGAGGTGGGCGTAGTCGCTGAAGATCCAGTGGTTCGCGTCGGGCAGCAGGACGCGGCGGGCGGGGAGTCCCGACCAGGAGCGTTCGAGGCGCGCGGCCTCGTCGAAGCCGTCGGTACGGAAGAGCAGCAGCGGCCGGTCGAGGCCCGCCACCAGCTCCGGATCGAGGTCCAGAAAGCCCTCCAGGTCGACGCCGGCGGCGATCCGGCCGTCGGAGGCCAGCGCGTGCACGGCGGCGGTGCCGCCCGCCGAGTGCCCGTACACGCCGATCCGGTCCAGGTCCATGACGGGGGCGAGCGGCAGGTCCCCGAGCCGGTCGAGGACGAAGCGGAGGTCCGCCACCCGGGTGTCGATCATGGTGCGGAAGGTCGCGGGGTCCGGGGGCCCGGTGAGGACGGTCCCGCGCATTCCGCTCGGCAGCTCCACCTGGCTGGCGTCGCCCGGGTGGTCGACGAGGACCACGACCCGGCCGTGGCTCGCGAGGTCCTCGGCGAGGGTCGTACCGAGGGTGCGGGAGTCGCCGCCGCCCGGGGAGTACAGCAGCACGGGGCGGCGCCCGGGGAGCGGGGGCGCGTTCACGTGCCCGTGGGTGAGGACCGCGCCCCAGTCGACGCCGGCGGCCGGAAGGCCGGGGTGCACCAGGGGCGCCAGGTCCGCGAACTCCCGGGCCTCGGCCGGGGTGAGCTGCGGGGCGCGCGGGAAGCCGCGGACGGTCCGGGCCGGGTGGAGGACGCTGATCATCACCTCCCGGACGCCGGGCTGCCAGGGGTCGTTGCGGGAGGTGTCCGTCAGCGCGAAGGTGCGGAGGCCGACGGGGTGCGGGCCGGTCGGCGCGGGCAGCCGGAGCGCGGCCGCTCCTTCCGCCGCCCGGGCGACGGAGGGGCCGAAGAGGACGGCGGCGGCACCGAGAAGGGCGCCCTTGGCGACGGTACGGCGGCTGGGTGCGGGGTGCTTGGTCATGCACGGCATCCTTGGACGGGGCGGGGTACGGCGCGAAGGTTGAGGCCTGACCCGAAAGGCTGGCGAACTGGGGGAAGCTTGCTGCGCATCCACTTCACGGCGGAGGACTTCACCCGGGTGCGGTTCGCGCCCCGGCCGTCCCCCGTGCCCGAACTGCACGCCGCCCTGATGATGCTGGGCGCCCCGCACGAGGAACTGCTCTTCGGGCGCTGGCGGGGCAGGCTCCTGCGTGCCCTGCCGGGCGCGGCCGAGCCGCTGGCGGACCTGGTGCCGGGCGGGGTGGCCCCGTACTTCCTCGACGTCCTCGGCGAGACGCGGGAGGAGGGCCTCGCGCTGATCCGGGCGGCCCGGCCGGAGTGCGTACGGTCCGAACTGGAGCGGGTGTACGCGGGACAGCGCGCCGCACCGGCGTGGATCCGGGGCCTGCACGGCGGGGACGAGGGGGCGTGGCGGGTGGTGGAGCGGGCACAGCGGACGGCGTACGAGACGGTCCTCGCGCCGGTGTGGCCGCTGGTCCAGGACCTGCACCGGGCGGAGTTCACCCGGCACGCGCTCACGGTCGCCGAGGGCGGCCTGGGCGCGGCCTTGAGTGCCCTGGCGCCGGGGCTCCGGATCCGGGACGGCGTCTGGGAGTGGCCCGGCGCGGCCCCTCGCGACGTGCACCTCGCCGGACGGGGCCTGGTCCTCCTCCCGACGTTCCACTGGCGGGGCGGCCCGCTCGTCCAGGACCTCCCGGACCGCCCGGTGGTCCTGACGTACCCGGCGGGCGGGGGCCTGCCGCCGGTCCCGTCCGGGGTGACCGGCGATGAGGCCCTCGCCGGCGTCCTGGGCCGTACCCGGGCGGAACTCCTCCGGGCCCTCTCCGCACCCCGCACGACGACGGAACTGGCCCGCCGGCTGGGCGTCAGCAACGCGACGGCCTCGGCCCACGCGCAGGCGCTGCGCGCGGCGGGCCTGCTCACGACGACCCGCACGGGCAGATCGGTCCACCACGCGACGACCCCCCTGGGCACCCTCCTGACGGCCGGCCCGTAGAGCCGCCGCCGGGGGCGAGGCCGAACCGTGGGCAGGCGCCCTCCCGGACCGGGTTGTGGCAGCGCCCTGACCGGGCCGACTTGCGTGCCGCGCCCTGCCGGGCCGGGTTGTGGGCAGGCGTTCCGCAAGGGGCGATGGGGGTCCCCCCTGCTCGAGCGAAGCCGAGAGCTCGGGGGAGGGTGGGCACAACCCCACTACGGCGCCGCACGTGTGATGCAGGCTCAGGCGCGGAAGCCTAGGCCCGGCAGGGGGCGCCGTCCCGTGTGCCCACCCGTCCAGCCCTGGGGGTCCCCCCGGACGAAGCCTGGGGGAGGGACGATTGCCCGCACGGCAGGTGGCCGGGGGCACCGCCCCGCGGGGCCCGAGCCCCGGAGCGGGCGCCCACACGGCGGGGCGCGCCAGCCCCTCGCGGGCGCGGAGGCGGGAGACCGCGCGTGCGGGGGCGGGAGCTACCGGAGCGGGGGCGGGAGCCCTGGAGTGGCGCGGTCCGCGTCGCGGGCGGGTCGGGGCACCGTCCCGCGGGCGCGTGGGCAGGGGCAGGGCCCCGGGCGTGAGGGGTGGTTCCCCGTTGCCGCGCGCTCTAGCGCAGCGCGTCCGCGACCTCCCGGGCCGCGTCGACCACCCGCGGTCCCACCCGCTCCGGTACCGCGTCCGCGAGCATGACGACGCCGACGCTGCCCTCGACCCCGGTCACGCCGACCAGAGGGGCCGCCGCGCCGCTCGCGCCCGCCTCCAGTTCGCCGTGCGTGAGGGTGAAGCCGGGTTCGGTCAGTCCGCCCTGGCGGGCGGCGAGGATGGCCCGGCCGGCAGCGCCCCGGTCGAGCGGGTGCCTGAAGCCGGCCCGGTAGGCGACGTGGTAGTCGGTCCAGGTCGGTTCGACGACCGCGACCGCGAGCGCCTCCGCCCCGTCGACGAGGGTCAGGTGGGCCGTCGCCCCGATGTCCTCGGCGAGCGAGCGCAGCGCGGGCAGCGCGGCCTCCCGCACCAGGGGATGCACCTGCCGGCCGAGCCGCAGCACTCCGAGGCCGACTCGGGCGCGCCCGCCGAGGTCGCGGCGGACGAGCGCGTGCTGTTCGAGCGTGGCGAGCAGCCGGTAGACCACGGTCCGGTTGACACCGAGTTTGTTGGACAACTCGGTGACCGTCAGGCCGTGGTCGGTGTCGGCGAGCAGTTTGAGGACTCTGAGTCCCCGGTCGAGCGTCTGGGAGGTCTCCGCGGTCACGACGCCCTCTCCTTCGGAGTGAGTGGCGGCGGGCTCTCACGGAGTTACGGCGCCGGTCCCGCGGCGACGCACGTCAGAGGCCGCCGGCAGGAAGGGGTACACCGGCTGCGCTCCGCGGCGGCGCTGCCACGGGGCGATTGCTTGTGAGCCGGGACAGTAGCGGCGCGCTCCGCTCAGCGGAAGACCTCGTCCAGAATCCGGGCGCCGACGGGCGGAAGGAGACGGTTCGGGGCCTTCGTCGGTCTGACGAGGGACTTCGGCGGACAAGATCGGCTATGTCGTGCACGTGGCGTGGAGGCGGCTGGAGGCCGACCGTGGGGGCCGGCCTCCGGGCCCGCTCCCGTGCCCACGGGACGCCCGAGGCCCGTACGCACACCGGCGTACGGGCCTCGATCGTTCGTCAGGGGCTCAGCGCATGCGCGTGGCCCACTCCTGCACCTTCTTGATCCGTTCCCGGATCTGCCCGGCCGTCGCCTCGGCGCTCGGCGGTCCGCCGCACACCCGGCGCAGCTCGGTGTGGATGACGCCGTGGGGCTTGCCGGTCTGGTGGACGTACGCGCCGACCATCGTGTTGAGCTGTTTCCTCAGTTCGAGGAGTTCCTTGTGGGAAACGACGGGGCGCCGTTCCGCCGGAAGCTCCAAGAGGTCCGCCTCGGTGTCCGGCTTCTTGCGGCTGTGCGCGATCTGCCGGGCCTGGCGCTTCTGGAGGAGCAGCTGGACCTGGTCGGGTTCGAGGAGGCCGGGGATGCCGAGGTAGTCCTGCTCCTCCTCGCTGCCGGGGTGGGCCTGCATGCCGAACTCGGCGCTGTTGTACAGCACGCGGTCGAAGACGGCGTCGGACTCGAGGGCCTCGAAGGGCAGCATGTCCTGCTCGCCGGTGTCCTCGTCCTGCTGGCGTTCGGCCTCGGCCATCTCCTTCTCGGACTCGGCGTACGGGTCCTCGTCCTCGCCCGCCTTCTTCGGCTTGTCGAGGACGTGGTCGCGCTCGACCTCCATCTCGTTGGCGAAGCCGAGGAGGCTGGGGATCGTCGGAAGGAACACGGAGGCGGTCTCGCCGCGCCTGCGTGATCGCACGAAGCGGCCGACGGCCTGGGCGAAGAACAGCGGCGTCGAGATGGTCGTCGCGTACACGCCGACGGAGAGGCGGGGGACGTCGACGCCCTCGGACACCATGCGGACCGCGACCATCCAGCGGTCGGTGTTCTCGCTGAACTCGTCGATGCGGTTCGAGGCGCCGGTGTCGTCGGAGAGGACGACGGTGGCCTTGGTGCCGGTGATCTCGCGGATCAGCTTGGCGTACGAGCGGGCCGAGTCCTGGTCGGAGGCGATGACGAGGCCGCCGGCGTCCGGGATGGACTTGCGGACCTCGGTGAGGCGCTGGTCGGCGGCGCGCAGGACGTTGGGCATCCAGTCGCCCTTCGCGTCCAGCGCGGTCCGCCAGGCCTGCGAGACCGCGTCCTTGGTCATCGGCTCGCCGAGGCGGGCGGCGATCTCGTCGCCGGCCTTGGTGCGCCAGCGCATGTTGCCGCTGTAGGAGAGGAAGATGACCGGCCGGACGACGCCGTCGCCGAGCGCGTTGCCGTAGCCGTAGGTGTAGTCGGCCGACGACCGCCGGATGCCGTCGTTCCCCTCCTCGTACGTGACGAAGGGGATCGGGTTGGTGTCGGACCGGAAGGGGGTGCCGGTGAGCGCGAGGCGCCGGGTGGCGGGCTCGAAGGCCTCCAGGCAGGCCTCGCCCCAGGACTTGGAGTCTCCGGCGTGGTGGATCTCGTCGAGGATGACGAGGGTCTTGCGCTGTTCGGAACGGTTGCGGTGGAGCATGGGCCGCACGCCGACGCCGGCGTACGTGATGGCGACCCCGTCGTACTCCTTGCTGAGCGGCCCGGCGCTGTAGTCCGGGTCCAGCTTGATCCCTATCCGCGCCGCGGCCGCCGCCCACTGCTTCTTCAGGTGCTCGGTGGGGGCGACGACGGTGATCTGCTGCACGACGTGGTGGTGCAGCAGCCATGAGGCGAGGGTCAGCGCGAAGGTGGTCTTGCCGGCGCCTGGCGTGGCGACCGCGAGGAAGTCACGGGGCTGCTCCTGGATGTACTTCTCCATGGCGCCCTGCTGCCAGGCTCGCAGCTTGCCGGCGGTACCCCACGGGGCCCGTCCGGGGAAGGCGGGAGAAAGGTGATGGGAGGAGGTGGCGGTGGTAGTCACGATCTCCGGGTTCGACGCTCGTCCAGATATGACAACCGGGCCACCTTACCGGTGCGGGCGTCGCGACCCGCCCCGTACGGAGGCGTGGCGGGTGCGCTTGAGACGGTCCTCACAGCTCCCGGATGCGGCGCGCGATGTCCGGAATGTCGGCCAGTTCGCCGCCTGCGACGGCGATGACCAGGGCGTATGCCCGTTCGAGGTCGGCGTCGGCGAGATCGACTCCGTTGACGGCGAGGAAAACCGCCGCGGAGAGCCAGGCGGCCCGCTTGTTCCCGTCGACGTAGGGGTGGTTCGTCGCGACGGCGTGCAGCAGCGCGGCGGCCTGTTCGTACACGTCGCCGTACGCGCTCTGCCCCAGCATCCGGGCCCTCGGCCGGTGCACGGCGGACTCCAGGAGCCCCGGCGCCCGCAGCTCGGGCACACCGTCGCCGGTGAACGCGATCCGGGCGACCTCGGCGGCTTCGGCGACCGTGAGGAAGCGGGTGGCGGTGCCGTTCGTCCGCGTCATTCGCCGAGCCTCCTCAGGAGGGAGCCGTGCCGCAGGGCGAGGCGCAGTGCCTCGTCCCGTACGCGATCGGCTTCGGCGGCCACGACACGGGCGCAGGCCTCCGCGGCCAGCTCCTCGGGGGTGACACCCCGGGCATCGGCGAGGTCGGCGAAACCGTCACCGACCGGGAGGGTGATCTCGTACATGGGGGAAGGCTAGGGGGACGGAGGGACCGCCGACGACGCATTTACGCGACCGCGGCCCTACACCTCCACAGGCCCGGCCCCGGCCCCGCCCGCGCGGTCGGTCACGGCCCCGCCCGCGTGGTCGGTCACGGCCTCGCGCGCCTGGTCGGTCACGGCCCCGCGTGCGTGCAGCCGTGTCGCCACCCACGCCCCCACCGCCGCCACGCCCGCCATCGGCAGGAAGACCGCCGCGAAGGCGGCCGGGTGGGAGCCGGTGGTCCCGCCCGCGTCCATCGCGTGGCCCACCGCGCCGCCGCCGAGCGCCGCGAAGGCCGCGCCGCCGGCGGCGAGCAGCAGGACGTTGGAGAGGCCGTCGGAGATCTGGAGGGCGGCGGAGTTGGCGCCGACCTGCTCGGGGGCGGAGAGCTTCATCAGGAGCACGCTCGTCGAGGCGATCACGGCGCCCATGCCGAGGCAGCCGAAGGCCCAGGCGACCGCGACCACCCACACCGGCACGGTCGCGATCAGCACGCTGGGCGCCGTCGCGATCGCGAGCGCGACGAGGACCATGCCGAGGACGACGAGCCGCTCGCGGTACGGCTCCGTCCACGGCCGCGACTGGATCCAGGAGCCGAGCGCCCAGGTGAGGCCGCCGACGGCGAGGGAGAGGCCCGCGAGGGTGGGGCTGAGGCCGCGCTGGGAGACCAGCATCAGGGGGACGAAGGACTCGGCGGCGATGAAGGAGCCTGCGGCGATGCCGCGCAGCAGGATGACGGAGGGCAGTCCGCGGGCGGCCCGGTAGGTGCCGTGCGGCAGGAGACCGCGGACGGCGGGCACGAGGAGCGCGAGACCGGCCGCGGCGGGCAGGAGGGAGAGCCAGCGCAGTTCCTGTCCGGCGTACTGGAGGAGCGCCGCGCCGGCCGAGATGCCGAGGGCCAGCACGATCCGGCGCCGGTCCCAGGGGGCGAGGGGCGCGGCCGGGTCGGCGGGGCCGGAGGCGGTGCGGCGTATCGCGGGGAGGGCGAGGGCCAGCGGGAAGACGACGAGGACGGGGATGCCGACGAAGACCCAGCGCCAGCCGAGGTGCTCGGTGACGGTTCCGGAGGCGAGGGGTCCGACGACGGAGGGGACGACCCAGGAGGCGGCGAAGGCGGCCATGATCGCGGGCCTGAGGTGTTCGGAGTAGGCCCGGCCGACGATCACGTACAGGGCGACGATGACGAGGCCGCCACCGAGGCCCTGCACGGCGCGGCCGAGGATGAACTGCCACATGGCCCCGGCGGTCCCGGAGAGCAGGAGTCCGGCGGCGAAGGCGCTGATGCCGGTGGCGAGGGGCGCGAGGGGGCCGCTCCGGTCGGACCACTGGCCGGCGAGGACCATGCCGAAGAGGCTGGTGGTGAAGTACGCGGAGAAGGCGAAGGCGTAGAGGGGGATGCCGTCGAGCTCGCGGGCGGCGACGGGCATGGCGGTGCCGACGGCGGTCGCCTCGAAGGCGATGAGCAGGACGACGGAGACGATGCCGATGCTGAGCGCCCGGTGGTCCGGGTCGAGGAGGGACCCCTTGGCGTCGCCGCGTACGGCAGGGGGTCCGGGGGTGTCGGCGTCGCGGGGTTCGAGGGCGCTCATTCCCCCAGAGTAAGAGGTGAACCAGCAGATGGCCCCTGTCAGGAGTCCCGGTCTCCCTCCCCCCTTGGACGTACGACCACGAACGGAATGTTGCGGCGGTGTGGCAGTCGTATGGCACGCGGCCCGGAACCCTTGAGCCCCTCCCGGCCCCCGCCCTACGGTCGTACCACTGCACAACACGACCGTGTGCCCGAGTGGTTGAGGGGCTCGCCTGCAAAGCGAGTTACGTGGGTTCGAATCCCGCCACGGTCTCCAAGGGATCTCGCTCACGGGATCTTCACAACCCGCCGCGCGGTGTGCCACAGTCCGCCCATGAACGATCAAGGAAGACGCAGACTCGGCGTGCTCGTCGGCGTGGGTCTCGCCTGCGGACTGCTGCCCGGCATCACCCTGGGCGGCACGGAGACGGTCGACAAGGTCCTCTCCGTCCTGATGGCGGCCGTCGCCATGACGGTCCTCACCCAGGTGATCTTCATAGGCCCGTCGGGCCGCGTCCCGCTGCCCGCCCTCCTGGTCTTCGGCCTGGCCGGCTTCGTCCAGGACGCCCTGATCTGGTGGCTGCTCTCCTGGCTGGGCCCGAAGATCGCCTACCTGCACGTCGAGGGCCTCGCGACGATCCTCCTCGCGGCCCTGATCACCCGCGCGACGCTGCTGCTCCTGTCCCAGCTGGGCTCGGCCGCCGAGACGGCCGAGGACTGACGGGGGAAGGGCCTACTTCTCCCCGCGCCACTTCTTCTCCGTGAAGACGGGCTTCTCGGGAAGCCCCGCGTCCCCCTCGCAGCCGAGCTTCTTCACGACCGCGAGCGTGACGGAGTGAAGGACGGTGAGGTAGGCCTCGCGGGTGGCGGGGGTGTTGGGGGGGTAGGCGCCGCTCTTGATCGGCTTCTTGAACTGGAGCACGCTCTCGATGGGGGCCGGCTCCTTGTCCGACCCCTTCATCTGCGGGTTGGTGCAGCCGACAAAGAGGTACGCCTTCTCGTTGTCCGTGCTCGCCTCCCGACCCATCCCGTAGAGGTGCCGGCCCTCGGCCGTCCACTTGGTGCCGTCGTCGAACAGGTCTTCGCTGTCATGGAGCCTGAAGTCGACACTGAAGCCGAGCCTGCTGTCAGCGGCGGCGCCGACCTCGCACATCGGAGGAACGCCCGGCGCCCTGCCCAGCACCGCCTGATCGTCGATCAGAGCCTTCACTGTCCGCTCCAGCCCGGTTCCACCCCACTGGAACTCCTTCGTGCCCAGCACCGCCTCCATCGCCCCGACCGCCGCGGGCGAAAGCGACCCGTCACACCTCTGCGCCACCTGTGACTCGCCCTCACCGCCTCCGCAAGCGGTGAGGAGCAGCCCAAAGGCCAGCACGGTCGATACGGACGCGGACGCTCTTCTCATCGTGTTCCTCGGGATTCCTCGTCGGGCGGGGCGACGGCGGATCAGCCGGTCTCAGGGGCGTTGCCGGTCTGCCTGGCGTGAGTGTTGCCGTTCATGTAGCCGTTGCTCACGGACTCGATCATGTCCTGACGGAGGTCGCTGCTCACCTGGCTGCGGTGCTCGGTCAGGAATCGCTCCATCGGCGACTCGGCGCTGTACCGACCGGCCTCGTACATCGCGGCGTTGTCGTCGTGGATCTGGCCCTCGGTCTTGTCCTTGTGGTCCTCGACCGACTTGTCCGACCAGTCGCCGATGACCTGCCCGGCCAGCTGCTCCATGGCCCCCGAGCCCGTGTCGACCGCGAGCGGTACGAGGATGGCGGCCGCGCCGGCAGCGGCGGCGGTGGCGGGCAGGAAGGCGACACCGGCCGCGATGGCCGCCGTGGTACCGAACTCCACCCAGCCGGCCTTGGCCGCCTGCGCCTTCTCGTAATCCTCGTGCTTCTTCATGCCCTCGGCCTCGACCTGGTCCCCGCGGGACTGGTCGAGCAGACCCTGAAGAGTGGCGCCGGTGAACGCGGCGCCCCGCGCGCCTCCCTCGTCGATCCTGCCGTCCGAGCCGACCTGCGCCTCAAGAACGCTGGTGGTGTAGAGGCGCTCGGCAGTGGAGACCGTGGCGTAGGCGTCCGGGTGCTGGCCGAGGGTGCTCAGGAACTTGACCGTGTCCCCGCGCCCGAATTCGAGGTGGGCCGCCGGGTCCTTCGTCGGGTGGAAGGGGCTGTCCGAGGTGTTCTTGTCCAGAGCCCAGTTGAGGTCGTCGATGTAGCCGGCGCCCATGTTGCCGAGGCTGTCTGCCAACGTGGGCTGCCACTTCTTGAGCAGTTCGGCATCGCCGTACTTCATGACGACGTCCCGCATGATCTTGGCCGTGTCCTCGTCCCGCTTCAGCTCCGGCGTCGGGTCGTCCCAGGCGTGGCCCAGCGTCCCTGCCTCCAGGGCATGGCCGAGGGCGTCCGGCATGTACCCCATGGTCTTGGTGAGCTCGTCCGGGTCGTGCCCCTCGCTATCGGCGAAGAAGGTGTAGTCCTTGTTCGCGAAGAAGTCCAGGTAGCTGGTCTGCTTGTCGTCCTTCTTCGGGTCGAGGTCGACCGTCCCGCCCACGCTCCCGTCCTGGTTGTACGACGTCGGCTCCTTCGAGAAGAAGTCCTTCGCCGCGTCCGGGCTGTGCCCGAGCGCCTCCAGCATCGAGATCATCGGGTCGAAGCCGGAGCCGTTGACGCCCGACGGGTTGTACTGGTTCTGCAGCCCGCCGGCCATCATCGGCTTGCTGTTGGCGAAGAGGTACGGGTCCTTCGCGTGGAGCTGGGTGACGTGCTCGGCGATCGGGACCAGGAACTTCTTGTCGTAGTCGCCGTAGCGCATGATGCCGCCGAGCAGCTGGTAGCCGTACGCCGGGTTGTTGTCGTACTTGGCGAGCGGGATGCGTTCCGTGCCGAGCTTGCGCATGTCGGCGGACCACTTCTCGGTCCACGCGTCGCCGCCCCGCGTCGCCGTCGCCAGGTTGAGGCCCAGGTTCTTCTGCAGGTCCTGGACGTCGGCGAGGCGCTGCTTGTCGACCTTCGCGTAGTCGTACGTGTCCGTGGACAGCTGGCCGAAGAACTCCAGCGCGCCCCGGGGGCCCATGCCGTCGTAGAAGGTCCGGGAGAACTCCTTCGAGCCGCTGTTGTCCTTGAGCAGCTCGTTGAGGCGCGTCAGCTCCTCGTGCGAGATGTCCCGGCCCTTCTTGGCGAGGTCGACGGCGCGCTGCGCCTCCTCGGCGTCGAGGCTCGTGTACTTCGGGGCGCTGAAGTTGTGCCGGTCGGCGGTGATGTCGGCCTTGAGCGCGTTGGAGCAGGCCACGTCGGCGTCGTCGCAGGTCTCGACGATCGCGTCGATCCGCTGCTGCATCACGGCGATGTCGGAGTGTTCCTTGCGGACGAGTTCCTGGAAGTCGGGGTCGTGCCGCAAGCCCTGGTCCTTGGTCGAGGACAGCGGCTCGACGGCCTCGACCTTGCCGGCGCCGGTCACCCTGAAGCCCTTCGCCGGGGCCTCCGTGTCGACGATCTTCTTGAGGTCGTCCTTCGCCTTCTTGAAGGCGTTGTATCCGTCCTCCAGGACCTTGTGGATTCCGTCGGCCGCCTTGGCGGCGTCGCCGAACTCCTTCGCGGTCTTGTCCACGAAGGGCTTGGTGACCTCGGCGTTCACCCCGCGCCAGTAGTCGTCCCTGGCCTTCGCGGCCATCGTCGACTGTGCGTCCTGGGCGAGCGTGTCGAGCTTGCCCTTCATGGCCGCCCAGTCGTCGGCCGCGGACTTCATCCTGTCGAGCGGCGCCTGGTACACGTTGTCGAAGGTCAGCACAGCAGGTCCCCCGCCTACTTGAGGTACTCGTCGATCTTGGACGTCGCGAGGGCGGCCGCGATGTCCGCCTCTTCCTCGGCGTGCGAGGCCGCGCTGTAGTCGAGGTGGTTGGAGATGTTGGCGCAGGCGTCGAGCAGCGTGTTCAGCTGCGAGCTCCACGTCTCCTGGACGGTCGTCAGCGCGGAGCCGGTGAGGAAGCCGTGGCCGGCCAGGCTCGTCCCCGCCTCCGTCGTGCTCGTACGGGCGTGGTTGCCGTCCTTGACCAGCCGGCCGTGCAGCGCGTACGCGGCGCTGCCGATGGCGCCGAGCTTGTCCTGGTCGACGCTCAGGTCGGCGGAGCCTCCGCCGCCACCGCCGGGCTCGGGGGCGACCTGATTGAGCCTCATGCCCACGTTGGCCGTCGACGTGGACCGTACGGACGCCCACTCCTGTTCGAACGACATGCTCTCCCCCGCCGCGCCCCGAAGATGATCATTACTGCTTCGCCACAGCAAGCATCACAGCCGGGCAAGCATCGCGATCCTAGCCGCCGAGCACCCGTTCGAGCCCTGCCCATCGGGAATTGGCGCATTATGGAGATCGCCACGGCGTACACACAGATACTTCACCATCGCAATTCGAACAACGCGGACGTTCCAGGCCACGACCGGCCGTCACGGACCGGCCGCCGCACTCCCGGCCACAGCCCTCCCCTCCCCCCTCGATAGGCTCGTCCCGCCCCCGTCGTCACGGGGCGCCGGAACGACGGGGGGACGTACACGTGGAACAGTCGCGCACGCGGGAGGAGTCCGCGCGCCGGATCGGCCCGTACCGGCTGATCACCCGCCTCGACCCGCCCGGCCCGGCCGTCCCGTTCCGCCGCTTCGTGGCCCGTACGCAGGACGGCGAGCGTACGGTCCTGCTGAGCACCCCGCTGCCCGGCACCGACCCGGCCCGTTTCGCCACGGAGGCCGACGCGGCCCGCCGCCTCCTCGGCCCCTGGATCGCCCCGGTGACGGACCTGGCCGCCCCGGGCGAACCGCCCTGGCACGCGAGCCCCTACCTCCCCCTGCTCCCCCTCCCCGTCGCCCTCGCCGTCCACGGCGGGCCGCTCCCCGAGGCGACCGTACGCGCCGTGGGCGCCGCCCTCGCCGAGGCGCTCGCCGCCGCGCACGCGCAGGGCCTCACGCACGCCGGGGTCTCCCCCGCCGCGGTCCTGCTCACGGCCGACGGGCCCCGGCTGAGCTGCTTCGGCGCGGTACGGGCGGCAGCGCCCGACGGCGAACGCCGCACCGGCCTGCCGGGCCTCGACCCGGGCGCACTCGCCCCCGAGCAGGCGTCCGGCGGCCGGCCGCGCCCGCCGGGTGACGTCTTCGCGCTCGGCGCGGTCCTCGCGTACGCCGCCACCGGCCACACCGTGCCCGAACGCGACGAACTCCCGCCGGCCCTGCGGCCGGTGATCTCCGCCTGCCTGGCCCGCGACCCGGCGGACCGCCCGACCGCCACCGACCTGATGGCCGCGCTCGCGCCGCCGACCGCGCACGGCACGGTCCTGAACTCGGCCGGCACCCTGCTCACCCCCGGCTGGCTGCCGGGCCGGGTGGTGGCGGCACTGGCCCGCCAGTCCTCGGAACTCCTGGCGGCGGAACTGAGCCCGACGGAAGTCCAGGCGACGGAGGACCCGGCCGCGGGAGGCCCCGGGGCCAAGACCCCCGCGACCGGAGGCCCGACGACCAAGGGCTCCACCGAGGGCCCTGCGGCCAACGGCCCCACCGCCGGGGGCGCTACGAACGAGGGCCCCACGGCCAACGGCCCCAGCGCCAGGCGGGCCGCCGCCGAACACCCCACCGCCGGGCGCCTCGGTGCCGCCGTCCCCACCCTCCCCTCCCACTCCCCACGGACCTGACCTCATGCTGTCGCCCCTGACCCACGACGACCCCGCCGCCGTCGCCACGTACCGACTCCTCGCCCGCCTCGGGTCCGGCGGCATGGGCACGGTGTACCTGGCGCGCACGCCCGGCGGCCGTACGGTCGCGCTCAAGACCGTGCACGCCCGGCTCGCGACCGACCCGGCCTTCCGCAGCCGTTTCCGCCTGGAGACGGACGCGGCGCGGATCATCGGCGCGCGGCACGGCGCGGCCGTCGTCGACGCCGACCCGCTGGCCGAGACGCCGTGGCTGGCCACCGAGTACGTCCTCGGACCGCCGCTCGACGACGCCGTCGCGCTCGGCGGCCCGCTGCCCGAACCGACCGTCCGCGCCCTGGGCGCCGCGCTCGCCGGGGCGCTCGCGCAGCTGCACTCCTCGGACGTGGTGCACCGCGACCTGAAGCCCTCGAACGTCCTCGTCACCGCGTACGGCCCGAAGATCATCGACTTCGGCATCGCCCGCGCGGCCGGCGACGACCACCTGACGCGCACGGGGGCGGCGGCGGGAACGCCCGCGTTCATGTCGCCGGAGCAGGCGAGCGGCGAGGAACACACGCCGGCGGGTGACGTGTTCGCCCTGGCGGGCGTCCTCGTCTTCGCCGCCACCGGCCACGGCCCCTTCGGCACGGGCTCCCCGGCCGACCTCCTCTACCGCGTGCGCTACGCCGACCCCGACCTCACGGGCGTACCGGAGGCGCTTCTCCCCCTCCTGACGGCCTGCCTGTCCAAGGACCCGGCGGCCCGCCCCACCACGGGCACCCTGACGAACCACCTCCACGACGGCCACGGCGAGTTCGCGGACCACCTGCCACCGCTGCTCCTCACGGACATCGCACGCCGGGCGACGGACGTCTGGCTGCACGCCCCGCACCGCTTGCCGGCGCCGGCGGACTCCACGACGCCGGCGACGGTCGCAAGCACCCCGCTCACCCGCCGCCGCGCCCTGACCCTGGGCGGCGGCTCACTGCTCGGCGTCGCGGGAGCGGGCGCGGGGGTGTGGGCCTGGCTGGGCTCCCGAGACACGACCACCGGAGCCGGCGTCACCCCGTCCCCCACCGGCCCCACCGCGATCCCCGCCACGACGGCCGCGGACGGGGCGCCGGCGGCGCTGTGGAAGGGGGAGTCGCTGGACCGCGAGGAGAAGACCACCCAGCTGCTCGCCGGAGACGTGGTCGGCTTCGCCGAGACGGTCTCCTTCCGGGTCCTGGACCCGAAGAACGGCACCGAACTCTGGTCGGACAACACCGTCATGGAGCCGCACCAGGTCACCACCGACGGCACATCCTTCTACCTGTCGGACGGCAACTACGAAGGGCCGGGCGCTCTGAAAATCCGTACGCTCGACCCCCGCACCGGCAAGGAGGCGGCCCGAACCATCGAGGTGAAGGGCTTCGACGGGACCAGCACGGGCACGCAACTCCTCACCGCCGGCGGTGGGCTGCTCTTCGCCGCCTCGCGCCGGGGCAATCACAGCACCGACCCGGACGTGAACGAAACGGGCTGGCACCTGATCGCCGTCAATCCGCGCACACGCAAGGAGGTCTGGCGCCAGGCGTACGAGTGGGATGGCGTCCGCCCCTGGCTCTCCCAAGTGATCGGCGGCCGAATCATCCTTGGCAAGAACAGCGGTGACCTGAAGTCCTTCCTCGTCCAGGCACGTGGGATCCAGACGGGCCGCCTGCTGTGGCAGCGTCGCCTTCCCCTGAGCGACTCCTCGAACTACATCCCGGGCCAGCTCGCGATCGACGAGCAGCACGCGTACTTCGGCGGGGACCGCCTCCGTGCGCTCCGCCTCACCGACGGCAAGATCGCCTGGGAGTACGGCTCCGGTACCGCCACCACCTCCTACGGCGTGCCGGCCGTCTCGGGCGGACTCGTCTACGCACAGGAGAACAGGGCGACGCCAGGGCTGCTGGCCGTCACGGCCGACTTCGGTATCAGGCGCTGGGAGGAGCGACCCGCCGGCCGCTCGCTGACGCCCGCGTTCTTCACCGCCCCCGTGGTCGGCGAAAGGTATGCGTACGCGCCCGTACGCGGCGGGCTGAGCGCGATCGACCCGGACACCGGCCGCTCGGTCTGGGTGTTCCCGACGGACGCCAGCCGGTTCGTCATCGACAAGGAACGGACGCGCATCATCGGCGCCGGCGAGACGTCCGTGGTGGCCATCCCTCTCGCCTGATCACTCCTCGCCGCCCTCGCCTCTCCCCTCGTTCCCCCCTTGGTCCTCCTTGATCCTCCCGAACCGGAAAGAAGTCTCGTGACCACACAGCCCCTCGCCACCGGCGACCCGCTCCGGCTCGGCCCGTACCGGCTGCTCGGCGTCCTCGGCGAGGGCGGCATGGGCAAGGTGTACGTCGGCCGGGACGGCGCCGGAGCGCCCGCCGCCGTCAAGGTCCTGCGCCCCGAACTCGCCCACGACCAGCACCTCGCGCAGCGGTTCGTCCGCGAGGCCGACATGGCGCGGGCCGTCACCAGCAAGGGCGTGGCGCGGGTCCTCGGCGCGCAGACCGAGGGCGGACGGCCGTGGATCGCCGCCGAGTACCTGGCCGGCCCGACGCTCGACGAGGCCGTCCGTACGTACGGTCCGATGGACGTGCCGACGGTCCGCGCCCTCGCCGCCCAGCTGGCGCGCACCCTGCACGACATCCACGTGGCCGGTCTGGTCCACCGCGACCTCAAGCCCGCGAACATCGTGCTCACCTCGACCGGCCCCCGGATCATCGACTTCGGCATCGCGCGCCCCGAGCACGGCCTCACGCTCACGACGACGGGCCAGATCCCGGTCACCCCGGGGTACGGGGCTCCCGAGCAGGTCCTCGGACAGCGGGTCGGACCGGCCTCGGACGTCTTCTCGCTCGGCGCGGTCCTCGCGTACGCGGCGAGCGGGCGGCGCGCCTTCGACGGCGCGCACGTGGCGGCGGTCCAGTACGAGGTCGTGCACGGCACCCCGGACCTGAGCCTGGTGCCGCCGGAGCTCCAGGAACTGATCGGCCCGTGCCTGTCGAAGGACCCGGCGTTCCGCCCCGCTCCCCCGCAGGTCGCGGAGGCCTTCGCCCCGCCGAAGGGCGCGGACCGCGCGTGGCGCAAGGGCCCGCTGGCGGAGGACATCAAGCGGCGCGAGACGGCCACCAAGCGCCTGGCGGCACCCGAGGACACCGCCGTGCCCTCCTCCGCGCCGTCCCGGCGCCGCTTCCTCACCAGTGCCGCTGTGGGCGTGGCCGTCCTGGGCGCGGGCGGCGGGGCGGGAGCGTGGTGGCTGAACCGCGGGGAGGAGAAGTCACCGACCGCCGATGTGCCACCCGCCGTGGCGACCCCCGAGGCCGCGTTCGTCTCGGCCATCGACATGAAGCCGGGCGAGGGACCGAAGGCCCTGTGGGGACCGCTCGACGTGACGGCGGCCGAGGGCGAACTGCCGCTGCCCGTACGGGACGTGGTGGTCGTGCAGGCGAAGACGGGCGGCCTGCTCGCCCTGTCCGTCACGAACGGCAAGGAGCGGTGGCGGGCCAAGGACATCGACGCGGACGCCGGTTTCGTCTCGGTCGCCGACCGACTCGTCGTAGGCGTCGACAAGAACGGCGTCCTGAGCGCGTTCGTCGCTTCCACGGGCGCCCCCGTCTGGCAGACACAGTCCGACATCGACGACGTCCTCGCCGCGGACGACACTCACGTCTACCTGGTGACGAAGGACAACGAACTCCGCGCTGTCGACGCCTGGACCCTGGCCACCACATGGACGCGCCCTATGACCTCCCCGCGCTCCCAGAACGGCCCGGCGAAGGCGGCCGTGGGAAGGAAGCGGCTGGTGATCCACGGCAGGGACGGCCATTGCGCCGCCCTGTACACGGAGACGGGCGAGACCGACTGGGAGATCAAGGGCCAGGGCACCGACGGCCAGGCCCCGGCACTCGGCGACAACAACGCCGCCTACTTCGGCGGCCGCAAACTGACGGCCCGCCGCCTCGACCGCGGCGACTTCCTGTGGGAGGACGACGCCGGCAGCGACGTGGCCGACTGGGGCACGCCCGCCGCCAGCGGTGACCTCGTCTTCGCGATGAACAGCTACAACGCCTACCGGTACTCCACCATGCGGGACGTCCGTTTCCCCGTCTCCGACTGGTACGAGGTCATGGACGGAACAGGCCCCGGCACCGTCAACCCGCCGGCCGTCGAGGGCGCGACGGTCTGGCTCCACGCCCCGGACAACAGCAAGGTCAAGGTCGTCCACAAAGCCACCCACGCGTGGCTCTTCGACATCGAGATGAAGCGCCAGGGCACCTACCAGCTGGCGAGCGCCGGCAACCGTGTCTTCATCGCCCGGGCTGGCCGGATCGGGGCGATGCCGGTGCTCGGGGTGTAGGTCGCCTCAGGGCCGAACCTTCGCCGGTACGCCCTCGATCAGCCTGGTATCCCCGCACCCCAGCTCGTCGGCCACGTGCCGCGCCGCCGCATTGGCCAGGGCAATCTGCTCGTCCCTGATGCCCGGATGGTCGGCCTCGGTCTCAACCTCCCGCTCCAGCTCGGCGTCGAGGACGATCGCGTGGGCCGGCGCCGGCATCCGGCAGGTGAAGTAGATCGCGGCGTAGAGGTCGGACGAGGTCGCAAGCCGACCGGTGGTGTAGGCCGTCACGAGGTCCTTCGAGGCGTCGCTCCCGGGGACGGCGAGGGCCTCCCGGAGGGTGATGCTCAGGACGTTCTTCTCGTCCCCGGCCGTCTCCAGCGTGCAGAACGGGATGCCCTCCATCCGCCGCTTGCCGCTCTGCGGCGTCCGCGCCGCCTTCCGCAGCTCGCTGAGGACCCTGTCCGGCTCGGACCGGTCGGCCGTCAACCGGACGTCCTTGCCGGCGATGGCCTCGAGCGCCGAAGCCACGCCCGGCTCCTCGGCGAATCCACCGCAGACCTCCGAGGCCGACTGCCCGGAGGGAGCGGCGTCGTCGGTTCCCGGCGTGCAGCCGGCCGCCGCCATCGCGAGGGCGGCGGCCGGAAGCAGGATCCTGCGGGTGGTGATGCGCATGGGAAGAACCTTCTCAGGAGGACTTCGCGGCGGGCGCCGGCACCCCGGTCACCAGCCCGTCCCCCTCGCACCCCAACTTCGCCGAGACGTCCCGGGCCGCCGCGTTCGCGAGGGTGATCAGGCGGGTGCGCTGCTCCAGGTCCGTCTCCTCGACGCCCCCCGGGCCCCAGATGCTCGTCTCCACAACGATCTCGTGGGCCGGTGCCTCGGGGCGGCAGGAGAAGTAGAGCTTTCCGAGGCCCGAGGAGGAGTACGCCCTGACCCCCGAGGTGAAGTACGTGGCCTTGTCGGCGAGCCTCGCATCCGCCTCCGGGGCCTGCCGTACCGCGTTCACCTCGATCTTGAGGTCCTTCGACGCGTCCCCGGGGGCCTGGAGGCCGCAGTACCTCACCGGCTGCGGCCGGTACGAGTCGGCCCACGGCGCGGCGGCCGCCTCGCGCAGCCCGGTGAGGGCCTTGTCCGGCTTCGACAGGTCGTCCTCGTAGCGCTCGCCGCCCAGGACGGCCTTGAGCGCCGCCGTCGCCGCCGCGTCCTTGGCGAAGCCGCCGCAGGCCTCGGTCGCCGTGAGGCCCTCGGGCGCTGCGGGGGCCTCCCCGCCGCCGCCGCATCCCGTGAGGACGGCGGCGACGGCGACGACCGCTCCGATTCGTGCCGGCGCAGAGCGCATGTGCGTCACTTCTTCTCGTACGGGTCGGGGAGCGAGTTGTCGCGGGAGTGCATGCGCGAGTCCCGGACGTACTTGACGAGCTCCTCGTCGAGGTAGTTGCGGTCCTTCTCGCTCCAGCCGGGCGCGTTCGCGTAGGCGATGCCGGGGCGGAGCGAGTTCTCCTTGCCCATGGCCAGCGCCTCGTCCGACAGGTCGTCCGACTTCTTCTTCAGCAGCTCGTCCTTCTCGTACTTCTCCGCCATGTCGTCGGCTTCCATGCCGATGACGGTCGTGACCGCGCCGCCCACCGTCTCGGCGGCCAGCGGTACCAGTACGCCACCGGCGCCGCCGGTCAGGACGGCGATGCCACCCGCCGCCGCCGCGCCGACGCCGAACTTGACCCATTCGGTCGTCCGGCCGACGGCCTTCTTGTGCTCCTCGGAGTCCTTCTCGTAGTCCTTGTCGATCTGCGCCATGCGGGACTCGTCCAGGATTCCCTGCGTCTCCGAGCCGACCCGCAGCGTGGTCCGCGCGTCGGTGAGGTCCCGGTCGTCGAAGGTGGAGCCGGGCTTGGGGCCCACCTGGTCGAGGACGCTGGTCGTGTACAGCGACTCGGCCGCCGAGAGCGTGGAGTGTCCGGTCTCGCTCTGCGCGACGATGCCCATGAAGTTGACGGCGTCGCCGCGGTTCCAGAGCAGCTTGGTGTCGAAGTCGTCGCCGAAGCGGGACTTGCCGTGGGCGTCGTTGTAGCCGAAGGGCGAGTTCTTCTTCTCGTCCATCGTCGTGTCGCTGTCCGTCTCCATGGAGCGGTTCAGCTCGTCGATGTAGGCGGCGCCCATCTTGCCCAGGCTGTCGTCGATGCCCGGCTGCTGGTGCATGTACTTGGGGTCGCTGCCGTACCGCTCGACGACCTTCTGCATGATCTCGGCGTTGTCCTTGGTCCGTACGTCCTTGAGGCCCTCGGCGTCGGCGTCGTACGGGTGGCCGGTGGTCGCGGACTCCAGGGCGTGGCCGAGCGCGTTGTAGCCGGGCTCCTTGGTCCGGTCGCCCTTGTCGTTCAACTCCTCGGGCCACTCACGGTCCTTGGTGAAGTAGTCGAACGGGTCGATCTTCTTGTCGTCCTTGGTGTTCTCGGGCGTGAGGTCGATGTCGCCGCCGAAGAAGTCCGTCGACGCCTTCGGGTTGTGCCCGAGGCCCTCCATGAAACCGATCATGGGGTCGTTGCCCAGGTCGCCGCCCTGCCAGTTCAGGTGGGACGGCATGCCGTTCATCTGGCGCCAGGCCCGGTCGGCGGGCAGCGCGCCGTCGTGGGTCATCTTCCGCTCGGTGATGACGAGGCCGTTGCCGTAGTCCTTGAGGAACTTGTCGTCGTAGTCGCCGACCCGCATGAGGTTGCTCATGACCTGGAAGCCGTACGGGCTGGTGCCGCGCGTCTGGATCGGCTCGCCGCCGGCCTTGATGACGTCGGCCTTCCACTGCTCCATCTCGGGGCTCGTGGAATGGGTCGCGGTGGCGAGCGTCAGACTCCAGTTCGTCTGCAGTTCCTTGAGCTTGTCGCGGTGGTCGACGCCCAGGCGCGAGCCGTCGCTCGGGTCGCCCATGTCGGCCCAGTACTGCATGCTGCCCTTCGGCCCGACCTCCAGGGCGAACTTCTCGGCGAAGTACGGGTCCTTCTGGTTGGCCTTGAAGAGGGCGTTGAGCTTGTCGATCTCCTCCGGGGTGGCGTCGTCGCCCTTCTTGTACAGCTCGTAGGCGGCGTGCGCGTCCTCGGCGTCCTGGGCCTTCGAGGCGGACTTGAGGGAGTCGTAGTTCGTGCCGGAGAAGTTCATCTTGTCGTTGCCGACGAGTCCGCGCAGGGCGCGGGAGGCGACGTCGTCGGCGTTGTTCGCCCGGTCTATCGCGGCCTTGATCGCCGAACGCATCGCCTCGAAGTCGGCCTGCTCGGGCTTGGGCCCGTCGTAGTTCTTGGCGCGGCGGTCGGGGTGGATCAGATAGCTGACGACACCGTCCGGGTCGATGCGGATGCCCTTGCCCGGGGCCTCCGCGACGAGCTTCTCCAGCTCGGTCTTGGCGGCCTGGAACTCGCTCTCCGCGTCCCGCAGGATGTTGCGGATGCTGCTCGCCTCGGTGAGGGCGTCGCCGAACTCCTTGGCGGTCTTCCGGACGAAGGCCTGGGTCACCCCGGCGTTCTCGCCCTTCCAGTCGGCCTTGTCGGCCTTGCCCTGGAGGCCGTCGGCCTTCTCCTTGGTCTTCTCCAGCTTGGACACCGTCTCCGACCAGACGGTGGCGGCCTCTTTGAGGCCGCTGAGGTGGGCGTGGAGGACCTGGTCGAACTTCAGCATCTGTTTCCCTCGTCAGCCGCTGTGACCGGCTTAAGCTCAGTTGAAGTGCTTGTCGATCTCGGACATGGAGAAGTTCGCGATGAGCGTCTCCTCGTGGTTGGCGTGACTGACGACGGTGTCCTCGAGGTGGTTGTGGATGTGCGCGCAGGCGCTGAGGAGCGCTTCGGCCTGGCCGCGCCAGGTGTCCCACATCGTCCACATCGCGGCACCGGTCAGGAACCCGTCGCCGTCGAGGCTCTTGGCCCCGGTGTCGGTCTGGGCGCCGGCGTGGAAGGCGTCCCGCTCGAACCAGTGGAAGAGCTCCTGGGCCTCGTTGCCGATGGCCTTGAGGTCGGCGGAGGTCACCTTGTAGTCGCTGGCCCCGCCGCCACCGCCGCCGGGGTCCATGGGCACGCTGTTGAGCCTCATCGCCGCGGTCTCGCTGCGGACTTGGCTCCACTCCTCGTCGAACGACATCTACTTCCCCATGAGTGAGTTACGGACGGCCGACGGCAGGGGCAGGACTCAGCCCCGCCGCGACCGGAGTACGGGTACGGCGACGGCGGCACCGATCAGCACGGCGGCACCGATCCCCAGGCCGATCCAGAGGCCGGTGTTGCCGCCGTCGTCCTCCGAGGCGACGGGGGCCGGGGCGGGAGCGGCGGAGGACTGCGCCGGCGCCGGGTCCGCCGAGGCGGACGCGGACGGCGTCACGGTCTCGGCGAGGTCGTCGATGGGCCGGACGTCCGCCGGACCGGGGTCGCCGGGCGTCTTCAGCGCCCGCAGCGGCCGGATGGCGCCGAATCCGATGTAGTCGTTGCGTGTGGGCCCCTCGGTCGGGGCGGCAATGGTGTTGAGCATGACCTTCAGGACCTGGTTGTTGGTCCAGTCGGGGTGCTTCGACCAGATGAGCGCGGCGGCGGCGGAGGCGAGGGCGGTGGAGTCGCTGGTACCGGTGGACTTGCAGATACCAGTACCTCCGCCGCAGGCAGCGACCGTGTCCTTCCCCGGGGCGGCAAGGTCGACCTGCGGACCGTACTGGGAGACAGGGACGCGCGTCAGCTTCTTGTCGATGGCACCGACACCGACGACGCCGGGGGTCGCTGCCGGGTACATGAGGTGGTTGCCCTTCTCGGCGTCGTTTCCGACGCCGGCGAACACCAGAGCGCCCTTGTCCAGGGCGTAACTCACCGCGTCGGTGAGCTGCGGGGAGCCCGCCCCCACGGCCATCGAGATGTTGATGACCTTGGCCCCGGAGTCGGCTGCGTAGCGGATCGCCTGGGGAGCGACCTTGTTGAACTCTGCGTCGGCAGCCGCCTGGCTGATCCCGCGGCCGCTGCCTCCCGGCACCCGAACCGGAAGGATCTTCGCGGCGGGGGCCAGCCCGAACGCCCCGTTGCCGCCGTCGCGCTGACCAGTGCCGGCGATGAGACCCGCCATACCGGTGCCGTGACCTTCGTAGTCGGTGTACTCGTCACCCGGCTTGTCCCTGGCAAAGTCCTTGCCCTTGAGGACCTGTCCTTGAAGGTCCGGGTTGTCCTTGTCCACACCGCTGTCGATGACAGCGACAGTGACACCTTCGCCCTTGCTGATCTGCCAGATCTCCTCCGCGCCGAAGGCATCCAGCTGCCACTGCCGCTGGCGGATGCTCTCCGCGTGGGCGGGAACGGATGCGATGCCCACCAGCAGCATCCCCAAGGCGGCCGAGGCGGTGGCTCGGGCACGGCTCCGACGAATACTGCTGGTACGCATCTACTTCCTCGCGCTGATCAGTCGATGACGGGCGGCGCCACGCGGCGGCCCTGCTGCCAAGTCTCCTCGTCCTCGACCAGGTAGTCGGGACGCTCTCCGTTCTGCTCCTCCCGGTCACCGGGCTTCGCGGCGTTTCCGCGTACGAGGCCCGAGCCGCCGGCCGTGAAGGGCTTCCCGGCACCGGCGCCAGCGGCGCGCTGCGCCTTGCCGCCGACGACGCCGCCGGTCTCGCCGGCGAGACGCCGCCCGCCGCTGATACCGCTCTGACCGGCGCCGCCACCCATGGAGCCGCCCATGCCGTGGGCGGCTCCCATGCCGCGGCCCATGCCGGTCCGGTTCTGACCGGTGGGCTCGTTGCCGACGACGGTGCTGCGCGGGATGCCGGTCCGCGGCCGGCCCGTGGTGCTGGGGACCTGACGGCCGCCGCTGATGCCCTCGCGGGGCATGCCAGGGCCGGTGCGGAGGCCGCCGGTCTGCGGGCCACGCGGGGTGCCGGTGCCGCCGGTGAGGGGCGAGGTGGGGCCGAGGGGGCCCGGGCCGCCCTTCACGGTCAGCGGAGGCATGCCGGTGGTCGTCACGTACGGAGGCGTGCCGCCGTCCGGCTTGGTGATCGGCGGCGGGCCGCCCGGGGTGTGCGTCGTCGGTCCGGTGGTGTCCGGCTTCGGCAGGGTGTCCACGCTGTCGATGCCGAGATCCGCGGGAACGTCGGGCCGGACCTCGGGCTTGATGACGTGCGTCGGCCCGGTCGGGTCACCCGTGGGCGGGACCGTGGTCTGGTCGGGGGTGGTCCGGGTGTCGGGCGGAGTGTGCGTGGTGCGCGTCCCCGTGCTCGTGTCCGTCCCCGTAGAAGTACGCTCGCTGCCGGACGAGGAGCCTACGTACGTGTTTCCGTCCTTGACAGTGCCGCTCCCCGCAGGCACGAAGTCACCCGGCGGCGGCGGAAACGTCGGCGGAACGAGCTCCGTCATGCGCTGGCCCGAGACGTAGTACGTGTCGGAGAGCTTCTTCATCTCGTCCGCCGCAGCCATCCTGTTCGCCTCCTCCTGGGCCTCGATGGCCTTGAGGTCCTGGCTGGCGGTGATCGACTTCTTGGCGTCTCGCGCGATGGTCGCCGAGTCGGGATCGTTGTGGTACTTGATCGCCGCTTCCAGACTCGCCTTGGCCGCCTCGTGGGAGGTGTAGCGAGGAATGGCGCTCTTCGCGGTGGCGATGGCCTGGGAGGCGAGGTCCATCTCCGTGGCGGCACTGGTGCTGTACGTACTGAGTGCGTGCGTCGAGCTCACCACATCCGCGGCCCACTCCGTGAACGCCTTCTCCGCCTCGCCCTTCCAGTCCACCCGGCCTGTCCGGTCCTTCAGCTGGTCGGCGATCGACTCCAGCTCAGTGGCTGCCGCCTTCAGGCGATCGGCCGCGTTCCTGACCGGGTACGTCTCGGCTTCGTCCAGCCAGTCCAGCATCTTCTGGTGGGTCATTGCCTTCGAGTGGAAGTTCGTTCCGCCACTTCGGCCGCCGCCCTCTGCAGGCCTCATCCTTCGCCTCTTCCCCGTGTCCCCGACATTCCGTCCGCACCCGCCTACTTGAGGGAGTCGTCGCCGCCGGCCGTCTGGCCGGGCCCGGTCTCCGGAGCGGTGCGACCCGCTTCCCTGTCCGCCTTCACCTTGGCGTCCTCAGTGCGCTGGTGAATGTTGATCATCTTGCGCTTGGTGTCCTCGTCCATCTGCTCGAAGCCGTCCTTGGACGCGACGACCGCGATACCGAGGCCCTCCAGGCAGTCCTGCAGCAGGCCGGAGAGGCTCTTCAGCTGCTCGATGACGGAGTTGTACGAGTCGTACACACCGTGCGCCTCGCCCCAGGCCGCGCCGCCACCACCGAACTGATTACGCGTCACGGGATCCGACTCGACCTTGCCCTTGCCGGCCTCGGAGGCAGTGAGCGTGTCGATCAGACCGTCGATCCTGGTCTTGAACTGCGTCATCGATTCGGCGTTGTAACGCACGGCATCCGCGCTCATACCGCGCATCCCGTAGCTGGCCCCGTCCAACTCAGCTCGCATGCTCGCGCTCCTCCCCCGTGAACCACCATGCCGCGCACGGCAAAAGTCTAGAAGTCCACTGTAGTCAGGAACGACGACAGTCCGCACCTCCCGGTTGCACAAGCAACGGACATCACATGGTTACGAATTGGGCACGGCGACGGCCGCCTGAGGGCGGATCGGGAGGCGGTTGACCGGGCGGCCCGTCGCCGCTCGTACCGCTGAGGCCACTGCGGCGGGTGAGGTGACGACGGGGATCGCGCTCGCCGCCTTCGCACCGAAGGGGGCCACCACATCGCGTTCCTCGACGAGTTTCACGATGCGAATGTCCGGGGCATCCAGGGATGTCGGGAGTGCGTACCCCGTGAAGTCGGGGTGCCGGACCAGACCGCGGGCCGTGCGGAGGTTCTCCGTGAGGGCCGCGCCGACGCCCTGGGTGACGCCCGCCTCGATGCGGGCGGCCAGCTGGGCGGGGTTCAGGATGCGGCCGACGTCCTGAGCGACGGCCATCTCCACCACGCGTACCGCGCCGAGTTCGATGTCCACGTCCACGACCGCGCGGATCGCGCAGAACGCGAGGCCGACGAACGCGTCGCCCTGGCCGGATTCGTCGAGGGGCTCGGTGGGGTGGGGGCGGCACTGGGCGGTGGCCCAGAGTTCCTTGCCGTCCATCGCCTCCGTGACCGTCGTCGACAGGACGCCGTCGTACGAGGTGATCTTGCCGTCGGTGATCTGGAGCAGCTCGGTCGACATGCCGAACTTGTGGGCCAGCGGCTGGAGTAGCTGGGTGCGGACCATCTTCGCCGCACGTTCGACCGCTCCGCCCGACACCCAGGTGTGGCGGCCGTGGGCCGCCGGGCCGGCCGGGGGCTGGTCGGTGTCGACGGGGGCCACGTGGACCTCGTCGATGCCGAGGGTCTCCTGGACGATCTGCCGCGCCAGGGTGGAGAAGCCGGAGCCCGTGTCCACCGCCGAGCAGATGACCGTGGCCACCCCGTCCATGACCCGGACGGTCGCCGTCGAGACCTCGTCGGTGCCCTCCGCGCCCAGCATGTGCACCATGCCGAGCGCGTAGCCCACGCCCCGCCGCACCGCGCCGGGTTCGCCCGCACCCTCGGGGCCGCCGGGCAGCAGCCAGTCGCCTTCCGGGGTGTCCTTGGGGAGCTGGGGCAGGGGGAAGTCCCGTACCGCGGCGAGGAGTTCGGCCACCGGGGCCGGGCACGTCACCGTCTGGCCCGTCGGCAGGATGTCGCCGGTCGCCATGACGTTCCGCATGCGCAGCTCGGCCGGGTCCACGCCCAGCTTCGCCGCCAGCTTGTCCATCTGCGCCTCGTACGCCGCGCACACCTGCATCGCGCCCTCGCCCCGCACATGGCCGGAGGGGGGGTTGTTCGTACGGACCGCCCAGCCTTCCACGAAGGCGTGCGGGACGACGTAGGGGCCGCAGGCGAAGGCCACGGCCGCCGCCAGGGATTCGGACGAGGAGTCGGCGTACGCGCCCGCGTCGAGCAGGATCTGCGCCTCCACCTTCACCAGGCGTCCCTCCGCGTCCGCGTGGTGGCGGTAGCGCAGCAGGGTGGGGTGGCGGTGGGCGTGGCCGAGGAAGGACTCCTCGCGCGTGGCGGTGAGCTTGACCGGGCAGCCGGTGCGCAGCGCGAGCAGGCCCAGCGGGATCTGGAAGCCGGGGTCCTCGCGGTCGCCGGTGGCGCCGGGGACTCCGGTGACGACCAGCTTGACCTGCTCGGGCGCCAGTCCGAAGCAGGCGGCGGCCAGGTCGCGGTCGGTGTGCGGGTCGGTGGAGGCGGTGTAGAGCTCCACCCCGCCGTCGGGGCGCGGCACCGCGAGGCCCGCCTCGGCGCCGATCGGCGCCGGGTCCTGGCGGCCGATCCGGTACAGGCCCTCGACGACGACCTCGCCCGTCGCCTCCGGGTCGCCGAAGCGGAGCGGGATGTGCCGGATCAGGTTCCCGTCGGGGTGCAGCGCCTCGGCCGCGAACGCCTTCTCGGGGTCCGTCACCGGGTCGAGCAGCTCGTACTCGACACCGATCGCCGCCGCGGCGAGGCGCGCGGTGTCCGGGTGGTCGGCGGCGACGGCCGCGAGGGCCTCGCCGTGGTGGCGGACCAGGTCGGAGGCGAAGACGGGCCGGTCGGCGACCCTGCGGCCGTACGTGGCCGCGCCCGGCACGTCGGCGGCCGTCACCACGGCCCGTACGCCGGGCATGGCGACCGCCGCCGAGGTGTCGATCGACACGATGCGGGCGTGCGGGTGCGGCGAGCGCAGGATCGCGGCCCAGAGCAGCCCCTCGGCCCACAGGTCGGAGGCGTACGGGAAGGTGCCCTCGGTCTTCGCCCGCGCCTCGGCCTGCGGGAGCGAGGTGCCGAGGCCGTGTGCGGCCGGCTCCTGGCCGAGGCCCCCGGGGGTGTCGAGAGCCGTGGGAGCGGCGGTGGTCGCGTCGCTGCTCACGCCATGCCTCCGTCGTGCGGGTGGGGAATCTGGTGCGGGACACGGGCCTCGTCGGCGGCCTCGGGTGCGGTGGCCGCGGCACCGGCCTCGCGCTCGGCGACGACGTCCCGGACGGCGTCGAGGACGCCCCGGTAGCCGGAGCAGCGGCAGAGGTTGCCGGCGAGGGCCTGGCGGGTCTCCAGCTCCGTGGGGGCGTGGTTGCCCTCCAGGAGGTCGTGCACGGTCATGCACATGCCGGGGATGCAGAAGCCGCACTGGACGGTGCCGCACTTGGCCATCGCCCGCTGCACGTCGGAGGGCTCTCCGTCGACGGCGAGGCCCTCGACCGTCCGCACCTCGCTCCCGGCGGCGGTCGCCGCGGGCACCAGGCAGGAGGCGACGAGCCGGCCGTCGACCTGCACGTTGCACGCGCCGCACTCGCCCTGCGAGCAGCCGTCCTTGGCCCCGGCGAGGCCGAGGCGCTCGCGCAGGACGTAGAGCAGCGACTCCCCGATCCAGGAGCCCGTGACGGGCCGGTCCGTGCCGTTGACCCGCAGGGTGTACGAGGTGTGGGGGTGCTCGTCGCTGTCCGTGCTGTCCGTGTGGGCCGCGGGGACGTCCACGGGGACGGCCGACACGGGCGCCGCCGGAGCCTCCTCGGCCGGTTCCGATTCCGGTTCCGGTTCCCGTACGGCCTCGGGAGCGGGCTCCGGTTCCGGTACGACCTCCGATACGGCCTCCGGAACCTCCTCCGGCTCCCCCAGCGTCTCCGCGGTCTCGGCAGTCTCCGCAGACGGCTCCGCCGCGAGCGCCCAGGGCGCGGGCGCACCGCCCGGCAGCGTCGCCGGGGCCTCGGCGTACGAGGCGGCGTGCGTCGGGGCCTCCCCCGGCGCCCCCGGCACCTCCGGCGCCCCCGAGGCCTCCGGCGTCTCCGGCTCCCCCAGCTCGGTCACGTCCGGCACGACGGGGATCTGCCACTGGCCCGTGGACCCCGGGTCGGCGGCCGGCGCCACGACCTCCTCGAAACGCCACTCGGCCGTCGCCTGCGGGTCCTCGACGTGCTCCACGGCGTTCTCGACGTACGCCGGCGGCTGGAAGTGCTCCACGCCCTGGAACGACGTACCGGGGAACGACGCGTCCTGGAACGAGGTCTCCGGGAACGAGGCCTCCGGGAACGGGGTCTCCGGGAACGACGCGTCCGGGAACGAAGCCTCCCGCTCCCCGTACTCGCCCCCCTCGAAGTACTGCGTCTGCTGCGCCTCCGTCGGGACGTGCACCGTCCAGCTGCCCGTCGCCGCCGGGTCCGTCCCCGCGGCCGGGGTGAGCGGCTGGAGCGGGGTGATCATCGGCGGTACGTAGCCGTGGCCCGGCGCCTCCAGGGGGACGCCGTCCAGCATGAAGTCGGGCGGCAGCTGGACGAAGGCGGTCGCGTCGCCGTCGTACCCCTCGCTCTGCGGGATCGGCTCCCAGCCGCCCGTCCGGCCCTTGTGCTCGTCGCTCATGCCAGTGCCCTCCCCAGTGCCCGTCGGGCGAGTGCGGCGACCGTGCGCCGCAGGTGCAGTACGGCCGGGGGCAACTGTTCGTCGCCCGGCGGGTCCGGGATGCAGGCGGCGGCGACGTACTCGCCGAAGGCCGCGAGCGCCTCCGGGGCGAGCCCCCGGTCGTTGTCCCAGTCCACCAGCGAGGCGATCCAGCGCTCCGCCTCCAGCGGGCGCAGCGGCATCGGGGCGACGGCGCCGACCGCGCAGCGCACGCCGCGCCGGGCCGGGTCGAGGACGACGGCGACGGAGGCGGTGGCGCGGGCCGGGCCGGTGCGGCCGGTGGCCTTGAGGAAGACCTGGGGGGCGTGGAGCAGCGGGACGCGGACGAAGCCGACGAGCTCGCCGGGGGCGAGCAGGTCGCGGCCCGCGAGGAGGTGGGAGACGGGGATCTCGCGGCTGCCGAGCGGGCCGAGGACGACGAGGTCGGCCTCCAGGGCGGCGAGGACGGGCAGCGAGTCGCCGGTGGGCGCGGCGGTGACGATGTTGCCGCCGAGGGTGCCCGCGTTGCGGATCTGCGGCGGTCCGGCCGCGCGGGAGGCGGCGGCGAGGGCCGGGATGAGGGCGGCGAAGTCGGGGCGGCCCATCCGGGCGTGGGTGAGGCCCGCGCCGAGGAGGGCGTGGCCGTCCTGGTACTGCCAGCCGCGGATCTCGTTGATGCGGCTCAGGCCGACGAGTCCGGCGGGGCGGAGCTGGCCCTTGTTGACGGCGGCCATGAGGTCGGTGCCACCGGCGACGGGCACGGCGGCCGGCATGGCCGTGAGCGCCGCCACGGCCTCGTCGAGCGAGGCGGGCAGCGTCACGGACTGCGCCGTCTGTGGTGCGTGCGTGGTCAACCCGCTGCCCCTTCCCGGTGTCCCGGTGGTCCCCGACTGTGCCCGGCCGTCGCGCCTGCGTGTGGGCGTACCGTACGTGCTCACAGGCCGGACGTGGCAACTCTGGCACATCTTCCGAGGAGTCCGGCGCGAGGGTCCGCGAAGGACGGTTCCGTCCGGGACGCCCCGGGTGTGACGGTAACTTCCGTTTCGCCGCTCTTGGGTGACGGGGGACGCCGGGTCCCTCACACGTTCGGGGGCGTGCCCTCCAGGGGCCTGCCGGCGACCCCCGGGCGCCGCTGCCAGGGGTGGGGTCCGGCGGGCGGGCGGTAGTCGACGCCGAGGGCGTCCAGGCACCGGTAGTGGGTGCTCATGCGGCGCGCGAACCCGGGAAAGTCGCGAGCCTCCGGCGCGGGCAGCGCGGACCAGGCGACCTCGGCGAAGGCGGCGAGACGCGGGAAGACCTGGTAGTCGACGCGGGAGCGGTTCTCCATGACCTCGGTCCAGACGTTGGCCTGGGTGCCCAGGATGTGGGCGGCGGCCTCCGGTGCGAGCCCGGGCGGGACGGGCTCGAAGCGGTAGACGTCCTCCAGGGTGCGGACGTACCCGATGGGCATCGGCTCGTCCTCGCCCGGCGCCTGACGGTGGTCCAGGTACACGTGCTGTTCGGGGCACATGACGACGTCGTGGCCGGCCTCGGCGGCGGCGATCCCGCCCGCGTACCCCCGCCAGGAGGACACGGCCGCCCCTTCGGCGAGGCCGCCCTCCAGGATCTCGTCCCAGCCGATGAGGCGGCGGCCGCGGGCGGTGAGCCAGCGGTCGAAGTGGCGGATGAACCAGGACTGGAGCTCGTCCTCGTCGGCGAGTCCGAGTTCCTTGATCCGGGCCTGGGCGGCCGGGGAGGCCTTCCACTGGTCCTTGGGGCACTCGTCGCCGCCGATGTGGACGAAGGTGGAGGGGAAGAGGCCGAGGACCTCTTCGAGGACGCCCTCGTAGAAGCGGAGGACGGCCTCGGTCGGGGCGAGGACGTTGGGGTTGACGCCCCAGGTGTCCCAGACGGTGAGGGCGGCGGTGTCGACGACGTCGGTGTTGCCGAGTTCGGGGTGGGCGGCGATGGCGGCCTGGGCGTGGCCGGGGAGGTCGATCTCGGGGACGACGGTGATGTGCCGCTCGGCGGCGTACGCGACGATCTCGCGGATGTCGTCCTGGGTGTAGAAACCGCCGTGGGGGGTCTCCGTCCAGAGCGGCGAGGCGCGGTGTCCCCACTTGGTACGGGCCCGCCAGGCGCCGACCTCGGTGAGCTTCGGATACCGCTCGATCTCGATGCGCCAGCCCTGGTCGTCGGTGAGGTGGAAGTGGAAGACGTTCAGCTTGTGGGCGGCGAGCAGGTCGAGGTACCGCAGGACGTCGTCCTTGGGCATGAAGTGCCGGGAGACGTCGAGCAGGAGACCTCGCCAGCCGAAGCGGGGTCGATCCTCGACGGTGACGAGAGGGAGGTCCCGGTCCCCGTCCCTCACGGGCGCCTTGCGGTACGCCTCCGGGCCGAGGAGCTGACGGAGGGTCTGGGCACCCCAGAACGCTCCGGCGGGCCCACCGCCCTCGATGACGACGGACGTGTCACCGACGGCCAGTCGATAGCCCTCGGGGCCGTACTCCCGCGCCACCTCCTCGCTGATCCGCAGCCGGATCGCGTGCGGTCCGGAGCCGTCGGCGAGCGGCAGTCCGGTGGCGGCGCCGAGCGCCGTCCGCAGCCAGCGCGCGGTGGACTCGGTGCCGGGTCCGGCGTCGAGGGTGGTCAGCGCGTCCAGCGAGCGGTGACCGGAGCCCTGGTGCTCGACCGACAGCGGGGCCGGGATCAGGTCCATGGAGTGGGTCATCGCGTCAGTCCTTCACCGCCCCGCCGAGTCCGGAGACCAGACGGCGCTGTACGAGTACGAAGAAGACGAGCACCGGGATCGTCATCACGGTCGACCCGGCCATGATTCCTCCCCAGTCGTTCTCGTCGGGCTTGAAGAAGACGAGCAGCGCCATCGGGAGGGTCGACTGCGAGGTGTCGCTGATGAGGAACGACTTCGCGAAGAGGAAGTCGTTCCAGGTCGAGATGAACGAGAAGACGCTCGTCGCCACGAGGCCGGGGAGGACCAGCGGGAAGAGGATCTGCCACAGGAAGCGGGTGCGGCTCGCGCCGTCGATCTGAGCCTGTTCCTCCAGTGCCTCCGGGACCGCCTTCACGAAGCCGCGCAGCATCCAGATCGCGAACGGCAGGGAGAAGGCGAGGTGCGGCAGGACCAGCGAGCCGAGGGTGTTGAGCAGGCCGGCGTCCCGCATGAGGAAGAAGAGCGGGATGGCCAGCGCCTCGACCGGCACCATCTGGGCCACCAGGAACATGACGAGCAGCGTCGTCCGGAACCGGAAGCGGAACCGGGTGACGGCCGTCGCCGCGAGGAAGGCGATGAGCGCCGAGGCGAGCACGACCGTGCCCGCGACGATCAGCGAGTTGACGAAGTACCGGCCGAACTCCTGCTGCTCGAAGACGCGCCGGAAGGAGTCGAGGGACGGGGACAGCGTCCACGGCCGCGGGTGCGTGGACTGGATCTCGCCCGCCGGTTTGAAGGCGGAGAGGACCATCCAGTACAGCGGGAAGGCGACGGCGGCCGCGACGAGCAGGGTGACGGCCTCGGCGGCGAGCCGCCCGGGGCGGCGGACACGGAACGCGGTCACAGTTCTTCTCCCTGGCGTCGCAGCAGGCGCAGATAGACCAGCGTCACGGCCAGCAGGATGAGCAGCATGACGACGCCGATCGCCGAGCCCAGGCTGTACTGGGACGAGGCGAAGGCCTTCTGGTAGGCGTACACGTTGAGGACGAGGTTCTGGCCGGCGATGCCGCCGCCGTTCGTCATCACGTAGATCTGGGTGAAGAGTTTGAAGTCCCAGATGATCGACTGGATCGTGACGACGACCAGGATCGGCCGGAGCACCGGCGCCATGACCGAGCGCCAGATCCGCCACTGCGAGGCGCCGTCGAGGGCGGCGGCCTCCAGGACCTCGGACGGGATGGCCCTGATCCCGGCGTACACCGTCACCATCACGAACGGGAACGAGCACCACACGACTTCGAGGAGGACCAGGGCGAAGGCGCTGTAGCGCCCGTACGTCCAGGAGTAGTCGCCGAGTCCGAGCAGCCTGTCGACGGGGCCGAAGTCGGGGTCGAAGAGGAAGACCCAGACGGTGGAGCCGGTGACGGCGGGGGTCGCCCAGGCGCCGAGCGCGGCCAGCATCAGGACGAGCCGGGGCAGGGCACGCACGCGCGTGAGGAGGACGGCGAGCGAGCAGCCGACGGCGAGGGTGGTGACGACGCAGGCGGCGGCGAAGAGGACGGTGGCGAGGAGGACCTGCCGGAACTGGGGGTCGGTGAAGAGGGCCGTGTAGTTGCCGAAGCCCTGGAAGGAGGTCGGTTCGCCGCCGCTGACCTGGGCCTGGGTGTACTCCAGGAAGGAGATCAGGCCGAGCTGGTAGACGGGGTAGACGAGGAGTCCGGCGAGGACGGCGAGGGCGGGCAGCAGGTAGAGCCAGGGCGTCCAGGGGCTGGTGCGCCGGGGGGTACGGGTGGTCCGCGTGGCGGTCTTCACCGGCTCGGCGGGCCGGGTGAGCTGGGTCGTCATGCGGCTCAGCCCGCGGCCGCGAACGCCGCGTCCATCTTCTTCGCGGCGTCGCCGGACGCCGTCCTGACGTCCTTTCGGCCGCTGACGACCTCCTGGAACATCGTGGGCAGCACGAGGGAGGCGTCGATCTGGCCCCAGCCGGGCGACACCGGGACGAACCTGGTGCCCGCGCCGAGGGTGTCGATGAAGGGCTTCACGAAGGGCTGCCGCCGGGCCGCGGCGGCGCGGACGTCGGTGTACGTGGGCAGGAAGCCCATCGCGTCGAACAGCTTGCCCTGCGTCTCCTTGCCGGTCAGCGACTTGAGGAGGTCGACGGCGAGGGTGCGGTGGGAGGTGCTCCTGAGGACGCCGATGTTGTTGCCGCCGGCGAAGGCGGGGGCGATGGAGCCGGGGGTGGTGCCGGGCAGCGGGACGACGGCGTACTTGCCCTTGACGGTACCGGCCTCGACGGCGGCGTGGCTGAAGTCGCCGCCGATGGCCATGCCGGCCTTGCCGGAGGCGAAGGCGGTGACGGTGGCGTTGCCGCCCATCTGTGCGCACTTGGCGGCGGGGCAGTTGTCGTCACCGAAGAGCGAGGTGTACGTGCCGATGCCCTTGCGGGCGGCCTCGCTGTCGACGGCGGCCTTGTACGTGTCGCCGTTCGCGGTGGCGAGTTCGCCGCCGGCGGCCCAGACGAAGGGCATGGCGCCGTAGGTGTAGGCGCCGCCGACGGCGATCCCGTACAGCTCGGGCTTCGCCTTGCGGATCTTCCTGGCCGTCGAGACGAGTTCGGCCTGGCTCTTGGGGGCGGTGAGGCCGAGCTCCCGGAAGACGTCGGTGCGGTAGTAGAGGGCGCGGACGCCGACGAAGAGCGGGGCGCCGTAGACCTTGCCGCCGACGGTGACGGACTGCTTCGCGGTGGGGTCGGTGTCCTTCGCCTCGGCCCAGGCGCCGAACTCGGCGCTGATGTCGGCGAGTCCGCCGTCCTCGACGTATCCGGCGGTGTCGGTGTTGCCGTACTCGATGAGGTCGGGCGCGGACGCGGGGTCGTTGAAGGCGGCCTTGACGCGCTGGGCGCGGGTCTCGACGGGGATGTACTCGACCTCGACCTCCGCGCCCCGGTGGCTCTTCTCGAAGGCGGCGACGGCCTGCTGGACGACCTGTTCCTTGGGCTTGTTGCTCACCTCCTGGAAGAGCCAGACGCGCAGGGTCCCGCTCTTCTCGTCCGCCGCGGCCGCGCCTCCGGAGGTCTGGGGGGCGCAGGCGGTGGCGGCGAGTCCGGCGAGCAGGAGCAGGGCGGCCGGGGTGGCGATGGGGGTCCCCCCTGCTCGAGCGAAGCCGAGAGCTCGGGGGAAGGCGGGCAACTTCATGACGGATCCCCTCCGGAAGTGCGCGTTGCAGCATGCGCAATGGGCGTTTCGTGCTGCACAACACGCGTGAGGTTAGGCGCGGCTCCGGCGGGCCGACAAGAGGTCTCGACCACCTCAACCACTCCGTGACCGGCGAAAGCACCCTGCGCAACGGCCACCGGAGGCCCCGGAACGCGGAACGGCCCCCGAAGCCCCCGGAACGCCGAACGACAACCGGAAGCCCTCCGGAACGCGGAACGGCCCCCGCCCCGCGTACCGAAGTACGCGTGACGGGGGCCGTCCCCGACGTCAGGACCCGCTTACTTGTCCTTGCCGCCCTTGTCCTTGTCGCCGCCGCCGGCGCCCATGGAGTCGTAGATCTCCTTGCACATCGGACAGACCGGGTACTTCTTGGGGTCGCGCCCCGGCACCCAGACCTTTCCGCACAGCGCCACGACGGGCGTGCCGTCGAGCGCGCTCGCCATGATCTTGTCCTTCTGGACGTAGTGGGCGTAGCGCTCGTGGTCGCCGTCACCGTGGGACACCTGCGGCGTCGGCTCGACGAGGGTTCCCGTACCTGCCCCGCGCTCGGGCTCGAGAGTGCTCATAACCGCCAAGGGTACTGAAAGCCGTGGCCCTCGGTTGAAGGACGGGTCGCCGGGGTACGCGACCTCGGTCGAGGGGCGGGTCGCCGGGGTGCGCCGCCTCAGTTGAGGGACGGGTCGTCGGGGTACGTCGCGATCATCGCGAGCTCGCCGCGCTGCCGTCGCAGCACCTGCCGCCAGAGCGTCTCGGGGCGCGGGGAGGACACGTCGCCGGGCTCCGACTCGACCACGTACCAGGCCCCGTCGCCGAGCTCCGACTCCAGCTGGCCGGGGCCCCAGCCCGCGTACCCCGCGAAGATCCGCAGCGAGCCGAGCGCCGGTCCGAGCAGCTCGGGCGGGGTCTCCAGGTCGACCAGGCCGATCGCGCCGTACACCCGCCGCCAGCCGAGGGGCCCCTCGTCGCCGGGGATCACGGCGACGCCGAGGGCCGCGTCGAGGGAGACGGGTCCGCCCTGGAAGACGACGCCGGGTTCGCCGGCGAGGCCGGCCCAGGGCGCGAGGATGTCGCCGACGGTCACCGGCGTGGGCCGGTTGAGGACGACGCCGAGCGACCCCTCGCCGTCGTGGTCGAGCAGCAGGACGACCGCGCGGTCGAAATTCGGGTCCGCCAGCGCGGGGGTGGCCACGAGCAGCCGTCCTGTGAGCGAGGACACCTCGGTCATGCGACACATGATCCCGCATCTTCGGCGTTCGCGGGGGTTGTCGGGCGGGATCCGGGGAAGCCGGGGACCACCGCAGTTCAGGAGGGACGGGACCGCGGCGCCGGACCGCCCCGCGGGGACAACCGGACGGTGACGCTCCGCAAGATCACGGGAACAGAGGGTGTTGTGCCGAATTCATTACATCTGACAGGCCCCCGGAGGCACCCGATCGGGGTGTCATGGACCCTTACCCTTTTCTCTGGCCACCCGTCGGACCCCACTTTCGGAACGCGAGATTCATGACCGGCACAGACGATGTCCTGCTTGTCCACGGCGGAACCCCGCTGGAGGGCGAGATCCGCGTCCGCGGCGCGAAGAACCTCGTGCCCAAGGCGATGGTCGCCGCCCTGCTCGGCAGCGGCCCCAGCCGCCTGCGCAACGTTCCCGACATCCGTGACGTCCGCGTGGTCCGCGGGCTTCTCCAGCTGCACGGAGTGACGGTCCGCCCGGGCGACGAGCCCGGCGAGCTCGTCCTCGACCCGACGCACGTCGAGTCCGCGAACGTCGCTGACATCGATGCCCACGCCGGTTCGTCGCGCATCCCGATCCTCTTCTGCGGCCCGCTGCTGCACCGCCTCGGCCACGCCTTCATCCCGGGCCTGGGCGGCTGCGACATCGGCGGCCGGCCCATCGACTTCCACTTCGACGTGCTCCGCCAGTTCGGCGCGACCATCGAGAAGCGGGCGGACGGGCAGTACCTGGAGGCCCCGCAGCGTCTTCGCGGTTGCAAGATCCGCCTCCCGTACCCCTCGGTCGGCTCGACCGAGCAGGTGCTGCTCACGGCCGTCCTCGCGGAGGGCGTCACCGAGCTGTCGAACGCGGCCGTGGAGCCCGAGATCGAGGACCTGATCTGCGTCCTGCAGAAAATGGGCGCGATCATCTCCATGGACACCGACCGGACCATCCGGATCACCGGTGTCGACCGCCTCGACGGCTACACCCACCGGGCGCTCTCGGACCGCCTGGAGGCGGCCTCCTGGGCGTCGGCGGCCCTGGCCACCGAGGGCAACATCTACGTGCGCGGCGCCCAGCAGCGCTCGATGATGACCTTCCTCAACACGTACCGGAAGGTCGGCGGCGCCTTCGAGATCGACGACGAGGGCATCCGCTTCTGGCACCCGGGCGGCTCGCTGAACGCGATCCACCTGGAGACGGACGTGCACCCCGGCTTCCAGACGGACTGGCAGCAGCCGCTGGTCGTGGCCCTGACGCAGGCCTCCGGCCTCTCCATCGTCCACGAGACGGTGTACGAGTCCCGGCTCGGCTTCACCTCCGCGCTGAACCAGATGGGCGCCCACATCCAGCTGTACCGCGAGTGCCTGGGCGGCTCCGACTGCCGCTTCGGCCAGCGGAACTTCCTGCACTCGGCGGTCGTGTCGGGACCCACGAAGCTCCAGGGCGCCGACCTGGTCATCCCCGACCTGCGCGGCGGCTTCTCGTACCTGATCGCGGCGCTCGCGGCCCAGGGCACCTCCCGGGTCCACGGCATCGACCTGATCAACCGCGGCTACGAGAACTTCATGGAGAAGCTCGTCGAGCTCGGCGCGAAGGTCGAGCTGCCGGGCAGCGCGCTCGTGTAGGGCCTGCGTCCGGCCTCTGACGGACGAACGAAAGGGCGGCCACCCCCTGACAGGGTGGCCGCCCTTTCTGTGCCTCCAGGCTGCCTTACGCGGCCTCGGCGGCCTTACTTGCCCTTGGCGGCTTCCTTGAGCTTCGAGCCCGCGGAGACCTTCACGCTGTAGCCGGCCGGGATGTCGATCGGGTCGCCGGTCTGCGGGTTACGAGCGGTGCGAGCGGCACGGTGGGTGCGCTCGAAGGTCAGGAAGCCGGGGATGGTGACCTTCTCGTCACCCTTGGCGACGACCTCACCGACGGTCTCGGCGAGAGCGGCCAGCACGGCGTCGGCGTCCTTGCGGGTCACCTCGGCGCGGTCGGCCAGGGCGGCCACCAGCTCACTGCGGTTCATGTTGTTACTCCCGTGTTCTTCTTGCCTGTGAGGCGTGCCACGCGGCGGAAGCCGCGCGATTGGGTACAGCGAAGCCGATGCTGCCAGGGCCCTCGGACAGTCCCCGGACCCGGGTCAAATGACAGACCCTCGCGCCCAAACACGCATCCTGCCCCCACCAGCGGCGGGAACGCCAATCCGGCACCCCCTCGGGTCACACGAAAAGCGCCAGAGCCCCGTGGTGGTGACGTTCTGTCGACCCCGCGAAAACCACGCGGAGCCGAAAAGCCACCCTAAAGGCGGGTTTACGGCTCCGCGAATCGCGACGCGCCGTCAGCGCCGGTCGGGCGGGCCCCGTCGACGTGGGCCGGGCGGGCCCCGTCAGCGCCCGCTCGGCGCTCCGCCGGCGTCCGCTGGGCGCTCCACCGGCGCTCGCCCGGCGCTCCGTCAGCGCCCGTTGGACGCCGCGCCGGCGCCCGCGGTCTTCGCCGCGGTCCTGACCGCTCCGGCGACCGCGCCCGCGACCTTGTCGTTGAAGACCGACGGGATGATGTAGTTCGGGTTCAGCTCGTCCTCGGTGACGACGTCGGCGAGGGCGGTGGCCGCCGCCAGCATCATCTCCGTGTTGACGGTTCGGGACTGGGCGTCGAGCAGACCGCGGAAGACGCCCGGGAAGACCAGCACGTTGTTGATCTGGTTCGGGAAGTCCGAGCGGCCGGTGGCGACGACAGCGGCCGTCTGGCGGGCGGCGGCCGGGTCGACCTCCGGGTCGGGGTTCGCGAGCGCGAAGACGATGGCACCCTCGGCCATGGCGGCGACGTCCTCCGCGCCGAGCAGGTTCGGGGCCGAGACGCCGATGAACACGTCCGCGCCGACGACGGCCTGCTTCAGGGTGCCGGTGACGCCCTCGGGGTTGGTGTTGTCGGCGATCCAGCGCAGCGGAGTGCCGGGCGCGGCATCCACGAGGTCCTCGCGGCCCGCGTGCACGACGCCGTGGATGTCGGCGACGACGGCGTGCTTGACGCCCGCCGCGATCAGCAGCTTCAGGATGGCCGTACCGGCCGCGCCGGCACCGGACATGACGACCCGTACGTCGCCGATGCCCTTGCCCACCACGCGCAGGGCGTTGGTGAGGGCGGCGAGGACGACGATGGCGGTGCCGTGCTGGTCGTCGTGGAAGACGGGGATGTCGAGGGCCTCGCGCAGCCGGGCCTCGATCTCGAAGCAGCGGGGCGCGGAGATGTCCTCCAGGTTGATGCCCGCGAAGCCGGGGGCGATCGCCTTGACGATCGCGACGATCTCGTCGGTGTCCTGGGTGTCGAGGCAGATCGGCCAGGCGTCGATGCCGGCGAAGCGCTTGAAGAGGGCGGCCTTGCCCTCCATGACGGGCAGCGAGGCCATCGGGCCGATGTTGCCGAGGCCGAGGACGGCGGAGCCGTCGGTGACGACCGCGACGGAGTTGCGCTTGATGGTGAGGCGGCGCGCGTCCTCGGGGTTCTCGGCGATCGCCATGCACACGCGGGCGACGCCCGGGGTGTAGATCATGGAGAGGTCGTCACGGTTGCGGATGGGGTGCTTCGACGCCATCTCGATCTTGCCGCCGAGGTGCATCAGGAACGTACGGTCCGAGACCTTGCCGAGGACGACGCCCTCGATGGTGCGCAGCTGCTCGACGATCTCGTCGGCGTGCGCGGTGGAGGTCGCGGCGATGGTGACGTCGATGCGGAGCTTCTCGTGGCCGGAGGCGGTCACGTCGAGGCCGGTGACGGATCCGCCGTGGGACTCCACCGCCGTGGTGAGCTGGGAGACCGCGGTTCCGCTCGCGGGAACCTCCAGCCGGACCGTCATCGAGTACGAGACGCTGGGCGCCGTTGCCATGGCCGAGTTCCTCTGCTTTCCCTGAGCTTCGTTGCTACGCCGCCCCGGCTGGTTGCCTGGCGGCGCCCTCCGATGGTCGCACCTACCTGCCGGTAGCAGGTAATGCGGTCATTTTGTTTTCGGAAAGTAGTTTCCACCATACGAGAAGTGCCGGAGAAACAGAAGAGGCCCCCGTCACCGGAGGTGACAGGGGCCTCAACTTCGTACATACATCTAAGTGGCACCGACCCGCCATGCTCGCCTCGCGGCAAGTGGTCCCTCAAAGGGACGAAGGTTGGGCCCGGGGGCTTGGATCGAGCCGGTGCCACGACAAGGCTAACAAACCACCCTGGTTGGTGATTCCAGCGCCACAGGTTGACCTGAAATCGCCATCTTGCGCCCCGCGGCTTCAGTCCCGCAGCAGGTCCGGGACCCCCGCCTCGTCCGGCATGTCCCGGTCGCCCGAGAGCACCGTCAGGGCCTGCGTGGACCGGGTCAGCGCCACGTACAGCACCCGCAGGCCGGCCGGGGACTCGTCCGCGATCTCCGCGGGCGAGACGACCACCGTGGCGTCGTACTCCAGTCCCTTCGCCTCCAGGGAGCCCAGCGCCACCACCCGGTCGCCGAGCCCGGCGAGCCAGCGGGCGGCCTCCGCGCGCCGGTTCATGGCGACGACGACGCCGACCGTGCCGTCCACCTCGCCGAGCAGCCGCTCCGCCTCGGACCGAACAGTTTCGGCCAGATCGCCCTTCTCCGGTACCGGTACGAAGCGGGGCTCGACACCCGTCGAGCGGACCGCGCGCGGCGACTCCTTGCCCGGCATGGCGAGGGCGAGGACCTTCGCGGCGAGCTCGGCGATCTCCGCCGGGTTCCGGTAGTTGACCGTGAGCTCGAAGCGGCGCCGCGGCCGGGAGCCGAGGGCCTCGTCCCGGGCCTCGGCGGCCTCGTCCGGGTCCGACCAGGAGGACTGCGCCGGGTCGCCGACGACCGTCCAGGTGGCGTGCCGGCCGCGCCGCCCGACCATCCGCCACTGCATCGGCGTCAGGTCCTGGGCCTCGTCGACGATCACGTGCGCGTACTCGGTGCGCTCCGCCGCGAGCCGCTCGGCCCGCTCCCGCTGGGTCTCCTCCCGTACGGGCATCAGCTCCTCCAGGCCCGTGAGCTGGTCCAGCGGGTCGTACTCGCGCCTCTTGCGGGGCCGGGCCGGGGCGCCGAGCAGGGTGTGCAGCTCGTCCAGGAGGGCCACGTCGTGGACGGACAGCTCCCGGCGGCGCAGCGAACGCGCGAGCCGCCGTACCTCGCCCGGGTTGAGGATCCGGCGGGCCCAGCGGCCGAGCCGCCGCTCGTCGGCCATCGCGTCGAGGACCTGGCGGGGCGTGAGCTCGGGCCACCAGGCGTCGAGGAACCCGAGGAACGCGTCCTCCGTGGACACGTCCTCGTCGAAGGAGGAACGCAGCTCGGCGGCGAGCTCGGGGTCGCTGTGCCGGCCGACCGCGCCGGACTTGGCGTACAGCGCGTCGAGGAGAAGCCGGCGGGCGCGGGGGCGCAGCAGGTTGACGGGGGCGGTGCCGCCGAGGACGTTGTGCCGGATGCGCCGCAGCTCGTCGGCCTCCAGTTCCAGGCGCCGCCCGAAGGCCACGACGCGGAGCCGGGTCGGGGTGCCGGTGGGCGCGGGGGTCTCCTCCTCCCCCAGCTCGGGCTGGCTGTTCCTGGGGGCGGGCGTCTCCAGGGCACCCCGGGCGGCCTTCCGCAGCACATGGACCATGCGGGAGGAGCCCTTGACGCGGGCGACGGCGGGTTCGTCGTAGGCGGTGGCTTCAGCCCCGTCGACGAGCGAACCGACCGCGCGGATGGCCACCTGCCCCTCCTCGCCGAGGGAGGGCAGGACGCCCTCCGTGTACGAGACGAGGAGCGGGGTCGGGGAGACGATCAGGATGCCGCCCGCGTACCGCCGCCGGTCCTGGTAGAGCAGGTACGCCGCCCGGTGCAGGGCGACCGCCGTCTTCCCCGTACCCGGCCCGCCCTCGACGTACGTCACGGAGGCGGCGGGCGCCCGGATGACGAGGTCCTGCTCCGCCTGGATGGAGGAGACGATGTCCCGCATGGTGTGGCTGCGGGCCTGGCCCAGAGCGGCCATCAGGGCGCCGTCGCCGATGACGGCCAGCTCGCGCCCGTCGAGGGTCGCGCGGAGCTCGGGACGCATGAGGTCGTCCTCCACACCCAGGACCTGACGGCCCTTGGAGCGGATGACGCGGCGGCGCACGACCCGGCCGGGGTCGACGGGGGTGGACCGGTAGAAGGGCGCGGCGGCGGGCGCCCGCCAGTCGATGACGAGCGGCGCGTAGTCGGAGTCGAGAACTCCGATCCGCCCGATGTGAAGCGTCTCGCCGATCTCGGCGGTGTTGTCGGGGCGTACGGCGTCCTCCGCGGGCTCGACGGAGGTGTAGGCGCCGTCGGGCCCCTTCTTCCCGTCCTTCCCGTACAGCAGATCGATCCGGCCGAAGAGGAAGTCCTCGAACTCGTTGTTGAGCCGGTTGAGGTGGATGCCGGCCCGGAAGACCTGGGCATCACGCTCTGCCAGAGCGCCGGGCGTGCCGACCTGGCCCCGCTGGGCGGCGTCGTTCATCAGGAACTCCGCCTCGTGGATCTTCTCCTCGAGACGGCGGTAGACCTGATCCAGATGTTCCTGCTCGACACCGATCTCACGGTCTCCGACCGTGTCCACGGCTTCCTGCGCGGCCACCTAAGGCCCCCTTCTCACGTGCACTGGGCAGCCGTCGAGCGTACGCCACCGGGGGGCACCGTGTCAGGCGCGGGTCACCGCTTCCCGGCGGGTCGCCCACGCACGGCCCCCCGAGCCCCTGCGGGACGGCACCCCACCGCCGTGTGGGCAATCGTCTCGCCGGGGCGGGACAGGTGGGCACACGGGACGGCGCCCTTGCGGGCGCCTCCGCCTTCCGTGCCTTGACCCGCACCACGATGCGCGCCGTACCTGCGGTGCGGGTACAGGCGCGGAAGCCTCTGGCGCCGGCACGGGCGCCGTTCCTTTGTGCCCATCCGTCCCGCCCCAGCGGAACGATTGCCCACAACGGGGGCGGCGGGGGCGCCGCGCGCGCTACTCGGCGTACTTGTCGTCCGCCGAAGGGTCCAGCGCCAGCCGGTACCCCCGCTTCACCACCGTCTGGATCAGCTTCGGCGTGCCGAGGGCCGTACGGAGCCGGGCCATCGCCGTCTCGACGGCGTGTTCGTCGCGTCCCGCGCCCGGCAGCGCCCGGAGGAGGTCGGCGCGGGAGACGACCCAGCCGGGCCGGCGGGCGAGGAGGCCGAGGAGGGCCATCCCGGCGGGCGGGACGGGGCGCAGGCCGCCGTCGACGAGGACGGCGTGCCCGCGGACCTCCACGCGGTGGCCGGCGACGGGCAGGACCCGGGCGCGGCCGGGGAGTTCGCGGCAGAGCAGCTGGACGAGGGGGCCGAGCCGGAAGCGCTCGGGCTGGTACGTGTCGATGCCCTCGGCCTGGAGCGGCAGCGCCGTGACGGGCCCCACGCACACCGCGAGCACGTCGTGCCGGAGTGCGGCGAGGAGTTCGTCCCGTACGCCCCTCTCCTCCGCCCGGGAGAACAACGAGGCGGCGGCCGGCGCGCTGGTGAAGGTCACCGCGTCGAGGCCGCGGGAGAGGGTCGCGTCGAGGAGCCGGTCGAGCGGGCCGAGGTCCTCGGGGGGCATCCAGCGGTAGACGGGTACGCCGACGACCTCCGCCCCGCCCGCCGTCAGGGCCTCGACGAACCCCGGGAGCGGTTCGCCGTGGAGCTGGAGCGCGATCCGCCGGCCGTCGACGCCCTCGGCGAGGAGCCGGTCGAGGACCTCGGCCATGGATTCGGAGGAGGGCGACCAGGACTCGGTGAGTCCGGCGGCCCGTACGGCTCCCTTGACCTTGGGGCCGCGGGCGAGGAGCTCGACGTCCCGCAGGACCGCGAGGAGCTCCTCCCCGTACCCCCAGCCCTCGGCGGCTTCGACCCAGCCCCGGAAGCCGATCGCCGTGGTGGCGACGACGACGTCGGGGGCGTGGCCGATGAGCTCCTTGGTGGCGGCGAGGAGTTCGGTGTCGTCGGCGAGCGGCACGATCCGCAGGGCGGGGCCGTGGACGACGGCGGCGCCGCGCCGGCGCAGCAGCGCGATCAGCTCGTCGGCTCGTCGTGCCGCGGTGACGCCGACGGTGAAGCCGGCGAGGGGGCCGTGTTCTTGCTCGTCCATGGGGCCCGAGCCTGACGGGACCGCGTGACAGTCCGGGTTCGCCCGTATTTCCTGGTCGTTACGGTCCGCGCCGGGCATCGGGCATCACACCTTCGCGTAACCGGACCGGGGCTCCGGCTCGGTGACCGCCTCGGCGGTCTCGGGGACGGTGGCAGGGGTCCGAAGGTATACCGCCCAGGTGACGACCATGCAGGCCGCGTAGAAGGCGAGGAAGGCGACGAAGGCGGCGGTGCCGGTGCCGGCGGTCTGGAAGGACTGGCGGAAGGCGAGGTTGATGCCGAGGCCGCCGAGTGCGCCGACGGCGCCGATGAGGCCCATGGAGGCCCCGGAGAGCCGTCGCCCGTAGGCCTCGGCGGGCTCGCCCACGAGGCCCTTGCGGTGCCCCTGGGCGAGGAAGATCGCCGGGATCATCTTGTACGTGGAGCCGTTGCCGAGGCCGCTGAGGACGAAGAGGCCGATGAAACCGACGAGGAAGACGGTGAGCGACTCGGTGACGGAGGCGTAGATCACCACGGAGGTCGCGACGGCCATCGCGGCGAAGGTCCCGAGGGTGATGCGGGCGCCGCCGTGCCGGTCGGCGAGGGAGCCGCCGACGGGCCGGATGAGGGAGCCGAGCAGCGGGCCGATGAAGGTGAGGGACGCGGCCTGGAGCGGGGTGCGGCCGAACTGGGTCTGGAGGACGAGGCCGAAGGCGAAGCTGTAGCCGATGAAGGAGCCGAAGGTGCCGATGTAGAGGAAGGCCATGATCCAGGTGTGGCGGGCCCGGACGGCTTCCTTCGCGGCGCCGGTGTCGTTCTTCACGGGGGCGAGGTTGTCCATGAAGAGCGCGGCGCAGACTGCGGCGACGACGATCAGGGGCAGGTAGACGCCGAGCACGATCCTCGGGTGCACGGCGCCGGCGGTGCCGATGACGAGGAGGCCGACGAGCTGGACGACGGGGACGCCGATGTTGCCGCCGCCCGCGTTGAGGCCGAGTGCCCAGCCTTTCTTCCGGAGCGGGAAGAAGGCGTTGATGTTGGTCATGGAGGAGGCGAAGTTGCCGCCTCCGACGCCGGTGAGGGCGGCCACCAGGACGAAGGTGGTGTACGAGGTGCCGGGCTCCATCACCGCGAAGGCGAAGCCGGTGGGGATCAGGAGCAGCAGGGCGCTGAAGATCGTCCAGTTGCGGCCGCCGAAGCGGGCGACGGCGAAGGTGTACGGGATCCGGATCAGCGCGCCGACGAAGGTGGCGGTGCCGATGAGGAAGAACTTGCCGGCGGGGTCGACCCCGTACTGGGGGCCCATGAAGAGGACCATGACCGACCAGAGGCTCCAGATCGAGAAGCCGATGTGTTCGGAGAGGACGGAGAAGAGCAGGTTGCGTCGTGCGATCCGCTCTCCCTTCTCACGCCAGAAGGTCTCGTCCTCCGGTTCCCAGCGTTCGATCCAGCGGCTACCCATCGCGCACCTCCACGGAGTCGGATCCCTGATGCCTCCGAACGCTAGGAAGGGCGCGTTTCAGGCCGGTGCCGTGAGGTGACGGTGACGGAACCTTGCTCTCACCCGGCGTACGAGCCCTGTGTGAGCGCCCCCTCTCATGCGGGCAGTCCCGGTTCGCCTTCCGGCAGCCAGGCGCCGGGCGGCCGGGTGAGCCAGCCCTCCCGGGCGCCGAGCTCCGCCGCGGCCCGGCGCAGGGCGTCCAGGCCGGCGTGACGGAGTCCCTTGCGCCACACGAGGCTCACGGGTGAGAGGGGCACGGGGTCGACGAGCGGGCGGATGACGCAGTCCGGCAGGGGCGGGAAGTCGACGACGGCGAGGACCGGGTTGCGGTGCTTGGCCATGAGCCGCCGGAACTCCTCGCGGCCGATGGCCAGCGGCGCGGGCGGGGCGATCTCGATGTCCCGGCCGGCGAAGAGGCGGGCGGCGAGGTCGGTCCACTCGGGTGTGCGGTCGTTTCCGGCCCCGGCGTAGATCCGCTCCCCGGCGAGACGGGCGAGCGGCACCTCGGGCAGGCCGGCGAGCGGATGGTCCTCGCGGAGGATCACGGCCATCGGTTCGTACCGGACGAACTGCGCGTCGAGCCCCGCCCTGAGCCGGGCGTCGAGTCCTCCGTACCGGCCGAAGGAGGTGTCGATGCGGCCGGCGAGGATGGACTGCGCGGCGCCGGTGAGTCCGCTCTCGTAGCGGGCCATCAACTCTTGTTCCGGGGCGAGTTCGCGGGCCCGGAGGAGGACGCGTCCCTGGACGAGGTCGGGGCTGTTGAGGTCGACGAGGAGAGGCCGGGGGGCGGCGCGGAAGGCTTCGCCGAGTTCGTCGTGGGCGGCCAACACCCGGCGGGCGTACGGGAGGAGGCGCTCGCCGTCGGCGGTGAGGGCGACCTGCCGGGTGGTCCGCACGAACAGCTCGGCGCCCAACTCCCGCTCCAGGCGACGGATGTCGCGGCTGAGGGCCTGCTGGGCGACGTAGAGGCGTGAGGCGGCGCGGGTGAAGTGGAGTTCCTCGGCGACGGCGGTGAAGGCGCGCAGCAGGCGGGGGTCGATGTCGTACGAGGAGGCCATCGCCGCATTTAACAACACGGGCGCGTGAATGGCCACCGATCAGGTGTTGGACCGGCAGGGTCATGCCAACAGACCCTGGTTCCATGCCGCAACCGGACCTCACCCTCACCCCGGCGGGCCCGGCCCTCGCCCCCCGCTACCGCGACCGGGCGACGCCCCTCCCCGAGAGGCCCGAGAGGCCCTGGAGACCCGAGAGGCCCAGGCCCCCGCAGAACCCCGCCAACCCCGCCAACCTCCCCATCCTCCCCAGCCCTCCACACCCCACAACCCCCACCAACCCCTACCTCCGCCTCTTCTCCCGCCCCGGCACCCGGGCCTTCACCGCCGGGAACCTGATCGCCCGGCTGCCGATGGGCATGTTCGGCGTCAGCGCCGTGATCATGATCGCGGGGGCGTACGGCTCCTACGCCCTGGCCGGCGCCGTCACCGCCACCGGGCTCGCCGTCGGCTCCGTCACCGGCCCGCTGATCGCCCGGCTCGTCGACCGGTACGGCCAGGCCCGGATCGCGGTCCCGGCGACCGCCTACGCGGTCCTGGGCCATCTGGTCCTGCTGCTCTGCGTCCACGAGAGGGCTCCCGTCTGGGCGCTCTTCGTGACGACCGCCGTCACCGCCACCACCCCGAACACGGGCGGCATGTCCCGGGCCCGCTGGGCGTATCTCTTCCGGGACGACCCGGGCGCGCTGCACACCGCGAACGCCTTCGAGCAGGCCGCGGACGAGCTCTGCTACATGCTCGGCCCCGTGCTCGCCGCGGTCCTCTGCTCGGCGCTCTTCCCCGAGGCCGGCACGCTCACCGCGGGCCTCCTCTTCCTCTCCGGCGTCCTGGTCTTCGCGGCCCAGCGCTCCACGGAGCCCCCGGTCGCCCCCCGCACGGCGGCGGGCTCGCCGCTGCGGGCCCCCGGCATGGCGCCGCTGCTCGCGGTCTTCCTCGCCACGGGAGCGGTCTTCGGCTCCATGGAGGTGGTCGCCCTCGCGTTCGTGGACGGCCCGGTCGCGGGACCGGTCCTCGCCCTCCAGGCCGCCGGCTCCTGCGGGGCGGGCCTCCTCTACGGCCGCGCCCGGCGCACCGCCCGCCTGCGCACGTGTCTGGCCGCGATGACGGTCCTGATGGCGATGCCGCTGCTCGGCGCCTCGACGGGCGCGCTGCCCGCGCTGGCGGCGGGCCTCCTGGTGGCGGGCATGGCCACGGCCCCGACGATGGTGACGGGCATGGGCCTGGTCCAGCGCCTCACCCCCGCGGCCCAGCTCAACGAGGGCATGACCCTCGCCGTGACCGCGCTCCTGGCCGGCATCGCGGCCGGCTCGGCCACCGGCGGCTGGGCCGCCGACCACGCGCCCTTCGCGTCGTTCGGCTTCCTGATCCCGGTGACGGCGGCGGCGCTGGCCCTGGCCCTGTGCACGGCGACCGGGGTGGGCCGCCGTGCACCGGAGGGGTCCTAACCCTCTAACCCTGCCGCAGCGGCGCCATCGGCACCTGCACCCCGTACGCGGTGGCACCGGCCCCGGCACCGCCCGCGCAGCCGTTGGGCTCCTGGGTGCCGAGACCGCGCGTGGACGGCTTCTCGGCGGCCCAGAACATGTAGCCGAGCAGCCCCGGCGTGGTCCCGGCTCCGTTCGGCGCCGCGTTCCGCACCCAGTCGCCGGTCTCCTTCTGGAGCGAGTTCGCGAAGTCGGTGCACTCGGGCAGCGGACTGCGTCCGTAGGCGAGGTACAGCCCCGCCGTGAGCTTGGCCGGGGCGAGCGGGGCGACCGGCGGCGAGAACTGGGACTTGCCGTCGAGGTGCTCCTGCCAGTTCGCGATGTGCGAGCTCGCCGAGGTGGGGCGTGCGGTCACCATCGCGTTGGCGTAGTCGAGCACCGGGTTGTCGGTGCGCAGCCAGTCGGCGGTGGCCTTCCGGTTGAGGTCGATGAGCCAGCGGTCGCCGGCGGCGGTGTCGATGGTGAGCCGCGCGGCCGGCCGCGTACCGGAGGCGTCGTAGGGGTGGACGGACCGGTAGGCGTCGATGAAGGCCTGGAGCCCGGTGAGGTTCGGGGCGGTGTTCTGCTCGTAGTCGATCTCGATGCCGACGCCGAGGTCGGCGGCGACGGCGGCCGCGTTGAGCCCCAGCTGCGTGGCGTTCTCGGCGAGGGCCGCGTCCCACGCGTCGGTGTAGGTGATCCCTCCGATGGAGAGCATCACGCGGATCCCGCGCGAGGTGAAGTACTGGACGATCTCGCGGCTCATGCCGACGGGGACGCCGTTCGCGGTGGTCGCGTCGGTGGTGCGGTGCAGCAGCTTGAGCGGCTCGACGAAGCTGAGGACGACCAGGTTGACCGAGGGGCGTCCGTCGCCGCGGTCGATCAGCCAGTGGTTCTTGGCGTCGAACTCGGCGACGTCACGGACGGTGGACCAGGTGCAGTAGTCGTCCCCGCAGTGCCAGGTGCCGTAGACCTGCACGGGCGCGGGGGCGGCGGCTCCGGCGGGCAGGGTGGCGGGGACGAGGAGGGCGAGGAGCATGAGCAGGACCGCGAGGGGTCTGTGACGCATACGTACCTCCGGGAGTGCCGTGGCGTGAGGGGCGGCCCCGGCAGAGTGGCAGGTACAGACCAAGTCGACAAGAGGGCGGCCACACATGCGCCGCCGGGCATGACAAAGGCCCGGCGGTCGCGAACGACCACCGGGCCTGTGCCCACATGGGATGAGGTGTCCGAGCGGGGTGTACCCCCTCGGGCGCTCGGTGGAGATGGCGGGAATCGAACCCGCGTCCAACGGTGCAGAATCAGGGCTTCTCCGTGTGCAGTCTGGTGCGACTTTCTCAGCCCTCCGGATCACCCAGACAAGTCCGGAACGGGCTCAGCCACTGTTTGATTTCCCTCCAACCCCCGTGACCGGGGCTAGAGGTTTAGATCCCTAAATGACGCCAGGATCCGGGTCGGGACCACCCCCGGGCTGACGCTCCTCACAGAGGCTTCTGTTCGTTACCTAAAATTAGGCAGCGAGGGCGAAGCGGGAGTTATCGCTCTTGGTGTTGGCGATTATTGGTTGCGACATATGGTTTACGAGATCATTGCCGCTTCCTCGACACGCTTCCCACTGCTTCGACATCCGCTGTCGAAACCGATCATCCCCATGTTGTTTTTTCAAAGGTCGCACCCTCTGTGGGGTGCAGGTCCCATCGTACGTGACCGACGGGTGCGGTTGCCAGCGTATTAACGGCGCGAGGCGCTAGGAGCCCTGCGCCGCCGCCCGCTGCTTCCGCTTCGCCGCCGCGATGGCCCGGTTCGTCTCCCGCGTGTCCTGCTTCTCCCGCAGGGTCTGGCGCTTGTCGTACTCCTTCTTGCCCTTGGCGAGCGCGATCTCGCACTTCACCCGGCCGCCCAGGAAGTACAGAGCGAGGGGCACGATCGTGTGACCCGTCTCCTGCGCCTTCGACTCCAGCTTGTCGATCTCGGCGCGGTGCAGCAGCAGCTTGCGCTTCCGCTTCGCGGAGTGGTTGGTCCAGCTGCCCTGCATGTACTCCGGGACGTGGATGTTGTGCAGCCACGCCTCGTGGTTGTCGATCTGGACGAAGCCGTCGACCAGCGACGCCCGCCCCATGCGCAGCGACTTCACCTCGGTGCCCATGAGCACCACACCGCACTCGTAGGTGTCGATGATGTGGTAGTCGTGCCGCGCCTTCTTGTTCTGCGCGATGAGCTTGCGCTCCGGCGCCTTGTCCGATGTCTTCTTCGCAGGCTTGCCCTGCACGTTCACGAGTCCCTTTGCCATAGTGCGGTCATTTTCGCACTACGAGCCCCCTCCGAGGCCACTCAATACCGTTCTCGCCCGCTCCTCGGCCCGATCCCCCGCCGCCAGGTCCGGCGTGATGCCCCGGCCGTCGACGGCGTGCCCTGCGGGGGTGCGGTAGTGGCCGACGGTCAGCTCGGCGACGGAGCCGTCGGGCAGGGCGCTCGGCATCTGGACCGACCCCTTGCCGAAGGTCCGCGAGCCGACGGTGACCGCCCGGCCCCGGTCCTGGAGCGCGCCGGTGAGCAGCTCGGCCGCGCTCATGGTGCCCCCGTCGATCAGCGCGACCAGCGGTCTGCCGGTGTCGCCGCCGCCCTCCGCGTACACGGCCCGCTCCTCGCCCTCCACGTCGTACGTGGCGACGAGCCCGCCGTCGAGGAAGGCGGAGGCGGCGACGGCGGCCTCGGCGACCAGGCCGCCCGAGTTGCCCCGCAGGTCCAGGAGGACTCCGGCGCCGGCCGGGGCGGCCCGTACGGCGTCACGCACGCGCGTGCCCGCGCCCTTGGTGAAGGCGGCGACCCGGATCAGTACGGCGCCGTCGTCGAGGCGGCGGACGGTGACCGGGTCCGTCGCGAGCCGGGCCCTGCGCAGGGTCTGTGTCCAGGTGGCGCGCCCGCGCTCGACCCGGAGGGCGACGGCCGAGCCGGCCACGCCGTCGCCGCGCAGCAGGGAGACGACCTCGGAGACGGAGAGCCCGTCGACCGGGCGTCCGTCGACGGAGACGATCCGGTCGCCGGTCCGCAGGCCGGCGCGCTCGGCGGGCCCCCCGGACTGCACCCGCGTCACCCGGACCCCGTCCGCACCGGCGCGGCCCGCGGAGAGACCGACCCCGGTATAGGCGCCGTCGAGGGCCTGCTCGAACTCGGCGTACTCCTTCTTGTCGTACACCGCGCCCCAGCGGTCGCCGCTGCGGCTGACGAACTCCTCGGCGGCCTTCTTGCCCGACTTCCCGTCGGCCATGGCCGCGGCGGCGGCCTGCGCGAGAGCGGCGCTGTCGACGGTCGCACGGTCAGCGGCCTGCCCCTCGCCCCCGGTCGCGCCCGCGGCCTTCACGGCGGACTCCTGCCGGGGCAGCGAGCCGGTGGCTGCGGCGGTGGCGAGGACGCCGGTGAAGACCAACGTCAGAACGGCCCCACGGAGCACTCCGCGGGGCCGGATACAGAGATCGTCGGTGCCGGCCGGCATGGCGCCCACTCTAGGACAAGGCGATGGCGCCGCACGGGCTTTGCCCGTACGGCGCCATCGGCCGTCAGAGGTGTCTTCTCACACCTTCAGGTACTTGCGCAGCGCGATGAAGGCGGCCACGGCGGGCATGAGCAGTCCGATGGCGATCACCAGCGGCAGCTTGGCGAGGACGGCGTCCCAGCCGATGAAGTTGACCAGCTGCATCTTCTCGGCGAGCGCGATGCCGTGGTCGATCAGGAAGTACCGGCCGACGAGCAGCAGCACACAGGCGACGCCGCCGCCGAGGAGTCCGGCGAACGCGGCCTCCATGATGAACGGCATCTGGATGTAGAAGCTGGACGCGCCGACGAGCCGCATGATGCCGGTCTCGCGGCGGCGACTGAAGGCCGAGACGCGGACGGTGTTGACGATCAGCATCAGCGCGATGACCAGCATCAGACCCATGACGCCGAGGGCCGCGATGTTCATGCCGTTCATCAGGTCGAAGAGGTTCTGCAGGATGTTCCGCTGGTCCTGGACCGATTCGACGCCGTCGCGGCCGGCGAAGGCCGTGGCGACGACCTTGTACTTCTCCGGGTCCTTGAGCTTGACCCGGAGCGACTCCTGCATCTGATCCGGCGTCACCACGGAGGCGATGGCGGTGTCGCCGTACTGCTCCTTGTAGTGATTGAAAGCCTCGTCGGCCGTCTCCGTCTCCACGGACTCGACGATGTCCATCTTCTTCAGATCGGCCTCGATCTGCTCCCGCTGCTCCTTGGTGACCGCGCCCTTGGCGCACTTGGCCGCCGTGGCCGCGTCGGCCTTGTTGCAGAGGAAGATGGAGACGTTGACCTTGTCGTACCAGTAGTCCTTCATCGTGCTGACCTGCTCGCGCATGAGCAGCGCGCCGCCGAAGAGGGCGAGCGAAAGGGCCACGGACACGATGACGGCGAAGGTCATCGTGAGATTGCGCCGGAGACCGACACCGATCTCGGAGAGCACGAACTGAGCGCGCATGGTGTTCTGGATCCCCCGCCGTCAGTGCTGGTAGCCGTAGACGCCGCGCGCCTGGTCGCGGACGAGGCGGCCCTTTTCGAGCTCGATGACGCGCTTGCGCATCTGGTCGACGATGTTCTGGTCGTGGGTCGCCATGACGACGGTGGTCCCTGTCCTGTTGATCCGGTCGAGCAGCTTCATGATGCCGACGGAGGTCTGCGGGTCGAGGTTGCCGGTGGGCTCGTCGGCGATCAGCAGCATCGGCCGGTTGACGAAGGCCCGGGCGATGGCGACGCGCTGCTGCTCACCGCCGGAGAGCTCGCCCGGCATCCGGTCCTCCTTGCCGCCGAGTCCGACCAGGTCGAGCACCTGCGGCACGGCCTTGCGGATCTCGCCGCGCGGCTTGCCGATGACCTCCTGGGCGAAGGCCACGTTCTCGGCGACGGTCTTGTTGGGCAGCAGGCGGAAGTCCTGGAAGACGGTCCCGAGCTGGCGCCGCATCTGCGGCACCTTCCAGTTGGAGAGCCGGGCCAGATCCTTGCCGAGGACGTGCACCTGGCCTTGGCTGGCGCGCTCCTCACGGAGGAGCAGTCGCAGGAAAGTCGACTTTCCGGAGCCGGAGGAACCGACGAGGAAGACGAACTCCCCCTTCTCGATCTCCAGGGAGACATCCCGGAGCGCGGGGCGGCTCTGCTTCGGATAGGACTTGGAGACGTTGTCGAATCGGATCACGGATGCACCACGGTCGGCCGGGAGTAGGTGTGCGTGACCTTACGCGACCGGAGATGGCCCGCGCAGTCGCGGTCCCGGCTTGCACCGTTTATCCTTTTCGCCCTTCCGGGCCGAAGGCGGGCAATCCGGCGGGGCGCGCCGAAACGCCGCGGAGCTGGCACAGTGGTAGGGGGAACGTCCGGATCCCACCGGACGTTGTCCTGGTGTGTACCCCAGTGCGGGAGGAGGAGAGCGCATGACCTACGACCGACTGGTGTGCGCCAACTGCGCGGCCCCGGTCGCCGAGGGCCGCTGCCCCGTCTGCCGCGCCAACCGGGAGCGTCTGACCCCTCAGGGGCTGTCCCCCGCGATGCTGCTGACGCTGGCGATCGCCCTGCTGGCGGCCATCGCGCTGCTCGCCGCGGTCCAGGCGGCCTGACCGGCGGGCGCGCGGAGCCGACACGAGCCGGAACCACGCGAAAGGGCCGGGGAGCGAACTCCCCGGCCCTTCGTCATGCGTCTACGCGTCTGCGCGGGTGCGTCAGACGGCGGCGCGACCGCCGCCGACGAGACGCGGCAGCATACGGAAGCCGATGCCGCCGGCGATCATGGTGGCGGCACCGATGATCAGGAACGAGGTCTCGGCCGCACCGGTCTCGGCGAGCTCCTCCTTCGCCTGACCCTGCTGGACGGGCTGCGAGCCGGCCTGGTCGGTGTCGGTGTTGTTCGGGGTGTCCACGCACTCGGCGCCGTCGAGGTCGACGGTGCAGGTGCCGGCGCCACCGTCGGTGGACGAGCCGCCACCGGTCGTGGTGGTGGAGCCGCCGGTGGTGGAGGAGGAGGACGAGGACGAACCGCTGGTGGCGGAGCCGTTCCCGTTTCCGTTGTTCCCGTTGCTGCCGGACTGCTCACCGGTGTTACCGGTGCTGCCCGTGGTACCCGTGGTGCCGGTCGTACCCGTGGTGCCCGTCGAGCCGTCCGTACCGGTGGTGCCGGTGGTGCCGGTGGTGCCGGTCGTGCCCGTGGTGCCCGTGGTGCCCGTCGAACCGTCCGTACCGGTCGACCCGGTCGAACCGTCGGTACCCGTGGTGCCCGTCGAGCCGTCCGTACCCGTGGTGCCCGTCGAACCGTCCGTACCGGTCGAACCGGTCGAACCGTCGGTACCGGTGGTACCGGTCGAACCGTCGGTACCGGTGGTACCGGTCGAACCGTCGGTACCCGTGGTGCCCGTCGAACCGTCCGTACCGGTCGAACCGTCGGTGCCGGTGGTACCCGTCGAACCGTCGGTACCGGTGGTGCCCGTCGTGCCCGTGTCCTCGCCCGTGGTCCCCGTCGAACCGGAGATGCCGCCGAGGATCGTGTTGCCGTCGGTGTCGCCGTCGGACTGGATGCCGAGGCCCACGTCCACGCTCTGCTGCGAGTCGGTTCCGAATCCGCCGACGGCCTGCGCGGCACCGGCCGCCGTCAGGGACGCACCGGCGATGATCACGGCGCTGGCCGCGACCCGCACCAGGCGGACGCGCGTCTTGTTGGTCATCTGGCTGCTACCCCCAGTAGCTCATCTCGTCATGGGGCAGCGCTCGGGGCCTCGCGCAGCAGGGGCGGTGTCACTGCTGGACCGGCCCCCGTTCACACGCGTCCCAGGAAAGCGCATGCCAGTACGCCACCCTTCCGAGTTTCCGATGAAGCGTCAAGGTCGTTGCGCGTGCGATGCCCGAAAGATCACCAGGTGACCGACATGCGACGATGCAACTGTGACGTAAACCCGGAACTCCGGGCCCGGCGGCGGCAGTTCCCTTGTCGACAAAGCGTCCCGACGGCCTCGCTTCCGCTTGCGTCAGCGAATGCGAGGGAGGCTCCGGAAACGGCGCCGGGCCCCGCACCGAAAGGTGCGGGGCCCGGGCTCGTACGACCGAGTGCGACGGAGGGGACTACTTGTCCTGCTGCTTGCGCCAGCGGATGCCCGCCTCCAGGAAGCCGTCGATCTCGCCGTCCAGGACGGACTGCGGGTTGCCGACCTCGAACTCCGTACGGAGGTCCTTGACCATCTGGTACGGGTGGAGCACGTACGAACGCATCTGGTTGCCCCAGGAGCTGCCGCTGTCCTTGAGGGCGTCCATCCTGGCCCGCTCCTCCTGGCGCTGGCGCTCCAGGAGCTTGGCCTGGAGGACGTTCATGGCGCTCGCCTTGTTCTGGATCTGGGAGCGCTCGTTCTGGCAGGAGACGACGATGCCGGTCGGGAGGTGCGTGATGCGCACGGCCGAGTCGGTCGTGTTGACGCCCTGGCCACCGGGGCCCGAGGCGCGGTAGACGTCCACGCGCAGCTCGGACTCGTCGATCTCGACGTGGTCGGAGGACTCGACGACCGGCAGGATCTCGACACCGGCGAAGGAGGTCTGGCGACGTCCCTGGTTGTCGAAGGGCGAGATGCGGACGAGCCGGTGGGTGCCCTGCTCGACGGAGAGCGTGCCGTAGGCGTACGGGGCCTTGACGACGAAGGTGGTGGACTTGATGCCCGCCTCTTCCGCGTACGAGGTCTCGTAGATCTCCGTCGCGTAGCCGTGCCGCTCCGCCCAGCGCAGGTACATGCGCTGGAGCCGCTCGGCGAAGTCGGAGGCGTCGACGCCGCCGGCCTCGGCGCGGATGTTGACCAGCGCCTCGCGCTCGTCGTACTCGCCGGAGAGGAGGGTGCGGACCTCCATCTCGTCGAGGGCCTTGCGGACGGAGGTCAGCTCCGTCTCGGCCTCGGCGAGGGTGTCCTGGTCGTCCATCTCCTCGGCGAGCTCGAAGAGCACCGCGAGGTCGTCGATCCGGCCGCGCAGGGTCTCGGCCTTGCGGACCTCGGCCTGGAGGTGCGAAAGCTTGCTCGTGATCTTCTGCGCCGCCTCCGGGTCGTCCCACAGGGACGGGGCCGCGGCCTGCTCTTCGAGCACGGCGATGTCGGCCCTCAGCTTCTCGAGGTCCAGGACGGCCTCGATCGACCCCATGGTCGAGGAGAGGGACTTCAGCTCTTCGGATACATCGACGACTGCCACGCGTCCAGCGTAACGGCTCCGGGCCTGGAGCCGAACCTGTGGCGGGAGCTACGGCTGGGACGACTGCTTGGAGTCCTGCGGCGGGGCCTCCCCGTCGCCGGACGCCGCCAGGTAGCCGCCGGCGCCGAGCGCGCCCGCGACGACGACCGCCGCGACGGCGAGGGTGATCCGTCTCTTGCGGACCGCGCCCGCCTTGTGGCGGGCCGAGCCGGGGCGGCGGGCGCCGGCCGGGCGCGGGGCGCGGGCGGTGCCGAGGGGGCCGCCGGAGAGCTCGTCGGGGGCCGGGACCCGCATGGAGGTGTGGGTGTCGCGGTTGGAGTCGGCGGAGGCGCCGGGGACGAGCGGGACGGCGGCGCGGCGCGGGCCGGGCTCACCCGCGCCCGTACCGGTGGCGTACGTGTCCTCCTCGTACGGCTCCGGGGCCGGCTCCGCGTCGGGCTCGTCGACGTCCAGCGGCGGGATGCCCTTGAGCAGCGGCAGGACGTCCTTGAGGCGGGCGGCGAGCTCGGAGGCGCGAAGCCGGGAGGCGGGGGCCTTGGCGAGGCACTGGACGATGGTCTGCCACAGCTCCTCGGGGATGCCGGGCAGCGGGACGACGGTCTCGGTGACGTGGCGGCGCAGGACCGCGCCGGGGTGGCCGCCGCCGAACGGGGTGAAGCCGGCGAGCAGCTCGTACAGGACGGTCGCGAGGGCGTAGATGTCGACGGCGGCGCGCGGCGGGAGGCCCTCGACGATCTCGGGGGCGAGGTAGTCGGGGGTGCCGATGATGCGGGTGGCCTTGGTGCGGCCGGGGGTGTCGATCAGCTTGGCGACGCCGAAGTCGGTGAGGAGGGCGGGGTGCGAGCCGCCCGGCCCGAGCGGCCCCTCCATGTCGAGCAGGATGTTCTCGGGCTTGACGTCCCGGTGGACGACCCCGGCGGCGTGCGCGGCGGCGAGGGCCTCGGCGACGTCGGTGACGATCGCGACGGCGGCCTCGGGGGCGAGCCGCCGCTCCCGGTCGAGCCGGGTGCGCAGGTCGGTGCCGCGGACGAGGTCCATGACGAGGGCGAGGTCGTTGCCGTCGACGACGAGGTCGCGGACCTTGACGACCCGGGGGTGGTCGAGGCCGAGCAGCGCGGTCCGCTCCTGGACGAAGCGGCCGACGAGCTCCTGGTCGGAGGCCAGGTCCTCGCGCAGCAGTTTGACGGCGACGGGCCCCTCGGGTCCCTCGCCGAGCCACACCGTTCCGGCGCTGCCCCGTCCGAGGATCTGGTGGGCGGTGTAGCGGCTGCCGATGTTCCGTGCCAAGACTGCTCCCTCAGCGGCTGCGGTTCTCGACAAAGCTACGCGTCCACAGCCGCCGGTCTCGACCTCCGAGGGGAAATCACCCCTCGGAAGTCGACAAATCGGCAGCGTTACTGCCCCGTACCGCCGGTAGTACCCCCGGAATCGGCGGCGTCGCCGATCGAGGAGATCCAGTCGGTCACCGTCGAGATGCCGTCGCCGATGGCCTCCCAGTAGCCCTTGCCCTGGGCGACCCAGTCCTGGAGCGGGGTGAGCTCCCAGACGAGCCAGCCGGCGACCACGAACAGGACGATCATGATCAGGCAGCCCTTGAGGCAGCCGAGACCGGGGATCCGCACCGGGTTCGCGCTCCGCTGCCGCGGCGGGCGCGGCTCGCGCGGCGCCGGGGCCTGGGGCGGCGGCTGCGGGGGCGTGTACTGCTGCTGGGGCGGGGCGTACTGCTGCGGCGGAGGCGGCGGAGGCGCGTACTGCTGCGGCTGCTGCTGGTACGGCTGGGGTGCGGGGCGCTGCGGGGCCGGGCGCTGCTGCTGGTACGGCTGCGGCGGCTGCTGGCCCTGCTGCTGACCGTACGCGCCGGGCCGGGCGTCCTGCGGGGGCTGCGGCTGGCGCTGCGGGCGGCGGCGCAGCGGGTCCTCGCTCGGGTCCAGGTACTGCACCTGGGTCTGCTCGTTGCGGTCGCGGACCTGGCGCAGCTGGCTCTGCCAGGGGTGCGGCTCCTCCGCCGGAGGGTTCTGGGGTACGGGGGGCATGACGGCCGTCGGGTCGGCGGCGCCCGCCGGGCCGCTGGTCGGCATGAAGCTGGTCGCGGCCGCGGGGTCGTACTGCGGGGGCATCCCGGCCCCGGCGGCGCCGCTCGGCAGCACCTGGGTGGGGTCGGCGGCGCCCGGAGTCTGACCCTCCGGGGTCCCCGGGACGGGCGCGGGCGCCGGGTCGGGGGCGAGGAGCGCCCCGACGCCTTCCGCCGCCTCGATCTGGGCGGGCGTGGCGTGCACGCCGATCCCGGCGGCGACCGCGCGCAGGCCCCGGGCGAGGTTCACGGCGCTCGGCCGCCGGTCCGGGTCCTTGCTGAGGCAGCGCTCTATGACCGTCCACAGCGGTCCGGGCACCGTCGAGGGGCGTCGCGGCTCCTCGCTGAGGTGCCGGTGGAGGACCTCCAGGGCGGTGCCGCCGGCGAACGGGGGCCGGCCGGTGACCAGCTCGTAGAGGAGGATGCCCGCGCCGTAGATGTCGACGGCGGAGGTCTGCGGGCGGCCCTCGGCGGACTCGGGCGCCACGTAAGCGGGCGTGCCGACGAACTCGTGGGTGCGGGTCAGGCCCGGGGAGTCCGCGAGGCGCGCGATGCCGAAGTCGGTGAGCATCGGGTGCATCTGGCCGCCCTGCTCGGCGAGCAGCACGTTGGCCGGCTTGAGGTCGCGGTGGACGACGCCGTCGGCGTGGCTGGCGGCGAGCGCGTCGGCGATCTGGGCGGTGAGGAGGGACGCGGCGACCGGGGTGAGCGGGCCGCTCTCCCTGATGTACCGGTGCAGGTCGGGGCCCTCGACGAGGTCCATGACGAGGGCGAGGACATCGCCCTCGACGACCAGGTCGCGGGTGCGCACGATGTTCGGATGCGTCAGCCGGAGCAGCACGGACCGCTCGCGCAGGAAGCGCATCACGATGTCCGCGTCGTTGGCCAGCTCCTCCTTGAGGACCTTGATCGCGACGGTCTCGCCGGGCTGGCCGGCCACGGCCGCCTCGGCGCCCGCCGCCTCCCGCTGGCGGGCTCGCCAGACGGTGCCCGTGGCGCCGCGGCCGAGCGGCTCCTCGAGCAGGTACTTGCTGCCGATAGGCCGCACGTCACGCGCTCCCTGCTGATCGTGGTCCTGGGGTGGTTCCCGAAGTGTCCCCGCGGTCCCTGTCCTCTGTTGTGACCCGTCCGGGTGTCCGACCCACTTTAGTGCCGCCGAACGGGTCACCGACCGGTCGTCCACAGGCCGATTCCGATGCCGTGTTCGAGCCCCACCGGGGGCCCGGAGCGAACGGAACTTGTCCGGAAGAAGACGCTCCACGGGGTGTGGCGGTTGCCAGGCATGCTCCGAAGGCATGCCCAAGCAGGCTATTTCTCGTCCACAGCCGACCATTCAAGATCACTTGTGGCCGACCCGCGGGCGTGTCGTCGGTGGCAGGTGCGAGGATGCCTACAGCACGTCGCATCGATGGGGTCGGGAGCCCCCGCGCCGTGCCGACCTGTACCGGGCGACGCGTCCGTGCCGGGTGGGGGGAGACACAGGGCGGTTCCCCCCTGCCGGGCCATCTCGCGCAGAAGGGACCGCTGACGGCGATGCAGATCCGGCTGACCGTCCTCGCGCCGTACGCCGGCCACGGCGCCGGCCGCGCCTGCGACGTGCTCGTCACGGCCCCCGCCGGGACGGCTCTCGCCGCCGTGGCCTCGAACCTCGCCGCTGCCGTCACCGGCCCCGACACCTCCGCCTCGGGCACGACCGTGCTCTACGCGGGCGCGGAGCGGCTCGACGGCCGTCGAGCCGTGCTCGGCGAACCCCCGCTGGTCGACGGCGCGGTCCTCTCCCTCCACCTCCCCGGCCCGGACGACCGGGCCGACGAGACGGCCTCCGCCCGACTGCACGTGGTGGCGGGCCCGGACGCGGGCGGGGTGCACCTGCTCCACGGCGGAGCGATCAGAATCGGCCGTTCCGTCGACGCCGACGTGCCGCTCGACGACCCGGACGTCTCCCGCTCCCACTGCACGGTCACCGTCGGCGAGGACGGCCGGGTCACGGTCGTCGACCGCGGCTCGACGAACGGGACGACGCTCGACGGCGTGCCCGTCGGCGACCGCCCGGTCCCGCTCCGCCCGGGCGCGCTGCTGCGCCTCGGCGAGTCCGCCCTCCGTCTCACGGGCCCCTGCGGAACCCCCGGCGAGGGGGGCGCCTCCCACGCCCTCAAGGCTGTGGGGGAGGACACGGTGGCGACGGCCCCGGACGGCGAGGGCCACCTGCGGGTCGCGCACACGACGGACCTGCCGGACCGGCCCGACCCGGTGCGTCCGGCCGACGACACCACCCACGGCGGCGCGCGCGGGATCGCGTACGGCGAGGTGTACGACGGCGGCCACGCGCACGCGGGGCACCCCCGTGACGGACACGAAGGACACGAAGGACACGACGGCTACGGCGCGCACGACGGGCACGACGAGCGCCCCGGCCACGACGGCGGCGAGCCGCAGGGCAGGACCCGGCAGACCGACCGGACCCGGGACCGGGGGGACGCGCCCACGGCCCCCGCCGCCTCGGCGCGCGGCGGGAGCAAGCGCGGGCTCGGCGCGTGGGCACGGCGCCTGGCGGGCGGCCGCGAGGAGCTCCCCGCCGCAGGCCTCCACGCCTCCCCGGACACCCACGCCGGCACCCGGCCCCGCCCCGGCCCGCACGGCGGCGCCCCCGGACCCGCACCGGTCGCCGACACCTGGCCCGACCCCGCCACCGTCCTGCTCACCGCCCTCGGCCCGGGCCCCCGGCTCTGGGAGCGGGGCCAGGACCACCCCGAGTCCCTGGTCGTCCGGCTCGGCACCACGGACCGCGCCGAACTCTCCGGCGTACCGGTCACCGTCGGACTGCGCGAGGCCGGCTCCCTCGGTCTCGCGGGCCCCGGCGACCGGCTCACCGGGCTCGCGCGCTCGGTCGTGGCCCAGCTCGCCGCCCTGCACTCCCCCTCCGACCTGGAGATCGTGCTCATCAGCGCCGACCGGAACCGCTCCCTGGAGGAGCGGCGCCGCGCCTGGGGCTGGCTCGGCTGGCTCCCGCACGTCCGGCCCGCCCACGGCCAGGACTGCCGGCTGCTCCTGGCGTACGACCGCGAGCAGGCCCAGGCCCGTACGGCCGAGCTGACCCGACGACTCGACGAATGCCCGCTGGGCCCCGGCTGGCCCAGCGCCGACCGCGCGTCCGTCGCCGAGACCGCCGCCCGCCACGACGGTCCGACGACGGTCGTGATCGTCGACGGCGACCCCGGTTCCGCCGTGCTGCGCGAGACGGTCGCGCGGCTCGCGGGCGTGGGCGCGGCAGCCGGCATCCACCTCCTCTGCCTCGCCGAGGCGCCCTCCGCCACCCCGGACTCACCGGTGGCCGCCACCTACGAGAGCGCGTGCGCCGCCTCCCTCGCCTTCCGCGAGTGCGGGGCCGCCGCGCTCCTGAGCGGCGACGTGGCGACCGCGCTGCGGCTGCTCCGGACCTCCGGCGGACGGCTCGCGGGCCACGGCACCGTCGGCGTCGTCGACGCGGTCTCCGTCGCCTGGGCCGAACGCTTCGGCAGGGCCCTCGCCCCGCTGCGTCCGGAGACGGCGGCGGCGCCGGGCACTCGGACCGCCGCGCTGCCCCCGTCGGCCCGCCTGCTCGACGAGCTCGGACTCGCCCGGGCCACCCCCGCCTCCCTGATGGCCCGCTGGGCCTCCGCCGGGGACGGCACGGCCGTCCTGGGAGCGGGCCCGCGCGGCCCGCTGGCCGTGGACCTCACCCAGGAGGGGCCGCACCTGCTGATCGAGGGTCCGGCGGGCAGCGGGCGCACGGAGCTGCTCCGCTCGATCGCCGCCTCGCTCGCGGCGGGCGGCCGCCCGGACCGGCTCGGCCTGCTCCTCGTGGACGGCGCGGGCGGCGAGCGCGGCGAGGGCCTCGCGGTCTGTACGGAGCTGCCGCACGTCACCGAGCACCTGGTCGCCTCCGACCCGGTGCGGATGCGGGAGTTCGCTCAGGCGCTGGGCGCCGAGCTGAAGCGCAGGGCTGAGATCCTGGGCGACGGCCACTTCGCCGACCGCCGGGGGGCGCGCGCCGCCGACCGGCTGATCGGGCAGCGTGCCCCGAGCGCGGCGGAATCCCTGCCCCAGGGCGCCCGCGCGACCGTCCGCGTCCCGGACACCGGCGACCTCACGGACCGCCCGAGCGGCCGTACGCTCCGCACGGGCGACGGTTCGATCGGCGCGCTCCCCAGCGGCCGTAGCGGGCGGGTCCCGCGCGCGGGCGGCGAGGACGTGACGGGCCGCACCAGCGGGCGCGTCCCGTACCCGGGCACGGCAGACCCGGTCGGCCGCCCGAGCAGCCGCACCCTCCGCACGGGCGAGGCCGACCTCACGGACCACCCGAGCGGCCGAGTCCCCCGCACGGGCGCGGACGACGTCCCGGGCCGCCCGAGCGGCCGCATCCCGTACCCCGGCGCGGACGACGTGTCGGGCCGCACCAGTGGCCGCCTGCCCCACCCCGGCTCCGGCTCCGGCTCCGGCTCCGGCTCCGGCGACCTCAACAGCCGTACCAGCGGGCGCGTGCCGCACCCCGGTGGCGAGGACGTCTCCAGCCGGGGCAGCGGCCGCGTCCCGTACCCGGGCGCCGGCGATCTCACGGACCACCCCAGCGGACGGATCCCCCGTTCCGGCGATCTCACCGACCACCCCAGCGGGCGCGTCCCCCGCGCCGGGGACGGGGCGCTCGACGAGCGGTCCGGTGTGCGGGCGCGGTCCGGAGGGGACGCCTACCTGGGCGACACACCCAGTGGGCGGCTGCCGCGGCGGGACGCCGGGGCCCTCGACGACCGTCCGAGCAGCCGCACCCTCCGCACGGGCGACGGCGACCTCGCCGACCGCCCGAGCGGGCGCGTCCCCCGAGCCGGTGACCTCACCGATCACCCCAGCGGGCGCGTCCCCCGAGCCGGTGACCTCACCAACCACCCCGGCAGCGAGGACGCCAGTGGGCGGATTCCGCGGCCGGCCTCCGGCGAGCAGGCTCCCGCGAGGGCGGCGGGGGCCGGGCATCTGCCGCGGCTCGTCGTCCTCGTCGACGACTTCGACGCCCTGGTCGCCCCCGCGCTCGGCGCCCCCGGCCGCCCGGCCGCCGGGTCCGTCGTACGGGCCCTGGAGGCCGTCGCGCGGAACGGCGAGCGGCTCGGGGTGCACCTCGTCGCGACCTCGGCGCGCCCGGACCGTACGGCCGACACGGAGCTGGCCCACGGGGCCCGGCTGCGGATCGTGCTCGACGCGCCCCCGGTGGCGGCGGGCCCGGACGTGCCGGTGGCCGGGCGGGGCCGCCTCGGGCATCCGGACGGCCGGGTGACCCCCTTCCAGGCGGGCCGCGTCACGGGCCGGATCCCCCGGACGGGGACGCTCCGGCCGACGGTCGTCCCGCTGGAGTGGGAGCGGATGGGCGATCCGCCCACCCGTCGCCCGGTCCGTGAGCTGGGGAACGGCCCGACGGACCTGGCCCTCCTCGCGAGCGCCCTCGACCGGGCTGCGCGCTCGGTCGAGGCGACACCCGTGGCCCCCCTGACCCCCGCCCATCACGGCTGACGTGACGTCACGAGGGCATCACGATCGCCCACTTGACACGGAAGGCGGTATTGCGGGGCTCCGCGGCCCGGCGTAGACCTGTCGGCACGGGACAGCGAAGCGCACGGGAGAGACGGGGCAGCGATGCGTACAACTCTTCGTCCACGCAAGGCCGCAGTGACCCTCACGACGCTCACGGCGCTGGGTTCACTCGTCCTCGCGGGCTGCGGCGGCGAGACCACGAAGGACCCGGCACCGGCACCCGACCGCGACCTCTCCCTCACGGGCGAGAAGATCGAGGTCGCCGCCGTCTGGACGGGGCCCGAGCAGGAGAACTTCACCAAGGTCCTGAAGGAGTTCGAGAAGCGCACCGGCGCGACGGTCACCTTCGTGCCCGCACAGGACCCGATCGTGAACTTCCTCGGGACGAAGATCGCCGGTGGTTCCCCGCCCGACGTGGCGATGCTGCCGCAGGTGGGCGCGATCCAGCAGGCGGCGGCCCAGAAGTGGCTGAAGCCGGTCGGCCCGGAGGCCGAGACGCAGCTGGCGGCGAACTACTCGCGCGGCTGGCGGGAGCTCGGCGCGGTGGACGGCACCCAGTACGGGGTGTACTTCAAGGCCGCCAACAAGTCCCTGGTCTGGTACAACACCGCCGTCTTCGAGAACGCGGGCGCCGCCGAGCCGAAGACGTGGAAGGAGTTCCTGACCACCGCCGAGACGATCTCGGCCTCCGGCGTGACCCCGGTCTCGGTCGGCGGCGCGGACGGCTGGACCCTCACCGACTGGTTCGAGAACGTCTACCTCTCCCAGGCGGGTCCGGCCAAGTACGACCAGCTGGCGAAGCACGAGATCAAGTGGACGGACCCGTCCGTCGCCGCCGCCCTGAAGACCCTCGCCGAACTCTTCGGCAAGCCGGCGCTGATCGCGGGCGGGCCGGGCGGCGCGCTGCAGACGGAGTACCCGGCGTCGGTCACGCAGACCTTCACGGGCGGCGACCAGCCCAAGGGGGCGATGGTCTTCGAGGGCGACTTCGCCGCCGTCAACATCGCCCAGACCAAGGCGGAGATCGGGAAGGACGCGAAGGTCTTCCCCTTCCCGAAGGTGGGCGACGCCGGCACCTCGCCCGTCGTGACGGCCGGCGACGCGGCCGTGGCCCTGAAGGACACCAAGGGCGCGCGGGCGCTGCTCGCCTTCCTCGCCTCCCCGGACGCGGCGAAGATCTGGGCGGCCGAGGGCGGGTTCCTGTCGCCCAACAAGAACCTGGACCCGGCGGCCTACCCGAACGACGTCCAGCGCGAGATCGCCAAGGCGCTCATCGGCGCCGGTGACGACTTCCGCTTCGACATGTCGGACCAGATGCCGCAGTCCTTCGGCGGGACGCCGGGCAAGGGCGAGTGGAAGGCGCTCCAGGACTTCCTGAAGAACCCGCAGGACGTCGCCGGTGCGCAGGCGCGCCTGGAGGCGGACGCGGCGAAGGCGTACAAGGCCGCCGGCGCGAAAAGCTGAGGTTCCGGGATGCCGAGGACCAATCGCCGGAGCAGGACCGTCGCGGCGGGCTTCCTGCTGCCCGCCCTGCTCCTGCTCGGCGCGCTCGTGGTCTACCCGATCGGGTACTCCGTCCGGCGCTCGCTCTTCGACCGTTCCGGCGCCTCCTTCGTCGGCCTCGACAACTACCTCGCGCTCGTCACCGACGACTCGCTCCGCACCGCCGTCCGGAACAACCTGATCTGGCTGGTGGTGGCCCCTGCGGTCGCCACCGCCCTCGGGCTGGTCTTCGCCGTGCTGACCGAGCGGGTGCGCTGGGGGACGGCGTTCAAGCTGGTCGTCTTCATGCCGATGGCGATCTCGATGCTCGCCGCCGGGATCATCTTCCGGCTCGTCTACGAGCAGGACCCGGACCGCGGGGTCGCCAACGCCGTCTGGGTCGGGGTCCACGACACCTTCGCCGAGTCCTCCGGCTTCCCGCGGGCCCGGCCGCTGCCGGTGCACCCGTTGAAGGCGGCGGGCGGCGGGGCGTTCGAGACGAAGACGCCGGTACGGGCCGGGGTGCCCGTGCTCCTCCCGCTGGTCGGGGTGGCGCCGGGGCGGATGCCGAAGGACGCCCGCCCGGCGCACGCGCCGACCGCGACGGGCGCGGGGATCACCGGAACCGCCTGGCTGGACTTCACCCGGGGCGGCGGCGGGAAGCCCAATACCGTCGACCCGGCCGAGCTGGGCCTGAAAGGGCTGCGGATCGAGGCGGTACGGGACGGGAAGGTGGTCGCGACGGCCACGGCGGCGGCCGACGGCAGCTTCACCCTGCCGGCCGACCGCGCCGACGGAGCCGTACTCCGGCTGCCCGCGAGCAACTTCCGGGAGCAGTACAACGGCGTGGAGTGGCTGGGCCCCTCGCTCGTCACGCCGGCCGTGATCGGGGCGTACGTGTGGATGTGGGCCGGGTTCGCGATGGTCCTGATCGGCGCCGGGCTCGCGGCCGTACCGCGCGAACTGCTCGAAGCGGCGCGGGTGGACGGGGCGAACGAGTGGCAGGTGTTCCGGCGGATCACGGTGCCGCTCCTGGCGCCGGTCCTCGTGGTCGTCCTCGTCACGCTGATGATCAACGTGCTCAAGGTCTTCGACCTGGTCTTCGTGATCGCGCCGGGCTCCGCGCAGGACGACGCGAACGTGCTCGCGCTCCAGCTGTACCGCTCGTCCTTCGGCACGGACGCGGATCTCGGGGTGGGTTCGGCCATCGCGGTCGTCCTGCTGCTGCTCGTGCTGCCGGTGATGGTGGTCAACATCCGCCGCATCCGAAGGGAGTCCCGCCGATGACGTCGCCCGCCACGCCGAAGGCCCCCGAGGCCGACGCCCGGCTCGCCCCGGGGATCGCCGCCCGGCCCACTCCCGGGATCGCCGCGCGGCTCGCCGCCCGGGCCGCTTCCGGCGCCGTCCGGGTCTTCCTCCTCCTCGCCGGCCTGTTCTGGCTGCTGCCGACGGTCGGGCTGCTGCTCTCCTCGCTCCGCTCGCCCTCCGACATCGCGGCGAGCGGCTGGTGGCAGGTGTTCACGGCCCCGGCCCAGCTGACCACGGAGAACTACGCCCGTCTCCTCGCGAACGACACGATCACCGGCTCGCTCCTCTCCACCGTCCTGATCACCGTCCCGGCCACCCTCCTCGTCCTCGTCATCGGCTCGCTCGCCGGATACGCCTTCGCGTGGCTGGAGTTCCCGGGCCGGGACTGGTGGTTCCTGGGTGTGGTCGCGCTCCTCGTGGTCCCGGTGCAGGTGGCCCTGGTCCCGGTGTCGAAGCTGTTCGGCGCGGTGGGGCTCTTCGAGACGACGCTCGGGGTGGTCCTCTTCCACACGGCCTTCGGCCTGCCGTTCGCGATCTTCCTGCTGCGGAACTTCTTCGCGGAGATCCCGCGCGAGCTCCTGGAGGCGGCGCGGCTCGACGGGGCGGGCGAGATCCGCCTCTTCACCCGGGTGGTGCTGCCGCTCGGCGGTCCGGCGATCGCCTCGCTGGGGATCTTCCAGTTCCTGTGGGTGTGGAACGACATGCTGATCGCCCTGATCTTCGCGGACTCCCAGTCGCCGCCGATCACGGTGGCGCTCCAGCAGCAGGTGCGGCAGTTCGGCAACAACGTGGACGTGCTGGCGCCGGGGGCGTTCGTGTCGATGGTGGTGCCGCTGCTGGTGTTCTTCGCGTTCCAGCGGCAGTTCGCTTCGGGGGTGATGGCGGGCGCGGTGAAGTGACCGCCCGCCGGCCTGATGGCCCCCCGGCGGACCGGCCTGATCCGAAAGGCAGGCCTTACCCCCGGGGGTCCGGACTGATCCGAAAGGCAGGCCTTACGCCTTGAGCGCCGCCACCGCCGAGCGCGCGAGCTCGTCCACGTACCCCTTCGGCAGGGGCGTACGGACGACGACGAGGCGCCAGTAGAGCGGGCCGACGATCAGGTCGAGGGCGCGGGCGGGGTCGGCGCCCTCGGGGAGTTCGCCGCGCGCGACGGCTTCGCGGACGATCTGGCTCATGACGCCCTGCTGCCCGTCGAGCAGCACGGCCTTGACGGTCTCGGCGATCTCGGGGTGCCGGGCGGCCTCGACGAGCAGGTCGGGGATGACCTGGGAGGCGACCGGGTGGCGCAGGGCGTGCGAGGCCACTTCGAGGAGGGCGCGCACGTCCCCGTGGAGGGAGCCGCTGGCGGGTGCCGGCAGGCCTTGGGCGGCGAAGGCGCCGACGAGGTCGAGGACGAGGGAGAGCTTGGACTTCCAGCGCCGGTAGACGGCGGTCTTGCCGACTCCCGCGCGGCGCGCGATGCCCTCGATGGACATCCGGGCGTAGCCGACGGCCGCGAGTTCCTCGAAGACGGCGGCGCGGATGGCCTCGGTCACGTCCTCGCGGAGTACGGCGGCTCCGGCGGGGGCGCGGCGGGGTGTCGGATCGGTCATGAACGGCATCCTAACCAACGGCGATATCCCGGAGGCGTTACGACGAGACGGTTGCGTTCCGTCGTGGGTGCGCCCTAACCTCCCCGTAGCGACGATACGGACCCGTCCCATCGCCGACGACACCCGCGTCCCCGCACGCCCGCACCCCTCGTCGAAAGCGCCCGCCCGTGACCACGACCCTGATCCCCGCCGCACCCACCTCGGCACCCGCGCGCGAGGCGCCGGAGGACCTGAGCGCCCTCGCCCGCCGGCACGGCCTGAGCGTCAGCGGGGCCCGCCCCTCGCTCCCCTCCTACGTGCGGCAGCTCTGGTCCCGCCGCGACTTCATCACCACCTTCGCGACCGCCCGGCTGACCGCCCAGTTCAGCCAGGCGCGCCTCGGCCAGGTCTGGCAGGTGATGACCCCGCTCCTCAACGCGGCCGTGTACTACCTGATCTTCGGCGTCCTGATGGACGCGAAGAACGGCGTGCCCGACTACGTGCCCTTCCTGATGACCGGCATCTTCGTGTGGACCTTCACCGCCAACACGGCCCAGGCCGGCACCCGGGCGATCAGCGGCAATCTGGGCCTGGTCCGCGCCCTGCACTTCCCGCGCGCGAGCCTGCCGATCTCGCTCGCGTTCCAGCAGCTCCAGCAGCTGATGTTCTCGCTCGCCGCGCTCGTCGTGATGCTGGCCGTCTTCGGCGAGTTCCCCTCCTGGAGCTGGCTGCTCGCCGTCCCGGCGCTGTTCTGCCAGGCGCTGTTCAGCACGGGCGTGGCACTGGTCCTCGCCCGGCTCGCGGCCCGCACCCCGGACATCAGCCAGCTGATGCCGTTCGTGCTCCGGACCTGGATGTACGCCTCGGGCGCGATGTGGTCGATCCAGAACCTGGCGACCAGCGGGCGCTTCCCGGAGGGCGTGGTGCTCGCACTCCAGTGCAACCCGGCGGCCGTCTACATCGACCTCATGCGCTTCGCGCTGATCGAGAGCTTCACGGCGGATCAGCTGCCGCCGCACGTGTGGGCGCTCGCCGCCGGCTGGGCCCTGCTGGCCTTCGCGGGCGGTTTCATCTGGTTCTGGAAGGCGGAGGAGACGTACGGCCGTGGCTGACAACCCGGGAACCCCCACCGTCGTGGCGGACGCCGTCCACGTCACGTACACCGTCCACGGCGGGCAGGCCGGCGGCCGGGGCGGCGCCACCGCCGCGCTCGGCCGGATGATGCGCCGCCGTACGACTCCGGCCGGCCGCCGGGTCCACGCCGTGAAGGGCGTCAGCTTCGTCGCGTACCGGGGCGAGGCGATTGGCCTGATCGGTTCGAACGGATCGGGGAAATCGACCCTCCTTAAGGCCGTCGCAGGCCTCCAGCCGGTGGACCGGGGCTCGATCTACACCCACGGGCAGCCCTCCCTCCTCGGCGTCAACGCTGCCCTGATGGACGACCTGACCGGCGAGCGGAACGTGATCCTGGGCGGCCTCGCGATGGGCATGAGCCGCACGGAGGTCCGGGAGCGCTACGACGGGATCGTCGACTTCTCCGGCATCAACGAGAAGGACGACGCGATCTCCCGCCCGATGCGGACGTACTCCTCCGGGATGGGCGCCCGGCTGCGCTTCTCCATCGCCGCGGCCAGGAGCCACGACGTCCTGCTCATCGACGAGGCCCTGTCGACCGGGGACGCGCGCTTCCGCCGCCGCAGCCAGCGGCGGATCGACGAACTGCGGGCGGAGGCGGGGACGGTCTTCCTGGTCAGCCACTCGAACTCCACGATCACGGAGACCTGCGAGCGGGCGCTGTGGCTGGAGGCGGGCACGCTGCGGATGGACGGCCCGGCGAAGGAGGTGGTCGCGGCATACGAGGAGTTCACGGCCCGGCCGGGCCCGAAGACAACGAACAAATAAGACATTGCGGGCTAAAGTGCGGTGGGATGACGAACGATCACCCCCAGTCACCGCCCCGGCCCGGGAACGAACCTCCGGTCGCTCCCCGGTCCGAGAGCGAACCCCCCAGCCGCTCCCGGTCCCCCTTCGACTCGGACACCTTCACCGCCGCCACCTTCGTCACCGTCGGCCGCGGCCCCTACCTCGCCCTCGCCGCCTCCTGGCTCCTCAGCCGGGCCGGGATGCTCCTGCTCCTCGTCCGCGACGACCTCGGCATCGGCGGGGTGGGCCGCGAGGTGGCCCTCTACCAGCACTGGTACGGGAAGTTCGCCGACGGCACCTTCCCGCCCGGCGACGTCACCTGGCAGTACCCGCCCGGCGCGGGACTCGTGATCATGTCGCCGGGCATCCTGCCCTGGCTCACCTACTTCCAGGCCTTCGTCACCCTCACCCTCCTCGCCGACGCGGTCGTCACGCTCGCCCTCGCCCGCGCCGACAGCGCCCGCCTCACCCACGGCGCCTGGATCTGGGTCTGCGGCCTCCCCCTCCTGCTCCATCTGCCGCTCGCCCGGTACGACGTCCAGACCACCGCCCTCGCCGTGCTCGCCCTCCTCGCCCTGAGCGCCCGCTCCACCGCCGCCCACCAGCTCGGCGGGGCGCTCGCCGGGATCGGCGCGATGGTCAAGGTGTGGCCGGCACTCGCCCTGATCGGCACGCCCCGGGGCCGTACCAGCCGCGAGGCCTGGACCGCGGCCGCCGTCACCGCCCTCGCACTCCTCGCCACCCTCGCCCTGTTCTTCTCCGAGTCGCTGGGCTTCCTGCGCCAGCAGGGCAGCCGCGGCATCCAGATCGAGTCCCTGGGCGGCACGGCCCTCGCCCTGGCCCGGGCCACCGGCGCCTGGCCGGGCAGGGTCGAGTTCCGCTACGGGGCCTTCGAGTACATGGGCCCGTACGTCTCCAGCCTCGGGCACCTCGCCCTGCTGCTCACCGTCATCGCCTTCGGCTGGCTGCTCCTGTGGCGCCTCCGGGCCCGCCGCTGGACCCCCGCCACCCCGCTCGACGCGGCCCTCGCCGCCGTCCTGCTCTTCACCGTCACCAGCCGGGTGATCAGCCCCCAGTACATGATCTGGCTGCTCGGCCTCGCCGCCGTCTGCCTGACCTCCCGCCGGACCGTGATGGCTCCGGTCGCCCTGCTGCTCCTCCCGGCCGCCGCCCTCAGCTCCCTCGCGTACCCCGTCCTCTACCTCGACGTCGTCACCGGCACCGCCACCGGCCTGACCGTCATGCTCCTCCGCAACGCCCTGCTCCTCGCGGCCGCCCTGCTCGCCGCCCGCCGCCTGTGGACCTCGACGGTCACCGACGTCCCGGCCGAGACCTGAAGTCCCGCGGGTGCGCCGCGACGGGCCCCCGCGGGAAGCCCTGGAGCCTCACCCTCCGCAAGCTCCGGGGAACGGGAAGGGGCCCCGCCGGTTCTCCGGCGGGGCCCCTTCCGTCCACGTGACTAGCTGTGCGAGCGGAGCAGCGTGCGCATGGTCCGCATCGCCACCGACAGGTTCGCCAGGTCGAAGGTGTCCGAGCCCTGGATCTCCTCCAGGGTCGTCCGTGCGCGGCCCAGGATCGCCGCGTTCTTCTCCTCCCAGGCCTTGAACCGCTCCTCGGGGCTCGTCGTGCCGTTGCCGACCGTCAGGACGTCGGCGGTCAGCGCCGAGTGCGCCGCGAAGAGGTCCTCGCGGATCGACGCGCGGGCCATCGACTGCCACCGGTCGCTGCGCGGCAGATCGATGATCCGGTCCATCAGGTCGGTGATCCGCAGCCGGTCGGCCAGGTCGTAGTAGACCTCGGCGACCGCGAGCGGCTCCTTGCCCATCCGGTCCGCGATCGCGACGACGTCGAGGATCGGGAAGGCCGAGGAGAAGCCGGCGACCCGCAGCGCGAGCTCCTCCGGCACGCCGACCTCGGTCAGCTCCTCCAGGATCGACTGGTACCACTCCAGGTCCGAGCCGCGCAGCAGCTGCGGCAGCTGCGCCCAGACCTCCTCGACGCGGTCGCCGAAGAACTCGATGGTCTCGGTGAGCTGGAGCGGCTGCGGCCGGTTGTTGAGCAGCCAGCGGGTGCCGCGCTCGACGAGACGGCGGGAGTGCAGCCGCATCCGGGTCTGGACGTCGGCCGGCACCACGTTGTCGAGGGCCTCGACGGCGTCCCAGACCTGGCCGAGGCGGAAGACGATCCGGGCGGCGGTCTGCGCGCGGACGATCTCCTCGATCGACGCGCCGGTCTCCTCGCGGAGGCGGTGCAGGAAGGTCGAGCCACCGGTGTTGACGGTGTCGTTGACCAGGACGGTCGTGATGATCTCGCGACGCAGGGCGTGGTTGTCGACGGCCTCGGTGAACTTCTCGCGCAGCAGCGTCGGGAAGTACGCGTGGAGCAGGCCGCGCAGGTACGGGTCGTCCGGCAGCTCGGTACCGATCAGCTCGTCGGCCACCGTGATCTTGGTGTACGCGAGGAGGACGGCGAGCTCGGGCTGGCTCAGGCCCCGGCCGTTGTTGAGGAGCTCGCGGATCTGCCGGTCGTTGGGCAGGAACTCCAGGGAGCGGTCGAGGGCCCCGTCGCGGCCCAGGCGGCGCATGAACCGCTGGTGGGCGTGGAGCAGGGACGGCGACTGGGCGACGGCGTTGGCCAGGGCCGTGTTCTGCGCGTAGTTGTTGCGCAGGACGAGCCGGCCGACCTCGTCCGTCATCTCGGCGAGGATCTTGTTGCGCTGCTTGACGGTCATGTCGCCCTCGGCGACGAGCCCGTTGAGCAGGATCTTGATGTTGACCTCGTGGTCGGAGGTGTCGACGCCGGCGCTGTTGTCGATGGCGTCGGTGTTGACCTTGCCGCCCTGGCCCTCGGGGCCGCCGGTGCGGGCGAACTCGATGCGGCCCAGCTGGGTCGCGCCGAGGTTGCCGCCCTCGCCGATGACCTGGGCGCGGACGTCCTGGCCGTCGACGCGGATGGCGTCGTTGGCCTTGTCGCCGACGTCGGCGTTGGACTCGGCCGAGGACTTCACGTACGTGCCGATGCCGCCGTTCCACAGCAGGTCGACGGGCGACTGGAGGATCGTCTTCATCAGGTCGGCCGGGGTCATCTTGGTGACGCCGTCCTCGATGCCGAGGGCGGCCCGCGTCTGCGCGTTCACCGGGATGGACTTGGCGGTACGGGGGTGGATGCCGCCGCCCGCCGAGAGCAGCGAGGTGTCGTAGTCCGCCCAGGAGGAACGCGGCAGGTCGAAGAGCCGGCGGCGCTCGGCGTACGAGACGGCGGCGTCCGGGTTCGGGTCGATGAAGATGTGCCGGTGATCGAATGCGGCGACCAGGCGGATGTGCTCGGAGAGCAGCATGCCGTTGCCGAAGACGTCGCCGGACATGTCGCCGACGCCGACGACGGTGAAGTCCTCGGTCTGGGTGTCGTGGCCCAGCTCGCGGAAGTGCCGCTTGACGGACTCCCAGGCGCCGCGGGCGGTGATGCCCATGCCCTTGTGGTCGTAGCCGGCGGAGCCGCCGGAGGCGAAGGCGTCGCCCAGCCAGAAGCCGTACGACTCGGCGACCCCGTTGGCGATGTCGGAGAAGGTCGCGGTGCCCTTGTCGGCGGCGACCACGAGGTACGTGTCGTCCTCGTCGTGGCGGACCACGTCGACCGGCGGCACGACCTCGCCCGCGACCAGGTTGTCGGTGATGTCGAGCAGCGCCGAGATGAAGGTCTTGTACGAGGCGATGCCCTCGGCCAGCCAGGCGTCCCGGTCCACGGACGGGTCCGGGAGCTGCTTGGCGACGAAGCCGCCCTTGGCGCCGACCGGCACGATGACGGTGTTCTTCACCATCTGCGCCTTGACCAGGCCGAGGATCTCCGTACGGAAGTCCTCACGGCGGTCGGACCAGCGCAGACCGCCTCGGGCGACCTTGCCGAAGCGCAGGTGGACGCCCTCGACGCGCGGGGAGTACACCCAGATCTCGAAGGCAGGGCGCGGGGCCGGAAGGTCCGGGATGGCCTGCGGGTCGAACTTCATCGACACGTAGGAGTGCGGCTTGCCGTCCGCCGTGACCTGGAAGAAGTTCGTCCGCAGCGTCGCCTTGATGACGGTGAGGAAGGACCGCAGGATCCGGTCCTCGTCCAGGCTCGCGACCTGGTCGAGGGCGGCGTCCAGCTCTTCGAGGAGCGCGTCGATCAGCTCGGTGCCGGCGCGCTGGCGCTCCGGGGCCATGCGGGCCTCGAAGAGGTTGACGAGCAGCCGGGTGGTGTGGACGTTGTTGCGGAGGGTGTCCTCCATGTAGTCCTGGCTGAAGGTCGCACCGGCCTGGCGCAGGTACTTGGCGTAGGCGCGGAGCACCATCGCCTCGCGCCAGGTGAGCCCGGCGGAGAGGACGAGCGAGTTGAAGTTGTCGTTCTCGGCCTCGCCGGTCCAGGTGGCGGCGAAGGCCTCCTGGAAGCGCTCGCGGGCGTCGTCGGCGAGGTAGTCGCCACCGTTGCCGGTCGAGGCCGGCATCCGCAGACCGAAGTCGTAGACCCAGGCGTGGGTGCGGTCGGCGCAGCGCAGCTCGTACGGGCGCTCGTCGGTGACCTCGACGCCGAGCCGGTTGAGGACCGGGAGGACGGCGGAGAGGGAGATCGGGTCGCCCGTCTTGTAGATCTTGAAGCGGCGCTCGCCGGGGCCGGCGACGACCGGCTCGTACAGGGAGAGCGCGAAGTCCTTGCCGCTGCTGGCGAGGGCCTCCAGGTGGACCAGGTCGGCCACGGCCGCGCGCGGCGAGTGGTCGGCCTTGTAGCCCTCGGGGAAGGCGTTGCCGTAGCGGCGGAGCAGCTCGGCGGCCCGCTCCTCGCCGCACTCGGCGTTCAGCGCCTCGCCGAAGCCGTCGGCCCAGGAGCGGGCGGCCTCGACGAGCCGGGCCTCGATCCGGTCGACGTCGGCGTCGGTGAGCTTGGCCAGCTCGGTGCCCGGCTGGACGCGGACGACGAAGTGCAGCCGGGAGAGGATCGACTCGGTGTTCCAGGCGGTGAAGTCGACGCTGGTGCCGCCGAGCTCCTCCTTCAGGAGGTCGATGATCCGCAGCCGGACGCGGGTCGTGTAGCGGTCGCGCGGCAGGTAGACGAGGGCCGAGTAGTAGCGGCCGTACTCGTCCTGGCGCAGGTAGAGCCGCAGCCGGCGCCGCTCCTGGAGGTACAGGACGCTGGTGACGATGGCCTGGAGCTGGTCGGCCGGGGTCTGGAACAGCTCGTCGCGCGGGTACGTCTCCAGGATCTGGAGCAGGTCGCGGCCGTCGTGGCTGTTCGGCGAGAAGCCGGCGCCCTCCAGGACCTCCTGGACCTTGCGCTTGACGACGGGGACCCGGCGGACGGACTCGGTGTAGGCGGCCGAGGAGAACAGGCCGAGGAAGCGGCGCTCGCCGATGACGTTGCCGTCGGCGTCGAACTTCTTCACGCCGACGTAGTCGAGGTACGAGGGGCGGTGCACGGTCGAGCGGCTGTTGGCCTTCGTCAGGATCAGCAGCTTGTGCTCGCGGGCCTTGGCGCGGACGTCCTCGGGCAGACGGCTGAAGGACGGCGAGACGGGGTGGGCGTGGTGGCCCTTGTCGTCGCCCGCGTGCTGCGGGTCGGAGCGCAGGATGCCCAGGCCCGTGCCGGGGACGGCGGACAGGGCGTCGCCGTTGACCAGCTCGTACTCGCGGTAGCCGAGGAAGGTGAAGTGGTCGTCGGCGAGCCAGCGCAGCAGCTCGCGGGCCTCCTCCACCTCGGTGGGACGCAGGTCGGAGGCGGTGGGCTCGTCCGGGAGGCCCTCGGCGATCCGCAGCGCGGCCTCGCGCATCTTCTCCCAGTCCTCGACCGTCTCGCGGACGTCGGACAGGACGCGCAGCAGGTCGACGGTGATCTGCTTGAGGTCGGCGCGGTCGGTCTCGCGGTCGATCTCGACGTGGATCCAGGACTCGGTGAGCGCGTCGTGCGGCAGCTCGCCGTGGATCTGGGCCGACAGGACCTCGATGAGCTTGCCGGTGACGTCACGGCGGACGAGGACCTGCGGGTGGATCACGACGTGGATGCCGCGGCCCTGGCGGGACAGCTCGTTGGTGACGGAGTCGACGAGGAAGGGCATGTCGTCGGTGACGACCTCGACGACGGAGTGGCTGCTGGTCCAGCCGTTCTCCTCCACCGTCGGGGTGTGGACGCGCACGTTCGCGGTGCCCTGCGGGCGGTTCTCCGCGAGCCGGTAGTGAGAGAGCGCGGCACCGAACACGTCGACCGGGTCACGGTCGGCGAGGTCCTCCGGCGCGGTGTGCAGGTAGTAGCGCTGGAGGTAGTCGAGCACGGTGTCCCGGTCCGGGTGCTCCCCGGCACCCTCCGGGCCCGTCGGAAGTCGCCCCCCGACCGGGCTGTGCTCAGCTACCCGAGCGGCCCTTTCGAGCAGCTCGGCCTTTGCTTCGTCCAGCTTGGTCTGCATGTCCTCTGACTCCTGTCGCGCGCCGTTGCGTGACGTCGGTGGAAGAAAGGGCACAACGCCACGACGCGGTGATTCCGGTCGAAGTCGACGTTATGCCCGGATGAGAGATGCCCAGGTCGTTATCGGCCACGGAGTGTGGCGCGCCCGGACGGAGAGGATCGGCGAACGCACGGTCGACCCGGCCGCTGTCGCGGTCCGGGCGGCAGCCGGGGGCTTCGCTGCCCCCTCGGCGTATCGCGCTGATCACGGGAAAAGCCTATCGCCCTCGCCCCCCGAACCGTCATGGGCCGTATGCGTACAAAAGAGCGGGGGAAGTTTGACGTTATGGACAGCGACACGTGTCCTCTTGGCAAACCACCCCGCCCGGGGCAGCGTGTACGCAAGCATGGGCACAGCACGACAGACCGACCATCTGTGATCTGGGAGAGCCATGGCGAAGATCCTGATCGTGACCGGGGACGCGGCGGAGTCGCTGGAGGTGATGTACCCGTACCAGCGGCTGCTCGAGGAGGGGTACGAGGTCGACATCGCGGCCCCCGCCCGCAAGCAGCTCCGCTTCGTCGTCCACGACTTCGAGCCGGGTTACGACACGTACACGGAGAAGCCGGGCTACACCTGGCCCGCGGACCTGGCCTTCTCGGAGGTCGACCCGGGCGCGTACCTGGCGGTGGTGATCCCGGGCGGCCGGGCGCCGGAGTACCTGCGCAACGACCCGGAGCTCCGCAAGATCCTCAAGGCCTTCTTCGACGCCGACAAGCCGGTGGCCCAGATCTGCCACGGCCCGCTCCTGACGGCGGCGATCGGCGGCCTGGAGGGCCGCCGGGTCACGGCCTACCCGGCCCTGGAGCTCGACATGCAGGCGGCCGGGGCGACCTTCCAGGACAGCGCGGCCGTCGTCGACGGCCTCCTGGTCTCCTCCCGGGCCTGGCCGGACCACCCCACCTGGATGCGCGAATTCCTGAAGGTCCTCCGCGCCAAGGGCTGACGCGTGCTGTGGGCAGGCGGGTCCGCCGCCGGCTGGTCGTGGGCATACGTTCCGCCGGGTGGTTGTGCCCACCCCTGGGCCGCACCCGGCCCCTCGAGCCTGCCCACCACCGGACAGCCGCCGCCCGCGGGCACAGCCCGCAGAAAGCCCCGCCCGCAGGGGCGAAGGCCCTAGGGGTGTCTTGCCGATCAGGCCGGATCAGGGAGCGGCGTCTGGTGCCGTGCCTCGCAAGGCGGAGGAGGGAGGCAACGCGGTGGGGCACCTCCCAGCGGTAGCTGGGGGACTTTGTGGACCGACGACAACGCGGCGAGGTGCGGTGCCGATCACGCCGCGAGCCCGGCCTGATCGGCAAGACACCCCCTAGACCAGCTCCTCCGCCACGGAGACCGCCTCCTCCAGGGAGTCGACCACCGGCACCCCGACCCGCGACAACGACGCCCGACTGTGCGAACCGCCGGTGTAGAGCACCGCCCGCGCGCCCACATGCGCCGCCGCCACCGCGTCATCCGCCGCGTCACCGATGACGACGACCCGATCGGCCGGAACCCCCAGCGCCGCCAGGTGCCGCACCATGTGCCCGGACTTCCCGTCGGTGGAGGCGTCGACGCGCCCGTCCATCCGGACGAACCGCTCGGCGATCCCGTACCGCCGCACGAGCGGTATCAGCTCGGCGTGCTGCGCGAGCGACAGCAGCGACTGCGTGGCCCCGGCCTCCTGCCGCGCCGCGAGCAGCTCCGCCGCGCCGGTGGTGAGCCCGCACGACTCGGCCCGCTCCCAGTAGTGCCGATGGAAGGCCCCGTCCATGACGGTCCACTCCTCGTCCGTGGGCAGCCGCCCCATCAGCCGCTCGTAGAACTTCGGCACCGGCACCGTGTACAGCTCGCGGTACCGCTCAAGAGTGATCGAGGCGAGCCCTAGCTCGGCGAAGGCCGCGTTCGTCGCGCCGATCACCGCGTCGATGTCGTCGAGCAGTGTGCCGTTCCAGTCCCAGACCAGGTGTTTTCCGTGCTTCCCCATGAAAGGACGGTACCCGGCCCCACCGACACCGAAGACCCGGGAGGGTGTCAGCCCAGCAGCCCCGGGATCTCCTGCACCCCGAACCACAGCAGCTCGTGGTCCTCGGCCCCGTCCACGACGAACTGCGCGTCGTCGTCACCCTGGTCCGCCGCGCCGAGCGCGCCCGCCGCCGCCGTGACGTCCGCCTCGGCGTCGTCCGCGTCGGCGTGCACGGCCGCGGCCTTGGCGAGCGGTACGGCCCCGGCGATGCGGACCTCGCCGATGGAGCCGGCGTCGAGCCCGCGGTCGGGGTCGGTGGTCGCGTCCTTGTCGGCCACGTCGACGGCGACGACGATCCGGCGCCGGGGCGCCTCGGGGTCGCCGGCGAGGAGCCGCAGGGAGGCGGAGGCGGCCCGGTTGAGCGCCGCGTACTCCAGCTCCTCGATGTCGTCGGAGACGTACCACTCGCGGAGCGCGGGGGTGACGGCGTAGGCCGTCAGCGGTCCGGGGCCCAGCTCGCCCGCCTTGTGCGCCTGTGCGAGACCGGGGAGGGTCAGGGGGACGTAGACGCGCATGGCAGGCCGCTTTCGTAGACGGAGAGGCCCTCAGGATACGTGCGGAGTCCCCCTTCGGGGTGGCGGACCGGACTCGCCGTCCGTCCACCACGGACGGCCGTCCGCCGGGCCGCCGGAGAGCCGATTTTCGACCGCGTCACCCTGATAGGTGATCCGGTTTCCGGACCGCCCGGCCGCGGCGGACTCCTTGCGGGGCCTCGGAGTCCCCCCGTACAAGATCCCCAACGGAAGTTACCGACTGGTATCACTCGGTTACGCAACGACAGGGGCCTGCCATGAACGCCACGCTCACCACCACGCCCTCCCCGACCCCCCGCCCCCGCACCGGCGCGCAGGGCGGTCCGGCCGGCACGCGCCCGCGTGGCTCCGCCGGAGCGCGCCCACGCGGCGCGGCCGGCACCCACCCCCGCACCCCGACCCAGGGCGGCCCGCCCCGCACCATCCCCGGCACCGCACCCCGCGCCCTCCCGCCGCACACCGTCTTCGCCGAGCGCCTGCTCGCCGTGCTCAGCGGGGAACGGCCCGTCCACTGGATGCTCGGCCACACCGTCGGCGAGGCGTACGAGCAGCTCGTACGGCTCGCCCCGGGGACGCCCCTGCGCTCCCTCGGCCCCCGTCCGGTCCTGCGCCGCTGCTCGGTCCAGGTGCACTCCCCGCAGGCGGTGGTCGAGGCCTTCGCGACGATCGCCACCGGCGCCCGCGTGCGGGCCATGGCGTTCCGCCTGGAGCGCGGCGAGGACCAGCGCTGGCGCTGCGCCGCCGTGGAGCTGGACGGGCTCGGCGTGGCCGCCCGCCACGCATGACGAAGGGGCCGGCCGCCACCGGGCCACCGACCCCGCCGCCCATGACGAAGGGGCCGGCCGCCACCGGGCGACCGCCCCCTCCGTCACATCGGCTCAGACCCGTCCGTTCAGACGCATCGGCTCAGACGCGTCACTTCTTGCGGCGACGCCCGCCGCCCGCGTTCTTCTGCGCCTTGCGCCGCTCCGCACGGGTCAGCCCGTCGCCGGAGTCCGCGTCGTCGGAGGCGAAGTCGCCCTCGACGACACCGCCGTCCCCGTCCACGGTCGGCGCGGAGAAGTGCAGCCGGTCCGGCCGCTGCGGGGCGTCGAGCCCCTTGGCGCGGATCTCCGGGCGCCCGGCCGCGGCCGGCACCGCGTCCTCCTTGTCGAGCGAGGGCGCGCTCGCCTGCACCGGGACCTCCTCGACCTGCTGCTCGACCTGGACCTCCAGGTTGAACAGGTAGCCGACGGACTCCTCCTTGATGCCCTCCATCATGGCGGTGAACATGTCGAAGCCCTCGCGCTGGTACTCGACCAGCGGGTCCTTCTGCGCCATGGCGCGCAGGCCGATGCCCTCCTGGAGGTAGTCCATCTCGTAGAGGTGCTCGCGCCACTTGCGGTCGAGGACGGAGAGGACCACGCGCCGCTCCAGCTCGCGCATGATGTCCGAGCCGAGCTGCTTCTCACGCGCGTCGTACTGCTCGTGGATGTCGTCCTTGATGGACTCGGCGATGAACTCGGCGGTGATGCCCGCCCGGTCCCCGGCCGCGTCCTCCAGCTCGTCCACGGTGACCTTCACCGGGTAGAGCTGCTTGAAGGCGTTCCACAGGCGGTCGAGGTCCCACTCCTCCGCGAAGCCCTCGGCGGTCTCCTGGCGGATGTAGTCGTCGATCGTGTCGTCCATGAAGTGGCGGATCTGCTCGTGCAGGTCCTCGCCCTCCAGGACGCGGCGGCGCTCGCCGTAGATGACCTCACGCTGCCGGTTGAGGACCTCGTCGTACTTCAGGACGTTCTTGCGCGTCTCGAAGTTCTGGGTCTCGACCTGGGACTGGGCGGAGGCGATGGCGCGGGTGACCATCTTGTTCTCGATCGGCACGTCGTCCGGCACGTTGGCCATGGCCATCACGCGCTCGACCATCTGCGCCTTGAACAGGCGCATCAGGTCGTCGCCGAGCGAGAGGTAGAAGCGGGACTCGCCGGGGTCGCCCTGACGGCCGGAGCGGCCGCGCAGCTGGTTGTCGATACGGCGCGACTCGTGGCGCTCGGTGCCGAGGACGTACAGCCCGCCGAGCTCCTTGACCTCCTCGAACTCCGCCTTCACGGCCTTCTCGGCGCGCTCCAGGGCGCCGGGCAGGGCCGCGGCCCACTCCTCGACGTGCTCGACCGGGTCCAGGCCCGCCTGGCGCAGCTCGGCCTCGGCGAGGTCGTCCGGGTTGCCGCCGAGCTTGATGTCCGTACCGCGACCGGCCATGTTCGTGGCGACGGTGACGGCGCCGCGGCGGCCGGCCTGGGCGACGATGCTGGCCTCGCGCTCGTGGTGCTTGGCGTTGAGCACCTCGTGCTGGATGCCGCGCTTGGAGAGCTGCTGCGAGAGGTACTCGGACTTCTCGACGGAGGTCGTGCCGACGAGGATCGGCTGACCCTTCTCGTGCTTCTCCGCGATGTCGTCGACGACGGCGGCGAACTTCGCGACCTCGGTCCGGTAGATCAGGTCCGACTGGTCCTTGCGGATCATCGGCCGGTTCGTGGGGATCGGGACGACGCCGAGCTTGTAGATCTGGTGGAACTCGGCGGCCTCGGTCATGGCCGTACCGGTCATGCCGGAGAGCTTCGAGTACAGGCGGAAGAAGTTCTGGAGGGTGATCGTGGCGAGCGTCTGGTTCTCGTCCTTGATCTGCACCCCTTCCTTCGCCTCGATCGCCTGGTGCATGCCCTCGTTGTAGCGGCGACCGGCGAGGATACGGCCGGTGTGCTCGTCGACGATCATGACTTCGCCGTCCATGACGACGTAGTCCTTGTCCTTCTTGAACAGTTCCTTCGCCTTGATGGCGTTGTTCAGGTAACCGACGAGCGGGGTGTTCACCGACTCGTAGAGGTTGTCGATGCCCAGCCAGTCCTCGACCTTGGCGACGCCCGCCTCGTGGATGGCGACGGTGCGCTTCTTCTCGTCGACCTCGTAGTCGCCGGTCTCCTCGATGCCCTTGAGCGGGTTGCCGGGCTCGCCCTTGCCGAGGCGGGTGACGAGCTTGGCGAAGTCGCCGTACCACTTGGTCGCCTGGTCGGCGGGGCCGGAGATGATCAGCGGCGTACGGGCCTCGTCGACGAGGATGGAGTCGACCTCGTCGACACAGGCGAAGTTGTGGCCGCGCTGGACGAGCTCGTCCTGGGACCACGCCATGTTGTCGCGCAGGTAGTCGAAGCCGAACTCGTTGTTCGTGCCGTACGTGATGTCGCAGCCGTACTGCTCACGGCGCTGGGCCGGCGTCATGTTGGCGAGGATGCAGCCGACGGTCAGGCCGAGGAACTTGTGCACCCGGCCCATGAGCTCGGAGTCGCGCTCGGCCAGGTAGTCGTTGACCGTGATCAGGTGCACGCCCTTGCCGGAGAGCGCGTTGAGGTACGCCGGGAGGGTGCCGACGAGGGTCTTGCCCTCACCGGTCTTCATCTCGGCGACGTGGCCGAGGTGGAGGGCGGCGCCGCCCATCAGCTGGACGTCGTAGTGGCGCTGACCGAGGACGCGCTTGGCGGCCTCGCGGACGGTCGCGAAGGCCTCGGGCATCAGGTCGTCGAGGCTCTCGCCGTCGGCGTACCGCTGCTTGTACTCCTCGGTGAGCGCCCGCAGGTCGGCGTCGGAGAGGTTGACGAAGTCCTCTTCGATGGAGTTGACCTGGTCCGCGATGCGGTGCAGTTTGCGCAGGATCTTGCCTTCGCCTGCACGCATGAGCTTGTTGAAGACGGACACTGAGGCTGGTCTCCTTGCCGGTCGGGCCTGGCACTGGGTCTTGTGATGGACGCGAGCGCGGGCACGGCAGGTGGTCCCCACCGCAACGGCCATCGTAAGCGAGACCGCCCTCGCACAGGGAGGCCCGCAGTGCCGGAGCCGTACGTCCGCCCGTAAAGAGAACGCACGAGGTGGGCGGAAGGTGCCGCCCCATCCGAAAAGTGTTCGCTTCCGGTCCGCGAGGTCACCACAATCCCGGCATGGATCCCATCACCCTCACCACCGACCGGCTGCGGCTGCGGAACTTCGTCCCGGAGGACGTCGACGCGGTGTACGCCGTCTGCCAGGACCCCGAAATCCGCCGCTGGACGACCGTCCCGGACCCCTACCGTCGTGAGGACGCCGAGTTCTTCGTGCACCGGCTGGTCCCTGACGGCTGGCGCGAGGACACCGAGTACACCTTCGCCGCGGAGCCCGTGGAGGGCGGCCCGCTGCTCGCCGCGGCCACCCTGAGCAGTCGCGGCCAGGGCGTCTGGGAGATCGGCTTCTGGCTGGCGAAGGAGCATCGCGGCGCCGGCCACATGACGGAGATCGTCCGCGCCCTGGCCCACTGGGCCTTCACCGGGCTCGGCTGCACCCGCCTGGTCTGGCGCGCCGAGGTCGGCAACGCCGCTTCGCGCGCGGTGGCCGAGCGGGCCGGCTTCGTCGTCGAGGGCACCCAGCGCGCCGCCCTGGCCAACAAGGGCACGCTCCGGGACGCCTGGATCGGCGCCCTCCTCCCCTCCGACTTCGGCCTGCCGAGCCCCCTGCCGTATCTGCCCGCCCCCGAGCGCCCGGCCGGGGCGGCGTGACTGTCGGTGCCGGGGCCTAGGGTGCGGTCCATGACGACTGCGCCGCGCCCCGCCGCCGAACTGTCCGCCGACGAAGCCCGCAGGATCGCCCTGCGCGCCCAGGGGTTCCTGGGCGCGCCGGACCGCCGGGCCGGGGTGCGCGGGGTCCTCCGGTCGCTCGGTCAGGTCCAGCTCGACACCATCTCGGTCCTCGCCCGCTCGCACGAGCTCATTCCGTACGCACGCCTGGGCGCCGTGGGCCGGACGACGGTGGAGGACGCGTACTGGTCGGGGGCCCACGCCTTCGAGTACTGGTCGCACGCCGCGTGCGTGCTGCCCGTCGAGGAGTGGCCGCACTTCGCCTTCCGCAGGCGCGCCTACCGCGACCGCCCGCACTGGGGCCATGAGTTGTCGGCCGGGGCGTACGACAAGGTGATCGACCAGCTGCGCGACGAGGGGCCGCTGACGGCGACGCAGCTGGGCGGCGCGAAGAACAAGGGCGAGTGGTGGGACTGGTCCGACTCCAAGATCGCCGTGGAGCGGGCGCTGATGTACGGCGAGGTGGTCGTCACGGAGCGGCGCGGCTGGAAGCGGGTGTACGACCTGGCCGAGCGGGCGATCCCGCAGGCGCTGCGCCACGACGACCTGGACGACGCCGAGTGTGTGCGGCGCCTGGTGCGGCAGGCGGGCGAAGCCCTCGGCGTGGGCACGCGCGCGGACATCGCCGACTACCACCGGATCAAGGGCGAGCAGTTCGACGCGGTGGTGGAGGCGGCGGGCCTGGTGCCGGTGACGGTGGCTGGCTGGGGGAAGCCCGCCTGGGCGGATCCGGCGGCGCTGGCGGCCGAGCCGCGCGGCCGGCACCGGACGACGCTCCTTTCGCCGTTCGACTCGCTGATCTGGGAGCGGGCCCGCACGGAGCGGATCTTCGGCTTCACGCACCGCCTGGAGGCGTACGTGCCGAAGCAGAAGCGGGTCCACGGCTACTTCGCGATGCCGGTGCTCGCGGGGGGCCGTCTGGTCGGCCGGGTGGACCCGGCGCGGGAGGGCAGGACGCTCGTCGCCCGCCAGGTGACGCTCGACGGCCCCAAGGCCGTGCCGGCGGTGGCACGGGCGCTGCGCGAGGCGGCCGAATGGGTGGGCTGCGACGCGGTGACGGTGGAGCGGGTGGACCGCCCGGAACTGGCGAAGGACCTGGTGGCGGCGCTGGGCTGAGGGGTCCGGGGCCTCAGCGGATCTCGAGGATCTTCTCCCGCATCGCGTACACCACGGCTTCCATCCGGGAGTGCAGCTGCAGCTTCTCCAGGATGTTCCGGACGTGGTTCTTCACCGTGTTCTCGGAGATGAACAGCTCCTTGGCGATGTCCCGGTTGTTCATCCCGGTCGCGACGAGCTTGAGGACCTCCAGCTCGCGGTCGGTCAGCCGGGGCGCGGGCACGAGCCTGCGCTCGTCGGTGCGCTGGATCATCGACTTGAACTCGGTCAGGAGCTTGGACGCCATCGAGGGGCTGATCTGCGACTGCCCGTCGGCGACCGCGCGGATCGCGGTGGCGACCTCGTCGGTGGAGATCTCCTTGAGGAGGTAGCCGGTGGCCCCCGCCTTGATCGCGTCGTAGAGGTCGGCCTCCTCGTCGCTGATCGTCAGCATGATGATCTTCGCGCTGGGGGCCACCTCCTTGATGGAGGTGCACGCCTCGATGCCGCCGCGCCGGGGCATCCGTACGTCCATCAGGACGATGTCGGGCAGCAGATCGGCGGCCTTGTCGACGGCCTCGGCGCCGTCACCGGCCTCGCCGACGACCTGGATGTCCTCCTCCTGGGCGAGGACGATCTCGAGCCCGCGACGGAAGAGGGCGTGGTCGTCCACGACAAGGACCCGGATCGGCTCCTTGCGGCACGCGTCGCTGTCCGAATCCGATCCCTCCGGGACCACCCCACCGTGCTCGCGCCCGCTGAGCACCGGCCCGAAGCTGTCCGCCATCGTTCCTCCCCCTGAAGGCCGTGGCCTGAATTCGTTTCCGGTCCTCCAACCTGTGCCCGATCGGCACCGGTTGGCGTGCACGCCATGATTTCACGTCCGGGCGACGACGGGGTGATCCGCGGACGCACGGGGGTGCCCCTGGGGGCGCGAAACGCGCTCCAGGGGCACCGAGAAGGACACCTCAGTTCGGAGGCGGTACGGGGCGGCGGCGGGTCAGCCGCCGAGCGCACCGCCGGCGCCGCCGCCCTCGGCGAGCGGGTCGCTCTCCAGGTGGATGACGCCGTAGTCGTACGCGTGTCGTCGGTAGACGACGCTCGGCTGCTTGGTGTCGGAGTCGACGAAGAGGTAGAAGTCGTGCCCGACCAGCTCCATCTCGTAGAGCGCCTGGTCGAGCGTCATCGGTGCGGCCCGGTGGGTCTTCTCGCGGACCACGAGCGGGCCTTCGCCCTGGACCTCGATGGAGCCCATCATCGTGGTGGGCACCTTGTCGGTCTCGTCTACGGCGAGCTGGCCGTCTCCGTTGAGCTGGGCGGCGCCGGGCACCACGTCCCCGACCTCCGCCGCGGACAGCCGGCCGTTGCCTCGGCGGGTGTACCGCTTGTCGTGCTGCTTGCGCAGTCGCGCCTCGAGCTTGTCGCTGGCGAGGTCGAGCGCTGCGTAGGCGTCCGCTGCCGCAGCTTCCGCCCGGATCACCGGGCCTCGGGAGTGGAGGGTGATCTCCACGCGGTCGGACCGGTCGGCCTGCCGCGGGTTGTGCTCCTTGGACACCTCGACGTCGAGGCTGATCACCTTGCCGTCGAGCTTCTGGATCTTCTCCAGCTTCAGCTTCTCGGCCACGTGCTTGCGGAACCGCTCGGGCACCTCGGTCTTGCGGCCCTTGACGACGATGTCCACGCAGAACTCCGTTCCCGGATCGCCCTGGTCGGCTCCTTGGCCGCCGGGCATCTCCCTTTGCACCAGACTCCGGTGGTCACCGGAGCTCGGACTTGGCGACTTCGCCCTCCTCCTCCCCAGTCGACAAGATCCCCACCCCATCGACAAGAGGTTAATTCGCCCTGAACTCCTGTCCTGTAGGCGCAACCATGTATTCGGTGAGGCGATGGCGTTCGCCATCCCTCATAACCGAACATAGCCCCTTCGGACGGGTGTCGGCACCCGCTACTGCGACATACCTCCGTTCGGGTGCTCTCACCTCTCACCACCTGCAACGATCCAAGTTTCCGGCGAGTTCCGGTTTATTTCGAACGAGGCGGGAGAGGATGCGATTACAGCCGCCGCGCGCTGTTCGATTTCGCGCTGCGCCGAACCGGCCGGTAAGCCGTGCGGTATTCCAGGAATGAACGGAAGATGCACGGCCCCGAGGGCCCGCGCCGCCTCCGCGAGCGAAGCGCCCGTGGTCATCAGGTCGTCCACGAGAATCACCTTTCCCGCCGTCAGCAGCCGCGCGCCGCCCGGCACGACCTCCAGCGCCCCCGACAGGTTCGCGAGCCGTCCGCGCGCTCCGAGCCCCGCCTGGTCCGCCACGTACCGCCGCTGCCGCAGCACGGGCACGACCCGCGCCGGCCTCCCCGTCCGCCGCAGCCGGGCCGCCGCGGCCAGCGCGATCCGCCGCGTCGGATCATGGCCACGCGCCCGTACGGAACGCCGCGAGGACGGCACCGGTACGAGGAGCAGCGGGCCGCCCGCGGACCCCTCCCCGGGCCCGGCAGCGGCCTCCACGGCCCCGGCGAGCGCGCCGCCCAGCGGCCCGGCCAGGGTCAGCGCCCCGCGTTCCTTGTGGGCGATGAGCAGCTCCCGTACGGCGTCGGCGTACGGCGCGGCGGCGTGGACCAGGGGCAGCCCGGCGGGCTCGGGTGCGGGCCGCACCCTGCGCGGTCCCGTCCCGGCCAGCGCGTCGGCGCAGCCCGGGCACAACTCCGTCCGCGGTCTGCCGCAGCCTCCGCAGGCGACCGGCAGCACCAGCCCGGCGATCTCGCGCCACCACCCCCGCATGGCTCCACTGTGCGCCTCAGAACGCCGCCCGGCCACCCCTGTGGAAAACCCGCCAGGACCCCCGAAGTACGTCAGGTGCGCCCGGCACCGGGAGGCCCGGGGCCCGGCCTCGCCTCGCCTCGCCTCGCCTCGCCGGAAAGGGCCCGCTGATCGGCGAGACACCCCTAGCCGGGGTAGACCGGCGAGAGCCCCTTCTTGGCCATCGGCTGCCAGTTCGTCCCCGGCACCAGGCGCACGATCCCATCGGCTCCGGAGTCCGCCACCACCGGCACCGAGTCCTTGTGCGGGGCGGCCACCGAGGTCACCCCGTTCAGACCGGGCAGCACCGAGGTCGTCGAGGTCGAGCCGTCGGTCTGGAGGTAGCGGATCTGCTGGACGCCGCCCGCCTCCTTGCCGACCACGACGAGCCGGCTCGGCCCCGCCCAGGAGACGGCCGTGACCGATTCCATCCGGGGCGCGGCGGGCTGCAGGTCCAGGACGGAGACGACGGGCTCCTCGCTCGCCGTCTGCCGCTGGATCCGGCCGATCTGCAGGGTCGTGCGCTCGCCCCGGGTGATCACCAGGGCGATGCGTACCCCGTCCGCGGAGACCCGCAGCGACTCGATGCGGGCGTCGTCGCCCAGCCACGGCGTACGGACCTTGACGGGGTGACCGGTGCCGTCCGGCACCATCCACAGCTGGGGCGCCGCGGGGTCCCGGTCCGCGACCCACAGATCGCCCCTGCCGTCCCAGCTGGGCGCGGAGAGACGGTCGGCCGGCCGGACGGCCCGGCTGGTCAGGACCGGCGGGAGCGGGTCCTGCTCCGTGGTGATCGAGGAGACGAGGAGCTCGCGGCCGGCCTCCCCGACCCCGGCGGCCCGGGTCTCGCCCCGGTCGACGGCGACCGAGCGGAGCGGCACCGTGCCCTTGCCGAACGGCCCCGGCACCTCGACCGGCGCGTTCGCCTCCTTGCCGCCGACCAGGAGCATCATCAGCTTGCCGTGCTCGTCGACGAAGTACGGGTGCTCCTCGCGGTCGGTGTTCCGCACCGCCGCGAACTCGACCGCCTGCCCCTTGCCCAGCCGGCACAGCGACTGCCCGCCCGACCCCAGGAGCTCCACCTGCTCGACCCGTACGGAGGTCAGGTCACCGAGCGTGAACAGCAGCTGCGCCGCCATCCGCCGGCACGCCTCGCCCCCGGCCCGGTCCGCCTTGCGGTTGAGCGGCACCCTCAGCGTCGACTGGTCGTCCGTGGTCAGGGTGGTGACGCCGGCCTTCAGCTCCGTACCGGAGGGGAACTGCGAGTCGACGGCCGGCTTCAGCCAGTTCGTCGGCCCTTCGAGGAGCGCCTTGACCGTCTGCGTCACCGGATCCATCCGGGTGACGGGGTCCTGCCGCTGCCGGATGTAGACGGGGTCGGCGACGACCCAGTCCTCCCCGGAGGCGAAGTAGTACTTGTTGACCGAGCGGTAATTGCGGAGGAAGTCGGCCTCTCCGAGGACCAGACCGGGCGGGAGGCTGTCGATGCGCCACTCCTTGCCCTTGCCGTTGGCCGTCGACTGCTGCACGACGTGGATCGACTGCAGGTACTCGGCGGGGCTGTTCGGCTGGTAGGCGTGGCGGGCGTCCACGGTCGCGATCTTGCGGCCGGAGAGCGGGAAGGCGCGGCCCTGGTTGTCGGGGTCGGCGTTGCGGTCGGCCTGATCGCGGTTGGGCGCGGTGGTGAGCACGGTGATGCTCTGCTCCGGCTTCCAGCTCTGCGCGGCCTTCTTCGTGAGGTATTTGCGCGCGGTGGCGAAGCCGGGGTCGTCACTGGTCATGGCTTCCAGGAAGCCGTCGACGATCTCGTCGGGATCCGCGCTGTCCCGCGGGGCGACGGCGTAGACCCGTACCTGCGAGTCGCCGGTGCCGGCCCCCTTCACCGGCTGTACGTCCCCGCTGTCGGGCATCGTCGCGCAGCCGGTCACCAGGAGCCCGCCGCATGCGGCGAGCACCATCGCGCGTGTACTCCGTCCCCGCCCCGCGTGCTCCGCTCGGGAGTCAGCGCCCACGTGTCCCGTCCTCCCGCTCCAGTTGCCCGTTCCCACCGGCCGTCGCCGGTCCCGCCCCGCCGCCGTCGCCGTCCGTCGCCGCGCGCGCCACGACCCTGGCGCCGCTGCCGGGCAGCGCCGTCGGATCCACGGTCGCCCGCGGCGGCGCGGGCAGCCTCGGCGGTACGGGGAGCGTCTGCCGGTCCCCCACGGACTGCGCCGGCACCGCGGTGAGCCGGCCGCTCTCCTGGTCGCGTCCGGCGGCGGCCTGCTCGCGGTTGCGCCGTGAGTCCTCGGGCTCCAGGGGTATCGGGGAGCCCCGCAGCGGCTCGTCCGCGGTCCGCGGCAGGGTGAGCCGGAACTGCGAACCGCCGCCCGGCTCGCCCCAGGCCTGCAGCCAGCCGCCGTGCAGCCGCGCGTCCTCGACGGCGATCGACAGGCCGAGGCCCGTGCCGCCGGTGGTGCGCGCCCGCGCGGGGTCGGCCCGCCAGAAGCGGTTGAAGACCCGGGTGGCCTCGCCCGGCTTGAGTCCGACGCCGTAGTCGCGGACGGCGACGGCGACGGCTCCGCCGGCGGCGGCGAGCTTCACGACCACGTCCCGGCCCTCGCCGTGCTCGACGGCGTTGACGACGAGGTTGCGCAGCACCCGCTCGACCCGGCGGGCGTCCGCCTCGGCCACCACGGGCTGCTGGTCGCCGACGACCACGATCCGGGTGCCCTTGCGCTCGGCGAGGGGTTCGGCTCCGCCGATGACCCGGCGGACGACCTGACGCAGGTCTATCGGCTCGGCCTCCAGGGCCGCCGCGCCCGCGTCGAAGCGGCTGATCTCCAGGAGGTCGGAGAGCAGCGACTCGAAGCGGTCGAGCTGGTCGCCGAGGAGCTCGGCGGAGCGGGCGGTGACGGGGTCGAAGTCGACGCGGGCGTCGTGGATGACGTCGGCGGCCATCCGGACCGTGGTCAACGGGGTCCGCAGCTCGTGCGAGACGTCGGAGACGAACCGCCGCTGCATCCGCGACAGCTCCTCCAGCTGCTGGATCTTCAGCTGGAGGTTGGTGGCCATCTTGTTGAAGGCCTCGCCGAGCCGTGCGATGTCGTCCTCGCCGGTGACCTTCATGCGTTCCTGGAGGCGGCCGGCGGAGAGCCGTTCGGCGATCCCGGCGGCCATCCGCACGGGCGTGACGACCTGGCGCACCATGAGCCAGGCGATGGCGCCGAGCAGGACGACGACGAAGAGCCCGGCGGTCGCCAGGGTGCCCTTGACCAGGGTGAGGGAGTCCTCCTCCTGGGTCAGCGGGAAGAGGTAGTACAGCTCGTACTGGTCGCCGTCGGCATCGTTCAGCCGCTTGCCGATCACCAGGCCCGGCTCGGACGCCTTGCCGCTGGTGTAGTGGATGCGCGTGAACTTCTGGAACGTTCCGGCGCCCTGGGCGACCCAGTGCCGCAGGTCGGCGGGGATGCTCGTGGTCGGGTCGACCTCGCCGGAGGCGCGGGCGCCGCGGCTCGCGGTGTCACCGGTGTCGAGGGAGAGCGCCACCACGTTGAAGGCGCTCTGTCCACCGCTGGCGAGCTGCTCGACGAGCGTGGAGCGCCAGTTCACGGAGGCGCCCGCACGGACGCCGTCCTGCTGTACGGGCGCCGAGGGGGTGGTCGCCGCCCGGTCCTGGGCGGCGGAGAACCCTCCGGCGGCCTGGCTCTGGGCGGCCTTCTCCTTGGCGTCGAGCAGACCGTTGCGGACCTGCCCGATGACGACGAGGCCGAGCAGCAGCACCACTCCGAGGGACATCAGCAGGGTGCCCGCCACGATCCGCAGCTGGATGTTCCGCCGCCACAGCCGTACGGCGGGCAGCAGCGGGCGGCGGACCCAGCGCGCGAAGAGCCGGAAGACCGGTCCGCCCCGCGCCCCGTCCTGGAGCAGCCGTCCGCCTCGCAGCAGACGGCCGAATCGCGAGCCCCCCCGCCCCGGTCCGGCAGTCCGCCCCGTACGGACTCCCGGGTCCCCGGGCTTCGGAGCAGTACTGCCTGTGCTCATGTCAGCTCGGTCCCGCCTTGTAACCGACACCGCGGACGGTCACCACGATCTCCGGGCGCTCGGGGTCCTTCTCGACCTTCGAGCGCAGCCGCTGGACGTGCACGTTCACCAGCCGGGTGTCGGCCGCGTGCCGGTAGCCCCAGACCTGCTCGAGCAGGACCTCACGGGTGAAGACCTGCCACGGCTTGCGCGCCAGCGCGACCAGCAGGTCGAACTCCAGCGGCGTCAGGGCGATGGACTGGCCGTCCCGCTTCACGGAGTGCCCGGCCACGTCGATGACCAGGTCCCCGATGGTGAGCTGCTCGGGAGCAGGCTCCTCGGACCTCCGCAGCCGCGCCCGGATACGGGCGACGAGCTCCTTCGGCTTGAACGGCTTCACGATGTAGTCGTCGGCGCCGGACTCCAGGCCCACGACCACGTCGACGGTGTCGCTCTTGGCCGTGAGCATGACGATCGGCACGCCGGACTCGGCCCTGATGAGCCGGCACACCTCGATGCCGTCCCTGCCGGGCAGCATCAGATCCAGCAGTACCAGGTCGGGCTTGGCCTCTCTGAAAGCGGCAAGCGCCTTGTCACCGTCCGCGACGAACGACGGCTCGAACCCTTCACCCCGCAGCACGATGCCGAGCATCTCGGCCAGTGCGGTGTCGTCGTCGACGACAAGAACGCGTCCCTTCATATCGACATCATCCCATTAGCCAATCGTTACCTGCCGTGACCTGTCCCACAGCGCCTCCCCCAGCCCGGGCCGCGCTCTCGTGGACGGCGGCCCGCTCGGCCCGGCGGCGCACGGTTCGCGCGACCTTCTCGGGCATCCGCACAGTGTGCCGTCTGCCGCTCGCACAATGAAGGTCCGGACAAAGGTACGAACGAGATGCGGGCTCCGGCCCACGGGCGGGCCCCGCGTGGCACGATGGCACCCGGCCCGCCGCCGAGTCAGGTGTCGGCCGCCGTGACCGAGCCGGTTCGCCGATCCGGCACCGCGACCATTCCTCCGAGGTGGACGACCGTGAACGACACTCCGGGCTGGACCTCGCCCGGATCCGCCCCCTCCGACGGCCAGGACGGCTCGGGGGTCTCCGGGCCCTCCACCCCGGCCGACGCGGACGGCTCCGCCGCCCAGTGGTCCAAGGAGCAGCCGCCCGCCGGCCAGTGGTCGCCGCCGACCGACCGGACCCCGCCGCCCGCACCGGGCCCGAACTGGGGCACCCCGCCCCCGAACGTCAACTGGGGCAGGCCTCCGGCCGCGAAGCCCGGCGTCGTCCCGCTGCGCCCGCTGGGCACGGGCGAGATCCTCGACGGCGCGACGAAGATCCTCCGCACCTACTGGCGCACGGTCCTCGCGATCACGGTCACGGTCGCGGTGATCTCCGAGATCGCCAACATCCTGGCCCAGCGGTACCTCGTGCCGGCGGCCCCGGAGATCAACCCGGACGCCACGCCCGCCGAGCAGATCGAGCAGTCCCTCGACTCGGTGCAGTCGTCCCTGATCGGCCTGGGCCCGGCCCTCCTCGTCACGATGATGGCGTCGCTCGTGAGCGCCGCCCTGCTGACCGTCGTCATCAGCCGCGCGGTCCTCGGCCGCCCGGTCTCGCTGGGCTCCGCCTGGCGGGAGGCCCGCCCGCGGCTGCTCCAGCTGCTCGGCCTGACGCTGTTGCTCGCGGTGATGACCGTCGTCGTCGTGAGCGTCGGCCTGCTCCCCGGGCTCCTGATCGGCGGCGCCGCGGGAGTGGCCCTGACCTTCCTCGGCGGTCTCGGCGCCATGGTGGCGGTCGTCTGGCTGACGATCCGCTTCAGCCTCTCCTCCCCCGCCCTGATGCTGGAGCGCCGCGGGGTCGTCCAGGCGCTGAAGCGCTCGGCGAAGCTGGTGCAGGGCGCGTGGTGGCGAATCTTCGGCATCACGCTGCTCGCCCAGCTGCTGATCTTCCTCTTCACCATGATCGTCTCGATCCCGTTCCTCGCCGTCGGCATCGTCGCCGACGGCCACGACCTCCCCGGCCTGCTCTCCGGCAACTCCACCACCTTCGGCTGGCCGTTCCTGATCGTCACGGGCATCGGCGGCGTGATCACCAGCGCGATCACGTACCCGATCTCGGCCGGTGTGACCGTCCTCCTCTACGTGGACCAGCGCATCCGCCGCGAAGCCCTGGACCTCGAACTGGCCCGGGCCGCAGGCCTCCCCGGCTACGACCCGACGCCGGGCACCCACACCGTCGGGGGCTGATGCGGTGACGGTCACGGGGGGGGCGGCCGCGGCACTGACACGGCTGCGCGCCGACGGCGACGTACCGGTGGACATCTCCCGCGTCCCCGCCCGCGAGGCGGCGGAGCGGGAGCTGTCCGACCCGAGGTACCACGAGAACGATCCGAACCTCCTCCAGCGCGGCCTCGACCGCTTCTGGGAGTGGCTCGACGACCTCTTCGGCGCCGCTTCCGGTGCCACTCCGGGCGGCGTCCTCGGCCTCGTCGTGATCGTCCTGGCCGTGGCCGCCCTGGTCGCCGCCCTCTGGTGGCGCCTCGGCACCCCGTACCGGGCCCCCGGAACCACCGGCGACTCACTCTTCGCGGACGGCCCACGCACCGCCCGGGACCACCGGACGGCCGCCGCACGCCACGCCTCCGCCGGACGCTGGAACGAGGCCGTCCAGGAACGGATGCGGGCCATCGTCCGCTCCCTCGAAGAACGCACGCTCCTCGAACCCCGCCCCGGCCGCACCGCCGACGAGGCGGCCGCCGAAGCCGGCCGTTCCCTTCCCTCCCACGCGGACGACCTGCGCCTCGCGGCCCGCACCTTCGACGACGTCACGTACGGCGGCCGCACCGCCGACGAACCGTCGTACCGCCGCGTCGAGGACCTGGACACCGCCCTGGAGCGGACCCGCCCCACCCTCGACACCGCCTCCACGGGAACGCCCGCATGAGCCGCCCGGCCACCGGCACCACCTCGACCGCCCCCACCGCCCGCCAGGTCTGGACCCGCGTCCGCGGCGCGGCGCTCGTCGTCGCCCTGATCCTGACCGGCGGCCTCGCCCTCGCGACGCTCCAGTCCTCCGACGCCCACGGAGCCCTGGACCCGCGCTCCGCCGACCCCCACGGCAGCCGCGCCGTCGCCGAACTGCTCAAGGCCCGCGGCGTCACCGTCACCCTGGCCGGCACCCTCGCCGAGGTCACCGCGGCCACGGACACCGGAACCACCCTCCTGGTCACCACCCCCGATCTGCTGACGAACACTCAGCAGTCGACTCTCCGCTCGGCCATGACGGATTCCACCGGCCGCACCGTCCTCGTCGGCGCCGGCCGCTCCTCCCTCCGCACTCTGGCCCCGGGCGTCACCAGCGCCCTGAGCGTCCCGGTGAGGGAACGCGCCCCCGCCTGCACCATGGAGACCGCGACCCGCGCCGGCAGCGTCGACCTCGGCGGCGAACGCTACGAGCCCTCCCCCGGCACCAACGCCGCCGCCTGCTACCCCTCCGACGGCCTGCCGACCCTGCTCGTCCTCCAAGGCACAGGCACCGGCACCGGCACCGGCGACACCGTCCTCCTCGGCTCGCCCGACATCCTCTACAACTCCCGCCTCGACCAACGGGGCAACGCCTCGCTGGCCCTGCAACTCCTCGGCTCCCGGCCCCATCTCGTCTGGTACCTCCCCTCCCTCTCCGATTCCTCGGCCACCGCCGACACCCCCGCCGACGACACCACGGGCAATTTCCTCTCCCTCATCCCCTCGGGCTGGCTGTGGGGCACCCTCCAACTCGCCCTCGCGGCCCTGCTCGCCGCCTTCTGGCGCGGCCGCCGCCTCGGCCCCCTGGTCACCGAGCGCCTGCCCGTCGCCCTCCGCGCCTCCGAAGCCACCGAGGGCCGCGCCCGCCTCTACCGCAAGGCCAACGCCCGCGACCGCGCCGCCTCCGTCCTGCGCACCGCGACCCGTACCCGGCTCGCCCCTCTGCTGGGCGTCCCCGTCCAGGACGCCCACTCCCCCGACCGACTCCTCCCCGCACTCTCCGCCCGTCTCCCCGAGACCACCGCGGAACCCCGAGACCTCCTCTTCGGCCCGGCTCCCGCCGACGACGCCACCCTCATCCGCCTGGCGGACCAACTCGACGCCCTCGAAAGAGAGGTACGCACCTCATGAGCGCCCCGACCCCCGAGACCATCACGGACTCGGACAGCGCCCGCGCCTCCCTGGAGGCCCTGCGCACCGAGATCGCGAAGGCAGTGGTCGGCCAGGACCCCGCCGTCACCGGTCTCGTCGTCGCCCTGCTCTGCCGGGGACACGTCCTCCTCGAAGGCGTCCCCGGAGTCGCCAAGACCCTCCTGGTCCGCTCGCTGGCCGCCGCTCTCGAACTCGACACCAAGCGCGTCCAGTTCACCCCGGACCTGATGCCGAGCGACGTCACGGGATCCCTGGTCTACGACGCCCGCACCGCCGAGTTCTCGTTCCAGCCCGGCCCCGTCTTCACCAACCTGCTGCTCGCCGACGAGATCAACCGCACGCCCCCGAAGACCCAGTCCTCCCTCCTGGAGGCGATGGAGGAGCGCCAGGTCACGGTCGACGGCACCCCTCGACTCCTCCCGGAGCCGTTCCTGGTCGCCGCGACCCAGAACCCCGTCGAATACGAGGGCACCTACCCGCTGCCCGAGGCCCAACTGGACAGGTTCCTCCTCAAGCTGACGGTCCCTCTGCCCTCACGCGCGGACGAGATCCACGTCCTCACCCGTCACGCCGAGGGCTTCGACCCGCGCGACCTGAAGGCCGCCGGTGTCCGCCCCGTCGCGGGCCCCGCCGAACTCGAAGCGGCCCGGGCCGCCGTCGCCAAGGTCTCGGTCTCCGCCGAGATCGCCGGCTATGTCGTCGATATCTGTCGTGCCACGCGTGAATCCCCCTCGCTCACCCTCGGGGTCTCCCCCCGAGGCGCCACCGCCCTGCTCTCCACCGCCCGCGCCTGGGCCTGGCTCACCGGCCGGGACTACGTCACCCCGGACGATGTGAAGGCCCTCGCTCTCCCCACCCTGCGTCATCGCATCCACCTGCGGCCCGAGGCCGAGATGGAGGGAGTCACCCCCGACTCCGTCATCAACTCGATCCTCGCCCACGTCCCCGTCCCCCGCTGAGAACGGCGCCTCATGGCCCTCACCGGACGAACCGCGCTGCTCGCCGCCCTCGGATCACTCCCCGTCGGCATCCTCGCCCCCAGCTGGGCGGGGATGCTCGCGGTGAACGCGCCCCTCTCCCTCGCAATTCTGTGCGACTACGCCCTGGCGGCGCCAGTACGAACGCTCCAATTCACCCGAAGTGGTGACACATCCGTTCGACTCGGTGACGGGGCGGCAGTCCAGCTCACCGTCACGAACCCGTCCCGCCGCCGCCTGCGCGCCCAGCTCCGCGACGCCTGGCCGCCCAGCAGCTGGCTCCCCGGCACCGAGCAGGCCTCCTCACGCCGCCGCCTGACCGTCCCTGCCGGCGAGCGCCGCCGCCTCACCACGAGCCTCCGACCGACCCGTCGCGGCGACCGCCAGGCCGAACGGATCACGGTCCGTTCCTTCGGCCCCCTCGGCCTCGCGGCCCGCCAGGGCCACCACGAGGTCCCCTGGACCGTCCGCGTCCTGCCGCCGTTCACCAGCCGCAAGCACCTGCCGTCGCGCCTGGCCCGGCTCCGCGAGCTCGACGGCCGCACCAGCGTGCTCACCCGCGGCGAGGGCACGGAGTTCGACAGCCTCCGCGAGTACGTCCCCGGTGACGACACCCGCTCCATCGACTGGCGGGCCACCGCCCGCCAGACCACGGTCGCCGTCCGTACCTGGCGCCCCGAGCGCGACCGCCACATCCTGATCGTCCTCGACACCGGCCGCACCTCGGCCGGCCGTGTCGGAGACGTTCCCCGCCTGGACGCCTCCATGGACGCGGCTCTCCTCCTCACCGCGCTCGCCTCCCGCGCCGGCGACCGCGTGGACCTCCTGGCGTACGACCGCCGCCTCCGCGCCCAGGTCCAGGGCCGCTCCGCCGGTGACGTCCTGCCGGCAGTGGTCAACGCCCTCGCCCCGCTGGAACCCGAGCTGGTGGAGACCGACGCCCGCGGCCTGGCCGCGACGGCTCTCGCCCGCGCTCCGCGCCGCTCGCTGATCGTCCTGCTGACCAGCCTCGACGCCGCCCCGATCGAGGAGGGCCTGCTCCCGGTCCTCCCTCAGCTCGCCCAGCGCCACACGGTCCTGGTGGCCTCTGTGGCCGATCCCCACGTCTCCCGCATGGCTGCGGCCCGAGGCACGATCGAAGGCGTCTACGAAGCGGCGGCGGCCACGCAGACCCAGTCCCAGCGCGCCCGCACCGCGGACCAGCTCCAGCGCCACGGTGTCACGGTCGTCGACGCCACCCCTGACACCCTCGCCCCCGCGCTGGCGGACGCCTACCTCGCCCTGAAAGCAGCCGGCCGCCTCTGAGCCCGAGGCACCAAGGCACCCCCGAAAGGGGATCCGTGCCGTAAACGCAGAAAAGCCCCGCACCATGAGGTGCGGGGCTTTCCCACAATGATTGTTCGGCGGTGTCCTACTCTCCCACAGGGTCCCCCCTGCAGTACCATCGGCGCTGAAAGGCTTAGCTTCCGGGTTCGGAATGTAACCGGGCGTTTCCCTAACGCTATGACCACCGAAACTCTATGAAGATATGAACCGCCGCACCACCCGAAAGGGGGGCGTGTTCGTTACTTCAGAACTAACACAGTGGACGCGAGCAACTGAGGACAAGCCCTCGGCCTATTAGTACCGGTCAGCTCCACCCATTACTGGGCTTCCACATCCGGCCTATCAACCCAGTCGTCTACTGGGAGCCTTACCCTCTCAAGGAGGTGGGAATACTCATCTCGAAGCAGGCTTCCCGCTTAGATGCTTTCAGCGGTTATCCCTCCCGAACGTAGCCAACCAGCCATGCCCTTGGCAGGACAACTGGCACACCAGAGGTTCGTCCGTCCCGGTCCTCTCGTACTAGGGACAGCCCTTCTCAATATTCCTGCGCGCGCAGCGGATAGGGACCGAACTGTCTCACGACGTTCTAAACCCAGCTCGCGTACCGCTTTAATGGGCGAACAGCCCAACCCTTGGGACCGACTCCAGCCCCAGGATGCGACGAGCCGACATCGAGGTGCCAAACCATCCCGTCGATATGGACTCTTGGGGAAGATCAGCCTGTTATCCCCGGGGTACCTTTTATCCGTTGAGCGACGGCGCTTCCACAAGCCACCGCCGGATCACTAGTCCCGACTTTCGTCCCTGCTCGACCCGTCGGTCTCACAGTCAAGCTCCCTTGTGCACTTACACTCAACACCTGATTGCCAACCAGGCTGAGGGAACCTTTGGGCGCCTCCGTTACCCTTTGGGAGGCAACCGCCCCAGTTAAACTACCCATCAGACACTGTCCCTGATCCGGATCACGGACCGAGGTTAGACATCCAGCACGACCAGAGTGGTATTTCAACGGCGACTCCACCATGACTGGCGTCACGGCTTCAAAGTCTCCCACCTATCCTACACAAGCCGAACCGAACACCAATATCAAACTGTAGTAAAGGTCCCGGGGTCTTTCCGTCCTGCTGCGCGAAACGAGCATCTTTACTCGTAGTGCAATTTCACCGGGCCTATGGTTGAGACAGTCGAGAAGTCGTTACGCCATTCGTGCAGGTCGGAACTTACCCGACAAGGAATTTCGCTACCTTAGGATGGTTATAGTTACCACCGCCGTTTACTGGCGCTTAAGTTCTCAGCTTCGCCACACCGAAATGTGACTAACCGGTCCCCTTAACGTTCCAGCACCGGGCAGGCGTCAGTCCGTATACATCGCCTTACGGCTTCGCACGGACCTGTGTTTTTAGTAAACAGTCGCTTCTCGCTGGTCTCTGCGGCCACCCCCAGCTCAGGAGGAAAACTCCATCACCAGACGTGGCCCCCCTTCTCCCGAAGTTACGGGGGCATTTTGCCGAGTTCCTTAACCATAGTTCACCCGAACGCCTCGGTATTCTCTACCTGACCACCTGAGTCGGTTTAGGGTACGGGCCGCCATGAAACTCGCTAGAGGCTTTTCTCGACAGCATAGGATCATCCACTTCACCACAATCGGCTCGGCATCAGGTCTCAGGCTTCATGTGTGACGGATTTGCCTATCACACGCCCTACACCCTTACCCCGGGACAACCACCGCCCGGGCTGGACTACCTTCCTGCGTCACCCCATCGCTTACCTACTACCACCTTGGGTCGACGGCTCCACCACTCCCCTTTGCCCGAAGGCTCCGGGGCGGCTTCACGGCCTTAGCATTAATGGGCTCGATATTGGGCGTTTCAAAGCGGGTACCGGAATATCAACCGGTTGTCCATCGACTACGCCTGTCGGCCTCGCCTTAGGTCCCGACTTACCCTGGGCAGATCAGCTTGACCCAGGAACCCTTAGTCAATCGGCGCACACGTTTCTCACGTGTGTATCGCTACTCATGCCTGCATTCTCACTCGTGAACCGTCCACAACTCGCTTCCGCGGCTGCTTCACCCGGCACACGACGCTCCCCTACCCATCACAGCACCCGTTGGGGCTATATGCTGCAATGACACGACTTCGGCGGTACGCTTGAGCCCCGCTACATTGTCGGCGCGGAATCACTTGACCAGTGAGCTATTACGCACTCTTTCAAGGGTGGCTGCTTCTAAGCCAACCTCCTGGTTGTCTCTGCGACTCCACATCCTTTCCCACTTAGCGTACGCTTAGGGGCCTTAGTCGATGCTCTGGGCTGTTTCCCTCTCGACCATGGAGCTTATCCCCCACAGTCTCACTGCCGTGCTCTCACTTACCGGCATTCGGAGTTTGGCTAAGGTCAGTAACCCGGTAGGGCCCATCGCCTATCCAGTGCTCTACCTCCGGCAAGAAACACACGACGCTGCACCTAAATGCATTTCGGGGAGAACCAGCTATCACGGAGTTTGATTGGCCTTTCACCCCTAACCACAGGTCATCCCCCAGGTTTTCAACCCTGGTGGGTTCGGTCCTCCACGAAGTCTTACCTCCGCTTCAACCTGCCCATGGCTAGATCACTCCGCTTCGGGTCTTGAGCGTGCTACTGAATCGCCCTATTCGGACTCGCTTTCGCTACGGCTTCCCCACACGGGTTAACCTCGCAACACACCGCAAACTCGCAGGCTCATTCTTCAAAAGGCACGCAGTCACGAGACATAGCAAGCTACGTCCGACGCTCCCACGGCTTGTAGGCACACGGTTTCAGGTACTATTTCACTCCGCTCCCGCGGTACTTTTCACCATTCCCTCACGGTACTATCCGCTATCGGTCACCAGGGAATATTTAGGCTTAGCGGGTGGTCCCGCCAGATTCACACGGGATTTCTCGGGCCCCGTGCTACTTGGGTGTCTCTCAAACGAGCCGTCAATGTTTCAGCTACGGGGGTCTTACCCTCTACGCCGGACCTTTCGCATGTCCTTCGCCTACATCAACGGTTTCTGACTCGTCTCACAGCCGGCAGACTGTGAAAGAGAGATCCCACAACCCCGCATGCGCAACCCCTGCCGGGTATCACACGCATACGGTTTGGCCTCATCCGGTTTCGCTCGCCACTACTCCCGGAATCACGGTTGTTTTCTCTTCCTGAGGGTACTGAGATGTTTCACTTCCCCTCGTTCCCTCCACATGCCCTATGTGTTCAGGCATGGGTGACAGCCCATGACGACTGCCGGGTTTCCCCATTCGGAAACCCCCGGATCAAAGCCTGGTTGACGGCTCCCCGGGGACTATCGTGGCCTCCCACGTCCTTCATCGGTTCCTGGTGCCAAGGCATCCACCGTGCGCCCTTAAAAACTTGGCCACAGATGCTCGCGTCCACTGTGTAGTTCTCAAACAACGACCAGCCACCCATCACCCTGATCCAAAGAATCAAGTTCACTGGGGCCGGCATCCTCGAAGATACGAACCTGACGGCCGTACCCTCAGACACCCAACAACGTGCCAAGCACGACCCCTCGGATCATCATCACGTTCCACGCCGAAGCAGTACTGGTGAAGTGAACCTTGCGATCGTGCCAACTAATCAACGTTCCACCCATGAGCTGACCGTGCAGAACATTTGCCTGCAATCGGTACTGTGCTCCTTAGAAAGGAGGTGATCCAGCCGCACCTTCCGGTACGGCTACCTTGTTACGACTTCGTCCCAATCGCCAGTCCCACCTTCGACAGCTCCCTCCCACAAGGGGTTGGGCCACCGGCTTCGGGTGTTACCGACTTTCGTGACGTGACGGGCGGTGTGTACAAGGCCCGGGAACGTATTCACCGCAGCAATGCTGATCTGCGATTACTAGCAACTCCGACTTCATGGGGTCGAGTTGCAGACCCCAATCCGAACTGAGACCGGCTTTTTGAGATTCGCTCCGCCTCACGGCATCGCAGCTCTTTGTACCGGCCATTGTAGCACGTGTGCAGCCCAAGACATAAGGGGCATGATGACTTGACGTCGTCCCCACCTTCCTCCGAGTTGACCCCGGCGGTCTCCTGTGAGTCCCCATCACCCCGAAGGGCATGCTGGCAACACAGGACAAGGGTTGCGCTCGTTGCGGGACTTAACCCAACATCTCACGACACGAGCTGACGACAGCCATGCACCACCTGTATACCGACCACAAGGGGGGCACTATCTCTAATGCTTTCCGGTATATGTCAAGCCTTGGTAAGGTTCTTCGCGTTGCGTCGAATTAAGCCACATGCTCCGCTGCTTGTGCGGGCCCCCGTCAATTCCTTTGAGTTTTAGCCTTGCGGCCGTACTCCCCAGGCGGGGAACTTAATGCGTTAGCTGCGGCACCGACGACGTGGAATGTCGCCAACACCTAGTTCCCAACGTTTACGGCGTGGACTACCAGGGTATCTAATCCTGTTCGCTCCCCACGCTTTCGCTCCTCAGCGTCAGTAATGGCCCAGAGATCCGCCTTCGCCACCGGTGTTCCTCCTGATATCTGCGCATTTCACCGCTACACCAGGAATTCCGATCTCCCCTACCACACTCTAGCCTGCCCGTATCGGATGCAGACCCGGGGTTAAGCCCCGGGCTTTCACACCCGACGTGACAAGCCGCCTACGAGCTCTTTACGCCCAATAATTCCGGACAACGCTTGCGCCCTACGTATTACCGCGGCTGCTGGCACGTAGTTAGCCGGCGCTTCTTCTGCAGGTACCGTCACTTTCGCTTCTTCCCTGCTGAAAGAGGTTTACAACCCGAAGGCCGTCATCCCTCACGCGGCGTCGCTGCATCAGGCTTTCGCCCATTGTGCAATATTCCCCACTGCTGCCTCCCGTAGGAGTCTGGGCCGTGTCTCAGTCCCAGTGTGGCCGGTCGCCCTCTCAGGCCGGCTACCCGTCGTCGCCTTGGTAGGCCATTACCCCACCAACAAGCTGATAGGCCGCGGGCTCATCCTTCACCGCCGGAGCTTTTAACCAGCCCCCATGCAGGAGCCGGTGTTATCCGGTATTAGACCCCGTTTCCAGGGCTTGTCCCAGAGTGAAGGGCAGATTGCCCACGTGTTACTCACCCGTTCGCCACTAATCCACCCCGAAGGGCTTCATCGTTCGACTTGCATGTGTTAAGCACGCCGCCAGCGTTCGTCCTGAGCCAGGATCAAACTCTCCGTGAATGTTTACCGGTAATCCGGTGAGACACTCGCGTTGAGCGGGACAGTCATGCCGGAATATGGCCGACCGTCCACAGCGTCCTCGCTGTAGTGTGCCACCCCGAGGGGTGGACTTTTTCAAAGGAACCTCGACCATCCGAAGATGGACGGGGTATCAACTAATCTGGCGTTGATTTTTAGCACGCTGTTGAGTTCTCAAGGTGCGGACGCTTCCTTCGTTCCTGTTTCCAGGCCCTCCGGGCGCTTCCTTCGTTTCCGACTCTATCAGATCTTTCCGACCCGATTTCCTCGGTGCTTTCCGGTCCCTTTCGCTTTCGCTCCGGGCCCTTCCGGCGGTTTCGACTTTATCAGATTCATTTCGGCCGACCTAATCGGTGGCTTTCGTGATTCGAATAAGAATCGGGGTGACTCCGTGGAATCGAATTCCCTGCCGGAGTGAGTGAGACTCTACCCGGTCGCTGCCGAACTCTCCAGTTCTAGGCAACCGTTTGAATCTACCTCCCCACGAGCCCCGTGTCAACAGGTTTCGCGAGCACCGGAGGAGCCTAACAGCTCAGGAGGGGTCGACGCACATCAGGCGGCGGTGGGGAGCGTGGCGCTGCGGTCCGGTTCCTCGAGGTCGCCGGTGTCGCCGGCCCGCGCGGCGCGGCCGCCGAGCACGTAGACGTACGTGAGGAAGGCCAGCTCGGCGGCGACGCCGATGGTGATGCGGGCCCAGGTGGGGAGGCCCGAGGGGGTGACGAAGCCTTCGATCAGGCCCGAGACGAAGAGGACCAGGGCCAGGCCGATCGCCATGCCGACGGCCGCGCGTCCCTGCTCCGCCAGGGCGGCGCGGCGGGTCCTGGGGCCCGGGTCGATGACGGTCCAGCCGAGGCGGAGGCCCGTACCGGCGGCCACGAAGACGGCGGTCAGTTCGAGCAGGCCGTGGGGAAGCACCAGGCCCAGGAACACGTCGAGGCGGCCGGCGGAGGACATCAGGCCGATGCCGACGCCCAGGTTCAGCATGTTCAGGAAGAGGATCCAGAGGACCGGGATGCCCAGGAACGCGCCCAGGACCAGGCACATCGCCGCGGCCTGGGCGTTGTTCGTCCAGACCTGGGCGGCGAAGGAGGCCGCCGGGTGGCTGGAGTAGTACGTCTCGTACTGGCCACCGGGGCGGGTCATCTCGCGGAGGTCGGTGGAGGCGCCGATCGAGGCCTGGACCTCCGGGTGCGTGCCGATCCACCAGCCGATGAGGACCGCGAGCAGGGTGGAGAGGACGGCCGTGGGGATCCACCAGTGGCGGGAGCGGTAGACCGCGGCGGGGAAGCCGGCCGTGAGGAAGCGGACGGCGTCGCGCCACGAGGAGCGGCGGGTGCCGGTGACGGCGGCGCGGGCGCGGGCCACGAGCTGGGTGAGCCGGGCCGTGAGCATCGGGTCCGGGGCGCTCGACTGGACGATCGACAGGTGGGTGGCCGTGCGCTGGTACAGCGCGACCAGTTCGTCGGCCTCGGCGCCGGTGAGCCTGCCGCCCCGGCGCAGGAGGTGGTCCAGGCGTTCCCACTCGGCGCGGTGGGCGGTCACGTAGACGTCGAGGTCCATGATCGGCTGCTGCTCCAGGCACTGGCTGGGGACGGGTCCGTACTACTGCGGCGCGCTGCGGGCCAGCTTGGCAGACTGACGTGCGGAGGGGTCGGGAAGGTCGGAGAAGGGTGGGTGCCGTGAGTGGGCTGGTGACGGGCGATGCGGTCGTCCTGGGATTGCAGCCCGCGCGGCTGCCGAGCCGGGCGCTGGCGGTGCTCATCGATCTGGTCGTGGTGTGGGCCGCGTATCTGCTGATCACGCTCGGGCTCGCGGTCGCCACGGCCTCGCTGGACGAGGCGGCGGTGACGGCGGTGTCCATCGCGTCCTTCCTGCTGGTGCTCGTGGGGGCGCCGATCGCGGTGGAGACGCTGTCGCACGGGCGGTCGCTGGGGAAGCTGGCCTGTGGGCTGCGGGTGGTGCGGGACGACGGGGGGCCGATCCGATTCCGGCACGCGCTGGTGCGGGGGGCGATGGGGGTCGTGGAGATCCTGATGACCTTCGGGGTCGTCGCCTGTGTCGCTTCGCTCGTGTCCGAGCGGGGGCGACGGCTCGGGGACGTCTTCGCGGGGACGCTGGTGGTGCGCGAGCGCATACCCGCGGCGCGTGCTCTGGCCGTGCCTCCGCCGCCGCCGTGGCTGGTGGGGCGCTTCGGCGGGATCGATCTCTCGGCGGTGCCGGAGGCGCTGTGGCTGGAGATACGTCAGTACCTGACGCGGTCGCGTGAGCTGGACCCGGCCGTGGGGCGGCGGCTGGCGGAGCGGCTGGCCGACGAGCTCGTGGCGCGGACCGGTACGCCTCCGCCGGCGGGGGTGCCGGCCGACGCCTATCTGGCGGGGGTGGTGGCCGAGCGGCAGGCGCGGGACGCCCGGCGGGCGTTCGCCCCCTCGGCGGGGGCGGCGGGGCAGGTGCCTCCGGGCGGTGGGGTTCCGGGGGTTGCTCTGCCGGGGGCTGTTCCTCCCGGTGTCGTGCCTCCGGGTGCTGTTTCACCAGGCGCTGTGGCGCCTTCGGGACGCGTCGCTCCCCCGGTCGTCGCTCCCCCCGCCGTCGATCCGGCGGTGGAGTCCGGGGCGCGGCCCACCGGGTTCGCGCCGCCTGCCTGAGCTGCGTCGGTCAGGGGAAGACCGAGGGCGGGGTTTCGAGGGCTTCGAGTTCGATGCCGGGGGCGGCGAGGACCACGTCGCCGGCGATGTGGACCGTGTGGCGTTCGCCCGTGTCCAGGGCGCTGACCTGGTACTCGTCCACCATCAGAGGGCCGTTGTCAGTGGCGTGCGCTTCACTTCCCAACAGGGCCCAGGACTGGTCGACCGTGAGAGGGGCGAGCACCGGGTCCGTGAAGGCGAGGAGCCTGACACGGGTCTCGGGGGAATCGGGGGTGAGACGCAGCAGTCGCGTGAGGGCGACGAGGAACGCCGGGGACGTGCCGGTGAAGGCGTGGGCGCGCACATTGCCTTCGGTGGCGTGGGTTCCGGTGGGGTCCGTGCGGACCCAGGTGACGCCGTCGAGGGCCGCGCCGCGGACCTGCCAGCTCGCGGCGTGCAGTTCGAGACGGATGGGGCGGCCGAGTTCGTCGACGGCCAGGTCGACGGAGCCCCGGTGGTCGCCGGCGGGGGTGGTGATCTGTGAGACGTAGCGCCAGCCGGAGGGGCCGGGCGCGCAGTGGAAGTGTTCCTCACCGAGGGGGGTGTGATCGTGCGGGTCATGGAGCGAATAACGGCCGCGGGGCATGGGTCGGTCCTCGGGAGGGGGCGCTTCCAGGAGCGGTAGCGGAGGTGGGACGGGGCAGGCCCCCCGGCACGGGGGTGCGGGGGGCCTGCCTGAGTCCTCTACGGGTGTCCGGGACGGCGCCGCGTCAGCGCGCGGGCGCCGCCGGTCGGGGCATCAGTAGCGGTAGTGGTCCGGCTTGAAGGGGCCCTCGACCTCGACGCCGATGTAGGCGGCCTGCTCCGGGCGGAGGGTCGTCAGCTTGACGCCGAGCGCGTCCAGGTGGAGGCGGGCGACCTTCTCGTCCAGGTGCTTCGGCAGCACGTAGACGTCGGTCGGGTACTCCTGCGGCTTGGTGAAGAGCTCGATCTGGGCCAGGGTCTGGTCCGCGAAGGAGTTCGACATCACGAAGGACGGGTGGCCGGTCGCGTTGCCGAGGTTCAGCAGGCGGCCCTCGGACAGGACGATGAGGACCTTGCCGTCCGGGTAGGTCCAGGTATGGACCTGCGGCTTGACCTCGTCCTTGACGACGCCCGGGGTCTTGGCGAGGCCGGCCATGTCGATCTCGTTGTCGAAGTGGCCGATGTTGCCGACGATGGCCTGGTGCTTCATCTTGGCCATGTCGGCGGCCATGATGATGTCCTTGTTGCCGGTCGTGGTGATGAAGATGTCGGCCGTCTCGACGACGTCGTCCAGGGTGGTGACCTGGTAGCCGTCCATCGCCGCCTGGAGCGCGCAGATCGGGTCGATCTCGGTGACGATGACGCGGGCGCCCTGGCCGCGGAGGGACTCGGCGCAGCCCTTGCCGACGTCGCCGTAGCCGCAGACGACGGCCGTCTTGCCGCCGATGAGGACGTCGGTGGCGCGGTTGATGCCGTCGATGAGGGAGTGGCGGCAGCCGTACTTGTTGTCGAACTTCGACTTCGTCACGGCGTCGTTCACGTTGATCGCCGGGAAGAGGAGGTCGCCGGCCTGCTGCATCTCGTACAGGCGGTGGACGCCGGTGGTGGTCTCCTCGGTGACGCCGCGGATCTCGGACGCCAGCTGGGTCCACTTCTGCGGGTTCTCGCCGAGGGTGCGGTTGAGGAGACGGAGGATGTGGCCGTACTCCTCGCTGTCCGCGGTGGACGGGTCCGGGGCGGAGCCGGCCTTCTCGAACTCGACGCCCTTGTGGACGAGGAGGGTGGCGTCACCACCGTCGTCGAGGATCATGTTCGGGCCGCCGGTGGGCGTGTTCGGCCAGGTGAGGGCCTGCTCGGTGCACCACCAGTACTCCTCCAGGGTCTCGCCCTTCCAGGCGAAGACCGGGACGCCCTGCGGGTTCTCCGGGGTGCCGTTCGGGCCGACGGCGATGGCCGCGGCGGCGTGGTCCTGGGTGGAGAAGATGTTGCAGGAGGCCCAGCGGACCTCGGCGCCGAGGGCGACCAGGGTCTCGATGAGGACGGCGGTCTGCACGGTCATGTGCAGGGAGCCGGTGACGCGGGCGCCGGCGAGCGGCTGCTGCTCGGCGTACTCGCGGCGGATCGACATCAGGCCGGGCATCTCGTGCTCGGCGAGGGTGATCTCCTTGCGGCCGAAGGCGGCCAGGGAGAGGTCGGCGACCTTGAAGTCCTGGTGGGCGGCAGTCGTCATGACTGGGCTGCTCCTCGTGTCTGCGGGTGCGAGGGTCGGTTGAGGTGCCTGGCACCACGGCGACGGCCCCTGGGCATACGAATGCCCGGGCGTTTCCACGGTGCCGTCGTCGGAGGCCCTCTCTCCCTCGGACGGTCCGCGGACCGCCCGACCGCCATCAGCAGCGACGTCTGGCTGGTCACGAATCTACACCGATCGGTGCGGCGGGCCACAGTCCGCATCGGGCCCGCGGGGGGCTCCGGCGCCCCCCGCCCCGTAGGTCGTACACATGCACGAAGCCCCCGGGCCGTGCGGTCCCGGGGGCCTTGCGAGGGTGGGGGCGTGCCGGCCCGTGGGGGTCAGTGGCTGGGGCCGCCCGGGGTCTTGGCCGGGTTCCGGCCCGCCGAGGCGGCCGTCTCGCTGTAGATGTCGGGCTCCAGGTAGATGACCCGGGCGATCGGGACGGCGGCGCGGATGCGCTCCTCGGCCGCGTTGATGGCGTTCGCGACCTCGGTGGCCGTGTCGTCGTGCTGGACGGCGACCTTGGCGGCGACGAGGAGTTCCTCGGGACCGAGGTGGAGCGTGCGCATGTGGATGAGGCCCGTGACGGTCTCGCCGTCGACGATCGCCGCCTCGATCCTCTTCACCTGGTCGACGCCGGCGGACTCGCCGAGGAGCAGCGACTTGGTCTCGGCGGCGAGCACGAGCGCGATCAGGATGAGCAGGAGGCCGATGCAGAGGGTGCCGATGCCGTCCCAGACGCCGTTGTCGGTCAGCAGGGCGAGGCCGACGCCGCCGAGGGCGAGGACGAGACCGACGAGGGCACCGAGGTCCTCCAGGAGGACGACCGGCAGCTCGGGTGCCTTGGCGCGGCGGACGAAGTCCTTCCAGGAGAGGTCACCGCGGATCTCGTTGGACTCCTTGATGGCGGTGCGGAAGGAGAAGCTCTCGGCGATGATCGCGAAGACGAGGACGCCGACCGGCCAGTACCAGGCCTCGATGGGGTGCGGGTGCTTGATCTTCTCGTAGCCCTCGTAGATGGCGAACATGCCGCCGACGGAGAAGAGCACGATCGAGACGAGGAAGGCGTAGATGTACCGCTCGCGGCCGTAGCCGAAGGGGTGCTGCGGAGTGGCCTCGCGCTGGGCCTTCTTGCCGCCGAGGAGCAGCAGGCCCTGGTTGCCGGAGTCGGCGAGCGAGTGGACGCTCTCGGCGAGCATCGACGACGAACCGCTGAAGAGGAACGCCACGAACTTGGCTACGGCGATCGCGAGGTTGGCGGCGAGTGCCGCCACGATCGCCTTGGTTCCGCCTGACGCGCTCATGGGTGTACGTGGTCCCTTCGTCGGTGCTCCGGCTCGATCGCCGCGGTTCGGCCGGTCATTGTCGCATCAGGCCACGACGGTCGCCCGGAAGACGGTGCCCGCTCCGGTCAGTTCGGTGGTCTCCCCCGCCGGGACGAAGACGGACTCGCCGGGGCCGAGGGTGACCTCGCCCGCCTTCGGCCGGCCCGCGGCGGCGAGCAGGATCTGGGGCGTGGGTGCGGTGACGTCGGTCGGCGCGGCGCCTTCCGCGCGGGCGAACCGGGAGAGGCGGAACTCGTCGACCGGGGTCTCGTAGACCTCCTCGCCGGAAGGGGAGGCCTCGGGGCGCAGGACGGCCGGTTCGTTCGGCTCGAAGCGGATGACCCGGAGGAGTCCGGGGACGTCGACGTGCTTGGGCGTGAGGCCGCAGCGCAGCACGTTGTCGGAGTTGGCCATGATCTCGACGCCGAGGCCGTCGAGATAGGCGTGGGGGACGCCCGCGCCGAGGTAGAGGGCCTCTCCGGGCTGGAGCCGGACGCGGTTGAGGAGCATGGCGGCGATCACGCCGGGGTCGCTCGGGTAGTGGTGGGCCAGGCTCGCGAACGGGGCGTGGTCGCCGCCGAGACGGTCGGCCGCGGCGTGCGCCTCGGCCACGGTGTGCGCCATCTGCTCGCGGTCGGCGGTGAGCAGGGCCGTCAGGACCTCGCGGAGCGCGGCCTCTTCGGGGTGGGCGTGGAGGAGGTCCACGTACGGCTTGAGGGAGTCGACGCCCAGCGCGGCGATCAGGTCGGCGGCCTCGGCGGGGGCGCGGAAGCCGCACAGCCCGTCGAAGGGGGTGAGCGCGCAGATCAGCTCGGGCTTGTGGTTGGCGTCCTTGTACGTGCGGTGCGGGGCGTCGACCGGAATGCCGGCGGCCTCCTCCGCGGCGTACCCGGCCTGGGCCTGGGCCAGGTCGGGGTGGACCTGGAGGGAGAGCGGGGCGCCCGCGGCGAGCAGCTTCAGGAGGAACGGGAGCCGCGGTCCGAACTTCTCGACGGCCCGCTCCCCCAGTTCGCGTACGGGGTCGGCGGCGATGAGCTCGTTCAGCGAGCCGCGGTCGGTGCGGGAGGGGGCACCGGGGTGGGCGCCCATCCACATCTCGGCCTGGGGCTCGCCGGTCGGGGCGGTTCCGAGCAGTTCCGGGATGGCCGTCGTGGATCCCCAGGCGTAGGGGCGGACGGTGTTGACGAGGCGGTCCATGGTGCCTGCCAGCTCCTCGGGGTGGTGACGGATCGTGCGGGGTGTCGGGAGACAGGTGACAGGGGGCGGGTGACGGGTGGGTGACGGGGCGGTGGGTGCGTGGGTGACGGGGTGGTGGACGGCGCGAGAGGCGGTGCCGGGTGGGTGGTGCGCGCGCCGCGTGCGGCTAGTGCGGGGTGCGGCCCGGGGTGGCCAGGGCGAGGTAGACGGCCGCGAAGTCGGTCACGGCGAGCAGTTCGGCGAGGGTCTCCAGGTAGCCGCCCTCCTCCGGTTCCAGTTCGCTGACGGCGGTCTCGTGGCCGAGGGCGAGTTCGCGGGCGGCCGGGGCGGCGGTGAGGCCCTCCGCCGGGCGGTCGCGGAGCAGGACCACGCGCGCGCGGAGCGCCTGCTGCTCGTCCACGCGGTCGCGGAAGAAGTCGTCGGGGTCGGCTCCCGCCGCGTAGTCGCCCGCGAGGAGGACCCCGTGCGCCGGGAGGGCCTCCGGGAGTTCGGCGGCGAGCGCGGGCAGGCCGGCGAGTTCGGCGAGGACGGCGGCGAAACGGCGGCCGGCCGGGCCCGCGGCGTTGCCCTCGGTCCAGATCAGCGGGAGCGAGTCCGCGAGTTCGGCGGCGAGCGTCTTCGCCGGGTTGCTGTACGTGGCGATGGCCGGGCCGCAGCGCTCGGCCGTGCGGTCCAGCCGGTCGGCGACCTTCTCCAGCGCCTCCGGCGGCGCTTCGATGAGGCCGACGCGGTCCAGGAGCGCGAGCAGTGGGGTGAACAGGGCCCACAGGGCGCCCGGGCTGGCCCCGATGCTCTCGGCGTACTCGTCGGGCGTCTCGTTCGGGGCGGTCGCCATCGGGACGAAGAGGCCGTGCGAGCCGTTGACCGTCTCGGCGAGCGGGCAGGCCTTCGGGGCGACGGCCACGACCGTGATCCCGCGGCGGTAGGCCTGCTCGGCGAGGACGGCGAGGCCCGGTTCGGCGCCGTCGGTGGTCGGGAGCAGCAGCAGGTCCACCGAGCCCGCCCAGCCCGGCAGGGCCCAGCGCAGGGCGCCCGCGGCGGGGGCGACGCCGGTCGGCTGGAGGCGTACGACGGGGGCGGAGGCTCCGGCGAGCGCGCCGATCAGGTCCGCGACGGCGGCGGCCGCGGTGCCGGGGCCCGCGACGAGTACGGCGCGGGGGCGGCCCTCGGGGCGGAGGTCCGCGATGCCGGCCTCGGCGGCGTGGCGCGCGGCGGTCCGTACCCGTGCGCCGGCCTCGGCGGCGCCGCGGAGGAGGCCGCGGCGGTCGGCCAGGGCCAGGTCGTCCGGGGCGTCGAGGAGGGTCTCGTCGAGCATGTGCGGTGCCTCCTGGGTGGACGGGGGTGCGGGGTCCCGTGCGGGGCGCTGCTCGGTGCGGGGCCTGGTGGTGCGGGTCCCGGAGGTAGTGCTCCCCAACGTGGTGCGGGTTCAGGCGCGGGGGCGGGGGCGCCGCAGAAGGCGCCGTCCCGTGTGCCCACCCTCCCCCAAGCTCTCGGCTCCGCTCGAGCAGGGGGACCCCCATCGCTCAGCGGGACGATTGCCCACACGGCGGGTGGGCGAGGCCCATCCCGGGCAGCGGGCCCCCCGGCTCTCGCCGGCTTCGTCGGCCGGTGAGCCGGTTACGCCGGCCTGCGGGCCTCGTCCGTGAGGAGGACCGGGATGCCGTCGCGGACCGGGTAGGCGAGGCCGCAGTCGGGGCTCGTGCAGATCAGCTCGGGGGTCTCGTCCGCCGTGCGGTCGTTCAGCGGAGCGTGGCAGGCCGGGCAGGCCAGGATCTCCAGGAGGCCGGCTTCGAGCGGCATGGGGTGTCCCTTCGAACAGACGGATCGGGCCAGGTCAGCCTACCGCCGGGGAACGGGGCACGCCCCCGTTCCCCGGCGGGACGGCGGGGTCAGTCCGTCGCCCGGACCAGGTCGAGGACCTCGTCGCGGATCTTGGCCATGGTGGCCTCGTCGCGGGCCTCGACGTTGAGGCGGAGCAGCGGCTCCGTGTTGGAGGCGCGGAGGTTGAACCACCAGTCCTCCGCGGTCACGGTCAGGCCGTCGAGTTCGTCGAAGGTGACGCCCTCCGTGTCCTCGTACGTCGCCCTCACCTTGGCCGTGCTCGCCGCCTGGTCCGCGACCGTCGAGTTGATCTCGCCCGAGGAGGCGTACCGGTCGTAGGCGGAGACCAGGTCGGACAGGGTGCCCTCCTGGCCGCCGAGGGCCGCGAGGACGTGGAGCGCGGCGAGCATGCCCGTATCCGCGTTCCAGAACTCCTTGAAGTAGTAGTGCGCCGAGTGCTCGCCGCCGAAGATCGCGCCGGTCTTCGCCATCTCCTCCTTGATGAAGGAGTGGCCGACGCGGGTGCGGACGGGCTCACCGCCCTGCTCGCGGACGACCTCGGGCACGGACCAGGAGGTGATCAGGTTGTGGATGATCGTTCCGCCGGGAGTCTTGGCGAGCTCGCGCGCGGCGACGAGGGCCGTGATCGCGGACGGGGAGACCGGCTCGCCGCGCTCGTCGACGACGAAGCAGCGGTCGGCGTCGCCGTCGAAGGCGAGGCCGAGGTCGGCGCCCTCCGCGAGGACGCGGGCCTGGAGGTCGACGATGTTCTTCGGGTCGAGCGGGTTGGCCTCGTGGTTCGGGAAGGTGCCGTCCAGCTCGAAGTACATGGGGACCACGGACAGCGGGAGGCCTTCGAAGACCGTCGGGACGGTGTGGCCGCCCATGCCGTTGCCCGCGTCGACGACCACCTTGAGGGGACGGATCGCGGTGAGGTCGACCAGGGACTTCAGGTACGCGGCGTAGTCCGCCAGCGTCTCGCGCTCGGTGATCGTGCCCGGCGTCGCCGCCGCCTCGGGGGCGCCCGTCTCCGTCCACTCCTCGGCGAGGGCGCGGATGTCGGCGAGGCCGGTGTCCTGGCCGACGGGGGCGGCGCCGGCGCGGCACATCTTGATGCCGTTGTACTGGGCCGGGTTGTGGGAGGCCGTGAACATGGCGCCGGGCAGGTCGAGGCTGCCGGAGGCGAAGTACAGCTGGTCCGTGGAGCAGAGACCGATGAGGGTGACGTCGGCGCCGAGGCGGGCCGCGCCGCGCGCGAAGGCGGCCGCGAGGCCTGGCGAGGAGGGGCGCATGTCGTGGCCGACGACGATGGCGTCCGCGTCCGTCACCCGTACGAAGGCGGCGCCGAAGAGTTCCGCGAGCGTCTCGTCCCACTGGTCGGGTACGACTCCGCGGATGTCGTACGCCTTCACGATCTGCGACAGATCGGCAGTCACGGATCCACCCTCCTGAGTTCTCTGCACACGTGTGCGGCGTGTGCACGGAACGCCAAAACTACCCGGAGCGGGGTCGGGTATACGCGGACGGTGGCCGGTTGCCGTCAGTTGTCGGGCGAACGGAGCACCCTGAGGTGTCCGCGGCGCCCGACCTCCATCGGGTCGCCGCCACGGCCTCCGCCGCCCTTGCCGCCGGCCTCGGCCGCGCGCTCCTGGGGGCGGGCCGCCTCCCGTACCGCGTTGGCCAGGGCTTCGAGGTCGTCGCCGCTGGGGCGGGTCGGGGCGGAACCGTCGGTGAGCCGCACCACCTCCCAGCCGCGCGGGGCGGTGAGGCGCTCGCTGTGCTCGGCGCACAGGTCGTAGCAGTGGGGCTCGGCGTAGGTGGCGAGCGGGCCGAGGACCGCAGTCGAGTCGGCATAGACGTACGTCAGTGTCGCGACGGCAGGGCGGCCGCACGCGGTGCGCGAACAGCGACGTACAGGGCTCACGACGTTGGACGGTACCGCACTCTTGAGCGGGCCGCGACGACTCTCCCTCAGGTCACTCCACCGTGTCGCGGTGTGACCTCCGCCACCCCCCTTCGGGTGGTGACGGCTCTGACCTGCGAGGGAGGGGGCGTACGGGGGTGGGGGCGGGGGGCTATCCGGACACCTTGGGATACAAAACCGGTCAACCAGGGCCAGATGGCCGATCGTGACGGACCGTCGAATCGGGCGCGAGGTCGGCCGGAATGTTCAGGTTTCGACAAGGGGTGCGGCGGGGCCGCGGGCACGCCGGGAAAGTCGGCGAGGATGCGCCACGGTGCGGTGGGACGGATGAGGGTTACGCTGCGTCAGTGATGGACAGTCCTGTGCCGCCGAGCCCCTCGCACCGCCCCACGGAGCCCCCGGCGGAGCCTCGGGTCCGCCGCCGCGACCGGCACGGCCGCGGGATGCGGGGACCCGTCGCGCCGCCGCAGGTGCCGCTCTCCGCGAGCCGGGCCGACACCTTCCGCGATCTCGTCCTCGACTCGGTGGAGCGCCTCGAACGGCGCTGGCCGCAGCTCGCGGACGTCGACTTCATGGTCATCGAGGTGCCGCCGCCGGTGTCGGGCGAGACGGTGCCGCTGGGCGGCTCGCTGCCCGCCGAGAAGAACGAGCCGGCGCGGGTGGTCGTCTACCGGCGGCCGATCGAGATCCGCTCCAAGAGCCGGGACGAGCGGGCGCTCCTGGTCCACGAGGTCGTCGTGGAGCAGGTCGCCGAGCTCCTCGGGCTCTCGCCCGAGTCTGTCGATCCTCGGTACGGGCAGGACTGAGGCGCCGCCGGGGGGCCGGCCCCGTACGGGTTCGATCTTGTCCCGTACGGGTTCGATCTTGTCCCGTACGGGTTCGGCCTTGTCCCGTACGAGCTCGGTCTTGTCCCGTACGGGTTCGGTCTTGTCCTGTTGCTGGTACGGCCCGTCTCATGCGGGCACTACCCCGTACGGCGCGCCGCGCCCCGAGTGCCGGTTCAGGCGCGGGAGCCTAGGCCCGGCTGAGGGCGCCGTCCCGTGTTCCCGCCCTCCCCCAAGCTCTCGGCTCCGCTCGAGCAGGGGGACCCCCATCGCCCCTGCGGGACGATTGCCCCCACGGAGGCACCTCAGTCCAGTACGCCCAGGTCCTGGTGGGCCGTCGGGACCTCTACCGTGCCTCGGTCGTCTGTGAAGGTCTGGACCGTGAACATCGGGACGCCGTCCTCCGGGAGGGCGAGGGTCCGGGCCGCGTGGACCTTGCCGCCGGAGACCGGTTCGACCGTCAGCGCGTAGGACCCCTTGAGGCCCTCGGGGACGAGGTCGGTCAGGACGGTCGTGGTGCCCGCCTTGACGGTGACGGTCCTCGACACCGGCGTACCCCCCTCGGAGCCGGCCGAGGCGGTGACCTTGACCTGGGCGTCGGCGCCGGGGGCGGTCAGGGAGAGCGTCGAGGCCTTGGCGCGGTTGTCGGCGACCGTCGCGCGGGCGGAGACGGCCGCGGTCGCCGGGATGAACGCGATCTCGGTGTTATCGCCCTTGCCGCGGACGACCTGGAGGGCCGCCACGACCGGGGTCGGCTTCTTCGGGTCGCTCGGGGTGAGCAGCAGCGAGCCCACGGCGCCCCGGGTGAGTTCGGGCAGGTCGACGGAGGTCGTCATCCCGGACTTCACGTGCAGGGAGTCGGCGCCGGCCGGGACGATCGTGCCGGTCGCCGTGACCAGCTGGACCTTGAGGTCGGCGTCGTCGTCGCCGGGGGCGAAGGCCACGAGCCGTACCGAGGTGGCGTCGCCCGGGATGCCGGGGAGCACGGCGCTGCTCGCCGGGTCGGCGGCCGGGGCGATCCAGTCGCTGCCGAGCTTGTCGTCGGCCGCGGCGACGGCGGCGCCGACGCGTCCGCTGCGGGTGGTGACGTGGACGGTGATGTCCCGCTTGCCGGCCTCGGTGGTGAGGGTGGAGAGGAGCACCGGGACGCTGGCGTGGGCGGGGACCGGGATGCCCTCGGTGAACTGGGTCTTGAGCACGCCCTCGGGGCCGTACAGCTCGATGTCGGCGACGGCGGCCGTGTCGTCCGGGTTGGTGAGGTGGACGTAGTCCTGGCGGTCCTTCGCGGTGGAGGCGGCCGGGAACCAGAAGTCGGTGTCGGGGGCGCCGCAGCCGAGGCCGAGGAGGCCGCGCGCGCCGCCGGCCGGGACGACGGTGGTCTGCTGGACGGTCCAGCCGGGGGCGAGGGTGCCGGTCGCCGCGCCGGTGAGGGCGGGTACGGAGCCGCCGTCCGCCTCGGCGGTGACGGGCTTGCCGGGGGCGGTGACGGTGGCCGGGGCCTTGGGGGCCGTGGGCTTCTTGCCGGTCTTGCCGGTGCCGCCCGCGCTCGTCGCGCTCGTCGCGGCCCGCAGCAGCGCCGTGGGCTGCTCGGTCTTGCCCGTGCTGCCCGTGGCGGCGCCGGTGCCCGTCGGGGTGTACGAGGTGTAGAGCGTCTCGGCCACCTCGGAGGTGCTGGGGACCGGGCAGACGAGGCCGGCGCGCTCCACCGGCAGGCGGGTGGTGGCCTTCGCCTCGGGAGCGGCGGTGCCGTCCGGGGCGGTGAGGGCCGCGAAGCCGGTGACGGCGGCGAGGGCCGTGGCGCCCGCGATCAGGGAGAGGGTCGTGCGCTTCACTGGTTGCTGCTCCCGTCGGGACGCTGCTCGGTCTCGTGGCCCTGGGGGTATCCGTAGCCGTAGCCGTACTGGTCGTACTGCTGCGGGTCGTACGGCTGCTGGGGCTGCTGCGGGTCGTACTGCTGCGGCTGCTCGTAGCCCTGCTCGGCGTACGGCTGCGGCTGCTGCTCGTAGCCCTGCTGGGGGTACGCGTACGGCTGCTGCTGGTACGGGTCGGCCGCGTAGTCCTGGTAGTAGCCCTGGTCGGCGTACGGCTGGGCCTGCTGCTGGTCCTGGGTCTGCTGCGCCGGGGTCTGGGCGTAGGCCGGGTCGTAGCCGCCGTCCCATTCCTGGTCCTGGTCGCGGGGCTCGTAGGACTGCTGCTGCGGGACGGGGGCCGGCCCGCCCTTCGCGGTCCCGAAGGCGTCGAAGGCGTCGGTGGTGCCGACGGCCTCGGCGTCGTCCGTCTCCGTCTCCGCCTCCGCTTCGGCGGCGGCGCGCAGGCGGCGGGCGCGGCGGCCGTCGCCCTCGGTCGCCTGGGCGGGGATGGCGAGCTCCTCCTCGGGCAGGTCGTCGTCGATCTCGCGGCGCCGGCCGGGCAGGGCGAGGACGAGCAGGACGAGGGCGAGGCCGGCCTGGGCCCAGATCCACGCGGTGTGGGTGAGCGGCTCGTCGTACGTGACGTCGAGTCGGCCGCCCTGGGCGGGGAGCTCGAAGCCCTGGGCCCAACCGTCGACGGTGGTCCGGGTCAGCTGCTTGCCGTCGAGCGTGGCGGTCCAGCCCTCGGCCGCGCGGTCGGCGAGGCGCAGGACGCGGCCCGCGGGCCCGGCCGGAACCTCGGTGTGGGCCTCGACGGGCCCGGCGGCGACGGCGACCGGCCGTGCGGTCTCCGGTGTCTTGTCGGTGGCGCCGGTCTTGGCCGCGGGCGGGACGATCATGACGCGGGCGATCTCGCGGTCGACGCGCCAGAGCGCGCTGCCGTCGAGCTGGCTGAGGCGGCTGAGGCCGTGGGTGGAGTCGAGGACGCGGCTCATCTGGCGCGGTGCTCCGTCCCGTACGAGGACGTACCGGATGGCGTAGCCGCTGAGCTCCTGGGTCTGGTCGGCGCCGGAGCCGGCGACGAGGTGGGCCACCACCTCGTCGAGGCGGGGGTCGTCCTCGGCGGTCGCGGTGAGTTCGGCGTCGCCGAGGCGGGCACCGGAGCCGCGGACCAGGGTGTAGGCGACCTCGCCGGGCGCGCTGCCGCCGAGGACGAGGGTGCGGGGCTGGTCGCGGGTGCCGCTCTCCTCGGCGACGAAGGCCGGGACCTGGACCGGGTCGCGCCGGGTCAGCGGGCCGTCGGCGCCGCCGATCATCCAGCCGACGGCGGCGACGGCGGGGCCGAGGGCGCAGGCGAGGGCGATGAGGGCGGCGACGGGCTGGCGCCAGCCGAAGCCGTGGGCGGCGACGCGGGTGCGGCCGCCCTCGGCGCCGATCATGCCGGCGGCGATGAGGGCGGCGCCGTAGACGAGGGTGGCGGGTCCGGCCCAGCCGGTGCCGCCCGCGCCGTTGGAGAGGGCGGCGAAGAGGAGTCCGGCGAGGGCGGCGGCCCAGGCGGTACGGGCGGCGAGCTGCCGCTCCTCGCGGAGCAGTCCGGCCAGGCCGGCGAGGACGAGGCCGATGAGGAGCACGCCGCCGGTGGTGCCGGGGCCGCCCGGGCTCGTGCCGAGCAGGTCGAGCGCGGTGGCCGTGCCCGTGCGGACGTCGAGACCGGCCTCGCGCAGGAAGGCGCCGGGGTCGGTGAGGAGGGTGAGCGACCAGGGGGCGAGGACGAGCAGCGGGGTGCCGACGGCGGCGAGGAAGCGCAGTCCGTACGCGGTGAGGTCGGAGCGGCGCACGGCGAGCACGCCGAGGCCGAGGAGGACGGCGAGCGGCCAGACGACCGGGGTGAACACCATCGCGGAGGTGAGCAGGAAGGTGTACGCCCAGGTGGCGCGCCAGCTCCCCCGGTCGGGACGGTTGAAGCCGTGGGCGGCGACGGCGGCGCGGGCGATCAGCGGGAGCAGGATCGCGAGGACGGCGGTGCCGAGCCGGCCGGCGGCGAGGGCGCCGGTGGCGGCGGGCAGGAAGGCGTACGCGATGGCGCCCCAGGCGCGCAGCAGCCGGGACTCGACGATGCCGCGGGCGGCGAAGTACGCGGTGAAGCCGGCGAGCGGGACCGAGCAGACGAGGAGCAGGGTCAGCGCGGTGGAGGTGGAGCCGAGGAACAGCGCGGAGAGCGCGGCCAGGACGGCGAGGTAGGGCGGGGCGGTCTGGGTGCCGCCGGTGCCGATGGCGTGCCAGGCGTCGGCGTACCGCGACCAGAGGCCGGAGACGGTGTCGGGGACGGGCAGCAGGGCGCCGCCGGCCAGGGAGCCGCCGGCGAAGAGGTTGCGGCAGGCGACCAGGGAGACGAGGAGGAGCAGGGCGAAGAGGACCGGCCCGGGCTTGCGGGCGATCTTCTTGAGCCGGGCGAACTGCTCGATCTCCAGGTAGTCGGCGTCGTCGCCGCCGGGTCCGGACTCGACGACGCCGTGGCGGGAGCCGCCGGTGTCGGCCTCGGCGCCGCCGAAGTGGGAGGCGATCTGCTCGACGGTGGCGCGGATCGTGGCGCCGGGCGGCGGGAAGAGCGAGCGGAACTCGCTGTTGAGGACAGCCGGGTTCTTGCGGCGCTTGCGGGCGGCGAGGATCTTCTCGGGGCGCAGCAGGGTCGCGAGGAGGCCCATGACCTCGTCGACCGCCTGGCCCGGGGCCTTGCCGACGAGGTAGGCGAGGGTGCGGAGCAGGGTGCTGAGGACGAGCCGCAGGAGGACGTACGGGAGGGCCAGGCCGCGAGTGTTGGCGAGGAGGGTGTGGACGGCGCCGGCCTTGTCGACGCGGTGCGGGTTGGCGGCGGTGCGGCCGGCGCAGTCGACGGTGCGGCGCTCGCGGGCGGAGGCCTCGGCGTGCCGCAGGACGGCGTCGGGGGCGATGAGGACGTGGAAGCCGGCGGAGTGGGCGCGCCAGCACAGGTCGACGTCGTCGCGCATGAGGGGCAGGCGCCGGTCGAAGCCGCCGAGCTCCTCGAAGACGTCGCGGCGGATCAGCATGCCGGCGGTGGAGACGGAGAGGACGGAGCGGACCTGGTCGTGCTGGCCCTGGTCCTGCTCGCGGCGGTCGAGTCCGGTCCAGCGGCGGCCGCTGCGGGCGATGCTGACGCCGGTTTCGAGGAGCTGCTTCCGGTCGTACCAGCCGCGCAGCTTGGCGCCGATGACGGCGGCTTCCGTGTCGGAGTCGGCGACGCGCAGGAGTTCGGCGAGGGCGCCGGGCTCGGGGGCGCAGTCGTCGTGGAGGAGCCAGAGCCACTGGACCGGTTCGCCGTGCGGGAGTTCGGGGAGGTCGTACGCCTCGTCGTTCCAGCTGCGGCTGACGGGGTCCCAGCCGCTGGGGCGCTTCAGGTAGGGCAGGTCCTCGGGTCCGAGCAGGGGCGCGGTGCGCGCGGCCTCCTCGACGGCGGCGCCGAAGCCGGTGCGGCGCGCGAGGTGCAGGACGCGGTCGGCGCCGATGGCGTCGGCGACGAGCTGCGCCGAGTCGTCGGCGCTGCCGGTGTCGGCCGCCACCACGTTCTGCACGGGGCGCTCCTGGGCGAGCAGCCCGGCGAGTGCGTCGGGCAGCCAGCGGGCGCCGTCGTGGGTGACGAGCACGGCGGTGACGACGTGTCGCGGAAACTCAGGAGTTGAGGACATCGAGCTACGGGCCCTCCGGCCGGGGTCGCCCGCGGGGGGCGTGGGGAGCGTCTCGGACGGAGGCCCACACTAACGGCTGCACGCGGAGCGGTCCGCCGCCCTGTGGACAGACCGTGCGGGACGCCTTCGTAAGGGACACCGCGTACCGGACACGCAGAACGGTCCGCCGCCTGTGGATGGTGCACAGGGGGCGGACCGTTCGTCATGTCCTGGTGTGCGCGCCGTGGCGCGCGGGGCCGGGCGGGCTTCGCGCGGTTCAGACGGCGGCCTTCTTCAGGCGGCGTCGCTCGCGCTCGGAGAGGCCGCCCCAGATGCCGAACCGTTCGTCGTTCTGCAGGGCGTATTCGAGGCACTCGGAGCGGACCTCGCAGGCGAGGCAGACCTTCTTGGCCTCGCGGGTCGAGCCGCCCTTCTCGGGGAAGAAGGACTCGGGATCGGTCTGGGCGCACAGCGCGCGCTCCTGCCAGCCGAGTTCCTCGTCCGCGTCCTCGACCAGCAGTTCCTGGAACAACTCGGTCATGTGCGCCCCTCGTCTGTTCTGTGCGTCCCCGTGATGTTGCCGGGGCGAACCCGGCCGAACGACACGAGTGAAATTACAAGTTCGTGCTCTGTGCGAGTCAAGCCGAGATCTGCTATTGGGCCCCGTATTCACTCTGCGGAACCAAGCGTATGCGGAAAGTGTTCAAATCACCAAAAACCGTGACACATGCCACCGGCTTGACCACCCCGCGCCACCTCCACAAGGGAGGACGTCCAGGACTTGGATCTTGTTGCGATCCGACCGAGGAAGCGATCTGGATCACAGTCCGATCACGCCCACCCATGTTTAAAGGCGCGGTCGAAGCGCCATCTCTCCTGGTCCGCGCCTGAACAAACCTTTCTCCGGGCACTGTAACCGGATGAGGTGAAACATTGCCCCCAAATCGGGCATTGAGTTGACAGTCGGGTGCCCCTCCGGCCACCTTTGGTGGCATGCCAGCGACCACAGCGCCCTCCGCGACCCACAGCCGTGGGTTCCGCCGCGCTGTCCAGGCGCGCTGTTGCTGTTGCTGTCCCAGCTGTTGATGCCGTAGAGCTCCAGCTCCTTCTCCCAGCGTCACCCTGCGTCACCCGTGTCACCTCTCTTTCGTGACCCCCCACCGCTTCTGTTTCTGCTGAGGAACCTCCCCATCCCATGAACATGGACAGCGACCTTCAGATCGCCGGCGACATCCTCGAGGTCCCGCACCTCCTCCAGCCCGAGCGCGCCCACCCCCAGACCGTGGCCGAGTTCGCCGGCCTCGCGCGCTCCATCGCCGACGACCGCTCCCAGTGGGCCCCGTACGTCGAGTACGACGCCACCACCCGCTGGTACCACCGCCTGCGCACCGGACCCGGCTACGAGGTCTGGCTGCTCTCCTGGGTGCCCGGACAGGGCAGCGGGCTGCACGACCACGGCCTCTCCTCCGGCGTGCTGACCGTCCTGCAGGGCGAGCTCACGGAGCGCACGGACCGAGGCGTACGGACCCTCGACGGCGGCGCCCAGCGCGTGTTCGCCCCCGGGTACGTCCACGAGGTCGTCAACGACTCCCTCGAACCGGCCGTCAGCCTGCACGTGTACTTCCCCGGCCTGACCGAGATGCCGATGCACGAGTCGATGCACGAGTCGCTCCAGGCCCAGTGCGCCCCGGCCGCCCCCGAGGTGCTCCCCGCCTGACAAACTGCTGGCATGCGCATTGTGGTTCTGGCCGGCGGCATCGGTGGTGCCCGTTTCCTTCGCGGCCTCAAGCAGGCCGCGCCGGACGCGGAGATCACGGTCATCGGCAACACCGGTGACGACATCCATCTCTTCGGGCTGAAGGTCTGCCCCGACCTGGACACGGTGATGTACACCCTCGGCGGTGGCATCAACGAGGAGCAGGGCTGGGGACGTACGGACGAGTCCTTCACCGTCAAGGAGGAGCTCGCGGCGTACGGGGTCGGACCCGAGTGGTTCGGCCTCGGCGACCGGGACTTCGCCACCCACATCGTCCGTACGCAGATGCTCGGCGCGGGCTACCCGCTGAGCGCCGTCACCGAGGCGCTGTGCGCCCGCTGGCAGCCCGGCGTGCGTCTCCTCCCCATGTCCGACGACCGCGTCGAGACGCACGTGGCGATCGAGGTGGACGGCGAGCAGCGCGCGGTGCACTTCCAGGAGTACTGGGTGAAGCTGCGCGCCTCCGTCGACGCGAAGGCCGTCGTGCCCGTCGGCGCGGAGGCCGCGAAGCCCGCGCCGGGCGTCCTGGAGGCGATCGCCGAGGCGGACGTCATCCTCTTCCCGCCGTCCAACCCCGTGGTGAGCGTCGGGACGATCCTGGCCGTGCCCGGGATCCGTGAGGCGGTCGTCGCGGCCGGGGCGCCGGTCGTTGGCCTCTCCCCCATCGTCGGCGACGCGCCCGTGCGCGGCATGGCCGACAAGGTGCTCGCGGCGGTGGGCGTGGAGTCCACGGCGGCGGCGGTGGCCCTGCACTACGGCGCCGAACTCGTCGGCGGCTGGCTCGTGGACACCGTGGACGCGGGCGCGGTCGCCGAGGTCGAGGCGGCGGGCATCGCCTGCCGGGCGGTGCCGCTGATGATGACCGACGTGGACGCGACGGCCGCGATGGCGCGCGAGGCGCTGGCGCTGGCCGAGGAGGTGCGGGGGTGACGGCCATACCCCCCGCGTACCGCGTCTGGGCGCTGCCCGGGCTGCCCGAGGTGGCGGCCGGCGACGACCTGGCCAAGCTGATCGCCTCCGTGTCGCCGGAACTCGCCGACGGGGACGTCCTGCTCGTCACCTCCAAGATCGTCAGCAAGGCCGAGGGGCGGGTGATCGCGGCCGACGACCGCGAGGAGGCCATCGACGCCGAGACGGTACGGGTGGTGGCGCGGCGCGGCCCGCTGCGGATCGTCGAGAACCGGCAGGGGCTCGTCATGGCCGCCGCCGGGGTCGACGCCTCCAACACCCCCTCCGGGACGGTCCTGTTGCTGCCCGAGGACCCCGACGCCTCGGCGCGGCACATCCGTTCGGGTCTGCGGGACGCCCTCGGCGTCGACGTGGGCGTCGTCGTCACGGACACCTTCGGGCGGCCCTGGCGCACCGGGCTCACCGACGTCGCGATCGGTGCGGCCGGGGTGCGGGTCCTCGACGACCTGCGCGGCGGGACCGACGCGCACGGCAATCCGCTGAGCGCGACCGTCGTCGCCACCGCCGACGAACTCGCCGCCGCCGGCGACCTGGTGAAGGGCAAGGCGGCCGGGCTTCCCGTCGCCGTCGTCCGCGGACTGCCCCATGTGGTGGGCGGCGACGCCGAGGAGGGCGCGCGGGCGCTCGTGCGCGGCGCCGCCGACGACATGTTCCGGCTGGGGACCTCGGAGGCCGTACGGGAGGCGGTGACGCTGCGGCGGACCGTACGGGAGTTCACCGCCGAGCCGGTCGACCCGGGGGCGGTCCGGCGCGCGGTCGCCGCGGCCGTGACGGCCCCGGCGCCGCACCACACCACACCGTGGCGGTTCGTGCTCCTGGAGTCGGCGGAGTCGCGGACGCGGCTGCTCGACGCGATGCGGGACGCGTGGATCGCGGACCTGCGGCGGGACGGTAAGTCCGAGGAGTCCGTCGCCCGGCGGGTCCGGCGCGGCGACGTCCTGCGCAACGCGCCCTACCTGGCCGTGCCCTGCCTCGTCATGGACGGCTCCCACCACTACGGCGACCCGCGCCGGGACGCCGCCGAGCGCGAGATGTTCGTGGTGGCGACGGGCGCCGGCGTGCAGAACTTCCTGGTGGCGCTGGCCGGTGAGCGGCTCGGCTCGGCGTGGGTGTCCTCGACGATGTTCTGCCGGGACGTCGTACGGGAGGCCCTCGGGCTTCCGGAGACGTGGGACCCGATGGGCGCGGTGGCGATCGGCCACCCGGCGGCTCCGCCGAGGGAACGGGCCGCGCGGACGGCTTCGGAGTTCGTCGAGGTGCGGTGACTTTCAGAGGGCCCTGATGTCGTTCGGCGTCATCCGGGGTGCCCTGCGGGGTGGGACGCGGCCGCTGAGGAGGATCAGGCGGGCCGCGCGGTGGCGTTGTCCCGCGTACGGGGCCAGCAGCTCCAGCATCGCCTCGTCGTCGGTCGTACGGTCGCCCGCCAGCGCCCAGCCGACGATGCCGGGCAGGTGCAGGTCGCCGGTGGTGACCTCGTCCGGGGCGCCGTTGCTGCGCTGGATCGTCTCGGCGCTCGTCCACGGGCCGACGCCAGGGATCAGCTCCAGGCGCTTGCGGGCCGCCGGCGGGTCCATGAGCGCGGCCTCCTCCAGGCGGGCCGCCACCCGCGCCGCGCGGACGATCGTCGCCGAGCGTTTGCCGTCGACGTTCGCCCGGTGCCACTCCCAGGACGGGATCCGCGTCCACGCGTGCGCGTCCGGCATCACGTACATGCCGTCCGGCGCCGGGCCCGGGGCCGGCTCGCCGTACTTCCGTACGAGCGTCCGCCACGAGCCGTAGGCCTCGTTCGTCGTGACCTTCTGCTCCAGGACCGACGGGATCAGCGACTCCAGGACCAGGCCGGTACGGGTGAGACGCAGGCCCGGGCGGCGGCGGTGGGTCGCCAGGAGCAGCTTGTGACGGGGGACGAAGGCCGTCGGGTCGTCCTCCGCGCCGAGAAGCGCCGGGAGGCGGTCCAGGAGCCAGGAGGCTCCCGGGCCCCACGCCTCCGCGGCCGTGGCGGTGATACGGATCGTGCCGGGGCCGTCCGGGGTGCGGCTGGCCCGCCAGACCGAGCCGTCCGGGGCCGCCCGGAAGGTCGGATCGGCGGGGCCGCGGCGGAGGGGGCCGAGGGTGAGGCCGAGGTCCAGCGGGGCGTCTGGGGTGGCGGACAGGGGGATGTGACCGCCACGGACCGTGGTGCGGGTGGGTTTGGGTGCGAAGCGGCCGGCCATGGCTATGAGCGTAGCCGGGCGGGCGGGTGCGGCTGTGGCCGTCGTGGGGGTCGCGCCCCGGGCCGGCGTGCGGGTCGCGCGTCCGCGCGTGGTGCGGGCGCGGGTCTGCGCGTGGTGCGGGCGGGCGTCTGCTGGGCGGTGGCCCCGCCCCCCGCCCGTGTGGGCAATCGTCCCGCTGGGGCGGGACGGGTGGGCACACGGGACGGCGCCCTTGCGGGCGCCTCCGCCCCCTGTACCTGCCCGCACCACGAGGACGCCGCGCACCGGGTGCGGGTCAGGGCGCGGAAGCCTAGGCCCGGCACGGGGCGCCGTCCGTTGTGCCCACCCGTTCCGCCCCAGCGGAACAACTGCCCACAACGGGGGCGGCGGGGCGTGCCGGCTCAGGGCCGCGGCGGCCCGCAACGGGTGCCGGCGCGGCGGGCGGGCGCGCCCACAACGGGGGGCGCGGGGCGTGCCGGCTCAGGGCCGCGGCGGCCCGCAACGGGTGCCGGCGCGGCGGGCGGGCGCGCCCACAACGGGGGGCGCGGGGCGTGCCGGCTCAGGGCCGCGGCGGCCCGCAACGGGTGCCGGCGCGGCGGGTGGGCGCCCGCGGGCGGTGGGGGTCGTTACTGGTCCGAGGAGAAGCGGACTGCTCCGGCTGGGAGGGTGGTGTTGCACCAGATGCGGATGCCCTCGCGGAGTTCGTTGTCCGGGCCCACCTGCGCCCCGTCCCCGATGACCGCCCCGCTGACCACCGTACGGGCGCCGATGCGGGCTCCCGCGCCGATCAGGGAGTCCGTGATCACCGCGCCCGGTTCGACGATCGCGCCCGCGAGGAGCGTGGAGCCGGTGACGCGGGCGCCTTCGCCCACCACCGCGTCCGCGCCCACCACCGTGCCGCCGGTCAGCTTGGCGTCCGGGGCGACGCGTGCCGTCGGCAGGACCAGGCGGTCGCCGCAGCGGCCCGGGACGGCCGGGGAGGGTGCGCGGCCGAGGACCAGGTCGGCGGAGCCGCGGACGAAGGCCTGCGGGGTGCCGAGGTCCAGCCAGTACGTGGAGTCGACCATGCCCTGGAGGTGCGCTCCGGAGGACAGGAGCTCCGGGAACGTCTCGCGCTCGACCGAGACCGGTCGGCCCGTGGGGATCGAGTCGATGACCGAGCGCTTGAAGACGTACGCGCCCGCGTTGATCTGGTCGGTGACGATCTCCTCGGGCGTCTGCGGCTTCTCCAGGAAGGCCGTGACCCGCCCGGTCGCGTCCGTGGGGACGAGGCCGAAGGCGCGCGGGTCCTCGACGCGGGTGAGGTGGAGCGAGACGTCCGCGCCGGAGGAGGAGTGGGTCGCGACGAGGGCCTGGATGTCCAGGCCCGTGAGGATGTCCCCGTTGAAGATGAGGACGGGCTCGTCGGGACCCGAGTGCAGCCGGGAGGCGACGTTGCGTATCGCGCCGCCGGTGCCGAGGGGCTCCTCCTCGGTGACGTACTCCAGGCTCAGGCCGAGGGCGGAGCCGTCCCCGAAGTGCGGCTCGAAGACCTCGGCCAGGTAGGAGGTGGCGAGCACGATGTGCTCGACGCCGGCGGCGCGGGCACGGGCCAGCTGATGGGTCAGGAAGGGGACGCCCGCCGCCGGGACCATGGGCTTGGGCGTGTTGACCGTGAGGGGTCGCAGCCGTGTGCCCTTGCCACCGACCAGGAGGATCGCTTCTGTCACCTTGTCGTCTCTGCTTCCTGTTTCGGGGCCGGCCGGCTCGCCCGTCTCGTTCGTCCGTGCGATATGACCGGTCAGTTTATGCAGATGGTTGCCTCCATGCCCCCATCAGCGCCTTCCCTGGTACTTCGCCGAGCTCGCGCGGGCGGTGCCGAGCTTGCCGTACAGGCGTACGCCGGGGCACTCCGTCGCGAAGCCGTCGCGGTGTCCGGCGATGGCGTTGAACCGCACCTTCCGCCCCTTCTTGTACAGGTTTCCGCCGCCCGAGATCAGGTACGACGTTCCCTTCGGATTCACCCCGTACAGCCCGAGCTTCCAGGCCGTCAGGCGCGCGACGGCGGTCACGGCGGCGGCCGGCGGGTTGCTCTTGCTGAAGGTGCCGAGGACGGCGATGCCCATGCTGTTGGTGTTGAAGCCCAGGGTGTGCGCACCCATGACCGGCTTGGCGACGCCGCCGGCCCGGCCTTCGTAGATGTTTCCGCACTTGTCGACGGCGAAGTTGTAGCCGAAGTCTCGCCATCCACTGCTCTTGACGTGGTAGCGGTAGATACTGCGCAGGACGGAGGGGGCCTGGCGGCAGGTGTAGTTGTTGCCGGTGGCGCTGTGGTGGACGAAGGCCGCCTTGATGGTCTTCGTGTAGACGAAGCCCTTCTCGCGGAGCCGCTCGTCCGCGCCCCAGCCCTTGCGGGTGATGATCTTGGGGCGGGGGCCGATGTACGGCTGCGCAGCGACGGCCGCGTGTGCCGCCTGGCCCGCCTGCCGCTGCGGCGCCGCCGCCTCCTGCGGCATGTTCCGGACCGTGAGTTCGGTCTCCTCCTTCGAGAGGGCCGGGATCCACGTCGCGCCGTACGGGGCGAGCTGGGCGTTCACCCCGCTCGCCGCCGCCTCCGCCGCGCTCAGGCCGGCCGGGGCGGCCGGGGCGGCCGGGACCATCGCACTGCGGGTGGCGGGGGCGCCGTCCCGCGGAGCGCCCTCCTGCTGCGCACCCTCCTCCGGCGCGGCCGCCGGGTCCTCGCCCGGGTCCACGAGTTCGAGCCGCAGGCCCGCGGGGAGGGCTTCCTCGCCCCGTACGCGGATCTCGACGCCGTCCGAGTCGCCCACCCACAGCGGGGCGGTGGAGCCGCGGAGCGCCCGGGCGGAGCCCTCGGCGGTGTCGGGGTCGGCCCCGTGCTCCTCGTTGTGGGTCTCCACGTCCTGCCACGGCGACCAGGCGCCGCCGCCGGTGGGCCGGGTGCGGACCTGCACGGTGCCGTGCAGCGGGGCCGCCGGGTCGTCCCAGACGACGCCGACGAGCGAGAAGGGCCTGACGTCGCGTCGGGTGAGCCCCTGCTCGCCGGATCCGGTCGCCCCGCCGCCCAGGGACCGCGTGGCGGCGCCCAGGGGGACGAGCGGGAGCGACTGGGTGGAGCCAGGCAGTTCGGGCGCGGGTGGCAGTGCGGTGGCCGCCGGTGGCAGTCCGAGCGCCGAGGGCACCGCGGCCGCCGCGGGCGCGGCGAGGGAGACCGGCAGGGCGAGCACCGCCGCGCAGGTGATGGCGATCGAGGAGGCGAGTGAGGCACGCATGGGCCGATCGTGCGTATCGCCGGGCCGTTCCGCGCGCCGGGAACCCGCCCGGAAACTGACGGGCCGTCGGTCCGACCGGAGGACGGCGTCACCGGTACGGCGGACCCCCGCGCACCCGCCCGCGTACGCTGTCCGGCGTGAACGCCAGCGACCGCACCCCCGCCGACCTGCTGCGATCCGCGCTCGCCGCGGACCCCGCCCGCCCCTTGGTCACCTTCTACGACGACGCCACCGGTGAGCGCGTGGAATTGTCCGTCGCCACCTTCGCCAATTGGGTGGCCAAGACGGCGAACCTGCTCCAGGGCGAGCTGTCCGCCGCGCCCGGCGACCGCCTCGCCCTGCTGCTGCCCGCGCACTGGCAGAGCGCCGTCTGGCTGCTCGCCTGCTCGTCCGTCGGTGTGACCGCGGAGATCGGCGGCGACCCCTCGGACGCCGACCTGGTGGTGGCGGGCCCCGACACCCTCGACGCGGGCCTCGCCTGCTCCGGTGAGCGGATCGCCCTCTCGCTGGCCCCGCTGGGCCGCCGCTTCCCGGCCGCGCCCGCCGGGTACGCGGACTACGCGGTCGAGGTGCCGAGCCAGGGCGACCGGTTCGCCCCGTTCGTACCTGTCGATCCGGAGGCTCCGGCGCTCGTCGTCGACGGTACGGAACGCAGCGGCGCCCAGCTCGTCGAGCAGGCCCGGGCGGACGCGGCGTCGCTCGGCCTCGCCCCCGGCTCGCGACTCCTCTCCGGACTCGGCTACGGGGACTGGCAGGGCCTCTCGGCGGGCCTGTACGCGCCCCTCGCGGCCGGCGGCTCCGTGGTCCTGTGCCGCAACCTGCACGAGCTGGCGCCCGAGTCCCTGGAGAAGCGCGTGGAGAGCGAGCGCGTGACGCACTCGGCACTCTGAGCCCTCACGGGCGGACAAGGATCCGTCCCAGCACCGGCACGCATCCACCCACACCGGCCCAGCGCCACTCCGACACCCCCGGCACCAGCCCCCACCCACCTGGGCGCCGGTCCACCACCAGGACCGTACGGAACGCAGCGGCGCCCAGCTCGTCGAGCAGGCCCGGGCGGACGCGGCGTCGCTCGGCCTCGCCCCCGGCTCGCGACTCCTCTCCGGACTCGGCTACGGGGACTGGCAGGGCCTCTCCGCGGGCCTGTACGCGCCCCTCGCGGCCGGCGGCTCCGTGGTCCTGTGCCGCAACCTGCACGAGCTGGCGCCCGAGTCCCTGGAGAAGCGCGTGGAGAGCGAGCGCGTGACGCACTCGGCACTCTGAGCCCTCACGGGCGGACCCGGACGGCCCTCAGGGGCGCCCGGGTTCCCGCCCGACGAGCACACCCGTCCGCCGGCGCGCCGGCACCGGGGCTCTCCACGCCGGCCGAGCGCCCGGTCGACACCCTCCGGCACCAGCCCCCCACCCCGGTTAGCGCCCCATTCGGGCTAGCACCGCGCCGCGTACCCGGGTCCGCGCGGCGAGTCCGGTACATGATCGGCCGGGGGGAGTCGCCTCCTTCCGCACAACCATGTGCCGGGTTCCGCCGTCTCCTCCTGTGACCGGTGGACGCCCGGCGCGCCGCCGACGCCATGAAGGACGGACCCAGACGTGACGGACCGTGCAGGCACGCCCGCCGAACCGGATCCCCCGGCAGCGGAGGACGCGGCGCCCGGTGCTCCGGAGGAGCCGCGCAGGCACCACTGGCTGCGCTGGACGGCCCTCGGTGTCGCGGTCGTCGTGCTGGCCGCCGCCGGGGTCGGCTGGTGGTTCTACCGCAAGCTCGACGACAACATCACCACCGACACCACCGCCGCCGCCGAGCTGGAGAAGTACGAGAAGGAACGCCCTCCGGCGGGCACCTCGGCCGCCCGGAACATCCTGCTCATCGGCTCGGACACCCGGGCCGGCGAGGGCAACCGCAAGTACGGCAAGGACCAGGGCACCCAGCGCTCCGACACGACGATCCTGCTGCACCTCTCGGCGGGGAAGTCGAGCGCGACGGCCGTCTCCCTCCCCCGCGACCTGATGGTGACGATCCCGAGCTGCCACAAGCCGGACGGGACCCGCACCCGGGAGCAGTTCGCGCAGTTCAACTGGGCCTTCGAGTTCGGCGGCACGGCGTGCACGATCCGTACCGTCGAGAAGCTGACCGGGATCCGGGTCGACCACCACATGGTGATCGACTTCCGGGGCTTCAAGAAGATGGTGGACGCCGTGGACGGGGTGGAGGTCTGCCTCAAGGAGCCCGTGAACGACCCGGACGCGAAGCTGAAGCTGCCCGCGGGCCGCCAGACGCTGCACGGGGAGCAGGCCCTCGGCTTCGTACGCGCCCGCAAGTCGATCGGGAACGGCAGCGACACGGAACGCATGGACCGCCAGCAGCAGTTCCTCGGCGCCCTCGTCAACAAGGTGCAGAGCGACGGGGTGCTGCTCAACCCGACCAAGCTCTACCCGGTCCTGGACGCGGCCACGAAGGCGATCACCACGGACCCCGGTCTCGACTCGCTGCGGGACCTGTACGACCTGGCACGGGCCATGCGGGCCATCCCGACCGAGAAGGTGCAGTTCCTCACGGTCCCGCGCCGGTCCTACCGATACGACGCCAACCGGGACGAACTGGTGCAACCGGCGGCGAGTGAGCTCTTCAGGCAACTGCGCGAGGACAAGCCCGTCCTGGTGACGCCCGACAGCGAGAAGAAGGACGGACGGCCGGGCACGGACGGGAAGCCCGACGACACCGGCACGCCTCCGCCGTCCGCGACGCCGACCTTCACGGGGCGGAACGCGGCGGAAGGGGTGTGTGAGTAAAGCGCGAACCAAGGGGAGCGCGGGGAGGGATGAGGTTTGAGCAAATTGCCCGGTTGTAAGGTGCGTGGAATTTGTCACGGACGTCGCCCCACGCTGAACTGGGCGGATAGTGTGACGCGATCCGGTGCACCCCGACCGCGTGGTCGCACCCACCAAGGATCGAACGACCGAGAGAGCGGCGCCCTGTGGGGGAGGCGCCCCGCGTGGCACCGACGGAGGACTCGAGTAACCGTGGACGCGCACAGCCGTGGACGGGCGGACGAGATCGACCCCGCCGACCAGTGGGTCCTCAACCCGCGGACCGGCAACTACGAACTGCGACTGGACCGCTCCGCTGGGCAGTCGCGGCAGCAGGCCCCGGCCGCCCGACCCCGTAGAACCACCGCCCCCGCACCGGCCGACAGCCCCGTCGAGGCACCCGTCCCCGGCCAGCGCCGCCGCCGCGCCCCCGAGGACACCGGCGGCCAGGTGCCGTCGCAGAGCCGCCGCAAGCGCAAGCAGGGCGCGAGCCGCAAGAAGAAGGTCCTGCTGTGGACCGGCGGCACGATGGCGTTCGTCCTCGTGGGCGGCGCCGCGGGGGCGTACGCCCTCTACAACAAGCTCAACGGCAACCTCGACGTCGTCGACGTCGTCGGCAAGAACACCGACGCCGGTTTCGCCAAGGGCCAGGCGTTCAACGTCCTGCTGATCGGCACCGACAAGCGGACCGGTGAGGGCAACGCGGGCTACGGCGACAAGAACAGCCCCGGCCACGCCGACACCACGATCCTCTTCCACGTCTCCAAGGACCGGACGAACGCCACGGCGCTCTCCATCCCGCGCGACATGAAGACCGACATCCCCGAGTGCGAGTCGCGCCAGCCCGACAAGTCGATCAAGACGATCCCCGGTGAGACCGACGTCCGCTTCAACGTGAGCCTCGGCCAGGACGGCCGCGACCCCGGCTGTGTCATGCGTACGGTCGAGGAACTCACCGGCGTGCAGGTCGACCACTTCATGATGGCCGACTTCAACGCCGTCAAGGAGATGACGACCGCCGTCGGCGGCGTGAAGGTCTGCGTCGAGAAGGCCGTCAACGACCCGAAGTCGCACCTGAAGCTCCCCGCCGGCGAGTCGGTCATCAAGGGCGAGCAGGCCCTCGCCTTCGTCCGCACCCGGCACAGCTTCGGCAACGAGAGCGACCTGGACCGCATCAAGGTCCAGCAGCAGTTCCTGAGTTCGATGATCCGCCAGATGAAGTCGGACTCGACGCTCACGGACCCGGGCAAGCTGTACGACCTCGCCGACGCGGCGACGAACGCCCTCACCGTCGACTCCGGCATAGGCTCGCTCACCAAGCTCCAGGACCTGGCCCGCGAGCTGTCCTCGATCGACACCAAGAACATCGCGTTCACGACGCTTCCGGTCATCGACAACCCCGCCGAGAAGATCAGGGCCACCGTCGTCCCCGATCCGGTCAAGGCGCCGCAGCTGTTCGCGATGCTCCAGTCCGACACCTCGCTCACCGAGGTGAAGAAGAAGCAGCAGGACGCGAAGAACGCCCAGGCCGCGCTCCTCAAGGGCACGCGGTCCACCGCGGCCGAGGTGCGCGTCGACGTCTACAACGGCAGCGGCATCACGGGCGCGGCCCAGTCGACCATCAACTGGCTGCAGAACGACCAGGGCGTGAACCGTTCCACCAACAAGAGCAACGCCCCCGAGCAGGCGGCGAAGACCACGCTCACGTACGCACCGAACCAGGCCGATCAGGCCCGCAAGCTCGCGGACATGATGGGTCTGCCGGCCACGGCTCTCAAGCCGGGCACTCAGGACGCCGGGGAGCGCGAGCCGATGACGCTCGTCCTCGGCGCCGACTTCAAGGGCGCGGGGGTGCCCATCACCGGACCGGCAAAGGCGCCGAAGGATCTGGTGAAGGTGGAAGCTGACAAGCAGGTGTGCGCCAAGTAGCCCGGAAACACCGGGACTTGACGCGCTTCTGACTCACGAGGGGACATGGGGTGGGACAGAGCAACGTGCGTGGGGAGGGAACGCGGAAACGCGTTCCGCGCGCCCGGGAACTGGGCTGGGACGACGACCTGTACGGCGCCGGGGAAGCGACCGGCGCGAAGGACGACGCTCCCGAGGTGGAGGCGGACACCGACGCGCCCGCGTCGGGCCGCGCCGCGCGCCGCCGTGGTGGCGGTACCGGCGGCACGGGCGCGGCCGGCCGCGCCGCCGCGCGCCGCCGCGCGAAGAAGACCGGCAAGCGCAAGGTGCTGCGCTGGACGGCGATCACGCTGTCGCTGCTGATACTTGGCACGGCCGGCGCCGGATACCTGTACTACGAGCACCTCAACGGCAACATCCGCGGTGGCAGCCGCGCAGGCGGCGACAGCGGCGTCAAGAAGGCCGCACCGAACGCCCTGGGGGACACCCCGCTGAACATCCTGCTCATCGGCTCCGACGACCGGAGCGACGAGAAGAACATCGCCCTCGGCGGCGGCCGGGACGACAAGAACCGCCCGCCGCTCGCCGACGTGCAGATGCTGCTGCACGTCTCGGCGGACCGTAAGAACGCCTCGGTCGTCTCGATCCCGCGCGACACGGTCGTCCACATCCCGGAGTGCAAGGGCGAGGACGGCAAGCCCCCCTATCCCGCCACCGACACCCGGCCCATCAACGAGTCGCTCCAGCGCGGCGGCCCCGGCTGCACCCTCACCACCTGGGAGAACCTCACCAAGGTCTACATCGACCACTGGATCATGGTCGACTTCGCCGGTGTGGTGGCCATGGCCGACGAGGTCGGCGGCGTCCCGGTCTGTGTGAAGTCCGGCGTCGACGACCACCCGACCAGGCTGCAGCCCGGTGGCTCCCACCTGCGGCTGCCCGAGGGAACGCACGAGGTCAAGGGCGTGCAGGCGCTCCAGTGGCTGCGCACCCGGCACGCCTTCGGCAGCGACCAGAACCGCGCCAAGGCCCAGCACATGTACATGAACGGCATGGTCGCGAAGCTCCAGAAGCAGAACGCCTGGACCGACACCGGCCGTCTGATGGGCCTGGCGGAGACCGCCACCCAGGCGCTCCAGGTCTCGGACGAGATCAAGTCGGTCAAGGGGCTCTTCGATCTGTCGATGCAGCTCAAGAACGTGAAGCTGGACCGCCTCACCACGGCGAACATCCCGACGGCCGAGTGGTCGCAGGACCGCAACAAGAACGTCCTCGTCAAGTCGTCGGCCGAGAAGATGTTCGCGATGCTCCGCGACGACGTCGCCTTCGACAAGAACGGCAACCCGGCCGACGCGAAGCCGAAGCCGACCGCCTCCGCGAAGCCGAAGGCCACCGCCGAGGCGCCCGGTTCGCTCGCCGTGACGGTCGTCAACGGCACCGGAAGTGACGAGGAGCCCGCCGCCGAGGGCCGCGCCCGCACGGTCACCGAGATCCTCCAGGGCAAGGGCTTCACGCAGGCCGAGTCCTCCAAGGAGGGCGGAAACCGCCCGGACACCGTGGTCACCTACCCCAAGGCGGACGGCGACCAGGGCAAGGCGAACGCGATGTCCGTGGCCAAGGCGCTCGGGCTGCCCGACTCGGCCGTCCGGGCCGACGCGAAGGCCGAGGGCCTCACGCTCGTCGTCGGCGCCGACTGGCGCGAAGGAACGGTCTACAAGAAGCCGGCCAGCAAGGCCGGTGACATCCCGGACGGCGCGGAGGTCCTCCGGGGCGACGACAAGGGCTGCATGTACATCTACGACCCCTACAAGTGGGACGGGAAGAGCTGACCCGCTCCCCGCTGTGAGAGCGACGGCCGGGCCCCTTTCCGGGGGCCCGGCCGTCACTCGTACGTAGGGTCAGACCGTCTCGGTCTCGCCCGTCTTCACCGCCGGGCGGCGGCTCGCGATGACCTTCTTCGCGAGGGCGCGGGGGCTGGTGAGGAAGCCGTAGCCCCAGGACATGTGCATCGTCGCGAGCGCCACCGGGATCTGCAGGCGGGCCTTCAAGGACAGGCCCTTGCCCGCCGGGAGCGAGCCCGCCGTGATCGCCGCCAGGTAGCCCGCCGGGATCACGAAGCCGAGGGGGGTGAGGACGGCGCCCACGACCAGGCCCGCGGCGATCGCGACGACGGCGGTCGGCGGGGCCAGGTAGCGGAGGTTGATGGAGCCCTGGTGGTAGCGGGCCACCACGTGGCGCCAGCGGCCGTAGTCCTTGTACTGCTTCGCGAGGGCCTTCACCGAGGGCCGCGGGCGGTACTGGACGCGGAGCTCGGGCGAGAACCAGATCAGGCCGCCGGCCTCGCGGATCCGGAAGTTCAGCTCCCAGTCCTGGGCGCGGATGAACTCCACGTTGTAGCCGCCCTGCTGTTCGAGCGCCTCGCGGCGGAAGACGCCCAGGTAGACCGTCTCCGCCGGGCCCGCCTCGCCGCCCGTGTGGAAGGCGGCGTTGCCCACGCCGATCTTCGAGGTCATCGCGGCCGCGACCGCGTCCTCCCAGGCGTTCTCGCCCTCGGCGTGCATGATGCCGCCGACGTTCTGCGCGCCGGTCTCCTCCAGGAGCCGGACCGCGGTGGCGATGTAGTTCGGGGAGAGCATCCCGTGGCCGTCGACACGGACCACGATCGGGTGCCGGGAGGCCTGGATCGCCGCGTTGAGGGCGGCGGGGGTGCGGCCGGTGGGGTTCGGCACCGTCTGGACGCGGCGCTTGTCCGAGGCAGTTTCGCGGACGAGTTCGGCGGCGATCTCGTCCGTGCGGTCCGTGGACGGGCCGAGGGCGATCACCACCTCCATCTCGCCGTCGTACTCCTGCTCCAGGATGTGACGAACCGAGGTGCGCAGGTGCCGTTCCTCGTTGAGGACCGGCATGATCACGGAGACGGGGGGCGTGGCGTTCATTGCCCGCCACGTTACCGCGAATGGGGGACACCGGTGCGCGCCGAAGGTGTGGTGCGCCCTTGCGCTGATCGTATGGGCCTACCGTGCTCACGGTTCCCCTGTCACACCCGCGGAGGTGTCCGTCCGTGCCCACACCGCCCCGCACGCCTCGTCCCCGGCCCGCCGCCCGCCGCGCAACGGTCCGCCGGCGGCGGAGGCGCCCCCGGTGGGGGATGCGGATGGCGACGGCGCTGTCCGTGACGGTCCTCGCGGCGGGCGGGATCGGGCACGCCGTGGTCACGGGCCTCGACACCGGGATCACCCGGGTCGACCCCTTCAAGGACATGAAGAACCGGCCGCAGGCCGGGCACGGGATGAACGTCCTCGTCGTCGGCACCGACGGGCGGGACCGGATCACCGCCGAGGAGAAGCAGAAGTACCGGCTCGGCGGTGCGCCCTGTCACTGCACCGACACCGTCATGCTCGTCCACATCTCCGAGGACCGGGAGCGGGCCAGCGTCGTCAGCCTCCCCCGTGACTCGTACGCCGAGATGCCCGAGCACACCGACCTGAACAGCGGCAGGAAGCACCGGGCCCATCCGGTGAAGCTGAACGCGGCCTACGCCGAGGGCGGGCCCTCGCTGACCGTGCGGACCGTCGAGTCGATGACCGGCGTGAAGATCGACCACTACCTGGAGGTCGACTTCACCAGCTTCATGCGGACCGTGGACGCGGTCGGCGGGGTGCAGATCTGTACGACGCGGTCCCTGAAGGACTCGTACACCGGGCTCGACCTGTCCCCCGGCACCCATGAGCTGGACGGCGGGCAGGCCCTGCAGTACGTGCGCTCCCGGCACATCGACGGGGCCGCCGACATCGGCCGGATGCAGCGGCAGCAGAGGTTCCTGGCGGCGCTGATCGAGCGGACGACGGACGGCGGGGTGCTGCTCAACCCGGTGCGGTTCCGTGAGGTGGCCACGACGATGCTGAGCTCCGTACGGGCCGACGAGGACTTCGGTACGGATCAGCTGCTGGCCCTCGCCAAGGCGATGCGCGGCTTCACCCCGGCGTCCTCGGAGTTCGTGTCCGTGCCGATCGGGGACATGAGCTTCCCCGTGAAGGGCATCGGCTCCACGGTGAAGTGGGACGCGGCCAAGGCCCAGAAGCTGTTCCAGGCCGTACGGGACGATCAGCCGCTCGCCCCTCAGAAGGCGGCGGCCTCCGCGAAGGCCGGCTCGCCGAAGGCGGTCGTCGTCGACGTGCCGCCACGGACGGTCCGCGTCCAGGTCTACAACGGGACCCGGACCGACGGTCTCGGCCGCAAGGTGGACGACGCGCTGCGCGCGACCGGCTTCGACACCACCCGCACGCCGATGACCGGGGCCGGGAAGGAGCGGGGGCGCACCGTCGTGGAGTACGACCCGCGGTGGGACCGGTCCGCCAAGTCCTTGGCGGCGGCCCTGCCGGGGTCGGAGCTGCGGGCGGTCGCGGGGCGGGGGGCGACGCTGCGGGTGACTGTGGGCGGGGACTACAAGGGAGTGCGGGGGGTGCGGGCGGAGGCTTCCGGGGCGCCGTTCGAGGCGGTCACCGGGGACCAGGTGGTGTGTCCGTGACCGCTGCCCCCGCGCCCGTGTGGGCGGTCGTGGAACGCGGAGGCGCCGTTTAGGGCGCCGCGCCTGGACCCGCACCACCCGGCGTGGCGGACATCGGGTGCGGGGTCAGACTCGGAAGCCTCTGGCGCCGGCAAGGGCGCCGTCTGTTGCGCCTACCCGTTCCGCCCTGGGGACACCTCCCGGACGAAGTCTGGGGGAGGAACGCGTGCCCACAACGGGGGGGTCAGTCCTCGTAGCCCTCGGCCGCTCGGCGTTCCCGGAGCTCCTTGATGGCCTGGCGGCGGGCCAGGCGGTGGGTGCGGCGGATCTGGGCTTCCTGGTTGCGGCGCTTGTCCTGTTCCGTCTCCGGGTGGACCTGGGGGACGCGGCGCGGCTTGCCCTCCGCGTCGACGGCCGCGAAGACGAGGTACGCGGAGCCGACCTGGGTGGCGGGCGTGGACTCGTTCCAGCGCTCGGCCATGACCCGTACGCCGACCTCCATGGAGGACCGGCCGGTCCAGTTGACCTGGGCCTTCACGTGCAGCAGGTCCCCGACGCGTACCGGCTCCAGGAAGACCATCTCGTCCATCGAGGCCGTGACCGCCGGGCCGCCCGAGTGCCGGCCCGCGACGGCGCCCGCCGCGTCGTCCACCAGCTTCATGATCACACCGCCGTGCACCGTCCCGAGGAGGTTGGTGTCGTGGCTCGTCATGATGTGGCTGAGGGTGGTGCGGGACGCCGAGGTCGGCTTGCCCGGAATTCCGCCCGCGATGTCGCCCTGATCTGTCATGTCCTCCACCTTATGCCGGGTCCTGTCTCCGTCCCCGTCGGGTCCGCTTTGCATCAGCTTGGCAACAGCACCGGTCCGATCTTCTACCCGGACTGTCGCCCGGAAAGGCCTGCCCGGCACACTGGTCCGTATGAATGACTGGCCCGAAGACGGCGGATACGGCCGCGGCAACGCGAACTCCCAGCCCGAGGGACCCCGCCGGATGAGCCATGTGCAGCGCCCGCAGCAGCAGCCCCGCTACGACCAGGGCCAGGGCTACAACCCGAACTACACGCAGGCGCGGAACGACGGGTTCGACTCCGGCTACAACACGGGCCAGGTCTACGGCGGAGCGCAGGGCGGCGGCGCCCAGGGCGGCGGCCGCGGCACCGTTCCCCCGCAGTACTCCCCGCAGGGGCCCGGCCGTCCCGCGCCGGACTGGCGCAAGCGCATCAAGGTCGGCTCGATCGTGCTGGTCGTCGCCGTCCTCGGCTGGGGCGTCGGCACCTACGCCTGGGCCAGCTCGAAGATGCGCAACGAGGTCGACCTCTCCAAGGTCATCGAGCGGCCGGAGGAGGGGGACTGCACGACGTATCTGATCGTCGGTTCCGACAGCCGTGAGGGCATGTCCGCCGAGGAGAAGAAGAAGCTCCACACCGGCTCCGCCGAGGGCAAGCGGACCGACTCGATGATGATCCTCGCGGCCTGCTCCAGCGGGAACACGATGGTCTCGCTGCCCCGTGACTCCTGGGTGACGATCCCGAACTTCGTCGGCTCCGAGTCGGGCAAGGCGTACCCGGCCCGCGGCGGCTCCAAGCTGAACGCGGCCTACGCGATGGACGGCCCCGAGCTGCTCGTGCGGACCATCGAGTTCAACACCAACCTGCACATCGACCACTACGCGGAGATCGGCTTCGCCGGCTTCGCGAACATCGTGGACGCGCTCGGCGGCGTCGACCTGAACATCGAGAAGGGCTTCAAGGACAAGAAGTCCGGCGCCGACTTCCAAGCGGGCGAGCAGACCCTCAACGGCGAGCAGGCCCTGGCCTTCGTCCGGACCCGGTACGCCTTCGCCCAGTCGGACTTCCAGCGGACGAAGAACCAGCAGAAGTTCCTCGCCGCCCTCGCGAACCAGGCGGCGACGCCGGGCACGATCCTCAACCCGTTCACGCTGTACCCGACGCTGGGCGCCGGTCTGGACACGCTGATCGTGGACAAGGACATGTCGCTGTACGACCTCGGGAAGATGTTCTTCGCGATGAAGGGCATCAACAGCGGTGACGGCAAGTCCATGAACATGCCGCTCGCGGGCTCCGCGCCGCAGAACTCCTTCAAGTGGGACATGCCGAAGGTGAAGCAGCTCGTCGAGCAGATCAAGAACGACGAGCCGGTCACGGTGACCTCGGACCGCTGACCGGATACGGAAAGGGGCGCCCTCCGGCAGGAGGGCGCCCCTTCGCCGTGCCTACGGGAGGTTGCGGGCCATGACGATGCGCTGGACCTGGTTGGTGCCTTCGTAGATCTGGGTGATCTTGGCGTCGCGCATCATGCGCTCGACGGGGTAGTCGCGGGTGTAGCCGTAGCCGCCGAGGAGCTGGACGGCGTCGGTGGTGACCTCCATGGCGACGTCGGAGGCGAAGCACTTGGCCGCGGCGCCGAAGAAGGTGAGGTCTTCCTTGTCACCTCCGGCGGACACGCGCTCGCTCTTGGCGGCGGCGGCGTAGGTGAGCTGGCGGGCGGCCTCGAGCTTCATGGCCATGTCGGCGAGCATGAACTGCACGCCCTGGAAGTCGGCGATGGGCTTGCCGAACTGCTTGCGCTCCTTGACGTAGCCCTTGGCGTAGTCGAGGGCGCCCTGGGCGATGCCGATGGCCTGGGCGGCGATGGTGATGCGGGTGTGGTCGAGGGTCTTCATGGCGGTGGCGAAGCCGGTGCCCTCGGCGCCGATCATGCGGTCGGCGGGGATGCGGACGTTGTCGAGGTAGACCTCGCGGGTCGGGGAGCCCTTGATGCCGAGCTTCTTCTCCGGGGCGCCGAAGGACACGCCCTCGTCGGACTTCTCCACCACGAACGCGGAGATGCCCTTGGAGCGCTTGTCGGGGTCGGTGACGGCCATCACGGTGTAGTACTCCGAGACGCCGGCGTTGGTGATCCACCGCTTGACGCCGTTGAGGACCCAGAAGTCGCCGTCGCGCACCGCGCGGGTCTTCATGCCGGCCGCGTCGGAGCCCGCGTCGGGCTCGGACAGCGCGTAGGAGAACATCGCGTCGCCCTTGGCGAGCGGGCCGAGGTACTTGTGCTTGAGCTCCTCCGAGCCGGACAGGATCACCGGCAGCGAGCCCAGCTTGTTGACCGCCGGGATCAGCGAGGAGGAGCCGCACGCGCGCGCGACCTCCTCGATCACGATCACCGTCGCGAGCGCGTCCGCGCCGGCGCCGCCGTAGGTCTCGGGGACGTGCACGGCGTGCAGGTCGTTGGCGACCAGCGCGTCCAGGGCCTCCTGCGGGAACCGGCCCTCCTCGTCCACCGCCGCCGCGAACGGCACGATCTTCGCCTCCGCGAGGGCACGCACCGACTCCCGGAGCATGTCGTGCTCCTCGGAGGGCCGATACAGGTCGAAATCAGTCGAACCCGCCACGTTCACTCACTCCCACGCTTGCTAACTACCGTTAAGTAACACAAAGGGTAGGGCGTGACCGGGCCCCGGGCCAGGGCACGACTATGCTCGGGCAGGCATTCCGCCCGACGTTTCCCTGGAGTCCCGCATGGCCCTCAAGATCACCGTGATCGGCACCGGCTACCTCGGCGCCACCCACGCCGCGGCCATGGCGGAGCTGGGCTTCGAGGTGCTCGGCCTGGACGTGGTCCCCGAGAAGATCGAGATGCTGTCCGCCGGACGCGTCCCGATGTACGAACCCGGCCTGGAGGAGCTGCTCGCGAAGCACGTGGCCGGCATCGAGGGATCGAGCGGCCGGCTGCGCTTCACCACCTCCTGGGAGGAGGTCGGCGCCTTCGGCGACGTGCACTTCGTCTGCGTGAACACCCCGCAGAAGCACGGCGAGTACGCCTGCGACATGAGCTACGTGGACGCCGCCTTCGGCTCCCTCGCCGGGGTCGTCCGCGAAGGGGCCCTGGTCGTCGGCAAGTCGACCGTGCCGGTCGGCTCGGCCGAGCGCCTCGCGGCGCTCCTCCCCGAGGGCGTCGACCTCGCATGGAACCCGGAGTTCCTGCGGGAGGGCTTCGCCGTCCAGGACACCCTGCGCCCGGACCGGATCGTGGTCGGCGTGCGCGACGCCGGCGGGCCCGCCGAGAAGACGCTCCGCGAGGTGTACGCGGTCCCCGTCGGCGAGGGCTCGCCGTTCGTGGTGACCGACTTCCCGACGGCCGAGCTGGTGAAGACGTCCGCCAACTCCTTCCTCGCGACGAAGATCTCCTTCATCAACGCGATGGCGGAGGTCTGCGAGGCCGCCGGCGGCGACGTCGTCAAGCTCGCCGAGGCCATCGGCCACGACGACCGGATCGGCGCCAAGTTCCTGCGCGCCGGCATCGGCTTCGGCGGCGGCTGCCTCCCCAAGGACATCCGGGCCTTCATGGCCCGCGCGGGCGAGCTGGGCGCCGACCAGGCCCTGACCTTCCTGCGTGAGATCGACTCGATCAACATGCGGCGGCGCGGCCAGATGGTGGAGATGGCCCGCGAGGCCCTCGGCGGGTCCACCTTCCTGGGCCGCCGGGTGGCCGTCCTCGGCGCCACCTTCAAGCCGGACTCGGACGACGTCCGCGACTCCCCCGCGCTGAACGTGGCCGGCCAGATACACCTCCAGGGCGGCCAGGTGACCGTCTACGACCCGAAGGGCATGGAGAACGCGCGTCGCGTCTTCCCGACCCTCGGCTACGCCTCCTCGGCCCTGGAGGCCGTGCGCGGGGCGGACGTGGTGCTTCACCTGACCGAGTGGCGCGAGTTCCGTGAGCTCGACCCGGCCGAGCTGGCCTCGGTCGCCTCCTCGCGGGTGATCCTGGACGGCCGCAACGCCCTCGACGGGGAGCGCTGGCGGGCGGCCGGCTGGACCTACCGGGCGATGGGCCGCCCGACGGCCTGATCCTGAGCAGGGGAACGAGGGGCGCACCGCCGGGCGGTGCGCCCCTTCTCCGTACCTGCGGTCAGGCCGCGGCCGGCCGGATCCGGTTCGTCCGGGACAGGAACTCCGTCTCGCGCAGCGCCCGGGTGGCGTTGGCGTGGGAGAGGCCGACGAGTTCCTGGGCGGTCCAGCCCCGGCGGAGCAGCTCCGCGAAGAGCGGTACGTAGCCGGCGGCCGGGTCGGTGGTGTGGGAGACGCCCGTGCAGTGCGCGCCCGCCTGCGCCCGTACCCGGTCGAGGACGTCGGCGGTGGCCGCCGGGTCGTCGGTGACCGTGACCATGAGGACGGCGCCGTTCTCGCCGAGGAGGCGCAGGACGTCGTCCGGCAGGGTCTCCGGGGCCGCCCTGGTCAGCAGGGCCGGGGCGCGGGTGACCGCGAGGGCGCGGAGGACCGTGTCCTGGTCGGCGCCGGAGAGGTCCACGGCCAGGCCGATGCGGTTCATCTCCCGTACCGCGTCGCGGGCGAAGCGGTCGAAGCGGGTGAGGTTCACGGCCCGTACGCCCAGGGCGTGGTACGCGCGCAGGGTGGCGCCCGAGCCGCCGAGCGCCGTCCAGCCGACCGGGCCGAGCAGGGCGGCGACGCGGCCGCAGTTGCGGGCGTCGGCCAGCTCGGACGTGGTGTGCGCGAGGCGCAGGTCCTCGGGGCAGGCGGCGACGAGGGCGCGGACGGAGTCGATCCGCCGCAGGGTCCCGATGACGCCCTCGTCGGCCTCGACGTGCAGGGACCAGAGCTGGGCGCCGGCCTCCGCGGTGCGGGTCGGCGGCAGGTCCTCGGGGTCGAGGGACCCGGGGAGTTCGGTGTGGCCCTCGGTGACGGGCTGCGCGGCCAGGAGGGCACGGGCGCGGGCCGTCTCGTCGAGCGGCGGAGGTGGCTCCGCGGCGGCGGGCTCGCCCGCGGCGGCAGGAACGGTGGAGAGGGTGGGATGGTCGTCTAGCAGTTCCGCCATGGTCTTACTCCGAACTCGGCGATGCAGTACCGCCCCGCCGAGAGCAGCGGGGCAGTACCGTCCACCGTGCCACCGGCCCCCTCGGGGGGCTCGGCGGACTGCGCCGTCCGGGGGAGGACCGCTACGGCGTGTCGAGCGCGTCGATCGTGGCGTTCGAAGGGGCCGTACGGCTCTTCAGGTCACGCGAGACGGCCTCCGCGTCCCGCAGGGCGCGGACCGCGTTGGACCAGGTCAGCTTGGCGAGGTCCGGGTGGGACCAGCCGCGGTGCAGGAGCTCCGCGATCAGGTTCGGGTAGCCGGCGACGTCGTCGAGACCGGCCGGGGTGAAGGCGGTGCCGTCGTAGTCTCCGCCGATGCCGATGTGGTCGATGCCGGCGGCCTCGCGCATGTGGTCGAGGTGGTCGGCGACCGTCGCGGCGGTGGCGATCGGGCGCGGGTCGGCCTCCTCGAAGGCGCGGTGCAGCTTCATCGCCTCGGCGGTGGTGTCGAGGTGGTCGAAGCCGTGCGCCCGCAGGTTGTCGTCCGCCCGCGCGGTCCACTCGACGGCCGCGGGAAGGATGAACTTGGGCACGAAGGTCGCCATCGCGACGCCGCCGTTGGCGGGCAGCCGCTCCAGGACGTCGTCCGGGATGTTCCGCGGGTGGTCGCAGACCGCGAGGGACGAGGAGTGCGAGAAGATCACCGGCGCCGCCGTGGCGTCGAGGGCGTCCCGCATCGTCGTCGCGGCGACGTGCGAGAGGTCGACGAGCATGCCGGAGCGGTTCATCTCGCGGACGACCTGCCGGCCGAAGGCGGAGAGCCCACCGACGCCGGGCTCGTCGGTCGCCGAGTCCGCCCAGTCGTTGTTGTCGTTGTGCGTGAGCGTCATGTAGCGCACGCCGAGGGTGTGCAGCGCGCGCAGGGTGGCGAGGGAGTTGTTGATCGAGTGGCCGCCCTCGGCGCCCTTGAGGGAGGCGATACGGCCCTGCTTCCGGGCCGTCTCCATGTCGTCCGCCGTGAGGGCCGGGGCGAGCTCGGAGGCGTACCGGTCGAGGAGCTGGTCGACGATGTCGATCTGCTCCAGGGTCGCGCTGACCGCGTCGTCGCCGGCCAGGCGGCAGGGCACGTACACCGACCAGAACTGGGCGCCGACGCCACCGGCCCGGAGCCGGGCGAGGTCGGTGTGGAGCGCGCCGGTCTGGTCCGCGCCGATGTCCATCCGGTCCAGGTCGTAGCGCACGTGCTCGCGGAGCGCCCACGGGAGGTCGTTGTGTCCGTCGACGACGGGGTGGCCCGCGAGCAGCTCGCGGGCCTCCGCCAGACGGTCGGCCGCGCTCACTTGGCGAAGCCGAAGGACGCCGCGCCCTCGACCTTGGCGCGCAGCCGCTTGCCCTTCTCCGTGGCCTGGTCGTTGAGCTCCTGCTGGAAGTCCTTCATCCGGCCGAGCAGCTCGGTGTCGTGCGCGGCGAGGATCCGGGCCGCGAGGAGGCCCGCGTTGCGGGCGCCGGCGACGGAGACCGTGGCGACGGGGACGCCGGCCGGCATCTGCACGATGGAGAGCAGCGAGTCCATGCCGTCGAGGTACTTCAGCGGCACCGGCACGCCGATGACCGGCAGCGGGGTGACCGAGGCGAGCATGCCGGGGAGGTGGGCGGCGCCGCCCGCGCCCGCGATGATCGCCTTCAGGCCGCGGTCGGCGGCCTCCTCGCCGTACGTGATCATCTCGCGCGGCATCCGGTGGGCGGAGAGGACGTTCACCTCGTAGGGGATCTCGAACTCGTCCAGGGCCTGGGCGGCGGCCTCCATGACGGACCAGTCGGAGTCGGATCCCATCGCGATGCCAATGAGCGGGTTACTCAACGATCGTTCCTCGCAGATAGCCGGCGGCGTGACGGGCGCGCTCCAGCACGTCGTCGAGGTCGTCGCCGTAGGTGTTGACGTGGCCCACCTTGCGACCGGGCTTCACGTCCTTGCCGTACATGTGGATCTTGAGCTGCGGGTCCCTGGCCATGCAGTGCAGGTACGCGGAGTACATGTCCGGGTAGTCGCCGCCCAGGACATTGCACATCACGGTCCACGGCGCGCGCGGGCGCGGATCGCCGAGGGGCAGGTCGAGAACCGCCCGGACGTGGTTGGCGAACTGCGAGGTGATCGCCCCGTCCTGGGTCCAGTGGCCGGAGTTGTGCGGGCGCATCGCCAGTTCGTTGACGAGGATGCGGCCGTCCGTGGTCTGGAACAGCTCGACGGCGAGGTGGCCGACGACGCCCAGCTCCTTGGCGATCCGCAGGGCCAGCTCCTGGGCCTGCCCCGCCAGCTCCTCGTCGAGGCCGGGCGCGGGCGCGATGACCGTGTCGCAGACGCCGTCGACCTGACGGGACTCGACGACCGGGTAGGCGACGGCCTGGCCGTGCGGGGAGCGGACGATGTTCGCCGCGAGCTCGCGGACGAAGTCGACCTTCTCCTCGGCGAGGACCTGGACCCCGGCGAGGAAGGGGTCGCGGGCGTCCTCGGGCGTACGGACGAACCAGACGCCCTTGCCGTCGTAGCCGCCGCGCACGGTCTTGAGGATGATCGGGAAGCCGCCGACCTCGGCGGCGAAGGCCTCGGCGTCCGCCGGGTCCGCCACGATGCGGTGCCGGGGGCTCGGCGCGCCGAGCTCGTCGAGCTTCGCGCGCATCACCCCCTTGTCCTGCGCGTGCGCGAGGGCCTCGCGGCCGGGGCGGATGACGACGCCGGCCGCCTCCAGGGCCGCCAGGTGCTCCGCGGGCACGTGCTCGTGATCGAAGGTGATCACGTCGCAGCCGCGCGCGAAGTCACGCAGCGTGTCCAGGTCGCGGTAGTCGCCGATGACGACCTCGCTCACCACCTGGGCCGCGGAGTCCTGCGGGGTGTCGCTGAGGAGCTTGAACTTGATGCCGAGGGGGATACCCGCCTCGTGGGTCATACGGGCGAGCTGCCCGCCGCCGACCATGCCTACTACGGGGAACGTCACCCTCTTAGGGTATCCGCACCATCGGGGAACACTCGTCCGGCTGTGGTTTGCCACAAGGCAAGAGCCCGGTGGGACACGGGTGGAGCACGGGTGGGAGTCGGTTTCTCCACAGGATTGCGAGGTACACAGGCGGGTGACAGGGGCGCTGGTTAGCATGGTTGGGTTGACGTCGCCCGGACGTCATCCGGACGGACGGGACACAGCGATCACCATGAGTGAACCCGGCGCGCTGCGCACGCGACTCGAGGGGCTCGTCCGAGAGGTCGCCAAGTTCGGGGTGGTCGGCGGTCTCGGCGTCCTCGTCAATCTCGGCGTCTTCAACCTGGTGCGTCACACCACGGAGATCCCGATGGTGCGGGCGAGCCTGATCGCCACCGTGGTCGCGATCGCCTTCAACTACGTGGGCTTCCGCTACTTCACGTACCGCGACCGGGACAAGTCCGGGCGGACCAAGGAACTGACGCTGTTCCTGCTGTTCAGCCTGGTCGGCCTGGTCATCGAGAACGGCATCCTGTACGCGGCGACGTACGGCTTCGGCTGGGACGGCCCGCTGGCCAGCAACTTCTTCAAGTTCTCCGGCATCGGCATCGCGACCCTGTTCCGCTTCTGGTCGTACCGCACGTGGGTGTTCCGCGCGCTGCCGGCGAAGGAGGCCGTGCAGACCGCCGAATCGTTCCTGGAGCAGGCCCCGCGGCAGGCGACCCGCCGCCAGCCCAACCGCGTCTGACCCTCCCGTCCGGCCTCGGTCCGATCTCAGGGCCGTCACCGTACGGGGCGCTCCCGCGGCTCTCCCGCGACGCTCCTGACCTCCCGGCTCAGGAAGAGCGCGAAGACCGGCGGCTGCTGCTGGAGCAGCTCCAGACGGCCGCCGTCCGCCTCCGCCAGGTCGCGGGCGACGGCGAGGCCGATGCCCGTGGAGCTGCGGCCGCTCACCGCCCGCTCGAAGATCCGCGCGCCGAGGTCGGCGGGGACGCCCGGGCCCTCGTCGGTGACCTCGATCACCGACTGGTTGCCGGTGACGCGGGTGCGCAGGGCGACCGTGCCGCCTCCGTGCATGAGTGAGTTCTCGATCAGGGCGGCGAGGACCTGGGCGACCGCGCCCGGGGTGCCGACCGCCCGCATCCCCTGCTTCCCCGAGTGCACGATGGCCCGCCCCGCGCTGCGGTAGGCCGGGCGCCACTCCTCGATCTGCTGCTTGACGACCTCGTCCAGGTCGAAGGCGACGGCGGAGCCGGTGCGGGGGTCCCGCGCGTTGGTGAGGAGCCGCTCGACGACGTCGGTGAGCCGCTCGACCTGGGTGAGGGCGATCGTCGCCTCCTCCTTGACCGTCTCCAGGTCGTCGGCGAGGGCGACCTCCTCCAGGCGCATGGAGAGCGCCGTGAGGGGCGTACGGAGCTGGTGGGAGGCGTCGGCGGCGAGTCGGCGCTCGGCGGTGAGCATCCGGGCGATGCGCTCGGCGGAGGCGTCGAGGACGTCCGCGACCCGGTCGAGCTCCGGCACCCCGTACCGCTTGTGCCGGGGCCTCGGGTCGCCCGAGCCGAGCCGCTCGGCGGTCTCGGCGAGGTCGGTGAGCGGGGACGCCAGCTTGTTCGCCTGTCGTACGGCGAGGAGGACGGCGGCGACGACGGCGAGCAGCGCCACGGCGCCGATGATCAGCAGGGTGCGGCCAACCTCGGCGGTCACCGCGGAGCGGGACTCCTCGACGAGCACGGTCTCGCCGCGCTCGCCCTCGGCGAGGCCCCGGATGACGTCGCCCTCGGGGCGGGCACCGATCTCGATGGTCTCGCGGCCGGGAATGCGGATCTGGGCGTACCGCTTGGCGCCGCTCTGCTCGGCGAGGATGTCCGGGTTGACCGGCTCGCCGCCGATGAGCCGGCTGTCCACGATGGAGACGATCCGCAGCGCCTCCGAGTCCACGCTCTCCTGGGCGCTGTTGGAGATGGTGCGGGTCTCGACGAGGACGAGGGAGACGCCGAAGACGGCGATGACGACGAGGACGACGGCGAGCGTGGAGTTGATCAGGCGGCGGCGCATGGCTTAACGGTGGCTCAGCTCTGGTCGGAAACGGTGGCCCGGCGTGGCTCAGCTCTTCTCGAAGCGGAAGCCGACTCCCCGGACCGTCGCGATGTAGCGGGGGTTCGCCGCGTCGTCGCCGAGCTTCTTGCGCAGCCAGGAGATGTGCATGTCGAGGGTCTTGGTGGAGGACCACCAGGTGGTGTCCCAGACCTCGCGCATCAGCTGGTCGCGGGTGACGACCCGGCCGGCGTCCCGGACCAGGACCCGGAGCAGGTCGAACTCCTTCGCGGTGAGCTGGAGCTCCTCGTCGCCCATCCAGGCGCGGTGCGACTCGACGTCGATCCGTACGCCGTGGGTCGCGGGGGCGGCGGCGGGCTCGGTGGAGCCGCGCCGGAGCAGGGCCCGGACCCGGGCGAGGAGCTCGGCGAGCCGGAAGGGCTTGGTGACGTAGTCGTCGGCGCCCGCGTCGAGCCCGACGACGGTGTCGACCTCGTCCGCGCGGGCGGTGAGGACCAGGATCGGGACCGTGTGACCTTCGGCGCGGAGCCGGCGCGCGACCTCCAGGCCGTCCATGCCGGGCAGGCCGAGGTCGAGCACGACCAGGTCGACCCCGCCCTGGAGTCCGGCGTCGAGGGCCGTCGGGCCGTCCTCGCGGACCTCGACCTCGTACCCCTCTCTCCGCAGGGCGCGAGCCAGCGGTTCCGAGATGGATGCGTCGTCCTCGGCGAGCAGTACACGGGTCATGGGGTGATGGTAGTCCGCACGGCACCCGGGCCGGGTCGGGATCCGCCGGGCAGGGATGGCCCCTGGGGATCTTGTGGGCATCCAGCAGATGACCTTCGAATGATCGCGTACGGTTCCTTCGTCACCTGTGATCCATCTCTCAAGTCCTTCCATATCCGGCACTGTCGTGTCGTATGGTGGCGAGACGTCAGTAGCGGTAATCGGGGACCTTTGGCCAGCTTCGCGCGCCAAGGTCCTCTTTCTGCGTAAGTTCGGCTCCGCCGAACCTTGACGGTGAATGACCTGTGGGCCGGGTCCCGGGGCGCGTACACGCGTCAACCGGGGCGTGGATCCCTGTGGAGTCCTCTGCGGCTCCGCCGGTGCCGGCCTCCCCCACCGGGCGCAACCCGCTCACAAAGCGAGCGTCCCGACAGAGCAAGGATCGACATGGCGTCCAGCCTGACGACGGCTTCGACCGGAACCCCTGGTTCCGAGAAGACGTTCTTCGGCCACCCCCGTGGTCTGGCCACCCTCTTCATGACCGAGATGTGGGAGCGTTTCTCCTACTACGGCATGAGGGCCCTTCTCGTTCTGTACCTGGTCTCCGGCGGCGCGGACGCCGCGACCGGCAGCCAGGGTGGCGGCCTCGCCATGACGGCGGCCACCGCGACGGCCATCTACTCGGTGTACGTCTCGATGGTCTACCTGATGGCCATGCCCGGCGGCTGGTTCGGCGACCGCGTCTGGGGCGCCCGAAAGACCGTCACCATCGCCGGTTTCGTGATCATGGCGGGCCACGCCTCGCTGGCCATTCCCGGCCAGGCGATGTTCTTCGTCGGTCTGGCGCTCGTCGCCGCCGGCTCCGGTCTGCTCAAGGCCAACATCTCCACGATGGTCGGCCACCTCTACGACGGCCCGGACGACCCGCGCCGCGACGGTGGCTTCACGCTCTTCTACGTCGGCATCAACCTCGGCGCGTTCCTCGCCCCGCTGGTCATCGGCACCGTCGGCGAGAACTACAACTGGCACATGGGCTTCCTGCTCGCGGCCATCGGCATGGCCGTGGGTCTGGGCCAGTTCCTCTTCGGCACCCGCCACCTGAGCGAGAAGAGCAGCGTGGTCCCGAACCCGCTCTCCGCCGCCGAGCGCAAGTCCGTCCTCGTGAAGGTCTGCCTCACGGCCGTCGCCATCGCCGTCTTCTACGGCGCCGTCGTCGCCGCCGGCATGTACACCCTGAACTGGGCGCTGGTCCCGATCACCGTCGCCGGCCTGATCATCCCGATCGCCGTGATCGTCCGCATCAAGCGCGACAAGGAACTCGACAAGGCCGAGCAGTCGAAGGTCTCCGGCTACATCTGGTTCTTCGTGGCCGCGGCCGTCTTCTGGATGATCTACGACCAGGGCGGCTCGACCCTGTCCCTCTTCGCGGACAGCAAGACCACCGACCACATCGGTCCGCTGAGCTTCCCGGCCACCTGGTTCCAGTCGCTCAACCCGCTGTTCGTCATGGCTCTGGCCCCGGTCTTCGCCTGGCTGTGGGTGTGGCTCGCCCGCCGCAACCAGGAGCCGAGCACCATCGTGAAGTTCTCGCTGGGCCTCCTCGGCATCGGCATCTCGTTCTTCGTGTTCCTCGCCCCGATCGGCATGGCCACCGGCGACGCCAAGGTCAGCCCGATGTGGCTGGTCGGCATCTACATGATCCAGACGATCGCCGAGCTGTGCCTGTCCCCGGTCGGTCTGTCGCTGACCACGAAGATGGCCCCGAAGAAGTACGCCTCGCAGATGCTGGGTGTGTTCTTCCTCGCCGTCACCGCCGGTGACTGCACCACGGGTCTGCTCTCCCTCGCGGGCGTGGACCTGAACGGCACCGGAATCATCGCCCTGCAGGCAGCAGCCGCGACCCTGGCCGCCTTCGCGATCTTCATGTACCGCAAGAAGGTCAAGTCGCTCATGGGCGACGTCCACTGACGTCACCCGCCCGCACGGAGGGCCCGTCGCACCGCACCGGTGCGACGGGCCCTCCGTCGTTCTCAGCGCCTGAGCCGCGCCCAGGGGGTGAAGGTGAACACCGCACCGCCGACCAGGATGATCGTGCCCGCGACGAGGGCGAGGGCGCGCAGGGCGCCGTCGTTCTCGGCGCCGGTGTGGGCGAGGTTCCCGCCGTCGGCACCGCCGGAGCCCGAGCCGGTGGCCGTGCCCGCGCCGCCGTCGGAGCCGCCGGAGGCGCCGCCCGCCTGCTTGCTCGTGTCCAGTTCGAGGGAGGCCTGCACGGCGCCCTTGACCTGGCAGGGGATGACGATCTGCGAGCCGCCGAGCGTGACGTTGATGGTGAGGGCGCCGGGGCTGAGGGTGGACTTGCCGGTCGCCCCCGGTGTGTAGGTGCCCTTCATGTCGGGCAGGTCGACCGGCTTGCCCGCCTCCAGCGGAGCCGCGTTGGCGGGGCCGGTGACCTTCACCGATCCGCTGTCCGCGCCGCCGATCTTGACGGCCATCGACGGCTTGAGGGCGCCGGCGGGCAGGGCCGCCGGGCTGTCCATGACGCCCTTGGCGGTCTTGACCGTGAGGTCGTAGGCATTGCCGTTCTTCTTGGCGTCGATCGTCACCTTGGAGGCGATCGAGGTGGGGCCGGGGGGCTGGCAGGAGAACTGGACCGCGACCTGCTTGCCGGAGAAGTCCGTCTGCCCGCCGCCACCGCCTGAGCTCCCGCCGGTGCCGCCGGAGGAGCTGGTCGCGGAGCCGCCGGTGTCGTTCGAGCCGCCGCCGGTGGAACTCGTACCACCGGAGGCCGAGGAGCCGCCCGAGCTCGTAGAACCGCCCGAGGCCGTGGACCCGCCCGAGGTGGAGGAACCGCCCGAGGTGGTCGTGGTCCCGCCCGACGTCGTACCGCCGGAGGTCGTACCGCCGGCCGTCGTCGTACCCCCGGAGGTCGTCCCGCCCGACGTCGAACCGCCCGACGTCGTCGTCCCCCCTCCCCCGTCCGTGACCTTGATCGTCGCGCCGACCGGCACCGTCTCCTTCGGGGAGCACTTGGTGTCCGTCGACAGGGGCTTGGACACGTTGATCGTGTACTTGCCGGGCGTCAGGGTGAACTCGCCCGCCTTGTCCAGCTTCAGCTTCCCCTTCATGTCGGGCAGAACCATCGGGCTGTTCTTGGGGATCGGCGGGTTCTGCCGCGGTCCCTCCATGGCGACGGTCCCGCTCCCCGCGCCGCCCACGGTGAGGACGCCGGTCGGCTTGACCGTGTCCTTCTCCAGGTCGAGCACGTCGGGGTTCTTCGAGGCGGCCTGGACCGTCTTCCAGACGATCTCGACCTCGTCGCCGACCTTGGCCTCCGCCGGTGCGGTGATCAGCACCTTCGTCGTGCCCTGCACGGGCGGGAGCCCCGAGATCGACGGCGGGATGCACTCCGTCGCGTAACCGACCTCGGCGGCCTGGGCGGGGCCGGCGGCATACAGGATCCCCGCGCCGCCGAGCATCAGCGCGACCCCGGCCGCGCTCATCCTCCGTTGCGTACTCACGCATGTCCCTTCGTCGTCGGGCTGCTGCTCTCTGGCGCTGACGGTGCGGAGTCAGGGCTGAACCACGGCAGGGCCGCGGTCGTCTCCTCGTCCCCCGGTGCGGGGGCGGAAGCGGGTGTACGGGCCGGGGCGCGGCGCCGCCGGCGCGGCCCCGTCCGGGTCCGGTGGCCTCCGGTCCGGGCGGCCCCGGAAGCGGGCCGCGCGCGGTCGACCACGGCCATGCCGATCCGGAACAGCGCGGCGGGCACGACGACGGCGAGGAGCACCCAGAAGAGCGTCACGCCCCAGGGCCTGCCGACGCCCCAGGGCTGCTCGACGAGGACCTTGCCCGCGTACTTCACGGAGACCTGGTAGTCGCCGTGCGCGCCGGCCGTGAGCTCGGCGGGGAGGCGGATCAGGGCCTTCTTGCCGGGTTCGATCGTGCCGCGCCACTGGCGTTCCTCGTACTGCGGCGCGAAGACGCCGTGGCTGGTGCCGACCTGGAAGACGGGGTCCTTGACGGGGGCCGGGCCGAGGTTGCCGACGGTGAAGACGACGTCCCGGCGCGGGGGCGCCCCGAACCAGACGAGGAGGCCGCTGGAGCCGTCGAGGCGCACGGCGGCGAGGACGGCGAGGCGGCCGTCGCCCGAGGCCTCGGGGAGCGGGGCGGTGGGGTGGCCGGCGACCGTGAACTCCTTGTCGACGGCGTCCTGTTGCCCGGTGACCCCGGCCACGTGCACCACGCAGGGGCAGGGCTTGGGCGGTTCGGCGACGGGGAGCTTCGCGCTGAACGCGCCCCGGCTGTCGACGGTGGCGGCCCGGCCCTCGGTGTTGGCGCAGGAGTTGGTGCCGCCGATGACGCCCTTGCCGGGGGCGGCCTGACCGCAGATCAGGAGCATGAGCAGCGCGCCGGGTTTCCAGCCGCTGCCGCTGACGGTGATCTCGCCGCCCTTGCCGCCCTCCGCCTGCGAGAGCGCGACCACGGGCCCCGGGGCCGCCGTCGCGGGGACGGCGGGCAGCAGGAGGAGGGCGAGGGCGGCGAGGAGGGCGGCGGCCGTACGGATCGTCCTCATGGTGTCGCTCCCGCCGGGGCTCGCTGGGTACGGGACGCGCGGCTCGCGCCCGCCTGCTCTCCCGGCGTACGGGACCTGTTCCGCCGCCGCACCGCGTACCCGGCGCCGCCCGCCGCCGCGAGGAGCAGCCCGCCGGCGCCGGTGAGCGCGGGGCCCGAGGCGAAGGCGGCCTCGGCGCGGGCGGTGGCGGGGGCGGCGCCCGGTGCGGTGGCCGTCAGCCGGACCGTGACGGAGTCGAGGGCGGGCGGGTCGGGCCAGGGTTCGGTCCTGGTGGCCCGCTCGCCGGGGCGGAGGGTGAGCGGCAGGGCCCGGCCGGGCCGGTCAAGGACGGTGCCGAGGAGGCCCTCGGCGCGGACCGCGAGGCGCGGGGCGAGGACCGTGGTCCCGCGGTTGACCAGGGTGTAGCGGAGGGCGCCGGTGCGGGTGTCGACGTGGACGTCCTCGACGGTGAGCGCGGCGAGGTGCGGTCCGCTGACCCGTAGCCGGAGGTCGACGCGCACCTCCCGGCCGGCGGCCGCGGCCCGGACGGTGCCCCGGTGTTCGCCGGGCGGGGTGTCCGCGGTGACGGTCACGGCGAAGGGCACGTCGGCGCGGGTCCTGGCGGGCACGGTCACGGTCCGGGCGGCGAAGGACACCGGGGCGCCCTGGCCGGTGAGGCGCACGGTGAGCGGTGCGGTGCCGGGGTTGGTGACCGACAGGGTGTCCTGGAGGACGCTGCCCGCGGGGCCCTCCAGGTAGGCGTACGGCCGGCCGGCGGCGGGCGCCGCCGTCCACTCCTGGGCGCCGGGGGGCGCCGCCGCGACAGCGCCGAGGAGGGCTGTCGCGGCGACCAGGAGCCCGGAGCGCGCGGCCGTACGCCTCCCGGAGCGCGCCGCAGACGCACGGGAGCGTGCCTCCGTCTCCGAACGACCCCTGGCGCTCGCCTCGGTCTCCGCACGGCCCTTGGCGCTCGCCTCCGTCTCCGTACGACCCCTGGCGCTCGCCTCCGTCTCCGAACGACCCCTGGCGCTCGCCTCCGTACGCCTCCGGGCGCGGTCCGCCGTCCGCCGTCCGGAGCGGTCCGCCGTCCGCATCAGCGTGCCGTGCGCCGCGTGAGCCAGAGGACTCCGGCGGCGCCGGTCAGCAGGACGGTGCCGCCGAGGGTGCCGAGCGCCAGGGCGGAGTCCAGCGGGCCGGTCTTGGGCAGTCGGCCGCCGGAGTCCCCGGAGTCGTCGGCGGGGGGCGGGGTGTCGGAGCCTCCCGAGACGCCCGTGACCTGGAGTTCCAGCGAGGGCTTCGGGTTGTTCTTCGGCGTGCAGACGGCCGCGTCCATCCCGAGGGCGTGCACGGTGAGGGTCCCCGCCGTGAAGGTGACCTTGCCGTTCTTCTTCGGGGTGAACGTGCCGGTCAGCGTGCCGATCTTGATCGGGGTGTCCGGCGGGATGGCGGCCGTGTTCGGCGTCCCCGTGACCTTGACCGTGCCGCTCGCGTCGCCGCCGAGGACGAGTTCGGCGCGCGGGGTCATGACGCCCTTGGGGAGTTCGACCGGGCTGTCGGAGACCCCCTTCTCGAACGACATGGTGATCGTGTAGCCGCTGCCGCTCTTCACGGCCTTGATGTCGACGGGCGAGACGGCGCTCTTGGGCCCGATCTTCGTCTCGCAGGCGTAGTTGACGTCGACGACGGCCGCCTGGGCGGCCGGTGCGCCGGCCAGCACGGCCGCGCCCGCCACCGCGACCGCCGCCGTGAGCGCAGCGGTCGTTCTCCTCCGGTTCGGCACCTTGGACACCCCGAGCACCCCTCACCGCAACGAAACTGACGGTCTTTCAGATTGGGCGTCAAGGTACGCCCGAGACCTTGCGGAGGGAAGGCAGGGGAACGCGTCGAGTTGTGAAAGTCCTATGCCGGTGCGGCCAGTTCGGCCCAGACGGTCTTGCCGGGGGCTCCCGGGGTGCGGTCGATGCCCCAGTCGAGGCAGAGCCGCTGCACGATGAACATGCCGTGTCCGCCAGGCCGCCCGGAGCGGTGCGGGGTGCGCGGCGCGGGCTGTCCGGCGCCGCGGTCGGTGACTTCGAGGCGCAGCGTCCGGGGCATCCGCAGGACGACGAGCCGCTCGGGGCCCTCGGCGTGCAGGCAGGCGTTGGTGACGAGTTCGGAGACGACGAGCAGGACGTCCTCGGCGGCGGCCCTGCGGTCGGCGGTGGCGGCCGGCAGCCAGCCCCACTCGTGGAGCGCCGACCGCGTGAAGTCACGCGCGAGCGGCACGGTGCCGCTGGTCTCGCCGAGGGCGAGCGTACGGACGTCGGAAGCTTGGTCCATCAACGCTTCACCTCACCGATCGGCGGGACAGAGGGAACAGGACGTACGGGGGCCGTGCGGGGTGACGCCGGGGCGACGGCGTATGACGCGGGTCTCAGCCGGGGAGTGCTGTGGCGAGCGTCTCGTGGACGGTGAAAACGGCGTCCGCGCCCGTGATGTGGAACACCCTGGCCACCGCGGGCGGCATCGCCACCAGATGGACGCCACCACCGGCCGCGTCCGCCCTCAGGCGGGCGCCGAGCAGCACGTTGAGGCCGGTCGAGTCGCAGAACTCCAGACCCGAGCAGTCGACGACGAGCCGGGCGCGGCCCGCGTCGAGGGCGTCGTCCAGGGGGGTGCGCAGCAGTTCGGCGGTGTGGTGGTCGAGCTCACCGACGGGTGTGAGGAGTGCGCTCCCGCCCACGTCCCGGACCTCGACCCGCAGCCGCGCGGGCGGCGCGCTGCCGATGTGTTCGCGGTCCATGGCCGTGCCTCTTTCGCTCTCGCGGATGCCGACTGACGTGCCCCGAACCCTACAAGCGGGGTGCCCTCCGATGCACACGAGGTACTTCTCATATCGGTACGAAACGGATTATTGCCACTTGCAACCATCCGGGTCGAGCGGGTAGGGCTAGAAGAGAACATCCGACCCGGCCGGCTTTGGAGGCGCCGCAAACCGCAGCGAGAAGAACCAGAAGGAGACCCATGTCACCCCGGCTCGACGCCCCGCGTACCCCCGACGCGCCGTCGGCAGCACTCCCCCACCCCCCTGTCCCCCCTGCCGTCGAACTGCCCGACCGACTGCTCGACACACCGCTCGACCGGATCGGACCGGTCGACGCCCGTGCCCTGTCGAAGCAGCTCTTCGCCCGGCTCTCCGAGCTGGAGGAGGGCACCCACGACCACGCGTACGTCCGCAACACCCTCGTCGAACTCAACCTCGCCCTGGTCAGGTTCGCCGCCGCCCGGTTCGGCACCCGCAGCGAACCGATGGAGGACATCGTCCAGGTCGGCACCATCGGCCTCATCAAGGCGATCGACCGCTTCGAGCTGACCCGGGGCGTCGAATTCCCGACTTTCGCGATGCCGACGATCATCGGCGAGATCAAGCGCTTCTTCCGCGACACCTCGTGGTCCGTGCACGTGCCCCGCCGGCTCCAGGAGCTCCGACTCGACCTCGCCCGGGCCGGTGACGCGCTCGCCCAGCGCCTCGACCGCGCCCCGACCGTCGCCGAACTCGCCGAGGAACTCGGCATCGCGCCGGAGGAGGTCGTCGAGGGCATGGCCGCGAGCAACGCCTACACCGCGACCTCCCTCGACGCGCAGCCCGACGAGGAGGACGGCGCCGGCGGCGAGGCCGCGCTCGCCGACCGCCTCGGCTACGAGGACAACGGGCTCACCGGGATCGAGTACATCGCCTCCCTCAAGCCGATGATCGCCTCGCTGCCCGCGCGCGAACGGCAGATCCTCTCCCTGCGCTTCGTCACCGGCCTCACCCAGTCGGAGATCGGCGCGGAGCTCGGCATCTCACAGATGCACGTCTCCCGGCTGCTCGCCCGCACCCTGGGCCGGCTGCGCCGGGGCCTGACGCTGGAGGAGTGACCTCCACCGGCACTCTTGAGCCGCCAAAATGGCGGCGGAAAGGGCCCGTTCACGGTCTACCGACCCTGGACGGGCCCTTCCTGTCACCCAAGGAACGGAAGGGCAAGGGCAGTTGGAGATCATCGGGCAGGGCAGGACGGCGGACGTGCACGCGCTCGACGAGGAGCGGGTGCTGCGGCGGTACCGGGACGGCGGGGACGCGACCCGGGAGGCGACGGTGATGGCCCGGCTCGCGGACCAGGGCTACCCGGTGCCGGCCGTCCTCCACGCGGACGGCCCGGACCTGGTGATGGAGCGCCTGACGGGACCGTCCCTCCTGGACGCGCTGCTCGCGGGGACGTACGAGCCGGAACCGGCGGGCGCGCTCCTCGCGGACCTCCTGGCCCGTCTGCACGCGCTGCCGGGCGGCGGCGTGGTGCACCTGGACCTGCACCCCGGGAACGTGATCCTCACGGAGGCCCGTGGCCCCGTCGTCATCGACTGGCAGACGGCGGAGGAGGGCCGCCCGCCGGGCCTGGACCGCGCCATGTCGGCGCTGATCCTCGCCGAGGTGGCCGTCTCCTCCGCCCCGTACGCACCCGGCGCCCGCGCGGGCCTGGCCGCCCTCCTGTCGGCGACCCGCGGCCCCGTCCTCCCCCACCTCCCGGCGGCCCGCGCCCGGCGCGCGGCGGACCCGAACCTGACGGCGGGTGAGGTGGGGGCGCTGGGGGCGGCGGAGGAACTGGTGCGGGCGCTGTCGGAGTAGCCCGCCGGCGGGCGGGCGGCGCCGGAAACGAGGTGACTGCCGCGCGGCAGCGCCGGTACGGTCGAGCACCCCGACTTCCCGACGCGCAGAGAGCGAACCACCATGACCGGCCGCCCCCGCCCGACGACGACCCTGTGGCGCCCCACCGGCCCCGAGGAGCTGGCGCTCGTCCGGGAGCTCGGCCTGCGCGCCTGGCCGCCGCGGCTGCCGGACCAGCCGATCTTCTACCCGGTCCTCAACGAGGAGTACGCGGTGCGGATCGCGCGCGACTGGAACGTGAAGCAAAGCGGCGTCGGCTACGTCACCCGCTTCGAGGTCGACACGGAGTTCCTGCGCAGGTACCCGGTCCAGCAGGCGGGCGGACGGACGATCCTGGAGCTGTGGGTGCCGGCGGAGGAGCTGGACGAGTTCAACGCGCACATCGTGGGCGAGATCGAGGTCGTCCACGAGTTCCGCTGACCGCGCCTTAGGGTGCGGGCCATGGGACCACCTCCCTGTCCGCCGTTCCCGACGTTCCGGAGCCCCCGATGACCGTCCGCCGTGTCGTCCCCAACCTGCGGACCCACGCCCCCGCCGAGAACCGCGACTTCTACGGTCTGCTCGGGTTCGAGGAGGTCATGAACCACGGCTGGATCGCGACGCTCGCCTCGCCGTCCGCCCCCACCGCCCAGATCAGCCTGATGGCCGCCGACCTGACCGCGCCCGTCGTCCCCGACCTCAGCGTGGAGGTCGAGGACGTCGACGCGGCGTACGCGACCATGCGGGCGGCGGGTGCCGAGATCGTCCACCCGCTGACCGACGAGGAGTGGGGCGTCCGCCGCTTCTTCGTCCGCGACCCGGACGGCCGCGTGGTCAACGTGCTCGGCCACCGCTGACCCGGGCCGTCGGGAACGACGCCTGGAAGGCGAGTCTGTGGTCCGCGGCGGCGCCGAGGTGTTCGAGTTGTTCGTCGAGGGCGAGGAACTCCTCCCAGCGGGGCCTGCCCGTCGCCTCGGTCAGGCGGGCCACGACCAGGTCTTCCAGCTCGGGGACCCGTTTGTTCTTCCAGATCTTGTCGGCCGTGCTGACCAGCAGGTCCTCCAGGGTCGCCCCGGGGTTCGTCCACGTGGCGTGGGTGGCCGCGAAGCGGGCCAGTTCCGGGGCGAAGCCGTGGGCCGTGAGGAGTTCCTCGCCCGCCTGCTCGTGGAGGGAGCCGGGTCCGGAGAGTTCGGTGGGGTGCACGACCTTGCCGATGTCGTGGGTCGCCGCTCCGAACAGCACCGCCTCGCGGTCGACGGCCAGGCCGGGGTAGCGGTCCTCCGCCCAGGTGACCAGCCGCCGTGCCACGTCGTGGACGGCCCGCAGGTGGGCCGCCAGGCGCGGAGGCGCGTCGAGGGTGCGGAGGAGGTCCGCCACGGCCTGCGGCAGCGGGTGGAGCGGCGGGTCGGCGGGATCGTGCAGCGCTCGGGACAGATCGTCGTCTGACGGTGGCATCGGGTCATGCTACGGGTCGGCGGACGCTCAGTCGCCGAAGGCCAGGCGGAGGCCGAAGGCCGTGATGACCGTGCCCGTGAGGCGGTCCAGGGTGCGGCGGGCGGTGGGGCGGCGGAGCCAGGTGGAGAGGAGGCGGGCGCCGGCGATCAGGGCGGTGGACCAGAGGAGGCCGAGGAGGATGTGCTCCGTGGTGAGGAGCAGGCCCATCGCCAGGTGGTTCGTGTCCGCCGGGAGGAACTGCGGCAGCACCGCCACGTAGAACGCGCCCACCTTCGGGTTGAGGAGGTTCGTGAAGGTGCCTTGGCGCCAACCGGACTTGAAGGTGTCCGGGGTGCTTCCCTCCGGCGCCTCCTGTGCCGGGTGGCCCCCGAACGTCTTCCTCAGCATCTGGATGCCCATCCAGACCAGGTACGCCGCTCCCGCCCAGCGCAGCGTCTCGTACGCCAGGTGGGAGGCCGTGAGGAGCGCGGTCACGCCCAGGGAGGTGAGCGCGCCCCAGGCCAGGACGCCCGTCTGGATGCCGAGGACGACGCCCCAGGCCCGCGCCCGGTGGCCCAGGGCCGCCGTACGGAGGATCAGGGCGGTGTCGAGACCGGGGGTGAGGGTCAGAAGACCCACGACCAGGGCGAAGGACCAGAGCGCGGTGGTGACGGTCATGCGCCTGAGGGTAGGGCCTCGCCGTCAGCCGCGGCGCTTCACGTCCGGGCAGCGTACCTCCGGGGAGGCGCCGTACGGGTCGAAGCGCGTCCGGGTGCCGTCGTAGCTCCCGGAGAGGCACAGGGAGTCGCCCATGGACCGCAGGTCCAGCGTGAACTCGACCTTTCCGTTCACCTGCCGGGGGCCGTGGACGCGATAGCCCACGTCGAAGCCGATGCCCTTCAGGGCCTTCTCCACAGCGGCCGGCGTCGCAGCCGTCCCGCCCTCCAGCGCCTTCGCGATGCGCTTGGCGTGGAGCGGCGCCACGCACGTGTCGCCCGCCTCCAACTCGACCTCCTGCCTGGCCCGTTCGAAGCTCCAGGGACTCGGGGAGGGCGGCGGCGGGAGGTCGACAGGGGGCGCCTCCGACGGGACGTCGGTGGGCGGCGGCCCGTCCGGCTCCATCGGCGGCTCGGTGGGGAGTCCGAGTTCCGCCCTGCACGGTTCGGCGACGGTGACCATCAGCTGCATGAACCGCAGCTCGGCCGCCTGCTCCTCAGGCGTGCGGTCGGGGTCGTCGGCGGGGTCGGTGGCCGGCGCGGTGGGTGTCGGGGTGGGTGTCGGGGACTGGCTCGCGGCGGGGTCGGCCACCCGCCCGGCCCCCGACCCGGACGGGGTTCCGCTCCCCGCCCCCTCCGTCCCGCAGGCCGTGAGGGCGAGCGCGCACAGGGCCGCCAGCGCCAGGCCGCGACCGACTCGACTGTTACGTACGGGAGTTGGCTTCATGGTCCGAGTGTCGGCCGCACCGGCCCCGCCCCGCCTGAGTACGGCTACTCAATCCCCCTCTGTTCCCACTCAGACCGTCCGTACGCCCTTGCGCCAGACCTCCGTCACCAGCGGGACGCCCGGGCGGTAGGCGAGGTGGACGTGGGACGGGGCGTCCAGGACGGTGAGGTCCGCGCGGGCGCCGGGCGTCAGCCGGCCGACGTCCGTGCGGCGGAGGGCCGCCGCGCCGCCCGCCGTGGCGGACCAGACGGCCTCGTCGGGCGTCATGCCCATGTCCCGTACCGCGAGGGCGATGCAGAAGGGCACCGAGGAGGTGAAGGAGGAGCCCGGGTTGCAGTCCGTGGACAGGGCCACCGTCACGCCCGCGTCCAGGAGGCGGCGGGCGTCCGGCCACTGCGCGCGGGTGGAGAACTCCGCCCCCGGGAGGAGCGTGGCGACCGTGTTGCCGGAGGCCAGGGCGTCCACGTCCGCGTCCGTCAGGTGCGTGCAGTGGTCCGCGCTCGCCGCGTCCAGCTCCACCGCCAGCTGGACGCCGGGGCCGTACGTGAGCTGGTTGGCGTGCACCCGGGGGTGGAGGCCCTTCGCCTTGCCCGCGGTGAGGATCGCGCGGGCCTGGTCGCCGTCGAAGGCGCCCTTCTCGCAGAAGACGTCCACCCAGCGGGCGTACGGGGCGCAGGCCTCCAGCATCTCGCCGGTGACCAGGTCCACGTACGCCGCCGGGTCGTCCGCGTAGTCCGGGGAGACGATGTGCGCGCCGAGGTAGGTGACCTCGTCGGTGTGCTCGGCGGCGATGCGCAGGGCGCGGGCCTCGTCCTCGACGGTCAGGCCGTAGCCGGACTTCGTCTCGAAGGTGGTCGTGCCCTGGGCGAGGGCCTCGCGGAGGTAGCGGGCCACGTTCGCCGAGAGGGCGTCGTCGCTCGCCGCGCGGGTCGCCGCGACGGTCGTGCGGATGCCACCCGCCTTGTACGGCTGGCCGGACATGCGGGCGTTGAACTCCGCGGTGCGGTCGCCCGCGAAGACGAGGTGGGAGTGGGAGTCGACGAAGCCGGGGATGACGGCGCGGCCGCCGGCGTCGACGGCCTCGTCCGCGGGCGGGGCCTGGGCCGCCGGGCCCGCCCAGACGACCGTGCCGCCGTCGAGGACGAGGGCCGCGTCCGTGATCAGGCCCAGCGGTGAACCGTCCCCCAGGGTCGGGTCGTTCGTGACGAGGGTGGCGATGTTCTTGATGAGCGTCGTCGTCATCTTGCTCTCCGTGGGGGCGGGTCGTTCGGGTGCGGGCCGGTGGTCGGGTCGTGCCCATCCGTTCCGCCCCGCGGAACGCATGCCCACGACCCCGCCGTCAGCTTCTGAGCGTGGCGATCGCGGTCGCGAGGGCCTCGCCCACGTCCGGTACGGCGACGTGCGCGCCGTCCCGTACGACGACCCGGCCGCCCACCACCACGTGGTGCACGTCCGCCGCCGTCGCCGCGAAGACCGCCGTCTCGGCGCCCAGGCGGGGCACCGGGCCGGCCGTGCGGACCGAGTCCAGGGTGATCGTCGTGAAGTCGGCCAGGGCGCCCTGCTCCAGCGCGCCCGCGTCCTGCCATCCGAGCGCCGCGTGGCCGTCCGCCGTCGCCGCCCGCAGCAGCGCCGCCGCTGTCCAGTGGCCTCGGGTGCGGGTGCGCAGGCGCTCGTTCAGCTCCATGGCCCGCGCCTCCTCCAGGAGGTCGATGACGGCGTGGCTGTCGCTGCCCAGGGAGAGCGGCGAGCCGGCGCGCTGGAGGGCCACGGCGGGGCCGATGCCGTCCGCGAGGTCCCGTTCGGTCGTCGGGCACATGCAGGTGCCGGTGGTCGACGAGCCGAGCAGGGTGATGTCGGTGTCGGTGAGGTGGGTGTTGTGGACGCCCGTGGTGCGGGCGCCGAGGACGCCGTGGTCGGCGAGGAGCTGGGTCGGCGTGCGGCCGTGGGCGGCGAGGCAGGCGTCGTTCTCCGCCGTCTGCTCGGACAGGTGGACGTGCAGCGGGGCCCTGCGGCCCTCCGCCCACTGCGCCACCGTCGCCAGCTGCTCGGCCGGGACGGCCCGTACGGAGTGGATCGCCGCCCCGACGCGTACGCCGTCCCGTTCCTTGAGGGCCGAGACCCGCTCCGCCCACTTCTCGGCCGTGCCGTCCGTGAAGCGGAGCTGGTGCTGCTCGGGGGCGGCGCCGAAGCCGGAGGAGAGGTACGCGGTGTCGAGGAGGGTGATGCGGATGCCCGCCTCGGCGGCGGCGGCGATGAGCGCCTCGCCCATCGCGTTGGGGTCGGCGTACGGGCTGCCGCCGGGCGCGTGGTGCAGGTAGTGGAACTCCCCGACGGAGGTGATGCCCGCGAGGGCCATCTCCGCGTACACCGCGCGGGCGAGCGCGAAGTAGCTGTCGGGGGTGAGTCGCTGGGCGACGGTGTACATGATCTCGCGCCAGGTCCAGAACGTGCCGGAGCCGACCTGGACCGTGCCGCGCAGGGCGCGGTGGAAGGCGTGCGAGTGGGCGTTCGCGAGGCCGGGGATCGTGAGGCCGCGGAGGACGGTCGCGCCCGGCGGGGGCGTCTCCACCCCCGTGCGCACGGCCTCGATCCGGCCCTCGGCCGATACGTCCAGGGCCACGCCCGGCTCGACGTTCGTGTCGAGCCAGGCGTGTTCCAGCCAGTACGTCGTCAGCGGCACGCCAGCTCCTCCAGTACGTCGGCGAGTGCGAGGACCCCGGCCACGCAGTCGTCCTCGGCCGCGTGTTCGGCCGGGGAGTGCGAGACGCCGGTGGGGTTCCGTACGAACAGCATGGCGGTCGGGATCGATTCGGACAGGATGCCCGCGTCGTGTCCCGCGCCCGTGCCGAGGACCGGCACCTTGCCCGAGGTGCCGAGGATCCGGGAGAGCTCGTCGCGCAGGGCGTGCGAGAAGTCCACGATCGGGGTGAAGGACTCCTGGACGACCGTGAGGTCGATGCCGTGGCGTTCGGCGTAGGCGCGGGCCTCCGCCTCGACGCCCGCGACGACCTTGTCGAGGGAGCCCTGGTCGGCGGCGCGGGCGTCGAGCCAGCCGCGGACCAGGGACGGGATGGCGTTGACGCCGTTCGGCTCGACGGCGATCTTGCCGAAGGTGGCGACGGCGCCCGCGAGTTCGGCCTCGCGGCGGGCCGCGAGGACGGTCTCCGCGTAGGTGAGCATCGGGTCGCGGCGGTCGACGAGCCGGGTGGTGCCGGCGTGGTTGGCCTCGCCGGCGAAGTCGTACCGCCAGCGGCCGTGCGGCCAGATGGAGGAGGCGATGCCGACGGCGTCCCCGGACAGGTCCAGGGCCCGGCCCTGCTCGACGTGGAGCTCGACGAAGGCGCCGATGCGGGCGAGCCGCTCGGGGTCCGCGCCGATCCCGGCGGGGTCGTACCCGGCCGCCTCCATGGCCTGCGGGAGGCTGATGCCGTCCGCGTCGCGGAGCTCGTACGCCTGCTCCTTCGTCAGCCGGCCGGCGGTGAGGCGGGAGCCGACGCAGGCGAGGCCGAAGCGGGCTCCTTCCTCGTCGCCGAAGTTGACGATGGCGAGGGGCCGCTTGAACGAGACGCCGCGGGCGCGGAGCTCGTCGAGGGCGGCGAAGGAGGAGACGACGCCGAGGGGGCCGTCGAAGGCGCCGCCGTCGGGGACGGAGTCCAGGTGGGAGCCGGTGACGACGGCGTCGCCGGCCGTGGGGTCGCCGAGCCAGGCCCACTGATTGCCGTTGCGGTCGGTCTCGACGTCCAGGCGGCGGGCTTCGGCCTGCATGCGGAACCAGAGGCGGCAGTCGGCGTCGGCGCCCGTCCAGGCGTAGCGGCGGTATCCACCCGAGGCGTCGCTGCGGCCGATGGGCCGCAGCGACCGCCACATGGCGTGGAAACTCGCACTCACGCGGAGTCACCCTCGCGCATCGGGACGCGGACGCCCTTCTCGTCGGCGACGCGCTCGGCGATGTCGTAGCCCGCGTCGACGTGGCGGATGACGCCCATGCCGGGGTCGTTGGTGAGCACGCGGCGGATCTTCTCGCCGGCGAGCTTGGTGCCGTCCGCGACGGAGACCTGGCCGGCGTGGATGGAGCGGCCCATGCCGACGCCGCCGCCGTGGTGGATGGAGACCCAGGAGGCGCCGGAGGCGACGTTCACCATGGCGTTGAGCAGCGGCCAGTCGGCGATGGCGTCGGAGCCGTCGAGCATGGCCTCGGTCTCGCGGTACGGGGAGGCCACCGAGCCGCAGTCGAGGTGGTCGCGGCCGATCGCGAGGGGCGCGGCGAGGGTGCCGTCGGCGACCATGTCGTTGAACATGTCGCCGGCCTTGTCGCGCTCGCCCTGGCCGAGCCAGCAGATGCGGGCGGGCAGGCCCTGGAAGTGGACGCGCTCGCCGGCCATCTTGATCCAGCGGTGGAGGGACTCGTTCTCGGGGAAGAGGTCGAGGATCGCCTTGTCGGTCTTGTGGATGTCCGAGGCCTCGCCGGAGAGGGCGGCCCAGCGGAACGGGCCCTTGCCCTCGCAGAACAGCGGGCGGATGTAGGCGGGGACGAAGCCGGGGAAGGCGAAGGCGCGGTCGTAGCCGGCGAGCTGGGCCTCGCCGCGGATCGAGTTGCCGTAGTCGAAGACCTCGGCGCCCGCGTCCATGAAGCCGACCATGGCCTCGACGTGCTTGGCCATCGACTCGCGCGACCGCTGCGTGAAGCCGGCCGGGTCCTTCGCCGCCGCGTCGGCCATGTCGTCGAAGGCGACGCCGATCGGGAGGTACGCGAGCGGGTCGTGGGCCGAGGTCTGGTCGGTCACGATGTCGATCGGGGCGCCCTCGGCGAGCATCTGCGGGAGCAGCTCGGCGGCGTTGCCGAGGAGGCCGATGGAGAGCGGGCGGCGGGCGTCGCGGGCCTCGGTGGCGAGCTGGAGGGCGTGGGCGAGGTTGTCGGCCTTGACGTCCAGGTAGCGGTGCTCGATGCGGCGCTCGATGGCGCGCGGGTCGACGTCGATGCAGATGGCGACGCCGTCGTTCATCGTCACGGCGAGGGGCTGGGCGCCGCCCATGCCGCCGAGGCCGGCGGTGAGGGTGATGGTGCCGGCCAGGGTGCCGTTGAACTTCTTCGCGGCGACGGCGGCGAAGGTCTCGTAGGTGCCCTGGAGGATGCCCTGGGTGCCGATGTAGATCCAGGAGCCGGCGGTCATCTGGCCGTACATGGTGAGGCCGAGGTGCTCCAGGCGGCGGAACTCCTCCCAGTTGGCCCAGTCGCCGACCAGGTTGGAGTTGGCGAGGAGGACGCGCGGGGCCCACTCGTGGGTCTGCATGACGCCGACGGGGCGGCCGGACTGGACGAGCATCGTCTCGTCCTGCTTCAGGGTGCGCAGGGTGCGGACCATGGCGTCGAAGGAGCGCCAGTCGCGGGCGGCCTTGCCGGTGCCGCCGTAGACGACGAGCTTGTCGGGGTGTTCGGCGACCTCGGGGTCGAGGTTGTTCTGGAGCATCCGGAGGGCGGCTTCCTGCTGCCATCCCAGGGCGCTCAGTTCCGTACCGCGGGCTGCTCGCACGGGGCGGGGTCCTGACATGGGGGTGCCTCCTCGAATGTCGTTCAGATATTCACATAGTGTCTCGCTGAATAGTTGTAGTCAACAGGGCGTACCGGCCACGCCATGGACGAGGATGGGCCGCATGGCCTCCTCCCGTCGCGATCTCGCCGTCCGAGCCTCCGTCGATCAAGGACTCCTCTCCCCCGCCGAACCGGTCGTCGCCCTCCTCGACACCGCTGGCATCCGCGCCTCCGCCACCGCCCTGACCAGCGCTTTCGCCGCCGTCACCGACGCCCACGTGCTGCACGCCTTCGCCGTGAAGGCCGCCCCGCTCGTGCCCGTCCTGCGCCTGCTCCACGAGGCGGGGCTCGGCGTCGAGGTCGCGAGCCCCGGCGAGCTGGCCCTCGCCCGCGCCGCCGGCATCCCGCCCGGTCACACCGTGCTCGACTCCCCCGCCAAGACCCCGGCCGAGCTCCGCCAGGCCCTCGCGCTCGGGATCGCCGTCAACGCCGACAACCTCCAGGAACTCGGCCGGATCGACGCGCTCGTCGCCTCCGCGCCCACCGCCTCACCGCTGGGACTCCGGGTGAACCCGCAGGTCGGAGCCGGTTCCATCGGGGCGCTCTCGACCGCGACCGCCACCTCCAAGTTCGGCGTGGCACTCCGCGACGAGGGCGCCCGCAAGACCGTCGTCCAGGCCTACCTGGAGCGGCCCTGGCTGACGCGGCTGCACACCCACACCGGCTCCCAGGGCGTCCCGCTCGCCCTCATGGCCGAGGGGGTCGGGGAGGCGTACGCGCTCGCCGAGGAGATCAACCGGGCGGCCGGCCGGCAGCAGATCGACACCCTCGACATCGGCGGCGGGCTGCCGGTGAACTTCACCTCCGACGAGGAGACGCCGACGTACGCGGCGTACGCCCGGCTGCTCGCCGACACCGTCCCCGGGCTCTTCGACGGCCGCTACCGGCTCGTCACCGAGTTCGGGCGCTCCCTGCTCGCCAAGCACGGCACCGTCCTCGCCCGGGTGGAGTACACGAAGACCTCCGGGGGCCGCCCGATCGCCGTCACCCACGCGGGCGTGCAGCTGGCCACCCGTACGGTCTACGCCCCCGAGTCCTGGCCGCTGCGCGTCCTCGCGTACGACTCCGAGGGCCGGCCCCGCGCCGGGGAGGACGTCGTCCAGGACGTGGCGGGCCCCGCCTGCTTCGCCGGGGACCTGCTCGCCACGGGCCGGGCGCTGCCGCTGCTGCACCCGGGCGACGTCGTGGCGGTCCCGGACACCGGCGCGTACTACTTCGCCCACCACTACGCGTACAACAGCCTGCCCCGGCCCGGGATCCACGGCTTCACGGTCGACGGCGACGGGGCCGTGGCGTTCACGACCGTCCGCAGGCCCCAGACGCTCGACGAGATCGTCGCCGAGGCGGGCGGGGACCGGGCGGACGCACTGGTCCGGCAGGAGGTCGGGTGGCCCGTCCGGTAGCGCGGGCGCGGCGGCCCGGTTTCGATGAAGCCATGACTGGAACGGGTACGGACACCACCTCCGTCGTCGCCGAACGCCGGGTCGCCGCCTCCCCCGGGCGGGTCTGGGAGTCGATCACCGACCTGCGGGACATGCCCCGGGTCCTCTCCGGCGTCGACCGGGTGGAGGTGCTCACCGAAGGCGGCTTCGGCGTGGGCACGCGCTGGCGCGAGACCCGCCGGATGCTGGGCAAGGAGGCCACCGAGGAGATGACCGTGACCGAGTGCGAGCCGCCCGACCGGTACGTCACGGTCGCCGACTCGCACGGCATGCACTACGTCTCCGAGCTCACCCTGACGCCCGACGGCGCGGGGGCCACCACCCTGCGGATGACCTTCTCCGCGCGGCCCGCCGGCGGCCGCACCCCCGGGCTCATGGCCCGGCTCCTCGCCCGCTTCGGGACGAAGGCCGTCGCGAAGGCGCTCGCGAAGGACCTGTCCGACATCGCGAACGCCGTGGAGTCGCGCGGCTGATCGTCCGGCCGTGGACCCCTCTGGATCAATTCGCGTCAGACAGCGGCATGTTCCGATGGAAAATGCCAGAACGCCTCCCCGGGGCCGGAACGTTCAGTAGCGTCACCGTCACTGCCTTACGTTCGCGCGCCGCATCGGGAGGGGAATCCGCGTGCCCGGAATCGACGAGTGCCTCCTGGAGGCCATGGCCCTGCCGGGGGCCCGGGGCGCCTCCCTGGTCGACTGGACCAGCGGGCTCGCGCTCGGGACGGCGGGCGACTCACCGGTCGGCGACCACGAGACGACGGCCGCCGAGACCGCCGAACTCGCCCGCTCGGCAGCCGAGTTCGACTCCTTCACGACAGCCGACGGGAGCCCTGAGGACGGCCCGCCCGTCGAGGACCTGATCGTCACCACCCGCGCCGGCTACCACGTCCTCCGCTTCGTCGAGACCTCCTTCGACAGCAGCGTCTTCCTCCACCTCTGGCTCGACCGCGAATCCGGCAACCTCGCCCTCGCCCGGATCCGGCTCCGCGACCTCGCCGAGAGACTGGTCCTCGGATGAGCCCGGTCGCCACCCCCGACACCGCCCGGGCGGCCACCCCCGTCTCCCCGATGCTGGTCCGGCTCGCCGCCGAGAAGGCCACCGGTGCCCTGCTGCGCGACCACGGCACGCTCTACCTCGTCGACGGCCGGGTCGTGCACGCCGAGAGCCCCGCCGCCCCCGGCGTCGACGTCCTCCTCACCACCGGCGGCCGGCTGCCCCGCGAGGGCTGGGACGAGGCCGTCGACCGGGCCGGGGCGCACCGGGCGGTCGGCCGCTTCCTCGTCGACAGCGGACGGCTGCACGACGGCGAGCTGGAGATCTGCCACCTCGGCGCCGTCTTCGACGCGGCCTTCTTCGCCCTCTCCCCCACCAGCGGGCCGACCCGCTTCCGGTACGGGGTGGGGCACTGGTTCGGGACGGTGCGGCCGGTCTCCGCCGAGGCCGTCGAGCGCGAGACCGTACGCCGCCGCGAACTCCTCGACGCCGTCTGGCCGTACGCCTCCGTCGACACCGCCCCGGTCGTGCCGCGCCCCGCCGCCCCCGGCCAGACCGTGGGGGCGCGGCAGCGCGCGCTGCTCGCCGCCGCCGACGGGGAGCGGAGCCCGGCCGAGCTCGCCCGGCTGCTCGGCCGCCCCGCCTTCCACACGCTGCTCGACGTGCGACGCCTTGCCGCCGCCGGGCTCGTCGAGACCCCGCCCGAACCCGACTCCGTACCGCCACCTTCCCCGTTATCGGCCCTGCCGGTGGCCGATCCCGACATCGCCCTGCTGCGCCGGCTCCGTGACGCCCTGGAGGCACACCTGTGATGAGGCGTGCCCTGCGCATGCGCGCCGAGAGGAGACAGCTCATGACGGCAGAAGCCGAGGTCCTCGGCGAGCTCAGACGGCTGCGGGCGCGGCTGCCCCAGCTCACCGGAGCCCTGGCGGCCAGCGCCGACGGGCTCGTGCTGGCCCACGACACGGTGGACGGCGAGGCGGAGAGCGTGGCCGCGCTGACCGCGGCGGCGCTCGGCGTCGGGCAGCGGCTGACCGACTCCACCGGGCAGGGCCGCTTCCGTGAGCTGCTCGTACGCGGCGAGAACGGCTACGTGGCGACGTACGCGGCGGGCGGCTCGGCCGTCCTGACGCTGCTCGCCGAACCCCGGATCAACGTGGGGCGGCTCCATCTGGAGGCCCGCAGGTCCAGCGCCCGGATAGGGGAGCTCGTCGACGGCGCGCTGGACCGCAGAGACCTGAACTGACGCATCCGAACGGCACACTCGAGAAGGAAGTACGACACCATGGCGAACACCGAGACCTCCCTCAAGGAAGCGGCCTCCATCGACGGCGCGATCGGCGCTGCCCTCGTCGACTACACCAGCGGTATGGCGCTCGGCACGATCGGCGGCGGCAAGGAGCTCGACCTGAACATGGCCGCGGCGGGCAACACCGACGTCGTCCGGGCCAAGGTCCGGGCGATGGAGATGCTGGGACTCGGCGACGAGATCGAGGACATCCTGATCACCCTCGGCAGGCAGTACCACCTGATCCGGCTGCTCAAGGGGCGCGGCACGAACGGCCTGTTCCTCTACCTGGCCCTGGACAAGGACCGCTCCAACCTGGCGATGGCGCGCCACCAGCTGAAGAAGATCGAGAACGAGCTGGAGGTCTGAGACCCGGACCTACTCGACGAAGAGGCCCCGGGTCGCCGCCTTGGTGTCGAACTCCTCCAGGCGCGCCTGCGCGTCGGGGAGTTCGTCCGCCATGGCCTCCAGGAGGACCCGGCCGAGCAGCATCGGCGCGCAGGCCGTGTCGAAGGCGAGCCCGGTGCCGACGGCGGCCGGGATGAGCAGGTCGCTGTGGGCGGCGACGGGCGCGAAGGCCGACTCGGCGACGGTCACGACCGTGAGCCCGGCCGCCCGCGCGTACTCCAGGGCCTCGACGACCTCCCGGGGGTGCCGGGGCAGCGCGAAGCAGAGCAGGGCGGTGGCCCCGGCCCGTACGGCCGCGTCGACGCGGTCCGTGAGCATCGAGCCGCCCTCGTCGAGGAGCCGGACGTCCGGGTGGACCTTGGCGGCGAAGTAGGCGAAGCCGCGGGCCTGCGAGGAGGCGGCCCGCAGTCCGAGCACGAGCAGCGGCCGGGACCCGGCCAGGAGCCGCCCGGCCCGCTCGACGGGCGCGGGGTCGGCGAGGAGCCGGGCGAGGTGCTGGAGGTTCTCGATCTCGGCGAGCACGGCCTGCTGGTACTCGTTGTGGCCCGAGGTCTCCTCGGCGGCCGCGGGCATGCTCTCGCGCAGGTGCTTGCGGAGCGCCGGGTACCCGTCGAAGCCGAGGGCGACGGCGAACCGGGTGACGGACGGCTGGCTGACCCCGGCGAGCTCGGCGAGCTCGACGCTGGACAGGAAGGGCACGTCGGCGGCGCGGCGCACCATGCAGTGCGCGATCCGCCGCTGCGTCGGCGTCAGCCGGTGCCCCTCGAAGAGCACCTGCAGCCGGCCGGCCGGGCTGTCGCTCATGCCGCCCCCTTCCACCTATTCACTCGCAAAGCCTTTGCATAAGGATATGCATACCGGGCGGGGCGCGACACCCCCCGGCGAGGCCCCGGAGGATCCGACCCGCGAGACGGTTGCGGTGACCTGCGTCACATCGAGTCCCCCTGGCGCCCTCCGCCGCCCTGCCCCACGCGCGAGGCCCGACACTCCTTCGCGAACATCAACTCACCCGCCCCCGCCAGCTAGTTGATCGCCCATCAGGCCTCGCGGGCATCGCCGCCGGCCTGGTGTCACGCATCCATCATGATCACAACAAGATCCGAAAAACCAGACACCCCGGGCCCCGCCGATTGGCATAGACCCCCGCCCCGGCCTCCGGTTACCGTCTGCCCGTCCGGATCCCGTCGGCTCCGGACATGGGGAAATCGAAGGACTCCGGGGGGAGCCATGAAGATCCGTTCCATTCGTGCGCGCGTGGGTGCCACGGCCGCTGCCGCCGCCGCTGCCGCCCTCACCATGCTGTACGGCGCCACGCCCGCCGCCGCCGTCTCCACGGAGTACGTGAGCGACAACTGCGACTTCATGAACTGCACCGAGGGCGACCTCTACATGTACTACCACTCGCTCACCACCGAGAGCGGCGACCCGAGCGGCAGCTGGGCTCGGTTCTACGGCAACATCTACAACCACGCCGGCACCACCGTCTCGTACAACGGCACGGACTCGGGCACCGTGAACTACGTGTACGTCTTCGCCGCCAACTACGGCGACGGTTCCGGCCAGCTGGTGAAGAACAACGCCGCCGCGGCCAACAACTGCTCGGCGGTGGACGGCTACCGCGTCTACTACAACTCGGGCTACGCGGGCCACTCGCAGTCCATCCCGCACTACTGGTCCTGCGGCACCAGCACCAATCTGGACGCCACCCTGAAGAACAACAATGCCTCCTCGCACTTCGCGTGAGCAGGCAGGGCTCCGTCTCCGGCCGGGGACGCCGGGACCGCTCGCGCGGTCCCTCGCGGCCCTGGCCGGGGCCGGGCTCGCCCTGACCGCCCTGACGGGATGCGGAGACACGGCCCCCGCCGGGCCGGCGCCGCGGGCCGGCGCGGACACCGAGGTCGACGAGTCGAAGTGGCCCAGGGCGACGCCCGAGACCGGGCTCGCCCGCGGGCTCGTCCTGCCGCTCCAGCAGTACATGCAGACGTACCAGGACTCCGTCGTCATCGAGCGGGCCGCGCGCAGTCTCCAGACGCGGTGCATGGCCGACTTCGGCTTCACCATCGTCTTCCCGCCCGTGGGCACGAACCCGCCGCCGAACGCCGACGACGCCAACATGTCCCGGCGGTACGGGATCAGCGACCGCGCGATGGCGGAGAAGTACGGCTTCGGCATCCCGCCGGACACCGTCGAGCACCCGGCACCGCCGAAACTGACGGCCGCCGCCGTCGCCGTCCTCACCGGCCGCAAGGGCCTCAACCCCCGCGCCGAACCCGCACCGGCCACGTACCGGGGGAAGAAGATCCCCAAGGACGGCTGCCAGGGCTCGTCGTTCGACAGGATCGGGGCGCGCATCGACTTCGGCCTCTCCAGCCGGCTCGACCGCGACAGCCTCGTGAAGTCCCAGGAGACCCCCGAGGTCCGGGCGGTCGTCACGGCCTGGTCCGGCTGCATGAAGAAGAAGGGGTACGAGGTCGCCGACCCCTACGCGGCGATCGACCTCGTCCCCCGCGTCGAGGGCGGCACCACCTCCACGAAGGAGATCTCCGCCGCCCTGGCGGACATCGACTGCAAGAAGGAGACGGACCTCGTCCGCGTCTGGCACACCGCCGAAGCCGCGATCCAGACCCGTCAGGTCGAGCGGAACCAGCTCGCCCTGCAGCAGCTCAAGGAGAAGAACGCCCACGCGGTCAAGGCCGCCGAGGCGGCACTCCGGGGATGAAACGGCCCGTGGCGGGCGGACGGTGCGGCCGTACCGGCCCCCCGCCACGGCCTGACGCCGCCGCCCGGCAGGGCGGCGCGCAGATATGGGGAACAGCCGTGGGTAACGGACCCGAAGCTCCGACCTCCGTCGACGAGGCGTGGGAGCAGGCCGGCACACCGCAGGACGCGGAGCCGAAGGCGAGCGGACCGGGCAACGCCCTGGCCCGCCGCCGACGCCTGCTCGGGGCCGTGACCGCCGCCGCGGTCCTGGTCTCGGGCCTCGGCATCGTCGCCGCCCGGGTCATCAAGTCGCCGGCCCAGGCCGCCGCCGACACCGCCGCGCCGCCGCCCAGCGTCATCACCGCCGCGGTCGAGCACCGCGTGCTCGAGGAGGCGGTGATCCTCCGGGGGTCCGTGCACGCCTCGCAGACCGTGGAGATCTCCGCCGCCGTCTCCGGCGGTGCGGGCGGCGCGCCCGTCATCACCAAGATGAACGTCGGCGCGGGGGACACCTTCCGCTCCGGCCGCGTCCTGATGGAGGTGTCCGGCCGGCCCGTGATCGCGCTCAAGGGCAGCGTGCCGGTGTACCGGGACCTCAAGCCCGGCGCCGAGGGCGAGGACGTCGCCCAGCTCCAGAGCGCGCTGCGGGAGCGGGGCCACGACACGGGCGGCGACCGCTCCGGGCTCTTCGGGCCCGGGACGAAGGCCGCCCTCTCTGCGTTCTACCGGAGCGTCGGATACGACGCGCTGCCGGCCGAGGACGGCGGCGAGGAGGAGCTGACCGGCGCGCAGGAGGCGGTGACCGAGGCGGCCCGCCGGATCGAGGACATCCAGGCCGCGGCGCGGGGTGCGCAAGGTACGCGGGGCGGCGCGGAGGCCGACGGGAAGGGCACCGCGAGCACCGCTGGTGGCGCAGGCCTCGGGGACCTGGGCGACTCCGCCGTCGAACTCCGGCGCGCCCGCGAGGACCTGGCGAAGGCCCAGGACCGGCTCGACCGCGTCAAGGCGAAGACCGGCCCCATGCTGCCCGCCTCCGAGGTCGTGTACCTGAAGGGCTTCCCGGCCCGGGTCGACTCGGTCTCGGCCGGGGTCGGCAGCAAGGCGCAGGGGAACGCGCTGACCGTGTCGGCGGGCGTCCTGGTCGTCGAGGGCTTCCTGCAGAAGCACCAGCGGGGCCTGGTCAGGCCCGGTCAGCCGGTGGAGATCTTCTCCGAGTGGGAGGGCAAGTCGGCCCGGGCGACCGTGCGTTCCGTCGCGACCGGCCTCGCCCGGCCGCAGCCCGCCGCCGGTGCGGGAGAGGGCGTCCCGGACAAGTCCGCCGCCCAGGGGTACGCCATGGTCGTGGCCCCGGACAAGCCGCTGGACGCGTCCATGGCCGGGCAGGACGTCCGGCTGACGGTGCAGACCGCCGCCACCGACGGCGCGGTGCTCGTCGTGCCGGTCACCGCCATCTCGGCGGGCGCCGACGGCAGGACCGCGGTGACCGTCCTCCGGGCGGACGGGAAGCGGCTCCGCGTCCCGGTGAGCACCGGCGGGACCGGTGACGGCTATGTCGAGGTCCGGCCGGCGCGCGAGGGCGAGCTGTCCGCGGGCGACCAGGTCATCACCGGCGTGGCCGCGGGCGCGGGCGCCGATGCGGGCGCCGCCTCCACGGGCGTCGGCGCTTCGTGAACGGGCTGACGGCGCCCGCCGTGGACCCGACTGTGGACCCCGCCGTGGACCCGACAGGGGACGATACGGCCGCCCCAGCCGTGGCCCCCTCCGCGGACCCGGCCGTGGACGCCGCCGCGGACGAGACCGCCGCCCCGCCCGTGATCGAGATGCGCGGGGCCGGGCTCACGTACCCCGGACCGCCCGCGGTCTCGGCTCTCAAGCCGTGCGAACTGACCGTGCGCAAGGGCGAGTTCGTGACGATCGTGGGGCCTTCGGGCTCCGGCAAGTCGACGTTCCTCAACATCGCGGGTCTCCTCGACTCCCCCACCGAGGGCCGGTACCTCCTCGACGGCATCGACACCGGTGCGCTGAGCGACGCGGACCGCTCGGCGCTGCGGGGCCGCCGCATCGGCTTCGTCTTCCAGTCCTTCCACCTGCTGCCGCACCGCACGGCCGTGGAGAACGTGACGCTGTCCATGGTGTACGGCGGCGCCCCCCGCAAGGAGCGGGTCCGCGCGGCCCGGGACGCCCTCGTCCGCGTCGGCCTCGGGCACCGCCTCGAAGCCGTCCCGACGACCCTGTCCGGCGGCGAGCGGCAGCGCGTGGCGATCGCGCGGGCACTGGCCGCGCGCCCCTCGCTGCTGCTGTGCGACGAGCCGACGGGCAACCTCGACACCGCGACGGCCGCGACCGTGATGGAGCTCCTGGAGGACCTGCACCGGGACGGCATGACCGTCCTGATCATCACGCACGACCCGGCCGTCGCCCGGCGGGGCGCCCGCACCCTCGCCATCCGGGACGGCGTGCTGACCGAGGGACGGCCGGCGTGAAGATGCGGATCCTCCGCCGTACGGAGGGCATCGAGCCGTCCCGCTTCCACTGGCGGGACCTCGTCTCGGAGTCCACCGCCGGCCTGCTCCAGCGCCCGGCGCGGGCGGCGCTCACGGCCCTCGGCACGGTGCTCGGCGTCGGGTCCTTCGTCGCCGTGCTCGGCCTCACCGCCACCGCCGCCTCGCAGATCGACGCGCGGTTCAGCGATCTGAGCGCGACCGAGGTGACCGTCCAGGACATCAGCGGCGAGCACACCGAGTTCGAGGACCTGGCCTTCCCCGGCGACGCCGACCAGCGGGTCGAGCGCCTCAACGGCGTCGCCCACGGCGGAGTCCTGTGGACGGTGCAGCTGGGCGAGGGCGAGGAGGTGCGCTCGGCGCCCGTCGCCGGTGCCGGAGCCGCGAGCCAGATCCAGGTCGTCGCCGCCTCCTCGGGGGCGCTGCTCGCGGCCGAGCCCTCCGTACGGGAAGGGCGGGTGTACGACCGCTGGCACGACGCGACGCGGCAGCGGGTCGCGGTGATCGGCGTGGGCATGGCGGCCAGGCTCGGCATCACCACCCTGGAGACCCAGCCGGCCCTGTTCATCGGCGACGAGGCGTTCTCCGTCATCGGGATCGTCGACGACACCAAGCGCAAGGCCGATCTGCTGCTGTCGGTGATCGTCCCGCGCAGCACCGCGCAGGAGCTGTGGGGCCCGCCCAAGGACGGGGCCGAGATGCTCGTCAGTACGCGGGTGGGGGCCGCGCAGCAGGTCGCGACCGAGGTGCCGGTCGCGCTGCGCCCGGACCACCCCGAGTATCTGAGGGCCGTTCCGCCGCCGGATCCGCGGACCCTGCGCAGCGGGGTCAGCGGGGACCTCGGGCAGCTGTTCCTGGTGCTCGCCGCCGTCTGCCTCTTCATCGGCTCGGTCGGCATCGCCAACACCACGCTCGTCGCCGTCATGGAGCGGACCGGCGAGATCGGGCTGCGCCGCGCGCTCGGCGCGCGGGGGCGGCACGTGCTCGCCCAGTTCCTCACCGAGTCGGGTGTCCTGGGGGCGCTCGGCGGCCTCATCGGCACCTCGCTCGGGGTGAGCGTCGTCGTCGGTGTCGCCATGGCCCGCGCGTGGACACCCGTCATCCAGCCCACCACGGTCGTCGCCGCCCCGGTGATCGGCCTCCTGACCGGACTGCTGGCCGGGCTCTACCCGGCCTGGCGCGCCAGCCGCATCCAGCCCGTCGAGGCCCTGCGCCGCTGACCTCCGGCTTCCGTCCCCCACAAGCCTCACGGCCGACCCGGTCCGAACGGACCCGGCCGGCCGTGCCTCCGGAAGGTCCACCGGTGCGCGAGCACCACCGACGAAGGAAGAGCGTGAAGTCCATACGCATGCGGCGCACCGCGCCGCTCACGGTCGCGCTGGCCACAGCGCTGGCCGTGCCCCTCTCGATGCCGGCCATGGCATCCGAGCCCGCACCCCCGAAGAGAACCGCCCAGCGGCCGGCCCCGGCCGCCACGAACCCCGCCCGGCCCCGCGCCGTGTCTCCCGCCGACCGTTCCGCCGTCCTCGGCGGCGCCTACGCGAAGTCCACCGACACGGCGTTCACCACGTCCGGTGACGGCACGGGCTTCCACCTCATGGTCGCCGACGAGAAGAACGGGTACGCCTGGAAGACCGCGGCCTCCCTGTCCGAGCCGGGCTTCGAGGCCGACGCCTGGATCGGCAACGCGTGTCTCACCGCCTCCGGCAGGCGGGCGGCCGTGGCGTACGCGCCGCGCACGTTCACCAACAAGCCGGAGCTGATGGCCCGCGGCGCCTTCGCCGCGACCGTGGACCTCACCACCGGCAAGGTCACCAAGCTCCCCTTCCAGGTCTCCCTCGCGTACTTCAGCCCCGGCTGCGGCACGGGCGAGCAGGCGGTGTTCACCCAGCTCTCGTACGAGGGCGACACCGCGCAGCGGACCCGGCTGATCACCGTGGACGCCGCCTCGGGCCGGGCCGGCGCCCCCGTCGTGTACCCGGGTCAGCTGACCTCCGCCGTGCCGACGAAGGCGGGTGTGGTCGCCGCCCGCGGCAACCGGCTGGTCGCCGCCGGCCCCAAGGGCCGGCTCCGGGAGATCGCCCGCACCCGGTCCGTCCCCTTCCAGCTGACGGTGGACGCCACGGGCGGACTCACCTACATCGACCGCGCCCGGAGCACCGACTCCAAGAAGGCGTCGACGAGTGACGCCCGGCACCTGGACGCGCCACAGCTCCTGCGCTCCGGGGCCGCGGCCACCACGGTGGCCTCCGGCGCGCTCGCCGCGTGGGACCTCGCGTCCTCCGCCGACGGCACGGTCTACGTCACCGGCCGGGCCACCACCGAGGGCACGCCGCCGCGGTCGGTGCGGAACCCCGGCGGGATCGCCAAGGGGGCACTGCTCTCCAGCCACGGCCACGCGGCGGTCACCACCGCCTGGGCGGACGGCAAGGACAGCCGGATCCGGCCCGAGGAGGCGCTGACCGAGCGCACCGCCCGGACCACCCTGCGGCTCCTGGGCACGGGCCGGACCGTCACCCTGGACGCCCTGCCCGGCCAGAGCCGGATCGGCGGCGCGAAGGCGGAGGAGCAGGGCCGTACGACGTCCCCGGCGCTGCCGCAGCCGCGGAAGACGGGCGCCGCCGGGAGGGCCGGCGCCGGCACCGCGGCCACCACCGGCACCCAGACGCTCGCCTCCGCGCCGGACGACCCGAGCGAGGACGCCTCCGAGCGCACCTGCGCCGTGCCCCGCAACAACGTGAAGAAGCAGGCCTTCCAGCCGACCCCGCGCCAGGTCGAGTGGGCGGTGGACCAGGCCGTCGTCGGCCGTCTCGACTTCTACCGGAACCCGGACTGGAAGAACACCGGCACGGGCGGCTACCAGCCGCAGGGCCTCTTCCCGCCGATCGTCCTCGCCGGTGACCCGAACGGGCGGCTCGACACCGAGGACGGCACCAACGACCGCTGGCACATCCCGGCACAGATCCTCCTCGGCGTCACCGCCCAGGAGTCCAACATGTGGCAGGCCACCCGGTACGCGGTGCCCGGCGTCACCTCCAACAGCCTGATCGGCAACTACTACGGCGTCGACTTCAGCGCGAGCGGCACCCAGCTCGACCCGTGGGCGATCAACTGGTCGAAGGCGGACTGCGGTTACGGCATCACCCAGGCGACCGACGGCATGCGTCTGCCCGGCCACGACCAGCCGACCAAGTCGGTCCTCCAGCAGGAGGCCATCGCGCTCGACTACACCGCCAACATCGCGGCGGGCGCGCAGATCCTTTCGGACAAGTGGAACCAGACGTACAACGCGGGGATGAAGGTCAACGACGGCCACCCCAAGTGGATCGAGAGCTGGTTCTTCGCCCTGTGGGCGTACAACTCCGGCTTCTACCCGCAGTCCGAGCCCGACAGCGCCGGACGCTGGGGCGTGGGCTGGACCAACAACCCGGCCAACCCGCTGTGGAAGGCCAACCGGCTGCCGTTCCTGGAGAACGCCCTCGGCGGCGACAACTACGCCGACGCCGCGCACCCGCAGGACTGGCCGTACGAGGAGAAGGTCATCGGCTGGGCCGCCCGGCCCATCACGGCGATGTTCGCCCCCGGTGACATGCAGGCCGGATACCGCTCGGCGAACTGGACCACCAGCTACGACCGCACCCACGCCAAGCCGCCGATCGACCTGTTCTGCGACGCGTCCAACTCGTGCGACCCGTCGAAGATCGCGGACGGTGACTCCAACAACCAGGGCCAGGGTGCCTGCACCCTGGACTCGGGCGACAAGACCACCAACCCCAACTGGCTGCACTGCTGGTGGAACAAGCCGGTGACCTGGAAGAACTGCGGCTCCGGAGCCCAGTGCGGCAACCAGGTCCACCGCTTCAACACCACGTACCCGGAGCAGCCGGACGCCAACTCGTACCCGCCGCGCTGCTCCAGCGGCCTGGCGGCGGACGCGCTGATCGTCGACGACGTCGCGAACGGCGTGGTCCCGGCCGGCTCCGACGCGCGCAGCTGCGGGGCGGTGAAGTCCGACGGAACCTTCAACCTGAACTACTACGTCTGGATGGACGGCACCTACCCGGGCAAGATGGACACCCACCAGATCGGTGCCGCGTACGGCAACCACTTCTGGTTCACCCACACCCGCAAGCCGGACCCGGACTACGGCCACCGGCTGTACATCAACGGCGTGTGGAAGCTGAGCCGGCCGGTCCCCGGCGGGCAGGCCAGGGTCTACGCGCACATCCCGGACCACGGGGCGCAGACCAAGATCGCCGACTACCAGATCGAGACGGTCGGGGGCACGGTCACCAAGACGATCTCCCAGGCGGACAACGCGTCGAACAAGTGGGTCGACCTGGGCGCCTACCAGTTCGGCGACACCCTGCCCCAGGTCAGCCTGTCGAACTTCACCAGCGACGGCGACGGCAGCAAGGACATCGCGTGGGACGCGATCGCCTTCGTCCCCGGCGACTTCTCCGGCATCCCGGCGGACCTGACCTTCGGCGACCCGGACCCGAACGCCCCGGAGCCGGCGAACGTCCAGGAGCCGCAGAGCGCCAGCGACTCGTTCTTCCCGACCTTGAACTCGGCCGCCGCTCAGTCGACCGCCGGCGCGGCGCGATCGACGGTCGGTCCGGGGACGTCGGCCACCGGGTCGGCGAAGCCGGCCCCCGGCACGACGCGATCGGCCACCCGTCCGGCGAAGGCGACCGGCCTGATGCGGTCGGCGGCGGAGCCCGCCCGGTGGACCACCCCGTCCACGGCCGGGGCCGGGGTCGCTTCCACGGCGACCACGATGGCCACCTCGGGCGAGACCGCGAGCTGCTCCGTGGCCTCGAACTCGATCACGTACACCCGGACCGATTCCTGCGTCGTCGACGACCTCATCGTCACCTGGCTCGTGAACGACGTCCCCAGGGGCAACGCCACGTTCATCTACCGGCTGGAGGTGGACACCGATGTGAACACCGACACGGTCACCGAGACGGCCTCGCTGCGCCTCAAGTCCATGGACGCGGACATCACGACCGCCACGATCAACCTGGACTTCCTGTGCCGTGGCTACTGCCAGATGAACGACACCCCGTGGACCGGCCTCAACACCTGGGCGAAGGGTGACATCCACTCGGCGATCAAGGTGTCCCGGATGAAGTGGACCCCGACCGCCGGCGCGGAGCGCAACCTGCTCACCCCGTACTGGAGGTTCAGCGGTTCGATCAACGGCGCGACGGTCCGCATGCCGCTGGAGGTCGAGAAGAGCGACCTCGACGTGCGCTGCGACGTCGAGGTCAAGACCACCCCGGGCTGCATCTTCTCCCACTACCGGCCGACCTACCGCATCAACGAGAAGAAGTTCCCCGCGGCGTCCGCCCACATCTGGCTGATGCAGCAGAAGCTCCCCGGCGGGTACGGGCTGAAGGGCAAGGAGCCGCTCACGTTCCTGTCCAACGACATCTACGTGCCCAGTCCCCCCACCAGCACGAAGCTGCTGGTGGACCACAACCGGGACACCATCTGCCCCAGCTCGTGGACCCGCAGCCCGCTGGCCACCATGTCGCCCGAACTGGGGGCCAACGACGTGCCCAGTTGCGACGAGTTCCCGTTCGCGTCGAGCTGGCAGAGCGGGGCCATCCCGAGCAGCTGGGGCGGCAAGAACCTCAGCTCCGTGACCTCGGGCGAGGGGTGTGTGAACACCATCGCGCAGCGTGACGCGGGCGGTGTGTGGCGACTCGTCCCGGACACCCGGTCGCACCTGCCGACCTGGACCGAGCCCTGCGGCCGCTCCAGCATGTCGAACAACCAGAACACGCAGTCCATGTCCCTGTTCCCGACCTTCCGCAAGGACAACCGCGTCCTGGAGGGCGACAACTACTGGGTCGACGCGCCCAAGCCGTAACACGCGCACCGCACGACAGCGGGGGCCCGGTGATTCCTCACCGGGCCCCCGCCCGCGTGTAAGGACCGGGACCGTCAGTCCCAGACCAGGTGCCCGTCCTGGACGGACGGACGCCGCCCGTGGGTGAGCGCGGAGTCTCCCCCGCCGCGCTCCAGCATGTCGGCCACGGCGGTCAGGACGGCGCCCAGGGACGGGGCGTAGGCCCTGGCGTAGTCGGTCTCGCGGTAGACGAGGACGGGGGCGGAGACCGCGGCCTCGGCTGTCGCGGCGCCCGCGTCGAGGAGCAGCCCGTAGTGGGCGTCCACCTCGGCGAGGACCGGGATCCACGTCGGCAGCCACCAGTCCTCGTCACCGATGTCGGCGGCGATCGCCAGGTGGCGGCGGTACCGCTCCGCGATGCTCGCGCAGTCGAGGAACACCTCGCCGCCCGGGAACAGCCCGGAGTCCCGATGGGGGACGAAGCGGTCGCCCCCGGGGACAGCGGTACGGGTGTCCAGGGCGGTGCTGCCGTTGTTCCGGCGCAGCCAGGCCTCCAGCTCCCCGGGAACGGGGCACCCCAGCGCGTCCTGGAGGAGCGCGATGTCGGCGTCCGTGGCGGGTGGGCGCAGCGCCCGCGCGCCGGCGGGGGCGTGCTTCTCCAGCCAGCGGGTGATCCTGGACCAGGCCGAGAGCACGTCGTCGGCGTCGGACATGGGTGGTGACTCCCGTCAGTTCGGGGTGGAGGCGGCCACGGCCGCGCAGGACTTCTCGGGGCCGTGGGCCGTGACCCGGGGCCGGGCGGCACGGTCGGTCTGCGGGAGGTCGAGGGTGAAGCAGCGGGTGGCCATGGCGTCGGCAGGGCCGAACACGACCAGGGTCCGCTCGTACCTGCGGGAGAACTGGACGAAGACCCGGGTGCCGTGCCCCGTGGGGCGCACCTCGACGAGCGCCCCGAGGTGCGGGCCGCCGTCGGCGTACTGGTCCAGGGCGTCCCGTACGTCCTGGTCGGAGGGGGTGACCCCCTTGGTGGCGACGAGGGCGTCGGCGAACCGTGCCGCGTCCGCCCGGGTGGCCTCGAACGCGTCCCGTTCCCCGGCCGCCTCACGGAGGTGGGCGAGGGTGAACAGGGCGACGAGCGCCACGACCACGACGAGCAGGACCGCACCCAGGGCCTTGGCCCAGGGTGCGGTCCTTCCTTCTCGCTCAGCTGTCACGGGTTCCTGACGTCACTTGGGGAGGTTGTCCAGTGCCCGGCGGAAGGCCGCGGAGTAGGCGGAGGTGCCGGTGGTGTTCGGATGGTAGCTCTCGCGGCTGACGCACCAGGTGCCGCCGAGCGTGCACTCGAAGTCACCGGGCCCCTTCCCCGCCGTCACGATCTTGTTGATGCCCTCGGGGTCGTCGCACGCCCGCCTGCCCGCGAAGTCCCCGTCCGGGGACTCGAAGAAGACCGGCAGGCCCTCCGCCTTGAGCTTGTCGACGACGGCCCGCTGCTTGCCCTCCATGTAGACGGCGTTGTCGTTGATGCGGATCATTCCGGCGCCGCCGACGCCGCTCACGCAGGTGAGCGAGTTCTCGTTGAAGATCTGCGGGTAGCCGAGCAGGACGATCTTCGCGTGGTCCGCCTCGGTGTGGATCTTCCGCAGCAGGTCCTCGACTCCGGCCATGGCGTCGTCGATGTCCTTGTGCACGTCCTCCTCGGCCGGGCAGCCGAGCGTGGCGCAGGCCTGCATGACCTGCGGGAATCCGGCGTCGTTGCCGCCGACGGTGAGGGACACCAGGTCGGTGTCACTGCTGAGGACGCCGGAGTCGATCTGGAACCGCTCGTGGAAGTTTCCGTCGCTGCCCCAGACCTCGTTCCCGTTGCCGTCGACGGCGTGGCCCGTCTCCATCTGCCAGGAGCGCGCGCCGGAGCAGGAGACGTTCTGGAACTCCAGCTCGGAGGACCAGTTGTCGGCGAGCGTCCCGGTGGACGCCGACCGGCCCGGCAGGGTGGTCTTGCGGAACCAGGAGTTGGCGCTGCGGCGGCAGGCGTTCCAGCGCGAGGCGACGGTCACGTCGTTGTCGGACTCCCTGGCGTACGAGCCCGCGCCCTCGCCGGAGGAGTACGAGTCGCCCATCTGCACGACCTGCTGGGGCTTGCCCGGCAGCGGCTGGAAGGCGACGGCGTCGAAGGCGACGTCGTCGTCCCCGGTGCCGTCCTCGGTCTCCGTGGTGAGCTGGACGCGCGGCACGCCGCTCATCTGGAACGACCCGAGGGACATCCAGCCGTTGGTCCCGCGCTTCTGGTTGACGTACCGGTGGCGGTTGAAGTAACCGCCGCCGGTGTCGATGTCGTACTTGGCCTGCTGGGTGTGGGCCCCGTGGTCGGGTATGTGGACCAGGACGCGCATCCAGTCGGTGCGGGCCTGGTTCAGCGTCCAGGTGCCGGTGAAGTTGAGGCGGTCGCCCTTCGCGGTGATGTCCCGGGTGTGGCCGAAGTAGAAGTGGCCGCCGAAGCCGGCGCCGAGCTGGTGCATGTCGATCTTGCCGGGGTAGACCGTCGCGGCGGTGCCGTCGTGGGCGATGCCGGACTCACCGGTGAAGTTCGCGCTGAAGCTGCCGGAGTTGGACCAGTCGCTGTTCGCGCAGCCCGGCCGCACCGACGGGGTGCCTCCGGGGAGGTCGTCGACGATCAGCGCGCCGGCGGGCAGGCCGGTGCGGGTGCAGTTCGGCGGGTAGGCGGTGCCGTCGGCCTGCTCGGCGTCGTAGTCCGGCGAGGTGAAGCGGAAGAGCTCGTTGCCGCAGGAGTAGGAGCAGTCGGTCTTCCACTGCACGGAGAGGTGGAACCAGCAGTGGAAGTCGTCCCGGGTGCAGGGACCGGCTCCGGGCTCGTTCTTCGCGCCGTCGGAGATCTTCGAGGGCTCGCACCAGTTGTAGACGCCGCAGAAGAGGTCCTCCGGCGGCTTCACGCGCGCGCGGTTGTACTTCGCGGAGCCCGCCACGGTGGCGTCCTCGGTGGTGCCGTTCCACCAGGCGGCGCGGAACGCGGCGACCAGGACGCCCGGGGATTCCAGGAACGACGGCGGGTGGGCGGCGAAGCCGAGCACCTTCTCGGGGTACGGCCAGTACTGCGGGCGCGCGGCGGCGGAGGCGTCCTCGTTGCCGAGGCGGTCCTCCATGAACGGCAGGCGTCCGGCGTCCCACTCGGGGTTGGCGGGGTTGTTGGCCCAGCCCACGCCCCAGGCGTCGTTGCCGTTGACGTTCTCGTAGAAGCCGGAGTTGTACGCCCACAGGGCGAAGAACCAGTTCTCCAGCTTGGCCGGGTTGCCGTCGTGGACGGCGAGTCCGGCGCGCCTGGTCTGGTTCCACTTCTCGACGAGGATGCCGATGCCGGCGGCGACGTTGGCCGCGTAGTCGAGGGCGACGGCGCGCTGCTGCTGGTACTCCCAGGCGGTGCCGCCCTTGTCGTGCTCACGGCCGGCGAGCCGCATGTGGTCGGTGACCTGGGTGATGCCGTAACCGCAGTCGGCCTTGGACCAGTTGACGTCCCAGTCGTTGGCGGAGTTGCCGTCGTAGTAGTCGACGCCGTAGTAGTTCCCGATCAGCGGGCTGCCGGTGACACCGGGGACCGCGGAGCGGGAGGCCTGCCACATGTTCGACTCCTGGGCGGTGATGCCGAGGAGGACCTGCGCGGGGACACGGCCGCCGCCTTCGAGGACCGGGTTCGGGAAGAGGGTCTGCGGCGAGTACGCCGGCATCCCGAGGTTCTTCCAGTTCGCCGGGCGCGAGGCGCCGATGTTCAGCTTGCCGGTGATGGCCTTGTCGACGGCCCACTCGACCTGGCGCGGCTTGGGCTGCATGGCCTGGTTGCGGGGGTCGTTGCGGGGCACGGAGCAGGTGCGCTCCGACTCGACGATCTCGTCGGAGGAGCCGGCCGTGTCGGCGGCGGCCGTCGCGGTGAGGGGGCGCATGCCGGCGGTCTGGGTGGTCGGACCGCCCGCGTCGGCGTCGGTGCTGCCGCTCCTGGCGGTGCCGAGCAGCGGCGAAGGCGTCCGGGAGGTCTCCCACTTCGGGGAGGTGGTCTCCATCGGGATGACGGTGAAGCCGACGCTCTTGCCGGTGTCGCGCAGGGTGGTGTCGATCTTCACCGGCCGGGCGTCGGTGGCCTTGTCCCGCTGGAGGTACTTCGGGGAGCCGATGCCGTCCGCCCAGACGGTGTGCTGGACGATCGCGGTGCCCTTGGTGGAGAGCGTGGCGTCCTTGTGGACCCCGGACAGCCGCGTGACCGACTTCGGCAGGACGGCGCCGGTCTCGGGGGTGACGTCGCCGGTCAGGTAGACCTGTCCGCCGACCCGGGTGACGCCGGCGTTCGCGAGGGGCCCGTGGCCGAGCTGGGAGACCTTCTTGCCGGTCCAGCGGCGGACGAGCGCGGTCTCCTTCTCCTGGAGGCTGTCGCGCTGGACGCGCTCCAGGAAGACGTAGCCGCCGTCGTCGTCCTTGCTGATGCGGTACGGCACGGAGCCGGTCGTCGCGAGCTTCTTCCTGGCGCCCTTGCCGTCGATCTCGACGAGGGTGCGCCCGGAGGCGGCGGCGATCTTCCCGCCGTCGACGGGCACCGAGGAGGTGATCTGGCCGTCGACGACGACGGGCTCGCTCACCGTGCCGGTGGCGGTGTTCACGCGGAAGAGACGGGTCTGCTTCTGGTCCTCGCCCGGGGACTGGGTCAGGACCGCTTCCTCGCCGGTGCCGCAGCCGGGGTTGTAGTACGACAGCGAGGCGTTGACCTTCAGCTTGGTGACGGCGCCGCTGGTGAGGTCCACGACGGCGGTGAAGCCGCCGCGGGCCATCAGGCGGGGGTCGTTGGTGAAGGTGCGGGGTGCGTAGACGACGACGGCGCGCTTGCCGGAGCCGGTGACGCAGGCGTTGCCGATCCACTGGTCGACGTCGAAGCCGGGTTCGGCCAGGGACGCGAGCGTCTTCCAGGCGTAGCCGCTCTGTTCGGTCGCGGTCAGCAGGTGGAAGCCCTGGGCGTCGCCGGTGGTGGTCCAGGCGACGTCCGCGGACTTCTCCCAGTCCTTGCCGAGGACTTCGGCCCGGTCGGCGGCCGGGACGCGGTCCTCGGCCGGGGTGGTGGCGGAGGTGACGGGCGCCGGCGGGGCGGCGGGCCCGGGCTGTGCCCATGCCGAGGTCTGGGTCAGTCCCGCGAGCAGAGCACCGGCAGCCACCGCTGCCAGGGGTGCCCGCGTCGTGCGGAGGAATCTCAACTGCGCTCCTTAGAGGCTCGTACGGCGCGGAGGACGACCCCCGGAACGGTGGCCGTGCGTCCGCGCCACGCGAGATCATGATCATGACAGCGGTGGCCGTCAAGAGCGCCGGACGGAGTCGGGACGTCCCGGGGTCCCGACCCGTGGGACGTCCCGGAACGCGCTGGTCAGTGGTTGATGTCGACCACGATGCGGTTGGGCGACGTGAGCTTGAAGATCTTGTACGAGGAGTGGTCGCCGAGCGCGAGACCGAGCGGGAAGTCCCGGTTCTCGGGGTCGTTGGTCCCGTAGAGACCCTGGCCCTTCAGGCTCGGGAAGCCGTACGTCTCCCAGCGCGGGCTCGTGTAGACCGAGGTGCTGGTGTTCCAGTCGAAGGTGCCCGCCGAGGCGACCTGGATCCGCAGGTAGGTCTTGCCCGTGATCGGGATGATCTGCGGCTCCGGGTCGGCGCAGCAGGTCAGCGGCTCGGTCGACTCGGTCGCCGTCCACGTGGGGATCGTGCCCTCGCCGAGGTCGATGACGATCCGGTCGAAGTCGGGGTGGGTCGCGGCGCGCACGCCGAGCACGCAGATCCCGTGGCAGTCCGGTGCCACGGAGGCGCCGGTGGCGGCTGCCTGCGCCTGGGGCGCGGCCACGCCCAGCGCGGCCAGCGCGAAGGCGGCGACGGTTCCACCGAGTCGGACGGTGCCCTTTGCACGCATGACGATGCCTTTCCGCGAAACGGAGTTGATCTTCAGGAGCGTTGCGACAGTAGTGCCCGCCCGGCTCGTTGACCAGAGCATGATCACGCCCGCACGCGATCGGGCCCCCCGCGTGAGCGAGGGGCCCGATCGGTCGTGCGAAGAGGTGGACGCGGGGACCGCCGCACCCCCGTCACCGGGGGGCGGGACGACGGCGGTCCCCGCGAGGGACACGGGCCCGGGTCAGGGCCGGCCTCCGCGTCCGCGGCGTCTGTCGGAGGCCCGGGAGCCGCTCCGGAAGTCCGTGACGCCGACAACCACCAATGTGCCGGACGCGTGTTAAGCACGTGCTGCGGGTACGTGTCGCCCTCGTACCGGTTGCACGAACTGCCTTCGTGCTACTTCGTGCCGCCGTAGGCCAGGAAGGCCGGCGGTGCTACTTCGTACCGCCGTTGGCCAGGAAGGCCAGCAGGTCCTGACGGCTCACCACACCGGTCGGCTTGCCCTCGACGAGCACGATCGCCGCGTCGGCGGCGTCACCGAGGACGGACATCAGGTCGGCGACCGGCTCACCGGAGCCGACCTGCGGCAGCGGCGCGCTCATGTGCCGCTCCAGCGGGTCCTCCAGGGAGGCGCGCTGGGTGAACAGGGCGTCGAGCAGCTCGCGCTCGACGACCGAGCCGACGACCTCGGCGGCCATGACGTCGGGGTGGCCGGCGCCGGGCTTCACGATGGGCATCTGGGAGACGCCGTACTCGCGCAGCACCTCGATGGCCTGGCCGACGGTCTCGTCCGGGTGCATGTGGACGAGCGAGGGCATGACGCCCTCCTTGTGGCGCAGGACGTCCGCGACGGTGGCGGTGGAGGTGTCCTCCAGGAAACCGTGCCCGGCCATCCACTCGTCACTGAAGATCTTCGACATGTAGCCGCGGCCCGAGTCCGGCAGCAGCACGACGACGACGTCGTCGGGGCCGAGCTCCTTGGCGACCTCCAGGGCCGCGACGACGGCCATGCCGCAGGAACCGCCGACGAGGAGGCCCTCCTCCTTGGCGAGGCGGCGGGTCATCTGGAAGGAGTCCTTGTCGGACACGGCGACGATCCGGTCCGTGACGTTCCGGTCGTACGCGGTGGGCCAGAAGTCCTCGCCCACGCCCTCGACCAGGTACGGCCGGCCGGAACCGCCCGAGTAGACCGAGCCCTCGGGGTCGGCGCCGATGACCTTGACGGCCCCGCCGCTGACCTCCTTGAGGTAGTTGCCGGTGCCGGAGATGGTGCCGCCGGTGCCGACGCCCGCCACGAAGTGGGTGATCTTCCCGTCCGTCTGCTCCCACAGCTCGGGACCGGTGGTCTCGTAGTGCGAACGCGGGTTGTTCGGGTTCGAGTACTGGTCGGGCTTCCAGGCACCCGGCGTCTCACGGACGAGCCGGTCCGAGACGTTGTAGTACGAGTCGGGGTGCTCGGGGTCGACGGCCGTGGGGCAGACCACGACCTCCGCGCCGTAGGCCCGCAGCACGTTGATCTTGTCGAGCGACACCTTGTCCGGGCAGACGAAGATGCACTTGTAGCCCTTCGTCTGCGCCACGATCGCCAGGCCGACGCCGGTGTTGCCGGACGTGGGCTCGACGATGGTGCCGCCGGGCTTGAGCTCACCGCTCTGCTCCGCCGCCTCGATCATGCGCAGGGCGATCCGGTCCTTGACCGAGCCTCCGGGGTTGAAGTACTCGACCTTGGCCAGAACGGTCGCCTGAATGCCCGCTGTCACATTGTTGAGCTTCACCAGCGGGGTGTTGCCGACGAGGCTGATCATCGAGTCGTGGAATTGCACCGTAATCTCCGGGGTCTCCGTAATGGTGTGGCCAGCGTATGCGTAGTCGGAGCGGGTTACGGGGCAGTTAGACCCTGAACGGCTTGAAGGAGGTGACGGCCCCCATGTCGAGGGCGAGGGTGGCGCGGCGGATCGCCGCGGGTGCGGCGTACGGCGGCGGGAGCATCGGACTGATCGGCGTGGCGGCGGTGGGTGTCCTCCTGGCCGAGGCACAGCTCGCGAAGCGCACGGTCTACGGAGCGCCCGCACCGCTGCCGCCGGTGGCGGACGGCCTCTACGGCCGGGCGTTCGGCACGGAGGACCCGCTGCGGCTGGCCCTTCTGGGTGATTCCACGGCGGCGGGCCAGGGGGTCCGCCGCACGGGTCAGACACCGGGCGCGCTGCTCGCCTCCGGGCTCGCGGCTGTGGCGGAGCGGCCGGTGGTGCTGCGGAACGTGGCGCTCTCGGGGGCGCGCTCGGACGACCTGGAGCGCCAGGTCTCGCTGCTGCTCGCCCAGCCGCTCGGGCCGCCGGACGTGTGCGTGATCATGATCGGCGCGAACGACGTCACGCACCGCCTGTCACCGACCGAATCGGTACGGCTGCTCGCCTCGGCCGTACGGCGGCTGCGGACCGCGGGCGCGGAGGTGGTGGTCGGGACCTGCCCGGATCTCGGCACGATCGAGCCGGTCTACCAGCCGCTGCGCTGGCTGGCGCGGCGGGCCTCACGGCAGCTGGCGGCCGCGCAGACGATCGTCGTGGTGGAACAGGGCGCCCGGACGGTGTCGCTCGGCGACCTCCTCGGGCCCGAGTTCGCGGCGAACCCGCGCGAGATGTTCGGCGTGGACAACTTCCACCCCTCGGCGGAGGGGTACGCGACGGCGGCGATGGCGGTCCTGCCGACCCTCTGCGCGGCGCTCGGCGTCTGGCCGGAAACGGACGGCCTGGAGCCGGCCCGGCACGAGAACGTGCTGCCGGTGGCGAAGGCGGCGGCGGAGGCGGTGAGGGAGGCGGGCACGGAGGTCACGGGCGTCCGCGCGCCCTGGGCCCTCCTGAAACACCGCCGCCGGCGGCGCCTCCCGACCCCGGACTCCCCGGCCCCCTCCCCGGAGGACGCCCCCCACCCGTAACCACCCCGGCGGGGCGACCCCTCGGTCCGCCGCTGCGACGCCCCGAACGCTGCCCCCCGCACCGCCTGGGCGGCGCCCACACCGTTGGGGCCCCCGCGCCACCGGGGGGGGCGGCACCCTCGACCGTGCTCCCCCGCACCGCCGGCCGGAGCGGGCCCTCGCTCCGGCGGTGCGGCACCCACCGCCCGGCCGTGGCGGCCGCCCCGCCGGGCTGGCGCCCCCGCCGCCCCCGTTGTGGGCAGTTGTTCCGCTGGGGCGATGGGGGTCCCCCTGCTCGAGCGGGACGATTGCCCACACGGGGCCCGGGCTGCGGGCGGGCGCCCGCGCGGGAGGCGCCGGACGCCCGTGCGGTGGCCCGCATCGCAGGGGCGCCGGACACCCCGCCCGGCGCCCGGCGCTGAGCGCTCGCTTAGAAAAGAGGTCCGCGTCACACCGTCCGGGCGGTGACCCGTGCGGTACGTACGGGTAACTTCCCTTTCAGTCCGCCCACTCCGCACCCTCATGGAGCCGTGATGCCCGAAGCCGTGATCGTCTCGACCGCCCGCTCGCCCATCGGCCGGGCCTTCAAGGGCTCCCTGAAGGACCTGCGGCCGGACGACCTCACCGCGACCATCGTCCAGGCCGCCCTGGCCAAGGTGCCCGAGCTGGACCCGCGCGACATCGACGACCTGATGCTCGGCTGCGGCCTCCCCGGCGGCGAGCAGGGCAACAACCTGGGCCGGATCGTCGCCGTGCAGATGGGCATGGACCACCTGCCGGGCTGCACGATCACCCGTTACTGTTCCTCCTCGCTGCAGACCTCCCGCATGGCGCTGCACGCGATCAAGGCGGGCGAGGGCGACGTCTTCATCTCGGCCGGTGTCGAGATGGTGTCCCGCTTCGTGAAGGGCAACTCGGACTCGCTGCCCGACACGCACAACCCGTTCTTCGCCGAGGCCGAGGCCCGCACCGCCGCGGTCGCCGCCTCCGAGGGCTCCACCTGGCACGACCCGCGCGAGGACGGCATCGTCCCGGACGCCTACATCGCGATGGGCCAGACCGCGGAGAACCTGGCCCGCCTCAAGGGCATCAGCCGCCAGGAGATGGACGAGTTCGGCGTACGGTCGCAGAACCTCGCCGAGCAGGCCATCAAGAACGGCTTCTGGGAGCGCGAGATCACCCCGGTGACCCTGCCGGACGGCACGGTCGTCTCGGCGGACGACGGCCCGCGCGCCGGCGTCACCCTGGAGGGCGTGCAGGGCCTCAAGCCGGTCTTCCGCCCCGACGGCCTGGTCACGGCCGCGAACTGCTGCCCGCTGAACGACGGCGCCGCCGCCCTGGTGATCATGTCCGACACCAAGGCCCGCGAGCTCGGCCTGACCCCGCTGGCCCGGATCGTCTCCACCGGCGTCTCCGGCCTCTCCCCCGAGATCATGGGCCTCGGCCCGGTCGAGGCCTCGAAGCAGGCCCTCCAGCGCGCCGGCCTGACGATCGGCGACATCGACCTGGCCGAGATCAACGAGGCCTTCGCCGCCCAGGTGATCCCGTCCTACCAGGACCTGGGCCTGGACCTGGACAAGGTGAACGTCAACGGTGGCGCCATCGCCGTCGGCCACCCCTTCGGCATGACCGGCGCCCGGATCACCGGCACGCTGATCAACAGCCTCCAGTTCCACGACAAGCAGTTCGGCCTGGAGACCATGTGCGTCGGCGGCGGCCAGGGCATGGCCATGGTCATCGAGCGGCTGAGCTGAGCCGTAGCGGAGGGTAGGGGTCGCCTGAGGAACGAAGGCGGCACCTGCCCGCAGCGGTGGCGAAGCTCAGCGCGACCAAGGGAACGAGCGGCTGAGCTGAGCCGTAGCGGAGGGTAGGGGTCGCCTGAGGAACGAAGGCGGCACCTGCCCGCAGCGGTGGCGAAGCTCAGTGCGGCCGAAGAAGCGAGCGCCTCGGCTGACCCGCCCCCGCTCTCCACGCGCCGAGCGCGTCAACCGCTCCGCGTCCCAGCCGTGACCGAATCTCCCCCAGGATGTGACCTACATCCCGGGGGAGTTCGTTTTCCCAGGTCAGAGCGGTTTCGGGACTAAACGCCTGGCAGAAATACCTGTCCAATTCGTGACGTAATGCACTGACAGCGGGCACCACCCCAGGACAAGCTGATGTAGGAAGTCGGGGGATCGACTCGGAATCGGGAGTACGTCAGTGAGCGCCATGTCTCTTGCCCTGCTGCTGACCACGGCCGCTGCCACGGCCGTGGGCGCTGCTGCCCTGCACGCCGTCCACGGTCTCCGCAAGGAGGTCACCGCCCTGCGGGGCGAGCTGGCCGCCGGTCACGGCGTCACGGTCCCGGCGGCCCGGGCCACGCCCGCGGCCGAGATACGGGCCGCGGTCGCCGAGGCGCTGGCCGAGGAGCGCGAGCGCGAGCTCGCGGAGGCGCGCGCCTTCTGGGCCGCGCAGGAGGCCCGTGACGCGGCCGACGCCCCGTCCCTGCTCGGCGGTCTCGGCGGCCCGGTCGACGACGGAACCTTCTTCGTGCCGCGCCAGGCGGACTTCGCGGGTCTCGAGGCGATGGCCCTGGAGGCGATGGAGGCGGAGGCCGCCGCGCTGGACGGCGCCGACGCGCTCGACTCCTTCGAGGAGTACCCCGAGGACTCGGCGGAGCTGGCCGCGGCCCGCCGCCGGCACCCCTCGCACCCGGACTTCGTGCCGGTGCAGACCCCCGTCGTCACCGACCACGAGCGGACGGTGGCCCGCCTGGAGGAGCTCGCGGACACCGGTACCGCGCTCACCGACGTGCGTCCGGGTCCGCTCGGCACGCTCGACGTGTACGTCTTCGCGGACGGCACCACGCTCTGTATGACCCCCGGTCACCGCGAGACCGCGGAGCGCCTCGCCGAGGCCCTGCGCGCGGGCCGGACCCCGGTTCTGCTCGGCGGCTCGGGCGTCTCGGGCGCCTTCGCCCTGACCTTCTCGTACGGCGACACGGACGAGGAGAACGTCTACATCCTCGCCGACCGCGTGATCGCCTCCCTGTAGGGCCCCCAGAGGCCCGTAGAGCTTCTCTAGAGACGCCAGGGCCCCCAGAATCACGCGGAGCCCCTCAAGGCCCCCGGAGCCCCCTCAGAGCCCCGAGCGCTCCGCCGCCTCCCGTACCAGCCTCACGGCCTCGTCCAGCTCCCCCGCGCGGGAGTCGGCCGGGGCCGTTCGCAGGATCTCGGCCAGATCGTTCCCGGCGACGGCGAGCTGGTCGGCCACCGTGAAGAGACCCGCGTCCGGCATGATCCGCGGCTCCCGGTCCGGGTCCTCGGCGCGCTGGGCGCGTACCGCCAACTCCCGGGCGAGGGCCAGCCCTTCGGCCGCCGCGCCGCGCTGGAGGCGGCTGTGCGGGGCGGCCCGCAGCCGGTCGGCGAACCGCTCGACGGCGGCGGTCAGTTCACTCGTATCGTGCACGCCGCGACCCTACGCGCCCTCCCGGGCCCCTTGCCAACGGGCGAACCCTTCGGCACGGTGACGTGAAGGAGTACGAGGAGCAGTTCACGGTACGACGCGTCCGGAGGCGCCGATGTCCCACACATTCTCCGAAGAGACCCACCGCAACATGCTGGCCCGCATCCCGCGCCGCACCGGCCGCGAGATCGCCGAATGGATGCGCACCGTCGAGGAGGGCCCCTCCCTCCTCCGCTTCGAGGAGCGCGTCAGCTGGCTCCGCGGGGCGCACGAGCTGGCGTACGGCCACGCGAAGGCGATCATCCACGAGTACGACCTGCGGCGGGCGGCGCGCAGACTGCTCTGAGCCGCGCGCCGGCCCCGCCCCGGCGGGGTCACTTCACGTGCCGGCCGAGGAAGTCGCGGACGAGTGCGGCGATCTCCTCGCCGTGCGTCTCCAGGGCGAAGTGTCCGGCGTCGAGGAGGTGGATCTCGGCGTCCGGCAGGTCCCGGGCGAAGGCCTCCGCACCGGCCGGCCCGAAGATCTCGTCACCGCGCCCCCAGGCCGCGAGCAGCGGCGGCCGGTGGGTGCGGAAGTACTCCTGGAAGGCCGGGTAGCCGTCCAGGTTGAACTGGTAGTCCCAGAAGAGCTGGAGCTGGATCTCCTTGTTGCCGGGCCGGTCGAGGCCGGCCTGGTCCAGGGTCCAGGTCTCGGGGGAGATCCGGTCGAGCCGGTCGGCGGGCACGCCGTGGGTGTACTGCCAGCGGGTGGCCTCGGCGGTCAGCAGCTCGCGCACCCCGGCCTCGTTCGCCGCCCGGTCCTCGGCGTGCGCGAAGAGCACGTCCCAGAAGGGCGTGAACCCCTCCAGGTAGGCGTTGCCGCTCTGGCTGACGATCGCGGTGACGCGCTCGGGGTGCCGGGAGGCGATCCGCAGGCCGATCGGCGCGCCGTAGTCCTGGAGGTAGAGCGCGAACCGCTCGACGCCCAGGTGGTCGAGGAGCCCGAGGGTGATCTCGGTGAGCTTCTCGAAGCTGTACGGGAAGTCCTCGACGGCCGGTGCGGCGGAGGCTCCGAAGCCGATGTGGTCCGGGGCGATCAGGTGGTACGTGTCGGCGAGGTCGGCGATGAGCCCCCGGTACATGTGCGAGCTGGACGGGAAGCCGTGCAGCAGGACGAGGGTGGGGTTCGCCGGGTCGCCGGCCTCCCGGTAGAAGACGTCGAGCCCGTCGACGGTGACGGTGCGGGCGCGCAGGGCGAAGGCGGACATGAGGGACTCCCCGTTTCGATTCCGATCGAGAGAACGAGCGTTCTCCCGATGACCTGTAGACTAGGAGAACGATGGTTCTCCACGCAAGGGGTGATCGGACGATGGACGCGGAAACCGCCGAGCTGCAGCTGCTCGACACCGCGGAGCGGCTCTTCGACGAGCGGGGGGTGCAGTCCGTCGGCATGGACGCCATCCGCACCGCGTCCGGGGTCTCGCTGAAGCGGCTCTACCAGGTCTTCCCGTCCAAGGACCTCCTGGTCGAGGCCGTCCTGAGGCGCCGCGGCGAGGCCGTCCGGGGCGCCCTCGCCGGCCATGGCGCACGGACCGCGGAGGGCCCGTACGAGCGGGCGCTCGCGGTCTTCGACTGGCTGGCCGGCTGGTTCGCGGAGCCCGGGTTCCGCGGCTGCGCGTTCATCAACACCTTCGGGGAGCTCGGCGGGGTCACCCCCTCGGTCGCCGCGATCGCCCGCGACCACAAGGAGGCCCTGCGGGCGTACTTCGCCGAGCAGACGGACGCCCTCGGCGCCCCGCCCGTCCTCGCCGACCAGCTGGCCCTGCTCGCCAACGGCGCCATGGCCGTCGCGGGCATCACCGGCTCCCCCGAACCGGCCGCGCAGGCGAAGGCGGCGGCGAAGGTCCTGCTGGACGCCGCCTAGGCAAGCGGAAGGGCCCGCCCGGCACGAAGCCGGACGGGCCCTTCCCCCCGAGTCAGGGGGTGCGTCAGTCGTCGCCCTGCAGGATCGACAGGAGGCGCAGCATCTCCAGGTAGATCCACACCAGGGTCATGGTGAGACCGAAGGCGGCCAGCCAGGCCTCCTCGCGCGGCGCGCCGTAGGTCACGCCGTCCTCGACCTGCTTGAAGTCGAGGGCGAGGAAGCAGGCACCGAGGATGATGCCGACGACGCCGAAGAGGATGCCGAGACCACCGCTGCGGAAGCCGAGGCCGTCACCGCCGCCGAAGACGGCGAACAGCATGTTGACCGCCATGAGGAGCACGAAGCCCATCGCGGCGGCGATCACGAAGCCGTAGAAGCGGCGGGTGACGCGGATCCAGCCCATCTTGTAGGCGATGAGCACGCCGGCGAAGACCGCCATCGTGCCCAGGACCGCCTGGATGACCACGCCGTCGGCGATGTACGTCGAGACGGCGGCGGAGATCACGCCGAGGAAGACGCCCTCGAAGGCGGCGTACCCCAGGATCAGCGCGGGCGACGGCTTGCGCTTGAAGGACTGCACGAGCGACAGGACCATGGCGACCAGGCCGGCGCCGATGGCGATGCCGTAGGACTTGCCCAGGTTCGCCGGGTCGACCGGCAGCAGCAGCCAGGACAGGACGGCGGTGACCACGACCGTGCCGAGCGTCATGGCCGTACGGCTCACGACGTCGTCGATCGTCATCACGTTGCCGCGGGCCTGCTGCGGGGCACCGAGCTGGACGTCCTGCGGGGCGTACGGGTTGGTCGCGTACGGGTTCGCCGCGCCCTGGGCGTACGGGTTGGTTCCGACGGCGGGGCCCCCGGCCTGCGGCTGCTGCGCGTTGAAGCCCGCGTAGCCGGCGTCGCGGCTGAACCCCCGTCGCGAGAAGACCGGGTTGCTGCTCCTCATCTCACTCCTCCATGGCAAGACCGCACGGCGCGGTCTTGCGTCAAGAGTAATGGGTAGGCAAAAGAAACTCCCTAGTGCTCGGGGAGGATCTTTTCCCGTAAGTTTTCGATCTTCGTCGACGCGGGCCCCCCTCGCCCGGCCAGGCTCCTCCCGTACGGAACCACCCCCTCCACGGGAGATCCCCATGACTGCCGAACCGCACGAGATCTGGACCCTGCGCCACGCGACCGCGTGGGTCTTCACCGCGAACGGGAACCTCACCAGGCCCGTGATCCTGGTCGGCGACGCCGGCACCGAGCTCGCCGACCTCGCCGCGCGCGCGGACCACGGCTCGTACTCGCTCCGCTCGGAACTGGCGGCGCGCGGCCACGACCTGATCCTGCTCGGGCTGCCCGACGACGGGTCCATGACCGGGGACGGCGGGACCGTCCAGAACACCGTCACGCGCGCCATCGCGGAGTGCGCGGGCGACGCCCCGCTGGCCGTCGGCGGCACCGGGCAGGGCGCCCTCGCCGCCCGCTACGCCCTCGCGGGCATGGAGTACCAGCGGATCGACCACCGGACGGGCGTCTTCTTCTCCCACGACGGCGCCGCGCCGGAACTGGAGGACGAGGCCGAGCTGAGCCGGATGGGAGAGCGTCCCCGGATCCCCCGCTTCCTGCGTCTCGTGGACGAGGGCAAGGGCGACGGCCTGGACGAGGAGGCCGCGGACGACACGATCACCGGCGGAACGGCCGCCTCCGGCGGCCCGCTGCTCTCCGAGGAGTACGACTCCTGGCTGCTCGACCGCCTGCCGTCGTAGCGCAACCGTGCGAAACCGTGGTGCCCGGAACCGGACTCGAACCGGTACGGCCCGAAGGCCAGCGAGGTTTAAGCTCGCCGTGTCTGCATTCCACCATCCGGGCGTCGCCGCGAAGCTCCGCGTTGGCACATGAGCCTATCGGGGCCCCTTCCCCCGATCAGCGGAACGTCGGCCCGATGTTGTCTTATTTTATTGACGTCTGAGGGTGCGTCAGTGCAGGTGGGGGCCCTTTCGCCAAACTGTGACGGGGGTCGCAGGCGCAAAGCCGCACCCCCCGGAATGACGAAAAGTCGTCGCAGGTCTGTCACCTCCGCCGGACCCTCCGCGCGGGGGTGCCTCTCAGGGGTGCCGTCATACCTCAGGAGGACGATCCCGGCCCCCGGTCAGACTCGAGACTGCCCTCGGAACGGGCATGTGGACGGACGACCGGGGCCACAACGCTCGACACGATGGAGGGGTTCCCGAAACAACCCCGCAGTGACAGGAGTCCTCCGTGACCACCACCCCCACCGTGTCCCGCGCCACCGCGGTGGCCGCCCGCGCCACGGATCTCTCGAAGGTCTACGGGCAGGGCGAGACCCAGGTGGTCGCGCTCGACCATGTCACCGTCGACTTCCGGCAGGGCGAGTTCACCGCGATCATGGGCCCCTCCGGCTCCGGCAAGTCGACGCTCATGCACTGCGTCGCCGGCCTCGACTCCTTCTCCTCCGGCTCGGTCCGGATCGGCGAGACGGAGCTCTCCACCCTGAAGGACAAGCAGCTCACCCAGCTCCGCCGGGACAAGATCGGCTTCATCTTCCAGGCCTTCAACCTGCTGCCGACGCTGACGGCCCTGGAGAACATCACGCTGCCGATGGACATCGCGGGCCGCAAGGCCGACAAGCAGTGGGTCCAGCAGGTCATCGACATGCTCGGCCTGTCCGCCCGCCTCAGCCACCGCCCGTCCGAGCTCTCCGGCGGCCAGCAGCAGCGCGTGGCCGTGGCCCGCGCCCTCGCCTCCCGCCCCGAGATCATCTTCGGCGACGAGCCCACCGGAAACCTGGACTCCCGCTCGGGCGCCGAGGTCCTCGGCTTCCTGCGCAACTCGGTGCGGGAACTGGGCCAGACCGTCGTCATGGTCACCCACGACGCGACGGCCGCCTCCTACGCGGATCGCGTGATCTTCCTCGCGGACGGCCGGATCGTCGACGAGATGCTGCGCCCGACGGCGGACGGCGTCCTCGACCGCATGAAGGCCTTCGACGCCAAGGGCCGTACGAGCTGACGCGGACCCGAGCCGCCCCCGCCCGCAGCCTCCTCGAACTCCAGGACCCACCCATGTTCCGTACCGCCCTGCGCAACGTCCTCGCGCACAAGGCGAGACTGCTGATGACCGTCCTCGCCGTGATGCTCGGCGTGGCCTTCGTCTCCGGCACCCTCGTCTTCACCGACACCCTGTCCCAGGCCTTCCGCAACCAGTCGGCCAAGAGCTTCGACGACGTCGACGTCGCCGTCCAGATGTACCCGAACCCCGAGGAGGCCCGGAAGACCCCCGGCCTCTCCCAGCAGGTCGTCGACAAGGTCGCGAAGCTCGACGGGGTCGCCTCCGTCTCCCCGCGCGTCGACGGCTTCGCCGGTGTGCCCGACCGGAACGGCAAACTGATCGGCGCCGGCTGGGCCAACAAGGGCGCCAACTTCGCCCCCGGCAAGGACGGCAAGGACCGCGCGTACACCTTCACCACGGGTGCCGGGCCGGTCCAGGACACGCAGATCGCGCTCGACAAGGACACCGCAGACAAGGGCGGATACAAGGTCGGCGACACCGTCCGCGTCGCCACCAACGGCCCGGTGAAGGAGTACGAGCTCGCCGGTGTCTTCACCACCGAGGACGGCGCCGTCAACGCCGGCGGCAGCCTCGTCCTGTTCGATTCACCCGTCGCTCAGAAGCTCTACCTCAAGCCCGGGTACTTCCAGAGCCTGACCGTCACCGCCGCGCCCGGCGCCGACACCGGCAAGCTCCTCGACGACGTCCTGACGGTCGTCCCGAAGGCGGCCACCGCACAGACCGGCACGGCCCTCGCCGACCAGCAGGCCAAGGACATCGAGTCCGGCATGGGCGCGCTCAACCAGGTGCTCCTGGGCTTCGCGGGCATCGCGCTCTTCGTCGGGATCTTCCTGATCTCCAACACCTTCACCATGCTGGTCGCCCAGCGCACCAAGGAACTGGCCCTGATGCGCGCGGTCGGTGCCTCGCGCAAGCAGATCACCCGCTCCGTCCTCGCCGAGGCCGGTCTCGTCGGTCTGGTCGCCTCCGCCGTCGGCTACGTCCTCGGCATCGGCCTGGCCGTCGGCCTCCGCTCGGCCATGAGCGCCTTCGACCTGAAGGTCCCGGCCGGCGACCTGGTCCTCGAAGCCACCCCGGCCGTCGCCGCCTTCGCCGTCGGTGTCCTGATCACGATGCTCGCCGCCTGGCTGCCCGGCCGCCGCGCCGCGAAGATCCCTCCGGTCGCCGCGATGAGCAGCGTCCACGCCACCCAGAGCACCAAGTCGCTCGTCGTGCGGAACTCCATCGGCGCCGTGCTCACCGCGATCGGTGTCGTGCTGATCGTGCTCGGCGCCGGCACGGGCGGCGACGACGGCCGCATGTACATCGCGGGCGGCGCGTTCCTCACCCTCATCGGCGTCATCGTGCTGATCCCGATGCTGTCCCGGCCCGTGATCGCCCTGCTCCGCCCCGTTCTCGTGGGCGTCTACGGGGTCTCCGGCAAGCTCGCCGGCCTCAACGCGGAACGCAACCCACGCCGCACCGGCGCCACCGCCTCCGCGCTCGCCATCGGCCTGACCCTCGTCACCGGTCTCTCGGTGATCGGCGCCACGGTCGGCTCGGCCATCGACAAGGCGACGACCGACCAGATCAAGGCCGACTACATGGTCACCATGGCCAGCGGCAACGGTCTGAGCCAGGAGGCACTGACCGCTCTGGAGAAGGCTCCCGGCGTCTCCGCCGTCTCCCCGCAGCAGGCGGGCGCCTTCGACCTGAAGGGCTCGTTCGCCTCGGTCTCGGGTGTCACCCCCGGCGCCGTCGAGAAGGTCCTCAAGCTGGAGGTCGTGAACGGCTCGCTGTCCTCCCTCGGCGGGAACACGATCGCCGTCGACGACGAGGTCGCCGCCAAGCGCGGCCTGAAGGTCGGCGACACCGTCCCGGTCGAGTTCCTGGACAGGCAGAAGGGGAAGCTGACGGTCGGCGCGGTCTACGAGGCCAACGAGTTCGTCTCGCCGGTCCTGGCGGACACCGAGCTGGTCACCGCGCACGAGGAGCAGGCGGAGATCCGTCAGATCTTCGTCTCGACGGACGGCGGCGCGAGCGCGGCCCACCAGCAGGCCCTGTCGAAGGCCATGGGTGACAACCCGGCGATCCAGGTCATGGACCACAAGGAGATCCGTGACGCCTTCGGCGGCCCGATCAACATGCTCCTGAACATCGTCTACGGCCTGCTCGGCATGGCCCTGATCATCGCCGTCCTCGGTGTCGTCAACACCCTCGCGATGTCCGTCTTCGAGCGCCAGCAGGAGATCGGCATGCTGCGGGCGATCGGTCTCGACCGGCGCCGCGTGAAGCGGATGGTCCGTCTGGAGGCCGTGGTCATCGCGGTGTTCGGCGCGGTCGTCGGCATCGGCCTCGGCTCGTTCCTCGGCTGGGCGCTCGGCGAGACCTTCAAGAACAGCCTGCCGGGCTACGCCCTGGTCCTGCCCTGGGACCGGATCGGCCTCTTCCTGGTCCTGGCGGCCCTGGTCGGCGTCCTCGCCTCCCTGTGGCCGGCCCGGAGCGCGGCGAAGCTGAACATGCTCTCCGCGATCAAGGCCGAGTAGCACCCGTACGAAGCCGAAGGGCCGGTCTCCCCACCAGGGGGACCGGCCCTTCGCGCGCGTGCGTCAGATCTTCTCGTTCCACACGCGCGGTCGCAGCGCCGTCCCGCTCGCACCCGACACCGGGGTCTTCACGGCGAGGAACTGGTTCACGCCGATCCGGTTGCGCTCGAAGGAGACCGCCGAGGCCGCCATGTAGAGCCGCCAGATCCGGGCCCGCCCGGGCGAGGTGAGCCGGACCGCCCGGTCCCAGTCCGCCTCCAGGTTGGCCACCCAGCGGCGCAGCGTGAGCGCGTAGTGCTCGCGGATCGCCTCCACGTCCCGGACCTCGAATCCCGCGTCCTCCAGGGTCGTCAGGGTGCGGCCCATCGGGGCGAGTTCGCCGTCGGGGAAGACGTACGCGTCGATGAAGGCGTCGACCTCGTAGGCCTCCTCGTCGGGCTCGGGGCGCCGGGAGATCTGGTGGTTCAGGAGCCGCCCGCCGGGCTTGAGGAGGCCGTACAGGGTGTCGGCGTACTCCCGGTACTTCACGGCACCCACGTGCTCGGCCATGCCGATCGAGGAGATCGCGTCGTACGGGCCGTCGGGGACGTCCCGGTAGTCCTGGACCCGGATCTCGATCAGGTCGGTGAGGCCCTCGTCGGCGATCCGCTTGCGGGCGAAGGCGGCCTGTTCGCGGGAGAGGGTGACGCCGACGACCCGGGCGCCGTACTCGCGGGCCGCGTGGATGGCCATGGAGCCCCAGCCGCAGCCCACGTCGAGGAGCCGGTCGCCCTCCTTGAGGTTCAGCTTGCGGGCGATGAGGTCCAGCTTGTCGCGCTGGGCCTCCTCCAGGGTCCCGTCCTCCGTCCAGTACGCGCAGGAGTAGACCATCGAGGGGCCGAGGACCAGCTCGTAGAAGTCGTTGCCGACGTCGTAGTGGTGGCTGATCGCCTGCTTGTCGCGGCGCTTGCTGTGCCGGCTGCCGCTGCGGCCGCGCATCTCCTCGGCCGGGGGCCGCGGCGGCGGCAGCGGCCCGGCGAGCCGCAGCAGGGCGCGGGCGGCGGCGCGGAGCTTGGGATCGCGTGCGGATTCGAGCAGGCTCCTGGTCTCCTCGCCGCGCTCCCACAGGAGGCCGGAGAGGCTGTCCAGGAGCGCGTAGAGGTCGCCCTCGACGTCGATCTCACCGGCCACCCAGGCGCGGGTCAGGCCCAGTTCGCCGGGCTTCCAGATCATCCTCCGCAGGGCCCGGCGGTCGCGGACGATCAGGACGGGGCCGCCGGGGGGCCCGGCCTCGCTGCCGTCCCAGGCTCGCAGGCGAACCGGGAGCGGTCCTCCGAGGAGTTCCTCGGCGAGGGTCGTCAGCCGCGACGCGGCGTCGGCCATGGTGCACACCTCCGTGATCTTCGTGCCCCAGAAATGTTCGTCACCAAGGGAACACCGTCAGTAGGCGTTTGCAGTCCCGGCGCAGCGCAACGAGTCGGCAAAACACGCGAAGGGCCGTCCGCACCACGGATGGCGGACGGCCCTTTTACGGCCTTGCGTGTACTACGGGGTGTACTACGGGGTCAGGAGGCCTTGGCCTTCTCCTGCGCCGGGGCGGCCGGCGCCGGGGCGGGCTTGGCGGCCTCGTAGAACTCCTCGCGCGGCGTCTCCATGGCGCCGAGGGAGACGACCTCGCGCTTGAGGAACATCGCGAGGGTCCAGTCGGCGAAGACGCGGATCTTGCGGTTCCACGTCGGCATCGCCATGCCGTGGTAGCCGCGGTGCATGTACCAGGCGAGACGGCCCTTGAGCTTGATCTTCACCTTGCCCATGACGATCATCGCGACGCCCTTGTGCAGACCGAGTCCGGCCACCGCGCCCTTGTTGGCGTGGCTGTACTCCTTCTGCGGGAAGCCGCGCATGCCGGCCACCACGTTGTCGCCGAGGACCTTGGCCTGGCGCAGGGCGTGCTGGGCGTTCGGCGGGCACCAGGCGTTCGGGTTGCCCGCCTTGCGGCCGACCATGTCCGGGACCTGGGCGTTGTCGCCCGCGGCCCAGGCGTAGTCGAGGCCGTTGATCTGGAGCTTCTCGTTGCAGTCCACGTGGCCGCGGGGGCCGAGCGGCAGACCGAAGCGGGAGAGCGCCGGGTTGGGCTTCACGCCGGCGGTCCACACGATCGTGTTGGAGTCGACCTCGAGGCCGTTCTTCAGCACGACGTGGCCGTCGACGCAGGAGTCCATCGAGGTCTCGAGGTAGATCTCGATACCGCGGCCCTCGAGGTGCTCCTTGCCGTACTGGCCGAGCTTCGGGCCCACCTCGGGGAGGATCTTGTCGGCCGCGTCGACCAGGACGAAGCGCATGTCCTCGCGCGACACGTTCTGGTAGTACTTCGCGGCGTCGCGGGCCAGGTCCTCGACCTCGCCGATGGTCTCCGCGCCGGCGAAGCCGCCGCCCACGAAGACGAAGGTCAGCGCCTTGCGGCGGACCTCCTCGTCGGTGGTCGAGTCGGCCTTGTCGAGCTGCTCGAGGACGTGGTTGCGCAGGCCGATGGCCTCCTCGATGCCCTTCATGCCGATGCCCTGCTCGGCGAGGCCGGGGATCGGGAAGGTGCGGGAGACCGCGCCCATGGCGATGACCAGGTAGTCGAACGGCAGCTCGTACGCCTCGCCGACGAGCGGCGCGATCGTGGCGACCTTGCGGTCCTGGTCGATGGTGGTGACCCGGCCGGTGAGCACCTCCGCTCCGCGCACGACGCGTCGCAGCGGGACGACGACGTGGCGCGGCGAGATGCTGCCGGCGGCGGCTTCGGGGAGGAAGGGCTGGTAGGTCATGTACGACCGCGGGTCGACGACCGTGACGGTCGCCTCCGCGTAGCGCATCTTCTTGAGGATGCGCCGAGCTGCGTACAGGCCTACGTACCCGCCGCCTACTACGAGGATCCTGGGACGCTCCGTGGTGCTCATGGGATCGAGTATCCACCCCTCCTGAGGGGGGTGCTCGTGCGCCCCTTCACAAGGTCTCTGGACACCTCTGCTACACTCCGCCGCCCACGTGATCCACGTCATGGTGCTGCAAAGGAACCGGGGTGCACTGGCGAACGTTGTTCACCCCTCGTGAACTGGCCTGGAGAGCCCTTGTTAACGCTGAACCAGAGCCCTGGTTCACACGATGGAAACAACGAGCGAATCGGCCTCCGCACCTGCGAAAGGACCCCGAGACACCCCTCGGAGGGCCTAAAGACCTTCCTCGGGCGCCATCGGGGCCCTTTTCCTTGTGAAGAACTTCACGAACTTTCCCGACGACATCTCGCCGGGGGCGTCGATAGATGCCCGCTATGCCGCGGATAGGGCGATCCCATCGAGGATGTCGTGCTCGCTGACGACGACCTCGTGGGCTCCGACCCGCTCGACGATCTCCCGCAGGACCAGCGCCCCGGCGATGATCACGTCGACCCGGCCGGGGTGGATGACGGGGATCGCGGCGCGCTCGTCGTGGGTGGAGGCGAGGAGCCGCTCGGTGACCTCGGCGACCTGTGCGGCCGAGATCCGGGAGTGGTGGACCTTCTCGGAGTCGTACTCCGGCAGTCCGAGGGCGATCGCGGCGACCGTCGTGACCGAGCCGGCGAGCCCGACGAGGGTCTCCGCCGTGTCGATCGGCACGGTTCCGGCGGCCAGGTCGAGCGCGGCGCGGACGTCGGCGCGGATCGCGGCGACCTCCTCGGCGGTCGGCGGGTCGTGGCGGACGTGCCGCTCGGTGAGCCGGACGCAGCCGATGTCGACGGAGCGGGCGGCCTCGACGTGCTTGTTGCCGACCACGAACTCGGTGGAGCCGCCGCCGATGTCCACGACGAGGCGCCGGTCGTCGCCGCCCAGTGAGCCGGTGGCGCCGGTGAAGGAGAACGCGGCCTCCTGGTCGCCGGTGATGACCTCGGGCTCGACGCCCAGGATCTCCACGACCCCGTTCACGAAGTCCGCGCGGTTCTCGGCGTCGCGGGAGGCGGAGGTGGCGACGAAGCGGAGCCGCTCGGCGCCCAGCTCCTTGATGACCTCGGCGTACTCGCGGCAGGCCGCGAAGGTCCGCTCCAGCGCCTCGGGCGCGAGCCGGCCGGTCTTGTCGACGCCCTGCCCGAGCCGGACGATCGTCATCCGCCGGTCCAGCTCGATCAGGTCACCCGTGTCCGGGTGTACGTCGGCGACGAGGAGGCGGATGGAGTTCGTACCGCAGTCGATCGCGGCGACCCGAGTCACTTCGCGTCCTCTTCCTTCTCCGCGCACGGGTTCACGCACGGGCCCTTCGCCCACCACTCGGGCAGCATCGCGAGGGCCTCGTCGCCGAACGGGTTGACACCCGGGCCGGCCACCAGCGAGTGGCCGACGAGGACGTGCAGGCACTTGACCCGGTCCGGCATGCCGCCGGCGCTCGGGAAGCCCTCCAGGACCTCGATGGCGTCACGGCGGGCGATGTAGTCCTCGTGCGCGGCCCGGTAGGCGGCGGCGAGCTCCGGGTCGGTGGCGAGCCGGGCCTGCATCTCCTTCATGACCCCGTTGGCCTCCAGGGTGCCGATGGCCGAGGCCGCCCGGGGGCAGGTCAGGTAGTACGTGGTGGGGAACGGCGTGCCGTCGGGGAGCCGGGGCGCGGTCTCGACCACGTCCGGGTTGCCGCACGGGCAGCGGTGCGCGATGGCGCGCAGGCCGCGGGGCGGGCGCCCGAGCTGGAGCTCGAAGGCGGCGATGTCCGTCCCGGTGGGCTCGGTGCGTTCGGTCTGCGGAGGGGGCGTTTCCATGTCTGCCTTGCTCGTCAGGTCGTTACGGGCGGTCGGCGTGGTCGACGCCGTCCCAGAGGTTGTCGTACCAGGGTCGGTCGGCCGCGCCCTGGTCGGCGCGGGGCCGTTGCTCCGCGTCGGGGTCGTTCACGGTGAAGCCGGTCTCGCCGGGGAGCACGTAGTGCAGGTGCTCGCGGGCGAGGCGGCGGACGTAGGCGGGGTCCTGGAGGCGGGCCTTCTCGTCCTTCAGTTCCTCGACCCGCCGGGCGGCCTCGGCGGCCCTGCGTTCCTGCTCGGCGATCTCGCCCTGCTGGGAGACGTAGCTGCGCATCGGGTAGGCGAGCGCCACGACGAGGGAGCAGACCACGAGGGCGAGGAAGGCCGCGCGGCCGGTGAGCCGGGAGCGGCGGGCCTGGCGGCGGGTCTGGGAGCGGTAGACACGGGCGGCGGTCTGCTCACCGAGCAGCCTGATCCGGGTCGCGGTCGAGAACCGGTCCCGGTCCTTCGCGGCCATGTCGTGTCGCCTCCCCTGTTCACGCGTACGTCCCCGCACACGGTACGGGACCGAGTGCGGGGACGGACGGAACTACCGGGTGTGACGCTGTCAGCCCTTGAAGCGCGGGAAGGCGCTGCGACCGGCGTAGACGGCGGCGTCGTCGAGGATCTCCTCGATGCGCAGCAGCTGGTTGTACTTGGCGACGCGGTCCGAGCGGGCCGGGGCGCCGGTCTTGATCTGACCGCAGTTCACGGCGACCGCGAGGTCGGCGATGGTGACGTCCTCGGTCTCGCCGGAGCGGTGGGACATCATGCACTTGAAGCCGTTGCGCTGGGCCAGCTCGACGGCGTCCAGGGTCTCGGTCAGCGAGCCGATCTGGTTGACCTTGACCAGGAGGGCGTTCGCGGTGCCCTCCTCGATGCCGCGGGCCAGGCGCTCCGGGTTGGTGACGAAGAGGTCGTCGCCGACGATCTGGACCTTGGCGCCCAGCTTGTCGGTGAGGACCTTCCAGCCGGCCCAGTCGTCCTCGAACAGCGGGTCCTCGATGGAGACCATCGGGTACGCGGAGACGAGCTCCTCGTAGTACTCGGTCATCTCGGCGGCCGAGCGGGACTTGCCCTCGAACTCGTACTTGCCGTCCTTGTAGAACTCGGACGCGGCGACGTCGAGCGCGAGCGCGACGTCGGAGCCCGGGGTGTAGCCGGCCTCCTTGATGGCCTCGACGATGAGGTCGAGGGCGGCGCGGTTCGACTCGAGGTTCGGGGCGAAGCCGCCCTCGTCGCCGAGGCCGGTGGAGAGGCCCTTGCGCTTCAGCACGCCCTTGAGCGTGTGGTAGATCTCGGCGCCCCAGCGGAGGGCCTCGGAGAAGGACTCCGCGCCGATCGGGGCGATCATGAACTCCTGGATGTCCACGTTGGAGTCGGCGTGCGACCCACCGTTGAGGATGTTCATCATCGGAACGGGCAGCAGGTGCGCGTTCGGGCCGCCCAGGTAGCGGAAGAGCGGGAGGTCGCTGGCCTCGGAGGCGGCGTGCGCGACGGCGAGGGAGACGCCGAGGATGGCGTTGGCGCCGAGCGAGCCCTTGTTCTCGGTGGCGTCCAGGTCGAACATGGCCTGGTCGATCAGGCGCTGCTCGGTGGCGTCGTAGCCGACGAGCTCCGGGCCGATCTGCTCGATGACGGCGAGGACGGCCTTCTCGACACCCTTGCCGAGGTAACGGTTGGGGTCACCGTCGCGAAGCTCGATGGCCTCGAAGGCACCGGTGGAGGCGCCGGACGGAACAGCAGCACGGCCGGTGCTGCCGTCGTCGAGGCCGACCTCGACCTCGACCGTGGGGTTGCCTCGGGAGTCCAGGATTTCCCGGGCTACGACGACGTCGATGGACGGCACGAGCATCTCCTTTTTGGGATGTGACGCTGGATGTGACGCATGGCCGGTGCAGGGTCGCTCGGCCTTGCGACAAGAGCCTAACCGGCTCGGGGGCTCCCGCCCCCCGTGCGCCCGCCCCCTGGGACGAAAAAGGACCCAAGGGCATGCATCCCGGGACGAAGGACCCCAGATCTACTGGGCAGTAATCGCGGAGTCGCCCCGGAACGGGGGAACCCCGGTCCGGAAACGGGGGAACCCCGGTCCGGCGTGCACGGGGGAAGGGCACGCCGGACCGGGGTGGTCACCGCGGGAGGGTCGTCGGGGCCGCGTGAGCCGCCGGACTCACGCGAGCCGCCTGGCTCACTTCAGGTGGAGCTGCTGACCCGGGTAGATGAGGTCGGCGTTCTCGACGACGTCCTTGTTCAGCTCGAAGAGCTTGGCCCAGCCGCCCTTGACGCCGTGCGCCTGGGCGATCTTGCTGAGGGTGTCGCCGGCGACGACCTTGTACTCGCCGTCGCCCTTCTCGACCTTCTTGCCGGTCGGCGTGGTGACGGTCTTCTTGGCGGCCTTCGGCGCGGCCTGCTGCGTGACCTTCTTGGGGGCCTGGCGCTGCTGGCTGCGGGTGGTCGGCTGCTCGGTCTCGCGCGGCTGCGGAGCGGCCTGCTGGGGCTCGCTCTGCTGCGGGGTCTCGGCGGCGCCGCCGTCGTAGGAGGCGCCGGAGAGGCCGACGCCGCAGCTCGGCCAGGCACCCTTGCCCTGGCCCGCGAGGACCTTCTCGGCGACGGCGATCTGCTGGGACTTCGAGGCCAGGTCGGCGCGCGCGGCGTAGGCGGTGCCACCGAAGGCGGCCCAGGTGGAGTTCGTGAACTGCAGGCCGCCGTAGAAGCCGTTGCCGGTGTTGATGGCCCAGTTGCCACCGGACTCGCACTGGGCGACGGCGTCCCACTCGGAAGCGGTGGCGGCCGAGGCGGTGCCCGCGGTCAGCAGCGGGGCGGCGACGGCGACACCGGTGACGCCGACGAGCGTGGCGACCTTGGTGGCCTTCGAGGGACGACGGTGTTTGCCCTTGGCGGAAAACAGCATGGGAATTCTCCTCACCGACGCCTGTGAGGTGAGCTGTCGGGTTCGGGCCGGAAAGTTGCCCGGCCGCGTGTCCTTGCACGCGGCTTCACCCCAAGCCGGTCGTCGGCCGTCTGTCTCAACGGCCGGGCCCGGCACTTACCTTGGGTCCCCCACTCCTGCCTTCGGCGCTTGCGCGACGACTGTTCCCATCGGCCGACGGCAGGATTCGGCGTTTCGGTCGACGGGGCCCGCGGTGGCGAGCGGTGACGACCGTAGACACAGACCCACCGGATGTTCAAAGAGGCCCATTGCGGAAATATCGCCCCTGCTTGCCCTCCGGTGGGCGGCGTTTGTGCAGGTGAGAGGTGACAGAAGCAAAGTTTGCGGACGTGACACGCCAGTTGGGACGAAGAGACTCATGTCTCACTTGCCCAGAACCGGACATAAGCCCGCGAACTAACCTGCCGTCGCCGCCGAACCCGCCGTCAGGTCGAGGCTCTGACCAGGCAGGATGAGGTCCGGATCGAGGCCCACCGTCTGCCGGTTGGCGTCATAGAGGGCGGTCCAGCCGCCGGGGAGTTCGTTCTCCTGCGCAATGTCGGACAGGCTGTCACCCGGCCGCACGGTGTACTCGCCCGAAGTGCCCTGACTGTCCGTTGCGTCCGTATTCTTCGATTCGTCAGTCACCGGAGTGGCGTCGACGTTATCCGCGGGCTTGTCCGCGCCCGATGCATGACGGCCCGATTCGACCGAGTCGCCCTTCTTGTCGGATTCCTCCGGTGCGGCGTCGCCCCGGTGCTTGCCGGTGCCGGGCGTGGCCGACGGCGCGTCACCCTTCGGCGCGTCGGGCGAAACCGGCGTACCGGGCGTAACGGACGCGTCGGGCGTGCCCGGGGCCGCCGGGGTGGTGGGCGCGGCCGGGGTCGTCGGCGCGGCGGAGCCCGCCGGAGCGGTCGGCGTCGCGGGGGTCGCGGACGGGGTGGACCCCTCCGTGGCCTTTCCTGTCCCCGCGGGGGCCGTCGGCGCGCCCGCGGTGCGGTCGGACTCCGGGAGGGGGCCCGTGGGGGCCGTCGGGACGACTGTCGGGCCCGGGTCCACGCCGGTGGCCTTGCCGTCGTTCTTCAGGCCGGCGATCGGCGCGCAGGTGGCCCACTCGGTGCTGCCCTTGACGAACGCCTTCTCGGCCACCGCGATCTGCTGGGCGCGGCTGGCGAGGTCGGGGCTGGGCGCGTACGCCAGGCCGCCGTTCCGCTCCCAGCTGTCCTGGGTGAACTGGAGGCCGCCGTACATCCCGTTGCCGAAGTTGGCGCTCCACTGGCCGCCGGACTCGCACTCGGCGACCCGGTCCCAGGTGGAGGCGTCGGCGGCGGAGGCGGATCCGGTGGCGAGCAGCGGCAGCGCCATGGCGGATCCGGTCACGCCCGCGGCGACGACGAGGGCGGGGGCCTGACGGGGGCGACGGTGTCGTCCGTTCCCGGAACGCATAGAAGCGCCTTTCGCGTGACGGCTGAGACTGCGGCGAACGTAGCCGCATTCGAACGTCCGTCACAAGTCGATGGCGCCACGATCACACGAAGATCACATTTCTGATGGCTCGTCAGTGGTAAGGAGTGGTACGGAAGGGGCGAACTCCACCGGAAGCGTGCGCAAACCACGCATGATGAGCCCTCCGCGCCACCGCAGTTCGGCCGGATCGGCGGCAAGTCGCAGGTCCGGAAGCCGAGTCAGCAGGGTCGCGAGCGCCGTCTGCCCTTCGAGGCGGGCGAGCGGCGCGCCCAGGCAGTAGTGGATGCCGTGTCCGTACCCGAGGTGCTGGTTGTCGCGCCGAGCGAGGTCGAGGGTGTCCGGCCCGTCGAACCGCTCCGGGTCCCGGTCGGCGGCGGCGAGCACCACGAGCACCGGGTCGCCCGCCGGGATCTCCTGCCCGCCGACGGTCAGCGCCCGCGTCGCGTACCGCCAGGTCGCCATCTCCACGGGCCCGTCGTACCGCAGCAGCTCCTCGACGCCGGTCTCCAGGAGGCCGGTCTCCCCGGCGGCGAGCGAGGCCTGGAGCCGCTCGCGCTGCTCCGGGTGGCGCAGCAGCTGGTACACGCCGTTGCCGATGAGGTTCACGGTCGTCTCGAAGCCTGCGAAGAGCAGGATGAAGGCCATGGCGGCGGCCTCGTTCTCGGTGAGGTGCTCGCCGTGGTCCGAGGCCTTGATGAGCCCGGAGATCAGGTCGTCGCCCGGGTCGAGCCGCTTGCGGTGGATGAGCTCCGCGAGATAGCCGCGCATCTTCTTCACGGACCGGGCGACCCCGCCGCGCGGACCGCCGCCGTGCCGGATCATCATCCCGGCCCAGTCCCGGAAGTCGTCCTGGTCCTCCTCGGGCACGCCGAGCAGGTCGCAGATCGCGTAGATGGGCAGCGGGAAGGCGAACTCGTGGATGAGGTCGGCGCTCCCCTTCGCGACGAAGGAGTCGATGAGCCGGTCCGTCAGCTCCTGCACGCGCGGCGTGAACTCGGCGACCCTGCGCGGGGTGAAGGCCTTCGACACGAGCCGCCGCAGCCGGGTGTGGTCCGGCGGGTCGATGTTGAGCAGATGCGTCATCAGCTCGGCCTTGCGCTCGCCCGGGATGCCCGTCTTCCCCTTCGCGTGCGGGGACTCGTCGTGGTGCGCGGGGTTCTTGGAGAGCCGCTGGTCGGCGAGGGCCTGCCGGGCGTCCGCGTACCGGGTCACGAGCCAGGCCTCGACCCCGCTGGGCAGCCTCGTCCGGTGGACGGGCGCGTGCTCCCGCAGCCAGGCGTAGGCGGGGTACGGATCGCTGGCGAACTCCCAGGTGAAGAGCTCGGGGGCGGGGGCGGGGCCGGGGGTCGTACTCACGCCACGACCGTACAGGGCGGCCCCGGAGGAAACGTCCGGGCGGAACCCGGGAGGCACGTTCACGGAGAACCCGTGATCAAGCGGGACAGCTCGTGCCCTAGATTCTTGTCAGTGGATCCTCAGCTGCTCAGAAGCACGTTCGCGATCGTCGAGAGACGCGCCGAGCACGCCGTCACGTTCTTCTACTCGCACCTCTTCTGGCACAACCCCGGTGTGCGCGAGCTCTTCCCCGAGGACATGCTCCCCCAGCGGGACCGGCTCTTCGCCGCGCTCACCCATGTGGTGACCCACCTGGAGTCCCCGGGGCTCGCGGTGTACCTGGGCCAACTTGGCCGTGACCACCGCAAGTTCCTCGCCTCCCCCGCGCTGTACGCGGCCGTCGGGTCGAGCCTGCTCGCCGCCTTCGCGCACGCCGCCGGCGCCGCCTGGACGATCGAGGCGGAGAAGGCCTGGGGCGAGGCGTACGGGCACGTCGCCGACCTCATGCTCGCGGGCGCCGACGCGGCGGCCGGGGCCGGGGAGCCCGCCTGGTGGGACGCGGACGTCGTCCGGCACGAGCGGTACGGCGCGGACCTGGCCGTGCTGACCCTGCGGCCCCGGCAGCCGCTGCCGTTCCGCCCCGGCCAGTACGTCAGCGTCAGCTCGCTGCGGGTCCCGCGCGTCTGGCGCACCTACTCCCTCGCGGACGCGCCCCGCCCGGACGGCACCGTGGAGCTGCACGTGAGCCGGATCGCGGGCGGCGCGATGAGCACGGCGCTGGTCGAGGAGACGGGTCCGGGCGAGGTCCTGAGGCTCAGTGCCCCCGGCGGCGGGCTCGTCACCCGGACGCCGCCCGGCGGACTCCGTACCTATATATGCGGGGGTACGGGCTGGGCCCCGGTGCGGGCGCTGCTCGCGGAGGCCGCCGAGGCCGAGCCGGAGCTCGAAGGCCGGCTGTTCGTGGTGGCCCGCGCCAAGGAGTACCTGTACGGGCGCGCGGACGCCGAGCTCCTGGGGGAACGCCTCCCCGGCCTCAGCGTCACCTACATCACGGCCGCGCCCCGGCAGCGCCGGGACCAGGCGACCGAGCGGCTGCTCCAGGCGCTGCGGGCCTGCGTCCACTGGTCCGCGCACGACGTGTACCTCGCCGGGCCGCCGGCCTTCGTGACGGAGGTCTCCGAGGTCCTGGAGGAGCTGGGCACCGACCCGGCGCGCATCCACCACGACACCCTGCCGTCCGTGGGCCGCTTCTCCACCCGCCCGAGCACCGCCGCCGAACGCCTCCTGGGCCCCCCGACCCCCCTCTGGCACAACCCGGAGGCCCGGGCACCGCACGAGGCCTGAGCCGGGCGTCAGTTCCGGGCCGGGCCCCGGGCGCGGGTGCGCCGGCGCCATACGGCGAACCGCGCCAGTTCCACGGCGGCCCACAGCGCGAGCAGCCCGCAGCCGATCCGCACCCACCCCGGACTGCCGCCGCTCGCCGCCTCCCACCCGGAGAACAGGAGCATCAGGGCCGTCACACCAGACGCCTCGGCGACGCGCGGCTTCCGCGGGCCCGGCGCCGCGCTCACAGCCCCTCCGCCGCCCGGATCGCGTCCCGGTACGTCCGGGCCGCAGCGCGCAGCGCCGCCTCCGGGTCCACACCCGAGGCCTCCACGCGGGCGGCGAGGGCGAGCAGTTCGTAGCCGATGCCCTCGCCCGCCGGGAGTTTCACGTCGAGGCCCGCCGCCCGGACCCGCCCCGCGAGCTTCGCGGCGAGCGCGAGCCCCGGCTGCCCGAGCGGCACCCCGTCCGTCACGGACTCCCGCTGCTTCTCGATCGCCTTGGTGCGCTGCCAGTGCGCCGCCACGTCCTCGGGGGTCTCGGCCGTCGCGTCGCCGAAGACGTGCGGGTGCCGGTGGATCAGCTTCTCGACGAGCGTCCCGGCGACGTCGTCCACGGAGAACGGTTCCTCCGCGTCCTCCTCGGCGATCCGGGCGTGGAAGACGACCTGGAGGAGGACGTCCCCGAGCTCCTCGCGCAGCTCCCGCCGGTCGCCCTCCTCGATCGCCTCGACGAGTTCGTACGCCTCCTCGATGGCGTACTTGGCGAGCCCCTGGTGGGTCTGGCGCGAGGTCCAGGGGCACTCGCGGCGGATGCGGTCCATGATCTGCACGAGGTCGAGGAGACGGGCGCCCGGCAGGTCGTACGAGCCGGGCAGCAGCTCCAGGTCGGGCATGGAGACGCGGCCGGAGCCGGCGAGCCGGGCGAGGCCGTCGGTCAGCGCCCTGTCCCCCTCGCCGGAGGGCAGCAGCAGGACCGTACGGTCTCCGGCGCAGGCCTCGACGAGCTCCTCGGCGGTGGGCCGGACGTGCTCGACGGCGACGCCGGCCTCCCGCAGGTACGGCAGCTGGGGGTGGTCCTCGTCGGGGCAGAGCACCCGGTCGGCACCTTGCAGCGCCTGCCAGGCGGGCCAGGACAGGAGTCCGGGGGCCACGCGGTGGCTGGCGGTGAGCAGGACGATGCGGCCGGGGCTCTCAGAAGTCACCCCTCGAACCTACCCCGGGTCTGGGGCCGCCGGGCGCCCCCTACGCACCGGCCGGGGCGGCTGCCGGGTCCTGGCTGATCTGGCGGAGCCAGGGGGCCTTGGTGTCGGCGAGGCGGACCTGGGCGTCGTCCCAGGCGCCGTAGCGCGGGTTCACGTCGATGGCGAGTTCCTCGGAGGCCTTGGAGAAGACCTCCGTCAGCTTCTTCTGGCCCTCGGCGTTGTCGGTGACGCCCAGCTTCTGGGCGATCTTGTTCATGAGGACGTTGCGGCGGACGAAGGCGTCGATCTGGTCGGGCGCCACGCCCTGCTCCTGGAGGAGGACGGCCGCGAGCTGGTCCTCGCCGCCGCCCTGGCGGACGAAGGAGGTCCGGGTCTGCTGCAGTTCGGCGCGGGTGACGGTGACGCCGTTGTCCCGGGCGACCTTGTCGACGACCCGGTCGAAGATCATGACGTTGAGTTTGCGGCGGCTGAGGTCGCCGGTCGCGGCGACCAGCTGGGCGGACTGCGGCGAGGCCGCCTGCGCGGTCCGCACGTCCTTGACCTGGGCCTGGAGGCTGGAGACCTCGATCCGTTCGCCGCCGACGACGGCTGCCGCTCCTGGGTGGGCGTCACTGCCGCAGGCGGTGAGCAGCGGGGCCGCGGCGAGGAGTGCGGCGGAGACGGTGAGCGCAGTGCGGCGGTGCAAAGGAGCCTCCCGGGCTGGTCGTGCGTCAGTTGAACGACCTTGCGGTGATCGATGGTAGGGAGTCGCCGGGGCCGGAGCCACTACTTCGGAGCGACTGTTTCCCACAACGACTCACCCGTCGCCCGGGTGTCGGCCCGTACCGCGCGTGTCTCGGGCCCCGTCCCGGGCCCCTCGTACGTCTCCTTCAGCAGGTAGTGCGGGCGCCGCTTCACCTCGTAGTAGATGCGTCCGACGTACTCGCCGATCAGTCCGGCCATCACCATCTGCACACCGGCGAGGGCGGTGACGGTGACGAGGAGGGTGACGTAGCCGGGGGTGTCGACGCCGTTGACCAGGGCGTCGCCGACGATCCAGGCCGCGTAGGCCAGCGCCACCGAGACCAGGAGCAGCCCCAGGTAGACGGCGGCCCGGAGGGGCTTGTTGTTGAAGGAGAGGAGTCCGTCGAGGCCGTAGTTGAGGAGCTTGCCGAAGGACCACTTGGAGCGGCCCTGCTCACGGACGGCGTTCTCGTAGGAAAAGGTCGTGGTGCGGAAGCCGACCCAGGAGAAGAGGCCCTTGGAGAAGCGGTTGTACTCGCCGAGGCCGAGGACCGCGTCGACGGTGCGCCGCGACAGGAGCCGGAAGTCGCCGACGCCGTCGACGAGCTCGACGTCGACGAGCCGGTTGATCGCCCGGTAGTAGAGGCGGGCGGTGAGGGTACGGGTGACCCGGTCGCCCTCGCGGGTGCGGCGGGCCACGACCTGGTCGTACCCCTCGGCGTGCAGGGCGACCATGCGGTGCACCAGCTCCGGCGGGTGCTGGAGGTCGGCGTCCATGATCACGACGGCGTCGCCGGCGGCGTGCCGGAGCCCGGCGAGCATCGCGGCCTCCTTGCCGAAGTTACGGCTGAAGGAGAGGTAGCGGACCCGTTCCGGGTCGCGGGCGGCGAGCTCCTGGAGGAGCGGGAGGGTCCCGTCCCGGCTTCCGTCGTCCACGTAGACGAGCTCGAACTCCCCGTCGAGACGGGAGAGTTCGGCGGTCACATGGTCGTGGAAGCGGGCGAGGACGTCCTCCTCGTTGAAGCACGGGACGACGATCGAGAGCAGCACGCGGACCACGACAACGGAGCCCGGTGTCCCGGCCGGTCCGGGTGGATGACCTTCAGACGACCATCGCGTGAACTGGCCTGCCGGGCCCGTCCCTTCCCGTGGGGGCGCTGGCATATTCGATGCGTCATGCCGAACGTCACGCGCTCCCAGCCGCTCTCCGCCCTCCCCGTCGGCCCCGCCCTCCCCGTCGGCCCCGTCGGCCCGAAAGCCCCGGCTCTCGCCGCGCTGCTCAGCGTCGTCGCCGTCTGCGGCGGGGACGCCGTCGCCCGGGTCTTCCCCTTCGGGCCGCGCCACCGGGCCGTCAACGACCTCGCCAACCAGTTCGTGCCCTTCCACGCGCACCTGTGGGACCTGCTGCGGGGCCGGGCGGACGGCGGGCCGCTGCTCGACTGGCAGGGCGGCTGGGGCACCAGCTTCCTGCCCGACTACGGCACCTACCTGTCGAGCCCCTTCGCACCGCTGGTCGCGCTCTTCCCGCGCGGGGACATCGAGTACGCGGTGTACGGGATCACCGTCCTGAAGACGGCGGTCGCGGCGGCCGCGATGACGTTCCTGCTGCGGCGGATCGGCCCGGCCGGGGTGTGGTGGTGGGCGTCCGTGCTCGGCGCCGCGTACGCGCTGTGCGGCTGGTCGCTCGCGGAGGGCACGTACAACCCGATGTGGCTGGACGGCCTGATCGCCTTCCCGCTGCTCTGCCTGGTGGGCGAGTGGGTACGGGAGGGCCGGCGGCCGCTCCTGGGCCCCCTGGTGGTGGCGGTCTGCTGGCTCGCGAACTTCTACACGGCCTACATGGCCACCCTCGGCGCCGCCCTGGTGCTCCTGGTCCGCCTGGCGCTCACGGACTCCTTCCGGTGGCGGACGGTGCTGCGGGCGGCGGTGGCGACGGCCCTCGGGATCGGTCTCGCGGCCCCCGTCCTGGTGCCGGTCTTCCTCGGCTCCCGGCACGCCTACCCGGGCGTGGTCCGGGACTTCGCCCCGGCGGCCGGCACGGACTTCCTGGCCCGGCTGCTCCCGGTGACGTACAGCTTCGCGACCCCGGCGGCCTTCGTCAGCACGGCGGTGCCGCTGCTCGCGGGGGCCCTGCTGTTCCGCCGGGACGTGCCCGGCAGGGAGCGGTGGCTGTGGGCGGGCCTGTGCGCGGCGGTGGCCCTGTCGATGCAGTGGGGCCCCACACATCTCGTCTGGCACGTCTTCGCCACCCCGAACGGCAGCCCGTACCGCCAGACCTTCGTCCTGTCCGGCGTCCTCGTCCTCGCCGCCTGGTCGGGCCTCGCCCACGGACTCCCGGACCGCAGGTCGCTGCTCGGCGGGGCGGCGGCGGTCCTGGCCCTCACGGCGGGGGCCCTGCCGAGCCCCCTCGTCACCCCCTGGGCGCTGCTCCTCGCGGGCGTGGGTCTGGCGGCGGTGGCGGGTGCGCTGCTGCTGCCGGGGCGGGGCCGGTACGGGGTACTGGCCGCGCTCCTGGTCACGGGCACGCTGCTCGGGCAGGCGGCGGCGACGACGGCGTACGCGGACCGGGAGCGGCTCTCCCGGCTCGACGACTACCCGCCGTGGGGCGCGGAGCACGAGCGGCGGGCGGCGGCCCTGGCGGCGGCCGACGGCTGGCCCGCGTACCGCACGGACTCCGGCCTTCCCCGGGTCGCGGGCAACGATCCGCTGCTCCTGGGCGGTCAGGGCGCGGCGTACTACAGCAGCCACACCCCGGCGGTCCTGACGGAGACGCTCGCGGCGCTCGGCGGCGGCTGGACCTCGCGCGGCCGGAACCTGCTGAGCCTGGACAACCCGGTCACGGACGCGCTGTTCGGGGTGGGCGCGCGGTGGCGGGACGGCGCGGTCGTCCGTACGGACACGCACCTGCCGCTGGTGACGGTACGGCCGCCGGGCCCGCCCCCGGTCTACGGCCCGTCCCCCTTCCGCAACCAGGAACTCCTCCTCGGCGCCCGGGTGTACGCGTCCCCGCACGCGGGCGCGTGCCCGGTCGGTACGGAGGTCTTCGTCTGGTCCCCGGACGCGACGGGCACGGCCCGCCTCGGCGACCACGAGACCCGCCTCCTGGGCGGAGGACCGAAACGGCGCGCGGCCCTGGCGTCCCTGGGTGTCCAGCGCGTGCCCGGCGTGAAGCCGGACCTGCCGGACCCCGGCGGGGAACTCGGCTGCCTGGACCACGACCGCCTGCGAGCGGCGGTGACGGCCCTGCGCGCCCGCTCGGCGACCTCGATCCACGTCACCTCCTCCGGCATCCGGGCCACCCTCCCCCCGGGCGGGGGCACGGCGGTGATCGCCGCCCCGCGCATCGCGGGCTGGCACTGCGAGGGCGCCCCGGCCACGTCGTACGGCGGCCTCCTGGCCGTCCCGGTCCGCGACGGCCGGCTCTCCTGCGCGTTCCGCCCCCCGGGCCTGCGGGCGGGCCTGGCGGCGGGGGCTCTGGCGGCGCTGCTGCTCCTGGGCGTGGTCCTGGCGGGGCGCCGGACCCGTCACGACCGGGCGATCGCCTCGCTGACGGCCGCGCCGGTGGGCGGGATGACGAGCGCCGCCTCCCGGAGCGCCGGCGGCAGGTGACGCCGCCGGTCCTCGTGGAAGAGGAGGGCGGGGCAGCCCACGGGCAGGATGACGGCCCCCAGCGCGTCGGCGAGCCGGGCGAGCACGTCGAGCACGGCGCCGCGCGAGATGTGCATCGCCGTCAGGTACGCCGGGTCGTCGGCTCCTCCGCCCCGGACGTCGATCTCCGCCGTACCTCCGTCCTCCGCACGCAGGAGGACCTCCCCGAGGTCCGGCGCCCCCGCCACCACGTACGGCTCGACCACCCGGGCGAACCGCTCGACGTCGAGGCCTGCGAACTCGCCGTCCACGAACCGGAAGAGAAACGTCTCCGCGCTCACGGCCCCTCGACCCCGAAGAACTCCTCGCTGCCCTTCAGGCCGGTCACGGTCACCGGCAGGTGGTCCTGGGCGGCCCAGTCCTCGCGGGAGAGGCGGAAGCGGAGGGATTCGACGACCTCGCCGTGGAGGACGTCGCGGGTGATGCCGTCGGGGCGGTAGCCGAGCTTGCGGGAGACGGTCGCCGAGGAGTGGTTGTCGGTGAAGGACAGCGACGTCGCCGAGACCGTGCCGAGCTCCGCGAACGCCAGGTGCAGCATGGCGACCCGCATCTCGGTGCCGAGGCCCCTGCCCTGGTGGTCGAGGCCGATCCACGATCCGGAGATGATCTCGCGCCGGACGCCGAAGTCCACGGCCCGCACGTCCTGAACACCGATGGGGCGCCCCTCGTGGAAGGCGACGAGGTTCAGCTCCCAGTTCTGCGGGGTCCACCGCCCGAGGCGGCTCCAGTGCAGCTGGATCACGTGCCGGGCCCGCTCGGCGGGCGGCAGGTCGGTCCACGGCGTCAGGAACGGCCGGGCGCCCGGGGCGTGGACGCCCCGGGCTGCGACGTCGGCCACCTCGGCGAGCTCCTCCTCGGAGGGGAGCCGCAGCTCCAGGCGGGCGGACCGTACGCGGAGGGCCATCAGCGGCCAGTGGTCGGTGAGCACGGGGGCGAGTCTGCACAGCCGCCCCGCCCGACCGCATCTCGTTTACGGGGCGTTCCGCAGCTCCCAGCGGACCTCGCCGTCCTGCCGCTCGTCCGTCGGCGCGAGGCCCGCCGCGCGGGCCACGGCCGCCGAGGCCGCGTGGTCGGGGTGGACGTGGGCGACGACGGTACGGACGCCCCGGTCGACGAGCAGCCCGACGAGCCCCTGGGCCGCCTCGCGGGCGATCCCCCGTCCCTGCCGGTCCGTCCCGATCACCCAGGCGACCTCGGCGGCCCGCCCGCCGTCGGTGACCGTCGCCTGCACGGTCCCGGCGAGCCGGTCCTCGGCGCGGAGCCGCACCACCCAGTTGCACCAGACGACCGCCGGGTCGGGCGACCCGGCGACCAGCCGCTCGTACCGGGCACGCAGCTCGGGAGCGGTCAGCGGGGCGCCGCCGATGAAGGCGTGGAGGGCGGGGTCGGCGAGGACCCCGGCCATCTCGCCGGCGTGCGCGACGGCGAGCGGCACGAGGTCGAGCCGCCGGGTCCGTACGGTCGCGGCGGCGAGGCCCCCCACGCCCCGATTCCGTACGGTTGCGGCGGCGACGTCGGCCACGCCCCGATTCCGTTCGGTCGCGGGCGCGAGGTCGCCCGCGCCTGTCCTCTCTTCGTTCTTCACGCGTCGAAGTCCCAGATCCCTTGGTCGTTGTTCCCGGTCATTGTGTTCCCTCCTCCCGCAGTCGGCCGAACGGCTCCGAGCCTAGGAAGGCACCACCCGTCCCGCTGTGCACCCGGCGCGGGCCTCCTTGACGCTCAGCGCGCGGAACTCCGTGGGGGTGAGTCCGTACGCCGCCCGGAAGGCACGGCTGAAGACGGCCGGCCCGCTGAACCCCCAGCGCGCGGCGACGGCCTGCACGGGAAGCCCGAGGAGCTCGGGGCGGGCGAGGTCGTCACGGCACCGCGCGAGGCGGCGGCGCCGGATGCGGGCGTGGACGGTCTCTCCGTCGCCGTGCGCCCGGAACAGCTGGTGGAGGGTCCGTACGGAGATGTGGTGGGCTGCGGCGACGGCGGCCGGGGTGAGGTCGGGGTCGCCGAGGTGGGCGTCGACGAAGGTGTGGATCCGCTGGAGGAGGGCCCGCGCCCGGGCCTCGGCGGGGAGCTGCTCCTCGGCGTCGAGGTTCTGGGCGAGGCAGGCGGCGACGAGGTCGACGACGACGGAGCCGAGCCGCGGCAGGTCCTCGGGCGCGCACTGGCCGGCGTGGCCCTCCAGGGAGCCGAGGAAGCCGGCGAGGACCGCCCCGAGTCCGTGCCCGCCGGGGATCCGGCTGGCGAGCAGCCGGTCGATCCGCCGGGCGCGCAGGGGCAGGACGTCACGCGGGAGCTGGAGCATGGTCAGGTGCACGGGCCCCGAGGCGGCGGGCATGGCCGCGTCGGAGGGCCGCGAGGTGTCCCAGAAGACCAGGTCGCCCACGCCGACGCTGCAGTCGTTCCGGTGCTGGGACAGGACGGTGGCGCCCCGCCGGATCAGCCCCAGCTGGTACTGCTCCGGATCGCCGCGCCGGATCAGGGCGGGCGTACGGCGTGAGCGCAGGGGCGAGAAGGCGAACCGTGCGACGCGGACGGTCTTGAGGTCCAGCACGGCCGCCTCGGCCTGGAAGTCGGCGGGCCGCTCGACGCTGAGCGCGGTGGGCATCACCTCCCGCGTGACCAGGTCCGCGAACCAGTCGAACCGTTCCCGCGCGGGCAGTTCCTCCGCTGAGACCACTGACCACATCACACGCTCCCCCGATCGATCTTGCCGTCAGTCAGCGGCCAGAATGCAGCGGCGCGATCGCGTTTGTCGCCGGGTTTCCCGCTCGGCGTGGCGCGTCCGGAACGCCACCTGACCTGCGCTTCAACGGTCGCACGTTGAGGGGATGTTGAACGTTGATTGACCTTCCGTTGGCCGCCGCTGACAGCCTCATGCCGAACCGGAGACCCGGTCCATGAGAAACGGAGAGCACCTCGTGAACTTCAAGCGATCCCTCGTCGCCCTCGGCATGGCGGCGGGCGTTGCCCTCGGCGCCGCGGCCGTCGCGCCGGCCGCGAACGCCGCCCCGGCCGGCTGCGCCAGCGGTGGTCTGTGCGTGTACTGGAACACCAACTACCAGGGCAGCGTCCAGACCGTCTACCAGAACAACGCGGACCTCACCGGGTACGCGAACTTCAACACCGCGCTGCACGGCTCCGCCTTCAACAACGGCAACAGCTGCAACGTGGTGCTCTGGAAGGCCACGAACTACCAGGGCACCGGCTGGGCGCTCGACCGTGGCACCGGCTGGACGGACATCGGCGACAACCTGAGCACCATCGGCTCCAACAAGTGGTGCACGTACTAGTTCGATGAGCAGCTCCAGGAGACGCACCGCAGCCGTGGCGCTGCTTCTGGGTCTCGGTGCCGCCGGATGCTCGACGTCCGGCGGCACCGCCGCACCCGGCCCCGCGCCGCTCCCCGCCCCGCGCCCTTTCCAGGGCGTCACCCACTACCCCGCGCCGCAGAACGCGGCCCTGCACGCGGCGGAGGAGGACCTCGTCGCCGCCTGCATGAAGCGGCGCGGATTCACGTACCGCCCCCAGCCGCTGGCCACCGGGGACCACCTCTCCGACCTCAACCCGTACGGGCTGCTCAGCGTCCCGCAGGCGGTGAACGACGGCTACGGCATCACGAGCACCGCGCTCTCGCTGCGCCCGCCGGCGGACGTCAACGCCGCCGAGGGCAGGAACAAGCGCTGGAAGGAGGCGCTGCTCGGCACCCCCGCCCACCGGGTGGACCTGGCGATGCCGCTGAAGCGGACGTTCTTCTACCACTCGGACTCCTGCGTCAGCGACGCCAAGTCCCGCCTCTTCGGGCCGGATTACTACAAGCTCTACAACACCTTCCAGGTCCTGGGCGACGCGGTGGTCGAGAAGGTCAGGACCGACCGCCGGTACCTCGCGGCGCAGGACTCCTGGCGCGCCTGCATGAAGGAGGCGGGAGCGGAGGCGAAGGCGTTCGGCGATCCGCAGAGCGCGGTGGACCGGCAGCTCCGGCAGGCCGGGCAGGACCAGGCCAAGCTGCACGCGGTCGCCGGGGTCGAGCTGAAGCTGTCCAGGGCGGACGCGGACTGCCAGGCCGGGGCCGCACTCACCGCCGCCGTCTCGGCCGCGCAGAAGGACGCCGAGAAGAAGCTGGGCGCGGGCCACGCGGACGAGCTCGCCGCGCTCCGGACCATGCGGGAGAAGGCCCTCGCGACGGCGGGACCCGTCAGGCCCTAAGGGGTGCCTTGCCGATCACGCCGCGAGCCCGGCCTGATCGACAAGACAGGCCCTAAGGGGTGCCTTGCCGATCACGCCGCGAGCCCGGCCTGATCGACAAGACACCCCCTAGACGTCCCCGAGGAAGCCGGGATCGGTCCCGTCGAACTGCAGGCCCGTCTCCTTGGCGAGGCCCAGCAGCTGCTCCAGGGGGACGACCGCGCGGCTGGTCGCGGACAGGTCCTGGTGTGCCTCGGCGGACCACAGGGGCGGATAGAGGCTGAGCCCCTCCCCTCCGGTGAGTCCCGGCACCTCGTCCCGCCAGCCGGGCCAGCGCAGCCCCTCGTAGAACTCCTCGGTGCCCCCGCCGAGCACCCACGACAGCCAGGCGCCGTACCCGGCGCCGATCGCGTCCCAGCGCAGTGAGTCGGGCGCGAAGTAGACCATCTCGCCGGGCCGGCCCGGCAGTCCGGTCTCCTCCTCCGTGCCGCCCTGGATCGCGAAGGTCCCGCCGAGCACGTCGTGCGCGACGACGAGCCCGGCCTCGGGGCGCCAGGCGGCGTCGGGTTCGGCGGGGTAGGCGTTGACGCGGGCGAGGCCGGGCAGGCGCCGGGGGTTGTGGGCGGCCGGGCTGCCGTACACGCGCAGCCAGCCGTCGTCGACGAGCATCCCGCCGGTGTGCAGGACGAACGCCCCCAGGTACGAGCGGACGGTGACCTGCGTCTGGAGGAGCGTGGCCGCCGCCCGCCCGGGGTCGGGCTGCAGCACCTCGACGGGCACCTTCGCCGCCCGCAGCTCCGCTTCGAGCGGCGGCCACGCCGGCTCGTCGACCTCGGTCAGCTCGCTCAGTCCACGCAGTTCTCGCACCCGGGCATCCTCGCACGCGGTTCTCCGTTGATCGGGGGCACGCTCGGGGGTATCTTGCATTACATGGTTCCTGGCGAAGCAAGATCAGAGGCGACCGGGAAGGTCGCCAGTCAGCTGCGCAAGGGCGTGCTGGAGTACTGCGTCCTCGCCCTGCTGCGCGACGGTCCGCGCTACGGCGTCGAGATCCTCGACGAACTGGCCGCCGTCAGCGTCATGACCACCAGCCAGGGCACGATCTACCCCCTGCTGTCCCGACTTCGCCGCGACGGTCTCGTCGACACCGAACTGCGCGAGTCGGCCACCGGGCCCGCCCGCCGCTACTACACGCTCACCACGCCCGGCAGGACCGCGCTCGCCGAGTTCACCGAGAGCTGGCCGCGTTTCCGCGACGGCGTCGACCACTTCCTGACCGCACCCCACGGAGGCTCCGCATGACCGGCACCGAACACCCCCTCGTGACCGACTACCTGGCCACGATCGCGCGGGAGGCGTCCTTCCTGCCCGCCGGGCGCCGCGAGGAACTCCTCGCCGACCTGCGCGAACACCTCGCGGTCGCCGTCGGGGACGAGCAGGACCCCGAGGCCGTCCGGACGGCCCTCGAACGGCTCGGCAGCCCCTCGGCCATCGTGGCCGCCGCCCGCGCGGAGGAGCCGGAGGCGTCGGCCGCGCCCGAGGCCCCGAAGGGCAAGACCCCGACGCGGAACGTCGTCACCGCGGTCCTGATCGGCATCACGGGGCTCTCCGGCCTCGGCGGCTCCCTGCCCGCCGTGGCCGCCCTGATCGTGGGTCTCGTCCTGCTGTGGACGTCCGGCGCGTGGGACCGGGGCACCAAGGTCCTGGCGACCGCCCTCACCCTCGCGACCCCGGTCGTGGTCGCGCTCGGCGCGTTCCTCCTGGCCGCCCGCTTCGACCCGATGGAGCTGCTCGTCATCCTCGCCGTGGGCATCGCCCTGCCGGCCGTGGCGGCCGTGCGCCTGCTCCGCACCGCACCCAGGGCCGCCTGACCAGGCCCCGAGTGCGACGGGGCCACCCCCTCGCCGACCAAGATCATCACGGGTGCAGAATGACCCGTATGCCCCTAGCAAACACACCGAAGACGGCCACGATCGACGACGCTCGCACGGTCGGCCACACACTGGCCTCCGCCTTCGGCGACGACCCGATGATGCGCTGGTTCTTCCCCGACGGCACCTCGCGCGAGACGGACCTCGTCCGCTACTTCACGACCCTCTTCACCCGGCAGTACGGCCTCCACGGCGTCTGCGAGCGGACCGAGTCGGCCGCCGCCTTCTGGGTGTCGCCCGAGGGCGCGGACAAGGCCGTCCCCGACGCGGAGACCATCCAGCAGCTCGTGGAGATCCTCGGCGACCGCGCCCCGGTCTTCCAGGAGGCCGTGATGGCGGCCGCCGAGCACGGGCCGACCGAGCCCCACTGGTACCTCGCCGTCATCGGCGCCGACCCCGCCGCCCGGGGCCAGGGCCACGGCTCGGCCCTCCTCCGCTCGGGCCTCGCCAAGGCGGACGCGGCGGGCCTGCCGGTCTACCTGGAGTCCTCGAAGCCGGACAACCTGCCGGTGTACGAGCACTTCGGCTTCGTCGTACGCGACGAGTTCGAACTGCCGGGCGGCGGGCCGGTCCTGTGGTCCATGAAGCGCGAGCCCCGCGCCTAAGGGTGGCCCTGCCACAGGTGGCGCCGGAGCAGCACGTTCGCGTCCGTCACCGCACTGTGGTCGAACCGCTCCCGGGCCTCCCGCCGTTCCCGTACGAACAGCGCACACGCGACACAGTGCGGTACGGGCTCCGGCGGGCGGCTCAGGTCGGGTACGGGCCCCGCCACCCCCGCCCTGGCCCGCCCGTTGGCCGCCCGCACGCCCGCGCTCAGCCGCTCGGCGGGCGTGGCCGGGCGCAGATCGGCGGGACCCGCCTGCCACTCGCGCCCCCACCGACCGGCCGAATCATCACATAGGGCCCGGCGTCCCCTTCGACGGTGGCGACGAGCCGGCTGATCGCTTCGATGTCCGTCGCGCGGGATGTGGATCACGTGGTCATGTGGATCACCGTCACACCTCAAGCGTGATTGAGGTCAAGCGCAGGCCCTGAGCCGACGTTCCGACACTGGTCGAGGCAGCGCGGACTCCGGGCCGGGTCAGTATCCGATGGCTTCCCGGAGAAGCAGCACGGTGCCGCGCCCCGGGCGGGGTTCCGCGTTGAGGATGAGCAGGCGGTTGACGGCGCTGGGCATCCCGTACACCGCCTGGGCGCGGACGTTCTCCAGCGGGAGGGCGTGCTCCTCGACGCGGCGCAGCGCGGTGCTCAGGTCGGGCACCACCTTCTGCGCGCCGACGATCCAGACCGCGTGGGCGGCGCCGCCCGCGTTGGCGGGGAGTTGGCTGCCGCTGCCCGAGGCGAGGACGAGCGAGCCGGTCTCGGTGACGGCGGCGACGCTGTTGACGACGAAATCGGGGCTGGCGACCAGCTTTCGGATCTCGTCGGCGCCGGTGGCACGGTCGATGCCCAGGACGCGCGGCCGGATGGCGTCGTACTGGCCGCCGGCGTTGATGTCCTCGTCGATGCCGGACAGTCGGAGGGTCTCGCTGGCCCCGGTGAGCACGCCGGCGCCCTCGGGGAGCAGGTCCTTGACGCGGGCGCGCGCGGCCGCGGCGTCGTCGAGGATCTCGGCGGCGAAGCCGTTGGCGCGCAGCGCGGCGGCCACCCGCTCCAGCCGTTCGGCCGATGCCGGGTCGGCGAAGGACGCGGCCGGAACCGGGGTGGCCGTGGCGTCCGCCGGGGTGGCCGTGGCGTCTGCCGGGCTGGTCCCGGGGCTCTGTGCCGCACGGGGCGCCGTGCCCGCCAGCGGGGAGGTGTCGAGGTACCTGATCTCGTACACCCGCTCGGCGAACTTCCAGCCCTCCGCAGTGCGCTGGTAACGGTCGTGGTAGACGGCGTAGTTGACACCCTGGCGTCCGTCGAGAGCGCGCCCGAGTTCCTGGATGTAGGCGCGGCCGGTCGCGGTGTCGCCGTCGAGCGTGATCGTGCCGGGGTGTGTGGTCTGTACGAAGAAGTCCCAGTTGCTCTGCAGCCGCTCGCCCACGGCACGGATCTCCTCGCGGCCGACCATCTCGGCGGGGATGTCGGGCATGCGCAGGGCGCCGTCCGCCGTGAACAGCGACGCCATGCGGGGTCGGTCGCGCATCATCGCCGCGTCGGTGAACTCGCCGCGCAGTGCCTCGATCTCGACGCGGTCCGCGGTGGCCTGGAAGTCGTTCATCGAAGTCGCCTCTCCGTCGTGTCGTTCGTCCTCGCCGGTACGACAACGCGGCCCTGCGGAATGTGAGGCGGCGCGTCGGCCTCACATTCCGGTGCGCTGTCCTGTCGTAACGGGTAGCGGGTAGGGGGCGGAAGCGAGCGAGGGAGACGGCCAGACCATGACCACCAGAGCCGAGCCCGGCGGCGATGAGAGCGATCCGGGCCTCAGCGCGATCATGAGCGAGCGGCGCCGGCTGATCAACCTCGGCTATCGGCTCCTCGGGTCCCTCGCCGACGCCGAGGACGTCGTGCAGGAGACCTACGCCCGCTGGTACGCGATGTCCGCGCGGGAGCAGCGGGCCATCGAGTCGCCCGGCGCCTGGCTGGTGACGGTCGCCAGCCGCATCTGCCTGAACCTGCTCGGCTCGGCGCGGGCCAGGCGGGAGACGTACGTGGGCGACTGGATCCCCGAACCGCTGCCCGAGCCCACGGAGTGGACCACCGGGCGCTCCGGCGCCGACGGGATCGACCCGGCGGATCGAGTCACCCTCGACGAGTCGGTGACGATGGCCTTCCTGGTCGTCCTCGATGCGATGACTCCGGCCGAGCGGGTCGCGTTCGTCCTGCACGACGTCTTCCGCTACCCCTTCGGCGAGGTCGCCGAGATCGTCGGCCGCACTCCGGCGGCGTGCCGCCAACTGGCGTCGTCCGCCCGCCGTCGCATCCGCACGGCGCAGTCTCCGGCGGGCCCGGGTGCCGGGCAGGCTGTCGTCGTCAGGCAGTTCAGAACGGCGTGGGAGGTCAAGGACATCGACGCCCTGATCAGCCTGCTCGACCCCGACGCCACCGCGACCGCCGACGGCGGCGGGCTGGCCCCCACCCACCTGCGCCCGATCGTGGGCGGTGAGCGGATCGCACGCGCCTACGCCGAGATCGCGCGTCTGTGGGACGGCCGCACGACGTTCGTGGAGTGCGCGGTCAACGGCCTGCCCGGCTTGGTGGCGCGGCAGGGCGGCAGCATCGCGACCGTGTACGCGTTCGAGATCGCGGAAGGCCGGATCAGGCATATCTGGGCGGTACGAAACCCCGAGAAGCTCCGTCCCTGGCGGAGCGACTGAGGAGACGGTCTCAAGGGGTGGTGGACGCAGAGGGGTCCCTCCAGAGGCTCGAGAGCGAACTGCGCGGGCTCGGCTGCAGGGCCCTCAGTCACGCCCCGCGTGGGCGGCGAGTCCGGCCACGACGACGTCGAGGCCGAAGTCGAAGCGTTCGTCGGCGTCACCGGTCATCAGTGTGCCGGCGAGGGCCACGAGATGCGGGAACCGCTCGGGAGGGAGCGAGGCGAAGTACGCCTCCATCTGATCGCGCTCCGCGCCTTCGTCTTCACCTTCGCCTTCGCCGGAGGAGTGGGAGTCCCCCCGGCCATGGCTTTCCTCAAGGATCCTGCTTCCGCTGCGGGCCAGGGACGAGGACGAGGTGCTGGAGCTCGTCGCGACCGGCAGCCACTGACCCGGCGCGAGCGCCCACACGACGGACGACCGGCGGAGAACCCTCCATCGGCCGTCCGTCGCGTGCTGGTCCCCACCACCGGGCACGACTGCGCACGACACCCGTACGGTTCACCGACCCGGTGCCTAAAGGATGTCGGCGCACGCCGGGTGCGGAACCGCTCGACCCGGTACGCCGAAGCGCCCTCCGCCCGTTGCGGGCGGAGGGCGCTTCGTACCGTCTCAGAAGACGCTCAGTCGAGGCAGAACTCGTTGCCCTCGATGTCCTGCATGTTGATGCAGGACTCGTTCTCCCCGTCGGCGTACAGCGTCTTCAGGTGCGTCGCGCCCAGCTTGACCAGGCGCTCGCACTCGGCCTCCAGCGTGGCCAGGCGCTCGTCACCCACGAGCCCGGTGCCCGCCCGCACGTCGAGGTGCACCCGGTTCTTGACGACCTTGCCCTCGGGGACGCGCTGGAAGAGCACGCGCGGGCCCTTGCCCGAGGGGTCGCTGCATGCGAAGTAACGGTCCTGCTCCTCGATCGGCACCGAAAGGCGGTACTCCTCCCAGGTGCCGAAGCCCTCCGGGGCCGGCGGCAGGACATACCCCAGGACCTCGCACCAGAAGGCGGCGAGGCGCACGGGCTCCGCGCAGTCGATGGTGACCTGGAATTCCTTGATCGATGTCATCCGGCCACCGTAGCAACGGCCCTGCCGCCTTTCATTTCCTTTTCAGAGACGGCCGTTCGAGTCGCTCGTCAGGACCACCAGGCGCTGGGTCGCGCGGGTCATCGCCACGTAGCGGTCGACCGCGCCCTCGATCCCCTCGCCGAAGGACTCCGGGTCGACGAGGACGACCAGGTCGAACTCCAGGCCCTTCGAGAGGGAGGGGGTGAGCGAGCGGACCCGGGGGCGTTCGCGGAAGGCGGGGGCGCCGATGACGCAGGCGACGCCTTCGGCGTTCTCGGCGAGCCAGGTGTCGAGGATGTCCTCCAGGTCCGCGACCGGGGCGTGGGCGACCGGGATGCCGTTGCTGCGGATGGACGTCGGCACGTTGGCGTCCGGGAGCGCGGCGCGGATGACCGGCTCGGCCTCCGCCATGACCTCTTCCGGCGTGCGGTAGTTGATGCTCAGGGACGTCATCTCGATGCGGTCGAAGCCGGCCCGCTCCAGGCGCTCCCGCCACGACTCGGTGAAGCCGTGCCGGGCCTGGGCGCGGTCGCCGACGATCGTGAAGCTCTTCGACGGGCAGCGCAGGAGCAGCATCTGCCATTCCGCGTCGGTCAGTTCCTGCGCCTCGTCCACCACGATGTGCGCGAACGGGCCGTCCAGCGGCTCCAGTTCGGCCGTCGGCAGGGCACTCTCGTCGACCAGGCTGTCCTGGAGGTCCTTGCCGTGCAGCATCGTGACCGCGCCCTCGCCGTCGGGGTCGGCCGCGATGATGCTGTCGATGACGCCGGCCATGCGCTCGCGCTCGGCGGCGACGGAGGCCTTGCGCCGCAGCTTGAGCCGGGCCGTCCCCGGGTCGCCGAGCCGCTGCCGGGCCGCGTCCAGGAGCGGCAGGTCCGACACCGTCCACGCCTGGCCGTCCGCGCGCCGCAGCCGCTTCACCTCGTCGGGGGTCAGCCAGGGCGCGCACATCCGCAGGTACGCGGGGACCGTCCACAGGTCGCCGACGAGGTCGGCCGCCTCCAGCATCGGCCACGCGCTGTTGAGGGCCCCGGTCAGCTCCCGGTCCTGGCGCAGCGACTTCCGGAACTGCGCCTCCGGGATCTCCTCGCCGTCGTACTTGTCGAAGAGGAGCGAGACCAGGTGCTCCCAGATCTGGTCGCGCGCCTCGTTGTGCGGGGTCCCCGGCTCCGCCGCGTCGAAGGCCTCCGCCCAGTCGGCGGCGGTCAGCCGGATGTCCGACCAGTGGGTGGAGACGGTCATGCCCTCGGTGGGCGGCTCCTCGTAGAACGCGACGGCCTTCTCGATGGCCATGACCATGTCCCGCGAGGACTTCAGGCGGGCCACCTCCGGGTCGGTCTCCGCCGCCGCCTTCGCGCCCTCGGCGACCAGGTCGCGCACGGTGCAGGTCCGTACGCCCTCCTCGCCGAGGCTGGGCAGGACGTCGGCGACGTACGCCAGGTAGGGCTGGTGCGGGCCGACGAACAGCACGCCGCCGCGGCGGTGCCCGAGCCGCGGGTCGGAGTAGAGGAGGTGCGCGGTGCGGTGCAGGGCGACGACCGTCTTTCCCGTACCCGGGCCGCCGTCGACGACGAGGGCGCCGCGCGAGCCCGCGCGGATGATGGCGTCCTGGTCGGACTGGATCGTCGCGAGCACGTCCCGCATCCGGGGCGACCTGTTGCCGCCCAGGCTGGCGATGAACGCGGACTGGTCGTCGAGCGCCGCGTGCCCTTCGAGGCCCTCGGCGGTGAACACCTCGTCCCAGTAGTCGGTGATCCGGCCGCCGGACCAGCGGTAGCGGCGGCGGCTCGCCAGACCCATCGGGTTCGCGTGCGTCGCCGCGAAGAAGGGCTCCGCCGCCGGGGAACGCCAGTCGACGAGCAGCCGGCGACCGGTGCTGTCGGTGAGACCGAGCCGCCCGATGTACAGGGGCTCGGGGCCGTCGGCACCGACCACGCGCCCCAGGCACAGGTCCAGGCCGAAGCGGCGCAGCGTCCGCAGGCGGCCGGACAGCCGGTGGATCTCCGCGTCCCGGTCCATCGCCTCCCGGCCGGCACCGCCGGGCGCCTTCCGCTCGGCGTCCAGACGCGCCGACAGTTCGGCGATCGTCTCGTCGAGGCACGCGGCGATGGCCGCGAAATGCTGCTCGTCGGCGGCGATGAGCGCCGCGTCGGCCTTGGGAGAGAGGTTGCCGGAGAGGTCGAACACACCGGCAATGAGGGACGTCATGTAGTGAATCGCTCGCTTTCGCATCTGCTGGCTTTCGAGGAGCGATTCTGCGCCACGACGGGGGCCTTGCCGCAAGCCCCCCTGTGCGCTATACGTTGAAGGTGCGAGAGGTGCGTACTCCCTCTCCCCTCTCCTCTCCCTCTCCCGCCCCTTCGGACGTGTCGGTCCAGGGGCCGGAAAGTTTTCGGACGCGAGCCGCAACCTCGGGCGGTGCCGCACGTCTGGTGGGTTGAAGGCGCCCTTCAGCTGATGTTCCAGACCGTGTTTCCGACACTTCCTCGGGAGAACCCCATGTCCAGCCACGTCAAGCGGAACCGCCGCCCCCGTCCCCGGATCCTGGGCGTCGTCACCGGCGCCGCACTGCTCCTCGGCGGCGGCTTCGCCGCGCAGGCCGTCGCCGACTCCGGCCCGAAGCCGGCCCCCGCCGCCCCGGAGTCCGCCCCGGCCGCGCCGAAGCCGGTGGCCGCACCCAGGCCGGTGGCCCAGCCGGTCGCGCCGGAGGTCGTGGCCGCGCCCCAGGCGGTGACCGTGCCGAAGCCGGTCACGGCACCGACGCCGGCCACGGCACCGAAGCCGGTCCCCGTGCCGGCCGCGCCGAAGGCCGGCGTGCCCAGGCCGGTCCCCGCGCCGGTCCCCGCACCGGTTCCCGCCCCCGCCGACGCGCCCCGCGTGATCGCGCCCGGCAAGTAGCAGCGCCCGGCAAGCAGCAATGCCCGGCGGGCGGGCGGGTCCGCTTCCCGGATCCGCCCGCTCCCGCACCCGTCCTTCCTCCCTCCCCCGACGGATCGAGGCCCATGCCGTACGCCCTTGCCCTGCCCCTGGCACCGCCCTGGTGGTCCCGGCTGCTCGCGCGGGTGTCCCGTGCGGCCCGGGACGGGCGGGCGCCGGTACGGGAACGCCACCTGCGCGTCGTCGGCGCTCCCTTCGGCGAAGGGCCCGCGCCCACGCTCACCGAGCTGTACGGAGCGCGGCGGCTCGACATGGTGCGGCTCGCGCTCTTCCTCGTGGACGACCTCCCGACCGCCGAGGACGTCGTGCAGGACGCGTTCGCCGCCCTGTGCCGTGCCTACGGCACCTCCCTCGACGGGCTCCAGGACCCCGGGGCGTACCTGCACACCGCCGTCGTCAACGCGGCCCGCTCCGTGCTGCGCCGGCGCCGTACGGCGCGCGCGTACACCCCGCCCCACCCGGGCGCGGGCGCGCCCGTCGACGAGGGACTGCTGCTCGCCGAGGAGCACCGGCACGTGCTCGACGCGCTGGCGGAGCTGACGCGGCGGCAGCGCGAGGTGCTGGTGCTGCGCTACTGGTCGGAGCTGACGGAGGCGCAGATCGCGCAGACGCTCGGCCTCTCGCGCGGCACGGTGAAGTCCACGGCGAGCCGCGCCCTGGACGCCCTGGAGAAGAGACTGGAGGCGGATCGATGACATCCCCTGTCGAGGACCGGCTGCGTGCCGCGTTCGCCGCCCGCGCCGCCCTCGTCACCTCGCGCGACCTGCGCCGCGCCGCGCCTCCGCGGGGGCGCCGCTGGGGCACGCGCCGGGTGCGCGCGCTCGCCTTCACGGCGCTCGGGGCGGCCGCCGCCGTGGCCGCCGTGTGCGTCCTGGTGCTGCTCCCGGACGGGCCCGTGGCCCCGGACCCGGTGCTGCCCGCCCGTACCCCGGTGCACACCGACGCGCCCCCGGTGCCCACGCCGGCCCCCGGGGTCCCGGTCGTCCCGTCCGTCTCGGCGCCCAGGCCGGTGGAGTCGCCATGACACGGAGAAGGGCCGGAACCCCCCGTGGGTTCCGGCCCTTCTCCGCGAAGTGACGCGCGCGACTACTTCGCGGCGACCTCTTCCAGGCAGAGGACGAACTTGTCCGAGTCCAGCTGCTGCGCGAGCGCGGAGAGCTCCTCGCCGCACTTGTTCACGTCGAAGGTGTTGTCGATGACCTTGACGACCTTGAACAGGTCCTTCTTCCCGGAGGAGCAGTCGACGGTGTCGACCTTCGGGTCGTTGTCGGGGCCGCTGACCGTGACGCACTCGCCGGCCTCGGCGTGCACCGGGGCGTCGCCCGTGAGGTACGGGATGCCGAGCTTGACCGCGGCGGCGACGACGATCAGGACGACGAAACCGCCGACCTTCTTGAGGAGGGCGCCACCCTTCTTGGCCGGGGCGGGGGCGGCGGGCTGCTGCTCGGGGGTGAGGGGCGCGGACGGCGTCGTCATGGGGATTCCTTGCGGGGCGCGGACATGATCAGACGCGAACGTTACATGCGCCAAAACAGGCAAAAAGGATCATGAAGATCCACTTCCCGATCAGTTGTCGAGTCGTGACCCTGGCACGCCGTCAGAACCCCTTCAGGGGCGCGGTCCCAGCTGCCGCTGATGGTCCAGCGCGCGCCGCAAGTCCACCGGAAGCGGGTGATACGGGCCGTACGCGCGCTCCGCGTCGAACAGCAGTCGCTGGAGCTCCTCCTGGCCGGCCGCGTGCTCGCCCACCGCCAGGAGCAGCAGCCCGATCCGCTGCCGGATGTCGAAGGCCCTCGCCAGGTCCCGCTCGTAGTACGGCAGGACCGCGCGGAACTCCCCGAGCGCGGCGGCCGTCTCCCCCAGCTGTTCCAGGCACAGGGCCGCGTCGTAGCGGAACTGCAGGAACTGCGGGTCCGCCGGGCCCGCCTCCGCGCCGCGGTCCTCCGCGAGCCGTCGCAGCTCCGGCAGCGCGCGCCGGTACTGGCCGTCGTCCATCAGCGTCGACGCGTACTGCTTGCGCAGGATGCGGACGACCGGCGACCGCTCGCCGTGCTCGGCCGCGGCGGCGGGCAGGATGCTGCCGAGCAGGTCCACGGCCTGCGTGAGCGAGCCCTCCCCGAGCAGCCGCTTCACCTCGTCGACGGCCGCGGCCACGTCGGGACGCGCAGGCGGCCCGCCGCTCCCGTAGACCCGGGGATCCGTACGGGGATCGGCCTGCGGGCGCGGCGGCGTCACCGGAACCGGCGGTACGTGCACGGTCCTCGCCGCCGCCCGGTCCGGCCAGGGCGCGTGCGGGCGCAGGAACGGCCGGGTCGGGTCCATCGGCCCCGCCGGGGTCCCGCGCGCGGGAAGCAGCGGCAGCAGCTGCTCGTACACCTCGTGCGCGCCGGACGGCCGCGCCTGCGGGTCCTTGGCGAGCAGCCGCAGGACCAGCGCTTCGAGCGCCTCGGGGACCTCGGGGCGCAGCTGCCGGAGCGGCGCGGGCGGCTCGTACAGGTGGCGGTGGAGCACGCCGAGCGCGGTGGATCCGGCGAACGGCACGTTCCCGCTGAGGAGTTCGTGGAGCAGGACGCCCAGCGCGTACAGGTCCGTGGACGGGCCGACGGCGCCGCCCATGGCCTGCTCCGGCGCCATGTACGCCGGGCTGCCGATGGGCGAACCGGTCTGCGTGAGCCGGGTGGTGTCCGTGTCCAGGACGGAGGCGACGCCCAGGTCGAGGACGGTCATCGTGCCGTCCGGGCGGATCATCACGTTCCGCGGCTTGAGGTCGCGGTGCACGATCGGCACCGCGTGCACGGCGGCGAGCACCGCGCACAGCTGCGCGGCGGCGCAGACCGCCCACTCCCAGGGGTACGGGTCGTGCTCGGCGAGGTGGTCGGCGAGGTCCGCGCCCTCCACGTACTGCATGACGAGGTAGAGGTCGTCGCCGTCGCTGCCCGCGTCGTGCACGGTGACCAGGCCAGGGTGATCGACCTGCGCCGTCACCCGGCACTCCCGCACGAAGCGGCGCCGCAGCTCCTCGGCGGCGGTCGCGGGGCCGGTCATGGTGGCCGGCCGGAGCAATTTCACCGCGACCCGGCGGTCGAGGCGTCCGTCGTACGCCGTCCAGACCTGGCCCATCCCGCCCTGGCCGATGACGGTGGCGAGCTCGTAACGCCCGCCGATGACCCGCCCGTTCACCGGCCGCCTTCGCCTTCCCGCGGCTCCTTGCGCAGCAGGTCGCTGAGCTCGTCGAGCTCGGCGCGGACCTGGTCGATGCGGGCGGCGGGGGGCGTCGGGAGCTCGGGGGTGACGGGCTGGGGCACGGGGGCCGCGTAGAGGTAGGGGTTCGGGCTGCCGCCCGGGCTCGGGACCGTGACGGCGGCGCCGTGGTCGTACCCCGGCGGGCGGAACCCGGGAGCCGCCGCACCGCTCCGGTCCAGGTGACGGATCTCCTTCACCAGGTAGTACGTGAGCGAGCCCGCCACCAGGAGCACCATCACGCCGACCGCGATGAAGGCCTCCGCGGTGGTGGGCTCCTCGTCGCCGGTGACGCCCGCGTACGTGAAGAGGCCCGCCGCCAGCAGGAACGTCCCGCCGAACAGCACCCAGTCGAGCGCCCTGCGGGACACGACCGCGAGCCGCAGCAGCGGCGCCCACGCCAGGAAGCCGCAGCTCAGCAGCGCGAGGGCCGAGAAGAGGACGATCAGCGCGATCCGGCCACCGGAGGCGGGGCTCTTCGGCGGCTGCGGAACCTGCGGGGCCTGCGGGGGGCCGTACATCCTGCTGCTCCTGCTCGGACGGATCGGGTGCGAGGACGAGCGTATACACCCGCGCGGACAACGGTTCCGGGATACCCGGAACCGTTGTCGAACCGATCGGCCGAGGCGACCCGTCAGGGTGCGACGGTGCCGTCCGCCAGACCGTCGTACAGGCCCTGGACCAGCTGGTCGCCGAGGCGTGCGGCCAGGCGCAGCGACTCCTCGAACTCGGCGAGCGCCCGGAACCGCTCCCCGAACCTGCGCTGGTCGGCCAGGGGCAGGCGCGGCAGCTGGAGGCGGCGCACGTCGAGCCGGGTCGCGGTGGAGGCGTAGCTGCTGGCCTGCCGGGTGTTGGCGGTGGCCCGGAGGAAACCGGCCAGGAACCAGGGGTCGAGCGCCGCCGGATCGGGGCGCAGCAGCTGGAGGTTGCGGCCGAGGGCCGCGCCCTCGGCGGAGGCGTCGACGACCCGGACGGCCGCGCCGCCGCCGAGGACCGGGACGACGACGTCCCCGGCTTCGAGGAGGACCGGCTCCTCGGGCGGGCCGTCGGGCAGCGTCCCGGAGGGCGGCTGGGCGGCGAGGACGTCGTGGTCGGTGAGGACGGCGACCGGGGCGGAGGCGGGCGCGGTGCCCGCGCCTCCCGCGCGCAGGGCCAGCGCCCCGGCGCGCGCGAGTTCGCCGACGGTGGTCGTGGGCCGGCCGACGGCCGCGCCGCCGCCGGAGGCCGGGTCGGTCACGGGCGGCGGGGTCAGTTCGCGGGTCCGGCGCAGGGTCTCGGTCAGCCGCTCGCGGACCCCGGCGAGCTGGACCGCGCCCTCGGCGGCGGCCGGCGGCGGGAGGTGGCGGGCGGGCGCCAGGTCGACGTCGTCGTCGAGGAGCTCGATGACCGGCACGGAACGGCTCGCGCCCGGGGTCCCGGCGAGGGTGCCGTCCCGGTCGAAGGGCGTCCAGGCGTCCAGTACGGCGGCCTGCACGGCCGGCCAGTCGAGCCGGTCGCGGCCCTCCCGGCCCGGCCCCGCCTGCTCGGAGGCGGCGTCCACGAGGAGGAGTTCGCCGGTGTGGCGCTCGCCCTGGACGGGCCTGCGCAGCACCCAGAGGTGGAGCGCGATGCCGTACGGCGGAGCGGCGCCGGCCGGGAGCGCGACGACCGCGCGCAGGGCGCCCCGGCGGAGCAGGTCGGCACGGATGCGGCGGCCGGAGCGGCGGGAGGCGGCGGCGGGCGGCATGAGGAGGACGGCGGTGCCGCCGGGGCGGAGCCGGGCCAGGGCGTGCTGGACCCAGGCCAGTTCGGACTCCGTGCGGGCCGGGAAGCCGTACTCCCAGCGCGGGTCGTAGGCCAGCTCGTCGTGGCCCCAGTTCCGCTCGTTGAACGGCGGGTGGCACAGGACGGCGTCCGCCGCGAGCATCGGGAAGGCGTCGGCGCGCAGGCTGTCGCCGGACCGGACGCGGATGTCGGCGTCGCCGGCGAGCGCCAGGCGCAGGGCGGTGAGCGCGGCGAGGTCGGAGTCGGCGTCCTGGCCGCAGACGGCGCCGGGGCGCTCGACCGCGCTCAGCAGGCCGCCGGTCCCGGAGGCGGGGTCGAGGACGGTGAGCGGGACGCCTCCGCGCCCCGCCCTCGGGGTGGCCGCGAGCGCCGCCATGAGGGCGGCGGGGCCGGGCGGGGTGAGCGTGTACTGCCGGGGGTTGGCGTCGAGGTGACGGCCGAGCAGGAACTCGAAGGCCTGGCGGACCCCGGTCTCGGCCGCGAGCTCGGCGGCCCCGCGCAGGAGCGGGACGGAGGCGGCGAGCCCGGGGGCGGTGGGGGTGAGGACGGCCCGCTCGGGGCCGAGGCGCTCGGTGAGCGCCTCCTCCAGGGCGACGGGCAGCACCTCCGCGAGCCGCGCGTCGGGGAGCTCGGCGAGCGCGGGCCAGGCCGCGGACCGGTCCCGTACGAGGAGGAGGGCGCAGCCCGCGTGGACGAGGGCGGTGACGGCGCCGGCCGGGTGGCCCGCGACCTGCTGCCAGACGCGCTCCTTGAGGGGGACCTCGGCGAGCTTGCCCTGGGCGCGGAGCCACCGCTCGACGTCCGCGAGGGCGAAGGACGGGCTGCTCTCCGTGCCGCCGACGGGCTTGGGGAAGTCGGGGTGGCGGCGGCGCCAGTTGCTGACGGCGGCCCGGCCGACCCCGGCGAGCCGGGCGATCCCGGCGGCGGTCACCTCGGCGGCGGTGGTCGTCTCTGCGGCACCGGGTTCCGTGCCACCCGTGTGCTCCGCACCCGCCTCTGCTGCGTTCTCCGGCACGTGACCCAACTCCCCTGGTTCGCCCCTCTGGCTGTGACACCAATCCTACCGACGAACGCGCACGGCACCACTTCACAGTGTGAGTCGACTCGTTTTCCGTGAACCGTGTTGACTCGGTTCACAGGCTCTGCTGTGATTGACCCATCGCACCAGACATCGTCAATGTCCGGGAGGACACACCCATGTCGTACGACACCCAGGTCCCGCCTGCCGCCGCCCCCCGGGTCATGCGCAACGGCCTCGGCACCGCCGCCCTGATCCTCGGCATCATCGGCACGGTCTCGGGATTCATGCCCTTCCTCTTCTGGCTGGCCGGAATCCTCGGCGTGATCGCCCTGATCCTGGGTCTCGTCGGCAAGGGCCGCGTGAAGCGCGGCGAGGCGAACAACAAGGGAGTGGCGCTGACCGGCGCGATCCTGGGCCTCGCGTCCCTGGTCCTCTCGGTCGTCGGCATCGTCATCGTGGTCACGGCCGTCAGCGACGCGGTCGACGAGATCGACAAGGGGATCAAGGACTCGGCCCCGAAGGATCCGGCGGCCAAGAACCTCGCGGACGGCGACAGCTCGGTCTACGACGACGACCTCAAGGTCACGGTCTCGGACCCGAAGGCGTACTCCCCGGGCGAGTTCGCGGTCGGCCACACCAAGGGCAACAAGGCCTACCAGGTGACCGTGGTCATCGAGAACGGCGGCAAGAAGAAGTTCGACGCCACGCTCGTCTCCCTCACCGGGCGGGCCGGCAAGGACGGCGTCACGGCTGAGCAGATCATCGACGGCAAGGTCGGTACGGGCTTCCAGGGCAGCGTCCTGCCCGGCAAGAAGGCCACCATCACCGTCGCCTTCGACGCCCCCAAGGACGCCAAGAACCTGACCGTCGAGGTCCACCCCGGCTTCGACTACAACGCCTCGCAGTGGGAGCTGAAGGTCGGCTGACCCGGCCGGACACGCACCACCGGGACACGCACCCCAAGGAACCGGGGCCCTTCGGGGCCCCACCCCCGTGCTCCCCCTCACCCCCGTACGCCGCCCCCGTGACACCCCCGCACCATCCCTCGGAGACGCCCCCATGCACGCCCAGCCCCGCACCCGCCGCACCGCCGTCACGGCCCTCCTGTGCGCCGCCTTCGCCCTCGGCGCCACCGCCTGCGGCCCGTCCTCGGACGACGCCAAGCCGGCCGGGCCCTTCGGGGAACTGACCGGTTCACAGATCGTCGACAAGGCCTTCGCGGCGACGACGACCGCGAAGTCCCTCACGGTGGACGTCGACCTGAAGTCCGCCGACGAGCCGACGAAGGGCTACCTCTCGCTCGACACCCGGGGGAAGTGCGCCGGCACCATGTCCGTCGGCACCGCCAGCACGGCGGAACTGGTCAAGGCCGACGACAAGAACGTCTACATGCGCTTCGACGAGGCCTTCCTGCGCGAGCAGGTCAAGGACGAGAGCCCCGAGGTGCAGGAGGCCACCATCAAGGAGCTCAAGGGCCGCTGGATGAAGTCGCCCGTCTCCGACCCCGACGCCAAGGACATGCTGGCGCTCTGCGACCTGAAGGGGCTCCTCGGCGGGTTCGAGCAGGGCGCGAGCGGGATCGTGAAGGGCGCGGAGACCACCGTCGGCGGTCAGAAGGCGCTGGCCCTGACCGAGCCCGGCGACGGCGGCGAGACCAGCACGGTCTACGTGGCCACGCAGGGCACCCCGTACGTCCTGAGGATCGTCACGAAGGGCGGCGAGGAGCCGGGGACGATCACCTTCTCGCACTTCGGGAAGCCGGTCGTGGCGACGGTCCCGGCGGCGAAGGACGTCGTCAAGACCGACTGACCGATACGTGCGGAGGGGGCCGTCACCGGGTGACGGCCCCCTCACGTGCACATCGGACGCGTCAGATGCGGTGCCGGACCCACACGTTGGGCTCGACATAGACCGCGTAGCCGCGCGTGGCCTCGCAGTGGACCGGGACGAGCGCGCCCTCGACCTCGACCGGGCCGTCCGTGTCGAAGGGCAGGCCGGTCCACTCCCGCCACTGCTCGACGGAGCCGGAGACGGTCATCGAGGCCGGGGCCACCGCCTCGATCACGCCGCCCGCGCGCACGTGGACGCGGAGCCACGGGTCGTGCGGCAGGCCGTCCGCCTCCCGCGTACGGAAGGCGTACTCGTGCATGGAGGCCTCGGCCTCCAGGTGCTTGCCGTTGGGCCGGACCGGGGCGACCAGCTCGGCGAAGCCGCGGTTGCCGGCGTTCTCCCGCATGGCGGCCAGCATCCGGTGCGAGAGGCCCTGGCCGAGGTGGCCGAGGTCGACGGTGATCTCGATCGCGCTCACGGTGTCGGCCTCCCGGCCGTGCCGCAGGTCGGAGAAGGCCCAGTTGAGGACCTCGTCCCAGCCGCGGGCGGGCAGCGCGCGGCGGCCCTCCGCGTCGAGCCGGAAGGGCACGCTGAAGCCACGGGCGACGACCGCGCCGGTCGCGTCGGTGGCGACGAGCACGAACTCCGGGAACTCCCGGACGATCCGGCCCATGTTGGCCCAGCCGACCGGGTCGTACATCATGAACTCGGGCCACAGGTCCTTCATGGACCACATCGCCCCTTCGAGCGCGGGCCGTTCGGCGAGGGTCGTGATGTTCAGGTCCATGCGGCCAGGTTAGAGACCGTTCACCGGCCACCCAAACGTTTTTTCCGGACTGGGTCCCGGGCCTACGGAAGTTTCTGCTTCGGGCAGGTGCCGAGGACCCGCTTCATCGCGTCCCGCTCGCCCGCCGTCACCCACACCCCGTACTTCTTCTTCACCGCGACCTGCCGGGCCACGTACGTGCAGCGGTAGGCCTTGTTCGGCGGCAGCCAGGTCGCGGCGTCGCCGTCGGACTTGCCGCGGTTGGTGGCGGAGTCGACGGCGAGGAGGTTGAGCGGGTCGTTGGCGAAGCGGCGCCGGGTCTCGCCGTCCCACTTCTGCGCCCCCTTCTGCCAGGCGTCGGAGAGCGCGACGACATGGTCGATGTCGACCTTGGAGCGGCCCCGGACGTACCGGACGGTGGTGCCGGTGTAGGGGTCGTCGGTGAGGGTGCCGGAGGCGACCTTGCAGTGGCCGTCCGTGAAGCGGACGCCGGTCAGGTCGCGCTTGAGTATGTCGTCACGGGTGCCGCAGCCGTTGCCGTCGACGTCCACCCAGGCGCGGCCGAACTTCTCCCGCTCGTAACCGGTCTTCGGCGCACGGCCCTTGACCGTGAGGGTGTTCACGGCGGCGAGCGCCGTACCGCGCGCGACGGGCCTCCCGCCGGCGCCGCCGGCCGAGTCGCTTCCTCCGCTCGGCGAACAGGCGCCGGCCAGGAGCACGGCGGTGGCGGCCAGGGCCGCGGGCAGGATCGTTCGACGTGTCAGCACCCTGGGATCCTAGGCCCGGGAGTGCCGGACCCTTCGGATCTTCGGTCCCGAATCGGACGGGCGGAAGGCCCGGGGGTTGAGGCGCCGTCAGATCTTTCCGATGCCGAGGGTGTTCTCGGAGGGCAGGAGGCCGGAGCCGACGACGGTGAGCCAGGGGCCGCCCAGGAGGTCCGAGAGCCGGGCGGTGGCCTCCGGACCGAGGGCCTCCCACGGGCCCGCGGCCAGTTCGTCGGTGCGCCGCTCGACCTCGGCGCGCAGGGCGCGGCCCTCCTCGGTGGCGGCGCCGTCCGGACCCAGCAGGCCCCGGGCGGTCAGCCGGTCACGCGCGGCGGCCCAGTCGCCCTCGCTCCAGCCCCGGCTCTCGAAGACCGGCTCGGGCGCGGCTCCGACGGCCGCGAAGGAGACGAGCGACTCGGCCGGGTCGAGGCCGGCGGCGATCAGGGCGGCGATGTGGCCGTCGCCCCGGTGCTCGCGCAGGATCGTCGCCGCCTGCCAGAGGACGAGGTGCGGGGCGTCGGGCCAGGGCAGTTCGGCGTGGGCGGCGGCGAGCGGGCGGCCTTCGAGGCCGGCCGACTCGGCGGCGCGGCGGGCGAGCCCGGCCGCCTCGGCGAGGGCGGGACCGTCGAGCGTCTCCTCGCCGAGGAGGGTCCGGTAGGTCCGGTCGACGGCGCGGAGCCGGGCGGCGAGCACGTCGGAGGGGTCGGCGACCTTCCAGGCGGCGGGGACGTGCCGGGCGACCTTCTCGGAACTGAAGCTGTAGAAGGCGGAGGCGACCCGGGCCGGGCCGGCGGGGCCGAGGGCGGCGGCGCGCCACGCGAAGTAGGAGGGCCAGCGGTCGGCGGTCTCGTAGCCGAGGGCGTCGGCCTCGTCGAAGGCCTCGGGGGCGTAGTAGAGCACGGCGTGCAGGGGTTCGAGCAGGTGCCACATCTGACGTACGCGAGCGGTCTCCATGGGGTGCTCCTTCACATCGCCTTCGAACTTGACACTGACAAGATTGCACCCGCCCCAGTGAACTTGTCAATGCCTAGATGACGGCTAAGCTGCTGCCATGACGAGTCGGAGCACCTACCACCACGGCGACCTGCGGCAGGCCGTCCTCGCCGCCGCCCTCGACGTGATCGCCGCCGAGGGCCCCGGGGCACTGAGCCTGCGCGACCTCGCCCGCCGCGCCGGCGTCTCGCACGCCGCCCCCGCCCACCACTTCAAGGACCGCACGGGCCTGCTCACGGCCATCGCCACCGAGGGGTACGGCCTCCTCGCGGAGGCCCTCGCCGACGCCCCCGAACTGCGCGAACGCGGCGTGCGCTACGTCCGCTTCGCCACCGCCCACCCCGCGCACTTCCAGGTCATGTTCCAGCCGGAGCTGCTCCGCGCCGACGACCCGGACCTCCTCGCCGCCAAGGACCGCGCCTCCGCCGAACTCCGCGCGGGCGTCGCCGACGTGAAGCACGTCCCGGACGCCCGTACGGCAGGCATCGCCGCCTGGTCGCTCGCCCACGGCTTCGCGACGCTGCTCCTCACCCACAACGTGGACGCGGCCATGGGCGGCCGGGACCCGGAGGAGTACTTCCGCTCGCTCACCGGCCTGCTCTTCTCGGCTCAACCGGCCACCGGGGAATGGGAATAGCCCACGTCAGCCCGCAATTGACAGAAACATGCGAACCTCGAACACCCTCCGCCGCGCCGCCCTCGCCCTCCTCACCACCGGTGCCCTCGCCTTAACCCCCACCGCCCTCGCCGACACCGGCTCCCACGGCCCCGCCTGGCGCGGCGCCTGGGCCGCGTCCCCGCAGTCGGCGACCGCGCCGTTCGGTCCCAACTGGTCGCAGCAGGGTTTCGACAACCACACGGTCCGCCAGGTCGTCCGCGTGACCGCGACCGGCACCCGGGCCCGGATCGAGCTGACGAACCGTTACGGCACCGGCCCGCTGCGGATCACCGGCGCGACCGTCGCCCGTACCGCCGCCGGAAGCACGGTCGAACCCGGCTCCGTGCGCACGCTCCGCTTCGGCCACCGGCCGTCCGTGACGATCCCGGCCGGCGAGACCCTCCTCAGCGACGCCGTGAACCTCCCCGTCCACGCCTTCGAGAACCTGACCGTCACCCTCTACCTCGCGGACGCGACCGGCCCGGCGACCTTCCACTCCTTCTCCTCGGCCACCAGCTACCGCGCCGACGGCGACCACCGCGCCGACCTCTCCGGCGCCGCCTTCCGGGAGACCAGCAGCTCCTGGTACTTCCTCTCCGGCGTCGAGGTCACCGGCGGCCGCGACACCGCCCGCCGCGACGGCATCGTCGCCTTCGGCGACTCCATCACCGACGGCGTCGGCTCCACGACCGACGCCGACAACCGCTACCCCGACGAGCTCGCCGAGCGCCTCGCCGCCGCCGGCCGGCCCCGCGCCGTCCTCAACCACGGCATCGGCGGCAACCAGGTCGTCAACGACACCACCTGGGCGGGCGAGAAGGCCGTCGCCCGGTTCGAGAAGGACGTCCTCACCGAGAAGGGCGTCGGCACGGTGATCCTCCTGGAGGGCCTCAACGACATCGGCGGCAGCGGCCCGTCCTTCCCGGGCGGCCCGACCCCCGAGGTGTCCGTGAACCAGCTCATCGAGGGCCACCGCACCCTGATCCGGCAGGCGCACGCCAAGGGCCTCAAGGTCGTCGGCGCCACCCTCACCCCGGTCGGGGGCTCCTTCTACGAGACCCCCGTCAACGAGGCCAAGCGGGAGGCCTTCAACACCTGGGTCCGCACCTCGGGCGCGTACGACGCAGTCGTCGACTTCGACCGCGTCGTCGCCGACCCGGCCGACCCGGACCGCATCCTCCCCGCGTACGACTCGGGCGACCACCTCCACCCGAACGACGCGGGCTACCACGCGATGGCCGGGGCCCTGGACCTCGACGAGCTGTAGCAGCCGAACGGCGGCGCCCCGCAGCAAGGGGGCGCCGCCGTGCGGCCTCAGCCTCCGAGGATCGTCGTCAGGAACTCGCCCGTCCACGACAGGAGTTCACGGCCCACGACCGGCTTGCCGCCGATCTTGCCGGCCGTCGGGCGCGGCACCAGGATCTGGTGGACGGCCGGCTTGATGACCGTGCGCGGATGCAGGCGCTTCAGCCTCAGCTCCTGCGACTCGCGCAGCTCCACCGGCGCGAAGCGGATGTTGGAGCCCTGGAGGACGATCTCGCCGACCCCGCACGCGCGCGCGAGCATCCGCAGGCCCGCGACCAGGAGCAGGTTCTCCACCGGCTCGGGGAGCTTGCCGTACCGGTCGGTGAGCTCCTCGCGTACGGCCCTGATGTCCTCCTCCGAGTTCGCGGAGGCGATCGAGCGGTAGGCCTGGAGCCGCAGCCGCTCCCCCGGCGCGTAGTCGTGCGGCATGTGGGCGTCGACCGGAAGCTCGATCTTCACCTCGAGGGGCGCCTCCTCCTCGACGCCGCCCTCCATCTGCGCCCGGTAGTCGGCGACGGCCTCGCCGACCATCCGTACGTACAGGTCGAAGCCGACGCCCGCGATGTGGCCGGACTGCTCGCCGCCGAGCAGGTTGCCCGCGCCGCGGATCTCCAGGTCCTTCATGGCGACGTACATGCCGGCGCCCATCTCGGTGTGCTGGGCGATCGTCGCGAGCCGCTCGTGCGCGGTCTCCGTGAGCGGCTTCTCCGGCGGGTACAGGAAGTACGCGTAGCCCCGCTCGCGGCCACGGCCGACACGGCCGCGCAGCTGGTGGAGCTGCGACAACCCGAAGTTGTCGCCGCGCTCGACGATGAGGGTGTTGGCGTTGGAGATGTCGATGCCGGACTCGACGATCGTCGTCGAGACGAGGACGTCGAACTTCTTCTCCCAGAAGTCGACCACGACCTGCTCCAGGGCCTGTTCGGACATCTGGCCGTGAGCGGTGGCGATCCGCGCCTCCGGGACGATCTCGCGGAGACGGGCGGCCGCCCGGTCGATCGAGTCGACCCGGTTGTGGATGTAGAAGACCTGGCCCTCGCGCAGGAGTTCACGCCGGATCGCGGCGCCGATCTGCTTCTCCTCGTACGGGCCGACGAAGGTGAGGACCGGGTGCCGCTCCTCCGGCGGGGTGGTGATCGTCGACATCTCGCGGATGCCCGTGACCGCCATTTCGAGCGTACGGGGAATGGGCGTGGCCGACATGGTGAGCACGTCGACGTTCGCCCGGAGCTTCTTCAGCTGCTCCTTGTGCTCGACGCCGAACCGCTGCTCCTCGTCGACGATGACCAGGCCCAGGTCCTTGAACTTCGTCTCGGAGGAGAAGAGGCGGTGGGTGCCGATGACGACGTCGACCGAACCCTCCCGCAGCCCCTCCATGGTCGCCTTCGACTCGGTGTCCGTCTGGAACCGGGACAGCGCCCGCACCTTCACCGGGAACTGCGAGTACCGCTCGCTGAACGTGCCGAAGTGCTGCTGCACGAGCAGCGTCGTCGGCACCAGGACCGCGACCTGCTTGCCGTCCTGGACGGCCTTGAAGGCCGCCCTCACCGCGATCTCCGTCTTGCCGTAGCCGACGTCGCCGCAGATCAGACGGTCCATGGGGACCGTCTTCTCCATGTCCTCCTTCACCTCGGCGATGGTGGACAGCTGGTCGGGCGTCTCCGCGTACGGGAAGGCGTCCTCCAGTTCCCGCTGCCACGGCGTGTCCTGGCCGAAGGCGTGCCCGGGGGCCGCCATCCGGGCCGAGTACAGCTTGATCAGGTCGGCGGCGATCTCCTTGACCGCCTTCTTCGCCCGCTGCTTCGTCTTCGTCCAGTCCGCGCCGCCGAGCCGGTGCAGGGTCGGCGCCTCGCCGCCCACGTACTTGGTGACCTGCTCCAGCTGGTCGGTCGGGATGTACAGCCGGTCGCCGGGCTGGCCGCGCTTCGCGGGCGCGTACTCGACGAGGAGGTACTCGCGGGTCGCGCCCTGCACGGTCCGCTGCACCATCTCGACGTACCGGCCGACACCGTGCTGCTCGTGCACGATGTAGTCGCCGACCTCCAGGGTCAGCGGGTCGATCGTCTTGCGGCGCTTGGCCGGCATCCGCTGGCCGTCCTTGCCGGCCGCCTTCTGCCCGGAGAGGTCGGTCTCGGTGAGCACGGCCAGCTGGAGCACCGGGTCGACGAAGCCGTAGTCGATGGAACCGGTCGACACGTGCACCACGGACGGCGAGATCTCCGCCAGGTCGGCGTCGAGACGGGCCGCGATGCCCTCGCCGCCGAGGACCTCGACCGTGCGGGACGCGGGGCCGTGGGCCTCCGTCACGTAGACCGTGCGCCAGCCGTCGGCCAGCCAGCCCTTGGTGTCGGCGAGCGCCCGGGCGGTGTCCCCTCGGTACGACTCGGGGGCGTGCATCCCGAGGGTCAGGGTGTCCCCCGACACGGTCTCGTCCGCCGCGAACGGCGACACCGACCACCAGGCCATGCCCAGCTCGCGCGCCCGGTCCCGTACGTCCGCGATCCCCCACAGGGAGGCCGCGCCGACGTCGATCGGGGCCTCGCCGCCGCCGGCGGTGGCGGCCCAGGAGGCCTGCAGGAACTCCTGGCTGGTGGCGACCAGGTCCGCCGCCCGGGTCCGCACCCGCTCGGGGTCGCAGACGACCGCCATGGAGCCCTTGGGCAGGACGTCGAGCAGCAGCTCCATGTCGTCGACGAGGACGGGCGCGAGGGACTCCATGCCCTCCACCGCGATCCCCTCGGCGATCTTGTTGAGCAGCTCGCCCAGCTCGGGGTGCTCCTCGGCGAGCGCCGCCGCCCGCTCGCGCACGTCCTCCGTCAGCAGCAGCTCGCGGCAGGGCGGCGCCCACAGACCGTGCTCGGCGACCTCGAGGGACCGCTGGTCGGCGACCTTGAAGTACCGGATCTCCTCGACGTCGTCGCCCCAGAACTCGATCCGGAGCGGGTGCTCCTCGGTCGGCGGGAAGACGTCCAGGATGCCGCCGCGCACGGCGAACTCGCCGCGCTTCTCGACCAGCTCGACCCGGGAGTACGCGGCGGCCGCCAGGCCCTCCACGATCTCGTTCAGGTCCGCCGTCTGCCCGCTCCTGAGCGCCACCGGCTCCAGGTCGCCGAGGCCCTTGACCTGCGGCTGGAGCACCGAGCGGATGGGCGCGACGACCACGCTGACCGGGCCGGCCGCCGGGTCGTCGTCGCGCGGGTGCGCGAGGCGGCGCAGCACGGCGAGCCGGCGGCCGACGGTGTCGGAGCGGGGCGAGAGCCGCTCGTGCGGCAGGGTCTCCCAGGAGGGGTACTCGGCGACCGTCTCAGGGTCGAGCAGGGACCGCAGCGCGGCGGCGAGGTCCTCGGCCTCCCGGCCGGTCGCGGTCACCGCGAGCACGGGCCGCCCCGAGTCCCGGGCGAGCGCGGCCACGGCGAACGGCCGTGCGGCCGCCGGCCCGACCAGGTCCACGTGCGGGCGGTTCCCGTCGGCGGCGGCCTTCACCGCCTCGGCGAGGGCCGCGTCCTTGACGACGACATCGAGCAGACCGTGCAGACTCATGGAGCTTCCATCCCGGGTTCGTACGACGGGTCGGGCAACGCGAACAGCCCGACACGTGTCACGGGCCGGGTGGTCCCGGGCGCGTACGGCCCGGTGCGTCCCCAGCCTACGACGTGCCACCGTCACCCGCCCGAAGGAAGGGGGCCACTCGGAGGTGCCCGGGCAGACGGCCCGGCAGCTCGTTTCGCATTACGCTTTAGTCCATAACTCGGTCCACCCCGCGCACACCCAGCTGTGAGCCCTCCCCGCTGTGAGGGGCCGCTATGGAAGCAGCCCGGCAGTACGACGCCCACGAGGCGAAGACCCACTTCTCCAAGATCCTGGAGGCGGTCGCCACCGGCGAGGAGGTGATCATCAGCAAGTCCGGCGTACCGGTCGCGAAGGTGGTCCCGCCGGCCGGCAAGGGCCGCCGGAACGACTACGGATCCCTCAAGAGCCGCATCGACGTCTCCGACGACTTCGACGATCTCCCCGAGGCCTTCGACGAGGCTTTCGGGGTCGACGAGTGAAGCCGCCGGCGCACCGGCCCCCTTCACCCGAACCATACGAACCACCCGAACCGTACGAACCCTACGAACCATCCGAACCGTCCGGACAGCCGTGCGGCCCCGGTGGACCTGGCAGGGTCCACCGGGGCCGCACGCCCCCGTTCCGTCCCGCGACCGCTACTCGCTCGCGATCGCGTTCAGGACGTTCATCCGGCCCGCCCGGAAGGCCGGGACCAGCGCCGCGAAGAGGCCCACGAACGCCGAGCCGATGAAGACCGTCACGATCGTCGGCCAGGGGATCTCCAGGACCCCGAGGCCTTCGAGCGCCAGGAGCTTCTGCGCGGCCGTGCCCCAGCCCATGCCCAGGCCGAGGCCGAGGAGGGCGCCGAAGAGGGCGATGACCACCGACTCCAGGCGGATCATGCGGCGCAGCTGCCGCCGGGAGAGGCCGATGGCCCGCATGAGGCCGATCTCGCGGGTCCGCTCGACCACCGAGAGCGCGAGGGTGTTCACGACGCCCAGGACCGCGACGACGATCGCCAGGGCGAGGAGCCCGTACACGATGTTGAGCAGCTGCCCGACCTGCTTCTGCAGCTCCTCCTTGTAGTCGGCCTGGTTGCTCACCTTGTACTGCGGGTACGGCGCGAGGGCGTCCTTGAGGGCCTGGTAGGCCTGGGTCTCCTGGCCGTCCCTGGCGCTGGCCAGGAGGAGCAGGCTGTTCGGCACCCGGTCGGCCGGGAGGTAGCGGGTGACGGTGGAGATGCCGGTGTACATCGCCCCCTTGTCGACCTGGCCGGTGTCCGCGGTGATCGCCGCGACCTTCAGCTTCGCCGTCTCGCCGCCCTTGAAGGCGACGGTCAGGACGTCGCCGACCCTCACGCCGTGCTCGGTGGCGTAGTCGCTGCCGACGGACATCGCGTCCTTGCCGTACGCGTCGGTGAGGGTGCCCGCCGTAATCTCGCGGCGCAGGTCCTTCACGTACGTCGGGTCGGTGGCGGCCAGGCCGGCCGCGGAGACCTTGCCGCGCGGGTCGGTGACCTCGGCGTCGACCCACTTGTACGCGGTGACGTGGTCCAGGCCGGGCGCCTTCGCCAGGGCGGCCTGCGCCTGCGGCACGATCGGCTGACCCGTACCGGACCGCACGATGAAGTCGGCGCCGACGGAGCGGTCCAGCTCCTCGGTGGCCGAGGCGACCATCGAGGACCCGACCACCGACAGGCCGGCGACGAGCGCGAGGCCGATCATCAGGGCGGCGGCGGTGGCGCCGGTGCGGCGCGGGTTGCGCAGCGCGTTCCGCTCGGCCATCCGGCCGACCGGGCCGAAGATCCGCAGGACGACGGCGCCGAGGGCACGGACGACGCCGCCCGCGAGGAGCGGGCCGACGACGACGAAGCCGAGGAGGGAGAGGACGACGCCGAGGCCGAGCCAGAGGGAGCCGGGTCCGGCCTCCGCGGCGCGGGCCGCCGCCACCAGGGCGGCCGCTCCGGCGCCCGTGAGGACGATCCCGATGACGCCCCGTACCCGGCCGGCCTTGCCGTCGGCGGGGGTGCCCGCGTCGCGGAGGGCCGCCATCGGGGAGACCTTCCCGGCGCGGCGGGCGGGGATGTACGCGGCGAGGACGGTGACGACGATGCCGAGGGCGAGGCCGACGGCCGGGGTCGTCCACTTCACGGTGAGGTCGCGGGTGGAGAGCTCCATGCCCACCGCGGACATGAGCTTCATCAGCCCGACGGCGAGACCGACGCCCGCGGCGACACCGGCGACCGAGCCGACGAGGCCGAGGAGGAGCGCCTCGACGAGGACGGAACGGTTCACCTGCGTGCGGCTGGAGCCGATGGCCCGCATGAGGCCGATCTCGCGGGTGCGCTGGGCGACCAGCATGGAGAAGGTGTTGACGATGAGGAAGATGCCGACGAGGAAGGCGATCCCGGCGAAGCCGAGCATCGCGTACTTCATGACGTCGAGGAAGCCGGCCATGCTCGCGCGGCCCGCGTCGGCGACCTCGGCGGCGGTCTGCAGCTTGTAGCGGTCGCCGAGGGCGGCGGCGACGTCCGCCTTGAGCGCGTCGTCGGAGACGCCGGGCTTCGCGTCCACGGAGACCTGGGTGAACAGGCCTTCCTTGCCGAGGAGTTCGCGCTGCGCGGTGGCGGTGTCGAAGTAGACGACGGTGGCGCCCGGGTTGGTGACCTTGAACTCGGCGATGCCGGAGATCTTCGCGGTGAAGTCGCCGGTGACGGCGATGGTCCGCAGCTCGTCGCCGAGCTTCAGGCCGTGCTTCTCGGCGGTGGCGCCGTCGACGAGGACCTCGGTCGGGCCGCGCGGCTCGTGGCCGGACGCGATCTCCACCGAACGCAGCTCGTTGGGCGTCCAGTTGACGGCGATGGTCGGGGCGCCGCCGGTCGGGCCGACGTTCTTGTTCTTCGCGTCGACGACGGTGACGCTCGTCGACGCGACCGAGCCCTGCGCGTCCTTGACGCCCGCGACCTTCCTGACCTGCTCGACGACCGAGGCGGGCAGGGACTCGGGGCGGCCGTTCTGCGGGATGTCGTCGTTGCCGCCCGCGCTCTTCGGGCTGACGGTGACGTCCGAGGCGGTCGACGCGAAGAGCTTGTCGAACGTCGTGTTCATGGTGTCGGTGAAGACGAGCGTCCCACTGACGAAGGCGACGGAGAGGAGGACGGCGACGGCGGAGAGCGCCATCCGCCCCTTGTGCGCGAAGAAGTTGCGCAGCGAGGTCTTGAGGACGGTCATGAGGTCCGCCCGCGCGCGTCGAAGTCCTTCATGCGGTCGAGTACGGCGTCGGCGGTGGGCCGCTCCATCTCGTCCACGATCCGCCCGTCGGCGAGGTAGAGCACCCGGTCCGCGTAGGAGGCGGCGACGGGGTCGTGGGTGACCATGACGATCGTCTGCCCCAGCTCGTCCACGGAGGCGCGGAGGAAGCCGAGGACCTCGGCGCCGGCCCGCGAGTCGAGGTTTCCGGTCGGCTCGTCGCCGAAGATGATCTCCGGTTTGGCGGCGAGCGCGCGGGCCACGGCGACACGCTGCTGCTGACCGCCGGACAGCTGGTTCGGCCGGTGCTTGAGGCGGTCGGAGAGGCCGACGGTGTCGACGACCCGCCGCAGCCACTCGGCGTCCGGCTTCCGGCCGGCGATGTCCATCGGCAGCGTGATGTTCTCGATGGCGTTCAGGGTGGGCAGCAGGTTGAACGCCTGGAAGATGAAGCCGATCCGGTCCCGGCGCAGCTGGGTGAGCTTCTTGTCCTTGAGCCCGGTGATCTCGGTCTCGTCGAGGTGGATCTGCCCGCTCGTGACGGTGTCGAGCCCGGCGAGGCAGTGCATCAGGGTCGACTTGCCGGAACCCGAAGGCCCCATGATCGCGGTGAACCGGCCGCGGGCGATGTCCACGTCGACGGAGTCGAGCGCGACGACCCGGGTCTCCCCCGACCCGTACGCCTTGACGACCTGACGCGCCCGCGCGGCGACGGCCGTTCCCTCTCCAGTACCCCCGTGCCTGGGGATGGTCAGAGCCGAAGTCACGGTGTTTCTCCTTGGAGCGGTGGGTTGGGTCTGTAGGTTCAAGTTAAGAACCGGCCACCGCGCTTCTCCTCCTCCGCCGGTACGAACGACCCCTGGCCCGCATGGGGGAGGAGCCCCTAGGGGTTTCTCCACCCGTGGCGGGAGACCCGCCTCCCCGAAGGCATGAGGAACGCGCTGGTTCCGCGGCTGGGCCATGCGATGTCGTCGACGGCGAGAAACGGCTCACCGGCCTCCGCCCTGCCCGCGGGCCCAGCCGCGCCCTCGTCCGCCTCACCACCAGGAGCGCGCGCCTGTACGACTCCGTGACCGTCGACGACTATCCGGCGCCGCCCGTCCGGTGAGACCCTGTCCGCGCACATTTAGGTGTACGAAGAAAGGAAGGGTGCGCGGTGACGGAACCGTCGACGACCCGGGCGGACGCCGATCCCGCGCCCTCTCCCGCCCAGGCTGCCGCACGCCGCGGCCCCGTGGTCATCGCGCTCATGCTCGCCATGGGGCTCGCCGCCCTCGACGGGACGATCGTGTCCACCGCCGTCCCCCAGATCGTCGGCGACCTCGGTGGGCTCTCCGTCTTCTCCTGGCTCTTCTCCGGCTATCTGCTCGCCGTCACCGTCACCCTGCCCGTGTACGGGAAGCTCAGCGACACCTTCGGCCGCAAGCCCGTCCTCATCGCCGGGACCGTCCTCTTCCTCATCGGCTCCGTGCTCTGCGCCGGCGCCTGGAACATGGCCTCCCTGATCGCCTTCCGCATCGTCCAGGGCCTCGGCGGCGGCGCCCTCCAGGGCACGGTCCAGACCATCGCCGCCGACCTGTACCCCCTGAAGGAACGCCCGAAGATCCAGGCGAAGCTGTCCTCCGTGTGGGCCGCCTCGTCCATCGCGGGACCGGCCGTGGGCGGACTCCTCGCCGGCTATGCCGACTGGCGCTGGATCTTCCTCATCAACCTGCCGGTCGGCCTCGTCGCCCTCTGGCTGATCGGCCGCCACCTGGTGGAACCCGCCCGCACCGCACCCCGCGCGCGCGTACGGATCGACTGGGCCGGGGCGCTCGCGATCTTCGCCACCGGAGCCGTCCTCATCACCGCGCTCGTCCAGGGCGGCGTCGCCTGGCCCTGGCTCTCCGCCCCGTCCCTCGGCCTCCTCGGCGGAGCCGCCGCCCTCGCCGCCCTCACCGTCGCCATCGAGCGGCGCGCCGCCGAACCGATCATCCCCGGCTGGGTCTGGCGGCGCCGCACGATAGCCGCCGTCAACCTCTCCCTCGGCGCCCTCGGCCTGCTCATGGTCGCCCCGACCGTCTTCCTGCCCACGTACGCCCAGTCCGTCCTGGGCCTGGGCCCGATAGCCGCCGGCTTCGTCCTCTCCTCCTGGACCCTGAGCTGGCCCATCACGGCCGCGCTCTCCAACCGCGTCTACACCCGCATCGGCTTCCGCCTCACCGCCGTCCTCGGCATCTCCCTCGCCCTGCTCCTGCTGCTCGCGTTCCCGTTCCTGCCGTTCCCCGGCGAACCCTGGCAGCCCGCCCTCCTGATGCTGCTGCTCGGCGGCGCCCTCGGCCTCTTCCAGCTGCCCCTGATCGTCGGCGTGCAGTCGACCGTCCCGTACGAGGAGCGGGGCACCACCACCGCCTCCGTCCTCTTCTGCCGCCAGGTCGGCCAGAGCGTCGGCGCCGCGCTCTTCGGCGCCGTCGCCAACGGCGTCCTCGCCGCCCGCCTCGGCGCCGACACGGACCTCGACTCCCTGGCCGGCTCCCTCGGCACCACCGACGACATCCGCAGGGCCGTCGACGCGGCCGTGGACTGGGTCTACCTGGGCGCGGCGGCAGCGGCGGCCCTCGCGCTCCTAGCCCTCCTCACGCTGGCCCCCCGCCGCTTCCCGGTCCTGAAGGAGGAGAACCAGGAGTTGCCTCGTCGAGGCCTGGCCGACTGAGTACGCGCCCGTACGCCGATGAGCCCGCGCGCCGTCCGCCGCCCGTCCGTCCCGGCCCGCGCGCACGTCACCGGTCTCGCGCGGGACCCGTACGCGACCGGCGCCGACCGGCGTGCGACGCATTCCCCAACGCACTGGTGCCCAGGATGGTTTGGGTAGCGCTACTCAGGCGCCGAGGGCCGCCGCGCCGCACGATGGAACCGCCGTCGACACGACGGAACCGATGCGCTCAGGAGGAATCATCATGCGAGACAGCCGTTTCCGCACACTCGTCCGGCTCACGTTCGCCAACCCCGCCTCGCTGGTCTACCTCGGCCTGGTGGCCGTGGCGGCGCTCCCCGTGGTGTTCGCCCCCGTGATCGCGGACGACAGCTTCGCGGCCGTCTGGCTCCTCCTGATCACCGCACCGACCAGCATGCTCCTGCTCGTCCCCGACTTCGCGAACGGCGACTCGGCGCTGGCGACGGGTTACTTCTTCGCGGCGCTGGCCCTCTCCGCCCTGCTCCACTCCTTCCTCCTCGGCCTCGCCTACCGAGGCCTCCGGGGAGACCCGACGAAGAAGGCACGCCCCACCACGTGAGCCCTGCCCGTCCGAGTCGGACGGGCAGGGCTCTCACGCGTACAACAGCGGGCTGTACTACTCCGCCGAGGCGAGCCCGACGAACCCGGCCCACGCCTCACGCGAGACCCGGAGGGCCGGCCGGGCCACGTCCTTGGAGTCACGCACGTGCACGGTTCCCGCGCCGGTCGCGACCTCGATGCACTGGCCGCCCTCGCCACCGCTGTAGCTGCTCTTGAACCAGGCGAGGGATTCCGTGTTGTTCATAGCTCTCCCAGCAACTTCTCGATGAACGCCAGCGACTCTCGCGGGGTGAGAGCCTGTGACCGGATGATCCCATAGCGGGCGGCGCCGAGAACGGCCTGTTTGGGATCGGTCTCCAGGGCGCTGGCCCCCTGCGCCTCGGAGTAGACGAACCTCTTGCCGTCCTCACGTGTGATGACGCTGAACGGCCCGTCCACCCCCGAGTTGTCCTCGCAGTCGAGTGGCATGACCTGGAGCTCGACGTTCCTCAGCTGGCCGATGAGGAGGAGTTGTTCCAGCTGTCCGCGCAACACCTCGCTGCCGCCGAACTTCCGCCGCAGCACCGACTCGCACATGACGAAGCTCAGCAGCGGTTCCGGGCGTCGGTCGAAGATGTCCCGCCGGGCGAGCCGTGCGGTCACCCGCTGTTCGAAGGTCTCCGCATCGAACAGCGGGCGTCGGTTGCCGAACAGGGCCCGCATGTACTCCTCGGTCTGGAGCAGGCCGTTGACCACCAAGGTGTCGTACGCCAGCAGCTCTATCGACTGCTTCTCCAGCTGCGCCATCCCCTGGAAGAACGCCGGGTACTGCGCCCGCTCCAACTGGTCCTTCCAGACCTTCAGCAACCCGCCCGCGTCCAACACCTCATCCGCCCGGTCGATCGCGCGCGGTGGCGGGATCCTCCGGCCCTGCTCGAACGAGGCGATCGTGGACGCCGAGTAGCCCAGGCGCTTGCCCAGCTCCTCACGTTCCATCTTCGCCCGCACCCGCAGCGTCTTCAGGCTCTGCCCGAACGCCGCCACCACGCCCTGGCCGGACTTGTCCGCCGCCGCGGGCTCCGGCACCGCACCCGGCTGCTCTTCCGTCATCGCGCCCTGCCCCTCGTACCGGCACCGACACCCCACGTACAACACCGTCGCGTCAGTGCGTCACCACTGGTCACGCTACGCCACCAAGAGGAGCTTGGTAGGCATGACGAGCAACAACGGCAGCCCCACCTGCACCACCCAACTCTCGGCCGTCTCCCCTTACTTGGGCAGCAGGGTCTTCACCCTCCGTTTCACGTCGACCACCCGGGGCGCGCGGCTCGCCCGTCGGCTTGTCGCCGTACGGCTTGACGAGTGGGGCGTCCCGTACGGGACGGGGGCGCACGACACCGTCGTCCTGGTCGCCGCCGAGCTCACGGCGAACGCGGTGCGGCACGGGCATGTGCCGGGGCGGGACTTCCACCTCTCGCTCCGGGTCACGGACGGACCCCCGCCCGTCGCGCGGATCGAGGTCAGCGACACCCGCGCCGAGCGCGTACCGCCCCGGCCCGGACAGCTCACCGGCCCCGGTCCGGAACTGGCGGACGGGGGCCGGGGGCTGCTGCTCGTCGACGGGCTCGCCGAGCGCTGGGGCTGGTGCCCGAGGCTCGGCGCGCCGGGGAAGACGGTGTGGGCGGAGTGCGCCCTCACCTGAAGGGGCGGGCTAGAAGACGGCGTTGTAGGACGAGTCCTGCGTCAGGGACACGGCCACGCCGCGTTTGAAGGGAGCCGACCAGCTGCCCGTGCCCGCGTAGAAGGTCTCGTCGCCGTTCGAGGCGACCAGGTCGGCGCGTCCGTCGCCGTTGGCGTCACCGACGGCGGTGAGGCCCGAGAAGGCGCCCCACCCGGCGCCCACCTTCGTACGGGCCGTGAAGGTGCCGTCGCCCTTGCCGAGGTAGAGCCAGAGGACGCCCGCCCTGTCGCGGGCGAGGAGGTCACCGGCCGGGCCGCCGGCGAGGTTGCCGGTGGCGGTGAGCTGGTTGTAGACGCCCCAGCCGTAGCCGATCTTCTTGCGCGGCGCGAAGGGCGCGGTGGCCGAGCCCGTGCCCTTGTACAGGTACACGTCGCCGGCCTTGTCCGTGGCGACGAGGTCCACCCGGCCGTCGCCGGTCAGGTCGCTGCCGCCCGCGAGCTGGTCGTACGTCTGCCAGCCGGCACCGATCTTCGTACGGGCGGTGAGCGGCTTGTACCGGTCACCGGTGCCCTGGTAGAGCCAGAGGACGCCGTCGCGGTCCCGGGCGACGACATCGGGTGCGGCCGTGCCCGCGATGTTCCCGACGGCTTCCTGCCGGTCGTAGATCCCCCAGCCGCTGCCGACCCGCGTGGCACCGGCGTCCGCCAGGGAACCGCCCGGGGCGGTGGGCCGGGTGCCGAAGCGCCACAGCACATCGTCCGTGCCCCGGACGAGGAGGTCGGCCGTGCCGTCGTCGTCGAAGTCGTGCGGGGCTGCGGGCCGGGTCACGGTGAAGCGGCCGGTGGTGACCAGCTCGGGGCCGATGCCCTCGTCCGGGCGGGCGGTGAGCTTCCACTCGTACTCGCCGTTGCGGGCGGGACGCGCCCAGTCCGGGCTCTCCAGGTCCTTGCCGTCCCAGTGCCAGGTGATCCGCCGCGGCGTCCCGGCGGTGACGCCGTACGGGACGTGCCACCCGGCGTACACGGTCTTCCCGCTGCGGACATGCGTCAGCGTCAGCCGCACCCGGCTGTCCGCCCGGGACAGGTCCCAGCCGAAGTCGACCCCCTTCGCGACCTGGTCGCCGGTGAGCGTCTTCGGCGTGGCGGAACCGGTGAGGGTCACGACGGTCGACTGCCCCGTGGACGCGACCCGTTCGACGTCCGGCCGTCCGCCGTCGGCGCGCGGTGAGATCCGGTAGAGGCCCTCCCCCTGCTCGGGGGTGCCACCGCGTACGAGGAGGCTGCCGCCGGGGCCGGGGACGGCGGAGGAGAACGCGGTGAGGAGGACGGCCTTCTCCCCGGTCTCGATCGACTGGACGGTGAACGGCCGCATCGTCGGGTTGGACCCGCCGTCGACGTAGGTGGATTGGTCGATGTGGACCTTCTGGCCGGACGCCATCCAGCTGCCGACCAGGTACAACGGGTCGGTCAGGTCGTCGTCCGACGGGAACCACAGCTCGTCGGGCTTGCCGCGCCGGTGGGCGACGATCCCGTGGACGGATCTGCCTCCCGACATCCGCGCCTCCCGCCAGGCCACGTGCGTGGCGGAGACGGCGCCCGGCCGGGCCCACTGGTCCTGGGTCTGCAGGTAGGTGGTCGTGGCTCCCGACGCGAGGTCGACGAGGACCTTGGCGTTCACCCCCACCTGATCGAGCTGGCACTCGTAGAGAGCGGAAGCGGTGTCGGTCCAGCCCTCCTCGCTGTCGAAGCACTCGAGTCCGGCCGCTCCGGCCAGCCATCGGGGCTTCGGCGTGCCGCCGTCGAGCGTGGCGGCGTACTGCTTCACCGTGTCGCCGTTCTCGTACTGCCCGAGGAGCAGGGTCTTGCCGGCCAGGCCCTCGAAGAAGTAGCCGTCGCCGAGCGCGTCGAGGTTCACCTCCTGTGGGGCCGGGGCGGCCGTGGCGGGTGTCGACAGGTCGTAGACGCGCACCACCCGGCCTGCGACCGGGGCGGACCGGTCGACGGTGACGACGAGGTCCGAGCCGCCGCCGGCGGCGGCCGTGGTGGCGCCGGGCAGCACGACCGACGACCCGTCCGCGTACCAGGTCCAGCGGAACTCCGGCGTGGTGCCGCGGGTCTTCGACAGGAAGCCGCTCGGGCCCGCGCCGATGACGTCCGCGTTGCGCGGGAACGGCACGGTGGTGGCCTGCTGGTCCTCCTGGGCGGCGGCCCCCGGCGCGGCGGCGGTGGCCGGGAGTGCGGTGAGTGTGCCGCCCGTGGCGGCGAGGACGATGGTGACGGCGGCGGCCGCGAGTCGGCGGCCGCGCGTGCGTGCGTGGTTCATGTACGGGTTCCCCTCCCTGAAGGGTCGACGTTAGCCGCCCCTCCGGTCACACCTCCCGCCGCCCCCGTACCACCACCAGCAACAGCGGTACCACCGCCAGCAGTTCGCCCACGGCTCCCGTCCACAGCGCCGTACGCACCCCCGCGTACTGCCCCACCAGCCCGCCCACCAGGGCGCCGAGGGGCATGCAGCCCCACACCACGAAGCGGAAGGTCGCCGTCACCCGGCCGAGGAGCGGGGCGGGGGTGAGGCGCTGGCGGAGGGCCACCGAGCTGATCTTGAAGGTCATGAAGGCCGTCCAGCCGAGCCCCTGGAGCACGCACGCCACCGCGTACCGCCCGTCCGCGTGGAAGAACGGCAGCGCGAGCAGCCACAGCACCCCGCTGACCACGACGGAGGCGCACATCGCGCGCCCTTCGCCGAGACGGGCCGCGATCCGGGTCACGAGGAGGCTGCCGAGGAAGCCGCCGACCGCCTCCGCCGTGAACACGAGCCCGCACAGGAACGGCGACAGGCCCAGCTCCCCCGCGAGCAGTACGAGGAGCATGGACGTGCCGATCGTGCCGCACAGGTTGGAGATCGCGGCCGTCAGCGTCAGCGCCCGCAGCAGCCGGTCCCGGAACACGAACCGCAGCCCCTCCGCGATCTCGTCCCGCAGCCGGGCCCCGGGGGCCCGCGCCGGCCGGGGGTCGGGACGCCGGATCCGGGAGAGGAGGAGCGCGGGGGCGAGGAAGCTGACGGCGTCGACGACGAGCGCCACCGGGGCCGTCACCGCCGCGACGAGCGCGCCGCCCGCGCCCGGACCGCCGGCGGCCGTGACCGTACGCGTCGCCTCCAGGGCCACGTTCGCCTCCACCAGCCGCTCCTCGTCGACCAGTCGGGGCAGGTGGCTCTGGTACGCGATGTCGAAGAAGGCCGTGCAGACCGAAAGCCCGAAGGCCACCCCGTACAGCTGCGGCAGCGTCAGGACGTCGAGCCAGGCGGCGAGCGGCAGCGTGGCGAGGAGGGCGGCCCGGCCGAGGTCGCCCACGATCATGACCCGTCGGATCCGCATCCGGTCCACCCAGGCCCCGGCGGGCAGCCCGAGGAGCAGGAAGCCCAGGTACTCGCACATCACCAGGAGCCCCGCCTCGAAGGGCGACGCGTCGAGCGGGCCGATGGCCACGAGGGGGAGCGCGAGGACGGTGACGGCGGTGCCGGCCTGGCTCACGGTGTCGCCGATCCACAGCCGGCGGAAGTCCGGCAGCCGGAGGAGGGCGGGCCGCGGAGGAGAGGTGAGGGACGTGGTGGTCATGTCGGCGAACACCATCACCCCCGGCCGGTGCCGACCATTGTTTTAGTCTGGGCGAAAAGCTCGTAGGGGTGGTGTCCGGTGGGAGAGATACGGTTCGGGGTCGACGACCTGGCGCAGCTCAGGTTCGCCGTGTCACCCCTGTGGGAGACCGTCGCCGCGCTGCGGGCCTCCACGGACCCCGGGCGCCACGCCCTCCATCTCCCCTGGATCAAGCAGGCGTTGACCGTCGGCCGGGAGCGCACCGACCTGCTCCCGCACCTGCCGGAGCTCGAAGCCCTTGTCCCTCCCCCGCGCTGTCCCCTGGCCGAGTTCGAGGAGGAACTCGCCGCCCTCCCGGGACCGCCGGAACGCGCGGAGGCGCTGACCGCCTGGTGGCGGGCGGGGGTGCGTCCGTACTGGCCCCGGATCAGGGCCGTACTGGAGGCCGATCTCGCGTACCGCACCCGGCAGCTCGCCGAGGACGGCATCCAGGAGGTCTTCGCCCACCTCCACCCGAGCCTGCGGTGGGCCGACGACCGGCTCACCGCGGCCGGCCTCGGGGCCGGGGGCCTCACCCTGGACGGCGGCGGGATCACGCTCGCCCCGAGCGCCTTCACGGCCCGCTGCGTCCTGCTCCCGGGGCGGTACGGCGTCGCGCCGTGCCTCGTCTATCCCGTACGGGCCGTCGGCACCCTGTGGGAGCGGAACGCCGAGCCGGGCGACGGGCTCGCGCGGCTCCTCGGGCGCAGCAGGGCCGGACTGCTGGGGCGTACGAGCACCCCGACGACCACCACCGGTCTCGCCCTGCAGACCGGGCTGAGCGCCGGGGCGGTCTCGCAGCACCTCGCGGTGCTGCGGGACGCGGGCCTGGTGACCTCGCACCGGTACCGGCGCGAGGTGTACTACCGGGCGAGCGAACTCGGCCGGGCGCTGCTGGGACGGGCCTCCTAGGAGGGCCCGGCCGGCCCGGCAAGGCGCCCCCTGGGGCCCGGCGTTCAGCGTTCGGGGTGGGCCAGGCGGCCCAGTAGGGCGATCGCGTCGTCGACGGGCACCGGCCGGAAGAACAGCGCGTCGACCTGCTCGACCGCGGCGATCGCGCGGGGGGCGAGGGCGGCGCCGGTGTCGGTGACGCGCAGTCGCTTGGCGCGGGTGTCGGCCGGGTCGACCTCGCGCTCGACGAGTCCCTTCTGTTCCAGGGTGCGCAGCACCTGGGAGGTCATCTTGACGTCGGTGCCCGCCTGGCGGGCGAGGGCCAGCTGGTTGGGGTGCTCGCCCTGGGAGTTGAGCCACCAGGCGCAGGCGAGCAGGACGAACTGCACATGGGTGAGATCGAGCGGGGCGAGGGCCGCAGCGATGTCACGCTGCCAGCGCAGCGTGGCGTGCCAGAGCAGGAATCCGGGGCTCTCGCCGGGATCGAGGGCCATCAGCGCAGGGCCAGTTCGACCAGCGAGGCCATGGTGTCGGGCCAGTCCGCGGTGATGCCGGGGCCGATCTGCGGGCCGGCCTCGTCCGCGCCGGCGCCGGTGATCTCCATGCGGTAGACCACCCGCACCCGGTCCTTGTCGAGCCGGTCGATCCGGTGGACGGTGCGCAGCAGCAGGTCGCCGAAGCGGGCCTCGTCGACGAACAGCTCGCCCTCGACGGCCTCGGCGACGCGCAGTTCCACCGGGTCGTCCCCGGGCGGCGTCATCGTGATCCGCGCGCCCGCTTCGAACGGGCCGCTGATCTCGATCTTCTCGATCTCGGCGTTCCAGGTGCCCCAGTTCTCGACGTCGGCCCACAGCCGCCAGATCGCCTCGGGGGTGGCGGTGGTCTCGATGCCGTGCTCGTACTCCCACATGCGGGGCCTCCTCGACCAGATGATGTGTCCACAGATTATCTCTGCGGAGACTATATGTCGAGAGGTCGGCGCGGAGTCGTCAGACAGAAGGGGTGCCCCGCCGGATCCAGGACCACCCGCCACAGGTCCGGGCGGGGCTGGACGGCGGGGACCGTCGCACCCCACTCCACGAGGCGGGCCGTGGCCTCGTCCAGGTCGTCGACGTCGAAGTCGAGGTGCAGTTGCTGCGGGACCTCCTGGTCCGGCCAGGACGGGGGACGGTAGCCGTCGACGCGCTGGAAGCCGAGGAACAGGCCGTCCGCGCCGCGAAGCCCCGCGAACTCACCGTCGGACCGGTCGGCGAGCGGGATGCCCGTGGCGCGGTGGTAGAACGCGGCCAGTGCCATGGGGTCGGCGCAGTCGAGCGTGACCGCCGTCAGTTTCATGAGCATGGGGCGGGAGCCTAGTCGGCGCGGTCGGGCGTCACCGCCGTCACCTCCACGAGCATGGGGCGGGAGCCTAGTCGGCGCGGTCGGGCGTCACCGCCGTCACCTCCACGAGCATGGGGCGGGAGCCTGATCGGCGCCGTCGGGCGTCACCGCCGTCGCCTCCACGAGCATGGGGCGGGAGCCTAGTCGGCGTCCTCGGGGCCCTCACCGGCCTCCAAGTCGCCCTGCTTCCGCTCCGGTTCCGGTGCCGCCGTGCGGCCCGTCAGGGCCGCGAGGGAGTTGCGGATGTGCTCCATGTGGGAGTGGATCTCGTCCCGCGCCTCCTCGTGCTCCCGCAGCACCCGCTCCGTCTCGCGCTCGACCCGCTCCCCCTTCATCCGGGCCTCGGCGAGCAGCTCCTCCGCGCGGGCCTCCGCGTCCTCCTGGCCGTGCCGGGCCTGCTCCTCGGTCTCCGCGAGGGACTTCTGGGCCTCCGCGAGCCGGGCCTCGCCCGCCGCGATCAGTTCGTCGTGGCGGGCGTCCAGGGCCGTCGCCTCCGCCTCGGCCGTACGCTCCGCCTCGTCCCGTACGGTCCGCTGCTCCTCCCGCTGCTCCGCGAGCAGCGCCTCCGCCCGGCGCACGGTCTCCTCGAAGGCCTCCCGCGCCGCCTCCCGCTCGCCCTCCGCGTCCCGGCGGGCGATCGTCCCCATCTCCTCGGACCGCGCGCGGGCCTCCTCCAGGGCCGCCCGGGCCGCCGCGTCCGCCGCCGTCCTGACGCCCTCCGCGTACGCCGCGGCCGCCTCCGACGCCTCCCGGGCCGCCCGCTCGGCGGCCTCCGCGAGGTCCTGCGCCTCCGCCTCGGCGGTCCGTACGAGCCGCTCGTCCTCCTGCTCGGCGAGCTCCAGGATCTTCTGCGCGGCCTCGCCGAGGGACTCGTACCGCTGCGGCGCGAGCTGCGTGACGGCCAGGCGGAGCCCGGCGGCATCCACCTCCATCTCCTTCGCGAGGACCGTGAGCCGCGCCGCCCGCTCCCAGGCGGCGTCGCGCTCCTCGGAGAGCTCTGCGAGGTGACGGTCGACCTGCTCGGGGCGGTACCCGCGCCCCCGCCCGACGGCGAAACTCATCCCTGACGCCCCTTCTCTCCGGCCGACCCACGAAGCCCGACCCATAAAGAATGCGGCATCAGAACGGACAAAAGGCGCCCAACGTGGCTACACGTCGAGCGCCTTTCGTCACATTCGGTCCATCTGTGTCTACAGAAGGCCGTCCCACATCTGCTCCAGGAGCACCGACCACCAGTTCTCCGGCGACGACAGCGCCGCCGGGTCCAGCATCGCCAACTGCGCCTGGAAATCGACCGTCCAGCGACCCGCCTGCTCCGGATTCAGCCCGAACCGCAGCCGCCACATCCGGCCCAGCAGCGCCATCGAACGCGTGAACTCCGGCAGCCCCGTGTTCACGAACTGCGGCGGCACCGACTGCCCGCCCGGACCGGCCTCCACCGGCACCGCCACGATGTGCGCGGTCCCGTACTGGACACAGATCGCCCGCCCGAAGTCCGAACCGAGCACCAGGTACGAGCTCGCGTCCGGCGCCGCCTGGACCTGCCGCTGCGCCGCGAGCTCCGCCAGCGTCGGCACCACCGGCACCGCCGGCTGCGCCCAGAAGAACGGACCGAAGTCCGCCGGAAGCCCCGCCCACACGAGCGTGCGCGCCACGACCTCCGGCACACCCTGCCGGGACACCGCCCGCTGGTCGAAACGGAGCACGCCCGGACCGAACGCCCCCGCCAGCTCCTGCGCGATCCCCTCCGGGGGAATCGGCGGCGCCGGCTGCACCTGCGGCAGCGGCGCCCGCACCGGAGCCGGACGCGCCGGACCGTCCGCGACCTGATGCAACTCACCCTGATGGGTCAGGAGTTGCCGCATGCCCTGCTGCCGGCCCGCGTGATCACGGCCGTACGGAGCGATGCTCGTGATCCGCGCCTGCGGCCACGTCTCCCGGATCATCCGCGCGCAGTACCCGCCCGGCAGCTCACAGGACTCCAGCTCCGTGTGGAGTTCGAGCACCTGCTGCGGCGGCACGTTCATCGCACGCAGCTCGTGCAGGATCTGCCACTCCGGATGCGGGGTGCCCGGTGCCGAACGCCGGATGATCTGCGCCTCCGAACCGTCGGGCGCCCGGTAGCGCAGCACCGCCTGGTAGCCCGGGCCGACCGTCGGCTGACCCGCGGGCTGCGGATAGCCGTACGCCGGAGGCACCGGCGCCTGAGGACCGGGCGCGGACGGCGGCACGTGCCCCCCGTGCACCGGCGGCGCCGGAGCGGGCGGAGGCGGCGGCCCCGCCGGACCACCCGGACCGGGGTGCGCCAGCATCGTCGCGGCCTGCGCGACACCACCGGCGGGCGTACCACCGGGCACACCCGGCGGCGGCGGAGGCGGCGGAGGCGCGCCCGGACCGCCCTGGTTCGGGTGCGCCAGCATCGTCGCCGCGTGGTGCACGGGCTGCGGCGGCGTCACAGGACCCGGCGGGGCCGGCGGAGGCGGCGGACCGGGCGGACCCGGCTGCGCCGGCGGCTTGAGCCCCTCGGGCCCGAGCTGCGACACCAGCTGCGTCGGGATGTACGCGTTGCCGCCCGACGAGGCGCCCGGCACACCCGGCACACCCGGCGGCGGAGGCGGCGTCGGGCCGCGCCCCGCCTTCGGCGGCAGGCCGGCCTTGCTGGTCGCGGCGTCCGCGATGTCCCTCGCACCCGGCGCCGAGGGCGCGGGCGGCGGAAACGGCGGCGCACCCGCACCGGCCTGCGCGGGAGCCGGCGAAGGCTGGGGAACGGGCGCGACCGGCGCGGCAGCCGGAACGGCACCCGGGGCCGGCGCGGCCGGATCGAGGCGGGGCGCGATCGCGGTCGGGGGCAGCGCGCTGCCCCCCTTCATCAGGGCGGTCGGCGCGTCCGCACCCACCGACAGCGGCGGGGTGTCCTCGTCGTCCGTCCCCGACAGCGCCGGCGCGAAGACGGTCGCGGGCAGCGGCACCGCCCCGTCGACGCCGCCGGAGCTGGCGTTCGCGTCCACCCACGGACTGTCGGACACGGGAGCGGGAGCAGAAGGAGCCGGGGGCGTGGGCGCCGGGGGCGCGGGAGGCGCGACCGGCGGGGCCACCGGCGCGGGCGTCGCCGCCGGTACGCCGTCCATCGCCGTCGGCTCGTACGCCTCGGCATCCGGGGCCGGAACCGGCTCCGCAGCCGGTACGGGCACTGCCGGCGCAGCCGCAACGGGAGCCGTCGCGGCCTCGGACGCCACCCCGGAGGAAGCCGAGGGAGCCGAGGAGGCCGAGGGAGCCGAGGAGGCCGAAGACGCCGAGGGAGCCGAAGACGCCGAAGGCGCCACCGAAACCGGGCCCGAGGAAGCAAGCGACGCCGCCGAGACCGACGACCCCACCGAATCCGACGACGACGAGGCCACCGAAGCCGAAGGCCCCGTCACCCCCGCACCCACCCCGGCCGACGCGTCGTCCGAAGGCGCCGACGCGCTCGCGCTCTCCTGCGACGCGTGCGGCTCCTCCCTCGGCAGCCCGATCTTGTCCGCCGCGTCCTGCAGCCACTCCGGCGGACTCAGCAGGAACGACGTCTGGTTCAGATCGATCCGGGCCGCCGGCACGGCCGCCTGGGCCGGAACCTCGTCCACCGCCCCGTACTCCTCCTCGTACCGCCGGATCACCTCGCCCACCGGCAGCCCCGGCCACAGCGTCGCCTCACCGCTGTCCCGCGCGATCACCAGCCGCTGACGCCCGCCGTCCGACGTCGGACCACCCTCGCGGTCCTCCGCCCACACCACGAAACCCAGCTCGAACTCCCGCACCCGCACCTCACGGTGCTGATACGACGGCAGGTCGCCGTTGATCCATTCCTCGGCGCGCTCCTGCGCCTGCGCGAACGTCACCACAGCCAGCTCACTCCCCCACCGGGACCACGGGCACGGCGCGCGCGAAGCCGCCGTCCACCATCAGGTTCGCCACCGTCTCCAGCTCCGGCGGATTGCCCGCCAGCCGCCCGAGAAACGCGTCGAAGTCCGCGCCGCAGGGCATCAACAGCCGCTCCACCCGCTCGTTCACCGTCCAGCCGGCCGCCACCTCGCCGGAATCCCGCGCGTCGTCGTACGCGCAGAACCACACCGAACCGACCGCCGCACCCCGCACCTTCAGCGCGATCAGACCGCCCTGGACGAACGCGACGCCCAGATAGTCCTTCGTCAGATGGTCACGAAGACACTTGTTGACATAGACGAGGTCATTGACACCCGCCTCCTCCCGCACCGTGAAGAACGGCTGGTCGACCAGGAGCCCCAGCTCCGCGTCGAGCGCCGCCCCCACCGGAGCGCACCCGCCCGCCGCCCGCAGGAAGGAGCGGTACGCCCCCGGCAGCCGGTAGCCGAGATCCTCCTCGACGCCCTGGAGCTGCTGCTCCGACACCGACACCAGACCCTTCGGCAGCCCGAAGTGCACCGGCCGGGTCTCCTGCAGCGGACGCGTACCCCGCTTCGACTGGTCCACGGCCGCCGTCGCCACCCCGCCGTGGTGGCGCAGCAGCGCCTTCACCTCGACCGGGACCAGCTCCATCCGGCGACTGCGCGCCACGTGATGCCAGGTCCAGCCGTGCGGGGTCGCCACCGACGGGATCGTGTCCCACAGCTCATGACCGGTCGCCGCCATCGCCGCGTTCGCCGACACGTAGTCCGTCAGACGCAGCTCGTCGACACCGAAACCCTCCGGCGGATCGGCGATCTCCGCCGCCGCGCGCGCGTACGGCGAGAAGTCCGGGTGACCATGCTCGTCGACCCGTACCCCTCTGGGGTGACGGGAGGCACGGACCGGATCCGGGAAATGCACGACCTGCCCGGCGTAGGCCGCGTTCGGTGGCGCGGTGTCCTGCCCGAGCCGACCTGTCGTCATGGCGGTTGCCCCCTGCATGGCGTCGCTGACTGCTTGCTACCGACAGCCGACGGCTGCGGCCGACTGATGCCGCACAGCCTATGCGCTGCCACAAGAGGCCGGACCGGGCCCGATCCGACGACGACCGACAGTGACCAACTGTCACGACGTCATGACAGGTGCACCATGATTCCGACACACCGAAGACGTGTTTCGGCGCCCCAGCTTCCCCATATGGCTCCCTATTTGGCAGGCTGTCCACGCAACTCGGGGGATTGCAGGAGGGGAAGACCAGCACCATGCACGCAACAACAACGCCCACACAGGGTGACCCACGCCTCAACTGGAGCAGCAGCGCCGAGGCGACGCGCGCACCCTTACTGCGTCACCGTCGCGACGGAATCCTTCCCACCGTCGGCGCCGCCCTCTCCGTCCGCGGCGAGACCCTCACGTGCACCGCGGGCCGCGGCGACCGGCCCCCCGTCCTGCACGCCCTCGTCCAGGACTTCCTGGACACCCTCACCAGCAGCCAGCGGGAACGCTTCACCGGACGCTGCCCCGAGGCGATCCTGCTCTCCCGGCACCTCACCGCCACCGAGAACAGCCGCTCCAAGCGCGCCCAACGCAAGCCGCTCACCCCCGGCGAGGCCCGCCGCTCCCTCAAACACGCCAAACTCACCGCCCGGCGCATCCGGGAGGACGGCGACCCGCTCCACGGCAGTTACGCGGCACCCTGCCGCTCCTGTACGGCGATGCTCGCCCACTTCGGTGTCCGCACCGTCGACCCCACCACGCCTGTCGAGAACGGCTGACCGCACCCCCATGCCCGACCACCTCAGCACCACGCGCTTCCCGGTCAACGTCGACGCCGCCCTCCGCGAGGCCGGCTGGCAGCCCGGCCGCTGGGACATCAAGCTCGCCGAAGAATGGGCCGACACGCTGCGCGCCCACCTCTCCCCCGCCGGCCACCGGCACAGCGTCTTCCCCGCCGCCGTCGAGGCCTGGGCCGAATTCGGCGGACTGCGGATCAGCGCACCCGGCCACGGCCGGCAGATAGCGCCCGCCGCCGTCCGCTTCGACCCGCTCGCCGGACTCCACCTCTCCCGCACCCTCGCCGACCTCGGCCGCGCCCTGGACACCGAGCTCGCCCCGCTCGGCGAGGAGGGCGAGCACCAGGCCGTCCTGGCGATGGACGTCGAAGGCCGGGTCTACAGCCTCGACCACGCGGGCGACTGGTACCTGGGCAAGGACATCGACGCGGCCCTGTCGACCCTGATCACAGGAGCCCAGCCGACCCGCCTCACGGCGGGCTAGACGACCGGGAGGCGGGAGGCCGGGACCCGTCGACAGGACGGCCGGACCGCTGGACCACCATCAGGCCGACGGCCGGGCCCGCGGCCGGGCCGCCCTCCGCCGCGCCGCCGAGGCCCGCTAGACCGCCGTCGGCAGAACCGCCGAGACCTTGAAGCCGCCCGCGTCCGTCGGCCCCGACACGAACACGCCTCCGAGCCGCACGACCCGCTCCCGCATCCCGACGAGCCCGTTCCCCCCGCTCGGCAGCCCCACATCGGCCACCGCCGCGTCCGACGGCCCGTTCTCCACCTGCATCGCGACCTCGGAACCCCGGTGCGCGAGCCGCACCACGACCTTCGCGCCCGCCGCGTGCTTGTGCACGTTCGTCAGCGCCTCCTGCACCACCCGGTACGCCGTCCGCTCCACCTCCGGGACATACGGACGCGCCTCACCGATCACCACCAGCTCCACGACCGCCCCCGCCAGCCGCGACTGCTCGCACAACGCCTCCACCGCGTCCAGACACGGCCCGTCCTCCGCCGCGGCCTCGGCGGCTGCAGCGGCCGCCCGCCCCACGGCCGCCAGCGGCACCACCGCGGGCGCCGCCGGAGCAGCCCCCTCCCGGAGCACCCCCAGCATCTCCCGCAGCTCCGTCAGGGCCTGCCGGCCCATGTCCCCCACGAGCGCCGCGTTCCTCACGGCCTTCTGCGGATCCTTCAACGCCACCGCCTGCAGCGCCGCCGCGTGCACCACCATCAGCGACACCCGGTGCGCCACCACGTCGTGCATCTCGCGCGCGATCCGCGTCCGCTCCTCCTGCCGCGCCCACTGCGCCCGCTGCTCGGCCCGGTCGGCGAGCAGCGACAGCTCCTGCTCCAGACTGTCCGCACGCTCCCGCAGGCTCTCCATGAGCCGGCGGCGCGCCCCTATGTAGAGGCCGAAGAGCACCGGGGGCGCGTTGAGCCCGAGCGTCATGAAGAGGGAGACGCTCGGCACGTACCAGCCGCTGGGATCGATGTCCGGCGGACCGACGTCGGCCTGGGCGACGTCCTGCCGCATCCGCACCACCGTCACGACGAACACGGCGAGCGTCGACATCCCGGCGAGCACGGCGGTGATCCGCCGGGGCACCTCGGAGGCGGCGAGCGAGTACAGCCCGACGATCCCCATCAGGAAGCCCATCTCGGCGGGCGCGACGGCGATCGAGACGAGTACGACGGCGATGGGCCAGCGGCGCCGCACGAGCAGCACGGATCCCACGGCCAGCCCGAACAGCACGCCCACGGGCACGGGCAGCGAGGCCTTGTCGGCGAACCCGATGCCCTCGACCGCGCACTCCAGCGCGGACACGACGGCGAGCCCGACATCGAGCACGGCGCTGCGCCGTCTCCCCCACCACCACCAACTCCCGACGCCCACGGCGTCCCGGTCTGCCCCCGTTGTGGTCATACCCACCACCCTACGGGCGAGCCCTGCCGTCAACGCGGCGCACACGAGTCCCTCGAACTATTGAATCGCCCGCATTTTCGAACCGGACGTCCGCATTCCGGACGATGGTGTTCGTATGACTGCCACCACCAGCAAGTACGCGGACTTCGAGAACCTGCGCGAGCAGGCGGTCGCGCTCCGCCGCGAGGGCCTCAGCCGCCGCCAGATCCGCGACTGCCTCCACGTCGACAACAACGACATCCTCAACCGCCTCCTGGAAGGAGAACCCCCACCGGCCTGGACGAAGCGCCCCAACGCCAAGGACGACCTCCGCCACCGGGCCCGCGAGCTGCGCCTCCAGGGCATGACCTACGACCAGATCCAGGTCGAACTGGGCTGCTCGAAGAGCTCGATCTCCCTGTGGGTACGGGATCTCCCGAAGCCGGAACGGACGCGGACCCGGGAGGAGGCGTCCGAGATCGCCAGGCGGGGCTGGGAGGCGACCCTGCGCCGACGCGAGGGGGAGCGGCAAACCGTCAAGCGCGAGGCGTCCGAAGAGATCGGCGCGATGTCGGAGCGCGAACTGTTCCTGCTGGGCGTGGGCCTCTACTGGGCGGAGGGCACGAAGGACAAGCCGCACGCCCGCCGGGAACGCGTGGTGTTCGTGAACAGCGACCCGGGGATGATCCGGGTCTTCGCCGCATGGCTCGACCTCCTCGGCGTCGAACCCGAGCGGCGGAAGTACGGCGTGATGATCCACGAGACCGCGGACGCGGCCGCCGCCGAGCGCTACTGGGGCGACCTCGTCGGCGCCGCCCCCTCGGCCTTCGGCAAGGCGACGATCAAGCGCCACAACCCTCGAACCAACCGCAAGAACGTGAACGCCGGCTATCACGGCTGCCTCGTGATCCGAATTCTCGGGAGCGCCGATCTCTACCGTCGCATCGAAGGGGCCTGGTGCGGCATAGTAGGGGCCGTCCGGACCCCCCAAATGGGAATTCGGGCATAGAGGGCGAACCTTCCCGGATCGTCTAAGGGCAGGACAAATGGTTTTGGTCCATTGAATGAGGGTTCGAATCCTTCTCCGGGAGCCCATGCGCTGCGGGTCCTGACCGTCCAGGTCAGGACCCGCACTCATGTCCGCCGCCTTGCCCCCCGGTATCCTTCGTGGGTCCACCACCCAAAGCCGAAGGGCATTCCTGTGAGCGCCAACCGCCCGGCAGCCGTCGTCGTCCTCGCAGCGGGTGAGGGCACCCGCATGAAGTCGAAGACCCCCAAGGTCCTGCACGAGATCGCCGGGCGTTCGCTCGTCGGGCATGTCGTGTCCGCCGCCCGCGAGTTGGAGCCCGAGCACCTCGTCGTGGTCGTCGGGCACGCCCGGGAGCAGGTGAAGGGGCACCTGGAGCAGCACTACGCGGGGACCCGGACCGCCGTCCAGGAGCAGCAGAACGGCACCGGGCACGCCGTGCGGATGGCTCTGGAGGAGCTGGGCGCGGTGCCCGACGGGACCGTCGTCGTCGTCTGCGGTGACACTCCGCTGCTGTCCGGGGAGACGCTGAAGGCCCTCGCCGGCACGCACGCCGCGGACGGCAACGCCGTGACCGTGCTGACCGCCGAGGTGCCGGACTCCACGGGATACGGCCGGATCGTCCGGGACGGTTCCGGCGCCGTGACCGAGATCGTCGAGCACAAGGACGCCTCCGCGGCCCAGCTCGCGATCCGGGAGATCAACTCCGGTGTGTTCGCGTTCGACGGGAAGCTGCTCGCCGAGGCGCTGGGCCAGGTGCGGACGGACAACAGTCAGGGCGAGGAGTACCTCACCGACGTGCTGTCGATCCTGCGCGAGGCGGGTCACCGGGTCGGTGCCTCGGTCGCCGGCGACCACCGCGAGATCCTGGGGATCAACAACCGCGTGCAGCTGGCCGAGGCCCGCGCGCTGCTGAACGGGCGTCTCCTGGAGGCGGCCATGATGGCGGGCGTGACGGTCCAGGACCCCGCTTCCGTCCTGGTGGACGTGACCGTGACCTTCGAGGCCGACGCCGTGATCCTGCCGGGTACGCAGCTGCTCGGTGCGACGCACATCTCCGAGGACGCCGTGGTCGGTCCGAACACGCGTCTGACGGACGTCACCGTGGGCAAGGGCGCGCGGGTGGACAACACCGTGGCCTTCTCCGCGACCGTCGGCGAGGGCGCGTCCGTGGGCCCGTTCGCGTACCTCCGTCCGGGGACGAACCTCGGCAAGAAGTCGAAGGCCGGTACGTACGTCGAGATGAAGAACGCGACGATCGGCGAGGGGACGAAGGTCCCGCACCTGTCGTACGTGGGTGACGCGACGATCGGCGAGTACACGAACATCGGCGCGGCGAGCGTCTTCGTGAACTACGACGGCGAGGCGAAGCACCACACCACGATCGGCTCTCACTGCCGTACGGGTTCGGACAACATGTTTGTGGCTCCCATCACCATCGGGGACGGGGCCTACACCGCCGCGGGGTCCGTGATCACGAAGGACGTGCCGGCAGGTTCGCTCGCCGTGGCGCGGGGCCAGCAGCGGAATATCGAGGGTTGGGTGGCCCGCAAGCGTCCCGGCAGCGCTGCCGCGCAGGCCGCTCAGGCCGCCTCGGAGGAGTCCGCCGGCGAAAGCTGACCGGAAACGGGTACGTCGAACTCGGCGTACCGTGATACGTGCACACAAATTCGGCTGGCTCGCACACGCGCACGACAGCTCGTGGAACGCGGCCAGACAACACGTCTGAGGAGACAGTGCTGTGACCGGGATCAAGACGACCGGCGAGAAGAAGCTGATGCTCTTCTCCGGCCGCGCCCACCCCGAGCTGGCCGAGGAGGTCGCGCACCAGCTGGGCGTCGGCCTCGTTCCGACCAAGGCGTTCGACTTCGCCAACGGTGAGATCTACGTCCGCTTCCAGGAGTCGGCTCGCGGCGCGGACTGCTTCCTGATCCAGAGCCACACGGCTCCGATCAACAAGTGGATCATGGAGCAGCTGATCATGATCGATGCTCTGAAGCGGGCTTCCGCTCGGAGCATCACCGTGATCATCCCGTCGTACGGCTATGCCCGTCAGGACAAGAAGCACCGCGGCCGTGAGCCGATCTCGGCGCGTCTGGTGGCGGACCTGCTGAAGACGGCGGGTGCGGACCGCATCCTGACGGTGGACCTGCACACCGACCAGATCCAGGGCTTCTTCGACGGCCCGGTGGATCACCTTTCGGCCCTCCCGGTCCTCGCGGACTACGTGGGTGCGAAGGTCGACCGCGACAAGCTGACGATCGTCTCGCCGGACGCGGGCCGCGTGCGGGTCGCCGACCGCTGGTGCGACCGTCTGGACGCGCCGCTCGCGATCGTGCACAAGCGTCGTGACAAGGACGTCGCCAACCAGGTGACCGTGCACGAGGTCGTCGGTGACGTGAAGGGCCGCGTCTGTGTCCTCGTCGACGACATGGTCGACACGGGCGGCACGATCTGCGCGGCCGCGGACGCCCTGTTCGCGCACGGTGCCGAGGACGTCATCGTGACGGCCACGCACGGCATCCTGTCGGGTCCGGCCGCGGACCGGCTGAAGAACTCCAAGGTCAGCGAGTTCGTCTTCACGGACACGCTGCCGGTGCCGGGTGCCCTGGAGCTCGACAAGATCACGGTGCTGTCGATCGCGCCGACGATCGCGCGCGCGGTGCGTGAGGTCTTCGAGGACGGTTCGGTGACGAGCCTCTTCGAGGAGCACTGAGCCGCCTGAGGCTGTCGCGGAGGGCCGTTTCCCCGTTCGGGGGAGCGGCCCTCCGCCGTGTTTGAGTGATCGAATTGGGTGGTAGGGCGGGCGGCCGGTAGACTGCCGTAGTTGCTCGGCGAGGGAGGCCGTACCCGTAGAGGGTCACGGCGGTCCGTTATCGACGCGCTCTTCGTAGCAGGCCATCGCCAGTCGTGGCCGGGTGACCACGTCTTTCGTCACCTTTTCTACGAGGAGTGCACCATGTCCGAGGTCAAGCTCGCCGCCGCCGTCCGTACCGAGTTCGGCAAGGGCGCCGCCCGCTCGATCCGCCGTGCCGCCCAGGTTCCCGCCGTCGTCTACGGCCACGGCTCGGAGCCGGCGCACATCACCCTCCCGGCCCACGACCTGGCGCTGGCGCTGCGTACGCCGAACGTCCTGCTGTCCCTGGACATCGACGGCAAGAACGAGCTGGCGATCCCGAAGGCCGTCCAGCGTGACGCCATCAAGGGCTTCCTGGTCCACGTCGACCTGCTCCTCGTCAAGCGTGGCGAGAAGGTCACGGTCGAGATCCCGGTCCAGGCCGAGGGTGAGCTCGCCGCCGGTGGCAACCTGCTGGAGCACGTGCTCAGCACCCTCTCCATCGAGGCCGAGGCCACCCACCTTCCCGAGGCCGTCACGGTCTCCGTCGAGGGCCTGGAGGCCGGTGCCTCCGTCCTCGCCGGTGACATCGCCCTCCCGAAGGGTTCGACCCTGGTGACCGACGCCGACGCCGTCGTCCTGCAGGTCCTGGCCGCGCAGGCCGAGGAGCCGGCCGCCGAGACCGAGGCCACCGAGGTCGCCGAGGCCTGAGCCGTAGGCTCTGCCTGACGTGACGGGGTGACGGGCCGTACGGGCCCGTCGCCCCGTTTCTCTTGTACGGACACTTGTACGGACACTTCTCTTGTACGGATACGAGGAGACCTGAGGCACATGACGGACGACGCGAACGCCCCCTGGCTGATCGTCGGCCTCGGCAATCCGGGGCCCGAGTACGCGGCCAACCGCCACAACATCGGCTTCATGGTCGTGGATCTGCTGGCGGACCGGATCCGCGGCTCGTTCAAGCGGGCGCAGAAGGCCCAGGCGCAGGTCGTCGAGGGACGGATGGGGCCTCCCGGCCCGGAGAACCGGCGGGTGATCCTCGCGAAGCCGATGTCGTACATGAATCTCTCGGGCGGTCCGGTGACGGCGCTGCGGGACTTCTACAAGGTGCCGACGGCGCATGTCGTGGCGGTCCACGACGAGCTGGACATCGATTACGGGATGCTGCGGCTGAAGGTGGGCGGCGGCGACAACGGGCACAACGGTCTGAAGTCGATGACGAAGGCGATGGGTGCGGAGTACCACCGGGTGCGGTGCGGGATCGGGCGGCCGCCGGGCCGGATGCAGGTCGCGGACTTCGTCCTGAAGGACTTCTCGTCGGCGGAGCGCAAGGATCTGGACTGGTTCGTGGACCGGGCGGCGGACTCGGTGGAGTGCCTGGTGGCGGAGGGTCTGGAGCGGGCCCAGTCGGCGTACAACTCGTAGGGTCTGGCGATCGGAACGTACGACTGTACGATCGCGGGTCATGACGCACGTCCGTAACGCAGCCATGGCCCTGGTCGCCCTGCTCCTCCTCGTCGCGGGCGCCTGGGCCTCGTGGAACTCGGCCCAGCACGTCCTGCTCTCCAAGGGCCGCGAGCACGGGACGCTGACGGTGACCGACTGCACCGACGAGACGTGCAGCGGCCGTTACGCCCCGGAGGACCCGTCGTCGACGCGCCGGACGCTGACGATCGCGCGTTCGGTGGCGGCGGAGAAGGGCGTGACGATCCCGGTGGTGGTGAAGCCGGGCACGGACGAGGGCGTACGGACGGGCTGGGGCGGCGGGTTGCACGCGTGGCTCCCGCTGGGCGGGGCGCTGTTGCTGGCGGCGCCGTTGGTGGGCGGCGGGATGCGGCTGCCGCGGACGGCGTGGTCGCTGGCGGGGGTTGGCGGGGCGGTTCTGGTGGCGGCGTTCTTCGCACTCTGACCCGTTTGCGCCCGGTTCCTGGGTCAATCGTTATGGACCGCTGACTTAAAGGCGACTTAAGGCGACGGATAGGCTGCCCCAGCCACCTCCCACGGCATCCTCATCCCACAGATGGACGACTGCACATGCGACGCTCCCTCATACCCGCAGCCGCTCTTGTCGCGGCCATGGCGGGCTCTCTGACCCTGGCCCCCGCCGCCTTCGCGTCGGACGGCTCTCACACGTACAAGCTGCACCAGGAGACGCCGATCCTCGCGTCGGAGGCGCCCCACGACGGCGACTGCCCGACGATCCCGGCGGACAAGGACGGCTGGCACTTCGTCATCCCCGGCAACACCGCGGACTTCACCAAGCTGACGGTGACCTTCGAGCCGGGCGGCGAGCAGGTCATCACGACCTTCGGTCCGCCGTCGGACAAGCACGCGTACGTGGCCTCCGAGCCGGGCGCGAAGCTGGTCTCGGCCGAGGCCGAGGTCGACGGCGTGATCAAGCAGGGCTGGTTCAACCTGTCCCACACCTGCGTGGCCACCTCCACGACCGGCGGCACGACCGGTGAGCAGACCACCGGCGGTTCGACCACCGGTGAGACGACCACGGGCGGCTCCACCACCGGTGAGCAGACCACGGGTGGTTCGACCACCGGTGAGACGACCACCGGCGGCTCCACCACGGGCGAGACCACCACGGGTGAGACCACCACGACGGGCGGCTCCACCACGGGTGAGACGACCGCGACCGGCGGTTCCACCACCGGTGACACCACCGCCACCGGCGGTTCGGCTTCCGGTGACACCTCCGCCACGGGTGGCTCCACCACCGGCGGCGAGGTCAAGGACGAGGGCGGCAACCTCGCCGAGACCGGTTCCAGCGCTCCGGTCGGCATCCTCGCCGCCGCCGCTCTGGCCCTCGCGGCTGCCGGTGCGGTCCTGGTGACCCGCCGTCGCAAGGCCCAGCAGAACTGACGTACTCCGTCGTGACGAAGCCCCCGTGGAGGATTCCACGGGGGCTTCGTCATGCGTGCGGAAGGACCGTCAGCCGGTGTTGCGGAGGCCCGCCGCCACGCCGTTGACGGTGAGGAGCAGGGCCCGGGCGAGCAGCGGGTCGGGGTCCTCGCCGCGCTCGGCGTCCGCGCGCTGGCGGGCGAGGAGCGCGACCTGGAGGTAGGAGATCGGGTCCAGGTAGGCGTCGCGGATGGCGAAGGTCTGCTGGAGGACCGGGTTGGAGTCGAGGAGCCGCTCGCCGCCGGTGACCTTGAGGACCTCGGCGACGGTCAGCGCGTGCTCGGCCTCGATGGTGTCGAAGACGTGCTTGAGGTCGTCGGAGACGAGGGTGTCGACGTAGTGGCGGGCGATCCGCAGGTCCGTCTTGGCCAGCGTCATCTCGACGTTGGAGAGGAAGTTGCGGAAGAAGCCCCACCGCTCGTACATCTCGCCGAGGACCGGGTCGAGGCCGGCTTCGCGGAGGGCCTTGAGGCCGGAGCCGACGCCGTACCAGCCGGGGACGATCTGCCGGGACTGGGTCCAGCCGAACACCCAGGGGATGGCGCGGAGTCCGTCGAGGCCGGCGCCCGAGTCGGGGCGGCGCGAGGGCCGGGAGCCGAGGTGGAGGTCGGCGAGCTGGTCGACGGGGGTGGCCGCGAAGAAGTACGCGGGGAGGTCGGGGTCCTCGACGAGCCTGCGGTACGCGGTGTGGGCGGCGTCCGAGACGGTGTCCATGGCCGCGTCCCAGCGGGCGAGGGCCTCGTCGGACTGGCGCGGCGCGGTGTGCAGTGCGGAGGCCTGCAGGGTGGCGGCGACGGTCAGTTCGAGGTTCTCGCGGGCGAGGGACGGGATGAGGTACTTGTCGGAGATGACCTCGCCCTGCTCGGTCACCTTGATCTCGCCCTCCAGGGTGCCCCAGGGCTGGGCGAGGATCGCGTCGTGCGAGGGGCCGCCGCCGCGGCCGACGGTGCCGCCGCGGCCGTGGAACAGCCTCAGCCGGACCCCGTAGCGGTGGGCGACGTCGCGGAGGCGGCGCTGGGCGCGGTGGATCTCCCACTGGGAGGTGGTGATGCCGCCGAACTTGGAGGAGTCCGAGTAGCCGAGCATGACCTCCTGGACGTCGCCGCGGAGCGAGACGAGGCGCCGGTAGGAGGGGTCGGCGAGCATGTCGTCGAGGATGACGTCGGCGGCCTTGAGCTCGTCGGTGGTCTCCAGGAGCGGCACGATGCCGATCTTGGCCCAGCCGCCGTGCAGGTCGACGAGGCCGGCCTCGCGGGCGAGGACGGCGGCGGCGAAGACGTCGTCGGCGCCCTGGCACATCGAGATGATGTACGACTCGATGACCTCGGGGCCGAAGCGCTCGAAGGCCTCCTTGACGGTGTGGAAGACGCCGAGGGTCTTCTCGCCGGCGGCGTCGAGCGGGGCCGGGGTCGGGGCGAGCGGGCGGCGTGAGCGCAGCTCCTTGGCGAGCAGCTTCTGCCGGTAGTCGCGGGGCATGTCCGCGTAGCGCCAGGACTCCTCGCCGAGGCGGTCGAAGAGCTGGCCGAGGGCGTGGTGGTGGGCCTCGGCGTGCTCGCGGACGTCCATGGTGGCGAGCTGGAGGCCGAAGGCGGAGAGGGTGCGGATGACCCGGTCCATGCGGCCGTCGGCGAAGAGGGCGCCGCGGTGCTCGCGCAGCGAGGTCTGGATCAGGGTGAGGTCGCGGATGAGTTCGGCGGTGCCGAGGTAGTCGCGGCCGTCCTGGTGCGGGGTGCCGTGGGCGAGGCGCTCGCGGGTGTTGACGAGCTTCTGCCGGATGCAGGTGGCCTTGAGCCGGTACGGCTCCTCGGCGTTGAGGCGCTTGTAGCGGGGGCTGATCTCCGGGAGGAGTTCCAGGTCGCGCTGGAGGGAGTCCAGGAGTTCCTGGGTGGCTCCGGTGTAGCGGATGGAGTTGGAGAGGAGTCCGCGGAGGAAGTCGACGAGTTCGAGGGCGTCGGTGATGCCGTGCTCGTGCTGGAGGATCAGGACGTCCCAGGTCACCTGGGGGGTGACGTTGGGGTTGCCGTCGCGGTCGCCGCCGATCCAGGTGCCGAAGGTGAGCGGGCGGGTGCCGGCGGGCAGCTCGACGCCGACGCGCTCGAGCTCGGCGGCGAGGTCCTCCAGGACGTCGCCGACGGCGTTGGCGTGCAGTTCGTCGAGGTAGTAGATGGCGTTGCGGGCTTCGTCGGCGGGCTCGGGGCGGACCACGCGGAGCTCGTCGGTCTGCCAGATGAGGTCGATGTTCTCGGCGAGCCTCAGGTCGGTGCGGCGCCGGTCGGCCTGGACGACGGGGGTCTCCAGGAGGGCGGCGATCCGGCGGAGCTTGTTGAGGACGGAGCGGCGGGCGGCTTCGGTGGGGTGCGCGGTGAAGACGGGCCGTACGTTGAGGTTCTTGACCGTCTCGCGGACGTGCTCGGGGTCGCCGTCCTTGAGCATGTCGGCGGTGCGGGCGAGGAGGCCGCCCTCGGCGGCGCGCTTCTCGCGCATCTCGCGGCCGCGGTGGACCTGCTCGGTGACGTTCGCGAGGTGGAAGTAGGTGGAGAACGCGCGTACGAGCTTCGCGGCGGTCTCGAGTTCGACGCCTCGGAGCAGCTCGGCGGCGGCCTCGCCGTCCTCGCGGGTGAGGCGGCGGACCTTCTCGACGAGGTCGAGGAGCTCGTGGCCTTCCTGGCGTACGAGGGTCTCGCCGAGAAGATCGCCCAGTCGGCGGATGTCGGCGCGCAGCTCGGTGCTGGCGGTGGGGGTCTGGTCGGCACTGCTCACAGGTGCGGCTCCTTGCAGTGTTTGAGCACGTCTGGAGGGGTTCTGGAGGCTTGCGGACCGCGCTGTCCGACGCACCCAGGATAGGTGTCCACGTTCCGGACGGCGGCCAGGGTCCTCTTGTGCCCTCTTGCCGCGCGCCACGGCGCTGCCATACTTACGACGCCGTAGGTTACGGATGCGTAGGCACAGCTTCGCCCTTCGACGCGTTTCCCCCCTTTTCTCTCACCCCCCAGGGACACCCATGACCATGAGCCCCGAGTTGATGTCGGCGCCCGAGGCGCAGGACGACGCCGCGGCCCTGCCCTCCGCCACGCTGGGCGGGGACAGCAAAGGTTCGGTCGAGCAGATCGCTCTGGCGTCGTTCATCGTGGTGCCGTTCGTGGCGCTGCTCGCCGCCGTCCCGCTGGCCTGGGGCCGGGGGGTGAGCTGGCTGGATCTGGGGCTGATGGTGGCGATGTACTACATCGGGTGCCACGGGATCACGATCGGTTTCCACCGGTACTTCACGCACGGTTCCTTCAAGGCGAAGCGGCCGCTGCGGATCGCGCTCGCGGTCATGGGTTCGCTGGCGGTCGAGGGTCCGCTGGTCCGCTGGGTGGCGGATCACCGCAAGCACCACAAGTTCTCCGACGCGGAGGGTGACCCGCACTCGCCGTGGCGGTTCGGTGAGACGGTTCCGGCGCTGATGAAGGGCCTGTGGTGGGCGCACATCGGCTGGATGTTCGACGAGGAGCGGACGCCGCAGCACAAGTACGCCCCCGATCTGATCAAGGATCCGGCGATCCGGGCGATCTCGCGCCAGTTCGTGCTGTGGACGGTCGTGTCGCTGGCGATCCCGCCGCTGGTGGGCGGTCTGGTGACGATGTCGTGGTGGGGCGCGTTCACGGCGTTCTTCTGGGGTTCGCTGGTGCGGGTGGCGCTGCTGCACCACGTGACGTGGTCGATCAACTCGATCTGTCACGCGGTGGGCAAGCGTCCGTTCAAGTCGCGTGACCGCTCGGGCAACGTGTGGTGGCTGGCGGTGCTGTCCTGCGGCGAGTCGTGGCACAACCTGCACCACGCGGACCCGACCTCGGCGCGGCACGGGGTGCTGCGCGGCCAGGTCGACTCCAGTGCGCGGCTGATCCGCTGGTTCGAGCAGCTGGGCTGGGCGACGGATGTGCGCTGGCCGACGAAGTCCCGCATCGAAGCCCGCCGCCAGGCCGCGTCCGCAGACGCGGCATGATGGAAGACGTGGCGATCGAGGGCAGGACCGGCGGTACCGGCAGCAGCGGCGGAGAGCAGAAGCCCCGGCGGGGGCGCCGGGTGCGGATGACGGGCGCGGAGCGCCGGGAGCAGCTGCTCGACATCGGTCGCACGCTCTTCGCGGAGAAGGGTTTCGAGGGCACGTCGGTGGAGGAGATCGCGGCGAAGGCCGGCGTCTCCAAGCCGGTGGTGTACGAGCACTTCGGTGGCAAGGAGGGGCTGTACGCGGTCGTGGTCGACCGGGAGATGCGGCAGCTCCTGGACGGGGTGACGGGGGCGCTGACGGCGGGGCATCCGCGGGAGCTCCTGGAGCAGGCGGCGTTCGCGCTGCTCGACTACATCGAGAACTACACGGACGGTTTCCGGATCCTCGTGCGGGATTCGCCGGTGGCGCAGTCGACGGGCACGTTCGCCTCGCTGATCAGTGACATCGCCACGCAGGTGGAGGACATCCTGGGTCTGGAGTTCAAGGCCCGCGGCTTCGACCCGAAGCTGGCGCCGCTGTACGCGCAGGCGCTGGTGGGCAGTGTGGCGCTGACGGGTCAGTGGTGGCTGGACGTCCGCAAGCCGAAGAAGGCGGAGGTCGCGGCGCATCTGGTGAACCTGGCGTGGCACGGGCTGGACGGTCTGGAGCAGAAGCCGCGGTTGATAGGGCACCGGAAGAACTGACCGGAGGGTCGGATTCGGTGGAGTAAACATCTGGTGCTCGGCCGTCCCGAGAGTAGACTCGTGTTCAACATCCGGGGGGGTGTTCCGACCGTCCTACGAGGTCGTCTCCGCGTGCCTTCTGTCATGCGCTGACGCCGTTCGACGCCTGTTCGAGCCCCCCTGTTTGGTTCTGTCGAACCTCTGATCCCTGGGGGGGATCCTTTGTTCTTCCTGCGTTCCAAGCGTGCCCGTCGCGTCGCCACGTGCACCGCTCTCGCCCTCTCCTCGGGCATGCTCCTCGCGGGTCCGGCGTCGGCGGACTCGCCGTCGCCGCGCCCGGCGGTCGAGAAGCCGGCTCCGGCCGGTGTCTCGCTGCCGAAGCCGATCCTGCCGAAGGCGGACGGTGCCCGTGCCGGGACCGCCGGTGCCACGGAGGCCGGTACCGCGCCGCGCGCCGACGTGGACGGCGACGGCGTCAGCGACATCCTCTACCGCGGCTACGACGGCCAGATCTACTCGGTGCCGACCAGCGACATCGACGGCGCCCAGGTCTACCGCGGCGACGGTTCCACCACGTTCGCCAAGGACATCATCCCGATCGGCGACCAGGACGCGAACGGCAGCCGTCCCGAGGTCCTGACGCTGTCGACCAGCGGTCGCCTGTCGCTGTACGGCAACACCACCGAGTCCTACGGCGAGTTCCGCTGGAGCGGCGCCGGCTGGCAGATCTACAACAAGGTCTTCTCGCCCGGTGACATCAGCGGTGACGGCCGCGCCGACGTGCTGGCCCGTACGCCCTCCGGCGAGCTGTGGGCGTACGTCTCCACCGGCTCGTACGGTGCTCCGTTCCACGCCCGTCAGAAGGTCGGCAACGGCTGGGGGGCCTACGACCACCTGATCGGTCTCGGTGACAGCGACGGCGACGGCAAGGGCGACTTCCTCGCCCGTACGCCCTCCGGCGTCCTCTTCTACTACGGCAGCACCGGCAACCCGTACACGGTGAAGGCCCGCAAGGAGGTCGGTCACAGCTGGGACGTCTACAACCAGATCCTCGGCATCGACGACTTCAGCGGTGACGGCATCGGCGACGTGCTCGCCCGTGGCTCCGACGGCACCCTGTGGTCGTACGTGGGCACCGGCGGCGGCCACTTCGCCGCCCGCAGGCAGGCCAGCCAGGCCGGTGCCTGGGCGGAGGGCCCCCAGCTGAGCGGTGCGGGCAACGTCCCGGCGCACGGCAAGGAGGGCATGCTCGCCCGCGACAAGGCCGGCACGCTCTTCTGGTACAACACGCGGGAGACCGGCAAGCTGGCCCCGCGTGCGCAGATCAGCGACACGGGCGGCTGGGCCGGTGCCAACATGTTCGAGGCCAGCTCGCTGGATGACAACGGCATCTCCGACACCCTGTTCATCTACGACGGGCACCTCTACGGCAACCGCACCGACTTCGGCGGCGGCTGGGGCATCTACAACCAGCTCGTGGGCGCGGGCGACCTGAGCGGCGACGGGCGCGGCGACCTGCTGGCGCGGGACCGTTCCGGCGTCCTGTACCTGTACCGCGGCAACGCGTACGGCACCGCCGTGAGCGCCCGCGTCAAGGTGGGCTCCGGCTGGGGTGCGTACGACCGTCTCATCGGTTCGGGCGACTTCAGCGGCGACGGTCTGAACGACCTCGTGGCGCGCGCCAAGGACGGCACGCTGTACCTGTACCAGGGCACGGGCCAGGCCGGTTACCCGTTCAAGCCGCGCGTCAGGGTCGGGGGCGGGTGGAACGTGTACCCGAAGCTGGTCGCCCCCGGTGACATCACGGGTGACGGCAAGGCCGACCTGCTCGCGGTGAACGCGGGCGGCGAGCTGTTCCGCTACACCGGCACCGGCGTCGCGGGCTACGCGTTCAAGCCGCGCGCCTCGATCGGCACCGGCTACCAGATCTACAACGGTCTGTACTAGTCGTACCGCGCACCGCGCACCACTCAGGACGCCCCGCACCGGTTCTCCGGTGCGGGGCGTCCCTCGTGGGGGCGGGCTCGGAAGGGACGGAACCGGCAGCGTGCGCGCGCCCTGGTTGCCGGGTCCTCTCGTTGAACCCGTGTCAGGGCCGGGAGGTATGCTCCCCACACAACCGGGGTGTCCGCCCTTCGTACGCGTTTTCCTCCGTAGCGAGGCGCCGCGGACCCGTCCCCGGTCCGACGACATTCTGATCCCTGGGGGGGATCTCTTGCGTTCTGTGCACTTCTCCCGTGCGCGCCTCAGCGCGTGCACCGCACTCGTACTCTCCGCGGGCATGCTGCTCGCGACCCCGGCCTCGGCCGATCAGCCCGGCCCGCGCCCGGCGATCGACAAGCCGGTGGCCGACTTCACCACGCCGCCGCTCACGCGGCCGTCCGCCGGCGCGGCCCGTCAGGGTGCCGCGGCTGCCACCGGTGTCGGCGCCTCTCCTCAGCTGTCGGACTTCGACGGCGACGGCAGCGGCGACCTGATCTTCCGCAAGTGGGACGGTACGGTCAACACGGCCACGACCTCGGGCCAGGGCGGCCAGTTCGGGTCCTTCTCGGAGCCTCCGAAGGACGTCGTCCCGATCGGCAACCAGGACGGGAACGCCAGCGGTCCCGAGGTCCTGACGCTGTCGCAGACGGGTGTCCTCAGCCTGTACGCGGACGCCACGCCCACCACGGCGAGCCTCGCCTGGCAGGGCAAGGGCTGGAACATCTACAACAAGATCGTCGCGCCCGGCGACGTGAACGACGACGGCCGTGCCGACGTGGTCGCCCGCGACAACGACGGCAACCTGTACCTGTACTACGCCACCGGCAACCGCACCGCGCCGTTCGCGACGCGGGTGAAGATCGGCACCGGCTGGAACATCTACGACCAGATGATCGGCTTCGGCGACAACAACGGCGACGGCTGGGCGGACCTGCTCGGCCGCGACAGCGCCGGAACCCTGTGGTTCTACGCCGGCAAGGGCGACAAGTCCCAGCCGTTCGCGGCGCGGGTGAAGGTCGGCACCGGCTGGAACATCTACAACCAGATCGTGCCCGTCGGCGACGACGACGGCGACGGCAACGGCGAGCTGCTCGCCCGCGACCTGAACGGCACGCTCTGGTACTACACGGGCAAGGGCGACGGCACCTTCGCCGCCCGTCAGCAGTCCAGCGACACGGGCGGCTGGGACGGGATCCCGCAGTTCGGCGGGGCGGGCAACATCCCGGTCACCGGCAACAAGGAAGGCGTCCTGGCGCGGGACACCGCCGGCACGATGTTCTGGTACGGCGTCCGGACCACCGGCCAGCTCGGCTCCCGCAGCCAGGTCGGCGACACGGGCGGCTGGGCGGGTGCCAACGTCACGCACCTGTCCTCGATGAACACGGACGGCTCGTCCGACCTGGCGCAGATCTACCAGGGCAACCTCTACATCGAGAGCAACAAGATCGGCGCCGGCTGGGGCGTCTACAACGCGCTCGTCGGCCCCGGCGACCTGTCCGGCGACGGCAAGGGCGACCTGCTGGCCCGCGACGGCTCCGGGTACCTGTACCTGTACCAGGGCAACGGCGCGGGCACGGCCGTCGCGTCCCGCATCAAGGTCGGCTCCGGCTGGGGGACGTACAACAAGATCCTCGGCGCCGGTGACTACACGGGCGACGGCCGCACGGACATCGTGGCCCGCACCTCGGGCGGCGACCTGTACCTGTACGCGGGCACGGGCGTCGCGGCCACGCCGTTCAAGGCGCGGGTGAAGATCGGCACCGGCTGGAACACGTACAGCAAGATCGTCGCCCCCGGTGACCTCAACGCCGACGGCAAGGGCGACCTGCTCGGCGTGACCTCGGGCGGCGACCTCTACCGCTACCTGAACATCGCTCCGGGCAAGTTCACCGCCCGGGTGAACATCGGCCACGGCTACCAGGTCTACAACGCGATGTCGTAGGCATCGGATCGCGCACGGCGGGCGCCCCGCACCGGTCCTCCGGTGCGGGGCGCCCTCGCGTGTCACGAGCCCTTGCGGGCGACGGCGAACAGCCGCCGGAAGGGAAAGACCGTGCCGTGCGGGCCGGGCGGATAGGCCTCGCGGAGGAGCGCGCGGTACTGGGCGAGGAAGGCGTCGACCGCGTCCTGGTCGTCGCCCAGGGTCGTGAGGACGGGCCGCAGCGCGGTGCCCTTGACCCAGTCGAGGACCGGGTCCTCGCCCTGGAGCAGCTGGCAGTACGTGGTCTCCCAGACGTCCGCCTCGCAGCCGAGGTCGGTGAGGCGGGTGAGGTAGTCGGCCGTGTCGAGGATGTGGACGAAGCGGCGGCCCTGGTCGCCGAGGCGGCTCCGCCACTCGGGGGTCTCGCAGAGCTCGCCGAGCAGGGCGTGGCTGGGCGAGGTGAAGTTGCCGGGGACCTGGAAGGCCAGGGTGCCGCCCGGGCGGAGTCCGTCGATCCAGGTGGCGAAGGACTCGGGATGGTTGGGCACCCACTGGAGGGCCGCGTTGGAGACGATCAGGTCGTAGGGCTCGCCCGGCGTCCAGTGGGCGGCGTCGGCGGTCCGGAAGTCGAGCCAGCCGCCGCCCCGGGTGGTGCCCGCCCAGTCCTTCTCGGCGCGTTCCAGCATGTCGGGCGAGAGGTCGAATCCGGTGATGTGCGCGTCGGTCCACCGGTCGGCGAGGAGGACCGTCACGTTGCCGGGTCCGCAGCCGAGGTCGGCGATGCGGGCGGGCCGGTCCTGGGCCGGCAGGCGCGGTATTCGGGCGAGGAGATCGAGGAAGGGACGGGTGCGGTGGCCGGAGTGACGGAGGTACTGCTGTGGATCCCAGGTCGGTGCGGCGGATTCAACGGAATGCATGTTCGAAGCCCCCTTGCTGGCACGAGTTGCCCAAGCGGAACGGCGTTCCGGCCGGGTCCCTTCCCCATAGTCCAGGAAAATATATCTTGAGGTCAAGATACTTGATATCGAGAAACTCGAATACAAGAGACTTTATGTCAACAGACCCTCTACACTGATCGTCATGGAGGACGAGGTCGACCGACTGGTCGCAGCATGGCGCCGCGAGCGCCCCGACCTCGACGTGGAACCGCTCGAGGTGCTCAGCCGCGTCTCGCGGCTCGCCCGCCACCTCGACCGCGCCCGTCGACTCGCCTTCTCCGAGCACCAGCTGGAGCCCTGGGAGTTCGACGTCCTCACCTCGCTGCGCCGCGCCGGAGCTCCGTACCAGCTCTCTCCCGGCCAGCTCCTCACCCAGACCCTGGTCACGTCCGGCACCATGACCAACCGCATCGACCGGCTCACCAAGAAGGGCCTCGTCGAGCGGCTTCCCGACCCCAGCGACCGGCGCGGGGTCCTGGTCCGGCTCACCCCCGAGGGCCGCGACCGCGCCGACGAGGCGCTCGCCGGACTCCTCGCCCAGGAGCGCGCCATCCTGGCCCAGCTCTCCCGCGGCCAGCGCGGCGAACTGGCCGCGCTGCTACGCCGGCTGACCGCCCCGTTCGACAACATCCCCGGTTAGCACCGGCTCCGCGGGGCCCACGCCCGCCCGGCGGGCCAGCGCCACCGCCGCGAGCGTCGAGTGCACGCCCAGCTTTCCGAGCACGTTCTGCATGTGCGTACGGACCGTGTGCGGGGAGAGGAAGAGGCGCTCGGCGACCGCCTTGCGGCCCAGGCCCGCGACCATGCAGCGCAGCACCTCCCGCTCGCGCGGGGTCAGCGACTCCACGAGCCGCTCGCTGTCCGTCCGGTGCTTCCGCACCTCCGTCAGCTCCCGCAGCACGCCCGTGAGCAGCGCGGGCGGCAGGTGCGTCTCGTCCCGCAGCACCCCCCGCACCACCGCGAGCAGCCGCTGCAGCGAGCAGTCCTTCGCGACCCAGCCGGAGGCCCCGGCCTGGAGCGCGAGCGCGGCCCTGCGCGGGTCGTCCTTCTCCGCGAGGACGACCGTGCGGAGCGCGGGCTGCATCCTTCGTACGCCCGTGACCAGCGAGATCCCGTCCACGGCGCCCTCGGCGTCATCGGGCACCGCGCGCGCCACGGCCGCCCCGGTGGGGCCCGCGCCCAGCTCGGCGTCGACGAGCAGGACGTCGAACCGGCGGCCCTCCGCCGCGCCGCGCTCCAGACAGCGCAGGGCCGCCGGGCCGCTGCCGGCGGCGGCGACGTCGACGTCGGGCTCCGCCGCCAGGGCGGCGGCCAGCGATTCGGCGAAGATGCGGTGGTCGTCCACCACCAGGACGCGGATGCGTGCCACGGACACTCCCAAGTGTCGAGGAACGGACCGACGCGGGTACGGCGCCGGAGGCGGGTCCGTCGAAGGCACGGCCGCCGCCGTGCGTTGACTGTTACCCCGCTTCTGGCGCCGTACCCGACGGGTCACGCCCCCTGAACAGCACCGGCCCCCACCGGCGCTGCCCCTCAGAGTAGGGGCGGGGCGCCGCGGTGGGGGCCGAATCGCGGAACTGTCCGAAGTCGTGGGAAAGCGAGCGGTGGTCGGGGGGAGTCGTTCAGAGCCTGCGCGCGCCCGCCGCCGGTACGGCCGGGAAGATTCCCGGGGCCGCGTATCCGGCCTCGGCGAAGGCCTTCCCGACGGCGGCGGCCACCGCCTCCGCGCGCTCGGTCTCCACCAGGACGACGGCCGAGCCGCCGAAGCCGCCGCCGGTCATCCGGGCGCCGAGCGCCCCGGCCGCGTTCGCCGCCTCGACGACGAGGTCCAGTTCGGGGCAGGAGACCCGCAGGTCGTCGCGGAGGGAGGCGTGGCCCTCGGTGAGGACCGGGCCGACGGCACGGGTGGCGCCGGCGTCGAGCAGGGCGATGGTCCGCTCCACCCGGGCGTTGTCGGAGACGACGTGCCGCACGTACCGCAGAATCGTCTCGTCGCTCAAACGTGCGAGCGCTTCCGGTAGATGCGCGGCGCTCACCTCGCGCAGGGTGCGTACGCCGAGCGCCCGCGCACCCGCTTCACACCCGGCGCGCCGCTCCGCGTACGCGCCGTCCCCGAGCGCGTGCTTCACACGGGTGTCGACGACGAGCAGCCGGAGCCCCTCGCTCGCCAGGTCGAAGGGGACCTGACGGTACGAGAGGTCCCGGGTGTCCAGGTGGAGGGCGTGCCCCTCCTCGGCGCAGGCGGAGGCCATCTGGTCCATCACCCCGCAGGGCACGCCGACGAAGGCGTTCTCGGCGCGCTGGGCGAGCCGGGCGAGTTCGGGGCGGGAGAGCCCGAGCCCGAACAGGTCGTTCAGGGCGAGCGCGGTGACGACCTCCAGGGCCGCCGAGGAGGAGAGCCCGGCGCCGGTCGGCACCGTCGAGGTGAGGTGGACGTCGGCGCCGGCCACCGGGTGCCCGGCCTCCCGCAGCGCCCAGACGACACCGGCCGGGTAGGCCGCCCAGCCGCCGCCGGAGAGCGGCTCCAGGGCGTCGACGTCCAGCTGGACGATCCCGCCGTCGATGTCGGCGGAGTGCAGGCGCAGGACGCCGTCGTCGCGGCGGGAGACGGCGGCGACGGTGGTGTGCGGCAGCGCGAGCGGCAGCACGAAGCCGTCGTTGAAGTCGGTGTACTCCCCGATGAGGTTGACCCGCCCGGGGGCGGCCCAGACTCCGTCGGGCGCGGCGCCGTACAGCGCCTCGAAGTCGGCGGCGAGGCTCATGCGCCCTCCTCCTCGTGGCGGGTACGGGCGAACGCCCAGGCGTCGGCGACGACGTCCGCCAGGTCCGGGCGGGACGGCGTCCAGCCGAGCCGCTCGCGGGCGGCGTCGGCGGAGGCGACCAGGACCGCCGGATCGCCGGGGCGGCGCGGGGCGGTGAGCTCCGGGATCGGGTGCCCGGTGACCTCGCGGACGGTCTCGACGACCTCGCGGACGGAGAAGCCGTTGCCGTTGCCCAGGTTGCAGACGAGGTGCTCGCCGGGGGTCATGGCATCCAGCGCGAGGAGGTGGGCCTCGGCGAGGTCGGCGACGTGGATGTAGTCGCGGACGCAGGTGCCGTCCGGGGTCGGGTAGTCCTCGCCGTACACGGAGATCGCCTCGCGCCGGCCCAGGGCGACCTGGAGGACGAGCGGGATCAGGTGGGACTCGGGCTCGTGCCGCTCGCCGAGCGAGCCGTACGCCCCGGCCACGTTGAAGTAGCGCAGCGAGACGGCGGCCAGGCCGTGGGCGGCGCACTCCCCGCCGATCATGTGGTCGACGGCCAGCTTGCTCGCCCCGTACGGGCTGGTGGGCGCGGTGGGCGCGGTCTCGGTGATCGGCACGGTCTCCGGTTCGCCGTAGGTGGCGGCGGTGGAGGAGAAGACGAGCCTGCGGACTCCGGCGTCGCGCATGGCCGCGAGCAGGGCCATGGTGCCGCCGAGGTTGTTCTCCCAGTACTTCTCGGGCCTGGCGACGGACTCGCCGACCTGGGAGAAGGCGGCGAAGTGCAGGACGCCGTCGTAGGAGCCGTCGAGCCACTTCGCGGCGTCCTGGATGCGGCCCTCGATGAACTCGGCGCCGTCGGGGACGGCTTCGGCGAAGCCGGTGGAGAGGTCGTCGAGGACGGTGACCCGGTGGCCCCGCTCCAGGAGGTGGGCGGCGACCACGCTGCCCACGTACCCGGCACCTCCGGTCACCAGGTACTTCTTCGCTGCCGTGGTCACTTGCTCGCCACCTCTCGGAGTCGTCGGGCCGCGTCCTCCGGCCGTACGTCGTTCATGAACGCGCCCATGCCGGACTCGGTGCCCGCGAGGAACTTCAGCTTGCCAGAGGCCCGTCGGACGGTGAAAAGCTCCAGGTGCAGTCCGAGGTCCTCGCGCCGCTCGTCCGTGAACGGCGCCTGGTGCCAGGCGGCGATGTAGGGCGTCGGCGGCTCGTCCGGGCCGAAGATCCGGTCGAAGCGCCTCAAGAGTTCCAGGTAGACCTGTGCGCACTCTGTGCGGGCCGCGGCGTCCAGGGCGAGCAGGTCGGGGACCCGGCGCTTGGGGTGGAGGTGGACCTCGTACGGCCAGTGGGCGGCGTACGGCACGAAGGCGATCCAGTGCTCGGTCTCCAGGACCACCCGCTCGCCGTCGGCCTGCTCCCGGGCGACGAGGTCGTCGAAGAGGTTCCGTCCGGTGGCCGCCCGGTGCTCGTCCGCGCGGCGGCGCACGGCGGCCGTCCGGGGCGTGACGTACGGGAAGGCGTAGATCTGGCCGTGGGCGTGGGGCAGGGTGACGCCGATCTCCGCGCCGCGGTTCTCGAAGCAGTAGACCTGCTCGACGCCGGGCAGGGCGGAGAGTTCGGCGGTCCGGTCGGCCCAGGCGTCGAGGACGAGGGCGGCGCGCTCCTCGGTGAGGTCGGCGAAGGAGTCCGTGTGGTCGTCGGTGAAGCAGACGACCTCGCAGCGGCCGACGCCGCCGGAGAGGGAGGGGAAGCGGTTCTCGAAGACCACCACCTCGTAGCTCTCCTCCGGGATCTCGCTCTCGTGGCCGTCCTTGGCGGGGCAGAGCGGGCAGGCGTCGGCCGGCGGGTGGTAGGTGCGGGCCTGCCGGTGCGAGGCGACGGCGACGGGGTCGCCGGTGAGCTCGTCGTACCGGATCTCGGAGCGGGAGACGACGGGGGTGAGGGGGCGGGGGTCGACGGCGGTGCGGACGGTGTCGTCGCGGGTGTCGTAGTAGATCAGCTCGCGCCCGTCGGCGAGCGTGGTGACGGTCTTCTTCACGGGGGTGCCCTCCGGGCGCGATCAAACAGAACCACGCACAAAGAATCACATTCCAACATACGCGTCAATGGCGAGGCCCGGCCCGTCACACGGACGGGCCGGGCCGAAGAGACACCTCAGTGCGGGCCGCGCTGCCCCGGCACCGCCCGGTCGAGCAGTCCCGTACGGGCCGCGAGCGCCGCCGCCTCCAGGCGCGAGCCGACCCCGAGCTTCATCAGGACCCGCTGGACGTGCGTCCGGGCCGTGCTCGGCGCGATCCCCATGCCCACCGCGATCAGCCGGGTGTCCTCACCCTCCGCGACCCGCACGAGGACCTCCACCTCCCGCTGCGTCAGCAGCCGGAGCAACTGCTGCGCCTCGTCGTCCGGCTGCGCCGAGGGGTTGAGCAGCTCCGCGAAGGCCCCCTGGAGCAGCTGCGGCGCCACCGCGGACTCCCCCGCCCGGGCCTTCACCAGGGCGCGCTCGACGCCCTCGATGCGCTCGTCGTGCCGGACGTATCCCGAGGCCCCGGCCGCGAACGCCGCCGCGATCCCGCGCGGCGACGGCACCGGGCCGAGCACCACCACGGCCACCTGCGGCCGCTCCCGCTTGATCCGTACGACGGGGTCGAAGGCTCCCGGCGCGTCCGGCGCCGCGGTGCCCAGGAGGCAGACCTCCGGCGCCCGGCTCACCACCAGCTCCGCGGCCCCCGCCACCGGCGCGGCCGCCGCGAGCACCCGGTGCCCGCGCAGCTTCAGCGCCGAGGCGAGCGCCTCCGCGAGCAGGCGGTGGTCGTCCACCACCACGAGGCGTACGCCCATCCCGGTCATCCCCCCTCGACCTGGCCGGCCGGACGCCCCGGCGGCCCGAACCGGCAAGCTACACGCTCCCCCGCCCCGGCCGCCGACATGCGCGTGGGCCCCTCCGGATCACCGGAGGGGCCCACGGCCGTCTGGCGGGTCGTCAGTGCCCGACGGAGAAGGAGACGATCAGGTACTCCTTGATGTCACTGGACGAGGACGACTCCCGGGGCTTGCTGACCATCGTCTCCGAGAGGAAGAACCGGCCGTCCCCGTAGAGGAGTTCGGCGCCGTTCAGGCTGAAGCTGTTCTCGGCGTTGTGGACCGTCTTGTCCGCCGGGTTCTCCAGGAGCAGCGTCTCCTTCATCGTGCCGCCGTCGACCGAGACGATCCGGCCGCCCTTGTCGTAGGGCGGGGCCTTGTAGACGATGAGGTTGCCGCCGTCCATCCGCAGCGGGACGAAGGTGTACTTGTCGCCCGCGTCGGCCTTCTCCGGCACCGTGCGCCCGGTGGCGAGGTCGAAGGCGATGATCTCGTTGGTCTCGTCGCCGTACTCGCCGGTGCTGCCCTCGTGCTCCTCGGTCGGCACGTACAGCCGGCCGTTGCCGACGAGCGCCTGCGAGCAGGCCTCGACCTTGGTCGAGCGGCAGCGGGCCGCGTACTGGTCGGCGTCCGCCGTGATCTTCGCCTTCAGCTTCCCGGTCTTCTCGTCGATCGAGAAGAAGTCCGAGATGCCGCTGCCGTCACCGGCGGTGTCGCCGACGTCGGCCGCGACGACCAGCGGCTTGGTGGAGACGACCGAGGCGTACTTCACGCCGGCGGGCATCTTGTACTGCGAGACCGGGGCGCCCGTGGTCGGGTTGAGGTTCTGGATCATCACGCTCGGGCTGTCGTACGTCCCGCACTTGCGGACCGCGACGAGGCCCTCGCCGCCGCCGTAGCCCAGGTCGTAGCAGCCCTGGTCGTTGGCCTGCGGCTTCCAGCGCGGGTTGCCGTTGGCGAGGTCGAAGGCGGCGCCTCCGTCGGTGCCGCCGGCCGCGACGGTCGTCCCGCTGAGCGTGACCTCGCCGAACCGGGCCTTCTGGTCGCCGGCGGAGCCGCCGGTGACCGAGGTGGACCACAGCAGCTTGCCGGTGTTCAGGTCGACCAGGCCGACCTCGGTGCACGCCTGGTAGTAGCGCGGCGCGACCCGCTTGGTGGCCTCGAAGAGGATCGGCACCTTGTTGTCGGCGGTGACGTGGCGCGAGGCGCCGCAGACCTGGCCGGTCAGCGGCAGCGTCCACAGGACGCTGCCCTTGTCCAGGTCGTAGGCGACGATCGAGTTCACGCCCGACTTCACGAACGCCTTGTCGGTGATCCAGGAACCGGAGACGTCGGTGACGTCCGGGACCTTCGGCTGGGCGACCTGGAAGGCCATCTTCGCCTGGGTGTCGGCCGCCGGCTTCTCCTTGCCGCCGCCGCCGAGGCCCTTGCCGCCGGTGTCGCCACCGCCCGTGGAGCCCTGCGAGGTGCCGCCCGTGCCCTTGGCCTCGTTGCCCTCGTCACCGCCGTCGGAGTTGGCGTACCAGAAGCCGACGCCGACGATCAGGACGACGGCGACGACGGCCGCGATGACGATCTGCAGCTGCGCCGACAGCTTCTTGCCGCCGCCGGGGGCCGGGGGCGGGGTGGGCTGGGCGTAGCCGCCGTACTGCGGCTGCTGAGGCTGCGTCGGGTAGCCGTACGGGGGCTGGCCCGGCTGCTGGGGCTGCTGGTAGCCGCCGTACGGCTGCTGCTGGGGCTGCTGGGGCGCGGCCGGGTAGCCGTACGGCTGCTGCGGCGCCGGCGGCTGCTGCGGCTGGCCGTAGCCCTGGTCGGGCTGGGTCGGGGGCTGCTGCGGGTAGCCGTAACCCTGGTCGGCCTGGGTCGGCGGCTGCTGCGGGTAGCCGTAACCCGGCTCCGGCTGCTGCGGGTAGCCGTAGCCCGGCTCCGGCTGCTGCTGCGGCGGCGGAGGCGTCGGGGCGCCGAAGCCTCCCTGCGGGTCCGGCGGTTGGTTCGGCGGGGGCGGGGGTGGCTGCGTCATCGGTCCGTGTACCTCACTTGCTGAAGGCCATCATCGTCTTGACCTGCATCTCGTCCTTGTCGTTGGACGCCGACACACGTCCGGCCGCCACCACGAAGGTGCCGCTGCCGTAGGCGTAACCCGCGCTGTAGAAGCTGCTCTCGATCTCGGCGGTCGAGGCCGGGTGCTGGAGCAGGATCTTCGGCGCGCCGCCGGTCGGGGCGAGGGTGGCGACGGCGCCGCCCTTGTCGTACGACGGGTCCACGTACAGCAGGACCTGCCCGCCCTCCATGCGCAGCGGCGTCATCGACTGGTCGCCGGGGGCCTTCGAGCGCCACTTCTGCTTGCCGGTCTTCAGGTCGAAGGCGACGACCTCGTTGGGCGTGCCGTAGCCGGTCTCGGTCGCCATGTAGAAGGTGTTCGCGTCGGCCGCGACACCCGTGCAGCCCTGGAGGTTCTTGCCGAAGATGACGAAGCTGCCGCCGCACGAGGGCGCGAACTTGTCCTTGCCGCCCTGGATCTGCGAGCGGAGCTTGCCGTTGCCGTCGAGCGCGAAGATGGTCCACTTCTTCTGCTCGCGCTGGGTGGCCGAGACGACCAGCGGGTCGACCGAGTAGACCTTGTCGACCTCCCAGTTCGCCTCCAGCTGGAAGGTGAACTTCGGCTTGCCGGTGTTGGGGTCGACCTGGCCGACCGCCTGGATCTTCTTGGTGGTGCTGCCCGACGGGCAGTCCATGGCGGCGATCAGCTTGCTGCCGCCCGCGAAGGCGAAGGGCTTGCAGCCGGTGGTGGCGCCCTTGAAGAGCTGCCGGCCGTCGGTCATCGAGAAGCCGTACGCGCTGCTGGAGCCGGCCGCGGTGACCGTGTTGCCGCTGATGGACAGGGTGTTGTCGGAGAAGGCGAACAGGCCCGTGGCCTTCGGGACGGCCTTCTTCCAGCCGGCCTTGCCGGTCTTGAGGTCGATCTTCTGGAGCTGGGTGCACTTGGCGCCGTCCTTGGCGCTCTCGGCGTAGCCGAAGACCATGGAGCCGTCGGCGCCCGGCTCCGGCGGGGCGGCGCACAGCTCGAACGGCAGGTCGACGTGCCACTTGGGCTTGCCGTCGGTCAGGCCGTAGCCGTCGACGCCCTTGTACATCGCCTTGACGACGGTGTCGCCGACGATCCACGGGCCGAAGACGTCGGAGCCGTTGCGGGGCAGGTCCACGTTGTTCTTGAGCAGCCAGTCGACCTTCGCCTCGCCGGCCTGGCGGCCCGCGTTGAGGTCGTCCTCGCCGTTGCGGCCGTCGCCCGTGCCGTCGCCCTCGTCCACCGACTCGGTGGGCTTGGGGGCGCCGGAGGAGGAGGTGGCCGTGGCGGTCGGCTTGGCGACCGGGTCCTTGTCGTCGTCGCCGCCGACGACGGCCCAGGTCGTGACGGCGGCGATCAGGACGGCCGCGGCGGCCACGCCGGCGACCACACCGGTCCTGCCCTTGAACGGGCCGCCGCCACCGGGGCCCTGGGGCGGGGTCGGGCCGCCCGGGTACGCGGGCTGGGTGGGGTAGCCGCCGTAGGGGTTCTGCTGCTGACCGTACGGGCCGGGCTGGCCCGGCTGGCCCTGCTGCGGGTAGCCGTAGGGCTGCGGCGCCGGCTGACCGTACGGACCGGCCTGCGGCGGCTGGCCGTACGGCGGCTGAGCGGGCTGGCCCGGCTGCCCGTACGGGGGCTGGCCGGGCTGCGGGGCCTGGCCCGGCTGCTGCGGGTATCCGTAACCAGGCTGCGGTGCCTGCCCGTACGGTCCCGGCGCGGCGGGCGGCGGGGACTGCGGCGCGGGCGGGGTCTGCGGTGCCTGCGGCGGGACCGGCGGCACGGGCGGCATGCTCTGGCCGGCACCCTGGTTCGGGTCCTGAGGGGCTCCGAAGCCCCCCGGCGGCTGGTTGCTGGGCGGCTGGGTCATCAGCGGTTTCCCCCTTGACGTGAACGGGTTTTCTTTCTACCACTCACGCGATGACACAAAAGCGACCGGTCCGCCCCTTGTACCCAAGGGAGGACCGGCCTGTGATGCCCTCGTTATGCGTCCAGGCCCGGCGGAGGGCTACGCGTCCTCGGCCAGTTCGAGCCAGCGCATCTCCAATTCCTCCCGCTCCGACGCGAGTTCCCGGAGCTCCGCGTCGAGCTTCGCCACCTTCTCGAAATCGGTGGCGTTGTCGGCGATCTGCGCGTGCAGCTTCGTCTCCTTGTCGGAGAGCTTGTCGAGCTGCCGCTCGACCTTCTGCAGCTCCTTCTTCGCGGCGCGGGTATCGGAGGCGGAGACGCCCGCCTTCTGCTGCGCGGGCGCGGCGGCGGGCGCCGGGACCGACGCCTCGATCATCTTCCGGCGCCGCTCCAGGTACTCGTCGATGCCGCGCGGCAGCATCCGCAGGGCCCGGTCGCCGAGCAGCGCGAACGTCCGGTCCGTGGTGCGCTCGAGGAAGAACCGGTCGTGGGAGATGACGACCATGGAGCCCGGCCAGCCGTCGAGGAGGTCCTCGAGCTGCGTCAGGGTCTCGATGTCGAGGTCGTTGGTGGGCTCGTCGAGGAAGAGGACGTTCGGCTCGTCCATCAGCAGGCGCAGCAGCTGGAGACGGCGGCGCTCGCCACCGGAGAGGTCACCGACCGGCGTCCACTGCTTCTCCTTGCTGAAGCCGAACTGCTCGCAGAGCTGTCCGGCCGTCATCTCACGGCCCTTGCCGAGGTCGACACGGTCGCGGATCTGCTGCACGGCCTCCAGGACGCGCAGCGTGGCGGGGAGTTCGGTGACGTCCTGCGAGAGGTAAGCGAGCCGGACGGTCTTGCCGACGACGATCTTCCCGGCGGCGGGCTGCTTCTCGCCCTGGCTGACGGCCGCATCGGCGAGAGCCCGCAGGAGTGAGGTCTTGCCGGCGCCGTTGACGCCGACGAGGCCGATGCGGTCGCCGGGCCCGAGCTGCCAGGTGAGGTGCTTGAGCAGCTCCTTGGGTCCGGCGGTGACGGTCACGTCCTCCAGGTCGAAGACCGTCTTGCCGAGGCGGGCGTTGGCGAACTTCATCAGCTCGCTGGTGTCGCGCGGCGGCGGCACGTCGGCGATCAGTTCGTTCGCGGCCTCGATGCGGTAGCGCGGCTTGGACGTACGGGCGGGGGCGCCGCGCCGCAGCCAGGCCAGCTCCTTGCGCATCAGGTTCTGCCGCTTGGTCTCCTCCGTGGCGGCGATCCGCTCGCGCTCGGCACGGGCGAAGACGTAGTCGGAGTAGCCGCCCTCGTACTCGTGCACGTCACCGCGCTGCACGTCCCACATGCGGGTGCAGACCTGGTCGAGGAACCAGCGGTCGTGGGTGACGCAGACGAGCGCGGAGCGGCGCTCCTGGAGGTGCTTGGCGAGCCAGGCGATGCCCTCGACGTCGAGGTGGTTGGTGGGCTCGTCGAGGACGAGCAGGTCCTGGTCCTCGATGAGGAGCTTGGCGAGCGCGATGCGGCGGCGCTCGCCACCGGAGAGCGGGCCGATGACGGTGTCGAGGCCCTGTTCGAAGCCGGGCAGGCCGAGCCCGCCGAAGAGTCCGGTGAGCACGTCGCGGATCTTGGCGCTGCCCGCCCACTCGTGGTCGGCCATGACGCCGATGACCTCGTGCCGGATGGTGGCCTTCGGGTCGAGGGAGTCGTGCTGGGTGAGCACCCCGAGGCGGAGCCCGCCGCTGTGGGTGACGCGGCCGGTGTCGGCCTCCTCCAGCTTGGCGAGCATGCGGATGAGGGTGGTCTTGCCGTCGCCGTTGCGTCCGACCACCCCGATCCGGTCCCCTTCGGAGACCCCGAGCGAGACTCCGTCGAGCAGGGCACGGGTGCCGTACACCTTGCTGACGGCCTCGACATTGACCAGGTTGACGGCCACGTTGACTCCTGTACGGGGGATCGATCGACGTCCCAGGGTACGTCGCCGCATCCTCCCCCACGGACGGGTGGCATGAGCGGTAGCATGAGGAGTATGAGCGAGCCTACTCAGAAGTACTCGATCAGCATGCCCCGGGACGTCGCCGAGGCCGCACGCGCGCGCGGTGGCCCGTCCGGGCTCTCGGCCTACGTCGCCGCGGCGGTCGCCCGGCAGATCGAGCGGGACGACCTCAACGAGCTCATCGCGGTGGCCGAGGCCGAGCACGGCCCCGTCACCGACGAGGAGATCCAGGCCCGGCGCGACCAGCTGAGGCGCGCACGCGAGGAGCAGGGCGGCGCGACGCCGGGCGAGGCGAGCGCGGCGTGACCCCTCCTCGTGCCGAGGCCGTCCCCGGCGGCACGCTCGTGCTCGACAGCGAAGGACTCGCCAAGGCTGTGTCGCGCGACCGCGGCGTCACCGGCTGGCTGGCCCTGGCCCGGGCGGACGACCTGCGGGTCGTGACCAGCGCGGCCACACTGGTGGAGGTGATGCACCCGCGGATCAACCGCGCGGCCCTGGAATGGACCCTGTCCCGTCTCGTCGTCGAGCCCGTGACGGACGCCGTGGCCCGCCGCGCGGCAGCCCTCCTCGCCGAGACCGGGCTGCACGGGCACAAGTACGCCATCGACGCGATGGTCGCCGCGACGGCCCTCACGGCGCCCGGCCCCGTCACGGTACTGACCTCGGACCCCGAGGACCTCTTGGCCCTCTGTGGCCGCCGGGCGACCGTCATCGCGATCTGATCCTCCCCGCCCGCTCCACCAGCAGCCAGCCCGCCAGGGCCAGGCCGACGGCCGCCGGGGCGGTGACGGGGACGGCGATCAGGGTCGCCGTGTGACCGTCGAGGAGCCCGGCGAAGCCCGTCAGGGACAGGCCCAGGACGCCGAAGAGCGCGAGGGTGATGCCGAGGGCGGCGAGGGGCCCGCCGCCGTCGGTCGCCGGGGCGGCCGGGACCGGGGCCTCGAAGCGGCGGAAGACGGCGACGAGCAGGGCCGTGAGCACGGCCGCCGCGAGGAACCTCGGCGGCACCTGGACCCACCAGGCGGCCGAGGCCGGGGCCGGGAGCTCGAGACCGGACCCGAGCATCGCCCCGTACACACCGAGCATGGCCGTCAGGTGCCACAGGAACGCCGTCATCGCGATGCCGTTGGCGGCGACCACCGCCCGCCACACCCCCGCGCGGGCGACGAGCCGCGCCCCCGGGCCCTTCAGGAGCTCGACCGCGCCGACCAGCCACAGGCCGTGGCAGAGCAGGGCGAGGGTCGGCGGGGCCATGTTCGACACCTTCTCGCCGGGCATCCCCACCATCGACAGGGGGTACGGCCCGAGGGCGACGAGCGCGGTCGCGCCGACCAGGCCCGCGCCGGCGAGGAGGGCCGGGCGGCGGATCATGCCGTCGGCGCGGAGGAAGCCGAGCTGGTGGACCGCGAGCCACACGAACGCGAAGTTCAGGAACTCGACGAAGGGGACGTCCGCCGCGAACCGCAGCACGTCCACCGCGACCGCCCCGCCCACGAGCGCGCCGAACGCGCCCCAGCCCCACCGCTCGTGCAGCCGCAGCAGCGGCGGGGTGAAGGCCACCATCGCCAGGTAGATCCCGATGAACCACAGCGGCTGTGTGACGAGCCGCAGCGCGACCCCGGTGAGCCCCCCGTCCCCGCCGGACGACTGGAGCACCAGGGCGGCCGCGCCCCACACCCCGACGAACACCATCGTCGGCCGCAGCAGCCGCTGGAGCCGGGCCCGCAGGAACGCCGCGTACCGCGGGCGCGAGCGGTGGGCGAGGGCGTGCGAGAACCCGCCGACGAAGAAGAACACCGGCATCACCTGGAACACCCAGGTCACCACCTGCAGTTCCGGCACCACGGCGAGCAGGTTCCCCACCTGCCCGTCCCCGCCGACCGCCGCCATCAGCCAGTGGCCGAGGACCACGACCGCGAGCGAGGCGACCCGGAGCAGATCGACGTACCGGTCCCGCGTCGCCGGCGTGGCGGCGGCGAGTTCACGCGCGCTGATTCCCATACGGGCACGGTCCCGCGCGGGCCCCACGGGGCGACAGGGCGCGGGTACTCAACCGGCGGCTGAGTACGGGGCGGGGCGCCCGCCGGGCGCAGGGCCGGCCGCCCGGCGCGACGCCGGTGGGCGCGACGCCGGCCGGTGGGCGCGATGCCCGTGGGCGCGACGCCGGCCCATGGGCGCGCGCCGGCCCATGGGCACGAGACCGGCCCGTGGGCGCGACGCCAGCCGGTGGGCGCGAGACCGGCCGGTGGGCGCGACGCCAGCCGGTGGGCGCGGTGCCCGTGGGCGCGACGCCGGCCCATGGGCGCGCGCCGGCCCATGGGCACGAGACCGGCCCGTGGGCGTGCGCCGGCCCGACGCCGGTCGTCCGCAGTGCCAACCGGCCCCATGCCGTCGGCCACGCGGGCGACGCCCGGGCGGGGCTGCACCGCTGCCGGGGCGGTGGGTCGCCATGGTCGTCCCATGTCACCGATTCCCGAGGAGAGGCTCATGCGCCGCCTTCCCCGTCTGGCCGCCGTCGCCACCGCCACCGCCGCCCTCACCGTGCTCGCCGCCGGCCCCGCGTCGGCGGTCGATCCCACCGTGTCGGACCCGCGCATCGTCGCCCACTTCGACTTCGCCACCGGTCAGACCCCGGAGAACATCGCCCTCGAACCCGACGGCTCCGCCGACATCACCTTCGCGTTCGCCCATCAGGTCGCCCGCGTCGCCAAGGACGGCACCACGACGATCGTCGCCACGCTCCCCGAGGTGGCGAACCCGCAGACGCCGAACATCGGCGCGGCCGTCGCCCTCGGGATCGCACGCGCCCACGACGGCACCCTGTACGTCGCCTACGCCACCGGCACGGCCGAGACCGGCATCTGGCGTGTCGTCCCCGGCGGCGGCGCACCGGAGCAGATCGCCCAGCTGCCGGCCGACGCGTTCCCCAACGGCATCGCCCTCGACGAGAAGTGCAGCACCCTCTACGCCGCCGATTCGGCCCGGGGCGAGGTGTGGAGCATCCCGCTGGACGGCGGAGACCCCGCCGTCTGGGCCTCGGGCGCGGCCCTCGCGCCGTCCCCGGAGCTCCCCTTCGGCGCCAACGGCCTCAAGCTCCACGACGGCGCCGTCTGGGTGTCCAACACCGCCCAGGGCACGCTGCTCCGCATCCCGTTCGGGCAGGACGACACCGCCGGCCCGATCGAGACCAGGGCCACCGGGCTCGACGGCATCGACGACTTCGCGTTCACCGGCCACGGCGACACGGCCCTCGCCGCGCTCAACTCGGCCAACCTGCTGGAGCTCGTCCGCCCGGACGGCACGCACAAGACGGTGCTCACCGCGGCGGACGGGCTCGACAACCCGACCTCCGTGGCCGTGCGCGCGAAGACCGTCTACGTGAACAGCTCGGCCTTCTTCGACACCACGGACCCTGACCCGAACCTGCTCCTGGCCAGGATCTCCAAGAACAAGCTGTAGGTCCTACAGGACCGTCGCACCCGCCGCCGGGGAGGTCGCCACCCGCGCCGCACGGCACGTGCCGGACGCGGTCAGGGCCGCCGCGACCTGCTCGGCGGCCTCCGCGTCCTTCACGAGGAACGCCGTCGTCGGGCCCGAGCCGGAGACGAGGGCCGCGAGGGCGCCCGCCTCGGTCCCGGCCGTCAGGGTCGCGGTGAGCGAGGGCCGCAGGGAGACCGCCGGAGCCTGGAGGTCGTTGGCGAGGGCGCCCGCGAGGGCGGCCGGGTCGCCGGTGCGCAGGGCCTCCAGGAGGGCCGGGGAGGCGGCCGGCTCGGGGACCTCGACGCCCTCGGCGAGGCGGTCGAACTCGCCGTACACGGCCGGGGTCGAGAGCCCGCCGTCGGCGACGGCGAACACCCAGTGGAAGGTGCCGCCGACGGGCAGCCCCGTCAGCTTCTCGCCTCGCCCGGTACCGAGCGCCGCCTCGCCGACCAGGCTGAACGGCACGTCGGAGCCGAGCTCGGCGCAGATCTCCAGGAGCACGTCACGGGGCGTGTCCAGCCCCCAGAGCCTGTCGCAGGCGAGCAGCGCGCCCGCGCCGTCCGCGCTGCCGCCCGCCATGCCGCCGGCGACCGGGATGTCCTTCTTGATGTGCAGGTGCACGTCCGGGGAGATGCCGTGCCGGGCGGCGAGCAGTTCGGCGGCGCGCGCGGCGAGGTTGGTGCGGTCCAGCGGCACCTTGTCGGCGTCCGGGCCCTCACAGGTGACCGTCAGCTCGTCGGCGGGGGTGGCGGTGACCTCGTCGTGGAGGGAGACGGCGAGGAAGACGTTCGCCAGGTCGTGGAAGCCGTCGGGGCGGGCCGCGCCCACCGCGAGCTGCACGTTGACCTTGGCGGGTACCCGTACGGTCACGCTCACTGCTGCTTCGCCTCCGCGATCCGCGCGAACTCCTCCACCGTCAGCGACTCGCCCCGCGCCTGCGGCGAGATCCCGGCCTTCACCAGGGCCTCCTCCGCCGCCGCCGGGGAGCCCGCCCAGGTCGCGAGGGCCGCGCGCAGGGTCTTGCGGCGCTGCGCGAAGGCCGCGTCGACGACCGCGAAGACCTCCTGGCGGGTGGCGGTGGTCGCGAGGGGTTCGGTGCGGCGGACGAGGGAGACGAGGCCGGAGTCGACGTTCGGCGCGGGCCAGAAGACGTTGCGGCCGATGGAGCCGGCGCGCTTGACCTCGGCGTACCAGTTGGCCTTGACCGACGGGACGCCGTACACCTTGTTGCCGGGCTTGGCGGCGAGCCGGTCGGCGACCTCGGCCTGGACCATGACGAGGGTCCGCTCGATGCTCGGGAACCGCTCCAGCATGTGGAGCAGGACGGGCACGGCCACGTTGTACGGCAGGTTCGCGACGAGCGCGGTCGGCGGCGGGCCCGGCAGCTCCTGGACGTGCATCGCGTCGGAGTGGACGAGCGCGAAGCGGTCGGCGCGCGCGGGCATGCGGGCGGCGATGGTGGCGGGCAGCGCGGCGGCGAGCACGTCGTCGATCTCGACGGCCGTCACGCGGTCGGCGGCCTCCAGGAGGGCCAGGGTGAGGGAGCCGAGTCCGGGACCCACCTCCACGACCACGTCCTCGGGCCGGACCTCGGCCGTGCGGACGATCCGCCGGACGGTGTTGGCGTCGATGACGAAGTTCTGGCCCTTCTGCTTCGTGGGGCGCACGCCGAGGGCGGCGGCCAGCTCACGGATGTCGGCGGGGCCGAGGAGGGCGTCGGGGCTTTCGGGGCCGGTGGTGGTGCTCACCGGTACAGCGTAGGCCCTGCCCGGCCCCGACCAGCCGTACAGGCCGCCGCGAGGCCGTCGGCGCTCACCGGTACGGCGTCTCTGATTGGCTCAGTGCCCTTGAGCGTTGCGCAAGGTACGAGCAGATCGCCTTCGTGCCCTGGTGCTGTGCGGCAGGCGCCGTCAGCCCTCGTGGCACGTCCCCCCGGACGCTGGTCGATCAAGCCGCGTGGCCCGACTGAGGAGGGTGCCCGACGTCGCCTGGGCGCCGGGCGCACGTGACAACATGTCACCGAACGACTGCGGATGGCTACCCACTGGTGAGCCGGCGGCCGCAGTGGGGCCACGGACTCGCCCCCCGCTGCACGTACAGCTTCTTCGCCCGGAACGTCTGCTCGGCGGCGGGCGCGTTCTGCGCGGTGCCGCTGCCGCCGAGGGCGTGCCAGGTGCCGGGGTCGAACTGGTAGAGCCCGCCGTACGTCCCCGAGGCGTCGACCGCGTTCGGGCGGCCGCCGGACTCGCAGGCGGCGAGCGCGCCCCAGTCGAGGCCGTCGGCGCCGGCGACGGAGGTGGGCAGCGGCCGGGTGCCGAGCCGCACCTTGCGGCTCACCGGCTCGCGGACGATCTCCTCGCCGGTCCTGCGGGGCCGCTGCCGGACGCCGTTGACCGTGCGCAGGCTGTACGTGACGCGGCGGACGCCCGGGACGCCCTGCCGTTCGACGACCTCGGTGCCGGCGAACAGTTCCGGGTCGCGGACCTGCTCGACGGCGTACGGGACGGACTCCTCCCGCACCTGTGTGGCGCCGGTGATCCGCAGCACGTTCACGGTCTGGCCGTCACGGGGGAAGGAGCCGCCCGCCACGGAGGTGGTGTCCTGCGCGGAGAGCGTGATCCCGGCCTCGGCGAGGGCCTCCCGGACGGTGGCGGCGTTCGTGCGGACGGTCCGCTCGCGCCCGTCGGCGAGGAAGGTGACGGCCCGCTCGGTGCGGACGTCGAGGGCGAGGCCCTGGCGGGAGATGGGGGCGGCGCGGGAGACCGAGAGGAAGGCGCCCTCGGCGCGGACCCCGAGCTGGCGCAGGGCGCCGTCGACGGTCTCCGCCGTCGTCCAGATCTGGCGGCGCTGCCCGTCGAGGGTGAGGGAGACCGGCCGCCCGTACCGGACGACGATCTCGTCGCCGCTGGCCAGGGCCTCCCCAGGGGCGGGGGCGACGATGTCGTGCGCGCCGACGGCGACGCCCTCGTCGGCGAGGAGCTCCCGCACGTCGTCGGCGAAGGTGTGGAGGGTGCGCGGGACGCCGTCGACGGTGAGCTCGACGGCCTTGTCGTCGGCGAGGAAGGCGCTGGTGCCGCCGGCCAGGAAGGCGACGACGAGGGCCTGCGGGACGAGCCTGCGCAGCCCGTCCGCCGCGGTGCCGCCGCCGGAGGTCCTGCGGCGCCGGGCGGCACGGCGGGCCCCGGCGCGGGAGCCCTGCCCGGGGACGGTGCCTCCGGGGACGGTGCCCCCGGGGACCGGACCTGGGACGACGAGCGGCGCTGCTTGGGTCGGCTGCTCGTGGACGGGCAGGGTCGCGGCCCGCCGTCCGGCGCGGTGACTGCCCTGGGAAGTGCTCACGAGGCCGGGACCCTAGCCGGGGCGCCGATCACTCCGTGCGGCGACCCGGCTACGACACGTAACCGTTATGGATCAGTAATCGAAGGCGCGGGCCGTGTTCACGGCGATCGCCCCGGCCAGTTCGTTCTCCCCGATGCCGCGGACCTCGGCCATGGCCCGGACGGTGACCGGGATCAGGTACGGGGCGTTCGGGCGGCCCCGGAAGGGCGCGGGGGTGAGGAAGGGGGCGTCGGTCTCGACGAGGACCAGTTCCAGCGGGGCGATCGCGAGGGCGTCGCGCAGCGGCTGGGCGTTCTTGAAGGTGACGTTGCCGGCGAAAGACATGTAGTAGCCCTTGGCGGCGCAGATCTCGGCCATGGCGGCGTCGCCGGAGTAGCAGTGGAAGACGGTCCGCTCGGGGGCGCCCTCCTCGTCCAGGACGCGCAGCACGTCGGCGTGGGCCTCGCGGTCGTGGATGACGAGGGCCTTGCCGTGCCGCTTGGCGATCTCGATGTGGGCGCGGAAGGAACGCTCCTGCGCGGCGATGCCCTCGGGTCCCGTGCGGAAGAAGTCGAGGCCGGTCTCCCCGACCCCGCGGACGTGCGGCAGGGCGGCGAGCCGGTCGATCTCGTCGAGGGCGTCGTCGAGGGCCGCGTCTCCGCCTCCCTGACGGGCGCCCTGGCGGGACCAGCCGTCGGGGTCGCCGAGCACGATCCGCGGAGCCTCGTTGGGGTGCAGCGCGACGGCGGCGTGCACGTTCTCGTGGGCGGCGGCCGTCTCGGCGGCCCACTGCGAGCCCTTCACGTCGCAGCCGACCTGGACGACCGTGGTCACGCCGACGGCGGCGGCCTTGACGAGGGCCTCCTCGACGGTCCCGGACTGCAGGTCCATGTGGGTGTGCGAGTCCGCGACCTCCACGAGGAGGGGTTCGGGCAGCGGCGGCGGGGCGTCCTTGGCACTCATGGCCCCGATCGTACGAGGACCATGAGTGCCGGCGCGTGGCCTACTGGTGACGCCGGAAGGGGTGGAAGAGGTCCGACAGGTGCCAGTGGTGCGGTACCGGCGGCTTCTCGGGAGTGTCCTCGGTCAGTTCCTGGCCGATGGGTCCGGCCGGTGAGACGGGCTTCGTCGCCCGCGCCCCGTGTTGGTGCTTCTCGGTCGCGGCGATCAGGTCGAGCACCGACGACACCTGCCCCGCGCGCATGATGCGGACGACGTGGCCGCCGCAGTTCATGCAGGTGGGGCTGGACAGCGGGGACGGGACCCGCTCTCCGTCGGCCTTGTAGACGACGAATTCCTGGCCGGCGGCGTCGACGTGGTGCTCGATGTCGTACGCCTGCTCCCAGCCGTATCCACAGCGCATGCAGGCGAAGGCGTACGCCTCATGGGCGACGGATATGCCGGTGCCGGTGATCTCGCTCATGCCAGCTCCTCTCCACTGATCAGTGGACGCCTTTTCGGGCCCGAGCGCATCAGCGGGGGAAGAACCATGGAAGGCTTTTGGCCCTTCCCTTGCCAAGCGCCCAGAAGAGGGTCCCGGCGCCGGGTTCGGCTTTGCCTTTCAGATTAGTCCTTTACCGTTTCCGGGGCCCGACGCGTCCGCATTCTTTGCCGCCACCACGGCATCGAACACCTCCCGCTTGGGAAGTCCCGCCTCCGCGGCGACCGCGGCGATCGCCTCCTTGCGGCGCTCCCCCGCCTCCTCGCGCACCCGCACCCTGCGCACCAGCTCCTCCGCGTCGAGCTCGGCGGGCCCGGTCTCCGGGGCACCCTCGACGACGACGGTGATCTCACCCCGCACGCCCTCGGCGGCCCAGGCGGCCAGCTCGGCCAGCGGGCCGCGCTTGACCTCCTCGTACGTCTTGGTCAGCTCGCGGCAGACGGCGGCCCGGCGCTCGGCGCCGAAGACCTCGGCCATCGCGGCGAGGGTGTCGTCGAGGCGGTGCGGGGCCTCGAAGTACACGAGGGTCCGCCGCTCGTCCGCGACCTCGCGCAGCCGCCCGAGGCGCTCGCCGGCCTTCCTCGGCAGGAAGCCCTCGAAGCAGAAGCGGTCCACGGGGAGACCGGAGAGGGCGAGCGCGGTCAGCACGGCGGACGGGCCGGGGACGGCCGTCACCTTGATGTCCTGCTCGACGGCGGCGGCGACCAGCCGGTAGCCGGGGTCCGAGACGGACGGCATGCCCGCGTCGGTCACGAGCAGCACCCGCGCGCCGCCGACCAGGGCCTCGACCAGCTCCGGCGTACGGGCGGACTCGTTGCCCTCGAAGTACGAGACGACCCGGCCCGTGGTGTGGATGCCGAGCGCCCGGGTGAGGCCGCGCAGCCTCCGGGTGTCCTCGGCGGCCACGATGTCCGCGCTCTGCAGCTCGGTGGCGAGCCGGGGCGGGGCGTCCGCGATGTCGCCGATGGGGGTCCCTGCGAGTACCAGCGTTCCTGTCACACGGGACATCCTCCCAGCCCGGACAGGCGACGCGCACAGGCGCGTTCCCTACGATGGCGCGGTGACCAGTACCGCACCCGAGGCCCTGGAGGGCCAGCACCCCATGGCGGCGCCCGTGGCAGAGCCCTCTTCATGGCAGCAGAGGCTGCGGCGCTTCGGCTACGCGCCGCCCGCCCCGGACGCCACCCCCGTCGGGCTGCGGGAGCGGCTCGTCCCCCCGTACACCCGCCCGTCCGAGCGGACGTGGTCGCTCCTCGGCATCGGCCCCCACCTGGCCGAGCGGCTGTGGCGGCTGATGGCCTGGGGCGGTCCGCTCCTGGTCACGGCGGTCGCGGGCCTGCTCCGGTTCTGGAACCTGGGCAAGCCGCACGCGGTGATATTCGACGAGACGTACTACGCGAAGGACTCCTGGGCCCTGATCAACCAGGGGTACGAGGGGGCCTGGCCGAAGGACATCGACAAGACGATCCTGAAGGACCCCGGGTCGGTCCTGATCCCGACCGACCCGGGATATGTCGTCCACCCGCCGATGGGCAAATGGGTGATCGGCGTCGGCGAGAAGCTCTTCGGCTTCGAGCCCTTCGGCTGGCGCTTCATGGTGGCGCTGCTCGGCACCCTGTCGGTGCTCATGCTGTGCCGGATCGGCCACCGCCTCTTCCGCTCCACGTTCCTCGGCTGCCTGGCGGGCCTGCTGCTCGCCGTCGACGGACTGCACTTCGTGATGAGCCGCACCGCGCTCCTCGACCAGGTGCTGATGTTCTTCGTGCTCGCCGCCTTCGGCTGCCTCGTCCTCGACCGGGACCGCACGCGCGCGCGGCTCGCGGCGGCGCTCCCGGAGGACGAGGAGGGGGTGCTGCGGCCCGACGCGGAGATCGCGGAGACCCTGCGCCTCGGCTGGCGGCCGTGGCGGCTCGCGGCCGGCGTGTCCCTCGGCCTCGCGGCGGCCACCAAGTGGAACGGCCTGTACGTGATGGTCGCCTTCGGCCTGCTGACGGTGCTGTGGGACGTGGGTGCCCGGCGCACGTCGGGCGCGGTCCGCCCGTACGCCTCCGTGTTCAAGAAGGACCTGGTCCCGGCGTTCGTGTCGGTGGTGCCGGTGGCGATCGCGACGTACCTGGCGACCTGGACGGGCTGGCTCGTCTCCGACAAGGGCTACTTCCGGCACTGGGCGGAGGACCACGACAAGGCGGTCGGCGGCGGCACCTGGGGCTGGCTCCCGGACTGGCTGCGCAGCCTCTGGCACTACGAGTCCGAGGTGTACACCTTCCACGTCGGCCTGACCTCGCCGCACACCTACCAGTCGAACCCCTGGTCGTGGATCGTCCTCGGCCGCCCCGTCTCGTACTTCTACGAGTCCCCCGCCCCGGGCACGGCGGGCTGCCCGGCGACCGCGAAGGAGAAGTGCGCCCAGGAGGTCCTGGCCCTCGGCACCCCGCTCCTGTGGTGGGCGGCGTGCTTCGCGATCCTGTACGTCCTGTGGCGCTGGGCGTTCCGCCGCGACTGGCGCGCGGGCGCGATCGCCTGCGGCATCGCGGCCGGCTGGCTCCCCTGGTTCCTTTACCAGGAACGCACCATCTTCCTTTTCTACGCGGTCGTGTTCGTGCCTTTCCTGTGCCTGGCGGTGGCGATGATGCTGGGCGCGATCATCGGCCCCGCGGGTTCATCGGAAAGACGCCGCACATTCGGCGCGGTGGCGGCGGGCTGTCTCGTCCTGCTCATCGTCTGGAATTTCATCTACTTCTGGCCCCTCTACACCGGCACGCCCATTCCGCTGGACCAATGGCGCAACCGGATGTGGCTCGACACCTGGGTCTAGTACAACCTTTCGCGGCGTCACGGGGTCGAACGGGTGTACAGCATCCGAGGGCTTGGAGGACTTCGTGGCACGAGTGCGTACGGCCGTGGTCGCGGCGGCGTTGGTCGCGGCCCTGGCGCCGCCGGCGTTCGGGGGAGCGGCGGCCGTCGCCGCGCCCGCGACGGCGGCGGTCACCGGGACGGCGGCGGAGGCAGGGACGGTCGGGACCGTCGTCCAGGAGGGCGGCCGGCTGAAGGTCCCGGCGGGTGAGGAAGGGCCGGTGACGCTGCGGTTCACGGCCTCGCTGCCGGCGGGCGTCCGGGGGCCGGTGACCGCGGTCCTGCGCCTGCCCTACACGCTGGCCGCGGTCGCGGGCGGCTCGCCGGTGAGCGAGAACGTGATCCGTTCCACCTGCTCGGTCAACGGCGTGGCGTACGGCGAGTGTCTGTGGGACATGCCCTATGTGCGCTACGGAGGAGAGGAGAAGCCTCCGCCGTCCCTCGCCCTTCCGACCGTGACGGCCGCGGGCACCCTCGCCTACGCCGTCACCATGGACGCGGACCGGACCGCGTTGGTCCTGGGCCACCCGGACACCCTGGTCGAGCTGAAGGACAGCACGGGCGCGGTGGTGGCCGAGGGGACGGTCGGCCTCGACTTCGTCCCCGGGACGCCCCCTCCGAACCAGCGCGGCGCGCTGCACGCCCGGGACAAGTACGGCGTGCTGTGGCGGTACGAGGGCACCGGTGACGTCACGCGGCCGTTCGCGACGCGCAAGCGCGTCGGCGGCGGCTGGAACGCGTACACGGCCGTCACTCCGGTGGAGGGCCCCACCGCCGGGGGGACCGGCGGCCTCGTGGCCCGCGACCGGGCCGGGGTGCTCTGGTACTACGAGGGCACCGGCAAGCCCGACGCCCCGTTCGCACCGCGGCGGCGGGTCGGCGGCGGCTGGAACATCTACACCTCCCTCGTCGGGGACAGCTACCGGGGTCTGGTCGCCCGGGACGGGGACGGCGTGCTGTGGCGGTACGAAGGCCCGTTCGAACAGCGACAGCGGGTCGGCGGCGGATGGAACACGTACACGGCGCTGACCATGCCGGGCGGGTACGAAGGGATCGTGGGCCGTGACAAGGACGGCGTGCTGTGGAAGTACGAACGCCAAGGCTGCGCCCCCTGTGCGCCCTTCGAGCCGAGGCAGCGCGTCGGTGGCGGCTGGAACGTCTACACCGCCCTCGCCGGCACGACGGAACTCGGACGTGACGAGAATCCCGACCTGGTCGCCCGCGACGCCGCCGGCAGGCTCTGGCTCTACCAGGGAGTGCGCAAGCCCTCGCCCTACTCGTCCTGGGGCAGCGTCGTTCCCGGCCCCACCCGCAGCCTCGTAGGCGGCGGCTGGAACGCGTACGACCTGATCTTCTGAGTCATGAAAAGGCCACGGGCCCCGGGGAGTTCCCGGGGCCCGCGGCCTTTCGTGCGGAGGTACCGCGAGGGCGTCAGAAGATTCAGAAGATGAGGTCGTACATGTTCCAGCCACCGCCGACCAGCGTGCGGCCGCCCGGCACCACGGTGCCTCCCCTGACGATGCCCTCGTACGCGTAGAGCGTGCCGGAGGCGTCCCGGGCGACGACGTCCGGGGCGCTGTACACACCGAGGTCCGCGGTGCCCGCGATCGCCGTGTACGTGTTCCACCCGCCGCCGACGCGCAGGCGCGCCTTGTAGGGCTGCGTGGTGGACGGCGTGACCGTTTCGGGAGCGTACTTCCAGAGCACGCCGGTCGTGTCTCGGGCGAGGGCGCCACCGTCCTGCGGGGTCAGCGCGTCGTACGTGTTCCAGCCGCCGCCGACCCGGACACGGGGAGCGAAGGGCTTGGTGACGTCACCCGTCTTCTTGTAGAGCCACAGCACCCCGGACCTGTCGCGGGCGACCAGGTGGCCGTCGCGGCCGACGAGGGCGGTGTACTCGTTCCAGCCGCCTCCGACGCGCACGCGGGGCGCGAAGGGCGCGGAGGGCTTGCCGGTGCCCTTGTAGAGCCAGAGGACTCCGGACCTGTCGCGGGCGACGAGGTCGCCCCGGCCGTCCGCCGTGGCGGTCGTGACCGGGGTGACGGCCGTGTAGGCCCCCCAGCCGCCCCCGACCTTGGTACGGGTGCCGAACGGCCTGTTCAGCTTGCCCGTGCCCTCGTACCGCCACAGGACGCCGTCCTTGTCACGGGCGTGGAGGGCGGCGCGGCGCCAGGCGTCCGGGGTGCCCTGGACGACGTCGAGTCCGACCGTGCCGTCGGCGACGACCTTGCCGGTCTCGTCGGTGAGGGTGACGGGCGCGTCGAGGGAGCCGATCCAGGCGAGGGTGTCGGGCAGGTCGAGCGTCACGGCGTAGAAGATCCGGTCCGCGGCCGGCTTCACGGGCAGGTCGAGGACGACACGGGCCGGGCCGTCCTCGTCGAGGCTCGTGCCCTTCCAGGAGCACGGCGCGGCGGCGGCGCCGTCGACCGAGCAGGTGGACTTGATCTGCGCGGCCGTGCGGTAGTCGGTCCAGCCGCCGACCGGCCAGTTGGTGATGGGCAGCGTGACGCGGGCCTTCAGCTGCCCCGTCGTGTCGGGCATCAGCGAGGCCGTGAACTTGAGCGTCACGGGCCCCTCGGCACCGGCGGGCACCGTCAGCCGGCCGCCCGGCTGGGTGATGCCGCCGATGTCCTGGGCCTCGGCCGCCGCGGCGGCCGGCACCGGAACGGTGACCGCGACGGCCTGCGCTCCTCCGAGCGCCACCGGTGCGACAGCGGCCACCAGAGCCGTCGCCGCCACCACTGCCGAACGCATGCGTGCCATGGAAATCCCCCCGGATTCACGTGTGTTGGGGAGAGCGGGCAGACCCCCCGCCGCGCTCTCATTCACCCGTAAGACACACGTGCGCCACGAACGGTTGTACGTGATCCACGGTGAAATTCTGTCGCGTGCGTCGCGTGCGTCGAGTGCGTCGAGTGCGTCGAGTGCTTCCGGTGTGACGGATGACGTGGAAGTTGCTCGACACCCGCAGGTGACCGCTGCTTGACTCTTGGGTCCACCTGGGGAGGGGAGGCGCAGCCATGCGCAGTGGAGCCAAGGTCGCGATCGTCGGAGGCGTGTTCGCCGTCGTGGCGGGCGGGGTCGGGTACGGGGGCTACAACCTCTGGAACGGGGTCACGGGCGGCGAGACCTCCGTGGACACCAAGGCCGGTGACGCGCCGAAGACGGGACCCGTCACCACCGACGAGGTCACGGCCACCGCGAAGGACTTCCTGGCCGCCTGGGCGTCCGGGGACTCGGACCGGGCGGCACAGCTGACGAACGACCCGGTCACGGCGGGACCGGCGGTCGCCGGCTACCGGGCGGGCGCGGGCGTCTCGAAGGCGGTCATCACGCCGGGCGCGCCCGTCGGGGCGAAGGTGCCGTTCACGGTGAAGGCGACCGTCACGTACAAGGGCGTGTCGAAGGACTGGTCGTACGCCTCCGAACTGACCGTGGTGCGGGGGCAGACCACCGGCCGGCCGCTGGTGAAGTGGCAGCCGACGGTGCTGCACCCGAGGCTGACGGCGACGGGCACGCTGCGGACGGGTGAGGCGAAGACCCCCGCCATCAAGGCCGTCGACCACGACGGGGTCGAGCTGACGGCGGAGAAGTACCCCTCGCTCGGACCGGTCCTGGACGAGCTGCGCAAGCGGTACGGGGCGAAGGTCGACGGCTCGACCGGCGTCGAGACGTACATCGACTCGGGCAACGAGGCCGTCGCCGACACCACGCTCCTCGTCCTGGCGAAGGGGAAGCCGGGGACGCTGAGGACCACGATCGACGCGGGGGTGCAGGCGGCGGCGGAGAAGGCGGTGAAGCAGTACGACAAGGCGTCGGTGGTCGCGGTCCAGCCGTCGACGGGGGCCGTACGGGCGGTCGCCAACAGCCCGGCGGGCGGCTTCAACGCGGCGTTCGAGGGCCAGAAGATGCCCGGCTCCACGATGAAGATCGTCACGGCGGCGCTGCTCCTGGAGAAGGGGCTGGTGAAGGCGGACCAGGTCGCCGAGTGCCCGCCGAACGCCATGTACTACGGCCGGACCATCGAGAACCTGAACGGCTTCTCGCGGAACGGCGCGACCTTCGGGGAGAGCTTCGCCCGCTCCTGCAACACCGCCTTCATCAAGAAGATCGACGACGTCGGCGACGATTCCGCGCTGGGCAAGGAGGCCAAGGAGGTCTTCGGCATCGATCTCCAATGGAAGACCGGCATCCGGTCGTTCGACGGCAAGGTCCCCGAGGCGACGGGCGGCGGGGCGGCCGAGCAGTACATCGGCCAGGGCACGGTGCAGATGAACCCGCTGACCATGGCCTCGATCACCGCGACGGCGAAGGACGGACGGTTCCGGCAGCCGTACCTGGTCGCGGCGGACCTGGACGACCGGACCTTCGCCGAGGCCGAGCGGGAGCTGCCGGCGTCGGTGGCCCGGCAGCTGCGCGCCATGATGCGCACCACAGCGACGGCGAGCTATGGCACGGCGGTCCGCCCGATGGCTTCGGTGCGCGGCGACAAGGGCGCCAAGACCGGTTCGGCGGAGGTCGGCGGCCAGACGACGTCGGACAGCTGGTTCACGGCGTTCGCGGACGATCTCGCCGCGGCGGCCTTCGTGGAGGGCGCCGGTCACGGGTCGACGGCCGCCGGCCCGATCGTGGCGCGGGTGCTGAACGCGGACTGAGACCTCCGGAACCCGGTCGCGTGTCCCGTACACCGACCGCTAGCGTGCGGGCCATGACGACCCCACACGCTGATGCCCACCCCCAGTTCGCCGCAGCCCTCCGGGAGCTGGGGCTCGACGTCGAGATCCGGCGCTTCCCGGACGAGACGCGCACCGCGCAGCAGGCCGCCGAGGCCATCGGCTGCGAGGTCGCGGAGATCGTGAAGTCGCTGATCTTCGCGGCCGACGGGGTGCCGGTCCTCGTCCTGATGGACGGCGCCTCGCGGGTGGACGTGGAGCGGGTACGGCAGGAGCTGGGCGCGGAGAAGGTGACCCGGGCGGACGCGAAGGTGGTCCGGGAGACGACGGGGTACGCGATCGGGGGCGTGCCGCCGTTCGGTCACCGGACCCGGACGCGGGTCCTCGCCGACCGGGGCGTCCTGGACCACGAGGTGGTGTGGGCGGCGGCGGGCACCCCGCACACGGTCTTCGCGATGGACCCGAAGTCGCTGGTGGCGCACGCGGGCGGCACGCTGGTGGACGTCCGCGAGCCGTCGGCGTGACGCCGCTCGTCACGTTCGCGGTCCTCGTCGCGGCGGTCACGCACGCCGGCTGGAACGCGATCGCGCACGGCATCAAGGACCAGTTGCTCTCGTTCACGTTGATCTCGGGCGGCGGGGCGCTGATCGGCCTGACCGTGGCGCTGTTCGTCCCGTTGCCGGCGGCGGGGGCGTGGCCGTACCTGCTCGCCTCCGCGCTGCTCCACATCGGCTACTACGTCCTGCTGATGCGCTCGTTCGCGCTCGGCGACTTCGGCCAGATGTATCCGATCGCGCGCGGTACGGCCCCGCTGGTCGTGACCGTCCTGGCGGCGGTCTTCGTGCACGAGGTGCCGGGCGGCTGGCAGTTGCTCGGGGTGGCGGTGGCGTGCGCGGGCCTGACGGGCCTCGCGCTGTGGGGCATCCGGGGCGGCGGGAGCCGTCCGCACTGGCCGGCGCTGCTGGCGGCGGGCGCGACGGGCCTGTCGATCGCGCTGTACACGGTCGTCGACGGGGTCGGCGTCCGCGCCTCCGGCACGCCGCTCGGCTACATCGGGTGGCTGATGATCATGGAGGGCCTGGCGATCCCGGCGTACGCCCTGTGGACCCGCCGCGCGGCCCTCCTTCCCCAGCTCCGCCCGTACGCGGCCCGGGGCCTCCTCGGCGCGGCCCTCTCGGTCGCGGCGTACGCCCTGGTCCTGTGGGCCCAGACGAAGGCCCCGCTGGCCCCGATCGCCGCCCTGCGCGAGTCCTCGATCATCGTGGGCGCGGCCATCGGCGCCCTCTTCTTCAAGGAACGCTTCGGCGCCCCGAGGGTCGCGGCGGCGGGCCTGATGGTGGTCGGCATCGGGCTGATGCTGCACGCGGGGTGAGCCCGAGAACCTGACGGTGCCTCGGCCGACGTCCCGCTCCTGACCCGGACTTGCGTCTCCCGTAGGGGGAGACCCCAGGGTGGGGGCATGGACGAGGACACCGGGTTGGGGATCGGGGAGCTGGCGCGGCGGGGTGGGGTGTCGGTGAAGACCGTGCGGTTCTACTCCGACGAGGGGATCCTGAGGCCCGCCGGGCGCAGTGCCGCCGGGTACCGGCTGTACGGCGCCGACGCCGTCGCGCGGCTCGCGTTCGTGCGGACCCTGCGGGACCTGGGGATCGATCTGCCCACGATCCGGCGGGTGCTGGACCGGGAGGTCGCGCTGCCGGAGGTCGCCGCGCTGCATGCCGAGGCGCTCGACGTGCAGATCAGGGCCCTGCGGTTGCGGCGGGCCGTGCTGACGGCGGTGGCCTCGCGTGGATCTACTCCCGAGGAGACGGAACTCATGAACAGGCTCGCCCGGCTTTCCGAGGATGAACGTCGCCGTCTCGTCGGGGACTTCCTCGACTCCGTCTTCGGCGGGCTCGGCGCCGAGACCGTGTTCGCGGGGGTCAGGCGGTCCCTGACGCCCGAGTTGCCCGACGATCCCGGGCCCGAGCAGATCGGCGCCTGGGTCGAACTGGCCGAGCTGTGCCAGGAGCCGGGGTTCCGGGACTCCGTGCGCCGGGCGGCCGTGGGGGAGGCGGAGGGCTTCGGCGGCGTGCCCCGGCCCGGGCTCGCCGCCGTCGTACGGGACGTGGCCGGGCCCGCCCTCGCCACCGGGCTCGATCCCCGGTCCTCCGGGGCCGAGCCCGTCGTACGGAATGTGCTGGACCGTTGCGCGGTCGATCGGGTCGAGTTGGTGCGGCGGCTCGAGGGGCTCGTCGATCCTCGTCGCGAGCGGTACTTCGAGCTGCTCGCCGTCGTCAACGGATGGGCCCCGCCCGAGAGTCCCGCCCCCGCGATCGAATGGGTGCTGCGCGCGCTCAGGCCCTAGCGCTCGCCCAGCACCTCCGCGAAGTGGGTGTTCACCGCCAGCAGGCCGCCGTCCACACGGAGGGTCGTGCCCGTGATCCAGGACGCGTCCCGGGAGGCGAGGAAGGCGACGGCGGCCGCCACGTCCTCCGGGGTGCCGACGCGGCCCAGCGGGTAGACGCGGGTGGCGAGGGCCGTGAGGTCGGCCTCCCGGCCCGCCCAGGCCGTGGTCGCGATCGTGCCCGGGTTGATCTGGTTGACCCGGACTCCGCGCGGTGCCGCGTCGCCCGCCAGCGTGCGGGTGAGGGAGGCGAGGGCCGCCTTGGAGGCGCTGTAGGCGTGGTTGCCGAAGTCCGCCTCCGCGTTGACCGAGCCGATCGTGACGATCGCCCCGCGCCCGCCGGCCGCCGCGAGGTGGGGCAGGGCCGCGCGGGAGCAGCGGACGGCGCCCATCAGCGTGACGTCCAGCTGACCCGACCAGCCCGTGTCGGGTTCGTCCTCGAAGCGGTCCCGGTCGGCGGCGACGGGGGCGAGGGCGTTGTTGACGAGGACGTCGAGGCCGCCGAAGGTCTCCACCGCGCACGCGACGGCCGCGTCCACCGACTCCTGGTCGCCCACGTCGCAGCGCGCCGCCACCGCCCCGGGGAGTTCCCCGGCCGTCCTCCGGGCCGCTTCCTCGTCGATGTCCGTGACGAGGACCCGGGCGCCCTCCGCCGTGAGCCGCCGTGCGGTGGCCGCGCCGATGCCGCGCGCCGCGCCCGTGATCAGTACCGCGTACCCGTCGAAGCGTTCGCCGATGCCCATGGGCCGATCCCAGCACCCCAGGAAACCTTTTCGCAACATGGCGTTCACCGAATTCGCGGACGAATACCCAGAGAAAGCGGACTCTCGGCGATTCGGCCAGGGCCGAAAGACTTTGACACCCACCCGATGCGAATACCACGATCGACCCCGTCGACGATCACTTTTTGACCCAGGGGGAAGAAATGGCTTCGCAGCAGCATGCACACGATACGTACGGCTCGTATGAATCCGGTGTCGAGGAGATCTGCGCATCGCTTTCCTCCCGGAGCTTCGACCTGATCACCGGTGACAAGGTGAAGCAGCTCCTCCTCCGCCGCTCCGAGACCGCGATCGACGACCTGGAGTCCTTCCGCGACAGCTGGTCCCGCATGCCGCTCGACGGGTACATGGCGGACGGCGGGCGCTACCGCCGTCGCCGCCACGCGACGCTCAGCGCGCCCCGGGCGAGCGCCGACTACCGCATCGAGGAGCACCAGCCGCACTACCAGGGCCTCGACTACAACAACCTCAACGGCGGCGTCGCCCGGCACTACGAGCCGTTCGAGGAGCAGAGCCTGCGCGGCCGCACCATGGACAGCCTGCTCACGCTGGGCTGCGACGTCTTCGGCCGCCTCGCCCCCTACTCGGGCTGGCACATCGAGGCCCACCAGTTCCGCATCGAGGTGAACGGCGAGGAGGTCGGCCTGCCGACCCCCGAGGGCGTCCACCGCGACGGCGTCACCTTCGTCCTGATGGCGATGATCGGCCGCTCGAACGCCACCGGCGGCGAGAGCACCGTCTTCAACCTGGACAAGCAGCCGGTGGAGAAGTTCTCCCTCACCGACGTCCTCGACGTGGCGCTCGTCAACGACGAGCGGGTCTTCCACGGCGTCACGCCCATCGAGCAGATCGATCCCGCCCTCCCGGCCTCGCGCGACGTGCTCGTGATCACCTACCGTCACAAGCCGTAAGTGTCCGGTGCGGCGCGGGGGGCGGCCACTACGGCGTCCCCCGCGCCCGCATTCCACCCGAGTGAGAAGACGGGAAAATGGGTCAGCTCATCGCCGTAGCGGTCATCACCATTCTGGCAGTCATCAGTCCCGGCGCGGACTTCGCGATGACCGTCCGGAACAGTTATTTGTACGGGCGGACCGCCGGCGTTCTCGCCGCCGTCGGTATTTCCCTGGGTGTTCTCGTCCATGTCACCTACACCATGCTGGGCGTGGGACTTCTGGTGACGCGGACCCCGATGCTTTTCACCGCGATGAAACTGATCGGCGCGGCGTACCTGGTGTACATCGGATACAAGACCTTCGTCGCCAAGGCCCAGGTGGACATCGACCTGTCGGCCGATGCCGGTCTCTCGAAGGCGGGGGCGCTGCGCACCGGATTCCTGACGAACGCGCTCAACCCGAAGACCATGCTCTTCGTACTGAGCACCTACACCCAGGTCGTCAGCGCCGACACCCCGGTCTTCCAGCAGATCGGCTACGGCCTGTTCATGTCGTTCGCGCACCTGGTGTGGTTCGCGCTGGCCGCGGTGCTCTTCTCCAACCAGAGCCTGCGCACCCGGCTGTTGCAGCGGCAGCGCGTGCTCAACAAGGTCATCGGGACCGTGCTCGTCGGGCTCGGGATGGTGCTCGCCCTCACCCCGGCCGTCGCCTGAGCCCAGGGGTCAGACGGCCGAGACCTTTTCCACGCGCGGCTCGGCGATCGCCCGGTAGTCCTCGGCGGAGAGGGCGATCGAGCGGTCGAGCCGGGCCGCGTTGAAGAAGAACTCCGGGTGGACCAGCAGGTCCGGGTCCACGATCAGTTCGAGCCGCTCGTCGAAGGCGAACGGGAGGATCGTGCCGCTCGGGGAGCCCGCGAGCTCCTCGGCGATCTCCGGGGAGGCGAAGGAGACGTACGTGCCGCCGTACAGCGCCTTCACGGCGCCCAGGTCGATGCGCCGGTCGCCCGGTACGACGACGAGCGCGAAGCGCTTCTCCTTCTTGCCGATCTTCACCATGGCGATGATGCACTTGGCCGCCCGGTCGAGCTCGTGGCCCCGCAGCGCGCTGACCGCCTCGGTGGCGCCCTCGGGGGCGTGCTCGATCACCCGGTAGGCCGCGCCGCGCTCGTCGAGGAGGGCGAGCAGCTTCCCGTACGTGTCCGCCTCGACACCCGTGGCATCCGTGGTCATTCTGTTCCTCCTGGATTCAACTGGTTTCAACTGGTTCGGTTTTCCGGTGCGTTGACCCTACGCCTGGTGTCCATGTGCCGGAGCAGCGCGACACCCGGGCCGTCCAGCTCGTACAGCACCCGCACGCCCTCCCTGCGCCGCCGCACCACGCCCGCGGCGACCAGGGACGCGAGGTGTTCGGAGACGGTGCTCGGGGCGAGGCCCAGGGTCGCGGCCAGGTCCGAGGTGGTGGTGGGCGCGACGAGGCCGCGGACGACGCCGGCCCGGCTGCGGCCGAGCAGGATCTCCAGGCGGTCGCCCCGCGCCGGGCCGCCGGCGGGGCCCCGCCGGTCCGGCGGCGTCTCCCCGACGAGTACGGCGGCCCCCTCGGCCCGGTACGCCACGGCCGCCGTCCCGTCCGGCGCGGACGCCGCGTACGGGGCTCCCCGGCCGAACACCAGGGGGACGAGGACCAGTCGGGAGACGTCCGGCACCGCGATCCGGCCGCTCGCCCCGGCGACGTGCAGCCTCAGCGTGTCGCCGTGTCGCGCGAGCCGCCGTCCGCGCAGGGAGCCGAGGAGCCGCTCCGGCCCCTGGGTGGCGAGGATCCGGGCGCGCAGCAGGATGTCCTCCTCCGTCGCGACCCGCAGGGGTGCCGCGTACGGGGCCAGGGCGGCGTGCCAGTACCGGGGCAGGAACTCGCAGAGTTCGGCGAGGCGCGCCCGCGGGTCCTCGTACAGGGGGCGCACCTCGGCGGGCACGCCCTGCGGGAACCACTGGTCGAGCTCCTCCCGGACACGGGCCGGGGAGACGGCGCGGAGCGGGGCGAGGTCCGCCGCGAGGTCGCGCCCGGCCGATAAGGCGGGGGACGGGACGACGAGGAGGAAGGACGGGAGGGCGCCACCGCGGATCCGGTAGAGAGGGGCGAGCCAGCCCGGGATGGTCACCCCGGCCCGGGTCAGTGAACGGCGGGCCGCCCGGTCCCAGTTGGTGTACGGCCAGGGCGCGAGCCCCTGTCGTGTGGAGAGCAGCCCGATGCTGCCGTACGTCTCCCAGAGTCGGCTGTCGGCGATCCGGACCGTCCCGTACCCGGTCCGCCGCGGCGGAATCTCGATCACCCTGCACCCCCGTGCCCGCTCCATCGGTCGGTGGAGCGGCCACACGGTATCGGCCAGGTGGCCGGTCGACTGCCGGCGACCGCTCACAATGTCAGGTCGCCCGTCCCGGTGGGTGAGGCCCGGAACTCAGGCCCCCGTCACCGACCGCACCGCCCGTATCAGCGCCTGGGCGCGCGGGTCGGCCGTGACCGTCTTCCGCATGCCGTTGGTGACGTACCCGAAGGCGATCCCCGCGTCCGGGTCGGCGAAGCCGAGGGAGCCGCCGCGGCCGGGGTGGCCGAAGGAGGACGGGCCGAGGAGCGGGGAGGCCGGACCGTGCAGCATGTGGCCGAGGCCGAAGCGCGTGCCGACGAGCAGCACCTTGTCCAGGCCCGCCGACTCCTCGGTCCGCGCGAGCGTGAGGGTGTCCGGGGTGAGGAGGCGCTCGGCGCCGTCCACGGGGCCGAGGGTGGCGGCGTAGAAGCGGGCGAGGGCGCGGGCGGTGGCGACGCCCGCCGAGCCGGGCAGTTCGGCGGCCCGGTAGACGGGGTCGTTCTCGTCGGGCTTGGGGTCGATGACCCCGAAGGCCCGCCGGGTGAGGGAGTCCGGGTCCTGGTAGGCCTCGGTGACGGAGCGCTTGGGGCGGAGCTTGAGCGCGCCGCTGCCGGGCGGGTCGATCTCCTCGACGGGGCCGAGCCGGCCGACCCGGTGGGCCTCGGCCTCGGGCAGGCCGATCCACAGGTCGAGGCCGAGGGGGCCGGTGATCTCCTCGGCGACCCACTGGCCGATGGTGCGGCCGGTGACCCGCTGGACGAGGCCGGAGAGCAGCCAGCTGAAGGTGTGGGCGTGGTAGCCGTGGGCGGTGCCGGGCTCCCAGACGGGGGCCTGGGCGGCTATCGCGGCCGTCGCCGTCGGCAGGTCGACGGCCTCGGCGAGGGTGAGCGGCCGGTCGAGCACGGGCACCCCGGCCCGGTGGGCGAGCAGCTGCCGTACGGTCACCCGGTCCTTGCCGGCGGCCTTGAACTCGGGCCAGTACGAGGCGACGGGGGCGTCCAGGTCGAGCAGGCCGCGCTGGTGCAGGAGCAGCGGGACGGCGGCGGCGACGCCCTTGGTGGCCGAGCGGACGACCTGGGCGGTGTCTTCGGACCACATGTCCTGGCCGTCGGCATCCTTGGTGCCCGCCCACAGGTCGACGACCTTCACGCCGTCCCGGTGGACGGCGACGGCCGCGCCGCGCTCCCCCCGCTGCTCGAAGTTGCGCAGGAACGCGTCCCTGACCGGCTCCCAGCCCGCCGCCACCGTGCCCTGGACGTCCACCTGACCCACACTCTCTTTCGTTCGACCGGCTCCCATGGTGCAACGCGAGGGGGGACGGTCGGATTCCGGGGTCAGGTGGACGCCGGGGGGGCCTCAGACGAGGCTGATCGTGAACGTCCTCACGCCATTCAGCAGCTCGGCGTGGACCGAGCCACGAGCCTTGTCGTACCTCCCGGTGCCGCCGGTGATCGCGTTGTCGAAGGAAGCGTCCGGGTCGAGGTAGTTGTAGAACATGCCCGCCACGACGAGCTGGCCGTCCGCGAGGGTGTAGGTCACGAGGCACTGCTCGGCTTCATCGCTGCCGCCCCGGGTGGTGGTGCAGGTGCCGTTGGTCTCGCCGACCTCGTTGCCGTCCAGGTCGGAGAGGATCGAGCGGACGACGACCCGATCGCCCTGCGAGACGACGCCGGGGGTGGTCGATACGGGGAAGCGGTGCACCTCCTGCACCACGCCCGTGAGGGTGATGACCCGGGCTTTGCCCGTGGTCTGGGCGGAACCGGTGTCCGTCGCGGCGGCGCCCGCTACAGATGTGCAGGTGAGAAGGGCGACCAGTGTGGCCGTGCCGAGACAGGCGGCTCTGATGGGGCGCATAGTGCGACTCCTGAGGGTGATGTCCATGAAGGGGATCGAACGACGAACTGTCATCCGATTCCCTTCATAACCTCGGCGCCGCCACCGCTCGGAGCTTCCCGGCACGACCCACCGGCATGTCCAGCCGGTCGGAGCAAAGTCAGGCCACGGAACTCGGCACGAAGCCGAACGGCAGCTCAAGGCGGTGCCGGGCCATCAGCTCCTCGTCCGAGAGGATCGCGGCGGTCGGACCGTCCTCCGCGATCACGCCCTCGCTGAGGATCAGCGAGCGCGGGCAGAGCTCCAGGGCGTACGGCAGGTCGTGGGTGACCATCAGGACGGTGACGTCGAGGGTGCGGAGGATGTCGGCGAGCTCGCGGCGCGAGGCCGGGTCCAGGTTGGAGGACGGCTCGTCGAGGACGAGGATCTCCGGCTCCATCGCGAGGACGGTCGCGACGGCGACCCGGCGGCGCTGTCCGAAGGACAGGTGGTGCGGGGGCCGGTCGGCGAACTCCGCCATGCCGACCCGGTCCAGGGCCCTGCGCACGACGGCTTCCAGCTCGGCGCCCCGGACACCGGCCGCCGCCGGGCCGAAGGCCACATCCTCGCGGACGGTCGGCATGAACAGCTGGTCGTCGGGGTCCTGGAAGACGATGCCGACCTTGCGTCGGATCTCGGCCATGTGCTTCTTGCCGACCGGCAGCCCGGCGACGGTGACCGTGCCCGCGCCGCCGGTGAGGATGCCGTTGAGGTGGAGGACGAGGGTGGTCTTGCCGGCGCCGTTGGGGCCGAGGAGGGCGACCCGTTCGCCGCGCCCGACGGTCAGGTTCACGCCGAAGAGGGCCTGGTGGCCGTCGGGGTAGGCGTACGCGAGGCCGGTGACGTCGAGCGAGGGGGCGGTCATAGGGTCCATCCCAGGAGGCAGATCAGGAGTGCGGTGAGCGGCAGCGCGGCGGCGTACGTCCACTGGGCGCGGGTGGCGGTCACCTCGTCGATGACCGGCATGGTGCCGGCGTAGCCGCGGCTGACCATGGCGAGGTGGACGCGTTCGCCGCGCTCGTACGAGCGGATGAAGAGGGCGCCGGCGGACTTGGCGAGGACGCCCCAGTGGCGGACGCCCTTCGCCTCGAAGCCGCGCGAGCGGCGGGCGACGGACATGCGGCGCATCTCGTCGGTGATGACGTCCCCGTACCGGATCATGAACGAGGCGATCTGGACGAGCAGCGGCGGCAGCTTCAGCCGCTGGAGGCCGAGGATCAGGGCCCGCAGTTCGGTGGTGGAGGCGAGGAGCACGGAGGCGGCGACGCCGAGGGTGCCCTTGGCGAGGACGTTCCAGGCGCCCCACAGGCCGGGGACGCTCAGCGACACCCCGAGGAAGGTCGTCTGCTCGCCGGGGACCACGAAGGGCATGAGCAGCGCGAAGGCGACGAACGGGATCTCGATGAGCAGCCGCTTGAGCAGGAAGCCGGCCGGGATCCGGGCCTTCGCCGCGACGGCCGCGAGGAGCGCGGCGTAGAGGGCGAAGGCCCAGACGGCCTCGCGGGGCGTCGAGACGACGACCACGACGAAGCCGAGGACGGCGACGAGCTTGGTGTGCGGGGGCAGCTCGTGGACCGGCGACGGTGCGTGCCGGTAGAGCTTGTGCGCGTGCCCCGCTCCCATGTCAGGCGTTCACAGCGGTCTTGCGGCGGCGGACGATCCAGAAGGCGCCGGTGCCGACGGCGAGGGTCGCGCCCACGCCGATCACGCCGGCCAGGCCGCCGGAGAGCCGGGGGGCCTCGATGCCCTTGACGCCGTAGTCGGCGAGCGGGGAGTCGGCGGCGGCGTGGTCCTCGGCCTTGGCGTCGATGCCCTTGTCGGCGGCGACCTTCTCCAGGCCGTCGGGGCTGGCGGAGGCGTAGAAGGAGACGAAGCCGGCGAGGACGAGGGCGGTGACGAGACCGCCGATCCACAGCTTCTTCGGGGGGCGGGCGGCCACCGGGGCCGGGGTCGCGTCGATCAGCTCGCCGTCGACGCGGAGCTTGAGGGGGGCGGTGAGGCCGCGGGCGCCGTACACGAGGTCGGGGCGGACGGCCACGACGGCGCCGACGGTCAGCATGGTGATGACGGCCTCGCCGACGCCGATGAGGACGTGCACGCCGACCATGGCGGTGAGGACCTTGGAGACCGGTACGTCGGTGGTGCCGCCGATCGCGTAGATGAGCGTGAAGACGGCGGCCGCGGCCGGTACGGAGACGAGCGCGGCGGCGAACGAGGCGGCGGTCACCGAGCGGCGGGTGCGCGGCAGGACGAGGACCAGGCCGCGGAAGAGGGCGTAGGCCACGACGACGGTGACGACGCCCATGACGGTGATGTTCACGCCGAGGGCGGTGAGGCCGCCGTCGGCGAAGAGGATGCCCTGCATGAGGAGGACGACGGCGATGCACAGGACGCCGGTCCAGGGCCCGACGAGGATCGCGGCGAGCGCACCGCCGAGGAGGTGTCCGCTGGTCCCCGCGGCGACGGGGAAGTTCAGCATCTGGACGGCGAAGATGAAGGCCGCGACGAGGCCGGCGAGGGGCGCCGTCCTCTCGTCCAGTTCGCGCCGGGCTCCGCGCAGGCCGGCGGCGACGGCGCCGGCGGCGACGACACCGGCGGCCGCCGATACGGGGGCGTTGATGAATCCGTCAGGTACATGCACGTCCCGAATGATAGAGCGCTCCTGCAAAGAGCTTGCAAGAGCGCATGGGTCACAGGACGGCGGCGCAGGGACGCACGTGACCCCGCGCACACCCGTCGCCGTACACGCATGCACCCGGCGGTCACCGGGAAGGAGTGGGACATTAGTCGATAAGAGGACAAAACGTGAGGAGCCCCCGATGGCCGGCGCGCACGACCGAAAAGTCGACGACCACGCCAAGGGACGGATCATCAGCGACGCCCCACTCTCCCGGCCCGTCCCGGTGTCCCTCCGTTACGACCCCGAGTCCTCCCCCGCGACCGTCCGTCTCGGCTTCCCCGGCGCCGTCGAGTGGTCCTTCCCGCGCGCGCTCCTGGAGACCGGCCTGCGCGCGCCTACCCGTCGCGGCGACATCGGGGTCTGGCCCTGCGGCCGGGTCCAGACGGTCGTCGAGCTCCACACGGACGACGGGGTCACCGTCGTGCAGTTCGACACGACGGCCCTCCTCCGCTTCCTGAAGCACACGTACGCCGCCAGTACGTCGATGACGACACACTGACGGCGTACGGCCTCAGGACCGGGAGGTTCAGACCTTCACGAGGTCCGGCCTTTCGGCGCCGGGCCCGTCGGCGGACTTCGCGAGCCCCTCGCCCTCCACGTCCACGTTCGGCAGGATCCGGTCCAGCCACTTCGGCAGCCACCAGGCCTTGTGGCCGAGCAGCGCGAGGACGGCCGGGACGATCGCCATCCGGACCACGAAGGCGTCGAAGAGGACCGCGACGGCCAGGCCGAAGCCGATCATCTTGATCATCTGGTCGGTCATGCCGATGAAGCCGGAGAAGACCGCGATCATGATCACCGCGGCGGCGGTGACCACCCGGGCGCTGTGCCGGAAGCCGGTCACGATCGCCTCGCCGGGACGCTCGCCGTGCACGTACGCCTCGCGCATCCGGGTGACGAGGAAGACCTCGTAGTCCATCGCGAGACCGAAGACGACACCCACCATGAAGATCGGCATCATCGACATGATCGGGCCGGTCTGCTCGACCCCGAAGAGGCTGCCGAGCCAGCCCCACTGGAAGACCGCGACGACCGCGCCGAGGGCCGCGACCACCGAGAGCAGGAAGCCGAGGGCCGCCTTCAGCGGGACGAGGACCGAGCGGAAGACCAGGGTCAGGAGCACGAAGGCGAGGCCGACGACGAGGGCCAGGTAGGGCACCAGGGCGTCGTTCATCTTCTGCGAGAAGTCGATGTTCAGCGCGGTGGCGCCGGTGACGAGGACGTCGTCGCCGGTGGCGTCCCGGATGTCGTGGACCAGGTTCTCGGTCTCGGCGGAGGACGGCCGGTCCTTCGGGACCACGGTGATCATCGCGGCGTCGCCGGCCTTGTTCGGGGTCGCCGGGGTGACCGCCGCCCAGCCGTCGAGGCCCTTGATCGTGGAGACCGTCCTGTCGGCGGTCGCCTTGTCGCCGTCCACGACGACGAGCAGCGGGCCGTTGAAGCCGGGGCCGAAGCCGTCGGACAGCGTGTCGTACGCGCGGCGCTCGGAGGTGGAGGTCGGCTTGACGCCGTCGTCCGGGAGGCCCATCTCCAGGGAGGCGGCGGGCACGGCGATCGCGCCGAGGCCGAGGACGCCGACGATCAGCACCATCAGCGGGCGGCGGATGACGAAGCGGGCCCAGCGGGTGCCGCCGTTGGGCTTGCCCTCGTCCTTCACGAGCCCCTTGCGCTGCTTGCGGCCGACGACCTTGTTCCCGGCGAAGCCGAGCAGGGCGGGGATCAGCGTGAGCGCGATGAGTACGGCGATCACGACCGTGCCGGCGGCGGCGAAGCCCATCTTCGTCAGCATCGGGATGTTGACGACGGCCAGGCCGACGAGGGCGATGACGACGGTGAGTCCGGCGAAGACGACGGCGGAGCCGGCCGTGCCGACCGCGCGGCCCGCGGCCTCCTCGTTGTCCCGGCCGTCGGCGAGCTCCGCGCGGTAGCGGGACACGATGAAGAGGGCGTAGTCGATGCCGACGGCGAGGCCGATCATCGACGCGAGCGTGGAGGTGGTGGTGCCGAGGTCCAGGACGTTCGCGAGCGCGGTGATCGAGGAGACGCCGATGCCGACGCCGATGACCGCGGTGAGCAGCGGGAGTCCGGCCGCGACGAGCGAGCCGAAGGTGATGACGAGCACGATGCCCGCGAGGACGATGCCGATGGCCTCGCTCGCGCCCTGCTCGGGCATGGTCTGGAGGGCGTCGCCGCCGACCTCGACGGTCAGCCCCTTGCCCTGCGCGTTGTGTCCGGCCTCCTTGAGGGCCTCGCGCGTCTCGTCGGTCAGCTCCATGGCGTTGACCTTGTAGGAGACCGAGACGTAGGCGGTGGAGCCGTTCTGCGAGACGGCGTGCGCGGTGTACGGGTCGGTCACCGAGACGATCTGGTCCGAGCCCGACTTGAGCGCGGCGACGGTCTCCTCGACGACGGCCTTGTGCGCGGCGTCGGTCATCTTCTCGCCCTCGGGGGCCTTGAAGACGACGCGGGCGGTGGCCCCGTCGGCTCCGGCGCCCGGGAAGCGCTCTTCGAGCAGGTCGAAGGCGCGCTGGGCCTCGGTGCCGGGGATCGAGAAGGAGCTGGAGGTGGGGGTGGGCGCGGTGGCGGCACCGACGCCGGCGATCGCGAGGAGCGCCACCCAGAGGAGGGCGACGAGCCGTCGGCGCCGGAAGGCGGTGCGGCCCAACTTGTAGAGGAACGTGGCCACGGGGGCGTACTCCCAGTGTGGGGCGGGACAGGGCATGGGGAGCCGGCCCGACGGCGTGAGCGGTTCGACGTCAGGTGGAGAGAAAGCGGTGGTGCGGGATCAGAGGTGGTGCGGGATCAGACGCCGAGTGAGGGGAGCACGACGGCGTCGATGTAGGCGCTGAGGAACGCGCGGTCGACCGGTTGATCGTCGATCAGCGGCCGGGCGATGAACGCACCGATCAGCATGTGCGGGACGAGTTTCAGCGCCGGGTTGTCGGCGTCGACCTCGCCCCGGCGGACCGCTCTGCGCAGCACTTCGTCGAGGCCGTTCATCTCGGGTTCGATGAGCAGCTCGCGCAGTGCCCGGTGCAGTTCGGGGTGGGTGTGGACGGCATGGGCCAGGCCCCGCATCAGCGCGGAGTCCTTCTCCATCTGGCAGTCGTCGGTCCTCGCCATCAGCTCGTGGAAGTCGCCGCGCAGCGAGCCCGTGTCGATCTCGGAGAGATCGGCCGGCTTGTTGGCGCGCAGCGCCCGGGCGACCAGCTCCGGCTTGCTCCCCCACTGGCGGTAGAGGGTGGCCTTGCTGGAGTGGGTGCGGGCGGCGACGGCGTCCATGGTGAGGGCGTCGTAGCCGACCTCGCGGAGGAGGTCGAGCACGGCTCCGTGCAGCTCGGACTCCCGCTCGGGGGTGAGTCTGCTGCGGGCCATGCGGAACCTCCGGACCGAACGAAACGGTTTCGTACAGTACGAAGATACCCCCGCCCCCAGCGAAACGAAACCGTTTCGTACGTGTCCTGGGCCACACGGCGTCCCCACCCCACAGGACGCCCGCATACACGTACGAGTTGCCTCACCCCCTCCGCGCGGAAAGCATGAGGAGGTGAGTGACGACGTCGCGTATCTCCGTTTTCCGCACCTCCACGACGACCTGCTGTGCTTCGCCGCCGAGGACGACCTGTGGCTCGCACCGCTCGTCCCCGAGGGCCACAGCCCCGGCCGGGCCTGGCGCCTCACCGTCGACCGCACGCGGGTCGGCCACCCGCGCTTCTCGCCGGACGGCCGGCACATCGCGTACACGAACTGGCGCAGCCTCGACCCAGAGATCCATCTCGTCCCCATCGACGGCGGCCCCGCCCGGCGGCTCACCTACTGGGGCTCCACCGACACCCGGGTCTGCGGCTGGACGCCCCCCGACAAGGACGGCCGCTCCGACATCCTCGCCGTCTCCTCGCACGGCCAGCCCTTCTCGTACTACTCCTGGGCCTACACCGTCCCCACCGACGGCGCCCCCGGCCTCCGCCTGCCCTGGGGCCCCGTCTCGGACATAGCCGTGACCGACGACACCGCGATCACCGGACAGGACGGCGAGCGCCGCAGCCTCCTCCTCACCGGGAAGCCCCCGCACGAACCGGCCGCCTGGAAGCGCTACCTGGGCGGCGCCACCGGCCGCCTCTGGCTCCACGGGGAGCGGCTGCTGCCCGACATCGGCGGCCACCTCGACGCCCCGATGGCCGTCGGCGGGCGGATCGCCTTCCTCTCCGACCACGAGGGCGTCGGCAACCTCTACTCCTGCCAGCCCGACGGCACCGACCTGCGCCGCCACACCGACCACGACGAGTTCTACGCCCGGCACGCCTCCAGCGACGGGCACCGCGTCGTCTACCAGTGCGCGGGCGAGCTGTGGATCGTCGACGCCCTCACCGCCGACTCCCGCCCCCGCAGGCTGGAGGTCCGGCTCGGCGGGCAGCGCGTCGGCCGCCGCTCCTACCAGGTGCCGGCCGCCCACCACATCGACGCCCTCTCCGTCGACGAGACCGGCCGGGCCTCCGCCGTCTCCGTGCGCGGCAGCCTGTACTGGCTGACGCACCGCGACGGCCCCGCCCGCACGATCATCGACACCCCGGGCGTCCGGGTCCGGCTGCCCGAGATGCTCGGCAGCGGCGGCCAGGTCGCATACGTGACCGACGCCGAGGGCGAGGACGCCGTCGAGGTCGCCTACCTGCCGCGCGCCAGCGGCGACCGGCCCCCGCGCCGCCTCGCCTCCGGCGACCTCGGCCGGGTCGAGGAACTGATCGCCGACCCCGACGGCGAACGCCTCGCCATCGCCGCCCACGACGGCCGGCTCCTCCTCCTCGACGCCACCGAGGACTCCAACGGCGAGGTCACCGAACTCATCAGGTCCGTCAACGGGCCCGTCCGCGACCTCGCCTTCTCCCCCGACGGCGACTGGCTCACCTGGTCCCACCCGGGCATCGGCCGCTCCCTGCGCTCCATCAAGATGGCCCGCATCTCCGGCCCCGGCGCCCGCACCGTCGTCGACGTCACCAACGGCCGCTTCGAGGACGAGAACCCCGTCTTCACCCGCGACGGCCGCTACCTCGCCTTCCTCTCCTGGCGGGGCTTCGACCCGGTGTACGACGTGCACACCGGCGACCTGTCCTTCCCGCTCGGCTGCCGCCCCTACCTCGTCCCGCTCTCCTCCGCCACCCCCTCCCCCTTCGCGCTGCTCCCCGACGGACGCCCGGCCGCCGGCGGCCTCGACCCCGCCGACGACGACACGGAGACCGCCGACGGCACGGTCACCGTCGAGATCGAAGGGCTCCCCGACCGGGTCACGCCCTTCCCCGTCGCCGCCTCCAAGTACTCGGCGCTGCACCCGGTCAGCGGCGGCGGCCTGGTCTGGCTGCGCTGGCCCATCTCGGGCGCGCTCGGCGAGACCTTCGCCAACCCGGCCGACACCTCCGGCAAACCCACCCTGGAGCACTTCTCCATCACCAAGGCCCGCAAGAGCGAACTCGCCAAGGACCTCGACTGGTTCGCGGTCAGCGGCGACGGCACCCGGCTCGTCGTCGCCGACGAGGGCGAACTGCGGGCCGTGCCCGCCACCGAGTCCGGCGACGGCGACTCCACCGTCTACCTGGACCTGCGGCGCATCCTGCACGAGATCGACCCGGGCGCCGAGTGGCGGCAGGCCTTCGACGAGGCCGGCCGGATCGTCCGCGCCTACTTCTGGGAGCGCGGCATGGGCGGGGTCGACTGGACGGCCGTCCTCGACCAGTACCGGCCGCTCGTCGAACGGGTCGCCTCCCCCGACGAGTTCGCCGACCTGCTCCGCGAGGTGATGGGCGAACTCGGCACCTCGCACGCGTACGTCACTCCCGCCCGCCGCAACGAGGGCCCACCGCACTACCAGCGGCCCATGGGCCTCCTCGGGGCCAACCTCGTGCCCCGCGAGGCCGGCTGGACCGTGAAGCGGATCCTGCCCGGCGAGTCCTCCGACTCCAAGGCCCGCTCCCCGCTCGCCGGCACCGGCATCCGCGAGGGCGCCGTCCTCACCCACGTCGACGGCCGGCCCGTGGACCCCGTCGCCGGCCCGTACCCCCTGCTCTCCGGCACCGGCGGCACCACCGTCGAGCTCACCTTCACCCCCGCCGAGGGCGAGGGCCGGGCCCGCCGCGTCGCCGTCGTCCCGCTCGTCGACGAACGCCCGCTGCGCTACCAGGACTGGGTCGCCAAACGCCGCGCGGTGGTCCGCGAGATCAGCGGCGGCCGCTGCGGCTACCTCCACATCCCCGACATGGGCGGCTCGGGCTGGGCCCAGTTCAACCGCGACCTGCGCATGGAGGTCTCCCGGCCGGCCCTCATCGTCGACGTGCGCGGCAACGCCGGCGGCAACATCAGCGAACTCGTCGTCGAGAAGCTGACCCGCCGGATCCTCGGCTGGGACCTCACGCGCAACGCCCAGCCCGTGTCGTACGCCTCCAACGCCCCGCGCGGCCCCGTCGTCGCCCTCGCCGACGAGGCCACCTCCTCCGACGGCGACATGATCACCGCCGCCTTCAAGCTCCTCGGCCTCGGCCCGGTCGTCGGGCAGCGCACCTGGGGCGGGGTCGTCGGCATGACCGGCCGCCACCGGCTCGGCGACGGCACCCAGATCACCGTCCCGATGAACGCGGCCTGGTTCCCCGAGTACGGCTGGTCCCTGGAGAACCACGGCGTCGAACCCGACCTCGCGGTGCTCCGCACGCCGCTGGACTGGGCCGAGGGGAGGCACGCCCAGCTCGACGACGCGGTCCACGTCGCCCTCGCCCTCCTCGACGAGACCCCGGCGGCGAGCCCCCCGGGCTACGAGTCCCTCCCGGACCGCTCCCGCCCGAAACTGCCGCCGAGGCCGGAGACCCCCTAGGAGGCCAGTCCGAGGTCGAGTTCGTAGGCGGCGCCGGCCCGCCCGTCGAGCGTCACGCTCCCGACCACTCCGAAGCCGACCCGCCCGAGCACGGCCCTCGACCCCGCGTTGTCGAGGGTCGTGACGGCGGTCAGCCGGCTCAGCCCGTACTCCTCCCGGGCCAGCCGGCACAGCTCCCGCACCGCGGCCGTCGCCACCCCGCGCCCGGTCGCCCTCTCCGCCACCCGGTACCCGAGCTCGGCGCCCCCGTCGGCGACGTCGATCAGGTTGAACCGCCCGAGGATCTCCCCGCCCTCCCCCACGAGCACGTGGAATCGGATGGTCCCGGTCTCCTGCTCGTCGAGCAGCGCCTGGTGCCGCTCCGCGAAGTCGGTGAAGTACGCGTCCCCCCGGTCGGGCACGGACGCGGCGAAGTACCCCCGGTTCTCCCGCTCGAAGACGAGCAGGGCGGGCGCGTGGTCGGGTCGGAGTCGCTCAAGTACGGCCATGGCGGTCACGGTACGAAGATCCGGCCGCGGGCGCGCGTGAGTTACTGGCCAAGATCCGCTTTCGAGCACGCGCGAAGGCGGCGCATCCGGCATCCCGGGCGCCACTCTCGGGCACGCGCGAAGGCGCACCCGGCATCCCGGGCGCAGCTCTCGGGCACGCACGAAGGCGCACCCGGTCTCCCGGGTGCGCCTCCGTCAAGGACGGGCCGAGGTCAGGCGTCGTAGTCCTGGTCCATGCGGTCCTGGGCCTCCTGCTGGGCCCGGCGGGTCTCCTCCTCGGAGCGCTCGCGGCCCTGCTGGGCACGATCGGACGCCTTGCCCTTCGCGTCGTCCATCGCCTGCTTGGCCTTGTCCGCGGCCTGCTTCGTCTTGCCCTTGATCTGGTCTTGCATGCCCATGAGGGTTCACTCCTAGAAGGGTGTGAGGGGGCCCGGGGCGATGTGCTCCTCGGGCCTCGATCAGCCTTGCACGAGCGAACATTCCACGCATTTCGATCAGTTACGGACGGTTACCCGCGGCGGCCCCGCCCGTCCGCGCCTGCTCGTCGGCCGCGCCGCCCGCGCCCACCAGGCCCTTGGAGACCGAGCTCAGGCGCGGCTCGAAGCGCCGCATCTCGCGCTGCCCGACCGTGGCGATCAGGCCCGGCAGGTAGCCGCGGACCGACTGCATCCCGCGCAGCCACCACTGCGCGTACACATGGGCCGAGCGCCGCTCGATGCCCGCGACGATCCGGTCGACGGCCGGGCCGAGGGGGTACGTGCGGTTCGAGGGCCACGGCAGCCGCTGCCGCAGCTCCTTCATCACGTCGTCCTGGTCCGCGCCCCGCACCATGTCCGTGTCGGTCCAGGACAGATAGCCGACGCCGACCTTCACCCCCTTGTACGCGACCTCGGCGCGCAGGCTGTGCGCGAAGGCCTCGACGCCCGACTTGGAGGCGCAGTACGCCGTCATCATCGGGGCCGGCGTGAGAGCGGCGAGCGAGGCGATCTGGAGGAAGTACCCCCGGGACTCCATGAGGACCGGCAGGAACGCCCGGCCCGTCACCGCGCCGCCGATCAGGTTGACCTCGATGACCCGCCGCCAGGCGGCCGGGTCGGAGTCGACGAAGGGACCGCCCGCCGCGACACCGGCGTTGGCGACGACGATGTCGACCTTCCCGAACCGTTCCTTCACCTCGGCCGCGACCCGGGCCATCGCCTCGTGGTCGGTGACGTCGGCGTGCCACCAGTCGGCCTCGGTGTCCAGACGCCCGGCGACCTCCTTGAGCTGCTCCGGCTCCAGACCGACGAGCGCGATCTTCGCGCCGCGTGCGGAGAGCTTGCGGGCGAGGAGCTCCCCGACACCGCGGGCACCTCCGGTGACGACCGCGACCTGTCCTTCCAGGCTCACCCTGCTCACGCCCCTGCCTCCTCGTTCTCCTTCACGCCCAGGTACGTGAGGGTCAGTTCACGGATCTGTGCGGTGACGGCCTCGGGGGCCTCCACCGGCGTCATGTGGCCCATGCCGGCCAGCTGGACGAGCCCCGTGCAGTGCGGCAGCGCCTCCGCCATCACATGGGCGTGGACGGGCGGGGTGAGCCGGTCGGCGGTGCCGACGAGCACGGCCACCGGCAGCCGGAGCTCCCGCAGCCCCGCTTCGAGGTCGAGTCCGGCCAGGACCTGCGACCAGCCGTAGCGGGCGCCGCGTGGGCAGGCGTGCACGATCCGGGCACAGGCCTCGACCCGTTCCGGTGCCGAACCCGGTCCCATCGTCGCGTACCTCAGGACCTTCTTCGACACGGCGCTGACCGGGCCGAGCGGCGCCTTCGCGCCGAGGACCGCCTTCGTCAGCCGGGTGCGCGGGCCGCCGGGCCGGAGCGGTACGACGGTGGCCTCGGCGGTCAGCCGCGAGGGCCCGGTGGAGCAGAGCAGGACGGCGGCGGCGTGCTGCCGGAAGGCGGGCCGCCCGGCGGCCGCCATCATCGTCATGCCGCCCATGGAGTGGCCGGCCAGGACGGCCCGCTCGCCGGGGCCGAGGGTGGCCGCGAGCACCGCCTCCAGGTCGTCGGCGAGCGCGGTGGTCGAATAGCCCCCTGCTGCGGGCGCGGGAGACCGGCCGTGGCCGCGCTGGTCGTAGGCGATGACCCGGTGATCGGCTGCGAGGGACCGTATCTGCTCGGCCCAGAAGGCGATCGAGCAGGTCCAGCCGTGGGAGAGGACGACGGCGGGCGCGTCCTCGGGGCCGTACACCTCGACGTGGATCGGGGTGCCGTCGGCGGAGACGGCGGTGAGGGCGCGGGACTCGGGCAGCGAGGTCAGGTGCCGGCTCACTGGGCGGCCTCCTTCTTCTTGGCGGTACGACGGGCGGCGGGTTCGGCCCTGGCGGCGCGGATCACCTCGTACTCCGAGAGGTCGACCTGGCGGGTCTCGCGCCGGAACTCGGCCGTGGTGCCCGGCCACAGGGTGGTGTTGCGGCCGCTGGCGTCGAGGTACCAGCTGTTGCAGCCGCCGGCCTTCCACACGGTCCGCTCCATCCGGGACTGGACCTTGCGGTTCCAGGCGCCGACGGCGGAGGGGCGGACGGCGAGGGCGGCGCGGCCTCCCAGGACCTTGAGCTGGCGGAGGTAGTCGGCCATGTAGTTCAGCTGGGACTCGATCATGAGGATCATGGAGGAGTTCCCGAGGCCGGTGTTCGGGCCGATGATCATCATGAGGTTGGGGAAGCCGCCGGCGGTGGCCCCGCGCAGCACCTGGACCCCGTCCTTCCAGGACTCGGCGAGCGTGTGCCCCTCGGCGCCGACGACGCGCTCGGCGATCGGGATGTCGGTGACGTGGAAGCCCGTGCCGAAGACGATCGCGTCGACCTCGGTCTCGGAGCCGTCGGCGGCGACCACGGTCGAGCCGCGGACCTCGCGGAGCCCGGAGGCGACGACGTCCACGTTGGGCTGGGCGAGCGCCGGGTAGTACGTGTTGGAGAGCAGGATGCGCTTGCAGCCGATGCGGTACGAGGGCGTCAGCTTGGCCCGCAGCTCGGGGTCCTTGACCGCCCGCGCGATGTTGGCCTTGGCGAGCTTCTCGACGAGGCCGAGTTCGTTCGGGTGCTTGGTGAAGGCGCCGACCTGGAGCTCGCGGATGCCCCAGAGGATGCCCCGGCGCAGGGTCGCCGTCGCGGGGAGCGTGCGGTGGAGCCAGCGCTCGGGGGCGCTGATCGCCCGGTCCATGCGGGGCATGACCCACGGGGGCGTGCGCTGGAAGAGGGTGAGCCTCCCGACCTCGCGCTGGATCTCGGGCACGATCTGGATGGCGGAGGCGCCGGTGCCGACCATGGCGACGCGCTTGCCCCGGAGGTCGTAGTCGTGGTCCCACTGCGCCGAGTGGAAGACCTTGCCGGGGAAGTCGGCGAGACCGGGGATGTCGGGGATCTTGGGGTCGGAGAGCGGTCCTGCGGCGGCGATGAGGACCTCGGCGGTGAAGGTGCCGCCACTGGTCTCGATCTCCCAGCGCAGCGCCTCCGCGTCCCACCGCGCCTGGAGCATCTCGTGGTTCAGGCGGAGGTGCGGACGGATCCCGAAGGTGTCCGTGACGTGCTCCAGGTAGGCGCGGATGTGGCGCTGTCCGGAGAAGGTGCGCGGCCAGTCCGGGTTGGGCGCGAAGGAGAAGGAGTAGAGGTGGGAGGGGACGTCGCAGGCGCAGCCGGGGTAGCTGTTGTCGCGCCACGCGCCGCCCACGGAGTCGGCCCGCTCCAGGACGACGAAGTCGGTGATCCCTTCGCGGCGCAGCCGGACGGCGGCCCCGATGCCGCCGAATCCCGACCCGATCACCGCCACCCGTACGTGCTCGTGCTTCGCCATGCCGCCTCCCGTGCGCCTGGCCCATTCCGCCAGCAATCACTGGCACAGTCGGGACTGTAGAGCAGCTCCATACCGAGCGGTAGGGGTACGACGAGGGAAAGTTACCGGCGGTACAACATAGGCTGGCGGGTGTGGCAGAAGGATCACGTCCCGACACGGGCACACAGGACAGCGCGGACGACGGCGTACGCGAGTACCGCATGGAGGAGCTGGCCGCCGCCGCCGGCATCACCGTGCGCACCCTGCGCTTCTACCGCGAACGCGGCCTGATCCCGCCGCCCCGCCGCGAGGGCCGGATCGCCTGGTACGACGACGGCCACCTGGCCCGGCTGCGCACCATAGCCGCCCTCCTGGAGCGCGGTCACACCCTCAACGGCATCGCCGACCTCACCACCGCCTTCGAGAGCGGCCGCAACGTCCGCGAGGTCCTCGCCCTCCCCGCGCCCTCCGAGGAGGAGCCGGTCCGCCTCACCCCGGAGGAGCTCGCCGACCACTTCGCCGGCGAGGTCACCGCCGAGAACCTCGCCGCCGCGCTCGACCTCGGCTACCTCGTCACCGACGGCGAGGAGATCATCCACATCAGCCGCAGGCTGCTCGACGTCTCCGCCGCCCTCGTCCGGGAGGGCGTCCCGCTCGCCGAGGTCCTCAAGGCGGGCGCCCGCGTCCGCGAACACGCAGACGCCCTCGCCGAGCTCTTCACCGACCTCCTGCGCACCCACACGGCCGAGGACGACCTGTGGCGGCTGCGCCCGCTCGCCAAGAGCGTGGTGGAGGCCGAACTGTCGATGGCGCTCGACCGGCGGCTGAACCCCGGCGAACCGGCCTCATGATCGCCTGACAGGTTCTTCAAAAGTTCTTCATCACCTCCGTCCTACGGTCGCCGCACCCACCGAGGAACGGGAGAACCGATGAGGACGAACCGGGTGCTGCTGGCCGCCGCGGCGGTCACGGCGTTCGCGCTGACCGGCTGCGGCGGTGGCGGAGGCGACGGGGCCGGGGCCGGGAGGATCCCGACGGCCGCCGACGGGACCGCCTCCACCGGCACGGGCAGGACCACCGCCGGGGGCGGGAACAGCGGCGGCGGCAACGACGAAGTCGCCGCGTACGTCGAGGCCAAGCGCGCCTGGGTGACGTGCCTGCGCGAGAACCACATCGACGCCCCCGACCCCGACGCGAACGGCCAGGTCGAACTCGGCGACGCCAGGACCCTCAAGAAGAACCCGGTCTTCGTCAAGGCCTCGGAGAAATGCTCCCCGCTCAACCCGCCGGTCCCCGCCGAGATCGAGCGCAGGCTCGCCCCCAGACTCACGCCCGAGCAGATCAAGACCCAGTTCGCGTACGCCGAGTGCATGCAGAAGCACGGCGCCCCCGACTTCCCCGACCCCGAGGCCGACGGCAACGTGTACGGGGACGTCCAGTGGGACTCCACCACCGCCGCCGCCAAGCAGGCCGCCCGCACGTGCGCGCCGATCATCGGCGACCCCGTCGAGCAGGGCCCGGGCAAGGGCTGAGCGATGAGCGGGATGTTCACGGAGAGGGACACGGACGAGGCCGGATCCGGCGGGGCGGAGGGGGAGCCGGTGCAGGAGGGGACGGCTCCCCCGCGTGCCCCGGGCCGCCGGCGGAGTCGTACCGTCCTCGTCGCCGCCGCCGTCGTCGCGGTCACGGCGGTCGCCGCGGTCGGCGCGCTCGGCCTCGGCGGCGACGGCGACGAGGGCTCCACCGCCCCGCCGAGGGCGGGCTCCACGGTCGCGGTCACCCGCACCACCCTCGTCGAACGCACCAAGGTGGACGGTGAGTTGGGGTACGGGACGGAGATCCCGCTGCCGGCCAAGGCCTCCGGCACCGTCACCTGGCTCCCGGACGCGGGCACGGTCGCCGAGCGCGGGGACACCCTGCTCCGCGTGGACGACCGGCCGGTGGTCCTGCTCTACGGGGCCCTGCCGATGTACCGCGAGCTGGGCATGACGGCGGGGACGGACGGCGGTACGGGAACGGGCGCGGACGGCGGCACGGACGGTAGTACGGGAACGGGCGCGGACGGCGGCACGGACGGCGGTACGGGAACGGGCAGGGGTACGGGCAAGGGCACGGGCCCGACCCCCGCGCCCCCGACATCGACGCTCCCGCAACCGCCGCCACAGCCCCAACCCCGACCTCAACGAGGCATGGACGTCCTCCAGTTCGAGTCCAACCTCGCCGCGCTCGGCTACACCGGCTTCACCGTCGACGAGCGGTTCACCTCCGGCACCGAACGGGCCGTCAAGCGCTGGCAGAAGTCCCTGGGCCTGCCCGAGACCGGCCGGGTCGGCCTCGGCGACGTCGTGTACGCCTCCGGCCGGATCCGCCTCGGCCAGGCGAGCGTCCGGCTGGGCGCGGCGGCCGGCGAGAACGTCCTCGGCTACACCGGCACGACCCGCAAGGTCGTCGTCAACGCCTCCACCCAGGAGGCCTCCTGGGCCGTGCGCGGCGCCGAGGTCACCATCGGCCTGCCCGACGGCACCCCCGTGAAGGGCGAGGTCGCCTCGGTCGGCAGGCAGGCGAGCGCACCCGAGGGAGGCGGCGGCGACGGCGCGCCGCCCACGGTCCCGGTCACGATCACGGTCCCCGACCAGCACTCCCTGGGCCGCCTGGAGCGGGGCCCGGTCTCCGTCGAGTACGTGGGCCGGAAGCGCGAGCAGGTCCTGGCCGTCCCGGTGGCCGCCCTGGTGGCGCTCGCCGAGGGCGGGCACGGCCTGGAGACCGAGGACGGCCGGTTCGTCACCGCCCGCACGGGCCTCTTCGCCGACGGCATGGTGGAGGTGAGCGGCCCGGCGCTCCGCGCGGGCCTGAGGGTGAGGATCCCGCAGTGAGCGCCGACGACACCGGTGCCGCCGTCGTGGAGTTCCGGGCGGTCTCGAAGACGTATCCCGGCGGGGTGGCCGCGGTCCGGGACGTGAGCCTGCGGGTCCGGCGGGGCGAACTCGTCGCGATCGTGGGCCCGTCGGGCTCCGGCAAGTCGAGCATGCTGAACCTGATGGGCAGCCTGGACCGGCCCTCGTCGGGCCATGTCCTGGTCGACGGCCACGACGTGGCGGAGCTGACGGACCGGGAGGTGTCGGCGCTGCGGGCCACCCGGATCGGTTTCGTCTTCCAGCAGTTCCATCTGGCGGTCGGGGTTCCGGTCCTGGACTCGGTCGCCGACGGGCTCCTCTACGCCGGGATCCCGCTGCGCCGCCGCCGGGCCCGGGCGGCGGCGGCCCTCGCCCGGGTGGGGCTCAGCCACCGCGTCCACCATCTGCCGCACCAGCTCTCCGGCGGCGAACGCCAACGGGTCGCCGTGGCGCGGGCGGTGGTCGGCGGACCGGCCGTCCTGCTCGCCGACGAACCGACGGGGAACCTGGACTCCGCGTCGGGAGCGGCCGTCCTGGCGCTCCTGCGGGAGCTCCACGCCTCGGGCACGACCGTCGTCGTCATCACCCACGACCGGGAGATCGCGGCCGCGCTCCCCCGCCGTATCGAGATGCGCGACGGCCGGGTGGTCGCGGACACGTCGACACCCGGCCGGTTCCCCGCGATCGGAGCGCACGGATGATCCCCGCCCCCCGAGACAGACGCGACGGGCAGCGGCGGACCCTCCTCCGCCCCGCCCGGCTGCGCCCCGCCGACGTCGTCCGGCTCGGCGGCACCGGCCTGCGCACCCGCCCGCTGCGGGTGTTCCTCTCCGCGCTCGGCATCGCGATCGGCGTCGCCGCCATGATCGCGGTGGTCGGCATCTCCGGCTCGGGCCAGGCGGAGGTGGACCGCCGGCTCGACGCGCTCGGCACCAATCTGCTCAGGGTCTCGCCCGGCGCCACCCTGGGCGGGCAGAAGACGAGGCTCCCGGTCGAGGCGGTGCGGATGATCGGCCGCATCCCGCCGGTCCGTGAGGTCGCCGCCACCGGCACGACCGACGCGAAGGTCTACCGCAACGAGCGGATCGCGGTCGGCCGCACCGGCTCGCTCACCGTGCTTGCGGCGGACGACGGTCTGCTTCCGGCCGTCGGCGGCCAGGTGCGCCGGGGCCGCTGGCTGGACGCGGCGACCGAGCGTTATCCGGCGGTCGTGCTCGGCGCGACGGCCGCCCAGCGGCTCGACGTGTACACCCCGGGGACCCGGCTCTGGATCGGCGGCCGCTGGTTCTCGCTGGTCGGCGTCCTCGACCCCGTACCGCTCGCTCCGGAGCTGGACGGCGCCGCGCTCGTCGGCCGGCCGGCGGCCCGGACGTACCTGCGGTTCGACGGCCATCCCTCGACGGTGTACGTCCGTACGGAGGACAGCGCCGTGACGGCGGTACGGGCGGTGCTCCCGGCGACGGCGAACCCGGAGAAGCCCGCGGAGGTGCAGGTCTCCCGGCCCTCGGACGCGCTCGCGGCCCGCGAGGCCACCGAGTCGGCGCTGACCGGTCTGCTCCTCGGCCTCGGCGGGGTCGCGCTCCTCGTCGGCGGGGTCGGTGTCGGGAACACGATGGTGATCTCGGTCCTCGAACGCCGCCCGGAGATCGGACTGCGCCGGGCCCTCGGCGCCACCCGGGGCCAGATCCGCACGCAGTTCGTCACGGAGTCGCTGCTCCTGTCGGTGATCGGCGGTCTCGGCGGCACCGTCCTGGGGACGCTGATCACCGCCGCGTACGCGCTGAGCCGGGGCTGGCCGACGGTCGTCCCGGTGTGGGCGACGGCGGCCGGGGTGGGCGCGACGCTGGTGATCGGGATGATCGCGGGGCTCTATCCGGCGGTACGGGCGAGCCGCCTGGCGCCGACGGTGGCGCTGTCCGGCACCTGACGCGCGCCCCCTGAAAGCGCCCCTCTGGAAGCGGCCAACCTGGTCCGGGTACCGCACGGGACCGGGTTGGCGGCTTACCGCTGTTTCCCCGCCGTTTCCCGTCTTTTCCCGCCCGGACGGAATCGGTAGATCCGGCGGACCGGAATCCGATTCCTTTCTCTCCGCGCCCCCGTCACGGTCTCCGGAAGCCCCGCGACCGGAGCCGGAGAACGCGTTCCGACTCCTCGGGCGACAGTCCTGAAACGCTCCCCCATCCCGCACCGGATATCCACCGCCGAAAAAGAGCCGACACCGCGTCCGCCCATTGAACGATTTCTCTCCGGCGGGCAATTCTTTCTCCGCACTCGAACGAACCGGCCCGCCCGGCGCAGCGCCGGGCGGGAACGACCAAGAGTTCAGGAGAGATCGATGCGTCTTCGGACGAAGCTCGCCGCGGTGGCCCTCGGTGCCGTCGCGGCCACCGGCGGCCTGGTCCTGCCGGCCACGGGGGCCGTGGCCGCGCCGGAGGGTGCCGCCGCCTGTTACAGCCCCGGCTGGGCCAACAGGGACGGCAGTGCCGGCAGCACGAACACGAACTACGTGAACATCCGCACCGGCCCGACGACCGAGTGCGTCTCGCTCGGCCAGGCGCAGGCGAGCCACGGCCTCACCCTGCACTGCTGGGTGTCCGGTCAGGACGGCACGTGGTCGCACGTCCGCGACAACAGCACCGGCGTCTCCGGCTGGATCAAGGACAGCCTGCTGAACGGTTACGGGTCCAGCGTTCCGTGCTGATCCCGCACCCCGCTGCCGGTCCCGCCCCGCGGGGCCGGCAGCACCACCGTGAACACGGACCCCACGCCCACCTCGGAGGCCACCTCGACGGCCCCGTGGTGGTCCGCCACGATCTGCCGGGCGATCGACAGCCCGAGCCCGCTGCCGCCGGTGGCCCGCCCGCGCGCCGCGTCCGCCCGCCAGAAGCGGTCGAAGAGGTGCGGCAGGTCGGCGGCCGGGATGCCGCTGCCGGTGTCCCTGACGGCGATCCGCACCCGCTCGTCCCGCTCGTCCAGTTCGAGCCGCACCCCGCCCCCGGGGGCCGTGTGCCGCACCGCGTTGCCGACGAGGTTGCCGAGCGCCTGCCGCAGCCGGTCCGGGTCCCCGTGCAGCCGTACGGTGCCGGGCCGGGCGCCCACCACCTCCAGGGCGACCCCGGCCGCCGCGGCCCGGGCGCTGTGCGCGGTCCGGCAGGCCTCGACCAGCTCCCGCGCGTCCAGCGTCCTGCGGTGGTAGGTGAGGGCGCCGGCCTCGGCGAGCGCCAGGTCCTGGAGGTCGTCCACGATCCGCTGCTGGAGCAGCACCTCCTCGTGGAGCGAGTCGAACAGTTCGGCGTCGGCGTCCAGGACCCCGTCCTGGAGGGCCTCCAGGTAGCCGCGCAGGTTGGCGAGCGGGGTGCGCAGTTCGTGGGCGATGTCCCCGACGAGCCGGCGCTGCCGCTCCTCGCTGTCCTGGAGGGAGCCGGCCATCCGGTTGAAGGACCGGCCGAGCTCCCCGATCTCGTCCTTGCCGGCGGCGGGCACCCTGCGCCCCAGGTCGCCCTCGCCGAGGCCCCGGGAGGCCGCCGTGAGGGCGCGTACGGGGCGCAGGACGGCCCGGCTGAGGAGCAGCGCGCAGGCGAGCGCGGCGGCGGCCACCCCGGCGGCGACGAGCGCGGTGGGGCCCGCGGCCAGGGTCTGCCCGGCGTCGTCGACCGCGCCGAGCCGCACGGTCAGGGGCTGTGGGCCGACGGCGGCGGTCCGTTCGGTGAAGACCCGCTGGAGGCAGGCGAGCGCCGCGGCCTTCCCTGTGGTGGGGCAGGTCTCGGCCGCGGCGACGTCGGCCCGGTGCAGGGCGTTCGAGCCGGTCTCGGCGCACGGTGTGCCGCCCGGGGCGTTCCCGCCGTCCTGGAAGAACGGGATGCCGAACTTGCCGGGCAGGACGGTGACCGGCTGTCCGAGCCGGGTCAGGCAGGCCGCGTAGGTCACGTTGGAGGTGTAGCGCCCGATCAAGGTGGGCGTCACCTTGCGCATCGATCCGGCGTCCCAGCCCGAGGGGAAGGCCAGCGTGGGTCGGGGGTCGACGAGCAGCGGGGGCGCGGTGCCGCCGGGGCGCGGGTCGCGGCCGAGGAGCGTGTCGGAGTCGGCGATCTGGCCCTGCCGGTCGGTGCTGATCCGAATGCGCTGCCCGGTCCGCTCGGCGAGGGTGCGCACGGTCGCGGCGACACCGTCCCATGCGCCGTGATCGGCGCCGTACGCGCGCAGCTCCTCGGTGATGGCCGCCACGGACTGGCGGTCGGCGGCGGCGGACTCGCGGAGCTGGTCGGTGACCTGCCGCAGGGTCAGCCAGGCGGTGGCGGCGGTGGCGGCCACGGCGACGAGCAGGACGAGGGCGAAGACCCGCAGCCGGAAACTCACGCCGTCACGGCCCTTCGGAGAGGCGGTATCCCCGCCCGTACACGGTCTCCAGATGCCGGGGCCGGGCCGGGTCGGCCTCCAGTTTCAGCCGCAGGTTGCGGACGTGGACGTCGACCGTGCGGGCGAGGACGTCGCTGTCGAAGCCGAAGACCCGCTCGATGATCTGCGCCCGGGTGAAGACCCGGCCCGGCTCGCGTGCGAGGACCTCCAGGAGGGAGAACTCCTTGGAGGTGAGGGCCACCGGCCGGCCGGCGACCCGGACCTCGAAGCGGGCGGTGTCGAGCTCGACCTGGCCGACCCGGAGCAGCTCGTCCCGGGCGGCGGCGCCGGCCGCCCGGGAGCGGCGGAGCAGCGCGCGGACCCGGGCGGTGAGCTCGCGCGGGCTGTACGGCTTGGTGAGGTAGTCGTCGGCGCCGAGGTCGAGGCCGAGGAGCATGTCCTCCTCGGTGCTGCGGGCGGTGAGCAGCAGGATCGGTACGTCGGAACCTTCGGAGCGCAGGATGCGGCACACGTCGAGCCCGTCGACGAAGGGCAGCATCACGTCGAGCACGACGAGATCCGGCCGTACGGAACGGACGCGTTCCAATGCGGAACGCCCGTCGCCGACCACCTGGACGCTATTCCCCTCCCGCTCCAGATAGATCCGTATCAGCCGTGACTGCTTTTCGTCGTCCTCGGCGATGAGAATGCGCGCGTTCAACGATGCCCCCACCCGGTTCGGCAATTCACGAGCACGGTACCGCGCGAAAAGGGACTACATCTCGTAGACGGCGGTCACGGGTGCGTGGTCGCTCCACCGCTCCTCGTGGGTCGCGGCCCTTTCGACGTAGGCCTTGACGGCCTTGGCGGCGAGTCCGGGGGTGGCGATCTGGTAGTCGATGCGCCAGCCGCTGTCGTTGTCGAAGGCGCGCCCCCGGTAGGACCACCAGGAGTAGGGCCCTTCCTGCTCGGGGTGGAGCTCCCGCACGACGTCGACGTACCCGCCGTCACCCGCGTCGAGGACCTGGCTCAGCCACTCCCGCTCCTCGGGCAGGAATCCGGCGTTCTTCTTGTTGGCCTTCCAGTTCTTGAGGTCGGCCTCGCGGTGGGCGATGTTCCAGTCGCCGCAGACGACGACCTCGCGCCCGTCGGCGGCGGCCTTCTGGCGCAGCTCCTTCAGGTACGGCAGGAACTCGGCCATGAACCGGTACTTCTCGTCCTGGCGCTCGGTGCCGACCTCGCCGGAGGGCAGGTAGAGGCTCGCGACGGTCACGCCGGGGAGTTCGGCCTCGACGTACCGGCCGCTGGAGTCGAACTCGGCGGACCCGAAGCCGATGCGTACGGCGTCGGGCTCGCGCCGCGTGTAGAGGGAGACTCCGGCGCGGCCCTTGGCGGCGGCGGGGGCGTGGACGGTGAACCAGCCCTCGGGGCTTCGCACCTCGGCGGGCAGCTGCGTCTCCTCGGCGCGGACCTCCTGGAGGCAGACGGCATCGGCGGAGGTGCCGGCCAGCCACTCGACGAAGCCCTTCTTGGCGGCGGCGCGGAGACCATTGACATTCGCGGTCGTGACAGTGAGCATCCCGGGAGAATACAGACACGCCCCCGATGCACACCTATACACTTCATCGTATGAAAATTCAGCCCACGCCGTATGACCACCCCGACGCCGTCAAGCTCAACGACGCGGTCCAGGCGGAGTACGCCGTCCGCTACGGCGACGAGGGCGACGCCACACCGCTGGACGCCGGAATGTTCGTCCCGCCCCGGGGCCTCTACCTCCTCGCGTACGACCCCGAGGGCCGCCCGGTCGCCACGGGCGGCTGGCGCACCCAGAACAAGAACGCCGAGGGCTACGAGGACGGCGACGCCGAACTCAAGCGCATGTACGTGGTCCCCGAGGCCCGCGGCCTGGGCCTGGCCCGCCGCATCCTCGCCGCCCTGGAATCCGACGCCCGCACCGCCGGCCGCACCCGCATGGTCCTCGAGACGGGCATCGCCCAGCCGGAGGCGATAGCCCTCTACACCTCCAGCGGCTACGCCCCCTGCCCCAAGTTCGGCCACTACCGCACCTACCCCACGAGCCGCTGCTTCGCGAAGCCGCTGACCTGACCGACCTGCCCTGACGTGACCTGCCCTGCCCTGCCCTGACGTGACCTGTCACTTCTGGGCCAGGATCGCCTGCCAGACGTCGAGTCGGTCGACCTCGCCCGTGTAGCGCTGCTTGCCCCCGAGCCCCTCGTGCACGACCACGTAGCGCCGGACGAGATCGACGGCCGTGCGCTCGACCTCGATCGGCAGCCGCCGCTCGATGACGCCGTGCCAGTCGAAGCGCGACCGCTCGTCGTGCGGGCCGGCCACGGGCAGAAGCCTCCGGCAGGCCTCCCGGGCGACGAGGTCGGGGGCGTACCCGATGAGATGCCCGGCACCGAGCCGGTACCGCGCGGGAAGGCGACGCAGGGCGGCCCGCGCCGCCTCGTACGCCTTCACGGACCTGACGACGCCGAGCGGGCTCATCCCGGTCATGGAAGACCTTCGACGCACTCCAGCCCGGACACGAACAACGCGTCGGGGAATCCGCCCGGACCGGACGGCTCCGTGAACGGGTGAGGTGCGGAGGCATATGCGGTGATCATGCCCGTCCAACGGCCCGACCGGCCGTCAGGTCGCGGCCGACCGTGTCACTCCGTCCGCACCGGCAAGAAGTCCGGCTCCCTCACGGGAAAGCAGAAATCCCGCCCGATCTTTCGATCGGACGGGATTTCCGTGTCTGTGGACCTGTGGGGATTTGAACCCCAGACCCCCTCGATGCGAACGAGGTGCGCTACCAGACTGCGCCACAGGCCCTTGCGACGTGTGAAACATTAGCATCCCGATCGCGGAGAACAAAAATCGCTTCCGCCGCAGGTCAGCCGGGGGCCGTCGCGGGCCCCCGGCCGGGGTCATTCGTTGGCCGCGCGGGGGCGGTCGTCGTCCGCGTACTGGTCGAAGAGCGGGGTGCGGCCGTGGTCGCGGCCCCGGCGGGGCGGGGCGGTGCGCTGGCGGGGGGCCGGGGACGGGGTGGGGGCCGGGTCGGCCGCCGTGGAGGAGCGGGCCGCGCTCCAGGTCTCCGGGTCCGTGATGTCGATGCCGCTCGTGGCGCGCGGGGCGACCGGGGCGGTGACGTACGTGGGGAGCGGCACCGGGACCGGGTCCCAGCTGTCGCCGCGGGCCGGGCCGCGCTCGCGCTGCTGGTCCACCCACTCCGCGTGGTCGGTCTGCTCGACCAGGGCCCGCCGGTCCGCCTCCTGCGGGGAGACCGCCGGGGCCATGGGGGACGGGTCGGCCTCCGGCTCCGGCGTCGGGGCGGGCCGCCGGCTCTCGCGCAGCCGGGCGGCGGCCGCTTCGGCGCGGCGCCGGTCCATCACGTACACGAAGCGGCGTCGCTCCTGGATCCGCAGGTGCACGATGTACGCGCTGAGGAGCAGGGCGGGGGCAGCCGGGGCCCACAGGAAGGCGATGCCGCCGACGGCCGCGACGACCGCGCCGAGGGTGAAGCCGGCGAAGAGGAGCGTCGTGGTGCGGCGGCGGCGCGCGAGGACCTTGCCGCGGCGGGCGCGCTCGGCGGCGGCCCCCTGGGCGGCGGCGCCCTGGGCGGGCCGGGCCGGTGCGGGGTGGGCGGGCGCGGGGTTCGGCGCCGGTTCCGGTTCGGGTTCCGGGAGTTCCAGGCGCGCTTCCGTCCTGGCCGCGGGCGCGGAGAAGGCCCGGACGTCGACCGAGCTCAGATGCTCGGTCTCCGCGTCCGGGTCCACGTCGGGCGTCGGTCCCTGGGCCGTACGGTCCCGTTCCTTGAGCTCCTTGGCGTACCGGCGCTCCATGCCCGCCCGTCCGGAAAGCAGCCGGATGGCGGTGCTGAAGCGTTCCGTCGGACGGGCTTCGTTCAGCTCGTCCTGCCTGCGGAGCCACATCGGCACCAAGTAGGCGGCCCAGGCCCCGACGATGACTGCGTAGATGAGGCCGCTGCTGCTCACGCCTCACACGGTAGAGGGGTTCCGTAACACGCATCGGCCAATTGGCCCGGTGTGTCGCACGATCTGGCTGATATCACTGAACTTTTTTGTGATTGTTCAGATCGATTGACCGCCAACTGGCGATTAAATTCGAACACTTATTGCATTCTTGCGTGGTGCCAGCGCCTCAGCAGCCCTTCCGGCACCTCCTCCGCCGTCAGCGCGAACACCAGATGGTCCCGCCACGCGCCGTCGATGTGGAGATAGCGGGGGCGGAGACCCTCCTCGCGGAAGCCGAGCTTCTCCACCACCCGGCGCGAAGGCCCGTTCTCCGGGCGGATGCACACCTCCATGCGGTGCAGCCCGACCACCCGGAAGCAGTGGTCGACGGCGAGCGCGACCGCCGTCGGCATCACCCCGCGCCCGGCCACCTCGCTGTCCACCCAGTACCCCACGTGCCCCGAGCACATCGAGCCCCAGGTGATCCCGGCCACCGTCAACTGGCCGACGAGCCGCCCCCGGTACTCGATGACGAACGGCAGCATCCGCCCGGCGTTCGCCTCCGACCGCAGATGGCGCACCATCTGACGGTACGTGGGCCGGTGCGCCACCGGGGCGCCCGGAGGCGCCGGCGGAACCGTCGCCTCCCAGGGCCGCAGCCACTCGCGGTTGCGCCGGTTCACCTCGCGCCAGGCCGCCTGGTCGCGCATCTTTATCGGTCGGAGCAGCACCTCGCCGTCGACGAGGATCACCGGCCAGGACGGGATCACGACGCTCTCGGGTGGTCGCCGCCGCGGATCTGGTCGACGGCATGGCGCAGGAGCGGCTCCAGGACGGCGAGCCCGTCGCGCACCCCGCCCGGGGAGCCCGGCAGGTTCACGATCAGCGTGCCTCCCGCGACCCCGGCCAGACCGCGCGAGAGCGCCGCCGTCGGGACCTTCTCGCGGCCGTACGCGCGGATCGCCTCCGGGATGCCGGGGATCTCCCGCTCCAGGACCCGGCGGGTCGCCTCGGGGGTCTCGTCGGTGGGCGAGATGCCCGTACCGCCGGTGGTGACGATCACGTCGTATTCGGCGGCGACCCCCGCGCGCAGGGCCGCCTCGACCGGCGCCCCGTCCGGGACGACCTGCGGGCCCTCCACGGCGAAGCGCATCCGGGTCAGGCCCTCGGCGATCAGCGGACCGCCCTTGTCCTCGTACACCCCGGCCGACGCCCGGTTGGAGGCGGTGACGACGAGCGCGCGGTAGGCCACCGCCGGGGCCTCCCCGGCCGAGACCGGTTGCTCCTGGTGCTCGTGCGCCCCGGCCACCCGGCCCGCGCGCGTCACGCCTCGGCCCTCGTCCAGTGGCCCGACTTGCCGCCCGTCTTCTCCTCCACCCGTACGTCGGAGATGACCGCGCCCTTGTCGACCGCCTTGATCATGTCGACGACGGTGAGGGCGGCCACCGAGACGGCCGTGAGGGCCTCCATCTCGACGCCCGTGCGGTCCGTGGTCTTCACGGTCGCCAGGATCTCGACCGCCTCGTCCGTGACCGCCAGGTCCAGGGTGACGCCCGAGACGGCCAGCGGGTGGCAGAGCGGGATGAGGTCCGGGGTCTTCTTGGCGCCCATGATCCCGGCGATGCGGGCGGTGGCGAGCGCGTCGCCCTTCGGGACGCCCTCGCCGCGCAGCAGCTCGATCACGCGCGGCGAGACGAGGACCCGCCCGCTGGCGCGGGCGGTGCGGGACGTGACGTCCTTCGCCGATACGTCGACCATGCGGGCCGCGCCCGCCTCGTCGATGTGGGTGAGACCTTGCTGCGTGCTCATGGCCGTGACACTCCCGGTCGCTGTGTGAAGGACGACACCGTACCCCCAGCGTCGCCCCCTCAGCCGAGGAGGACCACTTCCAGCTCGGCGCCCGGCTCCACGCTCTCCGTCTCCTCCGGGACCACGAGCAGGCAGTCCGCGTGCGCGAGGGCCGCGATCAGGTGGGAACCGGCACCGCCCACGGGTGTGACGGTGCCCGCCTCCCGGTCGTACCTGCCGCGCAGGAACTGGCGGCGGCCGGCCGGCGACGACAGGGCCTTCTCCGCGTCGAGCACCGCCCGCACCCGGGGCCGGTGCAGGTCCTCGACGCCCATCAGCGCGCGGATCGCGGGGCGCACGAACAGCTCGAAGGAGACGTACGAGGAGACCGGGTTCCCCGGCAGGGCGAGCAGCGGGATCTGCTCGGCGCCGATCGCGCCGAAGCCCTGCGGCTTGCCCGGCTGCATGGCCAGCTTGCGGAAGTCGACCTGCCCGTCAGCGGTCAGCGCCTCCTTCACCACGTCGTACGCGCCGACGCTCACCCCACCGGTGGTCACGATCAGGTCGGCCCGGATGAGCTGGTCCTCGATGGTGGAGCGCAGCGACTCCGCGTCGTCGGCGACGGCCCCCACCCGGTAGGCCAGGGCGCCGGCGTCCCGCGCGGCGGCGGCGAGCGCGAAGCTGTTGGAGTCGTGGATCTGGCCCTCGCCCAGCGGCTCGCCGGGCTGGACCAGCTCGCTGCCGGTGGAGAGGACGACCACCCGCGGGCGGGGGCGGACCTTCACGGTGCCGCGGCCGATCGCGGCGAGCAGGCCGATCTGCGGCGGCCCCAGGACCGTGCCCGCGGCGAGGGCGAGCTCCCCGGCCCGTACGTCGCTGCCCGCCCTGCGGACATGGGCGCCGGCCTCGGCGGCCCGGTGGACCCGGACCTCGCCCCCGGCGCCCTCGGGGGCGGTGCTCGCGGCGGTCATGCCGGTGGCCGCGCCCCCGCCCGTGCCGCCGTCGGTCCACTCGACGGGGACGACGGCCTCGGCGCCGGGCGGCAGCGGGGCGCCGGTCATGATCCGGGCGGCCTCGCCGGGGCCGACCTCGGGCAGGCCGCCCGCGCCCGCCGCGACGTCGCCGACGACGGTGAGGACGGCGGGGAACTCCTCGGTGGCACCGGCGACATCGGCGACCCGCACCGCGTACCCGTCCATGGAGCTGTTGTCGAAGGGGGGCAGCGCGGCCGGCACCGTCACGTCCTCGACGAGGACGCAGCCCTGGGCGTCGAGGAGTTGCAGCTCGATGGGTTCGAGCGGGCCGACCGTCGCGAGGATGTCGGCGAGGTGCTCGTCCACCGACCACAGGCCGCGGGCCGGGCCCGCGCAGGGGTCGGCCGCCCCGGCCTCGTGGTCGTGGTCGTCGTGGGACGGCGACGGTGCCGCGCTGCTGCTCAAAGTGCTACATCTCCTCGCTGACGTATCTCCGGAGCCAGGCCCGGAAGTCCGGTCCCAGATCTTCACGTTCGCACGCGAGTCTGACAATGGCACGCAGATAGTCCCCGCGGTCACCGGTGTCATAGCGGCGCCCCTTGAACACGACGCCGTGCACGGGGCCGCCGATCTTCTCGTCCGAGGCGAGTTTCTGCAGGGCGTCGGTCAGCTGGATCTCGCCGCCGCGGCCCGGCTCGGTCTCCCGCAGCGTGTCGAAGACGGCCGGATCCAGTACGTAACGGCCGATGATCGCGTAGTTGCTGGGCGCCTCGCCCGGGTCCGGCTTCTCCACCAGGTCCGTCACCTTGACGACGTCCGAGTCGACGGTCGCCTCGACCGCCGCGCAGCCGTAGAGGTGGATCTGCGAGGGCTCGACCTCCATCAGGGCGATGACGCTGCCGCCCTCCCGCTCCTGGACCTCCACCATCCGCGCGAGCAGCGGGTCGCGCGGGTCGATCAGGTCGTCGCCGAGGAGCACCGCGAAGGGCTGGTCGCCGACGTGCGGGGCGGCGCACAGCACGGCGTGGCCGAGGCCGCGCGGGGCGCCCTGGCGGACGTAGTGCATGGTGGCGAGGTCGCTGGACTCCTGGACCTTGGAGAGGCGCTCCTCGTCGCCCTTCCGGATCAGAGCTTCCTCCAGCTCGTAGTTCCGGTCGAAGTGGTCCTCCAGGGGACGCTTGTTCCGGCCGGTGATCATCAGAACGTCCGAGAGGCCGGCCGCTACGGCCTCCTCGACGACGTACTGGATCGCCGGCTTGTCGACGACCGGCAGCATCTCCTTCGGCGTCGCCTTGGTCGCCGGGAGGAAGCGGGTACCGAGACCGGCGGCGGGGATGACAGCCTTGCTGATCCGGCCGAGCCTGGGGAGCGACTGATTCATGCGGTGCACCTTAGTCGTTCGGAATGAGAAGAAGATGTGGCTTCGGTTAACTTCCTTCACATAAAGACACTTACAAGAATTTCGTACCTGTACATGAGGCCGCCATGACACCTGAGATGTCCGAAAAGACCCTGCTGCGCAGCCGACTTCTGGCCGCCCGCGCCGCCCTGACCCCCGATTCCCTCGCGGACACGGCCGGATCCCTCGCCCGGCGGGGCATGGAACTCGCCGAACTCGCGGAGGCGGCCACCGTCGCCGCCTATGTGTCCGTGGGCCGCGAACCGGGCACGCGCGCGTTGCTCGACGCCCTCCACGCGCGCGGGGTCCGGGTCCTGCTCCCCGTCCTGCTCCCCGACAACGACCTGGACTGGGCGGTGTACGAGGGACGGGAGTCGCTGGCGAAGGCCGGCCGCGGCCTGCTCGAACCGACCGGACCCCGGCTCGGCCCCGAGGCGGTGTGCGCCGCCGACGCGGTGCTGCTTCCGGGCCTCGCGGTCGACGGGCGCGGGATGCGGCTCGGACGGGGCGGCGGCTCGTACGACCGGGTCCTCGCCCGGCTCGCACGCGCGGGCGTGGATCCGGCCCTGGTGGTGCTCCTCTACGCGGACGAGGTGGTCGCCCGGGTCCCGGAGGAACCGCACGACCACCCCGTGCACGCGGTGGTGACCCCGGAGGGGGTCACCCGGTTCAGGGCTTCAGCGTGAGCGTGTCCTTCGCCGTCGCGTCGACCGCCGCCTTGCCGTAGGCCCAGTCGTACAGCTCGCCCTTGGTCCAGGCGTCCGTCTGGTCGGTGTAGTTCGAGTGGAAGGCGTGGCCGGAGGCGCCGGTCAGGTTGACCCACCGGGACTTGTCCCAGTCGCCGACGTTGACGACCATCCGCATCGACGGCACCCAGATGACCTCGTAGCCGCCGGCCGCGTTCCAGCCGGTGGCGTCGACGGCCGCCTCGCCGCCGCCCAGGTTCCACGGGCCGCGGTTGAGGAGCTGCTGCACGAAACCGGGTCCCGCGGTGCCGAGGGTCTGGTTCTTCAGGGTCAGCTGGTGCAGCCGGCCCCAGCTCCAGGTGGAGACGTCCTTGCCGAGCTTGGCGGTCAGCTCCCAGCGGGCGTCCTTCATGGCGCGGGCGAGCAGCTGGTCACGGGTCTCGGTGGCCTGGTCGAGCCGGTTGCCGGGGGTCGTCCACCACTCGTTCTTCTCCTGCTTGAGGAGCGGGCGGACCACCTCGTACCAGCGGTCGCCGCCGTCGGGCTGCGCCGAGTCGGGGTCGCGCTGGCCGCACTCGCGGACGAGCTTGTTCTGCTCGTCGACCGGGCCGGTGGCGTCGGCCGGGCGGACGTTGATGCAGTCGCCCTCGGCGCGCAGTTCCTTGGGCAGCTTGTTCCCGAAGGCGAGCTTGAGGACGTTGCGCCAGACCGCGTTGAAGTAGGCGGCGGCGGCCGAGTCCGGCTCCTGGGTGTAGTCCCAGCCCTCGAGGAGCTTCTGCGCCTCGCGGACGTACGGGTCGGAGATGTCGATCTTCAGCAGGAGCGGGTTGAGCAGGGTCGCGATCTCGCTGCGGTTGTCCGTCTGCATGGTCCGCATGTCGTCCGGCGAGATCTTGCCGCCGTCCTTGGTCTTCGACTCGATGAGGTCGTTGATCCGCTGGCTGCGCGAGCCGTAGCCCCAGTCCTTGGTGAGCAGGTCGGGGTAGGTCTTCTGGTCGATGACGGCCTGGTTGGCGGTGACGATGTAGCCGCGGTCCGGGTTCAACTCGTACGGCAGCTTCTCGAAGGGGACGTAGCCCTTCCACCGGTACTTCGAGTCCCAGCCCGGCGCCGGGAGGGTGCCGTCGCCCGTGGCGCGCTGCGGGATCTTGCCCGGCGACTGGTAGCCGATGTTGCCCTCGGTGTCGGCGTAGATCAGATTCTGGGACGGCACCTCGAAGTTCTTGGCGGCGGCCCGGAAGGTGCTGAAGTCCTTGGCGCGGTCGAGCGCGAAGATCGCCTCCATCGACCTGCCCGGCTGGAGCGCGGTCCACTGGAGGGAGACGCCGTAGCCGGTGCCGCGGTCGGGGGCGGCGTTGCCGACGGGGGCCTTCTGGCCGACCTTCTCCAGCTCGGAGGAACGGTCGGAGACCAGCGGTCCCCGCTCGGTGGAGCGGACGGTGATCTTGCGGTCGGCGCCGCCGGCGACCTTGATGGTCTCCTCGCGGCTCGTGAACGGCTTGACCTTGCCGTCGACGAGGTAGCCGTCCGGGCCGATCTTCTCCAGGTAGAGGTCGGTGACGTCGGCGCCGAGGTTGGTGAGACCCCAGGCGACCTTGTCGTTGTGGCCGATGATCACGCCGGGCATGCCGGAGAAGGTGTAGCCGGCGACGTCGTAGCGGCAGGTGGCCGAGACCGAGCGGCAGTGCAGGCCCATCTGGTACCAGAGGGACGGCAGCTGGGGCGCGAGGTGCGGGTCGTTGGCGAGCAGCGGCTTGCCGGAGGTCGTGAGCCGCCCGGAGACGACCCAGGAGTTCGAGCCGATGCCGTTGCCGTTGGGGCCGAGGAGGGCCGGGACGGTGTCGAGGACCTCGGAGAGCGCGCCGAGCTGGGACGCCACACCGCCGGAGGAGCCGCCGGGGCCCGTGCCGGGGGTGTCCCCGGTGGTCGTGCCGTCGCCCTCGGTCGCGTCGGCCTTCGGGTCGAACTTGCCGGTGGACCCGTCGACCGTGCCCTTGTCCAGGATCGGCTGATGGAGCGCGTACGGGTACTCCGGGTAGAGCTCCTTGATCTGCTTCGCGCTCAGCCGGCTCGTCATCAGCGAGCGGTCGATCTCGTCCTGCATGTTGCCGCGCAGGTCCCAGGCCATCGCCTTGAGCCAGGCCACCGAGTCGACCGGGGTCCACGGCTCGATCGTGTAGTCGCCGGTGAACGCGAGCGCCGCGTACTCGACGGAGACGTCCGCCGGGTCGCGGTCCTTCAGATAGGCGTTGACGCCCTCCGCGTACGCCTGGAGGTACTTCTTCGTCTCCTGCGACAGGACCTTGTCGTACTCCTCCTGCGCGACCCGGCGCCAGCCGAGGGTGCGCAGGAACGCGTCGGTGTCGACCTGGCTCTCGCCGAACATCTCGGAGAGCCGGCCCGCGGTCACGTGCCGCCGGACGTCCATCTCGTAGAACCGGTCCTGCGCCTGGACGTATCCCTGGGCGCGGAAGAGGTCCGTCTCGTTGTCGGCGTAGATCTGCGGGACGCCGTTCGCGTCCCGCTTCACCTCGACGTCGGCGGAGAGGCTGTCGAGGCGGATCTCGCCGGTCGTCTGCGGGAACGAGGCCCGGACGGTGCTGACCCCCCAGTACCCGCCGAAGCCGATGCCCACGACCAGTGCGAGGACCAGGACGAGGAGGAGCAGGCGGGCACGCCGCCCTTTCTTCTTGGCGGTCTTCTTGCCGGGGGGCGCGGACGTGTTGGAGGGCATCGCTGTCCTTCGAGGGGCAGGGTGGTCCTGGAGTACGGGAGCAACCTTAGGCGCAGCGTCCGGACGGCCCGGACGCGGTGTCAGGAAGAGAACCGTACTGATGAGCGAGGGGACGCAAAGATCGCGTCAAGAAAACGTTAAAGATTAGGTAAGGTAACGAAGTACCGGCCGCTGGAGGAACGATCCAGCCGCACGTGAGGGGAAGGAACGGCCACTGACTGTCCACCAGCTCAACGCACTCCTGCTCGTCTGCTCCCTCGTCCTGCTCGTGGCCGTCGCGGCCGTGCGGATCTCCTCCCGGAGCGGGCTCCCCAGCCTCCTGCTCTACCTGGGCATCGGCATCGCCATCGGGCAGGACGGCATCGGCAACGTCGCCTTCGACAACGCGGAACTCACGCAGGTCATCGGCTACGCCGCCCTCGTCGTGATCCTCGCCGAGGGTGGTCTCGGCACGAAGTGGAAGGAGATCAAGCCGGCGCTGCCCGCCGCGGTCGTCCTCTCCACCGTCGGCGTCGCCGTCAGCGTCGGCATCACCGCCGCCGGCGCCCACTACCTCGTCGGTCTCGACTGGCGACAGGCCCTGATCATCGGCGCCGTCGTCTCCTCCACCGACGCCGCCGCGGTCTTCTCCGTACTGCGCAAGGTGCCCCTCCCCTCGCGGGTCACCGGTGTCCTGGAGGCCGAGTCCGGCTTCAACGACGCCCCCGTCGTCATCCTCGTCGTCGCCTTCTCCACGGCCGGACCCGTCGACCACTGGTACCTGCTCGTCGCCGAGATCGCCCTCGAACTCGCCATCGGCGTCGCCGTCGGCCTCGCCGTCGGCTTCGTCGGCGCCTACGGCCTCAGGCACATCGCCCTGCCCGCCTCCGGCCTGTACCCGATCGCCGTCATGGCCATCGCCGTCGTCGCGTACGCCGCGGGCGCCATGGCCCACGGCTCCGGCTTCCTCGCGGTCTACCTGGCCTCGATGATCCTCGGCAACGCCAAGCTGCCCCACGCGCCCGCGAACCGCGGCTTCGCCGAGGGACTCGGCTGGATCGCCCAGATCGGCATGTTCGTCCTGCTCGGCCTGCTCGTCACCCCGCACGAGCTCGGCCACGACTTCTGGCCCGCCGTCGTCATCGGCCTCGTCCTGACGGTGGTCGCGCGGCCCATGGAGGTCCTGGTCAGCCTGCTGCCCTTCCGGATCCCCTGGCAGGAACAGGCCCTGATGTCCTGGGCCGGCCTGCGCGGAGCCGTCCCCATCATCCTCGCCACCATCCCGATGGTGTCGAAGATCGAGGGCAGCGAGCGGATCTTCAACATCGTCTTCGTCCTCGTCGTCGTCTACACCCTCGTCCAGGGCCCGACGCTGCCCTGGCTGGCGAAGGCCCTCAAGCTGGGCGACTCCGCCGAGGCCGCCGACCTCGGCGTCGAGTCCGCCCCGCTGGAGCGGCTGCGCGGACACCTGCTCTCCGTCGCCATCCCGGAGCGCTCCCGGATGCACGGCGTCGAGGTCGCCGAGCTGCGCCTCCCGGCCGGAGCCGCCGTCACCCTCGTCGTACGGGAGGACAGCAGCTTCGTACCGGGGCCCGCGACCGTCCTGCGGCACGGCGACGAGCTCCTCGTCGTCGCCACCGACCCCGTGCGGGACGCCACCGAGCGGCGCCTGCGGGCCGTCGGCCAGGGCGGCAAGCTCGCCGGCTGGCTCGGGACGGGAGGCGCGACGGCGAGCTCCCCGCCGGCCGCCACGGGACGCTTCCACCTGCCGAGCAGCGACCGCCACAAGGAAACCTAGGGTTAATCCCAGGCATTAATTCGGGTGCGGGAGCGTTTTCCCAGGCGAGAAGACGCTCTTCCCTGTACCATGAAGGCACACCTGATCGAACCAACTCTGCCTGACGCAGAGCTGGCGCGACCGTATGGCGGCCGTGGCGCCCCTCCGCAGTGGGGCCGGCCCGGTATCTACCGCAGTAACGCGCATGAGGACAGCTCTCGGCGACACCCGCACCACCGTGCCAGGGCGCGCTACCAGGCGGCAGAAAGGCCAGGACCGTGGCGTCCACGGTCATCTCGGACAAGCGGCCCGGCTACGGGCAGCTGCTGCGCACCCCCGGCGCACTGTCCTTCCTGCTCCCCGGCTTCGCCGCACGGCAGCCCTTCGCGATGCTGACCATCGGCATCGTCCTGCTCGTCCAGCACACCACCGGCTCCTTCGGCAGCGCCGGCGCGGTCGCCGCCGTCACCGGCGTCTCCATGGCGCTCTTCGCCCCGCAGAGCGGCAAGCTCGCCGACCGCTTCGGCCAGCGCGCCGTCCTGATCCCCGGCGTCCTCGTCCACACGGCCTCCGTCTCCCTGCTCGTCGCCCTCGCCCTGGCCGGCGCCCCGCTCTGGGCACTGTTCCTGGCCGCCGTCCCCGCCGGTGCCTCCGTGCCCCAGGTCGGGCCGATGGTCCGGGCCCGCTGGGCCGCCAAGCTCGACGGCACCCCGCTGATGCCGACGGCCGCCGCCTTCGAGTCCGTCACGGACGAGTTCACCTTCGTCGTCGGCCCCGTCCTCGCCACCGCCCTGTGCACCGGCGTCCACCCGGCCGCCGGCCTGATCGCCGAGGCCGTCCTCACCCTCGTCGGCGGCCTGTTCTTCGCCGCGCAGCGCGCCACCCAGCCCGCGTACGGCCTGTCCACCACGGCCGCCGCCGAGCCCCGCCGGTCCGCCCTGTCCATCCCCGGCGTCCGCGTCCTCGTCGTCGCCTTCCTCGGCATCGGCTCCGTCTTCGGCGGCATGCAGGTCTCCCTCACCGCCTTCACCGAGGAGATCGGCAACCCCGGCGCCAACGGCCTGCTGTACGGGGTCTTCGCCGCCGGCAACATGCTCGCGGGCATCGCCATGGGCGCCGTCGCCTGGAAGACCGGCCCCCGCCGCCGCCTGATCCTGGGCTACGCGGGCCTCACCGTCGCCGCCTCCCTGCTGTGGACCACGCACTCGGTGCTGCTCCTCGGCGCCCTGGGCCTGGTCGTCGGCCTGTGCATCGCCCCGGCCCTGATCACCGGCTACACCATCGTCGAGACCCTCATCCCGGCCTCGTCCCGCACCGAGGCCTTCACCTGGCTCACCGGCGCCGTCGCACTCGGCCAGGCCGCGGCCGTCACGGTCGCCGGACGCCTCGCCGACGCACACGGCGCGAGCACCGGCTTCCTGGTGCCGATGGCGGGCACGGCCCTCGCCCTGGCCACGCTGCTCGCCCTGCGGTCGCGGCTGAAGCCGCGCGAGGCGAGCCGGGTCGCGGCACGTGGTATCGGTCACCGCGTGCCGGTGGCGGTGGACTGAACCCACGGAATACGTCAGTATGGATCGTCGTTAGCACTCGATGAGTGTGAGTGCCAGGAGGAAGTCAAGTGCCGACCTACCAGTACCAGTGCACCGAGTGCGGCGAAGGCCTCGAGGCGGTGCAGAAGTTCACCGATGACGCCCTGACCGAGTGCCCGAACTGCAAGGGACGCCTGAAGAAGGTGTTCTCGGCCGTCGGCATCGTCTTCAAGGGCTCCGGCTTCTACCGGAACGACAGCCGCGGCTCGTCGTCCAGCAGCTCGCCGGCCTCGTCGAAGTCCTCGACCACCTCGACGTCGACTCCGTCGACCTCGTCGTCGGACTCCAAGCCGGCCGCTTCGTCGTCCGCTTCCTCCTCCTCGACGTCCTCGTCGGGCACCGGAAGCTCGGCCGCCTAGTTCTTCCGCCGAGGGCCCCGTCGCTGCGCGCGACGGGGCCCTCGGCGTTTCCGTACACGGTGCGTAGGGTGACCCGCATGGCGAACCATGACGTGTACGCGGACATCGGCGTGATCGGCGGCTCCGGCTTCTACTCGTTCCTGGAGGACGTCACGGAGGTGTCCGTCGACACCCCGTACGGCAGCCCCAGCGACTCCCTCTTCGTCGGCGAGATCGCCGGCCGGCAGGTCGCCTTCCTCCCCCGGCACGGCCGCGGCCACACCGTCCCGCCGCACCGGATCAACTACCGCGCCAACCTCTGGGCGCTGCGCTCCCTGGGCGTACGGCAGGTCCTCGGGCCCTGCGCCGTCGGCGGCCTGCGTACGGAGCACGGGCCCGGCACCCTCGTCGTGCCCGACCAGCTGGTCGACCGTACGAAGAGCCGGGACCAGACCTACTTCGACGGGGAGCGGCGGGCCGACGGGGCCGTGCCGAACGTCGTCCACGTGACCTTCGCCGACCCCTACTGCCCGGACGGACGACGGGTCGCGGTCAAGGCCGCCCGGGGACGGGGCTGGCAACCGGTCGACGGCGGCACGATGGTCGTCATCGAGGGCCCGCGCTTCTCCACCCGCGCCGAGTCCCGGTGGCACGCCGCCGCCGGCTGGTCCGTCGTCGGCATGACCGGGCACCCCGAAGCCGTCCTCGCCCGCGAGCTGGGCCTCTGCTACACCTCGCTCGCGCTCGTCACCGACCTGGACGCGGGCGCCGAGACCGGCGACGGCGTCTCCCACACCGAGGTGCTGCGGGTCTTCGGCGAGAACGTGGGACGGCTGCGGGAGGTGCTCTTCGACGCGGTGGGGGCGCTGCCGGCGACGGTGGACCGGGACTGCCTGTGCACGCGGGCGCACGAGGGCTGGGACCTGGGGATCGAACTGCCGTAATGCGCCCGGGGGGGTGCCGCAATGCCCCCGGGTTGCCGTACGCCCGGGGGGTGCCGCAATGCCCCCGGGTTGCCGTAAACCACCCCCTGGAGTGGGGAAGTTGTCCACAGGCGCGCGGTGATCCCCAGGCCGGAGCGGGGCGGTGGCGGAGTCGGGAGAGTGGAGGCGTCCCTCTTCCCGAGCCCTACCGGACAGGCGGTGTCCCGCATGACGACGACCCTCTCCTCCTCCGTCCCCGCGCCCTGCACGGTGCCCGCCTTCGAGCCGCTACGGGTCCGGGGCGCCCGGCACCGCCTACGACGGGCGCTCCGGCGGGGCCGGCGCGCACCGGCGCTGCTCCTGGCCCTGACGGCGGGCGCGCTGGCCGTCGCGAACACGGGCGCCGCTCCGGCCGCGCCGCCCCCGCAGGCGCCCGCCCGCGCGCGGCCGCCCGCCGCCGTGCCCCTGGTGTCCGCGCCGGTACGGATCGCCGACGCCGCGACCGTACGGCTGCTCCGGCCCGGCGACCGGGTCGACGTGATCGCCGCACCCAACTCCCCGCTCGGCGGGGAGGGTGAGGCCCGGGTGGTCGCCACGGGCGCCCGAGTGGCCGAAGTTCCGCCGCCGGGCGAGACTCGATCGGACGGAGGGGCGCTCGTCGTCCTGTCCGTGCCGCGGTCGACGGCGGCCACGCTGGCAGGTGCCGGAGTCACGTCCCAACTGGCGGTGACGGTGTGCTGATTCGCACTGGCACACTGTCAAGTCACCGTCCCGTGTGTACGGATTGGACGCCTCTGCGCCGTTCACGGCCTAATGGCTCCGCACACAGCGGTACAAGCGACTTCACACGCGACTTCACACGCGGCATCTCACGCGACATCTCACGCGACGAAAGGCACCTCGGTGGCCGAGAAGAAGGAAAGTTTGCTGGGAGGCTTCAAGGCCTTCCTGATGCGGGGCAACGTGATCGACCTGGCGGTGGCGGTCGTCATCGGTGCCGCCTTCACGAACATCGTGAACTCGGTGGTCAAGGGCATCATCAACCCGATCGTCGGCGCCTTCGGCACCAAGGACCTGGAGAGCTACGCGTCCTGCATCAAGGGCGACTGTGTCGTGGTCAACGGCGAGATGCAGGGCGTCCAGATCCAGTGGGGTCTGGTCCTCAGCGCGGTGCTGAGCTTCCTGATCACCGCGGGGGTCGTCTACTTCCTCATGGTCCTGCCGATGGCGAAGATCCTCGCCAAGCGCGCCGCGCACGAGAAGGTGAAGGAAGGAGTCCAGGAGACCCTGGAGGTCAGCGAGCTGGAGGTGCTCAAGGAGATCCGCGACCACCTGGTCTCCCAGCGCGGCCCGTCCCTGAACCACACCCCGGTTCCGGGTTCCGGGGTCGTCGGCGGCGGGGGCGCCGAGGCGCACTCCACCTCCTGACCGGCGGAGGCCGGTTTCAGAGGTGGTGCGGCGGCTTCTCGTCGAGGAAGCGCGCGAGGTCGGCGGCGCTGCCGCCGGCCGGAGGCCGCTCTCCCCACCCGCGGTCCGTGTCGTCCGCGGATTGCTGGTCCAGCGGATCGTCGAAGACGAGTACCGGCTTCGGACTGTTCTCGGGGCTGGATGACAGGCCGGGCTGCTTCGCGTCTCGCGGTCCGTGGGCGGGGGCGGTGCTCATCTCTTCAGGGTACGCCCGCTCGCCCGCCCCGTACCCCCCTGATCAGCGGTCTTTCGGGTCGATCAGCCACAGGCCCAGCACCACCAGGAACGACAGGACGAGGAAGCCCGCGCCCCACCAGGCGGTGCCGGTGTCGCCCGCCATCCACTCGTCCACCACGATCGTCAGGCCCCACAGCTGGCCGATGACCACCGTGAGCGCCAGCGTCAGGCGGGCCGAGAGCTTCGAGGAGCGCTCCGGCTCCTGCTCCGTACCGGCCCCGGGGCCCGGACCGGTGTGCCGGATCCGGGGATCGCCGTATCCGCTGGTGGGCCGGATCTGGGGGTAGCGCTCGTGCACGGGCCGGTTCAACCGGGGCTGAGCGCTGCCCGGGGTGTAGGAGGGGCGGGGCGGGAGGGGGGCGGAGGGGGAGGGGGAGGGCCCCCCTGGACTCTCCGGGTCCTTCGGGAACGGCGTCTCGGTCATGCGCGCTCACTCCTCTCGGCCCCGCCACGCGTGTCGGTGGCCGCGCGCTCCTTGCCCGTGTCGGTGGCCGCGCGCTTCTTGCCCGTGTCGGTGGCCGCGCGCTTCTTGCCCGTCTCGGTGGCCGCGCGCTCCTTGCGCGTGTCGGTGGCCTCGCCCTCCAGGCGGGCGCAGAGGGGGCTGCCGACGCCGCGCTGGCGGCAGTAGCCCTCCTGGAGGCTCTCGCCGGAGCGGGCGGTGCCGATGGCCCAGACGCTGCCGTCGACCTGCTCGATCAGGATCACCTTCGGCAGGCCGCGCGGGGGCGGGCCGGCGGTGACCTCTCCCGTACGGGCGTCGAAGATCCCCTCGTGGCAGGGGCAGTACAGCTCGCCCTCGCTCCCCCGTTCCTTGCGCCAGAGCACGGCGCAGGCGAGGTGGGTGCAGACGGCGGAGTAGCCGGCGAGGGTGCCGTCGTCCATGCGGACGGCGATCGCCCGGTCCTCGTCGCCGGGGTAGCGGAAGGCGAGCGACTCACCGGGTTCGATCCGGTCGGCGATCTTCTTGATCGCGGGGAGGCCGTCGGGGTCGCCGTGCCGGTGCAGGATGCCGGAGGCGACGGCGATGCCGCCGACGGCGAGGCCGCCGGAGACGGTGGCGACGATCCGCAGGTAGTCGCGGCGGGTCGTGAGGGAGTCGGCGGCGATCCGGTCGTGGAGCGCTTCCTGGGCCGCGTCGGCGTGGGCGTCCGGGGCGGGCGGCTGGGGGTCGGTGACGCTCAACGGACGCCCTCCCGTCGCCCGCCGCCACCCTTGTTCGAGTTCGCTTCGCTCACGTCCACTCCGTTGATCTCGACGACGGGAAGCCCGCCCGGCACCGGCCACTGGACCTTGTCGGCGGGGACGACCATCGCCACTCCGGTGGTGACGGTGGTGCTGCCGAAGGTGAAGGAGTCGGCGACCTGGACGCCGGGACGCTCGGCCTGGAGCTCTTCGAGGGTTCCGTAGAAGAGGGCGCCGGTGGGGCAGACGGTGGCGCACATCGGGGCGAGGCCGTAGGCGGTGCGGTCGTAGCAGAGGTTGCACTTCATCTGGAGCTTCGCCTGGAGGTCGATCTTGGGGACGCCGAAGGGGCAGGCGTTGACGCAGTTGGCGCAGCCGATGCAGCGGGTGGTGTCGGCCTGCTGCACGACGCCGTCGGCGGTGACGAGGATCGCGTCGGCGGGACAGACCTCGGCACAGGGGGCGACGGGGTCCTCGCAGTGCATGCAGACGGTGGGGAGGGAGGCGACGGAGCGGCCCTCGTCGGGGTAGTCGAGGTGGATCATCGACTTGCCGCGGTGGGAGTCGCATTCGCGGCAGGCGGATACGCAGGCCTGGCAGCCGATGCAGCGGCCCGGGTCGATGAAGATCGTGCGGCCCATCATGTGCGGTCAGCTCCTCTCCCCGGTGCCGCGGCCCTGGGGGGAGGTGGGGGGCAGCGGGTCGGTGCGGGAGACCTGGGTCTCCGGGTATGCCTGGTGTCCGGGGGCGGTGGGCGGGGCGGGGACCTCGTCGATGCGTTCGGCGGCTTCGATGCGGGCGGCGCACACCTTGTACTCGGGGATCTTGGAGCGCGGGTCGAGGGCGTCGATGGTGAGGGCGTTCGCCGCCGTGGGGACGGGCCAGTGGTACGGCACGAAGACGGTGTCGGGGCGGATGGCCTCGGTGACGAGCGCGGGGAAGACCTCGCTGCCGCGGCGGGTGACGACGCGGACGGGGTCGCCGTTGCGGAAGCCGTGCGAGGGGTGGACCTCGACCCAGGGGCGGGGGGTCTGCTCGACGAGGGCGCCGAGGCGGCGGGTCTGGTTGCCGGAGAGGAAGTGGGCGACGGTGCGGCCGGTGGTGAGCGAGAGGGGGTACTCCTCGCTGTACGGGTCCATGGGCGGGTGCCATTCGACGACCTGCAGGTGGATCCTGCCGTCGGGGTGGTAGGTGCGGCCGTCCTCGAAGAGGCGGGGGGTGCCGGGGTGTTCGGTGGTGGGGCAGGGCCAGGCGATGCCGCCGGTCTCCTCCAGGCGCTCGTACGTGATGCCGTAGTAGTCGTTGACGGTGCCGGCGGAGGCGATGCGGAGCTCCTCGAAGACGGAGCGGGAGTCGGGGAAGGCGAACTTGTCGGCGGCGCCGAGCCGCTTGGCCAGTTCGCAGATGACCCAGGTGTCGGTGCGGACGCCGGCCGGTGGTTCCTGGGCCTTGTTGTGCTTGACGACCCGGGCCTCGGCGTTGGCCATGACGCCCTCGTCCTCGGCCCACACGGTGACGGGGAAGACCACGTGCGCGTTGGCGGCGGTCTCGGAGAGGAAGAAGTCGAACTGGGCGTGGAATTCGAGGGTGTCGTAGCCGTCCTTGACGGTGGCGTAGTTCGGGAGGGAGACGAAGGGGTTGTTGCAGATGCCGACGAGGCCGCGGATCTCCTTGCGCTGCATCTGCCAGACCATCTCCATCATGGAGGTGCCGGCGGGTGGGAGTTCGGCTTCGTCGATGCCCCAGATCTCGCAGATCTGGCGGCGGTGGTCGGGGTTGGTGATGGAGCGGCCGCCGGGCAGGAGGTCGGACTTCTGGCCGTGCTCGCGGCCGCCCTGGCCGTTGCCCTGGCCGGTGATGGTGCCGTAGCCGGCGCCGGGCTTGCCGATGTTCCCGGTGGCGACGCAGAGGTTGATGATGGTGAGGCAGTTCTCGACGCCCTGGGAGTGGTGCTCGACGCCGCGGGCGTGCCAGGCCATGGCCTTGCCCGCGCCGGCGAACATGCGGGCGACCTGGACGATCTGCTCCTCGGGGACGCCGCAGATCTCGGCCGACCGGGCGGGCGGGTAGGCGGCGACGGTCTTCTTGACCTCGTCCCAGCCGGTGGTGTGGGCGGCGAGGTAGGCCTCGTCGGTGAGGCCCTCGGCGACGACGACGTGCAGGACGGCGTTGAAGAAGGCGGCGTCGGTGCCGGGCTTGAGGGCGACGTGGACGTCGGCGGTGCGCGCGATCGCGGTCTCGCGCGGGTCGACGACGATGAGGGTGGCGCCCCGGTCGCGGGCTCCCCACAGGTACTGGGTCATGACGGGGAAGCACTCGCCGACGTTGGATCCTGCGATGAGGAGGCAGTCGGTGAGGAGGATGTCGGAGAAGGGGTTGCCCGCGCGGTCGATGCCGAAGGCGAGCTTGTTGGCTCCGGCGGCGGAGACCATGCAGAGGCGGCCGTTGTAGTCGACGTGCCGGGACTTGAGGGCGACGCGGGCGAACTTGCCGACGAGATAGGTCTTCTCGGAGAAGAGGCTGGCGCCGCCGAGGAGTCCGAAGGAGTCGTTGCCGTACGCGCCCTGGATGCGGCGGATCTCGGCGACGGTGTGGTCGAGGGCCTCCTCCCAGCTGACCTCGCGGAACTCCTCGTCGCGGTTCCTGCGCATGAGGGGTGCGGTGAGCCGGTCGGGGTGGTTGACCTGCTGGTAGGCGTTGATGCCCTTGGGGCAGAGCCGCATGCGGTTGATGTCGTGGTTGCGGGGCTCGACGCCGAAGACCTTGCCGTGGCGGTCGACACGGAGGTACATGCCGCACTGCACGCCGCAGAAGCAGCAGTGGGTGGGGACGAGCGTCTCCCCGTTCTGGTCGGCGTGCCAGCGGTCGGCGGGGATGCCTCCGGCGTCGCGGAAGTTACGGGTGCCGGGCGGGGCGAGGGAGGGGTCGAGCGGCAGCGGCCGTCCGGGGGTGGTCGCGGGGTCGGTCGCGGTCACTTGAAGCCCTTCTTGACGTGGTCGAGGTAGGCGGTGCCGCGGAGGACGCGCTTGCAGCGGGGGCAGTACTCGGCCCACTCGTCGAAGCCGAGGTCGAGGTCGCGCATGGTGCCCTGGAGGTTCTCCACGTACGGGGCGGTGTCGATGGGCTCGTGGCAGCGGCGGCAGGTGAGGACCTCCTCGTCCGCGCGGCGGGAGGTGTACTTGAAGAGCTGCATGCCGACGGCGGCGGGCCGCTGGACGATGTGGAAGAACTTGCCGAAGGGGATGTAGATGAGGGTGAAGACCACGGACACCATGTGGAGGATCGCGAGGAACTCGTAGCCGCCGCCGTGCAGGAAGATCGACGAGAAGGTCAGCAGCAGCCCGGTCACCGAGATGACGATGAGGGCGAGCAGCGGGATCAGGTCGTAGGCGAAGCGCTGGCCGGTGATGGCGCCGCGGTCCTTCAAGCGGCGCCACAGGAAGTAGGCGGCGCCCGCGATGACGAGGACGGCGGCGATGTCGAGGCCGTGGAACATGAGCCAGCCGGGGACGCTGAGGGCGTCGAAGCCGAGGACCTTGAAGCCCCAGATCCGCATCTCGTAGCCGGGGCCCGAGCCGGTCGACGAGGTGAAGGTGAACCAGCCCCAGGTGAGGGGGAAGGTGATGAGCGCGGCCAGGATGCAGCCCCAGAAGATGAGCTGGTGGGCGGCCCAGCGGGCGTGCGAGCGGGCGCCGAGGAACTTCTGGAAGCCGAGGTAGGTGGCGATCATCTTCGGCAGGGCGGTGGGCGCCTTGCGGAAGTTCGCGGCGGAGAAGAAGGAGCGCCGGCCCTGCCGGAAGAGGCGGCGGGCGCCCGGCGCGGAGACCCAGACCGTGTAGCGGTAGGCGACGCCGAAGGCGAGGAAGACGGTGGCCACGGCGTACGGCAGGAGGGCCGAGTCGAAGTCGCGGAGCAGGCGGCTGCCGAGGACGATCGCGAGGATCAGCAGGGCGGAGACGACCGCGCCGGCGAGGGAGGCGCGGCGGCGCACGGCGGCGGGGGTCTGCGGCGGAGCCCCCGCGCTCTGGGGCGGAGCCGGGGCGCTCTGGGGCGGAGCCGCGGGGGTGGGTTCGCTCGGCGGGGGTGTCGGCTCGGCGGTCTGCGGTGGCTCGGTCACGCGGCCACGGTAAGGCCGTGCGTCCCATTTCGCCCTGTTTTGACAGGTAAGAGGGTGAGGGCGTCGCTCAGGCCGCGTTCAGGCCGTGGGACCGGAAGACCTCGCGGGCCGCGGTGAGCTGTTCGGGGGTCGGGGACGGCGTGTCGTGCAGGGTGAACGGCTTGGCGAGTGCCTGCCACTTCGCTTCGCCGAGCTTGTGGAAGGGCAGGACGTCCACGCGGGACACGTTGCCGAGGCCGGCGGCGAAGGCGGCGACGCCTTCCACGTCGGCGGGGTCGTCGGTGAGTCCCGGGACGAGCACGAAGCGGACGTGGACCTCCTGGCCGAGGTCGGCGAGACGCCGGGCGAAGTCCAGGGTGGGCCGCAGCGGCCGCCCGGTGACCTTCTTGTACGTGTCCGGGTCCCAGGACTTGATGTCGAGAAGCACCAGGTCGGTGTCGCGCAGCAGCGCGTCGGTGGCGCGGGCGCCGAGGAAGCCCGAGGTGTCGAGGGCCGTGTGCAGACCGAGCTCGTGCTTCATGCGGTGCAGCAGCTCGCCGGTGAAGACGGGCTGGAGGAGGGGCTCGCCGCCCGAGACGGTGGCGCCGCCGCCGGAGGCGGAGATGAAGCGGACGTACTTGGACGCCTCGGCGATCACGGCGTCGGCGGAGGTGCGCGTGCCGTCGCGCATGTTCCAGGTGTCGGGGTTGTGGCAGTAGAGGCAGGTGAGGGGGCAGCCGGAGAGGAAGGTGACGAAGCGGGTGCCGGGACCGTCGACACCGGTGGACAGGTCCCAGGAGTGCACCGAGCCCTCGGAGGGCCGCCGGGTGGCCGCGGCGGCGGGGGTGGCGGCCGGCGTGGTGGCCCGGGTGGCGGTCGGCGCGGCGGCCGGCGTGGTCGCCGGCGTGGTGGCCCGGGTGGCGGTCGGCTCAACGGCCGGTGTGGTGGCCCGGGTGGTGGCCGGCCGGGTGGGTCCGAGGGCGAGGCTGGTCATGGCGGGGCCTCCTTCGTGGGAGTGGGGCGACCCGGGGCCGGGGTGAGGGCCACCGGCCCCGGGTGCGGTGCGGTGCGGTGCGAGGAGGGGATGCCTACAGCGACCCGTGGAAGGTGCGGTTCAGGACGTCCAGCTGCTGTTCGCGGGTGAGGCGGACGAAGTTGACCGCGTAGCCGGAGACCCGGATGGTCAGCTGCGGGTGGTTCTCCGGGTGCTCCATGGCGTCCTGCAGGACGTCGCGGTTGAGGACGTTGACGTTCATGTGGAAGCCGTCACTGGCCATGTAGCCGTCGAGGACGCCCGCGAGGTTCCTGATCCGCTCCTCGGGGGTGCGGCCCAGGCCGTCGGGGGTGACGGTGTTGGTCAGCGAGATGCCGTCCTCCGCGTCCTCGTACGGCAGCTTGGCGACCGACAGGGCCGAGGCGACGTAGCCGTGGGTGTCGCGGCCGTTCATCGGGTTGGCACCCGGGGCGAACGGTTCTCCGGCGCGCCGCCCGTCCGGGGTGTTGCCGGTCTTCTTGCCGTAGACGACGTTGGAGGTGATGGTCAGGACGGACTGGGTGTGTTCGGCGTTCCGGTAGGTGGGGTGCTTGCGCACCTTCCTCATGAACTCCTCGACCAGCCAGACCGCGATCGCGTCGGCGCGGTCGTCGTTGTTGCCGTAGGCCGGGTAGTCGCCCTCGACGGTGTAGTCGGTGGCCAGGCCGGTCTCGTCGCGGTGCACGGTGACCTCGGCGTACTTGATCGCGGCCAGCGAGTCGACGGCCACCGACAGGCCGGCGATGCCGCAGGCCATGGTGCGGCGCACGTCGCGGTCGTGGAGCGCCATCTCGATGCGCTCGTACGCGTACTTGTCGTGCATGTAGTGGATGACGTTCAGGGCGTGGACGTAGACGCTCGCGAGCCACTCCATCTGCTCGTCGAACCTGGCCATGACCTCGTCGTGGTCGAGGACGTCCGCGGTGATGGCGCCGGTGGCGGGGCCGACCTGGACGCCGGACTTCTCGTCGCGGCCGCCGTTGATCGCGTACAGGAGGGTCTTGGCGAGGTTCACGCGGGCGCCGAAGAACTGCATCTGCTTGCCGACGGGCATCGCGGAGACGCAGCAGGCGATGGCGGTGTCGTCGCCGAAGCGGGGGCGCATCAGCTCGTCCGACTCGTACTGCACGGAGGAGGTGTCGATGGAGACCTTCGCGCAGAACTCCTTGAAGCCCTGGGGAAGCCGCGGCGACCAGAAGACGGTCATGTTCGGCTCGGGGGCCGGGCCGAGGTTGTAGAGGGTCTGGAGGTAGCGGAAGGAGGTCCTCGTGACCAGCGGGCGGCCGTCCTCGCCGATGCCGGCGAGGGACTCGGTGACCCAGGTCGGATCGCCGGAGAAGCCCTGGTCGTACTCGGGGGTGCGCAGGAAGCGGACGATGCGGAGCTTGATGATGAAGTCGTCGACGAGCTCCTGCGCCTGCTCCTCGGTGAGGAGTCCGGCCTCGATGTCGCGCTGGAGGTAGACGTCGAGGAAGGTGGAGGTGCGGCCGAGGGACATCGCGGCGCCGTTCTGCTCCTTCACGGCGGCGAGGTAGGCGAAGTACAGCCACTGGATGGCCTCGCGGCCGGTGGTGGCGGGGCCGGAGATGTCGTGGCCGTAGGAGGCGGCCATCGCCTTGAGTTCACCGAGGGCGCGGATCTGCTCGGCGAGCTCCTCGCGGAGCTGGATGGTCTCCTCGATCGAACGGTTGCCGGCGGGGAGGGAGTTGAGCTCCTCCTTCTCCTCCTTCTTCACCTCGACGAGGCGGTCGACGCCGTAGAGGGCGACGCGGCGGTAGTCGCCGATGATGCGGCCGCGGCCGTAGGCGTCGGGGAGTCCGGTGACGACGCCGGCCGTGCGGGCGGCGCGGATCTCGGGGGTGTACGCGTCGAAGACACCGGCGTTGTGGGTCTTGCGGTACTCGGTGAAGACCTTCTCCAGGTCGGGCGAGACGGGGTAGCCGTAGGTCTCCAGGGCGCCGGCGACCATGCGCCAGCCGCCGTACGGCATGATCGCGCGCTTCAGCGGGGCGTCGGTCTGGAGGCCGACGATCAGGTCCTTGTCGCGGTCGATGTATCCGGGGGCGTGGGCGGTGATGGTGGAGGGGATGTCGTACGAGACGTCGTGGACGCCCTTGGCGCGCTCCTCGGGGAACCTGTCCGTGATGGCCTTCCACACGGCGGTGGTCCGCTCGGTGGGCCCGGCGAGGAAGGAGTCGTCACCTTCGTACGGCGTGTAGTTCTGCTGGATGAAGTCGCGGACGTCGACGGCGTCGCGCCAGAGTCCGCCCTTGAAGCCCTTCCAGGCCCGCTCGTTCACCGTTGCCTCAGCAGGGGTCGCAGTCACTGCCCGCACCGCCTTCTTCGAATCATTCGATCGCGTCGTTGCCCACCTTCATTCCACCCCTTTTGATCGATCATTTCGGGCGCCATTGGTCACCGGTCGACGGGCTTTGGTCCCGTCCCCTGCATGCGGAAAGACCCCGCCGTGGCGGGGCCTTTCACGGCGGGGCCTTTCACGGGAGTTCCGGTTCAGCTGGGCGCCTCGGCGTTCTTGCGGGCGTAGAACCACCAGGCCACGACCGTGCAGCTGAGGTAGAAGGCGACGAATCCCCACATCGCGCTGGTCACGGCCACCGAACCGAACAGGGCCGGGATGAAGAAGAAGCCGTAGGCGGCGATGGCCGAGGTGAAGCCGGTGACCGCGCCGGATTCCATCTCCGCCTGCTTCAGGGCCCTGGCGTATTCCGGGGTGCCTTCGTCGAGGCCCTTGAGGTGGGTGCCGCGGAAGATGACCGGGATCTGTCGGAAGGTGGAGCCGTTGCCGATTCCGGAGAAGAAGAACGCGGCGAGGAAGCAGAAGAAGAAGCCGTAGAAGTTGCCGCCGTCACCGCCCGAGGGCAGGAAGGTGATCACTCCGACGATCGAGGCGGCCATGCCCACGAAGGACAGGATCGTGACCCGGGCACCGCCCCACTTGTCCGCGATCCAGCCGCCGCCCCAGCGGGCCAGGGCGCCCACGGCGGGGCCCATCCAGGCGTAGGTGGCGACCGAGTGGTCCGGGAACGTGGTCTTGATCAGCATCGGCAGGGCGGCGGCGAAGCCGATGAAGGAGCCGAAGGTGCCGACGTACAGCCAGGTCATCAGCCAGTTGTGCTTGCGCTTGAAGATGATCTTCTGCTGGCGGAAGGGGGTGGAGGCCACCTTGAGGTCGTTCTGCCCGAACCAGGCGATCGCGGCGAGGACGAGCAGCACCGGGACCCACAGGAACGCGGCGTTCTGCAGGAAGACGGGGGTGCCGTCGGCCTTGTGCTGGGCGGAGCCGATCGCGATCGTCGACCAGGTGATGACGATCGGGGTGAGCAGCTGGACGACGGAGACGCCGAGGTTGCCGAGACCGCCGTTGATGCCGGTCGCGCTGCCCTTCTTCGCCTTCGGGAAGAAGAAGCCGATGTTGGCGAGGGAGGAGGCGAAGTTCGCGCCGCCGATGCCGCAGAGGGCGGCGATGGCGACCATCACGCCGTACGGGGTCGTCGGGTCGTGGATGGCGATGCCGAGCCAGATCAGCGGCACGACGAGGACGGCCGTCGACAGCGCGGTGAAGCGGCGCTGGCCGATCATCGGGCCGAGGAACGTGTAGAGGATCCGGGCCGTGCCGCCGGTCAGGCCGGGGATGGCCGTCAGCCAGAACAGCTGTGAGGTCGAGAAGCCGAAGCCGACGTCCTTCAGGTTGGTCGCGGTGACCGACCACACCTGCCAGACGACGAAGGCCACGAGCAGCGCCGGCACCGCGATCCACAGGTTGCGGGCGGCGACCTTCTTGCCGATGGACTTCCAGAAGAGCTCGTTCTCCGGCTCCCAGTCGGTGATCGGCTTGCCGGGGCGGTACTGCTCCGTGTCGTACGAGGCGGGGGCGTGCCCGCCCGTCCTTCTGCTGTCCTGGACTACGGAACTCATGGCGCTTCCCTGACTTCTGGGGGCCCTGATGCTGCGGGGCTTTCCTTGCTCTTCCAGGCTGCGCCGCGGCATGAGGGGGACGTGAGTGCCGATGGTCGCCGGACGGGCGGGCGTAGGTCGTCCGGTCCGGCGGCCCTTGGTCCCGTCATGGGCGGGTCGTCGGCACCAACGGGGCCTGGTCCCGTCACCGGCGGGTCGTCGGCACCGGCGGGCCTTGGTCCCGTCACCGGCGGGTCGTCGGCACCGGCGGGCCTTGGTCCGTCATCGGCGGGCCTGGATCCCGTCACCGGCGGACCTCACGAAACGGCACCCTGGCCGGCGTCCCGGGCGCCTGGGCGGTCACGGAGCCGCTCGCCGGCCAACCCGCTCCCGGCGGCCTCGTGGCCGCCCGGTGCGCGGGGACGCAACACCCCGGGCGTGGCATGCGACATGGCCCGCCGCCCGCTCTGCTGTGCTGGGGTGCATGACACAACCGTTCCTGCCCCTCACCGCTCGCTCCCGCGAGGAGTCGCACCGGGCCGCCACGCCCCTGGAGCTCTTCTTCGACCTGTGTTTCGTCGTGGCCGTCGCCCAGGCCGGCGCCGAGCTCGTGCACGCGGTCGCCGAGGGTCACGCCGGCGAGGGGATCATCAACTACGCGATGATCTTCTTCGCGATCTGGTGGGCCTGGATGAACTTCTCCTGGTTCGCCTCGGCCTACGACAACGACGACGTCCTCTACCGGGTCGTCACCCTCGTCCAGATCGCCGGCGTGCTCATCCTCGCCGCCGGCGTCTCGCGCGCCTTCGAGGAGCACGAGTTCCTCGTCGTGTACCTCGGCTACCTCGTGATGCGGCTCGCGCTGGCCTCGCAGTGGCTGCGCGCCGCCCACCACGCCACCGCCCCGGCCGAGCGGACGATGTGCCGCCGGTACGCGGGCGGGGTCCTGGCCTGTCAGGTCGGCTGGCTGGCGCTGCTCCTGGCGCCCGAGTCGGCCCGCCCGTGGGTCTTCCTGGTCATGGCGCTCGCCGAGATGGCCGTACCGGTGTACGCGGAGAAGGACGCCCCCAGTGCCTGGCACCCGCACCACATCGCCGAGCGGTACGGCCTGTTCACCATCATCGTGCTCGGTGAGACCGTCGCCGCCGCGACCGTCGCCGTGAAGACGGGCATCGTCGAGAACGACGCCCTCGGCGAGGTGCTCCCGATCGCCGCGGGCGGTCTGCTGCTGGTCTTCGCCGCCTGGTGGATCTACTTCGTCGTGCCCGCCCACGACCGGCTGACCTCCAGCCGCCAGGGCTTCCTGTGGGGCTACGGCCACTACGTGATCTTCGCGTCGGCCGCCGCCGTCGGCGCGGGTCTGGAGATCGCCGTCGAGCAGGCCGTGGGCAAGGCCCACATCTCCACGCTGGCCGCCTCCGCCGCAGTGACGATCCCGTCGGCGGTGTTCCTGCTGTCGGTGTGGCTGCTGCACGCCCGCTACTTCAAGATCGGCATCGCCCAGCAACTGGTCCTTCCGGTCTCGTCATTGGCGATCCTCATGTGCTCGTTCGCGGGCCGCTGGGCGGTCCTCGCGGCCGGGCTCGTCGCGGCGGCCACGGTCGCCGTCGGGGTCACCCTGACCGCCCGCAACCCGAGCACGCGCGCGGTGTCGGACCAAAGCGTGTCCTGACGAACGGCCCCTGGAGGGGCCGCCGTCCGCTGGGACACAATCCGGCACATGATCTTCCGTCTCCTCGGGCCGCTCACGGTGACCGACACCACCGGCGCCCCGGTGCCCGCCGTCGGCGGCCCCAAGGTCCGCGCCCTGCTCGCCCGGCTCCTCCTCGACGCGGGCAGGACCGTCCCGGTGGAGCGGCTCGTCGACGGGCTGTACGGGGACGAGCCGCCGGCCGGCGCCCAGGGCGCGCTCCAGGCCCAGGTCTCGCGGCTCCGCCGGGCCCTCCCGCCGGGCGTGGCGGTGGAGTTCTCGCCCACCGGGTACCGGCTGACGGTCGGGGACCCCGCCGGGGCCGTGGACGTCCTGCGGTTCGAGGCCCTGGCCCGGGAGGGCGCGCGGGCCCGCGCGGCGGCCGACCCGGCCCGCGCGGCCGGTCTGCTGCGGGAGGCGCTCGGGCTGTGGCGCGGGCCCGCGCTCGCCGGCGTACGGGACGCGCCGTTCGCGGCGGGCCAGGCGGCCCGGCTCGACGCGCTGCGGCTCGACGCGGCGGAGGAGTGGGCGGCGGCCGTACTGGCCGCGGGCGGCGACCTGTCCGAGGTCGTGCGGGAGTTGGCGGGGGCGGCCCGGGAGCAGCCGCTGAGGGAGCGGCTGCGCGGGCTGCAGATGCGGGCGCTCGGCGCGGCGGGGCGGCAGGCGGAGGCGCTCGCCGTGTACGAGGAGGTGCGGGCGGCCCTCGCCGAGGAGCTGGGGGCCGATCCGTCGCCCGAGCTGTCCGCCGTACACCTGGAGCTGCTGCGGGGCGCGGTCCGGGCGCCGGAGCGAACGTCTCCGCCGCTGCCGGCGCCCCTGACGGACTTCGTGGGCCGCGCGCGGGAGCGAGAGGACCTGGCCTCCCTGGTGGCGGCCGCCCGCCTGGTGACCCTGGTGGGCCCGGGCGGCGCGGGCAAGACCCGGCTCGCGCTGGAGGTGGGCGCGGGGCTGCCGGGGGAGGTGCGCTTCGTGGACCTGGGGGCGGTGGCGGGGGCGCCGGGGGCGGGCGCGGTGGCACCGGGCGGCGCAGGTGCGGAGGCCCCACGTACGCGCGCGCGTACCGGCGATTCGTCCGGGGAGGTCGCCGAGGCGTTCGCGGCGGCGCTCGGGGTACGGGGGGCGGCGCGGCTCGAAACGGCCCTGGCCGGGCGGCCGGTGCTGCTGATCGTGGACAACTGCGAGCACGTCGTCGGGGAGACGGCGGTCCTCGTACGGCGTCTCCTCGCGGCCTGCCCGGGGCTGCGGGTGCTGACGACGAGCCGGGAGGCGCTCGGGATCACCGGCGAGTCGCTGCTGCCGCTCAGCGCGCTCGCACCGGACGCGGCGGAGGAGCTGTTCGTCCGGCGGGCGGCGGCGGTCCGGCCCGGATTCACGGGCCACGCGCGCGTGGCGGAGCTCTGCGCGGGGCTCGACGGGCTGCCGCTCGCCGTCGAGCTTGCGGCGGCCAGGCTGCGGACGCTGTCCGTGGAGGAGCTCGCGGACGGGCTCGGCGCGCGGTTCGAGCTGCTGTCGCGCGGGGACCGCACGGCGCCGGAACGGCACCGCACGCTGCGGGCCGTGGTGGAGTGGAGCTGGTCGCTTCTCGAACCCGGCGAGCGGGAACTCGCCGCGCGGTTCTCGGTGTTCCGGGGCGGCGCGACGGCGGAGGCGGTGGCCCGGGTGTGCGGGGCGGGCGCCGGCCCGCTGGCCTCGCTCGTGGAGAAGTCGCTGGTGGAGGTACGGGACGACGGCCGGTACCGGATGCTGGAGACGATCCGCGCGTACGCCGCCGAGCGGCTGCCGGACGCCGATCCGGCGCTCGCCGCCCACCACGCGTACTACCGGGACCTGGCCGTCGCCGCCGACCCCGAACTGCGCGGGGCCGGGCAGCTGGAGTGGCTGGCCCGGCTGGACGCGGAGGACGCGAACCTGCGGGCGGCGCTGCGGCGCGGCACTGCGGACGACGGACTGCGGATGGTGGCCGCGCTCAGTCCGTACTGGTGGCTGCGCGGGCTCCGGGGCCGGGTCGCGGCGCCGGTCGCGGAGCTGCTCGACCGGGTGGAGCCGACGGCGGAACTGGGCGAGGAGTACGCGCTGTGCGTGCTCGCCGCGGGCCTGCGGGAGGGCGAACCCGTCGACCGGGCCCGGGGATTCCTCGCCGCCCGTACGGCTCCGCTCCGGCAGCCGTACACGGCCTTCCTCTGGTCGACCTCCATCGGCCCCCTGGAGGGCCTCCGCCTCGGCGACGACCCCTGGTCCCGCGCCCTGGGCCAGGTGGGTCACGCCCACCTGGCGTCCGCGCCCGCGACCGCGGAGGCGCTCTTCACGAAGGCCCTCGCCGGATTCCGGGCGCTCGGGGAGCGGTGGGGGACGGCGACCGCCCTGGAGGGACTCGCGGCGCACTCCGCCGAGCCGCTGCCCCTGCTCGCGGAGGCCCTGGAACTCTTCGAGTCGCTGGGCGTCGCCGAGGACGTCGTGGACCTCCTCCACCGCCGCGCCGCCGTCCACGAGGCCGCCGGAGACCCCACGTCGGCGGCGACCGACCGCGCCCGCGCGACGGATACGGCCCGCCGGGCGGGCCTGTCCACGTGAACGACAACGCCTTCGTGATCGTCTCGGGCCTCCCCGCGAGTGGAAAGACGACCCTGGCGCGGGGGCTCGCCGCCGGGCTCGGGCTGCCGCTCGTCGACAAGGACGTGATCCTGGAGTCGCTGTACGACGCGCTCGGCGTCGGCGACGAGGCGTGGCGGCGGCGGCTCAGCCGGGCCGCAGACGACGTGCTGTACGCGCTGGCCGCCGATGCCGGGCGTGCCGTCCTCGTCAACTGGTGGCGCCCCGACACCGCCCCGGCCCGCCTCCACGCGCTCGGCGCCCGCCTCGTCGAGGTGCACTGCGCGTGCGACCCCGCGCTGGTCGCGGAGCGGTTCCGGGCCCGCCGGCGCCACCCGGGCCACCTGGACCAGGACCTCTCCCCCGCGGAGCTCGCGGAGCGCGTCACCGCCTGGACCGCCCGCCCCGGTCCGCTCGGCCTCGGCGACGGCCCGCTGGTCGTCGACACGACCCGGCCGGTCCCGGCGGACACGCTCGCCACACTGACGGCAAAGACCAGCACGCTCCTGCCCCCAGCCCACCCGCCGGGTCCCTGAACGCCCACCGCCCGTGGGGCGGTACCCATCCGCCGTGTGGGCCACGCCCACCCGGCCGAACCGCCCCCACCGCGTGGACGCGCGCCCACGGAGCGGCGCCCACCCGCCGTGTGGGCGATCGTCCCGCAGGGGCGATGGGGGTGCCCACAACGGGGTGGGCTGGCTCCCTCACCGTGGGCCCCTGACCGCCGCCGTCAGTCCTCCGTCAGTGGTTCGTCAGTGCCCCGCGCGAGTGTTCTTCCCGTGCCCCGGGGAGTCGCCCCGGGCCGCAGGGGAAGCCCGAGGAGACCGTCATGCAGCAGCACATCGCCGGCACCACGACCACCATCCGTACCGCCCTCGTCACCGGTTCCTCCCGGGGGATCGGGCGGGCCGTCGCACGGCGGCTCGCCGCCGACGGGATGGTCGTCGCCGTGCACTACGGGCGGGACGCCGCCGCCGCGCAGGAGACCGTGGACCTGATCGTCCGGGACGGCGGGCGGGCGTTCTCCGTCGGGGCCGACCTGGCCACGCACGACGGCGTGCTCGCGCTGGTCGAGGGCGTCCGGGCCGGGCTCGCCGCGCACACCGGCGAGGCGGCGCTCGACGTCCTGGTCAACAACGCCGCCGCGACCGGCTCGGGAGGGCACCTCGCGGACGAGACCCCGGAGGAGTTCGACCGGGTCTTCGCGGTCAACGTGCGGGCGCCGTACTTCCTCGTGCAGGGGCTGCTGCCGGTGCTGCGGGACGGCGGCCGGATCATCAACATCGGCTCGGCCGTCACCCGGATCGCACTCGCCGACGAGCTGGCCTACGCGATGACGAAGGGGGCCATGGAGACCTTCACGCGGACGCTCGCCAACGTGGTCGGGGAGCGCAGGATCACCGTCAACACCGTCGCCCCCGGCCCGACGCAGACCGCCTCGCTGACCGCCGCCATGGCGGCGATGCCCGCGCTGGAGGGGATGCTGATCGGCGGCCAGGCGCTGCCGTGGGTCGGGCAGCCGGAGGACATCGCCGACCCGGTCGCCTTCCTGGCCTCGGAGGACGGCCGCTGGGTCACCGGCACCGTCATCGACGCCTCGGGCGGCACCTACCTCGGACCCAAGCGCTGAGCCAAGCCTCGTGGTAGGCAGGGGACATGACACTTCCCGGACAGGCGAGCGGTCAGGACGCGATCACCGACGTCGGGGGGCTTCGCGTGGGCCACGCGCGCGTGGCCGGGCCGGGGGCGCTGAGCGGCACGACGGTGGTCCTGGCCCCGGAGGGCGGGGTCGTCGCCGCCGTGGACGTACGGGGCGGGGGGCCGGGCACGCGGGAGACGGACGCCCTGGACCCGCGGAACGTGGTCCAGCGGATCGACGCGGTCGTCCTCACCGGCGGCAGCGCGTACGGCCTCGACTCCGCCGGCGGGGTGATGGCGTGGCTGGAGGAGCGGAACCGGGGCGTGCGGGTGGGCCCCGACCCGTCCCACGTGGTGCCGGTGGTGCCCGCCGCGTGCGTCTTCGACCTGGGCCGGGGCGGCGACTTCACGGCCCGTCCGGACGCGGCGACGGGACGGGCGGCGGTGGAGGAGGCCGCGGCGAGCGGGGACCACGCGCGCGTGGAGACGGGCGCGGTCGGCGCGGGCACCGGGGCCGTGGCCGGCGGTCTGCGGGGCGGGGTGGGGACGGCGAGCACCGTTCTGGAGTCGGGGATCACCGTCGGCGCGCTCGTGGTGGTGAACGCGGTGGGTTCGCCCGTCGACCCGACGACGGGCGTCCCGTACGGCAGCTACTTCGAGGCCGGCAGGCCCGACTTCCCGGACACCGCGGTCCACGAGGCGGCCCTTCGGCGGCTCGCGGAGGCGCGGAAGGCGTCCGCCCCGCCCCCGCTGAACACGACGCTCGCCGTCGTCGCGACCGACGCGGTGCTGACCCGGGCGCAGGCCCGGAAGGTCGCGGGTACGGCGCACGACGGCATCGCGCGCGCGGTGCGTCCGGTGCACCTGATGAACGACGGGGACACGGTCTTCGCGCTCGCCACCGGGGTGCGGGAGCTGCCGGAGGGGCCGGGCCCGCTCGCCCTGAACGAGATCCTGGCGGCGGGCGCGGACCTGGTGACCCGGGCGATCGTCCGGGCGGTCCTCGCGGCCCCGGGCGGCCGGCGCGGACCGGGCGGCGACTTCCCCTCGTACCGCGAGCTGTACGGAGCGGATGCGGACGCGTACTTCCGGTAAGCCCACGGGAGTTGGCGGAACCGGGCGGGAACTTCGCGCGCGGGCCCTTCGTTTTCCGGAACCCGGACACGATGTCAGACCCAGGGACTACGTTAAGCAAGCACCAAGTGACATGCGGCGACGGCCTGGAGACCCTCTTGAACGATCCGCAGGATCCTCACGATCCGTACGAGACGACCGAGACGCACCTTGAGCGGCTCCTCGGCCGGGCGCTCAACTCCTTCGACCTGCCCGACTCGACCGTCGAGCGCCTCGGCACGGCGCTCGCTCACTCCAGCGCGCTGCACTCCTCGCACCACAGCGCGTCGCTGCACCGCACGACCCACCGCCACACCTATCTCCTCGCCGACGGCAGCGCGCTCAGCCTCTGGGAGCTCGCGCACAACGCCGGCCGGGACGGCACCGAGCAGCACGAGCTGTACGCGGAGGAGTCGGAGGCGCGGCTCGCCGCCTCCCGTCTGCCGACCGGACCGCTGCCGGGCTGGACCGCGGAGCGCTCCGACGGCCGCGCCCCCGACGAGGACGACGACCTGGAGCTGCTGAGCGCCCTGCTCGCCCGCCCGATACCCGCCCAGCCCCGGATGTACGTGCCGGACAACTCCGCCGACCACGCGCGCCGTGTCCTGCGCCGCGCGGAGAACGCGGACCGGCCGGGCGAGCGGACGGCCCGCCGCCTCAGACTGGCCTTCGCGCACCACATCACGCAGGCCTTCGGGCGGCACTGCCCGGTGGAGGGCGGCCGGGACGCCGGCTTCACCCTCTACGAGCACCAGTTCCTGCTGCTCGACGGCAGCGAGGTCAGTCTCTGGGAGGTCGAGCACACGGCGACGCCGGACGGCCGGCACATGTGCGAGGTGTACGAGGACGAGCACGCGGCCCGCGGCGCGATGGAGTCCCGCTCCCGGGTCCGCTGACGGGGAGTCCCGCTCCGGGTCCGCTGACGGGCAGTCCCGCTCCCGGGTCCGCTGACGGGGATCGGCCCGTGACCGGGCCGCGCGCCCCCGCTCCGTCCGTTCAGGGGACGAGGGCGGGGGTGGCCTCCGTCAGGCGCTCGACGGCGAACACCCGGTTGGCGCGGGTCTGTTCGCGGTAGGTCTCCGGCAGGTCCGGCAGGGCGAGCAGCCGGTCGCAGGCGGCGAGCGAGGCGGCGTGGTCACCGACCCAGTACGCGGTGATCGAGTACTCGAAGAGCAGCCCCCACCGGTACACCCACGGCTGGGTGAACAGCACGTCGTCCGGCGGCTCCCGGTCCAGGACGGCGGAGACGATCGCGTGGGCGGCGTGGTGGCGCCGCATCTTCCGCAGCCGCGCCACCAGTTCGTAGCAGGCCTCCAGACGTGCCGGCCGTGCCTCCCAGGCCCGGGAGAGGGCGTCCATCCCGGCCGGCCAGTCGCCGGCCTCGGCCCGCAGGACGCCGGACTGGAGCAGGGCGAAGTAGACCTCCTCGCCCCAGCCGCCCATGGCCGCGCGCCGCTCGTAGAGGGCGACGGCCTCCTCGGGGCGGCCCATGTCCCGCAGGGTCTGCGCGAGGTAGAAGACCGTACGGGGGTTCGTCGGGTCCCGGTCGAGCTCGGCGCCCAGGAGGCGGGCGTCGCGCTCGAACTTGTCGTGGCGCGAGCCGCCGTCGGCGTGGTCCTCGATGACGAGGGCGTCCAGGTTCTCCTGACGATGGTCCCGGTCGGCCGTCAGGTACTCGTGGGTGACGCCCTCGTACCGCCACGGCAGATCGCCTCTGACCAGGCGTTTGATGCGGTACTCGACGTTCCCCCGGTGGCGGATCATGTACGCGTCGGCCAGCGGGCCGCCGGCGGCGGGCAGCGGGCCGTCCTGCCGCAGGACGTGGTCGGCGTCGAGGAGCAGCAGGTAGTCGGCCCGGCCCCGGGCGTGCGCGATGTTCAGGCTGCGGTTGTGGCCGAAGTTCACCCACGGCTCCTCCCGCAGCTCCCCCGGGATGCCGTCGAGGGCGGTGCGGATGAGCTCCCGGGTGCCGTCCGTGGAGCCGGTGTCGGAGATGACCCAGGTGTCCACGAGGCCGCGGACGGAGGCGAGGCAGCGCTCGATCACCGCGGCCTCGTTCTTGACGATCATGCACAGGCAGATGGACGGACGCACGGCAACACCACTTCCGGTGGGGGTCGGGGGAGCGGTCGGGGCGGTCGGTGGGGGGCGACCCTACGTACGGGCTCCAGAAGTGCCGCGCTGACGCGCCGACGGGCCGTTCGAAGTTCGCCGTTGCGTACGCATCCATTCGACTGTCCGTGCTAGGCCATGGCGTTGAGAGTGTTGAGAAATCATCAAGTCTTTGCATGCGCGATCCGATGATCCGACTAACGGGAGCGAGAACGACTCCCCCTCGACCTCACACGCACCGGCCGCGGCGCCGGTGGAGGAAGGAGCATGCATGCGTCCTGACCCCAGGACAAGGTCCCCGCTCGGCCCGCTGCCCCGGCGGCGCGCATGGCTCGGCGGCGGGGCCGTCGCCTCGGTCGCGCTCGTCCTCACCGGCTTCGCGTCACCGGCCACGGCCGCCACGTGGGGGGACTCCCCCGAACTCGGCGCCCAGGGCGTGACGACGGCGGGCCCCCCGACGGGCGCCCCCTGCGAGGAGCGACCGCCGCACCACGAGGACGGCCCGCCGCCGGGCCACGACGACGGTCCTCCCCCGTGGGAGCAGGACGGACCGACGCCGGGCAAGGAGGACGGCCCGCCGCCCTGGGAGCAGGACCCGTCCCCGCAGGGTGACCTCACGGCCTTCCTGGACCACCAGATCCAGCCCCTGGTGGAGAAGCACGAGCCCCGCGCCCTGACCGCGGCTGCCCTGGCCGGCGACGGATACGGGGACGACGACTGCAAGGTCGGCCCGACGGGCCCGCCAGGACCGACGGGCCCGACGGGCGACACGGGCGCCACCGGCGAGACCGGAGCCACCGGAGACACCGGACCGACCGGCGACACCGGACCGACCGGCGACACCGGCCCGACCGGAGACACCGGAGCCACGGGTGACACCGGTGCGACGGGTGACACCGGCGCCACCGGGCCCACCGGGCCCTGCTCCGACATCGACACCTACAGCCCCTCGAACGACGAGGACTTCCAGGCCGTGCTCACCGGCGGGAAGGCGTATGCCGGGAAGGCGTCCGTGCCGGGCGGGACGATCGCCTGGCAGGACCTCACCAACCTGACCGCGACCATGACCGATCCCGCCAACGGCTCCGTGGCGGCCGGGACCGCCTTCCCCGGCAACGCGTGCGGGATCTCCATCGAGGCACAGGGCATCGACGCCTTCGTCAAGATCGTCCGGACGAACGGCGAGGTGTGGCAGACCCACGGCGACATCAACGGACAGGTCTTCAACTGGACCGAAGGCTGGTTCAAGCAGACGACGCCCACCCCGGCGGCACTCCGCGCGGGCAAGTTCAAGCGCGCCCTGCCTCCGGGCGCGGCCCGCAACCTCGTCCCCCGGTCCTGAAGCGCCCCTGACGGACAGGTGACACGACGGAGGGGCGGTGCGCTCGCGGTGCGCACCGCCCCTCTTCGTCCGGCTCCTCCTGTCCAGGAGCCGGGGTCAGGCCGCCACGGTCACCTTCGTGTCGGCCCGGGTCGGCTCGCCCGCGGGGGCCGCCTCGGGAGCGGTCTTCCGCGCGCTCTTGAGGACGATCACCAGACCGGCGGCGACGACCGTGCCGGCCGCGATCGCCAGCAGGTACAGGAACGGGTTGCCGATCAGCGGGATCACGAAGACGCCGCCGTGCGGGGCCCGCAGGGTGCACTCGAAGGCCATCGACAGGGCGCCGGTGACCGCGCCGCCCGCCATCGCCGCCGGGATGACCCGCAGCGGGTCGGCGGCGGCGAAGGGGATCGCGCCCTCGGAGATGAACGAGGCCCCGAGGACCCAGGCCGCCTTGCCGTTCTCCCGCTCCGTCCTGGTGAAGAGCCGGCCCCGTACGGTCGTGGCGAGGGCCATCGCGAGCGGGGGCACCATGCCCGCCGCCATCACGGCGGCCATGACCTTGAGGGAGCCCTCGTTGGGGTTGGCGAGGCCGCCGACGGCGAAGGCGTACGCGACCTTGTTGACGGGCCCGCCGAGGTCGAAGCACATCATCAGGCCGAGGATGACGCCGAGGATGACCGCGTTGGCGCCGGAGAGGCCGGACAGCCAGTCGGTCAGCGCCTTCTGGAGGCTCGCGATCGGCTTGCCGACCACCAGGAACATCAGGAAGCCGACGACGATCGAGGACAACAGCGGGATCACGACCACCGGCATGATGCCTCTGAGGACGGCGGGGATCCGCACCCGCTGGATGGCGAGGACCGTGCCGCCCGCGATCAGACCGGCGACGAGACCGCCGAGGAAGCCCGCGTTGACGGTGAGCGCGATCGCGCCGCCGACGAAGCCGGGGACGAGACCGGGGCGGTCGGCCATCCCGTACGAGATGTACCCGGCGAGGACCGGGACGAGGAAGCTGAACGCGAGTCCGCCGATCTGGAACATCAGGGCGGCCCAGCTGTCCACCTGGCCCCAGGCGAAGTGCTCGGTGACCGAGGGGGCCTTGTTGATGTCCCAGCCGCCGATGGCGAAGCCGAGGGCGATGAGGAGACCGCCCGCGGCGACGAACGGGACCATGTAACTCACGCCGGACATCAGCCACTTGCGGAGCTTGGTGCCGTAGCCCTCGTTCGGCTCGCCCGCGTTCTCGACGGGGGTGGGCTTCGCGGTGGAGACCTCGCCGCGCGCGGCCTTGCCCCGGACCTCGGTGATGAGCTCGGCGGGGCGGTTGATGCCGGCCTTGACGCCGACGTCGACGGTCGGCTTCCCGGCGAACCGTTCCTTCTCCCGTACGGGCACGTCGTGCGCGAAGATCACGCCGTCGGCGGCCGCGACGACCGCCGGGTCGAGCCGGGTGAACCCGGCGGATCCCTGCGTCTCGACGGCGACCTCGACACCCGCCGCCTCGCCCGCCTTCTCCAGGGCCTCGGCGGCCATGTAGGTGTGGGCGATGCCGGTCGGGCAGGAGGTGACGGCGACGATCCGGAAGGGCGCCGCAGCCGGGGCCCCGGGGCCGGCCGGAACCTCGGACGGAGCCTCGGACGGAGCCTCCGGCGACGTCTCCGCCTGAGCCTCCACCGGAGCCTCGGACAGTGGCTCCGGTTCCTCCACCGGCGCCTCCTCCCCCGCGATCAGCGCCGCCGCCCCCGCCGGGGACGTCGCGGAGCGCAGCGCGTCCGTGAACTCGCCGTCCATCAGGTGGCGCGCCAGGGAGGACAGGATCGTCAGGTGGGCGTCGTCCGCGCCCGCCGGGGCGGCGATCAGGAAGATCAGGTCCGCCGGGCCGTCCGGGGCGCCGAAGTCGACGCCGGCGGCCGAGCGGCCGAAGGCGAGGGTGGGTTCGGTGACGTGGGCGCTGCGGCAGTGCGGGATGCCGATGCCGCCGTCCAGGCCGGTCGGCATCTGGGCCTCGCGGGCCGCCACGTCGGCGAGGAAGCCGTCGAGGTCGGTCACCCGCCCGAGTGCGGCCATGCGCTCCGCGAGCGAACGGGCCGCCGCTTCCTTGCTGTCGGCGGACAGGTCGAGATCGACCAGGTCCGCGGTGATCATCCTGCTCATCGCGGGCTCCCTTGCTCGCTGAGTACTCGGTCGAGGGGTACGTCGGCGGTCACCGTGACCGCCGCCGGGTCCAGGTCGCCCGGGGTGGGCATCTCGCTGCCGGGCAGCTGGACGGCGGCCGCCCCGTGGGCGACGGCGGCCGCGAGGGCCTCCGGGCCCTCGCCGCCCGCCGCGAGGAAGCCGGCGAGGGAGGCGTCGCCCGCGCCGACGTCGGAGCGGACGGCGGCGACGGGCGCCGAGCCGAACCAGACGCCGGCCGCCGAGACGAGGAGCTGGCCGTCGGCTCCCAGGCTGGCGAGGACGGCGCCCGCGCCCAGGTCCCGCAGTTCCTCGGCCGCCTTGACCGCGTCGCCGACGGTGGCGAGCGGGCGGCCGACGGCCTCGGCGAGTTCGTCGGCGTTCGGCTTGACGACGTCCGGGCGGGCGGTGAGCGCGGCGAGCAGGGACGGGCCCGAGGTGTCGAGGGCGATCCGGGCCCCGGCGCCGTGGGCGCGGGTGACGAGCCGGGCGTACCACTCGGGGGCGAGGCCGCGCGGGAGGCTGCCGCAGCAGGCGATCCAGTCGGCGGCGGGCGAGTGGGCGCCGACGGCGGAGAGCAGGGTCTCGGCCTCCTCGCCGCTCAGCTCCGGGCCCGGCGCGTTGATCTTCGTGAGGGTCCCGTCGGGTTCCGCGAGGGCGATGTTGGAGCGGGTGTGGCCGGTGACCGGGACGGGGGCGACCTCGATGCCCTGCCCGGCGAGGAGCTGGGCGACGAGCGCGCCGGGCGCGCCGCCGAGCGGGACGACGGCGACGGTGCGGTGTCCGGCGGCGGCGACGGCCCGGGAGACGTTGACGCCCTTGCCGCCGGGGTCGACGCGTTCGGCGGCGGCGCGCAGCACCTCGCCGCGCTCCAGGGCGGGAACCTCGTACGTCCGGTCCAGGGAGGGGTTGGGGGTGACGGTGAGGATCATGCGCGTACGACTTCCGTTCCGGCGGCCTCGATGGCGGCGGCGTCCGCCGGGCTGAGCCCGCTGTCGGTGACGATCAGGTCGACGTCGGTCAGGTCGCCGAAGCGGGCGAAGTGCTCCTGGCCGTGCTTGGCGGAGTCGGCGAGCAGCACGACCCGGCGGGCGGCGGCGACGACGGCCCGCTTGACGGCGGCCTCGGCGAGGTCGGGGGTGGTGAGTCCGTGCTCGGCCGAGAAGCCGTTGGCGCCGAGGAAGGCGACGTCGGCGCGGATCTCGCCGTACGCCCGGAGCGCCCAGGCGTCGACGGCGGCGCGGGTGCGGTGGCGTACGCGTCCGCCGACGAGGTGCAGGTCGATGCCGGGGTGGTCGGCGAGCCGGGCGGCGGCGGGGAGGGCGTGGGTGACGACGGTCAGCGTGCTGTCGAGGGGGAACTCGGCGGCGAGGCGGGCGACGGTCGAGCCGGCGTCGAGGACGACGCTGCCCTCCTGGGGCAGTTCGGCGAGGGCGGCCCGGACGATGCGGTCCTTCTCGTCGGCGGCGGTGGACTCGCGCTCGGCGAGGTCGGGCTCGAAGTCGAGCCGTCCGGCGGGGATGGCGCCGCCGTGGACCCGTCGGACGAGTCCGGCCCGGTCGAGGGCCTTGAGGTCGCGCCGTACGGTCTCGGCGGTGACCTGGAACTCCTCGGCGAGGGAGAGGACGTCGACGCGTCCGCTCTCGCGGGCGATCCGGAGGATCTCTTGCTGGCGCTCGGGTGCGTACATGCCTGTCTACATCCGTTCGATGCCCGAACCTGTGGTTTCAGTGTCAGGCTACGCCCGGATATCCGCCAAGTAAACGGATTCGGGCATTCAGGCGGGCATGAACGGACATCCGGCGCGGCGGGAGCATGCCGAAGGAACCGGCCCCGGCGCGGCGGGGGCATGCCGAAGGGCCCCGCCCCCGGGACGCATCCCGGGATCAGGGCCCTTCCGTGACCGGCCTCAGTGGCCTGAGTGGCCTCAGATGGCCTCAGATGGCCTCAGTGCGTGAGCACCGGCTCCTTCTCGATCTCGTCGGCGACGGCCTCGTCGTCACCGCCGCCCTCCAGGTGCTGCTTCGGCTTCGACGGCAGCGCGAACATCACCAGGAAGATCACGGCGAGCACGCCCGCCGCCCAGCCCAGCGAGTTCTGGAAGGCGTTCGTGAACGCCGCGCCCACCTCGGCCGGAGCCTTCGCGAGCCGCTCGTCGTCGATCGTGCCGAAGAAGACCACCGACACCAGGCCGAGTCCGAGCGCGTTGCCCATCTGCCCGGTGGTGTTGATCAGGCCCGAGGCCGAACCGGCGTGCTCCTTCGGCACCTCCGAGAGCACCGCGTCCGTCAGCGGCGCCACGATCAGGCCCATGCCCAGACCCATGACCACCAGCGGCGGGATCATCTGCCAGGAGTGGATCCCGGTCTCGTACCGGCCGGCCACGAAGAAGTAGAGCAGGATGCCCGCGATCATCGTCAGCGCGCCCGCCTGGAGCACCTTGCGGCCGAAGCGCGGCACCAGCTTCTGCACGGACATACCGGCGGCCACCGAGACCGAGATGGAGAACGGCACCCCGGTCAGGCCCGCCTTCAGAGGGCTCCAGCCGAGCCCGATCTGCATGTAGAGCGTCCAGACCAGGAAGAAGATGCCGAGCACGACACCGAAGGTCAGCTGCACCGCGATGCCGGCCGCGAAGCTCTTCACCCTGAACAGCGACAGCTCGATGAGCGGCGAACCGTCCTTCTTCGTCTTGTACTTCTCGTACGCCACGAGCGCGCCGAAGACGAGCAGGCTGCCGGCCATCATCAGGTGGCCCCACAGCGGCCAGTCCAGCTCACGGCCGCGCGTCAGCGGGTAGACCAGCATCAGCAGCGCGGCCGTCACCAGGAGCACGCCGACGATGTCGAGCTTGAGCGCCTTCGGCGCCTTCGACTCGGTGATGAACTTCCGGCCCAGGAACAGGGCGGCGACGCCGACCGGCAGGTTGATCAGGAAGATCGGACGCCACTCCAGGCCCGCGATGTTCCACTGGGTGAGCAGCGCGCCGAGCAGCGGGCCCGAGACCGCGCCGAGGCCGATGATCGCGCCGAACATCCCGAAGACCTTGCCGCGCTCGTGTGCCGGGAAGGTGACGTGGATGATCGACAGGACCTGCGGCACCATCATCGCGGCCGCCGCGCCCTGGAGCAGGCGGGAGCCGACCAGCATCTCCTGGTTGGCCGCGAAACCGCAGAGCGCCGAGGCGAGGGTGAAGCCGGCGGTGCCGAGCAGGAAGAGGCGCTTGCGGCCGTAGATGTCCCCGAGCCGTCCGCCGGTGATCAGGCCGGCGGCGAACGCGAGCGCGTACCCGGCGGTGATCCACTGGATGGCCCCGAACGAGGCGCCGAGGTCCTTCTCGATGCTGGGGATCGCGATGTTGACGATCGTGGCGTCGACCAGGTCCATGAAGGCTGCGGTCATGACGATGGCGAGGGCGATCCAGCGCCGCTTGTCGCTGGCCGCTGCGGCTTCTCTGGCGGCGTCGTGTGAACTCATACGAAGAAGATAGAAGTCATGTAGGTCAGTTCATGTCCTAGATGGGCCTCATCCTGGAAGACATGACGGACACCCCGGCACGACTCCTGAATCTGCTCTCGCTCCTCCAGACACCGCGCGAGTGGCCCGGAAGCGAACTCGCCGAACGACTCTCGGTCTCCGCGCGCACCATCCGCCGGGACATCGACCGGCTCCGCGACCTCGGCTACCCCGTCGAGGCGACCATGGGCGCGGTCGGCGGCTACCGCCTCGTCGCCGGTACGGCCATGCCGCCGCTGCTCCTCGACGACGAGGAGGCCGTCGCGATCGCCGTCGGCCTGCGCGCCGGGGCGGGGCACGCCATCGAGGGCGTCGAGGAGGCGTCCGTACGGGCCCTGGCGAAGCTGGAGCAGGTGCTGCCCGCGCGGCTCCGGCACCGGGTGTCCATCCTGCAGAACGCGACGATCCCGCTGACCCGGGGCGACGGAGCCACCGTCACCCCCGCCACCCTGACCGCCCTCGCGGGCGCGGTGACGGGGCACGAGCGGCTGCGGTTCGGCTACCGGGCCGGGGACGGGACGGAGACGAAACGGCTGGTGGAGCCGTACCGGCTGGTGTCGACGGGGCGGCGCTGGTACCTCGTCGCGTACGACCTGGGGCGCGAGGACTGGCGGACGTTCCGGGTGGACCGGGTGAGCGAGCCGTTCGCGACGGGCGCGCGCTTCACGCCGCGGGAGCTGCCGTCGGGTGACGCGGCGACCTATATGGCCCGCTCGATGGCGCGGGCCCAGGGGGAGGTCGACCTCGACGTCTCGTTCGCGGCGCCGGCCGAGTTCGTCGTGGCGCGCCTCCCGTCCCACCTGGTGCCGGTCGCGGAGGGCCCGGACCGCTGCCGACTGCGCGCCCGGGTCGCGGACTCGGTGGAATGGCTGGCGCTACGGCTGGCCCTGATGGACATCGACTTCACGGTCCACGGCCCGGAGCCCCTGATCACGTATATGAGGGACCTGTCGACGAGACTGGCGACGGCGACGGCGTAGGGCGGGCGCGGACCGCAGACTCGACGTGCCGGGTCACGGGCGCGGACCCGGTGCCGGGGCACACCGTCAGGCCGGCTCCCCTGCGCGGGCGGCACCCGCACCCTCGCGCACCGGGGTCCCCCCTGCTCGAGCGAAGCCGAGAGCTTGGGGGAGGGCAAGCCCACGGGACGGCGCCCTCAGCGGCGCCTCCGCGTTCCGCGCCCCGGCCCGCACCACGAGCACGGCGCACCAAGGGGTGAGGGTTCACGCGCGGAAGCCTCTGGCGCCGGCAAGGGCGCCGTCCGTTGTGCCCACCCGTTCCGCCCTTGCGGAACGTATGCCCACAACGGGGGCGGCGGCCCAGCGTGGCGGCCGACCCCGACGGGGCGGGCCGCCACGCCGGGTGGGCCCGCGCCCGTCGGGGCCCACCGGTCGTGCGGGGTCACCGCAACGGGGCCGCCGGCCGCTCTAGGCCACCGCGTCGAAGCCCGTGTCGTGGGCCATCTTCTTCAGTTCCAGCAGCGCGTGCTTCTCGATCTGGCGGATCCTCTCGCGGGTCAGCCCGTGCTGCTTGCCGACCTCCGTCAGCGTCCGCTCGCGGCCGTCCTCGATCCCGTACCGCATGCGGATGATCGACGCCGTCCGGTGGTCGAGCTTGTCGATGAGGTCGTCGAGCTCCTCGCTGCGGAGGAGGGTCAGGACGGACTGCTCGGGGGAGACCGCCGACGTGTCCTCCAGGAGGTCGCCGAACTGGGTCTCGCCCTCGTCGTCCACCCCCATGTTCAGCGAGACCGGGTCCCGCGCCCAGTCCAGGACGTCGGTGACGCGCGCCGGCGTCGAGCCGAGCTCGGTGGCGATCTCGGCGGGCTCGGGCTCGCGCCCGTTCTCCCGGTTGAACTCGCGCTGCACCCGCCGGATCCGGCCGAGCTCCTCCACCAGGTGGACGGGGAGCCGGATGGTCCGGGACTGGTCGGCGATGGACCGGGTGATGGCCTGACGGATCCACCACGTCGCGTACGTGGAGAACTTGAAGCCCTTCGCGTAGTCGAACTTCTCGACCGCGCGCACCAGGCCCGCGTTCCCCTCCTGGATCAGGTCGAGCAGCGGCAGCCCGCTGCGCGGGTAGCGCCGGGCGACGGCCACCACGAGCCGCAGGTTGGACTTGATGAAGAGGTCCTTGGCCCGCTCGCCCTCGGCGACCAGGGCTTCGAGCTCCTCGCGGGTCGCCCCGCCCGCCTCGCTCTCCACCTCGTTGTCGAGGATCTGCTGGGCGTAGACGCCCGCCTCGATCGTCTGGGAGAGCTCGACCTCCTTGGCGGCGTCGAGCAGGGGCGTGCGCGCGATCTCGTCGAGGTACATGCCGACCAGGTCGCGGTCGGCGATCTCCCCGCCCACGGCGCGAACGCTGCTTGCCCGTGCGGCCCCGCTCTTGGCGGAGGTCTGACGACGGGCGACGGCACGGGTTGCCATGCGTGCTCCCTTGCTGAGTAGGTCGCGACACCCTTTCGGGTGCCCTGCATCCGACGGAAACAACGACTGGAATCAGGACAGAATTCCCACCCGGCACATGGATTTTCGCGATCATGCAGTATCCTGCGCGGCCGCCGCCCTCGCGGGCATGCCGCGGGCACCCACGGAAGTGCAGGTCAGACCGGGCACGGAGGGTGATCCGGCGCCCCCTCGCGGAGCCCACGACCACACTGTCGGTGAGACCGCGATCACACCTGCGGCGCCATCCCTTCAGACGCCGTGGCGCGATCAACGGTTGCTCCGCCGGAGCCCACGGTCGACGGTTGCTCGGCCGGAGCCCACGATCGACCGTCGCCTCCGCAGGGACCCGCGCCCCGCCGTCGCCTCCACCAGGACCCGCCCTCGCCTGCGCCGGAGCCCGCGACCCGCCGCCACCTCCGCCCTGCGGCCTAGGTCCCCAGCCCGTTCCGCCGCACCGCCGCCCCGGCCTAGCGTCGCCCCATGACCGACACCACCGGCACCCTCGACGAGGCACTCGAACGGCTCCACACCTCCGGACCCGAGCGCAACGGCTGGCTCAGCAACCACGCCCCCATGGCCGTCGAGGCCCTGGTCCGCCACGGCCGGGCCCCGGCCGTGCACCGCTGGCTCGACCACTACGCGCCCAAGCTGGAGGAGCTGCCGCCCCCGCACCTCCCGGTCACGGCGGACGTCTGGCGGGAGGCGCTCGGCGACCCGGCCCGGAGCACCGACTGGACCCGCTTCTTCGCCCGCGAGCTGGCGGACCGGCCCTGGCGGTCGGTCCTCGCCGAGTGGTGGCCCCGGCTGCTGCCCGGCATCGCGGGCGGGGCGACGCATCCGGTGATCCGCACCGGTCACGCCGTACGGACCCTCCTGACGCCCGGCGCGGAGGAGACGGCACCGCGCCGCGCCGAGCTGGCGCACGCCCTCGGTTACTGGGCCGCCCGCCACCAGCCGCTGCCGCCTCTGGCCCCGCTGGCCGTCGCGCCTTCGGCGGCGGCCGCGCTGGACGCCGTACCGCCGGTCCCGGAGCAGGACGGCGGGATCCGGGCCCGGCTCGCGCAGCTGTCGGCCTTCCCGGTCTGGGGCGAGGCACCGGACCCGGACGCGGCGAAGGAGCTGCTCACCGAGCTGGTGACGGCGGCGACGCACCGGTACGCGTCCCACGGCCACGGCGAGCCGATCATGCTGGTGCACGCGGCGACCGCGCCGAACGCGGTCCTGCGGATCCTGCCCGCGCTCCCCCGCGAGCTGTGGGCGCCGAGCGTGGCGGCGGCCTGGGCGGCGGCGGCCGCGGTGACGGCGGCCTACACGCCGCGCGAGGCCGCCCCGTACGCGCAGACCGGCCTCACCGCCGAGGAGGTCTTCGAGCGGGCGGCGGCGCACGGCGACGACCACACGATCAAGTTCACCGACACGGCCCTGGACGTGGGCGACCCGCTCGCGCTGGCCGCCGCCGTCCGCTCGATCGACCTCAACCCGCCGGTCCTGTAGCGGATCAGCCGAACTGGACGGACCGCTTGGCGAGCCCCATCCAGAAGCCGTCGATCACCGACCGCTCCGCGTCGAGGTCGCCGGCCGCGTCCGCCGCGCCCATGGTGACGAAGAGCGGCGCGAAGTGCTCGGTACGGGGGTGGGCGAGGCGGCCGGCCGGCGACTTGTGCTCGAAGTCCAGGAGGGCGTCGACGTCGTGCGCGGCGAGCGCCTCGTGGCCCCAGGCGTCGAACTCGGCGGACCAGCCGGGGACGCCGGGGCCGGTGTGCCGGAGGGCGGCGAGGTTGTGGGTGAAGAAGCCGCTGCCGACGATCAGGACGCCCTCGTCGCGCAGCGGGGCGAGCCTGCGCCCGATGTCCATGAGCCGGCGCGGGTCGAGGGTGGGCATGGAGATCTGGAGGACGGGGATGTCGGCGCCGGGGAACATCTCGACGAGCGGCACGTACGCGCCGTGGTCGAGGCCCCGGTCGGGGATGTCCTGCACGGGCGTGCCGGGCGCGCGGAGCAGCTTGCGGACGGCCTCGGCGAGCTGCGGGGCGCCGGGGGCGGCGTACTGGACGCGGTAGTAGTGGTCGGGGAAGCCCCAGAAGTCGTAGACGAGGGGGACGGTCTCGGTGGCGCCGAGCGCGAGCGGGGCCTCCTCCCAGTGGGCGGAGACCATGAGGATCGCCTTGGGGCGCGGCAGGCCGGCGGACCAGGCGGCGAGCTCGCCGGGCCAGATCGGGTCGTCGGCGAGCGGCGGGGCGCCGTGGGACAGGTAGAGGGCGGGCATCCGTTCGAGCGTGGTGTCCATGACGGCCTCCGTTCTTGAAACTTCAAGCTTCAAGGTGCAGCGTAAACCTACATAGTTCAACTTTCAAGAACGAGTCGTACGATGGGACCCATGGGAGACATGACCGAACCCCGCTGGCTGACCGACGAGGAGCAGTGCGTCTGGCGCGCCTACCTGCACGCCACCACGCTCCTGGAGGACCACCTCGACCGCCAGTTGCAGCGCGACGCCGGGATGCCGCACGTCTACTACGGGCTCCTCGTCCAGCTCTCCCAGGCCCCGCGCCACCGGCTGCGGATGACCGAACTGGCCAGGAGCGCCAAGATCACCCGCTCCCGGCTCTCCCACGCGATCGCCCGCCTGGAGAAGAACGGCTGGGTACGGCGCGAGGACTGCCCCTCCGACAAGCGCGGCCAGTTCGCCCAGCTGACGGACGACGGGATGGACGTCCTCCGGCAGAACGCCCCGGGCCATGTCGCGGCCGTCCGCCAGGCCATGTTCGACCGGCTCTCCCCCGAACAGGTGAAGCAGCTCGGGGCGATCATGCGCGTGATGGCCGAGGGCCTCGAACCCACGGACGCGGACGCGGACCTGCCCTGGCTCCGCTGAGCGATCCACCCGGGGACGCGGACCCGCCCCGGCCCCGCTGAGCGATCCACCCGGAGAACGGACCTGCCCCGGCCCCGCTGAGCGATCCCCCCGGAGAACGGACCTGCCCCGGCCCCGCTGAGGAAGCGGAGCCAGGGCAGGAACGGATCAGGGCAGTACGAGCCGACGTACGGGATCAGTGGGCGACGACCGGCACCTTCACCTCGTCCTCCGCACCCGCGCCGGACGCGGCGACCACGCCCGTCCCCGGCTTCCCGGTGTTGATGAGGACCGCGGCGATCGTGGCCGAGACGACCAGGATGCCGACCGCCCACCAGATGGCCGCGGCGTACCCCTCGACCATGCCCTGGAGCTGGAGCAGCTTCTGCGCGGACGGGGTCGTCGCGCCGGCGGCGTGGTCGGTCAGGTAGGCGGTGGTCGCCGAGGCGGCGATCGTGTTCAGCAGGGCCGTACCGATGGCGCCGCCGACCTGCTGCGAGGTGTTCACCATCGCGGAGGCCACACCGGCGTCCCGCGGGTCCACGCCGAGCGTCGCGAGCGACATGGCCGGCATGAAGGCCGTACCCATGCCCAGGCCGAGGAGCAGCTGCGCGGGCAGGATCAGCCCGGCGTACGAGGTGCCGATCTCCAGCTGGGTGAGGAGCAGCATGCCGACGCCGGCGGTCAGGAAGCCCGGGGCCATCAGGAACCGCGGCGGGACGCGGGTCATCAGGCGCGTGCCGATCTGGGTCGAGCCCGTGATCATGCCGACGATCATCGGCAGGAACGCGAAGCCCGTCTTGACCGGCGAGTACCCCTTCACGACCTGGAGGTAGTACGTCAGGAAGAGGAACAGGCCGAACATCGCGATGACGGCGAGACCCAGCGACAGGTAGACACCACCGCGGTTGCGGTCGGCCACCACGCGCAGCGGCAGCAGCGGGGACTTCACCCGCGACTCGGTGAGCGCGAAGGTGAGGAGCAGCACGGCGGAGCCGATGAAGAGGCCGATCGTGCCGGCGTCGCTCCAGCCCGCGGACTCGGCGCGGGTGAAGCCGTACACGAGGGCGACGAGGCCCAGGGTGGAGAGGATCACGCCGGGGATGTCGAGGGCGGAGCGGTTGCGGCTGCCCTCGGGCTCACGGACGACGAGGTACGCGCCGACGGCGGCGACGATGGCGAACGGGATGTTGACGAAGAACGTCCAGCGCCAGTTCAGGTACTCGGTGAGGAAGCCGCCGAGGATCAGGCCCACGGCGCCGCCGCCACCGGCGATCGCGCCGTAGATGCCGAAGGCCTTCGCCCGCTCCTTGGCGTCGGTGAAGGTCACGGCGAGCAGCGAGAGCGCGGCGGGCGCGAGCAGCGCGCCGAAGGCGCCCTGGAGCGCGCGGGCGCCGAGCATCATGGCCTCGCCGGTCGCGGCCCCGCCGAGGGCGGAGGCGGCGGCGAAGCCGATGAGGCCGGTGATGAAGGTCCGCTTGCGGCCCCACAGGTCGGCGATGCGGCCGCCGAAGAGGAGCAGACCGCCGAAGGCGAGGGCGTAGGCGGTGATGACCCACTGCCGGTTGCCGTCCGAGATCCCGAGGTCGTGCTGGGCGGAGGGCAGCGCGATGTTCACGATCGTCGCGTCGAGCACGACCATCAGCTGGGCGAGGGCGATGAAGATCAGGGCTTTCCAGCGGCCGGCGTCGGCCTGGATCGCTGTCCTGTCGGGGATTTTCGGCATGGGTGGAGCCACCTCTTGGCGCGTACTGGTGAAAAAGGACGTAAGGAAGCGGGGGTGTTGTAAGTCAGGGGCCCTGGCGGAGGCCGGTCACGACGAGCAGGAGTCGCGCCTCAGGTCCTCCAGGGTCACGGCCTTCCCGGGCAGCTCGGAGCGGGCGGGCGCCTCCAGGCCGTCGAGGAACAGCTGCAGGTGGCGGTGGACGAACTGGTCGAAGGTCCCGCAGGCCGATCCGGGGAGCGGGCGGGTCAGCTGGGAGATCGCCACCATCAGGTCTCCGACGCCCACGTCGGCGCGGAGCCGGCCGGCCCGCTGCGCCCGGTCGACGAGGCCCTGGACGGCCTCCTCCAGGCGTTCGCGTTCGGCCATCAGGTCGGGGTGGTCCTTGTCGAAGGCGCCGTCGAGCATCGGGCAGAGGGCCCCGATGCGCTCGTCGGCGGCGCCGTGGGTGAACCGGCGGAGGGCGGCGAAGGTGTCGCCCTCGTCCTCGGTGGCCCGCTCGGCGAGCTCGGTGACGCGGGCCATGATCGAGAGGACGACCTCGCGGACGAGGTCGGCGCGCTCGGGGAAGTTCCGGTAGAGCGTGGCGTTCCCGACGCCGGCCCGGCGCGCGACCTCGTCGTACGGGACCTGGGGCCCGAACTCGACGAACATCTCGCGGGCCGTCGTCACGATCCGCTCGCGGTTGCGCAGGGCGTCGGCCCGCGGGCGGGGTACGCGGCGGGCTGGCGCGGTGTCTGCGATGCCGGTCACGCCACGGCCTCCTCACACTCGTCCGGAAGTCTCCGGAACATCCGGGGAAGGATTCCCCACTTCGTTGGACACAGGCGTAAACGGGGACCCAGTCCCCGGTTATTTCCCCGCCTTCATGTGACCTGCCTCACAAGCGCCCGATTCCGCGGAATCCCACGATCGGGCCACCCGGCGCGCGCACCCGGATCACCCGTCACAGGCTGATCGCACAGCGCGGGCCCCCCGAAGGGGTCGCGGCGCCGACCTGCCCCCACCGGAGAGGCGACGTATGCAGCACCCCCGCCGACGGATACGCAGACCCGTCGCCCTGGCGGCGACCACGGCGCTCTCCCTCCTCCTGCTCGCCTCGGCGAGCACCACCCTCCCCGGGCCCGCCCCGGCCTCGGCGGGCCCCGTGGCCGCCGCGCCGAGCGGCGCCCAGCTGGGGCCGTGCCGCATCGCCACGACGATGGGCGTGCAGATGTCGGAGGGGCTGCCCACGGCCCCCGGATACGTGCGCTCCACGGGCCGCGTCAGGGCCCTCAACATGATGATCGACTTCCCGGACGCGCCCGGGGACGGCACGGCCATGAGCCGCTTCCGCGAGTTCTTCCCGCAGACCGCCGACTGGTTCCGCACCAGCTCGTACGGGCGCCTGCACTACCAGGCCGAGGCCCCGATACCCGACTGGCTGCGGATGCCCCGGGCGTTCTCCGCGTACGGCATCGAGCGCGGCTCACCCTACGAACCGGGCTACCGCTCCCTCGTCGAGGACATCGTCAAGGCCGCCGACACGCGCGTGGACTTCAGCGCGTACGACCTGGTCAACATCCTGGTCACGCCGAACGCCGGGCCCTCCGCCCTCGACACCGTCCTGTCCGTGACCTTCTCCGGCAACGACGACGCCCCCTACGCCGACGGCGTGCCGCTCGCCAACACGTCCTTCGTCTACAGCCGCCAGGACGACGGCTCCGGCAGCTTCTCCGAGACCGGCTACCGCGTCCTGCCGCACGAGAACGGCCACGTCTTCGGCCTGCCCGACCTCTACACCTCGGACGGCGGCGGCACCGTCGGCCACTGGGACATCATGTCCGAGGACTGGGGCGCCAACAACGACCTCCTCGGCTGGCACAAATGGAAGCTGGGCTGGCTCGACAACGACCAGGTCAGCTGCGCCTCCGCCCCCGGCACCGGCGACTACAGCCTCACCCCGCTCTCGGTCCCCGGCGGCCCCAAGCTCGCCTTCGTCCCCCTCTCCGGCACCTCCGGATACGCGGTCGAGGTCCGCAGCAAGGGCGGCAACGACGAGGCCGTCTGCGAGCAGGGCGTCCTCGTCTACCGGGTGGAGTCCGACGTGGACACCGGCCACGGCCCGGTGAGCGTCGCCGACAGCGACCGGGCCAGCGGCGGCTGCACGCGCAGGGCCAACGTCCACGCGGAGCTGTCGGACGCCCCGTACGGCCCCGGCGAGACGTTCACGGACCACGCGAACGGCATCCGCATCACGGTCCTCGACGAGGACGGGACGACGGGGACGTACCGGGTCCGGATCACACGGCCCTGAGCAGGACCCTCAGCCGAGCAGGTGTCTCGGTCGAGCGGGTCCCTCAGCCGCGCAGATCCCTCAGCCGATCAGATCCCTCAGCCGAGCAGATCCCGCAACTGGCGCTTGAGGATCTTGCCGGTCGGATTCCGGGGCAGTTCCTCCGCCCGTACGAAAATCCTGGCGGGCACCTTGAAGGCGGCGAGCCGCGCCCCCACGTGCGCCCGCAGCGCCTCGGTCGCCCCGGCGCCCGTGTCCGCGCCGGGCCGCAGCCGCACGACGGCCACGACCTCCTCGCCGAGCAGCGGATGCGGAACCCCGAGCACGGCGGCGTCGATGACATCCGGATGCTCGTGCAGCACGCCCTCGACCTCGACGCAGTACACGTTCTCGCCGCCCCGGATCACCATGTCGGTGAGCCGGTCGACGATGGCGACCCGCCCGTCCTCGTCGACGCGGGCGAGGTCGCCGGTCCGGAACCAGCCGTCCTCGGTGAAGGCGGCACGGGTGGCGGCCTCGTTCCCCCAGTACCCGCGGACGAGGGACTGCCCGCGCAGCCACAGCTCCCCCACGCCCGCCGCGTCGGGACGCTCGATCCGCACCTCGGTGACGGGCGAGGGCCGCCCGACGCTCCCCGGGTGCGCCCGGTACTCGGCCCCGACGTTCGAGAGGACCCCTCCGCAGGTCTCGGTCAGCCCGTAGCCGTTCCGGGGCTCGATCCGCTCCCCGTACCCCTCGGTGATCCCGGCGACGATCCCGGGCGGGGCGGCGGCGCCCCCGGTGCTGAGGAGCGTGAGGCTCGCCAGCGGGTCGCCGGTGCTCCGGGCGAGCGCGAGGAGCTGGAGCGCGGTGGTGGGCACCCCGGCGTAGTGGGTGACGCCCTCTTCGCGGATCAGCGCGAGGGCCCGGCCGGCGTCCCACTTCCGCATCATCACCAGGGTCCCGCCGGCCGCCATGACGGCGTAGAACGACGTGAACGCGGCGACGTGGAAGAACGGGAACGTGGTCAGGGACACGGGCGCCGGCCCCGTACCCGGCACCTCGCCGCGCGCGAGGGCCGCGGCGGCGGCGAAGTACCGCGGGTTCATGGCGGCCCCGGCCTGCGCGAGGTGCGTGGCGACGGCCCCCTTGGGGCGCCCGGTGGTGCCGGAGGTGTAGATGATGGTGGCGTCGTGCTCGGGCAGGACGTCGACGGGCGGCGGCCCGAGCATCGGATCGACGTCGGCGACGTACGCGACGAACCCCTTCTCGGCGCCCGCCCGCGAGACGGACCCGTGCTCGGCCTCCGCCCGCGAGACGAATCCCTCCTCGGCGCCCGTCCGGGAGACGAATCCCTCCTCGGACGCTCCCCGAAGGGCGCTCTCCTCCTCGGTCTCCCCGCGGAAGACGATCCCGGGCACGCCGTTCCGCGCGGCCCAGGCCCGCACCCGGCCGACCCGCTCCCCGTCGACGAGCAGCACACCCGGTGAGCAGTCGTCGAGCGCGTACGTGAACTCGTCCTCGGTCCACCAGGCGTTGAGCGGTACGGCGACGAGCCCGGCCAACTGCGCGGCCCAGAAGGCGACATGCCACTCGGGCAGGTTCCGCATGGCCACGACGGCGCGGTCTCCCCGCCGCAGCCCGTACTCCCCGACGAGCCGCCGTGCGAGCCCGCAGGCGGCGTCGAAGAACTCCCGGTAGGTCATCCGCACGCCCTCGGACACGAGGAACACCCGGTCCCCGTAGGCCCAGGTCACCTCGGCGAATTCGCGCAGCGTCCGCGGCCCGCCGGCGTACACCCCGCCCTCGACGGCGAAAGGCGCCCCGTCAGCCGTCAGCCGCTCGACCCCGCCAACCACCACACCATCCTCCTAAGCGCCCGCTCAGTCGTCCCCGGCGACGCTATGCGCACCCCCGAAGACGGTCAACCCACCCCTGGATCAATGGTCGACGTCTATCACGACAGGTCGGGAGGCCCCGTCCGAAAAACTTGAGCAGTTGTCATGTTCAGGGGGTTCCCAGAGCTGCCCACCCCCGGTAATTACCGGGGGTAACACCAACTCCGGGAGGTTCCATGCCCCACACCAGGCCATGGCTGATGACTTGTGCGGTCACAGCCGCCGCGGCCCTGCCACTCGCAGCGCCGGCCGCCCCCTCGGCGAGCGCCGCCGGCACCACCGGCACGACCACCACCGCGGCGGCGGCATCCACGCCGCTCCCCGCGGAACTGGAGCAGATCCGCGCGACCGAGGCCACCGCGCTGTACGGCAGCCCGGAGGAACGGCCGATGGCCGAGCGGAAGACCGGGCTCGTGACGATCGGCGACTCGGAGATCTCCGGCGAGGGCGCGGGCGCGTACTGGCCGGGCACCGACGGCCCGACGAACTGGTGCCACCGTTCGCAGGACGCCGCGATCTACCGCACCGGCATCCCGGCCGACGTCTCCACGAACATCGCGTGCTCGGGCGCGGCCACGTACCACGTCAAGATCGGCGGCGTGAAGCAGTACGCCGACCAGCTCGTGCAGAGCGACCACCTCGCGATCAAGGCCCGCAACACCCGGATCAAGATGGTCGTCGTGGTCCTCGGGGCCAACGACGACGTGCAGTTCGGTCCGGTGATGACGGACTGCGTGGAGCGCTGGGTGCTCTCCAAGGGCACGTGCGAGCCGACGTACGCGCCGGGCTGGCAGGCCCGCGTGGACGGCATGGCGCCGAAGGTGGCGGCCACCGTCACCGACCTCAGGAAGGTCATGCGCGACGCCGGGTACGCGGACGACGCGTACAAGCTCGCCCTGATGAGCTACCCGTCGCCGATCAGCCCCGACATGCAGGACAACCCGAACTTCCCCGGGAAGCTCCCCGGCGGCTGCCTGGGCTACGACTCCGACGCGGCATGGGGCCGCAACACGGCCGTCCCCGTCTTCGAGCGCGGCATCCGCAAGGCGGCCCAGCTGTCCGGCGCCTCCTACCTGGACGCCTCCCGGCTGTTCCACGGGCACGAGGTGTGCATGGAGTCCACCTGGGCGCGCGGCTTCTTCTACAGCGGCGCGTTCCCGCCGGACGAGAACTCCGTACGGCAGTCGTACCACCCGAACGCGGCCGGGCACGGCGCGTTCGCGGCGTGCTTCACCCAGTTCTACGCCTCGGGTCTGCGCGAGGCGTCGTGCGCCGACCCCGCCTCCACCGGCACCCCGAAGCTGTACGCCGGAGCGTGGGACGACATGTTCAAGCCGATCAGGAACGAGGCCACCGGCCAGTGCCTGGACACGGTGGGCGGCTCCTCGCGCAACTACACGGCCGTGGTGGGCTGGGACTGCCACGGGGGCCGCAACCAGACCTGGTGGTACGACCCGGAGCAGGGTTCGATCCACGTCGGCCTGTCGCATGACCGGTGCCTCGACTCCCGCGACATCGCCGCGCCCACGGCCGCGATCCTGTGGAACTGCCACGGCGGCACGAACCAGAAGTGGACGAGGCCCACGGACGGCACGATCCGCCCGGCAACGGCGAACGGCCTGTGCCTGACGCAACCGGCCGCGAACAAGGCGGCAGCACTCCAACCGTGCAACGGCTCCCCGGCCCAGCGCTTCGCGTAACCCACCGCACGAGGAGGCCCCCGGACCCAGCGCCGCGGGGCCTCCCGAACCGAACCGTCCCACCACATTCCCCCAGGTCAGAGAAATACAGGGAACCCACAGCGACTGACAGCACCTATGGGGGCGACCTCCCCAAGCCCGATCCGCTAGGCTGTCAGCGGCCAGTCGACCTTCAGGGCCCCCCACCCGGGAACCCGCCCCGAAAGAAGCCTGACCAGCACACGCCTTCGTAGCTCAGGGGATAGAGCACCGCTCTCCTAAAGCGGGTGTCGCAGGTTCGAATCCTGCCGGGGGCACCAGTTCAGAGGCCCCTCACATACGGATATCCGTATGTGAGGGGCCTTTGACATCCACAGCTGACATCAACGGCGGCAGTCAGGGACGACCGGGCCGCCTCTTGAGTAGCCGGTCCATGTGACTGATCGCCTCGCGCTGGGTGTCCTGGACGACGTGCGTGTAGACGTCCATGGTGATGCTGATCTGGCTGTGCCCGAGGATCTCCATCACGACGCGGGGCGCGACGCCGGCGGCGGTGAGCAGGGTCGCGCAGCCGTGGCGGGCGTCGTGGAGCCGGATGACCCGGAGCCCGGCGGAGGCGGCGACGCGGGTGAAGGAGCGGTACACGTTACGCGGCTCGACCGGGCTGCCCGTACGCGTCGTGAAGACGTAGTCACTCCCCTTCCACGCCTCCCCCGCCCTGGCCCGCTGATCGTTCTGCCGCATCCGGTGCCAGCGGAGGGGCGCGATGCACATAGCGGGAAGCGGTACGGCACGGCGGCGGCGCCCCTTGGGATCGTCGTCGTACAGGACACCCCGGCGCCACTGGATCTGCTGGCGGACGTAGAGGACGCGGTGGTCCAGGTCGACGTCGGCCCAGCGGAGGCCGATCAGCTCGCCCCGGCGCAGCCCCATGGCGATGGCGAGGACGAAGGCGGCGTACAGAGGGTCTCGGCGGGCGGCGGCGAGGAAGTCGAGCGTCTCGTCCAGAGACCAGGGGCTCAGCTCCCGCACCTTCGGGCGGGGCGGCTCGACGAGGGTCGCCACGTTGCGCGTGATCAGCTCCTCGCGGCAGGCAGCGGTGAGGGCGGTTCGCAGCACGCGGTGAGACTCCTTGGCCGTGGCCGCGGTGGTCTTCTTCTCCAGCTGGACGAGGAAGCGCCGGACGTCGGCCACGCTCAGGGACTCCAGCCGCTTGGAGCCGATCATCGGGACGAGGTAGAGACGGACGTGCGCCTCGTACTTGTCGTACGTGCTGAGCTTGCGGCGCGGCTGCACGACGTTGTCCAGCCAGTACGGGAGCCACTCGGAGAGCTTGGCCGAGCGGGTCGGCACGGGGATGCCATTGTCGACCGCTTCGAGGAGCGCGCGGCGTTTGGTGTCGCACTCGGCCCAGGTCTTGCCGTAGGCGAACTTCCGGGCGCGGGTGCCGTCGGGCTGGAGGACGTAGACGGCTGCCTGGAAGCGTCCGTCCTTCCGTTGGGTGATGGTGCCGGCGCCGTTGGGGTTGCGCCTCCGCTGGGTGGCCATCAGGCGGCCTCCTCGATCTGGTTGTCGATGAAGTCCCGGACGGCGTCGGCGGGGACGCGGCGCGAGCGGCCGATTGTGATGGAGACCAGGCGGCGGGAGCGGATGAGGTCGTAGACCGTGGAGCGTCCGAGCTTGAGTCGGGCCATGACCTCGGGCACGGTCAGCAGTTCAGTGGTGGTGGCGGTGGTCATGCCAGATCCCCTTCCAGTTCGGACAATTCGGCGCGGATCTCTCGGGCGTGTTCGCGGTTGTGCTGGAGGTCGCGGCGGATGTTGGCGGCGAGCCAGGACTCGCCGGGGGTGGCGCCGTGGCCGGCGTAGGTCCAGTGGGCGACGACGAGGAGGGTGGACTCGGGGTCGTCGTCGGGGTCGGGCAGGCCGAGGGCGGTGCGTTGCTGAGCGGCGCGGTAGTCGGCGCGGACCTGGCGTAAGGCGCCGAGGGTGGTGGAGTAGGCGCGGGATTTGGTGGAGAAGTGGCCGCGGAAGCCGAGCATGTGAGCCCAAGCCCGAAGGCGCCGGTCGGGGTACGCCGCATCGAGGTCCATGCAGGCTTCCATGAGCCGCCGGGGGTGGTCGGGGACGTCGAGGAGGATCAGGGCTTCCTTGTTGCCGACACGGTGGTCGACCGACCCGGTGGTCTCGGCGGCTTTGGTGGCGTACTTGGCGACGTAGGCGGCGACGGCCTGTTCGGTGAGGTCTTCGCCGTTGCCGAAGGCGCCGATGGGCTGGACGTCGAGCTGGGTGCCCCAGGTGAGCGTGAGGTCCTGACCGACGCCGTGCGCGGGGGCGGCGGGGACGACGACTTGGGCGCGGGTGGCGGCGACGTGGATGGCGTCGGTGAGGAGGTCGAGGGTGGCCCAGTGCGGGGGCGGGGTGGCCGGTCCGTCGGGGCCGTCGAAGCGGATGACGGCGTGGAAGTGGACGGCGCCGCGCTTCTGGTACTCGGCGACTTTGCCGAAGGAGACGCGGGACTGTTCGCGGGCGGCTTTCTGGGTGAGGCCGGCGCGGGCGGCGATCTCGCGGCGGAGGTAGATCGTGAAGTAGCGCCACAGCTCGGAGGCGTGGTTGTTCCAGAGCACCGCTGCCGCGTAGTCGTACGACTCGGGGTCGAGCGGAGTGCCGAGTTCGGGCGCGTGCTCCTGGTGCTGCTTCCCGCATCGGCAGGGGCGGGTGCCGGGCCGGTTGTGGACGGGTCCGAAGGACGGGGCGGTGAGGGTGGCGAAGACGCGGGGGTGGTCGCGGATGGTCTCCGGGGTGCCCTTGTCGGGGTTGCCGACGAGTCCGGCGCGGATGAGGTGGTAGGTGTCTCCGGCGTAGGTCCAGGCGCAGGAGGGGCAGCGGGAGGCCCGCCGGTTGCCGCAGGCGACGCGGAGGACGCCGCCGGGTTCGGCGTCGGTGTTGTAGGCGTGGAGGACGGTCTTGGTGGCAGGGTCGAGGGTTTTGGTACCGCCGGTGAGGCGGATGGGGGCGGTGCAGCCGCCGGTGCGGCGGAGCTGTTCGGTGAGGCGGTCGAAGCCGGGGGACCCGGCCAGCCGGAGCAGGTCGCTCAGGGTGGCCGGGTCCAGGCCCGCCTGGAGGGCGGTGTCGGTCAACGCGGTCACTTCCCCGCGCGGGCGAGGGGGGCCGGGGTGGTGCGGGCGCCGGTGCCCTGGCAGCGGGGGCAGGTGGCGGCAAGGGTGTCGCGCCGTCCGTCGGGGGTGAGGCTGCCGCTGGTGATGTGGACGACGGGGAAGCCGTCGCAGTGGGAGCAGACACGGGCAGCCGGGGTCTGGGGCATCATGAGGTTTCCCTTTCGGGTCCGTTGGATCTGGAGTGGGTTCAGGCGCCCGGGGCGGCGGAAGTTTGGCGACGGAGGCCGTCCCGGGGGCCGCTCAACGTGAGTTGTTGCGCCTGCCGTGGCCCTTGGACGCGTACATCGCCGCGTCGGCGGCCGAGAGGGCGTCGGTGAGGGTCGGGACCGGGAGCTGGTCGCGGTGGCAGCGGCCGACGGAGGCCGAGACCGGCAGGACGTGACCGTGGTGGTGGACCGGCTCGTCGAGGGCGATCCGGAGGGCGTAGAGGCCGGCGGTGTGGGCGGGGTCGGTGACGATGGCGGCGAACTCGTCTCCGCCGAGGCGGGCGGCGATCCCGTGACGTCCGCACCACTCGGCCAGACGCTCCGCGGTGGCGGTGAGGACCGCGTCTCCGGCGGCGTGGCCGTGGGTGTCGTTGACGGCCTTGAAGTCGTCCAGGTCGACCAGGAGGACGAGCGCGTTCGCGTGCTTGGCCAACAGGTGCTCGGCGCGGGTGGTCCATCCGGCGCGGGTGTGGAGGCCGGTGAGGGGGTCGCGGCGGGCGGTGGCCAGGCGGCGCCAGAGCAGCCCGCCGTGCAGGGCCCAGCCCAGGGCCGGTAAGCCCGCAGCGGCGATCGTCTGCGTGTCCACGCGGGTTACCGGCCCTTCTGCATGTCGCGGACCAGGAGCCGCAGGACGACCGCGATCAGGGCGATGGAGACGCCGGTGATGGCGACCGCGAGGAGCATCGAGACGAGGACCGCGCCGACGACCAGGACGACGGCGCCACCGCCGGCGGCGAGGGCGAGCGCGCTGCCGGGAGTGAGCTGGACCGTGGTCCGGGGCGCGGTGACCGGTGCCGGGGCGGGGACCTGGACCGGCTCGACGTCGGTCATGGGCGTGGGCTGGATGGGCGGTGTGACGATGCCGGTCGGGAGCGGGTTGACCGGGATGCGGGGCTGGAGCATGACGCGGTTCTCCCTACTTGATCGTGGTGTCGATGAGGGGGGCGAGGAGGCTGTCGGCGAGGAGGTAGCCGCCGAGGAGAAGTACGGCGACGAGCCACCAGGGCGGGCGGATGAGCTTGATGCCGAGGCCGCCGACGACGATCAGGGCGAGCCAGAGCGGGACGTCCATGACGCAGTTCTCCTCAGGGGTTAGCGGGGCTGGCAGCGGTGGGTGCGGGCGGCGAGTTCGGCGGCGGCGCGGGTGTTGTAGTCGGCGGAGAAGTCGCAGCGCGGGGCGGTGCACACGGCGGTGTGCTTGGTCCGGCCCCGGCCGTCGTAGTGGTCGCCGACCTGCACCGGGCCGATTCGGAGCACGTTGTGGAAGCGGTTCGGGCGCACGGGTTTTGCCTCCTTTCTGGTCAGGCGAGTTGAAGGGCGATGGAGTCGGCCAGCGGTGCCGGGATGCCGAGGCGGGCGCGGAGGGTGGCCGCGTCGATCGGGGCACCGGTCTGGGCGTGATGGGCGTCAGCGATCTTCCGGGCGTGGTCGAGCAGCGCGGGAGGCACGGATGCCGCAGGCGTCGGGGTGACGGGCTCCGGCACGGCTTCGGGTGCCGACAGCGGTCCCTGCGGGGCTGGTTCGGCCGGCGGCAGTTCGGGAGCCGCGTCCGGGACACGCTCGACGACCAGGCCCGGCGTGACAGGTTCGAGGTCAGGCTCAGCCGTGGGCTCGGGCTCGGTGGTGGGTGCGTGGGCGAGGAGGGTGCCGCCGAGGAAGGCGAGGGCGGGCCATCCGGCGACGAGGATGCGCAGCCAGTCGGGGACGTCGTTCATGTCGAGGAGTCCGGCGGTGGCGACGTTGGCGCCGAGTGATGCGATGAGGGCGATGGCGAACCAGAGCCAGGCGTCACGGTTGCCGCCGTCTTTGCGCATCCTGCGCCAGGCGGCGACCAGGAGCAGGTCGACGGAGACCGGGTAGGCCCAGGCCTTCCAGCCGTCCTGTCCGGCTGCGGCTGCCAGGTCGTGGAGGTGGGCGAAGGACAGGGCACCGGCGATGACGGCCTGGATGAGTACAGGGTCGAGGCGGAGGGGTCGGGACACGGTTCACCTCCTTTCGGGCATGGGTCGGGTAGGGACCTGGCGTGAGACGGTCACGCCAACCGAGGGAAGAGGGGTGTCAGCTGGTCGCCGGGATCGGCTTCACCAGCGGGACGGGTCCGGCCGACCCGACGACGGCGGGAACGGTCGGCCGGAAGGGGGCGAATCGCGGGACGTCCGGGGTCAGGTACGCGTGCTCGGAGCAGATGGCAGCGGCGTCGGCCGTAGTCAGCTCGGGGGTGCGGATGCGGGACCAGCCGCCGGAGGTGTCACCAGCCACCGCGAGGCCGGGCAGGTCGGGCGGGATCGACGTCACGGCCACGACCGCGTCCGGGGCGATGTCGCCCAGACCCATCTCGGCCGTCTGCTTGTCGTTGACCCGGTGCACGACGCGTCCGGTGAGCTGGGCCCGCAGTGCGGTGGCGCCCTTGCCGAGGTCGGAGCCGAAGCGCTGCCCGCAGACCTCCAGGAACATGCCGGCCGCGCGGGCCATCTGCCCCAGACGGATCAGCTGCGTGACCATCCGGTCCCGCCGTTCCTCGTCCTTCTTGGTCGCCACGAGGAACAGCTCCGCGACCTCGTCCACCAACAGCACGACCGGCAACGGGCGGACAGCGTCGGGAAGCTCCCACACGTCGGCGGCGCCATGGTCGCTCAGCAGGTCGAACCGGTCCTCCATCTCCTCGATCAGCGCGTCCAGGAGCCCCGACGCTTCCTCGGGCGTGATGGCGAGCGCGGACAGGCGGGGCGCGTAGCGCTGCTGTTCCACGCCCCGCTTGCAGTCGATGCCGACCAGGGCGACCCGGAGCCGGGCGAGTCCGGCGATCAGATTGCGCTGGTACATGGACTTGCCCGACTGGTTCGCGCCGAGGGTGAGCGCGTGCGGGACCTTGAGGTAGTCGCGGACGAACGCCGTGCCGTCCTCGCGGAGAGCGACCGGCACCGTCATCGGCCCGGACAACTGCTGGCGGGGCATCCGGACCTTCTTGAGGACGTCGTATCCGGTCATCCGCAGTTCCACGAACCCGGGCTTGGTCTCCACCACGGTGACCGAGTGGACGCCCCAGGCGTGCCGCAGTCGCTCGGAGGCGGCCATCACGTCGGCGGGCTCCAGACCGGCGGGGAGCCGGAGGGTGACGCGAAGGCCGGTCGAGGTGCCCCGGAACCGGCGGACCTTCGGCGGCACCGGCTGGACGTCGGGGCGGCGGGCGACGTTGCGGACGAGGAAGGCGCGGAAGCGGGACGGCTGCACCGTCAGCCCGCACACGTCCATCGTGGAGCGGTAGGTGACCGCGAACCGGGTCGTGGCCACCGGCAGGCCCGCCAGCGACCAGAACAGCCGGGGTGCGCGGAGCTTCGCGTAGCCGAGGCCTCCGGCGGTTCCGGCGAGTGGGAGGCCGATCTCCCATAAGGTCGCGATGTCCGTCATGGTCAGGCCCCCATCGGGGTCACGGCGACGGCGCGGAACGAGATGCCGTGCCGGGTCTGGCCGTTAAAGGTGTTCTCCCAGTCCCGGGCCTTCAGGCCGATGACCGTCACCGGCATGCCCGGCGTCAGGTTCTCCGGGAGGCCCGTCTCCGGGATGGTCACCTGGTAGAGGTTGCCCTCCCCCTCGTCCGAGATCAGCAGCCCGACCGTGGAGAGGCCGGCACCGGTCTCCCGGTCCATGGCCCGCTCACCGGTCTGCTTGCTCACGAGCTTCGGCGTGGGAGCGGTCGCGACGAACACGACGGCGGTAGAAAGGTCGATCTTGAAGGACGGCATGAGCACTCCCTACGTTGTTGGGCAGCCCGAATGGGAACTACCGGCCGCGCTGTCCTAGGACTGCGAGCGGCTGAGTAGATAGTGGCCCGCTGTCCTAGGACTGTCAACAGTCCTAGGACTGTGTTTGACTTGTTCTCGTTGAGAGGGGTACGAAATGGCGCCCAAATGGCGGGAGCTGGCAGACAAGCTGGCCGAGGAGATCAGGAGGGGTGACTACGAGCCGGGGCAGCGTTTGCCGCAGATCAGAGACCTGGTCGACGCAGGCGAAGGCTCCAAGGCCACGGTCAATGCCGCCTACAAGGCACTGGAGGCGGAAGGCCTGGTCACCTCCACGCGCGGTCACGGGACCGTCGTACGCCAGCAAGTACCTCTCAAGCGGCTCGGCATCGCCCGGTACGACAAGGCCAAGTGGCGAGACGGCGACGAGGTGGCGTTCATCGCGGACCGGGTCGCCTCAGGCCGGGCGTACCGCCGCAACGAGCAGACGCAGACGGTCAGTCGCGTCGAAGCCCCGCCCGCTGTGGCCGCGGCCCATGGCCTGGAGACGGGAGCTCCGGTCTACGCACGGGCCCGGCTGGTCAAGGAGGGCGATCAGCCGACGCACACGCTGACCAGCTATTACCGCCCCGAGCACGTGGAGGGCACTCGCTTGGTCGACCCGACTCCCGGTCCGGCCGGCCGCGGCGGTGGTTACCGCGTTCTGTACGACGCGGGTTACGAGATCGACCACATGAAGGAGGCGCTCTTCGCCCGCACGCCCACGGCGGACGAGGTGAAGCTCCTGCAACTGCCGCCCGGTGAGCCCGTGGTCGAGTTGCACCGGACGACGTACACGGCTGACGGCACCGTGGTCGAGTTCGCCATCGGCATCCACGCCGCCTCCCGCTTCGCCTGGGAGTACGACTTCAAGGTCCCCGACTCCGCAAAGGACAAGGGAGTTCAGCAGTGATCTCCGCTCAGGACTGGGCCGACACTCAACAGCTCTGGGACTACCACCAGATGGGCCACACGCCCCGGCCGTGCTCGGTGGCGATCGGACTCGGCAGCCACGACCTGGGCGTGGCCGACACCGCAGTCGACCTGTACAGGCGCGGCATGGCCCCACTCCTCGTGTTCACCGGGGCGACCAGCCCGACCACCCGCGACCGCATGCCCCGCGGCGAGGCCGTGCATTACCAGGAGCGGGCGATCGAACTGGGCGTTCCTGCCTCGGCGGTGATGGTGGAGCCGCGGGCCCGGAACACCGGCGAGAACATCCGCTTCTCCCGGGACCTCCTGGCCGAGGCCGGCATCACCGTGTCCTCCGTGCTCCTGATCAGCAAGCCGTACGAGGAACGACGTTCGTACGCCACGACACGAAAGCTGTGGCCCGAAGTCGAGATCGTCAGTGCCTCTAGCCCGATGACGCTCCGGGACTACGTCGACTCCATCGGAGACGCCCGCTTGGTCATCGACATGCTCGTGGGAGCCCTCCAGCGACTGCTGGTCTACCCGGAGCAGGGCTTCATGATCAGCCAGCAAGTCCCAGCCGACGTGCTCGACGCGTACGAGCGTCTATCCCAGGGCGGATACGCAAACCGCTTGCTGCGAGATAGCGAGGGCGAGGTCCTCAAGCCCACCGTCTAGTGCCACATCAGGCAACGTTCGCCCTTGACGAGATCGCGTAGCCGTTCATCGGCAGCGTTCTTGTTCCTCCAGATGGAGCAGGACCCGAAGGCCCTCGTAGCTGATGCCGTCGACCACCCCCTCGCGCAACGAAGGTGGGAAGAGCGGGCCGGCCGCCTCAGGATCCGGTCAGCACACCACGAGGAACAGATGCAGGGAGCGTAGGCGGAGCTGCGTGAACTCGGCGACCTGGCTGTCAAAGGAGCAGACGCCCCGCCCGTGCAGCGTCTGCACTGGCGCATCCAGGATGGCGAACACGCGCTCAATCAGGCCGAGGTCGCGCTCGCGCTCGCGCTGACTGAGCATCGGCTCGACAACCTCCGAGAAGGCGCCTGACAGGCGGTCCGGGTCAGTCAAAGCCAGCTATCCATAGGATATTTTGACTCGCCTTCTATCTCAAACCGACTATCCAGAACGAACGAACGGGGAACGCCATGGGCATCACCAGGACCACTCGTAGGACGCAGGCCAAGATCGCCGTGTCCATCGGGGCCCTGGCCGCGGGCTCACTCATACTCACCGCCTGCAGCGGAAGCAGCGCCAGCGGCAGCGGCAGCAAGCGCGACGGTACCTACTACATCAAGGACGTCAACGGCACGTCCGACCTCGGCCAGTTGGTTGTCAAGGGCAACAGCGTCTCGCATCATGAGTACGACTGCGATGGTGTCTATGAGAAGCCGGACGTGACCAGCACCGGCGAGTTCAACAAGGATCAGTCCCAGATCATCTGGACGGTCGCTGGAGAGGACACCCGCAACGAGCGGACCGGCAGCGAGCCCATCTCGACCAGTGACACCTCGATCAGCATCAGCGGTAGCGTGTATGTACGTGACAACTCCGATGCCGGCAAGGCTCTGCTGGACGGCTTCAAGGTCAAGTGCGGGAAGTGACGCCGACTTCCCACTCGGCCGGCCGAGCAGGGCAGAACCCCGTGGGCATCGCGTCCGCGGGGTTCTGTTTCTCCTCGGCTGGTCAAGCCTCTGACGCCTACTCCTGAAGCTGCTGCGCCCGGCACTCCTCGATCGTCTCCGGCGGCCAGCCAAGCGTCGGGTGGCCGCTGGCATCCATGTCCCGACGTACGTGCAGGGCAAACGTTGGCTGATGCAGCACTAGGAGCTGCCCAATCGATCACGGCCGTCTAGGGCCTGGTCCGCGATTCTGCAGCCGAGGCGTTCGAGGAACTCCTGGATGCCGTCTGCGGCAACCTCGAAGTCGGCGTGCCAGGAGGCCGTCGTCGACTTCCAGACCCGTCCGGTCCCTGCCACGGCGAACAGGTGGCCGCCACCGTCGCTGGCGAACACGAGTGCAGGCCCGTCTCCGGCGACCTGGATGGAGCCGTACTCGCGGAAGTGATCGGCAGCCGTCGCCGGCGAGTGGATGAAGTGGCCGTGGTCGACGTCGGGCAGAGAGATGTCGCGGATCACGGAGTACAGCGTGATCAGATCGGACGGAGCGAAAGGGAAGGTGAGGTCCACGAGGGCAGACGTTGCCTCGTTGCTCTCGTCTGTGGTCAGCGTGATGACGTTCTCACCGGGTGGGAAGCCGTGCCGAGCCTCGAACGACTGCATCAGCCTCCCGAGCTCTGGTTCAGTCTGGTCGCACCAGGTCCGGACCCACTCCCAGTCGAGCCACTCGCGCGTCACAACTGCCGCCTTCCACGCCTTCAAGAAACCCGGCACTACCGAGTGGCTCAGACGTTAGCGGGGGCGCGGCCCCACAAGCATCCGGGCAGCTGTTACAGATTTCTCTACCTCATCAAGGGCACCCGCCGCGCACGGCGCGGCGCGCGCGGCCCGTCGCCCGGGCCTGCGCTCCTGTCTGCGCCCCGCTCCAGCCCGGCCGCCGGCCGCACGCCTACGGCTCGGGTTGATGGGCAGACGAAGCAGGACTTCAAGCACGGCAACCGCCACATGGCATGCGTAGCCACGAGCGCCGCCGACTGCGGCCAAGACGGGCGACCAAAGACGGCTAGCAGCGAGGGGAGGGATGGCCTCTTCCGCCACGGTGACTGGCTACCGGACCTGAGTGGGGCAGGGCACCGTACCCCCGCCGTCGCGGATGACGAGTGCGTGAGGCGACCGCACCACCGGGAAGGGGCGGGCGGGGAGCAGCTGCTGCCGCGATGTGGCGAAGGCCGGTGTGGTCGCTCCGCGTCGGTACCCGTTTCACTGTGGCTGATGCGCGTGTCGTTCAGCCGTCCTCAGGCAGCTCGTTGGTCGCCAACCTCAGTGACCGTAGACGTGCCCGCGCACCAGGGGGTCGTTCTCCAGAATGAAGTCCGAGACCTTCCAGAATTCGCTCAACTTCGGATGTTGCAGAGCGGCTTCCCGATCGAGTTTGAGGCCGAAGAGAGGTCCGTCCGGGTTAGCGAGGCCGGCGGTCACCAGGGTGGAGGCGGGCGTGGACTGTCCCGCTACTGGGCCCACTCGGCAGGCGAACGCAACATGATCTGTCCACTCGTCAGGGCTCACACCCCACGTACCAAAGATCACGTCTATCCATGCGTCGTGGTCTCGGTCGGTGTGGTGATAGCAGTTTGCGAAGTAGACGGCGTACGGGCTTCCGTCCGCGTAGATGTAGTCCCAGGCCCGCTCAATGGGGGCTTCGCAGCAGTCGCACGTGAACTCGCGTGTTTGGCGGTCCGGGCCGAAAGTCAGCAGCATGCCGGACATCATGCTTGACGTCCTGATCGGCCGAAACGGCAGGTCGCCATCAGGCGCAGCTCTGGAGACCACAGCATCGTCGCCGTGCCCCGTACGTGCCCGATCGAACAGGGAAGCACGGGGAACGCCGGGAGGCCACGGTCAAGGGGAACGGGGACGGCCCCTGACCGTCTTGGCTGGTCAAGGGCCGTTCACCTGCGGTGGGTGTGGGATTTGAACCCACGGTGACATCGCTGCCACGACGGTTTTCAAGACCGTTCCTCCTGTGCGCTGTGACTGCTTACGATCTGGCCATGTCACATGCCGACGAGGACCTCCTGAAGCAGAGGGTCGACTCCCTACAGAACAACGTCCGTGGCCTGATGCTCGGTTTCGAGCGGCTGCTGAAGGTCGCTGACCTGTTGGTGGAGACAACGCCCGACGACGTGAAGCCGAGGGCCAAGGAGCTGATGCATCTCGCCAGGCGGGCCTACGCACTGAGCAAGACAGAAGAGGAGTTCGCTGAGGAGCGCCGGCTCAAGCAGGCGAACAAGCAGTGAGTGTCTAACTGCGTGACAACGCCGACGAACAGCGGCGGACAAGCGCGAACGTATGCGGACCGTCAATGCAGGTGAGGAGCCTCCCACCCCAAGGGAGAGCTCCCACCCGAGTTGCTTCGGGATGAAGGGGTCCGGAGTTCAAGGCTCGTAAAGCGAGCATGCTTAACGCTCGCTTTACGAGTCCGACGCTCTTGCGGTCAGGCCAGTGCAGGCATGAAGCCGCCACGCGCGGTTCCTGAGGACAGCAGGGCGGACCAGTCGAGTGCCTCAGGCAGGCGGTCCAAAGACAGAACGACTGCTCCGCCGGCCTGCTCGGCATCCGCGCACCAATCGCCCATGCCGCTCGATGCCGTGTCGACTTCGGCTCCGCCGACCACTGGCGCAGCGAGAGCGGGGACGACGAGCCCGTGGTCCCCAGGTCCGTCTACGACACACAGTGTGAGTCGGGGAACGATGTTCCAGCCCTCGCACAAGGGCACCGCTCCGTCCGACGCGGTCAGGAGCGGCAGGGCATCATGAACAGGCGCGTCAGCCAGCAGGAGCACGGGCGTTCCACCACGGACGAACAGAGTGTTCTCAGGGTTCAGCAGCACGGGACCACTCTCGCAGGCCAGGGCGTCTGGGCAGCAAAGGGGATGTCGAGGCGGCCAACGAGCACGCATCGGCCACGGTCATCGAACCATTGCCTGACATCCATCGTTGACATCAACAACCTCAGACATCGGCGTACCTCCTGGACAGCGGGCATACGGTGCGCGGTAGTAGAACGTTGGGTTCACAGAAGCTGGAACGAACTCCTAAAGCGGGTGTCGCAGGTTCGAATCCTGCCGGGGGCACAAGAAGAGGGGTCGGCTCAGGGGGACATTCCCCCGACGCCGGCCCTTTCTCGTGGTCACCGTCGTGCCGTCGCACGCAGGAGCGTGACTTGGACGCGCCCGTCCTAGTGCTGGGCGGAGCCGCAGCTTGCCAGGTCCTGGTCGCCCGCCCGCTCTGACTGTTCGACTCCACCGTCTCGTGCTCCGCGCCGAAGACCACGTTCCATCCCGTCGCCATCATGCGGACCAGCGGTACGAGCCGCGGTTTCTCCCCCACCGGAGGCGTGTGGGGGGGGAGGTACAGACGACGGTCGTCATCCCCGGCGACAGCGCGGCGCCATGGCAGAACCGGTCATCCGCCGTCTCCCAAACGAAAAGGGCCCCCTGTTCGACTCGGCGGCGACCAGCATCCCCGGCTCCGCCGGGAGTTGGCGCCGACGGCGACAGCGCGCATCTGGTCGGCCGCCATGGCGGCGGCGCTGTCGGTGCGCGACGACTCGCCGCCGGAAGGGTCGGGAGCCGCGGTCGCAGTCCTGCTCTCACGGTGTGCCGTCGGCACCGGTGACCGCTCTGGGCTCGCCGGCGCGGCACAGGATGTGGCCGACAGCACCGCTGCGCATCCCGCCACCAGCTGGAGTGCCACTCTTCGCATCACTTACCGCCCCCCTGGCTCCACAGACCGCCGTGACACGGTGCGAGGCACCACGTGTCACTCCCGGTTCCTCCCTGTGGCATCCCCGCCAACAGCGGGGAAACGCCGGCGGGCCCGCCCGTGTCGTCTCAGTACGATGAACCGCCCCACAGGGCAGGACGGATCGGCGGGAGGGGCGGCGGCGGAGTGACGAAGGACGAGCGGGAGGGGCAGGACGCGGCTCCCCGGCGGCGCGGTCAGGGTGAGCTCGAGGCGCAGGTGCTGGCCGTCCTGCGGCAGGCGTCCGGCGCCCGTACCGCCGGGTGGGTGCAGGAACGGCTCGGAGGCGGGCTCGCCTACACGACCGTCATCACCATCCTCACCCGCCTCCGCGCCAAGGGCGCCGTGAGCAGGGAGCGGTCCGGCCGGTCCTTCGAGTGGACGGCCGTCGCGGACGAGGCCGGGCTCGCCGCCCTGCGGATGCGCAAGGTCCTGGACGCCGAGGCCGACCGCGAGGCGGTCCTCGCCAGCTTCGTCACGGGCCTCTCCCCCCACGACGAGCGCCTGCTGCGGGACCTGCTGGCCCAGGAGCCCGGCGAGGCGGAAGGGTGACCGCATGGGCGTCTTCGTCCTCCTGCCGCTGGTCCTGCCCCTGACGGCGTGGCCGGTCGCCCGCCTCGCCGCGCACCACCTCCATCCCCGGATGGCCACCTGGCTGCTCACCGGCCTCTCGGCCGTGCTCGCGGTGTGCAGCACCTTGTCCCTGGCCCTGCTGATGGTCGTCGGCACCGCCCAACTGCCCGGCAACCCCCTGCCGGACGCCTGGTCCGACCCCGAGGTCCGCGCGGCCGTCCCCTACGACGAGATCGCGGGCAGACTCGCCGTCCCCGCCCTGGTCCTCGTCGTCGCCTCCTGCGCCAGGGCGGCGTGGCGGCACCACCGTGTCCGCCGCCGCGCCGGCCGGGCCCTGGCCGGCCTGCCCGCCACTTCGGTCGTCGTCCTGTCCGACCCGAGCCCCTACGCGTACGCCCTCCCGGGCCGCAAGGACCGCGTCGTGGTCACGACCGCGATGCTCGCCACGCTGACCGGTCCCGAACGCCGCGCCCTGTTCGCCCACGAACGCGCCCACCTGCACGCACGGCACCACCGGTTCCTACTGACCGTGCAGCTCGCCGCCCGCGCCAACCCGTTCCTGCGGCCCCTGCGTACCGCCGTCGGCTACACCACCGAGCGCTGGGCCGACGAGGACGCCGCCACCCGGATCCGCAGCCGCCGCACCGTGGCCCGGGCCGTCGGCAAGGCCGCGCTGCTCTCCCGCGGCGCGCCCTCCGTGACCCTCGCGGGCTTCGCCTCGGCCGGACCCGTGCCGCGCCGCGTCGCGTCGCTCCTCGCCCCCGCTCCCGCCACCCGCCCCTGGCCGTCCGTGTTCACCACCGCGGGCCTCGCCACGTGGGGGGCGGCGGCCGGTACGACGGTCTCCGCGCTCTCCTCGGCGAACTCGGCCGTGACCCTGTTCCTGATCCTGAAGGCCGCGACCCCGCTCTGAGCGGGTCGAGGTGCCGACGGCCTGGGACGAGAACAAGAAGCCGGTCCGGTACGAGGCCGGCCGGTGCAACTGCCGGCAGTACGTCGGACCGCAGCCGTTGTCCCAGGTGTACGCGGAAGAACTGACGGACCTGGCTTGACCGGCAGGGTGACGTTGCCGTTCGTGGACGAACACAGCTCCGGGGCCGGCACCCAGCCTCAGCGCAGCTCTTCCGGGCAGGGTGTGCCGCGCGACAGTTTGTAGGGGGCGGCGAGGCGGTAGACGCCCGCCTTCGGGGCGACGAGTTCCGTCCATTCGTCGCCGTCGGTGTCCGCCTCGGCCTTGAAGAGGCAGCCCTTCTCGTTGGCGAAGACCTTGGGGATCTCGGTCTCCGACTCCTCGCGGGCCAGCTTCGACGCCTCCGTCTCCTGCGGCGCTTCGATCTTGCCGCCGTTCTCGTCCATGAGGGCGAGCCACGGGGAGTACGGGACGCGGATGAGGACCCGGCCGGGGCTGTCGACCCGGATCACGACCTCGTTCTCCTCCGCGCTCTGCACCTGGGCGGGCGGGTCCGCGAGCGGGGTCGGGTTCTCGACCTCGTACAGCCGCCAGTTCTCGTCCGACCAGACCTGGTTCAGGTACGGCAGGCCCTCGCGGACCAGCTCCGCCTCCTGCTCGGCGCCCGAGTCGGGGGCGCCGGTGGGCAGGACCACGTAGTGGACGGCCCAGCGGTCGAGCCACTCCTCGTAGTTCACCGCGTTGAGGGTGTCGTCGTAGAAGAGCGGGTTGCGCTCCATGTCGGCCTGCCGGTTCCAGCCGCGCGCCAGGTTGATGTACGGGCTGAGCGCGGAGGACTCGCGGTGGCTGGACGCCGGCACGACCTCGACCCGCGCCTTGCCCGCGTCCCGCACCTGGAGCTGGTTGACGAGCGGCGCGAGCTCGCGCGCCCAGGACGCGTCCGGGGCGGTGCGGATGACGTCGTCGACGCCCTTGAAGCCGATCCAGAAGTTCAGTCCCGCGACGGCGAGCAGCAGCGCGTACCAGCGGCGTGAGCGCGGCGCGGTGTACGGCAGGGCCGCGAGCAGCACGACGCCCGCGAAGAGCATCGGCAGGCGGGAGATGTTCGAGCCGATCTGGGAGTCGATCAGCCAGGTCAGGAGCGTGCCGATGGTGTAGACGGCGGCGGCCGTGCGGACCGTACGCCAGTCCTTCGGGACGAGGACGAAGGTCAGTACCCCGAAGAGCAGCGGGAGTGCCGTCGAGGCGAAGGCCATCGGCTGCGTGCCGGAGAAGGGGAAGAGCCAGGAGGAGAGCGCGACGACGGCCACCGGGGCGAGACCGAGGGCGTACGCGCCGGGGCGCCGCTTGTTGAGGAAGAGCGCCGCCGCGGCGACCCCGAGGAACAGTCCGGCGACCGGGCTGCACGCCGTCGCCAGACCGGCCAGCGGGGCGGCGACCGCGGCCTTGGCCCAGCGTCTGTAGCGCCAGCGGTGCGGCCAGCAGAAGACGGCGGCGACCGCGCCGAGCGCGAACATCATGCCGAGGCCGAAGGTCACCCGGCCCGAGAGCGCGTTGCAGAGGAACGCGAAGACGCCTGCGATCGAGCAGACCATCGGGTTGCGGACCGCGCGCACCCGCACCAGGATCAGCGCGGTCAGACCGGCCGACAGTGTCCCCGCGACCATCATCGTGCTGCGGACGCCGAGCACCGACATCAGGTAGGGCGAGACCACGCTGTACGAGACGGGGTGCATCCCGCCGTACCAGGCCAGGTTGTACGCGGAGTCCGGGTGCCGTCCGACGAACTCGGCCCAGGCGTCCTGCGCGGCCAGGTCCCCGCCGCTGTTCGCGAAGAGGAAGAACCACAGGACGTGTGTGAGGGCGGCGAGCCCGGTGGCCACCATGACCGTGTACCGGCGCTTGCGCCGCGGCGCGGGAGCGGAGGCGGGTCGTGCCGGGGCCGGGGCCGGGGCCGGGGCGGGCCGCTGCGTCGGGAGCACTATTCGCGAGGGCGAAGTGGGGCCGGTATCCGTGAGCGGCGAGCTGTCGCCGGCGTCCTTGTCGTCACGAGCGTCACGAGCGTCACGAGCGTCATGAGCATCACGGTAGACGTCGGGGTCGGAGTCCGCGCGGTCGGCGCGTGTCGGCTCGGCGGTGGTCACTGCGGCCCTTTCCCGTGCTGCTGCCCGTCTCGCTTCTCGCTTCTCGCGTGGGTCACGCGTGCGTCTCGTCCCCCGGAGACGCTAACAGCCGGGCGTCCCGGAGATCCGGGGCGCCCGGCCGAGCGGGTGGCCTCTCAGCCCAGGCGGGTCAGCTTCTTGTCGAAGCCGGGCTCCACCAGGTCCGCCTGGAGGGCGACCGGGGAGCTGACCTTGCCGGTGCCGGTGCCGATCGACACCTGGCCGACGATGTCGCCCGCCTTTGCGGAGTGCGGGACGGCCTTGCCGCCGTCCGTGAGCTCCAGCTTCACCTGGAGGCCCGGCCAGCCGACCGCCTTGAGCTCCTTGGTGGCCACGACCGGGGTCTGGCCGCCCAGGCCGTCGTCCACGTAGCCGAGGACCTGGCCCTTCTTGACCACGGCCGCCGAGGTGACGTCCTTCTGGGCCTGCTGGATCAGCTTGAGGCTGTTGTCGATGGCGAGCTGCAGCTTGTCGATGAGCAGCTTGGCGTCCTTGGCCCCCATGACGATGCCGAGGATGCGGCGGTTCTGGCCGTCGACGACGGTGTTCGCCGCCCAGAGCAGGTTGCCGCCGGCCGGGGTGGAGGAGCCGGTCTTGATGCCGTTGACACCCGGTTCGAGGAGGATGTTGTTGTTGTTCTCGATCCGGCCGGGGATGCCGTCGACCGTCACGTTCGGCATGTTCACGATCTCGCGGAACACGTCGTACTGCATGACCGCCTTCGCCAGCTTCAGCTGGTCCTGCGGGGTCGACATCGTGCTGTCGAGCAGACCGGACGGGTCCGTGTACGTGGACTGGGTCATGCCCAGCTCCTTCGCGGCGGCGTTCATCTTCTCGACGAACGCGGCCTCCGAACCGGCGTCCCAGCGCGCGAGCAGCCGGGCCACGTTGTTCGCGGAGGGGATCATCAGGAGCTCCAGGAGCTCCTTCTCCGTGTAGGTCTGGCCCTCCTGGACCGGCGCCGTCGACTCCGACGCGTGCTTCCCCTGGTCGGCGGCCTTCTTGTCGATCGTGATCTCGGGACCCTGCTGCTTCCCCTTGATCGGGTGGTCGCGGAGGATCACGTACGCCGTCATCGTCTTGGTCACGGACGCGATCGGAGCCGGCTTCTGCGCTCCGTACTCACCCATGGAACCGACGCCCTCGACCTCGACGGTGCCCTGCCCCTCGGTGGGCCACGGCATCTTCAGCTCGCCGCCCTCGAAGGTGAACGTCGGCGCGGCCGACAGGGTCAGCTCGGGCGGGGGCAGCGGGCGGACCATCTGCACGATCGCAAAGACGATCAGGAGCAGCAGGACCAGCGGGGTCCAGATCCGCACCCGGCGCAGGGTCGTCCGCATCGGGCTCGCCGGCGGGGGCGGCGTGTTCGTCAGCTCCGCGAGAAGGTCGAGCGGGGGCAGCGGCGGCAGCGGCTGCTGCCGTGTCCGCTCCGGCTCGGCGAGCGCCGCCGGCGGCGGTACGGGGGCGGCCGCCTTGGGCGCGGCCCTCTCGGGCGCGGCCGCCTCGGGAGCGGCCTGGGAGCCCGGCGCCGGGGCCGCGGGGGCCTTGGCGGCCTCCTGCGCCGCCTTCTCGGCCTCCCGGGCCTTCTCGGCCTTCTGCTCGGCGGGGATGTCGGCGCGCAGCGCGCGGAAGACGCTGGTGCGCTCGCTGTCGGAGTCCGCGGTCAGCGCGGACGGGAGCTTCAGGGCGGTCGTCGGCTGGTCCACGACGGGCGGCCGGACCATCTTGAACATGGTCGTCGGCTGGTCGACGGGCTTCTCGTCCTCCGAGGAGTCGGAGGACGCCGGGGAGTCGGAGGAGTCGCTGGACTCGGAGGAGTCGCTGGACCCGGAGGAGTCGCTGGACCCGGACGGCTCGGAGGAACCGCTCGACTCGCTGGACGCGCTGGACCCACTGGACTCACTGGACGCGGAGGAGGAGTCCGAGGGCTCCGCCGGCTCCTCGTCGGCGGACGGCTTCCGCGCGGCGAACCAGGACGCGGCGGGCGCCTTGTCCTCGACGGCGTCGACCGGTTCCTCGTCCGTCTCGTCGTCGGACGTCTCGTCGGCGGACTCGTCGTCCGCCTCCTCGGGCCCGCCCTGGGACCCGTCCTCGGGCCCGCCCTCGGGCTCGTCGTCCGGCTCGTCCTGCGGCTCGTCCTCGGCCTCGGAGTCGTCGACCTCGGTCTCGTCCTCCGGCTCGTCCTCGCCGTCGTCCTCCGGCTCGTCCTCGGCCTCCGGCCCGTCGGCCGCGACCTGCTCCTCGACCTCGGGCTCCTCGACCTCGGGCTCCTCCGCCGTCGCGACCCAGGCCGCCACGGCCGCCTTCAGCCGATCGCCCTCCGACTCAGGCTCGGTTTCCGCACCCGACTTCGCCGCCGACTCCGCCTCAGCCGTCACCGACGGCTCGTCGTCCTCCGGCGTGCGCGGGGCCAGTGTCTTGAACACGGCCGTCGGCTGATCGACCTGAACCGCCGAGGCCGGCGCGGCGTCTGACTCACGGAGCACGGAAAGCCGAGGATCCCGGCCGCCGCCGCCCGAGGCCGTCGTCTCCTGAGACGACCCCTGCTGCTCCGCCTTGTCGGGGGACTCGCCCGCCACCGTGCCTCCTCCATGCGTCATGCATACGTCCGAACCGTCTACCAGTGTCCTGTGTGAACCCCTTGGCTCCCGTGCTAGACGAGAACGACATACCTACTGGTTCCCGGATGAACCACCCAGGCACTCTCGACAGATGAATGTGAGAGGGGTCACCCTGTCATTCATCCACGCGGGGAGGCATGGATGGGCAGGAGCCGCAGAACTATTCCGGAAGAGCTTCTGCTGCTCGCTCTGGACCCGACCACGGGTACCACAGCGCAGCCGCAGTCGCTCGACCTCGGTCTGGCCGGAGCACAGCTAGTGGAGCTGGCTCTGGCAGGCCGGATAGCCCCTGACGGGGATCGTATCGCCGTGGTGATGCCACGGCCGACCGGAGATCCGACCTTGGACTCCGCGCTGGAACTGCTGCGCAGGCGCGGCAGCCCGGTTCGGGCCGTCCACTGGATCGGCGGACCCCGCCTGGGGCTCCGTCAGACGTATCTCTCGCATCTGGAGCGATGCGGCATGGTGCATGCCGTGGAGGGCCAGATGTGCGGGGTGTTGCCGACGACTCGCTACCAGGCGACGGACACGGCGATCAGTCGGGAGATCCGTACCCGGCTGGACAGTGCGATCCGCACCGGCGTACCGCCGGACCCGCGGACCGCGGCGCTTGCCGCGCTGGCCCACGCGGTCGGTCTCGGGAAGCACCTCTACCCCGGTAACGAAGGACGGTCGTCGCGGTCCCGGCTGCGCGACCTGATCCGGCACGACCCGATGGGCGGACTCGTGGCGCACGCCGTGATGGACGTCCAGAACGGGGCGGCGGCGCAGCCGCGCCGGAGCGCCGCGGGCGTCCCGGCGCAGCCTCGCGGCAGCATGGCCCGCGTGGCCGCGCACTGACACGGGCGCGACCTGCGACAAGGGCACCAAGAACCATCCGGGAGCCGCACAGCTGTGCGGGACGGTCTGGACGACCGTCCCGCACATGTGCGTTGTCCTGGTTTCCCAGCGCGCACCCGGCCATTGGTGGCAGTCTGCCAAGCGGTAGATACTCACAGCTACGCAGCAGACAGCCGGAGGTGCAGTTTCCGTGGCGTCCAACGTCAACCCCACCGTCAGGCGACGCCGATTGGGCCAGGAGCTGCGCAAGCTCCGCGAGGCGAAGAACATGACGGCCGAGCAGGTCGCCGAGCGCCTTCTCGTCTCCCAGTCCAAGATCAGCCGACTGGAGAACGGCCGCCGCTCCATCAGCCAGCGTGACGTCCGGGACCTGTGCGGTGTGTACGAGGTCGAGGATCACCGGATCGTCGACTCGCTGATGCAGATGGCCAAGGACTCCCGCCAGCAGGGCTGGTGGCACGCCTTCGGCGACATCCCGTACAGCGTCTACATCGGCCTGGAGACGGACGCGGCTTCCCTGCGCGTGTACGAGTCGCTCATCGTTCCCGGCCTCTTGCAGACGCGCGAGTACGCGCAGGCGGTGATCGAGGGGATGTGGCCGGAGGCCACGCCCAGTGAGATCGACAAGCGCATCCAGATCCGGTTGAAGCGCCAGGACCGCCTCTCCGACGCGGTCAATCCGCTACGGTTCTGGGCCGTCATCGACGAGGCCCTGCTGCGCCGTGTCGTCGGCAATCCGGAGATCATGGTCGATCAGCTCAGGCACCTCGCCCAGTTGAGCGAGAAGCCACATGTCACCCTCCAGGTACTGCCGTACGGCGTCGGCGCCCATCCCGGCATGTACGGGAAGTTCGCCATTCTGGAGTTCCAGGAGGCTATGGACGCCAGCGTCGTCTACCTGGAGGGCGTCACCAGCGACCTGTACCTGGAGAAGGCCAACGACGTCCAGAGCTACGCGGTGATGTACGAACACCTCAGGGCCAAGGCGCTGAGCGCCGAGGCCTCACGGGAGTTCATCCTGAACGTGGCCCAGGAACTGCAACCGAAATAGCAGGAGTTCGGTGGGAGCCAGGCACGATACACGGCCCGAACGCCGGCGCAAAGATTTCAACGGAATATGCCATCCGGATGGGTGAACGCGTTCCACCAGCCCAGATGTTGCGGCGTAGCTTCAGGACAGAGCCGCTGCCGCAGCGGCTAGAAGACGCATCACCTCACCCCACTGGCACAACCATCGGAGTCACGATGCTGTTTCGGCACGACGCGCTGGCGGAATGGACCAAGTCCTCGTACTCGGCTGTCAACGGCGACTGCGTAGAAGTCAAGGCGCCAGGGCACCACCTGGTCCTCGTCCGGGACTCGAAGGACATCGCCCGCCCGGGCCTCGGCTTTTCGGCCGAGACCTGGTCGGCGTTCCTCTTCGACGTCACCGGCGTGACCGAAGTCGGCCGCCCTGGCGCCTGACGAACACGTCGCACCGCACCAAACCGCACCCGCGGGAAAGCCCTCTCGACTGGATCGCCGTCACGGCCGAGGGGGCTCGCTGCGTTCCAAGGGCCCGCAGCCCCACCTGTACCCGTCGCCCCTATACGAGAAGGGCTCGCGTCCTGACCGTGACCGGGTCCGTCGGTCCCAGTACCCGCTCGCACAGCGGCAGATTCTCCCGTGCCAGGGCCCGCGCCTCGGTCGTCTCGCCCGCCGCCGCCAGGGTCTCTGCAAGGCCGGTGCGGTTCGTCAGGAGGTACGGGTGCTCCCGCCCGAGGGACCGCTCCTGCCCGAGGACGACCCGGCGCCCGAGCGAGACGGACTCCTCCAGCTGTCCGAGGTCGCCGAGAATCCAGCTCAGCAGTACGGCAGCAGAGAGGGCGTACGCATGGTCGTTCCCGTGCACGAGCTCACGCTCCGCGAGCGCCTTGCGGGCCTCCCCCTCCGCCTCCGCCGTCCGTCCGAAACGGTGGAGGCCGTACGCGTAGTTGTGGCGGGCCGTTACCGTGGTGAAGGCATCATCCTCGCCCAAGTGCTCCTCGCACGCGGCGATGATCTCCGGCCCCACACGGCTGAACTCGTCGACGGCGTCAGTGACCGCGAGGTACTCGATGAGAAGGGCGCGCGCGTGCAGCGTGTCCCGGTGGTGTTCGCCGAGGACCCGCGCGCGGATCTCGGCCGTTTCACGCAGAACGGCCATGCATTCCTCGACCCGCTGCAGCTGGCCGAGCGGTTCGTGAATGTCCTGCAGGCTCTCCAGCGTCTCTAGGTGCTCCGGTCCCAGCACCCGTGCCCGGGCGTCCAGCGCCCTTCGGAACAGAGCTTCCGACTCCTCGAAGCGCCCAAGCCGGAACAGCACCTTGGCCGCGCGGTGCTGCGCCCGAAGCAGCGCCGGATCGTCGGCCTCCAGCCACCGCCCGGCCGTTTCCACTGCTGCCTGCGCCAGGAACAGCGCGGCCTGGAAGTCACCGACGTCGAAGAGGCTCGCGGCGAGGCACGTACCGAGCTCCACCACCGGGCCGGCGCTTCCGGCGTCGCAGACGCGTGCGAGCAGGCCAGCGGCGTGGGGCACCAGATGGTCCACCGGACGTGCTTCCCGCATCCGGGCGGCGCGTTCCGGGGCGGCGCGGTGGAGGAGCTCCGCAGCAGCCGTTACAAGCAGGGCCCGCTGGTCGTCGGGAGCAGCGGCGGCGACACTGTCGAGGACCACACCGTGTGTCTTGACGCACCGCACCACGTCCCCGCCGACGTCGAGGGTCACGAGCGAGACGAGTGAATGGTCGAGGAGCCCCCGGAGGGCCGCCTCGACGCGCGCCCCGGTGAGCGGTGGATGGAGAGCACTTAGTTCGGTCGCGTTCACGGCCTCGGGGCGGATCAGGGACAGCGGCACCGGGTCAGAACTCCAGCACGACAGCAGCCGCAGGAGCGAGGCGCATTCGGGGACGCCGTCGTCCGCGAGGGCAGCCAGCGAGATCTCCCAGGTGCGGCCCACCAACTGCCGGGCGTTTCGCCCCGAATTCCCCGGGCCGGCCCCCCGGTCGATCAACTCCATCGGGTTGTCGTCCAGATGGCGGCGGTAGTCGCTCATGGACCAGCTCTCCAGAAGTTGTCGCGACAGGAAGGACCCGGCCAGCGTCAGCGCGAGAGGAAGGCAGTCGAGTCTGCGCGCCACCGTCTCCGCGTCCTCGGCCGATCCTGCCTCAGGAGCGAGGTCGCGCAGCACCAACGCGGCGTCTTCCACCGGCAGTACGCCCAAAGGATGAAGCAGCGCTCCCTGCCATACCGGGGAGCCGGCCTGCCGGGTGGTGACGAGGACCGTGCCTCGCGGACTCTGCCGCAGCCAGCCGCCCTCCCCCAGCGCCGTGGGGTCGTCCGCGTTGTCGAGGACGAGGAGCCACGGCTCTGGGGAGGAGTGGAGGTAGTTCCAGACCAGATCGGCCGAGGCGCGCCGCCCTTCGTAGGCCGCGGCCAGTTCACCGGCCTCCGCGCCGCGGTCCGCGGCGACGGCCAGCATGCCCGCTCGAAGGGTCGAGCGTTCGGAGGCGTTGACCCAGAGGCCTATGCGTCCGCCCTCGCGGGTTACCTCATTGAACACGGCATGGGTCAACGCCGTCTTGCCGCAGCCGCCGAGCCCGTGGACGACGTGCACTCCCCCGGTCTCGTCCCGGGCCGCCGTAACAAGCCTTGGCATGAGCTCCAGACGGTCTCGCAGTACCTTCGGGGTGTGTCCCACGAGCGGGTTGCGCACCGAGTCCGGTATGCCCGGGACCGCGCCGAAGGCGCCCTGGGACACCTGGACGACGGTTCGCCCCAGCGACGGGACGAAGAGGGACGGAGCACCGTCCGCCGGGTAGTGGTGGTGATGCTCCGTCACGTACTGATCGCCCTGGGCCTGGTAGACGCGGCCCTGGCCGGACGCCCTGCCCTGCACCACCGGCTCGGGGTGCCCCTCCGTTCCGCTCACCGTTCGGTGATGTGCTGGTCTCGACCGGCCTGGTAGACGCGGCCGCTGCCGGACGCCTCGGCCCTCATGTGCACCGTCCCGGCGACGGTGTCCTGGGGCTCGGGGGCGAGTTCGGCAAGGACGCGGCGCAGCTCTGTGGCGATCTCGGGCTGCTCGCGGAGGAGGCGGCGCACGCGGCCCACCCATTCCTCACGCAGTTCCTGCTCGGTCAGGTCGTCCCCGTTCTCCCTGGCCGTCAGCAAGTCATCGCGGGCCGCCTCGAGTTCCCCCTCGACACCGTCGGCCCGGGACGGGCTGACCCGACGCCACAGCGCCACGACCCCGTCCCGTGTCCGCTCCCAGGCGTCCGTGGCCATGAGCGTGACCACGGCCGTGCCCGCGGCCCGTGCCAGTTCCACCATCTCTGCTTCCATCAATGCCCCCATGTTCCGCCGGTAGGACGGCAGTCGCTCCGGACGAACATCCACCATAGGCGCGGGGCCTTTTACTGTCAGGCCGAGGCCTCCCTGCGGGCACGGGAGCGGGCCGCGCGGTTCACCGCAGCTCGTCCACGTAGCGGTCGGTCCCCGGCACCGTCGGGATGAACGGGGCCACCAGTTCCACCCGGGCTCCCCCGGCCCCGTCCAGGGACTCCAGGTCCGCGAAGTGCTCCGTCCAGCACGCGCGCGGGTCCTCCTCCAGGAACCACAGCAGGGTCAGCCGGTTGTCGACGCCCTCGACCTGCTTCACGTACGTCATGCGGTCGCCGGGGAGCGGGGTCGGCCGGAAGGCCGTCACCATCGCCGCCGGTGAGCCGGTGAGCCGCCGGGGCAGCTCCCGGGTCCGCAGCCGGTCGAGCAGCGCGTCCCGTTCCTCGGGGCCCTCGGTGTCGACGACCTGGAGGATCAGCCCGGCGTAGGGGTGGTCGAGGGCGTGGAAGTCGCGCGGGCCGGCCGCGCCGTCGCGGTAGACGGTCGCCGCGTGGTCCTGGAACGCGGTGAAGACGTGGGTCCGCTCGTGGTGGACGCGGGAGTCCCGGTTGAGCCGCTTGTTGATGCCGACGGTCCACTTCATGTGCTCGTCGTAGCGGCCCTCGGTGATCCAGTACGTGGAGAGGTAGCAGCCGGCGGTGACGGGCCGGGTGACGGCGGACTTCTCGGGGACGCGGAGCTCCTGGAGCTCGCGGGTGGCGACCCAGCGCCGGCCGGCGTACATCCAGGGCATGGCCATGGCGCCCGCGTAGTAATGATCGTCTTCATACCATCTGTGGTACGCGAGCTCGTGCCCAGCGTGCGGTTCGACCATAGTGATCAAGGCGTGTCCGACCTTCACACCGTACGGCCCGACTGACGCCAACTCGGCGTACATCTCCAGGTGATGCTCCTCGCGCCCGTCCACTTCCATCCACCCTCCCACGACAGAGTTCGACTGAACACACCTGACGGTATGTCAGGTCGTGGCGCATGGGAACGCTCGCGCGAGCGATCCCCATGCGGGCGGCCGCCACCCATTGCGCCTGCAGCAGCACCATTGGTAACTGGATTCAGGGTGCAATCCGCCGCCACCTGGAGGAACCGTGGATACCTCTGACGCCACCGACACAACCGAGCTCGACACGTCATGGGACGGAGTGGTGATCCCCGAGCTCAGAGGACCTCGACGAGGACGGGATTCCTTCCCCGCGCGGCACCAAGTGGGCACACCCCACCGTGAAGGCGATCCTCACCAACCCTCGCTACTGCGGCTTCGTCTCCTACCAGGGGAAGCATCGGAGCGAGATCCGGCGGCAGCGGGACGGCTGGGGGCGCGTCCTGCTCGGCGAAGACGGGCTACCCGTCCTGGGCCGGTGGGAGCCGGTCATCTCGAAGAAGATGTGGTCCGATACCCAACTTGAGCTGGATCGCCGAAGGCTACTCGACGAGCGGCGCGACATCCTGCGCAATCCCCAGGGGGGCCAACCACCGCAAGGTGAGCCGACGCGCGGATCTGCTCCTGGAGACTGCGTGAAGGGCTTGAGGCCCGACGACTACGACCAAGCCCTCGCCTCGATGAACGCCGAACTCGACCGACTGGAGGGCGAGCTGTCGGAGCACAGCGCGCACGCCCGGCGTCGCCGGGCACGAGACCACGGAAGTGAATGGGCGAACCGGAGGATTGGAACAGCGCCGCGCTCTGGTGGGGGAGATCTTCAGCGCCATCCATGTGATGCCGTCGGGCAAGGGGCGCGCTCCGTTCAACCCCGACCACATCAAACCGCAGTACCTGCGTTGACCGACGCGGCCGGACACCTTCCCCCCTCTACGCATCCCTCCTATTCTGACGCAGCGTCAGAACTTCATTCCCGTTCCAGGAGGCACCCGCATGCTGCTCCACGGAAAGACGGTCGTCGTGTCGGGGGTCGGTGCCGGGCTCGGGCACCGGATCGCGGAGACGGTGGTACGGGACGGGGGCAACGCCGTGCTCGGCGCCCGCACCGAGGCCAATCTCGCCAAGTCCGCCGCCGAGATCGACCCGGAGGGGCGCCGCACCGCGTACCGGGTCACCGACATCACCGACGAGGAGCAGTGCGGGGCCCTCGCCGCGCTCGCCGTCGAGCGCTTCGGCGGGATCGACGCGGTCGTCCACGTCGCCGCCTGGGACTCCTACTTCGGCGGCCTGGAGGACGCGGACTTCGCGACCTGGCAGGGGGTCCTGGACGTGAACCTGCTCGGCACGCTGCGGATGACCCGGGCCTGCCTGCCGGCGCTGAAGGAGCGCGGGGGTTCGGTGGTCCTGATCGGGACGCAGTCGGCGGTGGCGGCGCCCACACAGGTGCGGCAGGCGGCGTACGCGGCCTCGAAGGGCGCGCTGACCTCGGCCATGTACTCGCTCGCGCACGAGCTGGGACCGCACCGGATCCGGGTCAACACCGTGCTGCCGGGCTGGATGTGGGGACCGCCGGTCCAGGCGTACGTCCAGTTCGCCGCGCACACCGAGGGGGTGCCGGAGGCCGAGGTCCTGGCCCGGCTCACCGAGCGGATGGCGCTGCCGGAGCTCGCGACGGACGGGGACGTGGCGGAGGCCGCGGCCTTCCTCGCCTCGGACCGGGCGCGGGCGATCACGGGGCAGTCGCTGCTGGTCAACGCGGGGGAGCTGATGCGCTGAGCCCCTCTCCCGGCACCGCCACAAGTTCATAGACATGAACAAGGGTCAGTAAACAGAACGATTTTACTGCCCCTTGACCCTCCATTGCATTGTCCCTGCCTTGTGACTCCCCACACGATGAACGGCGTTCACAAGGCGGACCGGACCCCATGGAGGGGACGCAATGAACAGTCTCGACTGGGCCGTGCTCATCGGCTACTTCGGCGTCATGGTCGCGATCGGCGTCTGGTCCCACAAGCGCGTGGACACCGTCTCCGACTTCTTCACCGCCGGCGGCCGGATGCCCTGGTGGCTCTCCGGCATCTCGCACCACATGTCGGGCTACAGCGCCGTGATGTTCACCGGATACGCGGGCATCGCCTACACCTACGGCGTCACCTCCTACGTCACCTGGTCCTTCCCCATCGCCATCGGCATCGCCATCGGCGCCCACCTCTTCGCACCCCGCCTCAACCGGCTGCGCTCCCGCCTCCGCGTCGCCTCCCCGCTCGAATACCTCAAGGACCGCTACAACCTCCCCACCCAGCAGGCCCTCGCCTGGTCCGGCGTCCTCCTGAAGATCGTCGACGTCGGCGCCAAGTGGGCCGCCATCGCGACCCTGCTCTCCGTCTTCACCGGCATCTCCCTCAATCAGGGCATCCTCATCACCGGCGTCGTCACCGGGATCTACTGCACCGTCGGCGGACTCTGGGCCGACGCCCTCACCGAACTCGGCCAGTTCGTCATCCAGCTCCTCGCCGGCATCGCGATGCTCGTCGCCGTGCTCGGCAAGCTGGGCGGGTTCGAGGCCCTGTGGACCGTGTGGGACCGCCCCGAGCTCCAGGGGCACACCGCGCCCACGGCAGGCCCGTACACGCTGACCTTCCTCCTCGCCTACCTCTTCATCAAGACCTTCGAGTACAGCGGCGGCATGTGGAACCAGGCCCAGCGCTACATGGCCACCCCGTCCGCCCGCGAGGCCACCCGCTCCGGACGGCTCTCCGCCGTGCTCTGGTTCGTCTGGCCGCTCGTCCTCTTCTTCCCCATGTGGTGCGCGCCGCTGCTCGTCCACCCGAAGAAGCCCGACGGCTCCGACGCGTACGCCCTCATGACCGAACAGCTGCTGCCGCACGGCCTCCTCGGGCTCGTCGTCGTCGGCTTCTTCTCGCACACCATGGCCATGTGCTCCTCCGACGCCAACGCCATCGCGGCCGTCTTCACCCGGGACATCGCGCCCGTCCTCAGCAAGGCCGCGCGAAGCTGGACCCAGCGGGCCGGGCTGGTCGCCGCGCGCTGGTCGACGATCGCCTTCCTCGGCCTGTCGATGGCCGTCGCCACCCAGGTCAACTCCCCCACCTTCAAGGACATCATCACCGTCGTCATCAAATGGGTCGCCGGGCTCATGGGGCCGATCGCGATCCCCTTCATGCTCGGCCTGCTCCGCACCTTCCGGAAGTCGGGTCCCACGGCGGCGCTCGTCTCCTGGGCGGCCGGGCTCTTCGTCTTCTGGCTCACCAACTACGGCCTCGACGGCATCGAGCTCCAGATCCAGATCGTCTCGCCGCTCGCGACCTCGCTCGTCCTGTACGTGCTCATCGGCTTCGTCCGGCCCGAGGACACCCCGGAGCGGGACGCCCTCCTGGACCGGATCGGCTCGGACGGCGGCGGGAGCGCGGTCCCCGCGCAGGCGGGGGCGCGGACGGATCAGCCCCTGGGATAACGGGCCAGGGCCAGCGGACGGATCAGCCCCTCGGGTAGCGGGCCAGCCAGCCCGGGGAGGACTCCGCGGCGCCGTGCAGGGCGGCGCCCTGGGTCATCTCCATCGAGAAGTCGTCCGCGAGCTCCAGGACCGTCGCACGGCCCTCCAGTTCGGCCAGCCAGGCCGGCGGGAGGGCCGTCTCGCCGTGCAGCGCACCGAGCAGGGACCCCGTGAGCGCGCCGGTGACCGCCGAGGGCCCGTCATGGTTCACCGCGAGCCGCAGCCCGTGCCGTACGTCCTCGCCGACCAGGGCGCAGTAGACGGCCGCCGCCAGCTGCCCCTCGGCCCGGTCCTCGCCGGCCCCGAGAGCCGCCACCCGGTCCGCGTCCGGCGCCCCTTCCCGTACGGCGGTCAGCGCGGCCTCCAGCGCCCCGGCGACCGGCTCGTGGCCCGGGCGCACCGCCAGCTGCTCCAGGGCCCCGGCCACCGCCGCCTCGACGGAACCGCCGCGCGCGAGGCCGTGGACGGTGACGGCGAAGGCGCCCGCCGCGAGGCCGGCGGCCGGGGCGCCGTGCGTCTGGGCGGCGCACTCCACGGCCAGCTGGCAGACGAGCTGGGGCTCCCAGCCGACGAGCAGCCCGAAGGGGGCCGAGCGGACGAGGGCGCCGGAGTCGGCGGCGTCCGGGTTCTTGGGCTTGTCCAGGGTGCCGAGGAGCTCGTCGCCGAGACCGGTGAGGCAGGCGCGGGACGGATTGCGGCGGGCGTAGAGCCACTCCTCGTGGGCGAGCCAGCCGTTGTCCTTGCGCCGCTCGTCGGGACCCCAGTCGCGCTGGGTGGCCGCCCAGCGCAGATGGGCCCGGTGGACGTCGGTGGGCGGATGCCAGGCGCCGATGTCACGGCGGACCTGGGCGCGGATGAGGCCGTCGACGGTGAAGAGGGTCATCTGGGTCGCGGCGGTGACGGCGCCCCGGCGGCCGAACGCGGGCACGGGGTCGGCGAGTCCGTCAGGTCCGTGGGCCTCGCGGAGCTCGGCGAGGGTCCGTCCCCCGGCCCCCGCGCCGAGCGCGTCACCGAGGGCACCGCCCAGCAGACAGCCCCGCACCCGGGCCCGGAAGTCCTGCTGCTCGGCGCGGCCCCACACGGCTGCGGCTGTCGTGACCACGACGTGCCCTCCCCCCGTAGACCGGTCTGCGCAGCACTGTAATCGACCGGGTACGCCCACTCGGGGCCCAGAACGTTATGTGATCGGACGCCCTTCGGGCCGCTTTTGACCGCGTTCCACCGTTGCCCACAGGCCGCGCGCTCCGGCCGGTTTCCTCCGCCGCGCGGCGGAGGTGGACCGTCCCCGGGGCTGACGTCCGGTCGGCATGGAGTCGGTGAGGCTCGTGGAGTCCGTCCCACTCCGTGATCGGAGCCTCACCGTGCTGAAGAACTCCCTGCGGGCCGTCGCCGTCCTCGCGCTGATCGCCGCCGTCGCCGCGCCCGCGGCCGTGGCGGCGCCCGAGCCCGTGCCCGTACCCACCGAGGCCGCCGCGGCCGTCTCGCTCTCCCGGTCCTCCCTCAAGGGCGAGGGGCGGCTGGCGTACCCCATGGCCGACGAGGAGGTCCGGTTCAGCGTCGACGCCCACTCCACCTTCGGCCCGGGCTTCCTCCCCACCCGCTCGTGGGGCACCTTCCGCCTTTCCCACACCTACCCGGCCCAGGACGGAAAGCCGGCGCAGACCTACTGGGGGGAGTTCAAGGTCGACTGTCTGACCACCGGCGGCCCCACGGCGACCGTGACCGGCACCCTCGTCCGCACCAGCCCCGGACACCCCTGGCTGGACGTCCTCGACCCGCACTTCCGCATGGGCGCGAGCTTCCTCGTTCCCCCGAGGGGGGCGGGGCCGAGCCGCATCGGCCTCTCCGGGGGAACCCTGAAGGGAGAGCCGCTGCTCACCCGGTGCATGGCCCCGGCTGCCAACAGCCAGATCGTCGAGGGCGGCTTCGACCTCCGGGACCGCCGGTCCTAGAGGCCGCCCGCCGGTCAGGCCCTAGTCCCCCAGGACCGGGAGGAGCTCCGGGAGGTGGCCGTCCGAGGACCTGGCCGTGCGCTGCCGTTCCTCCGGGACCTCGTCGTACAGGGTCGTGCGGAGGCGGGACGGGCGCCCCGCCGCCTCCGCGATCGCCTCCAGGTCGCGGATCGAGCGGTACGAGCCGTAACTCGAACCGGCCATCCGGGAGATGGTCTCCTCCATCAGCGTGCCGCCCAGGTCGTTGGCGCCCGAGCGGAGCATCTCCGCCGCTCCCTCCGTGCCCAGCTTCACCCAGCTCGTCTGGATGTTGGGGATGTGCGGGTGGAGGAGGAGCCGGGCCATCGCGATGACCGCGCGGTTGTCGCGGGCCGTCGGGCCGGGGCGGGCGATGCCCGCGAGGTAGACGGGCGCGTTGGTGTGGATGAAGGGGAGGGTCACGAACTCGGTGAAGCCGCCCGTCTCCTGCTGGATGCGGGAGAGGGTGCGGAAGTGGCCGAGCCAGTGCCGGGGCTGGTCCACGTGCCCGTACATCATCGTGGAGGAGGAGCGGATGCCGAGCTCGTGGGCGGTCTTGATGACCTCGATCCACGTCGCCGTGGGCAGCTTGCCCTTCGTCAGCACCCAGCGGACCTCGTCGTCGAGGATCTCCGCCGCGGTGCCGGGGATGGAGTCGAGGCCCGCCTCCTTCGCCGCCGTCAGCCACTCCCGGATCGAGAGGCCCGTGCGGGTGGCACCGTTGACGACCTCCATCGGCGAGAAGGCGTGGACGTGCATGCCCGGGACCCGCTTCTTCACCGCGCGCGCGATGTCGAAGTAGGCGGTGCCGGGCAGGTCGGGGTGGATGCCGCCCTGCATGCAGACCTCGACGGCGCCGACCTCCCAGGCCTGCTGGGCGCGGTCCGCGACCTGGTCGAGGGAGAGCGTGTACGCGTCGGCGTCGGTGCGCCGCTGGGCGAAGGCGCAGAAGCGGCAGCCGGTGTAGCAGACGTTGGTGAAGTTGATGTTCCGCGTGACGATGTACGTGACGTCGTCGCCGACCACGGACTTGCGGACGTCGTCCGCGATCCGTGTGAGGGCGTCGAGTGCGGAGCCGTCCGCGTGCAGCAGGGCGAGCGCCTGGGCGTCGGTGAGCTTCGTCGGGTCGTCGGCGGCGACGGAGAGCGCCTCGCGGACGTCGGCGTCGACCCGCTCGGGCACCATGCCGGGGGCGGCGGCCTCGCGGAGCGCCTCCCAGTCCCCGTACACCTCGTCGAAGTCCTCGCGCCGGTCGTGGGTGCGGCCGGTGGTGTCGATGGTGGCGTGCAGGTCGGTGCGGCCGGCGGCGGTGAAGGCCTCGTCGGGCTCCTGCCAGGGCAGGCCGCGCACGGGCGCGTCGGGGTTGGCGAGTCCGGTCTCGGGGTCGGCGAGGGCGCGGACGTGCGGGAGGAGCCGGGGGTCGAGCCAGGGTTCGCCCCGGGTGACGAACTCGGGGTAGACGCAGAGCCGTTCGCGGAGTTCGAAGCCGACGGCGGCGGAGCGGGCGGCGAGCTCATCGATCTGCGGCCAGGGCCGCTCGGGGTTGACGTGGTCGATGGTGAGCGGGGAGACGCCGCCCCAGTCGTCGATGCCGGCGGCGATCAGGCGCTCGTACTCGGAGTCGACGAGGTTCGGCGGGGCCTGGAGGCAGGCGCTCGGGCCCATGATGAGCCGGGCGACGGCGACGGTGGCGACGAGGTCGTCGAGCTCGGCGTCCGGCATTCCGCGCATCGCCGTGTCCGGCTTGGCGCGGAAGTTCTGGATGATGAGTTCCTGGATGGAGTGGTAGGCCCGGGCGATCCGGCGCAGCGCGAAGAGGGACTCGGCGCGCTCCTCCAGGGTCTCCCCGATGCCGAGCAGCAGCCCTGAGGTGAAGGGCACGGAGGAGCGGCCGGCGTCCTCCAACACCCGGAGCCGTACGGCCGGTTCCTTGTCGGGGGACCCGTAGTGGGGGCCGCCGGGCTCGGACCAGAGCCGGGTGGCGGTCGTCTCCAGCATCATGCCCATGGAGGGCGCGACGGGCTTGAGGCGCTGGAAGTCGGTCCAGGACAGCACGCCGGGGTTGAGGTGCGACAGGAGGCCGGTCTCCTCCAGGATGCGGATCGCCATGGCCCGTACGTACGCGATGGTGTCGTCGTACCCGTGGGCGTCGAGCCACTCGCGGGCCTCGGGCCAGCGGTCCTCCGGCTTGTCGCCGAGCGTGATCAGCGCTTCCTTGCAGCCCATCTCGGCGCCGCGCCGGGCGATGTCGAGGACCTCGTCGGGCGACATGAACATCCCGTGCCCGTCGCGGCGGAGCTTGCCGGGGACGGTGACGAAGGTGCAGTAGTGGCACTTGTCCCGGCAGAGCCGGGTGAGCGGTATGAACACGCTCTTCGAGTACGTGACGACCCCGGGCCGCCCGGCCGCTTCGAGCCCGGCGTCCCGCACGCGCCCCGCGGACGCCACCAGGTCCGCCAGGTCCTCCCCCCGCGCCCGCAGCAGCACGGCGGCCTCGGCGACATCGAGCGCGACCCCGTCCCTGGCCCGCTTGAGGGCACGGCGCATGGCGTTCTCGGTGGGTCGTCCTGCCTGGTGATCCGTCATGAACCGAGCATACGAGCGCCCCGCCGAACGAGGGCCCGGGTCCGCGCAGGAACCCGGAGGACCGGCTGACCAGGTCCCCGCGGGAACCGGACGACCTGGCCCGGGTCCCCCGCGGGAGCCTGGGCCCGGCCGCTTCTCAGAGGTACCGCGCGTACCCGTCCAGGACCTCCAGCACCTCCTTCTCGTCGCCCGGCGGTAGCTGGAGGACGACCTCGTCGCAGCCCAGTTCCGCGTAGTGGGCGAGCTTGCCCGGGGTCGGGAGGACGGCGTACGGGACGAGCTGGAGGGTCTCCGGGGTGCGGCCGGCCCTCTCCCAGGCCTCGCGGAGGACGGGGAGGGACTCCGTCAGACCCCGGCCTCCGATCGGCATCCAGCCGTCGGTCTGCTCGGCGATCCGCGCGAAGAGCTTCGGGCCCGCCGCTCCGCCGAGGAGGACGCGCGGGGCGCCGCCGGCCGGCTTGGGCCAGACCTCCGAGGCCCGGACGGAGCCGAACTCGCCCTCGTATGCCGTGGGTTCCGGCGCCCACAGGGCCTTCATCAGGTCCAGCCGGTCGCGGCCGAGCTCCCGGCGGGTGGACCAGTCGACGCCGTGGTCGGCGGCCTCCTCCCGGTTCCAGCCGAAGCCGAGGCCCAGGGTGAAGCGGCCCCCGGAGAGGTGGTCGAGGGTGGCGATCTGTTTGGCGAGCACGATCGGGTCGTGCTGGGTGATCAGGGTGATGCCGGTGCCGAGCCCGAGGCGTTCGGTGACGGCCGCAGCCTGCCCGAGGGCCACGAGCGGGTCGAGCGTCCGGCTGTACTCCCGGGGCAGTTCCCCACCCGCCGGGTAGGGCGTCTCGCGGGAGACGGGCGTGTGGGTGTGCTCGGGGAGATAGAGCCCGGCGAAGCCGCGCTGCTCCAGCTCGCGCGCGAGCCGTACCGGGCTGATGGTCTCGTCGGTCAGGAAGATCGTGGTCGAGATCCGCATAGCGGCACGGTAGGGGGTGCGGTGCGGAATTCCGAGGGACGCGGCAGACCGGAAATCCGGCTGCGCCGCCCCGGACCCGCTGCTTGGATGTGCCGGTGCTGAAGCGAATCGAGACGTACTACGACTCCGTCCCCCGTTCCTCCGCCCGCGCCGAGGCGTTCGGGCCGCTGACCCTGTTCGTGCAGGAGGGGCAGGGCTGGCCCTACTACGCCCGCCCCGCGCTCGGGTACGAAGGCGGCGCGGTCGCGGTCGAGGACGTGGAGAAGGTACGGGCCCGGCAGCGGGAGCTGGGCGTGCCCGAGGCCTTCGAGTGGGTCGCGGAGACGACACCCGGGCTGCGGGCCGCCGTGGCGGCGACAGGGCTCACCGTGCACGAGCACCCGCTGATGGTCCTGGAGGGCGAGCCGCTCGCCGTACCGGCGCCCGAGGGCGTCACCGTACGGATGGTCGGCGCGGACGACACCGCCCTGGAGACCGCCGTCGCCGCCCCGCACGCCGCCTTCGGCTTCCCCGCCCCGCCCGGCGCCGCCGCCCGTGTCGCCGACCGGATCACGGCCGGCTGGACCCAGCTCGCGGCGGCGCTCGACGGCTCGGGGGACGCGCTCGCGGCCGGCCAGCACCAGCCCGTCGGCGCGGTCTCCGAGGTCGTCGGCGTCGGTACGGTCCCGGCGGCGCGGCGCCGGGGTCTCGGGCTCGCGGTCACGGCCGCCCTGGTCGCGGACGCCCGCGCCCACGGGACGGAGCTCGTGTTCCTGACGGCCTCGGACGCGGACGTGGCCCGGCTCTACGGCCGGCTCGGCTTCCGCACGGTCGCGACCGCCCTCATCGCGGAAGCCTGATCGCGGAAGCCTCGCCGCGGAGGCCTCGCCGCGGAGGCCTGACCGCCGAGGCCTGACCGCCGAGGCCTGGCTGCCGAGGCCTGAAAGAAAATCTCGGAAAACTTCTCCGGTCGTGTCACATCCTCGGCGCCGGGTCCGTCAGTTGAGTGAAGCGACGCACGAGCGACACCGACCGACACCGAGGAGTCACCACCATGGCGCACCAGCCCCAGGCCCGTATGACCAACCCCGCCTACGTCCTGGCCGACGCCGGTCCGGCGATCCAGAACCTGGTCAAGGCCACCCGTCAGGGCGGGGTCGACGAGTCGATCCTCGAGCTGGTGCACCTGCGCGCCAGCCAGATCAACAACTGCGGCTTCTGCGTCGACTACGGCGCCAAGAGCGCCAGGAAGAACGGCGTCAGCGACGAGAAGCTGTTCGCCGTCGCCGCCTGGCGCGAGGCCCCGTACTTCTCCGAGGAGGAGCGCGCGGCCCTCTCCCTCGCCGAGGCGGCGACCCGGCTCGCCGACGTCTCGGACGCGGTGCCGGACGAGGTGTGGGACGCCGCCGCCGACCACTTCGACGAGAAGCAGCTCGCCGCGATCGTGCTGATGGTCGCCGTCACCAACCTGTTCAACCGCCTCAACGTCACCGTCCGGCAGCCGGCCGGCGTGGGCCTGTGACCGGACGCGCCTCCCGCACCATCAGGACGTCCACCGGGTCCTCGGACTCGAACCTGAACCCCTCCCGCTCGTAGAGGCGGCGGGCCGCGCTGCCCTGGAGCACGACCAGGCGGACCTGGAGCGACGCCTCGTCCGCCCGGGCGAGCAGCTCGCGCAGGACCGCCGTCCCGAGGCCCCGGCCCTGGGTCTCGGGGGCCAGGTAGAAGTGCTCCAGGTAGAGCCCCTCGCCGTTCTCGTACGGACGCACCGTGACGCACCCGGCGAGAGCGCCGTCCAGCTCGATCACCGAGGTGTGCGCCGGCGAGAAGCCGTCCCGGAGCCGCTGGCGCACCCGGTGCTCGTCGTAGCGCCCGAGGCGCACCAGGTCCTCGCGCATGACCTCGGCCCGCAGCTCGACCATGGCTTCGAGGTCCTCCGCGCGGCCCGGGCGCAGCGCCCAGTTCGTTTCCGCATACATGTACGCATCCTAAGGAGCCCTCCGTGTCCGCACGCATGCCGAACCCCGCCGCCGTCCTGCCCGAGGCCATGCCGGCGATCTTCCAGCTCATCAAGGCGGTCCAGTCGGGCGGTGAGGTGCCCGGCACCACCCTGGACCTGGTCCATCTCCGGGCGAGCCAGATCAACGGCTGCGGCTACTGCGTGGTCGGCGGGGCCCTGAAGTCGCAGAAGGAGGGCGAGACGGACGAGCGGCTGCACTCCGTCGCGGCCTGGCGGGAGACCCCGTACTTCACGGAGGAGGAGCGTGCGGCGCTCGCCCTCGCCGAGTACGCGACCCGGCTCGCGGACCGCCCGGACGCCGTGCCGGACGCGGTGTGGGACGAGGCGGCCCGGCACTACGACGAGAAGCAGCTGGCGCAGATCGTGCTGTGGATCGGGGTCAGCAACCTCTTCAACCGGCTCAACGCGACCACCCGGCAGCCGGCCGGCGGGACCTGGTAGACGACGGGCGATCCCTCGTAACCGGATCCACTCCGTCCGCGTTGGAGCGGGCATGAAGAGGATCCTCACCGCAGCCGCCCTGACCGTCTTCGCCGCCGCGGGTGCCGCCGGCGCCGCCGCCGGGACCGCCGCCGCCGACACCGGCGGCATGAACCTTCCCTCGGTCGTCCCGCTCAGCGGCGTCCTGACCCCCAAGGCCAAGCCGGCCGGCACGCCCGACCTGCCGCCCGCCAACGCGGCGGTGGAGCGCCTGCTGCCCGGGCACCACTGACCGGTACGGACATGACGAAGGTGGCGGGACCCCCCACGGGCCCGCCACCTTCGCGTTTCCTGGACGCCCCGGAGAGCGTCAGTCCGCGATCACCATCGACGGGGTCTCCTTCGTCAGGACCTCGCCCCGGAAGAACGCCGGGCTCTTCCGCTGCATGACCAGCATGATCACCACACCGAGCAGCAGCAGCCCCACGCCGATCACGAAGACCGAGCCGACGCCGAGGACCGCGGAGCCGGAGCCGTAGGCCGGGTCCCACATGTCGTAGAGCGTCTTGCCGAAGACGGCGGTCAGCATCAGGCCGCCGAGGGCCGGCAGGAGGCCCTTGAAGGCGAAGCCGCGGACCGAGCGGAAGAGCTCGCCGCGGAAGTACCAGACGCAGGCGAAGGCCGTCAGGGCGTAGTAGAAGCAGATCATCAGGCCGAGGGCGTAGATGGTGTCGACCAGGACGTGCTCGCTGACCAGGGTCATCACGGTGTAGAAGACGCCGGTGGCGACGCCGGCCACGACGGTGGCCTTGCCGGGGGTCTTGAAGACCGGGTGGACCTTGGTGAAGGACTTCGGGAGCGCCTCGTACGTGGACATCGCGAGCACCGTGCGGGCGACCGGGATGAACGTCGTCTGGAGGCTCGCGGCCGCCGAGGCGAGGACCGCGACGAAGAGCAGGATGCCGAGCGTGGGGCCCATGACGGGGCCCGCGAGGGCGGCGAAGACGTTGTCGGAGGTCTCCGGGTTGGCGAGACCGAGGCCCTTCTCGCCGGAGCCGACGACCATCTGGGCGGCGACGCCGGTGGCCAGGTACGAGCCGACGAGGACGACCATCGCGATGAGGGCGGCGCGGCCCGGCGTCTTGGCGCTGCCGGTGGTCTCCTCGTTGGTCGCCATGCAGGCGTCCCAGCCCCAGTACATGAAGATCGAGAGCGAGAGTCCGGCCGTGAAGGCGGCGAAGTACTGCACCGCGAAGGGGTTCATCCAGGACCAGGAGAAGTCGACCGAGGTCTCGAAGGAGCCGGCCTTCGACAGCGCCATCGCCACGAAGACGCCGAGGACGACGAGCTGGAGGCCGACGAGGGTGTACTGGAGGCCCTTGGTGGCGGTCATGCCGCGGTAGCTGATCGCGGTGGCGGTGGCGATGAGCGCGAGGCAGGTGACGATGTGGACGGCCTTGTTGTCGTCCAGGGCGGCGATGGACCCGCTGCCGCTGATCTCACCCGCGAGGAGCCAGAAGTAGGAGGTCGCGACGCCCGCCAGGTTGGAGAGCACGATGATCGTCGCGATGACGAGGCCCCAGCCGCACATCCAGCCGATCCTGGGACCGAAGGCCTTCACCGTCCAGGTGAAGGAGGTGCCGCAGTCGGGCATGACCTTGTTGAGCTCCCGGTACGCGAAGGCGACGAGGAGCATCGGGAGGAAGCCCGCGAGGAAGACGGCGGGCATCTGCAGTCCGACCTCGCCGGCGGTGGAGCCGAGCGTCGAGGTCAGGCAGTAGACGGGGGCGACGGTGGAGATGCCGATGACGGCACTGCCGAGGAGGCCCACGGAGTTGCCGCCGAGGCCCTTGGTCCGCACACCGGAGGTGCCGCCCGGGGCATCGACGCCCCTTACCGTGTCTCCGGCCTGGGGCCGTATGTCCACCTGAGTCATGAACTCGACGTTAAATGCTGCGGTTTCCATATCCGGAGGATCGGACTCCGCTCACTTGATCGACCATCGCCTTGCATTGCGGGGGTCGAATCGGACACTCGCCAATGATTGAAAGATCGACCAACCGGACGAGCCGAGCAACCGACAGGTCCGGTGACGAGTGTCCGATATGCGGGAACCGCAGCCATGCCTCAAATGTCCGTTTCAAAAATTTCCCGTGAAACTTTCGAGACGGTTCTCACCCCGGCCGTCCAGCGGTCTCACCCCGGCCAGACGACCGCCTGCAGCTCGCTGTAGGCGTGCAGCGCGTACGAGCCCACGTCCCGTCCCACGCCGCTCTTCTTGAAGCCGCCGAACGGCGCCTCCATGTTCCGGCCGATCGTGTTCACGCCCACCCCGCCGGCCCGCAGCCGCGCCGCGACACGGAACGCGCGGGCCACGTCACCCGACCACACGTAGTCGATCAGGCCGTAGTCGCTGTCGTTGGCGAGCGCGATCCCCTCCTCCTCGTCGTCGAAGGGGACGACCACGACGACCGGGCCGAAGATCTCCTCCCGCACCACCCGCATCTCGTTGGTGCAGTCGGCGAGCAGCGTCGGGGCCACGTAGAAGCCCTTCGCGAAGTCCGGGCGCTCGCCGCCCACGACGACCCGGGCCCCTTCCTTCCGGCCGAGCTCGACGTACGACTCCACCCGGTCGCGGTGGGCCGCCGAGATCACCGGGCCGACCACCGTGCCCTTCTCCGCCGGATCCCCCACCTTCATGAAGGCCAGATAGCCGGTCAGCTTCTCGATCAGCCGCTCGTAGATCCCGCGCTGGGCGAGCACCCGGGTCGGGGCCGTGCAGATCTGCCCGCTGTAGAAGGCGAAGGTCGTCCCGATCCCCATCACCGCCGAGTCCAGGTCGGCGTCGTCGAAGACGAGCGCGGCCCCCTTCCCGCCCAGCTCCATCAGCTGCCGCTTGAGCGAGCGGCCGCATACCTCGCCGATCGCCTGCCCCACCGCCGTGGAGCCGGTGAAGGAGACCATGTCGACGTCCGGGGAGTCGACGGCCGCCTCGCCGACCGCCTGCGCGGAGCCGGTGACGACGTTCACGACGCCCGCCGGGACCCCGGCCTCCGCCAGGGCCCGGGTCATCGCGTACACGGACAGCGGGTCCTGCGGGGCCGGCTTCACCACCACCGTGTTGCCCATGGCGAGCGCCGGGGCGATCTTGCCGGCCGGGTTGGCCCAGGGGTTGTTGTACGAGGTGATGCAGGTGACGACACCGACCGGGCGCCGCACCGCCACCGCGCCGAACACCCCGGCCTTCCCCATCGGCCCGGCCTCGTTGATCTGCGGGGGCAGCGCCTGCTCGACCGGCTCCATGGCCCCGCGCGCGTACCGGCGGAAGCGGGAGGCGCCGACCGCGACCTGCATCCCGCGCGCGGTGCCGGTCGTGGCGCCGGTCTCGGCCCGGGCGAGGAGCGTGTTCGCGTCGGCGTCCCGGGCCATGAGGTCCGCGGCCCGGTCGAGGATCGCCGCCCGCTCCTCCGGCTTCGTACGGGACCAGGTCGCGAAGGCCTCGCGGGCGGCGGCGGCCGCCTCATACACCTGGGCCCGGGAGGCCTCGGGGGCGAGCCCGACGACCTCCTCGGAGGCCGGGTCGATCACCTCGTAATGCCCGCCGTCGGGCTCGACCCACTGCCCGCCGATGAAGAGCTTCTCGGTCCTCATGCTTTGAGTCGTCACCGCGTGCTCACCGTCCTCGTGTCGCGGCCCGAGCGCAGCACCTTCCCGGGGATCGCTCCGGTCACCTGGTCGTCCCGTACCGTCTCCACGCCGTTGACCCGCACCGACACGATCCCCACCGCGCGCGAGTCGAGGCGCGGGCTGTCCCCCGGCAGGTCGTGCACGAGGGTCGCCGGGCCCGCGTCGATCCGCTCCGGGTCGAAGAGGACCAGGTCGGCGTGGAAGCCCTCCGCGATCCGGCCGCGCTCCCGCAGCCCGAAGAGGCGGGCCGGGTCGTCGCTCAGCATCCTCACCGCCCGCTCCAGCGGGACCAGCTTCCGGCCGCGCAGGCAGTCGCCGAGGAAACGGGTCGTGTACGGGGCTCCGCACATCCGGTCCAGATGGGCGCCCGCGTCCGAGCCGCCGAGCATCACGTCCTCGTGGTCCCAGGTCTCCCGGCGCAGCGCCCAGGAGGCCGGGTCGTTGTCGCTGGGCATCGGCCACAGGACGGTCCTCAGGTCGTCGTTGGCGCAGATCTCGACGAGGCACTGGAAGGGGTCCTGCCCGCGCTCGGCCGCGATGTCGTTCACGACCCGGCCGGTGAGGCCCTCGTTCTCCCTGCTGTACGTGTCCCCTATGACGTACCGCCCGAAGTGCGCGAGCCGCCGGAAGACCCCCGCCTCCTTGGAGTCGGCGCGCCGCAGCATCTCGGCGCGTACGTCCGGGTCGCGGAGCTTCGCGATCCGCTCGGGGAGGGGCAGTCCGAGGATCTCGCCCCACCCCGGGATGAGGTTGAGGGCGCAGAAGGTCCCGAGCGACATGTTCATGGGGGTCAGGATCGGCATCGTGAGCGCGACGATCCGGCCGCCGGACTTGCGGGCCCGCTCGGAGGCCGTCAGCTGGCGCGGGACGCGCTCGGGGACGGCCGCGTCGATGGTGAGGACGTTCCAGTTGAGGGGCCGCCCGGCGGCGGCGGTCATCTCGACGAACAGCTCGATCTCGTCGTCGGAGAACTGGTCGAGACACCCGGCGAGGATCGCCTCCAGCTGGGTCCCCTCGTGCTCGCCGACGGCGCGGGACAGGGCGATCAGCTCGGCGGGCGTGGCGTGCCGGGAGGCGACGGGGGCGCCGTCGCCGTCGGAGTGGGTGGAGGACTGGGTGGTGGAGAGCCCCCAGGCGCCGGCGCGCATCGCCTCGCGCAGGAGCTCCACCATCTGGTCCAGCTGCTCGGGCGTCGGCTGCCCGCCGACCGCGTCCGGGCCCATCACGTACCGGCGCAGTGCGCAGTGGCCGACCATGAAGCCGGCGTTGACGGCGATCCGGCCGTCGAGGGCGTCCAGGTACTCGGCGAAGGAGGACCAGCCCCAGTCGACGCCCTCCTCCAGGGCCTTGAGCGCCATCCCCTCGACCTTGGACATCATGCGGCGCGTGTAGTCGGCGTCCTCGGGCCGCTCCGGGTGGAGGGGCGCGAGGGTGAAGCCGCAGTTGCCGCCGGCGACGGTGGTGACGCCGTGGTTCATGGACGGGGTGGCGTACGGGTCCCAGAAGAGCTGGGCGTCGTAGTGGGTGTGCGGGTCGACGAAACCGGGCGCGAGGACGAGGCCCGTGGCGTCCTCGGTGGTACGGGCGGTGGCCCCCCGCTCCGGGAAGACGATCCGCCCGTCGCGTATGCCGACGTCGGCGACGCGGGCGGGGGCGCCGGTGCCGTCCACGACGGTGGCGCCCGTGATCAGGTGGTCGAGCATGACGGTCCCTCTCTGCGCGGTCTGCTTGCGGACGCGGGGCGCCCTCTGCGGTCTGCTTGCGGACGTGGGGGCGCCCCGGACCGGGGCCGCCGCGGAACGGCCTCCGGCCGGGGCCGGTACGGGGCGGCGATCCGGGAAGACACCACCCCGCGCTCTCGTAACGGGCCCGCCCCCCGTTGTGGGCATACGTTCCGCAAGGGCGATGGGGGTCCCCCCGGACGAAGTCCGGGGGGAGGGACGACTGCCCACACGGCGGGTGGCGCCGGCCTGACGGGCGCGGCCCATACGGGCGGTGGGCGCGGGCCCGGAGCGGGCGCGGCCCGCGGGCCGTGGCGACCGGCCCGCCGGGCGCGCCCCGCACGGCGGGCCCGGCGGGACCCGGGCGCCGGCCCGGGTGGTCCACCGTGAGGCACGCCCGGGCCCGCGAGGCGCCTGGGCCTCAGGAGCCCGACGACTGGCGCATGCGGGTCGTGCGGTGGATCGGGTCCGTGTCGATCTTCGGGATCACGTGCTCCCCGATCAGCTTGATCGAGTTCATCGTGTCCTCGTACGAGATCCCGATCGGGAGCCCGAAGGAGAGCTGGTCCGCACCCGCCTGCTCCCACCGCTTGCACTGGGCGAGGACCTCCGAAGGATCGCCGCAGATCATCAGTTCCTCCGCGATGAGGAGTTCGATGATCTCCGCCGAGTACTCGGGGAGGAGCTCGGGCCACTCGGGGATGCCCTCGGGCCGCGGGAAGGTGTCGTGGTAGCGGAAGAGGAGGGACTGGAGGTAGTTGAGGCCACCGCCGACGGCGATCTCGACGGCCTTCTCGTGCGTCTCGGCGCAGATCGCGGTCGAGGTGACCATGACGTTGTCGTTGACGAAGTCGCCGACCGCCTTGGCCTCCTTGATCGCGTTCTTGTAGGACTCGACGACCCACTCCATGTCGGAGACCTTCTGGACGCTGAAGCCGAGGACGCCGAGGCCCATCTTCCCGGCCATGGCGTACGAGGAGGGGGAGCCGGCCGCGTACCACATGGCGGGGTGCGACTTCCCGTACGGCTTGGGGAGGATCTTGCGGGGCGGCAGCGACCAGTGCTTGCCCTGGAAGCCGACGTACTCGTCCTGGAGCCACATCTTGGGGAACTCGGCGATGGTCTCCTCCCAGATCTCCTTCGTGTGGTTCATGTCGGTGATGCCCGGCATGAACCCGAGGATCTCGTGGGAGCCCGCCCCGCGCCCGGAGCCGAACTCGAAGCGCCCGCCGGAGAGGTGGTCGAGCATGGCGACCTTCTCGGCGACCTTCACCGGGTGGTTGACGGGGGCGAGGGGGTTGAAGATGCCGGAGCCGAGGTGGATCCGGTCGGTGGCGTGGGCGAGGTAGCCGAGGTAGACGTCGTTGGCGGAGAGGTGCGAGTACTCCTCCAGGAAGTGGTGCTCGGAGGCCCAGGCGTACTTGAAGCCGGACTTGTCCGCCTGGATGACGTACTCGGTCTCCTCCATGAGGGCCTTGTGCTCGGCTTCGGGATCGGTCTCGGCGCGCTTGCCGACGTATCCCTGTACGAAGATCCCGAATTCCAAGGAAGTTCACCGCCCCTTGAGTGCTGCTGCATGTTTCTGACGTACCGTCAGATTCTTTGATGTGCCCCGACTTTCGCACCGCCGGGTGAGCCCGTCAATACCTGACGAGTCGTCAGAACAGGCTGACGCCCGCCAGCCAGCCGCCGTCGATCACGAACGGCTGGCCCGTGATGTACGCCGACTCCTCCCCGGTCAGGAAGAGCGCGAGGGCCGCGACCTCCTCCGGCCGCCCGATCCGCCCGAGCGGCACGAGCTTGCGGTAGAGCTCGCCCGTGGCCGCCGGGTCCACGCCCTCGGGGTTGCTCATCGCGGTGTCGATCGCGCCCGGGCAGACGGCGTTCACCCGGATGCCCTTCGCGGCCAGCTCCAGGGCGGCGACCCGGGTGAGCCCGAGGACGGCGTGCTTGCTCGCCGCGTAGGCGCCGACCCCGGCCATGCCGGTGAGCCCCGTGTACGAGGCGGTGTTGACGATCGTCCCGCCGCCGGCCGCCGCGATCTCGGGCGCGACCGTACGGATGCCCAGGAAGCAGCCGGTCTGGTTCACGGACACGATCGCCTGGAACTCCTCCAGCGGCGTCGAGACCAGCTCGTTGAAGCGGAGGATGCCCGCGTTGTTGACGAGCCCGTCGATCTTCCCGAACCGCTCCTTGGCCGCCGCCACGGCCGCCGTCCAGTCGCCCTCGCTCGTCACGTCCAGGTGCACGTACGCGGCCCGGTCCTCGCCCAGCTCCTTGGCCAGCGCCTCACCGGCGTCGTCCAGGACGTCCCCGAGGACCACCTTCGCCCCCTCGGCGGCGAACAGTCGCGCCTCCTGCTCGCCCTGCCCGCGCGCCGCTCCGGTGACGAGGACGACCCGCCCGTCGAGCTTTCCCATGTCCGTACTCCCTAGAGGTGGGGGGCGACCTCCGTGCCGAAGGCCGCCATCTGGTCGATGAGTTCGGTACGGCTCCGGGACCGGAACCGGACCTGGATCTGGTGCACGCCCATCTCCCCGTACGCGCGCAGGGAGGCGGCGAGCTCCTCCGGCCGGCCGCTCAGGGTGCGGCGCCCGACCTCCCAGCCGGGCGCGCCGACGTACAGGGCCTCGGTGATCGCGCCGACGGTGACCGGCTCGGTGATCCCGGCCTCCGCGCGGAGCCGCAGCAGCTTCCGGATCTGCGCGGCGAGCTTGTCGCGCGGGTCGCCCTGCGGCAGCCAGCCGTCGCCCTTGAGCGCGGCCCGGCGCACGGCGGCGGGCGAGGAGCCGCCCACCCAGAGCGGGACCCGCTCCTGCGCGGGCCGGGGCAGCTGCCCGAGGTCCTTGAAGGCGAACCGCTCCCCCGCGTGCTCCGGGTACTCCTCTGGCCCGAGGGCCGCCCGCAGCGCGTCGACGGTCTCGTCGAGCACGGCGCCCCGGCGCGCGAAGTCCACGCCGAGCGCCTCGAACTCCTCCTGGACGTGCCCGGCGCCGACCCCGAGGACCAGCCGGCCGCCGGAGAGGTGGTCGAGCGTCGCGTACGCCTTGGCCGTGACGAGCGGATGGCGCAGGCCGACGACGGCGACGTGCGAGAGGAGCCGGACCCGCTCGGTGGCGGCGGCGAGGAAGGAGAGCGTGGCGACCGGGTCGTACCAGACGGTGCTCATCGGCCCGGCGAGCCGGCGCGGGATGGCGACGTGGTCGCAGCTCGCGAGGTAGTCGAAGCCGTGGGCCTCGGCGGCCCTGGCCACGGCGAGCAGGTCCGCCGGGCCCGCGGTCGCCTCCCAGGCCTCGGCGTAGAGGGTGCTCTGCGACTGGACGGGCAACTGCATCCCGTAGACCACCATGGGAAACCCCCTCGATCTGACGGACCGTCATATATAAGGCGGGGCCCATGCTCGTACCTGACGGCCCATCAGGCAAGGCTCGCGCGAGACGGATTCAGAAGCGTCCCGGAGATCCCGGGACGGGTCACGGGCATCGCGGGACGGAGGTCCGCCCCTTTTCGGGAAGCGGAGCGGGTCCGGGACCCTACGCTCGGCGCCGGACATCGGGACCGCACCGGTAAGCGGCTCCGATCACGGAGAACACACGGGGGAAGCATGTACGCACCCAAGACGACCACCGCACTGCGCGCGCTCGGGACGGCCGTCGCGGCCCTCGGGCTGCTGGCCGGCGTCCAGGCGCCGTCCGCCGTAGCGGCGGACGGCGGAATCGTCTGGAAGAACGCCCACAGCCAGCGGGTCCTGGAGGTCGGCGGCTGGTCCACCGCCAACGGCGCCCTCGTGAACCAGTGGGACTACCACGGAGGCGCGAACCAGCTCTGGGGTGGGACCGGCCAATGGGTCAACGGCCAGTACTGGGGGACCCTGCAGAACGTCAACAGCGGCAAGTGCCTCGAAGTCGCCGACTGGGGCACGGCGAACGGCGCGACCGTCCGGCAGTGGGAGTGCACCGGGGGCGCCAACCAGCAGTGGAACCAGCACTACTACAACGACGACAACGTCTTCTACCTGATCAACAAGCACAGCGGAAAGTGCCTGGAGATCGCCGGCTGGAGCACGGTCAACGGCGCCCGGGCCCAGCAGTGGGACTGCACCGGAGGCACCAACCAGCTGTGGATCGTGTGATGACGGACCGGGTCGCGTCCGGCGGACCGGCACCTGCACCTGCACCTGCACCTGCACCGGACAGGTCCTGAATCCGCCGGGTTGAACCCGCGTCCACGGGGGCGGATCCGAATCCACCGGGGGTGGACACGTGCGGGCCGGTCGCGGCGGAGAGCCGCGGCCGGCCCGGACGAGGAGGCTCGCTCCCTCGGCGAGGCGCGCCCCGCACACGACCGCTCGGGCAGCGCGGGGCTGCCCGAGCGGGGCGGGAACGGCGTGCGTACGCGGTTCGGGAACGGCGCGCGTACGCCGGTACGTCAGGCGCTGTCCGCCGAGGCCGCCGCCCTGGCATGGCGCACCAGGGCCGAGCCGGCCAGGACGACGATGCCCACGGCCCCCAGCAGCGCCAGGGCCTTCGCCCAGGCGTAGGTGGTGCCGAGACTGCTGCCCAGCAGGTCGCCGCCGCGGGCGCTCGCGACTCCGTGGAGCGCGATGACCACCACGGCGAGACCCGCGGAGGCGGCCCAGACGATCAGGGTGTCCCTGGCCGCGAGCCAGACGGCACACGCCAGACAGAGCACGGTGACGACCACGGACAGCGTCTGCGCGTCGCCACCCGAGCGCAGGCCCGCGAGGTCCGTCGGCATATGGATGAGGCCGCAGACGAACAGCGCGAGCGCCGCGGGCCAGCGCAGCACCGACCCCAGGGCGGGAGAGGCGCTGTGACTGCCGGGGCCCGAGGCCAGTGCGCCGTCCAGGGCCGACCTCTGCCGCGTGGCGGCGCCCCGGGCACGCTTCCGGGTGGTGGCGGCCGGGGCGGCGTCCCCGCTGACCCGCGCGCGGCCCTCCCGGCCGGATCCGGCCTTCCGTGCCTCGCCGCCGCCCGCGGTCGGCCGCCAGTCGCTGCTGTCGGCGCCCAGGATGCCGACGAGCTGGACGACGTCCTCGACGGACCGGCCCACCGCCGCGGCGCGCAGCGTGGTCTCGGCCTGGTGGAGGTCGTAACCCGACGCGTTCAGCAGGGCGAGCAGTTCGCGGACTTCGCCGAGGGGGCGGGTGACGGCGGCCGCGCGGAGTGCGACATCCGCGGGGCTGGAGAGTTCGCCGGTCTCCTGGAGGCGGGCCACCAGGGCGGCGACCTCCTCCACGGGGCGCTCGGTCGCGGCCGTCCGCAGAAGCGTGTGGACCGCCTCGTCACCGGACCCGTCACCGATCTCGTCACCGGACTCGCTACCGGACCCGTTGCCGGACTCGTCAGCGGCCGGGGATTCCGGAGCGGTCCGCGGCTCCGCGTCGGCCGGTACGGCGGGGGACACGGCCGGCCGGCCGGGGACGGGAGGCACGCCGAGCGACGGGGGCGGGGAGGGGAACGAGGGCGCGGAGGGGGAGAGGGATGGGGGCGAGGACGAGGAGAGGGGCGGGGACGGGGGCGGTGAGACAACCGACTGGCGGGACGGACCCGGGGCGGGCTCTGTGGTCGGTTCTATGTCGTCGTCCGCCGGGTGTATGTGCGGGAGGTCGGTGGTCATGTCACAGGCTCCGTTCGTGAACATCCCCCGGGGGGACGTCCACCATGGCTGTCTCGTGATGTGCAAGAAACGCACACTTGACTACCATTTGCGCGCACTCCCTCACCCTCCGCCATCAGGGGGTGCCCGTATTCCGCCAACAGGGTGACAAGAAGCCTGAGGCCGTACACGGCGAAGGCCGCACGGATACGGCCGGGCCTCCTGGGGGACCCGGCCGCCCGCCCCCGTGAGCGGCACTAGGGCCGCCAGAGACCCTCCGGGGTCAGCCCGAGAAGGTCGATCGCGTTGCCGCGGACGATCCGCTCGACGACGTCGGGGGCCAGGTGGCCCATCTGGGCCTCGCCGACCTCCTTCGACTTGGGCCAGGTGGAGTCCGAGTGCGGGTAGTCGGTCTCGTACAGGACGTTCGCGGCCCCGATCGCGTCGAGGTTGCGAAGGCCGAAGGCGTCGTCGAAGAAGCAGCCGAAGACGTGACCGGCGAACAGCTCGGACGGCGGGCGCAGCACCTTGTCGGCGACACCGCCCCAGCCCCGGTTCTCCTCCCAGACGACGTCCGCGCGCTCCAGGATGTACGGGATCCAGCCGATCTGGCCCTCCGCGTACATGATCCTCAGGTTCGGGAAGCGCTCGAACTTGCCGCTCATCAGCCAGTCGACCATCGAGAAGCAGCAGTTCGCGAAGGTGATGGTGGAGCCGACGGCCGGCGGGGCGTCGGCGGAGGTGGACGGCATTCGGCTGGAGGAGCCGATGTGCATGGCGATGACCGTGCCGGTCTCGTCGCAGGCGCGGAAGAAGGGGTCCCAGTGGTCGGTGTGGACCGAGGGGAGCCCGAGGTGCGGCGGGATCTCGGAGAAGGCGACGGCCCGGACCCCGCGCGCGGCGTTGCGGCGCACCTCGGCGGCGGCGAGCTCGGGGTCCCAGAGCGGGATGAGGGTCAGCGGGATCAGCCTGCCGTGCGCCTCGGGCCCGCACCACTCCTCGACCATCCAGTCGTTGTAGGCGCGGACGCAGAGCAGCCCGAGTTCGCGGTCGCTCGCCTCGGTGAAGGTCTGCCCGCAGAAGCGGGGGAAGGTCGGGAAGCAGAGCGCGGACTGGACGTGGTTGACGTCCATGTCGGCGAGCCGGTCCGGGACGGAGTGGGAGCCGGGCCGCATCTGCTCGTAGGTGATGACTTCGAGGCGTATCTCGTCCCGGTCGTAGCCGACGGCGGTGTCGAGCCGGGTGAGGGGCCGGTGCAGGTCCTCGTACACCCACCAGTCGCCGATCGGCCCGTCGTCCCCCTTGGCGCCCATGACCGGGGCGAACTTGCCGCCGAGGAAGGTCATTTCCTTGAGCGGGGCGCGGACGATCCGGGGTCCGGTGTCGTGGTACCGGGACGGGAGCCGGTCCCGCCAGACGTGCGGGGGCTCCACGGTGTGGTCGTCCACCGAGATGATCTTCGGGAAGGTCTCCATGGCTTTCACGGTAGCGCCGATCTGACGAACCGTCAGCTGTTGGGAGCCGGAACGGCCGCACTACGGCCGCCCCGATGCTGACGGACTCCCTCCGGACAAGGCAGACTGTCCTGGGCGAAACCAGCGGTAGGAGCAGGGGGAGCGATGGACCGTGAGAACGGGCCGCGAGTTCCGGTTCAGCGGGCTCCGAGGCCGGACCGGACGGCCCCGGCAAGCGAGGACGCGGTCACGGGCACGGCTTCCGGCATGAGCGCGGGACCTGAGGACGCACGCAGGGGCCCGGCCGCGAGAGCGGGCGCCGACGCCGGTACGGGCACGGGTTCGACCGCCGCCACGGACACGGGCACGGGCCCCGCCACGGGCCCCGCCACGGGCTCGGCCACGGGCTCGGCCGCCGTCACGGGACCCACCACCGGCTCCACCAGCTCCCCCGCCGCGGTCTCCCCCGGCGTACTCCGCTTCGGCGTGCTCGGGCCCGTCCGCGCCTGGCGCGACGGCGAACCCGTGCCCACCGGCTCCCCGCAGCAGCGGGCCCTGCTGGCCGCGCTGCTGCTGCGCGGCGGCCGCACCGCCACCGCGCACGAGCTGATCGACGCGCTCTGGGGCGAGGAACCGCCCTCCCAGGCGCTCGCCGCGGTCCGTACGTACGCCTCCCGGCTCCGCAAGGCCCTCGACCCGAAGGTGCTGGTCAGCGAGTCCGGCGGGTACGCCCTCCGGACCCCTGCCGACGCGCTCGACGTGACCGCCGCCCAGGAGCTGGCCGCGGAGGCCGAGAAGCTCCGCGCGGCCGGGGACCGGACGGCCGCCCGGGCGCGGCTCGCCGAGGCGCTCGACCTGTGGGACGGCGAGGTGCTGGCCTCCGTACCCGGCCCGTACGCCGAGACGCAGCGGACCCGCCTGGAGGAATGGCGGCTCACCCTCCTCGAGACCCGCCTGGACATCGACCTGGAGGTCGGCGCGCACGCGGAGGCCGTCTCCGAACTGACCGCGCTCACCGCCGCGCACCCCCTGCGGGAGCGCCTGCGCGAACTCCTGATGCTCGCGCTCTACCGCAGCGGACGGCAGGCGGAAGCCCTCGCCGTGTACGCGGACACCCGCCGGCTCCTCGCCGACGAACTGGGCGTCGACCCGACCCCGGAACTCTCCCGGCTCCAGCAGCGCATCCTCCAGGCCGACGCCGAACTCGCCCGCCCGGTCGAGGAACCGGCCCCGGCCGCGGCGCCCGTGGCCCGCCCGGCCCAGCTCCCGGCGACCGTGCCGGACTTCACGGGCCGCGCCGCGTTCGTACGGGAACTGGGCGCCCGGCTCGCCACCGCCGAAGGCCACGTCATGGCGGTCTCGGCGCTCGCGGGCATCGGCGGCGTCGGCAAGACGACGCTCGCCGTGCACGTCGCGCACGAGGCGCGGCCGCACTTCCCGGACGGCCAGCTGTACGTGGACCTCCAGGGCGCCGGCTCCCGCGCCGCCGCGCCGGAGACGGTCCTCGGCTCGTTCCTGCGGGCCTTGGGAACCCCTGACTCGGCCATCCCGGACTCGCTCGACGACCGGGCGGCGCTGTACCGCTCGACGCTCGACGGCCGCCGGGTCCTGGTGTTGCTGGACAACGCCCGTGACGCGGCCCAGATCCGGCCCCTGCTGCCCGGTACGGCGGGCTGCGCGGCGCTCGTCACCAGCCGCATCCGGATGGTCGACCTGGCGGGCGCGCACCTGGTGGACCTGGACGTGATGTCCCCGGAGGAGGCGCTCCAGCTGTTCACGAGGATCGTGGGCGAGGAGCGGGTGCGGTCGGAGCGCGAGGCGGCCCTGGACGTGGTCGCGGCCTGCGGCTTCCTCCCGCTGGCGATCCGCATCGCGGCGTCCCGGCTGGCGGCCCGGCGTACGTGGACGGTCTCGGTCCTGGCGGCGAAGCTGGCGGACGAGCGCCGCCGCCTGGACGAGCTCCAGGCGGGCGACCTGGCGGTCAAGGCCACCTTCGAACTCGGCTACGGTCAGCTGGAACCGGCCCAGGCGAGGGCGTTCCGTCTCCTGGGCCTGGCGGACGGCCCGGACATCTCCCTCGCGGCAGCGGCGGCGGTCCTGGACCTCCCCCTCTGGGACACGGAGGACCTCCTGGAGGCCCTCGTCGACACGTCCCTGGTGGAATCGGCGGCGCCCGGCCGCTACCGCTACCACGACCTGGTCCGCCTCTACGCGCGTGCGTGCGCGGACCGCGACGAACAGCCCCCGTCGGAGAAGGACGCGGCGCTGTCCCGCCTCCTGGACTTCTACCTCTCCACGGCGGCCCGGGTCTACGCGATCGAGCGCCCGGGCGACCGCCTGGTGGACCACCTGGAACCCACGGCGTACGAGGGCCTGACCTTCACGGACCGCCACGAGGCCCAGGACTGGCTCTACGCGGAGGCGAACTGCCTCCTGGCGACGGTCCGCCAGTCGGCGGCGTCCCCCGGGACCCTGCGGCGGGGCGTGGACCTGCTGTGGGCGTCGTTGGACCTCGGGGAGTCCGGGGCGAACTCCAAGGAGTTCGAGGCGACGGGTGTCGTCGTACGCGATGCCGCCCGCACCCACGCGGATCCCAAGGCCGAAGGCCGTGCGCTCATGGTTCTCGCGGGTGTCCACCACACGGCCGGCCGCTTCGAGGAGGCGGACCGTGATGCCGAACTCGCCCTGCCCCACGCGGACCGGGCCGACGATCCGGTGCCGGCCTGCTGGTCCGCCAACGCCCGGGGCATCATCGCGCTCTACCAGAACCGGTTCGCGGAGGGCGAGCAGTACCTCACCGAGGCGATCGAACGGTTCCGCGGCATCGGGGACGAGCCGGGGGAGGCCAGTGCCCTCTGCAACCTGTCACGCATCCATCTGGCCACGGGCCGCACGTCGAGCGCGATAGCTCTCGCCCGGCAGGGCACGGAGATCTACGACTCGATGGGACACGCGCTGCGGGGCGCGAACGGGCGGTACGCCCTCGGTCTCGCCCTCACCCAGGACAGCCGGCTCACCGCGGCGAGCGAACAACTCGGCGAGGCGCTTGCCGTCTTCGCCGACAGCAGGCAGCGGCTGTGGGAGGGCATGACCCTCTTCCGGCTGTCCGAGGTGGACATCGCCGCCCGTCGGCACGCCCAGGCGGCGTCGAACGCCGAGATGGCCCTCACGGTGCTCCGGGGCATCGGCGGAGAGTGGCGACGCGGCAACGTCCTCACCGTCCTGGGCCGGGCTCTCTTCGGCATCGGCCAGAGCGGCCGTGCGCGGGTCTGCTGGCAGGAGGCACTCGGCATCTTCGACGAACTCGGGGCCCCGGAGGCCGACGCGGTCCGTGCGCTCCTGACCCCTGCGACCGCCGCCTAGGCCCCTGCGGCCAGTGCGTTCATCGTTCGTTTATCGCCACCCGGCATGCTTCTCTGCATGACGATCCGCCGCGTCGGGGGGCAGACGGGTCGCCGATGAGGGCCACAGCCCCTGAGTACTAGGGTGATCGGCCCCGGAGATTCGCCCGGCTGTCCACGGGGGAACGGCTGGGCGAATCTCCTCACATCTCGGACATCACAAGCAGGAGTTGACGAGCATGACCGACCCGATCAAGCAGGACCCGATCATCAAGCCCATGGACATGCACGCCACCTCGGAGCCGGCGCTCGACGCGATCACCGACAAGATCACGGGCGGCCACGACGAGGCCATCACCACCAAGGACATGCACGCCACCTCCGAGCCGGCGCTCGACGCGATCACCGGCAAGATCACGGGCGGCCACGACGAGACCGCCGTCAAGCCGGCCTAGCAGACCACTCCCGACGGGGAACGGCCGCGGCGGCGACTTCGGGGGAGCTGCCGGGGCCGAACAGGGAGGTCCGGTCGACGGGGGAGCACACGGGCTCGGGGGACCCCCGGGCGGAACCAGGGGGGATCCGTCCGGGCAGGGCCCGTGCGCAACGCGATCGGACCGCCGCACAAGGAGGGGCCGGGCATCTGCCCGGCCCCTCCGCCGTGTTGACGCCGGGCGTCCGCGGCAAGCGTTCCCGGGCCGGCACCGCACGTGCAGGGCCGCCCCTCACGCGCCGTCCGTGCACCCCTCCCCGAGCGGGGCCACCACGCCGTGGGCCACATGGGTCGCCCTGGCCGAGGGTGAGCGTGCCGGGGACCTGGCCCTTGAGGGGCTGGAGGACGCGGAGGCGGACGCGCTGGATGCCGCCGGGGCCGCCGTCGGTGTCGGGGTCGTAGCCGACGGCCTCCTCGACGGTGGCGTAGGCGAGGTGGCTCATCGCCGCCGGTATGTACTCGTCCGTGGGGAAGGTCGGGCAGGCAGAGGGCGTGCACAGGCGACGTGCGGGCCGTGAAGGCCTCCGTCGCGGCCCACGCGGTGGTGCCGAGGACGAGGGCCCCGGCGAGGAGACCGGCGAGGCGCTTCCGTTCCACGGTCACTTCCAGGGTTTCCGGGTCTCGGACTCGCCGCGTACGCACGGCGCCGGGTCGGCGGCGGCCGCCGCGCCGTGCGGGCCGAGCAGGAGGTCCGACGCCGGGACCACGACCGCCGTGAGGGAACCGGCTGCCTTCATGGGGTGCTCCTCGCGCGACCCGGGGCCGGGTCTCGGAGCGTATCCGCAGGTCCCGAGCCCGAAGTGGTGGATACGCCCCGCGTCATCCGGACGGGCGAGCGCCCACCGGGCGCCCCCGCGCGCCGCGTCCTCGATCGTCAGGGTGCCGCGGCGGGCAGGGGTGCGGGAGGTCGAGGGGGTCGTGGTCCTCGTGCGTCAGCGGGCGTAGGAGCCCAGGCCGATCAGGCAGTAGACGTACTCGCTGATCGTCGTGCCGTTCATCGTGTAGCGGTGCGAGAAGGCGTACTCCGTCCTGGGGTTGGTGTTGCACCGGTTCATGTCGGACGTGAAGGGGAAGGTCTGGATGACCTTGTAGTGGGCGTCGGACGCCGAGCAGGACACCTCCTCGACGCCGCTGACGCTCTGCGCCGTCTCCGAGTTCGGGAGGGTGCCGTTGAGGCAGGTGCCGTTCTCGTACGGGTCGGGCTCGTCCTCGGTGGGGGTGGCGCTGGGGAAGGGGTCGTACGAGAAGGTCGGCACCGGGCCGGGGCCGGCGCTGCCGGGGTCCTCGTCCTCGTCGTGGTTCAGGAGGTACGAGCCGCCGACGAGCGCGCCGATGACGAGGAGCATGACCAGGCAGCCGAGGCCGCCGGACTTCTTGGGGGCCTGTGGGGCCCCGGCGACCGTGATGCGCAGGTAGACCGTGCCGTCGCCGAGCCGGGCCGCGACGAGTTCGCCGTGGCGGCAGGGGCGGACGGTGATGTGGGCGGGTCCGGACGGCAGCTGGACGGTGAGGATCACGCCCTGGGCGGCCTGCTGCGGGGTGAGGGTAAGGGGAATCTCTTGCGTCGGCACCGGCTGCTCCTGGAGGGAGGGGAGGGGTACGCGAAGGGCTGTCCGTATGACGTGTCCATGGAGGGGGTTGGTTGCGGTCTCCTCCCCGGCCTCGCCCTCAGCTCCCCGTCCGCGCCCGCAGCTCCCCCTTCACCACCTTCCCGCTCGCGTTCCTCGGGAGTTCCGTCACGAACTCGACCTCCCTCGGGACCTTGTAGTTCGCCATCTCCCGGCGCGACCAGGCGATCAGGTCGTCCGCGGTGACCCTCGCGCCCGCCCGCCGGACCGCGAAGGCCTTGCCGACCTCGCCGAGGCGGGGGTCCGGGACTCCGATGACGGCGACGTCCGCGATGTCGGGGTGCAGGCCGAGGAGCTGCTCGATCTCGGCCGGGTAGGCGTTGAAGCCGCCGACGATGAACATGTCCTTCAGACGGTCGGTGATGCGGAGGTTGCCGGCTTCGTCCAGGACGCCGATGTCTCCCGTGTGGAGCCAGCCGTCCGCGTCGATCGCCGTCGCCGTCGCCTCCTCGTCCTCGAAGTAGCCGCTCATCACGTGGTGGCCCCGGACCAGGACCTCGCCGCCGTCGGAGAGGCGGAGTTCCGTGCCGGGGATCGGGCGGCCCGACGTGGTGGCGATCGTCTCGTCCGGGTCGTCGCGGCGGCACATGGTGACGATCCCGCTCGCCTCGGAGAGGCCGTACGCGGTGAGGACCGTGCTCACGCCCAGCTCGGCGCGGAGGCGTTCGACGAGCCGCAGCGGGACGACGGCCGCGCCCGTCACGACGAGGCGGAGGGTGGAGAGGTCGTGCGCGGGGCGGGCCGGGTGGTCCAGGAGGGACTGGTGGAGGGTCGGCGGGCCGGGGAGGACGGTGACGCGTTCGGCCGCGATGTTGGCGAGGACGGTGTCCACGGTGAAGACGGACTGAGGGACGATCACCGCGCCCCGCATGAGGCAGGCGAGGATGCCGGCCTTGTAGCCGAAGGTGTGGAAGAAGGGGTTGACCACGAGGTAGCGGTCGCCCTCCCGGAGGCCGGCGAGCTCGGACCAGATCGCGAAGCAGCGCAGGGTCTGGGCGTGGCTGATGACGGCGCCCTTGGGGCGGCCGGTGGTGCCGGAGGTGTAGATGATGTCGGAGGGGGATTCGGGGTCGATGCCGTCGGCCCGGGCGCGGACGCGGGCGGCCGGGACGCCGTCGCCCTCCGCGAGGAAGGCCTTCAGGGTCGTCCAGCCCGCGTCGTCGGGGGCGGTGTCGCCGAGGACCACCACCCTTTCCAGGTCGGGGAGTTCGACGCCCGAGCGGCGCAGGGAGGCCACGTACGAGGTGCCGAGGAAGGTGCCGGTGACGAAGAGCAGCCGGGCCCGGGAGCGCTGGAGGACGTAGGCGGCCTCGGTGCCCTTGAAGCGGGTGTTCAGGGGGACGAGGACGGCGCCGGCGGTGACGGCGCCGAGGGCGGAGACGATCCAGTCGAAGGTGTTGGGGGCCCAGATCGCGACCCGGTCCCCTTCCCGTATCCCGGTGGCGAGGCAGGCGGCGGCCGCCCGCTCGACGCGTATCCCGAGTTCGGCGTACGTGACGCGGACGCGGCCGTCGACGACGGCCTCCCGCTCCGCGTACCGCTCGGCCGCCGCCCGGACGAGCCCGGGGATCGTGCCCCACTCCAGGTCGCCGCGCAGGTCCCTGTCCGGGTCCATGTCCACGTCCATACCCCACCTCCCTGTAGCTGACTATCCGTCAGATTAGTTGTAGCCTGACGCGCTGTCAGCAGTGCTGCCCCATGAGGAGGTTCGGTGCTCAAGGACGCCACGGCCATCGCCGGGATAGGACAGACCGCCTTCGCGAAACAGCTCCCCGAGACGGAGAAGACCCTCGCCTGCCGGGCGATCCTCGCCGCGCTCGACGACGCCGGGATCGACCCCTCCGAGGTCGACGCCTTCGCCTCGTACACGATGGAGGAGACCGACGAGGTCGAGGTCGCCAAGTCCATCGGCGCCGGCGACGTCACCTTCTTCTCCAAGGTCGGCTACGGCGGCGGCGGCTCCTGCGCCACCGTCGGCCACCTCGCCGCCGCCGTCGCCACCGGGCAGGCGAGCGTCGGCGTCGCCTGGCGGTCGAGGAAACGGGGATCGGGACCCCGCCCCTGGAAGAACACCGCCGTCCAGCTGCCCACCCCCGGCCAGTGGACCCGGCCCTTCGGGCTGCTCCGCCCCGCCGACGAGATCGGCATGCTCACCCGCCGCTACATGCACGAGTACGGCGCCACCCGCGACCACCTCTTCAACGTCGCCCTGGCCTGCCGCAACCGCGCCAACCAGAATCCCGCCGCGATCATGTACGAGCGGCCGCTGACCCGCGAGATGTACATGACCGCCCGCTGGATCAGCGAACCCCTCTGCCTCTTCGACAACTGCCTGGAGACCGACGGCGCGCTCGCCTGCGTCATCGTCTCCGCCGAACGCGCCCGCGACTGCCGGCAGAAACCCGTGTACGTGCACGCCGCCGCCCAGGGCCTGCCCGCCCAGCACCACGGCATGGTCAACTACTGGAACGACGACCCGCTCTCCGGCCCCGCCTGGACCGCCGCCCGGCACCTGTGGAAGCAGGCCGACTTCGGCCCCCAGGACGTCGACGTCGCCCAGATCTACGACGCCTTCACCCCGCTCGTCCCGCTCTCCCTGGAGGGCTACGGCTTCTGCGGACGCGGCGAGGGCGGCGCCTTCACCGAGGGCGGGGCCCTGGAGATCGGCGGCCGGCTGCCGCTCAACACCGGCGGCGGCGGGCTCTCCGAGGCGTACGTGCACGGCTTCAACCTCATCAACGAGGGCGTGAAGCAGCTCCGCGGCACCTCCACCGCCCAGGTCCCCGACGCGGCCACCTGCCTGGTCACGGCGGGCGAGGGCGTCCCCACTTCGGCCGTTCTCCTGAGGAGCTGACCCAGATGCTGACACCGGTGATCGACGAGGACGGCGCTCCCTTCTGGGAGTACGCCGCCCGGGGCGAACTGCGGATCCAGGCCTGCGCCTCCTGCGGCGAGCTCCGCTTCCCGCCCCGCCCCTGCTGCCCGCACTGCCGCTCCTTCGACAGCGAGTGGCGTCTCATGTCCGGACGCGGCCGGATCTGGTCGTACGTCCTCCCCCACCCGCCGCTCCTGCCCGAGTACGCCGCCCAGGCCCCGTACAACGCGGTGCTCGTCGAACTCGCCGAGGCCCCCCGCATCCGCCTCGTCGGCAACGTCGTCGCCGCCCCCGACGCCCCCCTGAACTCGGTCGACCCGGCCCGGCTCCGGATCGGCGCCGCGGTACGGGTCGCCTTCACCGAGATCGACGGCATCACCGTCCCGCGCTGGCTCCTGGAGCGGTCGTGAGCATCGGGGACGAGCGCGACGGCGCCCGCGGCGGGCGCGACCACATCCGCGTCGAGCGCGACAAGGAGACCGGGGTCGCCGTCGTCACCCTCGACCGGGCCGCGAAGCACAACGCGATCACCCTGGACATGGCCCGTGACCTCGCCGCCGTCTGGCGGGGGTTCCGGTACGAGGACGAGGTCCGGGCGATCGTCGTCACCGGGGCCGGCGGCCGGGCCTTCTGCACCGGCATCGACCGCTCCGTGGACGTGCCGCAGCCCTCCTCCCCGTACACGATCGACGACCCCCTCCTCGCCATCGGACCCAAGGCGAACGACCTGTGGAAACCGGTCATCGCCGCCGTCGAGGGCATGGCCTGCGGCGGGGCCTTCTACCTGCTCGGCGAGGCGGAGTTCCTGATCGCGGGCGAGAGCGCCACCTTCTTCGACCCGCACACCACCTACGGGATGGTCTCCGCCTTCGAGACCGTCCACATGGCGCAGAAGATGCCGTTCGGGGAAGTCGCCCGGATGGCCCTCATGGGCACCGCCGAACGGGTCTCCGCCCGACGTGCGTACGAGACGGGTCTGGTCAGCGAGGTGACGGAGCCGGGCGGGGCGCTGGAGGCCGCACGCGAGGCAGCCGCCGTCATCGCCTCGTACCCGACCGAGGCCGTCCAGGGCACGGTCCGGGCGCTGTGGTCGACCAAGGAGGCCTCCCGCCTCCAGGCCCTGGCGCACGCCCCGCACCTGGTGACGCTCGGGAACCTGCCGCCGGAACGGCAGGCGGAGCTGTTCACCCGAAGGAAGGGCGCCCACCGGCTTCGATAGCAGTTGCGAACGTCTGTTTTAATGGATCTTCGTTTAACGAGACGCCGTCAACAGCGGTGGGACAGCCCCGCGTTCACAGCACGATCGGGCCACGCCCGACCGCTGTGGCATGCAACGGGGAGCTGTCATGGGACGACACATCATCAAGGCCGGACTCGCGGCCGGAGCCGCACTCATGCTGGCCGGCTGCGGCGGCGGGAGCGACCCGGTGACGGGCGCGGGCGCCGGCGGCGGCAGCGAGGCCGGGCAGGGCGACGGTGACGGCGGCGCGTCGAGGACCGCGGCGCTCGCGCAGCCGGGCAGCCTCGCGGTCGCCTTCTGCCAGACCGTCGAGGACGGCACCGGAGGCCGGTCCTACCAGGTCATCCTGCGCTCCTTCGCCGCGAAGGACGGCGCCTTCGTCGGCGAGCGCGCCACCGCCATGCCGCCCGACGCCGAGCCGATCACCGGCTGCGACGACGACGGGCCCAGCTACCGCGTCTCCACGGCCTTCGACAAGGACCTCACGCTGGTCGCCGGGCTCGTCAACGGGGACCGCGCCGCCGCCTTCGACCTCGCCACCGGCCGCGAGGTCGGCGCGCCCGACCCCGACTCCTTCACGAAGCGCCTGGACAACGGCGGTGTCGCCTTCCACCCGGTGACCGGCCGCCTCTGGTACGACAACGGGCGCATCGACGACGAGGCCACCGGCGCCCTCGCCTCGCGGGACCCCAAGGGCGGCCTGAAGACCGAGGAGAACACCCCCTTCGAGAAGATCCCCGATCTTCTGAAGCAGGACGGCCCCACGGCGGAGACGGTGCTCGCGACGGACGACATCCACGCGGTGGCGGTCCCCGCCGGCGGCATCGTGGCGACGTCCAGCACGAACGGCGGCGTCCGCCTGAGCGGGGTCAGCCCCAAGGGTCAGAACGGTATCGGCGCAGGGGTCTACCTGACCGACATCGCGACAGCGGGCCTCGACGACGAAAACCCGACCTTCTGCGAGCCGGCCTTCTGGCGGAACGCCACCACCCTGGTCTGCGACTTCAAGCAGCTGACGTTCTCCGCCGACTACAAGAAGCTCCTGAAGACCGAGGACCTCGTCCCGGAGAACGACCGGATCAGCGGCCAGCCGGTCCTCTCCCCGGACGGCAAGAGCTTCGCGTTCCTCTCCAGGGGCGAGGACCGCCGTGAGGGCCTCTTCCGCGGGGACTTCTCCGGCGGCGCGCCGGTGAAGATCACCAACGTGGACCCCCCGGTCGCCGACGAGGACAACCTCCGCACGACGCTGATCCGCTGGAACTGAACCCCGCCGCGGCTACTTCTTCCGTACGTCGTACACCCAGCAGTTCTTCACCCGGTCGACGGCCTTCGGGGTCTTCATCGCGACCTCGAAGGTCTTGTCCTCGTAGCTCCCGACCGTGACGACCGTCGTGACCGAGTCGACCGCGGAACCCGTGACGCCCTTGAACTCCAGGGTCACCTCGTACGTGCCCTCCAGCGCGTCGTGCGAGGTGATCCTCAGGGTCGACGTGGTGTCCGCCTTCCGGGCGGGCCTGCCCTTGCGCTTCTTCTGCGCGGGCTTCACGCAGTCGACGACCACGACCTCGACCTTCGCCGACGTGGGGGAAGGGCTGGCCGTGGCCGTGGAGCCGCCCGAGTTGATGTAGTCGTCGTTGCCCTGCTCGTCGCTGGAGCAGCCGCCGCCCGAGTCGTCGTCGTCCGAGCCCGAGTGGTGCCGGCTCTTGCTCTTGCCGCTCTTGCTCTTCCCGCTGCCGCCGCTGCTGCCGTGGCCGCCCTTGCCGGTGTGGAAACCGGTCAGCGCGAGGACCACCACCGTGAGCGTCGCCGCGAGCTTCAGTCGCGTCCGTACCATCGCCGCTCCCCGTCCTGTCTGTCGTGTCCGCGCCACCCTAAGGGGTGCCGCCGCGCCACATGGCGGGCCCCCCTCACCCGGCGTAGCGTCGGGAGCGAGAGCCGGACCGCCGAGGAGGCCGCATCGATGATCCGCAACATCGCCGGCTCCGTCCTGGCTCTCGCCGGAGCGACGGCCGCCGTCTGGAGCCCCTTCCGTGCCTGGTACGACGGCCGTCACGGGCGTGACTACGCCATCGGGGACCTGTTCACCGGCATCACCGACGCCAAGGCCGAAGTCCTGGGCTCGATCCTGCTGCCCTTCGCCTTCGCCGCCCTCGTCACCGTCGTCGGCGTACTCCTCCGCTCCCGGCTGCTCGTCGCCCTCGCCGGGCTCGTCGCCCTCGGCTTCACGATCCTGTGGATGGTGCGGGTCGGCCAGGCGGAGGGCGGTCTGACGGTCGACGCCGACGGTACGGGGCTGGGCGACGGGGTCGCGAACGCCTTCGGCGGCGGGGTCCTGCTGCTCCTCGGCGCGCTCGTCATGTCGGGCCGGAGCCACGCCCGGGTGGGCCGGAGCCACCGGCCCACGCATCCGCCCCACGCCGGCCCGCCGGCGGCACCGGACCTCACGGGCACCGACCAGACCCTGCCGGACCGGGCCCCCACGGACCGAACCTTCACGGACCGCACGGGCACCGACCAGACCCTCACGGACCGGCCGCCCCCGGAGCCGCCCCCGAAGGACGGCCCCGGTGACGACAGGGGACCTGGCGCCTAGACCCTCGGCGCCGCCGCGCCCCTGCCCGTCGCCGTGCCCTTGACCGCGTCGAGCGCGTACACGCAGCGGTCCTTGCTGCACGCGTACACGACCCCGCCCTTCGCCACCGGCGAGCCGGTGATCTCGCCGCCGGTCGCGAGCTTCCAGCGGAGCTGACCGCCGGTCGCGTCCAGGGTGTACAGGACGTGGTCGGCCGAGCCGAAGTGCACCCGGCCGTCGGCGACGACCGGCGAGCCGACCAGCTCGCCGCCCGCCGCGAACCGCCACCGGGGGGTGCCGGTGACCGCGTCGAGCGTGTAGAGCGCGCTGCCGCTGCCCACGTGGACGTTGCCGTCGGCGACGAGCACCGGCTCGGTGGACTGGCGCGGCTCGGTCGCGATCCGCCAGCGGTCCTGCCCGGTGGTGGCGTCGAGCGCGTACACCGTGCCGAGGTGGTCCGAGAGGTACACCCCGCCGCCCGTGACGGCGGGTCCCGGCGCGAAGGCGGGCGGGGACAGGAAGACGGCCGGCGCCTCGAAGTGCCAGCGGACGTGCCCGGCGGCGATGTCGATCGACAGGACCCGGGTCCCGGCGGAGACGTACACGCAGCCGTCCTCGGCCGGGGCCACCCGGACCGGCACGTTGGCGCAGGAGGCTGCGTCGCCGATCGGGTACGACCAGCGCTCCACGCCCGTGCGGGCGTCGAGGGCCTGGAGCCGGGCGTCCCGCCACACGTACACGGTGTCGCCGTGCACGGCGGGCCCCGCCTCCGGGGTCTCGAAGTCCGTCTGCGCGCCGGTGAGCTCCCACAGCTTGGCGCCGTTGGAGGCCTCCCAGCCCTGCACGCCGCCGCCGCGCGTGCCGGTGACGACCGTGCCCCGGTCGACCTGGAGCGAGTACACCCAGGCGTCCGTGTGCAGCCGCCAGCGCTCGCTGCCGTCGGTCGCGTCGAGGGCGTACAGCGTGGGTCCGTCGGAGGCGTGGATACGGCCCGAGGCGACGGCCATCGACCAGGCCACGTCCCGGGTCTTGAACTGGCGCCTGCCGCTGCCGGTGTCCAGGGCGTGCACCTCGAAGGAGGTCACGTACAGCAGGTCGCCGTCGACGACCGGGGTGCCCCAGACGTCGTTGGACATCCGGAAGCGCCAGGGCCGCCAGTGGCCGGGCTCCGGCGCCGCCGGGTCGGCACCCTGCGCGGGCACGGACACCGGACGGGAGCCGGGCTGCGGGGCCTGCTCGGCGCCGTGCGGGCCGCCGCCGGGCGGACGGATCCAGCCGGTCGCGGGACCCGCGTCGGCGCCCCGGCCGACGGCGAGCGCCGCCCGGGTGTCGGCGACCCGGGGGCCCGGTCCGATCGGCACGGTCGCACCGCCGAGGCGCACGGGACCGCCCGCGCTCTCGGCGGGACCGGCGTGCCGGCCGCCGACGGGCGCGTGCTCCGGCGCGCGCTCCGGGAAGCGCGGGTCGGGGCGGGGGCCGGGCGGGTCCGCCGGCGGCCGCGGCGGGGCGGCCGGGCCGGGCAGCTGGCGGCCGCCGCCGCGGCGCCGCTCGATCATGGCGGTGGCGCTCTCCGGCAGCCAGGCGGAGGCCGTGCCGCTGTCGTCGCTGCCGGGGCCGAAGAGGTGCGGGGCGAGCTGCGCCTGGAGGTCGGCCGGGGTGGGCCGGCGGGTGACGTCCATCTGCATGCAGGACTCGATGAGGGGCCGCAGCTCCTCGGGCAGGCCCTCCAGGTCGGGGCCCTCGCGGAGCAGCATGAAGACGGTCTCGACCGGGTTGGCGCCGTGGAAGGGCGCGTGGCCGGTGGCGGCGAAGACCAGCATCGAGCCCAGCGAGAAGACGTCACTGGCGCCGGTGACGCTGCGCGAGTCGCGGGCCTGCTCGGGCGACATGTAGGCGGGGGTGCCGACGGCGACGTTGGTCATGGTCAGGCGCGTGTTGGAGACGCCCGACGCGATGCCGAAGTCGATCACCCGGGGGCCGTCCTCGACGACGAGGACGTTGGAGGGCTTGAGGTCGCGGTGGACCAGGCCCGCGCCGTGGATGGACTGCAGGGCCTCGGCGACACCGGCCGCGAGCCAGCGGACGGCCTGGGCCGGGAGCGGCCCGCACTCGTTCACTATCTCTTCGAGCGAGGGCGCCGGCACGTAGGCGGTGGCCAGCCAGGGCACGGCCGCGCGCGGGTCGGCGTCGACGACGGCGGCCGTGTAGAAGCCGGAGACCGCCCGGGCGGCCTCCACCTCCCGGGTGAAGCGGACCCGGAACAGCTGGTCCTCCGCGAGCTCCGTGCGCACGGTCTTGATCGCCACGCGCCGGCCCGAGGCCGAGCGCGCGAGATAGACCAGGCCCATTCCGCCCGCGCCGAGCCGGCCCAGCACCTCGAAGGGCCCGATACGTCTCGGGTCGTGCTGCGTCAGCTGTTCCACTTGCCTGCCACCTCCCCGTACGGGCCATGAGGGTACGGCCCCGTGGACCCTGATTCTTCCTGTCCGAGGGCCTGGTTGCGAACCCGGGGGCGGATCGGGGTGTCACAGGTCATAAGCACCGGGCAGCACAGGGGCGGACGGATCAGTCCGTAGCGGCCGGTTTCGGTTACAGCTCCGGCTCCGGCTTCGGTTTCGGCTTCGGTTACAGCTCCGGCTTCGGCTCCGGCTTCGGTTACAGCTCCGGCTCCGGCTTCGGTTCCTGCCTCGGCTCCTGCCTCGGCTCCTGCCTCGGTTCCTGCTTCGGCTCCGCGAGGACGGCGAAACGGGCGCCCTGGTTGTCGTGGAGGACGGCGATGCGGCCGTGCGGGGTGTCGAAGGCCGGGGTGGCGATCCGGCCGCCGAGCCGGACGGTGGTCTCGCAGGCCTCGTCGCAGTCGGCGACGGCGAAGTAGACGAGGACGTGGCCGGGCATCTCGGCGGGGAAGTCGTCGGTGATGACGGCCCGCCCGCCGAAGGCGCTGTCGTCGCCGGTCCGGGAGCCGGGGGGCGACCAGACGCGGTAGTCGAAGCCGGCCTCCCGCCCCTCCTCCCCGGCGTCGGCCTGGCGGCCGAGGTAGCCGAAGACGGTGGCGTAGAAGGTGTCGACGTCCTCCGGCCGGCGGGTGTAGATCTCCATCCAGCAGAAGGCGCCCGGTTCGTTCGTGACCTCGAAGCCGTCGTCGTCGCCCTCCTGGCGGAGTCCGAAGACCGCGCCGCCGGGGTCGGCGGCGAGCGCGTAGACGCCGAAGGGGCCGACCGGGTAGGGCTCCATGACCATCTGCCCGCCGGCGGCCTTGATCCGGGCGGCGAGGGTGCCGGCGTTGTCGGTGGCCAGGTAGAGGGTCCAGGTGGTGGGCATGCGTCCGTCGCGCTTGGGGACGAGTCCTGCGGCCCGGCGCCCGTCGAGGAGGGCCTCGTCGCGGTCGGGGTCGAAGGTCCAGCCGAAGAGCTCGCCGTAGAAGCGCTTGCCCGCTTCCAGGTCGGGAAGCTGTGCGTCCACCCAGCACGGGGTGCCCTCAATGCGTACGGCCATGTCAACACGCTAGGACGGCGGGGGCGGCCCCGCACGCCCCGATATGCGAACAAAAAGACGATTTATCGGGTCGGATCCCTTGCGGTGCCTGAGTTGTCCACCGAAGTTGTCCACAGGCTGTTCATAAGCCTATTCGGGTACGGGACTCCCGTACCCGACTCCGAGGTGGCTGGAACCCGCCCCTCCGCTCCGACGCGGACACGCGTGCCGACCTCGCAGAACGGGGTGCACCCCATTTGCACTCGGCCGAATCGCGCGCCGATCCCCCCTCGGTAAGCTGACGGCATGACAGGACAAGTACGCACCGTCGACGGCCGCGTGGCCGGACGACGCGGCCAGGCGACGCGGCAGAAGCTGCTCGACTGCCTCGGTGAGATGCTCAGCTCCTCGCCCTACCGGGACGTCAAGGTCATCGATGTGGCCCGGAAGGCGGGTACTTCACCCGCGACGTTCTATCAGTACTTCCCGGACGTCGAGGGAGCGGTCCTCGAGATCGCGGAGGAAATGGCCAAGGAGGGCGCCGCGTTGACCGAGCTGGTCTCCGGCCGCTCCTGGGTCGGCAAGGCCGGCTGGCAGACCTCGGAGGAACTCGTCGAGGGCTTCCTGGACTTCTGGCGGAAACACGACGCGATCCTGCGGGTCGTGGACCTCGGCGCCGCCGAGGGCGACAAGCGGTTCTACAAGATCCGCATGAAGATCCTGAACTCGGTCACCAACTCCCTCACGGACGCGGTGAAGGAGCTCCAGGCCAAGGGCAAGGTCGACAAGGACGTCAGCCCCGCCGCGATGGCCGGCTCCCTGGTGGCGATGCTGGCCTCGGTCGCCGGCCACCAGAAGGGCTTCCAGACCTGGGGCGTGAAGCAGGCCGAACTCAAGCCGAACCTCGCCCTGTTGGTACACCTCGGCATCACCGGCAAGAAGCCGACCAGATAGCACCGTCCGGAGAGTCGAGACTCCTTCACCCGTCCTGTCGCCGACGCCGGCGGCGGCCCGCTCCCCCGGACACGGAGCGGGACCGCCGTCGGCGTCGCCGTGTCCGGGCACGACGGCCGTCTCCGCGCCGCGTCCGGCACGACGGCCGTCTCCGCGCCGCGTCCGGCACGACGGCCGCTTCCGCGCCGTGTCCGGGCACGACGGCCGTCTCCGTGTCATCTCCGGGTCAGGACGTATCCGGCCCGTCTCCGGGTCAGGACGGCCTCCGCGTCATCTCCGCGTGAGCCGGAAGAGCCGGATCTCGCGCTCGATCCGCGCCTGGTACGTGGCGTACGGCGGCCAGAACTCCAGCGCCGCCCGCCAGGCCGCCGCCCGCTCCTCGCCCGCGAGCAGCTCCGCCCGTACGGGTACGTCCTCGCCCCGCCAGTTGACCTCCACGTCCGGATGGGCGAGCAGGTTCGCCGTCCAGGCCGGGTGGCCCGGCCGGCCGAAGTTGGAGCCGATGAGCAGCCAGCGGCTGTCCCCCTCCGGCATGCAGGCCAGCGGGGTCACCCGCGGCTGCCCGCTCCTCGCTCCCCGGGCGGTGAGGATCACCCCGGGCAGCATCTGCGCGCTGAGCAGCACCTTTCCCCTGGTCAGCCGGTGCACGGCCCGGTCCATGGCCGGGATGACGTGCGGGGCGACCTTGGCGAAGGTCCGGGTCGAGGACATCTTCTGCACGAGCCTTCGTCCGGCGGGCATCTACGCCGCCTCCTCTCCGAAGAGTCCGGTCCGCTCCGCGGCCCGCGCGCGCAGCCGCCGGGCGGGCCCGAAGAGCAGCTCGTCGGAGACGGCCCGCTTGAAGCAGAGGTCGTCCCGGGTGTCGCCGCCGTGGAGCTGGAGGCACTCGCCGGCGGTGGCGCGCAGCGCCTCCAGGGCGTGGGCGAGGGCGAGCGGCCCGCCGTCGGGTTCGCGGGTCGCGCAGTACGTCAGGGAGCGGGCCGCCCCGACCTGGACGGAGAGGTCGGCGAGGCGGTGCCGGGAGCCTTCGCGGGAGCCGAGGCGCCCGGCCGCGCGGCCGAGGGCGGCCGCGGCGGCGCCGACGGCCTCGGCGGCCAGCATGACGGCGGCGGTACGGCCGGTGGCGGCGAGGGCGCCGAGGACGTCGGCCGGTTCCTCGCCGAGGAGTTCGGCCCCGGTGTCCCGGAACTGGACGGTCGCCAGGGGCCGGGTGGGGTCGAGGGCGGGCTGCCGGGTCCGTACGAGGCCGGGAGCGTCCGCGGGGACGAGGAAGAGGAGCGTACGGCTGCGGGCGAAGCCGCCGGCGTGGGCGGCGACGAGGAGCAGTCCGGCGCTGTGTCCGTCGATGACCTGGGCGGCCTCGCCGTAGAGCCGCCAGCCGCCGTCCGCCGCGCGGGCGGCCTGGATGCCGCCGGCCCGGCCGCCGCCCGACCAGTCCCCGTCGGTGTTGTCTCCGGTGAGGCCGAGGGCGAGCGCGAGGCCGGCGGGGACGGCGAGGGCGCAGGTGAGGCCGCCGTCGGCGAGGCGCGGGAGGAGTGCGGCGCGCTGGGCGGGGGCGCCGAGGGCGGCGAGCAGCGGGGCGGCGAGGACGGTGGTGGCGAGGAGCGGGGAGGGCGCGAGGGCGCGGCCGGTCTCCTCGCAGGCGGGGGCGAGTGCGGCGGGGCCGCGGCCGGCGCCTCCGTACTCCTCGGGGAGGGTGAGGCCGGCGAGGCCGAGGGTGCCGGAGAGGTGGGCCCAGAGTGCGGTGTCGTACCCCTCGGGGGTGGCGGCGGCCCGGCTCCCGTCCGGCCCGGCCCGCTCGGCGAGCAGCTCGCGCAGGGCGTGCCGGATCACGGGCGGTGGCGGTTCCGCCGATGGGTCTGCGGGCGGTTCCACCTTCGGGGCGTTGAGCGCAGCGGCATCGGCGTCCATGGAGCTCCCTCCGTATCTGACGGTGCGTCATGCTAGGGCGGTGCGGGGCCGGTTGCCCAGAGAGGCGCCGGTCCCGATTCAGAGAATCTGATGTACCGTCAGATTCATGCCCACCACCACACGCAGCTCCCGCCGCGTCGCCGTCGTCGGCGTCTCCCTCTCCGACTGCGGCCGGGTCGACGAGGCCACCCCCTACGCCCTGCACGCCCAGGCCGCCCGGCGGGCCCTCGCGGACAGCGGCCTCGACCGCTCCCTGATCGACGGCCTGGCGTCGGCGGGCCTCGGCACGCTCGCCCCCGTCGAGGTCGCCGAGTATCTGGGCCTGCGCCCCCGCTGGGTGGACTCGACCGCCGTCGGCGGCGCCACCTGGGAGGTCATGGCCGCGCACGCCGCCGACGCGATCGCCGCCGGCCACGCGAACGCGGTCCTGCTGGTGTACGGCTCCACGGCCCGCGCCGACATCCGGGCGCGGCGCCGCACCGCGAACCTCTCCTTCGGCGCGCGCGGCCCGCTCCAGTTCGAGGTCCCGTACGGGCACACCCTGATCGCCAAGTACGCGATGGCCGCCCGCCGTCACATGCACGAGTACGGCACGACCCTGGAGCAGCTCGCGGAGGTGGCCGTGCAGGCACGGGCGAACGCGGCGCTCAACCCGGAGGCGATGTTCCGCGAGCCGATCACCGTCGACGACGTCCTGGACGGCCCGATGATCGCGGACCCGTTCACCAAGCTGCACTGCTGCATCCGCAGCGACGGCGGCTGCGCGGTGCTGCTGGTGGCCGAGGAGTACGTCGAGGACTGCCGCAAGGCCCCGGTCTGGGTGCTCGGCACGGGCGAGCACGTCTCGCACACCACGATGTCCGAGTGGGAGGACTTCACGGTCTCCCCGGCGGCCGTCAGCGGCCGGCTGGCCTTCGAACGGGCGGGCGTCCGGCCCGCCGACGTCGACCTCGCCGAGATCTACGACGCCTTCACCTACATGACCCTGGTGACCCTGGAGGACCTGGGCTTCTGTGCGAAGGGCGAGGGCGGGGCGTTCGTCCAGGAGAAGGACCGGCTGCCGGTGAACACGGACGGCGGCGGGCTCTCGGCCTGCCACCCGGGGATGCGGGGGCTGTTCCTGCTGGTGGAGGCGGTGCGGCAGCTGCGCGGGGAGGCGCCGGGACTCCAGGTGCGCCGGCCGGACGGCTCCCTGCCGGAGCTGGCGGTGGCCTCGGGGACGGGGGGCTGGTTCTGCTCCTCGGGAACGGTGGTGCTCGGCCGCGGCTGACCCCCGCCAAAGAATCTATACAAGCGTCATAGACAGCCGTGTAGGACATCCGTATAGTCATGTCTGCGGGCAGGGGAACGGCCCGCAGACACCCGACAAGGAGTCCTGCCATGAGCGCCGCCACGAAGACCGCCAAGACCGTCCTGATCTCCGGCGCCTCGATCGCCGGCCCCGCCCTCGCCCTCTGGCTGCACCGCTACGGCTTCACCCCCACCGTCGTCGAGCGCGCCCCCGAACTGCGCACCGGCGGCTACAAGGTCGACATCCGCGGCACCGCGATCGAGGTCTGCCGCCGGATGGGCATCCTCGACGAGATCCGCGCCAAGTCCACGGACATGCGCGGCGGTTCGTACGTCGACACCGCCGGCCGCACCATCGGCGAACTGCCCGCCGACATCTTCGGCGGCCGCGTCGAGGAGGACGACGAGATCATGCGCGGCGAGCTCGCCCGCATCCTCTACGACCGGACCCGCGAGGACGTCGAGTACCTCTTCGACGACTCGATCGCCGACATCGCGGACGACCCCGCGGACGCCGAGGGCGTCACCGTCACCTTCGAGAGCGGCACCGTCCGCCGCTTCGACCTGGTCGTCGGCGCCGACGGACTCCACTCGAACACCCGGAAGCTCGCCTTCGGCCCCGAGGAGCGCTTCAAGCGCCACCTCGGCGCGTACATCTCCATCTTCACGGCCCCCAACCACCTGGGCCTGGACCGCTGGGAGACCTACCACGCGCTCCCCGGGAAGCTGGTCTGCGTCTACAGCTCCGCCGGCGAGACCGACGCCAAGAACCTCTTCATCTTCTCCTCGCCGGAACTCCCCCACGACCCCCGGGACGTCACCGCCCAGAAGCGCGCCCTCACCGACCGCTTCACGGGTGACGGCTGGGAGATCCCCCGGCTCCTCGGGCACGCGGCCCGGGCCGACGACTTCTACCTCGACTCCATGTCCCTCGTCGAGATGGACCGCTGGTCCACCGGCCGTGTCGTCCTCCTCGGCGACGCCGCCCACTGCTCCTCCCCCGCCTCCGGCCAGGGCACCGGCCTCGCCCTCATCGGCGCCTACGTCCTGGCGGGCGAACTGGCCCGGGCGGGCGGCGACCACACCGTGGCCTTCGCCCGCTACGAGCAGCGCATGCGGCCGGGCGTCGAGCAGAACCAGAAGATGGCCGAGGGCTTCGTCAAGGAGATGACCGTCGGCTCGAAGTGGAAGATCGCCCTGCGCATGTTCATGGTCCGGACGCTCCCGAAGACCCCCTGGAAGAACCTCATCGCGAAGAAGATCCGCGACGGCATCCAGGCGGCGGCGAACGCGGTCCCGATCGAGAACTACGACACCACCGGCACCCCGGCCGCCACACGCCCTACCGTGACCGCATGACCGACTTCCACCACGCCCTCCGCTCCCTCCGGGTCTGGGACACCGAGCTGCCGTCCTTCGACCCGGCGAGCGCCCCGCCCGAGCCGCTCCCCCTCTTCCACGACTGGTTCACCTCGGCGGTCGCGGCCGGCCAGACCGAGCCGCACACCCTCTCCCTGGCCACCGCGGACGAGGACGGCAGGCCCGACGTCCGCACGGTGATGCTGCACGACGCCGACGCCCGCGGCTGGCACTTCGCCTCGCACGCCACCAGCGCGAAGGGCCGCCAGCTCGCCGCCCGCCCCGAGGCCGCGCTCGGCTTCTACTGGCCGGTCCAGGGCCGCCAGGTCCGGATCCGGGGCCCCGTCACCACCGGCACCCCCGAGGAGGCGTACGAGGACCTCCACGCCCGCACCACCGGCGCCCTCGCCTCGGCGCTCGTGGGCCGGCAGAGCGAGGTCCTCGACTCCCCCGGGACCCTCGCCGAGGCGAGCGCGGCGGCCTGGCGCAGGGCCGAGGCGGAGCCGGACGCCCCCGCCCCCACCTGGACCCTGTACGTCGTCGAACCGGCCGAGGTCGAGTTCTTCCAGGGCGACGCCCGCCGCCGCCACGTCCGCCTCCGCTACCGCCGCACGACCGACGGCTGGACCCGCGAACTCCTCTGGCCGTGAGCCCTACTCGGCCCCCGCTCCGTACATCTCCTCGATGTCGCGGGCGAAGTCCCGCAGCACCGCCCGCCGTTTGAGCTTCAGGGACGGCGTCAGATGCCCGGAGGTCTCCGTGAACTCGGTGGTCAGGACCCGGAAGTCGCGGATCGACTCGGCCCGCGAGACCAGCCGGTTGGCGTCGTCCACCCCCCGCTGGAGCGCGGCGAGCAGCTCCGGGTCCCGGGCCAGCTCCCAGAGCGCCAGATGGTCCTTGTGCCGCATCCGCCGCCAGTGCGTCAGGCCCTCGTGGTCCAGGGTGATCAGGGCCGTGACGTACGGGCGGTCGTCGCCGACCACCATGCACTGGGCGACCAGCGGGTGGGCACGCAGCCAGTCCTCCAGCGGGGCCGGGGCCACGTTCTTGCCGGCCGAGGTGATGAGGATGTCCTTCTTGCGGCCGGTGATCCGCAGATAGCCGTCCGCGTCGAGCGAGCCCAGGTCCCCGGTGGGGAACCAGCCGTCGTCGGTGTACGGCAGGGCCACCCCGCGCTGCGCGTCCCAGTAGCCGGCGAAGACGTGACCGCCCTTGAGCCAGACCTCGCCGTCGTCGGCGATCCGGACGGCCGTGCCCGGCAGCGGCCAGCCGACGGTCCCGGTGCGCGGCCGGCGCGGCGGGGTGACCGTCGAGGCGGCGGTGGTCTCCGTCAGGCCGTACCCCTCGAAGACCTCGACGCCGGCGCCCGCGAAGAACTCGGCGAGCCGGGCGCCGAGCGGGGAGCCGCCGCAGATCACGTACTTCACCCGGCCGCCGAGCGCGCTGCGGATGCGCCGGTAGACGAGCGGGTCGTACAGCGCCCGCGCGGTCCGCAGGGCGAGCGAGGGCGAGGAGGTCTGCCCGTACCGGCGGGCGACCCGCGCGGCCCGGTCGAAGGCGGCGGCCTTCCCGCCGCCTTCGGCGGTGGCGCGGGCCTTGTTGAAGACCTTCTCCAGGACGTACGGGATGGCGAGGAGGAACGTGGGCCGGAAGGCCGCCAGGTCGGTGAGGAGCTCCTCGCCCTCGACGGAGGGCGCGTGCCCGACCCGGACCCGGGCGCGGACGCAGCCGACGGCGACCATCCGTCCGAAGACGTGGGAGAGCGGCAGGAAGAGCAGGGTGGCGGGGGGCTCCTTGCTCTCCGAGACGAAGACGGGGTGGAGGAGCCGGACGGCGTTGTCGACCTCGGCGAAGAAGTTGGCGTGGGTGAGGGCGCAGCCCTTGGGGCGGCCGGTGGTGCCGGAGGTGTAGATGAGGGTGGCGAGGGTCGCGGGGGTGAGCAGTCCCCGGCGGGCGGTGACGGCCTCGTCGGCGACCCGCGCGCCCGCCTTGCGCAGCTGGTCGACGGCGCCGGTGTCGAGGGCCCAGAGGTGGGCGAGTCCGGGCAGCTGCCGCCGCTCGGCGGAGACGAGCCGTGCCTGTTCCGGGTCCTCGACGACGCAGGCGGCGGCGCCGGAGTCCTGGAGGATCCAGCGGGTCTGGAAGGCGGAGGAGGTGGGGTAGACGGGGACGGTGACGAGCCCGGCGGCCCAGGCGGCGAAGTCGATCAGGGTCCACTCGTAGGTGGTGCGGGCCATGAGGGCGAGCCGGTCGCCGGGGCGCAGGCCGTGGGCGATGAGCCCCTTGGCGACGGAGTGCACCTCGGCGGCGAACCGGGCGGCGGTGACGTCCTGCCATGCCCCGGCCGCGTCCTTCCGGGAGAAGAGGACGGCCTCGGGATCCTGCCGGGCGTTGTCGTACGGCAGGTCGGCGAGCGAGCCGCGGGCCACCCGGGGGACGAGCGCGGGCACGGAGACCTCCCGCACCCGCCCGTCCACCAGCACCTTCTGCGGCTCGACCGGCTCGGTCCCGGATGCGGCGGTGACGACGGACACGTGCGGCTCCTCGGTCTGCGTGATGAACTGAGGTCGTGCGTCGATACGTTGCTCGCTACGGTGGGTCAACTGGTTTGACTAGCCGGTAACCTTACTGCGCGGTAAGGCTCAACGGGGAGACCAGCGCTCGCTTTTCATGAGGTTTCCGAGCCCGGCCCAGGCGAAGTTCATCAGCGTCGAGGCGGCGTCCTTCGCGGTCACCCCGGGGGTCTCGTTCGCCCAGCTGGCCAGCGACTCGGCGGAGCCGACCAGGGCCTGCGCGAGCGCGTCCACGTCCCGCCCGGTGATGACCCCGTCCGCCGCCTCCGCGGCCTCCCCGATCAGGCCCGCCACGAAGGCCACGATCTCGTCCCGCATCCGGGCCACCTCCCCGGCGAACGGCTCCCCCTGCGTCCGCGCCTGCCGGCTCAGCACCACCCACGAGTCGGGGTGCTCGGCGGCGTACGTGAAGAAGGCGAGCAGCCCCGCCCAGAGCCGCTCGTCGGGCGGCACCTCCGACCCCCCGACCCCGGCGGCCACGGCCCCGAGCAGGGCCTGGGCCTCCCGCCGGATACAGGCGGTGAACAGCTCCTCCTTGGAGCCCAGATAGAGATAGACCAGCGGCTTGGAGACCCCGGCGAGCTCGGCGATCCCGTCCATGGACGCCGTCTGGTACCCCTGCCGGGCGAAGCACCGCACGGCCGCGTCCACCATCTGCCGCTCCCGCACCTGCCGCGGCAACCGCCGCGCCTTCGCCCCACCGGCCACGGCGCCCCACCCCTGCTTCCAAGATCCACTGGATGCCCCGCGAAAGCCTACGCCGAGACAAGCACCTGTACAGGGACGGCCGTAACCGCGCGACACGTATGCACCTTTGCCAGAGCACGGGTGCGTCTTCCGTGACCAGGGGTGGGACGTGGCCAAGCCGGAGCGTGTGGGGATCCACGTCCGGATCAGCAAGGATCTCAAGGGCCGGGAACTCGGCATCCCCCGGCTTCGCAGACCCCGCCGAACGCCGCGTGCCCCCACCCGGATCACGGGTGAGGGCACGCGGCGGTACGGACGCGGGACGTCAGGCCGCAAGTACGGGCTGCGGCTCGTCCACGGGGGACGCCGTCACGGTGTCGTACTTGCCGAGGTCCAGGATCTTCTCGCGGGCGGAGACGATGACCGGGATGAGGGCCTGGCCCGCCACGTTCGTGGCCGTCCTGACCATGTCCAGGATCGGGTCGATCGCCATCAGGAGGCCGACGCCCTCCAGGGGGAGGCCCAGGGTGGAGAGGGTCAGGGTGAGCATGACCGTCGCGCCGGTGAGGCCGGCGGTGGCCGCGGAGCCGATGACGGAGACGAAGGCGATCAGCAGGTAGTCGCCGATGCCGAGCTGCACGTCGAAGATCTGCGCGATGAAGATCGCGGCGAGCGCCGGGTAGATCGCGGCGCAGCCGTCCATCTTGGTGGTGGCGCCGAACGGGACGGCGAAGGAGGCGTACTCCTTCGGGACGCCGAGGCGCTCGGTGACCTTCTGGGTGACCGGCATGGTGCCGACGGAGGAGCGGGAGACGAAGGCCAGCTGGATGGCCGGCCAGGCGCCCTTGTAGAACTGGAGCGGGTTGACCTTGGCGACCGTGGCGAGCAGCAGCGGGTAGACGCCGAAGAGGACCAGGGCGCAGCCGACGTAGATGTCGGCGGTGAAGGTCGCGTACTTGCCGATCAGGTCCCAGCCGTAGTCGGCGATGGCGAAGCCGATGAGGCCGACGGTGCCGAGCGGGGCGAGGCGGATGACCCACCACAGGGCCTTCTGGAGGAGCTCCAGGACCGACTCGGAGAGGGTGAGGATCGGCTTGGCGCGGTCGCCGAGCTTGAGGGCTGCGATGCCGGCGACGGCGGCCATGAAGACGATCTGGAGGACGTTCAGCTCGGTGAAGGGCGTGATGACGTCCGTCGGGATGATGCCCGTGAGGAAGTCGATCCAGGAGCCCTCGTGCTTGGGGAGCTTGCCGTCCTTCGGCGTGAGGCCGGTGCCGGCGCCCGGGTTGGTGATCAGGCCGATCGCGAGGCCGATGCCGACCGCGATCAGCGAGGTGATCATGAACCAGAGCAGGGTGCGGGTCGCGAGCCGGGCGGCGTTGTTCACCTTCCGGAGGTTGGTGATCGAGACCAGGATCGCGAAGAAGACGAGCGGCGCGACGGCCAGCTTGAGCAGCTGGACGAAGATGTCGCCGATCTGGCCGAGGGTCTCCTTCAGCCAGGCGACGTCCTGGCTGCGGGCGACCCAGCCGAGGAGGGCGCCGAGGGCCAGACCGGCGATGATCTGGACCCAGAAGGGGACCTTGGGTATGCGGGAGGAAGCCGGGGACTTCGACTCGGGGGTGGTCGCGGACGCGGACACAGACACACTCCACAGGTGCGTATCGGGGAATACGGGACGGGGGTGCGGCACACACGCGCTGTTCACGCGGGCCGCTGCATGATGCCGGGTCAGAGCTGACGGCAACAGACCGCGGACATACAGCGGCAGAGATCGACGTGCAGGCGCGCCACGAGCGGGGTGCTCGCGGCATCAGAGGGGCGCACTGCTGTCTTCATGTCGAACACGTTAACACTTGAACTTTGAGAACCTCAAAGCCATTCTTTGGGGCGAACGGACGGCCTTTCACCTCCGAAACGCAGAACACCCCAGGCCGGAGCCTTGGAAGGCCCTGCCCGGGGTGAATGTCTGTGAGGAAGCTTACGCAGCCCTTATGTGCAGGCCGAGGCCTACAGCGCGTCCTCCTGGGAGCGGTTGGCGTCCAGCCGGCCCTTGGCGCGGTCGACCCTCGCCACGACCTCGGCGCTCGCCTCGTCCCGCACCTTGCGCAGCAGCACGAAGCTGAGCGGGGCGGAGACGACGATGGAGAGGACGAGGACCCAGAGCAGGTTCGAGTCGCCCAGACCGCGCGGCAGCGCGCCGACGTAGACGAGACCCCACAGGGCGAGGAAGCACCCGGCGAAGATCCCGAGCCGCATCAGCGTGTAGCGGAGCATGTCAGTCCACTCTTCCGTTCCGAAAGATCCCAAAGTTCCCATGAGGGACGAGCGTCATCCAGTGAAGCACGCGGCGGCGGCCACCCTGGGACCGGGCCTCTTGAGCACCGTAAAAGTAATAGATAGGCTGCCTCAATGACCCTTACCTTCGAGGTGGACCCGGCAGTCGACCCCGCCCTGCGCGACGGCATGCTCTCCCTCTGGGCCGACGTCTCCAACGCGGGCGGCGCCGTCGGCTTCGTACCCCCCGTGACCCCCGAGGAGATACGCCCCGCGCTGCTCAGGCACCTGGTCGCCATGGCCGAGGGCGGCACGCGCCTCCTCGTCGGCCGCGACGAGGACGGCCGGGTCGCCGCCACCGCCTTCTTCACCTTCAACACCCACCCCCTGATGACCCACTGGGTGTGGCTGTACACCGTGATGGTCCACCCCCGGCACCAGGGCCGCGGATACGGCCGCGCCCTCATGGCGGCCGTCGAGCACACCGCCCGTACCGCCGAGGGCTTCGAGACCATCGAGGCGATCCGGCTGACCTGCCGGGGCGGCACCGGCGTCGACGGCTTCTACGCCCGGTCCGGCTACAAGGAGGTCGGCCGCGTCCCCGACGCGATCCGGGTCGCCCCCGGCGACGACCGCGACGACATCATCATGCTGCTCCCCCTCAAGTGACCTGACGTGACCCGACCGGACCGGGCACAGGATGTCGGGTCCGCGCCCGGTGGTCCTTCCTACGGTGAAGACACGGAAAAGGAAGGACGGACCACGTGCTGGACCGGCTCAACCAGGCACTCGACCACATCGAGGAGCGCCTCCGCGGCGACCTCGACCCGGCCGAGCTCGCCCGGATCGCGACCACCTCCGAGTACCACTTCCGGCGCCTGTTCTCGGCGCTCGCGGGGATGCCCCTGTCGGAGTACGTGCGCCGCCGGCGGCTCACCGTCGCCGGCGCCGAGGTCCTCGCCGGGGAGCGGACGCTCCTGGAGATCGCGGTCCGGTACGGCTACGGCTCCGGGGAGGCCTTCGCCCGCGCGTTCCGCGCGGTGCACGGAGTCGGCCCCGGCGAGGCCCGCCGCACCGGCGCCGCGCTCGCCGCCCAGCCGCGCATGTCCTTCCGCCTCGTCGTCGAAGGGAACAGCACCATGCGGTACAGGGTCGTGGAGAAGGAAGACTTCCGGGTCATCGGGCGCGGGGCCCGGGTCCCCCTGGTCCACGAGGGGGAGAACCCGGCGATCGCCGCGCACATCAGGTCCATCGGCCAGGAGGCCCTGGCCCGGCTCGCCCGCCTCTCGGACGGGGAGCCCGCGGGCATCGTCTCGGTGGTCACGCACCTCACGGAGAGCCGGGAGGAGGGCGCCGAACTCGACTACTGGCACGGGGTCGTCAGCGGGGCCGGGGTCCCGGCGGAGTTCGACGCGCTCGACGTGCCCGCCGGCACCTGGGCGGTCTTCGAGAACGAGGGCCCCTACCCGCAGGCGCTCCAGTACCTGTGGCGGGACGTCTTCACCCAGTGGTTCCCGTCCAACCCGTACGCGAGCCGCCCCGGCCCCGAGCTGCTGAGCGTGCTGCCCTCGGCGGACTGGACGACCGCACGGGCGGAGCTGTGGATCCCGGTGGAGCGCACCGGGGAATGAGAGAAGGGCCGGCGGGAGATCCCGCCGGCCCTTCCTCCGTCCACGGCGTCAGAACCGCATCGCCTGCGGCGACTCGCGCCGGTCCGCGTCCGGACCCGGGTACTCGCGGATGATCTCGTACCGCGTGTTCCGCTCGACCGGCCGGAAGCCCGCGTCACGGATCAGTTCGAGCAGGTCCTCGCGGCCCAGCTTGTTCGGCGTGCCGTAGTTGTCGGCGTCGTGCGTGATCTTGTACTCGACGACCGAGCCGTCCATGTCGTCGGCGCCGTGCTGGAGCGCCAGCTGCGCGGTCTGGACGCCGTGCATGACCCAGAAGACCTTGACGTGCGGCACGTTGTCGAAGAGCAGCCGGGAGACCGCGAAGGTCTTCAGGGCCTCGGCGCCGGTCGCCATCGTGGTGCGCGCCTGGAGCCGGTTGCGGACCTTCCCGTCCTGCATGTCGACGAAGTCGTGCTGGTAGCGCAGCGGGATGAAGACCTGGAAGCCGCCGGTCTCGTCCTGGAGCTCACGGAGCCTCAGCACGTGGTCCACGCGGTGGCGCGGCTCCTCGATGTGCCCGTAGAGCATGGTCGAGGGGGTCTTGAGCCCCTTCTCGTGGGCGAGCCGGTGGATCCGGGACCAGTCCTCCCAGTGGGTGCGGTGGTCCACGATGTGCTGCCGGACCTCCCAGTCGAAGATCTCGGCGCCGCCGCCGGTCAGGGACTCCAGACCGGCCTCGATCAGCTCGTCGAGGATGTCCGACGCGGACATCCCGGAGATCGTCTCGAAGTGGTGGATCTCGGTGGCCGTGAACGCCTTGAGGGAGACGTTCGGGAGGGCCTTCTTGAGCTCGGAGAGGGAGCGCGGGTAGTAGCGCCAGGGCAGGTTGGGGTGGAGCCCGTTGACGATGTGGAGCTCGGTGAGGTTCTCGTTCTCCATCGCCTTCGCGAGGCGCACGGCCTCTTCGATGCGCATGGTGTACGCGTCCTTCTCGCCCGGCTTGCGCTGGAAGGAGCAGTAGGCGCAGGAGGCGGTGCAGACGTTGGTCATGTTCAGATGCCGGTTGACATTGAAGTGGACCACGTCGCCGTTCTTGCGGGTCCGGACCTCGTGGGCCAGACCGCCGAGCCAGGCGAGGTCGTCGGACTCGTACAGGGCGATGCCGTCCTCACGGCTCAGCCGCTCACCGTCCCGGACCTTCTGCTCCAGCTCCCGCTTGAGCCCCGCGTCCATACGGCCGCCTCCCTTTTGTCTCCGAATCAAGCTCTGCCCACCGTACTCTCAGCCCTCCTCAGGCAGCTCCCCGACCCGGTTCTCCCACTTGGTGGAGAGCACGATCGTCGTACGGGTGCGGGAGACGCCCTTGGTGCCGGAGAGCCGGCGGATCGTCTTCTCCAGGCCGTCGACGTCGTTCGCGCGCACCTTGAGCATGAAGGAGTCGTCGCCGGCGATGAACCAGCAGTCCTCGATCTCGGCCAGGTCCTTGAGGCGGCGGGCCACGTCCTCGTGGTCGGCGGCGTCCGAGAGGGAGATGCCGATGAGGGCGGTGACACCGAGACCGAGCGAGGCCGCGTCGACGGTGGCGCGGTAGCCGGTGATGACACCGGCGGCCTCGAGACGGTTGATGCGGTCGGTGACGGAGGGGCCGGAGAGCCCGACGAGCCGGCCGAGCTCGGCGTACGAGGCACGGCCGTTCTCGCGCAAAGCCTGGATGAGCTGCCTGTCCACGGCGTCCATAGGTATGAAGCCTTCCATTGTCCAGCGATACCGCGAGTTTAGGTATAGAATCTAAGGTACACAGGGGAGACGCCCTGTGAATCTTTCAGCAGATCAAAGACGATCTTTCAGGAGTGGTGTTCACCGTGTACACGATCGAGATGGCCTACGCACGCATGCGCGAGCTGCAGGACCTGGCCAACCGCTCGCGTGCCCACCAGCCGACCGCCGCCTCGAGGCGCGCCGCGAAGAAGCGCGCCAAGAAGCGCTAATCAGCCCGGAGAGCCGCACCCAGCTCTCCTTCCCACCGGCGGTACAGCTGGTGCGGCACTCCCGCCGCGTCCAGCACCCGCCCGGCGACGAAGTCCACCAGATCCTGGATGTGCGTCGCCCCCGCGTAGAACGCCGGAGAGGCGGGCAGCACCACGGCGCCCGCCTCGTCCAGCGTCACCATGTGCTTGAGCGTCTGTCCGTTCAGCGGGGTCTCCCGCACCGCGACCACCAGCGGACGCCGCTCCTTCAGCGTCACGCTCGCGACCCGCTGCAGCAGGTCCTTCGAGAGCCCGAGTGCCACTCCCGCCACCGCCGCGGTCGAGGCCGGCACCACCAGCATCCCCTTCGCCGGGTACGAACCGGAGGACGGCCCCGCCCCCAGGTCCCCGGCAGCCCAGTACCGCACGTCGTCCAGGAGACCCGAGGCGTCGAAGGTGTCCGGCTTCCCGTCCGCGCCCCGCGCCAGCCAGGCCGCCAGGTCCTCGCGCCAGTGCGCGTCCCGGAAGGAGATCCCGGTCTCGTCGAGCAGCGTCAGCCGCGATGACCGCGACACGACGAGGTCGACGCTCTCCCCCGCGGCGAGCAGCCCCCTCAGCACGGCGGCGGCGTACGGCGTGCCCGACGCCCCGGAAACACCCACGATCCAGGGGATGCGCTTGCCGTCGTTCATGCCGTCGAGCCTATCCGCCATCCGCCGGGCCTACGGAGTGAGCCCGCGGACCAGCAGGTCGAGCAGCGCGCACACGAACAAGGTGATCCCGATGAACCCGTTCGTCGTGAAGAACGCCCTGTTCAGGCGCGACAGGTCGTGCGGCTTCACGATCGTGTGCTCGTAGCCGAAGGCGACGACCACGATCACCAGACCGACCCAGAAGAAGAGGCCCGCGTCCGTCGCCAGGGCGTACCAGACGAGGAGCCCCGTCGTCACGACGGCCGAGGCGCGGGCGCCCCACAGCGCGGCCGGCACGCCGAAGCGGGCCGGGACCGACATGACGCCGTGCACCCGGTCCGCCTGCACGTCCTGGCAGGCGAAGATCAGGTCGAAGCCGCCGATCCAGACGCCCACCGCGAGGCCCAGGACGACCGCGTCCCAGGACCACTCGCCGGTCACCGCGAGCCAGGCCCCGATCGGCCCGATGGACTGGGCGAGGCCCAGGATCGCGTGCGGGAAGTTGGTGAACCGCTTGCCGTACGGATAGACGACCATCGGGATGACGGCGAGCGGCGCGAGCGCCAGACAGAGCGGGTTCAGGAGGGCTGCGGCGCCGAGGAAGACGACGACGGCGATCCCGGCCCCGGTCCACGCCGAGCGCACGGACACCGCGCCGGTCACCAGCTCGCGCCCGGCCGTCCGCGGATTACGCGCGTCGATCTCGCGGTCGATGATCCGGTTGCAGGCCATGGCGAAGGTCCGCAGGCCCACCATGCAGACGGTGACGAGGAAGAGCGTCCACCAGTGGATGTTCCGGTCGAGCTGGAACATCGCGGTGAGCGAGGCGATGTAGGCGAAGGGCAGCGCGAAGACCGAGTGCTCGATCATCACGAGCCGCAGGAACGATTTCGTACGCCCCGGCTGGGCGCCCGGTACAGCCGCGGTCGTCACAGCCCGTACTCCTTCCAGCGGCGGTCCACCAGGGCCGCCGTCGCCGGGTCCGACTCCACCATGTCCGGCCAGCCGCCGTCCCGGGTGTAGCCCTCCTCGGGCAGCTTCTTCGTGGCGTCGATGCCGGCCTTGCCGCCCCAGAACTGCTGGTAGGAGGCGTGGTCGAGATGGTCGACCGGGCCCTCCACGACCGTCAGGTCACGGGCGTAGTCGGTGTTGCCGAGGGCCCGCCAGGAGACCTCGTGCAGGTCGTGCACGTCGCAGTCCTTGTCGACCACGATGATCAGCTTGGTCAGCGACATCATGTGCGCGCCCCAGATGGCGTGCATGACCTTCTGCGCGTGCTTCGGGTACTTCTTGTCGATCGAGACGATCGCGCAGTTGTGGAAGCCGCCCGACTCCGGCAGGTGGTAGTCGACGATGTCCGGCACGATGATCTTGAGGAGCGGGAGGAAGAACCGCTCCGTCGCCCGCCCGAGCGGCCCGTCCTCGGTCGGCGGCCGGCCGACGACGATCGACTGGAGCAGCGGACGCTTCCGCATCGTGATGCAGTCGATCTTCAGCGCGGGGAACGGCTCCTGCGGGGTGTAGAAGCCGGTGTGGTCGCCGAACGGACCCTCCGGCAGCATCTCGCCGGGCTCCAGCCAGCCCTCGACGACGACCTCTGCCTGCGCCGGGACCTGGAGCGGGACGGTCTTGCAGTCGACCATCTCGATCCGCTTGCCCTGCACGAAGCCGGCGAAGAGGTACTCGTCGATGTCGCCGGGCAGCGGCGCCGTCGAGGCGTACGTGACGGCCGGCGGGCAGCCGAAGGCGATGGCGACCGGCAGCCGTTCGCCCTTCGCCGCCGCCACCGCGTAGTGGTTGCGGCTGTCCTTGTGGATCTGCCAGTGCATGCCGATGGTGCGCTTGTCGTGCCGCTGGAGCCGGTAGAGCCCCAGGTTCCGCACGCCGCTCTCGGGGTGCTTGGTGTGGGTGAGCCCCAGGTTGAAGAAGGAGCCGCCGTCCTTGGGCCAGGTGAAGAGCGCGGGGAGGAGGTCGAGGTCGACGTCGTCGCCGGTGAGGACGACCTCCTGCACGGGGGCGTTCTCGGCCTTCACCTTCTTCGGCGGCACGTGGACCATCGAGCCCAGCTTGCCGAAGGCCTCGCGGACCCCGACGAAGCCGTGCGGCAGCTCCGGCTTGAGGAGCCCGCCGATCTTCTCGCTGATCTCGCCGTACGACTTCAGGCCGAGGGCCTTGAGGAGCCGGCGGTCGGTGCCGAAGACGTTCATCGCGAGGGGCATCGAGGAGCCCTTGACGTTCTCGAAGAGAAGCGCGGGACCTCCCGCCTTGTTCACCCGGTCGACGATCTCCCCGACCTCCAGGTACGGGTCGACTTCGGCCTTGATGCGCTTGAGGTCGCCTTCGCGTTCCAGGGCCCTGAGCAGCGAGCGGAGATCGTCGTAAGCCATAGGGGCCAGTATCGGTCACCGGCTAGGCTTGGCTCGTCACCGGGGCCGCCGCAACCGGCCCCGCCGCTGCTTCCAGGGGGCTGTCCCACATGCTCAGGGCACTGATGTACATCCTGCCGCTGGCGCTGACGATCTATGCCTTCATCGACTGCCTGAACACCCCCGAGGACGAGGCCAAGCACCTGCCCAAGGTGGTCTGGGTCATCATCATCCTGCTGTTCTGGATCGTGGGCCCGATCGTGTGGTTCGCGGCCGGCAAGATGCGCCACGCCCCGGCCGGCGGCCGTACGCCCAGCGAATGGCACCGGAACCACCGCCACGAGTGGGTCGCCCCGGACGACAACCCGGAGTTCCTCAAGTCCCTCCGCGAGGAGGCTGCGTCCTCTCAGGACGTGAAGGACGAGTCCCTCCTCAAGGACTGGGAGGCGGACCTGCGCCGCCGCGAGGAGGAACTGAAGAAGCGCGAGCTCGGCGAGGACAAGGACAGCGAGAGCTGATGGAGCTGCGGCTCCTGGCCACCTTCGAGAAGGTCGCCGACGTCCTCTCCTTCACCCGGGCCGCCGCCGAGCTCGGCTACGCCCAGTCCAGCGTCACCGGCCAGATCCGCGCCCTGGAGTCCTCCCTCGGCGTGGACCTCTTCGAGCGGCTCGGCTCCCGCATCCGCCTCACCGAGGCCGGCGAACGGCTCCTGCCGTACGCCCGCCGGATGGCGGAACTGGCGGAGGAGGCCCGTACGGCCGTGGCGGTCACCGAGGAACCCTCGGGTCCGATCGCGGTCGGCACCATGGAGTCGCTGACCTCCTACCGGCTGCCGCCGCTCCTGGAGTACTTCCACCACCGCTACCCGAAGGTCCGGCTGACGCTGCGGCCGACACTCGGCGACGAGACCCGGCAGGCGCTGCGGCAGGGCACGTACGACGTCGGCTTCCTGATGGAGCCGGAGACCGAGCACGAGGGCCTGGAGTCCGAGGTCCTCGCGCCCGAGCCGCTGGTCCTGGTGGCGGGCCCGGCCCATCCCCTCGTCGGCCGTACGGACCTGACGAGCGCGGACCTGGCCGGGGCGCAGCTGGTGGGCACCGAGCCGGGCTGCCCGTACCGCGACCTGTTCGAGCGGGAGCTGCGGGAGTGGGCGCCGCCGTTCATGGAGTTCGGCACGATCGAGGCGACGAAGCGGGGGGTGGCCGCGGGCCTGGGAGTGGCGCTCCTCCCCCGGGTGGCGGTCGCGGAGGAGCTGGCGAGCGGGGCTTTGACGGAGCTGGCCTGGGAAGCCCCTTTCACCCTCTTCACGCAGCTCGCGTGGCGGCGGGGGAAGCGGCTTCCGGCGCACGTCCGGCTGTTCGTGGAGCAGGCGCGGCGGCTGGTGTCCGAGCAGCGAGGGTGACCTTGAGGCTGGCGAGGACGATCAGCGGGACGCCGAGCGCCTGGACGAGCCCGATGTGGTGCCCGTACACCGCCCAGTCGACGCCCATGGCGACGGCGGGGTAGGTGAAGGCGAGGACGGCGATCTTGGCGGTGGGCAGCTTGGCGTAGGCGGCGTACATGAGGACGTACATCAGCCCGGTGTGAATGAGCCCGAGCCCGACGAGCCAGGCCCAGCCGCCCCCGATCCCGCCGACGCGCCCGAAGTCGACGAAGGGCAGCAGCAGCGGCAGCCCGACGAGCACCTGCACGAGTGCGATCAGATGGGGCCGCACGCCGGTGATCCGCTTGGTGACGAAGGTCGCGAGGGCGTAGAGCACGGCGGCGGCGAGCGCGAACCCGAGCCCCTTGAGGGAGGCGGTGTCCCCGGGCCGTACGCCGGAGACGAGGACGAGCCCGGCGAAGGCGAGCGCGAGCCACCCCAGCTTGCCGGCGGAGATCCGCTCCCGCAGGAACACCGCTCCGAGCAGCACGAGGAAGAACGGCTGCGTGTGGTAGACGACGGTGGCGAGCGAGATCGAGGTGGCCTCGTACGCCTCGAAGAGGAACACCCAGTTGAAGACGATGAACACGCCACCGAGGGCGGCGAGTCCCAGCTTCTTCGGCGTGAACCCGTGGCCGGTGAAGAACCCCCGGACGAGGCTGTAGGCCCCGAGCGCGAGAGCCCCGAAGAGGCACCGGAAGAACACCACCTCGAAGGGCGAAGCCCCGGACTCGACGACGAAGACGCCGAGGGTGCCGGAGAGCACCATGGCGAGGGTGAGTTCGACGGTTCCCCTGGTCTCGTTTCTCATGACCACGACGGTACGAACGGGGGCCAGTCCCGGTCCACGAGCCAGTGGGGCGTCCTCCCGATGAGGCCGATCGGCGGGGCCGATGAGGCGGTGCCCCACTTGGCAGGCATCGAGGGGACCGCTACATTGAACGCGTTCAAATTGAACGCGTTCAATCACGGGGGTAGGCATGGAGAGTCAACTGGTCCGGACAGGGCAGTCCGTGCTCGCGGTAGCCGCGGTCGTATCGCTGCTGCCCGCATTGGCGATAGGTCTGCCGAGCATGCTCGGGGGGATATTCCTCCTGACCGCCATGCCGGTGGCCATCCCCCTCTTCCTGCGGCGCGAGCCGCAGTTCTTCGCCTGGGCATGCCTCATCATCGGGACCGGGCTGCTGACCTGGGCGGTGGTGGGGGCCATCCTGGCGATCTTCCTGTTCGCCCCCGCGGCGCTGATGCTGCAGACGGCCGCGTTCGTGGACCCCGACACACGGCCGGGCGCCCTGGGGGTGATCGCCGCGCTGGGCGTTCCCCTGGCGATCGGCCTCGTTTTCTACGGCCTGCCCGTCCTGTGACGAACGACGCCGGAATACCTTCGGGGGAGGCGGAGTTGGCACCGGATACCCGCGACACCGGAGAGCAGACATGACCCTGGACGCCACGCACGGCCCGGACCGCTCGTTCCTCTTCGTCCTCGGCAGCTCGCGCTCCGACGGCAACACCGAGATCCTGGCCCGCGCAGCCGCCGCGCAACTGCCCGCCGACGTCCCGCAGCGCTGGGTGGACCTGAACGAGCTGCCCCTGCCCGACTTCCAGGACGGCCGGCACGAGAGCGCCGACCGGCGGGCCGGCGAGACCGAGGAACTACTCCGCCGGGCCACGGTGGAGGCCACGGACATCGTCATCGCCTCGCCCCTGTACTGGTACACCCTCTCCGCGCAGACCAAGCGCTACCTCGACTACTGGTCGGGCTGGCTGAACGTGCCCGGCTCGGACTTCAAGGAGCGGATGGCGGGCGGCACGTTGTGGGGAGTGACGGCCCTGGCGCACGGCGAGCACGAGGTCGCGGACGGCCTGGTGACCGCCCTGAACCATTCGGCGGCCTACCTGCGAATGCGCTTCGGCGGCGTCCTGACGGGCACGGGCTCCCGCCCGGGCCGGGTGCGGGCCGACGAACAGGCGATGCTCCGCGCCAAGACCTTCTTCCAGCGCGAGACCCCACTGGCCCGCTTCCCTTACGAGGAGACGGCCGCCACCGTCGCATGAGCTTGCCGTGCATATCGCCGCCCGTATCGCGGCCGGAGAGCTGGCCGCAGGCGCCCGCCTGCCCGCCGAACGGGACCTCGCCAAGGAGTACGGAGTCGCGTACCTGACAGTCCGGCGCGCAGCCGGAGTCCTGCGCGAGCGGGGCCTGATCCTCACCGTTCACGGCAAGGGCACGTTCGTCGCCGATCCACTGCCGGACGACCACCAGGTGTGACGGCCGGGGTCCGGCGGGGAAAGCTCCCCGCATGGACCAGGAACAAGCACGCCGGTGGCTCGCCACCGCCCTCGGCGAGGCCCGGGCCGGGCTGGCCGAAGGCGGGATTCCCATCGGGGCCGCGCTCTACGGCGCCGACGGGACCCTGCTCGGGCGGGGGCGCAATCGACGGGTGCAGGACGGGGACCCGGCCATGCACGCCGAGACCGCCGCCTTCCGGGCCGCCGGGCGGCAGCGCTCGTACCGGGGGACGACCATGGTCACCACGCTCTCGCCCTGCTGGTACTGCTCCGGGCTCGTGCGGCAGTTCGGGATCTCGCGGGTGGTGGTCGGCGAGGCGGAGACCTTCCACGGCGGGCACGACTGGCTCGCCGAGCACGGGGTCGAGGTCGTCGTGCTCGACGATCCCGCATGTGTCGCCCTGATGCGGGAGTTCATCGCCGCCGACCCCGCCCTGTGGAACGAGGACATCGGCGATGAGTGAAGCCGCGCTTCCGACGATCGACCTGACCCGCGACCCGGCACCCCAACTGCCCGCCGTCGACCGCGCCCTGCGCGAGGCCGGGTTCCTGCTCGTGACCGGACACGGGGTGGACGCCGGCCTGCGGGCCGCCATCCGCGGGACGGCCCGCACCTTCTTCCACCTCCCGCCCGACGTCAAGGAGCCGTACGCCGTGCGGGTCGGCGGGCGGGGGTGGCTCGGGCCGGGGGCGGAGGCCAACGGGTACGCGGAGGGCACGGCGACCCCGCCCGACCTGAAGGAGTCGCTGTCCTTCGCGGCGGAGGAGCCGACCGGGGACCCGGCCGTGGACGCCGAGTGGTTCCTGCCGAACACCTGGCCCGCCGAGGTCCCGGAGCTGCGGCCGCTGGTGGAGACGTACCTCGCGGAGATGAAGGCGCTCTCGGACCGGGTCCTCGACCTGCTCGGCGAGGCGCTCGGCGAGGAGCGGGACTTCTTCACCCGGCACACCGGGCACCCCACCTTCGGGTTCAACATCAACTGGTACCCGGGGCGGGAGCGCACCGGCGACCCCGAGCCGGGCCAGTTCCGCATCGGCCCGCACACGGACTTCGGCACGGTCACCGTCCTGGACCGGGAGGCGGGCAAGGGCGGGCTCCAGGTGTTCACCGACGCCGGCGGCTGGCAGGACGCTCCCTACGACCCGGCCGCGTTCACCGTCAACATCGGTGACCTGATGGCCGGTTGGACCGGCGGGCGGTGGCGGTCGGGACGGCATCGCGTGCTGCCGCCGCCTGCCGACGCACCCGCCGAGGAGCTGATGTCGCTGGTGTACTTCTACGAGTGCACGCCCGGGACCACGATCCACGGCATCGAGTCGCACGGCTATCTGCGGGCCCAGCTGGACGCCATCGCCACGGACTGAGAACAGGTGCACAACAGAGTCGAAAAGGCTGCCGCTTTACCAACACACCGTCGATATCCTTGAGTTGACTGTGACGGGGGTGGCAGAGCGTGAACAGGGAGCTGTACGGCCGCGAGGCGGTCCTGGACGAGGGCGGGCTCGCCGCACGGCTCGTCGGGCTCGCCCGGCAGGGGGCCGCGCGCGTCGCGTACGAGCACGGCGACGACCCGCCGGTCACCGTCTTCACCGGCGGACGCGGCATGGGCAAGACCGCCCTGCTCAAGGAGATCCGCAACCGCTACAAGGGCTACACCCCGCTCGCCCTCCTCGACTGCTCCCACGTCGAGCCGCCCGCCGACCACGGCCCCGGCTGGACCCCGGTCACCGGCGCCCTCTCCGAGCTGGCCGTGCAGCTGTCACCGAAGGTGCTCGGCGCCCGGCCCGTACGGTTCCCCCGGCTCTCGCTCGGTCTGGTCGCCGTCGCCTCGCTCGCCTGGTCCCAGGAGGACGACGAGCGGGCCCGCCGCGACCTCCAGCGCCTCGGGCCGCTCCTCGCGACCGTCGACGCGACCAGGGGCGCCGCCGGAAACTGGGTCGGCAAGGTCCTCGCCAAGCTCGCCGCCACCTTCGCCGACGCCGCCGTCCCACTGGCCGGACTGCTCGCCGAGGCGACCGTGGAGACCGTCCTGGAAGAGGTCTTCGGCCGCCTCCAGCGCGCCTCCGAGAGCTGGTACGGCAGCTACCGCAACGCCGGCGGACGCGGCAAGGCCGGCCTCCAGCAGCTCGCCATCGACTTCGAGCAGGACGGCAGGCGCCGCCGCGAGGCCGAGGACTTCCTCGTCGGCGCCCTCACCGAGGACCTGCGGCACGCCTACACCGGGCTCCAGCGCGGCGCCCGCATCGGCCGGCCCGTACTCCTCCTCGACAACGCCCACGAACCGCTCGGCCGACAGCTCGTCGAACCCATCCTGCGCACCCGCGCCGAAGGCCGCCGCGACCGGGTCGTCGTCCTCGCCACCTCCCGGGTCCGCGAGCACGAGGGACTGCGGCACGCCACCCGCACGCGCCTTCCGGAGACCGCGCACCGGGCGCCCTGCCCGCGCGGGACGAGCGTCGGCTCCGGCATCCTCGCCGTCGAACTGACCCCGCTCTCCCCCGCGCAGACCCGGTCCGCCTTCGACCACCACGACCCGGCGGGCCGCACCCCCGCCGAACTCGCCCGCGCCGTCCACCGGCTGACCGGCGGCCGGCCCCTCGGCGTCACCCTCCTCGGGCGGGCCGCCGGCGAGACCCCCGCCGAGCTGCGGGCCGGCCTCACCCCCGGCGGGCTCCTCGACCTGACGGTGGAGCTGCGCGAGGACACCCCGCCGGTGCCCGTCGCCCCCACGCTCCTCGCCGCACTCCTGCCGGTGCGCCGGCCGGGGCCGTACGCCGTGCTCGCCGCGACCCACGACGAGGAGTCCGCCCGGATGCTCGCCCACGCCCGGCTCCAGGGCGAGTCCCTGGACGGCGACGTGGCGCTGCGGGTCCGCGACCAGCTGCGCGCCGAGGACTGGGGCGAGGGCCCCGGCCACTTCGTCGCCGACCCGCTGCTGCGCGCGCTGCTCCTCCACCGGCTCCGCTTCGAGGACGGCGACCACCCGCGGTACGCCGCCTGGCACGCGGTCCACGAGACCCTGTACCGGCACTACGGGCCGGGCCCCGGCCCGTACCGCCTCCATCACGGCCTCGCCCTCGGCCGCGCCGAGGAGGCCGTCACGCACCTGCGGGAGACCTTCCACGAGCAGGACGTCCTCGGCTGGCTCGGCCGGCTGCGGTTCATCGCCGCCGCACCGTACCCGCGCGAGCGGCACCGGCCGGGCCCCGACCCGCGCCGGGCGGTCGCCCTCGGCCAGGAACCGGCCGGCACCCTGCCCGAGGGCCTCGACCCCGACACCCTCGAACTCCACCTGTCCGTACGGCGGCTGCTGCACTCCGTGTGGCTGCTCACCGATCCGCTCGCCCTGCCCGACGACGAGGTCGCCGACCGGCTCGCGCACGAGCTGCGCCGGCTCTCCGGCCGCCATCTGACGGGCAGCGGTTCGCTCTGGGACGCGGCAGGCCACTGGCCGCGCGACATCCGTGCCTGGCGGGAGCTCTCGCTGCCGCCGGGCCATGAGAACGGAGTCTGACGCCATGCCCGACCGCCGTACGGACCACCTCACCATCCGGCTGCGCCGGCGCGTCCGCACGCCCCGCCAGAAGCTCGTCGCCTCGGTCGTCACGGCCGCCGTCGTCCTCGGCCTCGGCGGCTACGGCATCTCCCGGCTCACCACCCCGGAGGACCGTTCCTGCGCCCCCGGCGTGGCCCGCCCGGCCGGCAGCTCCGAGTGCGTCGGCGTCAACGGCGACGGCCACGCCTTCGGCGTCCCCGCCCTCGCCGAGATCGCCGGCGCCATCGGCCGCGAGAACGCCACCCTGAAGGCCGGCGAGTACGCGACCGTCGCCGTCCTCCTGCCGCTGACCTCCACCGACAGCGGCATGCGCGAGAAGGTCCTGCACGAGATCCAGGGCGCGTACGCCGCCCAGTACCGCGCCAACCACGAGTCCAACAGCGAGACCCCGAAGATCCGCCTCGTCCTCGCCAACACCGGCAAGGGCAACGCCCACTGGCGCGAGACCGTCGACCGGCTCGTCACCATGACGGGCGCGCCCGACCGGCTCCGGGCCGTCTCCGGCGTCGCCACCTCCTCCACCGAGGTACGGGAGTCGGTGGCCGCCCTCACCGGCGCCGGGATCGCCGTCGTCGGCACCACCATCACCGCCGACGACATCGCCAACGGCCCCGGCCACAACCGCTACCCCGGGCTCGCCCGCGTCTCCCCCACCAACACCGACGAGGCCAAGGCCCTCTCCCACTTCGGCCGGGTGGACGCCGCCAAAGCCTTCCTCGTCCAGGACACCCGGACCGGAGACCACTACACCGACACGCTCAAGGCCGCGTTCACCGCCAACCTCGAGGGCGCCCCGCACGAACCGGCGCTCTTCACCTCGCCCGCCGACCCCACCGAGGAGGGCACCACGGCCAACACCTTCCGCCAGATCACCCATCTGATCTGCGACACCCACGCCGAGACCGTCTTCTTCGCGGGCCGCCACACCCAGCTCCGCCAGTTCATCAACGCGCTCGGCACGCGTGGCTGCACCGACCGCGCGTTCACCGTCCTGACCGGCGACGAGGGCTCCTACCTGGGCGCGGACAAGCAGCTCGACCGGAAGGCGCTGAAGGCGAAGCTGACCGTGCGGTACGCCGCGCTCGCCCACCCCGACGCGTGGAAGCAGACGCCGGGGCGGCAGACGCCGGCGACGGGCGGTTCGGTGGTGGCGTACTCCACGTTCCTGACGGACATCGCCCGCGCCGCGAAGAAGCCGCCGACGCTGGGGGACGGGCAGGCGATCGTCGCGTACGACGCGATGGCGACGGCGGTCCACGCGATCCGCCAGGCCACCCCGCAGGGTGAGCAGTATCCGCAGCTCGCCGACGTGACCACCCAGTGGCCGCAGGTCAAGGGCTCGCTGAGGGTCGAGGGCGCGAGCGGCTGGATCTGCCTGGACAACTACGGGAACCCGTACAACAAGGCGGTCCCGATCGTGGAACTCGCCCAGGACGGCTCCCCCCGCTTCGTCCAGATCGCCTGGCCGGAGGGCAGACCGCCGACGTCGTCCTGCCTGCCGCCGAAGCGGGGGTGACCGCCTACGGCACCCACTTGGGCCAGGGCTCCTCGTCCCGGGCGTACAGCTCCCGCAGGTGCCGCCACCGCTCAGGAGACCAGTCCCGCCAGTCCGTGGGGTGACCGTCCAACGCCGCGGCAAGCCGCTCGAAGTGATCGTGCCACCCGGCGAGAAGGTCCAGGCGCTGCTCGCGCGACCCCCGCACCTCGGTGGTGAAACGCAGCACGGTCGACCCGTCGCCCCCGGGCCCCGGTTCCAGATGGAACCGGATCCGGCCGGGCGGCGGATCGACCGTGTACTCGGCGACGACATCGGGGTCCCAGGCGGTCACCCGCCCCGATACCGCCGTGGCGCCCGGGAGCGGAGCTCCCTGGTCAGGTGCAGTGAGCCGGCGGAGGGTGACGCGCCCGTCGAGCCGCGGCTCCAGCGGGTCCGCCTCGCAGAGCCAGGCCGGCAGGCCCTCGGGCGAGGCGACGGCCGCCCAGACCATCGGCAACGGGTGCGGAAGGTCCACCACGAACCGCAGCAGGTGCTCGTCGCCGTCGTGGGTCTCGCTCCTGCCCCGGGGGATCTCGCTCATACCTCCAGCGTCACCCCGGGACAGGCCGCGTGCCAGCTCAGACGCCGGCGTAGGAGTGCTTGCTGCTCACGAAGATGTTGACGCCGTAGTAGTTGAAGAGGAAGCAGGCGAAGGCGATGAGCGCGATGTACGCGGCCTTCCGCCCCTTCCAGCCGGCCGTCGCGCGCGCGTGCAGGTACGCCGCGTAACCGACCCACGTGATGAAGGACCAGACCTCCTTGGCGTCCCAGCCCCAGTAGCGGCCCCACGCGTCGCCGGCCCAGATCGCGCCGGCGATGATCGTGAAGGTCCAGAGCGGGAAGACGGCCGCGTTGACCCGGTACGAGAACTTGTCGAGCGAGGCCGCCGAGGGCAGCCGCTCCATGACGGAGCGGGCGAAGGAACCCGGGTTGCCGCCGGTCGCGAGCTTGTTCTCGTACGAGTCGCGGAAGAGGTACAGCAGGGTCCCGACCGCACCGATGTAGAAGACCGCGCCGCAGAAGATCGCGGTGGAGACGTGGATCCACAGCCAGTACGAGTCGAGCGCGGGGACCAGCTGGTCGCTGGGGGTCTTCAGCCAGGTGGTGGCCATGCCCAGGTCGAGCAGGACGGTGGTCACCAGGGGGAGACCGATCCAGCGGATGTTCTTCTTCGCGAGGAGGAAGCCGAGGTACGCGCCGACCGCCACCGTGGAGAAGGTGGTGGAGAACTCGTACATGTTGCCCCAGGGGGCCCGCTGCACGGAGAGCGCACGGGTGACCACGCCCGCCGCCTCGACCGCGAAGGCGAGGACGGTGAGGGAGATGGCGATGCGACCGTACAGATCGCCCTTGACGGTGCCGCCGGCCGCGCCGGGACCGTCCGGCACGTCACGGGTGCCGGCCGCGGAGCGCGTGACGACCTTCGGCTTGTCGAGGACGGCGGTGCCTCCGGCCTGCTTGACCTGGACGGTCACGGCGGCGGCCGGGGCGGCCGCGGCCCGCTGCGTGAGCGCGGCGGCGGTGCGGCCGACCTTGCTGCGGCTGCCGAACACCCACTCGGCGATGTGGGCGAAGAACGCCAGGGTGTAGACGGCCATCGAGGAGTAGACGAGCAGGTCGCTCATCTGCGCCAGGCTCTCGTTGGTCGTGGCGGCGAGGATCACTTGTCGGCCTCTCCAGAAGGGGCGGGGTCTTCTGCGGGTTCTTCCGCGGGTTCCGGTACGGCCTCCGCAGCAGGGGGCGCTTCCGAGGTGAGCGCGACCGCGAGGTCGCCCAGCTCCTCCGGCAGCTTGGCGGACTCGCTCCGGCCGAGGCCGGCCATCTCGACGACGGTCACGCCGTCCTCACCGCGCACGGCCCGGACCCAGACCCGGCGCCGCTGGATGAAGAGCGAGCCGGTCAGGCCGGCGATCGCGGCGATCGCGCCCGTGAGGGCGAGCCCGTTGCCGGGCTGCTGCGAGATCTGGAAGCTCGCCCATTCCTTGACGTCCTTCTCGAAGGTGATCGAGCCGGCGCCGTCGGGCAGCGTCATGATCTCCCCGGGCAGCATGCGCTGCGCGAGCTTGTTGCCGGACTTGTCCGTGAACTGGGTCATCTTGGACTTGTCGAGCTGGTACACGTTCTGCGGCAGGCCGGAGTTCACGCGCAGGTCGCCGTGGAAGCCGGTGAGCGCCATGACCGGGAAGTCGAGGGCGGGGAACTGCGAGAACATCGTTCCCTTGCCGGCGCCCGCGAAGGTCGGCACGAAGAAGGCCTGGAAGCCCAGCTGCTCCTTCTTGCCGTTCTTGTCGCGGTACCCGTCCATGACCTTGATCGCGCCGGTCGACGTGATGTTGTTGTCGATCGGCAGCAGCGGCACGGCGCCGTGGAAGACGGTCTTGCCGCGGCCGTCCTTGACGGTGACGACGGGCGCGTACCCGTGGGCGATCAGATAGACCTTGGAGTCGCCCACCTCGAGCGGCTCGTTGACCCGGATGACCGCCTTCTCGTCCGCGCCGCCCGTCGAGTAGGTGACGGCCGCCTCGAAGGTGCGCGGGGTGCCGCGCTGGGGGCCGTTCTTCTCGTACGTGCCGTTGAAGGAGTCCAGCCTGAAGCTGAACGGCTCCAGCTCGTCGGTGCCGAACTGGGAGCCGGACTTGAAGTCGTCGTACTGGGTGAGCGTGTTCGAGAAGCCGTCGCCCTCGACGATCAGCTTGCCGCCCTCGGACTTGAAGAGCTGGCCCCAGGCGAAGGCGACGAGCATGACGATCAGGGCGACGTGGAAGGCCAGGTTCCCGACCTCGCGCAGATAGCCCTTCTCCGCGGCGACGGCGTTCCCGCCGGCGTGGTGGGCGCGGAAGCGGCGGCCCTTCAGGAGGGTCAGCGCGGCCTCGCGGACCTGCTCGGGCTCGGCCTCGGTGCGCCAGGTGGTGTACGCGGGGAGCCGGTCGAGGCGCCGGGGGGCGCCCGGCGGCCGGCTGCGGAGCTGGCCGACGAACTGCCAGGTGCGCGGCACGATGCAGCCGATGAGGGAGACGAACAGCAGGATGTAGATCGCGGAGAACCACACCGAGCTGTAGACGTCGAAGAACTGGAGCTTCTCGTACAGCGGGGTGAGGGTCTTGTGGGCGTCCTTGAAGGCCTGCACCTTCAGCTCGTCCGCGCTGGTCTGCGGGATGAGGGAGCCGGGGACGGCGCCCAGCGAGAGCATGAAGAGGAGGATCAGCGCGACCCGCATGGAGGTCAGCTGCCGCCAGAACCAGCGGATCCAGCCGATGACTCCGAGGGTGGGGCCGCCGATGGCGGTGTCTTCCTGAGGAGCGGTCGACAGCTGGGCCCCGGCCGCTTCGTCGGCGGTACGCCCGGGCTCGCCCGTATCGGTCTCGCTCGTATCGGTCTTGCTCATGGAACTCAGATCCCCACCGTGAAACCGCTGGACCAGCCTTGCATCGTGGCCACCATGCTGTCCCACGCGCCGGTCAGGAGCAGGACACCGGTGACGATCATCATGCCGCCGCCGATCCGCATGACCCACACGTAGTGCTTCTTGACCCATCCGAACGCGCCGAGCGCCTTGCGGAAGGCGATGGCGGCGAGCACGAACGGGACGCCGAGGCCGAGACAGTACGCGAAGGCGAGTATCGCCCCGCGGCCGGCGCTGGCCTGCTCCAGGGCGAGGGCGTTGACCGAGGCGAGCGTGGGGCCGATGCACGGGGTCCAGCCGATGCCGAAGAGCGCTCCGAGCAGCGGGGCGCCGATGAGTCCGGCGACGGGCTTCCGGTGGAAGCGGAACTCCCGCTGGGTGAACCAGGGCATCAGGCCGAGGAAGAACACGCCCATGAGGATCATGAGCACGCCGAGGGCCGTGGTGAGCGTCTCGCGGTACTCCTGGAGCGTCGACCCGAAGTAGCCGAAGAGCGCGCCGCCGGAGACGAACACGGCGGTGAAGCCGAGGACGAAGAGGACGGCACCGGCGGTCATCCGGCCGCGGCGGCTCTCGGCGAGGTCGGTGCCGGTGACCCCGGTCACGTACGAGAGGTAGCCGGGGACGAGCGGGAGCACGCACGGCGAGAAGAAGGAGACGAGGCCGCCCAGGACCGCGAGGGGCAGGGCGAGCAGCAGGGCTCCGCTGGTGACCGTCTCGTTCACGGGCTCACTTCTCCTTGAGGAGCGGCTCGATCATCGACCGGAGCTTCTCCTCGTCGAGCGCCATGAGGGAACGGGCGGCGATCTTCCCCTCCTTGTCGAGGACGACGGTGGAGGGGATGCCCTGGAGGCTGAGGGTGCCCTTGGGGAAGCCGAAGAGGATCAGCTTGCCCTGCGGGTCGTAGAGGCTGGGGTAGGGCACCCCGTAGTCCTCTTCGAACGCGAGCGCGGGCTGCTTGTTGGGGTCGCGGGTGTTGAGGCCGACGAACTCGACGCCCTTGCCCTTGAGGTCCTTGGCGACCTTCGCGAAGTGGGGGGCCTCGGCGCGGCAGGGGCTGCACCAGGAGCCCCAGGCGTTGAGGACGACGACCTTGCCCTTGAGGTCGGCGACGTCGAGCTGCTTGCCTTCGAGGGTCTCGCCCGCGAGCTTCCCGGTGGCCGCGCGCTCGCCCTTGGCCGCGGTGGCGATGCCACCCGTGTTGGTCACGAAGTTGGTGTTGCCACCGCCGCCGGACTTGCCGTTGCTGTCGCCGCCGCAGGCCGAGAGCGTGAGGGCGGCGGTCAGCACTCCGACGGCGAGCAGGGTGCGTCGAGGGGCACGGCTAAGGCTCATGTGAAAAGTTTCGCATGGGCGTTTGGGGGATCTTGGGCACCCCCCTACGTGCCCGTAAAGCCCCTTGTCAAGATCGCCTAAGCGGTCGGGGTGGCAGGCGGGGTGGCGGGGGTCGGCCGGAGGAATGCGTTCCAGCCACCTGCGGGCTTCTGCCCGACTTCCAGCGAGCGCAGCTTCTCCAGGATCCGCGGGTCCTGGACATCGAGCCAGTCCACGAACTGCTTGAAGGAGACGAGCCGCACATCCTGCTTTCCGGCCATTCCCTTGAGCGCCTCTTCGACGGCGTCCATGTAGATGCCGCCGTTCCACTGCTCGAAGTGGTTGCCGATGAAGAAGGGCGCGCGATTCGACTCGTACGCGCGCGTGAAGCCGGAAAGGTACGCCTCGGCCGCCTGCTTGCGCCAGCCGGGATAGCGCGAGGGCATGCCCTTGGTCGTGTTCTTCGACTGGTTGGCGAGCATGTTGTAGTCCATGGAGAGGACTTCGAAGGAGTGCCCGGGGAAGGGCACGGCCTGCAGCGGCAGGTCCCAGACGCCCTGGCGCTTGTCGGGCCAGGTCTGCCGGCCGCCGGGCGAGCTGGCGTCGTAGCGCCAGCCCAGGCGCTTGGCGGTGGGGAGCAGGTTGTCCTGGCCGAGGAGGCAGGGGGTGCGGCCGCCGACGAGCTCCTTGGAGTAGTCGAAGGGCAGCGGGTCGAGGTCGGTCCAGCCGCTGTTGGTCTTCCACTCGGTGACGAACTTCGTCGCCTGGTCGATCTCGCTCTGCCACTGGGCCGGGGTCCAGTTGCCGACGGAGCCGGAGCCGCCGCAGAAGTGGCCGTTGAAGTGGGTGCCGATCTCGTGGCCCTCGAGCCAGGCCTGCCGGACGTACTTCAGCGTCTCCTTGATGTGCCCGTCGGTGAGGTAGCCGATGTCGGAGGCGCCGACGCGGTTGTTCGGCGGGCGGTAGAGGTCCTTCTTGGACTCGGGGAGGAGGTAGATCCCGGAGAGGAAGAAGGTCATCGCCGCGTCGTTGTTCTTGGCGAGTTCGAGGAAGCGCGGGAAGAGGCCGTTGCCGACCTCGCCGGCGCCGTCCCAGGAGAAGATCACGAACTGGGGCGGGGTCTGGCCGGGTTCGAGCGGGACGGGGGCGTCGGGCTGGTGCGGCTGCTTGCCGGTGTCGGCGGTGGAACCGTCGCCGATGAGCCGGGCGTCGTCCTTGGTCGGGGTGGGCGTGCTCGGGTCCGCCGAGACGTCACCTCCCTTGCCGGGTCCGGAACGTCCCGGCTTGTCCTTGTTGTCGGTGCTGCACGCGGCGAGTCCCACCGCCGCCGCAGCCCCAACGCCTGCCCCGAGCAGCCCCCTTCGACTGATCCCGCTGATCCCGCGCATGACATCCCCATTCGCGCTGACGTATGACCTAAACGTCATCCAAACCGACAATGAGTGAGATGCCGGGAGGAACACGGAGGTTCCGGGAAATCGCACAAAAATTTCAGGGCGGCTGGATGACATGAACATCATCCGACCGCCCTGACTGTGGCCCTTCGGCACCCCTCTGTCCAGAGGAGGTCCCGCTCGGCGCGGTGAGGGTTCTGTGAGCTACGCCCCGAAGGCCTTCGACTTCCCCTTGACCGGCTTCGCGCCCGCGAGGAGGTGCGCCGGGACGAGGTCCCGGGCCGGCTCGCTGTACCCGACCGAGACGATCTTGTCGCCGCGGTACGTGAACGAGGTCAGCGAGGCCAGCGTGCACTGCCGGCGCCGCGGGTCGTGCCAGAGCCGCCGCTTCTCCACGAAGCTGCGGACGATCCAGATCGGCAGCTGGTGGCTGACGCAGACCGCCTCGTGCCCCCGCGCCGCGTCCTTCGCCGCGTCCAGCGCGCCCATCATGCGGACGACCTGCTCGACGTACGGCTCGCCCCAGGACGGCTGGAAGGGGTTGGTGAGGTGCTTCCAGTTCGCCGGCTTGCGCAGCGCCCCGTCACCGACACCGAAGGTCTTGCCCTCGAAGACGTTCGCCGCCTCGATGAGCCGCTCGTCACTGGCCAGATCCAGACCGTGCGTCTTGGCGATCGGCATCGCCGTCTCCTGCGCCCGCTCCAGCGGGGAGGCGACGACATGCGTGATGTCCCGGTCCGCCAGGTGCTCGGCGACCCGGTCCGCCATCTGCCGGCCGAGGTCGGACAGGTGGTAGCCGGCGCGGCGGCCGTACAGCACGCCGTCGGGGTTGTGGACCTCGCCGTGGCGCATCAGGTGGACGACGGTGATGTCGCTGTCGCTCTTCTTGTCGGTCGGGAGGCTCATGCGGTCGCCTCCGCGGCGGCGCGGGCCGCGGCCGGCAGGGCGGCGGCGATCCGCTCGATCGCCCGCTCGTCGTGCGCGGTCGACACGAACCAGGACTCGAACGCGGACGGCGGCAGGTACACGCCGTCGGCCAGCATCGAGTGGAAGAAGGCGTTGAAGCGGAAGGCCTCCTGCTTCTTCGCGTCGTCGTAGTTCCGCACCTCGTCGGCGGTGAAGAACACCGAGAACATGTTGGAGGCGGTCTGCAGCCGGTGCGCCACGCCCTCCTTGGCCAGCGCGCCCGTGACCAGGCCCTGGATCTCCTCCGAGACCGCGTTCACCTTGTCGTACGCGGCCTCGTCGAGCAGCCGCAGCTGCGCGAGACCGGCGGCGGTCGCGACCGGGTTACCGGACAGGGTGCCCGCCTGGTAGACCGGCCCGGCCGGCGCCAGGTGCCCCATGACGTCGGCGCGGCCACCGAACGCCGCCGCCGGGAAGCCGCCGCCCATGACCTTGCCGAAGGTCATCAGGTCGGGCTTCACGCCGTCGACGCCGTACCAGCCGGCCCGAGAGGTACGGAAACCGGTCATCACCTCGTCGGAGATGTACAGCGCGCCGTTCTCCCGGCACAGGTCCGCCAGGCCCTGGTTGAAGCCGGCCACCGGCGGGACGACGCCCATGTTGCCCGGCGAGGCCTCGGTGATGACGCAGGCGATCTCGCCCGGGTGCGCGGCGAAGGCGGCCCGCACCGCGTCCAGGTCGTTGTACGGCAGCACGATCGTGTCGCCGGCCTGGGCGCCGGTCACGCCCGGCGTGTCCGGGAGGCCGAAGGTGGCGAGACCGGAACCGGCCGCGGCGAGCAACGCGTCCACGTGGCCGTGGTAGCAGCCCGCGAACTTGACGACCTTGGCGCGCCCGGTGAACCCGCGGGCGAGCCGGATCGCGGACATCGTCGCCTCGGTGCCGGAGGAGACCAGCCGCACCTGCTCGACCGGCTCGATCCGCGCGACGATCTCCTCGCCGAGCGCGACCTCGCCCTCGCCGGGCGTGCCGAAGGAGGTGCCGCGGGCCACGGCGGCCTGCACGGCGGCGGTGACCTCGGGGTGCGCGTGGCCGAGGATCATCGGTCCCCACGAGCAGACCAGGTCGACGTACTCACGACCGTCCGCGTCGGTGAGGTACGGACCGGAACCGGACACCATGAACCGGGGCGTTCCGCCCACGGCCCGGAAGGCACGCACCGGTGAGTTCACGCCGCCGGGCGTCACGAGGGAAGCGCGGTCGAAAAGCGTCTGTGAGACTGGGGCTTCGTATGAATACGGCACTGTGATCCTGACCTGCGAGAACGACTTCGGGCACGACATCGGGAACGGAGGGACGGCGGTGAGCATCCTGTCTGTTACGCCGAGGCGCTCCCCGTCCGCGTCTGCGAAACTGGGGCGTCATAGGGATGGCTCACGGAATCCATGGTGTCAGAGGCCACGGCGTTCTTGCGGACAGGTGTTTCACCGTACGAACGCGGGGGAGGTCACTGACACGATGATCGGGTCGCGCGGCGGGGTCGTGTTGCCGAGAAAAAGCAGTCGGGTGGAGATATGCATCGCGGTGGCGGACCGGGCGAGGGGACGGACGACCTGGGTCCGGAGTCTGCCCGGCGCGGGAGGCACCGGCGCCGGCGTGCGGAGGATCCGACCGCTGCGGAGAACCGGCCGAACCCGGATCCCGCTGCGGAATCGGCACCTGCGACCGGGGGCCGGAGCTTGGGGGTGACGTACAAGTACTTCGGCGCGCCGAACAGCGCGACGGCGGCCCAGGTACCGATCTCGATGCGCCCCGAGGAGCTCGGCGGGGACGAGCTCGGCATGGGCGGCATGTTCACCAAGATCAAGCCCGAGACCATAGCTGCCATGGTCCTGACCGGCATCCAGGGCATGCCCCTGCACAAGGTGCCGCCCCTGGAGCTCGTCGTGCTGCACCCCGACTACGCGGTGGTGAAGCTGCCGATGACCGTGGTCGACCCGCTGCGCGGGATCGGCGAGGAGTCGGTCGGCGCCGCCGCCTTCATCTGGTCCACGGTCCCGGACCGCGGCGGCCCGCGCGACGCCTTCGACGTCTACCAGCTCCTCCACGAATGGCAGGACTTCTCGGTCCGCCTCCACGAGGCGGGACACCAGCCGTACTGCCTGGTGTGGCCGTGAGCGTTGTGTGGCCGTGAGGCCGGTGCGGCTGTGAGCCTGGTGTGACCCTGCGGCCGTGAGGCTGGTGCGGCCGTGAGGCTGGTGCGGCCGTGAGGCTGGTGCGGCCGTGAGCCTGGTGTGACCCTGCGGCTGTAAGCCTGGTGCGGCCCTGAGCCCGACCGGCGGTCACGGCTGGTCCGCTGCCGCCCGCGCGCGCTCGGCGGCCAGCTCGCGGGCGGAGGCGAGCCGGTACGGCACGTCGATGGTGACGACGTTCTTCATGAACAGCAGATGCGCCTTGAGACGCAGCGCGCTCTGGTTGTGCAGCGACTGCTCCCACCAGCGCCCCACCACGTACTCGGGGATGACCACCGAGATCACCGAATCCGCCGTCCGCTCGGGCGCGTCCCGGACGTGCCGCAGGACGGGCTGGACGATCGAGCGGTACGGGGAGCTGAGCACCCTCAGCGGTACGTCGATGCGGTGGGCCTCCCAGGTCGCGCGGAGCACCTCCGCCTCGGCCGGGTCCTCGGCGACCGTGACGGCGGTGAGCGAGTCGGGGCGCAGGGTCTTGGCGTACGACAGCGCGCGGAGGCTGGGCGCGTTGACGGAGGCGACGAGGACCAGGACGTGGTTCTCGGCGAAGGTGTGGGGCCGCGCCCCGGGGCCGACGGCCACCTCGGCGGCGACGGTGTCGTAGTGCCGCCGCACCCTCTTCATCCCGGCGTAGAGCACCGGCATCGCGATGACGACGATCCAGGCGCCGTGGGTGAACTTGGTGATGAGGACGATGACGAGGACGACCGCCGTCAGGCAGGCGCCGAAGGCGTTGACCACGAGGCGGCGCCGGATGTGGTGGCGGTCGGCGGCCCCGGCGGGGGTGGCGAGTTCTCGCCTCCAGTGCTTGACCATCCCCGCCTGGGAAAGGGTGAAGGAGACGAAGACGCCGATGATGTACAGCTGGATGAGGCGGGTCAGCTGCGCGTCGAAGGCCACGATCAGGGCGATGGCGGCGAGCGCGAGGAGGACGATGCCGTTGGAGTAGACGAGCCGGTCGCCGCGGTGGAAGAGCTGGCGGGGCGCGTAGCGGTCCCGGCCGAGGACGGAGGCGAGCATCGGGAAGCCGTTGAAGGCGGTGTTGGCCGCCAGGACGAGGACGCTCGCGGTGACGGCCTGGAGCACGTAGAAGAGGAAGTGCCAGTCGCCGAAGGTGGCCCGCCCGATCTGTGCGAGGGCGGTGGACATCGGGGTGCCGGGGGCGAGCCCGAGTTCGGTGGGGTCCTCCGCGACATGGACGTCGTAGACCATGGCGAGCACGGTGATCCCGGAGAACATGGTCGCGGAGAGCGCGCCCATGATCGCGAGCGTCATGGCCGCGTTGCGGCTCTTCGGCTTCGCGAAGGCGGGTACGCCGTTGCTGACGGCCTCGACGCCGGTCAGCGCGGTGCAGCCGGAGGCGAAGGCGCGCAGGGCGAGCAGCACGAGCGCGAGTCCCGAGTAGGTGGAGACCTTGTCCACGGGCAGGACGGCGGACTCGGCGCGGATCGTCGCGCCGGTCGCCATGCGGACGGCGGCCACGGCGAACATCAGGTAGATGACGCCGACGAAGGCGTACGTGGGGACGGCGAACCAGCGCCCCGACTCCCGTACCCCGCGCAGGTTCATCCAGGCGAGCACCGCGACGAAGAACACCGACAGGGACACGGCGTGCCCGTCGAGCGAGGGGACGGCGGAGGTGATGGCGGCGACCCCGGAGACGACGGAGACGGCGACGGTCATCACGTAGTCGATGAGCAGCGCGGAGGCGGCGGTGAGCGCCGCCCGCCGCCCGAGGTTCTCGGCGGAGACGACATAGGCCCCGCCGCCGCCCGGGTAGGCGTAGCAGGTCTGCCGGTAGGAGGCGACGACGACCAGGAGCAGGACGACGATCGCGACCGCCGCGTACCAGGCCAGATGCAGCACGGCGAGGCCGCCGAGGGCGAGGATCAGCAGGATCTCCTCGGTGGCGTAGGCGACCGAGGAGAGCGGGTCGCTGCAGAAGACCGGGAGAGCGACGCGCTTGGGCAGCAGGGTCTCGCCGAGACGCCCGCTGTCCAACGGACGACCCACGAGCAGGCGTTTCGCCGCACTTCCAGCTCTCATAAGTGCTGAAGTTAGGACGAATGGTATGTAATGCGCGGAAGCCGCGCCCTGAGGGGAGCCCGTACGCCCTGGGGGATCCCCGTACGAGGAAGGACCAGACGCGTGAGCGCAGTACGCATGACCGGCCGCCCCATGCAGATCGGCGAGGTCGCCGCACGGACCGAACTGTCCCTGCGGACCATCCGCCAGTACGAGGACAGCGGCCTGGTCGTCCCCTCCGCGGCCTCGCCGGGCGGCTTCCCCCTCTACACGGACGCGGACGTGTCCCGGCTGATGGTCGTCCGCCGGATGAAGCCGCTCGGTTTCACCCTCGACGAGACCCGCGAGCTCCTCACGGCCGTGGACCGGCTGGCCGCCGACCGCCCGGACACGGAGACCGAACTCGAACCGGGCGAGCGGGCCGGCCTGGTGGCCCGCGTCCGCCGCTACGAGGTCGCCGCGGCGGAGCGGGTCGCCGAACTCCGGGCCCAGCTCGCCCGCGCGGAGGAGTTCGCCGACTCCCTCCGCGCCCGGCTGGGCTAGGGCCCGCCTTTCGGATCAGGCCGCATCGGGGAGCGGGGCCTAGCCGGCCAGCGCCTCGGCGAGGACGCGGAAGAAACGGGCATAGGCGGCGGGGCTGGGCGGGGTCTCGGGGTTCCAGGGGGTGAGGCGGACGCCGGAGGGGAGCCCGTACGGCGGGGTCGCGTGCTCCCGCTCGTCGAAGAGGACCAGGCCGGGGCGGAGTTCGTCGGCCCTGGTCCAGTCGCCCGTGAGCCAGTTGGCGCCGGGCCCGGGGCCGGGGTCGAGCAGCCGGACGCCCAGCTCGGCGAGGTGCGCCAGCTCGGGCCAGGCCTGCGGGCGGGCCAGATGCACCTGATCGGGCCCCGCCCCGGAGAGCGCGAGCACGCCGAGCCCGGACCGCGCGGCGACGCTCCGTAGAGCGGCCTCGGCGGCGGCGAGCTCGGCGGCCGCCGCGCGCACCGGCTCGGCGGCGGCCTGCTCGTCCTCGGAAGCCGCTCGTACCGCCGCGGCACCGAGGCTCGCGGCCAGCGTGGCGAAGCGGTCGAGGATCGCCGGCAGGGTGAGTTCGTTGCCGACGGAGAGCGCGGCGAGGGGGACCCCGAGCCGCTCGGCGACCGCCTCGTCGAGCGCGTACGGGCTCTTGCCGTCGTACGTCACATCGACGATCACGTCCGGGCGCAGCTCGCTCAGCACCCCGTCGTCCAGGGCCCGGCCCGGTCCCAGGTACGGCACGCCGGCGGCGCCGAGCCCGCCCGCCTTGGCCGGGTCGAACGCCTGACCGTCGTGCCCGGAGCCGTACACGGCGACCGGCGTCACCCCCAGGTCGAGCAGCGCCGCACCCGCCCGCACGTACGCGACGACCCGCAGCGGCACGCGGGCGGCCCCCAGCTCCGCACCCCTGTCGTCCGTGAAAGCCCATCCCTCTGTTCCGGACATGCGGCTGCTCCCTCCCCGGCCGGAATCTCCCTCGTCCGTCACCTTGGAGGCGTTCCCAGGCCCGCACAAGAGGGCCTCCCGGGGCGGCCGGGCCGGTCCGGGACTTTGGTCCCGGCCCCCCTGCCGAAAGTCCCCCAGGGTGGTGTTAACTGAACAGGTCGGGAGGAAGCAGTAGGAATCACCAGTGCCGTCGTGCACGCGCGCGCCACCTGCCGGGGCGCGCCGGGTACGGACGGCCCTCACGCCCTGGAGTGAGCCATGTCCGTGCCCGGCCAGTTCTCGGACCCCCGTGCGATCACGCTCTTCGGCCTGCTCGCCGTCTCGACGGTGGCGTGGCTGACGATGAATCTGCGCGCCCGCGCCCGCGCCCGCCGTGAGCCGACGGGCATCCCGCTCGAGCGGGTCTGGCACCCGCAGGAGTCGGTGGAGCTGACGCCGGCGGAGGAGCACGCCTTCGGCCAGGTCGTCTCCCGGCTCGGCCTGGGCCCGGCGGGCCGCCTGCGCTGACGGCGCGGCCCCCCTAGCATGCGGTCCATGCCGGACTCCGCTCCCCGCCCCCGCCGGGACACCCGGGGCATCGTCGACCCCGCCGAGCTGCTCTCCCGCGTCCGCTTCCGCCGCCACGTCCCGGCGCCGGAGCTGCGGCCGTATCTGGAGCACTACTGGCTGATGGACTGGGAGCTGCCGGAGCCGTACGCGAGCCATCTCGTCCCGCACCCGTCGGTGAACATCGTCTTCCAGCGGTACGGGGCGCTGGGGGCCCCGGCGGCAGCGGCGAGCGCGTCGGCCGAGGTGTCGGGGGTCGGGCTCGGCCTGTTCACGCAGAAGCTGACGGACGCGGGCCGGGTCTGCGGGGTGCAGTTCCGCCCCGGCGGTTTCCGGCCCTTCGCGCCCGCGTGGCCGGTGTCGGACTGGACGGGCCGCCGGGTGCCGCTGGCGGAGGTGTTCCCGGACGAGGAGACCGACGACTCCCTGGCGGCCGTGCTCTCCCCCGACGACGAGCACGCGCGCGTGGCGGCGCTCGACGCCTTCCTCCTGGCCCTCGGCCCGGTGCCCGACCCGGCCGCCGAGCAGGCCATGGAGCTCGTGGACCTGATCCGCTCGGACCGCACGGTCCGCAAGGTGTCCGGGCTGGCCGCCGCGAGCGGTCTGTCGGCGCGCTCGCTGCAGCGCCTGTTCGCCGGCCATGTGGGCGTCGGCCCGAAGTGGGTGATCCTGCGCTACCGGATCCACGAGGCCCTGGAACGCGCCGAGGCGGCGGGCGTCACCGACTGGGCCGGGCTCGCCGCCGAACTCGGCTACAGCGACCAGGCCCATCTCGTACGGGACTTCACGGCGACCGTCGGGGTACCTCCGACCGCGTACGCCCGCGCGGTGTCAGTGCCCTGACCTACCGTACGGAGATGGACGACTACCTCTCATCCGTACGCCTGGAGCCCTGGTCCGAGGAGGACTCCGGCCTGCTGCGCGCCTTGAACGCACCGGGGTTGATGCGCCACCTCGGCGGCCCTGAGACCGAGGAGCAGCTCGTCCGGCGGCACCGGCGGTACGTGGACCTGAGCGCCGACGACACGGGCGCGGGGCGCATGTTCCGGATCGTGCTGCTGCCGGAGGAGGTGGTGGTGGGCAGCATCGGCTTCTGGGCGCAGACCTGGGACGGCGAGCCGGTGTACGAGACGGGCTGGGCCGTCCTGCCGGGCTTCCAGGGCCGGGGCGTGGCGACGTCCGCCACGCGCGCGCTGGTCGCGGAGGCCCGTGCCGCCGGGCTCCACCGCCATGTGCACGCCTTCCCGTCCGCGGACAACGCCGCGTCGAACGCGGTGTGCCGCAAGGCCGGGTTCGAGCTGCTCGGCGAGCGTGACTTCGAGTACCCGCCGGGGCGCCCGATGCTCTGCAACGACTGGCGGTTCGACCTCGGCCCCGACGTCGGCCCGGACAGGCCCTAGGCGGCGTCCGGCGGGGTGAGCGGCTTGGTGAAGTGGAAGGCCACGATGTCGAAGCGCTCACGCAGGTAGAAGCGGTGCGCGCCGGTGCGGTGGGTGCCCGAGTCCAGGTTGAGCTCGTGACAGCCGGCCGCGCGGGCGTGCTCCTCCAGGTGGGCGATGAGCGCGTGGCCGACGCCGGTGGAGCGGTCGGCGTCGGCGGTCACCAGGTCGTCGACGTAGAGCTTGCGCAGGGAGCTGGTGTTGTCGATGATCCGCCAGCCGGCCGCGCCGACGCAGCGGCCGCCGTCCGTGTAGGCGGCGCTGAACCGCAGCCCCTGGGGGTGCCCGGCCTCGTAGACCTCGCGGAAGAGCTCCGGGGTGAGGTGGGGGCGGAGCTCGGAGAGGACCGGCAGGAGGTCGCTCTCGAGCCGGGGGTCGCCGGGTGCGAGTTCGGTGATCTTCATGTCGGGGACGGTACCCCAGGTTTTTTCAGGGTTGACGGTCGAGGCACGACGATGGATATTTATCTGCGTAACGCAGATGATTCGCCACACAGCCAAACACCGGAAGGACCTCTCATGACTGTTCTCGTCACCGGCAGCCGCGGCCGCGTCGCCTCCGCCCTGATCGACCTGCTCGCCGCCGCGGGCGTCAAGACCAGGGCCGGCTCCAAGAACCCCGCAGACCTCTCCCCACCGTCCGGCGTCGACACCGTGCGCTGCGATCTCGCCGACCCGACGACCTTCGACGCCGCTCTGGAGGGCGTCGACTCCGTCTTCCTGTACGCCGAGGCAGCGCACGTCGGCACCTTCGCGGACCGGGCCCGTGCCGCCGGCGTCGAGCACATCGCCCTGCTCTCCTCCAGCTCCGTCCTCGCCCCGGACGCCGCCGAGAACGCGATCGCGGCCTCCCACCTCGCGGCCGAGCGCGCCCTGTCGGCCGCCGCCGAGTCCGGCGCCTTCGAGGCCACCCACCTGCAGCCCGGCGCCTTCGCCAGCAACGCGCTGCAGTGGGCGTGGGCGCTCAAGGACGGCCACGGGCCGGCCCTGCCGTATCCGCACGCGTACGGCGACCCGATCCACGAGCGCGATGTCGCCGAGGCCGCCTTCGCGGTGCTCACCGAGCCCCGGCTGCGCGGCTCCTCGTACCTGCTGACCGGCCCCGAGTCGCTGGACTTCACCGAGCAGCTGGCGATCGTGGCGGAGGTGACGGGCCGCCCCGCGCCATACACGGCCGTCACCCCCGAGGAGTGGAAGAAGTCGGTCGCCGCGTACATCCCTGAACAGTTCGCGGACGCCCTGCTCTCCTACTGGGCCTCGCACGACGGCCGCCCGACCCCCCTGACCAGAACGGTCGAAGCCCTGACGGGCCACCCCGCCCGCACCTTCACCACCTGGACAACAGACCACGCAGAAGCCTTCCGCCCCTGACACCCCCGTTGTGGGCACACGTTCCGCGGAGCGGTGCCCCACCGCCCCCCGTTGTGGGCATACGTTCCGCAGGGACGATGGGGGTCCCCCCTGCTCGAGCGAAGCCGAGAGCTTGGGGGAGGGTGGGCACAGCGGGCGGCGCCCCCTGCCGGGCCTAGGCTCCCGCGCCTGAACCCGCACCACGGCGCGGCGCCGCTACTGGGTACGGGCAGGCGCAAGGAGCGCAGGCGCCTTCCTACGGGGCCGCCCGGGGACGAATTCCCTGGCCCCCCGGCAGCGCCCGGTGCGATCCTGTCCCCGTGAACGGACCGGAGATCCACATCAGCTTCGCCCCCGGCCTGCACCTCTTCGTCTCGGCAGAGCGACGCACGGGCCGCACCCCCCTGACCACCGACGGCACCTCGTCGCTCGGCCACGTCGTGGAGTCGCTCGGCGTGCCGCTCACCGAGGCCGGGCGGCTCCTGGTCGACGGACGCGCCGTCGACGCCTCGCACGTGCCCGGCGCGGGCGAGACCGTCGAGGTGGAGGACGTCGTGCGCCCGCAGCCGGTGCCGGACGGCGCGCCGCTGCGGTTCCTGCTCGACGTGCACCTCGGCACGCTGGCCCGGCGACTGCGGCTGCTCGGTGTGGACGCGGCGTACGAGAGCGAGGACATCGGCGACCCCGCCCTCGCGGCGCTGTCGGCGCGGGAGCGGCGGGTGATGCTCTCGCGGGACCGGGGTCTGCTGCGCCGCCGTGAACTGTGGGCGGGCGCCTACGTCTACAGCGACCGGCCGGAGGACCAGCTCCGCGACGTGCTGGAGCGGTTCGCGCCGCCGCTCGCGCCCTGGACCCGCTGCACGGCGTGCAACGGGGAGCTGAGCGACGCCGACAAGGACGCGGTGCGCGAGCAGCTGGAGCGGGGCACGGAGAAGACGTACGACGTGTTCGCCCAGTGCGTGGAGTGCGGCCGGGTCTACTGGCGCGGAGCCCACCACGCGCGCCTGGAGGCGATCGTCTCCGACGCGGTGCGCGAGTTCGGCGGGACGGCGGCCCTCTGAGGCACCCGCTGAGGCACCCACTGAGGCGCCCGGCGAGCCACCGGGTCAGTCGAGGTCGCCGCCGCGGAGCCGCTCGATCTGCGCGGCGCTGACCTCGACGGTGCGCCGCATGTGGGCGATGAGCAGGGCGACCTCGGCGTCGGTGTACACGTCGAACATCGTGCCCCAGGTGCTGTTGAGCTTCCGCCAGAGGCCGCCGAGCTCGGCCATCCGCTCGGGCACGAGGGCCACCAGGACCCGGCGCCGGTCCTCGGTGTCGCGCTCGCGGGTCACGTAACCGGAGCGTTCGAGCCGGTCGACGAGCCGGGTCGCGGAGCCGGTGGTGAGCCCGGTCAGCTCGGCGACCCGTCCGGTGGTCACCGGCCCTTCCTCCAGGCTGAGCAGGTTCAGGCACTGCACGTCGGTGGGATGGAGCCCCAGGTGGTCGGCGACGGCCTGGTTGAACAGGGCGTAGGCGGCCATGTAGCGGCGGGCCTCCCCGTACAGCTCGGTCATGAGCGCCTCGCGCCGTACGGAACTCTTCTGCGTCATGCAGAGATTGTACGGACCAGACACCGCGGAGTCACGGCCCGGTCCGGACGGTCTGCCGGGCCGGCATGGTCCGGGCCGGGCAGACCGGCCCCGACCCCGGTCGCTCAGGGCGCCTCGGCCGTCAGATAGCGCTGCACGGTGGGCCCGAGCCAGGCCACGACCTCCTCGGTGGACATCTCGACCGCCGGCGGCAGGCGCAGCACGTACCGGGCGAGCGCCATGCCGAGGATCTGGGACGCGGCGAGCGCGGCCCGGCGCGGGGCGTCCGCCGGGTCGGGGCAGACACCAAGGGTGACCGGCCCCAGCTGCTCGGCGAAGATCGCCTGCATGCGCGCGGCCCCGGCCTCGTTGGTGACGCCCACCCGCAGCATCGCGGTGAGGACCTCGTCGCGCTCCCAGCGCTCCAGGAAGTGCGTGACGAGGACGGCCCCGATGTGCGTCGCGGGCAGGGCGCCCAGCTCGGGAAGGCCGATCTCGACCTCGGAGGCGGCGGCGAACAGCCCCTCCTTGTTGCCGTAGTAGCGCATCACCATCGACGGGTCGATCCCCGCGTCGCGGGCGATGGCCCGGATGGTGGCGCGCTCGTATCCGTCGGAGGCGAAGCGCTCGCGGGCGGCCTCCAGGATGGCGGCCCGGGTGGCGTCGGAACGGCGGACGGTCGTCATATCAACAACTGTAGGCCAACGGGTGTTGACATGCCATTCGAGCCGCCCTACCGTTGCCAACAAGCGTTGACCAACAAACGTTGGCAAACGATCGTGGGCACCCTGGAGGCAGCCATGAGCACCACGGACACGGACGTACTCGTCATCGGCGCGGGCCCCACCGGCCTCCTGCTCGCCGGCGACCTCGCCACCGCCGGCATCGACGTCACCCTCGTCGAGCGCCGCCCGCACGGCCTCGGCAACATGACCCGCGCCTTCGGCGTCCACGCCCGCACCCTGGAGCAGCTCGACGCCCGCGGCCTCGCCGACGAGCTCCTCACCACCGGCACCACCCTGACCACGGCGCGGCTCTTCGGCCGCCTCAACCTGGACATGACCCGCCTGCCCAGCCGCTTCAACCACCTGCTCGTCACCCCGCAGTACGAGGTCGAGCGCCTCCTGGAGCGCCGCGCGGTGGCCGCGGGCGTCACCTTCCGGTACGGGACGGAGCTGCGCGGACTGCACCAGGACGCGGGCAGCGTCACCGCCGAGCTCACCGACGCCGACGGCACCCCGCTCACCCTCCGCGCCCGCTACCTGGTCGGCACGGACGGCGTCCGCAGCTCCGTCCGCACCGCCCTCGGCCTGCCCTTCCCCGGCCAGTCCGTGATCCGCTCGATCGTCCTCGCCGACGTGCGCCTGGCCGAGGAGCCCGCCGACTCGTTCAGCGTCAGCGGCTCCGGGGACACCTTCGCCTTCCTCGCCCCCTTCGGCGACGGCTGGTACCGGGTCATGGGCTGGACCCGCACCCGCCAGGTCGCCGACACCGAGCCCGTCGACCTCGACGAGGTCCGCGAGATCGCCCGCATGGCCCTCGGCACCGACTACGGCATGCACGACGCCCGCTGGATCTCCCGCTTCCACAGCGACGAGCGCCAGGCCCCCGCCTACCGCGTCGGCCGTGCCTTCCTCGCCGGAGACGCCGCCCACGTCCACTCCCCCGCAGGCGGCCAGGGCATGAACACCGGCCTCCAGGACGCCGCCAACCTCTCCTGGAAGCTCACCGCCGCACTCCGCGGCGAGACGTCCGACCCCGAGGCCCTCCTCGACAGCTACCAGTCCGAGCGCCACCCCGTCGGCGCCATGGTGCTCCGCAGCAGCGGCACGATCGTCCGCCTCGCGATGGCCCACACCCCCCTCACCCGCACCGCCCGCTCCCTCGCCGCCCGCTTCCTGAACGCGGTCCGGCCCGCCTCGGCCCGCGCCCTGGGCATGATCAGCGGCATCGGCATCGCGTACGCCCCCCAGCCGGGCACCGGACGCCCCTCGGGCCGCCGCGCACCCGACGCCCACCTGCGCGAAGGCCGGCTCTACGAGCTGCTCCGCCGGGGCGAGTTCGTCCTCATCGCCCCCGAGGGCGCCACCCCCGCCCTGCCCGCGACCGCCCCCGTCACCCCGAAGCACCTCGTCCGGGCCACCTGGACGGACCCGACGAAGAAGACCGCCGTACTGGTCCGCCCCGACGGATACGTCTTCTGGGCGAGCCGCTGACGGGCAGCGGCGACTCAGAAGACGTACGGGTCCCCGGTGGCGAGCACCAGAACACGATGCCGGTCGTTCCTCGGATTCCGGTCGGCCGCCCCGTCCCGCCAGGCCGTGGTGATCTCGACCGTCATCTCGTCCGGGAGGGCCGCCGTCCGCAGGTCGAGCGCCAGCTCACCGGCGCCCCCCGCGGCCCGCAGCTCGCCCGTCCGACAGGACACCACCCGTTCGCTGCTCCACAGGCAGGCCGGCGGCAGCTCCTGGCCACCCGCCATCGGCACGGAGAAGGCGAGCCGGACCGTCGCCTGGGAGACATCGGAGGGCCCGTGGTTCTCGCTCACCAGCCAGACACCGACCCTCCCGTCCCACAGGGAGACATGCCCGTGATGGGACAGATCCGCCTCGGCCCCGGCCACCGGCCCCACAGCACCGGCACTCGTGCCCGCGCCCGTCACCACCGCGGCCGCGAGAGCGACCCCGAGCACACCCTTCCGCAATCCACGCATGGCCACAAAATACCCACGACTCATCACATATCCTGACAATCCATCAGCCCGCGTGTCCCATGGCACGCTGCCCCCATGCTGATCGCCCGCTCCATCGCCCTGTTCGTCCTCGCCGCCCTCTTCGAGATCGGCGGAGCCTGGCTCGTCTGGCAGGGCGTCCGGGAGCACCGCGGCTGGATCTGGATCGGCGCGGGAGTCATCGCCCTCGGCGTCTACGGCTTCGTCGCCACCCTCCAGCCCGACGCCGAGTTCGGCCGCGTCCTCGCCGCCTACGGCGGAGTGTTCGTCGCCGGCTCCCTCGCCTGGGGGATGGCCGCCGACGGCTACCGCCCCGACCGCTGGGACGTCACCGGCGCCCTGATCTGCCTCGCCGGCATGGCCGTGATCATGTACGCCCCGCGCGGCCGCTGACCCCCGCCCCGACCTATCCTGACCGGGCGATCGACGTAATCGACCACCTGCGCGAGGAGCACGTCATGACCGGCCCCGGTACCCCCATCGCCGTCATCACCGGAGCGAGCAGCGGAATCGGCGCCGCCACCGCCCGGCAGCTGGCCGCCGCCGGCTACCGAGTGGTCCTCACCGCCCGCCGCAAGGACCGCATCGAGGCCCTCGCCGCCGAGATCACCGAAGCCGGCCACCAGGCCACCGCCTACGCCCTCGACGTCACCGACCGCACCGCCGTCGACGAGTTCGCCACCGCCTTCCGCACCCTCGCCGTCCTCGTCAACAACGCCGGCGGCGCCCTCGGCGCCGACTCCGTCGCCACCGGCGACCCCGAGGACTGGCGCCGGATGTACGAGGTCAACGTCCTCGGCACCCTCCACATGACCCAGGCCCTGCTCCCCGCCCTCACGGCGAGCGGCGACGGCACGGTGGTCGTCCTCTCCTCCACCGCAGGCCACTCCACCTACGAGGGCGGCGGCGGCTACGTCGCCGCCAAGAACGGCGCCCGCGTCCTCGCCGAGACCCTCCGCCTGGAGATCGTCGGCACCCCGGTCCGCGTCATCGAGATCGCCCCCGGCATGGTCAAGACCGACGAGTTCGCCACCACCCGCTTCCGCGGCGACACGGACAAGGCGGCCAAGGTCTACGCCGGCGTCGCCGAACCCCTCACGGCCGACGACGTGGCCGACACCATCACCTGGGCCTGCACCCGCCCCCCGCACGTCAACATCGACCTCCTGGTGGTCCGCCCCCGAGCCCAGGCCTCCAACACCAAGGTCCACCGCGAGCTGTAGAACCACGAGAAGGGGGCCGGCGCGCACCGCACCGGCCCCTCCGCTCCCGAACGGAGCACGTCAGCCCTTCACGCAGATGACCTGCTTCAGCTTGGCGACGACCTCCACCAGGTCCCGCTGCTGCTCGATCACCTTCTCGATCGGCTTGTAGGCGCCCGGGATCTCGTCCACGACGCCGGAGTCCTTCCGGCACTCCACACCTCGCGTCTGCTCCTCCAGGTCCCGCGTCGAGAAGCGCCGCTTCGCCGCGCTCCGGCTCATCTTCCGGCCGGCGCCGTGCGAGGCGGAGTTGAACGACGCCGCGTTCCCCAGACCCTTCACGATGTACGAGCCGGTGCCCATCGAACCCGGGATGATCCCGAACTCTCCGGAGCCTGCCCGGATCGCGCCCTTCCGCGTGACCAGCAGGTCCATGCCCTCGTACCGCTCCTCCGCCACGTAGTTGTGGTGGCAGGAGATCACCGGTTCGAAGGTCACCCTGGCCTTGCGGAACTCCCTGCGGACGACCTCCTGGAAGAGCGCCATCATGATCGCGCGGTTGTACTTCGCGTACTCCTGCGCCCAGAAGAGGTCGTGCCGGTAGGCCGCCATCTGCGGGGTGTCGGCGACGAAGACCGCCAGATCACGATCGACAAGGCCCTGGTTGTGCGGCAGCTTCTGCGCCTCGCCGATGTGGTGCTCGGCCAGCTCCTTGCCGATGTTCCGCGAGCCGGAGTGCAGCATGAGCCAGACCGCACCGGACGTGTCGATACAGAACTCCACGAAGTGGTTGCCCGACCCGAGCGTCCCCATCTGCAGGGCGGCCCGCTCGCGCCGGAACTTCACCGCGTCCGCGACCCCGTCGAACCGCGCCCAGAAGTCCTCCCAGCCCCCCGTCGGGAACTGGTACAGCCGCTTCGGGTCGACCTCGTCGCGGTGCATGCCGCGACCCACCGGAATCGCCTGCTCGATCTTCGAGCGGAGGCGGGACAGGTCGCCCGGCAGGTCGTTCGCCGTCAGTGAGGTCTTGACCGCCGACATGCCGCAGCCGATGTCCACACCGACCGCCGCCGGACAGACCGCACCCTGCATCGCGATCACCGAGCCGACCGTCGCGCCCTTGCCGTAGTGCACGTCCGGCATCACGGCGAGGCCCTTGATCCACGGCAGCGTCGCCACGTTCTGCAGCTGCTGCATGGCGCCGCCCTCCACCGAGGCGGGGTCGGCCCACATCCTGATCGGTACTTTCGCGCCCGGTACCTCTACGTACGACATACTTCCTCGATTCCCCCGAAAAGTCTGATAACGCAAAAACCGGAGCCAAAGCCCGTACAGGTGACAGCGGACCGGCATCAACGGCTGCGTGTGCGATAGACATTGTGTCCACCGGCCGGCTTCACGCGGCAAACAGTTTTCGGGAAAGACTTCGGGTGAAGGGAGCCTGGGACCGTGCAGCGAAAGAGGTACGCACCCGGCCGCACCGGGTCCACGGCTCGCACCGCCGTCGCCCTCGCACTCGGCCTCGGCCTGGGGGCCGGCCTCACCGCGTGCTCCGCCGGCGCCCCCGCCGACGACATCGCGGTCGACGCCAAGGCCGGCCCGGCCGCCCCCGTCGCACCCCCCGGCCGCTACCGCACCCTCTTCGAGGCCTGCGGCGCCGTCCCGCAGGCCACCCTCAAGGACCTGCTCCCGGGCGCCGCCGCGCTGCCCGACGCCGAGCGCGAGAAGGCGTACCGGGGCGTCGCCGCCGTCACGTACGACACCGACCGGCGCGTCGGCTGCACGTGGAAGGCCGACACCCCGGACGCCTCGCACCGGCTCTCCCTCGACATCGAGCGGGTGGTGTCGTACGACGCGGCCGTCAGCGACGACGACCGGGCGCAGGAGGTGTACGTCCGCAAGCAGCTGGCGGCGGGCATCCCGGTGCCGCCCACGGCCCCGCCGTCGACGACCGGCACGCCCGTCCCCACGGGAACGGCGTCGGGAACGGCCTCCGAAACCGCCGCGGGAGCGACCTCGGGAGCGACCCCGGGCGCCCCCTCCTCCACCGCCTCGGGCAAGCCCGCGCCGACCACCACCCCGCCGGGCAAGCCGGCGACGGACGGCGCCACCCCCTCGGGCTCCCCCACCAGCGACCTCACCGGCCTGGAGCCCCGCGTCCTCGACGGCCTCGGGGACATCGCGTACGTCGACGACGTCGTCAGCACGGTCGGCGCGAACAGCCTGCAGCGTGCCGTCAGCGTGGTGTTCCGCACATCGAACGTGATCGTGACGGTCACGTACCGGGAGCAGACCACGGGTTCCACCGAGGCCCCCGACAGCGCGGAACTGCAGGAAAAGGCCCGGAATCTGGCCCGGCAGCTCGCCGAGCGGCTGGAGGAGTAGCGGCTCGGCTCCACTCCGTGAGCCGACGGCGACCACGTAACGTGTCGCCGTACCCGTGGCCGTATTCATGGCCGCGCCCGTGGCTCCGGCCGACGGGTCACCGGCCGGACCGTACGACAAGCGACTGAAGGAACCATGCAGCGATCAGCTCCGCGAACGCGACTCACCCGCATACTCGCCTGCGCCGCCGTCCCGGTGATGCTCGTCGCCGCCGGCTGCTCCTCGGACTCCGGCGACTCCGGCAAGACGCAGGGCCAGGACAAGACGGCCGCGTCGGCGTCCGCGACGCCTTCGCCCTCGCAGTCGACGAAGACGGTCGAGCCGGCGAAGTTCGCGAAGCTGCCGGAGGTCTGCAAGGCGATCTCCGCGAAGACGACGGCGTCGCTGGTGCCCAAGGCGAAGACGAAGAACGGCACGCCGGCCCCCTCCAGCGACCTCACCAGCCGCGGCGGCTGCTCGTGGAACGGTCTTGACGACAAGGGCGTGAAGGGCTCGCAGTACCGCTGGCTGGACGTGTCGTTCTACCGGTACGACTCCGATGCCGCGCTCGGCAGCGGCCAGGACCGCGCGCACGAGAACCTCGCGAAGGAGCTCGTGAAGGTCCAGGAGACCGCGGGCGCGAAGAAGATCAAGACGGTCACGGCCACGGGCATCGGCGACGAGGCGAAGACGGTCACGTACCAGCTGCGCAAGACCGACGAGGACTTCGCGTACACGTCGATCCTGGTGCGTACGGGCAATGTACTGGTCCTGCTGTCGTACAACGGTGCCGGTTACGCGGGCGCCGACACCCCGTCGGAGAAGACCATCACCAACGGTGCGGCCACGGCGGTCAAGGAGGCCGTCGCGGCGGTCGCCGCAGCCAACAAGTAGTCACAATCCAGCGCAGAGTGGCACATTCGCGCGGAGCCCGTCCCTCCCCCGAGGGCCGGGCTTCGCGCACATGTGCCAGTCTGTGCGCGCCGGATGTCGAATGACGGGAGGGGATCGCGGGTGGCCGCGATGCAGCTGACACGCACACACCGAATACTCATCGGCCTCGTCATCGGCGGTGCGCTGATCATCGCGGGGATCGGTTTCGCGGGTTCGTACGCCGCCGTGCGCGAGCTCGCCCTGCAGAAGGGCTTCGGCACCTTCTCGTACTTCTTCCCGATCGGCATCGACGCGGGCATCTGTGTGCTGCTCGCGCTGGACCTGCTGCTGACCTGGCTGCGGATCCCGTTCCCGCTGCTGCGCCAGACGGCCTGGGTGCTGACGGCGGCGACGATCGCCTTCAACGGCGCGGCGGCCTGGCCGGACCCGCTGGGTGTGGGCATGCACGCCGTGATCCCGGTGCTGTTCGTGGTGGCCGTCGAGGCCGCGCGGCACGCCGTGGGCCGGATCGCGGACATCACGGCCGACAAGCACATGGAGGGCGTCCGGATCACCCGCTGGCTGCTCTCGCCGGTGCCGACGTTCCGGCTGTGGCGCCGGATGAAGCTGTGGGAGCTCCGCTCGTACGAGCAGGTGATCAAGCTGGAGCAGGAGCGGCTGATCTACCAGGCACGGCTGCAGGCGCGCTTCGGCCGGAGCTGGCGGCGCAAGGCGCCGGTGGAGGCGCTGATGCCGCTGCGTCTCGCCCGGTACGGGGTGCCGCTCGCGGAGACGGCCGCGGCGGGCCTGGCGGCGGCGGGCATAGAGCCGGCGGTACTCCCTCCGGGCCCTCAGCCGCAGCCGGTCGCGCTCCCGCAGCCCCAGCAGCCTGCGGCACTGCAGGCCCAGGTCCCGGCGCAGGCCCAGGTCCCGGCGCAGGCGCAGGGCCCGAACCAGGCGCAGGGCCCGGTGGGACCGATGGGGCCGGTGAATCACGAGAGCCACTGGTTCGACGCCTCGCAGGTCTCCCCGGAGTCGTACGAAGGCAGCTACAACCCGCAGATCGTGGAGGGCCTGGAGCCCATCCCCGTTCCGGTGCCGCAGGGGCCGGAGGACGTTCCTCCGGCGGGGCCCGAGGAGTTCGTGGAGTACCCGGAGTACGTGGAGCAGCCGGAGCCGCGGGCCAACGAGTTCGAGGACGTCGTCTACAAGGTCATGGGGTCGTACGTGCTCGAGCACGAGCGGTTCCCGGCCGAGGCCGAGCTGGCGCAGCTGGTGGCCGAGCAGTACGGCCTTCCGGAGTTCCCGGCGTCCGACATCGATCTGCTGCGGCAGGCGGTGCCGGGTGCGCAGGAGCGGGTCCAGCAGGCGAGGGCCGACGTGGACACCCCGTAGGGGCACGAAGAGCATGTGAAAGGGCCGCCACCCGCATCCGGGTGGCGGCCCTTTCACATGCTCAGGTCTTCACATGCTCAGGTCACGCGCTCAGGCTCCGAGCAGCTTGCGCACCCGCTCCGCACCCACCGCGAGCAGCAGCGTGGGCAGGCGCGGGCCCGTCTCGCGGCTGACGAGGAGCTTGTAGAGCAGGGCGAAGAACGCGCGCTGGGCGAGCTTCAGCTCGGGCGTCGGCTTGGCCTCCGCGTCGAGGCCGGCCATGACCTTCGGGACGCCGTAGACGAGGGTGGTGAGCCCGTCGAGCGACCAGTGGGTGTCGAGGCCCTCCAGGAGCAGGCGGAGCGACTCGCGGCCCTCGTCGTCCAGGGAGCCGAGGAGCTCGGTGTCGGGCTCCTCGCGGACGATGGTGCGCTGGTCGGCCGGGACCTGGTTGGTGATCCAGTTCTCGGCGCGGTCGAGGCGCGGCCGGACCTCGTCGAGGGTGGTGACCGGGTTCTCGGGGTCGAGCTCGGTCAGGATCCGCAGGGTCTGCTCGTCGTGGCCGGCGGTGATGTCCATGACCGAGGCGAGGGTGCGGTACGGCAGCGGGCGCGGGGTGCGCGGCAGCTCGCCGGCGGCCGTGCGGGCGGCGCGGGAGTGGGCGGCGGCGTCGGCGGGCAGGACGGAGCCGTCGGCGACCTTGGCCTCCAGCTTGTCCCACTCGTCGTAGAGCCGCTGGATCTCCTGGTCGAAGGCGATCTTGAAGGACTGGTTCGGCTTGCGGCGGGCGTACAGCCAGCGCAGCAGCGGGGCTTCCATGATCTTCAGCGCGTCGGCGGCCGTGGGCACGCCACCGCGCGAGGAGGACATCTTGGCCATGCCGCTGATGCCGACGAAGGCGTACATGGGGCCGATGGGCTGGACGCCGTCGAAGATCTCGCGGACGATCTGGCCGCCGACGACGAAGGACGAGCCGGGCGAGGAGTGGTCGACGCCGGAGGGCTCGAAGATGACGCCCTCGTAGGCCCAGCGCATGGGCCAGTCGACCTTCCAGACCAGCTTGCCGCGGTTGAACTCGCTGAGCGCGACGGTCTCGGAGAAGCCGCAGTTGGTGCAGGTGTAGGCGAGCTCGGTGGTGTCGTCGTCGTAGGAGGTGACGGCGGTGAGGTCCTTCTCGCACTGCCCGCAGTAGGGCTTGTACGGGAAGTAGCCGGAGGTGCCGCCGGAGCCGTCGTCCTCGCCGGCGGCGCCGGAGCCCTCCTCGGCCTCCAGCTCGGCCTCGTCGACGGGCTTCTGCGACTGCTTCTTCGGGGCCTTCTTCGTCCGGTACTGGTCGAGGATGGCGTCGATGTCGCCGCGGTGCCTCATCGCGTGCAGGATCTGCTCGCGGTAGGCGCCGGCGGTGTACTGCTCGGTCTGGCTGATGGGGTCGTACTCGACGCCCAGCTCGGCGAGCGACTCGACCATGGCGGCCTTGAAGTGCTCGGCCCAGTTGGGGTGGGGCGAGCCTGCCGGGGCCGGGACGGAGGTCAGCGGCTTGCCGATGTGCTCGGCCCAGGACGCGTCGATGCCCTCGATGCCGTTCGGCACCTTGCGGTAGCGGTCGTAGTCGTCCCAGGAGATGAGGTGCCGGACCTCGTACCCGCGGCGGCGGATCTCGTCGGCGACCAGGTGCGGGGTCATGACCTCGCGGAGGTTGCCGAGGTGGATCGGGCCGGACGGGGAGAGGCCGGAGGCGACGACGACCGGTTTGCCAGGCGCACGTCGCTCCGACTCGGCGATGACCTCGTCCGCGAAACGGGAGACCCAGTCGGTCTCGGTGCTGCTCTGAGCCACGGTCGGTACGTCCTTCTTCCTGAGGAGTTCTTGCCTGACAGCCCTACGCGAACCATTCTCCCAGACGGAACGCGGGTCTCCGAGGTTGTCCACAGGCGGGGAAATCACGTTGCGCTCCCGTGGGACACTTGACAGGCGAATCAGACCTGACGAACTCAACAGGAACGGAAGCTCATGGCCTCGGTCCCTTCCCTCGCTTCGACCGTGCAGCAGCGCCTCGCGGACGGCCTCTCGGCAGCCCTGCCGGACGCCGCGTCCGCCGACCCGCTGCTCCGACGAAGCGACCGGGCCGACTTCCAGGCCAACGGCATCCTGGCGCTCGCCAAGCAGCTCAAGGGCAACCCGCGTGAGCTGGCGACGAAGGTCGTCGAGGCGATCCCGGCCAATGACGTCCTGAAGGAGATCGAGGTCTCGGGCCCCGGCTTCCTGAACATCACGGTCACCGACGCGGCGATCATCGACACCCTCGCGGCCCGTGCGGCGGACGCGCGTCTCGGCGTGCCGTTCAACGAGTCGGCGGGCACGACGGTCATCGACTACGCCCAGCCGAACGTGGCGAAGGAGATGCACGTCGGCCACCTCCGGTCCGCCGTGATCGGCGCGGCGATGGTCGAGATCCTCGAGTTCACCGGCGAGACGGTGGTCCGGCGCCACCACATCGGCGACTGGGGCACCCAGTTCGGCATGCTCATCCAGTTCCTGATCGAGCACCCGCACGAGCTGGACCACAAGGCCGAGGACGGCGCCGAGGTCTCCGGTGAGGAGGCCATGTCGAACCTGAACCGGCTGTACAAGGCCTCGCGTGCCCTGTTCGACTCCGACGAGGACTTCAAGACGCGGGCCCGCGCGCGCGTGGTGGACCTCCAGGCCGGGGACGAGGAGACGCTCGCGCTCTGGCAGCGGTTCGTCGACGAGTCGAAGATCTACTTCTACTCGGTCTTCGACAAGCTGGACATGGACATCCGGGACGGCGACGTCGTCGGCGAGTCCGGGTACAACGACATGCTGGCGGAGACCTGCCGCATCCTGGAGGAGTCGGGCGTCGCCGTCCGCTCCGAGGGCGCGCTGTGCGTGTTCTTCGACGACGTGAAGGGCCCGGACGGCAACCCGGTGCCGCTGATCGTCCAGAAGTCCGACGGCGGCTTCGGCTACGCGGCGACGGACCTGTCCGCGATCCGTGACCGGGTGCAGAACCTGAAGGCGACCTCCCTGCTGTACGTGGTGGACGCCCGCCAGTCGCTGCACTTCAAGATGGTCTTCGAGACGGCCCGCCGGGCCGGCTGGCTGAACGACGAGGTGAAGGCCGTCCAGCTGGCCTTCGGCACGGTCCTGGGCAAGGACGGCAAGCCGTTCAAGACCCGCGAGGGCGAGACGGTCCGGCTGGTGGATCTGCTGGACGAAGCCGTGGACCGGGCGACGACGGTCGTCCGCGAGAAGGCCGAGAAGGTGGGCCTGACCGAGACGGAGATCGTCGAGAACGGCCAGTTCGTCGGCATCGGCGCGGTGAAGTACGCCGACCTGTCGACGTCCGCAGCGCGCGACTACAAGTTCGACCTGGACCAGATGGTGTCGCTGAACGGCGACACGTCGGTGTACCTGCAGTACGCGTACGCCCGTATCAGGTCGATCTTCGGCAAGGCCGGCGACCGCACCCCCGTCGCCCACCCGGAGCTGGAGCTCGCTCCGGCGGAGCGCGCGCTCGGCCTGCACCTGGACCAGTTCGCCGAGACGGTGTCCGAGGCGGCCACGGAGTACGCGCCGCACAAGCTCACCGCGTACCTGTACCAGCTCGCCTCGCTGCTCACGACGTTCTACGACCAGTGCCCGGTCATCAAGCCGGAGCCGCCGCAGGAGATCGCGGAGAACCGCCTCTTCCTGTGCGAGCTGACGGCCCGCACGCTGCACCAGGGCATGGCCCTGCTGGGCATCCGGACGCCCGAGCGTCTCTGACACCCCTGGTACGAAGACACCCCTGGTACGAAGCCCCCGGTACGGATCACCGTGCCGGGGGCTTCGTCGTCAGCGGCTGATGGTGTGCGAGGTCCGGCCGGACACCTCGTCGATCTCGGTGTGGGCCTTCTGGAGCAGCTGGGAGGCGAGGTCCATCAGGGCGCGCGCGCCGGCGATCTCCTCGCCCACCCGCAGCTGGTCCGGGTCGGAGGGGTGCCGGTTCGCGGTGCCGTGGGCCCGGAACTCGGTGCCGTCGCTGAGCCGGACCATGGCCGCGGCCCGCGTGCGGTCACCTTCCTCCTGGAACTCCATCTCCACGTGCCATCCGACAAGTGTGTGCATCATGAGGACCACCTCCACCGAGGACCTGTCGGCTACCTCTCCAGGGTGCGCCGCCCGGTGCCGCCCCACCACTCGCCCCGTTGTCAGTGGCTCCCCCTACCTTTCGATCATGGCGATGATCCCGAACCAGCTGCCGAAGCTCGTTTCCGATCCGACCGGCCGTTCCCTCGGCCTCGGCCTGCCGCCGGGTTCTCTCACGGGCCCGGCGGACGACCCGTACCTCTGGTCGGGGCACGGCGCGGCGGGGCCGGCCGCATGGGCGGCGCTGCGCCCGGCGGCCCGGACGGCGGGGCTGCTGCCGGTGCTGCTGGGTGGCAGGTGGGGCCTGGACGAGTGGGAGCTGGAGCCGGAGCGGATGAGCGACCCGGCGGACCACGACGCCGACGAGGTCCTTGCCGACTTCTGGGAGTACTACGCGGCCTCGGAGATACCGGAGGCGGAGCGGGACCTCCGGGTGACCGCGGCCGTGGAGAAGTTGTTCGGCGAGCAGTCGGGGTACGAGGAGGCCGTGGCTGCCTTCGCCGCCGGCTGGCCGGGGCTGGCTCCGGCGCAGCCGCTGCGTACGGACCCGGACCGAGCGGCGCAGGCCGTCGCGGAGCTGCTGACGAGGCCGGGTTCCTGGCTGGCGGAGGCGCGCCCGGCCCTGGTGCCCGCCCGGCGGAGCGCCGACATACCGGCAGTCATCGGCTGGGGCGGGCCCATGAACCACGAGAACGACGTGGCGCGCCTGTGCGCGGTGCTGCGCTCCTGGGAGGACCGTTTCGGCGCTCGGGTCGTCGCGCTGACCTTCGACCAGCTGGTGGTGTCGGTGGCCGCCCCGCCCCGGACCGTGGAGGAGGCCGAGGCGGTGGCGGCGGAGCACTTCGCGTTCTGCCCGGACAACGTCACGCAGGGGAACCACGACGACCTGCGCGCCTACGCGCGGGAGGCCCTGCTGAACAGCCCGATGTGGAGCTTCTGGTGGGACTAGGCCCCGACTAGCGGCCCCCGGCGGACAGCTTCTGCGCGACCTCGGTCGCCCAGTAGGTGAGGATCATCTGCGCGCCGGCGCGGCGGATGCCGGTGAGGGTCTCCAGGATCGCCTTGTCGCGGTCGATCCAGCCCTTCTCGGCGGCGGCTTCGACCATCGAGTACTCGCCGCTGATCTGGTAGGCGGCGACGGGCACGTCGACGGAGGCGGCGACCTTGGCGAGCACGTCGAGGTACGGCCCGGCCGGCTTCACCATCACCATGTCGGCGCCCTCCTCCAGGTCGAGCGCCAGCTCGCGCAGGGACTCGCGGAGGTTGGCGGGGTCCTGCTGGTAGGTCTTGCGGTCGCCCTGGAGGGAGGAGCCGACGGCCTCGCGGAAGGGGCCGTAGAAGGCGGAGGAGTACTTCGCGGTGTACGCGAGGATCGACACGTCCTCCTTGCCGATGGTGTCCAGGGCGTCGCGGACGACTCCGACCTGGCCGTCCATCATCCCGGAGGGGCCGACGACGTGGACGCCGGCGTCGGCCTGGACCTGGGCCATCTCGGCGTAGCGTTCCAGGGTGGCGTCGTTGTCGACGCGGCCGTCGGCGTCGAGGACGCCGCAGTGGCCGTGGTCGGTGAACTCGTCGAGGCACAGGTCCGACATGATGACGAGCTCGTCGCCGACCTCGGCGCGGACGTCGCGGATGGCGACCTGGAGGATCCCGTCCGGGTCCGTGCCGGCCGTTCCGGCGGCGTCCTTCTTCGCGTCCTCGGGCACGCCGAAGAGCATGATCCCGGAGACTCCGGCCTCCAGCGCCTCCACGGCGGCCTTCCGCAGGGTGTCCCGCGTGTGCTGCACGACCCCGGGCATGGCCTGGATCGGCACGGGCTCGGTGATGCCCTCGCGCACGAACGCGGGCAGGATCAGGTCGGCGGGATGCAGGCGCGTCTCGGCCACCATCCGCCGCAGGGCAGGCGTCGTCCGCAGCCGCCGCGGCCGCGCCCCGGGAAAGGATCCGTACGAGTTCATGCCCCCGAGGCTACGCCCGCGGGAGCCCCCCCTTTACCGACGCGATGTGGGCATACCCCCGCCCACCGCCGTGTGGGCAATCGTCCCGCTGGGGCGATGGGGGTCCCCCTGCTCGAGCGGAACGTATGCCCACAACGGGGGGCCGGCGGGGCGCACAACGCGCGCGGGGCGCGGCCCCCGAAGAGACCGCGCCCCGCACCACACCAGAAACCGCTACGTCGTCCGACGTCGCCGCGCCCCCGGCCTCCGCTCCGACGGCCGCGTCACCGGATCCCCCGCCTCCAGCGCCGTCTCCCGGCGCCGCAGGCCGAAGTCCGCCAGCGCCTCGGCGAGCTTGTGGACGGACGGCTCGGGCGAGAGCACGTCGACCCGCAGCCCGTGCTCCTCGGCCGTCTTGGCCGTGGCGGGCCCGATGCAGGCGATGACCGTCACGTTGTGCGGCTTGCCGGCGATGCCGACGAGGTTCCGCACGGTCGAGGACGAGGTGAAGAGCACGGCGTCGAAGCCGCCGCCCTTGATCGCCTCGCGCGTGTCCGCCGGCGGCGGCGAGGCCCGTACGGTCCGGTAGGCGGTGACGTCGTCGACCTCCCACCCGAGCTCGATGAGCCCGGCGACCAGCGTCTCGGTGGCGATGTCGGCGCGCGGCAGGAAGACGCGGTCGATCGGGTCGAAGACCGGGTCGTACGGCGGCCAGTCCTCCAGCAGGCCCGCCGCGGACTGCTCGCCCGACGGCACGAGGTCCGGCTTCACGCCGAAGTCCACGAGCGCGGCGGCGGTCTGCTCGCCGACGGCCGCGACCTTGATGCCGGCGAAGGCGCGGGCGTCGAGCCCGTATTCCTCGAACTTCTCCCGTACGGCCTTGACCGCGTTCACCGAGGTGAAGGCGATCCACTCGTACCGTCCGGTGACGAGCCCCTTGACCGCCCGCTCCATCTGCTGCGGGGTGCGCGGCGGCTCGACGGCGATCGTCGGCACCTCGTGGGGCACCGCGCCGTACGAGCGCAGCTGGTCGGAGAGCGACGCGGCCTGCTCCTTGGTGCGCGGCACGAGGACCCGCCACCCGAAGAGGGGCTTGGACTCGAACCACGACAGCTGGTCCCGCTGCGCGGCGGCGCTGCGCTCGCCGACCACGGCTATGACCGGCCGGTGGCCCTCGGGCGAGGGGAGGACCTTGCCCTGCTTGAAGACCTGGGCGATGGTGCCGAGCGTCGCGTTCCAGGTGCGCTGGCGCGTCGTCGTACCGGCGATGGTGACGGTGAGCGGGGTGTCCGGCTTACGGCCAGCCGCCACCAGCTCTCCGGCAGCCGCGGCGACCGAATCCAGGGAGGTGGACACGACGACGGTCCCGTCCGAGGCACCGACCTCGGACCAGCACCGCTCGTCGGCGGTCCGGGCGTCGACGAAGCGCACGTCGGTGCCCTGCGCGTCGCGCAGCGGCACACCGGCGTACGCGGGCACGCCGACGGCGGTGGCGACGCCGGGCACGACCTCGAAGGGGATGCCCTCGGCGGCGCAGGCGAGCATCTCGGCTCCCGCGTTCCCGTCGAGGCCGGGGTCGCCGGTCACCGCACGGACGACCCGCCTGCCGCCCCTCGCGGCCTCCATGACAAGATTGGCCGCATCCCTCAACACGGGGACACCGGCGGTTGTTGACGCCTCGTCAACAACCGTCAGCTCAGGCGTGCTCACCCCCACGCGCGCATGGCCGCGAACGACCTCGAGCACCTCCGGCTCGGCGATCAGGACATCCGCTCCGGCGAGGGCCTCGACGGCCCTGAGGGTCAGGAGTCCGGGGTCACCGGGGCCTGCGCCGAGGAATGTGACGTGCCCATGGCCTGCGAAGGCCGGGGACAGCGGGCTGGTGGTCGGGCGGGTGGGGTTCAAAGTGCTCGCTCCCCCATAAGACCGGCCGCACCCTTGGCGAGCATTTCGTCCGCGAGTTCGCGTCCGAGCGCCATGGCCTCGTCGTGCGAGGTGGGTACGGGTCCGGTGGTGGACAGCTGCACCAGCGTCGAGCCGTCGGTGGTGCCGACGACGCCGCGCAGGCGCATTTCGGTGACAACCTGCCCGTGACCGGGGTCGTCGGCCAGCAGGTCGGCCAGCGCACCCACAGGTGCGGAGCAGCCGGCCTCCAGGGCGGCGAGCAGGGATCGCTCGGCGGTCACGGCGGCCCGCGTGCGCGGGTCGTCGAGAGGCGCGAGCGCGGCGACGAGTTCGGTGTTCGACGCCAGGCATTCGACGGCCAGGGCCCCCTGGCCGGGGGCGGGCAGGACGGTGTCGACGGCCAGCGGCTCGGCGGAGAGGCCGCCGAGGAGCTCGTCGGTCCCGCCGATGCGGTTGAGTCCGGCCGCGGCCAGGACGACCGCGTCGAGCTCGCCAGCGCGGACGTAGCCGACGCGGGTGTCGACGTTGCCGCGGATGGGGACGCAGGTGATGTCCAGGCCGTGGTTGCGCGCGTAGGCGTGGAGCTGTGCCATCCGCCGCGGGGAGCCGGTGCCGACCCGGGCGCCCTGGGGCAACCGGTCCAGCGACAGTCCCTCGCGGGCGATCAGTACGTCGCGCGGGTCCTCGCGCTGCGGGATCGCGGCCAGCACCAGGTCGGGGTGCTGCGCGGTCGGCAGGTCCTTCAGGGAGTGCACGGCGAAGTCCACCTCGCCCGCGAGCAGCGCGTCGCGCAGCGCGGCGACGAAGACGCCGGTGCCGCCGATCTGCGCGAGGTGCTCCCGGGAGGTGTCCCCGTACGTCGTGATCTCCACGAGCTCGACGGGCCGGCCGGTCAGCTGCCGGACGGCGTCGGCCACGTGCCCGGACTGGGCCATGGCGAGCTTGCTGCGCCTGGTCCCGAGCCTCAGTGCCCTCTCGGTCATACTCGCCCTCGGTTCTTGACGTCGGCGTCATTCAGGTCGGCCCGGCTGACAGAAGCCACCGTCTCCGGGTCGAGGTCGAAGAGTGTCCGCAGCGCGTCCGCGTACCCGGCGCCGCCGGGCTCGCTGGCCAGCTGCTTGACCCGCACGGTCGGCGCGTGCAGGAGCTTGTCGACCACGCGGCGCACGGTCTGGGTGATCTCGGCGCGCTGCTTGTCGTCGAGGCCGGGGAGGCGGCCTTCCAGCCGGGCGACCTCGCCCGCGACCACCTCGGCGGCCATCGTGCGCAGGGCGACGACGGTGGGGGTGATGTGCGCGGCGCGCTGGGCGGCGCCGAAGGCGGCGACCTCGTCGGAGACGATGCCCCGGACCTGGTCGACGTCGGCGGCCATGGGGGCGTCGGCGGAGGCCTCGGCGAGCGACTCGATGTCGACGAGCCGGACACCGGGGATGCGGTGGGCGGCGGCGTCGATGTCGCGGGGCATGGCGAGGTCGAGCAGGAAGAGCGGAGCCGTACGGCCCTGCACGGCGTCCTCGACGGCCTCGCCGGTGAGGACGAGTCCGGTGGCGCCGGTGCAGGAGACGACGACGTCGGCACGTGTCAGTTCGTCGCCGACGGCAACCATCTCGACCGCGCGTGCGGCCGCCCCCGTGCCTCCCCCGGAGTTGCCTCTGGGGGTGCCACCGGCCTCGCCCAGGATCTGGGCGAGCCGCTCGGCGCGGGACAGGGTGCGGTTGGCGATGACGATCTCGGAGACGCCGGAGCGCGCGAGCGTGGCGGCGGCCAGCGAGGACATCGAGCCGGCCCCGATGACGAGGGCCTTCTTGCCCTTGGCCCAGGTCTCGACGTCCGCGTCCTGGGCGAGCTGCTCCAGGCCGAAGGTGACGAGCGACTGCCCGGCCCGGTCGATGCCGGTCTCGCTGTGGGCGCGCTTGCCGACCCTCAGGGCCTGCTGGAACAGGTCGTTGAGGAGCCGGCCGGCGGTGTGGAGCTCCTGGCCGAGGGCGAGGGCGTCCTTGATCTGGCCGAGGATCTGGCCCTCGCCGACGACCATGGAGTCGAGCCCGCAGGCCACCGAGAAGAGGTGGTGGACGGCCCTGTCCTCGTAGTGCACATAGAGATAAGGAGTGAGCTCGTCCAGGCCGACGCCGCTGTGCTGCGCGAGCAGCGTGGACAGCTCGGCGACCCCGGCGTGGAACTTGTCCACGTCGGCGTAGAGCTCGATGCGGTTGCAGGTGGCCAGGACGGTGCCCTCGGCGGCCGGTTCGGCGGCGAGGGTGTCCTGGAGCAGCTTGGCCTGGGTGTCCGCCGACAGCGAGGCCCGCTCCAGGATGGAGACCGGGGCGCTGCGGTGGCTCAGGCCGACGACGAGAAGGCTCATGCCGGCATCACCGCGGGGACGTCCCCGTCGGGTCCCTTGCGGCCGGCGCCGCCCGCGGTGCCACGGGGGGCCGGCGGCGCGACGGCCGCGGCGGGCTCGGGCTCGGCGCCCGCGTCGGGGCCCTCCTCGGCGCTCATCTCCTCGCCGGCCTTGCGCTGCTCGTGGAAGGCGAGGATCTGCAGCTCGATGGAGAGGTCGACCTTGCGCACGTCGACGCCGTCGGGCACGGACAGCACGGTCGGGGCGAAGTTCAGGATGGAGGTGACTCCGGCGGCCACGAGCCGGTCGCAGACCTGCTGGGCGACGCCGGCCGGGGTCGCGATGACGCCGATGGAGACGCCGTCCTCGTTGATGATCTTCTCGAGGTCGTCGCTGTGCTGGACGGGGATCCCGGCGACCGGCTTGCCGGTCATGGCGGGGTCGGCGTCGATGAGCGCGGCGACGCGGAAGCCTCGGGAGGCGAAACCGCCGTAGCCCGCGAGGGCGGCGCCGAGGTTACCGATGCCGACGATGACGACCGGCCAGTCCTGGGTGAGCCCCAGCTCACGGGAGATCTGGTAGACGAGGTACTCGACGTCGTAGCCGACACCGCGGGTGCCGTACGAGCCGAGGTAGCTGAAGTCCTTGCGCAGCTTCGCGGAGTTGACCCCCGCCGCGGCCGCGAGCTCCTCGGAGGAGACCGTGGGTACGGAGCGCTCCGAGAGCGCGGTGAGTGCGCGCAGATACAGCGGAAGCCGGGCGACGGTGGCCTCGGGAATTCCTCGGCTACGGGTCGCCGGTCGGTGAGTTCGGCCAGTTGCCACGGTGCTCCTGCGGGATGAGCGGGGCTGCAGGCGGCCATATGTCCCAAGACCGCCCCGTCGAATGCAGGCTATGTCTTTGTGAACGCGTGCACAAAGATGGTGTCCGTTTTGTCTGCCCAAAGTGACCGGGGTCACGCGGCCGGTTCGTATCGTCGCGGAACCGCGGAGTGCGTCAGCGCGTTGAGATCCCGAAGGGGGCAAAGCCGCACACTCTCCTCACGATGCCGCCCCCGAAACCCAACAAAACGTCCATGATGGTAACCGTCTTTCGGTCAGGCACCCAGTTCGCGCCGGAGCCGCCCCGCGTCCACGCGCCAGAAGGTGTGCTGCTCGCCGTCGATCAGGACGACGGGAATCTGCTCCCAGTACGCCCGGTGGAGCTCCTCGTCCCGGGTGATGTCCTTCTCCTCCCAGGATGCTCCGGTCTCCGCGCACACGGCCTCGATCACCGCGCGGGCGTCGTCGCAGAGATGACACCCCGGCTTGCCGATCAGCGTCACCACACGCGACGCGGCGCCGCCGCCGCCCGACGGGGCGTCCTTCTTCTTCGTACGTCCGAACATGACGTCCATTCTGGCGCCCGGTAACAGCGGAGTCCCCCACTGTTCACACCACGGCATCCTCACAAGTCAGGAAGTACCGAACAGACTGGCTATGCTCAACGGCATGGCCGCTCTGGGATGGCTCACCCCCCGTAGGCGCTCCGCCACCGCGCGCAGCGTCCTGGCAGGCGAGGCCGCCGCCGAGGCGGCGCGCAAGTCCTCGCTCCAGCTGGAGCTGGAGCGCGAGGAGTCCGCCGCCGCCGAGACCGAGGCCGCCGAGCCCGAGTTCCCGGTCGTCGGAGACGTCCGGGCGGCGGCCTTCTTCGACCTCGACAACACCGTGATGCAGGGCGCCGCGCTCTTCCACTTCGGGCGCGGCCTGTACAAGCGGAAGTTCTTCCAGCGCCGCGAACTCGCGCGCTTCGCCTGGGCGCAGGCCTGGTTCCGGATCGCCGGCGTCGAGGACCCCGAGCACATGCAGGACGCCCGCGACAGCGCCCTGTCCATCGTCAAGGGCCACCGCGTCTCCGAACTGATGTCGATCGGCGAGGAGATCTACGACGAGTACATGGCCGACCGCATCTGGCCCGGGACCCGCGGCCTCGCCCAGGCGCACCTGGACGCGGGCCAGAAGGTCTGGCTGGTCACGGCCGCCCCGGTCGAGACGGCCACGATCATCGCCCGCCGCCTCGGCCTGACCGGCGCGCTCGGCACGGTCGCCGAGTCCGTCGACGGCGTGTACACGGGCAAGCTGGTCGGCGAGCCCCTGCACGGACCGGCCAAGGCCGAGGCCGTACGGGCCCTCGCCGCCGCCGAGGGCCTCGACCTGGGCCGCTGCGCCGCGTACAGCGACTCTCACAACGACATCCCGATGCTCTCGCTGGTGGGACACCCGTACGCGATCAACCCGGACACCAAACTGCGCAAGCACGCGAAGGACCGGGACTGGCGGCTGCGCGACTACCGAACCGGCCGCAAGGCCGCCAAGGTCGGCATCCCCGCCGCCGCGGGCCTGGGCGCGCTGGCCGGCGGCACCGCCGCCGCGGTCGCCCTGCACCGCCGCCGCCACTGAGGCCCCCGCCGCTCCCGCGAGGGTCCTGCCGATACGTTTCGGCTGCGATCACCTGCGACAACCCCGGACCAGGGGCACTCACCCGTCCGTGGTCGAACAGCACCGCACACGTCGACTCCCGGGCATTCCGCACTCCTTACCCCGCAGCGGCCCCGGTCACTCCCCCGCCCCGCACTTGAGCACAACACATCGCCCGCGCAGTCACACTCGGAAGCAAACCGATCAACAAGTAGTCACGAACTGCGACTTGATGCGACTACAAGCAGTAACAGATACGACGGAACCGGTGATTTGAGCAACTGGGTGTAGCGCTGCCTGTACGAAGCGTTATTCTCCTCAGACGCACAAAGGACCCCTCCAGTCGCCACGACGGGTGAACGGTCCCGCACTGCACGTGATGGAAGCTCTGCCTCTGGGAGTCCCGTGTACCCACACGTCGGGGTTGACACCTCGGGCCTGGCTACGCTGCGCGCAACGGTCCTCGACCTTTTGCGCGGCTTCGTCCCCACCGCGTACGCCGGCCCTGTCCCCGCCTTCGCCTTCGCCGCACCGGCACCCGCCGGCCCTTGCTACGCCCTGGCCGACGGCGGCGCCGCCGTGAGCAGACGGGGCGCCCGCTCCGGCTCCGGAACCTCGACCACCGCACGCCGCCCCTCCGCCGACAGCGACAGCGCCCGCATGATGGACCTGGTCGAGCGCGCCCAGGCGGGCGAGGCCGAGGCCTTCGGCCGTCTGTACGACCAGTACAGCGACACGGTCTACCGCTACATCTACTACCGCGTCGGCGGGAAGGCGACGGCGGAAGACCTCACCAGCGAGACGTTCCTGCGCGCCCTGCGCCGGATCTCCACCTTCACCTGGCAGGGCCGCGACTTCGGCGCCTGGCTGGTCACGATCGCGCGGAACCTGGTCGCGGACCACTTCAAGTCCAGCCGCTTCCGCCTGGAAGTCACCACCGGCGAGATGCTCGACGCCAACGAGGTCGAGCGCAGCCCCGAGGACTCCGTCCTGGAGTCCCTCTCCAACGCCGCACTCCTCGACGCGGTGCGCCGCCTCAACCCCCAGCAGCAGGAGTGCGTGACCCTGCGCTTCCTGCAGGGCCTCTCGGTCGCCGAGACCGCCCGGGTCATGGGCAAGAACGAGGGCGCGATCAAGACCCTCCAGTACCGGGCCGTCCGCACCCTGGCCCGCCTCCTCCCGGACGACGCCCGCTGACCGCTCCGCGCCCCCCACACGCGCCCCCCTGCCCCGGTCCGCGCCACCATCCCCGCACCTCCCCCCACACCCCAACGACCCCCGTCCAACTCACAGTCGGTGACGCCTCGATGACGCACTGGTCCGATCATCTTTCGCGCGTAACCCAAGTGCCGCGCCGCTCGTTGTGCGGGATGCAGGCTCCCTGTGGTCACGCCATGTCCGCAGCCACTCACTCTTTCGTGTGGATGCGCTCAAGGTGTGCAACCTTCCGGACACCCCGGGGAGTCGACCGTCATGACGAGAGGAGGTGCCGCCAGTGATCGCGAACGTATCGGCGCACCGGCGGGCGAACGCCTTCGCCCAGGCCCTGGAGGACCGGGCGTCCGAGGACGCGGCGGCCGAGCAGCCCGAGGCCCCGGCGGAACCGGCTGAACCAGCCGGGCAGGGACGACTGTTGGCCTTGGCGAACGGCCTCGGGGAGCTGCCGAAGCCACAGCTCGACCCCGAGGTCAAGGTGGTGCAGCGAGCCCAGCTCGTCGCCGCCATGGAAGCGATGCTCATGGAAGGGAGCGCTGCCGCGGGCCCTACGGTGCCCGAGCAGCGGACATCCACCGGCAAGGGATCCCATCGGGCGTCCCCGCTCCGGAAACTGCGCCCCAGGTCCCGATGGACCAAGGGCCTCGCCGCCGGCGGCCTCACGGTCGGTGTGGCGGCGGGCGCCTTCGGCGGAGTGGCCGCTGCCAGCTCCGACGCCCTCCCCGGTGACTCGCTCTACGGGCTCAAGCGAGGCATGGAGGACATCAAGCTGGGCATGGCGGACGACGACGCGGACCGCGGCGGCATCTACCTCGACCAGGCCTCCACCCGCCTCAGCGAGGCCCGCCGGCTCATGGAGCGCGGCCGCGCGGGGGAGCTCGACCACGAGTCCCTCGCCGAGATCCGCCGCGTCCTGGGCGGGATGAAGCACGACGCCTCGGAAGGCCACCGGCTGCTCCGCGAGGCGTACGAGCGGGACGGCGAGATCGGCCCGATGGCCCGGCTCAACTCCTTCGCCCAGGCCCACCGGGACACCTGGAACGGCCTCCGCGACCGGCTCCCCGTCCAGCTGGCGGACGTCGGCAGCGAGGTGACGGACGTCTTCGACGCCATAGACGAAGAGGTCGAGCCGCTCCAGTCGGTGCTCCCCCGCACCCCCGAGAGAGGCGCGATCGGCACCGGGGGGCCGCGCAGCAGGCCGGGCACCCCTCAGGGCACCCAGGGCACGGGCACCCAGCCCTCGGCCGGCCAGGAGACGTCCCCCTCGGGCAGCCACTCCGCCTCGCCCCGCCCGTCCGGGTCCAGCACGGGAACCACCCCGAGCACGGGCAGCGCCAGCGGCTCGCCCGAGGACGACGGCCTCCTCGGCGGCAACACCGGCGGACTGCTCAATCCGTCCCCGACGGGCACACCGACGGCCCCGACGTCCGGCCAGTCGACCCCGGACGTGCCGGACGTGACCCTTCCGCCACTCCTGCCGGGCCTGCTTCCGGGCCTCGGCATCGACAGCGAGGACGCTCGCTAGCAAGAAGAAGGGGCGCCCCCACGGACGGGGGGCGCCCCTTCTTCCATGCGATCGGTCAGAAGAACACCGACCGCCGCTGCACCAGCAACTTGTAGAGCGTGTGCTGGATCTGCTCCCGCACCTGGTCCGTCAGGTTGAACATCAGCATCGGGTCCTCCGCCGCCTCCGGCGCGTAGGAGTCCGTCGGGATCGGCTCGCCGAACTGGATCGTCCACTTCGTCGGCAGCGGCAGCGCCCCGAGCGGCCCCAGCCAGGGGAAGGTCGGGGTGAGCGGGAAGTACGGGAATCCGAGCACCCGCGCCAGGGTCTTGGCGTTCCCGAGCATCGGGTATATCTCCTCGGCGCCCACGATCGAGCAGGGCACGATCGGCACCCCGGCCCGCAGCGCCGTCGACACGAAACCGCCCCGCCCGAACCGCTGGAGCTTGTACCGCTCCCCGAAGGGCTTCCCGATCCCCTTGAAGCCCTCCGGCATCACCCCGACGATCTCGCCGGCGCGCAGCAGCCGCTCCGCGTCCTCCGCGCAGGCCAGCGTGTGCCCCGCCTTGCGGGCCAGCTCGTTGACGACGGGCAGCACGAAGACCAGGTCCGCCGCGAGCAGCCGCAGGTGCCGCCCGGCGGGATGGTTGTCGTGGACGCCGACCTGCATCATCAGCCCGTCCAGCGGCAGGGTCCCGGAGTGGTTGGCGACGATCAGCGCCCCGCCCTCGGCCGGGATGTTCTCGACGCCCTTCACCTCCACCCGGAAGTACTTCTCGTACAGCGGGCGCAGTAGCGACATCAGGACCTGGTCGGTGAGCTCCTCGTCGTAGCCGAACTCGTCGACCTCGTACTCGCCGGTGATCCGCCGCCGCAGGAACGCGAGCCCGCCCGCGAGCCGCCGTTCCCAGCCGCTCCCGCCCCCCGGCGCGTCCGCCCCCCGTCCCGTGCCCGGAGACGCGTCCGAAGACGCGTCCGGAGACACCTCAGGAGACGCATCCGGGGTCCCGGCCCCCTGCGCCCCGGAAGCCCGCTCCGGCCCCGGGGACGCGGCCCCGGAGCTCCCGGAAGCCCCGGAAGCCCCGGACACCCGCTCAGGCTCCCCAGGCCCCTGCTGGGGCCCCGGCAGGGCCCGTACGGCCGCCGCCTCGCCATCGGCCCGGGCGGGCCGACGACGGGCCCGTGAGCGGTCGTCGTCGAACGGAATGACCTTGGCGTCCGCCATCGCAGTCGGGTCTCCTCAGGCGCCGTGGTGAAGGGGGGAAGCTTCGGTGGAAGGAGCGGCCGACGGATCCGGACGCCCGGCGGCCTGCGGGGCCAGGCGCCCGGCGATCCGGTCCACCGCCCCGGCGAGCAGCTCGGGCGGCAGCAGCCCCGGCCCCCGGCCCCGCGCGAAGTCCGCGAGCGCCTCCGCCGTCGAGTAGCGCGGCGAGAAGCCGAGGACCTCCCGCGTCTGGACCGTCGAGACGACCCGGCCGTGCGTGAGCAGCCGGATCTGCTCGGGCGCGAAGTCGGTGATCCCGACCGTACGCAGCGCCGTGCCCACCCAGGTGACCGCGGGCAGCAGCACCGGCACCGTCGGCCGGCCGAGCCGCCGCGCGCACTGGGAGAGCAGCAGCACCCCGTCCCCGGCCACGTTGAACGTGCCGCTGTTCTGGGTCGCCCTGCGGGGCTCGTGCGCCCCCAGGCGCAGGACGTCGATCACGTCGTCCTCGTGGACGAACTGCAGCCGCGGGTCGTAGCCCAGGACGGTCGGCAGCACCGGCAGCGCCAGGTACTCGGCGAGCGGCGAGTCGATCCGGGGCCCGAGGATGTTCGCGAACCGCAGCACGCACACCGCCACGTCGGGCCGGCGCCGGGCGAAGCCCCGGACGTATCCCTCGACCTCGACGGCGTCCTTCGCGAAGCCGCCGCTCGGCAGGGACTTCGCGGGCGTCGTCTCGGTGAAGACGGCCGGGTCCCGGGGCGCGGAGCCGTAGACGCTCGTACTGGACTTGATCACGAGCCGGCGGACCCGCGGCGACTTCTGGCAGGCGCCGAGCAGCTGCATGGTGCCGATGACGTTGGTCTCCTTGACCGACGTCCGGCCGCCGCCGCCGAGCGCCGTACCGGTGACGTCCAGATGGACCACCGTGTCGACGTCGTGCTCGGCGAGGACCTTGGCGATCTCGGGCCGGCGGATGTCCGCCCGTACGAACTCGGCGGCGCCGAGCTGGTGCGCCGGGTCGACCGCGTCCACGGCGATCACCCGCGCCACTTCCGGGTCCCGCTGGATCCTCCGCACGAAGCGGCCCCCCAGATGCCGGGCCGCACCGGTGACGAGCACGACCTTGCCCAAGATCAGCGCCTTCCGTCCGTCTTCTGTTGGTCGCCACCGTAGCGCCTCGAGATTTCCGCGCAATAAAACCGCGCACAACAAAGGCGTGGCCCCCCACCGCGAACGGTGAAGGGCCACGCCTGACGCACAGAACGCTGCGAAGCAGCTGTCGCCTTACTTCTTGTTGCGACGCTGAACGCGCGTGCGCTTAAGCAGCTTGCGGTGCTTCTTCTTCGCCATCCGCTTGCGCCGCTTCTTGATAACAGAGCCCACGACTACCCTCGCTCACTTCTCGGAACATCCCCGCCTCCCGGCGGGGATCGGTGCGGGGCGTCTGGGCCCACACGACCTACGTCGGCCTAGCCTACCGTCCCGAGGACCTCGCTTGTAATCCGAGGGCTGCACAGAGCTTTCCCGGCATTAACGGCCGCGCGCTCGCTACGCGGTCCCCACCCCCACGAAGGACTCCCGCAGGTACTCGTGAACCGCCTGTTCCGGCACCCGGAAGGACCTGCCCACCCGGATCGCCGGCAGATGACCGCTGTGCACCAAGCGGTACACGGTCATCTTCGAGACGCGCATCACCGAGGCGACTTCCGCCACGGTCAGAAACTTGACCTCGTTGAGAGGTCGATCGCCAGCAGCCATGACCCACCTGTACCTTCCGCCGCGACGCCCACCGGCTTCCCCTCCGGTGACTCTTCGTCGCCGAGCGCTCACTCTCCAGACTAGGGGCGGGTGGTACGAGTGGGGAAGAGGAGCTGCCATCGGCCGTTTACCGTGACAGACACGCTCGATTGAGTACATAGCGCGTCAGCGGGAGGTACGAGGCGGAGCGCACGCCGTCATCAAGCGGAACGGCCACCGACACCTGCCCCTCCGCCTCGCCGACGAACAGCGCCGGATCATCCGTATCGGCGAGACCGATGGCCTCGATACCCAGCTGACCTGCCCCGCAGACCCATCCGTGATCCCCCACCACGAGCTCCGGCAGCGGCCCGCCGCACTCGGCCGCGCTCTCCAGAGCGGCCCTGACCGGCAGCGGCGAATGCGAGTGCGCCCCCGGCACGCGCCCGCCCCCGGACGGCCCGGGCTCCCGTACCAACGCGACCCCGCGTACGTAGTCGAGGAGGTGTGTACGTACGCCGAACCGGGTCGTTATGTCGACACATCGCCCCTGCGCCGGTGTGAGGACAAGACATCCCGCCGCCGACAACGCGTCTGCGAGAGCGACGTAGAAACCGAGCAGACGGTGCGGATGCCCCGTCCCGAGGAGCACCGGAACCCGCCGCGCCGCCGCCGCGCCCAAGCGCGCCGCGAAGGCGTCGAGCCCCCGCACCGTACGCTCCGGATCGATGACGTCCGGCCCCGACCGGTGCGCCGGATCCCCCGACACCCCGCACTTGTCGGCCATCAGCCGCAGCAGACCGGCCTCGTCCCACCCCCACGCGGGATCGAGCCCGAGCAGCACCCGCGGATCACGCGCGGCGAACAGCCGATAGCTCCGCAGATTCTCCTCCCGCGAGGTCGCCACCGTGCCCGCCAACCCCGACGCCAACAGATGCGCCCGCAGCGCCCCGGTACTCAACACCCTCCGATGCTGCCGGAACACCGCCGCCCGGGCGTCCAAACCTCCCGGACACCCCACAGTCGGCGTAACGCCCGGGAGAACGTTCCCGATCAGGCCAGCAGCCCCCGCAGCGGAAAAGCCGCCTTCCGCGTCGCGAGCACCGCCTGGTCGAGCCGGTCCGCCGGGTCGTACCCCTCGGCCCAGTCCCGGAAGCCCACCGGCCACCGCCCGTCCGTCATCCGCGCCGGCCCCAGCTGCCGGGTCCGCGCGTACACCTCGTCCCGCCAGGACGCCGGGATCACCGACTCCGGATCCACCGGAGCGTGCGCCGCGATCCCCACCAGATGCGTCCACGACCGCGGTACGACGTCCACCACCGCGTACCCGCCACCGCCCAGGGCCAGCCAGCGCCCCTCCGCATGCTCGTGCGCGAGCTCGTGACAGGCCTCCTGCACCGCCCGCTGCGCGTCCAGCGACACCGCCAGGTGCGCCAGCGGATCCTCGAAGTGCGTGTCCGCCCCGTGCTGCGTCACGAGCACCTGCGGCCGGAAGTCCGCGATCAGCTCCGGCACGACCGCGTGGAAGGCCCGCAGCCACCCCGCGTCCCCCGTCCCCGCCGGCAGCGCCACGTTCACGGCCCCGCCCTCACCGGCCCCCGCCGCGCCCGTCTCCTCCGGCCACCCCGTCTGCGGGAACAGCGTCCGCGGATGCTCGTGCAGCGAGACCGTCAGAACCCGCGGGTCCTCCCAGAACGCCGCCTGCACCCCGTCGCCGTGGTGCACGTCCACATCCACGTACGCGACCCGCTCGGCGCCCAGTTCGAGCAGCCGGGCGATCGCCAGGGAGGCGTCGTTGTAGATGCAGAAACCCGAAGCGGCCCCCGGCATGGCGTGGTGCAGCCCGCCCGCGAAGTTCACCGCGTGCGCGGCCTCCCCCCGCCAGATCGCCTCCGCCGCGCCCACCGACTGCCCGGCGATCAGCGCCGACACCTCGTGCATCCCGGCGAAGGCCGGATCGTCGACCGTGCCGAGCCCGTACGCCTGGTCGGCGTGGCGCGGGTCCGCCGAGGCCGCCCGCACCGCCGCCACGTAGTCCTCGCGGTGGACGAGCCGCAGCGTCGAGTCGCCGGCCGGCTTCGCCGCCACCACGTCCACCGCACGGTCGAGCCCGTAGGCCCGCACCATCGACATCGTCAACGCGAGGCGTACGGGATCCATCGGATGCTCGGACCCGAAGTCGTACTGCGTGACAGCTTCATCCCACATCAACAGTGCGCGGCCGCTCATGCCCGCCACGGTATCGGGCCTCTCGCGAACCGAACGACGTGGCGTACACCACCGTCACCAGGACCAGCAGCATCGGCACCACCATGGCCCCCCGATAGCTCCACGCGTCCCCGAGGGCCCCCACCAAGGGGGAGCCGACGAGGAATCCGACGTAGTTGAAGACATTGAGCCGCGCGACCGCCGCGTCACTGGAGCCCGGGAACAGCCTCCCCGCCGCGGCGAAGGTCTGCGGCACGATCACGCTCAGCCCGAACCCGAGCACGGTGAACCCGGCGATCCCCACCCAGGCACCCGGAGACACCGCGACCACCGCGAACCCGAGGGCCGCGAGCACCGCCCCCGCCCGGACGACCACGACGGCCCCGAGCCGGCGCACCCCGAAGTCACCGACGGCCCGCCCGAGCAGCGTCGTCACCATGTACGCGTTGTACGGCACGGTCGCCAGCTCCTCCGAACTGCCGAGCACGTCCTGGAGGTACTTGGCACTCCAGTTGGAGACGGTCGAGTCCCCGATGTAGGCGAAGGTCATCACGAGGCAGAGCGGCAGCAGCAGCTTGAAGACGACCCCGCTCCCCTTAGCGCCCTCCCCCGCCTCGTCCGTCACGGACTCCCCGCCGGCCACGTACCACCGGCTGCCGGCGAGCGCGACGGGCAGCAGCACGGCCACCACCGGCAGGTAGGACACGAACAGCGAGAGGTGCCAGTGCGCCCCCACCCAGGCGAGCGAGGCACCCGCGATCCCGCCGAGGCTGTACGAGGCGTGGAAGCCGAGCATGATGCTCCGGCCGTACGCCCGCTGAAGGCTCACCCCCAGCATGTTCATGGAGGCGTCCAGGGCGCCCACGGCGAGCCCGAAGAGCCCCAGCGCGACCGCGGCCTGCCAGAGCCCCGATCCGGCGCCCACCGCGAGCAGCGCGAGGAGGACGAAGGGCTGGGCCCACCGAAGGACCACTGCGGGCCCCACCCGGGCGACGACCTTCTCGGTCGCCACGCTCGCCGCTCCGGCCAGAATCGGCACGGCGGCGAGGAAGGCCGGCAGCAGCCCGTCCGAGATCCCGTACTGGTCCTGGATCGCCGGTATTCGCGTCACGAGCAGAGCGAAGGTGACGCCCTGCACGAAGAAGCTGACCGCCAGGGATCCCCGCCCACGGCGCAAGCGCGCATCTGTCATGGCGGCACAGCGTACGGCCGGAAACTACCGCTGGGTAGATGGATCACGTCCCCAAAATCGCGGGAAGCTCGTCCATCCTGCCGAAGAAGCCCTTGGCCCCGCTGAGCTTCGCCTCCGGCGTCATCGCGGTGAACCCGTACACGTCCATCCCGGCCGCCAGCGCCGCCTGCACCCCGGGCCCGCTGTCCTCGACCACGACACACCGCTCGGGGGCGACACCCATCCGCTCGGCGGCGTGCAGGAACAGGTCGGGCCACGGCTTGCCCCGGCCCACGTCGTCGGCACTGAAGACGGTCTCGTCCCGGAACCACACATCAAGCCCGGTCTTCCGGTGCCCGACGCGAATCCGCTCGTGGCTCCCGGAGGAGGCCACACAGTACGGAACGCCGGCCGCGGCCAGCCCCTTGAGCACGTCGCCGGCCCCGACCACGGCCTCCAACTCGGCCTGGAATGCGGCGAAGACCCGGGCGTGGAACGTCTCGTCGAAGTCCTCGGGCAGCCCCTGCCCCGTCCGCTCCTCGACGAGCTCGTGGATGCGGTGCATCGCGGACCCCATGTAGTCCCGCACCGACTCCTCGTACGTGGTGGGGTGCCCGAGCTCCGTCAGATAGCCGGCCAGCAGGGTGTTGGAAATCGGCTCGCTGTCCACGAGCACACCGTCGTTGTCGAAGATGACCAAGTCGTATCGCATGGCCACAGCCTAGAACGCAAAAATGCCTCAACCCCCGGACAGAGTCCGGGGGTTGAGGCTAAAAATTGTTCGGCGGCGTCCTACTCTCCCACAGGGTCCCCCCTGCAGTACCATCGGCGCTGAAAGGCTTAGCTTCCGGGTTCGGAATGTAACCGGGCGTTTCCCTAACGCTATGACCACCGAAACTCTATGAAGTTGAACTCAACCGGCAAGGGAGTTCATTGCTTCAGAACTAACACAGTGGACGCGAGCAACTGAGGACAAGCCCTCGGCCTATTAGTACCGGTCAGCTCCACCCATTACTGGGCTTCCACATCCGGCCTATCAACCCAGTCGTCTACTGGGAGCCTTACCCTCTCAAGGAGGTGGGAATACTCATCTCGAAGCAGGCTTCCCGCTTAGATGCTTTCAGCGGTTATCCCTCCCGAACGTAGCCAACCAGCCATGCCCTTGGCAGGACAACTGGCACACCAGAGGTTCGTCCGTCCCGGTCCTCTCGTACTAGGGACAGCCCTTCTCAATATTCCTGCGCGCGCAGCGGATAGGGACCGAACTGTCTCACGACGTTCTAAACCCAGCTCGCGTACCGCTTTAATGGGCGAACAGCCCAACCCTTGGGACCGACTCCAGCCCCAGGATGCGACGAGCCGACATCGAGGTGCCAAACCATCCCGTCGATATGGACTCTTGGGGAAGATCAGCCTGTTATCCCCGGGGTACCTTTTATCCGTTGAGCGACGGCGCTTCCACAAGCCACCGCCGGATCACTAGTCCCGACTTTCGTCCCTGCTCGACCCGTCGGTCTCACAGTCAAGCTCCCTTGTGCACTTACACTCAACACCTGATTGCCAACCAGGCTGAGGGAACCTTTGGGCGCCTCCGTTACCCTTTGGGAGGCAACCGCCCCAGTTAAACTACCCATCAGACACTGTCCCTGATCCGGATCACGGACCGAGGTTAGACATCCAGCACGACCAGAGTGGTATTTCAACGGCGACTCCACCATGACTGGCGTCACGGCTTCAAAGTCTCCCACCTATCCTACACAAGCCGAACCGAACACCAATATCAAACTGTAGTAAAGGTCCCGGGGTCTTTCCGTCCTGCTGCGCGAAACGAGCATCTTTACTCGTAGTGCAATTTCACCGGGCCTATGGTTGAGACAGTCGAGAAGTCGTTACGCCATTCGTGCAGGTCGGAACTTACCCGACAAGGAATTTCGCTACCTTAGGATGGTTATAGTTACCACCGCCGTTTACTGGCGCTTAAGTTCTCAGCTTCGCCACACCGAAATGTGACTAACCGGTCCCCTTAACGTTCCAGCACCGGGCAGGCGTCAGTCCGTATACATCGCCTTACGGCTTCGCACGGACCTGTGTTTTTAGTAAACAGTCGCTTCTCGCTGGTCTCTGCGGCCACCCCCAGCTCAGGAGGAAAACTCCATCACCAGACGTGGCCCCCCTTCTCCCGAAGTTACGGGGGCATTTTGCCGAGTTCCTTAACCATAGTTCACCCGAACGCCTCGGTATTCTCTACCTGACCACCTGAGTCGGTTTAGGGTACGGGCCGCCATGAAACTCGCTAGAGGCTTTTCTCGACAGCATAGGATCATCCACTTCACCACAATCGGCTCGGCATCAGGTCTCAGGCTTCATGTGTGACGGATTTGCCTATCACACGCCCTACACCCTTACCCCGGGACAACCACCGCCCGGGCTGGACTACCTTCCTGCGTCACCCCATCGCTTACCTACTACCACCTTGGGTCGACGGCTCCACCACTCCCCTTTGCCCGAAGGCTCCGGGGCGGCTTCACGGCCTTAGCATTAATGGGCTCGATATTGGGCGTTTCAAAGCGGGTACCGGAATATCAACCGGTTGTCCATCGACTACGCCTGTCGGCCTCGCCTTAGGTCCCGACTTACCCTGGGCAGATCAGCTTGACCCAGGAACCCTTAGTCAATCGGCGCACACGTTTCTCACGTGTGTATCGCTACTCATGCCTGCATTCTCACTCGTGAACCGTCCACAACTCGCTTCCGCGGCTGCTTCACCCGGCACACGACGCTCCCCTACCCATCACAGCGGGCGTTGGCCCTATTGCTGCAATGACACGACTTCGGCGGTACGCTTGAGCCCCGCTACATTGTCGGCGCGGAATCACTTGACCAGTGAGCTATTACGCACTCTTTCAAGGGTGGCTGCTTCTAAGCCAACCTCCTGGTTGTCTCTGCGACTCCACATCCTTTCCCACTTAGCGTACGCTTAGGGGCCTTAGTCGATGCTCTGGGCTGTTTCCCTCTCGACCATGGAGCTTATCCCCCACAGTCTCACTGCCGTGCTCTCACTTACCGGCATTCGGAGTTTGGCTAAGGTCAGTAACCCGGTAGGGCCCATCGCCTATCCAGTGCTCTACCTCCGGCAAGAAACACACGACGCTGCACCTAAATGCATTTCGGGGAGAACCAGCTATCACGGAGTTTGATTGGCCTTTCACCCCTAACCACAGGTCATCCCCCAGGTTTTCAACCCTGGTGGGTTCGGTCCTCCACGAAGTCTTACCTCCGCTTCAACCTGCCCATGGCTAGATCACTCCGCTTCGGGTCTTGAGCGTGCTACTGAATCGCCCTATTCGGACTCGCTTTCGCTACGGCTTCCCCACACGGGTTAACCTCGCAACACACCGCAAACTCGCAGGCTCATTCTTCAAAAGGCACGCAGTCACGAGACATAGCAAGCTACGTCCGACGCTCCCACGGCTTGTAGGCACACGGTTTCAGGTACTATTTCACTCCGCTCCCGCGGTACTTTTCACCATTCCCTCACGGTACTATCCGCTATCGGTCACCAGGGAATATTTAGGCTTAGCGGGTGGTCCCGCCAGATTCACACGGGATTTCTCGGGCCCCGTGCTACTTGGGTGTCTCTCAAACGAGCCGTCAATGTTTCAGCTACGGGGGTCTTACCCTCTACGCCGGACCTTTCGCATGTCCTTCGCCTACATCAACGGTTTCTGACTCGTCTCACAGCCGGCAGACTGTGAAAGAGAGATCCCACAACCCCGCATGCGCAACCCCTGCCGGGTATCACACGCATACGGTTTGGCCTCATCCGGTTTCGCTCGCCACTACTCCCGGAATCACGGTTGTTTTCTCTTCCTGAGGGTACTGAGATGTTTCACTTCCCCTCGTTCCCTCCACATGCCCTATGTGTTCAGGCATGGGTGACAGCCCATGACGACTGCCGGGTTTCCCCATTCGGAAACCCCCGGATCAAAGCCTGGTTGACGGCTCCCCGGGGACTATCGTGGCCTCCCACGTCCTTCATCGGTTCCTGGTGCCAAGGCATCCACCGTGCGCCCTTAAAAACTTGGCCACAGATGCTCGCGTCCACTGTGTAGTTCTCAAACAACGACCAGCCACCCATCACCCTGCCGCATAAGCGACAAGTTCACTGGGGCCGGCATCCTCGAAGGCATGACCATGACGGCCGTACCCTCAGACACCCAACAACGTGCCAAGCGTGAGCTGCCCTCCGTATCTTCTTTCCACGCCGAAGCAGTACTCGAAGACCATCAGGATCGCTCACGCCAACTAATCAACGTTCCACCCATGAGCTGACCGTGCAGAACATTTGCCTGCAATCGGTACTGTGCTCCTTAGAAAGGAGGTGATCCAGCCGCACCTTCCGGTACGGCTACCTTGTTACGACTTCGTCCCAATCGCCAGTCCCACCTTCGACAGCTCCCTCCCACAAGGGGTTGGGCCACCGGCTTCGGGTGTTACCGACTTTCGTGACGTGACGGGCGGTGTGTACAAGGCCCGGGAACGTATTCACCGCAGCAATGCTGATCTGCGATTACTAGCAACTCCGACTTCATGGGGTCGAGTTGCAGACCCCAATCCGAACTGAGACCGGCTTTTTGAGATTCGCTCCGCCTCACGGCATCGCAGCTCTTTGTACCGGCCATTGTAGCACGTGTGCAGCCCAAGACATAAGGGGCATGATGACTTGACGTCGTCCCCACCTTCCTCCGAGTTGACCCCGGCGGTCTCCTGTGAGTCCCCATCACCCCGAAGGGCATGCTGGCAACACAGGACAAGGGTTGCGCTCGTTGCGGGACTTAACCCAACATCTCACGACACGAGCTGACGACAGCCATGCACCACCTGTATACCGACCACAAGGGGGGCACTATCTCTAATGCTTTCCGGTATATGTCAAGCCTTGGTAAGGTTCTTCGCGTTGCGTCGAATTAAGCCACATGCTCCGCTGCTTGTGCGGGCCCCCGTCAATTCCTTTGAGTTTTAGCCTTGCGGCCGTACTCCCCAGGCGGGGAACTTAATGCGTTAGCTGCGGCACCGACGACGTGGAATGTCGCCAACACCTAGTTCCCAACGTTTACGGCGTGGACTACCAGGGTATCTAATCCTGTTCGCTCCCCACGCTTTCGCTCCTCAGCGTCAGTAATGGCCCAGAGATCCGCCTTCGCCACCGGTGTTCCTCCTGATATCTGCGCATTTCACCGCTACACCAGGAATTCCGATCTCCCCTACCACACTCTAGCCTGCCCGTATCGGATGCAGACCCGGGGTTAAGCCCCGGGCTTTCACACCCGACGTGACAAGCCGCCTACGAGCTCTTTACGCCCAATAATTCCGGACAACGCTTGCGCCCTACGTATTACCGCGGCTGCTGGCACGTAGTTAGCCGGCGCTTCTTCTGCAGGTACCGTCACTTTCGCTTCTTCCCTGCTGAAAGAGGTTTACAACCCGAAGGCCGTCATCCCTCACGCGGCGTCGCTGCATCAGGCTTTCGCCCATTGTGCAATATTCCCCACTGCTGCCTCCCGTAGGAGTCTGGGCCGTGTCTCAGTCCCAGTGTGGCCGGTCGCCCTCTCAGGCCGGCTACCCGTCGTCGCCTTGGTAGGCCATTACCCCACCAACAAGCTGATAGGCCGCGGGCTCATCCTTCACCGCCGGAGCTTTTAACCAGCCCCCATGCAGGAGCCGGTGTTATCCGGTATTAGACCCCGTTTCCAGGGCTTGTCCCAGAGTGAAGGGCAGATTGCCCACGTGTTACTCACCCGTTCGCCACTAATCCACCCCGAAGGGCTTCATCGTTCGACTTGCATGTGTTAAGCACGCCGCCAGCGTTCGTCCTGAGCCAGGATCAAACTCTCCGTGAATGTTTACCGGTAATCCGGTGAGACACTCGCGTTGAGCGGGACAGTCATGCCGGAATATGGCCGACCGTCCACAGCGTCCTCGCTGTAGTGTGCCACCCCGAGGGGTGGACTTTTTCAAAGGAACCTCGACCATCCGAAGATGGACGGGGTATCAACTAATCTGGCGTTGATTTTTGGCACGCTGTTGAGTTCTCAAGGTGCGGACGCTTCCTTCGTTCCTGTTTCCAGGCCCTCCGGGCGCTTCCTTCGTTTCCGACTCTATCAGATCTTTCCGACCCGATTTCCTCGGTGCTTTCCGGTCCCTTTCGCTTTCGCTCCGGGCCCTTCCTGCGTTTCCGACTCTATCAGATCCTCGCGGTTCCGATTTCCTCGGTGCTTTCAGGTTCCTTCGCTTGCGCTCCGGTCCCTTGCTGCGTCTACGACTCTACCAGATGATTCGGGCTCTGATTCCCACCCGCACGAGGTGCCGGCCGGCCGCGGCGCCCGCCCTGCACGGCACGCCGGCCTTGAATGGCCCCGGAACGCAGAAAAGCCCCGCACCATGAGGTGCGGGGCTTTCCCACAATGATTGTTCGGCGGTGTCCTACTCTCCCACAGGGTCCCCCCTGCAGTACCATCGGCGCTGAAAGGCTTAGCTTCCGGGTTCGGAATGTAACCGGGCGTTTCCCTAACGCTATGACCACCGAAACTCTATGAAGATATGAACCGCCGCACCACCCGAAAGGGGGGCGTGTTCGTTACTTCAGAACTAACACAGTGGACGCGAGCAACTGAGGACAAGCCCTCGGCCTATTAGTACCGGTCAGCTCCACCCATTACTGGGCTTCCACATCCGGCCTATCAACCCAGTCGTCTACTGGGAGCCTTACCCTCTCAAGGAGGTGGGAATACTCATCTCGAAGCAGGCTTCCCGCTTAGATGCTTTCAGCGGTTATCCCTCCCGAACGTAGCCAACCAGCCATGCCCTTGGCAGGACAACTGGCACACCAGAGGTTCGTCCGTCCCGGTCCTCTCGTACTAGGGACAGCCCTTCTCAATATTCCTGCGCGCGCAGCGGATAGGGACCGAACTGTCTCACGACGTTCTAAACCCAGCTCGCGTACCGCTTTAATGGGCGAACAGCCCAACCCTTGGGACCGACTCCAGCCCCAGGATGCGACGAGCCGACATCGAGGTGCCAAACCATCCCGTCGATATGGACTCTTGGGGAAGATCAGCCTGTTATCCCCGGGGTACCTTTTATCCGTTGAGCGACGGCGCTTCCACAAGCCACCGCCGGATCACTAGTCCCGACTTTCGTCCCTGCTCGACCCGTCGGTCTCACAGTCAAGCTCCCTTGTGCACTTACACTCAACACCTGATTGCCAACCAGGCTGAGGGAACCTTTGGGCGCCTCCGTTACCCTTTGGGAGGCAACCGCCCCAGTTAAACTACCCATCAGACACTGTCCCTGATCCGGATCACGGACCGAGGTTAGACATCCAGCACGACCAGAGTGGTATTTCAACGGCGACTCCACCATGACTGGCGTCACGGCTTCAAAGTCTCCCACCTATCCTACACAAGCCGAACCGAACACCAATATCAAACTGTAGTAAAGGTCCCGGGGTCTTTCCGTCCTGCTGCGCGAAACGAGCATCTTTACTCGTAGTGCAATTTCACCGGGCCTATGGTTGAGACAGTCGAGAAGTCGTTACGCCATTCGTGCAGGTCGGAACTTACCCGACAAGGAATTTCGCTACCTTAGGATGGTTATAGTTACCACCGCCGTTTACTGGCGCTTAAGTTCTCAGCTTCGCCACACCGAAATGTGACTAACCGGTCCCCTTAACGTTCCAGCACCGGGCAGGCGTCAGTCCGTATACATCGCCTTACGGCTTCGCACGGACCTGTGTTTTTAGTAAACAGTCGCTTCTCGCTGGTCTCTGCGGCCACCCCCAGCTCAGGAGGAAAACTCCATCACCAGACGTGGCCCCCCTTCTCCCGAAGTTACGGGGGCATTTTGCCGAGTTCCTTAACCATAGTTCACCCGAACGCCTCGGTATTCTCTACCTGACCACCTGAGTCGGTTTAGGGTACGGGCCGCCATGAAACTCGCTAGAGGCTTTTCTCGACAGCATAGGATCATCCACTTCACCACAATCGGCTCGGCATCAGGTCTCAGGCTTCATGTGTGACGGATTTGCCTATCACACGCCCTACACCCTTACCCCGGGACAACCACCGCCCGGGCTGGACTACCTTCCTGCGTCACCCCATCGCTTACCTACTACCACCTTGGGTCGACGGCTCCACCACTCCCCTTTGCCCGAAGGCTCCGGGGCGGCTTCACGGCCTTAGCATTAATGGGCTCGATATTGGGCGTTTCAAAGCGGGTACCGGAATATCAACCGGTTGTCCATCGACTACGCCTGTCGGCCTCGCCTTAGGTCCCGACTTACCCTGGGCAGATCAGCTTGACCCAGGAACCCTTAGTCAATCGGCGCACACGTTTCTCACGTGTGTATCGCTACTCATGCCTGCATTCTCACTCGTGAACCGTCCACAACTCGCTTCCGCGGCTGCTTCACCCGGCACACGACGCTCCCCTACCCATCACAGCGGGCGTTGGCCCTATTGCTGCAATGACACGACTTCGGCGGTACGCTTGAGCCCCGCTACATTGTCGGCGCGGAATCACTTGACCAGTGAGCTATTACGCACTCTTTCAAGGGTGGCTGCTTCTAAGCCAACCTCCTGGTTGTCTCTGCGACTCCACATCCTTTCCCACTTAGCGTACGCTTAGGGGCCTTAGTCGATGCTCTGGGCTGTTTCCCTCTCGACCATGGAGCTTATCCCCCACAGTCTCACTGCCGTGCTCTCACTTACCGGCATTCGGAGTTTGGCTAAGGTCAGTAACCCGGTAGGGCCCATCGCCTATCCAGTGCTCTACCTCCGGCAAGAAACACACGACGCTGCACCTAAATGCATTTCGGGGAGAACCAGCTATCACGGAGTTTGATTGGCCTTTCACCCCTAACCACAGGTCATCCCCCAGGTTTTCAACCCTGGTGGGTTCGGTCCTCCACGAAGTCTTACCTCCGCTTCAACCTGCCCATGGCTAGATCACTCCGCTTCGGGTCTTGAGCGTGCTACTGAATCGCCCTATTCGGACTCGCTTTCGCTACGGCTTCCCCACACGGGTTAACCTCGCAACACACCGCAAACTCGCAGGCTCATTCTTCAAAAGGCACGCAGTCACGAGACATAGCAAGCTATGTCCGACGCTCCCACGGCTTGTAGGCACACGGTTTCAGGTACTATTTCACTCCGCTCCCGCGGTACTTTTCACCATTCCCTCACGGTACTATCCGCTATCGGTCACCAGGGAATATTTAGGCTTAGCGGGTGGTCCCGCCAGATTCACACGGGATTTCTCGGGCCCCGTGCTACTTGGGTGTCTCTCAAACGAGCCGTCAATGTTTCAGCTACGGGGGTCTTACCCTCTACGCCGGACCTTTCGCATGTCCTTCGCCTACATCAACGGTTTCTGACTCGTCTCACAGCCGGCAGACTGTGAAAGAGAGATCCCACAACCCCGCATGCGCAACCCCTGCCGGGTATCACACGCATACGGTTTGGCCTCATCCGGTTTCGCTCGCCACTACTCCCGGAATCACGGTTGTTTTCTCTTCCTGAGGGTACTGAGATGTTTCACTTCCCCTCGTTCCCTCCACATGCCCTATGTGTTCAGGCATGGGTGACAGCCCATGACGACTGCCGGGTTTCCCCATTCGGAAACCCCCGGATCAAAGCCTGGTTGACGGCTCCCCGGGGACTATCGTGGCCTCCCACGTCCTTCATCGGTTCCTGGTGCCAAGGCATCCACCGTGCGCCCTTAAAAACTTGGCCACAGATGCTCGCGTCCACTGTGTAGTTCTCAAACAACGACCAGCCACCCATCACCCTGATCCAAAGAATCAAGTTCACTGGGGCCGGCATCCTCGAAGGCATGACCATGACGGCCGTACCCTCAGACACCCAACAACGTGCCAAGCACGACCCCTCGGATCATCATCACGTTCCACGCCGAAGCAGTACTGGTGAAGTGAACCTTGCGATCGTGCCAACTAATCAACGTTCCACCCATGAGCTGACCGTGCAGAACATTTGCCTGCAATCGGTACTGTGCTCCTTAGAAAGGAGGTGATCCAGCCGCACCTTCCGGTACGGCTACCTTGTTACGACTTCGTCCCAATCGCCAGTCCCACCTTCGACAGCTCCCTCCCACAAGGGGTTGGGCCACCGGCTTCGGGTGTTACCGACTTTCGTGACGTGACGGGCGGTGTGTACAAGGCCCGGGAACGTATTCACCGCAGCAATGCTGATCTGCGATTACTAGCAACTCCGACTTCATGGGGTCGAGTTGCAGACCCCAATCCGAACTGAGACCGGCTTTTTGAGATTCGCTCCGCCTCACGGCATCGCAGCTCTTTGTACCGGCCATTGTAGCACGTGTGCAGCCCAAGACATAAGGGGCATGATGACTTGACGTCGTCCCCACCTTCCTCCGAGTTGACCCCGGCGGTCTCCTGTGAGTCCCCATCACCCCGAAGGGCATGCTGGCAACACAGGACAAGGGTTGCGCTCGTTGCGGGACTTAACCCAACATCTCACGACACGAGCTGACGACAGCCATGCACCACCTGTATACCGACCACAAGGGGGGCACTATCTCTAATGCTTTCCGGTATATGTCAAGCCTTGGTAAGGTTCTTCGCGTTGCGTCGAATTAAGCCACATGCTCCGCTGCTTGTGCGGGCCCCCGTCAATTCCTTTGAGTTTTAGCCTTGCGGCCGTACTCCCCAGGCGGGGAACTTAATGCGTTAGCTGCGGCACCGACGACGTGGAATGTCGCCAACACCTAGTTCCCAACGTTTACGGCGTGGACTACCAGGGTATCTAATCCTGTTCGCTCCCCACGCTTTCGCTCCTCAGCGTCAGTAATGGCCCAGAGATCCGCCTTCGCCACCGGTGTTCCTCCTGATATCTGCGCATTTCACCGCTACACCAGGAATTCCGATCTCCCCTACCACACTCTAGCCTGCCCGTATCGGATGCAGACCCGGGGTTAAGCCCCGGGCTTTCACACCCGACGTGACAAGCCGCCTACGAGCTCTTTACGCCCAATAATTCCGGACAACGCTTGCGCCCTACGTATTACCGCGGCTGCTGGCACGTAGTTAGCCGGCGCTTCTTCTGCAGGTACCGTCACTTTCGCTTCTTCCCTGCTGAAAGAGGTTTACAACCCGAAGGCCGTCATCCCTCACGCGGCGTCGCTGCATCAGGCTTTCGCCCATTGTGCAATATTCCCCACTGCTGCCTCCCGTAGGAGTCTGGGCCGTGTCTCAGTCCCAGTGTGGCCGGTCGCCCTCTCAGGCCGGCTACCCGTCGTCGCCTTGGTAGGCCATTACCCCACCAACAAGCTGATAGGCCGCGGGCTCATCCTTCACCGCCGGAGCTTTTAACCAGCCCCCATGCAGGAGCCGGTGTTATCCGGTATTAGACCCCGTTTCCAGGGCTTGTCCCAGAGTGAAGGGCAGATTGCCCACGTGTTACTCACCCGTTCGCCACTAATCCACCCCGAAGGGCTTCATCGTTCGACTTGCATGTGTTAAGCACGCCGCCAGCGTTCGTCCTGAGCCAGGATCAAACTCTCCGTGAATGTTTACCGGTAATCCGGTGAGACACTCGCGTTGAGCGGGACAGTCATGCCGGAATATGGCCGACCGTCCACAGCGTCCTCGCTGTAGTGTGCCACCCCGAGGGGTGGACTTGTTCAAAGGAACCTCGACCATCCGAAGATGGACGGGGTATCAACTAATCTGGCGTTGATTTTTGGCACGCTGTTGAGTTCTCAAGGTGCGGACGCTTCCTTCGTTCCTGTTTCCAGGCCCTCCGGGCGCTTCCTTCGTTTCCGACTCTATCAGATCTTTCCGACCCGATTTCCTCGGCGCTTTCCGGTCCCTTTCGCTTTCGCTCCGGGCCCTTCCGGCGGTTCCGACTCTATCAGATCCTTTCGGCGTCTGATTCCCAGTCAGGGGGGTTCGTCTTTCCGGCTGTTGGGCCGTTCCGACGAGTGAGACTTTAGCGGATTCCTGCCCTCCGACGCTAATCGGGCGGCTTGCGCTCAGACCTTCGAACGCGAATTCCTGATTTCGCAAAAACGCACGGAAAGCACGACGGCACGGCAAAGCGCCATCAGCTTCAGTGGATCTTGCGGAATCGCTGTCCGGGGCCGACCGGAGTCGGTGCTCACGTCGGACAACTCGGAGAACCTTACGGATCGGGGGATGCCGTGTCAACCCTGGTCCGTGGGGGTTCCTCTGCCCGGGTGACGGAAGGCGTTGCGGTAGTCGCGGGGGCTGGTGGCCAGGTGGGAGGCGAAGTGCTGGCGCATGGTGACCTCGCTGCCGAAGCCCGCGCGGCGGGCCACCTCGGGGAGGGGGTGGTCGGTCCGTTCGAGGAGCTTCTGGGCTGCCGCGACGCGCTGGGTGATGAGCCAGTGGAGGGGGGTGGTTCCCGTCGTGGCCTGGAAGTGGCGGGCGAAGGAGCGGGGGGACATGCCGGCGAGGGCGGCCAGGCTCGCGACGGTGTGGGGTTCGGCGAGGTGGGCCAGGGCGTGAGCCCGTACGGCGGCGAGGGCGTCGGCGTCGCGGTCGGCGCGGGGCGTGGGGTGCTCGATGAACTGGGCCTGGGTTCCCGTTCGGAAGGGGGCGGTGACCATCGAGCGGGCGACGGTGGCGGCGGCTTCGGCTCCGTGGGCGGTGCGGACGAGGTGGAGACAGAGGTCGATGCCGGCGGCGGTGCCGGCCGAGGTCCAGATGCCGGTGTCCTCGACGAAGAGCGCGTCGGGTTCGACCTGGACGGCGGGGTGGAGGGCGGCCAGGGTCCCGGCCAGGTGCCAGTGGGTGACGGCGCGGCGGCCGTCGAGGAGACCGGCGCGGGCGAGGACGAAGGCGCCGGCGCAGAGCGAGGCGACCGGGATGCCCGCGGTGTGGGCGCGGCGGAGGGCGTCGAGGACGGGGGCCGGGAGGTCGGCGTAGGGGTCCTCGATGCCGGGGACGACGACGAGGTCGGTGGGGGTGAGGTCGTCGAGCCAGGTGAGCGGGCGGTCGGGGGTGAGGGTGAGGCCGCCGCGCAGGGGGATGGGGGCGTGCGGGTCGGTGGCGGTCCGGTGGAGCTCGAAGGGCGGGACGCCGCGGAGGGTGCGGTCGCTGTCCCAGACCTCGGTGATGACGGAGACGTCGAAGGCGCGGATGCCGGGGAAGGAGACCAGGGCGATGCGCTGGGGGCGGGATTCGGTGGGCGACGACACGTATGGCAGTAAAGCATCGATCGCTGGCATTCGTACCTCTGGGAGGGAGGCGCCGGCGGCGGGAGGATCGTGGTCATGGAGATCAACGAGAACGCAGCGCTGGTGGTCATCGACGTGCAGAAGGGCTTCGAGCTCGACTTCTGGGGCCGTCGGAACAACCCGGAGGCCGAGGAGAACATCGCGGCTCTGATCGACGTGTGGCAGGAGACGGGACGCCCCGTCGTCTTCGTGCGGCACGACTCGCCGCGGGCGGGTTCGCCGCTGGAGCCGGGGACCGAGGGGAACGCGTTCAAGGACTTCGTCGAGGAGCGGCGGGGGAAGGGGTCCGGTCCCGAGCTGTTCGTGACGAAGTCCGTGAACTCGGCGTTCTACGGGGAGCCCGACCTGGACGCGTGGCTGAAGGGTGCCGGGGTCGAGCAGTTCGTGGTGGTGGGGATCCAGACCAACATGTGCAACGAGACCACGGCCCGGATGGGCGGGAACCTCGGGTACGACGTGCTGTTCCCGATCGATGCCATGCACACCTTCGACCTGGGCGGGCCGTTCGGATGGACGCAGAGCGCCGAGGAGCTGACCCGGGCGACGGCGGTGTCGCTGCACGGCGGGCGGTTCGCCCGGGTCGTGACCACGGAGGACGTGGTGAAGGGTGCGGTCGCTGAGTAGTCGGGTGAGGCGCTCAGCTGTTGCCGGAGGCGAGCTCGCGGCTGCGGTCGCGGGCCGCTTCCAGGGCGGCGATCAGGGCGGCCCGTACGCCGTGGTTCTCCAGTTCGCGGATGGCGCTGATGGTGGTGCCGGCCGGTGAGGTGACGGCCTCGCGGAGCTTGACCGGGTGCTCGCCGCTGTCGCGGAGCATGACGGCGGCGCCGATGGCGGCCTGGACGATGAGGTCGTGGGCCTGGGCGCGGGGCAGGCCGAGGAGGATGCCCGCGTCGGTCATGGCCTCGACGAGGAAGTAGAAGTACGCGGGTCCGGAGCCGGAGAGGGCGGTGGCGGCGTCCTGCTGGGACTCGGGGACGCGGAGCGTCTTGCCGACGCCGCCGAAGATCTCCTCGGTGTGGGCCAGGTGCTCGGGGGTGGCGTGGCTGCCGGCCGAGATGACGGACATGCCCTCGTCGACGAGGACGGGGGTGTTCGGCATGACGCGGACGACGGGGGTGCCGGCGGCGAGGCGGTCCTCGATGAACGAGGTGGGGATGCCCGCGGCGGCGCTGATCACCAGGCGGTCGGCGGCGACGTGGGGGGTGAGCTCGTCGAGGAGCCGGCCCATGTCCTGGGGCTTGACGGCCAGGATGAGGGTGTCGGCGCGCTTGGCGGCCTCGGCGTTGGTGACGGTCTCGACCCCGTAGCGGTTGCGGAGCTCCTCGGCGCGTTCGGCGCGGCGGGCGGTGACCAGGAGGTTCGCGGGGCGCCAGCCTGCACGGATCATGCCGCTGAGGAGCGCTTCACCGATCTTGCCGGTGCCGAGGACTGCGACGGTCTGGGTCATGGGTCTGTTCACCTCGCCGGAGGGGGCCTTTTGGACATCCTTTCACCGGTGGGGCTCGGGGCGCGTGGGGTGTCCGAGGGGCGGTCAGGCGGTGCGGCGGCGGAGGGTGGCGGCGCCGAGGCCGAGGACCAGGACGGCGCAGCCCGCGACGACGAGGGCGTCGCGGACGAAGTCGGTGGTCATGTCGGTGTGGCGGAGTACCTCGTTCATGCCGTCGACGGCGTACGACATGGGCAGGACGTTCGAGAGGGCTTCGAGGGCGGGGGCCATCCGGTCGCGCGGGGTGAACAGGCCGCAGAGCAGGAGCTGGGGGAAGATCACGGCCGGCATGAACTGGACGGCCTGGAACTCGGACGCGGCGAAGGCCGAGACGAAGAGGCCGAGGGCGGTGCCGAGGAGGGCGTCGAGGAGGGCCACCAGGAGGAGGAGCCAGGGGGAGCCGATGACGTCGAGGCCGAGGAACCAGACGGCGAGGCCGGTGGCGAGGACGGACTGGAGGACGGCGACGAGTCCGAAGGCGAGGGCGTAGCCGGCGATGAGGTCGGCCTTGCCGAGGGGCATGGCGAGGAGGCGTTCCAGGGTGCCGGAGGTGCGTTCCCTGAGGGTGGCGATGGAGGTCACCAGGAACATCGTGATGAGCGGGAAGATGCCGAGGAGCGAGGCGCCGATGCTGTCGAAGGTCCCCGGGCTTCCGTCGAAGACGTAACGGAGCAGGAAGAGCATCAGGCAGGGGACGAGGAGCATCAGGGCGATCGAGCGCGGGTCGTGGCGCAGCTGGCGCAGCACGCGGGCGGCGGTGGCGAGGGTGCGGTTCGCGTTCACGGTCGGGGCTCCTTGGGGGTTGCCTTCGCTTCGAGGGCCGCGCGGGCGTTCGCCGCGTCGACGAGGTGGAGGAAGGCCTCTTCGACGGTGGCGGTGTCGTTGCGGCGGCGGAGGGCCTCGGGGGTGTCCTCGGCGAGGATCTCGCCTTCGCGCATGAGGAGGAGCCGGTGGCAGCGCTCGGCCTCGTCCATCACGTGGGAGGAGATGAGGAGGGTGTTGCCCCGGTCTGCGGCGATCCGGTGGAAGAGGTTCCACAGGTCGCGGCGGAGGACGGGGTCGAGGCCGACCGTGGGCTCGTCGAGGACGAGGAGCTCCGGGGTGCCGAGGAGGGCGACGGCGAGGGAGACCCGGCTGCGCTGGCCGCCGGAGAGCCGGCCCGCGAGGGAGTCGGCGTGGTCGGCGAGGTCGACGTCCTCGACCGCCCGGTCGACCGCGGTGCGGCGGTCGTGGCGGTGGGCGCGGCCGGGGAGCAGGACGGCGGCGAAGTAGTCGAGGTTCTGGCGGACGGTGAGGTCGTCGTAGACGGACGGGGCCTGGGTGACGTAGCCGATGCGGGAGCGGAGGGCGGGGTCGCCGGCAGGGCGGCCGAGGACGTCGAGGGTGCCGGTGACCTTGGCCTGAGTGCCGACGATGGCGCGCATGAGGGTGGTCTTGCCGCAGCCGGAGGGGCCGAGGAGGCCGGTGACCTGGCCGGTCGGGACGGTGAAGTCGAGGCCTCGGAGGACTTGGCGGTCGCCTCGGGTGGCGGTGAGGGCTTCTGCGGTGATCGCTGCGCTTTGCGCGGGGTCCTTCGGGTCACCCGAGGCCGCGTAATTCATCATGTGATGAATAGTGGGCCTGGGGGTGTGGGGCGTCAAGGACCTGGGTGGGGTCGGCTGCGGGAGCGCGGGGCGGCCGATGGTGAGGGGTGCGCCGCGCAGGTGGTGCGGGTTCAGGCGCGGAACGCGGAGGCGCCGCTGAGGGCGCCGTCCCGTGTGCCCCCTCCCCCAAGCTCTCGGCTTCGCTCGAGCAGGGGGGACCCCCATCGCCTCTGGGGGTCCCCCGGACGAAGTCTGGGGGAGGGGACGATCGCCCACACGGGGGCGGGCGCCGTCCTGGCGGGCACGGACCGCCGCTACTTGCGCTTCGGCTTCTTGCGGGTGGACGGGTTGCCCGTGCGGGCGCCTCGGCGCTTTTCGTACGACGCCACTGCCGTTTCGTGTTCCGTGCGGTGCAGCTTCTCGCCGGGGGCCTCGACGAAGCAGCGGGCGGCGTACGCCAGGAGGGCGCCGATGAAGCCGATCGCCTTCAGGCTGCGGAGGGACTCCTCGCGGGCCGGGTCGGCCGGGCGGCGGACGAAGCCCTCCCAGGTCTTGGCGAACGCGATGGCGCTGCAGACCGCGAACATCAGGACGACAAGGACGTTGACGATGCCGCCGACGTCGGCGATCTGCAGGCCCTCGTAGGCGAAGCGCAGCACGAAGCAGGCCGCGACGGCGGCGGCGAGCGCGCCGGCGGCCAGGCCGGCGCGGCGCAGCGCGTAGTGGCCGCTGTGGTCGACCCAGGTCGTGCCGAAGAAGCGGATCTCCTCCGGCTGCGGCCCGGAGGGGACACCGGTCTTGCTGGGGGTCTGCTGCTCTTCGTCGCTCACAGGGTCGATTATCCCCGGGGCGACGGAGAAGGGCTCAGACGCAGCTCGGTGCGACCATGTCGTCGCTTCCCGTGTGGACGTACGCGTCGGAGACGTACTCGCCCGGCGCTATGTTGTCCCAGATGTTCGTCGTGCCGTACGGGCCGCTGATCCACTCGCCGTACCTCTGGCAGTGGATGGCGACCGTGGCGCCGAGCGCCAGCGTCCGGACGATCGGGTACTTCGTGCTCGGGCCCGAGCGCACGTTCACCCGGTAGCCCGGTGCGACCTCGTAGCGCGTGGTCATGATGTCCTCCCCCTGTGGCGCAAAAGCGCTCCGCCGAGTTTCACTCTCCGCGACGCGCAGGCTAGCAAGCCCCACCGACATCCGGGGCACCATGGACTAGGCTCCGTCGGGTCGCGCACGTGCGCGCGATGTGACGGGGACTCACACGGGGGTGGGCGATGCCACCGTTGCGCGGCACCGGGGCCGAGCGGTATGCGGAGGAGCCCGAGTACGCGGGCGACTACCGGCTCCAGGCCTGTCTGGGGGCCGGCGGCATGGGCGTCGTGCACCTCGCGAGCTCCGCCTCCGGGCTGCGGCTCGCGGTCAAGGTCGTGCACGGACGGTATGCGGAAGACCCTGAGTTCAGGGCGCGTTTCCGCCAGGAGGTCGCGGCCGCCCGCCGGGTCAGCGGGGCCTTCACCGCGCCGGTCGTCGACGCCGACCCCGATGCCGTACGCCCCTGGATGGCGACCCTCTACGTGCCCGGCCCCACCCTCGCCGACCAGGTGAAGCGGAACGGCCCGCTGTCCCCCGCCGAGCTGCGCCGGCTCACCGCCGGGCTCGCGGAGGCGCTGCGCGACATCCACCGGGCCGGGGTCGTCCACCGGGACCTCAAGCCCAGCAACGTCCTGCTGACCGACACCGGGCCCAAGGTCATCGACTTCGGGATCTCCCGGCCGGTCGACAGCGATCTGCACACGGAGACCGGCAAGCTCATCGGCTCGCCGCCGTTCATGGCGCCCGAGCAGTTCCAGCGGCCGAGGGAGGTCGGGCCGGCGGCGGACGTGTTCGCGCTGGGCGCCGTGCTCGTGCACGCGGCGACCGGGCACGGCCCCTTCGACTCCGACAGCCCCTACATCGTGGCGTACCAGGTCGTCCACGACGAGCCCGACCTGACGGGGGTACCCGCGGACCTGGCGCCGCTCGTCGCCCGCTGCCTCGCCAAGGAGCCCGCCGAGCGGCCGACCCCGGCCCAGATCATGCGGGCGCTGCTGCCTCCCTCGTACGCGGCCGAGGCCTTCATACCGGCGCAGCGGCGGCGGCCCGCCCTGCCCGAGGGCGACGACACCGGCCCCGCGTGGGACGCGGACACGCCGGTGCGCGTCACCGCGCCGGCCCCGCCGCCCCGACGCGGACCGCGGATCCGGCCGCGCCCGACGATCGCCGTCGCCGCCGCGCTCGCGCTGACCGCGGCCGGCCTGTACGCGGCGCTCAGCCGTCCGACGGACGTCAGGCCCGAGACCCCCACGAGCCCGGCCGAGGCGGCCACCTCCTTCACCGGCTGGCACACCGAGCTCCAGAAGCACGGTCCTTCGGCCGCGCCCGCCTGCGTCCATGGCACGGGCGCGCTGTACTGCGCGGCCCCGGGCATCGGTCTCGCCCGGGTCGACCCGGTGACCGGGCAGGTCCTCTGGTCGCGGACCGGGCCCGTCGAGCAGGGGGCCCCGAGGGCTCCCGAGTTCCTCGCGGACGGCCTGGTCGGCGCCGCCGCTCCGACCGGCCCCCTGCGGGCGTACGCGGCCGGGGACGGCGCGCCCGGCTGGACCGCCCGCGGAGCGCTCCCCGAGGCGTACCGGCCGGCCGGCTCCGCCGTCGTCCTGTCCGACGGCGTCGGCGGCATCCGGGCGGTCGACGCCCGCAGTGGCAAGGAGCTGTGGCGGCACGGCCTGACCGGCTTCGGGGTGCCGCTCCCGGGACCGTACGACGCGCCCTCCGGGCTCCTCACGGTGTCCGAGGCCTCGCCCGACGGGAAGCACACCCGGGTCGGCGCCGTCCGTCCCGCCACCGGCGAGGTGGTCTGGCAGCGGAACCTGGACGGCGACCTCGACCCGCTGGGCCGCACCGGCGACGGCACGCTGGTCCTGGCGTCCTTCCGCGACGCCTCGCTGATCGACGCCCTCGTCCTCCTGGGACCGGGCGACGGCGGTGACGGCGACCCCGGAGCCGTACGCGAGCTGTCCCTGCCCTACCGGATGGAGCTCGGGGGCATCGCCGTGCGCGGCGCCGTCGTCCATCTCCTCGACGCGAACGGGCACCTCACCGCCTTCGACACCGCCGCGCCGAAGGGACGGGTGCTGTGGGACCTGGAGACGGCGGCGGGGAACGTGTCGCAGCCGGTCCTCGGCCCCGGCGACCGGCTCTACCTCTCCGTCCAGGACGGCCGGCTGCTCGCCGTCGACACCGCGCGCGGCGCTCTGATCGGCCAGACCCGGCCGCGGCTGCGGAACGGCCGCCTCGACTACGTGCCCCTGGTGCCCGCGCCGCTGGTCGCCGGGGACCGGGTGTTCGGGACGGCGCCGGACAGTTCCGTGTTCGCGGTGGACGCGCGCGACCCGGCCGCCTGGTGAGCATCTGACCTACGGAACGACGGAGGGGAGCGGGCTTCTCGGCCCGCTCCCCTCCGTCGTATGTCTGCTGCCGGGCTCAGCCCAGCTTCGACACGTCCCGGACCGCGCCCTTGTCGGCGCTCGTGGCCATCGCCGCGTACGCCCGCAGCGCCGCCGACACCTTGCGCTGCCGGTTCTTCGGCGCGTACACGCCGCCGAGGGCCTCCCGGCGGGCCGCGAGGGTCGCGTCGTCGACGAGGAGCTCGATCGAGCGGTTCGGGATGTCGATGCGGATGCGGTCGCCGTCCTCGACGAGCGCGATCGTGCCGCCCGACGCCGCCTCCGGCGAGGCGTGGCCGATGGACAGACCCGAGGTGCCGCCCGAGAAGCGGCCGTCCGTGACGAGGGCGCAGGTCTTGCCCAGGCCCCGGCCCTTGAGGAAGGAGGTCGGGTAGAGCATCTCCTGCATGCCGGGGCCGCCGCGCGGGCCCTCGTACCGGATGACGACCACGTCGCCGTCCTTGACCTGCTTGTTCAGGATCTTCTCGACGGCCTCGTCCTGCGACTCGCAGACGACCGCCGGGCCCTCGAAGGTCCAGATCGACTCGTCGACGCCGGCCGTCTTCACGACACAGCCGTCGACGGCGAGGTTGCCGTGCAGGACGGCGAGGCCGCCGTCCTTCGAGTACGCGTGGGCCGCGTCGCGGATGCAGCCGCCGGCCGCGTCCACGTCGAGCGCCGCCCAGCGCTCGGACTGGGAGAAGGCGGTCGCCGAGCGGACGCAGCCGGGGGCCGCGTGGAACAGCTCGACTGCCTCGTCCGACGGGGAGCCGCCGCGGACGTCCCAGGTGTCCAGCCACTCCTTGATGGAGCGGGAGTGGACGGAGTGGACGTCCTCGTCGAGGAGACCGGCGCGGTACAGCTCGCCGAGGAGGGCCGGGATGCCGCCCGCCCGGTGCACGTCCTCCATGTAGTACGTGCGGTCCTTGGCGACGTTCGGGGCGACCTTGGCCAGGCAGGGCACCCGGCGCGAGACCTCGTCCATGTCGGGCAGGCCGTAGTCGAGCTCGGCCTCCTGGGCGGCGGCGAGCAGGTGCAGGATCGTGTTGGTCGAGCCGCCCATGGCGATGTCGAGGGCCATGGCGTTCTCGAAGGCACCGCGGGTCGCGATGGAGCGCGGCAGGACGGAGGCGTCGTCCTCGTCGTAGTAGCGACGGGTGATGTCGACGACCGTGCGGGCCGCGTCCTCGTACAGCCCCTTGCGGGCGGTGTGGGTGGCGAGCAGCGAGCCGTTGCCCGGGAGGGAGAGGCCGATCGCCTCGGTCAGGCAGTTCATCGAGTTGGCGGTGAACATGCCGGAACAGGACCCGCAGGTCGGGCAGGCGTTCTCCTCGATCCGGAGGATGTCCTCGTCCGAGATCTTGGGGTTCACGGCGTCGGACATCGCGTCGACCAGGTCGAGGGTGCGGACCGTGCCGTCGACCAGCGTCGCGCGCCCGGCCTCCATCGGACCGCCGGAGACGAAGACCGTCGGGATGTTGAGGCGCAGGGCGGCCATCAGCATGCCGGGGGTGATCTTGTCGCAGTTGGAGATGCAGATCAGGGCGTCGGCGCAGTGCGCCTCGACCATGTACTCCACGCTGTCGGCGATCAGGTCGCGGGAGGGCAGCGAGTAGAGCATGCCGCCGTGGCCCATCGCGATGCCGTCGTCGACGGCGATCGTGTTGAACTCGCGGGCGATGCCGCCGGCGGCGGTGATGGCCTCGGAGACGATCCGGCCGACCGGCTGGAGGTGGGTGTGGCCGGGGACGAACTCCGTGAAGGAGTTGGCCACGGCGATGATCGGCTTCCGGCCGATGTCCGCGCCGGGTACACCGGAGGCGCGCATAAGGGCGCGTGCGCCCGCCATGTTGCGGCCGTGGGTGACAGTGCGGGACCTCAGCTCGGGCATCGCTGCTCGCTCCTCGTGATGGGTGTGCTTGCTTTCGAGCGTACGCCGACACTCCAAGATCTGGACAGGGCGTCCGCAATACGGGACGGGTGTTCAGGTCTCGGACGGGCCTGTACGCCTACTCCTCAGGCTTCGGTCAGGTAGCGCTGGAGGGTCGGGGCCACCTGTTCGACGATCCGCTCCGGGTCCGCCGAGGCCAGCGGCTCGACCTGGATCACGTACCGCATGATCACGATCCCGATCATGTGGGACGCGGCCAGCTCCGCGCGGAAGCTCGGGTCCGGCACGTCCAGCTCGGCCGCGATCCGCTCCAGGAGCCGGCGCAGCACGAAGCTCCGCAGCACCTTGGCCGCCGCCTCGTGGGTGAGCGCGGAGCGGACGATCGCGAGGAGCGGGGCCCGGGAGGCCGGGTTCTCCCAGACGCCGATGAAGAAGCGCGCGAGCCGTTCGCCGATGGCCTCGCGGGGGCCGCCGAGGATCGCCGGGACGACGGCCGTGGGCTCGAAGGAGACCTCGATGGCGGCGGCGAAGACCTCGTCCTTCGTCCCGAAGTAGTGGTGCACGAGCGCCGGGTCCACCCCTGCGGCCTTGGCGATGCCGCGCACCGAGGCCTTGTCGTAGCCGCGCTCGGCGAACTGGGCGCGGGCCGCCTCCAGGATGCGGGTCCGTGCGTCCGGTCCGCTCTCCTCCTCGGTACGGGACGGGCGGCCGCGCCGGCGCGGGGCCGGGTCCGTCATGGGCGGGGTGCCCGCCCGGTCGGGCGGGCGGCCGGAGCGGGGTGCGTGGCCGCCGGGGCGGAGTGGGGGGCCGGAGCGTGGCGGCCGGTCGCCGTGGCGAGGTGGAGCCGGGTGAAGGCGAGGGCCTCCGCGAGATCGGCCTCGCGTTCGGCGGCTGACATCGCACGGCGGGTGTTGACCTCGATGACGACGTGCCCGTCGAAGCCGGTGAGCGCGAGCCGCTCCAGGAGCTCGGCGCAGGGCTGGGTGCCGCGCCCCGGGACGAGGTGCTCGTCCTTGGCGGAGCCCTTGCCGTCGGCGAGGTGGACGTGGCCGAGCCGGTCGCCCATGCGGTCGATCATCGCGAGGGCGTCGGTGCGGGCGGTCGCGGTGTGCGAGAGGTCGACGGTGAAGTGCCGGTAGTCGTCCTTGGTGACGTCCCACTCGGGGGCGTACGCGAGCATCTCGCGGTCCTTGTACCGCCACGGGTACATGTTCTCGACGGCGAAGCGGACGTCCGTCTCGTCGGCCATCCGCCAGATGCCGGTCACGAAGTCCTTGGCGTACTGGCGCTGCCAGCGGAACGGCGGGTGCACGACGACCGTCGACGCGCCGAGCCGCTCGGCCGCCGACTGCGCGCGCTGGAGCTTGGTCCACGGATCGGTGGACCAGACGCGCTGGGTGATGAGGAGACAGGGGGCGTGCACGGCCAGGATCGGGACCTGGTGGTAGTCGGAGAGCCGGCGCAGCGCCTCGACGTCCTGGCTGACCGGATCGGTCCACACCATGATCTCGACGCCGTCGTACCCGAGGCGCGCGGCGATCTCGAAGGCCGTCGCCGTCGACTCCGGATAGACCGAGGCCGTCGACAGGGCGACCTTCGCATCCGGGATGCGCACCACTGGTTCTGCCACGGAGACAGGGTACGGGGCGGGCCGGGGGGCCGGAGGGTGGTTCCGGTCACGCACCGGCCGCTGCCTCGTGCGATCCGTCAGTGCTCCGGCAGGTGGTCCAGGCGGCGCAGGATGACGCCCTCGCGCAGGGCCCAGGGGCAGATCTCCAGCTCCTCGACGCCGAGCAGGTCCATCGCGCCCTCCGCGACGAGCGCGCCCGCGAGGAGCTGTCCGGCGCGTCCCTCCGAGACACCGGGCAGGGCGGCGCGCTCGGGAGCGGTCATGCCGGCGAGGCGCGGGACCCACTCCTCCAGGGACTTCCGGGACAGGATCCGCTGGACGTAGAGCCCCTCCCCCGAGCCCGGCGCGCCCGCGATCCTGGCGAGCTGCTTGAAGGTCTTGGAGGTGGCCACGACGTGGTCGGGGCGGCCGAAGCGGCTGAACTCGCCGACCGTACGGGCGATCTGCGCGCGCACGTGGCGGCGCAGCGCCTTCACGTCGGCGGTGTCGGCCGGGTCGCCCGGCAGCCAGCCCGCGGTCAGCCGGCCGGCGCCGAGGGGCAGGGAGACCGCCGTGTCCGGGTCCTCGTCGATGCCGTACGCGACTTCGAGGGAGCCGCCGCCGATGTCGAGGAGCAGCAGCTTGCCAGCGGACCAGCCGAACCAGCGGCGGGCGGCGAGGAAGGTGAGGCGGGCCTCCTCCTCACCGGTGAGGACCTGGAGGTCGACCCCGGTCTCGTCCTTCACGCGCGCGAGGACCGCGTCGGCGTTGCTGGCCTCGCGCACCGCGGAGGTCGCGAAGGGCAGCACCTCCTCGCAGCCCTTGTCCTCGGCGGCCAGGAGCGCGTCCCGCACGGTCGCGATGAGCCGCTCGACGCCGCCGGGCGCGATCGCACCCCGCTCGTCGAGCAGCTCGGCGAGCCGCAGCTCCGCCTTGTGCGAGTGGGCGGGCAGCGGCCGGGCGCCGGGGTGGGCGTCCACCACCAGGAGGTGCACTGTGTTCGAACCGACGTCGAGGACTCCGAGTCTCATGGGCGGAACGCTACTGCTCCGGCCCGCATACGCTTGGTGTTGTGCCAAAGACGAAGAAGGCGAAGCCGGACAAAGACCGCGACGGCGACGTGAAGGCGGCCAGGACCGCGCACGCGGCGAAGGCCGTGAAGGCGGTCAAGGCCGGGAAGCAGAAGCGGGGCAAGGCCGAGGAGCCGGACGAGAAGGGGCTCGACTTCGCGCGCGCGTGGGTCGAGTTCTCCGATCCGACCGACGAGGAGCAGGTCTTCCGCTGCGACCTGACCTGGCTGACCTCACGCTGGACCTGCATCTTCGGCAACGGCTGCCAGGGCATCCAGGAGGGGCGCGCCGACGACGGCTGCTGCACGCTGGGCGCGCACTTCTCCGACGAGGACGACGAGAAGCGGGTCGCCGGTCATGTGGCCCGGCTGACGCCGGAGCTGTGGCAGTTCCACGACGTCGGCAGCGAGTCGGGCTGGGTGCAGCTCGACGAGGACGGCGACCGGCAGACCCGCCGCTGGGAGGGGTCCTGCATCTTCCAGAACCGGCCCGGCTTCGCGGGCGGCGCCGGCTGCTCGCTGCACATCCTGGCGATGAAGGAGGGCCGGGAGCCGCTGGAGACGAAGCCGGACGTGTGCTGGCAGCTGCCGGTGCGGCGGACGTACGACTGGATCGACCGCCCCGACGACAGCCGGGTGCTCCAGGTGTCGATCGGCGAGTACGACCGGCGCGGCTGGGGTCCCGGCGGCCACGACCTGCACTGGTACTGCACGACGGCGACCTCGGCGCACGTCGGCGGTGAGCCGGTCTACGTCTCGTACCGCCCCGAGCTCGTCGAGATGATGGGCGAGGAGGCGTACGGGGTCCTGGCCGGGCTGTGCGAGGCGCGGCTCGCCTCGCAGCTGCCGCTGGTCGCCCCGCACCCGGCGGATCCCGCGTAGGGATCAGGAAGCGGATCCCTCCTAGGGCTCAGGAAGCGGATCCCGCGTAGGGATCAGGAAGCGGGTCCCTCCTAGGGCTCAGGAGGACGACGGGGGCGGGTCCTCCGGCGACTGCGGGGGTGTGCCCGGGTCCGAGGTCGTGGGCGGGGGTTCCTCGGTCGTCGGTGGCGGGGTCGTCGGGTCCGTGGTCGGCGGCGGGGTCGTGGGCTCGGTCGGCGGCGGTGTGGTCGGTTCCGTCGTGGGCGGGGTCGTGGGCGGCTCGGTCGGTTCCGTCGTCGGCGGGGACGTGGGCGGGGTGGTCGGTTCCGTCGTCGTGACCGGCGGGGGCGTGATGACCCGGCCGACCGGTGGCTTCGACGGGCCGCGGCCGTCGATCCTGACGACCGCGCCCGAGGGGTCCACCCCGACCCGGGCGCTCCAGGCGCCGGCGGGTGCGCGGGCGCGGTCGACGCGGACGGTGATCGTGACGGTCTCGCCGGGGCGGAGCGTGCCGGAGGCCCGGGTCACGTACAGCCAGGGCGCATCCGTCCACAGCGACCAGTCGACGGGGGCGCCGCCGGAGGCGGTGAGCGTGAGCACCGTGACGTCGCCGTGGCCGGTGGCGGTGACCGTGATCCAGCCGGCGGCGGGTTCGCCGGGCCGGGCCGGTTCGGTGGGGCCGCCGGGGCTGACGACCTCCACGGAGACGTCGGGGGCGCGACTCGCCCGGGTGAAACGGGGCTCCGGGGTGGTGCGGGCGTTGCCCGCGTTCTCGTAGCGGTCGTAGGGGCCGCCGTCCGGGCCCACCGGTTCGTCCGCCTCGCGCGCGCTGATCCTGCCCCCGTCGCGGCCGGCGGTGTCGCCTACCGGGGTGCCCCGGTAGGAGGTCCACAGGGCGAGGACGGGGGCGGCGACCACGGCGGCGACGACGGTGGTGGTGACCGCCCGGGCCCGCATCCGGTCGCGGCGGGCGACGTGGTCCTTCGGGTCCATCGGGAAGCCGGTCGGCGCGAACCGCGGGGCACCGGCACGCGCGCGCGGGACGTGGAGCATCGCCATGTACGCGGCGGCCCTGGGCGCCTCGACGAGCGGCAGCCGGTCCTGCGGGAGGGCCTTGGCGCCGGGCCAGGGGCTGGCGGCGCCCACGCGCTCTGCGGCACGGCGGCAGCGGGGGCAGTCGTCGACGTGCCGGACGAGTTCGGCGCGCAGGGCGGCCGAGAGGAGCACCTGGTGGTCGCCGGTGAGCCGGGCGACGGTGGGACAGCTGCCGGTCTCGACGACGGCGAGCGCGGCGCGGGTGCGCTCGACCTCGCAGCCGGCGGTGGCGAGGAGCTCGCGGGCGGCGAGCGGGTCGAGGGAGAGCACGGCGGCGACCTGGCGGTGGCTGAGACCGTGCCGCACGGCGAGCTCCAGGGCCTCGCGCTGCTCGGGCGTGGTGCCGGCGGCCTCGGGCCAGGCGAGCAGGGCCAGCTCGGCGCGGCGCCGCTCGGCGGTCTCCGCGGAGACCCGGGGCGGCTCGGGAGCGGTGACGGCCGGGCGGCCGGTGTGGGCGCCCTGGCGCTTGCCGCGCTGCTCGCCGAGGCTGCGCAGGCAGGCCCAGCGGGCGAGGGCGTACAGCCAGGCCGTGCGCCCGTCCCCGTCGGAGGGGCAGCGGCCGTGGTGGCGCTCGGCGACGGCGAGGACGTCGCCGAGGACGGCGGTGGCCGTGTCGTGGTCGCAGAGCACGGAGAGGCAGTACGTGAAGAGGCCGTCGAGGGCGGCCTCGTAACGGGCGGGGGGCCGGCGGCCGAGCGTGCGCGGTCCCTGGTCCGTGGCGCGGTGCGCCCGGTGTGCGCCGGTGGTGCGTGCGGGGGATTCCAGCCTGCTGCTCGTCACTGGGCGACCGTAGGCAGGGCGGGGGGCACTCTTCGTACCGGTTGCTCCATTCTCATTCTTACGGGTGAAGGTATCGCTCGAAAGAGGACAGGAACCCGGCGTTCCGGTGCCGTCGTGACCCCCGGGTGGAGGTTCGAGGCTCCCCCTGTGGACGAGCGCGGCCCGTTGTCGGTGGCGGCGGATACGGTGTCGCTCATGGCTGCCCGTACGAAAACCGCCAAGGACCGGCCGTCCTACCGCTGCACCGAGTGCGGCTGGCAGACGGCCAAGTGGCTCGGCCGCTGCCCCGAGTGCCAGGCCTGGGGGACGGTCGAGGAGTACGGCGCGCCCGCCGTGCGGACGACCGCCGCCGGCCGTGTCTCCACCGCCGCCGTGCCCATCGGGCAGGTCGACAGCCGGCAGGCGACCGCGCGCTCGACCGGAGTCGACGAGCTGGACCGGGTCCTCGGCGGGGGGCTGGTGCCCGGCGCCGTCGTGCTGCTCGCGGGCGAGCCCGGCGTCGGCAAGTCCACGCTCCTGCTCGACGTGGCGGCCAAGGCGTCGAGCGACGAGCACCGCACGCTGTACGTCACGGGCGAGGAGTCCGCGAGCCAGGTCCGGCTGCGCGCCGACCGGATCAACGCGCTCAGCGACCATCTGTACCTGGCGGCCGAGACCGACCTGTCGGCCGTCCTCGGGCACCTCGACGCCGTGAAGCCCTCTCTGCTGATCATGGACTCGGTGCAGACCGTCGCCTCCCCCGAGATCGACGGCGCGCCCGGCGGCATGGCCCAGGTCCGCGAGGTCGCCGGCGCCCTCATCCGGGCCTCCAAGGAGCGCGGCATGGCGACGCTCCTGGTCGGCCACGTCACCAAGGACGGAGCCATCGCGGGACCCCGGCTCCTGGAGCACCTGGTGGACGTCGTCCTGAGCTTCGAGGGCGACCGGCACGCGCGCCTGCGCCTGGTCCGGGGCGTGAAGAACCGGTACGGGGCGACCGACGAGGTCGGCTGCTTCGAGCTGCACGACGAGGGCATCACGGGGCTCGCCGACCCCTCCGGGCTCTTCCTGACCCGGCGTGACGTGGCCGTGCCCGGCACCTGCCTCACGGTCACCCTGGAGGGCAAGCGGCCGCTCGTCGCCGAGGTGCAGGCGCTGACGGTCGACTCGCAGATCCCGTCGCCGCGGCGGACGACCTCGGGCCTGGAGACCTCCCGGGTCTCGATGATGCTGGCGGTCCTGGAGCAGCGCGGCCGGATCAGCGCGCTGGGCAAGCGGGACATCTACAGCGCGACCGTCGGCGGCGTGAAGCTCACCGAACCCGCCGCCGACCTGGCCATCGCGCTCGCGCTGGCCTCGGCGGCGAGCGACACCCCGCTGCCGAAGAACCTGGTGGCGATCGGCGAGGTCGGGCTCGCGGGCGAGGTGCGGCGGGTGACGGGCGTGCAGCGGCGGCTCGCCGAGGCGCACCGTCTCGGTTTCACGCACGCCCTGGTCCCGGTGGACCCGGGGAAGGTGCCGGCGGGCATGAAGGTGACGGAGGTGGCGGACATGGGGGACGCGCTGCGGGTGCTGCCACGAAGCCGCCGCGCGAAGGCGCCGGAGGGGGCCGAGGGGTAGCCGCGGTACCGGACGGCGGGGGGCCGGGCGTCGTGCCTGACGGGGCCGAGGGGTAGCCGCGGTACGGACGGGGCCGACGGTCGGCCGTGGCCCCCGAGAGGGCCGCGGTACCGGACGGTGCCGAGGGTCGGCCGTGGTGTCTGACGGGGCCGGGGGTCGGTCGTCCGGCGGGGTGGGGACCCCTTTCGGACCACCCCGGATCGGTCGGGGGCGGAGGGGGGCGGGGCGGTGTCGCTAGACTTTGCCCTGGTCTCGCCCATCCGTACGAGCCGGAGGAGAGCAGTGGCAGCCAAGGACGGGGCAGCAGCTCCTGGAAAGTCCGGCGCAGGCTCCGGCAACGAAGCGCTGATGCGCGCCGCCCTGAGCGCGGTCGCGCCGGGCACCGCGCTGCGCGACGGCCTGGAGCGGATCCTCCGGGGAAACACGGGCGGTCTCATCGTCCTCGGCCTCGACAAGACGGTCGACTCGATGTGCACCGGCGGTTTCGTGCTGGACGTCGAGTTCGCCGCCACGCGCCTGCGTGAGCTGTGCAAGCTCGACGGCGCGCTCGTCCTCGACAAGGACATCACCAAGATCCACCGCGCGGGTGTGCAGCTGGTCCCGGACGCCTCCATCCCCACCGAGGAGACCGGCACCCGGCACCGCACCGCGGACCGGGTCTCCAAGCAGTGCAACTTCCCGGTCGTCTCGGTCTCCCAGTCGATGCGTCTGATCGCGCTGTACGTGGACGGTGAGCGCCGGGTCCTGGAGGAGTCGGCCGCGATCCTGTCCCGCGCCAACCAGGCGCTCGCGACCCTGGAGCGGTACAAGCTCCGGCTCGACGAGGTGGCCGGCACGCTCTCCGCCCTGGAGATCGAGGACCTGGTCACGGTCCGGGACGTCACCGCGGTCGCGCAGCGTCTGGAGATGGTCCGCCGGATCGCCACCGAGATCGCCGAGTACGTGGTCGAGCTCGGCACCGACGGACGGCTCCTCTCGCTCCAGCTCGACGAGCTGATCGCGGGCGTGGAGCCGGAGCGCGAGCTGGTGATCCGGGACTACGTGCCGGAGCCGACGGCGAAGCGTTCGCGGACGGTCGCCGAGGCGCTCACCGAGCTGGACGCGCTCACCCACACCGAGCTGCTCGAACTTCCGGTCGTGGCGCGGGCCCTCGGCTACACCGGCTCGCCCGAGACCCTCGACTCGGCGGTCTCGCCGCGCGGCTACCGGCTCCTGGCGAAGGTGCCGCGGCTGCCGGGCGCGATCATCGAGCGGCTGGTGGAGCACTTCGGCGGGCTGCAGAAGCTGCTCGCGGCGAGCGTGGACGACCTGCAGACCGTCGACGGTGTCGGCGAGGCCCGTGCCCGCAGCGTCCGCGAGGGCCTGTCGCGGCTCGCGGAGTCCTCGATCCTGGAGCGGTACGTCTAGCCGGACGTCCAGCCGTGCGTCCGGGTCCCGGAGCGGTACGTCCAGCCGTACCTCCGGGGCGCGGGTCCCGGAGCGGTAAGTCAAGCCGTACGTCCGGGGCGCGGATCCCGGAGCGGTACGCCTGAGCCTCGGCGGGACTCCCGGTCCTTCGCGTACCGCCCGGCTCAGTCCTTCGCGAGCCTGAACGAGGCCGGGAGCACCTTGGCGCCCGGCATCGTGGCCTCCACCAGGTAGGTGCCGGGGCCGGCCTGGCCCGCGGGGGTGGTGGCGCACTGCGGGGCGCTGCGGCCGCGGTCCCATTCCACGGTGTGGGTGACGGTGGCGTGCGCGGGGACGCGCAGCAGGACCGGGTTGCCGGGGCGCGGGCAGTCGGCGGTGGACCAGACCTCACGGTCCCGGTCGTCACTGATCGTCAGAACCGCGCTGCGGGGCCCGAAGTCGGCCTTGCAGGCGGTGTCCGAGGTGTTCTTGGCGACGAGGTGGAAGCGGGGCTTCTCCCCCGTCTCGTAGGTGACCTTGGTGGAGCGGAGCGTCAACTGCAGCGCTCCGGCGGGGCAGTTCGGGAGCGGCGAGTCGGCCGGGACCTGCTGGCCCGCTCCGGTGCCCGCGCCTCCGTCGCCGCCGGCGCCGTCGGTGTCGCCGTTCTTGCCGGTGCCCGCGGTGCCTCCCGCGCCCTCGGCGCCGGAGTCCGTACCCGCGTCCGTACCGGCGTCTGCGCCCGCGTCCGTACCGGTGTCTCCCGAGCCGCCGTTGTCGCCGGCGGTCTCGCCGGAGTCGCCCGACTCGTCGCGTCCGCCGGGCTGTTGGCTGATCGCCGGGCCGGTGCCGGAGGGCCCGGGGGTGATCGAGGGCGGGGTCGGCGACGAGCCGTTGGCGGCGTCGTTCGTCTTCTTCCCGCCGCTGTCACCGGAGGTGACGGCCCACACGGCGAGCAGGGCGAGAAGCGCCACCAGGCACGCCGCCACCGCCCTCCGTCGCCAGTAGATGGTGGAGGGAAGCGGCCCGACCGGATTGCGCAAAGATCCCACGCCCCGAACCTTACGAGAGATCCGGGCCAACTCCCGCCCCACCCGCCGCCCGAGATCTCAAGTTTTGCCGATGATCACATCCGTCCGTTCCGGGAACTTTTCCCGGAACCCCGCCGGAAACCGTAGGGAACCGGCGCGAATCGCGGCCCCCCACTTTCGTCGGGGGTCGCTCCGGCCGTTGGTCCGGGGCGGCGGAGTCCGGATTCCGGTTAGCGTCGTGCCCCATGGACACCCTTCTCGACCTCTCCGACCGTCTGTATCTCGACGTCGCCGACTTCGCCCACTCCACCCCCCACTGGTTCCAGTGGCTCGCCGAGGTGTGGACGGAGCTCGGGCTGCTGCTCTTCGGCGTGCTGTTCCTCGCCGGCTGGTGGCGCTCCCGGGAGGGTTCGAGCCGGGCGATGGCGCTCGCGCTGCTCGCCCCGGTCGCGACGGCCTTCGGTTATGTGGTGAGCGAGGCGCTGAAGTCGCTGGTCGACGAGGAACGTCCGTGCCGAGCGGTCGCCGGCGCGCCCGCCTCGCTCGTCGCCTGTCCGCCGCACGGCGACTGGTCCTTCCCCAGCAACCACTCGGCCATCGCGGGCGCCGCGGCGATCGCGCTCGCCCTGTCCTGGCGCGGGATCGTCTGGCTGACCGTGCCGATGGCGCTGCTCATGGCCTTCTCCCGGGTCTTCGTCGGGGTCCACTACCCGCACGACGTGACCGTCGGCCTGCTCGCCGGCGCCCTGGTGGCCTTCGTCGTGATGCGGGCGGCGGAGCGGCCCGTACGGTCCGTGGTGGAGACGGCCCGGTCGAGCCGGAGCTCGGCCGTGGTGTGGTGCGCGGGGCGCGGGGCGCACGCGCACGCCTCCGCGCACGCTCCCGCGCACTCCTCGCGGCGCTCTCGCGCACGCCACGGCGCGTACTGATCCCGCCGGGGACGTGCCAGGATCGGGGTGCCATGACTTCCATCGACACTCCCTCCGCTTCCGAGGCCCCCGTCGCGCCGGCGTTCCCCGCCGAGCTGCACGGGCCCGTCCTCGCCTGGTTCGACCGGCACGCCCGCGACCTGCCCTGGCGCCGCCCCGAGGCCGGCGCCTGGGGCGTCATGGTCAGCGAGTTCATGCTCCAGCAGACCCCGGTCGTCCGGGTCCTCCCGGTGTACGAGCAGTGGCTCGCGCGCTGGCCGCGCCCGGCCGACCTGGCCGCCGAGGCCCCCGGCGAGGCGGTCCGCGCCTGGGGCCGGCTCGGCTACCCGCGCCGGGCGCTGCGTCTGCACGCGGCGGCCGTCGCCATAACGGAACGGCACCGCGGCGACGTACCCCGTGACCACGGGCAGCTGCTCGCGCTGCCCGGCATCGGCGAGTACACGGCGGCGGCGGTGGCCTCCTTCGCGTACGGGCAGCGGCACGCGGTCCTGGACACCAACGTGCGCCGGGTCTTCGCGCGGGCGGCGACCGGCGTCCAGTACCCGCCGAACGCGACCACGGCCGCCGAGCGGCGGCTCGCCCGCGCGCTGCTGCCGGAGGACGAGACGACGGCGTCCCGCTGGGCGGCCGCCTCCATGGAGCTGGGCGCGCTGGTGTGCACGGCGAAGAACGAGGACTGCGGGCGCTGCCCGATCGCCGAGCGGTGCGCCTGGCGGCTCTCGGGGAAGCCGGCGCACGACGGTCCGCCGCGGCGCGGCCAGACGTACGCCGGGACCGACCGGCAGGTCCGCGGCCGGCTCCTCGCGGTGCTGCGGGAGTCGGCGGGCCCGGTGGCGCAGGCGGCCCTGGACGCGGTCTGGGACGAGCCGGTGCAGCGGGCCCGGGCCCTGGACGGGCTGGTGGCGGACGGGCTCGTCGAACCGCTGGACGGCGACCGGTACCGGCTGCCGTTGTCCTGAGGCCCGGAGCCTCAAACCCCATCCGCCCCTGCTGTTACACAACCGATGGGTAGCCGTGCGTCCACCGACGGCTGCCCCGCACAGCCCCGTGACAAGCGCTCCGTAGCGTCGTCCACGACACGAGGAACAAGCAGGTCACGGGGATCGGAGGCGGTTCGGATGAGGCACGGCGAGGTGCTCGACTTCGAGGAGTACGTACGCACACGGCAGGACGCGCTGCTGCGCAGCGCCCGCCGTCTCGTCGCCGACCCCGTCGACGCCCAAGACCTCCTCCAGACGGCCCTCGCCCGGACGTACGGCCGCTGGGACGGCATCGCCGACAAGTCCCTCGCCGACGCCTACCTGCGCCGGGTCATGATCAACACCCGGACCGAGTGGTGGCGCTCCCGCAAGCTCGAAGAGGTCCCGACCGAGCAGCTGCCCGACGCGAGCGTCGACGACCCGACCGAGCAGCACGCCGACCGCGCCCTCCTCATGGACGTCCTGAAGGTGCTCGCGCCGAAGCAGCGCAGCGTCGTCGTCCTGCGGCACTGGGAGCAGATGAGCACGGAGGAGACGGCGGCGGCGCTCGGCATGTCGACGGGTACGGTGAAGTCGACGCTCCACCGCGCGCTCGCCCGGCTCCGCCAGGAGCTGGAGAGCCGTGACCTCGACGCCCGTGCCCTGGGGCGGACCGGGGAGCGTGCGACCGTACGAGGTGACGAAGGGGGGCGGGAGCGGTGCGCGGCCTAGACGGCGAACCCGACGGCAGAAGACACGACGACCACGAGCGGGGCGTCAGCGGCACCAGCAGCTTCGACCGCCTCAGCGGCACCCCCGGCTTCGGCGGCTTCGGCGGCGGCGACGACCGGTATCCGACCGGGCGCCGCCGCCCGCGCCGTACCGTCAGGGCGGCGAGCGTCACGGCCACGGCCGGGCTCGTCGCCATAGGGCTGTCCCTGGCCGCCTGCTCCACCGGCGGCACCGGCTCCCGCGACGAGGGCGCGGCCCGCACCGACGAGATCGCCGCCGCCGCACCCACCCCCTCCGCCACCGCCACCTCCGGCCCGCAGTCGGCCGAGCGGGTGGATCCGATCGCGCTCCTGAAGGCCGACCCGAAGATCGGCGCGCGGCTCAAGGGCGATCTGAAGCCGTGCGTCGCGGACGCGTACCCGGTGGACGCCTCGTACGGCAACATCACCGGCGCCGCCGCCCCCGACGTCGTCGTCAACGTGATGACCTGCGGCGATGCCGTCGGCATCGGCACGTACGTCTACCGCAAGCAGAGCGACAAGTACGAGAACGTGTTCATGGCCGAGGACGCGGCGGTCTACGCCACGATCGACCGGGGCGACCTCGTCGTCACGAAGCAGGTGTACGCGAAGGGCGACCCGGTCGCCTATCCCTCGGGCGAGGACGTGATCACCTACCGCTGGTCGGGGAACAGCTTCACCCAGCACGACTGGGTGCACAACGACTACAGCCGGGCCGTCGACGAGGGCGAGGCCGGCACCGCGGAGCCCGCGCCCAGCGAGCCCCCCGCGAACTGATCCGCCCACCCGGCGCCGTACCCCCACCCACTCCGAGAGAGCGCACAGACCCCGAAGGGCACGCACGATGGCCGAAACCCATGTCCTGTTCGTCGAGGACGACGACGTCATCCGTGAGGCCACCCAGCTCGCCCTGGAGCGGGACGGCTTCCGGGTGACCGCCATGCCCGACGGGCTCTCCGGCCTGGACGCCTTCCGGGCGCAGCGGCCGGACATCGCCCTCCTCGACGTGATGCTGCCGGGCATGGACGGGGTCAGCCTCTGCCGCCGCATCCGCGACGAGTCGACCGTGCCCGTCATCATGCTCTCGGCGCGCGCCGACTCGATCGACGTCGTGCTCGGCCTGGAGGCCGGGGCCGACGACTACGTCACCAAGCCCTTCGACGGCTCCGTCCTGATGGCCCGCATCCGGGCCGTGCTGCGCCGCTTCGGGCACGCGGGCGGCCCCGGCGCGGGTGAGCGCGGGGACGAGCCGGCGGACGGCGGCGGACTCCTCGCCTTCGGCGACCTGGAGGTCGACACCGAGGGCATGGAGGTCCGCAGGGGCGGGGTGCCGGTGGCGCTGACCCCGACCGAGATGCGGCTGCTGCTGGAGTTCTCGTCGGCGCCGGGCACCGTGCTGTCCCGGGACAAGCTGCTGGAGCGGGTCTGGGACTACGGCTGGGGCGGCGACACCCGCGTCGTGGACGTCCACGTCCAGCGGCTGCGCGCCAAGATCGGCCAGGACCGGATCGACACCGTCCGCGGCTTCGGCTACAAGCTCAAGAGCTAGGTCACTGAACCGGTGAAGTTCCTGCCCCTGCGGACCGGGGTCCGCTGGAAGATCGCCGTCGCCATCGCGGCGGTCGGCGCCCTCATCGCGGTGACCCTGAGCATCGTCGTGCACAACGCCGCCCGCATCTCGATGCTCGACAACGCCCGCGAGGTGCAGATGGAGCGGCTGCTCTTCGCCCAGCGGATGTACGAGACGTCGAAGCCCAAGGAGCCCCGCTTCGGCACGAAGATCAACGATCCGGCGCTGCCGGCCCAGCTCGGCCAGCTGATGCGGGACAAGCGGCGCGGGACGTACGTGCAGGAGCACCGGCACGGCGGGCCGCCCGACGTGTGGGCGGCCGTGCCGCTCGCCAACGGCGACGTCCTCTCGCTGCACATCCCCTTCGCCGACCGCAGCGCGACGATCATGAACGATCTGGACCGGGCCCTCGTCATCGGCTCGGTGTCGGTGGTCTTCGGCGGCTGCGCGCTCGGCGTGCTCATCGGCGGGCAGCTCTCGCGGCGGCTGCGGAAGGCCGCGGTCGCGGCCGGCCGGGTCGCCCAGGGCAACACGGACGTACGGGTGCGGGACGCCGTCGGCGGGGTCGTACGGGACGAGACGGACGACCTGGCGTGGGCGGTGGACGCCCTGACCGACGCCCTGAACGAGCGGATCGAGGCCGAACGCCGGGTCACCGCCGACATCGCGCACGAGCTGCGCACCCCCGTCACCGGGCTTCTCACGGCGGCCGAGCTCCTGCCGCCGGGGCGTCCCACCGAGCTCGTACGGGACCGGGCGCAGGCCATGCGGACGCTGGTCGAGGACGTCCTGGAGGTGGCCCGGCTCGACAGCGCGTCGGAGCGGGCCGAGCTCCAGGAGATCGCGCTCGGCGAGTTCGTGGAGCGGCGGGTGCGGTCCCTGGACCCGGAGGTCGTCGTCCGGGTCGTGCACGAGTCCTGGGTGAACACCGACCCGCGCCGACTGGAGCGCGTCCTGGGCAATCTCCTCGCCAACGCGGCCAAGCACGGCAAGCCGCCGGTCGAGGTCACCGTCGAGGGCCGGGTGGTCCGCGTCCGCGACCACGGTCCGGGTTTCCCCGAGGCGCTGCTCAAGGAGGGCCCGAGCCGTTTCCGTACGGGGACGAGCGACCGTGCGGGCCAGGGCCACGGCCTGGGCCTGACGATCGCGGCGGGCCAGGCCCGGGTCCTCGGCGCCCGGCTGACCTTCCGGAACGTGGCCTCCGAGGGGGCTCCGGACGGGGTGGGCGGCGCCATCGCGGTGCTGTGGCTGCCGGACCACGCGCCGACGAACACGGGGAGCTTCCCGGTGCTGCGGCTGCAGGGCTGAGGCCGGCGGGCACGGCGGAGGGGCCGGGTCCTTGTCCAGGACCCGGCCCCTCCGCCGTACGTACTACCGCTGCGCTCAGACCGTCTCGGCGACCTTGGCCGTGTCGTCGCCGGACTCCGCCTTAGGCGCCGCGGCCGGTCCCGCACCGCGCAGCGCCACCTCCTTGACGAAGAAGGCGAGGACGAAGCCGAGGACGGCGACGGCCGAGGCGACCAGGAAGGCGCCGTGGGTGCCGGAGGCGACCGCGTGCTGGTAGGCCTCGCGGAGCGCGGCCGGCAGCTTGGCGAGGCTCGCCGCGTCGAGCTGGGCGGTCCGGTCCGTGAGGCCTGCCCCGCCGCGGGACGTCATCTCGTCCTGGACGCGGCTGGTGAAGAGTGCGCCCATGATCGCGACGCCGAAGGAGGAGCCGAGCGTCCGGAAGAGGGTGGTGGAGGACGAGGCGACGCCCATGTCCTTCATCTCGACGCTGTTCTGGGCGACCAGCATGGTGATCTGCATGAGGAAGCCCATGCCGGCGCCGAGGACGGCCATCCAGATCCCGGAGACCAGGCGCGAGGTCCCGGTGTCCATGGTGGAGAGCAGGAAGAGGCCGGCCACCATGAGCGCGCTGCCCGCGATCGGGAAGACCTTGTACTTGCCGGTGCTGGTGGTGAAGCGGCCGACGAGCAGCGAGACGACCATCATCGACAGCAGCATCGGCAGGAGCAGCAGACCGGAGTTGGTGGCCGAGGCGCCCTGGACGGACTGCTGGAAGATCGGCAGGTAGAGGACCGCGCCGAACATCACGAAGCCGGTGATGAAGCCGATCAGGGACATCAGGGTGAAGTTGCGGCTGCGGAAGATGTGCAGCGGCATGATCGGGTCGCTCGCGCGGGTCTCGACGAAGAGGAACGCGGCGAGCGCGGCGGCGCCGCCGATCGTGAGGCCGACGATGGTGGCCGAGCCCCAGGCGTACTCCGTGCCGCCCCAGGTGGTGACGAGGACGATCGCGGTGATGCCGGCGGTCAGCAGCGCGGCGCCGAGGAAGTCGATCCGGGTGCCCGTGGCGCGCTGCTTCTTCGGCAGGTGCAGGACGGTGGTGACCATGGCGAGGGCGACGACGCCGAGCGGCAGGTTGATGTAGAAGGACCAGCGCCAGCCCCAGTGGTCGGTGATGGTGCCGCCGACGAGGGGGCCGCCGATCATGGCGAGGGCCATCACGCCGGCCATCATGCCCTGGTACTTGCCGCGCTCGCGGGGCGGGATCAGGTCGCCGATGATCGCCATGACGCCGACCATGAGGCCGCCGGCTCCGAGGCCCTGGATCGTGCGGAAGCCGATGAGCTGGCCCATGTCCTGGGCCATGCCGCTGAGCGCCGAGCCGATCAGGAAGATCACGATCGAGGTGAGGAAGACGCCCTTGCGGCCGAACATGTCGCCGAACTTGCCCCAGAGGGGGGTGGAGGCGGCGGTGGCCAGGGTGTAGGCGGTGACGACCCAGGAGAGGTGCTCCAGGCCGCCGAGCTCACCGACGATCGTCGGCATCGCGGTGCCGATGATCATGTTGTCCAGCATCGCGAGCAGCATCGCGATCATGAGGGCGAGGAGGACGACGCGTACGCTGCGCGGCTGCGGGTCCGCAGCCTCCCCCTGTGCTGCCTGAACGTTCTGTTTCGTCGCCATGTCGGTCCCCGTCGCTCCCTTACTTGCCGCCCGGCTAGTTACTACACTGGGGACGGTAGACCCGTAACTTGCCGGTCGTCAAGTAAGTATCTGCGGAAGCGAGAGACCATGGCCCAGGCCCGAGGAAACACCCGTCAGCGCATCCAGGACGTGGCCCTCGAACTCTTCGCCGAGCAGGGCTACGAGAAGACCTCCCTGCGGGAGATCGCGGAACGCCTCGACGTCACCAAGGCCGCGCTCTACTACCACTTCAAGACCAAGGAAGACATCCTCATCGGGATCTTCGAGGACCTGACCCGGCCGATGGACGAGCTGATCGCCTGGGGCCGGGAGCAGCCCGCCACCGTCGAGACCAAGCGCGAGATCCTGCGCCGCTACCAGGTGGCGCTGCGGGCGGCGGCCCCGCTCTTCCGCTTCATGCAGGAGAACCAGGCCACGGTGCGCGAGCTGAGCGTCGGCCTCACCTTCAAGGAGCGCATGATCGAGCTGACCGGCCTGCTCCAGGAGCCCGGCTTCGCGATGGTGGACCAGGTCCGCTGCGTCAGCGCGATCTTCACGCTGCACGCGGGCGCGTTCTTCATGCAGAACATCGAGGGCGACCCCGAGGAGAAGCACGCGGCCACCCTCGAGGTCGCCCTCGATCTGCTGAACCGGGCCCACGGGGCCCAGTGACATGCGTCAGACGCCGACGCCGTGGGCCCGGAGGAAGGCCATCGGGTTGATGGCGGAGCCGTAGTTCGGGGTCGTACGGATCTCGAAGTGCAGGTGCGGGCCGGAGGAGTTGCCGGTGTTGCCCGAGAGGGCGATCTGCTGGCCGGCGCCGACCTTCTGGCCGATGTAGACCTTGATCTTCGACAGGTGGGCGTACTGCGAGTACGTGCCGTTGGCGTGCTTGACGACGATCGCGTTGCCGTACGCGGGGCCGTCGCCGCCGCCGTTCGGGCCGGCCTTCACGACGGTGCCGGCGGCCGCGGCCTTGACCGGGGTGCCGACCGGAACGGCGAAGTCCTGGCCGGAGTGCTTGTGGGCCCACATGGCGCCGCCCTGGTTGAAGCTGGCGCTGAGGGCGTACGTGGTGACCGGCTTGACCCAGGCCGGGGTCGCCTTCTTGACGGCCTTCACGGGGACGGCCTTCACAGCGGCAGCCTTCACAGCGGCGGCCTTCACGGCAGCGGCCTTGGCGGCGGCGGCCTTCACCTGGGCGGCGACGTGGGCCTGGGCGTCGGCCTGGGCGGCGACGGCGGCGGACGCGGTCAGCACGACCGGGGCGGCGGCCTTGCCCTCGGCGGCGAAGGCGGACCCTGCTCCGGCCACCAGCGACGCTCCCAGACCCGCGGTGGCGAGAGCAACGGCGGTGATACGGGCGGCGGGGTTCATGACGCGCTTCGACATACGGGGGAAAACCTCCGGGAAGTACGGGACCCGACGCGGACGGTGCTGCGCCGGGCTTGCTCATCCTTGGTAACCCGGCCCCCCGGCCATCCCAAAACACCCCATCTACGACATCGCGTCGTAGCGATCTCCAGGGAAGTTCACCCCTTGACGACCCTGGAGAGGGGTCGCGAAATCGGACATAACGACACAACGGGATCGGTTTATGCGCATGTCACGGGGGCCGGAACCGCCCGAAAGGCCGCGCGGCGCCCGGTTCGGGACCCCTCGGGACCAAAGGCCCGACGGTTCGCACCTGAACGTCCCGAATCAACACCAAAGGTCGCCACTATTCCGGTTAGTACCGCCGAAAACGCCTGTGCGCCTTGTCACCAGCGCCCCGCCCCGAATGGGACCTGGGTCACGCAACCGAGCCGCCCGGAAAGCCGTCCCGCACTACGCTGACCGCTTCGGGGATCCACGGGGGGACACACATGGAACCGGCACTCATCGGCACGCGCCTCGCCTCGGCCGCGATCGGCCCCCTGCTGAGGAAACTGCTGGTCAGCGATGGTCCGGGAGCCGGCCTCACCGGCTCGTCGGGCAAGATCCGGCTCTCCTCCCTGGTCTCGTTCCGCGGCGAGAAGCGCACGCTCACCGAGAAGGACGTCCGGAAGCTGGCCGGGACCCTGGTCGAGCGGTCCCGCGACGGGGCCGGGGAGCCCCCGTTCCCCGCTGACGAGACCGAGGCCGTCACCGCGACCCTCGCGACGACCCTCCTCGCCCTCGGCGACCTCGACATGGACGACGTCCAGGCCGTCCGCCTCGGCCACCGCGACCTCGCCCGCCGCCTGCGGACGGCGGCCCCCGCCCCCGACGGCCTCTCCACGGACTCGGTCCTCTACCTGGAGTCGATGACGGAGTGGGCCTGCCTGCACATCCTGGAGTTCTTCGCCCAGCGCTCCACGTTCGTGGCCCGAAGCCTGGTGGAACAGACCCGGGCCCAGGCCGAGCTCCTCACGAAGGTCGACGAGGTCATCCGCCGGACCCCGCGGACGGACGCGCGGGACGCGGAGTTCGAGCGCAGGTACCTCGACCACCTCGCGAAGAAGCACGGCCGTCTGACGATCTACGGAGTGGACCTCCGTGACGCGCCGGAGAAATGGCCGCTGGACGTTGCGTACCTGTCGCTGGAGGCGACGGGAGGTTCGTGGCTCGCGTCATGGATGGGGAAGGCGGAGCCGTCGGCACGGGGAGCGGCCGAGGAAGTGGCTGCGGAGGGGCCGGCCAGCGCGTGGATGGGCTCGGGTACGGCCACGGCCACGGATACGGGGCCGGCCGCAGGTCCGTTCGCACACACCGCCGCGGCCATCCGTCGAGGCGACCTCTTGGGCGGCCGCGCCGACCAGATCCTCGCCCGGCACGACAAGGTGCTCCTGCGCGGCGCGGCCGGCTCCGGCAAGACGACCCTCATCCAGTGGCTCGCGGTGTCGGCCGCCACAGGCGGGGACCGCGCGGACGACATGGCGTACCTCCACGGCCGGATCCCCTTCGTCCTCCCCCTCCGTTCCCTCGCCCGGCACGGCGAGCGGCTCCCCGCCCCCGACCGCTTCCTCTCCGCCGTCGACTGCCCGCTCTCCCCTCCCGACGGCTGGGCCGACCGCGTGCTCGCCGCCGGGCGCGGCCTGGTCCTCGTCGACGGCATCGACGAGATCCCCGAGGCCGAGCGCGGCCGAGCGCGCCGCTGGCTCCGCGACCTCCTCGACGCGTACGACGGCAACCGCTGGCTGGTGACCTCCCGCCCCACCGCCGTACGCGACGACTGGCTCGCCACGGACGGCTTCGCCGAAATCACCCTCGCCCCCATGTCCTCCGCCGAGGTCGCCACCTTCGTCCGCCGCTGGCACCGGGCCGCCGGGCCCGAAGCGGCACCGTACGAACAGCCTCTCCTCGACGCCCTCCGCACGACGACGGAGGTCGCACAGCTCGCCACCAACCCCCTGATGTGCGGCCTGATCTGCGCGCTCCACCACGGGAGGCGCGGTTTCCTGCCGCGCGGCCGCAAGGCCCTGTACGACGCGGCCCTCTCGATGCTGCTCTCGCGCCGGGACCGCGAGCGGGACATGGGGACGCCGTACGGGATCGACCTCGGAGAGACCCCGCAGATCCAGCTGATCCAGCGGATCGCGTACTGGCTGACGCTCAACGGCCGTACGGCGATCGACCGTGCCCACGCCGAGTCGGTCGTACGGGAGGCCGTGCCGGCGGTCACGGAAGCGGCCGGGTACGACCCCGGCACGGTCTTCACGCATCTGCTCCACCGCAGCGGCCTGCTGCGCGAGCCGACGGCGGACACGGTCGACTTCGTCCACCGCACCTTCCAGGACTACCTGGCGGCGAAGGCTCTGGTGGAGCGGTGGGACATCGGCGTGCTCGTCGGGCACGCGGCGGACGACCAGTGGGAGGACGTCATCCGCATGGCGGTCGGCCACGCCCGCCCGCGCGAGTGCGCGGAGATCTTCGACGAGCTGCTGAAGGCGGCGGACGCGGCACCGGACCGCCGCAGCCGGCTCCGGGTGCTGGTGGTGGCGGCGACGGCCCTGCACCACGCGGCCGAGGTGGCGCCGGAGATCCGGGAAAGGATCCTGGCGAGGACGGGAGAGGTGATCCCGCCGCGCGACATGGAGGAAGCCCGCATCCTGGGGTCGACGGGTCGGGGCGTGCTCGACCTGCTGCCCGGCCCGGAGGGGCTGAGCCGCAGCGGTGCGCTGATGGCCGTGGTGACGGCCACCCATGTCGAGTCGGAGGCCGCTCTCCCCTACCTCGCCCGGTTCGCCGGCCACCCGGAGATCCCGATCCGCTCCCAGCTCATCTGGGGATGGCGGCGGTTCGACGCCCGCGCGTACGCCGAAAAGGTCATCACCCGGCTCGACCCCACCGGCCTGCTCTTCACCCTCAGCTCCGACGAGCAGGCCGGAGAGCTCGTACGGCTGGGGCTGCGACCGTCCCGCCTCGACCTCCGGGTGGGCGTCTCGGAGGCGGGCCTGGCATCGCTCGCCCCCGTCCTCGCCGAGGCGGAGGTCCTCGATGTCGCCCGGTACGGCCACTGGCGGTCGGCATCCGTCGTCCGGGGCGACAAGGTACGCCTTCTCTCCGCGACGGGTGCTCCCGAGGAGGGCTTCGGTTCGCTCGCCCACCTCCCGGTCCTGTCCTCGCTCGACCTCCGGGAGGCCACGTCGCTCTCGGAGGACGACTGGGAGGGGATCGCCACGCTCGGCTCTCTCCGCGAGCTCGACACCGCCTCCCCCGCGTTCCGCACCATGCCCGCTCGCCTTCGGCTGCCCCAGGTCGAGGGGCTCGCCGTGGAGATCTACTCCGGCGAGGTCTCACCGCTCGAGCGGATCGCCCGGGCCTTCCCCGGGCTTCGTCGGCTGATCCTCGTCCTGGGCCCCGGGGGGCCGAGTCTGGACCTCGCCCCCCTGGACCGGCTCGAGCACCTCGAATCCATCGACGCGGCGGGGATCCGCACCGTCGGCGCCGACCGGCTCCCTCCCACCGTCCGCGTCCTCACCTGACCTGACCGCCGCCGACCTCGGTGACCGGCTCACCGTCGCATGACAAAGGGGCGGCCCCGGAACCATCAGGTTCCGGGGCCGCCCCTTTGTTCAGCTACGCCTTACGCGTCCTTCGAGAGGTTCGGGCCCGTGCCGCCCGTCGCCTCGATCGGCGGGGCGTCCGGCAGGGCCGTCTTCTCCTCGCCGCGGAAGGTGAACGTGCGCTCCTCGCCCTCGCCCTCCGTGTCCACGACCACGATGTGACCGGGGCGCAGCTCGCCGAAGAGGATCTTCTCCGACAGCGAGTCCTCGATCTCGCGCTGGATCGTCCGGCGCAGCGGCCGGGCGCCCATCACCGGGTCGTAACCCTTCTTGGCGAGCAGTTCCTTCGCGGACTGGGAGAGCTCGATGCCCATGTCCCGGTCCTTGAGGCGCTCGTCGACGCGGCCGATCATCAGGTCGACGATCTGGAGGATGTCCTCCTGCGTCAGCTGCGGGAAGACGATGATGTCGTCCACACGGTTGAGGAACTCCGGGCGGAAGTGCTGCTTCAGCTCGTCGCTGACCTTCGCCTTCATCCGCTCGTAGTTGGACTTCGTGTCGCCCTGGGCGGCGAAGCCCAGGTTGAAGCCCTTCGAGATGTCCCTGGTCCCGAGGTTGGTGGTCATGATGATGACCGTGTTCTTGAAGTCCACGACCCGGCCCTGGGAGTCGGTCAGGCGACCGTCCTCCAGGATCTGGAGAAGGGAATTGAAGATATCGGGGTGGGCCTTCTCGACCTCGTCGAAGAGGACGACGGAGAACGGCTTGCGGCGCACCTTCTCGGTGAGCTGGCCGCCCTCTTCGTAGCCGACGTATCCGGGCGGCGAACCGAAGAGGCGGGAAACCGTGTGCTTCTCGCTGAACTCCGACATGTCGAGGGAGATCATCGCGTCCTCGTCGCCGAAGAGGAATTCGGCGAGCGCCTTCGAAAGCTCGGTCTTACCGACACCGGACGGACCGGCGAAGATGAACGAGCCGCCGGGGCGCTTCGGGTCCTTCAGACCCGCACGGGTACGGCGGATGGCCCGCGAGAGGCCGATGACGGCGTCCTTCTGGCCGATGACGCGCTTGTGGAGCTCGTCCTCCATGCGGAGCAGGCGCGAGGACTCCTCCTCGGTCAGCTTGAAGACCGGGATGCCGGTGGCGGTCGCGAGGACCTCGGCGATCAGCTCGCCGTCGACCTCGGCGACGACGTCCATGTCGCCGGCCTTCCACTCCTTCTCCCGCTTGGCCTTCGCGGCGAGGAGCTGCTTCTCCTTGTCGCGGAGCGAGGCGGCCTTCTCGAAGTCCTGCGAGTCGATCGCGGACTCCTTGTCGCGGCGGACGCCGGCGATCTTCTCGTCGAACTCGCGGAGGTCCGGCGGCGCGGTCATCCGGCGGATGCGCATCCGGGAGCCGGCCTCGTCGATCAGGTCGATCGCCTTGTCCGGGAGGAAGCGGTCCGAGATGTACCGGTCGGCCAGGGTCGCGGCCTGGACGAGGGCCTCGTCGGTGATGGAGACCCGGTGGTGGGCCTCGTACCGGTCGCGCAGACCCTTGAGGATCTCGATGGTGTGCGGCAGCGACGGCTCGGCGACCTGGATGGGCTGGAAGCGGCGCTCGAGGGCCGCGTCCTTCTCCAGGTACTTCCGGTACTCGTCGAGCGTGGTGGCACCGATGGTCTGGAGCTCACCGCGGGCCAGCATCGGCTTGAGGATGCTGGCGGCGTCGATCGCGCCCTCGGCGGCGCCCGCACCCACGAGGGTGTGGAGCTCGTCGATGAACAGGATGATGTCGCCGCGGGTGCGGATCTCCTTGAGGACCTTCTTCAGGCGCTCCTCGAAGTCACCGCGGTAGCGGGAGCCGGCGACCAGCGCGCCGAGGTCGAGGGTGTAGAGGTGCTTGTCCTTGAGGGTCTCGGGCACCTCGCCCTTGACGATGGCCTGCGCCAGGCCCTCGACGACGGCGGTCTTGCCGACGCCGGGCTCGCCGATGAGGACCGGGTTGTTCTTGGTGCGGCGGGACAGCACCTGCATGACCCGCTCGATCTCCTTCTCGCGCCCGATGACCGGGTCGAGCTTGGATTCACGGGCCGCCTGGGTGAGGTTCCGGCCGAACTGGTCGAGGACCAGGGACGTCGAGGGGGTGCCCTCGGCAGGACCGCCGGCCGTGGCGGCTTCCTTGCCCTGGTAGCCGGAGAGCAGCTGGATGACCTGCTGCCGCACCCGGTTGAGGTCGGCGCCCAGCTTCACGAGGACCTGGGCGGCGACGCCCTCGCCCTCGCGGATCAGGCCGAGCAGGATGTGCTCGGTGCCGATGTAGTTGTGGCCGAGCTGGAGGGCCTCACGGAGCGAGAGCTCCAGGACCTTCTTGGCACGCGGGGTGAAGGGGATGTGCCCGGACGGGGCCTGCTGCCCCTGCCCGATGATCTCCTCAACCTGCTGGCGGACCGCCTCGAGCGAAATCCCGAGGCTCTCCAGGGCCTTAGCGGCGACACCCTCACCCTCGTGGATAAGGCCCAGAAGGATGTGCTCGGTGCCGATGTAGTTGTGGTTGAGCATCCGGGCTTCTTCCTGAGCCAGGACGACAACCCGCCGCGCGCGGTCGGTGAACCTCTCGAACATCGTTAATCGCTCCTCAGAGCGGTCAGTCAGTTAGGGGTCGATCCCCTCCCTGTCCTTCCGCAGCTTAGTCCCGCAAGCGGGGACCGCTCATTCCAACTGCCGACATCCGTCCGGATCACCCCCTCTTCAGCGGGGAGACCTGCTGCCGAACAGCCGACAAATGCTCCAACCCGATGGTGCGAGACGATGTTCCCGCAGGCCAAGTAGTTACCCGCGTCATCAGTACGCCGATGGCGAACGTGAGGCGCCGAAGCCCGCGAGTCGCCCCTCTCCACTAGGAATGTCTTACCCGTAAGCACTGACACTCCATGCGGCGCACCCCGGTTCCCTCCGCTACCAGCGAACACCCTTGCGCGCTCGAATGCACTCGTAGGCCCCATCACGGACACCTTGCGCGACCCGACGGGGACACTGGGTCACCGCGGGCGTAACCAAGACACCCCCACGGGAGTTCCCCGGGCATGGCCTTCACCGTCCCGCTCCCCCGCTCGCCGATCGACGGCGGGCTCGCACGGTGGTACGAGGACGAGCTCGGCTGGGCCGCGGTGGCGGGCCCGCCGGTGGGCCTGGTCACGGGGCTGCGCTTCGACGTCCTGGAGCTGCCCGCCGCGGCCGGCCGGGGCGTGCTGCGCCGGATGGGCGCGGCGACCGGGCCGGTGGCCCTGTTCGGGCACCGTATGGGGCTGCTCGTGGCCGCGGGGAGCGCGGAGGAGCTACCGGGGCTGCTCGACTGGCTGGAGTGGGGCGGGATCTCGCTGGATCTCGCGGCCCTCGGTGCCGGCGGCCGGATGACCGCACCCCTTCCCCCGGGGCGGGGCGGATCCGGCGCGCCGGGCGCCGCGGTGTGGCTGCGGGCGCCCGCGCCCGGTCACGAGGTCGAGTCCTCGCTCCCGGCGCTGCGGTCCGCGCCGTGGGGCGTCGCGGGTGCCCCCTGCCTGGTGCGTCTCGTGGCCGCCGCCGCGGCGGAGTGCCACCGGGTGCGGCTGCTGAGTGCCCGTACCCGTGGGGCGGCTCAGCAGCTGTCGCCTCAGCGGTTCGCGTCCTCGTAGGCAGCCTTGATGTCGGCGGGAACGCGACCGCGGTCGTTGACGTTCATGCCGTTCTCCTTGGCCCACGCGCGGATCTTCGCGGTGTCCTGGCTGCCCGTCGCCACGGCGCGGCCCTTGCCGCGGCCGCCGGTGGTGCGGCCGCCGGTGCGACGGCCACTCGTGGTGTACGGCTCGAGCAGGCCACGGAGCTTTTCCGCGTTGGCGGTGGTGAGGTCGATCTCGTAGGTCTTGCCGTCCAGCGCGAACGTCACGGTCTCGTCCGCCTCGACGCCGTCGAGGTCGTCGACAAGAAGGACCTGAACCTTCTGTGCCACCGGATTTCCTTTCATCGAAAATGCAGTACGCGGAAAGGAAACCGCTTTTCCCGGAAAAACACAAACCCCTGGGAGAGGTTCAGATCCCTGGCAACGCGGGAAACGTGCGCGATTCGGACATAGGGTTCCGTGAGAGGATCGCGGGCTTCCGCGTCACAGGTGCAGAAGCATCCGGCTGTTGCCCAAGGTGTTCGGCTTCACTCGTTCGAGACCGAGGAACTCGGCGACTCCCTCGTCATAGGAACGCAGGAGCTCGCTGTAGACATCTCCGTCGACCGGGGTCTCGCCGATCTCGACGAAGCCGTGCTTCGCGAAGAAGTCGACTTCGAAGGTCAGGCAGAATACCCGCCGCACCCCGAGCCATCGGGCGGTGTGCAACAACTTGTCCAGCACCTGATGTCCGACGCCGGCTCCCTTGAACTCGGGATCGACGGCGAGAGTACGGACTTCGGCGAGGTCTTCCCACATGACATGGAGTGCGCCGCAGGCGACGACGGCGGCGTCCTCGTCGCGTTCCGCCACCCAGAACTCCTGGATGGACTCGTAAAGCGTCACGGTCGCCTTGTCGAGCAGGATGCCGCGCTGCACGAAAGGATCGACGAGACGGCGGACCGCGGCCACATCGCTGGTGCGGGCCCTGCGTACGGTGACGGCTTTGGCGGAGGTCGACATGGGGGGACGCTATCGCTACGGGCGGGATGCCCCTTCGCCACCCTCGGCCTCCCGCGGGGCGGCGGGGAGCGGGTTGTCGCGCTGGACGATCCGGATGGCGTCGTTCAGCGACTCCCGCTGTTCCGGCGACATCATGCCGAAGAAGGCGACGAGCGCGGCGGCGGGGTTGTCGCTCTGCGCCCAGGCCTCGTTCATCAGCGCGGCCGAGTAGGCGGCGCGGGTGGAGACCGCCGTATATCGATAGGCGCGGCCTTCGACCTCGCGGCGGACCCAGCCCTTCTGATGGAGATTGTCCATGACGGTCATGACGGTGGTGTAGGCGATGGACCGTTCCTGCTGAAGGTCCTCCAGGACTTCCCGGACGGTGACCGGGCGGTTCCATTGCCATACGCGCGTCATGACGGCGTCTTCGAGTTCTCCCAGGGGGCGGGGCACAACGTCACCATAGTGGGAGAAACGGTAATAAGCGGCCATTGGCCGCTCAAGAACGACGAAAAGGGTGCACGACCGGAAGAGGTCGCGCACCCTTTGGCGCTGTACGGGCCCGTACGGGCAGGACCAGGAGCCGGACCAACTAGGAGCCGTCCGCCTGGCGGGTGGCCTCGGCGCGGGCGAGGGCGGCGTCCACGACCGCGTCCTCCTTGGCCTTGTTCGGGCCGCCCTGGCTCTTGACGATCGTGACGACGAGACCGATGAAGAAGGCGGCCATCACGATGGGGGGTACGAGCGCGGATACGTAGTCCATGACGTCCAGAGTAGACCGGGGAGGCGCCCCCTCATCCGGCGACCCGCTCCTCGGGCGGGGGCGGCGGAACGGGGCGCCGGCGCGGCGGGAAGACCTCGGAGGGCTTGGGCGCCGGGCGCTTCGTCGGGGCCGGGGCCGGTGGCGTCGGCTTGGGCTCGTCGGCCGCCGCGCGCCCGCCCGGCAGGGCGAGCAGCCGGGCCCGGGAGACGGAGGGCGCGGTCGAACCGGTGGCCTGGGAGACCCGGGCCAGGCGCGCGCGTACGGAGCGCTCGGCGAGGACCTGGCAGCGGGCCAGCAGCTCGGCGGCGGCCGGGTTGCGGCGGAGCGCGCGCAGGGCGGCGAGGTCGTCGGCGCCGGGGTCGTACCCGGCGGCCAGGGCGTCCCGGAGGAGCTCCAGGTAGCCGCTGAGGGACCCGGGGAGCGTCTCGCGGTAGCGGGCCAGGTCGTCGAGGAGGAAGGCGCGCAGCCGGCCGGCCTCGCGTGCGGCCTCGTCCACGGATTCGGCCAGGCGCAGGCAGTCCTGGACGTCCTCGTCCTGGAGGGGGGCGGGGTGGAGGGCGATGGCAAGGGCGCGGCGCAGCACACGCAGCTCGTCCGCGCTGAACGCCATGCCGCCGCGGGATCCGTATGGCGTGGGCATGGGCCGACACTACGCGCTAATCGGACAATTTTCTCTTAGCGATCATTGCGGCGCGCCGGGCCCACCCCTACATGCGGGACACGTTCCGCTCGTACACCAGGCGCAGGCCGATCAGCGTCAGCCAGGGCTCGTGCTCGTCGATCTCCTTCGAGTCGGCGAGGACCATCGGCGCCAGGCCGCCGGTCGCGATCACCGTGACGTCGGAGGGGTCGCCCTTCGGGCCGACCAGTTCCCGCTTCATCCGGGCCACCACGCCGTCGACCTGGCCCACGTACCCGAAGACGATGCCCGACTGCATGGCCTCGACCGTGTTCTTGCCGATCACGCTGCGCGGGCGGGCCAGCTCGATCTTGCGGAGCATGGCGCCCTTCACGCCCAGGGCCTCCACCGAGATCTCGATGCCCGGTGCGATCGCGCCGCCCGCGTACTCACCGCGGGTGCTGACCGCGTCGTACGTCGTCGCCGTGCCGAAGTCCACGACGATCGCCGGGCCGCCGTACAGCTCGACGGCCGCGACCGCGTTGATGATGCGGTCGGCGCCGACCTCCTTGGGGTTGTCCGTGAGGATCGGCACCCCGGTCTTGACGCCCGGCTCCACGAGGACCGCCGGCACGTCCCCGTAGTACCGGCGGGTCACCTCGCGCAGCTCGTGCAGCACCGAGGGGACCGTCGCGCAGATGGCGATCCCCTCGATGCCGTCGCTCAGCTCGACGCCGAGCAGCGGGTGCATGCCCATGAGGCCCTGGAGCAGGACCGCCATCTCGTCGGCGGTCCTGCGCGGGTCCGTGGAGATCCGCCAGTGCTCGACGATCTCCTCGCCGTCGAAGAGACCGAGCACCGTGTGCGTGTTGCCGACGTCGATGGTGAGCAGCATCAGGCCCGCACCTCGCGCAGGTCGAGGCCGATGTCGAGGATCGGGGAGGAGTGGGTGAGGCCGCCGACGGCCAGGTAGTCGACGCCGGTCGACGCGTAGGCCGCCGCGTTGTCCAGGGTCAGCCGGCCCGAGGACTCCAGGACGGCGCGGCCCGCGACCAGGGCGACGGCCTCCTCGGTCTCCCCCGGGGTGAAGTTGTCGAGCAGGATCAGGTCGGCGCCCGCGTCCAGGACCTCGCGGACCTGGTGCATCGTGTCGACCTCGACCTCGATCGGGACCTCCGGGAACAGCTCCCGGACGGCCTTGAAGGCCTCGGCGACGCCGCCGGCCGCCACCACGTGGTTGTCCTTGACCAGGGCCGCGTCGGAGAGCGACATGCGGTGGTTGACGCCACCGCCGCAACGGACCGCGTACTTCTCCAGGGCGCGCAGGCCCGGCGTCGTCTTGCGGGTGTCGCGGACCTTCGCCTTCGTGCCCTCCAGGGCGTCCGCCCACGCGCGCGTGGCGGTGGCGATGCCGGAGAGGCGGCACAGGATGTTGAGCGCGCTGCGCTCGCCGGTGAGCAGGTCGCGGGTGCGGGCCGTGACGCTGAGGAGCACGGTCCCGGCCTCGACGCGCTCGCCGTCCTCGACGTGCCGTTCGACCTCGAACTCGTCCGTGCACACGATCGACAGGACCGCCTCGGCGACCCGCAGACCGGCCACGACACCGGCCTCGCGGGCGGTGAAGTCGGCGGTGGCGACGGCCTCCTCGGGGACGGTCGCCACGGTCGTCACGTCGACCCCGCCGTCGAGGTCCTCGGCGATCGCCAGGTGGGCGATGTCCTCGACCTGGACGGGGTCGAGACCCGCGTCGGCGAGCAGCTGGGCGAGGGCGGGGTCGAGCCCGCACTCGAACTCCTCGCCGCCGCCGCAGCCACAGCCGTCGCCGCAGCCGCCGGTCTCGTCGGAGGAGACCGTGTTGATCTGGATGAGAGGGACGTCCACGGGCTCGGGACGGGCTTCCTCGGGCGTGGTCACTTACGGCTCCCTGGGGCGTCGAGGGTGGGGGGAAAGTCGGAGGTGTCGGTGGTGCGGACGTCGAGGGTCCGCTCATGCGTGAGGTGGACGACGAGGTGCCTGCGCCAGTCCGTGTCGTCCCGGTCGGGGTGGTCCTCGCGCCAGTGGCAGCCGCGGGTCTCCTCGCGGCGGTTCGCCGCCGCGACCAGGAGGCGGGCGACGGTGAGCAGGTTGGTGGTCTCCCAGGACTCGACGCCCGGCTCGGCGGACTTCCGGTCGCCGGCCTGCTGGTCGGGGGCGGCGGGCGGGAGGTGGAGGGCGTCCAGCTCCCGGGAGGCCGTGAGGAGGCTCTCCGCGGACCTGAGCACTCCGGCGCCCAGCGTCATGGTGCGCTGGATACGGTGCCGGGCGCCGGGGTCGAGCAGCGGCAGGACCACCGGGGCCGGGTGCTCCACCGGGACGGCCGGACGGCGCCCCGCCGCGCTCGCCACGATGTCCTCGACGATCCGCTCGGCGAAGACCAGGCCTTCCAGGAGCGAGTTCGAGGCGAGCCGGTTGGCGCCGTGGACGCCCGTGCAGGCGACCTCCCCGCACGCGTACAGGCCCGGCACCGTCGTCCGGCCCGACAGGTCCGTACGGACGCCGCCGGAGGCGTAGTGGGCGGCGGGGGCGACCGGGATCGGCTCCGTCACCGGGTCGATGCCGTGGGCCCGGCAGGCCGCCAGGATCGTCGGGAAGCGCTCCGCCCACATCTCCGCGCCGAAGTGCCGGGCGTCCAGGAACATGTGCTCGGCGGCCCGCTCCTGCATCCGGCGCACGATCGCCTTGGCGACGATGTCCCGGGGCGCGAGCTCGGCCAGCTCGTGCTGCCCGAGCATGAAGCGGACCCCGTCGGCGTCGACCAGGTGGGCGCCCTCGCCCCGTACCGCCTCGGAGACCAGCGGCTGCTGGCCCTCGGAGCCGGCCCCGAGGAAGAGCACGGTGGGGTGGAACTGGACGAACTCCAGGTCCGAGACCTCGGCCCCGGCGCGCAGCGCGAGCGCCACGCCGTCGCCGGTGGAGACGCCCGGGTTGGTGGTGGCGGAGAAGACCTGGCCCATGCCGCCGGTGGCGAGGACCACCGCGGGCGCGTGGACGGCGCCGACGCCGTCGTGCTGCCCCTCGCCCATGACGTGCAGGGTCACGCCCGCCGTGCGGCCCTCGGCGTCCGTCAGGAGGTCCAGGACGAGGGCGTGCTCGATGGTGCGCACGCCCCGGTCCCGTATCGCCTCGACCAGGGCGCGGGAGATCTCGGCCCCGGTCGCGTCCCCGCCCGCGTGGGCGATCCGGCGGCGGTGGTGACCGCCCTCCCGGGTCAGCGCGATCTCGCCGTCGGAGGTCTTGTCGAAGTCGGCGCCGGTCGCGATCAGGCGGCGGACGGCGTCGGGGCCCTCCGTGACCAGGGCCCGCACGGCCCGCTCGTCGCAGAGCCCGGCTCCGGCGACGAGGGTGTCGTCGAGGTGCTGCTCGGGGGTGTCGCCCTCGCCGAGCGCGGCCGCGATGCCGCCCTGGGCCCAGCGGGTGGAGCCGGCGTCGAGGTCGGCCTTGGTGACGACGACCGCACGGAGCCCGGCGGCGGTGCAGCGAAGGGCGGCGGTGAGGCCGGCGACCCCGGAGCCGACCACGACGACGTCGGCGTCGATGGCCCAGCCCGGCGCGGGCGCGTGCAGCCGTATTCCGGTCACTTGGTGGCTCCGAAGGTCAGAGGGACGTTGTCGATGAGCCGGGTGCTCCCCACGCGCGCGGCGACGGCGAGGACCGCCTCCCCGTCGTGACCGTCGGAGACCTCGGTGAAGTCGGCCGGGTCCACGAGGGCCAGGTAGTCGAGGGTGAGCGGCGGCTCGGCCTTGGCCGCCTCGTCCAGGACGGCGCGGGCCGCGGCCCGGACGGCCTCGGCGCAGCCGCCCTCGGCGGCCTGCGCGACCGCGTGGGCGTCGGCGGCGGCCCGGGCCTCGCCGAGCCGCGACAGGGCCTCGGCGCGGTTCTCGGCCCGGCCCTGGGCGCCCGGCAGCGAGGCGGCACGCGCGCGCAGCGCCTCCTGGGCGGCGAGCCGCTCGCGGCCGGCGAACAGCGCGCGGGACAGCGAGAGGGCCGTCCGGCGCTCCCCCGCCGACAGGTAGCGGTTGCGGCTGGAGAGGGCCAGCCCGTCGGTCTCGCGGACCGTCTCCACGCCGACGATCTCGACCGGGAAGTTCAGATCGCGGGCCATGCGGCGGATCAGGGCCAGCTGCTGGGCGTCCTTCTGGCCGAAGAAGGCCAGGTCGGGCGCGGTGAGGTGGAGCAGCTTGGCGACGACGGTCAGCATGCCGTCGAAGTGGCCGGGCCGGGAGGCGCCTTCGAGGCGCTCGCCCATGGGTCCCGCGGTGATCCGGACCTGGGGCTCGCCGCCCGGGTAGACCTCGTCGACGGAGGGCGCGAAGACGGCGCTCGCGCCCGCCTCGAAGGCCAGCGCCAGGTCGGCGTCGAGGGTGCGGGGGTAGCGGTCGAGGTCCTCGCCGGCGCCGAACTGGAGCGGGTTGACGAAGACGGTGACGACGACGAAGCCCTTGGCGCCCACGCGCTCGCGTGCGGCCCGGATCAGGGTGGCGTGGCCCTCGTGGAGGGCGCCCATGGTCATGACCACGGCGGTACGGCCGGGCGCGCCCCAGTGGGCGACCGCGTCCGCGAGGTCATCGACCGTGGGGAGGAGCGCGGCGGGCTGGTGGCGGACGGTCCGGCCGCCCTCGGCGCTCGTGCGGGCGAACAGGGTCATCGGTCGTCTCCTTGCGGCCCGTCGGCGGGGCCCGCGGGGTAGGCGGTGCCGCTCGCGCCCTCGGCGAGCACGCCCAGCAGGTCCTCGGCCAGCTCGGGCTTGAGCAGGCCGTGCGCGAGCGCCCGGTCGGCGGTCGTGCGGGCCATCGCCAGGTAGCCGGCGACGGTGGCGGGCGCGTGCTTGCGCAGCTCGGCGACGTGGGCGGCGACCGTGCCGGCGTCACCGCGCGCGACGGGCCCGGTGAGGGCCGCGTCCCCGGACCGCAGGGCGTTGTCCAGGGCCGCGCCCAGGAGCGGGCCCAGCATGCGGTCGGGGGCGGCGACCCCGGCCTTGTGGAGCAGCTCCATCGACTGGGCCACGAGGGTGACCAGGTGGTTCGCGCCGAGGGCGAGGGCCGCGTGGTAGAGCGGCCGGGCCTCCTCGGCGATCCATTCCGGCTCGCCGCCCATCTCGATCACGAGGGCCTCGGCGGCGAGCCGCAGCTCCTCGGGCGCGGTCACGCCGAAGGAGCAGCCGGCGAGCCGCTGGACGTCGACGGCGGTGCCGGTGAAGGTCATGGCGGGGTGCAGGGCGAGCGGCAGGGCGCCTGCCCGGCGGGCGGGGTCGAGGACCCGTGCCCCGTAGCGCCCGGAGGTGTGCACGAGGAGCTGTCCCGGCCGTACGGCTCCGGTGCCGGCGAGGCCCTCGACCAGGCCCGGCAGGGCGTCGTCCGGCACGGTCAGCAGGACCAGGTCGGCGAGGGCGAGGACGCGGGCGGGCTCGACGACGGGGACGTCGGGCAGGAGCTCCGCGGCGCGGCGCCGGGAGGCGTCGGAGACCGCCGAGACGGCGACGGGGCGGTGCCCGGCGAGCCGGAGCGAGGCGGCGAGGGCGGGGCCGACCCGGCCGGCGCCGACGACGCCGACGGTGAGCCGGGCGGGTCGGTCCTCGGCTCGGGGCTCGGGCGCTGCTGGTGCGTTCACGGTGGGGACGGCCTTCCGTTCCAGTCCTCGGCGGGTACCGGACGATTTCTGGTCATGCTACGCCAGCGTTTCGCGGTGCCCGGTGGCTGTCCACAGGGTGTGGGCGACGGTGGTGTGATGATCGGCCCATGAACCCTGTGAACCCAGTGAGTCCTGCGAACCCGGTGAGTCCTGCGAGCCCTGTGAGTCCTGTGAGTCCTGTGGACGAGGAAGCGGCCCGGCTCCACCGGGTGAAGGTGTGGGGCGGCGCGGAGCGCAGGCTGTGGGACACCTCGGTGGACGGCACCGTCGGGTCACGGCTGCGCGAACTGGCCGCCTGGGCGGAGGCCGCCGGCCACGAGGAGGCCCCGCTCGACACGTACGGCAACGGGCTCGTGGAGGAGCTGGAGCAGCGCGTCGCCGCGGGGCTCGGCCTCCCCGCCGCCGTCTTCTTCCCGACCGGCACCATGGCCCAGCAGGTGGCGCTGCGCTGCTGGGCCGGGCGGACGGGCAGCCCCGTCGTCGCCCTCCACCCGCTCGCCCACCCCGAGGTCCACGAGAACGGGGCGTTCGGGGCCGTCTCCGGGCTCCGTACGGTCCACCCGACCGACGCGCCGCGGCTCCCGACCGCCGAGGAGGTGCGCGACCACCCCGAGCCCTTCGGGACGCTGATGCTGGAGCTGCCCCTGCGGGACGCCGGCTTCGTGCTGCCGTCCTGGGAGGAGCTGACCGAGGTGGTGGAGGCGGCCCGGGAGCGGGACGCGGTGGTCCACTTCGACGGGGCACGGCTGTGGGAGTGCACGACCCATTTCGGCCGCGGGCTCGCGGAGATCGCGGGGCTCGCCGACAGCGTCTACGTCTCGTTCTACAAGTCCCTCGGCGGCCAGTCCGGGGCCGTGCTCGCCGGCCCCGAGGACGTCATGGAGGAGGCCAGGATCTGGCGGCACCGGTACGGCGGGATGGTCTTCCAGCAGTACCCGGCGGCGCTCTCCGCGCTCCGGGGCCTGGACGTCGAGCTGCCCCGGCTGCCCTCGTACGTCGCCCACGCGCGCGTGGTGGCCGACGCGATCCGGGAGGCGCTCGCGGAGGCGGGCACCGGCTGGTTCCGGATCCACCCGGAGACCCCGCAGACGCACCAGTTCCAGGTCTGGCTGCCGTACGACGCGGACGCCCTGACGGCGGCGGCCCTCGCCCAGACCGAGGACACCGGCACCGCCTTCTTCCGCCGCTGGTTCACCCCGGGCGCGGGCGGCCCGGCGGGAGTGGCGAAGACGGAGGTGACGGTGACGGCACCCGGCCTGGAGTGGACGGCGGAGGACGTGAAGGAGGCGGTACGGGACTTCCTGGCGCGCGTCGAGGGGTGACGCGCCGGGGCCGCCGTCGCGAGGTGCCTTCAGAACGACGGCCGGCGGCGGCGCAGGGCCGCGCGGAGGCGCAGGCGCAGCCCGCCGCCGGCCCGGCGGCCCGCCACCACCCGCTCGAAGCGGCGGCGGTCGCGGACGGCCCGCAGCACGGCGACGTCGTGGGTTCCGGGCGCTGGCGGCATCGGTTCGCCGAGCCGGGCGGCGCGATGGGTGTCGAAGAGGTACTGGTGCAGCGCGTTCATGCCCTCACCGTGCGCCGCACCGCCGCGGTCCGGCCCCCGGATTGACGGGGCCCGTCAATCCGGGGGCCGTCGATTGACGCTCCCCGTCAAACGGGACGACAGCTCCCCCGCCCCACCCCGCACCATGGACGGGTGAGCGTGACCATCGACATCACCGGACTGCCGCACGAGCGGATCGCCTTCTGCCCCTCGCCGCTGGCCGAGCTGGGCGCCGCCCTGCACGCCCTCGCCGAGCCCACGCACCACCCCAGGCTCCACGCCTGGACCACCACGACGACGGCGGCCCTGAAGCCGGAGCTCGCGGACCGGCTCCACGAGGCCGACTTCATGTGGAACTCCACCCGCTCGGACATCCTGCTGCCCTCGCAGCGCCGGGAGACCCTCGCGGAGGAGCTGGACGACCTCGACCGCATGGACGACGAGAAGTTCGTGGGCTCCGCCCTGGAGATCTCCTGCAACAGCAACTACGCGAAGGGCGCGCCCTCGCCGCTCGTCGACGCCCGGATGCGCCGCCGCGCCCTCGACCTGGCCGCCGCACGCGGCCCGCGCCAGGCCGCGTTCGTGGAGCGGATGCTGGCCGATCCGCCCGGCACGCGCGCGTGGATCCGGCGGCTCCTGGAGGACTGCGACGAGGCCTTCTTCGCCGACACCTGGCGCCGCGTCCGGATCCAGCTCGCCGCCGACGCCCGCCACAAGACCGAGCTGCTGCGCCACAAGGGGCTGGCCGAGGCCATCGCCGACACCTCTCCCGCGATGAGCCTGGAGGAGGACGAGCAGGGCTCCCGGATCGTGGTCGACAAGCTGGTCCAGGGCCGGACGAGCGCCGAGGGCGCCACGGTGACGTTCCTGCCGACGGCCTTCGGCTGGCCGCACCTCTTCGCCCTGTACACGCCCGGCTGGCAGCCCGTCGTCCAGTACCCCATCCCCGCCCGCGACCTCGGCGGCGCGGCCTCCGTCGAGGCGGTCAAGCTGCGCCTGGAGGCCGTCGCCCATCCCATGCGGATGCGGCTCTGCCGCAGTCTGGCCCGTGGCTCCAGCACGACGAGCGAGCTGGCCGACGCGTACAACATCACCGCCCCCGAGGTCTCCCGCCACCTCGCGGTCATGAAGAAGGCCGGGCTGATCACCACCCAGCGGCGCGGCCGGTACGTGCTCCACCAGCTCGACGTCTCCGTCGTCGCCCGGCTCGGCAGCGACTTCCTGGAGTCGGTGCTGCGGTAAGGGACCTCCCAGCCCCTCCGGGGTGTCCCTAGAACGCGCCGCCGCCCGCGCGGACCAGGCCCGTCTCGTACGCCAGGACCACGACCTGGACCCGGTCGCGCAGGCCCAGCTTGGTCAGGATGCGGCCCACGTGCGTCTTCACCGTCGCCTCGGAGAGGACCAGGCGGGCGGCGATCTCGCCGTTCGACAGGCCCTGCGCGACCAGCATCATCACCTCGCGCTCCCGGTCCGTCAGCCGCTCCAGACCCTTGTGCTCGGGCTCCTTCCCCGAGGACGGCAGCATCGGCGAGAAGCGGTCCAGGAGCCGACGCGTGGTCGAGGGCGCCACCACCGCGTCACCGCTGTGCACCGAGCGGATCGCGCCCAGCAGCTCCGCCGGCGGCACGTCCTTCAGCATGAAGCCGCTCGCGCCCGCCTTCAGGCCCGAGAACGCGTACTCGTCGAGGTCGAACGTCGTCAGGATCAGCACCTTCGGCGCCTCCGGATCCGAGCAGATCCGCCGGGTCGTCTCCACCCCGTCCAGCTTCGGCATGCGCACGTCCATCAGGACGACGTCGACCGCCGTCGAGCGCAGCACCTCCAGGGCCTCGACCCCGTCGCCCGCCTCCGCCACGACCTCCATGTCCGGCTGGGCGGCGAGCACCATGCGGAAACCGGTCCGCAGCAGCACCTGGTCGTCGACGAGCATCACGCGGATGGACATCAGGTCAGTTCCTTAGGGGTCGTCAGTGAGCGGGCTTGAGGGGGAGCAGGGCGCTGATCCGGAAACCGCCGCCGGGGCGCGGGCCCGCGTCCAGCGTGCCGCCGACCATGCCGACCCGCTCCCGCATGCCGATCAGACCGTGGCCCCGGCCGTCGGCGCCCCCGTCCTCGTACATCTCCTGCGGAGCGCCCCGGCCGTCGTCCTCGACGAGCAGGCCGAGACCGTCGTCGAAGTAGACGAGCCGCACGCTGGCACCGACGTCGGGCCCGCCGTGCTTGCGCGTGTTGGTCAGGGCTTCCTGCACGATCCGGTACGCGGTGAGCTCGACGCCGCTGGGCAGCGGGCGCGGGCTCCCCTCGATCGCGAAGTCGACGGTGAGGCCGGCGCCCCGGACCTGCTCGACGAGGTCCTCGATCTGCCCCACGTCGGGCTGCGGCACGTACTCCCCGGCCTCCTGGTGCTCGCCGGTGCGCAGGATCCCGAGGAGTCGGCGCATCTCGGCGAGCGCCTGACGGCCGGTGGTGGAGATGGTCTCCAGGGCCTGCTTGGCGGTCTCCGGGGAGGAGTCCATGACATAGGCGGCGCCGTCGGCCTGGACCACCATCACCGACACGTTGTGCGCGACGACGTCATGGAGCTCGCGGGCGATCCGGGCCCGCTCGGCGGCGACCGCGACCTTGGCCTGGGCCTCGCGCTCCTGCTCCAGGCGGGAGGCCCGCTCCTCCAGCTGCGCGAAGTAGGCGCGGCGGGTGCGGAGCGAGTCGCCGAGGACCCAGGCGAGGGCGAACGGCACGGTCATGATGATCGCGAAGAAGACCTTGGCCGCGTCGGAGCCCGGGGCCTCCATGGGCCATCTGATCTGGGAGAGCGTGGAGGCGCTGAGTCCGCCGATGAGCGCGAGCCGGGACGCCCAGCGCGGTCCGTCGTGCGCCGCGACGGTGAAGATGATCACGAGCATGGCGAAGTCGGCCAGGAACGGCATCAGGCCAAAGGCGAGCTGGGCGATCCCGAGCGCGACCGAGAGCAGCAGCATCTTCTCCGGGGCGCGCCGCCGCAGGGCCACGACCAGGGAGAACAACAGGGCGACCACGCCGTACGCGACGGGGTTGCCCCCCGCCGGGTAGGTCGTCCCCACCCACAGCAGGGAGAACCCGAGGAGGACGACGGCCCAGAAGCTGTCGACGCCCGTCGGGTGTCTGCGGATGAAGTCGTAGAGGCGCTGCACGTCACCCAGAGTAGGGAAAGGGGACAGGTGAACGGATCAACCGTGGGGTCGATCCTTGGCGCGGGACCCGTACTCCCCGAGGTGGAGACTGGGGCACGTGACGGATGAGACGTGTGAGTGGCAGGGGTGGCGGGAGGCCACGGAACGGGCACTGTACGGCCCCGGGGGCTTCTATCTGCGCCCCGAGGGCCCGGCGGGGCACTTCCGCACCTCGGTGCACGCCTCCCCGCTCTTCGCGGCGGCCGTGGCCCGGCTGCTCGGCGAGACCGCGGAGGAGCTGGGGACGGACGAGGTCGACCTCGTGGACGTGGGCGCGGGGCGCGGTGAGCTGCTCACCGGGGTCCTCGCGGCGACCGCGGGCAGCGGCCTCACGGTGCGGACGTACGCGGTCGAACGCGCCGCCCGCCCGTCCGGGCTCGACCCACGGGTGGAGTGGACGGACCGGGTGCCGCGGGACGTGCGCGGGCTGCTCTTCGCGAACGAGTGGCTCGACAACGTGCCGGTGGACGTCGCCGAGGCGGACGCGACGGGCACCGCCCGGTACGTGGAGGTCCGCGCGGACGGCGCGGAACGGCTCGGCGGACCCGTCCGCGGCCCGGACGCGGAGTGGCTGGCCCGCTGGTGGCCGCTGCGGGAGCCCGGGGCGCGGGCCGAGATCGGGTGGCCCCGCGACGAGGCCTGGGCGGCGGCGGTCGCCTCGCTGGCGGCGGGCCGCGCGGTGGCCGTGGACTACGCGCACGTACGGGACGCCCGGCCGACCTTCGGCTCCCTGACCGGCTTCCGGGCGGGCCGCGAGGTCTCCCCGGTCCCGGACGGAAGCCGCGACCTGACGTCCCACGTGGCCCTGGACGCGTGCGGGGACCTTCCGGCGGGTCTGCCGGTTCCCGAGCTGGTCACGCAGCGGGAGGCGCTCCGGCGGCTCGGGGTGTCCGGGGAGCGGCCGCCGCTCGCACTGGCCTCGACGGACCCGGCCGGTTACGTCCGCGCCCTCGCCTCCGCCGGCGAGGCGGCCGAACTCACCGCCCGCGGCGGTCTCGGCGACTTCCTCTGGCTGACGCAGCGGGTCCCGGGCGCCGCCCGGTGAAGGCCGACCCAGCGGTCCCCGGGCGGCGGGGGATACTGGCCGCATGACGGAGACGACGGTCGGAATCGGCGGCGCGGCGGAGAGCACCGACATGGTGCTGAACATCGGGCCGCAGCATCCCTCGACCCACGGCGTGCTCCGGCTCAGGCTCGTCCTCGACGGCGAGGTCGTCCGGCACGCCGAGCCGGTGATCGGCTACATGCACCGGGGCGCCGAGAAGCTCTTCGAGGCACGGGACTACCGGCAGATCATCATGCTGGCCAACCGCCACGACTGGCTGTCGGCCTTCTCCAACGAGCTCGGCGTCGTCATGGCCGTCGAGCGGATGCTCGGCATGGAGGTCCCGGAGCGGGCCGTGTGGACGCGGACGCTCCTCGCCGAGCTGAACCGGGTCCTCAACCACCTGATGTTCCTCGGCTCGTACCCGCTCGAACTCGGCGGCATCACCCCCGTCTTCCACGCCTTCCGGGAGCGCGAGGAGCTCCAGGCGGTGATGGAGGAGGTCTCCGGCGGCCGGATGCACTACATGTTCAACCGGGTCGGCGGCCTCAAGGAGGACCTGCCCGCCGGCTGGCTCGGGCGGGCGCGGCAGGCCGTCGCGGACGTGCGGTCGCGGATGGACGTGTACGACCGGCTGGTCCTCGGCAACGAGATCTTCCGGGGCCGTACGCGCGGGGTCGGCGTCCTGAGCCCGGAGGCCGTCCACGCGTACGGGGTGTCGGGGCCCATCGCCCGCGCCTCGGGCGTCGACTTCGACCTGCGCCGTGACGAGCCGTACCTCGCGTACGGGGAGCTCCAGGACACCCTGAAGGTCGCCGTACGGCAGGAGGGCGACTGCCTCGCCCGGTTCGAGTGCCTCCTCGACCAGACGCACAACTCCCTGGACCTGGCGGACGCCTGCCTGGACCGGATGGCCGAGCTGCCGCCGGGGCCCATCAACCAGCGGCTGCCGAAGGTACTCAAGGCGCCGGAGGGCCACACGTACGCCTGGACCGAGAACCCGCTCGGCGTCAACGGCTACTACCTGGTGTCCAAGGGCGAGAAGACCCCGTACCGGCTGAAGCTGCGCTCGGCGTCGTTCAACAACATCCAGGCGCTGGTGGAACTGCTGCCGGGAACGCTGGTCGCGGACATGGTGGCGATCCTGGGCTCGCTGTTCTTCGTCGTCGGCGACATCGACAAGTAGCGGGTACGGGGGCTGCCGGCGGGCCCGCGGGGCGAGCCTCCCCGGGCCCCACCCGCCGGGCGTTGCGAGCGAAGCCGAGAGCTTGGGGGAGGGCGGGCACACGGGACGGCGCCCTTGCGGGCGCCTCCGCCTTCTGCGCCTGGACCCGCACCACGCGTGCGCCGCGCAAAGGGGTGCGGGTCAGGGCGCGGGAGCCTCTGGCGCCGGCAAGGGCGCCGTTCCGTCGTGCCCACCCGTTCCGCCCGTTGCGGAACGCCTGCCCACAACGGGGCCGGCGGGGGTGCCGGCCCAGCGCGGCGGCGGCCCGCGACCGGGCCGAGGGTCAGGAGTTGACCGCGCCTCGGAGTTCCGCCACGTTCAGCTGCTCCGTCTCGTCGTGGGCCGTCAGGTCGATGACCTGGCCGATCGTCCGCGACGGCACCGGGCCGAGGGGAGTGATGACGGGCGCCGCGACCGGGGTGAGCAGCGGGGTCCCGGAGGCCAGGGCCTCTTCGAGGACCTCCTCGCCCACGACGTCGGCGAGGTCGGTGTTCTGCACGGCCTCGATGGCCGCCGCCGCCTTCTGCGTACCGAAGAAGTCGAAGCCGCCCTCGGGGCGCGGGACGGGCCTGCGGGCCGCGTACGGCACGATCGCGGCCGCGACCGGCACCGCCGGCAGGGCGTTGGAGGCGGGCGGGAGGGCGGGAGCGACGGCGGCCGTACGGGTGTGCTGCTCGGTTCCGGCGGCCGCCGCGTGCTTCCCCTTCGGCTCCTCCGTCTCCCGGGCGCGGTCGGCGAGGTCGCGGGCGCGGGCCGCCTCGGCCGTGCGGCGGGCCTGCTGGGCGGCGGCGTTGCGCGGGAGGTCGCGCAGGGCCTGGGCGGCGCGGCGGAACGCCTCCGGGGTGGGCGTGGAACCGGCGGCCGGCAGCGCCTTGGCGTTGGTGCCGGCCGCGCCGCCGGTCTCCAGGGCGAGGACGCGGCGGCCTTCCAGGGCGCTGGCGCGCTCGGTCTCCGCGGTGGCGTACCGGCGGAGCAGGTCGGCGTGCTCGCCGCGCAGTCCGGCGAGCTCCACGCGCTTGGCGCGGAGTTTGGCGTCGAGCCGGATCCGGAGCGCGCGGGACTCCTCCAGGTCGGCCTCCAGCTCGGCGCTCCGCTCCTCGGCCTTCCACTGGTCGGCGGCGCGCGCCCGGTCGAGCTCGGCGACCTTCAGACCGGCGCTCCGGTCCCAACTGCGCATGAGGACGGCACCGGTGACGGCGGCGGCGGCCGCCGCGGCCGCGAGCAGCCGCGCGATCACCGGATCGCCGGGGAGCCAGGCGGCCGCGGCACACACGACCGCGGCGCCGGCGACCGCGGAGGGCGGCAGCAGCTTGTGCAGAGGCGGGGAATGGCGGTGGCGTCCACGTGGCATGGCCTGAAATTTACCGTGCGTAGGCGTCATGTGGGGCGTCGGCCCGGGAATCTCTTGGCCACTTCTCGCCACCAGAAGTGGATATCGACGGTTCCGGTTCCGTTTCGGGCCGACTCCCCTCCCCCGCCGCCTACTTCTTGAGCAGCCCCTTCGTCTCCAGATACTCCTTGGCGACGTCCTCCGGCTTCGCCCGCTCGGCGTCCACCTTGCGGTTGAGTTCGGCGAGATCCGCTGTGGTCAGCACCTCGGTGATCCGGTCGAGCGCGGCGGCTATCTCCGGAGAACCGGCGTCCTTGGCGTTGACCACCGGCAGCACGTTGTCGGCGTTCTGCAGCTTCTTGTCATCGGCGAGGAAGACGAGTCCGTAGCCGTCGATCGTGGCGTCCGTGGTGGTCGTCAGGACCAGCTGGTCCACCCCGTCCTTGACCGCCTGCTTGGCCTGCGGCGTACCGACGCCCTTGGGGTCGATCCCGGCCACGTCGATCCCGTACGTCTTCTTCAGACCGGGTGCGCAGAAGGGGCGCACCGCGCATTCGTCACCGGCCGCGATCTTCACCTTCAGCTTCGCGCGGCCGAGATCGGAAAGGTTCGTCAGCTTGTTCTTCTCGGCGAATTCCTTCGTCACCGCGAAGGCGTTCTGATCGATCGCCTCTCCGGCCGCGAGCACCTTCAGGCCGCGCGGTTCGGCGAGCTTGCGCAGCGCGTCGACCGTGGCCGTCGCGTCGCCCGAGGCGACCGGCTTGTCCTCCGGGGCCTTCGGTCCGTTCACCTTCGCGTTGAGGAATTCCGCGATCGTCGCCGCGTATTCCGGGACGACGTCGATCTCGCCGTTCTCCAGGGAGGGCTCGTACAGCTCGCGATTCTTCACCGTGGTGATGGACACCGAGTATCCGGCGGCCCGCAGCGACTGCGCGTACAGCTCGGCGAGGACCTTGGCCTCCGTGAAGGCGGCCGCGCCGACCACCAGCGAGCCCTTCTGCCCGCCGCCGGAGTCGCCGGCGCTCCCGGAGTCCTTCTTCTTGCCTTCCTCCAGGCTGTCGCCGCCGCACGCGGCGAGCGCGACGGTCAGCGCCGCCGTACCCAGCAGCGCGCCCGCGATACGCGAGACCTTGTTCACGAGATCACCCATCCAAGTCAGCGTTCGGTAAGTCGTGCGTGTCATCCGTGTCGTGCGTGTCGTGCGTGTCATCCATGTCGTGCGTGGCGTGCGAAGAGGCGGTCCGCGCCCACCAGGACGCCCTCCACCAGGAGGGCGAGCAGCGCCACGAGCACAGCGCCCGCGACGACCTGCGCGGTGTCGTACGTGGCGAAGCCGGCCGTGATGATCCGGCCCAGGCCGCCCTGGCCGACCATCGCCGCGACCGTCGCCGTGGCGACCACCTGCACCGCGGCCGAGCGGACCCCGGTCATCACCACCGGCCGGGCCAGCGGGAGTTCGACCCGCAGGAAGAGCTGGCCGCCCGTCATCCCCATGCCCCGCGCGGCCCGCACCGCGGCCCGGTCCACCTCCCGCACCCCCACGTACGCGTTGGTGAGGAGCGGGGGTATCGCGAAGAGCACCAGGGCGACCACGGTCGGCACATAGCCGGCGTTCCGCAGGGGCGACACCATGAACAGGGCGAGCACCGCGAAGACGGGGATCGCCCGCCCCACGTTCGACACGTTCACCGCGAGAGCCCCGCCCCGGCCGAGGTGGCCGAGCCACAGGCCCAGCGGCAGCGCGAGCGCCGAGGCGATCAGGAGCGCCGCCCCGCTCACGTACACGTGCTCGGCGAGCCGCTGCCCGATGCCGTCCTCGCCCGTCCAGTGCGCGCCGGTGGTGAGCCAGCCCCAGGCGCCCGTCACGATGCCCATCTCACCCACCTCCCGGCGCGGTCCGTATCCGGGTCCACGGCGTCAGCAGCCGCTGGAGTCCCAGGAGCAACAGGTCGGCGGCGACGGCGAGCAGCACGCACAGCACCGAGGCCGCGAGCATCTGCGCCTTGAAGAAGGTCGGCAGCGCGTCCTCGATGAGGTTGCCGAGGCCGCCGCGGCCGACGACCGAGCCGACCGTCGTCAGCGCGACGGTGGAGACCGTCGCCATCCGCACACCGGCCATCAGCACCGGCAGCGCCAGCGGGAGTTCGACCTGCCAGAGCATCCGCAGCGTGCCGTACCCCATGCCCCGGGCGGCCTCCCGCGTCTCGGCCGGCACGGCGGCGAGGCCCGCCAGGGTGTTCCGCACGAGGATCGTCAGCGCGTACAGCACGAGGCCGGTGACGACGAGCGCCGCCGAGAGGCCGAAGAAGGGCAGCAGGAGCGAGAACATCGCGAGCGACGGCACCGTGTAGAGCAGGGTGGTCAGTCCGAGGACCGGGCCGGCGAACCGGGGCCTGGCGCGGACGAGCAGCGCGAGCGGCACCGCGACGACCAGAGCGATCAGCACGGACACGACCGTGATTCCCACATGCTGGAGCAGCGCGTCCGTCAACTCCTCGCCGCGCGTGCGCAGATACTCACCGCAGATCCAGTCGTTCGTGACCAGACAGTTCGGTGCGCTCATCGTCCCTCCCCCCGGTTCGTCCGCCCTCCCGAACGCTTGTGTGACGACCCTAACCCCCGCCACCGACAATCCCCGAGACCCGCCACAATGCGGCAACACGCCCTTCACACACCCCCGGCGCCCAGGGGACAGAATGGGGAACCATGATCCGGTTCGAGCACGTGACCAAGCGGTACGACGACGGCACCACGGCCGTCGACGACCTCTCCTTCGAGGTCGCCGAGGGCGAACTCGTCACCCTGGTCGGCCCGTCCGGCTGCGGCAAGACGACGACCATGATGATGGTGAACCGGCTCGTCGAGCCGACCTCGGGCCGCGTCCTCGTCGACGGCCGCGACATCGCCGGCGTCGACCCGGTCGCCCTGCGCCGCAAGATCGGCTACGTCATCCAGCAGGTCGGGCTCTTCCCCCACCGCACGGTCCTCGACAACACCGCGACCGTCCCCGCCCTCCTCGGCTGGAAGAAGGCCGCCGCACGCGCGCGTGCCGCCGAACTGCTCGACCTCGTCGGCCTCGACCCGGCCGTGTACGGCTCCCGCTACCCCGCCCAGCTCTCCGGCGGCCAGCGCCAGCGCGTCGGCGTCGCCCGCGCCCTCGCCGCCGACCCGCCCGTCCTCCTCATGGACGAGCCCTTCGGCGCCGTCGACCCGGTCGTCCGCGAGCGCCTGCAGAACGAGTTCCTCGCGCTCCAGGCCACCGTCCGCAAGACCGTCCTCCTCGTCACCCACGACATCGAGGAGGCGGTCCGCATGGGCGACCGCATGGCCGTCTACGGTCAGGGCCGCATCGAGCAGTTCGACACCCCGGCCACCGTCCTCGGCTCCCCCGCCACCCCGTACGTCGCGGACTTCGTCGGCAGCGACCGCGGCCTCAAGCGGCTCGCGGTCACCCCCGTCACGGAGGCCGACCTCGACATCCGGAAGGGAAGCCGCGAAGGGTACGTCGGAGGCCCCGAGGAACACGAGGACGGCACCCACGTACCCCTCGGGACCTCCCTCAAGGACGCCCTCGCCGTGCTCCTCCAGCACGACACCGGCCGCCTCACCGTCACCGGCGACGACGGCCGGCCGCTCGGCGTCCTCACCCCGGCCGGCGTCCACCGCGCCCTGCGCCGGGCCTCGGCACCCGAAGCGGGTTAGTCCGCGCTGAGCTTCCCGCCCATCCAGACCAGGCCGGGCGGGATCTCCCGGTTCCACGTGTTGAAGTTGTGGCCGCCGCTCTCCAGCACGATCGACGAGACCTGCGCCGGGCTCTTCACCTTCCGGATGAACTCCCGCGTCCCCTTCAGGTTGCTCTCGCCCCGCTTCGACGACGTCACCAGGAACGACGTGTTCCCCTGCGGCCGGTGGTCCAGGCTCCACAGCAGGTCGCCCCGCTTGCGCAGCCCGTCGTCCCCGTGGAACAGGTCCCCGGTCGTGACGTCCTCCGCCGCCCGGTAGTACGCCGAGAAGCCCGCCCCCGCCGCGAACCGGTCCGGGTGGTGGAGCGCGATCTTCAGCGCGCAGTAGGCACCCGTCGAGTTCCCCATGAACCCCCAGTTCCGCGGCTTCGTCCCCACCCGGTACGTCTCCGAGACCGCCTTCGGCAGGTCCTCCGCGAAGTACGTCTCCGTCTGCGGGCCCCCCGGAACGTCCACGCACTCGGTGTCCCGCGGCGGCGCCACCGTCGGACGCAGCATCACCAGGATCATCGGCTGCATCCGTCCCGCCTTCGCCTGGAGGTACGCCGACTTCGGGTACCTGAGCCCCTTGATCAGGTTCTCCGCCGTCCCCGGATACCCCGTCAGCACCACCGAGGCCGGGAACGTCCGCTTCGCGTACCGCGCCTGGAAGTACTCCGGCGGCAGGTACACATAGGCCGGCGAGACGATCCCCGACCGGTCACCCGCGATCACGACCTTCTGTATCTGCCCCCCGACCGACGGCCGGCCGCCGCCCGGCACGTCGAGCGCCTGCGTCCCCACCACCCGCACGTCCTTCGAGCCGGCCGCGTGGTCGACGACCACGCCCAGGTCCTGCTCCTGCCCGAACAGATCGGCCCACGAGCCGTAGAAGAGGAACGACCGGTTCGCCGCCAGGCCCACCGCCGCGAACAGAGCCACCTGGGTCACGAGCAGCAGCCCCACCCGCCCCACGACCACACGCCAGCCGCGCCGCGCGAGCCGCGGCCACAGCCAGACCGTGGCCAGGAACAGGACCACGGCCAGCACCACTGCCGACACGAGGACTTTGCCGCTGGTGAGACCCATGAGACGACCGAGCCTTCTTTCCGAGAAATTTCCTGGGGACGGATGAACCCGGCCCCGTGCGCCGCCGTCATAGAAGGCGCACCAGCCGGAACGGCCCGCCGAACGCGCCGCAGGGCCCGACCGGAGTCAAAGACCCTGCGCAGGACCACGGGAAGTACGGGAAGCCATGTCTGTCACGGTAGATGGGGACAAATCCGGATCGGTTCCGGTTCGGGTACGGCGGATTCTCCGCGGCCCCCGCCCCGAGAAGGTCCCCACCCTCGTCGGAACGGCCTGCACCCTCATCGGCCTCTCCGACATCGCCGCCGGGGTCTTCCCCCGCTTCCGCGCCAGCCGCATGCACACCGTGGCCGAAGTCCTCCCCGGCACCCTCGGCCCCCTCTCCGCCGCCCTCTCCCTCAGCGCCGGCGTCCTCCTGCTGCTCCTCGCCCACGGCCTCAAGCGCAACAAGCGCCGCGCCTGGCGCGCCGTCGTCGCCCTCCTCCCCCTCGGCGCCCTCTCCCAGTTCGTCTGGCGCCACTCCATCGGCGGAGCCCTGCTCTCCCTCGCCCTCCTCGGCTTCCTGATCCGCCACCGCGACCAGTTCGCCGCCCTCCCCGACCCGCGCAGCCGCTGGCGAGCCCTCGCCAACTTCGTCGTCATGGGCGCCGGATCCATCGCCCTCGGCCTCGTCATCGTCAGCGCCCACCCGCGCCGCGTCATCGGCAGCCCCAGCCTCGCCGACCGCCTCGAACACGTCCTCTACGGACTCCTCGGCGTCGAAGGCCCCGTCGCCTACACCAAGGGCGTCGACTGGACCGTCGGCTACTCCCTCGGCGCCCTGGGCATGCTCACCGCCCTCACCACCATCTACCTGGCCTTCCGCCCCGAACACCCCGCCGCCCGCCTCACCGACGACGACGAGACCCGGCTCCGCGCCCTCCTCGACCAGCACGGCGGCCGCGACTCCCTCGGCCACTTCGCGCTCCGCCGCGACAAGGGCGTCGTCTTCTCCCCCAGCGGCAAGGCCGCCGTCTGCTACCGCGTCGTCTCCGGCGTCATGCTCGCCAGCGGCGACCCCATCGGCGACGTCGAGGCCTGGCCCGGCGCCATCGAACGCTTCATGGACGAGGCCAAGGCCCACTCCTGGACCCCCGCCGTCATGGGCTGCTCCGAGACCGGCGGCCAGGTCTGGACCCGCGAGACCGGCCTCGACGCCCTCGAACTCGGCGACGAGGCGGTCGTCGACGTCGCGGATTTCTCCCTCGCCGGCCGGGCCATGCGCAACGTCCGCCAGATGGTCAAGCGCATCGAACGGGGCGGCTACACCACCCAGGTCCGCCGCGTCCGTGACCTCGACGACGAAGAACTCGAACGCGTCCGCCGCGCCGCCGCCGACTGGCGCGGCACCGACACCGAACGCGGCTTCTCCATGGCCCTCGGCCGCATCGGCGCCCCCGGCGACGGCGACGCCGTCATAGCGACCGCCCACAAGGACGACGAGTCCTCCCCGTACGGCGACCTCAAGGCGATCATCCACTTCGTGCCCTGGGGCCCCGACGGCATGTCCCTCGAACTCATGCGCCGCGACCGCTCCGCCGACCCCGGCATGAACGAACTCCTCATCGTCGCCGCCCTCCAAGCCTCCCCCGGCCTCGGCATCGCGCGCGTGTCCCTCAACTTCGCCATGTTCCGCTCCGCCCTCGCCCGCGGCGAGAAGATCGGCGCCGGCCCCGTCCTGCGCGTCTGGCGCGGACTCCTCGTCTTCCTCTCCCGCTGGTTCCAGATCGAGTCGCTCTACAAGTTCAACGCCAAGTTCCGGCCACGCTGGGAACCCCGCTTCGTCGTCTACCGCAAGAGCGGCGACCTCCCCCGCATCGGCTTCGCCGCCATGCAGGCCGAAGGCTTCGTGAACCTCTCACTGCCCCGGCCCTTCACCCGCAGGCGCCCCGCCCCGACCCCCCGCCCCTGCTCCCACATCGTCCCCGCCCAGACAGCCGACCGCGAGGTCCGCGCGGCCTGATATCGCCCCTGGGCCCTACGCTGGACACATGAGTACGACGATCGACCGGGGCACGGCCCAGGGCCTGCCGGAGTGGGACCGCTGCGCGGTCATGGGCGTGGTCAACGTGACCCCCGACTCCTTCTCCGACGGCGGCCGCTGGTTCGACACCACGGCCGCCGTCAAACACGGCCTCGACCTGGTCGCCGAGGGCGCCGACCTCGTCGACGTCGGCGGCGAGTCCACCCGCCCCGGCGCCACCCGCGTCGACGAGGAGGAAGAGCTCCGCCGGGTCGTCCCCGTCGTCCGCGGCCTCGCCGCCGAAGGCGTCACCGTCTCCGTCGACACCATGCGCGCCAGCGTCGCCGCCCGCGCCGTCGAGGCCGGCGCCGTCCTCGTCAACGACGTCAGCGGCGGCCTCGCCGATCCCGGCATGGTCCCCGCCGTCGCCGCCGCCGAGGTCCCCTTCGTCGTCATGCACTGGCGCGGCTTCAGCGCCGACATGAACAGCCTCGCCGTGTACGACGACGTCGTCGGCGAAGTCGTCGCCGAACTCCGCACCCGCATGGAGGCCGTCATCGACGGCGGCGTCGCCCCCGAGCGCATCGTCATCGACCCCGGCCTCGGCTTCGCCAAGCTCGCCCCCCACGACCTCGCACTCGTCGCCCACCTCCCCGAACTCCGCGCCCTCGGCCGCCCCCTCCTCGTCGCCGCCTCCCGCAAGCGGTTCCTCGGCCACGTCCTCACCCGCGAGGGCGCCGCCCCGCCCCCCGCCCGCGAGCGCGACGCAGCCACCGCGGCCGTCTCCGCCATCGCCGCCCACGCGGGCGCGTGGGCCGTCCGCGTCCACGAGGTACGGGCCACCGCCGACGCCGTACGCGTCGCCAGGGCCGTCGAGGGAGCCGCGTGAGCCGCAGGGACCGCGGCACCGACGCGGCAGCCGTCGAAGCCGCCAACACCGCCTTCTACGAAGCCATGGAGACCGGCGACTTCGAAGGCCTCTCCGGCCTCTGGCTCGACGACGGGGCCACCCCCATCAGCTGCGTCCACCCCGGCTGGCCCGTCCTCACCGGCCGCGGCGAGGTGCTCCGCTCGTACGCCCTGATCATGGCGAACACCGAGTACATCCAGTTCTTCCTCACCGACCTGCGGATCTCCCTCACCGGCGACACCGCCCTCGTCACCTGCACCGAGAACATCCTCAGCGGCGGCCCCGCCGAGGACGGCGCCGAGCTCGGCCCCCTCGTCGGCCAGCTCGTCGTCGCCACCAATGTGTTCCGCCGCACACCCGAAGGCTGGCGGATCTGGTCCCACCACGCCTCCCCCGTCCTCGGCGAAACCACGGAGACGAACGGCCCCGAGGCCGGTACGGAGGGCCCGGAACCCCCCGCCTGACCCACCGCCCGACCCACCGCCCGATCAGCCGCCCGACCCGCCCCCGGCCCCCCACGGGCAAGCGCTGTCGGTCCCCGCAGGTAGATTCGAAGTGGACACCCGGCCGTCCGCACCCGGCTGCGTGGCCACCCGAACTACGACAGCAGGAGTGATTCGCGTGGATCGTGTCGCGCTGCGCGGCCTCAAGGCCCGAGGCCACCACGGCGTCTTCCCCAAGGAGCGCGAGGAGGGCCAGACCTTCATCGTGGACCTGGTCCTCGGCCTGGACACCCGCCCGGCGGCCGCCGAGGACGACCTCACGAAGACCGTGCACTACGGGATCGTCGCCGAAGAGGTCGTCGACGTCGTCCAGGGCGAGCCCGTGGACCTCATCGAAACCCTCGCCGAGCGCATCGCCCAGCAGTGCCTCAGCCACGCCGGGGTACAAGAGGTGGAAGTCGTCGTCCACAAGCCGGACGCACCCATCACCGTGCCCTTCGACGACGTGACCATCACGATCACCCGGAGCCGACGATGAAGCCGACGCAGAGCGACCCCACCGTCCAGCCCGTGCCGGCCTCCGTCGTCGAGACCGTCGACGCCGCCGACACGACCCTCTCCAACCCCCGCTGGGCCGTCATCGCCCTCGGCGCCAACCTCGGCAACCGCCTGGAGACCCTCCAGGGCGCCGTCGACGCCCTCGCGGACACCCCCGGCCTCCGGGTCAAGGCCGTCTCCCCCGTGTACGAGACGGAGCCCTGGGGCGTCGAGCCCGGCAGCCAGCCCTCGTACCTCAATGCCGTCGCCCTCGTACGGACGACACTGCCGCCCTCCTCCCTCCTGGAGCGGGCCCACGCCGTCGAAGAGGCCTTCCACCGCGTCCGCGAGGAGCGCTGGGGCTCCCGCACCATCGACGTCGACATCGTCGCGTACGCCGACGTCGTCTCCGAGGACCCCGTCCTCACCCTCCCGCACCCCCGCGCCCACCAGCGCGCCTTCGTCCTCGCCCCCTGGAACGACGTGGACCCCGACGCCCAGATCCCCGGCCACGGCCCGGTGGCCGACCTCCTCGCCGCCCTCGGCCGCGAAGGCGTCACTCCCCGTGTCGATCTGGAACTCCGTCTCCCCGAGTAGTCGTTACGCTCGTGCAGGACCGCCCCAGCGACGACACGAAGGACAACCGGTGAAACAACTGCGGCTGAAGGTGCTCACCGGACTGTTCCTCGTGGCCGGCATCCTCTCGTGGGGTGCCGCCCGGCTCTGGGACGCGGTCGGCACCCTCCCCAGCGTGCCGATCGCCGCGCCGATCGTCCTCGCCGTGATCGCCGCCGTCCTCACCGCGACCGCCCTCTCCATCCGCGCCCGCCTCAAGGCCCAGCGCGAGCGCCGCCCCGGCGCCAAGGGCGTCGAACCCCTGATGGCGGCCCGCGCGGTGGTCTTCGGCCAGGCGAGCGCCCTGGTCGCCGCCCTCGTCGCCGGCATGTACGGCGGCACGGGCGTCTTCCTCCTCGGCTCCCTCGACGTCCCCGCCCGCCGCGACCAGGCCCTCTACGCGGCCCTCGCGGTCGCGGCGGGCATCGCCGTCATCGCAGCCGCCCTCTTCCTGGAACGCGTCTGCAAGCTCCCGGAGGACGAGGACAAGAACCAGGCCCCGGCCGCCTAGGAGCTACCAGGCCCCGCGCGCGAGGTGCCCGTTCACCAGGAAGGTGGGGTGGGGGGCGAGCTTGTAGCCGTAGAAGGTGAAGGGCTTGGTGCCGGGGCCGGGCCGGGGGCGGACCTCGTGGATCTGGATCCAGGAGGACTCGGGCGGGTCGAGGGGGTGGGGCTCGGGGGTGAAGGTACCTCGATCTGCCCAGCGGTCCGATACGCAGAGTTTCGAGGCTCCCTTGTCCTTCGGAGTGAACCGGGCCCCGATGATGGGAGCGAGCGCGGTAAGGAAGGGAGCGTTAGCGCTCGCGATCACCCGGCCGTTCCAGTGCTTGAAGCGACAGCCCCGTACAGGCCGTGAGCGCGGTTGCGTACCGGGCGGCGAAGGCCTCCTCGTTCACGACCAGCGACACGTAGTTCTTGCCGACGGTTCCGTCGGCACACGTGGCCCCCACGAAGTAGCCGAACTCGTACCCCGACCTGATCGCCAGTCGCTCTCGGCACAGCTTCTTCGCGTGCGTCCAGGCGACCGTCGCCCCCGCGACGTCCGCCGCGTGCGTCCACCCGTCCGGCGTGAGCAGCAGCAGGTCCGGGCTGACGGTGAAGGTCATGTGGTCCGTGACCACATCGACGGCCTGCCGCCCCTTCACCGCCGTCACGTCCACGACCGTGGTCTGCACCGTCCGGTCGCCGTCCAGCGTCCACATGACGCTGCCCGGGGCCACGTTCTTGGCCTGCGCACAGCCGTCCACCAGGTTGACCAGCATGTTGCTGGTCGGCCCGTACCCCATACCGCCCCCTTGATCAGTGATCAACTCCACTGATCGGGACGGTATGGAGCAAGGGGGACAGCTCGCTACTAACGGGCCAATATCAGGGACATAGCCTCAGCGCGTGTAGTAGCGTCACGAAGTTGGCCACGCACCGCCGAGGTCGTCGTCTTCGCGCCCGGCTTACGGATGCCCCGCAGCGACATGCACATGTGCTCGGCCTCGATCACGACGATCGCACCACGGGCCTCGAGGATCTTCATCAGCGAATCGGCGATCTGGGTGGTCAGGCGCTCCTGGACCTGCGGTCGCCGCGCGAAGACGTCGACCAGACGCGCCAGCTTCGAGAGCCCCGTGATCTTGCCGCTCTCCGCCGGGATGTAGCCCACATGGGCCACACCATGGAACGGGAGCAAATGATGTTCGCAGAATGAAACGAGTTCAATGTCCTTCACGAGGACCATTTCGTCGTGACCGAGGTCAAAAGTCGTGGTCAGAACATCCTCGGGCTCCTGGCGCATACCTGCCAGCAATTCCCTGTATGCACGTGCAACGCGTGCGGGGGTCTGCTGCAAGCCCTCGCGGTCCGGGTCCTCGCCGACCGCGATGAGGAGCTCTCGTACGGCGTTCTCGGCGCGCTTCTCGTCGAAGTCGCCGATCGTGCCCTCGCCGTCCAGCGTCACCGGGTCGGTCATCCTGTGCCTCGTTCCGTCTGCCTGTGTGCGCGCGAAATGGCCGCGCCCCCACAGGCTAGAACCTGTGGGGGCGCGGCTTCCATTCCGGGGTCCCGGGAGGTCAGTCCTCGGGGGTGTCCACCGGGGCGATGTCGATGCCCTTCGTGGTGTCCACCGGGGCCGCCGCCGAGCCGTTCGCGCTGTTCGTCAGGGCGAGCTCCTTGGGGGAGAGCACCGGCGGACGCGTGGACGGGGTGCGGCGGCTGGAGCCGGTCCAGGCCGGGCGAGCCGGGCGCTTGACGATGGGGGTGAAGATCTCGGCGATCTCCTCCTTGCCCAGCGTCTCCTTCTCCAGGAGGGCGAGGACCAGGTTGTCGAGGACGTCGCGGTTCTCGACGAGGATCTCCCAGGCCTCGTTGTGGGCGGTCTCGATGAGCTTCTTGACCTCTTCGTCGACCAGCGCGGCGACCTCTTCCGAGTAGTCGCGCTGGTGCGCCATCTCACGGCCGAGGAAGGGCTCGGTGTTGTCGCCGCCGAACTTGATGGCGCCGAGCCGCTCGGTCATGCCGTACTGCGTGACCATCGCGCGGGCCGTGGCGGTGGCCTTCTCGATGTCGTTCGCGGCACCCGTGGTCGGGTCGTGGAAGACGAGCTCCTCGGCCGCGCGGCCGCCCAGCATGTACGCCAGCTGGTCGAGCATCTCGTTGCGCGTGGTCGAGTACTTGTCCTCGTCCGGCAGGACCATCGTGTAGCCCAGGGCGCGGCCGCGGGACAGGATGGTGATCTTGTGGACGGGGTCGGAGTTCGGCGAGGCCGCCGCGACCAGGGCGTGGCCGCCCTCGTGGTACGCGGTGATCTTCTTCTCCTTGTCCGACATGATCCGGGTCCGCTTCTGCGGGCCCGCGACCACACGGTCGATCGCCTCGTCCAGCGCGCTGTTGTCGATCAGCTTCTGGTCGCCGCGGGCGGTGAGGAGCGCCGCCTCGTTGAGGACGTTGGAGAGGTCCGCACCGGTGAAGCCGGGGGTGCGTCGGGCGACGGCGCCGAGGTCGACGTCCGGGGCGACCGGCTTGCCCTTCTGGTGGACCTTGAGGATCTCCAGACGGCCCTGCATGTCCGGGCGGTCGACGGCGATCTGCCGGTCGAAGCGGCCGGGGCGCAGGAGGGCCGGGTCGAGGATGTCGGGGCGGTTCGTCGCCGCGATGAGGATGACACCGCCCTTGACGTCGAAGCCGTCCATCTCGACGAGGAGCTGGTTGAGCGTCTGCTCGCGCTCGTCGTGGCCGCCGCCGAGGCCGGCGCCGCGGTGGCGTCCGACGGCGTCGATCTCGTCGACGAAGACGATCGCCGGAGCGTTGGCCTTGGCCTGCTCGAAGAGGTCGCGGACGCGGCTGGCGCCGACGCCGACGAACATCTCGACGAAGTCGGAGCCGGAGATCGAGTAGAACGGCACCCCGGCTTCGCCGGCGACGGCGCGCGCGAGGAGCGTCTTGCCGGTTCCGGGCGGGCCGTAGAGCAGGACGCCCTTGGGGATCTTGGCGCCGACGGCCTGGAACTTCGCGGGTTCCTGGAGGAATTCCTTGATCTCGTGGAGTTCCTCGACGGCCTCGTCCGCGCCGGCGACGTCGGCGAAGGTGGTCTTCGGCGTGTCCTTGGTGATGAGCTTCGCCTTGGACTTGCCGAACTGCATGACGCGGGAGCCGCCGCCCTGCATCTGGTTCATCAGGAAGAGGAAGACGACCACGATGAGGACGAAGGGGAGGAGCGAGAGCAGGATCGAGACGAAGGGCGACTGCTTCGTCGGGGAGACGGTGTAGCCCTTCTCGATCTGCCCGGCCTCGAACTTCTCCTGGAGCTTGTCGGCGAGGTCCGCGCCCTGGGTGCCGATGTAGCTGGCCTGGACCTTGTCGCTCTTGTCGATCTTCTGGCCGTCGATGAGCTCGATCTTGATGATCTGCTCGTCACCGGTGGTGATCTTTGCCTGCTTGACCTGGTTCTTGTCGATCGCCTGGACGACCTGGCCGGTGTCCACCGTCTTGTAGCCCTCGGACGAGCCGACGACCTGCATCAGCACGACCACGGCGAGGACGGCCAGCACGATCCACATGACCGGCCCACGGAAGTATCGCTTCACGTCCATCCATACGGGGCGAGAACGCCCCGTCCCTCCTGCCCGTAGGAAAATGCTGCTGTGAGAGCTGCTGTGTGAAAAAGCTGTTCTTCGGACGGTACCTCAGCATCGTCGCCCGCGACCGCCTTCCCGTGGTTCAACGGAGGGAAGGCGGTCGGGGTTCCCCGTACGAGGAGGCTGTCAGCCGCCGTACACGTGCGGGGCGAGCGTGCCGACGAACGGAAGGTTCCGGTACTTCTCGGCGTAGTCGAGGCCGTAGCCGACGACGAACTCGTTGGGGATGTCGAAGCCGATCCACTTCACGTCGATGGCGACCTTCGCGGCCTCCGGCTTGCGCAGGAGGGTGCACACCTCGAGGGAGGCGGGCTCGCGCGAGCCGAGGTTCGAGAGGAGCCAGGACAGGGTCAGGCCGGAGTCGATGATGTCCTCGACGATCAGGACGTGCTTGCCCTTGATGTCGGTGTCGAGGTCCTTGAGGATCCGGACGACGCCCGAGGACTGGGTGCCGGCGCCGTAGGAGGAGACGGCCATCCAGTCCATGGTGACGGGAGTGGAAAGGGCGCGAGCCAGATCCGCCATCACCATCACGGCGCCCTTGAGGACGCCGACGATGAGCAGGTCCTTGCCCGCGTATTCCGCGTCGATCTTCGCGGCCAGCTCTGCCAGCTTGGCGTCGATCTCTTCCTTGGTGATGAGCACCGACTGGAGGTCGGTGCCCATGTCCTTCTCGTTCACCCGGGTCACTTTCGTTGCAGCGTGCGTCAGCCTTGCCGGATGACCAGTCTGCCACCCTGGCGGCGGGCTTCGACGCGGCCGGGCAGGTTGATGGCTCCCTGGCCGCGCCAGCCGGTGATGAGCCGGTCGACTTCCTCGATGTGGCGGGCGAAGAGGGAGCCGGCGGGGGCGCCCTCGGCGATCACGGCGCGGCGCAGGACTCGGCGGCGTACGGCGGGGGGCAGCCCGAAGAGCTTGGCGCATTCGAGGGCGCCCGCCTCGTCGCGTACGGCGGTCTCGGCGTCGGCGGCCCAGGTGTCGAGGGCGTCGGCGTCGTCGCGGGAGAGCTGGGCCGTTCGGGCGAGGGCTTCGACGACGCCCTTGCCGAGGGCCTTCTCGAGGGCGGGGAGGCCCTCGTGGCGGAGCCGGGAGCGGGTGTAGGCGGGGTCGCTGTTGTGCGGGTCGTCCCAGACGGCGAGTTCCTGCGCGATGCAGGCCTTGCGGACGGTCTGGCGGTCGAGCTGGAGGAAGGGGCGCCGGTAGCGGCCGGAGGTGCCGGAGACGGCGGCCATGCCGGAGAGGGAGCGGATGCCGGAGCCGCGGGCGAGGCCGAGGAGGACGGTCTCGGCCTGGTCGTCGCGGGTGTGGCCGAGGAGGATCGCGGCGGCGCCGTGGCGCTCGGCCGCGGCGTCGAGGGCGGCGTACCGCGCGTCGCGGGCGGCGGCTTCGGGTCCTCCTTCGCGGCCGACGGTGACGGTGACGGCCTCGACGGGGGTGAGGCCGAGGGCGGTCATGCGTCCGGCGACCTCGGCGGCTCGGGTGTCGGAGCCGTCCTGGAGGCCGTGGTCGACGGTGATGCCGCCGGCGCGTACGGGGAGTTTGCGGGCCTCGAAGGCGAGGGCGGAGGCGAGCGCCATGGAGTCGGCGCCGCCGGAGCAGGCGACGAGCACGAGCGGTTCGGAGCCGGTCGTGTGGTCGGTGAGGACGTCGTGGAGTACGCGGCGGACCGCCAGGCGTATCGCCGCGACCGCAGGATGGGGACCCATGTCCGGTGCCCTTCGTGATGGGGGTGGGGTGCCTCGGTCGGAGTCTTAACGGTCGGAAAGGGGGGTTCGGTCACTCAGAGTGCGTCGATGGTGACAGAAACCCGGCCGTTACCCGAGCATTGCACGCCTCACCCCATGCCCAGGGTCCCTCGGATGGGTGATTGGTGGGGTGTTCTCACGTGTTCTGGTGCCGTGTGCCGCTCCTGTCTCAGGAGTCTGCCTTACGGTGCACCCTCGCGATCCAGTCGGCGGGGGCGGCGATCTCGGTCTTGGTGGGGAGCGTGTTGGGGGAGGTCCACACGCGGTTGAATCCGTCCATGCCGACCTCGTCGACGACGGCGCGGACGAAGCGCTCGCCGTCGCGGTACTGGCGGAGCTTGGCGTCGAGGCCGAGGAGCCTGCGCAGGGCGAGGTCGAGGCGGGAGGCGCCGCGGGCGCGGCGGGCCTGGAACTTCTCGCGGATCTCGGCGACGGAGGGGACGACCTGGGGTCCTACGCCGTCCATGACGTAGTCGGCGTGGCCTTCGAGGAGGGACATGACGGCGGTGAGGCGGCCGAGGATCTCGCGCTGCTCGGGGGTCTGGACGAGTTCGACGAGGGAGGGGGAGGGTTCGCCCTCCTCGCCCTCGGGGCGGCCGCCGGCGAGGGTCTGGGCGGCTTCGCGGAGGCGTTCGACGACGGTGCCGGGGTCGACGTCGGTGGCGGCGAGGAACGACTGGATTTCGCCCTGGAGGTGGTCGCGGAGCCAGGGGACGGCGGTGAACTGGGTGCGGTGGGTCTCTTCGTGGAGGCAGACCCAGAGGCGGAAGTCGTGCGGGGAGACGTCGAGTTCGCGTTCGACGTGGACGATGTTGGGGGCGACGAGGAGGAGCCGTCCGCCGCCGTTCGCGCCGGCGGGGAGTTCGCGGGTGGCGGGGGCGAAGGTCTCGTACTGGCCGAGGATGCGGGAGGCGAGGAAGGACAGCAGCATCCCGAGCTCGACGCCGGTGACCTTGCCGCCGACGGCGCCGAGGACGGCGCTGCCGGGGGTGGTGGAGCGGCGGTCCTGCATCTTGCCGAGGAGCGGGGTGAGGAGTTCGCGGAATCCGGCGACGTTGGCCTTGATCCAGCCGACGCGGTCGACGACGAGGACGGGCGTGTCGTGGAGTTCGGCGCCCTCGGGGATCATCCGGGTGTAGGCGCGGACGTGTTCCTCGGAGGCCTTGGCGTGCCTGCGGAGTTCGGCGACGACCTCACGGGCCTCGTCGCGGCTGACTTCGGGTCCGGGCCGCACGAGGCGGGTCGCGGTCGCGACCGCGAGGTTCCAGTCGACCATCCCGGATGTGCCTGCGCCACCGATGCTCGTCATGCGTCAACCGTACGGGCTCGGCGCCTGTCGGGTGCGTGTTCGTCCGCGGTCAGTTCTGACCGGCGAGGGCGGCGGAGAGCCGGTCGAGGGCGGGCTGTGCCTGGTCCGGGGAGACGGTGCGGCCGGCGAGGAACGCGAAGGCGAGGAGGCGTCCGTCGGCGGTGACGACGGTCCCGGCGAGCGTGTTGACGCCCGAGAGGGTGCCGGTCTTGGCGCGGACGAGTCCGGCGCCGGCGGTGGCGGGGTCGGAGCCGAAGCGGCCGGCGAGGGTGCCGGTGAAGCCGCTGACGGGCAGTCCGGTGAGGAGGGGTCGCAGCGCGGGGCGGGCGGGGTCGGCCGCTCGGGTGAGGAGTCCGGTGAGGAGGGCGGCGGAGACGCGGTCGCGGCGGTCGAGTCCGCTGCCGTCGGTGAAGCGGGCGCCGGCGAGGGGGAGGCGGAGCCGGGTGAGTTCGTCCCGTACGGCCTTCTCGGCGCCCTGGAAGCTCGCGGGCTGCTTGTGGGCGAGGGCGGTCTGCCGGGCGAGGGCCTCGGCGAGGTCGTTGTCGCTGTGGGTGAGGGTGCGCTCGACGAGGTCGGCGAGGGGGGCGGAGTCCGTACGGGCGAGGGGGGCGGCCTTGGGGGTGCGGCCGGGGGCCGGTTCGCCGGTGATCTTGATGCCGGCCCGGGTGAGGAGGTCCGCGAAGGCGCCGGCGGTGTCGCGGGCCGGGTCGGCGGTGCGGGGGGCGGGGCCGCTGCTGCTGTCGTCGAGGCGTCCTTCGCGGGTCATGAGGGCGACGACGGGCGCGATGTTCTCGTTGGGGCCGATGGGGTGGAGGGCGGGGCCCCGGTAGAGGCTCGTGTCGTAGGCGAGGCGTACGGATGTGTGGCCGCGGGCCTTGAGGGCGCGGGCGGTGTCGTCGGCGAGGGCCTTCAGGCGGGCCGGGTCGAGGGTGGGGTCGCCGCCACCGGTGAGGGTGACGGCGGCGCCGTCGGGGGCTGCGGTGACGGTGGTGGGGATGCGGTGCTCGGGGCCGAGGGCGGAGAGCGCGGCCGCGGCGGTGGCGATCTTGACCGTGGAGGCGGGCGTCATGGGGGTGGCGGCGCCCTCGCCGTACAGCTGCTTTCCGGTGGCGGTGTCGACGACGGAGGCGGTACGGAGCGGGCCGAGGCCGGGGTCGGCGAGGAGCGGCACGAGGACGGCGGCGAGGTCGGCGGCGCGTCCGGCGGGGGCCGGGGCGTGCAGGGCCGTGAGGACACCGGGGGCGCTGGGGGCGGGCGCGGGCCGGCGGGGTGCGGCGGGCGCCGGGGGCGGGGCGTGATGCGTGCCACCTGTCGCGGGGGCGGCGGCGCGGGCCCGCTCGGCCGTACGCTGGCCACCGTCCCATGGTCCGGCGACGGTCACCGCTGCGGCGGCCAGGGCGAGACCGAGGGCGGCGGAGCCCGCCGTGAACTGCCACGTTCTCGGCTCCGGCATTGCTGACCAGCCCCTTTCGCGATCACACACGTGCGTGAGGGACACTTAATCACCGCGCGTCGTCGCGAGCATTCACTTGTGTTGATTCAGGAGGAGCCACCCGTGGAGTTCGACGTTCTCATCGAGATCCCCAAGGGATCGCGGAACAAGTACGAGGTCGACCACGAGACCGGTCGCATCCGTCTGGACCGTCGTCTCTTCACCTCGACGGCCTACCCGACCGACTACGGCTACGTCGAGAACACCCTGGGTGAGGACGGCGACCCGCTGGACGCGCTCGTGATCCTCGACGAGCCGACCTTCCCGGGCTGCCTGATCAAGTGCCGCGCCATCGGCATGTTCCGCATGACGGACGAGGCCGGCGGCGACGACAAGCTGCTGTGCGTGCCGGCGACGGACCCGCGCATGGAGCACCTGCGGGACATCCACCACGTGGCCGAGTTCGACCGCCTGGAGATCCAGCACTTCTTCGAGGTCTACAAGGACCTGGAGCCGGGCAAGTCGGTCGAGGGTGCCGACTGGGTCGGCCGCGCCGAGGCCGAGGAAGAGATCGAGAAGTCGTACGCGCGCGCCAAGGAGCAGGGCGGCCACTGAGCCCCTGCCCCTCTGTGAGGGCGTGATCGTGTGAAGGCGGTGTACCTCTTGGGGTGCACCGCCTTTCGCACATCCGTCGCGCCTTCATACTGGAATCCACGATTCCCTGGGGATGAGGCGGAGAGAGTGGTGGCGGAGCCGGAGGACGTTGCTCCTGAGGACCGGAAGCCGCAGTCGGACGAGGCGCGGAGCGCGTTCGTGCCGCCGGCCGGGGTGGAGCAGCCCGCGCCGCCCGAGGAGGAGCATCCGACCTCGGAGTTCGCCCTTCCCCCGGGGACGACGACGGAGCCGCCGGCCGAGCAGGAGGGGTCGGCGTTCGCGACGCCCGCTGCGTATTCGGCGGCCTCGACGCAGAACTCGCCGCCGGCCTTCACCCCGGCGTACGGGGTGCCGCTCGTACGGCTCTCGCAGGACGCGCCGTGGCAGGACCGCATGCGGACGATGCTGCGGCTGCCGGTGGGTGAGCGGCCGGTGCCGGAGTCGCTCCGCAAGGAGGACGAGTCCGGGCCCTCGGTGCCGCGCGTGCTCGACCTGACGCTGCGTATCGGCGAGCTGCTGCTCGCGGGCGGGGAGGGCGCGGAGGACGTCGAGGCGGCGATGTTCGCGATCTGCCGCTCGTACGGTCTGGACCGGGTCGAGCCGACGGTGACGTTCACGCTGTTGTCGGTCACCTATCAGCCCTCGCTGGTGGACGACCCGGTCACGGCGAACCGGACGGTACGCCGCCGGGGCACGGACTACACGCGGCTCGCGGCGGTGTACCAGCTGCTCGCCGACATCAACGCGCGGGCGCACGAGGTGACGCCCGAGGAGGCGTACCGGCGGCTCGCGGAGATACGGCGCAACCGGCACCCGTATCCGGGCTGGGTCCTGACGGCGGCGGCGGGCGTCCTGGCCGGTGCGGCCTCGGTGCTGCTCGGCGGCGGTCCGACGGTCTTCTTCGTGGCGGCGCTCGGCGCGGTCCTCGGCGACCGGCTCGCGTGGCTGTTCGCGGGGCGTGGGATGCCGGAGTTCTACCAGTTCCTGGTGGCGGCGATGCCGCCGGCGGCGATGGGGGTGCTCCTGACGTTGCTGCACGCGGACCTGCGTCCGTCTGCGGTGATCACCGGTGGCCTGTTCGCGCTGATCCCGGGGCGGGCGCTCGTCGCGGCCGTCCAGGACGGTCTGACCGGTTTCTACATCACGGCCTCGGCCCGGCTCCTGGAGGTCGCGTACTTCTTCGTCGCGATCGTGGTGGGCGTGCTGTCGGTGCTGTACATCGCGGTGCAGTTCGACGCGCAGCTGAACCCGGAGGGGGCGCTGCGGGCGGTGGAACGGCCGGTGACGCAGATCCTGGCGTCGATGGTGCTGTGCGCGACCTTCGCGATCCTGCTCCAGCAGTCGCGGGCGACGGTGCTGTTCGCGACGCTGAACGGCGGGGTGGCGTGGGTGGTCTACGCGTCGATCGCGGTCACCGCCAACGGCTCGGCGGTGATGGCGACGGCGGTGGCGGCCGGCCTGGTGGGGCTGTTCGGGCAGTTGATCGCCCGCTACGAGCACACCTCGTCGCTGCCGTACGTGACGGCGGCGATCGGGCCGCTGCTGCCCGGTTCGGCGACGTACTTCGGGGTGCTCGCGATCGCCCAGCACAACCTGGACCAGGGCTTCGCCTCGCTGGCGAAGGCGGCGGCGCTCGCCCTGGCGATCGCGATCGGCGTGAACCTGGGGAGCGAGCTGGCCCGCCTCTTCATGCAGGCCCCGGGCGCGGCGGCGGCGCGGCGCGCGGCGAAGCGCACCCGGGGTTTCTAGCTTCGGTTGCTGCGGTCCTTGCGGTTCCTGCGGTTCCTGCGGTTCCTGCGGTCCTTGCGGTTCCTGCGGTCCTTGCGGTTCCTGCAGCTCCTTCGGCTCCCGCGGCTTCCCTAGCGCTTGGCGTGGCGGCCGCGGGAGCTCTGCGGGTTGGGGGTGCCGGGGGCGTCGTGGTCGCTGTGGGACGGGTCCTTCTTCGCCTTGGAGCGGGCGCGGAGCAGCTCGATCGCGACCGGGACCACCGAGATCAGGACGATGCCGACGAGGATCAGCTCGATGTGCTGGTGGACGAACTCGACCTTGCCGAGGGAGGCCCCGAGCAGGGTCACGCCCGCGCCCCACAGCAGGCCGCCGATGAGGTTGAAGATGATGAACGAGCGGTAGTTCATCTTGCTCACGCCGGCGATGATCGGCGTGAACGTCCGGACGATGGGGACGAAGCGGGCCAGGATCAGCGACTTGGGGCCGTGCTTCTCGAAGAACTCGTGCGCCTTCTCGATGTTCTCCTGCTTGAAGAGCTTGGAGTCGGGGCGCTTGAAGAGGGCCGGACCGACCTTCCGGCCGAAGAGATAGCCGACCTGGTCGCCGATGACGGCGGCGGCCACCACCAAGGTGCACACCACCCACAGCGGCGTGTCCAGCTTGCCCGTGGTGACGAGCAGGCCGGTGGTGAACAGCAGCGAGTCGCCGGGCAGGAAGAACCCGATGAGGAGGCCGGACTCGGCGAAGACGATGACCAGGACACCGATCAGACCAAAGGTCTGGATCAGATAGTCCGGGTCCAGCCAGCTCGGTCCGAGGGCAAGCGTGTTCACGGGTTCCGGGCTCCTGCGGTCGGTGGGGGCTTGGGGGACGGCTGGCCCCAAGCTATCAACGCGGGCCGGAGGCGACCGGTTCCACCCGGCCCCCACAGGATGCGGACGGGGCCCGCCGGCCCGAGTCTTGGGGGTCAGGAGGTGCATGCCGATGGGCATCGACGAGTACGGGGGCGGCCAGGGGCCGCACCCCGAGGTGCTGGTCGTGACGACGAACGACGTGCCGGGCTTCGAGGTCCGGCAGGTGATCGGTGAGGTCTTCGGGCTCACCGTCCGCTCCCGCCATCTGGGCAGCCAGATCGGCGCGGGGCTGAAGTCGATGATCGGCGGGGAGCTGAAGGGTCTGACGAAGACCCTCGTGCAGACCCGCAACCAGGCGATGGAACGGCTGGTGGAACAGGCGAAGGCACGCGGCGCGAACGCCGTGCTGATGTTCCGCTTCGACGTGACGGAGGCGGCGGACGTGGGCACGGAGGTGTGCGCGTACGGCACGGCGGTGGTGATCGCACCACGTACCTGAGCCGGTGGTCCGTCAGGCCCGCACCGCGCGCCCGGGCCGGCCGGGCTTCTCCGGTCGGGCCGCGCGGCGCCCTCCGGCGGGAGCGCCCGGCACCGTGCGCGAACGGTGCCGGGCGCGGTCCGTCAGGCCGCCAGGCGTGCGGCGTTCGCCCGGACGGCCTCGCGCAGGTGCTCGGGGAGGCCCGGGTGGATCGCCTCGTAGAACGCGTGGAAGTTCTCGTCGGCGACGTACATCTCGGCGAGCTCCACGTGCGTCCTCGGGTGGCACTCGAAGAACCAGGTGGTGAGGTGGCGGCGGTGGGCCTCGGCGAGGTCCATCGCCTCCTCGGACCCCGGGTCCCGGCCCTCGTCCATCAGGGCGGCGTAGGCGGCGCCCCAGGCGTCCACCTCGTCCTTCATCCGCTGCCACTCCTCCTTGCCGTACCCGGCGGCGCGGGCCTGGGCCTGCTCGTGCGAGTGGGAGCCGCCCCAGCGGCGGGCGGTCTCCTCCGCGAACCGCTCGGGGTCCTTCTCCCCGAAGACCTCGAACTTCTCCTCGGGCGTGAGGTTGATACCCATCTTCTTCGCCTCCATGGCGTGCTCGACGGCCGCCGCCATCCTCCGAAGCTCGCCGATCCGCGCCGTCAGCAGGGTGTGCTGGCGCCGCAGGTGCTCCTGCGGATCGGCGTGCGGGTCGTCGAGGAGGACGGCGACCTCTTCGAGGGGGAAGCCGAGCTCCCGGTAGAACAGGATCTGCTGGAGCCGGTCGAGGTCCGCGTCGTCGTAGCGGCGGTGCCCCGCCGTGCTGCGGCCGCCCGGTGAGAGCAGCCCGATCGCGTCGTAGTGGTGCAGGGTGCGCACCGTGACCCCGGCGAAGCCGGCCACCTGTCCCACGGAGTAGCCCATCGGCCGTCCGCCCTTTCTCTGTCGGTACGCCGTTCAGCCTCGGTCCTGACGCGACGTGAGGTGCAAGTGCGGGCCGGGACGTCGGCCGGACCGCCGCTGTCGCCGTCCGGGGTGTAGTTCGCGTTGCCGTTCGGAGCCCGTTCTGGGCATTGCGGGGCTTTTGCACACTTATGGTGGGGCGGTGGCCACTGATCATGCTCCGTCTCCCGTGGAGGCGTCCGCCCGGCTCCTGCTCCCCCAGATCCTGCCCGCGCTCCTCGTCGGGGTGGGGGCGAGCCTGCTGTTCCTCGGGATCAGCGCCCTCTCGGAGCAGTTCCAGCACGTGCTCTGGAACAACCTCCCGGACGCCCTCGGCATCGGCGGCTACTCCTCCCTCTGGATGATCGTCATGCTCACCGCGGCGGGGATCGCCGTCGGGCTCGTCGTGTGGAAGGTGCCCGGACACGCCGGACCCGACCCGGCCTCCGAAGACCTCGGCGACGCGCCGCTCGCCCAGGGGGTCGTGCCGGGGCTGCTGCTCGCCAGCACCCTCACGCTGGCCGGCGGCGTCAGCCTCGGCCCCGAGAACCCGATCATCGCCGCCAACGTCGCCCTCGCCTACTGGCTCGGCCGCAAGGCGGCACCCGCCGTGCCGGGCGCGGCCTGGGTCTCGCTCGCCTCGGCCGCCACCATCGGCGCCCTCTTCGGCACACCGGTGGCCGCCGCCCTCGTCATCTCCGAGGCCCTGGCCGGCCAGCCGGGCCGCGGCTCCCTCTGGGACCGGCTCTTCGCCCCGCTCGTCGCCGCCGGCGCCGGCTCGATGACCACCCAGCTGCTCGCCGAGCCCAGCTTCGACATGGGTCTCCCGCCGCTGACCGACCCCGGCTTCGGGGACCTCCTCGCCGCCCTGGTGATCGCCTCCGCCGCGGCCGTCTTCGGCCTCGCCGCCTGCTACCTCTTCCCCCATGTCCACGCCGGCTTCGGGAGGCTGCGGCACCCCATGCTGGTGCTGCCCCTCGGCGGCCTCGCCCTCGGCCTCCTGGGCGCCCTCGGCGGCCATCTGACCCTCTTCAAGGGCCTGGAGGAGGCCAAGGAGCTCACCTCCTCGATCGGCGGCTGGTCCTCCGGCGAGCTGGCCAAGCTGGCCGTCGTCAAACTCCTCGCCCTCCTCGTCGCCGCCTCCTGCGGCTTCCGGGGCGGCCGGATCTTCCCCGCCGTCTTCATCGGCGTCGCCTTCGGGCTGTCCGCCCAGGCCCTCGTCCCCGAGGTCCACCCGGCCGTCGCCGTCTCCTCCGCCGTGCTCGGCGTCCTGCTCGCCACCACCCGGCAGGGCTGGATCAGCCTCTTCACCGGCGCCGTCCTCGCCTCCTCCCCCTCGATGCTCGCCCTGCTCTGCCTGGCCTCGCTCCCCGCCTGGCTGATCGTCACCGGCCGCCCGCAGCTCGAACTCGACCACGAGGGCAACTCCTTGCGCTGACCCGTCAGCGCCCCGGGCCCTCGTCGTTCCGCAGCAGGGTCGCCGGGATCCGTACGGTCGTGGTCCTGCCCGCGCCGTGGGGGCCGGGCAGGCCGTGGACGGTGCCCCGCCCGACGGCGAGGTCGAGAGCCTGTCCAGCCCCGCCGACCGGTGTCAGGTCGCGTACGGGTTCTCCTCGCCCTCCGCGAGGACCCCCACGAAGGGGTCGCCCTCGCCCGCGAACACGTACGCCCCGCCCTCGATCCGCTCGATCAGGCCGAGGGTCCACTCCTTGCCGGCGTCCGCCGAGTGGACCCACATGTGCATGATCTCGCCGATGTGCCCGAGCTGCTCGGGGCCGCCCTCCGGCGTGTAGTACCCCGTGACCGACGTCCGCCACTCGTCGAGCGCCCGCACCCGCCGGCGCAGCAGCTCCGCGGCCTCTTCGCGGGGCAGGTCCACCATGAAGCCGATGGCCGCCGACAGGACGTCCATCTTCTGGTCGTACGTGGTCAGCGCCTCGCGCAGCAGCACGAAGTACTCCTCCGTACCGCGCTCCGTCAGCTCGTACTCGACGCGCGGCGGACCGCCCACCGCGCTCGGCGCGACCTCGTGCGCGTGCAGCAGTCCCTGCTTCGCCATCTGCTTCAGCGCGTGGTAGATCGAGCCGGGCTTGGCGTGGGACCACTCGTGCGCGCCCCAGTACTCCAGGTCGTTGCGCACCTGGTAACCGTGGGCGCGGCCGTGCTGCTTGACCGCGCCCAGGACGAGAAGACGGATCGCCGACATCCCGCGTACCTCCTGGTCAAGTTTGCCCAGGGTACGCGCGGGGGGTCACCGCCCCTGCTCCTCCGCGACCAGGGCGAAGGATCCCTTGCCGTCCAGGGACTCGCGGATGATGTCCGCGTGGCCGGCGTGCCGTGCGAACTCCTCGATCAGGTGCAGCAGCATCCATCGCATCGACACGCGCCCGTCCTTCGGGAACCAGGGCGCGGGCGGCAGCGGGAAGGTGTCGTCCAGGCTGGGGACCGCGAGGGTGAACTCCTCGGTCTCCTTGGTCACGCCCTCCCAGAACTCCAGCACGTCCGGGATCGTCTCGTCCTCGACGAGACGGAAGCTGTCGCCCCAGGTCTCCTCGCTGCGCTCCCGCTCGTTCGGCCGCTGCTGGGCGAGCCGAAGCCAGTTGAGCTCGACCTCGGCGACGTGCTTGACCAGGCCGGAGAGGCTGAGCTCGCTGGCGCTGGGCCGGCTCGCCGCCTGCTCCTCGGTGAGCCCGAGGAGCGAACGGCGGAGCGCCGCGCGCTGGGTCTCGACGAAGTTGAGGATCGCTCCGCGCTCGTCGCCCTGAGCCTCCGAGGGAACGTGAGTCACCATGATGTCCGCCTTCCGTACGCCTACGCAGTGGGTGCCGGGGGAGGCCCGCGCCTCTCTTCCCGACACCCGTCAACCTACGGACGCTTGCGGACAGATTCGGTCCTCAATGTCGAAGTTCCTCGCCTCAGAACGGGAACCTGCTGCGGCCGTGCTGGATCGAGATCCACTTCTGGGTGGTGAAGGACTCCACCATCGCCTCGCCGTTGAGCCGCCCGACGCCCGAGTGCTTCTCGCCGCCGAAGGGCACGATCGGCTCGTCGTGCACGGTGCCGTCGTTGATGTGGATCATGCCGGTGTGGATGCGCTTGGCGACCCGTACGCCCCGCTCGACATCGCCGGTGTGCACGGCGCCGCTGAGTCCGTACGGGGTGTCGTTGGCGATCCGCACGGCCTCCTCCTCGCCGTCGAAGGGGACGATCAGCGCCACCGGGCCGAAGATCTCCTGGCTCAGGACCGGGGCGTCCGGGGCGAAGCCGGTGAGGACGGACGGGGAGACGAGGTTGCCCTCGACCGTGCCGTGCAGCAGCGCCGTCGCGCCGGCCGCCACCGTCTGGTCGACGAGCGAGGAGACGGCCTCCGCCTGCTGGGAGTTGATGAGCGGACCGATGTGGGTGGCGGGGTCGGCCGGGTCGCCGACGCGCAGGGTCTTCACCTTCGCCACGAACTTCTCGGTGAACTCCTCCTCCAGGGTGCGGTCCACCAGGATGCGGTTGGCGGCCATGCAGACCTGGCCCTGGTGCACGAAGCGGCTGAAGACGGCCGCGTCCACCGCGTAGTCGACGTCGGCGTCGTCGAGGACGATCAGGGCGCTGTTGCCGCCGAGTTCGAGGACGGCGTGCTTGAAGTTCTGCGCGCAGACCGTGGCGACGTGACGGCCGACCTTGTCGGAGCCGGTGAAGGAGATGACCTTCGGGACCGGGTGGGTCAGGAGGGCGTCGCCGATCTCGGCGATGTCGGTGACGACGACGTTCAGCAGGCCGGCCGGCAGACCGGCCTCCTCCAGGACCTTCGCGACCAGCGTGCCGCCGCAGATCGGCGTGTTCTGGTGCGGCTTGAGGACGACGGCGTTGCCGAGCGCGAGCGCGGGCGCGACCGACTTGATCGAGAGGAGGAAGGGGAAGTTGAAGGGCGAGATGACACCGACGACGCCGACCGGGACGCGGTAGACGCGGTTCTCCTTGCCGTCGACCGGCGAGGGCAGGATGCGGCCCTCGGGGCGCAGCGCCAGCTGGATCGCCTCGCGCAGGAACTCCTTGGCGAGGTGCAGCTCGAAGGCCGCCTTGAGACGGGTGCCGCCGAGCTCGGCGACGATCGTCTCGGCGATCTCCTCCTCGCGGTCCTCGATGATCCGCAGAGCACGCTCGAAGACGAGCCGGCGCGTGTACGGGTTGGTCTCGGCCCACGCGGTCTGGGCGCGCTCGGCGGCCCGGTAGGCGCGGTCGACCTCGGCGGCGGTGGCGACGGTGATCGACGCCAGCTTCTCCCCCGTGTACGGGTTGAAGTCGATGATGTCCCACGAACCGCTGCCGGGCTTCCACTCGCCGTCGATGTACTGGTGGGCCAGGTCGGTGAAGTGCGACATGGTTGAGACCCCTCTACCCGCTACCTGCAGTGCGACTGATGTGGCGTCATCGTACTGATGTATCAGGAGAGTTGAAGGAGTCCCCGGAGAAGGTCACGGCTTTCGGCCGGATCCGGACCGTCCCCCTGGAGCCTCTCCATCACCCGCTGGTACTGGGCGACCTCCTCGCGCTTGTCGAGGTAGAGGGCACTGGTGAGCTGTTCGAGGTAGACGATGTCGGAGAGGTCGGACTCGGGGAAGCTCAGCATCGTGAAGGCGCCGCTCTCGCCGGCATGGCCGCCGAAGCTGAAGGGCATGACCTGGAGCGTGACGCCCGGGTGCTCGGAGATCTCGATGAGATGCCTCAACTGCCCCTGCATGACAGACCGGTCGCCGTAGGGGCGGCGCAGCGCGGCCTCGTCGAGGACGGCGTGGAACTGCGGGGCGCGCTCGGAGACGAGGACCTTCTGGCGCTCCAGGCGCAGGGCGACGCGGCGGTCGATCTCGGCGCGCGGGGCGTCGGGCATGCCCCGGGTGACGACGGCCTGGGCGTACGCCTCGGTCTGCAACAGGCCGTGGACGAACTGCACTTCGTAGACGCGGATGTGGGAGGCGGCGCCTTCCAGGCCGATGTACGTCTGGAACCAGCCGGGCAGGACGTCGCCGAAGCTGTGCCACCAGCCGGCGACGTTGGCCTCGCGGGCGAGCCCGAGGAGCGCGCCGCGCTCGGCCTCGTCCCCGACCCCGTACAGCGTGAGCAGATCCTCGACGTCCCTGGCCTTGAAGCTCACCCGTCCCAACTCCATACGGCTGATCTTGGATTCGGACGCGCGGATGGAATAGCCGGCCGCCTCGCGGGTGATCCCGCGCGACTCGCGCAACCGCCTCAGCTGGGAGCCCAGCAGGATGCGCCGCACCACACTCCCGCTCGCTCCGCTCGATTCGCCTGCGGTCACGGCTCTTCGCCTCCCCTTTACGGTGTCGAGCCCCCGTCGAGCCCCGGATTCTGCCATCAAACGCTTCAGCGCGTACACATTCGATTACGGAAAGGCGGCGACTTCCGGGCATCCGTGCGCACAGTGCGGGCACAGTGCGTGCGGATCCGGGGAAGTTCCCCTCATCGTGTGGACGACTTATGCACAGATTCGGCACGTGGCCGGACAGGTCCGGCGCGTGCACGTGCATCTGCCCTTGCATCCAGTGGGCGCATTCGGAACCATGGAGCCCGCGCAGCCGCGTACTTGTTCGTGTTGCCGTGTCGTTGTGTTGTCGTGTTGTCGCACCACAGTCGCGATTCCCGGGAGTGCCTCGCATGGGGACGAATGGATCGACCGTGCTCGAGCCGTTACGGCAGGGCCTTCCGCCGATCGATCCCGGAGCCGTCTCCACCTCCGCCTCCTGCGCCCTGCCCGCCCGGTACGAAGCCGTGCGCGGGGCCCGCAAGTTCACCAGCACCACGCTCGACCGCTGGGACCTGACGGAGCGCTTCGACGACGTGGCCCTGGTCGTCTCCGAACTCGTCACCAACGCACTGCGTCACGCCGTGCCCGGCGGCGCGCCCCAGGAAGAAGGCCAGAACCCACCGGTCCGGCTGCACCTGATGCGCTGGGCCTCGCGCCTCGTGTGCGCCGTGCGCGACCCCAGCCAGGAGAGCCCGGAGGCGCGCGGCGGCGAGGAGGACTTCGCCGCCGAGTCGGGACGCGGACTGTTCCTGGTGGACTCGTTCAGCGACAGCTGGGGCTGGCACCCGCTCGCGGGGACGCTTCAGGGCAAGGTGGTGTGGGCGCTGTTCCGGATCGGTCCGGAGTGACGCTCACCAAGATTCATGGACGAGGGAAGGGCCCCGGCGGTGTGCGCCGGGGCCCTTCTCGCATGCTGTCCGTGCTCACAGCGGGCGGCCTCACGCGCCGTCCGCGCTCACACCAGGTGGTCGAACTCCCCGTCCTTGACGCCCAGCAGGAGTGCCTCTATCTCCGCGGGCGTGTAGACGAGCGCGGGCCCGTCGGGGTGGCGCGAGTTGCGTACGGCGACGTCGCCTCCCGGTAGCTTGGCGAACTCCACGCAGGATCCCTGGGAGTTGCTGTGCCGGCTCTTCTGCCACACGACTCCTCGCAGCTCTGTGGCCGCCATGCCGTTGTACGCGTGATGCGCATGATGCACTGGTAGCTCCCCGAGTTGCTTGGTGCAGGTGTCAACTTCCTCGGATCATAGCTGTGTTCATATGCGGATGCATGAGCAGATGCACGTGCACAGGGGGTGGCGTAGCCGCTACGCGACAGAGCGTGCTACCGACGGGTAGAGCGGCCCCTGATGCGCCATCAGCGGAGGTCAGGCCTCCGGCGGGCAGGGGCCCGGGTTTCGGGGGCGTCCCTGCCGCCGGAGGCTTTGCTCAGCGCGCCTCACGTCGCCCGTAGCGCTTCTCGAAGCGCTCGACGCGACCCGCGGTGTCGAGCACGCGCGCGGTGCCCGTGTAGAAGGGGTGGCTCGCCGAGGAGATCTCGACGTCGACGACGGGGTGACTGTGGCCGTCCTCCCACTCCACGGTCTTCTCGCTGGTGAGCGTGGAGCGGGTGAGGAAGGCGAAGCCGCCGGCCTTGTCGCGGAAGACGACGGGCCCGTAGGCGGGGTGGATGCCGGGCTTCATGGAGTGGTTCAGCGCTCCTCTCGGAATTCGACGTGCCGGCCGGCGACCGGGTCGAACTTGCGCAGGCCGAGGCGGTCGGGGTCGTTGCGGCGGTTCTTGCGGGTGACGTAGGTGAATCCGGTTCCTGCGGTGGACCGGAGCTTGATGACCGGGCGGAGTTCGTTGCGTGCCATGCTGTGTAGAGTAAATGAAAACGAATCCCATTGCCAACAACTCTTCGGAGAGGTAGGTCACCCTTGTCCGCCCACTGCCAGCTGACCGGAGCGCAGCCCGGATTCGGCAACCGGATCTCGCACTCCCACCGGCGCACCCCCCGGCGCTTCGACCCCAACATCCAGAGCAAGCGGTACTGGCTCCCCAGCGAGCGCCGGTACGTACGGCTGACGCTGAGCACCCGCGCGATCAGGACCGTCGACACCATCGGCGTCGAGGCCGCCGTGGCCCGCGTCCGGGCGCGCGGAGGGAAGGTCTGATGGCCAAGCGCAGCAAGATCGCCCGCAACGAGCGGCGGAAGGCGGTCGTGGCGCGGTACGCCGAGCGGCGGGCCGAGCTGAAGGAGACCATCCGCCACCCCGGCACCCCGGCCGCCGCACGCGAGGCGGCGCTACGGGAGCTGGGCCGCCAGCCCCGGGACGCGAGCGCGACCCGCGTCCGCAACCGCGACGCCGTGGACGGCCGGCCCCGGGGCCACCTGCGGAAGTTCGGACTGTCCCGGGTACGGGTGCGGCAGCAGGCCCACGCGGGGTTCCTGCCGGGGGTACGGAAGGCCTCCTGGTGACGGGTCGGTGACGACTCAGCCCGGGAGCCCGGCCAGGCGGGTGCCCGCGCGGGCGTGGAGCGCCACGGCGAGATGCCCGTCCGACGGCGCTACCGGGACCGGGACCGGGAATGTGACCGTGACCGTGACCGCGTGGACTCCGTCAGGGCCGTCGTCAGCTCCTCCAGGGACTCCAGGAGCAGGACGGAACCCTTGTGGAGCAGGAAATGGTCCGGCGGTTCCGCGGACCAGGCGGTGACCGTCTCGCGCAGGTCGTCCCAGTGCGGCTCCCTGCGCTCCCGTACCTCCTTCGCGCCCCGCTCCGTCGACCGGTGCAGGGACTCGGCGAGGGTCGCGGCGGCGGGCAGGGCCGGGGCGCCGCGCTCCGGCAGGTGCGCCTCCATGAGCATCGCCACCCGGCCGAACTCCGCGAGTGCGTGCCCGGCCTGCTCCACCGCCGCGTGCGAGAGGCCCCGGTGCCGCACCGGTTCGTGGGCCGCCCGGGCCACCGCCTCCTGCCAGGCGACCCGGGCCGCACGGGCCTTCAGGAGCGCCTCCCGTACGTCGGGGCTGGTCGGCCCGGCCGGATCCGCGTACCGGGCGGCGACGACGGCCGCGTACGCGCCTCCCGACGCCAGCCAGTCCGCGAGCCGGCCGCGCAGCCGTGGCGTCTCCCAGGCCGGGTAGGCGGCGTACGCCAGCATCGCGAGGACACCGCCGAGCAGGGTCAGCAGCACCCGCTCCCGTACCGTCTGGGTCAGGCCCGCGCCGTCCATGCCGAGCAGGAAGACGACGTACGCGGAGACGCAGGCCTGGGCGGCCACGTACCCCGTCCACATCAGCAGGTACATCCCGAACGCGCACACCACCGCGAGCGCGGCGGACAGGTACGTGCCCGGGTGCGCGGACTGCACGACCGCCGTCGCCAGGGCCACCCCCACCAGGGTCCCGCCGAACCGCGCCACCGAGCGGGCGTACGTCTGCGAGAAGTCCGGGCGCATCACCATCACCGAGGCCATCGGCGCCCAGTAGCCGTGCCCGAACGGCAGCCACGTCCCCAGCAGGTAGCCGGCGGCCGTGACCGCCGAGACGCGGACCGCGTGACGCAGGACCGGGGAGTCGGGGCGCAGTTCTGCGCGCACCTTCGCCGCGACGGTCGGGGCTCGGCGGAGGAGAGTCGGGCGGGTGCGGATCCCCTGGCCGGAGGACTCCGGGCCGGCGGACTCCGACGTCTCCGTACGCGGCTCCGCCGTCTCGATGACATCGCCGAGCAGCGCCGCCAGACGGCCGGCCGCCCGGCGGGACGGGCCCTTGAGGGCCGGGCCGGTGGCCGGGGTGCGGAGGGCGGCGGGGGCGGACGGCGGCAGCGTGACCGGTTCGCCGTGCCGGATCGCGTGCGCGGCGGCGTCCAGGACCTCGGCCGTCGCGGCGAGGAGTTCGCGCACCCGGGCCCGCTCCGGTCCCTCCTCCGGCACCCCGACCGCCGGGTCCGCGAGCGAGGCGAGGACCGGACGGATCCGCTCCGCGAGCCCCCGCGCGCCGTGCAGCTCCGCCGGGCGGGTTCGGGCCTGGCGGGGCGTGACGGCGGCGGCGCTCCGGGCCGTCATGAGCGGCACGGGATCGAACGGGGCGACCGGGTCGTGGCGGAGGCGGCGGGCGTAGTCCGCCTCGTCGGCCAGCGCGTCCGCGAGGGCGTCGCGCTGGGCGCCCCAGCGGCGGACGGGCAGCACGACGATCAGCGCGGCCTGGACGACACCGCCCGCGAAGATCATGCCGGCCTGGCCGGCGGCGCTGGCGACGGAGGTCGGGAGCGTGACCGTCACCAGCATGATCGCCACATTGGAGGAGGCGATGACGCCGGCCGTCGGGCCCGCGGCCCAGGCCAGACCCGCCAGGAACGTCCAGCAGAGCAGCAGGGCGAGGAAGAGGGCCGCGTGGGCACCCGTGAGATAGCCGAGGAACGTCGAGACGGCGAGGCTGGCGCCGGAGGCCAGGGCCAGGGTGGGGCGGGGGTGCCAGGAACGCTGGAAGGTGGCGATGGCCGCCTGGAACGCGCCGAAGGCGGAGGAGGCGGCGACAGCCGGGCCGAAGAGGGCGAGCGAGACGCCGACGACGAGGGCGAGGCCCAGGGCGCCGCGGGCCGCGATGGCGGGTTCGAGCCGTCGCCGCTCGACGGTGAGCCCGGAGCGGGCGGTCTCTTTCAGGGCCCGGAGCCAGCTCATGCGCAGAGCGTATCCGCGAATCCCCCCAAACCGGACCTTCGCCCCCTCGGTGTGGGCAATCGTTCCGCAGGGCGGGACGGGTGGGCACACGGGACGGCGCCCTCAGCGGCGCCTCCGCCCCCTGCGCCCTGACCCGCACCACGTTGTGCGCCGTACCTGCGACGCGGGTTCAGGCGCGGGAGCCTGGGCCCGGCAGGGGGCGCCGTCCGTTGTGCCCACCCGTTCCGCCCCAGCGGAACAATTGCCCACAACGGGGGTGGGCGGGCGAGTCGTCCGGCGGGCGCGGCGGCCGCAGACGGGTTACGGCAAGTGGGGGCGGTTCGGGTGGAGGCCCGCCTTGTCGGCGGCCGTGGCGCCATGGGTCCAGCCCGCCTCGTCCCAGGCCGCGCGGACCCGTGTCGTGCGGGTCTCCGGGAAGAGTTCGTCCGTGCGCGCGGTGACCGCGACCTCGCGCGAGGCCAGGGCCGGCAGCAGCGTCGGGGTCTCGGCGGCGACCCGGCGGGACGTCGCCGAGAGCCGGGCGCCCAGCCGGTTCGCGTACGCGAGGAGGAAGGACTGGCGGAAGGACTTCGTGCGCTTGCGGCCGCCTGCCCGCTGTTCCGCTTCCGCCCGCGTCATCGCCGCCGTCCCCTGCACGAGCAGCGAGGTGTAGAGCAGTTCCACCGGGTCCAGGTCCGCCTCGAAGCCGACGACCGTCGAGAAGCCGTAGGTCTCGTTCCACACGGCCCGGCAGTGGTTCGCGGTCGCCACCGCGTCGAGCAGGATCGCCTTGGCCTGTTCGTACGGCGGCTCCACCCCGATCCGGATCGCGCCGGGCGTCTCCGGGGACGGCGCGCCCGCCGCGAGCGTGGCCTCGTCCAGGCTGTGCCGGGCCATCAGCTCCTGGGCCTTGGCCGTCAGCGCCTCCGCCTCCTCCGGGTAGCCCGTCGCCTCCGCCTTCGCGAGCAGCGCCCTGATGCGGGTGAGCATCCGGGGCTCGCCCGCCACCGCCGCCGGCAGGGCGTCCCCCGGGACCGGCCCCACCGCGTCGAGGCGCGGCAGCCGGACGAGCAGCCGGTACAGCTCCAGGACGGTCGTCGCCTGCGAGAAGCGGTCCGCCGGACGTCCGCCGGAGGTGTCCAGTTCGTCGATCTGTGCCTGCCAGCGGTGTGGCAGGCGCCCGTAGCCGGCCGTCTCGGTCCTGATCAGGCCGGCGAGGAGCCGTACGTGCTCGTCGGCGAGCTCCCGCCGGGCCATGCGGACCAGGTCCGCCGGCTGCCAGCCCCGCACCCACAGCGTCCGCACGAACTCCTCGCCGCGCCGCGTCAGTTCCGGGTCCGCGCCCGGATCGGCGGCCAGGAGCGAGGCCGCCGTGTCGAGGGAGCCGTCGTCGCTCGCGTACAGCGCCTCGAAGGCCTTCTCGATGGTGGTGCTCACGCCGTACCCCTCGCGTCCCATTCCTCGCGCGACCGGGCGATCACCGCGCGGTGGTCGAGCGACCAGTCGACCAGCTGCTTGATCAGGTGGGTCATGCTGTGGCCGGTCTCCGTCAGCGCGTACTCCACCTGCGGCGGGGTCGTCGGGTACACCGTCCGCGAGACGAGTCCGTCCCGTTCGAGGCGGCGCAGCGTCAGGGTCAGCATCCGCTGCGAGATGCCGGTGACGAGCCGCTGGAGCTCCCTGAACCTCCGTGCCCCGGCGGCGAGTTCGACGACGACGTGCACCGTCCACTTGTCGCCGAGCCGGTCCTGGACGTCCCGCACCCCGCAGTCCTCGGCGCAGCTCACCAAGGGCTCGGTGGTCGCCCCGGTGGTTACCTCCGTGTGCCCTTCCGACATCGATGTGCCTCCTTCCGTGATCTTGTCCGCCCGGTGACGATGGTCCCCTCGATGGTCTCAGCCGTCCCGGCCGTCACGACCCCTGGGGGAATCCATGCTGCTCGTCACCGGTGTCTCCGGCGCCCTCGGCTCGCTCGTCGCCGAGCGGCTCGCCGGCCGCGACGACGTCGTCCTCGGCACCCGCGCCGGTCTCCCCGGCACCCGCCGGCTCGACTTCGACGCGCCGGACACCCTCCCGGAGGCCTTCGCCGGCGTGGAGACCCTCCTCCTCATCTCCGCCGGGTACGGGGAGGACGACGTCGTCGTCGCCCGCCACGAGGCCGCGATCTCCGCCGCCGAGGCCGCCGGCGTCCGGCACGTCGTCTACACGAGCCTCTCCGGCGACGGCGACCACCTCACGTACGCGCTGGCCCACCGCTGGACCGAGCGGCGGCTCCAGCGGTCCGCGACGCTCGACTGGACGATCCTCCGCAACGGCCTCTACGCCGAGTTCCTCACCTGGATCGCCGCCCCCGACGCGGAGAACCGCATCACGGGTCCGCTCGGCGAGGGCCGCCTCGCCGCCGTCGCCCGCGCGGACCTCGCCGACATCGCCGCCTCCGTCGCCACCGACCCGTCCGCCCACCGGAACCGGGTGTACGAGCTCGTCGGCGAGCGCCCTCTCGGCGGCGCGGACCTGGCGGCGGCCCTCGGTGCGGAGTACGCCCCCGGCACGCTCGCGGAGGCCCGTACCGCGATCGCCACCTCCGGGGCCGTGCCCTTCCAGGTGCCGATGCTGGCGAGCACGTACTCGGCGATCGCCCACGGCTTCCTGGACGGTACGGGCGTGGAGGGCGGCGACCTGCGCGCGCTGCTCGGCGGGCGCGAACCCCTCGACGCGCTGGACGTGTTCGTGAAGGCGGTGCGGGAGGGGTGAACCGAGCCCGGGGTGAACGGAGCCCGGGGGTAGGCCTGGCCCTACCCCCGGGACGCCCGGTGGTGGTCGTGATCGGGGCGGGCCGAAACGGTTCGCTTGAGCCATGACCTCGCATCCCGCCGTACGGCTCCGCCGGCTCACCCGGCACCACCGGGACGTCCACGCCCTCGACGGCGTCGACCTCGACTTCCGCACCGGGACCTTCACCGCCGTCATGGGCCCCTCCGGCTCCGGCAAGTCCACGCTCCTCCAGTGCGCCGCCGGACTCGACCGGCCCACCGCCGGGACCGTGGAGGTCGGCGGCGTCGCCCTGGAGGGGCTGAGCGAGCGGCGCCTCACCCTGCTGCGGCGGGACCGGATCGGCTTCGTCTTCCAGTCCTTCAACCTGCTGCCCTCCCTGACCGCCGCCCAGAACGTGGCCCTGCCGCTCCGGCTCGCCGGCCGCCGCCCGTCCCGTACGGAGGTACGGGAGGCGCTCGCGCGCGTGGGGCTCGCCGGACGGGAACGGCACCGGCCCGGCGAGCTGTCCGGCGGCCAGCAGCAACGGGTGGCGCTCGCCCGGGCGTTGATCACCCGGCCCGCCGTCCTCTTCGGCGACGAACCGACCGGCGCACTCGACTCGACGACGAGCCGTGAGGTGCTCGACATGCTGCGGGACCTCGTCGACCGCGACGGCCAGACGATCGTGATGGTCACCCACGACCCGGTCGCGGCATCCCGCGCGGACCGCGTGGTGTTCCTGGTCGACGGGCGGGTCGCGGACGAACTGACGGCACCGACGGTGGAGACGGTCGCGGCCCGGATGACGGCCTTGGAGACGGGCGGGGTGCACGGACTGGGTCCGCGCCGGGCCCGTGTGGCGCAGGCCGCCTCTTCCTCTGGCGTCGACGTCGACGTCGACGTCATCGCCGGCGGGGCGTTCGGGGGTTCGTCGTGCTGACCGTCGTCCTCTCCGGCCTCCGGGCCCGCTGGGCCTCCTTCCTCGGGGGGTTCGTCGCGCTCGCCCTCGGTGTCGGGCTGCTCGCCACCATGGGACTCGGCCTCTCCGCCACCTTTCACGCGCCCGAGCGTTCTCCCCAGCGGTTCGCCTCCTCGCCCGTCGTCGTCCGGGGCCACGACCGTCTGACGCTCGACGTGCGGCGCGGGCCCGACACCGTGCCCGTGGAGCAGCGGCTCGACCGTCCACAGCCTGTGGACGACGAAGTGCTCCGCGAGCTCCGCGCCCGCTGGACCGTCACCACCTCCGGCGGACCCGACGCCGTCGGCGTCGACGCCCCCGCCGCCCAGGTCACGGCGCTCGTCGGCGACCGCGCCCGCGTCCTCACCGGGGACGAGCGGACGCAGGCCGACCCCGACCCCGAGCGGGACGCCCGCGCCCTCGTCGCCCTCAACGCCCTCCTCGGCACCTCCGGCGGCGTCACCGCCTTCGTCTCCGTCTTCGTCGTCGCCTCCACCTTCGCCTTCGCCGTCGCCCTGCGCCGCCGCGAGTTCGGGCTCCTCCGGACCGCCGGCGCCACCCCCGGCCAGATCCGGCGGCTCCTCCTCGCCGAGGCGGCGGCGCTCGGCGTGCTCGCCTCCGCCACCGGGTGCGCGCTCGGCGCCCTCGGGGCGCCCCTCCTCGCCCGGACCCTCGTCGACGGCGGCCTCGCGCCCGCGTGGTTCACGATCGGCGACGCCGCCTGGCCGTACCACGCGGCGTTCTGGACGGGGGTGACCGTCGCCCTCGCCGGGGCCGTCGCCGCGTCCCGGCGGGCCGGGAAGACCGGCCCGACGGCCGCGCTGCGCGAGGCGGACGTCGACGCCGACGCCCTGCCCCTCGGCCGGGCCGTCCTCGGCACGGGCCTGCTCCTGGCCGGGCTCGGGCTCCTCGTCTGGACCTGCGCCACCGAGCCGTCGGAGCTGCTCAAGCGGAAGACGTACACGACCCTCCCGATGCTCCTGATCACCGGCGTCGCGCTGCTCTCCCCGCTCCTCGTCCGGCCGGTGGCCCGCCTGCTGCCGGCGCGCGGGGCGGTGGGGACGCTCGTACGGGAGAACAGCGCGGCCGCCGTCCGCCGCACCGCCGCCGTCGCCGCGCCCGTCCTCGTGACCGTGGCGCTCGCCGGGACGCTGTTCGGCTCGGCGACGAGCGTCACTCGCGCGAAGGACGTCGAGGCGCGGGAGCAGACGGCCGCTCAGTACGTGGCGGGCGGGGAGGACTTGAGGCCGGTGACAGCGCCCGCCGGGGCCGTCCTCTCCGCCACCGGGGCGACCTCCGTGTTCGTACGGGACGGGGCCGAGGCCGTCGTGAAGTACGGGGCGCGGGCGGTCGCCGACCCGGCCGCCTTCGCGGAACTCGCCCGGCTGCCCGTGACCGCCGGGGACCTTCGGGACCTGGACGACCGGTCGATCGTCGTCAACGAGGAGTTCGAGCGGCACCGGGTCGGCGAGACCGTCGAGGTGTGGCGGGCGGACGGGAGCGGACCGGTACGGCTCCGGGTCGTGGCCGTCCTCGCGCTCGGGACCGGCGACAACGGGCCGTACGTCACCCGGGCGAACGCACCGGGCGCCGCCCTCGACCGGATCGACGCGCGCGGGGGCGGGGCGGCGACCGTGCGGGCCCTGGAGGCGAGCGGCGGGACCGTCTCCCCCGGGCACCGGCCGGAAGGCAACCCGCAGAACCGCCTGGGCATGGTCCTGGTCCTCGGCATCGCCCTCGTCTACACGGTGATCGGCCTCGCCAACACCCTGCTGATGGCGACCTCGGTACGCGGCGGGGAACTGGCCTCGCTGAGGCTCGCCGGGGCCACCCGCAGCCAGATCCTGCGGGTCGTGACGGGCGAGGCGGCGCTCGCCACCGCCATCGGCACGCTGCTCGGCCTGGGGGTGACGGCGGTCGTCCTGGGCGTACTGGGAGCGGGCCTGGCGGCCCTCTCGGCACCCGTGGCCCTGGCCCTGCCGTGGACGACGGTCGGCACGGCGGCGGGCGTGTGCGCGACGGCCGCGATCGCCGCGTCGGCCGTCCCCGCGTGGCGCCTCACGCGCTGAGCGGCGATGGTGGGACGACGGGGCGGTGACCGGGGTCGGAGCCGGGTCACCGCCCTGCCCCACGCCCCACGCCCCACGCCCCGGAGCATCCCGCTCCCGGCGGGGCCGGCACCTCCCGTGTGCCTTGGCCCGCACCACGTTGCGCGCCGTACCTGCGATGCGGGTTCAGGCGCGGGAGCCTAGGCCCGGCACGGGGCGCCGTCCGTTGTGCCCACCCGTTCCGCCCCAGCGGAACGATTGCCCACAACGGGGGGGCGACGGGGGCTCAGCGGGCCGAGGCCACCAGGCCCGGGAGAGGGCCGGTGGTGGCGCGGGGTCGGCTACGTGGTGGAGCGGGTGCGCCAGTCCGGGGCCAGGATCGACCAGATCTCCTCGTCGTGGCGCGTGCCCCGGTACAGGTAGCTCCCTCTCAGGACGCCGTCCCTCGTCATGCCGAGCCGCCTGGCGACGGCGATGCTCGGTTCGTTGCCGGACGAGACGACCCACTCGACCCGGTGCACGCCCCGTACCTCGATCGCCCAGTCGATGAGCGCCCGCGCCGCCCGCGTCACCAGGCCCTTGCCGACGCCCGCCGGCTCCAGCCAGCAGCCCGCCTCGGCCGTGCCGTCGGCCGTGTCGAGCTTGCGGAGGATGACGGCGCCGACGAGCGTGCCGTCGGACCAGATGCCGTGGATGCGTCCGGTGTCCGCCGCCGCCCGCTCGGCGTACGCCCGGAGGAACGCCCGGCTCGAGTCGAGGTCCGTCACGACGTCGGGGAGCCCGTTGCGCGCGCCGATGAACTCCCGTCCCCGGTCCATGTGCGCGAGGAACTCCTCGGCCTGCCACGGTTCGAGCGGGCGCAGTTCCGCGCCGTCGTCGCCCAGGGACATCGCGTACATCGGCATCGCCTTCCTCCAGCGCTACGGGATCAGGACGATCTTGCCCCGCACGTGGCCCGACTCGCTGGACTCCTGCGCACGGGCCGCCTCCTTGAGGGGCAGCACCTCCGCCAGGCGGACCGTGAGGGCGCCCTCCGCCGCCAGGCGGGCCTGGGCGGTGAGCCCGCGCCGTACGGCGTCCGGCTCCCCCGTGACGCCGGAGAAGACGATGCCGTGCTCCGCCGCGTCCGTCGCCGCGATCGTCACGATCCGCTCCTTCGCCGCGTCGCCGCCGCCGAGCAGCTCGATGGCGACCGGCAGCACGCCGTGCCCGGCGGCGTCGAAGACCGCGTCGACGCCCTCCGGTGCGGCGGCGCGGACCCGGTCGGCCAGGCCGTCCCCGTACGCGACGGGGATCGCGCCGAGCTCGCGCAGGTAGGCGTGGTTGGCCTCCGAGGCGCTGCCGACGACCGTGATCCCGGCCGCGACCGCGAGCTGGACGGCCACCGAGCCGACGACGCCCGCCGCGCCGTGCAGGAACAGCGTCCCGCCCTCCCGTACCCGCAGCAGGTCCAGGACGCGCTGCGCGGTCTCGCCGGCGACGGGGAGGCTGGCGGCGGCCTCCCAGGACAGCCCGGCGGGCTTGGGGGCGACGGTGCCGGCGATGGCGTACTCGGCGTACGCGCCGGTCGCCGTCCAGCCGAGGACCTCGTCGCCGACGGCCAGGTCGGTGACGCCCTCGCCGAGCGCGTCGACGGTGCCGGCGAACTCCAGGCCCGGGACGGCGGGGAAGGTGGTCGGGTAGAACTCCTCGACCCAGCCGTAACGCCGCTTCCAGTCCACCGGGTTGAGCCCGACCGCCGCCACCTTGACCCGGACCTCGCCGGGGCCGGGCTCCGGCTTCGCGACGCCGGTCGCGTGGCGCAGCACCTCGGGGCCGCCGAACTCCTCGTACACGATCGCTTCCATCTCAGCCTCCGCTGCTGCCCGTTCGATCTTCGATGCCCCCACTCTGCGCTGCCGGACACCCGGTCCCCGCCCGCCCAACGGCCAGTCCCCCCTGTCCGAAAGGCGGGCCGTCACCTGTCCGTCCCTGACTAGGCTGAGCCGCATGGACGCGCTCACGCTGACCACCGCGTACGAGATCATCCGGCAGCCGCTCGGGGAGATCCTCCCCAAGGTCTCGGCCGCCCTCGCCCCGCTGGTCCCGCACGTGGACGCGGCCGAACTCTCCACCCACTGCGCCCACTCCCCCTTCAAGACACTCGGCGGTACGGAGCTGATGACCGCCGCCGAACTGACCCCGCTGCTCGCGGCGGGCGTCCCCGGCGCGCCCTGGCAGGGCCGCGCGACGATCGGCGGCCGGGAGCGCGAGGTCGTCGCCGTCACCAGCCACGCGACCCGGCGCGGGGCGGTCCTCGTGCTCGTACGGGAGGACGGCACCGCCCCGGCCGACGCGGCCGCGCTCACCGTGGCGCAGGCGCTGTGGGACCTGGTCAGCGGGCACTTCGACCGGTTCGCGACGGAGGCCATGCCGGGCGCGCTCGCCCGCTCACGGGCCGCCGCCGACACCCGGGCCCGGGTGATCGCCGAGCTCACCGCCGCGCACGCGGCTGCGCTCTCCGGCGTCCTCGGGGTGCTGCGCAGCCGCGCCCTCGACGACACCACGGCCCGGACGACCGCCACCGACCTGGCCGCGTCCGCGCTGATCGAGATGCGGGCGGAACAGCGGCGGGACCGCGCGCTCGCCGAGGAACCCGCCGAGGACGCCTTCGAGCGGCTCGCCGGCGAACTGCGGCCGATGCTCCGGCACAGCAAGGTCCGGCTCGACCTGGGCGCGCCGGACTCGACGCGCTCGCTCGCGGCGGACGTCGCGCACAGCGCGCGGGCCATCGTCCGGTCGTTGCTCCTGATCGTCCTCGAACAGGACTCGGTGGAGCGGGTCCACGTCGGCTGGCAGCTGACCGAACACGAACTGCGCGCCTCGGTGCGGGACGACGGCGCGGGCGCGCTCGCCCCCTGCGACCTGGGCGCCGGCACGATCCGGGACCGGCTCGACGTCCTCGGCGGACGGCTCGACATGGACGCGGTCCCCGGCTGGGGCACGACGATCACGGCGGTCATCCCCCTGGCCACCCCGGAGGCCCCTGTCGAGGCCGCCCACCCCCTGACCGGGCTCGGCGAACGCGAGGTGGAGGTCCTACGGCACCTGGCCCTCGGGCACCGGAACCGGCGGATCGCCGAGGAGCTGCACATCAGCGAGTCGACGGTGAAGTTCCACGTCGCGAACATCCTGAACAAGCTGGGCGTCGAGTCACGGGGGGCGGCCGCGGCCCTCTTCCACGCGGCGGCGTAGCGCCTGGCGGCGAGGCGAGGATTTCCGACCGCGGGGCCCGCGGCGCGGCGCGCTCCCGACGCCCTCACCGGGCCGGGTCGCGGGCCCGACGCCCCCGCCGGGCCCGGTTGTGGGCAGGCGTTTCGCCGGGGCGATGGGGTCCCCCTGCTCGAGCGAAGCCGAGAGCTTGGGGGAGGGTGGGCACAACCCACGACGGCGCCGCACGCCGGGCGCGGGTCCAGGCGCGGAAGCCTAGGCGCGGCAAGGGACGACGCCCCGTGTGCCCACACGGCGGTGGGCACCGCCCCGCGGGGCGCGCCCCCGAGTGGGCGCGGCTCGCACGGAGACGGGCAGGCGCGGCATGGTTTCCGGGGGCTGTCAGTGGGGGGTGTCAGACTCGCACCCATGAGCGAGAGGTGGGCGCTGGCTGTCGAGGCCGAGGGGGACGGGGCGCTGCTCGTGCCCCTCGCGGCCGACGGACTGCCCGCCGGCCCCGTGCGCCGCGAGCCCGACCTCGTCGCGGCCGTGCGCGCCCGGCCAGAGGTGGCCCGGTGGGTGTGGCGGTCGACGGCCGAGGTCTATCCGCGGCTCCTCGCCGCCGGCGTCCGCGTCGAGCGCTGCTACGACGTCGAGGACGCCGAGCAGCTCCTCCTCGGCCACGAGGGACGGCTCGGCGAGCCCCGGTCGGCCGCCGCCGCCTGGGCGCGCCTGCGGAACGCCCCCGTACCCCCCGATCCGCCGCAGCGCGCCGCCGAGCCCGGTTCGCAGGACTCCCTCTTCGAGCCGCGCCCCACCGTCTCCGTGCCCTTCGACGGGCTCCTCGCGGTCTACGCGGAGCAGCTGCGCCGTCACGACCGGGCCGAGCACCCGGGCCGGATGCGGCTGCTCACGGCCGCCGAGTCGGCCGGGATGCTGGTCGCCGCCGAGATGCACCGGGCGGGGCTGCCGTGGCGGGCGGACGTGCACCGGGACCTGCTGAACGAGCTGCTGGGCGAGCGGTACGCGGGCGGCGGCGAGCCGCGCCGCCTCGCGGAGCTCGCGGACGAGGTGTCGGCGGCGTTCGGCCGCCGGGTCCGGCCGGATCTGCCCGCCGATGTGGTGAAGGCCTTCGCGCAGGCCGGGATCCGCGTCAGGTCCACGCGCCGCTGGGAGCTCGCCGAGATCGACCACCCGGCCGTGGAGCCGCTCATCGCGTACAAGAAGCTGTACCGGATCTGGACGGCGCACGGCTGGTCGTGGCTGGCCGACTGGGTGCGGGACGGCCGCTTCCGGCCCGAGTACCTGCCCGGCGGCACGGTCAGCGGGCGCTGGACCACCAACGGCGGCGGGGCCCTGCAGATCCCGAAGGTCATCCGGCGGGCGGTGGTCGCCGACGAGGGCTGGCGGCTCGTCGTGGCCGACGCGGACCAGATGGAGCCCCGCGTCCTCGCCGCGATCTCCCGCGACCCGGGCCTGATGGAGGTCGCCGGGCACCCCGACGACCTGTACACCCGGCTCTCCGACCGGGCCTTCTCCGGCGACCGCGACCACGCCAAGATCGCGCTGCTCGGCGCGATCTACGGCCAGACGAGCGGCGACGGACTCAAGAACCTGGCGGCGCTGCGCCGCCGCTTCCCGCGCGCGGTGGCCTACGTCGACGACGCGGCGAAGGCGGGCGAGGAGGGCCGGCTCGTACGGACCTGGCTGGGCCGGACCAGCCCGCGGGCGGTCGGCTCGGGCGAGGACGAGGAGGCGGGACTCCCCCAGGAGGCGGCCGGCGAACCGGAGCCGGAGAGCGGCGAGTTCGTCCCGGGGTACGCCTCCGGGAACGCGCGGGCGCGCGGCCGGTTCACCCGTAACTTCGTCGTACAGGGCAGCGCCGCCGACTGGGCGCTGCTGATGCTGGCGGCGCTGCGGCGCTCCCTGTCGGGGTTGCGGGCGGAGCTGGTGTTCTTCCAGCACGACGAGGTGATCGTGCACTGTCCGGCGGAGGAGGCGGAGGCGGTGACGGAGGCGATCCGGGCGGCCGGGGACGAGGCCGGAAGGATCGCGTTCGGCGAGACACCGGTCCGGTTCCCGTTCACGACGGCCACGGTCGAGCGGTACGCGGACGCGAAGTAGACGGGACGGTACCGGTCCCCGCCCCGTACGCCGACGCGAAGGAGACCGGGCGGTACCGGTCCCCCTCCCGTACCGCCCCGTCGTCCCGGCCCGCCTACTTCAGCGGCAGCTTCTGCCACTTCGGGCTCAGCGCGAGCGCCTTCAGCTGCTCCATCGTCAGCGCGGGCTCGGCGCGCGTGGCGGCCTCGTACTGCGCGCCCGAGTTGAACGCGGAGACCACGACCCGGAAGCCCTTCGGGGTCAGGGTGTCGACGCTCCACCAGACGACTCCGGCGCCGCCCTTCTCGCCGGGCTGCCGCGTGGACCTGACCTTGGTGCCGTCGGGCAGAGTGACGACGCCGGCTCCGGTGAAGAGCTTGGCGATGTCCTTCCGGCCGGCGGGCTGGACGTCGACGCCGACGAGGCTCGCGCCCTTGCCGTCGTCGACGACGACGTAGCCGTGGCCGTCCTCCCCGCCGTGGGACTTCACGGTGAGGCCCTGAGGCAGGAGGGAGCGCAGGGTGGCCTGGACGGCGGCGGCGCTCGGCACGACGGGCGACGGGGAGAGCTTCTTCATCGGGTTCTCGCCCAGCTGCTCGAGCAGCGGCCGCCAGGCCTCGGCCGTGACGAGGGCCTTCAGCTGGGCCGGGCTGAAGGGCGGGTTCTCCCGGCTGATCGGGGCGCCCTTCTCGGCGGCGGCGTTGTACTCGCTCACGTCGACCAGGAAGCCGTCCTTGGTGAGCAGGACCGCCCGCCAGTCCTTGGTCTCCTCGCGCTTGTCGGGGTACTCGTACCCCTGGAGGACCATGAGCCGGTCGCCGCCCGGCAGCGGTCGGCTGGTGCAGTGGTCGTAGGGGACGAGGGCCTGGTCGGGGCATGTGACCTGGTCCGTACCGGACTCGGCGGTCCCGCCGGCCCGGTAGAGGCCGACGCTGACGCCCGCCTTGCCCTTGCCGTCGTCGTAGACGCCGGTGACCGACTGGCCCCGCCCCTCCAGGTTGTCGAACTGCCACTGGCCGGCCGGGGTGTGGGCCTTGAGGACGGCGGCGATGTCCTTCACCGGGATCCGTTCCTCGGGCCGCGGCTCCTTGCCGGTGTCGGCGGCGCCGTTGGCCTGTCCGTGCTGCGGGGGCGCCGCGACGGAGGTGGTCGTCGCCTGCCCGGCGGGGCCGAGCAGCGAGCCGCCGTACACGCCGCCGAGGCCGACGGCGGCGAGCGCGAGGACGCCGCCGGTCACCGCGAGGCGGCGGCGCATCAGGCGGCGCCGGCCGAGCTGGAGCCCGCCCGCGACCAGCTCGCGCCGGTCGTCGACGGCGAAGCCGTCACCGGCGCTGCGCAGGACCGCGCCGAGCTCCTCCTCGAAACGCTCGTGCGGGGCGCCGTCGTGCTGGGGTCCTTCGTTCAGGGGCATGCCGAGATCACCGTCTCCGGTTCGTCGATGTTCAGGGATGAGAGAACTGAGCGCTGAGCGCTGAGCGCTGGGAGAGCTGAGTACTGAGAAACGACTGGTCAGCGGGTGGCGAATGCGGTGACGCTGCCGCCGAGCCGTTCCCGCAGCTTGGCGAGCGCCCGCACCGAGCGGGTGCGTACCGCTGCGGAGCTGACGTGCAGGGCTTCGGCGGTCTCCTCGATGCTGCGGTCCTCCCAGTACCGCAGCACCACGACCGCCCGGTCCTTCGGCGCGAGCCCGGCCAGCGCGTCGAGCAGCGCGATCCGCAGGGCCGGGTCCTCGCCGTTCTCGAGGACGCGGTCGGGCAGCTCGCCGAGGGGGCGCTCGGTGGCCGAGCGGCGCCGCTGGTGGCTGAGGAACGTGCGGACGAGCACGGTCTGGGCGTACGCGGCGGGGTTCCCGATCCGTGCCATGCGGCCCCAGAGGGCGTACATCCGGCCGAGCGTCTCCTGGGTGAGGTCCTCGGCGAGATGGGTGTCGCCGCTGGTCAGCAGGCACGCCGAGCGGAACAGGTGCCCCGTACGTGCGGAGGCGAACTCCAGGAACTCGTCCGCGCGGGACTTTCTCATGCCCCTCCTTTCCCTCGCGGTCACGTGGTGTGGTCGCCGTACACCTCATTGACGCGACGGGGGACCGGGAATGTTTCAAACGAATCCGAGAGGATGCCCGCTCGACGCATCCGAAGAAGCGGAATCGGGTAATCCTGTTGGTATGAACACTGTCAGCGCAGCAGAGAACCTGGCCGCTGGGGTTTGGCAGTCAGGCATGGCCCAGGTCGTCGGCGGGCTCGTCGTCGTCTTCGTACTCATCGGCGCCGTCTGGCTGGGCTTCCGGATCAGCGACCGCGAGTCCAGGACGCCCAAGCCGGAAGAACAGCCGCACCGGCCCGACACCGGCGCACTGCCCGGCGAGATGTCCGAATACCGCAGGCCGGCCGAGATGCCGCAGACCGACGGCGAGCACCGGCTCATGCCCTACCAGCTCAAGGAATCCGGCACGGAGACCTCACCCGACCCGCCGACCGAGGAGAAGCGCAAGTGGGGCGGCATCTCCAGCGGCGGCTTCGGCAGCGGAGGCACCGGGCACGGCGACTGACCGGTCCCCGAACCCGGAACACAAGCCGAAGCCGGAAGGAAGCCGAAGCCGGAACCTGTCCCGAGTACGCCCGGAGCCCCGGAAGTCCCCCGGAGCCCGGGCGTACTCAGGCCGGTCCCCGCTCCCGGCCCACCGAAGCGGCGGCCGAGAGGAAGCCCGTCACCGCCCGGGACGCCGGGCCCCCGGCCCAGGCGACGTGGACGGTGCTCGGCTCACGTCCTCGACGGGCCGGACGACGACGTCGCCCAGCCGTGACCGTTCCTCCGCGACGGAGCGCGGCAGCAGCGCGACGCACTGCCCGAGCGCCACGACCGTGAGCAACTGGTGCCGGTCACCGACGAGCGGCACGGACGGGTTCGCCGGCGTCGGTGGTGCCGGCGGACCGCCACCACCGACGCCACCACCGCCACTGGCGGCCCCGTCCCGGCCCCTCCGGTACGCCCGGGTGCGCTCGTCGGCCCCCGCCCACTCCGGGAACACCTCACCGTCGAGGTCGGCCAGGGTCAGCCGCTGCCGGCCGGCCAGCCGGTGGCCGGCCGCTCATCCTGGTGCCCCTCGCCGGTTCGTGGTCGTCGTCCGTGGCTGTCGCGGCCCACTCGACAGCCACGGCCGGCGGAGGGGAAATGCCGCTTCGGTCCCGCCCTGTACCCGTGGGGTGTCACACGGAGTCGTCGGCGGCCGGGGAGAGGCGGCCTGGAAGAACGCCCGGCCCTGCGTCCTGCCCTGCACCCGGCTCCACGCCCTACTCCGTCCCCTGCCCTGCACCCGGCCCCGCGCCCACGACCCGGCCCGCGCGCGCGGCGATGTGGGCGGGCGGGGCGAAGTCCGCGGGGAGGACCGGGTCGATCACCGGCTCGCCGAAGGTGGTCACCATCGGCAGCACCCCCGCCCACAGGCCGAGCGCCGCGTCCTCGGAGTCGCCGTCGTCCGGCGGGCCGTCGGCGGTCTTCACCGAGGCCTCGGTGAGGTCGAGCGCGAGCAGCGCGGTCGCGGCCAGCTCCTTGCGGCTCGGCTGTCGCGCGTACTCCCACTGGCCCGGCGAGCTCTGCTCGGTCAGCGCCCGCAGGCCGCGGAGCTTCTCCTCCGGGTCGGTGACGATCTCGGGAACGCCGTAGATCATCGCGCAGCGGTAGTTGACCCCGTGCTCGAAGACGGAGCGGGCGAGGACGAGGCCGTCGACGTGCGTGACCGTGACGCAGACGGTGGTGTCGGGGGCCTGGACCAGGCTGCGGCTGGCGACCGAACCGTGCAGGTAGAGCCGGTCGCCGTCCACGCCGTACGCGGTCGGCACCACCATCGTCGTGCCGTCGACGGTGACGCCGAGGTGGCAGAGGAAGCCCGCGGCGAGCACGGCGTCCAGGTCGGCCCGCCGGTGACTGCCCTTGTGACGCATGCGGCGCAGCCGGGTCCGCTCGGTGACGGCCAGCTGGTCGTCGGCCTCGGTGGTCTCCGGGATCTCCGGGGGCTCCGTGGTCTCCGGCGTCTCGGGGGTCTCCGTGGTGGTGCTCATGGTGCCGTGCCCTCTCGTTCAGATGCAGGTGTGACGTGTTGTACGGGGAATCAGCCCGTCACCGCCACCGGTGCCCGCCTGTCGGAACGGCGGTGCGCCACCAGGGAATCGCAGATCTCGCCGGCGCGGACCGCGGCCATCGACAGCAGGTTGGCCGTGATGCCGTGCGAGTGCTCGGTGCCGCCCATCAGGTAGATCCCGGCCTCCACCTCGGGAGCGGTCTGCACCCGGTAGTCGCGGTGCACCCGCAGCCGGCCGTCCTCGTCGCGCGCGCAGGCGGCGTCGAGCTCGCCGAGCAGCCGGGCCGGGTCGGGCTCGGCGTAGCCGGTGGCGTAGACGACGGCGTCCGCGTCCATCGTCTCCGTCTCCCCCGTGGCGAGGTTCCGCACCTGGACGCGGACGCCGTCGGGGCCCTCCTCGACCTCGGTGAGCCGGGTGACGCCGAGGATCCGCAGCCGCTGCTCGCCGCGGACCTTCTCCTGGTACGAGCGCCGGTAGATCTCCTCGATGAGGTCCATGTCGACGACGCCGTAGTTGGTGTTGCGGTGGTAGTCCATGAGCGTGCGGCGGACGGACGGCTCGGCCCCGTGGTAGAGGTCGACGGCCTCCGGGTCGAAGATCCGGTTCGCGTACGGGCTGTCGTCGGCCGGGCTGTAGCCGTACCGCGTGTGGACGGCGACGACCTCGGCCCCCTCGTACGTCCGGTGGAGGTGGTCGGCGATCTCGGCGGCGCTCTGTCCGGCCCCGGCGACGACGAATCGGCGCGGGTTCGCGGTGGGCAGCGCGGCGAGCCGGTGCAGGAACTCGCTGCTGTGCCAGAGGCGTTCGGAGGACTCGACGCCCTCCGGGAGCCGGGGTACGAGGCCGGTGCCGATGACGAGGTTCCGCGCCCGGTAGGTGACGGCCTCCGACTCGGCGCCGCTGCCGGCCCCGCCGAGCGCGGCGACGTCGACCTCGACGACCGGACCGTCCTCGCCCGCCGCCCGGTCGGCCGGGCGGATGGCGGTGACCTCGAGGCCGTAACGGACCATGTGGTCCACGCCGTTCGCGGCCCACTGGAGGTAGTCGTGGAACTCCTCGCGGGTCGGGAAGAGCATCTTGTGGTTGATGAAGTCGACCAGCCGGCCCCGGTCATGGAGGTACGGCACGAAGCCGAAGCGGCTGCGCGGATTGCGCATCGTGGCCAGGTCCTTGAGGAACGAGACCTGCATGGTGGCGTCCGGCAGGAGCATGCCCCGGTGCCAGCCGAAGTTCGGCTGCTTCTCCAGGAAGACGGCGGTCAGTTCCTCGCCGGGCGCGGCCTGCTCGTTGTACTCCTCGACGGCGATCGCGAGGGCGAGGTTGGCGGGTCCGAAGCCGACACCGACGACGTCGTAGACGGGGGTGGTCTCGTTCGTGGTCTCGTTCATGGCGAAGTGCCTTTCGGTGGGAGGGGTTCAGGACGTACGCGTGCGGCCGGTGAGGGCGACGCAGCCGGCGGCGAGGAGCAGGGCGAACAGCAGCCCCGTACCGGCGAAGGAGAGGAAGACGGCCGCGATCAGCAGCGTCACGACGGCGGTCGCGCGCAGGGCCCGGCCGGTGCCGCGTGCCCGCAGGGCGGCCGCGGCGGCGGCCACGTACAGGAGCAGGAACGCGCTGCTGGTGACGACGAGCACCAGCTCCTCGCCCGTGCCGGTGAGCGTCAGGGCGCCGAGGACGGCCGCGTAGGCGAGGGCCAGCGCGACGGTCGCCCGCACGGGGCGGTCGGCCAGGGAGCGCGGCAGGATCCGCTCGCGGGCGGCGGCCCGGACGACCCGGGTGGCGCCCAGCACCCAGGCGTTGGTGGCGACCACCGCGAGCCCGAGGGCCAGGAGGTCGCCGGCGAGCGCACCGCCGTCGCCGAGCGAGGCGCCGAGGAGGGCGGTGATGACGACCGGCTCGTCGCCGGGAACGGCCAGGTAGGCGGCCGTCACCGCCGCGTAGAGCAGCCCGACGATGGGCACGGCCCAGCGGATCGCCCGCCGGTAGCTGCGGGCCGGGTCGTCGACCTGCTCGGCGAGGGTGGAGACGTTCTCCCAGCCGAGGAAGGAGAAGAAAGCGGTGACGACGGCGATGCCGACGCCGCCCCAGCCGTGCGTGAGGAACGGGGTGTACGCGCCCGCGTCGAACCGCGGCACCGCGAGCACCACGGCGCCGCCGAGGCCGAGCAGCAGCACGATCAGGGCCACGGCCTGGACGCGGGCGCCGGCGGTGAGCCCGAGCAGCGTGAACGCGGCGGACAGCGCCATGAAGCCGATCGCGATCGGATACACCGGCCCGTCGGGCTGCCCGAGCAGGCCGAGCAGGCAGCGGGCGGACACGATGCCCATCACCGGATTCCCGATGACGTACGTGGCGACCAGCAGCAGCGCCGCCGCCCGCCCCGGACGGCGCCCGAAACCGGCCTCCACCATCGCGGCGAGACCCGAGGCGTCGGGGCGCCAGGCCGACATCTCCGCGAAGAAACGGGCGAAGGGGTACGAGCTGAGGGCGAGCGCCAGCCACGCGAGCAGCGCGGCGGGCCCGGCCTGCCGCTCGGTCAGGCCCGGTACGAGAAGAATGCCGGTCCCGACGAGACTGCTGACGTAGAACACGACGAGCGCGCGCACGCCGAGGGGGGGACCGGCCTGGGCCTGGGCGGCGGCGGGCCGCTGCAGGAGATCGGTCATGGTGTCACCTCCGATGAATGTCGATCACGAACACCGGCCGCGGCCGCCGCGCTCCGCCACCCGCGTTGTGGGCAGTTGTTCCGCTGGGGCGATGGGGTTCCCCCCTGCTCGAGCGGAGCCGAGAGCTCGGGGGAGGGTGGGCACAACGGACGGCGCCCCGTGCCGGGCCTGGGCTTTCGCGCCCCGACCCGCACCACGTCGTGCGGCTCCGCGGGGGTGCGGGTCCACGAACAGGGGGCGGAGGCGCCGCCGAGGGCGCCGTCCCGTGTGCCCGCCCGTCCCGCCCTGCGGGACGATTGCCCACACGGGCGGTGGCCGCGGGTCCGGGCCCAAGCGAGGCCGAGGCCCGCGGCGAGCGGCCCCGCGAAGCCGAGGCCCGGGGCGGGCGGCACCGCAAAGCCGCGGCGCCGGGCGGGCGGCACCGTGAGGCCGGTGTGCCTCACCTGCCCCCCAGCACGTCCAGCGCCTCCGCCGCCGCGAGTTCCGCCGCCGCCGGTGCCGTCTTGAAGCCCGCCCCCGACCACCCCGTCGCGAGGACGATCCGGCTGTCGGACCGTTCGCGGCCGAGGTGGGGGCGGGAGTGCGGGGTGTAGAGGTCGACGCCCTGGCGTCCGCCGAGGAAGCGGGTCGCGGGGTCGGCGAGCCAGGGCCACCGCGCGGCCGCGCCCTGGCGGATGTACGCCACGTGCTCGTCGGTCAGCGTGGCGAGCCCGCCCGGGGGTACGTCCCATTCGTCGACGGGCCGCCCGGCCATGTAGCCGCCGGCCGCCTCCCCGGTGAGCTGGGGCCGCCCCCAGACGCCGCTGACCATGTCGACGACGGTCGGCAGGCCGGCCGTGGCGGGGTGGTGGAAGAAGCCGTACCGGATGCTCTTGGTGCGTCCGGCGTGAGCGCCGCTCAGCCGGTGCCCGGCGATCTCACCGGTTCCGCCGCCGGCCGCGAGGACGACGGCGAAGGCCTCGACGGGTCCTCCGGGTTCGAGGAGGACGCGGACGCGGTCGGCCCCGGGCGGGGCGTCCAGTTCGCGTACCCGGGCGGGCAGCAGCCGGGCCCCGTGGGCGAGGGCGCGGTCGCGGTAGACGCGCGCGGTGCGGGGCGGGTCGGCGTAGCCGGCCTCGGGTTCCCAGACGGCGGCGGTGACGCCGTCGACGGAGAGTCCGGGGAAGCGGTCGGCGAGCACGCCCGGTTCCAGCAGCTCGGCGGGCACACCGGCCCCGTTGAGCTCGGCGACGCCCTTCTCGGCCTGTTCGAGGTCGGCGTCGCCGCAGAGGACGAGCGACCCGGTGGTCATGAAGCCGTACGGCCCCGGCGCGAGCGCGGCGGGCCCCCAGGCGAGGTGGTGGCTGCGGAGGGCGAGCCCGCGCAGGTACGGGTCGGCCTCGAAGGACCGGACGAGCCCGCCGGACCAGGCGGTGGCGTGGTCCTGGCGTCCGTCCATGGGTGCGACGAGCGCGACGCGTGCGCCGTGCCGGGCGAGGACGGAGGCGGTGGCGGCCCCGACGACCCCGGCGCCGACGACGATGACGTCGTAGGCCCGCCCGTGCCGTCCGGCGGTACGGGTCGGCGCCCCGGCCACGGCGGACACGGACACGGGCACGGGCACGAAGTCCCATCCCACGCTCCCGGCCTCGGGCTCGCCGAGCGCGGTGAACCCCCGGTCGGCGTGGGCCCGTACGGCGGCGAGGAGGGTGCGTCCGGTGCGTCCCGGGTCCTCGGAGAGCGCGGCGGTGGCGGCCGCGAAGGCCGCGTCCACGTGGGCTTCGGGCCCGCCGCGCATCCGGGCGACGGACGCGGACGCGCCGCCGGCCGCCGGGGCACCGAGCAGGGCGGCGAACTCGTCCACCGCGCAGTCGTCGGTGAACCAGAACGCGCCCGTGAACCCGGCCGCCCGCCACTCCCGGCCCACCCGCGCGGCCCCGACGTGGGTGCCGCAGACGACGAGCGCGGTGAGCTTGGCGGCGTCCCGCCCCGCGGGCCCGTCGAGGACGTCAAGCCCTGGTGCTTCTCCGGCGAGGACGGCCGGCACGGCCACGGCACCCGTCGCGGGCCCGCTGCCGTCGGAGACGACGGCCCCCGACGGGACGGCGGGCCGGACGGCCGTCGAGGCGTCCCGTACGAGCGGGGTGGACCGGGCGCGCGTCGACGCGTCCCGTACGAGCAGGGAGGACCGCGCGGCCGTCGACGCGTCCCGTACGAGCAGGGCGAGCCGCTCCCCGTACGCGCTGCCGTCGTGCGTGACGGCGACCCGGGTGTGTCCCGCGTCCCGTACGGCGGCGAGCAGGTCGACCGCCTGGGCGCGGTCGTCCGGGCACCAGCGCAGGAGGGTGCCGGCGCTGTCGGCGAGCAGGCCGGGCGTGGTGGCCAGCGGGAGGAGGACGGGGAGTCCGGCCGCCCGGTAGACGGGCAGGGCCGCCGCCGCGCCGGCGCTGTTGAAGTGCCCGACGACCAGCGCGTGGCGGCCTTCGGCGACGACCGCCTCGGCGATCTGCCGGGCCGTCTCGGCCTCGCCCCGGTCGTCGTACAGCTCCCAGTTCACGGCCGCCCCGTACCGCTCGGCGGCCCGCTCCAGGTGCTCGCCCCAGGCGGCGCGGGGCCCGGAGAAGGGCCCGACGACGGCGCCGCGCGGCAGAGCCTCGTCCACCGGAGCGTGCTCAAGCACTGAAGACCGCCCCGGGCCAGGCCGCCACCGGCGTCCCCGGGGCGAGCGCCGCGAGGGCCTCCGCGTCCACCCGGCGCGGTTCCGGCGCGAGGCCGAGGAGGGCGGCGAGCCGGGCCGAGCCGTACGGCAGGGCGGGCGCGGCCCAGGCCGACAGCGCGGCGGCGACGGCGAGCTGGGCGGAGAGCGCGGAGCGGTGGGCGGAGGTGCCTTCCGGGCGCTCGGCCTCGAAGCCGTTCACGTAGCCGAAGTCCTCGGCGAGGCACACCACTTCGTCGAGCAGCGCGATCGCGCGCCGCGCGTCGTACCCCTCGATCCCGTACGCCTCCCTCAACTGGCCGACCGCCTCGGCCAGTCGGGCGCGCAGCCGTTCCCAGGCCGGTCCCTGCGGCGCCTCGGCCGGTGCGGTTCCGTCGGAGGACTCGGCGACGGCGGTGAGCAGTCGGCCGAGCCAGCCGTCCCAGCGCTCGGCGAGCCGGGTGCGGCTGAGTTCCAGGGCGGCCGAACTGAAGCTGGTCTGGCGCCCGTTGGGCCGGTCGGAGAGGACGTGGTAGCGGAGCACGTCCGCGCTCGTCCGGGCGAGTTCCTCGTGCGCCCAGATGGCGTGGCGCCTGCTGGTGGAGAACTTGAGCCCTTCGAGCCGGTAGAACTCGTTGACGACGAAGGCCCGGGGCAGCGCGATCTCGGGGTCGTACGCCCGGAAGGCGGCCGGGAAGAGCAGGGCGTGGAAGTAGCCGTTGTCGAAGCCGAAGAACTGGACGGGCGCGGGGGCGGGTCCGGTCTCGCCGGCGCCGGTCCACTCCAGGAGGTAGCCGGGGGCCATCTCGAACCAGACGTAGATCCGCTGGTCGGTGAAGCCCGCGACGGGCACCGGGACGCCCCACTCGGAGGGGTGGCTGACGGCGATCTCGGGGAGGCCGTCGGCGCGCATCCGCTCGCAGAGGGAGCGCAGGTGCGGCGGCATGTCGACCTGCTCCCAGAAGGCGGCGAGCTGCTCCTCCCAGGGGGCGAGGGGGAAGTACAGCCGCTCGCAGTCGCGGAGTTCGGGGGTGGCGCCGCAGCCGGTGCAGACCGGGTCGGCGAGGTCGGCGCAGTCGTTGGGGCGGCCGCAGGGCTCGCAGGCGTTGCCGTTGGAGCCGGAGCCGCAGTGCGGGCAGTCGCCCTTGAGGTAGGCCTCGTACAGCCAGCGCTCGCAGTCGGCACAGTACGGGAGCGGTCGCGTACGGGCGACGATGTGCCCGGCGTCGTACAGGCGGCCGAAGAACTCCTGGACGGCCGACTGGTAGCCGACGTCGCGGCGCGGGCGGACGATCGCGTCGAAGTCGGCACCGGCCTGCCGCCACACGGACTCGATGGAGGCGCCGTAGCCGTCGGCGACCTCCTCGCCCTTGCGCCCGCCGTCGTTCATGCCGCGCACGGGCACGTAGCTCTGGTGGTCGTCGAGGCCCGTGGTGTAGCGGACGGGACCGGTGCCTTCGGCGGCGAGGAAGCGGCGCAGGACGTCGCCGGCGAGGTAGGGCCCGGCGAGGTGGCCGATGTGGAGGTCGCCGTTGGGAGTGGGCGGGGTGGCGGTGATCCAGTGCGTCGCGCTCACGCGGCGACCTCCTCGGTGGCGGTGTCGGTGTCGGTGTCGGTGCGGACGGCGGGCTCGCGCAGCGGCCAGTAGAGGGAGACCCAGCTCAGCTCGGAGTCACCGGTGTTGTGGACGACGTGTTCCTGGTTCCGGGGCAGCACGACGATGTCGCCCGCGCGGAACGGCGGCTCGAGCGCGCCGTCGAGGGTCACGCTGCCGGTGCCGGACAGGATGATCATGACCTCGTCCTGGTTGTGGCAGTCGGGGTCGGAGTCCCCGCCGGGCCGCAGGAAGCAGGCCATCGCCCCGACGGGCGGCTCGGCGTCCCCGCCCGGCCACGGGATGAGCCGCTGGCAGGCGAGCCCGAACTCCTCGGTGGCGGCGGTGCGGTCGATACGGAAGCGGCGGTCGGCCATGGGGGCGGCTCCGGGGTTCGGGACGAGGTCGCGGTACGGAGTGGGGGCGAGGGCCGGTTCTCCGGGCGGCAGGATGGGCGAGGTGAAGGGCATGGGGTCTCCTGGGACGGCGGGCACGGTCGGAGCGGCCCCGGACGTCAGGGGGCCTGGGGGCGGAAGTCGGTGGGTGCGGCGACGCGGAGGCTGCCGGCGCGGTGGTGGCTACCGGGGGCCGAGACCCGTCACCGAGGTGACCGGGATGCGGGCGAGGCCGGCCATGACCTGGCGGGGGCCGGCCCCCCACCCGTACCGCTGCTTGAGCGGCGCGACGTGGGTGGCGATGAGCGCGAGGAGGGGCGCGAGGTCGGTGGGCGTGGCGCCGAGGAGGGCGAGCAGTTGCTCGGTACGGGTCAGGCCGGCGCCCGGGCCGATCCCGTGCACGGCGGCGTCCTGCCAGGTGGCGCCGGCGCTCCCGGCGACGACGGTGTTGTGCAGGGCGAAGCCCTGGTTGTCGTGGGCGTGGATGCCGACGGGGGCGGACACGGCGGCGCGGGTGGACTGGACGAGTTCGATGACGCGTTCGGGGCGGAGCGAGCCGAGGGAGTCGACGAGGAAGACGGCGTCGAGCGGGCCGAGCGCCGCGCTGTCGCCGAGGCAGCGGTCGAGTTCCGGGTAGGAGGCGAGGTCGATGTGGGTGAGGAAGAGACAGACGCCGAAGCCGGCTTCCCGCAGGCGGTGCAGCGGGGCGGCGGCGCGGGCCACCCGGTCGTAGCGGACGGCGAGGCGGACGAGGCCGACGGGCACCGGTCCGGTGGCGAGGGCGTCGGCGATCCGCCCGGCGGAGGCCGTGGCGGCGGCGTCCGTGGCGGGCAGGCCCGCGGTGTCGAGGAGGACGGAGAAGCGGGGTCCGTAGCGCTCGGGGAGCGGGACCGGCAGCAGCGCGCCGCGCGGGGCGGAGCGGTCGGCGGGGTCGTGGACGCTGCCCAGCTCGATGACGTCGATGCCGACCCGCGCGCAGACCGCGAGGTAGTCGGCGGCCAGCGCGGGGGGTACGGATCCGCCGGTGAGCCGTCCGCCGGTGCGCAGGGTGCAGTCGAGCAGGGTCATCCGGTCACCCCCAGCCGGTGTCGTTGGTGCCGGCGCCGGCGGCGGGGGCACCCCAGCCGGTGTCGTAGGCGCCGGTGAGGACGGCCGCGCCCCAGCCGGTGTCGTCGGTGCCGGTGCCGCCGGCGATCCGGTCGGTGGTGACGGTGGCGAGGCCGGCGAGGCCGACGACCAGGGTGGTGAGGAGGGTGCTGCGGATCCGCCGCTTCATGTCGTGTGCTCTCTTTCCGCTTCCGCGAGGTGTAAGTCGTGGGTTTCCGTGGTGGGTTGCGAGCTTCGCGGGCTGTGCGAGCTTGATGCGCTTTGACCTTGTGGGCGGTGGAACGAACGTATCCGCGGGGGCATGACTATGGGGCGGACTGCATGCCTCATTAGGCTGCATGGCAGCAAGAGGACGCTGTCACAAACGGGGGAAAAGGTGGCGATACAAGACATGGCGAAGGCCCGAGGCGACGCCGGAGGCCCGGAGGGAACACCGGGTGCGGAGACAACGGCGGAGCCGACGGCGGGTACGACGACCGACGGGGACTCCCACGACCCCCTGACCCGCGTCTACACCTGCCTCCTGGCCCGGGACCCGGCCCACCCGCCGGCGCACCCCGCCGACCTCGCGGCGGAACTGGACCTGCCGCTCGCCCGGGTGGAGTCGGCCGTCTCGGCGCTCCTCGACATGGGCCTGCTGCGCCGGACCCCGGAGCGGGCGGTGCTCCCGGTGGCGCCGGACGAGGCCGTCCAGCGCACTCTGGGGCCGCTGGAGCGCGAGATGCGCGCCCGGCGCCAGCACATGGAACGCACCCGCGAACAGCTGATGGCGTTCATGCCGCTGTACGAGTCCCATCTGCTCCGCCTGACGCACCTGCGGCAGGCGGAGTACGTGGAGCTGCTCACCGATCTGCGTGCGGTGCGGGAGGCGATCACCGAGCTGGGCCGGACCTGCGAGCGCGAGGTCATGACGGCGCAGCCGGGCGGCGGCCGGCGGGCGGAGGTCCTCGAGGAGGCGGTGGCGCGCGACGAGGAACTCCTGGGCCGCGGCGTCCGGATGCGCGTCCTGTACCAGCACACGGCCCGCTTCTCCTCGGGCACGTGTGCCTACGTGGAGCGGGTGGGGCGGCTGGGTGCCCAGGTCCGCACCCTGGACGACGAGTTCATGCGGATGCTCGTCTTCGACCGCGCGACGGCGGTCATCCCGGTGCCGGACAACCCGAACGCGGCGGTCCTGATCCGCGAGCCGCACGTGGTCGCGTTCATGGTGGGGGCGTACGAACGGCTGTGGCTGGAGGCGCTGCCGTTCGAGACGGAGTGGGACCGGCAGACCATCATGGACATCTCCGACGAGCTGAAGCAGACCATCGTCCGCCTGCTCACGGAGGGCCTCACCGACGCGGCGATCGCGCGCCGCCTGGGCCTGTCCGTCCGCAGCTGCCGCCGCCACGTCGCCGACGTGATGGCCGCGCTCGGCGCCGAGAGCCGGTTCCAGGCCGGTTATCTCCTGGCCCAGCAGGAGCGCGAGCAGCCAAGCTTCTGACGTCACCCGTACGTGGTGAAGAAGGGCCTGCGGTCACCCTGCGGACACCGCCGGGGCATAGGGTCCGTGCAGACAGCAGCCAGAGGACGAAGTCAGGGTGGAAATGAGCGACTTGGCGACCGAGGAGCGATCGGACCGGGAGGGCCCGGAGGAAGGCCCTCCGACCGGAGCGGCCGGGGGCCGGAAACGGCGCCGCCCGTTCTGGGTCGAGCTCCCGTTCCTCGCCGGGATCGCGCTGGGGCTGGCCTTCCTGATCAAGACGTTCCTGCTCCAGGCGTTCCTGATCCCTTCGGGCTCGATGCAGAACACCCTGCAGGTCGACGACCGGGTGCTGGTGGACAAGCTCACGCCGTGGTTCGGCTCGGAACCCGACAGGGGTGAGGTCGTGGTCTTCCGCGACCCCGGCGACTGGCTGGCGGGACGGCCGGCGCAACAGCCCAGCACGGCACAGAAGTTCCTGGGCTTCGTGGGCCTGATGCCCGCGGCCGGGGAACAGCACCTGATCAAGCGGGTCATCGGCGTCGCGGGCGACACGGTCGAGTGCGCGGGCGAGGGCCCCCTGAAGGTGAACGGCAAGCCGCTGACGGAGCCGTACGTCTTCGCGGGGAACACGGCCTGCAGCACGGACGCGGGCGGCCAGTTCAAGGTCACGGTGCCGGCCGGCCACCTCTGGGTGATGGGCGACCACCGCCAGGCCTCACAGGACTCCCGCTACCACCAGAACGACCCGCACGGCGGCATGGTCCCCCTGCCGGACGTGGTGGGCCGCGCCGTGGTGATCGCCTGGCCGATCCCCCACTGGTCGACCCTCCCGGTCCCGGACACCTTCGACCAGCCGAACCTCACCCCCTGACCGGCCGACCCGGACAGCGGAAGGACCGGGCCGGACGAACTCCGACCCGGACAACGGAAGGGCCGGGCCGGACGAACTCCGACCCGGCCCGGTTCCACCCGGTCCGCTCACGCATCGCGGCGCAGACCGTTCCCACGGCGCGCCCTCACACGACGGCCGCCGTCCGGACATGAAAAAACCCCAGGTCACGGCGAGTGAGTCCTGGGGTAATTCCGAGCCGCCTTCGGGATTCGAACCCGAGACCTACGCATTACGAGTGCGTTGCTCTGGCCAACTGAGCTAAGGCGGCGCGCTGTGCAGACCCATCGTGGGTGCAGCAGCGTCGCCAAGTCTACACAGTTTCCGGAGGTGCTCCGACCACCCCCGGAACCGGCCTACGAGCAGCGCTTTCCGTCCGTCGGAGGGGTGCCTTCGAGGAGGTAGGTGTTGATCGCCGTGTCGATGCAGTCGCTGCCCCGGCCGTACGCGGTGTGGCCGTCGCCCTCGTAGGTCAGCAGGGTGCCCGAGGAGAGCTGGGCGGCCAGGGACTGGGCCCAGTGGTACGGGGTGGCCGGGTCGCGGGTGGTGCCGACGACCAGGATCGGGGCGGCGCCCTCCGCGGTGATGCGGTGCGGGTGGCCGGTGGGCCGGGTGGGCCAGTAGGTGCAGTTGAGGGCGGCCCAGGCGAGGCCCGCGCCGAAGACCGGGGAGGCCTTCTCGAAGGACGGAACGGCCTTCTCGACGTCGGCCGGGCCGGTGTAGGCGGGCGGCAGGTCCAGGCAGTTCACGGCGGCGTTGGCGAACATGAGGTTGGCGTACGTGCCGTCCGCCTCGCGCTCGTAGTAGCTGTCGGCCAGTGCGAGGAGGCCGGAGCCGTCGCCGCCGATCGCCCGGGTGAGGGCCTCGCGCAGCTGGGGCCAGGCCCCCTCGTCGTACATGGCGGCGATCACGCCCGTGGTCGCGAGGGACTCGCCGAGCTCGCGGCTCTCGCCCGTGGGCACGGGCTTGGCGTCCACGTCCCGGAAGAACTTCTTCATCGCCTCTGTGGCCGCGTCGACGGACTCCGTGCCCAGGGGGCAGTCCGGCTTGCGGATGCAGTCGGCGGCGAAGGCGCGGAAGGAGGTCTCGAAGCCGCCCGTCTGGTCCCGGTTGAGGTCGAGCGCGGAGAGCGAGGGGTCCATCGCCCCGTCGAGGACGAGCCGGCCGACCCGGTCGGGGAACAGCTCGGCGTAGGTGGCGCCGAGGAACGTGCCGTAGGACGCCCCCACATAGGCGAGCTTCCGGTCGCCGAGCACCGCCCGCAGGATGTCCATGTCGCGGGCCGTCTCGACCGTGGAGACATGGGGCAGGACCTTCCCCGAGCGCTTCGCGCAGCCCGCCGCGAACTCCTTGAAGGCGGCGCTCAGCGCGTTGGTCTCCGCGCTGTCGTCGGGGGTCTGGTCGACCTGCGTGTACGTGTCCATCTGCGGGCCCGTCAGGCACTCGACCGGCTCGCTGCGGGCCACTCCGCGCGGGTCGACGGCCACCATGTCGTAGCGGGCGCGGACGGGCGCCGGGTAGCCGATGCCCGCGTACCCCTGGAGGTAGCCGACGGCGGAGCCGCCGGGGCCGCCCGGGTTGACCAGGAGCGAGCCGAGCCGCTTGCCGGGGCCGGTGGCCCGGGCCCGGGAGACCGCGAGCTCGACCTCCTCCCCGTCCGGCTTCGCGTAGTCCAGCGGGGCGCGCAGGGTCGCGCACTGGAAACCCTCGACGCCGCAGTCGCGCCACTTCAGCTTCTGGTCGTAGTACTTCTTCAGCTTCGGCGCCTGGGGCGGGGACGCGGGGGCCGGCGCGGTCGTCCGGGACGCGGCGGCGTCGCTTCCGCCCGAGCAGCCGGAAAGGATCAGCCCGGCGGCCGCGAGGGCCGTGGCGGACGTACGGAGCAAGCGCCTGGAATCCATCCCCGGAGCGTATCCGGACGGGTACGGACCGTGTCCAATCGCCCGGAGCCGGGCTGCCGGAACGGGCGGCCGCCGGCCCCTCGGGCTCCCCGGCCACCCACGCCGCCCACCTCCGGTCTAGCCCCGCAGCTCCATCGTCATCGCCTCCACCGCGAGCAGCGGAGCCACGTTCCGGTCGAGGGCCTCGCGGCAGGCGAGGATCGCCTCGATGCGGCGCAGGGTCCGCTCCGGGGTGCTGTCCCGGGCGATCCGCTCCAGCGCGTCCCGCACGTCCGTGTTCGCCAGGGCCGAGCGGGAGCGGAGCTGGAGGGCCAGGACGTCACGGTAGAAGCCGGTCAGGTCGCTGAGCGCGAGGTCCAGGCTGTCGATCTGGGTCCGCTTCTTGCGCCGCTTCTGGTCCGCCTCCAGGTCCTTCATCACACCGGCCGTGCCACGCGGCAGCCGCCCGCCCGGAGCCACCCCGAGAGCCGCCTTCAGCTCCTCGGTCTCCCGGTTGTCGGCCTCCTCCGCCACCTGGTTCGCGTCCTCGGTCGCCGTGTCGATCAGCTCCTGGGCGGCCTTGAGGCAGCCCCCGACGTCATCGACCCGCAGCGGCACCTTGAGGACGGCGGCGCGGCGCGCGCGGGCCCGCTCGTCGGTCGCGAGCCGCCGGGCCCGGTCGATGTGCCCCTGCGTGGCCCGGGCGGCGGAGTGCGCCGTCTCCGGATCGATGCCGTCGCGCCGTACGAGCACGTCGGCGACCGCTTCCACCGGCGGCGTCCGGAGGTTCAGGTGGCGGCAGCGGGAGCGGATCGTGGGCAGGACGTCCTCGATCGAGGGCGCGCAGAGCAGCCAGACCGTGCGGGAGGCGGGCTCCTCCACGGCCTTCAGGACCGCGTTGGCCGACTTCTCGTTCAGCCGCTCGGCGTCGGCCACCAGAATGATCTGCCAGCGGCCGTTCGCCGGCGCCGTGTACGACTTGCGGACGGTGTCACGCATGTCCTCGACCCGGACCACGGCACCGACGGCGGTGACCGTGGTGACGTCCGCGTGGGTGCCGACCAGGGTCGTGTGGCAGCCGGTGCAGAAGCCGCAGCCGGGCGCCCCGCCCAGGGCACGATCGGGGCTCACGCACTGCAGCGCGGCGGCGAACGCCCGCGCCGCGGTCTCCACCCCCGACCCCGGCGGGCCGGTGAAGAGCCAGGCGTGGGTCATCTTGGAGGCCTCGGGGGCCGGCTCGCCGGCGGCGTGGGCGGTCACGAGCGCGTCGGCGTCGCGCGCGGCGGCGGCGAGCTGCTCCTCGACCCTGGTCTGTCCGACCAGGTCGTCCCATACGGCCATGTCTGCCCCTCCTCAGGTACGTCCTCCATTGTGGGGCAGCGCTCTGACAACCCCCGCCGCCTGTGGAGGAACACCTGCCCTCAGGCCTCGGTGTGCGGCCGGGTCAGCCACAGGCCGACCGCCGAGCCGAGCAGGACCACTCCCGTGCCGACGCTTCCGACGATCTGGAGGGCGCCGGTCCAGCCGGCGAAGGTGCTGATGAAGACGTTGGCCAGAACGCTCGCGGCGAGCAGCAGCCAGAGAAGGGCACGCATGGGATTCCTCCGTGGATGGGGTTTGCGGGGTGGTCCGGGTCGGTCCCGGGGTGGTCCTCGGTCGTTCCCGACGACCCTTCGATCCTGGTCCGCGCGCCGTCCGCGCACAGCGGTGCCCGCCCCCGAAGCGATGGTGTAGCCCGCTCCACCGCCTCCCCCGGAACGGCCGCCTACCCTGGCTCCATGCGCGAGGCGATCAAGAAAGCGGCCCGGGCGTGGCTCCAGCTCACGATCGGGGCCGCGGTCTCCCTCCTCTGCTACCTGATGGTGGGCGTCGTCCTCTTCACCGCCTTCCTCACCCTCACGGTCATCGGCGCCGGCGTGCTCCCCGAGAGCGTGCTGCTGCTGCGCCGCCTCGCCGGCTGGGAGAGGCGCCGTACGGCCGCGTGGACCGGGACGCCCGTCCCCGAGGCGTACCTGCCGCTGGAAGGGCCCCTCCCCGCGCGCGTGCGGACCGCCGTCACCGGCCCCGGAACCCGGCAGGACCTGGTCTGGGCCGCCGCGCAGCTGCTCTACGGCATGGTGCTCTGGTACCTGTCGCTGGTGCTCTGGGCGCCCGCGCTGCTCGTCGACGGCGTGTGGACCGGGCTCGCGGGGCGGCGGCCGGTGGCCCTGCCGCTGATCGGCCGGCTCGCCGGCCTGGCGGCCGACTGGTCGCGCGCGCTGCTCACACCGGCCCCGTCGGCGGCCAGGGACGCCGCCCTCGCGGCCCGTATCGAGCAGCTCACCGCCACCCGGGCGGGCGCGATCGCCGCGCACGGCGCCGAGCTGCGCCGCATCGAGCGCGACCTCCACGACGGCGCGCAGGCCCACCTGGTGGCGCTGTCCATGCGGATCGGGCTCGCACGGCGTGCGTACGACTCCGATCCCGCGACCGCGCGGCGGCTCCTCGACGACGCCCAGACGCAGGCCGAGGAGGCGCTGTCCGAGCTGCGGCACGTGGTGCGCGGCATCCATCCGCCGATCCTCACCGACCGCGGCCTGACCGGAGCGGTACGGGCGCTCGCCGCGAGCAGCGGCCTGGAGGCGGCGGTCTCGGTGACCGGCCTCGGCGACCACGCGCAGGACGGCCCCCGCGCCCCGGCCGCCGTCGAGGCCGCCGCGTACTTCGTGGTCGCCGAGGCGCTCACCAACGCCGCCAGGCACAGTGGGGCCGCCCGCGCCTCCGTCTCCCTGACCCGTGAACCGGCCGCCCTCCGCGTGCGCGTGCGGGACGAGGGCCGTGGCGGGGCCGAGGCGGGCGAGAGCGGCGGCTCCGGCCTGACGGGCATGCGGCGCCGGGTCGCCGCGCTCGACGGCACCGTACGACTGACCAGCCCCGCGGGGGGCCCGACCGTGATCGAAGTGGAGCTTCCGTGCGTGTGGTGATCGCCGAGGACAACGCCCTCCTCAGGGAGGGTCTGGTGCTGCTGCTGACCTCCTCAGGCCACGAGGTCGCCGGTGTCGCGGCCACCGGCCCCGAGATCCTGCCGCTGCTCCTGGAGCACCGGCCGGACGTGGCCGTCCTCGACGTGCGGATGCCGCCAGGCTTCCGCGACGAGGGGCTGCGGGCGGCGCTCGCGGCCCGCGAGCAGCTGCCGGAGCTGCCGGTGCTCGTGCTCTCCCAGTACGTGGAGGAGACGTACGCGGCCGAGCTCCTGGGCGGCGGCGCGGGGGGCGTCGGCTATCTCCTGAAGGACCGGGTGGGCCGGGTGGACGAGTTCCTGGACGCCCTGGAACGGGTCGCCTCCGGTGGTACGGCCCTGGACCCGGAGGTCGTCACCGAACTGATGGCCCGCCGCCGCGACGACCCGCTGGACTCCCTGACGCCCCGGGAGCGCGAGGTCCTCGGCCTGATGGCCCAGGGCCACGACAACGGCACGATCGCCCGCTCGATGGTGGTCACCGAGCGGGCCGTGCACAAGCACATCGGGAACGTCTTCCTGAAGCTCGGCCTGCCGCCGAGCGACAGCGGCGGCCACCGCCGCGTCCTCGCCGTGCTCGCCTACCTCAACGCCTGAGCGTCGCCCGGGACGGCCCGAACACGCCCACCACCACCGTGACGAGCACGACGCCCGCGATCAGTCCCGCCTGCGCCGACGGCAGGTACGGCAGGCCGCCGGTGAGCGCCCAGGCGAACGCGGTCAGCGGCAGCGCGCCCACCACGAGCCCGACGAGGAGTCCCGTCGCGGTCAGGAACCCCGCTTCCAGGCCGAGCATCCGGCGCAGCTGGCCCGCCGAGGCGCCCACCTGACGCAGCAGCTCCAGCTCGCCGCGCCGCCCGGCGCCGATCAGGGCGAGGGTGCTGAGGACGGAGAGGACGGTGAGACCGCCGATCGCCGCGACGACGCCGCCGGAGACGAGCCCGTTCAGCTCGGCCCCGGGGGGCGTCACCGACTCGGGGACGACGGGAGCACCGTTTCCGGCTCCCGCCGCCAGTACGCGCGCGGGGTACGGATCGCTCATGTGCGGGGCCAGTTCGGCCTTCGGCAGCAGGAACTCGCCGAGGGCGAGCGAGCGTGCGTACACCGCGACGACCCGCAGCCGCTTCTCCGTCCCGTCGCCGAGCCGCAGCTCCACCGTCGAACCGGGCTTCGCTTCGAGGGACTCGGCCATGTCCGCGCCGACCGCGACCGTGCCCGCCCGGCCGAGTCCGGCCAGGTCGCCCTCGACGACGCCCGGGTCGAGCGTGCCCGCGAGGCCCTCGGCGTCCACGCCGAGGACCGGGAGCCGGTCCAGGCGCGGCGAGCCGGCCTCCGTGCGGGCCAGGACCACCGAGGACCGCAGCACGTCCGTGGCCGCGTCCACCCCCGGGAGCCGGCGCACCCGCTCCGCCGTCGTGCCGGAGAACGCGAGGTCGGCGGTGGTCGCGGCCCGCGCCTGCGCGGCGGCGGCGCGCTCCATCGTGGCGCCCGCCGAGAGCTGCACCAGGGCGAAGGAGGTGACGAGGACGACGGGGACGAGCGCGGCCCCGAGCCGGCGCGAGTGCGCGGTGGCGCCGGCGGCCGTGAGCCGTCCGGGCGCGCCGCCGAACCGCCGGAACGGCCGGTCCAGGACCGTCATCGCGGCCCGCGCGATCCACGGCCCGAGCAGCGCGCACCCGGCGACCAGCGTCACCGTGGCCGCCCCGGCAGCGGCGGCGGCCGCGTCGCCGCCCTGGAGCGTGGCCGTGCCGGCCGAGCCCGCGCCGAGCACGAGCAGCACGAGCCCGGCGACGCGGCGGGCGCCGCCCTTCCCCGGGCGTCCCGGCCGGGGCCGGCGGGCCGCGAAGAGGACCACGAGCCGGGTGATGCCCACGACGAAGGCGGCGACGACGAGTACGGCGGCGAGCAGCCAGGGCGGGGAGGGGAGTTCGAGGCCCTCCGGTACGACTCCGGTACGGGCCCGCAGCGCCGGCCACAGCACCAGGAACACCGGTACGGACGCGACCGCGCCGAGCAGCGCCGCCGCACCCGCCACCCGGGTCACCTCCCGGCCTGCCGCGCCCCGCACCTGACGGGGCGTCGCACCGACCGCGAGCAGCAGTTCCCGCTCGGCGGCGCGCTGCTGGAGGGCCTGCGCGACGAGCGAGGCGAGGACGAGGACGGCGACCAGGACGACGGTCCCGGAGACGGCGGCGAGGAGCTGGAGGAGCTCCCCGCGCGCGGGGAGCGCGCCGAGGTGCTCGGCGCCGCCCCGGCCGTCGCCGGTGAGGGCCCGCAGCGGCTGCCCCGCGGCGGTGTCCTTGAGCCCGGCGGCGTCCAGGGCGGCCCGTACGCGCGCGTGGAGGGTGTCCACGGGTACGCCGGGCTCGGCGAGGACTCCGACGGCGTCGACGGCACCGGGGTGCCCGGCGAGCCGCCGCGCCTCCCCCGCCGTGACGTACAGCGCGGCCGGTCCTTCGGCCACGCCGACGACCTCGCGCCCCGCCACGGTGTCCCCGACGGCGGCGCCGAGGCCCGCCCCCACGACGGTCTCGCCGGCCCACCGGGGCTCCCGCCCGTCGGTCAGGCGGTACGGGGCGAGCCGGGCCGCCTCCCAGGAACGCCCGGTGTACGCGCGCGTGCCGGTGCCCGGAGCGGCACCCGGGGCCTGCTCCCGTACGACGAACGTGTCGTCCGGCACCACGTCCCGTACCCCCGGGACGGCCCGCAGGACGTCGACGGCCTCGCCGGGGACCCGTACCCGCTCGGTCAGACCTGCCGTCTCTGTCCTCGGCTCGCTGCCCCACGGGGTCACCGTCCAGCGGACCTCCTGGTCTCCGGCGACGACGACGGGCGCGGCGGCGTACCGCTCCACGCGCGCGTGGCCGAGTCCGGCGGAGCCGAGCGCGAGGGCCAGGACGCCGAGCAGCGCGGAGGTGACGGCGACGGCCGCGAACACGGCGGCCCATGCCTTGCGGTGGGTGCGCAGCGACCGGGCGGCGAGCAGCCGCACGGCGGGGTTCCCGCCGCGGTCCGCCGCCGGGCCCCCGGCCCGGCCCGAAGCCCGCTTCCCGCCCCCGCCCGGCCCCCGCTTCCCGCTCCCGTTCCCGCTCCTGCTCATCGCGCCACCGCCAGGTGCCGTCCGGCCTCGGCACGAGCCCCGAGTGCCTCCCGTACCCCCGCCTCGTCCGGGCGGTCGAGGCGGCCGGCGATCCGGCCCCGCTCCAGGAACACGGCCTCGTCCGTCCAGGTGGCGGCGACCGGGTCGTGGGTGACGAGGACGACCGTGCGCCCCCGCTCGTCGACCGCGCGCCGCAGCAGGGCGAGGACCCCGGCCGCCGTGACCGGGTCGAGGGCGGCGGTCGGCTCGTCGGCGAAGACGACCTCGGGTTCGTTGACCAGCGCGCGGGCGATCGCCACGCGCTGCTGCTGGCCGCCGGAGAGGTTCTCGGGCCGGTCCTCGGCCCGGTCGGCGAGCCCGACGGCGTCGAGAGAGGCCAGGGCGCGGTCGTCGAGCGCCCGGCCCTCGCGGGCCCCGGCGAGGAGCAGCGGCAGGGTGACGTTCTCGCGCACGTTCAGGGCGGAGACGAGGTTGAGCGACTGGAAGACGAAGCCGATCCGGTCCCGCCGGAGCCGGGTCAGACCGGCCGTCTTCAGGGTGGCGAGGTCGGTGCCCCCGATCCGTACCGTCCCGGCCGTCGGCCGTTCGAGTCCGGCCGCGCAGCGCAGCAGCGTGGACTTTCCGGAGCCCGAGCGGCCCATCACGGCCAGGAAGCGCCCGCGCGGCACGACCAGGTCGATCCCGTCGAGCGCCGGCGCCCCGCCTCCGTACGTGCGGCTCACCCCGTCGAGCGCGAGGGCGGCGCCGTTCTCCGTCACTGCTGTCGTCGTCATACCGACGACGTTAGAAAACCGCAGGTCACAGCGGTATGGAGCTGGCTGCCGGAGTGGGGGTGTAGCGGGCTACACCCCCACTCGGCGTCAGCGGCTCCGGCGCCGGCCCTCGTCCTCGTCCTCGTGCGGGCCGAACAGTTCGTCCGCGAGGGTCGGCAGGTCGTCGAGCGGGGTCTCCTCCGCCCAGTCGGAGCGGCGGCGCGGCCGGCCGTCCTCGCCGAGCTGCGGCAGCTCCCGGGTCCGGTCGTTCGCACCGTGCGGCTCGTCCCGGAAGATGCCCGGCGGCACCCGGTCGGCGGGGTCGGACGCCCTGGCGTCCCGTACGGGCGGCAGCACCGCGGTCTCGTCGACGCCCCGCGGGTCCCGGATCTGCGGCATGACGGCGGTCTCCGCCTCGGGCCTCTCGGCCGCCTCCGGCTTCACGACCGGGGTCGCGACGGTGACCTCGTGCGGCGAGACGGTCGGCGCGTCCGGCTTCACGACCGGGGTCGCGACGGTGACCTCGTTCGCCGACACCTCGGCGGTACGAGCCCGCGCTTCCCGGGCCGTCCGCTCGGCGGCGGCCTTCTCCGCGGCCGCCGTGCGCTCCGCGGCGGCCAGCTCCGCGGCTTCCCGCTCCCGGGCCGCCTTCTCGCGTGCCGCCTTCGCCGCCTCCGCCCGCTGGACGGCGGCCAGCTCCGCCGCGGCGCGCTCGGCGGCCGCCCGCTCCGCCGCCGCCTTCGCGGCGGCCTCGGCGGCGATCTTCTCCGCGGCGGCCTTCGCCGCTGCCTCCTCCGCGGCCTTCGCCGCCGCGGCGGCCTCGGCCATCCGGCGGGCCTCCTCGGCGCGGAGCAGGGCCTCCTCGGCCTTGCGCTGCTTCTCCAGGCGGCGTTCCTCGGCCTCGGCCCGCAGCCGGGCCTCCTCCTCGGCCTCCTTGCGGAGCCGCTCCTGCTCCTCCTGGCGGGCCTTCTCCTCGGCCGCGAGGCGCCTGCGCTCCTCCTCGGCGGCGAGTCTGGCCTCCTCGGCCTTCCGGCGGTCCTCCTCGGCCTGCCGTTCGGCCTCCAGGCGGCGCGCTTCCTCCTCCTCGCGGCGCTTGCGCTCCTCCTCCTCGGCGCGGAGCTTGGCGAGCTGCTCCTGGCGCTCGCGCTCCAGGCGCTCTTCCTCGGCCTTGCGGGCGGCCTCTTCCTCCGCCAGGCGCCGCGCCTCCTCCTCGGCCTTCCGGCGGGCCTCCTCCGCTGCCTTCACCTCGGCCTCGGAGAGCGGCAGCATCCGGTCGAGCCGGTGGCGTACGACGGTGGTGACGGCCTCAGGCTCCTGGCCGGCGTCGACGACGAGGTAGCGGCTGGGGTCGGCGGCCGCGAGGGCGAGGAAACCGGCCCGTACGCGCGCGTGGAACTCCGGCGGCTCGGACTCCAGCCGGTCGGGCGCCTCGGTGAACCGTTCCCTCGCGGTCTCCGGGGAGACGTCGAGGACGACGGTCAGGTGCGGCACGAGACCGTCGGTCGCCCAGCGCGAGATGCGGGCGATCTCGGTCGGGGACAGGTCGCGGCCCGCGCCCTGGTAGGCCACGGACGAGTCGATGTACCGGTCGGAGAGGACGATCGCGCCCCGCTCCAGGGCCGGGCGGACCAGGGAGTCGACGTGCTCGGCGCGGTCGGCCGCGTACAGCAGGGCCTCGGCGCGGTTCGAGAGCCCCGCCGACGAGACGTCGAGGAGGATCGAGCGGAGCCGCTTGCCGATCGGGGTGGCACCCGGTTCGCGGGTGACGACGACCTCGTGGCCCTTGGCGCGGATCCACTCGGCGAGCGCCTGGACCTGCGTGGACTTCCCGGCGCCGTCGCCGCCCTCCAGGGCGATGAAGAAGCCGGTCGGGGAGGGCGCCTGGACGGGGTCGGAGCCGCGCAGCGCGTCGCGCAGGTCGCGGCGGAGCGGGACGCCCGCCCGGTCGTCGGTCTTCGCGAGGACGAGGGCGGCGACCGGAAGCAGCAGGGCGCCGACGAGGGCGAGCGTGAAGGCGGCGCCGCCGTGCGCGAAGACGAACTCGCCGGAGGCGAGCCGGTGCGGGCCGATCGCGGCGGCGAGCAGCGGGGCGGCGAGCGCGCCGAGGCCCATGGCGACCCGCGCGGTGGCCTGGAGGTGCTCGGTGGTCCGGGCCCGGCGGGGCTCCTCGGTCTCCTGGTCGATCAGGGTGTGGCCGGTGTTCGCGGCGACCCCGGCGGCGTAGCCGGCGAGGACGGCGAGGAACAGCACGGTCGCCGTGTCGGGGACCAGGCCCATCGCGATCAGCGCGACGCCGGTGACGGCGGTCGCGAGGGCGAGCAGCCGGCGGCGGGACAGGACGGGCAGGACGGAGCCCGCGGTGCGGATGCCGACGGCGGTGGCGCCGCTGAGCGCCAGGATCAGAAGGGCGTACGTGGCGGGCCCGCCGCCCAGGTCGTACGCGTGGAGCACGGCGAGGGACGCGGCCGCGGCGATCGCCCCGGCGACGGTGGCCGAGGCGAGGACGAGCAGCGGCAGGGCGCCGGTGCGGCCCTTCTCGGGCGTACGGCCCTTGCTCTCGTCCCCACCGGGCTTCGCTGCCGACGGCCGGCGCAGGCCCTCCAGGGGCGAGCGGGGCCGGGGCGTCTCCCCGCCGGGCAGCGTCATCGCGTACAGGACGGTGACGGAGGCGGCGAACAGGCCGGCGGCGACGTACGAGCCGAGGGCCGCCTGGTGCAGCGTGAACCAGTCGATCCCGGCACCGAGCAGGTTCCCGACGAGGGTGGCGACGAGCAGGGCGGCGGCCGCGGCGGGGACGGCGAGGAAGCCGGTGCGCAGGGACAGCCGGCGCAGCGCGCCGAGGTGGTCGGGCAGCGGCCGTACGGCGTCGCCCTCCAGGGGCGGGGCGGGCAGCAGCGCGGGCGCGGCGCCCTCCCGGCCGATGGTCCAGAGCCGCTCGGCCGCACCGGCGACGAAGACGGTGCCGAGCACGTACCAGAGGGCGCTGTCGGGGATCCAGTCGATCCACAGCGGCGCGATGACGAGCAGCGCGATCCGCACCCCGTCGGCGCCGATCATGGTCCAGCGCCGGTCGAGCGCGCCGGACGGCCCGGTGAGCGCGGTCAGCGGGCCGAGCAGGACGGCCCCGAAGAGGACCGAGGCGAGGAGGCGGGCGCCGACGACGGCGGCCACGGCGAACGCGGCTCCCCGGGCGCCGCCCCCGAGCGCGCCCTCGGCGACGCCGGCCTGGAGGCCGAGGAGGACGAGCACGAGGAGGGCGAGGGCATCACCGGTGCTGCCGACGAGGTGGGCGCTCCACAGCCGCCGCAGGGGCTGATGGCGCAAGAGGGCGCGTACGGCGCGCTCCCGGGAATCCGCGACGAGTGCCGCGTCGGAATCGCCCAGGCGGTCTGGCTGCTCTGCTCGCGTCATCCGTCCACCCTATCCGGACGGCCTTGCTCCCCGCGGCCCGCGCCCGAACAAACGTGGGAGGGCGGGAGCACCGCTCCCGCCCTCCCACACGCCGCTTCGGGCCGTCCTCCGCACCCCTTCGGGTACCGCTCCGGCCCTTCGGGCGCTCCTACTCCGGCTTGGCCGCCGCCGTCTTCTTGGCTGTGGTCGTCTTCTTCGCCGTCGTGGTCTTCTTCGCCGCGGTCTTCTTGGCGGTGGTCGTCTTCTTGGCCGCCGCCTTCGTGGCCGTCTTCTTCGCCGCGGTCTTCTTCGCCGGGGCCTTCTTGGCGGTCTTCTTCGCCGGTCCCTTGGCGCGCTTCTCGGCGAGCAGCTCGTAGCCGCGCTCGGGCGTGATCGTCTCCACGCTGTCGTCGGTGCGCAGGGTGGCGTTGGTCTCGCCGTCCGTCACGTACGGGCCGAAGCGCCCGTCCTTGACGACCACGGGCTTCTCGCTGACCGGGTCGGTGCCCAGCTCCTTCAGCGGCGGCTTGGCCGCGGCCCGGCCCCGCTGCTTCGGCTGGGCGTAGATCGCGAGCGCCTCTTCGAGGGTGATCGTGAAGAGCTGCTCCTCCTCGGTGAGCGACCGCGAGTCCGTGCCCTTCTTCAGGTACGGGCCGTAGCGGCCGTTCTGCGCGGTGATCTCGACGCCCTCGGCGTCCGCGCCGACGACCCGCGGCAGGGACATCAGCCGGAGCGCGTCCTCCAGGGTCACGGTGTCGAGGGCCATCGACTTGAAGAGGGAGGCCGTGCGCGGCTTCACCGCGTTCTTGCCGGTCTTCGGGGTGCCCTCGGGCAGGATCTCCGTCACGTACGGGCCGTAGCGGCCGTCCTTGGCGACGATCTGGTGGCCGCTGACCGGGTCGGTGCCCAGCTCGAAGTCGCCGCTCGGCTTGGCGAGCAGCTCCTCGGCGAGCTCGACGGTCAGCTCGTCGGGTGCGAGGTCGTCGGGCACGTCGGCCCGCTGGTGGCCTTCCTGCTCCTTCTCGCCGCGCTCGACGTACGGGCCGTAGCGGCCGACGCGGAGCACGATGTCGTTGCCGACGGGGAAGGAGGAGATCTCACGCGCGTCGATCGCGCCGAGGTCGGTGACGAGCTCCTTGAGGCCGCCGAGGTGGTCGCCGTCGCCGTTCCCGGCGTCCGCCGCGCCGCCCGAGGCACCGGTGCCGGCCTCGCCCTCACCGAAGTAGAAGCGCTTCAGCCACGGCACGGACTTGGCCTCGCCGCGTGCGATGCGGTCGAGGTCGTCCTCCATGCGGGCGGTGAAGTCGTAGTCGACGAGCCGCCCGAAGTGCGTCTCCAGGAGGTTGACGACGGCGAAGCTCAGGAAGGACGGGACGAGCGCCGTGCCCTTCTTGAAGACGTAGCCGCGGTCGAGGATGGTGCCGATGATCGAGGCGTACGTCGACGGGCGGCCGATCTCGCGCTCTTCCAGCTCCTTGACCAGCGAGGCCTCGGTGTAGCGGGCCGGCGGCTTGGTGGAGTGGCCGTCCGCCGTGATCTCCGTCGCGGCGAGCGCGTCGCCCTCCGCGACCTGCGGCAGCCGCTTCTCGCGGTCGTCGAGCTCCGCGTTCGGGTCGTCGGCCCCCTCCACGTACGCCTTCATGAAGCCGTGGAAGGTGATCGTCTTGCCGGAGGCGCTGAACTCGGCGTCGCGGCCGTCGGCGGCGGTGCCGCCGATCTTCACGGTGACGGAATTGCCGGTCGCGTCCTTCATCTGGGAGGCGACGGTCCGCTTCCAGATCAGCTCGTACAGCTTGAACTGGTCGCCGGTGAGGCCGGTCTCCGCCGGGGTGCGGAAACGATCACCCGAAGGCCGGATCGCCTCGTGCGCCTCCTGCGCGTTCTTGACCTTGCCCGCGTAGACGCGCGGCTTCTCCGGCAGGTAGTCGGCGCCGTACAGCTGCGTGACCTGCGCCCGCGCCGCCGACACGGCGGTGTCGGAGAGGATCGTGGAGTCCGTACGCATGTAGGTGATGAAGCCGTTCTCGTACAGCTTCTGCGCCACCTGCATGGTCGCCTTCGCACCGAAGCCCAGCTTGCGGCTCGCCTCCTGCTGGAGGGTGGTGGTCCGGAAGGGGGCGTACGGGGAGCGGCGGTACGGCTTCGACTCGACCGAGCGCACCGAGAACGCCGTGTCGGCGAGCGCGGCGGCCAGGGCGCGGGCGTTCGTCTCGTCCAGGTGGAGGACGCTCTCGCTCTTCAGCCGGCCGTCGGCGCCGAAGTCACGGCCCTGCGCGACGCGCTTGCCGTCGACCGAGGCGAGGCGCGCGACCAGCGAGGACGGGTCGGAGGCGTCACCGGAGCGGCCGGTGCCGAAGGTGCCGGTGAGGTCCCAGTACTCGGCGGAACGGAAGGCGATGCGCTCGCGCTCCCGCTCGACGACGAGGCGGGTGGCCACCGACTGGACGCGGCCCGCCGACAGCTTCGGCATGACCTTCTTCCACAGGACCGGCGAGACCTCGTAGCCGTACAGGCGGTCGAGGATGCGGCGGGTCTCCTGGGCGTCGACCATGCGCTGGTTCAGCTCGCGCGGGTTGGCGACGGCCTCGCGGATCGCGTCCTTGGTGATCTCGTGGAAGACCATCCGGTGGACCGGGACCTTGGGCTTCAGGACTTCCTGGAGGTGCCACGCGATGGCCTCGCCCTCGCGGTCCTCATCGGTGGCGAGGAAGAGCTCGTCGGACTCGGCGAGCAGCTCCTTGAGCTTCCTGACCTGCGCCTTCTTGTCGGCGTTGACGACATAGATGGGCTGGAAGTCATGCTCGACGTCGACGCCGAGGCGGCGCACCTCACCGGTGTACTTCTCGGGCACCTCGGCGGCGCCGGAGGGGAGGTCGCGGATGTGCCCGACGCTCGCCTCGACGACGTAGCCGGGGCCGAGGTAGCCCTTGATCGTCTTCGCCTTGGCAGGCGACTCGACGATGACGAGTCGGCGGCCGCCGTGTGCGGCTTCGCTGGTCGGGGACAACTTCGCTCTTCTCTCCGGATCGACACTCTCTGGCACGTACGGCACTGGCACGCACGGCAGCGGCACGGACGGTGACGCTCCCGTCGCTGCGGAGTGTGACGGTACAACCCGCCCCCGTGTCAAACGGCGAAAGCCCGCAACGGCCACTCGAACGGTAACCCGAGTCCTGGCATTCCTGCCGCCCGGACTCCCGGACGGGCGGGGCGGACGTCCCGGCGGGTGCCCTCACCGGAGGGAGCACGAGCGGGGCCGGCGGAGGGGATCAGAGGCGGCCGAAGCACCAGACGCCGAGGAGGAGGAAGGCGGCGCCGGCGAGGCCGGTCAGGGCGACCGCGGTGCGCGGAGCGACCCCGTACGCGACGGGCCCACCGTGCAGGGCCCGCACGGTGGTCCACAGCAGCAGCGCGCCTCCGAACAGCGTGAACGCCGTCCCCGCGAAGATCGCCGGCCCGCTCTCCATGCCCGTACCCCGTTCCGTCCCCGTGCGGTGTTCGCCGCCCGCGGCCGAGGCTGACACCCCCGGGCATCGGGGGTGCGAACTCCGGGTGAACGGAGCGGGCCGTCCCCGTGCGGTTTCACGAAGATGGCCGGTAGTGACCCACTCCTCATCTCTCGCCTCCCTCCTCCGTCACATCAGTGCGAACCCGTCACGCCGGTGCGGGCCGGTCGGTGCGGGCCCGGTCACACCGGTGCGGGCCAGGTCACATCACGTCGAGCGTGGCCCGGCGCCGGCTTCCCCGCTCGAAGACGGCGAGGAGGACGACGGCGAGCAGCCCCCACCCGGCGCCGACCGCGAGCTCGGCCCCGAGCAGGTGCCCGTCCAGGCCGCGGCCCGCGGTCAGCGCGCGCGCCGCGTCCGCCGCGTGCGTGAGCGGCAGCAGCTCACCGGCCGTCCGCATCCACTCCGGCAGCGTCTCCCGGGGCACGGCGGCGCCGGTCAGGAGCAGCAGCCCGGAACTGGCCACGTTCGACACGAGGAACACGTCACGGAAGCGCAGCCCGAGCGCCCCGAGTGCGAGCCCGAAGGCCGAGCAGGCGCCCGCCGCGACGAGCAGCACCATCGCGAGCCCCGGCAGCGCTCCGGCGGGCACGGGCAGCCCGAGGACGAGTGCGGCGGCGGTGAGCACGAAGGCGCTGACGAACAGCCCGTTGAGGACGTACGGGAGGGCTCGCCCGAGCCACAGGGGGACGCGGTGGCGGGGGGAGAGCAGGACGGCCCCGAGGGTGCCGTAGCGGCGCTCGTTGGCGACGGCCATCGTGCCGCCGTACACGCAGGAGGCGGAAGCTGCGAGAACGGCGTTGCCGACAAGGTGGAAACGATCGTCGGCGACACCCAGTTCCCTCCCCAGGAAGACGAAGAAGAAAACCTGGAGAAGCGGTCCGACCAGCAGCGTTCCGATGAACATCGGCGGGGTCGTCCAGTTGAACAGGGCGCGGTACGAGATCGCCCCGCCGACCACCAGCAGCCGTGAGGAGGCGTGGAAGCGGAAGCCGAGGGCTCGGCACCGGAAGCGGAACATCCGACGGTGGCCTTTCAGGTGAGGGCGAGGGTGGCGGCGGCGCGGGCCCGGCGTTCCACCCGCCCGAGGACGAGGACGGCGGCGAGGGCGTATCCCGCGCCGAGCGCGACGGCGGTGAGCATCGGCGTGATGACGTCCCCGCCGGAGGTCGCCGCGTGCACGGCCCGTGCGCCCCAGGTCGTGGGCAGCGCCCAGGAGATCGGGCGGGTCCAGGCGGGCAGCACGGTGATGGGCACGAGCAGCCCGGACAGCAGCCAGACGGGCGTGTCGAGCGGGTTGGCGAGGGCGTTGGCGTTGCGGAGCAGGACGAAGGTCGCGGCGAGCAGCAGCCCCGTCATGCCGAGGGCGAGGACGCACACCGGGACGGCGACGAGGAAGAGCAGCGGGTGCGCGAAGTCGAGCGGCACGTCGAAGAGCAGCACGCCCCACAGGACGGTCGCGCCCATCGCGTACGTGCCGATGACGGCGGTCGCGAGGGTGATGGGGAGGAGCACGAGCGCGAGCGGTGTCGGCGCGACGACGAGGGTCTCCAGGGTGCCGAGCCAGCGCTGGTTCTGCACGGCGCCGCCCGAGCCGAAGAGCACCGAGCCCCAGATGCCCATGAGTCCGGCCCCGACGGAGGCGGTGAGCAGCCGGTCCGGGTCGCCGGCGGCGCGGAACAGGTAGACGGCGAGGGTCGCGTAGACGAGCGGGACGAGGACGGCGAAGGTGATCTCGATCGGGGAGCGCGACATGTACGAGATGTGGGTGCGCATCCCGACGAGGATCAGCCGCGGGAGCCGCGTCACGCGGGCACCTCCTCGGTCACGTCCCCGGACTTCCCCGCGGTCTCCTCCACGATCGCGATGTAGGCGTCCTCCAGGGACGGTTCGCGGCTCGTGACCCGGCCGATCCGTACGCCGTCGAGCGCGGCGAGGACGGGTCCGTGCAGGTCGGAGGCGCCACGTCCGGTCTGCACGGTGACGGTCTGCAGGGCGCCCCGGTCCTCGGCCGACACGCCCCGGACCCCGGGCACGCGCCGTACCCGGTCGAGCCGTTCCTCGTCGACGCCGTACGCCTCGATCTCCAGCACGTCCCGTTCCCGTACGAGGGACTTGAGGCTGCCGGGGGTGCCGAGGGCGCGGATCCGGCCGCCCGCGATGACGGCGATCCGGTCGCAGAGCTCGTCGGCCTCGGCCATGTAGTGGGTGGTGAGGAGGACCGTGGTGCCGGCGGCGGCCAGGTCGGCGACCGTGCGGCGCAGGTCGCGGGCGGCGACCGGGTCGACGCCGATGGACGGCTCGTCGAGGAAGAGGACGTCGGGGCGGTGGAGCAGCCCGCGGGCGATGTGGAGGCGCTGCCGCATGCCGCGCGAGTACCCCTCGACGCGTTCCTTCTCCCGGCCCACCAGGCCGACCAGGTCGAGGAGTTCGGCGATGCGCCGCTTCTGGTCGCGGGCGGGGAGGCCGTACAGCTCGGCGAAGTAGCGGAGGTTGTCGAGGGCGGAGAGCCGGTCGTACAGGCCCCGGTCGCCGCCGAAGACGTACCCGATCCTGCGGCGTACGGCGACGGGGTCGCGGGCCACGTCGTGGCCGAACACCCGTGCCGTGCCGGAGGTCGGCAGGAGCAGGGTGTTGAGCATCTTGATGGTGGTGGTCTTGCCGGCGCCGTTGGGCCCGAGCAGGCCGAACAGTTCCCCGGGCGCCACCTCGAAGGTGACGCCGCGCACGGCCTCGGTCTCGGTCCGCCGGGACCTCGGCCACCCGGTCCTGCTGGTGTAGGTGCGGCGCAGCGCGTCCGCCTCGATTGCGAGCATGCGCCGGACGGTAGGAGCCGGCGGGAGGGCCGGGCCATCGATTCGGGAGGCCCCGAATCGTCACGCCACGGCCCTGAGGACGTCCTCCCCGGAGAGCAGGGCGAGCAGCGAACGGCCCGTGTCCGTCAGCTGGTAGTACACCGAACGCCCGACGCGGTGGCGGGTCACGACACCGGCTTCGGCGAGCACCGACAGGTGCTCGGAGACCGTACTGGGCGCGAGGCCGAGCCGGTCGGCGAGTCCGGCCGTGGTCAGGGGCCCGCCCAGTTCGCGCAGGACGGCCGCCCGGCCCCGGCCGAGCATCAGCCCGAGCCGGTCCTCGGCGGCGGGCTCGGCGGGTTCGCGCAGCGCTCCGGCGCCCCGGGCCTGGAAGCTGACCGCGAAGACCTCGGGGTCGTCCGTGGAGTAGAGCCGGCAGCCCTCCGCGAAGACCAGCGGCACGAGGACGAGGCGCCGCTCTCCGGGCGCGTACTCGGCGTCGATGTGCTTGGTCAGTTCGAGTACGGGCGGCTGCCACCGCGCCCGCGTCTCCAGGCCCGCGAACAGCGCGTCGACGCCCTCGGTCGCGAACGTCCTGGCCCGGACGAGCACTTCGTCCTCGACGAGCCGGCGCATCGTCGGCCAGTAGGGCTCGATCGCTCCCTCCCAGTAGGCCGCGTACGCGTCGGCGAGCGCCGCGCAGGCCGCCTCCGGGTCCTTCAGGTACGGCTGGAGGAAGGGCGCGTCGGCCATGCCCGGGTAGCAGACGGCGGCCTGGGCGCGGACGAACTCCGGGTCGGTGGCCCGGAGCGCGGCGAGCTCCTCGTGGACGTGGACCGTGCCGAACGGCCGGGGCAGCAGGAAGTCGGAGACCTCGTGCCGTTCCTGGACGAACAGGTCCCACAGCGGGCGGAGCCGGTCGTCCTCGCGCCACACCTCGCGCGCCCGCCCGACCCACTCCTGGTACGGCCAGGAGGGGTGCCGGTGGGGCTGCGCGAGGTGCATCGAACAGAACGCGTCACGCAGCGGGCTGATCGCGATCCGGGTCGCCCCGAGCGAGGCCTCGTCCAGCTCGATCCGTATCAAGCGCCGCTCCCTTCGGGCACCGGCACCAGGGAGTCGGGCAGCAGGAAGCCCTCCTCGACGAGCAGCCGGATGGCCTGCGGGGTGCGGTCCCGCAGCATGACCGGGTCCTCGCCCATCAGCTGCCCGATCGCGTCGAGGATGCGGCCCGCGCTGAGCGTGCCGTCGCACACGCCGGCGAACCCGGCGCCGACGTGGTCGACCTTGGTGGCGCGGCGCATGCCCCGGTTCTGCCGGAGCACCACGTGCTCGGGGTCCTCGGCGCCCGGCAGCCCGACCTGCTCCTGCACCACCTCGGGCGCGAGCGTGAACCGGTCGGCGAGGAGCGCGGCGTCGTCGTGGCCGCGCAGGTAGTCCTGGCGCTCGAAGTGGGCGCGGACGGTGGGGCCGAGGGGCTGCTCGACGGGGTGCGGCCACTCCTCGACGACGATCGAGGGCTCGACCGCGCCGGAGGCCACGGCGTCGTTCCGCCGGATCGTGATCCAGCCGAAGCCCACCGCGCGGGTCTTGCTCGCCTCGAACTCGTCGAGCCAGCGCCCGTACGCCGCCCGGTACGCGTCCGGGTCGCCGCGGTGGTCGCCGCTGTCCCGCAGCCACAGCTCCGTGTACTGGGTGATGTCCTGGACCTCGCGCTGCACGATCCAGGCGTCGCAGCCGCGCGGCACCCAGGACCGCAGCCGCTCCTGCCACTCCTCGCCCTCGACGTGCTGCCAGTTGGCGAGGAACTGGGCGTACCCGCCGTCGTTGAGCCGCTCTCCGGCCTGCTGCACGAGCGTGCGGCACAGGTCGTCGCCGCTCATCCCGCCGTCCCGGTAGGTGAGCCCGGCGCCGGGGGAGATCACGAACGGCGGGTTGGAGACGATCAGGTCGTACGTGTCGCCGTCGACGGGCTCGAACAGCGAGCCGGTCAGCAGCTCGGCCTCGCGGGCGCCGGAGAGGGCGAGGGTGAGCCGGGTGAAGTCCAGGGCGCGGGGGTTGAGGTCGGTGGCGGTGACCAGGGTGGCGTGCTGGGCGGCGTGCAGCGCCTGGATGCCGGAGCCGGTGCCGAGGTCGAGCGCCGAGGAGACCGGCGTACGGACCGTGATGCCGGCGAGGGTGGTGGAGGCGCCGCCGACGCCGAGGACGACCCCCTCCTCCTTCTTGCCGATACCGCCGGCCCCGCCGACGGCGCAGCCCAGGTCGGAGACGATGAACCAGTCCTCGCCGTCCGGTCCGCCGTACGGCCGGACGTCCACCGTGGCGAGCACGGTGTCGCCCTCGCGGACCACCCAGCCGTCGGCGAGCGCCTCGTCCAGCGGGAGCGCGGCGGCGGCCCGGCCGGCCGCGACGGGCTCCTGGAGCAGGAAGAGCCGGACGAGGGTCTCCAGCGGCGAGTCGCCGCGGGTGGCACGCAGGGCGGGCACGGTCTCGCTGCGGGCGAGTGCCGAGTAGGCGGGCGCGCCGAGCAGGTCGAGCAGTCCGTCGGCGGTGAAGCCGGCGGCGAGCAGCGCCTCGCGCAGACGGGCGGCGTGCGCGGGCACCGGGAGGCGGGGAGGCAGGCTGGTCGTACTCACCGCTCCATTGTGACGGCCGCCACCGACATCCGGGTCGCCGACCCGGCGGCGGGCGGCCGATCGCCGCTGCCACCGGGCCGATCGGCCCTGGGACGTCCCACTCCCCGCTCTTGACCGCCTAGGACTTCTTGCTCGGCGCGGCGGAAGCCTTCTTGCTCGGCGTGGCGGACGCCTTCTTGGTCGGCTTCGAGGAATCGGAGTCCGCGTCGGAGTCGGAGGTGGCGCCGGAGTCGGAGCCGGCGTTCGGGGAGGCGGAGGTCTTCGGCGGGACCGAGGCCGTGGGCTTCTGGCAGCCGGGCTGCTTCGCCATCGCCTGGCCCAGCTCGCCGTCCTCCAGCTTGGACAGGGCGTTCTGGTCCATCTTCTCGATCTTGGTCAGGCCGTCGGCGACGCCCTGGAGGCCGTCCGCGAACTTCTGCTGGTTCGTCGGGTCCAGCGCGTCGACCTGCTTCTTGAGCCCCTCGTAGGCCACCGCGGTGGCGTTGAGCTCCTTGATCGCGTCCTGCTGGACCTTCGCGCCGTTCTCGACGGGCGGGGCCCCGGCGGCCTCGACGGCCTTGGCGAGGGCGCGGTCGGCGTTCGCGATGTCCTGGAACGCCTTCGAGTCGGCGGCCTGGATCTCGGCCGGCTTGCTGTCGGCAGCCGTCGAGATGATGATCTGGTGGGCGTCGGCCCGCTTCTGGATCTGAGGCTTCGCCTGGTCGCAGAACGTCTTCGCCCAGGCACCCACCTTGTCGCCCTCGTCGTCGCTGCAACCCGACAGCGCGAGCACCAGTACCGCGCCGCCGGACAGTGCGGCCGCAAGCTTCTTGTTCAACGGATCGGTCCCTTCCAAGGCTCTCGGCCCCGGAACATACACGCCGAACGGGCTACTTCCACCTTTCGTGCGACGGATTCCTCCCACATTGCAGCCTTTTGACCCAAGGGATGGAGCTCCTGATCACCTCGGAAACACCAGGGAATGAGACGGACGCCACGTCAGGACACCGCCACCGTGCGCCTCTTGGATGCCAGGACCGCGCCGACCACGACGAGCAGCGTGACCGCCGCGACCGCCGTCCGCAGCCCGGCGCTCGCGTCACCGCCGTAGCTGAACCGCACGACCGCCGGGGCGATCAGCAGCGCGACCAGGTTCATCACCTTCAGAAGCGGGTTGATGGCCGGGCCCGCCGTGTCCTTGAACGGGTCGCCGACCGTGTCCCCGATGACGGTCGCCTCGTGCGCCTCGCTGCCCTTCCCTCCGTGGTTCCCGTCCTCGACCAGCTTCTTCGCGTTGTCCCAGGCGCCACCGGAGTTGGCGAGGAAGACCGCCATCAGCGCGCCCGTACCGATGGCCCCGGCGAGGTACGCGCCGAGCGGGCCGACACCGAGCGCGAAGCCGACCGCGATCGGGGCCATCACGGCGAGCAGCCCGGGCGTGGCGAGTTCGCGCAGCGCGTCCTTGGTGCAGATGTCGACGACCCGCCCGTACTCCGGCTTCTCCGTGAAGCCCATGATCCCCGGGTGTTCGCGGAACTGCCGCCGCACCTCGTAGACGACCGATCCGGCCGAACGGGACACCGCGTTGATCGCGAGCCCCGAGAAGAGGAAGACGACCGCCGCGCCGAGGATCAGCCCGAAGAGGTTGTTGGGCTGCGAGATGTCCATCGAGAGTGTCAGCTCGCCCGCCTTCACACCGAACGTGCCGACGTCGGCGACCGAGGTCGCGATGGCGTCCCGGTACGACCCGAAGAGCGCCGAGGCCGCCAGGACGGCGGTGGCGATGGCGATGCCCTTGGTGATGGCCTTCGTGGTGTTGCCGACGGCGTCGAGGTCGGTGAGGACCTGCGCGCCCGCCCCCGTGACGTCCCCCGACATCTCCGCGATGCCCTGGGCGTTGTCGGCGACCGGTCCGAAGGTGTCCATGGCGACGATCACGCCGACGGTGGTGAGCAGCCCCGTCCCGGCGAGGGCCACCGCGAACAGCGCCAGCATGATCGAGGCGCCGCCGAGCAGGAACGCCCCGTAGACGGTGAGCCCGATCAGCAGGGCCGTGTAGACGGCGGACTCCATGCCGAGCGCCACGCCCGCGAGGACGACGGTCGCCGGGCCGGTGAGCGAGGACTTGCCGATGTCCCTGACCGGCCGCCGGCTCGTCTCGGTGAAGTAGCCGGTGAGCTGCTGGATCAGCGCGGCGAGGACGACGCCGAGGGCGACCGAGACCAGGGCGAGGACCCGCGGATCGCCGCCATGGCCGTGGATGCCCGGCTCGGTGACGCCTTCGAGCTCGGCGTACGAGGACGGCAGGTACACGAAGGAGGCGATGGCGACGAGCGCCAGCGAGATCACCGCCGAGACCAGGAAGCCGCGGTTGATCGCGCTCATCCCGCCGCGGTCGGCGCGCCGCGGGGCGACCGTGAGGATGCCGATGACCGCGGTGACCACGCCGATCGCCGGCACCATCAGGGGGAACGCGAGTCCGTGGTCGCCGAAGGCCGCCATGCCGAGGATGAGCGCGGCGACCAGGGTGACGGCGTACGACTCGAAGAGGTCGGCCGCCATGCCGGCGCAGTCGCCGACGTTGTCGCCCACGTTGTCGGCGATGGTGGCGGCGTTGCGCGGGTCGTCCTCGGGGATGCCCTGCTCGACCTTGCCGACGAGGTCGGCGCCGACGTCGGCGGCCTTGGTGAAGATGCCGCCGCCCACCCTCATGAACATGGCGATGAGCGCGGCGCCGAGTCCGAATCCCTCCAGGACCTTGGGCGCGTCGGCGGCGTAGACGAGGACGACGCAGGAGGCCCCGAGCAGTCCGAGGCCGACCGTGCACATGCCGACGACCCCGCCCGTACGGAACGCGATCCGCATGGCCCGGTGCGCGACCTCGTTCAGGTCCTTCTCGGGTTCGCCCGGCGCCGGGGTGGCCTCCCGGGCCGCGGCAGCGACCCGCACGTTGGCCCGGACGGCGAGGCGCATGCCGATATAGCCGGTGACCGCCGAGAAGAGCGCTCCGACCAGGAAGAACAGGGACCGTCCGGCGCGCTGCGACCAGTCGTCGGCGGGCAGCAGCATCAGCAGGAAGAACACGGCGGCCGCGAAGACGGCGACGGTCCGCAGCTGCCGCGCGAGGTAGGCGTTGGCCCCCTCCTGCACGGCGGCGGCGATCTCCTTCATCCTCTCGGTGCCCTCACCGGCCGCGAGCACCTGGCGGACGAGCAGCCGCGCGACGACCAGCGCGGCGAGGGCGACGGCCGCGACGACGACCACGATCGTCCGGTTCCCGCTCGTGAGCACCGCCGCGGCGAGAGTTGTGGGGTACATGGAGACGGATCATAGGGAGACGAACCGGTACATACGGGGATGCGCCGATTAGTGGGCGAGGACGCGGGCACCCGGGAGCCGCCAAAAGACGGGCCCCCAGGAGCCGCCAAAAGAGAGGACGCCGGCCCCCAGGCGCCGGCAAAAGAAGAAGAGGCCCTGCGCCGCAGGGCCTCTTCTCTCACTACGTGTACGGGTCAGGACAGGACGTCCGCCGAGCTCACCGGCCAGGTCATGCGGATGGTGCCGCCGTCCTCGCCCGCGCTCACCTCGACGTCGTCGACGAGCCCGCGGATCACCGCGAGGCCCATCTCGTCCTCGCCGTCGGCGTCGTCGAAGTCCTCGGCCGGGGCCGAGGCCCGCGCACCGGGGACACCGGCGGCATCGGCCGCCGCCACCCCCGCACCCGGCACCTCGTCGCCGACCTCGATGGAGAACGTCTTCTCCTCCTCGGTCAGGACGACCCGGATGGGGGTCACGACGTCGTTGCTGCGGTGCAGCCCGACCGCACGGGAACAGGCCTCACCCACAGCGAGACGCACCTCGTCGAGGACCGCCTCGTCCACACCCGCCCGGCGCGCGACCGCGGCCGCCACCAGACGGGCCGTGCGGACGTGCTCTGGCTGAGCACTGAAGCGGAGTTCAACGGTGGCCATGCGAACCCCCTGGGCTCAGTCGACGGCGTTGACGGCCTCGTCGACCGAGGTGTGGATCGGGAACACCTTGGTGAGACCCGTGATCCGGAAAATCTTGAGAATGCGCTCCTGGTTGCAGACCAGACGCAGCGAGCCCTCGTGCGCGCGAACGCGCTTCAGGCCGCCGACGAGCACACCGAGGCCGGTGGAGTCGAGGAAGTCCACGCCCTCCATGTCGACGACCAGGTGGTAGCTGCCGTCGTTCACCAACTCGACCAACTGCTCGCGCAGCTTGGGCGCGGTATACACATCAATCTCGCCACCGACCTCGACGACCGTACGGTCACCACCAGCGCCGGACACATTGCGAGTCGACAGGGACAGGTCCACGGATCCTCCAGCACCTTGCTATCGGGCGATCGTTCCCTCGGGTCTCCGGGGCGGAGCCGAGAAACGAAACGCCAGCCGCGATGGCATTCAATCACTTACCTGCAGCCATGCACGACGCCTTGGAAGCATTGTCCGTCATGGCAGTGACACACTCGGTGCCGATGGCCAAGAATCACCGCCCCCGTCGTCCCGCCGGGGAAACGGGCAACCGCCCCTCTCCCGGCATGGTCCTCGACCGGCTCTCCTCGGGCGAGAGCCGGGCCGCGCGCATCACTCATACGGAGCACATGCCCGCCCGAGAGGGCCGCCATGCCGTCTGGCCGCACCGCATCCGTCCGGAGGTGATCGCGGCGATCCAGGCGGCCGGGATCGAGCACCCCTGGGCACACCAGGCGCAGGCCGCCGAGCACGCCCTGGACGGCGAGTCCGTGGTGATCGCCACAGGCACCGCCTCGGGCAAGTCGCTCGCCTACCTCGCGCCGGTCCTCAGCACCCTCCTGGACGGCTCGGAGGCCGCGAACGGCCGCGGCAGCACCGCCCTGTACCTCGCACCCACCAAAGCCCTCGCCGCCGACCAGCGGCGCGCCGTGCGGGAACTGGCCGCCCCGCTCGGCACCCGGATCCGCCCCGCCGTCTACGACGGCGACACGCCGGTCGAAGAACGCGAGTGGGTCCGCCAGTACGCGAACTACGTGCTGACCAACCCCGACATGCTGCACCGGGGCATACTCCCCTCCCACCCCAGGTGGTCCTCCTTCCTGCGCTCCCTGCGCTACGTCGTGATCGACGAGTGCCACACCTACCGGGGCGTCTTCGGCTCCCACGTCGCCCAGGTACTGCGCCGTCTGCGCCGGATCTGCGCGCGGTACGGCTCCGAACCCGTCTTCCTCCTCGCCTCGGCCACCTCCGCCGAACCCGCCCGGGCCGCCGGCCGCCTCACCGGCCTGCCGGTCACCGAGGTCTCCGACGACGCCTCCCCGCGCGGCGAGCTGGTCTTCGCCCTGTGGGAGCCGCCGCTGACCGAGCTGCACGGCGAGCGCGGCGCGCCCGTGCGCCGCACCGCCATCGCGGAGACCGCGGACCTGCTGACCGACCTGACCCGGCAGGGCGTCCGCTCGGTCGCCTTCGTCCGCTCCCGGCGCGGCGCCGAGCTGATCGCGGTGATCGCCCAGGAACGGCTGGCCGAGACCGACCGCGCGCTCGCCCGCCGCGTCGCCGCCTACCGGGGCGGCTACCTGCCCGAGGAGCGCCGCGCCCTGGAGCGGGCCCTGCATTCCGGCGAGCTCCTCGGCCTGGCCGCCACGACCGCCCTGGAGCTGGGCGTGGACGTCTCCGGCCTGGACGCCGTCCTGATCGCCGGCTACCCGGGCACCCGGGCCTCCCTGTGGCAGCAGGCGGGCCGCGCCGGCCGCTCGGGCGAGGGCGCCCTCGCGATCCTCGTCGCCCGGGACGACCCGCTGGACACCTTCCTCGTCCACCACCCGGAGGCGATCTTCGAGCAGCCGGTCGAGACGACCGTCCTGGACCCCGACAACCCGTACGTCCTCGCCCCCCATCTGTGCGCCGCCGCCGCGGAGCTCCCCCTGACGGAGCCGGACCTGGCCCTCTTCGGCCCGGCCGTCCCCGACCTGCTGCCCCAGCTGGAAGGGGCCGGCCTGCTGCGCCGCCGCTCCACCGGCTGGTACTGGACCCGCCGTGAGCGGGCCGCCGACCTCACCGACATCCGGGGCGGCGGCGGCAGCCCCGTCCGGATCGTGGAGGCCGGCACCGGCCGCCTCCTCGGCACCGTCGACGAGGCCGCCTCCCACACCGCCGTCCACGAGGGCGCCGTCCACCTCCACCAGGGCCGCACCTATGTGGTGCGGGAGCTCGACCTCAAGGACTCCGTGGCCCTCGTCGAGGAGGCCGTCCCCCCGTACTCCACCACCGCCCGCGACACCACCTCCATCACCGTCCTCGAAACCGACACCGAGATCCCCTGGGGAGCCGGCCGCCTCTGCTACGGCTCCGTCGAGGTCACCAACCAGGTCGTCTCCTTCCTGCGCCGCCGCCTCATCACCGGCGAGGTGCTCGGCGAGACCAAGCTCGACCTGCCGCCCCGCACCCTGCGCACCCGGGCCGTGTGGTGGACGGTCACCGAGGACCAGCTCGACGCCGCCCGGATCACCCCGGAGATCCTCGGCGGCGCCCTGCACGCCGCCGAGCACGCCTCCATCGGCATGCTGCCGCTCTTCGCCACCTGCGACCGCTGGGACATCGGCGGCGTGTCCGTACCGCTCCACCCCGACACCCTGCTGCCCACCGTCTTCGTGTACGACGGGCACCCGGGCGGTGCGGGCTTCGCCGAACGCGCCTTCCACACCGCCCGCGCCTGGCTGACGGCCACCCGGGAGGCCATCGCCTCCTGCGAGTGCGAGGCCGGCTGCCCGTCCTGCATCCAGTCCCCGAAGTGCGGCAACGGCAACGATCCGCTCCACAAACGAGGCGCGGTCCGCCTCCTCACGGAACTCCTGAGGGGAGCCCCGGAAACCCCGGAAACCCCAGAGGGCTCGGAGGCCCGGGACGACCTGGAAGGCCCGGAGAGCTTGGAAGGCCCGGAGGCACGGGAGGAGCTGGAGGCCCGGGTGGACCGGGAGGACCGGTCACGGGAGGGCCCGGAAGGCCCGGAGGTCCGGGTGGACCGGGAGGACCGGTCACGGGAGGGGCCGGACGCCCGGGAGGAGCTGGAGGCCCGGGAGGACCTGGAGGCCCTGGAGCGACCGGAGGCCCCGGAGGGCCCGCCCGCGACCTGACCGCGGGCCGGTACGGCCCCCCGACGACCCGGGCGGTCACCTCCGCGATCCCGTCCCGCACCGCGCACCGCGCCAGCTCGGCGCCCTGCGCGGCGGCCACCCGCGTGGCGGCCGTACACGCCTCGGCCTCGCCCCACAGGGCCCGGTCGGCGGCGGCGAGGGCCGCCAGGTCGGCGGCCCCGCCGGCCCGGTGCCTGGCCGCCACCGCCTGCCCGAGCGCCAGCACCGCCCCGAACACCACGCACAACGCACACGCCGCGAACGCGGCCCACACGGTCGCCGCCCCACGATCCGAACCGGGCCGACCTCGCCCAGACGGTTTGGCCGGGCCGGGGGTGGTCCGGTGCTCGCCGCCCGTCATGGCGCTCCCCCGCCCACCGAGTCCTCCGCGAGAGCCGCCGCGTCGGCTCTCAGGGTCACTCCCATGCCCCGGGGGCCCGGAGCCGCCGCCTCCACGGTCACCCGCCACAGCTCGCCCTCCCTCGCCACCGACACCCGGGCCCCCTCCGGCGCGGCGGCCCGGGCTGCCGCCTCGGCGGAGGCCGCCGGTTCCGAGCGGGCCGCCACCCTCGCCCCCGCCCGTGCCGCGTCCACGCACCTGATCTGCGCGGCGGCCGCGGCCAGCGCCCAGAGCAGCGTCACCGTGAACAGCGCGAGGACGGGCAGGACCATCGCCGCCTCCACGGTCACGAAACCCCGGTCAGAACGGCGCATCGAGGGCCTTCCCGATCACCGACTCCAGCGCCCCCGAGACCGCCCCACTGGTCACGATCTTGTAGAGCACCGCGGCGAACGCCGCCGCGGCGATCGTCCCCACCGCGTACTCGGACGTCGTCATTCCCTCGTCGCCGCGCGCTGCCGCCCGCCGCGCCTTCCACCAACCGCCCAGCCGCACCTTGATCCCCATGCCGACCTCCTCGTCCCGTCCTGCCTCGTCCCGCTGTGCCTCGTCGTGCCGTGCCATGTCGTGCCGTGCCATGTCGTCTCGCCTCGTCGTGTCTCGTCGTGTCTCGTCGTGTCTCGGCGCGTCTCGTCGTTTCGTCCCCGGCGTGTCGTGCGCCGCATCTCGCCATCGGACCGGTCGGGTCATGTCGCCGGGTCATCCGTCCAGCAGCCCCGTCGCGAGGCCGATCACCACCGGAGCCACTCCCACCGCCAGGAAGGCGGGCAGGAAGCAGAGCCCCACGGGCGCGCTGATCAGCACCTGCGCCCGGCGTGCCCCGGCCGCCGCCGCGCGGGCGCGGGTGGCGCGCAGGGCGGCCGCGTGCCGGGCGACCGCTTCCGCCGCCGGCGCCCCCGAGGAACCCGCCCGCTCCATGCAGCGGGCGAGTCCTTCGGCGCCCGGTATCGCGCCGAACCTCCCCCACACCTCGGCCGGTTCGCCGCCGAGCCGCAGCTCGGCCGCCGTGCGCGTCAGGCGCTCGCCGAGCGCACCGCCCAGGGACCGGCCCACCGCCTCCGCCGCCTCACCGGGCCCCGCACCTGATGCGGCGCACGCCGCCAACAGGTCGGCCGCGAGCGGAAGATGACGCGCCGCCTCCTCACCGTCCGCCGCCGGCGACGGGCCCCGCCTGGCGGCCGCCCGCCTCACTCCGGCGGCCGCCAGGGCCCCGGCGCACAGACCGCCGACCACGCCGAACAGAACCCAGCCGATGCCGACTGCCGCAAGGGGCACCAGCCAGGGCCCCGCCCACGAGGGTGGCCCGACGCGGGCCTTCGCGGGTCGCCGTTCCGGGCGCGCGAGGAGAACGCCCGCCCGCCGCCGCGTCCGGCGCGCCCGCAGCCCGCGCAGCACCTCCATGACGCTCTGCGTGCACAGGACCGCAGCCAGAAGCAGGAGGCCCGCCGTCCGAACGCCGTCCGGCACCTGGTGAACCCGTTCCTGGATCACGCCCGCTCCCCTCGTACGATCCGGGCGGCCCACCACAGTCCGGCCGCCTCCAACGCCCCGCCCACGGCGAGACAGCCCAGGCCCGCCGGTGTGTGCAGCAGCACCCGCAGCGGGTCGGCGCCCAGGGCCGCGCCGAGGGCGAGTCCGGCGGCCGGGAGCAGCGCGAGGACCGTCACCGTGGCCCAGGCGCCGGCCAGTTCGGCCCGCAGGCGGTCGCGCTGCTCGCGGTGGTCCCGCAGGGCGGCCTCGAGCCGGTCGAGCCCGGCGGCCAGGCCCGCGCCTCCGTCGACGGCCACCTGCCAGCAGGCCGCCATGCCCGCCAGCCCTTCGGCGCCGTCCTGCCGGGCCGCCCACCGCAGCGCTTCCGGGACGTCCCCGCCGAACCGGGCCGCCGCGAGGACCGGCGCCTCCGCGGCGCCGAGCGCGCCCGTCTCCCGGGCCGCGAAGGACAGGGCCTGCGCGGGCTGCCATCCGGCCCTCAGCTCTCCGACGACCGCCCCGCACAGGGCCACCACCCGCTCGGCCCGCGCCTCCCGTTCCTTCCGCCGCTCCGCGGTCCGCAGCCGCCGGCCCACCAGGGGCACCGCGAGCGCCCCCGCCACCAGCGGCAGCGGTGACTCGCCGAGGAGAGCGAGGACTCCCGCCACAGGCAGGCACAGCCACGCGCGCCGCCCGCGCAGCACGGCCCACCACCGCGCGGCCATCGCCGGCCACTCCCCACCGCCACGCCCGACCGGGACTCCGCCGATGAGCACCGCCCGCGCCCGTCCCGCACCGCGCCGCCGCTCGGCCGCCCACCACAGGGCGAGCACCGCGCAGAGTGCCGCCGTCCCGTGTGCCGCGCCCCGCACCGGCACCAGTTCCACCGTCACCGTGCTCCCCCTCCGATCAACGACCTCAGCCGCTCCCAGCCCCGCTCCCGCTCGAACCCGGCCGCGCCCCACCGCAGCGCCGGCACCGTGCGGACCAGGCCGTCCCTGTCCCGCTCCAGGACATGCGCCTCGGCGATCCGCCGCCGCCCGTCCCGGTCCCGTACGACGTGCAGCACGACGGACAGGCCCGCGCCCAACTGGCTGTGCAGGGCCGCCCGGTCGAGCCCGGCCGCCGTCCCCAGGGCTTCGAGCCGCGCCGGAACGTCCGCCGCCGTATTCGCGTGGACCGTTCCGCAGCCGCCCGGGTGCCCGGCCTAACCGTGCAAAGCGCTTCGCAACGGTCCGGTCTTTACGCGCGCCCTCGAAGGTACGTATGAGCCAGAAGACCGTAGTCATCTACGACCGCCTGTCCCGCCTCTTTGCCGAGGAGGCACCCGACCACCGCATCGCCATCTGCAAGGCGTACGCCGCACAGCGCGGGTGGAAGGTGGTCCACGTCGCCACGGACACCAACGTCAGTGGTGCCAGCAAGTTGGAAGACCGACCCGGTATGCGTGAGGTGCTGACCTGGCTCCCCCGCGCTGACTACGTGCTCGCCGCAAAGCTCGACCGGTACGCGCGCAGCGTCCGCGAGTTCTCACGCCTGGTGGAGGCCGCTGGGTCAACCAGGGCAACGGTCGTCACAGCAGACGGGATGATGTCTCCGGAGAACGGATCGTTCCTCGCCAACCTGCTTGCCGCGTTCGCTGAGTACGAGCGCGACATGATCACCGCCCGCATTCAGGCATCCAAGGAACACTTTCGTTCGCGCGGCAACCACCTTGGAGGACTCGCCCCGTACGGCTACGTGTCCACGGGCCCGGTCAATAACAAGCGTTGGGCCATCGACGAGACGGCCGCCGCCATCATCCGCGAGTGCGCCGACAAGATCATTCATCACGGCGCGTCCGTCGCGGGGCTTGCACGGGAACTCACCGCGCGCGGCATCCCTTCCCCGGCAGACCATGCCCGACAGCGCGACGGTCGCAGGGTACGCGGAACCAAGTGGCACACGACGACGCTGCGGGATGTGCTCTACACCCCCGCTCTTCGCGGGTGGCTCGTACAGGCCAAGCCGGGGAGCAAGCGGGGAGCACTGACCCACCAAGCCGTACTCGACGCGGAAGGGCGTCACGTCTCCGCCGGACCCGCCATCCTCGACGCACAGACGTGGACCAACGTCCGCGCGGTGCTCGACAGCAAGGCCAAGGGTCGGGGCGTTGACCGACCGAGCCGGGGCAAGGCGCTGCTCCTCCACATCGCGCGCTGTGCCGAGTGCAGCGGACCCATGTACAAGCAGCGCCGTGCCGTGAACGGGAAGGACTACAGCACCTACGTGTGTCCGAAGGGCGTCGGCAAGGCAGGCATTCACCGGCCGAACGTCGTTCTCGCGTCAGCCGTGGACGAGCTTGTCACTCGCCGCTACCTGACCGTGTTCGGTGGTTCTTACCTCAAGCGTTGGGCCGAACCGGACGGCAGCGCTGTGCTCCAGCTCTCCGAGGTTCGGACGCAGATTGACCGCTTGGCTGGAAGCCTTGCTCAGTTGGACCCGAGCGGCCGAGCGGGTCAGCTCGTGATTCAGCAGATCACCTCACTTGAACAGCGCGAGATCGAGTTGCGTAAGGAAGCCGACCACGCCGAGGGGCGATGGGTGGACGCAGGGGGCCCGGTCTCCGCTGAGTGGGAACGGCGCGACGACGAGGGGCGGCGGGCGCTGCTCGCGGACATGGGAACCCATGCCGAGATTCGACCGGCCACGCCCGGCGCGCCGAAGCGATTCGACGCATCGCGGGTAGTCGTGCGCTTCGACGGACCGGCGTGGGTCCGGGAAACCGATCCGGCTACCGCTGAACTGATCGCCATAGCAATGGATGAGGCGGAAGCGTAAAAACAGCAGCGCATATGGGCCCCGTTCGGAGTGATCCGGGCGGGGCCCTTAGCTTTGCCCCCAGGGAAGCCACAGATAGCCGCGTGAGCGTCTTGCGGGCCCAAGGTGGGACCAACTACCGGGACGCCAGTGCGGGGCCGCCAGAGAGGCACACAGAGCCTTTGATGCCAGCAGAGTGGAAATCGCCGTAACACAGCGGGCAGGGGGCGAGTGTGTCGAGTGCTGTTTACGAGGAGCGTTTCACCAAGCCCTATAGAAACCCTTATGACTCTTGAACTTTCATCCGAGAATCAACACTCACAACATAACCCCAGGTCAGAGGGGGTCTATCGCTGTGTCGATTCTCAAAGCCGTGCCGATCCCGCCTCGCTGAAATAGGCGGCATTTCCTATGCATATAACGAAACGGTAACAGTGGTGCCGCCAATGTCCGTTCCGCCCGCGTATGTACTTCACCAACCACCTCTCTATAGGTAGGGGCGCGTCCGCGTGATTCGTTGTCCTGGCGTCCCAGGGTTTCGCGCTTACCTGCACTGCCCTAAAAACGATCCCTATTTGATTGGAGCCGCGCATGTCCCCTGACTTGCAGGCAGATGCCCAATACGCTTTCCACCAGTACCGCACGGGCGCTATTGCCGACCCATATACGGCGCTCAACTGGCACGCGCTATTCGCCGTGGAGCTGCTTTGCGATGACCTCGTGACGGGCGACGAGGTAAAGGAATCGGTAACGGGTCTAATCGCCGTGCTCAACATCGCGACCGATTACCGCAAGGCGCAGGCTGCCGACTCCGAGGAGGTCTAACAATGGCCAACATTTTTGCCGTTAGCAACGTCGTTGCCAAGAATGCCGCATCGCTACTTAAGGCTGAGCTAGTTCTAGGTCGTCTCGTGTTCCGTGACGCCGAGGCTGATTTCATCGGCGGGCGAGGCGACACGGTAAGTGTTCGCATTCCACGTGTACTACAGGCGTCCAAGTTCACCGGCTCCACCTCGGCTATCAGTACGCCACTCAATGAGCAGACTGTTTCCGTGAAGCTCAACACTCACGCCATGCAGCCACTGGAGCTGACCGCTAAGGACATGACGCTGAATGTCGAAAACTTCAGCGCGCAGGTCCTTATGCCGCAGGTTGCCGGTGTGGCCGAGATGATCGAGGAGGAGATTGCCACGGTGATGCAGCCGGTTATTGCCAGTGCCACGCTGACAATCGATCCGGCCAACCCTCGTGACGCCATTACTGAGGCGGGCGAAATTCTCGACACCCGCAAGGTCGGCGCTAAGTCGCGTGTCCTGGTGGTGAGCCCGAACGTTAAGCGCACACTGCTAATGGACCCGAACCTTTCGAATGTCGGGTCTGCCGGTTCGCCGTCCGCTCTCCGTGACGCGATTGTGGGTCGCCTGCATGGCTTCGACGTCTACATGTCGCCATTCATCACCGACGGCGCTGTCGCCATGACTCGTGAGGCATTCGCCGCTGCCATCAAGGCACCGGCTAAGCCCGAGTCGGTTTCCGGCGCATCGGCCACTGATGAGGATAACCAGGGTTACGCAATGACTTGGTTCGTTTCCTTCAACGGTGAGACGCGAACGGAAATGAGCGTCGTTGAGGCATTCGTGGGCGCTACCGTCCTAGACACTAAGCGCGCGGTCGGCCTCAAGTTTGTTCCGGCTACGTAAGGAGGGGTGATTGTGGCCGAGGTAGAGAATGCGCCGGAGACGCCACAGGAGCCCGCTGTAAGCCCTGGGGAAGTTTCTGAGGTGGAATTGGGCCCCCCAGCCGGCCGGACCTCTCAGAATGGCGCAGAGACGGTTTCAGAAGGCCCCTCACTGGATGACCTAAAGGCCGAATTGCAGCAAGCCTCTACGGCGCTACGCACGTCCGAGGATCTACGCCAGAACCTCAATGCCCAATTGGACGACGCGGAGGCCCGCGTAAAGGCTGCCGAGGTTGCCCTAGAGCGTGAACGGGTCGGCCGTCGCCATGGGCTGCCGGATGAGCTAATGGGATTCCTGCGCGGCGAGTCTGCCGAGGAACTAGAGGCCGAGGCAAAGACGCTCGCCAAGTACGCGGCTGTAGGCCGCTCTGGGTTCGGAACCGGTGGCCTTGATCCGACCGACTCCAGCGATGGCGGGGCTGTCGGCCGGATTCTTCGCGCACAGCGGGAGTTCTAATGAATCGGCAGTCCGATTTCAACGCGGCTGCACAGGATTATCACTCGGCACAGGTTGATATCTCCGAATCGCTAGTGGAGCGGGTCATGTCCTGGTGGCGTGGCCTGTCTCCACAGCGAGCGGCCGAGGGCTCATCCGCTGTGGTGCGTGAATATCAAGCGCTAGTGAGCCAGTCCCGCAGCCGGTCGTACGCCGAGGGCGTGAAGTATCACAATGCGGCCCGAGAGGCAGCGAACGGCAAACCGGCCCCCGAATCTGTATGGGACAACCGAGACCTAGCCGCCGAGTCTGGCAAGGCCAAGACGTCGTATTACGTCCACACTGCGCCGCTCCGAAAGGAACTCCAGCGGGGCCGGTTGGATGACCCGGAATTCATCAAGGCCCTTGACGACGTGATGCAAAGCGCAGGGCGAAACCTTGCTCTAGACGCTGGCCGACTCGCTGAATCGGGCGGTCGTGACGCGCTGGCCGAGGCCCGAGAGAATGACGCCGAGGTGATCGGTTGGTATCGAAAGACGGATGCCGACCCGTGCGGTTTCTGCGCCATGATCGCCAGTCGCGGGGCGGCTTACTCCGACTACATGGAGCCGGATCAATTCCACTCGGGTTGCCACTGTCAGACCCTCCCGTTGTTCCGGGGAATCGAGATCCCCGCCGAGGACGCAGCAAAGCGGGACGAGTACCTAGCTCGCTGGAATGCAACGGACGGCAGCGGGGCCGACCAAGTGAGGAATTTTCAGCGGGAGTTCAATGCAGAGCGAAAGGCGCGGCGTGATGGGCAGTGAGCGACAACTGTCTTGCCGATATTGCGGCGTTGAGGATTTCAACCCTCGGTGTCCGTTCAACGGGGTGCGTGCGGGTGCGTGCCGAATGGTCACGACCATGTCTTGGGATGAGTACCGGATATGGAAGCAGGATCGGAAGCAGCGCAAGGAAACGCCCTAATGGCATGGGAATCAAGTAATCGGCGCGAGCGGCTACCGGCCAATTGGCACAAGCTGCGGGGCCGAGTAATTCGACGTGCTGGGGGTCGATGTCAGGCCGTCCTCATGGACACCGGCCAGCGCTGCGGGGAAACGGGCAGGGACGTGGACCACATCACGCCGGGAGACAACCACTCGCTAAACAACCTGCAATTGCTCTGTCGGTGGCACCACACGCGCAAGACTCAGGCCGAGGCAGCGCAAGCGCAGGGGCCCCGGCTACGAACCAAGATTGACCGGTCGGATAGGGAAGCCCCGCCGTCGCCCTGGTGAGCGGTTTCGCTCGCATTCTGCATGGCGCCTTGCTTCTAAAGGTCACGTTTAGTGGCGTAAGGGGTGGGGGGTGACCCGGAAACGAAGCCTTTCCCAACCGCAAGGTGGTGGCACCTGCCTGGCTGTACGGGTAATGGGGTCGCCGAACCGGCTTCCGATCACCAGCCGTAACACCATCGGCCCCGGGTGCCTTCGAATTTCAGGCGGTTCCCCGGCCGGCGAGAACTGCGAGCCCTGACGCCGCAAGGGTTTTGACCCCTTCGATTCCTAGGCGGGAAGCAGGTTCGGGGGCGTCACCAGTCGGGCGCGTTCGTAGAGGTCCCGCGCTGCATGGTTTTTCAGGTACGGGCGAATGCGGCTGTGCATAGCGGTAATGCTGCGGTCGCACTGCCCGGACTGGACGAGGGGGTATATCTCCAGCACGCTCCCCCATGTTTCGCACGCCGCCTCTAGGTGGCCGACTTCTAGTTGCCGTTCTGCCAGCATGGACAGATAACGGATACTCGTTCGCCGGAAAGTGCTGGGACGGAGCCGGTTGGATTCCTTGAGTGATTCGATGGAACCCGCCAAGTCACCCATTTCGTAGCGCACTTGGCCGACGTGGTAGGCCAGCGAAGAAGGGTTGTAGGACCCGAAAGTCTTGGACTGAGACTCGGCTTTCTCCATGGCCGTCTCAGCTTCCTGGATGCGCTGTAGGGCCATGCGCCCGTTGCCCTCTTGTGCGGCTGCGTGCGCCTGCTGTCCGGCGAGGAATGCGCGCATTCGGGGACCAGCCTGCGGGGAAGAGGCTGCGGCGGCATCGGCGAGGCGCAGTGCTTCGGACCCGTGCCCGAGGTCTACGGCCTGAACGCTCATTCCTCGGAGAGTGGTGCAGAACGTGAGGTGATCTTCGGACGCCCCGGCGAGTTCAAGCGCTTTCAGGTAGTAGCGCTGCGCCATCCCGTGAACGCCCTCGTCCACGGCCATGTATCCCGTGAGATAAGAAAGATCCGATGCAGCAGCCATCATCGCTTTGCGGACGTTGTCCGGAGCATCAGCACGGAGATATGGGGCGACGGTGTTGACCAAATAGGCGGCTGCCATCGGCCGCGCTGTCCGTCCGCCGAATTGGTCGTCAATGTCTGAGAGGCGTTCGGTCATGGCGATGACTGATTGAACGTCGGACATTCCGATGCGCTGCGTCTCGCCCTTTTGGGCGGCTTCCATTCGGCCGACCACGTCCGGCCAATTGGGCACAGTGAGGGCGACAGAGAACAGACCTACTCCGAGCACGCTCCTGCGCGATGGGTCCATGTCTGCCCTCCCCAGGTCTAGCAGCCCTTCCACGGTACTGGGGAGCGCGCCGGACTCTTCGGCGGGAGGGGGCGGGAATCCCGCTTCGCTGTGCGTGATGGGGCGTCCGAGTTTCCGGGCCAGCGCTTCCAAGATCAGCGGGCGGACGGCCTCTTTCGGCATGTGCCCGTTGAGCCACTGGTGCACTGAGGGTTCCCGGTATTTGAGGGGGGTTCCCCGCTCGGTGCCCAGCTTGTTGACCTCTTGGGCGAACTGGCGGAGCGTCCAGCCGGTTTCCCGGTGCAGTCGGGCGAGCGTGTCATTGGGGCTAGCCACCGGTCATCAACTCCCCGCGTCTTCAAGTCGCTTAAAGCTCTTAAGTCGTCGCGCTGTCGCAACGGTACCTCTCCCCTGTGGTCACGCGGTTGCCTTCTGTGAGCAGCCGAACGAGCACGAGAGGTGCAGCCATGAGCAGCCCTGAGAGCGCACGTGAGCACCCCCGAGACTGGGAGGCGGGGGAAACGGCGCTGGACGTCTCTACGGGCCGCGTAGGCCGCGTCATGGGCCACGTGGGACCGCGCTACCAACTCCGCCCGCTGAACGGTGGCCGGGAGTGGGAGGCGGACCCGGAGAGTCTGGAGACCGCATACCAGTCGGACGCCCTGAGTGCCGCTGTGGTCACAGCCAACACGAGCCAGCGGATAAGGGAGCGGATGTGAGAGGGCTCCTCAGGTTCACCCCAGAACAGCGCGCGGAGATCGACGCCGGATTGGTGCGGATCATCGCGGAGCGGGAGGCCCGGGAGTGGGAGGCGGCCATATGGCGTGCGGCTCCCGTCCTCGTTCGGAGCGCTGCGGAACAGCTCACCCCAACCAAGGAGGTACAGCCATGACGGCAACCGCGAACGACCTCAAGACCGGCCGCGCGCTGGTCGGCTCGGACCTGTTCGACAGCATCGCCGAGTTCACCGTGACCCACTTCGGCTACGACCAGGAGAAGGCGGAGCGGGCCACGGATCAGGCTCTCGCGTTCCTCGCCACGGTCGGCACGGCCACGGTCAAGATGGTGCCGAGCGACGACGTGGACGGCGCGCTGCACGCGTTCATCCTGCACACCGCCGACTACCGCGAGTTCTGCGAGACGCACGCGGGCCGGTTCCTGGAGCACAACCCGCGCCCCGGTGGTGGTGGCCGGGTCCTGGAGGAGGTGCAGGCGACGGCGCACGCGATCAAGGCCAACGGGTTCATGGTGCTGGACTCGTTGTGGACCGTGAACGGCGAGAACGCGGCGCAGTGCGACTCTGACTGCGGGCGCGACTACCGGGCCGCCTGACGGCCAGCTGACCCGTACTGGTGAGGGTGGGGCCGGTTCTCAACTGCGGGGACCGGCCCTGCCGTTGGAAGGTGAAGCATGATTTTCGATGGCCCCTACAGCCCGCCGGACGGTGCGCTGCAACTCCTCAATCCCGGCCCCGCCGAACTGGTCCTCAACCGGCGCGGGTCGTCCGTATGGAAGGTCAAGACCGAGGCCGGTCCCTACGCGGTGAAAGTGGGCTACCCGAGTCGGACGCACGCATGGACCGCGCTGGCACCTGCCCGTGAAGCCGCCGTTCTGCGACAGCTCACCCATGAACGGATTTTCAGCGGGGAGTGGGAACACGGCACGTGGGGCGCTCAGCCGTGGCGACGCGGCGACAGCCTCTACGACCGGTGGGCGCCATGCCGGGACGGCGAGGCCGAGCCGAATCTCGGAGAAGCCCTGTCGTGCGCTGTGGCCCTGTCGGGGCTGCACGGGATGGGATGGGTGCACGGGGACGTACAGCCCGCGCATTTCCTCCTGGGGGAGTCGGCCGGGGCGTTCCTGATCGACCTGGCGCTGTCCAGTGGGGGGCGGATTCCCCGCGCCTATGACTTCCCGTACCGGGGCTGTCTCGTCCACTACGAAGCGCCGGAAATCTCGGCCAGCGTGTTGGACACGGGGACGGCGACGCCGACGCCGGAAGCGGACGTGTACGCGCTGGGAGCGGCACTGTTCATCAGCGCGACGGGGTGGCGGCACGTGGACTACCCGGACGACGCATCCCGGGAGGAACAGCGGTGGGCCATCGTGGCGCGCCCTCACCGCCCCGTGGACGTGTCCGGAGCGCTGGGGGGCCTCATCCCTCACATGCTCAGCCGTTCGTCCGCTGACCGGCCTACCAGCGCCGAGGTCTGCGAGAGGTTGAGCGCGGCCCTGTAGGGCTGAGTCAGGCCCCGTCTGTGCGCTTCCCCCACGGCGCATGGGCGGGGTTTCGCCGTGTGTGCTGCACGGTTCTATGTATGGTTTGGGCAGGCACTCACCTTCGTGGCCTGTGTTGAGCGCGGCGAGCAGGTCCACGGCCTCGCCGCCTCTGACCTCGCCGACCACCAGCCGGTCGGGGCGCATCCGGAGCGCCTGGCGGACCAGGTCCCGCAGGGTGACGAGCCCGGCGCCCTCCTGGTTCGGGGGCCGCGCCTCCAGGCGCACCACGTGCGGGTGGTCCGGCCGCAGCTCCGCCGAGTCCTCGGCGAGCACGATCCGCTCCCGCTCCCCCACGAGCCCCAGAAGCGAGGCGAGGAGCGTGGTCTTTCCCGTCCCGGTGCCGCCGCTGACGAGGTACGACACGCGGGCGTCGATCAGGGCGCGCAGGATCGGGGCGCCGTCCGGTGGCACGGTGCCCGCCGCGACCAGCTCCTCCAGCGAGAAGGCTCGCGGGCGGACCACGCGCAGCGACAGACAGGTCGAGCCGACCGCGACCGGCGGGAGCACCGCGTGCATCCGGGTGCCGTCGGGGAGCCGCGCGTCGACCCAGGGCCGGGCGTCGTCGAGCCTGCGCCCGGCCACCGCCGCGAGCCGTTGCGCGAGGCGGCGGACGGCCGCCGCGTCGGGGAAGGCCACCGGGGCCCGTTCGAGACCGGTGCCCCGGTCCACCCACACCCGGTCGGGTGCGGAGACCAGGACGTCGGTGACCGCCGGGTCGGCGAGCAGCGGCTCCAGCGGACCGGTGCCGATCAGCTCACACCTCAACTCCTCTGCCGCGCCGAGCACTTCCGCGTCGCCGAGCAGCCGCCCCTGGGCCCGCAGCGCAGCCGCCACGCGCGCCGGGGTGGGCTCCGCGCCGCTCGCCGCGAGCCGCTGCCGCACGGCGTCGAGGAGCCCCGCCCCGCTGCCCGCGCCGGCACCCGCACCCCAGGCCTCGGCCCCTGCCCCGGTCATGCCGCACCACCGGGCGTGAGGGCGCGCTCCCAGAAGGCGCCGCAGAACCGGCCGAGGGGCCCCCGGGGCTCGGCGCCCGGCGGGACGCCCGCGTCCTGGTCGGCCACGATCCCCGGGTCGTAAGGGAGTTCACCGGCGAGCGGCAGCCGCAGCGCATCGGCGACCCACCGCTCGTCGAGTCCCGCCGCGTACGGCCCGCGGACCACGACGCGCAGGTCCCGCACGGCCGGGCCGATCGTCGAGACCATCCGGTGGGCGGCCGCGACGGCCCTCAACTCCCCGGGGACGACGAGCAGTCCGAGGTCGAGCTGGGCGAGGGCTTCGGTGACCGCCGGGTCGGTCCCGCGCGGCAGGTCGACCACGACGGCCCCGCCCCGGCGCCGCGCGGCGGCGAGCACGGACCGCACGGCCTCGGGCGGCACCGGCGCCGCCGCGTCCCTGTCCCAGCTGAGCACCCGCACCCCGCGCACCGACGGCAGGGACTCCTCCAGGGCCCCGCCGGCAAGACGGCCCTTCGAGGCGGCGAAGTCGGGCCATCGTCTGCCCTCCTCGCACTCGCCGCCGAGCAACACGTCGAGCCCTCCGCCCAGCGGGTCGCCGTCGACGAGCAGCGTGCGGTGCCCGGCCCTCGCGGCGGCCAGCGCGAGACCGCAGGCCAGGGTGGAGGCTCCCGCGCCGCCCCGGCCGCCGACGAGGCCGACGGTCAGCGCCGGCCTGCCCACGCCCTCGGCCGCGTCGGCGAGACGGTCGACGAGGAGGTTCTCGGCGGCCGGGAGGCTCAGCACGCTCTCCGCGCCGATCTCGACCGCCAGCCGCCACACCTCCGGATCGTCCCGGTCGTGGCCGACGAGGAGGGTCCCCGGCCGGCGCACCGCTCCCCGGCAGCGGGCCGCGACGTCGTCTCCGACCAGGACGAGCGGCGGGTCGGTCCAGCTCGCCCGCCGCTCCGGCACCCGGTGGTGCACCTCGGGCTCGACCCCGGCGGCGGCGCACAACCGCAGGAGGTCGTCGAGCAGCCCGAGGTCCTCGGTGACGATCAGCGGCCCGGCGCGGCGCGCCCCGTCCGCTTCCGGCCCCTCCGCTCCCGGCGAGCCCGCCCTCCGCGGCTCCGGCCCCCGCGGGTCCCGTCCCCACGGCGCCGAACCGCGTGTCGTACCCCTGGCCCCGGAAGTCCTGGATGTCTCCACGGCGCACACCCCTCTCGTGATTCCTGCCGTCCGCGAACTTCGCGACAGGAATCACCGTGGGGCCGTCCCGGAAATCGTGCCGATCTTGCCGAAAAACTGTGGATAGGCGAGGGGCTGTGAATAACTTCGCCACCCCTCCGGGGACTGTCCGGAACGCAGCCTGCCGATTACTGTGAGTGATGGATCGAGAGCCGGGCGGGGCCTCGGTCGACTCATGACCGACGAACGGAAGGAAGGGAGCGGCCGATGGCACGCAGGGCCAAAACGGCTCCGGACATGCGACGACCCCCGCCGGGGGGGAGAGCGGGGGTCGTCTCTCCGGCCGACTCGGGGGGGGAGGAGCCGGACCGGGTTAGCACGGTCGCGAACGATCCGTGACTTCCATGGTGTACCCGACAGCCTTCTCAGGCAAACCCACGCGCCCGAGCGTACGCCGAATGGCGGGCACCTATGCTCGGGCTTGTGGAAAACCACTCCTTGCCGCGCACAGCCGCCTTCTTTGACCTGGACAAGACGGTCATTGCGAAGTCATCGACGCTGACCTTCAGCAAGTCCTTCTACCGGGGCGGACTGATCAGCCGCCGCGCCGCCCTGCGGACGGCCTACATCCAGTTCGTCTTCCTGGTGGGCGGAGCCGATCACGACCAGATGGAGCGGATGCGTGAATATCTTTCCGCGCTCTGCAAAGGCTGGAACGTCGCCCAGGTGAAGGAGCTCGTCGCCGAGACCCTTCACGATCTGATCGACCCGATCATCTACGACGAGGCCGCCTCCCTCATCGAGGAACACCACGCCGCCGGCCGCGACGTCGTGATCGTCTCGACCTCCGGCGCCGAGGTGGTCGAGCCGATCGGCGAGATGCTCGGTGCCGACCGGGTCGTCGCCACCCGGATGGTGGTCGGCGGGGACGGGTGCTTCACCGGGGAGGTGGAGTACTACGCCTACGGGCCGACGAAGGCGGAGGCGGTCCGGGAGCTCGCGAAGTCGGAGGGCTACGACCTCTCGCGCTGCTACGCGTACAGCGATTCGGCGACCGACATCCCCATGCTGGAGGCCGTCGGCCACCCGTACGCGGTCAATCCCGACCGCACGCTGCGCCGGGAGGCCGTGGCCCGGGAATGGCCGGTTCTCGCCTTCGAGAAGCCGGTGCGCCTCAAGCAGCGGCTGCCCGATTTCCGGATGCCGCCCCGCCCGACGCTCGTCGCCGCGGCGGCGGTGGGAGCGGCGGCCATCGGAGCCGGACTCGTCTGGTACGCCGCCCGGCGCCGGCAGTCGGCACTCACCCAACGAGTCGCCGGGGACTTTGCCCGAATTTGAGCAGTCGGCGGAGAAGTGGAGCCAGCACTTTCGCTTCCACCCGGACAGGAGTAGAAAGGAATCAGGCCCGCGAGACCGAGGACATCCGAGAGGATCACCTGTTGAGCATGAAGGCCCCACGGACCTAGCACTGAAACCGGGCACCCACGCGACGTCGACCCGTCGATTACGGGCCAGCCGCACCAGGCCACGGGCAAAGTTCCCGGCCTGATGGGCACATATCGAGGACGCTTGGTAACTGGGTGGACGTGCCAGCGGCGGTACCAGGACTGGTGCCGCCGCAACCCATTTCCGGACCCGGTCGCTCCCTCGCGAAGGCCCTACCCCCGCGAAGGTCCCGCCCCGGAGCCCGGCCTTCTCAGGCGGCGCCGCGCTGGAGGGCCTCGCACACGGCCGTCGACTCCCGGACTCCCAGTTCCACCGAGCGCCCGCAGTGCGCGATCCAGGCGCCCACGCCGTCCGGGGTCCCCGACAGGTACCCCTCGAAGGCGGCGAGGTAGGCAGCCCGTCCCAGCTCCGCGTGGCCGACCTCGGCAGAGCAGATCGCCTTGGGGTCGAGGCCGCTGCCGACCAGCGCGATCCTCTCCGCCGCCCGCGCGACCAGGCCGTTGTACGAGGTGAAGGGGCGCAGCGCGAGCAGCTCGCCGTGCACCACGGCCGCCGTCACGAGCGCCGGGGCCTCGCTGCCCGCGACGATCAGCTCGGCGAGGCCGTCGAGCCGGCCCGCGACCTCGGCGGGCGTCGGCAGCGGGGCGCTGATGAGCGGTTCGTCGACCGTCTCGCCGTCCAGCCGGGGCCGGCCCACCGAGTCGCCGACAGCCGAGCCCGCGCCGGTGCCGGCGCTGCCCGGGGCACCCACGTCGCCGGCGGCGACCAGGTGGAGCCGGGCGAGCACGCGCAGCGGGGACTGGCGCCAGATGGAGAGCAGCTGTCCGGCCTCGGCGCCGAGGCGCAGGGCGGCGCCGACCGTGCGGGCCTCGGCGTCGGCGCTGAAGTCGGTGCGCCGGCGGACCTCTTCCAGGGCCCAGTCGGCCCCGGACAGGGCGGCCGAGCCGCGGGCGCCGCGCAGCGCCGCCTCGGAGGAGATCTCGTTGCTGCGGCGGCGCATCACGCGGTGGCCGTAGACCCGGTCGACGGCCTTGCGTACGGAGTCCACCGCTTCGGCGACGCCCGGCAGGGAGCCGAGGGCGGCCAAGGGGTCAGAGGCGTGCGTACTCATAAGTAGGGAGGCTACGCGCCCCGGGGGCCCGCCCCACGTTGGAGTGGTCTTCTTCACGCAGCTTGACCACGGGCCGCGATCAGACCGCTACCCTAGGTGAACATGAAGATCGCTTTCGTGGGGAAGGGCGGCAGCGGCAAGACCACGCTGTCCTCTCTCTTCATCCGCCACCTCGCCGCCAACGAAGCACCGGTCGTCGCCGTCGACGCCGACATCAACCAGCACCTGGGCGCCGCGCTCGGCCTGCCCGATGCGGAGGCCGCCGCGCTGCCCGCGATGGGCGCGCACCTGCCGCTCATCAAGGAGTACCTGCGGGGCAGCAACCCGCGGATCGCCTCCGCCGACACGATGATCAAGACGACGCCCCCCGGGGAGGGTTCACGGCTGCTGCGGGTCCGCGAGGACAACCCGGTGTACGAGGCCTGCGCGCGTCCGGTCCTGCTCGACGACGGTGAGATCCGGCTGATGGCGACCGGGCCGTTCACGGAGTCGGACCTCGGGGTCTCCTGCTACCACTCGAAGGTCGGCGCGGTGGAGCTCTGCCTCAACCACCTGGTCGACGGTGCCGACGAGTACGTGGTCGTCGACATGACGGCGGGCTCGGACTCCTTCGCCTCCGGCCTCTTCACCCGCTTCGACATGACCTTCCTGGTCGCCGAACCGACCCGGAAGGGCGTCTCGGTCTACCGCCAGTACAAGGAGTACGCGCGGGACTTCGGCGTGGCGCTCAAGGTCGTCGGCAACAAGGTGCAGGGCCGGGACGACCTCGACTTCCTGCGCGAGGAGGTCGGCGAGGACCTGCTCGTGACGGTGGGCCACTCGGACTGGGTGCGGGCGATGGAGAAGGGCCGCCCGCCCCGGTTCGAGCTCCTGGAGGCGGACAACCGCATGTCGCTCCAGGCCCTCCAGGACGCGGCGGACGACTCTTACGCCCACCGCGACTGGGAGCGCTACACGCGCCAGATGGTCCACTTCCACCTGCGCAACGCGGAGAGCTGGGGCAACGCCAAGACCGGGGCCGACCTGGCGGCGCAGGTCGACCCCGATTTCGTACTGGACGAAGGACTCAGCGCCGTTCAGCCGGCCTGACGCCCGCGCCTGCTCGACGCCCCGGCCGAAGGCTCGGCCGGCCTGACGCCCGCGCCTGCTCGACGCCCCGGCCGAAGGCTCAGCCGGCTCGACGCCCGAGCCCGCTCGACGCCCGGTCGAAGGGCTCAGTGGCGGGCTGCCGGCTTGGCGGCCGGGGCGCCTGCCGGGGCTGCCGGCTGGGGGGCGAGGAAGCTCTTCCAGCCGGCCGCCGGGGCCTCGCCGACCTTCAGGGTGCGCATCTTCGCGATGACGTCGGGGTCCTGGGCGTCGAGCCAGTCGGCGAGCTGGCGGAAGGAGACGCACTTGACGTCCTTCTGCACGCAGACGGTGGAGATGGTCTCCTCGACGGCGCGCATGTACGTGCCGCCGTTCCAGGACTCGAAGTGGTTGCCGATGATCAGTGGTGCGCGGTTGCCCCGGTAGGAGCGCTCGAAGGCCTGCACGAGGCCGTCGCGCATCTGGTCGCCCCAGTAGCGGTGCTGGGAGGGGTCGCCCTGGGTCGTACCGGACTGGTTCACCAGGAAGTTGTAGTCCATGGAGAGCGTCTGGAAGGCGCGGCCCGGGACGGGCACGAGCTGCATCGACAGGTCCCACAGGCCCAGGTCCTTCTTGGGCCAGATCTGGTCGTTGACGCCGCTGGTGTCGTAGCGGAAGCCCATCTGCGCGGCTGCCTGGACGAAGTTGGTCCGGCCCTCGAGGCAGGGGGTGCGGGCGCCGACGAGCTCCTTGTCGTAGTCGAAGGGCAGCGGCTGCTCGGCGCGCAGGCCGGCGTTCGTCTTCCAGTGCTTGACGAAGGACTTGGCCTGGTTGATCTCGCTCTTCCAGTCCTCGACCGACCAGTTGCCGACACCGCCGTCCTTGCCGCAGAAGTGGCCGTTGAAGTGGGTGCCGATCTCGTTGCCCTCCTGCCACGCGCCGCGCAGTTCGCGGACGGTGGCGCGGATGCCCTCGACGTCGTTGAAGCCGATGTCGGAGCGGCCGGGGCTGTGCTGCGGCGGGTCGTAGAGCTCCCGCTTCTCCTCGGGCAGCAGGTACACGCCGCTGAGGAAGTACGTCATGGTGGCGTCGTACTTCTTGCCCACCGAGCGGAAGTGGGAGAACAGCTTCTGGCTGTCCTCGCCCGCGCCGTCCCACGAGAAGACCACGAACTGCGGCGGGGTCTCACCGGGCTTGAGCTTCTGCCAGACCGGCTGGTGGGGCTGGGCGCCGGTGAAGGCGGTCGAGCCGTCGCCGATCAGCCGGGGTGCGGTCTGCGGGGCCGCGGCCGGGCCCTTCTTGGCGCCCGCGCCGCCCGGTGCGCCCTTCGTGGCGGTGTCGTCGGAGCCCGAGCAGCCGGCGAGGCCGGTGGCGAGAGCGAGGGTGAGGGCGCCGACGGTGAGCGCCTTCCTCCGGACGGTGGTCGTTCTGCGGGCGGCTGACATCCGCGCACCTCTCCTCAGATCCTCGGATTTCCGTACAAGCGGCGTCAACGTCGCACCACGAGGACCGGAGGGCGTCAACGACAAGCGGCATGCGCACGTTCTGTCACCGGAACCGGTGAATCATTGCCCTGTTTGCCCCGAAAATAATGCCGCAGTCTTTACTCTCCATTACGATCCATTTACTGAGCGTTGATCCTCCACTCCGCTGTTCCGGAGGCTCTCGCCGACATCCCGCCGCTGCACCCCGCACGAGCCGCGACCGCGCTGCCCCGGAGGAGACGGGACATGACCCTCTGCACCCCTGCCCGCACGACCGACACCACCGACACCACCAACCGGCCCCGGAGCCAGCGGCCGCACGGCCCGCCGCACGGACCCCGCCGCTTCCGCGTCGCCGGCGCCGACCTCTCCGCGTCCGTCGCCGTCTTCCTGATCGCGCTGCCGCTCTCGCTCGGCATCGCGCTCGCCACCGGAGCCCCGCTCCAGGCCGGCCTGGTCGCCGCCGCCGTCGGCGGACTCGTAGCCGGCCGGTTCGGCGGCTCGCCGCTCCAGGTGAGCGGCCCCGCCGCCGGACTCACCGTCGTGACCGCCGAGCTCATCCAGCGGTACGGCTGGCGCGCCACCTGCGCCATCACCGTCCTCGCCGGACTCACCCAACTCGCCCTGTCCGCCCTGCGCGTGGCCCGCTCGGCGCTCGCCGTCTCGCCCGCGATCGTGCACGGCATGCTGGCCGGCATCGGCGTCACCATCGCCCTCGCCCAGCTCCACATCGTGCTCGGCGGCACCCCACAGAGTTCCACCGTCGACAACGCCCTCGGCCTGCCCGCCCAGTTGGCGCACGCCCAGCCGGCGGCGCTCGCCATCAGCGCCCTCACCGTGGCCGTGCTGCTGTGCTGGCCCAGGCTGCCGGGCCGTGCCGGGCGGGTCGTACGGAAGGCGCCGGCCGCGCTCGTCGCGGTGGCCGGGGCGACGGCGGTGGCCGCCTTCGCCGGGCTCTCCGTGCCCCGCGTGGACCTGCCGTCCTGGAGCAGCCACGCGCTGCCCGGCCTGCCCGAGGGCCCGGTCCTCGGCATCGCGGCCGGCGTGCTCACGATCACCCTCGTCACCAGCGTGCAGTCGCTGCTCTCGGCCGTCGCGGTCGACAAGCTGGTCGCCGGCCGCGACGCCGCCCGCACGGACGGCCGTCGTGTCCCCCGCTCCCGCCTCGACCGCGAGCTCGCCGGACAGGGCGCGGCCAACGTGGTCTCCGGGGCTCTCGGCGGCCTTCCGGTCGCCGGCGTCGCGGTCCGCAGCGTCGCCAACGTCTCGGCGGGCGCGGTGAGTCGTGCCTCGACCATGCTGCACGGCCTGTGGATCGTGCTCGCCGCCCTGCTGCTCGTGCCGGTGCTCGACCTGATCCCGCTGCCCGCGCTCGCCGCCCTCGTCATGGTGGTCGGCATCCAGATGGTGAGCATCACCCACATCCGTACGGTCACCCGGCACCGCGAGGTCGTCGTCTACGCGGTGACGCTGACCGGCGTCGTCCTCGTCGGGATCCTGGAGGGCGTCGCCCTCGGCGTCGCCGTGGCCGTCGCGGTCGCCCTGCACCGCCTGGCCCGCACCCGGATCACCCGGGAGGAGCGGGACGGGCGCCAGCTGCTGCACGTCCGGGGGCAACTGACCTTCCTCGCCGTGCCCCGGCTCAGCCGGGCCCTGCACCAGCTGCCGCAGGGCTCCGACGTGGTGGTCGAGCTGGACGGGTCCTTCATGGACCACGCCGCCTACGAGGCGCTGAGCGACTGGACCGCCGGGCACCTCGCGCATGGCGGGACGGTCGAGACGACGGGCCCGTCCGGTGCCCGGATCGCCGAGCCCACCCACGTCACCGACTCCGCCACGCACTCCTGCTGCCGCCCCTGGACGCCCTGGCACAACCACCAGTGCGGGGAGAAGCCGACGGAGACCAGACAGCCGACGGGGCTGCATCTGGCCAGCGGCATCGGAAAGTTCCAGCGGAACACCGCCCCGCTCGTGCGGGACGAGCTCGCGCGGCTCGCCCGGGAGGGGCAGCGGCCCTCGCAGCTCTTCCTGACCTGCGCCGACTCCCGTCTCGTCACCAGCATGATCACCTCCAGCGGTCCCGGTGACCTCTTCACCGTGCGCAACGTCGGGAACCTCGTGCCGCTCCCCGGCGAGGAGAGCGGGGACGACTCGGTGGCGGCGGCGATCGAGTACGCGGTGGACGTGCTGCGGGTCGCGTCGATCACCGTCTGCGGCCACTCCGGCTGCGGCGCGATGCAGGCCCTGCTCAACGCCGGTCCGGACGACCCGCCGACCCCGCTGCGCCGCTGGCTGCGCCACGGCCGGCCCAGCCTGGAGCGGATGGTGAGCCGGCGGCACGCCTGGGCCCGGATCTCCGGGCGGCTTCCGGCGGACGCGGTCGAGCAGCTCTGTCTGACCAACGTGGTCCAGCAGCTGGAGCACCTGCGGGCGTACGAGCCGGTGGCGCGCCGGCTGGCCGAGGGCACGCTCACGCTGCACGGCGTGTACTTCCACGTGGGCGAGGCGCAGGCGTACCTCCTCTCCGGGACGGACGAGGTGCACAGCTACGACGACGTCTTCACCCAGGTCATGCCGGCGGAGCCGCTGGAGACGGCACGCGCGTCCTGAACCATCGGCTCCGGCTGTCCGTGAGACTGTGTGGCCCCTTCTCCCACCGCTCGGGAAGAAGGGGCCACCGCACGTCATTCCGCTCACAGGTCTAAACCAATTCCCTGGAGGCTCTTGTCACCCGGGCATCTGACTGATGAGCTATGACGCGGGACACATACGCACAGAGGACGCCCTGGGAAAGGGAGATGTCGTGAGCAACGAATCCTTGGCCAACCTGCTCAAGGAAGAGCGGCGGTTCGCGCCGCCCACCGAGCTGGCCGCGGACGCCAATGTGACGGCGGAGGCGTACGAGCAGGCCAAGGCGGACAGGCTGGGCTTCTGGGCCGAGCAGGCCAGGCGGCTCAGCTGGGCCACCGAGCCGACCGAGACGCTCGACTGGTCGAACCCGCCGTTCGCCAAGTGGTTCGCGGACGGCGAGCTGAACGTGGCGTACAACTGCGTCGACCGGCATGTCGAGGCCGGCCACGGCGACCGGGTCGCCATCCACTTCGAGGGCGAGCCCGGCGACAGCCGCGCGATCACCTACGCCGAGCTCAAGGACGAGGTCTCCAAGGCTGCCAACGCCCTGACCGAGCTGGGCGTCCGCAAGGGCGACCGGGTGGCCGTCTACCTGCCGATGATCCCCGAGGCGGCCATCACGATGCTGGCCTGCGCCCGGGTCGGCGCCGCCCATTCGGTGGTCTTCGGCGGCTTCTCGGCCGACGCCGTCGCCTCCCGCATCCAGGACGCCGACGCCAAGCTGGTCGTCACCGCCGACGGCGGCTACCGCCGCGGCAAGCCGAGCGCCCTCAAGCCGGCCATCGACGAGGCCGTCGCCAAGTGCCCGCAGGTCGAGCACGTCCTCGTGGTCCGCCGTACGGGCCAGGACACCGCGTTCACCGAGGGCCGGGACGTCTGGTGGGACGACATCGTCGCGCGCCAGTCCGCCGAGCACACCCCGGAGGCGTTCCCGGCGGAGCACCCGCTCTTCATCCTCTACACCTCGGGCACCACGGGGAAGCCGAAGGGCATCCTGCACACCTCCGGCGGCTACCTCACCCAGGCCGCGTACACCCACCACGCCGTCTTCGACCTCAAGCCGGAGAGCGACGTCTACTGGTGCACCGCCGACATCGGCTGGGTCACCGGGCACTCGTACATCGTCTACGGCCCGCTGGCCAACGGCGCGACGCAGGTCATGTACGAGGGCACGCCGGACACCCCCCACCAGGGGCGGTTCTGGGAGATCGTGCAGAAGTACGGCGTGACGATCCTCTACACGGCGCCCACCGCGATCCGCACGTTCATGAAGTGGGGAGACGACATCCCCGCGAAGTTCGACCTCTCCAGCCTCCGGGTGCTCGGCTCGGTCGGCGAGCCCATCAACCCCGAGGCCTGGGTCTGGTACCGCGAGCACATCGGCGCGAACAGGACCCCGATCGTGGACACCTGGTGGCAGACCGAGACCGGCGCGATGATGATCTCGCCGCTGCCGGGCGTCACCGAGACCAAGCCGGGCTCCGCCCAGCGCCCGCTGCCGGGCATCTCCGCCACCGTCGTGGACGACGAGGCGAACGAGGTCCCGAACGGCGGCGGCGGCTACCTGGTCCTGACCGAGCCGTGGCCGTCGATGCTCCGCACCATCTGGGGCGACGACCAGCGCTACATCGACACGTACTGGTCCCGCTTCGAGGGCAAGTACTTCGCCGGTGACGGCGCCAAGAAGGACGACGACGGCGACATCTGGCTGCTCGGCCGGGTCGACGACGTCATGCTCGTCTCGGGCCACAACATCTCGACGACCGAGGTCGAGTCGGCCCTCGTCTCGCACCCGTCCGTCGCCGAGGCGGCCGTCGTCGGCGCCGCCGACGAGACGACCGGGCAGGCGATCGTCGCCTTCGTCATCCTGCGCGGTTCGGCCGGCGAGACGGTGACATCATCCGCTGACGCGGCGGACAACCTGGTCGCCGAGCTGCGCAACCACGTGGGTGCGACCCTCGGCCCGATCGCCAAGCCGAAGCGGATCCTGCCGGTGGCGGAGCTGCCGAAGACCCGCTCGGGCAAGATCATGCGTCGTCTGCTGCGCGACGTCGCGGAGAACCGCGAGCTGGGTGACGTCACCACCCTGACCGACGCCTCGGTCATGTCGCTCATCCAGACCCAGCTGCCGGCGGCCTCCGACGAGGACTGATCCGCGGCTCGCCCCCGTACGACGCGAACGCCCGCCCCGAGCTTCTCGGGGCGGGCGTTTCCCGTGTCCGGCCTCGGCCCCGGCCCCAACCCGCACCTCGCCCCGGGCCCCCATCCGCACCTCGGCCCGGCCCTCACCCCGACGGGACGAAAGGCCCATTTGTCCCTAAAGTGAATCTCGCCGGACACACCCCACGCTCGTTAGGTAAGGTAAGGATCGCGTCAGGAACGCGACAGAAAGACCTAGGTGAGCCGGGAAGTCTGGTCGGCATGTGCTTCGCCCTGCCTGCCCGACGGAGGTCCCGCCCGTGTCCGTGCCCAACGACCGCAAGTTTCTCGGCCGTCTCTCGCTGCCCGAGCGGCAGTACCTCGGCGACGCCCTGCGGACCGAGACCGTCGGCGGCGTCCTGCTGCTCCTCGCCGCCGTCGCGGCACTCATCTGGGCGAACACCCCGCTGAGCGACAGCTACGAGTCCGTCAGCGACTTCCACATAGGCCCCGCCGCCCTCGGCCTCGATCTCTCGATCCAGCACTGGGCCGCCGACGGCCTCCTCGCGATCTTCTTCTTCGTCGCCGGCATCGAGCTCAAGCGGGAGCTCGTCGCGGGCGAACTGCGCGACCCCCGGGCCGCCGCGCTCCCCGTCGTCGCGGCGCTCTGCGGCATGGTCGCCCCCGCCCTCGTCTACGTCCTGGTCAACGCCGTCGGCGACGGCTCGATGGACGGCTGGGCCGTGCCCACCGCGACCGACATCGCCTTCGCCCTCGCGGTCCTCGCCGTCATCGGCACCTCGCTGCCGTCCGCGCTGCGCGCCTTCCTGCTCACCCTCGCCGTCGTCGACGACCTGTTCGCGATCCTGATCATCGCGATCTTCTTCACCAGCGACCTGAACTTCGCCGCGCTCGGCGGCGCCGTCGCCGGACTCGTCGTCTTCTGGTTCCTGCTCCGCAAGGACGTCCGCGGCTGGTACGTGTACGTGCCGCTGGCCCTGGTCATCTGGGGCCTGATGTACAACAGCGGCGTCCACGCCACGATCGCAGGCGTCGCGATGGGCCTGATGCTCCGCTGCACCACCCGGGAGGGCGAGGAGCACTCCCCCGGCGAGCACATCGAGCACCTGGTCCGGCCGCTCTCGGCCGGCCTCGCCGTGCCCCTCTTCGCGCTCTTCTCCGCCGGAGTGAGCATCTCCGGCGGCGCGATCCACGACGTCTTCACCCAGCCGGTCACCCTCGGCGTCGTCCTCGGTCTCGTCGTCGGCAAGGCCCTCGGCATCTTCGGCGGCACATGGCTCGCCGCCCGCTTCACCCGTGCGGAGCTCAACCCGGACCTGGCATGGCCGGACGTGTTCGCCGTCGCCACCCTCGCCGGGATCGGCTTCACCGTCTCGCTCCTCATCGGCGAACTCGCCTTCGCCGGGGACGCCGTCCTCACCGACGAGGTGAAGGCCGCCGTCCTGATCGGCTCGTTCATCGCGGCCGTCCTCGCCTCCGTCCTGCTGAAGCTGAGGGTCCGCAAGTACCAGGCGCTCGTCTCCGACGAGGAGCGCGACGAGGACGAGGACGGCATCCCCGACATCTACGAGCAGGACAACCCGGAGTACCACCTGCGGATGGCCGCGATCTACGAGAGGAAGGCGGCGGAACACCGCGAGCGCGCCCAACTGGCGGGGGCATCGCGCGACGGGGCCGACCGTCCGGCATGATCTGATTCGGACCGTGGAATGAGGACTCGCACCGCACGAAGAGGACCTCGGACCGCGGAGGATCGGACTGCAGAAGAGAAGAGGGAGCAGCGATGAGCGACCCGTTCGACGGAACCGAGCGCAGCCTCGGCCAGCTGGTCGCCTCGGCGACCGCCGAGATGTCCGCGCTGGTGCACGACGAGATCGCCCTGGCCAAGGCCGAACTCCGGCAGGACGTCAAGCGCGGTGCGCTCGGCAGCATCATGGGAATCGGCGCCCTCGTGGTGCTGCTGTTCTCGCTGCCGATGCTGAGCTTCGCGCTCGCGTACGCCATCAACACCTGGACCGGCGGGCACAACGGCAACGGGGGCTGGAACCTCGTCTGGTGCTTCCTGCTGTCCTTCGCCTTCAACGTGCTGCTCGCGGGCCTCCTCGGGGTGATCGCCGTCGCCAAGTTCAAGAAGGTCAAGCCGCCGGAGAAGTCCATCGCCTCCGCCAAGCAGACGGCGGCGATCATGCAGAACGCGAAGCCGCACCCCCGTCCGGAGCAGCGCCCGGCCCTGGAGAAGGCCTCCGCTGTGGGACGCTCGTCCGTATGACCCTCCCCGAGAGCAGCAACGGCAACGGCGGGCCCGTACGGCTGGACGGGCCGTGGACCCACCGCGACGTGGCCGCCAACGGCGCCCGTTTCCACATCGCCGAGATGGGTGACGGCCCGCTGGTGCTGCTCCTGCACGGCTTCCCGCAGTTCTGGTGGACCTGGCGCCACCAGCTGCCCGCCCTCGCCGAGGCCGGGTTCCGGGCGGTCGCGATGGACCTGCGCGGGGTGGGCGGCAGCGACCGCACGCCGCGGGGTTACGACCCCGCCAACCTGGCGCTCGACATCACCGGGGTCGTCCGCTCCCTGGGCGAGCCCGACGCGGCGCTCGTCGGGCACGATTTGGGCGGCTACCTCGCCTGGACGGCCGCCGTCATGCGGCCGAAGCTGGTGCGCCGGCTCGTGGTCTCCTCGATGCCGCACCCGCGCCGCTGGCGCTCGGCGATGCTCTCCGACTTCGCCCAGTCGCGGGCCGGCTCGCACGTGTGGGGCTTCCAGCGGCCGTGGCTGCCGGAGCGTCAGCTCGTCGCGGACGACGGGGCCCTCGTGGGCGAGCTGCTCCGGGAGTGGACCGGTCCGAAGCCGGTCGACGAGGAGGCCGTCGAGGTGTACCGGCGGGCGATGTGCGTCCCGTCGACGGCGCACTGCTCGATCGAGCCGTACCGCTGGATGGTGCGGTCGCTGGCCCGCCCGGACGGCATCCAGTTCAACCGGCGCATGAAGCGGCCGGTCCGGGTGCCGACGCTCCATCTGCACGGCTCCCTGGACCCGGTGATGCGGACCCGCAGCGCCGCGGGGTCCGGCGAGTACGTGGAGGCGCCGTACCGCTGGCGGCTCTTCGACGGCCTCGGGCACTTCCCGCACGAGGAGGACCCGGTGGCGTTCAGCACGGAGCTCGTCAACTGGCTGAAGGACCCCGAGCCCGACCGCTGACGGTCCCTCTCCTCGGGTGCGTACAGACTTCCTTCGAACGGCCATGTGCCTCGCGCATACTCCAATTGGCGGGCCCCGGGGCGGTTACCGACCTTGGCCCCCGGGCAGACGTCGAGGTATGGGCTGGACGCACGACTACGGTGACACGACAGCACGCGACCGCCGCTCGGCCACGGGGCCGGGCTCCCGCGAGAGGGGTGGCCCGCCGGACCAGGGCCACGCGGTACAGGGGGTGGGGATCTCGCGCATCCTGCGCCGCCGGGCCCGCTGGGTCTCGGCCCGGCTCCGGCACCCCAGAGACACTCCGTAAGGCTCCGTAGAGCCAGGACGGAGCCGGGACGGAGCCAGGACAAGGCTCCGCAGAGACAGGACTCAGAGGGCGCAGGCCTGGGTGTCGACCTGCTGGTCGGCGGTCCGGCCGCGCTCGATGTCCTCGCGGATCTCGTCGACCGTCAGGGCGTATCCGGTGTTCGCGTCGTCGAGGGAGCGGGCGAAGATCACGCCGTACACCTCGCCGCCCTCGGTGAGGAGCGGACCGCCGGAGTTGCCCTGGCGGACCGTCGCGTACAGCGAGTACACGTCCCTGCGCACCTCGTCGCGGTGGTAGATGTCGGGGCCCTTGGCGCTGATGCGGCCCCGCACGCGCGCCGAGCGCACGTCGTACGAGCCGTTCTCCGGGAATCCGGCGACGATCGCGTTGTCGCCGCTGCGGGCGTCCTCGTCGGTGAAGGCGAGCGGCGTGGCCCGGAGGTCCGGCACGTCCAGGACGGCGATGTCGCGCTGCCAGTCGTAGAGGACGACCTTGGCGTCGTAGAGCTTGCCCTCGCCGCCTATCTGGACGGTCGGCTCGTCGACGCCTCCGACGACGTGGGCGTTGGTCATGATGCGGCGGTCGGCGAAGACGAAGCCGGTGCCTTCGAGGACCTTGCCGCAGCTCTGCGCGGTGCCGACGACCTTCACGATGGAGCGCTGCGCGCGGGCGGCGACCGGGCTGTCGGCGAGCTTCGGGTCGGGCGGGGTGACCGGGGTGATCGGCTCGTTCGCGAAGGGGCTGAAGACCTGCGGGAAGCCGCTGCGGGCGAGGGTGGAGCTGAAGTCGTCGAACCAGCCGGAGGCCTGATCCGGCATCACCTGCTCCACGCCGAGCAGCACCTTGGAGTTCCGCACCTCCTTGCCCAGGGTGGGCAGTGAGGTACGGGCGAGGGCGGAGCCGATCAGCCAGGCCACGAGCAGCATCGCGACGACGTTGACGAGGGCGCCGCCGGTGGCGTCCAGGGCGCGGGCCGGCGACCAGGTGATGTGGCGGCGCAGCTTGTTGCCCAGGTGGGTGGTGAAGGCCTGGCCGATGGAGGCGCAGACGATGACCACCATCACGAAGACGACGGTGGCCGTGGTCGAGACCTCGCTGTTGTCGGTCAGCTGGTCCCAGAGGATCGGGAGCAGCAGAACGGCGACGAGACCGCCGCCGAGGAAGCCGATCACCGACAGGATGCCGACCACGAATCCCTGGCGGTAGCCGATGATCGCGAACCAAACGGCGGCGAGCAGCAACAGGATGTCCAGCACGTTCACCGTCAGTAGCCTCGCAGATTCGTTTCCGGTCGCCCGGGGCGGTCGGCACGAAGGCCGGCCCGCCCGAAGGTCAGCCTGTCATGAGCGCCAGTCGAGCGGGACCTGCTTGGAGCGGTCCCAGGGGCGCTCCCAGCCGGCGTAGTGGAGCAGCCGGTCGATGACCCCGGCCGTAAAACCCCAGACCAGAGCGGACGCGACGAGGAACCCGGGGCCCTGGTGGCCGCTCGGGTGCACGGTGGTCGCGCGGTTCGCGGGGTCCGTGAGATCCGCCACGGGCACGGTGAAGACGCGGGCGGTCTCGCCGGGGTCGACGACGCCGACCGGGCTGGGGTCGCGCCACCAGCCGAGGACGGGGGTGACGACGAAGCCGCTGACGGGGATGTAGAGCCGGGGGAGCACGCCGAAGAGCTGGACGCCCTCGGGGTCGAGGCCGGTCTCCTCCTGGGCCTCGCGCAGGGCGGCGCGCAGCAGCCCGCCGTCCGCCGGGTCGCCGTCCTCGGGGTCGAGGGCTCCGCCGGGGAAGGAGGGCTGTCCGGCGTGCGAGCGGAGGCTGCCGGAGCGCTCCATGAGCAGCAGCTCGGGTCCGCGCTCGCCCTCGCCGAAGAGGACGAGGACGGCGGACTGGCGGCCGGCGCCGCTCGCGGGCGGCAGGAAGCGGCTCAGCTGCTCGGGCCGGACCGTGCGGGCGGCCCGGTCGACGGGCGCGAGCCAGTCGGGCAGGCCGTCCCGGCTGAGCAGGCCTCCCGTGCCGGGCCCGTGGATCTCTTCGTCAGTGCGCGTCATAGGCACCCCCGTGGTTCACAACGCGATCGGTGGACGGGTTCGTTCCCGGCGTTCCCCCGGGTGGCGGGAACGCGCCCCGGGCCCCGGGGGCCGGGTTCAGGCGCCGCCGCCCAGCGGGGGCGCCGGGCGGCCGGGGTAGCCGGCCGGCGGGTTCAGCCGCTGGCCGGGGAAGCCGCCCATCTCGTACTTGAGCAGCTTCCTCGCCTTCTCGGGGTCGGTCTCGCCCTCGCCGTACGAGGGGCAGAGGTGGGTGATCGGGCAGGCGCCGCAGGCGGGCTTGCGGGCGTGGCAGATCCGGCGGCCGTGGAAGATCACCCGGTGCGAGAGCATCGTCCACTCGCTCTTCGGGAAGATCGTGGCGATCTCGGCCTCGATCTTCACCGGGTCGTCGGACTCGGTCCACCGCCAGCGCCGGGCGAGGCGCATGAAGTGGGTGTCGACGGTGATGCCGGGGACTCCGAAGGCGTTGCCGAGGACGACGAAGGCGGTCTTGCGGCCGACGCCGGGGAGCTTGACGAGGTCCTCCAGGCGGCCGGGGACCTCGCCGTCGAAGTCGTCCCTGAGGGCGGCCGCGAGGCCCATGATCGACTTGGTCTTGGCGCGGAAGAATCCGGTCGGCCGGATGAGCTCCTCGACCTCCTCGGGCACGGCCGCGGCGAGGTCCTCGGGCGTGGGGTACTTCGCGAAGAGGGCGGGGGTGGTCTGGTTGACCCGCAGGTCGGTGGTCTGCGCCGAGAGGACCGTCGCGACCAGCAGCTCGAAGGGGTTGCGGAAGTCGAGCTCCGGATGGGCGTACGGATAGACCTCGGCGAGCTCGCGGTTGATCTTCCGGGCGCGGCGGACCATGGCGAGCCGCGATTCGGGCTTGGCCGCCTTCCGATTTGCGGCTTTCGTCCGTTTCGACTCGCCGTGTTCGCCCACAGCGGAATTACCTTCGCCCGACACTCTTTCAGCCCCCTTGGCCTGCGCTCTCACCGGCGAGTTGGACACCCGGCCAGCCTAGGCGCCGCCACCGACATCCGCCCCGGGCGTGGCCGATCGGAGCCCAATCGGGCCCCTGACGTACGGACGGGCGGCTCGGTACGTCAAACTTGTTGTGATTGATCGCACTGTTTTGTGCGTCCGGCATCATGGGACCCAGGTCCTTTGAGCAGGTCGACAGTAGGAGAGAACTCGTGGACGACGTTCTGCGGCGCGCCCCGCTCTTCGCGGCGCTCGATGACGAGCAGGCTGCCGAGCTGCGCGCCTCGATGAGTGAGGCGACGCTCGCCCGTGGCGACGCGCTCTTCCACGAGGGCGACCCCGGCGACCGCCTGTACGTGGTGACCGAGGGCAAGGTGAAGCTGCACCGCACCTCCCCCGACGGCCGCGAGAACATGCTGGCCGTCCTCGGCCCCGGCGAGCTCATCGGCGAGCTGTCCCTCTTCGACCCGGGCCCGCGCACCGCCACGGCGACCGCGCTGACCGAGGTCAAGCTGCTCGGCCTGGGCCACGGCGACCTCCAGCCCTGGCTGAACGCCCGCCCCGAGGTGGCCACCGCACTGCTGCGCGCCGTCGCCCGCCGGCTGCGGAAGACCAACGACCAGATGTCCGACCTGGTCTTCTCCGACGTCCCGGGCCGTGTGGCCCGCGCGCTCCTCGACCTGTCGCGCCGCTTCGGCGTGCAGTCGGAGGAGGGCATCCACGTCGTCCACGACCTCACCCAGGAGGAGCTGGCCCAGCTGGTCGGCGCCTCCCGCGAGACGGTCAACAAGGCGCTCGCCGACTTCGCCCAGCGCGGCTGGCTGCGCCTGGAGGCCCGCGCCGTGATCCTGCTCGACGTGGAGCGCCTCGCGAAGCGCTCGCGGTAAGCACCCTCGTACGGACTCGTACGTGCTCGTACGCACTCGTACGCACGAGAAGGCCGCCCCGGTCCGACGACCGGGGCGGCCTTCTCGTGCGTCCGGGGGACGGTCAGCGCTTCGAGCCGTCCACGATCACCGGGGCGGAGCTGCCGTTCCCGCAGGGCACGGTGTAGATCGCGTTCTTCGCCGCGGCCTCCTTGAACGCGTCGATGCACTGGTTCATCAGGACCTTGTCCGTCAGCGACTCGTTGAGGATCTTGTTGGCGCGGGCGATGCCCTCCGCCTCGATGCGGCGCCGGTCGGCCTCGGCCTTGGCGGTACGGGAGGCCTCGGTGGCCCGCTCGGTGGCCTGCTGCTGCTGGATCTTGCGGTCGATCTGGCCCTGGAGGGCGTCCGAGGGCTTCACGTTGCGCAGGTTGACCGTGGTCACGTCGATGCCGCGCGGGGCCAGGCGCTCCCTGATCAGGGCGCCGATCTCGGCGTTGATCCCCTCGCGGTCGGAGGCGTACCCCTCCTCGCTGGTGTGGCGGGCGAAGACGTTGCGGACGATCTCACGGCTGTCCGGGTAGACCAGGCGCTGCTGGATGGCGTCCTCGCTGCCGGCGAGCTTGTAGAGCTCGACGGCCTTGGCCTGGTCGACGGACCACTTCACCGTCACCTCCGCGTACATGACACCGCCCTGCGAGGAGCGCACCTCGACCACGTCCTTGTCGGAGAGGTTGAGGTCGACCGGGCGGGTCGAGAAGGTCGTGACGTCGGTGAACGGCGACTTCACGTGCATGCCCGAGGTCATGGGCGAGCCCACCTTGCCGAAGGCGACCGGCACACCGACCTCGTACGCGCTGATCACGTACGTCATGCTCACGATCAGCGAGAAGACACTGGCCAGGACCGCGCCGAGGGCGCCGAACTTCAGCCCTGTGGAGTCGTTGGCGCGGCCGACGAAAAAGAGCACCACTGCGGCTATGACCAGCAGGATGGCGATGACGAACACGGGCGTTCCCCCCGAAAGCTACGGCCAGAAGTAAGCGGAGCGTAAAACACGGGTCAGGAACGCGAAATGGCAGGGGCCCTCCTCGGGACAGGATTGTGACGGCCGCTCATGGCCCGTCCTGCGGATCGGCGTCGCGAGCCCGGCCTGATCGGCGAGACTCCCGTCGCGGACCCGGCCACGAACCGGCTGACAGGCCTCAGACCAGGCCGCGCTCCCTCAGGTACTCCAGCTGCGCCCGTACGGACAGTTCGGCCGCCGGCCACAGGGAGCGGTCCACGTCCGCGTACACATGGGCGACGACCTCCGCCGCCGTCCGGTGCCCGGCCTCGACCGCCGTCTCGACCTGGGCGAGCCGGCTCGCCCGGTGCGCGAGGTAGAACTCCACGGCCCCCTGCGCGTCGTCCAGGACCGGCCCGTGCCCCGGCAGGACCGTGTGCACCCCGTCGTCGACGGCCAGCGAACGCAGCCGCCGCAGCGAGTCCAGGTACTCCCCGAGCCGCCCGTCCGGGTGCGCGACCATCGTCGTCCCGCGCCCCAGGATCGTGTCGCCCGTCAGCACCGCCCGGTCGGCGGGCAGGTGGAAGGAGAGCGAGTCCGAGGTGTGCCCGGGCGTCGGGACGACCCGCAGCTCCAGGCCGCCGACCGTCACCACGTCCCCCGCCCCGAGCCCCTCGTCCCCGAGTCGCAGCGCCGGGTCGAGGGCCCGCACGGCCGTCCCGGTCAGCTCCGCGAAACGGCCCGCGCCCTCCGCGTGGTCCGGGTGGCCGTGGGTCAGCAGGGTCAGCGCGACCCGCTTGCCGAGCTTCTCGGCGGTGTCGATCACATGACGCAGATGGCCCTCGTCGAGCGGCCCCGGGTCGACGACGACGGCAAGGTCGGAGCCGGGCTCGGAGAGCAGCCAGGTGTTGGTGCCGTCGAGGGTCATCGCGGACGGGTTCGGCGCCAGGACGTTCACGGCGCGGTCGGTCGCGGGCCCGGAGACCACGAGCCCGCGCGGCTGGCCGGGCAGGGCGGCGGCGTCGCTCATCGGTCACCCCCGGCGGGGATGACCTTGGTGAACTCCTCGTGCCCCGGCCAGCTCAGGACCAGCTCGTCGCCCTCCAGACGCGCCTGTGCGAGGACGGGGGCCATCTCCTGCTCCCCCGCCGCCGCCAGCGCCTCGGCGGCCGTCCCGTACGCCTCCAGGGCGCGCAGGGTCGAGATCGTCGGCGGCATCATCATCAGCTCGCCCCGGTCGTAGCCGGCCGCGGCCTCCGCCGGGCGGATCCAGACCGTGCGGTCCGCCTCCCCGGAGACGTCCCGGGTGCGCTGGCCGGCCGGGAGCGCGGCCACGAAGAACCAGGTGTCGTACCGGCGCTGCTCGAACTCCGGGGTGATCCAGCGGGCCCACGCGCCGAGCAGGTCCGAACGCAGGACGAGCCCGCGCCGGTCGAGGAAGTCGGCGAAGGACAGCTCCCGGGCGACGAGCGCCTCCCGGTCCCGCTCCCAGTCCTCGCCGGTCGTGTCGCCGACGACGACGTCCTCGGTCTCCCCGGCGAGCAGCACGCCCGCCTCCTCGAAGGTCTCGCGCACGGCGGCGCAGACCACGGCCTGGGCCTGTGCCGGGTCGTCGAGGCCCAGGCGGACCGCCCACGTCTCCAGGGACGGGCCCGCCCAGCGCACCGGCTGCTCGTCGCGCGGGTCGACGCCGCCGCCGGGGTAGGCGTACGCACCGCCCGCGAAGGCCATGGAGGTGCGGCGGCGCAGCATGTGGACATCGGGCCCGGCGGCGCCGTCCCGCAGGAGCAGGACGGTGGCGGCGCGCCGGGGCGTCACCGGGGTGAGTTCACCGGCGGCGAGGGCGCGGATGCGATCGGGCCATTCCGCCGGGTACCACTGACCATTCGACTGCTTCGACTGACCATTCGACATGGCCGGATGCTATGCGCAAGCATCGAAATGCACGAGAGCCGGTTTCCCAGGTCTGTGGAAAACCGGCTCCATGCCGTACGGGTCGTGCAGGGCGCACAGGTCGTACGGGTCATGCGGGTCATGCGGGTCATGCCTGTCATGCGGGTCGTGCAGAGCGCACAGATCGTGCGGGTCGTGCGGATCGGCGGTCAGGCCTCGACGAGCTCGACCTGGACCTCGACCTCGACCGGCGCGTCCAGCGGCAGCACGGCCACGCCGACGGCGCTGCGCGCGTGCACGCCCTTCTCGCCGAGGATCTCGCCGAGCAGCTCGCTGGCACCGTTGATGACGGCGGGCTGGCCGGTGAAGTCGGCGGCGGAGGCGACGAAGCCGACGACCTTCACGACGCGCTTGATGCGGTCGAGGTCACCGGCGACCGACTTCACGGCCGCGAGCGCGTTGAGCGCGCAGGTGGCGGCGAGCTGCTTGGCCTCCTCGGGCGTGACCTCGGCGCCGACCTTGCCGGTCACCGGAAGCTTGCCCGCCACCATCGGGAGCTGGCCCGAGGTGTAGACGTACACGCCGGACTGCACGGCCGGCTGGTAGGAGGCGAGCGGCGGCACGACCTCGGGCAGGGTCAGGCCGAGCTCGGCGATCCGCGCCTCGACGGCCCCGCTCACGACTTGGCCCGCTTCAGGTAGGCCACGAGCTGCTCGGGGTTGTTCGGCCCGGGCACGACCTGGACGAGCTCCCAGCCGTCCTCGCCCCAGGTGTCCAGAATCTGCTTGGTCGCGTGCACCAGAAGCGGCACCGTGACGTACTCCCACTTGGTCATGGGGCCGACTGTATCCGCTGCCGCGGGGCTGCCCTCCGAGGCGGCCCCCGAAGCGCCCCCTAGGTGGCTTCTCCGGGGCGGCCTCCTGATTGCGCGCGGCCGCCAGTGGTTAGGCTCGACTGCGTGAGCAGGCTCCAGGTCGTCAGTGGCAAGGGCGGTACCGGTAAGACGACGGTCGCCGCCGCCCTCGCCCTCGCCCTCGCGACGGAGGGGAAGCGGACCCTCCTCGTCGAGGTCGAAGGCAGACAGGGCATCGCACAGCTCTTCGAGGCGGAAGCCCTTCCGTACGAGGAGCGCAAGATCGCCGTCGCGCCCGGCGGCGGTGAGGTGTACGCGCTGGCGATCGACGCCGAGCGCGCGCTCCTCGACTACCTCCAGATGTTCTACAAACTGGGCGGTGCGGGGCGGGCCCTGAAGAAGCTCGGCGCGATCGACTTCGCGACGACGATAGCGCCGGGCGTCCGGGACGTGCTGCTGACCGGCAAGGCGTGCGAGGCGGTCCGGCGGCGCGAGAAGGACGGTCGTCCCACCTACGACCACGTGGTCATGGACGCGCCGCCCACCGGCCGCATCACCCGCTTCCTCAACGTGAACGACGAGGTGGCGGGCCTGGCCAGGATCGGCCCGATACACAACCAGGCGCAGGCCGTCATGCGGGTCCTCAAGTCCCCCGAGACGGCGGTGCACCTGGTGACCCTCCTGGAGGAGATGCCGGTCCAGGAGACCGCGGACGGCGTCGCGGAGCTGAGGGCCGCGGAACTGCCGGTGGGCAGGGTCGTGGTGAACATGGTCCGCCCGCACGTCCTCGACGAGGCGGCGGTACGGGCCGCCTCCGGCGACCACCGGGACGCGATCGCCCGGACGCTGGCCTCGGCCGGCGTCACGGGCGGCACGCGGCTGGTGGAGCCGCTCCTCGACCAGGCGGCCGAGCACGCGCGGCGGGTGGAACTGGAGCGGACGCAGCGCGCGGTCCTGGACGGCGTCGGCGTCCCCTCGTACGAACTCCCCTTCCTCGGGGACGGAGCGGACATCGCCGGGCTCTACCGGCTGGCGAAGGAACTGCGGAAGCAAGGGGTGGGCGCGTGACGGAGAAGGCAGGGGCCGAGACGGAGGCCGGGGCCCCCGAGACCGCCTCCCCTGACGGGCCCGACCACGCGACCGGGCCCGACCGGAAGCCCGGGCCCGACACCGCCCCCGGGCTCGACCAGGCGCCCGTTCTCGCGCTCGATCCGCTCCTCGACGACCGGGGCACCCGCATCATCGTCTGCTGCGGCGCGGGCGGGGTCGGCAAGACGACCACGGCCGCGGCCCTCGGCGTGCGGGCGGCGGAGCGCGGCCGGCGGGTCGTGGTGCTCACCATCGACCCGGCGCGCCGGCTCGCCCAGTCCATGGGCATCGACTCCCTCGACAACACGCCCCGCAAGGTCGACGGCATCAAGGGCTCGGACGGCGGCGAACTGCACGCCATGATGCTCGACATGAAGCGGACCTTCGACGAGATCGTCGAGGCGCACGCGGAGCCCGAGCGGGCGCGGGCGATCCTGGAGAACCCCTTCTACCAGTCCCTGTCGGCCGGATTCGCCGGTACGCAGGAGTACATGGCGATGGAGAAGCTGGGCCAGCTCCGGGCCCGCGACGAGTGGGACCTGATCGTCGTCGACACCCCTCCGTCCCGGTCCGCCCTCGACTTCCTGGACGCGCCGAAGCGGCTCGGGTCCTTCCTCGACGGGAAGTTCATCAAGCTGCTCATGGCCCCGGCGAAGGTGGGCGGCCGGGCCGGCATGAAGTTCCTCAACGTCGGCATGTCGATGATGACGGGGACCCTGGGGAAGCTGCTGGGCGGTCAGTTCCTCAAGGACGTGCAGACGTTCGTGGCGGCGATGGACACGATGTTCGGCGGGTTCCGGACCCGCGCGGACGCCACGTACAAACTGCTCCAGGCCCCGGGCACGGCCTTCCTCGTGGTCGCCACGCCGGAGCGGGACGCGCTGCGCGAGGCGGCGTACTTCGTGGAGCGGCTGGCCGCCGAGGAGATGCCGCTGGCCGGTCTCGTCCTCAACCGCGTCCACGGCAGCGGCGCCGCCCGGCTGTCGGCGGAGCGGGCGCGGGCCGCCGCGGAAAATCTTGACGAGGGGCGCATTGTGGATCAGGGGGGCGGGAAGGCTGGACTGCGTGGCTCCCCGGCCACCGAGCCCGAGCGCGAGCCCGAGCCGACTGATCTCGCCACCGCCGCCGCACACCCCGTACCCGAGGCTGCCCCCACAGCCGAACCGGCACAGGAAACTGACGTGGACGTACGTCATCTCACCGCGGGACTTCTGCGCCTGCATGCCGAGCGCATGCGGGTGCTCGCGCGTGAGCAGCGCACGCGTGACCGCTTCACCGCGCTCCACCCCGAAGTGGCGGTGACCGAAGTGGCGGCCCTGCCCGGCGATGTGCACGACCTCGCCGGGCTGCGGGCCATCGGTGACCGGCTCATGGCGGGGCGGATGCCCTCGGCCTGAGCCGTCTCGCGTACGAGTACCCGTATCCGTACTCGTACCCGCGTCGCGTACGGGCCGGGGTCAGCCGACCGCGGCGTACGCCTCGTACGTCGCGTCGTCCTCGATCGCCACGGGCAGCAGGCCCGCTCCCCGCTCGTACTCCGTCCGCGCGGTCTCCAGGAGCCGGCGCCACGAGGTGACGGTCGGCCTCCGGCGCAGCAGGGCACGGCGCTCGCGCTCCGTCATCCCGCCCCACACGCCGAACTCCACGCGGTTGTCGAGGGCGTCGGCGAGGCACTCGGTCCGCACCGGGCATCCGGTGCACACCGCCTTTGCCCTGTTCTGTGCCGCTCCCTGCACGAAAAGTTCATCCGGATCGGTAGTGCGGCAGGCCGCCTGCGCACTCCAGTCAGCTACCCAGCCCATACCGGCGCCGTCCTCTCCCGAATCGAGGCTCCCCCACGGCGGCAGCGGCATATTCACCGCTGCCAGTTGGGACGTTACGGAAGGTGGGGAGAGCGCAACACCCCCTTCGGGCCCAATCTTGGATGGCCCGAACGGACTATGCGTGCGCGTCAGATCACCCAGGGGAGTGATCGAAGGACATGCGTGTGATAGCGGACATATCGCTCAGACATGCCCTTCCTCGACGGGCCCACTTGGGGCACCGTGTGACGCATGAGCCGGAATCGGACACGAGGTTCCCATGCTTCGGGGTCACGGGATTTCATGCCGATGTCACACCCGGGTCTTGATGCGAGACCACACTGCTGTGACAGTTGGGAGCAGCTTAGGCCAAGGCATATACGTGTGTCCGGCGAATGAGAACGTAGGCTGCCCCCATGGCAAAGAAGCGCTCGGGCGGTGGTCTGACCGGGACCCAGCAGGCCGCCAAGTTCCTCGGTGTCAGTGTGCTCGCCGGAGCCGTGCTGGCGGGTATCGCCCTGCCCGCGGCCGGTGCACTGGGGCTGGCCGCGAAGGGCACGGTGGAGGGGTTCGACGAGATCCCCTCCAATCTGAAGACCCCACCGCTGAGTCAGCGCACCACGATCCTGGACGCCGAGGGCGGTCTGATCGCCACGGTGTACTCGCGGGACCGGAAGGTCGTACCGCTGGACAAGATCTCCCCGTACATGCAGAAGGCGATCGTCGCGATCGAGGACGGGCGCTTCTACGAGCACGGGGCGATCGACCTCAAGGGCGTGCTGCGTGCCATCAACCGCAACGCGCAGTCGGGCGGGGTCGCGCAGGGCGCGTCCACGCTGACCCAGCAGTACGTGAAGAACGTCTTCGTCGAGGAGGCCGGTGACGACCCCGAGAAGGTCGCGCAGGCCACCCAGCAGACCATCGGCCGCAAGGTCCGCGAGCTGAAGTTCGCGATCCAGGTCGAGGAGGAGCTGGGCAAGAAGAAGATCCTGGAGAACTACCTCAACATCACGTTCTTCGGACAGCAGGCCTACGGCATCGAGGCCGCCTCCCAGCGGTACTTCTCCAAGCACGCCGCCGACCTGTCCCTGGGCGAGTCGGCGATGATGGCCGGTCTCGTCCAGTCGCCGAGCCGCTACGACCCGATCAACGACATCCAGGAAGCCACCAAGCGCCGCAACGTGGTCCTCCAGCGGATGGCCGACGTGAAGGACATCAGCCAGGCCGAGGCGGACAAGGCGAAGGCCACTCCGCTGAAGCTGAAGGTCAAGACGCCGAAGAACGGCTGCATCACCGCCGTCGACGGCGCCGGCTTCTTCTGCGACTACGTCCGCAAGACGATCCTCAGCGACCCGGTCTTCGGCAAGACGGCCGAAGAGCGGACGAAGCTGTGGAACCTGGGTGGTCTCACCATCAGGACCACGCTCGACCCGCGCGCGCAGGCCGCAGCCAACGAGGCCGCCGTCGCGAAGGTCGACAAGGACGACCCGGTCGCCGCCTCGGTGGTGCAGGTCCAGCCCAAGACCGGCCGCATCCTGTCGATGGGCCAGTCCCGCCCGTACGGTCTCGACCAGAAGCAGCACCAGACGACGCTGAACCTCGCCGTCGGCAGCAAGATGGGCGGCACGACGTACGGCTTCCAGGTCGGCTCGACCTTCAAGCCGATCACGGCGGCGGCGGCCCTGGAGAAGGGCCTGAGCCCGGCGCAGAGCTTCGACACCCCGGCGCAGATCAACATCCCGGAGAGCGACTACACCCGTTGCGACGGCAAGCCGGCCGGCTACGCCAACTGGGAGGTCAACAACGAGATGAAGACGGAGAAGGGCGTCTTCGACATGACGAGCGCCCTCGGCAAGTCCATCAACACGTACTTCGCCAAGCTGGAGCAGATGGCCGGCCTGTGCGAGACGCTGACGATGGCGAAGAACGTCGGCTACGAGCGCGAGCTGGGCAAGCCCATCAAGCAGAGCCCGTCCGTCACCCTCGGCAGTATCGAGAGCACCCCGCTCGACATGGCCTCCGTCTACGCGACCTTCGCCAACCGCGGCATCTACTGCACCCCGGTCGCCATCGAGTCGATCAAGGCCGCCAACGGCGACAAGCTGAACGTGCCGCAGACCAAGTGCTCGCGCGCGATGAGCGACCGCACCGCCGACACCATCAACCAGATGCTGAAGGGCGTCGTCGAGGACGGCACCGGTACGCGGGCCGGCCTCAGCGACCGCGACAACGCGGGCAAGACCGGTACGACCAACGACCGCAAGGACGCCTGGTTCGTCGGCTACACCCCGAACCTGTCCACCGCCGTCTGGGTCGGTGACGACGTCGGCGAGAAGAAGTCGATGTACGACATCACCATCGGTGGCGAGTACTACGACAAGGTCTGCGGTGGCTGCCTCCCCGGCCCCATCTGGAAGATCGCGATGACCGGCGCCCTGGACGCAGGCCAGACGCCGAGCTTCGTCCCCGTCTCCGTGCCGCGGGCCGAGAAGCCCAAGGACAAGGAGGAAGGCGACGAGGGCCCGAACAAGCCCCGGAAGCCGGCCGACAACAAGCCGGGCGGCACGGACCCGAGCCCCGGGTTCACCTTCCCGACGGACCTGCTCGGCGGCGGGGACGGACGCGGCAACGGCCGCGGCGGCCGCGGCTGACGCACCGCCGACCGATGTACGAGGAAGGGCGCCCCACCTGAGGTGGGGCGCCCTTCCTCGTACGTACTCCGCGGATCAGCCCGCGAGCAGCTTCTTCACCGCGGCGGCGACACGGCCGCCCTCGGCCAGGCCGGCCACCTTCGGGTTCACGATCTTCATGACGGCGCCCATGGCACGCGGCCCCTCGGCGCCCGCCGCCTTCGCCTCCTCGACGGCCGCCGCGACGATGCCGTCGAGCTCCTCGTCGCTGAGCTGCTTCGGCAGGTACGCGTCGAGGAGGAGGCCCTCGGCCGTCTCCCGCTCGGCGGACTCGAGGCGACCGCCCTTGGCGAAGGCTTCCGCGGCCTCGCGGCGCTTCTTCGCCTCCTTCGCGATCACCTTCTGCACCTCGTCGTCGGAGAGTTCGCGCTTCGTCGTGCCCGCGACCTCCTCCTTCTGGATCGCGGTGATGGTCAGCCGCAGGGTCGAGGAGCGCAGTTCGTCGCGCCCCCGGATCGCGGCGTTGAGGTCGTCCTGGAGCTTCGCCTTGAGCGTGGTCATGGGGTCAAGTGTGGCAGGTGCACCACCCGTACCGCCCGCGCATTTCGGCCCAGCGGGTCTGCGACGATGGGACGATGCGCGCACGGTACGGCATCCCCCTGAAGATCACGGCAGGCCTCACGGCGACGGCGACCGCCGGAATCGCCTACGCGGCGGGCATCGAGGCCCGCTCCTTCCGGCTCCGCCGGGTGACGGTCCCGGTCCTCCCCCGCGGCATGCGTGACCTGCGGGTCCTCCAGGTCTCGGACATCCACATGGTGAGCGGCCAGCGCAAGAAGCGGGCCTGGCTGCAGTCCCTCGCGGGGCTCCGCCCGGACTTCGTCGTCAACACCGGCGACAACCTCTCCGACACGCGGGCCGTGCCGGAGGTCCTCGACGCGCTCGGGCCGCTGATGGAGTTCCCGGGCGTGTACGTCTTCGGCTCCAACGACTACTACGGGCCCACGCTGCGCAACCCCGGCCGCTACCTGATGGAGAAGGTGCAGGGCCGCCACGGGCTCAACGGCAACAAGCCCGTCGTCGGCGCCGTCCACAACCCCTGGGAGGGGATGCGGGACGCCTTCGACGCGGCGGGCTGGGTGAACCTCACCAACACCCGCGGCCGGCTGAAGCTGCCGCAGGCCGAGCTCGCGTTCACCGGCCTGGACGACCCGCACATCAAGCGCGACCGCTACGAGCGGGTGGCCGGCGGCCCCGACGAGTCAGCCGACTTCACGGTGGGCGTCGTGCACGCCCCGTACCTGCGCTCGCTCGACGCCTTCACGGCCGACGGATACGAGCTGATCCTCGCCGGGCACACGCACGGCGGCCAGCTCTGCATCCCCTTCTACGGGGCACTCGTCACCAACTGCGACCTGGACACCGACCGGGTCAAGGGGCTCTCCACGCACACGGTCGCCGACCGGACCTCCTACCTCCACGTCTCGGCGGGCTGCGGCACCAACCGGTTCACCCCGGTCCGCTTCGCCTGCCCCCCCGAGGTCACCCTGCTCACCCTGACGGCCCGCGCCTGAGCACTTACGGTGGGGGCATGATCACGCCCCACACCGCGGCCGTGCCGGCCTCCGCCGTCATTCCCCCCGCCCGCCGCCGCCCCTGGGCGGCGGCCTTCCGGGGCCTGATCGCCCTGTCCGCGGCGACGGGACTGATCATCGAGTGCGTCTACGGGGACGTGCTCGTCGTCCTGAGCTTCTTCACCGTCTGGTCCAACATCCTGGTCGCCCTGGTCCTCGGCCGGGGCGCCCTCCGCGCCTGGACCCGCCGCCCGCCGCTGCCCGCGCTGTGGACCGGCGGCGCGCTGCTCTGCATCGCGGTGGTCGGCCTCGTCTTCCACCTGGTCCTCGACAACGAGGCGAGCGAGTTCAACCAGGCCGCCGAGATCGCCCGGCTCACCGGCGCGAAGGCCGTCTCCAACCAGCTCCTCCACACCGTGACCCCGATCGGCACGGCCCTCGACTTCCTCCTGCTCACGGCGCCCGGCGCCCTCCGGTGGCGCCACGCGGCCCAGTGGCTCGCCGCCCCGCTCCTCTACTTCGCCTTCGCCCTGGTCCGCGGCGCGCTGATCTCCCCGGACGCGCCCACCCGCTACACGTACCCGTTCCTCGACGTCACCGTCCACGGCTACGCGGGGGTCCTCACCACCGCCGTCGTCCTCGGCGCGGCCTTCTACGTCCTCGGCCTCGCGATCGTCGGCCTGGACCACATCCGACCTGCGCCGCGGTCCCCCGAATACCGGATTTCGTCTCAGCGCGCGCGTGGGCTAAAGTAATCGATGTCGCCGCGACGTGAAGAACAGAGCAGCGACATCGGGGTGTAGCGCAGCTTGGCAGCGCGCTTCGTTCGGGACGAAGAGGTCGTGGGTTCAAATCCCGCCACCCCGACAGCCGCAAGACCCTCAGGGGCCTGATCCGCGAGAGCGGGTCGGGCCCCCGAGGCGTTTCCGGGGGGATCTGCGCCGCAGCCCTAGGCCGTCGCTCCTGTCACCACCGCCAGCAGGGTGAGGACAAGGAAGGCCGTCCCCCAGACCAGTGCATGGCGTATGCACCTGTATTTGGTCCAGGCGATCCGGGACAGGGCCGCCAGCTGGGTCAGGTCCCGGGACACGGGATCGGTGCGGCGTACCGTCCGTTCCAGGTGCGCGACCGAGATCGCCAGCCTCGCGTCCCCGAAATAGTGCGTGCGGGACTGGCGGGGGTTTCCGAGTCTCGGGGCCACGGCCAGGCCCAACAGGACGAGTGCCGGAACGCAGGCGGCGCAGCCCGACCAGAGGAGGACCTGCGGGAGGACCGGGTAGTGCCGCGGGGTGATGACCCCGCTGCCGATCGCACCGAGAAGGGCGGTCAGAGCCGCGCCCAGGGACGCCAGCATCAGGCCCGCCTTATTGTCGGCCCTCACCACCTCCTCACGAGCCTCGGACAGGAGAAGCCTGGCGATCTGCGCACCGTGGTCGGCTGCCGTGCCGGTGTCCGGTTCCGCACCGGCGTCGCCCCCGGATGTGGTCATGCCTCGTATCCCTTCCGTCCTGTCTGGTGGCCGCCCCGGTGAGCGGGGCGGCCGTGGTGCTGTTTCCCGACGCGAGGCCGGTGCGTCAGACCGTCGACGAGCGGCGGATGTCGTCCTCCAGCGCGTTCACCGCCTGCCGGACACGGATGTTCATCGCCGCTGTGTGTTCACGGAGCGCCGCCTCCGATTCGGCTCGCTGCCGGCGGACCTGCTGTTCGATGGCGTCCTGGGCGATCTCGAAATCCGCCATGGCGCGTCGCTCGGCGAGCCGGACTTCCTCGCCGTGAATCTTGACCGCGCTGTTGCTCTCGCCCGTGAGCATCCGGTCGTACGCGGTCTCACCGGCCAGGTACTTCACCAGCACGGGCAGCACGTCGAGGAACACGAAGAGCAGGCGGACCAGCCAGATGCCGACGAACAGGACCGGGTTACCGCTCGCGAGTTCGTCCAGCGCCAGGATCCGTTCCAGAACCCCGATCTCCTTCTGCTTGGCACGCTCCTCCTCTATACGTCGCTCGATGCCGTCGGCCCGGGCCTGGAGGAACGCGCCACGGGACGAGGTCAGCTCCGCCTCGATCGTGGAGATGCGGGTATGCATGCCGGCGAGTCGCTTCTCGTTCTCGCTGGTGCGATGGGTGGTCCGGTAGTCCTGAGCCTTGGCGCGCAGGCGCAGGCACTCGGAAGTCCGCTGGTACAGGCCGGTGCCGGCCATGCGGATCAGCCGACGGCACTCGTCGCGCACCTCGGCGTCGATGGCCTCCAGTACGCCGGTGTCCCGGTCGACCCGCTGCTGCAGGGCTGAGGCGTCCGCACGCAAGGCGCTCATTTCCTCGACCCGTTCGCCAGGCGTTGCGCGGAAGGACAGGACGTATCCCCTGCCGCACCCCTCGGGCGTGGTGGCCTGCGTCGTGGAGGGCACGGGATTGCAGCGGACCAGATCCGTACGCAGCTGATCGATGACGTCCGTCCGTTCGTCCGCGACGTGTTCCTCGATGGCCGTCTGGAAGATGCGCAGTACCAGAGGCTCAGCGATCACCGCGCCGAGCATGAGCGCGATCAGCAAGCGCGTGACGAGGGGGCCCACCCGTCGCCGCGCATTCGGCTGCGGTGTGACCAGCCAGCGGTCGAGGTTCAGTACGAACAGCATCCAGATGAGCGTCGGCACCAGAGCCAGTACGGAGACCCTGCCGAGCGCCTCCGTGGCGAAGTTCCACATGGAGAACCCCGCTATGACGGAGGTCCCGAGCACTACGCCGCCCAGGGCCGTGTACTTGCTCCGCTCGTACCTAACCCTGCCCAGAAGCTCCTCGTCGATGCCGGTCAGGGCACGGAGACGCCGTGCGGCGACGGAGTCCACCCTGTTCGAGGCCTTGGCCGCACGGTTCGCCGGGAAGTCAGTCAATGAGATCGTCCTCATCCTTGACGAAGCCGTGCGGGTCGTGCGAGCCGTCCCCGCCTGCCGCCGTGTGGCCGGGGCGCGTCTGCCCCGACTCGACCATGCGGCCCGGGTCCACCATGGCTCCGACGGCGGGCGTGGGCTGCCCGCGCGTCTCCCGCAAGACCTGTTCCAGGACCTGGTGGTAGTCGATGTACTCGCTGCCACCCATCTGCTTCAGCAACGTCAGCAGCATGTCGCGGCGCATCTGCGCGTCCGCCGTCTCCAGCGTGTGAGCGTGGACCCGCTCGGCGGTCTCGGTCTTGTCGCGGCGAGCCGACTCCTCATCGGTGTTCCGATGAATGCGGGCGGCCACGTCGGTGACGTCGAACTCCTTCCGGGCGATGCCGAAGGCGTCCACGTGGTCGGAGCCCTGGGAAAGCAGTTCGGCGATCCGCAGCGCGTCCTGGGTCTCGAAGTCGCGCTGGCCTCGCTGGAGTTCCCAGGAGCGCCGCTCGTCACGCAGCTTCTGTTCCCAGTCCCGCAGGTCGTCCGACGCGTGCACCTCGGCGTTCACGAACTCGATGCTCATGCCGGCGACACGCGGCGGCACGATCGCGCTGTACGCGGCCATGCGGCGGCTGACCTCGATGCGTACCGCGTTGACCTCCTCCACGCGGTGTCCGGCGCTCACCCGGGGCAGGTCGCTGTCACCCATCAGATAGGCCAGCAGGGGGACGGTGACATCGATGATGCCCTGCCGGGCGATGACGGCCGGATCGTTCACCTGACACGTGAACGACGCCCGCATCGTGAAGTTGTCCGCCTCGCTCAACGACGGAAGTGAGCGTTCCACGTCGACCAGACGGGCCCTGGTGTCGACCAGGCTCACCGACGAGGCGTCGAGCACGTCGGGGTGGGAGGGGTCGAACACCATGCCTTCGGGATAGGCGCGGTAGTTTCCGCCGACCCTGAAGACGTGGACCGCGCCGGGCGGCAGGATAGGCACGTCTTCACGGCGGCGGCGCCGAGACCACCAGGTGCCCTGGACCGTGGCCAGGATGTGTTCGGCGATGACCGGGTAGTTCACTTGCTTCGTCCTCCTCGGGTGGAAGGGAAGGGGGTGATGGACACGAGGGAGCCGCCGGGGCTCCGGGAGTCCGCCGGGACCCGGCCACGCAATGATCCGAGCAGTACCTGCGCCAGCTGGCGGGTACCGGGGATCGCGTAGTCGGGATGTCTCAGGGCGATGGACAGGTGGTGGCACAGCGCCGCCCATTGCCGTCGGTTCATGGCGTTCCGCATGGCCTCGCCGAGTTCGCGTACGGCTCCGGTGACGGCCGGGTCGTCCTTGAGCCCGTCCAGCGTCCGGCACAACGCGCGGACCGCCCTGCTGCGGTTGCTGCTGTTCAGGACGTCCGCCCACAACGACCCGAGGTGGCGGACGCTGTCCGGGACGGAACGGAGCAGCACCACGGTGACCGGCTCCGGAGTCTGCAGACCGTCGGCTTCCAGAAGCTGCACGACGGTCCCCAGGACTACCGACCGTTCCCGGGAGCCGGGTGCCGACTTCACGATCACGGTCCGCAGGTACCGGAGGATGAACAGGACGCGCTCCGGATCCTGCTCGACTGTCTGCAACAGCAGAACCAGGGCGCGGCGGGCCGAGAACGCGATGCGCTCGCCCCGCAGCATCAGGAACCACAGCTGGTTGAGCGCTTCCAGACGGTAGAGCGCCCCCAGAGGTCCCGTCAGCGCCATGGCGGCGGTCACAGCGCGTCCGGGACCGCTTCTGTCCACCCAGCCGAGAACGATGTGCAGGGCCTGCGAGGCGAGGTCCTCGTCGCACATGAACTGGAGGGCCAGGGCGGCGGTGACCCGCTCGCTGGTGAGGCCGTCCGACCACGCCTTCAGCAACTGCTCGTCGACCTCCACCAGCGCGTGCCGCGCCAGGATCGCGACGCCCCGGGCCACCTCCGTCCGCGTGTCCAGGTCTCCCTGACGCGCCAGATCACTCAGCCACAGACGCAGCGGGTACCAGAGCTCGTAGCCGTACAGGTCGTGCAGCTCCTCGATGACGAGCTCGCGGACGCCGGGCGCGGTGAAGAGCAGGCACCGCTCGCGGCGAGCTGTGTCACCGCTGGACGCAGTCCGATACCCGGTCGTCACGAGCCCGACGGCCCGTTCTCTCCACCGGAAGCGGGACTGCTGGGCGACCGTGCCGCCCAGCGCCCCTCCGGGAGAGCCGTCCGGTTCCACGACCGACGTCTCGCCGCTCTGCTCCCAGTCGCGCACGTGAACGGTGAGGGCCGCGTACTCCTTCTCGAACGTTCTCTCCGGAACGCCCTCCAGGAATGCCAGGGCCGCGAGCGGGAGGAGTTCCGCCGCGGACGGCGCCGGACGGAACAACCCCCGGACCCGCTCCCGGTGCCCGTATCGCAGGGAGTCCAGCGCCGCTTTCGGGCCTACCCGGGCGAAGACTTCGGCTGCGTCGACGACGTCCTTCGGCCGCCGCTGTTCGGCGATCCGCTCCCGTAGTTCCTTCTCGACCTCGGTTTCGATGTCGACGCTCGGGAGCTGCCTCCTGCAGTGGTCGAACAGCGCCAAGGGGTCCGGGGTCAGCCACGGCACACAGTGGTCCCGCAATGCCAACCGCCGGTCGGCCGAGGGGCCCGCGGTGATCACCAGGAACGACCCCTTGCGCAGGAGTTCCTCTCGCAGCCTTCCGATCTCGTACGCCTGCACGGCATCGAGCTGCGTCTCCCCGACATAGTCGAGGATGACGTACCCCTGCCCCGGCTTGAGATCCTTCGAAGCGGCGAGCGTCGCGAGGGCGTCGGCGGGCGAAAGGCTGAGTAGTCTGGCGCCGCCGCCCAGGATCTTCCTGAGCAGGGCGAGGGAGCCCGCACCCCGACCGGAGTTGTCCTGTCCGGTCAGGACCACGAGAGCTTCGTCGCGCAGTGCGGCATACGCATCGTCGAAGCAGGGCTGGGGCGGGACGTAGAACCGCAGGGCCCGGTCCGTCTGCTCCGGCGATATCGTGCCGGGGGCAAGCCTGTGGGCACCGGTGGTGCCGAAGCCGAAGGCGGCTCCGGTCGCATCGACTACACCGTAGAAGTTGTTGTTGACGAGCTGGTGGACGCGACGCAGATCGTCGTATCCCCGGTCGTCCTCCTCGCTGGCATCCCGTTCTCGACGCCGCTCATGGCCTCCGTCCCGCTCGGAGTGAGGTTCACGTGCGTCCTCGCCGGCTTCCGACTGCCCGCTCGCGTCGTCCCGCACGGATGGTGCGACGTCCTCGTCAGGAGAGGGGACAGGGGGTACGTCGAGTCCGTCGTCGGGATCCGGGGCGTCAGCCACTGGCGCTCCCGAAGCCGAAGACGGCGCCCCGGGCGTCCACAGAGCCGTACATGTGGTTGACGTTGACGTTGTCGGATCGGTACTCGTGGCTGATGCCCGTCGCACCACCGGCTTCGCTCTCCGCCGCCGATTCGCGGCGGGCCACCTTCTCCCTGGCCACCCCGCCGGTTGCGGGCTTCCGTGTCTCCTCGACGTCGTGCTCGGGTGCGGCAGCGGGCGCCGCACCGGCTCCTGGCACGCGCAGCCAGGCCGTTGCCTCGTACTCCTTGACCTGGACGGTGACGCGGGTGAAGTCATCGGTTGCCAGCGTCGTGTGCCCACCTGCGACGACGGACCGGAAGACATCGTCGGACAGCAGGAGCGCCAGATCCGCACCGGGGTGTGCGGCCAGCGCCCCGTACAGCTGGTGTGCGTTCAGCAGCCGGGCCGTGGCGACTACGGCCGAACCGGCGAAGCCGTTCTCGGCCAGTTCCACCAGACCTTGGTGAATGACGGCCCGCAGCCTCATTCGGGCCTCGGGCACACGCTGGGCGTTGTAGTGACGCAGCTCGGCCGCGAGATGGCGGACGTAGTCGTCGACCAGACGCGGCTCGGTGCCGTCCAGTCGGCGCACGGCAAGCTGCTCGTCGCCCTTGCGCTGGATCTGCCACTGGGCGCGGTCCAGACCGGCGCCTCTGGCCGCCCGCTCGAGGAGCCGCGGCAGGTCGTGCTGGATCTCGGACTGCCTGCGGTCGGTCTCGCGCCCGTAGGCCTGTGCGTCCACGGCTATGCAGGTGCAGGGATGGAACCCGGACCACTCAACCACTGGACCATTCCTCTCTGGGCAGGGCGTGGGCACATTGCCCACGACGTGCTGCTCGAGAGGCTAGAAGAGGGAACGCGAAGTGATTCCGTATCAGTACGGATTGTCAGCGGCTACTTTGGCGAATTCCAGCAGTTTCGGAATGTCGCAGATGGTTATGCTGCGGTAACTGCGTTCGACCAGGCCTCTGGCTGCCAGAGCCGCCAGACTCTTTTCGGCCGTGTTGAGAGCGAGGCCGGCCAGCGACGCGAGTTCCTTCTGGGTGAGCGTCACCCCGAGGTCGCACCGCCGCCCGTCGACGTCCGCCACGGGTTGCGCGTAGGCCTGGCTCAGCTCGGCCAGGACTCGGGCCAGCCGGGTCATCGAGTCGTAGGCCTGGAAGTCGATCCGGCGCCGGTTGGCCCACCGCAGCCGGGCGCACAGCATGTGGAGGATGGCCCGCATGGCATCCGGATGCCGGGCGAGGAAGGTCTCAAGCGCGCGCACTTGAATGATCCGAGCGGTCACGTCACTGCAGGCGACCACCGTTCCCGACCGGGGGCGCTCCTCGAAGGCCGCCATCTCACCGACCAGGTCACCCGCTATGCGTACGGCGAGCAGCATGTCGTATCCGCTCTCCGCACTGGCGACGACCTTGACGACTCCACTCGTGATCAACAGGACGTGCCGGCTCTCGTCCCCCTGTTGCAGCAGCGCGCGATGGGGTGGGTAGGTGATCGGGGTTCCTTGCCCCAGCAGCTCCTCGCGTGCCACGTGCCGCAATCGGCCGAGAAAAGTGGACGGCGGCCACGCATGATTCACCAGCACCCCCGACGGCTTTGTCCGCGGGGCGCCCCGCTGTCCAAGTGCCTGACCATGCTGCCGTCGAGGCATGGGCCGGCACACCGACCTGACTGCATGTGGCCTGTTCTCTCGCCTCACGGACGAGATTGACCGAATGGGCCTGCCCGCAATTCTTTCAGCGCAGCCCTCACACATGCCTCTCGGGCTCCGTCAGTGCCGTGAAAGACCACGACAGACCGCGAAGATCAGCCCGAAGGGACACCATCATGAAGGCCACCAACACCTCCCGCCTGCCCAACCCCGTCCGCCTCGTACCCGAGCTCGGGGCCGTCGCCGGGGCGCTGTACAAGGCAACGGGAAACGGGTCGATGCCGAAGACCACGATCGATCTACTCCAGCTGCGCGCCGGACAGATCGTCGGGAACACGTACCTGACCGTCATGCACACGGAGAGCCTCCGCAAGGACGGGGTCTCCGAGGAGCGGATCACCGCCGTCGCCTCGGGGCAGGACGCCCCGTACTTCACCGAGGAGGAGACCGCCGCCCTGGCACTCGTGAAGGCCGTGCTCCAGCCCGCCGCGCCCGGGGCCGAGCGGGTCTCCGCCGAGCTGTACGCGAAAGCCGCCGCCCTCTACGACGAGAAGGCGCTCACGACCCTCGCCCTGGCCATCGGACAGGTCAACTTCTTCGTCCCGCTCGCCCTGATCGGCAAGCCGCTGCCGGGCGTCAAGCCGTCCGAGCAGTGGACCTAGATCACCGGTGGGCGGCCCAGGCGGGTCATGTGGAGGACCGTGGTCCAGCGCATCGGGGTGCGGGGGCCGCAGGAGCGGCGGACGCCCTCCGCGAAGCCGCCGAACCAGGCCTTGAGGCCGGGCAGGGAGCGGGTGCGGGCCAGGGTCAGGAGGGTCCACACGCCGAGGTAGACGGGGACCAGGAGGGCCGGCAGGTTGCGCTTGGCCAGCCAGACGCGGTTGCGGGCGGTCATCCGGTAGTAGACGGCGTGCCGGGCCGGGCTGGTCTTGGGGTGCTGGAGCAGGAGTTCCGGCGCGTACAGGACCTTCCAGCCCGCGTCGAGGGCCCGCCAGGCGAGGTCGGTCTCCTCGTGGGTGAAGAAGAAGTCCTCCGGCCAGCCGCCGATCCGGTCGAGCATCGGCATCGACAGGCCGTGGCCGCCGCCGAGGAAGGTGGTCACCTCGCCGCCGCGCAGCGGGTCCTTCGCCCCGAGGCGGGGGACGTGCCGGCGCTGGGTCTCGCCGGTCTCGTCGGCGATGCGGAACGAGACGATGCCGAGGGCCGGGTCCGCTTCGTACAGGTCGGCGAGGCGGCGGAAGACGTCCCTGTCGACGAGGAGGCCGTCGTCGTCGAGGTCCACCACGATGTCGACGTCGCCGAACGCGCGCAGCGTCTCGATCGCGACGTTCCGCCCGCCCGAGACGCCCCGGTTCTCGGGGAGTTCGACCCCGTGCACGCCCTCGGGGAGAGCCGGGAGCGAACCGGTGCCGTTGCCGACGACCACGATCCGGGCGGCGGGCTCGTCCTGCCCCGCCACGGCGTCGAGCAGTGCCCGCAGCTCTGTGGGGCGCGAGCCCATCGTCAGTACCGCCACACCGATACGAGGTCGCGCCACGGCCCCACTCCGTTCCCTGTTCACCGTTCACCGGAAGTCGCTCCGGGCCGCGATGCTAACCGCCGGGGGACACCCTCCGTTCACCCGGACCACGGGTGTCGTGCACCGGACGGGGGCGCGGAGGGGGGAGCGCGGCGAGAGGCCGGGGCGGGCGGCTCTACGCTGGTTCTCTTCCGTCAGGTTGATCGATCGTCGAAAGGGTGGTCTCCAGGTGCTGGTCGCGGACCGATATCGGCTTCATGTGTGTATCGGCCGGGGCGGCATGGGCGAGGTGTGGCAGGCCACCGACGAGGTCCTGGGCCGGGCCGTGGCCGTGAAGCTGATGCTGGCGCAGGGGACCGACCCCTCCGCCGCCGACCGTTTCCGCCTGGAGGCGCAGACCGCCGCGCGGCTGAGCCACCCGCACGTGGTGGGCGTCTTCGACTTCGGCATGTGGGACGGAAAGCTGTTCCTGGTCATGGAGTTGGTGGAGGGCGACAGCCTCCAGGGGAACCCCTCCGATCCGCTGGTCCTGCCCGCCGAACGGGTCGCGGTGGTCGCCGCGCACGCCGCCGCCGGGCTCGCGGCCGCGCACCGGCAGGGCGTGGTGCACCGGGACATCAAGCCGGGGAACCTGCTCGTCGACGCCGAGGGCACGGTGAAGCTGGCCGACTTCGGCATCGCCCGGTTCGTCGACGACCCCTCGGCCGCGCTCACGACGACGGGTCAGATCGTGGGCACGGGGCTCTACCTGGCGCCCGAGCGGGCCCTCGGGCAGCCCGCGTCGCCCGCCTCCGACGTGTACTCGCTGGGCTGCGTGCTCTACCAACTCCTCACCGGGAGACCTCCGTTCCGCGCGGACACGGCGACGGCCCTGCTGTACCAGCACATCGACAAGGCGCCGGTGCCCCCGAGCCGGCTCGGGGCGGCGCTGCCGGCCGAGTTCGAGAAGTACCTGCTGAGCCTGCTCGCCAAGCAGCCGGAGCAGCGGCCCCCGGCGCAGGCGATCTCGGACTGGTTCTCCTCCGGCGCCTGGCGCTCCTACCCCGGGGCCGCCCCGGTCCGGCCCCAGGCGCCCCACCGGGCCGCCGCACCGCATCAGCCGACCGGGCCCGCGCCTCTGCCGATGCCCGCACCCGTGCACACGCCCGCGCCGACCCCGCCGCCGATGAACCGGCCGCCGGCGACCCGGTCCGCGCCCGCCGCCCGGCGGCGCCAGAGCCCGGCGAGCACCGGCGGTCTCGCGGAGCTCTCGCGGCGCCGTCCGCGCAAGACGGCCGCGGTGGCCGGGGCCATCGCCTTCGTGGTCTTCCTGATCATCGGGATGGCCTGGCTCTCCTGAGGGCAGCCGTCCCGTGGAGCAGGGCGGCCGTCCGGTACAGCAGGGCGGCCGTTCAGTAGAGCAGGGCAGTCGTTCAGTACAGCCTCGGCGCCATCACGTGCGGCTCCCCGTCCGGCGTCGGGAGGAGCAGGCAGCGCGGTACGCCGGGCCCCGGGGTCGCTCGTACGGTCACCGGCGTCGGCGGGTCGGTCGGCAGCTCGGTCGTGACGGCGACCGGCCGGTCGTCGCGGGTCGTGGCGTAGCCGGTCTCCTTGCCGTCGACGAGAACCTCGAGGACCGGGGTGTGACCGGTCTGGACGGTCGCGGAGACCGAGTGCCCGAGGTAGTCGATGTGGAAGTGGTGGCGTGCCCTCATGGGCCACCTCCGTACCGCCGGAATGGGGCGCGTGCCGCCGGAGCGGGACGCGTACCTCCAGAGTAGGCACGGTCCGGTGCCACCGCAGGGCCGGTGCGGTCCTGCGCCACCGCAGGGCCTGTGCGGTCAGGGCCCCCGCCACTCCGGAGTGCGGCCGTAGTACCCCGGTGTTCAGATGGACCGGTACGCCGATCACCGCCCCCGCGGAACGGAGCACCTGGCACATGAGCGACACCCTGCCCTCCTTCGAGGACACGACCGACTTCGAGAACGCCGACCGGGGTTTCCTCGGCACGCTCGTCCCCGGGGTGGTGAAGGCCGAGGACGGCCGCGTGATCTGGGACAACGACGCCTATGCCTTCCTCAAGGCGGAGTGCCCGGACACCGCGCACCCCAGTCTGTGGCGGCAGGGGCAGCTCTCCTCGCGTCAGGGTCTGTACGAGGTCACGGAGGGCATCTACCAGGTCCGCGGCCTGGACATCTCCAACATGACGCTCGTCGAGGGCGAGCGCGGGGTGATCGTCATCGACCCGCTGATCTCCTCGGAGACGGCGGCGGCCGCCCTCGCGCTCTACAAGGAGCACCGGGGCGACCGGCCGGTCACCGGCGTGATCTACACCCACTCGCACGGCGACCACTTCGGCGGGGTCCGCGGTGTCCTGCCGCACGGCACCGAGGAGGGCGTCCCGATCCTCGCCCCCGCCGGCTTCCTGGAGCACGCGGTCAGCGAGAACGTGTACGCGGGCACGGCCATGACCCGGCGGGCGAGCTACATGTACGGCGTCGGCCTCCCGAAGGCGCCGGACGGCCAGATCGGCGTGGGCCTCGGCCAGGGCACCTCCACCGGAACGATCGGCCTCATCCCGCCGACCGTGGACATCACGGAGACCGGGCAGCAGGAGACGGTCGACGGCGTACGGATCGTCTTCCAGCTCACGCCGGGCACCGAGGCCCCGTCCGAGATGAACTTCCTCTTTCCCGACCACCGCGCCCTGTGCCTGGCGGAGAACGCCACGCACAACATGCACAACGTGCTCACCCTGCGCGGCGCGGTCGTCCGCGACTCCCGGATGTGGGCCCACTATCTGGACGAGGCGATCGAGTACTTCCACGGGCAGTACGACGTCGGCTTCGCGTCCCACCACTGGCCCACCTGGGGCCACGACAACGTGGTGCGGTTCCTGGCCGAGCAGCGCGACCTCTACGCGTACATGCACGACCAGACGCTCCGCCTGCTCAACCAGGGACACACGGGCGTCGAGATCGCCGAGATGATCGAGCTGCCGCCCGCCCTGGAGAAGTCCTGGCACGCGCGCGGGTACTACGGCTCGCTCAGCCACAACACCAAGGCCGTCTACCAGCGCTACCTCGGCTGGTACGACGGGAACCCGGCCCACCTCTGGGAGCACCCGCCGGCGGAGCTCGCGCGGCGGTACGTGGACGTGGCCGGCGGACCCGCCGAGGCCGTCGCCAAGGCCCGCACGTACGCCGAGGGCGGCGACCCGCGCTTCGCCGCGACCCTCCTCGACCACGTGGTCTTCGCCGACCCCGGGAACGAGGAGGCGAAGGAGGCGCTCGCCGGGGTGTACGAGAAGCTCGGGTACGGCGCCGAGAACGCGACCTGGCGGAACTTCTACCTGCGCGGCGCCCAGGAACTCCGGCAGGGCGTCACGGGCGACATGGTCGACATGACCAACCCCGAGATGGCAATGGCCCTCACCGTCCCCATGCTGATCGACTCGGTCGCCATCGCGATCGACGGGCCGCGCGCCTGGGACGACGACCTCACGATCGACCTGGTCCTGACCGACGGCCCCACGGACGCGGGCGAGCGGCGGCGCCTCACCCTGCACAACGGCGCCCTCACCCACCGGGTGGTCGCCGAGCCCCGGACGCCCGCCGGGCTGACCCTGACCCTCGGGAAGGCGCAGCTGCTCGGCCTGCTCGCCGGGAAGAGCCTCCAGGAGCTCGGGATCGGGACGGAGGGCGACCCGGCCCTGCTCGCCCGCCTCTTCTCGTACGTGACGAAGCCCGACGCCCAGTTCCCGGTCGTCACCCCGTGACCGGCGAAGGAGTCAGCGCATGAGCCACGCACGGAGTCACCGCACGAGCCACGCCAGGAAGCCCAGCAGGATCAGCATCAGGCAGATCCCGAGGTTGACCACCTTGTACTGGAGGAAGACCGCGGCGAACTCGCGGATCGTCGCCGAGGGCCAGAAGTAGGCGGCGGTCGGCGAGCCCACCACGTGGCCGTCGAGGCCCGCCCTACGGGCCATCAGGGCGGCCCGGAAGGCGTGGAAGTTGTTGGTGACGATCACGCAGGAGGAGCCCGGCCGGTCGCGCTCCATCAGCTCCTTGCTGAAGAGCATGTTCTCCTCGGTCGTGCGCGAGCGGTCCTCGCGCACGACCGCCTCCGCGGGGAAGCCGCCGTCGACGAGGTAGTCGGCCATCGCGTGGGACTCGGGCAGCTCCTCGTCCGGCCCCTGCCCGCCGGAGGTGATGAGGACGGGCGCGTCCCCGCCGCGCGCGGCCAGCCGCTCGTACACCTGCCGGCCCCGGTCCAGACGGCTCGCGAGGAGCGGCGGGACGCGGCGGCCCCCGATGAGTCCGGAGCCGAGGACCACGACGTAGTCGGCGTCGCGGCGGATCCGCATCCGGCCGTACAGGAAGGCGTAGCCGACGAAGCAGAGGAAGAGGAACGAGACGTAGCCGAGCACCAGCAGGGTGGTGCCGGCGATCACGCCCAGGACCCGTGAGCGGGTGACGGCCGCCGCGACGGTCAGGGCCATCACCCCGAACATGCCGAGTCCGGCGAGGAGCGCGAGCAGGTTGGCCGGGCGTCTGCCCTCCTTGCGGACCATCTTCACGCCGTTCGCGCAGAGCAGCGCGGCGAGGACCACCGGGCCGAGGCCCAGCACCAGCAGCACGACGACCATCACGGTCTCGGCGACCCCGGGCGGGGCGTCGTCGATGCCCGCGAGGAGCCCGATCCCGAGGAACGTGACGGCGAGGCCGAGGTACACGGCGTTGCCGAAGCGGCGCCGGTCGCGCAGCACACCGGCCCCGAAGAGCAGCAGGAAGACGGCGGCCACGACGAAGGCAAACATTCTGACATCGTAGACAGCGCGACCGACAACGACCCTTGCCCGAGCGCGCGGCGGCAGGCCCTAGATCTCGCCCGCCAGCGCGAACAGGCCGCGTCTGGCGCCCTCTTCGTAGGCGCTCTTCAGCTCCGGGTCGCCGAGCAGCGACCGCAGCGCCTCCTCGCCACGCGCGCGCGTGACCATGCAGTACTCCGCCGGCCGGTACGAGGAGTCGAAGACCGAGCTCCGCAACAGGTCGACGGCGCCGAGGAGATGGGCCGCCGCGTCGTGCTGCCCGTCGATCGCCCGCATCTGGGCGAGGAGTTCCGCCGCGCAGGCCGCGCCCACCGCCGAACCGAGCCGCAGATGCTCGCGCAGGGCCCGCCTGGCGTACTCCGCGGCCCGCTCCGGCTCCCCGTCCCAGGCGCCGAGTTCGGCCCGTACGTGGTACGCCCAGGCCTCGGCGAACACGTCACGGCCCACCCAGGCCCGCCGGCTCTCCCGGTCCAGGTCCCCCTGGTCCAGCGCCTCCTGCGCCCCCTCCGGGTCGGAGCGGCACAGGGACAGCGCGAGCCCGACCCAGCAGGCCCGCCGGGTCGGCCCGAACTCCGGGTGCTCCTCCATCAGGGCGAGCGCCTCCCGGAACTCGGCCGCCGCCGCGCGCGTACGCCCCTGGTAGAGGGCGGTCGCTCCGCGCAGATGGGCCAGGAGCGCCAGACAGCGCTCGTCGCCGTCCCGTACGGCCGCCGCCCAGGCCTGGGCGAGGAGCGGGTCGGCGTCCTCGGGGCGGCCCGACTCCAGTTCCAGGAAGGCGGCGAGCCACAGGGCGCGGGCCGACGGCGGTCCCCCGTGCAGGCTGAGGGCGTGCCGGAGCCGGGTGCGGCCCTCGGCGATCCGCCCGCAGGCCACCCACAGGAACCACAGCGAGACCGCGATCTCGACGGACGTCTCGGCCTCGGCGCTCGGCGAGAGCGGCGCGGTCGTCGGGTCCATGGCGGCGGCGAGGTCCGGGAGTTCGCGCAGTGCGAGGTCCCGGGCGTCGATCTGCCGGCCCCGCTGCCACCAGTCGGACGCCCGCCGGGCCACCTTCACGCACCACCTGCGATGGTGCAGGAGGACGGCCCAGCGGTCGCCGCGCGCGGTGAGGCGGCGGGCGCCGACGGCCCGCATCGGGTGCGGCATCCAGTAGCGGGGCAGGCCGTCCTCGCCGTCGAAGAGGTCGTCGACGGGGAGGAGGGCGAGCGGCGCGAGCCGGTCCAGGACCGCCTGGATCTCCCCGGCGGGCAGTGCGCCGGAGGCGCAGACCTCACGGACGGCCTCCCGGCCGAAGGCCCCCTCGAAGACGGACAGCCGCTCCCACAGGAGCTGTTCGGCCGGGCCGCAGCTCTCGTAGCCACGCTCGGCCGCGGCGACCTGGTCAAGGCCGACGGGTTCGCCCCAGAGGAGTTCGGTCTCCGGCGGTCGTGCTGTCCACAGGTGTTCCTCCTGTGGTTCTCCTGCCCACATGTGCTCCAGCCCCCGTGTCACTTCTCCGCCCTTCTCCTGTGACTTAGGACGGATTTCATGGAAAACAGCCGGCAACGCGGCTTGAATGCATTTGCCCTGGTCCACATCCTGGGGCCTTCCCGTGCCCACACCCAGGGTTTCCCCGGGATCGACCAAGGAGGCACATGCATACCAGGGAATCCGTCCTGGGGGAGGTGGATCTGGCGCTGATCCACGCACTGCAGATAGCGCCGCGCGCCAGCTGGACCCAGCTCTCGGCCGTGCTCACCGTCAGCCCGGAAACCCTCGCCCGGCGCTGGGAGACCCTCACCGCCGGAGGGTACGCCTGGAGTTCGATGCTCGCCGCCCGCCGCGGCACCGAAGCCACCCTCTACGCGTGGGTGGAGCTGGAGTGCGTCGCCGGCGCCGCCGAGGCCACCGCGACCGAGGTCGCGGGCGATCCGTACACCCTCGGCGTCCACCAGGTGACCGGCGACGCCGATCTGGTGCTGCTCGTCAACTGCCCCGACCTGCAAGCCCTGGACGGCTACCTCGCCGGCCGTGTGCGGCGACTGCCCGGCGTACTCAGGGCCCGCACGCAGGTCGTCACCCAGCTGCACAACCGCCCGTACCGCTCGCGGATCGAGCAGCTCACCCCCGGGCAGGTCCAGCACCTCACCGAGATCACCGGCGGCGACCGGCGGATCCGGGCCCACGCGCGCGCGTACCCGCCCGTCACGGAGCTCGACCAGCGGATCATCGCGGAGCTGGCGGGCGACGCCCGGCGCAGCGCCGCCGAACTGGCCCGGCAGTGCGGCACGAGCGAGTCGACCGTGCGCCGCAGGCTGGACGCCCTCGGCGCGTCCGGCCTCTGCCACCACCACTGCCTGCCCGCCCCGCGCTTCTCCGGCCGTCCCGTGTGGGCAATGGTCACGGCGGACGTACCGCCCCTGGAGGTCGCGGAGTCGGTGGTCTCGCTGACCCGGCTGCGGCAGACCCGCGTGGTCACCTCGGTGACCGGGCGGCACAACCTGGCGCTCGCCATGTGGCTCAGGACGGTCGAGGAGCTCCACGACGTGACGGCGGCGCTGGTGCGGGCCGCGCCGGCGCTGCGGATCACGGGCACGGCGGTGTCCCTGCGCACCCACAAGATCGGCGCGCAGGTCATCGGACCGGACGGGCGGCGCACCCACCACATACGTCCTGACGCGCCCCTGTGAGACGTGCGTGGGGCGTGGTCTGATGGAGGGCATGGAATTCGCCGTGTTCGTGACGCTGCCGGGTCTGGTCATCCTGCTGACCGTGATCGCCTTCGCCGATCAGATCCTGCGCATGACCGGCCGGGGGAAGCGCTCGGGCCAGGTCTCGTCGACCGGCTTCGAGCAGCTGCACGCCACGTTCTCGCAGGGCAAGCAGAACGAACTCAAGGAGCGGCAGAGCTCCCTGGTGCTGCGCGACGACGAGGAGGACGGCGCCCCGCCGCACCGCTCGACGGTGGACCTCAGGGGCGGACGCGCCGTCATCAGGCTCGGCGGCCGGAAGGCGTAGGGCGCTCTCGGGCTCAGGTCGGGCGGGACGCCTTGATCGAGTACATGAGGGGGATGCGGGGGCGGTCCGCGGGGAAGCGGTAGTAGCCGTCCTCATGGCGCTGGAGCGCGCCGTAGCGGGGGTAGAGCGAGGCGTCGTGCTCGTGCAGGAACTCGATCCGCAGGCCCGCCCTCGCGAGTGCCGTGACGACCTCGCCGACCGGATGCACCCACTCCACGCTCCGGTTGTGGACGGTGGCCGCGTCGAGGTCGGCGTACGTCCCCGAGCTGGTGTCCACCCACGGATCGCGGACGAAGTAGTCGTGCACGATCCGGCTGCCGGTCTCGTCGTCGAGCGAGTCGGTCAGCGGATGGAACTCGGCCACGTAGAGGAAGCCGCCCGGGGCGACGAGCGAGGCGGCGGTCTCCGCCCAGCGCTCGATGTCGGGCAGCCAGCACAGCGCCCCTCCGCCGGTGTAGACGATGTCGTACGACCGGTCCGGGACGGCCTCGGCCGCTTCGTACACGTCGGCGGCGACGAAGGCGGCCCGCTCCTGCGAGAGACCCAGGTCGGCGGCGAGCGAGCGGGCGGTCTCGACGGCCGGCTCGGAGAAGTCCAGCCCGACGACGTGCGAGGCGCCGTGCCGGGCCCAGGAGAGGGTGTCCAGGCCGATGTGGCACTGGAGGTGCAGCAGGGAGCGGCCCGTGACGTCGCCGACCTCCGCGAGCTCGAAGTCGCGGAGGGCGTCCTTGCCCGCGCGGAACGTGTCGAGGTCGTAGAACTCGCTGGCGACGTGGATCGGGACGCGCTCGTCCCAGCGTGCGCGGTTGGCCTCGCGCCAGTCCTCAGGGGTCGGTGAGTACATGCCCGCGAGGTTATCCACAGGCTGCGGACGACGCGACCCGATTGTCGGCCACGCGGAGCATGATGGGTGCCATGACTGAGAGTGAGTACGAGGCGAACACCGACACCCCCGTCTGGGAGCAGCGCTTCCGGGCGCCCCGCGTCTCCCTGCCCGAGTGGGCCGAGGAGGCCCCCGACCGTTCACTGTTCGTGTCCAACGCGACGGGGACGTACGAGCTGTACGCCTGGGACCGGGCGAGCGGTGCGCAGCGGCAGGTCACGGACCGGCCGAACGGCACGACGGACGGCACGCTGTCGCCGGACGGCGCCTCGATCTGGTGGTTCGCGGACACCGACGGGGACGAGTTCGGGGTGTGGATGCGCCAGCCGTTCGCGGGCGGCGCGGACGAGCCCGCCGTGCCCGGCCTCGCCGCCTCCTACCCGGCCGGACTCGCCATCGGCCGGGAGGGCACGCTCGTGGTGGGCCGCTCCACGGACGAGGAGGGCTCGACGGTCCATCTCGTACGGCCCGGGGCCGGCGCCCCGGTCGAGATCTACCGGCACCGGGAGTCGGCCGGCGTCGGCGACCTGTCGTACGACGGCTCGCTGATCGCGATCGAGCACACCGAGCACGGCGACGCGATGCACTCGGCGCTGCGCGTGCTGCGCGCCTCGGACGCGGCCGTGGTGGCCGAGCTCGACGACACCAAGGGCGGCACGGAGGAGCTGGGGCTCACCGTCCTCGGCTTCGCCCCGCTGGCCGGGGACACCCGGCTGCTCGTCGGCCACCAGCGGCGCGGCCGCTGGGAGCCGATGCTCTGGGACGTGGCGACGGGCACCGAGACCGACCTGCGGCTCGATCTGCCGGGCGACGTGTCGGCCGAGTGGTACCCGGACGGCTCGGGGCTGCTGATCGTGCACGGCTTCGAGGCCCGCAGCGAGCTGTGGCGGTACGAGATCGCGACCGGCGCCCTGGTCCGGGTGGAGACCCCGGCCGGTTCGGTGTCGAGCGCGACGGCCCGTCCCGACGGCTCCGTGGAGTACCTGTGGTCCTCGGCCGCCGAGCCGCCGGTGGTGCGCTCCACCGCCGGCGGTGTCGTCCTCGACCCGCCCGGCCCGAAGGCGCCGCCGTCGGTGCCCGTGGAGGACGTGTGGGTGGAGGGCCCGGGTGGCAGGGTCCACGCGCTCGTGCAGCGCCCGGCGGAGGGCGAGGGCCCCTTCCCGACGATCTTCGAGGTGCACGGCGGCCCGGCCTGGCACGACAGCGACGCCTTCGCGTCGGGCCCGGCGGCCTGGCTGGACCACGGGTACGCGGTGGTGCGGGTCAACTACCGGGGCTCCACGGGGTACGGCCGGGAGTGGACCGACGCGCTCAAGCACCGGGTCGGCCTGATCGAGCTGGAGGACATCGCGGCGGTCCGCGCCTGGGCGGTGGCGAGCGGCCTCGCCGACCCCGAGCGCCTCGTCCTCTCCGGCGGCTCCTGGGGCGGCTACCTCACGCTGCTCGGTCTGGGCACGCAGCCGGACGACTGGGCGGTCGGTCTGGCGGCCGTGCCCGTCGCGGACTACGTCACGGCGTACGAGGACGAGATGGAGGCCCTCAAGGCTCTGGACCGGACGCTTCTGGGCGGCTCCCCGGAGGAGGTGCCCGAGCGGTACGCGGCCTCGTCGCCGCTGACGTACGTGGACGCGGTGAAGGCGCCGGTGCACGTGTCGGCCGGCGTCAACGACCCGCGCTGCCCGATCCGCCAGATCGACAACTACGTCGACCGGCTCGCGGCCCGGGGCGCGGTCCACGAGGTGTACCGGTACGACGCGGGCCACGGCTCGCTGGTGGTGGAGGAGCGGATCAAGCAGGTCGCCCTGGACCTGGACTTCGCGGCGAGACACCTGGGGGGTGTCGCGCCGGCGAGCCGGGCCTGACGGGCGGGGCGCCCCCGGGGACCCGGCCGTCGGGGAGCCGAGCCGGCTTGCGTACCGTGGGGGGCGTGTACCGGTTCTTGATGACGCCCCGATGGTGGGGGATCAACGCCTTCGTCCTCCTCGCGATCCCGTTCTGCGTCTTCATGGGGACCTGGCAGCTGGGCAAGTTCGAGGACCGCGTCGACTCCCACCGGGAGGCCGAGCAGCGGCCCGCCGTGAGCTCGCTGAAGGCCGAGCCGCTGGCCTCGCTGCTGCCGGTGGACAAGGAGACCTCGGGCCGGTCGGCCGAGGCGCGAGGCCGGTTCGGGGAGCAGTTCCTCGTGCCGGACCGCGAGCTGGACGGCCGGACCGGCTCGTACGTCCTGACGCTGCTGAAGACCGACGGCGGCCGGTCGCTGCCGGTGGTCCGGGGCTGGCTCCCCACGGGCGCGAAGGCCCCCGCCCCGCCGGCGGGCGAGGTCACGGTGGTGGGCGCGCTCCAGGCCTCGGAGAACCCGGGCACGAAGGGCGTCCGCACGGCGGGCGGGCTGCCCGAGGGGCAGCTCGGCATGATCAGTGCGGCGTCCCTGGTGAACGTGGTCACGGACGACGTCTACGACGCCTGGATCACCCTCGCGGACTCCCCCGCCGGTCTCACGCCGGTCCCGGCGGTGGCCGCGGCGGGCACGAGCCTGGACGCGAAGGCCTTCCAGAACCTCGGCTACACGGCGGAGTGGTTCGTCTTCGCGGGCTTCGTCGTCTTCATGTGGTTCCGCCTCGTGCGCCGCGAGGCGGAGGCCTCCCGCGACGAGGCGCTGGGGCTGTAGGCGCCCCTCGACGAGGCGCTGGGGGCCGTAGGCGCCCCTCGACGAGGCGTTGGGGGCCGTAGGCGCCCCGGTGTGTCGCGGGGCGCCCTCGGGGGTGCCTCAGGAGGCGGACAGAATTCCGGTGCGGACGATGACGCCTGCACAGGCGTTCGGGATGACGGCCGAGGCCGTGGGGCCGCCCGACTCCGCGGTGTGGCTGACCACGACGCTGCCGTCCGCCGGAGCGCCGTCCTCGTAGACCAGCTGGGGTGCCGCGCCGGCGCCCTCTTCCGCCCCGGTGCCCCCCGGTCCGACGCCGGCGCCACCGGTCTCGGTGCCGCCCGCCCCGCTCGTGGGGTCGTCCGTCGGGGTCGGCTGCGTCGGCGTCGGGGTGGCCGGCGGCTCGGTCGGCGTGGTCGGCGTGGGCGTCGGGGTGGTGCCGGTCGTCGGGCAGGTGTCGCTCGGCACCCAGGCGAACTTCACCTCGTAGCTGCCGCTCGGCTTCAGGACGAGCGCGAACGACTCCTGCGAGGGGTCGGGCAGGTCGCCGGCCGCGTCGCCGGAGGTGTGCCGGACCACGGAGATCCGCCCCGGGTCCGCCGCCCCCCGGGCCTCGAAGCCGACGGTGCCCGCGCCGTCCACCAGGCAGTTCTGGTCGGAGACGTTGGCGATGCGGAAGGTGCCGTAGACCTTGCCCACGGCGTCCACCCCGTCGGTGCCCTCGCGGGTGACGCCGAGCTGGTCGGCGGTGCACCGCGGGGTGGAGTCGGGGTCCGCGCCCAGCGTCTGGTGCGGGCCCTCGCCGGAGGCGCCGGCTCCCGGGCGCTGCGGCTTGCCCGCGGTGCCGTCGGCCCCGCCGGGGCTCGGCGAGACGGCGGTCGCGGGGGCCTTGGAGCTCTGGCCGCCCTCGACGCCGGTCTCGGTGCCGGTGCCGCCCTGGGCCTGCTCGCCGTGGCCGGCGTTCACGGGGTTGGCGGCGGAGATGCCGCCCGAGGCGGCGACGTGCACGAAGGCGGGGACGGCCGTGCCGATGAGGACGGCGGCGGCCGCGGCGCCGACGACGGCCTGCCGCTTGCGGGCGCGCCGCGCGGGCACGGCCCGGCGCAGGTGCTCCAGCGAGCCGAGGGAGGGCTCAAGGCCGCCCACGGCGTCCTGGAACAGCCGCCGCATCGCGAGCTCGTCGTCGCCCTCGCCGGGCCCGGGCTCGATCTTCACCATGCGCTGTCCACTCAGCTCGTCACGTACATCCAGGGCGTCAGGCTTCTCGGTGGCGGCACCGTCCGCGCGCGCCGCCTCGGTGCCGGCACCGTCCGCGCCGGTCGCCGCGTCGGCGGCATGCCTCTCGGGGACGTCGTCGCCGTCACGGTTCTCGTGGGCCACGCCGTCCCCGCCGGGTGCCTCGCTCATGTCGTCGCTCCCATCGCGACGCGCAGCGCCGCGATGCCCCGCGAACCGTACGCCTTCACCGAGCCCAGGGATATGCCGAGCGTCTCGGCGACCTGGACCTCGGTCATGTCGGAGAAGTACCGCAGGGCGAGCACCTCGCGCTGGCGCCGCTGGAGTCCGCGCATCGCCTTGATCAGGTCCTCGCGCTCCAGCTGCTCGTACGCCCCCTCCTCCGCGCTGGCCATGTCCGGCATCGGCTTGGACAGCAGCTTCAGGCCGAGGATGCGGCGGCGCAGCGCGGACCGGGAGAGGTTCACCACGGTCTGGCGCAGGTACGCGAGCGTCTTCTCGGGCTCGCGGACCCGCTTGCGGGCCGAGTGGACGCGGATGAAGGCCTCCTGGACGACGTCCTCGCAGGAGGCGGTGTCGTCGAGGAGCAGCGCGGCGAGACCGAGCAGCGACCGGTAGTGGGCGCGGTAGGTCTCGGTCAGGTGGTCGACGGTGGTGCCGGCCGTCGGGGCGGCCTCGGCGCTCTTGCGGGGCGACGGGATGCCGTCCACCCCGCCGGTGCGGGATCCGGTGGGCACGGGGGCGATCACCGGCATGCCGCCGAGCGGGCGCGGTCGCCGGAGCGGACGGACCGCGGAGCCGCGTACGGGGACGACGGCGCCGCTCCGCACGGGGAGCACCGCCGTGCCCGCGCCTCGCAGCGGGGCGATGGTCGCGATGTCGAGTACCTCTGCCACGCCTGTTGGACACGCTTCCCCCCGACAGGGTTGTACGCGTACGCCAACCTTTTCGACGGTGAGTTGTTCGTCCTCATGCGTAACCGTTCTCCCCCGATGCCCCGCTTTCGGCGTGTCCCGCGACACAGGGCCGTGGGTGCACGCAGAGACGCGCCCCGCCCAACTCTGGTTGCAGTACGGGGGAAGTGCATCGTCGACCACGGCATCGCCGCAGTTCAAGAGGTATCTGACGCCTTTTTGCTCACAGGTCGTTCACAGATCCCACAAATCCGTGACAAGCGATTCAGCGATCTGAAGCGCATTCAGGGCGGCGCCCTTGCGGAGGTTGTCGGCGCAGACGAAGAAGTCGAGGGCGCGCTCGTCGTCGAGGGAGCGCCGGACCCGGCCGACCCAGGCGGGGTCGGTGCCGACGACGTCGGCGGGGGTGGGGAAGTCGCCCGCGGCCGGGTCGTCGTAGAGCACGACTCCCGGCGAGGTCGCCAGGACCTCGTGCGCGCGTCCGACGGGGACGGGGTGCTCGAAGCGCGCGTGGACGGAGACGGAGTGGCCGGTCACGACGGGGACGCGGACGCAGGTGGCGGCGACCCGGAGGCCGGACAGGCCGAGGATCCGGCGGGTCTCGTCGCGGACGCGCTCCTCCTCGGAGGAGGCGCCGTCGGCGCCGGGAGTGCCCGACCAGGGCAGGACGTTGAGCGCGAGGGGGCCGGGGAAGGGGCCGGTGTTCTCGCCGACGGCCCGCCGTACGTCTCCGGGGTGCCTGCCCAGGTCGCCGTCGCCGGCCACCAGGCCGAGCTGGGCGCGGAGCGCGTCGACGCCCGCCTGTCCCGCGCCGGCGCCACTGGCGGCCTGCTGGGCGGTGACGACCAGTTCGGCGAGCCCGAACTCGGCGTGCAGGGCACCCACGGCGACGATCAGCGCGAGGGTGGTGCAGCCGGGTCCGGCGACGATGCCCCGGGGGCGTACGCGCGCGGCGGGCGCGTTGATCTCGGGGACGACGAGCGGCACGTCGGGGTCCGCCCGGAAGGCCGCGGAGGTGTCCACGACGACGGCGCCCTTGGAGACGGCGATCGGCGCCCAGCGGGCGGCGACGGTCTCGGGCACGAGGAAGAGCGCCAGGTCGACGCCCTCGAAGGCCTCCTCGCTCACCGCGAGGATCTCGCACTCCTCCCCCCGCACGGCGGCCATGGGGGTCCCCCCTGCTCGAGCGGAGTCGAGGGCTTGGGGGAGACCGGCCGAACGGGGGGAGGCGAGGAGGCGTATCTCGCCCCAGACGTCCGCGTGGTGCGTGAGCATCTGGAGCATCACCGAGCCGACCGCCCCGGTCGCTCCCACGACCGCGAGCGTCGGCTTCGGGGTCATCGGCCGGTGCCTCCGTAGACGACGGCCTCGTCCGAGTCGCTGTCCAGGCCGAAGGCGGAGTGGACGGCGCGCACGGCCTCGTTGACGTCGTCGGCGCGGGTGACGACCGAGATGCGGATCTCGGAGGTCGAGATCAGCTCGATGTTCACGCCCGCGTCGGACAGCGCCTTGAAGAAGTCGGCGGTGACGCCCGGGTTCGTCTTCATGCCCGCGCCGACCAGGGAGATCTTGCCGATCTGGTCGTCGTAGCGCAGCGAGTCGAAGCCGATCGCGGTCTTCGCCTTCTCCAGCTCGTCGATGGCCTTGCGGCCCTCGGCCTTGGGGAGGGTGAAGGAGATGTCCGTGAGGCCGGTGGAGGCGGCGGACACGTTCTGCACGATCATGTCGATGTTGATCTCGGCGTCCGCGACGGCGCGGAAGATGGCCGCGGCCTCGCCCGGCTTGTCCGGCACGCCGACGACGGTGATCTTCGCCTCGGAGGTGTCGTGGGCGACACCCGAGATGATGGCCTGCTCCACCTTCTGGTCCCCTTGCGGTTCGTTGCTGACCCACGTGCCCTGCAGTCCCGAGAAGGACGAGCGGACGTGGATCGGGATGTTGTAGCGGCGTGCGTACTCGACGCAGCGGTGCAGCAGCACCTTGGAGCCCGAGGCGGCGAGCTCCAGCATGTCCTCGAAGGAGATCCAGTCGATCTTCTTCGCCTTCTTCACGACGCGCGGGTCGGCCGTGAACACACCGTCGACGTCGGTGTAGATCTCGCAGACCTCGGCGTCGAGCGCCGCGGCGAGCGCCACGGCGGTGGTGTCGGAACCGCCACGGCCGAGCGTGGTGATGTCCTTCTTGTCCTGGGACACGCCCTGGAAGCCGGCGACGATGGCGATGTTGCCCTCGTCGAGGGCGGTGCGGATCCGGCCCGGCGTGACATCGATGATGCGCGCTTTGTTGTGGACCGAGTCGGTGATGACACCGGCCTGGCTGCCCGTGAACGACTGGGCCTCGTGGCCCAGGTTTTTGATCGCCATGGCCAGCAGGGCCATGGAGATCCGCTCTCCGGCGGTCAGCAGCATGTCGAACTCACGCCCGGCAGGGATCGGGGATACCTGCTCGGCGAGATCGATCAACTCGTCCGTCGTGTCGCCCATCGCGGAAACCACGACGACCACCTGGTGGCCGTCCTTCTTGGTGTCCACGATCCGCTTGGCGACGCGCTTGATGCCTTCGGCATCGGCAACGGAGGAGCCTCCGTACTTCTGCACGACAAGGCCCACGTGCGCTCCTCGCTCAGTGTGTGCCGCAGCCGGTGCTGCGATCGGCTCAGTCTATCGAGGGACCTGGAAACGCCGACGTGATATCGCATGATGAGACGCGCTGCTCAGAGAATGATCACCCCGGGCCTGTCGACCGTCATCGGCCATCGGATCGGCCGTCATCGGCCATCGGATCAGCCGTCATCGGTCATCGGTCGGCCGTCATCGGTCGGCGGTCGGTCATCGGTCGGCGGTCTGTCGGTGGCCCACGCCACGGTGGAACCACAGACAGCGGAGAGCAGACACAGCAGAGAGCAGAGGAGCCGATCGTGGACCAGACCCTGGTGGACCGGATGCGCACCTACCTGGACGCGGGCCTCGCGATGGACGTCGAGGCACTGGACGCGCTGTACGACCCCGCCTTCGAGAACGTCCGCTGCGACGCGGAGGGCCGGAGCGTGACGCTCACGAAGGAGATGTTCATGGCCCGCTTCCGCGCCCTGAAGGCGGGCGGCGCCTCCGTCGGCGAGTCGGTCGACGACGCGACCTTCCTCACGACCAGCACGTTCGGCGAGCGGAGCGCGTACGGCTCGATCGTGATGCGCCGCGTGAAGGACGGCGAGCCCGTCCTCTACACCTTCGTCTGGCAGCGCGTCCCCCAGGGCGGCTGGGGGACGCTGCTGCGCGAGTTCACGTACGAGCAGGACATCAGCGGGCTCGTACGGCTCCTGGAGCGGTCTACTTCCTGAGCGACTTGCTGCGCAGGCCCAGCGGGGCCGCGATCTCCTCCAGCATCACGCGGCCCGCCTCCTCGGCGAGGTCGTCCTCCGTGAGGTCCTCGTCGGTGTCGAGACCGTCGAGCTCGGCGAGGGGCTGGTCGAGGCGGACGTGGGCGACGAGGGACTGGAGGGCGCGGAGGGTGGCCGAGGCGGTGGGGCCCCAGTTGGAGAAGTACGAGAACTGCCACCACCACAGGGCCTCGCTGGTGCGGCCCGCGCGGTAGTGGGCGAGCCCGTGGCGCAGGTCGGTGACGATGTCGGCGAGGTTGTCGGAGATCCGGGCCGGGACCGGGGCCTTGCGCGGCTCGTACGGGTCGAAGACCTCGGAGAAGACGTCGACCGGCTCCAGCATGACGGCGAACCGCTCGCGGAGGTCGTCGACGTCCGGCTCCGGGCCCGTGTCCGGCTCGTACCGCTCGTCCGGGACGATGTCCTCGTGCGCGCCGAGCCGGCCGCCCGCGAGGAGCAGCTGGGAGAGCTCCAGGAGCAGGAAGGGCACCGCACTGTCCGGCTCGTCGCCCTTGGCGACCTCGGTCGTCGCGACGATGAAGCTCTCGACCGAGTCGGCGATCTGGACCGCGAAGTCGTCCGGGTCCTGCGTGACGGAGTGCAGTGTGGCGTCAGACATCGAGGAGCCTCCCTGAGAGCGCGCCGGCCCTGTCGTCATACATCTAGCAGCCTCCGCCCCTCGAAGGCACGGCCGAGGGTCACCTCGTCGGCGTACTCCAGGTCGCCGCCGACGGGGAGCCCGCTCGCGAGCCGGGTCACCTTCAGCCCCATGGGCTTGATCATCCGCGCCAGGTACGTCGCGGTGGCCTCGCCCTCCAGGTTCGGGTCGGTCGCGAGGATCAGCTCGGTGACCGTGCCGTCCGCGAGCCGCGCGAGCAGTTCACGGATGCGCAGGTCGTCGGGGCCGACGCCCTCGATCGGGCTGATCGCGCCGCCGAGGACGTGGTACCGCCCGCGGAACTCGCGCGTCCGCTCGATCGCCACGACGTCCTTCGGCTCCTCGACCACGCAGATGACGGTGAGGTCGCGGCGCGGGTCGCGGCAGATGTTGCACTGCTCCTGCTGCGCCACGTTCCCGCAGACCGCGCAGAACCGGACCTTCTCCTTGACCTCCAGGAGCGCGTGCGCGAGGCGGCGCACGTCCGTGGGCTCCGCCTGGAGGATGTGGAAGGCGATCCGCTGCGCGCTCTTGGGACCGACGCCGGGCAGCCTGCCCAGTTCGTCGATGAGGTCCTGAACCACGCCTTCGTACAACGGAACGCCTCTCTCAGAAGTTCTTGATTCTTACGGTAGTGGCTGGAAGCGCGCCTTAGAAGGGCTCAGAAGCCCAGGCCCGGCATCCCGCCCATGCCCTGCGCCAGCGGACCCAGCTTCGCCTGCTGGAGCTGCTGCGCGTTCTCGTTGGCGGCCTGCACGGCGGCGACGATCAGGTCGGCCAGCGTCTCGGTGTCCTCCGGGTCGACCGCCTTGGGGTCGATGACCAGGCCGCGCAGCTCGCCGGAGCCGGTGACGGTCGCCTTGACCAGGCCGCCGCCCGCCTGCCCGTCGACCTCGGTCGCGGCGAGCTCCGCCTGCGCCCGGGCGAGGTCCTGCTGCATCTTCTGGGCCTGCTGGAGAAGCTGCTGCATGTTGGGCTGGCCACCACCGGGGATCACAGTCACTCCTGAGGTTCGTTACGTCCGGATGTGTCGGTACGCCGAGCCTACGTGGTCGCCGCCCGCCCCGCCTCCACCACTCTTTCGGGTGAGAAACTGCGGGCTCCTCTACCTGATCAACACCCTCTTGCGGGCGGAAATCCCGGGATTCCGGGCCCGCCGCCCACCATTCGGCGGTAGGAAGGGCAGGCACCACGTGCACCGCACGTCACAGAAGGACACGAGCACTGAGCTGAACAGAGGAGTCCCCCGGTGAGCCAGCAGCCGGAGATGCAGCCACCGGGACCCCCCGGGGGAGACGTCACCCGCGATCTGACCGGTACGCCGTTCCCCCTGGGCGACTGGGGCGAGCCGGCCGAACGGCTCGACGAGCTGTACCGCTGGGTCGAGACGAACGCCCTGCGCACCGCCGAGTGGTACCTCTCCGACCGCGTCTGGAAGCGCCGCGCCGCCCGGACCCTGCGGATCGGCACGGCCGCCGGGGTGATCGCGGGCGCCGCGCTTCCGCTGCTCGACCTGACCGGGGTCGCCGCGGGCACCGCCGGCTGGGGCTATCTGTCGCTGCTGCTCGGTGCCGCGTGCATCGCCTGCGACCGGTACTTCGGGCTGACGTCCGGCTGGATAAGGGACGTGGCGACGGCCCAGGCCGTGCAGCGCCGTCTCCAGGCCCTCCAGTTCGACTGGGCCTCCGAGAGCGTCCGGGAGGTCCTGGGCCCCACGGAGGGCACCGCGAGCGAGGCGGCCGAGCGCTGTCTGGGCGTGCTGCGCCGCTTCTCGGAGGACGTGACGGAGCTGGTGCGGGCGGAGACCGCGGACTGGATGGTCGAGTTCCGCTCGGGCCCGGCGCCGCTGGCGCTCCAGTCGGTCGGCGTGGTCCCGGCCAGGGCGGAGAGCTCCCACCCCTCGGGCCGTTTCCCGCTGCCGCCGGGCACCCGCCCGAACATGCCGCGCCAGCGGCCCCCGGAGGCCCGCTAGGGCCGGTCCGGGGGCCGCAGCGAGGCGGTCTCAGCCCGCCTCGGCCCGTCGCAGCTCGTTCTCAGCCCGTCTCGGCCCCCGCCTCAGCTCAGGATGATCATCGACCCCTGGGCGAGGCTCCGGGTCGCCGCCGCGTGCAGCCCCAGCCACACGTGCCGCTCCCGCGCGAAGGGGTGGTCCTCGGAGGGGACGGCCGCGGCCGGCTCCTCCAGGGTGGTGGGCCGCTCCGGCGCCTGCGGGGCCGCGGGCGGGTTGGCGTGGTCGATGCCGATCGCGGGCGCGACGAACTCCAGCTCCCGGAGCAGCCCGTACGAGGAGCCGAGCGGGCCGCCGCCTTCGAGGAGCTCGTCGCTGGCGAGCGGCACCGGGAAGTCCACCGGCACGTACGCGCCCGCGTGGTCGTAGTGCCAGACGAGGTGCGACTGCTGGGCGGTCGCCTCGAACATCTCCAGGAGCTGTTCGTAGTCCCCGCCGAGCTCGCCGACCGGCTCGACCGGCAGCCCGCACATCTGGAGCAGGTAGGCGCGGCGCAGGAAGTGCAGGGCCTCGTAGTCGAAGCCGGCGACCGGGGCGACGTCGCCGGAGAGTCCTGGCATGTACGCGTAGATGGGCACGGTCGGCAGGCCCGAGGCGCTCAGGACGGCGTCGTAGGCGGCTATCTCTTCGGCGAAGGGATTGTCGGGGCTGTGGCACAGCACGTCGACGAGGGGGACCAGCCACAGGTCACAGGCCAAGGGAGGCTCGCTCTCCGTCAGTTGCAGGGACGGCCAGGGTAGTCGGCTCGGCCGACGACGCCCACCCGCTGAGGACCTGCCCCCGGAGGCCCGGCCTCAACCCGATGGGGGTTCAGCGGGCGCGGGCGTCCAGACGGTCCGCCCATTCCAGCGAGTGCGTGTTGTAGGCCCGTACGACCTCGACGGCCGACTCCGCGTCGCCGCGCGTGATCGCGTCCACCAGGTCCACGTGCCCGCTCCACAGCCAGCCGAGGACGTCCCGCTCGGAGCGCAGGTAGGGCACGGAGAAGACCCAGGCCTGGACGCGGAGCCGGTGCAGGAAGTCGGCGATGTAGTCGTTGGCGGAGACCAGGCGGCCCAGCTCGCGCCAGTAGCGGATGTCGTAGCCGATGAGGATGTCCAGGTCCCCGGCGCGGGCGGCGCGGGCGGCGGCCTCTCCCCGGCGGCGTATCGAGACGAGCGCGACCCCGACGCCGAGGTCGGGATCGGCGGCCGCGGACGGCGGCGGGGTGGTGGCGGGCGCGTGGCGGCGGAAGATGCCGTCGACGACGAGCATCCGGGCTTCGACCATGCCCCGGTAGTCGTCGACCGAGTACTGGTGGACGCGGAAGCCGCGGTGCTGGTCGGAGTCGAGGAGGCCCTGCGCGCAGAGGTCGACGAGGGCTTCGCGGACGGGCGTCGCGGAGACCCCGTACTGCTCGGCGATCTGCTTGACGGTGAACTCCTCGCCCGGCTGGAGACGGCCTGCGAGCACTTCGTCACGCAGCGCGTCCGCGATCTGCTGTCGCAAGGTGTTGCGCGTGACAGCTCCGCTCGCGGGCATGTGGTCGGTCCCCTCCGTCCGGTTCCGGACACCCTAGTCCAGACGGAGGGAACCTCCCGGGTACTGCGGTTACGCGGTGTGCTCGTCGGCCACCGAGAGGGCCGCGTCGAGGGCCGCCAGGCCCTCCTTGACCTCGGCCTCGGAGACGTTGCAGGCGGGAACGGCGTGGGTGCGGTTCATGTTCACGAAGGGCCACAGGCCCTGCTTCTTCGCCGCGGCGCCGAAGGCGGCCATCGGCGCGTTGGCCTCGCCGGCCGCGTTGTACGGGACGAGCGGTTCGCGGGTCTCGCGGTTCTTGACCAGGTCGAGCGCCCAGAAGACGCCCATGCCGCGGACCTCGCCGACGGACGGGTGTCGCTCGGCGAGCTCGCGCAGGCCGGGGCCGAGGACCTTCTCGCCGATGTGGGCGGCGTTCTCGACGACCTTCTCGTCCTCCATCACCTGGATGGTGGCGACGGCGGCGGCGCAGGCCAGCGGGTGACCGGAGTAGGTCAGGCCGCCGGGGTAGGGCCGCTTGTCGAAGGTGGCGGCGATCTCGGCGTTGATGGCGACGCCGCCGAGCGGCACGTAGCCGGAGTTCACGCCCTTGGCGAAGGTCATCAGGTCGGGCACGACGTCGAAGTGCTCGGCGGCGAACCACTTGCCGGTGCGGCCGAAGCCGGCCATGACCTCGTCGAGTACGAAGACGATGCCGTACTTGTCGCAGATCTCGCGGACGCCGGCGAGGTAGCCGGGCGGCGGGGTCATGATGCCGGCGGTGCCGGGCACGGTCTCCAGGATGATCGCGGCGATCGTCGCCGGACCCTCGAAGGCGATCGTGTCCTCCAGGTGCTGGAGGGCCCGCGCGCTCTCCTCCGCCTCGGTGGTGGCGTAGAAGGGCGAGCGGTAGAGGAACGGCGCCCAGAAGCGCACGACGCCCGCGGAGCCGTTGTCGGAGGCCCAGCGGCGCGGGTCGCCGGTCAGGTTGATCGCGGTGGAGGTGGCGCCGTGGTACGAGCGGTAGGCGGAGAGCACCTTCGTGCGGCCGGTGTGCAGCCGGGCCATGCGGACGGCGTTCTCGACGGCCTCGGCGCCGCCGTTGGTGAAGAAGATCTTGTCCAGGTCGCCCGGGGTGCGCTCGGCGATGAGGCGTGCGGCCTCGGAGCGGACGTCGATGGCGAAGGCGGGCGCGAAGGTGGTGAGCTTCCCGGCCTGCTCCTGGATCGCGGCGACGACCTTGGGGTGCTGGTAGCCGATGTTGGTGTAGACGAGGCCGCTGGTGAAGTCGAGGTAGCGGTTGCCGTCGTAGTCCCAGAAGTACGAACCCTCCGCGCCGGCGACGGCGAGCGGGTCGATCAGGCCCTGGGCGGACCAGGAGTGGAAGACGTGCGCGCGGTCGGCGGCCTTGACGGCCGCGCCGGCCTGCGGATCGGGTTCGACATGAGGGGTCATGGGTCCGAGGGTAAGGAACCGCAGGTGGGACGGGCCATGGCCATCTTGTCCACCGAGACCGCGGCGGACCCGACACGTTGCCGGTCGGGCGGCCGAGCCGCCTCGGCGGGGGCACGCCCCTACGCTGCCCGGCATGTACACGCCCGGCCGTAGTGCCGCCACCTCGCTCGCCGGCTGGGGGATGGTTCTCAGTGCCGGGGCGGCCGTACTCGTCTCCCTCGCGGGGGTCTCCCCGTACCCGCCGCTCACAGCGCCGCTGGCGCTCGCCGGGCTCGCCGTCCTGTTCGCCGCCGCCTGGGTCGTCGCCTCGTACCGGGCCGCCACCCGCTCCCGGGACCCGCTGGCCAAGCCGTACCGGGAGACCCGCCGGCCGAACCGTGTCCTGCGGTACGTGTTCGGGTTCGGCGTCTCCGTCGCCACCGCCGCCGCGCTCATGTCCGTCTTCACCATCAGCGGCGACTACGGCCGTGAGACCGCGCGCCTGGAGCGCGCCGGGTACGACCGGTACGAGGTCCCCGTGGTCCGTCTCGCGGGCCGTCCCGAGTTCCACGAGGGCGACGACGACCACGACCACGACCCGTACTACCTCACCGGCCTCGTCCTGCGGATCCCGTACGCGTCCGGGCCGCGCGAGGTCGCCGTCCGCGGCGTGTACACCCGCTTCAAGCCACCCGTGGCCGGCCGTACGCACGTGGAGGTGTACTTCGCGCCCCGCGACCCCGACGTGCCCGTCGTCGAGAACGGTTCACGCGACCACCCGTGGTACTTCCTCCTCCTGTTCGCCATCTGGGGCGGGCCGTGGACCTTGGTCTCGGGCGGAATCCTCTCGGGCTGCATGGACGCCGACGAGCCGCACCGGCTGCGCCGCTTCGAGCCCGAGGTCCACCTGCCCGCGCTCGGCATCCTCCTGGCAGGCCTGGTCCTGCTGCTGCCGGTGGCCCTGGAGTTCGAGGTGGCGGGCTTCAGCCGACTGCCCGCCCTCCTCGCCTGCCTGACCCCGCCCCTGGCCTTCGCCTGGCTGGTCAAGCGGGGCTGAACGGGTCGGGTCCCCGTAGGTGACCTGCCGGAGCAGGAAGAACGCCTCGGCAGCTCTCCGCCGTGCCCGGGCTCTGTGCTCTCGGTGTCCTCCCAGGGGTCCCCCGCCGGCCTCGGGGCTACCCGGCCGATCCAGGTCAGCGCTTGACCATCCGGTCGAGAACCTCGCCGATACGGGCCTTGAGCGCCTCGCGGTGGGGCAGGGGCACCGGGGCCGCGTCCGGGGCCGCCGGCCGTACTCCCCGGTCCGCCAGGACGTACAGCAGGCGGAGCGTGCGCAGGCAGTTGGAGAGGTGGGCGGGCACCGGCGTGACGAGCCTGTCCGTGCCGAACTCGGCGTCGACCGCGTCCAGCCAGCCGGTCGCGTCCCGCTCGCTCATGTCGGTCCGCGTGAGGACGCGTGCGATCGCCCGCGCGAGCCGGTCGTCCTCCAGTTGGTCCAGGACGTGGCCCGTCGGCGCCGTCAGCCGCGCCGCCGCGAGCTCCAGCATCCGCACGGGGTCCACCTCGGCGTGCCGCCCGAACCGGTCCAACAGGTCCGCGCCGTGCGCGACCGCGTGCAGCCAGCCGAGCTTCTCGTCGTACCCCCGCAGGTCCTCCTCGGCCGGGTACCAGCGCGCGAACGCCTCCACCCATTCCGCCCTGAACTCCCCCTTCGCCACCAGCATGTCGAGCACGAGCGGCGCGAAGGTCCGGGCCTGGATCTCCGGGTCCAGGAAGCGCGCGGCCATCTCGCCCCCGAGCGCCAGCCGCCGGGGCCCGTCGATCACCCCGCGTTCGATCCAGGTGTGGAGGACGGAGTACGCCGCCCCGTCGCGGACCAGCGGGTCGGGATCCGCGAGTGCGCGGGAGAGCTCGTCGACGAGTTCTCGCAGGTCACGGTCGGTGGGTACGGCGTAGTCGGCGGCTTCGATGCCGTTCCAGTCGGTCACGACGCGCACGATAATCAGACATCGCCGCTTCTTGCCGGGAATTAGGGCATCACCGCGTACGGGTCGGCGAACAGCTCCGTGACGGCGCTCCTCAGGAGCAGTGGGTGCACGAAACGGTCCGAGGACGTCGGCGGGCAGCGCCACGCCAGGGGCCAGGTCCGGCCGGTCAGAGCCGGGACGGGTACGTAACTGACATGGGCCGGACCCGCGTTGAACCGGGTCACTCCACGCGGCCAGGACTTGTGCGCCGTGGTGCCGGGCGGCACGAGGAAATACACCCCTCGCCGGCCGTTCGCCTCGATGACCACCGGCCCCGGGTCTCCGCCGGTGAGCGCCTCCATCCAGTCGGCGAGTCGGCGCCCCTCGTCGCCGTCCACCCGAACGGCGTCGAATTGTACGCCCGCCTTACGGAGTTGGAATCCGGAAACAGGAATCCAATCCGCCTTCACTTCCCGATTCTCTTCGTTCACGAGACCATGTTCCCGCGTCGACGCTAGCGTTTTCCACGACTGCGGCGGGCGCGTCGGTGACCCCTTGACCTGCGCCAACACGCCTCGTGTGCAGTCGAATTCGGCGGGGAGCAGTTGAGACCGGTTGAGATCGGTTGAGTCCGAATGGGGAGCATGAATGGCACGAGCGGAAAACAAGGAAACGGTCGGCCCTGCGGCCAGGATGGCGGCGGCGGTCGCAAAGCGATTGCGCCAGAAGAAGGGCTGGACGCAGGAACAGCTGGGCGCGCAGATGGGCTTCACCGGCGCGGCGATCAGCGCGATGGAACGGCTCATTCACCCGGTGAGCGACGAGATGCTCGTCCAGCTCGAACGCGTCCTGGGCGGCGGCACGGGCATCTTCGAGGAGATGCGGGAGCTCGTACGCCTGGAGAAGCTGCCGGAGCAGTTCCGGGGGTACGCGCCGATCGAGCAGAAGGCGGTGGCGCTGTGCCTGTACGCGAACCACGTCGTGCACGGGCTCTTCCAGACGGAGTCGTACGCGCGGGCGTTGATCGCGGGCGGTTATCCGAAGCCGACGCCGGAACGGGCCGAGGAGCTGGTCGTCGGACGGATGGCCCGGAAGGAGCTCTTCGACCGGAAGCAGGTGTGCGAGATCGAGCTCATCCTCGACGAGTCGGTACTGAAGCGTCCGTTCGGGGGCGAGGAGATCATGCGAGAGCAGCTCGCGCACCTGGCGGAGTGTGCCCGGAGGAGCAACGTGAACCTTCAGGTGCTGCCGCTGGATGCGGGGTTGGGGGGCGAGTACGTGGCCGACCGAGGCAACCTGACGGTTATCGAGACCCCGGCCCACGACCACGTGACCTACCTGGAGATCCAGGGGGAGAGTCTGCTGATCACCGACCGGGCGAAGGTCAGTACCCACCGGCAGCGATATGCGAAGATCCGGGCACAGGCCCTGGATCCGCGCAGGTCGCTGGGCGTCATCGAGGAGTTGGCGGGAGCACGGAGATGAACGAGACCCTGCACTGGTTCAAGTCCAGCTACAGCGACAGCGGCGGCGGGGAGTGCGTCGAGGTCGCCGCCTGCGCCCACGCCGTCCACCTCCGGGACTCCAAGGTGCAGGACGGCCCCACGTTCGCCGTGGAACCGTCCTCCTGGAGCGCCTTCCTCACCTGGCAGGGCTGACCGCTAGCAGTACAGGTTCGCCCCCGCGGGGACGCCCAGGATCTGGGTGAACTGCTGGTACGTGGTGACCCGGCTCTGGACCTGGGCCGGGTTGCCGCCGTTGCACTCCAGGCTGCCGTTGATGGAGCGGATGGTCTCGCCGAAGCCCGCGCCGTTGACCATGGCGTTGTGGGCGGTCATCGTGCCGGGGCCGTTCTGGGTGTTCCAGTACCAGAGGCCGGTCTGCATGGCGACGGCCGGATCCTGCTCGACCCGCCAGGGGTTGTTGAGCAGGTCGATGCCCAGGGCGTCACCGGCGGCCTTGTAGTTGAAGTTCCAGGAGAGCTGGATGGGGCCACGACCGTAGTAGGCGGCCTGGCCGGCGGGGCAGCCGTAGGGCTGGCTCGTGTCGCAGTAGTGCGGGTAGTTGGCGGTGTTCTGCTCGACGATGTAGTAGAGGCCGCCCGTCTCGTGGGAGACGTTGGCGAGGAAAGCCGCCGCCTCCTGCTTCTTCACCGTGTCGCTGCCGGTGGTGGCGAAGCCGGGGTAGGAGGCGAGGGCGGCGGTGAGGCCGGCGTACGTGTAGAAGGGGTTCCGGTTCGGGAACATCTGGTTGAACTGGGCCTCGGAGACGACGAATCCGGAGGGGTTCGGGTCCGTGCCGCCCCCGCCGGTGCCGCAGACGCCCTCGTCGCGCCAGACGTCGGAGGAGCCGGGGCGCTCGTTCTGGGTCCACCACTTGGCGTACCAGTTGTGGCCGTTGTACGAGGCGGTCATGCCGCCGGTGTAGACGCTGCCCGAGTTCCAGGCGCCGACGCAGGCGGGGGCGGCTCCGGCCGGGGCGGCGGGGAGGAGTACGGCGAGACCGACGGCCGTACAGAGCGCGGCCATCAGGGTGGCCAACTTACGCAGCATGCGTGCTTCCTTCCGGGTGGGGTCCGGGTGGGAAGCCACAGCGAAACGCGATTGGTCTGAACCTGTCAAGGTCTAGACCAGAAGTCGTGTCACGGCGTGGTCGGCACCGTGCGGGACGCGTCGTGCCGTGCGCCGGCGACGATCAGGGAGACGTTCTGCCCGCCGAAGCCGAAGGAGTTGCTGAGCACGGCTTCCTGGGGGACGTCCCGTCGCTCCGCGACGACATCGAGGTCGATGTCGGGAGCGACGCCGGCCTCGGTGAGGTTGCGGGTCGGCGGGATGACGCCGTACTTCACGCTGAGGACGGCGATGAGCGCCTCGATCGCCCCGGCGGCGCCGAAGAGATGACCGAGCGCCGCCTTGGGGGCCGTCACGGTGGCCCGGCCGAAGACCTCCCCGATCGCGCGCGCCTCGGCGACGTCGCCGACGGGAGTTCCGGTGGCATGGGCGTTGATGTGGCCGATCTGCCCGGGCGCCAGGCCGGCTTGCGCGAGGGCCTTCCGCATGGCCGAGATCTGCCCGGAGCCGTCGGGAGCGGGCGCCGTGATGTGGTGAGCGTCGGCGGCGATGCCGGCGCCCGCGAGCACCGCGTGGACGCGGGCGCCTCGGGCGGCGGCGTGTGCGGCGCTTTCGAGCACGACGACGGCCGCGCCTTCGCCGAGGACGAATCCACTGCGGTCCGCGGCGAACGGCCGGGAGGCCGAGGCGGGTTCGCCGGTGTGTCGCGACAGCGCCTGTGCCTGGACGAAGCCGGCGACGGTGATCGGGGTGATCGCGGCATCGGTTCCCCCCGCGATGACCACGTCCGCCTCGCCGGCACGGATGAGCCTGGCCCCGAGGGCAATCGCCTCGGCGCCGGAGGAGCACGCCGAGACCGGCGTGTAGACCCCGGCCCGTGCGCCGTACTCGATGCTGATCAGCGCTGCCGCCGCGTTGGGCATGAGCATCGGGACCGTGCGGGGCGAGACGCGCCGCGCCCCGGACGCCTCCAGTACGTCGTCCTCCTTCAGCAGCGTCCGTACGCCTCCGATGCCCGTGCCGATCGCCGACGCAAGCCGGTCCGGGTCCACCCGCGGGGCACCGGCGTCGGCCCAGGCTTCGGCCGCCGCGGCGAGGGCTGCCTGCTGTGAGCGGTCGAGCCGCCTGGCCTGCGCCGGCGGCAGCGATCCGGCGGGGTCGACCGCCATCGTTCCCGCGACGGTACCGGGAAGGCCGACGTCCTCGTGGCCGGGCAGGACGCCGTCGCGGATGCCGGACTCGCCGGCGAGCAGGGCGTCCCAGGTGGACTCCACGTCTCCACCGAGGGGCGTGATCGCGCCGAGTCCGGTCACGACGACTTCAGTCCGGTGCATGCCCTGGGACCTTTCTTGTATGCGATACAAACGAACGAGCCTTGTTGTATCACATACAATTCGGGTGTGGAGAAGAAGCGAACCGAAGCGCGACCGGCATCGACTCGATCAACGTCGGCGCGGTCGACGTCCGCTCGGTCGCGTGACCGCGGTCGTGCGACGAGGCGCCGGCTCATCGAGGCGACCGCTCAGCTCTGCAAGGAGCGGCCCGGCGCCGAGGTGAGCGTCGCGGAGATCGCGAACGCGGCCGGCGTCTTCCCCAATCAGGTGACCTACTACTTCGGCTCCAAGGACTCGCTGCTCGTGCACGCCGCCTTCCTCGGACTGCTGCACGACGCCCGGCGGATCGAGCGCATCGGCCTCCAGGCCCCTGACGCGGCGGCGTTTCGGCGCAACGTCGCCCGGGCCGTCCTGGCGATGCCCTCGCTGCCCCCGGTCGCGCGGGCACTCGCCGCCGCGATCTCCAAGCCCGAACTCGCCCCCGTGGTCGACCGGCACCTCCAGTTGCTGTTCCGGCAGTCCGAGCGCTTCGTGGGCCGGCTCGTCGACAGCCGCGGCTGGAGGACGCGCCGACCGCTCGGCGTGGAGGCCAGGACGTTCTGGAGCACGGCGCTCGGCGCGGTGCTGCTCGTCCGCGCCGGGGCACAGGGCACGGTCGCCGAACTCGACCTCGCCGGAGCACTGACCCTCCACGACGAACCCGAGCGCTAGCGATCTGTCAGACGGGCCCCAAGGCCCGTCCGGCGGGGCCGGCCGCTACGCGGCCAGCTGCACGACCAGTTCCTTCGCCAGGGACTCCGCCGCCGCGAGCGACTCCGTACGGGACACCTCGTGCAGCGGGATGAGGCCGGCCATCGCCGGGACGAACGGGGCGAGGGTCAGCTCGGGGACGATGAAGCTGACGTCCAGGCCGAAGCCCTTGCCGAGGGCCATCCGCAGGTAGTTCTCGACGTAGTCGTTGCCGTGCATCGGCGTGCCCTCGCGGTACGAGCCGCCGCGGCTGGCGACGACGACGGCCCGCTTGCCGGCGAGCGAGGGGTTCTCGGTCACCGAGGTGCGGCCCACGAGGAAGACGTGGTCGATCCACGCCTTCAGCGTGGAGGGGATCGTGTAGTTGTACATCGGCGCGCCGAGCAGGATCACGTCCGCCTGCTCGGCCTCCTCGATCAGCTTCCCGCGCAGGGCGAACGCGGCCCGCTCCTCCGGCGACCGGTCGGCCGGGGCGGTGCCGCCGGCGTAGTAGGCGGCGGCGTCCAGATGCGGGATCGGTTCCGTCGCGAGGTCGCGGTAGATCACCGTCCCCTCGGGGTGCTCCGCCTCCCAGGCCTTGCGGAAGGCGGCGGTGACGGCGCGGGAGTGGGACTTCTCGCCGTCGAAGGACGTGTCGATGTGCAGCAGCGTGGCCATGGGGATCGTCTCCTGGGTCTCACAGTTCGCGTTCTTGGCTGGCAAGAGAGATCCTGTTTCCTCAACCAAAGTTGAGGTCCAGCGGACGCGTCTGTGACCTGGATCACGACCCCCATGGGGCCCGCGGGATCCCCATGGATCCCGCGCGGTTCAGATCATCAGGATGATGCGGCCCGGCCTGTGCCCCGCCTCCGCCCTGCGGTGCGCCTCCGCGACCTCCTCCAACGGCATCACGTCGGCCACCCGGGTGATCAGCTCCCGGTCCGCCACCTTCCGCAGGCTCTCCGCGAGCCGGTCCGCGTCCGGCACGGCCCGGACGGCCTCGACGCGGATGCCCCGCTCGGCCGTCGGAACCCGGTCGGGGGCGAGCGCGGCGAAGGCGCCGCCCTCCTTGAGCACCGGGAGGAGCGCGCCACCGACGAGCGCGCCGTCGAAGACCGCGTCCACCCCGTCCGGGTCGCCCGCGAGCACCTTCGCGACCACGTCCTCCGGGAGGCCGCGCGTGACGACGTGGTCCGCGCCGATGACCCGCAGTTCGGGCTCGTCACCCTCATAGGCGACGGCCACCACGCGCAGTCCGGCGGCATGGGCGTACTGGACAGCCAGGCGGCCCACCACCGCGCTCGCACCGGTCACGAGCAGCGCGGCTCCCGCCGGGAGATCGAGCCGTTCGAGGCCCTGCTGAGCGGTGGCCGAGGCCAGGGGGAGAGACGCGGCCACGGTGAAGTCCACGTCGTCCGGGATCGGGGCCAGCCACTCCGGGGCGGCCCAGATGACCTCGGCGTACGTGCCGTCACCGGTCAGCATCTCGAACCAGGGCACGAAGCCGGCCACACGGGCGCCGGGCGGCATGCCGGGCACGGGGTCGAGCAGCCTGCCCGCGAAGTCCGTCCCCAGGACGAACGGGGGCCTGAGGTCGCCGACCGCATCGGCGTACCGGCCCGCGCGGATCCGCAGATCCGCCTGGTTCACCCCGGCCGCCTTCAGGCGCACCCGTACCTTCCCCGGCACGGCCCCGGCCTCCGGCTCCGGCCGGCGGGCCATTCTGAGGACCTCGGGTCCGCCGTAGGCGGTCACTTCGACGACACGCATGGGGTACTCCTCAGACGGAAGGCCCCCTCGTGGCCATTACACCCACGCTCCACACCCCCCAGCAACCTCTGTCCGTCCACCTGAGTAGTCGTTTCCGACCGAGTGGCCGTTCTCCGGACAGTCGTTTCTGAACGAACGGCGAAGTCCACGTGGCGGCCCGCTACGTCGCCCGCACCCTCGCACAGGCGTCCGTACCGTCCCGGCCATGGAGTGGATGACCGCTGAGAACGTCATCGCCGTGGGGACGGCCCTCGTCGGTGTCCTGGTCACGCTCGCCGTCGTCTGGATCGACCGGTTCTCGCCGCAGCGCAAGCGGCTCGGCTTCCGCGTCCAGCTCAACACCCCGCTCCACCGCGAGGAGAACCAGGACAGCGAGGTCATGACCGTGCGGGAGGGCCAGGTGGTGGGCATGGCCCCGCCCGCCAACGGCTCCACCCTCGTCCTCCTCCGCATCGAGAACGACCGGGAGCTCGACATCGGCTCCGAGGACTACGGCGCCTCCACCGATCCCCACGGGCTGAAGATCACCTTCGGCACCCGGACCGTGCAGGGCGTCGTCGCCACCGTCCCGGCCGGCTGGGTCTCCATCCGGGACGACCTGGAGCGCGACCCCAAACTGGGCCGCCACGAGAGCGCGGTCCTCGTCCCCAAGGTGGCCCTGGAGCGCGGGCAGTACTTCAAGCTGCTCGTCCAGCTCTCCGGCGGCATCGCCGACCGCGACGTCAAGATCGGCGGCAGCCTCCAGGGCGGCTCCATCCGGCGCAACCGGAGCACCACCCCCGACGAGAAACCGGCCAGGTTCAGCCCGACCGCCCGGACCGTCACCGTCGTCCTCACCGCCTGCGTCGTCGCCCTGGCCGCGGTCATCGTCCGCGACCAGGACCCGCCGCCCATCGGCTGCGCCCGGGGCGCCCTCACCGTCACCGGCTCGACGGCCTTCGCCCCCGCCCTGCGGGAGGCGGCGAAGCAGTACGAGGAGGACTGCGAGGGCTCGACGGTGACCGTGGACGTGCACGGCTCCACCGCCGGGATCCGGGAGCTCGCCGAGGCCGGGGTGAAAGCGGGGGCGAAGGCGGGGGCGAACGGCGCGAAGGGCGCGCCCGCCGTCATCGCGCTCTCCGACGGGCACAAGCCGGGCGGCTTCCCGGAGCTCCGCGAGAACATGCTCGCCGTCTCCCTCTTCACCCTCGTCCTCCACGACGGGATCCCCGTCGACGACCTCACCCTCGACCAGGTCCGGCGGATCTACCGCGGCGAGATCACCAACTGGAAGCAGATCGTCCCCAGCGTCGACCAGCCCGTACTCCTCGTCAGCCGGGACGCCAACTCCGGGACCCGGCAGGTCTTCCAGCGCCGCGTCCTCGGCCGCAACGAGCCGGCCAACTCCTCCCAGGACTGCCTGACGCTCGACGACCCCACGTCGAAGGTGATCCGCTGCGAACTCGACTCCACCGAACAGGTCCTGACCACCGTCGCCAAACTCCCCGGCGCCGTCGGCTACTCCGAACTCCGCGCGACCGACGGGCGGACGGGCCTGCACCGGGTGGCCGTCGACGGACGGCGGCCCGTCGTCGAGGAGCTGGGCGGGTCCGGCTATCCGTACCGCGAGATCGAGTACGCCTACACCTGGGGCCTGCCGCCGGCCGACTCCCTGACCTCCAGCTTCCTCACGTACCTCCGGTCGGGCCGCGGCCAGGACGTCATCAGCGCCCACGGCCACCTGCCCTGCGCGACCCCGAAGGGGCTGCCGGTCTGCGGGAAGGGTTGATCCGCCTCCCGGGACGGCCGATCTTCCCGTCTGGCATGCTCTGGCGACGTGGAGTCATTGAACGCGGAAGATCCGGTCAGCGTCGGCCCGTTCCGTCTGATCGGCCGCCTCGGGGTCGGTGGGATGGGCCGGGTGTTCCTGGCGCGTTCGGCCGGCGGGCGGACCGTCGCGGTCAAGGTGGTGCACGCCGAACTGGCCGCCCAGGACGAGTTCCGGCGCCGGTTCGCCCGCGAGGTCGCCGCCCTCGAACGGGTCGGCGGCACCGGCACCGCGCCCGTCCTCGGCTCGGACACCACCGCCGACTCGCCGTGGGTCGCCATCGGATACGTACCGGGGCCTTCGCTGCGGACCGTGGTGGGCGACGAGTTCGGACCGCTGCCGCCCACGACCGTACGGGCCCTGGCCTCCGGGCTCGCCCGCGCCCTCGACCACATCCACACCGCCGGGCTCGTCCACCGCGACCTCAAGCCGTCCAACGTCCTGCTGACCGTCGACGGGCCCCGCATCATCGACTTCGGCATCGCCCGCGCCGTCGACGCGGTCGCCGACGGCGGCAACCTCACCACCACCGGGGCCGTCGTCGGCTCCCCCGGCTTCATGTCGCCCGAGCAGGTGCGCGGCGACCACGTCACGCCCGCGTCGGACATCTTCTGCCTCGGCTCCGTCCTCGTGTACGCGGCGACCGGCCGCGCACCCTTCGGCACGGCGGACAGCGGCGTCCACGCCACCATGTTCCGCATCGCCCACGACGAGCCCGACCTGACGGACCTCCCGCCCGAGCTCTCCGGACTCATCCGGGCCTGCCTCGCGAAGGACCCGGCGGCCCGGCCCAGCGCCACCGAGATCGTCGACACCCTCCCGGTCGCGGAACCCTGGCTCCCGGCGGACGTCCTGGCGCGGCTCGGACGGCACGCGGCGCGGCTCCTCGAGGCGGAGGGGAGCAGCACGCCGGAGTACGGGACTCCCCCGCCGCCTACGGGGGCGGCCGGTACGGCACCCGCAGCCGCCGCGCCGCGGCGCCGGGGCCGTACCGCGCTGCTCGCCGCCGTCACGGCGCTCGTGTTGGTGGCGGCTGCCGGCGCCGCGTACACGTACTGGCCCAGAAGCGGCGGGGCCACCGGCGACGGCCACAAGAACGGCACCGTCAACACCACCCGCCCCGCCGCCGGGATCGTCCCCGCCGCCTTCCTCGGCGCCTGGGAAGGCGTCCTCAAGGGCAAGCCGGACGCCCCCTACGAGACCAGCCGGATCGAGATCAGCCAGGGCCCGGCGGGCGCCAAGGCCGCGGTCTACACCCACGTCACCGGGGAACAGCTCTGCATCGGCCGGGCCACCCTGATCTCCGCCACCGACAGCGAACTCGTCCTCGGCGAGGCCGAGATCACCGAGAGCGTGCCGGCCCAGCGCTGCACCCCGGCCGCCCGCCAGACCCTCACCCTGCGCTCGACCGACGTCGTCGAATGGGGCTCCGGCGTCGCCAAGAGCACCTTCCAGCGGGTCAAGGCCGGCAGGGACGTCATCCCCGCCGCGTATGTCGGCACCTGGAAGCAGGCGCCGGACACCGTGACCCAGCCCGACCCCGACCGCTGGACCTACGAGGTCACCATCACCCAGGGCCCGGTCGGCGCACCGCTCGTGCGCTTCGAGCAGTCGTACCCGCGCATGGACGACCAGGGGAACCAGCTCTCCGGCGACATCCGCTGCGCGACCACCGCCGTCGTCGGCGGCGCGGGCTCCCTGCTCGTCATCGGCCCGGAGACCCGCGACCCGGACACCTGGGACCCGGACTGCGCCGAGAACGGCTCCAGCAACCTCCGGATCGTCCAGGACCAGGGCAAGGAACGGCTCCAGGTGTACGGGATGTCCGCGGACGGCGAACCGGCGGAGTTCGTACGGGACTAGGGCCTGCCCGGCCTGCCCGGCCTGCCCGGCCTGCCCGGCCTGTCCGACCCTGATCCGTCGGACGGGCTCTAATCGCCGGTCGTGCCGTCGAGCATCTCGCGCAGGATGTCCAGGTGGCCGTTGTGGCGGGCCGTCTCCTCGGTGAGGTGGAGGAGGATCCAGCGCAGGTCGACGTGAAGGCCGCCGCGGACGGCTCGCGCCGCCTTGTCGTCCAGGCTCCTGCCGGCGACCAGTTCGCGGTAGCGGGCGCTCTGTGCGGCGTACTCGTCGAGCAGCTGCGGGAGCGGGAAGTCGACGGCGATCCGCATCTCGCGGTCGGGGTCCTCCTCGGTCCAGGGACCCTGGTCCTCCTCGCCGAGGAAGACCACCTGGAACCAGTAGTACTCGACCCAGCGGAGGTGGTTGACCAGTCCGCTCAGGGTCATCAGGGGCGAGCCGGGCAGGAGCGCCTTGCGGGCGTTCGCCGCGGAGACGCCCTCGCACTTGGCGCGGACGGTGTCGCGCGCGTAGTCGAGGAACGTGGTGAGCTGGGTGCGGTCGTCCCATGCGGGCGGCGTGTCATCGATTCTGGTCATCGCGCGAAGCGTCCCCGATCACGGCGACGACTGTCGAGGCATTTACCACCGCCCCCGTTGTGGGCATACGTTCCTCCCCCAGACTTCGTCCGGGGGGACCCCCAGGGCGGAACGGGTGGGCACAACGGACGGCGCCCTTGCCGGCGCCAGAGGCTTCCGCGCCCGGACCCGCACCACGTCGTGCGGCTCCCCGGGGGTGCGGGTCAAGGAACAAGGGGCGGAGGCGCCGCCAAGGGCGCCGTCCCGTGTGCCCACCCGTCCCGCCCTGCGGGACGGGTGGGCACACGGGAGTGGGCGGCGCACCGCCCGGCCGGCGCGGGCGCGCGGAGCCCGCGGCGCGGGTTCGGGTGGTGGCCGGGCGGCGTGGCGTGCGTTCGCCGGTGGGGCTAGTGGGCGAGGAGTTCCAGGGCGGCTCGGACGGAGTCCAGGAGCGGCTGGCCGATCGCGCCGACGGTCGCGGCGATCGCCGCCAGCGCCATCAGCGAGCGCCGCCGGGCAACCGGCTCGGCGGACGGGCCGTCGGCGAGGACGGGCAGCGCGTCGTCGATGGAGGCGCGGTCCTCCTCCGGCACCTCGCCGCGCAGCGCCTTCGCCAGCTCCACGACGGCCCGCAGCGTCTCGTCCAGGTTCGCCTGCGGGGCGTGGTGGTTGTGGACGATTCCGGTGTGGCCCTGGCCGCCGTGGATGTTGACCGCGTCGCCGTAGTAGTGGTGGTTTCCGCTCGTCACTTGGACACTCCCGTGTGGCCGTCGCCGCCGTAGATGTTCACGGCGTCGCCGAAGTAGTAGTTGCTGGGGTTGCTGATCGTGAGCGCCCCCACCGAGACCGTGAGTTCCGCGTCCGGTTCGTCGATCGCGGACGCGATCCGTACGACGAGTTCGTTCAGGTACCGGCGTTCCCCGGAGACCATGGCGGTCGACCGGCCGTTCGTCTCGATGGCCAGCACGTCGTGCGAGGAAGCGGTGACGACGGTCAGCATGTCGACCAGGGCCCAGATCAGGGCGCCGAGGACGCCGAGGAAGGACGTCTGCAGCAGGAAGCCGACGAAGGCGGACGGTTCCTGGCCCGAGCTGAACCCGTTGGCGAGGAACGCGAAGAGGCCGATCCCGAGCGCCACGAGCAGCGTGAGCACGACTCGTTTCACGAACACGCGGACGGCCTCGGCCTTACGGGGCCGGAGCACGAACGTGTAGACGCGGACGATGTTCTCCAGCGGATAGGCCGCCCCGCTCACCCAGAGCAGCCGCTTGCTGATGACCAGCGGAAGAGACGTCGGCGCGACGATTCCGGAACGCGGCGGGTGGGACGGCGGCGGTGGCGGTGTGGTCGGCGGGCCTGGTGTTCCCATGCCTCTCCCTGTGCGGTGACGGGCTGAAGTGGAGCCTCATTAAGCGCTCCACGCCCCGTCGGCACAAGGCGAGTTCAGGCCTCCTGCGGTACGACTTCGGCCGCCGCGCGGGCGTAGTCGTGGACCAGGGGGTGGGGGTCGGCGGCGCGCCAGGCGAGGGCGAAGCGGCTGGGGGTGACGCCGCGGACGGGGCGGATGACGACGCCGCCGCGGGTGAGGAGCGGCGCGTTCCCGGCGGCGACCAGGCAGATGCCGAGGCCGCCGACCAGCGCCTCGTACGTCTCGTCCGCGCTGGCGATCTCGGCGCCGACGACCGGCGGGCGGCCGCCGCGGGCGTCCACGGCCAGCCAGTGGTCGCGGAGTTCGGGGCCGGTGTCGGGGAGGGCGAGGAAGGGCTCGTCGAGGAGCTGGGCGAAGTCCAGGCTGTCGCGGGCGGCCAGCGGGTGGGTGTCCGGGAGGGCCACGAGCCGGGGCTCGGTGGCCACGACGACCCAGCGGAAGCGATCCGCCCCCGCCAACGGCAGCCACACGAACGCCACATCGCTGGTGCCGTCCGCCAGGCCCGCCGTCGGGTCCTCCCAGCCCACCTGGCGCAGTTTGAGCCGCGCCTCGGGGTGCGCCTCCGTGAACCGGGACCGGATCGCGGGCAGCAGCCCGCCACGGCCGGGGCTCGTGCTCATCCCGACGACCAGGGTGCCGTCGGCCGCCGCCCGGGCCCGCCGCACCGCCTCCCGGCCCTCCTCCCACGCGCCGAGCACGGCCCGCGCGTGCGGCAGCAGGGCCGTACCGACGGAGGTGAGGGCCACGCCCTGCCGGTCCCGGTCGAAGAGGGGCGCGCCGAGCTGCCGCTCCAGGGCCCGGATCTGCTTGCTGAGCGCGGGCTGCGAGACGTACAGCCGCTCGGCCGCCCGCGTGAAGTGGAGCTCCTCGGCGACCGCGAGGAAGTACCGCAGATCCCGCCCGTGCACATCCATGCCCAACGGTTATCACGGCGGATCTTGGACGGACAACGCCCTTCTGCCACAAGCTTGTTGCACCACCACACCACAGGGGGATACGCACATGAGCAAGGTCTGGCTGATCACCGGGGCCAACAGCGGATTCGGGCGCGCCTTCGCCGAGGCCGCGATCGCCGCCGGCGACGTCGTCGTCGCCGCGGCCCGCCGCACCGAGACCCTCGACGACCTGGTCGCCGCCCATCCCGACCAGGTCGACCCGGTCGCCCTGGACGTCACCGACACGGCGGCGGTCGACCGCGTGGTCGCCGCGCTCGTCGAGCGCCACGGCCGCGTCGACGTCCTCGTCAACAACGCGGGCCGCACCCACGTCGGCTCGGTCGAGGAGACCGCCGACGAGGAGCTGCGCTCCCTCTTCGACGTCCACGTCTTCGGCCCCGCGGCCCTCACCCGCGCCGTCCTGCCCCACATGCGGGCCCGCCGCTCCGGCGCGATCGTGCAGCTCAGCAGCGTCGGCGGCCAGATGTCGATGGCCGGCTTCGGGGCCTACAGCGCGACGAAGTTCGCCCTGGAGGGCATGTCGGAGGCACTCGCCGCCGAGGTCGGACCGCTCGGCATCAAGGTCCTCATCGTCGAGCCCGGCGCCTTCCGCACCAGCCTCTTCGGCAACCACAGCCTGAGCGGCGAGGGCATCGCCGACTACGCGGACACGGTGGGCGCCACGCGCGCCTACGTCCAGACCGGCGGCGGCACCCAGGCCGGCGACCCGGCGAAGGCCGCGGCGGCGGTCCTCACGGCCCTGAACGCCGACGAGACCCCCCTCCGCCTCGCCCTCGGCGACGACTCGATCGACACGATCCTGGCCCACCTGGACCAGGTCCGGGGCGACCTCACGACCTGGGAGAAGACCGGCCGCGACACCAAGCTCGACGCCTGACGGACACGAGAAGGGCCCGCACCCGGCGAACCGGGGTGCGGGCCCTTCCTCGTACCGCTTCCTACAGGTCCTACAGGTCCTACAGGAAGGAGTTGATCTCGATCGTCTCCGTGCGGCCGGGGCCGACGCCGATCGCGGAGATCGGGGCGCCCGACATCTCCTCCAGCGCCTTCACGTACGCCTGCGCGTTCTTCGGGAGGTCCGCGAAGGTCTTCGCCTTCGTGATGTCCTCCGACCAGCCCGGCAGCATCTCGTAGATCGGCTTCGCGTGGTGGAAGTCGGTCTGCGAGTACGGCAGCTCCTCGACGCGCTTGCCGTCGATCTCGTACGCGACGCAGACCGGGATCTGCTCCCAGCCCGTCAGCACGTCGAGCTTGGTGAGGAAGAAGTCCGTCAGGCCGTTGACCCGGGTCGCGTAGCGCGCGATGACCGCGTCGAACCAGCCGCAGCGGCGGTCACGGCCGGTGGTGACACCGCGCTCGCCGCCGATGCGCCGCAGCGCTTCGCCGTCCGCGTCGAAGAGCTCCGTCGGGAACGGGCCCGCGCCGACACGGGTCGTGTAGGCCTTGAGGATGCCGATGACCCGGGAGATCTTCGTCGGGCCCACGCCCGCACCCGTGCAGGCGCCGCCCGCGGTCGGGTTCGAGGAGGTGACGAAGGGGTACGTGCCGTGGTCGACGTCGAGGAGCGTGCCCTGGCCGCCCTCGAAGAGGACGACCTTGTCCTCGTCGAGCGCGTTGTTGAGGATCAGGGTGGTGTCCGCGACGAACGGCTTGATCTGCTCCGCGTACTGGAGCATCTCCTCGACGATCTGCGCGGCGTCGATCGCGCGGCGGTTGTACAGCTTGGCGAGCAGCTGGTTCTTGCCCTCCAGCGCCGCCTCGACCTTCTGGATGAGGATCGACTCGTCGTACAGGTCCTGGACCCGGATGCCGACGCGGTTGATCTTGTCGGCGTAGGTCGGGCCGATGCCGCGACCCGTGGTGCCGATCTTGCGCTTGCCGAGGAACCGTTCCGTCACCTTGTCGAGGGTGACGTTGTACGGGGTGATCAGGTGGGCATTGCCGCTGATCAGGAGCTTCGACGTGTCCACGCCGCGCTCGTTCAGCCCGCTCAGCTCGGAGAGCAGGACCGCCGGGTCGACGACGACACCGTTTCCGATCACCGGGGTGCACCCCGGGGAGAGGATTCCGGAAGGGAGGAGGTGGAGCGCATACTTCTGGTCGCCCACGACGACCGTGTGGCCGGCATTGTTGCCGCCCTGGTAACGCACCACGTAGTCCACGGATCCACCGAGGAGGTCGGTGGCCTTTCCCTTGCCCTCGTCACCCCACTGAGCACCGAGCAGCACAAGTGCGGGCACAGGCGTACACCCCTTCCGGGTGGGGCATGTCCAAGGTCAGGGGGCGTACGCCGCCTCACCGGTGTGCCCCGGAATAGACGAAGCCCCTGGCGCAATAGCGCAAGGGGCTCTTGCACAAAGATGCTACCCGAGGAAGGACCGAGGTGTCGGATCACGACCAGCTGCTGGTCATCGTCGACCCGGTCGCCCGCCGAAGTGACGGCGAGTCCGTACGGATCGCGAAGGATGTGCTGTCCGCGGGCGCGGAGGCGAAGATCTGCCTGCCGGACGGCCCCGAAGAATTCTCCCGGGCCCTGGCCCGGCGCGGCTCCCGGCGCCCCGTCGTCCTCGGCGACGACCGCGCGCTGCTCCGCACGGTGGCCCTGCTGCACCGCGAGCGGGAGCTCGCCGACGGGGCCCTCGCACTCGTCCCGATCGGCGCCCCGGACGCCCTGGAAGTGGCCCACGCGCTCGGCGTGCCGCACTCCACACCCGCCGCGGCCCGGGCGGTCCTCCACGGGGCCGTACGCCGCCTCGACCTGCTCGTCGACGACAGCGACGGCGTCGTCCTCGGCGACCTCCTGGTGCCGGGCCTGCCCGCCCTCGCCCCCGCCGCCCCCTCCGTCTGGGGCACCTGCCGCTCCCTCGTCCGCACCCTGGTCCGCCCGGCCCCCGCCGCGCCCGCCTCACGGCTGCGGGTGGAGGCGGACGGGGTGCTGCTCGCCGACGTCGACACGCCGGTGGAGGGGCTGACCGTCCGCGCGGTCGCCGGTACGGCCGAGGTGACCGTCCACCCCTGGGCCGCCGCACCCCGCCACGCGACCGCCCACACCCTCACCGTCTCGGGCCCCGACTTCCGCTACCGCGCGGACGGCCGCCTCACGGGCCCGGTACGCCGCCGCACCTGGACGGTCAGGGCGGGGGCGTGGGGGCTGACGCTGCCCCGGGACTGAGGCCTTTCCCGGCTTTTCTCGGCTTTTCCCGGTTTTCCCGGCCTTTCCCGACGGGACTGGTGCGGGGTGCGGCAGCCGTCTACCGTCACGGGCGGGGCAGGTGGGATTCGTGACGGGGGATGTGTGATGGCACGTGCGCTGGATCTGCCGGAGACGGCGGTGGCGCTGGGGCGGTACGGGCGAAGAGCGGTCCGCGTGATGGCGGCCGCGGGGGTGCTGTTCGCCCTCGCCGGCGGGGTCGCGCTGGTGTGGCCCGAGGAGACGTGGACGGACGATCTGACCGGCGCGTTCTCCGTCATCGCCGTGCTGACGCTCGGCGCCGGTCTCGGCTCCCGGATCCTCGCCTGGCGGATGCGGCGCGCGCTCGGCTCCGGGGCCTGGTCGGCGCACCCGGCGGTGTCGGTGCGGAGCATGCGGACCGAGGCCGTCGTGCTGCGCTCCCCGGCCGGGGAGGAGCTGTGGCCGCTGGAGGTGATCGCGATGCGCCAGCGGTACGAGCCGGTGCGCCCGGGCGCCGACGGGGTGATGTGGTGGTGCGGGGACCCGGCCAGGGGCGGGGTGCTCGCGCCGCCGGGCGGCGGGGTACTGATCTGGGCCAGGCCGGTACGGCAGCGGCGCGCGCGTCAGCGGATCGTGGGACTGACCGGAGGGACGGGGATCCTGGGCCGGGCGACGCCTGCCCAGCCGCAGGGGCCGGTGCCGGTGCCGGTGCAGGTGCCGACCTCGAAGCCGAACCCGGTCCCGACCCCGGTCCCGACCCCGGTCCAGCGGGCCGAGGCCGACGCCTCCGGCGCCCCCACGTACGCCCGGCTCGCCGACCACGCCGTACGGCAGGCCGTGCCGCACACGCGGTCCCGGCGCCCGGAGGCGGACGTCGCCGAGGTGCCGTGGTGGCGGGTGCGGAGCCTGCGGCGGACCGCCGGGATCGGCCAGGTCATCGGGGCACTGGTCCTCTGCGCGGCCGCGGGCGCGGCGGCGCTCGTCCGGCCGGCCGGCGGCAGCCTGATGAAGCTGTACCTCGTCGCGATCGTGGCCCTCGCGGCGCTCGCCTACTCCGGCTACCGGATGCTGACCGCCGGCCTCCCCGCCGTCCGGATGATGACGCGGGCCGCGCGCTCCCCCGTACCCGTCCCCCGGCGGTACGTGCTGCTCCACGACCCGCAGGGCGGTCATCCCGTCCTCGTCCTCTTCCCCGCGCACGGCGGGGACGACGACCTGCCCGTGGGGTCCCTCGCGCTGCTGACGCCCGGCACACCGAAACAGCCGTGGCTCGGGCTGCCGGCCCAGCCCACCGGGACCGTCGAGCTGCGCGGCTGGCGCGACCACTCCGCCGGCGGTCTGCCGGTCGTCGTGCCGCGCTTCAAGGGGCTCGGGCTGTGGCCGGCGGAGCCGTACCGTCCGGCGGGTGAGGCGGACACCGCCGCGCTGCTCGCCCGACTCGCCCCGCCCATGGCCTCACAGGTGTCTCAGAGCTCTCAGGCATCGCAGGGCTCTCAGGGCTCTCAGGGCTAGCCTCCCGGGCGCCTCAGACCTCGCAGGCCTCCCCGGCCCGTCAGATCCCTGAGGTCCCTGAGGCCCCTCAGGCCCCTCAGGCCCCCGCGGAGGAGACCTCGGCTCCCCGAGCCGCCTTGTGGTCCCGCCAGCGGTCCATGATCCCTGCCATCTCGCCGTGCAGGAAGGCGAAGAACTCCGCCGTCTCGGCCGTGCGGCGGCCCGCCGCGCTCTCGCGGCCCAGGGTCTCCGCACCCTCCTGCAGGACCTTCTCCCAGCGGACCAGGACCTGGTCGCGGCGGGTGAAGGTCTCGTACCAGAGCTCGTTGTGGAGGACGTAGCGGTCGCGGCGCGTGCCGGGGTCGCGCTCGCGGCTGACCATGCCGACCCGGGTGAGGTAGCCGATCGCGCCGGAGACCGCGGCGGGGCTGATCCGCAGCTGTTCGGCGAGCTCGGCCGAGGTCATGGAGGCCGTCTCGGAGGCGAGCAGGGCCGCGAAGACGCGGCTCGCCATGCGCTGCATGCCGGCGGCCGTCATCTCGGCCGCGAAGCGTTCGACGAAGCGGGAGACCGCCTCCGCGTCGCCTCCGTCGGTGTTCGTCATCTCGCTCTCACCCATCCCCTGACTTTATACGGTTCCTTAACTTCACAATTTTGTGAAACTACCGTACGTTCAGAAGCATGACGAAGGCAATCAGCGTCGTCGGACTCCACAAGTCCTTCGGGCGCACCCACGCGCTCGACGGCCTCGACCTCACCGTCGAGACCGGCGAGGTCCACGGCTTCCTCGGCCCCAACGGCGCCGGGAAGTCCACCACCATCCGGGTCCTCCTGGGCCTGCTGCGGCCCGACTCCGGCGCCGCCCAGCTCCTCGGCCGCGACCCCTGGCGGGACGCCGTCGAGCTGCACCGCCGGATCGCGTACGTCCCCGGCGACGTGACCCTCTGGCGCAACCTGTCCGGCGGCGAGGTCATCGACCTGTACGGCAGGCTGCGCGGGGGCGGGGGGCTCGACAAGGCCCGGCGCGCCGAGCTGATCGAGCGCTTCGAGCTCGACCCCACCAAGAAGGGCCGCACCTACTCGAAGGGCAACCGGCAGAAGGTCGCCCTGGTCGCCGCCTTCGCCGCCGACGTCGACCTGCTCGTCCTCGACGAGCCGACCAGCGGCCTCGACCCGCTGATGGAGGAGGTCTTCCAGAGCTGCGTCGAGGAGGCCCGCCGGCAGGGGCGGACGGTCCTGCTGTCCTCGCACATCCTGAGCGAGGTCGAGGCGCTCTGCGACCGGATCAGCATCGTCCGCAAGGGCCGGACCGTCGAGTCCGGTTCGCTCGCGGAGCTGCGGCACCTGACCCGTACCAGCGTCACCGCCGAACTCGCCGGACCGCCCAACGGCCTCGCCCACCTCCCCGGGGTGCACGGCCTGGACGTGCAGGGCGGCCGCGTGAAGTTCCAGGTCGACACCGACAAGCTCGACGCCGTCCTGCGCTCCCTGACCGCCTCGGGCGTCCGCAGCCTGACCTCCACCCCGCCCACCCTGGAGGAACTCTTCCTCCGGCACTACACGGACGACGCCGAGGAGGCCGTCCGATGACCGGCACCCGGGTCCTCACCCGGCTCGCCCTGCGCCGCGACCGGCTGATGATCCCCGTCTGGGCGCTCGTCACCGGCGGCATGGTCGCGAGCGGCGCCGGCTCCCTGGAGGGGCTGTACGGCACGGCCGCCGAACGGGCCGAGGTCGCCGCGTCCATGACCGCCAACAGCTCGATGCGCGCGCTGTACGGGCCGGTCTTCGGCGACTCCCTCGGCGGGCTCGTCGCCTGGCGCTTCGGCACCTTCGGCGCGGTCCTCGCCGCCGTCGCGAGCCTGATCGTGGTGGTCCGGCACACCCGCGAGGAGGAGGAGACGGGCCGTCAGGAGATGCTGTCCGCCGGGGCGGTGGGCCGCCGGGCCCCGCTCACCGCGGCCCTCCTCGCCGCGCTCGTGGTGAACGCCGCCGTCGCCCTCCTCGTCACCGCCGGCCTCGCCGGACAGGGCGCGGCCGGGGCGCTCGCGCTCGGTCTGGCGATCGGCGGCACCGGCATGGTCTTCGCGACCGCCGCCGCGCTCGCCGCCCAGTTCACGGAGAGCGCGAGGCTCGCCAAGGGCCTGGCGGCGGCCGTCCTTGGCCTGGCGTTCGTCCTGCGGGCGGCGGGGGACGCGGGTACCTCGGACGGCTCGTCGGTCCTGACCTGGCTCTCGCCGATCGGCTGGGCCGAGCACGTCCGGGCCTTCTCCGGCGAGCGCTGGTGGGTGCTGCTCCTGATCGCGGGCGCGGTCGTGGTGCAGACGTTCCTCGCGTACGGACTCGCCGCCCGCCGCGACGTCGGCGCGGGCTTCCTCGCCACCCGGCCCGGCCCGGCGGAGGGACGGCTCGCTACCGCCGGGGCGCTCGCCTGGCGGCTCCAGCGCGGCACGCTCCTCGGCTGGTCGCTCGGCTTCCTGCTCGGCGGGCTCGTCTTCGGCGGGATGGTCGAGGGCGCGGCCGACATCGTCGGCGACAACGAACGGGCCCGGGAGATCTTCGAGCGGATGGGCGGCCAGAGCGCGCTGACCGACGCGTTCCTCGCCACCATGGTCTCCCTCTTCGGAATGCTCGCCGCGCTGTACGCGGTCGGGTCCGTCCTCCGGCCGCACGGCGAGGAGACCTCGGGGCGCGCCGAGCCCCTCCTCGCGGGCGCGCTCGGCCGGCTCCGCTGGGCCGCCGGGCACCTGGTGATCGCCTTCGGCGGCTCGGCCCTGATCCTGGCCCTCGCGGGACTCGGTCTGGCCCTCTCGTACGGGCACGAGCTCGGCCCGATCCTGGGCGCCGCGCTCGTCCAGCTCCCGGCGGTGTGGACGCTCGCCGGGCTCACCGTCCTCCTCTGGGGCGCCGCCCCGAAGGCCGCGAGCGCCGCGTGGGGAGCGGCCGGGCTCTGCCTGGCCCTCGGCTGGATCGGCCCGGCGCTCGGACTGCCGCAGGCCGTCCTGGACCTCTCCCCCTTCGGCCACCTGCCGAAGCTCCCGGGCCCGGAGATGGCGTGGGTCCCGGTGCTGACCCTGACGGCCCTGGCGGGAGCTCTGGTCGCGGCGGGACTGGCGGGGCTGCGGCGGCGGGATCTGCTGAGCTGAGGGACCCCCGTGTGGGCAATCGTCCCGCTGGGGCGGGACGGGTGGGACGGCGCCCCGAGCCGGGCCGAGTCTCCCGAGCCTGAACCTCAGCCTCGGGACCTGGCGCGCCGAGGGGCGCTCAGCCCCGCGCAGGCGACCCCGGCATCAGCGCGCGGGCCAGGACCTCCAGCGCCTCGGTGACCTCCCGAAGCCGCGGCGGGTCGTCGGACCCGAGAGCCTCGGCGAGCGCGGCCTCGATCGTGGTGGCCCGCACCTCCGCCACGCGCTCGGACGGCTCGGCGGCCGGGCGCACGAGCACGCGGCGCCGGTCGGCGGGGTCGGGCACGGTCCGCACCGATCCGGCCTCCTTCAACCGGGCCACGGCGGTGGACACCTGGCTCTGCGGCAGACCGGTCCGGGCGGCGATCTCGCCGACCGCGCTGTCGGGGTGGGCGGCGATGTCGCCGGCGACGACCAGCACAAGGCGGGCGCTGCCGGCGTACCGGCCCGCGCCGCCGGGAGGCTCGGGCAGCGACTCCTCGCCGATCTTCATCAGGACGCGGCCCAGCAGAAACAGTTCGGCTCCGTTCACCCCGCCAACATACATCGAACTCGATTCATCGAACTTGATGCATCTAGTTTGATGTATCGAGTTCGATGGAATAACGTGAGTGAGGACGAGGGCGCACCGCCCACCGCTCACCCAGGGGGACCACCATGACCAGCACCACGACCAACGCCACGGCCACGACCCACGGGACGCTCGACGTCCCCGGGGCGGTCCTGCACTACCAGGTCCGGGGCACCGGCCCGACACTGCTCATCTCGCAGAGCGGGGAGGGCGACGCCGACCGCAGCACCGACCTCGTCTCCCACCTCGCCGACTCCTACCGCGTGATCACCTACGACCGCCGCGGCCTCTCCCGCAGCCTGCTCGACGCCCCGGAGCGGGGGGCGACGATGACCGAGCACGCCGACGACGTCCACCACCTCCTCACCGCCCTCACCGACGGGCCCGTCCTCATGCTCGGCTGCAGCCTGGGAGCCGTCATCGGGCTGCACACCGCCGTGCGCCACCCCGGGCTGATCCACACCCTCGTCGCCCACGAACCGGTCGCTCCGCGCCTGCTCTCCGACCGGGAGCGCGCGCACCACGAGCACGAACTCGCCGCCCTCCAGGACCTGTACCGGCAGGGAGGTCTCGGCGCCGCGCTGCCGGAGATCGCCCGGACCCTGGGCATAGACCCCGCCCGCACCGACGCCGAACCCGGCCTGACGCCCCAGCCGATGGACGCCCGGCGCATCGCCAACTTCGACCACTTCATCCGCCACGACTTCACCGCGATCATCCGGGACACGCTCGACCCCGCCGCGCTCGCCGGCACCGCGACGCGCATCATCCCCGCCGCCGGGCGCACCACCCCGCGCACCGTCTTCGACTACCAGTGCGCGGCCTCCCTGGCCGAGCTGGTCGGCGAGGAGCTGCTGGAGTTCCCCGGCGGCCACAACGGCAACACCAGCCACCCGGAGGCCTACGCGAACCGCCTCCGCGAGGCCCTCGGCGGGCCCCGATGACCCGGGCCCCGATGACCCGGGACCCGCTGCCCCGGGACCCACCGCCCCAGGCCCCGCTGACCCGGGACCCACTGCCCCGGGACCCGGCGCGGGCCTCACACCTCCACGAGCAGCTCCTCGAAGCCCCGGATGACGTACCCCGGCTTCCACACCGGTTCGGCCGCGAGCCGGAGATCCGGGGCCCGACGGAGCAACTCACCGAAGACCGCCGTCAGTTCGAGGCGGGCGAGCGGGGCGCCGAGGCAGTAGTGGATGCCGGCGCCGAAGGTGATGTGCGGGTTGTCGGCCCGTTCGAGGTCGAGGACGTCGGCGGTGGGGCCGAAGCGGGCCGGGTCGCGGTTGGCGGAGCCGAAGAGGAGGGCGACCTCGGAGCCGCGCGGGATGCGGACGTCGCCGAGTTCGATGTCGTCGAGGACCCAGCGCTCGAACATCTGGAGCGGGGTGTCGTAGCGCAGAAGTTCTTCCACAGCTGTGGACAACTTTTCCGGATCGGGACGCCGGTCCTGGGAGAGGAGCGTCCACCAGCCGTTGACCGTGGTGTTCACGGTCGCCTCGTGGCCCGCGTTGAGGAGCAGGACGCACGTGGAGATCATCTCCTGCTCCGTCAGCTCCTCCACCGCGATCAGCGACGAGATCAGGTCCTCCCCCGGGTCCTTCCGCCGCCGCGCGATCAGCTCCCGCAGGTAGTCCGAGAACTCCACCGAGGCCTCCACCGCCCGCCGGGCCGTCTCCTCCGAGGGGTTCAGCTCGAACATCCCGCAGATCGCCGCCGACCAGGGCCGCAGCCGCCCCCGCTCCTCGTCCTCCGCGGGGATCCCCAGCATCTCGGCGATCACGGCGACGGGGAGGGGTTCGGCGACCGCCGACAGCAGATCGCCGCCGCCGTTCGCCACCAGGTCCCCGACGAGCCCGGCGGCCAGCCGCCGGACCGTCGGCGCCAGGTTCTCCACCGTCCTCGGGGTGAACGCCTTCGAGACGAGCCGCCGGATCCGGGTGTGATCGGCCGCCTCCAGATCGAGCAGCCCGTGGTCGTTGAGCGTGTGGAACGGCTCGTACGCGGCGTCCGGCGCCGCCCGCCCGAACTCCTCGTGCGTGAAGCGATGGGTGTAGGTCCTGCCGAGCCGCCGGTCCCGCAGCAGGGCCGACACGTCCTCGTAGTGCGGGATCAGCCACTGGCGGGTGGGAGCGTGCCAGTGGGCGCGGCCGGCGGCGCGCAGCTGGGCGTAGGCGGGATAGGGGTCGGCGACGAACTCCGCCGACCAGGGGTCGTACACAGCGTCAACAGCGTCCATGGACGGACGCTACCCCCGCCCCGCCGTCTCAGCCCGGCCGACGTATCAGCCGATCCCGACGCTCCTCCGAGCCCCGACGCCCTCCGCCGAGGACAGCGACCCCGCCCCCACCCGGCGCTCAGCCGCCCGCCGGTCCTCAGCCTCCGACCTCGCCTCCGCCCAGCCCAGCGACCCCGCCCCCGCCCGGCGCTCAGCCGGCCGCCGGTCCTCAGCGGCCGACCTCGCCTCCGCCGAACCCCACGCCTCCGCCGAGCCCAGCGCCCCCACCTCCCGCCCGGCGCTCAGCCGGGCGCCCGGCGCTCACCCCCCGCCCGGTGCTCAGCCGCCGACGCGGACCAGTCCCGCCTCGTACGCGAAGACCGCCGCCTGGGTGCGGTCGCGCAGGCCCAGCTTCACCAGGATGCGGCTGACGTGCGTCTTGATCGTCGACTCGGCGACGACGAGGTGGTCGGCGATCTCCGCGTTCGACAGGCCCTGCGCGATGAGGACCAGGACCTCCGTCTCCCGCTCGGTCAGCTCCCCGATCTGCGCCATCGCCGGCGGGCGCGGAGACGTCCCCGGCGCCTTCGCGAACTCGGTGATCAGCCGCTTGGTGACGGTCGGCGCGAGCAGCGCCTCCCCCGCCGCGACCACCCGGACGCCGTCCGCGAGCTGCCGGGCCGAGGCGTCCTTGAGGAGGAAGCCGGAGGCCCCGGCGCGCAGCGCCTGGTACACGTACTCGTCGAGGTCGAAGGTCGTCAGGACGAGCACCTTCGCGTCCGCGTCGGCGGCGACGATCTCCCGGGTGGCCTCGATGCCGTTCAGCTCGGGCATCCGGATGTCCATGAGGACCACGTCGGGGTGGAGGGCGGCGACCTGCGCGATCGCCTCCCGGCCGTTGACCGCCTCGCCGACGACCTCGATGTCCGGCATCGCGCCGAGCAGTACAGAGAAGCCCTCGCGGACCATCATCTGGTCGTCGACGATCAGTACACGGATCATGCCTGCTGCTCCTCACGGCTCACGGGGACGAAGGCCGTCACCTCGTAGCCACCGTCGTCGGTCGCCTCGGCCGTCATCTCCCCGCCCAGCATCGTCACACGCTCCCGCATGCCGGTGATGCCGTGCCCGGCGCCCATCGAAGGGGGCGGGCGCAGCCCTCCGTCAGGGGTGGTGGCCGGGTGACGGGCGGGCTTCACGAGACCGCGGGCGGGGCCGTTGGCGACGCGCAGGCCGAGGCCTCCCAGGACGTAGCTGACCTCGACCTTCGCGGCGGCGCCCGGCGCGTGCCTCAGCACGTTCGACAGGGCCTCCTGGACGATCCGGTACGCGGAGAGCTCCACGCCCTGCGGTAGTTCGCGCACCGCGCCGGTCACCGTCTTCTCCACGTCGAGCCCGGCCTCGCGGACGTTGCCGACGAGCGAGTCCAGGTCGCCGAGGGTCGGCTGCGGGGCGTCGGGCGCCTCGTAGTCCTCGGCCCGTACGACCCCGAGGATGCGGCGCAGCTCGGTCAGCGCGGCGACGGCGTTCTCCCGGATGGTGAGGAACGCCTGCTCCAGCTCCGGCGGCGGGTTCTCCACCCGGTACGGCGCGGCCTCCGCCTGGATGGCGACCACCGACATGTGGTGCGCGACGACGTCGTGCAGCTCACGCGCGATGGTCGTCCGCTCCTCCAGGAGCGTCCGCTTGGAGCGCTCCTGGGCGGTGACGGTCTGCTGCGCGGTCACCTCGCGGGTGGCTTGGCGGCGGACCTGGAAGACGGTGACGGTGAGGAGGGCGAGGGCGGCGACGAAGAGCAGCGGGACCGAGTCGGAGCTGCGCCCGACCCCGAGGAACACCTCGGCGAAGAAGCAGTAGCCCGCCGTCACCAGCCACATCCACACGGCCGTGCGGGGCCGGGAGCGGGCGGCGACGACGACGAGGACCACCAGGTGGGCCGCGAGCGTGTTCGCCGCCCAGGGCCAGTCGCCGTCGTAGCCGGCGATGTACCCCACGAAGGGGGCCGTCGCGAGTGAGGCCCAGAAGGAGAGGACCGGCCGCACCAGGGTGAGCATGACGATCGCGGCCGGCAGGATGGAGGCCACGAACGCCAGCGGGCCGAAGGCGTAGTAGATGCGGTCGTACCCGATGGCGAAGACGATCACGGCGCAGAACGCCACGACGGCGTGCGGCAGCAGCCCCGCGTACACCCGTATCCGCCCCGGCAGGAAGCGCGTCGGCCCGCTGTTCACGTCCATGCGCGGCAGCGGCCGGTAGGCGAAGGCGTCGTGGAAGAGTTCCTGGCGCAGCCCCCCGAGCGCCACCTGCACCAGGCGGAACTCGGGGCTGCGGCTCGTCTCGGAGGACTGTGTCTGGGTCACACCAGAACGGTAAGGGGGGCGGGGGACCCGGTCGTCCCGCTCGATGCGGATCCTTGCGGGTCCCCCTTGAGGACTAGGGCAGATCTCAGGACACGTTGTTGAACTTGGTGCCCTCGCCCGAGTACAGCAGCGTCGTCTGACGGCTGAAGGGCGCGGTGACGACGCCCGTCGAGCGGTAGACGGACGTGCCGCCCGCCCCGTACGCGATCAGGTCCGGGCGCCCGTCGTTGTCGAGGTCACCGGCGCCGACGAGCTGGGAGAAGGCACCCCAGCCGCCGCCGATCCGCACGCGGGGGTCGAAGCCGCCGCGGCCGTTGCCCTGGTACAGCCAGAGGACGCCGGAGGTGTCGCGGGCGACCATGTCCCCGGCGGCCGTACCGGCGATGTTCCCGACGGCGGTGAGGTGGTTGTACACCTGCCAGCCGCCGCCGACCCGGACCCGGGGCGCGAACGGCTTCTTGTAGTCGCCGGTGCCCTTGTAGAACCACAGGACGCCGGCGCTGTCCGTGGCCACCAGGTCGGAACGGCCGTCGCCGTCGAGGTCCGAGCCGCCGGTGAGCTTGTTGTAGATCTGCCAGCCGGTGCCGACCTGCACCCGGGTGGCGAACGTGCCGTCGCCCTTGCCCAGGTAGAGCCACTGCACACCGGAGCCGTCGACCGCGATCAGATCGCCGACGGCGCCGCCGCCGACGTTGCCGACGGCCTCGATCTGCTTGTACGTCTGCCAGCCGGGGCCGATCTTCGTCCGCTGCGCCGGCTTGACCTGGCCGTTCACCGGACGGTCCCGCAGGTCGTCGCGCCACAGCACGCCGGCTGCGTCCCGGGCGAGGACGTCGGTGGAGCCGTTGTTGGTGTAGTCGTGCGGGTTGTACGTGCGGGTGATGTTCATGAGCCAGCCCTGGTAGGCGGGCTCGCCGCTGCCGTCGAGGAGCGTTGCCTCGGCCTCCACGCCGTACGTGCCGTTCGGCGCATCGACGCCTGCGATGACGCCGTCCCAGTCGAAGGAGAACAGGGTGCCGGTGGCGGGTGCGGCCAGGCGCTTCTTGAACTCCTTGCCGGTGGCGGTGTGCGTGAGGGTGACGTCCACGACGGCGTCGGCGCGCGACAGCGTCCAGCCCAGGGTCGCCTTGCCGCCGGTCTGGTCGAGGTTCACCGCGTCGGGGACGTGGAGCTGCTCGATCTCCAGCCGCTGCTCGGTCACCGGGGCGCCGATCTCCGCGACCTTGGTGACGGTCGGGGCGCCTTCCGCACCGGCCACGACGCGGAACAGCCCCTCGCCGTCCGCGGCCCGGGTGCCCTGCAGCACCGCAGTGCCGTCGGTCGCGGACATCCCGCGGGAGGCAGACACACCGAGCTGGACGGTCTCGCCAGTGGTCAGGTTGACGGCCCGGGCGGGCTGGTCGGCATTGCCGTAGACCAGCCACTCGCCCACGAGCGGGCTGTACCACTCGCCCTCGTGGGAGCCCAGGACGGTCTTCTTCTGCTCGCCCGTCTTGCGGTCGACGGACGTGATGTAGTCGCCGGTGCCGGACTCGTAGCCGAACCAGGTCACGTGCGAGGCGGAGAAGTCCAGACCGCCGAAGCCGTACCCGGACTCGGGGGAGGCGTACGTCGCGGTGACCGTCCCGCCCGCCACGTCGACCATGGCCCGGCCGCCGACCCGCTTGTCCGCCGGACCCGTCTCGTACCCGACGAGGACCTGGCCGTCGTGGGCCGGCGAGCCGAAGAAGTCGGTGGCGTCCGCGGGCAGGCCCGCGATCTTGCGGGTGGTGGTCGTGGCGCCGTCCTTGGTCACGACGTGCAGTTCCGCCGTGCCGTCGGCGTTCTTGATCTGCGCGAGGACGCTCGTCGGGCTCAGCACGGCCACGTAGTTGCCGTTCAGCGCGCCGAGGTCGATGGACACCGCGGGCGCGGCGGGGTCGGCCATGTTCCGCAGGGTGATCGAACGGAACTCGGCGGTCCAGGAGGCGTCGCCGAGGACGACCACGTCACCGGCCCCCATGGACCAGCCCTTGGGGTCCTGGAGCGGGATCGCGGCGCCGCCGTCGTACGGCGTCCACAGCAGGTTCCTCGTCCCGTCCTGGGCGAAGGAGTAGGTGAGGAATCCGGAGGTGGCCGCACCCCCGAAATCGCTGCCTTCCGGGTAGACGGGAAGGGTGGTGTCGGCCGTCTCGGCCGGGGCGGTGACGGCGGCCGGCGTGGCCGCGAAGGCGGCCGGGGCAGTCGCCAGCGCGCCGGCACCGAGGGCGGTGACGGCGAGGACGGCCGTGACGGCCGAGGCGAGACGGATGCCGGTGGTGCGGAACTGCAAGATGAACCCCCACGAGGAAGATCGGACACGGCGGTGCGCGCCCGATCAGACTCGTGATCGATTCGAAGGGTTGTACGGGAACCGAGAGTTCCGGGTCACCAGGCCAGCTGGGCGATCTCCTCCGCCACCACCGCGCACGCGTCCGCCGCCGGGTCGATCAGCGGGAAGTGGCCGATGCCCTGCAGGAGCGTCAGGCCCGTCTCCTCGCCCGCCTTCGCCGCCGCCTCCGCGTACGCCTCGGCCACCGCGTACGGGACGACGACGTCCTCGCGGCCCTGGACGACGGTGGTCGCGATGCCGGTCGGGAGGAGGACGGACGGGTCCGCGGACGCGGCCCGCTCCTCGTACGACTCCGCACCGCCCAGGAGCTCCGTGACCGCGCCGCCGCACACCCCGAGCTCCACCGCCCGCGCGAAGTGGGCGATCGGGGCGAGGGCGACGACCCCGCGCAGCTCCGGCGCGGAGGGGAGCCGCCACGGCGAGCCGGCGGGCAGGACGTGCCGGGCGGCCGCCCAGAGGGCGAGGTGCCCGCCCGCCGAGTGGCCGGTGAGGACGGTCCGCCGCGGATCGGCCTGCGGGAGGTGTACGGCGGCCAGGTCCGGTACGGCGTCGAGCGCCGCCGCCACGTCGTCGAAGGTCTCCGGCCAGCGGCCGGCGACCGGGGCCGTACCGCCCTGGTGGGGGAGGCCCGGGCCGCGCCGGTACTCGACGTTCGCCACGGCGAAGCCCCGGCGGGCCAGGAAGTCCACGAAGGGGGTCAGGTGCTGCCGGTCGTACGGTGCCCGCCAGGCGCCGCCGTGCAGGGCGACGACGAGCGGGGCCCGGGTGCGTCCGTCGCGCGGGGCGTAGAAGTCGACCACCTGGTCCGGGTGGTCGCCGTACGCGGCGGTGGCGTCCGGGGCGACGGCCGGGTGCGAGAAGGCCGACGCCTCTTCGGCGGCATCGCGCGCGGCGGGGTCCGGCATGCTGTTCCAACCTCTCGGGTACGCGGCCGAATTGGCCTGACCTGCGGGGACGGTACCAGTCCCGGAACCCCCGCAGATCAGGCGATCATCCGATCAGCCGCCGAGGCCCCCGAGGACGTCCGCGAGGATCCGCGCCGCCCGCTCCGCGTCCGCGAAGCCCACGTACAGCGGGGTGAAGCCGAACCGCAGGATGTCCGGACGGCGCAGGTCCCCGACGACCCCGCGCTTGATCAGCTCGGCCATGACGGCGGGCGCGTCCGCGCAGCGCAGCGCGACCTGGCTGCCGCGCTCGCCGTGCGGCTCCGGGGTCACGGAGGTGACGCGGCCCTCGGGGACGTACGCCCGCACGCACTCCAGGAAGAAGTCCGTCAGCGCGAGGGACTTGGCCCGCACGTCCTCGATCGCGACCCCGTCCCAGACGTCGAGCGCCGCTTCGAGGGCCAGCATGGAGAGGATGTCGGGCGTGCCGACCCGGCCCCGGAGCGCGCCGGACGCCGCCTCGTAGCCGGGGGTCATCCCGAAGGGGTCGGCGTGCGAGTTCCAGCCGGGCAGCGGCGAGTCGAAGACGCCCTGGTGGCGCTCGGCGACGTACAGGTACGCGGGCGAACCGGGGCCGCCGTTCAGGTACTTGTAGGTGCAGCCGACGGCCAGGTCGACCCCGTGGGCGTCCAGGCCCACGGGCAGGGCGCCCGCGCTGTGGCACAGGTCCCAGACGGCGAGCGCGCCCGCCGCGTGGAGCGCGGCGGTCAGGCCGGGCAGGTCCTGGAGCCGGCCCGTGCGGTAGTCGACGTGGTTGACGAGCGCGAGGGCCGTGCGGTCGCTCACCGCGGCCGCCATGTCGGCCGGGTCACACGCCACGATCTCGTGACCCGTCATCCGCGCCGCGGACTGCGCGATGTACCCGTCCGTGGGAAAGGTCGTCGCGTCGACGAGGATCTCGTCCCGGTCGTCACCGTTCAGCCGGGCGGCGGCGACGACGGCCTTGAAGACGTTCACGCTCGTCGAGTCGCCGACCACGAGCTGTCCCGGGGCGGCGCCGACGATCGGGGCGATCCGGTCGCCGATCCGCTCGGGCGCGGTCCACCAGCCGGACTCGTCCCAGGAGCGGATGCGCAGCTCGCCCCACTCGCGGGTGATGACGTCGGCCATGCGGGCGGGGACGTGCGCGGGCAGCGCGCCGAGGGAGTTGCCGTCGAGGTAGACGGTCCCCTCGTCGAGGGCGAACTTCTCGCGGTGCTTGGCCAGTTCGTCGGCGGTGTCGAGCTCCAGGGCCCGTGCGCGGAGGTCGTCAGACATGGCTGCGGGCCGTCCAGAGCTCGGGGAACACGTTCTTCTGGGCCCGCTTCTCCAGCCAGGCCACGCCGGCGGAGCCGCCGGTGCCGGTCTTCGCGCCCATCGCGCGCCGGGTCGCCACCAGGTGGTCGTTGCGCCAGCGCCAGACCAGTTCGGCGACGTCGCTCAGGGCCTCGCCGAGCCGGACGAGCTCGCCGTTCTGGTCGGCGTCCGCGTAGATCCCGGCCCAGACCGCCTCGACCTCGGGCGAGGGCTCGTACCGCTGCGCCAGGTCACGGCCGAGGACCGAGGCCGGCACGGGCAGGCCGCGGCGGGCGAGGAACCCGAGGACCTCGTCGTACAGGCTCGGCTCCTGGAGCGCCTTCTCCAGCTCGGCGTGCACGCGGGGCGCGCCCCGGTGCGGGACGAGCATGGAGGCGGACTTGTCGCCGAGCAGGAACTCCATCCGCCGGTACATCGCCGACTGGAAGCCGGAGCCCTCGCCGAGCGCCGCCCGGTAGGCGTTGAACTGGCCGGGGGTGAGCTGGGCGAGCGGACGCCAGGAGTGGTTGAGTGCCTCCAGCTCGCGCACGGAGCGCTTGAGCGCGTCCATCGCGACGGGGACGCGGTCCTCGCGCAGGGCGCGGCTCGCGGTCTCCCACTCGTGGACGATCACCGTGAACCACAGCTCCATGACCTGGGTGGTGACCAGGAAGACCATCTCGCCGGGGTCGTCCGAGCGGAGGTGCTGGAGGTGGGTGAGGACGTCCGCCTGGACGTAGTCCTCGTACGGCGTCGTGCCCGCGAAGTCGAGGTTCGGGTCGTCGACGACCGAGCCGGCTCCGGAGGCATCGGGGAAGGTGGACATTTCTGTCTCCTCGATACGTGCTACCGGGTAGCGGTCCGCTCCACCGTGTGCGCTCTGCGGCGCCTCACGGGAGCTCCGGTCCCCTCGGGAGGCGTGCTTCCGCGCCCGCGTCCCAAGCGCATCATGACACGATCGGGCCCGTGATGTAGCTCCCGTCTTCGTCATACGGAAAAGCGTTCGATCGACAGCCGTCCAGGCCCTTGATCTGCTGCATCATCGCGGGCGCCAGCCTGCCCGGACCCGGGCAGCCCATGTGCGAGCGGATGCCGATCTCGTGCCCGACCTCGTGGTTGATGATCAGGTGCCGGTACTCCGCCGGCTCCCCCGCGAAGGTCGGCGAGCCGAGCATCCACCGCTTGAGGTTCACGACGACGCCGTCGGCGGTCTCGCAGTTCAGCTCGCCGTGGGTGCGGAGTCCCTGCCGGAGGCAGAGCGCGTCGGCGGTGTCAGGGGTGGCGATCCGGATGACGAAGTCGGCGTTCTCGGTGACCAGCTGGAAGCGGCCCCGGCCGTGCGCGGCCCAGCCGCGCGGATGCGCCAGGATCCGCTGGATCTCGGCGGCCGTCTCGCGCGCCGACAGGGCGATGCCGTCCTCGACCTGGACCCGGTAGCGGCGCAGGGTGCCGGTGTGGCCGACGGGCGAGCCGGCGGCCTGCGCGGTGGTGAAGGTGCCGGAACCGGCCTGCGGGACGGTGGCCCTCTTCGGCGGGGCCTCGGGCGAGGGGTCGGACGTCGCCTTGGGCGTGGGCTTGTGTGTGGCCTCGGGTAAGGACTTCGGTGTCGGGCTCGGTGTCGGGCTCGGTGTCGGGGGCGGTGCCGGTTCCGCCGTCGTGGTCCGGGGTGCGGGTCCGGCCGCCGTCCCGTCCGCGGCCTTGCCGTGCACGTGCGCGAGGGCCGCCCCGGCGCCCAGCGCGACCGTCACCAGGGCCAGGGCCGGAAGGCCGAGGCGGGCCCCCGACCCGCGTTTCCTCCTGGTTCCCCGTCGTCCCGCGGGTGCGCCACGTTTCCCCACGACAGACTCCCCCCTTGAGTGCTGCGGTTCCGGGGATAGTACCGGCCGACTCGAACGCCCTTTCCCCCGTGCGGGAGAAAGGGCGTTCTCGGGAGGCTCCGGGGAGCCTCCCGGGTGGCTGCGGGGAGCGTCAGCCGAGCGTCTCCGCCGCGGTCTCCGAGGAGTCCCGCAGGAAGGTCGTGCAGCGCTCGTACTCGTCCTTCTCGCCGATCTCGCCGGCCGCCCGGGCCAGGGAGTGCAGCGCGCGCAGGAAGCCGCGGTTCGGCTCGTGCTCCCACGGCACCGGGCCGTGGCCCTTCCAGCCGTTGCGGCGCAGCGCGTCCAGGCCGCGGTGGTATCCGGTACGGGCGTAGGCGTACGACTCGACGACCGAGCCGCGCTCGTACGCGTCGTCGGCGAGCTGGGCCCAGGCGAGCGAGGAGGTCGGGTACTTCGCGGCGACGTCCGCCGGCGCCGTACCGTTCGCGAGCAGCTCGCGCGGACCCGGGTCGTCGGGCAGGTGGGTGGGGGCCGGTCCCCCCAGGAGGTTCTCATGGATGGCCATGGGCCCCAGTCTGCCTCAGGAGCCCGCCCCGCCGTCCCCTTCCCGGGCGGGAGCACCCGCCCCGCCGTCCCCTTCCCGGGCGGGAGCACCCGCCCCGCCGTCCCCTTCCCGGGCGCCGGCGGCGTCCCGCTGCCCCGGGTCCAGCGGCGGCGACGTCACCCCGCAGTGGACCTTGCACTCCGGGTGGCAGTCCGCCGCGGCCGGAGTCCGCAGGGTCGTCCAGGCGAGGACCGCGCCGACCACGAGGATCCCCGCGCACATCGGCATCGCCCGCCGGAACGTCTCGTCGAACTCCGCCGCCGAGCGGTACGCCTCCGGGCCCATCCCGGCGAGCAGCGGCAGCGCGGCCACCGCGATCAGGCCGGCCGCCCGGGCCGCCGCGTTGTTGATGCCGCTCGCGAGGCCCGCCCTGGCCACGTCCACCGAGGCGAGGACGGTCGCGGTCAGCGGGGCGACCAGGGCCGTCATGCCGAGCCCGAGCACGAGCATCGCCGGCAGCACGTCCCGTACGTACGAGGCGTCCTCCCCGACCCGCAGCATCAGCAGCATCCCCGCCGCGCACAGCAGCGGACCCACGGTGAGCGGGATCCGGGGCCCGATCTTCTCCCCCAGCTCCCCGGACTTCGCCGAGAGCAGCAGCATGAGCACGGTCGTCGGCAGCAGGGCCGTCCCGGCGCCGAGCGCCGAGTATCCGGAGACCACCTGGAGCTGGAGGGCCGCCAGGAAGAAGAAGCCGCCGAACGCCGCGTACACGCAGAGGGTGACCAGGTTGACCGCGGTGAACATCCGCGACCGGAAGATCGACGGCGGCACCATCGCCCGCTCCCCGCGCCGCCGCTCCACCATGACGAACCCGGCCCCGGCCACGACCCCGGCCGCCCCGGCCCACCAGGCCGCGCCGATCAGCGCGTACGTGACGAGCGCGAGCGCCACCGCGCCCAGGACCGCGCCGAGCACGTCGAAGCGGCCGTGCGCGGTCTCGTCCCGCGACTCCGGGACGTGCCGGAGGGCGACCGGGACGCAGAGGGCGGCGAGCGGCACGTTCAGCAGGAACACCCACCGCCAGCCGGGACCGTCCACCAGCCAGCCGCCGACGAACGGCCCGATCGCCGCGCCCACACCGCCGAAGCCCGACCAGAGCCCGACCGCCCGGGCCCGGTCGTCCGGGTGGAAACTCGCCTGGATCAGCGCGAGGGAGCCGGGCGTGAGCAGCGCCCCGCCGACGCCCTGGAGGGCGCGGGCCGCGATCAGCACCCCGGCGTTCGGGGCGAGCCCGCACAGCAGGGAGGCCGTCGCGAACCACACCACCCCGATCACGAAGACCCGGCGCCGCCCGAACCGGTCGCCGAGCGAGCCGCCGAGCAGGATCAGCCCGGCCAGGGTCAGCATGTAGGCGTTGACCGTCCACTGGAGGACGGCGAGGTCGGCGCCCAGGTCCTCGCCGATGTGCGGCAGGGCGACATTGACGACGGTCGAGTCGAGCAGCGCCATCCCGGACCCGAGGACGGTCGTGAAGAGGATCCAGCGTCCCGTCCCGGAGCTCATCCGGATGTCCATGCCTGCATGATCCCGCGAACGCCGAAGCCCCGCCCACCGGAATCCGCGGAGACGGTGGACGGGGCTGCGGCGGCCGACGGGTCAGCGGGTGAAGGTGAAGTACTTCCAGGAGCCGTGGACCGTGGTGTTCACGTTGTCGCCGGACACGCCGTCCACGTACGCGGTGCGGACCCGGGCGCGGATGCCGGCCGCTCCGTCGCCGTCGAGCGTGATGTACGCCATGCCGCCGCCGTTCAGCGTGACGTAGTCCTCGGAGCCGGTGCGCCAGGCGCCCGCGTACCAGACCTGGATCTCGTACTTGGTCTTGCGGCCCGGGTACGGGTTGTTCCACGCGGTGATCAGCGGGTCGGAGGTCTGGTGGTACGTCTGGTACCAGATGGTGCCGATCTTCGACCACTTGTAGTGCCGGGACAGCGTGGTCGTCAGGCCGGCCCGGGTGTACACGGTGGAACCGACGTGGGCCCTGCCGGAGCGGGTGTCACCGGCGAAGTCCGCGGTCACCCAGGTGTCGCGGGTCATCCGGGTCGTCACCGACAGCTTGCCCGCCGAGTTGACCGTGCCGCGCTTGAGCAGCCGCTTGGGCTCCGGCCCGTACGGGTCGGACCAGATCTCCACGACCCGGTTCCGGTACGACCAGCCGAGGGAGGCCGTGTACGTCACGTTGGTGCCGTAGTTGACGGTGAGCCTGTTCCGGTCCAGCGTCAGGTTGGTCTTGAACGGGGTCACCTTGACGACCGCCGTGCCGCCGGCGCCGATGTGCGTGGCGTCGCCCGCGTACGTCACGCGGTACGTGACGTTCCCCGCCGCGGTCGGCTTGTCCCCGAACGAGAACGCCCCGTTCGCCCCGAGCGGCTTCGTCCCGAGCGACTTGCCCTTCGGGAACTCGGCGTCGTACCGCGTGACGGTGAGCGGCGTACCGACAGGCAGCCCCAGCGTCGCCGAGACCGTGCCGGAGACGGTGATGGCCTGGAGGACCGTCACGGTGGCCGGGACCTTCACGGTGACCGTCGGCACGGACTTGGTGGGCTGGTCCAGGACCTGCAGGCGAGTGCTGCCGCCGCTGCTGGCCATGGTCACCGCGAACAGGCGGCTGCCCCCCGGCTCCCAGGCGAGGGCGCCGTAGGCGAGGCTGTCGCCGCCGCTGTAGATCCCGGTGTTGGGAAAGTCGTACTGCCGCACGGCCTTCGTCTCGCCCGGCCGGTAGACGAACACGTCCGGGTCGTACGGGGCGACGGATCCCGCCGCCACCGTGCCGTCGGAGGCGACGGCCACGGCGGCACCGTGGTACGAGCTGGCATAGGCCCCCACCTCGGTGAGGTCAGAGGTCTGCCACACCCGGTGCCGGTTGCCCGCGGATGCCGTGATCAGGCGGCTGCCGTCCGGGGTGTAGGCGAGGTCGCCGACCATGCCCCCGCTGGACGACTCGGACTCGGGCGACCGCGCGGTGCGGACCGCGGTGCCCGTGCTCACGTCGTACGCACCGATCCGGAACCAGTGGTAGTACGAGGACACGGCGGCGATGGCGTTCGGGTCCGTCGGCGAGGCGACGAGCCGCGGGGCACCGGAGTAGTTGATGTCCGCGTCCTGGCCCAGGGTCACCACGGGCTGCTCGCCGGACGCGTCGATCGATCCGATGTCGCCGTCGTCGTTGGTCCCGTAGCCGAACCAGATCTTGCCGCCCGCGGGAGCCACGAACTGCGGATCGGTGCCCTCGCCGGTGGCGTACCGGGCCGTCTCGGTCACCGCTTGCGTGTCCAGGGCGACGACGGCGTCAACGCCCGGAACCGCGGCGTACAGGCTCCCCGCATCGGCGGAGAGGGCGAGCCCGGTGACCCCGGGCAGGCCGGTGACGGTGCTCAGCACCGTGCCGGCGTAGTCGGTCGCGACGACCTTCCCGAGGTACGGATCGCTGATGAAGATCTTCCGGTGGACGCCGTCCACCACCATGTCGCCCACGGACGACATCGGAAGGGTCTTGCTGCTGTCGGCGGCCGCCTGGCCCGCCGTACCCGCGACCAGCGTCGCGGAACCGACGAGCACCGCGAACGAGGTCGCGGCAGAGAGAGTGCGCTTGCGCACGATGAAGAGACCCCCCAGAAAACATGGTCTCCGGCCCACGGAATCGGGGCTCGGTCAGCGCAGACTAGATCACGCCGCCGACACCCCGCCTCCCGGTATCCCGTCAGTCGCGGCGCAGCCGCTCCGCCGTCCTGACCAGGGCGTCCACGCCCCGCTCGGCCTTGCTCCGGGGGCAGCCCACGTTCAGCCGCACGAAGCCCGGCGTGCCGTACACCCCGCCCGGCATGATGGCGACCTTCTCCACCGCCACCAGCTCCTCCTGGAGCCGGGCCTCCTCGATCCCGAGCGGCCGCAGGTCGATCCAGGCGAGATAGCCGGCCTGCGGGGGTTCCCAGACCGCGCCCGGCAGTCCCTTCAGCCGCTCGCGGAGCAGGTCCATCGTCCCGGCCACATAGTCGCGCAGCTCGTCCAGCCAGGCCGCGCCGTGCCGGTACGCGGCGATGTGGGCGGTCAGCGAGAGCACCGCGGGCGAGGCGAGGCCCTCGCCGGTCTCCATGCGCCGGACGAAGGCCTCGCGCTCGTCGGGGTCGCCGACGATGCCGTACGAACCGGAGAGGGCCGGGAAGTTGAAGGCCTTCGTGCCGGAGGTGACCAGGGCCCAGCGGCGGCCCCGTCCCGGCTCGGCGATCCGGCTCCACGGGATGTGCCGGTGGCCGTCGGTGGTCAGGTCGGCGTGGATCTCGTCGCTCACGACGGCCGCGCCGTGCCGTTCGGCCAGCTCCGCGAAGACGGTGAGCTCCTCCTCCGTCCACACCCGGCCGGTCGGGTTGTGCGGGGAGCAGAGCAGCAGCATCCGGCTGTCCGGCCGGGCCAGCTCCCGTTCGAGGGCTTCGAGGTCTCCGAGCGGTACGCCGCGCAGCTCGCGCCCGAGCCCGGTGACGGCCTTGCGGAAGCCGTCGTACGTGGGGGTGTGGACGACCACGCCGTCGCCGGGGCCGGTCCACATCTGGAGGAGCTGCGAGAGCTGGGAGAGCACGGAAGGGGCGTACACCAGCGACCCGGGGTCGATCTCGGTGCCGTACCGGCTCGCGTACCAGTGGCGGATTGCCTCCCGGAACTCCCCGAGCCGCCAGTCGGTGTAGCCGAAGACCCCGTGGTCGACGCGCTCGCGCAGGGCCGCGAGCACCTCCGGCGGGGAGGCGAAGTCCATGTCGGAGATGGTGAAGGGGAGGAGATCGGAGACGCCGAAGCGGTCCGCGATGCCGTCCCACTGGACCGACCAGGTCCCGTGCCGGTCTATCTCCCGGTCGAAGTCGTACGTCACGGTCACCCTCCCGACATGACGAGGGCCCGGTACCCCCACGCCAGGGTGGGGGTACCGGGCCGCTCGTACAACACCTACTCGCCTTCGGCGCTTACTTCAGCTTCGTGCCGGTCGAGCGCAGCGCGGCGCACGCCTCGGTCACGCGGACGGCCATGCCGGCCTCGGCCAGCTTGCCCCAGGTGCGCGGGTCGTAGGTCGACTTGACGCCGACCTCGCCGTCGACCTTCAGGACACCGTCGTAGTTCTTGAACATGTGGTTCGCGACGGGACGCGTGAAGGCGTACTGGGTGTCGGTGTCGAGGTTCATCTTCACGACGCCGTTCTCCAGCGCGGTGGCGATCTCCTCGGCCGTGGAGCCCGAGCCGCCGTGGAAGACGAAGTCGAACGGGGAGGCCTTGCCGTACTTCTCGGCGACACCGGCCTGGAGGTCCTTGAGGAGCTCGGGGCGGAGGACGACGTTGCCCGGCTTGTAGACGCCGTGCACGTTGCCGAAGGAGGCGGCGAGCAGGTAGCGGCCCTTCTCGCCCAGGCCGAGGGCCTCGGCGGTGCGGAGCGCGTCGTCGACGGTGGTGTACAGCTCGTCGTTGATCTCGTGGCTGACGCCGTCCTCCTCGCCGCCGGTCGGGGTGATCTCGACCTCAAGGATGATCTTGGCGGCGGCGGCCTTCGCGAGCAGCTCCTGGCCGATGGCCAGGTTGTCGGCGAGGGTCTCGGCGGAGCCGTCCCACATGTGCGACTGGAACAGCGGGTTCTCGCCACGGGCGACGCGCTCGGCGGAGACCTCGAGCAGCGGACGGACGTAGCCGTCCAGCTTGTCCTTCGGGCAGTGGTCGGTGTGGAGGGCGACCGTGATGTCGTACTTCGCGGCGACGATGTGCGCGAACTCGGCCAGGGCGACGGCGCCCGTGACCATGTCCTTGTTGTACTGACCGCCCAGGAACTCGGCACCGCCGGTCGAGATCTGGATGATGCCGTCGCTCTCGGCCTCCGCGAAGCCGCGCAGCGCAGCGTGCAGGGTCTGGGACGAGGTCACGTTGATGGCCGGGTAGGCGAACTTGCCTGCCTTCGCCCGGTCGAGCATCTCGTTGTAGACCTCGGGGGTTGCGATGGGCATTCGTCCGCTCCTTGTGATGTGCGGGAGGTGTGCTTGATATCCCTGACCTGGGGGCGACGTCATCGTCGCCACCCATCCTTCCAGACTCTTGTGCGAGCTCCCACGGGCGCGGCATGCAGAGGGGCGCGGTGTTTCACGTGAAACACCGCGCCCCTGGGCAAAAATGCAGGTCAGGACCGTTCCTACCGGGGTCCGGGACCTAAGTCACGACTTCGCGGCGGTTACGCCAGGTCAAGATCGGCCAGCTGGTAGCCGGTGAGGTACGGCAGGCCCGCCTCGGCGATGGCGCCGGCGGCGCCCCGGTCCACGATCGTCGCGACGGCGACGACCTCGCCGCCCGCCTCGCGGACGGCCTCGACGGCGGTCAGCGGCGAGCCGCCGGTGGTCGAGGTGTCCTCGACCACGAGGCAGCGACGGCCCTTGACGTCCGTGCCCTCGATCCGTCGCTGCATGCCGTGCGCCTTCTGCGCCTTGCGCACGACGAAGGCGTCGAGGTGCTGCCCGCGCGCGGCGGAGGCGTGCAGCATCGAGGTCGCGACCGGGTCGGCGCCGAGGGTGAGGCCGCCGACGCAGTCGAAGTCCAGGTCGGCCGTGAGGTCGAGCATGACCTGACCCACCATCGGCGCGGCCTCGCCGTCCAGCGTGATGCGACGCAGGTCGATGTAGTAGTCGGCTTCCAGACCCGAGGAGAGGGTCACCTTGCCGTGCACCACGGCCTTGTCCTTGATCTGCTGGAGCAGCTCAGCGCGTACGTCAGTCATGCCCACGAGCTTAAAGGCGCCGCCAGCTCCAGGTGCTCTCGACCTCCAGGGGGTCGATCGGGGTGACCAGGCGCGGGTGGGTGTTGAGGCCGTTCGGCGGACCGGACTGCGGCTCGACGCAGACGGCTTCCTCCGGCTCGTCGTAGATCACGACCCACTCGGCGCGGCTCGCGACCTTCAGCTCCAGCTCCTCCGGCCAGGTGAGGGTGACGTCGACGCCGTCGGGCATGCCGAAGCAGTCGTCCCAGGGACCGGGGAGGGGGTCGATCCGGCGGCCGGTGGGGAGGTGGTCGTCCCCCCGCTCCTCCTGCCAGGCGGGCGTGAAGCCGATCCGTACGTCCTGACCGCTGCGGCCGAGGTTGCGCAGGAACCAGGGGTGCCAGCCGGCCTGCGCCGGGAAGGAGTCGTCGTAGGTCTCGACGCCGAAGCGGAGGGTGAGGGAGTCCTCGGCGAGCTCGAAGACCTGGGTGACCCTGCCCTTGTACGGCCAGGGGTCCCCGAGCTCGCAGGTGAAGACGGCCTCGGTGGCGGAGGCCCGGGCGGGCTTCCAGGCGAGGTCGCGGACGGTGCCGTGGATGGCGTGCGGGGCCGCGTCGACCGGCAGCTGGTGCATGGTCGCGCCGTTGCGGAAGCGGCCGTTCTCGGTCCGCCCGCACCAGGGCACCATCGGGAAGCTTCCGTACCGCTCGCCCTGGCGCAGCACCTCGGTGCCGCCGATGCGCAGGCTCTCGATCCGGCAGCCGTGGTCGGGGTTGATGGTCAACTCGGCGTCGCCCGCCGTCAGTCGCGTCTGCATGCTCACCCTCCGACCCTAATCGTGCGACACGTCGAACGCGGCCGACCGTTCCGGCGGCGGCGCGGGGGTTTCCACGGCGGCCCGGACCGTTCCGGGCGGGGGCCCTTTCAGGCCCGGTCCGTCCCGGCGGCGGGTCGTTTCAGCGGCAGGTCGTTTCAGCGGCGCCGACGCAGGGCCCGGCCGACGACGACGGCCGAGGCGAGCGCGAGGGCCGCGGCCGGCGCGATCCAGCGCAGGGTGGCACCGGCGCTCGACGCCTCGGGCGCGGGGACGGGGGCGTACCGGCCGCGCGGCGGGGCGTGGTCGACCTCCTCGGCGCTCCGCCCGATCATGGTCCGGCGGGCGTGGGCGGCCTCGGCGGCGGGCTGCGGGGCGGGGAACTCGATCGGGGTGTCGCCGAACCCCTCGTCGAGGAGCGGGTCGAGGGAGGGGGGCGGCAGCGGCGCGTCGAAGACGGAGCCCCGGGCGGACGGCTCCTCCACCCCGTCGTCGACCCCGTCGTCGTCGGTGGCCTCCTCAAGAGCCGCCTCCGGCTCCTCGGAGGACTCCCCGGAGGACTCCCCGGAGGACTCCCCGGAGGACTCCCCGGAAGGCTTCTCGGAAGGCTCCGAGGAAGGCTCCGAGGAAGGCTCTTCCGCCAGCGCGGCCAGCGCCTCCACGAACTTGTCGAGCAGTTTGACGCCCGCCGTGGAGCGGGCCTCGTCCGTCGCATCGACGAGCCGGCCGGCCGCCGTGAGGCCGCCGGTGAAGCTGAGGCTGGTGCCCTCGGCCACCGGGGTGAGGACGACGGTGAGGGACAGCTCGGCCGAGCCCTTGCCCCGGGCCTCGGTGCCCTCCCCCTCGTAGGTGATGGCACCGTCGCGCTCGACGACCCGCAGGGCGCCCCGGTAGGTGATGGTGTTGCCGCCGACCCGCACCTTGAGCCGGCCCCTGAGGGGCCCGGCCTCCGCGTCGGCGTCCCGCTGGAGGCCGGGCACGCAGCGGGCCACGCGGGCCGGGTCCGTGAGCGTCGCGCGCAGGGTCTCGGCCGGGACGGGAACGAACACCTCATGCTCCATGGAAGCCGAGCCTACTCAGGCGGGGCCGTGGCGTCGCCTGTTTGACTCCAGGGGTGTCCTGTCGGTCAGGCCCCGTACCGGGGGTGCACGAGGGTCGAGGGCGGCGGTGCGGCGCCGCGGGTCCGTTCGGCGCGGCGCGCCGCGGTCTCCAGGATCCCGGGGCCGAGCGAGCGCAGCCGGGGCGCGTCGGGGGCGAGGCCGAGGGCGGGCGGCCGGTCGCCCCGTACGGCCAGGAGGAAGCCCCAGTCCCGGGGCCCCCGCTCCGTACCGCCGGCGCGGTCGGCGCGGTCGGGTCCCGCGGCGAAGCCGGGGGTGCGGCCGCTCGCGCTGTAGGGCCGGGTGGCGAAGCCGGCGGCGCGCAGGGTGGCGTCGACGGTCCAGTAGGTACGGGGCCGGTCGGTGACCGATCCGGCGTGCACGGCGAACCGTCCGGGGCCGGTCAGGACCCGGGCCACGAGGCCGTAGAACTCCTCCGCGTAGAGCTTGGCGCTGGGCGTGATCCCGGGGTCGGGCAGGTCGGAGATCACCACGTCGTACCGTTCCTGCTGACGGTCGGCGGCGCCCCGGAGCCAGTGGAAGGCGTCCGCGTAGACCACCCGGACGCGCGGGTCGCGGAAGGCCTGCGCGTTGAGCGTGGCGAGCGCCGGGTCCGTACGGGCGAGGCGGACGACCCCCGGGTCCAGCTCGACGACGGTGACGGAGCGGACCCCGGCGTACCGCAGGATCTCGCGGGCGGCCATCCCGTCGCCGCCGCCGACGATCAGTACGCGCGCGTGCGGGCCGTTCATCGCGGGGTGGACGAGCGCCTCGTGGTAGCGGTACTCGTCCCGGCCGGCCACCCGGAGGCGTCCGTCGAGGAACAGGTCGGGCGGCTCCTCGCGGCCACCGGTCACCACGACCTCCTGGAGGTCGGTGTGGACGGCGACCCGCACCCGCTCCCCGTACACGGCCCGGCGCGCGGCCTGTTCGAAGTCGTCGACGAGGACGGTCGCGGTGGCGAGGAGGGTCAGGACGCACAGGTTCACGGCGAGGAGCAGGGCGCGGGACCGGGTGGTCAGGTCGCGGCGGAACACCCAGAGGACGAGCCCGCCGCCCGCGACCGCGTTGACCGCGCCGGTGACGAGCGCGCCGGTGAGCTGGCCGAGCCAGGGCAGCAGCAGGAAGGGGAAGGCGAGGCCGCCGACCAGCGCGCCGACGTAGTCGGCGGCGAAGAGGTCGGCGACCGTCCCCGCGGCGTCGTCCTGGTCCCCTAGCGGGGCCTGCCGACCGGCCCGGCCTGCCCGCCCGGCCCCGGAAGTGGCTTCCCCCGGGGATCCGGGGCCGCCCGAGCGCCCGTCCCGCTGTATGAGCGACATCAGGAGCGGGATCTCGGCGCCGATGAGCACCCCGATCGCGAGCGAGAACGCCACGAGCACGTACCGCGATTCGCCGAGCCAGGCGAAGGCCGCGTACAGCACCATCGCCGAGCAGCCGCCGATCAGCGCGAGCCCGGCCTCGACCAGGCCGAAGCCGACGGCGGCGCGGCAGCGCAGCCGCTTGGCGAGGAGCGAGCCCACCCCCATCGCGAAGACCATGACGGAGAGCACGACGGAGGCCTGGGTGACGGAGTCGCCGATCAAGTAGGAGGCGAGGGCGACCAGTTCGAGCTCGTAGACCAGGCCGCAGGCGGCGCACACGAAGACGACCGCGAGGACCGGGAACCGCACCGTCTCGCGCGGCGGCCGCACGGACCGCCGCGCAGGCGGCCGGCGCACCCTCTTGGGTGGCATGGTCACGGTCGGCTCGATCATGCCCGTAACGCTACGTCACGACTGTCGCACCCTTTGTCACCCACACGAGTGCACATGGGGCTCCGGGAGGGCGCATCAGAGCGTTGCGGGCATATGTGCGCCGATACGGGTCCGGGTCACCACCAACTGCCCTTCCTGCGGGTAGGCGTGCCAGGTGCGCCACCGCACCTGGCCCTCGTGGCGCTGCGCCAGCATCGCCGTGAAGGCGTGCGGGGAGCCGGGGAAGGTCCCCGCGAGTCCGTTGGGGTGGTCGGCGACGAGCGCGAGCAACTCCTGCGCACGGCCCGCGAAGGAGCCGTGCGAGAGCGTCTCGACGCGCGCCGCGAATTCGTACTCCCATTCACCGACGCGCTTGGAGACGCCGAGCGGGAGCGGGGTGCTGCTGCCGGGCATACAGGCCACGGTCTCCGAGCAGTGGCGCCCCTCCTCCTCCAGGAGGACCTGGTGAGAGGCGCCGAGCAGTCTCAACTGGAGCTTTGCGCCGGAGAGTTCGATATCGAGCACGGCGAGCGCGGGCAGCGGCTCGCGCCCGAGGGCCCAGGCCAGATCGGACGCGCGGGTGTCGGTGTAGGAGGTCTTCAGGGTGGTGAGCATGGGTCGGCTCCGCAAACACGGTTTGACGGGTGGGCCGGGGGCGCCCCGGAGAAGGTTCTACGGGAGTGGGGAATCGCCGGCTCGGGTCCACACACGGTCCGAGGGCTGTCTCTGTCAGGAGCGAGAGAACCACGGACGCCGGGCGACTCGCAGCGTTTTTACCCAACTTGCCGTGTTTTCCAACCCCTTCGGGGACCCAGCAGTTCACTTGTTCAATCAGCTGCCGCCACCGCAGCCACCACCACCGCAGCCGGACCCGCAGGACCCGCCCGACCCGCAGGAGCTGCTGCCGCCGCAGCCGCCCCCGCCGCCTCCGTCGGCCCAGCCGCCGCCCTTGCGCCCGCCGCGCCGCTTGCCGCCGCCCGACCTCCGGCCGCCCGACTTCCGGCCGGAGAACAGGCCGACCACCACCAGCGCGAAGACGATGAAGATGACGAATTCCATCTGTACTACCCCCGTTCTTCTGTGCGAGGGGGATGCCCGGTCCGACACCCCGTCAAAGCCGACTTGAGCGAGTCCAGAGCTTCAGCTGCACGAGGAGCTGGAGCAGGAGGACGAGGAGCAGGAGGAGCTCGAACAGGACGAGCTCGAACACGAGGAGCTGGAGCAGGAGAACGACGAGGACGAGGAGCAGGACGAGGAGGAAGAGGAGGAGGAAGACGAGGACGAGGACGACGAACCGGCCCACCAGCTGTCGCCGGCACCGCCCCCGCCGCTCCCCCGCCCCGCCCCCCTCATGCCGCTCGCGATGAGCCACACCCCGAGCGCGATCACGGCCGCGACCCCGAGGACGAAGAATGCGATGTTCATGCCAGGGCGATCCCCGCTCCGGCCTCCGGCCAAAGCGCACTTGAGCAACTCCAGAGCTTGGCCCCCAGGAGGGTCTCGGCCGCAAGCCGGGCTCGCCCCCCGGAGGCTCCCGGCCGCAAGCCGGGCTCGCCCCTCGGAGGCTCCCGGCCGCGAGCCGGGGCTCGCCCCCGGGAGGGTCTTGGCCGCGGGCCGGGCTTGGCCCCAGGATGGCGGTCATGACACGACCGCTGCTCAATCGCCGCCTCGCCGAGTTCGGGACGACGATCTTCGCCGAGATGTCCGCGCTCGCCGCCAGGACCGGGTCGATCAACCTCGGTCAGGGCTTCCCCGACACCGACGGCCCGGAGGAGATCCGGGAGGCGGCGGTCCGCGCGCTGCGGGACGGCCGCGGCAACCAGTACCCGCCCGGCCCCGGCGTCCCCGAGCTGCGATCGGCGATCGCCGACCACCAGCGCGAGCGGTACGGCCTCGCGTACGACCCCGACACGGAAGTCCTCGTCACGGCCGGCGCCACCGAGGCGATCGCGGCGGCCCTGCTCGCCCTGGTCGAGCCGGGCGACGAGGTGATCGCCCTGGAGCCGTACTACGACTCGTACGCGGCCTGCATCGCGATGGCCGGCGGCACCAGGGTCCCCGTCACCCTCCGCCCCCACGAGGGCACCTACGTCCTCGACCTCGACGAGCTGCGGGCCGCCGTCACCGACCGGACCCGGCTGATCCTGCTCAACACCCCGCACAACCCCACCGGCACGGTCCTCACCCGGGCCGAGCTGACCGCCGTCGCCGAGCTGGCGGTCGAACGGGACCTGCTGGTCGTCACGGACGAGGTGTACGAGCACCTGGTCTTCGACGACGCCGAGCACCTGCCGATCGCGAGCCTGCCCGGCATGCGGGAACGCACGGTCACCATCGGCTCGGCCGGCAAGACGTTCTCCTTCACCGGCTGGAAGGTCGGCTGGATCACCGCGAGCCCCGGGCTGACCTCCGCCGTCCGCTCGGCCAAGCAGTTCCTCACGTACGTCTCCTCGGGCCCCTTCCAGTACGCGGTCGCCGAGGCGCTCCGCCTCCCGGCCGCCTACTTCGACCGGCTCCGCGCCGACCTCGCGGCCAAGCGGGACCTGCTGAGCGAGGGCCTCGCGCAGGCGGGCTTCGAGGTCTACCGGCCGGCGGGCACCTATTTCGTCACCACCGACATCCGCCCCCTCGGCGCCACCGACGGCTTCGACTTCTGCCGCTCCCTCCCGGAGCGCGCCGGCGTCGTCGCCATCCCCAACGCCGTCTTCTACGACCACCGCGAGGCCGGCGCCCCCTTCGTCCGCTTCGCCTTCTGCAAGCAGACCGAGGTCCTGGAGGAGGCCGTCTCCCGGCTCAAGGCCCTGAGCGCCTGAGAAGGCCGTTCGGCCGGGTGGGGGTGTGGGCGCGCGCGCCCTCCGGGCGCCGGGACGATCATCGGGTAGACCGATTTACCGGGTAATGATCGGTTTCCCGCGCCCGGAGGTGCACCCTGTCCGCCGAGACCCTCGACCGCCCGGCGCCCCCGGCCGCGGTCCGCAGCGGCCCCCGTGACCGCCACCGGCCCCGGCGCCCCCGGTGGCGGGCGGCGCTGCGCCGGGCGGCGCCCGCCCTCGGGCTCTTCGCCGCCGCCCGGCTCACCGGACTGCTCGTCCTCACCCTGTGGGCCCGACACACCGGCCGCTCGCCCCGGGCGCTCCTCGCGACCTCCTGGGACTCCGAGTGGTACGCCGGGATCGCCGCCCACGGCTACGGGCGCGTCCTCCACGGCGCGCACGGCATGGTCCTGAACGACCTGGCCTTCTTCCCGCTCTACCCGGCGCTCGTCCGGGCCGTGACCACCGTGCTGCCCGTCGCCGGGGGCACCGCCGGGCTGCTGCTGTCCTGGCTCGCCGCCGGGGCCGCCGCCTGGGGCGTCTACCTGGTCGGGGAGCGGCTGCGCGGGCGGGCGGCCGCCACCGTCCTCGTCCTGCTGTGGGGCCTGCTGCCGCACTCCGTCGTGCTGACGATGGCGTACACGGAACCGGTGATGACCGCGTTCGCCGCCTGGGCGCTGTACGCGCTGCTCACCCGGCGCTGGCTGTGGGCGGCCGCCCTGGCGAGCCTGGCCGGGCTGACCCGGCCGAACGGGGTCGCGGTCGCCGCCGCCGTCCTGACCGCCGTCCTCTGCGAGCTGTGGCGGACCCGGTGCCGGTCCGGGCCCCGCGTGTGGGCGGCGGGCCTGCTCGCGCCTGCGGGCTGGCTGGCGTACCTGCTCTGGGTCGGCGCCCGCCGCGGCGACCTCCTCGGCGGCTACTTCGCCGTGCAGTCCGGCTGGACCTCCCGCTTCGACCTCGGCAAGGGCGCCCTCGTCTTCGTACGGGACATGCTGGGCGGCCCGACGCAGTTCGGCTTCGCGATGGCGCTGCTCATCACCGGAGCGGCGGTGCTGCTCTTCGCGCTGGTCGTGTGCGCGGAGCGGCTGCCGCTGCCCGTGCTCGCGTACACGGCGGTGCTCGTGCTGATCGCGGTCGGCGGCTCGGGCTTCTTCGAGTCGAAGCCGCGCTTCCTGCTGCCGGCCTTCCCGCTGCTGCTCCCGCTCGCGGTGGCCGTGACGAAAGCCCGGCCGAGGGCCGCGATCCTGGTGGTCGCGGCCCTGGCCGGGCTGTCGTTCTGCTACGGGGCCTACGCCCTGACGCTCGCGCGCATGGCGATCTGAGCCGAGCGGCTCGGAGGGGGCTTACGCCTCCTCGTCGCCCGCGGACTTCTCCTCGGGAGACTCCAGGCCGAACTGCTCGACGACCCACTTGTCGAACTCGATGGAGGCGCGGACCCAGCTGACCGTGGAGGACACGAAGTGCTCCAGGGCGACGCCGGTGCCGATCAGCATCTGGGCCTCGCCGATGAGGCGGAGGGTGGCGGAGCCGTCCTCCTCCTCGTGGAGGTGCGTGTACACCTTGGGCCACAGGGTGCGGCGGTTCCAGTCGTCGATCGCGTCGAGGACCTTGGCGCGGTCGTCGGCGGAGTGCGGGCGGTCGTAGAACGTCCGCACCGAGAAGACCTGCTGCTCGCCCTCACCGCGGAACATGAAGTACGTGCGGAACTCCTCCCACGGCGCCGCGAGGTCACCCTCGTCGTCGACGACGTACTTGAGTTCCATCTGCTCGAGGAGCTGCTTGACGAGGTCCTGGTCGGGGACGACGGGGCCCGCCGGTCCTGCGGCCTGAGGCTGGGGCTGGCCCCCGAAATTCGGAATCGAGGACGGGTCGATGCTCACCGTGAATTTCCCTTCGTACGGATGCTCGCCATCCTCCCCCATGCCGGGCGGTACGTGGCAAGTCCCACCTCCCGCGATCCGCTGCGGGCTGACAAGATCTGGTGCGCATGGGGGAGAAAACAGCGAAGAAATCGACACCGGTGAAGCCGCGACCGTGGACCTGGGTCTGGGTCTCGGCGCTCGTGACCCTGTTCTGCGGGGGGCCACTGGCCGTGCTCGTCTGGGGCGCGATGGCCTGGAGCGAGATCGGCGAGTCGAAGCCGGTCGACTGTGCCCAGCTGATGGCCTTCGCCCGGGGGAGCCTCCCGATGAGCGCCGAGGACGCCCACTGCACGGCGGCCCACTGGCAGGACACCCAGGCCACGGCCGAATTCCGGATGCCGCGCGCCGAGGTCGGGCCCTGGCTGGAAGCCACCTATCCGACCGGCGAGCCGGCCTACGCCTGCGAGCAGGACCGGTGCGTGGACGTGTCGTTCGACGAGCAGCTGTACGTGCACGTCCGGGTCACGTACGAGGACGGGGTCACCGCCCTCGTACGTGTGGAGGCCTTCGACACCTGAGCTACCGGACGGCCCCGACGATCAGGCCGTCCTCGAAGCGGTCCACCCGGACCGTGTCGCCGTCCTGGACCTCGCCCGCGAGGATCTCCTTGGCGAGCCGGTCGCCGATCGCCGTCTGGATCAGCCGGCGCAGCGGCCGCGCGCCGTACGCGGGGTCGTTGCCCTCTTCGGCGAGCCACTCCAGGGCCGCCGGGGTGACGTCCAGGGTGAGGCGCCGCTCGGCGAGCCGCTTCGCGAGCCGGTCGATCTGGAGCCGCGCGATCCGGCCCAGCTCGGCCCGGTCGAGCGCCGAGAAGACGACCAGGTCGTCGAGCCGGTTGAGGAACTCGGGCTTGAAGCTCGCCCGCACGACGTCCAGGACCTGCTGCTTCTTCACGTCCTCCGAGGTCAGGGGCTCGACCAGGTACTGGCTGCCCAGGTTCGAGGTGAGGATCAGGATGGTGTTGCGGAAGTCCACCGTCCGGCCCTGTCCGTCGGTCAGGCGTCCGTCGTCCAGGACCTGGAGCAGGACGTCGAAGACCTCCGGGTGCGCCTTCTCCACCTCGTCGAGCAGGACCACGCTGTACGGGCGGCGGCGGGCCGCCTCCGTGAGCTGGCCGCCCTCCTCGTAGCCGACGTAGCCGGGAGGCGCGCCGACCAGACGGGCGACGGAGTGCTTCTCGCCGTACTCCGACATGTCGATGCGGATCATGGCCCGCTCGTCGTCGAAGAGGAAGTCCGCGAGCGCCTTCGCCAGCTCGGTCTTGCCGACGCCGGTCGGGCCGAGGAAGAGGAAGGAGCCGGTGGGCCGGTCGGGGTCGGCGATCCCGGCGCGGGTGCGACGCACCGCGTCGGAGACGGCCTGGACGGCCTCGGACTGGCCGATCAGCCGCTTGCCGATCTCGTCCTCCATGCGGAGAAGCTTCTGCGTCTCGCCCTCCAGGAGGCGGCCGGCGGGGATGCCGGTCCAGGCGCCGACCACGTCCGCGATGTCGTCGGGACCGACCTCCTCCTTGACCATGGTGTCCTTGCTGGACTCCTGCTGGGCCTCGGCCTCGGAGGCCTCCGCCAGCTCCCGCTCCAGGCCCGGGATCTCCCCGTACAGCAGCTTGGAGGCGGTGTCGAAGTCGCCGTCGCGCTGGGCGCGCTCGGCGCGGCCGCGGGTCTCGTCGAGGCGTTCCTTCAGCTCGCCGACGCGGTTGAGGGACTGCTTCTCCTTCTCCCAGCGGGCGGTGAGGCCGCGCAGCTCCTCCTCGCGGTCGGCGAGGTCGCGCCGCAGCTTCTCCAGGCGCTGCTTGCTCGCCGCGTCCGTCTCGTTCTTGAGGGCCAGCTCCTCCATGCGGAGCCGGTCGACGGAGCGCTGGAGCTCGTCGATCTCGACGGGCGAGGAGTCGATCTCCATGCGGAGCCGGGAGGCGGCCTCGTCGACGAGGTCGATGGCCTTGTCGGGCAGGAAGCGGGAGGTGATGTACCGGTCGGAGAGGGTCGCGGCGGCCACCAGGGCGGAGTCGTTGATCTGCACCTTGTGGTGGGCCTCGTAGCGGCCCTTGAGGCCGCGGAGGATCGCGATGGTGTCCTCGACGGTCGGCTCGGCGACCAGGACCTGCTGGAAGCGGCGCTCCAGGGCGGGGTCCTTCTCGATCCGCTCGCGGTACTCGTCGAGGGTGGTCGCGCCGACCATCCGCAGCTCGCCGCGGGCCAGCATCGGCTTGAGCATGTTGCCGGCGTCCATGGCGGAGTCGCCGCCGGCGCCCGCGCCGACGACCGTGTGCAGCTCGTCGATGAAGGTGATGATCTGGCCGTCGCTCTCCTTGATCTCGGAGAGGACGGTCTTCAGTCGCTCCTCGAACTCGCCGCGGTACTTCGCGCCGGCGACCATCGCGCCGAGGTCGAGCGAGACGAGCCGCTTGTTCTTCAGGGACTCGGGGACGTCGCCCTTCACGATCCGCTGGGCAAGGCCCTCGACGACGGCGGTCTTGCCGACGCCGGGCTCACCGATGAGGACCGGGTTGTTCTTGGTGCGGCGGGACAGCACCTGGACCACGCGCCGGATCTCGTGGTCGCGGCCGATGACCGGGTCCAGCTTGCCCTCGCGCGCGGCGGCGGTGAAGTCCGTGCCGAACTTCTCCAGTGCCTTGTACTGCCCCTCCGGGTCGGGTGTGGTCACCCGGCGTCCTCCCCTGCTCGTCTCGAAGGCGTCGAGCAGCTTCTTCGCGCTCGCGCCCTGCGCGTCGAGGATCTCACCGGCCCGGCCGCCCTTGGCGGCGATCCCGATGAGCAGGTGCTCGGTCGAGAGGAAGTCGTCGCCGAGCTCCTTGGCGCGCTTGTCGGCGTCGGCGATGACGGCGAGGAAGTCGCGGCTGGGCTGCGGGGGCGCGACCGTGGACCCCGTGATGCTCGGCAGCCCGGCGAGGAGCCGCTCCGCGCCGGCGCGCACCACCGCCTGGTCGGCCTCGGCGGCGGCGAGCAGGTCGGTGATGTTCTCGTTGTCCTGACCGGTCAGCAGCGCGAGCAGCAGATGCGCGGGGGTCAGGTCGGCGTGTCCCGCGGACACGGCGCGGCTGCTCGCCGCGTTGATCGCGTCCCGGCTCCGGTTGGTCAGTTCGGCGTCCACGTGCGGTGCTCCTCCTGGGTTCTCGTGGGTCCTCTCCTTCTATGACTTCTCCAGAGTACACAAAGTTGAGTCGAAGCGGCTCAAGGTATCGGAGGGAGGTCCGCGCCGGGTAGTTTCCGGGCATGGCCACAGACCCGAGGAACCCCTCCGACTCGTACCTGAGCTTCTGGCGCGAGTACCACATGTGCACCCTGACCACCCCGCGCCCGGACGGCACACCGCACGTCGTCGCGGTCGGCGTCACGTACGACCCCGAGGGCGGGTACGCGCGCGTGATCACCAACAAGAACAGCCGGAAGGTCGCCAACGTCCTGGCGGCGGGCGCGGACGGCGCGCGGGTCGCGGTCTGCCAGGTCGACAAGGGGCGCTGGGCCACCCTGGAGGGCGTCGCCCGCATCCGTACGGAGGCCGAGACCGTCGCGGACGCCGTCGGCCGCTACGCCGAGCGGTACGGCCGCACGCCGGCCCCGAACCCGGACCGGGTCGTCATCGAGATCGCCCTCACCCGGGCGATGGGCCGCGCCTGACGGACGGCGGACAAAAGCACAGCGGCGCCATCGCGTTTCAGGTCCGCGATGGCGCCGCTGTGTGGGGGAAGTGCCGGAGCGATCTACAACGACGGGGGAATCGCTCAGGCACTGCGGGGGGTGGCGGTGATGGCCTCTGGCTCGATCAGCTGGTGGTCCCGCTGGTCGAGGTTGACGAAGATCATGCCGTACCGGATGGCACAGCGGATGGGCTGCGGTGCGCCTCGGGGGCGGCGCAGACAGCGGTACGCGCGGACGTCCTCGTCCTGCTCACGGGCGACGACGATCGGCTCTCCGAAGAGCGTGACCTTCAGCGAGTCGCCACGGTGGGGGATGGCCGTGGCGAGATCGACGAAGTGCCAGCCGGAGCGATAGGCCGAAGCCATCTCCCGGCGGAACCTGGGGTCATCGGGAACATTCATGCGCCCGACTAGCTCCAGCCGGGGTCCTGCTGGGGGGCCACGCTCCAGCCCGGGTCATCGAGGAGCGTGGGGGCCGCGAGGTGCCAGCCCGGGTCGAGCGGAGCGGCCTGCACCTCCGCCGTACCCGAGTGCCAGCCCGGGTCGAGGGCCACACCCGCGCCCACTGTGGCGGCCGCGATGAAGGCGAGTCCAGCCGCCGCGCGTATGAGCTTCTTCATCATCACCGAGCAACCTCACTTGAAGGCAACGTCTCTTTTCCAACCCCCGCGAGTAAGACGATGGCTTACTCTCTGCGCCTGCACCACCAAACCCAGGCATCATGTTCCTGAGATGCAGGAGCCTGGGGGTGTACATATGCGGAAACAAGCGGACGAATCAGGTCACCCTCATTCGCACGCCGAACTGTGCGAAGCGGGCTCCGAGCTGTATGCGGCCGCTCTGCGCACCGGGCGAATACCCCGGTCAGAGGCGGTCGAGACGCCCTGCCTCCTCGATCTGTCGCTGCTGCACCCCGATCCGGACGACGCGCAGTGGCTGCGGCCGGTTCCCCCCTCGGCGGCGCTCGCCCAGCTGCTCCAGCCGATCGAACGGGAAATACTCGACCGCCGGCGACGCACCGTCGCCCTGTCGGACGCTTTCGAGCCGTTCATGGCCATCAGCGCCCACGACTCACCCACCACACACGCCATCACCGTGCTCGAAGGCATCGACCGCATCAACTCGACCCTCGACCGCGTCGTGGCCAACTGCCGCCACGAACTCCTCACCGTCCAGCCGGGCGGCGGCCGCCCCGCCCAGGCCCTGACGGAGGCCCTCGACCGCGTCTCCCCGCTCCTGGGACGCGGCATCAGCATGCGCACGCTCTACCAGCACACCGCACGCCACACCGAGCTCACGCTGACCTATCTGGAGCACGTCGGCCCCGAGGTCCAGGTCCGCACCCTCGAAGAGATCATCGACCGGCTGATCATCGTCGACCGCGAGGTCGCCTTCATCCCGGCCCGCAGCGACCGCCAGGTCGCCCTGGAACTGCGCCACCCCGGTCTCGTCGCCTACCTCGGCGGCGTCTTCGACCAGTTCTGGCAGCTGGCGGTGCCGATACGGGAGGAGATCCCGTACGACATCAAGACGGACGGCATCGGCGGCGTCCAGCGCTCCATCGCCAAGCTCCTCGTCGAGGGCCACGTCGACGAGGCCATCGCCCGCCGGCTCGGGATGAACGTACGGACCTGCCGCGCGCACATCGCCAAGCTCGCCGCCGCCCTGGGCAGTGGCAGCCGCGCACAGCTCGGCTACCTGATCGCCCAGTCCGGCATCCTCGAACGGGACAGCTGACGGCCGTGGACGCACTGATCGGCCTCGACCGGGCCGCCGGAACGCCCCGGTTCTCCGGCCCCCGGCTGCCCACCGTGGAGCTCGTACGGGCCCCCTGAGCGCCGTCGGCGGGAACGGACGAAGGCCCCTTCCACAGCTGTGGAAGGGGCCTCGGTCATGACAGGGGAAGGGCTACTCGCCGCGCTTCGGGCGCCACACCACGAGGGCGCTCGCCTGCTGCACGTCGGTGTACGGCACCAGGTCCCGGCGGTACGAGGCGTGCACCTGGGCCTCGCGCTGGCGCAGCGTCGCCGCCGCGCCCTCGACCGCCGCCGACAGCTCGGACACCCGGGCCTGGAGCGCGGCGACCTGGTTCTCCAGTTCGATGATCCGCTTGATTCCGGCCAGGTTGATGCCCTCGTCCTGCGACAGCTGCTGGACGGTGCGCAGCAGCTCGATGTCACGGGCCGAGTAGCGGCGGCCCCGTCCGGCCGTGCGGTCCGGAGAGACCAGCCCGAGACGGTCGTACTGCCGCAGGGTCTGCGGGTGGAGACCGGAGAGCTGGGCCGCCACCGAGATGACGTACACCGGCGACTCGTCGGTCAGTTCGAACGGATTGCGGCGGCGCCCTTCCATCTGCTCATGCTCCCTTCGCGGCCTGGAACAGCTCGGCCCGCGGATCCTCGGAGGCCGTCGCCTCGCGGAAGGTCTCCAGGGCCTCACGTGCCTTGTCGTCCAGCTCCTTCGGCACCGCCACCTCGACCGTCACGAGGAGGTCGCCGCGCGTGCCGTCCTTGCGGACCGCGCCCTTGCCCCGGGCGCGCATGGTCCGGCCGTTCGGGGTGCCCGCGGGCAGCTTGAGGGTGACCGCGGGGCCGCCGAGGGTCGGCACCTTGATCTCGCCGCCGAGCGCCGCCTCCGTGAAGGAGACCGGCACCGTGACGGTGAGGTTGTCGTCCTTGCGGCCGAAGACCGGGTGCTCGTCGACGTGCACGACGACGTACAGGTCGCCGTTCTGCCCGCCGCGCTCGCCCGGCGCTCCCTTGCCGCGGAGACGGATCTTCTGGTTGTCGCCGACGCCCGCCGGGATGCGGACCTGCATGGTGCGGGAGGACTTGGCCCGGCCACTGCCCTTGCAGACCTCGCAGGGGTTCTCGGCGATGAGGCCGCGGCCCTTGCAGTCCACGCAGGGGTCGGTGAGCGAGAAGCCGCCGCCGCTGCCGCGCGAGACCTGCCCGGTGCCGACGCAGGTCGGGCACACCCGGGGCGTGCCGTTCTTGTCGCCGGTGCCCGAGCACGCCGTGCACGGCTGCTGGCTGGACATCCGCAGCGGTACGGTCGCGCCCTCGATGGCCTCGGTGAAGCTGAGCGTCACCTCGGACTCGATGTCCTGGCCGCGCCGCGGCTGGGTACGGGTGCCCGCACCCCCGCCGCGGTTGAACAGGCCGCCGAAGACGTCCCCGATCCCGCCGCCGCCCCCGAAGCCGCCGCCCGCCCCGCCGCCCTGGGCGCCCCCGAAGAGGTCGCCCAGGTCGAAGTTGAACGAGCCGCCGGCGCCGGGGCCGCCGGCCCGGAAGCCGCCGTTCCCGAAGAGGGCGCGGGCGTCGTCGTACTCCTTGCGCTTCTTGGGGTCGCCGAGGACGTCGTTCGCCTCGGAGATCTCCTTGAAGCGCGCCTCGGCGCTCGCGTCGTTCTTGTTGGCGTCGGGATGGTTCTCGCGGGCGAGCTTCCGGTACGCCTTCTTGATCTCGGCCTCGGTGGCGTCCTTGGGGACGCCGAGGACCTTGTAGTAGTCCTTCTCGACGAAGTCCTTCGTGCTCATCGACGTCCCTCCTTCCGGACGATCGTTGCGTCACCCCTCCTCGGGGGCACCGCTCTCCTCGTCGGCCGACTGCTTCTCGTCCTTGGCCGGAGCCGCGCCCGGCTGGGGCTCGGCGACGGCCACGCGGGCGGGCCGGATGGTCCGCTCGCCGATCCGGTACCCCGGCTGCAGGATCGCCACGCAGGTCGTCTCGGTGACGTCCGGCGCGTACGAGTGCATCAGGGCCTCGTGGATCGTCGGGTCGAAGGGCTCGCCCTCCTTGCCGAACTGCTGCAGACCCATCTTGGCGACGACGGTCTCCAGCGATTCGGCCACCGACTTGAACCCGCCCACGAGCTCGCCGTGGTCCCGGGCCCGGCCGACGTCGTCGAGGACGGGCAGGAGCTCGGACAGGAGACTCGCGACGGCGATCTCCTTGACCGTGACCCGGTCCCGCTCCACGCGGCGGCGGTAGTTCTGGTACTCGGCCTGGAGCCGCTGGAGGTCGCCGGTGCGCTCGCCGAGCGCCGTACGGGCCTGGTCCAGCTGCGCCAGCAGAGCCACGTCAGTGGCGTCCCCGGCCGGGGCCGCCCCCTCCGCCTTGTCGGCGGAGTCGGCGGCCTCGGTCTCCTCGGGCGTGCCGTCGGCGGGGACGTCGGGCTTCTCCTCGAAGCCCGGGGTCTCCTCCGTCACGCCTGGCCACCCTTCTGGGGCTCGTCGTCGATGATCTCGGCGTCGACGACGTCGTCCTCGGCCTTGGCCTGACCGGCGTCGCCGCCGGCCGCCTGGGCGCCCTGGGCGTCGGCGTACATCGCCTGGCCGAGCTTCTGCGAGACGGCCGCGACCTTCTCGGTGGCGGTGCGGATCTCGGCGGTGTCCTCGCCCTTGAGCTTGTCCTTCAGCTCGACGAGCGCGGCCTCGACCTCGGCCTTGACGTCACCGGGGACCTTGTCCTCGTTGTCCTTGAGGAACTTCTCCGTCTGGTAGACGAGCTGCTCGCCCTGGTTGCGGGACTCGGCGGCCTCGCGGCGACGGTGGTCCTCGTCCGCGTACTGCTCGGCCTCCTGGCGCATCCGGTCGACCTCGTCCTTCGGCAGCGAGGAGCCGCCGGTGACGGTCATCTTCTGCTCCTTGCCCGTGCCCAGGTCCTTCGCGGTCACGTGCATGATGCCGTTGGCGTCGATGTCGAAGGCGACCTCGATCTGCGGGACGCCACGCGGGGCCGGCGGCAGACCGGTCAGCTCGAACATGCCGAGCTTCTTGTTGTACGCCGCGATCTCGCGCTCGCCCTGGTAGACCTGGATCTGCACGGACGGCTGGTTGTCCTCGGCCGTCGTGAAGATCTCGGACCGCTTGGTCGGGATCGTGGTGTTGCGCTCGATCAGCTTGGTCATGATGCCGCCCTTGGTCTCGATGCCGAGGGACAGCGGGGTCACGTCGAGGAGCAGGACGTCCTTGACCTCACCCTTGAGGACACCGGCCTGGAGCGCGGCGCCGATGGCGACGACCTCGTCCGGGTTGACGCCCTTGTTGGCGTCCTGACCGCCGGTCAGCTCCTTGACGAGCTCGGCGACGGCCGGCATACGGGTCGAACCACCGACGAGAACGACGTGGTCGATCTCGGAGAGGTTGATGCCCGCGTCCTTGATGACGTTGTGGAACGGCACCTTGCAGCGGTCGAGCAGGTCCGAGGTCAGCTGCTGGAACTGGGCGCGCGTGAGCTTCTCGTCCAGGTGCAGCGGGCCCTCGGCGGAGGCCGTGATGTACGGCAGGTTGATGGAGGTCTCGGTCGAGGACGAGAGCTCGATCTTCGCCTTCTCCGCGGCCTCGCGGAGACGCTGGAGAGCCATCTTGTCCTTGGCCAGGTCCACGCCGTGACCGTTCTGGAACTGCGTCACCAGGTAGTCGACGACGCGCTGGTCCCAGTCGTCACCACCGAGGTGGTTGTCACCGTTGGTGGCCTTCACCTCGACGACGCCGTCGCCGATCTCCAGGAGGGACACGTCGAAGGTGCCGCCACCGAGGTCGAAGACGAGGATCGTCTGGTCGTCCTTGTCGAGGCCGTACGCCAGGGCGGCCGCGGTCGGCTCGTTGACGATGCGCAGGACGTTGAGGCCCGCGATCTCACCGGCCTCCTTGGTGGCCTGACGCTCGGAGTCGTTGAAGTACGCGGGGACGGTGATGACCGCGTCGACGACCTTCTCGCCCAGGTACGCCTCGGCGTCGCGCTTCAGCTTCTGCAGGATGAAGGCGCTCATCTGCTGCGGGTTGAAGTTCTTGCCGTCGATCTCGATCTTCCAGTCGGTGCCCATGTGGCGCTTGACCGACCGGATGGTCCTGTCGACGTTGGTGACGGCCTGACGCTTGGCCACCTCGCCGACGAGCACCTCGCCGTTCTTCGCGAAGGCGACGACGGACGGCGTGGTCCTGGCGCCCTCGGCGTTGGTGATGACGGTGGGCTCGCCGCCTTCCAGAACGCTGACGACGGAGTTAGTCGTGCCCAGGTCGATGCCGACCGCACGTGCCATTTCAATTCCTCCAGCTGACTGACTTGAGTGGAACAGACTCAAGGATGCACGAGGAGGTCGCCTGCGTCAACAGACCTGAGTCGAGCCGACTCAACTCTTCACCCGCGAAGACGCTCAACGGGCGCGTCGTTCCCCCGCTTTGACCAGGTTCACATGAGAGAGTCCGGACATATCCCAGGATTCCCGCCGGAGGATGTGACCGCATGACGGCGAAGCGCTCGTTCGACGTGGCGGGCGGGATCCTCCTGCTCCTCGCCCTCTCCCCGCTGATCGCCGGCACCGCCCTCTCCGTCACCCTCAGCGGCAGCGGCGCGGTGCTGCGCCGCCGGACGGTGGCCGGCCTGGCCGGGCGGCCCTTCACGATGCTGACCTTCCGCACGAGGAGCCCGCTCGCCGCGCTGCCGCTGCTGCTGCACGTGATCGCCGGCCGGATGTCGCTCGTCGGACCGTGCCCGCTGACCCCGTCCCACCGCGAGTGCGCGGGCGAGGGCCGCCGCCGGCTCTCCGTACGCCCGGGACTGACCGGACCGTGGCAGATCAGCGGCCGGTCGGACCTGCCGTGGGAGGAGCGCGAGCTGCTCGATCTCCACTATGTGGACCACCACTGGCTGGGGATGGATCTGCTGATCCTTGCGCGTACGCTTCCAGCAGTACGCAGGCGTCGCGCGGCAAGGTTTGCCTGAGCGACACACATCACCGCGAGCGCCGCTACAGCGCGGCGCCGCGACCGGGTAATCTCAGCAGGAACTCAATAAGTTACCGCTTAGTAGGCCCGCCCGAGGAGCCCGTCATGCAACTCGCCGCGATCATCGTGTCGATCGCCATCACGGTGGTGGCCGTCGCGCTGTTCGGCCGCGCCACCGTGCAGATCTACCGCTTCGTGCGGCTCGGTCAGCCGGTACCCGCCGGCACACGCACCGGTGACCCCAAGCAGCGCACCATCACGCTGGTCAAGGAATTCCTCGGCCACACGCGCATGAACCGCTGGGGCATCGTCGGCTTCGCGCACTGGTTCGTCGCGGTGGGCTTCTTCTCGCTGCTCCTCACCATCGTGAACGCCTTCGGCCAGCTCTTCCAGGCCGACTGGCTGATCCCGATCATCGGTGACTGGCTGCCGTACGAGATCTTCACCGAGTTCCTCGGCCTGATGACGGTCCTCGGCATCGTGACCCTCATCGTGATCCGCCAGCTCAGCAAGCCGACCAGGGCGGGCCGCAAGTCCCGCTTCGCCGGCTCCAAGACCGGCCAGGCGTACTTCGTCGAGGCCGTCATCCTGATCGTCGGCGTCTGCATCATGACGCTCCGCGGCCTCGAAGGCGTCCAGCACCACGTCACCAGCTGGGAGCCGGGCTTCTTCGCCTCGTACCCGCTGATCGCGCTCCTGGACAACATCGACGACCTGAGCACGATCCAGTACCTCACGTACTTCTTCGCGTGCCTCAAGATCGTCACGTCCTTCACCTGGATGATCACGGTCTCGCTCAACACCAACATGGGCGTCGCCTGGCACCGCTTCCTCGGCTTCCCGAACATCTGGTTCAAGCGCAACGCCGACGGCTCCACCGCCCTCGGCGCGCTCCAGCCGATGACCACGGCCGGCAAGGAGATCGACTGGGAGGACCCGGCCGAGGACGCCGTCTTCGGTGTCTCCCAGGTCGAGCAGTTCTCCTGGAAGGGCATCCTCGACTTCTCCACCTGCACCGAGTGCGGCCGCTGCCAGTCGCAGTGCCCCGCCTGGAACACCGGCAAGCCCCTCTCCCCCAAGCTCCTCATCATGTCGCTGCGCGACCACGCGCACGCCAAGGCGCCGTACCTGCTCGCGGGCGGCGGCAAGGACATGGAGGGCAACGAGAAGGCGACCGAGGAGCAGCTCAAGGACGTCCCCGCCTCCGCGATCGCCGAGGCCGAGCGCCCGCTCGTCGGCACCGCCGAGGAGAACGGCGTCATCGACCCCGACGTCCTGTGGTCCTGCACCACCTGCGGCGCCTGCGTCGAGCAGTGCCCGGTCGACATCGAGCACATCGACCACATCGTCGACATGCGCCGCTACCAGGTGATGATCGAGTCCGCGTTCCCGTCCGAGGCGGGCACGATGCTCAAGAACCTGGAGAAGAAGGGCAACCCCTGGGGCCTGGCGAAGAAGCAGCGCGTCGAGTGGACCAAGGAGGTCGACTTCGAGGTCCCGATCATCGGGAAGGACGCGGAGGACCTCTCCGAGTTCGACTACCTGTACTGGGTCGGCTGCGCGGGTGCGCTGGAAGACCGCGCCAAGAAGACCACCAAGGCCTTCGCGGAGCTCCTGAACATCGCGGGCGTCAAGTTCGCGATCATGGGCGGCGACGAGAAGTGCACCGGTGACTCCCCCCGCCGCCTGGGCAACGAGCCGCTGTTCCAGCAGCTCGCCCAGGAGAACGTCGCGATGCTGAACATGGCGTTCGGCGAGGACGACGAGGACGAGTCGACGAAGAAGCCGAAGTCGGCGAAGAAGATCGTCTCGACCTGCCCGCACTGCTTCAACACCATCGCCAACGAGTACCCGCAGCTCGGCGGCGAGTACGAGGTCATCCACCACACCCAGCTGCTCCAGCACCTCATCGACGAGGGCAAGCTGGTCCCGGTGACCCCGGTCGAGGGCCTCATCACCTACCACGACCCCTGCTACCTGGGCCGGCACAACAAGGTCTACACGCCGCCGCGCGAGATCATGTCCGCCGTCCCCGGCCTGCGCCAGCAGGAGATGCACCGCCACAAGGAGCGCGGCTTCTGCTGCGGCGCCGGTGGTGCCCGGATGTGGATGGAGGAGCGGATCGGCAAGCGCATCAACAACGAGCGCGTCGACGAGGCCCTGTCCCTCAACCCGGACATCGTCTCCACCGCCTGCCCGTTCTGCCTGGTCATGCTGACCGACTCGGTCAACGGCAAGAAGAACGAGGGCAAGGCCAAGGAGTCCGTCACGGTCGTGGACGTGGCGCAGCTGCTCCTGGACTCGGTGAAGACCCCGGTCGACCCGGAGCCGGAGCCGGCGGCCGAGGAGCCCGAGCCGGCCGTCTGAGGCTGACACCGCATACGAAGAGGGCCGCCCCGCGCGTGTTGCGCGGGGCGGCCCTCTTCGCTGCGTCAGGCGGTCTTCTGGGCGACGTACTTCTCGATCAGCCGGCCCTGGAAGTCGTAGACCCAGCTGTCGGCACCCTGCTTCGGGGTGTCGATGGCGGCGAGCTTGTAGTGGTGCTTGCCGGCGTCGACGAGCTTGTAGGTCCAGCCGTGGTGGGCGGCGGTCGGGTGCTTCAGGTCGAGGGAGGCGACGGCGTGGCCGTTGGACCGGGTGATCTCGACGCGGGGCCAGGTCTTGCCGGGGAAGAACCGGGCGGTGTTCCCGTCGGGCAGCGTGACCTTGGCGGAGGCCTGGTGGGGGGCGGGCCTGGGCGCGGGCTTCGGGACCGGCTTGGGGGCGGGCTTGGGGGCGGGCTTCGGGGCGGGGGTGCTGTCCAGCCAGGAGGAGACGGTCCCGTCGGGCCGGAGGACGACGTGGAGCCCGTTGTTCTCCCCGTACGCGGGCTTGCCGTCGGTGCTGACGAGGGTGTCGATCAGGGAGCCGCCGGCGTAGATGTCGGCGGAGAAGCGGCCCGGAGCGTCCTGGTAGACCTTGGCGAGGGAGCCGTCGGCGAGGTCGACGTTCCGCCAGAAGACCGGGTCGACCGTGGCCTGGTCGCCGGAGGTCTGGTCGCCGGAGGTCTGGTCACTCGCCGACCGGTCACTGCCGCCCTGCTGCGGTCCGTCGGCGGCGAAGGCGCCGGCGGCCGGCAGGAGGAGGGCGGCGACGGCCCCGGTGGCGACGGCGGCGGTACGGACGGAACGACGGGTGGCACGCATCGGAAGAGCTCCTTGCTCGGGTCGCTGACATCTCCGAAGCTACGAGTACGACATTGAGGTGATACGTCGGATTTGTAACAGCCCTCCGGCGCCTCCCCCACGACCGTGTCACGAGCCAGGTGACCCCTAGGGGATGTCACAGCTCAGTGGCAAGGAACGGCCGGAGGAGCGAGCACACAGCGGAAGCGGGTACGTTCAAGGCGTGGCTGGATTCAGGAACGGACGCGGCCGGGACAACCGCCCCCCGCAACAACAACCGCAGCAGGCGCCGTACGGGTACAACGCGGCCCCGCCGCCGTACCCGCAGCAGCAGTGGCAGCAGCCGCCGCAGGGGCAGCCGTACGGGCAGCAGGGGCATCAGCAGCAGCCGTACGGGGAGCCGGAGTACTTCGGCGACCCGCAGCACCACCACCAGCACCAGCAGCACGCGGCGGCGAACAACCCGGGCCACACCCAGATGTTCAGCGTCGACGACCCGTACGCCCAGGCGGGCCCGCAGGCGGCCCCCGTACCGACGGGCCCCCGGCTCCCCTGGAAGCCGCTCCTGAGCGGCATCGTGCTCCGCCCGGCGGACACGTTCCTGCGGATGCGGGACCACGCGGTCTGGGGCCCGGCGCTGATCGTCACGTTCCTCTACGGACTGCTCGCGATCTTCGGCTTCGACAAGGCCCGCGAAGAGGCGATCAACGCGACGCTGTCGACGGCGATCCCGTACGTCCTGATGACGGCGCTCGGCTTCGTGCTGGGCGGTCTGATCCTGGGCGCGGTCACGCACACCCTGGCGCGCCAGCTGGGCGGCGACGGGGCCTGGCAGCCGACGGTCGGCCTGTCGATGCTGATCATGTCGATCACGGACGCGCCGCGCCTGGTCTTCGCGCTCTTCCTGGGCGGCGAGAACGGCCTGGTCCAGGTCATCGGCTGGGCGACCTGGCTGGCGGCGGGCGCGCTCCTCACCGTGATGGTGAGCCGCTCCCACGACCTCCCGTGGCCGAAGGCCCTGGGAGCCTCGGCGATCCAGCTGGTGGCGCTGCTGAGCCTGATCAAGCTGGGCACGCTGTAAGGACGTACGCAAAGGCCCCCACCACGGCTGGTGGGGGCCTTTCGTGCATCTGCCGGCGGGCTCAGGCGTCGAGAACCTGACCCTCGCGCTTCACGACGGGCGGCTCGACCGACCAGGGGAAGTTGATCCACTCGTCGGTCTTCTTCCACACGTACTCGCACTTCACGAGGGAGTGGGACTTCTCGTAGATGACGGCGGAGCGGACCTCGGCGACGTGGTCGACGCAGAAGTCGTGGACGAGCTTGAGGGTCTTGCCGGTGTCGGCGACGTCGTCGGTGATGAGCACCTTCTTGTCGCTGAAGTCGATCGCGTCGGGCACGGGCGCCAGCATGACCGGCATCTCCAGGGTGGTGCCCACCCCGGTGTAGAACTCCACGTTCACGAGGTGGATGTTCTTGCAGTCGAGGGCGTAGGCCAGACCGCCGGCGACGAAGACGCCGCCGCGGGCGATGGAGAGCACGATGTCGGGCTCGTAGCCGTCGTCGGCGATGGTCTGCGCCAGCTCGCGGACGGCGGTGCCGAAGCCCTCGTACGTCAGGTTCTCGCGTACCTCACTCATGCCTGCGACCGCCTCACACCTGGGTCCGATGGAAGTTCAGGAAGGAACGGGAGGCCGTCGGCCCCCGCTGGCCCTGGTACCGCGAGCCGTACCGCTCGCTCCCGTACGGGAACTCGGCGGGCGAGCTCAGCCGGAACATGCACAGCTGGCCGATCTTCATCCCCGGCCAGAGCTTGATCGGCAGGGTGGCGAGGTTCGACAGCTCCAGGGTCACGTGCCCGGAGAAACCGGGGTCGATGAACCCGGCGGTGGAGTGCGTGACGAGCCCCAGCCGCCCCAGAGAGCTCTTCCCCTCCAGACGCGACGCGATGTCGTCCGGCAGGGTGATGACCTCGTAGGTCGAGGCGAGCACGAACTCGCCCGGGTGCAGGATGAACGCCTCGTCGCCCTCCGGCTCGACCTCACGCGTCAGGTCGAGCTGCTCGACGGCGGGGTCGATGTGCGGATAGCGGTGGTTCTCGAACACCCGGAAGAAGCGGTCAAGCCTCACGTCGATGCTCGAGGGCTGCACCATGGATTCGTCGTACGGGTCGATGCGCACCCGTCCGGCATCGATCTCGGCCCGGATGTCCTTGTCTGAGAGAAGCACGCCCCCACGATACGCAGAGGGCGCGGACCTGCCCCAATCGGCAGGCACCCGCGCCCCGGCACCTCACGGCTCAGCGCCGCCCGACCTCCACCGGCACCGCATGCCGCAACCGCGCACACCGCGGACACCGGATGAGCCGCCCGGGCCCGATCCGCCCGGCACCGAGCTGCTGAAGCGGGAACGAGGCGGTACTGAACACATGCCCTTCGGCACAACGGACGACGGTGCGCTCCATCGAACCCATCAAGTCCCTTCCCCTACACATGTGGTGGACGAGCAGCCACATTAGGGGATGAAGGGGACACCCTCCAGACGGCACTCCGCACACCGAAAGGCGTGAGCTTCGCCTCAAGTGGCGCATGGGGTACAGTGTGCAACGATGCGGCAGGGTTCATCCGGCCGCTGTGCGGATGTAGTTTAATGGTAGAACATGAGCTTCCCAAGCTTATAGCGCGGGTTCGATTCCCGTCATCCGCTCCATGACAAAGCCCCAGGTCAGCGACCTGGGGCTTGTTTGTTGTCTAGACCTCTCAGCGCTCGCCGCGCCCTCCACGTGCCCCAACTCGGCGGAACGCCCTGGCCGGAGGGCGTTCCGCGCACCACTTGCACCGCATGCGCGGCGAACCAGCCCGCACCCAGAGGCGCGTCCATGGTGGCCTGCGTCACACCTTGACGGAATTCCGGGGCATTCGCATTCTCAAAGCGGCGGCCGCCCCTTCACCCACTGTCCGAGGACGCCAAATCCGCTCGCCAGCCTGGTACATCGGCGCGGCCGGACCAGAGGCTCAGCTGGGGAGGGTGAGGCGGAAGGTGGTGTGTCCGGGGCTGCTGGTGACGGTTGCGGTTCCGCCGTGGGCGGTGAGGACGGCGTGGACGATGGCGAGTCCGAGACCGGTGCTTCCGGTTTTGCGGGAGCGGGCGTGGTCGGCGCGGACGAAGCGGCCGAAGACTTCGGACCGGAGGCCTTCGGGGATGCCTGGTCCGTTGTCGCTCACATCGACGCGGACGCCGGTCCGATCGGTGGTCAGAGTGATGGTCACGTCGGTACCGGGTGGGGTGTGTGTACGGGCGTTGGCGAGGAGGTTGCCGATGGCCTGTTGGAGACGGTGGGCGTCGCCGGTGATGGTGACGGGTTCTTCGGGGAGGTCAAGGATCCAGCGGTGGTCGGGGCCCGCTGCGCGGGCGTCGTCCGTCGCGTTCAGGATCAGCAGGGTCACGTCGACCGGCTCGTGTTCGAGGGGACGTCCGGCGTCCAGGCGTGCGAGGAGCAGCAGGTCGTCGACGAGGCGGGTCATGCGCTGGGACTCGCGGTCGATCCGTTCCAGGGCGTGGCGGACTTCGATCGGCACGGGGCCGTGGTGACGCAGGGCGAGTTCGGCGTGACCGCGGATGTTGGCGACGGGAGTGCGTAGTTCGTGGCTGGCATCGGCGGCGAAATGACGCAGCCGCTCCTCACTCGCCTGGCGCCGGGTGAGGGCGTCCTCGACGTGGCCGAGCATGTGGTTGAGCGCGGTGCCGACCTGGCCTACCTCGGTGCGGGGGTCGGTGTCGGGGAGCGGTCCCGGCATGGCGACCTCGCCACTGGCCAGCGGCAGCCTCGCGACCTCCGCGGCGCGGGCGGTGACCTGTTGGAGGGGGCGCAGGGAGATCCGTACCCACAGGGCTCCGGCTGTGCCGGTGGCCACCAGCGCGGCGCCGAACAGCGCGGTTTCGACCGCTTCGAGGCGGTGGAGGGTCTCCTCCACCGGGTGCAGGGGGATGCCGGTGACGAGGACGTCCTGGTCGTCGCCCTCGACGGCCGTGACGCGGTACTTGCCCAGCGCTGAGAGACGGATGCTGTGCCCGTGTCCGTCAGCGGGGACCCCGGCCAGGGTGCGCCGGTCCCCGGCGGTGAGCCGGAGGGAGCGGTCGGTCGCTTGATCGACGACAGCGGCCTGGGTGACCGTTCCGTTCAGGAGGCGGGCGCCGAAGGTCGCCTCTGCCTGCCCCCGGGTGTCGGGGCGGTTGTCGGCGTCGGGTTTGGCCTCGTGTTCCAGGCTGGCGGCGAACCGGCCTCCGGAGGCGGCGAGCTGTTCGTCCAGACGGTCCATGAGGAAGCCGCGTAGGGCGAGGGCGGTGGTGGTGCCGACGGCGAGGCAGGCGAGGGCAAGCAGGGTGACGAGCCCGGCGGTGAGCTGGCCGCGCAGGGTGCGGGGCACCGGGCGCCTCACGGGGTGTCCGGCTTGAGGACGTAGCCGACGCCGCGCACGGTGTGAATCATCGGGGTGCGTCCGGCGTCGATCTTCTTGCGCAGGTAGCTGATGTAGAGCTCGACCACATGGGCGCGGCCGCCGAAGTCGTAGGCCCAGACCCGGTCGAGGATCTGGTCCTTGGACAGGACCCGGCGCGGGTTACGCATGAGGAAGCGCAGGAGTTCGAACTCCGTCCGGGAAAGGTCGACGACGGCTCCGGCGCGTCTGACCTCCCTGGCTTCCTCGTCCATGGTGAGGTCGCCGACGGTGAGCAGGTTCGCGCCCGGTTCGGCGGTCATGCCGGCGCGCCGGAGCAGTCCGCGCAGCCGGGCCAGTACTTCTTCCAGGCTGTAGGGCTTGGTGACGTAGTCGTCGCCGCCCGCGGTGATGCCGGCGATGCGGTCCTCGACCGCATCGCGGGCGGTCAGGAACAGCACGCACACGCGGGGCTCCTCACGCCGCAGGCTGCGCAGGACCTGCAGGCCGTCGAGGTCGGGCAGCATCCAGTCCAGGACCACCGCGTCGGGCCGGAAGGCGCGGGCCGTCGCGAGCGCGGTCGCGCCGTCGGCGGCGGTGCGCACCTGCCAGCCCTCGCCGGTCATGACTCCCGCCAGCACGTCGGTGACATCGGGTTCGTCGTCGACGACGAGGATCCGCACGGGCTCTCCGTCGGGGCGGTGCAGGAGCGGGGTGCTGCGAGGCTCGTTCATGGTTTCTCCAGCATCCCCCGGCCCGGGCCGGGGGAGGGGCGCGCCGAGTCTTTGAGTTTCCTCTGAATCCGCGCCGAGAGGGTTCGGCGGGGCCGTTTCAGAAGGTACTCAGAGGTTGGGCTGTGAGGCTGGCCGCCCATCGCCGGAGCGAGTGCCCACCCGGAGGAGCCATGACCACCACGTTCACCGGCACCCGCGCCAGCCGCGGGACGCGCCGCCGGCGCCCTTACCGCAATGCCGTGCCCTCCCTGGCCAAGCTGGCCATCTGGGCGGGCGCCGCCGGTGTGCTCGCCTTGTGGTGGAGCGACACGACCTCGGTCGTCGGCCCGGCGGGCTGGCTCACGGGGGCAGGACGCATCACCGGACTCCTGGCGGGCTACGCCTGTGCGGTCCTGCTGGCCCTCATGGCCCGCGTGCCACTGCTGGACCACACCGTCGGCACCGACCGCCTCGCTCGCTGGCACGCCTGGGGTGGCCGCTGCACCGTATCGCTGGCCCTCACCCACACCCTGCTGATCATCTGGGGATATTCCCTGACCTCGCACACGGACGTGGTGGGCCAGACCGCCACGCTCATCCTGAACTACCCCGACCTCCTCAAGGGCACGGCCGGGTTCCTGCTGTTCCTGGCGACCGGAGTCCTCTCGGCCCGCGCGGCCCGCCGCAGGCTGAGTTACGAGACCTGGCACTACCTGCACTTCGCCACCTACCTGGCGGTCTTCCTCACCTTCGGCCACCAGCTCTCCAACGGGGCGGACTTCGTCGGGAACCGCTCCGCACAGGCAGCCTGGTACGCGCTCTTCCTCGGCGTCACCGCGCTGCTCGCCTGGTACCGGTTCGCCGTCCCGCTGCGGCGCGGACTGCGCCACCGCCTGCGGGTCGCCGCGGTCCACCCCGAGGCACCCGGCGTGGTCTCCGTCCACCTCACCGGCGAGCACCTGGACGAATTGGGCGGCCTGCCAGGACAGTTCCTGCGGTGGCGCTTCCTGACGCGAGGACTGTGGTGGACCGCCAACCCCTACTCCCTCTCGGCCCCCGCGCACTCGAACCACCTGCGCATCACGGTCAAGGCCGCCGGCGGCCACAGCGCCGCGCTCGCCCGCCTGGCACCCGGTACGCGGGTATGGGCGGAGGGACCGTACGGCGGCTTCACCGCGAACCGCCGCACCTCCACCAAGGTCCTTCTCCTGGCGGGCGGCGTCGGCATCACCCCCCTGCGCACGCTCTTCGAAACCCTGCCGGGCCAGGTCACCCTCGTCTACCGGGCCCGGCGCCCGGACGACCTCGCCCTGCGCGGTGAACTCGATGCGATAGCCGCCCACCGCCGGGCCACCGTGCACTACGTCGTCGACGAACCGGCCGCATACTCCTCCCCCCTCACCGCCCGGGGCCTGACCACCCTGGTGCCGGACCTGGCCGCGCACGACGTCTACCTCTGCGGCCCGCCCGGCATGGCACGGGCGGCGATCCAGGCCCTGCGCGAAGCAGGCGTCCCGGCCCGACGCATCCACCACGAGTCGTTCGCGTTCTGAGGAGAACCACCATGCGCCGAGCCGTCCTCGCCACCACCGGGATCAGCACCCTCGTCGTCTCCCTGCTCGCCCTCAAGCCCCACCAGCCTCCGGCCCTCGTCGGCATGCCACCCCGTTCCCCCACCACCTCCTCGTCCCCACGCACCCCCGGGACCTCCGATCCGGCTACGTCCACCGGAACGGGCACGTTCACCGGGGATCCCATCGACACCCGCTACGGAACCGTGCAGGTCGCCGTCACCCTCACCCACGGGAAGATCACCTCGATCACGGTCCTCCAAGCCCCCGACCGGGGCGGACGCGACCAGCAGATCTCCTCCTACGCCCTACCTCGCCTCACCCAGGAGGCGATCGGCACCCAGAGCGCGCAGATCGACGCCGTCTCCGGAGCCAGTTACACCAGCCAGGGCTACATCGAATCCCTCCAGAGCGCTCTGGACCAGGCCCATGCCTGACACGGCACGGGGCCTGCGCCACGTCGAACACGTCATGGGCACCGTCTTCTCCTTCGACATACGTGACCAGCCGACCCCCGCCATCCACCGCGCCCTCGCCGAGGCCGTACGGCAGCTCCACGAGATCGACGCCGTGTTCTCCACGTACCGGCCCGACAGCCACATCAGCCGCCTCGACCGCGGCGAGATCCACCTCGACGACTGCCCGCCCGAGGTCCACGAGGTCCTGTCGCTCTGTGCCCAGGCCGCTCACGTCACCGACGGCTGGTTCAGCGTCATCCCCGCGGGCACCCTCGACCCCTCAGGACTCGTCAAGGGCTGGGCCACCGAAGCCGCATCGCGTCTCCTTCACGAAGCAGGCGCGCACCACACCTGCGTCAACGGCGGCGGCGACCTCCAGATCCGCGGCCAGGCAAGCCCCGGCAGCCCCTGGCGCATCGGCATCGCCCACCCGCTGCGCCCCGGCAGGCTGGCCACCGTCATCACCGCCGATCACGACTTGGCCGTCGCCACCTCCGGCACCGCCGAACGCGGTGCCCACATCCTCGACCCGCACACCGGCACCCCGGTCACCGCGTTCGCCTCTCTCACCCTGATCGGACCCACGTTGACCCCGACCGACACGTACGCCACCGCCGCGTTCGCCAGAGGCGACGGCGCGAGGGACTGGGTGGAAACACTGGACGGCTACGAAGCCCTCGCGGTCCTGCCCGACGGCCAGGAATGGCGCACACCAGGATTCCGCCGATATGGGTCATGAGACGGGACTCTGAAGTCTCGGCTCTCTCGGCCGCCGGTCCGGCGAAGCACTCGGAACGGAGGCGCAAACTGCGGCACTCCAAGCCGACATCCGCACGACCGGGCGTCCTCCCCACCAGCATCGCCCCTGACTCACACGAGAGCCCGTGCCACAACGTGCCAGTAGGGCCGGTAAACAGCGGTCACCAGGGGCCGCCGAATCAGCCACGACAGGGGCATCCGCACACATTCCTGCAGGTCAGGCGCCACACATGGTCCAGGTGCCGAGTGCTTCCCAAGCTTATAGCGCGGGTTCGATTCCCGTCATCCGCTCTTGAACGAAGCCCCAGGTCAGCGACCTGGGGCTTCGTCGTTGCCTGATTACCCCTGGGGCCGCGTGCCGTGCTTTGCGCAAGTTCCTTGGTGGCGCGTCAGATTGGGCACCCGTTCACCGACATTTCGGTGGTCGCGAAGATCCGGTCGAGGTGGTGACGGAGTACCGCGATGGCCGACTCCGGGGTTCGCTGGCCCACCAGGATGCTCGTGCCCATGGTCGCCGCCATCGCGAGCAGGCTGATCGCCTCCGTCCGTGCGGCGACTCCCGGGTCGGCCAGGCCTGACGCCTGCGCCTGTTCGAGCAGGCCGGTCACGGCGTTTTCGGCGGCGTCCGGGTTGTCGATGAACGGCTGGGCGGCCAGCGCCTCGTCGGTCACGGACAGGATCGAGTACGAGCTGTAGACGAGGTGGAAGGTGCGACCCTCCTCATCGGTCGGGAGGGACGCCAGCAACAGCGCCTCGACGGTCGCGCGCGGGCCCGGGTCCGGACCGGCGTCGGCGAGGCGGGCGCCCACCCGTGCGGTGAAGCGGTCGGTCAGGTGCTGGAGGCCGTGGAAGAGCAGCTTCTCCTTGGTCTCGAAGTAGTACTGCACGAGCCGGAGTGACACGCCGGCCTCGGCGGCCACGTCGCGCATCCCGACGGCGTGCAGCCCTCGCCGCCCCGCGACCTGGATGAGCGCCTCGGCGATCTGGGCGCGCCGCTCCTCGTGATCCACACGCTTCGGCATGTTCTGGTGTCTCCGCCCGTCGATGGTGGGTCGCTCCCCAACTCCTTCATGATACTGCCGTACCATAGTCATGGTACGGTCGTATCACGAAGAATGGATCTTCACAGGAGGTGCCGCCGTGCCCGAGAACACCGCCCGCGTACCCCGCGATGTCGGCCGCTACGTCACGGACACTCTGCGCGACCGCTACTTCGCCGCCGCCGACGTGCTCTACGCGATGGGGGCACCCGTCCGCTCCGAGACCGACGTGGAGACCGCGTTCGGCACCACGCACGTCTACCGGTACGGGCCCGCGGACCCCGCCGCCGACTCCCGGACGCCGATCGTCCTGATCCACGGCGCCGGCTACAGCTCGGCGATGTGGTACCCCAACACCCCCGGGCTCAGCCTCGACCGCCCCGTCTACGCCCTCGACACCCCCGGCGACGCCAACCGCAGCGTCCACCGCGAGCCCATGTGGCAGCCCGAGCGCGCCGCCCAGTGGATGGACGAGGCACTCGACGCGCTCGGCCTCGACAAGGTCCACCTCGTAGGCTCCTCCTACGGCGGCTGGCTGGTGCTCAACCAGGCTCACCTGCGGCCCAGACGGCTCGCCTCGGTCACCGCCCTCGACCCCGGCGGCCTGGAGAAGGTCGGCCTGCGCTTCTTCGCCTGGGTCTTCGTGAGCCTGTTCGCCACCTTCGCACCGAAGGCGCTGCGCCCCCGGCTCGCCAAGTGGCTGGACCAGCCGGTCATCGCCGTCCCCGAGATGCGCGAGTGGATCCAGCTCGGCGCCCGCGCCTACCGGATCCGCCGCCCCGCACCGCTGCCGCTGGCCGAGGACGAGCTGCGGTCCATCCGGACCCCGCTCTACGTGATCATGGGCAAGCACAGCCTGCTCGTACACCCCAAGCGGCAGCTGGAGCGCGTACCGAGGCTGGTGCCGGGCGCCCGCGCCGAGATCATCTCCGCTTCCGGGCACGGCCCGCAGATCGACCACCCCGCCGTGGTCAACGCCCGGATGCTCGCCTTCATGGAGGACGTCGACTCCCTCGACCCGGCTGCGGTCGACGCATAGGGCAGCGGCAGGGAGGAACAGCTCGGGCGACGCCCACATTGGAGGAGCGCTGGGGACGCATCATGCGCCTCACGGCGAACCCCGCGCCCTGGCCGACCGTCCCGTATGCGGTCCCAGTTCACGGACACACCGTGCACGCCGGCTGGTTCACCGAGCAGGCCCACGACAGGATGATCCTGCTCTCGTGCAGCCTCGGCCGCGCGGCTGATGGCTGCCGCGTCCGCCCCCGGAAACGTCCACGACACCGAAGCGGTCATGTCCGCGGAGAGCACGGACGGCCACGCCCCTCAGGAGGCGCCCGCTCGGGAGGGCGCTCGGGCGGCGGACCGAGAGCCGTACCGGCCGAGGCGGGCACGTCCCGTCGTCGGGGCGCGCATGCTGCCCCTGCCGCGGAGCATGCGGAGGTGACGGACGGCGTGCGAGGGCGGAGCCTGTATCTACCCGCGCCGTATGAGAATTCGACAGACGGCGCGGCAAGGATTACTGCCGCATAAAAGGAGCGGAGGTACGCCACCGCCTTTCGGGAAGACATCGCGCTAGTCTCGAATTCAGTTGCAGTTGTGGTTCCCGAAACTTCAAGTGCCCTCAGCAGCCGCCAGGGCAGCGGGAGTGCTTTTTTTCATCTCCGGATTCTCCGGCGGGTTGATCATCACGGCGACACGGTTTCCGCGCAGTGCGGACGCCGATGATCCTCGAAGGAGGGAAACATGAGCACAGGTATCGTGAAGTGGTTCAACGCGGAAAAGGGCTTCGGCTTCATCGAGCAGGACGGCGGCGGCCCCGACGTGTTCGCCCACTACTCGAACATCGCCTCCCAGGGCTTCCGTGAGCTGCGGGAAGGCCAGAAGGTCAGCTTCGACATCGCGCAGGGCCAGAAGGGCCCGACGGCCGAGAACATCGTCCCCGTCTGATCCTGACGCACACCCGTGGCTGGGGCCCGCATCCTTCGGGGTGCGGGCCCCAGCCGCGTACGCCCCACGGAAATCATCCCGAGCAGATCCGCTCATGGACCCGCCGCGGCCGACGGCCCGAATATCACCTCCTCGTCGCGCGCCGCCCCCGCCGCCGATCGCGCCTTTCGACCCCCTTTTCGGCGGTTCAGCTTTCATGCCCCATTCGAAGCCGTCGGGAAATTATTTCATTCCGTTCCTTCGCCGCGGAAATTCGTTGACGTGCCTCGCACCGAGGAAGGTCGCGCTTGAACAGCACGCACCCGCCCGGTCATCGTTCCACCCCGACCACGGCCGAACCGCACGTCTGGGCGGACATGACAGTCGAAGTCGCTCTGGCCGTCATGCGCGGAGCCCGTACCGCACGCCTGATCATCCGTGACGCCGACGGCAGGCGCACCGGCCTCGTCACCCGGGCCCAGCTCGCCGGCTTCCGCGCCAGTCCCGCGTACACCGACCGGGTGCGCCTAAGCGAACTCGACGCGTATCGCCGCCCGCGCCCGTGAACTCGTCGACCCGGGCACCCCCATCGAGGCCGCCTGCCGGATCATCGCCCTTGAGGACCAGCTCGAGGAAGCCCAGCGCATCAACGCCGAGTACCGCCGTACAAAGGGCGAACCCCGCCCCCGGCAACCGACTGAACCAGGTCCCGTCCGGCTTCCTCACGTGAGACCGCGTGCCACAACGTGCCAGTAGGGGCGGTGAACAGCGGGTAACAGAGGGCCCTCACGGGCAAAGCGGCAGATGCTCCTCAGGAGGAGTTCCCGCAGGTCAGAAGGCATTCTCCTGCTCAAGTGTTTGGTGATTCCCAAGCTTATAGCGCGGGTTCGATTCCCGTCATCCGCTCTTCAATGAAGGCCCTGGTCGGAGACCAGGGCCTTCATCATTGTCTAGACCTTTCGGGTGCTGCCGCGCCCTCCGCGTGCCCCATCCGACAGGAATGCCTGGATCGCACCGGCGTGGCGTGGGTTGGGCGGGGTCGGCCGGCTGCTGATCGGCCGGCTGCTCCGCCGGGTGGCCGGCCAAGCGGCGCTCGTGGGGACACATCCGTACCCGATCGACATCCCTGTCGGCGAACGGGATCACGCTGGGCGTGGATCCGGACGGGACCCACACGCGCACCTCCTCCTGGCGGAGGCCGTTCAGGAACAGGGCAGCGGCCGGCAGATGGCCGCTGCCCCGCGGGCGCAGGCCCCGTTCCCGTAGACACAGGTCGAGTTCGTCGACGGCCATCCGCCCCGCCAGGACCTCCCGGACTCCCCGACCCGCCGCGCGGCCGCCGCCATCGCGGCGAACCCGGGCTCCAATGTCCGCGGACTACCGAAGCCTCCCGAGATCCGCCTTCCGCGCATCGGGAAGCCCAGGCTTGGGCAGCAACTGCACCCCGGTCAGCGCCCTCCCGCAGCAGCCCGGGCCAGTCCCTCGTCCTCGCACGTCGGGACGACGTGTGCGTCCGCTGTGCCTCTATCGATCGGCTCTGCGGACCTCCTCATCCGCAGCCGGTCGGTCGGCGGTTCAGAGCCAGCCGCGCTGGGCCGCCTTCAGTCCGGCCTCGAAACGGCTCGTGGCGTCGAGGCGCTCCATCAGGCCGGCCATCTGGCGGCGCACGGTGCGAAGGGAGAGCCCGAGGCGCTTGCCCGCGGTCTCGTCCGTCATGCCCGAGGCGAGCAGCTTGAGGAGGCTGCGCTCGGCGGGGGAGAGCCCCGTCTCACCGGTGCCGTGGCGATGGTCGGCTCCGAGGGGGATCGCGGTCTCCCAGGTCTGCTCGAAGAGGGCGACGAGCGAGGCCACGATGCCGGGAGAGCTCGTGCACAGGGCGCCCAGACGGGTGTTGTGCGGGTCGATCGGGACCACCGCGACCCGCCGGTCGAAGAGCAGGAGCCGGGGCGGTGTCTCCGGGCACGTGCGCACCTGGCCGCCCCGGTCGCTGAGCCAGCGGGCGTAGCCGTATGTGGTGGGGTCGTTGCGGGCACTGTCCTGATAGATCGTCATGAGCTGGATGCCGCGGTCCAGCGCCCGTTCGTCGAGCTGCCGTGCGGCGTCCAGGCTCGCCGGGGAGTGGGCACCGCCCGGCGCGATGGACAGGCATTCCCCGCGGAGTTCCCGGGTGAGTGACTCCAGGCGCCGCTGGATGGCATCGAGGCCCATCAGTCGTTCGGCACCGTCCACGTCGGTGGCGGAACGTTCCTGCGCATAGGTGGCCACAGTACGGGCCACCGCCTCCTTGCTGCGGGCGAGTTCCTGCTGCCGACAGAGGAGTTCCGCCTCCTGGCGACGCAGGATGAGCTCGAAACCCATCTCCGGGCTGACCGCGCGCAGCAGCCCCGGGTTGTCGCGCGAGGGTCTCAGCAACTCCATGTCGAGCAGCCTGTCCAGACAGTCGCGCACCTCGCTCTCCGGTAGTGCCAGCCGGGCGCTCAGCTCCCCAACCCCTTCGTCGTTCTTAGCCAGAAGGCTCTGATAGACGGCTTCCTCGGCCGCGCTGAGGCCCAGTACCTCCAGGCCCGATGTCTCCTGCATGACCCACCCCCCGGTGGTGCGAACGATCGTCGCGTGTGTGCAGCTCACCACGCGGCATCAGCTTATGACCTGGGAACGAGCGCACGGGAGATGCGAATCCCCGCTACGTCACTTTGGTGCCAGGCACTTTGGTGACGCACGGAAACCCTTTTCCCCGGACGGCCGCTCGAACAGGATGGTGATCACCGAGAGGGAGTCGCCCAGAAAAGACCGACTCGCCTCTCGGACAAAGCAATTGACGTTTCATCCCACCATGAACGAGAGGAATCCCCGTGTTCTCGTCCGTCCGCCGCACGGCCACCGTCACCGCCCTCGCCCTGGCCCTCGCCGGCTTGGCCTCCACGTCCAGCATCGTCTGGGACTCGGCTCCCGCCGGCGCCGTGACCGCGGCTTCGGGCGACAGCATCGTCTGGGACTCGGTTCCCGCCGGCGCCGTGGCCGCGGCTCCGGGCGACAGCATCGTCTGGGACTGACCGGACTCCCCCGGCCGCCCGCCCTCTCGATGCCTGTCCCATGCGCATCATCTGTACCCGGTTGAGAAGTGCGACCCGAGCAATGGCAACCGCCGAGGTCTCCCACCTGATTCACGATCTGCTGTGGGCACACTCCGTCCCGGCAGACGGACTCGAGCACATCAGGGTCCAGCCCACCCCCTCGGGGCTGGAAGCCGTCCTCTTCATCAAGACCCCGTCCGACGGGGCCGCTCTGGTCCGCGCACGAGAACTGTTCCTGCGCATACATGAGCCGCTCGCCTCCCACGGCTACGCCGTCGAATTCCCCGCGTAGGTCCTCCCGTTCCCCTCGGCTGCTTCCCGGCCACGTCGGCACCACCGGCTCCTCCGCCCCAGGCCCTCCGGGCTCTCCGATTTCACCAGGCCTCGCCGAGACCTGACCCCGGCCTGCCCCTCGTGCCGTCCGTCCTCTTCCCCAGGAGTGATCAGCATGCGCACGTCCGCCCGCGTCGTGTCCGTCGCCGCCCTCCCCCTCGTCGCGCTCGGCACCGCTCACGGGATCCGGTCCGAGCGGGCCGAGAGCCCCTCCTCCACCACCTCCGTGTCCGTCGTCGCCTCCGGGCCCGACGACAACATGATCCGGGGCTAGTCGCCGGGGCAGCACCCGACATCCACCTGCCATCGGCCCTCGTGCGGAGGAAGCAAGTCATCATGAAGTCCGTCAGCTCCAACCCCTGTTCGCCCCTGCGGCTCGCCGCCGCCGTTCTGCTCGTCGCCGGGCTGGTCGGCTCACTCGGCGCCTGCGCCGGTTCCGGCCCGGCCGTTCCCCAAGCCCGTACCGCGGCCACCCCGGACTCCGGTGCCGGCAGCGCGAACCACGCGGCGGCCGCCCAGGCCTCTCAGGCCCCCAAGCCTCTGGACGCCGGACCGACAGGCCGGGCACCCGACCCCCTTCCGACGCCGAGCGCGGCCTCGGGAACCCCGCAGACCCCGTCCCACCCGTCGTCCGCCACCCCTCGGCCCACCACGCCCCCGCCGCATCACCCGCCCGCCGGGCAGCAGCAGCGCCTTCCCGAAGGCCCGCTGACCGTGGCCAAGACCGCGCGACTCGCCGTGGACATCACCGGGCTGCCCTCCTCGCCGCGGTTCGTGCCCGGCGGCGCACCGGTGGAGTTCACCGTGACCATGCGCAACACCGGTGACACCGACTACCCGCTCATCGCACCCGTGGTCCGCTTCGACCAGTACGACGGGGGACTCGCCCCCCTCGGCTCGGTGGCCGGGCGCCTGGAGCGCCTCGACCCCGCCACCGGCAGCTGGCAGCCCGTCTTCCTGCCGCAGGCCTCGGGCATGGACTTCCTCCTCGCCGCCACCGGCGGAGCACCGCTGCCCAAGGGAGCCACGACGACGGTCCGCTACCGGGTCGCGGTCGACACCGGTCTGCGCGCCGGAGTCACCGAACTCCAGGTGTACGCCGTTTCGCAGCCGGCCAATCAGCAGGCCGGGATGGCCGCGGCGAAGGTGACGATCGCGCCCTGAGCAGCACCACCTGATCGACGGCAGCACCTCTGATCGACCGCGCCCCTCTGGTCGACGGCACCCCTGCCCGATCGCCGCGCCTTCCGCGGTGCGGCTCCTCCTCACTTCACCCGGCACGCACGTGCCGAGGACTTCAGCATGCCGATTTACAGGAGACATGACGTGTCAAAGGTTTCGATTCGACGCACCCTGCAGGGAATGCTCGCCACCGCCCTGCTCGCTCCCGCCCTGATGCTCTCCGGCGCCCAGCCCGCCTCCGCCAGCGTGGGTTCCACGATCATGGGGATAGCGGAGCAGAACCTCGGCAACGGGGCGTGCGATACGAACAGCGCGGGAGGCTCCGGCTACTACGGAAGCTGCTCGGGAGAGGCCTGGTGTGCCGACTTCGCAAAGTGGGTCTGGGACCAGGCCGGTGTGAACGTCACCGGTCTCACCGCGGGCGCCGGCAGCTTCGGTCAGTACAACGGCGGGCTGACGAGCACCCCGCACGTCGGTGACGCGGTGGTCTTCAACTACAACGGCGCCGGCTATGCCGAGCACGTGGCACTGGTGAAGTCCATCAACGCCGACGGCACGATCACCACCATCGGCGGCAACCAGAGCGGCGCCGTGACCCTCGGCACCATCAGCAACGGTTACTACTACTCCCAGAAGGTCAGCGGCTATGTCTCGCCGATCGGTGGGGTGGACCCCACGCCGGATCCGGTGTTCACGCAGACGGCCGCCGCCGACTTCAACGGTGACGGCCAGGCCGACATCATCGCCCGCGACGCCGCCGCGACCCTCAAGATGTGGACCCACAACCCGGGCGGCTACTTCAACGCCCCCGTCAACGTCACCGGCGGCTGGAACTTCACCCAGACCGCCACCGCCGACTTCAACAACGACGGCAAGAACGACATCATCGCCCGCGACACCGACGCCAACCTGAAGATGTGGCTCGGCCGAGGCGACGGCACCTTCGGCGCCGCCTCCCACGTCACCGGCGGCTGGAACTTCACCCAGACCACCGCCGCCGACTTCGACGGCAACGGCAAGGCCGACCTCATCGCCAAGGACGCCGACGGCAACCTCAAGATCTGGGCCGGCCGCGGCGACGGCACCTTCGGCGCCGCAGCCCAGCTCACCGCCGGCTGGAACTTCACCCAGACCACCGCCGCCGACTTCAACGAAGACGGCCAGGCCGACCTCATCGCCAAGGACGCCGACGGCAACCTCAAGATGTGGACCCACAACGCCGGCGGCTACTTCAACGCCCCCGTCAACGTCACCGGCGGCTGGAACTTCACCCAGACCACCGCCGCCGACTTCGACGGCAACGGCAAGGCCGACCTCATCGCCCGCAACGACACCACCGGCGACCTCACCATCTGGGCCGGCCACGGCGACACCACCTTCGGCACCCCCGCCAAGCTCACCGGCGGCTGGTAACCACCGCTCGTCCCTTCGCCGGTGCCGTACGGACGTGATCGGTACGGCACCGGCCCTGGCCCCGCGACGCGGCCGATCCTCATCCCTCTCCCTTCTCGGAAGGTTCCTTCGCCATGCCCTCCCGCACCTCTGCCGTCCGCCGCCGTGCCCTTTCCCTCTCCCTCGCGACCTGCTCCGCGATCGTCGCGCTCGGCGGCGCGGCGGGCACCTCGCACGCCGCCTCGGTCAGCACGTGGGAGAAGCTCGCCGAGTGCGAGAGCGGCGGCGACTGGAGCCTCGACTCGGGCCACGGCTATTACGGCGGAATCCAGTTCAGCCTCTCCACCTGGCAGTCGATGGGCGGCACGCAGTACGCGGCCTACCCGCACAAGGCCACGAAGGACCAGCAGATCATCATCGGCGAGAAGCTCCTCGACGCCGCGGGCGAGAACCAGTGGCCCGTCTGCGGCCCCCGGGTGGGACTCGGCTCGGATCCTGCCGACCCCTTCCCCGTGGACGTGCCCCCCGCTCCGGTGTTCACGCAGACGGCCGCCGCCGACTTCAACGGTGACGGCCAGGCCGACATCATCGCCCGCGACGCCGCCGCGACCCTCAAGATGTGGACCCACAACCCGGGCGGCTACTTCAACGCCCCCGTCAACGTCACCGGCGGCTGGAACTTCACCCAGACCGCCACCGCCGACTTCAACAACGACGGCAAGAACGACATCATCGCCCGCGACACCGACGCCAACCTGAAGATGTGGCTCGGCCGAGGCGACGGCACCTTCGGCGCCGCCTCCCACGTCACCGGCGGCTGGAACTTCACCCAGACCACCGCCGCCGACTTCGACGGCAACGGCAAGGCCGACCTCATCGCCAAGGACGCCGACGGCAACCTCAAGATCTGGGCCGGCCGCGGCGACGGCACCTTCGGCGCCGCAGCCCAGCTCACCGCCGGCTGGAACTTCACCCAGACCACCGCCGCCGACTTCAACGAAGACGGCCAGGCCGACCTCATCGCCAAGGACGCCGACGGCAACCTCAAGATGTGGACCCACAACGCCGGCGGCTACTTCAACGCCCCCGTCAACGTCACCGGCGGCTGGAACTTCACCCAGACCACCGCCGCCGACTTCGACGGCAACGGCAAGGCCGACCTCATCGCCCGCAACGACACCACCGGCGACCTCACCATCTGGGCCGGCCACGGCGACACCACCTTCGGCACCCCCGCCAAGCTCACCGGCGGCTGGTAACCACCACACCAGCGGCAGCGCTCCTCGACGTCGACCACACCAGGAAAGGCAGCCCTTCCCATGCCCCGCACCGCATTCGGGTCCACCAGGGCGAGAGCCTTCGCGACCACCCTCGTTCTCGGGCTCGCCACCACCGGGCTCGCGGCGGCCCACGCGAGTGCCGCCGAGACCGTCTACCCCACCTTCGGCAGCGCCTTCAACAACGCGGGTATCGCCACCCAGGCCAACCCGGGCGTCGCGAACCTCGACGGCAGCGGCGACAGCCTGTCCGCCGACGCGCTGAACGCCGCCGGGTGGACACAGGGAGCGCGCGTCACCGTCAACGGCACCACCTACACCCGGCCCGATGTGGCCCCCGGCCAGCCCGACAACATCGTTGCCGACGGCCAGCAGGTGCCCGTGTCCGGTTCCGGCAACGCGCTCGGATTGCTCGTCACGGCCACCGGCGGCGCGGTGACCGGCTCCGGCACGGTGCACTACAGCGACGGCAGCACCTCCGCGTACACGCTCGACTCCGTCGGCGACTGGGAGGCCGGCAACCCGGTCGCCGCGGCCGTCGTCCTCGACCGTTCGGCGCGCGGCACCACCCCTGTGAAGCTGTTCGCGGTCACCGTCCCCGTCACCATGGGCAAGACGGTCGCCTCGGTCACCCTGCCCGCCGCACCCGCCGACGGAAGGCGCCTCCACGTCTTCTCCGTGGCGGTACGCAGCACACCGGCCGCGCCCGGCGGGACCTCCTGGACCGGAAGCTGGGCCACGTCCTTCGGTCACGCCGGGTCCACCTCGATGGGAGCCGAGTACCCCGACTGGACGAACCAGACCTTCCGGATGGTCGTCAACCCGCACACCAGCGGCAGCACGGTCCGGCTGCGGTTCGCCAACACCTTCTCCGGTGACCCCGTGAAGCTCGGCCACGTCACCCTCGCCGTCCAGTCGAGCGGGGCGGCCGCCGCGCAGACCCCGGTCACCGTGACGTTCGGCGGCAGCCAGCAGACCACGCTCCCGGCGGGCGGCGAAGTCTTCAGCGACCCGGTCGCCCTGCCCGTCACCGCGGGGAAGAACCTGCTGGTCAGCTACCACCTGCCCGGTACGGTGACGACGGCTCCCCAGCACCCGTACGCCCTCGCCACCTCGTACACCACCGCCCGGCTCGCCGGCGACCGGTCGGGCGTCGCGAACGGCGCCGACTTCACCAAGGAGGTCTACTTCTGGAGCCTGGTCAGCGGGGTCGATGTCGCCACCACGGGCTCCCAGGGGACCGTCGTCGCCATCGGCGATTCCCAGACCGACGGCGGCCGCAGCACCCCGAACACCAACCGGCGCTGGCCCGACTTCTACGCGTCCTTCCTGAACGGCACGTCCTCCGCGCCCGGTGTCCTCAACGCGGGGATCAGCGGGAACCGGATCGACAGGGACATCCTCGGAGGGCAGGGGCCAAGCGCGCTCAACCGTCTCGACCGTGACGTCTTCGCCCAGCCCAACGTCCGCGAGGTCATCCTCTACGAAGGCGTCAACGACATCGTCGACGGCGCGTCGTCAGCCACGATCATCACCGACATCCAGAAGATCGCGGCCCAGGCCCGCGCCCGAGGGCTCCGCGTCACCGGCGCCACCATCCCCGGCTTCTCCGGCTACGCCACGACCGCCCCGTCCTTCCGCCTCCGTGAGGCCGTCCGGCAAGCGGTGAACAACTACATCCGCACCACGGACGGTATCGACGACTACATCGACTTCGACGCCGTCACCAAGGATCTCGACGACCCGTACGCCATCCGGTCCGCGATCGCGGACGCCGACAAGCTCCACTTCAATGACGCCGGCACCGAGCTCCTCGCCCGCACCATGGCCGACCGCGTGACCAGGGCGTCGCTTCCCATGGGAGAGACCACGTCCGCCGACTTCAACGGCGACTCGATCTCCGACCTCCTGGCCCGGCACGACCCCACGGGCACCCTGAAGGTGTGGTTCGGCCGAGGCGACGGCACCTTCTCCGCCGCGAAGGACGTCACCGGCGGCTGGCAGGACTACTCGCAGACCGTGGCCGGGGACTTCACAGGCGACGGCAAAGCCGACATCATGGCCCGCTACGAAGGCCCCGTCGACGAGAGCCGCCCTCCCCAGGACACGCTCCGCCTGTGGGTCGGCCGAGGGGACGGCAGCTTCATCGCGCCCACGAACGTGACCGGCGGCTGGAACTTCACCCAGACCACCGCCGCCGACTTCGACGGCGACGGCGAGACCGACCTCATCGCCCGCGACCCCTCCGGCAACCTCAAGATCTGGGCCGGCCACGGTGACGGCACCTTCGGCGCCGCAGCCCACCTCACCGCCGGGTGGAACTTCGCCCAGACCACCGCAGCCGACTTCAACGGCGACGGAGCCGCCGACATCATCGCCCGTGACCCCGCCACCAACTCGCTCAAAATGTGGACCCACAACGCGGGCGGATACTTCAACGCCCCGGTCAGCGTCACCGGCGGCTGGGGCTTCTCCCAGACCGCTGCGGCCGGTGACATCGACGGCGACGGCAAGGCGGACATCCTCGCCCGCGACAACACGACCGGCACGCTGAAGGCATGGTCGGGCCAAGGTGACACCACCTTCAGTGCGGCACGCAACCTGACGGGCGGCTGGTAGACCGGAGAAAGTGCGTGCCCCGAACGTGCCCTTCAGAGGGGGCAACAGCGGTCAATACGGGTGTACACCGGCCTGCGGAATAAGCACCACCAGAGTGCATTTCCGCAGGTAGGACGGTAGATCACCGGACTCGGGCGCGGTGATTCCCAAGCTTATAGCGCGGGTTCGATTCCCGTCATCCGCTCTTGAGCAAAGCCCCAGGTCAGGGACCTGGGGCTTTGTCGTTGTCTAGACCTCTTGGGGACTACTCCCGCACCACCTACGCGGCGCCATAGCGTCGCGGGGGTGCGCCTCTGGCTGGAGCCTGACGCGCAACCGCGGCAGACCCTGGAGCAGCTCTGCCGGGAGACGCTCGCACGCGCACGGGACTCGGCAGGCCTGGACCGTCACCCGCCCGAGGCCAGCCTCCGGGAGGTCCGCCACAGGGCCCATCGCGTGGACTGAACCGCTTCTACCCTCCACTCGGAACGGCCTGGTCCTGCGGGGCGGGTAGCTCCGGTCTTCCCTGCGCGGGTACGGATCCCGATCCTGTGGCCCGGCCGGGTGCCGCCTGCCGCATTCCGGTGCGCCGTGCCGCACGGCGCCACAGTCGGGCCAGGAAGGCGTAGAAGCGGTCGGGCAGGAACACGGCGTCCGCGATGATCATCGCGCCGGAGAAGAGCGGCAGCCCCATCAGTACGGCGATGCCGATGTGCATCCCGAGCAGCACGGCAAGAACGGGATACTTGAGCCGGCCGAAGAGTACGAACGGGAAGGCGACCTGGACGAGCACCGTGACGTAGCCGGTGATCGCGATCACCATCGGGAATTCGTCCACGAGGTGGGAGAGCGCGGGCCAGGGCTGGAACAGTTCGAGGTTCAGCGCGTAGTGCAGAGCGGTGCCGCCGCCCCAGGTGGGACCCTGGACCTTGTACAGGCCTGCCGATCCGTAGAGGAAGCAGACCTGTGCGGCGATGACGAAGACGCCGCAGTTGTGCACCACGGTGGTCAAGGTGACGCGGGCGTGGCGGAGTTCCTGCGCGTACAAGCCCCGCACCGGCTCCGGCACGTCGCCCGCACGAGCCGACTTGAGCCGGTCGCGACGTGCGTCCAGGGACCAGCGCCGACCACACGCGGTCAGGACGAGGTACATGGCCATCAGCAGGACCAGGTTGTCGCCCCCGTCCGTCATGAAGATCGACCTCGCGTGGAACGAGATCACCACGACGGCGAAGAGGACGGACATGACGCGGGTCCGCCAGCCCAGGATGAACAGTACGGACGTGACGACAGCCATCGCGTAGCAGAACTCGAAATAGGCGGGACTGTCGGACAGGATCAGGACGCTGTTCCAGCCCGTCTGCTCGAAGAGCTGTTCCGCCAGCGCAGGCGTCCAAGGGGACTCGGGTCCCCAGATCTCTCCACGGTGCGGGAACTCGCGGAGCAGGAAGACCAGGTAGAGCAGCCCGTAGCCGATGCGCAGCACCGAGGCGGCATACAAGGACACCGGACGGCCGGTGAGGAGGGCCCACAGAGCGCTGACCTGGCCGAGGAGCCACTGACGGGCGACACCGACCAGCGAAGTCCCCGGACTCTGGGGGCGTTGTGGTGCGGCTGCCGCAGAGGAGGGCCGGGAGGGCTGCTCAATTCCCATGGGGGGTCACCTTCCACCAGGGCAGGAGCCGGTTCTCGGTGGGTACCGGCGGGCGGTCACCGGCGGCTGTGCCGGGAGCGGCGATGGGCGTCGTGACGACCCGGAGCTGAACGAAGTCGAACCTGTCACCACCGTGGCGGGCGGCGAAGCGGTCCGCGGCGATATTGCGCAGGTACTTCTGCATCATCACCGCCCGTTCCGAGCGTGCCGTGTCGCTTCCTCCGTGCGTCTCGACATAGGAGCTCCAGGCGCGGCGCAAAAGGTTCTGAGCCGTGTGGCTCGGAAATGCGTTGTGGTCGACTGCGGCATTGTCCACGGCGGTCAGGTCGAACCAGGGGCTCACTCGTACCGATCCGTCGGAGGCCGTTCGTGCAGTTCTTGCCAGGACCTTCCGGTTGAAGGAATCGGGGTCCGGTGCGAAAAGTCGCCAATTCTGCTCGAAAAGGGGGTACACCCATCCGTTGACCTGTGGGCTGTACCGCTTCGATACGGGGTTGGAGGGGGCTACGTGAAGGAACACCATGACGACATGGACCAGCGTGGTCACCAGACACAGGGCCACGGCCGTGCGCAGCCCCGCTCTCAGGGCCCGGACCCTCATGGGCCGTCTGTCCGACGGGGTCGCTCTGCCGTGTTCTGGTGGCAGGGGGGCCGGATCGGAACCGCACTGCTGAAGTTCCTGCACGGCCGCTGTTTCGATTCCGCTCGACACCGCCCACCCTGTCCTTCGCGTATGCGCTGCTCGCGCCTGAGTCTCTGCGTCCCTCACCGGCGGCGCACGACGGAACCGCTGAGGATTCCGCCGCGCGCCGTCATCCGATGAACGGTCGTGATGTGGCCTGCTGCTCAGCCCTCGTGGACCGCGGGCTTGTCGGCGTAGCCGTAGTGCCCGTCGGCCTGCTCACCCTGGTCGCCGTAGTCGCCGTGGTCGCCGTGCTCGCCGTGCTCGCCGTGCTCGCCGTGCTCCGGCTTGCCGGGCCCCTCGTCGTGCCCGTGCTCCGGCCCACCGTGCTCCGGCCCACCGTGCTCGGGCTTGCCGCCGTGGTCCGGCCCACCGTGCTCCGGCCCACCGTGGTCCGGCCCGCCGCCGTTCCCGCCGGCGACGTTCCCGCCGGTGATGGAGCCGCCGGTCGTGTTCCCGGCGCTGTTGCCCGACGTGTTACCGCCAGTGGTGTTCCCGGCGGTGTTGCCCACGGTGTTCCCGGAGGTGTTGCCCGCGATGTTCCCCGAGGTGCCGCCGCCCACCAGGTTGACGCTGGGCCCGCCGATGAGGGTGCCGCCGATCAGGCCCAGAGTCGTACCCGTCGTCGCCCCGGTCGTCGTCGTTCCGGTCGTCGTTCCGGTGGTCGTTCCCGTCGTCGCGCCGGTCGTCGTACCGCCGGTGGCGCACCCGCCGAGGAAGATCCTGTTGTTGTTGAGCGTCACCTCGCCGTTGCGGGCCAGTGCCCGCCCCTCGACGCTCGCCCCCTGGTTCACGAAGATCGAGGTCAGGGCCATGATGGTGCCCACGAAGGTGGAGGTGGTGCCGAGGGTCGCCGAACTCCCGATCTGCCAGTAGACATTGCACGGCGAAGCGCCGTTGGTGAGGAGGATCCTGCTGTTGGATGCCGTCGTCAGGGCTTCGGGAATCTGGAACACCCAGACCGCGTTGGGGTTTCCCCCGGCGTTCAGGATCAGGTCACCGGTGAGGCCGACACCGGATGTGGCCCTGTGGACGCCGGGAAGCAGCTCCTGCCCCCCGCCGATTCCTGCGGCGAGCGGGAAGTCCGGTGCCTGGCCCGTGAGTTGGCCGGCCGCGTTGTTGTACGCCACGATCAGATCGCTCTTGGCCTGGGCGGCCGCGGCGTCCGCGGGGTGCACAGCACCGAGTACCAGGCCGGGCGGGAAGCCGGTGATGGCCGGGTTCGGGTGCGTCCCGAGGTCGTGATCGAGCACCGAGTTGCCGGTGTTGGTGACTCCCTGCCCTGCCAGGACGGAGTAGCTGGCGGTCGTGCCCAGAGGTACGGGCGTCGCGATGGCAAGTGCCTGCGTCGACGTGACGGCGACCATGGCGGCGGCAACTGCTGTGGCGAGGGCCGAGGCCAGCCCGCCGGACAGAATGCGGCGCCGAGTCGTTCGAGGGATGTGCAGCTTCATCAAGAGGCCATTTTCTGTGGGGGGCCGTGGCACACGCCGGGCCTACGGATCACCCGGGGTGCCTTCTAGCTGTGGCCGCATATTACGCATGAAAATTCGCGCACCCGCACCGGGCGAAACCGAGGAGGGGGGATGAATATAAAAACATTCATCGCCGCGGTGCGTGATGAAAATATGAAATCCCGTGCCGCCGACGATTCGGAACATCGCCGGATGAGTGAAATTCGATCAGTTCACACGAATCGACACCGCACACCTGTCCTGAAACCGACGCCGATGTGAACACGGATGTACGCCGACTGGGTCGAATCAGGACCGCTGCGGCATGGGCGTGGCGCGCCCGGGGCGAAAAGCGCAAGGAGGCGCGGCAGCAGCGGCGCGTTCTTCCCGGTGCCGGCCGCGTGCGGAGGAGCAGCGGTTCCGGGGCACCGTCGCAGCCCGGCGCGTCGCCCTCGGGGTTCAGGACGCGTAGAGCTTGATGGCGTCGGTGATGAAGTGCCGGCTCTGCTCCGGGGCGAGGGCCAGCGACCGCAGCCGGGCGTGCGTCACGCTGTACTGCTGTACGTCGGACGCCTTCGCCAGGCAGAGGCCGCTGGTGAACCTCTCCAGATACACCACCGCCTCACGGGTGTCGGACAACTCCAGGATGGAGAACTGTCCCGTCAGCCCTGGGTGAGCGCCTGTGCTGTGAGGGAGCACCTCGACGGTGATGTGGGGCTCGGTGCTGAGCGCGTGCAGGTGCTCCAGTTGCTCGCGCATGATCTCCCGGCTGCCGACGACACGCCGCAGGGCCGATTCGTCCAGGACGACCCACAGATGCAACCGGCGGGCGAGGTCGTAGATCCGGTACTGACGGCGAAGTCGCACCTTCAGTCGCGCGGCGGCCTGGTCGGCCGTGACGAGGGGGATCGTTTCCTCAATGACCGCGGCGGCGTAGGCGGGGGTCTGCAGCAGGCCGGGGACCACCGTGGCCTCGTAGGCTCGGATGGAGGCGGCGACCGCCTCCAGGTCGAGATAGACGCTATGGGGGATGTCGCCGTAGGAGTGCCACCAGCCCTGACGGCTCGACTCCCTGGCCAGTGCTGTCAGGTGGTCGACGAGATGCTGGTCGGTGACGCCGTAGAGCACGCAGAGATCGCGTACGTCGCGGGGGCTGACCGCACGGCGACCTGTCTCCATGTGACTGACCTTGGCCTGGGAGATCAGCAGTTCCGCCGCGACCTGCGCGCCGGTCATACCGCGGTCCTCACGGAGCCGGCGCAGCTCCGCCCCCAGTCGTCGTCCTGTGACGGTGGGGTTGTTGTTCGCCGCCATGGGCGGTGTACCTCCGGCTCCAAGCCACTACGTGCCCGAGCAGATTGGCATGGAGCACCGGTTGTTGATCACGCGCCGTGCCGCCGGTGTCGTGCGTCGGTAAAGAATTGTGACGATTCAATCTGACCGGCGTCGCCCGTACGGACCAGCGCTCCGCGGCCCACGGCGCCCTACGGCGCGCAATCGTGCCCCGTCCGTGCGGTCGACACGGGTATCGCCGGATCACCGGCCTTTGTGTTGTCCAGACCTCTCAGGGTCCCTGCACGGGACTCGGGGTCACCGACCACCCGACGGCCTGTGTTGAGCTCGGGTCAGCCCCTCCGGAACCGGACCGGTGTCGGGGTCGACGTCTGCACGGCGGAGTTCGGCCAGTTCCTCTGGCATGGAGGCGAAGACCCCCAGCAGGACCATCAGCAGCCAGCGGATGCCCATGGCTTCATCGGGACGGGCGTCACCCGTGTGCCTCGCTTCGCGGTCGACCTGATGCAGACGGTCGCTGTCCGTGTGAGCGTGATCCGAGGGAGTCCGTACCCACGCATCAGGAGGAGTCGCTGTCATGGGCGGTAAGCAGGACAAGCATCAGGAGCCGGGCAAGGGCCGCGAGGCACAAGGTCACCATCGACCGGGAGACCCCGCGCACCCCCAGCCGGGCAGGCAGTCCCGCGAACGGGGACAGAAGCAGGGCCAGAAGGAGACCTCGCGCCGCGAGGACGACCTGCTGCGCGAAGAGGACCTTCACGACGAGCCGCTTTGACCAGAGCAGCACTCGTCCACGGAGATCGCAAGACGTGGTCGCCGGTGACCGCCGGCAGCACACGATCACCTGATGAGCAGGGGATGTTGTGACACGACAGGTCATTCCGCACGACGTCATGGGCACCGGCTCCGAGCGAGCCCTCCTGCTCCACAACTGGTTCGGCGACCGGTCGAGCTTCGCCCCGGTGCGCGAACACTTGAACGGGGACGCGTTCAGCTACGCGTTCCTGGACTGCCGCGGCTACGGCGAGGCGATCGACGCCGACGGCGCGTTCACGATGGACGAGGTCGCCGGGGATGCCTTGGCCGTAGCAGACCATCTGGGCTGGGAGTCCTTCTCGGTCATCGGCCACTCCATGGGCGCCAAGGCGGCCTGACTGATGCTGCTGGAGACCCCGCCGCGCATCCGCTCGATCATCGGCATCTCGCCGGTACCCGCGTCCGGCTTCCCGCTCGAAGGGGAGATGTGGGAGCTGTTCGCCGGGGCCGCGAAGAATCCCGGCAACCGCAGGGCGATCATCGACAACACCACCGGCGGGACCGGCCCGCAGTCGTACAATGGGACATGGATCGAGCACGCTCACGTGTGACGATCCGGAAGGGCGGCCTCGGCGGAGTGAATGCGCTGGGGCCGTTGTGGCGACCGCCACCATGAGGCCCGCGTCGCCCTGCGTCATGTCGCCGCCCGGTGCTGGTGACCCACCTCGCGCGCGAGGTCCAGTCCGAGGACGCGGTCGAGGAAGGCGAACGTCTCGAACTTGGCACCGGCCGGGACGTCGACGCGCGTCACCACGGTGCCAAGCGTGTCCAGGACGGCGGGGACGCCGAGATCATCGGCCAGCACGTCATGGGCGTGCCGCAGCACATCGGCGGGGATCGGCCTGGACGGCGCCTGTGCCCAGTCGGCCACCAGCCGCCGCCAACACCCCAGTGTCCGCCGGGCCCCTTCGAGCGCAGTACCGGTGACCGTGACCGGTGTGCGGTAGGAGTGGCCGAGCATCAGCATCCTCACAGCCAGCGGATCGGTCCCCTCCGGGACGACGGCGTCCAGGGGCCCCGAGGCCAAGAGGTGGGCACGGTCCGGGACGCCCCGTTCCGGGGATGCCAGGCCGACCCGGCCCACGTCGACACGGACCCCGCCCACCGCGTCCTCTGCGGCGGTCCCGTACGCGTGGACGTGTACGTCGGCAGCGGCGCGGAGCGTTCCGTTCGGAACACCGCCGATGGCCGGCGGGTGGACGCCAAGCGCGGACATGGCGCGATCAAGCACCTGGGCTCGCTCATGAGGCAGGTCCGGCGTGGTGAGGAACGTGCGGGACTGCAGGCCGTGCAGCTCCGCCGTACGCGCCAGTACGTCCCCGACCAGGAGCGCCCGCAGGTCCGTCATACCGATCCCGGCGTCGCTGACCGGCAGGTGGACGCAGATGCTCAGCAGATGGCGGCGTACGGAGGGAAGCTCCACGGGGCGGCCGGTACGGGGGTCGACGATACGCAGCATGATGCGGAGACTCCCCGAGTCACCGGAGCGGGCGGTGGCGGGCGGAGTGGCGGGTGCGCAGGGCCATGTAGAGGAGGTCTGCCACGAGTACCGCGATGCCGATGAAGAGGAGGAAGAGGAGTCCGTCGGCGACGGCGCCGATGAGGCCCAGGACGATGGCGACGATGATCAGGGCGAGGAAGAGTGTCATGGGGACCGCCTCCCGGGCGTCGGGTGCTCAGCGTCGGGCGAGTTGGCGTTCGCCGTTCGCACCGGGTTCGTAAGCGAGGCCGTAGTGGCGGAAGACGGCTTCCTCGTCCTCGAAGGGCAGGACACCGTCCGTGCCGATGGAGGGGCTTCGTTTCACCATTTTCCTGTCGTGGGCGACGCGCACGTACCCCGGACCCACCGTCGCTCCTTCCAGGGGGACGAACACCAGGCGGTGCCGGGTGGGCAGGCCGACGCGGACCGTGGCCATGGCCGGTTCGTCGGTGCTGGTGTCGACGTAGACGGATTCCAGTTCGCCGATCTTGTGGCCGCCGGGGTCCACCACGGCCTGGTTGCGCCACTCGCGGATGTCCGCCGTCTGGATCATGCCTCTCCTCCCTGTTCGGTCGCCGGTGGGGGAAGTGCGGCGACGAGGAGCTCGGTGGCCTGCGTGATGTTGTCGGCGCGGACCGCGCGGGCCATGGCCGTGCGGGCGGCATCGGGCTCCGTGTCCGGCGGCACCACCATCAGCGCGAAGTGGTCCTTGTCGCCACGGGTGATCAGGACGGTGTCGTCGCCGACGGGGAAGGAGTCGAGGTGGACGACCCGGTCGTCGATGACCAGCCGGGTCGGGATCGCGTCCCACGCGGTGGCGTCCAGGCCGACCCGGGTGATGGGTCCGAGGTGCTCGGCCAGCACGGACACCAGCGCGGGAACCTCCTGCTCCACGTCGCGAGTGCGCGGCCACCACGCCCCGTCCAGGACGCCCTGCCGGGAGTGCGTAGTCTCCAGCCGGAGCAGCGCCGTACCGGGTCGTACCGCCTGGTGGATCTCGTCCGGCAGGAGCAACGGGGGCGGGATGTCGGAGTTGGCCATGGTGGATCCGCTCGTCTACGGGTGAGGTGCCGGCCCGCCACGGCTGCGCCGAGGGGGCGACCGGCCACCGGCGGGGCGACTGTGCCGTCATCTCACGGTAACCCCGGCTCCCGCGTGTCCGCCCGGCGCCGCACACTCGTTCATACAAACCGGAAGTCTCTCCCCGTATCAGGCCGAAAACGGACTGCTCGGACGTACCCTGGAAGTACCGGAAGTACTTCGAGCACCAGCTTCCACGCAGGTGACATTTCCGGGGAACACGAAAAACCGGGCTGCCGACGGGCAGCCCGGGGGCAGGTCCGCCATGACCACCACCCTCGACAGGACAGCGAACCGCGCCCTCACCCCAGGACTTCCGGCCCGGTTGTCGCTCACCCCCAAGACCACGCTCGCCGGTCGGCTCGACGGCGCCTGGTGGCCCCGTTCACGCGACCTGGCAGCCGAGCTGCCTCCGCTGGCCGACGCCCTCGAAGGACGCTGGGGCCGCATCACCCGCGTCCTGGTGAACCCCGGCCACTGGCCCGTCGTCCCGCACAAGGTCGCCGTCACCGGCCACGTCCTGCACGTGGGCTGGTTCACCGAGCAGGACCCGGACAAGATCATCCTGCTGTCCTACACGACCGGCCGCTGCGACCTGCTCGTGATTCCGCCCGAGACCGAACCCGCCTCCGCGGCCCGGCTGATGACCGCCGCCGCCGTCCCCGGCAGCGTCCTCACCGCGGGCTCGCTGATGTCCGGCGAGGCCGCGACCGGCCGCCGTATGGGGGAGGCGCGGAGCAGCGAAGACGCCTGGGAGAACGACGGCGGGTCCGCCCCGGCGCCCCAGCCGCACCCAGCGGCGGACCCCGTCGTCGGCGCGCGGATGATCCCGCTGCCGGGACACACCGGGAGGTGAGGACATGGAGACCGTCATCACGCTCCTGGCAGGCGCACTTCTGATCGTGCTCGGCACACGCCTGATCCACCGGCTGAACGCCCAGCACGACGCACGCATAGCAGCCCGCCACTTCAGCGACTCCTACCCCTCCCTCAGCCGTCCCCCCGGCCACAGCCACCCCAGGCCGCCCGAACGGATCGCCGTTCGTCGGCCTACGGGCACCTGGCCCTGACCTGCCTGACCCCAGACCACTCCTCCGGCCGAAGGCCGCGGGTGGGGCACCCGACACCAGGGACAACCCACCCGCCGGCCTCTCGCTTTTTGTCCCGAACGGAGCACGCCGTCTTGCACCCCACCGAGAACGAACCACTGCCGCAGGCCGAACACGCCGAGATCCGTATCGTCTCCGCCACGCCCGCGGCCGCCCGTGCGGTCGCCGAAGTGATCCGCCGGTGCTTCGCGGGCGCGGAGCAGCGCAGCTACCCCGTGCCAGGCGGCGGCACACGGCTCCACCTCACCGTCGACACCGAGACCGCCGCCGGACCCGCCCGCACCTGGCTCGCCACCAGCAGACCTCCCACCGGCACCGGCCCCCACACCGAGGAGCCCTGACCGGGCCACGAACGACACCCCACGACGACAGGACCAGGCGGCCATGGCGACACTCCACGAGCGGCAGCAGTACCGTCGGCAGATCCTCCAGGCCCTCTACACGGCCGCCGAAGGCAACCGCCTGCTCGGCGTCGCCGGAGCCGCGCTCAACCACGACCTGCGCATCCCGGAGCAGGATCTCGCCGCCGCCTGCTCCTACCTCGCGGGCGAGGGGCTGGTCACCGTCGACTGGGAGCCGGGAAACACACCCGCGATGGTCTCGCTCACCCATCAGGGCATCCGCGTCATGGAAGCGGAGGAGGAAGAGGGCGGCTGAACCGGTCCGCCTCCGGTCACCGGCAAACTCTGTCCCCGCACGGCGTCCCTGTGGCGTGACCTGCCGCCGAGGAGCATCCTGGAGGCCACATCTCTGGTGCGGGCCGCTCCGGAACCCGGTCGCCTCGCGGTCGCGGCACCCCGCCCCGTACGGCAGGACCGGGCGAGGTCATCGCCGCTCGGTTGGAGGCAACGGGATGACCCTCGGACGGCGCGGGAAACCCGATCGCTCGGAGAGCTTCGGGGAGGGACTCCTGGGAACGATCCTGGACCGGGCGCATGAGCTGCCGCCCCATCGGGTCGGGCTGGTCGTCGCCGAGACGGTGAGCCGGCTGGGGGGCAGGAGTCCGCAGATCCTGCTCCAGGACTACGGGCAACAGAGGCTGGTTCCCCTACTCGCCGAAGGGCTGACGGGCGGCGAGCCGCTGTCCATCGACGGTTCGGAGGCCGGCAGGTGTTTCCTCACGTCGCGCACGGTCGAGCTGGCGCTGGCCGACGGAGTGCGCGTCCACATACCGCTGCTCGACGGCGGCGACCAGGCCGGCGTCCTGGCCGTCACCCTGGACGCGGTCGACGACGACGACCGCCGCCTCCTGCGCAGGATCGCGGGCCTGATCGCCGATCTGCTGCAGACCAAGAACAACCACACCGACCTCTTCTTCCGCACCCGCCGCAGCGAGCCGATGAGCGTAGCCGCGGAGATCCAGTGGGCGCTCCTGCCGCCGCTGACCATGACCATGCCGCGCGTCGCCGTCGCCGGAGTCCTGGAGCCCGCGTACGACGTCGCCGGCGACAGCTTCGACTACGCCCTGAACGGCGACACCCTCCACCTCGCAGTGATCGACGCCATGGGGCACGGCCTGGACGCGGCGGCCATGGCGACCGTCGCCATCGGCGCATACCGGCACGCCCGCCGCATCAGTATCGAGCTGTCCGAGATCTATCTCTTCATGGACCGGGCCGTGGCCGAGCAGTTCGCCCCCGACCACTTCGTCACCGCGCAGATGATGCGGCTGGACACGACCACCGGCCGTCTCCAGTGGGTCAACGCGGGACACCCCGCCCCCGTCCTGATCCGGGAGCACCGTGTCATGGGCCGCCTGGACAGCCCCACCACCCTCCCCGTCGGCTTCGGAGGAGCGCAACCGCAGGTCAGCGACGTGACGCTCGCGCCCGGGGACCGGATCCTCTGCTTCACCGACGGCCTGTTCGAGGAGCACGAGAGCGGGCAGGAGCAATTCGGCGAGGACCAGCTGATCGACTGGGTGAATCAGCTGGAGAAGGCAGACCGAGGAGTCCGCGCGGTGGCACGGGACCTGTCCCACACGCTCAAGCGAGCACGCGGCGAAGCCACCTCGGACGACGCCACTCTCGTCCTGGTCGAGTGGCGTGGCTGATCTGCCGCCGTGCCGCAACATGCCAGTAGAGGCGGTCACCAGCAGACGCCAAGGGAGCCGAAGAGACGGCGAAGGAGCGGCGCCAGGCGAACGTTTCTGCAGGTCAGAAGCTATTCGCAGGCCCAAGTGCCGGGTGATTCCCAAGCTTGTAGCGCGGGTTCGATTCCCGTCATCCGCTCTTCCACGAAGCCCCAGGTCGGCGACCTGGGGCTTCGTCGTTGTGCGACCGAGCCGACGGAAGGGTCTCGCCCCGCTCGGCGAACGTGCCGCTGCGCCGCTGCCTCGCGTACGCGGCCGGCCCAGGAACGCGGGCAGCAGCGTCAGGGCGGCGATCATCGTGACCAGCACCGTGAGCGACGTGGCGACGGCCAGCCCGGTCATCAGCCGCTGACCCATGACGAGCAGGCCCATCAGGGCGATCACCACGGTCGTGCCGGCGAACAGCACCGCGTGACCCGCGGTGGCGACGGCCTTGGCCGTGGCGCTCTCGGGGTCGTCCCCCTCCGCGAGGCCGTCCTTGTAGCGGGTCACGATGAACAGCGCGTAGTCGATGCCGACGCCGAGCCCGATCATCGCGCCGAAGGTCAGAGCGAAGTTCGGCGCGGGAACCAGGTGCCCCACCAGCTTCATCAGGGCGAGTCCGCCGACGATGGCCAGGAGGGCGGTCGCGATCGGCAGGCCCATCGCCATCAGTGATCCGAACGCGATGAAGAGGATCACGGCTGCTGCCAGAAGGCCCACGCTCTCGGCCGGGCCTTGCGGGGGCGTCTCGGCCTTTTCCGCCATGTACCCGCCCAGCGCGAGCGTGACGCTGTCGCCGGAGGCCTCCTTGACCATGTCCACCAGCGGCTTCACCTCGCTCTTCTCCACCCCCTTGTCGCTCAGCGGGATGGTCGTACGGGCGATGCGACGGTCGGTCTGTCCCCTTGCTCCTTGGGGAAGTGCGTCTCCATCAGCTGCTGCGCCTTGGCCGACTGCGAGTCTCCTCCGGAGAAGTCGTTGTCGGGGGCGGCGCCGTAGCCGAATCCGGCGAACGCCACGGCCATCACACCGATGATCCAGATCAGGAGGACCAGGCGGCGGCGCCGGAAACAGAAGCGGCCCAGTCCCGCCGGAGTCCCGCCCGTGGGGGTGGTTCCGGTTGCCATCAACGTCTCCTCGAGTCCCTGCCCCTGTGCCTCTCTCACGCGGACGCGCGCAGGTGGACGGGGCGGTCGGCCGGTCCACCGGCGCGGCGGGAACGGGTCGGGGCATGGGCATCGGCGGCGAGCGGCTGGACCGAGGCCTGCGCGGCCGCAGGTGCGGCAAGCACGTGACGGACGGACATGAGGTGCTCCTTCTCCTCGTACGACTCCCGCTCCTGTACGTCGCACGATCCTGTCCGCCGGACCTGCCTCCGGTCGTCCCGCATGCGGACGCACTTCGCGCTGCCGCCGGTGGCGTACGTGACTACCGCGGACGCGGCAGGAGCCGCGCGAGTACCGCGGACGCGGTAGGCGGTCGGTCATCCACGAGCCGGACTCGCCCGTGGCGACATCTGGCTAGGGTGCGCGCATGGGCAAACGACGGTTCGGTCTACCGGCTGCTGTCGCGGACTGGGCGATCGCTGTAGGCGTGGCGGCGCTGATGCTGGCCGACGGGTGGTCCGGGGAGCACCCTGGCAAGGGGCCCGACCTGCTCGGCCACGTGCTGCTGGCGGTCGGCGGCCTGGCGCTGGCCGCGCGCCGCAGGGCTCCGGTCGTCGTCCTGGCCGTCACCGGACTGTGCGCGGTGGGCTACCAGGCGGCCGGGTTCGACGTGCTCACCGTCGCCTACCTGGTCGCGGTGTACGCCGCGGTGCGGGCCGGGCACCGCGTCCTGGCGGTGGCGGCGTCCGCGATCCTGCTGGTGACTCTGCAGCTCACTGCCCTGGTCCTCCGCGACGGGCCCATGAGCGAGGTGTCGGTGCAGGCCCGCGGCACCCTGGAGATCGCCTGGCTCGTCGCCGCCTTTGCCGCGGGGGAGGCGTTGCGGCAGGCGGAGCAGCGGGCGGAGGAGGCCGAGCGCACCCGCGAGGAGACCGCGCGGCGCCGTGCCGACGAGGAACGGCTGCACATCGCCCGGGAACTGCACGACTCGCTCACCCACCAGATCTCCGTCATCAAGGTGCAGTCCGAAGTCGCCGTCCACGTGGCCCGCAGACGCGGCGAGAACGTGCCGGAGGCCCTGCTGGCGATCCAGGAGGCCGGACGTGAGGCGAGCCGGGAGCTGCGCGCGACCCTGGAGGCGCTGCGCGACGACGACACGGCCCCGCCGCGCGGGCTCGCCGACGTACCGGAACTGGTGGAGCGGGCCGGCAGAACCGGTCTGGAGGCGACGCTGACGATCGAGGGGCAGCGGCACGACGTGCCGGCCGCGGTGGGCAGGACCGCCTACCGGATCGTTCAGGAGTCGTTGACCAACATCGTCCGGCACGCCGCCGCCACTACGGCATCGGTCCGGATCGACTACCGGCCCGACACCCTCGCGCTCCGCATCGACGACGACGGCAAGGCCACGCCGGGCACCGCCCCCGTGCCCGGCGTGGGGCTGCTCGGCATGCGCGAACGCGTCACCGCCCTCGGCGGCCTCCTGCGCGCCGAACCGCGCGGCGAGGGTGGCTTCACCGTCCGGGCCGAACTCCCCGTGGAGCGAACCTCGTGATCCGAGTCCTGCTGGTCGACGACCAGCCGCTCATCCGCAGCGGATTCCGCGCACTCCTCGACCTCGAGGACGACATCGAGGTGGTGGCCGAGGCCGCCGACGGCAAGGAAGGCCTGGAGCTCGCCAGGGAACACCTGCCCGACATCGCCCTCATCGACATCCAGATGCCGGTCGTCGACGGCATCGAGGCGACCCGGCGCATCGCCGCGGACCCGGCCCTGGCCGGGGTGCACGTCGTCATCCTGACCAACTACGGCATGGACGAGTACGTCTTCGACGCGCTGCGCGCCGGCGCCGCGGGTTTCCTCGTCAAGGACATCGTCCCGGACGACTTCCTGCACGCCGTCCGCGTGGCCGCACGCGGCGACGCCCTGCTCGCCCCGTCGATCACCCGCAAGCTGATCGACAGGTACGTGTCCCAGCCGCTCGACGCCGGCGCCGCGGCGGGACTCGAAGAGCTGACCGGCCGCGAACGCGAGGCCGTCGCCCTCGTCGCGCGGGGCCTGTCCAACGACGAGATCGCCGACCTCATGGTGATCAGCCCGATGACCGTGAAGACCCACGTCAACCGGGCGATGACCAAGCTCCACGCCCGCGACCGAGCCCAACTCGTGGTTCTCGCCTACGAATCCGGCCTGGTCACCCCACGCACACCCTGAGACTCACGGGCCGCCCGCTCCGCCGCAGATGTGAGGACGTGATCAGCCTCCGGCGCCGTGATCCTCGTCGAGGCCGGGGGCGCGTCCGGGTGCCGCAGCGGTCGTAGGCCGCCGTCGGCCTGGGTGGAGGGAGCGGAGCCGTAACGGCCGAGTACGTCGACCCCGTGCGTGGTGTGTGGCCGGTGCGGATGGATGAGCGCGGCCGGAGCCGTCACGGCTCCTCGCTCACCCTAGCTCGCGGCCTCAGAAGGGCGGCCGACTGCCGCTGCCCGTAGCCCGTTCCCGACCCGGCCCGACCGGATCACCGACCCGGGGGGACGCACGTAGCGGATGCGGTCGACCCGAGCTTCACCCGCGCGACCACCACATGCGTGGTGTCGACGAGGTCGGTGTCGAGGTGGTGAACCCGCCCTCATGTGGCTGAAGCCGAGCGGTCAGGGCCCGGCGCCCTTCCCTGCCGACGGCGCGATGCGCTATGCCTGCCTGACCCCCTAAGGAGGCCCTGGTGACCACGGCTCGGAACCCTCACGCATCGGGTACACCCGCGCAGATGACCCGCTTCGACGACATCTACGGCCGACCGGACCCACGTTCGTACTTCGCGACCCTGGGGCCATTGGACTATCAGGCACCCCATCACGCGCAGCGTCTCTTCCGCCGCCTTCTGCCTTTCGCCGGCTTTCCCGAGGGCCACGGTCGCCCGGCCGGTGAGGACGGCGTGCCGCAGGCCACGGTGCTGGACATCTGCTGTTCGTACGGCATCAACGCGGCCTTGCTCAACCACGACGTGACGCTCCAGGAGCTGTACGACCACTACACCTCACCGCAGGTCGCCCCGCTGACGACCGCCGAACTGATCGAGGAGGACCGCAGGTACTACGCGGCACGTCGCCGCACCGACGCCGTGCCCGTCATCGGCCTCGACATCTCCGCGCCGGCCATCGCCTACGCCCGCGCGGTCGGCCTGCTCGACGACGGATTCGCCGAGAACCTGGAGACCACCCCGCCCAGCCCGGCACTGCACCAGGCCACGCGCGGCACCCGCCTGATCACCGTGACCGGCGGGGCGACCTTCCTGTCCGCCCGCACCTTCCGGGCGCTCCTGAAAGGCAGGCAGGAGCCACCCTGGGTGGCCGCCCTCGCCCTGCGGACCGTCCCCTACGAGGACATCTCCGACGGCCTGACCGAGTTCGGCCTGACCACGCAGAAGGACACGTCCCGCACGTACCCGCAGAGGCGCTTCACCGACGCCGACGAACAGCGCTACGCCATCGCCGCGGTGTCCGCGGCCGGCGAAGACCCCCGCGGCAAGGAGACCGACGGCCACTTCCACACGGCCCTGCACCTGTCACGTCCCCTCGCGCACGCAGCCGCTCATCCGCTGCACACCCTGCTGCAAGACCCATAAGCCTCCACCGCTCACTTCGGGGCGGCGGTGCAGGCGCCCCCCAGGGGCCGGGCGCCGCCGGCCACCGCCCACCGCGCCGCTGAGAAGGGCGTGCCACAACGTGCCCGTAGAGGCGGTAACCGTCCTCAACAGCGGGCTCGCCAGCGAAACCCCAGGTCAGCGACCTGGGGCCCTGTGGTGTCCGGACCTTCTGGCGGGCCGGACCGAAATTCTGGCGTGAGACCGGCCGGTTCCTGTCACAACTCCCTTTCCCCGTCCGTCAGTGCGGTGAAGACACCGACAAGACGATGCGAAAGAGACCAGCCATGACGAACACCAACGCCTCCATCTCCCGCATGCCGAACCCGGGTGAGTTCGTGCCCGAGCTGGCCGACGTCAGCGCCGCGCTCTTCCGCGCCACGGGCAACCAGTCCGTACCCCGCACCACGATCAACCTCGTCCACCTGCGTGCCGGACAGATCGTCAACAACACCTACCTGACGGTCCTCAACACCAGCTTCCTGCGGAAGGCCGGCGAGTCCGAGGAGCGCATCACCGCCGTCGCCTCCTGGCAGGACGCGCCCTACTTCACCCCCGCGGAACGCGCCGCCCTCGCCCTGGTCGAGGCCACCCTCCAGCCGGCGCCGCACGGCCGGGAGCGCGTCACCGACGAGCTGTACGCCGAGGCGGCCGAGCACTACGACAACAAGGCGATGGCCACCCTGACCATCGCCATCGGCCAGATCAACTTCTTCATCGCCCTCGCTGTCATCGGCAAGCCCCAGCCCGTCACCTCCCTGGCCGACCAGCAGTGGGACCAGTAACCAGAGCCCCGCTTCGTCCAGCGCCTCCCGGCCTGGGCCTTGCGCAGGAAACGGGGCCGGCCCCACTCCAGCTCGCCGACCGCCGTGGCGCGCTCCGCGCCGAGGAGCAGCTCCGTCACGGCGTCACCGGCCGGCGGGGTGAGCCCAGAGCGGTCACCGACGGCAGCGGCTTCATCACCGCCTGGGGCGCGGGATTCGCCTTGAGGCGGGCACCGCGCACGCGCAGGCGCATACTGGCGGCAATGACAAAGCCAGGTGCACCGAAGCGCTATTTGCCCACCAGTCCCTTCAAGGCCCCGGTCACGCCGCCTCCGAGGCAGTTCGCCATAGGCGACCAGGTCACACACGACGTTCACGGCCTCGGCCGGGTCATCGGCATCGAGGCCGGGATCGCGGCGGTCGTGGACTTCGGCTCGACGCAGGAGCGGATCCTGAGTCCGTACGCCAAGATGAGCAAGCTGTAGGGCCCGCCGTGCCCGGTCACGGCACACCGGATCCGTTCATTGCCCCGCACCGAAAAGGAGCCCTCTCATCGACCTGACCTCACCGTTCTCCGCTCCGGAAGGGGCGCCCCACCGTGTCGCCGCAGCATCACCGCCTCCCACCACGAATCCCTTCCAGGCACCGGACTTCGGGGAGATCGAAACCTTCCTGCTCGACGAGGCGCCGGCGTCCGCCTTCGACATGAGTGCGGCTCGACGCGAGGCCGGCTAGACCTGGCCGGGAGGGTACGGCCCACGCAGGACACGTCATTCACGGGGGCGCGTTCCGCTACGGGTTCGTGGACTGCCGCGGGTGCGGCGAGCCGCTGGAGACCCCGGGTACGTCCTGGACGCACCCGGAGCCCCCGGAATCGGCTTCGAGAGGTACGTCTCCGCAGGTGTCCTCCTCGTGCGCCCCTGATGGAGGCGGCCCGCAGGAAGGGGAGCCGGGCTCCTTTCCTCCGGATGCCGCACCCGGGGAAGAATGAATACCTGTGTTCGCGGTCTGAGGATTGCGCCGGGCCCGCAGGGAGAGTTTTTACCGGCAACACGCAGGGGAAATTTTTCCACACGCACAGGCCGCGGCACCGTGCTACCTTCGAAGTCAGTTGCAGTTTTGGTACCCGAAAACTTCAAGCGCCTCCCGTCGGCCACAGGCCGCATGGAAGCGCTTTGTATTTACCGGTCATTTTCCGGGCAGGGCATCATCGCGGCGACACGGAGTCCGTACGGTACGGGCTCCTGCGTACTGCCCAAGGAGATATGACATGGCGACTGGCACCGTGAAGTGGTTCAACGCGGAAAAGGGTTTCGGCTTCATCGAGCAGGACGGTGGCGGCCCTGACGTGTTCGCCCACTTCTCGAACATCGCCGCCCAGGGCTTCCGCGAGCTTCAGGAAGGCCAGAAGGTCAGCTTCGACATCGCGCAGGGCCAGAAGGGCCCGACGGCCGAGAACATCGTTTCCGCCTGACGCCGGCGCACAAACCGTAGCTGGGGCCCGCATCCCTCGGGGTGCGGGCCCCAGCTGCATTGTTTTCACAGGGCTCCCGGTTCCACCCGCGCCGCCGCGACTTCTCTGCCTGCGCGCGCACCCGACAATTCTTTGTCCTGGAAAGAGCCGCTTGCTTTCTCATTTCGTTCGGCCCGTGCCTGTGATTCCCAGCGCTGTTCATCCGCCGGTGGAATTCCTCGATACGCGCCGTATCAAGGAAGGTTCCGCATGAACCCCACCCGTACGAACAGTCGTTCCTCCCGTGCCCGCCGCGACGGCGGCCGCGGGCACGGCTCCCCCGCCGGCTCGGGCCTGAGCGGCCGCTTCGGTGCGTCCGCCCCACGCCGATCGGGAGGTCCTGGGCGCTCCGGCGGAGGCGGCCGGCCGGCCCCGGTGCAGGGAGAGTTCGCCCCGCCGAAGACGGTCACCCCGGCGCTGCCCGCCGTCGAGACGTTCGCCGACCTCGACCTGCCGAGGGCCCTCCTGGCCACGCTCACCACGCAGGGCGTGTCCGTGCCGTTCCCCATCCAGGGCGCGACGCTGCCGAACTCCCTGGCGGGCCGTGACGTCCTGGGGCGCGGCCGGACCGGCTCCGGCAAGACCCTCGCCTTCGGCCTGGCCCTGCTGGCCCGCACCGCCGGGCAGCGGGCCGAGCCCCGACAGCCGCTCGCCCTGATCCTGGTCCCCACCCGGGAACTCGCCCAGCAGGTCACCGACGCCCTCACCCCCTACGCCCGCGCCGTGGCGCTGCGCCTGGCCACCGTCGTCGGCGGGATGCCGATCGGCCGGCAGGCACACGCACTGCGCGGCGGTGTCGAAGTCGTCGTGGCCACCCCGGGCCGCCTGAAGGACCTCATCGACCGCGGCGACTGCCGACTGGACCGGGTCGCGATCACCGTTCTGGACGAGGCCGACCAGATGGCCGACATGGGCTTCATGCCTCAGGTCACGGCGCTCCTGGACCAGGTCCGCCCCGAGGGTCAGCGGATGCTGTTCTCCGCGACGCTGGACCGCAACGTGGATCTCCTGGTCCGCCGCTACCTGACCGACCCCGTCGTCCACTCCGTGGACCCCTCCCAGGGCGCGGTCACCACGATGGAGCACCATGTCCTCCATGTGCACGGCGCCGACAAGCACCGGCTGACGACCGAGATCGCGGCGCGCGACGGCCGGGTGATCATGTTCCTGGACACCAAGCACGCGGTGGACCGCCTCACCGAGGACCTCCTCGACTGCGGTGTCCGGGCCGCCGCCCTGCACGGCGGGAAGTCGCAGCCGCAACGCACCCGCACCCTCGCCCAGTTCAAGACCGGGCACGTCACCGTCCTGGTCGCGACGAACGTCGCGGCGCGGGGCATCCACGTCGACCACCTCGACCTCGTCGTCAACGTGGACCCGCCGACCGACCACAAGGACTACCTCCACCGCGGCGGCCGTACCGCGCGGGCCGGTGAGTCCGGGAGCGTCGTCACCCTGGTCACACCCCAGCAGCGTCGCGGCATGACCCGCCTCATGACCGCCGCCGGGATCGTGCCCCGTACCACCCAGGTCCGTTCCGGCGAGGAGGAGCTCCGCCGGATCACGGGCGCCCAGACCCCGTCCGGCATCCGCGTGACGATCACCCCGCCGCCCTCCGAGCGGAGCAAGCGCGGCGCGACCTCTCGCGGACGGCGCAGCTCTGCCTCGGCCGCCCGACGCGGCAGCGGGCGACGGCCCGCCGTCGACGCGGCGGCCTGAGCCCCACGTGATTCGGAAATCGCCCCATCCCCGCAGGAGGTACGTCGTGACACCGCTCCAGACGCAGCCCCGCTCGACCTCTCCCTTTCCCGCGTCCAGGACGGTGATCGACGCCATGGACATGGGAGGACTGGAGGTCTGGGACGACATGACCGTCGAGGTGGCCCTGGCCGTCATGGCCGGCGCCCGCGCCGGACGCCTGCTCGTCTGCGACGCCGACGGCCTGTACACCGGACTGGTCACCCCGGCCCAGCTGACCGCCGTCCGCGACGGCCCCGCCTACACGGACCGCCTCCGGCTGCGCGACCTGCCCGGCGACGGCGCGCCGCCCGCCGAGCACGTCGGGCGCCACGTCCGGCTCCCCGCCCCGTGCGTCATGGACGAACGGGGCGGCACCCCGGACGCCCCCGGGCCTGTCCTCGCCCTCGTCTGAACCGCCGCACCCTCGCGGAAAACCGCTCTCTTCCTCTCCCTCGTCTTCGCCCCGCCGGTCATCCGGCGGGGCGAAGTGCGTTCCCGACGGCACCACGGCGGCCGGATCGGCAACCTCTCTGTCGGACATCTGAAAATCTATACCGGCCGAAGTAGACATTGGGTTCCAGCGTGGGTATGGTTTCTCTCGTAACCCAGAGAGACAATGAGGCTCGGCAGAGACGAACTGCCAGCCGGCCATACATGCAGTCGCAGTACGCAGGACGGTGCGGCGGTGGAGTTTCGAAGCCAGGGTTGTTGCAGGACGGCGACGGGACTGACGGCCGGACCGGGTGGCCCGCAGTGTTCAGGGGCCGCCGGAGTGGGACCGCAGTGGTGCTGCCAGAGGCCACAGTGCGGTTCGCATCACCAGCAGTACGCAGTGGAGCAGTACCAGCAGTACGTAGTACCCCGTTGATCACCGAGGAAGAACGGAGGAACCCGCGCCATCAGGATCGCCCGGGCGGAGTTATCGCGTCCGGGTACCGCAGGACATCGATAGTGAGGTGGTCTCCGGTCAAGAAGCCGCGATCCCCGCGCCCCCGACAGCAGCCGGGTCGGGGCGGCGGATACAGAAGGCCGGCGCTGTGTCAGGGCCGGCAGATGGTGTAGTAGTTCCTTCGGGGCCCTGGTGCCGTACGGCACCAGGGCCCCTCGACGCGTTTCGCAGAGAGGTGCAAATGACAGCAGACGACTCGTACGACCGTCTCGACGACGACGACTACCCCGCCTACACGATGGGCCGGGCCGCCGAAATGATCGGCACCACTCAGAGCTTCCTCCGCGCCATCGGCGAAGCCCGCCTGATCACCCCGCTGCGCTCCGAGGGCGGCCACCGCCGCTACTCCCGCTACCAGCTGCGCATCGCCGCCCGCGCCCGGGAACTCGTCGACCAGGGCACCCCCATCGAGGCCGCCTGCCGCATCATCGTCCTGGAAGACCAGCTCGAAGAGGCCCAGCGCATCAACGCCGAGTACCGCCGCGCAGCGACTCAGCAGCCCGATCACCCCGCTGCCGACTGAAGCGGCTTCGGGCCGATCGGTGGGCACGGCGTCGCAGGCGAGGCGCCCTGCGATCACCGCCGGGCAGCGACCGGACGGGCCTTCGGCCCTCCCCCTTCACAGTCGAACCCGCCGGCTCGAACGGGCGGGCAGGCGGTACGCCGCTACCCGCCCGCGCCGCCCCGAGAACGGCGCGCCCCACGCCCCCCGCGAAGTGCCGACCCAATGGGCGTCGCCGCCGCACAGCGGGGAACCGCGTTCGGGTCGCCGCGCTCGATGATCACCGGCCTCCCCACCTCGCGCGCCGCGCAGCGTCACACGAAGAGGAACGCGGCGGCGGTGGCCGCGCCCAGGGAGGCTCCGGCGATCGTCTGGGCCGGCGTGTGGTACTTCAGCGCGACCCGGGACCAGCACACGGCGGCCGTGAGGGCGTAGGCGAGCAGCCACCACGGCGAGTGCACCACGGACAGCAGCGTGACCACCGCAGAGGCCACCGCGGAGTCCACCGAGATCTTCCAGACGGTGTTCACCGCGAGCAGTCCGATGGTCATCACCCACAGGGCGAGCATCGCGACCAGGATGGGCGTGGGTGCCCCGCCCAGGAGCATGACCACCGACCCGGTGCCGATGGAACCGAGGATGACGAAGAAGATCGGCGCCCGCTGGGTGCGATCGACCACATGACGGTCGCCCCAAGTGCCGCGCTTGCGCTCCCAGTCGATGTAGCCGGCCGGGATCAGCCCGGCGCACAGAGCACCCAGCAGACCCCACAGGAGGCCGGTCCAGTGACCGTCCGCCGCGGCCAGGCCGATCCCGAGCATGCCCGCGAGCAGGACGTTGCGGGGCTGCAGGACGTCGGTGACGATCCGGGCCGCGGTGGTGACCGCCGTACCCTCGGCTTCGTCGTTCGCGGTGCGGCTCACGCGCTGTGCTCCGGGCAGGACCGCAGGACGGCGCGGGTCCGCTGTTCCGGGATGGCCTTGTACGCCGCGGCCACCCGTACCAGCCAGGCGACCTCGTCGTCCTGGTCCGTGGCCTGCTTGGTCTCGAAGGCGGCGGCCTTCCCGGCGGGCGCGCCCTCGGCCTTGGCGACCAGGGCCGCCTTGATCCAGTACGCGTCGGCGAGCGAGCCTGCCTTCCCGGCGTCCGTGCCCTCGCTGGCGGCGGCCTCCTTGGCGGCGGCCAGCAGGCTGTCGGGCACGTAGTGACGCAGCTTCTCGACCGCGTCCGCGATGTCGGCCGCCCAGCGGTCGACCCGCAGGTCCGCGGGCGTGTCGAAGCGGGTCAGCTCCCGGGCCAGCGAGGCCGGCGGGGCGAAGGGCTGGTCGGGGAACGCCGTCATCAGCTCGCGCCACAGCGGATGCAGGTTCACCTGGGCCCGCCACAGCCGTGCCCGCCGCCAGCCCTTGCTGAAGGCGGGGATGGAGGCACCGACCGCGAAGAACGCGAAGAGGACCAGCTGCGCGGCCTCGGTGGCCTCGTCGAAGGTCAGCGCGAAGCTCTGGCTGGGCCGGTCGACCACGCTGATCCACAGGAACAGGGTCCGGCTGAGGGTGTAGCCGACCCCGATGAACATCGCGACGGTCATCATGCCGAGGCCCACCCGGAGGTGGAGCAGGCGGGCGTCGGCCGTGGCCAGGGCCCACTGATAGGCGCAGACGGCGGACGCGGCGCCCAAGTACAGGTAGAAGACGCTCATGTAGAGCGTGGCGCCCCACTGGCCGGCGTGTTCGGCCACGAACCGGTCCGCGGGGACCGAGCGGTCCACCACCGTGAAGAAGAGCACGGTCAGGAGGACGAGGGTGACCACGGAGGCCTTGGTGGCCACCTGCTGAATCAGTCGGGCGAACCGGACGTGGCGGGGGATCGGCCCGCCCTCCGGGAAGTGACCGTAGATGGCGACGATGTAGCTGAGGATCGCCAGGATGGCGATGGTGGACGTGTAGTGCTTGATCAGCACCGCGAGGTCCACGACGGGGCTGTTGTTGAGGCCTATTCGGACCACGTGGGTCTTGGTCCACAGGGCGATGGCGAAGCCCGCGTAGCAGCCCCACAGGGCGCGGCGGCGCTTGTCCTCCTCGTCGCCCCAGAGTGCGGCCGGCATGCGCCACAGGGCGACGGCGGTCATCAGACCGGCGATGAGGTAGCCGGCGAGGTCGAGCGCGGTCACGTGAGTTCCTCGGGGGTGGGGGGTGTGTTCTGCGAGTGGGGGGTGTGGGGTGTTCCGTGGGGCGGGGGTGTTTTACGACGTGGGGGTGGTGGTGCTACGAGCGGCGGAAGAAGCCGCGGCGTCTGTGGGCGACGGGCCGGGAGAGCGAGTTGGCCAGCCGTCCGACCATGTCGTCGCTGGTCACGTCCCTGGCCATGCGCGGGATGAGGGAGGCGCCGAACTCGGCGACCCGTTCGTCGTGCGTGTCGTACTGGGCACGGGCCTGGACGGTATCGGAGGAGAGCACCCGTTTGATCAGCGAGGTGTCGAACACCGGCAGCAGCTTGCGCAGCTGGTCCGCGTCGAGGCTGGTGCCGTGGTCGAACCACTCGTGGCACAGCTCGTGCAGGATCACGTGCTGGGTCTGGTACGCGGTGGGGCGGCGCCGGTAGAGCACGTAACTGGTCGTACCGGACTTCAGCCGCAGGCCGCAGGCCGCGTTCACCCGCGCCAGTCGTTCGGGCAGTTCCTGGAGGACGATGGTCCGGCCGCGGGCCGCCTCCATGTTCGCCACCAGGCCTTCGATGGTGAAGGGGGACGGTATGGGAAGGTCGGCCAGGCCGGCTTCACACTCTTTGCGCAGTTCACGCAGGGACATTGAGGCCTCTTGGTCGTCGACACGCGTGTGCGACATGCGGTCCGCGAGTCTAGCCAACGCCGGTCCCGCACACGGAAGCGCGTACGCCCACTCCGCGGCCCCTCGTCCGACAAGCCACCGGCCCCCGTCCTCAGCCCGCCTGTCCCTCGTCCTCCGCGCCTTCGGGCCGCTGCTGGGTCTTGGTCTCCGCGAGCAGGGAGAGCGCGAACTCCAGCAGTTCGGCCGGAAGACCGTCGTCGTCGACACCCCGGCCCGCCACGCCGCTGATCTCGCCGGTACGCCGCTTGGCGAGGAACTGGAGCCCGGCGACCACGTCGCCGACGACCTCCGACTCCTCCTTGAAGAACCGCCAGTCCACGCCGAAGCCGAGACCGAGCGCCTTGAGGATCTCCTCGGAGGGCTGGGTGACCTTCCCGGCCAGGATGTTCGAGAAGTAGCTGTGGGAGAGGGAGCCGCCGCGCTCCTTGACCAGCTCGGCGAAGGTCCGCCCGGACACCTTCTGGCCGGGGAAGGTCTTCTCCAGCATGTACTCGACCTTCTGCCGCAGCGACTGCAGCTCGGGCACGTGTTCTTCGCCGATGTCCATCCGGTTACCTACGTTCGCATCATGCGCCGGCGCAAGTGCCGGGCTTGCGCAAACACTCTACGTCACTGTTAACTACAAAAAACACGGCCAGGGGACCACAGGGGAGTCCCCTGGCCGTGTGAACATTCGCGCTCCGATTTCCGCCCGGCGTCGACCTGAGGGCGCAGCCCTCGGTCGACCTGAGGGCGCGTCCTCCGGTCGGCCCGAGGTGCAGCCGGTCGACCTAAGGGTGTAGCCCTTCGCGACGGGGGATGCGCGAAGGGCTACACCCTTGCAGTATGCCAGCCACTCAAGGGCCGCTCCACAGTGCGCCCCTGACGCCTCGGGGCTTCGCCGACAGCCCGGGGCGTCAGGGCCGTCTGGACCACCCTTGTCGCGGCGGACCCTGCCACATGGTGGGCTGAGGTCGGGCGGGGTGCCCGACAAGCCGATCTCCCTGGGCGGCCGGAACATGACCACGACCATGATCATCACCGTGCTGGCGATCGCCGCGGCCCTCGCCGTCGGCCTGTTCGCCAACCAGGTCCGCCGTCGCCGTCGCACGGGCGACGAGGAGGACGGCGAGGCGTCCGTCAGCGATCTGATCAGTCCCCTGGAGACGCTCGCCGTCCTCCTCGTCGCCTTCGTCATCGTCGTGGCGGCCGAGTCGTACGGCTCCGCCGCCACGGCCGTCGAGGCCGAGGCCAGCCGGGTGGACCAGCTCTACGAGGTGGCCGACTACGCCCCGGAGCCCCAGCGCGAACGGCTCCAGGCCGCCGCCGTCTGCTACTCGCGCGCCATCCAGACCGCGGAGTGGCCCCTCATGGCCGAGGGCGGTGCGAAGTCCCCGGCCGCGTCCGTGTGGTCCACCGACTTCCGTACCCACTTCAAGGAGCTCGCCCACAGGGGCGACGCGACCTTCGCCCTCCTCGTCCAGGCCGACGACGAACGCTCCAAGGCCCGGCAGGCCCGGATCTCCGAGGCGAGCCCGGCCATCCCCCCGTTCGTCTACTGGTTCATGGTCGTGGCCCTGGCCGCCACCGTCGGCGCCTTCGCCTTCGGCCTCCCCCTCAACCGCGGGCCCTCGCACCTCGCCCTCCTGTGCGTGCTGGCCGTGCTGTTCACGGGATCCCTGCTCCTGATCGAGGACATCGACACCCCCTTCTCGGGCCAGATCCGGATCACCAGCGAGACCATGCAGCACGCCGCCGAGGACATCTCCGAGGACTTCGCCACCGACCACCCCACCGGCACGCTCCCGTGCGACACGGACGGAAACCGGAAGGCGACCTGATCCTTCATCCACCCGATACCGCGATCTCGTGGCGCCAAGACGCCCCCTGGGCGAGGACGAGGCGACGTGGAAGCCCCCTCGACCGTATGAACTCGGACACGTTCACAGTGCGTCGAGTTCGGACAGGGACTCCACGTCGAGGCGGAGATCGGCCGCCGCGATGTTGTCCTCCACATGGGCCACCGACGAGGTGCCGGGGATCAGGAGGACCGCCGGTGACCTGGCCATCGTCCAGGCGAGTTTGACCCGGGCCGGGGTGGCTCCGTGCCGGGCGGCGATCCGGGCGAGTGGTTCGGTCGGTTCGGGACGACCCAGGGTCTCCAGGGAGAAGAAGGGCACGAACGCGATGCCCTGCCGGGTGCAGGCGTCGAGGACGTCCGGGTTCCGGCGGTGGAAGAGGCCGTACATGTTCTGCACCGCCGCCACCGGGGCGATTCGCTGCGCCGTGGCGAGCAGGCCGGTGGTGGTGTTGCTGAGGCCGAGGTGCCGGATCAGGCCCTCCTCCCGCAGGGCGGCGAGCGCGCCGAACCGCTCGGCGACCGTCTCGTCGTCGTCCTCGTGCAGACGCAGGTAGACGAGGTCGAGGTGGTCCCGTCCGAGTTCCCGCAGCGTGCGGTGGACTCCCGCGACGAGTTCGCGGGGGCCGGCCGGTGCGCCCCAGCTGCCGTCGGAGTGCCGGACGGGGCCGACTTTGGCCGCCAGGACCAGGTCCTCGGAGTAGGGGTGCAGGACGCGGCGGATCAAGCCGTTGGCCGAGAGCCCGCCGTGGAAATAGAACCAGGCGGTGTCGATGTGGTTCACCCCGAGCTCGACGGCCCGCCTCAGCACGGCAGCCGACGTCTCGGGATCGTTCGCGGGACCGGCGATCTCACGGGCCGGCAGCCGCATGGCGCCGAACCCCATGCGGGCGACGGGAAGGTCCCCGCCGAGGAGGAAGGTGGAGGACGGGTTCTCAAGGGGTGCGGTCATGTCCCCGATCCTCGGGATCGCCCGCGACGGAGGCCAACGGCTGGCAGCTTGGTGCCATGACGACGGAAGGCATCGTGACGCTCCGGGGAGAGGCCGAGCTGGTACGGCGCGCGGGCGCCCTCTTCGACGGTGCACGGCGGGAGTTCCTCTGCGCCGCCGGGGAACCCGGAACCTGGTCGGCAGCGGCCCGGAACGCCCGCCGCACCCCTGTACCGGGCCTTGTCGTCCGCAAGTTGTACGGCCCCGGCGTCCTCCAGGGCCCTGGAGGACGGGAGTTGCTCACACACCTCGTCGACGCCGGCGTGGAGATACGGATCTCACCCGCGCCCCCGGCCCACGAGGCGATCGTCATCGACCGGCGCCTCGCCGTGCTGGCGGGCCCGCGGTCCGCCGCGGGGGAACCCCGTACGTACAGCGTCGTCCAGGAGCCGGACGTCGTGGCCGGCGTGCGCGCCCTGTTCGAGACGGCCTGGGAGACCGCGACCGATCTCGCGACGTACCGTCGCGCTCCCCTTCCCCGTCTCGGCGAGGCGGAGCGGGCCGTACTGCGGTCCCTGGCCGCCGGCCACACCGACGAGACGGCTTCCCGCCTGCTCGGAGTCTCCCTGCGCACCTACCGGCGCCGGGTCGCCGCCCTCATGACCGCCCTGGACGCCCGCTCCCGTTTTCAGGCCGGGCTGCGAGCCCGCGAGATCCTCGGGCGGCACCCGGACGCCTGACCTGGTGCCCCGCCGAGAAAGGCCAGTACCTGCATGTCCGTCGCCCAGCGCAACGAGCGGTCGGCCGACGGCGGACTCACCTGGCGGCTCCACCAGGAGGTCAGCGCCCGACGCCGGTGAGGGGCTCCGGCGGCATCGGTCAGGATTCGAGAAGCACCGGACGGGCCGCCGGAACTAGCGTCTTCGACATGACCTCACTCGCGCTCCTCACCCTCGAAGTCGCCGACCTCACGGCCGCCGAAACCTTCTACGCCGCCTCCGGCCTCGGCGCCCACGTGCGCCTGCGCGCCGCCTCGGACGAGCCCTCGGACGGGTTCCGCGGCTTCTCCGTGTCCCTCACGGTGGCGCAGCCGGCCGACGTCCGCGCCCTCGTCGAGGCCGCCGCGGACGCCGGGGCCACCGTCCTGAAGCCGGCCACGAAGTCCTTCTGGGGCTACGGCGGCGTCGTACGGGCCCCGGACGGGACGATCTGGAAGTTCGCCTCCTCGGAGAAGAAGGACACCGGCCCCGCCACCGGGCGCGTCGACCGGGTCGTGCTCCTCCTGGGGACGACGGACATGGCCGCCACCCGGGAGTTCTACGTCGGGCAGGGCCTCACCGTGGCGAAGAGCTTCGGCCGCAAGTACGTCGAGTTCGCCGGTGCCGAGGGCGCCGTCACGCTCGCCCTGTACCCCCGCAAGGGCCTCGCCAAGGACGTCGGCGTCGCCGTCGACGGCACCGGTTCCCACCGGATCGCCCTCGGCGGCGACGGCGACGGCTCCTTCACCGACCCCGACGGGTTCGCCTGGGAGCCCGCGGCGCTCACGACCCCGCGCTGACCCCCCGTACCCGCTCGCGGAAGGCGTCCACGAAGGCACGGACCCGGGCGCACTCCCCGGTCGTCGGCCACAGGAAGCCGTACTCGACGGGCGGGGCGTCGTCGAAGGGGACCCAGGCCACGTCGGGGCGGGCGTAGTAGTGCTCCGCCTCCACGCAGGCCGGCGAGACGCCCCGGCCGAGACCGACGAGGTTCAGGACCTCCGTCCAGTACGTCGGGGCCGGGCCGTGCGCGATGGCCGCGCCCCCCGGCGTCCGCCGCGGGTAGTGATGGTCGAGCCAGTGCTGCGGTACGGCCTCCCCGGCCACGGTGATGAGCGTCGCCTCCGCCAGGTCCTCCAGCGACACGGACGCACGGCGGGCGAAGGGGTGCCCGGCCGGGACCATCAGGGCCCGGGGCTGGGACAGGACGAGCGGGCCGACCGTGAGATCGGGTTCGTCGACAGGGAGCTCGGTGACCTGGACGTCGACCTGGCCGCTCCTGATCGGCCCGAAGGGGTCGTAGAGCTGCACCTCCCGGATCTCGACCTCGCAGTCCGGGTGGCGCCCGCGGAACGTGTCGGCGGCCTTCAGCAGGATCTCGGCGACCATCGGGCTCGAATAGCCGACGCGCAGCAGCCCCGTCATGCCCCGGCCCATCGCCATCGCGCGGTCGACGGCGCGCAGCAGCTGCTCCTGGGCCGGGATCAGGTCCTCCCGCAGCTGTCGTCCGACCGCGGTCAGTGCGACGTGCCGGCTGGTGCGCTCGAACAGCGGCACCCCGATGCGGCGTTCGAGCTTCTTGATGGTCTGGCTGACCCTCCCCTGGGCCAGGCCGAGCCGCTCCGAGGTGCGCCGGAAGTGCAGCTCCTCGGCCAATGCGAGGAAGACCTCGATCTCGTGTCGCTCCACCGCGGCGGCCCCCCATGCCTTCATCGGTGAGTCTCGTTCACCGATCGTAGACGAGATCGATCTTGTTCGGCCGGAGCGTCCGTCCGAGAGTGGTGACTCCCCCCACGAGCGCCAACCCTCCGACCTGTATGGGACGTTCACCATGAGCACCGTCTTCGACCCCGCCCGACTCGGCGACCTCGATCTGCCCAACCGGCTGGTGATGGCGCCGATGACCCGTAACCGCGCCGACGACGACGGCGTCCCGACCCCGCTGATGGCCACGTACTACGCGCAGCGCGCCTCGGCCGGACTGATCATCGCCGAGGCCTCGACGCCGAACGCGGTCGGGCAGACGTACCCGAACATCACCGCCATCCACACCGACGCCCACGTGGCCGGATGGCGGCGCGTCACCGAGGCGGTGCGCGCCGCGGGCGGGCGGATGTTCCTGCAGCTGCAGCACGGCGGCCGGATCGGGCACCCCGACAACAGCGGCGGCCTCCACCCCGTCGCGCCCTCGCCGGTGCCGCTCCCGGAATCGATCTTCACGCCCCGTGGGCATCAACCCGCCGTGGTACCGGTCGAGATGAGCCTCGACGACATCCACGCCACCGTCGCCGACTTCGCGGCCGCCGCCCGCCGGGCCGTCGACGCGGGCTTCGCCGGCGTCGAGGTGCACGGCGGGAACGGCTACCTCCTCCACCAGTTCCTCGCCTCCGGGACCAACCACCGCACCGACGGCTACGGCGGCTCCCCGGCCGCCCGCGTCCGGTTCGTGGTGGAGGTCGTGCGGGCCGTCGCGGAGGCCGTCGGACCCGAGCGGGTCGGCCTGCGGATCGCCCCCGGCGTCACCGCCAACGGCATGCACGAGGACGACGTCGAGAGCGTCTACCCGGCGCTCGTCGACGCCCTCGCCGACACCGGCCTCGCCTACCTCCACGTCGTCTTCGCCGACCCCGACCAGCCCCTCTTCCAGCACATCCGCAAGCACTGGACGGGCACCCTGATCGCCAACCCCATGCTGCCGTGGCCCGGACCGCTCCCCGTCGACGGAGGCCGGCAGGAGGGCGAGCGGCTCCTCGCCGCCGGAGCGGACCTCGTCTCCCTCGGCCGCGCCTTCCTCGCCAACCCCGACCTGGTGGAGCGGCTGCGCCGGGGAGCTCCGCTCAATCCGCTGCGGGACAAGGGGCTGATGTACGTGGGCGGGGAGGAGGGCTACACCGACTATCCGGCGCTCGCCGAGACCGCCCTCGCGGACGGCGGCGAGTAGGGCCGGCTCCGTCCCACCCCGCCACCTCTCGGGTGGCGGGGGCGGACGAGCCAGGGGGGTCAGGCGAGCCAGTGGCCGTCGCGCATGAGGGTGCGTCCGTCGATTTCGTTCGCCTCCCGCCAGGCCTGGACGCGGCGCGGACGGATCAGGAAGTACTGGTAGGAGTCCTTGAGTTCGCGCGGGTCGAAGCCCGTCCGGGCGGCGAACGCGTCACCCGTCCCCGGGGCGAGGTCCGCGACCTCCACGGCTTCGGCGGTGCCGTCGACGAGGACCACGTCGCGCGTCGGGCCGAGGGCGAGGCGTACCCGCCCGTCCGCGAGCAGGTTGCGGCCGGTGACCGAGGCGCGCGGAGTCGAGATCAGGAAGGCGGCGCCGTCCCACAGGAACGACAGCGGGACGAGGTGGACGCCCCCGCCCCCCGACGCGACCCACAGGTCGATGTCGCTCTCCAGTCGCGCGCGGGTGTCCTCCAGGCGCTCCGCGAGGTCGCGCGGCGGTGCGTCGGTCATGCCGGCTGTCCTTCCGTTCGTACGCCGTGCAGCAGCAGCGTCCTCGCGCGCTCGGCCCGGCGGCTCAGCAGGTATCCGTACGGCGAGTCTCCGTACGCGGTCCGGAACTCGCGGCTCAGCAGACCGGCCGCGATGTCCGCGCCGCGGGCGAGCGCCAGGACGTCCAGCGGGCGGGCGTACTCGCGGTCGATCCGGTCACGGACGCGCCGCATGCGGGCGAAGTCGTCCAGGCGCTGCGCCGTGACGCGCGCGCGTGCCCACGCGGGGTGGCACATGGGAACTCCTCCTGTTCGGAAACGGCTAGCGGAGTTCCTGGATGCGGATCAGGTTGCCCGCGGGGTCGCGGAACGCGCAGTCGCGGATGCCGTACGGCTGCTCCGTCGGCTCCTGCACGACCTCGGCGTCGGCGGCCCGCACCTTCTCGAAGGTGGCGTCGAGGTTCCGGGTGGCCAGGAGGATCCAGCCGTACGTGCCCTTGGCCATCATCTCGGCGATGGTGCGGCGCTCGTCCTCGGTGATGCCGGGGTCGACGGCCGGCGGCGCCAGGAGGATGGACGTGTCCGGCTGCCCCACGGGCCCGACCGTGATCCACCGCATCTTGCCCTGGCCGACGTCGCTGCGGACCTCGAAGCCGAGGGCGTCCCGGTAGAAGGCCAGGGAGGCGTCCGGGTCGTCGTGCGGGAGGGCGCTGGTGTGAATGCTGATGTCCATGGCCTTCACGCTAGTGGCGGCCATGGCGCGGCGCTTCTCGAATCCTGATCGGTGCGGGACGAGTTCGGCCCGGCGGTGGGGCCGGCCCGGTGGTGGGGCCGGCTCGGTGGTGGGGCCGGCTGGTGAAGCCGGCTCGGTGGTGATGCCGACTCGGTGGTGATGCCGGCTCACCGGTGATGTCGTTCAGTGGTGATGTCGTTCAGTGGTGGAAGCCCGCGCGGTCGGCGTCCGACGGCGCGCCCTTCGTCAGGCGCTCCAGGGAGCGGACCATGTCCTGCGCGAGCAGGTCGACCTCGTCGCGGCCGATGCCGTGACGGATCATGACGCGCTGGATGACGGTCTCCTGCCGGTCGGGGGGCAGCGGGTAGGACGGGACCTGCCAGCCGCGCATCCGGAGCTCGTCGGAGAGGTCGTACAGGCTGAAGCCCGCGCCCTCGGGGTCGGCGAGGGTGTACGAGACGGCGGGCAGCGCGCCCTGCCCGTCGTAGAGCAGGGTGAACGGGCCCATCCCCTTGATCTTCTCGGCGAGGTACTGGGCGGTCAGCGCGCAGGCCTCCTGGACGCGCCGGTAGCCGGCCCGCCCCAGGCGCAGGAAGTTGTAGTACTGGGCGACGATCTCGCCGCCGGGGCGGGAGAAGTTCAGGGCGAACGTCGGCATGTCGCCGCCCAGGTAGTTCACCCGGAAGACGAGGTCCTCCGGCAGGAGGTCGGCGGTGCGCCAGACCGCCCAGCCCACGCCGAGGGGCGCGAGGCCGAACTTGTGGCCGGAGGCGTTGATGGAGGAGACCCGCGGCAGCCGGAAGTCCCAGACGAGGTCCCGGTGGAGGAACGGCGCGATGAACCCGCCGCTCGCGGCGTCGACGTGGATCGGGATGTCGAGGCCCGACTCCTGCTGGATCCGGTCGAGTTCGGCGGCGATCTCGGCGACCGGCTCGTAGTCGCAGGTGTACGTGACACCGAGGATCGCGACGACGCCGATGGTGTTCTCGTCGACGTACTCCTTCAGCTGGTGCGGGCGCAGGCCGGTGGCGCCCGGCTCCACCGGGACCTGGCGCAGCTCCACGTCGAAGTAGCGGGCGAACTTGTCCCAGCAGATCTGCACGGGCCCGGTGACGATGTTCGGCCGGTCGGTCGGCTTGCCCTCGGCCCGGCGGCGCTCCCGCCACCGCCACTTCAGGGCGAGGCCGCCGAGCATGGCGGCCTCGCTGGAGCCGGTGGTGGAGCAGCCGAGCGCCGCGCCCTCGCCGTTCGCGCTCCCGGGGGCGTTCCACAGATCGGCCAGGATGTTCACGCACCGCGACTCGATCTCGGCGGTCTGCGGGTACTCGTCCTTGTCGATCATGTTCTTGTCGAGGCACTCGTTCATCAGCTTGCGGACCTCGTCGTCCGTCCACGTCGTGCAGAACGTCGCCAGGTTCTGTGCCGCGTTGCCGTCGAGCAGCAGCTCGTTGTGGAGCATCGCGTAGACGACCGAGGGGAGGTTCGACTCCTCCGGCATCCGGTGCTTCGGCAGAACGCGCTCACTGAGGGCGGAGGCGAAGACATCGGTCGCCGCGTCGGCGACGCTCTTCGGGGCCTTCATCTCATGGAGTGCCACAGTTTCCCCTTCGATCAGCGGACTCGTCGACAGTCCTCTCATCAACCCACGAGGCCGGGCGGGGCGCCCGGCAGCGGCCGCGACCGTTGACCCACCCGGGTGAGGGGGCCGCCCAGGCCCTGTCCCGCGGCTCGCCCGGCCAGTACGTTCCGGACGAAGTGGATCATCAGCGGAAGGCCCCTTCATGAACCCCCATGCCCCCAGCCGTACCGACGGGCAGGACATCGCCGACATCGCCGACGCGTTCGAGTCGTACGCCGACGCCGTCGCCGCCGATGCCGATGCCGATGCCGATGCCGATGCCGCTGTCGTCGACTCGTACGCCGGCATCGCTGACGCGTACGACGCCTACGACGACCTTCCCGAGCGGCTCATCGGTTACCCGGCCGTCTTCCACGCCCTCGGCATCGGCTCCTGTGCCGTCCGTACGGTCCTGGACTACGGCTGCGGTCCCGGCAAGGTCGCCACCCGGGTCGTCGAGGCCTCCGACGCGCGCGTGGTGGCCGTCGACCTCTCGCCCCGCATGCTGGAGATCGCCCGCGCGCGGCGCCCGCACCCGCGGATCGACTACCGGCCGACCGCCGACGGCGGTCTCGGCTTCCTCGCCGACGGTTCCGTCGACGCCGCCATGGCCTGCTTCGTCTTCGTCACCGCCGGAGAGATCGCCGACCTGCACGAGATCGCCGCCGAGACGCACCGCGTGCTGCGCCCCGGCGGCCGGTTCGCCGTACTGGACGCCAACCCCCGCACCGCGGGCATCCGGTTCTCCACCTTCCGCAGCGGCGAACCCGGCCGCGTCTACACCAAGGGCGAGCGGCGGCGGTCGCGCCGGGAGCTGCCCGGCGGAGCGGCGCCGCTCGAGCTCTTCGACCACCACTGGCCCTGCCAGACCTACCTCGACGTGCTCGGCAAGGCCGGCTTCACCGACCTGGACGTCCACGAGCCGGTCCTCACCCACCGTTCGGCCCTGCTCGGTCCGGACCCGGCGGAGGCGGGGCACCCGCCGTTCCTGATCGTCTCGGGAGTCAAAAACTGAGGTCGCGGAGTGAGAATTCAGCATCACGCACGATGAGAATTTCTCATCCAAACATACCGGGCGAAATTCATCACCCCTGCGGCACCCCACTCACGTGCTACTGTCGATAGCAGTTGCAGTTGTGGTTCCCAAAGTTTGAGCAATTCCGGTCGTTTTCCGGTTGGGGCGAGCATCGCGGCGAAACGGAGTCCGCACGGTGCGGATTCCGGGCACTGCCCCGAAGGAGAAAAGACATGGCTTCCGGTACCGTGAAGTGGTTCAACGCTGAAAAGGGCTTCGGCTTCATCGAGCAGGACGGTGGCGGCCCCGACGTGTTCGCCCACTACTCGAACATCGCCTCGCAGGGCTTCCGTGAGCTCCAGGAAGGCCAGAAGGTGACCTTCGACATCGCGCAGGGCCAGAAGGGCCCGACGGCCGAGAACATCGTCTCTGCCTGACGCTGACGCGCCTGACGAGCCGGGACCCGCACCTTGGGGTGCGGGGCCCGGCTCGTCGTATGTCCCCGCAATTGTCGCCCGTATCCGGCGGGCCGTCCCCGGTACGCCCGCTACCCCCTGAGAGGCATCATGCGCTGTGTCATCGCCCGTTTCCCGTTCGATCTGACGAAGAACGGCGTGCTGGAATCGATGAAGGGTGTCAAGCCCGAGCCGGGCACCGGTGATTTCGTGACCATCGGCCGCCGGCAGTACCCCGCGAAGCAGGTCGGCGAGGTCATCACCCGCCAGGACCGCCGTGATTTCAGCGCGGGCGAGGTCGTCCGCGCCATGACCCGCCTCGGCTTCACCTGCGGCACCGTCTCGACGCTCCCCGGGGACGCGCCCACCGAGACCGTCTGACCACGGGGGCCGTGCGACTACGGGGACCGTCTGACAACAGGGACCGTGCGACCACCGGGACCGTCTGACAACAGGGACCGTGCGACTACCGGGACCGTCTGACCACGGGGACCGTCCGACCACGGGCGAAACCACGACGAGGGCCCGACCGGGTGTATCCGGTCGGGCCCTCGTCGTCCGTCGTTCAGTGGTCCGAGTAGCTGAAGTCGCCCACCGTCCAGGCGCTGACGTCCGCGATCGCGACGCGGTACATCCCGCCGGTCTCCGGCATGCCCACCGTGCCCTGCAGGATCCGGGCGAGGTGGAAGTGGAGGTGGGTGGGGGGTTCGTCCTTCGGTGCGGTGGGGCTGAAGACGCCGGAGAACTCACCCAGACGGGGCGAATCCGTCAGGACCTCCGACACCCGCTGTCTCCACAGGGCCTCCGGGGCCAACCGCCCGGTGAGAACCACACCCCCCGCGACCACGGTCAGGGACATCTGATTGCTCTGCCCGGACTCCACCGTGGCAGCAATGTCAACGAGCAGCTCGTCAGGCTTCGACATGAGAGCCGATTCTAGGCGCCGCACCCTCCGGTGGTTGAATTTCCTCCAAGGCCCCAAGAAGAGGTGCAGATGACAGCGGACAATCCGCTCGGCGACCGACTCGACGACGACGACTACCCGGCGTACACGATGGGCCGGGCCGCCGCGATGCTCGGCACCACCCCCGGCTTCCTCCGCGCCATCGGCGAGGCCCGCCTCATCACCCCGCTGCGCTCCGAGGGCGGCCACCGGCGCTACTCCCGCTACCAGCTGCGGATCGCGGCCCGCGCCCGGGAACTCGTCGACCAGGGCACCCCGGTCGAGGCGGCCTGCCGCATCGTCATCCTGGAGGACCAGCTGGAGGAGGCCCAGCGCATCAACGCCGAGTACCGCCGCGCGGCGGAGGAGGCGAAGGCGGCCGACGGGGGCACGGCCGAGGGCGCGGGCGCGGGCGAGGACCCGGGTACGGGACCGAGCGGGGCGCCGGGCGCGGGTACGGACGGGGATCCGGGCGCGGGTACGGACAGGGGTCCGGGCGCGGGTACGGACAGGGGTCCGGGCGCGGGTACGGAGAGAGGTCCGGGCGCGGGTACGGACACGAGTCCGGGCGCGGGTACGGGCAAGGGCTCGGGCGCCGGTGCGGACAGGGGTCCGGGCTCGGCGACGGCCGAGGGCTCCGGGCCGGCCAAGGGCCCCGGGCCCGGCAAGGGCTCGGGTATCCGCTAGAGCGGTGCCGTGTCGTCCGCCGGGAAGGCGGGGCCGTGGCCGGGGACGATGACGTCGGCGGCGGCGAGGACGCGGAGGCGCGAGGAGCGCAGCAGGGTGTGGTCCGGGGCCACCGGGTCCTCCACGGGGCCGTTCGGCCGCCACCAGAGGTCGCCCACGAAGGCGACGACGCCCTCGCCGGTGCCCGCGAGGAGGGTGATGTCCTCGGGGCTGTGGCCGGGGGTACGGACCAGCCGCAGCGACGGGGTGAGTTCGTGGCCCTCGGCGTCGCGGTCGGTCCACTGGTCGTTCTCGTAGATCGCCTTGTGGTCGTGGACGCGGGCCCGGCCGAACAGACCGACGTTCATGGTGTTGTCGGGGTGGTGGTGGCTCAGCACCACGTCGGTGATGTCGTCGGGCCCGAGGCCGAGTGCGGCCAGCGGGCCGAGGATCCGGTCGCGGCTCGCCACCATGCCGGGGTCGACGATCACGTGCCGGTCGCCGTCGTGGACGTACGAGACGGTGGCGGCGACCCCGGGCCCGGTGGAGAGGGTGTAGCCGGTGGTCAGGATCGTGTACGTGGCGCTGCGGGCGAGGGGCGCGTCCGTGGCGTTCTTCATCGTCGTCGTCATGCCCCCAAGTCTTCTGTGGCGCACGGCCCTTCACGAGTGGCCGCGCTGCCACTGATCGCGGGAATCGTGCCACCCGTGCCACACTCCTCCCGTGCCGCCCTTCCCGATCGTCGCCGCCTACGCCCCGCACGGCGTCGGCATGCTCGGCGCCGGGATCGTCTCCGAGGTCTTCGACGCGCGCGGACAGGGCCTGCCCGCCTTCGACTTCGCCCTCTGCACCGACCGGCCCGGCCGGGTCCGTACGGACGTCGGGCTGCCGCTGGTCGTCGACCACGGCCTCGACCGGCTGGCCGGCGCCGACCTGGTGATCGCCCTGCCCTGGGCCGGGTTCCGTACGCCGCCGGCGCCCGCCGTGCTCGACGCGCTGACCGCCGCGCACGCGCGCGGGGCGCTGGTCGCGGCCCACTGCGTCGGGGCGTTCGCGCTCGCCGCGGCCGGGCTGCTGGACGGGCGGCGGGCCACCACGCACTGGCGCTTCGCCGGGCTCCTCGCCGAACGGCACCCGGAGGTCACCGTCGAACCCGACGCCCTCTACGTCGACCAGGGCACGGTCGTCACCGGCGCGGGCGCCGCCGCCGGCTTCGACCTGTGCCTGCACCTGCTGCGGCGGGAGTACGGCGCGGCCACGGCCAACGCCATCGCCCGGGACCTCGTGCTGCCGTCCCACCGCGACGGCGGCCAGGCCCAGTACCTGGCGACGCCCGTACCCGAGGACAGCCGGGACGAGCGGCTCACCGACGTCCTCGCCTGGGCCCGGGAACACCTCCACGAGCCGCTGCCCGTCGCCGAGCTGGCCCGCAGGGCCCTGATGAGCCGGCGCTCCTTCGCCCGCCGTTTCGCGGCCTCGACCGGCACCACCCCGCACGCCTGGCTGCTCGGCCTGCGCCTCAGCCGCGCCGAGGAGCTCCTGGAGACGACGGAGCTCCCGGTCGAGGAGATCGCCCGCGCGGTCGGCTTCGGCAGCGCGGCGGTGCTCCGCGCCCAGTTCGTCCGCCGCCGCGGCGTCCCCCCGCGCGCGTACCGCCGCTCCTTCACCCGCACGCCCGGGGGGTCGGGGGCGGCCTAGGTTTCCTTAGGTTCGTCCGCCAGGAAGGCCACCACCGCCAGGGCGAACAGGAGGCCGAGGGCGAGGCCCACGACGACCCAGGCCGTGGGGTAGGGCCAGAAGACGATGCCGGCGGCCGCCGCGGCGACGAGGATCCAGGTGATCCAGGTGCGGTAGCGGCGGACGAACGGACCCACCGGGCCGAGGCGCATGCCCGCGTGGTCGGCGGTGGACCGGGTCGCGGTGATGCCCGAGTGCCAGAGGCCGCGGGCGAGGACGGCGGGGCGGCTCGGGCCGGAGAGCCAGGCGGCCAGGGCGATCAGGATGCCGAGGGTCGCGAACACCCGGACCGAGGTACGGAGGAAGCGGACCAGGGTGTCGTAGACGGAGCCTGCGGCGCCCGGGGAGACGGTGGCGGGCAGGGCGTTCAGGTAGACCGTACGGAAGACGGTGAGCGCGACGCCGAGGACGATCGCCGCGACGGCGACGCCGAGGGCCGCGGCGACCAGGGTGCGGCGCCGGTGCACGGCGAGGAGCACACCGCCGGCGACGAGCAGGACGGCGATCACCGGCAGCCACATGCCCATGGCCTGGAGCAGCGCGAACCCGGTCTTCACCTTGCCGATGTCGTCGGACTTGACCACCGTGAAATCGGTGTGGATCTCGGGGATCTTGGCCGCGACGTTCATGCCCGACGCGACGAGCCGCTCCTTCACACGGTCGATCACGGGCGCCAGATCGATGGTGACCGTGTCCGTCTCGATCTTCACGGCACCTTCGTCGTTGCCGGTCAGGGCGCGGTCGAGGGAGGTGTGGATCGCCCGGTTGGCGTTGGTCCAGATGGTCTCGAACTCCGGTGAGGCGACGATGTCCTGCGCCTTGTCGTGGACGAAGCTGCCGACCGCGCTCTGCAGGGAGCCGCCCAGCTTGCCGAGGGCCTTCGCCGCGAGCGGCCGCTGCTCGGGGGCGACGCCCTCCAGGAGAGAGGGCAGGTCGATGTGTTCCATGACCGCGTTCGTCACCCGGTTGGCGACGGCGGCCTGGATGTCCGGGTCCGAGGCGAGCGGCTTGACCGTCTGCACGTACCGGTCGGTGTCGCCGACGATGTCCGAGGTCCAGGAGGCCACGAGGCCCAGCGGGACGAGGACGCAGCCGATGACGATGAGCAGGGCGGCGAAGAAGGAACGGAGCCGGTGGTGGGGCGGTGGGGCGGCCGCCCTTTCCGCTTCCAGGGCGGCCACCCGCGCCCGGAGTACCGAGAGTTCGTCGCCACTGGCACCGGCAGCGTCCATGACACAAGCCTTCCCGAAGAGACAATTAGGGAAAATTCTCCGTGGGGTGGCCGCCTTTGTCGCCTCTGGTGTGGCATACGGGCCGGATGCGCGGGCCCGATCCGCGATCATGCGGTCATGAAGCTGCGCTGCGCCGTACTCGACGACTACCAGGGCGTCGCCCTCACCTCCGCCGACTGGAGCCCGCTCACGGGCCGCGTGGACGTCCGCGTGCTGCGCGAGCACCTCACAGACCGGGACGCGCTCGTCGCCGCCGTCGAGGACTGCGAGATCCTCGTGGTCATGCGGGAGCGGACCCCGGTCGACGCCGCGCTCCTCGCCCGCCTCCCCCGGCTGCGGCTCCTGATCACCTCCGGCCTGCGCAACGCCTCGATCGACCTCGCGGCCTGCCGGGCACGCGGCGTCACCGTCTGCGGCACCGCCAGCAGTTCCGAGCCGCCCACCGAACTGACCTGGGCGCTGCTCCTGGGCCTCGCCCGGCACGTGCCGGCGGAGGCGCGGGCCCTGCGCGAGGGCGGGCCGTGGCAGTCGACCGTCGGGGCCGACCTCTCCGGCCGGACGCTCGGTCTCGTCGGCCTCGGCAAGATCGGCGCCCGGGTGGCCCGGATCGGTCTCGCCTTCGGCATGGACGTGACCGCCTGGAGCCCGAACCTGAAGGAGAAGCGGGCCGCCGAGCACGGCGTACGGCTCGCGAAGGACAAGCGGGACCTGCTCGGCGGCAGCGACTTCGTCTCGCTGCACATGGTGCTGTCCGACCGCACCCGGGGCCTGATCGGGGAGCCGGAGCTGCGGGCGATGCGCCCGTCCGCGTACCTCGTCAACACGTCCCGGGCCGGGCTCGTCGACGGCGGGGCGCTGCTGCGGGCGCTGCGTGAGGGCTGGATCGCGGGGGCGGGGCTCGATGTGTACGAGACGGAGCCGCTGCCCGCCGACGATCCGCTGCGGACGCTGCCGAACGTCCTGGCCCTCCCCCATCTGGGCTATGTGACGGAGGGGAACTACGCACGCTACTTCGGCCAGGCGGTCGAGGACGTCGAGGCGTTCCTCGCGGGGGCGCCGGTCCGCGAGCTGAGCTGAACCCGCTAGCCGAGGCTCGTACGGGCCAGGTCCAGGAACTCCTCGTCCGTCAGGCCCAGCTCGCGCGCCTCGGCCGCCGCCTCGCGCAGCCGGGAGACGAGGCGGGCGCGGTCGGGGGCCGTGGCGCCGGGGACGATCAGGGCGCCCCGGCCGCGGCGGAGTTCGATGAGGCCCTCCTCGCGGAGCCGCTGGTAGCCGCGGAGGACGGTGTGGACGTTGACGCCGAGGGAGTCGGCGAGTTCACGGGCGGCCGGGAGGCGTTCGCCGGGCGCCGCGGAGCCGTCGGCGAGGGAGCCCCGGACGCAGGCGGCGATCTGGTCGCCGAGGGGGACGGCGGAGGCCGGGTCGACACGGAAGAGCACGGTCAGACCCTCCCATGCCGCTCGGCGAGGGTGTTGAGGAGGGCGGCGGCGGTCCGCGCGTCGGGCACGGTGACGGCGAACTCGCGGCCGCCGGTCCGCCGTACGACGAGGGCCTCGCCGGAGCGCAGCACGACGCCGGTCCGGTGGGCCCGGACCCGGTAGCCCCAGCCGCCGAAGTCGGCGACGGCCTCGATGTCCCGGACGTCGGCGCCCGCGACCTCGTCGAGGGGGACCCGGATGCGGGGCCGGGAGGCGAGCGTGGGGCTGACGGTGAGGCCGCGTCGGTCGACGGTGACCCGGACGCGGGCGAGGGCGAACCCGGGCAGGCCGATGACGAGGCCGAGGAGGCCGAGGAGGGCGGCCGGCCAGGGTGCGAGGAGCAGGGTGGCCGGGGCTGCGGCGAGGGCGAGCACCGCGAGGGCGGTGAGCGGCCGGGACCCGGTGGCGCGGCTCCAGCCGGCGACCTCGCTCGCTCCGAGCGGAAGGCGCGGGGCGTCCGTCGTACCGGCTCCGGCCGTCGGTTCTTCCGCGGGGACGAGCCGGGTCAGGGCCCAGCCGGCGGCGGCGCAGAGGCCCGCGACGGCCGCCGCGACGGTGAGGTTGGCGAGGGGTGAGACGACCTGGGTCGCGTCGCCGGCGTCCAGGTTGTCCCGTACGAGGAGGACGAGGAGCGCGCCGGTGAAGCCGGCGGTCGCCCAGGCTCCCCAGAGTGCGGTGCGGCGGACGAGGAGCGTCCAGCCGGTGCCGAGGCTGAGGAGGAGGGCCGTACTGATGGCGGCGTACGCGGCGCGGCCGGTGAAGCCGTTGGCGCGGCCCCCGCCGGAGGGGCCGAAGTGGGTGGCGAGGGGGTCGGGGAGCCGGTCGTACCAGAGCGCGAGCACCAGCAGGTGGGCGGCGAGCGCGAGGACGAAGGGCAGCGCGGTGAGCGCGCGGAGACGAGGTGTGGCACGGTTCATGGAAAACCTCCCTTGTTCGCACTCTACTAGAACAATGGGGGTTGCCGTCGAGAGAACGGCCGCCGCGTTCGGAAGATCGTCGAGATGCGGGCGCCCCCGAACCGGCTGTTCACTGGGTCGAACGCAGACGATCCGCGACAGGGCCGCCGACCCGGAGCGGCTCGGCAAGCTGGGCCTCGCGAACGTCGACGCGGCGGCGGCCGTGAAGGCCGCCACCGCGAGACCGCCGCCGCGAAGACCGCCGCCGCGAAGACCGCCGCCGCGAAGAGGTAGCAGGTCAGCCCCGGTCGCCCTCCAGGGCGGTGCGCAGCGCCTCGGCGAACTCCGCCGGGGCGCCCTGCTGTCCGAACTCGCCGCCCAGGAAGCCGCCGTGGTGGCTCGGGAAGACGGCGAGCGGGGTGCCGGTCCCCTCGGCGACGGCGACCGCCGCGCGCGCGGCGAACGTGCCCTCGGACTCCTTGCCCGCGGCGACGACGATCCGGGTCGGCGCGGCACGCAGGGCCTCGAAGTCGGGGCGGTAGGAGGTGCAGCCGCGCATGTTCTGGCCGAGCAGCGGGTCGCCGCGCGAGCCGTCGTCCTCGGCCGGCAGGCCGAACGCGGCCGGAGCGGGGGCGGGCTCCTCGGCCCAGTTCGCCGGGAACTCGCCCCGCCGGCTCGTCAGCGCGAGGAACTTGGCCATCGCGGGGCCCCAGCCCTCGCGCAGATAGGTCGCGTGGACGTCCGCGCAGACCCCGAGCGCCGCCTCCCGGTCCGGGACGACCTGGGCGGTCGGCGGCTCGTGCGCGACCAGCGTGTGGACCAGGTCGCCGCGCGCGGCCACCAGGGCGAGGGCGTTGACCGCGCCGCCGCTGCTCGCGAAGACGTCCACGGGCCCGGCGCCGAGCGCCTCGATCAGCCGGGCCAGGTCGTCGGCGTGCTCCTCGGGGAGCGTCTCCGCGGCGCCGTCGGTGCGCTCGCTGCGGGCCACCCCGCGCGGGTCGTACGTCACGACGGTCCGGTCGGTGAAGTGGGAGGCGAGCGTGGTGAAGCCGCTCGCGTCCATGGGGGAGCCGATCAGCAGAAGGGGACGCTCGTCGGTGCCGGTGCCGGGGCGCACGTCGTAGCGCAGGGTCGCGCCGGCGGTGTCCAGGATCCGGGTGTCGGTCTCGGCCATGGTGATCTCCTCGGTGGTGGGCCTTTCACGGGGGTAGACCCCCGGCCCGACGGGAAATCATCGGCCCCGGCGGAAATCCGTCCGGTACGCGTACGCCCAACTCCGCGCCGCAGTCGTCGTCGGCGGCGTCCACCACCACGCGGTCCAACAGGCCGCGCAGCAGCGTCTGTTCGGCCTCGGTCAGGTCACCGAAGAGCTCGCGCTCGGCCGCGCCGACCGCCGCGTCGATCCGCCCCGGGGCGTCCGCGCCCGCCTCCGCCTCCGCCTGATTAAGCCGGCCGTGGCGAGACGGAGCGTCTTGCGAAGGGGGCGGCCGTGGCGTACCGTCGATGAAGCGAGACGAGACGTCTCGTGTCGAGAGTTCCCGAGACGCCGGAGGTGGCCCCTTGTTCCGTGCCCGATTCACCGACGTCACCAAGCGCTACGACGACCGGTACGTGCACCACCGGACCGTGCTCGACCGGGTCTCCCTCACCGTCCGGCCCGGCGAACGCCTCGGCGTCGTCGGTGACAACGGCTCCGGGAAGTCCACCCTCCTCCGGCTCCTCGCCGGCCTGGAGACCCCCGACAACGGCACCGTGACCGTCGACGCCCCCGGCGGCCTCGGCCACCTCGCCCAGACCCTCGACCTCCCCCCGGACGCCACCGTCGGCGACGCCGTCGACCACGCGCTCACGGAGGTACGCGAGTTGGAGCGGGCGATCCGTACGGCCGAGGCGGAGCTCGCCGGCACCGGCGACCTCGCCGGATACGACGCACTGCTCACCGCCTACGAGGCCCGGGGCGGCGCCGGGGCCGACCGTCGCGTCGAGACCACCCTCCGGCGGCTCGGCGAGCCCGGCCCGCTCCAGCGCGACCGGCCGCTCGGGACGCTCTCCGGCGGGCAGCGCTCCCGGCTCGCCCTCGCCGGCGTCCTCGCCGCCGAGCCCGAACTGCTGCTGCTCGACGAGCCGACCAACGACCTCGACGACGAGGCCGTGGCCTGGCTGGAGGAGCGGCTGCGCGCCCACCGGGGCACGGTCGTGGCCGTCTCCCACGACCGGGTCTTCCTCGACCGGGTCGCCACCGCCGTCCTGGAGGTCGACGAGGACCGCCACACCGTGCGGCGGTACGGCGACGGCTACGGCGGCTACCTGACCGGACGCGCCGCCGAACGGGCCCGCAGGCAGCGGGAGCACGAGGAGTGGAAGGCCGAGCTCGCCCGGCACCGGGCCCTCGCCGACACGAACATCGACCGGTTCTCCGCGATCCCCCGCAAGGCCCCGGCCGCGTTCAGCGGGGCGGGCGCCTTCCGGGCCCGGTCACGGGCGCACGGCGCGATGAGCCGCATCCGCTCCGCCCGCGAGAAGCTCGCCCGCCTCACCGACCACCCCGTCCCCGCGCCGCCGGAGCCGCTCCGGTTCCGCGCGGAACTCGACGGCGAGGGGGCGGCCGTCGACCTGACGGGCGTACGGGTCGACGGCCGGCTCCACCTCGACGCCCTGCACCTCGACCCGGGCGAACGGCTCCTGCTCACCGGGCCCAACGGCGCGGGAAAGACCACCCTCCTCCGGGTCCTGGCGGGCGAACTCGTCCCGGACGCGGGCACGGTGACCGTGCACGCCCGGGTCGGGCTGCTCCGCCAGGACACGACCTCACCCCTCGACCCCCGTACGGTGGGCGAGGCCTTCGGAGAGGGCCGCGAGGACGAACTGCTCGCCCTCGGGCTCTTCCCGGCCCGGGATCTTCCGACCCCGGTCCGGCTGCTTTCTGCGGGCCAGCGCCGCAAGCTGGAACTGGCCCTTCTGGTTTCCGCGCCGGCGGACCTGCTGCTCCTGGACGAGCCGACGAACCACCTGGCGCCGGGGCTGGTGGAGGAGCTGGAGGCGGCGCTGGCGTCGTACCGGGGCACGCTGATCGTGGCCAGCCACGACCGCCGCCTCCGCGCGGGCTTCCGAGGCCGCCACCTCGAACTGCCCCCGCCGCCCGTTGTGGGCGGTCGTTCCGCGCCCACCCCCGCCACCCCCGACGGCGCCCTTGCCGGCGCCAGAGGCTCCCGCGCCTGAACCCGCACCGCGTTGTGCGGCGCCACTGGGGTGCGGGTCAAGGCGCGGAACGCGGAGGCGCCGCTGAAGGCGCCGTCCCGTGTGCCCACCCGTCCCGCCCTGCGGGACGATTGCCCACACGGGCGGGGGGGGGAGGCCCTACTCGTCGCCCTCCAAGTCGCCCTCCGTCTCCAGGAAGACCTGGCGGAGGGCCGCCAGCGTCTCCGGGTCCGGCTTTTCCCACATGCCTCGCGACTCCGCCTCCAGGAGGCGTTCCGCGATGCCGTGCAGGGCCCACGGGTTGGCCTCCTTCAGGAAGGCCTGGTTCTCCGCGTCGAGGACGTACTCCTGCGTCAGCTTGTCGTACATCCAGTCGGCGACGACACCCGTCGTCGCGTCGTACCCGAAGAGGTAGTCGACGGTCGCCGCCAGCTCGAACGCGCCCTTGTAGCCGTGGCGGCGCATCGCCTCGATCCAGCGCGGGTTCACGACGCGCGCCCGGAAGACCCGTGAGGTCTCCTCCACCAGCGTGCGGGTGCGGACGGTCTCCGGGCGGGTCGAGTCGCCGATGTACGCCTCGGGGGCCGTGCCCTTGAGCGCGCGCACGGTCGCGACCATGCCGCCGTGGTACTGGAAGTAGTCGTCGGAGTCGGCGATGTCGTGCTCGCGCGTGTCCGTGTTCTTCGCGGCGACCGCGATCCGCTTGTACGCCGTCTCCATCTCGGCCCGCGCCGGCCGGCCTTCGAGCCCGCGACCGTACGCGTACCCGCCCCACACCGTGTACACCTCGGCGAGGTCCGCGTCCGTGCGCCAGTCGCGCGAGTCGATCAGCTGGAGGATGCCCGCGCCGTACGTGCCGGGCCGCGAGCCGAAGATGCGGGTGGTGGCGCGCCGCTCGTCGCCGTGCTCGGCGAGGTCGGCCTGCGTGTGGGCCCGTACGTAGTTGTCCGAGGCCGGCTCGTCGAGCCCGGCCACGAGCCGTACGGCGTCGTCGAGAAGACCGATGACGTGCGGGAACGCGTCCCGGAAGAAGCCCGAGATGCGCAGCGTGACGTCGACGCGCGGGCGGCCGAGCTCGGCGAGCGGGATCGGCTCCAGGCCGTTCACGCGACGCGAGGCCTCGTCCCACAGCGGGCGGACGCCGAGCAGGGCGAGCGCCTCGGCGACGTCGTCGCCGGCGGTGCGCATCGCGCTCGTGCCCCACAGGGAGAGGCCCACCGAGGTCGGCCACTCGCCGTTGTCGGTGCGGTAGCGCTCCAGGAGCGAGTCGGCGAGCGCCTGGCCGGTCTCCCAGGCGAGCCGGGACGGCACGGCCTTCGGGTCGACGGAGTAGAAGTTCCGGCCGGTCGGCAGGACGTTGACCAGGCCCCGGAGCGGGGAGCCGGACGGGCCGGCCGGGACGAAGCCGCCGTTCAGGGCGTGCACGGCGTGCGTCAGCTCGTCGGTGGTGGCGGCGAGGCGCGGCACGACCTGGCGAGCGGCGAAGTACAGCACCTCGCGGACGTCGGGGCCGTACGCGGCGGCGATCTCCGGGATCGCCGCCTCGTCCCAGCCGGCGGCCTCCATCGCCTCGACCAGCTCGCGGGCCTTGGCCTCCGCCTCGTCGGCGGTGGTGCGGGTCGCGGCCGACTCGTCGAGACCGAGGGCCTCGCGCAGGCCGGGGAGCGCCTGCGTGCCGCCCCAGATCTGGCGGGCGCGCAGGATGGAGAGGACCAGGTTGACGCGGCCCTCGCCCTCCGGTGCGCCGCCGAGGACGTGCAGGCCGTCGCGGATCTGGGCGTCCTTGACCTCGCACAGCCAGCCGTCGACGTGCAGCAGGAAGTCGTCGAAGCCGTCGTCCTCCGGGCGCTCCTCCAGACCGAGGTCGTGGTCGAGCTTGGCGGCCTGGATCAGGGTCCAGATCTGGGCGCGGATCGCGGGCAGCTTCGCCGGGTCCATGGAGGAGATCTGCGCGTACTCGTCGAGCAGCTGCTCCAGGCGCGCGATGTCGCCGTACGAGTCGGCGCGGGCCATCGGCGGCACCAGGTGGTCGACGAGGGTCGCGTGGACGCGCCGCTTGGCCTGGGTGCCCTCGCCCGGGTCGTTGACGAGGAACGGGTAGATCAGCGGGATGTCGCCGAGGGCGGCGTCGGGGCCGCAGGCGGCGGACAGGCCGGCGTTCTTGCCGGGCAGCCACTCCAGGTTGCCGTGCTTGCCCAGGTGGACCATGGCGTCGGCGCCGAAGCCGCCGTCCTCGGCGCGGGCGGCGATCCAGCGGTAGGCGGCCAGGTAGTGGTGGGACGGCGGGAGATCGGGGTCGTGGTAGATCGCGATCGGGTTCTCGCCGAAGCCGCGCGGCGGCTGGATGAGGATCAGCAGGTTCCCGCGCCGGAGCGCGGCGAGGACGATGTCGCCCTCCGGGTTGCGGGAGCGGTCGAGGAACATCTCGCCGGGAGCCGGGCCCCAGTGCTCCTCGACGTGTGTGCGGAGCTCCTCGGGCAGCGTCGCGTACCAGCGCTTGTAGTCGGCGGCCGGGATGCGGACCGGGTTCTTCGCGAGCTGCTCCTCGGTCAGCCAGTCCTGGTCGTGGCCGCCGGCCTCGATCAGGGCGTAGATCAGCTCGTCGCCGTCGCCGGAGACCAGGCCGGGGAGGTCCTCGACGGGACCGAAGTCGTACCCCTCGGCGATCAGGCGGCGGAGCAGCGAGACGGCGGAGGCGGGGGTGTCGAGGCCGACCGCGTTGCCGATGCGGGAGTGCTTCGTCGGGTACGCGGAGAGGACGAGCGCCAGCCTCTTCTCGGCGTTCGGGATGTGGCGGAGCCGGGCGTGCCGGACGGCGATCCCGGCGACGCGGGCCGCGCGCTCGGCGTCGGCGACGTACGCGGGCAGGCCGTCCTCGTCGATCTCCTTGAAGGAGAAGGGGACGGTGATGAGCCGGCCGTCGAACTCGGGCACGGCGACCTGGCTGGCGGCGTCCAGCGGCGAGAGGCCCTCGTCGTTCTCCTCCCAGGCCGAGCGCGAGCCGGTCAGGCAGAGGGCCTGGAGGATCGGCACGTCGAGCGCGGCGAGCGCGCCCGCGTCCCAGGCCTCCTCGTCACCGCCGGCCTGCGCCTCGGCGGGCTTGGTGCCGCCCGCGGCGAGGACGGTCGTGACGATCGCGTCGGCTCCGCGCAGTACGGAGATCAGCTCCGCCTCGGGGGCGCGCAGGGACGCCACGTACAGCGGCACGGCCCGTGCGCCGGCGTCCTCGATCGCCCCGCACAGGGCGTCGACGAAGGCGGTGTTCCCGCTCATGTGGTGGGCGCGGTAGTAGAGCACGGCGATGGCCGGGCCGCTGTCGTTCCTCGCGACCCGCTCCAGCGGGCCCCAGGTGGGGGCGGGCGCCGGGGCCTCGAAGCCGTGGCCGGTGAGCAGGACGGTGTCGGAGAGGAAGCGGGCCAGCTGCTCCAGGTTGGCCGGGCCGCCGTGCGCCAGGTAGGCGTGCGCCTCGGTGGCGACGCCGACGGGGACGGTGGAGGCCTCCATGAGCTGTGCGTCCGGGGCCTGTTCGCCGCTGAGGACGACGACCGGCTTTCCGGCGGCGAGGACCGTGTCCAGGCCCTCCTGCCAGGAGCGGACTCCGCCGAGGAGCCGGACGACGACGAGGTCGGCGCCGTCGAGGAGGGCCGGGAGGTCGGCGAGGGGGAGGCGGGAGGGGTTGGCGAAGCGGTACTCGACCGCGGGGCCGCCCTGGGCGGCGTTCGCCGCGCGGGCGCTGAGCAGGTCGGTGTCGGAGTGCGACAACAGCAGGAGCATGGCGAGCTCAGGCCTTCCTCGGGGTTGTCCGCGCCCCGGGTGGTCGTATGGGTTGGGGCCTCCCCTGCTCGAGCGAAGCCGAGAGCTTGGGGAAGGGAGTTCCTGACTCACCCTTCCCTCGCGGGTACGGGCTCACAGTGGCGGGACCGCGCCGGATTCTCACCGGGCTTCCTCCCCGGGGTCCTGGGACCCCATGCCGATCTGCATCCTAGATCGTGCGGTCTCCGGGCCGGAGGGAACGGGAGAGTCGGCCGGATCACACCCGGTGGTCAGGCGGTTCCCCGTGGGTATGCTCGCCGCCATGCCGCCCACCCCACCCCCGACGCCCGAACCGGGCGAAGCTCGCATACGGGACCGTGGCGACGCCTGCCCCGGGGCGCTGCGCCTGCACCCCGCCGACGACGGCCGCCTGGCCCGACTGCGCCTGCCCGCAGGGCGCCTGACGGCCCCTCAGGCCGAGGTCCTGGCGCACGCCGCCGAGACCCTCGGCGACGGACGGATCAGCATCACCTCGCGCGGCAACGCGGAGCTGCGCGGCCTCCCCGAGGACTGCGGGGCGGCGCTGGCATCCCTTCTGGCCGGGGCGGGCCTGCTGCCCTCCCCCACCCACGAGCGCGTCCGCAACATCGTGGCCTCGCCCGGCGCCGGACTCGACGGACTCGGCCACGCGGACGTGCAGTTGTGGGCGCGTGAACTGGACAGCGCCCTGTGCGCCGAACCTCGGGCGGCGTCCCTTTCGGGACGATTCCTGTTCCTCCTGGACGACGGGCGCGGAGACGTCGCCGGGCTCGGCGGCGATGTGAGCTTGATCGCAGGACAGGACGGGTCCGTCCAGCTGCGGCTGGGCTGGGCGCACCTCCCAGGAAGAAGTCCTGGGGGGAGGGTGTTCCGCCTCGCCGCCACCGACGCCGTCCGGGCCGCCCTCGCCGCCGCCCTCGCCTTCCTCGACGCCGCCGAGGCCGCCGGGAACGGGGCGTGGCGGCCGCACGAGCTGCCCGACGGACACGAACCCGACTGGGCCGGTGCTCTCGCGCGCGCCGGGATCACGGCGGAGCCCGTACCCGTACCGCCGCTGCCCGCGTCCCGGCCGCCCGCGCCCGGGCCGCTCGGCGACCGCGCCCTGCATGTCCTCGCCCCGCTCGGCCGGCTGACCGCCACCCAGCTGCGGGCCCTGGCCGACGAGGCCGACGAACTCCGGCTCACGCCCTGGCGCGGGGTGGTCGCCGTGACCGACCCCGCCAGGCTCCCCGCACTGGAGTCGTACGGCCTGATCACCCGCCCCGACGCGCCCGGCACCGGAGTCACCGCCTGCACCGGACGCCCCGGCTGCGCCAAGTCCCTCGCCGACGTCCGGACGGACGCGCTCGCCGCGCCCCCCGGCCCGCTGCCCGTGCACTTCTCCGGATGCGAGCGCCGCTGCGGGCACCCCCACGGCGCCTGGATCGGCGTCCTCGCCACCGGCGACGACAGCTACCTGGTGGACGGCGTCCCCACCCCCCGTACCTCCCTGACCGCAGCAGTCGCGGCGGCCCGCGCCCAGCCGACCCACACGAGATGAGCGAGAGCAACAGGATGTTCGACTACGAGAAGGACGGGACGGAGATCTACCGCCGGTCCTTTGCCACGATCCGCTCCGAGGCGGACCTCGCGGGCCTGCCCGCCGACGTCGCCCAGGTGGCGGTCCGGATGATCCACGCCTGCGGCATGACCGACCTCGTGCAGGACATCGCGTACTCCCCCCAGGTCGTCGCGAACGCCCGCGAGGCCCTGATCTCCGGCGCGCCCATCCTCTGCGACGCCCAGATGGTCGCCAGCGGCGTCACCCGCAAGCGGCTGCCCGCCGACAACGAGGTGCTCTGCGCGCTCTCCGACCCGGCCGTGCCGGGCCTCGCCGCCGAGCTCGGCACCACCCGCTCCGCCGCCGCCCTCGAACTGTGGCGGGACCGCCTCGAAGGCTCCGTCGTCGCCATCGGCAACGCGCCCACCGCCCTCTTCCACCTCCTGGAGATGATCGCGAAGGGCGCCGGGAAGCCCGCCGCCGTCCTCGGCATCCCCGTCGGCTTCATCGGCGCCGCCGAGTCGAAGGACGCGCTCGCCGCCAACACCCTCGGCCTGGAGTACCTGGTCGTACGGGGCCGGCGCGGCGGCAGCGCGATGACGGCCGCCGCGCTCAACGCCCTCGCCCACGAAGCGGAGATCCAGGCATGACCACCGTGACCGGCAAGCTCTACGGCGTGGGCCTCGGCCCCGGCGACCCGGACCTGATGACCGTCGCCGCCGTGAAGGCGATCGCCGAGGCCGACGTCGTCGCCTACCACTCGGCCCGCCACGGCCGCTCGATAGCGCGCTCCATCGCCGCCGGGCACCTCCGCGAGGACCACATCGAGGAGCGGCTGATGTACCCGCTCACGGTGGAGACCACGGACCACCCGGGCGGCTACCGGGGTGCCCTGAACGACTTCTACGAGGAGGCCGCGGCCCGCCTCGCCGCCCACCTCGACGCCGGCCGCACCGTCGCCGTCCTCGCCGAGGGCGACCCGCTGTTCTACGGCTCGTACCAGCACATGCACAAGCGGCTCGCCGACCGCTACGACACGACCGTCATCCCCGGCGTCACCTCGGTGAGCGCTGCCGCCGCCCGGCTCGGCGAGCCGCTGTGCGAGGCGGAGGAGGTCCTCACGATCATCCCCGGCACCCTGCCGGAGGACGAGCTGACGGCCCGCCTCGCGGGCACCGACTCGGCGGTCGTGATGAAGCTCGGCCGCACCTTCCCCACCGTGAAGCGGGCCCTGGAGCGGGCCGGGCGCCTCGACGACGCGCGGTACGTGGAGCGGGCGTTCATGACGGGCGAGCGCACGGAGAAGCTGACGGACGTCGACCCGTCCTCGGTCCCGTACTTCTCGGTGGCCGTCCTGCCCTCCCGTATCGACCAGGAGCCCCCCGTACGGGAGACGGGCGAGGTCACCGTCGTCGGCACCGGCCCCGCGGGCGCACCCTGGCTCACCCCCGAGTCGCGCGGCGCGCTCGTCAACGCCGACGTCCTCGTCGGCTACACCACCTACCTCGACCGGGTGCCGGAGCTGCGCCCCGGGCAGATCCGGCACGGCTCCGACAACAAGGTCGAGTCCGAGCGCGCCGAGTTCGCCCTCGACCTGGCCCGCCGGGGCCGGAAGGTCGCGGTGGTCTCCGGCGGCGACCCGGGCGTCTTCGCCATGGCGACGGCGGTCCTGGAGGTCGCCTGCGAACCGGAGTACGCGGACGTGCCCGTACGGGTCCTCCCCGGGGTCACCGCGGCGAACGCGGCGGCAGCGGCGGCGGGCGCCCCGCTGGGCCACGACTACGCGACGGTCTCCCTGTCCGACCGGCTCAAGCCCTGGGACGTCATCGAGGCCCGCCTGCGCGCCGCCGCCACCGCCGACCTGGTCATCGCGCTCTACAACCCGGGCTCGAAGTCCCGCACCCACCAGGTGTCCGCCGCCCGCGACCTCCTCCTCGAACTCCGCTCCCCGGAGACCCCGGTGGTCGTCGCCCGCGACGTCGGCGGCCCGGAGCAGTCGGTCCGGGTCCTCACCCTGAAGACCCTGGACCCCTCGGAGGTCGACATGCGCACCCTCCTCCTGATCGGCTCCTCGCAGACCCGAGCGGTCGAACGGGGCGACGGCCGCACGATCACGTGGACACCGCGCCGGTACGGCTGATTCCGGAAAACCCCGGGGGCGGGGCCACCCTGCCCCCGGCACCCCTAGCGCCGGGTGCCCGCCCAGGCGGCGGCCTCCTCCGGGGTCGCCGCCACCGGGACGCCCGTCGGGACCGGTGGGCGGCGGACCACGACGACCGGGAGTCCCGCCTCGCGGGCCGCCGTCAGTTTCGGGGACGTCGCCGCGCCGCCGCTGTCCTTCGTCACCAGGACGTCGATCCGGTGGCGGGCCAGGATCTCCCGCTCGCCGTCCAGGGTGAACGGGCCCCGGTCGAGGAGGATCTCCGTGCGGGCCGGCATCGGGGCGTCCGGGGCGTCCACCGAGCGGACCAGGAACCACTGGGGGCAGGCCGCGAACGCGGCGAGTCCCATGCGGCCGGTCGTCAGGAAGACGCGGTCGCCGAGGCCGTCCAGGGCCCGGGCCGCCTCCTCCAGGGACGCCACCTCACGCCAGTCGTCGCCCTCCCCCGGGACCCAGCCGGGACGCCGCAGCGCCAGCAGGGGAACATGGGCGGTGGCGGCCGCCCGGGCCGCGTTGAAGCTGATCCGCTCGGCGAAGGGATGGGTGGCGTCGATGACCGCGTCCACGGCGTTCCCCGCCATCCACTCCACCAGGCCGTCGACGCCCCCGAACCCGCCGATCCGGACCTCCCCCGCCGGCAGCCGGGGGCTCGCCACCCGGCCCGCGAGGGAGCTGGTGACCCGGACCTCGCCGTGCAGCAGTCCTGCGAGGGCGCGGGCCTCGGTGGTCCCGCCGAGAATGAGTACGTGCACAGGAGCCTCTTCGTGACTACAGGCGGCGGGCGTGAGGCCCAACTCAAGCACACCGGCCTGCGCCCGGGCTGGACGACCGGTGCCTGCGCGACGGCGGCCACGACCGCCGCGTACACCGCGCTGCTGACCGGCGATTTCCCGGACCCCGTGACGATCACGCTCCCGAAGGGCCAGACCCCGTCCTTCGCGCTGACCGCCGAGTCCCTCACGGGCGGCTCCGCCATGGCCGCCGTCGTCAAGGACGCCGGCGACGACCCCGACGTCACCCACGGGGCCGTGATCCGCTCGACCGTACGGCTCCTGCCGCCCGGCTCCGGCGTCGTCTTCCGCGCCGGCGACGGGGTCGGCACCGTCACCCTGCCCGGCCTCCCCCTGGACGTCGGCGAACCCGCGATCAACCCCGTGCCCCGGCAGCTCATGCGCGAGCACGTCGCCGCCGTCGCCGCCGCGCACGGCGCCCCCGGGGACGTCGAGATCACCGTCTCCGTCGACAACGGCGCCGAGATCGCCCGCTCCACCTGGAACCCCCGCATCGGCATCCTCGGCGGCCTGTCGATCCTCGGCACGACCGGCGTCGTCGTCCCGTACTCCTGCTCGGCCTGGATCGACTCCATCCGCCGGGGCGTGGACGTGGCCCGCGCGGGCGGCCTCACCCACGTCGCCGGCTGCACCGGCTCCACCTCCGAGCGCACGATCGCGGGCATCTACGACCTGCCGGAGATCGCGCTCCTCGACATGGGCGACTTCGCGGGCGCCGTCCTCAAGTACATCCGCCGCCACCCCGTCGACCGGCTCACGATCTGCGGCGGCTTCGCCAAGCTCTCCAAGCTGGCCGCGGGACACCTGGACCTCCACTCGGCCCGCTCCCAGGTCGACAAGGGCTTCCTCGCCGAGCTGGCCCGCGCGGGCGGCGCCTCGGAGTCCCTGGCCGCCGAGATCGCCGACGCCAACACGGGCCTCGCCGCCCTCCGCCTCTGCGAGGCCGCGGGCGTCCCCCTGGGCGACCTGGTCGCCGCCCGCGCCCGCGACGAGTCCCTGTCCGTGCTGCGGGGCGCCCCGGTCGCGGTGGACGTGATCTGCATCGACCGCGCGGGGGTCGTGGTGGGGCGGTCGGCGGTGGCGGGGCCGTAGGCGGCGCGACAGCGGGTGGACGCGACGGTGATGTCGGTCCTCGCACCGGAGTGGGCGGCGGGCGGCCGTCAGGCCGTCGGGTAACCGATCTCCGCGATGTCCTCCGCCAGGTCGGCGAGGTCCATCTCCGGGTCGAGGGCAGCCACGACCTCCCGTGTCAGCGGCTGCAGGGCCAGGACGTGACGTACGGCCGCGATGTCCACCGGGCGCTCGTAGTAGTCGGACGCCCATGCCGCGTACGCCTCCGCCGAGCGGTCCGTGAGCAGGTGCAGGAGGCGGCCGGAGCCGTCCGGGTCCTCGTGGCCGTCCAGGTCCGGGAACGCGACCGGTCCCGTCCGCCAGGCCGTGTCCGTCGCCTCGCGCCACAGGCAGGCGGTGGTCACGTGCACCCCGTCCTCGTCCGTGAACGCGGGCTCCGTCAGGTACTCCTGGAAGGCTTCCGGGACCCCGTCGAGCACTCCGGGCCAGGTCTGCCCGTCCGCGAGGGGCCCGTAGGGGCTCAGCGGCGACTCGTGGTCGAAGACGCGCGCGTACGCCCCCGCCGGGGACAGGACGATCGTGTACTCACCGCCCTGGCCGTCCCGCATCGACGCCAGCTGCTCGGTCTCCGACCAGTGCGCGTCGAAGGAGTAGTACCGGCCCTCCCACGCCGGGCTCAGGACGGCGTCCAGCATCGCGAGCCCCCGGGAGTGGTCGCGCAGTTCCTCGATGCCCGGCAGCGCCCGGGCCACGTCATAGACGGTCACGGGCCCATTCAAGCCCCTGGCACCGACATGCGGCCTCGCGGCCCCGAATCTAGGCTGGCCACGGCAGCATCCCCGAGCGAGAGGGAGTCCCATGGCGAAGCGTGGCAACAAGAAGCGGGCACGCAAGAAGAAGAAGGCGAACCACGGCAAGCGGCCGAACGCCTGACGTACACGCGGCGGGGCCCCGGGGATCGGACTTCCCGGGGCCCCGCCGCATGCCGGTGCGGCTCAGCAGCTGTGACGGTCCCGGGCCGGGTCGTACAGGTGGCTGTCGCGGAACTCCGAGGCCGCCAGCGTGCGGCCGACCAGGATGACGGCGGTCTTCGTGATGCCGGCCGTCTTCACCTGCTCCGCGATGTCCTCCAGGGTGCCGCGCAGGACCACCTCGTCCGGACGGCTGGCCATCGCCACCACGGCGGCCGGGCAGTCCAGGCCGTAGTGGGGGACGAGTTCGGAGACGATCCGGTCGACGTAACGGGCTCCGAGGTGGAGGACGAGCAGCGCGCCGCTGCGGCCGAGGGTGGCGAGGTCCTCGCCCTCCGGCATCGGGGTGGCCTGCTGGGCGATGCGCGTGAGGATGACCGTCTGGCCGACCGTCGGGACGGTCAGCTCCCGCTTGAGCGCGGCGGCGGCGGCCGCGAAGGCCGGGACGCCGGGCACGACCTCGTACGGGATGCCGGCCGCGTCGAGGCGGCGCATCTGCTCGGCGACGGCGCTGAAGACCGAGGGGTCGCCGGAGTGCAGCCGGGCCACGTCCTGGCCGGCCTCGTGGGCCGTGACGATCTCGGCGACGATCTGGTCCAGGTCGAGCTGCGCCGTGTCGACGAGCTTCGCGTCCGGCGGGCATTCGGCGAGCAGCTCGGTGGGGACGAGGGAGCCGGCGTAGAGGCAGACCCCGCACTTGGCGAGGGTCCGCGCGCCGCGCACGGTGATCAGGTCGGCCGCGCCGGGGCCCGCGCCGATGAAGTAGACGGTCATTCCTCTGTACAACCCTTCGTTACGGACCACTGGGTGACGGGCATGGCCTGGCGCCAGCCGGTGAAGCCGCCGACGGGGACGGCGGTGGAGACGGCGAGCCGGACGAGTTCGCCGCCGTGGCGGCGGTAGCGGTCGGCGAGCAGCGCCTCGGATTCCAGCGTCACGGTGTTGGCGACGAGCCGGCCGCCGGGCGGCAGGGCCTCCCAGCAGGTGTCGAGGAGGCCGGGGGCGGTGAGGCCGCCGCCGATGAAGATCGCGTCGGGGGCCGGGAGGCCGGTGAGCGAGGCGGGGGCGGGGCCGGTGACGACGCGCAGGCCCGGTACGCCGAGGGTGTCGGCGTTGCGGGTGATGCGGGCGGCCCGCTCGGGGGACTTCTCGACGGCGATGGCCCGGCAGGAGCGGTGGGTCCGCATCCATTCGACGCCGATGGAGCCGGAGCCGCCGCCGACGTCCCAGAGGAGTTCGCCGGGGGCGGGGGCGAGGGCGGCGAGGGTGGCGGCGCGGACGTACCGCTTGGTGAGCTGGCCGTCGTGTTCGTACGCCTCGTCGGGGAGTCCGGGCGTGGCGCCGAGCCGGAGGGTGTCCGCGTCGCGCACGCAGTCGAGGGCGAGGACGTTGAGGGGGTCGGTCCGCTCGTGCGGCCAGTCGGCGGCGGTCCCGTCGAGGATCCGCTCGGCGGGGCCGCCGAGCTGTTCGAGGACGCGGACCCGGGTGCCGCCCCAGCCGGTGGCGCGCAGCAGCCCGGCGACCTGCGCGGCCGTGTCGGGGCCTTCGCTGAGCGCGAGGAGGCGGCGGCCGTCGTGGAGGGCGGCGGAGAGCGCGGCGAGCGGCCGGGCGACGAGGGAGACGGTCTCGACGGTCTCCAGGGGCCAGCCGAGCCGGGCGCAGGCGTACGAGACGGAGGACGGGTGCGGGTGGACGTCGAGGGTGACGGGGCGGTCGGAACCGGCGGTCTCCGCGAGGGTGCGGGCGATGCCGTAGAAGCTCGGGTCTCCGCTGGCGAGGACGGCGATCGCGCGGCCCTCGTGGGCGGCGAGCAGTCCGGGGACGGCGGGGCGGAGGGGGGAGGGCCAGGGGATCCGCTCGCCGGGGCAGTCGGCGGGGGGCAGCAGGTCGAGCTGGCGGGGGGCGCCGAGCAGGACCTCGGCGGCGCGCAGGACGCGGCGGGAGGTCTCGGGGAGTCCGTCCCAGCCGTCCGCGCCGATCCCGACGACCGACACCACCGATATCGCAGCGTTCACGTCGGGGACTCTACGTGAGGGGCGCAGGTGGGCGGCACGTGGCGGCCCTCACTTCTGGGCGTTCTGCCCGACGTAGAAGAGGAGCCAGACGAAGCCGGCGAAGGCGTGCGTCGCGAAGACGTACACGAAGACGCGGAGCATGACGCCCCGTTCCTTCCAGCGTTCGTTGTCGTGGGTCTTCTCGGTCATGCGGTCCAGGGTACGGGGGCCGGAATAGGGGAGGGGGTCGCGTCGTTCGAGGTATTAGTTTAAGCTTCAACCACTAGCAGGAACCGCGAGAGGTGAGCACGATGCAGTTCGGGATCTTCACCGTCGGCGACGTGACGACCGACCCCACCACCGGCCGCACCCCCACCGAGCACGAGCGCATCAAGAACACCGTCGCGATCGCGCTCAAGGCCGAGGAGGTCGGGCTGGACGTCTTCGCGACCGGCGAGCACCACAACCCGCCGTTCGTCCCGTCCTCCCCCACCACGCTCCTCGGGCACATAGCCGCCCGCACGGAGAACCTGATCCTGTCCACGTCCACGACCCTCATCACCACCAACGACCCGGTGAAGATCGCCGAGGACTACGCGACCCTCCAGCACCTCGCCGACGGCCGCGTGGACCTGATGATGGGCCGCGGCAACACCGGCCCGGTCTACCCGTGGTTCGGCCAGGACATCCGCCAGGGCATCCCGCTCGCCATCGAGAACTACGCGCTCCTCCACAGGCTGTGGAGGGAGGACGTGGTCGACTGGGAGGGCAAGTTCCGCAGCGCCCTCCAGGGCTTCACATCCACCCCGCGCCCGCTCGACGGCGTCCCGCCGTTCGTCTGGCACGGCTCCATCCGCTCCCCGGAGATCGCCGAGCAGGCCGCGTACTACGGCGACGGCTTCTTCGCGAACCACATCTTCTGGCCCAAGCAGCACACCGAGAAGATGGTCCGCCTCTACCGGCAGCGGTACGCGCACTACGGCCACGGCACGGAGGAGCAGGCCATCGTCGGCCTCGGCGGCCAGGTCTTCCTGCGGAAGAACTCGCAGGACGCGGTACGGGACTTCCGCCCGTACTTCGACAACGCGCCGGTCTACGGCCACGGCCCCTCCCTGGAGGAGTTCTCCCGCGAGACCCCGCTGACCGTCGGCTCCCCGCAGGAGGTCATCGAACGCACCCTGTCCTTCCGCGAGTACGTGGGCGACTACCAGCGCCAGCTGTTCCTGGTCGACCACGCCGGACTGCCCCTCAAGACGGTCCTGGAGCAGCTCGACCTGCTCGGCGAGGAGGTCGTCCCGGTGCTGCGCAAGGAGTTCGCGAACCTGCGGCCCGCCGGCGTACCGGAGACCGCCCCGCTCCACCCCGCCGTCGTCTCGAACGCCTCGAAGGAGGTCTGACGCCATGCAGACGCTGAAGCTCGTCGCCGTGTCCGCCGGACTCAGCGCGCCGTCCTCCACCCGGCTGCTCGCCGACCGGCTGCTCCAGGCGGCCCGGTACCGGCTCGCCGAGCAGGAGTACGCCGTCGACGTCGAGGTCGTCGAACTGCGCGACCTGGCCGTCGACATCGCGAAGAACTTCGTCACCGGCTTCCCGTCGGGCGCGCTCCAGGAGGCGATCGACAAGGTCACGGGCGCGGACGGCGTCATCGCGGTGACGCCGGTCTTCACGGCCTCGTACAGCGGACTGTTCAAGTCGTTCTTCGACCTGATCGACCCGGCGGCGCTGACCGGCACCCCCGTGCTCCTCGGGGCCACCGGCGGCACGGCCCGCCACTCGCTGGTCCTGGACCACGCCCTGCGGCCGCTCTTCGCCTACCTGCGGGCCCTCACCGTCCCCACCGCGGTGTACGCGGCCTCCGAGGACTGGGGCTCGGGCGGCGACGCGTTCACGGACGGGCTGCCGGCCCGGATCACCCGGGCGGGCAACGAGTTCGCGGACACGGTCGCGGCGCGGCCGGCCCGGCGGGCGGACGAGGAGGAGATCGTCCCGTTCGAGAAGCAGCTGGCGGACCTGCGCCTGGACTGACCGGGTTGCCAGGCCGGCCGCCATGCGGCGCACCGTCGCCCGGCGCATGATGCCCCCATGGACATCAAGCTCGAACTGATCGGCGTCCCCGTCACCGACATCGACCGGGCCAAGGCCTTCTACGAGCGGGTCGGCTTCCACGCCGACCACGACGTGACCGTCAGCGACGAGATCCGCTTCGTCCAGATGACCCCGCCCGGCTCGGCCTGCTCGATCGCCTTCGGCAAGGGCATCACGCAGATGGCCCCGGGCTCCCTGGACAACATGCAGGTGGTCGTCGCCGACATCGAGAAGGCGCACGCGGATCTGACGGCTCGGGGGATCGGGGTCAGCGAGATCGACGACCGGCCGTGGGGCTCCTTCGTCTACTTCACGGACCCGGACGGCAACCGCTGGTCGGTCCAACAGACGACCCCCCGCACTACGCCCTAGCCGAGCCGCCGGGTCCGGAGCTCCCCCCTCGTACGCGGTCGCCCCCGCGTGCGGGCCCGCGGGGCGGTACCCGCGCCCGTGCGGGGCCGCGCTCACCGCCCGTGTGGGCAATCGTCCCGCTGGGGCGGGACGGGTGGGCACACGGGACGGCGCCCTTGCGGGCGCCTCCGCCTTCCGTGCCTGGACCCGCACCACGCTGGTTGCCGTACCTGCGGTGCGGGTTCAGGCGCTGGAGCCTCTGGCGCCGGCTAGGGCGCCGTCCGTTGTGCCCACCCGTTCCGCCCCAGCGGAGCAACTGCCCACAACGCGGGGGGCGGGGGCGACGCCCGCGACGGGGCGCCCTAGCCGGCGGGGGTCACCACGGGGCCGGGTGGCCCGTCGCGTCCTCGTGTGTGTAGAAGAGGTAGAACGCGGCACCGCCGGAGACCCCGCCCACGATGAGCCCGAGCAGCGTCGACGAGTAGATGCTCGCGCCGGAGAGGCTGTACAGGAAACCGATCGCGATGCCGGCGTAGGCGCCCCAGGCGGCGGCCCGGGCCTCGCGGGGCAGGGCGTGGCCGTAGCGCCGGAGGCCGTACATCCCGACGGCGACGACGACGGCCGAGATGATGCCCAGCCAGAGCTGTCCCCAGCTGAGCGCGCCACCGTCACGGACGATCACCGGCGCGTACAGCCCGTACAGGACACCGATCGTTGCCGGGAGTGCCCAGCCGTGCGTGCTGAATGGGCGCCGGACGGGCACCGCTGCGTGTGCGGCCATGGCAGGAGCTCCTTCGTGTCCGACCCCCCTGGTTCCCGCACCCTCCAGGGCACACCCGCGCCCGGCCGCCCGCAAGTGGATCAGCTGGTCACGGCCCCTCGGCCGCCACCGCCGCGAGCCGGTTCAGCGCCTCGTCCAGTACCGCCACCGGCGGTGACGCGAGGCCGAGCCTGATGGCGTCGGGGGCCGTGCCGCGGCCCACCGCGAAGGCGCTGCCGGGGGTGACCGCCACGCCGGCGCGTGCGGCGGCGGCCGCCGTGAAGGTCTCGGCGCGCCAGGGCGCGGGCAGTTCCCACCAGCAGTAGTAGGCGTGCGGGGAGGTCCGGAGCGTGTGTCCGGCGAGCCGTCGCAGGAGCAGGGCGTGCCGGACCCCGGTGTCGGCGCGCTTGGCGGCGACGGCCTCGGCGACGGTGCCGTCCCCGGTCCAGCGGGTGGAGGCCGCGAGGGCGAGCCCGCCGGCCGTCCAGGCCCCGGAGCGCAGGGCGTCGGCCGCGGCCGTACGGAGCCGGGCGGGCGCCACGAGGTAGCCGACGGTCAGGCCGGGGGCGAGCCGCTTGGAGAGGCTGTCGACGAGGAGGACGCGTTCGGGGGCGTGCGCGGCGAGCGGCGCGGGCGCGTCGGGGACGAGGAACGCCCAGGTGGTGTCCTCGACGGCGGTCAGGTCGAGCCGGCGGAGCAGCTCGGCGAGTGCGGCCCGCCGCCCCTCCCCGGCGGTCACGGACAGCGGGTTGTGGAGGGTGGGCTGGAGGTAGACGGCGGCCAGCGGCGCCGCCCGGTGGGCGGCCTCCAGGGCCTCGGGCCGTACCCCTTCCTCGTCCAGGGCGAGCGGCACCAGCCGGATGCCGAGCCGTTCCGCGACGGCTTTGACCAGGGGGTACGTGAGCGCTTCGACGCCGAGCCGGCCGCCGGGCGGGACGAGGGCGGAGAGTGCGGCGGCGATGGCCTGCCGGGCGTTCCCGGCGAAGAGGACGCCGTCGGGGTCGGGGGCCCAGCCGGGCCGGGCGAGTACGGCCGCCGCGGCTTCCCGGGCCTCCGGGGTGCCGCCGGCGGCGGCCGGGCGGGAGACGGCCTCGGTGAGGACGTCGGGCCGGGCGAGGGCGGCGAGCGCGCGGGCCATCAGCTCCGACTGGCCGTCCGCCGCCGGGTAGTTGAGTTGGAGGTCGACGGGCGCGGCGCCGGTCGCCTCGGCGAGCGCGGGCCCGGGCAGCGGGGGTGCGGCGCGGACGAAGGTGCCGCGTCCGACCTCGCCGACGACCAGGCCGCGGCGGGCCAGCTCCCCGTACACCCGGATCGCCGTCGAGTTCGCGATCCCGTGGCGGCGGGCGAAGACCCGCTGCGGCGGCAGCCGGTCGCCGGGGCGGAGCCGCCCGTCCCGTACGGCCGCCTCGACGCGGTCCGCGATCCGGCGGTACTCCTCCATGGCGACCACTCCCCGACCACTCCCCCCCATTGCACCGAGAGCAAAGATCTTATTGCACCGAGCGATTGCGGCTGCCTAGCCTGCCGTCATGCCCGTCGCCGAAACCCTCGCCACCCACACCTTCTACGAGGACCGGGGCACCGGACCCGCACTCCTCCTCGTCCACGGCCACCCCTTCGACCACACCATGTGGCAGCCGCAGATCGACCGCTTCTCCCGCACCCACCGCGTCATCGCCCCCGACCTGCGGGGCTACGGCGCCACGCCCCTGGGGCCATCGACCGGACAGACCGGTCTCGGTGACTTCGCCGAGGATCTCGCCGGCCTCCTCGACGCGCTCGGGATCGAGGACTGCGTCCTCGCCGGGCTCTCCATGGGCGGCCAGATCGCCATGGAGTTCCACCGCCGCCACCCCGGGCGGGTCAGGGGCCTGGTCCTCGCCGACACGTTCCCCGCCGCCGAGACCGAGGACGGCAGGAAGGCCCGGAACGCCATGGCCGACCGGCTCCTGCTGGAGGGCATGCGCGGGTACGCCGACGAGGTGCTGGACCGGATGGTCGCCCCGTACAACACGCACGCCGCGCCGCACGTCCACCGCATGATGTACGCCACCGACCCGGCCGCCGCGGCCGCCGCCCTGCGCGGCCGGGCCGAGCGCCCCGACTACCGGGAGTCGCTCACGACCGTCGCGGTCCCCGCGCTCGTGGTCGTCGGCCGGGACGACACGTACACCCCGGTGGCGGACGCGGAGGAGATGCACGCGCTGCTGCCCCACTCCACGCTCGCCGTGATCGAGCGGGCCGCGCACCTGCCGAACCTGGAGCGGCCCGAGGAGTTCGACGCGGCTCTCGACGCCTTCCTTCGTTCACTCGTTCGGCTCAGTTGAAAGTTCGGAATCGTACAAACGCTCCGACGATGGGGCCATGAGCCAGAACACCGCACCCCGCGAAACCAGCAGTTCCTCCTCCGCTGCCTGGGCGTCCGGCGGAAGCCTCTTCGCCGGCGTCCTCATGCTGGTCACCGGCTTCATGGACGTCTTCCAGGGCATCGCAGGCATCGCCGAGGACGACGTCTACACCCGCGTCGGCGACTACGTCTTCAAGTTCGACCTCACCACCTGGGGCTGGATCCACCTGATCCTCGGCGTCATCGTCGCCATCGCCGGCTTCGGCATCCTCAAGGGCGCCGAGTGGGGCCGGGTCGCCGGCATCTGCCTGGCCAGCCTCAACATCCTCTTCCAGTTCCTCTTCCTGCCCTACCAGCCCTGGTGGGCGCTCTTCTCCATGGCCGTCTCGATCTTCGTGATCTGGGCGCTGGCCACGGACGAGGCGCACAGCCCGGGCGAGAGGCACTGACCGCCCATGCGACGCACCGCGGGAACCGCGCTCGCCTCCACCGCCGTCACCGCCGCCACCCTCCTCGCCCTCACCGGCTGCGACGCCGCCAAGGACAAGGCGGGCGAGATCATCTCCACCGCCACCGCGGCCGTCGCCTCGGCCGCCCAGGAGAAGATGAACGAGGTCAAGGACGGCGTGAACGCCGGCGGCGACGTCAGCGCCGGAGCCACCAGCACCGACGGCGACCGCACGGTCGCCACGATCACCGCGACCAACCCCAAGGACAAGACCGCCGACTACACGATCCTGGTCGACTTCCGTGACGCGGACGGCAATCTGCTCGACGCCGTCGTCCTCGACATCGACGGCGTCGAACCCGGGAAGTCCAAGACCGGTACGGCACGCAGCAACCGGACCCTCTCGGGCGAACCGAACGCGGAGATCGCGCAGGCGCTGCGGCACTGAGCCGCGTGAAACGCCCAGCCGGTGACGAGCACCCGCACCGGGCCGGCGGCCCCCGAGCCGCCGCCCCTCCGGCCCAGGCGCCGCATCGCCGCCTGGGCCGGAGGGCTGCTCCTGGCCGTCCCCGCCCTCGTCACCGGCTGCCGCCTCCTCGACACCGACGCCGTCACACCCGTCCCCCAGCTCCTCTCCTGTCTCCCCTGGCTCACCGTCCCCGCCGGACTCGCGGTGCTGCTCACCGCCTTCGCCCGCCGCCGCGCCCCGACCTCCCTCGCCGTCGTCGTCCTCGCCGCCACCGCCTGGACGCTCCTGCCGTACGGGCCGGACGCCACCACCGCGCACGGGCCGGTCGTCGCCCGGCTCCGCGTCCTCTCCTCCAACGTCGAGTTCGGCGAGGCCACCGACGCCCTGATCGCCACGATCCGGCGCGAACGCCCCCAGCTCGTGTACGTCTCCGAGTGCGGCCCCGCCTGCGGGCGCGCCGTCACCGGCGCCTTCGCCGCCGAACTCCCGCACCACGCCTCCGTCGACGCGGACGGCTCCGCCGGCTCCGTCCTCCTCAGCGCCTACCCGCTGCGCGACGAGGCCTCCGTCCCGGCGGCCATGGGCATGCCCGGCGCCACCGCCGAGATCGGCGGCCGCTCCGTCCGCGTCCAGCTCGCCCACCCGCTGCCGCCGCTCCCGCGCCAGGTGGACCTGTGGAAACGGGAACTCGGCCGGGTACGGGACACCGCCGCCCGGTACGCCACCGGGCCGCAGCTCGTCGCCGGGGACTTCAACGCCTCCCAGGACCACGCCGCCCTCCGCGCCGTCCTCGACGCGGGCCGGCTCCACGACGCCGCCCGCCTCGCCGGCGCCGCCCGCACCCCCACCTGGCCCGAGGAAGGCCCCCTGCCGCCGTACGTCCAGATCGACCACGTGCTGGTCAGCGACGACTTCACCGTCCGCGCCGTCCGCTTCCCCGCCCTCGCCGGCACCGACCACCGGGCCGTCCTCGCCGACCTCGACCTGCACACCGGGCGCTGATCGGCCACGCTGGAAGGCATGGACAACGACGAGATCCTGGACGACATCGGCGCCCTCGTCGAGGAGGAACGCTCCCTGCGGCAGCGCACCGGCGGCCTCCTGCCCGAGGAACGCGCCCGCCTCGCCGACCTCGAGGTCCGGCTCGACCAGTGCTGGGACCTGCTGCGGCAGCGGCGCGCGAAGACCGAATTCGGCGAGGACCCGGACACGGCGACCCTCCGCCCACCCTCCGAGGTCGAGTCCTACCGCAACTGACCCCGGGCCACCGAGCCCGCCGCGTGTGCGGCGCCCGCTAGACGGCCACCCCATCGCCCACCGCCCGTGTGGGCAATCGCCCCGCTGGGGCGATGGGGGTCCCCCCTGCCCCAGCGGAACAACTGCCCACAACGGGGGTGGCGGGGCGAGGCCCCGCCCCCGCGTGAGGGCCGGCAAGCGCAGCGCCCGGCGTACGTTGGGCGCATGTCTCGACCCGCTCGGACCGCCCGCGTCACCCCGCCCGCCTGGCTCACCGCCGGCCTGAAGCCGGCCCCCGCGCCGATCCCCTGGGCCGCCGTCCTCCGCGCCTCGGTCGCGATGTCCGTGCCGGTCGCCGTCGGGATGGCCGTCGGGCAGCCGGCGTACGGGGCCCTCGTGTCCATGGGTGCGCTCTCGGGCGTCATCGGCGACACCGCCGACGCCTACCGGATGCGGGTCTACAACATCGCGGTGCCGCAGCTGTTCGGCGCCCTCGGCGTCACCCTCGGGACCCTCGTCTTCGGTCAGGGCTGGCTCGCCGTCGCCGTCCTGACGCTCGTCGCGATGGTCTCCGGGATGATCTCCTCGATCGGCGCGGTCGCCTCCGTCTCGGGACTGCTCCTGCTCCTCAACGCCGTGGTCGGCGCGGGCCTGCCGATGCCGGACCCGTGGTGGAAGGCCCCCGTCCTGCTCACGCTCGGCGGGCTGTTCGTCCTGGTCCTGACCCTCCTCGGCTGGCCGATGCGCCGCGCCGCCCCCGAGCGGGAGGCCGTGGCCGCCACCTACCGGACCGTCGCCGAGCTGTACGAGGCCACCGGCACCGACGCGTACGACGAGAAGAGGCAGGCCGTCACCGCCTCCCTGAACCAGTCGTACGACCTGGTCCTCGCCCGCCGGGCCCGCCAGCACGGCCGCGCCTCCTCCCTGGTGCGGATCCTCGCCCAGCTGAACGTCGTGATCCCGCTCGTGGAGGCCGCGCCCGCCGCCCAGCTGCGGGCCCGGCTGGTCGGCCCGCTGTCGCCCGCGATCCCCGCGGCCGTACGGGAGCTCGCGGACGCCGTCGAGGAGGGCCGCACCGGCACCCCCGCCCTGGACGACCTGCCGACGCCCGAGCGGCCCGCCGAGAAGGCCGTGGACCACGCCCTGCGGCACGCGGCGGCCGTCGTCCTCAAGGCCGATCCCGACCCGTACAACGTCGACGACCGGCTGGGGCGGCCCGCCGCGCTCCGCGTCCGGGCCCGCCGGGCGGCCCGCGCGGTCCTGCTCTCCGAGGCGTCCTGGCGGTACGGCCTCCGGCTGGCGCTCTGCATCGGTCTCGCGCAGGCCCTGGTGTCGCTGATCGCCGTGCCCCGCTCGTACTGGGTCGCGCTGACCGTCACCTTCGTCATGAAGCCCGACTTCGGCTCGGTCTTCTCCCGGGCGGTGCTGCGCGCCGCCGGCACCGCGGCCGGGCTCGTCCTGGCCGCGCTCGTCCTCTCCGAGGTCCCTCGCGGCTGGTGGGACGTGCCGGTGATGGTGGTGCTCGCGGCCCTGATCCCGGCGTTCTCCGCGAAGGGGTACGCCTTCCAGACCGCGGCCATCACCCCGGTCATCCTGCTGCTCTCCGACATGCTCAACCACCAGGGCTTCGACCTGGTCCTGCCCCGCCTGTACGACTCGCTGATCGGCTGCGGGATCGCCCTGATCGCCGGATATCTGCTCTGGCCCGAGTCCTGGCACGCCCGGATCGGCGACCGGCTCGCGGACGCGGTCGCCGACACCGCCGCGTACGTGGGGCGGGCGTTCGGCGGGGACGGCGACCACGGCGGCAGGCTGCGGGCCCGCCGGAAGCTCTACCGGGACCTGTCGACGGTCCGCTCCGAGTTCCAGCGGGCCCTGACCGAACCGCCGCCGACGGGCGCCCGCGCCGCCGCCTGGTGGCCGCTGGTCGTGGCCGTGGAGCGGATCGTGGACGCGACGACGGCGGCCCGGATCCGGGTCAACCACGGTGCCGCCGCCCCCGACCCCGCGGAGGTCGCCGCGGTGGAGCGGGAGTTGCGGGACCTCGCGGACGGACTGCGCGGCACCGACACCCTCGTGGAGGTCCGCGCGGAGCTTCCCGGCGACGAGAACGGAGTCCTGGCGCCGCTCCGTCAGGAGGTCAGCGCGGCCCGCGCCATCGCCGGTCCCGACCTGCGGTAAACCTCCCTCCGGGGGCGTACGGGAGGACTTACCGGCGGTCACGGAACGGAACCTTCCCCACCGCCGTTACCGGAAGCCACCCGGGCGACTACGATGCGCTCGATTCACCGTGATCCGCGCCCGCCGCCGTCGGCAACCGGCCCGGCGGACGGACCACTTCGCCCTGCCACCGCCCTGTCCGAGCCCAGCCCCGGCCCACCGTCGACACAAGTCCCGCCCCACCCTCGTCCTGCCTCAGCCCCCCGCGCCCCCGAGGACCCGCCATGCGCACCACCACGAACAGAGGGCTCCAGCCCAACGTCCTCGGTACCTTCGACACGATCGTGATGGCCGTCGCCGGCAGCGCCCCCGCCTATTCGCTGGCCGCGACCACCGCCGTCCTCTTCGGCGCGGTCGGCCTCGCCGGGCCCGCCGCGCTGCTCTACTGCGCGATACCGATGCTCGGCATCGTCCTGGCGTACGCCCGCCTCGGCCGGATCGACGTCAACGCCGGCGCCGGATACTCCTGGGTGGGCCGCACCCTCCACCCCTTCCTCGGCTTCCTCTCCGGCTGGGCACTGGTCTTCGCCGCCACCGTGTTCATGGTGGCCGGTTCGCTGCCCGCCGGCTCCCTCACACTCTCCCTGATCGACCCGGACCTCGCCGAGAACACCCCGCTCGCGGCGGCCGTCGGCGCCGGCTGGTTCCTGATGATGCTGCTCGTGGTCCTGGGCGGCGCCCGGCTCACCGTACGGGCGCAACTCGTGATGTCCGGCGCCGAGATGCTGATCCTGCTCGCCTTCGTCCTCGCCGCCGTCGCGCACCGGGGCCGGGCCACCGCCTTCGACTGGTCCTGGTTCTCCCTCGGCCACTTCCACGGGGCCGACACCTTCGCCGCCGGGGCGCTGATCGCCGCGTTCTACTACTGGGGCTGGGACGTCACCAGCAACCTCAGCGAGGAGACCCGGAACAGCCGCCGCACCGCCGGACTCGCCGCGCTCGTCGGCGTCGGCTTCGTCTTCCTCCTCTTCGAGGCCTTCACCGTCGCCGTCAACGTCCTGTTGAGCGCCGAGGAGATCCGCACCGCGGGACCCAACGTCCTCGCCGTCCTCGGCCAGGAGATCTGGCCCGGCGTCGGCGGCAAGCTCCTCGTCGTCGCCGTCCTGCTGTCGACCGTCGCCACCCTGGAGACCACGCTCCTCCAGGTCACCCGCTCGCTCTTCGCGATGGGCCGCGACCGGACCCTGCCCGCCGCGCTCGGCCTGGTGCACCGCCGCTGGAACACCCCGTGGGTCGCGATCGCCGCCGTCGGCGGCGCCGCCCTCCTGATGTTCTGCGCGGCCGCGGCCGCCGGCTCCGTGCAGCAGATCCTCAGCGACGCGGTCTCCGCGATCGGCCTCCAGATCGCCTTCTACTACGGCCTCGCGGGCATCGCCGCCGTCGTCGCGTACAAGGCGGTCCTGTTCCGCTCCGTACGGAACTTCGTCCTCGGTGGCCTCTGGCCGCTGTTCGGCTCCGCGTTCATGCTGTGGGCCTTCGCCGAATCGCTCGGACAACTCTCCACGACCGCGCTCACCATCGGCCTCGGCGGCCTGCTCCTCGGCGTAGTCCCGCTGCTCGTGTACTGGCGCAAGGGCAGCGACTACTACCGCCCGGCCCGGCTCGACGCCGTCCGCGCGCTGGCGGCGGCGGAAGGCTCGGGCCCGGCCACGCGCCCGCGTACGGGAGCCCGCGACAAGAACTACGCGACGGACTTCTGACCGCACCCGCACATAAGCAGCGACCTCTGACCGCACCCGTACGAATACAGCGACTTCTGACGGCAGCCGAACCCGAAGGAGGCCCCCGATGGCCGTACGCCGCCGCTCCGCGCGCCCGGCGCGTCCGGAGCGCTTCGCGCCCGACTTCGACCCGGACTTCGGGGACCGGGCGCTGACCGAGGCGCGCCACGACATCGTCATCGGCCGCTGGCAGGGCGTACGGGACCTGCTCGCCGCCACCGGTACGGACTGGGCGCGCCGCACCCACCGGCTGCGGCTCCTCTCGCACGCCGCCGCGGGCAGCTCGACCGTCGAGACCTGGCGGGCCGCCGAGCCCGGCAGCCCCGACGCCGCCGTGATGCGGGCCGCGACCGAGGTGGTACGGGTCTTCGACGCGGCGATCGCGGCCGGCCGGGGCGCCTCCCTCGACCGGGGCCGGATCGACGCGGCCGTCGACGCCTGCCGGGGCGCGGCCGAGGCGGCACCGGCCGACCCGATGCCGTGGGTGTCGCTGCTCTCGGTGGCCCGGTTGTACGAGGGCGGGGTGCCGCGCCGCGAACTGCGGCACTGGTTCGACGAGTTGCGGCGCCGCGACCCGTACAACACCGAGGGCCACATCCAGGTGCTGCGGTACTGGTCGGCGCGGTGGCACGGCACGCACGGCAGCATGTACGACTTCGCCCGCGACGCGGCGGGAGTGGCGCCGCCCGGCTCGCCGCTGCCGGTCCTCGTGCAGGTCGCGCGGGTGGAGGAGTACCGGTACATCGCGGACGGGGCGCTCGGCCGGGGCCCGGTGCGGGGCTTCGACCAGCACTGGAAGCACGAGCTTGCGGTGACGGAGCTGCGCCGGACGCACGCGCGCTGGATCGGCGGCCGGGACCCGGAGCGCCCGGTGGCACCGGAGGAGGTCGCGGACCTCAACTTCCTCGCACACGCCGCCTGTTACGCGGGGCAGGTGGAGATCGCGCGGGAGCTGATGGGGATGCTGGGGACGCGGGCGGCGTGGGTGCCGTGGGCGTACACGGGCGACCCGGAGGAGCAGTTCACGAGGTTCAGGGAGGGCCTGGGGGTGGAGTGAGCCGCTCCACCCCCAGGAGGCATCACACGCCGATGTCGCGGCCGTCCTTGCGCCAGACGGAGACGACCGACGGGCGGACGATCTTCCCGGGACCGTCGGGCCAGACCGAGGCGGGCTTCTCGACGGAGGCGCCGTCGATCTCGCCCGGGTGCTGCACGGCGACCAGGACGCGGCGGTCCTGGACGAGCGGGCCGCAGGTCTCGGCGCCGGTGGGCACGGTCAGGAACTGCTTGAGCTCACCGCGCCGCTCGCCGCGCGTGGCGACGCCGAACAGGCCGTCGTGCGAGCCGAGCTGGTTGCCGTCGGTGGAGATCCACAGGTTGCCGTGCGGGTCGAAGGCGACGTTGTCCGGGCAGGAGATCGGGGAGACCTTGTCCTTGGGGAAGCCGGCGAAGTAGGTGGCCGGGTCGTTCGGGTCGCCGGCGACGAGGAACAGCCGCCAGGCGAAGCCGTCGGAGGACGGGTCGTCCCAGTGCTCGGAGAGCTCCAGGATGTGGCCGTGCTTGTTGACGTTGCGCGGGTTGGCCTCGTCGGCGGGGGCGTTGCCCGCGGTGCCGCGCTTGGAGTTGTTGGTGAGCGCGACGTAGACGCGGCCGCTGCGCGGCGAGGGCTCGACGTCCTCGGGGCGGTCCATCTTGGTGGCGCCGACCTTGTCACCGGCGAGGCGGGAGAAGACGTACACCTCTTCGGCGGTCATGCCGGGCACGTGCGAGACGGCGCCGTCGGGACCGGCTGTGGCGAGCGGGATCCAGACGCCGGATCCGTCGAACTCACCGTCGGTCGGGAGCTTGCCGGTGCCGTCGATCTCCGCGGCGGGCGAGTCACCGGTGAACTTGGCGACGTAGAGGGTGCCCTCGTCGAGGAGGGTGAGGTTGTGCTCGTGGGCGGCGCGGGAGGACCCCTTCTTCATCCGCTTCGAGGAGACGAACTTGTAGAGGTAGTCGAACCGCTCGTCGTCACCCATGTAGACGACCGGACGGCCGTCCTCGGTGAGCCGGGGCTGCGCGGCCTCGTGCTTGAAGCGGCCGAGGGCGGTGCGCTTGCGGGGCGTGGACTCGGGGTCGTACGGGTCGAGCTCGACGACCCAGCCGAAGCGGTGCGATTCGTTCGGCTCCTGCTTGAGGTCGAAGCGCTTGTCGAACCGCTCCCACTTGCGCTCGGTGGCGCCGGTGCCGATGCCGTACCGCTTGTCGGTGGCGGAGGAGCCGTTCGCGAAGTACTGGTTGAAGTTCTCCTCGCCGTGGAGCGTGGTGCCCCAGGGGGTGGTGCCGCCGGAGCAGTTGTTGAGCGTGCCGAGGACGGTACGGCCCTCCGGGTCGGCGGAGGTCCTGACGAGGTCGCCGCCCGCGACGGGCCCGGTGAGCTCGAACTCGCTGGTCGCGGTCAGGCGCCGGTTGAGCCGGTGCCGGGTGACGGCGGTCAGCTTGCCGGTGCGGTGCTCCTCCTGGACCACGACGACACCGAGGCCGTGGGCGGCCCAGGCGATCTCGACCTGCTCGCGGGTCGGGTTCTCGGGGTCGTAGCCCCGGAACATCAGCACCTCGTCGGTGTACTCGTGATTGGCGACGAGGACCTGGCGGTGCGGCTCGTGGCGCAGCGGCAGGAAGGAGAGGAAGTCGTTGTTGTAACCGAACTGGCCGGCCTGGGCGGCGGCGGTCTGGTTCTCGGAGTCGAAGGCGGGCGCGCCGCGGAGGATGGGCTCGCCCCAGCGGATGACCACGTTCTGCTCGTACCCGGCGGGGACGGTGACCCGGTCGTCGGTGTTGGGCGCGACGGGCGCGAAGCGCAGGCCGCGGGCGCCGTCGGTGGGCTGCGGCTTCTGCGGGCTCGCCTCGGCCGCGGGGGCGTTCCCGAGGGTGACAGCCCCGCCGACGGCGGAGGCGACGGTCACGACGGCGGCGGCACGGAGGGCGGAACGGCGCGAGAGGGCACCGGCGATGACGTCGCCGACGTACGCGTTGTCGCTGGTGTTGGGCACCTCGTGGAAGCAGGCGTCACCACAGCGGAACCGGCAGGTGAGAGCGGAACGGCCGCCTCCGTGGGGGTTCGTGCTCAGCAGCGGCAGCAGTTTGCGCACTTCGTCCTCCTCCGGCGCACGTTGCGCCGCCATGGTTGTCGGATTGCTTCGGCTTCACTCGGCGGCGACGCTATGTGCGCTCATCTGCACAGGGACGGCGCCGGAGTGAACGCCGGATGAATGCACGACAACCGGAGGCGACCGGGTCACCGGAGGGGGAGGGGGTGGCCGCTAACCTTACGTGTCCGCCCTGGCCAGGGATGAACGTCCCGAAACGCCCAGTACGGACATTCACACTGCACCCCCACTCATGCGAAAGGGTTCGCCCATGGGTATTCGGAGCATGCTGCGCAAGGTGTTCGGCCGGGACCGCGAGGAATCCCCGGCAACCTCCGTCCCGTCCCAGACGCGTGAGACCGCCACCTTGGAGGCGCCGAGCGCGACGGGTGCGGAGGGTGCCACGGACACGTCGACCGCCTCGGACACCGGGGCCGCGTCGGCCACGTCGACCGCCTCGGAGACCCGGGCGGCGTCGGCCACGTCCACCGCCACGGACACCCGGGCGGCGTCGGCCACGTCGACCGCCACGGACACCCGGACCGCGTCGGCCGCTCCGGAGCCGACGGAGGCGGCGGCGCGCCGCGCGGCGGACGACCTGGTGGCGGCGTCCTTCGACAACCCGCAGATCCCGAAGGCCCGGGAGGGCGACGGCGGGGAGCCGGGTACGGGCACGTCCGAGCCCGCGGCTTCCGAGCCGGAGGGTGCGGCTGGTGCGGACGCGGCGGCGGTCGCCGGGGTCGCGGGAGCGACGGTTCCGGCGCAGTCGGCGTCCGAGGCCGAGCCTGCGGCGGAGTCGGACGACGTCGAGGTGACGGCGGAGACGGCGACGGCGACGGACGAGGCTGCGACGGACGAGGCCGCGGCACCCGCTGCCGAGGAGTCGGCCGACGCCGACGTGGCGACGGACGAGGCTTCGGCCGTCGCTGAGGAGACCCCTTCCGCTGCGGCGGGACCGGAGGCGGACGTCGCCGACGAGCCCCAGGCCGAAGGCGTCGCCGCGGACGCGGAGGCGTCCGAAGCCGCTGCGGAGGAGCAGGAGCTCGTGGAGGCCGCCACCTCCGCCTCCGAGGTAGCCACCCCGGCGGAGCCGGAGGCGGACGCGTCCGCCGAACCGCAGGCCGAGGCCGCCGACGCGCCGGAGACGCCCGTCTCCGCGGACGCGTCCGACGTCGCTCCGGAGGAGCCGGAGGCGGACGCTGCGGACGAGCCGCAGGCCGAGACCGTCGCCGCAGACGCGGACGCGCAAACGGACACGGACACGGACGCGACCGAAGTCGCTGCCGAGCAGCAGGACGAGGCGGAGGAGCCGGAAGCGGACGCCGCCGAGGAGCCCCAGGCCGAGGCCACCGCCCCGGCGGAGCCGGTCGCCGTCGCGGCGGACGCCCAGGCCGACGAGGCCGACCGCGCCCCCGAGCCGGACGCGCAGGCCGACGAGGCCCAGGACAGCCAGGCCCAGGACAGCTCGGCCGAGGCCGCCCCCGCGCTGGCCCTCGCCGCCGTGAAGGCCGCCGCCCCGCACCTCGCCGACGCCTACAAGGCCGCCGGGGCTCAGCTCAAGAAGCAGGAGCTCACGGGCGCGCGGGCCGCCGTGTACCTCGTCGTCGACCGGTCCGGTTCGATGCGCGGGTACTTCAAGGACGGCTCCGTGCAGCGGCTCGCCGAGCAGGTCACGGCGCTCGCGGCGCACCTCGACGAGGACGCCACCGTCACGACCGTGTTCTTCTCGACGGACATCGACGGGACCGCGGAGCTGACCCCGGCCACGACCACCCCGACCCGCATCGAGGAGATCAACGGCACCCTCGGTCGCCTGGGCCGTACGAACTACCACCGCGCCGTGGAGGAGGTCCTGGCCCACCACGAGAAGGCGGACCCGGCCCGCCCGGCCCTGGTGGTGTTCCAGACGGACGGTGCCCCGGAGTCGAAGACGGCCGCGACGCAGGCGCTGGCCGAGGCCGCCGACCGTCCGCTGCACTGGCGGTTCGTGGCCTGGGGCGAGGAGGACAACAAGGCCTTCGACTACCTCCGGAAGCTCGACGGCACCCCCCGTACGGCGACGTACTTCGCGGGCGTGACGCCGGTCGAGACGGCGCACGCGGCCTTCTACCGGGGTCTCCTGGCCGGCCTGGAGCTCTAGGGGCAGGCGGCGGTGGCGGTGACCGGCAGGGTCACCGTCACCGCCAGCCCGCCGCCCTCGGCCGCGCCCCGCGCGACGGCCCGTACCCCGCCGCCGTGTGCGGCGGCGATCGACCGCACGATGGAGAGCCCGAGCCCGGCGCCGGGCCCCATCCGGTCCCGTCCTTCCCCCCGCCGGAAGGGTTCGAAGAGCCCGTCGAGGCCCGCCTCCGGGACCACGGGCCCGGTGTTGACGACGGTCAGGACGCCGGCCTCGACCCGTACGTCCACCTCACCCCCCGGCACGTTGTACGCGACCGCGTTCGCGACGAGGTTGCGTACGAGCTGGCCGAGCAGCACCCGGCTCCCCCGTACGACACCGCCGTCGCCCACCACGCACGCGTGCGCGTACTCCTCCTCGACGACCTCCCCGAGCAGCACGTCCTCCCGTTCGGCGAGCCCGCGCTCGCTCCGCGCGAGGAGCAGCAGCCCGTCGATGAGGCGTTCGCTGCGCCGGTTGGCGTCGAGGAGGACCTGCCGGACGTCGCAGTCGTCGTCGAGCCCGATCTGGATCGCGGCGCGCTGGGTGGCGAGCGGGGTGCGCAGTTCGTGGGAGGCGTTGGCGATGAACCGGCGCTGGCTGTCGAAGGCGGTCTCCAGGCGTCCGAGGAGCGCGTCGATCGTGTCGCCGAGTTCCTTGAGCTCGTCGTCGGGCCCGCGCACGCCGAGCCTCCCCCAGACTCCGTCCTGGGGGACCCCCACGTCGAGGTTCCGCTCGGAGAGCCGCCGGGCCCGCGCTGTCATCTCGTGGACGGGCCGCAGGACCCGCCCGGCGGTCCACCAGCCGACGACGACGGCGCCACAGGCCATGACGAGCAGGCCGAGGCAGGACCACATGAGCATCTGCTCGCCGGCGGCCCGGCTGATGTCGTCGCCGAGCTGGTACGCCTCGACGAAGGCGACGTCGTCCGCGCGGGCCACGATCGCGTCCGCGTCGGCGTCCGTACCGGCTCTGACCAGCAGGTTCACCAGGAGCAGCAGGACGGCGCCGAGGACCAGGAAGACGCCGCCGTAGACGAGCGCGATGCGGGTACGGATGGTGGACCCGGCCCCGAGGAGCCCCTGGCGGCTCACAGGACGTACCCGACGCCCTGCACGGTCCGGATGAGCCCCGGCTCCCCGAGCTTCGCCCTCAGCTTGCTCATGCAGACCCGTACGGCTCCGGTGAAGGGGTCGGCGTGGGCGTCCCAGGCGCGTTCGAGGAGCTCCTCGGCGGAGACGGCGGCGCCGTCGGCCTCCAGGAGGATCTGGAGGACGGAGAACTCCTTGGGGGAGAGGTCGAGGTCCCGCCCTTCGCGGGCGGCGGTCCGCCGGACGGTGTCCATGACGAGGCCGTCGCGCTCCAGGAGCGGGGGCAGGGCGGGCCGGGCGGCACGGCGCCGCAGGGCGCGGACGCGGGAGACGAGCTCGGGGAAGTCGAAGGGCTTGCCGAGGTAGTCGTCGGCGCCGAGGTCGAGGCCTTCGACGCGGTCCTCGACGGCGGAGGAGGCGGTCAGCATGAGGATGCGGGTGGGGGACCCGGCGGCGACGAGCCGGCGGGCGACGTCGTCGCCGTGGACGCGGGGCAGGTCGCGGTCGAGGACGAGCACGTCGTAGGGACTGCCCACGAGCGGTCCGAAGCCGGAGCCGTACGGACCGACGGCGAGCGGACCGGAACCGGAGCCGGAGCCGTACGGACCGACGGCGAGCGGACCGGAACCGGAGCCGGCGCCGGAGCCGTACGAGCTCGCCCCGAGCGGGCCGGGGCCGACCCCGTACGAGGGAAGCCCGAGTGCCTCCAGGGCGTCGTCCCCGCCGTGGACGGTGTCGACGGCGAAGCCGGCCCGTCGCAGGCCGGTGGCGAGGAGTGCGGCGAGGTCCCGCTCGTCCTCGGCTACGAGTACACGCATGCGGTCCATCCTCCCCAGCCCGGGCACGCCGCCCACGGCCGCCCCCTGGCCCCCGCCCCCTGCCGCCCCGGCATATCGATGTGAGTGGATCTTCGTCCGACCGTTAGGATTTCGACCATGGCGGCCACTGGATCCGAGAAGCAGGGGGCGAAGGCGTTCTACGTCACGACCCCCATCTACTACGTCAACGACGCTCCTCACCTGGGCCACGCCTACACGACCGTCGCAGGCGACGTGCTCACGCGCTGGCACCGTCAGCGCGGCGAGAAGGTGTGGTACCTCACCGGCACGGACGAGCACGGTCAGAAGATCATGCGCACGGCCGAGGCGAACAACGTCACGCCCCAGGCCTGGTGCGACAAGCTCGTCGAGGAGGCGTGGAAGCCCCTCTGGGAGCACCTGAACATCGCGAACGACGACTTCATCCGCACCACGCAGAAGCGTCACACCGACCGCGTTCAGGAGTTCGTGCAGGATCTGTACGACAAGGACGAGATCTACAAGGGCGGGTACGAAGGCCCGTACTGCGTGGGCTGTGAGGAGTACAAGCTCCCCGGCGACCTCATCGAGGCGGAGGACGGCACGAAGCTGTGCGCCGTCCACAAGAAGCCGGTGGAGATCCTCAAGGAGGAGAACTACTTCTTCAAGCTGAGCGAGTACGGCCCGAAGCTCCTGGAGTTCTACGAGGCGAACCCGGGCTTCATCCAGCCGGAGTCGGCCCGCAACGAGGTCGTGAACTTCGTCAAGCAGGGCCTGGAGGACCTCTCCATCTCGCGCTCGACGTTCGACTGGGGCGTCCCGGTGCCGTGGGACGAGAAGCACGTCATCTACGTGTGGATCGACGCGCTGCTCAACTACGCGACGGCCGTCGGCTACAACGAGAACCCGGCGAAGTTCGACGAGACCTTCCCGGCGAACGTGCACCTCATCGGCAAGGACATCCTGCGGTTCCACGCGGTGATCTGGCCGGCGATGCTGATGGCGCAGGGCCTGCCGGTCCCCGGCCGGGTCGCGGCGAACGGCTGGCTGATGGTCGGCGGCGAGAAGATGTCGAAGTCGAACCTGACGGGCATCAAGCCGCAGGACCTGACCTCGCACTTCGGCGTGGACGCGTACCGCTGGTACTTCCTGCGGGCCATCGCGTTCGGCCAGGACGGCTCGTTCTCGTGGGAGGACTTCTCCGCCCGCTACACGAGCGAGCTGGCGAACGACTACGGCAACCTCGCCTCCCGCGTGGCGGCCATGGTCGGCAAGTACTTCGGCGGCGAGCTGCCGGCCTCGGCGGCCGACGGCGACGCGGAGAAGGCGATCCACGAGGGCCTGGCCAAGGCCGTCGCGACGGCCGACGCGAAGATCGGCGAGGAGCTGGACTTCCAGGGCGGCATCCTGGCGATCTTCGACTTCGTGAAGCAGGTCAACGGCTACATCACGGAGCAGGAGCCGTGGAAGGTGGCCAAGGACGAGTCGGAGGAGGGCCGGGCCCGCCTGGCGACGATCCTCTACACGGCCGCGGAGTCGCTCCGCGCGGTCGCGGTCCTGCTGAACCCGATCATGCCGGAGACCTCGCAGGCCCTGTGGGACTCGCTGGGCGCCGAGCCGTCCCTGGGCGCGCTGGCCGCGCAGCCGGTCCAGTCCTCCGCGACGTGGGGCCAGCTCCCCGCGGGCGCGACGGTGACGAAGGGCGCGGTGCTGTTCCCGCGCCTGGAGGAGCCGAAGAAGGACTGACGCGTACCCGTACTCGTACGAAGAAGGCCGCCGTCCCGGTGTCGATCCGGGGCCGGCGGCCTTCGTCGTACGCACTCGCGGTCACCAGGTCAGGACCAGGGCGGCGACGGCGGGCGCCATGTAGACCATCGGGAAGGGGGCGTGGCCGTACGCGCGGGCCCGCAGCACGGTGATGACGGCGCCGGCGAAGTACAGGATGAGCCCGATCGCGGCGAGGGTCCCGATCACCGGGACCCAGATCCCGACGACGAGCCCGACGGCCCCGGCGGCCTTGGCGGCGCCGAGCAGGTTCCACCACGACCGGGGCACGCCGTACTGGGCGAGCGGCTCGACGACGTACTTGGCCTTGAGGAAGACCGAGAGGCCGGAGAAGCCGGCAAGGAAGGCGGCGACGGCGGTGACGACGATGGCGGTGGTGGACATGGCGTGGGCTCCTTCAGCCTCTCGATGTCCGCCTCGACCGAGCCGGACACTGCACTGACGGAGCGCGCGCGGGATGTGTGACAGCCGGCGCGAACTTTCTTCGCACGCATCACGGAGCCATGCGGCGGCTCCCTCTGAGCTGCGTGACCCGGGGTGCGGAATGAGACGTGTAGCCGGCGCGGTGTGCGTGGTGGCGGGGCTCGGGCTGGTGAGCGGATGCAGTCCGGCGGACCAGCCGTTCGTCGCGGTCTGGATGGGCGAGGACCGGAAGCCGGTCGCGGAGGTACACCCGTGCGGGGGAGACGATGCCTCGCACGTGAGACTCGACAGTTGGGACGAACACCAGGACGACGCCGGCTCCCCGGAAGGTGAGCGGTCCGCCGTGGCGCCTTCCAGCAGGGCGGAAGGCGGTGTCGAGGACAGCGGCTGGGTGACGTGGGTGTCGGTTCGCGGCAGCGAGTCGTGCCCGCTGTTCTCTCCCCCGGCCTCCTGGCATGCGAAGACCGACGGTGAGCAGGCGTTGTTGCCGGGCCGCACGTACGCCCTGAGGTTCGCGGGCCCCGTCAGGGCTGGAGCCCCTACGACGGTCCGTCGAGTTCACCGTCGACGACCTGACCTCTATGAAGCCTGGTCAGGTCTGGGCCGACGACCCGGCCATGGAGCGGGACGCCTTCGACAGGCTCTCGCCGAAATTGCTGAACGAGCACGGGCGGCAGGTGTTCCGGCCCGCGGCGCAGCGGTGCCTTCCCGCCCGGCGGGTGCGCGTCCGGCGCAGCCCGCGTGCGGCCTTCAGCGCACCCAGTTCTTCAGCGGCTCGGTGTCCAGTTCCATCCCCACCGGCTCCGGCAGAGTGACCGTCTTGCCGAAGGGCACGGTCGCCACCATCTCGTACCGCTCCCCGTCCGGCTGTGAGTGGACCTTGACCTCGCCCGTGGTCCTGTCCACCAACAGGTACACAGGGATGCCCGTCTCGGCGTAGGCGCGAGGCTTCTCGACGCGGTCACGGTGGCCGGTGTCCGAGTCGCCGGAGGTGACTTCGACGACCATCAGGACGCCGTCGGCACTCGCCCACTCGCCCTGGCCGACGAACGTGTCCAGCGGAACGAGGCAGCCGTCGGGACGGGCGTTGCCCTTGCGGTACTTCTCGATCCTCAACCCCTGATCGGGGTACAGCCACCAGTCCGTGTTGGCCTGAATGCACAGTCGCGTCAGCCAGGCAATGATCCGCCCATGGTCGCCATCCGGCACAGCCTTCTCCCAGATTGTCCCGTCGATGAATTCAAGGCGCAGAGATTCGTCCACGCGTTCGCCGGCACGGGCGAGCTCTTCGAACCCCTCCTGGGTCAAGACGCTCACGGCAGACTCCTCCCGGATCGGTGGTGCCTTCCAAGGTACGTGCTCCCCGGCCCGCTTGACCGGGTTCGTCGCTGTCGCCATGACCGGCACGGTGGCATATGCCAACGCGCTGGAATCCGAGAATCTTCGGCATTCACCCCGGCGGGTGACACAGCCGGCTCACAGGCCGACGCGAGGAAACGCCCAGGTCCGGTGCCTAGCGTGCGCGCATGGTCGTGACGCGTGAGGACCAGGGGCTGGCCCGGGCCGCTGTGGGAGGGCTTCTGGCAGGGATGGAGCTGACGCCCAAGCCGGGGCTTTCTGACGCGCGGGAGGCGGATCTGGCGGGGCTGCGGTGGTCCGCGAGGTCCCTTGAGCCCGGGTTCGCGGCGATGGCGGCGGCCGCGCGGCGGATCGGGGTGACCGGCCGTGGGCTTCGGGAGGAGTTGGGCGCGATCGGGCGCGCCGCCGAGCGCGACATGGCGCGGGCGGACGGCGGGGGGTTCGTGACCCGGGTCAGCCGGAGGGTCGCGTCGTGGGTGAAGCCGCGCACCCCGACGCGCGGGCTCCCCGCCGTCCCTCCCCCGGTTCGGCGGTCTCCGTCCGGTACGGCCGGAGACTCACGTACGGCTACGACACGGCGGGCCGGCTGGTGTCCCGCACGAACGCACTCGGCGAGACGGTCTGCTTCGAGCGCAACGCACTCGGTCAGATCGTCCGCAAGGACGCGAACGGTGCGATCACCACCTACGAGTACGACGTCTTCGACGAACTGGCGGCGGCGACGAGCCCGGACGCGACGCTGGTACGCCTCCGGGACCGCTACGGCCGCCTGAAGTCGGAGACGGTCAACGGGCGGACGCTGACGTACGCGTACGACGAGGCGGGCCGGCGGGTGGGGAGGACGACGCCGGGCGGCTCGGTCAGCACGTGGTCGTACGACGCGGCGGGCCGGAGGACTCGTCTCACGGCTTCCGGTCGCGAGATCGCCTTCTCCTTCGACGCCCTGGGCCGCGAAGTGGAGCGCGCGGTCTCGGACTTCGTGTCTCTGACGTCGTCGTTCGACGAAATGAGCCGCCTGACGGCCCAGGAGATCACCTCCCGGGGCAGCCGCCTCCAGCACCGCGCGTACGGCTACCGCCCCGACGGCGGACTGATCTCCGTCACGGACGGGCTTTCGGGCACCCGCCGCTTCGACCTGGACGGCGCGGGCCGCGTCACGGTCGTACGAGCGGACCGCTGGACGGAGCGGTACGCCTACGACGAGGCCGGCAACCAGACGGATGCGGAATGGCCGGCCGCCCACGCCGGTCACGACTCGACGGGCCGGCGCACGTACACCGGCACCCGCCTCGCCCGAGCCGGATCGGTCCACTACGAACACGACGCCCAGGGCCGGATCACGCTCCGCCGACGCACCCGCCTCTCGCGAAAGCCCGACACCTGGCGCTACGCGTGGGACGCGGAAGACCGCCTGACCTCGGTGACGACACCGGACGGCACGGTGTGGAGGTACGCGTACGACCCCCTGGGCCGCCGAATAGCGAAGCAGTCCGCTTCCGAGACGGTCCACTTCACGTGGGACGGCACGACCCTCTGCGAACAGACGACGGCCGACGTCACCGTCACCTGGGACCACGCGGGCCTGCGCCCGCTGGCCCAGACGGAACGCCGCACGGACGCAGGCTCCACGGACGAGCGCTTCTTCGCCATCGTCACGGACCTGATCGGCACCCCTACGGAACTCGTCGACGAATCGGGGGACTTGGCCTGGCGCACCCGCACGACGCTCTGGGGCACGACGACGTGGAACCGCGACGCGACGGCGTACACCCCACTCCGCTTCCCGGGCCAGTACTTCGACCCGGAATCGGGCCTCCACTACAACTACTTCCGCTACTACGACCCGGAATCGGCCTGGTACCTCTCCCCGGACCCCTTGGGCCTCGCCCCGGCCCCGAATCCGGCGACGTACGTCCACAATCCACATACGTGGGCGGACCCCCTCGGCCTGGCGCCGTGCCCCCACATCGACGATCGGAAGCTAGATTACCTTTTCGACAAAGACATCAAGGCGGATGATCACAATACTGCCAGAGCAAGACAGAACGCACAGCAGTTGAAGAGCATAGGTTTTCATGACACTCCGGCTTCGAGGCAGTACGTCATCGATCACCTGAAAGACGCGGCAAGCAATGGATTCGATCGAACTTTCACGAATCAGTGGGGCGAGTTCGGCGAAGTGAAATCGGTCATTTACGGGCCTCACGGGATCCGCCAGGTAGAGGCCACCTGGCAAATGATGGAGGATGGAAGCCTGAGGTTTTCCACTGCGATCTTCAAGGGCGGCAAATAGCATGATGCAAGAAGCGTTCTCGGTACCTGACCTGCGCCGCTTCACGGAGTCCCTTGGGGTTGACCCCGTGGAAACCGAATCGGACACACAAGAGATCGACCTGACAGATGTCACCGGGGAATCGCTGCGCTTCAGCTTCAGTCCTGCCGGCCGGTCAATTCGACTGTTGTGGATCCGGGAGAGCGGCACGGTAGACATCTTCAGAGAAGGTGCGACGCGCCTTTGGATCGAGGAGCAGGACAAGGAGACCATCCTGTGTACCGAGTTCGCGATGGGCTCCACAAAGGGAACTCTCCGACTCAGGGTTTTCCCGAACCTCCAACTCAAGGACGAACTTCTGTTCTCTTAGCCGGGAAGACGCTCCCCTCACGTCCCGAAGGGGCACGTGACCTCATACGTTCGGCTGCTTCCGCACCGGGGACATGGCGGTGTCCATCCACGCGTCGGTCGATGGGCAGGGCCTCGCCGGCGCCCTAGCGGCTGCCGCAATGCCGTCCCTCAGCTCCACGGAATCGTGAGCCACGGGCTGGTCGGTTCCGTCGTCAGGGCGCGGTGGGTGCGGAGGGTCTCGTCGTACCACTCGCCGAACTCCTCCTCGTCGAAGTGGAGGCAGCGGCCCAGCGCGTAGCCCGCGGAGAAGTCCGCCCACGAGCGGTAGTTGACCTGTACGAGGCGGCCGGCCCGGATGACGGCGGCTTCGGCCTCCGGGAGGGTGCAGTAGCGGGCGGCCAGGCCCCAACGGGCCATGGCCGAGGCGCGGCCGTAGTCCCAAGCCTCGGCGGAGCGGATGCACGCGCCCTCCGGCAGTAGGCCGTCGGCCCGGAAACGCGCCTCGTAGCGGGTGATCCGGCCGATGAGCCGCTGGACTCCTTCGACCTCTGCGGCGAGGGAGGATGGAGAAGTGGCACGGCCCCGCGTCACGCCGTCGGGGGTCAACCGTGGCTCGGCAGCCTCCTCCGCACGCAGACGCACCACGCGCTCCGCGGCCTCCCGCCAGTGGTCCACGGAGACGATTCCCGCGAAGTCCCGGGCCAGGGAGTGCCGTAGCCCGAGGACGAACTCCCAGACTCCGCTGACCATGTCGGCCCGCAGCAGCCGTTCCTGAGTGCGGGCCCAGCCCTCAGAGCTCGTGACGCCCCACCACTGGTCCAGCTGTTCGCGTTCCATTCGGTAGCCGTTGCCGTGGTTCGCCAGGGCGTTCCAGAACTGGCCGTTCTGCACGAAGAGTTGGGCACCCGCCGCGAGCCCGAAGGCGACCTGTCCCTGCCTAGGCCCACCTATCTCAAGTGTGTGAACGGCGCCGCGGGGCCAGCCCGACGGGCCGTTCGATCTTCTCGAAGTGGTGCCGCCACAGCGCCCGGCCCTCCGGAGTCGCCGGCAGGACTCCCTCACATGGGCTGCCCGGATTCACCACGAGATATGCCGGGGCCCGGGGCTCCCAGGCCTCTGCGAACCAACCGAGGTCGCGGATGACGAAGACCGGATCCGGAGCGGGGATGGGCAGCATGCCGGCGGTGTGGACGGCCAGGCACGCGGACCGCGTCCGTAGATCCCGGTATGTACGAAAGAACGTCATGTCAGGCTCGGCGTCCACCTGGTGCCGCGGTTGCGGGAGGTACAGGTCCGCATCCGCGACCAAGTCGTAGTACGTGGGCCAGTCGCCGCGCACTCGCGCCTCGTACAGTCCGCGTTCGATGGTGCTGGGCGCCTGCCAGTGGCTCGCTGAACCCTCCATGCACAAGATCGTACGATCAACGGATGGGCGATTCGCGTGCCTGAAGCAGAAGAGGCCCGAAACCACGTGTGGTTTCGGGCCTCTCTTGTGTCTGGTGGGACTACCGCGCCGCGTCCGGGTGGACCGCGTCCGTCACCGGGCGGTCCTCCGTGACCGTCTTCTTCTCGACCGGCTTGCGGAGCTGGATGTTCAGCTCGCGCAGGCGGGACTCGTCCAGCTCGGTCGGGGCGCCCATCAGGAGGTCCTGGGCGTTGCCGTTGAGCGGGAAGGCGATCGTCTCGCGGATGTTCGGCTCGTCGGCGAGGAGCATGACGATGCGGTCGACGCCCGGGGCGATGCCGCCGTGCGGCGGGGCGCCGTACTCGAAGGCGCGGAGCATGCCCGCGAACTCGTGCTCCACCGTCTCGCGCGAGTAGCCCGCGATCTCGAACGCCTTGAACATGATCTCGGGCTCGTGGTTCCGGATGGCGCCGGAGGAGAGCTCGATGCCGTTGCAGACGATGTCGTACTGCCAGCCGAGGACGTCCAGCGGGTCCTGGGTCTCCAGGGCCTCGAGGCCGCCCTGCGGCATGGAGAACGGGTTGTGCGAGAAGTCGATCTTGCCGGTCTCCTCGTCCCGCTCGTACATCGGGAAGTCGACGATCCACGCGAAGCGGAAGACGTTCTCCTCGAACTGGCCGGCGCGCTTGGCGGCCTCGACCCGGACCGGGCCCATGATCTTGGAGACCTCGTCGAACTCGCCCGCGCCGAAGAAGATCGCGTGGCCGGGGGCGAGGCCGAGACGCTCGGTGAGGACCTTGACGTTCTCTTCGGTGAGGAACTTGGCGATGGGGCCGGTGAGGGCGTTCTCCTCGCCCACGCGGACCCAGGCCAGGCCCTTCGCGCCGAGGGAGACCGCGAAGTCGCCGAGCTGGTCGAAGAACTTGCGCGGCTGGTCACCGGTGTTCGGGACGGCCAGGGCGCGGACGTGCTTGCCGGCGAAGGCCTTGAACTCGGAGTTCTCGAAGACGTCGCTGATGTCGACGAGTTCGAGGGCCGTGCGCAGGTCGGGCTTGTCGTTGCCGTACTTGAGCATCGACTCGCGGAACGGGATCCGCGGGAACGGAGAGGTGACGTGGCGGCCGCCGCCGAACTCCTCGAAGAGCTCCGTCATGAGCTTCTCGATCGGCTGGAAGACGTCCTCCTGCTCGACGAACGACATCTCGACGTCGAGCTGGTAGAACTCGCCCGGCGAGCGGTCGGCGCGGGCGTCCTCGTCGCGGAAGCAGGGCGCGATCTGGAAGTACCGGTCGAAGCCGGAGATCATCAGCAGCTGCTTGAACTGCTGCGGCGCCTGCGGCAGCGCGTAGAACTTGCCCGGGTTCAGGCGGGACGGGACGACGAAGTCGCGGGCGCCCTCGGGGGAGGTCGCGGCGAGGATCGGGGTCGCCATCTCGTTGAAGCCGAGGGCCACCATCTTGGAGCGGATGGAGGCGATGACGGCGGACCGCAGCATGATGTTGCGGTGCATGCGCTCGCGGCGCAGGTCGAGGAAGCGGTACTCCAGGCGCCGCTCCTCGTTGACGCCGTCGTCGGCGTTGATGGTGAAGGGGATCTGCTTCGCGGCGCCCAGGACCTCGACGGAGGACGCCTCGATCTCGATCTCGCCGGTCGGCAGCTCGGGGTTGACGTTCTCCGCGCCGCGGGAGACGACCTTGCCGTCCACGCGGACGACGGTCTCCTTGGTCAGCTTGTCCAGGACCTCGGCGGCGGTGGTGCCGGGCCGGGCGACGAGCTGCGTGATGCCGTAGTGGTCACGCAGATCGATGAAGAGGATGCCGCCCAGGTCGCGCCGATTGTGCAGCCAGCCGCTCAGTCGGACGTCGGTGCCGACGTCAGAGGCGCGGAGCTCGCCGCAGGTGTGGGACCTGTACCGATGCATCGTCGTTCATCCAGTCTTCGGGATCTCGGTGGGTGGGCCCGCCCGTGGCCCGTGTCACAGGTGTCACAGAACACGCGGGCAGACCCACCCAGGGTACCGGCCGGGCCAAGATCGGAATTCGAATACTCTCGGTGGCGACCTGGAGTCCGATATTCATAAAGTGGGGCAATGCGCACCGAGGACGTCCTGGCCGCGATCGCGACCGGCCTGTGGCGCTGGGACAACGCGTCCGGGATCGTCTCGCTCGACGCCGAGGCCGCCCGGCTGCTCGGGCTGCCCACGGAGCCCGTACAGCTCACCGAGGCGGCCGTACGCTCCCGTTTTCATCCGGTCGACTGGAACGAGATCGACGGGGTCGTGAACCTCGCCGTCGCCGAGGGCACCCTCGCCGAGGCCCGGCTGCGGATCATGGACGGGCACGGCCGGGTGATCCGTACCGTACGGAGCAGGTCGAAGCCGCTCATCGAGGGGAACGACTACCAGCTCGTCGGCACCCTCCAGGAGGTCGCCGAGCAGCTGCCCGGCACCGCCGCGCGCACCCCCATCACCGGTGACTGGCGCCGCTCGCGTGAGGCGTTCCTGCTCGACGCGGGACGGGCGCTCGCCGAGGCGCGGTCGACGGCCGAGGTGCTGCGGGTGGCGGCCTCCCTCTCGATGCCCGGCTTCTCGCCGGACGGGCTCGCCGTCTTCGGCGTGGCGGGCGAACGGCTGACGGTGATCGGCCACCACGGGCACAGCGAGGGCGACGAGGGGCCGTTCTCGTCGATGTCGCTGGACACGGACTATCCGGCGGCGGAGGTCGTACGGACCGGCCGGGCGATCTACCTCCCGACCCCGGAGGAGTACCTGCGCCGCTTCCCCATGACCTGGCCGCTCGCCCAGCGTTTCGGGCGCCGCTCCTGGGCCTTCGTGCCGCTGGTCGTCGCCGGGCGCACGATGGGCGCCTGGATGGCGGCCTTCAAGCACCCGGTGGCGTTCACGCCCGACGAGCGTTCGGTGCTGACGACGGTCGCGCGGATGCTCGCGCAGGCCCTCGCGCGCGCGGGCGTGGCCGAGTCGGAGCGCGAGCTGTCGCTCGGACTCCAGCGGACGATGATGCCGGTCCTCGGGCCGGGCATCCCCGGCATCCAGGTCGCCGCGCGGTACGTGCCGACCGGCGGCGGGCTCCAGGTCGGCGGCGACTGGTACGACATGATCCGGCTGCCCGGCGGCTCCTCCCGCACCGGCGGGCGTGACGGGGGACGGATCGCCCTCGTCATCGGCGACGTGCAGGGGCACGACGTGCGGGCGGCCGGTCTCATGGGGCAGCTGCGCATCGCCCTGCGCGCGTACGCCTCCGAGGGCCACCGGCCGGACGCGGTCCTCTCCCGTGCCTCCCGCTTCCTCTACGGGATCACGGACGGCGACGACGGGGAGGCCGACGGCGGCCCGCGCTTCGCGACCTGCCTCTACCTGGAGGTCGACCTGGAGACGGGGACGGTGGACATCGCGCGGGCCGGGCATCCCGACCCGGCGGTACGGATGAACGACGGAACGGTGCTGCTCAGGCCCACCGCCGGCGGCCTGCCGCTCGGCATCGACCCCGACACCGACTACCCCACCACCCGGCTCACCCTGGAACCCGGCGAGACCCTCATGATCTGCACCGACGGCCTCCTGGAGACCGGCGGGCACGACCTGGACAGCGGCTGGGAGCGGGTCAGGGGGCTTTTGGAGTCCCACGACGGCGACGACCTGGAGCGGCTCGCCGACGCCCTCGTGGAGGCCGTCCACGGCCCCGGCTCGCACCACACGACGGGCCCGCTCGCCGACCGCCGCGAGGACGACATCGCCGTCCTGCTGCTCTCCCGCCGGCCCGCCGGCACCGTACTCGAGGCTCCCCGCCGCACCCTGATGACGATCGCCCAGGCGGAGCCGGAACGGATCGCCGAGGCGCGCCAGCAGGTCCGGCAGCTGCTGCACGACTGGTCGGACGAGGACCAGCTCGACTCGGCGGTCCTGATGGTCTCCGAGATGGTCACCAACGTCCTCGTCCACACGGACGGCGACGCGCTCATGGTGGCGGAGGTGGCGTGCGGCGAGAAGTCGCGGCGGCTGCGGGTGGAGGTCTCCGACACGAGCGACGAGCTGCCGCACAAGCGGCACCCGGGCGAGATGGCATCGAGCGGGCGCGGCCTGGTGCTGATGGAGATGCTGGCGGACGCGTGGGGCGTCGATCCGCAGGGCGAGGGCAAGGCGATCTGGTTCGAACTGAACGAGACCCCGACGGGGGAGGGCTGCTGCGCGTGAGTGGCGTGACCTGTACCCGGCCCGGCCGCTGCCGCGCGTGAGTGACGTGACCTGCACTCGCCCCGGCCGCTGCCGCGCGTGAGTGACGTGACCTGCACTCGCCCCGGCCACTGCCGCGCGTGAGTGACGTGACCTGCACTCGCCCCGGCCACTGCCGCGCGTGAGTGACGTGACCTGCACTCGCCCCGGCCACTGCCGCGCGTGAGTGACGTGACCTGCACTCGCCCCGGCCACTGCCGCGCGTGAGTGACGTGACCTGCGCTCCACCCGGCCACTGCCGCGCGTGAGTGACGTGACCTGCGCTCCACCCGGACGCTGCCGCGCGTGAGCCGGTGCGCGGGGCCGGGTCCCGCTGCCGCACCTGAGCCCGGCGGGCGGGGTCGTGTCCTCCGGCGCAGACTGGTCTCGTACGGCCGCCGGGGGGACCACGGAGTGCGCCATGGACACCCACAAGGTCGGCAGCGACACCACGGTGATCGCGGACAGCATCGAGGCCCCGGGCCTGGGGTACGTCCCCGCCAACGCCTACGTCCTCACCGCCGCCGAACCCGTGGTCGTCGACACGGGGCTCTCGGTCGAGGACCGGGACTTCGTCGCCACGCTCGGCGGGGTCATGGACCCGGCCGACGTCCGGTGGATCTGGCTCACCCACCCCGACCGGGACCACACGGGCGGGATCTTCGACCTGCTCGACGCCGCCCCACGCGCGCGCGTGATCACGACCTTCCTCGGCTTCGGCATCATGATGACGGAGCGGGCGCTGCCCATGGACCGGGTGTACTTCCTCAACCCGGGCCAGTCCCTGGACGTCGGCGACCGCACCCTGCACGCCTTCCGGCCGCCGCTCTTCGACAACCCGGCCACCGTCGGCTTCTACGACGACCGGACCCGGATCTGCTTCAGCTCCGACTGCTTCGGCGGCCCGATGCCGAGTGCCGAGCTCGCCGAGAGCGGGCACGCGAGCGACCTCAAGCCGGAGGAGCTGCGGCGGGCGCAGCTGCTGTGGGCGACGATCGACAGCCCGTGGGTGCACCTGGTGGACCCGGAGAAGTACCGGGCGACGCTCGCGCCGCTGGCGGAGATGCACCCGGAGATCGTGCTGTGCACGCACCTGCCGCCGGCCGTACGGATGACGGACCGGATGCTGGAGACGATCGCGGCAGCGCCGGACGCGGACCCGTTCGTGGGCCCCGACCAGGCGGCGCTCGAACAGCTCCTGGCCTCCTTCGCCCCGGGCGGGACGGCGCCGGCCTGATCAGTCCTCGCCGGCCTCCGGGAGCGGCTCCCCAACCCCGTACCGCGTACGCAGCTCCCCCAGGATCCCCGTCGCCGCGGCCGTCAGCGGTACGGCGAGCAGCATGCCCAGGACGCCCGCGACGGACGCCCCGGCGGTGATCGCGAGCATCACCACGGCCGGGTGCATCTGCACGGTCCGGCTCTGGACCAGGGGCTGGAGGACGTTCCCCTCGATGACCTGGACCGCCAGGACGATGCCGAGCACCCACAGGGCGATGACGAAGCCCCGGTCGGCGAGGGCGACGAGGACGGCGACCGCGCCGGAGAGGAAGGCCCCGAGGTACGGGATGTAGGCGGTGACGAAGACGAGCGCGGCGAGCCCGACCGCGCCGGGCACGTCGAGGACGACGAGGCCGATGCCGATGAGGACGGCGTCGACGAGGGCGACGAGGGTGGTGCCGCGCATGAAGCCCTCGACGGCCTCGAAGGCGCGGCGCGCCATGGCCTCGACGAGGTCGCCGGTGGCGCGGGGCGCGAGGGAGCGCAGGGCGCCGGCGGCCCGGTCGGAGTCCTTCAGGAAGAAGAAGATGAGGAGCAGGGCGAGGACGGCGGTGGCGAGCATCTGGCCGACGACGCTGAGCCCGCTGATGACGCCGGAGGCGGCGGTGCCGCCGAACTCCCTGAGGAGCTTCTCGGCGTTCCTGGCGAGGTCGTCGAGGGAGGTGCCGGCCGCGCCGAGGTGCTCGGCGATGTCGGAGGCGGCCTGCCGGAGCGAGGCGACGATCTCGTCGCCGGTGTCGATGAGGGCGACGACGACGATGTACGTGGCGCCGCCGACGACCACGAGGACGGCGACGACGGTGAGCGCGGCGGCGAGCCCCTTGCGGACCTTCATCCGCAGCAGGCGCCGGTAGAGCGGGCCGAGGAGGGCGGTGCCGAGGAGGGCGAGGAGGACGGGGGTGACCGCCGTCTTGAAGACGACGCAGAGCCAGATGAAGACGGCGGCGACCCCGGCGGCGAGCAGCAGGACGACGCACCAGGCGGCGAACCGGCGGGCGGGTTCGGGGAGGAGCGGCGCTCTCGTCGTCTGCACCCGCCCACCGGACCACGCCCGTCGGCGTGTCGTCGCGCGCTGACGGGCCGTCCGGGTGACGGCCCGTCACGAGACGTCGTGGGCTACTCGCCCATGCCGTGGACCGCCGGGATCGTGCCGAGGCGGCCCGCCTGGAAGTCCTCGAAGGCCTGGCGGAGTTCGGCCTGGGTGTTCATGACGAACGGGCCGTAGTGGGCCATGGGCTCGCGGATCGGCTGTCCGCCGAGGAGGACGACCTCCAGGTCCGGGGTGTTCCCGTCCTGCTTCTCGTCGGCGCGGACGGTGAGCGCGCCGCCCTTGCCGAAGACGGCGGTCTGGCCGGTGTGGATCGGGCGCCGGTCGGAGCCGACGGTGCCGCGGCCGGCGAGCACGTACGCGAGGCCGTTGAAGTCCTCGCGCCAGGGCAGGCTGATCTCGGCGCCGGGGCGCAGGGTGGCGTGGATCATCGTGATGGGGGTGTGGGTGATGCCGGGGCCGTCGTGGCCGTCGAGCTCGCCGGCGATGACGCGGAGCAGCGCGCCGCCGTCGGGGGTGGTGAGGAGCTGGACCTGGCCGCCGCGGATGTCCTGGTAGCGGGGGGCCATCATCTTGTCGGAGGCGGGCAGGTTCACCCACAGCTGGAGGCCGTGGAAGAGGCCGCCGCTGACGACGAGGGACTCCGGCGGGGCCTCGATGTGGAGGAGGCCGGAGCCGGCGGTCATCCACTGGGTGTCGCCGTTGGTGATGGTGCCGCCGCCGCCGTTGGAGTCCTGGTGGTCGAAGGTCCCGTCGATGATGTAGGTGACGGTCTCGAAGCCGCGGTGGGGGTGCCAGGGGGTGCCCTTGGGCTCGCCGGGCGCGTACTCCACCTCACCCATCTGGTCCATCATGATGAACGGGTCGAGGTACTGGTAGTTGATCCCGGCGAACGCGCGGCGCACCGGGAAGCCCTCGCCCTCGAACCCCGAGGGGGCCGTGGTGACGGCGAGCACGGGGCGGGAGACGGCGTCGGCCGGGGCGGCGACGCGCGGCAGGGTGAGCGGGTTCTCGACAGTCACTGCGGGCATGACCGGACCTCCTAGGTGCGACCTTGTACGACCACTTTAGTTGAACGCTGAACTTTCTGCCACCCAGAACGCACACCCCCTCCACGCCATTCCCGACCCCACCCCTGGGACGGCCGAAAGTCACCCATCCGTCCGAGTGAGCCACGCCCCCGCACCCCCGGCCACTCGGGCACGCTGTCCCCGCCGGGCAGACCACCCGGCACCCGTCACGGCCCCTGAAGGAGCCCGCGTGTCGTACTACCCGGAGAACCTGCAGTACACGAAGGACCACGAGTGGGTGGAGGCGAGCGGCGGCGACCGCGCCCGCGTCGGCCTCACCGAGTTCGCCCAGAAGCAGCTCGGCGACATCGTCTTCGTGGACGTCCCGACGGTGGACAGGGACGTGGAGGCGGGAGATCCGCTCGGCACCGTCGAGTCGGTGAAGTCGGTGAGCGAGATCTTCGCACCCGTCTCCGGCCGGGTGACCGCCAGGAACGACGCCCTCGAGGCCGACCCCGAGCTGGTCAACACCGATCCCTACGACGATGGCTGGATCGTCGAGATCCAGCTCGCCGGCGCGACCCTGCCGGACGGCCTGCTCAGCGCCGCGCAGTACGCGCAGTACGTCGCGGCGGAGTCGGAGTAGGGGGCCTACGACGAACGGGCGGGCCCGGCGACCCCCGATGGGGTGCCGGGCCCGCCCGTGCAGGTCCGCGGACCGTCAGCCGTACATCCCGCACAGGTCCGCGCGCGTCCGCGGACCGTCAGCCGTACATCCGCCGCATCGCGAAGTCGACCATCTGCTCCACGGCCTTCGCGTCGAAGACCATGCGGTGGTCGCCCTCCATGTCGAGGACGAAGCCGTAGCCGGTCGGCAGCAGGTCGATCACCTCGGCGCCGGTGATCACGAAGTACTTCGACTCCTTGCCCGCGTACCGCCGCAGCTCCTTGAGCGAGGTGAACATCGGGATCACCGGCTGCTGGGTGTTGTGCAGGGCCAGGAAGCCGGGGTTGTCGCCGCGCGGGCAGTAGACCTTCGAGGTCGCGAAGATCTGCTGGAAGTCCTCGGCGGCCAGGGTGCCGGTGGTGAAGGCGCGTACGGCGTCCGCGAGGGAGGGCGGCGAGGGCTCCGGGTAGAGCGGGGGCTGCTGCTGGGCGTATCCGCCGGGGACACCGCCCTGCATGCCGCCCTGCATCCCGGCCTGCGGCTGCGCGTACTGCCCCTGCTGGGGCGGCGCGTACTGCTGCTGGGCACCCGGATTCTGCTCGTAGCCGTACATGGGCCATGAGCCTACTGCGTCACAGATGGCCCGAGAGGGGTTGCTCTTATTACCGGTGGGTAGCATCATCGGAGAGAGCGTTTTGCTACTCGCTGGTACGTGTACGAGGAACCTGCCTCCCCGAGCCTTACGGAGCCGTCGCCATGGGGCACTACAAGTCGAATCTCCGCGACATCGAGTTCAACCTCTTCGAGGTCCTCGGCCGCGACAAGGTGTACGGCACCGGGCCGTTCGAGGAGATGGACGTCGAGACCGCCAAGAGCATCCTCGACGAGATCCGCCGTCTCGCCGAGAACGAGCTCGCGGAGTCCTTCGCCGACGCCGACCGCAACCCGCCGGTCTTCGACCCGGAGACCAACACCGCCCCGGTCCCGGCCACCTTCAAGAAGTCGTACAACGCCTTCATGGAGTCCGAGTACTGGCGCCTGGGCATCCCCGAGGAGATCGGCGGCACCGTCTCCCCGCGCTCCCTCATCTGGGCCTACGCGGAGCTGCTCCTCGGCTCGAACCCGGCCATCTGGATGTACTCCTCCGGCCCGGCCTTCGCCGGCATCCTCTACAACGAGGGCAACGAGGCGCAGAAGAAGGTCGCGCAGATCGCCGTCGAGAAGCGCTGGGGCTCCACCATGGTCCTCACCGAGCCCGACGCGGGCTCGGACGTCGGCGCCGGCCGCACCAAGGCCATCCAGCAGGAGGACGGCTCCTGGCACATCGAGGGCGTCAAGCGCTTCATCACCTCCGGTGAGCACGACATGGAGGAGAACATCCTCCACTACGTCCTCGCCCGCCCCGAGGGTGCCGGCCCCGGCACCAAGGGCCTCTCCCTCTTCCTCGTCCCGAAGTACGAGTTCGACTGGGAGACCGGCGAGCTGGGCGCGCGCAACGGCGTCTACGCCACCAACGTCGAGCACAAGATGGGCCTCAAGGCCTCCAACACGTGCGAGATGACCTTCGGCGACCAGCACCCCGCCAAGGGCTGGCTGATCGGCGACAAGCACGACGGCATCCGCCAGATGTTCCTCATCATCGAGTTCGCCCGCATGATGGTCGGCACGAAGGCGATCTCCACCCTCTCCACGGGCTACCTCAACGCCCTGGAGTACGCCAAGGAGCGCGTCCAGGGCACCGACCTGGCCAACTTCATGGACAAGGCCGCGCCCAAGGTCACCATCACCCACCACCCCGACGTCCGCCGCTCGCTCATGACGCAGAAGGCGTACGCCGAGGGCATGCGCTCCCTCGTCCTCTACACGGCCTCCGTGCAGGACGCGATCGCGGTCAAGGAAGCGGCCGGCGAGGACGCCAAGGCCCTGCACGGCCTGAACGACCTGCTGCTCCCGATCGTGAAGGGCTACGGCTCCGAGAAGGGCTACGAGCAGCTCGCGCAGTCGCTCCAGACCTTCGGCGGCTCCGGCTTCCTCCAGGAGTACCCGATCGAGCAGTACATCCGGGACGCCAAGATCGACACCCTCTACGAGGGCACCACGGCCATCCAGGGCCAGGACTTCTTCTTCCGCAAGATCGTCCGCGACCAGGGCGCCTCCCTGAACGCGCTGTCCGAGGAGATCAAGAAGTTCCTCGCGGTCGGCACCGGCGGCGACGACCTGGCCGGCGCCCGCGACGCGCTCGCCAAGGCCGCCGTCGACCTGGAGGGCATCGTCGGCACGATGATCACCGACCTCACCGCCACCGGCGAGGACGTCAAGAACATCTACAAGGTCGGCCTCAACACCACCCGCCTGCTGCTCGCCTCCGGCGACGTCGTCGTCGGCTACCTGCTCCTCAAGGGCGCGGCCGTGGCCGCCGAGAAGCTGGCCGCCGGCGCCACCGGCAAGGACGTCGCCTTCTACCAGGGCAAGATCGCGGCCGCGAAGTTCTTCGCCGCCAACATCCTGCCCGGCGTCTCCGCCGAGCGCGCCCTCGCCGAGGCCGTCGACGGCTCGCTGATGGACCTGGACGAGGCCGCGTTCTGACACGCATCTCGTCCTGCCGGCACGGCCCGTCCCCGGGGAGGGGGGCGGGCCGTTCCTGCTGTATGGGGAGTTCGCGGTTCCTTTTCCGGGGTCCCGTATTCGTATTCCGGTCCCTGCGTAAGGTGAACCCATGAGCAGCGCAGCTTCCCGTCCCACCGCCGGCCCCTTCGACCGCGGCCACACCGACGACCTGATGGCCTTCCTGACGGCCTCGCCCTCGCCGTACCACGCGGTGGCGAGCGCCGCCTCACGCCTGGAGAAGGCCGGCTTCCACAGGGTCGAGGAGACCGCGGCCTGGGACGGGACGAGCGGCGGGAAGTACGTGATCCGCGGCGGCGCGATCATCGCCTGGTACGTGCCGGAGGGCACCGCCGCCCACACCCCGTACCGGATCGTCGGCGCCCACACCGACTCCCCCAACCTGCGCGTCAAGCCGCAGCCCGACATGGGCGCCCAGGGCTGGCGCCAGGTCGCCGTCGAGATCTACGGCGGGACCCTCCTCAACACCTGGCTCGACCGCGACCTCGGCCTCGCCGGCCGCCTCACCCTCCGCGACGGCAGCCACCACCTCGTCAACGTCGACCGGCCGCTGCTGCGCGTCCCGCAGCTCGCCATCCACCTCGACCGCCAGGTCAACGACGGCCTCAAGCTCGACCGCCAGCGCCACATGCAGCCCATCTGGGGCATCGGCCAGGTCCACGAGGGCGACCTGATCTCCTTCGTCGCCGCCGAGGCCGGCGTCGACGCCGAGGACGTCACCGGCTGGGACCTCATGGTCCACGCCGTCGACGCGCCCGCCTACCTCGGCCGCGACCGCGAGCTGCTCGCCGGGCCGCGCATGGACAACCTGATCTCCGTCCACGCCGCCGTCGCCGCGCTCGCCTCCCTCGCGGGCCGCGACGACCTCCCGTACATCCCGGTCCTCGCCGCCTTCGACCACGAGGAGAACGGCTCCGAGGCCGACACCGGCGCCCAGGGCCCCCTCCTCGGCAACGTCCTGGAGCGCTCCGTCTACGCCCGCGGCGGCTCCTACGAGGACCGCGCCCGCGCCTTCGCCGGCACCGTCTGCCTCTCCTCCGACACCGGCCACGCCGTCCACCCCAACTACGCGGAGCGCCACGACCCGACGCACCACCCGCGCGTCAACGGCGGCCCGATCCTCAAGGTGAACGTCAACCAGCGGTACGCCACCGACGGCAGCGGCCGCGCGGTCTTCGCCGCCGCCTGCGAGAAGGCTGGGGTGCCCTGGCAGTCCTTCGTCTCCAGCAACGACATGCCCTGCGGCACCACGATCGGCCCGATCACCGCCGCCCGGCACGGCATCTCGACGGTCGACATCGGCGTCGCGATCCTCTCGATGCACAGCGCCCGCGAACTGTGCGGCGCCGACGACCCGTACCTCCTCGCGAACGCGCTGGTCGCCTTCCTGGAGGGCTGAGCACCGGGTCCGAGCGAAACATCCGCGAAAGCCCCCGCCTGGCAGCGTCGTCCTCATGCATCGTCATGAGGGCCCCTCGCGGGGGAAGTTCGCCACCGGTGTCGCCGCCGCCGTCGTGGTCGCCACGGCGGCGGCCGGCGTCCTGATAGGTGAATACAACGAACGGCCGCCGTGGGGCACGGACATCGCCTACGAGGGCGGCTTCGTCCAGGCCTCCCGGATCCGCGGCTACGACGTCGACGGCTCGCGCACCAAGGCGCTGCTCGACGGGGAGTGCGCGCTCATGGAGCGGCAGGGGATGGGCGGCGACCGGGCCGTGCACGACCCGGCGGCCTGGGTGGAGGGCTGCCTGGACGGGGCCGCGGGGCGCCCGTCCAGGAACCAGGGGATCGTGCGTTAGGCCGTCTCGTCCATGCCGGCGAGGATCAGGGGGAGTCGGGCGGCGCCGTCGGCCGTGATCTTCACCGGGACGCCCCAGTCCTGCTGGTGGACGTGGCAGGCCGGGTACTCGTTCGCGGGGTCGTCGTCGCAGGACGCGGCCATCGCCGAGACGTGCAGGACGCCCTCGGTGAGCTCCGGGTTCAGGTCGAGCTCCCGGAAGAGGTCCGTCCCCGTGCCCTCGCCGCCGAGCAGCAGCTCCGGCGGGGTCGAGGAGACCAGGAGGCGGGTCGAGGGGCCGTACCGCTGGTCCAGCTTCTGCCCGGTCGGCGCCTGGAAGACGACGTCGAGCCGGAGCCGGCCGGGGGCGATCTCGGTGGCCTCGCGCCGGGTGCGGTGGGCGACCGCCTCGACCTGGACGGCCTCCTCGGGCAGCCGCAGCCGGGTCAGCCGGTGCCGGGCGGACTCGACGACCACGATGTCGCCGCCGACGAGGACCGCGTCGCTGGGCTCGCGCAGGTCGGTGGCGAGGGTGGTGACCTCGCCGGTGGCGGGGTCGTAGCGGCGCAGGGCGTGGTTGTACGTGTCGGAGACGGCGACCGAGCCGTCGGGCAGGGCGGTCACGCCCAGCGGGTGCTGGAGCAGGGCCTGTTCGGCGGCGCCGTCGCGGTGGCCGAAGTCGAAGAGCCCGGTGCCGACGGCGGTGTGGACGACGCCTTCGGTGTCCATCCAACGCAGGGCGCTGGTCTCGGAGTCGGCGATCCACAGCCGGTCCTCGGTGGCGGCGAGCCCGGACGGCTGCGCGAACCAGGCCTCGGCGGCCGGGCCGTCCACGAGCCCCTCGTTCGTCGTCCCGGCGGCGACCTCGACGGTCCCGGTCTCCGGGTCGTACGTCCACAGCTGGTGGACACCGGCCATGGCGATCCACACCTTGCCCTGCCACCAGGCGACGTCCCACGGCGAGGAAAGGTCGACGTCGAGGGCGGGCCCGGAGGTCGGGGACCCCTGCCACCACTGCTTCCCGGTGCCGGCGACGAGCTCGATCGCGCCGCTCTCCGGGTCGTACGTACGCAGGGCGTGGTTCACGGTGTCGGCGACGACGACCTTGCCGTCGGGCAGGAGCGCGAGGCCCTGCGGCTCGCGGAAGACGCCTTCGCCGATCCGGCGCACGACGGTCTCGCCGTCCTCGGCCAGCTCGACGAGCTGGTGCCGGGTGGTGTCGGAGACGAGGAAGTGCCCCTCGTCGAGGAGAACGGCCTTCCCGGGGAAGCGCAGATCGGTCGCGACGGGCTCGGGCGGCACGTACGGCCCGTCCCCGCGCCGCAGGGTGCCCTTGGCCTCGTGCTCGGCCTCCAGCTCCTCGACGAGCGTCCGGATCGCGTTGGCGTGCCCCTCGCCGGCGTGCTGGGCGACGACGTACCCCTCGGGGTCGATCACGACGAGCGTCGGCCAGGCGCGGACGGCGTACTGCTTCCAGGTCGCCAGCTCGGGGTCGTCGAGGACGGGGTGGTGCACCTCGTACCGCTCGACGGCATCGACGACGGCCTGGTGCTCGGCCTCGTGCACGAACTTCGGGGAGTGCACACCGACGATCACGAGCGTGTCGCGGTGCTTCTCCTCCAGGTCGCGGAGCTCGTCGAGGACGTGCAGGCAGTTCACACAGCAGAAGGTCCAGAAATCGAGCAGAACGATCTTTCCTCGCAGGTCGGCGAGGGTGATCTCTTCTCCACCCGTGTTCAGCCAGCCTCCCTTGCCGATCAGCTCGGGGGCACGGACACGGGCACGTCGGGGCGCGGGCGCGGAGGTGGGCGCCGGGGCGGCATCGTTCATGTTTCAAGAGTGCCGTACGGGTGGAAATCCGGGGCCGGGAGGGGGGCGGAGGCGTGTCCTGCGGTGGGGTGATCGGCGGCGGGCGGTGGCATGGGGGCCATGACGCGTGCGGGCAGATCATCGGACTATTACCGCCGCCGGGTGACTGGAGGGCTGCTTCTCGCGGTGCTGCTCCTGCTGCCCGGGGCCGTCGCCCGGGCCGGTGGGGCCGGGGACGGGGCGCTGCGGGTGACCGTGACCGTGAACGGGCGGGCCGACACCGGATCACGGCCCCCGGCGGTACGGGCCGGAGCTCCGGTCGTGAAGCGGTACCGGCTCGTGAACCGGGGCGAGGCCCATCTGTACGGGGTACGGGTCATCGACCCGGGCGTGCCCGACGGGGCCGTACGGTGCCCCCGGCAGCCCCTCGCCGCGCTCCGCGAGCTGGAGTGCGTCGCCCGCTTCCGGGCCGTGCCCGGGGTGCACCCGGCGACCGTGCGGGCCGAGGGGGACATCCCGTCCCTCGGGCGCCGGATCGGCGCCAACTCCCCCTCCGGGTACACCGGAGTCGCCGGAGTCCTCGGGCTCACCGAGCGGATCACGGTCAGGGCCGGAGCCGGAGCCGGTGGAGCGGGCAGGGCGGGGCGCGCGGTCGGCGCGACCGCCGACGGGACCGCGACCGTCACCTACACCGTGACCAACCGGGGCAACCTGCCTGTCCTCGCCGTACGCGTCGAGGACTCCGCGCTGCGGCTCGCCCCCGGCGCCCTGGACTGCGCCGGAAGGGCCGGGACCGTGCCTCGCCTCGCCCCGGGCGCCTCGGCCCGCTGCACGGCCACCGTCCGGCGCCCGCCGGGCACCCACCGGAGCACCGGACTCGCCACCGGCAGCGACCGGGTCACGACCTACGACGCCGGGGGCACCCTCGCGCCCGCGCCGACCCTCACCGCGCGGTCCTCCGGCGCCTTCACGATCGTCCGGCCTGTGGTTCGTGGGGGGAGTGGCTCCCGTGGTGCCGCCGGAGCTGCTGGTGCCGCCGGAGCTGATGGTGCCGCTGGCGTTGTTGGTGCGCGCGGTGCTGTTGGTGTTCCAGGGAGTCGTGGGGTTCCTGGAGTTTCTGGGGCTGCCGGTGCAGCAGGGGCCACCGGTGCAATCGGTGCCTCGGCCGGGGCTCCCGACGCTCCCGCCGCCGCCCTTCCAGGGGCCGCACCTCCCCGGGCCGCCGCGCCCGTCCCCGTAGCCCCGCCCCGATCCGTACAGCAGGACGTACAGCAGGACGTACAGCAGGGCTTACGACAAGGCGAACAGCAGGCCGTTCCGGGCACTGCTCCCGGCACCGCCAACCAGAAGCGGGTCGCCGCCGTGCGGGACGACGAGGGGTTCCTCGGGCGGTTGCGGCGCCGGACGCGGGAGGCTCACCGGTTCGGTGTCGTGACGATGCTGCTGCTGATTCTGATCCCGGCGGCCGTCGCGGCCGCCCTTCTCGGCAACCGGGGGAAGTGACCATGGACCTGTTCGAAACGCTCTTCGTCGTCCTCGGCGTCGCGTTCGCCGCCGCCCTCGCCGTCGTCGCCAAGACCAAGCTCTTCCCGACGACCGAGGAGGAGGAACCGCGCGAGGACGTCGCCGAGTACATCGCCATGATGGTCTCGGTCCTCTACGCGGTGGTGCTCGGACTCTGCCTCGTGTCCGTCTGGGACACCCGCTCCGACGCCGCCGACAACGTCCGGGCCGAGGCGAGCGCGCTGCACCAGACGTACCTCCTCGCGGACTCGCTCCCCGCCGCCCAGCGGCAACCGGTGCGGAACGCGGCCCGTACGTACGCCGATCACGTCGTCGGCGTCGAGTGGCCGGCGATGGCGGAGCGCGAGCCGCTCGACACGTCCGGCTGGCAGCTGCTCGAAGAGCTCCGGAAGGCCGGCGAGGTGGGCGACTCGGCCAAGGTGCCGGAGCAGATCGCGGCCCAGGAGGTGCTGGCCCAGCTCGGCTACGTCGACGACGCGCGACGGGGGAGGGAGGCGGCGGCGCAGGAGCGGCTCTCCCCCGTGCTGTGGACGGGCCTGATCATCGGCGGCGCGCTCACGCTGGCGTTCATGTTCCTCTTCGGGATCAAGCGGAGCACGACGCACGTGGTGATGGTGATGGGGCTCTCCGGGTTCATCGCCTTCACCGTGCTGCTGATCCGTCAGCTCGACTCGCCGTTCGGGGAGATGCTCGGCGCGTCCCCGGACGCGTTCACCCGCTACTTCGGGTGAGAAACCCCCGCGGCCGGGCAGACATAGGCGCGTGAAATATCTCGTACGGGACAAGATCTTCGCGATCGGCGACGACTACTGGATCGAGGACGAGCAGGGCCGGCACGCCTTCCTCGTCGACGGCAAGGCGCTGCGGCTGCGCGACACCCTGGAGCTGAAGGACCCGGACGGGCACGTCCTCGTCACCCTGCGGCAGAAGATGTTCAGCCTCCGGGACGCGATGACGATCGAGCGGGACGAGCGGCCGCTCGCGACGGTCCGCCGCAAGCGGCTCTCCCTGCTCCGCAACCACTACCGGGTGACGCTCGTCGAGGGCACCGAACTGGACGTCAGCGGCCGGATCCTGGACCGGGAGTTCACCGTCGAGTACGAGGGTGAACTCCTGGCCCACATCTCCCGGCAGTGGTTCCACGTCCGCGAGACGTACGCGGTGAACGTGGTCCGCGAGGACGCGGACGCGGCGCTGCAGATCGCGGTCGCCGTGTGCGTCATCCGGATGGCGGAGCGGGAACGGGAGGACTAGGCCGCCTTGGTGAGGGCCTGCTCCAGGTCCGCCCACAGGTCCTCGACGTGCTCGATGCCGACCGAGAGCCGGACCGTGCCGGCGCCGATGCCGGCCGCCGCGAGCGCCGCCGCGTCGAGCTGGTGGTGGGAGGTGGACGCCGGGTGCATCACGAGCGTCTTCACATCGCCGAGGGAGACGCTGAGGGAGGCGAGCCGGACCGCCTCGACGAAGGTGCGGCCCGCCTCCCGGCCGCCCGCGAGGTCGACCGAGACCACCCCGCCGCCGCCCGCGGGCAGCAGGCGCGCGGCGATCGCCCGGTCCGGGTGGCTCGCGAGGGCCGGGTGGCGGACGGCCTCGACCGCCGGGTGCGCTTCGAGCCGGGCGGCGAGCTCGGCGGCGCTCGCGCACTGGCGCTCCATGCGCAGGGACAGGGTCTGCATGCCGCGCAGGGTGAGCCAGGCGGCGAACGGGTCGGTGGACGCGCCCTGTTCGACGGAGTGGCGGCGGACCCTGCCGTACAGCTCGGCGTCCTTGAAGACGGCCATGCCGCCGAGGACGTCCGCGTGCCCGGCCAGGTACTTGGTGGCGGAGTGGACGACGATGTCGGCGCCGTGGTCGAGGGGGCGGCAGAGCAGCGGGGAGGCGAAGGTGTTGTCGACGGCGACGGGGACCCCGGCCTCGGCGGCGACGGCGGCGAGCGCGGGGACGTCGGCGACGCGGGTGGTGGGGTTGGCGATGGTCTCCAGGTAGAGGAGGCGGGTCTCGGGTCGCAGAGCGGCGCGCACCTCCTCCGGGTCGGTGCCGGAGACGTACGTGACGTCGACGCCCCAGCGGGCGGCGAGGTCGGTGAGGACGGCGTACGTGCCGCCGTACAGGCAGGTCTGGGCGATGACGTGGTCGCCGCTGCCGAGCAGGCCGAGGAGGACGGCGTTGATCGCGCCCATGCCGGAGGCGAAGGAGCGGGCGGCGGTCCCGCCCTCCAGGCGGGCGACGGCGTCCTCCAGGGTGCGGACGGTGGGGTTGCCGAGGCGGGCGTAGAGGAAGGCGTCCGGGGAGGTGAAGCCCTCGGCGAGGGCGTCGGCCGAGTCGAAGGCGAAGACGTGCCCCTGGTGGAGGGGGACGCCGAGGGGCCTGCTGCCGGTGATCTCGACGTGGGGCGGGTGGACGGCGAGGGTCTCGGGACGGGGGGAGGCGGAGTCGGCGTGGGTGGCGAGGCGCGGGGACGCGGAGTCGGCGTGGCTCATGACCTCAGTCTGGAGACGGGACATTTGCCTTCACAGATCCAATCCCGGCAGATTGGTTCGGTGAGAGAGCCAATCGCCGCCCCGCCGGACGACCTGGACGGCCTGATCGCCCGGCTCGGCCGCTGGTCCGCCGGGCGCGGGCCGCTGTACCTGCTGCTCGCCGCCCGGCTGCGCCGGCTGATCGACGAGGGCGCGCTGCCGCCGGGGACGCTCCTGCCGCCGGACCGGCGGCTCGCGGCGGCCCTGGCCGTGGGCCGTACGACGGTGGTCACCGCGTACGAGACGCTGAAGCAGGAGGGCCGCCTGGTACGGCGCCAGGGCAGCGGGACGCGGGTGGCGGCGGCCGCCCTGCCGCGGGAGGCCCCTCGGGTGAAGGAGACGTCGAACCCGCTGTTCCTGCACCTCCTGGAGGCGCCGGACGATGTCATCCTGCTGAGCTGCGCGGCCCCTGACCGGCCGCCGGCCGAGCTGGCGGAGGCGTACCGCTCGCTCGTCCTGCCGGACGGGGACCTCGGCTACCACCCGGCGGGGATCGGGGAGCTGCGGGCGGCGGTCGCCGGGCGGTTCACGGCGCGGGGCGTGCCGACGGAGCCGGGGCAGATCCTGGTCACCACGGGCGCGCAGCAGGCGCTGTCGCTGCTGGTCCGGCTGCTGCTCGCGCCGGGCGACGGGGTGCTCGTGGAGGCGCCGGCGTATCCGGGGGCGCTCGACCTGTTCCGGGAGGCGGCGGCGGTGCCGCTGCCGGTGGCGGTGGGGCCGGACGGGATCGACGTGGCGGAGGCGGTACGGGTGATGGAGCGTCACCGCCCGGCCCTGGCCTATGTGGTGCCCCGGTTCCAGAACCCGACCGGGACCGTCCTCCCGCCGCTGGCGGGGCGGCGGCTGGTCGAGGCGGCGAACGCGCTCGGGGTGCCGCTCGTCGACGACGAGGTCCTCGTCGACCTGGCCTTCGACACGGGGACGCCGTGGACTCCCCTGTCCGCGTACGGCCAGGTGATCGCGGTGGGTTCGCTGAGCAAGGTGGTGTGGGGCGGGCTCCGCATCGGCTGGGTGCGCGGCCCGGCACCGCTGATCGCCCGCCTCGCCCGGCTGAAGGCCCTGCACGACCTGGGCAGCGACGTCCCGGCCCAACTGGCGGCGGCCCGTCTGCTCGACGGCTTCGCGCCGGTCCTGGACGCCCGGCTGTCCACGATCCGCGCGGGCCACGCCCACCTCAGGGCCGAGCTCGCCCGGCTGCTGCCCTCGTGGACCTGCGCTCCGACGACCGGCGGCCAGACGCTCTGGGTGCGGCTCCCCCACGGTGACGGAGTGAGCTTCGCCCAGCTCGCCCTCCGCCACGGCGTCGCCGTCCTCCCGGGCGCCACGACCGACGCCCTCGGCGGCAGCCTTCACCACCTGCGCCTGCACTTCCTGGCGCCCCCGGAGGTGCTGACGGAGGCGGTACGGAGACTGGCGGAGGCCTGGGCGGAGTACACCCCGGGGCCGGGGCCGGACCGGGCGTCCCTGCATGCGATGGTCGTGTGACCGACCGGGGACAGGGGCCGCCGCCATGCACACGACCGTCACACCGTTCACGCTCCGTCCGTGGCGCGAGGGCAGGGGGTACGAGCGGCGGTCCGGATGGCGGGGCGAGTCCGCCGAGTTCGGCGAGCTCACCGTGGAGGCGCCGATGCGGCAGACCGTGCCCGAGGTGGTGGTGTCGGAGCTGCGCGGCGGCCGGGTGCCGACGGCCTCGTACGAGACGAGAGGCGTCCACACGGAGGTCGCCCGGCTGCCGACGCTCAACCGGGCGACCCTCCGCGTCGGCGACTCCGTGGTGCACGTGTCGCGGAACCGCTTCGGCGCGACCGCCCGGCAGCGGGCCCTGAACCTGCGGTACGGCGGCGACCTCTACCGGCTGTGGGCGCGGGACCGGCGCTCTTGGGTCCTGGTCCGGGAGGCGGACGACGAGGACCCGGGCGTCACCGTGTCCGTACGCGGGAAGCGCCGCCGCCTCGACGTCACCGTGTCGGGCCGGGCCGGCGCGGCGGACCTCTCCCTGGCGCTGGTCTTCGCCGGAGTGGACCGCGCGGCGCTCACCCGGTCCGGCGCGGTCCGCGCGGCCCTCTCCCGCGCCACGGGGCTGTGGGCGGAGGTCCAGGCCTGAAGCGTGGCGCGGGCACGCCTCAGGGGCCGTGCGACTCGAAGTCGATGGCGTCCAGCGGGTCCTCGTGGGGGCGTACGAGGCCGGGGAGGCCTTCCGTGCGGAGTTCGCCGCGCAGCCAGGCGAGGAGGGTCGCGGTGAGGGTTCCGGTGAGGGGTGGGCCCTGGGGGGCGTGGCGGGGGATGACGATCAGGGGCCAGTCGTCGGGGGTGTCGCCCTCGGTGAGCCAGCACAGCTGGTCGCCGTCGATGGAACCGGCGAAGGGGAGGAAGCCGCCCGGCTCGGGCCAGACGGCGAGCGGGTTGTACTCGGGGTAGGAGGAGCGCAGGCCCCGGTAGCCCTCCCCGTGCGACTCGGCCCAGGGCGCCAGGTCGTAGTGGCGTGTGCCCCGCGGGAGGCTCATGCTCAGCCACTGGCACCAGGTGCCGGCGCCGTACGTCTCCATCAGGCGGACGTACTCGCTGGGGAGGCGGGTGCCGAGGCGTTCGTACAGCCACTCCCAGCTCTGCTCGCCGAGGTGCGGGACGGCGGGCGGCGGGATCAGGGCGGTGAGGGTGTCGAGGCCGGTGCCGCCGCCGGTGAGCGCGGCCCGCTGCGCGGGGGTCGGTTCGGGGCGGCGGGCCGGCGGGGTCCAGGGGGACAGCTCGCCGCCCGCGAGGCCGCTGCGGGCGAGGAGCGGGCGCAGGCCGTCGGCGACGAAGCCGGTGAGGGTGGGCAGGAGGGTGGTGCCGGGGCGGAGCCAGGGATCCTTGCCGGCGTTCGCGAGGTTCTGCACGTGGACGACGACGGGCCACCGGTCCGGGTCGTCGGAGACGGTGGTGTCCCAGTAGAGGGTGTCGGACATGCGGGTGGCGCCGAAGGGGAGGACGCCGGGGGCGGCCCGGCGGCCCTCCTCGACGAAGCGGCCGTAGTCGAAGAGGCGCGCGTCGCTGGTGAACGGGGTGTGCAGCCAGAGCCGTTCACCGATGTCGAGCGGGCCGTACGCGGCGGCGACGGCCTTGTAGTCGGCGGGGAGCCGGAGGCCGAGCCACTCCTCGACCGCGTCCCAGTCGACGGGCACGGCCGGTCCCTCGGGCGGCGGCCCGAAGAGCGCGGCGAAGGCGGCGACGGCTTCCCTCGCTTCCGGTCCGGACACTCAGGCCCGCCTCGGGGTCGCGATCCCCAGCATCCGGTCCTTCAGCGCCGGGAACTCCTCCCGCGTCGTCCGGACCTTCGCCGGGTCGAGGACGACCCGCAGGATCTCCTCGTCCGGGCCGGCCTCCGCGAGGGTCTCGCCCCAGGGGTCGACGACGATCGAGTGCCCGGCCTGCTCCACGCCCGCGTGGGTGCCGGCGGTGCCGCAGGCGAGGACGTACGCCTGGTCCTCGACGGCCCGGGCCCGGGCCAGCAGGGTCCAGTGGGCGCGGCGGCGGGCGGGCCAGCCGGCCGGGACGACGAAGGCCTGGGCGCCCGCGTCGACGAGGCCGCGGAAGAGCTCGGGGAAGCGCAGGTCGTAGCAGGTGGCGACACCGACGGTGAGGTGCGGCAGGTCGACGGTGACCAGGTCCTCGCCGGCGGCCATCATCACGGCTTCGCCCTTGTCGAAGCCGAAGCGGTGGATCTTCCGGTAGGAGGCGACGAGTTCGCCGTCGGGGGAGAGGACGAGTGAGGTGTTGTAGAGGGCGCCGCCCTCCGCCTCGACGAAGGAGCCGGCGTGCAGCCAGACCCCGGCGTCGCGGGCCGCCGCCGCCATCGCCCGGTGGGTGGGGCCGTTCAGCGGCTCGGACTCGGCGGCGAAGAGGTCGGACGCGAAGGCGCCGACGGTCCACAGTTCCGGCAGGACGACGAGGTCGGCGCGGCCGGATTCCTCCCGTACGAGGCGCGCCACACGGGCGCGACGGGCTTCGACCGGTTCGTCCGGGTCTACCGCGATCTGGATCAGCGAGGCGCGCACACTACCACCGTCCTGGCATTCGAGCCGTCAACACCGGCCTACGATCGTCACACGAAAGCACTGCCGGGGTGCCTTCGGGCAGCGTAACTTAGCGTCCGAGCCTCCCACCCAGTCGTGTTTTCAGCCCGCGCACCGAAGAACCGCCGAGGGGTCCCGTGACCGTCCATCCCAGCCTCCAGAACTACGCCGACGCCTGGACCCATTCCATCGAGGCGATAGCCGAGCTGGTGCAGCCGCTCGTGGAGGGCGAGTGGAACCGGCCGACGCCCTGCATCGGCTGGTCGGTGCGGGACATCGTGTCCCATGTGATCGGCATGGAGACGGAGATGCTCGGCGACCCGCGGCCGATCCACTCCCTGCCCCGCGACCTGTACCACGTGCGCAGTGAGTTCGCGCGCTACATGGAGGTCCAGGTCGATGTGCGGCGGCACCACACCGCCCCGGAGATGACCTCGGAGCTGGAGTACATCCTCATCCGGCGGGCCCGTCAGCTCCGCAACGAGAACCGCTCCCCCGAGCATCTGATCCGCGCTCCGCTCGGCGCCGAGCAGTCCCTCGAACTGGCCTACCGTGATCGGGCCTTCGACGTGTGGGTGCACGAGCAGGACCTGCGGGCGGCGCTCGGCGTGCCGGGCAACCTGGACTCGGCGGGTGCGCTCGTGACCCGGGACGTGCTCCTGGAGGCGCTGCCGAAGGTGGTCGCGAAGGACGCCGGGGCGCCGGCCTCCTCGGCGGTGGTGCTCGACGTGACCGGTCCGGTGGAGTTCCTGCGGACGGTACGGGTCGACGCGGACGGCAACGGTTCGATCGACGGCGCGCCGTCCCTCGGCCCCGCGGTGACGCTGGCGACGGACTGGGAGACGTTCGTCCGCCTGGCCTGCGGCCGGGTCCGGCCGGCCGAGGTGGCCGACCGGGTCAAGACCGAGGGCGACGAGGAGCTGGCGCGGGCCATCCTCGACAACTTCGCGGTGACGCCCCGATAGACAGCCCGGCCTCCATCCGGATGGACAGCCCGGCTCTCCATCCCGATAGGTAGCCCGGCTCTCTATACGGGGACGTGCACGGCCTCCACGCGGCTGGCGACCAGCCGCTCCCGCTCCCTGCGGTGGGTGCGGGCCTTGAGGCGGAGGATCTGCACGACGCCGAGGGCCTCCAGGGCGAAGACGGACGAGAACGCGATCCGGTAGTTGTCGCCGGTCGCGTCGAGCAGGACGCCGACGGCGAGCAGCGTCGTCATCGAGGCGACGAAGCCGCCCATGTTGACGATGCCCGAGGCGGTGCCCTGACGCTCCGGCGGGTTGGCCGGGCGGGCGAAGTCGAAGCCGATCATCGAGGCCGGTCCGCAGGCGCCGAGGACCAGGCAGAGGGTGACGAGCAGCCACATCGGCGCGTGGTCGCCGGGGTACGCGAGGGTGGTCCCCCACAGCAGGGCGGTGGCCGCGACCGTACCGAGGGCGAGCGGGGCGCGGGCCGTGTGGTGGCGGGCGATGATCTGCCCGTACGCGAGGCCGACGACCATGTTCGAGAGCACGACCAGGGTGAGCAGCGTCCCGGCGGTGGAGCGGGACAGGCCCTGCGCCTCGACGAGGTACGGCAGGCCCCAGAGCAGCAGGAACACCATGGCCGGGAACTGAGTGGTGAAGTGCACCCACATGCCGAGCCGGGTGCCGGGCTCCCGCCAGGACTCGGCGATCTGACGGCGGACGAAGGCGGCACCCGCGTGCGCGGCGGGCTGGGGCTCGTACCCCTCGGGGTGGTCCTTGAGGAAGAGCAGCAGCAGGACGAGGACGACGACGCCCGCGAGGGAGCTGCCGACGAAGGTGGTCGTCCAGCCGAGGCCGTGCAGGGCGCGGGCGATGAAGACGGTGGAGACGAGGTTGCCGGCCATGCCGAAGAGGGCGGCGACCTGACCGATGAGCGGGCCGCGCCGGGCGGGGAACCAGCGGCTGCCGAGCCGTAGGACGCTGATGAAGGTCATGGCGTCGCCGCAGCCGAGGAGCGCGCGGGAGGCGAGCGCGGTGCCGTACGAGGGGGAGAGCGCGAAGCCCAGCTGGCCGACGGTGAAGAGCACGACGCCGAGGGCGAGGACCTTCTTGGTGCCGAGCCGGTCGACCATGAGGCCGACGGGTATCTGCATGCCCGCGTAGACGAGCAGCTGGAGTATGGAGAAGGTGGAGAGCGCGGAGGCGTTGACGTCGAAGCGGTCGGCGGCGTCGAGACCGGCGACGCCCAGGGACGTACGGAAGATGACGGCGACGAAGTAGACGGCGACGCCGACGCCCCAGACGAGGGCGGCCCGCTTCCCGCCGGGCGGATCGCCGGGCAGGCTGACCGTGCTCATCGGGCCTCGCCCCGGACCAGGACCTTGACCCAGCTGAGGTGCTGGCGGACGCAGAGCGCGGCGCCCTCGACGTCGCCGGCCTTGATGCGGTCGAGGATCTCGGCGTGCTCGGTGATGTTCTTGGCGACGCGGTCGGGCTGGGACTGCATCACGGCGACGCCCATGCGCAGCTGGCGGTCGCGGAGCTGGTCGTAGAGGCGGGCGAGGATCTGGTTGCCGGCGTGCCGGACGATCTCGGCGTGGAAGCAGCGGTCGGTGACGGCGACCTCGGCGAGGTCCCCGGCCTCGGCGCGCCGCTTCTGCTCCTCCAGGAGCTCTTCGAGGCGGGCGATCAGCGGGGCGGGGGCGGGCACGGCCCGGCGGACGGCGAACTCCTCGACGAGCAGGCGGGTCTCGACGACGTCGGCGATCTCCTGCGCGGAAACGGCGAGGACGAGGGCGCCCTTCTTCGGGTAGAGCTTGAGCAGCCCTTCCATCTCCAGCTTGAGCAGCGCCTCGCGGACCGGGGTCCTGGACACCCCGACGGCCTGGGCGAGTTCGCCCTCGGTGAGGAGGGTGCCTCCCTCGTAGCGCCGGTCGAGTACGGCCTGCTTGACGTGCATGTAGACGCGGTCGGCGGCGGGAGGCTGCTTGGTGGGCAGCGGGGCTGGACCGGCTGGCGCTGATGGCATGCGCACAGAATAGATACAACAGAGGTGCAACAGACAGCCACGTCCGCATCCTGGACTGCTTACCAGGGCCGTGAGCCGTAGTAGTCCTGGACTGCTCACCGGGGCCGCGAGTCGTAGTAGTCCTGGACGCTTACCGGGCCGTGCGTCGTAGTAGTCCTGGACGCTTACCGGGCCGTGCGTCGTAGTAGTCCTGGACGCTTACCGGGCCGTGAGTCGTAGTGGTCCTGGACTGCTTACCGGAGCCGGAAGTCGTAGTAGTCCGCGCCGCCGACGAGCACGGAGGTGAAGCACACCGGGAGGCCGTCGGGCCGGCGCGCGACCTCTTGGGAGGTGCGGCGGGTGAAGCCGAGCGAGAGCCCGGGGACGAACGGGTCCTCACCGTCGGCGTCGTGCGCCGCGAGGCCCTTCAGCAGCTCGTCGGCAGGGGTACGGAACACGTCGGCGCCCTCCAGGAGCACCCGCGTCGTGGTCTCCCGCCCTTCCCCCGGCCACCACAGCTCGACGGCCGTGACGGTGTCCCGCTCCTCCAGGAGCACCTCGACGCCGAGCCCGTCACAGGCGGCCGAGACCGTCACCAGAACGCGGTTCGGGCGGGTGCGCACCCGGGGCTCGCCCCAGGGGGAGACGGCCGCCACCGCCTGGGCGAGGGTCATCCCGAGGCGTACGGGCCCGGCGCCGTGCGGCGGTTCGAGGAGGAGGTCCATGCCCTCAACCCAAACATCCGGTGGCGGCTGATGCCACCACCGGATGTTTCACGTGAAACGGGCGAACCCGTGCACTACGCCCAGGTGATGAGCCTCTTCGGGTTCTCCAGGATCGCGGCGATGTCCGCCAGGAACTTGGAGCCGAGCTCGCCGTCGACCAGGCGGTGGTCGAAGGAGAGGGCCAGCGTGGTGACCTGGCGCGGCTTCACCTTGCCCTTGTGGACCCACGGCTGGAGCTTGATCGCACCGACCGCGAGGATCGCGGACTCGCCGGGGTTCAGGATCGGCGTACCGGTGTCGACGCCGAAGACGCCGACGTTGGTGATGGTGAAGGTGCCGCCCTGCATCGCCGCCGGGGTCGTCTTGCCCTCGCGGGCGGTGGCGACGAGCTCGCTCAGGGACCGCGAGAGCTCGGGCAGGGTCTGGACGTGCGCGTCCTTGATGTTCGGCACGATCAGACCGCGCGGGGTGGCCGCGGCGATGCCCAGGTTCACGTAGTGCTTGAGGACGATCTCCTGAGCGGCCTCGTCCCAGGACGCGTTGATGTCCGGGTTGCGCTTGGCCGCGACCAGGACGGCCTTGGCGATGAGGAGCAGCGGGTTGACCCGCAGGCCCGCCATGTCCTTGTCGGACTTGAGCTCCTCGACCAGCTTCATCGTGCGCGTGATGTCGAAGGTCACGAACTCGGTGACGTGCGGCGCGGTGAAGGCCGAACCGACCATCGCCGCCGCCGTGGCCTTCCGTACGCCCTTGATGGGGATACGGGTCTCCCGGGCGTCCGACGAGACGGCGGACACGGGAGCCGGAGCCGCCGCGGCCGGCGCGGGCGCCGGGACCGGGGCCTCGACCACCGGCGCCGGGGCCGGGGCCGCCGCGCGGTGGACGTCCTCACGGGTGATGATCCCGTCCGGGCCGGTCGGGGTGACCGTCGCCAGGTCGACGCCGAGGTCCTTGGCGAGCTTGCGCACCGGCGGCTTGGCCAGCGGACGGGCGCCCGCGGGGGCGTGACCGTTCAGCTGCTCCGGGACCACCGGGGCGGGCGCGGCGACCGGTGCGGCCGCCTCGACCGTGGTCCTGCGGGCCCGGCGCTTGGTGGAGCTCGCGGCCACGCCGTAACCGACGAGGACCGGCTGACGGCCCTCCGGCTCGGCCTCGGCGGCCGGCTCCGGAGTGGCGACGGGGGCCGAGGTGGCGACGGGGGCCGGGGTGGCGACGGCGGCAGGGGTGGCGACGGCGGCAGGGGCCGCCGGAGCCTCGGGAGCGGCGCCGCCGCCCACGTTCACCGAGATGATGACCTGGCCGACGTCGACCGTGGTGCCCTCGGGGAAGAGAAGCTCGTGGACCGTCCCGTCGAAGGGGCTCGGCAGCTCGACGGCGGCCTTGGCCGTCTCGACCTCGCACACGACCTGCCCGTCGGTGACGGTGTCACCGGGCTGGACGTACCACTTGAGGATCTCGGCCTCGGTGAGGCCCTCGCCCACGTCGGGCATCTTGAATTCGCGGATCGTCACGGTGCTCTCCTCAGTACGCCAGCGAGCGGTCGACGGCGTCGAGCACGCGGTCCAGGCCCGGCAGGTACTCCTCCTCCAGGCGCGCCGGCGGGTACGGCGCGTGGTAGCCGCCGACCCGCAGGACGGGGGCCTCCAGGTGGTAGAAGCAGCGCTCGGTGATCCGGGCGGCGATCTCCGCGCCGGAGCCGAAGAACACCGGCGCCTCGTGGACGACGACCAGGCGGCGGGTCTTCTCGACCGAGGCCTGGATGGTGTCGAAGTCGAGGGGGGAGATCGAGCGCAGGTCCACGACCTCGATCGACTTGCCCTCCTCGGCGGCGGCCGCGGCCGCCTCCAGGCAGGTCTTCACCATCGGGCCGTAGGCGACGAGGGTGAGGTCCGTGCCCTCGCGGGCGATCCGGGCCTTGTGCAGCTCGCCGGGGATGGCCTCGGTGTCGAGCTCGCCCTTGTCCCAGTACCGGCGCTTGGGCTCGAAGAAGATGACCGGGTCGTCGCTCTGGATCGCCTGCTGGAGCATCCAGTAGGCGTCGGAGGAGTTCGCCGGGGTGACGACCTTGAGGCCCGCGACGTGCGCGAAGAGCGACTCGGGGGACTCGGAGTGGTGCTCGACCGCGCCGATGCCACCGCCGTACGGGATGCGGATGACGACCGGCATCTTCACGGTGCCGAGCGAACGGGCCCGCATCTTCGCCAGCTGGGTGACGATCTGGTCGTACGCCGGGAAGACGAAGCCGTCGAACTGGATCTCCACGACCGGCCGGTAGCCGCGCAGCGCGAGGCCGATCGCGGTGCCGACGATGCCGGACTCGGCGAGCGGGGTGTCGACCACCCGGTCCTCGCCGAAGTCCTTCTGCAGGCCGTCGGTGATCCGGAAGACACCGCCGAGCTTGCCGACGTCCAGGCCCATGATGACGACCTTGGGGTCGGTCTCCAGGGCCTTGCGCAGCGACTCGTTGAGCGCCTTCGCCAGGGGAAGCTTCTGAACAGCCATGATTACTCGGCCTCTCCGCCCGTGAAGGACGCCTGGTAGGCGGCGAACTCGGCGCGCTCCTCGTCGACGAGCGCGTGCCCGTCCGCGTACACGTTGTCGAACATCGCCATGTGCTCCGGGACGGGCATGGCGCGGACGACCTCGCGGACGTGCTTGCCGAGGGCCTCGCTCTCCACCTCCAGCTCCTCGAAGAAGGCGGCGTCGGCGTGGCCCTCGTTCTCCAGGTACGCCTTGAGGCGCAGGATCGGGTCCTTCGCCTCCCACGCCTCGCGCTCCGCGTCGCGGCGGTAGCGGGTCGGGTCGTCGGAGGTGGTGTGGGCGGCCATGCGGTAGGTGAACGCCTCGACGAGCGTCGGGCCCTCACCGCGCCGGGCGCGCTCCAGGGCCGACCGGGTCACGGCCAGGCACGCGAGGACGTCGTTGCCGTCGACGCGGACACCGGGGAAGCCGAAACCGCGGGCACGCTGGTAGAGCGGGACGCGCGACTGCTTCTCGATGGGCTCGGAGATCGCCCACTGGTTGTTCTGGCAGAAGAACACGACCGGGGCGTTGTAGACCGCGGAGAAGACGAACGCTTCGTTGACGTCGCCCTGGCTGGAGGCGCCGTCACCGAAGTACGCGAGCACGGCGGAGTCCGCGCCGTCCTTGGCGATGCCCATGGCATAGCCGGTGGCGTGCAGGGTCTGCGAGCCGAGGACGATCGTGTACAGGTGGAAATTGTTGGTGTTGGGGTCCCAGCCGCCGTTGTTCACGCCGCGGAACATTCCCAGCAGGTTCGTCGGATCGACCCCGCGGCACCAGGCGACACCGTGCTCGCGGTAGGTCGGGAAGACGTAGTCGTCGTCCCGCAGGGCCCGGGCGGAGCCGATCTGGGCGGCCTCCTGGCCGAGCAGCGAGGCCCACAGGCCCAGCTCGCCCTGGCGCTGGAGGGAGGTGGCCTCGCCGTCGAAACGACGGGTGAGGACCATGTCACGGTAGAGGCCGCGCAGTTCCTCGGCGCTCAGGTCGATGTCGTAGTCCGGGTGCTGGACGCGCTCGCCCTCGGGCGTCAGCAGCTGGACGAGCTCGGGCTCCGAGGCCGTGGCGGGCTTCGTACTCGTCTTCTTGGTGGTGCTGGTGCTCGCGCTTGCGGCGCGCTTGGTGCCGCTGCTGCGTCGCGTCGTCTTGCGCGCGGCAGTGCTCTCCACGGTCACGTGCGTGCTCCTCCGTCGGTCCGGCCTCCGGGTTCGCCGGTAAGCCAGTGCGGCTCCGCCTTATCCGTACCCTTCGCACGGGGTGGGTGCGACGCGGCCGGAGTCGGGCGTGACAGGTGCCCCGGCGAGCGCCGTCATAGGCACGTTACCCATAGTGCGTCATTCCCGCGAAACCCCATTTGACCTGCGATTTTGCTTGGATTTCCAAGTAAATCGAGAAATGGGGGACTCGGCCCTGGTCAGCGCATGGACAACGGCCCGACGCCGTCGTCGGAACACCCGGCACGTTATCCCGCGCACCCCGGGCGCCGGAAGACCCAATATGTGAGACTGACCGGGTGCGCGAAGAAGGAAAAATCCGGGTATTTCTGCTGGACGACCACGAAGTCGTGCGGCGCGGGGTCCACGAGCTGCTCTCCGTGGAGGACGACATCGAGGTGGTCGGCGAGGCCGGGACGGCGGCAGACGCGCTGGTCAGGATCCCCGCGACCCGCCCCGACGTCGCCGTCCTCGACGTCCGGCTCCCGGACGGCAGCGGCGTGGAGGTGTGCCGGGAGATTCGTTCGCAGGACGAATCGATCAAGTGCCTGATGCTGACCTCGTACGCGGACGACGAGGCGCTCTTCGACGCGATCATGGCCGGGGCCTCGGGTTATGTCCTCAAGGCCATCCGGGGCAACGAACTCCTCAACGCCGTGCGGGACGTGGCGGCCGGCAAGTCGCTGCTCGACCCGGTGGCCACCGCCCGGGTCCTGGAGCGGCTGCGCGACGGCAACAACCCGAAGCGCGACGACAAGCTCGCCAACCTGACGGAGCAGGAGCGCAAGATCCTGGACCTGATCGGCGAGGGCCTGACCAACCGGGTCATCGGCGAGCGCCTCCACCTCGCGGAGAAGACCATCAAGAACTACGTCTCCAGCCTGCTGTCGAAGCTGGGCATGGAGCGGCGCTCGCAGGCGGCGGCGTTCGTGGCGAGGCTCCAGGCCGAGCGCCACTGACGTCCCTGGTCCCCCGGGACTCCGACCGGCCCGGCCCGTGCCTCACCCGTACGGGCCCGGGCGGGGCCGGCGAACCGGATTCGGGACCTACGTCCCCGTCGAACCGGGGCAGGGGCCCCTTTTCCGACACGGTGCGGTGGCGGAGAGTGGAGACCATGTCCACCGACGAGATCCGCGCCATCGAGTTGCTCAGCCGCGTGTCGTACGGCCGGGTGGCGACGAGCATGCGGGCGATGCCGTTCGTCGCCCCCGCCCGCCACGTCGTGGCGGGCGGCCGCGTCCTGCTCCGGATGCACCGGGGCCTCGGCTACCACCGCGCCTGCAACGGCAGCGTCGTCGCGTACGGCGCGGACAACTGCGACTCCGGGGCCGACCGGATCTGGTCCGTGCAGTTCACCGGCACCGCCGAGATCGTCGAGCCGACACCGGAGGAGGTGGCGGCCTTCGGCCCCGAGCCCGTGCGGGTGGACGGCGAGCCCTTCACCCCGGTGTTCATGCGGATCGAACCGCAGTTCGTGACGGTCCACGAGCTGGACTACAGCGGGCGGCCGGAGACGGCGACGCCCACCGGGAACACGCCCCGGAGTCCCGCCGAGGAACCCACCGAGAAGCCCTCCGAGGACCCGTCCGGGACGTCCCCCGGAGCTCGCTCCGACGGCCGTTCCGAGGAGCGACACCTTCACAACGCAGCGTGATCTAACATCTGCGGAGTGCCGCGCTCATCTGTATGTCTCGCTCCGCCCCTCGGCCCCCTCCTGCGCCGCTACCGGGACGTCGGCGAGCCCCTCTCCTGCGTCCCCGTGACCGAGGGCCTGCTCAACCGCGGCTACCGGCTCGCCACCACCCGCGGCGCCTACTTCCTCAAGCAGCACCTGGACGCCCCCACCTCCGACCGGGCCACCATCACCCGCCAGCACCAGGCCACCCAGCGCCTGCACGCCCTCGGCCTGCCCGTGGCCCCGCCGCTCCCCGACAGCCGGGGCCGCACGGTCGCGCTCGTCGGCGGCAACTGCTACGCCCTGCACCCCTGGGTCGACGGCCGCCACCGCGACGGCGCCCAGCTCTCCACCGGCTGCTCCCGCCGCCTCGGCACGCTCCTCGGCCGCGTCCACACCTGCCTGGAGCAGGTCATGGAGTCCCCGCCGCCGGGCGGCGACCACGAGAGCGCCCGCCCCGAGGACACCTTCCTGGCCATCGAGGAACTGCTCCGCCTCGCCCGCGCGCACCGCCCCCGCGACAGCTTCGACGCGCTCGCCGAGCACCGGCTCAGGGAGCGGCGCAGGCTGCTCGCCCAGCACGCCCACCACCGGCCGCCGCCCGCCTCCGCCGCCGGCTGGGTGCACGGCGACTTCCACCCGCTGAACCTGCTGTACCGGGGAGCGGAGCCCGCCGCGATCGTCGACTGGGACCGGCTCGGGGTGCGCCCCAGGGCGGAGGAGGCGGTCAGAGCGGCCGCGATCTTCTTCGTACGGCCCGAGGGGGAGCTGGCCCTGGAGAAGGTGCGGGCGTACGCGCGCGCGTACCGGCGGGCGACGGGCGCGGACGGCGCCGAGCTGGCGGCGGCGGCGCACCGGGTGTGGTGGGAGCGGCTCAACGACTTCTGGACCCTGCGCTGGCGCTACCAGCTGCACGACCGCAGGGCCGACCCGCAGTTTCCCGCGGTGTCGGCCCTGGCGGTCTGGTGGACGCGTGAGTACGCGGCGGTCCGCGACGCCTTCGCCGGCTGAGCACGGCGAAGGCGGGGCTCCGAGGCTCCGGGGGCCCTGAGGGCTCCGGTAGCCCGGGGCTTCGTCAGCCGGTCTCGGTGCCCGAGCCCGGCGGCGGGGTGTCCGGGTTGCCGTTGCCGCCGGAGGAGTCGTCGGTCGGCTCGCCCGTCGGCTCCGTCGGGGGCTCGGTCGTCGGCTCGCCCGTCGGCTCGTCCGTCTTCGTGGGCTCGGTCGGCGGCGTGGTCGTCGGCGTCGGCGGCTCGGTCGTCGGCGTGCCCGTGGTCTCGGTCGGCGTATCCGTCGTCGGCGGGTTCCACGTGTCCTGCGTCGAGCCGCCGCTGGAGGTGCCCGGCTCCTCGGTCTGGTCCTGGGTGGGCTCCTCCGAGGGCGTGGGCTCCTCGGAGGCCGTCGACGGCGAGTTGGTGACGGTCGGCGTGGTGCCGCCCGTGGTGCCGTCCCGCTCGCCCGCCTTGTCGAGGGCGAAGACGACACCCGCGACGACCGCGATCAGCGCGAGCGCGGCGAACAGCCAGATCTTGCCCCGGCCGCCGTTGCCGCCGTTCTGCGAGCCGTAGCCGTCCTGGCCGTAGCCGCCGGTGCCGCCCGTGCCGCCGTCGTAACCGCCGTACCCGCCGTCGTTCGGGTTCATCGGCGGGAGGATCGGGCCCTGCGCGGTCTCGCCGTGCATCGGGTGACCCATCGCGGTCGTCGCGGCCATGCCGCCGCCCGGCGTGTGCCCGCCGTCGTGCATCTCGACCGGCCCGGTGTTCCACATGCCGGTGTGGCCGCCCTGCTGCTGGAGCATCTGCAGGCTGTACTGGATCAGCCCGCGCATCTCCTCGGCGCTCTGGAACCGGTCGTCCGGGTCCTTCGCGAGCGAGCGCATCACCAGGCCGTCGAGCTCCGGCGGCACGGAGTGCGTGACGTCGGACGGCGGGATCGGGGTGTCCTGGACGTGCTGGTACACGACGGACAGCGGCGTCTCGCCGGTGAACGGGGGCCGCAGCGCGAGGAGCTCGTAGAGGAGGCAGCCCGTCGCGTACAGGTCGGAGCGGTGGTCGACCGCCTTGCCGAGGGCCTGCTCGGGGGAGAGGTACTGCGGGGTGCCCATGACCATGCCGGTCTGGGTCATCGTCGACTGCGCGCCGTGCAGGGCGCGCGCGATGCCGAAGTCCATGACCTTCACCGCACCGCCGTGCGTGATGATCACGTTCGCCGGCTTGATGTCGCGGTGCACGATGCCGTGCTGGTGCGAGTAGGCCAGCGCCTCCAGGACCCCGGAGACGATGATGAGCGCCTGCTCGGGACCGGGCGCCTCGGCGCTGAGCAGCAGGTCACGGATGGTGCGGCCCTCGACCAGCTCCATCACGATGTACGGCACGGGCCGGCCGCCCACCAGGTCCTCGCCGGAGTCGTACACGGCGACGATGGCGTGGTGGTTGAGCCCGGCGACGGACTGCGCCTCGCGGGTGAAACGGGCCTTGGAGACCGGGTCCTCGGCGAGATCGGCGCGCAGCAGCTTGACGGCCACGGTGCGGCCCAGCCGTACGTCCTCGGCGGCGAAGACCTCCGCCATGCCGCCCCGGCCCAGACGGTGCGTCAGGCGGTAACGGCCGTCGCCGACGACTCCGCCCTCGCCCCAGGATTCCGCCGACGCGTCCGGCACACCGCCACCTGCTCCGGATTCGGGTGCCATCAGTCCTCGCCGTCGTCTGTCGTGCCGTGTCCAGTCGTCACGCTACAGGCTCCGTGCGACACCACGGTTCGAGATGGACCGGCCATCCAACCCCCTCGACGTACGCCTGTGCAAATTCGACGGGGTTCCTCCGGGACCGCGGAAACGCTTCGGCGAAGCTTCCTGTGCGGAGGGTCACGGAACGGGCACCGAACCGGTGCCCGGCTTGACGTGTCACTGCCCTGGGGCAGACTTGGCCAGGAAATTCCGGATCAACGCCGCCACGCGCGCGTAGGGGGAAGCACAGATGAGCCAGGACGGCGCACAGGGCCGCTATGCGGGCGGTTCGGTCGCGGGCGGCCGGTACCAGCTGCGTGACCTTCTCGGCGAGGGCGGCATGGCGTCGGTGTATCTGGCGTACGACAGCGCACTCGACCGGCAGGTCGCCATCAAGACGCTGCACACCGAGCTCGGCCGGGAGCAGTCCTTCCGCGAGCGGTTCCGCCGCGAGGCGCAGGCCGTCGCGAAGCTGTCGCACACGAACATCGTCTCGGTCTTCGACACCGGCGAGGACACCCTCGACGGCGCCGTCATGCCGTACATCGTCATGGAGTACGTGGAGGGGCAGCCGCTCGGCTCGGTCCTCGCCTCGGACGTCCAGCAGTACGGCGCGATGCCGGCCGACAAGGCGCTCAAGGTCACGGCCGACGTGCTGGCCGCCCTCGAGGTCAGCCACGAGATGGGCCTGGTCCACCGCGACATCAAGCCGGGCAACGTGATGACGACCAAGCGCGGCGTGGTCAAGGTCATGGACTTCGGCATCGCCCGGGCCATGCAGTCCGGCGTCACCTCGATGACGCAGACCGGCATGGTCGTCGGCACCCCGCAGTACCTCTCCCCCGAGCAGGCCCTCGGCCGCGCGGTGGACGCCCGCTCCGACCTCTATTCGGTCGGGATCATGCTCTTCCAGCTGCTGACGGGCCGTCTGCCCTTCGACGCCGACTCCCCGCTCGCCATCGCGTACGCGCACGTGCAGGAGGAGCCGGTCGCCCCGTCCTCCGTCAACCGTTCGGTGACGCCGGCGATGGACGCGCTCGTCGCCCGCGCGCTGCGGAAGAACCCGAACGAGCGGTTCCCGAGCGCGGCGGCGATGCGCGACGAGTGCCTGCGGGTGCTCTCGGCCGGCCAGACGGGCGCCCCGATGATCGTCCAGGGCGGTCCGGTCAGCAGCGGTGCGGGCGTCGGCTCGGCGGTCTTCCCGCCCGTCGGCCAGACCCCGCCGCCCGGCCCGCACGGCGTGCAGCAGCCCTACCTGCCGCCGACGCCGCAGCCCGGCCCGTACGGCCCCGCGACCCCGGCGCCCGCCCCCGCGTACGGCTACCCGCAGCAGGCGCCGACGCCCGCGCCGGCCTACCAGACCCCGGCTCCCGTCGCACCGGCCTACCAGACCCCGGCCCCCGCGCCGTACGCGCCGACGCCGGCGCCCATGCCCTCCCCCGCCCCGGTCGCGTCCGGCGGCTCCCGTCGGAACACCCCGGTGATCGTCGGCGCGATCGCCGTCGCGCTGCTCGCGGTCGGCGGCCTGGTCGTGGCGCTCACGTGGGACAAGAAGGAGGACCCGCAGGCGGGCGGGACCGGCGGCACGGACACGCAGCAGAGCCAGTCGGCGACCCCCGGCCACAAGGGTCCCGACCTGACCAAGACCATCGACACGAAGAAGTGCACGCAGCCTTCGGAGTCGAGCGACGACCCCAGCAAGTTCGAGGTCCCCAACTTCACCTACAAGAACCTCCAGTCGGTGAAGGACTGTGTCCAGGCGGCGGGGTGGAAGATCATGACCGAGACCCCGGTGGACGAGTCCACGTACGGCGAGGACACGGTCCTGGAGCAGTACCCGCCGGCCGGCCAGGACATCACGGACAAGGACGCCGAGTTCACCCTCAAGTACTCGACGGGCAACCCGCCGCAGTAGAGCGGCCCACCCGCCGCTGAGGTCACAAGTGACCCGCAGCTGAGGTCACAAGTGACCCGCCGCAGTGGTCACGGGTGACCCCGTACGCCCCCTGCCCCGTCCCGGATGCCGGAACTGTTCCGACATGTGACGCTGAGTTGACCATCTCGGCGGCTCGGTACGGGAGGGGGTCACCCGGTGACTCCAGCACTCCGCAAGGCACGCGTGCGGGCTCTTCGCCCCGCGCTCACCTGCGCGTTCACCTGCGCCTGCGCCCTGTACGCCGCGCCCGTCGCGTACACGGCGGAGGGCCCCGGCACCTCGGTGGGCACCACGGCCCCGACGCCGGTGAGCCCGTCCTCCGCCGCGCCCTCGCCGACCGCGACGCCGGTCGACCCCTCCCCGTCCGCCTCCCCCTCCCCTTCTTCTTCCACGGGAGGCACGCGTCCCCCGGAAGGCCCTTCGGGAGGCACCCGCCCGCCGGGAGGCACCCGCGCCCCCGGCTTCCCCGCGCCCGCGCCCACCGGCACCGGGGCGCCGGCCTCCCCGGACGCGCCGAGCGCCGAGCCCTCCGACGCCCCCGCCCCGAGCGGTTCCGCCTCCCTCGCGGGCCGGCCCGCCGGCGAGGGGCGGCCCCGCCCGGGACGCACCGAGTCCGCCGGCGCCTCCGCCTCGCCGGGCGCCACGGCACCGTCCCCCGGCCCCTCTCGTACCGAAACCGCTACAACCTCGCGCGAGCACGGGGCCGCCGAAGAGGCCGACGACGCGGTACGCGAGGAGGACCCGGCGCTGCCCGAGGCGGCGCCCGCCAGCCAGCCCGCCGGGGCGCCCGGCCTCGCGTCCGAGGCCTCGCCCACCCTCGTCGACCAGCGGATTCCCGTCCTCACCCTGGGCGTGGGGCTGGCCCTGATGGGGCTCGGCATCGGCTTCCTCGGGCTCCGGATGCGCCGCCGCTGACCCCGCCGGGACCGCGGGGTCCCCCTTGAGTCGGACCTCCCGCTTCCCCCTCAGGACGGTTGTCCGCCGCGGCATACCCGGTATACATACTGAGTATGTCGATCCGCCACGGGCTCCTCGCCCTCCTCGAACGCGGCCCTCGCTACGGCTCCCAGCTCCGTACGGAGTTCGAGTCCCGCACCGGCTCCACCTGGCCGCTCAACGTCGGCCAGGTCTACACGACCCTCAACCGGCTGGAGCGCGACGGCATGGTCGCCCAGGGCGGCGAGGACACGGCCGGGCACACGCTCTACGCGATCACCGACAGCGGCCGCGCCGAGCTGAGGACCTGGTTCGAGAAGCCGGTGGACCGCACCAGCCCCGCCCGCGACGAGCTGGCCATCAAGCTCGCCATGGCCGTGGGCGCGCCCGGCGTCGACATCCGCGCCGTGATCCAGTCCCAGCGCCGGCACACCGTGAAGGCGATGCAGGACTACACCCGGCTCAAGGCGCAGGCCCTGCTCGCCGTCGAGGGGGGAGGGGCCCGGGAGCGGGACGACGTGGCCTGGCTGCTCGTCCTGGAGCAGCTGATCTTCCAGACCGAGGCGGAGGCCCGCTGGCTGGACCACTGCGAGTCCCGGCTGATCCGCCTGTCGACGATGACCACGCCGGGGACCGCGGGGATGCCGGGGACGCCGGGGACCCCCGCGGCCGCACCCGCGGCCCAGGCCGTGTCGGCTGCCCCGGCCGCGCCTGCTTCTCCTGCTTCCCCTGCTTCCCCTGCCACCCCGGCTGCCCCGATCGCGCCCAGCACCTCGGTCGCCCCGGGCACCTCGGCCCCTTAGCCCACTCGAACCACCGGTCCGCACGGGGCGCGTCCACCGCACAGTCGCGCCCCGCCCGTACCGCTGACGCACCACCTTCCACCGCACGCTCCCGTACCCGGCCGACCGCCGCGTACGGCCAACGGGGGGACCCCTCCATGTCGACACAGCAGCCCGTGCTGCAACTCCAGAACCTGACCCGCGTCCACGGCGCGGGCGCCACCGAGGTGCATGCCCTGCGCGGCATCGACCTCGCCGTGTACCCCGGCGAACTCGTCGCCGTCATGGGCCCGTCGGGCTCCGGCAAGTCCACGCTGCTCACCATCGCGGGCGGCCTGGACACCCCCAGCTCGGGCCGGGTGATCGTCGAGGACACCGACATCACCACCGCGAGCGTCAAGGAGCTCGCTGCCCTGCGCCGCCGCAGCATCGGGTACGTCTTCCAGGACTACAACCTCATCCCGGCCCTGACCGCCGCCGAGAACGTCGCCCTGCCCCGCGAGCTGGACGGGACCTCCGCCCGCAAGGCGCGCGTCGAGGCCGTCGCCGCCCTGGAGGAGATGGGCCTCGGCCACCTCGCCGACCGCTTCCCCGACGAGATGTCCGGCGGCCAGCAGCAGCGCGTGGCCATCGCGCGCGCCCTCGTCGGCGACCGCCGGCTCGTCCTCGCCGACGAGCCGACCGGCGCCCTCGACTCCGAGACCGGCGAGTCCGTGCTCGCGCTGCTCCGCACCCGCTGCGACGCGGGTGCCGCCGGTGTCCTCGTCACCCACGAGCCGCGGTTCGCGGCCTGGGCCGACCGGGTGGTGTTCCTGCGGGACGGCGCCATCGTCGACCAGACCGTGCGCAGCGAGGCCGATTCGCTTCTCTCGGGCCAGGTGGCTGAGGCGTGAAGACCTGGTTCCACTCCTGGCGGGCCGCGATCCGCATAGCCCGCCGCGACGCCTGGCGTTCCAAGGGCCGCAGCTCTCTCGTCCTCGCGATGATCGCGCTGCCCATCCTGGGCGTCAGCGCCCTCGATCTGACCTACCGCAGCTCCGAACTCTCCCCCGCCGAGCGGGTGGAGCGGACCATCGGCGCGGCCGACGCGCGCTTCAGGGACGCCCAGGTCGGCGGCGTCCCGATCTTCCAGGACCCGACCGGCGAGATGCACACGACGGTCAAGGACTACGACAACGAGCCGTGGCCGTCCGGCTCCACCGATGTCACCAAGGCCGTGCCCGCGGGCTCCACCGTCCTCACGGACACCGCCGGTTCGGCCAAGCTGACGACGGCCCACGGTCTGCTCATGACCGACGTGCGTGAGCTCAAGGCGTCCGATCCGATCGCCCGCGGCATCATGTCGCTCCTGGAGGGGCGTTTCCCGGAGAAGAACGACGAGGTCATGGCGACCTCGCACTTCCTGGAGTCCAGCGGTCTGTCGGTCGGCTCGACCCTTTCCGCTCGCAACTTCGATCGCCCGTACCGGATCGTCGGCGCCTACGAACTTCCCGACTCCCTCAACACCGACCAGGTCAACGCGCTGCCGGGGGCCTTCCTCGCCCCGTACGCGAAGGCCGTCGAGAAGGCCGGTCTGCCCGCACCCGACACCTCCGTGTCCTACCTGGTGCGCAAGCCCGGTGGTTTCACGTGGAACACCGTCAAGGAGATCAACTCCCGGGGTGTCGTCGTCGTCTCGCGTGCCGTGCTGCTCGACCCGCCCGCCGAGTCCGAGGTCCCGCTCAACCAGAAGGACGGCTGGGGCGACTACGACTCCAGCCCCGCGGCCGACGCCGCCGAACTCGCCTCCCTCGCCACCGTCGTCGGCCTGGCGATGCTGGAGATCTGTCTGCTCGCCGGACCCGCCTTCGCGGTCGGCGCCCGCCGCTCGCGCCGCCAGCTGGGCCTGGTCGGGGCCAACGGCGGTGCCCGCAGCCACATCCGGGCCATCGTGCTGAGCGGCGGCCTGGTCATCGGTATCGCCGCGGCGGTCACCGGTACGGTCCTCGCCCTGATCCTCACCCTGGCGCTCCAGCCGCTCCTCGAATCGACGATGGGGCAGCGGTTCGGCGCCTTCGACATCCGGCCCCTCGAACTGCTCGGCATCGCGCTGCTCGCGGTCCTGACCGGCCTGCTCGCCGCGATCGTCCCGGCCGTCACCGCCTCCCGGCAGACCGTGCTCGCCTCGCTCACCGGCCGGCGCGGCGTCCGCCGCAGCAGCCGGGTGCTGCCCCTGATCGGTCTCGGGGCGCTCCTGCTCGGTGGTGCGATCGCCCTCTTCGGCTCCATGGTCAGCCAGCAGGTCGCCCTCGTGGCGGCCGGCTCCGCCCTCGCCGAGCTGGGCGTGGTCGCCATGACCCCGGCCCTGGTCGGCCTGTTCGGGCGGACCGGCCGCTGGCTGCCGCTCTCTCCGCGCCTCGCGCTGCGGGACGCCGTCCGCAACCGGGGCCGTACGGCACCGGCCGTCGCCGCCGTCCTCGCCGCCGTCGCGGGCACGGTCGCCGTCTCCACGTACATGGCCAGCCGCGAGGCCCAGAACAGGGCCGAGTACGAGGCCAAGCTGCCGTACGGCGTCGCCGCCGCCTTCGTCTCCGAGGAGGGCGGCCGGGACGTCCCCGCCGTCCGCGACGCCGTCCAGCGTCACTTCCCCGTGGACGTCCGCGCCGATGTGGAGCGCGTCTCGGTCGGCAAGCCCGGCTGCCCGCCCTGGGGCGGCGACCCGAGCTGCGGCCGCTACGAGGTCCTCGTCCCCCCGGCGAACGAATGTCCGCTGTACGCGGCGGTCCCGGGCGGCGGCGACCCCTCGGAGAAGTTCACGCCCGAGCAGCGGCGGAAGCTGCTCACCGAGGACTGGCGGTGCAAGGACTCCGCGAGCAGCGGGATGTACATCTCCGACGGCGGCCTGCTCGTCGGTGACGCCAAGCTGCTCCAGGTCCTCGGTCTCGACGACCCCGCGACCGTGAAGGCCCTCGCCGACGGCAGGATCGTCGCCTTCAACCGCGCCCTGGTCGACAAGAACGGCACCGTCGGGATCAAGCAGATCACCGACATCGCCGCCGCCGACAAGGCCTCCGAGGAGGGCCGCCCCACCCCCGGCAAGGTCAGCTCCTTGCCCGCCCACCTGGTGCCCGGCGACAAGAAGTCCTACGGCCTCCAGGCCGTCATGACCCCGGCCACCGCCAAGGCCGCCGGCCTCTCCACGGTGCCCCTGGGCGTGTACGTCAGCACCGACCGGCTCCCGGACGGCGAGCAGCGCCAGAAGCTCGACGGCGATCTCGCCAAGCTCGGCAGCAACGTCGAGGTGTACCTGGAAGAGGGCTTCGTCAACGAGTACGGCCTCATCCTGCTCTCGCTGGCCATCTTCGCCGGCCTGGTCACCATCGGCGCCGCCGGCATCGCCACCGGCCTCGCCCAGGCCGACGCCGAGGCCGACCTGAAGACGCTCGCCGCCGTGGGCGCCCCGCCCCGGGTCCGGCGCACGCTCAGCGGATTCCAGTGCGGAGTCGTCGCCGCGATGGGCGTGGTCCTCGGCTCGGCCGCCGGAATGCTGCCCGCGATGGGGCTCCGGCTGACCGAGGAGCGCGATCAGATCCGCTTCTACGAACAGAACCTCGCCGAGGGCTGGAGCGGCGACATGACCCCGCCGTACGTCCCGATCGTCATCCCCTGGGAGACCCTCGCCGGCCTGCTCGTCGCCGTCCCCCTCGGCGCGGCCCTGCTCGCCGCCCTGGTGACCCGCTCGCGCGGCGCGCTGGCCCGGCGCGCCGCGACCTGACGGTCTTCGTTCTCGTCCTGTGCCCCTGTACGAGGGTGGATCACCCCCGTACAGGGGCACACCGTGTGGTGACGCATGTGTACGAGAGAATGGACGGCATGGAGATGCCGAGGAATGACAGGTCGCAGGAGAGCCCCCAGGTCCTCATCGTGGGACAGGACGGGATGGCGCTCGGCGGCACTCAGGGCGACGACGAACCCCGCGAGGTCCCGGTGACGGAAATGGTCGAGCAGCCTGCGAAGGTCATGCGGATCGGCAGCATGATCAAGCAGCTCCTGGAGGAAGTACGGGCGGCCCCTCTGGACGAGGCGAGCCGGGTCAGGCTCAAGGACATCCACGCCAGCTCCGTGAAGGAGCTGGAGGACGGGCTCGCGCCCGAGCTGGTCGAGGAACTGGAGCGGCTCTCCCTGCCGTTCACGGACGAGGCGATCCCCTCCGAGGCGGAGCTGCGCATCGCACAGGCGCAGCTGGTGGGCTGGCTCGAAGGCCTGTTCCACGGCATCCAGACGGCGCTGTTCGCCCAGCAGATGGCGGCCCGCGCCCAGCTGGAGCAGATGCGCCGCGCGCTGCCTCCGGGCTCGTCGCAGGACGATGACGACGACCACGGCCACGGCCACGCGGTCCGCTCGGGACCGTACCTGTAGGTCACGCTCGGAAAAGGGCCCGGCACACCTCGTGTGCCGGGCCCTTTCTCACGCGGGTCAGGCGCGCGGTACGAGCAGCAGCACCTTGCCGACGTGACGCCCGTCCTCCAGCGCCCGGTGCCCCTCGGCGGCCTCGGACATCGACACCGTCCGGTCGACGACCGGCCGGACCGTGCCCGCGCCGATCAGCGGCCAGACGTGTTCCCGTACGGCGGCGACGATCGCCGTCTTCTCCGCCGCCGGACGGGACCGCAGCGTGGTCGCCATGACGGCGGCACGCTTCGCGAGCAGCGCCCCGAGGTTCAGCTCGCCCTTCACCCCGCCCTGGAGGCCGATGACGACCAGCCGGCCGTTCACGGCCAGCGCCTTCACGTTCCGCTCCAGGTACTTGGCGCCCACGATGTCCAGGATGACGTCCGCGCCGGCCCCGTCCGTCGCCTTCGCCAGCTCCTCGACGAAGTCCTGCTCGCGGTAGTCGATGAGGATGTCCGCGCCCAGCTCGGCGCAGCGCGCCAGCTTCTCGGGGCCGCCGGCGGTGACCGCGACCCGCGCGCCGACCGCCTTCGCCAGCTGGATCGCCATCGTGCCGATCCCGCTCGCGCCGCCGTGCACGAGCAGCGTCTCGCCCGGCCGCAGGTGCGCGATCATGAAGATGTTGGACCAGACGGTGCACGCGACCTCGGGGAGCGCGGCGGCTGTGACCAGGTCGACGCCCTCCGGGACCGGCAGCAGCTGGCCGGCCGGGACCACGACCTTCTCCGCGTAGCCGCCGCCGGCGAGCAGCGCGCACACCTCGTCGCCGACGGCCCAGCCGGACACCCCCGGGCCGAGCGCGGTGATCCGGCCCGAGCACTCCAGACCGGGGTACGGGGAGCTGCCCGGCGGCGGGTCGTAGAAGCCCTGGCGCTGGAGCAGGTCGGCGCGGTTGACCGCGCTCGCCACCACCTCGACGAGGACCTCGCCCTCGCCGGGTACGGGGTCGGGAACCTCCGCCCAGACGAGGGCCTCGGGACCGCCGGGTTCCGGAATCGTGATCGCATACATGGCGGCGAGGCTACTCGTCCGGCGGGTCAGTCCTCCGGCGGCGTGGAGAGCGGGGTCACCGGCGCGGCGCGCACGATGGTGATCACCCGGTCGGTGAGCTGGAGCGGACTGGCGGCGGGGTCGTCGTAACCGAGCAGCCGGTGGCCGCGGAGCACGCTCACCACCAGGTCGCCGGTCTCCCGCACGCTCTTGCCGGCCTCGTTCTTGGTCACCGGCCGTTCCACCAGGTCGAGGCCCGAGCCCTGCTGGATGAGGTCCTCCATCACCGTGCCGGCGCTGGGACTGAGCACGGAGAGGCCGAGCAGGCGCCCGGCGGCGCTGGCGCTGGTGATGACCGCGTCCGCGCCGGACTGGCGCAGCAGCGGCGCGTTCTCCTCCTCGCGGACCGCGGCGACGATCTTCGCGCCCCGGTTGAGCTGGCGTGCCGTCAGGGTGACCAGGACCGCCGTGTCGTCGCGCTGGGTGGCGATCACGATCTGCCGGGCCCGCTGCAGCTCGGCACGGAGCAGCACGTCGCTGCGGGTCGCGTCGCCGACGACGCCGACGAAACCGTCCGCGTTCGCCGTCTCGATCACCTTGCTGGAGGGGTCGACGATGACGATCTGTTCCTTGCGGAGCCCGGTCGCGCAGAGGGTCTGGATCGCGGACCGACCCTTCGTCCCGAAACCGACGATGACGGTGTGGTCACGCAAGGTGGACCTCCAGCGGTTCAGCCGGAACTCCTCCCGGGTCCGCTCGGTGAGGACCTCGAGAGTGGTGCCGACCAGGATGATCAGGAAGAGCACGCGCAGGGGCGTGATCAGCAGGATGTTGGTGAGACGCGCCGAGGCGCTGTACGGGACGATGTCGCCGTATCCGGTGGTGGAGAGCGTCACGGTCGCGTAGTAGGCGCAGTCGAGGAAGTCGAGCGTCCCGTCGGCGTTGTCGTGGTAGCCGTCGCGGTCGGCGTAGACGATGAGGATCGTCACGACCAGCACGCCGAGCGCCATGAGCAGCCGTTTGCCGACCTGGCGCAGCGGCTTCTGGACGACCCTGCGGGGCAGCCGGACCTGCGGGCCCGAGATCCGCTCGTCCGCATCGCGGGCCATCACGTCACGGCTGGGAAGTTTCACGTGAAACACGCTCCTTGGGCCGGTACGGCGCCCGACGTCGGCGGCCAGGGAAGGTCGAGGACATCCAGCTCCTGGCCGGACCGGGCGCCGCCGGGCGGGACGACGGCCATGCCGTCCGCGACGGCGATGCCCCGGAGCATGGCCGGCCCGTTGTAGTGCAGCGGAACGAGCTCGTCGCCCCGGCGGACGACCGGGACGAGCCGGGTGTCATGGGGATGCCCGTGCACCTCGACCCGCACGGGGGCGCGGCCACCCGAGAGAAGTGCCCCGGAGGGGGCGGTGCCGACCGTCGGGCTCCCGGCCGGCGCGCTCCCTTCCAAGGGGCTCCCGGCCGGAGGGCTCCCGGCCAAGGGGCTCCCGGCCGGAGGGCTCCCGGCCAAGGGGCTCCCGGCCGGAGGGCTCCCGGCCAGCGCGGCGAGCAGCGGCTCGGCGAGGGTGAGGAGCCCGGAGACCGCGGCGAGCGGGTTGCCGGGCAGGCCGACGAGGTGGCGGCGGCCGCCCAGGGCCGCCAGGAGCATCGGGTGGCCGGGGCGGACCTTCACCCCGTCGACCAGGAGCACGGCGCCCGCCTTGTCGAGCACGCGGTGGAGGTGGTCGACGGGCCCGGCAGCGGTGCCTCCGGTGGTGACGACCAGGTCGGCGGCGGAGCCGGTGACGGCCTCGTACAGCTCCTCGGCGTCGTCGCCGATCCGCCGGGTGGCGAGCACCTCGGCGCCGAGCGCCGTCAGCCAGGGGCCGAGCATCGGGCCGAGGGCGTCACGGATGAGCCCCTCGTGGGGGAGACCGGCCGCGAGCAGCTCGTCGCCGAGAACGAGGACCTCGACCCGGGGGCGCGAGGGCACGGGGAGCTCGTCGTACCCGGCGGCCGCGGCGAGGCCCAGAACGGCGGGGGTCACGGCGGTGCCCACGGGCAGCAGCTCGTCGCCGGAGCGGCACTCCTGGCCCCGGGGGCGGATGTCCTGTCCGGAGACCACCTCGCGCAGGGCGTGCAGCAGAAGGCCCGGCCCGGCGGGGGCTCCGGTGTGCTCCGTACGGGAGTGCTCGGTACGGATGACGGCGGTGGTCCCGGGCGGGACGGGGGCGCCGGTGGCGATCCGTACGGCCTCGCCGTCGGCCAGCGCGGCGGCGGGCGTGTGGCCCGCGAGCACGGGTGTCTCCGCGCGGACGGTCCAGGGGCCCGGGCCCGGACCCGCGACGGCCCAGCCGTCCATGGCGGAGGTGTCGAAGGAGGGCAGGTCGGTGAGGGCGAGGAGCGGCTCGGCCAGGACGTGGCCGAGCGCCTGCCCGAGCGGGAGGCGCCGCGGTTCGCGGCCGGCCCGCGCCGCGGTCCCGGCGCGGACGGCGGCGGCCCGCGCCTCGGGCCAGGCGGTGGCCCGGTGCGGCGGCTCGGCCTTCGCGCCGGTGGCGGTTCCGGGGGCCACGGGGACGGGCTCCTTCAGACTCATCCGGCCTCGTCCTGCTCGGCGGCCCAGCGCTGGGCGAGCGCCGCGGCCTTGCGGGCTGCCTCGGCGACGGCCTCGGGTCCGCCCTCGGCGCCCGCGCGCGCCGCCGCGTAGCCGACCAGGAAGGTGGTCAGGGGCGCGGCGGGGCGGGCCACGCCGTGGGCGGCGTCACGGGCGAGGTCGAGCAGCACGCCGGTGTCGACGTCCAGTTCGATGCCCAGTTCGTCCTTGACTGCGGTGATCCATTCATCCAGCACGGTCCCATGCTCCCTGATGCGGGCCCGGGCCGTGGCGATGTCCTCCCAGGTGTCGCAGTCGAAGGAGGCCAGGGGGTCCGCGGCGACCCGGGTGAGTCCCAGTCCCGCGGTGAGGAGACGAAGCGGGCCGTCGGCGAGGGTGCCCCGCCGGTCGGCGATGAGAGCCAGTTCCCGCAGGAGCGGGGTGCGGCGGTACGCGGCGACGAGCGGCTGGTCCCGTCCCTCGGCGTCGGTGAGGAGCGCCGCTTCGGCGCCGGATGCCGCGTCGAGCGCGTCGAGGAGGCGGCGGACGGTGGCCCCGTCGAGGAAGGGCAGGTCGGCGGAGAGGACGAGGAGGACGTCGGCGCCGGTCTCCCGTACGCCGGCGCCGAGGGCGGCCAGCGGGCCGCCGCCGGGCGGGTCCTCCCTGGTCCAGCGGACGGGCCGGGCGGTCGGGCGGGGGTCCGCGACGACCACGGTCAGGCCGGCGTCGGGGCAGGCCGCGAGCACCCGGTCGAGGAGGGTCCGGCCCCCGATCCGTACCGCGGGCTTGTCGGAGCCGCCGAGGCGCCGGGCGGCGCCCCCGGCGAGCACGACGGCGTCGTATGCGGTGGTCACCCCAGCAGTATGGGCCGCCCGGTCCCGTCACCGACGGGCCCGTCTCCCTTGCTGAGACGGCCGGGACGGACAGACGCGCCGAAGGACAGAGGCACCGACGGCCAACCACAACGAAGCAACGCACCGGCGAACGGCCGGACCGGAGGCGACCGCACCGAACCACCACCAGCGAACGGCTGGACCGGCGGACGGCTGGACCGAGCGGGCGCGCCGGCCCACCGCACCACCGGGATGCCGCACCGCTGGGATGCCCCACCACCGGAATGCCGCACCACCGGGATGCCGCACCGCCGGGATGCCGCACCGCCGGGATGCCGCACCGGACAGACCGTCCGGTGCGGCTGCCCGCGTCAGATCGTGCGGAGCAGGACGGCAGGCTGCTCGACGCAGTCCGCCACGTACCGCAGGAAGCCGCCCGCCGTGCCGCCGTCGCAGACGCGGTGGTCGAAGGTGAGCGAGAGCTGCACCACCTGACGGACGGCCAGTTCGCCCTGGTGCACCCAGGGCTTGGGGATGATCCGGCCGACACCGAGCATGGCGGCCTCGGGGTGGTTGATGATCGGCGTGGAGCCGTCGACCCCGAACACCCCGTAGTTGTTGAGGGTGAACGTGCCGCCGGTCAGATCGGCCGGGGTGATCGCACCCTGCCGGGCCGCCTCCGTCAGCCGGGCGAACTCCTCCGTCAGCGACTCGGCCGTCCGGGTCCCCGCGTCCTTGACCACGGGGACGACGAGCCCGCGCGGGGTCTGGGCGGCGAAGCCGAGGTGCACGGACGGCAGCCGGACGATCTCCCGGGCGGCCGTGTCCACCGTGGAGTTGAGCTCGGGGAACCGGGCCAGGGCGTGCACGCAGATGCGTGCGAGGAGCGCGAGGAGCGAGATCTTCGGCCCGCCGGCCGCGTTCATCGCCTTCCGGGCCGCCATCAGCTCGGTCGCGTCGGCGTCGACCCAGCAGGTCGCGTCGGGGATCTCCGTGCGGCTGCGGGACAGCTTGTCCGCCACCGCGCCACGGACCCCGCGCAGCGGAACCCGCTCCCCGGCCGCCGCGACGGAAACCGCGGCAGGGGCGGGGCTCGGGGCGGGCGCCGGGGCGGCGACCGGCCGCTCCAGGGCCGCGAGGGCCAGCTCCACGTCGGCCCGCAGGATCAGTCCCTCGGGTCCGGATCCGCGCACCTCCCGCAGGTCGAGGCCCCGGTCCCGGGCCAGCTTCCGCACGAGCGGCGAGATGACGGGCACCGGGCCGGCGTGCCCGGCGGACACGGGAGCAGCGACCGCCACGGCCGCGGGAGCGGCAGCCGGGGCCGCAGCGGGAGCCTGGGCGGCGACCGGAGCGGGAGCGACCGCCGGGGCCTGGGCGGCCGCCGGGTTCGCGTGGCTCACCCGGCGGCGCCGGGCGGCGGGCCCGGCCGTGCCGTAGCCGACGAGCACGTTGCCCGAGTACTCCGAGGAGACGGCCGATTCGGCGTCGGCCCGGCCCGCTCCCGGAGCGGCCTCCGCGAGCTCCTCCGGCGCACCCGTGCCGCCCACGGCGACCGTCAGGAGCGGGGCTCCGACGGGCAGTTCGGTGCCCTCCTCGCCGTACCGGGCGGTGACGACACCGCCGTACGGGCAGGGCACCTCGACCATGGCCTTGGCCGTCTCGACCTCGACGACGGGCTGGTCGATGGCGACGACGTCGCCGACGGCGACCAGCCAGCGCACGATCTCGGCCTCGGTGAGTCCCTCACCGAGGTCGGGCAGCTTGAACTCAAGGACCTGTGCCATCAGTTCCCCGCCTCCCACTGGAGTCGCGCCACCGCGTCCAGGACCCGGTCCACGCCCGGCAGGTGGTGCCGCTCCAGCATCGGCGGCGGGTACGGGATGTCGAAGCCCGCGACCCGCAGCACCGGCGCCTCCAGGTGGTGGAAGCAGCGCTCGGTCACGCGTGCGGCGATCTCCGCGCCGGGGCCGCCGAAGCCGGTCGACTCGTGGACGACGACCGCGCGGCCGGTGCGCCGCACCGAGGCGCAGACGGTCTCGTCGTCGAACGGCACGAGCGAGCGTACGTCGACGACCTCCAGGTCCCAGCCCTCGGCCTGCGCGGCCTCCGCCGCCTCCAGACAGACCGGCAGCGAGGGACCGTAGGTGATCAGGGTGGCGCCGGTGCCCCGGCGCCGCACGACGGCCTTGCCGATCGGCTCGACGGACGCGGGCGCCTCGGGAGACCAGTCGGACTTGGACCAGTAGAGCCGCTTGGGCTCCAGGAAGACCACCGGGTCGTCGGAGGCGATGGCCGCGCGCAGCAGCCCGTAGGCGTCCTCGACGGTGGCCGGGGTGACGACGTGCAGCCCCGGGGTGGCCGTGTAGTAGGCCTCGGAGGAGTCGCTGTGGTGCTCGACGCCGCCGATCCCGCCGCCGTACGGGACGCGGATGACGATCGGCATCGGCATCGCGCCGCGCGTCCGGTTCCGCATCTTCGCCACGTGGGAGAGCAGCTGCTCGAACGCCGGGTAGGCGAACGCGTCGAACTGCATCTCCACGACCGGCCGCAGGCCGTACATGGCCATGCCGACGGCCGCGCCGAGGATGCCCGCCTCGGCCAGCGGGGTGTCCGTGCAGCGGTCCTCGCCGAACTCCTTGGCGAGCCCGTCGGTGACCCGGAAGACGCCGCCGAGGGTGCCGACGTCCTCGCCCATCACATGGACGGTCGGGTCCTCGGCCATCGCGTCGCGCATGGCGCGCTGGAGCGCCTGCGCCATCGTGGCGGGCTTCGGCTTCCCGGCGTTCCCGCCGGCCTTGGCCGTCGCGGGGCCGGTCGTCGCGGTCGTCATCACGCCTCACCCTCGGCTTCGAGCTCGGCGCGCAGCTGCGCCGCCTGTTCGCGCAGCTGCGTGGTCTGCTCCGCGTAGACGTGGGAGAAGAGCTCCATCGGGTCGAGCACCGGGTCGGCGTTCATCCGTTCACGCAGGTCCGCGGCCATCGTCTCGGCGGCCTCGGCCGCCGCGCGCCTGCCGTCCTCGTCGAGCAGGCCACGCTCCGTCAGTTCCCGTTCGAGCAGGAGGATCGGGTCGTGTGCCCGCCAGGCCTCGACCTCGCCGGCCGCCCGGTAGCGGGTGGCGTCGTCGGCGTTGGTGTGGGCGTCGATCCGGTAGGTGATGGCCTCGACGAGGGTGGGTCCGCCGCCGCGCCGCGCGCGGGCCACGGCCTCGGTCAGCACCTGGTGGACGGCGACCGCGTCGTTCCCGTCGACGAGCCGGCCCGGCATCCCGTATCCCACGGCCTTGTGGGCGAGGGAGGGGGCGGCGGTCTGCTTGGCGAGCGGCACGGAGATCGCGAAGCCGTTGTTCTGGACGAAGAAGACCACGGGGGCCTGCCAGACGGCCGCGAAGTTCAGCGCCTCGTGGAAGTCGCCCTCGCTGGTGCCGCCGTCGCCGACCATGGCGAGGGCGACGACGTCGTCACCCTTGAGGCGGGCGGCGTGGGCGAGGCCCACGGCGTGCGGGAGCTGGGTGGCCAGCGGGGTGCAGAGCGGCGCGATGCGGTGCTCGCGCGGGTCGTACCCGGTGTGCCAGTCGCCGCGCAGCAGGGTCAGGGCCTGGACGGGGTCGAGGCCCCGGGCGACGGCCGCCAGGGTGTCGCGGTACGAGGGGAAGAGCCAGTCCCGCTCCTCCAGGGCGAGGGCGGCGGCGATCTCGCACGCCTCCTGGCCGGTGGTGGACGGGTACACGGCGAGCCGGCCCTGCTTGGTGAGGGCGGTGGCCTGCGTGTTGTACCGGCGGCCGCGGATCAGCTCCGCGTAGAGCCGGAGCAGCAGCGCGGGGTCGGCGTCGGCCACGGCGTCCGTGCCGAGCACGCGCAGCGGCTCGGCCTCGGGCAGCAGCGGGGCGGGGTCGGTACGCGGCTGCCAGGCCGGCAGCGGGGTGTGCCGGTCAGCGGAAACGGCACCGGGCGGCTCTTGGACTGTCGAACTGCGCTGTTGCAACGAGTCCACCTCCTCGTGGGAGCGGGCATAAGACCCGAAGGCGGGTGGCGCGAATGTGGCGCGCCTCACCTACCGATTGTTCGGTCGTGGAGGCATTTTGGCTACAGGCACCTCCAGCCTGTGGACAAACGGTTCTCCACAGCCTGGGATAAGGGCAGGTCGTCCACGGGAGAGAGGCGGGGGCACATGGCGGATGAACAAATGGCCGACGACTGGGAGCAGGTCGTCGCCCCGGGACCGACAGCAGGGCTCACCGGGACTCCGGCACGCCCTCTGGACGCCATCGACCGCGACATCCTGCGCATCCTGCAGACGGACGGCCGCGCCTCGATCCGCTCCGTGGCCGAGCGGGTGCACGTCTCCCGGGCCAACGCGTACGCGCGGATCAACCGGCTGATCGACGACGGGGTGATCCGCGGCTTCAGCGCGCGCGTCAACCACGAGCGGGCGGGCCACGGCGCCTCCGCCTACATCACGCTCAAGATCGTCCAGAACTCCTGGCGGACCGTGCGCGAACAGCTCCAGGCGCTGCCGGGAGCCGCGCACATCGCCCTGGTCAGCGGCGATTTCGACGTCCTGCTGCTCGTCCACACCCCTGACAACCGGACCCTGCGCGAGCTGGTGCTCACCAAGCTCCAGTCGATCCCCGAGGTGCTCTCCACCCGGACCCTGCTGGTCTTCGAGGAGACGGACCTGGACCCGGACCACCGGGCCACGGGGCACTGAGCCCTCAGTAGCCCGTACGAGGGATCAGCGGGCCGCACGAGGCCGGCCCAGGCCCGTACGGAAGCCTCAGGAGGCCACCCCAGGCCCGCGGTACGGCGCCTCAGCGGGCCACCCAGGCCCGTACGGAAGCCTTCAGGGGCCGCCCCAGGCCCGCGTGCGAAGCCCCAGGGCCCGTACGAGGCCTCAGCGGGCCGTCCTGAGCCCGTCGAAGGCCAGGTGGACCACGGTCTCGGCGAGCTGCTCCCGCTCCGCCGTCGCGTCCGGATGCGGCCGGTACCACTCCACCAGCGAGTTGATCATGCCGAAGAGCAGTCGGGTCGCGAGCCGGATGTCCACGTCGGCCCGCAGGTCGCCCTCGGCGGCGGCGGCCTTCAGGAGATCGGCCACCTTGTGGTCGAACTCGCGGCGCCGCTCCATCGCCCACCGCTCGGTGGCGGTGTTGCCCCGCACCCGCAGCAGCAGCGTCACGTACGGCAGCTCCGCGATCAGCACCTCGACGGTGCGGCGCGTGACGTGCTCGACCCGGTCGACGGCCCGGCCGCGCCCGGCGCCCGGCTCGTCGAGCACCGCGAAGAGCCCGTCGAGCGCCCGGCTGACCGCCCGCCGCAGCAGCTCCTCCTTGCCGGACACGTGGTGGTAGATCGAGGACTTGGAGATCCCGGCCGCCTTGGAGAGGTGCTCCATCGACGTGCCGTCGTAACCGCGCTCGTTGAAGACCCGCACGGCGACCGAGAGCAGCGTCTCGGGGGTGTACGTGTCGCGCTTCGCCGTGGTCATCGCGAGTCCTCCGCGTCCTCGGCGGCCGCCCGGCGCACGAGGCCGAGCCCCGGGGCGTACCGGCCGCCGGTCGTGTACCGCGCGTGCAGCTCGCGGAGCAGACCGCTGATGCGCCGGTGGCCGACCCGGCCGGCCCACTCCAGCGGTCCGGCCGGATAGCTGACCCCGAGCCGCATCGCCGTGTCCACGTCCTCCGCGGTCGCGACCCCCCGGTCGACCGCGTCGGTCGCGATGTCGGCCAGCATCGCGACCGTCCGCGCGACGATCATGCCGGGCACGTCGCCGATCACGGAGACCTGCTTGCCGAGCGCCTGGAAGAGCCCCACCGCCTCGGCGAGGACGCCGGGGTCGAGGTCCTCGCGGGTCGACAGCACGATCCGGCTCGCGGCCGCGTAGTCGTACGCGAGGTCGAAGTAGATGATGGCCTCGGCGTCGTACTCGAAGGAGGTCTCGCCGTCCGTGAGGCTGAGCTCGCCGCCGCCCGGCAGCTCGATGTGGCCGCCGCCCTTCTTGTGCAGGACCGTGATTCCGGCCGCCTCGATGAGCCCCACCAGCGGCTCCGCCGGCCCGAGGTCACCCCAGACAGTGATCCACTCGGGCGCCTTCGCGGGCGCCGCCGTGTGCGGCTCGGGCCGCTCCGCGCCCTCCGCGTACGAGAACCAGCCCTGGCCCGTCTTCCGGCCGAGCCGACCCGACTCGACGAGCCGGCGCTGGGCGAGCGAGGGGGTGAACTTGGGGTCCTGGTAGAAGGAGTCCCACACCGACCGCGTGACGGCCTCGTTCACGTCCTGGCCGATGAGGTCGGTCAGCTCGAAGGGCCCCATGCGGAAGCCGCCGCACTCGCGCAGCGCCGCGTCGATGGTGGCGGGGTCCGCGCCGCCCTCCTCGAAGACGCGGAGCGCCTCGGCGTAGAAGGGGCGGGCGACCCGGTTCACGATGAAGCCGGGGGTGTCCGCGCAGCGCACCGGCGTCTTGCCCCAGCCCTTGACCGTCTCGTACGCGCGCGTGGCGACGTCCGGGTCGGTGGCGAAGCCGCTGACGACCTCGACCAGCGGGAGCAGCGGCGCCGGGTTGAAGAAGTGCAGTCCGACGAACCGGCCGGGCAGCCGCAGCCCTCCCGCGATGGCGGTCACGGAGAGGGAGGAGGTGTTCGTGGCGAGGACGGCGTCGTCGCCGACGATCTTCGCCAGGTCCGCGAAGAGCCGCTGCTTGACCTGGAGGTTCTCGACGATCGCCTCGATCACGAGGGCGGCGTCCGCGAGCTCGGCGGGGTCCTCGGCCGCGTGCAGCCGGCCGACGGCCGCCTCCCGGGCGGCGGCGTCGAGGCGCCCCTTCGCCACGAGCCGGTCCAGGCGGGCGGTGAGGGCGGCGACGGCCTCGGCGGCCCGGCCCGGGGCGCTGTCGTAGAGCCGCACCGGGTGGCCGGCGACCAGCGCGACCTGGGCGATGCCCTGGCCCATGGTCCCGGTGCCGACGACGGCGACGGTGCGGTCCCGTCCGACTGCGGCGATGCGGTCCTGTCCCACGGCGGCGGTCTCACTGGCGGTCACGTCGTCGCTCCCCCTGACGGTCACGTTGGCGCTCATAGGAGTGATCCTCCCCGATGGGTTTTCCACAGGATCGGCGGACCCCCTTGTCCCGACCGATCGTTCGGTTACTCTAACTCCGTACGCGTCTCCCTGCCCAGCTCGACGAGGAGTTGGTCCATCCATGGCCACCGCTCAGCTGACCACCGACCGTCTGGCCGAGAAGCACCGGTCCACGCTCGACCAGGCGCTCGACACCATCCGCACGCGCGCCTACTGGTCGCCGTACCCCGAGCACCCCAAGGCGTACGGCGCGGACGGCTCTCTCGACGCGGCGGCGGGGCTCGCCGCCCACCAGTCCCTGCTGAACACCCGCTTCGACCTCGACCAGCCCGGCACGGACGGCTGGACCGGCGGCGAGATCTCGCCGTTCGGCCCGTCGCTCGGCATCGAGTACCCGCACGCCGACGTCGACGTGCTGCTCCCCGCGATGCGCGCGGGCATGGGCGCCTGGCGGGACGCCGGCGCCGAGACGCGCGCCCTGGTCTGCCTGGAGATCCTCGCCCGGATCTCCGCCCGCACCCACGAGTTCGCCCACGCCGTCATGCACACCAGCGGACAGGCGTTCATGATGGCGTTCCAGGCCGGCGGCCCGCACGCCCAGGACCGCGGCCTGGAGGCCGTGGCGTACGCGTACGCGGAGCAGACCCGCACGCCCGCCGGGCGGGCCGGCTGGTCCAAGCCGCAGGGCAAGCGCGACCCCCTGGAGCTGAGCAAGGAGTTCACCCCGGTCGGCCGCGGCATCGCCCTGGTCATCGGCTGCAACACCTTCCCCACGTGGAACGGCTACCCGGGCCTGTTCGCCTCCCTCGCCACCGGCAACCCGGTCCTGGTCAAGCCGCACCCGCGCGCGGTCCTCCCGCTCGCGCTCACCGTGAAGGTCGCCCGCGAGGTGCTCGCCGAGGCCGGCTTCGACCCGAACCTGGTCGCGCTCGCCGTCGAGCGCCCCGGCGAGGGCATCGCCAAGACCCTCGCCGTCCGCCCCGAGATCCGGATCATCGACTACACCGGTTCCACCGCCTTCGGCGACTGGCTGGAGACCAACGCCCGGCAGGCCCTGGTCTACACCGAGAAGGCCGGCGTCAACACGGTCGTGGTCGACTCCACCGACGACTACCAGGGGATGCTGGGCAACCTGGCCTTCTCGCTGTCCCTGTACAGCGGCCAGATGTGCACCACCCCGCAGAACCTGCTGATCCCCCGCGACGGCATCACCACCGACCAGGGCCCGAAGTCGTACGACGAGGTCGTCGCCGACCTCGCGGCGGCGGTCGGCGGCCTGCTCGGCGACGACGCCCGGGCGAACGGCCTGCTCGGCGCCCTGGTCAACCCGGACGTGAAGGCGCGCCTGGAGGCCGCCGCCGGGCTCGGCGAGGTCGCGCTCGCGTCCCGCGAGGTGGTCAACCCGGAGTACCCGGACGCCGTGGTCCGTACGCCGGTGATCGTGAAGCTGGACGGCTCGAAGCCGGACGCCCAGGCCGCGTACTTCTCGGAGTGCTTCGGCCCGGTCTCCTTCGCCGTCTCGGTGGACTCCACCGCCGACGCCCTGGAGCTGCTCCGCCGCACGGTCCGTGAGAAGGGTGCGATGACGGTCGGCGCCTACACGACGTCGGCGGACACCGAGCGCGCGGTGGAGGAGGTCTGCCTGGAGGAGTCGGCCCAGCTCTCGCTGAACCTCACGGGCGGGGTGTTCGTGAACCAGACCGCCGCGTTCTCCGACTTCCACGGCTCCGGCGGCAACCCGGCGGCGAACGCCGCGCTGTGCGACGGCGCCTTCGTCTCCAACCGCTTCCGGGTGGTGGAGGTCCGCCGCCAGGCCTGATCCACGGCCTCGTGGAGGCCCTCCGGGGCCTCCACGACACCCGGCGCCCAGCTAGGGCGCCTCGATCTCCGCGTACCGCTGCACCCACGCGTGCATCGCGATCGCGGCGGCCGCGCCCGCGTTGATCGACCGGGTCGAGCCGAACTGCGCGATCGAGCAGACCATCTCCACGTGGGCGCGGGCCTCCTCGGTGAGACCCGGGCCCTCCTGCCCGAAGAGCAGCACACAGCGGCGGGGGAGCACGGTCCGCTCCAGCGGGACGGCGCCCGGCAGGTTGTCGATCCCGATGACGGGGATGCCCTCGGCCGCCGCCCACGAGGTCAGCGACTCGGTGTCCGGGTGGTGGCGGACGTGCTGGTAGCGGTCGGTGACCATGGCGCCCCGCCTGTTCCAGCGGCGCCGGCCCACGATGTGGACCTCCTTCGCCAGGAAGGCGTTGGCGGTCCGTACCACCGAGCCGATGTTGAAGTCGTGGCCCCAGTTCTCCACCGCCACGTGGAAGTCGTGGCGTCGGGTGTCCAGGTCGGCGACGACCGCCTCGCGCGTCCAGTACCGGTACCGGTCCACGACATTGCGCCGGTCGCCGCCGGCGAGCAGCTCCGGGTCGTACCGCTCGTCCCGCGGCCACGGCTCCGGGTGCGGCCCGACGCCGATCTCGGGGCCGAACCCCTCGTCGTACTGAATCGGCTCTGGCTGCTCTTCGGTGGTGCTCACCCGACGAGGGTACGGGGGCCGTGCTCCTCGCCCGCACGGCGCTGCTCGGGCAGCGCTTCGACGGGGGTCCGCTTCAGCAGCCGGTCCCTGCCCCGGACCACCTGGGCGCCCAGCGCCACCAGGAACGCCGTCGGCAGGAACACGGCGTCGGCGGAGATCATCGCGAGCGAGAAGACCGGCAGGCCGAGGAGCACCGCGATCCCGGCGTGCTCCAGCATCATCGCGACGAGGAGGACGTTCTTGACCTTGCGGTTGAAGAGCGTGAAGGGGAACGCGACCTGGACGATCACCGTGCCGTAGGTCAGCAGCATCACCATGATCCCGCTGGCGCCCAGCAGGTCGGAGAGGGCCGGCCAGGGCGCGAAGTAGTCAAGGTGGAGCGGGTAGAACAGCGCGGTCCCGTCCTGCCAGCGCGAGCCCTGGATCTTGTACCAGCCGGCCGTGGCGTAGATCAGGCAGACCTCCGCCATCAGCACGACGAGGACACCGTTGTGCGCGAGGTTGGCGAGGGCGTCGAGCAGGGTGCGCGGCTCCCCGGGTGCGACGCGGCGGACCAGCCACCACAGCCCGTTCCCGAGCCACAGCACCCACAGCAGCACCGGCACCCACCACTCGCCGCTGACATCGCTGAACCAGGTGGCGGCGAGGAGGAACCCGCCGAGCACGGTCCACAGCAGCGGTCCGACGACATCACGGCGCGGGGGCTCCCCGGCACGGGCCGCGCGGGCCTCGCGTGCGGCCCGCCGGGCGTCGAGGGACCACACCCGGCCGCAGCGGGTGAAGACGAGGTAGATCGCGGCGAGGTGGAGGACGTTGTCGCCGCCGTCACCCACGAAGACGGACCGGTTCTGCAGCGAGAGCACGCCGACCATGAAGACCACGGACACGGCCCGGGTCCGCCAGCCCACCAGGAGCAGCGCGGCGGAGAGCACCGCGAGCCCGTAGACGACCTCGAACCAGACCCGGCCGTCCGACCACATGAGCACGGTGAAGGCCCGGTTGTCGGCGATCAGCCGCTGCGCAAGATCCCAGGACCAGGGGCCGTCGGGACCGTACAGCAGGTGCCGGTGCGGCAGCTCGCGCAGCAGGAAGAGCAGCCAGGTCAGCGAGAAGCCGATCCGTACGATCGCGCTCTGGTACGGGGCGAGGGTCCGGCCCGTGACGGTCTGCACGGCGCGGGCGAGCCGGCGGTCGAAGGGCTCGCGGGCACGCGCGGGCGTGGCGGGGGAAGTGCTCATCGGCCCGCCTCCGTGCGGCTCGCGCCGGCCTCGGCGGACCGGTCGGCTTCGGTGATCCTCCACCACGGGAAGTCGCGGTAGGAGGGGGTGGACCGGGTCTTCTCGGTGCTCCACCGGGCGGCGGGGACGGGCCGGGAGACGGTCCGGAGCTGGACGCGCCGCACGTCGGGCCCGAGGGCCCGTCCGTCGGGGCCTTCGAGGGCGTCGAGCCGGAGCATCGCGATCCGGCGCATGTACTGCTCCGAGAGGGTCCCGCGCAGCCCGTTGGGGCGGTTGTCGCCGGTGTGCGTGTTCAGGTAGAAGTCCACGGCCCTGCGGAGCTGGTTCTGATGCGCGTGGCTGGGCATCGGGTTGTGGCGGATGGCCTCGATGTCCTGGGCGGTGAGGTCGATCCAGCCGGTGGTGCGACGGCCGCCGCCCGCGGTGGCGAGCTCGGCGCGGAGCTCGACGGAGACGTTCGTCTGGAGCGGATTGGGCGCGAAGAGCTTCCAGTTCTGCTCGAACTCGGGGTAGATCCAGTCGTCGACGGCCTCGCCGTGCCGCTTGGTCAGCGTGTTGGACGGCGCCACGTGCAGGAACACCATCGCCAGGTGGACGCAGGCGAACACTCCGGCGACGGCGAGCGCCACCGCGACGACCACCTGGTACGGCAGCGAGAGGGCCATGATCCCGACGCCGCGACCGGCTCCGGTCCCCTCGGCCTCGGGAGGACCGGCAGGGGCCTCCGGAGGGGTGACCGGCGGGTTCTCGGGGGGTCTCCGCCCGTCGTCACTCACCTCGACCGCGTCCTTTTCGACGTACGCGTCCATCCCGCCCCGATCCCGATCGGCCCACCTCGGTTATCCACAGGGTTGACACCATACGGGCCGCCGACCCACCATTGAAGTCATTCAACCGAACGATCGGTCGGTAGGGGGTCTGATGACCGCAGTGACGGCAGGGACGACAGGGACCACGGGCACGCCCGGCGCGTCGGACACGGCCGTGGCGGCGGAGCAGGCCGCCTACGAGGCCGTGTTCGACGCCGCCGTCGCCGCGGACGAGCGGATCGAGCCGCGCGACTGGATGCCCGAGGCCTACCGGGCCTCCCTCGTCCGGCAGATCGCGCAGCACGCCCACTCCGAGATCATCGGCATGCAGCCCGAGGCGAACTGGATCACCCGGGCGCCCTCGCTGCGCCGCAAGGCGATCCTCATGGCCAAGGTGCAGGACGAGGCCGGCCACGGCCTGTACCTGTACAGCGCCGCGGAGACCCTCGGCACCAGCCGGGACGAGCTGCTCGACAAGCTCCACGCCGGCCGCCAGAAGTACTCCTCGATCTTCAACTACCCCACGCTGACCTGGGCCGACGTCGGCGCGATCGGCTGGCTGGTGGACGGCGCCGCGATCACCAACCAGGTCCCCCTCTGCCGCTGCTCCTACGGCCCGTACGCCCGCGCGATGGTCCGGGTCTGCAAGGAGGAGTCCTTCCACCAGCGCCAGGGGTACGAGGCGCTGCTCGCCCTCTCCCGCGGCACCGAGGCCCAGCACGCCATGGCACAGGACGCGGTCGACCGCTGGTGGTGGCCCTCGCTGATGATGTTCGGCCCTCCCGACGACGAGTCGACCCACACCGCCCAGGCGATGGCCTGGAAGATCAAGCGGCACTCCAACGACGAACTGCGGCAGCGCTTCGTCGACATCGCCGTCCCGCAGGCGGAGGCCCTCGGCCTCACCCTCCCCGACCCCGACATCCGGTGGAACGAGGAGCGCGGGCACTACGACTTCGGCCCGATCGACTGGACCGAGTTCTGGGACGTCCTCAAGGGGAACGGCCCCTGCAACGACCAGCGGCTGAGCAAGCGGCGCCAGGCCCACGAGGACGGCGCCTGGGTCAGAGAAGCGGCGGCGGCCTACGCGCAGAAGCACACCGGAAAGCACGGGGAGGCACAGGCATGACGAGCGACGGTTGGCCGCTGTGGGAGGTGTTCGTGCGCTCCCGCCGCGGACTGTCCCACACCCACGCGGGCAGTCTCCACGCACCCGACGCGGAGATGGCCCTGCGCAACGCCCGCGACCTGTACACCCGCAGGTCCGAAGGCGTGTCGATCTGGGTCGTCCCCTCGACGTCGATCACCGCCTCCTCGCCCGACGAGAAGGACCCCTTCTTCGAGCCGGCCGCGGACAAGCCCTACCGCCACCCGACCTTCTACGAGATCCCCGAGGGGGTGAAGCACCTGTGACCGCCACCACCGACACCGTCACCGCCGCCGCGGCCCTCGCCCTCGGCGACGACGCCCTCGTGCTCTCCCACCGCCTGGGGGAGTGGGCCGGCTCCGCCCCCGTCCTGGAGGAGGAGGTCGCCCTGGCCAACATCGCCCTCGACCTCCTCGGCCAGGCCCGGGTCCTGCTCTCCCTCGCCGGCGACGAGGACGAACTGGCCTACCTCCGCGAGGAGCGCTCCTTCCGGAACGTCCAGCTGGTCGAGCAGCCGAACGGCGACTTCGCCCACACCATCGCCCGGCAGCTCTACTTCTCCACCTACCAGCACCTCCTGTACGGGCAGCTGGCCACCGGAGACGGCCCCTTCGCCGGCCTCGCGGCCAAGGCCGTCAAGGAGGTCGCCTACCACCAGGACCACGCCGAGCACTGGACCCTGCGCCTCGGCGACGGCACCACCGAGAGCCACGAGCGGATGCAGCGGGCCTGCGACGCCCTCTGGCGGTACACCGGCGAACTCTTCCAGCCCGTCGACGGCCTCGGCCTGGACCTCCCCGCCCTGGAGACCGCCTGGCTGGACTCGGTCACCGACATCCTCGGCCGGGCCACACTCACCGTCCCCTCCGGACCGCGCACCGGCGCCTGGAGCGCGGGCGCCGGCCGGCAGGGCCTGCACACCGAACCCTTCGGGCCGATGCTCGCCGAGATGCAGCACCTGCACCGCAGCCACCCGGGGGCGACATGGTGACCATGACGGCCCTGGAGGAGGAACTGAGCCGCATCGCCGGCTCCGTCCCCGATCCGGAGCTGCCCGTCCTCACCCTGGAGGAACTCGGCGTCATGCGGGGCGTGCAGGTCCTCGGCCCCGGCCGGGTCGAGGTCTCCCTCACCCCCACCTACACGGGCTGCCCCGCGATCGAGGCGATGGCCTCCGACATCGAGCAGGCCCTCCACGAGCACGGCGTACCGGACGTCTCCGTCGTCACCGTCCTCGCCCCCGCCTGGTCCACCGACGACATCAGCGAGGAAGGACGGCGCAAACTCACCGAGTTCGGCATCGCCCCACCGCGCCCCCAGGGACCCGCCGGCGGCCCCGTGCCGCTGACCCTGGCGATCCGCTGCCCCCACTGCGGATCCACCGACACCGAGCTCCTGAGCCGCTTCTCCTCCACCGCGTGCAAGGCCCTGCGCCGCTGCACCGCCTGCCGCGAACCGTTCGACCACTTCAAGGAGTTGTAGATGGAGTCCTCAGCCGCCGGACGGGCCGGATTCCATCCACTCCGGGTGAGTGAGGTCGACCGCCTCACGGACGACTCCGTGGCCGTCACCTTCGCGGTCCCGCCCGAACTCCACGAGACGTACCGGCACCTCCCCGGCCAGCACCTCGCCCTGCGCCGCACGGGCGAACAAGGCGAGGAGATCCGGCGCACCTACTCGATCTGCGCCCCCGCATCCCCGGCCGGCGAACCCCCCGTCCTGCGCGTCGGCATCCGCCTGGTCGACGGCGGCTCTTTCTCCACGTACGCGCTCAAGGAACTGGCCGTCGGCGACCTCGTCGAGGTCATGGAACCGATGGGCCGCTTCGCCCTCACCCCGCGCCCCGGCCACTTCGCCGCCGTCGTCGGCGGCAGCGGCATCACCCCGGTCCTCTCGATGGCGGCCACCCTGCTCGCCCGCGAGCCCGAGGCCCGGTTCTGCCTGATCCGCAGCGACCGCACCGCCTCGTCCACGATGTTCCTCGACGAGGTCGCCGACCTCAAGGACCGCCACCCGGACCGCTTCCAGCTGGTCACGGTGCTCTCCCGGGAGGAGCAGCAGGCGGGTCTGCCGTCCGGCCGCCTCGACCGCGAGCGGCTCGCCGAGCTCCTGCCCGCGCTGCTGCCGGTCGACACGATCGACGGCTGGTTCCTCTGCGGACCCTTCGGACTCGTCCAGGGCGCCGAGCAGGCACTGCGCGGACTGGGCGTCGACCGCGGCCGGATCCACCAGGAGATCTTCCACGTCGACGACGGCTCCGCGCCCGCCCCGGCCCCCGCGGCCGACGCCCCGGCGCACGCCACCCTGACGGCGACCCTGCACGGCCGGTCCGGCACCTGGCCGGTGGAGCAGGGCGAGACGCTCCTCGACACCGTGCTCCGCGCCCGCGCGGACGCCCCGTACGCCTGCAAGGGCGGGGTGTGCGGCACCTGCCGCGCCTTCCTCGTCGGCGGAGAGGTGCGCATGGACCGCAACTTCGCCCTGGAGCCGGAGGAGACCGAAGCCGGATACGTCCTGGCCTGCCAGTCCCATCCGGCCACCCCGGACGTGGAGCTGGACTTCGACCGCTGACGAGTCCCGAGCGCTGACGGAGCGGTGGCGCCGCCGAAGTGCGGTCGGCGCCACCATTCCCTTCCCCTAGAACCTGTTCTATCTTGACGACCCGTCAGGAAGACCGGGGTCGACAACGGGAAGGCAGCACCGTGGACTTCACCTTCACCGAAGAACAGCAGGCGGCCGTCGAAGCCGCCAAGGCGGTCTTCAAGGACGTCACACCCGACGCGGTCCCCAGCCCCGCCCTCACCCCGGGCGCCGTCGCCGAGGACCTCGACCGGCCGCTCTGGTCCCGCCTCGCCGCCGCCGACCTCCTCGGCCTCGCCCTGGCCCCCGAGCACGGCGGCGCCGGACTCGACCCCGTCGCCCTCTGCCTCGTCCTGCGCGAGTCCGCCCGCGTCCTCGCCCGCGTCCCGCTCCTGGAGACCTACGCCGTCGCCATGACCGTCGAGCGGCACGCCCACCCCCACACGGCCGCCGAGCTCCTCCCCCGGGTCGCCCGCGGCGAACTCGTCCTCACCGCCGCCGCCCACGGACGCACCGGCCACGAACCCGCCGACCGGGCCGTCACCGCGCGCCGCGACGGAGCCGACTGGATCCTCGACGGCCTCCAGACCGCCGTCCCCTGGGCCCACGGCGCCGACCTCATCGCCGTACCGGCACACACCGCCGAGGGCCGCACGATCCTCGCGCTGCTGCCCCGCGCCCACGAAGGCCTCGGCCTCACCGGCCAGTACTCCACCAACGGCGAACTCCTCGCCGAACTGGACCTCGCCGCCGTACGCGTCGACGCCACGCACGTCATCGACACCGACGACGCCTGGGAGTGGCTGCGCTCGCTCCTCACCACCGGAACCTGCGCGCTCGCCCTGGGACTCGGCGAGGCCGTCCTCGCCATGACGAGCCAATACACCGGAAAACGCGAACAGTTCGGCCACCCCGTGGCCACGTTCCAGGCCGTCGCCGTCCAGACCGCCGACCGCTACATCGACCTGCGCGCCATGGAGGCCACCCTCTGGCAGGCCGCCTGGCGCCTCTCCAGCGGCGCGGACGGAGCACTCCCCGCGGCGGGGGACGTCGCCGTCGCGAAGATCTGGGCCTCAGAAGGCGTCCGCCGTGTGGTGCAGACCGCCCAGCACCTGCACGGCGGCTTCGGCGCCGACACCGACTACCCGCTGCACCGCTACCACGCCTGGGCCAAGCACCTCGAACTGTCCCTCGGCCCCGCCGCGGCCCACGAGGAGGCCCTCGGCGACCTCCTGGCCGCCCACCCCCTCGGCTGACGCCCCGGAAAGCGTCAGAGAACGAAGGCCGGGCTGCCGCTCTCCGTCACCATCGGCCGCCCGGCACCGTCCCAGGCGAGCATCCCGCCGTCGACGTTCACCGCGTCGAAGCCCTGCTGCACCAGGTACTGCGTGACCTGCGCCGAACGGCCGCCCACCCGGCACATCACAAAGGCGCGACCGCGCTCGGCCACGGCCTCCGTCACCTCACCGAAGCGGGCCACGAAGTCGCTCATCGGCACGTGCAGCGCGCCCTCGACATGACCGGCCGTCCACTCGTCGTCCTCCCTGACATCCAGCACCAGGGCATCCGCCGGCACGGAAGCCGCGTCCACCGAGGGCAGCGGGGAGAAATTCATGGGACAGGCCTTCTCTCGTCAGAACCGCCCGAAGGAATCGGGCGCACAAAAAATCTACTGCACCAGCTCCGCCAGCTCGCCCTCCCGCTCGGAGACCTGCGCGAGCAGCTGCTCGGCGATCTCCTCCAGGAGCCGGTCCGGGTCGTCCGGCGCCATCCGCAGCATCGCGCCGATCGCGCTCTCCTCCAGCTCGCGCGCCACCGCCGACAGCATGTCCTTGCGCTCGGCCAGCCACTCCAGGCGCGCGTACAGCTCCTCGCTCTCGCTGAGCCGCTCCTCGGCCGGCACCGGTCCGGCCTCCCACTCCGCGGAGAGCTCACGCAGCAGCGCCTCGTCGCCCCGGGCGTAGGCGGCGTTCACCCGCGTGATGAACTCCTCGCGCCGCCGCCGCTCGTCGTCCTCACGCGCCAGGTCGGGGTGGGCCTTGCGGGCCAGCTCGCGGTAGAGCCTGCGGGCCTCCTCACCGGGGCGCACCCGCTTCGGCGGCTGCACCGGCCGGTCGGTGAGCATCGCGGCGGCCTCGGGGGAGAGGCCGTCGGTGTCGATCCACTCGTGGAACAGCTCGTCCACACCGGGCATCGGCAGCACCGCCGCCCGCGCCTCCTGCGCCCGCCGCAGATCCTCGGGATCGCCGGTACGCGCCGCCCGCGCCTCGGCGATCCGCGCGTCGAGCTCGTCGAGCCGCGCGTACATCGGCCCTAGCTTCTGATGGTGCAGCCGCGAGAAGTTCTCCACCTCGACCCGGAAGGTCTCGACGGCGATCTCGAACTCGATCAGCGCCTGCTCGGCCACCCGCACAGCCCGCTCCAACCGAGCCTCAGGCCGCTGATCCCCAACCTGCTGCTCCACAGGCTGCTGGTCACCGGCCTGCTGCTCCACAGGCTGCTGGTCACCAGCCTGCTGCTCCGAGGACTGCTCGGCCTCGGGCCGCTCGTCCCCGGGTCCCTCGTTCACACCCTGGTCCACGCTCACGTCCACGCCCGCCAAGTCCTCGTTCCGCCTCGTCCCACTCAGCCTACGGTCCTCGGGGGGGGCCTCCCCCCCTCCCTCCCCCTCCCTCCCCTCCCCCCTTGTCCTGCTCCACGCCCCCGATGGACGTCAGACGCCCAGTTCCGCCGCTATTCGGCCCGTGCGCACGGCCGAGAGCAGGTCGGCGTGGTCCGCGGTCGTGCGGTCCGCGTACGTGACGGCGAAGGAGGCGACGGCCTCGTCGAGCTCCTCGTTCTTGCCGCAGTAGCCGGATATCAGGCGCGGGTCGGCGCTGTGCGCGTGTGCGCGGGCGAGCAGGGCGCCGGTCATCCGCCCGTAGTCGTCGAGCTGGTCCTCGGTGAGGGCGGCGGGGTCGACGCTGCCCTTGCGGTTGCGGAACTGACGCACCTGGAACGGCCGCCCCTGGACCGTGGTCCAGCCCAGCAGGATGTCGCTGACGACCTGCATCCGCTTCTGTCCGAGCACCACGCGCCGCCCCTCGTGGCCGGCGTCCGGGACCGTGAACCCGGCGGCCGCCAGGTGGGGCAGCAGGGCCGACGGCCGGGCCTCCTTCACCTGGAGCACCAGCGGCTCGCCCCGGTGGTCGAGGAGCAGGACCACATAGGAGCGGGTGCCGACGCTCCCGGTGCCGACCACCCGGAAGGCCACGTCATGGACGGCGTACCGGGCGAGGAGCGGCAGTCTGTCCTCGGACACGGTCTCCAGGTACGCGCCGAGGGAGTCGGCGACCTCGGCCGCCTCGGCGTCCGGGACCCTGCGCAGCACCGGGGCAGCGTCCACGAACCTGCGGCCGCCGCCCTCGGCGTCCGTCACCACCTCGGTCGACCGGGCGGCGAACCGGGCGCTCGTGTTGTTGCGGGCCTTGGCGGAGACCCGCTCCAGGGTGCCGAGGAGGTCGCGGGCGTCGGTGTGCGAGACGAGTTCCTCATCGGCGATCGCGTTCCAGGCGTCGAGTGCGGACAGCCGGGCGAGCAGGCGCATGGTGCGCCGGTACGCGCCGACGGTGTCGAAGGCGGCGGCCCGGCACAGGTCCTCGCTCGCTCCCACCTCCCGCCCGGCGAGGACGAGCGAGGTGGCGAGGCGCTTGAGGTCCCATTCCCAGGGGCCGACGACGGTCTCGTCGAAGTCGTTGAGGTCCATGACGAGCCGGCCGCGCGCGTCACCGTAGAGGCCGAAGTTGGCGGCGTGCGCGTCTCCGCATATCTGGGCCGTGATCCCGGTGACGGGCGTCCCGACGAGGTCCTGGGCCATCAGCCCGGCGGAACCGCGCAGGAAGGCGAAGGGGCTCGCCGCCATCCTGCCGACCCGTATCGGCGCGAGTCCGGGGACGCGGCCCCGGCTCGATTCCTCGACGGCGCGCACGGCGTCCGGGCGGTCGGCGCCGAGGCCCGGCCGGTCGTGCGAGGAGCGGGGCACCCGCTCGCGCAGCTGCTTGCCCCGGTCCCTGGGGGAGATCCCGGTGCCGGTGGCGGCGCGGCGCGCGAACCCCGGCACGTGCGGGATGCGCGCCCCGCCCTGCCCGCCGTCCGTACCGCGCTGTCCTGGCACGACGGCCCGGATCTCGTCCATGGGACGCCCTCCCCCGATGCGATGTCCAACATCATCCGGCCCCGACCGTACCGCCGTTCCGGATCGACCGTCTCCCCCTGTGGACAACGCGCCCAGGACCCTGTGGACAACCCCGGAACCCACCCGCGGGCCGAGCCCTCGGACCCCGCCCTCAGGCCCAGCCCTCAGACCGCGACGGCCTCCTCCATCTCCTCCTCGACCTCTTCCCTGGCCCGGGCATCGGCATCGGCATCGGCATCGCGGTCGACACCGGCAACGCCACCAGCACCGCCACCGCCACCAGCACCGCCGCCGCCGGCACCCGCCCCGGCTGCCGCGCTGCGAACACCTCCCGATACCTGCCCCTGACCGGCCGTCTTCCCGCGCCGGGCCTCCGTGAGCCCGGCGAGGACGACGAGTGCGGCACCGGCGAGGAGCCAGAGGGCGAGGACGAGGACGTTCCCGCCGAGCCCGTAGCCGTCGAAGTAGACGTGGCCGCGCACTCCCTCGACGAAGCCCGCGCCGTTCCAGAAGGCGTGCAGCGCGCCGAAGAATCCGGGCTGGAGCTCGGGCCGGTAGATGCCTCCGGAGCTCGTGAAGTTGAGCATGACGAAGAGCACCATCACGCCGAGCGTGGTCCAGCGGCGCAGGAAGGTGTGCAGGCCGACACCGACGGCCAGGATGCCCGCCGCGTACAGCCAGGACATGGCCCACACTCCGCCGAGCCCCTGGTCGACCAGGTGGAAGAGCGGCCCGGCGAAGAGGGTGCCGATCAGGCTGACGACGAGCGACATGCCGGCGGCGAGGAGGGCCCTGATCCGCATGGGGAGGACGGCTCCGGCTCCGCCGATGACGGCGACCGAGGCGTACGCGCCGATGCTGAGGGCGACGAGCAGGAAGAAGACGCCCTGGCCCGTGGGGTCGCCGGATGCGGTGGGGGCGATGTCGGTGACCTTGAGCGGGGCGTCGTGGGTGGCGGCGACCTTGGTGAAGACCTTCTCGACCGCCATGGCGCTCGTGTCGGAGGAGCCCGAGGCGACGAGCAGTTCGGGCTTCTCGCCGGGGATGTAGGCGCCGAAGCTGCGCTGCTCGCGCAGAGCGGAGACGGCCGTGTCCCGGTCGGTGACGGTACGGACGTCGAGGGCGCCGGCGCCCTTGTCCTGGAGCGTCTGGGCGAGGACCTGCGTGGTGGGGCCGGAGCCGACGACGTCGACGCGCAGATCGTGGGGTTCGGGCGCGTGGAAGGCACCGAGGTAGGCGAGCCCCATGCCGATGCACATCAACAGCGGGGTGAGCAGATGTCCGAGGACATGTCGCAACGCACCGCTGGTGTTCGGTCCTGCGGACACCGAGACCTCCATGGTTGGCTTTTACAACTAAAGAACCGTTGTACTATACAACCGAAAGCTCGCAGCGGGCGAACAGCGCCCGAACGACGACGGGAGCGCACGATGACCGGCGGCGCACAGCCACCCCGTGAGGCGTCCGTGGACGTCATCCAGCGCGAGCTGACGGCCTTCGCCCGCCGGGCCCGTGCCGCGGCCGCCCGGGTCCACCCCGAGCTCCCGCTGGTCTCGTACACGCTCCTCGCCCACATCGAGGAGCAGCGCGGCTGCCGCGCCACCGACCTCGCGGCCCACTACCTCCTGGACAAGTCGACGGTCAGCCGCCAGCTCGCGGGCCTGGAGAAGCTCGGCTTCGTCGAGCGCCGCCCGGCTCCCGAGGACCACCGGGTGCAGGTCCTGCACCCCACCGAGGCCGGCACCCGGGTCCTCGCCGCGGCACAGACGAGCCGCCTGGCCGCCTTCCAGGAGCGTCTGGAGGACTGGCCGGCCGAGGACCTCGCCCGCTTCGCCGCGTACCTGTTGCGGTACAACGCGACGGCCACGAGCCCCGTCCCCGGCATCCCCTCGACGGGCTGAACCGCCGCCGCTCCCACAGCCTCCGGGCGCCCCTCGGCCACGGCTGCGGCTACAGTCCCGCGTCGCGCGCGAGGAGCGCCGCCTGCACCCGGTTCTCGCAGTCCAGCTTGGCCAGGATCCGGCTCACGTACGTCTTCACCGTGGCCTCGCTCATGTGCAGCCGTTTCCCGGCGTCCGCGTTCGAGAGCCCTTCGCCGAGCAGCGCCAGGACGTCGCGCTCCTTCTCGCTGAGCGCCGCGACCCGGGCTCGCGCCTCCTCGGCGCGCGCCGCCTCCCGGCCCGTCGCCAGCCGCTCCACCACGTGCCGGGTCGCGGCCGGTGACAGATAGGCGTCCCCCGCCGCGGCCGCCCGTACCGCCCGGATCAGTTCGGCCGGCGCCGTGTCCTTGAGCAGGAACCCGGCACCCCCGTGCTCCAGGGCCCGCAGCACGTTCTCCCGCTCGCCGAAGGTCGTCAGGACGATCACGCGGGCCGCGGGCGCCGCCCTGCGCAGTTCCGGCAGCGCCGAGAGGCCGTCGAGCACCGGCATCTGGATGTCGAGCAGCACCACGTCGGCGGCGTGCGCCCGCGCCGCCTCGACCGCCGCCCGACCGTCGGCCGCCTCCCCCACGACCTCGATCTCCGGGTCCGAGATGAGGATCATCCGGATCCCGGCCCTGATCAGAGGCTCGTCGTCGGCGATCACGACCCTGATGGGCTGCCCTGCCACAGCTTCTCCCCCACGCCTCCGGTACGGGTGGTTCAGCGCTACCGCTGCTCGACCACGTACGACTTCTTCTCGATCAGCTTGCCGTCCTTGAAGCAGAACCGGAAAACAGGCTCCTCCTCGAAGGTCTCGCCCGTCTCCGAGGACATCAGCACCAGGCAGCTGGCGCCCTCCGGCCGGGCGGGCCCCGTGCCGCCCAGTCCTGCCGTGGCTATGGTGTCGCCCGAGGGCAGCTGGTCGCGGACCTCCTTCTCGCTCATCCCGACCTTCACCGCCTCGTACTGGGCGGGGTCGATCATCCCGTCCTTGAGCGAACCCATCAGGAAGTAGAGACCGAAGCCCGCGGCCACCACCAGCAGGACGAGCGCCGCGAACGCGATCCCACAGCCCAGGGCGATCGCCCCGCCCGTGCTCCTGCCCCTGCCCCCACGCACCGCCATCGCCAGCTCCCGCTCCGTGAACGTCCAGTCGGCCGGTCCGACCGTGACCGGACGACCGTCGCCCACCAGCGGCTTCGTGGTCTGCTGCCGGAAGTCGTCGGCCGCATCGACCAAAGGCGCTGCCTCCGCGACCGGCGCCGCCCCGTACGGCAGCATCCCGGCCACCCGGAAACCCCCGCCGTCGGCCGGACCCGCGTGGCACATGCCGCCCACCAGCCGGGCCCGCTCGGCGAGCCCTGCCAGCCCCTGCCCGCCGCTCACGACGTCCTTCACCGGTCCGTCCAGCGGCTCCCCGTCGACGACCTCCACGACGAAGGTGTCCGGCTCGTACCGCAGCTCGACGCCGATCGGCGCCCCCGGCGCGTACTTGTAGGCGTTGGTCAGGGCCTCCTGCACGACCCTGTACGCGGCGTGGTCGGCGGCCGGCGCCAGCGGTCTCTCCTCCCCCAGCCGCCGCAGCCCGACCGAGGTGCCGGCCGCCCGGGCGGCCGCCACGAGCCCCTCGATGCCCGCGATCCCGCGCGCTGCCCGCCCCGTCTCGTCCCCGGCCGGCGCGGGCGCCGCCGCCGACCCGTCCTCCGCCGCGACCCCGTCGCGGAGTATCCCGACGACTTCCCGCAGCTCGTGCATGGCGGTCACCGAGGCGTTTCGCAGGACGCCGACCACCTCGCGCTGCCGATCGCCCAGGTCCCGGTCCACCTCGAGAGCCCCCGTGTGCACGGCGATCAGCGCCAGCTGGTGACCGAGGCTGTCGTGCATGTCCTGGGCGATCCGCTGCCGCTCGCGCAGCCGCGCCTGCCAGACCACCATGGTCCGCTCGCGCAGCAGCTGCGCGTTGCGCTCCTGGAGCGCGTGCAGCAGGGTCCGCCGCTGGGTCCAGTAGCGGTGGGCGAGGCCGGGGGCCAGCGTGGTGCCCAGGTAGTAGAGGGTCGCCATGAAGGCGACGGTGAGCAGCCGCTGCCGGTCCCAGGTCTCCAGGAGCGTCCCGCCGACGTTCAGGACGTAGGCGGCGATGAACGCGACCAGCGCCTGCCCGGCACTGGTGATGTACCGGCCGGACGACCAGCCGAGCACGATGAGCAGGGGCCCGAGGCCGGGTACGAAGGGTGTGAGCCCGGCGGTGAGGACGAGCACGCTCGCGGGGAGTCTGCGCCGCAGCAGCGACAGCACGGCCGCGCCGGCGGCGACCGCGGCCAGCCGCCATCCCTCGCCGCCCAGGAGCTCCTCGGTCCCGGCTGCGAGCAGCGCGACGACCACGGCGAGGGCCACCTCGCCGGTGATCCTGCGGCGCGACCACTGCCCGGGCACCGCGAACCAGTTCCACCAGGCGGCGGCCCTGGCCCCGATCTCCCGCGCGGTCCGGGTCCGCGACTTCGACATAGCGTCCACGCTCGAACCCTAGGCAGCGGCGGGTACCCCGGACGTCTCTCTTTCGTCTCGCCCTCCGAAGACAAAAGTCGTGCATACCCGGTCTCCGGCAGACGGAGAGCATGTTCGCCGCGCCGCCCCGACGTGGGAAGCCTCACATCCGTGCCGGCATACGCGGAAGCCCCGTAGGTCGATGACCTACGGGGCTTCCGTCTGGTGCGCGAGGGGGGAGTTGAACCCCCACGCCCTTTCGGGCACTGGAACCTGAATCCAGCGCGTCTGCCTATTCCGCCACCCGCGCATTGGGTGATCTCCCTGCACTCTCACTTTTCGGTGGGAGCGCCTGGCGACATCTGAAGATTAGCACGTCGCAGACCGTGGATTCACATCCGTTGTTTCGCCCCCGCTCCCGGAGAACAAGGAGAGGGAGGGACCTACGACGCGACCACGAAGGGTGCAAGCGGGGAGGAGTGAGGAACGCGTGGGAGGAGAGGAAGGAAGAAGGAGGGCGGAAGGGGACGGACCATCCCGGAACCCCGGCCCGAGCCTCGGCTCCCACAGCCGGGTGCGGGACACTGTCCACAGGCCGCCTCTACGATCCGTGGGGAAAGCCTGTGAGAGGTGACACTCGTCCACAGGGCAGAGAAGGGGAACCAGCCGATTTCCCGACGCGTGGATACGATCAGTAAGCAGTACCAGGGCGACAACGACGGAGGAGGTGCCCCATGGGAGTCCTGAAGCGTTTCGAGCAGCGTCTCGAAGGTCTGGTCAACGGCACCTTCGCCAAGGTCTTCAAGTCCGAGGTCCAGCCCGTCGAGATCGCCGGCGCGCTCCAGCGCGAGTGCGACAACAACGCGACGATCTGGAACCGCGAGCGGACCGTCGTCCCCAACGACTTCATCGTGGAACTGAGCACGCCGGACTACGAGCGTCTCAGCCCCTACTCGGGCCAGCTCGGCGACGAGCTCGCCGGCCTGGTCAGGGACTACGCGAAGCAGCAGCGGTACACCTTCATGGGCCCGATCAAGGTCCACCTGGAGAAGGCCGAGGACCTCGACACCGGTCTGTACCGCGTCCGCAGCCGCACGCTGGCGTCGAGTTCGTCACAGCCGCAGCCGCCCTCCGCGGGGCAGCAGCAGCACCAGCAGCAGCAGGGCCGCGGCGGCTACGGGTACCCCCCGGCCGGCGCCCCGCCCATGCCCGCCTCGCCGCCTCCCGGCGCGCCCGGCCACCGGCCGACGGCGCCCGCGGGACGCCCGGCGGGCGGCCCCGGATCCATGCCCGGCCCCGGCACCCACGCCGGAGCGGGCTCCGCGGTGCGCCGCTGGATCGAGATCAACGGCACCCGCCATCAGATCTCCCGCCCGACCCTGGTCCTCGGCCGCAGCACCGACGCGGACGTGAGGATCGACGATCCCGGCGTCTCCCGCCGGCACTGCGAGATCCGGACCGGAACGCCCTCGACGATCCAGGATCTGGGATCCACCAACGGCATCGTGGTGGACGGGCAGCACACCACCCGCGCTACGCTCCGCGACGGCTCGCGGATCGTCGTGGGCAGCACCACCATCGTTTACCGGCAAGCCGAAGGGTGAAGCGGGGGCAATGTCAGAGCTGACCCTGACGGTCATGCGGTTGGGTTTCCTGGCCGTTCTGTGGCTGTTCGTCATCGTGGCCGTCCAGGTCATCCGCAGCGACCTGTTCGGTACGCGGGTCACCCAGCGCGGTTCGCGGCGCCAGGAGGCGCGACCTCAGCAGAACGCGCGCCAGGCCGCCGCGCCTCCGCAGCAGCGTGGCCAGCAGAGCGCGGGGGGCGGGCGCCAGCGCCGCGGCGCCCCGACCAAGCTGGTCGTGTCCGAGGGCACCCTCACCGGCACGACCGTCGCCCTCCAGGGCCAGACGATCTCGCTGGGCCGGGCGCACGACTCGACGATCGTCCTCGACGACGACTACGCGTCCAGTCGCCACGCCCGGATCTACCCGGACCGGGACGGCCAGTGGATCGTCGAGGACCTCGGGTCCACCAACGGCACCTATCTCGACCGGACCCGCCTCACCACCGCCACACCGATTCCGCTGGGCGCGCCGATCCGCATCGGCAAGACCGTCATCGAGCTGCGGAAGTAGTACGAAAATGAGCGAGCGCAGCGAGCGAGCCGGGACGGGCCCCGCCAAAGGCCGTGCCGCGCTCCCGACCGGAGCGACTGAAGCGACCGGCGTGACCGGAGCGACCGGAGGGTGGGCAGTGTGGGTCGAGACCGGCTGTACCCCGATGCAGCGTCGACAGGGCAGGTGCGCATGACTCTGTCTCTGCGATTCGCCGCGGGCTCGCACAAGGGCATGATCCGCGAGGGCAACGAGGACTCGGGTTACGCCGGGCCCCGGCTGCTCGCCATCGCCGACGGCATGGGCGGCCAGGCCGCCGGTGAGGTCGCCTCCTCCGAGGTGATCTCCACGCTCGTCACGCTCGACGACGACGTCCCCGGCTCCGACATCCTCACCTCGCTCGGTACGGCGGTGCAGCGCGCCAACGACCAGTTGCGGATGATGGTCGAGGAGGACCCGCAGCTGGAGGGCATGGGCACCACGCTCACCGCCCTCCTGTGGACCGGCCAGCGGCTCGGTCTGGTGCACGTCGGAGACTCCCGCGCCTACCTGCTGCGCGACGGTGTCCTCACCCAGATCACCCAGGACCACACCTGGGTCCAGCGCCTCGTCGACGAGGGCCGGATCACCGAGGAAGAGGCCACCACCCACCCGCAGCGCTCGCTCCTCATGCGCGCGCTCGGCAGCGGCGACCACGTCGAACCCGACCTCTCCATCCGTGAGGTCCGGGCCGGCGACCGCTACCTGATCTGCTCCGACGGTCTGTCCGGCGTGGTCTCGCACCAGACGCTCGAGGACACCCTCGCCAGCTACCAGGGCCCGCAGGAGACCGTGCAGGAGCTGATCCAGCTCGCGCTGCGCGGCGGCGGCCCCGACAACATCACGGTGATCGTCGCCGACGTCCTCGACGTCGACGGCGGCGACACCCTCGCCGGTCACCTCAGCGACACCCCGGTCATCGTGGGCGCCGTCGCCGAGAACCAGGCGCAGCTGAACGACGGCGGGGCGATGCAGACCCCGGCCGGCCGCGCCTCCGGCCTCGGCCGCCCCGCACCGCACCAGCAGCCGCCCGCCGGCGGCTTCGGTCCGCCCGGCAGCGGCGACGACCACGGCTACGGCGGCATGCCTCCGCAGGGCTCCTTCGAGTCGTACACGGACGACGACTTCGTCAAGCCGCGCACCGGCCGCAAGTGGCTCAAGCGCTCGTTCTTCCTCGTCCTCGCCCTCGCCGTCGTCGGCGGCGGCCTCTACGGCGGCTGGCGCTGGACGCAGACGCAGTACTTCGTGGGTTCCAAGGACCAGCACGTGGCGCTGTACCAGGGCATCAGCCAGGACCTGGCGTGGGTGTCGCTCTCGAAGGTCGAGAAGGACCACCCCGAGATCGAACTCAAGTACCTCCCCGCCTACCAGCGGAAGCAGGTCGAGGACACGATCGCGGGCGGCAGCCTCGGCAAGGCCCAGACGAAGATCGCCGAGCTGGCCGTGCAGGCCTCGGCCTGCAAGAAGGCCGAGCAGCGTCACGCCGCCGCCGAGAAGGCCGCCGACCAGGCGAGCAAGCCGCCGGCCACCCAGAAGCCCGGCGACGCCGCCACCCCTGACTCCAAGCCCACCACAGCCGCTCCGTCCCCGGGTCCCAGCCTCACCGCGGAGGAGCAGAAGCTGGCCTCGAACTGCGGCAAGCAGTAAGCACCCGTAGGGGGCCTTTCACCACCATGAGCGTTGTCACCAACACGACCACCATCGGCGCGATCGAGGCGCCGAGCCGCCGCAACACCGAGCTGGCGCTGCTCGCGTTCGCCGTCGTCATCCCGGTGTTCGCGTACCTCAACGTGGGCCTGGCCATCGACGGCAAGGTCCCGGCCGGAATGGCCGGGTACGGCCTCGGCCTGGCCCTCCTCGCGGGCGTCGCGCACCTGGTGGTGCGGAAGTGGGCGCCGTACTCGGACCCGCTGCTGCTGCCGCTGGCCACCCTGCTGAACGGCATGGGTCTGGTGCTGATCTGGCGTCTCGACCAGTCGCCCCGGCTGATCGCCACGTCGATGCGCCGGTACCACAGCTTCAGCCCCGACGCCCCCAGCCAGATGATGTACTCGGCGATCGGCATCGCCATGTTCGTCGGTGTGCTGATGCTCCTGAAGGACCACCGTGTCCTCCAGCGCTACACGTACATCTCCATGGCGGTCTCCCTCGTCCTGCTGCTGCTGCCGCTCGTCCCCGGCCTGGGCGCGGACGTCTTCGGCGCCAAGATCTGGATCAACGTCGGCGGCTTCTCGATCCAGCCCGGTGAGTTCGCGAAGCTGGTCCTCGCCGTGTTCTTCTCCGGCTACCTGATGGTGAAAAGGGACGCGCTGGCACTGGCCAGCCGCCGTTTCATGGGGCTCTACCTGCCGCGCGGCCGGGACCTCGGCCCGATCCTGACGATCTGGGCGGTCAGCCTCCTCATCCTGGTCTTCGAGAACGACCTCGGTACGTCGCTCCTCTTCTTCGGCATGTTCGTGATCATGCTGTACGTGGCGACCGAGCGGACCAGCTGGATCGTCATGGGTCTGCTGATGGCCGTGGCCGGCGCGGTGGTCGTCGGCTCCACGGCCAGCCACGTGCAGTCGCGTGTGGCCGCGTGGCTCGACCCCTTCGAGTGCCTGAAGACGGCTCCCGAGGCTTCGAACATGGCCATGGCCTGCGACCAGATGACCCAGGTGCTGATGTCCCTCGGTTCCGGTGGCATCCTCGGCACCGGCCTCGGCCAGGGCAACTCGGACCTCATCGGCTTCGCCGCCAACTCCGACTTCATCTTCGCCACGGTCGGCGAGGAACTCGGCCTCACCGGTGTGATGGTCTTCCTGCTCCTCTACGGGCTGATCGTCGAGCGAGGCGTCCGCACCGCGCTCGCCGCCCGTGACCCCTTCGGCAAGCTGCTCGCGATGGGCCTGTCCGGCGCCTTCGCGCTGCAGATCTTCGTCGTCGCCGGCGGTGTGATGGGCCTCATCCCGCTCACCGGTATGACCATGCCCTTCCTCGCGTACGGCGGATCCTCCGTCATCGCCAACTGGGCCCTGATCGGCATCCTGATCCGGATCAGCGACACCGCGCGCCGTCCCGCGCCCGCGCCCGCACCGTCCCCCGACGCCGAGATGACCCAGGTGGTCCGTCCGTGAACAAGCCGCTGCGGCGGGTCGCGATCTTCTGCGGCCTGCTCATCCTCGCCCTGCTCCTGCGGGACAACTGGGTGCAGTTCGTCCAGGCCGAGGAGCTGAACACCAACCCCAAGAACACCCGTGTCCGTATCGCGCGGTACGCGAACGAGCGCGGCAACATCATCGTCGACGGCAAGCCGATCACCCGCTCGATCGACTCCAAGGACGAGTACTACAAGTTCAAGCGGACCTATGTGGACGGCCCCATGTGGGCCCCGGTCACCGGGTACGCCTCCCAGGCCTACGACGCCAACCAGATCGAGAAGATCGAGGACAGCATCCTCACCGGCAACGACGACCGGCTCTTCTTCGACCGCACCCTCGCCATGTTCACCGGCGAGAAGAAGAAGGGCGGCGATGTCATCACCACCCTCAGCGGCGCCGCGCAGAAGGCCGCCTTCGAGGGGCTCGGCGACAAGACCGGCGCCGTCGTCGCCCTCGAGCCGAAGACCGGCAAGATCCTGGCGATGGCGTCCACGCCCTCGTACGACCCCTCCACCTTCGCCGGCTACTCCGGCAAGGACGAGAAGGCCTGGCTCGCGCTGGAGAACGACAAGAACAAGCCGAAGCTGAACCGCGCGATCCGCGAGATCTACCCGCCCGGCTCCGTCTTCAAGGTCGTGACCGCCGCCGCCGCGCTGGAGAACGGCAAGGTCAAGGACATCAACGCGGCGACCGACACCCCCGAGGGCTGGAAGATCCCGCTCTCCAACCGGGAGATGGTCAACCATGCCAAGGGCTGCGCCAACGCCAGCCTGAAGCGTGCCCTCGACATCTCCTGCAACTCGGTCTTCGCGAAGCTCGGCGACGACGTCGGCCGCGACAAGATGGTCGAGATGGCCGAGAAGTTCGGTTTCAACGCCGAGCAGTTCACCCCGGTCCGCTCCTCGGCGTCCGTCTTCGACAAGAACGCCGACCGCGGCGGCAACGCGCTCTCCTCCATCGGCCAGTTCAACACCGCGACCACGCCGCTCCAGATGGCGATGGTCACAGCGGCGATCGCCAACGACGGCAAGCTGATGAAGCCGTACATGATCGACCAGCTGCGGGCCCCGAACCTCGACATCATCAAGCAGAACGAGCCGGAGGAGATGAGCCGCCCGGTCTCCCCGGAGAACGCGCAGCTGCTCCAGCAGATGATGGAGAGCGTCGTCACCAACGGCACCGGCGGCAACGCCGACCTGAACATGGACGGCGTGAAGGTCGGCGGCAAGACGGGTACGGCCCAGCACGGCGAGAAGAACGCCAAGCGTCCGTACGCCTGGTTCATCTCGTACGCGAAGACCTCCGAGGGCTCCCCGGTCGCGGTCGCCGTCGTCGTCGAGGACTCCGCGGGCACCGACCGCGAGGACATCACCGGTGGCGGTCTCGCCGCCCCGATCGCGAAGGCCGTGATGAAGGCGGTCGTCAAGACCCGGGGCTGACCCCCGGGACCCCGTGCGAGCCAGGTACCGGTCAGGTATCAGCTACCGGCCCCGGACGGAACGCCTCCCCGGGGCCGGTAGCGTATGCGCGAACAGCACACACCGCCGGACCACCCATGGGTGCGGTCGGGACAGACGGAGAGGGCTGGATTAGCTATGGAAGAGCCGCGTCGCCTCGGCGGCCGGTACGAGCTGGGCCCGGTGCTCGGCCGTGGTGGCATGGCCGAGGTGTACCTCGCCCAGGACACCCGGCTCGGCCGCACCGTCGCCGTGAAGACGCTGCGGGCCGACCTGGCCCGCGATCCGTCCTTCCAGGCCCGGTTCCGCCGTGAGGCACAGTCCGCCGCCTCGCTGAACCACCCGGCGATCGTCGCGGTCTACGACACCGGCGAGGACTACGTCGACCAGGTCTCCATCCCGTACATCGTGATGGAGTACGTCGACGGGTCGACCCTGCGTGAGCTGCTGCACTCCGGGCGCAAGCTGCTGCCCGAGCGCACGCTCGAGATGACGGTCGGCATCCTCCAGGCGCTGGAGTACTCGCACCGCGCCGGCATCGTGCACCGTGACATCAAGCCGGCGAACGTCATGCTGACGCGCACCGGCCAGGTCAAGGTCATGGACTTCGGCATCGCGCGCGCCATGGGCGACGCGGGCATGACCATGACGCAGACCGCCGCGGTGATCGGCACGGCCCAGTACCTCTCCCCGGAGCAGGCCAAGGGCGAGCAGGTCGACGCCCGCTCCGACCTGTACTCCACGGGCTGCCTGCTCTACGAGCTCCTGACCGTCCGGCCCCCGTTCCTCGGCGACTCCCCGGTCGCGGTCGCGTACCAGCACGTCCGCGAGGAGCCGCAGCCGCCGAGCAACTTCGACCCCGAGATCACGCCCGAGATGGACGCCATCGTCCTGAAGGCGCTGGTCAAGGACCCCGACTACCGCTACCAGTCCGCCGACGAGATGCGCGCGGACATCGAGGCCTGCCTCGACGGTCAGCCGGTCGCGGCCGCCGCCGCGATGGGCATGGGGATGGGCATGGCGGGCGCGCCCGCGTACGGCGGGGGCTACGGCTATCCGCCGGAGGACCAGCCGACGACGGCGCTGCGCCAGGCCGACCCGGCCGGCCAGACGTCGATGATGCCGCCGATCAACCCGGACGACGGCGGCTACGGCTACGGCTACGACGACCGTCCTGACCGGCGCCGCGGCGGTGGCCAGAAGAAGTCGAACACCTCGACGATCCTCCTGGTCCTCGCCGGCATCCTGGTGCTCGTCGGCGCGATCTTCATCGGTGTCTCGATCTTCGACAAGAAGGAGGGGCCGCAGCAGGTCAAGGTCCCTCAGCTGGTCGGCCAGACGATGGAAGGGGCGCAGGGCCTCGCGCGCAACACCCAGGTGAAGGTCGCGCAGTCCGGCACCGAGCGCTGCGACCAGCCCAAGAACTCCATCTGCCGCCAGGATCCGGTCGCGGACGGCACCGCGACGATGGCCACCGGCGGCACGATCCAGGTGTTCCTCTCCGAGGGCGCCCCGCTCATCGAGGTCCCGGACGTCGTCGAGCAGTCCCAGGACCGGGCCGAGCAGAGCCTCAAGGACAAGGGCTTCAAGGTCAAGGTCGAGCAGGAGGAGTCCGAGGAGGACCCCGGCACGGTTCTGAAGCAGAACCCGGACGGCGGCACCAAGGCGGAGAAGAACTCCGAGATCACGATCACGGTCGCGAAGAAGCAGCTGTCCGAGCTGCCCAGCTTCAAGGGCCGTAACTACGACCAGGCCGTCCAGCAGCTGAACGCGATCGGCTTCACGAACGTGACCCAGGAGCCGGTCGACTCGAACGAGCCCGCGGGCACGGTCGTCGACCAGACCCCGCAGGGCCCGTCGAACCAGCCGAAGGACGTCCAGGTCGTGCTGAAGGTGTCCAAGGGTCCGCAGCAGACCCAGGTGCAGATCCCGGCCGACATCGGCGGCAAGAAGTTCAAGGACGTCAAGGCGCAGCTGGAGGGCCTGGGCCTGGTGGTGGTCCAGCAGGGCTCCGACAAGGAGGACGCCACCGTGGTCAACTCGGTCCCGGCGGCGGGGTCGACGGTCAACACCGGTGAGACCGTCAACGTCTTCACCATGGGTGGCGGCGGGGACAACAACGGCAACCCCGGCGGCGGCGGCTTCTTCGGCTGACGCCCGGCCGTAACCGGCACGCACAAGGGGAGAGCCCCGGCATCCGTACAGGATGCCGGGGCTCTTTCGTGTTCCTGGGCTTCAGCGCAGTTCCGCCGGAGGGGTGCGGTCGCGGTCGACCTTCTCCGTGCGTTCCAGTTCGCCCCAGACGATGTACCGGTAGTCGGAGGTGTACATCGGGGTGCAGGTGGTCAGCGTGATGTAGCGGCCGGGCTTGGTCCTGCCGGACTCCTCCGGGACGGGCTGGAGGACGTCCACGTTGTACTTCGTGGTCTCGGGAAGGGTCTTGTAGACCTTGTAGACGTACCAGGTGTCCTTGGTCTCGAAGACGATCGCGTCCCCGGTCTTCACCTTGTGGATGTTGTGGAACTTGGCCCCGTGCCCGTCCCGGTGGGCGGCGAGCGTGAAGTTGCCCTTCTCGTCCTGCGGCAGCGCGGACTTGATCGGGTCGGTGTAGTAGCCGGCGACGCCGTGGTTGAGGACGTCGGTGCCGGTGCCCTTCTTCACCAGGACCTCGCCGTTCTGCATGGCGGGTACGTGGAGGAAGCCGATGCCGTCCTTGGTGTCGAGCGCCCCGGGGCTCTGGTCGGCCCAGTGGTCGCGGACCTGGGCGCCGTCCTTGTCGGCGGCGCGGTCGGCGAGGACGTTGGTCCACCACAGGGAGTAGACGACGAAGAGGCCGAGCACCAGGCCCGCCGTGATGAGGAGTTCGCCGAAGAGGCTGATGATCCCGGCGATCCGGTTGCGCGCGCGTGCCACTAGGTCGTCCCGTCGTCCCGTCCGGAGGTGTGGGGGCTCAGCCTACGAGCGCTTCCGGCTTTCCCTTGCTGCGCGGGCGTTCGTCGACCAGCTTGCCCCACACGATCATGCGGTACGTGCTGGTGAACTCCGGCGTGCAGGTGGTCAGCGTGATGTACCGGCCGGGGCCCTTGAAGCCGGACTGCTTCGGCACGGGTTCGATCACCGAGACGTTGGAGGGCGAGGTCTGCGGCAGGACGCTGGCCATCTCGTACGTGTAGTACGCGTTCTGGGTCTCGACGACGATCGGGTCCCCGGGCTTCAGCTGGTTGATGTACCGGAACGGCTCGCCGTGGGTGTTGCGGTGGCCCGCCACCGCGAAGTTGCCCTGCTTGTCGGCCGGCATGGCCGTCTTGAGCTTGCCCTCGCCGTAGTGGCCGACCATGCCCTTGTCGAGGACGTCGGTCTTGCTGATGCCCTCGGCGATGGGGACGACGACGTCCAGCTTGGGGATGTACATGATGGCGAAGCCCTTGCCGGGCTCGAAGGCCCCGGGCTCGTTGTCGTCGCCGCCGCCCTTGGCCCAGGTGTCCTCGATCTGCGCCTTCGCCCGGTCCGTCTCCTGGCCGGCCCGGACGTTCGTCCACCACAGCTGGTAGGTGACGAAGAGCAGCATGACGACGCCGAAGGTGATGAAGACCTCCCCGACGACGCGGCTGGCGACGACGCCGGCGCTGTCCTTGGCGGCGCGGGCGGCCCGCCGGGCCTCGACGCGGGAGAGCGGCCGGCCTTCGGGGGCGGCCGACGCGGAGGCCGAGGGGGCGGCGCCGCGGGTCCTGCCCCGGCCGCCCTTGGCGGCGCGACGGCGCTCGGCCCGGCCCGGCCCCGCGGGCGGTTCGGAAATCGGCTCGGAGACCTCTTCCAGGGCCCGCAGGGGCATCGTCTCGTCCGCCGGGGCCTGCGTGGCCTGTTGGGCCTCGTACGGCCCGTACGAGGGCTCGTAGGGGTGGTCCTGGGCGACGCCCGCGGGAGATGCGGGCTCCTCGTACGCGTACGGCTCGGCCGGCGGCGCGTACGAGTCGGCGGGCGCGTACGAGTCGGCGGGCGCGTACGAGTCGGCGGGCGCGTACGGCTCGGCAGGTACGTACTGCTCGATCGGTGCGTACGCGTCGCCGGGTACGTACGCGTCGCCGGGTACGTAGGGTTCAGCGGGCGCGTACGGTTCGGCGGTCGTCGCGTACGGGTCCTCGGGTATCGGCTCGGGCTGCGGCCCGTTCGTCGCCCGGAACCACGGCGAGCCCGTCGTCACGCGACGGCCTTGCCCACCACCGGAGCGAGTCCCGCCGACCGGCCCACCGCCCCCTTGTCGCCGCACTGCTCCAGCCAGTTGGCCAGCATCAGGTGCCCGTGCTCGGTGAGGACCGACTCGGGGTGGAACTGCACGCCCTCGACCGGGAGTTCCCGGTGGCGCAGCCCCATGATGATGCCGTCCTCGGTCCGCGCCGTGACCTCGAGCTCGGCCGGCACGGTGGCGGGCTCGGCGGCCAGCGAGTGGTAGCGGGTCGCGGTGAACGGCGAGGGCAGCCCGGCGAAGACGCCCTGGCCCTCGTGCGTGACGAGCGAGGTCTTGCCGTGCAGCAGCTCGGGCGCGCGGTCGACGACGCCGCCGTACGCCACGGCCATCGACTGCATGCCGAGGCAGACGCCGAAGACGGGCACACCGGTGTCGGCGCAGTGCCGGACCATGTCGATGCAGACCCCGGCCTGCTCGGGCGCGCCGGGCCCCGGGGACAGCAGGACGCCGTCGAAGCCGTCCTGGGCGTGGCTCAGCTCGACCTCGTCGTTGCGGAGGACTTCGCACTCGGCGCCGAGCTGGTAGAGGTACTGAACGAGGTTGAAGACGAAGCTGTCGTAGTTGTCGACGACGAGAATTCGCGCGCTCACTGGCCGTCCACCGTCACATCGTTGAACGGAAGCAGTGGCTCCGCCCAGGGGAACACGTACTGGAAGAGGACGTAGACGACCGCGAGGACCAGCACGATCGAGAGCAGCGCCCGCACCCACGCGTTGCCCGGCAGATGCCGCCAGATCCAGCCGTACATGACGTCGACCGCCCCTTCCGTTCGTTACGGGGACCAGAGTACGGGGCGAGGGGGCCGTGGGGGGTCAGCTGTCCAAAGCCTGTGGACGGCCGTCGGTCGCCGGGCGGGTGGCGTCGAGGTGCGCCCAGACGACCAGCCGGTGGCTGCTGCCCCACTCGGGGTCGCAGGTGGTGAGGGTGAGGTAGCGGCCGGGCCCGTCGAAGCCCGACTTCCGCGGGACGGGGTCGACGACGGCGGTGTCGGTGGGGACGGTCCGGTAGGGGCCGCGGTCGATCCGGTACGTGAACCAGGTGGTCCCGTCGGTGAGGACGATCGCGTCGCCGGGGCGCAGCCGGGGGAAGTCCTTGAAGGGGTCGCCGTGGGTCCGGCGGTGGCCGGCGACGGCGAAGTTCCCGGTGCCGCCGAGCGCGGCGGTGCGGGTGTAGTGCCCGAGGCCCTCCTTCAGGACGTCGGGCCCGGTGCCTTCGAGGACGGGCCACTTCCAGTCCCGGCCGAGCCGGGGGACGTACATCACGGCGATGCCCTTGCCGGTGGCGTACGGCGCCGGTACGCGCGCGGGGGCGGGTGCGGCGGCGACGGGCGTGCCGGCCCACTCCCGCTGGAGGGTGTCGATCTGGGCGGCGCTGGCGCTGTCGGCCTGGATGCCGGTCCAGTACAGGAGGTACGCGACGAAGAGGACGACGAGGGCGCCGGCGGTGATGCACAGCTCGCTGAGGCTCCGTACGACCAGTCGTACCGTCACGGCCCCGGCTCCCCCCGGTCGGCACGCCGGCGGGGTCGCCCCTCAGCTCACCGGCTTCGCGTAGTGGAGGTCCACTGTGCCCGAGTAGCCGGGAAGAGTCACCGCCCTGTGCTCGTCGACTTTCCAGCCGAGCCCGTAGGCCTTGACGTACAGCTGGTAGTTCTGGAGCGCGGGGGAGCCGGCCAGGGCCTTCGTCAGCTTCCCCCGGTCACCGACAGCGGTGATCCTGTACGGCGGCGAGTAGACGCGGCCCTGGAGGATCAGGGTGTTGCCGACGCAGCGCACGGCGCTGGTCGAGATGAGCCGCTGGTCCATGACGCGGATGCCTTCGGCGCCGCCCTGCCACAGGGCGTTGACGACGGCCTGGAGGTCCTGCTGGTGGATGACCAGGTCGTTGGCCTGCGGTTCGGGGTAGCCGGGGGCGGCCTGGGCGTTCGGCGGGGCGTCGTCGAGGGTGACGGTGAGGCCCGAGCCGGAGACCTCGGTGGTTCCCGCGTCCGCTTCGAGCGCGTCGAGTTTCTCGTCCTCCGCGCGCGTGGAGCCGTCGTCGCGGGCGGCGAGGGAGTCGACCTTGGCGCGGAGGGCGGCGGTGGACTCGTCGAGGCCGGCGTTCTTGTGGCTGCGCTCCTCGATGAGGTCGGACAGCCTGAGGAGCGAGGCGTCCGTACGGAGGTTGGTGCCCTTGGCGGTGTTGAAGCTGGTGACGAAGATCAGTCCGGCGAGGGCGAAAACGGCAAGGGTGAGCACTCGGACGGGGCGCCACCTCGTGGTGCGGCCCGGCCCTTCGGGAGTGTCGGCGGAATTGCTCAACGTACCCTGATCCCCTTCGGTGCCGCGGAACCACTACGCTAACGGACGCCTGGGGGACGCAGTCGTCCTCCTTCGTCACATCCCGGCGCCAGCCACAGTTCCCTGCGCGGTCACGCAGCGCATCGACAGGAGAGTCCCTCGTGCCGAAGTCACGGATCCGCAAGAAGGCCGACTTCACGCCTCCGCCCGCCAAGCAGGCCACCAATATCAAGCTGACCAACCGCAGCTGGGTGGCACCCGTGATGCTGGCGCTGTTCGCCATCGGGCTGGTGTGGATCGTGGTCTTCTACGTCACCGACGGCTCCATGCCGGTCGAGTCCATCCGGAACTGGAACATCGTGGTGGGCTTCGGCTTCATCGCGGCCGGCTTCGGCGTCTCCACGCAGTGGAAGTAGCGGGACGAGCCGCGGTCCGGGCGATCTAGCGGTCGCACGGGTCGCTCGTCAAGCTCTCCCCCGAGCTTATCCACAGCGTTGTACACAGCACTGGATAACTTACGAAGATCTGTGGATAACTCGCACGGGGTTGACGCCGGTATGACCGGAATCACCCCCTGTGAAATGGGCAACGCCCCTCGCCTCCCTGGAGAAACACCAGGTCAGAGGCGAGGGGCGTAGTCTTTCCCCACAGAGCGGGGAGGATCCGCCACGCACTGTGGATAACTCTGGGGAAAGCTCACAGAAGAGCTCTTTCGCAGTGCTGTGTGCTCAGTTGAGCGCGGCCGAACGGGCGAGCACGATCCCCAGGTCGATCAGGAGCACCAGGGCACAGGCCCCGTACTGCACGAGGTCCCGCCGGGCCCGGGGCGCGTGCACCATCGCGTACGTCACGAGGACGCCGGCGACCAGACCGCCGATGTGCGCCTGCCAGGAGATCCCCGGACGGGTGAACGTGATGAGCAGGTTCAGCGCCACGAACAGGACCGCCGGCCGCATGTCCTGCCGCCTGCGCCGGGCCAGCACGATCCAGGCGCCGATCAGGCCGTAGACGATGCCGGAGGCGCCGAGCGAGAACTGGTTCTGCGGGGAGAGCAGATACGCGAGCGCCGAACCGGAGAGCCCGGAGAGCAGACAGAGGGCCGCGTACCGGATCCTCCCCAGCTCGGGTTCGACGATCCCGCCGATCATCCACAGGCCCAGCATGTTGAAGAGGAAGTGCGGGATCTCCTGATGGAGGAAGGCGGAGGTCAGCAGGCGGTACCACTCGCCGTCCGCGACCCCGACCAGCTCACCGCTCGGCAGATAGGCGCCGCCGATGAGCGCGAGGTCGTCGAGGAGCCGGTCGCCGACCACCTGGACGGCGATGAACAGCGCCAGGTTGATCGCGACGAGGATCTTGGTGATGAGACGCCCGTCGGACGCCACCCGGCCGCCGGCGAGCGTCCGGGGCTGGTTGGCGTCGGCGGCGTGGCCGGTCCCCGAGCCCTTGCGCACGCACTCGGGGCACTGGAAGCCGACGGAGGCGGAGATCATGCACTGCGGGCAGATGGGCCTCTCGCAGCGGGCGCAGCGGATGCCGGTCTCGGCCTCCGGGTGGCGGTAGCAGCGCAGCAGACCGGGCTGCGTGTCCATGGGAGGTCCCGTCCCTTCCGCCTCAGCGCTTCTCGATCACCACGGACTCGACGACCACGTCCTGGAGCGGACGCTCGGTGCGGGGGTCGGTCGCGGTGGTCGCGATCGCGTCCACGACCTTCCGGCTCTCCCCGTCCACGACCTCGCCGAAGATGGTGTGCTTGCGGTTCAGCCAGGTCGCGGCGCCCACGGTGACGAAGAACTGCGAGCCGTTCGTGCCCGGGCCCGCGTTGGCCATGGCCAGCAGGTAGGGGCGGTCGAAGAAGAGCTCCGGGTGGAACTCGTCGGCGAACTCGTAGCCGGGTCCGCCCGTGCCGTTCCCCAGCGGGTCGCCGCCCTGGATCATGAAGCCCTTGATGACCCGGTGGAAGACCGTTCCGTCGTAGAGCGGGTCCGAGGAGACCGTGCCGGTGGCGGGGTGCGTCCACTCACGCTCGCCCGAGGCGAGTTCGACGAAGTTCCGGACCGTCTTCGGGGCGTGGAACGGCATCAGCCGCACCTCGATGTCGCCCAGGCTCGTCTTGAGGATCGCGTACAGCTGCTCGGCCACGGTCGCCTTCCGTCCACGTCATGTCGCGTCATGTCACGTCTGTCTCTGGCGTGTCCGATCCTCGCATGCCCCGGATGCCAGCCCCGCATGCCGGACCTCGCTCCGGGGGGCATGATTCCGAAAAGGATGGAAAGGTGAAAAACCGACATCGCCACCGAGGAGGAGGAATCCTGTGACCCGCATGGACAGCGTGCGCGCCGCGACAGGTTCGGCGAAGGAGAGCGTCCTGCACGCCGCGGAAGTGGTGGCGCCGTACGCCGAAACGGCCAAGGACCAGGCCACGCATTACGCGCACGAGGCGCGGGTGGTGATCGGCCCGAAGCTCTCGAAGGCCGCTCAGCAGGCCCGTACGCAGGCTCGCTCGCAGTACGACTGCTATGTCGCACCGCACGTACCGCCACGGGTCGACGCGGCCGCACACCGTGCGGCGGTCCAGACCCGCCGGGCCGCCCGTCAGGCGGCCGACTACACCGTTCCGCGCGTCGAGAGCGCGGTCGCCGCGACCGGTCCTGTCTTCGAGGAGGCCGGGTCGCGTTCCACTGCCGCCTGGGCCGCGCTGCGCGGTCAGGTGACACCGAAGGAAATCAACAAGATCGTGAAGAAGCACGAGCGTCGGGCCAGGGCCGGACGCCTCGCCAAGGGACTCGTCGTCCTCGGCGTCCTGGTCGGCGGCGCGTTCGCCGCCTGGAAGTGGTGGGACAAGCAGGCCAATCCCGACTGGCTGGTCGAACCTCCCGCTCCCACCGAGATGGACGAGGAGTCCGCTCTGCCGTCCGTCGACGACAGTGGGTCTTCCCGCGATCCGGAGGTGGAGGCCAAGGAGACCGAGGCCGAGGCCACGGAGCGCGACGAGCGTCGCTGACCTACCAGGTTCTGCGTACTGCGAGTGATGGCCGTCTGTGCCGGTCGTACGAACAGGCCGTAGGAGCAGGCCGTAGGTGCCGGCCGTACGAACAGGCCGTCTGTGCCGGTCGTACGAACAGGCCGTACGAGCAGGCCGTAGGTGCCGGCCGTATGTGCAGGTCGTACGAGTGCGGTGCGGGGGTGCGGGGAGTACGCGTCGTCGTCTCCCCGCGCCCTACGCCGCAGCGGCGAGCGCCAGCTCGGTCAGCGCGGCCGGGTCGCTCTCGGTCGCGGTCGCGCCGGTCGCCGACGAGCGCTGACGCGCGGCGGGCGAGGAACCGTGGGCCTCGGCGGCGATGCGCTGCTTGATGGTGGGCGGCAGGGAGCGGTCCCCGACGAGCGGCCACCGGTGCGCCCGCTGTGCCGGTACGGAGGCGGTGGCGCGCTCCCCGGTGGTGGCGGCGCGGACGGCGGCGGCGGGCGCGGCCGGCTCCTCGGGCTGCTGGACGGCGGGCTGCCCGGCCGCGGCGGCGGTGTTCGCCAGGCCGACGGAGGCGAGCAGGGCGAAGAGGACGGAGATGAAGGCGGTCCAGAACTGCTTGACCTTGGCGGTGGCCATGACCCCTCACTTTCGTGGCGTTCTCAGATGGTTCATTTCGGTTTGCGCGCTTTACGTACTTTCCTCATGATGTGGATGCGCTTCGGATTTCCATGGACCGACGCCGCCGCCGCGCAGTTCTTCCGATGAACACCACCCGTCCGGCCCAGTGCCGGGCATCGGCTTCTCCAGCGGGAGTCCAGACGGCCTCCAGACGTCGCGTAGACGCTGGCAGGGCCCCGGGGGTCCGCCCCGGTGCTGCGCACGTGCGAGACGACGGCGGTGAGAGGCATGGCTTTGGGGCCCGAGGCATTCCGCGACTTCTTCGGATCCGTACCGGCGGCCGTCGCGGTGGTGACCACGGCCGGCCCTGACGGCAGACCACTCGGCTTCACCTGCACCGCGTTCAGCGCGGTCTCCCTCGACCCGCCCCAGCTGCTGGTCTGCGTGGACGAGGGCTCCCGCACGCTGCCCGCGGTGCTCGGCGCGCAGGCCTTCGCGCTGCATCTGCTGGACGCCGAGGGGGGCGAGGAGCTCGCGCGCACCTTCGCGGGTCGCTCGGACCGGAAGTTCGACGGCGTGGCGTGGCGGCGCGGTGAGTCCGTGCCCGCGTGCCCGGTGCTGCTCGACGGGGTGTTGGGCCACGCGGAGTGCACGCTGGAACGGAGCCTGGTCGCCGGTGACCACCGGCTGCTGATCGGCCGCATGGAGCGGGTGCTGTTACGCGAGGAGGCCCGCCCGCTGCTGTACCGGCGGGGGGCCTTCGCCGCGTGGGACTCCTTGCCGGCCGCGGCCACACCGGCGCAGATCGCCGCGGGCGCGTGACCGGGCGGCGGCGGGTTCCCCGCCCGGGTGCGGCGGGTGGGGAACCCGCCGGACGCTCAGGCGTGGCGGGTGGAGAACCCGCCGGACGCTCAGGCGTGGCGGGTGGAGAACCCGCCGGACGCTCAGGCGTGGCAGGTGGGCAGGCCGCCGTGGTAGTCGATCATGCGGGCGAAGAGCTCGCTCATGTCCACGCGGGAACCGCGGGGCTCGCCCTGTTTCTCGGCGTACGCGCGGAAGAGGTTGGGGACGAGCCGCTCGGCGTCGAGCCAGCGCCCGTACTCGCCCAGGTCGGTACGGCGGGCCAGTTCGACCGGGTCGAGGGACTCGGCGAGACCCTGCTCGGCGAGGTCCTGGAGCAGGCGCAGATAGCCCTCGGTCTCGTCGAACACGCCGGGGCCCGCGACCGGGCCGTGGCCGGTGACGACCACCTCCGGGGCGAGGGCGCGCATCGTGTCCAGGGCTTCGAGGGAGCCGGCGACCGAGCCCATGGGGCAGAACGGCGTCACTCCGTTCATCACCAGGTCGCCGGTGAACAGCACCCGTTCGGCCGGCAGCCAGAGCACCGTGTCGTTGCTGGTGTGCGCCGGGCCCAGGTGCAGCAGCTCGGCCGTCTTCTCGCCGATGTGCAGGGTGAGCCGGTCGCGGAAGGTCAGCGCCGGCGGGACGAGGCGCAGGTCGCCCCATTCGACGTCCGGCCACAGGCCCGTCAGGTGCAGGCCCGCCTCGGTCATCTCCGTACGGGTGCGCTCGTGGCCGACGACGAGGGACTCCGGGAAGACGAAGTTGCCGAAGGTGTGGTCGCCGTGGAAGTGGGTGTTGACCAGGACCTGCGGGACGGCCGGGGCGACCCGGAGCACCGCCTCGCGCAGGGCCCTGGCGCGCGCCTCGGTGGCCGCGGTGTCCACGAGCGCGGCGCGGTCGCCCGAGACGACGAGACCGGCGTTGTTCAGGCACCAGCCCCCGTCCGGCTGGACGTGGGCGAACACCCCGTCGGCGACCTCCGTCAGCTCGGTCGGGACGGTGCCGGCGGTGATTCCGGTCATGTGGGTCTCCTCCTCGACATCATGGAACTGGCTCATCGTCGGCTGAGCGGCTGGAGCCCCGCTCGAACCCGCTCGCGCTGACCACGCCGACCACGGTTCCGTCGGGCAGGGTGTGGGTGGCGGTCCTCAGGGTGCCGGCGGCCACACCGGGTAGCGCGGGCCGGCCGGCCGGGTCCGCCGGGTCGAGGCCGAGGGTGCGGGGCGGGTGCCGCAGCCCGGTGCCCAGCGCCTTGGTGTAGGCCTCCTTGAGGGTCCACAGGCGCAGCAGCTCCGCGTCGCGCGCCGTGCCGCGCAGCCCTCGTGCGTCGAGTCCGGCCCGTTCATGGGGTGTGCACATCCGGTGCTCCAGTACGGACATGCGGCGGCCGGGCCGTTCCGCGTCCACGCCGACCCGGCCGCCGCGGACGACCGCGACGGCCAGCAGGGAGCCGGTGTGGCTGAGGCTGAAGTCCAGCTCCGGCAGGTCGGGGGCGTAGGGGCGGCCCAGCGCGGTGCGGGCGAGCGCGATCCCGTCGGGGTCGCGGCCCGCGAGCGCGCCGAGTGTGGTGCGCAGCAGCAGCCTGGAGGCCTGGAAGCGGCGTCGCAGCCGGTCGTCGCGCAGGCCTCGCAGGCGGGCGGTGTCCCCGGGATGCGGCGGGCCGCCGCGGGATTCGGCGGCCCGTGCCCATTCCTCGACGGTGCCGTGCACCAGCAGCGGCCGCCCGGGACGGGGAGCGGGGCCGGGGTCCGGGCCCCGTGGTGTCCGCACGGCGGCGCGGGCGGTCAGGCCAGCTGGTCGTGGGTGATCTGGCGGGAGCGGGTCCGTACCCCCTCGTCGGTGACGACCAGGACGTCGTGGACGACGCAGCTGGGCGTGATCTCGGGCTTCCCGCCGGGGCGGACGGTGACGACGAGGGCGTACACGGTGGAGCGCAGCGAGCCGTCGCTCTGCGGCTCCAGGGCGATGTGGTTGAACCAGTGGCGGCGCTGGACCGGGTCGCCCTCGAAGCGCTTGTGGAACTCCACCAGTTCGGCGACGATCCCGGCCTGGCCCACCGCCGGCCGGGCGCCGGGGGAGTGCTGGAAGGTGCCGTCCTCGGTGAAGGTGGCCGCGTAGTCGGCGAAGTGGCCCCCGTCGAGGGCCTGCATCTGGTGGGCGTAGAAGTGCTGGACCTGGGCGTAGACATCGGTACGGACGGCGGTGTCGGTCACCGGTTCCTCCAGAGCGCGAGACGGTCGATGGCGTCACCCTCGCCCGGCGGGCTCGAAGGGGGCTCCACTGCGGCTTGAGCCGGGCGGGCTCGAAGGGGGCTCCACTGCGGCTTGAGCCGGGCCGACGAACCTCGCTCCGTCACGACGCGTCGCCACCGAGCCGACACAGGAGCCGGGCATGCTTTTCGAGGACGATTTCCACGAGGACTGGGCCGCTCCGGGTCGGGCGGCCCGCTGGCGGCTGCGGCCGCTGCCGTGGCTCGCGCAGGGAGACGCCCGGGTGCGGACGCCCGGCGACGGCGACGGGCTGTGCGTGGCGTCGGGGTACGGCACGGGGCACGGGGAGCGGCCCGCGTTCACCCGGGCGCCGGCCGGGCAGCAGGAGCCGCATCTGCGGTGGGCCGCGTTCGCGGAGCCGGAGGCGCGCGGGCCCGGGCCGTTCCGGGCGGAGGCGGACCTGTCGGCGCGGGTGCTGTCGGCGGACCGGCACCCGGAGGGGGACGGCCCGGCGTGCGCGATGGCCGCGCTGATCTGCGTGGACATGGTCTCGGGCCTGGCCTTCGACTTCGCGCTGACGAACGGGTTCGTGTGGGCGCTGTACGAGCGGCTGCCACGCCCCGGCGCGGCGCACGGCTCGTTCGCGTACGCCGTTCCGGTGGCGCCCCGCACTCCCGAGGCATGGCATCGGTGTGCGGTCGAGGTGGACGCGTCGGCGGGGCGGGCCCGCTGGCTGCTCGCGGGCGAGGAGGTGTTCGCGGTGGACCGTACGGGCCTGGAGCTCGACGCCCGGTACGGGCGCCACCTGGAGCGTTCCACGCCGGGTCCCCGTGCCGAGGTGGCCCCGGACCGGCTGACCGTCGGCCTCGGGCTGCTCGCCACGGCGGCGTACGGCCAGGGGGTGCGCCTGCGAGCCCGCCGCGTGGCGCTGGCGGCGGGCTCGCAGGGCCATGACGCGCCCTGACCCCGGGCGCGGCGGTCAGCCGGCCTCGGCCGCTTCGGCGGCGTCCGCCGTCTGCGCCGCACCGGACGCCTCGGCCGCGTGGCGCAGGGTCGTCAGGCTGTTGCGGCCGAGGGCTTCGCGCACGTACGTACGGGCATCGGCGAGTGTGGCGTCGGGGCCGAGCACCTCGGTGATGCCCGTCGGATCGACGGCGACCGTGTGACGTGCGGTCGCCACCGCCCCCTGGGGGGTCTGCGCGAACGTCCACTCGCCGCTGTGGCCGGACAGCAGCCGGGGGGTGCGCTGCTGCTTGTACGCGATCCACTCCGGCGCGCGGCATATCCGCGCCGAGCGCGTGGTGTGGGCCGAGCCGTCGGCCGTGACGGTGTCCATCTCCAGCCACTGCAGGCCCGGTTCGGGCTCGGTCAGTGTGACGCGGGCGACGTGCGGCAGCAGCTCCGCCCAGCGTTCGGCGCGCTCGACGAAGGTGTAGGCGTCGCGGGCCGCGCCGGTGAGCGGAATCGTGTCCGTGAACGAGAAGACCAGGTCGTCCACGGGGTGGCCGGTCTCCGCGAGCGCCGCGAGGGCTCCCAGTTCGCGGGCGCTGTTGCGGTCGAGGGCCTCCTCGATCCGGGCCGCGGCGGCCGGGTCGTCGCCGGCGACCGTGAACCGGTGGCGCAGCACGATCTCGGTGCGGCCGTCGGCCAGCGGCCGGAAGAGCCAGCCGCCGGACATGGACGTGACGGGCGGCCTGCTGTGCTCCTGGCGGAAGGACACGTACAGCCGCCGCGGGTCGAGGACGCGGCGCGAGCGCCAGTGCGCGATCTCGCCGTTCACCTCGGCCCAGATCTCGAACCGTTCGGTCCGTCCGTCCCGGGCGAGGTGCCGCACGTGCACGGTCGGCTCGAACACGGCGGGCCACCGCGTCACGTCGGCGACGAGGGCGTACAGCGTCTCGGCGGGCGCGGCCACCGTCACGGAGTGCTCACTGCGGTGGACGGTCGGGGTGGGGAGGGCGGCGGTGCGGGCCATGGGGCGTACTCCTTGGGCGGGGGATTCGTGCGGGGACGGCGCTGGGGATGCCCCGGGGGCACCTCACGCACGGGTGGTGCGGGCCGTGCCCCCGGGGCCGGCCGACCGGCCGACCGGTGGTGAGGTCGCGTCAGGCGGCCCGCACCTCGGAACCGTTGACGAGGTCGAGCAGGAGGCGCGGGGTGAGCGCCTCGTTGACGTCGTCGTCGTCGAGGGTGATGCCGAACTCCCGCTCGATGCGGGAGGCGCTCTCCATGAGGGCCAGGGAGTCGTAGCCGAGGTCCTCGAAGGTGGTGTCGAGGATGTCGCCGGAGAGGTCGGCGCTGTCGTCCTCTCCGGCGCAGGCGACGAGGATGGTGCGCAGTGCGTCGAGGGTCAGCGGTGCCATCGTGGGTCTCCTTGGGTTCAGGGTCGGTGGGTGGTGAGGACGACGGCCGAGTTGAAGCCGTGTCGGCCTCGGGCCAGGACCAGGGCGGTGCTCAGGGCTGCCTCGCGGGGCTGCCCGGTCACCAGGTCGAGCCGGTAGGCGTCGGGCACCCGCGCGGTCCGGCCGGTCGCGGGGATCACCTGGTCGCGCAGGGCGAACAGAGCGGCCACGAGATCGGTGGGGCCGCCGCCCGCGCACAGGCGCCCGGTGAGGGCCTTGGGAGCGGTCACGGGAACGCCGTGCGGCCCGAAGAGCCGGCCGATCGCCTCGGCCTCGGCCCGGTCGAGGTCCGGGACGCCCGCGCCGTCGGCGAACACGACGGAGACATCGGCGGGCGTCAGACCCGCCTGCGCGAGGGCGAGTTCGGCGGCGCGGCCGAGGGCGGGCGGCCGGCCGGAGCCGGGCGCCGGGTCGAAGGTCGCGGCATAGCCGGCGATCTCGCCGTAGATCCGCTCGACGCCGCGCTCGCGCGCCGAGTCGGCGTCCTCGACGATGAGCACGGCGCCGCCCTCGCCGGGCACGTGGCCGGAGGCTTCGGCGTCGAAGGGCAGGTAGGCGCGCTCCGGGTCGGCGACCGTGCTGACCAGGCCGCCGGCGAGCTGGGAGGCGTAGCCCCAGGGGTCGAGCGCGGAGTCGACGCCGCCGGTGAGCACCAGCCGGGTGCCGCGGCGGACCGTTCGGCAGGCGTGGCCGATCGCGTCGAGGCCGCCGGCCTGCTCGCCCACCAGCGCGGCGCTGGGACCGCGCATGGTGTTGCGGATGGAGATCTGGCCGGTGTTGACGGCGTAGAACCAGGCGAACGACTCGTACACGCTGACGTACTCGGGTCCCTGGCTCCACAGCTTGTGGAACTCCCGGTGGGTGAAGTCGAAGCCGCCCTGCGCGGTGGAGGTGACGACGCCGAGGTCGTAGTCCTCGAAGCCGGCGTCGGGGCCCACGCCCGCGTCGGAGAGCGCCCAGTCCGCGGCGACGAGCGCGTAACGGGTGGACACGTCGGTCTGCGGCAGCAGCCGGCCGGGCAGATGCTCGGAGGCCTCGAAGTCGTCGATCTGGCCCGCCAGCCGGGACGGGTAGCGGGAGGCGTCGAACCGGGACAGCTCGGCGATGCCGTTCTCGCCGGTCAGCAGGGCCTTCCAGTAGCGCTCGGTGCCGATGCCGCCGGGCGCGGTGACGCCGAGACCGGTGACGACGACCCTCTTGTGGCCGGAGGCGCCGGCCGGGGCGCTCGACGGCGTGCTCATGCGGCCACCTCCGGGCGGTGCAGGACCATCGCGCTCTGGAAGCCGCCGAAGCCGCTGCCCACCGTGAGGACGGTGTCGACGCGCAGTTCACGCGCGGTGAGCGGCACGTAGTCCAGGTCGCACTCGGGGTCGGGGGTGTGCAGGTTCGCCGTCGGCGGGACGACGTTGTGCTCGATCGCCAGGATCGAGGCGGCGATCTCGATGGAGCCGATCGCGCCGAGCGAGTGGCCCACCATGGACTTGATGGAGCTGACGGGCACCGCGTACGCGTGGTCGCCGAGGCTGCGCTTGAACGCGGCCGTCTCGTGGCGGTCGTTCTGCTTCGTGCCGGAGCCGTGCGCGTTGACGTAGTCGACGGCGGTGCGGTCGAGACGGGCCTCGTCGAGGGCCGCCCGAATGGACTCGGCCATCTCGCGGCCGTCCTTCTTCAGACCCGTCATGTGGTACGCGTTGCAGCGCGTGGCATAGCCGCCGACCTCGGCGTAGATGTGTGCCCCGCGCCGCTTGGCGGACTCGTACTCCTCCAGGACGAACATGGCGGCGCCCTCGGCGAGGACGAAGCCGTTGCGGGTGCCGTCGAAGGGCCGGGAGGCGTGCTCCGGGTCGTCGTTGCGCGGAGTCGTCGCCTTGATGGCGTCGAAGCAGGCGACGACGATCGGGGAGACGGGGGTGTCGGCCGCACCCGCGACCGCCACGTCCACACTGCCCTCGCGGATCAGCTGGACGGCGTAGCCGACCGAGTCCAGACCCGAGGTGCAGCCGTCGGACACCATGGTGACCGGGCCCTCGGCGCCGGCCGCCCAGGCGACCTCGGCGGGCATGACCCCCGGGCTGAGGTAGTCGAACATGTACGGCGACAGGTGCGCCGGGTCCACCAGCCACTCACGGCCGGCGTCCGCCATCACGAGGTACTCGTTCTCCAGGCTGGTCGCCGAGGCGACCGCGCTGCCCAGGGCGACACCGATCCGCGAGGGATCGAGCGCGCCCTTCTCCAGGCCGCTGTCGGCGAGCGCCTCCCGGGTGCAGGCGACGGCGAACTGGGTGGCGCGGTCCATGCGCCGGACCTCGCGCGGCGAGAAGCCCTCGGCCCGCGCGTCGAAGTCGACCTCGCCGGCGATCCGGGACCGGAACGGGGCGGCGTCGAAGAAGCTGATGGGCCGGGTGGCCGTGCGGCCCGAGGTGAGCAGGTCCCAGAACTCCTTCGTCCCCGAGCCGCCAGGGGCGCGCACCCCGACCCCGGTGATCACTACGCGTCGGGTCACCGTCGTCCTCCTGTGCTGCTGGGCATCGCGTGGGGCTCCTTTCGCCCGCCGTACCTCTCTGACACAGCGGCACACTCCCCCGCCCGGCTCGAGAGCTGCTCGCGGGCCGATGGTGCGCTCGCGGGCGCCCGCGAGCCGCCTTCCAGCCCCGCTCAAGGGGCCGCGACCACGCTCTCGGGTGGGCGGCAGGACGCCCCGCACACCCACCCCGCACCCGCCCGAGGGACCCAAGGGAGACGAGCAGGATGACGACGCAGACAGCCACGGACACGGCCGAGGCCAACGCTCCGGCGAAGCCGGTGGCGCTGGTGACCGGCGCCACCAGCGGCATCGGTCTGGCGATCGCCCGGCGGCTCGCCGCCCTCGGCGCGCGCACCTTCCTGTGCGCCCGGGACGAGGCGCGACTCGCGGAGACGGTCAAGGAGCTCCAGGCCGAGGGCCTCGACGTGGACGGCACGGTCTGCGACGTGGCGGACCCGGCGCAGATCCGCGCCTACGTGGCGGCGGCGGTCCAGCGCTACGGCACGGTCGACATCCTGGTGAACAACGCCGGCCGCAGCGGCGGCGGCGCCACCGCCGAGATCCCCGACGAGCTGTGGCTCGACGTCATCAACACCAACCTGACGAGCGTCTTCCTCATGACGAAGGAGGTGCTGGGCGCCGGTGGGATGCTGGCCAAGAAGCGCGGCCGGATCATCAACATCGCGTCCACGGGCGGCAAGCAGGGCGTGGTGCACGCGGTGCCGTACTCGGCGTCCAAGCACGGCGTCGTCGGTCTGACCAAGGCCCTCGGCCTGGAGCTGGCCCGCACCGGCATCACCGTGAACGCCGTGTGCCCCGGCTTCGTGGAGACCCCGATGGCCGAGAAGGTGCGCGAGCACTACGCCGGCATCTGGCAGGTGTCCGAGCAGGAGACCTTCGACCGCATCACCGCCCGGGTTCCGATGGGCCGGTACGTCGAGACCCGCGAGGTCGCCGCGATGGTCGAGTACCTGGTGGCGGACGACGCGGCGGCGGTCACCGCGCAGGCGCTCAACGTCTGCGGTGGGCTGGGCAACTACTGATGGCCGCCGAAGCTCCCACGACACAGGACACGGCGCCCGCCCCGGCCGCACGGGTGGCACCCGTGGCGTCCGCGGCACCCGTCGCGCTGGTCACCGGCTCCTCCTCCGGCATCGGGCGGACCGTCGCCCAGCGGCTGGCCGCCGCGGGCTACCGCGTGGTCGTCAACTCCGCCCGCTCCGTGGAGGAGGGCGAGAAGACGGCCGCCGCCCTGCCCGACGCCCTCTACGTCCGGGCGGACGTCGCCGACGAGGCGGACGCGCGCCGCCTGGTCGACACGGCCGTCGCGCACTACGGCCGGCTGGACGTCCTGGTCAACAACGCCGGACGCACCCGCGCCATCCCGCACGCCGACCTGTCCGCCGCCACGCCCGAGGTGTGGCGGGAGATCCTCGGACTCAACGTGATCGGGACCTGGCAGACCACCGTCGCCGCGATGCCGCACCTTTCCCGCTCGGGCGCCGGCGCCGTGGTCAACGTGTCCTCCATCGCGGGCAGCCGCCCGGCCGGCAGCTCGATCCCCTACGCCGTGAGCAAGGCGGCCATCGAGCACATGACCCGGCTCCTCGCGAACACGGTGGGTCCGGCCGTCCGGGTCAACGCGGTCGCGCCCGGGCTGATCGAGACGCCCTGGACACAGAACAGCGACTTCTTCGCGCCGATCGCCGAGCACGTGCGGCAGACCACTCCGCTGCGCCGCACGGGCCGGCCGGAGGACGTCGCGGAAGCCGTCCTGGGGCTGCTCCGCGCCACGTACACCACCGGGCAGGTCCTGCTGGTGGACGGTGGCGCCCACCTGCTCTGAACCGTCCACCCCCGTCTCTCCGAGGAGTTCCACCGTGCGGCTCGCCGTGAACCTCGTCCACCAAGGTGCCGGTGAACTCGCCCGCGCCGCCGAACGGCTGGGCTACGCCGCCGCGCTGGCCCCCGAGGGCTACCGCTCCGACGCGGCCAGTGTGCTGGGCCTCGTGGCGGGGGTGACCGAACGCATCGCCCTGATCTCGGGCGTGATGCAGATCCCCGGCCGCCCGCCGGCCATGGCCGCCCTGACCGCCGCCACGCTCGACTCGCTGAGCGGCGGCCGCTTCCGGCTCGGCCTCGGAGTGTCCAACCCCGATGTGTCGGTGGGCTGGTACGGCGTCGAGTTCACCCGGCCGCTCGAACGCACCCGGGAGTACGTCGACATCGTCCGCCGCGCCCTGGACGGCGGGCCCGTCACCCACCGGGGCACCCACTTCGAGGTCGGCGGGCCCGCCCCCCTACACCTGCTGACCGAACGGCCCCCCGGCCGGCTGCCGGTGCTGCTCGCGGCGGTCGGCCCGCGCAACCTCCAACTCGCGGGCGAGATCGCGGACGGCTGGCTCGGGGTCTTCACCTCACCGGAGGCCGTCGCCGGAGCCGTCACGGAGATCCGCAAGGGCCGGGGCACGGACGACCTGAGCGGGTTCGAGGTGCTGCCCAGCCTGCCCACCGCCGTCGCGGACACCGCGGAACAGGCGGCGGACGCGCTGCGCGGCCAGTACGTCTACCTCATGGGCATCGGCGACCCCGAGCGCAACTTCTACTGCGCGATGGCCCGTTCGATGGGATACGAGGCCGAGGTCACCGCCTTCCTCGACCGGCTCGCGACGGGCGACCGCGCGGGCGCCGGCGCGGTGCTCCCGCTCGGCTTCATCGACCGCACGGCGCTGATCGGCCCCGTCGACCGGATCGCGGACCGGATGCGCGCCTACGCGGACGCGGGCGTGACCACCCTCGGAGTCATGGTCTCGGCCGCCGCGACCGGCCTGGAGGGCCGTCTGGCCATCGTCGAAGCGGCCGCCCGGGCCCTGGAACGATCCGGCACGGCCACCGGCTGACTCCGGCCTGTTTCACGTGGAACAGGACCGTCGGCCGCTGCCGTGTTTCACGTGAAACAGGAGCGCCCCTGACCTGGCCGTTTCACGTGAAACGAGTTCCCCGCCCCGGACTTGGCCCGTTTCACGTGAAACGGGCCCCCGCCCCGGACCTGGCCCGTTTCACGTGAAACAGGGCCGCCCACGTCGTCCCCTGTCCCCGCCCGGCTCACCGCACGGAGAACGCCATGACGATCCTCTTCCACGACGACTTCACCGAAGGGCTGCGGGTGCGCACCCCGGAAGCCCGACCCGACGGCCCCTGGTCGCTGCGGCCCGCCGGCGCGCTGACGGCCGGGGACGGGATCACGCGCGGCACGGACGCCGGCCTCGTGGTGGAGCCGACCGGGACGGCCCCCGGCACCGGGCACCCGGCCTTCGTGGTGCCGCCCGGCAGCGAGCCCCTCGACCATCTGCGCTGGGCCGCCTTCGGTCCCGCGTGCCCGACCGGCGGCGCCACGCTGACCGTGTCCGCGACGCTCTCGGCCGAGCCGCTGGGGGAGGCGGCGGACGACATACGGGACGGGGCGGGCGCCCTCGTCGTACTGGACCGTGACGCCGGTCTGATCCTGGACTTCGCGCTGACGGGCGGCCGGGTGTGGGCGCTGTACGGTCGCGTGCCCGGCCCGGACGGCACACGGGGCGGCTTCTCGTACAGCGTGCCGCTCGCCCCGCGCGGCCCCCTGGACACGCACCGCTGCGCGATCGCGGTGGACACGGCGGCGGCCGTGGCCCGCTGGTACCTCGACGGCATTGAGGTGTTCTCCGTGGAACGCCTCGGCCAGGGCCTGCCGGAGGAGGTACGACCGGACTCGGTGACCCCGGGCCCGCTCGGCTCCGTGCGGCCCACGACGCTCGTGCCCGGACTGGCGATGATCTGCGACCGTCCGCACGGACAGGGGCTGCGTCTCACCGTGGGCGCGCTGTCGGTCGCCGACGGGGTGGCGTCGTGACGCACATCGAGGACGCGGCCGGCTTCCACTCCTGGTTCGCCGGCCGAGGCGCCGCCCACCGGTACCGCATCACCCCGACCCCGCTGCACGAGCTGGACGGCTGGTACACCGACCCCGCCACGGGCGACGTCCGGCACCGCAGCGGCCGGTTCTTCTCGATCGAGGGCCTGCGGTTCGAGCCGGCCGCACCGGGCGCACCGGCCTGGACGCAGCCCATCATCCGGCAGCCGGAGACCGGCATCCTCGGCGTGCTGCTCAAGCGGTTCGACGGGATCCCCCATCTGCTGATGCAGGCCAAGATGGAGCCGGGCAACATCACCACGCTCCAGCTCTCGCCGACCGTGCAGGCCACCTTCAGCAACTACACGCGAGTGCACCGGGGCGCCGCCGTCCGCTACATCGACCATTTCCTCACCCCGGGCGCCGCGGACCGGGTGCACTACGACGCCCTGCAGAGCGAGCAGGGCTCGTGGTTCCTGGGCAAGCGCAACCGCAACATCGTCGTCGAGACGACCGCCGACGTCCCCGTCCACGAGGACTTCTGCTGGGTGCCGCGCCCGGTGATGGCGGAGCTGCTGCGGGTCGACAACCTCGTCAACATGGACTCCCGCACGGTACTCGCGGGACTGCCCGACGACGTGCCCGGCGACGGCTCCGGCGAGACTCCGCTCTCCGGGCGGGCGCCGGAGAAGCCGCTGCACGACACCGCGGCGCTGCTGCACTGGTTCACCGAGGCCAAGGTGCGTCACCGCCCCGAACGTACGACGATCCCGCTGAGCCGGGTCGACGGCTGGCACCGCGACGGCGAGCGCGGCGAGATCTCCCACGAGGCGGGCCGGTACTTCCGGATCATCGGCGTCGACGTCGAGGCCGACAGCCGCGAGGTGCCCTCCTGGTCCCAGCCGATGCTGGCACCGGCAGGACGCGGGGTCATCGCCTTCGTGAGCAAGGAGATCCACGGGGAGCGCCATCTGCTGGTGCAGGCCCGCGCGGAGGCGGGAACCTTCGACGTCGCCGAGATCGGGCCCAGCGTGCAGTGCAACCCGGGCAATCTCACCGAGTCCGCGCCACGGCCGCCGTACCTGGACGCGGTGCTGGCCGCCCGTCCCGAGCAGGTGCTGTTCGACACCGTGCACTCCGAGGAGGGCGGCCGGTTCTACCACGCGGAGAACCGCTACCTGGTGGTCGACGGGACCGACGTCCCCCTCGACGTCCCCGAGGACCACACATGGATGACGGTCCGCCAGCTCACCCGTGCCGGCCGGATCGGCAACCTCGTCGACGTCGAGGCCCGCACCCTCCTGGCCTGCGTCCGTACGCTGCCCGGCCACGGGGCGTCCCGGTGAGCGCGCTGAGGATCGGTGTGGTGGGCTGTGCCGACATCGCGCTGCGCCGCATGCTGCCCGCGTTCGCGGCCTCCCCCCACACGGTCGTGACGGCGATCGCCAGCCGCACCGCCGACAAGGCCCGGGCCGCCGCCGACACCTTCGGCTGCGCGGCCGTCGTGGGGTACGACGCACTGCTCGAACGGTCCGACGTGGACGCCGTGTACGTACCGCTGCCGGTCGCCCTGCACGCCCGGTGGACCGAGCGCGCGCTGCGCGCGGGCAAGCACGTCCTGGCCGAGAAGCCGCTCACCGCGCGGGCCGACGACACCGCCCGGCTGCTCGGCCTCGCCCGCGAGCACGGTGTCGTCCTCGCCGAGAACTACCTGTTCGTCCACCACAGCGCGTACACGGCCGTACGGGAGCTGGTGGCCGAGGGGGCGATCGGCGGCGTACGGGCGCTGCACGCCTCGTTCACGATCCCGCCGCGCCCCGCCGACGACATCCGCTACCGCGCCGACCTGGACGGCGGGGCCCTCCTCGACATCGGCGTGTACCCGGTCCGGCTGGCCTCCCTGCTGCTCGGTCCCGCACTGCGCGTGCACGGCGCCGTCCTGCGCCACGACACCGCGCGCGGCGTCGACCTCGGCGGCGGCGCGCTGCTCGGCGATCCCGTCACGGGGGCGAGCGCCCAGCTGGTCTTCGGCATGGAGCACGGATACACGGCGGGCTGGCGGCTGCTCGGCAGCGAGGGCAGCCTGACCCTCGACCGCGCCTACTCCCCTCCGGCGGAGCACTGCCCGGTGCTGCGGATCGAGCGTGCGGGCGGCGTCGAGGAACGCGTCCTGCCCGCGCACGACCAGGCGACCGCCGCGGTCGCCGCCTTCGCCGCGTCCGTACGGCACCGAAGCACGCACGACGCGACCGGCACGGCCGGCACGGGCGACGAGGGCGACACGGCCGACGCGGGCGCCGCGGCAGCCGTGCTGCGCCAGGCCCGGCTGGTGGACGAGATCCGCAGGACCGCGCACGTCGTGAAGGTCTGAGCGGAGGAACGGACGACGGACATGGACATCCGAGAGATCCGGCAGGTCCCGGGCTCCTATGTGATCACCCCGCACCAGTGGCCCGACCCGCGCGGCACGTTCTTCGAGTCGCTCCGCACCGACCTGGTGAGCGAGGCCGTCGGGCGCCCCTTCGAGGTGCGGCAGATCAACTACTCGACCTCGCGCCGCAACACCCTGCGCGGCATCCACGGCGTGCTCATCCCGCCCGGTCAGGCGAAGTACGTCAGCTGCGTGCGCGGCGCGCTGCGCGACATGGTGGTGGACCTGCGGGTCGGCTCGCCGACCTTCGGGCAGAGCGCGAGCACCCTGCTCACCCCCGAGAACGGGGTGGCCGTGCACGTCACCGAAGGTCTCGGCCACGGCTTCCTCGCCCTCACCGACGACACCTGCATCTCCTACGCCCTGTCGACCGCGCACGTCCCCGGCACCCAGTTCGAGATCGACCCGCTCGACCCCGAACTGGCGCTGCCCTGGGGCCACGAGGAACCGCCCCTGCTGTCCGAGAAGGACGCCCGGGCACCGTCGCTGCGCACCGCTCTGGAGCGCGGCATCCTCCCGCACTGGCCCGGCACCGTGCCCTCCGGGGCCCACCCGAAGAACGGGACACCATGAAGCTGCTGTTTCTCGCGCCGGTCGTCGGCACCCACGGCGAGGTCACCACCGGTCTGGGCCTGGCCCGGCTCCTGGCACCCGCCGGCATCACCGCCCACTTCGTGGTGGACACCCACAACGCACCCCAGCTCGAAGCGGCCGGCGTGCCCGGCACCGTCATCGACGCGTCGATGGGTGCGGGTGTCCGCGCGGTCGTCGAGGACGCCGTACGGACCGAGCGGCCCGACGTGATCGTGCTCAGCGACTACCTCTCGTACTGGCTGATGATGCACCGCGTCTACCGCACCGACCCCTGGTTCGTGGAGCGGCTCGGCGTCCCGGTGATCCCGCTCGACCTGTACGAGTGGGAGAACACGGACTTCCGCATCGACCACTTCGGGCTGGGCCTGGAGGTGGACCGGCGGATCCTCGACATGCCGGTAGCGCTGCGGCCCGCGCCGTGGTCCCGCCCCGACCCGGGCCCCGGCAGCCGCGCCCTGGTCTACCCGTTCATGCGTCCGCTGCCCCGCCCCGACGAGGGGGCGCGCCGCGCCGTGCGGTCCTCCCTCGGACTGCGCGAAGGGGACCGGCTGCTCTCCCTGTCCGTCTCGGGCTGGCAGCGCCACGCCCAGTCGGTCGAGGACCCGGTGACGCGCGGCCTCGCCCGGCGGGTGCCCGAGCGCGTCGCCGCCGCACTGCGCCGGCTGCCCGGCACCACCCGCTTCCTGGTCGTCGGGCCCGACCTGGACGGTCTCGAAGGGCTGCCCGACGAGCGCACCCTGCGGGTGCCGTCCTGCCCGCCCGACCGTTACCAGGACCTCCTGGACGCCTCGGACGCCGTGCTCTCGTTGCACGTGCCCGCCTCGGCACTGGTCCGCTCGGTCTTCTCGGACCTGCCCGCCGTGTACGTCGGCCACAGCGGCCCGCACGCCGAGGGGCCGGACGCCCTCGCCCCGTACAGCATGTGGCCGCTGCGCTGGAACTCCGTCGTCCGGCCGCTGCTCGCGGACAACCCGCTGACCGGGACCTTCCGGCAGGCCGAGCTCCTCGACACCGACGGGACGGTGGCGGCCGTCGACGCCGTCCTGAACGACCCGGGGGAGCGCGCCCGGCTCGCGGAGGGACGCGCCCGCTACCTGGCCGCGCTCGACGCGCTGCCCGCCGTGCCGGAGATCTTCGCGGAGGCCGTCCGCCGCCTGGGCTGAGCCAGGAGAACGGGCCCCGTGCGGTTCATCGCGCCGAGGCGGCGAACTCCCGGACGCTGTCCGTCACATGGTCGATCATGGCGTCCGTCAGGCTCGGATGGACGCCCACCCACAGGGTGTGCTCGGTGATGACGTCGGAGTTGGTCAGCTCGCCCACCACCCGGAAATCACGGCCCTGATAGGCCGGGTGGCGGGTCAGGTTGCCGCCGAACAGGCGCCGGGTGCCGATGGCCCGGGAGGCCAGGAACCCCTCCAGGTCGCGCCGGGTGAAGGGCGCGTCGGGCCGCACGGTGAGCACGAAACCGAACCAGCTGGGGTCGCTGTGCTCCGTCGCCCGGGGCAGCAGCAGCCCGGGGACCTCCGCGAGACCCTCGTACATCCGCTGCCAGTTGGCCCGGCGGGCCTTGCCGAACGCGTCGAGCCTGGTCAGCTGGCTGACGCCGAGCGCCGCCTGGATGTCGGTGGCCTTCAGGTTGTAGCCGAGGTGCGTGAAGATGTACTTGTGGTCGTAGCCGTGCGGCAGCGTCCCCAGCTGGTAGTCGAAGCGTTTGAAGCAGGTGTTGTCCTGGCCCGGCTCGCACCAGCAGTCCCGGCCCCAGTCCCGCAGCTGCTCCACGATCCGCGCCAGCGCCAGGTTCCGGGTCAGGACGCAGCCGCCCTCGCCCGTGGTGATGTGGTGCGCCGGGTAGAAGCTGGTCGTCGTCAGATCGCCGAAGGTGCCGGTCAGCCGGCCGTGGTGGTACGAGCCGACCGCGTCGCAGTTGTCCTCCACGAGGTACAGGCCGTGCTCGGCGGCGATCGCGGCGATGTCGGCCACCGGGAACGGATTGCCCAGCGCGTGCGCGATCATGATCGCCTTCGTCCGCGGGCCGACCGCGGCGAGGACCCGCTCCGCCGTCGTGTTGTACGTACCGAGCTCGACGTCGACGAAGACGGGGACCAGGCCGTTCTGGATGATCGGGTTGACCGTCGTCGGGAACCCGGCCGCCACGGTGATCACCTCGTCGCCGGGGCGCAGCCTGCGCTCGCCCAGCGTGTGGGAGGTGAGCGAGGTCAGGGCGAGGAGGTTCGCCGACGAACCGGAGTTGGTCATGTGCGCCTTGCGCAGCCCGAAGTAGCGGGCGAAGTCGCGCTCGAAGCGCCGGCTGCTGGGCCCGGCCGCGATCCGCAGGTCGAGCGCCGCCTCGACGAGCGCCACCCGGTCGTTCGCGTCGAGTGTCGCGCCCGCCGGCTGCACCGGCGTCACTCCCGGCACGAACTCCAGGTCCTCCGTGGCCCGGTGGTACTCGCGCACCATCGCCAGGATGTGCGTCTTCTCCGCGTCCATCGGATCCACTGGCCTTTCGCTGGGCTGACAGGGAGCGCGGCGCGGACGTGCCACCGCGGACCCCGTCACCCTGGAGCCGTCCGCTAGCCGCCGACTAGCCGGTCGCTAGCCCGCCGCTGGGTCCCTGCTCGAGCCCCGCTGGAAGCCCCGCCGGAAGTCCCGGCCACCGCCTCCCACAGCCCCCGCAGCGATTCCTCCGGGTCGCGCACCGCTCGCCAGCCGAGGAGCTCCCCCGCGAGCTCGTGGGACGGGCCCGGTGCCACCCCGGACAGGCCCCCGGGCGGCGTGTGCCCCGGCTCCGGGAGGCGCTCCTCGACGCGCGCGGGCACGCCGCTGAGCCGGATGAGCGTGTCGAGCAGCTCCCGTACGTCGACCGGGCGGCCCGTGCCCAGATCGAGGACCCGGCCGCCCACTCGCGCGGCGGCGGGCGGTGCGGCGGCCGCGAGCACGGCGTCGGCGGCGTCCCGTACGTCGAGGAACTCTCGGCGCTCGCGCCGGGCGAGGGTCGTCACGGTCACGGCTTCGCCGGTGCGCGCGGCCCGGGCGAGCCGCGCGCCGACCCCGCCCAGGAAACTGCCCTCGGGGGTGCCCGGGCCCAGCAGGTTCGGCAGCCGCAGCACCGTGCCGCCCGCCCCGGTCACACACGCGGTGGCGGCCGCCTTCGTACGGCCGTAGACGGTCGTCGCCGCGTGCTCGTGCACGCTGCCGAGCTGGACGAACCGGGGCGCGCGGACCCCCAGGGCGGTCACGGCCGTCATGCACCGGAGCACGGCGGCTTCGTTGGCCTCCGCCATCTCCTCCTCGCTCGCGCCCCACACCGCGCCGGCGGCGTTGACCACGACCTGCGGTGCCAGGGCGGCCAGCTCGTCCGCGAGCCGTTCCGGCCCGGCCCGCACCAGGTCGACGGTGTGCGCCGTGACCCCTCTGGGTGCCCGGGCGCGCCGGGACCAGGCGTGCACCTCCCAGCCGCCGGCCAGGAACGCGGCGCACACATGTCCTCCGACGAATCCGCTGCCGCCGAGGACGAGCACGCGCGGCGCGGGGACGGGACGGGATGCCATGTCAGGGCCTCCTTCAGGGCTGCCGCCGGGGGCCCGAGCCTTCCAGGGCGGCCTGTAGTCCCGCTCGAGCGGCCCGCGTGAGGCTGGCGCGAAGAGCACGGGACCGGGCAACCGGCACCAGCCGCAGGCACTCACAAGGAGCAGACCAGGATGCCGACTCAGCAGTTGACGGCACGGCAGACGTCGTCCCGCACCGAATCCGCGGCCGTGGTGGTCGCGGCCGCCGATGTCGCGAAGATCGCCGCGGAGCACGCGCGGGACGCCGAGCGTGCTCGCCGGCTCGCCCCCGAGGTGGTGCGGTCCATGCTGGACGCCGGTTTCGCACGCCATTTCGTACCGCGCCGACACGGCGGCGAGGCCGGGACCTTCGAGGAGATCGTGCGGGCGGTGTCCGTGGTCGGCGAGGGCTGCACCTCGGCCGCCTGGGCGGCGTCGCTGACCGCCTCCCTCGGCCGGATGGCCGCGTACCTTCCCGAGGAGGGGCAGCGGCGGATCTGGGCGGGCGGCCCGGACGCCCTGATCGTGGGCGCGCTCATGCCGCTGGGCCGGGCCCGGCGCGAGGAGGGCGGCTGGCGGATCGGCGGCACCTGGCCGTACGTGAGCGCCGTGGACCACGCGGACTGGGCGCTGGTGTGCGCGATGACGACCGAGGACCGGCCGACCGCCCGGTTCTTCGCCGTGCCGCGCGGCGACTGGCGCACCGAGGACACGTGGTCGTCGGTCGGCATGCGCGGGACCGGCAGCAACACGCTGTCGGTGGACGGGGTGTTCGTGCCGGACGAGCTGACCTTCACCCGTGAGGCCGTCGCCACCGGCATCGCCGAGGGCGCGGAGGCGCCCTGCCACCGTGTGCCCCTGAAGGCCGTCAACGGGCTGTGCTTCGCGGCTCCGGTGCTGGGCGCCGCGCGGGCCGCCCTGGCGGCCTGGCGGGAGGGCACGGCGCCCCGCCACACCTCGGGGTCCGGCGGTCTGGACAGCGCGGCGGCGGTCGTCCTCGGCCGCGCGGCGGGCGAGGCGGACGCGGCGGCGCTGCTCCTGGAGGCGGCGGCCCGTACCGCCGACGCCGGAGAGGTCACCGCCTTCGACGTGGCCCGCAACGGCCGGGACTGCGCGCTCGCGGCCGAACTCGCCACGTCCGCCGTGGACCGCCTGTTCGCTTCCGCGGGGACCCGCGCCCACCAGGACGCGGCCCCGCTCCAGCGCCACTGGCGGGACGCCCACACGGCGTCCGGCCACGTGGTCCTGGCCTTCTCCGCGGCGGCCGAGTCGTACGCCCGCGAACTCCACCCGCCGCACCCCGCGAACTGACCCCGGCCCGGCGCCCACCACCACGGGCGCCCACGCCGCCCCGGCCCGGCGCCCACCGCCGCGGGCGCCCACGCCGCCCCGGCCCGGCGCCCACCGCCGCGGGCTCCCTCAGGACCCGGCCCGGCGCCCACCGCCGGAGGCGCCACCCCGCGAACCGACGCCGCCAACCGACCCCGGCCCGGCATCCTCCGGCCCGGCACCCGATCCGGCCCGGCCCGGCCCAGCACCCGCCCGGCCACGCGCCCGCGCCGCCCCGCCCCGCGTCCCTCAGTCCTGCGGGCCGTCCTGGCAGCTCGGGCTCGTGCCGCCGCACGGGTCCTCCGTGGGGGCGCGGTGCCGGAGGCCGCGGGCCGCGGCCCCCGTCGGCTCGCGCAGGAGCCTGCGCGGCCCGGGGCCCTCCTCGCCGAGCTCGTCGTACGGGTTCGTCAGCGGACAGTCCCGTACCGAGAGGCAGCCGCAGCCGATGCAGTCCTCCAGGCCGTCGCGCAGCGCAAGGAGCTGTTCGATGCGCTCGTTGAGATCCGCGCGCCAGCGCTGCGAGAGCCGCGCCCAGTCGTCCCGGTTGGGCGTGCGCTCCTCGGGCAGCTCGGCCAGCGCGTCGCGGACGGTGCTCAGGGGGATGCCCATGCGCTGGGCGACCCGGATCACCGAGATGCGGCGCAGCGTGTCCCGCGTGTAGCGGCGCTGGTTGCCGGGCGTGCGGCGGCTCTTGATGAGCCCCTTCGACTCGTAGAAGTGCAGGGCCGTGACCGCGACGCCGCTGCGTGCCGACAGCTGTCCGACGGTGAGCTCGGTGAGGTGGTACGCGGGCCGGGCGACGGTCATGTCAGCCGGCCTCCACCAGGGCCCGGTGCAGCTGGTCCACCGAGGGGACGCCGGTGGTGACCCGTACGCCGTCGACGAAGATCGTCGGTACGCCGGTGACCCCGCGGCGGGCGGCGGCCCGCTCGTCCTCGCGTACGGCCTCGCCGTAGGCGTCCGTCGCCAGGACGGCCGTGACGCGGTCGGCGTCGAGCCCGGCGTCGGTCGCGGTGCGCAGCAGGACCTCGTGGTCCGCCACGTTCCGCTGTTCCGTCAGATAGGTGCGGAACAGCTCGCTCTTCATCCGGTGCGAGAGACCGTCCTCGGCGGCGAGGTGCACCAGGCGCTGCGCGTCGAAGGAGTTCACGGGGCGTACGCCGGTGAGGCGGATGTCCAGCCCCTCGGCCTCGCCCAGGACCCGGATCTTCTCGAACAGCTCGACCGTTTCCCCGGGTTGGAGTCCGAGCTTCTCCCGCATCATCTCGCCGAGCGTAGCACCGGGCGTACGGGGCTGGTCGGGACGGAGTTCGAAGCTTCGCCACACCACATGGGTCTCGCGGTCCCCCAGGCGTTCGATCGCCTTGTCGAGGCGTGCCTTGCCGATGTAGCACCACGGACACATGATGTCGGACCAGATCTCGATCTTCACGGACGCTCTCTCCCCACTTCCGGTAATAGCTCTCAGGCTGCAACCTCGAGTGCGCTGGAGGTCAAGCGCACTCGAGGTCGCGTGCAGCGAAAACGCGCCGGCCGGCCCCGCTCGGGGACCGGCCGGCGCGGCGCACCCGCGAAGCGGCTACTTGACGACCGTCGTGGTCAGCGCGATCGGCTGGTCGGGCCAGCAGGCGAGCTGGGCCTCGCCCTCCCAGTTCGGGGAGATGAAGGTCCAGCTGAAGCCCGGGTCGTCGTGCGAGGTGCCGCCGAAGCGGGTCTCCAGGGTGGCCCGGGTGTTGGGGGCCTTCAGCTTGATGGTGATCTTCGGCAGGTCGAAGGGGGTGCTGGAGACGTACGGGCCCGCGGCGCGCAGCACGGCCTTGGTGCCGTCTATCTGCAGCTCCGGGGTGCCCGCGGCGCCGCCGTCGGCGACCTGGTAGGAGACGACCGTCGCGCCGGCCGGCAGCTTGAACTGCAGGGCGACGTTCTTGACCTCCTTGTTGTAGGCCGGGTTCGGGGTGATCGGGGCCGGGTCGAGGGTGACGTCGAAGGTCGCCCCGGGGCGGACGGTCGCGGGGGCGACGGCGTCCACGTAGGTGGAGTAGGCGAGGCCGGTGACGGTGCCGACCCGGCAGTCGAAGTAGGTCTTCACCGGAGCGGCCTGGGCGCCGGACGTGGTGGCCGCGACACCGGCCAGGGCCAGCGGGACGGCGATCGCGGCGGTGCGGGCACGGCTGCGCAGTGCGGACATGGTGATGGGTTTCCGTTCTCGTCGACAGCGTTCCGCCGGCCGGGTGCCGGCGGCTGGGTGGATGGTCGGAAGGCGCGCCGGTGCCGACCGGCGGCACACGGCGGTCCCGTCGTCAGGAGGCGGGCGCGCGCCAGAATCCGGGGTGGTCGCGGTACCAGTCCACGACCGCCCCCAGTCCGCTCTCGATCGACCAGCGGGGCGCGTAGCCCAGCTCCTCGCGGATCTTGGAGTCGTCGATCGCATAGCGGAAGTCGTGTCCGAGGCGGTCCTCGACATGGCGCACCATGTCCCAGTCCGCGCCCAGGAGGCCGAGCAGGCGGGCGGTCATCTCGCGGTTGCTCATGCCGCTGCCGCCGCCGATGTTGTAGATCTCGCCGGCCCGGCCCTTGGTGAGGACCAGGTGCAGCGCCCGGCAGTGGTCGTCCACGTGCAGCCATTCGCGCACGTTGCGGCCGTCGCCGTACAGCGGGACCTTCCGGCCGGTCAGCAGCCGCGTGACGAAGTGCGGGATGAGCTTCTCGGGGTGCTGGCGGGGCCCGTAGTTGTTGGAGCAGCGGGTGACGCGGACGTCGAGCCCGTGCGTGCGGTGGTAGGCCCGGGCGATCAGGTCGCTGGAGGCCTTGGAAGCGGCGTAGGGCGAGTTGGGCAGCAGGGGGCTGTCCTCGGTCCAGGTGCCGCTGGCCAGCGAGCCGTACACCTCGTCGGTGGAGACGTGCAGGACCCGGTCCACCCCGGCGTGCAGGGCGGCGTCGAGCAGCTGCTGGGTGCCCATGACGTTCGTACGGACGAACTCGCCGGGTCCGGTGAGGGAGCGGTCGACGTGGGACTCGGCCGCGAAGTGCACGATCGCGTCGTGGCCCGGGAGGACGCGGTCGAGGAGGACCCGGTCGCAGATGTCGCCCCGGACGAAGTCGAGCCGGTCGTGCTCCTCGGGGAGGTTGTCGCGGCGGCCCGCGTAGGTGAGCCGGTCGACGACCGTGACGTGGACGTCCTCGGTCTCGGGGTAGGCGCCCGCGAGGATCTGGCGGACGTAGTGCGAGCCGATGAACCCGGCGGCGCCGGTGACCAGGAGCCTCATGCGGCGACCTCCGCCCGGGTGTGGTCGCCGATGATGAGCCGGCGCCCGGCGGACTCGCCGCAGCGCACGTCGGCCGAGCGGCCGATGAGCGAGCCGGACAGGCCGCGCACGCCCTGGATGGACACGCCGTCGAGGACGATCGAGTCGCGGATGCCGGCGTCCTCCAGCACGCAGTCGCGGCCGAGGGCGGTGTACGGGCCGAGCTCGCTGTCGCGCACGACGCTGCCCGCCCCCACCACGAGCGGTCCGACGAGGTGCGAGCGCTCCACGAGGGCCCCGGCCTCGACGACCACGTGGCCTTCGAGCGTGCTGGCCGCGTCGACCTCGCCCCGTACGCCGGGCTGGAGTCCGCGCAGCAGCACCCGGTTGCAGTCGAGCAGGTCGTCGGGGCTGCCGGTGTCCTTCCAGTAGCCGGAGTACTCGCCGGCGACGACGCGGTCGCCTCGTTCCACCAGGTACTGGATCGCGTCGGTGATCTCCAGCTCTCCGCGGGCGCTCGGCTCGATGGCGCGGACCGCCTCGTGCACGGCGGCGGTGAAGAAGTACACGCCGATCACGGCGAGGTCGCTGCGCGGCTGCCGCGGCTTCTCGACCAGCGCGCGGACCCGCCCCTCGGCGTCGACCTCGGCGACGCCGTAGGCGCGCGGGTCGTCCACCTTGGTGAGCAGCAGCCTGGCGGCGGTGCGGTCGGCCCGGAAGTCGCGGGCGGACTCGGCGATGCCGTCGGCGAGGATGTTGTCGCCCAGGTACATCACGAAGTCCTCCTCCCCGAGGAACTCCTCGGCGATGGCGACGGCGTGCGCCAGGCCGAGCGGGGCCTCCTGCTGGAGGTAGGTGACGTTCAGCCCGTAGGCGGAGCCGTCTCCGACGACGGCGCGGATGTCCTCGGCGCGGTCGCCGACGACGACGGCGACGTCCTCGACACCGATGGCGCGGACGTTCTCCAGGCAGTGCACCAGGATCGGCTTGTTGGCGACGGGCACCAGCTGTTTGGGCATGGAATAGGTGAAGGGACGCAGTCTGGTCCCCATCCCTCCGGACAGAATCAGTGCCTTCATGGCAACCCTTCACTCCCGCCTTCGGCCCTTGCCTTCGTTACGGGGCGATTCTGCGAAGTCGACCTAGAGAGCCGGTCCAATCCAGCTGGACCCGGCGCGGAACCGTCCTGTACGAGGTTGCCGGAGCGAACGCGGAGAAGGGGGCCGGCACGGGGCCGGCCCCCTTCGAGGACACGCGCAAACGGGGGATGAGCGCGCGTCCGTACGGGGGCGTGCTCGCCCGCCAATGGGGCGGGGGGCACGCGGGTGCGCGGCCGGGGTTCCGGGGTCCTGGCCCCGAGGTCCCGGCGCGGTGGTCGGTCAGCTCTTGCCCGCGGGCTGCTTCCCCTGCTCCTTGGCGCCGCCCGGCGCTCCGGCGGCGGGCTCGCGGCGCTTCTCCTTCGGCACGGCCGCGAGGACCAGGGCGATCAGGAGCATGACCCCGCTGACCACGAAGACGGTCTGCATCGCCTCGGCCATGCCCTCCAGGAACGGCTTGGCGAGCCGCGGGTCGGCCTGGTCGAGGAAGGAGCTGTCGTCCATCGGTACGGCACCGTCCCGGGCGGCGAGCAGCACCTTGTTGGCGGCCTGCCCGGTCACGGACGGGTCGTTCACGGCGGCCGCGTAGGCGGGGTCGGAGGCGGCGTCGCGGTAGGCCGCGGCGACCTTCTCGCCGACCGCGCCGAAGAACATCGACAGGAAGACGGCGATGCCGGCGGTGCCGCCGATCTGCCGGAAGAAGGTGAACGAGCCCATGCCGGCGCCCATGTACTGCGGCGCGACGCCCGTCTGGATCGCGATGAGCATGACCTGCCAGCACAGGCCGATGCCGAAGCCCATCAGTCCGGCGGCGACGCCCGTCAGCCACAGCGAGGTGTCGACGGTGAGCATCCCGAACCAGAGGGTCGCGACGACCATCAGGACGAGGCCGGTCAGCAGGACCACCTTGTAGCGGCCCGTCTTGGTGACGTACGGACCGGCGATCCGGCCCGCCGCGACGATGCCCAGCGTCTGCGGCAGCATCATCAGGCCGGCCTCGGTGGGGGACAGGCCCTTGACCATCTGGAAGTACAGCGGCAGGACGGACAGCGCGCCGAACACGGCGGCGCCGATGAGGACGTTGACGCCGTTGTAGACGGAGAAGAGCGGGTTGCGGAACATCGGTGTGGGCAGCAGGGCGGCGTCGGCCGCCCGCTTCTGCGCCAGCAGGAACAGCACCAGGCCGACCGCGCCCAGACCGAACAGCAGAAGCGTTCCCGGGTCGGTCCAGCCCCACTTCGGGCCCTGTTCGACCGCGAAGAGCAGCGGCAGCAGGCAGGCGATCAGCGCGAGCAGGCCCGCGATGTCGAACTTGTGCTGGGTGCGGTTCGGCTGGACGCGCACCAGCGTGCCGATGAGGAGCGCGGCGGCCAGGCCGATCGGCACGTTGATGAAGAAGGCCCAGCGCCAGCCGGTCGCGCCGAGGAAGGAGTCGAGCCCGGCGAAGAATCCGCCCGCGACGGGGCCGATGACGGCCGAGACACCGAAGACCGCACCGAACCACGCCTGGTAGCGGCTGCGTTCGGTGAGCGGCACCAGGTCGGTGAGGATCGCGAAGGCGAGGCTCATCAGACCGCCCGCGCCGATGCCCTGGATGCCGCGGAACACGGCGAGGGTCGTCATGGACTGGGCGAGGCCGGAGAGCACGGAGCCGAGGACGAAGACGCCGACGGCGGTGATGTAGACGGGCCGGCGGCCGTAGATGTCCGAGAGCTTGCCGTAGAGGGCCGTCGTGATCACCGAGGTGATCATGTACGAGGTGTTCGCCCAGGCCTGCTCCGAGAGGCCGTCCAGGTCGTCGGCGATGGTACGCAGCGCCGCGGAGATGATCGTCTGGTCGAGCGCGGCCATGAACAGGCCGAGCAGCAGACCCGTCATGATCAGCCGGATCCTGCGCTTGTCCACCGCCCCGGCCGCGTCGGTACCGGAATCGGGCGCGGGGGATTCCGGCTTCGCTGTGTCTGTCATCGGGAGTTTCTTCCTTCGGATTCGGAAGGGACGTCGGGAGGGGGGTCGGCCGCTGCGTCCGGACCAGGATGAAACCTCTAGCGCGCTGGAGGTCAAGGGGCATCGTGCGGCGCCTCGCTAGGGCCCGACTACAGAGCTCCTCGCGCTCCCGCACGCCGCACCGCACGGCCCACGCCACCCGCGCCTGCCCCCGTACCGCCGCCCCCGCCACCCGCGTACCGCCCGCGCCTGACCCCGTACCGCCCCCGCCACCCGCGTACCGCCCGCGCCTGACCCCGTACCGCCCTCACCACCCGCGTACCGCCCGCGCCTGACCCCGTACCGCCCCCGCCGCCCGCGTACCGCCTCGTCTGCCCCGTACCGCTTCCAGCAGCGCTCCAGGAGCGCTCGACCCCCGCTCCCTAGCGTCCGCGGCCATGAGATTCCTTTTTGTGTCCGGAGGAAGCGCGGGGGCGGTCTTCCCCATCACCCCGCTGGCGCTCGCGGCGCGCAACGCCGGCCACGAGGTGATCGTCGGGGCCACGGAGAACGTGATGCCGCTGGTCGCCGCGACGGGTCTGCCCGGCGCCCCGATCACCTCGCGCACCATGTTCGACTTCATGCAGCGCGACCGGCACGGCAATCCGCTGGAGATCCCCAAGGACCCCCACGAGCGGAACCTGTTCAACGGCCGGGGCATGGCCCGCCTCGCCCTGGGCAGCATGGAAGGCCTCGTCCCGCTGGTCGAACGCTGGCGGCCCGACGTCCTGGTCGCCGGAGCCCTCTCGTACGCCGCCCCGCTCGTCGCCCACCGCTTCGGCCTGCCCTGGGTGCGGCACGCGCTCAACATGGGCGAGCCGTCCATCATCGACCTGTCCGCCGCCGCCGAACTGGCGCCGGAGCTGGAGGAGATGGGCCTGTCCGCCATCCCCGACCCGGACATGTACGTGGAGATCTGCCCGCCCGGCGCCCGCCGCCCGGACGCGGGGCCCGCGCAGTTCATGGGGTACGTGCCCTTCAACACCCAGCGGGCGCTGGAACCCTGGATGTACTCCAGGAGCGGGGACCGGCCGCGCGTCCTGGTCTCGGCCGGCAGCCGGGTGACCGCCGACTACGAGGCCGACGCCCTGTCCGCCCTGGTGGAGAAGGTCGCCGGGCTCGACGTGGAGCTGCTCATCGCGGCGCCGCAGGAGATCGCGGACGCCCTGGGCGACCTGCCGGAGAACGTACGGGCGGGCTGGCTGCCGCTCGACGTCGTGCTGCGCACCTGCGATCTGCTCGTGCACCGGGCCGGCGGCAACACGATGCTGCACGCGATCGTGTGCGGCGTCCCGCAGCTGCTGATCCCGGCGATGCCGAAGCAGGTGGGGATGTCGGCCCGGCTCGCGGAGTACGGCGCCGCGATCATGCTGACGGCGGGCGAGGACGACTCCCCCGAGAACGTCGCCAAGATGTGCCGGGAGCTGCTCGAAGACCCGTCCTACCGGGCGAGGACCGAGGAGTTGAGCCGGGAGATCGCGGGGCTTCCCACACCCCACGACGTGACGGTCGCCATCGCCGACATGGTCCGGGCGCGCGCGGGGATGTGAATCCGTCACGTCCGATTCGTGACGGGAACACTGGTCGGCGATCATCAGGTATTCGCACAATCCAGCGAGCGCTGCGTCACCGCGCCCACAGTTCGAACGTCCTCTTGGAACATTCGAAGGCTCCTGGAAGGAACCCCCATGAACCACGTCCTCGCCGAGAACCCCGCCTGGGCCGCCGTCCTCACCCCGGCCCCCGAGGAGTCCGTGAACACGCTGTCGATCGAGGACCTGGACACGGTCCCCGCCGACGCGGCGGCGCTGTTCACCCTCTGTGTCCTGGCTCCCGAGCCGGCCGAGGCCGTCGCGGCCTGACGCCCCGGCACACGAGCAGGGGGACCGGTGGCCGTGGACGGCGGACCGCGGATCGGCTGGCGCAGCCATCTGCGCAGCCTCGTCGTGCCCGGCGAGGCGGTCTACCTCGTCTCCGCGCGGGGCGTCCGCGCCGTGCGCGGCGCCCCGGCCGAGGCCCTGGCCCCCCTGCTCGACGGCAGCCGCACCCCGGACCAGGTGCTGCGGGAGGCCGCCGCCACCGGTGCCGGCCCGGAGGACCTGCGCCGCGCGCTCGCCGAACTCTGGTCCGCGAACCTGCTCCGCGCGCACGCCCACCCGTCTCCGAGCGCACCCACCGCCCCCGGCCCCTCGGCCGAGGCCTTCTGGGACCTGGCCGGAGCGGCGGCGGCCCCGCCCGCGACGGCGGTCGTACGGCTCGTCGTCCTCGACGGCCCCGTCTCCGCGGCGGAGGCACGGGACGCCTGCGCCGCCTCCGGGCTCGCCCTCGCGCCCCCCACCGCGGAAGCGGAGGACGCCGACGTCACCCTGGTGCTCTGCGCCGACTATCTGGATCCCCGGCTCGCCGACGTCGACGCGCGGCAGCGCGCGGCCGGCCGGCCCTGGATCCTCGCCAGGCCCGGCGGCCCCGAGGCGTGGACCGGCCCCGTCCTGCGCCCCGGCGACGGTCCCTGCTGGCACTGCCTCGCCGAACGCCTGCGTCTCCACCGCGGCTCCGAGGCACCCCTGCACCGCGCGCTCGGCAGTACGGACCCGGTGCTCCGCCCCGACGCCTCGCTCGCCGCGAGCCGTGCGGCCGGCCTGCACACCGCCGTCCTGGAGACCGCCAAGTGGCTGGCCGGCGTGCCCGGCCCCACCCGCGACGCCGTCCACACCTTCGACTCCCTCACCCTCGCCGGTGAGCTGCATCCGGTGACCCGCCGCCCGCAGTGCCCGGCCTGCGGCGACCCCGGGCTCGTGGGCACCCGGGTGCGCGAGCCCTTCGTCCCCCGGTCCCGCCCCAAGGCGGCGGACGGCGGAAACGGCCACCGCACCCTGTCCCCCCGTCAGATGCTGGACCGCTACGGCCATCTGGTGGGCCGCGTCACCGGAGTCGTACGCGAGGTGCGGCGCGACCCGCGCAGCCCCGACTTCACCCACAGCTTCCTCTCCGGGCACAACCTGGCGATGCGGGCGTCGACGCTGGCCGGGCACAGCGCCGGGCTGCGCGCGCTCAGCGGCGGCAAGGGCCTCACGCCCGAGGAGGCCACGGTCAGTGCCCTGTGCGAGGCCGTCGAGCGCTACAGCGGCTCGCGGCACGGCGACGAGCCCGTGGTCCGCGACAGCTACCGCGCGCTCGGACCCGCCGCCGTCCACCCGGACTCGGTGCGGCTGTACGACCCCCGGCAGGTGCGCGAGCGGGACGCCTGGAACGCGGCCGGTTCGCCCTTCCAGTACGTCGGCCGCCCCTTCGACGAGGAGGCGCCGCTCGACTGGACCCCCGTGTGGTCGCTGACCGGGAACACCCAGCGCCTGCTGCCCACCTCCCTCCTCTACTTCGACGCCGACCCCGCGGCCCCGCTGCGCGCGGACTCCAACGGCAACGCCGCCGGTTCCAGCCGCGAAGACGCCTTCGTACAGGGCTTCCTCGAACTCGTGGAACGCGACGCGGTCGCCCTGTGGTGGTACAACCGCACCCTCGCCCCCGCCTGCGACCTCGATGCCTTCGTCGCCGCCGGCGACACGTGGATCGAGCCGCTGCGCGCGGGCTACCGCTCGCTCGGCCGCGAGGTCTGGGCCCTGGACCTGACCTCCGACTTCGGCATCCCGGTGGTGGCCGCCCTGTCCCGGCGCACCGACCGCCCTTCCGAGGACGTCCTGTTCGGCTTCGGCGCCCATCTCGACCCGCGCATCGCGGTACGCCGCGCGCTCACCGAGATGGGCCAGCTGCTGCCCGCGGTCGTCGACGCGCGCCCGGACGGCACGGGCTACACCGTGGACGATCCCCAGGCGGTGGCCTGGTGGCGCACCGCGACCGTCGCCGGCCAGCCCCATCTGCTGCCGGACCCGCGGCTCGCCCCGAGCGGCCCCGACAGCCACCCGTACGCCCCGCGCGCGGACCTCGCCGACGACGTGACGGCGCTCACCGCGCTCGCCGCCGAACGGGGTCTGGAGGTCCTGGTCCTGGACCAGACGCGACCGGACATCGGGCTTCCCGTGATGAAGATCATCATTCCCGGCATGCGCCAGTTCTGGCCACGTTTCGCGCCGGGCCGTCTCTTCGACGTGCCGGTCGCACTGGGCCGGCTCACCGCCCCCACCCCGTACGAACTCCTCAACCCCCTGCCGCTGTTCGTCTGACACCGGCGACGCCGGCCGGCCCGACCGCCCCTCTCGGCCATCACCCTCCCGGCAGCGGGGAATCCGCCGCTGTCCGGAGACCGTTCATCGAGGTCGGAGCCGATGGAGACCCGGACAGCGCGGTCCGATATTTCCATGATCGGCATCGCGATACCTTCCGGTATGTCTCTTCCCCCACAGAGAGGTCGTCACCTCTGATGCACTCGACGGAACAGCAGTCGGACGATCCGAACGAAGCCGCGCCACACCTCTCTCACGACGGCTCCGCCGTGCCGGCCCCCCGCCTGGCCCGCTCGGTCCTGCTGGCCACCATGGCCGGATACTCCCTGGTCACCGCCGTGAACATCCTCGACGCCGGAACCTCACCCCTCCAGAGCGGCGTCGGATTCCTCGCCCTGCTCGTGATATTCGGCCTCCAGCTCGTGCACTCCCGGCCGCACGCCCGGCAGAGCTCGTACGGATTCCGCGTCACCACCCTCGCCCTGCAGGCCGTGTGCTGCTACCTACCGCTCACGCTGTTCCACCTGACATGGGGAGCGATGTGCGGTTTCCTGGCCGGCTCCGTCCTCCTGCTCCTCCCGGCCCGGGTGGCCTGGCCGCTGTACATGGCGATCGGACTCTCCCTCTTCGGATACGCGGCGTTCGTCGCCGACCGCGGCCTCTTCGACAGCGTCTACACGCTGGAGACCACCCTCGTCACCGGGCTCGTGGTGTTCGGGCTGAGCAGCCTGACCGGTCTGGTGACCCGCCTGCACGCGCAGCGTTCCGACCTGGCCAGGCTGGCCGTGGCCGACGAGCGGCTCCGCTTCTCCCGGGACCTCCACGACCTGCTCGGGTACAACCTGTCCGCGATCACCCTGAAGACCGAACTGGTCCGCCGGCTGGTGCCGGAGATGCCCGGCCCCGCCAGGGCGGAGACCGACTCCATCCTCGCCCTGTCCCGCCAGTCGCTCGCCGACGTGCGCAAGGTCGCGACCGGCTACCGCGACATGTCGCTGCGCGAGGAGGTGGCCGTCACCCGCTCGATGCTGGAGGCGGCGGGCATCGAGGTGGTGACGGCCATCGACACGGGCCCGCTGCCGCCGCGGATCGACACCGTGCTCGCCACCGTGCTGCGCGAGGGCGTCACCAACGCGCTGCGGCACAGCCACGTCCACCGGTGCACGATCCGGTGCGGGGAGGAGGACGGCGTGGTCACGCTGAGCATCGCCAACGACGGCGTGGAGCCCGCCGACCGGAGCCCCTACGGGGTCGGGCCCGTGCCCCGGCAGGCGGCGGCGGACGAACCCGGCGGCACCGGCCTGGGCAACCTCACCCACCGCCTGGGCCGCGTCGGCGGCAGCCTCACCACCGAACTGAGCGAGGACGGCTGGTTCCGGATGACCGCCCGCGCACCACTGCACACCCGACCTGACACAGTCGGCCTTAACCGGAAGGAGAACGCACAGAAGTAAACAATTGTAGTGTGAATACAGTCGAACCAGGGGGGGTTCACCGCAGTGATACGGATATTGCTGGCCGAGGACATGGGCATGGTCCGCGGTGCTCTGGTAGCACTGCTCGGCCTGGAGGACGACCTCGAGGTGGTCGCGCAGGTCGAACGCGGCGACAGGATCCTCCCGACCGCCCTGGAGCACCGCCCCGACGTGGCGATCATCGACATCGGGCTCCCCGGCATCGACGGCCTGACGGCGGCGGCACTGCTCGCCGAGGAGCTCCCCTCCTGCCGCACCCTCATCCTCACGAGCCTCAGCCGCCCCGGTGTCCTCCGCCGGGCCCTGGACGCCAAGGTCGCCGGCTTCCTGCCGAAGGACGCCTCCCCCCAGGACCTCACCGAGGCCATCCGCCGGATCGCGGCAGGTCACCGCGCCATCGACCTCCAGCTCGCCCTCGCGGCCTGGGACGGCGCCGAGAGCCCGCTCACCAAACGGGAGCTGGAGGTGCTCCGCCTCACCGCCGCGGGCGACGAGGCCCCGGAGATCGCGGCCCGGCTGCACCTGTCCACGGGGACCGTCCGCAACTACCTGACCTCGGTCGTCACCAAGCTGAACGCCCGCAACCGCGTCGACGCGGTGCGCATCGCGCACGAGTCCGGCTGGCTGGTCTGACCCCCGGCCGGACTCGTACGCGTCAGGTGCGCATCAGATGCAGCCCGGCGTACTGCGCCTGCTCCCACTCCAGCTCGAGACCCGGCTCACCGGACAGCACCGCCTGGTGCAGCCGCTGCAGACGGTGCGAGGGCTCCACCCCCAGCTCCTCGATGAGGGTCCTGCGCAGCTCCTGGAACACCTCGAGCGCCCGCCACACCCCGCCCGAGCGGTACAGCGCCGTCATCAGCTGCGCGGCCAGGTTCTCGTTCATCGGGTGCCGGGCGACCAGCATCCGCAGCTCGGCCAGGAGCGAGGCGTGCCGCCCGAGCAGCAGATCCGCCTCGATCCGCTGTTCGAGCGCCCGGGTGCGCTGCTCCTCCATCCCGAGCACCTCGACCCCCAGCACCCGCCCGACCGGCACGTCCACCAGTGCGGGTCCCCGCCACAGCCCGAGCGCCCGCTCCAGCGTCACGGACGCGGCCCGCGCGTCGCCCGCCTCCAGCGCCACCGACCCGCGGGCCGCCAGCGACTGGAACTCCCGCAGATCACTGTCCTCCGGACGCACGGCGAGCCGGTAGCCCCCGAAGCAGGTCGTGAGCACCTCCTTGGCGTCCCCGTCCCGGTCGGGCCCGCAGCCCGGCCCCCCGGCACGCAGCGCCGCGGTCACCTTCCGGCGCAGATGAAGGATGTACGTCTGCAGTGTGGTGGCCGCGCTCTTGGGGATCGCGTCCCCCCAGATCTCCTCCATGAGCGTCGGCACGGTCACCACCCGCTCCGCTCTGATGGCGAGCAGCGCCAGCAACTGGCGCGGCTTGCCCGCACTGGGAACGATCGACTGTCCGTTCAGACGGACCGCGAGCGGCCCGAGAATCCCCACATCCATGAAACTCCCCCGGAGTGATCCGATATTGGAGGGACTGACCAGCGATGTCGTATCGACGATGACACGGCTCGTCCGCGCCTCCCAGGGCCGTCGTCATGGATCGCCCCATGACCAGATCACTCGAGCGGGCCCCGAGCGGGAGTCCAGCGACCACACCTCCGCACGCACCAGAAATGCCCCCCGCCCTGGGTTGCCCACAAGCCGGGCGGATTTCGGAACGGCCCGCTCGGGACAGTGCACCTGGATACACCCCCCTTGGGCAGCTACCTGCAATGGCCCGCCCCGCGGAGACCGGCAGGGTCGACGGTGAGGCGTCCGAGGGGGACGCGCACGAACCGATCGAGCGGGAGGCCGGGCGGCATGCGGGACTGGAAGGCGGAGGCAGGGGTGTTCCTCGCCGTCGCGTTCGTGGCGGCAGGCGTGTTGGGGGCGGTGCAGCCCGCGACCGGGATACCGGCGGAGGTGGTGCAGCTGACCCAGTTCGGCCCCGCCCTGGGAGTGTTGGCGGCGGCCCTGCTGTGGCCGTCCCGTATCCGGGGCCGGCTCGCCGGGGCCCTGCCCGGCCGCCGGGCGCACGAGGCGGAGGGCGCCGGAGAGGAACGGGCCGGGCGGGGGCTCCTGCTGCTGCTCACGGCACCACTGATCACCGTCCTGAGCGTGGCCGCCTACACCGCCGTGGAGGGCACACCCCGGGCGACCGGTCCGTGGTCCCTCGGACACCCCTTCGCGCTGGTCGTCGTGGCCCAGTTCGTCGGCGCGTGCGGCGAGGAGATCGGCTGGCGCTGCCTGCTCCAGCCCCTGGTGCGCACGCGGTTCGGTCCCCTTTCGGCCTCCGCGCTGGTGGGCGTGGTGTGGGGCGTGTGGCACGTCCAGGTCTTCACCCAGGCTCCGGCCTACGCCGCCGGGTTCCTGCTGGCCACCGTGGCGATGTCGGTCGTCCTCGGGCTCGGCCTGGAGCGCGTGCGAGCGGGCCGTCTGCTGCTCGCGGGCGGTTTCCATACCCTGGTCAACCTGGGGATGCTGCTGTTCATGGACGAGGAGTCGGGCGCGGTGCTGCCGATGGTGCTGTTCGGCGGCGCGTGCCTGCTGACGGCGGTTCTGTGGGTCGTACGCGCACCCGCGGTGCGGGACGTGACGCCGGTGTACGGCGCACGCTGACGTGACGGGAGGACGGGTGGCCGGGGCAGTGGGGGACGGACGGACGGACGCGCGTGGCCGCGGTGGTGCGGTGGGACGCGGCTGGGTCGCCGTAGGGCGGTGTCAGTTGCTGTCGCTCGCCGCCTTCGCGACGACCGCGGTCGGCGGGCTCGTGGTGGGCGTACTGCTCCTGCTCCCGGTGGGCGTGGGCTTTCCCCTGCTGCCGCCCGCCGCGCTGGCCCTGCGCCGGCTCTCCGACCGCTACCGCTCCTGGACCCTCCGTTGGACGGGCACGCGGATCAGCCCGCCCGAGCCGCTCGCCCCCGAGGACCCCGGTGGCCGTACCGGGAACCGTCACCGACGGGCACCGCGGATCCTCGGCGACGAAGGGTTCTGGCACGACCTCCGATGGGCTTGGCTGGAGCCGTGGACCGGTGCGCTCCTGGTCGCGCTGCCCCTCGCGCTCGTCGACTACGGGCTGTTCGGCGCGCTGGTGCAGCCGTTCGTCTGGCGGCTCCTCGGCGACGGCAACTGGTATGCGTTCATCCCCGTCCACTCCACCGCCACCATGCTCGCCGCCCTCCTCCTGGGCCTCGCGTTCACCATGGCCGGGCTGCGGCTGGCCCCCACCGCACTGAGGTGGCACGCCCGCTGGAGCCGACGGGTGCTGTCCGCTCCCTACCGCACCGAACTGGAGCGCCGCATCGAGCACCTCACCGACACCCGCGCCGACGCGCTCGACACGCAGGCCGCCGAACTCCGCCGCATCGAACGGGACCTGCACGACGGGGCGCAGGCCCGGCTGGTCGCCCTGGGGATGACCCTGGACCGGGCGTCCCTGCTCCTCGACACCGATCCGCGGGCCGCCCGCGCTCTCCTCGACGAGGTCCGCGCCACCTCGTCACGGGCGCTGAAGGACCTCCGGGACCTGGTCCACGGCATCCAGCCGCCCTTGCTGGCCGACCGCGGACTCGGTGACGCGGTACGGTCCCTGGCACTCGACAGCTTCCTCGACGTGCTGGTCGACGCGCAGCTGCCCGGGCGGCTGCAGGCCCCCGTCGAGTCCGCCGGCTACTTCGCGGTGAGCGAGCTCCTCGCCAACGCGGCCAAGCACTCCGGCGGCCGCCGGGTCCACATCCGCATCGAGCTCGCCGGCGGCCCCGTACTACGCATCACGGTCACCGACGACGGCCACGGCGGGGCGGACCCCTCCCGGGGCAGCGGACTGCACGGCGTCCGGCGGAGGTTGAGTACCTTCGACGGGTCCCTCGACCTGCACAGCCCGCCGGGCGGACCGACCACCGCGACCCTGGAGATACCGTGCGCATCGCCCTCGCCGAAGACCTCTTCCTGCTCCGGGACGGGCTGAGCCGCATGCTCCGGGAGCACGGCTTCGACGTGGTCTCGGCCGTGGACAACGGCCCCGCCCTGCTGCGCGCCCTGCGCGAGGAGCGGCCGGACGTCGCCGTGGTCGACATCCGGCTGCCGCCGACCTTCACCGACGAGGGCCTGCAGGCCGCCCTGGAGGCCCGCCGTACCCGCCCGGCCTTCCCGGTTCTGATCCTCTCCCAGTACGTGGACCAGCTGTACGCCCACGAGCTGCTCGCCGGCGGCCAGGGCGCCATCGGCTACCTGCTCAAGGACCGGGTCACCCACACCGCCCAGTTCATCGACGCCGTACGGACGGTGGCGTCCGGCGGCACGGTCATGGACCCGCAGGTCATCGCCCGGCTCCTCGCCCGCAGCGACGCCCGGGGTGACACCTCCGGACTCACCCCGCGCGAACACGACGTACTGAAGCTGATGGCCGAGGGCCGCTCGAACGCCGCCATCATGAACACCCTGCACATCAGCGAGAGCGCGGTCGCCAAGCACACCGCGAGCATCTTCGCCAAGCTGCGGATCGAGTCGTCCGCCGACGACAACCGCCGCGTGCTGGCCGTCCTGGCCTACCTCAGACGCTGACGGCGGCGCCCACGGCACCGGATCACCCCGGTCAGCCGAGGTTCTTGGGGCCCAGATACGTGCCACCGCTGGCGTCGATGGTGTTCGCGGTGACGAAGCCGCTGTCGGGGGAGGCGAGGAAGGCGACGACCCCGGCGATGTCGGCGGGTTCACCCACGCGTTCGATCGCCTGGCTGCCCGTGACCATCTGCTCGGCCTGGGGATGGCTGAACAGCCACGCGGTGCGGTCGGTGTGGACGGTGCCGGGTTCGACCGTGTTGACGGTGATCCCGCGCGGGCCGACCTCGTTGGCGAGGTTGCGGCCCAGCGTGGCCAGGGCCGCCTTGGACATCGAGTACACCAGCTCGCCCGGCACCGAGATGCGGGTCACGCCGGAGCCGATGTCGATGATCCGGCCCCCCTCGCCCATCAGCGGCAGCGCGCGCCGGATGACGAAGTACGGCGCTCTGACGTTCACCGCGAAGAGGCGGTCGAAGGCTTCGGGGGTCTCGCCGTTGCCGCCTTCGTCGACGGCCGCGTTGTTCACCAGGATGTCGAGTCGGTCGGTTCCCGTCCGTTCCCGAAGGCCCGCCACGACCGCCTCGACGAGGGTGTCCGCGTCGCCGGGCACACCGAGTTCCGCCCGCACCGCGAACGCCTGCCCGCCCGCGGCCTCGATCGCGGCCACCGTCTCCTTGGCGGCGCCCTCGTCCCGTCCGTAGTGCACGGCCACCAGGGCACCGTCGGCGGCCAGGCGCTGGGCGATGCCCCGCCCGATGCCCCGCGACGCGCCGGTGACCAGCGCGGTCCTGCCCGTGAGTGCTGCCATCGGTCCCACTCCCCTCGGAATGCCTCCGCGATGTCGCGGCGCAGTCTCAGATTCCGTCGCCGGGACCCTGGCCATCAACGGCCGTCTCGGTACCGTTCTGTTAAGCGGCGGGTTCACAATCCGGGGGCGGGCGCGTTGAGTTGAGGGACATCGAGATCTTCCTGGCTCTGGCCGAGGAGCTGCACTTCGGACGCACCGCCGAGCGGCTGCACGTCACTCCGGCCCGGGTCAGCCAGTCCGTGAAGAAGCAGGAACGGCGCATCGGCGCCCCGCTGTTCGAACGGACCTCGCGCACGGTGCGGCTGACGCCGCTCGGCGAGCGGCTCCGGCGCGACCTGGCCTCCGGCTACCGGCAGATCATGGAGGGGATCCACAGTGCGACCGCCGCCGCGGGCGGGGTGTGCGGCACGCTGACGCTGGGTGTCATGGGCTCCGAGACGCTGATGATCGGCCATGTCCTCGAACCGTTCCGGGCCCGCCATCCCGCCGTCGAGCTTCGCTACCGCGAGATCCGACCCACCGCGCCCTTCGACGAGTTGCGTGCCGGAGAGGTGGACGCGGCGCTGGTCTGGCTGCCGGTCGACGAGACCGATCTGACCGTCGGACCCGTCACCCACGTCTCCCCCGTGGTCCTGATGGTCAGCACCGGACATCCGCTCGCCACCCGCGCCTCGGTCTGCCTGGAGGACCTGGGCGACTGCACCGTCCTGGCTTCGCCCGCACTCCCGTCCGGCATGGAGGAGGCCTTCCATCCCCGGCGCACACCGTCGGGGCGTCCCATCCGGCGCGGGCCCACCGCGTCGAGCTGGCACGAGCAGATGTCCCTCGTCGCCGGCGGGGACACGGTGTGCGCCGTGGTGGCCGAGACCGCCCGCTTCTACCCCTGGCCCACCATCGCGTATCTGCCCGTCCGTGACGCGCCGCACTGCCACTGGGCCCTGGTCTGGCGCACCACCGGCCACACGCCCGTCATCCGCGCCCTGGCCCGCACGGCCGCCGACGCGACGCCGCAGCCACCCGCCCCGACGGGCTGAGCGGACACCCCCCGGCCGCCGAAAATGGGGACAAAAAGACCCCCCTGACTGCGTTATCGCAGGTCAGAGGGGTCTTCCTCTGTGGAGCCTAGGGGAGTCGAACCCCTGACATCTGCCATGCAAAGACAGCGCTCTACCAACTGAGCTAAGGCCCCGGAACGAGAACAGCGTACCGGGTCACCCCCCATGTCCGGCAAAAGGATAGGACTCCCGGTCGGCGACCACTCTCCGTAAGATGCTGACCGAGGTTCGCAGTGGCGAACCTAAGGGATGGGGAGAAGCAATGGACGCAGCGCAGCAGGAAGCCACGGCAAGAGCCAGAGAGCTTCAGCGCAGTTGGTACGGAGAGCCGCTGGGGGCGCTCTTCCGTCGCCTGATCGACGATCTCGGGCTCAATCAGGCCAGGCTCGCGGCCGTGCTCGGGCTCTCCGCGCCCATGCTGTCCCAGCTGATGAGCGGCCAGCGGGCCAAGATCGGCAACCCGGCCGTCGTCCAGCGCGTCCAGGCCCTCCAGGAGCTCGCCGTCCAGGTCGCCGACGGCAGCGTCAGCGCCGCCGAGGCCACCGACCGGATGGACGAGGTCAAGAAGTCGCAGGGCGGCTCCGTCCTCACCAGCACGGGCCAGACCACCACCGGTTCCGGTGCGCCGACCGTGCGCCGCGTGGTCCGCGAGATCCAGTCGCTGCTGCGCTCCGTGGCGGCCGCCGGTGACATCATCGACGCCGCCGACTCGCTCGCCCCGGCCCACCCGGAACTGGCAGAGTTCCTCCGGGTGTACGGCGCCGGGCGCACCGCCGACGCGGTCGCCCACTACGAGTCGCACCAGAACTGACGCGGGTCCGGCAGCCGGCCGGTTCCGCGGGGAGACGACGCAGACGGGGAGCGGGCGCAGCGCGATGGGTGAGGTCTTCGCTGGTCGGTACGAGCTGATCGACCCGATCGGACGCGGCGGGGCGGGCGCGGTGTGGCGCGCCTGGGACCACCGGCGCCGCCGCTACGTGGCGGCCAAGGTGCTCCTGCAGAGCGACGCGCACACGCTGCTCCGCTTCGTCCGCGAGCAGGCGCTGCGGATCGACCATCCGCACGTCCTCGCCCCGGCCAGCTGGGCCGCCGACGACGACAAGGTCCTCTTCACCATGGACCTGGTGGCCGGGGGCTCGCTGGCCCACGTCATCGGGGACTACGGCCCGCTGCCGCCCCGTTTCGTCTGCGCCCTGCTCGACCAGCTGCTGTCGGGGCTGGCCACGGTGCACGCCGAGGGGGTCGTGCACCGTGACATCAAGCCGGCCAACATCCTCATGGAGGTCACCGGCACCGGGCGGCCGCACCTGCGGCTGTCCGACTTCGGCATCTCCATGCGCAAGGGCGAACCCCGCCTCACCGAGACCAACTACGTGGTGGGGACGCCCGGTTACTTCGCGCCCGAGCAGCTCCTCGGCGCCGAGCCGGACTTCACCGCCGACCTCTTCGCCGTCGGCCTGGTCGCGCTCTATCTGCTCCAGGGCCGCAAGCCGGACTCCCAGGCCCTGGTGGAGCATTTCCTCGCGTACGGCACTCCGAGCGCCCCTGAGGGCATCCCGGAGCCCCTGTGGCAGGTGCTCGCGGGTCTGCTCCAGCCCGATCCGCAGGCCCGGTTCCGGACGGCCACGGGGGCGCGCAAGGCGCTGAGCGCCGCCGTCGAGATGCTGCCCGAGCCGCGCCCCGACGAGCAGCCGATCGAGATCTTCGACCAGCTCGGCCCGCTTCCGGCCGGCTTCGGCCCGGAAGGCCCCACGAGCACCGCGACGCCTGCCCCCGCACCCGCACCCGTACCGGCCCAGGAACAGCCCGCACAGCCGGTGCAGCCCGCACAGCCCCAGCCCCAGTCGCAGCACCAGCCACAGCCCTACCTGCCCACCGCCCAGGTCCCGGCGCCCCAGTCACCGCCCGGCCCCTCCGAGACGGGCAGTTTCCACCTGCCTCCGCCGGTCACGCACCCGATCCCCGCCTTCGAGCAGGCGCCCGCTCCCGCGACGCCGTACGGACAAGCCCCCACGCATCCCTACACCGCTCGGCCCGATCAGGTTCCCGCACCGCACACGCCACCCGCGCCGCCCCACGCGCCGGCGCCCACCCCCGTACGCCGGCCGGGACCGCCCCCGAAGGTGACGGTCCCGGTGCTGCTGCTCGCGCTCGTGTCGTTCGCGGTCGGTTTCTGGGCCCTGGCGCAGATCTGACTCAGGCCCGCCGCCGGGCCAGCAGGGTCCAGGCCCCGAGGCCGAGCAGCAGCACGGTCCCGGTGCCGATCCCGGCCGCCGCGACGGCGATCATCGTGCCGTCGCTCCCGGCGTCCGCCCCGGTGGCGCCGTTCGCCGCCGCGTCCCGGTCGTCGGCGGTCACCGTGAACATCCCGGGGTCGCCGTCGTACCCGGGGCCCGGCTGCGCGCTGCCGGTGACGTTCACCCGGAGCGTCAGCGGCACCGGCTTGTCGCCGTACGCGGCGGCCATCTCCGGGCTCAGGGTGGCCGTCAGGTAGTACCAGCCGGCGAACCGCATGCCGCTGGTCGCGTTGTCGTAGGTGGTGCGGTTCTCGTGGGCCACCGGCCGCAGCGGGTCGAGCGCGAGCGTCGCGGGCTCCCCGCTGTAGCTGACCGTGTTCATGTCGACGAAGCCGAGGGCCGGGTTGTCGAGCGAGAGGGTGAGCGCGTTGCTCACGAGGTCCCCGTCGGTGCCGCTGCCCAGCTCGGCGCTGGCGAAGAGCTGCTGCCCCCAGTCGACCGGGACCCGGTAGAAGAGCGTCTGGCCGGGCCGGATGTCGGCCCGCCACTCGCCCTCGCGCGCCGAGACGGCGTCGTGGAACCCGGCGCCGCCCTGCCGCGGCTGCGGCCCTCCGCCCGGCGGCGCGGGCGTGCCCGAGGGCCAGACCTCGGGCAGCGCGGTCGGCACGGCCTTCTTGAGGAGCGGCTCGGAGACGTGCCGGAGCTCCAGCTCCCAGTCGTCCGGGGTGGAGTCCGCCGCCGACTCGCGCTCGACGAGCACGTAGTAGGCACCCTGCTTCTGGCAGGTCGAGGAGTCCGGGTCGACGATCCGGCGGGCGTAGCCGGCGAGCGGCCGGGCGTACTGCCCGGAGCCGAAGTCGACGTCCTGGTAGCCGCAGTCGGCCCCGGAGCCGTCCTGGATGCTGACCTTGAAGCCGTCGCCGTACGCGACCTTGCCGCCGGGCTTCGGGACGGCGACGACGGAGACGTACGTGTTCCGCTTGGTGTCGAGGTCGACGCGGTAGTAGACCTTGCCGTCCTTCTTGAGGGTGTCCCGGTACGTCTTCCCGGGCTGCAGGGGCTTGGCGTCGAGGCTGGAGGCGGCCCCCTGGACACGCTGTGCCGAGCCGTCGAAGGCGTACGGCGGTACCGCCGCCCCTCCGGCCCCCTCGGCAGCGTGGGCCTGGGCGGGCAGGCCCGTCACCGCGCCCACGGCCGCGGCCGCCGCGATCAGGGCTCCCGCCCTCCGGCCGATCCCGGCCCGCCTCCCGGCCTGCGTGCTCACGCGTCTCTCCCGTCCGTTCCCCCTGCGGTGCCGGTCCATCCTGCCCTCCGCGGGGCCGCCACACGAAGACTTTGCTTGAGCAAGCGCATCATTCGCGGCGGCGAACCCCAAGGCGATCGGGAACAGCGAAGCCCCGGTCCGCTCACGCGGCCGGGGCTTCACCCACAGAGTGTGTGTGGCTCAGACACCGGAACCTGCGGGCACGGAGTCGGTCGCCTCCGTCCACAGGTCCTGCTCGGCGCGATCCGCCTGGATCTGGCGGTACACGAGGAGCCCGCCGATGGCGGCCAGTGCGACCAGGAGAAGCTTCTTCACCGCGCGACCTCGTCTTTCGTTGACGTAGGAGACTTCTGACGCCCACTCTACACATCGACCGATACCGATCGGTGACCTGTACGGGCTTCGCACCCCTGCTTCAAACGTCGCACAAACAGATCGACCCGGATGGAGGAACCATCCGGGTCGATCTCGTCTGTGGGGCTAACAGGATTTGAACCTGTGGCCTCATCCTTATCAGGGATGCGCTCTAACCAACTGAGCTATAGCCCCGCCGCGCTTTGCGGTGTGTGTCCCGCGCGCTGACTCCTGAACATTAGCGCACGTGGGGGCCAGTCCCAAAATCGGTCACCACCCGGCCCCCGAGCAGGTCACTCGTCCTCGGCGAGCGTGAGCTCCACACCGCCCACGAAACCGGCGGACAGGTTGTAGATGAAGGCGCCCAGCGTCGCGAGCGCGGTCATCAGGACCACGTCGATCACGGCGATCACCGAGGTGAACATCAGCACCCGCGGCAGCGACAGGAACGACTGCAGGTCGAAGCCGTTGGACTCGTTCGAGCCCGTGGCCTCGCTGATCGTGCCGCCGACCGTCGAGAAGACGCCCATGGCGTCCATGACCATCCACAGCACCGCCGCGGCCACGACCGTGCACACGCCCAGCGCGATGGAGAGCAGGAAGCTCACCTTCATCACCGACCACGGATCGGCCTTGGCCACCCGCAGCCGCGCCTTGCGCGTCCTGGGCGTCGTGCGCGCCCCGGTACGCGGCCGGCGCACGGCCCCGGTCTGACCGCCCGCCGTACCGCCCGCCGGGGCGCCGTACGCCTGCGGCGGGTGGTAGGGACCGCCCGGCTGCTGAGCGCCCGCGCGCTCGCCGGGCAGCGGCCCGTTGTAGGTCTCGTACGAGGGCTGCTGCCCTCGAGTGTCCGTCACCGCAACCCCCTGGGAGTCCGTGGCGGGGCCACGGGCGCCGTTCGCTCCAGCACCAGCAGAAGCTCCGGCAGCCGCCGATCCGGCGCCCGTGGCTCCACTCACGCTCTTACTCCTCGTGCTCCCCGGCCGAGGGCTCCGTGCCCTCGACTGCCTCGGCCTCGACCTCGACCGTCTCGACCACGCCCTCGGCGTCGTCGGCGTACTCGTCCTCGCTGCCCGCCTCGGCGTTCCGTGCGATGCCGACGACGGCATCGCGCTTGCCCAGGTTGATCAGCTGGACGCCCATGGTGTCACGGCCGGTCTCCCTGACTTCGTTGACTCGCGTACGAATCACACCGCCGGACAGCGTGATGGCGAGGATCTCATCCGTCTCCTCGACCACCAGCGCGCCCACGAGCGAGCCACGGTCCTCCACGATCTTGGCGGCCTTGATGCCGAGGCCGCCACGGCCCTGGACGCGGTACTCGTCGACGGGGGTGCGCTTCGCGTACCCGCCGTCGGTCGCGGTGAAGACGAACGTACCGGGCCGGACGACATTCATCGAGAGCAGCTCGTCGTCCTCGCGGAAACTCATCCCCTTGACGCCCGACGTGGCGCGCCCCATCGGACGCAGCGCGTCGTCCGTGGCGGTGAAGCGGATCGACTGCGCCTTCTTCGAGATGAGCAGCAGATCGTCCTCGGAGGAGACCAGCTCGGCGCCGATCAGCTCGTCGTCACTGCCGTCCTCGCGCTCCCGCAGGTTGATCGCGATGACACCGCCCGAGCGGGGCGAGTCGTAGTCCTTCAGCGCGGTCTTCTTCACGAGGCCGGCCTTGGTGCCGAGCACCAGGTACGGCGCGGCCTCGTAGTCGCGGATCGCCAGGATCTGGGCGATCTGCTCGTCCGGCTGGAAGGCCAGCAGGTTGGCCACGTGCTGGCCGCGGGCGTCCCGGCCGGCGTCCGGCAGCTCGTACGCCTTGGCCCGGTAGACCCGGCCCTTGTTCGTGAAGAACAGCAGCCAGTGGTGGGTGGTGGACACGAAGAAGTGGTCGACGATGTCGTCCTGCTTCAGCTTCGTGCCCCGCACGCCCTTGCCGCCGCGCTTCTGCGAGCGGTAGTCCTCGGTCTTCGTCCGCTTCACATAGCCGCCGCGCGAGATGGTGACGACGATGTCCTCCTCGGCGATCAGGTCCTCGATGGACATGTCACCGTCGAAGGGCACGAGCTTGGAGCGGCGGTCGTCGCCGAACTTCTCGACGAGCGCGGCCAGTTCCTCGCTGACGATCGCCCGCTGGCGCTCCGGGGAGGCCAGGATCGCGTTGTACTCGTTGATCTTCGCCTGGAGCTCGTCGTGCTCCGCGATGATCTTCTGGCGCTCCAGGGCGGCGAGCCGGCGGAGCTGCATCTCCAGGATCGCGTTGGCCTGGATCTCGTCGATCTGGAGCAGGTCCATCAGGCCCGCGCGGGCGACCTCGACCGTGTCGCTGCGCCGGATGAGCGCGATGACCTCGTCGATCGCGTCGAGGGCCTTGAGCAGACCGCGCAGGATGTGGGCGCGCTCCTCGGCCTTGCGCAGCCGGAACTTCGTCCGGCGGACGATGACCTCGATCTGGTGCGTCACCCAGTGGCGGATGAACGCGTCGAGCGAGAGGGTGCGCGGCACGCCGTCGACGAGCGCCAGCATGTTCGCGCCGAAGTTCGTCTGCAGGTCGGTGTGCTTGTACAGGTTGTTCAGGACGACCTTGGCGACGGCGTCGCGCTTGAGCACGATGACCAGGCGCTGACCGGTACGGGACGAGGTCTCGTCGCGGACGTCGGCGATGCCGCCGATCTTGCCGTCCTTGACCAGGTCGGCGATCTTCTGCGCGAGGTTGTCCGGGTTGGTCTGGTACGGGAGTTCCGTGACCACCAGGCACTGGCGGTTGTGGATCTCCTCGACCTCGACGACCGCGCGCATCGTGATCGAGCCACGGCCGGTGCGGTACGCCTCCTCGATGCCCTTGCGGCCGACGACGAGCGCGCCGGTGGGGAAGTCCGGGCCCTTGATCCGCTCGATCAGCGCGTCGAGGAGCTCCTCGTGGCTGGCGTCGGGGTGTTCGAGCGCCCACTGGGCACCGGCCGCGACCTCGCGCAGGTTGTGCGGCGGGATGTTGGTCGCCATGCCGACCGCGATGCCGGCGCTGCCGTTGATCAGCAGGTTCGGGAAGCGGGACGGCAGGACCGTCGGCTCCTGGTTGCGGCCGTCGTAGTTGTCCTGGAAGTCGACGGTCTCCTCGTCGATGTCCCGGAGCATCTCCATCGACAGCGTCATGAGCTTGCACTCGGTGTAACGCATGGCGGCGGCCGGGTCGTTGCCCGGGGAGCCGAAGTTGCCGTTGGAGTCGACGAGCGGCATGCGCATCGACCAGGGCTGGGCGAGGCGGACGAGCGCGTCGTAGATCGAGGAGTCGCCGTGCGGGTGGTACGTACCCATGACGTCGCCGACGACGCGGGCGCACTTGTAGAAGCCCTTCTCGGGCCGGTAGCCGCCGTCGTACATCGCGTACAGCACGCGGCGGTGGACGGGCTTGAGGCCGTCCCGTACGTCGGGCAGCGCGCGGGACACGATGACGGACATCGCGTAGTCGAGGTACGAGCGCTGCATCTCGGTCTCGAGCCCGACGGGCTCGATCCGCAGCACGGGCCCCTGCTCTTCGGTGGTGCCGGAAGTGTTTTCGTCGGCCATTGCTGGTCGTCAGTCCTTTCGTACGGTCAGCTGAGACCGACTCAGATGTCGAGGAAGCGAACGTCCTTGGCGTTGCGCTGGATGAACGAGCGCCGTGCCTCGACGTCCTCGCCCATCAGCACCGAGAACAGGTCGTCGGCCTGGGCGGCGTCGTCCAGGGTGACCTGACCGAGCACGCGGTGCTCGACGTCCATGGTGGTGACGCGCAGCTCCTCGGCGTTCATCTCGCCGAGACCCTTGAAGCGCTGGATCGAGTCTTCCTTGATCCGCTTGCCGTTCTGCTTGCCGAGCGCGACGAGCGCGTCCCGCTCGCGGTCCGAGTACGCGTACTCGAAGTCGTCCCGGCCCCACTTGATCTTGTAGAGCGGCGGACGGGAGAGGTAGACGTGCCCGGCCTCGACCAGCGGCCGCATGAAGCGGAAGAGGAAGGTCAGCAGCAGGGTGTTGATGTGCTGACCGTCGACGTCGGCGTCCGCCATCAGGATGATCTTGTGATAGCGGAGCTTCTCGATGTCGAAGTCCTCGTGCACACCGGTGCCGAAGGCCGAGATCAGGGCCTGGACCTCGGTGTTCTGCAGGATCTTGTCGATCCTGGCCTTCTCGACGTTCAGGATCTTGCCGCGGATCGGCAGGATGGCCTGGTACATCGGGTTGCGGCCGGACTTGGCCGAGCCGCCGGCGGAGTCACCCTCGACGATGAAGATCTCGCACTTGGACGGGTCGTTCGACTGGCAGTCGGAGAGCTTGCCCGGCAGCGAGGCCGACTCCAGGAGGCCCTTGCGGCGGGTCAGGTCACGCGCCTTGCGCGCGGCCACGCGCGCGGTGGCGGCCTGGATCGACTTGCGGATGATGTCCGCGGCCTCGACCGGGTTGCGGTCCAGCCAGTCGTTGAGGTGCTCGTAGACCGCCTTCTGGACGAAGGTCTTCGCCTCCGTGTTGCCCAGCTTGGTCTTGGTCTGGCCCTCGAACTGCGGCTCGCTCAGCTTGACCGAGATGATCGCCGTCAGACCCTCGCGGATGTCGTCACCCGTGAGGTTGTCGTCCTTCTCGCGGAGCAGCTTCTTGTCGCGCGCGTACTTGTTGATCAGCGAGGTCAGCGCCGCCCGGAAGCCCTCCTCGTGCGTGCCGCCCTCGTGGGTGTGGATGATGTTGGCGAAGGAGTACACGCCCTCGCTGTAGCCGCTGTTCCACTGCATCGCGACCTCGAGGGACAGGGCCTTGTCCTTGTCCTCCGCCTCCAGGTCGATCACGGTGGGGTGGACCAGCTCGCCCTTGCGCGAGTTGAGGTACTTCACGAAGTCGACGATGCCGCCCTCGTAGTGGTACTTCACCGTGCGCGCGGTCGGCTCGGCGGCCTCCGCCTCCGGGTCGTCCGCACCGACCGTGGCCTTCGCCGACTCGCGCTCGTCCGTGAGCGTCAGGGTGAGGCCCTTGTTGAGGAAGGCCATCTCCTGGAAGCGGCGCGCGAGCGTCTCGAAGGAGTACTCGGTGGTCTCGAAGATGTCCGGGTCGGCCCAGAACGTGACCGAGGTGCCGGTCTCGTCGGTCGCCTCGTGCTGGGCGAGGGGCGCGGTCGGGGCACCCATCTTGTAGTCCTGGGTCCAGCGGTGGCCGTCGGTCTTGATCTCCACCGAGACCCTGGTGGAGAGGGCGTTGACGACGGAGACGCCGACGCCGTGCAGACCGCCGGAGACCGCGTAGCCGCCGCCGCCGAACTTGCCGCCCGCGTGCAGCACCGTCAGCACGACCTCGACGGCCGGCTTGCCCTCGGACGCGACGATGCCGACCGGGATGCCACGGCCGTTGTCGACGACGCGCACGGCGCCGTCGGGCAGGATCGTCACGTCGATGGTGTCCGCGTGGCCGGCCAGGGCTTCGTCGACCGAGTTGTCGACGACCTCCTGCACCATGTGGTGCAGACCGCGCTCACCGGTCGAGCCGATGTACATACCGGGGCGCTTGCGCACCGCATCCAGGCCTTCGAGGACCTGGATGTTGCTGGCGGTGTACTGGTTGTTCTCGTTGGGGTCGCCGGAATCGGCCACGAAGCGCCCTTTCTGGCACAGCACAGGCCGTTCTCCGGGCATACGGGAGCGGCTGCGTCGTTCGACATGTTCCGCAGGGTGGCGGGATTGTCTCCCAGTCTACCGGTAGCGCCGACAGTCATGGGGGTTTGCCGGTACCTGAATGCGCATGTGCCGCCCTGAGCGGGACCAAGACGACTCCCCATATCCAGACAGGGGCTCCAGAGGCCCCTGACGGCCACCCAGCGCTTCGAGCCGTAGCGCGTTGTGGGCATGCGCTCCGAACCCCTCGTGGGCATGCGTTCCGCACCTCTGTGGACAATCGTTCCGCAGGGCGTGGGGGTCCCCCCGGACGGAGCCTGGGGGAGGGTGGGCACGGAACCACCAGGTGGGCGCCCTTCCCCGGACCCGCACCCCACGTACTCCCCGCTAAAGGGCCCGCACCGATCCGCCCGGCGCTCTAGCCGTACGTGTCCCCGGGCCCGACACTGCCCGGCGCCCGCAGCGGCCCGTACCCCCGCCGAGGCGCCCCCGGCCCCAGCACCTTGATCATCCGCACGGTCCCGTGCCCGAGGTCCTCGTTGAGCCGGGCGACCAGCGTCGGCGCGAGCAGCCGCAGCTGTGTGGCCCACGCCGTCGAGTCGCACTGCACCGTCAGCACCCGCGCATCCGGCTCGTCGTCGAACTTCAGCGGTACGCAGTGCTTGGCCAGGTCCTCGCCGACGATCTGCGGCCAGCGGCCCATGACCCCGCCGACCGCCGCGGGCGTCTCCCAGCCCCGCTCGGTGATCAGCCGGTTGATCGCGGCGCCGAGCGCCATCGGATCGCGTCCGTCGGCGCGCGCGCCGGAGCGCAGCCCGCCGCCGCGCCGGGCCTGCTTCTTCTGCGCCGCCGCCGCGCCCCGCGCCTTCGCCTGTTCCTTGGCGGCGCGCAGCGCGACCCGCGCGAGATCGACGCCCGAGGCTTCGGGAACGGCGGGACTGTCCACAGGCTGGGGAAGCTTTTCCTCGCTCATACCCGCTCCACGGTCCCGCCGGACACGGCGTACCGCGTGCCCGCCAGCACGCCCGGCACGTCGTCGTCCACCGCCGCCGTGACGAGCACCTGCTCGCCCGGCGCCACCAGCTCCGCGAGCCGCTCGCGCCGCCGCGCGTCCAGCTCGGCGAAGACGTCGTCGAGGACGAGGACCGGCTCGTTGCCCTCGGACCGCAGCAGGTCGTACGAGGCGAGCCGCAGCGCGAGCGCGTACGACCAGGACTCTCCGTGGCTCGCGTACCCCTTCGCGGGGAGGTCGCCGAGCTTGAGGAGCAGCTCGTCCCGGTGGGGTCCGACGAGCGTGACGCCCCGCTCGACCTCCTGCTTGCGGACCTCGGCGAGGGCGGCGAGCAGCTGCTCGTACAGCTCCTCGCGGGTGTGCCCGGTGCCCGGTGCGGAGGGGCGGTACTCCAGCAGAATCGGTCCACCGCCGGGCGCCAGCTGCTCGTACGCCTTGTCGGCGAGCGGCTGCAGTACGCCGATGAGGTCGAGCCGCTGGGCGAGCAGCTCGGCGCCGGCCCTGGCCAGGTGCTGGTCCCAGACGTCCAGGGTCGACAGGTCCATGCCCCGCCCGCCGTGCCGCCGGGCCATCGCCGCCGACTTCAGGAGGGTGTTGCGCTGCTTCAGCACGCGCTCGTAGTCGGAGCGCACGCCCGCCATCCGCGGCGTACGCGCGGTGATCAGCTCGTCGAGGAAGCGCCGGCGCTCACCGGGGTCGCCCTTGATCAGCGCCAGATCCTCGGGGGCGAACAGCACCGTCCGTACGATTCCAAGGACGTCACGCGGTCTGACCTGCGAGGACCTGTTGATCCTGGCGCGGTTGGCGCGGCCCGGGTTGAGTTCGAGCTCGACCAGCTGGGAGCGCTCGCCCTGGGTGACCGCGGCCCGGATGACGGCCCGCTCGGCGCCCATCCGGACGAGCGGGGCGTCGGAGGCGACGCGGTGGCTGCCGAGGGTCGCGAGATAGCCGACGGCCTCGACCAGATTGGTCTTGCCCTGGCCGTTCGCGCCCACGAAAGCGGTGACGCCCGGGTCGAGCGGGACCTCGACCCGGGCGTAGGAGCGGAAGTCGGCCAGCGAGAGGTGCGTGACGTGCATGGTGGGCGCCGACCTTCTTCCCCCGGCGGCTGTGCACCGCGGGGTGCACAGCCTGTGGATTACTTCTTCGTCTCGACCGCGTGGCCACCGAACTGGTTGCGCAGCGCGGCGATCATCTTCATCTGCGGGGAGTCGTCCTGACGCGAGGCGAACCGCGCGAACAGCGAGGCGGTGATCGCCGGGAGCGGGACGGCGTTGTCGATGGCGGCCTCGACCGTCCACCGGCCCTCGCCGGAGTCCGACGCGTAGCCCCGCAGCTTGTCCAGGTGCTCGTCCTCGTCCAGCGCGTTCACCGCGAGGTCGAGCAGCCAGGAACGGATGACCGTGCCCTCCTGCCAGGAGCGGAAGACCTCGCGCACATCGGTGACGGAGTCGACCTTCTCCAGGAGCTCCCAGCCCTCGGCGTAGGCCTGCATCATCGCGTACTCGATGCCGTTGTGGACCATCTTCGCGAAGTGGCCGGCGCCGACCTTGCCCGCGTGGACCGAGCCGAACTCGCCCTCGGGCTTGAGCGCGTCGAAGATCGGCTGGACCTTCGCCACGTCCTCGGCGGAGCCGCCGTACATCAGCGCGTAGCCGTTCTCCAGGCCCCACACACCGCCGGAGACGCCGCAGTCGACGAAGCCGATGCCCTTGGCCGCGAGCTCCTCGGCGTGCTTCTCGTCGTCCGTCCAGCGCGAGTTCCCACCGTCCACGACGATGTCGCCGGGGGAGAGCAGGTCGGCCAGCTCGTCGATGGTGGACTGGGTCGCGGCACCGGCCGGAACCATGACCCACACGACGCGCGGACCCTTGAGCTTGCCCACAAGCTCTTCGAGGCTGTGGACATCGGCGAGGTCCGGGTTGCGGTCGTATCCGATGACGGTGTGGCCTGCGCGGCGGATGCGCTCACGCATGTTGCCGCCCATCTTGCCGAGACCGACGAGACCGAGCTCCATCAGAGATTCCTTAAGCGTCGTGTGCGGTTTACCCGGGTCCGAGCCTACGCCCGGACCCGGGTGCACACCTGTGGGGTCAGCCGCTCAGGCGATGGCCCCGAGAACCGGCATCAGCCGCTCAGCCGCACCGGCATGATCAGGTACTTGTAGGCCTCGTCCGCCTCGGCGTCGAGCGCGGGCTTGCCGCTCAGCAGCGCCGGCTTCGTGGAGGTCGTGAAGGAGAGCTGGGCGACCGGGGAGTCGATCGCGCTCAGGCCGTCCAGCAGGAAGGTCGGGTTGAAGGCGATCGAGATGTCGTCGCCGTCCAGCTGCGCGTCGACACGCTCCACAGCCTGTGCGTCGTCGCTGGAGCCGGCCTCCAGGATCAGCACGCCCTGCTCGAAGCTGAGCCGGACCGGGGTGTTGCGCTCGGCCACCAGGGCCACACGCTTCACGGCCTCCACGAAGGGGGCGGTCTCGATCACCGCGACCGAGTTGAACTCGGTGGGGAAGAGGGTCCGGTACTTCGGGAGGTCGCCCTCCAGGAGGCGGGTGGTGGTGCGGCGGCCCGCGCCCTCGAAGCCGATGAGGCCCTCGCCCTTGCCGGAGCCCGAGAGCGCCAGGGTCACCGTGTCGCCGCTGGTGAGCGCCTTGGCGGTGTCCAGGAGGGTCTTCGCGGGCACCAGGGCGACCGCGGAGGCGTCCGGGGACTCCGGCTTCCACAGGAACTCGCGGACCGCGAAGCGGTAGCGGTCGGTGGAGGCCAGGGTGACCGTGTCGCCCTCGATCTCGATGCGCACACCGGTGAGGACGGGCAGCGTGTCGTCACGGCCGGCGGCGATGGCGACCTGCGCGGCGGCGGAGGCGAAGACCTCACCGGGCACGGTGCCGGTCGCGGTGGGCATCTCCGGCAGTGCCGGGTACTCCTCCACAGGCAGGGTGTGGAGGGTGAAGCGGGAGGAGCCGCAGACCACGGTCGCCCGTACACCGTCTGTGGAGATCTCCACGGGGCGGTTGGGGAGGGCGCGGCAGATGTCGGCGAGCAGCCGGCCGGAGACGAGGACGGTGCCGTCCTCCTCCACCTCGGCCTCGACGGAGACCCGTGCGGAGACCTCGTAGTCGAAGCTCGAGAAGCTCAGGGCGCCGTCCTCGGCCTTCAGGAGAAGGCCCGCGAGCACGGGCGCCGGCGGACGGGCCGGGAGGCTGCGGGCCACCCAGGCCACCGCCTCGGCAAGTACGTCGCGCTCCACCCGGATCTTCACCGGAACCGCCTCCTGCTTGTTGCTGGCTCTTCGTCGACTGCGGGAACCAGTCTGACGTACGCCGCAGACACTCGGTGCTGCTCGGGGTCAAGTCGCGACAAGAGCGCGTCGGAGCTCCGGCGCCGAGTTGTGCACAGGTCCCACTTCGAAGCGAATTCCGGGCTAACTCTATGTGGGAGTAGTAGTAGGGCCTGTGGAAACCGTGGATAACGTCGTCTGCGCAGGTCAGGCCCGGTTTTTTGTCCACCGAGCCTGTGGGTGGAGCCCGTGGACAACTAGGGGTTTCTGTGGACACCCGAAAGTTCTGCACACCCGGTACACAGGCCACGGGGAGTTCTCCCCAGCGCTGTCCCCAGCTTTCCCCAGGTTCCCCACAGCCCAAACGTCTCCCTTGGTGTGACCGCTTTCACTCGGCCCGGTGAGCGGGGGTGTTTCGTTGCCGAACAGTGGACAGCGGTGTGGAGAAGCTGTGGGCAACCCGCCGCCCCCTGTGGGCAGCCGGTGGACAACCTTCGGGCCCCCCTGTGGACGAAAGATTCATCCACAGCCTGTGGAGATCGTTTGCCAACAATTCCACAAGGGTCTGACCTGGGGTGATGATCTGTCACCAGGCCGGCCTGTGGACACGATCCGGATAACTCGACAGTCCCCACCCTGTGGACGGGAGATCATCCCCCAATCTGTGGAGAACCTGCCACCGGAACGGAGTAATCGAACAGCGGCTGCCCGTCCCCAGGGCTGTGCACATCTCCGGAGACGCCGAAGGGCGCCCCGGGAGGTGTCCCGGAGCGCCCTTCGAGAGGCTCTGACGGCCCTGCGTCAGCCGTTCTTGATGCGGTTGGTGAGCTCGGTGACCTGGTTGTAGATGGAGCGCCGCTCCGCCATCAGGGCACGGATCTTCCGGTCCGCGTGCATCACCGTCGTGTGGTCGCGGCCGCCGAACTGTGCGCCGATCTTCGGCAGCGACAGGTCCGTGAGCTCACGGCACAGGTACATGGCGATCTGCCGGGCCGTCACCAGGACGCGGCTGCGCGAGGATCCACAGAGGTCCTCCACCGTCAGACCGAAGTAGTCGGCGGTGGCCGCCATGATCGCGGGAGCCGTGATCTCCGGAGCGCTGTCCTCGCCACCGGGGATCAGGTCCTTGAGGACGATCTCGGTGAGCCCGAGGTCCACCGGCTGCCGGTTGAGGCTCGCGAAGGCCGTCACCCGGATCAGCGCGCCCTCCAGCTCACGGATGTTCCGTGAGATCCGGGACGCGATGAACTCCAGCACCTCCGGCGGAGCGTTGAGCTGCTCCTGCACCGCCTTCTTGCGGAGGATCGCGATGCGCGTCTCCAGCTCCGGCGGCTGCACATCGGTGGTGAGACCCCACTCGAAGCGGTTGCGGAGCCGGTCCTCCAGGGTGACCAGCTGCTTGGGCGGCCGGTCCGAGGAGAGCACGATCTGCTTGTTCGCGTTGTGCAGGGTGTTGAAGGTGTGGAAGAACTCCTCCTGCGTCGACTCCTTGCTCGCCAGGAACTGGATGTCGTCGACGAGCAGGATGTCCACGTCGCGGTAGCGCTTGCGGAAGGCGTCGCCCTTGCCGTCGCGGATCGAGTTGATGAACTCGTTGGTGAACTCCTCGGAGCTCACGTACCGCACGCGCGTGCCCGGGTAGAGGCTCCGCGCGTAGTGCCCGATCGCGTGCAGCAGGTGGGTCTTGCCGAGGCCCGACTCCCCGTAGATGAAGAGCGGGTTGTACGCCTTCGCCGGCGCCTCGGCCACCGCGACGGCGGCCGCGTGCGCGAACCGGTTCGAGGAACCGATGACGAAGGTGTCGAAGAGGTACTTGGGGTTCAGCCGCGCGTGCTGCTCACCCGGGGCGCCCTGCCCGGAGGACGAGGAGCCGTGCCCGCCGCCCGGCACACCGCCGGGGCGGGGACCGGGACGGGGCCCGTGGTTCTGCGGGTCGGGCAGCTCGGCGCGCTCGGGCCGCTGCTGCTCGTAGCCGCGGGCGGGCTCGTCGTACCGGGTCTGCCGGGACTGCTCCGGGCCGGTGTACGGCGCGCGCTCCTGGTAGCCGCCGAGCCGCGGCTGCTGCCAGGAGAGGTCCTCCTGGGTGCGCGGCCAGGCGCCGGGGTCGGGCCGCTGCTGCTGCGGGTAGTCCGGATAGGCGGGGCGTGCGGTGGGCAGCCCGTCGTCGGGCATCGGCCGGTGGCCGTAGCCGTCGTACTTCTCGTACGGCTCGGGCTGCGCGCGCTCGTCGTACCGGGGCTGCTGCGGCTGCACCGGCGGCGCCGGCGGCGTCGGCTCGCCGACGGAGTCGTCGACGGTGATCGCGATACGGATCGGCCGGCCGCACTCACGGCTGAGGGTCTCGCTGATCAGCGGGGCGAGCCGGCCCTCCAGGACCCGCTTGCCCCACTCGTTGGGCACGGCGAGCAGCGCCGTGTCCGCGACCAGGGCGAGTGGCTGGCAGCGCTCGATCCACTGCTTGTCCTTGGGCTCGATTCCCTGCTGGCCCTCGGCGAGGAGCTGCTCGAGGACACGTGGCCACACTGCGGCAAGATCAGCTGGTACGTCAGCCACAGGGCACGCTTTCTCGCAGGTCCGCCGATGGTGTGGTTCTCGGGGACAGTGGGGCGAAGTCCGTGAGGACGGGTCCGCCCGGGACAGGTGAGGACAGAACGGAAAAAGATTGTGGAGACCGTCCACGGTAGTCGGGGCGGATGACGTGGTTCAAGTTGTTGTCCACAGCCTGTGCACAATGGGGGGTGGCGACAGGTCGGTTTGACCGGATGGCGTAGCCGCGCGTACCGTAACCAGGTCGAGTTGTCGATGGCTGCTGCCGCCTGCCTCCGATGGGCAAAGATCACGGTCAGTGATCGTGAAGCGGTGCACTCGGGCGTATTGCGAGCTACTCGTGGGCGCACGGTGACAGCCAGGCGATGTCCCGCCATCTACGAATCATTTCTGGAGCCCCCGAGTGAGCAAGCGCACCTTCCAGCCGAACAACCGTCGTCGCGCCAAGACCCACGGCTTCCGCCTGCGGATGCGTACGCGTGCCGGTCGAGCCATCCTTGCGAACCGCCGTTCCAAGGGTCGCTCTGAGCTGTCCGCCTGATCTGTTTAACAGGTCATGACGTGCTGCCTACCGAGAATCGGCTGAGGCGGCGCGAGGACTTCGCAACCGCGGTACGCCGAGGTCGCCGGGCCGGTCGCCCGCTCCTCGTCGTCCACCTGAGCAGCGGTGCAACGAACCCGCACGCGCCTGGGGAGAGCGCTCCCCCGACGCGTGCGGGTTTCGTCGTGAGCAAGGCCGTGGGTGTTGCGGTCGTACGCAACCAGGTGAAGCGACGTCTGCGCCATCTCGTCCGCGACCGCCTCACCGAGCTGCCCCCCGGTAGCCTGGTGGTCGTACGGGCGTTGCCCGGAGCCGGCGACGCCGACCACGCACAGCTGGCCCGAGACCTGGACGCCGCTCTCCAGCGGCTTCTGGGAGGGGGCGCGCGATGAAGTACCCGCTGCTGGCTCTCATCAAGCTGTACCAGTGGACGATCAGCCCTCTTCTGGGCCCCGTCTGCCGGTACTACCCGTCGTGTTCCCACTACGGATTCACGGCCATCGACCGGCATGGCGCGATCAAGGGCACGGCCCTGACCGCCTGGCGCATCCTGCGGTGCAACCCGTGGTCGCCCGGCGGCGTGGATCACGTCCCCCCGCGTAAGCGCCCCCGCTGGCACGAGATGCTGCGGAGCGCGCTGAGCGGCGACGAGGGCGGGTCCACCGCCGAGACGAGCCCGGCCGCCGAGACCTCGCCCAATGCTCAAGGAGCCTGATTAGTGGACACGATTGCCAGTCTGTTCAGCTTCATCACCTGGCCCGTTTCCTGGGTCATCGTCCAGTTCCACAAGATGTACGGGGCGATCTTCGGCCCTGACACGGGCTGGGCCTGGGGTCTGTCCATCGTGTCCCTGGTGGTGCTGATCCGTATCTGCCTGATCCCGCTGTTCGTCAAGCAGATCAAGTCGACGCGGAACATGCAGGCGCTCCAGCCGAAGATGAAGGCGATCCAGGAGCGCTACAAGAGCGACAAGCAGCGTCAGTCCGAAGAGATGATGAAGCTGTACAAGGAGACGGGCACCAACCCGCTCTCCTCGTGCCTTCCCATCCTGGCGCAGTCGCCGTTCTTCTTCGCCCTGTACCACGTGCTCTCGGCCATCGCCAACGGCGAGACCATCGGCGTCATCAACCAGCCGCTGCTCGAGAGCGCCCGGCAGGCCCACATCTTCGGTGCCCCGCTGGCCGCCAAGTTCATGGACACGGCTGCGGAGGCCGAGGCCCTCGGCGCCTCGATCACCAACGTGCGCATCGTCACCGCGGTCATGATCGTGATGATGTCGGCCTCGCAGTTCTTCACGCAGCGCCAGCTGATGATGAAGAACGTCGACCTCTCGGTGAAGACCCCGTACATGCAGCAGCAGAAGATGCTCATGTACATCTTCCCGCTGATCTTCGCCGGCATGGGCATCAACTTCCCCGTCGGTGTCCTCGTCTACTGGCTGACCACCAACGTGTGGACCATGGGCCAGCAGATGTACGTGATCAACCAGAACCCGACCCCGGGCAGCAAGGCGCAGGACTCCTACCTCCAGCGCCTGCTCAAGAGCGTCACGGAGCACGGTGAGGTCCGCGGCCGCCGCCGGAAGAGCATCGTCAAGGTGATCGTCGCCAAGGGCAGCGACCGCAACGAGAACGAGCGCCGCTTCTTCGTGGGCCTCTCCAAGGCCGGCTTCGCCGCCCAGGCCGACGGCACCGTGATCAAGAGCGACACGCTCGTGGCCGAGGCCGAAGGCGGCGCTGCGACCGCCAAGCGTCAGCAGCCCAAGCGCCAGACCAAGGCCCAGCGCCAGGCCGCCGTTCAGCACGCGGCCAAGGACACCGAGGAAGTCTCCGAGGAGGCCGCCGAAGAGGCGACCACCTCGCTCGAGAAGAAGCCTCAGAGTCCGGCCGGGACCGCGGCCGAGGAAGAGCCGAAGGACGCGGCACAGGGCGACAAGCCCCAGCGTCCGAGCCGCGCCAACTCCGGAGGCTCCCGTCAGGGCAAGTCCGGTCAGGGCCAGCGCAAGGGCCAGCAGCGGCCCAAGCACCCGTCCTCCAAGAAGTAAGCCTCCCAGAAGCTAGAAGGAGTCCATCCGTGACGGAAGGCACCACCTCCGCCGCCGCCGAGGGTGGCGACACCCTGACCCGCCTGGAGCAGGAGGGTGAGATCGCGGCCGACTACCTCGAGGGCCTGCTCGACATCGCCGACCTGGACGGCGACATCGACATGGACGTCGAGGCGGACCGGGCCGCGGTCTCGATCATCAGCGACTCCAGCAGCCGCGACCTGCAGAAGCTCGTGGGCCGCGACGGCGAGGTCCTGGAGGCGCTCCAGGAGCTGACGCGTCTTGCCGTGCATCGCGAGACCGGCGACCGCAGCCGACTGATGCTCGACATCGCCGGCTTCCGGGCCAAGAAGCGCTCCGAGCTCGCCGAGCTGGGCGCCAAGGCCGCGGCCGAGGTGAAGTCCACGGGCGAGCCGGTCAAGCTGGACCCGATGACGCCGTTCGAGCGCAAGGTCGTGCACGACGCGATCGCCGCCGCCGGTCTGCGCAGCGAGTCCGAGGGCGAGGAGCCGGAGCGCTTCGTCGTTGTGCTCCCGGCCTGACCCCTCACGTAGTGTCGGCCCCGTCTGTTCGCAGGCGGGGCCGATCTTTGTCAGCCTTGATAGTCAGCCACCACAGTGCGCTCGTGCGCGAGGCGTGCGGTACGGAAGGACGGTTCCCGTGACGGAGGCAGTGGAGCTCCCCGAGGCGCCGGAGCAGGCGCGGACAGTCTTCGGTGAGTACTACCAGGAGGCCGTGCGGTACGCGGAGCTCCTCGCGGACGCGGGTGTGAAGCGTGGTCTGATCGGCCCGCGCGAGGTCCCGCGTCTCTGGGAGCGCCACCTGCTGAACTGCGCCGTCCTCTCGGAGGTCGTCCCCGAGGGCGTCACCGTCTGCGACGTGGGCTCGGGCGCCGGTCTGCCCGGTATCCCCCTGGCTCTGGTCCGGCCCGATCTGAAGATCACGCTCCTGGAGCCGCTCCTCCGCAGGACGAACTTCCTCCAGGAGGTCGTCGAGCTGCTCGGCCTCGACCATGTGACCGTGGTCCGGGGGCGTGCGGAGGAGATGCTCGGCAAGATCACGCCCGTGCACGTGGTGACCGCCCGCGCGGTGGCCCCGCTCGACCGGCTGGCCGGCTGGGGCGTTCCCCTGCTGCGTCCGTACGGAGAGATGCTGGCGCTCAAGGGCGACACCGCGCAGGAGGAGATCGACGGTGCTCGCGCCGCGCTCTCCCGGCTCGGTGTGGTGGCGACCTCGGTGCTTCAGGTGGGCGAGGGCATCGTCGATCCGCTGTCCACGGTCGTCCGGGTGGAGTGCGGTGAGAGCCCCGGCGGTGTGCGGTTCGCGGCCAAGCGGGCCAAGGCCGCCCGTACGAGCAAGACCCGTCGGCGCCGCTGAGCGTCGCATACGTACCATTTCGGAGTGTCGAACGGTCCCGGCGGGGCGGCAGGGGCATGGTGTTTCACGTGAAACGTCGCTCACTGCTGCAGGGGATCATCAGCCGCGGTCGCGCGGCTGCCACGCCCCGGGACCGTAGACCCCGCGTGAAGCCACCCGCGAGGGTTACGGAGTTGTCCACAGAGGTGGATTCCCCCACAGAACCACCGACCTCGCTGGTTCACGACCCCGAAAGCATGGCAGGCTCTCCTCATCGCGAGCCTGAAGCCGAGGAGAGTGAATCCTTGCGGTCCGACGCCAACATCGCGGGACCGATGACCGATCCGGTCCCCGGTCCCCGAACCGAATCGGTGGGGGAGGATGTTTCACGTGAAACATTGCCCCCGATGGACGACACCCCCATTGGTCGTGCTGCCCAGCTGGCAGTAGAGGCCCTGGGTCGTGCCGGTGAGGGACTTCCCCGCCCGGCCCAGACTCGCGTGATGGTGGTCGCCAATCAGAAGGGCGGCGTGGGCAAGACGACCACGACGGTCAACCTTGCCGCGTCCCTGGCACTGCACGGCGCCCGGGTCCTGGTCATCGACCTGGACCCGCAGGGCAACGCCTCGACGGCGCTCGGCATCGACCACCACGCCGAGGTCCCCTCGATCTACGACGTGCTGGTGGACAGCAAGCCGCTCTCCGACGTGGTGCAGCCGGTCATGGATGTCGAGGGTCTCTTCTGCGCCCCCGCCACCATCGATCTCGCCGGCGCGGAGATCGAGCTGGTGTCGCTGGTGGCGCGAGAGAGCCGCCTGCAGCGGGCGATCCAGGCCTATGAGCAGCCGCTGGACTACATCCTGATCGACTGCCCGCCCTCGCTCGGTCTCCTCACGGTGAACGCGATGGTGGCGGGCGCGGAGGTACTGATCCCGATCCAGTGCGAGTACTACGCGCTGGAGGGGCTCGGGCAGCTCCTGCGGAACGTCGACCTGGTGCGAGGGCACCTCAACCCGGCGCTCCACGTCTCGACGATTCTGCTCACCATGTACGACGGCAGGACGAGGCTCGCCTCCCAGGTCGCCGACGAGGTGCGCAGCCACTTCGCCGAGGAGGTGCTCCGGACCAGCATTCCGAGGTCCGTCCGCATCTCGGAGGCGCCGAGCTACGGGCAGACGGTCCTCACCTACGACCCGGGCTCCAGTGGCGCCCTGTCGTATCTCGAAGCGGCCCGTGAGATCGCCCTGCGGGGGGCCGCCGTGCACTACGACCCGCAGCACGCCCATGTGGGGCACCAGAACAACCAGCACAGCCAGCGCAGCATGTCGGAGGGGATCCAGTGAGTGACCGACGTAGGGGATTGGGGCGTGGGCTCGGTGCGCTGATCCCTGCTGCTCCCCAGGAACGGCAGGTGGAGCGAGGGGTGGCCGCCGCGAAGCTGGCGACGCTGCCGCAGAGCGCGCAGGCCCCGGAGTCGACGCCGTCGTGGAACGGACCCGAGGCGGTGGCTCTTCCGGAGCCTCCGGCCGGGGCGTACTTCACCGAGCTTCCGATCGACGCCATCGTTCCCAACCGCCACCAGCCGCGTGAGATCTTCGACGAGGACGCGCTGGCGGAGCTCGTCACCTCCATCAAGGAGGTCGGCCTGCTCCAGCCCGTGGTCGTGCGCAAGGTCGAGGCCGACCGCTACGAACTCGTCATGGGTGAGCGTCGTCTGCGGGCTTCGACGGCGGCCGGCCTGGAGCGGATCCCGGCGATCGTCCGGGACACCGACGACGAGAAGATGCTCCTGGACGCGCTCCTGGAGAACCTCCACCGGGCCCAGCTGAACGCGATCGAAGAGGCGCACGCCTACGAGCAGCTGCTGAAGGACTTCGGCTGCACCCATGACCAGCTCGCGGAGCGGATCGGGCGTTCCCGCCCGCAGATCTCCAACACGCTGCGTCTGCTGCGGCTGTCCCTGCCGGTGCAGCGCCGGGTCGCCGCCGGAGTGCTCTCCGCCGGCCACGCGCGGGCCCTGCTCGGTGTGGAGGACCCGGACGCCCAGGACAAGCTGGCGTACCGGATCGTCGCCGAAGGCCTCTCGGTGCGCAGCGTCGAGGAGATCGTGAGCCTCATGGGCTCCGAGGAGCCCGCGTCCGCGGTCAAGCCGAAGGGACCGCGTGCCGGCGCTCGTGTCTCGCCCGCGCTCTCGGACCTCGCCACGCGGCTCTCGGACCGCTTCGAGACCCGGGTGAAGGTCGACCTCGGGCAGAAGAAGGGCAAGATCGTCGTCGAGTTCGCCTCGATGGATGATCTGGAGCGGATCCTCTCGACCCTCGCTCCGGGCGAGGGACGGGTCATGGACCGCAAGAACGCCGAGCAGGGCGCTGAGGGCTGATCCCCTCCGAGCTCTCACTGAGGCCGCCCAGGGCGGGCCGTGCTCCGGTCTTCACCGGAGCCCGGCCCGCCCTTTGCCTGTGAGCGGTATCGCCCCGATCGCCCGATCGATACGATTCCGACAGGCGTATCCGTGCTCGATGGCGAGGGAAACGAGGAGCAGCCGTGGGGCGTCGGCTCGTACCGCTCACGCTGGACAACCTTCCGGATCTGCCCAAGCGCTGTCGCTCCTGTGTCTTCTGGGAGCTCGACCCGGTCAGCGGTGAGGCGGCGGTGAAGTCGGGGCGCCCGGAGCTGGAGAAGGAGGCCTGGATCTCGGCCGTTCTCCTGGAGTGGGGTTCCTGCGGCCGGGTGGTCTACGTCGACGAGGTACCGGTCGGCTATGTCCTCTACGCTCCCCCGGCCTATGTGCCGCGCTCGACGGCCTTCCCGACGAGCCCCGTGGCGGCGGACGCGGTCCAGTTGATGACGGCGTGGATCATGCCGGGGTACCAGGGGCAGGGGCTGGGCCGTGTGATGGTGCAGACCGTGGCCAAGGACGTGATGAGGCGGGGGTTCAAGGCGATCGAGGCGTTCGGGGACGCCCGGTGGAAGGAGCCGGCCTGTGTGCTGCCGGCCGACCATCTCCTCGCGGTGGGCTTCAAGACCGTCCGACCGCACCACGCCTACCCCCGGCTGAGGCTGGAGCTCAGGACGACGCTCTCCTGGAAGGAGGACGTCGAGATGGCACTGGACCGCCTGCTCGGGGCCGTGAAGAAGGAACCTGCCCTGCGGCCGCTGTAGCTCCGGAGGCATGAGAAACGGCCCGCCCCCTGACGGGGACGGGCCGTTTCACGTGAAACATGCGAGGGCTGTCAGGCCTTGGCCTCGACGAACGGGTCCAGGTCGCGCAGGATGGCCGCCTTCGGCTTGGCGCCGACGATGGTCTTCACGACCTCGCCGCCCTGGTAGACGTTGAGCGTCGGGATCGACATGACGCCGTACTTGGCAGCCGTGCCCGGGTTCTCGTCGATGTTGAGCTTCACGACCTCGATCTCGCCGTGCTCGGCGGCGATGGCCTCCAGCGACGGGGCGATCTGACGGCACGGGCCGCACCAGGCCGCCCAGAAGTCCACGAGGACGGGCTTGTCGCTCTTGAGGACGACATCCTCGAAGTCTGCGTCGGTCACGTTCTTCAGGGCGCCGGCCACGGCGACCTCCTTATTTCGCGGGGTGTGGGGTGGGGGGAGACGGGGGTCAGACCGCGGGGGTCTCGGCCAGCTTCTCGCTGTCGGCGAGGGCGGCCAGGAAGCGCTCGGCGTCGAGCGCGGAGGAGCAGCCGGTGCCGGCGGCCGTGATGGCCTGGCGGTAGGTGTGGTCGACGACGTCGCCGGCGGCGAAGACACCCGTGAGGTTCGTGCGCGTGGAGGGGGCGGCGACCTTGAGGTAGCCCTCCTCGTCCAGGTCCAGCTGGCCCTTGAAGAGCTCGGTGCGCGGGTCGTGGCCGACGGCGATGAAGAGGCCGGTGACGGGGAGCTGGCGGGTCTCACCGGTCTTCGTGTCGCGCAGGGTCAGACCGCTGAGCTTCTGCTCGCCGTGGATCTCGGTGACCTCGCTGTCCCAGGCGAACGAGATCTTCGGGTCGGCGAAGGCGCGCTCCTGCATGGCCTTGGAGGCCCGCAGGGTGTCGCGGCGGTGGACGATCGTCACGGACTTGGCGAAGCGCGAAAGGAAGGTGGCCTCCTCGATCGCGGTGTCGCCGCCGCCGACGACGGCGATGTCCTGGTCCTTGAAGAAGAACCCGTCGCAGGTGGCGCACCAGGAGACACCGCGGCCCGAGAGGGCGTCCTCGTTGGGGAGGCCGAGCTTGCGGTGCTGGGAACCGGTGGTGACGATCACGGCCTTCGCGCGGTGCACGGTGCCGGCGGTGTCGGTGACGGTCTTGATGTCACCGGTCAGGTCCACGGCGATGACATCGTCCGGGACCAGCTCGGCGCCGAAGCGCTCGGCCTGGGCCCGCATGTTGTCCATCAGGTCCGGACCCATGATCCCGTCACGGAAGCCGGGGAAGTTCTCGACCTCGGTGGTGTTCATGAGGGCGCCACCGGCGGTGACGGCCCCCTCGAAGACCAGAGGCTTCAGCGACGCTCGGGCCGTGTAGAGCGCTGCGGTGTAACCCGCGGGCCCCGAGCCGATGATGATCACGTTACGGACGTCGCTCACGGGTTTCTTCCTCGTCTCTGCAGACTGCCACTACCTACGGGGGCGGTTCTCTCGGTCGCTCTCACCCCACCCAACGGATCCTAAGGGGCGAGCATTCCCGAGACCGCCGCGCGGCACTGTGCCCGGACGAGGAGAGGGGTCAGGAGCGAGGGTACGTCTGGCTGAGCAGGAGCTCGGCGGCCGGGTTTCCGCTCTTCGCCGGCGTTGCGGCGCAGGAGGCGTCGAGCACATAGGCCCGGACCCGGGTGCTGTCCGCCGGGTCCGTCAGGACGAGCAGGTAGGCGGGCGTTCCCCGGTATTCGCCGCGCTCGTAGCCGAGCACCCCGTCGGTGCGGCCGGTGCCGGCCAGAACACAGCCGGGAACGGCGGTCTCCCTGCTGCGCCGGGGGGTGTCGCCTCCGGTCTCGGCGGACATGGATTCGGGCCCGACCCCTTGGGGGGTCTTGGGCGCGCCGTTCTCGGCCAGGAGGGCGTGGACGCGGTCCTCGACGGGTGCACCGGAGAAGGGGCTGAGAGCCGCTCCCGCGAGCGTGTCGGCCTTCTTGGCGCCGCTGTCCGGACTGCCGGCGGTCAGGTTGCCCGCCTGGCTGAGGTACAGGCTCGTGCCGAGCACCACGGCTCCGAAGGCGGCGCCGATGGTGGAGAGCAGCGCGATCCGGCGACGGCGGGGCGTACCGCGGCGTCCGGGGCCGGTGCCCGCCCGAGGGCGTCCGGCAGGGCGGTCCGCGCCAGGAGTGGAAGGGGCGGGAGGAGCGGTCTCGGTCGAGGCGCGCGATGTTTCACGTGAAACGGGGGCGGCGCTCTCCGGCGAGGTGGCGTTGAGGAGGGCTTCGGCGGCCAGGGCGGCGTCGATCCGCCCGGCGATCTCGGCAGGCATGCGGGGCGGCCCGGGCAGGGTGCCGAGCAGACCCCGGATCTCCTCCAGGGAGGACCGTACGTCCGCGCAGAGGGGGCAGCCGTCCACATGCCGTCGTACGGCCGCCGACCGGGTCGGCGAGAGCAGTCCTTCGGTCAGATCGGAGATCTCCGAGACGTCCGGGTGCTGTGTGGTGTCGGCCCTGCCGGCCGTGGAAGTCACGTGCGCCCACCTCCGCCCTTCACAGCAGCTGGATCAGTCGGTCCGGTATCTGTCGGCCCCGGCACCGGTGGGACGGATGTCCCCGGCGTCCGGTTCCTTCCCCCTTCAGTGGCCTCGTTACCCACGGTGTCGGCGCGCAGATGAGTGACCATCGGAAGGAGGCGTGCCCGCCCGCGTGCGCAGCGGCTCTTCACGGTCCCGGTGGGGACGCCGAGGATACGGGCCGCCTCCGCCACCGGGTATCCCTGCATGTCGACCAGGACGAGGGCGGCCCGCTGGTCCGGGGGAAGCGTGGCGAGCGCGGCCAGCAGCTCCCTGTGGAGGTCCTGGCGCTCGGCGGGTGCCTCGGCGGACTCGTGGGGTTCGAGGAGCTGCTCGAAGCGGTCGGTGTCGTCGACGGACGAGGTCTTACGGGAGGCGGTCTTACGGGCACGGTCGATGCAGGCGTTCACCGTGATGCGGTGGAGCCAGGTCGTGACGGCCGACTGGCCGCGGAAGGTGGCGGCGGCCCGGAAGGCGGAGATCAGGGCGTCCTGGACGGCGTCAGCGGCCTCCTCGCGGTCCCCCAGGGTGCGCAGGGCCACCGCCCACAGCCGGTCGCGGTGGCGCCGCACGAGCTCACCGAAGGCGTCGGGGTCCCCGGCGACATGACGCGCCAGGAGTTCCCGGTCGTCTGCGGCGTCTATCGGACGGTCCAACGGTGAGCCCCCTCCCCTGTGGTCGTCAGCCCATGACCTTGACTTCGGTCAACTGGCCGCGGAACTCGCCGTCCGTGAGGGGCAGCTCCGTCAGCCAGACCAGAACGTAGCGGGTCGTGACCGGCTTGGTGAGCTTCAGCTTCACATCGCTGTCGGATCCGGACGCCTGGGTGGTGAACCCTTCGGCCGTGGACGGCGCCGAGGAGGCGCCGTCGGGCGCCGTGCGGACCTCCACCGAGGTCTGCCCGACGAACGACAGATCGACCGCGCGGACCTTCTGGGCCGAGCCCAGGTCCAGCACGATCCCGACGCCGCTCTTCAGGTTGCCGAACTTCGCGGTGGTGTAGTTCTTGGTGTGCCAGAAGGTGTTCGGATCACCGTCGAAGGCGTCCTGCACAGACTCCGGGTACTCCTCGCCGTTGCCCCCGGGGGGCGGGTCGAAGTCCTGGGCGGACGAGATCGTGATCGGCTTCGGCGGCTCGGGCTTCTCGTCGGCCGGGGGCTGCACGATCGGCGTCTCGTCCTTGTGCTCCGGGGCGAGCAGCCGGTCCGCGATCTGCCAGCTGCCGAGACCCAGGGCGGCGATCAGCAGCGCCGAGACGGCCCACTTCAGTGCCTTGCCGGTGCGGCTCTGCAGCGGGGGCGGCGGGACGACGACCGGCTGGGTGACCGGGGGCCGCGGCTGGGGGCGGCCGTAGGTGCCCTGCTGGTACGTCGTGTGCTGGTACTCGGGCGGGGCCGTGAACTCCGGCTCCGGCGGCCTGACGCGGGGCATCGCCGCCACGGCCTTGGCCAGTTCGTCCGGAGTCGTGCAGGGCGGCTCCTGACGCGAGGCGGTGGCCCCGTCGTTGACGAGGGCGCGCATGGCGATCTCGGAGAGGCCCCGGTGGACGCCGGCACGGACCTGGTCCGGAGGCAGCAGTCCGACGCCCTTGGGCAGCCCGGAGAGCCCGTAGGCGTCGCTGTCGTACGGCCAGCGCTGTGTGAGCGCGGCGTACAGCAGGGCGCCGATGGCTTCGGTGTCGCTGCGCTGCGGACGCTCGGCGGTGATGCCGCGCAGGGCGGCGTTCACGGCGAGGCCGCGGATCCGGTACTGGCCGGTGGAGCTGCGCAGGACGGCGCTCGGCGTGAGCCGGAGGTGCGCGAGGCCCTCGCGGTGGGCGGCCGCCATGGCCTGGGAGACCTGGCTGACGAGCTGGTACGCGTCGTGGGGCTCCAGCGGCCCGGTCGCGAGCAGTGCGGTCAGCTCGGTGGAGTCCGGCAGCCACTCGTGCACGACGTACACGAGGTCGTTCTCTTCGACGGCGTCGAGGACCTGGACGAACCGGGGGTCGCCGAGCAGGGCCGAGGAGCGGGCCGCGGCCAGCACCGACCGGGCTCTGGGATGGTCGGCCGGCAACAGGTGGACCCCGACGGCTCGACGGAGCTTCTCGTCGACGGCGCGCCAACTGCTGAACCCGTCCAGACGGGTGACGCACTCCTCCAACCGATAGCGTCTGGCCAGCTTGTGGCCGCTGTGCAGTTCGGGTGCCGTGATGGAGGGCTGTTCGCCGCTCTGTCGATCGACCGCCTTGTTCTCCGTGGCCTCGGCGGTCTTCTCCGCCGTCTTCTGATCTTCCGCCACCCCGTCGGTCGCGGCCGTGTCCGCCTTGGCGGTCAGCGGGTCGTCACCGCTGTTGTCGGCCACGTCGACGGCAGCCGTGCTACGTTCCGCCACCGTCGTTCCTGCCTCCCCATCCGTTGCGCCACATCCAACAGCCAAGCCAATTGTGCCCACAGTCGGACGCTATGCACGACACGCGGTTCCCGCCGATGGTTGTGCGGGACCGCCGGTTCAGCGTCCCAGGCGTCCGCGAACCATGCCGACCAGGGTGTTCAGTTCGGCGATCCGCATGCGCTTCGCCGCGACGAAGAAGACGCCGAGGAGCACCACCCCGCCGACCACCAGGGCGACGAGCGAGCCGAGCGCGCCCTCGCCGAGCAGCTTCAGCAGACCGAAACCGACGGCGCCGGAGACGATCGCGGCAGGTACGGAGGCCATGCAGAGCCGCGCGTAGGTCCGCAGCACGTGGGTGCCGTCCAGGTCGCCGCCCAGGCGCTTGCGGAGCCGGCGCCACGCGATGCCGACGCCGACGGCGTAGGCGAGCCCGTACGAGGCGGCCATGCCGACGACGGCCCACTGGGCGGGCAGGACGACGTAACAGATCGCCGAGGCGGCCGCGTTGACGGCGGCGACGATCACCGTGTTGTAGAAGGGCGTTCGGGTGTCCTCGTAGGCGTAGAAGCCACGGAGCACGACGTACTGGACGGAGTAGGGGATCAGACCGAGGCCGAAGGCCATCAGGATGAAGCCCATGCCCTGGGCGGCCTCGACGCCGCTGGAGGCGTAGAGCAGGGTGCACATCGGGACGCCGAGAGCCAGGAAGGCGAAGGAGACCGGGACGATCGCGACGGCCGAGTTCCGCAGGCCCTGCGAGATGTCGTCCCGGACGGCGCCGGGGTCGTCGTCGTGCGCGGCGCGGGAGATCCGCGGCAGCAGCGCGGCCATGACGGAGACCGTGATGATGGCCTGCGGCATGCCCCAGATCAACTGGGCGTTGGAGTAGGCCAGGAAGCCGGCACCGTTCTTCCCGGACTCCTCACCGGCGGCGGTGGCGAGCTGGGTGACGACCAGGACGCCCGCCTGGTTGGCGAGGACGAAGAGCACGGTCCACTTGGCCAGCTTGACCGTCTTGCCGAGCCCGTGGCCCTTCCAGTCGAAGCGGGGCCGGAAGCGGAAGCCCGTCTCGCGCAGGTACGGGATCATCGCCAGCGCCTGGACGACGAGGCCGAGCAGGGTGCCGATGCCCAGGAGGCGGATGCCCTCGTCCGGGATGGTCTGCACGCCCATGTGGGACTCGGCGGAGGTGCCGTAGACCCAGATGAACAGGCCGAAGGTGACGATCATGACGATGTTGTTGAGGACCGGGGTCCACATCATCGCGCCGAACTTGCCGCGGGCGTTGAGGATCTGGCCCATCACCACGTGCACGCCCATGAAGAAGATCGTGGGAAGGCAGTAGCGGGCGAAGGTCACGGCCACGCTGTTGGCCGCGGCGTCGTCGGCGATGGTGTTCGACATCAGCCGGATCAGCAGCGGCGCCGCGAAGACGGCCAGCGCCACGATGAGGCCGAGCGCCACCATGACCAGGGTGAGCAGGCGGTTGGCGTAGGCCTCGCCGCCGTCCTCGTCGTTCTTCATCGAGCGCACGAGCTGGGGGACGAAGACCGAGTTGAGGCCACCGCCGACGGTGAGGATGTAGATCATCGTCGGCAGGGTGTAGGCGATCGTGAAGGTGTCACCCAGCAGGGCCGCACCGAGCGCACCGGTGATCACCAGGCTGCGGACGAAGCCGGTCAGCCGGGAGACCAGGGTGCCGGCCGCCATCACCGCGCTCGACTTCAGCAGTCCGGAGGCGCGCCCGGACTTCTTGGGCGCGGGCGCGGGCAGGGGGTCCGGCTCCGGAGCGGGCGGGGGCACCTGGCCGGGCGCCTGCTGGTCCCGGTAGAGGTGCGCGAACGCGTCCGGCTCGGGCGTCTCCTCACCGGCCCGGGTCACCAGGTCGTCGACCCCGGTGAACTGGACCGTGCGCGCGTCGTCGCCGTACGGCAGGTGGCGCGAGGGACCGTCCGGCTCGGGCGCCGGGGTCTGCGCCCACACCCGGGGGTCGGGGGCGTGCTGGGGCGCGGCCGGCTGCTGGTAGAGCGCGTGGGGGTCCTGGTACGTGCCGGGCGGGGGCGGCGGGTGCGCGGCGCGGTCGTAGAGCGCCTCGGTCACCGGATCCTGCGCGGACACGTCCTGGGCCCGGTACGGGTCGTGGGCGAAGGCGTCCTGGACGTAGGGGTCCTGGGCGTACGGGTTCTGCGCGTAGGGGTCCTGTCCCTGCGGGTCAGGGGCGCCCTGCTGCGGGGGCGGCACCGGCGGGTGGCCGGAACCGGTAGGCGCGGCGGGCGTCCCACCGGACGGCGCCGGGCCGCCCGCGCCCTGGCCGCGGTCACCGTCGTACGGCGCGTTCATGGTTACCCCACCTCATCGTCCCCGGCCGACCGGCCACGACATCGCTCAACGGTCCACTTTCTCACCCGGGCCCGACGGGTCGCCGCTTTCGGGCCCGGTGTCCGCTGTCGGGTCACTCGGCTGCACGGGTTCGTCCCCGTCGGGCTCCTCCTCGGCGGGAGCCTCCGTGCCGGGCCCGGAGGCCGTGTCGTCCTCGGCGGTCTCGGCCGCCTCGGCCTCGGCGTTCCGGGCGGCCACCCGCTTGCGCTGGCTGTACATGCGCACGCCGGCGAGGACGAGGAGGAGGACACCGCCGGCGATCACGAGCATCACCGTGGCGGTGATCTCGGAGACCTTCACGGTGAAGTTCATCGGCTGTCCGTACGGGGTGCCGTCCTCGGTGTAGAGCTGGGCCGTCATCGGCACCTGGCCGTTGACGTTGGCCGAGGCGGTGAACTTCACCGACTGGCTGTGCCCGCCGCCGACCTTCACCGGGAGCTCGGTGTACCGCTCGCCGTTCAGCTCCAGCCGGTTCTTGTTCGCGGAGGTGAGGCGCAGCTTCAGGTGGTCCACGCCCTGGAGCAGCTTGTTCTGGACGGTCACGGGGATCGTCGCGCTGCGGCCGGAGAGCGTGAGGTCCGACTTGTCGACCAGCTGGACGCCCTTGGTGAGGGTCTGCAGATAGTCCAGGACGTCGTTCCGGTAGATCGCGGCCGCCCGGGCCTCACCACGCCAGGACGTCGACATCTCGCGGTTGATCGCGTTGCCGAACGGCGTCACGACGCGTTCCGGCTGGGTCAGGATGACCTTGAAGTCGTCCAGCTCGTCCCGCGTGGTCTTCATGTCACGGAAGGCCTGGACCGGAAGCTCCCGGTCGCGGAGCTTCTTGGGGTAGCGGGAGCTGCTCGGCACCTGGGTGGAGGCGTCCGGGTCCGGCTTGACGACGGCGGCCGCGAGGAGGTCGGTCGGCTGGGTCCAGCGGCGGCCGGAGAGGCCCTCCAGAGCCGTCGCCATGGCCTGGGCCTGGGCCACGCTCGGCATCCGCTGCGGGGCCACCACGACGCTGCGCTGGTCCTCCGGCTGCTCCAGGGTGACCGCGAGGGACTGGGCGAGGAACTCCTGGACCGCGAGCGTGGAGTTCTCCGCGCGGACCATGTCGCCTTCGAAGGCGGTGGACAGGAGCGCGTCGCTCACCACGGCCGTGGTGCTGCCGTTGCCGAGCGGGCGGGCGGCAGTGGGCGTGTACGGGAGGTCGTCGCGGACGCTGTCGCTGCGGGCGATCACCTTGTCGGCGCCGGCCGAGGTCGCGACCGCCACGATGGAGGGGTCGACCGCGCCGTCGGCGGGCCAGGCGAAGTCGGTGGACGCCGGTACGTGGAGGACGGTCTCGACCGTCATGCCCGCCAGCGCGGTCGCCGACTGGAGGTGTCCGAGGGAGCCGGGGACGTCCTTGCCGCGGTGGGCCAGCGAGGCCAGGTCGGGGTCGGCGAAGGGAAGGGCGACGACCTTGTGCCCCTGGACGGCCTTCTCCAGCGCGTCCAGCCACCGCTCGGCGACGGCCTGGTTCCGGCCGGGGACGTCCAGGTCGCCGTCCTTGACGCGGTAGCCGTTCGCCATGGCGTCGACGGAGGCCAGCAGGTCCGGGTCGACCACCCAGGTGACCGGGAGGTCCTTGCCCAGGGAGACCAGCTGGTCCAGGCGCCCGCCCGGACGCAGTTCGGCCGCCAGATCGTCGTCCTCGAAGACCGGGGTCTGCTGGTCGTCCGTGGCCGTCTGCGCCGAGACGTGCGCCGAGGAGATCAGCGGCCAGAGATAGGTGAGCTGGGTCTTCTTCTCGGTGGCCTCGGGCTGGTACGGCAGGAAGGTCCGCTCGATGCCGAGCACCCGGTCGTACTGCCGGTCCGAGGTCTGACCGGTGAGGGAGACGCCCAGCTGGTAGACGCCGTCCTCGTCGAGTCCGAGCTCGGAGACGGGCACGGACAGGGAGAAGTCCGCGCTGAGGCCGGCTCCCAGCCGGGGGATCTTGACGGTGGGGGCGTCGTCGAGGGGGGCGGGGTCGCTGTCGTTCCGGAAGCCCGTGCGCCCCGTGACCTGCTCGATCTCGCTGCGGCTCGTCATCCGCGGGCCGACGCGCAGGTTCACGGTCGCGTCGGTGACGGTCTTCTTGCCCCGGTTGGTCACCGTGCCGGTGACGGTGACGGTGTCCCCCTCGACGGGCGCACTCGGCGCCAGCGTGTCGAGGGACACATCGACCGTCCTGGATCCGGTGCCGTCCTCGGCGGCGGCCGCCGAGGGGGCGACCGGGGCCTGGAGCAGGCCCGCGAGGAGCGGCGCCCCGAAGGCGACGGTGATCGTGCGCCGCAGCCATCGGCGGGCAGGTGAGGGACCGGTTCCCTGGATGTCTGCCGCCTCGGCCACGCGTTCGCCCGTCCTCGTCGTTGTCTCTGGTGCCAGTGGTGTCGGTGGTTCCCGGTTGCTGTGTCCAGGCATGGTAACGAGGCACGCTGGGGGCAAGTGCCGGGGACTGCTCCAGCCGATCTTCGACCGATCGCCGGCCGACGCCGTCGGGCGCCCTGCCCGGCGGAAAACGGGGACGTCGCGGTGAGCCGGGGCACGTACCCTTTTCTGTTGTGCCGAACGCCAACGAAGACACCCCGACTGCACTGAGCCAGGTGCAACGCCGCGCGGTCAGTGAACTGCTGCGTGTGTCCCCTGTCGCCGACGACCTCGCCCGCCGTTTCCAGGAGGCCGGGTTCAGCCTCGCGCTGGTCGGCGGCTCGGTGCGGGATGCGTTGCTCGGCCGACTCGGCAACGACCTGGACTTCACCACCGACGCCCGCCCCGAGGACGTGCTGAAGATCGTCCGCCCCTGGGCCGACGCCGTGTGGGAGGTCGGGATCGCCTTCGGGACGGTCGGTTCCCAGAAGGACGCCCGCGTCGGAGACGCTGTTCAGAGCTTTCAGATCGAGGTCACCACGTACCGCTCGGAGGCGTACGACCGGACCTCCCGGAAGCCCGAGGTCTCCTACGGCGACTCCATCGACGAGGACCTCGTCCGGCGTGACTTCACCGTCAATGCGATGGCCGTGGCGCTCCCCGAGAAGGAGTTCATCGACCCGTACGGCGGCCTTGAGGACCTCTCCGCCCGGGTCCTGCGCACGCCGGGTACGCCGGAGGAGTCCTTCTCCGACGACCCCCTGCGCATGATGCGGGCCGCGCGGTTCGCCGCTCAGCTGGACTTCGAGGTCGCTCCCGAGGTCGTGACGGCCATGAAGGAGATGTCCGGCCGGATCGAGATCGTCTCCGCCGAGCGCGTCCGTGAGGAGCTCAACAAGCTGCTGCTCTCGGCGCACCCCCGGAAGGGGCTCGGGCTCCTCGTGGACACGGGCCTCGCCGAACACGTGCTGCCCGAGCTGCCGTCGCTGCGCCTGGAGAGCGATGAGCACCACCGGCACAAGGACGTCTACGAGCACTCGCTGACCGTGCTCGACCAGGCGATCGACCTGGAGGAGGACGGGCCCGACCTGGTGCTGCGCCTCGCTGCCCTGCTCCACGACATCGGCAAGCCGCGCACCCGCCGCTTCGAGAAGGACGGCCGGGTCTCCTTCCACCACCACGAGGTGGTCGGCGCGAAGATGACCAAGAAGCGCATGACCGCGCTCAAGTACTCCAACGAGATGATCAAGGACGTCTCGCGCCTGGTGGAGCTGCACCTTCGCTTCCACGGCTACGGGACCGGCGAGTGGACCGACTCGGCCGTGCGGCGCTACGTCCGTGACGCCGGGCCGCTGCTCTCGCGGCTGCACAAGCTGACCCGCTCGGACTGCACCACGCGGAACAAGCGCAAGGCGGGCGCGCTCTCCCGTGCCTACGACGGCCTTGAGGACCGGATCGCCCAGCTCCAGGAGCAGGAGGAGCTGGACTCGATCCGCCCCGACCTCGACGGCAACCAGATCCAGGAGATCCTGGACATCGGTCCGGGGCCGGCCATCGGCCAGGCGTACAAGTTCCTGCTGGAGCTCCGGCTGGAGAACGGGCCGATGGAGCACGACCAGGCCGTCTCCGCGCTCAAGGAGTGGTGGGCAGCGCGCGACTGAGCCGAGTCGGCGCCCGGACGGTCCGATGTTTCACGTGAAACACGGCCACGGCCGACGCTGTGGAGGGGTGGTGTTTCACGTGAAACATCACCCCTTCTGGCGTTCCCGGTGCAGGACCACGGCGATCGCCGCGTAGATCACGGACACCAGCACGACCAGAAGCGGCGACCGGCCGTCGGGCGGCAGCATCAAGGCGGCGACGCCCGCCGCGCCCACGAAGGCGACGTTGAACAGCACGTCGTAGAGCGAGAAGACCCGGCCCCGATAGACGTCGTCCACAGCCGTCTGGACCACCGTGTCCGTCGCGATCTTGGCCCCTTGGGTGATGAGCCCGAGGACGAAGGCTTCGATGAGGAAGGGCGTCGGGGCGAAGGGCAGGCCGAGCGCCGGTACGAGGACGGCGGCCGCGGCCGTGCACACGGTCATCCAGCCGAAGGGGTCGAACCGTCCCACCCCCCACGGGGAGAGCACGGCGGCCGCGAAAAAACCGGCGCCCGAGGCGGCGACGGCGAGGCCGAGGAGTCCGAGGCCCTCGGAGTCCGTGGTGCTCCAGGCGTAGCGGCAGAGCATGAGCAGGGTGACGAGCAGAGCGCCGTAACAGAAGCGCATGAGGGCGACCGTGGCGAGCGCCCGGGCGGCGGGGCGCCGCTCGGAGAGGTGCCGCAGGCCCGCGGCCAGCCCGTGGGCCGTCGACCTCAGGGCCGAGGCGAGGGGCCGAGGCGTGACGTCGGGATCGGGGCCGAGGAGCTCCCGGGACATCCGCAGGGAGGCGAGGCCGGCGCAGAGGTAGAGAACGGCGCCTAAGGCCACGACGACCGCGTCGGAGTTGTCGGCGATGAGCCGGACACCGAACGCGAGACCGCCGCCGAGGGTCGCGGCGAGGGTGCCCGCGGTGGGCGAGACCGAGTTCGCCATGACGAGCCGCTCCGCGTCGACGACACGCGGGAGGGACGCCGAGAGTCCGGCGAGGACGAACCGGTTGACGGCGGTGACGGAGAGGGCGGAGGCGTAGAAGAGCCAGTCCGGTACGGAGGCGAGGACGAGGACGGCCGTCCCGCAGGCGAGCAGGGCGCGCAGGAGGTTCCCGTACAGGAAGACCTGGCGGCGCTGCCAGCGGTCGAGGAGCACCCCGGCGAAGGGCCCGACGAGGGAGTACGGGAGCAGGAGCACCGCCATGGCGGAGGCGATCGCGGTGGGGGAGGTCTGTTTCTCGGGGGAGAAGACGACGTACGTGGCCAGGGCCACCTGGTAGACGCCGTCGGCGCACTGGGAGAGCAGCCGGACGGCGAGCAGGCGGCGGAAGTTCGTCAGGCGCAGGAGTACGCGCAGATCACGTACGACGGACATGGCGCAAGACTCACATACGAAGAGGGCCCCCGGGCAGTGGCTCGGGGACCCTCGATCGACAAGCGTGCGGCGCTTTAGCGCTCGACCTCACCCTTGATGAACTTCTCGACGTTGGCCAGCGCCTCGTCGTCGAAGTACTGCACCGGCGGGGACTTCATGAAGTACGAGGACGCGGAGAGGATCGGGCCGCCGATGCCGCGGTCCTTGGCGATCTTCGCGGCGCGCAGGGCGTCGATGATGACACCCGCCGAGTTCGGGGAGTCCCACACCTCGAGCTTGTACTCGAGGTTCAGCGGAACGTCACCGAAGGCGCGGCCCTCGAGGCGCACGTACGCCCACTTGCGGTCGTCCAGCCAGGCCACGTAGTCCGACGGGCCGATGTGGACGTTCTTCTCGCCCAGCTCGCGGTCCGGGATCTGCGAGGTGACGGCCTGGGTCTTGGAGATCTTCTTGGACTCCAGGCGGTCGCGCTCCAGCATGTTCTTGAAGTCCATGTTGCCGCCGACGTTGAGCTGCATCGTGCGCTCAAGACGGACACCACGGTCCTCGAACAGCTTCGCCATCACGCGGTGCGTGATGGTCGCGCCGACCTGCGACTTGATGTCGTCGCCGACGATCGGGACGCCCGCCTCGGTGAACTTGTCAGCCCACTCCTTGGTGCCGGCGATGAAGACCGGAAGGGCGTTGACGAACGCGACCTTGGCGTCGATGGCGCACTGCGCGTAGAACTTCGCGGCGTCCTCGGAGCCCACGGGCAGGTAGCAGATGAGGACGTCGACCTGGCGGTCCTTGAGGATCTGGACGACGTCGACCGGCTCCTCGGCGGACTCCTCGATGGTCAGGCGGTAGTACTTGCCGAGACCGTCGAGCGTGTGACCGCGCTGGACCGTGACGCCCTTGTTCGGGACGTCGCAGATCTTGATGGTGTTGTTCTCGCTGGCGCCGATGGCGTCGGAGAGGTCGAGGCCGACCTTCTTCGCGTCGACGTCGAAGGCCGCGACGAACTCGATGTCACGGACGTGGTAGTCGCCGAACTGGACGTGCATCAGGCCGGGCACCTTGGCCGCCGGGTCGGCGTCCTTGTAGTACTCGACGCCCTGCACCAGCGAGGCGGCGCAGTTGCCCACGCCGACGATGGCTACGCGAACCGAACCCATTCCGGTTGCTCCCTGTGTGATCGTGGAAGCCCTGCTGTGCGCAGGGTTTCACTTGGCGGTGTCGTCGGACGGATCCGGCCGGGTACTGCCCCCGTGCCGGGGCAGGCCGCCCGTTTCTCCAGAATCGTTGTCGTGCAGAGCGTGGCCGTCGGGGCCGGATCGCTGATCCCGCCCTGCCCGCTCGCTCTCGATGAGCTCGTTCAGCCAGCGCACTTCGCGCTCCACGGACTCCATACCGTGGCGCTGCAGCTCAAGCGTGTAGTCGTCGAGGCGCTCGCGCGTCCGGGCCAGGGAGGCGCGCATCTTCTCCAGGCGCTCCTCCAGCCGGCTGCGGCGGCCCTCGAGCACGCGCATCCGTACCTCGCGCTCGGTCTGCCCGAAGAAGGCGAAGCGTGCCGCGAAGTGCTCGTCCTCCCAGGCGTCCGGGCCGGTGTGGGACAGGAGCTCCTCGAAGTGCTCCTTACCTGCCGCGGTCAACCGGTAGACGATCTTGGCCCGGCGTCCTGCGAGTGAAGCGGCGAGGGCCTCCTCGGGAGCGCTGCCCGGCTCCTCGATCAACCAGCCGTTGGCGACCAGCGTCTTGAGGCAGGGATACAGCGTTCCGTAGCTGAAGGCCCGGAAGACGCCCAGCGAGGTGTTGAGGCGCTTCCGCAGCTCGTACCCGTGCATGGGGGCCTCGCGCAGCAGGCCGAGTACGGCGAACTCGAGGATGCCGGAGCGTCTGCTCATCCGTCGCCTCCTCCTCCGCCTTCGGGGCCCTTATGCCGTGCTGATGTATCGACTCGATACATCAGCACGATAGAACGGCCACTCTGTCTCGACAAGCGGGACGGCCGTGACCGGCGTCACATCGTCAATTCATAGGGAGCGACTTGCCTGATTTGGGGTGAACTCCGGCCCTAGGTGGGTTTTGGCCGTGCGTAGTCTGTGCGGCATGCAGATGACCGGGAACCGAGCGATGCCGTGGGGCGTCAGTGCTGCGGGTGACCGGCTGCGGTACGGAGGGACCTCCGATGGGTTCCGGCCGTGCGCATTTCGGGGGGACCGGAACTCAACTGCCGCTTCCAGGCGTACGCGCCTGCCCGAGGAGTAGTCGTTCGATGAGCGAGCATCGTCGCAAAATGCCGCCGCAGCAGCCGCCGACGGGCGGTCGCGCAGCGGCACGGCGCGCTGCCCAGCAGCCGATGGGCCGCAGGTCGGCCCCGGCCCATGACGCCGGTACGGGGGCCCCTTCGGCCTCGTACGGCCCTCCCTCCTCCCACGGAGAGGAGCAGCGTCCCTACGGAGGGCGCGCCGAGGCCCGGCGGGCCGCCCAGCGCGGCAGCCGCCGCCGTGGTGCCGACCCCGGCCCCGGTGGGCCGGGCGGTCCTGGTGGGGGACGTCGTGGCGGCGGTGGTGGCGGCCGCGGCAGCGGTCCGGGGCGGGGCTCCGGCGGTCGCCCGCCGGGCAAGAAGCGGCTGATCGACTACCCGCGCCACAACAAGTACGGCTGGCGTCGCTGGATGCCGTCGTGGAAGCTCGTGACGGGCACGTTCCTGTTCTTCGTGGCGAGTCTCATGGGCGCTGCGACGATCGCGTACTCGAAGGTGGAGATCCCCAACACGGCCGACACCGCGACCTCGCAGAACAACATCTACTACTGGGCCGACAAGACCCGGATGGTCGCGACGGGCAGCGGCACCAACCGGCAGATCGTGGGCATCGAGCAGATCCCGCTGTCCATGCAGGACGCGGTGATCTCGGCGGAGAACAAGACCTTCCGGGACGACTCCGGTATCGACCCCATGGGTATCGCCCGCGCCGTGTGGAACATGGCCAAGGGCGGCGAGACCCAGGGTGGATCGACGATCACCCAGCAGTACGTGAAGAACAACCGCCTTGACGACCAGTCGCAGACCATCACCCGGAAGGTGAAGGAACTCTTCATCTCCATGAAGGTCGGCAATGAGCTCAGCAAGGACGAGGTCATGACCGGCTACCTGAACACCTCGTACTACGGACGTGGTGCGTACGGCATCCAGGCGGCGGCCCGCGCCTACTTCAACAAGGACGCGAAGAACCTCAACGCCAGCGAGTCGGCTCTGCTCGCCTCGGTGCTGAAGGGCGCGACGTACTACGACCCCGCCGGCTACCCGGATATCGATCCCGAGGCATCGGCCGTGAAGAACACGGCGAGGGCCACCAAGCGGTGGAGGTGGATCCTCGACGAGATGGTGAAGGACAACCACCTCTCGGCTGAGGAACGGGCGAAGTACACCACCTTCCCCAAGACGGAGAAGCTCCGGAAGAGCGCCAACCTGAGCGGTCAGATCGGCTACCTGGTCAGCACCGCCAACCAGAACATGCTGAACCAGTTCGGGATCACCGAGCAGGAGTTGGAGCGCGGCGGCTACGAGATCTACACCACCTTCGAGAAGAAGAAGGTGGACAAGATGGAAGAAGCGGTCAAGGCCGTCATCAAGGAGCACATCGACCCGAAGAAGCGCCCGAAGGAGGACAGCAACGTCCAGTTCGGTGGCGCTTCCGTCGACACGGCGACCGGGAAGATCGTCGCTCTCTACGGTGGCGTCGACGCCACCAAGCACTTCCGGAGCAACGCCGACAGCACCGGTGCCCAGGTCGGATCGACGTTCAAGCCCTTCGTGCTCGCCGCAGCGATGAGGGACGGCGTCCGGAACCCGAAGCTCGGGCCAGACCAGGGCGCCTCCGAGCGCAAGATCCTGGACCCGGACAAGAGCCTCTACAACGGCAAGGACGATCTGGAGATCCGCAAGTACAACGGGGACATCTGGCTCGATGACAAGGGGAAGGAGTGGAAGCAGAGCAACGACGAGAACGCCAGCTACGGCCCCGTCTCCCTGCGCTACGCCATGATCAAGTCGGCCAACTCGCCGTACGTTCAGCTCGGCATGGACGTCGGCATCGACAAGGTCCGCAAGGCCGCGATGGACGCCGGACTCCGCGAGGAATCCCTGGTCAAGGCCGACGTGCCCTCCTTCTCCCTCGGTGTCTCCAGCCCGAGCGCCATCCGCATGGCCGGCGCCTACTCCACCTTCGCCAACAAGGGTGAGCAGAACGACCCCTACTCCGTCGAGCAGGTGAAGCGGAGCGGCGAAGTCATCCACAAGCACGAGGCCAAGCCCAAGGCGGCCTTCAGCCCGGCCATCGCGAGCAACGTCACCGACGTGCTGCGGTCCGTCGTGGACGACGACCGGGGCACCGGCCGCAAGGCCCGGATCCCCGGCCGGGCGGTGGCCGGCAAGACCGGTACGACCGATGACAACATGTCGGCCTGGTTCGTGGGCTACACGGCGCAGCTGGCGACCGCCATCGACATGTACCGCTTCGACGACGACGAGACGAAGCAGGGCCGCGAGTTCCAGTCGATGTACGGCACCGGTGCCCAGCCGACGATCCACGGTTCGTCGTTCCCCTCGCGGATCTGGCGGGACTACATGACGGATGCCGTGGAGGGCATGCCGATCGTGGACTTCCCCGAGCCGGAGAAGCTGGAGGGCGCCGAGGCCGTCTTCGGCGGTGGCGCGAAGAGCCCGACGCCGACGCCGACGGCCACCCCGACGCCGACCGACTCCGCCTCGCCGACGACGACTCCGCCGGCCACGCCGACGACGACTCCCCCGGCGACGCCGACCAGGACGCCGAAGCCGGGCAAGACGACCTGTGGCGTGTGGGACTTCAACTGCAACGACACGGGCGGTTCGGGTGGCAACACCGGGCAGCCCACCACCACACCACCCGCCACCGACTCGCCGACGCCGACCGACTCGCCGACGGACACCTCCGGGGGCGGGAACGGCAAACCCGGCGGGACCTTCCCCTGATCCCTTCGCCTTCGGGCGAGAACCCGGATGTCCTGAGGGCCGCCGCGTCCGCTCCGTACCTTCCGTACGGACCGGCCGCGGCGGCCCTCGCCGTTTTCCCGGGGACGTACGGCAGGATGTCCCCCATGCCGAGCCTCCAGAAGTCGAGCGCGCCGCAGGACCGCTCGCAGACGGTCATCCCCACCCACCGGGACAAGGTGGCCGCCGCGGGCAGCGAGCTGATCGGTGGCCCCTACGGCCGCCGGGCGGCGGCCGGCACCGGGCAGCTGACGCCGGTGCGGGTGATCGCGCTCGTGGCCCTCGGCATGTACGCCCTCGGCATGGTGCAGAAGCTGCCCTGTTACAACTGGGCCTGGTTCCGGGGCACGACCTCCCAGTACACCCACGCCTGCTACTCGGACATCCCGCACCTCTTCGCCGGGCGGGGCTTCGCGGACGGCCTGGTCCCGTACTTCGACCGGCTGGGCGGCGACATACCGTTCCTGGAGTACCCGGTCCTGACCGGCCTCTTCATGGAGGTCGCGGCCTGGCTGACGCCGGGGGGCGGCGACATGACGCAACGCGAGCAGTCGTACTGGCTCGTCAACGCCGGCCTGCTGATGGTCTGCGCGGCCGTCCTGGCGGTCTGTGTGGCCCGGACGCACCGCCTGCGCCCCTGGGACGGTCTGCTGGTCGCGCTCGCGCCCGCGGTCGCGCTCACGGCCACGATCAACTGGGACATGCTGGCCGTCGCGCTGACCGCCGCCGCCGTCCTCATGTGGTCGCGGAGCCGGCCGCTGGCCTTCGGGATCCTGCTGGGCCTGGCCACGGCCGCCAAGTTCTACCCGATACTGCTCCTCTGCCCGCTGCTGCTGCTCTGCTGGCGTGCCGGGAAATGGCGGGCGTACGGGACCGCGGTGCTCGGCGCGTGCGGTGCGTGGCTGGTCGTGAACCTGCCCGTGATGCTGCTCGCTCCCGAGGGGTGGAAGCAGTTCTACCTCTTCAGCCGGGACCGGAACGTCGACTTCGGTTCGATCTGGCTGCTGGTCAGCCAGCGGACGGGTGACACGATCGCGCCGGGCCGGGCCAATCTGTACGCCCTGCTGCTGATGGCGGCGGCGGTGGCCGGTCTCGCGTTCCTGGCGTTCACTGCGCCGCGCAGGCCGCGCTTCGTCCAGCTGGCCTTCCTGGTCGTCGCCGCGTTCGTGCTGACCAACAAGGTCTACTCGCCGCAGTACGTCCTGTGGCTGGTCCCGCTGGCGGCGCTCGCCCGGCCGCGCTGGCGCGACTTCCTGGTCTGGCAGGCCTGCGAGGTCACGTACTTCGTCGGCGTCTGGATGTACCTGGCCTTCACGACCAGCGGCAACAGCAAGCAGGGCCTTCCGGTGGACGGCTACCAGTTCGCGATCGTCCTGCACCTGCTCGGCACGCTGTACCTGTGCGCGATGGTCGTGCGCGACATCCTGACGCCCGAGAAGGACCCGGTCCGGCAGGACGGCTCGGACGACCCGTCGGGGGGCGTCCTGGACGGCGCCGAGGACGTCTTCGTGGCGGGCAGGGCGGCCCACCCGGCCCGGCACGCCGCCCCGGCCCTGGAGGAGGGGCAGCGGGTGCGCTGGGGCACCACCGACGACCCGAACTACCCGTGGGGCGCCCCCGACTAGCCGGAACTCCCCGTGGAGAGCACCGGACAAGGACCGAAACGATCAACCCCCGGGAGCAGGGCTCCCGGGGGTTGATCGTTTCCGGACGGCTCAGCGCTCGACGATCCGGTCGAACTGCGTCGTGGTGTGGCGCAGATGCGCCACGAGCTCGTCGCCCACCCGGGGCTCCTGGGCGTCGGCCGGCACGAACAGGATCGACACCTGCATGTGCGGCGGCTCGGCGAACCAGCGCTGCTTCCCGTCCCAGACGAAGGGCGAGAGGTTCCGGTTGACGGTGGCGAGGCCCGCCCGGGCCACGCCCTTGGCGCGCGGCATGACGCCGTGCATCGCCTTCGGGGCCTCCAGGCCCACGCCGTGGGAGGTGCCGCCGGCGACGACGACCAGCCAGCCGTCCGACGCGGCCTTCTGCTGGCGGTAGCCGAACCGGTCGCCCTTGGCGACCCGGGTCACGTCGAGGACGGCGCCCCGGTACTCCGTGGAGTCGTGGTCGCCGAGCCACAGCCGGGTGCCGATCCGGGCGCGGAAGCGGGTCTGCGGGAACTGCTGCTGGAGCCGGGCCTGCTCCTCGGCCCGCAGGTGGCTCACGAACATGGTGTGCAGCGGCAGCCGGGCGTTCCGCAGCCGGTCCATCCAGGCGATGACCTCCTCGACCGCGTCCGTGCCGTCCGGACGGTCCAGGGGCAGGTGGAGGGCGAAGCCCTCCAGGCGGACGTCCTCGATGGCGGCGTGGAGCTGCTGGAGCTCCTCCTCGCGGACTCCGTGCCGCTTCATCGAGCTCATGCACTCGATCACGACGCGGGCGCCCACCAGGGCGTGGACGCCGTCCACGGACGACACGGAACGGATCACCCGGTCGGGCAGCGGAACCGGTTCCTCGCCCCGGCGGAAGGGGGTGAGGACCAGCAGGTCGCCACCGAACCAGTCCTTGATCCGCGCGGCTTCGTACGTGGTGCCCACGGCGAGCATGTCGGCGCCGAACCGGGCCGCCTCGTCCGCGAGCCGCTCGTGCCCGAAGCCGTACCCGTTGCCCTTGCACACCGGGATGAGCCCGGGGAACTGGTCGATGACGGTCTTCTGGTGCGCCCGCCAGCGAGCGGTGTCGACGTAGAGGGAGAGCGCCATGGCCGGCCCGGAACCTTTCTGATGGGAGCGGTGTGTCAGAGGTGTGTACGAGACTACGAAACCTACGGAACGGTCAGCGACGCGACATGTAGATGTCGAGCGCCTTGTGCAGCAGCTTGTTCAGCGGGAAGTCCCACTCGCCGACGTACTCGACTGCCTCGCCGCCCGTGCCCACCTTGAACTGGATGAGGCCGAAGAGGTGGTCGGTCTCGTCGAGCGAGTCCGAGATGCCCCGCAGGTCGTAGACGGTCGCACCCATGGCGTACGCGTCGCGGAGCATCCGCCACTGCATCGCGTTCGAGGGCCGGACCTCACGGCCGATGTTGTCGGAGGCGCCGTAGGAGTACCAGACGTGCCCGCCGACGACGAGCATCGTCGCGGCGGAGAGGTTCACACCGTTGTGGCGCGCGAAGTAGAGCCGCATGCGGTTGGGGTCCTCGTTGTTGAGGACGGTCCACATGCGCTGGAAGTACGAGAGCGGGCGCGGCCGGAAGTGGTCACGGACGGCCGTGATCTCGTACAGCCGCTGCCACTCGGCCAGGTCCTCGTAGCCGCCCTGGACGACCTCGACACCGGCCTTCTCGGCCTTCTTGATATTGCGGCGCCACAGCTGGTTGAAGCCCTTGAGGACGTCGTCGAGCGAGCGGTTCGCCAGCGGGACCTGGAAGACGTAGCGGGGCTGCACGTCGCCGAAGCCGGCGCCGCCGTCCTCGCCCTGCTGCCAGCCCATCTTCCGCAGCCGGTCCGCGACTTCGAAGGCGCGCGGCTCGATGTGGCTGGCCTCGACGTCCTTGAGGCGCTTGACGTCCGGGTCCTGGATGCCGGCCTTGATGGCGGTCGAGTCCCAGCGGCGGATGACCACCGGCGGACCCATCTTCACCGAGAAGGCGCCCTGCTGCTTGAGGTGCGCCAGCATCGGCTGCAGCCAGTCGTCCAGGTTCGGCGCGTACCAGTTGATGACCGGGCCCTCGGGCAGATAGGCGAGGTAGCGCTTGATCTTCGGGAGCTGGCGGTAGAGCACCAGGCCGGCGCCGACGAGCTCACCGGACTTGTCGAACCAGCCGAGGTTCTCCGAGCGCCACTCGGTCTTCACATCAGCCCACGCCGGGACCTGGCAGTGGCTCGCCGCGGGCTGGCTCTGGATGAATGCCAGATGCTGCTCACGGCTGATGGTCCGAAGGGTCAGGCTCATGCGGGGCGCTCCTCGGCAGGTGTGTCCCCATCGGTCAGGGGCTCCGGCTCTCGCGCCGAAGCCTACTGTGACCGGGGAGCGCCCCGAATGGGTGTGTGTGCGCCGACGTGGCGCCCGTCTCAGCTGACGACGCCGCCGAAGAGGCCGCCGTGCGCCATTCCGAGGTAGAACCCGAACGCCGAGGCGCCGAGTCCGAGGATCAGCAGGAAGCGCTCGCGCGTCGTCACGGAGATGAACTGTCCGTACGCGCCGGTCAGGATGCCGACCAGGCCCGACCAGGAACTCAGCAGATGCAGGTTGTCGAACTGCGCGGTGACGAAGGAGAGGATCCCCAGCACCAGGGTCACAGCCATCAGGGTGTCCTGGAGCGGATGGGGTTTGCCGTCGGTCGCGAAGAGAGAGTGGCCGGGGTCGGGTCGCATTGCCTGTGCCATGGGGCACCTCCTGGCGTGCCTGCCGGAAGGCGGCGCATCGTAGCGCCGCCCATATCCGTTGTGTACAGATTGCGTCCCCTCCCCGGGGAATTTCAACCGGAAGCAGATGTGCGGGTACTCTGTACAGCTGCGCCGGTGTCTGCCCAGGTCCCTCCGGGGCCCCGACAGCACTCCTCGCTCGCCGAGGGGGACTGTCAGTGGTGGCGGATACCGTTGCTTACGCATCACGACCCTCCTGCCACGGAACGACCGTGGCCGCTGAGTCCAAAGGAGGTGGGTTCCACATGCGTCACTACGAGGTGATGGTCATCCTCGACCCCGATCTGGAGGAGCGCGCTGTCGCCCCCCTGATCGAGAACTTCCTCTCCGTTGTCCGTGAGGCCAACGGAAAGGTCGAGAAGGTCGACACCTGGGGCCGTCGTCGTCTCTCGTACGAGATCAAGAAGAAGCCCGAGGGCATCTACTCGGTCATCGACCTGCAGGCCGAGCCTGCGGTCGTCAAGGAGCTCGACCGCCAGATGAACCTGAACGAGTCGGTCCTCCGGACCAAGGTCCTCCGTCCCGAGACCCACTGAGCTTCTAGCTCAGAGGTCATCGGGTCCGAGTAGCTACAAAGCAGCCAGAAGCAAACCCGCCGAGAGGTTCCCCCATGGCAGGCGAGACCGTCATCACGGTCGTCGGCAATCTTGTCGACGACCCCGAGCTGCGCTTCACCCCGTCCGGTGCGGCGGTCGCGAAGTTCCGTATCGCGTCCACCCCCCGCACCTTCGACCGTCAGACCAATGAGTGGAAGGACGGCGAGAGCCTGTTCCTGACCTGCTCGGTCTGGCGTCAGGCGGCGGAGAACGTCGCCGAGTCGCTCCAGCGAGGCATGCGCGTCGTCGTGCAGGGCCGGCTGAAGCAGCGGTCCTACGAGGACCGTGAGGGCGTCAAGCGCACGGTCTACGAGCTGGATGTCGAGGAAGTCGGCCCCAGCCTCAAGAACGCCACGGCCAAGGTCACCAAGACCACCGGTCGAGGCGGCCAGGGTGGATACGGCGGCGGCGGCCAGCAGGCCGGCGGCGGCGGTGGCGGCGGCAGCTGGGGTGGAAACTCCGGCGGTTCCCAGCAGGGTGGCGGCGGTGCTCCCGCCGACGACCCGTGGGCGACCGGCAGCCCCTCCTCCGGCGGCGGCCAGCAGGGCGGCAGCGGTGGCGGTGGCGGCTGGGGTGGAAACTCCGGCGGCGGCTACTCGGACGAGCCCCCCTTCTAGGGCTCGCGCCCTCGAAGCAGCTCGTACCCCCACTTCTTGATCACACAGGAGAAACACCATGGCGAAGCCGCCTGTGCGCAAGCCTAAGAAGAAGGTCTGCGCTTTCTGCAAGGACAAGACCGCGTACGTGGACTACAAGGACACGAACATGCTGCGGAAGTTCATTTCCGACCGCGGCAAGATCCGTGCCCGCCGCGTGACCGGCAACTGCACGCAGCACCAGCGTGACGTCGCCACGGCCGTCAAGAACAGCCGTGAGATGGCGCTGCTGCCCTACACGTCCACCGCGCGATAAGGGAAGGGTGACCGAAAAATGAAGATCATCCTCACCCACGAGGTCTCTGGCCTCGGTGCCGCTGGCGACGTCGTCGACGTCAAGGACGGCTACGCTCGCAACTACCTGGTCCCGCGTGGTTTCGCGATCCGCTGGACCAAGGGTGGCGAGAAGGACGTGGCGCAGATCCGCCGCGCCCGCAAGATCCACGAGATCGCGACCATCGAGCAGGCCAACGAGATCAAGGCCCAGCTCGAGGGCACGAAGGTGCGCCTGGCCGTTCGCTCCGGCGACGCCGGCCGTCTCTTCGGCTCCGTGACCCCGGCCGACATCGCCTCGGCGATCAAGACCGCGGGTGGCCCCGACGTCGACAAGCGTCGCGTCGAGCTCGGTTCGCCGATCAAGACCCTGGGCTCGCACCAGGTGTCCGTGCGTCTGCACCCCGAGGTTGCCGCGAAGCTCGGCGTCGAGGTCGTCGCCGCGTAACGCTGCCCTTGGCAGTCTGCGCTCAGCAGTGAGGAAGGGCCGTACCCCTCGGGGTGCGGCCCTTCCGCTGTTTCCGATGACGTTTCGTGCTGCCGTTTCACGTGAAACACGCGGGTAGATCAGCGGGTGGCGCCGGTGACGATCCAGCGGCCGGAGCGCATCCGGAACCAGAGGGTGCCCATCCGTACCGACATCATCAGGGTCATCGCCCACCAGAGCGCCGTCAGCCCGCCGCCGAGCGTCGGGACCAGGAGGGCGACCGGGGCGAAGACGAGCAGCGTGAGCAGCATCGCCCAGGCCAGGTAGGGGCCGTCTCCCGCGCCCATGAGGACCCCGTCGAGGACGAAGACGACTCCGGAGATCGGCTGCGAGATGGCGACCACGAGCAGGGCCGGGAGCAGGGTGTCCTGCACGGTGGTGTCGCCGGTGAAGAGCGGGACGAACAAGGGCCGGGCGACGATGAGCAGCGCGCCGAGCATCACCCCGGAGAGCACGCCCCACTGGACCATGCGGCGGCAGACCTGCCGTGCGCCGTCGGCGTCGTCCGCGCCGAGGTAGCGGCCGATGATGGCCTGACCCGCGATGGCGATCGCGTCCAGCGCGAAGGCCATCAGGCTCCACAGGGACAGGATGATCTGGTGGGCGGCGACCTCCGCGTCCCCCAGCCGGGCGGCGACGGCCGTCGCGATCATCAGGACGGCGCGGAGCGAGAGCGTACGGACCAGGAGCGGGACGCCGGCCTGGGCGGAGGCGCGTATACCGGCCGGGTCGGGACGGAGGGAGGCGCCGTGGCGCCGAGCTCCCCGTACGACCACGACCAGGTAGGCGACGGCCATGCCGCACTGGGCGATGACCGTGCCCCAGGCGGAGCCGGCGATGCCCAGTCCGGCCCCGTAGACCAGGCCGACGTTGAGCGCGCCGTTGGTCGCGAAGCCGGCGATGGCCACGTAGAGCGGTGTACGGGTGTCCTGGAGGCCCCGCAGAACGCCGGTGGCCGCGAGGACCACCAGCATGGCGGGGATCCCGAGGCTGGAGATCCTGAGGTAGGTGACGGCGTACGGGGAGGCCGTGTCCGAGGCCCCGAAGAGGTCGACGAGCCACGGCGCCGCGGGCAGGGTCAGCACGACGACGGCGGCGCCGAGGAGGAGCGCGAGCCAGATGCCGTCCATGCCCTGCCGGATGGCGGCCGGGAGGTCGCCCGCGCCCACCCGCCGGGCGACGGCGGCCGTGGTGGCGTAGGCGAGGAAGACGAAGACGCTGACGGCGGTGGAGAGCAGGGCCGCGGCGATCGCGAGGCCCGCGAGCTGGGGTGTGCCGAGGTGGCCGACGATGGCGCTGTCGACCATGAGGAACAGGGGCTCGGCGACGAGGGCGCCGAAGGCCGGCAGGGCGAGGGAGACGATCTCGCGGTCGTGCTGTCGGCGGACGGCCTTGGAGGTCGCGGGGGCCTGGGTCATGGGCTCAATCTAATCTTCCACAGGTAAGAGATGCAATGCCTCAGTGATCCTTACTTTCCGATGGGGCGAGGCTTCGGGTGTGGGCCGTTTGTTCTGATCTTGGTCCAGGGGGAAAAGTTTTTCTCCCCCACAGCCCGTGGATGGGAAAAGCGCAGGTCAGGTGTGTGAGGGCGGGGGTGTTATGAGTTTGTCCACATGGCTGTCCCCCGCTCCGTGCACAGGATCCGGCGAGTTCTCCACAGCATCTGGCCCTTCACCCACAGGGCCTGTGGATAACCAGATTGGCTGACGCCCCCCGCGGGCCTACCGTGGTCCGGCGCCCGACTCGCCAGAAGCGGTCGCAAAGCCACTCGTTGATCAAGGCCGTGGCGTAAGAAGAGAGTGGCACGGCGAGGTCCGCGGAGCGGACGGGAGGAGGTGCTTGGTGAGCGTTCCCGAGCCCATGGACGACCCTTGGGCCGACAGCGGACCGAGCGACCGGCTGCCCACCCGTACGCGAGGCGAAGGGCGCGGCCGCGGCCGCGGGCGGGACGACCAGCACGAGCGGGGCAGCGAAGGCCCCTGGGACGGCGGCCTCTCCGGCTTCGAGCGCGTGCCCCCGCAGGATCTCGACGCAGAGCAGTCCGTCCTCGGCGGCATGCTGCTCTCCAAGGACGCCATCGCGGACGTCGTGGAGATCATCAAGGGCAACGACTTCTACAAGCCCGCGCACGAGACCGTCTACGCGGCGATCCTCGACCTCTACGCCAAGGGCGAGCCCGCCGACCCGATCACGGTCGGTGCCGAGCTCACCAAGCGCGGCGAGATCACCCGTGTCGGCGGCGCCTCCTACCTCCACACCCTGGTCCAGTCGGTACCGACCGCGGCCAACGCCTCGTACTACGCCGAGATCGTCCACGAGCGCGCGGTCCTGCGGCGCCTCGTGGAGGCCGGCACCAAGATCACGCAGATGGGCTACGCGGCCGACGGAGACGTCGACGAGATCGTGAACTCGGCCCAGGCCGAGATCTACGCGGTCACCGAGCAGCGCACCACCGAGGACTACCTGCCGCTCGGCGACATCATGGAGGGCGCGCTCGACGAGATCGAGGCGATCGGCTCCCGCAGCGGCGAGATGACCGGTGTGCCCACCGGCTTCACCGATCTCGACTCGCTCACCAACGGGCTGCACCCCGGCCAGATGATCATCATCGCGGCCCGTCCCGCCATGGGTAAGTCGACCCTCGCCCTGGACTTCGCCCGGGCGGCCTCCATCAAGCACAACCTGCCCAGCGTCATCTTCTCCCTCGAAATGGGCCGCAACGAGATCGCGATGCGTCTGCTCTCGGCCGAGGCCCGCGTCGCGCTCCACCACATGCGCTCCGGCACGATGACCGACGAGGACTGGACCCGTCTCGCCCGCCGGATGCCGGACGTCTCCCAGGCCCCGCTGTACATCGACGACTCCCCGAACCTGTCGATGATGGAGATCCGCGCGAAGTGCCGCCGGCTCAAGCAGCGCAACGGCCTCAAGCTCGTCATCATCGACTATCTGCAGCTCATGCAGTCGGGCGGTTCCAAGCGGCAGGAGAGCCGTCAGCAAGAGGTCTCCGACATGTCGCGAAACCTGAAGCTCCTCGCCAAGGAGCTGGAACTGCCGGTGATCGCGCTCTCCCAGCTGAACCGTGGTCCCGAGCAGCGCACCGACAAGAAGCCGATGGTCTCCGACCTGCGTGAGTCGGGCTCGATCGAGCAGGACGCCGACATGGTGATCCTGCTGCACCGCGAGGACGCCTACGAGAAGGAGTCCCCGCGCGCGGGCGAGGCGGACATCATCGTGGGCAAGCACCGTAACGGCCCGACGGCCACGATCACCGTGGCCTTCCAGGGCCACTACTCACGCTTCGTGGACATGGCCCAGACCTGATCCGCCCGGCAGGCTCACCCTCAGCCGGGCCGGAAGAACGCGAGCATCTTCCGGGCGGCGTCCGGCGACATCAGCAGCTTCTGGACGTCCGCGGACATCCGGGCGGCAGCGCTGGTGCGTTCGAACATCTCGCGTTCGTATGCTTCGACGGCGGCGGGAAGGTCGTCCGGGTGCGCGGCCAGCGCGAGGCCGAGCAGGGCGCCGTCGAGCAGCGCCATGTTGGCGCCTTCCCCCACCGGCGGCATCAGGTGCGCGGCATCGCCGAGCAGGGTGACGCCCGGCGTCGACGGCCAGGTCAGGCCGACCGGCAGAGTGGTGATCGCCCGCGGCACGACCGTGTCGTCGCAGGCCGCGATCAGTGCGGTGAAGCGTGAGTGCCAGCCGGGGAGCAGGTCTATCAGCCGCGCCCGGGCGGCGGCCGGGTCGTCGAACGGGATCCCGCTGGTGGCGAACCAGTCCTCGGCGGTGTTGTAGAAGCTGAGGCCGATGCGGACGCGGCCGTCGCCGTTGCGCTGTGCCGCCAGGGACAGCCCGTCGCCGAGCACCCAGTAGTTGCCGCGCCCGACCATCGCCGCGAGGTCGGGGTGCGTGCGGTCGATGTCGGGGATGCCGACCTCGACGACGTTCTGGCCGATGTGCGCCGGCCGGGCGTCGGTGAGCAGCGGGCGGACCCGGGACTGCGCGCCGTCCGCGCCGACCAGCAGGTCGCACGCCGCAGTGCTGCCGTCGGCGAAGTGCAGAAGGCCGTTCTCGGCGGATGTGAACGCGTGCCCCCAGCGCACCATGCCTTCCGGGAGGGAATCCAGCAGCAGGTCGCGCAGATCGGCGCGGTCGACCTCGGGTCGTTCGAGCGGGGCGTCGTCGGGCGTGTCCTCCTGGAGCAGCAGGGTGCCGTCCGGCTCGAGGAGCCGCATGTCCTGGCCTTCGCCACGGGCGATCGCGTGGAACTGGTCGATCAGACCGGCCTCGCGCAGCGCCCGCTGGCCGGAGTGGATGTCGAGCATGCCGCCCTGACCGCGCGCACGGCGGGACGACTCGCGTTCGTACACGACGGCGTCGATGCCGTTCACGTGCAGCACACGGGCGAGAGCCAGGCCGCCGAGGCCGGCTCCGACGATGGCGATGGACATGGTTGCCCCTCCTCGATACACCGTACTGGTCGATACACTGTATCGCTTGATGCGATGTATGGTGAGCGGCATGTTGGTGTGGGAGAGGCCGGAGCCGCCGAATCGACCCGCGCCGGCCTCGTTGAGCCGGGAGCGGATCGTGCGAGCGGCGATCCAGCTGGCCGACGCGGACGGCCTGGACGCGGTGTCCCTGCGCAAGGTCGCCAACGCGCTGGGTGTGGGGCCGATGCGGCTGTACGGCTACATCGCCGGCAAGGAGGAGCTGCTCGACCTGATGGTCGACGCCGTCCACGCCGAGATCCGGCCGGCCGGAGACGGCTGGCGCGAAGCGCTCCGCTCTCTCGCCGAAACCACTCGGCACGCCGCTCATGAGCACGAATGGCTCGCCGATCTCCTGGGTGGCCGACCCCAGCTCGGTCCGCACGCGCTGGCCAGTGGCGAGGCCGTGATGGCCGCACTGGGCGAGGTCGACGTGGACGCCGTCATGCCGGTGGTCACCGCGGTCAAGGCGTACGTGATCGGCGCGGTGCGTCGGGAGATCGCCGAGCGGCGCGCCGAGCGGGCCACCGGTATGGACGAGAGGCGTTGGCAGGAGTCGCTCGGGCCCTATCTGGAGCGGACCTTCGCCACCGGCCGATTCCCCGCGCTGGCCACGGTGGTGCGCGATGCCGCCCATCTGGACGCCGACGACACCTTCCGGGTCGGCCTCGACTTCCTGCTCGACGGCATCGAGGCCCGCATCTCGAAGTGACCTGCGGCCCCATGCGTTTCCTCGGCTGACATCGCGTTGGATGGGTTCCATGACGACATCTTTCGAAGCCTTGTTGCCCGGTACCGAGCGGGCTCTGCTGCACCGCGTCGCGGTCGCCCAGACCGAGGGGCGGACGCCCTCCCTCGTGGGGGCGGTGGTCCGTGACGGAGCGCTGGTGTGGAGCGGTTCGCGCAGCTGCGTGGACGGTCACGCGCCGGACGCCGACACCCAGTTCAGGATCGGGTCGATCACCAAGGTGTTCACCGCCGTGCTGGTGATGCGGCTGCGGGACGAGGGGCTGCTCGGGCTCGACGATCCGCTGGAGCGGCATCTGAAGGGGACGGGCGTCGGCGAGGTGACGATCGCCCAACTCCTGGGCCACACCGGCGGTCTCGCGGCCGAGACGCCCGGATCGTGGTGGGAGAGGTCCTCCGCCGCCCTGCGGCCCGAGCTCTCCGACGTCCTGGGGGAGCGGCCGTTCGTCCAGTCGCCGGGGCGCCGGCACCACTACTCCAACCCCGGCTACACGCTGCTCGGTTCACTGGTCGAGGCCGTCCGGGGGGTGTCCTGGGAGGAGGCCCTGCGGCGCGAGATCCTGGAACCGCTGGGCATGGGCCGTACGACGGTAGACCCCGTCGCTCCGCACGCGGGTGGCTGGGCGGTGCATCCCTGGGCCGACGTCATGCTGCCCGAGCCGTCGGAGGACCTCGGCCTGATGGCACCGGCCGGTCAGCTCTGGTCGACGGCCGGTGACCTGGCCCGGTTCGCCGCCTTCCTCGCGGCGGGGGACGAGCGGGTGCTCGCCACGGCGTCCGTGGAGGAGATGCGTGCCCCGGCCTCTCCGGCCGGGGAGGGGGACTGGGAGGGGAGCTACGGGCTCGGTCTCCAGCTGGTGCGCAAGGACGGCCGCACCCTGATCGGCCACACCGGCTCGCTCCCGGGCTTCGTCGCCTGTCTGTGGGTGAGCGTGGAGGACGGCCTCGCGGGGATCGCCCTCTCCAATGCCACCTCGGGCCCGCTGACGGGGGTCGTGGCCGCCGATCTCGTGCAGATCGTGGCGGAGGCGGAGCCGAGGTTCCCGGAGCCGTGGCGTCCCCTTCCCGAGGCGGAGGTCGACGAGGAGCTGCTCTCCCTCACCGGTCCTTGGTACTGGGGCACGTACGCCTACGGGCTCCGGCTCGGCCCCGAGCGGAGCGTCGTGCTCGAACCCCTGCGGGGCGCCGGGCGCCGGGCCCGGTTCCGCGCCCTGCCCGAGGGCGGCTGGGTCGGGCTGAACGGCTACTACGCGGGGGAGACGCTCAGGGCGGTGCGGGGCGCCGACGGCAGCGTCAGCCATCTCGACCTCGGGTCGTTCGTCTTCACCCGGGAGCCGTACGAGCCGGGGGACGCGGTTCCGGGCGGTGTGGACGAGGCGGGCTGGCGCGGACTCTGATCCCGCGCTCTGACTCCCGGGCGCGCTGTTTCCCATGACGTGCCGTTTCACGTGAAACGGCACGGTTTCATGGGAAACAGCGTGCTGGAGCCCTGGAAGCCCGGGTCAGAGGCTCTTCTTGAAGCCCAGGTGCGAGGCCTCGAAGCCCAGGCGTTCGTAGAAGCGGTGGGCGTCGGTGCGGGTGACGTCGGAGGTCAGCTGTACGAGCACGCAGCCCTGGCGGCCGGACTCCTCGACGGCCCATTCGATGAGCTGCGTCCCGAGACCGCTGCCGCGCTCGTCGGCGTGGATGCGGACGCCCTCGATGATCGAGCGGGTGGCGCCCCGGCGGGAGAGACCCGGGACGATCGTCAGCTGGAGGGTGCCGACGACCTTGGCCCCCCGAACGGCCACGACGACGTGTTGGTGAGGGTCGTTCGCGAGGCGCTCGAAGGCCGTGAGGTACGGGGAGAGGTCGTCGGGGGATTCGCGCTGGGCGCCCAGGGGGTCGTCGGCGAGCATCGCGACGATGGCAGGGAGGTCCTCCGTGCCGGCGGGGCGTATCTCAAGATCGCTCATGCCCCGCAGGGTACGCCCGAGCGCTGACGCCCCGGTGTCACGCGGGAGCGCCCACGCCCTCCACGACCTGGACGAGCGGCGCCAGCTCCGGGTTCTTCGCGGCCTCGTCGAGGGCCTCGCGCAGTGCGCTGTCGTTGGTGGGGCGGGCCTCTTCGAGGAGCTTCTGGCCGGCCTCGGTCACATCGGTGTAGATGCCGCGCCGGTCGGTGGCGCAGAGGTACCGGGTGAGCAGGCCCCGGTCCTCGAGCCGGGTGACGAGCCGGGTGGTGGCGCTCTGGCTGAGCACGACGGCGTCGGCGACCTGCTTCATCTGGAGGTGGCCGCCGGGGCCGCTGTGCTGGCGGCTGAGGACGTCGAGCAGCGAGTACTCCCGCACGCTCAGACCGTGCCCGGACTCCAGGGCGCGCTCGATGTGGGACTCGATCCTGCCGTGCAGCAGGGAGAGGGCGCACCAGCGCTGGGAGAGCGCGGTGAGTGCGGGGTCCGTCGCGGTCATGGTCTCTCCTCGGTCTCTCCTCGGCACCGGAGTGGCTCTCGACCCAGGGTAGACGATGGGGCGCAATAATGAGCGTTTGCAAGTAATTGTCCGAGGGCTGGTGCCCCCGGGGGCGGGGCCTATCCGGCCGCGACCGTCAGGGGGGCGAAGCGCCGGCGCCAGTCGCCGGGGAGGTCCGGGAGCGAGCGGACCATCACCGCGTTGGAGGCGATCGAGTCGAGGCCGTTCTCCTTCGCCCAGCTCAGCAGCGCCGTGTGGCGCACGTCGATGTCCGTGCGGAGCGGGCGGTCGGTGGCGGTGGCCAGTGAGGCGATCAGAGCCTGGGCGGTGGCCGGGTCCCGGGCGATCAGGGGGCCGATGACATGGGTGTCCATGTTGGGCCAGGCGGCGGCGAAGCCGGTGATCTCGCCGTCCTCCTCCGCGACGCGGAGGTGGTCCGCGAACGCGGGGAGGCGGGTGATGACGTGGGTGCGGTCGAGGCCGAAGACCTCGAGGTCCAGACGCAGGATCGCCTGGAGGTCCTCCGCCGTCGCGGCCCGGACCGAGACGTTCGGGGCGGGCGTGGTGAAGGTGAAGCGCCCGCGCACCATCTCCGCCCGGCCCGTCTGGACGAAACCGAGCTGCTCGTACAGGGGCTGGCCGTTCGGCGTGGCGTGCAGGGTGAGCGGGGTGTCCCCGGCCTCCGCCAGGACGTGCCGCATGAGCCGGCGTCCCACCCCTTGGCGTGCGTACCGCTCGGCGACGAGCACCATGCCGATCGCGGCGAGCCCCGGACCGTACGAGGTGACCACGGAGCAGGCCGCCAGCCCCGGCCCGGCCGGGTCGTCGATGCCGTAGCCGGTGCCCGCGGTGAGGAGCAGGCCCCACTTGTGCTCCTCGCGCGGCCAGCCCCGGTTCTCGGAGAGATCGGCGCAGGCGAGGAGGTCTTCCGGACCGAGGCGCCGGACGGGGAGCTGTGCGAGGGGGGAGGGGGAGCTCGGCATACCTCTCAGGCTGGCCGAACCGGTGATCTTCCGTCCACTGCTTTACCGGATCTGGCCGATATCCAAGGGGGCGTTGATTCCCACCTCGTGGCATGGGGACGATGTTTCACGTGAAACCCCACCAGCGACTGCATCTCTTCGACCTCGACGGCACTCTGATCCGCGGGTCGGCCGCGGCTGTGGAGATCTCCCGGCAGCTGGGCCTCGTCGAGGAGATCGCCGCCCTGGAGGAGGGCTTTCTACGCGGTCTCACCCCGGACGAGTTCGCCGTCCGGGCCCACTCCCTCTGGACCGCGCTCACCCCGGAACAGGTCGCGGCGGCCTTCGAAGGGGCGCCCTGGCTGGCGGGCATCCGTGAGGTCTGGGCCGACATCCGGGCCCGGGGAGACCGCTGCGCGGTCATCTCCCTCTCGCCCGACTTCTTCGTCGAGCGGCTTCTCGACTGGGGCGTCGACACGACGCACGGTTCGCTCTGGCCGGCGGTCCCCTTCACCGAGGCGATCCACCGGCCGGGCATTCTCGACGCGCGGGCGAAGGTGCGGATCGCGAGGGAGCTCTGCGCGGGGTACGGAGTGGACCCGGTCGACTGCGTCGCGTACGGGGACTCGATGTCCGACGCGGAACTCTTCGCGCTGGTGCCCGAGACCGTGGCCGTGAACGCGGACCACCATCTCGCCGGGCTCTCCCGCCACAGCTACTCCGGAGGGGACCTGCGCGAGGCCTACGCCCTGGTCCGAAACAGCGCAGCCTAGCCAGAAACCCGGGCCTATGGCCCGAGAACGCCACTTTCTGTCCGAAGTGCCGGTCGGAAGCGCCATGCTGCGGTCACGGAAGCCGGCCAGCGCGAGGCGAGGCACATGATGGATGCTCCGACCACCACGACGGACGAGCGGGACTCCCCGGCGGCGGACGGGAAGGAACCCCTGATATCCGGGGGACCCTCCACCGACGCCGTGCTCGTCCGTCGCACCCTGGCGGAGATCGCACCGGCCGCCGATCGGGTGACCTCGTACTTCTACGCCCTGCTCTTCGTCCGGCACCCCGAGCTGCGCGAGATGTTCCCCGCGGCCATGGACACCCAGCGCGACCGGCTCCTGAAGGCCCTCCTGACCGCGGCCGAGCACCTGGACGACACCCCGGTCCTCACCGCGTACCTGGAGAACCTGGGCCGGGGGCACCGGAAGTACGGGACGCAGGCCGCCCACTATCCGGCCGTCGGCGAGGCCCTCATCGGCGCGCTCGTGCGGTACGCGGAGAAGAGCTGGGACGAGGAGACCGAGGCGGCCTGGGTCCGTACGTACACGACGATCTCCCAGATCATGATCGACGCCGCCGCTGAGAACGAGCGGGCCGCGCCCGCCTGGTGGCAGGCGGAAGTGGTCTCCCATGACCTGCGCACCCCGGACATCGCCGTCGTGACGCTCAGGACCGACCAGCCGTACCCGTTCCTCGCCGGGCAGTACACGACGCTGGAGACCCCGTGGTGGCCCCGGATCTGGCGCCACTACTCCTTCGCCTCGGCACCCCGGCCGGACGGACTGCTGTCCCTCCACGTCAAGGCCGTCCCGGCCGGCTGGGTGTCCAACGCGCTGGTCCACCGGGCGCGCCCCGGGGACGTGCTGCGGCTCGGCCCGCCGGCCGGCTCCATGACGGTCGACCACTCCACGGACACCGGCCTGCTCTGCATGGGCGGCGGTACCGGGATAGCGCCGATCAAGGCGCTGGTCGAGGACGTCGCCGAGCACGGGGACCGGCGCCCGGTGGACGTCTTCTACGGGGCGCGCAGCGGCCACGACCTCTACGACATCGACACGATGCTGCGGCTCCAGAAGACCTTCCCTTGGCTCTCCGTCCACCCGGTCACGGAGGAGCAGGGGAGGCTCCCGGAAGCCGTCTGCCGCTACGGCCCGTGGAACGAGCGCGACGCGTATCTCTCGGGGCCGCTCGACATGGTCCGTCGCGGGGTCGACGCACTGCGCGGAGCGGGGGTCCCCTCGGACCGCATCCGTCACGACTTCCTCGCGGAGCTCGCCCCCGCGGCCGGCTAGCCGAGGTCCCGCGAGCCCGGTCAGCCCAGGTCGGGGGCGTGCATCGCGCGCACGCCCTCGATGTTGCCGTCGAGGTAGTGGCGCAGGGAGAGCGGGACGAGGTGCACGGCGGCGATGCCGACCCGGCTGAAGGGGACCCGGACGATCTCGTACTCGCCGACGGGTTCCTCCATCTCGGGTCCGTGCCGCAGGGAAGTGTCCATGGAGCCCAGCCGGCACACGAAGAAGTGCTGGACCTTCACCCCGGAGACCCCGCCGTCGACGATGTGCTCGACGGTGTCGACGAAGCAGGGCACCACATCGGTGATCTTGGCGCCGAGCTCTTCGAGCACCTCGCGGTGCAGGGCCTCGACGACGGTGGCGTCGGTGGGCTCCACGCCGCCGCCGGGCGTGAGCCAGTAGGGATCCATCCCGGGCTTGGTCCGCTTGATGAGGATCAGGTCGTCCCCGTCGAGCAGGATGGCGCGTGCGGTGCGCTTGATCACGGGCCGTTCGGTCATGGGAAGAAAATGGCCCGTTCGAGGTGTCCTGAAACTCACCAGTTCCCGGCGGCGCGCAGGAGCTCCTCGTGGGCCCGTGCGAGGGGGGACAGGGCGAGCGTCCCCGTGCGCGCGACCAGGAAGTAGGTCCGGAGCGGGGGGACCGGGGGGTCGAGCAGCGCCACGAGGTGTCCCCGCTCCAGGGCTTCCTCGCACAGATAGCGCGGCAGGACGGCGAGCCCGGCGCCGGAGGCGGCGGAGTCCCGCACGGCGCGCAGGTCGGGGGCGATGACGGTGGCGGCGGCCGCCGGTTTGGTCTCGAAGACGCTCGCCCAGTAGCGGGAGACGAAGGGCAGCGACTCGTGCACCTCGACCACCGGAAGCTGCTCCAGGACCACGGCCCCCCTGCTCAGGAGCACCTCGGGGGAGAGCCTGGCGGCCCAGCGTGGGGCCGCCACGAGCACGTGCTCCTCGTCGCAGAGCGGGGTGGAGACGAGCAGACCGCCCCGGGGACGGGCGGTGGCGATGGCCAGGTCGTGGTGGCCCGCGGTGAGCCCGTCGAGGATGTCCTCCGTGTTGCCGAGGAAGGAGGCCCGTACGGCGAGGCCCTGGTCGACCAGCGGGGTGAGGGCGGGCAGCGCGCGGAGCGAAGTGAACTCGGGGGGCCCGGCGAGATGGAGGGTGCGGACCCCGCTCTCGTCGTCGAGGCCGGTCTCGGCGATCTCCACGAGGGCGTCCAGATGGGGCGCCGCGCGGTGCGCGAGCTCGTCGCCGATGGTGGTCGGGGTGACTCCGCGCGCCTGTCTGAGGAAGAGCGGCCGGCCCAGCTGTCGTTCCAGTGTCCGGATCTGGCTGGTGACGGCGGGCTGGGAGAGGCCGAGGAGCGCGGCGGCGCGGGTGAAGGAGCCGGCCCGGTGCACCGTGACGAACGTGCGCAGCAGGGCGAGATCCATGTCCGCCCCCTCCCGGCCGTGCGGCCGTTCGACTCAGGCGGTCGGCTGACGTCGCCTCAGGACCGTCCAACTATAAATAAGTCGATAGGTCGCTGTCGCTACCGTGATTGGACACTGACGCACAGTCAACTAGCCTTGTGCAGGCGGTCTCCGCGCGTGGAACCGAGGGCGTTCCGAGCCACGAGGGGGGAGGCTCGGAGCGTCCTCGTCCGGGCGCGCGGACCGCGTTCAGCTCGCGCTTCCGGCCTCGTCGAGGGCGCGCAGCACGTCGGCGATCAGGTCCTCCGGGTCCTCGGCTCCGACCGAGAAGCGGATGAAGCCCTCCGCGACCGCGTCCCCGCCCCAGCGCCCGCGCCGCTCCGCCGTGGAGCGCACACCGCCGAAACTCGTCGCGTCGTCCACGAGCCGCAGCTCCTCCAGGAACCGCTCGGCCCGCTTCCGGTCCGCCAGCTCGAAGGAGACCACCGGCCCGAAGCGCCGCATCTGCCGGGCGGCCACCGCGTGCGAGGGGTCGCCGGGCAGTCCGGGGTAGCGCAGCCCGGTCACGTCCGCGCGTTCGGCGAGCGTCCGGGCCAGCGCCAGCGCGGTGGAGCACTGCCGGTCGATCCGCAGCTGGAGGGTGGCGAGCGACCGGTGGGCGAGCCAGGCCTCCATGGGCCCGGGGATCGCGCCGACGATCTTGCGCCAGCGCCGTACCTCCGCCGCCCGCAGGGGATCACGGCAGCTCACATGGCCGAGCAGGATGTCGCCGTGCCCGGTCATGCCCTTGGTGTCGCTGGCGACGGAGAAGTCCGCGCCGAGGGCGAGCGGGCGCTGGCCGAGCGGGGTGGCAAGGGTGTTGTCGACGGCGACGAGCGCCCCGGCCTCGTGGGCCTCCCGCACCAGGCGGCGGATGTCGCAGACGTCGAGACCGGGGTTGGACGGGGTCTCGATCCACAGCAGCTTGGCCCCGTCCAGTACGGACAGCTGGGCGTCGCCGCCGGTCGGCGCGGTGCGGACCTCGATGCCGTACGCCCGCAGCTGCTCGTGCAGCAGGGGCAGGGCCTGGTAGCCGTCGGCCGGCAGGACCACCGCGTCGCCGGCCTTCAGCTGGGAGAAGAGGACGGCGGAGATCGCGGCCATGCCGGACGCGAAGACCAGCGTCTCCACGCCCTCCTCCCCCGGCGCCTCCAGCTCGCCGATCGCCCGCTCCAGATGGGTCCAGGTGGGGTTCTCGTCGCGGCCGTAGGTGTACGGGCCGGTCGGCTCGCCCGGCAGGTGGAAGTGGGCCGCGAAGACCGGCCCCGGCAGGGTCGGCTCGTACTTCACGGGCTCGGGCAGCCCGGCCCGTACCGCCCGCGTGCCGTCGCCGAGCGCGGCGGCACCGGCCCGGCCGGCACCGGTCGCCCCGGGGCCCCCGGCGCTGTCGGGGCCGTGTTCCTCGTCCGTCACGGTGTCCGTTCCTCCAGTTCCGTGCGTACGGCCGCGAGCAGTCCCTCGCTCGCGGCCTCCACCATCTCCAGGCACTCCTCGAACTCCTCGCGGCCCCCGAAGTACGGGTCGGGGACGTCGAGTCCGGCCCCGGCGGCCGGGTCGTAGGAGCGCAGGAGCCGTATCCTCGCCGCCTCGTCGGGAGTCCGGGCGAGCTCCCGGAGCTCCCGCAGGTGTCCCTCGTCCAGGGCGATCACCAGGTCGAGGGCGGGGAACCAGGAGGACCGGAAGCGCCGGGCGGTGTGCCCGGAGGTGTATCCGTTCTCCTGGAGCACCGCGACCGTGCGCGGGTCGGCCCCTTCGCCCTCGTGCCAGCCTCCGGTGCCGGCGCTGTCGACCTCCACCAGACCGCCGAGGCCGGCCTCCTCCACCCGGCGGCGGAAGACGTGCTCGGCCATCGGCGAACGGCAGATGTTGCCCGTGCAGACGAAGCAGACGCGGTAGGCCATGGTCCCCACTCAGTCGCCGTCGGGGAGCACGACGTTCAGCGCCCACGAGACGACGGAGATGATCAGGCCGCCCAGGACGGCGGTCCAGAAGCCCTCCACGTGGAAGCTCAGGTCGAGCAGGTCGGCCAGCCACGAGGTGAGGAGCAGCATCAGGGCGTTGACCACCAGGGTGATCAGGCCGAGGGTCAGGATGAAGAGGGGAAGCGTCAGCAGCTTGACGATCGGCTTCACCAGGAAGTTCACCAGACCGAAGACCAGGGCGACGAGAATGAGCGTCCAGGCCTTCTTGCCGGTGCTGTCACCGGTCAGGGTGATGTCCTGGAGCAGCCAGATGGCGACTCCGAGAGCGCCCGCGTTCGCGAGCGTCTTGACTACGAAATTCTTCATGTGTCTGATCGTGGCAGACATGATCGGGCCTACGGCAGGGGCGAGAGGCGATGAAGGCATTCCGGCTGGACGAACTGGAGGCGGAGCGCGCCGCGAACAAGGGTGCGTACCTCCAGTTCCTGCGCGAGCGGAACATGTCGGTGGGCCTGTACGCGCTGGACGCCGGGGAGCTCGACCCGCAGCAGCCGCACGGCCAGGACGAGGTGTACTTCGTGGTCAGCGGCAGAGCGGCGATCACGGTCGGGACGGAGACGACCCAGGTGGCGCGCGGCAGCGTGGTCTACGTGCCGGCCGGGGTGGAGCACAGGTTCCACCACATCAGCGAGGACCTGCGGGTCATGGTGGTCTTCTCGCCGCCGGAGGGCTGAGCGGGCCCGGGGCCGAGCCCTGAGGATTCGCTCCGTACGGGGGCCGAGCCCCTAGGGGGCGGATCAGGGGAGAGCGGGGGCCGCAGGGCCCCCACGGGCTTCCTCCCGCCCCTAGCCTTGAGGGTGTTCGGCGCGGAGTGCGCGGAGCGATTCTTCGAGAGCGAGGTAGGGACGATGGCCGTACGGGAGATTCTCGCGGGGATGCCCTGGTGGGTGAAGTGGGTCGCCATACCCCTCCTCGCCCTGTTCGTCTTCGGCGGACTGATCACCAGCGTCCTGACCTTCGTGGTCGGTCTGCTCTTCAAGGTGCTGCTCTTCGCGGCCCTCGTCGCCGGACTGATCTACGTCGTGCGGAAGTTCAGCTCCTCCGCCGGGTCGCGAGAGGACTGGTAGCACAAGCTACTGATCGGTATGAAGGTGATGGAGGGCATTAGCCCGGGCGAGGGAACGTGCCCGTCTAATCAGGGTGTGGGCCCTGGGGCTGCGACTAGAGTGGAATCTCTCCGCCGCGTTGGGGACTACAGGCGTAGACCTCCGTACTGACCAGCGGTTTCCCAGGCCCGGCGGGCGCGCGGGGGCGGCCCCCGCGGGCGGGTGCACTGCATCCGTCGTCACGCCTGGGGGTGACCTTTGGCCACGGCTACGCAGACGGCTGCGCCTACCCTGATCGGCTCGGTGCAGCGGGCGCTGAGACTCCTGGAGGCGGTGGCCTCCCATGCGGAGGGCGCCCCGGCCAAACAGCTCGCCCGCGAGACGGGCCTTCCGCTTCCCACCACGTACCACCTGCTCCGCACCCTGACGCACGAGGGCTATCTGCTCCGCGACAAGGGTGTGTTCGTCCTGGGCGACGCCGCCGTCCGACTGGCCGGCGGCGGAGATGTGCAGAATCGTCGCATCAAGATCGAAGACTCCCTGGCCCACTGGCGGGACGAGATCGGTGTGCCCATCTACTTCGCCCTCTACCGCGAGGGGGAGATCGAGCTCGTCGCTGTCGCCGACACCCCTTCCGCCCCCGCCGTGGAGGAATGGGCCGACTTCCGCGAGACCGCGCACGCGCATGCGATCGGGCAGTGCCTGCTGAGTCAACTCGATCTGAAATCTCGTCAAGACCACCTCGATCGCCATCCGGTGGAAGCCATCACTCCGTACACGGTGCGTAACCAGCGTGTCCTTTTGGAGCGTTTGGGCGGTTTGGGGCGAATGGAACCCCTGGTAGAGCGTCAGGAATATGCGCTCGGCACGGTCTGCGCCGCCATCCCCATCACCGCGGGCTCCGCGGCGGCCGCCATGGCTATTTCTCTCCCCCTTCACCAGGAAGAACGGTTGCTCCCAGCAGTCGAGCGGCTACGCACGGAGATCGGAAGGCTCTTCAGTTCACTCGCGTTCTCTATCAGTATCTGAAAAATCACTCCTTGTGATCTGCTAGTGCTTACAGCACGATTGCGTCAAGAGGGCCACGGGGGATCATTCCTGGCCGTTTCGGTCACAGCTTTCAGCAGCTGTGTTTACACAACTGCTTCATCTACTGCGGGGTACATGATGCGAGAGTCGGTTCAGGCCGAGGTCCTGATGAGCTTCCTCGTCTCCGAGGAGCTCTCCTTCAAGATCCCGGTAGAACTCCGATATGAGACCCGGGATCCCTACGCGGTGCGGATGACCTTCCACCTCCCCGGAGACGCGCCCGTGACCTGGGCGTTCGGAAGGGAGCTGCTGCTCGACGGGATCAACCGGCCGAGCGGGGACGGGGATGTGCACATCGCCCCCACGGAGCCGGAGGGGCTCTCGGACGTCTCCATCCGACTCCAGGTGGGCGGTGACCGCGCGCTCTTCCGCGCCAGCGCGCCGCCGCTGGTCGCCTTCCTCGACCGAACGGACAAGCTGGTTCCGCTCGGTCAGGAACGGACACTCGGTGACTTCGAGGACCACCTGGAGGCCGCACTGGGCAAGATCCTGGCCGAAGAGAACGCCGGACCCGCCTGAGCCCTACCCGGCGCGACGGCGCAGGCCTCAGCCCTCACGCGGCGCGACGGCGCAGCCTCAGCTCTCACCCCGGTGCGACGGTGCAGGCCCTCTGCTCTCACCCGGTGCGACGGCCCCGGTCCTGAGCCCTCACCCCGTGCGACGGCCGCGGCCGCCGGCCCTCACTTGGCGCGACGGCGCCGCCCTCCCCGTACCGCCGCGGGCTTCCCGCCGCCGGACGCCGGCCGGTCCGCGGAGACGACCAGGGCCGCGAGCGCGGTGGTGACCGGCACGGACGCCACCAGACCGATCGACCCGACCAGGGTCCGGACGATCTCCTCGGCGACCAGCTCGCTGTTGGCCACCGTCCCCATGCTGCTCTGGGCGATGGAGAAGAGCAGCAGCAGTGGCAGGGCGGCACCCGCGTAGGCGAGCACCAGCGTGTTCACGACCGAAGCGATGTGGTCGCGGCCGATCCGGATCCCGGCCCGGTACAGGCCGCGCGGCCCCATGGCCGGATCGGCCTGGTGCAGCTCCCAGACCGCCGAGGTCTGGGTGACCGTCACGTCGTCGAGCACGCCGAGAGAACCGATGATGATCCCGGCGAGCAGCAGACCGGACATGTCGATCTCCGGGTACAGGCCGTGGATGAGTCCGGTGTAGTCGTCGGTGTTGCCGCTGAGCGAGGTCCAGCCGACGAAGAGCGAGCCGAGCAGGCCGATGAGCAGAAGCGAGATCAGGGTGCCGAGCACGGCGACCGAGGTGCGGGCCGAGAGCCCGTGGCACATGTAGAGCGCGATCAGCATGATCGCGCTCGACCCGACGACCGCGACGACCAGCGGGTTCGACCCCTGCAGGATCGCCGGCAGGATGAAGTAGGTCAGCACGAGGAAGCTCGCGGCGAGCGCGATGAGCGCCATGACGCCCCGCATCCGGCCGACCAGCACGACCGCGACGGCGAAGATGCCGGCGAGCACCGTCAGTGGCAGCTTGCGGTTCACATCGGTCACCGAGTACTGCAGGTCGTGCGGGGCGTCGGGGGCGTACGCCACCACCACGCCCTGGCCCTCGTGCAGTTGGCGCGGTGCGTCCGGCTGCACGATCTCGACGAACCTGCGCCCCTTGTCCGGGCCGCTGGTGACCTCGATCGTCGCCTTCTCGCACTGCCCCTGCTGGGCGTTGACCGCCTCGCGTCCCTCCGGGGTGGAGGTGTCGCCGGTCGGCGGGACCTGAGCGGCGTTCACGTCCTTGCAGTCGACGTGCTCGACGGAGACGACCTCGCCCTGCTGGGTCTGCCGGTCGAAGCCGACGCCGGTGCGCTCGTGCGCCGGGGCCCCGCTCGGCCAGAGCACCCCGAGCCCGACCACGACGGCGGCGGCGAAGGGGATCAGGATCGCGGCGATGACCCTGCGCAGATGGCGCGAGACCGGGGCGGCGGGCCCGTGGTTGTGGCTGTGGCCGTGCCCGCCCCCGTGCCCGCCTCCGTGCCCATGTCCATGTCCACCTCCGCCTCCGTCTCCGTGTCCGTAGGAGGGGCCGGAATCGTGACCCGAACCGTGGCCGTGACCAGGGGCGTGGTCGTGTGGCTGGGGGGTCTGCTGGGGGGAAGTCACCGACCGATCATCGCAAGAACGGCGGGGGCCCACTGTTCAGCACGCCAGGGATGACGCTAGCGTGGTGGCACCTTTGCACACGCGGGAGCTCGGAGCACCGGGCTGAGAGGGCGCTGATCACCGTACGCGCGTACTGACACGTACGTACGGGAGGAGGCTGCGCCGACCGCCGAACCTGTTACCGGGTAATGCCGGCGTAGGGAGATCGGTCTCATGACCATTCAGGATGCACGCACGCCTGCCTCCGACCAGAACCAGCCCGACGGGCAGGAGCGCACGCCGGGCTGGCACAAGGGGTACGTCCAGGGCTCGCGCCCCGACCTCCGGGTGCCCGTACGCCAGGTGCACCTCACCAACGGCAAGGACGTCACGCTGTACGACACGTCCGGCCCGTACACCGACCCCACCATCGACACCGACGTCCGGCGCGGCCTGCCGCCGCTGCGCGAGAACTGGATCATCGCGCGCGGCGACACCGAGGAGTACGCGGGCCGCCCGGCCCGCCCCGAGGACGACGGCATCAAGCACACCTCGCCGCGCGGCGGCGGGCTGAAGAACCTGGACGCCGTCTTCCCGGGCCGCCCGCGCCTGCCGCGCCGGGGCCGCACCGGTCAGGCGGTGACGCAGCTCGCGTACGCCCGCCGGGGGGAGATCACCCCGGAGATGGAGTACGTCGCGATCCGCGAGAACGTCTCCCCCGAGGTCGTACGGGAGGAGATCGCCGCGGGCCGCGCGGTGCTGCCGGCGAACGTGAACCACCCGGAGATCGAGCCGATGATCATCGGCAAGAGGTTCCTGGTGAAGGTCAACGCCAACATCGGCAACTCCGCCGTCACCTCCTCCATCGAGGAGGAGGTGGAGAAGATGACCTGGGCGACCAAGTGGGGCGCCGACACGGTCATGGACCTGTCCACCGGCCGCAACATCCACACCACCCGCGAGTGGGTGCTGCGCAACTCCCCCGTGCCGATCGGCACCGTGCCGCTCTACCAGGCGCTGGAGAAGGTCGACGGCAAGGCCGAGGACCTGACCTGGGAGATCTACAAGGACACGGTCATCGAGCAGGCCGAGCAGGGCGTCGACTACATGACGGTGCACGCCGGCGTGCTCCTGCCGTACGTGCCGCTCACCGCGCGCCGCAAGACCGGCATCGTCTCGCGCGGCGGCTCGATCATGGCCGCCTGGTGCCTGGCGCACCACAAGGAGAACTTCCTCTACACGAACTTCGAGGAGCTCTGCGAGATCCTGGCGGCGTACGACGTCACGTACTCGCTCGGCGACGGTCTGCGCCCCGGCTCGATCGCGGACGCCAACGACGAGGCGCAGTTCGCGGAGCTGCGCACGCTCGGCGAGCTGAACACGATCGCCAAGCGCCACAACGTGCAGACGATGATCGAGGGCCCCGGGCACGTCCCGATGCACAAGATCAAGGAGAACATCGACCTCCAGCAGGAGATCTGCGAGGAGGCGCCGTTCTACACGCTCGGCCCGCTGACCACGGACGTCGCGCCCGCGTACGACCACATCACCTCGGGCATCGGCGCGGCGATGATCGCCTGGTGGGGCACGGCGATGCTCTGCTACGTCACGCCCAAGGAGCACCTGGGCCTGCCGAACAAGGACGACGTGAAGACGGGCGTCATCACGTACAAGATCGCGGCGCACGCGGCGGACCTCGCCAAGGGGCACCCGGGCGCGCAGGAGTGGGACGACGCACTGTCCGACGCGCGGTTCGAGTTCCGCTGGGAGGACCAGTTCAACCTGGCCCTCGACCCGGTCACCGCCCGCGAGTTCCACGACGAGACGCTGCCGGCGGAGCCCGCGAAGACGGCGCACTTCTGCTCGATGTGCGGCCCGAAGTTCTGCTCGATGAAGATCTCCCAGGACATCCGGCGTGAGCACGGCGGTACGCAGCAGGAGATCGAGGCCGGCATGGCGGAGAAGTCGAAGGAGTTCGCGGCTTCCGGCAACCGCGTCTACCTGCCGCTGGCCGAGTAGGGACCCGGCCCCTCGTTCCTCAGGGCGTCGTCGCGTCCGGTGGTGCCGCGGCGGCGAGGGCGTCGCGGAGGAAGGGGAGGATGCCGCGCTCCAGGAGGGCGCGGCGCCAGGCCTCCCGGGCCAGGGAGAGTTCGTCGTCGGCCGTGGCGGTCCCGTCCGCCGCGGCCGGTCTGTTGTGGAGGGCGGTCACGAGCAGGCCGGCGCCCGCGAAGAGCAGTCCGGCGGCGGCGAGGGCGGCGAAGACGAGTCCCGCCGTCAGCAGGGTCTCGCCGAACACCACGGTGGGCGCGAGGGCGTGCAGGACGGCACCGACCAGCAGGAGTATCGCGGCGGCCGTGCCCGCGAGGACGGGCACCATCACGGTGACGATGGCGACGACGCCGGCGCCCGTGCCGGTGCCGGGGTCGGCTCCGGGTATCCGGGTCCCGAAGGCCGCCCGGTTCTGTTCGCGGACCTTCACGAAGTGGTCGTACTCGCTCGCCGCGGCGCTCGTGATGAGCGCGGTCGCGTTCATCGTCATGGCGCGCAGCTGCGCGACCGTGAGCCGGGTTCCGACCCCGGCGAGTTCCGGACGTGCGTGGGCGGTGCTCAGTGCGTCGTCGAGGACACGCTCGTACTCGGCGCGGTCCTCGGTCAGCAGGTGCGGAGCCACGTTCATGTGCATCCCCCGATGCTCCGTAGGCCCGGATCAGCCGTGGGAAACGGTCGGTTGGGCGGAAACGGAGGAGAGCCTGCTATGGATGACCCGATGTTATTGCGGTGACGCCACGGCCTGACAGGGTGTTTCCGGAAATCGACTTCCCCGGATGCGCAGGGTTATGCGTCAGCCGTTCAGGGGGAGTTGGACGACCAGTAGCTTTCCGGCCATGGTCACTCCACCGTCCATGGCGATCGCGAGACCCTCGGCGTACACGTGCGGTCCGTCGACGACCGGGCCCGCGCTGTCCTCGCCCTCCTCGGTGCCGACCTGGCCGAGGAGGTACGGGATGGGGCTGTGGCCGTGCACGATCCGGCGGCCGCCGTAGGTGGAGAGCAGCTCCTGGACGGCCTGCGGGCCGCCGTCGTCGCGGAACGCGAAGCGCTTGGTGAACTTGCGGAAGACGTCCCAGACCTCGTCGGCGTCGTTCCGGGTGAGGATCTCGTGGACCGTGTCGTTGACGTCCTCGATGGTCTGGCCGTATTCGAGGTACGCGGTGGTGTCGGAGTGGACGAGGAGGTGGTCGTCCTCCAGCACCACGGCGTCCAGCCGGGACATCCACTGGAGGTGGACGTCCTGGAGCCGGTCCATGTCGTGCTTCTGGCCGCCGTTGAGCAGCCAGGCGGCCTGGAAGGTGGCGGTGCCCGCACCGGAGTTGACGGGGGTGTCGCCGAAGCGCTTGGCGCCGATGAGCAGCAGCTCGTGGTTGCCCATGAGGGCCTTGCAGTAGCCGCCCGCGGCGGCGGCCTCGGCGGAGAGGCGCATGACGAGGTCGATGACGCCGATGCCGTCGGGGCCGCGGTCGGTGAAGTCGCCGAGGAACCAGAGCCGGGCGTTGCCCGCGGCCCAGCCGCCGTTCTCGTCGATGAGGCCCTGGGCGCGCAGGGCGGCGAGGAGCTCGTCGAGGTAGCCGTGGACGTCGCCGACGACGTAGAGGGGGCCTGGTCCGTCGCCGTTCGCGGGCTCCGGGGCGGGGGCCGGGGCGGGGGTGGTGACCTGGACCTGGACGGTGTCGCCCCGGTTGATGACCGGGAGGTCGCGCTCGGTCGGGGTGTACCCGTCGGGCGTGTCGCCCTCGGGGAAGGCGTTGCCGGGGTGTCCGGTGGCGACGGAGACGATGGAGGAGCCGGCCGGGGCGGCGAACGCCGGGGCGAGGCGGTGACCCAGGTGGAGGGTCGGATCGGCGGGCTGGGGCGCGGGGGCCGACGGCGCGGGGGGTGCGGCGGCGGGCGGCGCGGCGGGCGGTGCGGCGGGCGGCGCCGGGACGGAGGCGACCGGTACGGACGCGGCCGGGAGGGCCTCGGCCGGCGGGGTCTGCACCGGGACGGCCTCGACCGGCGAGGGGGCGACCGGGGGCAGGTGTCCGTCGGACGCCGGGCGTTCGACGGGGGACAGACGTTCGGTGGGTGCGGCCTCGCCCGCCGGGGTCACCGGTTCCTCCGGGGACGGCGGCTCGGCGGCATGGCCCTGCACGGGCACGCGGGCGTACGGCGGTACGCGGAAGTCACGCAATGTCGCCGTGCGTACCACGGGCTCCTGACCGGCCCCCTGAGTCATCGACCCCTCCACCACCGTCGCGATGCCCTGCACATCGCGGACCGGCCTGGTCGGAGTGGTCCGCGGTGTCGTCCGCCCATCATAGGAATGAGCGTCCTCCTGTGTGACGCACCAGGGGTGGTGAATCCGGGTCCACTCCGGGTTCACCGGTTGTTTCGCCCGAATTGAGAAGGTCCAGTCCAGGGTCGAAGCCGGTACGGTGACCGGTTTCGCCGTTCCCGCCCACGGGCAGGGGCGGGGACGGCTAGTCGGTCGGCGGCGGGTTCGGGCGCCGCCGCCGGTGGGATCAGTCCTTCGCGGGTGAGCGCGGCGGGCTGACCGTGGTGCGCGGCGAACGCCGCTGCGAGGAGGTGCGGACGATGAGTTCGGTCGGTATCACCTGCTCGACCGGGCCGTCGGTGTCGATCCCCTCGATGGCGTCGATGAGGAGCTGGACGACGGCCGTGCCGATGCGGCGCGGCTTGAGCGAGAGGGTCGTGATGGGCGGTTCGGTGGTGGCGTAGACGGTCGACTCGCTGCAGCAGACCAGCAGCAGGTCGTCCGGGACGCGCAGTCCGTAGCGGCGCGCGGCCGCGAGGAGGTCGGTTCCGTTGGGGTCGAAGAGGCCGTACACGGCGTCGGGCCGGTCCGGGCGGGCGAGCAGCCGGTCGGCCGCGACGGCGCCCGCGCACGGATCGTGCGCCGGATAGGCCTCGTAGACGGGGTCCTGGCCCACCCGTTCGCACCAGTTGAGGTACGCGGTGGTGGACAGGCGGGTGTACGTGTCGGTGGTGGTTCCGGTGAGGAGGCCGATCCGGCGGGCGCCGGCGTCGGCGAGGTGGTCGAGAAGGTCGAGGACGGCGGCTTCGTGGTCGTTGTCGACCCAGGCGGTGACCGGAAGGGTGCCGGCGGGGCGTCCGTCGGAGACGACGGGCAGGCCCTGGCGGACCAGTTCGGTGACGACCGGGTCGTGGTCGGAGGGGTCGATGACGACGGTGCCGTCGAGGGCGACGTTCGACCAGACGTCATGGCGGGAGGTGGCGGGGAGGATGACCAGGGCGTAGCCCCGGGCGAGCGCCGCCGATGTGGCTGCTCTGGCCATCTCCGCGAAGTACGCGAATTCGGTGAAGGTGAAAGGTTCATCCCCGTACGTGGTCACGGTCAGGCCGATGAGTCCCGACTTGCCGGTACGAAGCGTGCGGGCCGCCGCGGATGGGCGGTAGCCCAGCCTGTCGGCGACCTCGCGGACGTGGCGGCGGGTGGCGTCCGGGAGTCGGCCCTTGCCGTTGAGCGCGTCGGAGACAGTCGTGATGGAGACCCCGGCGGCGGCGGCCACGTCCCGGATGCCTGCCCGGCCCTGCCGGCTTCCCCGGGTCTGTGCCCGGCTCACCTGGTGCTTCCCTGCTGCTGTCATGGCGAGCCGATAGTAGGGCGCCGAGGGGCGGTCGGGACGGTCGCATATGCAGGCGTTGACAGGCACGTTTCTGCATGATCGAAAAAGCCCAAGGGGCATGAGATCAAAGGTAGTTAGGGTCTTTGCCGTGCGATCTATGGTGTTCGAACGGCGTAGGCCTGGCGAGGGGGCGAGGTCTCGAAGAGGTCTCAACTCACCTCTACGGGGGATGCGCGCCACGGCGCTCGCCACCGGCGCACGCCACCCGGGCGCGTGCTCCCCCTCCTCTCCGCCGGGAGGAAGGCCGTATCCACAGCGTGTCCCTCCTGTTGTCCACAGCCCATTCGCAGCGGAGGCGAATCCTCTTAAGGTGAGGAGTATTGGCGGTACGGACGGTCGAGGAGGCCACACTGTGAGCGAGACCAGCGGGACGAGCACCGGCAGCCCCAAGCTGCGCGCCGAGCTGGACGGCGTCCCCACCTACAAGCCGGGCAAGCCGGCCGCCGCGGGCGGTCCCGTGGCCTTCAAGCTGTCCTCCAACGAGAACCCCTACCCGCCGCTGCCGGGGGTCATGGAGACCACGCTGGCCGCCGCCGCGAACTTCAACCGCTACCCGGACATGGCCTGCACCGGCCTGACGGAGGAGCTGGCGGACCGCTTCGGCGTGCCCGTGTCGCACCTGGCCACCGGCACCGGCTCGGTCGGCGTCGCGCAGTCGCTGCTCCAGGCCACCTCGGGCCCGGGCGACGAGGTGATCTACGCCTGGCGCTCCTTCGAGGCGTACCCGATCATCACGCAGATCAGCGGGGCCACCTCGGTGCAGGTGCCGCTGACCGAGGGCGAGGTGCACGACCTCGACGCGATGGCCGCGGCGATCACCGAGCGGACCCGCCTGATCTTCGTCTGCAACCCGAACAACCCCACGGGCACCGCGGTGCGCCGGGCGGAGCTGGAGCGCTTCCTGGACCGGGTGCCCTCGGACGTGCTGGTCGTGATCGACGAGGCGTACCGGGAGTTCGTCCGCGACACCGACATCCCGGACGGCATCGAGCTCTACCGCGACCGGCCCAACGTGGCCGTGCTGCGCACCTTCTCCAAGGCGTACGGCCTGGCGGGGCTGCGGGTCGGCTTCGCGGTCGCCCACGAGCCGGTGGCGGCGGCGCTGCGCAAGACGGCGGTGCCGTTCGGCGTGAGCCAGCTGGCACAGGACGCGGCGGTGGCCTCGCTGCGGGCCGAGGACGAACTGCTCGGGCGGGTCGGCTCGTTGGTGTCCGAGCGCGAGCGGGTCCATGCGGGGCTCGTGGCCCAGGGCTGGACCGTGCCGGACACCCAGGCGAACTTCGTCTGGCTGCGGCTCGGCGAGCGGACCATGGACTTCGCGGCGGAGTGCGAGCGGCACGGCGTGATGGTGCGGCCGTTCGCGGGGGAGGGCGTGCGCGTCACGATCGGTGAGACCGAGGCGAACGACCTGTTCCTGAAGGCGGCGGAGGGCTTCCGCCAGGGGCTCTGATCAGTTCTCGGCCAGTTCCACGCGGATCGGGTCGCCGTCCCTGACGGTGGCCAGGATCCGCGGGTCGCCGTCGAGCCCGCCCAGCAGGTTGCAGGGGCTCGCGAGGCGGCATTCCTCACCCCGTGAGATCGGGGTGGGGCCGTAGGGGAGGGCGAGTGCGTCGCCCTCCGTCCAGAAGGCCACGGTGCCGGGCTCGACGACCTGGCGCGCGCCGTCCTCGACCGAGGTGGAGACCGGCGTGTCGAAGTAGACCTCCTCGCCCCAGGTCCGGGCGGTGGAGGAGAACGGGAGGGCTCCCGCGAGCGCCTTGCTCGTGGGGGTCTCCTCGAGGGTGGCCGTGGTGTGTCCTGCCGGCCAGCTGATGCGTATCCGAAGGGTCATGCCCCGGATTCAACAATATGTTGAAGGTCCTGGGAAGAGGTGACCTTCGGTGGGGGGACCCCCGACCGACAGTACGGATTTCGTATGAGCCATAATTGCTTGTGAATGTGAACGCGTTCACAAGCGTGTCCTGTTCCTCCCGTAATGTGCGGAAGGAACGGGGCAAACTGCCGATGTGACCACGGCAATGTAAGGAGACAAGGACGTGGACCTAGCTCTGGCGCCAGAGACTCTGGCGCGCTGGCAGTTCGGCATCACCACCGTCTACCACTTCCTCTTCGTCCCCCTGACCATCTCCCTCGCCGCGCTCACCGCCGGGCTCCAGACCGCCTGGGTGCGGACGGAGAACGAGAAGTACCTGAGGGCGACGAAGTTCTGGGGCAAGCTCTTCCTGATCAACATCGCCATGGGCGTGGTCACCGGCATCGTGCAGGAGTTCCAGTTCGGCATGAACTGGTCCGACTACTCCCGCTTCGTCGGCGACATCTTCGGTGCCCCGCTCGCCTTCGAGGCGCTCATCGCCTTCTTCTTCGAGTCGACCTTCATCGGTCTGTGGATCTTCGGCTGGGACAAGCTGCCGAAGAAGATCCACCTCGCCTGCATCTGGATGGTGTCGATCGGCACCATCCTCTCCGCCTACTTCATCCTGGCGGCAAACTCCTGGATGCAGCACCCCGTGGGCTACCGCATCAACAAGGAGCGGGGCCGGGCGGAGCTCACCGACTTCTGGCACGTGCTCACCCAGAACACCGCGCTCGCCCAGTTCTTCCACACGATGACGGCGGCGTTCCTGGTCGGCGGCGCGTTCATGGTCGGCATCTCCGCCTTCCACCTGGCGCGCAAGAGGCACATCCCGATCATGCGGACCTCGCTGCGGCTCGGCCTGATCACCCTGATCATCGCCGGCCTCGGCACCGCCATCAGCGGCGACCTGCTCGGCAAGGTCATGTTCAAGCAGCAGCCGATGAAGATGGCCGCCGCCGAGGCCCTCTGGGACGGCGAGGCGCCCGCACCCTTCTCGGTCTTCGCCTACGGCGACGTCGAGAAGGGCCACAACACGGTCGCCATAGAGATCCCGGGCCTGCTGTCCTTCCTCGCGAACGACGACTTCAGCTCGTACGTCCCGGGCATCAACGACGTGAACAAGGCCGAGCAGGAGAAGTTCGGCCCCGGCGACTACCGGCCCAACATCCCCGTCGCCTACTGGGGCTTCCGCTGGATGATCGGCTTCGGCATGGCCTCGCTGGGCATCGGCGTGCTCGGCCTCTGGCTGACCCGGAAGAAGTTCATGCTGTCGCCGGGCCTGCGGACCGGTGAGGACGAGGTGCCGAACCTGGTCCTGTTCAAGCGGAAGGCGCTCAGCCCCCGCCTGGGCAAGTGGTACTGGATCATCGCCCTCTGGACGATGGCGTTCCCGCTGATCGCCAACTCCTGGGGCTGGATCTTCACCGAGATGGGCCGCCAGCCCTGGGTCGTCTACGGCGTGCTGCGCACCCGTGACGCCGTCTCCCCCGGTGTCTCCCAGGGCGAGGTCCTCACCTCGATGATCGTCTTCACCGCCCTCTACGCGATCCTCGCCGTCATCGAGGTCAAGCTCCTCGTGAAGTACGTCAAGGCGGGCCCGCCGGAGCTCACCGAGGACGATCTCAACCCGCCCACCAAGATCGGCGGGGACTCTCGTGACCCCGACCGCCCCATGGCCTTCTCGTACTGAGGCTCAGGAGATCGAGGCATGGAACTCCACGACGTCTGGTTCGTACTCATCGCCGTCCTCTGGATCGGCTACTTCTTCCTCGAAGGCTTCGACTTCGGGGTCGGCGTCCTGACCAAGCTGCTCGCCCGCGACCGGGTCGAGAAGCGGGTCCTCATCAACACCATCGGACCCGTCTGGGACGGCAACGAGGTGTGGCTGCTCACCGCCGGCGGCGCGACCTTCGCCGCGTTCCCCGAGTGGTACGCGACGCTGTTCTCCGGCTTCTACCTGCCGCTGCTGATCATCCTGGTCTGCCTGATCGTCCGGGGCGTCGCCTTCGAGTACCGGGTGAAGCGGCCCGAGGAGAACTGGCAGCGCAACTGGGAGCAGGCCATCTTCTGGACCTCGCTGATCCCCGCGTTCCTCTGGGGCGTGGCCTTCGGCAACATCGTCCGGGGCGTGAAGATCGACGGCGACATGGAGTACGTCGGCAACTTCTGGGACCTGCTCAACCCGTACGCGATCCTCGGCGGCCTGGTCACGCTCACCCTCTTCACCTTCCACGGCGCGGTCTTCGCCTCGCTCAAGACGGTCGGGGACATCCGGACGCGGGCGCGGGCGCTCGCGCTCAAGCTGGGGCTGGTCACGGCGGTGCTCGCCCTGGGCTTCCTGATCTGGACCCAGGTCCACACGGGGGACAGCTGGAGCCTTGCGGCGATGCTGGTCGCCGTGGTGGCGCTCGTCGGCGCCATCGGCGCGATCAAGGCCGGGCGGGAGGGCTGGTCGTTCGCGCTCTCGGGCGTCACCGTCGCCGCCGCTGTGGCGATGCTCTTCCTCGCCCTCTTCCCGGACGTCATGCCGTCTTCGCTCAACCCCGAGTGGAGCCTTACCGTGACGAACGCGTCGTCGACTCCGTACACGCTCAAGATCATGACCTGGTGCGCGGCGATCGCGACCCCGCTGGTGCTGCTCTACCAGAGCTGGACCTACTGGGTGTTCCGCAAGCGCATCGGTACGCAGCACATCGCCGACGCTCACTAGGGCCGACGCACACGAGAGGGGCATGTTTCACGTGAAACCGATCGATCCGCGCCTGCTCCGGTACGCCAGGGCCACCCGTCTCTTCCTGATCGCGGTGGTCGTGCTCGGCCTCGTCGGAGCGGCGCTGGTCATCGCCCAGGCGATGCTCATCGCCGAGATCGTGGTGGGGGCCTTCCAGCAGGCCCAGTCGGTTTCCGACCTGACCACGCCCCTGCTGCTGCTCGCCGGAGTCGCGGTGGGGCGGGGGCTGGTCTCCTGGCTGACCGAGCTCGCCGCCCACCGGGCGAGCTCGGCGGTCAAGTCCGAACTCCGCGGCCGGCTCCTCGGCCGCGCGGCCGCACTCGGGCCCGGGTGGCTGAGCGGCCAGAAGGCCGGTTCGCTGATCGCCCTCGCCACGCGGGGCGTGGACGCCCTCGACGACTACTTCGCCCGCTATCTGCCGCAGCTGGGCCTCGCGGTGGTCGTGCCCGTGGCGGTCCTGGCCCGGATCGTCACGGAGGACTGGGTCTCGGCGGCGATCATCGTCGTCACGCTGCCGCTCATCCCGGTCTTCATGATCCTCATCGGCTGGTACACCCAGGCCCGGATGGACCGGCAGTGGAAGCTGCTCTCGCGGCTCTCCGGACACTTCCTGGACGTGGTGGCAGGCCTTCCCACCCTCAAGATCTTCGGCCGGGCGAAGGCCCAGGCCGAGTCGATCCGCGCGATCACCGCGGAGTACCGCCAGGCGACGATGCGCACGCTGCGGATCGCCTTCATCTCCTCGTTCGCCCTGGAGCTCCTCGCGACGCTGTCGGTCGCGCTCGTCGCCGTGACCATCGGCATGCGACTCGTCCACGGTGAGCTCGACCTCTACACCGGGCTCGTCATCCTGATCCTGGCCCCCGAGGCGTACCTTCCGCTGCGGCAGGTGGGGGCGCAGTACCACGCGGCGGCGGAGGGACTCGCGGCGGCGGAGGAGATCTTCGACGTCCTGGAGCAGCCGGTACGGGACGGCGGCACGGGAGCCGTGCCGCAGTCCGTACGCCTTGAGCTCGACGGCGTGACCGTACGTCACGCGGGCCGCGCCGAGCCCTCGCTCGACGCGGCGACACTGACGGTCGAGCCGGGCGAGACGGTGGCGCTGGTCGGGCCGAGCGGGGTCGGGAAGTCGACGCTGCTCGACGTCGTGCTGGGCTTCGCGGTGCCGGAGGAGGGCGGTTCCGTACGGGTCGGGGGCGCGGACCTCGCGACGCTCGACCTGGAGGAGTGGCGGGCCAGGATCGCCTGGGTCCCGCAGCGCCCGCACCTCTTCGCGGGGACGGTCGCCGAGAACGTCCGGCTCGCCCGCCCGGACGCCTCCGACGAGGCGGTACGGGACGCCCTGCGGGACGCCGGGGCGGACGGGTTCGTCGCGGGGCTGCCGCAGGGGCTCGACACCCTGCTCGGCGAGGACGGGGCGGGACTCTCGGCCGGGCAGCGGCAACGGCTCGCGCTCGCGCGGGCGTTCCTGGCGGACCGGCCCCTGCTGCTGCTCGACGAACCGACGGCGGCGCTCGACGGTGAGACCGAGGCGGGTGTGGTGGAGGCGGTGCGCCGCCTTGCCGCGGGGCGGACGGTGCTGCTTGTCGTGCACCGGCCCGCGTTGCTGGCTGTCGCCGATCGGGTGGTGACGGTGGGCCGTGGCGGTGCCGCGCTGGGGGCCGGTCCCGGGGGTGCGGGTACGGCGGAAGGCGACGGGTCCGTCGGGGCGCTGCGCCCACCCGTTCCGCCCCAGGCGGTGCGCATGCCCACAACGGTTCCGGAACGGATGCCCACACTGGCGCGGGTACGGAGCATGGCCGGGGAGCTCAAGGGGCGGATGGGGCTTGCCTTGTTGCTCGGGAGTCTGGCCCTCGGGTCTGCCGTCGGGCTCATGGCCGTGTCCGGCTGGCTCATCTCTCGGGCCTCCGAACAGCCGCCCGTGCTCTACCTGATGGTGGCCGTCACCGCCACGCGCGCCTTCGGCATCGGCCGGGCCGTCTTCCGGTACGCCGAGCGGCTCGTCTCGCACGACGCCGTCCTGCGGATGCTCGCCGACCTCCGGGTCACCGTGTACCGGCGCCTGGAGCGGATCGCCCCGGCCGGACTGCGCCGCACCCGGCGCGGTGACCTCCTCGCGCGGCTCGTCCAGGACGTCGACGCACTCCAGGACTACTGGCTCCGCTGGCTGCTCCCGGCGGGCGCCGCGCTCGTCGTGGGCGTCGCCTCGGCCGGGTTCACCGCCTGGCTGCTGCCCGAGGCCGGTGCCGTCCTCGCCGTGGGCCTGCTGGTCGCGGGAGTCGTCGTGCCGGCGGCCGGCGGGGCCCTCGCCCGCCGGGCCGAGCGGCGGCTCGCCCCCGCACGCGGCACCCTGGCGACCGCCGTGGCCGATCTGCTGCGCGGCTGCGCCGAACTGACCGTCGCCGGTGCGCTCCGGGGCCGGATCGAGCGGGCGCGGGACGCCGACCGCACCCTCACCTCCATCGCCTCCCGGCAGGCCGCCGCCACCGCGCTCGGGGCCGGGCTCTCGGCCCTGGTCTGCGGCCTGACCGTCGCGGCCGCCGCGCTCGTCGGCGTCCAGGCCGTGCGGGACGGGCGGCTCGACGGGGTGGCCCTCGCGGTGGTCGTCCTGACCCCGCTCGCCGCCTTCGAGGCCGTCACCGGGCTTCCGCTCGCCGTCCAGTACCGGCAGCGCGTCAAGCACAGCGCCGAGCGGGTCTTCGAGGTGCTGGACGCCGCCGTCCCCGTACACGAGCCGCGGACGCCCGCCGCTCCCCCGGCGAGCCCGTTCCCGCTGGAGCTGGCCGGGCTCTCGGCCCGGCACGCCGGGCAGGAGCGGGCGGCGCTCGACGGGTTCGGGCTCACCCTGGAGGCCGGGCGCCGGGTCGCGGTCGTCGGTGCCTCCGGCTCCGGCAAGACCACGCTTGCCCAGGTGCTGCTGCGGTTCCTGGACGCGGAGCACGGCACGTACCGCATCGGCGGCGTGCCGGCCCGGGAACTCGACGGCGACGCGGTCCGGAAACTCGTCGGGCTCTGCGCCCAGGACGCCCACATCTTCGACAGCTCCGTCCGCGAGAACCTGCGGCTCGCCAAGGTCGGGGCGGACGACGAGGCGCTGCGCGAGGCGCTGCGCCGGGCCCGGCTGCTCGACTGGGTCGACGGGCTGCCGGCCGGACTCGACACGCTCGTGGGCGAGCACGGCTCCCGGCTCTCCGGCGGACAGCGGCAGCGCCTCGCGCTGGCCCGGGCCCTCCTCGCCGACTTCCCGGTCCTCGTCCTCGACGAGCCCGCCGAGCACCTGGACCTGGCCACCGCCGACGCCCTCACCGACGACCTGCTCAGGGCCACCGAGGGCCGGACCACCGTCCTCATCACCCACCGGCTGCACGGCCTCGAAGCCGTCGACGAGGTGCTGGTCCTCGACGAGGGCCGGACCGTGCAACGCGGACCGTACGCCGAGCTCGCGACGGCGGACGGCCCGCTGCGCCGGATGCTGGAGCAGGAGCGGGAGACCGATCTGCTCGCCACCGCCCACGGCTCCGCCGAGGCGACCGGTAGGGGGCGGCCGACTTTTCTCGCCAAATAGGACTTACTAGGCTCAAGCCCATGACCGCCGCCGCATCCGACGACTCGGATCCCCTGGAAGCCGCCACCCAGGCCACCCGCAGCCTCCAGGGGCTGTCCACGGAGCTCACCGCCCGCGTGCCGCAGCTCCTGGAGGCCATGCGTTCGGTCGGCACCGGGCTCGAACTCCACTCCACCCTCGACCGGATCTGCGAGACCGCCGCCGAACTCGCCGACGCCCACTACGCCGCGATCGGCGTCGTCGACGAGGAGGGCGAGGGCCTCTCGGACTTCGTCACCTTCGGCGTCGACGAGGACGTGGCCCGCGTGATCGGCCACCGCCCCGACGGCCACGCGGGGCTGCTCGGCGCGCTGATCCGCGACCCGCAGACCATCCGCCTCGCCGATCTGTCCGACGATCCGCGCGCGGCCGGCTTCCCGCCCGGACACCCGCCGATGCGGAGCTTCCTCGGCGTCCCCATCCGGGTCCAGGGCGAGATCTTCGGCAATCTCTACCTCGCGGAGAAGCACGGCGGAGGCCAGTTCAACGACTACGACGTGCACATGGTCCGGGTCCTCGCCACCGAGGCGGGCATCGCGATCGGCAACGCCCGGCTGTACGAGGCGGCCCGGCAGCGCGAGCGGTGGATCGACGGCTCGGTCGCCGTCACCACCGCACTGCTCTCCGGGGGAGACGCCGACGACGCCCTCACGGTCGTCGCCGAACAGGCCCGCCGGCTCGCCGACGCGGACGCCGGGATCGTGCTGCTGCCCGCCGAGGAAGGCGGCCTGGAGATCGTCGCCGTCTCCTCGCCCCGGCCCACGAAGTCGCTGGGCGTGGTGATCCCGCCCGAGAGTCCCGTGGTGAAGCAGCTCCTGGAGGGCGAGGCGGTCTTCGTGGCCGACGCCTCCTCGGACCCGCGCATGATCAGCCGGCTGACGGCCCCCTACGGACCGAGCATGATGCTGCCGCTGCAGAGCGGCGGGCGGGTGCTCGGCGCGCTCGCCACGCCCAGGGCGCGGGACGCCCGGCAGTTCACGGAGGCGGAGCGGACCCTCGCCACCCAGTTCGCCTCGCAGGCCGCCCTCGCCCTGATGATGGCCGACGCGCAGCGCGACCGGGAGCGGCTCGCCGTCTTCGAGGACCGCGACCGGATCGCCCGCGACCTGCACGACCTGGTCATCCAGCGGCTCTTCGCCACCGGCATGATGCTGGAGAGCGCCCAGCGCAGGTCGATCGTGCCGGCCGTGCGCGAGGGCGTGGGCAAGGCCGTGGACGAGCTGGACGTGACCATCCAGGAGATCCGTACGGCGATCTTCGCGCTCCAGCAGGGCCCTGCCGAGGCCCCGTCGGGGCTGCGCACCCGCGTCCTGCGGGAGATCAACATGGCGGCCGTGCCGCTCGGCTTCAAGCCCGCGCACCGCTTCCTCGGCGCGATCGACGCGACGGTCGGCGAACTCACCGGCAAGAACCTCATCGCCGCCCTGCGCGAGGCGCTCTCCAACGCGTTCCGGCACGCGGAGGCGAGCCGCATCGAGGTGGTCGTCGACGCCGGAGTGACGCTCCCCGACGGCTCCGCCGGGGTGCGCCTCTCGGTCGCCGACGACGGCATCGGCATCCCGGTGGGCGGGCGGCGCAGCGGTCTGCGCAACCTGGCACGCCGGGCCGAGTCGCTGGGCGGCGCGAGCTGGTGCGGGCCGGGCCTGGGCGAGGACGGCGACGGTACGACGGTGGTGTGGGAGGCGCCGCTCTAGGCGGTGTCCCTTGTGGTGGCCTCGGCTCCGGACCGTGCCTGCCGTGGTGGCCTCGGCTCTGGACCGTGCCTGCCGTGGTGGCCTCGGCTCCGGACCGTGGCCCCTGCGGTGGCCTCGGCTCTAGACCGTGCCCTCCGAGGTGGCCTCGGCGATCAGTCGCTCGATGATCACGGCCACCCCGTCCTCGTTGTTGCCGACCGTGCGGCCGGAGGCGGCGGTGATGACGTCGGGGTGGGCGTTGCCCATCGCGTACGAGCGGCCGGCCCAGCTCAGCATCTCGATGTCGTTGGGCATGTCGCCGAAGGCCACGACCTCCTCGGCCGCGATGCCGCGCTCGTCGCAGCACAGGGCCAGGGTGGAGGCCTTGGAGACGCCGAGCGCGCTGATCTCGATGAGCGCGGTCGGGCTGGACCGGGTGAAGGCGGCCCGGTCGCCCGCGGCCTCCCTCGCGAGCGCGAGGAACAGGTCGGGGTCGAGCTCGGGGTGCTGGGCGAGCAGCTTGAGCACCGGGGCGGCGGAGCCGGGCGCCTCCTCGAAGAGGAGCTTCTCGGCGGTGGCGACGGTGGCGCCGGGGTCGAGGAAGAAGGGCGGGTACTGCGGCTCGTAGTGGATGCCGGTGGTGAGCTCGACGGCGAAGGACGTCCCCGGCGCGGCGGCGCGCAGGGCGCGGACGACGTCGAGCGCGACCGGCCGTTCCAGCGGGCGGACCTGCAGGAAGGCGCCTCCCGCGTGGAGGTCGACGACGGCGGCGCCGTTGGCGCAGATCGCGAGGCCGTGCCCGTGGACGTGGTCGCGGACGACGTCCATCCAGCGGGCCGGGCGGCCGGTGACGAAGAAGACCTCGATCCCGGCCCGCTCGGCCGCCGCGAGGGCGGCGACCGTGCGCTCGGAGACGGACTTGTCGTCGCGCAGCAGGGTGCCGTCGAGATCGGTGGCGATCAGCCGGGCCGCCGGGGCGGAAGGACGCGGGGAACGGGGAGAGGTCACCGCACCATTCTTCCGCACAACGCGCACGGGCGTGCGAGGAGCCGCACATATGAGTGCCTGCCGGTGGCCTGGGTCAGGAGCTGGGCTCCCGTACCGCCGGTGACGCCGAAGAGCAGCAGCTTCATGACGTCGTCGCCTCCGTCAGGGCGTCCACGAGGGCGACGGTCACGGCGCGCTGGCCGTCGAGCGTGAGGTGGATTCCGTCGTCGAGGTGCAGGCCGGTCGTGGCCCGCCGGGTGTCGACCGTGCGTTCCGGCCGGCCGAGGAGGAAGTCGGCGACGCCGTCGACGTCCTCGCTCGCCCAGCCGATCCCGGCGCGGCGGAAGTGCGGGTAGGCGTCGGCCCGTTCCTGGTCCACGGAGCTCGGGGTGAGCCAGATCCAGCGGGACGCGTCCGGCTGCCCGGCGAGTTCCCGCAGGGCGAGGAGGTTGCGTTCGGTCTCCGCCGCGCTGACCAGCCGGGTGCCCGCGGTCTCCGCGTCGCGGCCGAGCCGTTGGGCGTCGTTCGCGCCGAGCATGCACAGGATCCAGTCCGGGCGCAGGAAGGCGAGTTGAGGCAGCTGGGCGAGGGCCTGTGTGGTGGTGGAACCGGAGACGGCGAGGTTGACGAGTGCGATGCCGTCCGGGAGGAGGTGGCCCAGGATCGAGAACCAGGAGAGCCGGTCGGCGGTGGTGCTCTCGCCGAGGGCCACGATCCGCTGCCCCGGCCGGAAGGGCAGCCGGCCGGCCCGCTCGGCGAAGACGGGGTCCTTGAGCAGTTCGGTCGCGGTGACGCGGGTGCGGTCGTCCAGGTCCCGGAGCCGCTTCCGGTACGCCTCGGGGTCGAGGCCGAAGAGGCCGGCGAGGCGCGTGTCGGGCAGTTCACCCAGGTAGCGGAGGGTCTTCTCGGGCTGCTGGAAGCGCACGAGCTTGTCGGTGAGGTCGTTCCCTGGCGTCTGCGCGGTCGTCTTCTCGGGCATGTCAGTGCCCCTTGCGCGAGCGGCGAAGGGGCAGCAGGAAGCCGGCGGCGATCAGCCAGCCCAGGCAGGTGAAGCGGGCCAGCGGCAGCAGCAGGGCGGCGCTGTCGAAGAGCAGGGTGAGGGAGGCGAGCGCGGCGATCGACGCCAGGACGAGACCGGTCACGGCGAGCGCGCGGGGCAGCACTCCGGCGAGGAGCCCGGGGACGGCGATCCCGGCCACCAGCAGGCCCAGCGTCACCACGTGGCCCGGGCCGCCGGTGGCGAAGGCCAGGTACTGGAGGGCCCGGACGAGCGAGGGGACTTCGAGGACCTCCGTACGGGAGAGCGTCCAGCTGATCAGGCCGCAGGAGGCCAGGAATCCGGCGGCGAGGAGGCCGCCGGCGAGGGCGATGATCGCGCCGGGGGCGCGGACGCCGAGCCGGTGCAGGCGGGCGGAGACCGTGGCGGCGTAGACGGCCAGGGGGATCGAGGCCGCGAACTGGAGGGCGCCGGAGATCTGGACGGCGCCGGAGTGGGCGCGGAAGTACGCCACGATCTCGCCGGTCTCGCCGAAGGGCGAGGGGAAGGGGTCGCCGTCGGCGAGCACGGTGCTGAGCACGAGCCCGGCCAGGAACAGCCCGGTGAACACCACGGCGAGCACGCCGGGCGGGGGTCCCGCCTGGGCTTCCCGGCGCTCGCGGGGTTCCTGGGGGGCCTCGGTCGGCCGGGGGTCGGTCCAGCTGTCTGCAGACACGGGTCCTGTCCGTTCTCTGAGGAGAATAGTTCACAGTGGAGAATCGTTCTTGTGTCGTACGATAGCTCCGTGAGCAGTGACCGGCAACCAGTGGAAGAACCCGGAGCGGCGACGGCCCCGCCCCCGCGCGGCGGAGCGTTCCTGCTCGCCCAGCTCGGGGCGCACGCGGCGAGTCGCTTCGGAGAGCGCGTCGGCGAACTCGGCCTGGCCCCGCCGGACGTCGGCCTGTTGCGGATGATCGCCATGGAGCCGGGGCGGAGCCAGCGCTCCCTCGCGGCCGACCTCGGCGTCGTCCCGAGCCGGGTCGTCGCCCTCATCGACAACCTGGAGAAGAAGGGGTTCGTCGAACGGCGGCGCAGCGCCGAGGACCGTCGTCACCACGAGCTGTACGTCTCCGAGGACGGCCGCCGGGCGCTCGGAAGCGTCCGGGAGGTCGCCGCGCTGCACGAGGACGACCTGTTCGCGGCGCTCGACGAGGACGACCGGGCCCGGCTGACGGAGCTCCTCGGCCGGATCGCCGAGCAGCAGGGCCTCGCACCGGGCGTCCACCCGGGCTACCGCCGGCTGCCGAAGCGGCCCGGGCGGGCCTGAACGGTCTCGCCCTTTCTCGCGGCTTCTCGCGATATGGCCGTAAACACCCGTTCGTTTTCGGCGTGGTGGGGAAGATTCCCGGGAGCTGACGGTGTATCCGGGGAGGGCGGGCATGGTCGCGGACCGGCGACGCGTGGAGTGCGACTCCTGCGGTGTGCCGTGCGGGGCCTGGGTCGCGAGCCTCGGGATGGCCCTCTGCGGGGAGTGCGAGCGGGCCGGATCGGCGCAGCCCGCGCGGGAGCCGGTCCTCGTGGGCGAGGTCCTGGCCGACTCCCCGGTCCTGCTCGCCCTGTGGCGGAGCCACGAGCGGCGGACGGCCTGAACGGCCCTGGGGGCCGCGTCAACGACGAAACGGCATCGAAGACTCTGTCTTCGATGCCGTTCGGCGTTCGGTAGGGGCACCTCGGGGCGCCCCGCGTCCCGTTCCGTGCATCGACGCCGAGGCGTCGGTGCGGGTGTCAGCCCCAGATCACGTCGTCCGTGGCGGCGGCGTTGACCACGGTGTCGGCGGAGTCGCCGGCCCCGTCGAAAGCCGGGACCAGCAGAGCGAGAGCCGTCAGGAGAACTGCAGCCCAGCGGGCGGAACGGAAGCGAAGCAAGGTATGAGTCCCTTACGAAGTAGGTGGGGGGTTGTTCCTTCGGTGAGACAAAGCTTCGCCAAGCCGAAAGGGCTTCGGAAGGGACTTCCGGTGGACGGAACGGGCCCTGGACCGAAGCGGTCAGCGGGCCGCGTCCAGGGAGCTCAGCCCACGAATCCGTCGAAGCCGTACGGCGCCAGCAGCGGCGCCTCCGAGCGGCCGACCCGCCACCCCGGCAGCGGACCGATCTCGGCGACCGCGCGCCGGCACAGCCGTGCCGCCGCCTCCTCCGCGACCCGGAGCCGGTCGGCGAGCAGATAGACCCCCACCGTCAGTCCGTGGCCCGGATGGGGGTGGATGACCACATGTTCCACACCGTCGTCGGGAAGTGCCAGGTCGTGGAGGAGATCCGCGAGGTTCTGAGGGATGCACAAGTCCGTCTTCCTGTTGAGGAGTTCGGTGTGAACGAGATACACACCTGGCATTTTCCTCAAAGGACGAACCAGGAAGAAGAAGAACAGAAGTCCCATTCCGGCAATGGCCGGTACAGTCCAGACCGCCTTCTGTAGAAATCTCGCCACGCGTGTGATGATGGAGTCTCTAAACCACGAGATCTCCGGGGGGAGAGATGTGCCGTGCTCAAGTCGCTTGGTCTTGATTCCATTGCCGAGGCCGTCTACCGGGGTCTCCTGGCGCGGCCGCGTGACGGCGTGGCGAACCTCGCCGAACGGCTGGGACTCACTCCCGAGCAGGTCCGGCACGGTCTCGACACCCTGAGCGAACTGGCGCTGCTGCGCCCCTCCTACGACCAGGAGGGCACGCTGTGGCCGGTATCGCCCGAGGTCGGCCTCCAAGTGCTCATGGCGCGCCAGCAGGCCGAGCTCGCGGCGCACCAGAAACGGCTGGAGGAATCGCGGGCGGCCGCGGCCCAGCTGATCGCGGAGTACGAGGAGATACGGCCGGCCGAGACCCGCCCGCACAGCGAGCGACTCACCGGGATCGACCAGATCCGCGACGGGCTCGCCGCGCTCAGCCGGGACACCCGGGAGGAGGTCATGACCTTCGCCCCGGACGGGCCCCAGCGGCCGGAGCACATCGAGGCCGCGAAGCCGCTCAACCAGGAGCTCCTCGACCGGGGTGTCCGGATGCGGACGGTCTACCTCAACAGTGCCCGCAACAGCCCGCACACCCTCCAGTACGTGAGCTGGCTGTCCAAGCTGGGCGGCGAGGTGCGCACCGTACCGACCCTGCCGACCCGGATGATCGTCTTCGATCGCAAGACCGCCATCATCCCCGTGAACAGCAACAAGAGCGCCGAGGGCGCCGTCGTGCTGACCGGCCAGGGCACGCTGACCGCGCTGTGCGCGCTGTTCGACAGCGTCTGGAACGACGCCCGGCCGCTCAACGAGGAGAGCAAGGCCGACGAGCAGGGCCTCACCGACCAGCAGGCCACGGTCGTGGTCCTGCTGGCCGAGGGCCACACGGACGAGACCATCGCGAAGCGGCTCGGGGTGTCGCCGCGGACCGCACGCCGGCTGGCCTCCGAGCTGATGACCCGGCTCGGGGCGCGCAGCCGCTTCGAGGCGGGCGTCCGCGCGGTGCAGAACGGCTGGATATCCGAGCAGCGCTGACGCGGTGACCTTTCGGGGACCGACCCTTCGGGGCCGGTCCCTTTGCCGTGCCTCCTGTCCCCGTACCCCGATGTCCCCTTGTGTCCAGGGCCCCAACGGGCCACCGGAGTCGCCTTCCGGTGGGTGCTCCGATCACGGAGATTGGTCCTGTGGAGCCGGAGCGGAACCGGCGCAGACGAGGAGACGACGACATGACACGTGCCGGGATCTTCGTCGAGAACCAGCTCGCCCTGCTCGGCATCCGCTATCTGCTCGACGCGGAGGCCGACATCCAGGTCGCGTTCGCCACGAGCACGCCGTTCGCGGTGGCGCCCGGGACGGTCGACTGCCTGGTGCTCGACCGGGGCCTGCTCGGCGAGCTGCCGCCGGCCGGCGTGCCCGCCGCCCGCACCGTCCTTCTGACCGAAGGCCGGGGCGACGGCGTCGAACGGGCGGGCGCGACCCTTCCGTTCGACGACGCGACCCTGCTGCTCGTGGACGCCATCCGGCGGGTGGCGGCGCCGGGACCGGCTCCCGTCCGGCAGGGCGTCGCCACGCTCTCCCCGCGGGAGCGCGAGGTGCTCGGGCACCTCGTCGAGGGCTGCACCCACGACCAGGCGGCCCGGCGGATCGGCATCAGCCAGCACACGGTCGACACGTACGTGAAGCGCATCCGCTCCAAGCTCGGCGCGCACAACAAGGCGCAGCTGGTCCGTGCCGCCCTGACCGTCCCGCGCGCACCGGCCGCGCACCCCGAACCCCGACAACGACAGCAGGTGGAGACATGACGACCGAAGGCATCGGCACCCAGCTCGTGGTCCGCAATCACGAACTGCAGTACTCGCTCTGGCCCGCCGACCGCGAGCTGCCGGCCGGCTGGGAGCCGGAGGGCTTCAGCGGCGAGCGGCAGGAGTGCCTCGACCACATCGAGCGGATGTGGACGGACATGAGGCCGCTCAGCGCCCGGGCCCCGCAGCCCGCGGCGGCCCCGAACTGAACGCGGCGGCCGAGGGGCGGCTCCGGGAGTAGGCGGTGAAGGCCAGCGGCCCGCCGCCGATCACCGCGACCGCGGCCGCGCAGCCCGCACCGGCCTCCAGGTCGGCCAGGACGAAGTCCTCGGCGGGCCTGGCCGCCGGACCGCCCAGGAACAGCACCCTCGGGTCCTCCTCCGGAGCCGACACCCCGACCTCGGACAGCGGCACCCGCAGTCCCTGGCCCGTCGCCTTGAGCACCGCCTCCTTGCGGGTCCACATCCGGTGGAAGCCGCTCGTGGTGGCGTGGGCGGGGGTGCGGGGCTCCGCGGGGCCGACGACATGGGGGAGCAGTTCCGCGGGGGACACGGACGCGCTGACCTCCTCCACGTCGATCCCGACCGGACCCGCCCGGGTGACGGCGACCGCCACCCGGGCGCCGGAGTGCGAGACCGACACCTGGAGCCCGGTGCCCGGCAGTTCGGGCTTTCCGTGGTTCCTGGCGCAGTCGGGACAGCGGGCGACCACCTCGACCCACCGGGGCGGCAGGTCGAGATAGCCGGCCGCCGCGGTGCGCAGCAGGGCCCGGCCGGCGATGAACCGCTGTCGGTCCTCCGTCCGGCGCATCAGCGGGATCCGGTCCCGTTCGGTCTCGTCGAGCAGGGCCAGGCAGTCGTCGGTGACCGTGGCCGGATCCGCCCACCAGATGTGGCAGTCGGCCGGGCCGAGCACCGGGACCGCCGGGAGCGGGTCAAGCCGGGAGCCGGCCGCGTACGGCATCGAGCACGAGGTCATCGTCCACCGCCCTGCCTTCCACTGCCGTTCGCCGCCGTACCGCTGTCGGGACGGGGAGGTACCGCACGTACCGGTCGGCCTCCCATGCTCGCGGCAGGACGGCGGGAGCACACGCCCCCGAAAGCCGTGACACCTGTTCCGGGGACACCGCGCACGACGTCCCGTGGACGGAATTGGACACCCTCTGCAATGACCGGATCAGTCCAGGATCCCGTTATTGCCGACCGTATGAACGCCCGTCTAGCGTCATGTTCGTGATCGAATGTCAGGGCCTCTCCTAAGTAGGAATTCTCATGGCGATAACCCCCTTCAAAACCTCTCCCCTTTCTGATCACCACGGTCTGGTGATCGAAAGCGCAGATCTCCCCCTCGCCGAACTCCCGCACTCCGAGATCGCCGAACTCTTCAAGCAGCACGGCACGCTGATGTTCCGTGGGTTCGGCGCCACCGCCGACGACTTCCGCGGTCTCGTCCAGAAGTTCTCGTCGAAGCTCTTCTTCCACCAGAACCCGAACCGGGAGACGATCTCCGACGACGGCGCTGTGCTCCTCGTCGACGCGCACCGGAATCCCATTCCGGCGCACTCCGAGATGAGCTACTGCCCGCTGCACCCCGGCCTCCAGTGGTTCTACTGCGTGCGGCCGGCCGACGAGGACGGTGAGACGACCGTCTACGACGGCGTCGAGGCGTACAAGCGGCTGGCCCCGGAGACCCGCGAGCTGTTCGACAGGCTGCGGCTGACCTGGCGCCTGCCGTTCCCGACCGCCCCCGAGCACCAGGAGCGCGTGTTCGGCACGGCCGACCGCGCCGAGCTGGAGGCGCTGTTCGCCACCTTCGACGACTTCGAGTACGACTTCGACGAGGCCGGCAACCTCAACTGGAAGTGGACCGTCTCCGCGGTCCCCCAGGCCCCTTACGTCGACGCGCCCACGCTGTGCAACAGCTACCTCGGCTCGGGCGCCCTCGTGTCCTTCGAGGACGGGTCGACCATCCCGCAGCACTGCCGCTGGGACGCGCTCGACGCCACCGAGGAGGTGCGGGTCGACCTCCAGTGGGAGGCCGGCGACATCGTCATGATCGACAACAAGCGCGTGATGCACGGCCGGCGCGGCTTCGAGGACCCCGACCGCAAGGTCGCGGCGATGCTCTCGACGCCGAACTTCTGACCCCCCACCCCTCACAGTTTGGATGCGGCCCCATGACCCAAGCCGTCGGTCTGCCCACGCTCACTCCTCCGACCGCCCCGCTCTCGGCCTTCTACGAGAACGCCCTGCACGCGATGGAGCTCGGAGACCCGGCCCTGTACGGGCTCCTCGACGACGAGCTGCACCGGCAGCGCGAGACCCTCGCCCTGGTCGCCTCGTGCAGCCCGGTGAACCCCGCGGCCCTGCTCGCCGAGGGAAGCTTCTTCGCCAACGTCACGGCCGAGGGCTACCCCGGCCGCAGGTTCCACGCCGGCTGCGTGAACGTCGACAAGGTCGAGAACCTCGCGGTCGAGCGCGCCAAGCAGGCCTTCGGCGCCCGCTACGCGAACGTCCAGCCCCACTCGGCGAGCACCGCCAACCAGGTCGTCATGAACTCGCTCCTGCAGCCGGGCGACCCGATCCTGGGCCTCGACCTGGACGCCGGCGGCCACCTCAGCCACGGTGCCAAGGTCAACCTCTCGGGCAAGATCTTCGAGGCGCACAGCTACGGCCTCGGGGCCGACGGGCTGATCGACTACGCGGAGGTCCGCGCCCAGGCGCTCGCGCACCGGCCGAAGCTGATCATCGCGGGCACCACCGCCTACCCCCGTACGCTCGACTGGGCCGCGTTCCGCGCCATCGCCGACGAGGTGGGCGCGTACCTGCTCGCCGACATCACCCACATCGCCGGTCTCGTGGTGGCCGGGCTGCACCCCTCGCCGCTGGCCCACGCCCATGTCGTGACCACCTGCACGCACAAGCAGCTCTACGGCCCGCGCGGCGGCCTGATCATGCTCGGCGACTCGGCCGACATGGTGCTCCCCAGCGGCCGTACGCTCCAGCAGACCCTGAACAGCGGGCTGTTCCCGCTGATCCAGGGCGCTCCGGTGGTCAACAGCATCGCCGCCAAGGCCTACGCCCTGGGCGCCGCGACCACGCCGGAGTTCACCGCCCGGATCCACCGGGTGCGCGACCTCGCGGCCTCGCTCGCCGAGCAGCTCATGGCCCGCGGAGTGCGGGTGATCTCCGGTGGAACCGACAACCACATCGTCGTGGCCGACGTCCTCACGTCGTACGGCGTCACCGGTGTGAACGCCGAGAAGGCGCTGGAGCAGTGCGGCGTCCTCGTCAACAAGAACCGGATCGTCGGCGACGCGCACTCCGCCTTCGTCACCTCGGGCGTGCGGTTCGGCAGCAACAGCATGGCGGCCCGCGGTTTCGACGAGTCCGACGTCGCGGAGGTCGCGGAGCTCGTCCACGAGGTGCTGACCGACGTCCAGAACACGTCCAACAACACCTACGCCCTCGACCCCGCACTGCGCGCGCGTGTCCAGGAGCGGGTCCGCACCATCTGCCACCGCCGGCCGGTCGCCGGCTACTGACCGCGATTCCCCGGCGGGCCGGCGCACCCCCATGACGCCGGCCCGCCCCCGCGGTGTGCCCTCAGGGGCCACTCCGCCCCGTCCGGGCTCCGAAACTCCAGCCGATGTGAGAACGGTCTATGTACGCAAACAATTCTGTCGTTGATGTCATCCGCCGCAACGTCTCCGAACGCGGTGCCGACGCAAGCTACGAATTCCTCGCCGACGCCGGTGGCGTCGACACGAAGCTCAGCATGCTCGAGATCGACAGGCGTGCGCGGGCGATAGCCGTCTCGCTCCAGGAGCGGGCGAAGCCGGGCGCGCGGGTCATGCTGCTCTACCCGCCGGGCGAGCACTTCGTCGTGGGCTTCGTGGCCACCCTGTACGCCGGCATGGTCGCCGTCCCGGTCTACCCGCCGGACCCGATGCGCGTCGCCCGTACGCTGCCCCGGCTGCGCGCGGTGGTCCAGAGCTCCCGCGCCGAGATCGTCCTCACGGACAGCCTGATCAAGACCTTCACCGGTGAGCTGTTCGAGCAGCACGCGCCCGAGGTGGCCCGGCTGCCCTGGATCGTCACCGAGGAGGCGATGCTGGAGGGCGCCGACGACTGGCGCATGCCGGCCGTCGCCCCCGACACGGTCGCCCTGCTCCAGTACACGTCCGGCTCCACCGGCACCCCGCGCGGTGTCGTGGTGACCCACGGGAACCTGCTGTCCAACGGCTCCGCGAGCGCCGGCGCCTTCGGCCTCCGCGACGGCGACATCGTCGCCTCGTGGCTGCCCTTCTACCACGACATGGGTCTGCTGGGCGGTGTCCTCCAGCCGATGCTGTCCGGCCTGTCCAACGTCCTGATGTCTCCCCTCGAGTTCATGCGCCGGCCGATGCGCTGGCTGGAGGCCATCTCCAGCCGTGGCGCGACCGTCAGCGGCGGCCCGAACTTCGCCTTCGACCTCTGCGTCAACAAGAGCACCCCCGCCGAGCGGGAGAACCTCGACCTGTCGTCCTGGCGGGTCGCCTTCTGCGGTGCCGAGCCGGTCCGCAACCGCACCCTGGAGCGCTTCGCCGACGCCTTCGCCGTCAGCGGCTTCGACCGGTCCGCGCTGCTGCCCTGCTACGGCCTCGCCGAGGCCACCCTGTTCGTCGCGGGCAGCGGCCGCGGCAACGGCGCGCACAGCATCCGCCTCGACCGCGCCGCCCTGGAGCAGGGCCGCGCCGAGGCGCGCGCGGACGGCGACCACCTGGTCTCCTCCGGCCTCGTCGCGGACCGCCACGAACTCGCCGTCGTCGACCCGGAGTCCGGCGCGCGCGTCGCGCCCGGCACGGTCGGCGAGCTGTGGGTGCGCGGCGCCTCCGTCGCCTCCGGCTACTGGGAGGACGAGGCCGCGACCGAGGCGACCTTCGGCGCCCGCCTCGCGGACGACCCGAAGCCGTACCTGCGCACCGGCGACCTCGGCTTCGTCCTGGACGAGCAGATCTTCGTCACCGGCCGCCTCAAGGAGATGATGGTCGTCCGCGGCCGCAACCTGTACGCGCACGACCTGGAGGAGACCGCCCTCGCGGCCTCGACCCGGGCCCGCCCCGGCTGCGGCGCGGCGTTCTCGGTGGAGACCGGGGACGGCGAGGAGTGCGTGGTCCTGCACGAGGTCGCCGCCGGCACCGCCGAGGAGGAACTGCCCGGGATCGCCGACGCGATCGCCGCGGCCGTCCAGCAGGAGCACGGCATCGCCCTGCACGACGTGGTGCTGCTCGCCGCCCGCAGCCTGGCCAAGACCTCCAGCGGCAAGATCCAGCGCCTGGCCGGCCGCACGGCGTACCTCGCCGGGCAGGTCGAGGGCGAGGTCTTCCGCCGCTCCACCACCGCCGCGTCCCGCGGCGAGCGCCGTCAGCTCAGCCTGCCGTCGCGCACCGAACTCCTCGCGCTGGCCCGCGAGGAGCGCGTCGACGCGATCGAGCGCGCCCTGAGCGTGGTCGGCCGGGGTGAGGGCGACGCGCCCGCCACGATGGTCGCCGACCTGGACCTCGACTCGCTGGCCGCGGTCGACCTCGCCTTCCGCATCGAGGAGCAGCTCGGTGTCGTCACCGACCCGGGCCTGCTGCTCCAGCCGGTGAGCCTGCGCGAGGTCGCGGTCGCGGTCGAGGAGTGCCTGGAGTCCGCGCCCGAGGCGCCGGCCGGGCAGACGTCCGGGCAGCGCGGCGGAGCCGTACCGCTGTCCGCGGGTCAGCAGTCGCTGCTGTTCATGCGGGACCTCGAAGGCCCGGACTGCCGGCAGAACGTCTCCGTCGCCGTCCGGCTGTCGGAGCCGGTCGACGCCGGTGTCCTTGCCGCCGCCGTGCGTCACATCGGCACCCGTCACCCCATCCTCACCGCCGGCTTCGGCACCGACGGCAGCCGGCGCGTGCAGATCGTCGACCCCGCCGTCCCCTTCGAGCTCGACGTCGTCGACCTGACGGGCGAGACGGAGCAGGTGCTCCGGGCCCGCGTCGACGCGTGCGCCCTCGACCCCTTCGACATCGAGCACGGCGACGTCGCCCGCGCGAAGCTGTTCACCGGCTGCGGCGCACCGGTCCTGGTGCTCGCGCAGCACCACGCCATCACGGACTTCTGGTCGGTGGTGACCCTGCTCGACGAGCTGACGACCGTCTACGGCGACCTGCTGCACGAGCGCACCCCCGAGCTTCCGGCGGCCGTCGGCTACGAGGAGTTCGTCCGCTGGCAGCAGGACTACGAGCGTTCCCCGCAGTGGCAGGCCGACGAGCGGTACTGGCTGGACCTCCTCGCCGGTGACGTCCAGGCGCCGACGCTTCCGGTACGGGAGGTGCCGCGGCCGGACCAGGGCATCGCCGGCCACCGGGTGACGGTGGACGCCGAGCTGCTCGCCGCGCTCGAGAAGGTCGCCGGCGACAGCGACACGACGGTCTTCTCGGTCCTGATGGCGGCCTTCGAGGTCCTCGTCGCCGCGCACAGCGGCGCGCGTGACTTCGTCGTCGGCGCCACCACGGCCGGCCGCCCGCAGGCCCGCTTCCGCAACACCCTCGGCTACTTCGCCAACACCATCCCGGTCCGCGCCGAGCCCGGCGCCCACGCGACCGTCGCCGAGCTGATCCGCAGCACCGGACGGCAGCTGCGCCAGTCGCTCGGTCACCAGCACTTCCCGGTCAGCCGGCTCGTCGAGCTGCTGCGCGCCCAGGGCAACACCTCGGCCGCGATCAACACGGCGGTCGTCTTCGAGCGGCCGCACAACGCGATCGCCGACGACGTCACCTCGGTCCTCTTCGGCGCGGGCAGCACCGCCGCGGTCCTCGGCGACCTCACCCTGGAGCCGTTCCCGGCCGGAGAGCTGGCCACCCAGTTCGACATCACCCTGCACGCGATCCCGGCCGACGGCGGCCTGCTCGCGCACATGCTGGTCCGCGCGGACCGCTTCGACGAGGCCCTCGCCGGGCAGCTGGGACAGCAGTTCCTGGAGCTGCTCCAGCAGATCGTCGTCCACGGCGGGTCCCCGGTCTCCGCGCTGCGGCTGGCCGGCGCCACCGAGTCCCTCACCCGGGCCGACGTCCCGGCCCGCACCCTGCCGGGCGTCACCTCCGTCCACGAGCTGTTCGAGGCGACGGCCGACCGCATCCCCGACGCGACCGCCCTCGTGGCCGGCGCCGAGGAGCTGACGTACGCCCAGGTGGAAGCCGCGGCGAACCGTCTCGCGCACCGGCTGCGGCAGGACGGCCTGCGGCCCGAGCAGACCATCGGCCTGTGCCTGGAGCGCTCCCCCGAGCTGATCGTCGCGATGCTCGCGGTCATGAAGTCCGGGGCCGCGTTCGTCCCCCTGGACCCGACGCTTCCGCAGTCCCGTCTCGCCGACATGGTCGGCGACGCCCGGTGCGCGCGGATCCTCTGCCACGGCGCGACGGCCGCGCTCGCGGCCTCCCTGGGCGAGGCGACCCGCGTCGACGAGGAGTCCGGCACGGACCTGCCCGAGGACCGCCCCGCGCTCGCCGTCACCGGCGACAACCTCGCGTACGTCATCTTCACCTCGGGCTCGACCGGCCGCCCCAAGGGCGTGCAGATCGAGCACCGCTCCCTCGTCAGCTACCTGCTGTCCTTCCTCGACGCCTTCGACGTCGCCGAGGGCGACCGGGTGCTGCAGTTCGCGCCGCTCACCTTCGACCCGTGCCTGGAGGAGATCTTCTCCGCGTGGACCCGGGGCGCCGCCCTGGTGCTGCGCGACGAGTCCGTGCTCGGTTCGCCCGAGCGGTTCTGGGCCTGGTGCGCGGAGCAGCGGCTCACCCTGCTCGACATCCCCACGGCCTTCTTCCACGTCCTCGTCACCGCCCTGGAGTCCGGGGTCCCGGTGCCGCCGGCGCTCCGCTCGATCCTCATCGGCGGCGAGGCCGCGCACCCCGACAAGCTCGCCCAGTGGTTCGCGGCCGACCGCGCCCACGTCGGCCTGTACAACCGCTGGGGCACCACCGAGACCACGGTGTGCTCCACCGTCGCCCACCTCGGCCCCGAGTCGGGCCGGGTCTCCCGCGCCCGGGACGTGTCCATCGGCGCCGACATGACCGACGCGGTCGTCCACGTCCTCGACGCCGAGCTGCGGCCCGTCGCCGACGGCGTCGTCGGCGAGGCGTACATCGGCGGCATCGGCGTCGGACGCGGCTACGCGTCGGAGCCCCGCAAGACCGCCGAGCGCTTCGTCCCGGACCCGTTCGCCACCGAGCCGGGCCGCCGCCTGTACGCCACCGGCGACCTGGTGCGCCGCTCCGCCGACGGCGAGCTGCGCTACGTCGGCCGCGCCGACCAGCAGGTCAAGGTGCGCGGCTACCGCATCGAGCTCGGCGAGGTCGACGTCGCGCTGCGCCGGCACCCCGACGTCGCCGAGGCGGCCGTGGTCGCCACCCGCGGCGCGGGCGAGACCGAACTGATCGCCGCCGTCACCGGCGCGGGCGTCGGCACCGACGGGCTGCGCGACTGGCTCAACCGCGAGCTGCCCAGCTACATGGTCCCCAGCCGTCTCCTCGTCCTGGACGCCATCCCGCTCACCTCGAACGGCAAGGTGGACGCGCACGCCCTGCGCGAGCTGGCGCTCGACGTGTCCCGCTCGGCCGGGGCGGCGGACATGTCGCCGCTCGAGAGCAGGCTCGCCGCCCTCTGGTGCCAGGTGCTCGAAGTCGCCGGGGTCGGTCCCGACGAGGACTTCTTCGCGCTCGGCGGTCACTCGCTGCGCGCCGCCGACCTGAACACCCGGGTGCGCCGGGAGTTCGGCGTCCAGCCGCCGCTGCGGATGTTCTTCGAGTCCGTCACCGTCCGCGCCCAGGCGGCGCGGATCGCCGAACTGGCCGCCGCGGAGCCGGTGGCGACCGAGACCGAGGCGGACGCCGCGGCCGAGGTCGAGCCCGCCCTGTCGCTGGGCCAGCGCCGCCTGTGGTTCCTGGAGAAGTTCGCCCCGGGCTCCCGCGCCTACGTCGTGCCGGGTCTGCTCCGGCTGTACGGCGAGCTCGACCGGGACGTCCTGCGCGGCGCGCTCGACGCGATCGTCGAGCGGCACCCGGCGCTGCGTACCGGCTTCAAGGACGAGGGCGGCCGGCCCGTGCCCTTCGTGCACACCGGCCTGAACTGCCCCTTCGAAGTCCTCGACCGGACGTCGGTCGCGCCCGCCCGCCGCGAGGCGGAGCTCTCCGGGCTCGTCGGCGAGCACGTACGACAGCTCTTCGACCTCGACACGCCGCCGCTGATGCGCGCCGCCCTGGTGGAGTTCGGTCCCGACGAGCACGCCCTGCTCCTGGCCTTCCACCACATCGTCTCCGACGGCCGCTCGATGGAGGTCATCGCCGGCGAGCTGGCCGAGCTGTACGCGCACGGCGCCGGCACCGGTGCCGGCGAGCCGCCCGCGGTCGTCCACCCGTACGCCCGGTGGGCCCTCGACGAGGGCGTCCGGCTCGAATCGGCCGAGGGACAGCAGGGTCTGGCCTTCTGGGCCGGGCACCTCGCCGGCGCTCCGCTCGCCCTCGACCTGCCCTTCGACCGGCCCCGCCCGGCCGTGCAGACCTTCGACGGCGCGCGCGTCCCGCTGACGCTGAGCCAGGCCGACTCGGACCTGCTGCGCGCGCTCGCCCGTGACCAGCGGGCGACCGTGTTCATGACGCTGGCCGCCTGCATGTCCTCGACGCTCTCCCGGCTGACCGGCCAGGAGCGGGTGGTCGTCGGCGTCCCCGACGCCAACCGCCCGGGCGACGGCGCCTACGACGACGTCGTCGGCTTCTTCGTGAACACCGTCCCGCTCTGCTTCGAGGCGCCCGGCGGCGCCACCGGCCGCGAGCTCGTCGACCGGGCCCGCGCCACCACCCTGGAGGCGATGCCGCACAAGTGGGTGCCGTTCTCCGCGATCGTGGAGGCGAGCGGCCAGGACCGCGACCCCAGCCGCAGCCCGCTCTTCCAGGCGATCCTCGACGTCCGCAGCGGCGCCCTGCCCTCGCCGGCCCTGCCCGGCCTGCGCGTCGAGACCGCCCCGCTCTACACGGGCACCGCCAAGACCGACCTGACCTTCGAGATCACCGACGACGGCGGCCCGCTGACGGGCTGGCTGGAGTTCAACTCGGACCTCTTCCGGCCCGAGACCGCGCAGCTCGTCGCCCGGCTCTTCGCCGAGACGGCCCGCGCGATGGGGCAGCGGCCGGACGAGCGCGTCGAGACCCCCTCGGCGGCCGCGACCCTCGGCCACTGGCCGGCCGGGACCGGCGCGGAGCAGTACCCCGACACGTTCTGGGCGCAGTTCGAGCGCGCCGCCGACAGCCGTCCCCACGCGATCGCCCTGGAAGGCGCCGACAGCGCGCTGACCTACGGCGAGCTGCGCACCCGGGTCGAGCAGGTCGCCGGGGTGATCGCCCACCGGTTCGCCGTGCGCCCCGGTGACGTCGTCGCCGTGGCCGTCGAGCCGTCCGTCGAGGCGGTCGTCGCGGTCCTCGCGGCGCAGCGCTGCGGAGCGGCGTACCTGCCGGTCGACCCCGCCTACCCGGCCGAGCGCAAGGACTTCATGCTCGCCGACTCGGGGGCGCGCGGTCTGGTGACCCGCGAACTCGTGGAGGAGGCGCTGCGCGAGGCCCCGGCCGAGCCGGTGGCGCTGCCGCAGGCCGACCCGGACGCTCCCGCGTACCTGCTGTACACCTCGGGCTCCACCGGCCGCCCCAAGGGCGTCCTCGTGTCCCACCGCTCGCTCGCCAACCTCACGGCGGCCCAGGCGGGTGTCTTCGGGATCGACGCCGGCTCGCGCATGCTCCAGTTCGCGAGCCTGAGCTTCGACGCCTCCGTCTGGGAGATCTTCTCCACCCTCGCGGCGGGCGGCACCCTGTGCGTCGCCGGCCGTGAGCACGCCCTCGTCGGCGAGGCACTGGCCGACGTCCTGGCCGAGCGCGCCATCAGCGTCTGCCTGCTGCCGCCGTCGGTGATCGCCTCCCTGCCCGTCCGTGAACTGCCGCTCCTGAAGACCCTGGTGTCGGGCGGCGAGGCCTGCCGCGCCGAGCTGGTCGAGCGGTGGCAGCCGGGCCGGCGCTTCGTCAACGCGTACGGCCCCACCGAGTGCACCGTCGCCATCACGGCCGCCGTCCTGGAGCCGGGGCAGCCCGCCTCGCTGGGCGCGGTCCTGCCGGGCGGCACGGCGTACGTCCTGGACGCGGACCTGCGGCCGGTGGTCGCCGGAGCGGTCGGCGAGCTGTACGCCGGCGGCGCCGGTCTGGCCCTCGGCTACCACGGCCGGCCCGCGCTGACCGCCGGGCACTTCCTGCCCGACCCGTTCTCCGCCGTCCCCGGCGCCCGCATGTACCGCACGGGTGACCTCGTCCGGCTGCGCGCCGACGGAACCCTCGACTACCGCGGCCGCAGCGACAGCCAGATCAAGCTGCGCGGCTACCGCGTCGAGCCCGCCGAGATCGAGTCGGTGCTGCTCGCCCTGGCCGGGGTGACCCAGGCCGTGGTCCGGGGCGTCGACGGCGTCCTGGTGGCCCACGTCGAGACCGCCGACCCGGAGCTGACCCCGCAGGCGCTCGCGAAGCTGTGCGCGGCCGAGCTGCCGCCGCACATGGTCCCGGCCGCCTTCGTGGCCCGTACGGAACTGCCCCGCCTGCCCGGCGGCAAGATCGACCCGAGCCGGCTCGGCCGGCCGCGTCGCGCCGACTTCGCGCACGCCGACTTCGCCGAGCCGGAGACGGAGACCGAGCGCACCGTCGCCCGGGTGTGGGCCCAGGTCCTCGACGTCGACGCGGTCGGCGCCGGCGACGACTTCTTCACCATCGGCGGCCACTCCCTGCTCGCCACCGTGATCACCTCGCAGGTGGGCGAGGAGCTGGGCCGCGAGGTCCCGCTGCGCGCCCTGTTCGAGGCGCCCGTGCTGCGCGACTACGCCGCCCTGTGCGACGGCGCCGCCGCCCGGGACACCTCCGGCGGGATCGCGGCCCACGCCGCCGACGGCGGCGACGCGCCGCTGTCGGTGATGCAGGAACGCCTCTGGCTCCTGGAGGAGATCGAGAACGGCTCCGGCCAGAACGCCCTCACCGGCCGCTACCACCTGGCCGGCGCGATCCGGCTCACCGGCGCCCTCGACGAGGCCGCGCTCCAGCGGGCCGTCAGCCGTCTGGTCGACCGGCACACCACGCTGCGCACGGTCGTCGCCCACCGGGACGGCGTCCTGACGCAGTCCGTCCTCGACCGCGCCGACGTCACCCTGTCGCGCACCGCGCTGACCGGCGTCACCGCCGAGGAGCGGGTGTCCGAGGCCCTCGCCCTGGTGGACCGCGAGGCCGCCGAGCCGATGGACCTGTCGGCGGGACCGCTGCTGCGGGTCCGGCTCCTCGACCTCGGCCGCGACGACGCCGTGCTCGTCCTGACGCTGCACCACATCGTCGGCGACGGCTGGTCGATGGAGATCCTCAAGCGGGACCTCACGCACTTCTACGCGGAGGAGACCGGCCACGAGCCCGCCGCCCCGCTGGCGCCGCTCCCGGTCACGTACGAGCAGTTCTCGCGCTGGCAGCGTCACCAGCTGGACTCCGGCGCGCTCGACGCCTCCGTCGCGTACTGGTGCGAGCAGCTCGACGCGCTGCCCTCGCTGACCCTCCCGATCGCCCGCGGCGGCTCCGCCCCGGCGGACGACGAGGGGAGCCACCGGGTGCGGGCGGCCGTCACACCGGAGCTGCGCGAGGCGATGGAGCGGCTCGCCGCCGAGTCCGGCGCGACCCTGTTCATGGTGCTCGCGGCCACCCTCCAGCTCACCCTGGGACGCCTGGCCGGCCAGCGCGACTTCGCGATCGGCGTGCCCATCGCGGGCCGCCGTCACCGCGAGGTGGAGGACCTGATCGGCTTCTTCATCAACTCGCTGGTGCTGCGCGCCGACCTGTCGGGCGACCCGACCTTCGCCGAGCTGCTCGACCGGGTCCGCACGACCACCCTCGACGCGTACGAGCACCAGGACGTGCCGTTCGAGACGCTGGTCGGCAAGCTGGCCCCCGAGCGCGATCTGAACACCACGCCGCTCTTCCAGGTCTACCTGAACCTGCTCAACATCCCGCCGCGCCCGTCCGAGCTGCCGGGCATCGAGGTCGACACCTTCGCCGTCCCCGACCTGGGCGCGAAGTTCGACCTGACCTTCTACGTCGACCCCGCCGGTCCCGGCCTCTCGCTGGACCTGATGTACGCCGGCGAGCGCTTCGACGAGGCCACGACGCGGGAGCTGCTCGCCCAGTGGATCCGGGTCATCGAGCAGGCCGTCGCCGACAGCGGCAGCCCGATCGACGCGCTGCGCCTCGACACGCCGCAGGCGCGTCGCGAGCTGCCCGACCCGGCCGCACCGCTGGACACCACCTGGTACGGGTCGGTGGTCGAGCAGTTCGAGCGGCGGGCCGCCCGTGAGCCCCAGCGGATCGCGATCAGCGAGCCGGGCCAGGAGCTCACCTACGGCGACCTCGCCTGGGCGACGGCCGCCATGTCCGGCCTGCTGAACCAGCAGGGCATCGCCAAGGGAGACGTGGTCGCCATCTACGGCGAGCGCAGCGCCTCCCTGGTCTGGGCGATCCTGTCCGTGATGCGGGCCGGCGCCTCGTTCGCCATCCTCGACCCGAGCTACCCGGCCGACCGCATCGCCGACTGCCTGGCGGTGGCCCGCCCGAGCGCCTTCCTCCAGCTGGAGGGGGCCGGTGCCGTGCCGCTCGCGGTGGACACCGCGCTCCAGGCGCTCTCCCTCCGCTGCCGCTTCGAGCTGCCGTCCCGCCTCTCGGACGCCCGGCACCTGGTGCCGCAGGGCGCCGAACCGGCCGAGGCGGTCCAGGTGGGCCCGCGGGACTGCGCGTACATCGCGTTCACCTCGGGTTCCACCGGCAAGCCGAAGGGCATCCGGGGCGCGCACGGGTCCCTGACCCACTTCGTGCCGTGGATGGTGGAGACCTTCGGGCTCCGCGAGACCGACCGCTACAGCCTGCTCTCCGGCATCAGCCACGACCCGCTGCACCGCGAGGTGTTCACGCCGCTGGTCACGGGCGCCACGATCTGCGTGCCCGACCGCCTCGACGTCGAGACCCCGGGCCGGCTGGCCCAGTGGTTCCGTACGGCCCAGGTGTCGGTCAGCCACATGACGCCCCCGATGGCGCGGCTGTTCGACCAGCTGTCGGTCGCCCCGGGCACGCTGCCGCTCCTGGAGCGGGTGTTCTTCCTCGGCGACACGCTGACCAGCCGTGACGTACGCGCCATCACCCGCATGGCGGGCTCGGCGACCTGCGTCAACCTGTACGGCTCCACCGAGACGCAGCGCGCCGTCGGCTACTACGTGGTCCCCGCGGAGCACGGCGTCGCCGAGACCGACCCGGGCGTCACGTACCCCCTCGGCCGCGGCATGAAGGACGTCCAGCTCCTCGTCCTCAACGAGGCGGGTCAGCAGGCCGGCGTCGGGGAACCGGGCGAGATCGTCATCCGCTCCCCGCACCTCTCGCTCGGCTACGCCGACGAGCAGCTCAACACCGCCAAGTTCGTGCGCAACCCGTTCGGCGCGTCCGACGAGGACCGCATGTACCGCACCGGCGACCTCGGCCGCTACCTCGCCGACGGCTCCGTCACCCCGCTCGGCCGCGCCGACAACCAGGTGAAGATCCGCGGCTACCGCGTCGAGACCGACGAGGTGCAGCACGTCATCTGCTCCGCGCCGGAGGTCCAGGACGCCCTCGTCATGGCCCGCGCCGACGCGAGCGGTGAGACCGCGCTCGTCGCCTACGTGGTGGCCAGGCCCGGCCAGAAGGTGGCCGGCAACGAGCTGAAGGGGTACGTCCGCAAGCGGCTGCCGGACTACATGGTCCCGGCGTCCGTCGTCGCGCTCGACGCCTTCCCGCTCACGCCCAACCGCAAGATCGACCGGGCGGCGCTGCCCGAGCCCTCCGCCGCCACCGGCGTCCACGAGGACGGACCGCGCACCCCGCTGACGCCCACCGAGGAACTGGTCGCCGGCCTCTGGCAGGACGTGCTCGGCGCCCACCAGGTCGGCCCCGAGGACAACTTCTTCAACCTCGGCGGGCACTCGCTGATGGCGACCCAGGTCGTGTCCCGGATCCGCCGGGTCTTCGGCTGCGAGATCGCCCTGCGCACCCTCTTCGAGAAGCAGACCGTGCGGGACCTCGCCGCGCACATCGACGGCGTCGCCGGCGGCACCGCCGTCACCGCACCGGTCGTCGCCCTGCCCCGCACCGGCGTCCTGCCCGCCTCGTACGGCCAGGAACGCCTCTGGGTGCTCGACCAGCTGGAGGGCGACACCGGCGCCTACAACAGCCCGACGGTCGTGCGGATGCGCGGCCCGCTGGACACCGACGCGCTGGCCGCCACCCTCGACGAGCTGGTCGCCCGGCACGAGGTGCTCCGCACCCGGATCGTCATGGACGACGGCCGCGTCGGCCAGATCGTCGAGCCGGCCGGCGAGGTCACCATGCCGCTCACGCTCGTCGACCTGAGCGACGAGCCCGCGGAGGACGTCGAGCAGCGCATGTGGCAGCTCGTCGAGGAAGCCGCGCGGCACCGCTTCGACCTGGCCCAGGCGCCGCTGGAGCAGGCCACCCTGATCCGGCTCTCCGACGAGGACCACGTCTTCGTCCTCACCGTGCACCACGTCGTCGCCGACGGCTGGGGCCTGCAGATCGTGGTCCGCGACTTCGCGGCCCTGTACCAGGCACGACGCCAGGGCACGGCCTCCCCGCTGCCCGAGCTGGAGGTCCAGTACGCCGACTGGTCGAGCTGGCAGCGCGACCGGGTCGAGGGCGGCGACTACCAGGCCCAGCTGGACTTCTGGTGCGAGACGCTGGCCGAGCCGGCGCCCGTGCTGGAGTTCCCCGCACAGCGGCCGAGGCCCGCGGCGATGACCAACCGCGGCCTGACCCTCCGCCGGATCCTCGACGCCGAACTGGTCAACGGGGTGCGGAACGTGGGCCGCGAGCACAACGCGACCCTGTTCATGACCCTCCTCGCGGCCTTCAACGCCCAGCTGCACCGCTACAGCGGCGCGGCGGACATCGCCGTCGCCACCCCGGTGGGCACCCGCTCGGTCGAGATCGAGGACGTGGTCGGGTTCTTCGTGAACACGATCGTCTTCCGCAACAAGCTCTCCGCGGAGGAGTCCTTCACCGAGCTCCTCGAACGCGTCCGCTCGACGACCCTGGCGGCCTACGCCAACCAGGACGTCCCCTTCGACCGGGTCGTGGACGCGCTCCAGCCCAACCGCGACCTGAGCATGAGCCCGCTCTTCCAGGTCATGTTCACCCTGCACAACGCGCCCTACTCGGAGATCGACCTCGGCGACCTCAGGCTGGAGCGGCTGCACGCCCCGGAGGCCACCGCCAAGTTCGACCTCAGCCTCGACCTGGCCGAGGAGAAGGACGGCCTGCACGCCACCCTGGAACTCAACGCCGACCTGTTCGACGCCGAGACCGGAGAGCAGCTCCTTGACCACTTCGAGGCCCTGCTCGCCAGCATCACCGCCGCCCCGACGCGGGCCGTGGCCGACCTCGAACTGCGCTCGGCCGCCGAGGCCGCCGCCCAGGACGCCCTGAGCGCCGGACCGGCCGCCCTCACGACGGAGACCACCGCCGAAGCGCTCGAACACTGGGCGCGGCACACCCCGGACGCCCCCGCCGTCATCGACGGCACCACCGTCTGGACCTACCGCGAACTGCGGGACCGCGTCGCGGCCCTCGCCGAGCGGCTGACCGCGGCGGCCACCGGCCCCGAGCCGGCCGTCGTCGTCTGCGCCGACCGCTCCGCCCGGCACATCGCCGCCGCCCTCGCCTGCGGCGCGGCCGGCGCCACCTACGTGCCGGTCTCCCCGGCCGTACCGGACCGGCGGATCGCCACGATCCTCGACCGGCTCGGCGAGGTCGTCGCGGTCACCGACGACGAGCAGGCGGACCGCATCGCCGCCCTGCTCGCCGCCGGCCGGGCCCGCGGCAGCCACCTCGTCCTCGACGACTCCGCCACGGCGGACCGTCCGCTCCACGCCACCGGCTCGCACCCGTCCCGGCGCGCGTACGTCATCTTCACCTCCGGCACGACCGGTGAGCCCAAGGGCGTGGAGATCGAACAGGCCGGCCTCCTGGGCCACCTGGAGCTGATGGCCCACGACCTGGAGCTGTCCTCGGGCGACGTCGTCGCCCAGACCGCCTCGCAGTCCTTCGACATCTCCGTCTGGCAGATGCTCGTCGCGGTGACCCGCGGAGCGACCACGGTGGTCAGCCCCGACGCCACCAGCCGGGACGCCGAGGCGCTGCTCGCCCTCGTCCGGGAGCGCGGTGTCACCGTCCTCCAGCTGGTGCCCGGCATGATCAGGGCGCTGCTCGACCACGCGGCGGGCGGCGACCTGGCGAGCCTCAGGTTCCTGATCGCCACGGGCGAGGCGCTGCCGCCGGACCTCGCGGCGGACTGGCTGCGCCGCTTCCCCGGGATCCCGATGGTCAACGCCTACGGCCCCGCGGAGTGCTCGGACGACACCCACCTCGCGGTGCTGTCCACGCCGCCGCCGACGGACCGCCCGGTCCCGCTCGGCAGCCCCGTCGCCGGTGTGACCTCGTACGTACTCGACGCGCAGGGACGGCGCGTGCCGTTCGGCGTGCCGGGCGAGCTCGCCATCGGCGGCCCGGTGGTCGGCCGCGGCTACCTCGGCGACCCGAAGGCCACCGCGGACCGCTTCGTCCCCGACCCGTACGCGACGGTCCCGGGCGCCCGGCTCTACCGCACCGGCGACCGGGTGAGGCTGCACGCCGACGGCCGGCTCGAGTTCCTCGGCCGCCTCGACGACCAGCTCAAGATCCGTGGCTTCCGCATCGAGGCCGGCGAGGTCGAGACGGCGCTGTGCGAGCTGCCGGCCGTACGGGAGGCGGCGGTCGTCCTGCGCGACTGCGACGGCGAACCCACCCTGGTCGCCTGCGTGGTCGGCACCGAGCACGACCCGGCCGTCCTGGCCGCCGCGCTCGGCACCCGCCTGCCGCGCTACATGGTCCCCACCGGCTACGTCTTCGCCGACCGGCTGCCGCGCAACGCCAACGGCAAGGTGGACCGGGCCGCGCTCCAGCGCACGGACGTCACCGTCGAGCGGGTCCGGCAGCGCTTCGAGGCGCTGTCCGGCCCGACCGAGCGGCTCGTGGCCTCGGTCTTCGAGGAGCTGCTCGGCACCCCGGCGGTCGGCGCGCTCGACGACTTCTTCACCCTGGGCGGCCACTCGCTGCTCGCCACCCGGCTGGTGGCCGAACTGGCCGCGCAGACGGACATCGAACTGCCGCTGCGCACCGTCTTCGAGCAGCCCACCGTGCGCGGTGTCGCACAGGCCCTGGAGGAGCTCCAGATGGCCGGGCTGAGCGAGGCCGAGCTCCTCGAACTCGAGGTGCTGCTCGACGGAGTGACCGACGACCAGGCCCGCGAGCTGCTCGCGGCCGGAGAGGAGAGGGACGCGTGATCGGCGAAGTCAGTACCGGGCAGGAGGCCGTCAAGGGCCTCTCCCCGGCCAAGCGGGAGCTGATGGCCAAGCTGCTGCTTGCCCGCGGCAAGCAGCGGGCGGCGGCGCGCACCATCCGCCGCCGCGACCCCGCGGGAACCGTCCTGCTCTCCCGAGGCCAGGAGCAGCTGTGGGTCGCCGAGTCCCTCGCGGACGGCCGCCCGCTGTACAACGTGCCGTACGGCGTGCGGCTGCGCGGGGCGCTCGACGTCACCGCGCTGGGCGCCGCGCTCGACGGGCTCGTCGCCCGCCACTCCGTCCTGCGGACCGTCTACCGGCAGCTGCCGGACGGCGGCCTGGAGCAGGTCGTCCGGCCGGCCGCGCCGGTGCCGCTGCCGGTCGAGGAGACCGCCGGCGAGGAGGCCGCGATGGCCGCCGCGCAGCGCGAGGCGGCCCGGCCGATCGACCTGGCCGCCGGGCCCGTGATGCACGGCCGGCTGTTCCGGATCGCCGCCGACGACCACCTCCTCGCGCTGGTCGTGCACCACATCGCGACCGACGCCTGGTCGGTGGGCGTCCTCCTGGAGGACCTCGCGGAGCTGTACGACGCGGCCCGCGAGGGCCGCTCGCCCCGGCTGCCCGAGCTCGGCATCGACTACGCCGACGCGGCCGTCCACGAGCGGGCCCAGGAGCCCGCGGACTACAACTGGCTGGTCGCGCAGTGGCGCGAGCAGCTGGCCTGGGCCCAGCCGCTCGGCCTGTCGGCGAGCGGCGACCGGGGCACGGCCCGCACCGGGCGGCGCATCCGCTGCCAGTGGGACGGGCAGTTCGGCCGCGAGCTCCAGCGCACCGCCGAGGCGCACCGCACGACCGTGTTCAACGTGATGCTCACCGCCTTCGCGGTGCTCCTGAACCGGTACACGGGCACCTCCCGGTTCGCCATCGGCACGGTCATGGCCAACCGGAACCGGCAGACCGAGCGACTGGTCGGCTACTTCGCGAACACCGTTCCCGTGGTCGCCGACCTGTCCGCCGGCGCCGGCAGCCTGGGCGACGTGCTCGCCGGGGTCACCCGCGAGTCGCTGTGGGCGCAGGAGCACCAGATCCCCTTCGACGTCCTCGTCGACAAGGTCGCGCCGCAGCGGACCCTGGCCGAGAGCCCGCTCTTCGAGGCCATGTTCGTCTTCAACAACGGCCCCGCCCACGAGATGCGGCTGCGGGACCTGTCGCTGACCCCGACCCATCTGCACTCCGGCACCGCCAAGTTCCCGCTGGACCTGTCCTGCGCGGTGACGGACGACGAGGTCATGGTGTCGCTGGAGTTCGACGAGTCGGTGATCGACGCCGGCGCCGCCGAACGCCTGCTCGGCCACTACCGGCGGCTGCTCACCGCCCTGTGCGAGACCCCGGACGTCCACGTGGACAACGCGGACCTGCTCACCCCGGCCGAGTGGGAGCTCGTCGTCGACGAGTGGAACCGCACGGGGGAGGAGTACCCCGCGGACGCCACCGCGCACGGCCTGTTCGAGCAGTGGGCGGACGTGGAACCGGACGCCGCCGCCGTGGTCTGCGGCGAGGAGGCGGTCGGCTACGCCGAACTCGACGCCCGCGCCAACCGCCTCGCCCACCTGCTCCTGGAGCGGGGCGCGGGCCGCCACGAGCGCGTCGGCGTCTGCCTGGAGCGCGGCATCGACCTGGTCGTCACCCAGCTCGCCATCGCCAAGGCGGGCGCGGGCTATGTGCCGCTCGACCCGGGCTACCCGGCCGAGCGCCTCCAGTGGATGCTGGCGGACTCCGGCGCCCGCCTGGTCGTCACCCGCGACGAGCGGCTCGCCGGCGACGGCGTCACCGCCGTCGACCCGGCCTCCGCGGGGGACTTCCCCGCGACCCGGCCGGAGCGCGAGGTCCGCCCGGACGACCTGCTGTACCTGATCTACACCTCGGGCTCGACCGGTCTGCCCAAGGGCGTGCTGCTCGACCACCGGGGCCGCGTCAACAACTTCACCGACTTCAACCGGCGCTTCCTCGTCGGTCCCGGCGACAAGGTCTTCGGCGTCTCGGCGCTCGCCTTCGACATGAGCGCGTACGACGTGTTCGGCACGCTCATGGCCGGTGCGACCGTGGTCTTCCCGACGCCCGAGGACGAGCGCTCCCCGCACCGCTGGATCGAGACGATCGAGCGCGAGTCCGTCACCGTGTGGCACTCGGTCCCCGCGCTGTTCGGCCTGCTCGTCGAGGAGACAGAGGTACGCGGCGGCGAGCGGCTGCCGATCCGGCTCGTGCTGCTCGGCGGCGACTGGATCCCGCTGGCCCTCCCGCAGCGCGGCGCGGCCCAGCTCGTCGAGTCGGCGCAGCTGGTCAGCATGGGCGGCGCCACCGAGGTCTCCATGGACTCGACGATCCACCTGATCGGCGAGGTCCTGCCGGAGCAGCGGAGCATCCCGTACGGCGTCCCGATGGCCAACCAGACCTCGTACGTCCTCGACGCCTCGCTGTCGCCGATGCCCGTCGGCGTCCCCGGCGAGCTGTACCTCGGCGGTGTCGGGGTCGGCTGGGGCTACCACAACCGGGCCCGGCTGACCGGCGAGAAGTTCCTGCCGGACCCGTTCAGCCCGCTGCCCGGGGCGCGGATGTACCGCACGGGCGACCGTGCCCGCTGGATGCCGGACGGCAACCTGGAGCTGCTCGGGCGCATCGACTTCCAGATCAAGATCAACGGCTACCGGGTGGAGACCGGTGAGATCGAGGCGGCCCTGCGGGAGGTCATCGGCGGCGGCTCCTGCCTGGTCGCGGCGCACGGCCCGCGCGACGGCGCGAAGACCCTCGTCGCCTACCTGGTCGCGCCGACCGGCGGGGAGGTCCCCGAGGACGCCGAGCTCAAGCGACAGCTGGCGGAGCGGCTGCCCCAGCACATGGTGCCCGCCTCGTTCGTCCGCATGGACGCCTTCCCGCTGACCCACAACGGCAAGATCAACCGCCGCGAGCTGCCGGCGCCCACGGTCGCCGCCCTCACCGGGCGGGCCGCGGGCACCGACACCGAGCGGGCCCTGGTGGAGCTGTGGCGCGAGGCGCTCGGCCGCGAGGACGTCCCGGTCGACATCGGCTTCTTCACCCTGGGCGGCAACTCCATCGCCGTCATCCGCATGGTCAGCGCGGCCCGCCGCGCGGGTCTGGAGATGACCCCGCGCATGGTGTTCGCCCACCAGACGATCGAGTCGCTCGCGAAGGCGATCGAGGAGCGGGAGGCGGCCCCGGCCGCCGGGCCCGCCCGGACCGCCCGCCCCGAGGGGCCGACGGTGACGCCCAGCCAGCAGCACATGCTGGACGTCCTGGAGAGCTCCTGGGTGCCGGGCCTGTACCAGATGCAGTCCACCACCGAGCTGCCCTTCGAGATCGACCCGGACGGCTTCCGGGCCGCCTGGCAGGCGCTCGGCGACCGCCACCCCGCCCTGCGCACCGGCTTCCGGCGCGACGGCGACGGCGCCTGGACCCCGGTCGTCGCCGACGAGCTCGCCCCGGTCATCGAGGTCCTCGACTGGAGCGACCGCGACCCGGCCACGGTCGCCGACGAGCTGATCGCCCTCCTGGAGGCCGAGCGGGCCACGCCCTTCGACGTGACCGAGCCGCCCCTGTGGCGGGTGTGGCTGGTGCGCGGGCAGTCGACCTGGTGGCTGGGCCAGATCCAGAGCTATCTGCTGGCCGACGGCTGGTCGAACCTGGTGCTGCTCGACGAACTCCTCGCGCTCTACGTCGCCGCCCTCGAAGGACGGGACGCCGGCCTCCCGCCGGTCCCCGAGCTCGACGCCGAGGACACCGACCCGGAGGCGGACGCCGCCTTCTGGCGGAACCAGCTGGCCGGAGCCCTCCCGTCCCGGCTCGCGGCGGAGCCGGGCCTCCTCGGCCCGTCCCGCTTCGCCCGGGTGGCCGGCCGGCTCGACCCGTCGGTCGCCGAGGCGCTGCGCGAGCGGGCCGCCGAGCACGGGCACACCTTCTCCACCCTGGCCTGCGCCGGCTGGTCGCTGCTCGCGGCCTCGCGCCTGGAGCGCGCCGACGTCACGGTCGGCGTGGTCTCGGCGGGCCGCGACCGGGCCGTCGACGGCCTGGAGCGCGCGGTCGGCCTCTTCATCGCCGCCCTGCCCGTACGGGTGGAGGTCGACCGGGACGAGAGCCTGACCGCCCTGTTCGACCGCTTCCAGCTGGCCCGCGTCGAGGGCGCCGAGCACACCTCGGTCCCCACCGGCACGCTCCAGCGGATGGGAGCCGGCGAAGGACCGCTGTTCGACTCGGTCGTCGTCGTCGCCAACTACCCGGTCTCCTCGGCACTCAAGGCCCAGCAGGCCGCGAGCGTCCAGGAGGGCGCCGAGAGCGACGGCACCCGCAACCAGACCGAGTTCTCGCTCCGCCTCGACGTCACCGACGACGCCGAACCCCGTATCGCCCTGTCGTACTACGGCGACCGCGTCGCCGACACCGACGCCCGGCGGCTGCTCGACGACTACCTCGCGCTGCTCGCCGCCGTCGCCCGTACACCTGCCGCCACCGTCGGCCAGGTGCTCCCGCTCTCGCCCCACACGAATGGAGACTCCCGATGACGGTCATGGCAGAACGCGCCACCTCCACTCTCGCCCCCTCCCCTCTCGCCCCTTCCGCTCTCGCCACGTCCACCGAGGTGTTCGAGACCCGAGAGTCCAACGTCCGCTCGTACTGCCGGGCGTTCCCCACGCTGCTCGCCTCGGCGCACGGCACCACCCTGGTCGCCGAGGACGGCACGGAGTACGTCGACTTCTTCTCCGGCGCCGGCGCCCTCAACTACGGCCACAACCACGACCACATCAAGCGCCAGGTCCTCGCCTACCTCCAGGGCGACGGACTGCTGCACGCCCTGGACTTCCACACGGCGGCCAAGCGCGAGTTCCTGGACCGCTTCGGCCGGGAGGTCCTGGAGCCGCGCGGACTGCACCACCGCGTCCAGTTCTGCGGCTCCACCGGTACGGACGCCGTCGAGGCCGCGCTGAAGCTGGCCCGCAAGCACACCGGCCGCTCCCAGGTGATCGCCTTCTCCGGCGCGTACCACGGCGTCAGCCGCGGCAGCCTCGCCGCGACGGCGGACAACTCGCTGCGCAAGGTGGCCGGCACGGCCCTCGGCGAGGTCACCCACCTGCCGTTCCCGGTCGGCCCGCGCGGCCACTTCCCGACCATGGACCTCCTCGAGCAGTACCTGAGCGACGACCTGTCCGGCGTCGACGTGCCCGCCGCGGTGATCCTCGAGGTCGTCCAGATGGAGGGCGGCGTCTACCGCATCCCCGACGCCGACCTGCGGCGCCTGCGCGAGCTCTGCGACCGGTACGGCATCGTGCTGATCGCCGACGAGATCCAGGCCGGCTGCGGCCGCACCGGCGGCTTCTTCTCCTTCGAGCAGGCCGGGGTCGTCCCCGACCTGATCACCGTCTCGAAGTCCATCGGCGGCCTGGGCCTGCCGATGTCGATCCTGCTCATCCGCGAGGGCCTCGACTCCTGGCAGGCCGGTGACCACCCGGGCACCTTCCGCGGCAACCAGCTGGCGTTCGTCGCCGCCTGCGCCGCCCTCGACCTGTGGCAGAGCCAGGCCTTCCTGGACCAGAAGCGGGACGGCGCCGAACTGCTCCGCACCTTCTGGGAGAGCCACCCGCTGCCCGGCGTCGAGGTCCGCAGCGAGGGCCACGCGATCGGCATCGACCTGACCCACGCGGGCGGCCGCCGGGCCGCCGACGAGGTCGTCGCCTGGTGCTTCGAGCGCGGCCTGATCGTCGAGTCCACCGGCCGCGACAAGGCCGTCCTCAAGCTGCTGCCCGCTCTGACCATGGACCTCGACGTGCTCCGGTACGGCTGCGAGCTGATCCACGAGGGCCTGCGCACGGCGCTCGCCCACTGACGCCCGCAGTCCCTCCTCCTCCACCCCACAGACTTACGAACAGGACCCACGATGACCATCAACCAGGCCGAGCAGGACGCGACCGTCGCGGGCACGATCTTCCCCGAGGCGACGGTGAAGACCGACGCGATCGACCGGCTCCACAACCCCGACCCCGAGATGTTCAAGCGCGAGTACGTCTACAAGCGCAAGCCCGCCATCGTCACCGGCCTGATGGACAACTGGCCGGCCATGGAGCGCTGGAGCCTGGACTACTTCCGCGAGCACTTCGGTGACCTGGACATCCACGCCAACCTCCAGCGGCTCGACAACGAGCTGATCCTCGGCAACGTCGGCGGCTTCCGCGGGATGAAGCTGTCCGCCCTGCTCGACGAGATCGAGAAGAACACCGACGACGGCCGCGCCTACTACCTGCGCGCCTACCCGGTCCACCGGATGGTCGAGCACTTCCCGGGCCTCGAAGAGGACTACGACCTCCCCGACCTGGCGCCGAACTGGGCCGACATCCGCTTCAAGGCGAAGCTGCCGGCCGGCACGGTCAACCCGGCGAGGCTGCTCGGCCTGTACCTCGCCAAGCTCTTCCTCAACCGCGGCAGCGGCAAGCCGGCCTCGCGCTCCACCGTGTCGTCCCGGGTCGCGTCCGTGATGTTCGTCGGCAGCAAGGGCACCGTCACCCCGTTCCACAGCGACGGCATGCAGACCGCGGCCTACCTGAGCCAGGTCGTCGGCCGCAAGCGCTGCTACTTCGTCTCCCCGGACCAGCACGCCAAGCTGTACCCGCGCCCGTTCCGCCGCCAGTTCGGCATGGCGCAGGTCGACTACCGCCGCCCCGACCTGACGCGCCACCCGCGCTTCAAGGACGTGGTCGTGGAGGAGACCGTCCTGCACCCGGGCGAGACGCTGTACGTCCCCAGCGGCTACTGGCACGCCATCGAGGCCATGGACACCTCGATCTCGTACAGCCACCAGATCGTCGGCGAGGACAACGCGCTGGGCTGGCTGACCTGCATCCCCGAGCGCTACCTGGCGCAGATGTACTTCAAGTCCCAGGGCGGTCTGCGCAACGTGACCGGCGCCAAGGACTGGGACGACTGGGCCTGACCGTGAGCACACCTGCGAGCACACCAGTGAGTACGAGGGCGGGCACGGCCACCCCCGCGGGCCACAACCTGCTGCGGGACCGCGACTTCCTGCTGTTCGCCGGCGGCCAGGGCGCCTCGGCACTCGGCGACGCGCTGAGCAAGACCGCCCTGCCGCTGCTGGTCCTGGCCCTCACCGGCTCCGGACTGCACATGGGCGTGATCGCCATGCTGTCGGCGCTGCCCATGATGCTGCTCGGCGTCCCCGCGGGCGCCTGGGCCGACCGCTTCGACCGGCGGCGGATGATGCTCTGGTCGGACGTGGGGCGCGCGCTGCTGGTCGGCGCGGTCCCGGTGGCGGCCTGGCTGGGCCTGCCGGTGCTGCCGATGCTGTACGCGGTGGCCGTGCCGGTCGGTGTGCTGTACGCCGTCTTCGAGGCGGCCTGCCTGTCCTGCGTGCCCTCGCTGGTCGGCCGCGACCGGCTCGGCGAGGCCAACTCGCTCCTGTCGATCGGCAACGCGCTCGGCTACATCGCCGGTCCCGCGCTCGCCGGTGTCCTGGTGACGGGCATCGGCGGGGCCGGCACCCTGGGCATCGACGCGCTGACCTTCGCGGTGTCGGCGGTCTCCCTGACGCTGATCCGCCGCCCGATGCAGGCCGCGCGGGAGCAGCCGCCCGCGCCGATGCGCCGGCAGGTCCTGGAGGGCTTCCGGTTCATCGCCGGGCACCGGCTGCTGCGGGCGGCGCTGCTCTACTGGGCGGCGGTCACCTTCTTCACCTCGCCGATCATCATCTGCGCCACGTACTTCATCCGCGAGGACCTCGGCTGGTCGCCCGGCGTCCTCGGGTCGATCATCGCGGTCTACGCCGTCGGGGCGATCGCCGGCGCCGTGCTCGCCACGCGGATCAGGACGGCCTCCGTCGCCGTCATGTGCGCGGGCACGGTCCTCGGCAGCGTCGCGCTGCTCGTCCTGAGCGGCACCGCGTCGCTGCCGCTGGCCCTCGGCGTCGTCCTGCTCGCGGGCGGCGGGGAGTCGCTCTCCGCGATCGTCTACAGCACGCTGCGGGCACGGCTCACCCCGGACGAGCTCCTCGGCCGGGTGACGACGACCGCGCAGGTCGCCGCGTTCAGCCTGAAACCCCTGTCCGTCCTGGTGGCCGGCATCGCCCTGGAGGCGACCTCCGGCTCCGTGACCCTGGCCGTGATCGCGGTCTCCTGCATCGCGATCAGCCTCGCCTTCGCCGCCTACGGCCGCCGGCTCTCCACGGCCACGGCCACGGCACCCGCATCCGCACCCGTACTCACCCCCGTACGTCCGACACCCGAAGAGGTAACCCCATGAGCGTGACCACCGCAGAGCCCGACTACGTCGTCGTGGTCAACGAGGAGGAGCAGTACTCCATCTGGCGCAGCGACCGCGAGCTGCCCGCCGGCTGGGAGGCCGACGGACCGGCCGCCAGCAAGGACGAGTGCCTCGACCGCATCGAGACCGTGTGGACCGACATGCGTCCGCGCTGCGCACGGGGCTGACCGGCAGCCATGACCTTGCTCCGACGGCTCAGCGCCGGTGACGGAACCAGCCGGATCGTGTGCCTGCCCTACGCGGGTGGCAACGGCACGGTCTACGAGAGCTGGACCAGATGGCTTCCCCCCGAGGTGGAGCTGTGGGCACCCCATCTGCCCGCACGCGAACACCGGATGCTCGAAGAGCCCCTGGAGGACATGGAGCTGCTCGTCCGCACCCTGGCCGACGAGCTCGGCACGGACGAGCGGCCGACCACCCTGTTCGGGCACAGCTTCGGCTCGCTGGTCGCGTTCGAACTGGCCCGCCTGCTCCAGGAGCGCTCGCTCCCGGTCGACTGCCTGATCGCGTCCGGGATGGTGGCGCCGAAGGTGCTGCCGCCCAGGCCGGTGCCCACCGACGCCGAGATCCTCGCCAGCCTCCGCTCGCACGGGGTGACGCCCCCGGAGTTCTTCTCCCAGCCCGACCTGCTCGAACTCGTCATGCCGGGCCTGCGCGCCGACTACCGGATGGCGATGGGCTACCGGTACGCGGAGGGCCCGGAGCTCTCGGCCCGGGTGTACGCCCTCGGGGGCACCGACGACACCGGCGTGCCCGTCGAGGGCCTCACGGCCTGGGCGGCGCACGGGCAGGGCGACTGCCCGGTCCGGATGTGGGAGGGCGGACACATGTTCCTGCTCCACCACGTCGCGGAAGTCGCCGAGTTCGTGGTCGGCTGCCATCAGGGGTCGATCACCCGCCCCCTGCAGTCAATCGAAGGATGAACATGGAAACGCGCACCCTCACCGTTCCCGGCGGCACCCTCCACGCCGTGAGCAGCGGCGCACCGGCCGGCGGCCCCGCCGCCGTCCTGCTCCACTCCGGCATCGCCCACGGGCAGATGTGGCACCCGCTGATGGAGGCGCTGAGCGACGAGATGTACTCCGTCGCCTACGACGCCCGCTGCTTCGGCCGGTCGACGACGACGCTGGACGGAGAGTTCTCCGACCTCGCCGACCTCGGGAGCGTCCTCGACGCCTACGGTCTCGAGTCCGCCGTGCTGGTGGCCGAGTCGCGCGGGGCGCGCCTCGCGATCGACTTCGCCCTCACGCACCCCGAGCGGGTGCGCGGCCTCTTCCTGCTCGCGCCGGACGTCTCCGGCTTCGACTCCCCGGTCGCGGACGAGGAGCGCCAGCTGCTCGAAGCCGTCGGGGCGGCCGAGGAGGCCTGGGACACCGCCGAGCCGGCCGACGTCGCCCGCACGGTCGAGGAGCTGATCGCCCTGGAGGTGCGGCTGTTCGTCGACGGCCCCGGCCGCGAGCAGGCGCCCGGGCGGGCGGCCGTGCGCGAGACGGTCGCCGAGATGCTGCGGCTGAACTACACGCAGCAGAAGGACACTCCGGACTTCGTGCGGCCCGAGCCCGCGGCCGACCGCCTGGAGAAGCTCGACGTGCCGGTCCGGGTGCTCGTCGGGGACGCCGACACGCTCGGCATGCGGGCCACGGCCGAGGAGATCGAGCGCGCCTGCCTGCAGGCCTCGCTCGTCCGCGTCCCGGACGCGGCGCACGCGCTCACGCTGGAGCGCGAGGAGACGGTCGTCAGCGAACTGCGCACGTGGTGGCGGGAACTGCGGCAGCTGCCGCAGCCCGGGGAATGACCGAGGAAAGGGCTCTGCGGTGAGCATGCTGAAGTCCCGGCCGAGCGCGGCCGACGCGCCGCCGTCCGTGCGGCCGGCGGAGGACGCCCCGCCGGCACGGGCCGGCACGAGACGGTTCGCCGGCACCTGGGCGGTCCTGGTGCTGCTCCTGGCCGTCTCCTTCTCGCTGGCGTACGGGGCGACCCGCCCGGCACCCGACGGGGAGGCCGGCCGGGGCGCCCTGGCCACCGCCCAGCGTCTGGAGGACCTCGGCACGCACGTCGCCGCGAGCCCGCGGCTCGCGGAGGGGCTCGACCTCGTCGCCGGAGAGCTGAAGGCGATCCCGGGTCTGGAGGTGGAGCGGCAGCGCACCACCGGCTCGTACCGCTTCCACGACCGCGCCGTCGACTACGCCGTCGAGAACGTGATCGCCCGCCAGCCCGGCGACAGCAAGGACGCCCTCCTGGTGAACGTCCACGTCGACTCGGCGATGGAGGGCCCCGGTTCCGCCGACGACGGCATCAACGTCGGCGCGGTGCTCCAGGCCGCCCGGCAGCTGGCCGGCAAGGACCACCACCGCACGGTCGTCTACCTCTTCAACGGCGGCGAGGAGGTCGGCCTCACCGGCGCCGACGCCTTCACCGGGCACCCGTGGGCGAAGGACGTCCGCTGGTTCCTGAACCTGGAGGCCGTCGGCTCGGGCGGACTGCCCATCCTCTTCCAGGCGGGCGAGGACGACGGCCGGCTGATCGAGCTCGCGGGCGACACCGCGCGGCCGTACGGCTCGGTCCTCGGCCAGTGGCTGTTCCAGGCGGGTCTCATCAACTCCGACACCGACAGCCGGGTGTGGCGCGCCCAGGGCTGGTCGGGCCTCGACTACGCCCTCTTCGAGGACGGCTACCAGTACCACACGCCCAACGACCGGGTCGACGCGATCGGGGACGGATCGGCGCAGGCGGTCACCGACCTGACCGTCCGGTTCGCCTCCGGCGTCACCGGGTCCGCCGACCTGGCCGAGCGGAAGCCCGCCCCGTACTACTTCGACGTCCTGTCGCGCTGGTGGGTGACCCTGGACCCGCTGCTCGTGAAGCTCGGCACGCTCGCCCTGCTCCTCGCCCTGGCCGCGCTGACCTGGCGGGCCCGCCAGGTCTGGGACCTGCGTCCCGGCCGGGTGGCGGCCACCGCGGGGGCCGCGCTCCTCGGCCTCCCGGCGGCCGTGCTCACGGGTGTCCTGGTGGGCGGTGCCCAGTCCCTGATCGGCCCGCACGCCTGGTACGCGCACCCCTGGCTGGTGTACGTGGTGCCGCTGCCGCTCACCGTCCTCGGGGCGCTCGCCCCGCAGCTGCTCCTGGCGCGCCGGCGCCGGCGCCGCTCCCCGGACGGCGCCGGGCTGCCGGCGACCCGTACGGCCCTGGTCGGCAACGCCTGGGCGGTCGGCGTGCTCGGAGTGCTCACCGCCTGGCTCGGCGTCGGACCCGGCTATCTGCTGTGGATCGGCTCCGCCCTGTTCGTCCTGTCCCTCGGCGGCTTCCTGCTGCTTCCGGGCCGCTGGCGGGCGGTGCCGCCGCTCGTGGGCGCGTTCGTGTCGTTCGTGCTGATCGCCCAGTTCGCCCGGAACCTGTTCGAGCTGGCCGTCCCGATGATGGGCCGGCTGCCGACCGCCATCCCCATGGACGCGGTCCTCGCCGTGGCCTGTGTGCTGGTCGCCGTCCCGCTGGCGCTGGTCCTCGCGCCGTTCGCCGCCCACGCCGGGCGCCCGCCGCGCCGGTCCGGCCTCGCCGTGCTCGCGTACACCGCCTGCGGTCTCCTGGTCGTCGGGCTCGTCCAGCCGTACGACAGCGCGCACCCCAAGCTGGTCAGCGCGTTCCAGGAGCAGACCGACGGCAAGGACCCGCGGATCGTGCTCGAAGGCCGCGACTACCTCACGCCCGAGGGCCTCGGCGTCGTCGACCGGGTCGCCCGCGACACGGGCCTGCGGGTCCGCGACGGCGGGCTCGCCGCGCGGAAGGTGTCCGTACCGGAGGGGAAGGTCACCTTCGACACGGCAGGTGCGACCGCGCCCGTCCGGATCACGATCGGCGCGAACCGCGCGGAGCTGGTCAGGATCACGGTGAAGGGCCCCGGCCTCTCCGTCGGCGGCCGGCCCTTCGAGAGCGAGGAGGCGGTGATCGACGTCGTCGGCCGCTTCGACGGCCACACGGTGACCGTCGACCACTCGGGTCCCGTGGACATCCAGGTCGACCAGGTCTTCCTGAAGACCGGCGAGGACGCCGGACGGGCCCTGGCGGCGCTGCCGGACTGGACGGTGGGCCACGCGAGGACGGTCGTCACGCAGACGTACAAGTCCTGAGGGACCACCGAAAGTGCGGGGCCGGGGCGGTGTTTCACGTGAAACACCGCCCCGACCCCGTTCAGTCGTGCCCCGGTCGTGACCCGGCCCCGTTCAGTCGTGCCCGGTCCGTCCGGTCGTGCCCCGGCTCCGTCCGGTCGTGCCCCGGCTCCGTCCGGTCGTGCCCCGGTCGTGCCCCGGTCGTGTCAGGCGCCCTCGGTCCAGTCGGCCGGCAGGCGGTAGTCGAGGTCGGCCTCGACGGTCGCCACGTCCATCTGGGCCTTCTGCAGCGAACCGGAGAAGTCCCAGTTCATCGACTGCCAGCGGGTGAACTGGTCGAGCACCCAGACGCCGGACTGACGGCTGCCGTTGCCGGACTTGCCGTTGCCGCCGAAGGGGAGGTGGGCCTCGGCGCCCGAGGTGGAGTTGTTCACGCTGACCATGCCCGCGCCGATGCCCTGCCGGAAGCGGAACACGGTGGCCGGGTCGCTGGTCCAGACGGCGGCGGAAAGGCCGTAGCCCGGGGTGTTGGCGAGCTCGATCGCCTCGTCGAGCGTCCGGTACGTGGTGACGCCGACGACCGGCCCGAAGGTCTCCTCCAGGAAGATCCGGTCCGTCGGGCGGACCCCGTCCACGAGCACCGGGTGGTAGTACAGGCCGTCCGAGGGGTCACCGACGAAGCCCTCGCGGGGCGACTCGGCGGTGATCCTGCCGACCGCGCTCGAACCCAGCACCGTGTGGTGCTCCTCGATCCAGCTCAGCGCCTCCTCGTAGGAGCGCGCGAACTTCTCGTCGAGCAGCGGGCCGTAGACGACGCCCTCGGCGGGCTCGCCCACCGCCGCGGCCCGCACCGCCTCGTCGAACTTCCGCACGAACTCCTCGTGCACGTCCTCGTGCGCGATGACCGTGCCCAGCGAGGTGCAGCGCTGACCCGCCGTGCCGTAGCCGGAGAACAGCGCGGCCTGCACGGCCAGGTCCAGGTCCGCGTCGGGGGCGAGGACCATCGGGTTCTTGCCGCCCAGCTCCAGGCACGGGGTCTGGAGGTGGCGGCCGCACAGCTCGCCGATCCGCCGGCCGACCAGCGTCGAGCCCGTGAAGCCGACCTTGTCCACCAGACCGCGGCCCAGTGCGGCGTCCAGGCCCTCGAAGGTCGTCTCGCCGTCCGAATAGACCAGGTTCAGGACGCCGGCCGGCACGCCCGCCCGCCAGGCGAGCTCGGCGAGGGCGCGCGCGGTCGCCGCCGCGTACTCGGCGGGCTTCCACACCACCGCGTTGCCGCACAGCAGCGCCGGGGCGATGTACCAGGACGGCACCGCCACCGGGAAGTTGCCCGCCGTCACGATGACGGAGACGCCGACCGGCATCCGGAAGGTGAACAGCTGCTTGTCGGACATCTCGGAGGGAACCGTCTGCCCGTACAGGCGGCGGCCCTCGCCGAGGAAGAAGTCGCAGGTGTCGATGATCTCCTGGACCTCGCCCAGCGCCTCGGCGTAGGTCTTGCCGACCTCGCGGGTGACGAGGCGCGCCAGGCTCTCCTTGTTGGCCTGTACGAGACGCCCGAAGGCCCCCACGACCTGGCCGCGCACGGGGGCCGGTACCCGCGCCCACGCGCGCTGGGCCTCCCGCGCCGACGCGCAGGCGTCCTGGAAGGTCGCCGAGTCGGCCAGCCGGACCTCGGCGACGACATCGCTCAGGCGCGCCGGGTTGAGGGAGGCGTAGGTGTCACCGCCGCCGGGGACCTCCTTGCCGTCGATCACCGAGTTCAGCGCAGTCGGAGCCACCACTTGGAATTCCTCTCACCATGTCGGATGCGGTGGGTCAGAGTAGCCGTTGACCTGCGCGACCGGGCAGGCCGCAGGGGATCAGCGGACCCTGCTGTTCATCCAGGGGGTGAGGGAGGCGCCGAGGACCAGTTCCTTGTACGTCTCGTCGCCGGGGAGCGGCACGATCAGCCACCAGCCGGGCGGGAAGAAGCGGCCCTTCACATGGGCGAGGCCGCCGTGGACGGAGCGCAGGAAGGCGGGGACGGCGTCGCGGGGCACGTCGGCGAACTCGATGCCGTCGACGGTGATGCGGGCGTCGTCCTCGGGGAAGACCTGGACGGTGACCGAGGGGGAGCCGCCCAGTTCGACGTAGGCCTCGTGCGGCAGCGAACCGTCGGGGTCGAGGACGGCGAACGCGCCGGAGGAGGTGCGCCGGGAGGTCTGGTCGGCGCCGATGTCGTCGGTCACCGTCATCTCCAGGTTGAATTCCCGGGCGATCTCGCGGATCGCGGTGACAGCCGCTTCGGTGCTGGGCAGGTGGGGGTGGGCCATGGACTCGATCCTGCCTCAGGACGGGAAGCGGAGGAACTCCGGCGGGACGGTGTCGGTCAGCCAGACCCCGTTGGCGCTGACGTGGAAGACGTGCCCGGCCCGTCGCATGGCGCCGGCGTCGACGCTCAGCACGACGGGCCGTCCCCGGCGCGCGCCGACCCGGGTCGCCGTCTCCCGGTCGGGGGAGAGGTGGACGTGGTGGCGGGCCATGGGCCGCAGCCCTTCCGCCCGGATCGCGGGGAGCCGGTTCGCGACCGTGCCGTGGTAGAGGTACGCGGGCGGTTCGGCGGCCGGCAGGTCCAGGTCGACCTCGACGGTGTGGCCCTGGCTGGCGCGGATGCGGGTGCCCTCGATCGCGAAGCGCTTCTTGTCGTTGGTCGCGACGACGTGGTCGAGCTCCGCGCGGGTGATCGGGAAGCCGTGCGCGGCGGTGGCCCGGAGCAGCGCGTCGATCTCGGTCCAGCCGTGGGCGTCGAGGGTGAGGCCGATGCGCTCGGGCTGGTGGCGCAGATGCTTGGAAAGGTACTTCGACACCTTCACGGTGCGTCGTTCGTCCATCTCGTTTTCTTCCCCGTTCAGGTTTGATCCACAAGCAAGTGGAGTTATCCACAGGTGAGTTGGTGATTCTGTGGACAACGGACCTGTCGGGTCAAGGCATTTAACCAATCTCCCCTGTTTTGTGGTGCTTTGCGGCAAGTGTGTCCAATGTCCTTTTGCCGACTTCTCGTTCCGTGGCCGCCGCGATGAAGGCCTCGACGCCCTCCGCGCCGACCAGGCTCTGAACGGCCCGTATCGTCCCGGCCGGAAGGGCCACCGCACGCGGCTGATCGTCCTTGACCTGCGGGGCGTCGGGGGACAGGTGGATCTGCAGATGCCGGGTCGCCAACAACTGCATCGCCCGCGCCAGTTCGGCGTCCACCGTCTGCTGGGCGAGCGGCCGGAGCCGCCGCACCATCGTCGCCGCCTCGGCCGCGTCCGCGTCCGTCGGCGGCCGGTGCTCCAGATAGCGCGCGAAGACGTGCTCGGTCGTGAACTCCAGGAAACGGGACGCTATGTGCTCCACCTGGTCGCGAAGCTCCCGCAGATGACCGGTGATTGCGGCCAGCGGCACACCCGCCGCGTACAACTCGGCCGCCACCGCGAGCTCTTGCGGGCTCGGTACGAGGTACTCCTCGGCCTCCCTGTCCGGCAGCCGCTCCAGTACGCCGAGCTCGACGGCCTCCCGGATGGCCTCCTCGTCCGGCGTGCCGCCGAAGCGGGCGTCCAGCTCCGCGCGGGAGATCCGGTCCGCCTCCTCGTCCGTCCACGGCCCGTGGACCTCCGCGACCAGGCCGAGCACCCCGCCGAGCCCCCGGCCCGTGTCCCAGGCCTCCAGGAGCTCCTTGATCGAGGCCAGGGTGTAGCCCCGGTCGAGGAGGTCGGCGATCTGCCGGAGCCGCGCGAGGTGCGCGTCCCCGTACACGTTCGACCTGCCCCGCCGCTCCGGGCGGGGCAGCAGACCGCGGTCCTGGTACGCGCGGATCGTCCGGACCGTGGCCCCGCTGTGATGGGCGAGATCCTCGATCCGGTACTCCGGCTGTGCTGACTGCTCGGACAAACCCGCTCCCACCGACCGCATCCTCCACCCCGCCATGGCGGGGCCCCTCCTGAAAGGGATCGTACGACCGCCACTCCCACCACGGCCGGGCCCCGTCGCTACGCCGCCGGCTGCCGGCCGGTCAGGGCCCGGATCCGGGGCTACGCCGGCGGCTGCCAGCGGGCCAGGGCCCGCAGGGCTCCCGGGCTGAGCCGGGACAGGAAGTGAGCGCCCCGGGCTTCGGGTGTCACCGGGACGACGGCCCGGTCGTGCAGGACCGCCCCCAGGATCGCGTCCGCGACCTTCTCCGGCGGGTAGTTCCGCAGGCCGTACAGCCGGGAGGCCTTCTGCTGCCGCCGCTTCTCCTCCGCCGCGTCCGTGACCCCGGCGAACCGCGCGGTCGCCGTGATGTTGGTGTTGACGATGCCGGGGCATATCGCCGACACCCCGATGCCCTGGTCCGCCAGTTCGGCGCGCAGGCACTCGCTGAGCATCAGCACCGCCGCCTTCGACGTGCTGTACGCCGGCAGCGCCCGGGACGGCTGGAAGGCCGCCGCCGAGGCGGTGTTGACGATGTGGCCGCCCTGGCCGCGCGCGGTCATCTGCGCGCCGAAGAAGCGGCAGCCGTGGATGACGCCCCACAGGTTGACGTCCAGGACCCGCTTCCACTCCTCGCCCGAGGTCTCGAAGAAGGAGCCGGTGAGCCCGATGCCCGCGTTGTTGACCAGGACGTCGACGACGCCGTACTCGGCCGCCACCTTCGCGGCCAGCTTCTCCATCGCCTGCTCGTCGGCGACGTCGACCGTCTCGCCCCAGGCCTCCGGCGCGCCGATCAGGCGCGCCATCTCGGCCGTGCGGGTCGCGCCCTCGCCGTCCCGGTCCACGGCCACCACCCGGGCGCCGGCCTCCGCGAACGCGAAGGCGGTGGCCCGGCCGATGCCGCTGGCCGCTCCGGTGACCAGGACGAGCTGGCCGCCGAACCGCTCCGCGTACTCCGGCTTCACGCCGCTCTTCGTCGCGAGCGGCTTCGGGGCCTTGGCCGCAGCGTCCTCGTTGGCCCGGACGAACTCGGCGATCCAGGCGGACAGCTGGTCCGGCCGGGTCCGCGGCACCCAGTGCTTGGCGGGCAGGGTGCGCCGGGTCAGGTCCGGCACCCAGGTGCCCAGGTCGTCGTAGAGCCGCTCGGAGAGGAAGGCGTCACCGGTCGGCGTGATCAGCTGCACGGGCGCGTGCGCGTACGCGTCGGGGCGCGGCCTGCCGAGCCGGGCCCGGACGTTGTCCCGGTAGAGCCAGGCGCCGTGCGCCGCGTCGTTCGGCAGGGAGGGCGTCGGGTAGTCGCCGGCCGGGACCTTCTCCATCCGCTCCAGGACCTTCGGCCAGCGCTTGCCGAGCGGCCCGCGCCAGGCGAGCTCCGGCAGTACGGGCGTGTGCAGCATGTACACGTACCAGGACTTGGCGCCCTGGCCGAGGAGCTGGCCGACCCGGCGCGGGGTGGGCCGGGTCATCCGCTGCTTGATCCAGTGCCCGAAGTGGTCGAGCGAGGGCCCCGACATCGAGGTGAAGGAGGCGATCCGGCCCTCGGTCCGCTGGACCGTGACGAACTCCCAGGACTGCACCGAACCCCAGTCGTGGCCGACGAGGTGGACCGGCCGGTCCGGGCTGACGGCGTCGGCGACCGCGAGGAAGTCGTCCGTCAGCTTCTCCAGGGTGAAGCCGCCGCGCAGCGGCGCCGGCGCCGTCGACCGGCCGTGGCCCCGGACGTCGTACAGCACCACGTGGAACTCCTCGGCCAGCCGGGTGGCGACCTCCGACCACACCTCCTTGGAGTCCGGGTACCCGTGCACGAGGACGACGGTCGGCCGCTCCGCGTCGCCGAGCTCGGCGACGCACAGCTCGATCCCGCCCGTCCGGACCCAGCGCTCCCGCGCCGCGGTGAGCCCCGCGATTCCCGCCATCAGACCGCTCCCTCGTTCCAGCGCCGCACGTGCGGCAGATCGTCGTCCAGCCAGAAGGCGCTCTGCTCGGGGTCCCGGGAGTCGGTGACGACCAGGATCTCCTCGAACTTAGCGCCGGTCCCCCGGAATCCGAGGTGCGGCTCGACCGCCCAGAGCCCGGGCACGGGCGGGTGGTCGGAGAACCTGTACGGCGACCAGAGCGGCGACCAGCCGTCCCGGTGGCCGTGCACGGCGTCGCTCGCGAGGCCCTTGAGCGCCTGGGTGCCGAAGCCGAAGAGCGTCGGTGCCCAGCGGCGCTCCCTCACCCGGTCGATCTTGTGGGCGATGACGCCGAAGGGATAGGCCCGGTGCCGGTTCGCGTACCCCTGGCGGACCATGAGCCGGTCCACGTCCTCGTATATCTCGCGCAGCGTGCGGCGCTCGCGCACCTCGCGAAGGATCAGCTCGCGGTGGGCCTCCAGGTCGGCGAGCAGTTTGTCGTGCAGGGGGTTGAGACCCAGGGAGCCGCTGTAGCCGATGTCGGCCGTGTACCCCTTGTAGACCGGCGCCATGTCGAGGATGAACGGCATCCCCGCTTCCAGCCGGCGGTTCGTGGGGAAGAACTGCAGCGGGATCTTGAAGTCCACGAAGGCCGTGCGGTCCCCGAACCAGGCGAAGGGCCGGTGGAACCAGTCCCGCACGCCCCGCTCGTGGAGCCACTCCCGCTGCATCCGGGCGGCCTCGCGCTCGGTCACTCCCGGCTTGAGCTGGGCCGCGACGGCTTCCGCGCACTCGTAGGAGAGCCGCTGTACTTCCCTGAACCCCCGCAGCTCCGCGGAGAGTTCGCCTTTCACTGCTGAGGCCATGCCACCCGCCGTCCCGTGTGAGCGCCCGGCTGCGCTACGCGTTCGTAACTTGACACCGATGAATGTGACAATGCTCGGCGGCTGCGTCAAGGGGTCGGACGGCGGCCCTGTGGAAAAGACCGACCGACGGCCTGTGGAAAAAGACTTTCGTCGCGACGCCCCTACGGGCTTGTACTCCTGAAGTGGGAGAAGGATCGAGCCGTTGGGCTGACGACTGCTGTGGCGCACACCACTACCGTCGAAGCGTGACTGTGATCGCCACCGAAAGCCTCAGCAAGCGGTTCCCCCGGGTGACCGCTCTCGACCGGCTCTCCCTGGACATCGGGCCCGGTGTGACCGGACTGGTGGGTGCCAACGGAGCCGGTAAGTCCACGATGATCAAAATCCTGCTCGGACTTTCCCCCGCCACGGAGGGCAGCGCCCAGGTCCTGGGCCTGGACGTGCGGACCCACGGCCCCGAGATCCGTGAGCGCGTCGGGTACATGCCCGAGCACGACTGCCTCCCGCCGGACGTCTCGGCCACCGAGTTCGTCGTCCACATGGCGCGGATGTCCGGGCTGCCCGCGACCGCCGCCCGCGAGCGGACCGCCGACACCCTGCGCCACGTCGGCCTGTACGAGGAGCGCTACCGCCCGATCGGCGGCTACTCGACGGGCATGAAGCAGCGGGTGAAGCTGGCCCAGGCGCTGGTCCACGACCCGAAGCTGGTCCTCCTCGACGAGCCGACCAACGGCCTCGACCCGGTCGGCCGGGACGAGATGCTCGGACTGATCCGCCGGGTCTGGACCGACTTCGGCATCTCCGTCCTCGTCACCTCGCACCTCCTGGGCGAGCTGGAGCGCACCTGCGACCACGTCGTCGTCATCGACGGCGGCCGGCTGCTGCGCTCCAGTTCCACCAGCGACTTCACCCGGACCACCACGACCCTCGCGGTCGAGGTCACCGACTCCGACGCCCACCCCGACGGCACGGCGGCGCTCCGCGAGGCCCTCGCGGTCGCCGGTGTGACCATCCACGCCGGAGTGGAGGACGGTCTGCCGGGTGCCGGCCACATCCTGCTCCTGGAGGCGGCCGGCGAGGAGACGTACGACCTCGTGCGGGACACCGTCGCCGGCCTCGGCCTCGGTCTCGTCCGCATGGAACAGCGCCGCCACCACATCGCCGAGGTCTTCAAGGCGACGGAGCAGGAGGAGGTGCCGGCTCGATGAGCTCCCAGGCCCCCGAAACGACCCAGATCCACAACATCGGCTACCGGTCCTACGACGGCCCGCGCCTCGGCCGGGCGTACGCGCGCAGGTCGCTGTTCTCGCAGTCGCTGCGCGGCGCGTACGGCCTGGGCCGCAGCGCCAAGTCCAAGGTGCTGCCGATGGTGCTCTTCGCGGTGATGTGCATCCCGGCGCTGGTCTTCGTCGCGGTCGCGGTCGTCACCAAGCAGTCGAAGCTGTCGATCGAGTACACGCAGTACGCGCTCTTCCTCCAGGTCGTCATCAGCATCTACCTGGCCTCCCAGGCGCCCCAGTCCGTCTCCCGGGACCTGCGGTTCCGGACGGTGCCGCTGTACTTCTCCCGCCCGATCGAGCGCGCGGACTACGTCCTCGCCAAGTTCGGCGCGATGGCCTCGGCGCTCTTCGTCCTCACCGCCGCCCCGCTGCTGATCATGTGGATCGGCTCGCTGCTCGCCAAGATGGACTTCGCCGAGCAGACCAAGATGTTCGGCCAGGGGCTCGTCTCGGTGGCCCTGCTCTCGCTGCTCTTCGGTGGCATCGGGCTGGTCATGGCGGCCCTCACCCCCCGCCGTGGCTTCGGCGTCGCCGCCGTGATCGCCGTCCTGACGATCTCGTACGGCGCCGTCTCCACCCTCATGGGCATCGCCTACGCCACGGACAACGTGGACGCCATCGTGTGGCTCGGCCTGTTCTCGCCGATGACCCTCATCGACGGTGTCCAGACCGCCTTCCTGGGCGCGCCGACCGGCTTCCCCGACGGCGGGGGCCCCGGCGCCGGTGCCGGCGTCGTCTATCTGCTGGCCGTCCTCGCGCTCATCGCCGGCTCGTACGGCATCCTGATGCGCCGCTACCGAAAGGTCGGGCTGTGACAACGCTCCACATCGACCACGTCTCCCGCTGGTTCGGAAACGTCGTGGCCGTGAATGACGTCACGATGACGGTGGGCCCGGGCGTCACCGGGCTCCTCGGCCCCAACGGCGCCGGGAAGTCCACCCTGATCAACATGATGGGCGGCTTTCTCGACCCCTCCACCGGCAGCGTCACCCTCGACGGGCAGAAGATCTGGGGGAACGAGTCGGTCTACCGCGAGATCGGCGTCGTCCCCGAGCGGGAGGCGATGTACGACTTCCTCTCGGGCCGCGAATTCGTCCTGGCCAACGCGGAGTTGCAGGGCCTCGGCGCCAAGGAGGCGCAACGGGCCCTGGCGACCGTCGAGATGGAGTACGCCCAGGACCGCAAGATCTCCACGTACAGCAAGGGCATGCGTCAGCGCGTGAAGATGGCCTCGGCCCTCGTCCACGAGCCGTCCGTGCTCCTGCTCGACGAGCCGTTCAACGGCATGGACCCGCGCCAGCGCATGCAGCTGATGGACCTGCTGCGGCGGATGGGCGCGGACGGGCGCACGGTGCTCTTCTCCTCGCACATCCTGGAGGAGGTCGAGCAGCTCGCCTCCCACATCGAGGTGATCGTGGCCGGACGGCACGCGGCCTCCGGTGACTTCCGCAAGATCCGCCGGCTGATGACGGACCGGCCGCACCGCTACCTCGTCCGCTCCAGCGACGACCGTGCCCTCGCCGCGGCGCTGATCGCCGACCCGTCCACGGCCGGGATCGAGGTCGACCACGCGGAGGGCGGACTGCGCGTCCAGGCGGTGGACTTCGGGCGGTTCACGGAGCTGCTGCCGCAGGTCGCCAAGGAGCGCGGGATCCGCCTCCTCACGGTCTCGCCCTCCGACGAGTCCCTCGAATCGGTCTTCTCATACCTCGTCGCGGCCTGAAAGGAGCCTGACCGATGTACAACCCCACAGTCGCCCGGCTCACCTACCGGGCCCTCCTCGGCCGCCGCAGGGCGCTGATCCTCTTCCTGCTGCCCGGCATGCTGCTGCTCATCGCGGCGGCGGTCCGCGCCTTCAACGGCGCGGACGACCAGGTCGCGGCCGACGTCCTCGGCGGCTTCGGGCTGGCCACGATGGTGCCGTTGATCGGCGTGATCGCCGGCACGGGCGCGATCGGGCCCGAGATCGACGACGGCTCGATCGTCTATCTGCTGTCCAAGCCGGTGAAGCGGCCCACGATCATCTTCACGAAGCTGATCGTGGCGATCGCGGTGACCATGGTCTTCTCCGCGGTCCCGATGCTGATCGCCGGCTTCATCCTCAACGGCAACGGCCAGCAGGTGGCCGTCGCGTACACGGTGGCGGCGCTCGTCGCCTCCATCGCCTACAGCGCCCTCTTCCTGCTCCTCGGCACGGTCAGCCGGCACGCCGTGGTGATCGGCCTGGTCTACGCCCTGGTGTGGGAGGCCCTCTTCGGCTCCCTGATCGCGGGTGCCAAGACCCTCAGCGTCCAGCAGTGGGCCCTGGCCCTCGCGCAGAAGGTCACCGGCGACGGCCTGATCACCTCCGAGGTCGGACTCACGACCGCGGTGGTGCTCCTGGTGGCGGTCACGGTCGTGGCGACCTGGTTCGCCGGCCAGAAGCTGAGCAAGCTGACCCTGGCCGGCGAGGAGTAGGAGGCTCTCAGACCGTGCGGTTCCTGGCCGCGAGCAGGCCGACGGCGAGGGCCGCCGCGCAGACGGCGAGGACCACGCAGATCGGCAGGGTCCAGGAGCCCGTGGCCTGATGCAGGGCGCCCGCCGCCAGCGGCCCGGCGGCGGCCATCAGATAGCCGACCGTCTGGGCCATCCCGGACAGCCTGGCCGCGGTCACCGCGTCCCCGGCGCGCAGCACGATCAGGGTCAGGGCGAGGCCGACGGCACCGCCCTGACCGACGCCGAGGACCGCCGACCAGAGCCAGGCACCCTCCACGGGCGCCACCATCAGCCCCGCGTAACCGGCCGCGACCAGCGTCGTGACCAGCACGATCAGCGGGCGCTGGCTGCGCATCCGGCCGGCGAGCAGCGGCACCGCGAAGGCGCCGGCGACCTGGATCAGGTTGTTGAAGGCGAAGATCACGCCGGCTGTGGAGCGGCTCATCCCGTGGTCGGTGAAGATCGTCGGCATCCAGGCGATCAGCACGTACGACCACAGCGACTGCAGGCCCATGAAGAGGGTGACCTGCCAGGCGAGGGCCGAGCGCCAGACGCTCACCGGGCGGGCGCCGCCGGCCGGGACGGCCCGTACCTCGTGTCCCGTCCGGCCGCGGGCGATCAGCACCTGCGGAAGCCAGGCGAGGGCCGCGACCGCGGCGAGCAGCGACCAGAAGCCGAGCGAGGCCTCCCAGCCACCTCCCAGGGCCTTCTCCAGCGGGACCGCCGCCGCCGCGGCGACCGTCGCTCCCGCGATCATCGCGCCCGTGTAGACCGAGGTCATCGACGCGGCCCGGTCCGGGAAGTCACGCTTGATCAGACCCGGCATCAGCACGTTGAGCAGGGCGATCGCCGTGCCGACGAGGATCCCGCCGCCGTACAGCGCGTACACGGACGGCAGGACGCGCGCGAGGATGCCGACGCCGAGCAGCAGCAGCGCCGCGAACAGCACGCGCTCGGCGCCGAAGCGGCGTCCGAGCCGCGGGGCCATCAGGGCGCCCAGGCCGAGGAACAGCACCGGCACCGAGGTCACGAGCGAGCTCGCCGTCGCCGAGAGGCCGAAGGCGTCGGATATCTCGCCGACCAGCGGCGCCACGCTCGCGAGCGCGACCCGCATGTTGAGCGAGGCGAGGACGATGCCGACCAGCAGCACCGCCGGATGCGCGAGCAGCGCACGCCGAGCCGCCACCCCCTCGGCCGACCGCCGGACCCCGGCCTCGGCATCGACGAGAACGCGCGCCGACCCCTCGGCGTTGACGAGCGCGCGGGCCGACCCCTCGGCGTCGACGAGCGCGCGGGCCGACCCCTCGGCGTCGACGAGCGTGCTGCCCTGTTCCTCCGTACGCGTCTCGGTGCCCATCAGGAGCGCTCCGTCAGTGCCGCGACCGTCTCCATCGGCACCCGCAGCAGTTCGCGGGCCTGCCGCTCCGCCGCCTCCGGGTCGCCGGCCTCGACGGCCGCCACCAGGGCCTCGTGGGCGTCGATGTCGACCGGCGGCATCTCCCGGTCGCCGAGGGCCTCCACCAGGACCTCGTGCACCTGCGCGGAGAAGAAGCGGTAGACCTCGACGAAGGCCGCGTTGTGGGTCGCGCCGACGATCGCGAGGTGGAAGGCGAGGTCCGCGTCCGCGTCCCGGTCGCCCTCCTCGCGCAGGGTGGTCAGGGCGGCCCGCAGCCGCAGCAGGTCGTGGGTGTCCCGCCGGGCGGCGGCGAGCCGGGCGGCCTCGGCCTCCAGGGCGACCCGCAGTTCGAGGACGTCGGCCGCGCCGGCGTGCCGGACCCCGCGCAGGACGGCGGCCGGATCGGCGGTCGACCTGACGAAGGTGCCGTTGCCCTGGCGGGACTCCAGGAGGCCGGCGTGGACGAGGACCCGGACCGCCTCGCGGACGGTGTTGCGGCCCACGCCGAGCTGCTGCGCGAGCTCGTGCTCGGTCGGGATGCGGTCGCCGACCGCCCACTCCCCGCCGGTGAGCTGCGTACGCAGCTGTTCCACCACGGAGTCCACCAGCGAGGTCCGCCCCGCCGCCTTGAGTGCCGCCATGCCGCCCGTACTCCTTTATTCGCCCGGTTGCCCAGTCATCCTACAACTGACCGCGCAGGGGGCGGCGGACTACTGTGGGGCCGTACGCGGACCGAACACCCTCATCACCCTCGGGAGTCAGTCATGTCAGACCGCTTCGACGTCGTCGTACTCGGAGCTGGCCCCGGCGGCTACGTCGCCGCCATCCGCGCCGCCCAGCTGGGCAAGCGGGTCGCGGTCGTGGAGGAGAAGTACTGGGGCGGTGTCTGCCTGAACGTCGGCTGCATCCCCACCAAGGCGCTGCTGCGCAACGCCGAGCTCGCCCACATCTTCAACCACGAGGCGAAGACCTTCGGCATCAAGGTCGACGGCACGGTCTCCTTCGACTACCGCGAGGCGTTCAACCGCAGCCGCACGGTCGCGGACGGCCGCGTCAAGGGCGTCCACTTCCTGATGAAGAAGAACGGGATCACCGAGTTCGACGGCCGGGGCACCTTCCTCGACGCGAACACCCTCCAGGTGGCGAAGGCCGACGGCACCACGCAGACGATCGCCTTCGACAACTGCATCATCGCCACCGGCGCCACCGCGCGCCTGCTGCCCGGCACCGCCCTCAGCGACCGCGTCGTGTCGTTCGAGGAGCAGATCCTCGCCGAGGACGCCCCGCAGTCGATCATCATCGCGGGCGCCGGCGCGATCGGCATCGAGTTCGCGTACGTGCTGAACAACTACGGCACCAAGGTCACCATCGTCGAGTTCCTCGACCGGATGGCCCCGCTGGAGGACGAGGAGGTGTCCAAGGAGCTCGCGAAGCAGTACCGCAAGCTCGGCATCGACGTCCTCACCTCGACGCGGGTCGAGGCCATCGACGAGTCCGGCCCGCAGGTCCGCGTCACCGTCACCGGCAAGGACGGCGTCCAGAAGGTCCTGGAGGCCGACAAGGTCCTCCAGGCCATCGGCTTCGCGCCGAACGTCTCCAACTACGGCCTGGAGAACACCGGTGTCGCCCTCACCGAGCGCGGCGCCATCGACGTCGACGGCCGCTGCCGCACCTCCGTGCCGCACATCTACGCCATCGGCGACGTGACCGCGAAGCTGATGCTCGCGCACACCGCCGAGGCCATGGGCGTCATCGCCGCAGAGACCATCGCGGACGCCGAGACGATGGAGCTCGACTACCCGATGATCCCGCGGGCGACCTACTGCCAGCCGCAGATCGCCAGCTTCGGCTACACGGAGGCCCAGGCGCGCGAGAAGGGCTACGACGTCAAGGTCGCCAAGTTCCCGTTCATGGCGAACGGCAAGGCGCACGGCCTCGGCGACTCGACCGGCTTCGTGAAGATCGTCGCCGACGCCAAGTACGGCGAGATCATCGGCGCCCACCTGATCGGCCCCGACGTCACCGAGCTCCTGCCCGAGCTGACGCTGGCCCAGCAGTGGGACCTCACGGTCCACGAGGTCGCGCGGAACGTGCACGCGCACCCGACGCTGGGCGAGGCCGTGAAGGAAGCGATCCACGGTATTGCCGGACACATGATCAATTTCTGAGGTTTCTCCCGGCTTCGGGTGATAGGCACTGAAAGGTGCCGAGTAAAACCTCACCGGGTGGCGAACCGTCCCGGCCGATCAGGTCGTGGGTGCGTTCGTCACCCGGCACGCATGTGTGGCTGGCGGTCATCGCGATCACCAGCCTCGTCATCGCGCTGTCCCCCCACGGCCTGGAGACGTACCTCCTCCACCGCAACAGCAGCAATCTCCACCAGCTGGCGCACCACCCGATGCGGGCCCTGCTGGGCAGTGCCTTCTGGATCGAGGATCCCGCCGACCTCCTCCTGTACGCGGTGCTCTTCGAGGTCTTCCACGCCCCCGTGGAGCGCTGGCTGGGCACCCCGAAATGGCTGCTCACCGTCGCCACCGCCCACATCGCGGCCACGCTCATCAGCCAGCAGGTGGTCCTGGCGGCCATCCAGCTCCACGACGTCCCGCGCAGCATGGCGCACGTCGTCGACATCGGCGTCAGCTACGGCCTCGCCGCCTCGGCCGGGATCCTGACCTACCGGCTGCCGACCCCCTGGCGTTGGCTCTACCTCGCCGGAGCGCTCGCGTTCTTCCTCGTGCCGCTCGCCACCGACCGCACCTACACCGACCTCGGCCACGCGATCTCGCTGGCGATCGGCCTGGCCTGCTACCCGCTGACCCGCGGGGCGCCGACCGGTGGAGATCCGACCCGGGGAAAACCAGTCGCCGTCGAACGTCCGCCCGGCGCACACTAGTTGTACGGGGGACACGGGGGATCCCCCGGGTGCGGCCGCTTCGAGCGCGCGGACCCCGGTCCGCGCGGGCCGTGAACCCGAGAAGGCCCGCTCCCCTCGGGGGGCGGGCCTTCTTACGGGACTCGGGAGGTCAGGCCGACAGCAGGCGCTCCAGGACGAGGGCGATGCCGTCCTCCTCGTTGGAGGCCGTCACCTCGTCCGCCACCGCCCGCAGCTCCTCGTGCGCGTTGCCCATGGCCACGCCGTGCGCAGCCCAGCCGAACATCGGGATGTCGTTGGGCATGTCGCCGAAGGCGATCGTCTCCGCGGCCTTCACGCCGAGCCGGCGCGCCGCGAGCGACAGTCCGGTCGCCTTGCTCAGGCCGAGCGGGAGGATCTCCACGATGCCGGGCCCCGCCATGACGACGTCCACGAGTCCGCCGACCGTCTCCCGGGCGACCCGGGTCAGCTCGTCGTCGGACAGCGTCGGATGCTGGATGTACAGCTTGGTCAGCGGCGCCGACCACAGCTCCGCCGGGTCCTCGTACGCCACGTACGGCAGGGGTCCCTCCTGCGCCAGGTAGCCGGGGCCCATCAGGACCTCGCCCTCCAGACCGTCACGGCTGGCGGCCAGCGCCAGCGGGCCCACCTCCGCCTCGATCTTGGAGAGGGCGAGCCCCGCGAGCTGCCGGTCCAGGGTCAGCGAGGTCAGCAGCCGGTGCTCACCGGCGTGGTAGACCTGCGCGCCCTGCCCGCACACCGCGATCCCCTGGTAGCCGAGGTCGTCGAGGATGTGCCGGGTCCAGGGCACCGCCCGGCCGGTGACCACGATGTGCGCGGCACCCGCCGCCGTCACGGCGGCGAGCGCGTCCCGCGTGCGGTCCGAGACGGACTCGTCGGCCCGCAGCAGCGTGCCGTCGAGGTCCGTCGCGACCAGGCGGTAGGGGAAGGGGCTCACTTGGCGATCGGCTCCAGGACCTCACGGCCGCCGAGGTACGGCCGGAGCACCTCGGGCACCCGCACGGAACCGTCGGGCAGCTGGTGGTTCTCCAGGATCGCCACGATCGTGCGCGGTACGGCGCACAGCGTGCCGTTCAGGGTGGCCAGCGGCTGCACGGTCTTCTTGCCGCCCTGCTCGTCGCGCATGCGGACGGAGAGCCGGCGGGCCTGGAAGCTGTCGCAGTTCGACGCGGAGGTCAGCTCGCGGTACTTGCCCTGCGTCGGGATCCACGCCTCGCAGTCGAACTTGCGGGAGGCGGAGGAGCCGAGGTCACCGGTGGCGACGTCGATGACCTGGAACGGCAGCTCCAGGGAGGTCAGCCACTGCTTCTCCCACTCCAGGAGCCGCTTGTGCTCGGCCTCGGCGTCCTCCGGCGCGACGTACGAGAACATCTCGACCTTGTCGAACTGGTGGACGCGGAAGATGCCGCGGGTGTCCTTGCCGTACGTGCCGGCCTCGCGGCGGAAGCAGGGCGAGAAGCCCGCGTACCGCAGCGGCAGCTTGTCGGCCTCGATGATCTCGTCCATGTGGTACGCGGCGAGCGGGACCTCGGAGGTGCCGACCAGGTAGTAGTCGTCCTTCTCCAGGTGGTACACGTTCTCCGCGGCCTGGCCGAGGAAGCCGGTGCCCTCCATGGCGCGCGGACGGACGAGCGCCGGGGTCAGCATCGGGATGAAGCCGGCCTCGGTGGCCTGGGCGATCGCCGCGTTGACCAGGGCGAGCTCCAGGAGGGCTCCGACGCCGGTCAGGTAGTAGAAGCGCGAGCCGGAGACCTTGGCGCCCCGCTCGACGTCGATGGCGCCGAGCGCCTCGCCCAGCTCCAGGTGGTCCTTGGGCTCGAAGCCCTCGGCCGCGAAGTCACGGATGGTGCCGTGCGTCTCGAGGACGACGAAGTCCTCCTCGCCGCCGACGGGGACGTCCGCGTGGACGATGTTCCCGAGCTGGAGCAGCAGCTGCCTGGCCGTCTCGTCGGCCTCGTTCTGCTCGGCCTCGGCGGCCTTGACGTCGGTCTTGAGCTGCTCGGCCTTCTGCAGGAGCTCGGCGCGCTCCTCGGGGGTGGCCCTGGGGATCAGCTTGCCGAGCGCCTTCTGCTCGGATCGGAGCTCGTCGAAGCGGACGCCGGACGACCTGCGCCGCTCATCGGCGGAGAGCAGGGCGTCGACGAGCGCGACGTCCTCTCCACGGGCGCGCTGGGAGGCGCGAACACGGTCGGGGTCCTCACGGAGCAGGCGAAGGTCAATCACCCCACCAGGCTACCGGTGCGCGTTCGCCTGCCCCCACCGGATAACGGTGCGCGTGTTGTTTCGCCCGAATTGAGAGCGGGGGAAATCCTCGTGCCGGGGTGCCTGCATTCACTTATCCACAGGCTGTGCGGAAGATCTGTGGACTACGGGGAAGATCACGAGGATTTCCCTCGTCGCGCCTGCGAATTCCGTGATCAAACACCATTGACGCACTCATTTGGGTGGGAATTGCTCGCTCCAACGAGTGGGTCGCCAGAAGGGCGCTGACGAGGGCGTCAGTGGGGCGCTGTGGACGGCGCACGGACTGGCGGGGGGTGAGTGGGCCGATTTGTCGACCTTGTCTCCGTGCGGTGTCGACTTGTCCCCAGGCTTCGCCAGTGCCTGTGGATAACCTCTGTGGGTAACTGAAAAGTATGCAGGTAGGACTAGTGGTTCGTACCTGTGGACGAACGCTCCCGCCGTCGGGAGCGTTCGGTCACCATCGGGTCAGGCCCGACCGTCCTGGGCCCTCGCCAGCCAGTCGGAGGCCGACATGAACTCCCCGTCCGAAGTCCCGCGCCGCAGCGCCGCCACGTCCTCGACCGCCACACCCGCCCGCGGGTACGAACCGAGGAACCGCACCTTGGGGCAGATCCGCTTCAGGCCCATCAGCGCCTCGCCCACCCTCCGGTCCGAGATATGGCCCTCGGCGTCCACGGCGAAGCAGTAGTTCCCGATCCCCGCTCCCGTGGGCCGGGACTGGATCAGCATCAGGTTCACCCCGCGCACCGCGAATTCCTGGAGCAGTTCGAGGAGGGCACCCGGATGATCGTCACCCAGCCACAGCACCACCGAGGTCTTGTCCGCGCCCGTCGGAGCCGCCGGCCGGGCCGGCCGGCCCACGAGCACGAACCGGGTCTCGGCGTTCTCCGCGTCGTGGATCTCGGTGACCAGAGCCTCCAGGCCGTACGTCGCCGCCGCGAACTCCCCCGCGAAGGCGGCGTCGAACCGGCCCTCCTGCACCAGCCGGGCCCCGTCCGCGTTGGAGGCCGCGGACTCCCACACCGCCTCGGGCAGGTGCGCCCGCAGCCAGTTCCTGACCTGCGGCTGGGCCACCGGGTGGCCCGTGACCGTCTTGATCTCCGACATCCTGGTCCCGGGCCGGACGAGCAGTGCGAAGGCGATCGGGAGGAGTACCTCGCGGTAGATCATCAGCGGCTCGCCGGAGGCCAGCTCGTCCAGGGTCGCGGTCACCCCGCCCTCGACCGAGTTCTCGATCGGGACGAGCGCGGCGGCGGCCTCCCCGTTCCGTACGGCGTCGAGGGCGGCCGGGACGGAGACCATGGGGACGAGTTCCCGCGTCGCGGCCTCGGGCAGCGTGCGCAGCGCCGCCTCAGTGAAGGTGCCTTCGGGGCCGAGATACGTGTACCGGGTGGCGGACATGACGTCACCCTAATGGTCGGCGCCGCCCCGGGCGGCCGACCTGGCGGGGCTCGTCCCGGTCACCCGTCAGGCCTCCAGGAGGCGCTGGCCGACGTACTCGCCCTCGGCGGGGCCGCCCGGGACCGCGAAGAGGCCACTCGCCTCGTGGCGGATGAAAGCGGACAGCGCGTCGCCCCGGTCGAGCTTGCGCTGCACCGGGACGAAGCCCCTGAGCGGGTCCGCCTGCCAGCAGACGAAGAGCAGGCCCGCGTCCGGCGTCCCGTCCGGTCCGATCCCGTCGTGGAAGGAGAACGGCCTGCGCAGCATCGCCGCCCCGCCGTTCTGTTCGGGGGCGGAGATCCGGGAGTGGGCGTTGTCCGGGATCACCAGCTGCCCGTCCGGCCCGAACTTGTTCAGGTCGGGCTCGGTGGTCTCGGAGCCGCCGGTGAGCGGGGCCCCGTCGGACTTGCGGCGCCCGATCACCTTCTCCTGCCGGTCCAGCGGCAGCTTCTCCCAGTCGTCCAGCAGCATCCGGATCCGGCGCACCACCGCGTACGAGCCGCCGGCCATCCACTCCGGCGCCCCGCCGGTCCCGGCCGGGACGAAGATCCGCCGGTCGAAGTCCGCGTCGGTGGGCTTCGGATTGCCGGTGCCGTCGACCTGCCCCATCAGGTTGCGGGCGGTCATCGGCTTCGCGGTGGCGCCGGCCGAGCGGTTGAAGCCGTTCATCTGCCAGCGCACCCGGGCCGCGTCCCCCGCGTCCTTCTGCACGGCGCGCAGCGCGTGGAAGGCGACGAGCGCGTCGTCGGCGCCGATCTGCACCCACAGATCGCCCTCCGAGCGCCGGGGGTCGAGGGCGTCGGCGGAGAAGGCGGGCAGCGGGTCGAGCGAGGCGGGACGGCGCGAGGCGAGCCCGGTGCGGTCGAAGAAGGTACGGCCGAAGCCGAAGGTGACCGTGAGGGAGGAGGGGCCCGCGTCGAGCGCGACTCCGGTGTCCTCGGCCGGGGCCTTGCCCGACATCAGAACCTTCGCCGTGGCCGACCAACGGCGCAGCAGGGCGGCGGCCTCCTTGCGGCCGGCGCCCGGGGCGAGGTCGAAGGCGATCAGATGGCCGCGGGACTGGAGGGGGGTGGTGATGCCGGCCTGATGTTTCCCGTGAAACATCACCGCGGTCGAGCCGACGGTGGTGAGGGCCGGGGCGCCGCCCGCTCCGGTACCGGCGGTGTCGTCGCCGGACAGGGCCGCGGAGATCCCGGCGCCCCCCGCCGCGCCGACGACGAGGCCGGCCGCGCCGGCCGCGCCGACGGTGCCGAGCAGGCGCCGACGGGAGAGATCGAGGTTTTCGCTGTCGGTCACGCGTTTCAGCCGATCTTCACGTTCTTGTCGATGGTGGTCTGGTCGATCTCGGAGGTGCGGACGGTCACCTGGATCTTCCACTCGCCCGGCATCGGGATCTGGACGCCGCTCGCGCTCCAGTGTCCGGTCTGGATCCGGTCGGGGGCGACGGGCAGGGGGCCCACGTTCTTCGCCTCCAGGGTGAGGGCGATCTTGATCTCGGGTACGTCCAGCGGCTTGCCGTTGGGGCGCTCGACGAAGATGTGGAGCGCGTTGGCGCCGGTGCGGCCGGGGTCGAGGCTGAGACGGACGACGCCCTTGCCGTCGACGCCGCCGGTGTCGAAGGGCAGCCGGATGTCGACGGGGCGGTCGGGCACGGCGGCCGGGCCGGAGGCGGCGGTGGCCCTCCCGGCCTCCTCCTCGGTGCGGCCGGGCTCGGTAGAGGTGAGGACGGTGGTCACGGCGAGGAGGACGACGGCGACGGCGGCCTCGGTCAGCACCGAGCGGCGCAGACCGGCCCGCTCGGGGTCGGCGTCCCGCTCCCGCTTGCGCCGGGCGGTGGCCACGGCGGCCCGCTGCCGGGCGAGCTGCGCGGCCCGCTCGGGGTCGATCACCTCGGATCCCCGGACGTCCTCCGTGTCGGACGCGACCTCGCCAGCCTCCAGGGCCTCGTCCGCCCCCGCGACCTCGCCAGCCTCCAGGGCCTCGTCCGCCCCCGCGGTCTCGTCCGCTCCCGGGGCCTCATCCGCCCCCGCAGCCTCGCCCGTCCCCGCAGTCTCGTCCGACTCGCGTGTCGTCGGCTCCGCCAGGCGTTGGGTCCAGCGGCGGGAGGTCCAGGCGATGCCGATGAGGACCGCCATGAGGCCGATCTTGACGAGGAGCAGCTGTCCGTACCGGGTCCCGGTCAGCGCGGACCAGGAGCCGACCTGGCGCCAGGCCTGGTAGAGCCCGGTGGCCGCGAGGACGGCCACGGAGCCGAAGGCGACCTTGGAGAAGCGTTCGACCGCGGAGCGCTCGACGGACGGCGCCCGGTAGAGGGCGACGAGCAGCACGGTGAGGCCGCCGAGCCAGGCGGCGACGGCGAGGAGGTGCAGGATGTCGACGGGCATGGCGATGCCCGGCTGGAGACCGGTCGAGGCGTGCTCGGCCAGGGCCCAGGTCCCGGCGATACCGGCGGCGACGACGGTGCCGCCGATGCCGAGGCCGAAGGCGAGGTCCTTCTTCTCCTTCGGGTCGGTGCGCCGGGCGTAGGCGCCGAAGAGGACGGCCACGAAGAGCGCGGCCGCGCCGAGCAGCAGCAGCCGGGAGGTGAGCGCGGCGCCGGTCTTCGTCTCCAGGACGGCCTTCAGGCCCGCCAGGTCGAAGGCGTCGGAGAGCTCGCCGGAGCCGGTGTACGGGCTGCGCAGGAGCAGCATCGCCAGGGTGGCGACGGTCAGGGTCAGCCAGCCCCGGACCACGGTCTGCTGGACGGGGCGGACGCTCGCGCCGCGCGGCCAGCAGGCCAGGACGAAGGCGCCGCCGCCGACGAGGACCGCGAATCCGGCGTACGAGAGGTAGCGCGCGATGCCGTACAGGGTGCCGACGAGTCCGCCGCCGGGCGCCTGGTCGGGCAGGGCGACGGAAGTGGTGGAGGGGGCGCCGATGGAGAAGGTGAAGGCCCCGGCGATGGGGTGGCTGTCGGCCGAGACGGTCTGCCAGGCCACGGTGTACGTGCCGTCGGGCAGTCCGGCGCGGAGCCCCACCCCGTACCGGACGACGGAGCCGCTGCACAGGTCGCGTATCTCGCCGGTGTCGGCCCGCCGGCCCGCCGGGTCGAGGACCCGGATGGAGTCGGGGCTCATGGCGACCTGTTCGGAGAAGGTCAGGTTGACCTCCTTGGGGGCGGTGACGACCACCGCCCCGTCCTTCGGGTCGCTGCCGGTGAGCGCCGCGTGCGCGGAGGCGGGGGCGGCGCCGGCGAGCAGCGTGCCGAGCAGCGCGGCCGCGAGGATCAGCAGCCGGGCCAGGGCGTTGCCGAGGCGCGGGGCGGTGGTTGTCATCTCTGTGTCACTCCGTCAACGAGCTCAGTGCTGCTGCGGGTTGTGGTTGGCTGCTTCGACGGGGACGTCGACCTTGATGGGGTCGGACTTCTCGAAGTGCAGTTCGATGCTGACCTTGTCGCCCTGCTTGGGCTTCGACTTCAGCTCCATGAACATGATGTGGCTGCCGCCGCGTTCGAGCTTCAGCTCCCCGTTCGCGGGGATGTCGAACGACGTCACCTGCTGCATCTTCTGGTTCTTCGTCTCGTGGATCGTGATGTCGTCCGAGAGGGGGCTGGTGACGGAGGTCAGCTTGTCCGCCGTGTCGCCGTCGTTCTTGATGGTGAGGAAGCCGCCGGCCATGTCCATCACCGGCTGCGGCATGAACGCGCCGCTGACCTCCAGCTCGGGCTTGCTGTCGGAGGACGAGCACCCGGTCAGCGCGAGCGCGGCGGCGAGCGCCACGGCGGCGGACAGGGCGGTGCCGCGGGAGACGGTCCGGGAGGTGGTGCGGGTGGTGCGGGCCAGGGTCACGGGTTCTCCCCCTTGATGATCTTCGGCAGGTCCTTGGCGTAGTCGTCGACGGTCGTGTCCTCGCCGTACAGGACGTAGCCCTGGTCGGTGGTGGGCGAGAAGGCGATCACCTGGGCTCCGTGCATGGAGACGACCGAGCCGTTCTTCTCCGTCTTCGGCGGGTCGATGCCGATGCCGATCTGCCGGGCCCCCGCCTGGATGGCGGAGAACTCGCCGGTGAGACCGGTGAAGGAGGGGTCGCCGGCGGCGGGCAGCCACTTGGCGAGCTCGGCGGAGGTGTCCCGCTCGGGGTCGGTGGTGACGAAGACGACCTGGAGCTTGTCCTGGTCGGCCTTGGGGAGCTGCTTCCTGGCGATGGCGATGTTGCTCATCGTCATCGGGCAGACGTCGGGGCAGTGCGTGTAGCCGAAGTAGATGAGGGTCGGCTTGCCCTTGGTCCGCTCCCGCAGGTCGTACTTCTCGCCCTTGGTGTCGGTGAGGACGAGCGCGGGCTTGGTGAACGGCCGGTCGAGGACGGTGGCGGCCTTGGTGGAGTCGCTGCCGCCGGAGACCTCGGCGACCGCGGAGCCGGAGCCCGCGGGCTTGTCGTCGTTGCCGCCGAGGCCGAGGGAGGCGGTGATGCCGATGGCGGCGACGATCGTGACGGCCGCGATGACCAGTGGCGTGCGCCGCCCGGGACGGGCCGTTGCCGCCCCGGGCGTCTTCTCTTCAGACATGGTGCTTCTTCCGGATCTCGGGTGCGGGTGCGGCCGTCAGGCCGAGCGGCGGCGGCCGGCGAGGACGCCGAAGGCGACCCCGGCGACACCGACGAGGATGCCGACGATGCCGAGGACACGGGCCGTGGTGTCGGTGGAGGAGGCGGCGGCCGTCTCCTCGTGGTCGGCCGCCTTGCCGTCGTGACCGGCCTTCTCGTCCGTCTCGGCGGAGGCGGAGGCGGACGGAGCGGCGCCGCCGTGGTGGTCGGCGGACGCGGCGGAGAGCTTCAGGACGGGGGCCGGGTTCTGCGGCTCCTCCGCGCCCTCCTTCTGCTCCTCGATCCAGCGCACGACCTCCTTGTTGTCGTACGTCTGGATCGCCTTGAGGACCAGCTCGTCGGTGTCCTCCGGGAGCTGGCCGAGGGAGAGCGGGAACTGCTGGAACTGGCCGGGGCCGATCTTCGAGCCGTCGGCGGTCCAGGTGACCTTGGAGACGGCCTGCTTGATCTGCTTGCCGTGCAGCGTCAGCGGCTTGTCGAGATCGGCCTTCGTCACCTGGGCCTTCCAGCCGGGGACGGGCTGCGGCATGACGGAGGCCAGCGGGTGGTCGAGCGGGAAGTCGACCTCGACCTTCACGGTGGAGGCGTTGTCGCGCTCGTTCGGGACCTTGAGGTTGACGGTCGCGTAGCCGCCCTTGGCCGCCTCGCCCTGCGGCTGCACGCTGACGTGCGCGAAGGCGGTGCCGGACAGCAGCACCACGGAGGAGAGGGCGATGCCGCCGGCGAGGGCGGCGCGGGTGGCGGTACGGGTACGGGAGACGTTCATGGCAGAAGACACTCCAGCTCGGAGAGAGGCGAGGGCGTCCGGCACGCGAGGGGACCGGAGTCCCGCACAGGCGTGCGGACGAGCACGGCCCGCTCACGTCGAGCGGTCCGCGTCAGGCTGCGAGGACGCAGTCGGCGGCCGGGGGGCCGCGCCTGATCACCGTGTGCTGGAGGGCCTCGGCCGCCGGCGGCGGCGAGGAGTCGGAGGGCGCCCGGAGGGTCCGCCGCGGTCCGGTGCGCGGAGCCGCCGGAAGACCGGCGAGCAGGGTCCGTACGAGGTGGAGCGCGGCCCGCAGGGAGCGCACGAGGGCGCACTCGGCGAGCTCCGTCGCGCCCTGCTCGGAGAGCTCCACGAGCCGGCCGAGGGCGCGGTCGCCGCGGCGCAGCAGCCAGCCCGTGGCCAGGGCGGCCAGGAGGTGGCCGACGAGCATGGGCAGGCTGGGCAGCAGCCCGCCCGCGGTCGCCGTGGCGGCCGTGTGGCCCATGTGGGCGTGCGCCGCCATGGCCGGGTCGAGTCCGGCGTCGGTGACGATCCGGGCGGCGTCGGCGGGGTCGAGGGACGCCGTCCCCGCTCCGCAGACCAGCCGGGCGGCCATCCGGACGAGGGCGTCGTCGGCCTGGCTGCTCAGGGCGAGCTGCCGTTGTCCGAGCCCGAAGAGGACGTGCAGGCCGAGCTGCCCGCCCGCGAGGGCGCCGACGACGAAGCCGAGGGAGCGCTCACGTCCGGCGAAGAGCACGGTGACCCCGAAGACGCCGAGGAAACCGGCGACGAGGGTCCACAGGGCGATGCCCTCGCAGGCGGCGAGGGCGTGTCCCGACGCGGACAGCACGACGCAGACCGCGGTGAACACCGCGGCCCTCAGCAGCCGTGGAGCGAGCGCGGGGGCAGTCATGGCGGGCCCATCATCGCACCCGGCGGCCCACCGCCATGAGGCAGGTCCGGAAGGTCGTTCTTGGGCGTCTTCGCGCCGAGATACCCCGGCCTCGGGGGTGAGATACCCCGGCCTCGGGGGTGAGATACCCCGGCCTCGGGGGTGAGATACCCCGGCCTCGGGGCTGAGACAGACCGGCCTCCGGGGCGACATCCACCGGCCTCGGGGGTGGCATACACCGGCGCACGCCCCCCGTGCATCCGCCGAACGAGCGCTCTTGACGCCTCCGGGCGCTTACGGAGCGTCCGCTCAGGCAATAGGTAACGGTATGTCGAGCCGCTGCCGGGAGGCTGGAGCATGAGCATCTGGTGGTCACTCCATCTGCGGCGCGAGGCCGCGAGCGTGCCGCTCGCGCGAAGGCTTCTGCTGGGCACGATGGAGACGGCGGGTGTCGATCCCGACGTGTCGTACGAGTTGTCGGTCGCGCTGACCGAGGCGTGTGCCAACGCCGTCGAGCACGGCGGCGGAGGCGGCTCCCGCGAGCCGGGCGGGGCGTACCGGGTGACGGCGTACCTGGACGGCGAGACCTGCCGTATCGAGGTCGCCGACTCGGGCCCGGGCTTCCCGGGAAGCGCTGTCCCCGCCGTCGCGGCGGACGAGGCCGAGCACGGCCGGGGGCTGCGCCTGATCGAGGAGCTGGCCGATCACGTCCAGTTCGGCAACCGCTCCGGCCGGGGAGGGGCCGTGGTCAGCTTCGACAAGATCCTGAAGTGGCGGGACAGCCCGTCGCTGCTCCTCGCATAGGGAAGGGCCCCCGCCGGTCGGTCGGCGGGGGCCCTTCGGTTCCAACGTACGCGGAGATCAGCCCTTCAGCGCGGCCATCCACGCCTCGACCTCGTCGGCGCGGCGCGGCAGCCCCTCCGAGAGGTTCCGGTTGCCGTCCTCGGTGACGAGGATGTCGTCCTCGATCCGGACGCCGATGCCGCGGTACTCCTCCGGCACGGTCAGGTCGTCGGCCTGGAAGTACAGACCGGGCTCGACGGTCAGGCACATGCCCGGCTCGAGCGTGGTGTCGACGTACTTCTCGGTGCGCGCGGCGGCGCAGTCGTGGACGTCCATGCCGAGCATGTGACCGGTGCCGTGGAGGGTCCAGCGGCGCTGGAGGCCGAGCTCCAGGACGCGCTCGACCGGGCCCTCGACGAGGCCCCACTCGACGAGCTTCTCGGCGAGGACGCGCTGGGCGGCGTCGTGGAAGTCGCGGTAGGCGGCGCCGGGCTTCACCGCGGCGATGCCGGCCTCCTGCGCCTCGTACACGGCGTCGTAGATCTTGCGCTGGATCTCGGTGTACCGGCCGTTGATCGGCAGGGTGCGCGTGATGTCGGCGGTGTAGAGCTCGGTGGTCTCCACGCCGGCGTCGAGCAGCAGCAGGTCGCCGGAGCGGACGTCGCCGTCGTTGCGGACCCAGTGCAGGGTCGTGGCGTGCGGGCCGGCGGCGCAGATGGAGCCGTAGCCGATGTCGTTGCCCTCGACGCGGGCGCGCAGGAAGAACGTGCCCTCGATGTAGCGCTCGCTGGTGGCCTCGGCCTTGTCGAGGACCTTGACGACGTCCTCGAAGCCGCGGGCGGTCGAGGCGCAGGCCTTCTCCAGCTCGGCGATCTCGAAGGCGTCCTTGACGAGGCGGGCCTCGGAGAGGTGGACGCGGAGTTCCTCGTCGCGCTCGGCGGTGACCTTGTCGGTCAGCGCGGCCTCGATGCCGGCGTCGTGGCCGCGGACGGCGCGGACGGGGCCGGTGGCCTCCTTGAGGGCGGCGGCGAGCTCGCGCACGTCCTTCGCCGGGATGCCGAGGAGCTGCTCGGCCTCGGTGAGGGAGTGGCGGCGGCCGACCCACAGCTCGCCCTGGCCGTCGAGCCAGAACTCGCCGTTCTCGCGGTTCGAGCGCGGCAGCAGGTAGATCGTCGCCTCGTGGCCGTCCTTGACCGGCTCCAGGACGAGGACGCCGTCCTGGGTCTGGTCGCCGGTGAGGTACGCGTACTCGGTGGAGGCGCGGAAGGCGTACTCGGTGTCGTTCGACCGGGTCTTCAGGTTCCCGGCGGGGATCACCAGACGCTCGCCCGGGAAGCGCGCGGAGAGCGCGGCGCGGCGCGCGGCGGTCTTGTCGGCCTGCGCGATGGGCGCCAGGTCGTGCAGCTCGGTGTCGGCCCAGCCGGACTTCATGTTCTCGGCGAGCTCGTCGGACACGCCCGGGTACAGGCCGTTCTTCCGCTGCTTGATCGCCTGCTGCTCGTCGGTCTCTTCCGGGGTCTCCGGCGTGAGCTCCTCGGCCACGGGTCTGCCTCCTCTTGGTACGACACTGAACCCCCACCATCGTACGGTCGTACGGAAGGGGGCCCAGGGCCGGAAGACCCATTACCGGAGTGTCACATTCCGGTCACTCGAAGCGGGCGGCGAGCAGGACCACGTCCTCCCCGTCCACAGCCGGGTCCAGGCCCTCGGGAAGCAGGGTCCGCAGGACGTGGTCGGCGACGGCGCCCGGGTCGCCCCGGTCCGCCTTCGGAACGCTCGCGGCGGCCGCGTGGAGCCGTGCGAAGGCCCGGTCCATGGCGTCGCCGGTACGGCGCAGCAGCCCGTCCGTGTAGAGAAGCACCGTTTCTCCGGGCGCGGGGGACAGCTCCACGCTCGGCGCCTCCCAGCAGGAGAGCATCCCGAGCGGGGCCGAGAGCGAGGTCTCGACGAACTCGGTGCGCCGGTCGCCGATGACCAGCGGCGGGGCGTGTCCGGCGCCGGCGAGGACGATCCGGCGCTGCGCGGGCTCGGCGTACGCGAAGAGCGCGGTCGCCGAGCGGGCGGGTTCGGTGAGCCGGAGCAGCAGCTCCAGGTCGGAGAGGACGGCGACGGGGTCCTCGCCCTCCATCACCGCGTACGCCCGGAGGGAGGCGCGCAGCCGGCCCATGGCGGCCAGCGCGCTGGGTCCGGTCCCGGAGACGGAGCCGACGGCCAGGCCGAGGGCGCCGTCCGGCAGCGGCAGCGCGTCGTACCAGTCGCCGCCGCCGAGCGGGCCGGTGCGGTGGCGGAAGGCGAGCTGGACGCCGGGGACGCGGGGGAGACGGCTGGGGAGCAGCTCCTCGGCGACGGTGGCGACCTGGACGCGGGCGCGCTCGACCTGGAGGAGCCGGGCGAGGTGCTCGGTGGCGAAGCGGCCGTAGAGCCCGATGAGGTGGCGCTGGCGGTCGGTGGGTTCGGCCGGCTCGTCGTAGAGCCAGACGACCGCGCCGAGCCGGCCGGCGTCCTCGGTGGCGAGCGGGAGGGCGTAGCTGGCGGCGTAGCCGAGGCGGGCGGCGACCTCGCGGTGGCGCGGGTCGAGGCCTTCTTCCGTGCGGACGTCGCGGATGGCGATCGGATCGGGAACGCGCTCCGGGTGCCCGGTATCGGGCAGGCCGTCGAGGAGGCGGCCGTAGCTGGTGGCGCTGCGCGGCACGGTCTCGATGGTGCCGAGGTCGGAGTGGGCGAGGCCGAGCCCGATGGTGCTGGTGGGGCCGCGGCCGTCGGCCGGTTCGAGGACGGCCATGCCGCGGCGGGCGCCGACCAGGGCGGCGCCGGCGCCGAGCACCTCGCGGAGGGCCTCGTCGAGGGAGGCGGTCCTGATGAGGCGCTCGGTGAGTTCGTGGAGGGTGGTGAGGTCGGAGACCCAGGAGGCCAGCCGGTCCTGGATCAGCACTCCGGGTGGGAGGGCCTCGTCGGAGGGACTTGCCGCCGCGGGCACCCCGGGGAGGGGCGACGTAGTGTGCGGGGGCCCGGGAACCGTGGAATCGATTCCGGCCACTTTCGGCATGTGTGGGGCGCTCATGTCAGTCGGCTTTCCGACCGGTGCGTTTGACGCCATAGCATCGCAAACCCCCATGTCATTCTGAGCCGCTCGATGCATCCACATGTACACGCACAAGAGGAACGATGTCCAGCATTGTCCCCACGGGACTTGTGGTGTCCGTGAGGTCGTGCGTGGGGGTTGAAGTGCGCGGGAAGTTGGCCGAAAATTGCCCCCGGTGTGCACCTTTTGCGGTCGACTGGCGTCGTTTGAAAGCGCGTCATTCCGAGCGTGCTGGGTACGTAATCGGTGACAGGCAGGGGCAGTTGACACCGCCCCGGAACGTGACGCGGAACCCCGGCGTCTTTCCCGCCGCAGGCCGCAACCCGCCACCGAGTGGCGGGGAACGTGTTCTGACCCGCTCCGGCTCTGACCTGGCTCCACCCGGTTCCCCCGGGATCCACCCGGCACCGGCCCGGTCCGCCCCGCTCCTCAGCGGGCCGGCACCCCGCCGACCAGGCACGCGCTGATACGCACGGTGAAGTGTTCTGCACATGGTGTGATGTGGATTCGGCGTTCAACGGAAAGGAACGAGCGCTCATGCGCGAGATCCTCGGAAGGCGACGCAGGCTCCGGTTCCGGCGCAAGGAGAGGACCGCACGGCTCGACGCCGCGGTCACCTTCGCGGTCGAGTGGAACTGGCCGGTCCTGCCGGGCGCGAGCCTGAGAGCGACGACCCGTACGGCCGCGGGAGTCGCCTGCTCCTGCCCCGACCCCGACTGCGTGGTGCCCGGCGCGCACCCCTACGACCCCGGACTGCTCGCGGCCACCACGGATGAGCGCATGGTCCGCTGGTGGTGGACCCGGCGCCCGGACGCCCCGGTGGTCCTCGCCACGGGCGGCGGCGCGCCCTGCGCGGTCAGCCTCCCCGCGGTGGCGGGCGCGCGGGCCCTCGCCGCCCTCGACGCCACGGGCATGCGGCTCGGCCCGGTGGTGGCCACCCCGACCCGGTGGTCGATCCTCGTCGCCCCGTACGGCCTGGAACGGCTGGGCGAGCTGCTGTACGCGAAGGACAGCGTGCCCAGCTCGCTGCGGTTCCACGGCGAGGGCGGCTACCTGCTGCTTCCGCCCTCGGTCGCCGGGACCGGGCAGGTGCGCTGGGAGCGGGCGCCGCTCACGGGCTCGGCCCGGCCGTGGCTGCCCGACGTCGAGGCCGTGGTCGACGCCCTGGTCGAGGCGAGCACGAGCACACCGGGCGGCGGGAGCCGGCTGGCGTACTGAGGCGGGCGGGCGCGGCCGTTCACCCGAACGGGTGTGTCCTGGTCCGACTTGTACGGGAAACGGGCGCGCGGCCGGCCGGGCGCCCGTTTCCCGCGGCTATGTTCACCCCACCGTTCAAGATCTCCGGATCTTGCAGTTCTCCAGCCGAGCAGGAGCAGGTGGGTCCCATGAGCCCGGTGAACCTCCGCGTGGTCGGACTCGGGACCGCCGTCACGGTCGCCGTCCTGCTGCCCCTCGTCGCGATGGCGGGGCCGACGGAGGATCCCGTACGGCAGCCCGGCGCGAGCGCCGAGGGTGACGCCGCCGGCGCGGGCGCCGAGGGCGACGCGAAGGCCGGGGACCTGCTGAGGGGGCTCGGCCTGGGAACCCGTACACCCGCCTCCGCCCCTCCCGCAACCGGTTCCGCGGTTCAGGCGGCGCCCGCGTCCCCGGAGCGCGTCACGCGTTGTGGGCCGGAACTCGCCTCTCCGGAGGGGGTCGAGGCGCAGACCTGCGTCCTGAGCGAGGGTCCCGACGTCTGGGCGCGCACGTACTACCGGAACGCCACCGGGCGCCAGCTCGACGCGTTTCTGACCCTCATGGCCCCCGGCGGGCGGACCGTGCAAGTGCGCTGCGCGATCACGGCGCAGGACGAACCGGGAACCTGTGAAACACCGGCGGAGCGCGCTCGGGACGCGGCCACGGCGTATACGGCCGTTGCGGAATTCGCCGGAGCCGGCGAGGGCGACAGCACTCCGCTGCTGCTCCGCGCGGGAAGCAACACGGCGGACGGCGAGGGAAGTTGAGCGTCGGACGCTTCGGGCCTGCCGGAAGCGGACATGGAAAGGCCCGGTCGCTGGCGACGGGGGATGCACCAGCGACCGGGCTCCAAGAACGGTAACAAGAGATCTGCGGTTCGCAAATTCGATCTCGGTTATTCGGACAGGGATTTACCCGTCCGGAGACCCGCCTTGTGGCGGAAGTCACCGACTGGTCGGTCTGTCAGTCACCGATACCACCTGGGGTATCAGCTGAGAGTCACCTGACGGTTCGTGAGGCCGCCGCGCGCCCGGCGCTCCTCCGCCGTCAGCGGGGCGTCCGAGGCGAGCGCCGCGGCCAGCCGCTCGGCGAACGCGGCCGCCGGCTTCTCGCACTCCTCGGCCGTCATCGAGGACGGCAGGTCCCACACCGGCACCATCAGGCCGTGGGCCCGGAAGGAACCGACGAGCCGGGTGTCCGCGCCGAGCGAGGTGCCCTCGCCGGCCTGCAGACGGGCGAGCGCGTCGAGGAGCTTCTCCTCCGGGTACGGCATGACCCAGCGCAGGTGGTTCTTGTCCGGGACCTCGCACCAGTAAGCGGAGTCCACGCTCGCCAGCTTCACCGTCGGGATCGCGGCCGCGTTGGCCCGCTCCAGGGACGCGGCGACCTCCGGGTCGGCGCCGTCCGCGGACTGCGGGATCCAGAACTCGAAGCCCGTGTGGACCTCCGGCGCGAACGGGGCGTCCGCGTCGAGCAGCTCCTGCAGGCGCGGGCCCTCGGCCGGCACGCGGCGGGCGGGGACCGGGGTGCCCGGCTCCGCCTCCAGGGCGCGCTGGAGGGTGTCGGCGAGGTCGCGGGCCAGGTCGCCGGAGGTCGAGTCGTTCTGCAGGGCGAGCAGGACGGAGCCGTCGTCGCGGCGGAGCGCCGGCCACGCCATCGGCAGCACGGTCGCGAGCGTCACGGACGGCACGCCCTCGGGCAGCCCGCCCTTCAGGGTGAGCGGCACGGTGGCGGCCGGCACCAGCTCGCGCAGCGCGACCCAGTCGCACTCGCCGGGCAGACCCTCGAAGGGGCGCTGGACGAGCTCGGTCACGGCGTGCGCGGCGGCCCGGCCGTGACACGCCTTGTAGCGGCGGCCCGAACCGCACGGGCACGGCTCGCGCGCGCCGACGACCGGGATCTCCCCGCTCGTGACCTGTGCCTGGCCGGTCTTGCCGGCCTTCGTCTGGGGGCGCTTCTTGGCCATGGTGTGGCTTTCTCCCGATCGCGGCTGTGCGGTGTGCGGTGCTGTATCGGCCGCGAGCCTAGCCGCACCGGACGCCGACGCCCTTCAGGCGGGGCGGCGGGACAGCCCGGGCGGGTACGGAGACTGGCGCCGGGCTCACGGTGCGGGCGGGCGCGGCGGTGAGCCCGGACCCGCCACCGCACTCCCGCGCGGTCCTTCGGTCCGATCGTCGTGACGCGTCTCAGTCCAGATCGTCGTACGCGTCGAGGAAGTCGTGACGCGTCTCAGTCCAGATCGTCGTACGCGTCGAGGAAGTCGAAGCCCGAGCCGCCACCGACGCGCGCCGCGAAGTCCTCGCGGCGGTGTCCCTCGGTGACCACCACCCAGACGGTGACCTCGCCGGTCGCGCTGTCCCGCACGCCCCAGTCCTGGGCCAGCGCGCCGATGATGTTCAGCCCGCGGCCGCCTCGCGCGGTGACCGAGGGGGTCGACGGGACGGGCCGTGTCGGACCACCGCCGTCTGTCACCTCGACCCGCAGGCCGCCCGCCGGGTCGACCCGCCAGGCCGCCCGTACATCGCCTTCGCCCCGCTCCGCGTGGCCCAGCGGCCTGCCGTACCGGCAGGCATTGCTGAGCAGCTCGGAAAGGATCAGTACCGCGTCGTCGACGACCGATTCGGCCACTCCGCTGCGGTACAGCTCGTCCCGCATCCGGTGCCGCGCCTCACCCACGCCCGCAGGGCCATGGGGAACGGCCATGCTCGACGACGTGGGCACCTCCTGTGCCACCACCAACGCCACCCCCGAGACCTCCTTTGCCCCACGCCACCGTGTGGATGCCCCAATGGACTGGACCGGAAACCGGCCAATCCACGTGTGATGAGGCACTCGTGACGATCGCGTACGCACGGAACGCGCCGGTGCACACCCTGTAAGGGCTGATATCTCCTGTGACGGACGGGAAAAGAGGGGCGAGAGAGGCGCCTCAGCGGCCCAGCTGGGCGAGCACCTGCTTCGGACGGTTGGTGATGATCGCGTCCACGCCCAGGCGCTCGCAGAGCTCGACGTCCTCGGCCTCGTCCACCGTCCAGACGTGGACCTGGTGCCCGGCCTTCTGGAGCCGCAGGATCACCGCGGGATGGTGCCGGACGATCCGGATCGACGGACCCGCGATGCGCGCGCCCGCGGGGAGCCGCCCGTCGCGCATCCGGGGGGAGACGAACTGGGCGAGCGAGACGGTGGGCAGCGTCGGCGCGGCGGCGGCGATCCGTTGCAGGGAGCGCGCCGAGAAGCTCATGACGCGTACGGGGGAGTCGGCGGGGGACGCGGGCGCGTCCAGGCCGAACCGCTGGAGGAGCTGGATCAGCCGCTCCTCGACCTGGCCCGCCCAGCGGGTGGGGTGCTTGGTCTCGATGGCCAGCTCGATCCGGCGCCCGGCGTCGGACACCAGCTCCAGGAGCCGCTCCAGGGTCAGGACGGAGGTGTATTCGGGGTCTCCCCAGTCGGGGATCTCGCCGGAGTCGTCCCGGCCCTTCCAGGTCCCGAAGTCGAGGGCGGCGAGATCGGCGAGTTCGAGCGCGGAGACGGCGCCGCGGCCGTTCGATGTGCGGTCGACGCGCCGGTCGTGGACGCAGACGAGATGGCCGTCGGCGGTGAGCCGGACGTCGCACTCCAGGGCGTCGGCGCCGTCCTCGATGGCCTTCACATAGGCGGCCAGGGTGTGTTCCGGTGCGTCCTCGGATGCTCCACGGTGGGCGACGACCTGGAGGGGGACGAGGTTCGGGTGCTGCCGTGCGTGAGTCACCGCGACATGGTGCCATTGGCGGGGTGGGGCGGGCACCCCGGATGATGTCCGTTCTGTCCGTATATAAAGGATGGAGTGCGAACGCACAGCTCCGCCTTACAGCGGCCTGACGTCCTGTGGGAAAAGCTGGTGCAGCACCCTGGCGCCACTTGGCACCCCGACCCCGCGCAGTCAACGAGGAGAGCGAGCTGTGAGCACCGAGAACGAGGGCACGCCGGTTCCGGCGGACCCGGCTGCCCCCTCCGCCCCTCCGACGCCTCCCGCACCCCCGACGCCGACGCCCCGGCCCGCCGAGGAGACGGCTCCGCAGCCGAGCCTGGAGAAGACCCAGGAGACGGCCCCGCAGCCGCTCGTGGACACGGCCCCGCAGCCGACTCCGCAGCCCGCTCCGGAGTCGGCGGACGAGCCGACGGCGGTCCAGGCCCCGGTTCCGGCCGCGGCCCCCGCGCCCGCCACCGCAACTGCTCCCGCTGCCGCCCCCGCCGGTGGCTGGCCGCCGCCCCCCGCCCGCCGTCCCGGCCTGGGGCGCCCCGCACGAGCCCGTCCCCCCCGCCCCCGGCGCACCGCGCAGACGGACCGGCGGCCTCGTGGCGGCCGTGCTCGTCGCGTCGCTCGTCGCGGGCGGCATCGGCGGCGGCATCGGCTACTGGGCGGCCGAGCGCGGCGACAACGGCTTCAGCTCGACCACGGTCTCCTCCGGCCAGGCCCCTGCCTCCTTCAAGCGCGAGCCGGGCACGGTCGCGGCGGTCGCGGCGAAGGCCCTGCCGAGCGTGGTCACCATCCAGGCGAAGTCCGGTGCCCAGGAGGGCGAGGGCGGTACGGGCACGGGCTTCGTCTACGACCAGGAAGGCCACATCGTCACCAACAACCACGTGGTGGCGTCGGCGGCGGACGGCGGCACGCTGTCCGTGACGTTCTCGGACGGCAAGTCGTACGACGCGGAGGTCGTCGGCCGGGCCGAGGGCTACGACGTGGCCGTACTGAAGCTGAAGGACGCCCCGAAGGGGCTGACGCCGCTGCCGCTCGGGGACTCCGACAAGGTGGCCGTCGGCGACTCGACGATCGCGATCGGCGCGCCCTTCGGCCTGTCGAACACGGTGACGACGGGCATCGTCAGCGCCAAGAACCGCCCGGTCGCCTCGGGTGACGGCTCCGGCGGCAGCAACTCGTACATGAGCGCGCTGCAGACGGACGCCTCGATCAACCCGGGCAACTCCGGCGGGCCGCTGCTCGACGCGAGCGGTGCGGTGATCGGCATCAACTCGGCCATCCAGTCGACCAGCGGCGGCTTCGGCCAGTCCCAGGCGGGCTCGATCGGCCTGGGCTTCGCGATCCCGGTCAACCAGGCGAAGAACGTGGCCCAGCAGCTGATCAGGACGGGCAAGCCGGTGTACCCGGTGATCGGCGCGACCGTGAACATGAACGAGAAGGGCCAGGGCGCGACGATCGCCGGCCAGGGCTCCGGCGGCACGCCCTCGGTCACGCCCGACGGCCCGGCGGCGAAGGCGGGCCTGAAGGCCGGCGACGTGATCACGGGCTTCGGCGACCACCCGATCGACAGCGGCCCCACCCTGATCAGTGAGATCTGGACCCACAAGCCGGGCGACGCGGTGAAGATCACCTACGAGCGTGACGGCAAGACGGGCACGGCCACCGTCACCCTCGGCGAGCGCACCGGCGACAGCTGACCCCGCCCGGCGGGGGCCCGGCCGGGCCCCCGCCCCCGCTCATCGCGGCTCCACCCCCGCAGCCGGTACGCTGTAGCCCGCTCGGTCCCAGGTGGGCCGGGGCGAGGGTGGGTTGCCCGAGCGGCCTAAGGGAACGGTCTTGAAAACCGTCGAGGCAGCGATGTCTCCGTGGGTTCAAATCCCACACCCACCGCAGCAGATCGGCGTGTGCGCTGGTCACAAGGGGTGCTCCTGATCGGGAGCGCCCCTTTCTGCGTGGAGACCGGGGTTGTCTGCGGATGCGGTTCTGGTGTGGTGCCGTGATGCTGGAGGGGCTGGAACAGCGGCTAGGAGGGCCAGGATGTCTGTGTTCGACAAGCTCAAGGGAATGCTGAAGGGCCACGAGGATCAGGCCTCCAAGGGCATCGACAAGGCCGGCGACATGGTCGACGAGAAGACGCAGAGCAAGTACGCGCGCCACGTCGACACGGCCCAGGACAAGCTCAAGCAGCAGCTGGGCGGCACCGACCAGCAGCGGCCGGACTCCCCGCCGCAGTAATGGCGCACCGGTCAGAAGGGGCGCCCCCGGGTCATTCCGGGGGCGCCCCTCTTTATCGGTTGGTCGGGGCACGCCGGAGGGGTTTGAATCCGGGGGTCGGTGACGGACGGCCTGAGGAAGGGGCCCTTCTCGTGGTGCGCATCGTGCTTGTCCAGGGAGACATCACCGCCGAGGCGGCGGACGCGGTGGTCAACGCCGCGAACTCCTCGCTGCTCGGCGGCGGAGGGGTCGACGGGGCCATCCACCGGAAGGGCGGGCCCGAGATCCTCGCCGCCTGCCAGGACCTGCGCCGCTCGCACTACGGCAAGGGCCTGCCGACCGGTCGGGCCGTGGCGACCACGGCGGGACGCCTGCCGGCCCGGCATGTGATCCACACGGTCGGCCCGGTCTGGTCGCGGGACGAGGACCGCTCGGAGCTGCTGGCCTCCTGCTACCGCGAATCGTTGCGGGTCGCCGACGAGTTGGGAGACCGTACGGTCGCGTTCCCGGCCATCTCCACCGGGATCTACGGATGGCCGATGGCGGACGGCGCCCGGATCGCCGTGGAGACGGTACGGGCGGCCCGTACCGAGGTCGAGGAGGTCCGGTTCGTCCTCTTCGACGCGGCGGCGTACGGGGCTTTCGAGGCGGCCGTGGGGGACGACGCCTCCTGACCGCCTTCTCCCTGTGATCGAACGGCCGCTCCTCATCGCTCGGTGCGTTCGGTTCTTCCGTGTCGGGGACGCGCCGTCGTGTCCTTCCGGGAGGGAGGTCCGCGGAGGATCTGCTGGAACGCTTCCTCCCTTGCGGCGCACGGGCCCCGCCGTTCCCGACCCCTGTCCACCCGTGTGAGCTGCGGCTTTCCTCGTACTGCCGGGGTTTATCTGCTTGTCCTCACGCTTGCGGGGGAATCGGCCGCTCCGGGGTGGTTCGCCGGGGATTCGGTGGGCAACTCTGGATTCGCGACGTCGAGCACAACGACCGGGGCGGTCGGCCAACTGCCTTGGACACGGCCGTACTTCAGAGCAGTTCCGCAGAGAAGTTCCGCAGAGAAGTCCCGCAGAGAAGTCCCGCAGAGCAGTTCCGTGCAGAAGCACCAGCTTTCAGTTCCCGGAGGAACAGACATGGCAAGCATCCGTACCGCCCGCATCCTCGCCGCTGTCGCCGCCCTGCCCCTCGCCGCCGCGCTCTTCACCGGGGTGGCCCAGGCCGACAACGGCGGTTTCGCGGACGACGGATCGAACACGAGCGTCGCCACGATCATCGGCAGTGGCGTCGGTGGTGACAACTTCGGCAACTCGACCACGACGCAGCAGGTGGCGACCGGTTCCGGTGCCTCCAACCAGAACAACACGGCGAGTGTGAACGGCTCCGCCTTCACCCACATCGGCCAGTCCAACAACGTGGTCAACTTCCACCCGTGGTGGTGACCGTGTAGCACGGACACCGGCCCGACGGGGGGCGTGACCGTGGCGTGAACGACGGCCTGTGCGCCGGTGCTTCGGTACCGGCGTGCGGGCCGTCGCGCTTTTCGCGCGGGTGCGCCGCGGCGTGCGCGCGGGCGTTTCCGGGAGCGGCTGCGGGTCTTCCAGGGGCGTCGACGACCTTGACAGGCGTACGGAATCTGACGGACAGTCAGAAACCTCAGTCGTCCCACGGGAGGCCGTCGCCGTGCACCTCGCCCCGACCGAGCGGCAGCTGCGGCTGCGCGCCGAACTCCGCGCGTACTTCCGGGACGTGATGCCCGACGGTCCGCCGCCCGCCACCGACGCCTCCGCGCAGCGCCGGCTGCTCCGCCGGATCGGCGCCGACGGGCTGCTCGGTCTCGGCTGGCCCGAGGAGTACGGGGGGCAGGGCCGCGGGCCCGACGAGCAGTTCGTCTTCTTCGACGAGGCGTACCGCGCGGGCGCGCCCGTCTCGATGGTCACCCTCAACACCGTCGGACCCACGCTGATGGCGTACGGGACCGAGGAGCAGAAGGCCTTCTTCCTGCCCCGGATCCTGCGCGGCGAGATCGTCTTCGCCATCGGGTACAGCGAACCCGAGGCCGGCACGGACCTCGCCTCCCTCCGTACCCGGGCGGTGCGGGACGGGGACTCCTGGTGCGTCGACGGCCAGAAGATCTTCACCTCCAACGCCCAGAACGCCGACTGGATCTGGCTCGCCTGCCGCACCGACCCCGAGGCGCCCGCGCACCGCGGCATCTCCATCGTCCTCGTCCCCACCGACTCCCCCGGTTTCTCCTGGACCCCGATCGAGACGGTGGGCGGGCTGACGACGACCGCCACGTACTACGACGGGATCCGGGTCCCCGCGGGCAACCTCGTCGGGCCCGAGCACGGCGGCTGGGGGCTCATCACCAGCCAGCTCAACCACGAGCGGGTCGCGCTGGCCGCGATCGGCATGCAGGCGGAGGACTTCTTCGCGGCCGTCCTCGACCGGGCGCGCACCCCCGATCCGGTGACGGGCAGGCGTCGCATCGACGAGCCGTGGATACGGATCCGAGCCGCCGAAGCGCATGCCCGGCTGGCGGCGACACGCCTGCTGAACTGGCGTCTGGTGGGGGACGTGGGGGCCGGCCGACTGGCCCCGGGGGACGCGAGCGGCGTGAAGTTCGCGGGAACCGAATCGGCGGTGGAGGTGTACCGCATATGCCAGGAGATCGCGGGCGGGGCGGGGACGGTGCGAGCGGGATCGCCGGGGGAGCTCGACGGCGGTGAGCTGGAACGCATGAACCGGGCCGCGCAGATCAACACCTTCGGGGGAGGGGTGAGCGAGGTGCAGCGCGAGATCGTCGCGAGGATGCGGCTCGGCATGAAGGGGAGGGGCCGGCGATGAGTGGTGACGCGCTGTCGGGCGGGATGTCGGGCGGGATGTCGGAGGGGATGTCGGACGGGCTGCCGGACGGGCTGTACGAGCGGCTCCTGGCCTACGAGGGCCGGTCCGCCGCCACCGCCGGCACCGGCAAGGACCTGGTCAACCTGCCCATGATCAGGCACTGGTGCGAGGCCATGGGGGACACCCACCCCGCCTACGAGGGGCCGGACGCCGTCGCGCCCCCCACCATGCTCCAGGCCTGGACGATGGGCGGCCTCTCGGGGCACACGGACCGCTCCTCCGCCTACGAGGAGCTGTTCGCGCTCCTCGACGGCGCCGGATACACCTCGGTCGTCGCGACCGACTGTGAGCAGGAGTACCTGCGGCCGCTCCGCCCGGGCGACGAGATCGGCTTCGACACCGTCATCGAGTCCGTGTCGGAGCGCAAGACCACCAAGCTCGGCACCGGGCACTTCGTGACGACGCGGACGGACGTCCGGGCGGGCGGCGAACTCGCGGGCACGCACCGCTTCCGCATCCTCAAGTACGCGCCCGCGGCCCGCCCGTCCCGGAAGGCCGAGCCGGAGCCCGCGCCCCGGCGACCCCGCCCCGTGATCAACCGGGACAACGCCGGATTCTGGGAGGGCGTGGCCGCGCACCGGCTGCTGATCCAGCGCTGCGGCGACTGCGCGACCCTGCGCTTCCCCTGGCTGCCGGGGTGCGCCGACTGCGGCTCGCGGGAGTGGGACACGGTCGAGGCGAGCGGCGCCGGGACGGTCTTCTCGTACGTGGTGATGCACCACCCGTCCTTCCCGGCCTTCGCCCCTCCCTACGCGGTCGGGCTGATCGAACTGGCCGAGGGCGTGCGGATGATCAGCAACGTGGTGGGGGTGCCGTACGACAAGGTGCGGATCGGGATGCCCGTGCGGCTTGAGTTCCTGCGGGTCGACGAGGAGCTGGAGCTTCCCGTCTTCCGCGCGGGAGGGGAGGACTGACATGGACTTCACCCCCACCGAGGAGCAGGAGGCGGCCCGCGAGCTGGCCGGGCGGATCTTCGCCGACCTCGCCACCCACGAGCGGCTCCGGGCCGCCGGGACCGGCACGGACGCCGAGCTCTGGAAGGCGCTCTGCGCGGCCGGACTGCCGGGCGCCGTCGAGGAGACCGGCCTGCTCGGCCTGGTCCTGCTCCTGGAGGAACAGGGACGCAGGACGGCCCAGGTGCCGTTCGCTGCGAGCTGCGCGTACGGGATCCTCGCCGTCTCCCGGCACGGTACGGAGGAGCAGCGGGCCCGGCTCCTGCCCGGCCTCCGCGACGGTACGACGGTGGTGACGGGCGCCCTCCCGGCGCCGGGCACGGTCGCCTCACGTGCCGAGGGGGCCGGCGGGCGGCTCAGCGGGGTCGTGGAGTGGGTGCCCTGGCTCAGGGACGCGAGCCACGTGCTCGTACCGGACCAGGACCATGCGCTGTGGCTGGTCCGCACCGAGGACGCGGCCGCCGTCGAGGCCGTCGAGCTGACCGCGCCCTGGTCGGCCGGGAGGCTCGTCCTCGACGGAGCGGCGGGGGAGCGGCTCGGGGGGCGGGCGGCCCACCCGGACGTGCTCGCCGCCGCGCGGGTCGCCTTCGCGGGGCTCCAGGCGGGGGTGTGCGCCGGGTCCCTCGCCCGGGCCGTGGAGTACACGTCCGTACGGGAGCAGTTCGGGCGGCCGCTCTCGACCCACCAGGCCGTGCAACTCCGGGCCGCCGACGCCCACATGGACACCGAGGCCATCCGGGTCACGGCCTACGAGGCCGCCTGGCGCTTCGACGAGGGCCTCGACGCCGCCGGGGCCGCCCTGACCGCCGCGTGGTGGGCCTCCGAGGCGGGCAAGCGGGTCGTGCACGCCGGCCAGCACCTGCACGGCGGCATGGGCGCGGACCTCGACCACCCCGTCCACCGGCACTTCCTGTGGGGCCGGCAGCTCGACGCCTACCTGGGCTGCGGCACCGAACTCCTCGCCGAACTCGGCGACCTGCTCGCGAAGGGAGACCTGTCATGAAGGCCGGTGAGGACATGAAGACCGGTGACGGCGTGAAGCCCGGTGACGAGCTGCCGCCGCTGCGGATCCCGATCACCCGCACCCTGATCGTCGCCGGGGCCGTCGCCTCCCGCGACTACCAGGACGTGCACCACGACGCCGAGCTGGCCCGCGAGAAGGGCTCCCCGGACATCTTCATGAACATCCTCACGACCAACGGGCTCGTCGGCCGGTACGTCACCGACCACTTCGGCCCCCGGGCCGTCCTCCGCAGGGTCGCCATCCGGCTCGGCGCCCCCAACTACCCCGGAGACACCATGGTCCTCACCGGGACGGTCACCGAGGTCGACGGGGACACCACGAGCGTCCGGGTCGTCGGTGCCAACGGGCTCGGGCACCACGTCACCGGGACCGTCACCGTGGAGGTGGCGCGATGAGCGTCCGCAGCCGGGACGAGCTCGGCGGCCGGGCGGCCGTGGTGGGCATCGGGGCGACCGAGTTCTCCAAGGACTCGGGCCGCAGCGAACTCTCCCTCGCCGTCGAGGCCGTGCGGGCGGCCCTCGACGACGCCGGGCTCACCCCCGCCGACGTCGACGGCCTGGTCACCTTCACCATGGACACCAACCCCGAGATCACCGTCGCCCAGGCGTCCGGCATCGGCGAGCTGTCGTTCTTCTCCCGCGTGCACTACGGGGGCGGGGCGGCCTGCGCGACCGTGCAGCAGGCCGCGCTCGCCGTCGCCGCCGGGATCGCCGAGGTCGTCGTCTGCTACCGGGCGTTCAACGAGCGCTCGGGGCGCCGCTTCGGCTCCGGCGTCCAGCAGCGCGAGCCCTCGGCCGAAGGCGCCGCGCTCGGCTGGCAGCTGCCCTTCGGGCTGCTCACCCCGGCCTCCTGGGTCGCCATGGCCGCCCAGCGGTACCTGCACGCCTACGGGCTGACCCCGGACGCCTTCGGCCATGTCGCCGTCACCGACCGGCGCCACGCGGCCCGCAACCCCGCCGCGTACTTCCACGGGAAGCCGATCACCCTCGCCGACCACGCCGCCTCGCGCTGGATCGTCGAGCCGCTCCGGCTCCTCGACTGCTGCCAGGAGACCGACGGCGGCCAGGCGATCGTCGTCACCTCCGTCGAGCGCGCCCGCGACCTGCCGCGCCCGCCCGCCGTGATCCTGGCGGCGGCCCAGGGCGCCGGGCGGAAGCAGGAGGCCATGACCAGCTTCTACCGGGACGAGCTGACGGGGCTGCCGGAGATGGGCGTGGTGGCCCGGCAGCTGTGGCGGACGTCCGGGCTCGCGCCCTCCGACATCGACGTGGGAATCCTCTACGACCACTTCACCCCGTTCGTGCTGATGCAGCTGGAGGAGTTCGGCTTCTGCGGGCCGGGCGAGGCGGCCGACTACGTCGCGGCGGACGCGCTCCCGCTGAACACCCACGGGGGCCAGCTCGGCGAGGCCTACCTCCACGGCATGAACGGCATAGCGGAGGCGGTGCGTCAGATCCGCGGCACCTCGGTGAATCAGATACCCGGCGCGGCCCGGACTTTGGTCACGGCGGGCACGGGGGTTCCCACGTCCGGGTTGATCCTGGGCACGGACGGCTGAGGCGACGGCCTGAGCGGTGGCCGGGCGGCGCGGGCGGTTCTTCACTCGCGCCATGAGCACTCGTACGCCGCCCGTGTCCGAAGCCGCCCCCGCGCTCGTGCCGGCCCCGCCGTCGGCACCGGCCCGCCCACGCTCCGCGCCGCCTCCCGGGGCGCGGGCCGTGGTCGCCGCCGTGCTGGTGGCACTGGCCACCGTGGCCCTCCTGAACGCCCCTCCCCCGTCCGCCGCGAGAAACGGACCAGCGCCGGGCTCAGCCACGACCGACGCCGCCACGACCGACGCCGCCACGACCGGGGCCGGTACGACCGAGGGCAGCGCGACCACGACGGGGGCCGCCACCACGGTCGGCTCCGCCGCCGCGCCGCTCGCCCCCGCGGCCCCGGCTGCTCCAGGCGCCCGCGCCCTGCCGGCGCCCCGGGGCTCCGTCGCCGCGGGCGCCCCGGGTGCCGCCGCCCTCGGCTCCCCCGGCGCACCCAGCGGGCCCGCCTCCCCCGACGCCCCTGCGCTAGCCCTGCCCGCGCTCGGCGCCCCCGCGCTCGCCGCGCCCGTGCGTTTCGCCGGGAAGGCCTTCGACACCTGTGAGGCGCCGTCCCTCGCCGTGATGAGGGCCTGGCGGGGGTCGCCGTACGGGGCCGTCGGGATCTACTTCGGCGGGCGGGGGCGGGGCTGCCCCGTCCAGACGGAGCTCACCCCCGCCTGGGTCGCCTCCGCCCACGCCATGGGCTGGCGGCTGCTGCCGCTCTTCGTCGGCTCCCAGGCGCCGTGCGTGGACTCCCTCGCCAAGCGGCGCTTCGCGATCGGCGGCAACCCCGCGAGCCAGGGCACCAAGGAGGGAGGGGACGCGGTACGGGCCGCGCGCGCCCTGGGGATCGGCACGAGCAGCCCGCTCTACCTCGACATCGAGGCCTACCGGCGCGGGGACACGAGCTGCGCCGCGACCACCCTCTCCTTCGTCCGCGCCTGGAACCGGGAGGTGCGGCGCCTCGGCTACCTGCCCGGCTTCTACAGCAGCGCGGAGACGGGGGTGCGGGACATGGAGACGCAGCGGAAGGCGGGCACGAAGGACCTGCCGGACGTGATGTGGTTCGCGCGCTGGCGGGGGCAGCCGGCGCTGCTCACCGAGTCGGTGCTGCACCCGGAGGCGTGGACGCCGCACGCCCGGATCCACCAGTACGCGGGCAATGTCACCGAGACGTACGGCGGGCGCACCCTCGCGATCGACCGCAACGCGATGGACGCGCCCGTCGCCCGCGTCCCCGCCCCCACCCGATTCGCCGCCCGCGTCCCCGTACCCCTGTCGTTCGTGGCCTCCCGCCGCCCCTGACGCGGGCGAGACCCTGACGAGGGTGCCGGCCCCGACGCGGGCGCCGACCCTGACGAGGGTGCCGGCCCCGACGCGGGCGCCGACCCTGACGAGGGTGCCGGCCCCGACGCGGGCGCCGACCCTGACGAGGGTGCCGGCCCCGACGCGGGCGCCGACCCTGACGCGGGCGTCCCGGGTCTCCACCCAGAGGAGGTGGAGGTGTCCCCACCCCTACAACCTGAGGCGGACGGCGGTTCGGGACCTGGGGCCGATCCGCCGGATGCCCGCGCCCTCCTAGCGTGGAGTCATGACTCCGCCACCCTCTGGCCCCGTCTGCGCCGGTGCCTCGCAGTACGCGTCGTACCCGACCTTCTCCTCGTACGTGCGGGCGCGTGGACCCGTGCTCCTGCGCACCGCGCGCTCCCTCACCGCCAACCCCTCGGACGCGGAGGACCTCCTCCAGACCGCGCTCGCCAAGACCTTCATGGCCTGGGAGCGCATCGAGGACCACCGTGCCCTGGACGGCTACGTCCGCCGCGCGCTGCTGAACACGCGCACGTCGCAGTGGCGCAAGCGCAAGGTCGACGAGTTCGTCTGCGAGGAGCTTCCCGAGCCCGCGGTTCTCCCGGAGCCGGACCCGGCCGAGCGGCAGGTGCTGCACGACGCGATGTGGCGCGCGGTCCTGAAGCTGCCGGAGCGACAGCGCCAGATGGTGGTGCTGCGGTACTACGAGGACCTCAGCGAGGCCCAGACGGCCGAGGTGCTCGGGGTGTCGGTCGGCACGGTCAAGAGCGCGGTGTCCAGGGCGCTCGGCAAGCTCCGCGAGGACCCGGAGCTGACCCCCGTACGGTAGGGAACCGGGCCCGCCCGGCCACTCCCGCCAGTAATCACTGGCAATTTACGTACTCTCGGGTAGTGACATACCGCGCGGTACGTGCGCAGAATCGCCACACCCCTTCTGCCACGTAGCGCCCACCGGGAGGACGCCCCGTGTACAGCACCATGCAGGACGTACAACTGACCGTGAGCCGCATCCTCCAGCACGGGATGACGATCCACGGAAAGTCCACCATCACCACCTGGACGGGCGAGCCCGAGCCGCAGCGCCGCACGTTCGCGGAGGCCGGAGCACGCGCGCACCAGCTGGCCCACGCCCTGCGCGACGAACTCGGGGTCGTCGGCGACCAGCGCGTCGCCACCCTCATGTGGAACAACTCGGAGCACGTCGAGGCGTACTTCGCGATCCCCTCCATGGGCGCGGTGCTCCACACGCTCAACCTCCGCCTGCCCGCCGAGCAGCTGGTGTGGATCGTCAACCACGCCGCCGACCGGGTCGTGATCGTCAACGGCTCCCTGCTCCCCCTCCTCGCCCCGCTGCTCCCGCACCTGCCGACGGTCGAGCACGTCGTCGTCGCGGGCCCGGGCGACCGTTCCGTCCTGGACGGCGCGGCCCCGCGCGTGCACGAGTACGAGGAGCTGATCGCCGGCCGCCCGACCACGTACGACTGGCCCGAGCTGGACGAGCGCACGGCCGCCGCCATGTGCTACACCTCCGGCACCACCGGCGACCCGAAGGGCGTCGTCTACTCGCACCGCTCGATCTACCTGCACTCCATGCAGGTGAACATGGCCGAGTCGATGGCCCTCACCGACAGGGACACGACCCTGGTCGTCGTCCCGCAGTTCCACGTCAACGCCTGGGGCCTGCCGCACGCCACCTTCATGACCGGCATCAACATGCTGATGCCGGACCGTTTCCTCCAGCCGGCCCCGCTCGCCGACATGATCGAGCGCGAGAAGCCGAGCCACGCGGCCGCCGTCCCCACCATCTGGCAGGGCCTCCTCGCCGAGGTCACGGCCAACCCGCGCGACCTCTCCTCCATGAAGCAGGTCACCATCGGCGGCGCCGCCTGTCCGCCCTCCCTCATGGAGGCGTACGACCGGCTCGGCGTCCGCCTCTGCCACGCCTGGGGCATGACCGAGACCTCCCCGCTGGGCACGATGGCCCACCCGCCGGCCGGACTCACGGCCGAGGAGGAGTGGCCGTACCGGGTCACGCAGGGCCGATTCCCCGCCGGTGTCGAGGCGCGACTGGTCGGCCCCGGCGGCGAGCACCTCCCCTGGGACGGCGAGTCGGCGGGTGAGCTGGAGGTGCGCGGCACCTGGATCGCGGGCTCGTACTTCGGCGGCATCGGCGCCGAGGAGATCCGCCCCGCCGACAAGTTCAGCGAGGACGGCTGGCTCAAGACCGGTGACGTCGGCGTGATCAGCCCGGACGGCTTCCTCACCCTCACCGACCGCGCCAAGGACGTCATCAAGTCGGGCGGCGAGTGGATCTCCAGCGTCGAGCTGGAGAACGCCCTCATGGCGCACCCGGCGGTCGCCGAGGCCGCCGTCGTCGCCGTGCCGGACGAGAAGTGGGGCGAGCGTCCGCTCGCGACCGTCGTCCTCAAGGAGGGCGCGACGGCGGACTACGAGACGCTGAAGGCCTTCCTCGCCGACGAGGGCGGCATCGCCAGGTGGCAGCTGCCGGAGCGCTGGGCGATCGTGACGGCGGTTCCGAAGACGAGCGTCGGCAAGTTCGACAAGAAGGTCATCCGCAAGCAGTACGCGGAGGGCGAGCTGGACGTCACCAGGCTCTGATCCACCGGTCGGCACCCATCGGCACCCATCGGCGCCAACTCGCCCGAGGGGGCCGGTTGGTGCCGATCTTCGTGAGCGCGTCGCCCCACGGGGCCAGCTGGTGCCGACCTTCGCGAGCAGGTCGCCCCACGCGGCTAGTTGGTGCCGATCTTCGCGAGCAGGTCGACGATCCGCGCCTGGACCTCGGCGCTGTTCGACCGCTCGGCGAGGAACAGGACCGTCTCGCCGGAGTCGAGCTTCGGCAGCTCCTCCTCGACGAGGTCGGCCGAGGTGTAGACGACGAGCGGAGTGCGGTTCAACTGCCCGTTCGCGCGCAGCCAGTCGATGATCCCGGCCCGGCGGCGGCGCACCTGCATCAGGTCCATCACCACCAGGTTCGGCCGGGTCTGGGTGGCCAGCATGACCGCCTCGGTGTCCGTCTCCGCCTGTGCGACCTGCATCCCGCGCCGCTCCAGGGTCGCCGCGAGCGCCTCCGCGATGGACTCGTTCTCCTCGATCAGCAGGACCCGGGAGGGGTGCTGTTCGCTGTCGCGGGGCGCGAGCGCCTTGAGGAGTACGGCCGGATCGGCGCCGTACGCGGCCTCCCGGGTCGCCTGCCCGAGCCCGGCCGCGAGCAGCACCGGCACCTCGGCGGCGACGGCGGCCTGACGCAGCGACTGGAGCGCGGTCCGGGTGATGGGGCCGGTCAGCGGGTCGACGAAGAGCGCGGCCGGGAAGGCGGCGATCTGGGCGTCGACCTCCTCGCGGGAGTGCACGATCACCGGCCGGTAGCCGCGGTCGCTCAGCGCCTGCTGGGTGGAGACGTCGGGCGCGGGCCAGACGAGCAGCCGGCGCGGGTTGTCGAGGGGCTCCGGGGGCAGCTCGTCGTCGACGGGGCGCGGGGCGGGCCGGTTGGCGACCTCGACCGCGCCGCCAGGGCCGTCGAGCGACTCGGGTCCCTCGGCGGAGCCCTCGGCGGGCGCCCCTATGGCGTACGCGCGGCCTTCGGCCGGGGTGTCGTGCTGCGAAGGGGCCGGCGCCGTCGGCTGCGGGTGCGGCCTGACCTCGGCCGCGTCCGGCGCCGGGAGCGCGACCGGGGCCGGCGGGTCGACCTCGGGCGGCGTGGCGAGCCTGCGCCGCCGCCCGGAGCCGTTGGAGGGCGCGACGGGGGCAGCGGGGGCGGCCGGGACCGCAGAGGAAGCCGAGACCGGCGGGACCGGAGCGGCCGGCGGGGCCGGGGCGGTCATGGGGGTCATCGGGGCCGGAGTGGTCACCGGGGCCGGAGGGACGAAGGGAACGCCCTGCCCGAGGGTACGGACGCTGAACGCCCGCCCCTGGGTCGAGTCCTTCGACATGGTGCCCGGCATCGGCAGCTCGGGCGGCAGCGGTACGGAGCCGGTGCCGTTCCGGGGCGCGGGCTGCGGCGGAGTCGGCAGGGGCTCGGCGACGGGCTCCGGACGCGGAGGCGCCATGGCCCGGCGCCGCCCGGTCGGCTCGACCGCCGTCGCGGCCTCGGCCTGCGGCTGCACGTGAGGATGCGGCGGCACGTGGGCCTGCGGCTGCATGTGAGGATGCGGCGGCACGTGGGCCTGCGACTGTCCGTGCGGATGGGGCTGCGGCGGCGTGTGGTCCGCGCCCGGGACGCCCCGTACGGCTTCGTGCCGACCCTCGTCGGAGACCGGCAGGGGCCCGGCCACAGGAGCGGCGGGCAGTGCCGTCTCGGCATCGCGGTCGGCGTCGGCGGGCGGCAGCGCGAACGGGGTGCGGGGCCCGGCCTCGGCCGCGGCGGCCCGCTCCTGCGCGGCGGCGAGCGCACGCCGGCGGCGCCCGCTCGGCCGCGCCGGAGGCTCCTCGGAGGCGACGGCGGGCAGCGCGCGGGCCAGGGCGGGAGCCCCGGACGGCTCGACGGCGACACCCTGCGGCGGCACGGCCGCGCCGAGCGCGGCACGCCCCTGCGCGCCCTCGGCGGCGGTCACCACGGAACCCTCGGCGGGCCGGCCGCGCCGGCGCCCGGTGGGCTCCACGGGAGCGGAGGCGCCCGGCGGGACGGGCGCGCCGGAGTGCACCGGGAAGGCGGAGTCCACGGCCGCGTTCTGCTGGGCGGGGATCAGCTCGGCGGGACCGGCGGGCTCTCCCGTACGGGCACGGCGGCGCCCACTGGGCTCGGCACCGCCCGGCACCTCCCCCTCGGGCGCGACCGGGCTCGCCAGGAAGGCGTCCGTCGAGCTGCGCCGGGCCCGCCGGCGCCCCCCGCCGGAGGTCTCGGCGGCCGGGTCAGGAGCAGTACCCGAACCGGACACCGTGCCGGACGCCGGTGCAGCAGGCCTCGCGACCGGCGCCGGCCCCGAGGCCTGCGCGGGCAGCGCGAGGGCCTCGCGCCCGCCCGCGGGCGCGTCGTTCGTCGGCGCCGGCGCGGGGACCGTCCCCCGGCCCGCGCCGAGCGGCACCTCCAGGACGTACGCGCCGCCGCTCGTCCCCGGCACCTCGTGGGTCTGCACGACACCGCCGTGCGCCGCCACGATCCCGCGGACGACGGGCCCGTGGACCGGGTCGCCGCCCGCGTACGGGCCGCGGACCTCGATCCGTACGACGTCACCGCGCTGTGCGGCCGCGACGACGATCGTGGAATCGCTCGGGGTCCGTTCGGCCTTGCTCTTGCCGGTCGCGTCGACGCCGGCGACGTCCGCGACGAGGTGCGCGAGCGCGGTCGTGAGGCGCGCCGCGTCCACCTCGGCCTCGATGGGCGGCGCGTGCACGGCGAACTGGGCGCGGCCGGGCCCGATCAGCTCCACGGCACCGTCGATGCCGCCGGCGACGACCCCGTCGAGCAGCACCACGTCCTTGTCCAGCTCCTCCGCACCGGCGTCGAGCCGCTGGTAGCCGAGGACGTTGTCGACGAGCGCCGTCATCCGGGCGTACCCGGCGGCCAGGTGGTGCAGGACCTGGTTGGCCTCGGGCCACAGCTGCCCGGCGTCGTCGGCGGCGAGCGTGCCCAGCTGGTTGCGCAGCTCCTCCAGGGGGCCGCGCAGCGACTCGGCGAGCACGGCGGTGAGCTGCTCGTGGCGGGCGGCGAGCGAGGCGTACCGCTCCTGCTGCGCCTCCCGCTCCGCGGCGGCCCGCTCGGCGCGGTCGGCGAGCTCGGTGGCGTGCTCCTCGACGAGCTGCTCGTACGGCCTGCGGTCGGTGAAGGTCATCACGGCGCCGACGAGCTGGTCCCCGTCCCGTACCGGAGCGGTCGTCAGGTCGACCGGGACCCGCTCGCCCTTCTTCGACCACAGGACCTGCCCGCGGACCCGGTGCTTGCGGCCGGACTTGAGGGTGTCGGCGAGCGGCGACTCCTCGTACGGGAAGGGCTCGCCGTCGGGGCGCTTCGCGAGGATCAGCGGGTGCAGCTCCTGGCCGCCGAGCTCGCCGGCGCGGTAGCCGAGGATCTGCGCGGCGGCCGGGTTCACGAGGACGACCCGGCCGTCCGTGTCGGTGCCGACGACGCCCTCGGCCGCGGCGCGCAGGATCATCTCGGTCTGCCGCTGCGAGCGGGCGAGTTCGGCCTCGGTGTCGAGGGTCCCCGTGAGGTCCCGCACGACGAGCATGAGCAGCTCGTCGCCGGTGTAGCCGCCGTAGGAGTCGTAGGCCTCGCGGCCGTCCTCCAGGCTGGCGCTGGTCACCTCGACGGGGAACTCGGAGCCGTCCGTGCGGCGGGCGATCATCCGGGTCGGCTTGGTGCGGCCCCGCTCGTCGGCGCCGTCGGGCCGGCGCATGGAGCCGGGGATGAGGCGCGAGTCGAACTCGGGCAGCAGATCGAGCAGCCCGCGCCCGACGAGCGCGGTGCCCGGCGTCTCGAACATGCCGAGGGAGATGGTGTTGGCGTTGACGACCGTGCCGTTGCAGTTGACGAGCACGAGGCCGTCGGGGAGGGCGTCGAGTATGGCTGCGAGGCGAGCAGCGCCTCGGGATGGCCTGCTGCTCACGACGACGCTTCCTCCCTGACGCACTGCACGTGCTTGCCTATCGGCCGGCCGGCCCCATCTTGCCCCTCGGGCCGCAGCCTGTCACTGAGGGGAGTCTAAGGGAGCCTCGGGGGGTCACCCCCGGACGAGGGGAAGCAGAGGCTCCACATTCCCCCAACGGTCGATCTCACACCCGTTCGCCCGGGAGAAACGGGCGTCGACCTTGCGGCCCTGCCAGGTGCCGGTGACATGGGCGAGGGCGGGCCCGCCGTACACCTGGGTGCACATCTGGTCCCGGGGGACGGGCAGGAACGGGTCGCCGCCCTCATTCGCCAGCTGCCCCAGGCGCTTGCAGGCGTCCTCGGCGGCCGGGTGGTTCCCCGCGGCGCGGTCGCCACAGGTCAGCTCGAAGGTGCCGTCGGCGTCCGGGTGGCCGCTCTTCTCGACCACCACGGTCAGCGTGTCGGGCGAAGAGAACAGGTTCAGCGGCGGCAGGGGGCCGAGGCCGGTGGCCCCGGCGGCGGTGGCGAGGGTCGCGAGGACGAGACTGCGCAGCATGCGGATCTCCAGAAGCACGGGGAGTACGGCGGGCGCGAGTACACGGCACGCCCGCCCCCTCTAACGCTCCGGGCGCCGTGTCGTTGCGCAAGCGGGGTGCGCCGGGCGGGGTGCGATCCGGGCACGCGGAGGCCGGCGGGACTTTGCCCTGGACCCCGGAGGACTAGTACGGTGAGAATCGATTGGTGACAGCCGGTTCGCCTGTGTCATCATCTGCACGCACCACTCGCGTATGCGCGAGGTGCGAGGAGGCGTCGCCTAGTCCGGTCTATGGCGCCGCACTGCTAATGCGGTTTGGGTCTTAAAGCCCATCGAGGGTTCAAATCCCTCCGCCTCCGCCCCACACCGAAGCCCCGGCCCCCAAGGCCGGGGCTTCGGCCGTTCCCGGGCCTCTCCCTTACAGGTGTGACCCCGGTCTCTTTCCACGGATTTCCACCCCGCGAGCCCCACTCGCGACCACTCACCCCTCCACCCTCACTCGCCCCCTGTGGCGACGTTTTCGCAGGTCACAAGGGGTGGGGGGAATGGATTTCACATGACGGCGGCAGTCATGTAATGTTCTTCCTGTCGCCGCGAGCGGGTCGAAAGGCCGGGGAGCGAAGACAAGAACTGAAAACAAGCACTCGTAGCTTAACGGATAGAGCATCTGACTACGGATCAGAAGGTTGCAGGTTCGAATCCTGCCGAGTGCACACAGACAAGAGGCCCGGACGAGAGTCCGGGCCTCTTGCGTTGCCGGGGCGTACAGCATCGCGCCCGTGCCGGCACAGTCGTGAGCAGCAGCCCCGGTCGGCGGACAATGACCGCATGACGTTGACGATTTGGGTCGATGGCTGGCAGATCCAGTGCTGCGGGCAGAGCTTCGCGCCAGGGGATGTTGTTTCCTGGACGCTCCTGGAGGCCGATCCGGAGGACTACGCCGACGTCGTCGGTAGCGAACGTGCGGCCGGGATCGATTTCCGCGAGGAGCATCACGGCCAGGGGGAAGGGCACGCCCCCACCTCGGTGGAGGTGGTGTCGATCGTCGAGGTGCACTGCCGCTACGGGGCGCCCCCGGGCGCCACGGACCAGGTGAACTACCCCGTTCCAGACACGACCGTGCTGGTGCCGGTCAAGGAGGCGGACGGGTGGGCGAAGGCCCGGCCGGACGTGAGCTTCTCGGGCTACCTGGTGACGGCCCGACGTGTCACCGACCTGCCGGAAAGTGCGGCCACTCGCGGTCGCTGAGGGGCCCGGCGGGACCCCTCCTGCCCGGTCGTCGTACAGCAGCTCCGTACCGCAACCCCAGCGACCGCACCCGCCCAGCAGCACTCCGCCGGGGCCCCGCGGGGTCAGCCCGGTTTTGCCGGGTCGATGCCGTAGAGCGTGGCTGCGGACGTGGCCTGTCGGGTGTCGCAGGGGGTCTGTTCGTCGGCCGGGGCCGGCCACAGGGGGGTCAGGTCGGACGCGGTGGGGGAGGGGTCCATGCGCAGGTAGTGGCAGGTGCCGTTGATGCGCAGGGCGACGGCGTACACGTCGTCGCCGGTGGCCCCGCCGGAGATCGCGCTCACCTTGTCCCCGGTGACGGTCAGCCCCTTGTCCTTCAGGAAATCCACGGCACCCCGCGCGGTGTGCGCATATCCCGCGGTCGTCACGGACGCGCTGATGCGCTGCTGCGTGAGCAGCGCTCCCATCTGCGCCGCGAGGCTGCCGGGCCTGCCGTCGGTCCGTGAAGCCGGGCACGGCATGCCGGACTGTTTCACGGTGGAGGAGCCGACGCCGAACGTGTAGCGGTAGCAGCGGACCGGATAGGCCTCCGCGGCGACGGTCTCCCTGGCCGGCGGTGTCAGCCCGAGCATCACCTCAGCCGTGTGGAGCACGCCGTCGGCCTGGGTCCGTTCGGTGTCCGAACTCAGCAGCACTCCACCGTGTTCCGCGACCTGGGCGACGATCGTGCCCTCGGTGAACTGCCCGCCGTAGGTCTGGCCGCCCCCGGAGTAGAAGCCCGCGTGCAGATCTCCCCGCAGGTGCTCGGCGATCTTCGCGGCCTGGGCGTCGACTCCGGACGTGTCCGGCGCGGTGAGGCTTTGCTGGAGCAGGGTGCCGGCCACGCCCGTGGCTCCGGCGACGAGTGCGGTCGCCGTGAACAGCAAGGCCCGCCACCCCGCGCCGCGTTCCCGCTTCTCGGTGGAGCCGGACTGTTCGTCCTTTCGGTTTCCGACAACCGGCGTCGTCATGTCTCTTCCCCCCGTCGGCAGGGCGTCTCCGCCGATGCCCGCATCCCGCTCGATCCTACGGATCGGCAAGGACAGGGGAGTTGGGCAGGGAGCGGGCGCTCCCGGGGCGGGAGCGCCCGTTCCCGCCGCCGCGGGTCAGGCCGTGGCCTTGACGGCGGTGGCCGGGGTGCGCAGGACGCGGCGGGGGCGGGTGGGGATGCCCAGCTTCGGGTTGACCACGCCCCAGGCCGCGCCCTTGCAGACCAGCTCCTTGTAGCGGGCGGCGAGGCGGCCCGTCAGGGCGGCGCGGACGGAGCGGTCGTCGGCCGTGACGTACTGGATCAGGCCCTCCCGGCGGCCCAGCGAGATGCACTGGTTGAAGTAGCGCAGGTGGGCCTTCGGGACCTTGGTGCCGGTCAGGCGGGCCGCGATGGCGTCGGCCGCCTGCCAGGCCATCGGGGTGCCCGTGGCGCACGACATCCGCAGCGGCTTGTCGCCGGGGCCCATGGCCAGGGCGGCGTCGCCGACGGCGTACACGTCCGGGTGCGAGACCGAGCGCATGGTCCCGTCGACGACGATCTGGCCGGTGTCGCTGATCTTCAGGGTGGTGGCCTCCGCGATCGGGTGCACCGCGAAGCCGGTGGTCCACACGGTGACCGCGGCCGGGATGGAGCCGTCGGCGGTGGTGACGCGGTCCGCCTCGACGGCGGTGATCGCCGTGTGCTCGTGCGCGGTGACGCCGAGGCCGTCGAAGACCTTCCGCACGTGCTGCCGGCCCTTGTCCGAGAGCCAGTCGCCGAGCGCTCCGCGGGCGGCGAGCGCGACGTCGAGGTCCGGGCGGGCCTCGGCGATCTCGGTCGCGGCCTCCACGCCGGTGAGGCCGCCGCCGACGACGACCACGGACTGTCCGGCCTCCAGGGCGGCCAGGCGCTCGCGCAGCCGGAGCGCTCCGGGGCGGCTGGAGATCTCGTGGGCGTGCTCGGCGGTGCCGGGGACGCCCTGGGTGTTCCAGCCGCTGCCGAGGGCGTACACGAGGGTGTCGTACTCCAGCTCCTCGGCGCCGCTCGCGGCCGTCACGGCCACGGTCCTGCGCTCGGCGTCGACGGCGGTCACCGTCGCGAGCTTCAGCTCGACGCCGGTGCCCGCGAACATCTCGCTGAAGGGGCGGGGGGTGAGCTCCTGGCCGACGGCCAGCTGGTGCAGCCGGACCCGCTCGACGAAGTCGGGCTCGGCGTTGACGAGGGTGATGGCGACGTCCTCGCGGTGGAGCTGCTTGGCGAGGCGTCCGGCGGCGATCGCTCCGGTGTAGCCGGCTCCGAGGACGATGATGCGGTGCTGCTGCATGTGCCTGCTCCTGTCTCGCTTCGCGGTTTCGACCCTTGAACCGGGCAGCCCGTCGATTCCTGACAGGTCGCGAGTGTGAAGCAGGTCACATGGTGGCGGGCGGGGTCAGAAGGCGGCTTCCAGCAGGGGGGTGCCGTGGTCGGACGCCGCCCAGAGCCTCGTCGCGCGTTCGAGCTTGTCGGGGTTCACCTGGTTGCGGAAGGCCGTGATGCCCTCGGAGGTGATCTCCAGGCACATGACGCCGATGACCCGGCCGTCGAGCACCGCCACGATGGCGGGGGCGCCGTTGGCGGTCGAGGCGTAGACCTCGGGCGAACCGCCGACGACGGCGCGCTTGGCGTGGCTGGGCTTGAACAGGCCCCGCATGAACTTCGCGACCGCGAGGGCTCCCTCGAACGCCCTCGCGCGCGCCGGGACCTTGCCGCCGCCGTCGCCGATCGCGATGGCGTCGCCCGTGAGCAGCCGTACGAGCGGCTCGGTCCGGCCGCTGGTGGCGGCCGCGAGGAACTCCTCGATGATCCGCTGGGCCTCGGCCTCGCTGATCTCGGTGCGGGCCTTGCCGTCGGCGACGTGCTTCTTGGCGCGGTGGAAGATCTGCTGGCTGGAGGCCTCGCTGATGTCGAGGATCTCGGCGATCTCCCGGTGCGGGTAGTCGAAGGCCTCCCGGAGGACGTACACCGCGCGCTCGTTGGGGGAGAGGCGCTCCATGACGGCGAGGACGGCGTACGAGACGGATTCGCGCTGCTCGGCGGTGTCGGCGGGGCCGAGCATCGGGTCGCCGACGAGGAGCGGCTCGGGCAGCCACTCGCCGACGTAGGTCTCGCGCCGGGCGCGGGCCGAGGTGAGCTGGTTGAGGCACAGGTTGGTGAGGACCTTCGTCAGCCAGGCCTCGGGGACCTCGATGCGCTCGACGTCGGTGGCCTGCCAGCGCAGGAACGTGTCCTGCACGGCGTCCTCGGCCTCGCTCGCGGAGCCGAGGAGGCGGTAGGCGATCGCCTCCAGGCGGGGCCTGGAGGCCTCGAACCGGTCCACGTCGTGCAGGGTCAGAGGCATGGTTCGGATCCTAGTCCGGGTGCGGTGCGCGGCGGGAGGTCCCGGGGGCCCGCCGGGTTGTCGGGGCCCTGGCCGTAGCGGGTCTTTCGGCGTGGGCGTTAGGGTCGGATGATCTTTCTTTCTCATCGGATGTGGGGGTTTGGGGCATGGCGCTCTTCGGGAACGCGCACGCGATCGATCCGGCGCAGGCGCAGCAGGACTTCGCGCGGCTGCTCGGGCAGGGGGAGCAGGTGCACGCCGCGTACCTGCTGATCCGGGACACGATCTTCTTCACCGACCGGCGGCTCGTGCTCGTCGACAAGCAGGGGATCACCGGCAAGAAGGTCGAGTACCACTCGATCCCGTACCGGAGCATCACGCACTTCGCGGTCGAGACGGCCGGCACCTTCGACCTGGACGCCGAGCTGAAGATCTGGATCTCGGGCACCCAGCTGCCGGTCACGAAGACCTTCACCAAGGGGGTCGACATCTACGAGGTGCAGGCGATCCTCACGCAGTTCGTCGCCAAGTAGCCCGACGGAGGGGAGGGTTTCCGGGGAATCCCCGGAAACCCTCCCCTTTTGGGTGAACCTGTCTTATTTGCATGTCAGTTGAATATGCCCTCGGCCTAGCTTGCGTGGCGGAGGTGATGATCGATGGACGCGATCGACATCGATGACCTGGCGTACGTCGCCACCGGAGCACGGCTTCGGCGGCTGACCGCACCGGACGGCGCCCACTGGTTCCCGGTGGTGGACGTGGCGAAGAGCCTTGGATACGCGGGGACGCGCGAGGCGCTCCGGACCGTGACGCTGCCCGCGGAGTGCCTGGCGGCCGCGCGGGAGCTCGCCGGAGACGGAGGCGGGGGCGGAGACGGAGCCGCGGACGGAGACGGGCCGGGAGGCGGAGACGGAGCCGCGGACGGAGACGGGCCGGGAGGCGCGGGGTTCCCCGGCCGGTTCTCGGGGATCAGGGCGTCGACGCGGATGGTGAGCCTGGAGGGGCTCGTCCAGCTCGTCGGGGCCTGCCGGAGACCGGAGGCCGGACCGTTCCGGGCGTGGACGGCCGGGCTCGTGGCCGCGGTCCAGCGGTACGGCGGGTACGGTCTCGAACCCTCGCCGGTGCACGCCGGATTCCTGCTGCCGCCGGAGCTCGTCGACGTCCTCGTTCGGCTGGAGGGGCGGTTCGACGAGCGGGCCGCCGCGTACGCCGAGCACGCCGCGTACGCGGAGCTGCTCCGCGAGACCCGGCAGAACCTCTCCAGGGTCGCCGACTCCCTGGAGCGGCTCGCCGTGCCCCGCCAGCGCACGGGCGCCGCCGTTGCGCTCAGCCCGCAGGAGCTCGTCGAGTCCTGGGCCATCACCGGGGACATCCGGACGGTCGCCTCCTGTCTCGCGCCCGCGCTCGTACGGGGCGGGGTGCGCTACCGGCCCCAGGACGTCACCCGCCGCACCGGTCTCTCCGGCGAACGCGTCCGGGACTGCGTCCGCCTCCTCCTCGAACGCGGCTGCATGCGCGAGGTGGGCACCCCGGCCCCGGACGGCACCCGGATCTACGTGCTGCCCTGACCGTCCGGCTGCGGGCCGGGACCCGGATCTACGTGCTGCGCCGACCGTCCGGCTCCCGGCCGGGGCCTCCGCCGTCCGGCTCCCGGCCGGGCCCTCCGCCGGCCGGTCCCACCGCCACCACCTGGTACGCGTCCTCGTAGACGATCCGGCCAGGGTCCGCCGACTCCAGGCGTACACAGGGCACGCCGTGGTCCCGCAGGATCCGCAGGTACGGGGCGACCCGGGCCAGTGCCTCGGTCGCCGTGGGCCGGAACCAGGCTGCGGCCCCCGGGTTCACCGCCGGGTCGTAGACCGTCGGGTCGACCGTGGCAGGGTTCGGGAAGTGCGCGTCGTACCAGTCGTTCGACGCGCGCCAGAGCGCCCACTCCTCGGGCGAGAGTCTTCCGTCCCGGGCCAGTGCGTTGGCCAGGCCGAAGACGCCGGGGTGGTGGCCCCGGGGGCTCCGGGTCGGGGACTGGAAGCGGATGTGGCGGAGACTGGACGGCATCCGGGGAGCATAGGGAGGCGCGGGCGTGGAGTGGTGGTGCCGGGGGATCGGCTGGGCCGGTGGGACGCCCGGGCTGCGGTGGCGCGGCGGGAAGGTGAGTCCGCTGGTGTACGGGCGGCCGCTCGCCTTCCGGGCCGTCGGGGTCCGGCGGTGTCCCGGGGCCCGGGGGAACCCCTGCCCCCTGGAGGCCGTGGTGTCCGGGCGGTCCACCGGCGGGCGGTGCCCGGAGTGCGCGCGCCTCGACCGGGCCCACTCCGTCGCCGCCGACACCTTGCTGGACGACCCGCAGCCGTACCGCGTCTACCTGGCCTGGTTCGGGCCCGGGATGACCAAGGTGGGGATCACCGCGGAGGCCCGCGGCGAGGCCCGGCTCCTGGAGCAGGGGGCCGTCGCGTTCAGCTGGCTCGGCCGGGGCCCGCTGATGGCCGCCCGGCGCACCGAGGAGGTGCTGCGGCAGGCCCTCGGCGTGCCCGACCGGGTGGCGTACGAGCGGAAGCGCGCCGCCCGGCACGCCCTGCCGCCCGCCGCGGAACGGGCCCGGGAGGTCGAGGAGCTGTACCGGCGCGCGCGGGCGATCGGCGGCTGGACGGAGACCCTGGAGCCGCTGGAGTTCGCCGCACGCGATCACGCGGGCGCCTTCCACCTCGACGGACTGCCGCCGCTCGACGGCACGGTCGCCGAGCTCGTGGGCGGCGGCGTCGTCACCGGCCGGCTGCTCGCCGCCGCCGGTCCCGATCTGCACCTCCTCACCCCCGACGGACGCTGTCTCGCCCTCGACACCCGGCTCATGGGCGGCTGGGTCCTGGACCGGGTCGGGGAGGGAAGTGCCTTCACCGTGCCGGTCGTTCCCCGTGCGGTCGCTGCCGCGCAGGAGGGGCTGTTCTGAGGTCGCCCACGGGCGTTCGTAAAGTCTTGGATCCCTTTGGCCGGGGGCCGTGGACATCCTCCGGCCTGCCCCGCGAGGGTGATCACATGACCCAGAAGCTTGTGGCGGGCATCGAACCGCCTTACTACACCGCTGTCTTCACGTCCGTCCGTCCCGAGTCCCCCGAGGGGTACGCCGAGACGTCCGTCCACATGCAGGAGCTCGTCCGGGAGATCCCCGGGTTCCTCGGCTACGAGTCCGCCCGCACGCCCGGCGGCATCGGCATCACCGTCGGGTACTTCCGGGACCTGGAGTCCCTGGAGAGCTGGGCGCGCCACCCCGAGCACCGGGCGGCCAAGGAGTACGGCCGTGAGCACTGGTACGACAGCTACAGCGTCCACATCGGCAAGGTCGAGCGGAGTTACGGATTTGAGCGTGAGTGACACCGAGAGGCTGATCGAGCGGCTCGGGATCCCCGGGCTCGTCGACGTGCACACGCACTTCATGCCGCAGAACGTCCTCGACAAGGTCTGGGCGTACTTCGACGCCGTCGGGCCCCTGACCGGCGTGGAGTGGCCCATCACCTACCGCGAGGAGGAGGAGCGCCGGCTCGCCCTCCTGCGCGGGTTCGGCGTGGTCGCCTTCACCGCGATGCTCTACCCCCACAAGCCCGGCATGGCCGCCTGGCTGAACTCCTGGGCCGCCGACTTCGCCGCCCGCACCCCCGACTGCCTGCACACCGCGACCCTCTTCCCCGAGCCGGGAGTCACCCCGTACGTCCACCAGGCGCTCGACGCCGGCGCCCAGGTCTTCAAGGTGCACCTCCAGGTGGGCGGCTTCGACCCGACCGACAGCGAGCTCGACGGCTCCTGGGGAGCCCTCGCGGACAGCGGTACCCCCGTCGTCGTGCACTGCGGCTCAGGCCCCAGCCCGGGGAACTTCACCGGGCCCGGTCCCATGGGGCGGCTGCTCGCCCGGCACTCCCGGCTGCGGGTGATCGTCGCCCACATGGGGATGCCGGAGTACAGCGACTTCCTCGACCTGGCCCAGCGGTACGAGGGCGTCCATCTCGACACCACCATGGCGTTCACCGACTTCAGCGAGCGGCTCGCGCCCTTCCCGGAGGCCGAGCGCGGGCGGCTCCTGGACCTCGGCGACCGGATCCTCCTCGGCTCGGACTTCCCGAACATCCCGTATCCGTACGCCCACCAGCTCCACGCCCTCGACCGCCTCGGGCTCGGGGACGACTGGCTCCGGCGGGTGCTGTACGAGAACGGAGCCGCACTGTTTCACGTGAAACACCCCTGAGCATCCGTTTCACGTGAAACACCTCTGAGCCTCCGGACCCTTTCTCAGGGAATTCACAGGAAAGGGAAAGAGGCCTCTCAGCGGCGGGCGACACCGTGGCTGCCATGACCGTCACCACACGCCGCACCGGCACCCACGCCGACATGCTCCGCGCCGACGGAACCGCCGTCCGGGTCCTCGTCGTCGACGACGAGGCCTCGCTCGCCGAGCTGCTCTCCATGGCCCTGCGCTACGAGGGCTGGCAGGTCCGCAGCGCCGGGGACGGGGCCGCCGCCCTCCGCTCCGCGCGTGAGTTCCGGCCCGACGCCGTCATCCTCGACATCATGCTCCCGGACGTCGACGGGCTGAGCCTGCTCGGCTCGATCCGCCGTGAGCTGCCCGACGTACCCGTGCTGTTCCTGACCGCGAAGGACGCCGTCGAGGACCGCATCGCCGGGCTCACCGCCGGGGGCGACGACTACGTCACCAAGCCCTTCAGCCTGGAGGAGGTCGTGGCCCGGCTGCGCGGCCTCATCCGCAGGTCCGGGGCCGCGCAGACGCGCAGCGAGTCCCTGCTCGCCGTGGGGGACCTGACCCTCGACGAGGACAGCCACGAGGTCACCCGGGGCGGCGACTCCATCCACCTCACCGCGACCGAGTTCGAGCTGCTGCGCTACCTCATGCGCAACCCGCGCCGGGTGCTCAGCAAGGCGCAGATCCTCGACCGGGTCTGGTCGTACGACTTCGGCGGCCAGGCCAACGTCGTCGAGCTCTACATCTCCTACCTGCGCCGGAAGATCGACGCCGGCCGCTCCCCGATGATCCACACCCGGCGCGGGGCCGGGTATCTGATCAAGCCCGGGGAGTAACGTCCGGTGTTCCGACGTGCAAGGCGGCGGCGGTGGTCGCTGCGGACGCGGCTCGTCGTGTCGGCGGTCGCGCTGATCGCGGTCGTCGCGACCGTCATCGGGACGGTGACGACCATCGCGTTCCGCTCGTACCTCTACGACCAGGCCGACGAGCAGGTCCACACCGTCGCGATACGGGCGGCGGGCCCGCCGGCCGCCATGGCCCCCGTGCCCGACCTGCCCGATCCGAGCCGCGTGAAGGAACCGCTCGCGTTCGTGCAGGGGCCGGGCGCGCCCATCGGCACCCTCGGCGCGGTCCTCGTGGACGGCGAGCTGACCACGGCCGGGTACTCGGCGGAAGCCGCGGACAGCGGGACGTACGGCCGGAACTTCCGGACCACCGCGCTCGACGAGGCCCAGCGGGCCGCGCTCGCCGCCGTCCCCCGCGACGGCCGGCCGCACACCGTCGAACTGCCCGGCGGCCTCGGCTCGTACCGGGTCGAGTACGCCGTCGGGGTCCACGGCGAGTTCCTCACCGGCATCCCCCTCACCGAGGTCCAGGACGCCCTCTCCACCCTCGTCCTCGTCGAGCTGAGCGTCACCGGCGCCGGGCTCGTCGCGGCCTCGCTCGCCGGGACCGTGCTCGTCCGGGTCGCCCTCCGCCCGCTGCGGCGGGTCGCCGGCACCGCCCGGCAGGTCGCCCGGCTCCCGCTGCACAGCGGGGAGGTGGCGCTCCATCAGCGGGTCCCGGAGGCGGAGGCCGACCCGCGCACCGAGGTCGGCCAGGTCGGCGCGGCCCTCAACCGGATGCTCGACCACGTCCACTCGGCCCTCGACGCCCGCCAGCAGAGCGAGACCCGGGTACGGCAGTTCGTCGCGGACGCCAGCCACGAGCTGCGCACCCCGCTCGCCTCGATCCGGGGGTACGCGGAGCTCACCCGGCGCGGCAGCGAGGAGTGCGGCCCCGACACCCGGCACGCGCTCTACCGGATCGAGTCCGAGGCGACCCGGATGACGGGCCTGGTCGAGGACCTCCTGCTGCTCGCCCGGCTCGACGCGGGCCGGCCCCTCTCGTACGAGACCACCGACCTCGTCCCGCTGGTCGTGGACGCCGTCAGCGACGCCCGCGCCGCCGGTCCCGACCACCACTGGCGCCTCGAACTGCCCACGGACAGCGCGGTCGTACGGGCCGACGGAGCCCGCCTCCAGCAGGTCCTGGTCAACCTCCTCGCCAACGCCCGTACCCACACCCCGCCCGGCACGAAGGTCACCGCCCGTGTCCGCACGGAAGGCCCAGCCGTGCTCGTCGACGTCGAGGACGACGGCCCCGGCATCCCGCCCGAGCTGCTGCCCGCCGTCTTCGAGCGCTTCGCGCGCGGCGACGCCTCCCGCTCCCGGCACGCCGGATCCACCGGCCTCGGCCTCGCCATCGTCCGCGCGGTCGTGCTCGCGCACGGCGGAGAGGTGACCGTCGAGAGCGCCCCGGGCCGGACCGCCTTCACCGTCCGGCTGCCCGCCGCGCAGGACTCACAGACAGGCCACAGGCTCATCACACAGCCGTGACAGCGGCCCCGGCGAGTGTCGCCTGTATGCGAACCCAAACCATCGGGGAAGCCCTCCCCGCCCGGGAACACCTGCCGGTGGACGTCGCCGGACGGCCCGTCCTGGACGTGGTGATCCCCGTCTACAACGAGGAGAAGGATCTGGAGCCGTGCGTCCGCCGGCTCCACGAGCACCTCCTCAGGACCTTCCCGTACGGCTTCCGCATCACCGTCGCCGACAACGCCTCCACCGACACGACGCCCGCCGTCGCCGCCGCCCTCGCGGCCGAGGTGCCCGAGGTGCGCTCCGTACGGCTGGAGCAGAAGGGCCGCGGCCGGGCGCTGCGGACCGTGTGGTCGGCCTCGGACGCGCCCGTCCTCGCCTACATGGACGTGGACCTGTCCACCGATCTCAACGCGCTGCTGCCACTGGTCGCGCCGCTCATCTCCGGCCACTCGGACCTGGCGATCGGCTCACGGCTCGCCCGCTCCTCGCGGGTGGTGCGCGGGCCGAAGCGGGAGTTCATCTCGCGCGCCTACAACCTGATCCTGCGCTCCTCGCTCGCCGCCCGGTTCTCCGACGCGCAGTGCGGCTTCAAGGCGATACGGCGGGAGGTCGCCGAGCGGCTCCTGCCGATGGTGGAGGACACCGGCTGGTTCTTCGACACGGAGATGCTGGTCCTCGCCGAGCGGGCCGGGCTGCGGATCCACGAGGTGCCGGTCGACTGGGTCGACGACCCCGACTCGACCGTCCACATCGTGCGGACGGCGACCGACGACCTGAAGGGCGTCTGGCGGGTGGGGCGGGCCCTCGCGACCGGTTCGCTGCCCCTCGACCGGCTGGCCCGGCCGTTCGGCGACGATCCCCGGGACCGCGACCTGAACGGTGTGCCGGGCGGCCTCGCCCGGCAGCTCGTCGGCTTCTGCGTGGTCGGGGCCCTGTCCACGCTCTTCTACCTGGCGCTGTACTCGGCCTTCCGCCTCGGCGTCGGCCCGCAGCTCGCCAACGCCGGGGCCCTCCTCGTCTCCGCCGTCGCGAACACGGCGGCCAACCGGCGCCTCACCTTCGGGGTACGGGGCCGGGACCGGGCCGTCCGCCACCAGGCCCAGGGGCTCGTGGTCTTCGCCATCGGCCTGGCCCTGACCAGTGGTTCGCTCGCCGCCCTCGGCGCGGCGACCGGCGATCCCGCGCACTCCACCGAGCTCGCCGTCCTGATCGTCGCGAACCTCGCCGCGACCGTCCTGCGCTTCCTCCTCTTCCGGCTCTGGGTCTTCCCCGAGCGGCCGACCTCGCAGCCCCTCCCGCAGTCCTCAGCAAGGAACGAACGATGACCACTGTGTCCACCGCCGTCCATGCGGCGCCCCGCACCGGCCGGCCCGCCCGGCTGTGGCGCGGCCGAGCCGAGGACGCCCCCTGGGTCCGGCCCGCCTTCCTCGGCCTGCTCGCCGTCACCACGCTGCTCTACCTGTGGAACCTGAGCGCGTCCGGCTACGCCAACTCCTTCTACTCCGCCGCCGTCCAGGCGGGCGGCGAGAGCTGGAAGGCCTTCTTCTTCGGCTCCCTCGACGCGGGCAACGCCATCACCGTCGACAAGCCGCCGGCCGCGCTCTGGCCGATGGCCCTCTCCGTCCGCCTCTTCGGGCTCGGCTCCTGGCAGATCCTCGTGCCCGAGGTGCTGATGGGCGTGGGCACCGTCGCCGTGCTCTACGCGGCCGTGCGGCGCCGGTTCGGCGCGGGCGCGGGCCTGATCGCGGGCGCGGTCCTCGCGCTGACGCCGGTCGCCGCCCTGATGTTCCGCTTCAACAACCCGGACGCGCTGCTCGCGCTGCTCATGACGGTCGCGGTGTACTGCGTGCTGCGCGCCCTGGAGCAGGAACGGGGCGCCGCGAAGTGGCTCGTGTGGGCGGGGGCGGCCTTCGGTTTCGCGTTCCTCGCGAAGACCCTCCAGGCCTTCCTGATCCTGCCGCCGCTGGCCCTCGTGTACGCGGTGTGCGCACCCGGCGGCTTCGGGCGGCGGCTCGGCCGGCTGGCCCTTGCCGGGCTCGCGATGCTCGTCTCCGCGGGCTGGTGGGTGGCCCTGGTCGAGCTGTGGCCGGCGTCCTCCCGTCCGTACGTCGGAGGCTCGCAGAACAACAGCTTCCTGGAGCTGACCTTCGGCTACAACGGCCTCGGCCGCATCAACGGCGACGAGACCGGCAGCGTCGGCGGCGGCGGCGGTCCCGGCGGCGGCATGGGCGGTGGCCGCTGGGGCGAGACCGGCATCGTCCGGATGTTCAACGACTCGGTCGGCGGTCAGATCTCCTGGCTGCTGCCGGCCGCGCTGATCCTGCTCGTCGCCGGACTCGTCGTCACCTGGCGGGCGCCCCGCACGGACACGGCGCGCTCCGCGTTCCTCGCGTGGGGCGGCTCGCTCCTGATCACGCTCGCCGTGTTCAGCTTCATGGCCGGCATCTTCCACGAGTACTACACGGTGGCCCTGGCCCCGTACATCGCGGCGCTGATCGGCATGGGCGCGGCGGTGCTGTGGGAGGAGCGCACGCGGTGGCCCGCCTCGGCGGCGCTCGCGGTGACGGTGGCGGTGACGGCCTGGTGGGCCTGGACGCTGCTCGGCCGTACGCCGGACTGGCTGCCGTGGCTGCGCTGGACGGTCCTGGTGGCGGGCGCGGTGGCCGCGCTCGGGCTGCTGCTCGCGGGCCGGATCGACCGGCGGCTGGGCCTCGCGGTGGCGGGCCTCGGTCTGGCGGCGGGGCTCGCGGGGCCGTTCGCGTACACCCTGGAGACGCTGAACGCCGGGCACCAGGGCTCGATCGTGACGGCGGGGCCGGCGGGCGGCGCGATGGGCGGCCGCCCGGGCGGCGGCCGGCTCTTCGAGGGCGCCGGTCCCGGCGGCGGGATGATGCCGCCGGGTGGTCAGATGCCGGGTGGTCAGATGCCGGGCGGTCAGATGCCGGGTGGTCAGGGCGGCCAGGGCGGTCAGCTGCCCACCGGTCAAGGCCAGGGCCAGGGTCAGGGCCGCGGGATGCCCGCGGGTACTCCGCCGCAGGGGATGATCCGGGGCGAGCGGCCCGGCACCGGCGGCGGCATGGGTGGGCTCCTCAACGGCGCCAGCGTCGGTGCGAAGGCGAAGGCCGCCCTCCTCGTGGACGCCGACCAGTACACCTGGGCCGCGGCCACGGTCGGCGCGCAGAACGCCGCCAGCTACCAGCTCGCCACGGAGAAGCCGGTCATGGCGATCGGCGGCTTCAACGGCAGCGACCCGTCCCCGACGCTCGCCCAGTTCAAGCAGTACGTCGCCGAAGGGAAGATCCACTACTTCATCGGCGGCAGCGAGGGCGGCAACGAAGGCGGGGGCGGCGGTCCCGGCGGCGGCAACTCGGAGATCTCCGCCTGGGTCGCGCAGACCTTCGAGAAGACCACGGTCGACGGCGCCACCTTCTACGACCTGACGACCGGGAGGCAATAACCGCTATACAGCGTACGAGAGCTCTTGTACGGTGTACGAGCCTTGGCCTCGTACACCGTATAAGGAGTCGCGTCCCATGACAGCAGCCACCGGCGGCCACCCCCAGCGCTGGCTGATCCTCGGCGTCATCTGCCTCGCCCAGCTCACCGTCCTGCTCGACAACACCGTCCTCAGCGTCGCCATCCCCTCGCTGACCTCCGAACTCCACGCGTCCACCACCGACATCCAGTGGATGATCAACGCGTACTCGCTCGTCCAGTCCGGCCTGCTGCTCACCGCCGGCAACGCCGCCGACCGCTACGGCCGCAAGAAACTCCTCGCCGCCGGTCTCGCGCTCTTCGGCCTCGGCTCGCTCGCCGCCGGCCTCGCCGACTCCACCGCGCAGCTGATCGCCGCCCGCGCGGGCATGGGCGTCGGCGGCGCACTCCTGATGACCACCACCCTCGCCGTCGTCATGCAGATCTTCGACGACTCGGAGCGGGTCAAGGCCATCGCGCTGTGGTCCACCGTCGCCTCGCTCGGCTTCGCCGGCGGCCCGCTGATCGGCGGCGTGATCCTGAACCACTTCTGGTGGGGAATGATCTTCCTGATCAACATCCCGGTCGCGGCCGTCGCCCTCGTCGCCGTCCTCAAGCTCGTCCCCGAGTCCAAGAACCCCCAGGGCGAGCGCCCCGACCTGCTCGGCGCGCTGCTCTCCACCATCGGCATGACCGCCGTCGTGTACGCGATCATCAGCGGTCCCGAGCACGGCTGGGTCTCCGCCCAGGTCCTCGTCCCGGCCGCCGTCGGCCTCCTCGGTCTCGGTGCCTTCGCGCTGTGGGAGCTGCACACCCCGTACCCGATGCTCGACATGCACTTCTTCCGGAACCAGAAGTTCATCGGCGCCATCGGCGGATCGATCCTGGTCGTCTTCGGCATGGGCGGCTCGCTCTTCCTCCTCACCCAGCACCTGCAGTTCGTCCTCGGGTACGAGCCGCTCGAAGCCGGTCTCCGGATGGCGCCGCTGGCGCTGACGATCGTCGGCCTCAACCTGACCGGCGTCGGCCCGAAGATCGTCATGAAGCTCGGCACCCCGCCCACCGTCGTCGTCGGCATGACGCTGGTCGCCGCCGGCCTCACGTCGATCTCGCTGCTCGGCGGCGGCACGGACGGCAGCTACGGGGGCATGCTGCTCGGCTTGGTCCTGATGGGCTGCGGCATCGCCGTCGCGTCCCCTGCCATGGCCAACGCGCTCATGAGCGCGATCCCGCCGGAGAAGGCGGGCGTGGGTGCCGGGATCAACGGCACCCTGGCCGAGTTCGGCAACGGCCTGGGCGTCGCCGTCCTCGGAGCCGTGCTCAACGCCCGCTTCGCCGCGCTCGTCGCCGTGACCGCGACCTCGCTCCCGGCCGCCCTGGCCGCCGCCGGCGGCGAGGCCGAGCGGCAGCAGATCTCGGACGCCTTCGCCTCCGGCCTCCAGACCAGCCAGCTGGTCGGCGCGATCGCCGTCTTCGCCGGCGGTCTGCTCGCGGCGGCCCTGCTCAAGCGGGCCGAGCGCGCGGAGGAGCGGGTGAAGCAGCACGAGATGGCTGCCTAGCATGGTGACGGACCGCTGACAGACGGAGGAACGCGATGGTCAAGGCAGCCGATCGGGCCAAGAACCCGGCGCGTTCCAGCGTCTGGCTGGAGCAGAGGGCCGCCCGCAGCGGCGGCGGCCCGGCCGGTCTCGACCGGGACCGGATCGTCGACGCCTCGATCCGCATGCTCGACGAGGAGGGCCTGGCCAAGCTGTCGATGCGCAAGCTCGCGACCGAGCTCGGCGTCACGGCGATGTCCCTCTACTGGTACGTGGACACCAAGGACGACATCATCGAGTTCGCCATGGACAGCGTCTACGGGGAGGTCGACCTCGCGGCCGTCGACGCCGCCGAGGACTGGCGGCAGCGGATCCGCGTACTCGCCCTGGAGTACCGGCGGATGCTGGTCCGGCACGCGTGGATGTCGCCGAGCGCCGGCCAGTACCTGAACATCGGCCCGAAGGCGATCGCCGTCGGCCAGAAGATCCACGAGACGATCCGGGACACCGGCCTCCCGCTGGACCGCCAGCCGAGCGCGATGTCGGCGGTCTTCCAGTTCGTGTACGGCTACGGGACGATCGAGTCCCAGTTCGGCCGGCGCGCGGCGGAGGCCGGCATGTCGCAGGACGAGTTCTACGTGGACGCGATCAAGGCGTTCCGTGACGACCCGGAGTTCGAGGCGCGGACCGAGGGCATGAAGGAGATCCTCGACGAGCGGGCCTCGCACGGCAGCGTCAGCGCCGTCTGGGACCGCGACTTCGCCTACGCCCTGGACGTCCTGGTCGCCGGCATCGAGGCCATGGTCGCGCGCGAGGCCGAAAGCGCCTGACGGTCGCGCCTGACGGTCGCGCCTGACGGCGGCGCCCGACGGCGGCGTCCGACGACAGACATGACGGAGCGGCGGGCCGTCCCCTGCCCGCCGCTCCGTACTCGACCCGGCCGCGCCTCCGCTCGAAGCGCGGCCGGGAGCTTTTCCTAGGCCTCCTCGGTGGCCTTGGCCGTGCCGTTGCTCTTCAGCGCGACCTCCTTGATGAACAGCGTCACCACGAAGGCGAGCAGCGCGAACGGCGCCGAGTAGAGGAAGACGTCACCGACACCGTGTCCGTACGCGTCCTCCATGACCGTGCGGATCGGGGCCGGCAGCTTGTCCATGTCGGGGATGCCGCCGCCCGAGCCGCCCTTGCCCATGGCGGCCGCGGCCTTCGGGCCGAGCTCGGCCAGGCCCTCCTTGACGTAGTTCGTGACCCGGTGGGCCATGACCGCGCCGAGCGCCGAGACACCGATCGCACCGCCCAGGGAGCGGAAGAAGGTGACGACGGAGGAGGCGGAGCCGAGGTCGGCGGGGGCCACCTGGTTCTGCGTGCAGAGCACCAGGTTCTGCATCATCATGCCGAGGCCGAGGCCGAGGACCGCCATGAACAGCGCGATGTGCCAGTACGTCGTGTCGTAGCGGATCGTGCCGAGCAGGCCGAGGCCGCCCGCGGCGAAGGCGCCGCCGCTGACCAGCCACGCCTTCCACCTACCGGTCTTGGTGATGATCAGGCCGGAGACCGTGGAGGAGACGAACAGGCCCGCGATCATCGGGATGGTGAGGACGCCGGACATCGTCGGCGACTCGTTCCGCGCCAGCTGGAAGTACTGGCTGAAGAAGACCGTGCCGGCGAACATCGCGACACCCACGAAGAGCGAGGCGAGCGAGGCGAGGGTGATCGTGCGGTTGCGGAACAGGCGGAGCGGGATGATCGGCTCGCTCGCCTTCGACTCGACGAGGACGAAGATCCCGCCGAGGGCGATCGATCCGAGGACCATGGCGGCCGTCTGCCAGGACACCCAGTCGTACTTGTCGCCCGCGAAGGTGACCCACACGAGGAGCAGGGAGACGGCGGCACTGATGAAGAACGCACCGGCCCAGTCGACCTTGACCTGGCGCTTCACGACGGGGAGCTTCAGGGTCTTCTGCAGGACGATCAGCGCGATGATCGCGAAGGGCACGCCCACGTAGAAGCACCAGCGCCAGCCGAGCCACTCGGTGTCGGTGATGACGCCGCCGAGCAGCGGGCCGCCGACGGTGGCGACGGCGAAGGTCGCGCCGAGGTAGCCGCTGTACCGGCCGCGCTCACGCGGGGCGATCATCGCGGCCAGGATGATCTGGGAGAGGGCGGTCAGACCGCCGACGCCGATGCCCTGGACGACACGGCAGGCGATGAGCATGCCGGTGCTCTGCGAGAGACCGGCGACGACCGAGCCCGCGACGTAGATGATCAGGGCTATCTGGACGAGCAGCTTCTTGGAGAAGAGGTCGGCGAGCTTGCCCCAGAGCGGGGTGGTCGCGGTCATCGCCAGGAGGGAGGCGGTGACCACCCAGGTGTAGGCGGACTGGCCGCCGCCCAGGTCGGTGAGGATCTGCGGGAGGGCGTTGGAGACGATCGTCGAGGACAGGATGGCGACGAACATGCCGAGCAGCAGCCCGGACAGCGCCTCCATGATCTGCCGGTGAGTCATCGGGGCGGTCGTGCCGCCACCGCCGGTACCGGTGACGCCGTCCCGCGCACCGGTGTCGGGCGTGGTCGTAGCCATGAACTTCCTTCTTCTCAAGCGTGGTGGGCCCGGCAGTCCCCGAAGGAGTCGCGGAGGCGGGCGAGCAGGTGGGTGAGGAGTTCGACGTCGTCGTCGGACCACTCCGCGAGGTATCGGGAGAAGGCCTCGGTCACTCGGCGGTCGAGTTCGCCGAGCATCTCGTGGCCTTCCTCGGTGAGCCGCAGGATGCGGGAGCGCTTGTCGTCCGGGTCGGGCAGCCGCTCGATCCAGCCGTGGTCCACGGTGTGGGCCACATGGCGGCTGCACACGGACATGTCGACGGCCAGGAGTTCGGCGAGCCGGCTGGTCCGCATGTCGCCGTGGTGCTTGACCAGGGCGAGCACGGCCGCCGAGCCGCCCTGGCATTCGACGGGCAGGACGCGGGCCACTCCGCGCTTCACGGCTCCGATCGCGCTCACCGAGCGGGCGAGTTCCTCGTACCTGTTCCGTGTCGCCATCGGGCACCCCCGTCCATCTTGTTGCTTAGGGCAACCATAGAGATGGATGGTTGCTTCAGGCAAACTAAATCGGTCAAACGGCGCTAAAGAATCGGCAAAGCCGGATCGGCGGTGCCGGGGCTTGGGCCCCCCACCCCGACTTCGCTAGGGTCCTGGCCCATGGCACACAACCCCCAAGCACCGTACGGCCAGGGCCAGACCCCTCAGGGTCCCGAGGGCTACGACCCCGCCGGCAGCACGCAGATGTTCCGCGCCTTCGTCGACGAGGGCACCCCGCAGCGGCAGCAGCCGCAGGCCGCGGCCACGCAGGGCGGCCCGCGGGTCGGCCTGATCGTGGGCGTCGTCGCGGTGATCGTCGTCCTGGCGGCCGTCGCCTGGCTGGCGCTGGGCTGACCGCTTCGTACCGTCCACACGCCCGGGTGGGCCGGCTCCGCATCACGCGGACCGGCCCACCTTTTTCCTTCACGGCTCCTAGAGGGCTGATCTCGTACGGCCCCGAGGGGGCCTTTACGACCCCGAGGGGCCTTTACGGCTCCGAGGGGCCTTTACGGCTCCGAGGGGTCTTTACGACTCCGAGGGGCCTTTGCGGCTCCGAGAGCAGACGGTCCTTTACGGCTCCGCCGGCGCCGCCCCGTCCAAGGCCGGCGCGAGCAGCGCGAAGGCCTGCTCGATCAGCGCGCCCGGGTCCGCGGTGACCTCGGCGTCCTCGCCGGCGCTCCACCGGCGCAGTACGGCGTCGAAGGCGGCGAGCGCCATGCCCGCGGCGAGCCGGGGGTAGAGGTCGGTCTCGGGGTCGCGGCCGAGGCGGGTCCCCAGCTCCTCCGCCAGCTCCTCGCGCCACTCCGCCTGGTGCTCCAGGAAGCGCGCGAGCAGGGAGGGGGTCCGCAGGATCAGCCGGACCACCGGCAGGACCCGCTCGGCGTGGTCGCCGCAGGCGGCCAGGGGTACGGAGACGGCGTGCAGCAGCGCCTCGGACGGGCGCTCCCCGGCGGGCCGGGCGGCGAGCCCCGCGCGCATGTCGGCGCCCATGCCGGCCAGGAACTGGACGACCACGTCCTCCTTGGACGCGAAGTACCGGAAGAAGGTCCGCTTGGAGACCCCGGCCGTGGTCGCGATCTCGTCGACGGTCACGGCGTCGAAGCCCTTGAGGGCGAGCAGCTGGAGCGCGGCCTCGGTGAGCTCGGTCGCGACGAGCTGGCGTTTGCGCTGGGCGAGGGTGCTCTCGGGGCGGGTGGTCACGGCCCGATGGTAACGCGGTGCCCTCCATGACATCCATAGTCATGCTTGACACTCGGTGACACAAACGGCAGCGTGTGCCGCATGACCAAGAAGCAGCGCTGGACCGCCGACCTGATCCCGGACCAGACCGGGCGGGTCTTCGTCGTCACCGGGGCCAACAGCGGTCTCGGCCTCGCGACCACCCGCGAGCTCGCCCGCCGGGGCGGCCGCGTGATCCTCGCCGTACGGGACGAGGAGAAGGGCCGCCGGGCGGCGGAGGACCTCGCGGCGGCGGGCGCCGACCGGAGCCTCCTCGACGTCCGCCCGCTCGACCTCGCCGACCTCGACTCGGTGCGCGCCTTCGCCGACCGGGTGCGCGTGGAGCACCCGCGCCTCGACGTGCTCGTCAACAACGCGGGCGTGATGGCGCCGCCCCGCACGCTCAGCCCCCAGGGCCACGAGCTCCAGTTCGCCACCAACCACCTCGGGCACTTCGCGCTCACCGGGCTGCTGCTCGACCTGCTCGCCGCCGGGACCGCCCCCCGGGTGGTGACCGTCAGCTCGATCAACCACCGCCAGGGCGGCCTCCGCTCCGACGACCTGAGCGGCGAGCACGGCTACGCGCCGATGACCTTCTACAACCAGTCGAAGTTCGCCAACGCCGTCTTCGGCCAGGAGCTCCACCGCCGCCTGACCGCGACCGCGAGCCCCGTCCGCAGCGTGCTCGCCCATCCCGGCTACACCGCCACCAGCCTCCAGATGAAGGACACCTCCGGTCTGGCGAAGCTGTTCTTCGGGCGGATCGGCAATCCGCTGCTCGCCCAGCGGCCCGAGCGGGGCGCGCTCCCCCTGCTGTACGCGGCGACCGATCCGTCCGTCGACGGCGGCGAGTTCATCGGCCCGGACGGCATGGGCGAACTGCGCGGCGCCCCGACCCGCGTCCGCCTCTCCGACGCGGCGGGCGACCCCGGGACCGGCCGCCGGCTGTGGGAGCTGTCGGAAGGGCTGACCGAGGTGCGCTTCCCCGGCGCCTGATTCCCGCGCGCATATTCCCTGGTCCCTCCAAACCTAGGAGTGCTAGCTTCTTTCCTAGAGCTCCTAGGAAGGGAGGGTCCTGTGGTGCGCGCGGGAATCACCGCCGACGGGCTGGTCCGGGCCGCCGCCGAGATGGCGGACGAGAGCGGCTTCGACAAGGTCACCGTCTCGGCCCTGGCCCGGCGCTTCGGGGTCAAGGACGCGAGCCTCTACTCGCACATCAGGAACCTGCGGGACCTGCGGGTCCGGCTCGCGCTCCTCGCCTCGGGCGAGATGAACGACGCCATCGGCGCCGCCGTGGCCGGCCGGTCCGGCAGGGAGGCGCTCGTCGCCTTCGCCGACGCCTACCGCGACTACGCCCTCGCGCACCCCGGGCGGTACGCGGCGACCCAGCAGCGGATCGAGCCGGCGGAGGTCGCGGACACCGCCGTCTTCCTGCGGGCCGTCGAGCTCACCCACGGCATGCTGCGCGGCTACGGCCTCCAGGAGCCCGACCTCACCGATGCCGGGCGCCTGCTCCGCAGTGCCTTCCACGGCTACATCCACATCGAACTGAGCGGCGGCTTCGCGCACTCCCGCCCCGTCGCCGCGTCCTGGGCGCGCTCGCTCGACGCGCTCCACCACGTCCTGGAGAACTGGGGGAACACGTCATGAAGGTCATGAAGGAGAAGAGCGTCGGAACGCTGGAGGTCCCCGGCGCCACCCTGCGGTACGAGACCCGTGGCAGCGGCCCCGTGCTGCTGCTGATCCCCGGCGGCGCCGGGGACGCCGGGCTCTTCGAGGGGATGGCGGACCTGCTCGCCGCCGCCGGCCACACCGTGGTCTCCTACGACCAGCGCGGCCTCTCCCGCAGCCCGCTCGACGGGCCGCCCGCCGACCAGCTGGTCCGGGAGTGGAGCGAGGACGCGGCCCGGCTCCTCGACCTGCTCGCGCCGGACGAGGAGGCGTACGTCTTCGGCAGCAGCTCCGGCGCGATCGTGGCGCTCGACCTGCTCGCCCGGCGCCCGGAGCTGCTGCGGCGGGTCGTCGCACACGAGCCGCCGCTCCTCGGGCTCCTCGCCGAACCGGCCCCGCACCAGGCGCTCTTCGCCGAGGTGCGCGATCTGGCCAGGACGGCGGGCGTCGGCCCCGCGACGGCCCGGTTCGCCGAGGGACTGGGCGGCGCCGAGCGCGACGACCGGCACGAGCCGACCGAACTCCCGCCGGGCATCCAGGAGATGGCGGGCCGCATGACGGTCAACATGCCGTTCTTCCTGGAGCGCATCCTGGTCCCCTTCTCCTCCTCGGCCCCCGAGGTCGACGGGCTGCGCGCCGCCGCCGGGAAGCTGGTCCTGGGCCTCGGCGAGGAATCCGCGGGTCAGGAGGCGCTGGTCGGACCGGCAAGGCGGCTCGCGGAGCTGACCGGCGCCGTGACGGTGGAGTTCCCGGGCGGCCACGTGGGCTGTGTGGAGCGCCCGGTGGAGTTCGCGGAGGTGCTGGTCAGCGCCATGCGGCGGTGACCTCGCGGGTGTCGATCCGCATGCCGAGCGGCACCCGCCAGGAGTCCACGCACACCGTGTACGTCTGGGTCCGCGACGTCCCCGCGGCGATCGGCGCGGGCAGTGGCTGACGGGAGGCGATCGTCCCCCAGTCGGTGCCGAGCAGCCCGATGATGTGCGTCGCGAAGCCGGCCGTGCCCGAAGTGGCGGCCGAACCACCGGTGTTGCGGAAGGTCACGGTGACCCGCTGGCACCAGCGCTGGTCGCCGTCCGCGAGGCTCGGCGCGGAGACGGTGAGCACGGCGGGCCCGGGCGCGGGGGGAGGCGTGGGCGACGGCGGGGTGGTGCCGGTGCCGGGCGCCGTGGGTCCGGGCGTCGCGGTGGGGGTACGGGGCGGAGTGCCGCCGCTGCCGGTGTCTCCGTGACCGGGCGCGGTCGTCGGAGCCGTACCGGATCCCGATCCCGCACCGGATCCCGATCCCGCACCGGATCCCGTACCCGTACCCGCGCCCGTACGGGAGGACCCGGAGGTTCCAGAGGTCCCAGAGGTCCCAGGAGTCCCGGAAGCGCCGGGAAGGCCTTCAGCGGCCCCGCTGCCGCCCGTGGAGGGCGTGCCGGGGCCCGCGGGCGACGGGGACGACGTGCTGGAGGTCGTCCCCGTCGCGGAGGGGCTCTCCAGGGGGACCAGGCGGACCACGCCCGAAGGGTCGACCGCGCCCTTCGGGGAGGGGCCGGCGCCGACCGCCGCGTACCCCTCGCCGTCTCCTCCGCCGCCGCACGCGGTCAGCGCCCCACCGAGGCAGAGCGCCACCGCCGCGAGTACCGGCTTCCTTCGCCTCATGCGTCCCAGTCTGGCTGACGGACCGTCAAGAGGGCGGGTTTTTCGAGAAGTCAGTCGGAGATGAGGCCCTCGCGCAGCTGGGCGAGGGTCCGGGTGAGGAGGCGCGAGACGTGCATCTGGGAGATGCCGACCTCCTCGCCGATCTGCGACTGCGTCATGTTCGCGAAGAAGCGGAGCATGATGATCTGCCGCTCGCGGGGCGGCAGTTTGGCGAGCAGCGGCTTGAGCGACTCGCGGTACTCGACGCCTTCGAGGGCCGTGTCCTCGTAGCCCAGGCGGTCGGCGAGCGAGCCCTCGCCGCCGTCGTCCTCGGGCGAGGGGGAGTCGAGCGAGGAGGCGGTGTACGCGTTGCCGACGGCCAGGCCGTCGACGACGTCCTCCTCCGACACCCCGAGCACGGCGGCGAGTTCGGGGACGGTGGGGGAGCGGTCGAGCTTCTGCGCGAGCTCGTCGCTGGCCTTGGTGAGGGCGAGGCGCAGCTCCTGGAGCCGGCGCGGGACGCGCACCGACCACGACGTGTCGCGGAAGAAGCGCTTGATCTCTCCGACGACGGTCGGCATCGCGAACGTCGGGAACTCCACTCCCCGTTCGCAGTCGAAGCGGTCGATCGCCTTGATCAGGCCGATCGTGCCGACCTGGACGATGTCCTCCATCGGCTCGTTGCGGGAGCGGAAGCGGGCCGCCGCGTACCGCACGAGCGGGAGGTTGAGCTCGATGAGGGTGTCGCGGACGTAGGTCCGCTCCGGGCTGTCCGTGGCGGCACCCTCGGTGTCGAGGGCGCGCAGCCGCAGGAAGAGGGAGCGCGAGAGGGTGCGGGTGTCGAGGGCTCCGGACGTGACCGGCATCGGCGGCGGCGTGGCCTCCGTGCTGTCGGTCGCGGTCGGCGCCGTCGTCTGCGCGGGCACGGGAACGGGCGTGAGCGTGAGCACCTTCGAGCTGCCCAGTTCTGTGGACATGCCACCCCCTTGAGGTCGCGGACGGTCGCGGTGGCCGCGACCATCTGAGGAACGCAGCCACCACCTGAATACCGGCGGCGGGGCTGCGGCAAACTCGGTTCCAGCAGAATGTCACATGTCGGCAACACGCTGTAGTGACTTGTCGACACAACGAGGGTGCATTTCCGCAGGAAACAAGGGGTGTACGGCATTTGGGCCGTAGGAGAACTACTCCGAACCGGTCTACCCGTTCCGGTTACGCCTCGATCCTGTTTGCGGATCTCAAGCGGGCGAAGCTGCGGGCGAGGAGCCTTGACACATGCATCTGGGAGACGCCGAGCTCCTGGCTGATCTGAGACTGGGTCAAGTTGCTGTAGTAGCGCAGCATCAGGATCCGCTGCTCCCGCTCGGGCAGCTGGACGAGCAGGTGCCGGACGAGGTCGCGGTGCTCGACGCCGGCCAGGGCGGGGTCCTCGTAGCCGAGCCGGTCGAGCAGTCCTGGCAGCCCGTCGCCCTCCTGCGCGGCCTCCAGGGAGGTGGCGTGGTACGAGCGGCCGGCCTCGATGCAGGCGAGCACCTCGTCCTCGCCGATCCGCAGCCGCTCGGCGATCTCGGCGGTCGTGGGGGAGCGGCCGTGAGCGGTCGTCAGGTCCTCGGTGGCGCCGTTCACCTGGACCCAGAGCTCGTGCAGCCGGCGCGGCACGTGCACGGTCCTGACGTTGTCGCGGAAGTACCGCTTGATCTCGCCGACGACGGTCGGCATCGCGAAGGTGGGGAACTGCACGCCCCGGTCGGGGTCGAAGCGGTCGATGGCGTTGATCAGGCCGATGGTGCCGACCTGGACGACGTCCTCCATCGGCTCGTTGCGGGAGCGGAAGCGGGCCGCCGCGTACCGCACGAGCGGCAGGTTGGCCTCGATGAGGGCCCCGCGCACCCGGTGGTGCTCGGGGGTCCCCGGCTCCAGGTTCTTGAGCTGCCCGAAGAGCACCTGTGTGAGCGCCCGGGTGTCGGCGCCGCGGGTGCTCTGGGGGCGCGGACGCGGGGCCTCCGGCCCGCCTGCCTCGTGCTGGGGCGGGACCTGAGGTGCTGTACTGGCCGGCACGTTCACGCCACCCCTTTGGCTGGTCTTGCTGGTCGACTGGGTCAACTACGGTCAACTCATCCGTCAAAAGCGGTCATAGCATCACAAGACATGTCCACTGTGTGCAAGCACCGCATAGCACCGTGTTGAGGGCATGGTGGCGGAAAAAGGGGAGGTCACGCACGGAAAAGGCCCCCCGCCGCGACGACAGGGGGCCTCGGGGTGAAGAAGAGGCTTAGAAGGCGTAGTCCGCGATCACCCAGGTGGCGAACTCGCGCCACTGGGCCACGCCGGCCTGGTGCGCGGGGTGGTCGAGGTAGCGCTGGAGGGCGTCCTTGTCCTCGACGGCCGAGTTGATGGCGAAGTCGTACGCGATCGGGCGGTCCGTGATGTTCCAGTCGCACTCCCAGAACGTCAGCTCCGGGATCTGGTCGCCGAGCGCACGGAAGGCCTCGACCCCGGCGACCACGCGCGGCTCGTCACGCGCGACACCGTCGTTGAGCTTGAAGAGGACCAGATGGCGGATCACGGAGGGCTCCTAGTTGACGAGTTCGGTCATGAACTGGCCGACTCCCTGGGCGGCGCTGGAAATGCCCTCGAACCCTACCTGGACCAGGTCGGCGGCCCGGGCCGGGGAGGTGACGATCGTGTACAGCACAAAGACCACGACCGCGTACAGCGCGATCTTCTTCGCTTGCGCCACTGCCCAGCCCTCCCCAGTTACCCCGCCGTACGACCGCGCCACTCTAACCGAGGCTTTATGGACCAAGGGCCCGGCGATCGAGGCCTTTCGCCATCCCCCGGAAGGGTGACGGGCGAGCAGTATGGATGTCGAGCCCAGCGGATCTGGCAGGAATCCGCGGGGCTCCTGGAACCGGCCCGCACTGCGGGGTTCCGCGCCGCGAGCTTCCCCCTGACTGCGGCGCAGGACTTGAAGGTCCGGTTCTCATCGGGGGGAGCGGCTTGTCCCCCCGATGCCGCTCCCCCCGTCCTAAGCCCCGTCCTGCGCCCGTCCTGCGCCCGTCCCACGGAGGAGGCCCCGGCCCGCGCCACGAGCGCGGACCGGGGCCTCTCCCGTGTCACCGCGCATCGTGGGGGATACGCCGAAGGGCCCGACGCTGATGCGTCGGGCCCTTCGATCGAAGCGGTAGCGGAGGGATTTGAACCCTCGGTGAGTTTCCCCACACTCGCTTTCGAGGCGAGCTCCTTCGGCCGCTCGGACACGCTACCGAGAGAGAGCTTAGCCGAAACTGGCGCTGCGATGAAATCCGTATCGAAGGCCAGGTCGGAGCAGGGGTCAGCGGGTGCGGAAGAAGGCCGTCAACTGCTCGGCGCACTCCTCGCCGAGGACGCCCTGGATCACCTCGGGACGGTGGTTGAGCCGCCGGTCCCGCACGAGGTCCCAGAGTGAACCGGTCGCGCCGGCCTTCTCGTCGAGCGCCCCGAACACCACCCGCTCGACGCGCGACTGGACGAGTGCGCCCGCGCACATCACGCACGGCTCCAGGGTCACGACCAGCGTGCAGCCCGTCAGCCGCCACTCGCCGGTCGCCGCGGCCGCCCGCCGCAGGGCGAGCACCTCGGCGTGTGCGGTGGGGTCGCCGGTGGCCTCCCGCTCGTTGTGCGCGCGGGCGAGCACCGTCCCGTCGGGGCCGAGCACGACCGCGCCGACCGGTACGTCACCGGCCGGCGCGGCCGCATCGGCCTCGGCGAGAGCGAGCCGCATGGCGTCCCGCCAGGGATCCCGAACGGGGTCCGGGGCGGGGTCCGGGACGGGCTTCGGGGCGGAGTCCCGTACGGGACCGTGCGTCGGCTCGGGAGGAACGCCGGGAACGCCGGGAACCTCGGGAGCAGGTACAGCGGGTCCCACTAGCGGACGGCCTCCAGGACCTCGGCGGCCCCCAGCGCGTCCGCGATCTCCGCGAGCGCGTCGCTGTCGAGGGCCAGCAGGTCCTCCGCCGACATTCCGAGGTCCGCCAGGATCAGCCGGTCGCCCACCGGAGCGGCCGGGACGGCCTCGGCGGCGACGGAGCCCGCCTCGTCGTCCTCCTCGGCTTCGGCGTCGAGCGGCTCACCGTCCTCGGTGCCGTCCAGGTCCAGGGTCTCCAGGTCGTCGACCAGGTCGTCCAGGTCGTCACCGAGGAGCTCCCGGGTGAGCATCTCCCCGTACGAGGAACGGGCGGCGGCGGCGCCGTCCGAGACGTAGATACGAGGGTCTTCCTCACCCTCGATCCGGACGATCCCGAACCACGCGTCCTCCTGCTCGATGAAGACGATCACCGTGTCGTCGTCCGAGGCCTCACGGGCCAGCTCGGCCAGATCCGACAGGGTCTCCACGTCGTCGAGCTCCGTGTCGCTCGCTTCCCACCCGTCTTCGGTGCGCGCGAGCAGTGCGGCGAAGTACACCTGACTCTCTCCCACTGATCAGAGGTGTGACGTTCCGGCGGCGCGCTCCTGATGCCCCGCCCAATCGGCATCGTGACAGAAACGACGCCGTCAGGAGAGGTCTTCGGCTCTTGCGTCGTGCATCAGTCTGAACGACCCCGCGATCGGGCGGGCGTGCGACCCCGGCGCACGAAGGGGGCGCACGGCCGGTTCGCGCCGCCGTGCCCCACGGACGGCCTCACCAGCGGAAGGTGCGCATGCGCATGGCCTGGCGCATCCGGGCGGCCCGGGCGCGCCGCGGCTGCACGCGCTCGCGCAGCGCCTTGGCCTCGTTCAGCTCGCGGAGGAACTGGGCGCGGCGTCTGCGGCGCTCCGCGTCGGTCTCCGGTGCCGGCGTGCGGGCCGCCCCCTCGGCGGCATCCTCGGCCGGTTCTTCCAGGTCGGGCATCGGCCACACCACCCCATCGCTGGGTCCCTGTGCCCCCACCTTCCCCCAGCGCCGTGGGTCGACGCCAGTGCGCGGCGGGCTACTGTTGAGTCATGCGTCTCCACGTCGTCGACCACCCCTTGGTCGCCCACAAGCTCACCACCCTGCGCGACAAGCGCACGGACTCCGCGACCTTCCGCCGTCTCGCCGACGAGCTGGTCACCCTGCTCGCCTACGAGGCCACCAGGGACGTGCGGACCGAGCAGGTCGACATCGAGACCCCCGTCACGCCCACGACCGGTGTGAAGCTGTCGTACCCGCGTCCGCTGGTGGTCCCGATCCTGCGCGCCGGGCTCGGCATGCTCGACGGCATGGTCCGGCTGCTGCCGACGGCCGAGGTCGGCTTCCTCGGCATGATCCGCAACGAGGAGACGCTGGAGGCGTCGACCTACGCGACGCGGATGCCGGAGGACCTCTCGGGCCGCCAGGTGTACGTCCTGGACCCGATGCTGGCGACCGGCGGCACGCTCGTCGCGGCGATCCAGGAGCTCATCAAGCGCGGCGCCGACGACGTGACCGCGGTCGTGCTCCTCGCCGCCCCGGAGGGCGTCGAGGTCATGGAGCGCGAGCTCGCGGGCACGCCGGTGACCGTCGTGACGGCCTCGGTCGACGAGCGCCTCAACGAGAACGGCTACATCGTCCCGGGCCTGGGCGACGCGGGCGACCGCATGTACGGCTCCGCCGAATAACGAAGGTGTCGGCTCGGCCGGACAACGAAGGTGTCGGCTCGGCCGGACAACGAAGGCGTCGGCTCGGCCGGACAACGAAGGCGTCGGCTCGGCCGGACAACGAAGGTGTCGGCTCGGCCGGACAACGAAGGCGTCGCTCGGCCGAATCGACAGAACCGCCTAACGGCAGGGCTTCACCACGGGCGCGGGCTTGGTCAGGGCGACCAGGGCCGCGTCCGCCGTCGTCTTCGGGGACAGCGTCTTGAAGGCTGTCCCGATGATCAGGTCCACGTCCGCCGTGCCGCGGGTGTCCGTCTTGGTCGTGGCGCCCGCGAGCTGGGTGCCGAGGACCGGGATGGCGCCCTTCGTGGCCGTGGGCGCGCCGAGGAGCAGGCCGGCGCCCGGGACCTTCTTGTCATAGGCGGTGGGTGCGTTCCCCACCTTGCCGATCTTGAAGCCGCGCTTCTTGAGCTCGTCCGCGGTCGTCTTGGCGAGCCCGCTGCGCGGGGTCGCGTTGTAGACGTTGACCGTGATCTGCGCGGGCTTCGGGAAGGCGGCGGCGGGCGCGGTGGTCGCCTTGGGGGCGGGTTTGCAGTCCTGCTTCCCGGCCGTCGTCTTCGTACCCTCGTCGCCGGAGAAGACGTCGACGAGCTGCAGCGTCCCCCAGCCGGCCGCGCCGAGCACGACCACTGCGGCGGCGGACGCGAGGACGATCCTGCGCCGGCGGTGGGGGCGACGCATGCGGGGGTAGACATCCCCCGTGATGCGGTACTTTCCGCCCATGCCGGGGGGAGTGAGCATGCTCATGAACGCAGCGTAATGCCGCCCGTCGGCGATGCCTACTTGATGATCATGTGATCGCGTCCGGATGGGGGCGAACTGACCCCGAAAGGGTCAGCCGCGCGGGTCCTCGACAGGGTCAGTCGAGTTCCAGGACGCGGGCGTGCAGCACCTGGCGCTGCTGGAGCGCCGCGCGGACGGCGCGGTGCAGTCCGTCCTCGAGGTAGAGGTCGCCCTGCCACTTCACGACGTGCGCGAAGAGGTCGCCGTAGAAGGTGGAGTCCTCGGCGAGCAGGGTCTCCAGGTCCAGCTGGCCCTTGGTGGTGACCAGCTGGTCGAGGCGGACCGGGCGCGGGGCGACGTCCGCCCACTGCCGGGTGCTTTCCCGGCCGTGGTCGGGATACGGCTTTCCGTTTCCGATGCGCTTGAAGATCACACGGAAAGCCTACCGGGCGAGCGGCTCCCGGCGCAGCCACGCGAGGGCAGTGGGATGCTGGTGCAAACCATGACAAATCCGAAATCGGGGACCCCTCGTGAGCGTGAGTGAGCAGCCGCCGACCGCCGGAGCGGCCCAGCAGACCACCGTCGCCCCGGCCCAGGAGACCGGGGCGACCGGCCCCGCCGCCGAGATCGCCGCCGGGTACGCCTTCGACGGAGCCGCACTCGAACTGGGGGCTCTGCTCTGGGACGGCGTCTGTCACCCGGACGCGCGCATCCGCATCCCGCTGCCGGTGCTCAACCGGCACGGTCTGGTGGCCGGAGCCACCGGCACCGGCAAGACGAAGACGCTCCAGCTGATCGCCGAGCAGCTCTCGGCGAACGGCGTGCCGGTCTTCCTCGCCGACATCAAGGGCGACGTCTCCGGGATCTCGACCCCCGGCCAGGACGGCGAGAGGGTCCGGGAGCGGGCCGGGCAGGTGGGCCAGGAGTGGCAGGCGCGCGGCTTCCCCTGCGAGTTCTACGGGCTCGGGGGCACCGGCCCCGGCATCCCGGTCCGCGCCACAGTGACCAGCTTCGGCCCGGTGCTGCTCTCCAAGGTGCTCCAGCTCAACCAGACGCAGGAGCAGTCGCTCGGCCTGATCTTCCACTACGCCGACGCCAAGGGCCTGGAGCTGATCGACCTCAAGGACCTGCGCGCGGTGGTGGCCTTCCTCGTCTCGGACACCGGGAAGGCCGAACTGAAGGGGATCGGCGGGCTGTCGACGGTGACGGCCGGGGTGATCCTGCGGTCCATCACGGCCTTCGAGCAGCAGGGGGCGGGGGACTTCTTCGGCGAGCCCGAGTTCGACACGGACGAGCTCCTGCGGACGGCGGCGGACGGGCGCGGGATCGTGTCGGTCCTGGAGCTGCCGGCCGTGCAGGACAAGCCGCAGCTGTTCTCGACCTTCCTGATGTGGATGCTGGCGGACCTCTTCCACGACCTTCCGGAGGTCGGCGACCTGGAGAAGCCGAAGCTGGTCTTCTTCTTCGACGAGGCGCACCTGCTCTTCAGCGGCGCCTCGAAGGCCTTCCTGGAGTCGATCACGCAGACGGTGCGGCTGATCCGCTCGAAGGGCGTCGGGGTGTTCTTCGTGACGCAGACCCCGAAGGACGTCCCCTCGGACGTGCTCGCGCAGCTCGGCAACCGGGTGCAGCACGCGTTGCGCGCCTTCACCCCGGACGACGCGAAGGCCCTGAAGGCGACGGTGCGGACCTTCCCGAACTCGCCGTACGACCTGGAGGAGGTGCTGACCGGGCTCGGTACGGGCGAGGCGGTGATCACCGTACTGAGCGAGAGGGGCGCCCCGACGCCGGTGGCGGCGACCCGGCTGCGGGCCCCCGAGTCGCTGATGGGCCCGGTCGAGGCGGCGGCTCTGGACGCGGCGGTGAAGGGTTCGCCGCTGTACGGGCGGTACGCGCAGGCGGTGGACCGGGAGTCGGCGTACGAGAAGCTGACCGCCGAGCAGCGGGCGGCGGAGGCGGCGGCGCTCGACGCGGCGGCCGCGAAGGAGGCGGAGAAGGCCGCCGAGGAGGCGGAGAAGGCCGCCGAGGAGGCGGAGAAGGCGGGGACGAGGGCTCCCCGGGAGAAGAAGGAGGAGCCCTCGCTCGCCGAACAGGTGGTGGGCAGTGGGATGTTCAAGTCCCTGGCCCGGTCGATCGGAACCCAGCTGGGCCGGGAGATCACCCGCTCGCTCTTCGGGACCGCCCGCCGGAGGCGCTGACTACGAGGTCACCTCGTCGTGGTCGCCGTGCAGGCCGCCGCCGCTGCCCGCGTCACCGGTGGTCGGGGTGGAGACGACCGGCTTGCGCAGGGAGGAGATGTCGTGGGCGTAGGTGGACCTTCTGGAGCGCTGCTCCAGAAGGCGGCCTGAGCCAGGAATCTCCTCCCCTCAGGGAGGAGAGGATTCAAAGAAGTCCTTCCCGGTTGCGCCAACAACTATCCAGTAGCTTTCGCCGCTTTCGCGGCCGCCTTCATCTCCTGCTTGTGCGCGCGCACCTTCGCCAGCGACTCCGGCCCCGTGATGTCGGCCGCCGAGCGGTGGCAGTTCTCCTCGCCGTACGGCCCGGCCGCCTCCCGCCAGCCCTTCGGCCGCACCCCGTACTGCTTGCCGAGCAGGGCCAGGAAGATCTGCGCCTTCTGCTTGCCGAAACCGGGCAGCGCCTGGAGCCGCGCGAGCAGTTCCTTCCCGTTCGCCGCGTCCGCCCAGACGGCCTCGGCGTCGCCCCCGTACTCCTCGACCAGGTACTGGCAGAGCTGCTGGATCCGGTGGGCCATCGACCCGGGGTAGCGGTGCACGGCAGGCTTCGCGGAGAGCAGCCCGGCGAACTCCTCCGGGTCCCGGGCGGCGATCTCGTGCGCGTCGAGATCGTCCGAGCCGAGCCGCGAGGCGATCGTGTACGGGCCGGAGAACGCCCACTCCATCGGGACCTGTTGGTCGAGGAGCATGCCGACGAGCGCGGCGAGCGGCGACCGGCCGAGGAGCGCGTCGGCCTCGGGCTGCTGTGCGAGGTGGATCTCGGGGGTCATGAACCGATCATCACGCGCCCGCGTGGCACCCGCCCGGTGGGTTCACCCGTCAGGTCCCCTTCGCGAAGCGGTGCGTCCGACGGAGTCACCCCTTCACGAAGCGGTGCGCCCCACGGCCCGACGGATTCACCCTCCCCCAAGCTCTGGGCTACGCCCGAGCAGGGGGGACCCCCATCGCGAAGCGGTCGAGGGCCGTCAGGATCAGCCGCCCGGTCTCCTCGCCGCCCAGGTGCCCCGCGCTCTCGACCACGTGCAACTCGGCGTCCGGCCAGGCACGGGCCAGCTCCCAGGCGGTGGTGAGCGGCCCGCCCATGTCGAGCCGGCCGTGGATCAGGACCCCGGGGATGCCGGCGAGCCGGTGCGCGTCGCGGATCAGCGCGCCCTCCTCGAGGAAGGCGCCGTGCGCGAAGTAGTGCGAGCAGATCCGGACGAAGCCGAGCCGGGTGTCGTCGACCCGGTCGGTGTACGGGGTTCCCATGCCCTCCATCGAGAGGACCGCGTCCTCCCAGGCACACCAGTCGGCCGCCGCCTTCTCGCGTACGGCCCGGTCGGGGTGGTTCATGCGGGCCGCGTACTCCCCGACCGGGTCTACGGCGTGCTCCGCCCCCGCCCGGAAGCGTTCGTGGGCCTCGGGGAAGAAGCGGCCGACGCCCTCGTACAGCCAGGCGGTCTCGGAGCGGCGGGTGGTCGTGACGGCCGCGATCACGATCTCCGACACGCGCTCGGGGTACGCCTCCGCGTACGCCAGGATCAGCGTGGAGCCCCAGGAACCGCCGTACAGCAGCCACTGCTCGATCCCGAGGTGCTCGCGCAGCCGCTCCATGTCGGCCACCAGGTGCGCCGTGGTGTTCACGCTCATGTCGGCGGCCGGGTCGCTCGCGTGCGGGGTGGAGCGTCCGCAGCCGCGCTGGTCGAAGAGGACGAGCCGGTACGCCTCCGGGTCGAACCAGCGCCGGCTGCGCGGGGAGGAGCCGGAGCCCGGCCCGCCGTGCACGACGAGCGCGGGCTTGCCGTCCGGGTTGCCGGAGACCTCCCAGTGGACGAGATTGCCGTCGCCCACGTCGAGCAGGCCCTGGTCGTACGGTGCGGTCTCGGGATGCATCCGGCCGACGCTACCGGGAGCGGGCGCCACGGGTCGGGGCATTTCTCTCCGCCCTCACGGGTTCACGTTCCCCCGCACCCGTACCGCCGGGTCCTCGCACCACTCCAGGAGCGAGGGCCACGCCCCGTACCCCGAGTCGGGGTTGAGGTGCTCGCCGTCCGGTACGAGGTCCAGGTCGAGGCCGAGCGGGATGCCGTAGTGCAGGTCGGCGCCCTCGGGGCAGTACGGGTCCCCCTCCCCGTACACGAGCCGTGCCTTGAGCCCCGCCTCCGTCAGGCCGAGGCCGTCGGCGAAGGCGGCGATCTCCGGGATCGAGGCGGTGACCTGCGGCGAGGGCGGGGCCACCAGGAGGACCCGGTCGGCGTCCGGCCGCCGGTCCCCGGCGCGCAGCCACAGCAGCACCGACAGGCTGTGCGCCAGGACCACGAACTCGCCCTCGGCCGGGCGCTCCCCGTGCTCCTCCAGGGCGTCGAGCCACGCGTCGAGCTCGGGCGCGTCCGGCGAGGGGAGCTGGGGGTAGCGGACCTCGTGGCCGCGCTCGCGCAGCTGCCCGGCGAGCCAGTGCTGCCAGTGGGCGGGCGGGCGGTGGTTCTGGAAGCCGTGGAGGATCAAGTACGTGGTCATGGCGTGATCCTGCGACGGTGGAGGCCGCCGGTCCACCACCGTCCACGGAGCGGTCGGTGGTCTTCGGGGGGCGGGGTCAGGCGCGCGGGTTCAGGCCCGCGGGGTCTGGCCCACGGGTTCAGGCCTGCGGGGTCACGCCCACGGGTTCACGCCCACGGGGTCTGGCCCACGGGTTCAGGCCCGCGGGCCAGGCGCGCGGGTTCAGGCCCGCAGGGTGAGGAGCTCCCGCACGCCGGCCTTGAGTCGCCCTGCCGACAGTTCCTGTTCGACCGTCAGGTGGTGCATCACGTCGGGGGAGAACGGCGCGAGCGCCAGGTGCGCGAGGAGCGTGCTGTCACTCCCCGGCCTGAGCTGTCCGATGAGCAGGGCCATGTGCGTGTGCATCACCCGGTAGGCGCCGCTGTGGTAGCGGGCGCGGGGTGCGGCGGAGTGCGCCGCGAGCAGCAGGGCGCGCTGGGCGGCGACCCGGTCGACGAGCGCGTCGAGGAAGGCGTCGAGCCGCTCGGCGGCCGGGGCGCCGGGGCCCAGCGGGGGAGGGCCGCTCATGTACGCCTCCTGGAACTGGCGCTCGCGGTCGTCGAGGAGCGCCCAGAGGAGCTGGGAGACGTCGCCGAAGCGGCGGTAGACGGTGCCGACGCCGATGCCGCTGGCGTGGGCGACCTGGTTCATGGTGACGGCGTCGGGGCCTTCCTCGGCGACGATCCGGGCGGCCGCGTCGAGGATCCTGCGCCGGTTGCGGGCCGCGTCGGCGCGCTCGGGGGCGGGGGCGTCGACGGTGGGGAGCAGGCTGAGTACCGGCACCGCCGCCCTGTCTCCGGCCTGCGGGTTCTCCGTGCTCATCTGCTGACTCCTGTCCTTGAGCCCCGTTCCCCCGCGGTTGCTTCCTGAGCCGAGCATACCCGTTCCCCTTGCGAACCGGATAGCAATCCGCTTAACCTCGGAGCGCGAAGCGGAAAGCGATCCGTTTCGCTCGTGAGTCCGGCTGAGGAGAGTCCGCCATGTCCGTCAAGGTCGCCGTCATCTACTACTCGGCCACGGGAGCCGTCCACCAGCTCGCCCAGGCCCTCGCCGAGGGTGCGGAGAAGACCGGCGCCGAGGTGCGCCTGCGCCGGGTGCCCGAGCTCGCCCCCGACGCCGCCATCGACGCGAACCCGGCCTGGCGCGCCCACGTGGACGCCACCGGTGACGTCGAGGTCGCCACCCTGGAGGACCTGGAGTGGGCGGACGCGTACGCGCTCGGCTCCCCGACCCGCTTCGGGAACGTGGCCGCGCAGCTGAAGCAGTACGTCGACACGACGGGCGGGCTGTGGCAGCGGGGCGTCATGGCGGACAAGCCCGCGACCGCCTTCACCAGCGCCCACAACGTCCACGGCGGCAACGAGTCGACGCTGCTCGCCCTCTACAACACCTTCCACCACTGGGGCTCGGTCATCGTCTCGCCCGGGTTCACCGACCCGGCGGTGTACGCGGCCGGCGGCAACCCGTACGGCACCGCGCACCCGGGTGCCAACGGCGCCCCGTCGGAGGAGGTGCTCGCGGCCGCCCGCTACCAGGGCGCGCGCCTGACCCGTATCGCGAAGCGCCTGAAGGGGCTGGCGGACGACTGACGTCCGGATGCGGAAGTACCCCCGAGGGCGTCGCCCTCGGGGGTACTTCCGCATCTCTCTCAGGCCAGGGAGAGGAAGAGCTTCTCCAGGCGGGCCCGCATGGCCTCGGGGTCCTCGCCGTTCTTGCGCCCGCCCTCGATGTCGGTCAGGCACTGCTGGAGCCCGGTCGCGATGATCGCGAACCCGGCCCGGTCGAGGGCCCGGGAGGCGGCGGCCAGCTGGGTGACGACCTCCTCGCAGTCCCGCCCCTCCTCGATCATCCGGATGACGCCGGAGATCTGGCCCTGGGCACGGCGCAGCCGGTTCAGGACCGACTTGAGCTCGGCGCCCGCGAGATCGAGTTCCACAGTCACTCCTCCACAGATACCCCAGGGGGTGATTTACTCCCCGACGCGGGGTTCCGTCGAAGCCAAGGATGACACCTGTCAGGGCGTGTAGCGGCGGAGGAACATCTCCACGCCGTCGACGACGAGCCGCTCGCTCAGCTCCTCGGCGAGCTCCGTCCCGTACTGCTCGAAGACCATCTGCGGGAAGACGAGCAGCGAGTACAGCTGCAGGACGGCGACCTCCAGGTCCGGGATCGCGAGCCGGCCCCGCTCGGCGAGGGTGCGCAGGGCGTCCGCGACGGCGGGGTGGTGGCCGGCCGGGCCGTGCGCGCGCCAGGCGCGGCCCAGCTCGGGGAAGCGGTGCAGCTCGGTGGCGACGAGGCTGCGCAGGGCGCGGCCCTCCTCGTCGCCGCGGACGGCCCGCGCCCAGGCGTGCCCGGCCTCGGTGAGGGCGGCGCGCAGGTCCTCCGCGTCGGCGAGCCGGGAGAGGTCCGGGCCGTCGGTGTCCCCGTGCAGCGGCTCGTCGAGGGCGCCGGCGACGACGGCGGTGAAGAGGGCTTCCTTGCTGCCGAAGTGGTTGTAGACGGTCACCTTGGAGACGCCCGCCTCGGCGGCGATGGCGTCCATGCCGACGCCGAAGCCCTCGCGGAGGAAGAGGTCGCGGGCGGCCCGCACGACGGCCTGCCGCTTGCGGGCGGCGCGGGGGCCGGTGGGGGCGGGCTTGGGATCCATGGCCGGAGCCTACCAAGCGAACTGTACTCTTGAGTTCAACTGTACTGTGCCGTACAGTTCAGTTATGTCGACCCACACCGCCGTACCCACCCCTGCCCGCGTGCACCCACGCCGCTGGACGGCCCTCGCGCTGATCTGCGCGGCGCAGTTCATGCTGATCCTCGACGTGACCGTGGTGAACGTGGCCCTGCCGGCCATCTCCACCGACCTCGACCTCGGACGTACGGCCCTGACCTGGGTCGTCACCGCGTACACCCTCTGCTTCGGCGGGCTGATGCTCCTCGGCGGACGGCTGGCGGACGCCCTCGGCGCCCGCCGGGTCCTCCTCACCGGCCTCGCCCTCTTCACGGCGGCCTCACTGGTCTGCGGACTCGCCCCGAACGCCACCGTCCTGCTCACCGGCCGCGTCGCCCAGGGCATCGGCGCCGCGCTCCTCTCCCCGGCGGCGCTGGCCCTCGTCACCACCACCTTCCACGGCCCCGAAAGGGCCAGGGCCCTCGGCGTCTGGGCAGCCATCGGCGGCACCGGCTCGGCCGTCGGCGTCGTCCTCGGCGGCGCCCTCACGTCCGGCCCGGGCTGGCCCTGGATCTTCTACGCGAACGTCCCGACGGGCCTGGCCCTCCTCGCAACCCTCCCGAGGCTGCTGCCGAAGCCCGCGCCGACGGGAGACGCCACGACGGGAGACGCGACGACGGCGAGCGCCACCACGACGGGAGACGCGACGACGGCGAGCGCCACGACGCCACGCCCCCCGACGGCGGGGGCCAAGCACCTGGACATCCCGGGAGCCCTCCTGGTCACCGCCGCCACCGGGGCGCTCGTCTACGGCCTCGTCCGGGCGGGCGACTCGGGCTGGACCACCCCGGCCACGCTGCTGCCGCTCCTGGGTGCGCTCGCGCTCTACGGGGCGTTCGCGGCGGCGGAACGACGGACCCGCACCCCGCTCATGGACCTGCGGATGCTGACCCGGCGCCCGGTCGTGGCGGGCTCGCTCCTCATGCTGGTCGCGACCGCGCTCCTGATCTCGTTCTTCTTCCTGGGCTCGATGAGGCTCCAGCACGTCCACGGCCTGGACGCCTTCCGCACCGGACTGCTCTTCCTCCCGGTCGCGCTCACCACGGCGATCGGCGCGCATCTGGGCTCGCGCCTGGTCACGACGGCGGGCCCGCGCGCCTGCGCCGCGGGCGGCATGGCGCTGGCGGCCGCCGGCTGCCTGCCGCTGGCGTTCCTGACCCCGACGACCGACCCCTGGATCACGCTGCTGCCGGCCCTGGCCACGGCGGCCCTCGGTCTGGGCGCGGTCTTCGTGACGGCGACCACGACCGCCCTCGGCCTGATCCCCCCGCACGAGGCCGGCCTGGCCTCGGGCATCGTCAACACCTTCCACGAGGTCGGCGGCACCATCGGCGTGGCCGTCGCCTCCACCCTCGCCGTGGGCACGACGGGCTTCACCACGGCCTTCACCCTCAACACGGCCGCCGCAGCCGCAGTGGCCCTGACGGCCCCCTTCCTCATCCCGAAGGGCAGGCCCCGCCACCCGGGCGGGGCCCACGGGATGCACTGAGCGCGTCGGGACTCAGACGGCCTCGGTAGGTTCGGCGGCGGACCGTGCCCGCGGCGCCCGGCGCGGCTCGAACTGGCCCAGGTGCGTGACCACGGAGCCGTAGAAGCGGTCGACCGCCTCGTCGATGCTGCGGATGAAGCCCGACTCCGTGGTGCCCCGGCTGTTGCCCATGCCCTTGAAGAGCGACAGCCGGAAGCCGGTGATGACCGAGCTGTCCTTGGGCAGCAGGTCGCCCGGCTCGGGGCGCAGGCGCTCCAGCGTTCCCCGGGGCCCGTTCCGGCCCTCGAGGAGCGTTTCCACGTGCAGGTCGGCGGGGGCGTCGTCCAGGACCCGCAGGAGCCGCTTCGCGACCGAGAGGGGGTAGGCGCCGTCCGGGGCGGGCACGTCGATGGACGTACGGATCTTCCCGGTGCGGAGGTCCGCGGTGAGGGACAGGATGCTGTGCGCGCCGTCCACGCGCAGCTCCGCGGAGAGCTTTCCCTCCTCGCAGAGCCGGTCGGCGAGCGCCGTACGCCGGGACTTGGGGTCGGTGCCGCGCCTGGCCCGCTGCACCGGCAGGGTCTTCTGGCCGAGCTCGCCTCCCAGACGCAGACAGACCTGCCGGATCAGTCGCTCCCAGCTCTCCACGACCTCGACCGCGCGGGGGTCGCCCTGGCACAGGGTCTCCGTGTCGATCCCGTTGCGTACGGGCACCCAGGACGGCCCCATGTTCTGGAAGCCGTGACAGCCGGAGTTGTCGTGCTGGAGGTAGTGGAGGAGCTCCTGGAGGAGCCAGGCGTGTGCGGCGTTGCCCACGCCCTCGTGCCGGATCAGCATCTGGGCCTGGTGGGCCACCTCGGCCCACGAGAGGTGCCAGAGGGAGACCTTGTGCTTGCGCCTGCCGTCCGTCTTGACCTCGACGAGCGGACTGCCCTCCAGGGCCACGTCGTTGGACAGGGTGATGACGGCTTCGTACCCACGCCTCGCCGCGATGTCCATGTAGTTCTGGACCTGCTCCGACTTCAGCGGATTGCCGTTGGTCTTGGTCTCGACGAGCGCGGTCCAGAGCTTTCCGGCCCGCTCCGTCCGGATGACGCCGTCCGGGCGCTTCGGACTGTCCCCGTGCGGGAGCGAGACCTCGGTGAACGTCTGCATCCGGCCCGCGGGCGCTCCGAACCCGGCAGTGAGGCGCCGGCCGAACTCCGGGACCTCCGCCATCACCGAGAGCAGCACCGAGGTCGCCCGCACCTCGCGCTCCCGGTCGCTCTTGTACGAGGGGACGGGGAAGAGGCGGGCGGGCTTCCAGGCGTCGTTCTCCGCCAGGGACTTCTTCGCGGCTTTCGGAAGCGTGACCTTCTTCTTGGCCGTCCGCGCGCCACGGCGCCGGGCGGGCCCGGGCGTTCCGTCGGATGCCACGGAAGCGGGGGCCGTACGGTCCGCGCCGGCCTGCGCCGGGATCGGGACGGCATCGACGGCCCGGGTGCCGGGAGCGGTGTCGGACAGAGGGGCACCGGCCGCCTCGGCGTCGCCGGTCGTGGCGGGTGCGCCACGGTGCTCCGCACCGGATTCCCGGCCTTCCTGAACGTCCGGGAGCTCCTGCGCCTCATCGGCCTCGTCGCCCTCGTCGACGGTGATGCCGAAGTCGGTGGCGAGTCCGGCGAGTCCGGTCTCGTAACCCTGTCCGACGGCACGGAACTTCCACTCGTCGTTCCGCCGGTAGAGCTCACCGAAGATGAAGGCCGTCTCGATCGTGGCGTCCTCGATGGAGAAACCGAGCAGCGCCTCGCCCGAGCGGTCGGTGACCGTCATGCGCAGGTCGTCCAGGTCTCCGAAGCGGGCACCGCCGTACTGGCTCGCCGCCACCACGATCGTGGTGACTTCCTCGGGGATCGCCGTGAGGTCCAGGCTGATCCGGTCCTCGCTGCCGTTCTCCGTCGGGACCTTGCCGAGCAGCTGCACGCTGCCGTCCTCGGCGGCGGGGTGGTTGTAGAAGTAGAAGTCTGACTCGCCGCGCACCTTGCCGCTGCCGTCGACGAGCAGCACCGATACGTCCGCGTCACCGTCGCCCGTCGTGCTGCTCCAGCTCAGACCGACGACAACCGCGCCGGTGTCTTCGCTGAGGGTGGCCAGCCCGATGTTGGCTCCCTTGGACATCTCGTGCATGTGTCCCCCCGGACCCTCGCGATGTGATGTACGCCCCGGGGGAACCGTAGCGTCCGCAACAGGAGGTCGGGGAGGAAATGTGAAAGTCGGACGAACGCTGGGGATCGAAGCCCCGAACGGCCTCGGAGGCGTGCTCGGGGCTTCCCGCCCAACGGGGGGATCGGCGCACCCGGCAGCGGATCAGTCCTGGCTCGGGCCCGTCTCGTCGATCGGGCGGATGACCACCGGGTGGTCCGGGGAGCCGGGCGGGACCGGGCAGCGGGCCACCTGGGCGGCGATCTCCGTGACGCGGTCCAGGGAGGCGCAGTCGAGGACCCAGTAGCCGGCCAGGACCTCCTTGGTCTCGGCGTACGGGCCGTCGGTGACGACCGGTTCGCCCCGGCCGTCCACCGTGACGAAGCGGGTCGTGGCCGGGGCGGCGAGGCCCTGCGCGTCGACCATCTCGCCGCTCGCGGTCACCTCCTCGTTGATCGCGTTCATGTGGTCGAACATCGCCTTGAGCTGCGTCTTGTCCCAGGCGGGGCTCTTTGCGGAGCCGCGGCCCACCATCGCCTCGTAGTCGGCCTGCGAGCCCTGGACCATCACCAGGTACTTCATGACGTCCTCCTCATCCGTACCGCGATTAATGCCTCTCGCAGCACAGTCGGAGCCGGGCGGCCGTTCTCGACACCGCGCGGACGGAAACCGGGAAAACGGGAGAAATCACTCGCCCGCCCCATGATTCCGGTGTGAACGCACTGACCTTCTCCGCCGCCTTCATCGCCTTCTTCTCCGTCGTGGGGCCCCCGAAGGTGCTCCTCTCCTTCGCCGGCCTCGCCCAGATCCACGACGTCCGCCAGCTGCGGACCATCGCGCTCCTCTCCTCGGGCGCGGCCGTCCTCGTCGGTCTCCTCACCGGCACCACGGCGCCCTGGCTGCTGGACGTCTTCCACATCAGCACGCCCGCCCTCCAGCTCGCTGGCGGCGTCATCTTCTTCATCTACGCCGTCGGGCTCGTCCTCGGCGTCCACCTCGGCTCCCCCGGCGCCCACCAGGACGCCCCCGACCTGGTCAGCGGCGTGCGCGAGCTGCTCATGCCGTACATCGTGAGCCCGCTCGCCATGACCGCCGTCCTCATCGAGGCGGCCGAGCGCGACTCCTTCAGCTGGCGTTCGACGGTCGTCGGCGCGTACGTGACGGTCATCGCCCTCGACCTGGCCTGCGTGCTGCTCCTCGCCCCGATCCTGCGCCGCACCCACCACGCCACGATCGAGCTCCTCGGCCGTCTCCTGGGCCTGCTGCTCGCCGCCGTCGGCGTCGACCTCGTCCTCGACGGCCTCTTCGACCTGGGCGTCCCGGGACTGGACGTCCGGCACTAGATCCGGCCGATCAGGGCCGGATACCCCCTAGCCGGCGCCGAGCTCCCGTTCCAGCGGGGTCCGGAACCGGGGCGTCACCCGTACGTCGCCCACCCAGTCCGCAAGCCGCGCCGCCTCCGCCCCGATCGCCCGCTCCGCCTCCGCGCCCACGTCGGCGAGGAGCCGGTGGGCGATGTCGCCGTCCGCGCGCTGCGCCCAGCCGCCCACGATCCGGCCGTTCCACCACACCGTCGGTCCGATGTTCCCGCTGCGGTCGAACAGCGCCGCCCGGTGCGCCGGGTCCAGGTACCAGTCACGGCCCTGCCAGCCCATCGCCGTCGGGTCGAGCGCGGGCAGCAGCGCCGCCCACGGTTCCGGCTCCGGTACGGGCCCCAGGTCGTCCGCCAGGACGAACCCCGTCCCTCCGTCCACCGTCACCGCCGCCGCCCCGACCTCCGCGAGCGCCTTGCGCACGTCGGTGACCTTCCACCCCGTCCACCACGTCAGATCCGCCTCGGTCGCCGGCCCGCACGCCCCGAGCCAGTGCCGGATCAGCTCCGCCCGGGCCTCCGCCGGGTCCCGTACGGGAGGGGCGTCGGCGAGCGCCCACCGGAAGCGGCTCGACGTCCACGTCCCCTGCGGCCGGCCCCGTACGATCCGGCCCTCCATGCCGAGGACCCGCAGCACCCGGCTCGCGACGGACTGCGTCCCCTCCTGGCGGGTGCCGGGACCGTACACGTACGTCGATCTCAACCTCGGTACGGCCGCGCCGAGTTCGGTCCCGGTCGCCTCGCCCCGTACGGCCAGCTCGGCGAGGACGAGCCGCTCGGTCTCCGCGAGCCAGTCCCCGTCGAAGGTGCTGCCGGCCGCCAAGTGCTTGAGGAGCGTGGTGCGTTCGCGGACGGCGGCCGGGCGGGTCGTCGAGGCCTGGACGGCGGCGGCGAGCGAGGCCGGGAAGACGAAGACCGTGTGCCGCATGCCGTGCATCCGGACCAGCGTCCCGTCCTCGTACAGCGCCCGCTCGACCGCCCCGACCGGGTCGACGCCCTCGGTCAGCCGCGCCGCCACCGCGAGGAACACGCTCGCCGGATCCGTCCCGTGCAGCGCCACGAGCGCGCCCCCGACCTCCGCCGCCGACCCTGCCCGCGCGCTCCCGGCCAGCCGGTGCCGTACCCCGAGCCGGGCCCGCCGCTCCGCCGCGTCGATCACTCTCGTCTCACCCATGGGGTCAAGCATCGCCTCAGGCTGCGGCCGAGCCGAGGAACTCCGTCACCGTCTTCACGAACTCGTCCTCCTTCTCGAAGAACATGACGTGACCGGCGTCGATCTCCGCGTACGTGCTGCGGGCGATCGCCGCGTGAAGCTCCCGGCTGTTCTCCACCGGCACGGTGATGTCCTGCGTACCCCCGACGACCAGCGTCTCCGCCGTGATCCGGGGCAGCAGCGCGCGGATGTCGACCGTCAGGTCGAGCGCCACGTGCCGCAGGGTGCCCGGCGTGGGCGGCATGTTCGGGATGAGCGCCTCCACGCCCTCGCGGCCGATCGAATTGAGGAAGCCGCGGCTGAACCCGGTCATCGTCACGCTCCGACCGAACCCGGCCGGGTCGAACTCGCCGAGCCGCTGCCACAGCGTGAACAGGTTCCGCAGGTACTCGTCGCCGTCGGTGTACGCCCACCCCGCCACCAGCACCAGTCGCTCGACCAGGTCGGGGCGGAGCGCGGCGACGGCCGCCGACACCGTGGCCCCCATCGAGAACCCGAGCAGGTCGACCGGGCCGGTGCCGGCGTCCTCGATCACCGCGACGACCTGCGCGGCGAGCGACTCGACGGTCAGCGGCCCGCCGTCGTCGACGGTCCGGTCGGCGCCGGACAGGTCGAGGGTGATGACCCGGCGGCCGTCGGTGAAACGGGGCGCGGTCTGCCCCCAGTTGATGACGGCGCCGCCGGAACCGGTGCCGTGGACGAGGAGGAGGGCGGGGCCGGCGCCCGAACCCTCGATGTCGTAGTGGACACGGGCGGTGCCGACGGTGACGGTGGCCATGATCTCTGCTCCTCGGGTAGCTGCCGTGCGCCGACCGCCCGTGCGGCGGCCGGTGGCTGACACCGAGGACTCTGCCGACCACCGGAACCGGGCGGGAGAGCCCTCCGGAGCCTGGGATCGCCGATCCCTGGATACGCCCGCCGGCCCGCCGCCCGGGCCAGGGGGCGCTGGATACGACCGCCGGTCCGCCGCCCGAGCCGGGGGCGCTGGGTACGACGGCCGTCGCCCGGCACCATGCCTGGGACCGTCGGCCGTCGCCCAGCACCATGCCTGGGACCGTCGGCCCGCGCTCAGCGCCATGCCTGGGACCGTCGGCCCGCGCTCAGCGCCATGCCTGGGACCGCCGGTCCCTGGATACGGTCGCCGACACCCGGCACCATGATCGGCATGACGATCGACCGCCGTGAACTCGCCGACTTCCTGCGCCGTTCCCGCGAGCGGGTCCGCCCGCAGGACGCGGGCCTCCCGGCCGGGCCCCGGCGCCGGACACCCGGACTGCGCCGCGAGGAGGTCGCCCAGCTCGCCGGCATGTCCGCCGACTACTACATCCGTCTGGAGCAGGCCCGCGGCCCGCAGCCCTCGCCGCAGATGCTCGCCGCCCTCGCCCGCGCGCTGCGCCTCGACACCGACGAGCGCGACCACCTCCACCTCCTCGCCGGCCACCGCCCGCCAGCCGGCGCCACGGCCGGCGACCACGTCGCACCGGGCCTGCTCCACCTGCTCGACCAGCTGGAGACGACCCCCGCGCAGGTCCTGAGCGACCTCGGGGACGTCCTCGCCCAGAACGCGATGGCCCAGTCCCTGCTCGGCGGGGTCTGCACGGTGTCGGAACACGGGCGGAACGTGGTGTGGCGCTGGTTCGCCGACCCGGCGGCCCGTACGGCGTACCCGGCCGAGGAGCACGCGTACTACAGCCGCCTCCACGTCGCCGACCTGCGCGCGGCCGTCGGCCGCCGCTCCGGCGACCCGGCCGCCGCCCGGCTCGTGGAACGCCTCCACGGGGCGAGCGAGGAGTTCACGGAGCTGTGGGAACGGCACGAGGTGGCGGTCCGCCGGCACAGCCGGATGCGGGTCGCGCACCCGGTCATCGGCGCGGTGGACCTGGACTGCCAGGTGCTGCTCGCCCCGGAGGGCGAACAGCGCCTCGTCCTGTACACCCCGCCGCCGGGCACGGACGCGGGGGAGCGCCTGGCGCTGCTCCGGGTGGTGGGTACGGAGCAGTTCACGGCGGCTCCGTGAGTCGACCGGAGGCGGCCCGCTCGCCGCTCAGCAGCACTTCCCCTCCCCGGGTCGCCCGCTCGCCGCTCAGCAACACCTCACCCGGCCGCCCGCTCGCCGAGCGGCCGCCGCCGCAGCGCCGCGTCGGTGAGGGCGGCCGGACGCCAGACGCCGTCCGGCTGGTAGAGGTTCGTCCCCGGCGGCACGATCGCGTCGATCCGGTCGAGGGCCTCGTCGGTGAGGACGACCGGCGCGCCCTTGAGGAGCCCGTCCAGCTGGTCCATCGTCCGGGGCCCGATGATCACGGACGTCACGGCCGGGTGCGCGGCGGCGAACGCGATCGCCAGCTCGGGCAGGGAGCACCCGATCTCGTCGGCCAGTGCGACGAACTCCTCGACGGCGTCGAGCTTGGCGGCGTTCACCGGCAGGTTCGGATCGAAGCGGTGCGGGGTGAGCGCGGGCCGCCCGCTGGTCAGGTCGATGGGCGCGCCCTTGCGGTACTTGCCGGTGAGGAAGCCGGAGGCGAGCGGGCTCCAGGTCAGCACCCCCATCCCGTACTTCTGGGCGGTGGGCAGGACGTGCGCCTCCACGCCGCGCGCGAGCAGCGAGTACGGCGGCTGCTCGGAGCGGAAGCGGCGGAGCCCGCGCCGCTCGGCGACGGCGTGCGCCTCGACGATGTCCTCGGCGGGGAAGGTGGAGCAGCCGAAGGCCCGGATCTTCCCCTGGGTGACGAGGTCGCCGAGGACGTCGAGGGTCTCCTCGATGTCCGTCCGGTGGTCGGGCCGGTGCACCTGGTAGAGGTCGATCCAGTCGGTGCCGAGCCGCTTGAGGCTGTTCTCGACGGCGAGGGTGATCCAACGCCGGGAGGATCCGCTCCTGTTGGGACCCTCGCCGCCGACCGGGAAGTACACCTTGGTGGCGAGGACGGTGGCCTCGCGGCGCAGGGGGTCGCGCAGCGCCTTGCCGACGATCTCCTCGGACTCGCCGGCGGAGTACATGTCGGCCGTGTCGACGAAGTTGATGCCCTGGTCGAGGGCGGCATGGATGATCCGTACGGACTCCTGATGGTCCGGATTCCCGACCGCCCCGAACATCATGGTGCCGAGGCAGTAGGTGCTGACGTCGATCCCGGTCCCGCCGAGTATCCGATAGCGCATGGCGGCACTCTAGGAACTGGAGTGCACTCCAAGGCAAGGGCCGGTGGAGGCCAGGAAGTCGAGGATCATCCCACTCAGCGCCTCGGGCCGCTCCAGATGCACGTCGTGCCCGGCACCGGGCAGGCTCACGCCGTGGACACCGGCCTGGAGCCGCGCCATCTCCGCGTACTGGTCACCGTCGATGATCCCGCCCCGCGCGCCCTCTCCGAGGACGACGAGGCCGGGGCAGCGGACGGCCGCCCACTCGTCCCAGGAGGCGCGGCGGGCGTTCTCGGCGAGCGACCGGACCATGACGTCGGGCTCGAAGCGGGGCCGGAGCCCGCCGTCGCGCCGTTCCAGCCCGTCGGCCCACCCTTCCCCGACGGCCCGCTTCCCGTTCCCCAGGTACGCGACGGCCGCCTCCCGCGAGGGGAACGGCACCGGCCACGACCGCAGCCAGTCCCCGATCTGCTCCGGCAGACCGGGCTCGCAGCCGCTGGGCCCTGCCTCGACGAGGACGAGCGCGCGGGGGAGGCCGGGGTGGGCGGCGGCGGTGCGCAGGGCGACGAGTCCGCCGAGCGACTGCCCGGCCAACAGGGGCCGGACGAGCCCGAGTTCCTCGACGACGGCGACGACGTCGGCGATGTGCGCGGCGCGCGAGAGGTCCGCGGGCCGCCGCTCGCTGCCGCCGTGCCCGCGCAGGTCGAGGGCGACGACCCGGTGACCGGCGTCCCGCAGCAGCCGGGCGGTGGCGTCCCACTCGCCGGAGTGCCCGGCGAGCCCGTGGAGGAGGAGGGTGTCGGGCCCGGAGCCGCCCCAGTCGCGACAGGAGAGCCGTACGCCGTCCCGTACGAGAACGTGCTCGGCGGAGGAGGAGGCGGAAGGAGTGGTCACCCCGGCATCCTCCCCTAAGGGCGCGGGTCCTGAGGGCGTAGGCCTCTGAGGGTGCAGGCCCTAAGGGCGGAGGAGTTGGTCGGCGACGGCGGTGCGGGCGTAGAGGACGGAGCGTCCGCTGCGGTGGGCGGTGACGAGGCCGGCGTTCCGGAGGGCGATGAGGTGCTGGGAGACCCCGGCGGCGGACATGCCGCAGTGCGTGGCGAGCTGGGTGGTGGATGCGGGGGTGTCGAGCTCGGTGAGGAGCAGGGTGCGGGAACGGCCGAGGACGGCGGCGACGGCGTCCGTGGCGTCGGAGGTACGGGGTTCCCAGACGCTCCCGAAGCCCCGGGCGGGATAGGCGAGTTGAGGCGGATCGGGGTGCACGGAGCGGGTGAGGACGCGGGGCCAGGCGAAGACGGAGGGGATGAGCAGCAGCCCGGAGCCGGCCTGGTCGCGGGTGAGCGCGCAGTGCCGCCGTACGAGTCGCAGGGTGCCGTCGTCCCATCGCACGGTCTCGTGGAGCTCGCTCAGGACCCGCGCCGAACCGTGCTCGGCGACCTGTCGCGCCCGGTGGAAGACATCGGCCTCCAGGACCTTCTGGATGCGGGCCCAGTAGGGGGCGAGGGCGAGTCCCCAGTACGTCTCGATCTCGTCGGCGACCTTGGGGAGGACGGCCTCGGGGTCCTCGCGCAGCAGCCGGAGCCGGGCCTCGCTGCCGCCCTTCTCCTGCAGCGCGTCGAGGTCGTCGCGCACCTGCGCGGCGGGGGCGCGGCGGATGGCGTCGAGCTCGGCGTCGAGGGTGGGGAAGGGCCCGGCGGGGGTGGGGTTGAGGAAGTCGGCGAGGTAGCCGCGGCCGGGGATGAGCGCGTCGAGCCAGCCGCGGTCGAGCCCGGCGCTGACGATCCGGGGCCGGACCTGGGCGGCCCAGCGCCCGTGCGGGGCGGAGTCGGGCTGCCGGGCGACGATCCGGTAGCTGGTGACGACCTCCCACATGGGGGAGACGGCGAAACGGGTCTGGGCGAGATCGGCGGCGGAGAAACTGAGCCCGGCTTCCATGCGTCCCACGTCCTGGAGTAGCGAATGGATTCGGCCTGAGCTTAATCATTGGAGGGGAGGAGGGGGGAGAAAGCACTCTCGGCGCATGCCTCCTACGCGCTCCTCCTCAGCCTTCAAGGGCCTCCCGTCCGTGGTCTGGACGATCTTCGCGGGAACGATCGTCAACCGCCTCGGCTACCTCGTCACGCCGTTCCTGGTCTTCTTCCTCGCCTCGCGGGGAGTGACCGGCGGCGACACCTCGTACGTGCTCGGCGCACTCGGCGCGGGCAACCTGATCGGCCCCGCCGTGGGCGGCGTCCTCGCCGACCGCCTCGGCCGCCGCCCCACGATGCTGATCGGCCTGATCGGCGCGGCGGCGGCGCAGGGCGCCCTGTTCATGGCCCCGGGCGTGTGGACGATGGCCGCGGCGGCGCTGCTGATCAGCGCGGCCGGCAGCATGGTCTCCCCGGCGGCGTACGCCCTGCTCGCCGACGCCGTCGACAGCGAGCGGCGTCAGCGCGCGTACGCCCTCTTCGGCTGGGGCGTGAACATCGGCACCGCCGTGGCGGGCGTCCTGGGCGGCTACCTCGCCGCCCAGGGGTACTGGCTGCTCTTCGCGGTCGACGCGGGCTCGATGCTGCTGTACGCGCTGGTCGTGGCGGTCCGCCTGCCGGAGCCGAAGCGCCCGGCCCTCACGGAGCGGAGGAACGAGGGCATCGGTTACGGAGTGGTCCTCCGCGACCGCCTGGCCCTGCTCCTGCTCCCGCTCTTCGGAGTCCAGCTGTTCGTGTACTCGCTGACCGAGGTCGCGCTCCCGCTCGCCGTCCGCGACAGCGGCCTCTCGCCGGCGGTGTACGGGGCGATGGCGGCCGTCAACGCGATCCTGGTGGTCGGCCTCCAGCCCTTCGCGACCGCCTGGCTGGCCCGGCTCCCGCAGCTCGCGGTGCAGAGCGCGGGCAGCGCGCTGATCGCGGTGGGCGTGGCCCTGACCGGCCTCGCCGACAGCATCGCCGGCTACACGCTGTCGGTCGTCGTCTGGTCGCTGGGCGAGGTCGTGGTCGCGGGGATCGCGGCGGGCATCTTCGCCAACCTGGCCCCGGCACACGCCCGCGGCCGCTACCAGGGCGCGTTCAGCTGGACCTGGGGCGTGGCCCGCTTCGGGGCCCTGACGCTGGGAGTGACGACGTACACGACGCTGGGCCCGGCGGTCCTGTGGTGCACGGCGCTGATCGCGGGCACGGCGACGGCGGCGGCGACGCTGACACTGAGGACCCGCATCACGAGCCGCACGAGTCACACGCTGGCGGCATGAAGGGGCCGGCAAGGACATGGGCCACGAGCGCGTAGGACCGCCCGTGGCCGCCATCCATCCCGTACTCGCCCCAGAGCCAGGAGCCGAGCGGAGGACCTCGAACCACCACTCGCGGGTACTGCCCCGAAAACTAATCGCGCCGAATGTGCTCGGGATCGATGTGCCGCCGCACCATGGGAAGGGAGGCGACGGCGGCGGCGAGCATGACGCCCAGCGCGCAGGCGAAGAGCAACGGCAACCCGTCCCAGTCCCAGTGCACGGCGCCACCCCCGGTGATCAGATAACTGGACTCGGCAAGCCACCCGGTGACGATGGCCGCCCCCAACCCCACCACCAACGGCAACAACACCTGCACGACCTGCACCACCCGCAACGTCGACGCCCGAGCCCCCAACAAGGCGAGCGCGGTGACCTGCCCACGCCGCTCCATGGCTCGATCGGCCACGGACACGACGAACGCGGCAACCCCGATCACAAGCCCGAGCACCATCCCCACGACGAGCAGACTCCGGATCACGGTCAACTGAGCGAGCGAGTCGATGACGATCCCCACGGGCTCGACGGCAGCGGTGGGCGCGACGGCCCCGATCCCATCGAGAACGGCACGGACGGTGACGGGATCTGAAGGGCTGACGAGAACGAAGCGTGCGTCCGCCGGCTGAGTGCCTGGGGGGACCAACGAGGGTGGGATGAGCAGGCTTGGTCCGGCGAACTCTGAAGGGTCGTAGGCTCGAATGGTGACAGCGTTCTGAGGTACGGAGACATTCAGCCTTCGTCCATTGCTGAGCAGGAATGGGAAGCTGCTGCCTGGACGGGCGTTGTCATCAAAGAGAAAGGTCGGATCCTCAATCCGCAGAACCTTGTTGTCGATGCATCCGTTTGTGGTCTCGGTGAAGGCGGCCAATTGAGCACACGTCGCAATGACGCCTTGGATGCTGGGTAGGTCTTCTTCCAGAGTTGCCACCCATGACCTGGCAACCATGCCATTGGCTTGTACTCCGCTCAACGCCGTCATCTCTGAGCGCTGTCGCATACTCAACTGTGCCGCCGGAAGGCTGTACTCCTGAACCGGGGCCGTTCGCCGACTGACCTGATCCAATTCGATGAGCACTCCCTGCGTGAGTGATGCGCCGAATACCAGCAGAACGAGCCCGGTGACCACCCGCAGTGCGCTACCCGGATCGACCTCCGTGCGCCGCATGGCCAGCGACAGAGGCAGCGATTGCGAAAATCCCGCCAGGCGCTGCGAGAGCCAAGCCGTGATCGGCCCCAGACCGAACACAAGCCCTGCCCCGGTCATCAGCACAGCGCCGGGCACCAGCACAGCGCTGCCGGAACCGCCTGACGGATCCCTTCCCATCGCGCTGAGCAAGCAGTATCCGCCCGTGACTCCGAGCCCGGGGATCAGCAACAGCGTCCCGTACTTCTTCGGAGGCTTGCGCTCGCCAGTTCGACGCACGCTGATGGGCGACTGCGCCGCCCTTCGGGCGCTGAACTGCCCAACGGCCCACGCGAGGGCCGGACACCCCAGTAGACACACGCCGATGGTGGCCCTCTCGGGCCGCCCATCGGCCGGGTACCAGTGCAACCCGGGCAATCCGACCCTCGCCATGACTTCGTTGATTCCGAGATAGCCAAGGAGCCCGACCACGGCGCCGACGAAGGCGGCGATCACACTTTCTCCGGCATTGACCCGCAGCGTGTCTCGCACGCTGAGGCCAATGAGACGAAGGGCGGCGAGCCGGCGTGCACGGGACTCCCCCGAGAGTCGCGCGCAGACGGAGAGGAAGATGACCAGTGGAAGCAACACGATGCAGCCGAGAGTGAACCGCAGGATGTCCAAGGTGGATGGGTCAAGGACCTCATGCTGCGTGTACTTGGCACCGAAGTGGCCGAGTGGTGCCGCCTCGCTCAGTTCATCGGGACTGGTGCCGATATAGGCGTACAGGTCGTCCGGCCCGCCCAACCCCACCGGGGCAATTGTGCCGATGACGCGACCGGGTACAAGACCTGCGGCGCGTGGGTTGGTTGCCAAGATCTCGCCCAACTTCGGCGAAACGATCGCTTCGCCTGCGCGAGGGAGTGCTTTGATCCCCGGGGGAACGGGCAAGGGGCCGATGCCTCTGTGACCGATGAAGACCCGCCGCAGTGGTTGTGAGCCGTAGGGGTCCAGAAATTCCTGGTAGACAGCATTCTTGTTCGCGCCCGGAAAAACCGCGCGACTCGTCACCCGGGCATCGTTGGCAGCGATGATCGTCGGAATGGTAAGTGCGGCGGCCAGGCAGGAAACCCCAAGTGCGGACCCGAGTGTCATCAGGAGAAAACGGGCCTGCGTCCTGCGTCCACTTCCCCACAGCAGACGCATGCCCAGGACGAACGCCTTCACGCCGTCACCCGTTGGGCCAGCACACCATCCGACATCGTGTACTGGGTATCGGCCTTTGCGGCCACATCGGCGTCGTGCGTGACGATGACTACTGCGGTCTTCTGCCTCCTCGCCATCTGCAGGAATTCATCCAGAACGGCAGCCGCGTTGGCGCTGTCGAGCGCCCCGGTCGGCTCGTCCGCGAACACTACGTCCGGTCTGTGGACCAGGGCTCGCGCCACGGCCACACGCTGACTCTGACCACCCGAAAGCTTCGAGGTCCTGCGTCGCAACAGGTCCCCCATCCCTAGACGCCCCAGGATCTGGCCAGCCATGGCATGGGCATGGGTCTTGCTGATCCCGGCGAGCCGCAGCGGGAGCGCCGTGTTTTCCTCGACGGTCAACTCTGGCAGTAGCTCCCCGTACTGGAAGACGAAGCCCAGACGCGTACGGCGCAGCGCACTGAGCTCCCCGTCGGGGAGCGACGAGAGCATTTCTCCGTCGAAGGTCACCGTGCCGTTGGTAGGGGGCAGAACCCCCGCGAGGCAGTACAGCAGGGACGACTTCCCCGACCCGCTGCTGCCCATGATGGCGGCCACTTCGCCGCGCTTGAGCGTGAAATCGGCACCAGTCACAGCCTGCTCGGTGCCGTAGAAGAGATCCACGCCCTCGGCGCGGAGAATGACGTCCATGTGGTGCGCACTCCTGTGAGGGGCGGGAGCCACTGGTGAGTGGCTCCCGCAAAGGTCGGCGGCCCTACTTGCGCTTGAAGTACCTCGTCGGAGAGCAGTTGTCAGGCCGGAGGGAGCCGCGGTTCTGGCACACGCGTACCTCTGCCGTGTTCGTGTACCGACTGGCACCGTCGTGGACGAGCTTGTCGATCCAGACCGCCTTCTTCTGCACGCCGTCGAAGCGATTCCACCCGTAACCGTGCACCTTTACCTGCAGATACACGTTGTGGTTGTCGTCCAGGCCGACGTCACGCAGGCTGCCCTTGATGTGGAACGCGCCTTGCTGCTGCTCTACGGGCTCCCACTTGTACTTCCCTTCCGCGAAGCGTGCCCCGGTTGTCTTGAAGAGCGCTACGTCGTGCCATGAGTCGGCCACCGCCACCCCCATTCCCCCGAAGAACAACCCCGCTGCCACCACTGCCGTTGCCAACTTCCTCATCGATATCCCCTGTTTGATCGTGCCGACTGGTCATCGACTGGTCATCACAGAAAGTATCGGCATCACTACAGACCGGATCGAGAAGGAACGTCCCTCCGCCGGATCACCCCCCGATCCAGTGAACGACCCCCTCCGCGCCCCCGCTCAGCCCTCCGGGCCACTCCCGCGCATAGCGACGCTCGACGACGGACGCCCGACACGCCCCGCATGGCCAGGGTCAGCAGGGCCCACCGACAGCCGCCCGCGCGTGGCAACGTCGCCTCGATGTGCGGCAGTTCGAGGCAGTAGCTAGTGCCCTCGTCCGAGGGCGGCTCCATCGGCGGGTCCACCGCGTGCCACTCGGTCGCGACCATCGCCGCCGACGACAGCCGCAAGGTCCGCAGCACCAGCACGATGTCCTGCCGCTTGCCCCTGATCAGCTCGCCGGCGACGGCCAGGACGAGCCTGCCGATGACGGGCATCAGGATGCGTTCGGCGAGCGGCGCGCAGACCGAGACGACGACGGCGAGCAGGACGCCGAGGCGACCCCCGCCCAGCGGGTGCGTGCCCCGGCCGAGACCGCCGCCCCTGTACAGGGGCGAGAACCGCCCGAGGGCGGGGACTGGAGAGATCGCCGGCCACGTTCGCCAGGCCCTGCGCGGCGAAGTCGCCGTTGGCCGACGGACGGAGCCCTCCGGATTGCGTGCGCAGGCGGCCGATGCTCGCCGCCTGCGCCAGGCCCACCAGGGCGACGGTGACGGATCCGCCGAGCAGGGCCGGTACGGCGGACAGGCCGGGTGTCGAGAAGCCGGCGATGCTGCGTACGAGTGCGACGTCCGTGCCGAGCAGAGCCCCGCCCGCAATCACCATGGCGACGGGCAGCGCGACCGGTTCAAGACGCTTCCCCGGACGGGTCGGCGCCGAAGCTCATCACCACCCAGCCGCAGCGCGCCCATCAGCCACATCACCAGACCCGCGAGCAGCGTCAGCGTCCGCGATGCGCCGCCTCCCACGTTCCGGACCTCGGACGCGTGACCGGTTCAGTCTCCGGGGCCCTGCACTCTCCGGGCGATTTCTTCGAGGGCGACGAGGTCCTCGGAGGTGAGCCGGTCGATGAAGTGGTGGCGTACCGAGGCGACGTGGGCCGGGGCGGCGTTCGCGAGCGTGTCGAAGCCGTGCTCCGTGAGGACGAGGAGGCAGCCCCTTCCGTCGGCCGGGTCCGGTTCGCGCCGCAGCAGGCCGCGGTCTTCCATCCGGGTGGCGTGCCGGGAGAGGCGGCTGCGTGACCAGTTCATCTTCGCGGCCTGCTCGTGAAGGGAGCTGGTGTGCCCGGGGCGCTCCGACAGGGTGCTCAGCACCTCGTAGTCGGGCTCGGAGAGTCCGACCGCGGCCAGGTCCCGCGCCGTGCCGGCCTGAACGGCGACCACCATGCGGCGGAACGCTCGCCATGCGCGCTCCTCGTCGGGGTTCAGCCAGTGAGCGCTCTGGTCCGACGGTTTCGTTGACATGTAATCAATCTACCGGGTAATTTCGTTTCCATGTCAACGAAAAGCCTGCGTGTCCTCGTGCTCGTGTGCAGCAATCGTCCCGGCGCCCTCGGGCCGGCGGTGGGAGAGTGGCTCGTCGGAGCGCTCGCGCCCGATGCCGTGAAACTCGGTGTCGAGCTCGTGCCCGTGGCCCTCGGTGACCTCGACTTGCCGTTCCTCGACGAGGAGGAACATCCGGCGGCAGGTGTGTACCAGCACGAGCACACGCGACGGTGGAGCGCGATCGTGGACGCTGCGGACGGATTCGTGGTGGTGACCCCGGAGTACAACTACGGGATGCCGGCGACGTTGAAGAACGCGCTGGACTACCTCCACCGAGAATGGGCCTGGAAGCCGATCGGCTTCGTCAGTTACGGCAACACCTCGGCCGGCACCCGGGCCGTCCAGCACGCCAAGCAGGTCGTGACCACGCTGCGCCTGGTTCCGCTGGGCTCCACGGTCGCGATACGCCTCCGTGACGCGGTGGAGGACGGACGGGTCCGCCCCGCCCCGGCTCTTGTCGGGACGGCCCGCGGGGTCCTGGACGAGTTGGTGCGGGTGGCCCACGCCCTTCGCCCGCTGCGGGAGCGCGGGCGACCCGGGACGACGCCCGGCCCGCTGGCGGGGTCGTACGTGAGGCGGCTGACCCCCGACGACGCGCCCGAGGTCACCGTGCTGCAGCGGTGCTGCTGGGTGGACGAGGCCCTCGCGAACGACACCTTGGCCGTCCCGGCCCTGCACGAGTCACCGCAGCAGATCCGCGACTGGCTCGCGACCTGGCACGCCATGGGGCTCTGGCGGGACGGCCGCCTCCTGGGCATGGCGCGGGCTCGACGCATCGGCACCGACTGGCAGGTGGGCCGCCTCTGCGTCGCCCCCGACCTGCGCGGCCAGGGCCTGGGTCGCTGGCTGCTCCGCACCGTCGAGTCCGCCGCCGAGCCGAACTGCTCCCAGGCCGTTCTGTTCACCGGTGCCCAGAGCAGGCGGAACATCGCACTCTATGAGAGCGAGGGGTACCGAGCGGTGCCACACTCCGGCGCTGACGGGGCGGCCTGTCTCATGAAGAACCTGGTGCTGTAGGCCCGGCTTCCACCCTCGCGGGGGACTTCCGGCTCACCCCTGCACTGTGGTGAGTCGATGGGCCCGGCGCTAGATCTGTTCTGCCGCCCACTCGGCCCACTCGCGGCGCATGGCGTTGAAGCGGAGCCCGTACTCAAGGGCGATCCGGCCGTGCGCGGACAGGTCGTCGTCGTCCCAGTCGACGGACTCCTGGACGGCTTGCAGTCGGTCGTGGCCCTGCGCGGAGATGTCGGCCAGCCATCGCAGGTACTGCCGGCCCTGGTCGGGGGTGAGGACGCCGAGGAAGAAGACCCGCAGCAGGAGGTCGCTGCGGGCGTGCAGCACCGGCGTGGTCTCGGTGAGCCAGTGCCGGAGCTCGGCCAGTCCCGTGCCGGTCAGCGTGTACTCCTTGCGGCCGCGCGGGCCCTGGGCCGCGACCGTGATCAGCCCGCTGTCGGCCAGCCTGGTCAGCTCGGTATAGACCTGGCTCTGGGTCGCGGGCCAGGCGTTGGCGAGCGACGTGTCGAACAGCTTCAGCAGGTCGTATCCGCTGGCGGGGCCGTCCGAGAGGAGTCCCAGCAGCGCGTGTCGAAGGCTCATGACCCCACCTTACATTCCAATATTGACAGGTCGATTATGACCTTCTACTTTCGACATGTCAGTTAGCGGAGCCAACGGGGGAACCACGCCATGACCTACGTCCTCACCTTTCTGCCCTGGATCGTCTACGCGGTCCTGCCGTCCGCCCACTGGCAGTGGGCGGCGCTCGCCGGTCTGGCCGTGGCGGTCGGGGTGATCGTCAAGCAGCGTGCCGCCGGGTGTCGCCCGGACGCGCTGATCATCGAGTCCGGTTCGGCCCTCTTCTTCGCCGCCCTCGCGGCCCTGGCCTTCACCGACCCCGACTCGGCGCTGCACCCCTACTCCGCGGCCCTCTCCTCCGGAGTGCTCACCCTGATCGCCGGGGCCTCGCTGGCACTTGGCCGGCCGTTCACGCTCGGCATCGCCAAGCAGTCCACGCCGCCGGAGATATGGGCCCAGCCGGTGTTCGTCCGTACCAACACCGTCATCACCGCCGTCTGGACGCTCGCCTTCGCGGCGACCGCCGCCGTCCTGGCCGTACTGGCTCACGCCGGCCAGGGCCACTCCACCGCCGCCACCCTTGTCCAGATCGCCGGCTTCGTGGTTCCGGTGGTGTTCACCAGGCGGTACGTCGCCGACGTCCAGGCCCGTGCCGGCCAGAACGTCCCCCAGTAGCCGTCCGATCCGAGCACCCGGTCCCTGCCGGCGGGCGCCGCGCAGCACTCGCCGTCCCGTTGTCGAGTGGGATGGGAGGCGGGAGGGTCGGTGCGAATGCGGGCCCGGTACATGCACATCGCCGGCCCGATGCTCCAGCAGGTGGCCAAGCAGATCGGTGGCGCGCTCCGGGACGGCCCAGAAGAAGGGGAGCGAGACCCCACCGAGGGCAACCGAGACGGAAGCTGAGACGGACAACGTCGAAGGGCCCCACCGCGAACGGTGGGGCCCTTCAACGAATTGCCCGGTGAGAGCAATGGCGGAGGATACGAGATTCGAACTCGTGAGGGGTTGCCCCCAACACGCTTTCCAAGCGTGCGCCCTAGGCCTCTAGGCGAATCCTCCGTGGAGAACATTACATGACCGGGAAGGGTGCTCGCGCACGTCATCCGGAGCGGGGGCGGACGAGGGGACGCAGGTCGGGGAGGGGGGACGGACGGGGGTTCGGATCGGGTACTCTGGGCGGAGCCCCTCACGCGGTGCTATCTGACTGAACTCCCCCAGGGCCGGAAGGCAGCAAGGGTAGGTCGGCTCTGGCAGGTGCGTGGGGGGCGCTTACGTTTCCAGGTCGCCCTGCGTTTCCAGGGGGCCTGCGCTTCCGGGCCGCCGCTCGCTGCCGCCGTGCCCGCGTGCCCAGATCGCCCGCGTTCCCGGGTCGCCCGCGCTTCCACGTCGTCGGCCCGGCCGGGCCCATCGCCGTGCCCCCGCCCGCTCCGGTTTTTCCCGGGTTGTCGGTGGGCGCCTATAACCTCGTATACGTGTCGTCTCTCGCGCTGTACCGCCGCTATCGTCCCGAGTCCTTCGCCGAGGTCATCGGGCAGGAGCATGTCACCGACCCGTTGCAGCAGGCCCTGCGGAACAACCGGGTCAATCACGCGTACCTGTTCAGCGGGCCCCGCGGGTGCGGCAAGACGACCAGTGCGCGCATTCTCGCGCGGTGTCTGAACTGCGAGCAGGGCCCGACCCCCACGCCCTGCGGGGAGTGCCAGTCCTGCCGCGACCTCGCGCGGAACGGGCCGGGGTCGATCGACGTCATCGAGATCGACGCCGCTTCGCACGGTGGTGTGGACGACGCCCGTGAGCTGCGGGAGAAGGCCTTCTTCGGGCCGGCGTCCAGCCGGTACAAGATCTACATCATCGACGAGGCCCACATGGTCACCTCGGCGGGCTTCAACGCCCTCCTGAAGGTGGTCGAGGAGCCGCCGGAGCACCTGAAGTTCATCTTCGCGACGACCGAGCCCGAGAAGGTCATCGGGACCATCCGGTCCCGGACCCACCACTACCCCTTCCGGCTCGTGCCGCCCGGCACCCTGCGGGAGTACCTGGGCGAGGTCTGCGGGCGCGAGGGCATCCCCGTCGAGGACGGGGTGCTGCCGCTGGTCGTCCGTTCCGGCGCCGGGTCCGTCCGTGACTCGATGTCCGTCATGGACCAGCTGCTCGCCGGTGCCGCCGAAGACGGTGTGACCTATGCCATGGCCACGTCGCTGCTCGGGTACACGGAAGGCTCGCTGCTCGATTCCGTCGTGGACTCCTTCGCCTCCGGCGACGGCGCCGCCGCCTTCGAGGTCGTCGACCGGGTGATCGAGGGTGGCAACGACCCGCGCCGGTTCGTCGCCGACCTCCTGGAGCGGCTGCGCGACCTGGTGATCCTGGCCGCCGTGCCGGACGCCGCCGAGAAGGGACTCATCGACGCCCCGGTCGACGTCATCGAGCGCATGCAGGCCCAGGCCTCCGTCTTCGGTGCCGCCGAGCTCAGCCGCGCGGCCGACCTGGTCAACGCCGGCCTGACCGAGATGCGCGGCGCCACCTCGCCCCGGCTGCAGCTGGAGCTGATCTGCGCGCGCGTGCTGCTGCCCGCCGCCTTCGACGACGAGCGTTCCCTCCAGGCGCGGCTCGACCGGCTGGAGCGCGGGGCGGCCGCCGCGCCCGCGCCCGTCTTCACGCCCGGACCTCCGGCGCCCGCCCTGGGGTACGTGCCCGGGCCCGAGGCCCACACCCCGATGGCCCCGCCCCCGCCGGCCCCCGCGCCCGTGCAGCCGCCGGCCTCCGCTCCTGCTCCTGTACAGCAGCCGCCTGCCCCCGCTCCCGTACAGGAGCAGCCCGCCGCGGCTCAGGCGCCCGCCGCGCCCCGGCCCGGTGCCTGGCCCGGTGCCGCCACCCCCGGCGGCGGCGCGCCCGGCGCCTGGCCCGGTGCGTCCGCGCCCGCTCCCGCGGCGCCCGCCGCCCCGGCCCCCGCGCCCGTGCAGCCGCAGTCGGCTCCGGCCCCCGTGAGCACCGGCGGGGACACGGCCCAGGTGCGGAACCTGTGGCCGCAGATCCTCGACGCCGTCAAGAACCGGCGCCGCTTCACCTGGATCCTGCTCAGCCAGAACGCCCAGGTGGCGGGGTTCGACGGCACGACGCTCCAGCTCGGCTTCCTCAACGCCGGAGCGAGGGACAACTTCGCGAGCAGCGGCAGCGAGGAGGTCCTCAAGCAGGCCCTCGCCGAGCAGTTGAACGTGAACTGGAAGATCGAGGCGATCATCGACCCCTCGGGCGGTGCCACGCCCCCGCCCGCCGCCACCGGCTTCGGCGGCTCCGGCGGCACCGGTGGCTTCGGCGGCGGAGGAGGAGGCGCCGGTGGCTTCGGCGGCGGCCGACCCGCCGCCCCCGCCTTCCAGCAGGCCCCGCCGCCCGCCCCCGCACAGGCGCAGTCCGCACCGGCCCCCGCCTTCCCGCAGGCCCAGGCGCCCGGCCCGGCGCAGGCCCCCGCGCCCTCGTACGCGCCGCCGGCGCCGCAGCCCGTGGCGCCCGAGGACGACGTCCCGGAGGAGGACGATCCGGACCTCGTCGACTCCGCCCTCTCCGGGCACGACCTGATCGTGCGGGAGCTGGGAGCCACGGTTGTGGAGGAATACACGAACGAGTAGGGGCGTCTCGCTCGGTGGCCCGCACAAGGGGCACCCCGCCCCGCGGGCTACTCTGGCAGGCGTGAAGGTCCTCGTCATCGGCGGCGGCGCCCGCGAACACGCCCTGTGCCGCTCTCTCTCCCTCGATCCCGACGTCACCGCTCTGCACTGCGCGCCCGGCAACGCCGGAATCGCGGAGGTCGCCGAGCTGCACCCCGTCGACCAGCTCGACGGCGCTGCCGTCGCCGCGCTCGCCACCGAGCTGGGCGCCGAGCTGGTCGTCGTCGGCCCGGAGGCCCCGCTCGTCGCCGGCGTCGCCGACGCCGTCCGCGCGGCCGGCATCCCCGTCTTCGGCCCGTCCCGGGAGGCGGCGCAGCTGGAGGGCTCCAAGGCCTTCGCCAAGGACGTCATGGCCGGCGCCGGCGTCCCCACCGCCCGTAGCTACGTCTGCACGACCCCGGCCGAGATCGACGAGGCGCTCGACGCCTTCGGCGCTCCGTACGTGGTCAAGGACGACGGTCTGGCCGCCGGCAAGGGCGTCGTCGTCACCGAGGACGTCGAGCAGGCCCGGGCGCACGCGCTCGCCTGCGACCGGGTGGTCATCGAGGAGTACCTCGACGGCCCCGAGGTCTCCCTCTTCGCGATCACCGACGGCACGACCGTCCTCCCGCTGAAGCCCGCGCAGGACTTCAAGCGCGCGCTCGACGGCGACGAGGGCCCGAACACCGGCGGCATGGGCGCGTACTCGCCGCTGCCGTGGGCCGACCCGAAGCTGGTCGAGGAGGTCATGGAGACCGTCCTCCAGCCGACGGTCGACGAGCTGCGCCGCCGTGGCACGCCGTTCTCCGGGCTCCTCTACGCGGGTCTGGCGATCACCAGCCGTGGCGTGCGGGTCATCGAGTTCAACGCGCGCTTCGGCGACCCGGAGACCCAGGTCGTCCTGGCCCGTCTGAAGACCCCGCTCGCGGGTGTCCTGCTGAACTCCGCCAACGGCACCCTGGACGACCAGGCCCCGCTGAGCTGGAGCGACGAGGCCGCCGTCACCGTGGTCGTCGCCTCCCACAACTACCCGGACACCCCGCGCACGGGCGACCCGATCGAGGGCCTGGACGAGGTCGCGGAGCAGGACGCCCCGCACGCGTACGTGCTCCACGCCGGTACGAAGCGGGACGGCGACGCGGTCGTGAGCGCGGGCGGCCGGGTCCTCTCGGTCACCGCCACCGGAACGGACCTGGCGCAGGCCCGCGAGCGCGCGTACGCGGCGGTCGGCCGCATCCGCCTTGACGGTTCGCAGCACCGTACGGACATCGCGCGGAAGGCCGCCGAGGCCTGATCCGGCTCGATTTCGCCCGAATTCTCTGATTCCTCTTGTGGCCGTGTGGTGCGGAACCCGTGAACCACACGGCCACAAGTGCGCCATCACCTTTACCCAAAGCCATTCCATCGAGTGACGGCTCGGCCATACGGATGACGCCCGCCACAGCCCCAACTAGGGTGCGGCGAAGGCATTCCGGCACTTGGCCCACCGGCATTGCGATGTCAGTGGCGGGTGCCACAGTGGGGGAGTGAGCAACACCGCCACAGGCAGTCCCGTCGAGGACAGGAGGGGGTGATGAACGGCGTGTCCGGTACCGGTTCCGTTGTCGGCGAGGAGTGGGGTGCGCGCGCCGCGCACTCCCGGGCCCTCGCCGTCCTCCGCGTTCGCGGCAGGGCACTGGGCCTCGCGGTGCTCCCCGCCGCGGTGGCCGTCGTCCTGTACGCGGGCGGGGTCACGGGTCATTTCACCGGGGCGGGCTGGGACACGGCCCGCTGGATCGTGACCGTGCTCGCCGTCCTCGTCCTCCTCGCCGCCGCGGCCGTCGCCCTCGTCGTCGCCCGGGCCCGCCCGGCCGCCACGCCGACGGTGGAGCTCGCCGAGACCGCCGCCCCCGATCTGTACCGGCTGGTCCGCGACCTGGCCGACCGGCTCGGCGTCCCGGCGCCCGCCGCGATAGCCCTCACCCCGGACTGCGACAGCTGGCTGGAGGACCGCACCCACCGGGCCCACCGCCATCGCCGGACGTCCGGCGGCGACGGCGCTCCCGTCCTGGTCATAGGCTCGCCCTTCCTGTGGTGGATGCGCGTCGGCGAGCTGCGGGCGGTCCTCGCGCCCGTCGTCGCAGGTACGGGACCGGCCGCCCACCCCGACATAGCCGCCGCCCGCCGGTTCATCCGCGGTCTGGACGCCGCCGTGGCCGTGCCCGGGGGCCCGGGCCTCGACCCGCTCCGCCGGCTCGGCTCCCGCGGCGTCGGGCAGGTCGCCCGCGTGCTGCTGCGCGCCTGCCGCGGGCACGCCGCCGAGATGGAGCGCGGGGTCGCCGCCGCCGGCTCGGAGCGCGCCCAGGCCGTGGACTACGGCGTACGGATCGTCGCCCAGGAGCAGGTCGGTCTGGCCTACGCGGGCTGGGACCGCCTGCTGACCAGGGTCGCGCTGCCGGCCTGGCGCATGGGCCGCTGGCCCGCCAAGCTCGACGCGGGCGTGGTCTCCGCCCTGACCGAGCTCTCCCGCCGCGACCGGCTCGCGGAGGGCTTCTCCTCCCGCCTCGGCGAGCGCCCGGCCTGCGACCTCCTGGAGGAGCCCGGCGCCGTCGACGAGGCCACCTCGCTGCTCGCCGCCCGCCTCTTCCACGGCGGCCCCGCCGAGCCCGGCCCCGACTGGGCGCCGGTGGAGTGGAGCCAGTACCCGGAGGAGGTCGTCGACCGGAAGTGGCGCACCGACGCGGCCCGACTGCACCAGGTCCTCGACGGCCTCGGCGTGGCCGGCGCCGCCGGCGGCCCGGCCTCCGACGCACCCGGCCCGACCCTGACCCGGGTGATGACCCACCTGACGACGCCCCAGCCCCAGCCCGACCCCGACCCCGACCCCGACCCCGAACCCGAACCCGCCACCGGTCCAGACCCCGCCGCCGACCCCGACCCCGAACCCGCCACCGGTCCGGACCCCGCCGCCGCCCCCGACCTCATCACCACGGAAGGCCACGACGAGGGCCGGGACGAGGACGAGGAAGAAGAAGACCCGGTCAACCCCGCCGCCGAGGCGCTCGCCGGAGCGCTCAGCGCGCTCCTCGCGCGCGAGGAGGCGGCCAGGGAGGCGCGGGTCGCCGCAGCGGCCGAGACCGCCGCCCGCACCACCGAGAAGGGGAGCGGCCCCGCGGCCCCGCACGCCGTCAGCGGCCCCGACGGACCCCTGCCGCTGTTCCCGCTCCAGCCGCCCCGTACCGGCCGTGACCTGCTCGCCGACCATGTGACCGCGATGGTCTGCTGCGCGGCCGTGGACACCGCCGAGGCGGCCCCCGGTCTCGACTGGCTCGACGGTCCCGCGCTGCTTGTCGGCGGCGAGCGGGCGGCGGACCTCGGTCCCCGGGTCCTCGCCCTCGTCGAGGACGGCGACCCGGAGCCCCTGCGGGTCTGGCTGACCCGCACCGGGGTGCGCCCGGAGAAGCCCGTACGCCTGGTCTGAGCGGCCCTGACGACCGGGAGCACGACCGGCGGCGCGACCGGGAACACGACCGGCAGCGCGACCGCCAGCACGACCGGCAGTCCGGAGCCGTCGCTTCCGCTCTCGCCAATTCACGACGAACGGTGACGGAGTGCGTGCGTTATGTGATGTGCTGGAGACCGTCACTGACAGAGGCACGAAGACAGAGGCACGAGCCACAGGCACTGACCGGCCGACCGGGGGAGTCGAGGGAGGGGCGCACATGGGGGCGGAGCAGATCAGACGGTGGGAGTCGGGTGCGCTCGCGCACGCGGTCTCCGATCCCTTCGGCCAGGGCCCGCTGCCCTGGCTGCGCGGCTCGGAGAACTACTTCGACGACACCGGTCAGATGGTCCCCTGGTACGCGGACGAGATCCTGGCCCGGGGCGGCAGCGGCGGCCCGCGCACGGCCGACGACGTCCGGCGCCAGATCAAGGGCTTCGCGTCCGACGGGGCCGTGGCGCCGGGCGAGTCCATCGACTTCCACATCACCGTGGACCCGCCGCAGCAGTTCTCGGTCGACGTCTACCGGATCGGGCACTACGGCGGCGACGGCGCCGCCAAGATCACCACCAGTCCGCGCCTCTCCGGGATCGTCCAGCCGGCCCCGCTCACCGCCGACCGCACGGTCTCCTGCCATCACTGGTGGCAGTCCTGGCGGCTGCAGGTCCCCTCGTACTGGTCGATCGGCGCGTACGTCGCCGTCCTCACGACCGCCGACGGCTACCGCTCGCACATCCCCTTCACGGTCCGCGACAACCATCCGGCCGATCTGCTCCTCGTCCTCCCGGACGTGACCTGGCAGGCGTACAACCTCTACCCGGAGGACGGCCGCACCGGTGCCAGCCTCTACCACGCCTGGGACGAGGAGGGCCGGCTGCTCGGCGAGGAGGAGGCGGCCGTCACCGTCTCCTTCGACCGCCCGTACGCGGGCGCGGGGCTGCCCCTGCACGTCGGGCACGCCTACGACTTCATCCGCTGGGCCGAGCGCTACGGCTACGACCTGGCCTACGCGGAGACGCGCGACCTGCACGCGGGCCGGGTCGACCCGAGCCGCTACCGGGGTCTCGTCTTCCCGGGACACGACGAGTACTGGTCGGCCCCGATGCGCCGCACCGCCGAACTCGCCCGCGACCAGGGCACCTCGCTCGTCTTCCTCTCCGCCAACACCATGTACTGGCAGGTGGAGCTGGGCCCTTCGCCGTCCGGGGTGCCGGACCGCCTCCTCACCTGCCGCAAGCGGCGCGGCCCCGGCCGCCCCGCGCTCTGGCGCGAGGTCGACCGGCCCGAGCAGCAGCTCCTCGGCATCCAGTACGCGGGCCGGGTGCCCGAACCGCATCCGCTGGTCGTACGGAACGCCGAGCACTGGCTCTGGGACGCCACCGGCGCGGGCGACGGCGACGAGCTCCCGGGCCTGGTCGCGGGCGAGGCCGACCGCTACTTCCCGCGCACCGCGCTCCCGGAGCACCAGGGCCGCATCCTGCTCGCGCACTCGCCCTACCGGGACGGCGAGGGGGCGCTGCGCCACCAGGAGACGAGTCTCTACCGGGCCCCGTCCGGCGCGTGGGTCTTCGCGTCCGGCACCTTCGCCTGGTCACCGGCGCTGGACCGGCCGGGCCATGTCGACGCCCGGGTCCAGCGCGCCACCGCGAACCTCCTGGACCGCATCTGCAAGAGGGACTGAGCGGGGGGTCACAGGGCCTCGCGGCCGGATCCGCCCGGATGTGCGAGAGAATCGGACTCGCTCCTGGATCAACCTACGCGGAGGAACCGTGTCCGGATTCGTAGAAAAGCCCGAGCCCGTCCAGGTCCCGGGCCTGACCCATCTCCACACGGGCAAGGTCCGCGACCTGTACCGGAACGAGGCCGGTGACCTCGTGATGGTGGCGAGCGACCGCATGTCCGCGTACGACTGGGTCCTGCCCACCGAGATCCCCGACAAGGGCCGGGTCCTCACCCGGCTCTCCCTCTGGTGGTTCGACCAGCTCGCCGACCTGGTCCCGCACCACGTGCTCTCCACCGAGCTGCCGGCCGGCGCCCCCGCCGACTGGGCGGGCCGCACGCTGATCTGCAAGTCGCTGAACATGATCCCGGTCGAGGCCGTGGCCCGCGGCTACCTCACCGGCTCCGGCCTGCTGGAGTACAACGAGTCCCGCACGGTCTGCGGCCTCGCGCTCCCCGAGGGCCTCACCGACGGCTCCGAGCTGCCCGCCCCGATCTTCACCCCGGCCACCAAGGCCGCGGTCGGCGACCACGACGAGAACGTCTCGTACGAGGAGGTCGCCCGCCAGGTCGGCGCCGAGACCGCCGCCCTGCTGCGCCGGACGACCCTCGACGTGTACGGCCGGGCCCGGGACATCGCGCGCGAGCGCGGGATCATCCTGGCCGACACCAAGTTCGAGTTCGGCTTCGAGAGCACCCCGGACGGCGACCGGCTCGTCATCGCCGACGAGGTCCTCACCCCGGACTCCTCCCGCTTCTGGCCGGCCGACGAGTGGCAGCCGGGCCGCGCCCAGCCCTCGTACGACAAGCAGATCGTGCGGAACTGGCTGACCTCGCCGGCCTCCGGCTGGGACCGCAAGAGCGAGCAGCCGCCGCCGGCGCTGCCGCAGGAGGTCGTGGAGAAGACCCGCGCCAAGTACATCGAGGCGTACGAGCTGCTGACCGGGAACACCTGGTCCTGATTCCCGGACCGGGATTCCCGGAGAGGGATTCCCGGACAGGGAACGAGAAAGCCCCCGGTCGGATCGACCGGGGGCTTCTTCATGGAGCGGACGACGAGATTCGAACTCGCGACCCTCACCTTGGCAAGGTGATGCTCTACCAACTGAGCCACGTCCGCATGCGCCGTAGCGCGCTGCTAACTATACCCAACGTCTCGGGTGCTTGTGACACACCGCCGTGTGGGGCCCTTCACATCACGTCGGGAGCACGACGAAGGCCCCGGTTCCTGAGAACCGGGGCCTTCGCACCCTGAGCGGACGACGAGATTCGAACTCGCGACCCTCACCTTGGCAAGGTGATGCTCTACCAACTGAGCCACGTCCGCATTGCTCCCGACCGGCTTCCACCGGGCGGTGCGAGCACCACTGTACCTGATGCACCGGAGTGCTAGGTAATGCGATGCAGAGCGGGTGACAGGGATTGCACACTGCGCCTTCCCCCTGGAAGGGGGCTGTTCTGCTACTGAACTACACCCGCACGCTGCTGGGGACTCGGCTTCTCGGCCTCGCCCCTCGGCGTGATCCAGACTCTAGCCGATCACCGGGGGGGCAATGCAAATCGACTCCCCGGCCCGCTCGGCGGGCGCCGGCCGGGTCCTGCGCGTCCCGCTCAGCTCGCCGCGCGGAAGGCCTCGTAGACGCGCTTCGGGATCCGGCCGCGGGCGGGCACGTCCATCTTGTTGGACTGCGCCCAGGCGCGGACCGCCGCCGGGTCGGGGGCGAGGGCGGTGTGTGTGTACGAGTCGGCCGAGAGGCTCCGGCCGGCCGCCGCCCGGGCCGGCTGCTTGCGGCCGGCGGCGAGGTAGGGCGCGAGGGCCTTGCGGAGTTTCTTTGCATTGGCAGCATTCAGGTCGATCTCGTACATCTTCCCGTCGAGGCCGAACGCGACCGTTTCAGCCGCTTCTCCGCCGTCGATGTCGTCGGAGAGAGTGACCACCACACGCTGAGCCACGGATATCGGTCCTTTCCTGCGGCCGCCGAGGCCGGGAGGGCGCTTGTGGCGCCCCTGACGTGCGACGATGCCGACCATACGGCTGTGCCGGGACAATGCTGCTTTCTTCTGGATTCCTTTGTACAGCGGTAGGCGTCGCATTGTGAAGCCCTGTCAATTGTTTCAGCGTGTCCCAGCGCAATGTGGACCGCAATATTTCGCTCGAATTTTGCGGGGGAGTGTGTACCGGGCGCGTGGAGGGCGTCCGTGTGACGCACACCGCTCTGAACCGGGCTTTTGTAGGATCCTTCAGATCTCTACCCGCGTAGAATTTGGAGGCAGGTACGCTGAGGGAACCGCCCACGCAACACACCACCGGGAGTGCCAGTGGCACGCGTCGTAGTCGACGTCATGCTCAAGCCGGAGATCCTCGACCCTCAGGGGCAGGCGGTGCAGCGTGCACTGCCCCGCCTGGGATTCGCCGGAATCGCCGACGTCCGTCAGGGGAAGCGCTTCGAGCTGGAGGTGGAGGGGCCGGTCGACGATGCCGCCCTCGCCCGCATCCATGAGATGGCCGAAACCTTCCTTGCCAACACCGTGATCGAAGACTTCATCGTGAAGGTGGAGTCGTGACCGCACGCATCGGCGTCGTCACGTTCCCCGGAACGCTCGACGACCAGGACGCGCTGCGTGCCGCCCGCCTGGCGGGCGCCGAGCCCGTCTCGCTCTGGCACCGCGACAAGGACCTCAAGCAGGTCGACGCCGTGGTCCTGGCCGGCGGCTTCTCCTACGGCGACTACCTGCGGGCCGGAGCCATCTCCCGCTTCTCGCCGGTGATGGAGACGATCATCGAGCAGGCGAAGGCGGGCATGCCCGTCCTCGGTATCTGCAACGGCTTCCAGATCCTCACCGAGGCCCATCTGCTGCCGGGCGCGATGCTGCGCAACAACCACCTCCACTTCATCTGCCGCGACCAGAAGCTGCGGGTGGAGAACGCGGAGACCGCCTGGACCTCGGACTACACCGAGGGCCAGGAGATCGAGGTCCCGCTCAAGAACATGGACGGCCGGTACGTCGCCGACGAGCGCACGCTCGACGAGCTGGAGGCCGAGGGGCGGGTCGCGTTCCGTTACGTGGCCCGCGAAGCTGATGCATTCGGTAACCCCAACGGCTCGCTGCGCGACATCGCGGGCATCACCAACGCCGCGGGCAACGTGGTCGGCCTCATGCCGCACCCGGAGCACGCCGTCGAGCCGCTGATCGGCACCGGCAAGACGGACGGCCTCGGTTTCTTCACCTCGATCCTCAAGAAGCTGGTCAACGCCTGATGAGCCTCGACACCGTCAAGCACGCGAGCGAGACGCCGGACAGCGAGCAGCCCTGGAAGGAGCTCGGCCTCAAGGAGGACGAGTACGCGCGCATCCGCGAGATCCTCGGCCGCCGTCCCACCGGCGCCGAGCTCGCCATGTACTCGGTCATGTGGTCCGAGCACTGCTCCTACAAGAGCAGCAAGGTCCACCTGAAGCAGTTCGGCGAGAAGACCCCCGAGAACGACGCCATGCTCGTCGGCATCGGCGAGAACGCGGGCGTCGTCGACGTCGGCCAGGGGTACGCGGTCACCTTCAAGGTCGAGTCGCACAACCACCCCTCGTACATCGAGCCCTACCAGGGCGCGGCCACCGGCGTCGGCGGCATCGTCCGCGACATCCTCGCCATGGGCGCCCGCCCGGTCGCGGTCGTCGACCCGCTGCGCTTCGGCGCGGCCGACCACCCCGACACCAAGCGCGTGCTGCCCGGTGTCGTCGCCGGCATCGGCGGCTACGGCAACTGCCTGGGCCTGCCGAACATCGGCGGCGAGGTCGTCTTCGACTCCTGCTACCAGGGCAACCCCCTCGTCAACGCCGGCTGCATCGGCGTGATGAAGCACGAGGACATCCACCTCGCCAAGGCCTCCGGCCCCGGCAACAAGGTCATCCTGTACGGCGCCCGCACGGGTGGCGACGGCATCGGCGGCGTCTCGGTCCTCGCGTCCGAGACCTTCGACGACACCAAGCCCACCAAGCGCCCCGCCGTCCAGGTCGGCGACCCCTTCCAGGAGAAGCTCCTCATCGAGTGCACCCTGGAGATCTTCAAGGAGAAGCTGGTCGCGGGCATCCAGGACCTCGGCGGCGCCGGGCTCTCCTGCGCGACCTCCGAGCTGGCCTCCGCCGGTTCCGGCGGCATGCGGGTCGACCTGGAGAAGGTGCACCTGCGCGACGCGACCCTCTCGCCCGAGGAAATCCTCATGAGCGAGTCGCAGGAGCGCATGTGCGCGATCGTCGAGCCCCAGTACGTCGACCGCTTCCTGGAGATCTGCGAGAAGTGGGACGTCATCGCCGTCGTCATCGGTGAGGTCACCGAGGGCGAGCGCCTGGAGATCTTCTGGCACGGCGAGCAGATCGTCGACGTGCCGCCGCGCTCCGTCGCCCACGAGGGCCCGACCTACCACCGGCCGTTCGCGCGCCCGGACTGGCAGGACGCGCTCCAGGCCGACGACGCCGGCAAGCTGCCCCGGCCGCAGAACGGCGCCGAGCTGAAGGACCAGGTCCTCAAGCTCGTCTCCTCCCCGAACCAGGCCTCGAAGTCCTGGATCACGGACCAGTACGACCGGTTCGTGCAGGGCAACACGGTCCTGGCGCAGCCCGAGGACGCGGGCATGGTCCGTATCGACGAGGAGACGAACCTCGGCGTGGCCATGGCGACCGACGGCAACGGCCGGTACGCGAAGCTCGACCCGTACACGGGTGCGCAGCTCGCGCTGGCGGAGGCGTACCGCAACGTGGCCGCCTCCGGTGCCAAGCCGCTGGCGATCTCGGACTGCCTGAACTTCGGTTCGCCCGAGGACCCGGCCGTGATGTGGCAGTTCGCCGAGGCCACCCGTGGTCTCGCGGACGGCTGCCTGCAGCTCGGCACCCCGGTGACGGGTGGCAACGTCTCCCTGTACAACCAGACCGGTGAGGTCGCGATCCACCCGACGCCCGTCGTGGCCGTCCTCGGTGTGATCGACGACGTCAACCGCCGTACGCCGATCGCCTTCGCGGAAGAGGGCCAGCTCCTCTACCTGCTCGGCGACACGCGTGAGGAGTTCGGCGGCTCGGCCTGGTCCGAGGTCATCCACCAGCACCTCGGCGGTCTGCCGCCGGCCGTGGACCTCGACCGGGAGAAGCTGCTCGGCGAGATCCTGATCTCGGCCTCCCGCGACGGCATGATCGACGCGGCGCACGACCTGTCCGACGGCGGTCTCGTCCAGGCGGTCGTCGAGTCCTGCCTGCGCGGCGGGAACGGCGCGCGGCTGGTCGTCCCGGAGGGCCTGGACGCCTTCACGTTCCTCTTCAGCGAGTCGGCCGGCCGTGCGGTCGTCGCCGTCCCGCGCAGCGAGGAGCTCCGCTTCACCGACATGTGCGGTGCGCGGGGTCTGCCGGCGACCCGGATCGGTGTCGTCGACGGTGACGCGGTGGACGTGCAGGGCGAGTTCGCGCTCTCCCTCACGGAGCTGCGCGAGGCGCACGAGGCGACGATCCCGGGCCTGCTGGCCTGATCCGACGCCGTATCCGTACGGAAACGAGCCCCCGCCCTCGCCTGGGCGGGGGCTCGACGTCTTCCTCAGGCCTGGGAGTAGAAGGCGTCGAGTTCGGTGATGTCCTCGACGCACTCGTCGACGTCCGAGACCTTGCCTCCGATGATCGTGAAGAACATGGCGCCGTTCATCTCGATCCCGCGATCGCCGTGTTCGGCGTAGAACTTGTGGGTCGAGATCACATGGCCACGGCCGTCGGGGTAGATGCCGCCCAGCTCGACGCGCATGCTGCCGCCGGTGTACTCGAACATCTCGCCGAACATGGCCAGGACGTTGTCCCGGCCCTTGAAATGCCCGCCGAACCGGGTGCTGCCGGGTGCGTGGTGGATACAGTCGCTGGTCATGGTGGCCCCGAGAGCCTCCATGTCACCCTTGGTGAACGCTTCGTAGCCCCGGCGCACGAGTGCGGCATCGGGGTGCTCGTGGTGGGTCATGGTCCCGTCGCCTGCTTTCGCTGCGATTGGCTCCGTTCCTTCCAGTCTCAGGGCTAGCCTCGGGCCATGCCACCCGCCAAGAAGCGTCCCCGTACGTACGACTCCGCCAAGACCAGGGCGGCGGTCCTGGCCCAGTTCCGGAACGTCCGGGAGGCGGTGGCCGCGCTCACGCCCGAGCAGCTGGACGGGCCGACGCGCCTCGGGGAGTGGACGGTGCGGGAGCTGGCGGCGCACCTGACGATGGTGCTCGCGTCCCTGTCCCGGAAGCTCGCGGAGCCCGAGCCGCTGCGGCGGGAACTCGCCCTGGTCGACTGGCCCCTGGCCACGGCGACGGCGGCGGGGAGCATCGACGAGGACACCCGGGCGATCGACACGGGCGACCTGCCGGCGCTGTACGCGGAGACGCTCGCGCGGTACGAGGAGGCGCTCGCGTCCGCCTCCGACGAGCGGCTCGTCCCGACCCGCTTCGGCGTGATGCGGCTCGGGGACTTCCTCGTCACCCGCGCCGTCGAACTCGTCGTCCACACCGACGACCTGAACGCGGCGACCGGCGCGGACGTCCCGTACGACCGGCAGGCCCTCGCCGCCTGCACCCGGCTGCTCGCCGACGCCCTCGCGGCGAAGGCCCCGGGCGGTGCGGTGGAGGTGCGGATCCCGCCGTACGCGGTGGTGCAGTGCGTGGAGGGCCCCCGGCACACCCGGGGCACCCCGCCCAACGTGGTGGAGACGGACCCGCTGACCTGGATCAGGCTCGCGACGGGGCGTACGGACTGGGCGGCGGAGCTGGACGCGGCCCACATCAGCGCGAGCGGCGAGCGCGCCGACCTGAACGACCTGCTCCCCCTGATGGGCTAGCCCCGGAACCGTACGCCGGGTCGGTCCGTCCCACCTGCATGCCGAAGCCACGCGCACTCGTCGTCCTGGTTCCCCTCCTTCTGCTCACGGCCTGCGGTACGGAAGGAGGGGCGGGGAGCGGGGCGGGCGCGGGAGAGCCCGACCTGCCGGTCGCCGGCACGTCCTGGACGGTCGACGCCGTCACGGTCGACGGCGCCAGGTCCGCCGCGCCCGACGGCGCGCGCGTCGACTTCGAGGAGGACGGCCTCGCCGGGGGGAACAGCGGCTGCAACACCTTCGGCGCCCCCGTCCTGCTCCGGGGCGACACCCTCACCGTCACCCTCGCCGAGGTGACCGGCAAGGCCTGCACCGGCGACCGGGGGCGCTTCGAGGCGCAGTTCCTGAAGGCCTTCTCGGGCCCGCTGAAGGGGACGATGAAGGGCGACGGCCTGCGGTTCACCTCGGCCGACGGGCGCAACAGCGTGGAGCTGACCTCCGAGCCGGCCGTCCCGCTGCTCGGCACCACCTGGAAGATCGACGGGCTGGTCTCGCGCGCCGGTACGCCCTCCTCCCTGCCCGCCGGCAGCGGGGCCAAGGCGCGGTTCGTCCTCGGCGCCGACGGCCGGGTCACCGGCAACCTCGGCTGCAACAACTTCTCCGCGACCGCCCGCGTCGACGAGAAGGCCCGCACCCTCACCGTCGAGGGCCCGGCGGCGACGACCCGGATGATCTGCACGCCCCCGCAGATGAAGCTGGAGACGCGGCTGTACGAGCTCCTCGACGGCCCGCTCACCTATCGGCTGAACCACCGAACGCTGACCCTCACCGACGCCTCCGGCGAAGGCCTCACAGCGACCCCGACCGTCCGCTGAGCGGCTGCCGATTGCGGCGTCCGTCACATCGCCGGACCGCCCCGGGCCTGGTACGAGCGTCCGCTCGCCGGGGCCCGGGGGCCGGAATCCCTTACCCCGCCTGCTTCGTAGCCCTCTCCAGGCCGGAGTTGATCATTTCGTGTGATCGCACGAGGGCTGCCACCTCCACATTTCCTCAATTCGGACCAGTGGTCGAGCCCGTCTACACTCGGAAACGTGCCACGCGGAGACGGTCGACTCAATCACGATCTGCTCCCCGGTGAGAAAGGCCCCCAGGACGCTTGTGGCGTCTTCGGTGTCTGGGCTCCGGGTGAAGAGGTCGCAAAGCTCACGTACTTCGGGCTCTATGCCCTCCAGCATCGGGGCCAGGAATCCGCGGGAATCGCGGTAAGCAATGGCTCCCAGATCCTCGTCTTCAAGGACATGGGACTTGTCTCCCAGGTCTTCGACGAGACTTCTCTCGGTTCCCTCCAAGGTCATATCGCGGTCGGTCACGCCCGCTACTCGACCACCGGGGCTTCCGTGTGGGAGAACGCGCAGCCGACGTTCCGGGCGACCGCCCACGGCTCGATCGCGCTCGGCCACAACGGCAACCTGGTGAACACGGCGCAGCTCGCCGAGATGGTCGCGGACCTGCCCAAGAAGGAAGGCCGCACCACCCGCGTCGCGGCCACCAACGACACCGACCTCCTTACGGCGCTGCTCGCCGCACAGGTCGACGAGGACGGCACGCCGCTCACCATCGAGCAGGCCGCCGCGAAGGTCCTCCCCGACGTCCGGGGCGCCTTCTCCCTCGTCTTCATGGACGAGCACACGCTCTACGCGGCCCGTGACCCGCAGGGCATCCGCCCGCTGGTCCTCGGCCGTCTGGAGCGCGGCTGGGTGGTCGCCTCCGAGTCCGCCGCCCTCGACATCTGCGGCGCCAGCTACGTCCGCGAGGTCGAGCCGGGCGAGATGATCGCGATCGACGAGAACGGCATCCGCACCTCGCGATTCGCGGAAGCGAAGCCCAAGGGCTGTGTCTTCGAGTACGTGTACCTGGCCCGTCCGGACACCGACATCGCCGGCCGGAACGTGTACCTCTCCCGCGTGGAGATGGGCCGCCGCCTCGCGAAGGAGGCGCCGGTCGAGGCCGACCTGGTGATAGCGACGCCGGAGTCCGGCACCCCGGCCGCCATCGGCTACGCCGAGGCCTCGGGCATCCCCTTCGGCGCCGGCCTGGTGAAGAACGCCTACGTCGGGCGCACCTTCATCCAGCCCTCCCAGACCATCCGCCAGCTGGGCATCCGGCTGAAGCTGAACCCCCTCAAGGAAGTCATCAAGGGGAAGAAGCTCGTGGTCGTGGACGACTCGATCGTCCGCGGCAACACCCAGCGCGCCCTGGTCCGGATGCTCCGCGAGGCCGGTGCGGCCGAGGTCCACATCCGGATCTCCTCGCCGCCGGTCAAGTGGCCCTGCTTCTTCGGCATCGACTTCGCGACCCGCGCGGAGCTGATCGCCAACGGGATGTCGGTCGACGAGATCGGCAAGTCGCTGGGCGCGGACTCGCTCTCGTACATCTCCCTGGAGGGGATGATCGAGGCGACCACGATCCAGAAGCCGAACCTCTGCCGTGCCTGCTTCGACGGCGAGTACCCGATGGAGCTGCCGGACCCCGAGCTGCTCGGCAAGCAGCTCCTGGAGACCGAGCTGGCCGCCGGCCCGGCCGCCACCGCGGCCTCCGACGCGCTCCGTCGCCCGTAAGACCCCCCGGCTGCCCGCGCCGCCTGTGCGGCGCGGGCGGTACGAGCAGCACGACGACACGAAAGCTCTGAACCCATGTCTCAGACCACCGGTGCCAGCTACGCGTCCGCGGGCGTCGACATCGAAGCGGGCGACCGCGCCGTCGAGCTCATGAAGGAGTGGGTGAAGAAGACGCAGCGCCCCGAGGTCCTCGGCGGCCTCGGCGGTTTCGCCGGCCTCTTCGACGCCTCCGCCCTCAAGCGCTACGAGCGTCCGCTGCTCGCCTCGGCGACCGACGGCGTCGGCACGAAGGTCGACATCGCCCGCCAGATGGGCGTGTACGACACGATCGGCCACGACCTGGTCGCGATGGTCATGGACGACATCGTCGTCTGCGGCGCCGAGCCGCTCTTCATGACCGACTACATCTGCGTCGGCAAGGTCCACCCGGAGCGGGTCGCCGCCATCGTCAAGGGCATCGCCGAGGGCTGTGTCCTGGCCGGCTGCGCCCTGGTCGGCGGCGAGACGGCGGAGCACCCGGGCCTCCTCGGCCCGGACGACTTCGACGTCGCCGGCGCGGGCACGGGTGTCGTGGAGTACGACCGGCTGCTCGGCGCCGACCGTATCCGTACGGGGGACGCGGTCATCGCCATGGCGTCCTCGGGCCTTCACTCCAACGGGTACTCGCTCGTGCGGCACGTGGTCTTCGACCGCGCCGGCATGACCCTCGACCAGCAGGTCGAGGAGCTCGGCCGGACGCTCGGCGAGGAGCTCCTGGAGCCCACGAAGATCTACTCGCTGGACTGCCTGGCCCTCACCCGGACCACGGACGTCCACGCCTTCAGCCACATCACGGGCGGCGGCCTGGCCGCCAACCTGGCGCGGGTGATCCCGGACGGCCTGCACGCCACGGTCGACCGTTCGACCTGGGCGCCGGGCGCGATCTTCGACCTGGTCGGCAAGGCCGGTCAGGTGGAGCGCCTGGAGCTGGAGAAGACCCTGAACATGGGCGTCGGCATGATGGCCGTCGTGCCGGCCGAGTCCGTGGACGTGGCCCTGGCGACCCTGGAGGACCGCGGGGTCGAGGCCTGGGTCGCGGGCGAGATCACCGAGCGCGGCGCGCACACGACGGGCGCGGAGCTGGTCGGGGACTACGCGAAGTAGTCCGTACGAGGCAGGACGGCGGGGCGCTCCTGAGGGGCGCCCCGTCGGCGTATCCGCTCTCCGTGCCGTCCGTGTGCGGACAGCACAGAAACCCGGCCGGGTGACCCCGGTCCGGGTTTCGGTGATTCAGAAGGTCAAGCGCGACGCGGGGACGCGCCAGGACCGGACTGGTCGTCCTCGTCCTCGTCGTCCTCGTTATAGAGATCCGCGTACTGGGCGTACGGGTCGTCTTCCTCGTCGTCGTCCTCGAACGGCTCGCCATTCGGCGGCTGGTTCGAAGTCGAAGCGCCCAGCTCATTGGCCAGACGCGTCAGGTCTGTCCCGCCGCTGCTGTACTTCAGCTGGCGGGCGACCTTGGTCTGCTTGGCCTTTGCCCGGCCGCGCCCCATGGCTCGACCCCCTCGGTGACGGGGCTCGTCGGCCCCAGAGTCTTGACACGCGTTCATGATTCGGAACGGACTCTCGACAGAGAGACCGGTCCGTAGGGCTTCAACGGTACCTGTTTCCGTGGGTCTACGGTACGCCGCGCGCATCACATACCCCGGTACAGAACCTTCGAGGTGCCCTTTCCTCGCTGGTCAATCGCGATTTTAACCTCTTCTGGAGTGCCGACCCGCCGAGGGGCGTGAGCGAAGTCTCCCCGGCGGCGGGTCGGCCCTCCGTGCGAACGGGCGCGCGGCTCAGCCGCGGCGGGCGTCCGCCATGCGCTGCTCGGCGATCCGGTCGGCCGCCGCGGCCGGCGGAATGCCGTCGGCCTTCGCACGTGCGAAGATCTCCAGGGTGGTGTCGAAGATCTTCGTCGCCTTCGCCTTGCAGCGGTCGAAGTCGAAGCCGTGCAGCTCGTCGGCGACCTGGATCACGCCACCGGCGTTGACCACGTAGTCGGGCGCGTAGAGGATGCCGCGGTCCGCGAGGTCCTTCTCGACGCCGGGGTGGGCGAGCTGGTTGTTGGCCGCGCCGCAGACGATCTTCGCGGTGAGGACCGGCACGGTCTCGTCGTTCAGGGCGCCGCCGAGCGCGCAGGGGGCGTAGATGTCCAGGCCCTCGACGCGGATCAGGGCGTCGGTGTCGGCGACCACGGTGACCTGCGGGTGCTTGTCGGTGATCCGGCGCACCGACTCCTCGCGCACATCGGTGATCACGACCTCGGCGCCGTCCTCCAGGAGGTGCTCGACGAGGTAGTGGCCGACCTTGCCGACGCCCGCGACGCCGACCTTGCGGCCGCGCAGGGTCGGGTCGCCCCACACGGTCTGCGCGGAGGCGCGCATGCCCTGGAAGACGCCGAAGGCGGTGAGGACGGAGGAGTCGCCGGCGCCGCCGTTCTCGGGGGAGCGGCCGGTGGTCCACTTGTTCTCGCGGGCGACGACGTCCATGTCGGCGACGTAGGTGCCGACGTCGCAGGCCGTGACGTACCGGCCGCCGAGGGAGGCGACGAAGCGACCGTAGGCGAGGAGCAGCTCCTCCGTCTTGATCGTCTCCGGGTCGCCGATGATGACGGCCTTGCCGCCGCCGTGGTCCAGGCCGGCCATGGCGTTCTTGTACGACATGCCGCGGGCCAGGTTGAGCGCGTCGGCGATCGCCTCGGCCTCCGTGGCGTACGGGTAGAAACGGGTGCCGCCGAGGGCGGGGCCCAGGGCGGTGGAGTGGAGGGCGATGACGGCCTTGAGGCCGGAGGCGCGGTCCTGGCAGAGCACGACTTGCTCGTGGCCACCCTGCTCCGAGTGGAACAGGGTGTGGAGTACGTCAGCAGGAACGCCGGTCACATCGGTCACGGTGGTGACTCCCAAGTACGAAGCGGCGGTTTGCGGCCCTCCCTGCGGGTGGGGGAGGACCAGTTCGGCAAGAGAGTAAGTCCTACCTGGGCGTAGATCGGCCGCAGTGCTCAGGATCACCCCCTCCAGGAGTACCTCCGTGGAAGGATTTGCGACATGTCGGTCGCCTCCACGGTCCCCGTTCCCTACGCGTCCTATCTGCGGGTGTACGAGCCGCTGGCCGCGTTCCCCGAGCCGGAGCGGTCCCACTGGGCCCGGTACGCGCGCCGGCCGCGCACCCCGGGGGCGCAGGAGGAGCTGCGCCGCTCGCTCGCGGACCTGCTGCCGACGCCCCCGGTGCCGGTGCCGGTCCACGAGAGCGGGGAGGCCTTCGTCGCGCACCTGGACGGGGTGGTGGTGATCTGTCCGTGGCGGACCCGGCTGCGCGGCTGGCTGGCCCTGGAGGAGCTGGCGGCCGACGGGTACCCGGCGGCGGTGCTCGACGCGATGCTGCCGCCGGTGGTGCGCGTTCAGGTGGCCGGCGACTATGAGCGGTGGCTGAGCCGGAACCCCGACGCCCGGCCGTGGATCCGTACGGGGGTCTGGCACGTGCCGCTGCGCTGGTTCGCGCTCTTCGGGGACGAGGACCGGGAGTACGAGCCGGGGGAGCCCGGAACCACGGAGGCGGGCCGGGCGCCGGTGCTGCGCTACCGGACGACGATGGCGCAGGCGCGGCGGCGCCTCGCGCGGGCGCTGAAGGCGCTGCGGGAGTCGATCGACGACGGTCCGATGACGGAGGGTCTGATCGAGGTGGGGCGCTGGCTGGAGGAGTTCCATCCGCGGGCGCTGGTGGAGCTGGACTTCGGGGGTCTGGTGCACGCGGTGCCGGCCCGGTGGCTGGCGGAGGACCGGTCGGCGGCCCAGCTGGCGGAGGGGATCGCCGCGCTGCGGGACGGGGACGGCGAGACGGCGAGCGAGGTGTACGGCCGGCTCGCGGAGCGCTGGCGGACGGTGAGGGACCTGCGGTTCGCGAATTGACACCAGTCGGACAAGTTCGTCAGGTCGGTATCGACAAGACATGTCCGACGGGTGTAAATGATCTTCAAGGTGGTGGCCGGTTTCCGGTGGCCGGGTCTTTCGCACCGGCCGGGTGGGGACGTTGGTCCCGATCCGGGCCTTTGGCTCAAGCGTGACGGACAGCACGTAACGCACCCTTGCGCCCATCACCCACCCTCGTGCCAAAATAGGACAAGGAGTCCGGGGAGGGTTCCTTCCGCCCAAGTTCGGGCGGAACGCTCAGCATTGCACTCTATGGGGGGTCTGAGGACTCCTGATCGCTCTGTGACTGATCGTCACAGTGGCGTGACTGTCCGTTATGGCATGGTCAGTCGACTTCCGCCGCTGATGAACACCTGCGAGGGCAATTCCATCGGTTTGGCCGACGCGGCTGGACGGATGGTGTAGTTGTAGTGCCGAGGACAAGCCGTTCGTCCTATAACCGACTCGACCCGCTTCTGCCATTTCGGGCATGGCGGGTCAAGGTGCAGAATTTAGAGGAAAGAACCGAGATTGGTTCGGTTCTCCCGAGGAGGCCGCTCATGACCGCTCGCACCCCTGATGCCGAGCCGCTGCTGACCCCTGCCGAGGTTGCCACGATGTTCCGCGTGGACCCGAAGACGGTGACCCGTTGGGCGAAGGCCGGGAAGCTCACGTCCATCCGCACCCTGGGTGGACACCGCCGGTACCGCGAGGCCGAGGTTCGCGCGCTGCTGGCGGGTATTCCGCAGCAGCGCAGCGAGGCCTGAGGTCGCGCAACACCCTGCAACACCCCGTAACACCGGGCCCGTCCGGATCCCCCAATCCGGTCGCCCACCCCTAGTACTGCCGACGGACTCCTGCCCCAACAGGTCTTCGTCAACGATCGCGCTGGACTCCGCCGGGTCCAGCGCGATCTTTTTTGTGCCCGGCGCCACACTCTCTCCAGGGTGGTGCAATTGCACATATTAAATCCCGGCAGTGTAGGGAGGGTGTAAGTGCAGGGGTTTCTGAAACGGTTTCAGTGACACCCGTCACACTGGAGAAGCCTTGCCAAGGAACAGCCTGCCACCTCCGGCATCGCTCCCAACCCGCCGTTGGTCATGGGTCGGTGGGACTTTCGTCCTCAGTGCGCTCCACCGTCTCCGTCGCCTCCGTGGGCTCCGTCGGCTCCGTCAGCTCCTCCGGCTCCGGGAGCTCCATGGCGAGCCGCAGGAGGCGATGGCAGACCGCGCAGTGGCGGGTGAGGTGTCCGTACCGCGACGCGGCCGCCAGATGGGCGCGCAGCAGTGCTCCGGTGTCGTGCCGTGCTGCGGACGCCGCGGCCATGCGCGACCACCTCCGGTGTGGGCCCCCGATTCCCTGAAGTCCGGGGTACCGGCGGGCGCGCGGCCCCGTCAAGACACGGGAACGCAACGAAGGCCCGCATCTCGCGATGCGGGCCTTCGTGAAAGCGACTCTGACGGGACTTGAACCCGCGACCTCCACCTTGACAGGGTGGCGAGCTAACCAACTGCTCCACAGAGCCTTGCTCGCAGCCCCTCGTAAGCGGCTGCGAGCAAGACTGTACAGCAGGTCAGGGGGTCTGGTCGAACTCACCGGCGGCGAGGTCCCGCGCACCGGTCCCTACGGGGCCGCCGCGTCGATCGCCTTCACGATCCGCTTGTCCGAGACCGGGTACGCCGTCCCGAGCGCGTGCGCGAAGTAGCTCACCCGCAGCTCCTCGATCATCCAGCGGATGTCGGTGACCTCGGCCGGCACCGGGCGGCCCTTCGGGAGCTGTTCGAGGAGCCAGGCGTACTCGTCCTGCATCTCCTGGACCTTCTCCATCCGGGTGGTGTCCCGCTGGACCCCGCTGGGCATCTGCTGGAGCCGCCGGTCGACCGCCACCAGGTAGCGCATCAGGTCCGGGAGCCGCTTCAGGCCCGTACGGGTGACGAAGCCCGCCGGCATCAGCCAGGCGAGCTGCGCGCGCACGTCGGTCAGGTTGTTGATCAGGGCCAGGCTGTTCGTCGACTTCAGCCGGCGCTCGCACGCCTGCCAGGCCGCGAGGATCTGCTGGACCTGGCCCACCGTCCGTACGGTCGTGTCGACGAGGTCCGCGCGGACCTTGTCGTACAGCTTCCGGAAGGACTCCTCGTCCCAGGCCGGGCCGCCGTGGTCCGCGATCAGCCTGTCGGCGGCGGCGGTGGCGCAGTCGTCGAAGAGGGCCTGGATCGAGCCGTGCGGGTTCGACGACAGGGCCAGCTTCTGCTGGTTGGTCAGCTTGTCCGAGGCGAACTTCGCCGGGTTCACCGGGATGTTCAGCATGATCAGCTTCCGGGTGCCCCGCCACATCGCCTGCGCCTGCTCGGCCTCCGTGTCGAAGAGCCGCACGGCCACGCTGTCGCCCTCGTCCACGAGCGCCGGGAAGGCCTTGACCGGCTGCCCGCCCCGCTTGGTCTCGAAGACCTTCGTCAGGGTGCCGATCGTCCAGTCCTTGAGGCCCGTGCGCTCCAGGGAGGGCCCGGAGCCGTCCGGGCCGCCCGTCGCCGCCGCGGCGGCCTTGGAGAGCGCCTGACGGGCCTTGGGGCGCAGCTTGAGGCGCAGCGTCTCCAGGTCCTTGTCCTCGGCGAGCTTCCGGCGCCGCTCGTCGACGATCCGGAAGGTCACCTTGAGGTGCTCGGGGACCTTCGCCCAGTCGAAGTCCTCGGCCGTGACCGGGACGCCGACCATGCGCTGGAGCTCACGGGCGAGCGCGCCCGCCAGTGGCTCCTGGACGGGCACGACCGCGTCCAGGAAGCGGGTCGCGAAGTTCGGCGCCGGGACGTAGTGGCGGCGGATCGGCTTCGGCAGGGAGCGGATCAGCTCGGTGACGACCTCCCCGCGCAGACCCGGGATCTGCCACTCGAAGCCGTCGTCCGTCACCTGGTTCAGCACCTGGAGCGGCACGTGGACGGTCACGCCGTCCGCGTCCGCGCCCGGCTCGAACTGGTACGTCACCCGGAACTTCAGCGCGCCCTGGCGCCAGGAGTCCGGGTAGTCGTCCTTGGTGACCGCCCCCGCCTTCTCGTTGATGAGCATCTCGCGCTCGAAGTCGAGGAACTCCGGCTCCTCGTGGCGCTTGTGCTTCCACCAGGAGTCGAAGTGGGCGCCGGACACGACGTGTTCGGGGACGCGCTTGTCGTAGAAGTCGAAGAGCGTCTCGTCGTCGACGAGGATGTCCCGGCGCCGGGCGCGGTGCTCCAGCTCCTCGACCTCGGTGAGGAGCTTGCGGTTGTCCGCGAAGAACTTGTGGTGGGTGCGCCAGTCGCCCTCGACGAGCGCGTTCCTGATGAACAGGTCGCGGGAGACCTCCGGGTCGATCCGCCCGTAGTTCACCTTGCGGTCGGCGATGATCGGGACGCCGTACAGCGTCACCTTCTCGAAGGCCATCACGGCCGCCTGGTCCTTCTCCCAGTGCGGCTCGCTGTACGTCTTCTTCACCAGGTGCTGCGCGAGCGGCTCGATCCACTCGGGCTCCACGCGCGCGTTGACCCGGGCCCAGAGCCGCGAGGTCTCCACCAGCTCGGCGGACATGACGAACCGCGGGGGCTTCTTGAAGAGCGCGGAGCCGGGGAAGATCGCGAACTTGGCGCTGCGGGCGCCCAGGTAGTCGTTCTTCGCGCCGTCCTTGATGTCCTTCATGCCGATGTGGCTGAGGAGACCGGCGAGGAGCGACACGTGGACGGACTGCTCGGGCGCGTCCTCCTCGTTGAGGTGGATGCCCATCTGCTTGGCGACCGTCCGCAGCTGGGCGTAGATGTCCTGCCACTCGCGGATGCGCAGGAAGTTCAGGTACTCCTGCTTGCACATCCGGCGGAAGGAGGACGATCCGCGCTCCTTCTGCTGCTCGCGGACGTACCGCCACAGGTTCAGGTACGCGAGGAAGTCGCTGGTCTCGTCCTTGAAGCGGGCGTGCTGCTGATCGGCCTGCGCCTGCTTCTCGGAGGGCCGCTCGCGCGGGTCCTGGATGGAGAGCGCCGCCGCGATCACCATGACCTCGCGGACACAGCCGTTCCGGTCGGCCTCCAGGACCATCCGGGCCAGGCGGGGGTCGACGGGCAGCTGGGCGAGCTTCCGGCCCTGCTGCGTGAGCCGCTTCTTCGGGTCCTTCTCCGCCGGGTCGATCGCGCCGAGCTCCTGGAGGAGCTGCACGCCGTCCCGGATGTTGCGGTGGTCCGGCGGGTCGATGAAGGGGAACTTCTCGATGTCGCCGAGGCCGGCCGCGGTCATCTGGAGGATGACGGAGGCCAGGTTCGTACGGAGGATCTCGGCGTCCGTGAACTCCGGCCGGGTGAGGAAGTCGTCCTCCGAGTACAGCCGGATGCAGATGCCGTCGGACGTACGGCCGCAGCGGCCCTTGCGCTGGTTGGCGCTGGCCTGGCTGACCGGCTCGATCGGCAGGCGCTGCACCTTGGTCCGGTGCGAGTAGCGGGAGATGCGGGCGGTGCCCGGGTCGATCACGTACTTGATGCCGGGGACGGTCAGGGAGGTCTCGGCGACGTTCGTCGCGAGGACGATCCGGCGGCCGGAGTGCGCCTGGAAGACCCGGTGCTGCTCGGCGTGGGAGAGCCGGGCGTAGAGGGGGAGGACCTCGGTGTTGCGGAGGTTCCGCTTGAGGAGCGCGTCGGCGGTGTCGCGGATCTCCCGCTCGCCGGAGAGGAAGACCAGGACGTCGCCCGGTCCTTCCTTCTGGAGTTCGTCGACGGCTTCGCAGATCGCGGTGATCTGGTCCCGGTCGGCCTCCTCGCCGTCCTCTTCGAGGAGCGGGCGGTAGCGGACCTCGACCGGATACGTACGGCCGGAGACCTCGACGATCGGCGCGTCTCCGAAGTGGCGCGAGAAGCGCTCGGGGTCGATCGTCGCGGAGGTGATCACGACCTTGAGGTCGGGGCGCTTCGGCAGCAGCTGGGCCAGATAGCCGAGCAGGAAGTCGATGTTGAGGGACCGCTCGTGGGCCTCGTCGATGATGATCGTGTCGTAGGCGCGCAGCTCGCGGTCCGTCTGGATCTCGGCGAGCAGGATGCCGTCCGTCATCAGCTTCACGAAGGTCGCGTCGGGGTTCACCTGGTCGGTGAAGCGGACCTTCCAGCCGACGGCCTCGCCCAGCGGGGTCCTCAGCTCCTCCGCCACGCGGTCGGCGACCGTGCGGGCGGCGATCCGGCGGGGCTGGGTGTGCCCGATCATGCCCCGGACGCCCCGGCCCAGCTCCAGGCAGATCTTCGGGATCTGGGTGGTCTTTCCGGAGCCCGTCTCACCGGCGACGATCACGACCTGGTGGTCGCGTATCGCCTCCAGGATCTCGTCCTTCTTCTGCGAGACGGGCAGCTGCTCGGGGTACGTGACCGCGGGCACGCGGGAGGCGCGCCCGTCGACGCGCTCCTTGGCCTTGGCCGCCTCGGCGGCGATCTCGTCCAGGACGGCCTCGCGGGCCTCGGGCTTGCGGATGCGGCGGGCGCCTTCGAGACGGCGGCCGAGCCGGTGGGAGTCCCGCAGCGAGACCTCGGCCAGGACGGACTGGAGGGCGGCGAAGGAAGTAGACATACGGGATCCAGGATCGCACCTGCGGACGAGAAGCGGCGAACCGATTTACGAGCGGCCTCCCCGGGGCCGGGCGGGAGAGGTGCGTACTATTTCGGGCACGCCGACCGGACCGGAGAGGTTTCGCATGTTCTGCACCCCCCGCGCGGCGGTGGCGTTCACCGCGCTGCTGGGTCTGGTGCTCGGTCTCCTGGTCTGTGGCGCCTCCGCTCCTGTCGGTACGGCTCCGGGCTCGGCCCCGGTCGTCGTGGGCGCCGCCGTGCCCGGCTGTGATCCGGGCCATGCCGCCGACGAGGGGGCCGCGGGTCCCGTCGTACCGCCGCGTGCGCACGGCTTCGCCGAGCTGCTGCCGGCGCTGGCCGCCGACCGGGCGCCGTGCGGGGTCCGGCAGCCGGACCCGGGCGGCCCGGCCGCGTCACCGGGCCGGGAGCCACCCGCACGCGCGGCACCGTCTCCCATGGAGCTGTCGGTCCTGAGGGTGTAGGCGGACGGCCGTCCTCCGCCGTCCTTCCCCTCCGTTCCGTCTCATCCGTCCAGGAGCGCTTCCGCATGTCCAAGTCCAAGCCGATCATGATCGTCTCCGGGGTGGCGGCCGCCGCCGTGCTGCTCGGCGTCGTCTCGTACACCGCCACCAAGCCCTCGTCCCCCGGTGCCTCCGGCTCCTCGTCCGTCGCCGACGTCTCGGCCGACCCGTCCGCCGGCGTCTACGCCGAACTGGAGGCGTACGCCCGCCGCGACGCCTCCGACAAGCTCGCCCTCGGCCGCGCCGACGCGCCCGTCGTGCTCATCGAGTACGCCGACTTCAAGTGCGGCTACTGCGGGAAGTTCGCCCGGGACACCGAGCCCGCCCTGGTGAAGAAGTACGTCGACGACGGCACCCTGCGCATCGAGTGGCGGAACTTCCCGATCTTCGGCGAGGAGTCGGAGGCCGCCGCCCGCGCCTCCTGGGCGGCCGGACAGCAGGGCCGCTTCTGGGAGTTCCACAAGGCCGCCTACGCCGAGGGCGCCAAGGAGAAGGGCTTCGGCAAGGACCGGCTCGCCGCCCTCGCGAAGGAGGCCGGCGTCCCCGACGCGGCCCGCTTCGCGAAGGACACGGAAGGGACGGCCGCACGCGAGGCCGTCAGCAAGGACCAGGAGCAGGGGTACGCGCTCGGCGCCACCTCCACCCCGTCCTTCCTGATCAACGGCCGCCCGATCGCCGGCGCCCAGCCGCTGGAGACCTTCACGGAGGCCATCGAGGCGGCGGCGAAGACGGCGAAGGCCGGTCGGCGGTGACCTCCGGCATCGGCTATTTCGCCGCCTTCCTCGGCGGCCTCCTCGCCCTGCTCAGCCCGTGCAGCGCCCTGCTCCTTCCCGCCTTCTTCGCGTACTCGATCGACACGCGCGCGAAGCTGGTGGCCAGGACCGGCATCCTCTATGCGGGCCTGGCGACGACGCTCGTCCCGCTCGGCGCGGCCGGCTCCCTCGCGGGCCGGTTCTTCTACGGCCACCGGGACCTGCTGGTCACCGCCGGGGGCTGGCTGATCATCGGGCTCGGCGTCCTCCAGATCCTCGGCCTCGGCTTCACCTCCCGCCGGATCGCCGAGGCGAGCGGCCGGATCCGGCCCACGTCGGCGCTCTCCGTCTACGCCCTCGGCCTGGTCTACGGCCTCGCCGGCTTCTGCGCGGGCCCGATCCTGGGCAGCGTCCTGACGGTGGCGGCGCTGAGCGGCAGCCCGGCCTACGGCGGACTGCTCCTCGCCGTGTACGCGCTCGGCATGGCCGTCCCGCTGTTCGTCCTGGCGCTGCTCTGGGACCGGTACGACCTGGGCCGGCGGCGCTGGCTGCGCGGCCGGCCGCTCCGGGCGGGGCGTTTCGAGTTCCACTCCACCTCGCTGCTCTCGGGCCTCTTCTTCATCGCCCTCGGCACCCTGTTCCTGGTCTTCGACGGGACGACCGCGCTGCCTGGCCTGCTGTCCGTGGACGATTCCTTCGCCGTGGAGGAGCGCGTCGCCGCGCTGGGCCGCTCGGTCCCGGACTGGGCGCTGCTCGTCGCGGTGGTGGCCGTGGTGGCGGTGGGACTCGCGGTGCGGGGCCGTAAGGGGCGGCGGCGCGAGGAGGTCTGAGCCGTACGGGGGAGGGGCGCGGGCCCCTCCCCCGTACCGCCGCTTCTTCTCAGGCGCACGAAAAAGGCCCCGTTCTCTCGAACGGGGCCTTCTCTTTGTGGCTGGGGCCGGGGTCGAACCGGCGACCTATCGCTTTTCAGGCGATCGCTCGTACCAACTGAGCTACCCAGCCACGAAGCTGTTTCCAGCTTCAGCGACTCTGACGGGACTTGAACCCGCGACCTCCACCTTGACAGGGTGGCGAGCTAACCAACTGCTCCACAGAGCCAAGCTTGTGCGCGATCACTAGTCTCGCACACGGTACTGCGTGCCCCCAACGGGATTCGAACCCGTGCTACCGCCTTGAAAGGGCGGCGTCCTGGGCCACTAGACGATGAGGGCTAGAGGCTCACCTGCGCGCTTCTCAGCGCGTCGGGGACGTGAGAAGCATATGGGATGCCGGCCGCTATCGCCAAAACGGTTTCCGGCGGGGGGAGAATGGGCCCGTGCTGGAGATGACGCGCGAGGAGTTCGAGGAGCTTGTCGCCGAGGCCTTGGACCGGATCCCGCCGGAGCTGACGCGGCTGATGGACAACGTCGCCGTGTTCGTGGAGGACGAACCCTCCCCGGACGATCCCGAACTGCTCGGGCTCTACGAGGGGACGCCGCTGACCGAGCGCGGCGAGTGGTACGCCGGGGTGCTGCCCGACCGGATCACGATCTACCGGGGGCCGACGCTGCGGATGTGCGAGTCGCGCGAGGACGTGGTCGCGGAGACCGAGATCACCGTCGTGCACGAGATCGCCCACCACTTCGGCATCGACGACGAACGGCTGCACGCGCTCGGCTACGGCTGAGCCGGGCGGTCCGGTCGGGGGCGAGCCGGGCCTGAGACGGGGGCGAGCCGGGCGGGCGGTGGCCGGATCGGGTCGCTGTGCGGGGGCCGTGTCCTTGTGGTGCCTGGGGAGTTGGGCAGTGCGATGCGTTCCGTTCCTGCCTGTTGTGTCCCTGGAGGTGCCCCCGTGCGCCATTTGCCCACCCCGGTGAGATGGGCCGCCACCGCGCTGGCCGTCGCCGCCTGTGCCGGTCTGAGCGGCTGTATGAGTGTGAGCGACGAGGGGGCGAAGCCGGCGCCCGGCGCATCCGGGGGGAAGCAGGGCGTGGCGTCCGAGACCGACGCCGGCGGGGGCCAGGGCGGGGGCGGCGGGTCGTGGAACGGCCGGCCGGGCAAGGGCGGACCGGCCCCGGCCGGCGGGGGCAAGGAGTCCCCGGTCCCGAGCGGCTCCCCGTCGGGCACGGCGAAGCCCTCGCCGGGCGCGGTGCTGCCGGTGGAGGGCGCCGGCGGCTCCGGAGGGCCCTCGAAGCCGCAGCCCGCCGGCGGCGGCCACGAGGATCCGGGCGGCGGCCCGGGCGGTGGCGGCGGGGCCGGCGGCAGCGGAGACGGCGGAGGCGGGAACGGTGGCATCGGCGGAGGCGCCGGAGGCCCGGACGGCGGCGGGTCCACCCCCACGCCCGAGCCGACCCCGCCGAGCCCCGAGCCGACGCCGGAGCCGACCTCGAACCCGACCCCCGAACCGACCCCGGAACCGACCTCGAACCCCACCGATCCGCCGAGCTCCGGCACCGACACCCAGATGGGCGCGATGCGGGCGGCGGACGGGCCGGGAGCGCCCCCGGAGCCGACGGCGTCGCCGCAGGTCGGACCGGTGTGACGTAGTCCGGTTTGCCATAGGTGAGGGGGAGTGCGTATGGTGGTAGATCGCTTGATCCTATTGCCCGGCGCCGACACAGAAGAGCGCCGTGTGGCGCGTACTCTCCCTAGCCGTGGCTGACCGCATTGAGGCGGTCGTTTGCGAAATCACGGAGTTGACGGGCGCGTGCCGAGACTCCGGAAGGTTTCGCATTTCGCATGTCCATTTTCAGTTCTGACCACGCCGTCATGCCCGAGAACGACGAGATCGTCGAGGCCGTCCAGGCCACCGAGCCCGTCGCCATCGAGGCCGACGACACCGTCGAGGCCGTAGAGGCGCTCGACATCGACACCGACATCGACTCCGACGACTCCGTCGAGGAGCCCGCCGAGCCGACCGTCACCTTCGCGGACCTCGGTCTGCCGGAGGGCGTCGTGCGCAAGCTCGCGCAGAACGGTGTCACCACCCCCTTCCCGATCCAGGCGGCGACCATCCCGGACGCCCTGGCCGGCAAGGACATCCTGGGCCGTGGCCGCACCGGCTCCGGCAAGACCCTCTCCTTCGGTCTGCCGACCCTGGCCCAGCTGGCCGGCGGTCACACCGAGAAGAAGAAGCCCCGCGCGGTCATCCTCACCCCGACCCGCGAGCTCGCGATGCAGGTCGCCGACGCCCTCCAGCCGTACGGCGACGTACTCGGCCTGAAGATCAAGGTCGTCTGCGGCGGTACGTCCATGGGCAACCAGATCTACGCCCTCGAGCGCGGGGTCGACATCCTCGTCGCCACCCCGGGCCGACTGCGCGACATCATCAACCGTGGCGCCTGCTCCCTGGAGAACGTCCAGGTCGCCGTCCTCGACGAGGCCGACCAGATGTCCGACCTGGGCTTCCTGCCCGAGGTCACCGAGCTGCTCGACCAGGTGCCGGCCGGCGGTCAGCGCATGCTCTTCTCCGCCACGATGGAGAACGAGATCGGCACGCTGGTCAAGCGCTACCTGAACAACCCGATCAGCCACGAGGTCGACAGCGCCCAGGGCAACGTCTCGACCATGTCGCACCACGTCCTCGTCGTGAAGCCGAAGGACAAGGCGCCGGTCACGGCCGCCATCGCCGCCCGCAAGGGCCGCACGATCATCTTCGTCCGCACCCAGCTGGGCGCCGACCGCATCGCCGAGCAGCTCGTCGAGTCCGGCGTGAAGGCGGACGCGCTGCACGGCGGCATGACGCAGGGCGCCCGTACCCGCGTCCTCGCCGACTTCAAGGACGGCTACGTCAACGCGCTGGTCGCCACCGACGTCGCCGCCCGCGGTATCCACGTCGACGGCATCGACCTGGTCCTGAACGTGGACCCGGCCGGTGACCACAAGGACTACCTGCACCGCTCGGGTCGTACGGCCCGAGCCGGCAAGTCCGGTGTCGTCGTCTCGCTGTCGCTGCCGCACCAGCGCCGCCAGATCTTCCGGCTGATGGAGGACGCGGGCGTCGACGCCTCGCGCCACATCATCCAGAGCGCCGGCGCCTTCGACCCCGAGGTCGCCGAGATCACCGGTGCGCGTTCGCTGACGGAGGTCCAGTCCGACTCCGCGAACAACGCCGCCAAGCAGGCCGAGCGCGAGGTCGTCGAGCTGACCAAGCAGCTGGAGCGCCTCCAGCGCCGTGCCGTCGAGCTCCGCGAGGAGGCCGACCGTCTGGTGGCCCGCGCCGCCCGTGAGCGTGGCGAGGACCCCGAGGCCGCTGTCGCCGAGGTGACCGAGGCCGCCGAGGCCGAGGTCGCTGCCGCCGCCGTCGAGGCCGAGCGTGCCGCTCGCGTCGAGGAGCAGCGTCGCGAGGCGCGTCCGGCCCGCGACGAGCGCGGCAACTACGAGCGCCGCGACCGTGGTGGCGACCGCGGTGGCTTCAACCGCGACGACCGCGGCGGCTTCCGCGGTGGCGACCGTGGCGGTGACCGTGGTGGCTTCCGTCGTGACAACGACCGTCCGTCCGGTGGTTTCCGTCGTGACGACCGCCCGTCGGGTGGCTTCAACCGTGACGACCGCGGCGGCCGTTCCTTCGAGCGTCGTGACAACGACCGTCCGTCCGGTGGTTTCCGTCGTGACGACCGCCCGTCGGGTGGCTTCAACCGTGACGACCGCGGCGGCCGTTCCTTCGAGCGTCGTGACAACGACCGTCCGTCCGGTGGCTTCCGTCGTGACGACCGTCCGTCGGGTGGCTTCAACCGTGACGACCGCGGCGGCCGTCCCTTCGAGCGTCGTGACAACGACCGTCCGTCCGGTGGCTTCCGTCGTGACGACCGCCCCTCGGGTGGCTTCAACCGTGACGACCGCGGCGGCCGTCCCTTCGAGCGTCGTGACGACCGCCCCACCGGCGGCCACCGTGGCAGCGACCGTCCGTTCAACCGCGACCGTCGCGACGACCGCCCCGCCGGCGGCTTCCGCTCGGGTGGCGGCGACCGCCCGTACGGCCGTCGTGACGACCACCGCGGCAGCACCGGCTCGACCGGCGGCTCCTTCGGCCGCCGCGACGACAAGCCGCGCTGGAAGCACAACGGCTGACATCGCGTAGGACCCTGAGAAAGGGCCCGTACCCGCACTCCGGTGCCGGTACGGGCCCTTTCCCGTACCGCCGACCAGCGCCCCGTCCACGACGACCGGCCCCGCGGCGCGGCCGGTGTCGGATACCCGATCGGTTCCGGGGCCCTCTCGGGCTATGCTGCTCGGGTGTGCTTGTCCACGGGCCGTTAGCTCAATTGGCAGAGCAGTGGACTTTTAATCCATTGGTTGTGGGTTCGAGTCCCACACGGCCTACGCATGGCAGGGCGAGGGGAAACCCTTCCGCCTGTCGCAGAGCGCCCCGACCGGTTTCTCCGGGCGGGGCGCTCTGTCGTTGTGGGGGCGGGGCGGAGAACCGTCCTGCTGTTCTCGGAGTCTTGGCTCTCGGAACTTCGTTCGTCCGAACGGGCCCGTCCGGGGGCGGCGGCGGGGAGTGTGGGGAAGCGTGGACGCGGAGTGTGGAGGTGGGGTCGGTGGCGGCGAGCGGTTCCGGTGATCCGGCGGGGGAGGCCCAGCGGTTGGCCCGCTACGCGCTGTTCGCCATGGCGGGTGCGGGCGCGGCCCTGCTGACCGCGCTCGGCGGCGGGGTGCTGATCCTGCTGAGCGGCCTCCTGGGGCTCGCCGCTTCGGCCGTGGGCGTCTGGTGGCTCCTCGCGCACCGCGGGCCCCTGCGGGTGCTGGGGGCCTCGCTCGCGGTGGGCGCGCCCCTCGTGACCCTCGGGCTGTACGTCGTCGGGGGCGTCTGGGTGAACGCCCTCGTGGCCCTGGGGCTGTGGGGCGTGGCGCTGTCCTGCGCGCGGGCCGCCCTGCGGCGCCCGGAGGACGAGCGGGACGCGCTGATGCGGGGCGCACCCGCCTCCCCGCCCCGCCGGCCCGTCCTGATCATGAACCCGAGGTCCGGCGGCGGGAAGGTCGCGCGGTTCGGGCTCGTGGCGCGGGCGGAGGCGCTCGGCGCGCGGGTGATCCTGCTCGACCCGTCCGAGCAGGTCGATGTCGCCGCCCTCGCCCGGAAGGCCGTGGCCGAGGGCGCCGATCTGCTCGGGGTGGCCGGCGGCGACGGCACGCAGGCCCTCGTGGCCGAGGTCGCCGCCGCGCACGACCTGCCGTTCCTGGTCGTCTCGGCCGGCACCCGCAACCACTTCGCCCTGGACCTGGGCCTCGACCGCACCGACCCGTCCCGCTGCCTCGACGCGCTGCGCGACGGCGAGGAGCTCCGGGTCGACCTCGGTTCGGTCGCCGGGCGGCCCTTCGTCAACACCGTCTCCTTCGGGGTGTACGCGGACGTGGTCCAGCGCCCCGAGTACCGCGACGCGAAGGCCGGCACCGCGTTCGACGTCCTGCCCGACCTGCTCCAGGGCGGCGAGGGCAGCCGTCTCGACGCGACCGCCGACGCCACCCCGCTCAGCGGCCTGCAGGCGCTCCTGGTCAGCAACAACCCGTACGCGGCGCCCGATCCGCTCGGCACGGTCGCCGCCCGCAGGACGCGGCTCGACGGCGGCGAGCTCGGGGTGATCGGCATCCGCGTGGACGGCGCCGCCCAGGCCGCCGAGCTGGCCGTGCTGGGGAACCGGGCGACCGGCCTGAACGTTCTGACGGCTCGTAGGGTGGAGGTCGGGGGCGGCCCCGGCGGCGCGGGCGCCACCATCTCCGTCGCCGTGGACGGCGAGGCGCTGACCCTGCCCACGCCCGTCGTCTGCATCCTCCGGCCGCGCGCCCTGCGGGTCCTCGTGCCCCGCGACCGGCCGGGGTCGCCGGTGCCCCCGCCGCCCCTCGACTGGCGGCGCCTGACCCGGCTGGCCTTCCCCGAGGAGCCGGACCGGAGCAACCCGTGGGACTCCTGCACCCCTTGAATCCCGTACCACTGAACCTGCTAGGAGCGGCGCATGACGGACGACACGACGACCGGCCCGACGACCGGGACCTGCCGGGCGGTCCTGCACGACATCCGGGCCGTCGACGGCGCCGTGTACGCCGCGGTGGCCGCGACGCCCACGCCCACGCTCGACACGGCGTTCCGCGTGCTCTCCGCGGCTGCCGACAACTCCAAGATCTCGTTCACGGTCGCGGCGGCGCTCGCGCTCGCCCCGGGCAGGCCGCGACGGGCCGCGCTCGCCGGGGTCGGGGCGATCGCGGTGGCCTCGGCCTCGGCGAACCTGCTGGGCAAGCGTCTCGTCCGCAGGCGGAGGCCGGACCGGGAGGCGGCCCGGGTGGTGGTGAGCCGTCATGTCCCCATGCCGGCCTCGGCCTCGTTCCCCTCCGGGCACACCGCGTCGGCGGTCGCCTTCGCCACCGCCGTGGGCTCGGTGCTGCCGCCCGCCGCGGTGCCCCTCGCGGTCCTGGCGTGGACCGTGGGCTACTCCAGGGTCCACACCGGGGTGCACTACCCGGGCGACGTCGCCGCGGGCGCCCTCCTCGGCGTCGCGAGCGCGGGCGTCTCCCTGGCGGCCGGGAGCTGGTGGGCGGCCAGGGGGAAGTGACCGGCCGTCAGTGGCCGATCACTTCCTCAGTACCTCGGTACGTACCTCAGGGCGTCGCGAGCGCCAGCTCCTCCTCCGTGAGGCCGAGCTTCGCCAGCCGCTCCGGGTCCGCCAGGATGTGCAGCGCGACGATCCGGTCCTCGACGATCGTGAACGTCATGAGCGAGCCCGGGCGTCCCTTGACGACCGACAGGACCGCGGGCTGGCCGTTGGCCACGACCCGCAGCGTGTCCGTGCGGTACTTCGCGTACGTGAGGGCCTGCGCGATGACGGCCTCGGCGCCGCGGACGAGCTGGGAGACGGCCGCGAGGGTCCTGCCGCCGTCGGCGCGCAGCACCACGTCCGGGTCGAGGACGGCGAGCAGGCCCTCGAAGTCGCCGCCGTGCGCCGCGGCGAGGAACGCGTCGGCGATCTCCCGCTGCCGCCGCGCGTCCGGACCGGGGGCGGGGGCGGTGTCCTGCACCCGGCGGCGGGCGCGGCTGGCGAGCTGGCGGGTCGCGGCCGGGGTGCGGTCCACGATCTTCGCGATCTCGTCGAAGGAGACGGCGAACATGTCGTGCAGCACGAACGCGAGCCGTTCCGCCGGCCCCAGGGTGTCCAGGACGACGAGCAGGGCGAGCCCGACGGACTCGGTGAGCTCGGCGGCGTGCTCCGGGTCGGTGGTGTCGGCGACCCGGACCACCGAGTCGGGGACGTAGTACTCCAGCGGGTCCTCGCGGCGCGAGCCGCGCGAGCGCAGCATGTCGAGGCAGACACGGCCGACGACCGTGGTCAGCCAGCCGCTGAGGTTCTCCACGCCGCTGACGTCGCTGCGGTTGAGCTTGAACCAGGCCTCCTGGACGGCGTCCTCGGCCTCGCTGAGCGAGCCCAGCATCCGATAGGCCACCGCCCGCAGATGGCCGCGGTCGGCGTCGAAGCGCCGGGCCAGGAACTCCATGGTGTCGCGGTCCTGCTCCACTCGTCGATCTCCCCGTTCGCGTCCCGTCATGCCGTCATGACGGATGAAACCCCGCCGATGTGACACGGACACCGGCGGCGGAACAAGGCCGCGGAGGTCCCGCTACGTGAGATCCCCGCCGTCTCGTGGCGAACGCCCGGGATTCCCCGGCCGAAGCCCCCGACCACCGTGAATCCCCACTTCAGCACGGTGATCTTCGTCCGTAGATTGATCACCATGACGACGACAACGCCCCAGGTCAACCCCGTGCTCCGCACCCCGCCGGCCTCCCCCGCCGCCGCGGCCGCCTACTTCTCCGCCAGCCTCGCCTTCCACGCCGACGTCTCCGACGTGGCGTCCGCGCTCGCCACGGCCGCCGCCGAGGGCACCGACCCGGGCTTCGTGGTGATCGACTCCCGCTCCACCGCCTCCTGGGACCAGGGGCACGTCCCCGGCGCGATCCACCTGCCGACCGCGCTCATCCCCGAGCAGGCCGAGCGGCTGCTCGACCGGTCCGTGCCGGTCGTCACGTACTGCTGGGGCCCCGGCTGCAACGGCGCCACGCGGGCCGCGCTGGCCCTCGCCGAGCTGGGCTTCCAGGTGAAGGAGATGCTCGGCGGCTTCGAGTACTGGGTGCGCGAGGGCTTCGCGTACGAGACGTGGGAGGGCCCCGCGGAGAAGGCCGCCGACCCGCTCACGGCGCCGGTCGACTCCGACGACTGCGGGTGCTGACGGAACCGATTTCGTGATCGCCCCGGTCATGCCGTACAGTCATGTTTACCGACGCGGGGTGGAGCAGCTCGGTAGCTCGCTGGGCTCATAACCCAGAGGTCGCAGGTTCAAATCCTGTCCCCGCTACTCAGTAGCAACGAAGGCCCGGATCCAGTCACTGGATCCGGGCCTTCGTCGTGTCGCGGACGATTCTCTCCGCTTGACCTTTACGCGACGTCAAGATTTAGCGTTCTCGGCATGGAGTGGTCGATCCAGGAGATCGCCAAGAAGGCCGGTACCACCAGCCGCACTCTCCGGCACTACGGGGAGCGCGGGCTGCTGGAGCCGAGCCGGATCGGCGCGAACGGTTACCGGTACTACGACCAGGCGGCGCTCGTGCGCCTGCAGCGGATCCTGCTGCTGCGCGAGCTGGGGCTCTCGCTGCCCGCCATCGCCGAGGTCCTCGCGGGGCAGCGGGACACGTCCGCCGCCCTGCGCACCCATCTCGCCCTCCTGGAGCAGGAGCGGGAGCGCATCGGACGCCAGATCGCGTCGGTGCGGACCACTCTCGACAAGACGGAGAAGGGAGAAGAGCTCATGGCCGAGGAAGTTTTCGACGGTTTCGACCACACGGTGCACGAGGAGGAGGTGTCCGAGCGCTGGGGCCGCGAGGCGTACGAGAAGGCCGACCGCTGGTGGCGCTCGCTGAGCCCCGCGCAGAAGAAGGTGTTCATGGAGGAGCAGGCCGGCATCGCCCGCGAGTTCGGGCGGGCGGCGCGCGAGGGCCTTGCCGCCGACAGTGACGAGGTGCAGGCGATCGCGTGGCGCCAGGTCGCGTGGCTGTCGACGACCACGACGCCGAGCAAGGAGTACCTGATCGGCCTCGGGCAGATGTACGTCGACGACCCGCGCTTCGCCGCCAACTACGACAGGCACGGCGAGGGCACCGCGCTCCTCGTCCGGGACGCGATGAAGGTCTACGCGGAGCGGAACCTCTGACGGACCTGTCTGAAGATGAGACGGACCCGCCTGAAGATGAGACGGACCCGCCTGGAGTGAGACGGACCCGCCTGGAGTGAGACGGACCTGTCTGAAGTAAACGGTGGCCAAAACCGTGCCCGCCTCTTTGCGGGCGCGCCATGTCCCACCGTAGTCTCGCGCGCACCATGAGTGACCAGCGTGTGAGCGATGTGAGCCGGCGGGCGCCCGCCGTGCTCGTCCTGCTCGCGCTCCTCGCCCTTCTGGTGAGCGTCTGCCACGGCTCCCACGGGCACCTGCTGCCGACCTCCGGCACCGCGACCGTCTCCGCCCCCGCGCTCCCGCACGGCTGCGAGCGGTCCGGGGACGCGTGGACCTTCGACGTCCACCTCCCCGCCCAGGCCGCCTCCTCCCAGCCCGCCGCGCCCGACGCCGGCGGAGCCGCGGTCCTGCCGTACGAAGCGGACCACCGCACCGATCCCCGCGCGCGCTGCGTCCGGGGCCGGGCGGGCCCCGGCCCCGAGCCGGGCCGTCTGCTGATCGCCCTCGGAGTGGACCGGAACTGAACCGGGTCCCGCCCTCGCGTGACCAGGTTCCCCTTCGCGTACCCACCCCAAGGACGTGCCCCCATGAGCGCACCACTGACCGGCAGCGTGCTGCCCGCCGACGGGCAGACCGTCGGCAACACCCCCGTCCTGTGGACGGACGACGGCTACTGGGCCAAGCTCGAAGGCTTCAACTTCGGCGGCATCAAGGACCGTGCCGCCCTCTACATGGTCGAGCAGGCCCGCCGTCGCGGGGAGCTGCGGCCGGGCGCCCCGATCGTCGAGTCGACCTCCGGGACCCTCGGCCTCGGCCTCGCCCTCGCGGGCGTGCTCCACGGCCACCCCGTGCACGTCGTCACCGACCCCGGTCTCGAACCGATCGTCGAGCGGATGCTCGTCGCCCACGGCGCCCGGGTCCACGTCGTGCCCGAGCCCAGCGCGCGGGGCGGCTGGCAGCAGGCCCGGATGGACCGGGTCGCCGAGCTGCTCGCGAGCCTCGACGGGGCCTGGTGGCCGAACCAGTACGGGAACCCCGACAACCCCGACGCGTACACGGGGCTCGCCGCCGAACTGTCCGCACAGCTCGACCGGATCGACGTCCTCGTCTGCGCGGTCGGCACCGGAGGCCACTCGGCCGGGATCTCCCGGGCCCTGCGCGCCACCAGCAGCCCGGCCCTGGAGCTGGTCGGCGTGGACTCGGTGAACTCCACCGTCTTCGGCCTGCCGGCCGGGGAGCGGCTGATGCGCGGCCTCGGCTCCTCCATCCACCCGGGCAACGTGGACCACGGGGCCTTCGACGAGGTGCACTGGGTGGGCCCGGCCGAGGCGGTGCGGGCGGCCCGCCGGCTGGCCTCGCGGCAGTTCGCCACCGGCGGCTGGAGCGTGGGCGCGGTCGCGCTCGTCGCCGGCTGGCTGGCCCGCACGAGGCCGCGCGGGACCCGGATCGCGGCCGTCTTCCCGGACGGGCCGCAGCGGTACTTCGACACCGTCTTCAACGACGAGTTCTGCGCGGCGCACGGGCTCCTCGACGGGCCCGTACGGGAGGACCCCGCCGTGTACGTCTCCGACGCGACCGTCAGCGGCTGGACCCGCCGGGTCCTGGAGCGTGTCCGGTGACGACGGCGACCGCGCCCGCCAAGGCCAGGGGCGGCATCTGGAAGCAGAGCCGTACCTTCGATCCGGCCGTACGGCTCCTCTTCCTCAACCAGCTCACCATCAACCTCGGCTTCTACATGCTCATGCCGTACCTGGCCGCGCACCTCGCGGACGGGCTCGGGATGGCCGCCTGGGCCGTCGGCCTCGTCCTCGGCGCCCGGAACCTCTCCCAGCAGGGCATGTTCCTCGTCGGCGGGGCGCTCGCCGACCGGCTCGGCTTCAAGCCGCTCATCGTGGCCGGCTGCGCGCTGCGGACGGTCGGCTTCGGGGCGCTCGCCTTCGCGCAGTCGCTGCCGATGCTGATCGCCGCCTCGCTCGCGACGGGACTCGCGGGGGCGCTGTTCAACCCCGCCGTACGGGCCTGTCTCGCGGCGGAGGCGGGGGAGGAGCGGCGCGTGGAGGCCTTCGCGCTGTTCAACACATACTACCAGGCGGGCATCCTGCTCGGGCCGCTCCTCGGGGTGGCCCTGACAGGGGTGTCGTTCCGGCTGACGTGCGTGGTCGCGGCTGTGCTCTTCGCCGGCCTGACCCTCGTACAGCTCCGGTACATGCCCGTACGGGCCGTGTCCGGTTCCGGGGACGAGGGGGAGAAGGGGGAGCTGGGGCAGTTCCGTACGGTGCTCGCCCACCGCACCTTCTGGCTCTTCTCGCTCGCCATGACCGGTTCGTACGTGCTGTCCTTCCAGGTCTATCTGGCGCTGCCGCTCGCGGCGGGCGGCACAGGGCCGACGACCGCGCTGTTCGTCGTCTCGGCGCTCGTCGCGCTCGCCGGGCAGCTGCGCATCACGGCCTGGTGCCGGCGCCGCCTCAGCCGGGAGCGGTGCCTCGTCCTCGGGCTCGGCCTGATGGGCGCGGCCTTCCTGGTGCCGGCCGTCCTGGGCCGGGGCCTGGTGGCGCTGCTGCTGTGCGCGGCGGTCCTGGCCGTCGCGAACGCGGTGCTCTACCCGTACGAGATGGACACCGTCGTCGCCCTCTCCCGGGGGCGCTGGGTGGCCACCCACTACGGGCTCTACAACACGGTGTGCGGGATCGGGATCACCCTCGGGAACCTGGGGACGGGCGCGCTCCTCGACGTCACCGGCTGGTCGGCCGCGCCGTGGCTCGTGCTGTGCGCGGTGGGCCTGGGGTGCGCGGCGGCGATGGCCCTGCTCGCCCGGGGCGGCCGGCTGGCGGAGGGGGCGTCCGGGGACTGAGGCCCGCCCGGCCGGCCGTACGCCACTCGGCCCCGTGGGAGTCGCCGCCCTTCGCGGCGGCGGCCACCCTGGGAGGGCGCGGTGCGGACCGCGGCCGGTCGGACCGGGCAGGAGAGCACAGGTGGGGCACCCCCTAGGAGCGGCGGGCGGAGGGCGGCGGGCAGGCGACGGGCGCCCCGAGTACGGCGGCGCCCGGCGGTTCATCCACACGCTGCCCCCGCTGGTCATCGTGGGCGGTGTCGTCTTCGACCTGTCGACACCGCCCGCCTACACGGCGGCGCCGCTCTTCTCCGCCGCCCCGCTGATCGCCGCACCCTTCTTCTCCACCCTGACGACCCTGCTCACCGGGATCGCCGCCGTCCTCGCCTCCGTCGGGCTGCACGTCTACAACGGCACCGCCGACGAGATCGCGTCCCTCACCGAGACCCTGACCGTCCTCACCGTCTCGGCGCTCGCCCTCCTCATCAACCGGGTCGTGCGCCGCAGCGGCGAGCGGCTCGCCTCGGCGCGGGTCATCGCCGAGACCGCGCAGAAGGCGGTGCTGCCGACGCCCGCCGAGCGGATCGGCGGGCTGCAGTGCGCGGCGCGGTACGAGGCGGCGCAGGCCGACGCGTTCATCGGCGGCGACCTGTTCGCCGTCCAGGACACCCCGCACGGGGTGCGGCTCGTCGTCGGGGACGTCCGGGGCAAGGGGATGGAGGCGGTCGAGGCCGTCGCCGTCGTCATCGGCGCCTTCCGGGAGGCGGCCGAGCAGGAGCGGACCCTGGAGGGCGTGGCGCAGCGCCTCGAACGGGCGCTGGCCCGGGAGGGCACCCGCCGGGACGGGCTCGACGCCTTCGAGGGGTTCACCACCGCGGTCCTGGCCGAGATCCCGCGCGCCGACGGGGCCGGGACCTTCGACGGTTTCGTACGGGTCGTCAACCGGGGGCATCCGCCGCCGCTGATGCTGTACGCGGACGGCCGCCTGGACTCGCTGGAACCGGGCGAGGCGGCGCTGCCGCTCGGCATGGGGGAGCTGGCGGCGTGGCCGGACCGGGCCGAGGCGCGGCCGTTCCCGCCGGGCGCGACGCTGCTCTTCTACACGGACGGCCTCTCGGAGGCACGGAACGCGCAGGGCGTCTTCTACGACCCGGCGGCGCGCCTCGCCGGACGGATCTTCCCGGGGCCCGAGGAGCTGCTCGACGCGCTGGTGGACGACGTACGGCTCCACACGGGCGGCGGGTCCACGGACGACATGGCGCTGCTCGCCGTGAGCCGCCCGGCGACGGGGCAGCCCGAGCGGCGCCGGACGATGCCGGTGGTGCCGCCGGACGGGTCCGGTCACCGGGTGTAGTCGCGGGGTGTCACTGCGATAACAATTGACATAACGTCAGATCGCGAGGGTTTCGCCGCGCCCGCCTTATGTCTTTCTGAAGGGGGCTCAACTCGGGCGATACTCCCCTAATTCAATGAATGATCAAGGGGAACGGCTTGGAATCGGGACCCCCTGTCTATTAACGTTCGATAACGCAGCGCGGTCGTCCCAGCCGTCGCAAGAGGCGGCACCGTGCGCACGCGCCGAATCCTGAAAAGGAACCGGGGAACCACCACTTGGGGTGAATCGGGCCCCTTCGTACCCGTGCGAACCACGCACCCGTGCGGTCGAGCCCGTAGGAGACCTTCCTGCTCCGAACCCGTCAGCTAACCCGGTAGGCGAGAAGGAAGGAAAGGAGCGCCCCCCGTGGCGTCCAACACCCCCGCACCCGAAGCCCCCTTCGACGCATTCGGTGGCGGTGCGGGTATCTCCGCCCCGGACACCGAGTGGAACCCCACCGAGGGCTCCCTCCGCGCCGAGAGCCGCTCCGGCGGCCGGCACCGGGTCGTCAAGCAGCGCTCCAACTTCGCCCGCTCCTCCACCGTCCTCGGCGTCGGTGTGATCGCGGCCGTCGGCGCGGGCGGCCTCGCCACCGCGCAGGAGAAGCCGCCGGTGGCCATATCGCTGCCGGACCTCCCGGATCTCCCGGACCTGCACCTGCCGGACGCCCACGACCTCCCGGGCGTCGGCGACCTCCTTCGCGAGGAGGACAACGCGCCCGTCACCGCGGGCCGCGCCAACCCGAACCCGCTCACCGCCGCCACGTACACCACCGCGGCCGACGAGCAGACCGGACAGGCCGAGCAGGCCACCGCCGCCGTCCCCGCCGCGGGCGAGGCCCTGCGCGCCCGCATCCTCCAGCAGGCCGAGCAGCAGCAGGCCTCCGCCGACGCCGCCGAGAAGGCCGCCATGGAGAAGGCCGCGGCCGAGAAGGCCGCCGCCGAGGCCGAGGCCAAGGAGGCCGCGGCGGAGAAGGCGGCCGCCGACGCGAAGGCGAAGGCCGAGGCGGAAGCCAAGGCGAAGGCCGAAGCGGAGGCCGCGGCGAAGGCCGAGGCCGAGCGGCTCGCCCAGCTCGCCGCCAGCTACTCGCTGCCGGTCTCCTCGTACACCCTCACCGCCACCTACATGCAGGCCGGCTCGATGTGGTCCTCCGGCTACCACACCGGCCTCGACTTCGCCGCCCCCACGGGCACCCCGCTCAAGGCGGTCCACGGCGCGACCGTCAAGTCGGCGGGCTGGTCCGGCTCCTACGGCTACCGGATCGTCCTGGAGCTGGAGGACGGCACCGAGGTCTGGTACTGCCACCTCTCGTCCATGCTGGTCAGCGCCGGCCAGACCGTGGGCACCGGCGAGACCATCGGCCGCGTCGGCGCCACCGGCAACGTCACCGGCGCCCACCTCCACATGGAGGTCCACACCTCCGGCGGCGACGGCATCGACCCGGCGGCCTGGCTGCGCTCCAAGGGCCTGAGCCTCTGACCTTCCGGCGACGCGCGGAATAGGCCCGGCGGCGGAGACCGTTGATCACCCCATGACTTCTCTCCGCACGCTGGGCTCTTCCGACCTGCACGTCTTCCCGATCGCCCTGGGCGGCAACGTCTTCGGCTGGACCGCGGACGAGGCGCAGTCCTTCGCCGTCCTCGACGCCTACGCCGCCGCGGGCGGCAACTTCGTCGACACCGCGGACGTCTACTCCGCGTGGGCCGAGGGCAACGAGGGCGGCGAGTCCGAGACCGTCATAGGCCGCTGGCTCGCCTCCCGGGGCAACCGCTCCGACATCGTCGTCGCCACCAAGGTCGGCGCCCACCCCCACTTCAAGGGGCTCTCCGCCACCACCATCAAGGCGGGCGCCGAGGAGTCCCTGCGCCGCCTCGGCACCGACCACATCGACCTCTACTACACGCACTTCGACGACGAGTCCGTCCCCGTCGAGGAGATCGTCACCGCCCTCGACCAGCTGGTGAAGGACGGCAAGGTGCGGGCCGTCGCCGCCTCCAACATCTCCCCCGAGCGGCTGCGCGCCTCCCTCGACTTCGCCGAGGCCGAGGGCCTCGCCCGGTACGTCGCCCTCCAGCCGCACTACAACCTGGTCTCGCGCGACACCTACGAGGGCCCGCTCCTGGAGACCGTCGAGGGGGCCGGACTCTCGGCCGTTCCGTACTACGGGCTCGCGGCCGGCTTCCTCACCGGCAAGTACCGCCCCGGCGCCACCGTCGACAGCGTCCGCGCCGCCGGAGCGGGCGGGCACCTGGACACCGAGCGGGGCCGGGCCGTGCTCTCCGCGCTCGACACGGTCGCCGAGGCCCACGGGGCCGAACTCGCCACCGTCGCCCTCGCCTGGCTCGCCGCCCGGCCGACCGTCGCCGCGCCGATCGCCTCGGCCCGCACGGTCGAGCAGCTCCCCGCCCTGGTCGCGGCCGCCGACCTCACCCTCACGGAGTCCGAGCTGACCCTCCTCACGGAGGCCTCCGCCGTCTAGCCGGCGTTAGCTCCGGTACGGGTTGTAGCCGTCGTAGTCCAGGTACTGCGGCGGCGCCCAGGCCCGGCCCGTCGCCCTCGCCGCGTACGTGAGGGCCGGGGACGCGACCTCGCGGCGCTGCCAGAGGTGGTGCAGCAGCTCCTGTTCCCGGGCCGGGAAATCGGGCCCCGCCGTGCCGCGCCGGGCCCGGTCCCGCAGGAACGCGAGGGTCGTCGCGAAGGACTCGTACTCGCCGACCGCCCGCGCGGCCGGCGGGCCGTACGCCCGGGCGGCGAACGAGCGGGCCACCTGCCGGGCGCGCATCGAGGACAGCGCGAGCGGCTCGGTGGGCGCGAGCCAGCCGGCGGCCGCGTACGCCGGGAGCTCCCCGGATATCGTGCGCAGCTCCCGCTGCCGGCTCCACACCGCCAGCCAGGTCAGCAGGCCGAAGGCCGGGACCATGAGCGCCCCGTACACCGCGTAGAAGGCCAGCGGGCCGCCGAAGGTCGCGGAGCCGTTCCACGCGGCGTGCAGGCTCATCGCGAGCAGCAGCCCGGCCAGCGGCAGCAGCACCCGGCGCAGCCGCTTCCCGCGCGGCGCGAGGGCGGCGAAGCCGAAGCCGATGCCGGTGAGCACGGTGAACAGCGGATGCGCGAACGGCGACATCACGACCCGTACGAAGAAGGTCGCGGCGGTCACCGAGCCGAGACCGGAGGAGCCGAACTCCTGGTCCTCGCCGAAGGCGTTGCCGAGGTAGAGGATGTTCTCGGTGAAGGCGAAGCCGGTCGCGGTGAAACCGGCGACCACGACCCCGTCGACGAGACCGCCGAAGTTCCTCCTGCGGAAGAGGAACAGCAGCAGGACCGCCGCGGCCTTCGCGCTCTCCTCCACCACCGGCGCGATCACCGTGGCGCCGAGGGTGTCCGCCGAGTCCGGGTCGGCCGTGGCCGTCGCGATCCAGCGGACCGCGAAGGAGTTCGCCAGGATCGCGACGAGCGCGGCGGCGAAGGCGCCCCAGGCGAACGCGAACAGCATGTTCTTCCAGGGGCCCGGCTCGACCCGGTCGAGCCAGCGGAACGCCGACATGAGCAGCGGTACGGGAAGCACGGCGAGGCCCAGGCCGACGAGGAAGCCCTGCGTGCCGGTCTGCTCGCGGACCAGCGCCAGGATGACCAGGGCGCAGAGCGCGAGCAGGGTCACGACGGCGATCGCGCGGACCAGCCGACTGCGCCAGAAGGCCCGGCGCGGCCGGTAGCGCCACTGGGATCGGTCGGCGGCGGCGGGGAAGGCCGGCTCCTCGGTGTCCCGGTGCGGGACGGGAGCGGCCTCGATGCCGGCGGGGGCGGGATTCGACACGTGAGCGACCCTAACGACCCCGACCGACAACGGTCGACGAAGTAACGGGCTCTCGGTCACTTCCTCCGGAAGAGGAGGTCGTGGACGACGTGCCCCTTGTCGAGGCCCTGCCCCTCGAAGCGGGTGAGGGGCCGGAAGTCGGGGCGGGGCGCGTACCCGCCGTCGGCCTGCGTGTTCTCGTAGTCCGGATGCGCCGAGAGCACCTCGAGCATCTGCTCGGCGTACTCCTCCCAGTCCGTGGCGCAGTGCAGTACGGCCCCGGGCTTCAGGCGCGGCGCGAGGAGGCTGAGGAACTCGGGCTGGATCAGCCGGCGCTTGTGGTGGCGGGCCTTGGGCCACGGGTCCGGGAAGTAGACCCGGCAGCCGTCGAGGGAGGCGTCGCCGAGCATCTCGCGGAGCAGGATGATCGCGTCGCCGTTGGCGACGCGGACGTTGGTCAGGCCGTTCCGGTCGGCGAGACCGAGGAGATTGCCCTGACCGGGCGTGTGCACGTCCACGGCGAGGATGCCGGTGCCGGGGTCGGCGGCGGCCATCTGCGCGGTCGCCTCGCCCATGCCGAAACCGATCTCCAGGACGACCGGGAGCCCGTCGAACATCTCGCCCAGGTCGAGGACCCGCTTGCCGTCGATGTCGAGGCCCCAGTCGGGCCACCGCTTCAGCATGGCCTCGGCCTGGCCGTACGTGACGCGGCTGCGGCGCGGCTGGAAGCTCCGGATCCGCCGCTCGTGGTGGGCCCCGGCGGGATCGGGCAGGGGCCCTTCACCGGGCGCGAACATCCGACTGCCCCGCCGCGCGACGGGCTGGGCGGGGTCGGCGAGGGGCTGCGGGCTGTTCTCGATCTGCTCAGACACAATGCCACCGATTCTACGGCGCCCGCCCGACCACGTGCGGGCTGCGCCCGGAGCGGGGCTAGGCCCGCTGGCCGGCGCCCCGCCCACCCGCCGTGTGGGCGATCGTCCCGCTGGGGCGGGACGGGTGGGCACACGGGACGGCGCCTTCAGCGGCGCCTCCGCGTCCCGAGCCTGGACCCGCACCACGAGTGCGGCGCGCACCCGGTGCGGGTCAGGGCGCGGAAGCCTCTGGCGCCGGCAAGGGCGCCGTTCTGTTGTGCCCACCCTCCCCCAAGCTCTCGGCTCCGCTCGAGCAGGGGGGACCCCCATCCCCCTTGCGGAACGTATGCCCACAGCAGCGGGGGCGGGCTACAGCTGCGTCAGGGCCCGGCGGGCGACCTCGCGGCCGATCGGGAGTGAGGCCGTCGCCGCCGGCGACGGCGCGTTCAGGACGTGGACCGTCCGCGGCGCCTCCCGGATCAGGAAGTCGTCGACGAGCGTCCCGTCCCGCAGGACGGCCTGCGCCCGCACCCCCGGCGCGGCCCGTCGCAGGTCGGACTCCTCGACGATCGGGAGCAGCCGCCGCACCGCCTCCGTGAAGGCCCGCTTCGAGAGCGACCGGTGCAGTTCGCCCGCGCCGTAGCGCCAGTGCGCGCGGGCGATGGCCCACGAGCCGGGCCACGCCAGGGTGGCGCCCAGTTCGCGGGGGCGGACGACGGACCAGCCGTACCCCTCCTTCGCGAGCGCCGGGACCGCGTTCGGCCCGATGTGGACGCCGCCGTCGATGCCCCGGGTGAGGTGCACCCCGAGGAAGGGGAAGGCGGGGTCCGGTACGGGATAGACGAGGCCCCGCACGAGCGAGGGGTCGGCGAGCTCGTAGTACTCCCCACGGAAGGGGACGATCCGCATGCCGGGGTCGTCGCCCGCGAGCCGCGCGATCCGGTCGCAGTGGAGCCCCGCGCAGTTCACCAGGACCCGCGCCCGCACCACCCGGCCGTCCGCCGTGCGCACGGCGACGCCCCAGGGGCGCCGGTCGATGACGGTGACCTCCGCGCCGTACAGGATGCGGGCCCCGGAGGCCTCGGCGAGCCGCTCGGACACCGCCCCGTAGTCGCAGATCCCGGTCGTGCCGACGTGGATCGCGGCGAGCCCCCGCACCCGCGGCTCGTACTCGCTGATCTGCGCCGGGCCGAGCTCGCGGACGGGGATGCCGTTCTCCCTGCCGCGCTGCACGAGCGCGTGCAGCCGGGGCAGCTCCTCGCGCGCGGTGGCGACGACGAGCTTCCCCGTCACCTCGTGCGGAATGCCCCACTCCGCGCAGAATTTGACCATTTCGGCCGCGCCCTCGACCGCGAACCGCGCCTTGAGCGAGCCCGGACGGTAGTAGATCCCGCTGTGGATCACTCCGCTGTTGCGCCCGGTCTGGTGGCGCGCGAGGGCGTGCTCCTTCTCCAGGACCGTGACCCGGGTGCCGGGGGCGGCGCGCGTCAGGGCGTGCGCCGTCGACAGACCGACGATCCCGCCGCCGATCACCAGCACGTCACAGTCAAACACCAGCGCCACCTCCCACCCCCGATAGTGCACTGGCCCACTGACAATGCCGTTAAACGCCCACGCCGTGGGACGCGTGTCACGTCGGGGCCCGGGCCGGGGCCCCGCGTCACGCCGGAGCGACCAGCAGCGGCCGCGCCCGCTCCCGCAGTTCCATCACGCGCGGCTCGTCCCCGTACGGTTCGAGCCGGTGCAGCAGGTCCCGTACGTACTCGGTCGTCCGCGCCGAGGAGATCCGGCCCGCCACCTCCACCGCGCGCGTGCCCGCCGCGCAGGCCGCGTCCAGGTTGCCCGACTCCAGCTCGGCGACGGCGGAGACGACGAGCCGCAGCCCGTGCGAGCGGACGAACTCCTCGGTGGGCCGGGACAGCGCCTGCTCGGTGAAGCGCCGCACCTCGCGCGGCATCCGCAGGTCCCGGTAGCACTCGGCGGCGTCCGCGCAGAACCGGTCGTACGAGTAGAAGCCGAGCCAGGTCGGGTCCGCGTCGCCCTCGCGCGAGCGCTCCAGCCAGCCCTCGGCGGACTTGAGCGCGGCCGCGGCGGCGGCCCCGTCGCCGGCCTTGGCGTGCGCGCGGGCCTCGACGAGCCGGAAGAAGGACATGGTGCGGGCGGTGGCGAGCCCCCGGTTCCGTTCGAGGGCGGCCTGGGCGAGGTCGACGCCTTCGTCGGCGAAGCCCCGGTAGGTGGCCTGGAGGGACATGGAGGCGAGGACGTAGCCGCCGAGGGGCACGTCGGCGGCGGCGCGGGCGAGCCGCAGGGCCTGGATGTAGTAGCGCTGGGCGGCCTCCTGCTGCCCGGTGTCGAAGGCCATCCAGCCGGCGAGCCGGGTGAGCTCGGCGGTCGCGCCGAACAGGGCCCGGCCGACCTCGTCCGAGTACGAGCCGAGCAGCAGCGGCGCCGCGTCCACGCGTAAGCACTCGGGCACCATCGAGGAACGCCAGTCCCCGCCGCCGTACTTGGAGTCCCAGCGGCGCGCGTCCTCGGCGGCCTCGCGGAGCTTGGCGACGTCGCTGTGGCCCACGCGCGCGTGCTCCGCAGCGGCCGCCGCGGCGGCTCCCGTGCCGGGGCGCGCGGCCTCGCGCTCCACCGAGGGGTCGGCGGGGGTTATCAGCCAGCGGGACGCGGGCGTCGCGTACGCGCTGACGGCGAAGGATCCGGCGAGCGACTGCCAGATGCCGCCCCCGGCCCGCCGCCCGGCGAGATCGAGGCGGTACAGGTCGGTGGCGGAGCGGACCGCCTCGCCCACGTCGCGCGGGAAGGCGAGCCCCACCTCGGGCGCCGGGTCGGCGTCCGCGAGCCCGATCTCGTGCAGCGGCACGGGCCGGCCCAGCTTCTGCCCGATCGCGGCGGCGATCAGGTGCGGGGCGGCGCCCTGCGGCACCATGCCCTTGGACACCCATCGGGCGACCGAGGTCTTGTCGTAACGAAGCGTCAGTCCCCGTTGTGAGCCGAGGTCGTTGACGCGCCGGGCGAGCCCGGCGTTGCTGATTCCCGCGAGGGCGAGAACCGTGCCGAGCTTTTCGTTCGGCCCGCGTTGCTCCCTGGACATGACGCCACCCCTCGACAACACAGACGGCCGCCACGACGCCGGGCATAGGCGTGCGGCATTCGTAAACACAGCGTAGTTCGCCGCATCCCTACCGTTAAGGGGCGGTGTTCCGTATGGCGAGATTGTTGTGTGAACGTGCGACGGACGGGGCCGGCGGCGCGGCTCGTGCTCCTGCCGTGTGGCCGTGCGCCCGGCCGTGCGCTCTCGTCCGGCCGGCGGGGGAGCGCTTCCATGAGTACCGCGTGGGTCGGCCCGCTCGGCCGGGAACGGTGTCCCGGACCAGTGGGCTGGGGGACACCGCCGCCCCATTCCCCGCGGGCGGCGGACGGCGCCGGGAGGCGGGAGCGCCTCCCGGGCCGCTGTTGACCGGCCCGCTGTCCGGACGCCCGCCGAAACCTCCGGCGGGGATCGATATTTGGCCGAATGACGCCGTTGTGGCGTCGAGGACCAACTGGCCCATGCCAGGGGCGCATTCGCCTTTCGCGCGCGTGCACCCGGACCCCGCCCCGTGCGCCGTTGTCGTGGCAGCATGTCCTCCACCGAAACGGATGTGGAGGCGCCGATGCGATGGCTGGTGGGCTGGAGCAGTGTCGCCGCGAGCTTCGCAACGACCGCGGGGGCCCGGGCGGGGGCGGCGAACGGCGCCTATGGCTCGGGACATGACTCCGGCTCCCCGTACGGCTCCGGTTCCCCGTACGACCCCGGTTACGCATCCGGATACGCCCCCGCCCCCGACCGCGCGGCCGAGGGGCGCACGGTGCAGCCGGTGGGCGCACAACTCCTGTGGGGCGGCCCCGATCCGCTCTGGGCGGTCGGCGACTGGCGCCCGGACGAGGTGCGCGTGCTGGCCGTCGACGACCACACCCGCATCGCCGTGCTCGGCTGCTGCGCCGCGAGCGACGAGGAGCTGCGGATCGGCCTGCTCACCGCGCGCGGGGGCGCGTTGCGGCATCTGACGGCCTGGCCCGGCAGCTACACGGCCGTCGCCAGGACCGGCCGCCGGGTCACCGTCACCGGTGATCTCGCGGGCGCCCGGCCGGTGTTCCACACCCCGTGGGCGGGCGGCACCGCGTACGCCACCGCCGCCCTGCCGCTCGCCGACCTCGTCGAGGCCCAGCTCGACATCGGCCATCTCGCCGCCCTCCTCGCCTGCCCCGAGACCCCGGAGGCACTGCGCGACTCCACCCCGTACGAGGGGGTCAGGCGGGTGCCGCCCGGCCACGCGCTGATCCTGCGGGAGGGCTCGCGGGAGATCACCGGGTACGAGCAGGTGGCCTCGCTCGCCGTCGCGGCGCCCGAGTCCGACCCCCGGCAGGCCGTCGAAGGGGTACGGGACGCCCTGATCGAAGCCGTACGGGCGCGGCTCACCGCCCCCCGGCACGCGCCCGAGGTGCCGCTCCCCGACCCGGGCCCGGTCCCCGGCATGGGGCCGGCCGACCGGCGCGCGGCCCGGGGCGCGGGCCCGGCGCCCGGCATCGGCGCGGACCTGTCCGGCGGCAGCGCCTCCGGCACGCTCGCGCTGCTCGCGGCCGGCCTCCCTGGGGTGCCGGGCACGATCACCGGACACGGCGCGGGCGCGGGGGAGCGGCTGCTCGCCGTCACGTTCAACGACCTGGCGACGAGGGCCGGTTCGGGCCGCGAGAAGGAGCTGGAGCGGGCCCGGGAGATCGCCGCGGACCCGCGGCTGCACCACGTGGTCGTCGCGGCGGGCGAGGAGGCCCTCCCGTACGCGGCGCTCGACGGGCCGCTCACCGACGAGCCGGGGCCCGCGCTGGTCACGGCGGAGCGGCACCGCAGGCGGCTCGTGGGCGGCAGCGCCGACCACTTCACGGGCATGGGCGCGAAGCAGGTCCTGGACGCGCACCCGGCGCGCCTCGCGGACCTCCTGATGGATCGCAGGCGCCGCTCCCTGGTGCGTCCGGTGACGGCGCTCGCCAAGGCCTCGGGCCCGTCGGCGGGGGCGTTCCTGGTGCCGCTGACCGTCTACCGGGCGGCGCGGAAGCTGGCCCGTACCCCGTACCGGACGGGTCTGGAGGCGGCGGCCCGGCGGGTCCTGGAGGCGAACCGCACGGCCCCGGACGGCTTCGGCCCCCTGGAGGCCTCGCTCTCCGCCCTCGCCTGGTCGCGGCCGGGTCCGGCGGCACGCTGGCTGACGGGGGAGGCGCTGGCTGAAGTATCGGTTCGCCTGAACCGGGCGGCGACGCTTCCGACCTCCGTCCAGCGCCCCGGCGAGGCACGCGCGCGCGCCGCCCTCGCCCGCGCGGCGGCCGACCACCGGGTCCTGGAGCAGGCCGCGGAGATCCGGGGCCAGCGGCTGCACGCCCCCTTCCTCGACAACCAGGTCGTACGGGCCTGCCGCGACCTCCCCGAATCGCTCCGGGTCCAGCCGGACGCCCGGGCCGGCGTCCTGCGCACGGTCCTCTCCGGCGCCGGCATCCACGACCTCCCGCCGGGCTGGGGCGCTCCCCACCCGGCCGTCCCGGCCGCCGCCACGCGCGCGGGGCTGCGCGCCGCGCTCCCGCAGCTCCTCGCCCTCTTCGACGCGCCGCTCCTCGCGGACGCGGGCCTGATCGAGGCCCGCGTCGTCCGCAAGGCGCTGCGCGCGGCGGCCGACGGCGACCCCGTCCCCCTCGACGGCCTCGCCGACCTGGTCTCCACCGAACTCTGGCTCGGCCGCCTCCTCGCCCGCCGGGGCTCCTGCTGGACCAACACGACCGAACCCCGAGCCCACCGCGCGGTCCAGGGACCGCTGATCCCGGCGTCGCGGTCACTTCCGGCGTGAGGCTCCGCCGGGCAGGTGAAACGTCCCAGCACGCTCGTTCGAGTGAACGCTTCCCGGACTTCGACCCCGAGCCCGGACCTAAGCTGAAGCCGTCGCACCCGAGCGAAGGAGGTCCGCTATGGCTATGCCGTCGCCGGTGCCGGAGGACGCGTTCTCCGAGGGTTTGCCCGACCGTGAGGGCGCAAGTACCCAAGAGACCTTCGAGCTGTTCAGTGCGCTGGCCCCCAAGGGCTGGCGCGTGGAGCTGATCGAAGGAGAGATCTACGTGGTGCCTCCGGCCAATGGCGAGCACGAGGAGATCGTGACCGAGGTGGTGGAGCAGGTCATCGCCCGTCGCGTTGACAGGGAGCTGCGCAACTTCACGGGCATCGGTCTCAGCCTGCCCGGTACCACCGACGCGGTCAGGGTCATCCCGGACCTCGTCATCGCCCCCAAGGGCAGCTTCGACGACCAGAGCGAGTGGCACGCCCCCGACCCCGTCCTCCTCGTCGCAGAGGTGACCTCCTCCTCCTCCACCGCGAGCCGCGACCGCGTCCAGAAGATCCGGGCCTACGCGCGCGCCGGCATCCCCCTCTACCTGCTCATCGACCGCGAGGCCGGCGAGGCCGTCGTCTGCTCCGAGCCCCTCGGGGACGACTACGGCCACAAGTCCATCCACAAGCTGGGGACAGTCGTCCCGCTTCCCGTGCCGCTCGGCTTCGACCTGGACACCGGCGCCTTCTGAGGGACGCACCCGGGTAAACCCCGAGGCGTACGCCTGTGCCAGCCGACACAATGGGCCGGTGCGGTATCTCATCCTCGGCACCACCGAGGCCCTTCGTCCCGACGGCACCCCCCTTCCCCTCGGCGGCGCCCGGCTGCGCGCGCTGCTCGCCGCGCTCGCCCTGCGCGGCGGACGGGCCGTCTCCGTCGGCGAGCTCGCCGACGACGTGTACGGGGACGACCCGCCGCAGGACGCCCCCGCCGCCCTCCAGGCCCTGGTCGGACGGCTCCGCCGGATCCTCGGCAGGGAGGCCGTCGCCTCCACCCCCGGCCCCGGCTACCGGCTCGTCGCCGGTCCCGACGACATCGACCTGTACGTCTTCCAGCGCCGGGTCGGGGACGGCGCCGCCCGCCTCGACGCCGGCGACCCCGAGACCGCCGCCGCCCTCCTCCGCGAGGCCCTCGGCCTCTTCCGGGGCCCCGCCCTCGCCGACCTGCCCGACCCGGCGGGCGTCCGGCCCGAGGCGCAGCGGCTCGCGGCGCTCCGGCAGCGCGTCGAGGCCGATCTGCGCCGGGGCGCCACCGACGGACTCGTACCGGAGCTGACCGAGCTCACCACCACGTACCCGTACGACGAGGCCTTCCGCGCCCATCTCATCCGCGCCCTGCGGGCGGAGGGCCGTCACGCCGACGCCCTCACCGCGTACGAGTCGGCCCGCCGTACCCTCGCGGAGGCCCTCGGCGCCGACCCGGGCCCCGAACTCACCGCCCTCCACCACGAACTCCTCACCGGAGCCGCCCCCGCTCCCATCCCCGCCCCGGCCCCGGCCGCGCCCGAGCCCGCCGCCCCCGACCGATCCGCCGAGGCCGGCAACATCCGGCCCCGGCTCACCTCCTTCGTCGGCCGGGAGCCCGAGCTCGCCGCGCTCCACGCGGACCTGACCCGCTCCCGGCTCGTCACGCTCACCGGCCCCGGCGGTTCCGGCAAGACGCGGCTCGCGGAGGAGGCCGCGCTCCGGGCCGTCGGCCCCGCCGCCTGGATCGCCGAACTCGCCCCGCTCGACGACCCCGACGCCCTCCCCGGCGCCGTCCTCTCCGCGCTCCGCCTCCGCGAGATCAACCTGATCACCCGCGACGGGGTGCCGCTCCAGGACGACCCCACCGCCCACCTGGTCGAGCACCTGGCCAGCCGCCCGCTGCTCCTCGTCCTCGACAACTGCGAGCACGTGATCGACGCGGCCGCCGCCCTCGCCGAGACCCTGCTGACCCACTGCCCGCAGCTCCGCATCCTCGCCACCAGCCGCGAACCCCTCGGCGTTCCCGGCGAGTCGGTCCGCCCCGTCGAGCCCCTCCCGCCCGACCCCGCCCACCGGCTCTTCGCCGAGCGCGCCCGCACCGTGCGCCCCTCCTTCGACCTCGCCCGCGACGGCGGCGAGGCCGTCGACGAGATCTGCCGCCGTCTCGACGGCCTGCCGCTCGCCATCGAACTGGCCGCCGCCCGGCTCCGTCTCCTCACCCCGCGCCAGATCGCCGACCGCCTCGACGACCGGTTCCTGCTCCTCACTTCCGGCTCGCGGACCGTCCTGCCCCGCCAGCAGACCCTCCGCGCCGTCGTCGACTGGTCCTGGGACCTCCTCGACCCGGCCGAGCGCACCCTGCTCCGCCAGGTGTCGGTCTTCGCGGGCGGCTGGGACCTGGCCGCCGCCGAGGCCCTCTCCCCGCACGCCGCCGACGCCCTGGGCGCCCTGGTCGACAAGTCCCTCGTCGTCGCCAGCCCCGCCGAGGGCGGCGAGATGCGCTACCGGCTCCTGGAGACCATCCACGAGTACGCGACCGAGCGCGCCGCCGAGGACCCCGCCCTGCTCGCCGCCGCCGAGGCCACCCACACCGCCCACTTCACCGCCCTCGCCGAGGCCGCCGAGCCCCGGCTCCGCTCGGCGGAGCAGCTTCCCTGGATCGACCGGCTCGAGCGCGATCTCGACAACATCCGCGCCGCTCTCCACCGCACCCTCGTCGGGGCCCCCAAGGTCTCGGCTTCGCCCCAGCAGGGGGGACCCCCACCCGACGAGGCCGCCGCCCTCCGGCTCGTCTTCGCCATGGGCTGGTTCTGGTGGCTGCGCAACTACCGCCCCGAGGGCCTGGCCTGGGTCGATCGCGCGGTCGCCCTCGGCGACGATCCGGACGATCCCGCGGACCCCCGCCACTGGCCCCGGATGCACCTGCGCATGCTGCAGTTCTTCCTCGCGGTCGAGAGCCAGACGATGGGGGACTACAAGGAACCGGAGAACCTCGCGCTCGTGCGGCGCGTGCGGGACGCGTTCGGCACGGAGCCCGGCCCCGAGTCGGCCCGTTTCCCCGGTCTGCTCTGGCCGTTCACCGCGTACCTCACCGAGGAGCCGGCCGTGATCCGCGCCCTCCTCGACATCGCCGTCGACAACTGCCGGCGCCACGGAGGCGACTGGGAGATCGGCGTCAGCCTCATGTTCCGTACGCACATGGTCGTCGACATGCCGGGCGACATGGCCGGGGTCGACGAGGCGCTGGCCGAACTCCGCGAGATCGCCCGGCGCGTCGGCGACCGCTGGATGGGGGCCCAGATCGCGAGCGCGGCGGGCGAGGCCCACACGATGCGGGGCCGGCACGCGGACGCGGGCGAGGCGTACGAGGAGGCCCTCGCTCTCGCCCGCGAGGTCGGCGCCCACGCCGAGGCCCCCTTCCTCCTCGCCCGCCTGGCCGAACTGGCCTACCGCACCGGCGACCTGGAGGCCGCGGACAAGGGCCTCGACGAGGCCGCACGGGAGGCCGAGCGCTATCACGTACGGGAGAGCCAGACGTACGTCTGCTTCCTCCGCGCCTCCCTCGCCCTCTACCGGGGCGACGTCAGGGAGGCCCGCGCCCAGCTGGAGGAGGCGGGCCGGACCGTCGCCCTCGGCACCCCGCCGCCGCACTTCGAGGCGGCGGTGACCGGGCTCGCCGCCCGCGTCGAGTCGTCCGAGGGCGGGGGCGCCGCCGCGGTCGGCACGGCCGTCGCCGCGCTCCGCCTGGCACGGGAGGCGCAGTGCGCGGACTACGTCACCACCGGCCTGGGGGAGGGGCTCGCCGTCGTCCTGTCCGAGGCGGGCGAGGCCGAGCTCTCCGTACGGGTCCTGGCCGCCGCCGACCGCTGGCGCAAGGGCACGCCCCGCTCGCTTCCCGGGCTGCGGGACGTCGAGACGGTGACGGCCCGGGCGCTCACCGAACTCGGCGAGGACGGCCTGGCCGCTGCCCGCTCGGCCGGCGTGGGACTCGGCCTCGACGAGGTCCTCGACCTCGTCGAGCACTTCGCCCCGCCGCGCGCCGAAAGGGCCCTCGGGAGCAGCTGATCCGGACCCGCCCGTCGTGCGCCGGCAGGGCCGTCAGGAGCAGCTGATCCGGGACTCCGCCCAGTCGGCGACCGCGGCCCGGCCGAACGGGGTGTGCTCCTCCACCACGAGCCGGATCGTCGAGAGGCCGGCGAGGCCGACGTGCACGGGGACCGGCGGATCGCCCGCCCGGACGACGGCGGATCGCCAGAGCCGCTCCCCGTCCCCGTAGACGGAGAAGCGGACGCCGCCGACGCCGAGCTGGGCGCTCAGCTCGTCGATGCCGACGACCGCGTCGTAACTCGTGCACTGCCGGTTGAGGTCGACGAGCAGCGAGGACGGCGCGTGGACGCTCACCCCGTGCGCGTACCGGGTGCCGCCGAGGGAGAGGCCGTTGCGCTGCCACATCCAGCTGCTGTCCGAGAGGGACACCTCGGGCTTGGTGCCGTCGCCGAAGATCCCGTACTGCAGCTCGTTGACCTGGTAGACGGACGGCGGAGCGGGTGGCGGTGACGGCTTGGGCTTGGGCTTCTCGGGGGTCGGCGTCGGCGTCGGCTTCGGCGTGGGCTTCGGGCTCGGCTCGGGAGCCGGCGGGGGCGTGGGCTTCGGCGTCGGCTTGGGGCTGGGCTTCGGGGGAGGCGGCGGCGTCGGCGGCTCGGAGGTGACGGGCGGGGCGGGCGGCGCGGGCTTGGGGGAGGGCTTCGCCGGGGGTGCGGGCTCGGGCGGCGCGATCGGTGTGACGACGGGCTGCGTGGGCTTGGGCGCGGCGACGGGCTGCGGGTCGCCGGCCATGGCCCAGACGAGCCCGGCGGCAGCGGCGACCGCTACGGCCGCCGCGATGCCGGCCTTCGCGGGCGCGCCGAGCCCCTCGGCGGCGGCACCGCCCGAGGCGGCGCCTCCGGCGCCGCCGGAGGCGGCGGCCGCCGCGCCCGCACCGGCCGCGGCGGCGGTGCCGCCGGCAACGACACCGGCGGCCTTGAGCGAGTACCCGGCGGCGAACCAGCCGATGACGGCGACCGGCAGGAGCGCGGGGATCCCGGCGTTCACATGGGCCAGCTCACCGGCGGCGAGCCGGCACTTGGCGCATTCGTCCAGGTGCTTGCGCAGGCCGCGCTCGGCCCGCATCCGCAGGCCGCCGCGCGCGTAGGCGCCGAGCCGGTCCGCGTAGCGGGCGCAGTCGCCGCCCGCGGTGAGCGACTGGCTGACGTGGGCCTGGAGGTAGGCCTGCTTGAGGCCCTCGCGGGCCCGGCTGGCGAGCACGGCCGTGGCGTTGGCGGTCAGTCCGAAGAGCGGGGCGACCTCGCTCGGGGACTCCTCCTCGACGGTGGTGTGCCACAGCACGGCCTGCCAGCGCTCGGGCAGCGAGCGGAAGGCCTGCATGGCGAGGGACTGCTCGGCCTCGTGCATGGCGCGGACGTCCGCGCCGAGGTCCATGGTGTCGTGGTCGGAGACCTCGGAGGAGCGGGAGGCGTCCGCGGCGAACACCGCGAAGTCCTCGACGAGGTGCTCCCGCTTCTGGGTCCGCGCCCAGTTCGCGGCGACCCGTCGGACGGTGGTCATGAGGTAGGCGCGCACGGCCTGCTCGGGCCCGGCCCCGCCCCGGACCGCCTGGAGGGTGCGGGCGAACACCTCGGCGGTGAGGTCGTCGGCGGTGTGCGCGTCCCGGCAGCAGGTCCTGGCGTACCGGCGGACGGCTTCGGAGTGGCGGCGGAACAGCTCCTCGTACGCGGAGCCGTCGCCGTCCCGCATGAGCTGGACGAGCTCGGCGTCGGAGGGCGGGAGTTCGAGCGGCGGCGGGAGTACGGTGTCGGGCTCGTCGGTGTCGTCGTCGCCGTCGGCACCGTCCTCGACGCCACCGCTGCCGGTCGGTCCCGTCCCGGCGGCCGCACGCGCGGCGACCCCGGCCCCGGCACCCGGCCCGGCGGGCTTGCCCTCGCGCTGCTGCGGCACGCTCGCGTCTATCGGCTCGACGGGCCCGGCGGGCGAGCCGGGAAGTCCGGGGGACGCGGACGCGCCGGAGTGACCTCCCGGCCCGCCCTGGCTCGGCACCTGCCGGGAGGGAAGCCCCCCGGTCCCGGTCTCCGCGGCGCCGCCGCTGCCCAGCGGTTCGTCCCGACTGTCACCGCTCATCGCGGAAGCCCCCGTACGCGCGCTCAGCCCGAAATATTGGCCAAGCCTGCCACAGCACGAGGGCATGCCGAAGCGCCGCGTCCACTTACCACTCGTCCGGGGCGACTTCGTGTATCCGGGCGTAACCGCTCACACGTTCGTGTCATGCTCATTGGTCCGCCCGGACCACGAGAAGCACGGCCGGACGAACCCGGCCGAAGGCCTCTTGACGGGAGCGCAGGCCCCTCGAGCCAACGGGAGCCCAGGCCCTCGACCTACCGGGAGCGCAGGCCCTCGAGAAGGATGTCGAGGAGCCGCGCCGAGGCCGCCGCCTGCTGCACCGCGTCCGGCAGCGCCGGGGCGGCGGTGGCGATGACGAGGAGGACGTCCGCCACGGTCACGTCCGTCCGCAGCTCACCCGCCTCACGCGCCCGGTCGACCAGCCGGCCGACGACCTCCAGGAGCTCCGAGGCCCCCGCGTCGTCCCGCTCCTCGGCGGGCACACCGCGCGGCGCGACCACACGCGCGTCGGCCTGCTCGGCGACACCCCGCTGGTACGGCACCCGCGCCGCCTCGTCCGCGTCGAGCGGCAGTCCGGAGTCGTCCACGCCCACCCGCAGCACCTGCGGCGGAAGGAGACGGCCCGCACCGGAGGCCACCGAGGTCCGCAGGAAGCGGGAGAGCGCCGACCACGGCTCCTCCTCCTGCCCCAGCGCGGCCCGCGCCTGCTCGGTCAGCCGGGAGGTCTCCTCCTCGGCTATCCGCCGCACCAGCACGTCCTTGCTGGGGAAGCGGCGGTAGACGGTGCCGACCCCGACCCGGGCGCGGCGTGCCACGTCCTCCATCGGAGCCCCGTAGCCGAGCTCGCCGAACACCTCGCGCGCGGCCCGCAGCACGTGCTCCAGATTGCGCTGGGCGTCCACCCGCAGCGGTGCGGCCCTGCCGCCCGCCACCATCGGCGTGCCGTTGCGCAGCTCGGTCGACCCCGGGACGTGCCCGTCGTCGACGGTCACCGTTCCGGCGCCCGACTGCCACCGTGAATCCTGAATCTGCATAAGCGTTCCCCCGCTCATGATGTCTCCCCCCGGAGACTCCCCGCCCTGGCACGGGGCTTCCGGCGGACGAGCGCTTCGGTCCACGCGCGCTCCGATCCGACACCCCGACGAAGTACGAACATAGTTGAGTCGGGGTCAATTCAGAAGGGGGAGTTCCGTACGGTGCGCCCCCCGATCGGAGCAAGGCCCGGAAGACTCCCGATTCCGACCCCTCCCCGAACCCGCCCCACCCGCTGTGACCTGCACCGTTTCCCCGGCAAGCCCTTCGCGCGCCACCCCGCGCCTCCGTACCCCTCCGGTCACACAATTTGCCGGGCCTGTGGACAAACCACGGACGGCGGTGCGTCATGGGACAGTGACCGAACCTGCGCGCATTCTCGTGGTCGGCGGCGGATACGTCGGCATGTACACCGCGCTGCGCCTCCAGCGGCAGCTCAGGGCGGAGCTCAGAGCCGGCACCGCCGAGATCGTGGTGGTCACCCCGGAGCCGTACATGACGTACCAGCCGTTCCTCCCGGAGGCCGCGGCCGGCTCCATCTCCCCGCGCCACGTCGTCGTGCCGCTCCGCCGGGTCCTCGGCCGGTGCCGCGTCGTCATCGGCGAGGTCCGGTCCGTCGACCACGCGAAGCGCACCGCGACCCTCTCCACCCTCGCCACCGAGGAGGAGGGCACCGGCGCCGTCGAGATGACGTACGACGAGCTGGTCATCGCGCCCGGCTCCGTCTCCCGCACCCTCCCGGTCCCCGGCCTGCCCGACCACGGCATCGGCTTCAAGACCGTCGAGGAGGCCATCGGCCTGCGCAACCACGTCATCGAGCAGATGGACATCGCCTCCTCCACCCGCGATCCCGCGCTCCGCGACGCCGCCCTCACCTTCGTCTTCGTCGGCGGCGGCTACGCGGGCGTGGAGGCCCTCGCCGAGCTGGAGGACATGGCCCGCTACACGGCGCGGTACTACCACAACGTCAAGCCCGAGGACCTGCGCTGGGTCCTCGTCGAGGCCTCGGACCGGATCCTCCCCGAGGTGGGCGAGGAGATGGGCCGGTACGCCATCCGCGAGCTCCGCGGCCGGAACATCGACGTGCGCCTGGAGACCCGGCTGGAGTCCTGCGAGGACCGGGTCGCCGTCCTCAGCGACGGAACCCGCCTGCCCACCCGCACCGTCGTCTGGACCGCCGGCGTGAAGCCCGCGCCCGTCCTCGCCGCCACCGACCTACCCCTGAACGAACGAGGAAGGCTCCGCTGCACCGCCGAACTCGCCGTCGAGGGCGCCGCCCACGCCTGGGCGGCCGGCGACGCCGCCGCCGTCCCCGACGTGACCGCGACGGAACCCGGCAAGGAGTGCGCGCCCAACGCCCAGCACGCCGTCCGCCAGGCCAAGGTGCTCGCCGAGAACCTCGCGGCCTCCCTGCGCGGGCAGCCGCTCAAGCAGTACGCGCACGCGTACGTCGGCTCCGTCGCCTCCCTCGGCCTCCACAAGGGAGTCGCCCACGTCTACGGACGCAAGCTCAAGGGATATCCGGCCTGGTTCATGCACCGCGCCTACCACCTCAGCCGCGTCCCGACCTTCAACCGCAAGGCCCGGGTCCTCGCCGAATGGACCTTGTCCGGCCTGTTCAAACGGGAGATCGTCTCCCTGGGCTCGCTGGAACACCCCAGGGCCGAATTCGAACTCGCCGCCGCACCACCCCCCGGCGACGGCGACAAGCCGCAGTCCTGACATCACTGTCAGTGCACTCGTCCACACTGGACGTGTGACCATAGGTGGGCTCACACCTGCACAGCGTGACTCTGCACGGCACCGACACCACGAGGCATAAAGATCCGTGAACTTCACCCGTTGGAGCGCCCGGCTCCCCGGCACGCAGCGCCGCGCGGCGCGGGGGACCGAAGGCTCCGTGCCCGCCGCCCGCGGTGAGTACGGTCCGCAGTTGGAGCAGCTCACCGACAGCGCTGCCGAGGCAGCCGACGTCCCCGCCCTGGAGGACTTCTCCGTACGGGAGCTGCTCGGCCGCCTGCCCGGCCTGGTCGCGCTCGCGTACGGCCCGGAGCACCGCATCGCGTACGTGAACGACGCGTACGCCGCCGCCTTCGGCCCGCGCCCCGCCGGCGCCACCGTCGCCGACACCTGCCCCGAGGCCGAGGAGCTCGGCCTGCTGCCCCTCATGGACCAGGTGCTGCGCAGCGGGAAGCCCCGCACGGTGAAGTCCCGCCGCACCCGGGACGGCGGCTCGTACACGGTCACCTGCCTGCCCGTCGACAGCCCCCGCCTCGACGGCGGCGGCGTCCTCGTCCACGCCGCCGACGTCACCGACCACGCCGAGGCCGCCGAGCGGCTCCGCGCCAGCGAGCGCCGGCACCGCGAGACCGCCGTCACCCTCCAGCGCTCCCTGCTCCCGCAGGAGCTGGAGCAGCCCGACGACCTGCGGATCGCCGCCACCTACCAGCCCGGCGTCGCGGACGCCGCCGTCGGCGGCGACTGGTACGACGTGATCACCCTCGGCGCGGGCCGAACCGCGCTCGTCATCGGGGACGTGATGGGACGGGGCGTGCGCGCCGCCGCCGTCATGGGCCAGCTCCGCACCGCCGTCCGGGCCTACGCGCGCCTGGACCTGCCCCCGCACGAGGTCCTCCAGCTCCTCGACGGCCTCGCCGCCGAGATCGACGCGAGCCAGATCGCCACCTGTGTGTACGCGATCCACGACCCCAGCGAGGGCAAGCTGGTGTACGCCTCCGCCGGCCACCTCCCGATCCTCGTACGGGACGAGGACGGCACCGTCCGCCGCGCCGAGGACCCGACGGGCCCGCCGCTCGGCACCGGCGGCTGGCTGCACGCCTCGGGCTCCATCGCCCTGCCGCCCGGCTCCACCGCCGTCTTCTACACGGACGGCCTGGTCGAGCGCCGCCGCGAGGACATCGACGAGGGCGTCGCCGCCCTGGCCCGCGCCCTGGCCGGCGCCGACGGCACCCCGCAGGTCGTCTGCGACCGGCTGCTGCGCGCCCTGGGGGTCACCGCCGAGCACGACGACGACGTCGCCGTCCTGGTCGTCCAGCACCCCTCCCGCAAGGGCGCGGACGCCGAGCTCTTCCACAACGCCGCCCTGGAGCTGCTCGGCGGGGTCGAGGCCGCTCCCCGCGCGCGTGCCTTCGCGTCCGGGGTCCTGTCGTCCTGGCGCTTCCCGGTCGAACTCCGCGACCTGGGCGTCCTCGCCACCAGCGAGCTCGTGGCGAACTCCCTCCAGCACGGCACCCCGCCCATGCGGCTCCGCCTGCGCCGTACCGACCGCCGGCTGATCATCGAGGTCACGGACGGGGACGACCACCTGCCGCGCCGCCGCAGGGCGGAGACGGAGGACGAGGCGGGTCGCGGAATCTCGATCATCGCGACGATCGCCTCGTCCTGGGGAAGCCGCCGCACACCCGGGGGCGGCAAAGCGGTCTGGTGCGAGTTCGCCCTGCCGGACTGATCCGGTCTAGGCGGCAGCCGTCTCGCGCTGCGGCTCGTGGCGTGCGACCACCTTCGACGGCTTGGCCGCCAGCGAGGGCTGGTTCTGCTCGGGGGTGAGCTGCCGGCCCAGCCGGACGGCCAGGAACGTGATGCCCAGCGAGAAGAGCACGAAGGTCACGATGTACGGACCGTGCAGCGCGGCCCCCATCGGCCCGCCCACGGCCGGACCGACGGCCAGCGCCAGCTGCTTCACCAGGGCGAAGGCCGAGTTGTACGACCCGACCATCGACTCCGGCGCCAGATCGGCCACCAGCGGGGCCACGGTCGGCGACAGCATCGCCTCACCGAGCCCGAAGAGGGCGTACGTGGAGACGAAGGCCGCCGTCGCCATGGCCTGGCTGCCGTGCCCGAGGCCCGCGTACCCGGCGATGAGCCAGGCCACGGTCCAGATCAGACCGACGGCCGCGATCACCCGGGTCCGCTTGCGGCGCTCGACGAACCGCAGCACCAGGAACTGGGCGGCCACGATCACCGCCGTGTTCGCGGCGAGGGCCATCCCGAGCGCCGACGGCTGGATGCCGGCCGCCTCGGTGCCGTACGCGGCGAGACCCGACTCGAACTGCCCGTAGCAGGCGAAGAACAGCACGAAGCCGAGGACGCAGAGCTGCACCATCGCCTTGTGGCCCAGGAGCGCGCGGACACCGCCGCCCTTCCCGCCCCCGGCCGGACGCGCGCCCTGGAGCGCAGGGGAGCCCGGCAAACGGACGGTCCCGACGATCGCCGCGAGCACCAGGAACATCGCCGCCTCGATCGAGAACAGCAGGATGAAACTGCCCGGCCGGCTCGTGTCGACGAGCAGACCGCCGATGAGACCACCGATACCGAGCCCGAGGTTCTGCAGGAAGAACTGCATCGCGAAGGCCCGCGTGCGGCCGACGGGCGCCGAGCACCAGACGATCATCGTGGCGAGGGCCGGCTGGAGCACGGCAGTACCGGCACCGAGCAGCGCCGCGGCCCCCACGGCCGCCGGCACGCTGGAGGCGAAGCCCATCCCCACCGCACCCACGGCGGCGACGACCGAGGCCACCAGGAGCACGGGCACGGGCCCACGCCGGTCGATGGCCCGCCCGCTGAAGGGCAGCACCACCAGTGCGGCCATGGCGAAGACGGCCAGCACGATGCCTGCCGTGGCCGCGCCCAGATCCCGCACCTGCGCCACGTACACATAGAGGTACGGCACGGTGAAGCCGAGTCCGAACGCGCTCAGCGCGCTGCCTGCCTGGATACGGCGCATCGCTGCGCCCTTCGCCTCGGTCACACTCACCCACTTCGGTCGCGGGTTCAGAGGTGTAGCTCTGAACCCTGAAGACTTCAACGCTAAAGTTAACGCCTTAACAGTACACACCGAAGGACTTCAACGCCAACGAGGCCCGTGGGATACTCGCCGCATGTCCGACACCGCTCCCCAGGAGCCGAGCCTCGACGAGCAGATCGCCGCTTATCAGCGCGAGTACCGCGACCTCGACCCGCAGGTGGAGAAGGTCGTGTCCGCCCTCGGCCGGCTGAACCGCCGGATGAACGTGGCGTACGGCCGCCAGCTCGCGGACCTCGGCATCAGCAACGCCGAGTGGGAGGTCCTCAAGACGCTGGTCCTCTCCGGAGAGCCCTATCGCCTGGGCCCCGGCGAGCTGGCCAAGCGGCTCGGCCTCACCCCGGCCGCGATGACCCACCGCATCGACCGCATGGCCGGCGAGGGCCTGGTCACCCGCGACCGCGACGAGAACAACCGCGTCCGCGTGATCGTCGAGCTCACCGACGAGGGCCGCTCGAAGTGGCTGGAGGCCATGCGCATGGCCACCGACTTCGAGGAGGACCTGCTCCAGGACCTCACGACGGAGGAGAAGGGGGTCCTCGGCGAGGCCCTCATCCGTCTCCTCCGCCGTGTGGAGCTCACCCAGCCGGACGCCGGCGGCCGCCTGACGGACCTGGACTGACCCCACCGAACGGCCGCCGGGCGGGGGTTGACACACCCCTGCCGGATGCGTAGTGTTCTCCGAGTTGTCACGGAGCCGGAACGGTTCTTCGACAACCACTCCCGCCGCTGATGCGGCGCTCTACTCAGCACCGACTCCCCACCGGGACGAATTTCGGCATGCCGAAATTCATTTCGAAAGACTCGATTATGAGTCGCCGGGGAAATCCGCTAGAGTTTGAGACGTCGGAACGGCCCAACAGCCGGAAAGACAAACCCCCCTGACTGGGAATCAGACGCCGAAAGGATCTGATAGAGTCGGAACCGCCGGAAGGGCCCGGAGCGAAAGCGAAAGGGACCGGAAAGCACCGAGGAAATCGGATCGGAAAGATCTGATAGAGTCGGAAACGAAGGAAGCGCCCGGAGGGCCTGGAAACAGGAACGAAGGAAGCGTCCGCACCTTGAGAACTCAACAGCGTGCCAAAAATCAACGCCAGATTAGTTGATACCCCGTCCATCTTCGGATGGTCGAGGTTCCTTTGAAAAAGTCCACCCCTCGGGGTGGCACACTACAGCGAGGACGCTGTGGACGGTCGGCCATATTCCGGCATGACTGTCCCGCTCAACGCGAGTGTCTCACCGGATTACCGGTAAACATTCACGGAGAGTTTGATCCTGGCTCAGGACGAACGCTGGCGGCGTGCTTAACACATGCAAGTCGAACGATGAAGCCCTTCGGGGTGGATTAGTGGCGAACGGGTGAGTAACACGTGGGCAATCTGCCCTTCACTCTGGGACAAGCCCTGGAAACGGGGTCTAATACCGGATAACACCGGCTCCTGCATGGGGGCTGGTTAAAAGCTCCGGCGGTGAAGGATGAGCCCGCGGCCTATCAGCTTGTTGGTGGGGTAATGGCCTACCAAGGCGACGACGGGTAGCCGGCCTGAGAGGGCGACCGGCCACACTGGGACTGAGACACGGCCCAGACTCCTACGGGAGGCAGCAGTGGGGAATATTGCACAATGGGCGAAAGCCTGATGCAGCGACGCCGCGTGAGGGATGACGGCCTTCGGGTTGTAAACCTCTTTCAGCAGGGAAGAAGCGAAAGTGACGGTACCTGCAGAAGAAGCGCCGGCTAACTACGTGCCAGCAGCCGCGGTAATACGTAGGGCGCAAGCGTTGTCCGGAATTATTGGGCGTAAAGAGCTCGTAGGCGGCTTGTCACGTCGGGTGTGAAAGCCCGGGGCTTAACCCCGGGTCTGCATCCGATACGGGCAGGCTAGAGTGTGGTAGGGGAGATCGGAATTCCTGGTGTAGCGGTGAAATGCGCAGATATCAGGAGGAACACCGGTGGCGAAGGCGGATCTCTGGGCCATTACTGACGCTGAGGAGCGAAAGCGTGGGGAGCGAACAGGATTAGATACCCTGGTAGTCCACGCCGTAAACGTTGGGAACTAGGTGTTGGCGACATTCCACGTCGTCGGTGCCGCAGCTAACGCATTAAGTTCCCCGCCTGGGGAGTACGGCCGCAAGGCTAAAACTCAAAGGAATTGACGGGGGCCCGCACAAGCAGCGGAGCATGTGGCTTAATTCGACGCAACGCGAAGAACCTTACCAAGGCTTGACATATACCGGAAAGCATTAGAGATAGTGCCCCCTTTGTGGTCGGTATACAGGTGGTGCATGGCTGTCGTCAGCTCGTGTCGTGAGATGTTGGGTTAAGTCCCGCAACGAGCGCAACCCTTGTCCTGTGTTGCCAGCATGCCCTTCGGGGTGATGGGGACTCACAGGAGACCGCCGGGGTCAACTCGGAGGAAGGTGGGGACGACGTCAAGTCATCATGCCCCTTATGTCTTGGGCTGCACACGTGCTACAATGGCCGGTACAAAGAGCTGCGATGCCGTGAGGCGGAGCGAATCTCAAAAAGCCGGTCTCAGTTCGGATTGGGGTCTGCAACTCGACCCCATGAAGTCGGAGTTGCTAGTAATCGCAGATCAGCATTGCTGCGGTGAATACGTTCCCGGGCCTTGTACACACCGCCCGTCACGTCACGAAAGTCGGTAACACCCGAAGCCGGTGGCCCAACCCCTTGTGGGAGGGAGCTGTCGAAGGTGGGACTGGCGATTGGGACGAAGTCGTAACAAGGTAGCCGTACCGGAAGGTGCGGCTGGATCACCTCCTTTCTAAGGAGCACAGTACCGATTGCAGGCAAATGTTCTGCACGGTCAGCTCATGGGTGGAACGTTGATTAGTTGGCGTGAGCGATCCTGATGGTCTTCGAGTACTGCTTCGGCGTGGAAAGAAGATACGGAGGGCAGCTCACGCTTGGCACGTTGTTGGGTGTCTGAGGGTACGGCCGTCATGGTCATGCCTTCGAGGATGCCGGCCCCAGTGAACTTGTCGCTTATGCGGCAGGGTGATGGGTGGCTGGTCGTTGTTTGAGAACTACACAGTGGACGCGAGCATCTGTGGCCAAGTTTTTAAGGGCGCACGGTGGATGCCTTGGCACCAGGAACCGATGAAGGACGTGGGAGGCCACGATAGTCCCCGGGGAGCCGTCAACCAGGCTTTGATCCGGGGGTTTCCGAATGGGGAAACCCGGCAGTCGTCATGGGCTGTCACCCATGCCTGAACACATAGGGCATGTGGAGGGAACGAGGGGAAGTGAAACATCTCAGTACCCTCAGGAAGAGAAAACAACCGTGATTCCGGGAGTAGTGGCGAGCGAAACCGGATGAGGCCAAACCGTATGCGTGTGATACCCGGCAGGGGTTGCGCATGCGGGGTTGTGGGATCTCTCTTTCACAGTCTGCCGGCTGTGAGACGAGTCAGAAACCGTTGATGTAGGCGAAGGACATGCGAAAGGTCCGGCGTAGAGGGTAAGACCCCCGTAGCTGAAACATTGACGGCTCGTTTGAGAGACACCCAAGTAGCACGGGGCCCGAGAAATCCCGTGTGAATCTGGCGGGACCACCCGCTAAGCCTAAATATTCCCTGGTGACCGATAGCGGATAGTACCGTGAGGGAATGGTGAAAAGTACCGCGGGAGCGGAGTGAAATAGTACCTGAAACCGTGTGCCTACAAGCCGTGGGAGCGTCGGACATAGCTTGCTATGTCTCGTGACTGCGTGCCTTTTGAAGAATGAGCCTGCGAGTTTGCGGTGTGTTGCGAGGTTAACCCGTGTGGGGAAGCCGTAGCGAAAGCGAGTCCGAATAGGGCGATTCAGTAGCACGCTCAAGACCCGAAGCGGAGTGATCTAGCCATGGGCAGGTTGAAGCGGAGGTAAGACTTCGTGGAGGACCGAACCCACCAGGGTTGAAAACCTGGGGGATGACCTGTGGTTAGGGGTGAAAGGCCAATCAAACTCCGTGATAGCTGGTTCTCCCCGAAATGCATTTAGGTGCAGCGTCGTGTGTTTCTTGCCGGAGGTAGAGCACTGGATAGGCGATGGGCCCTACCGGGTTACTGACCTTAGCCAAACTCCGAATGCCGGTAAGTGAGAGCACGGCAGTGAGACTGTGGGGGATAAGCTCCATGGTCGAGAGGGAAACAGCCCAGAGCATCGACTAAGGCCCCTAAGCGTACGCTAAGTGGGAAAGGATGTGGAGTCGCAGAGACAACCAGGAGGTTGGCTTAGAAGCAGCCACCCTTGAAAGAGTGCGTAATAGCTCACTGGTCAAGTGATTCCGCGCCGACAATGTAGCGGGGCTCAAGCGTACCGCCGAAGTCGTGTCATTGCAGCAATAGGGCCAACGCCCGCTGTGATGGGTAGGGGAGCGTCGTGTGCCGGGTGAAGCAGCCGCGGAAGCGAGTTGTGGACGGTTCACGAGTGAGAATGCAGGCATGAGTAGCGATACACACGTGAGAAACGTGTGCGCCGATTGACTAAGGGTTCCTGGGTCAAGCTGATCTGCCCAGGGTAAGTCGGGACCTAAGGCGAGGCCGACAGGCGTAGTCGATGGACAACCGGTTGATATTCCGGTACCCGCTTTGAAACGCCCAATATCGAGCCCATTAATGCTAAGGCCGTGAAGCCGCCCCGGAGCCTTCGGGCAAAGGGGAGTGGTGGAGCCGTCGACCCAAGGTGGTAGTAGGTAAGCGATGGGGTGACGCAGGAAGGTAGTCCAGCCCGGGCGGTGGTTGTCCCGGGGTAAGGGTGTAGGGCGTGTGATAGGCAAATCCGTCACACATGAAGCCTGAGACCTGATGCCGAGCCGATTGTGGTGAAGTGGATGATCCTATGCTGTCGAGAAAAGCCTCTAGCGAGTTTCATGGCGGCCCGTACCCTAAACCGACTCAGGTGGTCAGGTAGAGAATACCGAGGCGTTCGGGTGAACTATGGTTAAGGAACTCGGCAAAATGCCCCCGTAACTTCGGGAGAAGGGGGGCCACGTCTGGTGATGGAGTTTTCCTCCTGAGCTGGGGGTGGCCGCAGAGACCAGCGAGAAGCGACTGTTTACTAAAAACACAGGTCCGTGCGAAGCCGTAAGGCGATGTATACGGACTGACGCCTGCCCGGTGCTGGAACGTTAAGGGGACCGGTTAGTCACATTTCGGTGTGGCGAAGCTGAGAACTTAAGCGCCAGTAAACGGCGGTGGTAACTATAACCATCCTAAGGTAGCGAAATTCCTTGTCGGGTAAGTTCCGACCTGCACGAATGGCGTAACGACTTCTCGACTGTCTCAACCATAGGCCCGGTGAAATTGCACTACGAGTAAAGATGCTCGTTTCGCGCAGCAGGACGGAAAGACCCCGGGACCTTTACTACAGTTTGATATTGGTGTTCGGTTCGGCTTGTGTAGGATAGGTGGGAGACTTTGAAGCCGTGACGCCAGTCATGGTGGAGTCGCCGTTGAAATACCACTCTGGTCGTGCTGGATGTCTAACCTCGGTCCGTGATCCGGATCAGGGACAGTGTCTGATGGGTAGTTTAACTGGGGCGGTTGCCTCCCAAAGGGTAACGGAGGCGCCCAAAGGTTCCCTCAGCCTGGTTGGCAATCAGGTGTTGAGTGTAAGTGCACAAGGGAGCTTGACTGTGAGACCGACGGGTCGAGCAGGGACGAAAGTCGGGACTAGTGATCCGGCGGTGGCTTGTGGAAGCGCCGTCGCTCAACGGATAAAAGGTACCCCGGGGATAACAGGCTGATCTTCCCCAAGAGTCCATATCGACGGGATGGTTTGGCACCTCGATGTCGGCTCGTCGCATCCTGGGGCTGGAGTCGGTCCCAAGGGTTGGGCTGTTCGCCCATTAAAGCGGTACGCGAGCTGGGTTTAGAACGTCGTGAGACAGTTCGGTCCCTATCCGCTGCGCGCGCAGGAATATTGAGAAGGGCTGTCCCTAGTACGAGAGGACCGGGACGGACGAACCTCTGGTGTGCCAGTTGTCCTGCCAAGGGCATGGCTGGTTGGCTACGTTCGGGAGGGATAACCGCTGAAAGCATCTAAGCGGGAAGCCTGCTTCGAGATGAGTATTCCCACCTCCTTGAGAGGGTAAGGCTCCCAGTAGACGACTGGGTTGATAGGCCGGATGTGGAAGCCCAGTAATGGGTGGAGCTGACCGGTACTAATAGGCCGAGGGCTTGTCCTCAGTTGCTCGCGTCCACTGTGTTAGTTCTGAAGTAACGAACACGCCCCCCTTTCGGGTGGTGCGGCGGTTCATATCTTCATAGAGTTTCGGTGGTCATAGCGTTAGGGAAACGCCCGGTTACATTCCGAACCCGGAAGCTAAGCCTTTCAGCGCCGATGGTACTGCAGGGGGGACCCTGTGGGAGAGTAGGACGCCGCCGAACAATCATTGTGGGAAAGCCCCGCACCTCATGGTGCGGGGCTTTTCTGCGTTCCGGGGCCATTCAAGGCCGGCGGGTCAGGCCGGGGCGACGAGTTGGGTGTCGTAGGCCAGGATGACCGCCTGGACACGGTCCCGGGTGCCGGTCTTCGCGAGGATGCGGCCCACGTGGGTTTTCACCGTGGATTCCGCCAGGTGGAGGCGTTCCGCGATCTCCGTGTTGCTCCAGCCCTTGCCGATGACCGTGAGGATCTCGCGTTCCCGGTCCGTGAGGGAGGCCAGGCGGGGGTCTTCCGGGGGCAGGGTCGTCGCGGGGGACGGCGGGAGGTGGTGGATGTACGCGTCCAGGAGGCGGCGGGTGAGGCTCGGGGCGACGACCGCGTCGCCGGCGGCCACCGCGCGGATGCCCGCGAGGAGTTCCTCCGGCTGGGCGTCCTTCACCAGGAAGCCGCTCGCGCCGGCGCGGAGGCCGTCGTACGCGTACTCGTCGAGATCGAAGGTCGTGACGATCAGGATCCGGGTGCGGGCGCCCGTGGCGATGATGCGGCGGGTGGCCTCGATGCCGTCCAGGCCGGGCATCCGGATGTCCATCAGGACGACGTCCGGGTGGTAGCGGTCGACCAGGCGTATCGCCTCGGTGCCGTTGGACGCCTCACCGACGACCGACATGTCGTCCTGGCTTTCGAGCAGCATGCGGAAGCCGAAGCGCTGCATCGGCTGGTCGTCCGCGATGAGAACGGTCGTCACGAGGGGGAGTCCTCCCGGGGGAGTCGGAGCCGGACGGCCCAGCCGCCGGTCGGCAGCGGGCCGCATTCGAGTGTGCCGTCGTAGAGGGCCGCGCGCTCGCGCATTCCGGTGAGTCCCTGGCCCTGGCCCGGAGCGGGGGCCACCTCGCCCGTGTTCATGATCTCCGCCCGTACCTCTTCCCGTGTGGAGGTGAGGACGACCCGGGCAGCCGCCCCCGCGCCCGCGTGCTTCAGCGTGTTCGTCAGGGCTTCCTGGACGACGCGGTAGATCGTCAGCTGGGCGCCCGGCGGGAGCTGTCGGGCGGTGGGCGCGTCGTCGGTCTCGAACCGTACCGGCAGGCCTGCCTTGCGTACGCCCGTGATCAGGGTGTCGAGGTCGGCCAGGGTGGGCTGCGGGTCGCGGACCGCCTCCTGCTCGTCGTCGCGCAGGACGCCGAGGAGGCGGCGGAGTTCGGCGAGGGCCTCGCGGCTCGTCGTACCGATGGCGTCGAGGGCCTGCGCGGCGCGCTCGGGGCTCTTGGCCGCCGCGTAACGGCCGCCGTCCGCGAGGCCGGTGATGACCGACAGGTTGTGGCCGATGATGTCGTGCATCTCGCGGGCGATACGGGTGCGTTCGGCGGCTGCCGCGAGCCGGACCTCCTGGTCGCGTTCGATCTCCAGGCGGCGGGCCCGGTCGACGAGGCCGGCCGTGTAGTCCTTGCGGGAGCGGACCGCGATGCCGAGGAGGGCGACCAGCGCGTACGCCCACAGGGTGGGGACGACGCGCTGGTCCCAGGACTCCGTGGGGAAGCGGACCGCGCCCGTCACGAGCGGCGGCAGGATCAGGGCCAGGGACCACAGGAGCGCGCGGGGCGGGCGGCTGAGCGCGATGTGGAACAGCGGGAGCATCTGGAGGTACGCGGCCTGCAGGAACGCCCCCGAGCCGTCGCTGACCAGGGTCGCCCCGGCCATCACCGCCAGGACGGCCAGGGGGTGACGCCGGCGCCAGTAGAGCGGGACGGCGAGGGCCAGCGACAGGGTGACCACGAGCCAGACCGGGACGGACGGGTCGCGGGCGGTGGTCCGCCAGCCGCCGGCCGCGTCCACGAGGACCGCCACCGTCCAGGTGGCCGTGACCGCCGTGTCCCACACCCAGGGGCGTCGGGCGTCGAAGGCCCGGACCCGGGCCAAGAGCCGCTGGGCGTACCGGCTCGGGCCTGTCGTCTCCGTCGTCACTCCGTCATCTTCCTCATACGTCCCGGCGCTTGAGCAACAGCGCGGGGACGGCCAGTGCCGCGGCCGCCCACAGGAGCAGGGCCAGGAGGGCCGTGCCGGGCGAGGCGGCGCCCGGGAGCGGGGTCGCGGAGCCGAGGGCGCCGGCCGCCTGCGTGGGGAAGTACCGGACGACGGTGTCCATCACCTCGTACGGGAGCATCCCGAGGATCTCCGGGAGGATCAGGACCCCGCCGACGAAGGCTCCGATCGCGCCCGGCACCGAGCGGAGGGCGGCGCCGAGACCGAGGGCGATCAGGCCGAGGAGGGTGACGCCGGCGGCGTTGCCCGCGACGGCGGCGAGGACGCCGTCGTCGGAGAGGGAGGCGGCCTGGTCGGTGTCGGAGAGGAAGACCTGGGCGGTGAGGAAGGTCAGCAGGGCGGTGAGGAACGAGACCGTGAAGACGGTGGCCGTGTAGACCGCCGCCTTCGCCCACAGGACGGGGAGGCGGCGGGGGACGGCCGTCAGGGAGGCGCGGATCATGCCCGTCGCGTACTCGCCGGCGGTGACCAGGATGCCGAGGACGGCGAGGGCGATGCCGCCGAGCTGGGAGCCGTACAGGGTGAGGACGACGGTGTCGACGTCGGAGTCGCCGCCGCCGGAGGTGTAGGTGGCGCCCATCAGGATGCCGACGCCGAGGAGGAGCGCGGCGGCGCTGAGGACGGTGATCCAGGTGGAGCGGACGGTCCGGAGCTTGTGCCACTCCGAGCGGAGGACTCGGGACGGGGTGATCGCGAGGGTGGTCATGCGGGGACTCCCTGGTATTCGACGGAATCGCGGGTGAGGTCCATGAACGCCTGCTCCAGGGACACGGCCTGTGGGGTGAGTTCGTGCAGCGGGACGGCGTGGGCGGCGGCCGCGCGACCGATCTCCGGCGCTTCGAGACCGGTGACGAGGAGGGTGTCCGGGGCCTCCGCGGTGATCCGGGCGCCGGGGAGGAGCGTGCGCAGTCGGTCCGCCTCCGGGGTGACGACCTTGACGCTCGCGCCGCCCGCGGTCCGTACGAGCTCGTCGACCGTGGTGTCGGCGAGGAGCCGGCCCTTGCCGATGACGATCAGGTGGTCGGCGGTGAGCGCCATCTCGCTCATGAGGTGGGAGGAGACGAGGACCGTACGGCCCTCCGCGGCCAGGTTCTTGAGGAGGGTACGGATCCAGAGGACGCCCTCCGGGTCGAGGCCGTTGACCGGTTCGTCGAGGACGACGGTGGCCGGGTCGCCGAGGAGCGCGGCGGCGATGCCGAGGCGCTGGCCCATGCCCAGCGAGAAGCCCTTCACGCGCTTGTGGGCGACGTGAGTGAGACCCGCGAGGGCGAGAACCCGCTCCACGCGGGCGCGTGGGATGCCGTGGGTGTGGGCCAGCGCCATGAGGTGGTGGTGGGCGGAGCGGCCCGGGTGCACGGAGCGGGCCTCCATGAGGGCGCCGACGTGGGTGAGCGGGGCGCCGTGGGCGGCGTAGGGGCGGCCGTCGACGGTGGCGTGTCCGCGGGTGGGCGCGTCGAGGCCGAGGATCATGCGGAGGGTGGTGGACTTTCCGGCGCCGTTGGGTCCGAGGAAGCCCGTGACGGAGCCCGGGCGGACGGTGAAGCTGAGGTCCTGGACGACGGTGGTGTCCCCGTACCGCTTGGTGAGGTTCTCTGCTCGGATCATGTCTTCGACGCTAGAGAGCGGGCGGCGGGCGGGCGTCGGACCGGGGGCGGGAGGTGCGGCGGGGGCGTGGTACCGGGGTACGACGCGGGGCCCTGACCAGGAATTTCCTTGTCGGTCGCGGGGAGAGCGGCGAGGATGCTCGGCATGGACTTTTCGATACGTGTGATCCGTTCCGACGAGTGGGAGAAGGCCCGGGAGCTGCGGCTCGTGGCGCTGCGTGACCCGGTCGCGCATCTCGCGTTCCTGGAGACGTACGAGGATGCCGTCGCGCGTCCCGATTCCTTCTGGCAGGAGCGGACGGTGGGGGCATCGGAGGAGGGGCCCGGTGGCGTGCGCCAGTTCGTGGCGGAGGCGGCGGACGGGCGGTGGCTCGGCACGGTGACGGTGCTCGTGGAGCGGGCCGGCACCGAGACGTTCTTCGGGGACGTCCCGGCGGTCGAGCAGACGCATGTCGTCGGCGTGTTCGTACGGGACGAGGCGCGCGGCTCCGGGGTGATCGACGCGCTGTACGAGACGGCGGTGGAGTGGTCCTGGTCGCTGGAGCAGGGCGTCGGGCGGGTGCGTCTCTACGTCCACGCCGAGAACGTCCGGGCCCAGGCCGCGTACCGGCGGATGGGGTTCGTGGACACCGGCGCCCGGGTGGCCCTGCACGGCCAGGAGGACGCGCACGAGCTGGAGTACGAGCTGGTGCGGCCGGCCCGATAGGTCCCGGCGCGACGAGTTCCGGCCCGACGGCGTCCTTGGCGCGACGGGTCCCGGCCCGGGGTTTCCGGTCCGGGCGGGTGCGTCAGTGGCTGAGCGAGGCCTCCGGCCAGCGGGATCTGGCCTGTTCCTCGGAGCGCATCAGGGCCAGGGTCGGGAGGCCCTGGGTGTGGCCTGTGGCCAGGAGGTCCGGGAGCTGGGGGAGTGGGGCCACCGCCGCCACGTCGTCGAGGACGAGGGTCAGTGGTGGGTCGAGCCGACCGTCGGATGACCGTGCGGCCATGCGGCGGCCGTGCTCGACCACGCTTGCGGCGAGGGCCGTGAGGAGCGGCATCGCGCCGGGGTGGGTGCGGGGATCCTCGATCGCCTCGCCCACCACGTACAGGGTGCCCCCTTCGGCGAGGAAAGATGCGAGCGCCAGCGAGTCGCTTCGATTCGGGACGCACGCCTCCCTGATGTGGATCGAGGACAGCGCCGCCAGCGCACGGGCCGTCAGTTCCTGTGCGAGGCGGCGGCTTTCCGGGTGCGCGGTGAGTGCCGACTCCAGGAGGCCCGCCAGGCCCGAGGCGGCCTTCGGGTGGCTGCGGAGGATGCGTACCGGCTCGTGCGCGCCGGCGCCCTGCGCCCAGCGGTGGACCTGCCGGAAGGGGCGGCCGTCGACGGCCGCGGCGTGCAGCCAGCAGCGCAGGAGCGTCTCCGCGGTGTCCGCGGTGGCCGCGTCCAGGCGGGAGTGCGGGCGTACGGGGGCGAGCAGGGCGACCGCGCGTTCCTGCGCCACCGCAGGGTCCTCGCAGCGCTCGGACGGTGACCAGTGGAGCCGGGCGGGCGTGTCGCAGAGGTGGCCGGGATCGTGCACGAGGACCGGGCCGAGCTTGCCGCGCGCGTCCTTCGTCGAGGACCAGACGGCGGGGTCGGAGGTGACGACCAGGACCGGGCCCTCCGCGTCCAGGACGGCCTGCACGGCGGCCGGTCGCCGCGTCTCCGGGGAGCCGTAGACGGTGCGGGGGGTCGGGGTGGCTATGGGGGCGATCACGCTCGTCGTGTCCGCGATGACGGGCGGGGCCGGGGCCGGGGCTGAAGCCGGTGTCGGTACCGGCGTCGGGGTCGGCTCCGGGGGGTGTTCCTCCGTCGGGCGCCTCGGGGCCGGGGGAGCCGGGGGTTCCTCCCGTACCTCCGTGTCCTTCCGTACGACGGGAGCCGGCTGGTCGTACGTCCCCGCCTTCCGGTTCGCGCGGACCGCGCGCCAGCGGGCCAGGGTGCCGAGGACGAAGACCGCGAGGACCATCAGGATCATCGCCTCGCCGATGAGCAGGCCCCAGAAGAGGCCGTACCCCGACAGCTGGTCCGGCGGGGTCGCCGGCCAGGCCGCCGGGAGGTCCGTCGGGGCCGTCGCCAGGGAGCGCAGGGCCGAGGGGGTGCCCGTGAAGGCGACTCCCTGCGGCCAGGCGCCGTGGGCGAAGAGGCCCGCCAGGCCGGTCGCCGTCCACACCAGGACCGTGAGGCCGAGGAGGAGGCCGAACAGGCTGAGCAGCAGCCCGTCGGAGACCCCTCCGCCCTTCCGTTCCTGCTCCATCTACGCCACCGTCGACTGCGAAGTGCCGTTCATCTGCTGCTCGATGAGGATCGCGCGCTGCTCGGTCTCCCACTCCAGCTCCGGATCCGTGACGGAGGACTCCGTCATGGCGCGGTCGGTGTAGACGAGCGGGCGTTCCTTCTCGGTGATGAGGTGTTTGACCACCTGCACGTTGCCGTTGACGTCCCAGACCGCGATGCCCGGGGTGAGGGTCGGGATGATCTCGACCGCCCAGCGGGGCAGACCGAGGACCCGGCCCGTGTTGCGTGCCTCGTCGGCCTTCTGGGCGTAGATGGTTCTGGTGGAGGCCATCTTGAGGATCGCGGCGGCTTCCTTCGCCGCCGCTCCGTCGACCACGTCGCTGAGGTGGTGGACGACCGCGACGAAGGACAGGCCGAGGCGGCGGCCGAACTTCAGCAGCCGCTGGAACAGCTGGGCCACGAACGGGCTGTTGATGATGTGCCAGGCCTCCTCGACCAGGAAGATGCGCTTCTTCCGGTCGGGGCGGATCCAGGTGTGTTCCAGCCAGACGCCGACGATCGCCATGAGGATCGGCATGGCGATGGAGTTGCGGTCGATGTGGGACAGGTCGAAGACGATCAGGGGCGCGTCGAGGTCGATGCCGACGGTCGTCGGGCCGTCGAACATGCCGCGCAGGTCGCCGTCGACCAGGCGGTCCAGGACGAGGGCGACGTCCAGGCCCCAGGCCCGTACGTCGTCTATGTCGACGTTCATCGCCTCGGCGGACTCCGCCTCGGGGTGGCGGAGTCGCTCGACGATGTCGGTGAGGATCGGCTGCCGGTCGACGGCGTGCTCGGTGACGTACGCGTGGGCGACCTTGAGCGCGAAGCCGGAGCGCTCGTCGAGGCCGTGGCCCATCGCCACCTCGATGATCGTGCGGAGCAGCGCGAGCTGGCCCGTGGTGGTGATCGAGGGGTCGAGGGGGTTGAGGCGGATCCCGGCGTCGTTGGCGACCATCGGGTCCAGGCGGATGGGGGTTATCCCCAGCTCCTGGGCGATGAGGTTCCATTCGCCGACGCCGTCCTCGCCCTGCGCGTCGAGGACGACGACCTGCCGGTCGCGGAAGCGGAGCTGGCGGAGCACGTACGTCTTCTCCAGCGCCGACTTGCCGTTGCCGGACTCGCCGAGGACCAGCCAGTGCGGGGCGGGGAGCTGCTGCCCGTACAGCTGGAAGGGGTCGTAGATGTACCCCTTGCCGCTGTAGACCTCCCGGCCGATGATCACGCCGGAGTCGCCGAGGCCGGGTGCGGCGGTCGGCAGGTAGACGGCCTGGGCCTGCCCGGTGGACGTGCGGACGGGCAGGCGGGTCGTCTCCACCTTCCCGAAGAGGAAGGCGGTGAAGGCTTCGGTGAGGACGGACAGCGGATCTCGCATGGCTCTGTGCCCCTTCGGCCCTAGCGGCGGATGCCGGTCGCGAACGGCAGGGTGTTCACAAAGGCCCGGTGGTGCTCGCGGTCGCACCACTCCAGCTTCAGATACGACTTGCCGGCGGAGGCCCTGATCGTGCGCTTGTCCCGGGCGAGGGCCTCGGGCGAACGCGACGACACCGTGATGTACCCGACGAGGTTCACTCCGGCAGCGCCGCTGGCGAGATCTTCACCCCGCTGGTCGAGCCGGCCGTGGGCGGCGATGTCGCGCGGGTCGACCGTGCGGTTCATCTTGGCGGCGCGGCTGGCGTCGGCCTCGTCGTTGGTCTTCTCGGTGAGCATGCGCTCGATGGCGACCTCGGTGGGCTCCAGGTCCATGGTGACCGCGACCGTACGGATGACGTCGGGGGTGTGGACGAGGAGCGGGGCGAGGAAGTTGACGCCGACCGGGGTCATCGGCCACTCCTTCACCCAGGCGGTGGCGTGGCACCAGGGGGCGCGGGTGGAGGACTCGCGGGTCTTGGCCTGGAGGTACGTCGGTTCCATCGCGTCGAGCTCGGCCGGCCAGGCGTTGCGCTTCGTCATGGCCTGGATGTGGTCGATGGGGTGGTCCGGGTCGTACATGGAGTGCACGAGGGAGGCAAGGCGCGACTGGCCGAGGGGCTGGCGGACGCGGATGTCGGCCTCGGCGAGGCGGGCGCAGATGTCGGTGAGCTCGCGGGCCATGACGACGGCGAGACCGGCGTCGCGGTCGAGCTTGCGGGCCCCGGAGGCGTGGCGTGCGGCGCGGGCCATGGCGTTGGCCTCGGCGGCGAGTTCGCGCGTGTAGTGCATGCACGCGACGAGGTAGGCGCGGTGCTGCTCGCTGGAGGTGGAGACCATCGACTGGAGCTGGTCGTACGACTCCTGGAGCCACGCGGGCGCGTGCGGGTCGCCGCGCTGGCCGACGTCCTTGGCGTGCGCGTCGGGGTCGGCGGGGAGGGTGCGGGCCAGCATCTGGAGGCGGGTGACGAAGCCGTCGCCGTTCGCGACGTGCTTCAGGAGGGTGCCGAAGCGGTCGACCAGGGCCTCCTGGTCCTCGCTGTCGCGCAGGCCGACGCCGGGGCCCTCGATCTCGATGGCGGCGGTGACGGTGCGGCGGTCCGCGTGCAGGAGGACGGCGATCTCGTCGGGGCCGAAGGGGGCGGCGAGCCAGCCGACGCGGCCGATGCCCGGGGGCGGGCCGACCTCGACCTCGCGGCCGTCGAGGCGGGTGCCGGCCTCGGTGGCGACCGAGCGGTAGGCGGTGCCGCGCTTGAGCATCCGCTTGTAGCTGCGGTTGATCTCGAACCACTTGTAGAACGTGCGGTGCTTGTACGGGAGGTACACGGCGGCGATCGCGAGCATGGGCAGGCCCGCGAGGAGGGCGATCCGCAGGGGGAGGGCGGGGACGAGGAGTCCGCTCATCATGCCGAGGAAGGCGCCGGCGATGATCAGGGCGATCTCGCCGGTCTCGCGGTTCTTGCCGACGATCGCGTTCGGCCGGGCACGGCCGACGAGATACGTGCGGCGGGGCGCGACCGGCTGGGACTGGGTCGTCAACGCCCTGCACCTCCAGAGTTCTTGCGGTTGCTGTGCGGGGTACCCGCGGTGGGACTGCTGCTACGGGGCGGGGGCGTCGCACCGCCGGTGCCGCCGCCGCTTCCGCCGCGGCTGCTGTGGGCGGCCATGCCGCCGGACACCGGGTTGGCGGGGCGGGCCGGCTGGGAGGACTGGCCGCCGCCGTCGCTGCGGGTGCTGTGCGTCTTGATGCCCTGGGAGACGAGGGACGCGGGGGAGGAGATGACGGCCGCGGCCGCGTTCTCGCCGGCGCGGTGCAGGCGGTTGTTGCGGGAGGCGGCGATCTCGTCGCCGAAGCCGGGGACGAAGCGGTAGATCATCGCGGAGGCGAAGATGGCGAGCAGGATGATCGACAGGCCGGACACGACGGCGGACACCGAGTCGGGGCCGGTGCCGGAGGAGAGCGCGCCGGCCAGGCCGAGGACGATCACGATGACCGGCTTCACCAGGATGATCGCGATCATGATGCCGGCCCAGCGGCGGACGTGACCCCACATGTTCTTGTCGACGAGACCCGAGTAGACGACGACGCCGAGGAGCGCGCCGACGTACAGCAGGACGGCGCGGAGGAACAGCTCCAGGTAGAGCACGCCGGCCGCGAGGACGGTCACCAGGGACACGATGATCAGCATGATGGGGCCGCCACCGATGCTGTCGCCCTTCTGGAGGGCCTGCTTGAAGCTGCCGAAGAAGATGTCGGTCTGCTGTCCGGTGCCGGAGGCGATGACCTCGGTGATGGCGTCGGTGGCGTTGACGACGGTGTAGAGGATCAGGGGCGTGAAGGCGGAGGCGAGGACCGTCAGCCAGAGGAAGCCGATGGCCTCGGAGAGGGCCGTGGTGAGGGGGACGCCGCGGACGGCCCGCTTGGCGACGGCGAGGAGCCAGAGGAGGAGGGTGAGGAAGGTGGCGGCGGCGAAGACGATCGCGTAGCGGCCGAGGAACTGCATGTTGGTGAAGTCGACGTCGGCGGTCTCCTTGACGGCCTTGGAGAGCTCGTCGATGACCTTGATGGCGGCGTCGGCGAAGCCGCGGGCGAGGGAGGTGAGGGGGTCGAGGGCGGTGGTGGGGTCGGCGACGGGAGCCTTGCCGGCGGAGCCGCCGCTTCCGGCACGGCCGTTCTCGCAGTAGTCCCGTGCGGGGCCCGCGATCAGCGCGCAGGGGTTGTCGGTCGCGCCGGGAGAGGGCGTGGCGCCAGGGGCGGTCGGGGTGGGGGTCGGTGCGGCGGTCGCGCGGGAGGCCAGCGCGAGCAGTGCGACCTGTGCGGTCACGAGCGCGGACAGGACGGTACGGCCGTGGCTGCGTGCCCTAGCGGGCATAGGTGAACCCCCCGAATCCCTTGACCGCGTCTGCGATCTCCTCGGAACCGGAGACCGGGTTGTCCCCGTTGACGGGTGTGGGGCCGGTTCGCTGAGTGGTCGAGACGACCTTCCAGTCGGCCCCGCTCCACTTGAGCTTGAAACTGATGGTGAACCACCCGTGCGTGACCGGCTTGGTCGATGAGGCGCCGGTGAGGCCGAACATGCCGACGGACCAGACGTCGATCTCCGCGGCGTCGTCGGAGTAGCTCTTGACCTTGGCGCCGACTGGGACGGTCCTGCTCACGAACGTCGATCCGGGGGGGGCGCTACCGTCCTCGTTGAGGCCGATCTGCCGTAGGAAGTCCTGCGAGTAGTCGGCGTCGAAGCCCGCCTGGAGGTCTTCCCGTGTGCCGGGATCGGCGACTGCGCCGACGATCTCACGGCGGCGGTCGGCGTTGAACATCCCGTCCGACCCCAGCGCCACCGCGTAGTTCGTCGCCGCGCTCTGGGCGCCCTGGTCGTCGTGGGTGTAGCCCGTGGGGATCGTGCCGTTCTTGCCGGTGACCGGGCGGACGCCCGTCGCGGACGTGGGGGCCGTCTTTCCCGGTGTGCCGGCCTGTGGGCCGGCCGCGTCCGCCGGGTCGCCGCCGCCGCGGTTGGCGAAGGCGATGGCGGCGATGAGGAGGACCACCACGCCCACGACCGTGATGAGGGATCGGGAGCTGCGGACGGGGCGGCGGGCGCCGCCGTAGACGTCGCCGCTGTTGCCCTCGGGCAGGCGGGTCCGGGTCTGGCCCGAGCCGCCCACGCCGCCGAAGCTGTCGTGCTCGTCGCCGGGACTCATGCCGGGTACGCCCCCTCACTCGTTCGCGGGTACGGCCGTGCTTCAACATGACTGGGCATCAGGGAACGCAATCTCAGGAGGGTCGGGTCCGACGGGAGATCAGACGGCCATCCCGTACACGATGGTGAACAGCGTCCCCAGTGATCCGATGATGAAGACGCCGGTCAGACCGGCGACGATCAGGCCCTTGCCCTGTTCCGCGCTGAACGTGTCGCGGAGGGCGGTCGCGCCGATGCGCTGCTTGGCCGCTCCCCAGATGGCGATGCCGAGGCAGAGCAGGATGGCCACGGCCATCACGACCTCGACCATCACCTTCGCTTCGTTGCCCAGGCTCCCGAAAGGTCCCCAGTTGGGGGCGATTCCACCGATGATGGTGGTGATGTCGCCCTTTTCGGCCGCCAGGTACATGTAACTCACCGCCCCTGTTGGGTACTTGGTCGCCCCTGCCGGACGGCATGGGTCATCGCTCTATCTTCGCTGATGAAACCGCTCACGTGTGACGGCTTGACGGCTCTCTTTACCCGATCCCCGCACACATGACCGATCTGACCGTCTTGACCTGCGGTGGTGTGGCCGGTTTCTATGCGAGGAAGCGTATGGTCACTCTGTGTATCACGGAGAGTGACTCCGGGCAATGATTGTCGTTGTTGCACTCTTGGGGCGGCGTCGGTCCGGAGGTGAGTACGGCGGGCCGCGCAGGTGAGTAGGTGCACGGAGGCGGCGGGGGCGGCCCCCGCGGTCCATTGGGGTCATGACGACGGATCAGCGCCCGTGGACCCCCGCCCTGCCCGACCTCGACCCCGAGCGCGACGGCAACGCGTGCGTGCCCGGCGCGGTCGCCGGCGCGGTCGCCGTCGGCACCCACCCCTTCTGGCTGCTCGTCCTCGGTTTCTCCACGATGGCCACGGACAGCTGCGGCCCGGACGACTGCGCGCTCGCCGTCACCGGCCCCCTGTCCGTCATGTACGTGGCGTACTACGCGACCTACGTCCTCACCCCGCTCGCCGTCATCGCGTCCGTGGTGCTCCCGTGGCGCCGTCGCTGGCGGCGTACGCGCACCCGGCTGGCGCTGCTCGCGCTCCTGCCGCAGGCGGCGATCGCCGGCTCCCTCGCCGCGCTGCTCGCCTTCGGCGGGTGACCGCCGTGTCGCGCAACGTCTCCGGAGGCATCCCCTCGGAGCACCTCGCCGCCTAGACTGGCTCCCCGGGCGTACTGCCATGAGCCGAGGGGTGGTTGACGGTGCGTAGGGCTGGCAAGGCGTGGCTGGTGGCCGGCGGGGCCCTCGGGGTCTGTCTCGGCTTCGTCGCACTGCTCGTCATCGGCACGTACTCCGCGGCCGCCGGCATCGCCGGCGGCGCGAGCGGCAAGGGCGGCACCGTGGCCCTCGCCAAGGGGTCCGTCCCCGCCCTCTACCAGGGGCTCGTGCAGCGGTGGGGGAACCTGTGCCCCGCCATCAACCCGGCTCTGCTCGCCGCTCAGCTCTACCAGGAGAGCGGCTGGAACCCGCGGGCCGTCTCCCCGGCCGATGCCCGGGGCATCGCGCAGTTCATCCCGGGCACCTGGGCCGGGCACGGCGTCGACGGCGACGGGGACGGCGACCGGGACATCTGGGACCCGCAGGACGCGATCCCCTCGGCCGCCTCGTACGACTGCGAATTGGCCGGATACGTGAAGGACGTGCCCGGCGACCCGGCGAACAACATGCTGGCCGCGTACAACGCGGGCGCGTACCGGGTGATCAAGTACGGCGGGGTGCCGCCCATCAGCGAGACGCAGAACTACGTCCGCATCATCCGGGCCCTGGAGAAGAGCTTCGCCCGCCCGGTGGGCCGTGTCGCGCCCTCCCAGCAGGCCGCGGCCGCCATCACGTACGCGCAGGAGAAGCTGGGCACCCCGTACCTCTGGGGCGGTACGGGCACGGCCGCGCAGAACGGGCGGTTCGACTGCTCCGGGCTCACCCAGGCCGCGTACGACAGCGTCGGCGTGCAGCTGCCGCGCGTCGCCAACGACCAGTACAACGCCGGTCCGCACCCGAGCAGGGCCGAGCTGCTCCCGGGCGACCTCGTCTTCTTCTCGGACGACCTGACCAACTCGCGGGCCATCCGGCACGTCGGGATCTACGTCGGCGGCGGCTACATGATCGACGCCCCGCGCACGGGCGCGGTGATCCGCTTCGACCGGATCGACACCCCGGACTACTTCGGCGCCACCCGCGTCACCAAGGAGGGTGCGGCGGCGCTGCCCACCCATCTCCCGCAGGCGTGAGGGAGGCAGACGGGACGTCGGGTCGTCGCCGGGTCGTCACCTCCGGTCGTCTTCCGGTCGTCTTCCGGTCGTCTTCGGGTCGTCTTCGGGGCTTATCGGGCATGGCTGGAACTCTCCGTCATGCACAGGCCCTGAGCTGCGGTGAACCGTCACTCTTGTATAACGTCGTCATGATCCACCGGAGAGAGCGGAACGTGCGCCTCAGGCGGTTCGTTCCCTGATCCGACCGCTCTGACCACGGGGGTTGGAAACCAGACACGAGAGCAAGGGGCCGCAGCAGATGGCTGGACTCGCATCGGACGGCTCGAACCCCGATGTCGGCCTGCTCTACGACATCAACGGACTGGCCAAGGCCGCTCCGCCGTGGTTCGACCGCGTCATGGAGTTCGTCGGCGAGTACGGGATCGTGCTCGCGATGGTCCTCGTCGTGCTCTGGTGCTGGTGGAGCGTCCGCCGGCGCGGCGCCCTCACCGACTCCGTCTCGGCCGTCGCCGGGCTCGTCTGGGCCCCGCTGGCCGCCGGCATCGCCCTCCTGGTCAACATCCCCATCCGCGGCTTCGTCGAGCGCCCCAGACCCTTCAGGGACCACCAGGGTCTGGAGGTCCTCGTCGACGGCAAGACCGACTTCTCCTTCGTCAGCGACCACGCCACCCTGGCGATGGCGCTCGGCGTCGGCGTCTTCGTCGCCCACCGCAGGTTCGGCCTCGCCGCGATCGCCCTCGCCCTCGCCGAGGGCTTCGCCCGGGTCTACATGGGCGTGCACTACCCGACCGACGTGATCGGCGGCTTCGCCCTCGGTACGGCCGTCGCGCTGCTCCTCGCCCCGGTCGCGCTCGCCCTGCTGACGCCCGTCGTCTCCGCCGTCGCCCGCTCCGGCCGCGGCGCCCGGCTCGTCCGCTCCCGCCGGGCCGACGCGGCACGGCGGCCCGAGGCCGTCGGCATTCCCGAGCCCCGGCTCGGCGGCCCCGCCCCGAGCACCGGCCAGAACGACCTCGCCGCCTAGGAGCCGCTCGTACGCCCGTGCCGCAGAGAAGCCGGGCGAACGTCCTCGCCGCCTAGGAGCCGCTCGTCCTGAGGTGTTCCGCCGCGTCCGTGCGGGCCTTGTCGCGGGATCTGCGGGCCGGGCCGCTCCAGCCGCAGCTGCACCGTGCCAGCGCGAACGAGCCGCGCTCCGTCGTCGTCGTGGTGTGAGGGGAAGCCTGCGCGTGCACCCCACCACCGTACTGCGCGTGACGGCACGCCTCGACCGTCGTTATGCGGATCGGGCGTCCCCCGGCCCGAGGGCCCCGGGGCAGGGCGGGTCCCGGGCAAACAGCGGTGAGGCGTTGGGGGTTGGCAGGCGATGGTGGTGCAGCGGTACGGGCGTCCGCACGTTCTCGGGAGCGGGGCGTTCGCCGTCACCGCCGTCCTGGTCGGCTCCCTCGTCGGGACCGCGGCGATCACGGGCTGCGCCGCCCCCGGGGACCCGAAGCCCGCGGCCGACCCCGCCCTCGCGGTGCGGAACGCCGCCGACGTGCTGGCGAGGACCGGCACCTCCAAGGCGAGCACCTCCATGGAGATGGCCGCCGGAGGGACCCGGGTCACCATCCGCGGCGAGGGCGGCTACGACTTCCGGCGCCGCACCGGACGGCTCCAGGTGCTGCTGCCGAAGGACCCGGCCGGGGCGAGCGAACACCGGCCGATCACCGAGCTCCTCACCCCCGGCGCGCTCTACATGAAGAACCGGGGCGCCGGGGTGCCCGCCGACAAGTGGGTCCGCGTCGACACCACCACCCTCGACGACGGCAACCTCGTCACGGGCGGGGCCACCGACCCGGCCGCCGCGGCGGAGCTGCTGCGGGGCGCCCGCGAGGTCACGTACCTCGGCGAGGTCGAGCTGGCAGGGGTGAAAGTCAGCCACTACCGGGGCGTCGCCGACATCGCGCACGCCGCCCGGGACGCCTCGCCGCAGCTGCGCGGGGCGCTCGCCGCGGCGGCGAAAGGGTTCGCCAAGGACACGGTGCCCTTCGACGCGTACCTCGACGGGGAGGGGCGGCTGCGGAAGGTGCGCCACCAGTTCAGCTTCAGCAACCAGGGCCGGACGGTCGCGGTCGCCTCGACGACCCTGCTGTACGGCTTCGGGGTCCCCGTCGAGGTGACGCTGCCGGACCGCCGGGACATCTACGCCGGGAAGATCAAGGCCTGAGCGGAGCTTCGCGTCGGCGGTCGGCCGAAAGGCCGCTGGTTCGGACCATCGCCAAATGGTCCGTCCGTGTCATGCGCGATCCGTGGCGAGCTCCCTACGCTGGGATACCGACTCCGGCAGGAAGAGGTGAATGCGAGTGGCTCCGCCCGGTACCGCGACCGTGCCCGGAGACCCGGACTGCGTCGCCCTCGCCGAGATCGAGCTCTGCGGCGAGCTGATCATCGCCGCGTCGGCCACGGACGGGGAGCGGCTCAGCGCCGACCGGATCGACGAGGTGCTGCGGGTGGCGGCGGACCTCTGAGGGCGAGGCCCCGCCCACCCCGTGCCGGCTCAGGTGCGCATCATGCGGGCGATGGCCTTCGTGGCCTCCTCGACCTTCTCGTCGATGCCCGCACCGGTGGCCGCCGCGTCCGCGACGCAGTGCCGCAGGTGCTCCTCCAGGAGCTGGAGGGCGAAGGACTGGAGCGCCTTCGTCGAGGCGGAGACCTGCGTGAGTATGTCGATGCAGTAGACGTCCTCGTCGACCATCCGCTGGAGGCCGCGGATCTGGCCCTCGATCCGGCGGAGCCGCTTGAGGTGCTCGTCCTTCTGCTTGTGGTAGCCGTGCACGCCGTGATCGTGTCCGTGTGCCTGGTCGGCCGGCTCGACGGCCTCGACGGCCTCGGGGGTGACCTGGTCCGTCTCGGTGGTCGTCATCGCGTCCTCCCGTTGTCCAGAAAAGGGGGTGTATACCCCTCGTGGGTATATGGTACCGATCCCCGCCGGTCCGGGCGGGGGCCCGTGCAGTTCACTGTGCCTGATGGGCGACACTGAGATACGCCGGTTAGCCGTGGCCGGATGATGCGCCTAGCATCAGCCTGACCGAAACCCAGCACCCCGAGGACCTCACGTGCGATTTCGTCTGACCCCCAGGGAGACGAGCTTCTACGACATGTTCGCCGCGTCCGCGGACAACATCGTCACGGGCTCCAAGCTCCTGATGGAACTGCTCGGAGCGGAGCCTTCCGCCCGGGCCGAGATCGCGGAGCGGATGCGGGCAGCGGAGCACGCCGGTGACGACGCCACCCACGCGATCTTCCACCAGCTGAACTCCTCCTTCATCACGCCGTTCGACCGCGAGGACATCTACAACCTCGCGTCGTCCCTCGACGACATCATGGACTTCATGGAGGAGGCCGTCGACCTGGTCGTCCTCTACAACGTCGAGGAACTCCCCAAGGGTGTCGAGCAGCAGATCGAGGTCCTCGCGCGGGCTGCCGAGCTGACCGCCGAGGCCATGCCGAACCTGCGGACGATGGCCAACCTCACCGAGTACTGGATCGAGGTCAACCGCCTCGAGAACCAGGCGGACCAGATCCACCGCAAGCTGCTCGCGACGCTCTTCAACGGCAAGTACGACGCCATCGAGGTGCTGAAGCTCAAGCAGATCGTCGACGTGCTGGAAGAGGCGGCCGACGCGTTCGAGCACGTTGCCAACACGGTGGAGACCATCGCGGTCAAGGAGTCCTGAGCTTCGTGGACACCTTCGCCCTGATCGTGACCATCGGTGTCGCGCTCGGCTTCACGTATACGAACGGCTTCCACGACTCCGCCAACGCCATCGCCACCTCGGTGTCGACCCGGGCGCTGACCCCCCGGGCGGCGCTCGCGATGGCGGCGGTCATGAACCTGGCGGGCGCCTTCTTCGGCAGCGGTGTCGCGCACACCGTCAGCAAGGGCCTGATCGAGACGCCGACGGGCGACAAGGGCATGGGGATCCTCTTCGCCGCCCTGCTCGGAGCGATCGTCTGGAACCTCGTCACCTGGTACTTCGGTCTTCCCTCGTCCTCCTCGCACGCCCTCTTCGGCGGCATGGTCGGCGCGGCGCTCGCGGGTGGCACGGGGGTCATCTGGTCGGGCGTCATCGACAAGGTCGTCATCCCGATGTTCCTCTCCCCGGTGGTCGGCCTCATCGCCGGTTACCTGGTGATGACCGCGATCATGTGGATGTTCCGCAAGGCCAACCCGCACAAGGCCAAGCGCGGCTTCCGTATCGCGCAGACCGTCTCGGCGGCCGGCATGGCGCTCGGCCACGGCCTCCAGGACGCCCAGAAGACGATGGGCATCGTGGTGATGGCCCTGGTCATCGGCGACGTGCAGAGCGCCGACGCCCCGATCCCGGTGTGGGTGAAGATCTCCTGTGCCGTGATGCTCTCGCTCGGTACGTACGCGGGCGGCTGGCGGATCATGCGGACCCTCGGCCGCAAGATCATCGAGCTTGACCCGCCGCAGGGCTTCGCGGCCGAGACCACCGGCGCGGCGATCATGTTCACCACGGCGTACGTCTTCAAGGCGCCGATCTCCACGACCCACGTCATCACCTCGGCGATCATGGGCGTGGGCGCCACCAAGCGCGTCAACGCGGTCCGCTGGGGCGTCGCCAAGAACATCGTCATGGGCTGGTTCATCACCATGCCGGCGGCGGCGCTGGTCGCCGCCGCGAGCTACTACGTCGTGCAGCTGATCTTCGGGTAGCGGTCGGCGGTACGCATGTGGGCCCGGCTCCCCTTGTGGGGGAGCCGGGCCCTTCGTCGTTACGGTGGCACCGCCATGCAGCACCGTAAGACGGCCATGCGGCGGAGCCGCATGGGGTCTTTATCCGAAGCGGCCGGAGATGTAGTCCTCGGTCGCCTGGACGCTCGGGTTGGAGAAGATGCGCTCGGTGTCGTCCAGCTCGATCAGCTTGCCGGGCTGGCCGACGGCCGCCAGGTTGAAGAAGGCCGTACGGTCCGAGACGCGGGCGGCCTGCTGCATGTTGTGCGTCACGATGACGATCGTGAAGCGCTCCTTCAGCTCGCCGATGAGGTCCTCGATCGCCAGGGTCGAGATCGGGTCGAGGGCCGAGCAGGGCTCGTCCATGAGCAGGACGTCCGGCTCGACGGCGATGGCGCGGGCGATGCACAGGCGCTGCTGCTGACCGCCGGAGAGGCCGGAGCCCGGCTTGTTGAGGCGGTCCTTGACCTCGTTCCAGAGATTGGCGCCCTTGAGGGACCGCTCGACGATGTCGCTCAGCTGGGACTTCTTGTAGCTGCCGTTGAGGCGCAGGCCCGCCGCCACGTTGTCGAAGATCGACATGGTGGGGAAGGGGTTCGGGCGCTGGAAGACCATGCCGACCGTGCGGCGCACGGCGACCGGGTCGACGTTCGCGCCGTACAGGTTCTCGTCGTCCAGCATCACCTTGCCCTCGACGCGGCCACCGGGGGTGACCTCGTGCATGCGGTTCAGGGTGCGCAGGAAGGTGGACTTGCCGCAGCCGGAGGGGCCGATGAAGGCCGTCACGGAGCGGGGCTCGACGGTCATCGAGATGTCGTCGATCGCCTTGTGGGCGCCGTAGTAGGCGGAGAGGCCGCTGACGTCGATGCGCTTGGCCATGTGAATCACTTCCTATTGCCGCGTCAGCGGCCGGTCTTCGGGGCCTTCCAGCGGGCGATGCCGCGGGCCACCAGATTGAGGATCATGACGAAGGCGATCAGGACGAGCGCGGCGGCCCAGGCGCGGGCCACGGCGGCGTCGGTGCCGACCGCGTACTGCTCGTACACGTAGAGCGGCAGGGAGGACTGGGCGCCTTCGAAGGGGTTCGGGTTGATGAGCTTCGTACCGAACACGAGGAGCAGGACCGGGGCCGTCTCACCGGTGATGCGGGCGACCGCGAGCATGACGCCCGTGGTGATGCCGCCGATCGCGGTGGGCAGGACCACCTTCAGGATGGTGCGCCACTTGGGGATGCCGAGGGCGAGGGAGGCCTCGCGGAGCTCGTTCGGGACGAGCTTGAGCATCTCCTCCGTGGAGCGGACCACGACCGGCATCATCAGGATGGCGAGGGCCATCGCGCCGGCGAAACCGGAGGGGCCGAAGCCCAGCATCAGGTTCCAGGTGGCGAGGACGAAGAGGCCGGCGACGATCGACGGGATGCCCGTCATGACGTCGACGAAGAAGGTGACGGCCTGGGCGAGCCTGCCGCCGCCGTACTCGACGAGGTAGACGGCGGTCAGGAGGCCGATCGGCGCGGCGATCAGGGTCGCGATGCCGACCTGCTCGATGGTGCCGAGCAGCGCGTGGTAGACGCCGCCGCCCGCCTCGGCGTCGAGGACGCCGTTCATCGAGTGGCTCAGGAAGTAGACGTCGAGGACGTCCATGCCCTTGCTGATCGTGACCCACGCCAGGGAGAGCAGCGGGATGACGGCGAGGACGAAGGAGACCCAGATCAGGCTGGTGGCGACGCGGTCCTTGGCCTGGCGGCGGCCCTCGACCCTGGTGGTCACGGCGAAGGTGACGAGGACGAAGAGCAGCGCGGCGATCAGGCCCCACTGGACCTTGCTGTGCCAGCCGGCGCCGAGGCCGATGCCGATGCCTCCGGCGATCGAGCCGGCGGCGATGGCGGCCGGGGTCCAGCGGGGGAGCCGGGCGTGCGAGAGGGGCCCGCGGCGCGGGGCGGCCGAGACCGGACGTTCCTGTATGGCGTGGCTCATGCCGCGGCCCCCGAGTACTCCTTGCGGCGGCCGATGATCCAGCGGGCGGCGCCGTTGACCAGCAGGGTGATGGCGAAGAGGACGAGACCGGAGGCGATCAGCGCGTCGCGGCCGAACTCGTTGGCCTCGTTGAACTTGGCGGCGATGTTCTGCGCGAAGGTGCCGCCGCCCGGGTCGAGCAGGTGGCCCGAGATGAGGAAGCTGGGGGAGAGGACCACGGCGACGGCCATGGTCTCGCCGAGTGCGCGGCCGAGGCCCAGCATGGAGGCGGAGATGATGCCGGAGCGGCCGAAGGGCAGCACCGACATGCGGATGACCTCCCAGCGCGTGGCGCCGAGGGCGAGGGCGGCTTCCTCGTGCATCTTCGGGACCTGGAGGAAGACCTCACGGGTCACGTTGGTGATGATCGGAAGGATCATGATCGCCAGCAGGATGCCCACGGTGAAGAGGTTGCGGGCGACGCCGTCGCTGGACTTGTCGAAGATGTACGTCCAGCCCATGTACTGGTCGAGCCACTGGTTCAGGCCGTCCAGGTACGGGACGAGGAAGATCGCGCCCCAGAGGCCGTAGATGATGCTGGGCACGGCGGCGAGCAGGTCGACGACGTACGCGAGCGGCTTGGCCAGCTTGCGCGGGGCGTAGTGCGAGATGAAGAGGGCGATCCCGATCGCGACGGGCACGGCGATGAGCATCGCGATGACCGAGGAGACGGCGGTGCCGAAGGCGAGGACGGCGATGCCGAAGACCGGCGGGTTGTTCGCCGGCGTCCACTCGAAGGTGGTGAAGAAGTTCGTGCTGTCGTTCGAGATCGCGTTGACAGCGCGGTAGGTCAGGAAGACCGCGATCGCGGCCATGATCACGAGGAGGGTGATGCCGGAGCCTCGGGACAGACCGCTGAAGATGCGGTCCCCGGGGCGGGACGCGCTCTTGGCGCGCCGGCTCCTCTGTATGTCAGGTGAGGTGGAAGCCATCGGTTTTCTCCGGTCTGCGGGTCCCGTACGGGTACGGGGCCCTGGCGGCGGTGCACCGGATGCCGGGGCCGGCCCCCCTGTCAGGGAGGGGCCGGACCCGGCCGGGGGTCAGGACAGGGTGGGGACGATCGCGCGGACCTTGGCCGCGATCTCGGCCGGGAGCGGGGCGTAGCCGGCGTCGGAGAGGACCTTCTGGCCCTCCTCGCTGGCGGTGTAGGTGAGGAACGCCTTCAGGGTCGGCAGGGTCTCCGCCTTGTTGCCCTTGTCGCAGGCGATCTCGTACGTGACCAGGGTGATCGGGTAGGCGCCCTCGGCCTTGGTGGTGTAGTCGAGGGACAGGGCCAGGTCGCTGCCGGTGCCCTTGACCTTGGCGGCGGCGATGGCCTTGGAGGCGTTCTCCGTGCTGGCGGCGACCGGGGCGGCGGCACCCGTGTTGATGCTGACCGTGGAGATCTTGTTGGCCGTCGCGTAGGACAGCTCGAAGTAGCCGATGGAGCCCTCGGCGTCCTTGACCGCGGTGGCGACACCGGAGGAGCCGTTGGCGGCCTGGCCACCCGGGGCGGGCCACGACTTCGTCTTCGGGTCGTACTTCCAGTCGGCCTTAGCGGTGGCCGAGAGGTACTTGCCCAGGTTCTGGGTGGTGCCCGACTCGTCCGAGCGGTGGAAGGCCTGGATGGTGGTGTCGGGGAGCTTCGCGCCCGGGTTCAGCTTGGCGATCGCCGGGTCGTTCCACTTGGTGATCTTCGTGTCGAAGATCTTGGCCAGAGTGGGGGCATCCAGGACGAGATTGTCCACGCCGTCCAGCTTATAGCCGATGGCGATGGGTCCGCCGACCATGGGCAGGTTGACGCCCTTGCCGCCCTTGCAGATCTTCTGCGACTCGGTGACCTCTTCGTCCTTGAGGGCGGAGTCGGAGCCGGCGAAGGTGACCTGGCCCTGGTTGAACTTGGTGATGCCGCCGCCGGAGCCGATGGCCTGGTAGTTGACCTCGACGCCGGAGCACGCGGCCTGGAAGTTCTTGACCCACAGGTCCATCGCGTTCTTCTGCGCGCTGGAGCCCGCGGCGAGGAGCTGGCCCTTGGCACCGTCACACGCGATGTTCGACGCGGCGGCGGAGGTCTTGGTGCCGCCGTCCTTGGTCGGGGTCTCCGTGTTGTTGTCCGAGCCACACGCCGAGAGGACGAGCGCGCCGGAGACGACGAGGGCACCGATCGCGGAGGCGCGAAGCCCGTTGTTGCGCGAAAGCTTCACTTTCGGGTGTTCCTTCCAGAAGCCGCCTTGTCGCGGACCGTGATGTCCTGACCGTTCTACGGCGGCGTGTGTCGGTTGGTGGGTGCATCGCTGTGCTCCGTGCACCGTGTAAGGCCGAAATTAGGCAGAACAGGTGAAGCGGTCGACGGGGGAGGGTGAACGGGAAGTGAACCGTGCCGGAAGCCCGGGTGTGCCCCCTGAGGGGCCTGGCCCTTGGTAGGCGGACGCGGCGCGGGGGCCCGGGTCGTCGCTGCCATATCGCCCCGGACCTTCAGACGTGGCTGGACGGGGGCGGTACGGCGGAGTACCGGGCGGAGGAAGGTCGGCTCTATGCGGGGCCGCGCCGGTTCGGCTGGCTTGGGGGCTCCACGGATCCTTACCGGCCCGCCGACAAGTACGGGGACGACGAGGAGTGGCCGCATCTGCTGGCCATGATCCGGAGACCGGTGAACCGGGGACGTGTTCTCCGACGTCCTCCGATGCGGACGGCTCAACGATCTCGGAGAGATCTGCCGTTCCAAGCTCCGCGGGAACAGGGCTACCGGCAGGAACGCAAAGTACGGCGACTACTACCGATGCGGAGATCCCAACTGCAAGGGCGTCGGCCGTCGAGTGGCAGCCGTGGACGAGTTCCTGGAGGGGCTCGTCCTCGGCCATCTCGGTGAACACTTCGCGGGCGGCACGGACGGACCGGTCGCATGGCGTGGTGAGAAGAAGCCGGCCGAGCTCCGCCGGACGCGGCAGGAGATCGAGGCGTCGATTGCGGCAGGGGAGGTGCCCTGGGGAGAAGTCCGGGGTCTGCTCCTGCGACTGGGCCGGAGTGTCGAGGGTCTGGAGTCGGAGCGGCGAGAGCACGCGGAGCAGCAGGCGACGGGACTGCGCGGCTGGAGCCGTGAGAGATGGGGACGCATGGCGGTGCGCGAGAAGCGCGAGGTGATCGCGCGAGTACTTGCGTCGGTCCTCGTCCTGGCCGTTCCGGAAGGCGTCAGCGACAAGGCGCCGCTCGATCCTGAACTGCTCAGGCCGTCGTGGCGCTGGGAGACGCCTTCCAGGGGCCACGCTCTCTGAGGAGGGCATCGACCAGGTCCTTGTCTCTGTTCTGTGTGAGACGGTCCCGCGCGGCTGCCGGGGGGAGCCACAGCAGCCGCGTCACTTCACTGTTCGGCTCGAACGAGCCTTCTGTGGCCTCGGCTGTCCAGTAGCGGACCTCCTTGGGGCGGCCCTGCACCTGGTACCGCACGGTGGGCAGCTCGACACCCAGAACACAACTCATGCCGGTCTCCTCTCGGACCTCCCGCGCCGCCCCTGATCGGGCCTCCTCTCCGTGCTTCAGCTTGCCTTTCGGGTGGGACCAGTCCGCCCACTTCGGACGGAAGACGAGGGCGATCTCGATGCCGTGGCCGGAAACCGCCGGACGCCACAGGACGCAGCCCGCCGCCAGGATGGGGGTGGGGGTGGTCATGGGACCGGGGCCGTCGTTCTGCGCCAGGCGCGCTGGAAGGCGAAGCGTGCCGCTTCGACCTCGTGGCGCTGGTCGGCGTGGAGGACGCCCAGGGCGTAGGCCGTGGCCGGGGCGATGCGGGGGGTGCGGGCCGCCGTGGCCGCCGCCGTCGCGGCCTCGGCGGCGTCGCGGTGCCGGTCCAGGGCCCGGGCCGCCTCGTACAGGACGGAGTCCGGTTCGCCGCCGGTGTGCAGGGCCTCGGTGGCGTACCGGTGCAGGCGCAGCAGGAGCCGCGTCTGGTGCCAGGGCGCGTCCTGGCTCTCGCCGGCGGCCAGGGCGAGGGCGTCGGCGTTGTACGGGTGGGCCGCCCGGGTCAGCGGAAGGGCGGCGACCGCGTCGAGGAGGCGCCGTTCGGCGACCTCTGCCGGGGCGTCCAGGACGTCGACGGCCGGGGCCCCGCCGACCGGGCCGAGCGGCACCTCGGAGGCCAGGAGGGCGACGGCGTCGGCGACGGCGTGGAAGCGGGCGGAGCCGAGCGCCTGGAGGGAGGCCGAGTGGGCGCGCGTACGGGCCAGGGTCAGCTGGCGTTCGAGGAGCGCGCCGGCCCGGGCGGCGCCCACGGTGAGTCCGGCGCCGCCGTCCGCGCCCCGGGCGGCCGGCACGGGCCCGCTGCTGTTCGACAGGCGGGACAGTGCGTCCACCAGGCGGACGAGCCGGGACGTACAGGCCTGCTCCAGGGCCAGGGTGCCGGAGAGCCAGGCGAGCTCGGTCCGCAGCTGGTCCGCCCAGGCCGTGTCGAGCAGCGGCCGGAAGGTGTGGAGGGTGCCGCTGATCCGGCGGGCCGCGCCCCGCAGCGTACGGGCGGCCTCCTCCGCGCCGGCCGTGTCGGAGCCGCTCTCGGTGTGCAGGCGCAGGCCGCGGAGGAAGTCCGCGGCCCGGGCGTGCAGGTAGGGGGCCAGGACCTCGCCCGCCGTCACGTCCTGCGAGTGGTCAGGGTTGTGCACGCCGGCGCCTCCGCGCGTCGATGAGCATCTCCTGGACGTGCCGCAGGGGCCGGCCCTCGGGGTCGGTCGCGTGTCGCGTCCAGTTCCCGTCGGGGCCGAGGTGCCAGGAGGAGGTGGTGTCGGACATCCCGGTCTCCAGGAGCCGGGTGAGTGCGGCCCGGTGCGCCGGGTCGGAGACCCGTACGAGGGCCTCGATCCGGCGGTCCAGGTTGCGGTGCATCATGTCGGCGCTGCCGAACCACACCTCGGGTTCGCCGCCGTTGCCGAAGGCGAAGACCCGGGAGTGCTCCAGGAAGCGGCCGAGGATCGAGCGGACCCGGATGTTCTCCGAGAGGCCGGTGACGCCGGGGCGTACGGCACAGATGCCGCGGACCCAGATGTCGACGGGGACGCCGGCCCGCGAGGCCTGGTAGCAGGCGTCGATGACGGCCTCGTCGACCATCGAGTTGACCTTGATCCGTACGTACGCGGGCCGCCCGGCACGGTGGTGCGCGATCTCCTTGGTGATCCGGGAGACCAGCCCGTCGCGGAGCGACTTGGGGGCGGTGAGCAGGCGGCGGTACGTCTCGCGGCGGGAGTAGCCGGAGAGCCGGTTGAACAGGTCGGAGAGGTCCGCGCCGACCTGCGGGTCGGCGGTGAGCAGGCCCAGGTCCTCGTAGAGCCGGGCGGTCTTCGGGTGGTAGTTGCCGGTGCCGACGTGCGAGTACCGGCGGAGCAGCTCGCCCTCCTGCCGTACGACGAGCGACAGCTTGCAGTGGGTCTTGAGGCCGACGAGGCCGTAGACGACGTGGCAGCCGGCCTCCTCCAGCTTCCGTGCCCACTTGATGTTGGCCTGCTCGTCGAAGCGGGCCTTGATCTCGACGAGGACGAGGACCTGCTTGCCGGACTCGGCGGCGTCGATGAGGGCGTCCACTATCGGGGAGTCGCCGGACGTCCGGTACAGCGTCTGCTTGATCGCGAGGACGTCCGGGTCGGCCGCCGCCTGCTCCAGGAAGGCCTGCACGGACGTCGAGAACGAGTCGTACGGGTGGTGCAGGAGCACGTCCCGCTCGCGCAGCGCCGCGAAGATGTCGGGCGCGGACGCCGACTCGACCTCGGCGAGGTCCCGGTGGGTGCCGGCCACGTACTTCGGGAACTTCAGCTCGGGCCGGTCCTGCCCGGAGATCCCGAAGAGCCCGGTGAGGTCGAGCGGGCCGGGCAGCGGGTACACCTCGGCGTCGGAGACCTTCAGCTCGCGCACCAGCAGGTCGAGGACGTACGGGTCGATGGACTCCTCGACCTCCAGGCGCACCGGCGGGCCGAAGCGGCGCCGCATGAGCTCCTTCTCCAGGGCCTGGAGCAGGTTCTCGGCGTCGTCCTCCTCGACCTCCAGGTCCTCGTTCCTGGTCACCCGGAACATGTGGTGCGCCAGCACCTCCATGCCGGGGAACAGCTCCTCCAGGTGCGCCGCGATCACGTCCTCGAGGGGTACGTACCGCTGCGGGGAGGCCTCCAGGAAGCGGGAGAGCAGCGGCGGCACCTTGACGCGCGCGAAGTGGCGGTGGCCGCTGACCGGGTTCCGTACGACCACGGCGAGGTTGAGGCTCAGGCCGGAGATGTACGGGAAGGGGTGCGCCGGGTCCACGGCCAGCGGCGTGAGCACCGGGAAGATCTGCTGCCGGAACAGGGTGAAGAGCCGCGCCTGCTCCTTCTCCGTGAGCTCGGGCCAGCGGATCAGGTGGATGCCCTCGTCGGCCAGGGCCGGGGCCACGTCCTGCTGGTAGCAGGCGGCGTGCCGGGCCATGAGCTCGCGCGAACGCGTCCAGATCAGGTCCAGGACCTCGCGCGGCTGGAGGCCGGAGGCGGAGCGGGTGGCGACGCCGGTGGCGATGCGGCGCTTCAGGCCGGCGACCCGGACCATGAAGAACTCGTCGAGGTTCGAGGCGAAGATCGCGAGGAAGTTCGCCCGTTCGAGGAGGGGGGTCGTCGGGTCCTCGGCGAGTTCGAGGACCCGCTCGTTGAACGCGAGCCAGCTGCGCTCCCGGTCGAGGAAACGCCCCTGCGGCAGATCGTCGCCGAGTGCGCCGTCGCCCTCGTACGTGTCGGGATCCGAGTCCAGGTCGGCGTCGAGGTCGGTCATGACGGTCCCCTGCACCACCTGCGCGCGGTGGGCGGTTATGGAACCGAGGGACGGCGCGGCGGACGACGTTCCGGACGCCGTTCCGGAGGACGTTCCGGACGACGGGGCGGACGGCGTGGCGGAGGACTGGACCGGGACCTCGGCGGGCTGCTGGCTCATGGCCCCATTCTTCCGCGCGAAGGGGTGGTCGGGCGCGTCGGAGCGGGCCGTGGGGGAGGGAAGTCTCCCTTTGGGGAGAGCGGACACGGAGCGCTTCATTGCGTGAGCGTCGCAAGCGCGTCTGAATGGCCGGTAACGACGACATGTCGTACGGGAATCGGGGGCGGGGCCGTGTGCGGGCCCCGCCCCCGGGATGTCTACGCGTGTTCCCTACGGGTGCCGGGCGCGCAGGACGCGGAAGGCGGCGAAGGCCGCGAGGGCGGCGAGGGCGAGACAGATGCCGGTCTCGACGAGCTGGAGGGGCCAGTAGTGCGAGGCGGGGTGGACGTCGAGGAACCCGGTGACCCCTCCCCGGTCGGTCATGCACCGCTCGACGGTGTTCGGCTGGGCGGCGAAGCAGTCCTCCCAGAGGATGCGCTCGCCGGATGCCGTGAGCATGCCTCGGTCCAGTGGCCAGGCTCGGTTCTCGGCCGACAGTCCGGCACCGGTCAGGGTCCGGATCGGCCAGAGGTCGTCGCGCAGCCGGGAGAGGGCCGCCAGGGCCACCCCGATGACGAGAGCGGCGACTCCCATCGCAACGACGGTGCGCCGGGCGAGGACGCCGATGGCCGTGCCCAGGGCGAGGCCGAGGAGCGCGTGCGCCACCGGCACGATGCCGAACGAGACGAACATGGTCGGCTCGTACCAGTACGTGGGGAAGTCGTCGGTGGGGCCCGTCGACCACGACCAGTAGAAGACCAGGCTCAGCAGGGGGACGACCGTGAGCGTGAGTGCTGCGGGGACCGAGACCTTGGCGGCGAGCCAGCGTGCCGGGCTTACGGACTGCGTCCACGCCAGCTTGTACGTGCCGGACTCCAGCTCGCGGGCGAGCATGGGGCCCGCGACGAACGCCCCGAGCAGGGCGGGCAGGGCGAGCATGCCCACGGCGGCGTACTTGACGAGGTTCCGGGCGAACCACTGGTCGTCGGAGTAGTCGCGCTGAGCCTGGAAGCAGGAGTTGTCCGAGCCGTCGGGGGTGCAGCCCGCCGCTCGCAGCGCGTCCACCGCGCTGTCCGACCACATCCGTGAGGAGACCATGACCGCCACCGCGGCGGCCGCGAGGGCGAGCGACCACCACAGCGCCCGCCGATGCTGACGGAACGTCACCCATTGCGGGCCCTTGAGGGCGAGGGCGGTCATGAGGAGGCTCCTTCCGGGGTGCGGGCGGCGCGGAGGTGGGCGAGGAGGAGTTCCTCCAGGGAGGGCTCGGTGACTTCCCAGGGGCCTTCGACGGGGCCCTCGCGGCGGACGAGCGCCGTGAGCTGGCGGCCCGTCGTCCGGGCGTCGACGACCGTGTGCGGGGCGAGGTCGGCGACCGGGCCGGTCAGCAGGGTGTACGCGGCGAGCAGGTCGTCGATCGCGCCGTCGAGGCGGATGCGGCCGTCCTGCACGAGAAGCAGGTGGTCACAGGCGCTGTCCAGCTCGGTGAGGATGTGCGAGGACATGACGACGGTCGTGCCGCGTTCGGCGGCGTCGGCCATGAGGGCGCCCATGAGTTCGTGCCGGGCGAGCGGGTCGAGGTCGGCCATCGGCTCGTCCAGGACCAGCAGTTCGGGCCGCTTGCCGAGGGCGAGCGCGAGCGCGAGCCGGGTGCGCTGCCCGCCGGAGAGGGAGCGGACCCGGGCCTTCCCGGGCAGGGGGCCGGCCTCGACGATGCTCTCGGCGACGGCCCGGTCCCAGCGGTCCGGGTTGAGTTCGCGGCCCGTTCTCAGCGTCTCGGCGACGGTGAGCTGCCCGTACAGGGGTTTGTCCTGGGCGACGTACGCGAGGCGTTCCCGTCCGGGTGTCTCGATCAGGCCCTCGGTGGGCCGCAGCAGGCCTGCGGCCAGGGCGAGGAGGGTCGACTTCCCCGCCCCGTTGGGGCCGACGACGGCGACGACGCGGCCGGCGGGCAGGGTGAACGTGCAGTCCTTCAGTGCCCAGGCCTCGCCGCGCCGTCGGTAGCGCAGGCCGAGACCCTCGGCCTTGATGACCGGGTCGGTCATTCGTCCCCCTCGAAGTGTTCCTTCAGTACGGATGTGAAGAGCGCGGCCACGTCCTCCCGCTCCAGTCCTGCGGCGCGTGCACGGCGGGCCCAGTCGGTGAGTTCGCCGCGCAGCGGCGAGTCGGCGGGGGCGGTGCCGAGGGTGGCGCGGACGAAGGTGCCGAGGCCGCGGCGGGCTTCGACGAGGCCTTCGCGTTCGAGCTCGCGGTAGGCCTTGAGGACCGTGTTGGGGTTGATGGCCGTCGCTTCGACGACCTCGCGTGCGGTGGGCAGTCGGTCGCCGGGTTCCAGGAGGCCCATCCGGAGGGCCTGTTTCGTCTGCTGGACGATCTGGAGGTAGGTGGCGACGCCACTGCGCCGGTCGATGCGGTACTCGACCACGATCCTTCCACCACCCTTTCACTAATCAAGTAGTGAAAGGGTGGTGGAAAGAAGGGGGCGGTGTCAACCGCCCCCTTCTCGAAGAGACTTACGACTCCGTGCGGTACATCAGGTCCACCTCGTGCGTGGTGAAACCGATCCCCTCGTAGACCCGCACCGCCGCCGTGTTGTCCGCGTCCACGTACAGCATCGCCGTCGGCAGCCCCTGCGCCGCCAGGTGCCGCAGGCCGATCGCGGTGAGCGCCTTGCCGAGGCCGCCGCCCTGGGCCTCCGGCAGGATGCCGACCACGTACACCTCGCCGAGCTGCTCCTCGGCGTGCGTCTTCGTCCAGTGGAAGCCGACGAGCCGCCCGTCCTTCTCCGCGAGGAAGAAGCCCTTCGGGTCGAACCACGGCTCGGCCATCCGGTCGTCCAGGTCCCGCTGCGTGAGCGAACCCTGCTCCGGGTGGTGCGCGAAGGCCGCGGCGTTGACGGCGAGCCAGGCCGTGTCGTCCTGGCCGGGCGTGAAGGTGCGGACGGTGACGCCCTCCGGCAGTACCGGCTCCGGGATGTCGAGCGGCACCAGGGGCCGCCGCAGCTGGCGCAGCTCCCGGAAGAGCGTCAGGCCGAGGACCTGGGCGAGGTGCCGGGCCGCCGACTTGCCGCCGTGCGCCCAGACGCGCAGCCGCTTGCCGGAGGCGGCGAGCAGGGCGGTGCCGAGCGCCCGGCCGTGGCCGCGGCCCCGGTGGGACGGGTGGACGACCAGCTCGGCGGCCGGGGCCTCGATCGGGTCGGTCTCCTCCAGCTGGGCGTAGCCGTACAGGTGGGAGCCGACGGTGAGGAGGAAGTGACGCACGCCCTCGCGCCTGCCGTGCCGCAGGTAGAGCCGCCCCTGCTCGGACACGGCGTGCAGGCCGTCGGCGTGGTCGGCGGCCTCGAGCAGCTCCAGTACGTCCTGGATCTGCTCGGGCGTGAGCTCGTCATACGTGTGGATCTGCCGTCCCGGATCGAGGGCCGGCGCCGTGTCGGAAGTCATGGCTATGAGCCTACGGCGACACTTCGTCAGCCAGAGGCAACTGTCTTGTAACCAGCCACCCCCTGTTGCGCTACGCGCGTTGACTCTAGGCTGCACGCGCAACGGGGAGTAGATCAAGGCCGCGAAACGGGGCAAGGGGACTAGGGGAGAGATGGCAGCGACACCGAGGAAGAACAAGACGGCACGGCGAATTCTCGCCGCCGGAGCGGGGCTTGCGACCGTCGGGGCGCTCGTCGCCGCGATGCCGTCGGCCGGTGCGGCCGGGGACGCCGTCGCCGCCGGGCAGGGGACGAACGGCAAGGGATGGGGCCGGATGGTCGACGTCCAGCTGCTCTCCTTCAACGACCTGCACGGCAACCTGGAGCCGCCGGCCGGTTCGTCCGGGCAGGTCGTCCGGACGAAGGAGGACGGCACCACCGAGAAGATCGACGCCGGTGGTGTCGAGTACCTGGCCACGCACCTGCGTCAGGCGCGTGAGGGGAATCGTTACTCCATCACGGCGGCGGCCGGCGACATGATCGGCGCCTCCCCGCTGCTCTCCGGGCTCTTCCACGACGAGCCGACCATCGGGGCGCTGAACCAGCTGGACCTGGACGTCACCTCGGTCGGCAACCACGAGTTCGACGAGGGCGCGCGCGAGCTGGCCCGGATGCAGAACGGCGGCTGTCACCCGACCGCCGGCTGCTTCGTCGAGGGCAAGACCTTCGAGGGCGCCGACTTCCCGTACCTCGCGGCGAACGTGACGGACGAGAAGACCGGCAAGCCGCTGCTCGACCCGTACTTCATCTGGGAGAAGGACGGCGTCAAGATCGGCTTCATCGGCGTGACCCTGGAGGGCACCCCGAACGTCGTCACCGCCGAGGGCGTCAAGGGCCTCACGTTCGGTGACGAGGTCGAGACGATCAACAAGTACACGAAGGTCCTGGAGCGCAAGGGCGTCAAGTCCATCGTCGCCCTGGTCCACGAGGGCGGCATGCCGGCCTCGGCCTCGTACAACTACAACTGCGACGGTGACGGCGACGGTGACGGCGAGGGCGTCTCCGGCGCGATCGTCGACATCGCCAAGAACGTCTCGCCGCAGGTCGACGCGCTGGTCACCGGCCACACGCACCAGGCGTACGTGTGCACCATCCCGGACCCGGCGGGCAAGCCGCGTCTGGTGACCTCGGCGTCCTCGTTCGGCAAGCTGTACACGGACACGACGCTGACGTACGACCGCGCCACCAAGGACATCGTGCGTACGGCGGTGGCCTCGGCCAACCACGTCGTCTCGCGTGACGTGCCGAAGGCCGCGGACATGACGAAGCTGATCGAGGACTGGCGCGCGCTCGCCGCCCCGGTCGCGAACCGCCCGCAGGGCTTCATCGCCGCCGACATCAACGGCCGCGGCTCCACGGCGTACGAGAAGCCGCTCGGCGACGTGATCGCCGACGCGCAGCTGGAGGGCCTGGCCCCGGCGGACAAGGGTGGCGCGCAGCTGGCCCTGATGAACCCGGGCGGCATCCGCTCGGACCTGGTCTACAAGGCCTCCGGCGCCGAGGGCGACGGTGTGGTGACGTACGGCGAGTCCTTCACCGTGCAGCCCTTCACCAACATGATGAACGTGGTCGACCTGTCCGGCGCGAACCTGATCACCGCGCTGAAGCAGCAGGTCAGCGGCTCGAACCTGAACTCGGTCAAGATCCTTCAGGTGTCGAAGGGCCTCACCTACACGCTCGACATGACGAAGACGGGCGCGGACCGCGTCGTCGACGGCACGATCAAGCTGAACGGCGAGGCGATCGACCCGTCGAAGACCTACCGCGTCGCGATGAACGAGTTCCTCGCGGGCGGCGGCGACGGCTTCGCGGCCCTGGCCGCCGGCACGAACAAGCTGGTCGGCGCCTCGGACCTGGACCTCTTCAACGCGTACCTGGCCGGCCACTCCTCGGCCACCGCGCCGCTGCCGGTCCCGGCGGCGGACCGGATCACGGTCGTGAAGTAGCCCCGAAGCGGCCCTGAGGGGGCGGCGGCCCGTTTTCGACGGACCGCCGCCCCTTTCGCGTGCGCGCTCTGGTGAGGTTGTTGTGGACCTGTCATAGTCCCGGTCCATGGACCGACGACGATTCCTTGTGGGAGCCGCGGCAGCCGGGACCGCTCTGTTCGTGGGAGCGCCCACCGCCTCGGCCGTGGACGTGCGCGCGTGGATGGGGGCACACGGGGACGGGACGCCGCTGCAGCGGCTCACCATTCCCGGGACCCATGACTCCGGGGCCCGCTTCGGGGGGCCCTGGAGCGAGTGCCAGAACAGCACCATCGCCCAGCAGCTGGACAGCGGTGTCCGGTTCCTGGACGTGCGGTGCCGGGTGACCGGTGGGTCCTTCGCCATCCACCACGGGGCCTCCTACCAGAACATGATGTTCGGGGACGTCCTCGTCGCCTGCCGGGACTTCCTCGCCGCGCACCCCTCCGAGACCGTCCTCATGCGGGTCAAGCAGGAGTACTCCGAGGAGTCCGACGCCACCTTCCGGGCCGTCTTCGACGACTACCTCGACCGGCGCGGCTGGCGCTCCCTCTTCCGGATCGGGGACACGCTGCCGCTGCTCGGCGAGGCGCGCGGGCGGGTCGTGCTGCTCGCCGACAACGGCGGGCTGCCCGGTCTGCGGTGGGCCGACCCCGCCGTCTTCTCGGTCCAGGACGACTGGAACGCCCTGCCCGACGCCAAGTACCCCAAGATCCAGGCCCACTTCCGCGCCGCCGTCGCCCAGCCCGGCCCGCTCTACGTGAACTTCGTCAGCACCTCCGCGTACCTGCCGCCCCGCTGGAACTCCGACCGGCTGAATCCGTGGGTGCACGGGTTCGTGGACAGTGCCGAGCTGGCCGGGCGCGTCGGGCTCGGGATCGTGCCCCTGGACTTCCCCAACACCCGGGCGGGTCTCGTGGAGGCGCTGCTCCGGCACAACTAGCGCTGCGTCTTCGTCCCGTGCACCGCCGTGTACTCGGCCGCCAGCCACGGGGCCAGGTCCTCGACGAGGAGACGGAGGACGGCCGGGTCCGGGGCCGGAGACCTGCCCGCCAGGACCGCCAGGCGCATCTGCTCCGCGCGGTCCGGGTAGAAGCCGCCGAAGAGCGCCGCCGACCGGTCCAGGTCGCTGGTCCAGCCGCCCCACCGGGGCATGACCAGGGTGAAGCCCGTACGGACCAGTCGGCGGCCGACCGCACGCCCGAGCGCGCGGAGGTCCGTGCCCGCGGCGGCGCGGGCCCGCCAGCCGGGCAGGAGCAGGGCCAGGTCGCCGTTCGTCTCGCGCGCGAGCAGCGAGGTCGGACGGTACGGGGGCAGCTGCTCGGCCAGGTCGGGGCCGGACAGCGGGGTGCAGAGGCAGGCCACGAAGAAACCCAGGTCGTGGCGTTCGAGCTCGCTGAGGAGCGTCCCGGTGCTGCTCAGCAGGATCCCGGCGCCGTCGATCTGGGGCAGGTCACGGTCGAGCGCCGCCTCGACCGCGCGGGCGGCGGCGCGGTCCGCCTCCGTGGGCTCCTCGTGCAGAGCGAGCTGCACGTCCAGGTCGGAGACGCCGGCGACCGCCGTGCCGCGGGGCACGCTGCCGTACAGGTACGCGCTGTGCAGCCGGTCCGGGCCGAACGCTTCGGAGAGCCGGGCGCGCGCGGCCTCCACGACCGGCGCGAACGCCGCCGGCACGCGCTCCAGGGCGCCCTCGCGCGCGATCGTTCCGTCGGGTTTCAGACCGCGGTCGTCCATGAGGCCACCCCCGCTCACAGCTCCGGCGGCGGCGTCGGCGCACCCGGCAGCCGCAGCCTCGCCACCGTGCCGCCGCCCTCCGCCGGGGCGAGCGACACCGTGCCGCCCGCCTGCTGCACCGTACGCGCCACGATCGACAGGCCCAGGCCAGAGCCCGGCAGACTGCGGGCCGACGGGGAGCGCCAGAAGCGGTCGAAGACGTGCGGGAGCTCGTCCGGGGCGATGCCGGGGCCCTGGTCGCGGACGGTCAGCTCGCCCCGCATCAGGGTCACCTCGACCGTGCCCCGGGGCGGCGAGAACTTCACCGCGTTGTCCAGAACGTTCACCAGGGCCCGTTCGAGGGCCGGCGTCTCCCCCCGTACGTACCAGGGCGCGAGGTCCGTGACGAAGGTCAGCTCGGGGCCGCGCAGCCGCGCCCGGTCCAGGGCCGTCCGCAGGATCGTGTGCAGCGGGACCACCTCCAGCGGGCCCGGCTGCACCGCGTCCGGGCGGGCCAGCTCCTGGAGGTCGCCGATCAGCGCGGCCAGCTCCGTCATCTGCGCCTTCACCGAGGCCATCAGGGCCCGCCGGTCGTCCGGCGGGATCGCCCGGCCGGTCTCCTCGCTGCGCGCGAGCAGCTCGACGTTGGTACGCAGGGAGGTGAGCGGCGTCCGCAGTTCGTGGCCCGCGTCCGCGATGAGCTGCGCCTGCCGGTCCCGGGAGGTGGCGAGCGCCGCCGTCATCGTGTTGAAGGAGCGCGACAGGCGGGCGATCTCGTCCTCGCCCTCCACCGGGATGCGGACGGTGAGGTCCTCGGTCGCGGCGACGTGCTCGACCGCGTCGGTGAGCCGGTTCACCGGTTCGAGGCCGGTCCGCGCGACCCACAGGCCGGCCGCGCCCGCGCCGACGACGCCGATCCCGGAGACCAGGAGCAGCACCCAGCGGAGCGTGGACATCGAGTTGTCGATCTCGGAGAGCGGACGGGCGAGGGAGACGGCGAGCCCGACGGGGCCGTCCTGCGGGTAGGTGTAGACCCGCATCTCCCGGCCGTCGTCGTCCTTCACCGTGTGCAGGAGGTCCTCCAGCTGCCCCCGCGCCACCGCGAGGTCGCCGGCCCCGGCCGGGATCGCGGCCTCCCCCGAGGTGCACACGCTGCCGTTGGCGAGGATGACCTGCACGGTGTACGAGCCCGCCACCGGCGGCGGCGTCGTGCCCTGACGGCACATCGCGAGCAGGCTCTGCACGCCGTTCGCGTCGAGGCGGGTGCTGCGCAGCGAGGAGTCCATCTCCGCCTCCAGCTGCGCCCGCGTCACGAACCAGCAGGCCAGCGAAGCGGCCGCGACGGCGACCGCCACCGCGACGGCGGTGAGCAGGGCGAGCCGGGAGCGCAGCGGCCGCGAGCGGAACCAGGCCAGCGGACTCCTGAGGGGGCGTGTCACTCGGCGCCTCCTCCGCGCAGCGCGTAGCCGACGCCGCGCACGGTGTGGACGAGGCGCGGCTCACCGCCGGCCTCCGTCTTGCGCCGCAGATACATCACGTACACGTCCAGCGAGTTCGAACTGGGCTCGAAGTCGAAGCCCCACACGGCCTTCAGGATCTGCTCGCGGGTGAGGACCTGGCGCGGGTGCGCCAGGAACATCTCCAGGAGCGTGAACTCGGTCCGGGTCAGCTCCACGGTCCGCCCGCCCCGGGTCACCTCGCGCGTGGCCAGGTTCATCCGCAGGTCCTCGAAGGCGAGGACGTCGTCCTCGGCGGGGGCGGCGGCCGACGCCGACGCGTAGGAGCTGCGGCGGAGCAGGGCCCGGATGCGGGCGAACAGCTCGTCCAGCTCGAAGGGCTTCACCAGGTAGTCGTCGGCGCCGGCGTCGAGGCCGGTGACCCGGTCGCCGACGGTGTCGCGGGCGGTGAGCATGAGGATCGGCACGGTGGAGCCGGCGGCCCGGATCCGGCGGGCCGCCGTCAGCCCGTCCATGCGGGGCATCTGGATGTCGAGGACGACGAGATCGGGGGCGTACGACTCCATCGCGGCGAGCGCGTCGAGGCCGTCGACGGCGACCTTCGTCGCGTACCCCTCGAAGGCGAGGCTGCGGCGCAGGGCCTCCCGCACGGCGGGCTCGTCGTCGACGATGAGGATGCGCTCGGCTTCGTGCTGCTGTCCCGTCATGGGCTGTCCCGTCATGGGGTCAGCGTCGCATGCCGCCCGTACGCCGTTCAGCTGCCGCCGCCCGAGCGGAGGCTGTCCAGGTCGGCCTTCACCGTGTCGACCGGGATCGCGAATCCGAGGCCTACGCTTCCGGCCGTGGAGCCGCTCGAAGAACTGGGCGAATACATGGCCGAATTGATTCCGATGATCTCGCCGTTCATATTGATCAACGCACCGCCGGAATTCCCCGGATTGAGCGAGGCGTCGGTCTGGATCGCCTTGTACGTGGTCTTCGAGGAGCCGGTGTCGCCGTTGAACTGCTGCCCGCCGAACTCGAACGGCCAGCCCTGCCGCGGGTCCCACTGCTGCTGCCCCTGCTGCTGGTCCTGGCCGTCCTCGTCCTTGGCGACGGTCACGTCCCGGTCGAGCGCGGAGACGATGCCACTGGTGACGGTGCCGGTCAGGCCCTCGGGGGAGCCGATCGCCACGACCTCATCGCCGACCCTGACCTTCGAGGAGTCGCCGAGCGTGGCGGCCTTGAGCCCGGAGGCGCCCTTGAGCTTGATCAGGGCGAGGTCCTTGTCGGGGTCGGTGCCGACGACCTGGGCCTCGTACGTCTTGCCGTTGCTGAGCTGCACGGTGACCGAGGTCGCGCCGGAGACCACGTGGTTGTTGGTGACGATCTCGCCGTCGGAGGTGATGATCACGCCCGAGCCGGTGGACTTGCCGGAGTTCGAGGTCGCGGAGATCTCCACGATGGAGGGGGAGACCGCCTCGGCGACCCCGGCGACCGTGCCCTTGCTGCCGGTGGAGACGTTGGTGCCGCTCACGACGGGGGAGGAGGCGGTCGCGACCGTGTCGGAGGTGAGCTGCTGCACCAGCGTCGCCGTGCCGCCGCCGACCGCCGCGGCCGCGATGGCCACGGCCGCCATGAGTCCGACCCCGCGCTTGGCGCGGCGGCGGGGCGAGGGGGCCGGGGCGGGGACGGTGGCGACGAGGGGCGGGTCCACCGGCGGCGGCACGTGACCGCCCGAGGGCCAGATGGTCGTGCCCGGCTCGGTGGTGATCGGCCGCGTCGCCCCGTACGGTCCCTGCGCCGGCTGCGTCGCCTCGTACGGTCCCTGCGCCGACCGCATCGGCTGCGTCGGCTCGTACGGCGGCCTCGGCGGCTGCGGCGGGTAGTACGGCTGCTGGGGCTGCTGCTCCTGGAAGTCCGTCATGGCTATGACTCTCGGATCCGTACATGAGAGCCGTCTGAGGAGCGGCTGAGAAGCCCGACAGAACCCTGTATGTCCCGTATAAAGACCCGTCTTGAGACGGTCTCGAGACGGGGTTCGAGACGCGGTTCGAGACGGGTTTCGAGACGCGGTTCGAGACGGGTCTCGCGGACCTACTCGTGGCAGCCGCAGGAGCGGCGGACGATCAGGGCCGACGGGAAGAGCTTCACCCGCTCGCGGCGCGAGCCCGACACCCGGACCGAGTCGTCGAGGACCAGGTCCACGGCAGCCCGGGCCATCGCGGGGCGGTCCGAGGAGATCGTGGTCAGCGGCGGATCGGTGAGCGCCGCCTCCTTCACGTCGTCGAAGCCCGCGACCGCCAGCTCCGTCGGCACCTCGATGCGCAGCTCACGGGCGGCGCGGAGGACACCGAAGGCCTGGTCGTCGGTGGAGCAGAAGATGGCCGGCGGCCTGTCGGGGCCCGCGAGCAGCTTGAGGGCGACCTGGTAGGCGTCGTACCGGTTGTACGGGGCCTCGAAGAGCCGGCCCTCGGTCGAGCGGCCGGCCTCCAGCATGGCGCGCCGCCAGCCCTCGACGTGGTCGGCGACCGGGTCGCCGACGGCCGGGGTGTTCGGGACGCCGCCGAGGCACGCCACGTACGGGTGGCCGTGCTCCAGGAGGTGCCGGGTGGCGAGCTGGGCGCCGCCGATGTCGTCCGTCACGACGGCGACGTCGTCTATGGCCTCGGGCCGCTCGTGCAGCAGCACCACGCGCGCGTCCCAGGCCTCGATCTCGCTCGCGGCCTGCTCGCTCATGCCCTGGCTGACCAGGATCAGTCCGGAGACCCGCATCCCGAGGAAGGCCCGCAGGTAGTGGACCTCGCGCTCGGTCCGGTAGTCGGAGTTGCCGACGAGGACCATCTTCCCGCGCTCGGCGGCGGCCTGCTCGACCGCGTGCGCCATCTCGCCGAAGAACGGCTGCCGCGCGTCGGGGACGATCATGCCTATGAGGTCGGTGCGCCGGGAGGCCATCGCCTGGGCCACCCGGTCGGGCCGGTAGCCCAGCTCCTTGATGGCGGCGAGGACACGCTCGCGCGTGGCCGGGGCGACCGGCCGGGGTCCGTTGTTGATGACGTAGCTCACTACCGCGGTAGAAGTACCTGCCAGTCGAGCTACGTCATCCCGCGTCACCTTGGCCACGCGCGGAAGTCTACGCGGGGGGACCTACCTACCGGCAGGTCGCACTGTGGCATCCGCCACGTTCCTGTCCTCCGAGGGGGTGACGCCGTCCGTGGCGGCCTTGACGCCGGCGCTCGCGCGGGCCTTCTCCCGGTCGCGGGTGCTCTCGACTTTGGCGCGGGCCTCCTCCGCCGCCCGCTCGACCTTCTCGGGGGTGACGAACCGGTAGCCGACGTTCCGGACGGTGCCGATCAGCGACTCGTGCTCGGGGCCCAGCTTGGCCCGCAGGCGCCGTACGTGGACGTCGACCGTCCGGGTGCCGCCGAAGTAGTCGTACCCCCACACCTCCTGCAGGAGCTGGGCGCGCGTGAACACCCGGCCCGGGTGCTGGGCCAGGTACTTGAGCAGCTCGAACTCCTTGAAGGTCAGGTCCAGGACCCGGCCCTTGAGCTTCGCGCTGTACGTCGCCTCGTCGACCGACAGGTCGCCGTTGCGGATCTCCATCGGGGAGTCGTCGGAGACGATCTGCTGGCGGCCCATCGCGAGCCGCAGCCGCGCCTCGACCTCGGCCGGTCCGGCCGTGTCGAGGAGGACGTCGTCGATGCCCCAGTCGGCGGTGACGGCCGCGAGACCGCCCTCCGTGACGACGAGGATCAGCGGACAGCCGGGCCCGGTGGAGCGCAGCAGCTGACAGAGCGAGCGCACCTGCGGGAGGTCGCGCCGGCCGTCGACGAGGATCACGTCCGCGCCGGGGGTGTCCACGAGGGCGGGGCCCTCGGCCGGGGCGACCCGGACGTTGTGCAGCAGCAGGCCGAGTGCGGGGAGCACCTCGGTCGACGGCTGGAGGGCGTTGGTCAGGAGCAGCAGAGAACTCATCGCGCCGCACCTGCCCTGATCGTCGGTCCGTCGTGCGTCGTTCGCTCGTCCATGACGTCGGTTCCTCCTCGGTCCCTGCGAGGACGTCTATGTGTGCTCACGTGCGGCTCTCGCATCCTGAGAGCTTTCGTTCATCCATCCGTAACAACGGTCGGAAAACACAAAAGGACCCGGGGGCTGCGTTGCCCGGATCCTCTGGCAAGCAGAATAGCCCACATGAGTTCCGAGGCAGAGGGCCGATTTCACATGGTGGATGTTTCCTCGCTCACTTCCGTCCATCACCGGATGCCCCGGCGCGCAATGCTGCGTACCGATGACGGTGTCCGGATCGAGGCGGTTTACGAACCCTCACGGGCAAGTGTCACCGATACGGCGGTGGTCCTCGCCCACGGCTTCACCGGGTCGGCCGACCGGCCCGCCGTCCGGCGCGCCGCCCGGGCCCTCACGGAGCGCGGTGTGGCCGTCGTCACCTTCTCCTTCCGCGGGCACGGCCGCTCCGGCGGCCGCTCCACCGTCGGCGACCGGGAGGTCCTCGACCTGTCCGCCGCCGTCCGCTGGGCCCGTGAGCTCGGCCACACGCGCGTGGCGACCCTCGGGTTCTCCATGGGCGGCTCCGTGGTCCTGCGCCACGCGGCCCTGGAGCGGGGCACGGAGGGCCGCGCCGACGCGGTGGCCGCCGTGTCCGCACCCGCCCGCTGGTACTACCGGGGGACGGCCCCGATGCGCCGCGTCCACTGGGTGGTCACCCGGCCGGCGGGCCGCCTCGTCGGGCGGTACGGGTTCGGCACCCGGATCGACAGCCGGGCGTGGGACCCCGTGCCGCTGTCCCCGGTGGAGGCGGTGCCGCTGATCGCGCCGACCCCGCTGCTGATCGTCCACGGCGACCGGGACGCGTACTTCCCGCTCGACCACCCGCGCATGCTGGCCGCCGCGGGCGACGCGGAACTCTGGCTGGAGCGGGGCATGGGCCACGCGGAGAACGCGGCCGGCGAGGAGCTGCTCGCCCGGCTCGGGGACTGGCTCACGCGCGCGTAGCCCGGAGCGGACTCACGCGCGCGCAATCCGGAGCGGCTCATGCGCGCGCAATCCGGAGCGGACTCACGCGCGCGTAGCCCGGAGCCGGCTCATGCGCGCGCAGTCGTCGGAACGGGATCCACGCGCGCATAGCCCATGATGGGGGCGGCGCGCACACGAACGAAGGGAGCGCCGCTATGGCAGCGGGAACCATCCGCTACTGGGCCGCGGCCAAGGCCGCCGCCGGTGTCGCCGAGGAGCCGTACACCGCCGGGACCCTGGCCGAGGCCCTCGACGCGGCCCGCGCGAAGCACCCGGGCGAGCTCGTCCAGGTGCTCAGGCGGTGCTCGTTCCTGGTCGACGGCGACCCCGTCGGGACCCGGAGCCATGAGACGGTACGGCTTGCCGAGGGCGGCACGGTCGAGGTGCTCCCCCCGTTCGCAGGAGGGTGAACCCCAGAGCATGAGCAACGACCAGTACTACGGCGGGCAGCAGTACGACCCGCACGCGAACGGGCAGCCGGGCCCCGACGTCACGCAGACGTGGGAGGGCCAGACCTGGGACACCCAGTACCAGCCGGCCGTCTCGTACGAGCAGGTCCAGGCCGCCGCCCAGGCCCAGGCGCAGGCCCAGGCCCAGGCGCAGGCCCAGGCGCAGGCCCAGGCGCACCCGCAGGCTTCCGCCGGTTACGGGACGCAGGAGTCGTACCAGGAGCCGTACCAGCCGTACGAGCAGTACGCCTCGCACGGAGCCCCCGCCGCGTCCTACGCGGAGCCCGTCGCCGAGCCGGTGGCGCCGCCCGCGCCCGTGGCCGAGGCCGGGCCCTCGTACTCCTCGCCCACCACCTCCGGGAACACCCGCATCACCGACGCCCAGCGCGCCCGCGCCGAGGGGCGCTCGCCCGTGATCGAGCCCGGCATGCAGCCCGCCGCCCTCACCGCCGTCCTCGGCCTGCTGCTCGCGGGCGGCGCCTCCCTCGGCTCGTACGGGCTCCTCGTCCCGCTCGTCCTGCTCCAGGGCCTCACCGCCGCCGGCTGGTTCCGGCTCAACGGCATGTGGCCCGCCCGGCAGGGCATCGCGCTCGCCTTCCTCGGCGGCCTCGTCGCCGACGCCGCGCTCCTCGCCACCGGCCGGGAGCACGCGGCCGCCGCGATCCTGGGCACCCTCGGCGTCTGGGTGCTGCTCTGCCTGGTCCTCCAGCTGCGCAGCCACGCCGACCCCGACGAGCGCATGTACGGCCTGATGGCCACCATCGCCTCCGCCGCCCTGACCGTCGTCGCCACCGGACACCTCGGCGCCGCCCAGGACGCCGTGGTCGTCGGCGGGGTCGCGGTCGCCGCCACCGTCCTCGCCCGGGCGCTGCCGCTGCCCGGACCCGTCTCCCTGGTCGCCGCCCTGCTCGCCGCGGCGGGCGCCGGGATCGCGGCCGGCGGCCTCACCGACCTGGGCACCTCCGGGGCGCTGCTCGGCCTCGGCGCCGGCGTCTGTGCCCTGGTCGGCCTGCGGGTGGCCAGCTACGACTACCCGTCGCGGTTCGTTCACATGACCGCGGGCGTCGCGCTGCCGCTCACCGCCGCCGCGCCCGCCGTCTACCTGCTGGGCCGCGCCCTGGTCTGACGCGCGGCCCGTTCACGCACGGGAACCAACCGGCCCCCCGACACGTCGATCTTGTGTCGGGGGGCCGGAAGTTTTACGGGAACCACTACGGGGGGACGCACAGCCCATGCGAGCACTGCGGATTCTGTTGATCGTGGCCGTCGTGCTGGGCGGAGCACTCGTCGGTATCGACCGGCTGGCCCTGTCGTACGCCGAGTCGGAGGCGTCGAGCCGGGTGAAGCTCTCCGCCTCGACCAGCGACTCGATCGAGGTCGACATCAAGGGCTTCCCGTTCCTCACCCAGGTCGCCGACAAGCGGTTCGACGAGGTCGACGTGACGGCGACCGGCGTGCGGGCGAAGGCCGGCGACAAGGACATCCGGGTCGGCGAGCTGACCGTGGCCCTGCGGGACGTGACCGTGACCGGCGACTGGGCGGGCGCGAAGGCCGGCTCCGCCCGCGGCACGGCCCTCATCTCGTACGCGGACCTCACCGCCGCCTCCGACCGCGAGGCCACCGTCGCCTACGGCGGGAACGGCAAGGTGAAGGTCACCGGCGGCGTGACGATCATGGGCCGCACCCTGACGCGTTCCGTCCTCTCCACGGTGACCGTCGTGAACGGCGACACCATCCGGGTCCGCGCCGACGAGGTGCCGGGCGCCGGCATCCCGGGCGTGGAGGACCTGGTCCGCGCGCGCACCGACTTCGAGCGCCCGATCGGCATGATCGCCGGCATGAAGGTGGAGAAGGTCGAGCCGCGCCCGGACGGCCTGGCGGTCACCGTGAGCGGCAAGGACGTCGTCCTCGCGGGCTGACGGACGTCGTCCCTCGGGCCGGCGGAGGTCGTCCCTCGGGCCGGCGGAGGTCGTCCCTCGGGCCGGCGGAGGTCGTCCCTCGGGCCGGCGGACATCGTCCTCGCGGGCCGGCGGAGGGCCGGTCCTGAGACGGCGTCCGGGGCTCGGACATACCCTCTGGTCACATGCTGAGACACACCCGTCCGATCCGCAGAAGGCGAAGCGGACAGCTCGGTGCGGAGGCGTCCGGAGCCGGCCTCCAGCGTGATCACGTCTCGCATCTCGGACGATCGCGTCTCAAAATACGACACACCGGTGACACGGCCGCCTGTCCGTCCCTACGATCGAGGGCATGAAGCGACAGGCGGATCTCACGAAGCGGCGGGCAGTAGACCTGTGCCGCGTCGCCGCCATGCTCTGTCGCTCAGTCTGAGCGGGACGCCAACTCCCGTATCCCTCAGGCCCGTCGACTGCCGTCGGGGCCGCCCTGTGCAGAGCCGTACGCACGTCCGCTGTCCGTACGCCACGCGACGACGCGTACCGCACCACACATCCGCACCACCGCAGCACACCCCCGCACACTGCCCCGGAGGAGAACAGCATGGCTCGCAGCGACGTCCTGGTCGACGCGGACTGGGTCGAGGCCAACCTCGACAACCCGCAGGTCGCCATCGTCGAGGTCGACGAGGACACCTCGGCCTACGAGAAGAACCACATCCGCAACGCCGTCCGGATCGACTGGACCCAGGACCTGCAGGACCCGGTCCGTCGCGACTTCATCGACCAGGAGGGCTTCGAGAAGCTCCTCTCGGCCAAGGGCATCGCGAACGACACCACGGTCGTCCTCTACGGCGGCAACAACAACTGGTTCGCCTCCTACGCCTACTGGTACTTCAAGCTCTACGGCCACCAGGACGTCAAGCTCCTCGACGGCGGCCGCAAGAAGTGGGAGCTCGACTCCCGCGACCTGGTCGACGGCTCCGAGGTCCCGGCCCGCCCGGCCACCGACTACAAGGCCCAGGCCCAGGACGCCTCGATCCGCGCCTTCCGCGACGACGTCGTGGCCGCGATCGGCGCCCAGAACCTGGTCGACGTCCGCTCGCCCGACGAGTTCTCCGGCAAGCTGCTCGCCCCGGCGCACCTCCCGCAGGAGCAGTCGCAGCGCCCCGGCCACGTGCCGAGCGCCCGCAACATCCCGTGGTCGAAGAACGCCAACGACGACGGCACCTTCAAGTCGGACGACGAGCTCAAGGCCCTCTACGAGGCCGAGCAGGTCGACCTGGCGAAGGACACCATCGCCTACTGCCGCATCGGCGAGCGCTCCGCGCTCACCTGGTTCGTCCTGCACGAGCTGCTCGAGGTCACGAACGTCAAGAACTACGACGGCTCCTGGACCGAGTACGGCTCCCTCGTCGGCGTGCCGATCGAGCTCGGCGCCAACAAGTAACCGGTCGCGCGACCCCCGATACCTCTAGGACAGGACAGAGAACATGTGTGGAGCTCAGGTCGGCGGCCCCGACGTCAGCACGCTCAAGCCCGGTGAGACGGCCATCCAGGGCCAGGTGACCAAGAACGGCGAGCCCGTCACGGGTTACGTGCGCCTCCTCGACGGCTCCGGCGAGTTCACCGCCGAGGTCCCGACCTCGGCCACCGGCCAGTTCCGCTTCTACGCGGCGACCGGCGAGTGGACCCTGCGCGCCCTGGTTCCGGGCGCCCAGGCCGACCGGAAGGTCGTCGTCACGGAGACCGGCAGCCTGACGGACGTCGCCATCGCGGTCTGATTTCTCGACGCGCCTCTCGCACCGCTCGGCGCGGGGCGCCTCACGGCTTCGAGCCACTGCGCCGGACTCCGTCCATCGGACTCCGGCGCAGCGCGAAGCCACACCGAACGGCCGGAGGGCCGTGCCTCCTGGGGGGTTGGACGCCTATTCCAGGACTTGAGGCACGGCCCTCCGGTCTCTTTTCATCCCGGGGTGCCCGGCCGGTCGTACGCTGAAGGGGTGTACGCGCGACGTCGGCACGTCTACTTCTGGATGATGGGCGTCTGCCTGGTGCTTTTCGTGGGCGCCTGGGCCGTCGTCCGGCTCTTCTCGATGCCTGTCGCCATCGGTATGTGCGTGGTCGCCATGGTCATCCCCCCGGTCGCCGCGATGATCGCCAACCGCCGGGGCCCGGAGGATCGCTGGTGGGACGATCCGTCGGGCGACCCGAAGTCGGACGAGTGGTGGGACGAGCTGGACGGCAAGAAGCGCCGGAAGCCGTAGTGCCGTAGCTCCCGTGGCTCAGTAGACGAGGGCCTGCGTCTCGTCCGACATCGCTTCCTGGACGAAGAGCTGCGCGCCCGCGATGCGGACGCCGTCCAGGACGTCCTTCTCCGTGATCTCGCGGCGGGCCGCGCACTGCGTGCAGAGCGTGATGCGGCCGGCCGCCAGGATCGACTCGATCAGGTCCGGCAGCGGCGCGGCGTGCGGGAGTTCGAACTCCGCCGCGTGGCCGGGGAGGGCGAACCAGGAGGACTCGCCGGTCAGCCACAGCGAGACCTCGACGCCGCTGGCAACGGCGACGGCGGCCACCGTGAAGGCCTGGGAGCAGCGTTCGGGGGCGTCGGCCCCCGCGGTCACCTTGATCACGAGCTTCTTCGCCATATGCCGAACTGTAATGCGCGGCCCTGCAACCTCATGCGCCTCTCGCGTGTCAGCTGTGTGCGCGGGTGACGGAATCCGCGCTTCAGGTCTCGTGGGGGGACTCTTGAGTATTGAAGAAAGTATCCAAAATACGGATACAACATCACCGCCCGAGCCGGAGCCGGCCACGGAAACCGCGCCTCCGGTCCGCCGGCCGCGCCGTGTCCTCCGTACCGTCGGGCTGATCGCCGTCGCCGCCGTCATCGGCCTCGTCGGCGGCACCGCCGTCGGCTACGGCATCCAGGCCGACCGCGAACCGACCGCACTCCCGCCGCTGAACCAGCCGGGCCTCGCGTACCCGGCGAAGACGCTCCCCAAGGGCCAGGAGCCCGAGCCGCTCTCGGCGAAGGAGGACCGCCAGGCGAAGACGCAGGGCGACCTGCGGAAGCTCCTGGTACCGAAGCCGGCGGGGGCGCGGCCCGAGGGCGCGGACGGCTGGCAGTCGCTGTCCTCGTACGCCGACGACTTCACCCGGCCCGAGGGGGCGCTGGAGTTCCAGCTCGATCAGGGGATCCGGCGGATCGCCACGCGCACGTGGCGCGTGGGCGAGTACAAGCGCGTCGAGATCAACCTCGTGCAGTACCGCGCCACCTCCGGGAACGGAGCCCTGGAGCACGTGAAGCGGCAGCAGAGCATCGCCATCGGCGAGGGGAAGGCCGAGTCCCTCGGGGAGCCGGTGAAGGGCTCCGAGAACGGCCGCTACTTCCTCTACCCGGTCCACCGCGAGGCCGGATACATGGACCAGTACGAGGCCCGCGCCTTCATCCAGCGCGGCGACATCGCGATCACGATCCTGATGTCCGACACACGGAAGATCGCCGAGAACGAGATCCGTTCTCTGGCCGAGCGGCAGCTGGGGCGCCTGTGAGTGAGAAGCCGGGGAGCCGCACGCGCCGGATCCTGAAGAACACGCTGGCCGCCGTGGTCGTGCTAGGTGCCGTCGGCGGCGGTGTCGCGTACACCGCCGTCACCGTCGACCACGCCGACCGGACCGCCCCCACCGTGGCGTGGGCGGACCCCACCGCGACCGCGACCCCCGGGGACCCGGCCGCCGGTGTCGCCCGGGGACGGGCGTCCACCCCGCTGAGCAAGCTCCTCCTGCCCGTGCCGGAGGGCTACGCGCTCGGGGCGGACGTCGCGGGGTACGGCAACGACGACGAGCTGCCGGCGAAGGAGGCCGTGGCCCTGCTCAAGCAGTCGGGCCAGGGCTTCTACGGCAAGAAGCGCCGCACGTACGAGAAGGAGGTCGACCGGCTCGGCGTCCAGGGCGTGGCGATGCGCGCGTACGCCACGGAGGACAGCACCCTCCAGGCGGAGGTGCTCATCCTGCGGATGAAGGACAAGAAGAAGGTCCGGGAGTTCTTCGGGCTCCGCAAGGAGATGGCCGAGCTCCTGGAGCTGCGCAAGGGGCCGAAGGTCGAGGGCCACGCGAAGAACGCCGCCTGCTATCTGGGGCCCAAACCCGCGAAGCCCGAGGGGTTCGGCACCGACAAGCGGACGCCCGACCTGCAGAAGATGAGCTGCTCCGCGTACGACGGAGAGGTGATGGTCACCGTCACGGCGTTCGGTGCCGCGCCCTTCGACCAGGCGGCCGTGGCCGGCCTCCTGGAGAAGCAGCTTCGCCACATCGAGTCCCCGGGGGAGTACGTATGACCGAGCAGCTGACCGAGACGGCCGCCGACGAGGCCGCGGGGCCCCCGGCCCCGGAGACCGACGCGGTCGCGGAGCCCCCGGCCCCGGCCCCGGCCGCCGACGCGGTCGCGACCGCGCCCGCCCCGGAGACCCCGGAGCCGGTCGCCGAGTCCGCCCCCGCCGCTCCCCGGCGGTCCCGCCGGGTCCTGTGGGCGGTCGCCCGCTGGACGGCCGCCGTCGTGGTGTGCGGCGGCGTGGGCGCGGGCACCGCCATGGGCATCACCGCCCTCGACCGGAACGACGTGCCCGGCCTGGCGACCGAGAACGACGGCCGCTGGGAGTACCCGGCCCTCCGTCTCCCGGCGCTCCCGGCGGACCGGCCCCGCCCCTTCACCGAGGGCAACGAAGGCGAGATCCACTACGCCGACGTGCGCGAGCTGCTGCTGCCGGCACCGGCCGGCGCGACGCCCGACCCGAAGCTGAACGGCGGCTTCGTGTCCACGGACTCCTATCTCTCGCTCTACGGCAAGGAGACCCGCGACGAGCTGAAGCGGGCCCTGGCGGACTCCACGCTGCGGCACATCGCCGCCCGGGGCTGGACGACCCCGGACGGCACCCGCACCAGCATCCATCTGCTGCGGTTCAGCTCGGTGGCGTTCGCCGAGGCGTTCAAGGACGAGGCGGTGGAGGCGGACGCGGCGGACGGCCCGAAGGCCCTGCCGGACGGGGTGGAGGGCGTCGTCCTGGAGGACTTCGCGGACGACATCGGCGTACCGGACACGAGCGTGTACGCGTTCCGGGAGAAGAAGCCGTACGGACCCGAGCAGGTCCGCTGGGCCTACGTCCAGGCCGGCGACACCCTCGCGCTGATCACCCAGACCCGTAAGGGCGAGGCGCTCGCCGTGCCGTTCCAGCAGACCGTCACCCTGCAGAACCAGCTTCTCGGCTGATCGTCCGCGAGACCCACCTCACCGAGTGGGCCGGACCCCAGCCCACTAAGCTGGGGTCCGGCCCGTTCCGCCTTCACCGCTCAGTCGAGGAGCACCCCGTGATCGTTTTCTTCGAAACCCTCCTGGTCCTGGTCGCCGTCGGCGTGATCGCCTTCGCCGGTCTGACCGTGAAGAAGCTGTACCAGGGCCAGCGGTAACCACTTCTAGAGAACGCCAGAGCTGCTCATGATCGAGATCCCGTCCGACCTCAATCCGGACCTCGTCCCCCTCGCGTTCCTGCTCGGTACGTGGGAGGGCGCGGGCGTCTCCGACTTCCCCGGCGCCGAGAAGTGCAACTTCGGCCAGTCCGTGACGTTCAGCCACGACGGCCGGGACTTCCTCGAGTACCACTCGCACTCCTGGGTCCTGGACAACGAGGGCAACAAGGTCCGTCCGCTGGAGAGCGAGAGCGGCTACTGGCGGATCGACAAGGACCGCCAGGTCGAGATCGTCATGGTCCGCGACCAGGGCATCGTCGAGATCTGGTACGGCGAGCTCGCCGACCAGAAGCCGCAGATCGACCTGGCGACGGACGCCGTCGCGCGGACCTCGGCCTCGGGTGAGTACAGCGGCGGCAAGCGGCTCTACGGCTACGTGAAGAGCGACCTGATGTGGGTGGGCGAGAAGGCGACCCCCGAGGTCCCGCTCCGCCCGTACATGTCGGCGCACCTGAAGAAGGTCGTCACGCCGGAGGAGGTCGCGGAGATGGCCCGCAACCTGCCCGACATGCCGGACGACGGCATCGCCTTCTTCCGCTAGACACTCCGGGGTGCGCGCCGCGTCCTCCTACACTGGGGGGCGTGGTGAGCACCGACTGGAAGAGCGATCTGCGGCAGCGTGGCTATCGGCTGACGCCGCAGCGTCAGCTTGTCCTGGAGGCCGTCGACAAGCTGGAGCACGCGACGCCCGACGACATCCTGGTGGAGGTCCGCAGGACGGCCTCCGGGGTGAACATCTCCACCGTGTACCGGACCCTGGAGCTCCTGGAGGAGCTCGGGCTCGTCTCCCATGCGCATCTGGGGCACGGGGCGCCGACCTATCACCTCGCCGACCGGCACCACCATCTGCACCTGGTCTGCCGGGACTGCTCCGGGGTGATCGAGGCGGACGTGGAGGTGGCCGCCGAGTTCACCGGGAAGCTCCGCGAGACCTTCGGGTTCGAGACGGACATGAAGCACTTCGCGATCTTCGGCCGGTGCCGGGACTGCTCGAACAAGGACGCGGCCGCCGAGTCGTAGGCTCTTCTGTATGAAGAGCCCTCTGTTGTCCCTGTCCGGCGCCGTCCCCGCCGAAGGCCGCGACGAAGGCGTCGCCGCGCACTACGGCGACCTGTTCCGCGAGCAGCGCGTCCTCTCCGAGGGCAACGGTTTCGTCGACCTCTCGCACCGGGGCGTCATCGCCGTCACCGGTGACGACCGGCGGAGCTGGCTGCACCTGCTCGTCACCCAGCACATGACCGACCTGCCGCCCGGGCAGGCGACCGAGGCGCTGATCCTCTCCGCGAACGGGCACATCGAGCACGCCCTGTACCTCGTCGACGACGGCGAGACGGTGTGGGCGCACGTCGAGCCGGGGACGCGCGAGGAGCTCGTCGCGTACCTGGAGTCGATGAAGTTCTTCTACCGGGTGGAGGTCGCCGACCGGACCGAGGACTTCGCCGTCGTCCACCTGCCGGCCGGGTCCATCGCCGAGGTGCCCGAGGGCGTCGTCGTACGGGAGACCCCGCACGGCCGTGATCTGTTCCTGCCCCGCGCCGACCTGGAGTCCTTCGCGGCCTCGCACGGGCCGGCCGCCGGGATCCTCGCGTACGAGGCGCTGCGGGTCGAGGCGCACCGGCCGCGGCTCGGCTTCGAGACCGACCACCGGACCATCCCGCACGAGGTCGGTCTCATCGGCAGCGCCGTCCACCTCCAGAAGGGCTGCTACCGGGGCCAGGAGACCGTCGCCCGGGTGCAGAACCTGGGGAAGCCGCCGCGCCGTCTGGTCTTCCTGCACCTGGACGGCAGCGAGGTGCTCCTGCCCGCGCACGGCACCCCGCTCCGGCTCGCGTCCGACGGCGAGGAGGGCCGCCAGCTCGGCTTCGTGACGACGGCCGTCCGCCACCACGAGCTCGGGCCGATCGCCCTCGCCCTGGTCAAGCGGAACGTGCCGGTGGACGCCCCGCTGATCGCCGGGACGACGGCTGCCGCGCAGGAGGTCGTGGTCGAGCCGTAGGCCGGCGGCGTCCGGGGTTCAGCGTCGGAGGGCTTCGGCGGGCTGGATCCGGGCGGCCCGCCAGGCGGGATACAGGCCGGCGATCAGCCCGGTGAGCAGGCCGATCGCCGGCGCGGTGGCGACCGTGAGCGGATGGACGACAGGGGTCCACGCCCGCACGGCCGCCACGGCCACGACGGTCAGGACGCCCAGCGAGGTGCCGACCAGTCCGCCGAGAGCGCCGAGAACACCGGACTCCGCGAGGAACTGGGCCAGAACGTGTCGCCCTCGTGCGCCCAGAGCGCGCCGGAGCCCGATCTCGCCCGTCCGCTCGAGCACCGCCACCAGCGTGGTGTTGGCGATCCCGACGGCGCCGATGACGAGACAGATGGCCGCGAGGACGAGGAAGAGCTGCCCGAGGTCGCTGCTGACCCCGCCCCGCAGCATGCGCGGGTCCGGCGGAGGGACTGCCTTCAGATACTCCGGGTGGTCCGGTCGCAGCGCCGTGGGTGCCTGTTCGGCGATCTGGGGGGCCGCGCCGAGGTCGGTGGAGATCAGCATGGCTGCTCCGTCGCGCGGGGGTCCCCACATGCGCTCGGCCGTCTTCGGGGGGACGATCACGGAGAGCAACAAATCCGTTTTCCGCTCGGTGCCGCCGATGATACCCGCGACCGTGAACGGCTGGTTCCCGATGAAGACGGCGGGACGCGTCTCCAGCGTCGTGATGCCGAGCCGCTCGGCGATGCTCCGGCCCAGGACCGCGACGGGCTGTGCGCCGTCCGCGGCGAAGTCGTCGTAGACACGCCCTTCGACGAGGGAGACCGCAGCGGCGGACAGCACACCCGGGGACGCGGCGACGACTTCGGCCCGCTCGCCGCCCGATCCGTCGCCTGCGCCGCTCACGAGGGCAGCGCGCACGCTCCGGACCGGCGGGAGATCCACGGTCCAGTACACGCCGGCGTGCTGTACTCCGGCGAGTCGTTCGACCCGTTCGGCGGCGTCGGAGGGGAATCCGGGGCCAGCGAACTCGTTCTGCTCCCGGGAGACATCGCGGACGGTGACCTCGGTCGCCGCCAGCGCGTTGAAACGGCCGTCGATCTGTGACGAGGCGGTGGCGGTGAGGCCGAGGATCGCGACGAAGGAGCCCACGCCGAGGACCGTCCCCAGCGCGGTGAGCACCGACCGGGCGGGACGCCGGACGATACCCGCGAGCGCCTCGGACAACAGGTCCCGGCCACTGAACACCGATAGTTGTACGACGGGCCTGCGGCGGCGGATCACGGCATTCCTTCCGCCCCGTGGGGGAGACGGCTGCCCGCCGCCACGGCAGCCGTCCCGTCCGCCTCGTCCAGGGCGCCGTCCCGGATGGTCAGGGTGCGCCCACCGTTCGCGGCGACCTCCGGGTCGTGCGTGATCATGACTATCGTCATGCCGTCCTCGTTCAGTTCCCGCAACAGGGCAAGGATCGAGCCCGCGTTGGCGCTGTCCAGGTTCCCCGTGGGTTCGTCGCACAGGAGGACCGACGGGCGGCCGACGAGTGCGCGGGCGATGGCGACGCGCTGTCGCTCGCCGCCGGACAGGGTCGTCGGCAGGGCGTGGGCCCGGTGTTCCAGGCCAACACGTTCGAGTACGGCGAGCGCGCGGGGGTCGCGCTCACGGCGGGGCGTTCCGTTGTGGACCAGGGCGAGGGCCACGTTCTCCAGGGCGCTGCGGTGCGGCAGGAGGTGGAACGACTGGAAGACGAAACCCAGCCTGCGGCCCCGCAGCGCGGTCCGCTCCGCGTCCGTGAGTCCGCTGACGTCGATCTCGTCGAGCAGGTACGTTCCGGCGGACGGGGTGTCCAGCAGCCCCAGGATGTTGAGGAAGCTCGACTTTCCGGATCCGGAGGGCCCCACGACGGTGACGAAGGCACCCCTGGGCACGGAGAGGTCGCACGGCTTGAGCGCCTCCACGGCGGGCGGGCCGGGGTAGGTCAGGCCGACTCCCCGCAGCTCGATCACTGTTGCCACCGGCGGGTCTTGCGGGTCTGGCGTCATGGCCTTCCGCCGTCGTCGGGGGCCAGTCCCGCAGCGGGGTCCTCCGCGGACGGCGCCTCGGCGCCGGAAGCACGGCCGACTCCGGTGACGACGGCGTCCCCCTCTCGGAGTTCACCCCGGCCGACCGGGGTGACCGCGACGTATCCGTCGCCCGCCGTCCCAGGGCGCACTTCGACGCGCCGCCGGTTGTCCGAGGGGCCGATCACGGTCACCGTCGTCCTGCCGTCGGCGCCGGAGCTGAGGGCAGTGATCGGAACGACGAGAGCCTTGCTCCCGGTGGAAGCCGCTTCGATGGTGAGCCGCACGTCCTGGCCGGTCAGGCGTTCGTCGAGGGGCTTGTCCGGAATGATCTCCACCAGGTAGCCCGTGTTCTCGGAGCCGGTCGTGGAGTCTCCCTCCGCGGACTGTGCCGGGGCGACGGGCTCGGAGGCCACCGAGGAGACGCGGGCGGCCGCAGTCACGCCCGTGGCCTCGGAATAGATCTCGACCCGCTGGCCCCGGCGCAGCAGCCCCGTCTGGTACTCGGGGACGTACGACTGGACGAGCAGCTTCCCCGCCGAGACGGTCAATGACACCTCTCCCGCTTCGCTGCCGACACCGCCCTTCATCGAGTCGAGCCGGCCCGGGAAGCCGGAGAGGTAGATGATCTCGCCCGCGGGAAGCATGGGACCGGTGGACGCCTCCGTCTCGGCCAGCTCGTTCCGCGCCGCCGCCAGATCCTCGGCGGCGCGGGTCACGCCGGTCCGGGAGTCCTGGGGACTGCCGGCGGTTCCGGCGTCGGTGTTCGTGCCCCTGTCGCCCGTGTTCGCGGCGGCTCGGGCATCCTCCCAGCCGCGCTGTGCCTGCTTCACCGCTTCCCGGGCGGACTTGAGAGCCGTGACGGCGTCCGTCCGGGCGGGGAGGGGTTCGTAGCCGAGGCCGGTGTAGAGGGCGGTGAGCGCGTTCTTCGTGCCGGGCCCGAACACGCCCTTCGGGTCGCCGCCGGTGCTGTGCCCGAGGAGCGCGAGCGCGTGCTGGAGCTGTCGTACGTCGGCGCCGGTCGCGCCCGGTCGCAGGTCCCGGTACGAGGGAAGGGTGCCCTGGAGGGCGATCACGGGACGCCCGCTGACCTCGACGAGCACCGAGCCGAGGCGCACTGCGTCGCCCTGGCGCAGGGGGAGGCGGGTCACCACGGGGGAGACCGAGCTTTCCGGTCCGGTGATCTGGGGCTTCACGCGGAGCGACTGGGTCGCCTTCACCTGCCCCCGGGTGATGACGGAGGAGACGAGTACCCGGTGTTCTACGGGGGCGGTGAGCGGAGCCGGCTTGGGTGGACGCGCGTCTGCGGCGGCCTGCGCCGGGGACTTGATGGTGCCGGCGGCCAGGACGCCGCCGACCGACACGAGGACGGCCGCACCGGCGATGACCAGCGCCCACCGCCGGCGAAGTGCGGTGCCGTTCGGAGCTGTGGGACTCCCGCTTCGTTCCTGTGTCATGGGGGCTCAGCCGCCCAGGTGGCCGCTGCCGCCGTCGCCGGGCGCGCAGGCGCGCTGCGCCGCGCGGAGCGCCTCCTTGTCACCGTTCCCGATCTTCTCCGAGAGGGGAGTGTCGCCGGTCTTGGGGTCGGGATCCGGGTAGTCCTTGATCCCCTGAGCGCGCACGCAGGCGCTGAACTCCCGTGCGGCGGCGAGCTGTTCCTCGGTCGCCTCGGGGGCCTCTTCCTTGGGAAGCAGGCCCTTGCAGGCCTCTTGGGCACGCATCTGCTTGGCGCCGTCGTTCGCCGGGTCGTCCTTGTCCACGCGAAGTCGGGAGTCCTCCAGCTCCTCCAGGACGATGCCCTGTTTCTCCAGGCAGCGGAAGTAGGTGACTTCCTTCTGGGTGGGGGCGCCGCTGTGGTTCGCGCTGGGGGTCCCCTTCTCGGAACAGCCCAGGACGAGGGCGCCGAGCATGAGGACGGTGGTGACGCGGATGGCGTGGCGCGATGCCGTACGCACGGAAGACACAGGTAGACCCCCAGCGGTCCAGAAGGAGAGAGGGAAGCCGCTTCGCGTTGGACGCGCCGACTTGGTGACCCCCGTGACCGACAGCTCCGGAAAAAACACGGAGCCACCCCCGCGGCGATCATCGCACAGGCGGCAGACCGTGGAAAGCCGTAGACGTGAGAGATCGAACTGAGTTTCAATTCCCGTGACACTAGAGCTGGTTGATGTCTCTAAGGGATCTGACGAGGGTGGGGAAACATGAAGGGGAGCAGCAACGTGCATCGACTGACCGGAGTCGCGCTCGCCGCCACGGCGATGGTGGGGATCGGCCTGGTCACGGCTCCGAGCGCTTCGGCCCTGGGTAAAGACGGCGTCCTGGAGACCTACGAGTTCGGGCTCTACTACAACTCCGGGCAGGTCGGCTGCGTCTTCGACCTATTCAACTACGACACCAACTTCTCAGGGGACACGTTCTGGAAGGCGTCGGGCACCTGCAACGGCTATGGCCAGTCGACCAACGACAATACGGCCTCCTACTACAACCGTGACACGGGTACGTGGTGGGTCTACACCGACGCGGGCGCCGACGGTGCTGAGGGCTATCTGCCCGCCGGCTACAAGGGGGACGCGGGAAGCACCTTCAAGAACAAGATCTCGTCGTCGTACCCCTACGACGCGCACTGAGTCGCGCGATTTCGGGGCCGTGGCGGTTGTGGCACTGGAGCTTCCGCTGCCACGGCCGCCATGTGGCGTACTACCAGAACCCTAAGGACCACATGCTCTCGTCATCCGCGCGCCGCCGTGCCCTGCCCGCAGTGGCGCTGCTGTGCGCCACTGCCTCGCTCGCAGGATGCTCGGGCTTCACAGCAACCTCCGGTGGTGGCCAGGCCGAGCCGCCGGTGGCCGCCCTGCCCGTCATGAAAGAGGCGACGGTGCTGAAGTTCCCCCTGGACGCGTTCGAGGCGACTGATGAGCAGCAGCGGTCGCTGACCCGCGCGCAGGAGGTGCTGATCTCGCGCTGTATGGCTCGCTACGGCTTCACCTACCGGGGCGGCGAGAACCGCTCGCCCGAACGGCCGAAGGGTCCGTCGCGGAGGTTCGGTGTCAGCGATCTGAAGACCGCCGAGCGATACGGCTACGCGAACCCGAACGCGGCGCAGGCACCACAGAAGCGCGTCAAGGGTCTTGGGCTGACCCGGCCCGAGGAGATCGCGCTGCTCGGGGAGCCGGATCTGAACCCCGCGGACCTGCCCGACAGTCAGCAGGAGGCCGACCGGCAGGCCGCCGGGGCCGGCAAGGCGGGCGATCGACGACCTCCGGCCGGCGGCTGCACCAGGGAGTCGTACCTCAAGTTGTACGCGCCCCGGCCGGACAGCGTCGAGTTGCTCTACGTGTTCAACCTCCGCAACCGCGCCGACTCGGAGTACCGGGAGGACTCCCGGGTGCGGAAGGTGGACCAGAGCTGGTCCGCCTGCATGGCGAAGTCCGGCTACAAGGTGACCGACCCGCACAACGCAGCCGACCAGCTCGGTCTGGAAGGACGTCGATCGAGCGCCGAGGCGATCACCGCCGCCAAGGCCGACGTGCGCTGCAAGGGCGAGGTGAACCTGATCGGGGTCCACTACACGGTCCTGTCCGCCTACGAGCAGCGCGCGGTCGAGCAGAACGCCGAGACGCTGAAGCTCGTCGGCGACCAGCTCGACGAGCGGCTGCGTACGGCGGCGAAGCTGACCGGATGACCCCTCGGGCCTCCCTCAGACCTCGATCAGTACGGTGAACGGGCCGTGGTTCGTGAGCGAGACGCGCATGTCCGCTCCGAAGCGGCCCGTTTCCACGTGGGCGCCGAGGGCGCGGAGCTGGTGGACCACCTCGTCGACCAGGGGCTCGGCGACCGGGCCGGGGGCGGCGGCGTTCCAGGTGGGGCGGCGGCCCTTGCGGGCGTCTCCGTAGAGGGTGAACTGGGAGATGACGAGCAGCGGCGCGTTCACGTCGGAGCATGACTTCTCGCCGTCCAGTACCCGGACGGACCAGAGCTTTCTGGCCAATTGGGCGGCCTTCTCCGGGGTGTCGTCGTGGGTCACCCCGACCAGGACGCACAGCCCCTCGCCGGTGATCTCACCGACGGTCTCCCCTGCGACGACGACGCTCGCGCCGTCGACCCTCTGCACCACTGCTCGCATGCCCACCAACCTACCGAGCGGGCCGCCGACCGAAGGACGAGGGGCCGAACGGGTGCAGAGCGCCTGCATTCGCACGTGCAGGAGTGGCACCATGCGTGTCAGGCGGTGCGGTTCCGCACCGGTCGAGGGGACGATTCTCATGAGTGCACCTGGCACCGGGCCGACGCCGTCCGGCCCCGTACCGCTGATCCGCTCCGGAGCCCGGGGCGGAGGACCGGGCGGAGGACCCGTGACGCGCCCACCCGTGCAGCGAACCGCCGAGGCGGCGGACCGGACGCAGCCCGACCTCGGCGCCCTCCGGCTGCCCGAGCTGCGCGCTCTGCGCCGGGACGCGCAGAGCGACGAGGCAGACCTGAGTTACGTACGCCGGATGCTCCAGGGCCGGATCGACATCCTGCGGGCCGAGCTGGCGCGGCGGACCGATCCGGAGACCCCGGTCCTCGACCGGCTCTCCGAGATCCTCGCCGACGTGCCCTCGCGGCACCGCAGCTCGGCGCGGCACGTGACGCTGTCGACGCCGCGCGGCGAGGAGTACCGGCGGCTCGCGACCGAGATGCTGTCGGAGGTCGAGCTGTCGGACCTGACGGCCCGCACGGACGACGAGCTGCACGCGGCGATGGGGCGGTTCGCGGGGTACGAGCAGCAGATCTCCCGGCGCCGGCAGCACCTCCAGCGGACCGCCGACGACTGCAGCGCCGAGATCGCCCGCCGCTACCGGGAGGGCGAGGCCCAGGTCGACGACCTGCTGGCCTGAGGGCTCGGAAAGTCGGGTGCGGGGCGCGCCGCGCCGTGCGTAGGGTCGGAGGATGACTGTCGACGTGCGCGCCGTGACGGAGTCCGAGTTTCCCGACTGGCAGCGGGCGCTGCGCACCGGGTTCCTCAGGCCCCCGGTGGTCTCCGACGCCGAGGCCGCCGACCGGCTGGCCCACGCGGATCTCGCGCGGACGCTCGGCGTCTTCGACCGGGACCGGATCGTCGCCACCTTCCGGTCCTTCCGGCAGGAGGTCAGCACGGTCGGCGGGGGCAGCCTCGTCGCCGACGCGATCACGCAGGTCACGGTCTCGCCGACGCACCGCAGGCAGGGACTGCTCAGCCGGATGATGTCCGCCGACCTGGCCGCCGCGAAGGAGCGGGGCGACGCCATCGCGACGCTGATCGCCGCCGAGTACCCGATCTACGGGCGGTTCGGCTTCGGCCCGGCGAGCTGGGCCGCCGAGTGGAGCGTGGACGTGCGCCGCGCCGGTCTCGACCCGCGCCGCTCGGGCCGACCGGAGGACGGCGGCCGGATCGATCTGACGGACGGCGACGAGATCCGCAAGACCGGGCCCGAGGTGCACCGCCGCCTCGCGGGCGTCCGTGCCGGGGTCACGAACCGCGACACGCACGACTGGGAGCGCGGCACCGGGCTCGGCTACCAGAGCGAGCCGTGGCGGGAGCCGTACTACGCGATGTACCGCTCGGAGTCCGGCGAGGTCGAGGGGTACGTCGCGTACACCGCCGACGACAAGTGGGACGACGCGAAGCAGCCGCTGAACACGGCGACCGTGCGGGACCTGATCGCCGTCACCCCGGCCGCCGAGCGCGCCCTGTGGCACTACCTCTGCTCCGTCGACTGGATCGCCACGGTCCGCTCCGGCTACCGGGCGCCCGACGACCTGCTGCCGCTGCTCCTTCCGGATCCCCGCGCGGCCAAGGTGCTGACGTACGCGGACATGCTGTGGGTCCGGGTCCTGGACGTGGTCCGGGTCCTGGAGGGCAGGACGTATCCGGTGGAGGACGGCCTCGTCCTGGAGGTACGGGACGCGGACGGGCTCGCCGGCGGGCGCTTCCGGCTCGACGCCTCTCCGGCGGGCGCGGCCTGTGTCCGTACCTCCGCGCCGGCCGATCTCGCCTTCGACGTCGCGGAGTCGGGCACGCTCGCGTTCGGCGACGAGTCGGCGGTACGGCTGTCCCGGCTCGGGCGCGTCGAGGAGCTGACGACCGGCGCGGCCGCCCGCGCCGACCTGCTGTTCCGTACTCCTCTGCGCCCCTTCTCGCCCGACATCTTCTGACCCGCCACCAGGGGGTGTCTTGCCGGTCAGGCCGGGCTCGCGACGCCTGGCACCGCGCCTCGCCGCGTTGTCGTCGGTCGCCATGGCTCCGCCGTGACTCCCTCCTCCGCCTTGCGATGCACGGCACCGGACGCCGCTCCCTGATCCGGCCTGACCGGCAAGACACCCCCTAGGATGGGTGGCCGGACGAGGTGGAACCGGAGCGCGTGGTGTCGGACGGCGTGGAGTCGGAGTACGTGAAGCCCGAGTACCCGACGGGGCTGCGCGAGCGGAAGAAGGCGCGCACCCGGCAGGCCCTGTCGGACGCCGCCATCGCGCTCTTCATGGAGAAGGGCTTCGACGGGGTCTCCGTCGCCGAGGTGGCCGCAGCCGCCGAGGTCTCGAAGCCGACCCTCTTCCGGTACTTCCCCGCCAAGGAGGACCTGGTCCTCCACCGCTTCGCCGACCACGAGGGGGAGTCCGCGCGCGTGGTGGAGGCCGGCCGGGTCTACGGCACGGCGCCGCTCGACGCGCTGTACGAGCACCTCCTCGAAGGGCTTGAGCGGCGCGATCCCGTCACCGGTCTCTGCGATGCGCCGGCGGTCCTGGCGTACCACCGGCTCCTGTACGGGACGCCGGCCCTGCTCGCCGCGATCCACGGCTACCAGCAGCGGTCCGAGGAGGTCCTCGGGCGGGCGCTCGGCGGCGACCCGCTGGTGGCGCGGCTCGCGGCCGGGCAGATCGTGGCCGTGCTCCGGATCCTGGCGAACGAGAACGTGGCGCGGCTCGCGGCCGGTGAGCCGCTCGGAGTGGTGGCGCAGGACGCGGTGGCTGCCGCGGAGGAGGCGTTCCGGTCGCTGCGGCAGGGGCTGCCGTACTGAGCCGCCACCGAGCGGTCCCTTCCGTGGCCGCGTAAAAAATGTAACCCAGTAACGTTTTCCGCTAGGCTTGTCGGAATGACGTCACTGGACCTTGAGCTCGCCCGCGAACGCTCCCACCACGACGCCTGCCGCGCCGCCCTGATCCGCATGACCGAGGACGTGGCCGAACAGGTCGTCATCGGTGAGGACGTCGCCGCCTCCGGCGCCGACGCCGAGGCGCTCGGCCGCCACCTGCGCAGCCGCGCCAAGGAGATGGGCGAACAGCCGCCCGGACCGCTGTTCTTCGGCCGCCTCGACCGCGAGGACGGCCAGATCCACCACATCGGCCGCCGCCGGATCGCCGAGCACCCGGCCGCCCCGCCGCTCGTCGTCGACTGGCGCGCCCCCGTCTCCCGCGCCTACTACCAGGCCGGCGCGCACGACCCCCAGGGCGTCCTCCGGCGCCGCCGCTTCGGCTGGGCCCCGCACAGCGAAGGTGCGACCCAGGACCTCACCGCCCTGGAGGACGAACGCCTCGCGGACGGCGCCACGGGGACCGTCAGCGCCCTCGTCACCGGCGAGATCGAACGCCCCCGGGTGGGCCCCATGCGGGACATCGCCGCCACCATCCAGCCCGAACAGGACGACCTCGTACGCTCCGAGCCGGCCGCCTCCCTGTGCGTGCAGGGCGCGCCCGGCACCGGCAAGACCGCCGTGGGCCTGCACCGGGCCGCGTACCTCCTCTACACGCATCCGCAGCGGATCCGCCGCTCCGGCCTCCTCGTCCTCGGCCCCCACCGGGCCTTCCTCTCGTACATCGCCGAGGTGCTGCCCTCGCTCGGCGAGACCGGCATCCGGCAGGCCACCCTCGACGAGGAGATCGCCCGCCACCCGGTCCGCGCCGAGGACACGGAGGCGGCGGCCCGGGTCAAGCACGACGCCCGGATGGCGCAGGTGCTGCACCGCGCGCTGTACGGCAGGGTCGACCCCGCCCCGGCGCAGGACCTGGCCGTCCCCGACGGCTCGTACCACTGGCGGCTTCCGGCGGCGCAGCTCGCCGAGATCGTCGCTGCGGTACGGGAGGAGGCGCCGCCCTACGCGACGGGCCGCGAGCGGGTCCGCGCCCGGGTCGTCCGCGCACTCCAGCTCCGGGCCGAACGCCGCTGGGGGCCCATGGGCGCGGCCTGGGCGCGGAGGATCGAGCGGGCGCGGGCGGTGACGGCGTTCCTCGACGCGTGCTGGCCGAAGACCGGTCCGGAGGAGGTCCTCGCGGGCGTCCTGACGGACCCCGCCGACCCCGCCCTGACGGAGACCGAGCGCGCGGCCCTTCGCTGGGCGCGGCCCCCGCGTTCGTACCGCTCCGCGCGCTGGAGCGCCGCCGATCTCGTCCTCCTCGACGAACTCGCCGGGCTGATCGAACGCCCCGAGAGCTACGGGCACGTCGTCGTCGACGAGGCCCAGGACCTCTCGCCCATGCAGTGCCGGGCCATCGCCCGCCGCACCGAGTTCGGTTCGCTCACCGTCCTCGGCGACCTCGCCCAGGGCACCACCCCGTGGGCCGCCCGCGACTGGCACGAGCAGCTGGCCCACCTCGGCAAGGCCGGGACGCCCGTCGTGCCGCTCACCCTCGGCTACCGGGTGCCGGCGGCGATCGTCGACCTCGCCAACCGGCTTCTGCCGCAGCTGGGCGCCGACGTGCCCGCCGGCCGTTCCGTGCGCCGGGACGGCGAGGTGACGGTCCGGCGGGTGACGGACCTGTCCGCCGGTGTCCGCGAGGCCGTGCGGGCCGCGCTCGCGGCGGAGGGCTCGGTCGGGGTCATCACGGCCGACGGACTCGTCGACTCGGTGGCGGAGGCGGTCCGCGACTGCGGGGCGGGGGAACGGGTGACCGTGCTGCCCGCGACGGTCGTCAAGGGCCTGGAGTTCGACCACGTCGTGGTCGTCGAACCGGCCGCGATCGTCGCCGCCGAGGCGCGCGGAGCGAACCGGCTGTACGTGGTGCTCACCCGGGCGGTGTCGCGCCTCGCGCTGGTGCACGAGGGGGAGTTGCCGGAGTGGCTTGAGCCGCGTACAGCGTCGTGAGTTCGGCGCCGATCCGGGCGAGGGCGGTCCGCGCCTCCGGCGGGTCGAGGAGCTCCACCCGGGCGCCGAGGCCGGCCAGCTGGGCGGCGATCACCTCGGGGGAGGGGCCGTCGGCCTCGATGGACGTCCAGCCGTCCGGGCCGCGCTCCCCGTACCGTATCCGCCCGCCGAGCAGGCCCTCCAGGACGGATTCGGTGCCCGGGGCGGCCCGGCCCCGGACCGTCGCGGCGACCAGCCGGTCCTCCATGCGGGCGGCGAGCGCGCGCCAGGCGGTGGCGAGGTCGAAGCCCTCCGGCCGCACGGCGGGGGCGCCGGTCTCGGTCACCGAGGTGACGCGGCCGACGCGGAAGGTCCGCAGGCCGTCCGCCGTGTCCGCGAGGAGGTAGCGGACCCCGGACTTCGCGGCGATCCCGAGCGGCTGGACGGTCCGCTCGCGCGGCGCGCGGCCGGGGCGGGCGTACCCGATGCGTACCTCCCGGGCGTCGACCACCGCCCGCTGGAGCGCGGCCAGTCGGGGTTCCTCGGTCTCCGCGCCCGTCCAGTCGGTGCCGTCGGCGATCCCGGCGCGGGCGGCGGCCTCGGCGCCCTCGCGGAGGGGCGCGGGGAGGGCCCGTACGAGCTTGCGCAGCGCGGTCCGGGTCTGCGGGCTCGCATCGGCGTCGGGCCCGGTCAGGAGGAACAGCTCGCGGATCTCGGGGGCGGTCAGGCCGGTCAGGTCGGTACGGGCTCCGCCGACGAGCGACCAGCCGCCGCCCTGTCCGGCCTGCGAGTACACCGGGATCCCGGCGCTCGCGAGCGCTTCGAGATCCCGGCGGGCCGTGCGCTCGGACACGCCCAGTTCGGCGGCGAGTTCGGCGGCGGTGACCCGCTGCCGGGCTCCTCGGCTCTGGAGGAAGAGCAGGGCGGCGACGAGTCGGTCGGCTCTCATGCCGCCATTGTCATCTGCCGGGTCTCGGTGGTGGTGGCGGTCGGGCGCAGGACGGTGAGGGCGACGGTCAGGGCGAGGAGGAGGAGCCCGGCGCCGACGCCGAAGGCGAGGTGGTAACCACCCGTCAGCGCCTCGGGGGCGGGCCGGCCGGCCGCCGTGAGGGTCTCGGTGCGGGCGGCGGCCAGGGTGGAGAGGACCGCGACGCCGAGGGCCATGCCGATCTGCTGGGTGGTGTTGAAGAGCCCGGAGGCCAGGCCCGCGTCCGCCTCCTCCGCACCGGACATGGCGAGCGCGGTGAGGGCGGGGAGCGCGAGGCCGAAGCCGGCGGCGAGCAGCATCACGGGCAGCAGGTCGGTGGCGTACGAGGCGTGGACGGGGACGCGGGCCAGGAGGCCGAGGACGCCGACGAGCAGGACGAGGCCGGTGAGCAGGACGTTCCGCTCGCCGAAGCGGGCGATGAGGGGCGCCGAGACGCCGAGCGAGACGGCGCCGATGACGAGCGCGGCGGGCAACATCGCGAAGCCGGTCTCGGCGGCGCCGTACCCGAGGACCTTCTGCAGGTAGAGGGCGACGAGGACCTGGAAGGAGAAGAGCGCGGCGACCATCAGCATCTGGACGGCGTTCGCGCCGGCGACGCTGCGGGAGCGGAGGATCCGCAGCGGCATGAGGGGGTGCGCGGCCTTCGCCTGGCGGAGCAGGAAACCGGCCAGGAGCGCGAGGGCGAGGGCCCCGAAGCCGAGGGTGTGCGCCGAACCGACCCCGTACTCCTCGATCTTGACGACGGCGTAGATCCCGGCCATGAGGCCGGAGGTCACGAGCAGCGCGCCGGTGACGTCGGCGCCGGCCCTCGGTCCCGTCGCGCGGTCGGCGGGGAGGGCGCGGAGGGCGACGAGGAGGGTGGCGACGCCGATGGGCAGGTTGATGAAGAAGATCCAGTTCCAGGCGAGGGCGTCGGTGAGGATCCCGCCGAGGACCTGGCCGAGGGAGGCTCCGGCGGCGCCGGTGAAGCTGAACACGGCGATGGCGCGGGCGCGTTCGCGGGGTGCGGTGAAGAGGGTGACGAGGATGCCGAGGCCGACGGCCGAGGACGTCGCGCTGCCGACGCCCTGGAGGAAGCGGGCGGCGATGAGGAGGGCGGGGGAGGAGGCGACGCCGGCGAGGAGGGAGGCGGCGGTGAAGACCCCGGTGCCCGCGAGGAACATCCGCTTGCGGCCGATGAGGTCGCCGAGGCGGCCGGCGAGGAGGAGGAGCGAGCCGAAGGCGATCAGGTAGGCGTTGACGACCCAGCTGAGGCCGACGGGGGTGAAGCCGAGGTCGCCCTGGATGGCGGGCATCGCGACGGTGACGATGCTGCCGTCGAGGACGGTCATCAGCATGCCGGTGGCGAGGACGCCGAGGGCGAGGCGGGGGCGGGTGGGTGAAGCGGGCATGGGGACCTCTCCTGTTCGTCGGAGGCGACAGGAGAGACATTAGCAGAAGGTTTTGTTGCAGACTATTTTTTACGGGAGGGATTCGGGGTCGCTACGGGCTCCCGGTCCCTGGGGCTACCCGCGCTGACGGGCGCGGCGGGCGGGCCTCGCACTCTCGACGGGGGTCTCCAGATGGCCCGTGACCAGCCGGTTCAGAGCGCGCAGGAGGACCTCGCGCTCGGCCTCGGGGAGGGAGGCGAGGGCGCTCTCGTGGACCTGGTCGACGATCCTCTGGCTCTCCCGCGCGACCTCCGCGCCGGCCTCGGTCACGGCGATGATCCGCGCCCGGCGGTCGGTGGTGGACGGCCTGCGCTCGGCGAGCCCGGCCTTCTCCAGGGCGTCGACGGTCACCACCATCGTGGTCTTGTCCATGTCCCCGATCTCGGCGAGCTGCGCCTGCGTCCGCTCCTCCTCCAGGGCGTGCACCAGCACGCAGTGCATCCGCGCGGTGAGTCCGATCTCCCCGAGCGCGGCGGCCATCCGCGTCCGCAGGACGTGACTGGAGTGGTCGAGGAGGTAGGAGAGGTCGGGCTCGGTGCGGGCTCGGGTCATGGATGTCATGCCGCCAGCGTAACGAGGATCGGTCCGTCGCGGATTGTTGTGTAGCGGACGAGTGAGGCCGAGGCGCGCGTGGCCGGGCACCATGGAGGCATGACGATCTACGAGGAGGAGGGAGCGGCCCTCCGGCCTCTGCTCTTCCTGGACGTGGACGGGCCGCTGATCCCGTTCGGCGCGGAGAGCGGCGGGTACCCGACGTACCCGCCCGCCCCGCCCCCGGCCGTGAGCCCGCTCCTCGCGCGGCTCGATCCCGCGCAGGGGCCACGGCTCGCGGCGCTGCCGTACGACCTGGTGTGGGCGACCACCTGGGAGGAGGGCGCGAACACCTGGGTCGCGCCGCGTCTCGGGCTGCCCGACCTGCCCCTGCTTCCGTGGACCGACGAACCCGAGGAGCCCGGCGTCCACTGGAAGACGCCGGCGCTCGTGGCGTGGGCGGCCGGGCGGCCGTTCGTCTGGGTGGACGACGAGATCGGCGCGGCCGACCGTGCCTGGATCGCCGCCCACCACCCCGGGCCTGCCCTGCTCCACCGGGTGGACGCCCGGCGCGGACTCGGTGTCGCCGACTTCGAGGCGCTGGCGGCCTGGGCGAGATGAGCCCGTCGGGGGTGGGGTGAGCGGGGCCCGGGGTGAGTCCCGTCGGGGGTGGGGTGAGCGGGGCCCGGGGTGAGTCCGTCGGGGGTGGGGTGAGCGGGGCCCGGGTGTCCGTCGGGGGTGGGATCGGCGCAGCCCGGGCGAGGTGGGTCCGGTCGCCTACAGCCCCCGCGTGCCGTCGATGCGCTCCCTGATGAGGTCCGCGTGGCCGTTGTGGCGCGCGTACTCCTCGATCATGTGGATGAGGACCCACCGCAGTGAGACCTTGCCGCGCCAGGCGTCCTGCGCCGAGACGTCGAGGTCCGGGGCCTCGGCCGTGAAGCGGTCGGAGAAGTCCACCGCCGCGCGCCAGGCGTCCCAGGCCTCCGTGACGGCCGCGGGGCCGGCGGCGGCGTCGTCGAAGTCCCCGTCGGGGGAGTCCGGGGAGGAGAAGAGGGGCCCCGCGTCCTGCTGACCGGCGAGCACCTCGCGGAACCAGTGGCGCTCCATGTCCGCCATGTGCCGGACCAGACCGAGCAGGGACAGGGTCGACGGTTCCACGGACCGGTGGGTGAGCCCCTCGTCCAGGCCCGCGCACTTCAGCACCAGGGTCGCCCGCTGGTCGGCCAGGAATCCGGCGAGCATCGGCAGCTCGTCGCCGGTCGCGGGGCCGGTGAACCGTCCCGGTCCCGGGACCGCCGTCTCGTCCAGTACGTCCGCGCGTCGCTGGGGAATGTTCTCAACTGTCATGTCGTACCTCCCTGTTGGACCTGAGGCACATGGTGGCACGGCGGTGCCCCTGCCCGGGGGCGGGCAGGGGCAGGAGGCGGGCGGGGTCAGGCCTTGGGCTGGGCGAAGCGGATCATGTTGCCTGCCGGGTCGCGGAAGGCGCAGTCGCGGACGCCGTAGTGCTGGTCGACCGGCTCCTGGAGCACCTCGGCGCCGGCCGCCCGGACGCGCTCGAAGGTGGCGTCGACGTCCTCGGTCGAGAAGATCACGCCGCGCAGCACGCCCTTGGCGAGCAGCTCCCTGACGGCCTGCCGGTCGGCCTCCGAGGCGCTGGGGTCGGGCAGCGGCGTCTCGAGCACGACGGCGACGTCCGGCTGCGTGGGCGACCCCATGGTCACCCAGCGCATCCCCTCGTAGCCGACGTCGTTGCGGACCTCCAGGCCGAGGGCGTCGCGGTAGAAACCGAGCGCCTTGTCGGCGTCGTCGACGGTGATGAAGCACTGCGAGAGCTTGATGTCGTTCATGCCGTCGACGCTACGGCGAGGCGGTGGTTCCCGCTTCTCCGTTCCTGATCGGTTCGGTGGGAGGCGTGGGGCCGGCGCCCTTCACCGGCCGTGTCATCACCTTGGCGACGCACGCCGGCATCGCGGCCCCCTCCTCGTGGCTGCGGGCCCGGTAGGCGCTCGGGGTCTCGCCGACCAGTTCGGTGAAGCGCGAGCTGAATGAGCCGAGCGAGGTGCAGCCCACCTCGAAGCAGACGTCCGTCACGCTGAGGTCGCCCCGCCGCAGCAGCGCCTTCGCCCGCTCGACGCGGCGGGTCATCAGATAGCTGTACGGCGTCTCGCCGAAGGCGGTACGGAAGCTGCGGGCGAAGTGCCCGGTCGACATCAGGGCGACCCTGGCCAGCGCGGGAACGTCCAGCGGCGACGCGTAGTCGCGGTCCATGGTGTCCCGCGCACGGCGCAGTCTCTTCAGGTCCTCCAGGTCCACGCTGCCCAGCATGCCATGGCCCGTCCGCGCCGGGGGCGACTATTGCAAGCGGCTGCTTGCAATAGTTAGCAAAGGCTGGCATGGTCGGGGCATGGCATCGCTCAACGTCGGCAACCTCGGCGAGTACCTCCGCGAGCAGCGGCGGACCGCGCAGCTTTCCCTGCGGCAGCTCGCCGACGCCGCCGGGGTGTCGAATCCGTACCTCAGCCAGATCGAGCGCGGGCTGCGGAAGCCCAGCGCCGAGGTCCTGCAGCAGGTCGCGAAGGCGCTGCGGATCTCCGCCGAGACGCTCTACGTACGGGCCGGGATCCTCGACGAGCAGGAGCGGGAGGAGCTGGAGACGCGCGCCGTCATCCTGGCCGATCCCTCGATCAACGAGCGGCAGAAGCAGGTGCTGCTCCAGATCTACGACTCCTTCCGCAAGGAGAACGCCGCCGACGCCGCCGCGGCGGCCGACGCCGACGCCGATGCCGCACCGCCTTCGAGCTAGTACGTCACCTCCGGGAGGAACACCAGCATGGCCATCATCGACGAACTGCGTACCCCTCTCTACTTCGCCGCCGGCACCGCCGACCTCGCCGTGCAGCAGGCCAAGAAGGTTCCCGGCCTGATCGAGCAGCTCGCCGCCGAGGCGCCCGCGCGCATCGACGCCGTACGGAAGACCGACCCGAAGGCCGTGCAGGAGAAGGTGACCGCGCAGGCCAAGGAGGCCCAGGCCACCGTGCAGTCGAAGTTCGCCGACGTCGTCGGCGGCCTCGACACCGACCTCAAGAAGCTCGGCGAGACCGCCCAGGACCTGGCCCTGCGCGGGGTCGGCGTCGCCGCCGAGTACGCGGTCAAGGCGCGCGAGAAGTACGAGGAGGTCGCCGCCCACGGCGAGGAGGCCGTCCGGGCCTGGCGCGGCGAGGTCGCCGAGGAGATCACCGAGATCGCCGTCGTCGTCGAGCCGGAGCCCGAGGCGAAGGCGAAGGCGGATGCCCCGGAGGCCGGGACCGACGCGCCCCAGGCCGAGAAGGCGACGCCCGCGCGGAAGACCACCGCCCGCAAGGCCCCCGCCAAGAAGACGGCCGCCGCCGAGAAGGAGTAGGGGCGGGCACCAATTCGGGTACCCGGTGCGTTGTACCGGGTACCTTGACCGCGAGGCGCTCTCTCCATCCCCCTAGGCGGTGCTCAGCATGTTGCGCGCGGGATTCGACTCCCTTCTCTCCCTGGTGATCTTCCTGGTCTTCACCGGCTTCGCCGTCGCCGCGCTCGTCTTCGCCGCCATGGCGCGCGAGGACGCCTACCGCGCCGCCGACAAGCAGACGAAGAAGTTCTGGCTGATCCTCCTGGGCATCAACCTCGCCCTGAACCTGCTGCTGCCGATGCTGTTCCTGCAGATCGCCGGGCTGATCGCCGCCATCGTCTTCATGGTGGACGTGCGCCCCGCGCTCGCGCAGGTCTCCGGCGGAGGCCGGGGCCGCCGCGGCGGAGGCTCCAGCAGCGACGGCCCGTACGGCCCCTACAACGGCGGCCGGTAGTCGGCCGACGCCGTAGCGACGTAGGGAATCGCAGGACCCGGGTCTCAGACCCGGGTCCTGTCCCTTTCCAGGGCCAGGACGGCGACGTCGTCCGTCAGCTCGCCGCCGTTCAGGGAGCGGACCTCCGTCACGGCCGCCTCCAGGAGATCCTCGCCCCGCAGGCCCGAGGCCAGCTGGCGGTTGATCATCTCGACCATCCCGTCCTGGCCGAGCCGCGGCGAGCCGGGGCCCGCCGAGCGGCCCTCGATGAGCCCGTCCGTGTACATGAGCAGGCTCCACGCCCCGCCCAGCTCGACCTGCCGGCGCGGCCAGCGGGCGCGCGGCAGCAGTCCGAGGGCCGGGCCGCCGTCCTCGTACGGGAGGAGGCGCGCCGCCCGCCCCTGCCGGGCGATCAGCGGCGAGGGGTGCCCGGCGAGGCACAGGCCGGCGCGGCGCCCGTCGGGCGCGATGTCGACGGTGCAGAGGGTCGCGAAGATCTCGTCGCTCTCCCGCTCGTGCTCCAGGACCTGCTGCATCGTCGAGAGCAGCTCGTCCCCGCACAGGCCCGCGAAGGTCAGGGCCCGCCAGGCGATCCGCAGCTCGACGCCGAGCGCGGCCTCGTCGGGGCCGTGCCCGCAGACGTCGCCGATCATGGCGTGGACGGTGCCGTCGGGGGTGCGGACGGTGTCGTAGAAGTCGCCGCCGAGCAGCGCGCGGGAGCGGCCGGGCCGGTAGCGGGACGCGAACCGCAGCTCGGAGCCCTCCAGGAGCGGCGTCGGCAGGAGACCGCGCTCGAGCCGGGCGTTCTCCTGGGCCCGCAGCCGGGACTCGGCCAGCTTCACCTGGACGGCGTCGGCCCGCTTGCGTTCGACCGCGTACCGGATGGCCCTGCTGAGCAGCCGCCCGTCGAGCTCCTCGCGGAAGAGGTGGTCCTGGGCCCCGACGCGCACCGCCTCGGCCGCCAGCTCGGCGTCGGCGGAGGCCGCCAGCGCGAGGACGGCGTGGCGGGGGGCGAGGCGCAGGATGTGCCGCAGCGGGGCGAGCGGGTCGTCGCCGGCGGCGGCCCGGGGGCCGGGCAGCGACAGGTCGACGAGGACGCAGTGGACGTCGTCGGTGAGGAGCCGCTCGGCCTCGGTGAGGTTCCGGGCGGTACGGATGCGGACCCGGGTGCCGGCGGCGTCCGCCGCGTCGAGCAGTTCGGGTACGGCGAGAGCACCCGCCGGGTCGTCCTCGACGACCAGGAGAGTGAGATCGGTGCGGTCGGTGCCTGTGACTGTGCCTGTCATGGGAGTGGCGTCCATTGGGGTGGCGTCGCCGGGTCCCGCAGCGGCAGAGACGTTTCTCTGGCGCGGTACGGATACGGGCATCGGTCCGGGTTTCCTTCCCTCCCCCCGAGGTGCGCAGGGCGCCGGGTGGCGTCCCGCCCGTCCCGGACCATAGCGGTAGGGCGGTGCGCAGCGGAATGGTGATCAGCCTGTGAGCCCGCGCGGCGCGCTTGGCATATGCCGCGGAAGGGGAGGTACTTGCCCCCGTGCGGTCCGCACGGGGGCTCTGAGCCCATGAGAAAGGTCACGCACCGGAGGCGGCGCCGGTCACGCCCGTCCCGTCGCGCGGGTGGCTCGTGTCACGCAGGGCCGACCACACCGCTCGTGTCACGAAGGGCCGACCACGTGCCTCGTGTCACGCGGGGCCGACCACGCGCCTTGTGTCACGCAGGGCCGACCACACCGCTCGTGTCACGCAGGGCCGACCACGCGCCTCGTGTCACGCGGGGCCGACCACGCGCCTCGTGTCACGAAGGGCGGACCACGCCCAGGATCTCCATCGAGCCCGCGCCCGTGAGCGTCACGTTCCGTCCCGGGCGGGGCGCGTGCACGATCGTCCCGTTCCCGACGTACATCCCGATGTGGCTCGCGTCCTTGAAGTAGACGATCAGGTCGCCGGGGCGCATGTCCCTGATGTCCACGTGCGGAAGGAGCCGCCACTGCTCCTGCGAGGTGCGCGGGATGTCCCGGCCGGCCGCGCCCCAGGCACGCTGGGTCAGCCCGGAGCAGTCGTACGAGCGCGGTCCCTCCGCGCCCCAGACGTACGGCTTGCCGATCTGGGCCGTCGCGAACTCGACCGCCTTCTTGCCCTCCGCGGTCGCGCCCTCCGTCAGGCCGTCGAGGACGCCGGTGCCGAGCCAGGTCGTCTGGGCCCGGTTCTGGGCCTGCTCCTCCAGGCGCCGCAGCCGCTCGCGCTCCTCGGCGGCGAGCTCGGACTCCAGCTTCTTGGCGGCGGCGATCTTGCCGTTGATTTCCTTCTTCGCCTTCGCCTGGCGGACGCGGTTGGCCTCCAGCTTGGTCCAGTTGTCGCCGGCTTCCTTGGCGTACGTGTCCAACTCGGCCTGGGTGCGGGTCATCTCGCCCAGCAGGTCGGTGGTGGCCTTGGCCCCGGCCTTGAGCCGTCCGGCGGTGTCGAGGAAGAGCTGCGGGTCGTTCGTGAGGACCAACTGCGCGCCGTCCGGGAGCCCGCCGTTGCGGTACTGGGCGCGGGCGGCGGCGCCGGCCTTGGCCTTGAGGTCCTCGATCTTCTCGCGGCCGGCCACGATCATCCGGGCGACCTGGACGATCTCGGCGGACTGCTCCTTGGTCTTCTCCTCGGCGAGGTTGTACGCGTCGGTGGCGACGGCGGCCTGCCGGTACAGGGCGTCTATCTCCTTGCGCACCTCCTCCAGGCTCTTCTTCGGAGGGGGCGGCGGGAGCGGCGCGGCGGCGGCCTGGAGGGTCAGTGCGGGAGAGGCCAGCACGGTCAGGGCGCAGATCACGGTGATCGCGGCAGTGGCGTGGCGGCGTCGGTTCACGAGCTCCCCCTCGAGTGACCCAAATCTGATTTACCGTCAGTAACTTGGTGGTGACCTTGGCGATAGTGCCATGCGAAACCGCAAAGCAACAGGGGAAACCGGGGCCTGTCGGGCCTGTTCCCCCCAGGGGGGACGAGTGATGTGCGTGTGGCGTTCCCCGCGTACGGGAAATTCAGGGGGAGTTGGGAAGAAATAGGGGACAGGGCCTACTGGCGCACCGTCACCCGCATGGCGTCGGCGCCTCCTTCCGCCCCGTCACCCGCGTGGCGTCGGCGCCTTCCTCCGCCCCGTCACCCGCGTGGCGCCAGCGCCTCCCACCGCACCGTCACCTCACCCTGCCGCCACCGGCGCGGGCCGTCCGTCAGCGGCCAGTCCGCCGCCAGGTCGCGGACGGAGCGGATCCAGCGCTGCCGCGCGCCCAGTGAGGCGTACGGGGCGGCCGCCGCCCACGCCCGGTCGAAGTCCCGCAGGAAGGCGTGCACCGGCTCGCCCGGCACGTTCCGGTGGATCAGCGCCTTCGGCAGCCGTTCCGCGAGGTCCGAGGGGCGGTCGAGCGAACCGAGCCGGGTCGCGAAGGTCACCGTGCGCGGCCCGGCCGCGTCGAGCGCCACCCACACGTGCCGGCGCCCGATCTCGTCGCAGGTCCCCTCCACGAGCAGGCCGCCCGGTGCGAGCCGCCCGCAGAGCCGCGCCCAGACGGCCGCGACCTGGTCCTCGTCGTACTGGCGCAGCACGTTCGCCGCCCGGATCAGGGCGACCCGGCCGGGTACCGGCACTTCGAAGCCGCCGTGCAGGAAGGAGAGGCCCTCGCGTTCGTACGGCTTCGCTGCCTCGACCCTGGCGGGTTCGATCTCGATGCCGTAGAGCCGGGTGCGGGGTTCGGCGGTGCGCAGCCGGGCCAGGAGTTCCACGGCGGTCCAGGGGGCGGCCCCGTATCCGAGGTCGACGGCGAGCGGCGGTTCGGGGGAGCGGCGCAGGGCGGGGCCGTGGACGGCGGCGATCCAGCGGTCCATGCGGCGCAGCCGGTTCGGGTTGGTGGTCCCGCGGGTCGGTGTGCCGACGGGGCGGGTGGTGCGCGGGGCCATGTCATGAGCGTAAGGGGTGTGGGGGAGGGGCCTGCGGCTGCCCGATCCCGCAGCGGATGGGCGCCCCGCCCGGCAACGAATTGGCAAAGCACCGGTCCGAAGGAAATGAAAGGTGTCATTCCGCTGTTGTCCCGGCTGGAGGACGTACCGCGCCCTTCACCCGTCATGCCCGCCCAGCTCAGTCCCCGAGCGGAAGGACCGCCGACGTGAGCCAGTACGTGTCCCGGTTCGCCGGTACCCGGCACCGGCACCCCGCGCCGGCCAGGCTCCGGCTCCCCGGCCGGCACCGCACCCCGCGGCGCGTGGCCATGCTCAGCGTCCACACCTCGCCGCTGCACCAGCCCGGCACGGGTGACGCGGGCGGCATGAACGTCTACATCGTCGAGCTGGCCAAGCGCCTCGCGGCCATCGACATCGAGGTGGAGATCTTCACCCGGGCCACCACCGGCGGCCTGCCCCCGGTGGTCGAGCTGACCCCGGGCGTGCTCGTACGGCACGTGGACGCCGGCCCGTACGAGGGGCTGGCCAAGGAGGAGCTGCCGGCGCAGCTCTGCGCCTTCACGCACGGGGTGATGCAGGCGTGGGCGGGCCACCGGCCCGGTCACTACGACCTGGTCCACTCCCACTACTGGCTCTCCGGGCACGTCGGCTGGCTCGCCGCCGAGCGCTGGGGCGTCCCGCTGGTCCACGCCATGCACACCATGGCGAAGGTCAAGAACGCGGCGCTCGCCGAGGGGGACACGCCCGAGCCCGCGGCCCGGGTGATCGGCGAGACGCAGATCGTCTCCGCCGCCGACCGGCTGATCGCCAACACGGCCGAGGAGGCCGACGAGCTCGCCCGCTTCTACGAGGCCGAGCCGGGCAAGATCGCGGTCGTGCACCCGGGCGTCAACCTCGACCACTTCCGCCCCGCCGACGGCCGCGCCGCGGCGCGCGCCCGGCTCGGCCTGCCGCAGGACGCCTTCATCCCCGTCTTCGCCGGCCGGATACAGCCGCTGAAGGCCCCCGACATCCTGCTGCGCGCCGCCGCCGTCCTCCTGGACCAGGACCCTTCGCTGCGCTCGCGCATGGTGGTCCCGGTGGTGGGCGGGCCGAGCGGCAGCGGCCTGGCCAAGCCGGAGCAGCTGCAGAAGCTGGCCGCTCGGCTGGGGATCTCGGACGTCGTGCGCTTCCACCCGCCGGTGGGGCAGGACCGGCTCGCGGACTGGTTCCGCGCGGCGAGCGTCCTCGTGATGCCCTCGTACAGCGAGTCGTTCGGTCTGGTCGCGATCGAGGCGCAGGCGGCCGGCACCCCGGTCGTCGCGGCGGCGGTCGGCGGTCTGCCCGTGGCGGTACGGGACGACGTGACCGGTTTCCTCGTGCAGGGGCACGACCCGGCGGACTACGCCCGCGCGCTCGGCCGCTTCGCGGCGGACCCGGCGCTGTCGGCCCGGATGGGCGAGGCGGCGGCGCTGCACGCGGGTTCGTTCGGCTGGGACACGGCGGCCTCGGGCACGGCGGACGTGTACACGGCAGCCATGCACGACCATCGGCTGCGGGAGAACCGCCGTCGCGTACGCTCGCACCATGGCTGAGGACGTTCGGCGGATCATCGAGGACACGTTCAACGACGCGGAGCTGGACTGGGAGTCCCCGGAGCCCGGCTCGTACGTCGTGAAGCTTCCGGGCACGCGCAAGCTGTTCACCACGCTGTCGCTCCGGGTGGGCCGCCACTCCCTCTCCCTCAACGCCTTCGTCATCCGGCACCCGGACGAGAACGAGACGGGCGTCCACCGCTGGCTGCTCGAACGCAACCTCAAGCTGTACGGGGTGAGTTACGCGGTCGACGGCCTCGGCGACGTCTACCTCGCCGGCAAGCTGCCGCTGGCCGCCGTCACGCCGGAGGAACTGGACCGGCTGCTCGGCTCGGTCCTGGAGGCGGCGGACGGCGACTTCAACACGCTCCTGGAGCTGGGCTTCGCGTCGGCGATCCGGCGGGAGTACGAGTGGCGGGTCTCGCGCGGCGAGTCGACCCGGAACCTGGACGCGTTCAAGAACCTGACCCGGAAGCCCGCGAGCTGAGCCCGTCGCGAGCCCGGCCTGACCGGCACGACGCCCCCGGGGCCTTTCCCGCCGATCAGGGTGGGACAGGCCCGTTCCGGTACTGGCCCGGTGTCGTGCCGAATTCGCGGCGGAAGGCGTGGGACAGGGCGTACGGCGAGGCGTAGCCGACGCGGCGGGCGACGGTGGCCAGCGGGTCCCCGGTGTCCCGGAGCAGGGCGGCGGCCCGGGTCAGCCGCCACCACGTGAGGTACGCCATCGGGGGCCGGCCCACGAGGGCGGTGAATCGGCGGGCGAGGGTGGGCCGGGAGACGCCCGCCTCGGCCGCGAGCCGGTCGACGGTCCAGGGTGCGGCCGGGTCGGAGTGCAGCGCGCGCAGCGCGGCGGCCGCCACCGGGTCGCCCAGAGCGGCAGGCCACGCCCCGGCCGTGCTCTCGGCCGTCCAGGACCGGATCATGTACACGAACAGCAGGTCGAGCAGGCTGGGGAGCGCGAGGGAGGCGCCCGGGCGCCGTTGGTCCAGCTCGCCCTCCAGGAGGCCGATGGCGGCCCGGAGTTCGGGGTGACCGCCGGCGCGGGCCGGCAGGTGGACGAGCGGCGGGAGCTCCGTGAGCAGCGGGTGCGCGTGGCTGCGGTCGAGGCGGTACTTGCCGCAGAGCATCTCGACCTCGCGGGCGCGTGAGGCGGTTCCGGGCGGGCGCGGGAGGCTGCCGTCGGCCCAGCGGTCGAAGGGGACCGCCCGCGCGACCGTCTCCGCGTCGGCGGGTGCGTCGGCGATGACGTGTCCGGTGCCGTGCGGGAGCAGTACGGCGTCGCCCGCGCCGAGGGCGACCGGTTCGCCCCCGTCGGGCAGCAGCCAGCAGCTGCCCCTGAGGACGATGTGGAAGCCGGCCCCTTCGTACGGGGCGAGCCGCGCGCACCAGCGTCCTCCGACCCGTACCCGGTCGGAGGAGGGCTGCCCGACGCGTACGGCCGAGATCGCGTCGCTCACCACGTCCATGGCCGGGAGCGTACCGCCGCTCCGGCGGCTGCGATGAGCTTCTCGCGCATCCGGAAGAGCGGAAGGAGCATTGAGAGGCTCAACCACCCCTCCTACTGTCGGTCGCATGACGAACGAGAGCGCACAGAGCATCGTCCTGGGGGACGTCGAGATCATTCGGATCGTCGAGTGGCAGGGGCCGTTCGGACCCGCCCGCACCCTCGTTCCGGACGCCGGGGCCGAGGTGTGGAAGGACAACGAGGAGTGGCTGGCGCCGGACCACTGGGCGCCGGACAGCGGCAGCGCGGTGATGGCGCTGCAGACCTGGGTGCTGCGCAGTGGCGGACGGACCGTCCTGGTCGACACCGGGGTGGGCGACGGGCGGGAGCGGCCCCACTCGCCGCACTTCCACCGGCGGCGGGACGGTTTCCTCGGCCGGCTGGAGCGGGCGGGGATCCGGCCCGAGGACGTCGATGTCGTCGTCAACACCCATCTGCACGCGGACCACGTCGGCTGGAACACGTACGACGCGGGAGGGGAGTGGGCGCCGACGTTCCCGAACGCCCGCTACCTCCTTCCGGCCGCGGACGACTTCCACTTCGGCCCGGAGAACGCGTATGGCGGCGGCCTCCGGGAGGAGGACCGGCTCATCCACGAGGACAGCGTGGCGCCCGTGCACCGCGCGGGGCTCGTCACGCTCTGGGACGGCTCGCACCGCATCGACGAGAACCTCGTCCTGGAGTCGGCGCCCGGTCACACCCCGGGCTCGGCCGTCCTGCGGCTCGCCTCCGGGGCCGACCGCGCGGTCTTCGTCGGCGACCTCCTGCACAGCCCCGTGCAGATCCTCGACCCGGCCCGCGCCAGCTGCTTCTGCCTGGACGCGGCCGGGGCGGCGGCCAGCCGCCGCCGGATCCTCGGACGGGCCGCCGACGAACGGGAACTGGTCGTCCCCGCGCACTTCGGCGGGGCCGGAGCGGCCGAAGTGCGGAGGGAAGGGGCGGGGTTCGCCCTGGCCGGGTGGGCGGCCTACGGCGAGACGGACCCGGTCAGGCGCTGACGGAGGAGGACTCGGCGTCCTCGGTCCTGGCGACGGGCGCCACGGTAGGGGCCTCGGGCTCGGCCGCGGGGGCGGACGGCGCGCCGTCCTCGGCGGGCTCTTCGGAGAGGGCCTTGCGCAGCCGGGTGAAGTAGCCGACGGCGGCGATGACGCCGATCGCGGTCGTCGCCGCCCACAGGACGTCGGGGCCGGGGCCGCCGACGATCGCGCCCGCGCCGATCGGGGCGACGAAACCGGCGACGGCCCAGGACATGCCCATCACGCCCTGGTAGCGGCCGCGGGCGTGCTCGGGGGCGAGGCGGGCGGTGGCGGCGGCGTTCGTCGGTACGTGGATCATCTCGCCGACGGTCCAGACGACCACGGTCGCGGCGAAGGCGACGGGGGAGCCGGCGAGGGCGGTGGCGCCGGTGCCGAGGGCGAAGAGGAGGGAGGAGAGGGTCAGCAGGAGGACCGGGGAGCGCTTGTCGGTCAGCCTGTTGACGAGCAGCTGGAAGGCGACGATCACGATGCCGTTGACGGCGATGACGACACCGTACGAGGAGGGGGAGAGGCCCTGGTTCGCCATGGTGAGCGGCAGGCCGATCCAGGGGGCGGTGAAGACGAGGCAGACGAGGAGGTTGAGCAGGACGAGCGTGCGGAAGGGCGCGTCGCGCAGCACGGTGAGCATGCTGACCTTGTCCTCCACGACCGGCTCGCCCTGCTTGCCGACGGCGGCCTCGGGACGGGTCTCGGGGAGCCGGAGGAAGACGATGACGGCGCACAGGGTGGTGGCGACGGCGTCGACGACGAAGAGGGTGCGGTAGCCGAGGAAGGCCGCGGCGCCGCCGCCGATGGAGGCGATGGCGAAGCCGAGGTTGAGGGCCCAGTAGTTGAGGGCGTACGCCCGGCGCACGTCGTGGGCGGGGACCATGTCGGAGATGGTCGCGTTGATGGAGGGGCGGACGGCCTGCATGGCGACGCCCATGAGGAGCACGACCGAGGCGATGGCCCAGGCGCTGGTGACGACGGCGAGGGCGGCGGCGCAGGCGGCGGCTGCGAGGTGCATGGTGACCATGGTGGGGCGGCGGCCCCAGCGGTCGGTGAGCGCGCCGCCGAGCGGGGAACCGGCGACGCCGCCGAGGCCGTGGAGGGCGACGACGAGTCCGGCGAACCAGGCGGAGTGCCCGAGCTCCACGGTCAGGTAGAGGGAGAGGAAGGTCAGGACGAAGGCGCCGGTCCGGTTGACCAGGGTCGACAACCACAACCACCAGAAGCCCTGCGGAAGGCCGGAGACCGTCGCCCGGGCTGATCGTCTGAGCGAATCGATGGACATGTGTGACGGCCCCCTGCTGTACGTAAGCCCTGCTTCCGGCTCTCGTAACTTACGCATCTCATACGTCGGACGCCAGCGAATTGACGGCGCGCGTCAATCGTCAGCGGTCGATTAGGCTCGTACGCATGGCCGACGCACCGTACAAGCTGATCCTCCTCCGCCACGGCGAGAGCGAGTGGAACGAGAAGAATCTGTTCACCGGATGGGTGGACGTGAACCTCACCGCCAAGGGCGAGAAGGAGGCGACGCGCGGCGGCGAGCTGCTCAAGGACGCCGGCCTGCTGCCCGACGTGCTGCACACCTCCCTCCAGAAGCGCGCGATCCGGACGGCGCAGCTCGCGCTGGAGTCCGCGGACCGCCACTGGATCCCGGTCAGCCGCTCGTGGCGCCTCAACGAGCGCCACTACGGCGCCCTCCAGGGCAAGGACAAGGCCCAGACGCTCGCCGAGTTCGGCGAGGAGCAGTTCATGCTGTGGCGCCGTTCGTACGACACCCCGCCGCCGGCGCTCTCGGACGACAGCGAGTACTCGCAGGCCCACGACGCCCGCTACCAGACGATCCCGCCGGAGCTGCGCCCGCAGACCGAGTGCCTCAAGGACGTCGTCGAGCGGATGCTCCCGTACTGGTACGACAACATCGTCCCGGACCTCCTCGCCGGCCGCACGGTCCTGGTCGCCGCCCACGGCAACAGCCTCCGCGCCCTGGTGAAGCACCTGGACGGCATCTCGGACGCCGACATCGCGGGCCTCAACATCCCGACGGGCATCCCCCTGTCCTACGAACTCGACGAGAACTTCAAGCCCCTCAACCCGGGCGGCACGTACCTCGACCCGGACGCCGCGGCGGCGGCCATCGAGGCCGTGAAGAACCAGGGCAAGAAGTAGCCCTGACTGACGAAACAGCCCCCTCCCAGCGGTCTCTCCGCCGGGAGGGGGCTTCTTCGTGGCCTGGGTCCGTCGGTGGTCCCGTCAGGGCGAGGAGAGTTCGGCAGGCGCATCGCCGGTTCCGGCGGTCCACGGCTGGTCCACTGGGTCGGCTCAGTCGCCGGAGAAGCCCCAGAAGTAGATCTCCTGCGGCTCACCCCGGTCGTCATGGAGCACGGCGCACCGCCCGTACCAACGCCAGTGGTCGAACTCCTCGAACCTCGGCACGTGCGCCCGGGTGAGCTTCCTCGCGCCCAGGACCCGCAGCGCCTCCTCCTCGGTCACCTGCTTCATCGTGGAGTAGTCCGGCTCCTCGTCCGGTCCGATGATCCGGAAGATGTCGAGGATCGAGTGCGTCCCGTCATGCTGCACGAGCTCGTGCTCCCACAGCTCCTCCTCGGTCTCGGGCCACGGCAGCCGCTCCGCCTCCGGCCGCCAGTCACCGCCCGGGCCCCAGTAGTAGTCCCGCTCCTCGAACACCTTCCGCCGCAGCGCATCGAACGCCCCGCCGAGATCCTCCTGATACGGCACCGAGTAGTCCCACCCCGACGCGCCCATACGACCCCTCCCCACACAGCTCTTTGAGAACGGCCGGACGCTAACAGCGGCCACTGACAACCGCCTGAGTCGCGAGGGGGACGAGCCCCCGGTAGTCCGGCGGCCAGTGGCTCGACGGCAGTAGCCCTGACGCAGCGCACCCACGACAGCGCCCGTTCGCCGGTTTCGGTGGGCGGGGGTTCGGTGTTGTTCTGTGGGTGTTCGGGGGGCGTACCAAGTCGGTGACATCGGGGGGTGCGGCGCTGTGCCGGGGGGTGTGGCGTTGCTACGTTCCCGGCAGGGGTGCGGCCGTGGGCGGTCGCCCGTGTAGAGGGGGACTTCCCGATGAACGCCGACCGTCTCAGACCCGCTGCTCTCGCGCTCGCCGCCGTCGCCCTGGCCGCCGTGCTCACCGGATGCCAGGAGGGTGGTTCCGCCGCCGGTCCCGCCGCGCCCAGCGCGCCCGTCGCGGGTACCACCGCAGCTCCCGGATCGGGTGGATCGGGTGGATCGGGTGGATCGGGCGGGGGGTCCGGGGCCACCGCCGCTCCCACCGTCGCTCCGGTCGTGCAGAAGCCCGCCGCCCCGAAGACCTCCGTTCCGAAGACCTCCTCCCCGAAGACCTCCGTGCCCGAGCCCGCCGCCTCCTCGCACGGCGTCGGCTGTGTCGACTCTCCGCCCGGTCCCGACGACGTCGACCCCGACGAGTTCGCCCTCTACCGGATCGAGGAGCTCGACGGCAGCACCGGGAAGGTCAACCTCGTCGTACAGCACGGGGTTTGGGGCTGTGCGTCGAAGGACTCCGACGGGGTTCCGTTCGTCGGTACCGGGGAGGAGAGCCGCTGGGCCCTCGACCAGGCCGCGTACGTCACCGCCACCAACCCGATCGTCAGCAGTTCCGGGAGTCAGCGGATCGGCGTGCAGGAGCTGATCGACTGGGTCGCCGCGCACCCCGACTCGGGGCTCGTCTTCCGGTACGAGACCGGGGACGACGGGGCGATCCACCGCCTCGAGCAGGTCTTCGCTCCGTAGCGGGTTCCTGTCGGCCGGACGGGTGAGGGCGAAACCTTCCGGCTGCGCTGCGCCGCTTACGGGCCGGGAGGCGGGGTTAGGGGTGGGGTGACCTTGGTCGTCTTCACCGAAACGAGAACCCCCGTGCGTCTCCGCCACTCCCTCGCCGCCGTCTGCGGCGCACTCGCCCTCACCGCCACCCTCGCCTCCCCCGCCCACGCCGCCACCGGCGACTTCAGCTACCGGTTCGTCGGGATCGGCGGCTCCCCGGAGTGGATCACGCTGCACGACCCGGCGAGCGGTGAGTGCATCACGATCGCCGAGGCCGCCGACCCGAGTGCCTCGGAGCCCGCCTTCGCGCCGCACAACGACACGGACACGTACGCGATGGTCTTCACGGAGCCCGACTGCTCGGGCGACTCCTGGACCCTGCGCCCCCACGGCCGCCCGGCCGGCGACCGGCTGAAGCTGCGTTCGGTGATGTTCTTCCAGCCGTAGCGGAGGCCCGCTCCCGTCATGGCAGTGCGGGGGACCGCGGTGACTCATTACCGTTCAGCGCATGAACACGTCACTGCGTCTGGAGCAGGTCACCTCCGCCACCATCGACGCCGCACTCGACCTGCGCGTCCACCCCCACCAGGAGCGCAACGTCGCCCCCGTCGTGAAGTCCCTCGCGGAGGCGTACGCCTTCGGGGAGACCGCCTGGCCGCGGCTGATCTTCGACGGTGACGAGCTCGTCGGTTTCCTGATGGCCTTCCTCGACATCCCGTGGAACGAGGAGAAGGACCCGGACGACCGGCGCAGCGGCCTCTGGCGCCTCAACATCGCCGCCGCCGGACAGGGCAAGGGGTACGGGCGCTTCGCCGTCGAGGCCGTACGCGACGAACTGCGCCGGCGCGGCGAGCGGCGGTTCTACGTGACCTGGGAGCCCGGCGAGGACGGACCCGGCGCGTTCTACGAACGGCTGGGTTTCCGTACGACCGGCGAGGCCGGCGGCGGCCAGACCGTCGGCGTGCTCGACATATAGGGAGCAGGGGGTGGGGTGCGGGTGCCGCACCCCACCCCCTCACCGGTCAGCCGGAGCAGCCCCCGCACTGGCACGGGGCGCCCGACTGGCAGCCGCAGCCGCAGCCGGAGCCGCACCCGCAGGCGCCAAGGACGGGCAGGAACACCGCCTCGCGCGGCGGCTCCGCTCCGGAGTCGGTCGTCATCGGGGATTCGGCCATGGGGTCCCTCCCTTTCGAGGCGAGCATCGCCTCCCCCCATTGCATGCCCACCCCGACCGGCGCATCAACGGCGCACAGGAGTGGCGTGCGCCTACGCGCCCTCCACCGGCGCGTCCGCCGCCTGCAGCTCGTCCGCGTGCTCGCCCGTCACCAGGTACACGACGCGCTTCGCCACCGACACCGCGTGGTCCGCGAACCTCTCGTAGTACCGGCCGAGCAGCGTCACGTCGACGGCCGTCTCGATGCCGTGCTTCCAGCGGTCGTCCATCAGGTGCTGGAAGAGCGTCCGGTGCAGCAGGTCCATCTCGTCGTCGTCCTGCTCCAGCTGGAGCGCCAGGTCGACGTCCTTCGTGATGATGACCTCCGCCGCCTTCGCCATCAGGCGCTGCGCCAGCTGACCCATCTCCAGGATGGTCGCGTGCAGGTCACGCGGCACCGCCGTCGCCGGGAACCGCAGCCGGGCCAGCTTCGCCACGTGCTGCGCCAGGTCGCCGGAGCGCTCCAGGTCGGCGCTCATCCGCAGCGAGGTCACCACGATCCGCAGGTCCGTCGCCACCGGCTGCTGCCGGGCGAGCAGCGCTATCGCCCGGGCCTCCAGGTCGTGCTGGAGGTCGTCGACCTTCTGGTCCGCGGCGATCACGCTCTCGGCCAGCTTGAGATCCGCGTCGAGCATCGCCGTCGTGGCGCGCCCGATCGCCGACCCGACGAGCCGGGCCATCTCGACCAGGCCCTCGCCGATCGAGTCAAGTTCCTCGTGGTACGCGTCCCGCATGGATGTCCCTCTCTACGCAAAGCTCCGGGGTCCGGGTGGGGCTCGGACCCCCACGTTCCCACGTTCGGCCCCCTACGCGTCCGGTTCCAGCCCCTGATGTGAACCGGCACTTTCCCCCAGGTGAACTCTGGGCGACACGCGCCACCGATGCCGCCCTGACAAATGAACCACCTGCATCTCCACGGTGAACTCTGGGCGACGACTGTTCGAGCAGCCACTCGGATGGCTGGGAGAGTGTCCGCGACCCCGCATAACCTTGAGGCATGGACGTGAACGCGGCGGTCGCCGCATTGGCAGCGATCGCCGGCGTGTGCACCGGCGTGATCGCCATGCTGGCGTTCCGCTGGAGCGAACGCGACCAGGCGCGACCCACCCGAACCTCTCTGCACACCGACGCCGTGCTCCCGCCCGGCGTCGACACCGTGCTGTCCGTGCTGCGCTCCTCCGCGGTCGTCCTCGACGAGAGCGACTCCGTGGTGAAGGCCAGCTCGGCGGCGTACGCGCTCGGCCTGGTCCGCGGCGGCAAGCTGGCCGTCGAACCCATGCTCAACATGGCGCGTGACACCCGCCGCGACGGAGAGATACGGCAGGTCGAGCTGGACCTGGCCCGGCGCGGCACCGGACGCGGCGAGGCCCTCGCCGTCTCCGCCCGGGTCGCCCCACTGGGCTCCCGGCTCGTACTGCTCCTGGTCGAGGACCTCACCGAGGCCCGCCGCATCGAAGCGGTACGGCGCGACTTCGTCGCCAATGTGAGCCATGAGCTCAAGACCCCCACGGGTGCGCTCTCCCTGCTCTCCGAGGCGGTCATGGACGCCTCGGACGACCCCGAGGCGGTCACCCGCTTCGCCGGCCGGATGCAGATCGAGGCGACCCGCCTCACCAACCTCGTACAGGAGCTCATCGACCTCTCCCGCGTGCAGAACGACGACCCGCTGGAGGACTCCGAGCCGGTGTCCGTGGACGAGCTCGTCGCCGAGGCGATCGACCGCTCCCGGCAGCCCGCGTCCACCAAGCAGATCACCATGGTCTCCGGCGGCGCCGCCGACCTGTACGTGTGGGGCAGCCGGGGCCAGCTCGCCGCGGCCCTCGGCAACCTCGTCGAGAACGCCGTCAACTACTCACCGGCCCGTACGCGGGTGGGCATCGCCGCCCGCCACGTCGCGGCACCCAGCGGGGACCTGATCGAGATAGCCGTGACCGACCAGGGCATCGGCATCCCCGAGAAGGACCGGGAGCGCGTCTTCGAGCGCTTCTACCGCGTCGACCCGGCCCGCTCCCGTGCCACCGGCGGCACGGGGCTCGGCCTGGCCATCGTCAAGCACGTGGCCGCCTCGCACGGCGGGGAGGTCACCGTCTGGAGCACCGAGGGTCAGGGCTCCACCTTCACCTTGCGGCTGCCCGAGGCGGGCGCCGTACGGGACCGCCGGCCCGCCTCTTCCCCCACCCCAGATCTCATGACCGAACCGCTCCCCGCCCCGGAGGTCCTTCCGTGACCCGAGTGCTCGTCGTCGAGGATGAGGAATCCTTCAGCGACGCCCTGTCGTACATGCTCCGCAAGGAAGGCTTCGAGGTCGCCGTCGCGGCGACCGGGCCCGACGGCCTCGACGAGTTCGAGCGCAACGGAGCCGACCTCGTCCTCCTCGACCTGATGCTTCCCGGTCTGCCCGGTACCGAGGTGTGCCGCCAGCTGCGCGGCCGCTCGAACGTCCCGGTGATCATGGTGACCGCCAAGGACAGCGAGATCGACAAGGTCGTCGGCCTGGAGATAGGAGCCGACGACTACGTGACCAAGCCCTTCTCCTCGCGGGAGCTCGTCGCCCGCATCCGCGCGGTGCTGCGCCGCCGCGGGGAGCCGGAGGAGGTCACCCCGGCGGCCCTGGAGGCCGGCCCGGTCCGCATGGACGTCGACCGCCACGTGGTGACGGTCTCCGGCGGCAAGGTCGACCTGCCGCTGAAGGAGTTCGACCTCCTGGAGATGCTGCTGCGCAACGCGGGCCGCGTGCTGACCCGTATGCAGCTCATCGACCGGGTGTGGGGCGCGGACTACGTCGGCGACACCAAGACCCTCGACGTCCACGTGAAGCGCCTCCGCGCCAAGATCGAGCCCGACCCCGGCGCGCCGCGGTACCTCGTGACGGTCCGCGGCCTGGGCTACAAGTTCGAGCCGTAGACGACCCCGTACGAGACGTGGACGGCTTCTTACGGAGCCGTGGACAGCTCCGTACGTACGTACGCCGAAGGGGCGCCCCCTGGTGGGGGCGCCCCTTCGGCGTGTTTCTGCTGCCGTCAGTGACCGGCGGTCGTCGGCTCGCCCGAGGCCGGGGCCTCGGTGCCGTGCTCGGCCTCGCCCGAGGGCGACGCGGAGGCGGAGGCGGTCGGCGAGGCGCCCGGGGGAGCCGGGACGACCTCGGGGCCGTATTCCTTGAAGTAGCTCTTCGCCGGGACGACGAAGGCGCTCAGGCCGACGTCTCCGGTCTTGCTGAGCTTGAAGACGACCTGCTGGGCGTCGCCGTCACGGGCGGCCTCGGAGCCGTTCTCGATCAGGGCGGAGGCGTTGCCCGCGCCGCCGATCACGACGGAGCCGCCGGCCGGGACGGTGATCGGGCCGGTGCCCTCGGCCGGCTTCAGCTTCACGACGGCGGTCGTGCCCGGCAGGCTGATCGCGTCGATGGTCTGCGGCACGCGGCCGTTGTTGAAGACGGTGGCCGAGACGGCGGCCGGGCCCTTGACGCCGGGCTCGGGCTGGGTGATGACCAGCGCGTTCTGGATCTTGACGTCGTCCACGGAGACGGCTGCGTTGTCCGGCCGGACCTCGAGCGTCTGCGCGTCGTTGCCCGCACCACAGGCGGACAGCGCGGCGATGGAGAACACGATGGCGGTGGCGGCGAGGGCGCCGCGTCGAAGGCTGCGGCTCACGGCGGCGGCATCTCCTAGGACGTACGGACGGGTGTGGGAACTAAGGGACAGCTAAAGGTGTGTCAGCGCGCTCAGGTTACCGAGCCTCACTCCGCGTCCCGCACCCGACCCGCCCCTAACCGGTCACCGCCGTCAGCGGGACGTCCCCGGGGTGGGGCCCGGATGCCCTCCGCGGAGCCCTCGGGCCGCCCGCCGCGTGTTGCTCTCTGTGGCCGGATCACGACCCATTGACCTGTTGTTCACATAACCGCCTTGATCAATTCGGAGGCGGCCCCGCATTCCCCGGAGCCGCCCCTCCGGAAAAGCGCCGACCGATGTCGGCCGATGTCCGCTGATCAATTTCGGGAATCACCCCGGCATGCATCCGTACGGGTGGCCGATCCTCGAACGGAGTAGGTGAAGAAGCCTGCTCCGAACCAGACAAACCGGGGCATCGCCCCTCCCTGGAGGGCCTCCGGGTGTGTGTAACGTGCGCGTTTCTCTCCGTCCATGCAGCGGCTCCGACCTGCGAATACCGCCTTCCGCAAGCCCTCCGCAGCACGTTCGTGTCGCCGTTGTCAAGCCCCGAGATATGCCCTGACCTGCGAAAACGCCATTCAGAAGAAGCCGAATCCGTGTTACCCTGGATAGCCACGGAAGGGGTACCTGTCACATGACGTTCAAGGTTGGCGACACCGTGGTCTATCCCCATCACGGGGCCGCGCTGATCGAGGCCATCGAAACTCGCCAGATCAAAGGCGTGGACAAGACCTACTTGGTGCTCAAGGTCGCGCAGGGCGACCTGACGGTTCGTGTGCCGGCGGACAATGCGGAGTTCGTCGGTGTTCGCGACGTGGTCGGTCAGGACGGGCTGGACCGGGTCTTCGAGGTGCTGCGCGCGCCGTACGCCGAAGAGCCGACGAACTGGTCCCGTCGCTACAAGGCAAATCTCGAGAAGCTCGCCTCCGGCGATGTCATCAAGGTCGCCGAAGTGGTGCGCGACCTGTGGCGTCGTGAGCGCGAGCGCGGACTTTCCGCAGGTGAGAAGCGCATGCTCGCCAAGGCTCGCCAGATCCTGGTGAGCGAGCTGGCTCTCGCGGAGAACACGAACGAGGACAAGGCCGAGGCTCTCCTCGACGAGGTCCTCGCGTCCTGAGCCGCATTCCGCGGTGAAGTAGTGAAGCAATGCCGTGGTGCCCGCTGGCGTACTGTGATCCACACAGTGCTGTCGCCGGGCGCTGCGGCATGTTCGCGTACGTACGCGGCTCGTACACGTGGCCGCACCGCTGAAGTAACCCGCACCCCCTGAACTTCTCTACGTCCGAGCCCCTGTGCCCACGCGGCCGCGCCTCGACCGTCGTCACGGAAAGGGCCCGGTCAAGGCGGAGCGTCCGGCACGGTGAGGCCATACCCATGTCGGCCGCGGAAACAAACCTGCCGGAGTGCAACCGATGTCAGACGAAGCGCGTCCCAGTCGTACCGCCGTGGTGATCCCGGCCGCCGGGCGGGGCGTACGCCTCGGCCCGGGCGCCCCCAAGGCGCTCCGCGCGCTGAACGGCACCCCCATGCTCATCCACGCCGTCCGCGCGATGGCCGCCTCCCGCGCGGTCTCGCTCGTGGTCGTGGTCGCCCCCTCCGACGGTGCCGCCGAGGTCAAGAACCTCCTCGACGCCCACGCCCTCCCCGAGCGGACCGACTACCTCGTCGTCCCCGGCGGCGACACCCGCCAGGAGTCCGTCCACCTCGGCCTCCAGGCGCTGCCCGAGGGCGTCACCACCGTCCTCGTCCACGACGCGGCCCGCCCGCTGGTCCCCGTCGAGACCGTGGACGCCGTCATCGAGGCCGTACGGGACGGGGCCGTCGCCGTCGTCCCCGCGCTGCCCGTCGCCGACACCGTCAAGGAGGTCGAGCCGGCCGAGAAGCCCGGCGACCCCGAGCAGGTCGTCGCCACCCCGGTCCGCGCCCGCCTCCGCGCCGTCCAGACCCCCCAGGGCTTCGACCACGACACCCTGGTCAACGCCCATGCCACCGTCGCCCTCACCGGTGAGGGCGCCACCGACGACGCCGGGATGGTCGAGAAGCTCGGCGCGCCCGTCGTCGTCGTGCCCGGCCACGAAGAGGCCTTCAAGGTGACCCGCCCCCTCGACCTCGTCCTCGCCGAGGCCGTACTCGCCCGCAGGAGGGCCAACGATGGCTTCTGAGCCCGTGCTGATTCCCCGTACCGGCATCGGTACCGACGTCCACGCCTTCGAGAAGGGGCGCGAACTCTGGTGCGCGGGCCTGCTCTGGGAGGGCGAGGAGTACGGTCTCGCCGGGCACTCCGACGGTGACGTCGCCGCCCACGCCGCCTGCGACGCGCTCTTCTCCGCCGCCGGCGTCGGCGACCTCGGCGCCCACTTCGGCACCTCGCGCCCCGAGTGGTCCGGCGCCTCCGGCGTCACCCTGCTCGCCGAGGCCGCCCGGATCGTCCGCGCCGAGGGGTACGAGATCGGCAACATCGCCGTGCAGGTCGTCGGGGTCCGCCCCAAGATCGGCAAGCGGCGCGACGAGGCGCAGAAGGCGCTCAGCGAGGCGGCGGGCGCACCCGTCTCCGTCTCCGGCACCACCACGGACGGGCTCGGACTCACCGGCCGCGCCGAGGGCCTCGCCGCCCTCGCGACCGCCCTCGTGTACCCCGTGACCCGCCCATGAGCCACCGGTGCCGGTGAAATTCGTCATCGGGTACCCCGATCAGGTCGCTGGGCACTACCACACGCCCACTACCCTGGAGTGGTGACTATTCGCCTGTACGACACCAGCGCCCGGCAGATCCGTGACTTCACCCCGCTCACGCCGGGCTGTGTCTCGATCTACCTCTGTGGTGCCACCGTGCAGGCGGCCCCGCACATCGGTCACATCCGCTCGGGGCTGAACTTCGACATCATGCGCCGCTGGTTCCAGTACCGCGGCTACGACGTCACGTTCATCCGCAACGTCACCGACATCGACGACAAGATCATCAGGAAGGGCGCCGAGCAGGGTCGCCCCTGGTGGTCCATCGGCTACGAGAACGAGCGCGCGTTCAACGACGGCTACCAGGCGCTCGGTTGCCTGCCGCCCACGTACGAGCCCCGCGCCACCGGTCACGTCCCCGAGATGATCGAGATGATGCGGGGTCTGATCGAGCGCGGCCACGCCTACGAGGCGGACGGCAGCGTCTACTTCGACGTGCGCTCCTTCCCGGGCTACCTGGAGCTGTCCAACCAGGACATCGACGACCTCCGCCAGCCCGCCGAGGACGGCATCACCGGCAAGCGCGACCCCCGCGACTTCGCCATGTGGAAGGCGACCAAGCCGGGCGAGCCCGACTGGGAGACGCCCTGGGGCCGCGGCCGTCCCGGCTGGCACCTGGAGTGCTCGGCCATGGCCCACAAGTACCTGGGCCCCGCCTTCGACATCCACGGCGGCGGCCTCGACCTGATCTTCCCGCACCACGAGAACGAGATCGCCCAGGCCAAGGCCTTCGGCGACGAGTTCGCGCGGTACTGGGTGCACAACGCCTGGGTCACCATGAGCGGCGAGAAGATGTCGAAGTCGCTCGGCAACAGCGTGCTGGTGTCCGAGATGGTGAAGAACTGGCGCCCGATCGTCCTGCGCTACTACCTGGGCACCCCGCACTACCGCTCGATGATCGAGTACAGCGAGGAGTCCCTGCGCGAGGCCGAGTCGGCCTTCGCCCGCATCGAGGGCTTCGTCCAGCGCGCCACCGAGAAGGCGGGGAGGACCGTCGAGCCCGCCGCCGAGGTGCCGCCGGCCTTCGCCGAGGCCATGGACGACGACCTGGGCGTGCCGCACGCGCTGGCGATCATCCACACGACCGTCCGCCAGGGCAACAGCGCCCTCGCCGCGGACGACAAGGACGAGGCCATCGCCCGCCTGGCCGAGGTCCGTGCCATGCTCGGCGTCCTCGGCCTGGACCCCCTCGACCCGCACTGGGCCGAGGAGACCGGTGGCGGCGAGGAGCTCCACGGCGTCGTCGACACCCTCGTACGCCTCGTGCTCCAGCAGCGCGAGTCGGCGCGCGAGCGCAAGGACTGGGCGACCGCGGACGCGATCCGCGACCAGCTGAGCCAGTCCGGTCTCGCCATCGAGGACAGCCCCGACGGCCCCCGCTGGACGCTGGGCAACCGTTAGAAGACGTGCCGCTCGGGCCTCCGGGCGGCACACTTCAGTTACAGACCTACGTACGCAACACCGAGGATTAGGTAGTCATGGCCGGGAACAGCCAGCGCAGGAACCGTCGCACGTCCAACAAGAAGGGTGCGACGATCGGCAGCGGTGGCCAGCGGCGCAAGGGCCTCGAAGGCAAGGGCCCGACGCCCAAGGCCGAGAACCGCAAGGGCCACAAGGCCTTCCGCGTCTCCAACGCGATGGCCCGGAACGTGGCCAAGCGCAAGCCCGTCGCGCGGCGCGGCGGCAAGGGCCTGTCCGAGATGGTCGTCGGCCGCAACCCGGTCTTCGAGGCCCTGCGCGACGGCGTGCCCGCCACGACCCTGTACGTGCAGCAGTTCATCGACAACGACGAGCGCGTGCGCGAGGCCCTGAACCTCGCCACCGGCCGCGGCAACATCAACATCATGGAGGCGCCGCGCCCCGAGCTCGACCGGATGACGAACGGCCTGAACCACCAGGGCCTCGTCCTCCAGGTCCCGCCGTACGAGTACGCGCACCCCGAGGACCTCGTCGCGGCCGCGTTCGACGACCACGAGGACCCGCTGATCGTCGCCCTCGACGGCATCACCGACCCGCGCAACCTCGGCGCCGTCGTCCGTTCCGTCTCCGCCTTCGGCGGCCACGGCGTCGTCGTCCCCGAGCGGCGCGCCGCCGGCATGACCGCCGGTGCGTGGAAGACCTCGGCCGGCACCGCCGCCCGCACGCCGGTCGCCCGCGCCACCAACCTGACGCGCTGCCTGGAGCAGTACCAGAAGGCCGGAGTCACGGTCGTCGGCCTCGCCGCCGACGGTGACCGCGACGTCCACGAGCTGGAGGAGCTGGGCGGCCCGGTCGTCATCGTCGTCGGATCCGAGGGCAAGGGCCTCTCCCGCCTCGTCGGCGAGACCTGCGACTTCCTCGTCCGCATCCCGATGCCGGGCGGCGCCGAGTCGCTCAACGCCGGTGTCGCCGCCGGTGTCGTGCTCTACGAGGCGGCCCGCCGCCGCATGGCCTGACCCGAACGAGGGACGCGCCCCGGCCGTGATCTTGACGGGCCTCGGACATTTGGCAACCGTCAAGGCAGTGTCCTAACCGCACATCACTCGGTTAGATGAGTGTGGACACCAGAACGCCCCGGCCGGGGTTCGACGATCAGCCCGCGCTGAGCATGGTCAAGGTGGATTCCGATCCCGCCCAGGTGATCGTGAACCACGCCAGCTTCCGTGTGCGGCTCGCGCCGGCCCCTCAGCCGAAGTTCGCGGCCCGTACCGCCGCCCTGTCCGGAGTGGGCGCGGGCGGCGGCCCGCGCCGTCGCCCCGTCGTGTGGACCGGAAAGTCCACGCCGGGCGCGACCGGCCTGCTCCAGGCCGTGCGCGAGTCGTCCGTCTCCACGCTCGAACCGGCCGTCGGCCACGGGGGCCACGGCGTCGGCGACACCCAGGCCATCCCGCGCATCGACACCACCATGCCCCACCCCGTGGTGCCCGCCGAGGCCGCCGCGCCGCTGCTGCCGCCGATGCGCCGCGCCGAGGGGGCCTACGACGAGCTGTACGACCTCAGGCCCGAGCCCACCGAGCCGTACGAGGACGACGCGCCGCACGACCGGTCCGCCCAGCGCCACGGACAGGACAACGTCCGGCACGCCTACTACCCCGGCCGCCGGATGAACCTCGGCGTCGTCCTCCTCCCGCTCCGCGTCTTCCTCGGCTTCATCTCCATCTACGCGGGCATGGGCAAGCTCTGCGACCCCGTCTACTTCGACGGCGGCGAGCGCGGCTCCATGGTGAAGTGGCTCAACTCGCTCCACCCCTGGGCCCTCGCCGAACCGCTGCGCGACTTCGCCCTCCAGCACCCCGTCGGCGCCGGACTCACCGTCGCCTTCCTCCAGGTCGTCGTCGGCGTCCTCACCGTCCTCGGACTCTGGCAGCGCGTCGCCGCCGTCGTCGGCGCCCTGCTCTCCGCCGCCCTCATCCTGACCGTCAGCTGGAAGACCGTCCCGGTCTACGACTCCGCCGACATCATCTACCTCGCCGCCTGGTCCCCGCTGATCATCGCCGGTGCCCCCGTCTACTCCCTCGACGGCCGCCTCGCCGGCGAGGCCTGGCGCACCCTCGGCCCCCGCGCCGAACTCTGGGACCTGCGCCGCCGCGTCACCCGCCGCAGCACCCTCCTCGCCGCCGTCGTCGTCGGCCTCACCCTCCTCGTCGGCTCCGTCCTCGGCGGCGCCGTCCGCTCCACCGAGATGGTCACCGTCCCGGGCCCCAACGACGACCCGATCAACCACCTCCCCGGCCAGCCGCTCCCCCAGGAGCCGACGCACCGCGCCCCCTCGAAGGCCGCCTCGACGGCGCCCGAGCCCGCCGCGACCAGTGAGGCCCCGGCGCGGAGCGAGGAGACCGAGGAGGCCACCCGGCCCACCGAGACGACCCACGAGTCCACCCGGACCCAGGAGCAGCGCCCGACCGCGACGCAGGGCACGAGCACCGGCGGCAGCCGGACGCCCACGCAGTCGAAGCCGGCGCCCCCGCCGTCGACGAGCGACTCCCCGAGCACCACCGGCGGCACGTCGAGCGGCGGCTCGACCGGCTCCACCAGCACCCCGTCCGAGAGCGGCTCGACGTCGGGCGGCGCGCAGAACCCGATCGGCGGCCTGCTGGGCTGACGTAGGGGTACGAGAAGGGCGGCACCGCGTTCCAGGCGGTGCCGCCCTTCTCGTACGCCGTCTGCCGTCTGCCGTCTGCCGTCTGCCGTCTGCCGTCTTCCGGATGTCGTGTGCCGTCCGACCGTCAGGGGCCGCCCGTCCGTCAGGACTTCTGGGCGGCCAGCTCCTTGGCGGCCTCCGTGAGGTCCTTGGCGGTGTCGATGGCCCTCCAGTAGGCGCCCTGGGGCAGCGGGAAGCCCGCCAGGCGCCGCTCGCGCGCGAGGCGGGGGAAGGTGGTCCGCTCGTGGTCGCCGAGGTCGGGGAGGAGCTCCGTGAAGGCCGCGGCGAAGACGTACACGCCCGCGTTGATCAGGAACGGCGACGGCGGGGCCTCGATGAAGTCGGTGACGTTGCCGAAGGTGTCGGTCTCGACGGCGCCCCACGGGATCCGGGGGCGGGCCAGGGCGAGCGTCGCGAGGGCGTCCCGCTCGGCGTGGAAGGCGGCCATCTCGCGCAGCGAGAAGCGGGTCCAGATGTCGCCGTTGGTGGCGTACCAGGGCCGGTCCGGGTCGGGCAGGTGCGCGGCGGCGTACTTGAGGCCGCCGCCGCGGCCCAGGGGCTCGGTCTCGACGACCGTGGTCACCTTCAGGGGCAGGTCCGCGGAGGCCAGCCACGCCTGGAGCACCTCGGCGAGATGACCGCAGGAGACGACGGCGTCGGTCACGCCCTCGGCGGCCAGCCAGGAAAGCTGATGGCCGATGATCGGGGTCCCGGTGCCCGGGATCTCGACCATCGGCTTGGGGCGGTCGTCGGTGTACGGGCGGAGCCGTGAGCCCTGGCCGCCCGCCAGGACCACGGCCTGCGTGGGAGTGGTGTGCATACGGGGAACGATAGGCGCCCCGTGCGTGCCGGGCCGTGCAGCTCGCGGCCCGTCATCTCGTGAACCGTCAGCTCGCGCGCATCACGCCGGTCGCGTACGAGGTGTCGCAGACCGGGCGGGAGAAGGACTGGGCGCGCGAGGGGCCGTAGTGCTCGACGGCGGCGCGGCCGAGCGCGCGGGCGATGGAGAAGCAGTGCTTGGCGAGGGAGGGCCGGTTCTCCACCTCGCGCTGGAGGTGGGTGAGGGCCGTGCCGGGGTCCTTCTCCTGAAGCTCTGCGAGGAGCTGGTCGCGGAGAATATCCTGCGGGGCACGGGACTTGGCCCGGACGGAGACCTCCGTGGAGGACGCCGTCAGCTGGGTTCCGGAGTCCTGGCCGGCCCACGGAACAGCGGACACCGCGAGCGTTCCCGAGAGCACCAGGACGACGGGCAGGACGAGGGCGAGAGAGCGGCCGATTCGGCGGGCAGTGTGCGTCACGCAGCGAGCGTAGCGGCCGGTAGTGATATGGCGACATTTAGTCACTCTCGCGAGGGATGGTTCGAGGCGGCTTTTCGAATCCCGTGTTGACGCGGGGGCTCGGGCGGGGCCCTGAATGCCGGGGTTTTCCGGGGTAAGCCCGTTTAAACGAACGGCCCCGCATCTGCAACAGATGCGGGGCCGTACGGCAGTGCTCCGGGGCGGCCTCGGTCGCTGAGGCGGGCCCGTGGACGCTCTCAGTCGCTGAGGCGGGCGCCCGTGGAGGTCGAGAAGACGTGCAGCTCGGCGGCGCGCGGCACGACGTGCAGCGTGGTGCCCTTGGCGGGCACGTCACGGCCGCCGACGCGGACCACCAGGTCCTTGTCCTCGCCGCCGACGCGGGTGGAGCCGTACACGAAGCCGTCCGAGCCGAGCTCCTCGACGACGTTGACCGTGACGGCCAGGCCGTCCTTGCTCGTCGGGCCCGAGACGTCGAAGTGCTCGGGGCGGACGCCGACGGTCACGGTGGTGTCGCCGTTGGCGGAGGCGGCGGCGATGGCCTCGCGGGAGACCGGGACGACGCTGTTGCCGAACTTCACGCCGCCGTCGGTGATCGGGACCTCGACCAGGTTCATGGCCGGGGAGCCGATGAAGCCGGCGACGAAGAGGTTGGCGGGCTTGTCGTACATGTTGCGCGGCGAGTCGACCTGCTGGAGCAGACCGTCCTTGAGGACGGCGACGCGGTCGCCCATGGTGAGGGCCTCGGTCTGGTCGTGGGTGACGTAGACCGTGGTGATGCCCAGACGGCGCTGGAGACCCGCGATCTGCGTACGGGTCGAGACGCGGAGCTTGGCGTCGAGGTTCGACAGCGGCTCGTCCATGAGGAAGACCTGCGGCTCGCGCACGATGGCGCGGCCCATGGCGACGCGCTGGCGCTGACCGCCGGAGAGCGCCTTGGGCTTGCGGTCCAGGTACTCGGTGAGGTCGAGGATCTTCGCGGCCTCTTCGACCTTGGTGCGGATCTCCGACTTGTTGACGCCGGCGATCTTGAGGGCGAAGCCCATGTTGTCGGCGACGGTCATGTGCGGGTACAGCGCGTAGTTCTGGAACACCATCGCGATGTCCCGGTCCTTCGGCGGCAGGTGCGTGACGTCGCGGTCACCGATGCGGATGGAGCCGGCGTTGACGTCCTCGAGACCCGCGAGCATGCGCAGGGAGGTCGACTTGCCACAGCCGGAGGGGCCGACGAGGACGAGGAACTCGCCGTCCGCGATCTCGATGTCGAGCTGGTCGACGGAGGGCTTGGTGGCACCCGGGTAGACCCGGGTGGCCTTGTCGAACGTGACGGAAGCCATGGTGATGTGTCCCTTCACCGGCAGGAACGTGCCGGACGATCCGAGTAAAGGAAGGATTGAGGTCTAGTCCACCTGGGTGAACCGCAAGTGACGCTACCCGCCGGTGCCCGATCTGTCAGCACTCACGGGCCCGTGAGATTTCCGACCGTCGCCGGGGCCGGGTTGGTTACACTTCACTCGCTGCCGCCTTAGCTCAGTTGGCTAGAGCGCTTGACTTGTAATCTTGAGGTCGTCGGTTCGATTCCGACAGGCGGCTCTGTGAGGAAGGGCCCCGGATGCGTGCACGCATCCGGGGCCCTTCTTCGTGTGTGCGGGGAAACTCGGGTGCGGGGACCCCGGGGGTGTGGGGTACGTTGCGCACGCGCCCAGGGGGGAGGGGTCTTTGCCTGGCGTTGCCGCGGGGGGTCGACGGCCGCCCGTGTGCTCTCCCGTGGTTTCCTCCGTGCCGCGCGGCACGGAGATGCACAGAGGACTTCTATTCGTGCGAAGAATCGTCGCTCTCGGGGGGACGGCCGCCCTGCTGGTGGCCGGTCTGGTGACCGGGGCCGGTGCGGCCTCCGCCGCCGGCCAGGACGTGGTCGACTTCGAGCTGGAGAACCGGGTACTGCAGCCCGGTGACGGCTGGACCGAGCTGTCCCCGACCAGCCTCGGGGGAATCCCCGACGGAACCCTGGTCTACGCGCTGAGCAAGGCGCCGCTGACCGACCCGGCCTGGACGAAGGCGGGTCTGCCCAGTGGGCTGAGCCTGGAGCCGTCCACCTCCTGCACGCCCCGCGCGGGCGTCGTGGGCGTGTACCTGTGCCCCATCAACCAGGACAACCCGTTCCCGTCGCTCGACATCAAGGCCGCCGCGTCGGCCGCCGACGGGACCACGCTCCACTACGGAGCCGTCTACGCCCCCCGGGGCGCGGACCTCACCAAGGCCGTCAAGGACGCGCAGATCGTCGGCAGCCTGCCGGAGGACGGGCAGCACGCCGCCCGCACCGTCACGGCGAAGACGCTGGCGCACGTCGCCCAGAACACGATGGCCTTCACCACCCCGAACGTGCCGGCGGGCTCCACGGTCACCCAGTCGCTCACCATCCACGTGGTGGACGAGGGCAAGCTCGACATCTCGTTCGCGCCGGGCGAGGGCATGCGGGGCTGGGAAGAGGGCGAGCTCCAGCTCCCGATCACGGGCGTCGCCGCCAGCTCGCCGATCGCCGACTGCGACCACAGCACCGAGGTCGACTACGGCGGCGGTGTCTACTGCACCATCGACCCGGGCCAGTCCGGGCCGACCGACGTCACCATCACCTACACCCTGAAGGCCGGCGCGTCCGCGGCCGCGTGGAAGATCGACGCCTACGCCGTGTACGAGGTCTACGACTTCGGTACCGGCAACCCCGAGCGGACCAGCACCTTCTCGATCGTGAGCTCCCGCCCGGTGCCGCCGCACTACGCGATGCTCGCCAGGGACAAGAGCGGCAACCTGCTGTGGCATCGCGGCACCGGCAAGGCGGCGACGCCGTTCGTCGACTGGACCGAGAACGTCGGTCGCGGCTGGGGCATCTACAACGCCCTCGCCAAGCTGTCGCCGATCACGGTGCAGGCCACCGGCGGCGGTGTGGTCGGCCGGGACAGCAGCGGTGTCCTCTGGTACTACCGGACGACCGGTCACGAGTTCGAGCCGCTCACCGCGCGGACCAAGGTCGGCGGCGGCTGGGGCGTCTACAACTCCCTGACGGGCGTCGGCGACGTGACCGGCGACCGCCTGGCGGACCTGATCGCCCGTGACACGGCGGGTGTGCTGTGGCTGTACAAGGGCACGGGCGGCACGACGGCGCCGTTCGCGGCGCGGACCCGGATCGGCGCCGGCTGGGGCGTCTACAACCAGCTGACCGGCCCCGGCGACTTCACCGGCGACGGCAAGGCGGACCTGATCGCCCGTGACACGGCGGGTGCGCTGTGGCTGTACAAGGGCACCGGCAGCGCGACGGCGCCGTTCGCGCCCCGAGTCAAGGTCGGCACCGGCTGGGGGATCTACAGCCAGGTGTCCGGTCCGGGCGACCTCACCGACGACGGCAAGGCGGACCTGATCGCCCGTGACACGGCCGGCGTCTTCTGGCTCTACAAGGGCACGGGCAGCGCGACCGCCCCGTACTCCTCCCGCGTCAAGCTCGGCACGGGTTGGGGCGAGGTCCCGGGCACGTCGTACAACTACCTGTTCTGATCCCTGATCAGAACGGACGCTGAAGGGGCCCGGTCCGGCGATCTCGCCGGACCGGGCCCCTTCTTTCGCAGTTCTCGGCTCAGCGGCCGGCGATCTTGGAGGCCAGGACCGCCACCCGGTCCGTCTCCGCCGTGTGGGCCGTGGCCTCGCGGCGGTCCGCGCCGCGGAACGCGGCGTACATGGTCTGGACGCCGAGCCAGCGCAGCGGTTCCGGTTCCCACTTGCGGACCTTGTGGTTGACCCAGGGGAGGGCCGTGAGGTCGGTGGGGCCCGACTGGCCCGAGTCCTGCTGGATCAGGTCGCGGAGGGTGCGGGCGGCCAGGTTCGCCGTGGCGACGCCGGAGCCGACGTAGCCGCCGGCCCAGCCGAGGCCGGTGGAGCGGTCGAGGGTGACGGTGGCGCACCAGTCGCGGGGGACGCCGAGGACGCCGGACCAGGCGTGGTCGATCCGTACCCCCGCGAGCTGCGGGAAGAAGCGGACCAGGATCTCGCGCAGGGCGTCGACGGTCTGCGGCTGGGTGCGGCCGTCGTTGTCGGTCTTCGAGCCGAAGCGGTACGGGACGCCCCGGCCGCCCAGTGCGATGCGGCCGTCCGCCGTGCGCTGGGCGTACATGTAGGCGTGGGCCATGTCGCCGAGCGTCTCGCGGCCGTCCCAGCCGACGGACTCCCACTGGGCGTCGGTGAGCGGCTCGGTGGCGATCATCGAGGAATTCATGGGGAGCCAGGTGCGGCGCTGGCCCGCGAGGGAGGCGGTGAAGCCCTCGGTGCAGCGCAGGACGTACGGGGCGCGGACGGTGCCGTACGGGGTGATCGCGTGCTTCGGCCTGATCTCGGTGACCGGGGTCGACTCGTGGATGGTGACGCCGAGGGCCTCGACGGCGGCCGCCAGGCCCTTGACCAGCTTCACCGGGTGGAGGCGGGCGCCGTGCGGGGTCCAGGAGGAGCCGACGGCGCCGGTGACGCGGATGCGCTCGGCGGTCCCGCGGGCCCCGTACAGCTCCCGGTCGGTCTCGCCGAAGGCGAGCTCGGCGGCGTGGAAGGCCTTGAGGCGGGCGAGCTGGGCGGGGGAGAGGGCGACCTCCAGGACGCCGCCGCGGTGGACGTCGGCGTCGATCTTCTCCTGCTCGCAGACGTCGACGACCTCGGTGACCGTGGCGTTCATGGCCTGCTGGAGGCGGACGGCGGCCTCGTGGCCGTGGAGCGCGGCGTAGCGGTCGCGGCCGGCGATGCCGTTGTAGAGCCAGCCGCCGTTGCGTCCGGAGGCGCCGTAGCCGCAGAACTTGGCTTCGAGGACGGTGATGTTGAGGAAGGGGACGGCCTTCTTGAGGTAGTAGGCGGTCCACAGTCCGGTGTAGCCGCCGCCGACGATGCAGACGTCGGCGGTGATGTCGCCGGGGAGCGGTTCGCGGGGCGCGGGGGCGCCCTCCTGCGCGTACCAGAACGATATGCCGCCGTTGACCGTGCTCATGTGTACCCCTGGATTCCGGATGCGTGGGCGGGACGTTACCGGTGGCCCGGGTGCCGTGGATACGGCTGCCTCGGCGGCGCTTTCCGAACGATCGCCCGCGGCGGTGCGCCGCTCCGTCAGTCCTCCACCCGCACCCCCAGCCGCGCCGCCAGCACCGGCGCCAGGTCCAGGAGCTGGGCCGCGGAGATCACGGCGCCCGCCAGTGACTCCACGCCGCGCGTGATCTCCAGGCGCTGCACCCCGCGCAGGTCCACGTCCGTGAGCCGCGCCCCCGTGAAGTCCACGCCCGTGAGCACGCAGTCCACGAACTCGACCCGCTCCAGGACCGCGCCCCCGAAGTCCGGCTCGCTCAGCACGCATCCCTCGAAGACGACGTCCTTCAGCTTCGCCGACCGCAGGTTCAGGTAGTCGCTCTTGCCGCCCCGGACGACGACTCTCTCCAGGACCGCCCCGTGCAGCTGCGCCCCGCCCAGCCGCGCCTCCACGACCTCCACGTCCCGGAACTGCGCCCCGGCGAGCTCCGTCCCCACCCCCCGTACCCCCGTCAGCACCGAGTCGAGGAACCGCGCCCCCGTCAGCCGCGCCCCGTCGAGCCCGCACTCGCGCAGCGCGCAGTCCAGGAACCGGGCCCCCTCGCCCGACTGGCCCGTCAGGTCGAGCCCGGCCAGTTCGAGGCCGTCGTAGTCCCCGTCCGGGTCCAGCCCGCCCCCGTACGCCTCCAGGGGAGGCAGCCGGACCTCCGGCCGCCGCGCCCCCGCCACCTTCTTCTTCCGAGTCGTCGCCATGACCCCATGGTGATGTACGCCACTGACAACGCCCCCGATGTCACGTTCCCGGCCCCGCTGCCCGTCCCCGCTGTGAGACCGACACGAGGGAGACGGACATGCGGAAGCTCACGATCATCGGCGGCGGATTCGCCGGACTGACCGCCGCCATCACGGCCGCCGAGGCCGGCACGCAGGTGACCCTCCACGAGGCGCACCGGACCCTCGGCGGCCGGGGCCGCACCGCCGACGGTCCGTACCGCACCAACGAGGGCCCGCACGCGCTCTACAGCGGCGGCCCGCACTGGACCTGGCTGAAGCAGCGCGGCCTCCTCGGCGCGCTCGCCGCGCTGCCGCCCGCCGAGGCCGTCCGCTTCCGCGTCCACCGCGACGGAGCGCTGCGCCGCACCCCGCCGCTCGGCCTGTTCCGCCAGGCCCGCCGCACCGCCGAACAGGCTCCCGTCGACCTCGACTTCCACACCTGGGCCACCGGTCTCGTGGGCGAGCGCACCGCGCGCGTGGCCGCCGCGTACAGCGGGGTCGCGACCTTCCACCACGACCCCGGCTCCCTCTCCGCCCGCTTCGTGCAGGAGCGCCTCCACCGGTCCACGTCCCTGCCGCCCGAGGCGCACTACATCCGGGGCGGCTGGGGCGAGCTGATCGACCGGATGGCCACGCGCGCGCGTGAGCTGGGCGTGCGGATCGAGACCTCGTCCCGGATCGACACCCTGCCGCTCGACGGAGGACCGGTGATCGTCGCGACCGCCCTGCCGGCCGCCGCCCGGCTCCTCGGCGACCCCTCGCTGACCTGGGAGAGCGGCCGCACGGTCCTGTTCGACCTGGCGCTGCGCACCCGGAAGGGCGACCCGTTCGTGGTCTCCGACCTGGACGCGCCCGGCTGGATCGAGCGGTACACCGCGCAGGACGCCTCGCTGGCCCCGGCCGGGCAGCAGCTGATCCAGGCGCAGCTGCCGATCGGCCCCGACGCTTCGAAGGCGGACGGCGTCGCCCACGCCGAGCGGCTGCTCGACCTCGGTTTCCCCGGCTGGCGCGAACGGACCGTGTGGCGGCGGGAGTCCGTCTCCCAGGGGCGTACGGGCGCGGTGGACCGCCCGGGCGCGACGTGGCGCGATCGGCCGGCCGTCGACCGGGGCGACGGGGTGTATCTGGTGGGCGACCAGGTGGCGGCGCCGGGCGTGCTGGCGGAGGTGTCGTTCACGAGCGCGGTCGAGGCGGTGTCGCTGGCCCTGCGGGCGGAGCTGCTGGACCGCCACCACAAGCACGGCCTTGACCTCAAGCGCGCTTGAGGTCGGAGAGTGGTGCCCCAGTCCACCCGTACGACGACAGGGGAACGGTCATGCACGCCATCCGCCTCCACGCCTTCGGCCCCGCCGAGAACCTCACCTACGAGGAGACGCCCGACCCCGTGCCGGGCCCCGGCCAGGTCCGCGTCCGGGTCGCGGCGGCCGGCGTGCACCTCCTCGACACCACCCTCCGCAAGGGCGCCACGGGCCCCTTCCCCGCGCCCACCGCGCTCCCCACCGTCCCGGGCCGCGAGGTCGCCGGCACCGTCGACGCCCTCGGCGAGGGCACCGACCCGGACTGGCTCGGCCGCCGGGTCGTCGCCCACCTCGGCATGAACCCCGGCGGATACGCCGAACTCGCCGTCACCGACGCCGACCGTCTCCACGCCCTGCCCGACCACCTCGGCGAGGCGGAGGCCGTCGCGATGATCGGCACCGGACGCACGACCCTCGGCATCCTGGGGTTCACCGAGCTCGGCCCCGACTCGGTCGCGATCGTCCCGGCCGCCGCCGGCGGCATCGGCACCCTGCTCGTCCAGTACGCCAAGAACGCCGGTGCAACCGTCATCGGCCTCGCCGGCGGCCCCGTGAAGGTCGCCGTCGTCGAGGCGAACGGCGCCGACCTGGCCGTCGACTACAAGCAGCCCGACTGGGCGGAGAAGGTCCGCGCCTTCCTGGACTCCCTGGGCCGCACCGCCACCGTCCTCTTCGACTCGGTCGGCGGCGACGCCGGGCGCGCCGCCGTCGACCTGCTCGGCAAGGGCGGACAGCACCTGGTCTTCGGCTGGTCCGGCGGCGAACCGCTCACCTTCACCCCGGCGGAACTCGCGGAGCGCGGCATCACCTCGGAGTCCGCCCTCGGCCCCGTCATGATCCAGAAGGCGGGGGGCGACATCCGTACGCTCGAACTCGCCGCCCTCGACGCCGCGTCCACCGGCACCCTCCGCCCGGCCGTCCACCGCTTCCCGCTCGCACACGCGGCGGAGGCCCACCGCGCCCTGGAGAACCGGGGCACGACGGGCAAGGTGGTGCTGGTCCCGTGAGGGACCAGGCGGTCAGACGCCGAGGACGTCCCAGGAGTGCGCCTTGAACTCCTTCAGGAAGTCGGGGTGGTCCTCCCACATCCGGGCGGCGGAGCGCAGCACGTCCCAGTTGTGCTCCAGCGCCTGGTCGACGACCTGTCGCAGCTCGGGCGCCGTCTCCCGCTTCTCCACGAGCCCGTTCACGGCGGACGCGGCCTGCACGGTGTAGCGCAGGGCCCGCAGTGCCCGCGACGTGTCGTCCATGCCGAACCCGTGGTCGCTCCCGTTGGCGGGATCGAAGAGCGGCGTCAACCGTGCCTCGATGAAGCCGGTGATCCGCTGGAACCGCTGCTCAATGTCCATGCCCCTTTCCTACACCGTCGCTCCACCCAGCTCGGCCAGGGCCCCGTCCGTCAGGCGGTAGACCGTCCACTCGTCCTGCGGGCGGGCGCCCAGGGACTCGTAGAAGTCGATCGAGGGCTTGTTCCAGTTCAGGACCGACCACTCCAGGCGCTCGTAGCCGCGCTCGACGCAGATGCGGGCCAGTTCGCGCAGCAGGGCCTTGCCGTGGCCGCCGCCGCGGGCCTCCGGGCGGACGTACAGGTCCTCCAGGTAGATGCCGTGGACGCCGCGCCAGGTCGAGAAGTTGAGGAACCACAGCGCGAAGCCCACCGCCTCGCCCGTCTCCGTCTCGGCGATGTGCGCGAAGGCGGCGGGACGCTCGCCGAACAGGGCCTCGTGGAGCATCTCGGGGCTCGCACGGACCTCGTCGAGGGCCTTCTCGTACTCCGCGAGGTCGCGGATCAGGGCGTGGATGACGGGGACGTCGGCAGGCGTGGCTGTACGGATCATGGGCCCAGCCTGCCCCGGATCAGGCTCTTCTGGCCAGCAGGATCAGCGCGGCGGCCACCTGCTCGGCGGCGAGACCCGGTTCGCCGGCCGGGGGCTTCGGATCGATCGCCGGCCACGGCTCCCGCGCGCCCGCCCGGCCTCACCGTCGAACCTCACCTGCGACCGGACGAGTCCCTCGGGTACGTGGATCACGCTCGGTGCCCCGGCCGGCTCACGCGCGGGAAGCGGGACTGGAGGGACCAGATGGCCGGGTTGTCGGCGAGGCCCTCGTGCATGTCCGTGAGGTCGGCGATCAGGTCGTGCAGGAAGTCGCGGGCCTCGCGGCGCAGCGCGGCGTGGTTGAAGGTGACCGGCGGCTCGTCGCCCGGCATCCAGTCGGCCTCGACGTCCACCCAGCCGAAGCGGCGCTCGAAGAGCATCCGGTCCGTGGACTCGGTGAAGTCGAGCTCCGCGTACTGCGGCTGCGCGGCTCGGCTGCCGCGCGGGTCCTGGTCGAGCTGCTCGACGATGTCGCACAGCGCCCACGCGAAGTCGAGCACCGGCACCCATCCCCAGGCTGTGGACACCTCGCGGTCCGCCTCGGTGTCGGCGAGGTAGACGTCCCCGCAGAACAGGTCGTGGCGCAGGGCGTGGACGTCCGCGCGGCGGTAGTCGGTCTGCGGCGGGTCGGGGAAGCGACGGGAGAGGGAGTAGCCGATGTCGAGCACGGCACCGATGGTGTCACGGCACCGGGCCTGCCTCGTACGCGAGGAGGGTCGGTGGTGTCAGGGGGCCGCGCGTGCCTCGTGCGCGAGGAGGGTCGGTGGTGTCAGGGGGCCGTGCCTGCCTCGTGCGCGAGGAGGGTCGGTGGTGTCAGGGGGCCGTGCCTGCCTCGTGCGCGAGGAGGGTCGGTGGTGGGGGCCGTGCCTGCCTCGTGCGCGAGGAGGGCAGGTGGTGTCAGGGGGCCGCGCCCGCCTCGTGCGCGAGCACCGGACCGGGCCCGGGGGCCGGTGGCGTCACGGCACGAGGCCCGTCTCGTACGCGACGATCACCAGCTGCACCCGGTCCCGCGCGTTCAGTTTGGTGAAGAGGCGCGCCACGTGGGCCTTCGCGGTGGCCGCGCTGATGTGGAGCCGTTCCGCGATCTCGCCGTTCGACAGGCCACGGCCGACGAGGGTGAGGACCTCCCGCTCGCGCTCGGTCACCCCGTCGAGTCCGCGCGGCGGCCGGCGCGCCGGTTCCGGGCGGGCCGCGAACTCCTCGATCAGGCGGCGGGTCACGCCCGGTGCGATCAGGGCGTCGCCCGAGGCCACCACGCGGATCGCGGACAGGATGTCGTCGACGGCCACGTCCTTGACGAGGAAGCCGCTCGCGCCGGAGCGGAGCGCGCCGTACACGTACTCGTCGTCGTCGAAGGTCGTGAGGACGAGGACCCGGGGCGCGTCGGGGCCCGCCGTGACGATCCGGGTGGCCTCGATGCCGTCCATGCCGGGCATCCGGACGTCCATCACCACCACGTCGGGCCCGAGCTCGCGGGCCCGCGCGACCGCCTCCGTGCCGGTGCCCGCCTCGCCGGCGACCTCGATGTCGGGGGTGTCGGCCATGAGGACGCGCAGACCGGCCCGGACCAGGGGCTGGTCGTCGACGAGGAGGACGCGGATCGGGGGGTTCACGGGGTGCGGGTTCCTTCCGGGAGGGCGGTGGGCAGCGGCAGCAGCGCGGTGACGTGGAAGCCGCCGCCGGGGCGGGGTCCCGCGGAGAGGCTGCCGCCGAGGAGCGTGGCGCGCTCGCGCATCCCGACGAGGCCGTAACCGCCCGCGGGGTCCGTGCCGGGCGTGCGGGTCGGGGCGGTGGTGCCGCGGCCGTCGTCGGCGATCTCGACGAGCAGGGTGTCGGTGCGCCGTTCCACCGTCACCCGGCAGGTGGAGGTGGCCGCGTGGCGGACGACGTTGGTGAGGGACTCCTGCACGATCCGGTACGCGGCGAGGTCGACCTCCGGCGGGAGGGAGACGTCGGGGTTGCCGAGGTGCCGCAGGGTGACCCGTACTCCCGCGTCGGCCGTGGACGCGGCGAGCCTTTCCAGGTCGGCGAGGCCGGGCGCCGGGTCGCGCGGTGCGGGGCGGCCGTCGTCGGCGGCGCCCCGCAGCGCGCCCAGGGTGCGGCGCAGGCCGGCGAGGGTCTCCCGGCTGGTGGTCTCGATGGTGGCGAGCGCGTTGCGGGCCTCGGCGGGCTGGGTCTCGATGACCCGGCGGCCGACGCCCGCCTGGATGGCGATGACACCGATGCTGTGCGCGATGACGTCGTGCAGCTCGCGGGCGATCCGGAGCCGTTCGGCGGCGACGGCCTCGGCGGAGGTCGCGGCGCGCAGCTCCGCCGTGTGGCTGCGCCGTTCGCGTACGGACCGGCCGAGGAGCCCGGCGGTGAGCAGTGCGAGCGCGAGCGCGACGACGGTGCTGACGAAGACGTCCTGCCCGGAGGTGGTGTAGGTCGCGACCGCGATCTGCACGACGAGCGTGCCGAGGGCGGTGGGCAGCAGGATCCGGAGCGGACGCAGGGCCGCGATCCAGCCGACGAGGGCGTCGGCGGCGAGCACCGGAAGATAGAGGAGCGCGGCCTCGGGCCGGGTGGTCGCCGCCGCGAACAGCCCGGCGAGCAGCAGCCCGAGAGCCGCGAGCGGGCTGCGGCGCACCAGCGGCAGGGTCAGGCCCACGGTGACGGCGGTGAGGAACAGCCGCAGTTCGGTGGAGCGGTACGGGCCGGTCCGCACGGCGCTGAGGAGCAGGAAGGGGTGCGCGACGGCCGCGCCCCAGGCGAGGGCCGCCGGCACCCGCCCGCCGGCGGGGCGGTCGGTCGGGGTTGCGGGCATGGCCTGATCGTAGGCGCCGCCGCCCGCCGGGACATCGGCCGGCGGGCGTACGCCCCCGGGCCACTCGCTCGCCCCGGTTGTGGCCGCCGAGCCGATGTGCCGGGGGGTGCCGGACCGCGACCGTGGTCCGCATGATCGAAGTCCACGAACTGACCAAGCACTACGGCCGCCGTCCGGTGCGTCTCCTCGGCCGGGGCCCCCGCTCGGGCCGGGACCGCCGCGGCCCCGCGGGACGGGGAGGCCGCGACGGGGCCGAACGACTCCCGGCCGTCGGCCGCCTCGCCGTCGACCGGCTCAGTTTCGGCGTGAAGCCCGGGCGGGTGACGGGGTTCCTCGGGCCCAACGGGGCCGGGAAGTCGACGACCCTGCGGCTGATCCTGGGGCTGAACGAGCCGACGTCCGGGACCGCCACCGTCGGCGGGCGGCGGTTCGGCGAGCTGCCGCGCGGGCTGCGGGACGTCGGGGCGCTGCTCGACGCGCACGACGTGCACGGCGGCCGGACCGCCGAGGCCCATCTCGCGGCGCTCGCCCGCACCAACGGCATCCCGCGCCGCCGGGCCGCCGAGGTCCTCGACGAGGTCGGGCTCGCCGAGGCGGGACGGCGGCGGATCGGCGGCTTCTCGCTCGGCATGAAGCAGCGGCTCGGGATCGCCGCCGCGCTGCTCGGCGACCCGCCCGTGCTCCTCTTCGACGAGCCGGTCAACGGCCTCGACCCGGAGGGCGTGCGCTGGGCGCGCGGACTGTTCCGGCGGCTCGCCGCCGAGGGCCGCACGGTGTTCGTCTCCAGCCATCTGATGAGCGAGATGGAGCACACCGCCGACGACCTCGTCGTCATCGGGCGCGGCCGGCTCATCGCGGCCGAGAGCGTGGCCGCGTTCGCCGCGCGCGGCGCCCGCCGGAGCGTGACCGTGCGGCCGGCGGACCCGGCGGCCGCCGGGGGCCTCGCCGCCGCCCTGGAGGCCGAGGGCGCGACCGTACGGGTGTCCGCGCTCGGGACCGTACGAGAGGCCGTACCGGCGACCGTGCGAGGGCCCGCACCCGCGACCGTCCGCACGCCCGCGGACGCGCCGGCCGTACAAGCGCCCGTACGACACGAGGACGACGGGACCCTCACCGTGACCGGGATGGAAGCGGACCGGATCGGTGTCCTCGCCTTCCGGAACGGCGTCGCGCTCGCCGGACTGACCGCCCACGCCTCCTCCCTCGAAGAGGCGTTCATGGAGCTCACCGCCGACAGTGTGGAGTACCGCTGATGCCCGCCCGTGCCCGTTTCCGTGACCTGCTCGCCGCCGAGTGGATGAAGCTGTGGTCGCTCCGCTCCACGCCCTGGGCCTTCGCCGTCGCCGCGGTCGCCGTCCTCGGCGTCAACCTGAACGCGACCTTCGCCGACTACCGCAACTATCCGCGCTACTCGGAGGGCATCAAGGAGCTCTTCGTGCCGATCTGGGCGATGCGGGACGCGTTCACGCTCGGCGGGTCCCTGGTGTTCACGCTCGCGACCGGTTCCCTCGGCGCGCTGATGATCGTCGGCGAGTACGGCACGGGCCAGATCCGTACGACCTTCGCGGCCGTCCCGGCCCGCCGCGCCGTCGTCGCGGCGAAGACCCTCGTCCTCGCCGTCGTGATGCTGGTGTACGGGGCGCTGGTCGCCGGCGTCTCGTTCGCGGCCACGCAGGCCGTGCTCGACGGCCGGGGCGTCGGCATGGCGATCGGCGACGAGGGGGCGCTCCGGGCCGTCGCCGCCTCGGCGCTCCTCGCGCCCGTGTGCGCGCTCGCCGGGTTCGGGCTCGGGGCGCTGCTGCGGCACACGGCGACGACGATCGTCACCCTGACCGGTGTGCTGCTCCTGCTGCCGGCCCTGATGGACGAGCGCAACCGCTGGGGTGCGACGTTCCTGCACGCCCTGCCGCAGGGCGCGTGGAAGCGGCTCACGGAGGTGGGGGTGCCGCCGGTGCCGGTGGACCACCCGTGGACCGCCGGTGGGGCGTGGACGGTGTACGCGGCCTGGGCGGTGTGCGCGGTGGCGGTGGCCTTCCTCGCCGTCCACCGACGGGACGTCTGAACGGCCCGGATGGTTCCCGGAGGTGATGGATCATCATCCCCTCTTCGGGGCCGGAAGAACCGGGGATGTCCCGGGACGGCCGGGACGCGGGAGCGGCGGGGTGCGGAGCTTAGGTTCGAGAGGTCCCCCGTGCGTTCCGCACCCCTGGAGCAAGGAGTCCGATGGCCGACGAGATGGTGCTGCGCGCCCAGCGATTCATCAACCTCACCTACCAGGACGGTGCCCTGCTCGGCATCCCCAAGCTGGAGGAGGACGGCCGCACGGGGTGGGTCGTCATGTACGCCCTCACCCGTGCCCTGCAGTACGAGATGGGCATCACCACGCTCTCCAACAGCTTCGGCCCGACCACGCTCTCCACGCTCCAGACCAAGTACGGTCAGATCGACGAGAACACGGTCCCGTCCGCGAACTTCTGCCGGGCCATCCAGTCGGCGCTCTACTGCAAGGGCTACGACGGCGGCGAGATCGACGGCACGTACAACTCCCGGGTGAAGGCCGCGGTGGCCAAGCTGAAGGACCAGATGGGCGTCGCCTTCGCCTACCCCGGCACCTCGCTGCAGCCGAAGGTGATCAAGGGCCTCTTCAACATGGACGCGTACGTCAGCGTCAACGCCGGCTCCGACACCATCCGCGCGATCCAGCGCTGGCTGAACGGCCAGTACGTCCAGCGCAAGGACTTCTTCATCATCCCCTGCGACGGCCACCACTCGCGTGACGTGGCCAAGTCGATGCTCTTCGCCATCCAGTACGAGATCGGCATGGCCGACGGCGTCGCGAACGGCGCCTTCGGGCCGGGCACCCAGGCCGGCCTGAAGAACCACACCCTGTCGGTCGGCTCGTCCGGCGTGTGGGCGCAGCTGTTCACCGCGGCCATGGTGCTCAACCGCCGCTACCTCTTCTTCGAGAGCACGTTCACCGACTCCCTGGCCTTCAGCGTCCGTGCCTTCCAGGAGTTCATGGAGCTGGACATCACCGGGCAGGCCGACTACCGGACCTGGGCCTCGCTCCTCGTCTCGTACGGCGACCAGACCCGTGTCGGCACGGCCTGCGACGGCGTCACGAAGATCACCCCGGCCCGCGCGCAGGCCCTCAGGGACGCCGGCTACCTCTACGTCGGCCGCTACCTGTACAACGCCTCCACCACCTCCCTGCCGGAGAAGGAGATCCAGCCGGGCGAGCTGGACACCATCAAGGCGTACGGGCTGCGCTGTTTCCCGATCTACCAGACGTGGGCGCGCTCGGTCGACTACTACAGCACCGCGCAGGGCGCCTCCGACGTGCGGACCGCCGCCTACAAGGCGCAGGAGCACGGCTTCAAGAACGGCACGCGGATCTACTTCGCCGTCGACTACGACGCCGTCGACGAGGAGGTCACCTCGAACGTCCTGCCGTACTTCCAGAGCGTCCGGGCCGAGATGACCCGGCTCGGCAGCCCGTACAAGATCGGCATCTACGGCCCGCGGAACGTGTGCGCGCGGGTGATCGAGAAGGACTACGCGGACTCTTGCTTCGTGTCGGACATGTCGTCCGGCTTCTCCGGCAACCTCGGCTACCCGATGCCGGACAAGTGGGCCTTCGACCAGATCGTCACCAAGAAGATCGGCTCCGGCGACGGCCTCATCGAGATCGACAACAACATCGCCTCGGGCTGGGACAACGCCCAGGGCGACTTCCTGCCCCGGCCCGCGGAGAAGCAGGACATCGGCTTCAGCCTCACCTACTGGGACGCGCTCCTGTCCGAGATCCAGGCCTACATGGCGTCGATCGGCCGGCCCGGCGGCGAGCGGATGTACACCCTCCAGCAGTGCCTGGAGACGATCATCAGCTTCGACACCACGGTCAGCTCCTCGGCCCGGGCCTTCCGCATGCGCAAGGCCCTCATCCAGACCACGGCCTTCTGGGAGTTCGCCCACTACAGCCAGAAGGACCTGATCGAGGACGCCGGCGTCTGGTACTACCACGAGGGCCTCATCCCGGACTGGGCCAAGGACCTCCCCGTCGTCGACAGGCTCGTCGACTCCAGCACCGGCATAGCCAAGATCTCCGGGCGCACCTGCATCCTGTCCCGGAACAACGCGATCAACTCCGGGATCCTGGAGGGCGACCTCATGGACTCCACCAGCGACACCGACCGCTGGACCATGTGGAAGAAGGTCAACCAGGACAACGCGTACAACCTGAGCACCGTCCCGTACCTCCACATCTGGGGGGCCGACGGCAAGCCGGGAGACCACGCGGAGACCCCGATCCGCCGCCCCGCCCTCGACTACACCGAGACGGAGATCTTCGAGGTCCTGCGCCGCTACCAGGGCTTCGGTGACGAGGCGGTGGCGGACAACCAGCTGCGGATGCCGCTCTACGCGATCTTCGAGAAGTACAACCGCATCATCCGGGAGTCCTGACACCCCGTGGCCACCGCCGCCCCCTCCGCCGCCCTCGCCGCCGCCGTGCCGTCCGACCCCTGGGCGGGGCACGACTTCGGCGTCCTGCTGACCGTCCTGTTCTGCGGGGCGGCGGCCCTGGCGGGCCTCACGGCCTACCTGGGATCGCGGCTCGCCCCACGGGCCCGCCGCCGGTACACCCCGGCGCGGGTGGTGCGGGACGCGTCGCTCGCCGCGGTGGCCGCGGGCATCGCCCTCTACCTCTGGGGCTGTCTGCACGTCCTGTTCCTGGAGGACCAGGAGCAGGCCGCGCAGTGCGAGCTGCACCGGCCCCCGGGGCTGCCCGCCCTCGTGGGCCGCAGGGGGGACTTCATCCCCCTGCGGCTCGTCTGCGAGGCGTCCGACGGCCGTGACTACACCGTCGTCATCCCCGACTTCATCAACCCGACCCTCGCCGTCCTGCTGCTGCTCGCCCTCCTCGGCGCCGTGACCGCCACCCTCCTGCACCGCGCGCAGCGCACGTCCGCACGGCACGTCCACACGGAAGAAAGGCCGACCCGTTGACCCACACCGGCATCACCCGCAGGCGGACCCTCCTCGCCACCGCCGGCGTCACCGCCGCCGCGAGCCTCGGCACCACCGGGCTCCTCGCCTCACCGGCCGCCGCCGCCCCGGCCGGCGCCCAGGCCTCCGCCGCCGTGCCGCCGCAGCCCGTCGGGAACGACGCGCTGAAGGAGGCGCTGCGCCGCGCCCAGGCCCGCAACCGCCACATCTTCACCGGCCGGCCGTCCGCCAACGGCTGGGAGATGCAGAAGGCCGTCGACGTCGACGGCGGCGACATCGCCACCCGCTCCGTGCCCGGCACCGGGCTGCGCGTGGCCGTCCGCACGGGCGAGCCCGAGGCGCTCCTGTTCCACGTCGTGCGCCGCTTCCACTACGAGGTCGACGCCCTCGGCCTGGGCGGCGAGCCGGACGCGCTCACGGGCTGGGTGGCTCCCGCCACCGTCCGGGACGGCCGGCTCCCCGAGTCGAACCTGGCCTCCGGCACCGCCGTCGTCATCCGTCCCGGCTCCTACCCGCCGAAGGTACGGGGCGGATTCACCGCCGCCCAGCAGCAGGTCATCCGGGACGTCCTCGCCGACACCGAGGGCCTCGTCCGCTGGGGCGGCGACGACCGCCGCGCCTACGAGGGGCTGTTCTACCTCGTCGCGCGGCCCGGCGCGGACGCGCTGGCGCGGGTCGCGGACAAGCTCCGGGCCTGGGACGAGACCCCGGGCCTCGGCGCCGGGGTGGTGCCCGACGTGACGGAGCCGGCCCGCCGCCGCCGGGCCGCCCGCTACAGCTGAGGGGGACACGCCCGCTACGGCTGAGGGGACATGCCCGCTCCACCTGACGGGCCCGCCGGTGACATCCGACGGGTCCCGTCACATCCGACGGGTCCCGTCACATCCGACGGGTCCCGTCACATCCGACGGGCACGCGCGGTGCACGGCCGCCCCTGTACGGGGGTCAGCGGCGGCCGTGCACCGCGCGTGCCACCCGCGGCCCGAGCCAGCGCTTGAGCCGCCGCAGCGCCTCCAGCTGCTCGGCCGCCCGGTCGATCCGGTAGTACAGCTGCGGCGGGACGTGCGGCAGCAGCGGCGAGTGGCGCTGCCCGAGGAGCGCGAACATCTTGGCCGGCTCCAGGCCCATGTAGCGCGGCAGGTTCTCGTACCACTGGGCGCTGTAGCGGGCGGCGCTCTGCGCGGAGACCAGCTCGGCCCGCCGCCGCTTCCCGTACGCCGTGAGGGCGGCGTCCAGGTCGCCGGGGGCGCGCAGGGCGTCCGCGAGGGCGAGCGCGTCCTCCAGGGCCAGGGTGGTGCCCGCGCCGATCGAGTAGTGCGTGGTGTGGGCGGCGTCGCCGAGGAGCACCAGGTTGCCGCGGTGCCAGACCCGGTTGGTGAGGGTGCGGAAGGTGAGCCACTGGGCGGCGCCGTCGGCGCGCTCGCGGCCGATCAGCTCGTGCCCGTCGAGGAGGTCGTGGAAGAGCTTCTCCAGGAGGTTCAGGCTGTCGGCCTCGTCGCGCGTGTCGAGACCGAGGCCGGTCCAGGTCTCCGGGGAGCACTCGACGACGCAGGTGGACCGCTCGCCGCTGAACCCGTAGGCGTAGCACCAGATCCAGCCGTGCTCGGTCTCCTTGAAGGCGAAGCTGAACGAGTCGAAGACCTTGGTGGTGCCGAGCCAGATGTACTGGTTGCGGCCGCTCGTGACCTCGCTGCCGAAGTGGCCGGCGTGGGCCTCGCGGAGCGCGCTGTTGACGCCGTCGGCGGCGACGACCAGGTCCGCGCGGGCCAGTTCGGGCGCGTCGGGGCCGGGGATGTCGTGCTCGAACTCGACCCGCACGCCGAGCTCCTCGGCGCGGTCGGAGAGCAGGGCGAGCATCCGCCGCCGCCCGATGCCGAAGCCCGCGTCGCCGCGGTGGACGGTCCGCTCGTCGCGGACGATGGCGACCCCGTCGTTCCAGGTGACGGAGGCCTCGGCGACGGCCGCCGCGGACTCGGGGTCACCCGCGCGCAGCTTGTCGAGGAGCCCGGCCCAGTAGGTGACGCCCCAGCCGTACGTGGAGCCCTCGGGGTTCCGTTCGTACACGGCGATGTCGTGGGACGGGTCCTGCCGCTTCAGCAGGATCGAGAGGTAGAGGCCGGCGGGTCCGCCGCCGACGATCGCGAGCTTCACGTGCGCTCCCACTGAGACATGACACCGTGCGGTCGAATGACGACGCACCGTAGCAGTGGGGACGGGTCGATGCCCCGGAACGGCACCCAGGTCCAGCCCTACGGATGACGGCCTGCCTACGGCAGCAGGCGGCGTTCCTTCGCCACGGCGACCGCGCCCGCGCGGGTGTCGACGCCGAGCTTGGCGTAGATCCGGCCGAGGTGGGTCTTCACCGTCGCCTCGCTGATGAACAGGGCCCGCGCGATCTCCCGGTTGCCGAGACCCCGCCCGAGCTGCCCGAGGATGTCCCGCTCCCGGTCGGTGAGGCTCGGTCCCGCCGCGCCCCGCATGCGGTCCATGACCCGGCTGGCGACCGGCGGGGACAGGGCCGTGCGGCCCTGGGCGGCGGAGTGGATCGCGGCGAACAGCTCCTCGGGCCGCTCCGCCTTCAGGAGGTAGCCCGTCGCGCCCGCCTCGATCGCCCGCGTGATGTCCGCGTCCGTGTCGTACGTGGTGAGGACGAGGACGTGGACACCGGTGGGCGCGATCCGCCGGGTCGCCTCCACGCCGTCGATGCCCGCGCCGAGCTGGAGGTCCATCAGGACCACGTCCGGCTTCAGCTTCGCCGCCATGGCGACGGCCTCCTCGCCGCTGCCCGCCTCGCCCACCACCTCGATGTCGGGGGTGCTGCCGAGCAGCGCGAGCAGGCCGGCGCGGACGACGACGTGGTCGTCGCAGAGGAGGATCCGTACGGACATCAGGACTCCAGGGAGAGCGGGATCGCGGCGGAGAGCACCGTGCCCTCGCCCGGGGTGGACTCGACCGTCAGGGTGCCACCGAGCTGCTGGGCGCGCACCCGCATCGCGGGCAGGCCGTGACCGCGCTCGGCCTGTTCGCGCGCGAGCGCCGGGTCGAAGCCGCGGCCGTCGTCGGCGACGTCCAGGACCACCTGGTCGTCGAGGTAGGTGAGGGTCAGGGCGGCGGAGTCGGCACCGGCGTGCTCGCGGATGTTGGCGAGGGCGCCCTGCGCGATCCGCAGCAGCGCCGACTGCACCCGCTCGGGCAGCGGCGTGGTCGTGCCGTCGACGCGGAAGGCGGCCGACTCGCGGGCGGCGAGGCCGCGCAGGGCCTCCTCCAGGCCGCCGCCCCCGGCGAGGTCGGCGGGGGCGAGGTCCTGCACGAAGCGGCGGGCCTCGGCGAGGTTGCGTTCGGCGATGGACTCGGCGGTGCGGACGTGCCGGCGCGCGGTGAACGGGTCGCTGTCCCAGGTGCGGTCGGCGGCCTGGAGGAGCATCTGCTGGCTGGACAGGCCCTGCGCGAGGGTGTCGTGGATCTCCATGGACAGTCGCTGGCGCTCGGCGAGGGTGCCCTCGCGGCGTTCGATCGCGGCGAGTTCGCGGCGGGTGCGGATCAGGTCGTCGATGAGCGCCCGCTGCCGGGCGGCCTGCCGGTCGGAGTGGACGAAGACGCCGGTGGCGAGGGCGGCGACGGCCGGCGGGGCGACGATCAGGTTCGGGTCCCAGCCGCCGTGCGAGAGCTGGACCTGCGCGAAGACCACGAAGGCGGTGAGCAGCGCGACGAGGCCGAGCGCGGCGCGCGGCGGGAGGGTGCGCAGGCCCGTGTAGAAGAGCGGCACGGCACACCAGGCGAAGCTGGGTGCGAGGACGACGAGGACGACCCAGACGGCGACGACCGTGCCCAGCCAGGCGATGCGGCGCGGGGTGGCGCGGGTGCCGAGCACGGGGCCGAGCAGGTAGAGGGAGGCGAGCGTGCCGGTGAGGGCGATGATCCAGGGGCTGCGGGCCTCCCACTCGTGCCGCAGCAGGAAGCGGGCGAGGGAGGCGCCGAGCAGCAGGAAGAACGCGATGTGCATGACCCGCGCCAGCCAGCGGGCGTCCGGGTCGTGCCTCGTGGGCCGGGTCACCGTGCCGCCTCCTGTCTTCCGCCCTGGATGGCCTTCCTGACCTGGGTGTACGTGTCCATGGTGGCCCGGAGGGACCAGTCGGGCATCAACCGATCGGCTGACAGACCCGTCGTCCGGTGTGCGCGTGGAGGGCAGCCGGACCGTGGACCGGTGGGCGCCGGTTCCGGCCGGAGGATGGGAGGCAGAGCGAAGGACGGACCACCGGCCCCACGGTCCGCATCGGCCGCTCGAAGGTTTCCTCTCCTCATCCCTACGGAGTCCCTCATGAAGAAGATCCTCCTCGGTGCCACCGCCGCCGTCGTCGCCGCCGGTACCTTCGGCGTGGTCTCCGCGAACGCCGCCGCCCCGGCCGCCGCTCCCGCCGCCGTCATGGCCGACGCGGACAACGGCAACCTCCAGACGTCGACGCACCTGACGATCGAGGCCGCCACGAAGGCCGCGCAGGCGACGCTGGACGCGGCCGAGAAGGAGAACCAGCGGGTCTCGGTCGCGGTGGTCGACCGCAACGGCAACACCCTCGTGACCCTGCGCGGCGACGGCGCCGGCCCGCAGTCCTACGAGTCGGCCGTGAAGAAGGCGTACACCGCGGTCTCCTGGAACGCCCCGACCTCCGAGCTGGCCAAGCGCCTCACCAACGCGCCGACCCTGAAGGACATCCCCGGCACCCTCTTCCTCGCCGGCGGCGCCCCGGTGACCGCCAAGGGCGCGCCGATCGCGGGCATCGGTGTCGCCGGTGCCCCGTCGGGCGACCTCGACGAGAAGTTCGCGCAGGCCGGCGTCGCCTCCCTCGCGAAGTAACACCCCCAGCTGGTGGTGGCGCCCGGATCCCCCGCCGGGCGCCACCACCTTTTTCGTTTTTGACCTTTTAGGATCGGTACGTGTCACAGCGCAGCCGGACCGCAGTCCTCGCCCTCACCGCGGCCCTCGCGCTGCTCGCGGGCGGCTGCGCCGAGGCGGGCGGCGTCCGGGGCACCCCCGGCTCCGCCGGGCTGCGCGACCCGCTCTTCCCGAAGCTCGGCAACGGCGGCTACGACGTCGGGCACTACGGCCTGACCCTCGCCTACGACCCCGCCTCCGGCCGCCTCGACGGCACCGCCGAGATCACCGCCCGCGCCACCCAGGACCTCAGCGCCTTCAACCTCGACCTCGCCGGCCTCACCGTGCGCGGCGCGACCGTCGACGGCGCCCCCGCCGCGTACAACCGGGCCGGGAACGAACTGACCCTCCGCCCGCACAAGGATCTCCCCGAGGGGAAGCAGTTCCGGGTCACCGTCACCTACTCGGGCGTGCCCGAGCCGCTCACGGACGCCGACGGCTCGAAGGAGGGCTGGCTGCGCACGGCCGGCGGGGCGGTCGCGGTCGGCGAACCGGCCGGCTCCATGACCTGGTTCCCCGGCAACCACCACCCCTCCGACAAGGCCGCCTACGACCTCACGCTCACCCTCCCCGCCGGACTCGACGGCCTCTCCAACGGCGTCAGGACCGCGCGGCGGACGGAGGCGGACGGGCGCGTCACCACCGTGTGGCACACCGCCGAGCCGATGGCGAGCTACCTCGCGACGGTCGCGATCGGCCGGTACGAGACGGGGACGGCGACCGCCCTCGGCTCCGTGCCCGTCCTGACCGCCGCCGAGTCCCCGGCCGCCGCGGGCAGCGCCGCGCTGCGGGGCGAGATCCCCGGGATCCTCGCCCGTCAGGTGAAGAGCTTCGGCCCGTACCCCTTCTCGGCCGCGGGGGCCGTCGTCACGCAGGACGGGACCCTCGGCTACGCCCTGGAGACCCAGACCCGGCCCGTCTTCCCGGCCTCCTCCTTCGACCGGACGACCCTCGTCCACGAGCAGGCCCACCAGTGGTTCGGCAACTCGGTCACGCCCGCGACCTGGCGGGACATCTGGCTGAACGAGGGCTTCGCGACGTACGCGGAGTGGCTGTACACGGAGGAGTACGAGCACGTCCCGGCCCGGACCCACTTCGCGCGGGCCTTCGCCCAGGACGCCAACTGGGCGTTCCCGCCCGCCGCCCCGCCCGCCGCCGGGAACCTCTTCGACCCGCCCGTGTACCAGCGGGGCGCGATGGTCCTGCACAAGCTGCGCGAGACGGTCGGCGACCGCGTCTTCGGCGAGATCCTGCGCGGCTGGCCCGCGAAGTACCGCCACGCCAACGCCACCACGGACGACTTCACGACGTACGCGGAGAGCGTGGCGGGCCGTGACCTCGACGCGCTGTGGCAGGTATGGCTGTACGGCGACGAGAAGCCGGACCGGCCCTAGACCAGGGACTTCCGCATCACGACGCACGGGCGGCCGTGGGCGCGGTCCGGGCGGCGGGCCGTCTCCTCGTAGCCGAGCGCGGTCCAGAAGGCCAGCGCCTTCGGGTTGTTCTCCAGGACGGCGAGCCGCAGCCCGGTGCGCCCGTCGGCGCGGAAACGGTCCTCGACGTACGCGGCGAGCCGGCGGCCGTGGCCCGCGCGCCGCTCGTCCGCGTGGACCATGAGCAGCCCCAGCCACGGGTCGGGATCGGCCGGGTCGGGGTGGCGTCCCAGGGTCACGGCGACGGCCACGAGCCGGCCCTCGGAGCGGGCGAGGAGGACCTCGGCGGCCGGCTGGGCGAGCTCGTCGGCGAGCGCGGCCGCGACCTGCTCGGGCCGGATGTCGGACGGATCCGGGAAGTCGCCGCTGAGCTGCTGGAACTCCTCGTTGGAGGCGTAGAGCGCGGTGAGCTCGGTGAGGAGCGCGCCCGGGAGGGCGGCGCCGTCCTTCAGGGCCTTGGGGGCGAGGGCTTCGACGATCACGCCGAAAGGGTAGAGCCCCGGCCGGTGTGTCCCGGCCGGGGCTCTGCGTGCGCGCGACGCGTGCGCGACGTGTGCGCGACGGATCAGAGGTTGACGCCGAAGTCGCGGGCGATGCCCTCGAGGCCCGAGGCGTAGCCCTGGCCCACGGCGCGGAACTTCCACTCGGCGCCGTTGCGGTACAGCTCGCCGAAGACCATGGCCGTCTCGACGGCGGCGTCCTCGGAGAGGTCGTAGCGGGCGAGCTCGGCGCCGCCGGCCTGGTTCACGATGCGGATGTACGCGTTGCGCACCTGGCCGAAGTTCTGCGAGCGGGACACCGCGTCGTAGATGGAGACCGGGAAGACGATCTTGTCGACGTTCGGCGGGAGGGCCGCGAGGTTGACGTTGATCTGCTCGTCGTCGCCGCCGCCCTCACCGGTGCGGTTGTCACCGGTGTGCACGATGGTCTGGTCCGGCGTCGACTTGTTGTTGAAGAAGACGAAGTGCGCGTCGGAGGCGACCTTCCCGGCGGCGTCCACGCCGATCGCGGAGGCGTCGAGGTCGAAGTCGGTGCCGGTGGTCGTGCGGACGTCCCAGCCGAGGCCCACGGTGACGGCGGCGAGGCCCGGGGCCTCCTTGGTCAGGGAGACGTTGCCGCCCTTGGACAGGCTCACAGCCATGGAAAGTCCCTTTCATCGTGAAGTCTTCGCCTGGAGAAACGCGCTTCTGCCCCCGTCGGTTCCCGGACGGCTCCGCGCGCTGTGCTGTCTGAACGAAAACAGGATGACTCGTACGGACCCCTGCGGGGAACATGGAGGGCATGTCCGGTCCCCATCTCATCCGCGGCTCCGTCTCGCTGCCCGAGGCCGAGCTCCAGTGGCGTTTCTCGCGGTCGTCGGGGCCGGGCGGGCAGCACGTGAACACCAGCGACTCGCAGGTGGAGCTGCGCTTCGACCTCGCGGCCACCGACTCGCTCCCCGAGGTGTGGAAGGCCCGCGCCCTGGAGCGGCTCGCCTCCCGCCTGGTCAACGGCGTCGTGACGGTCCGCGCCTCGGAGCACCGCTCCCAGTGGCGCAACCGCGAGACGGCCGCGGTCCGCCTGGCCGCGCTCCTCGCCGAGGCGACGGCCCCGCCGCCGAAACCCCGCAGGCCGACGAAGATCCCGCGCGGCATCAACGAACGCCGCCTCCGCGAGAAGAAACAGCGCTCGGAGACCAAGCGCACCCGGCAGTCCCGCGACTGGGGCTGAGCGACGGGTGGAGCCCCGACCGCCCGCCGAGCCGATCCGCGTCCGGGTGGAGCCGGCATGCGTCGGGAAGGGCCCGTCTCAGCCCAGCCGGCGGTACTTCCCCTGGTAGTACGTCAGCGGGGCGCCGCCCCCCGAGGGCAGACCGACCGTCAGGACCCGGCCCACCACCAGCGTGTGGTCGCCGGCCACGACCCGGCTCTCCGTGCGGCACTCCAGGAACGACAGCGCGCCGCCCATGAGCGGGGCGCCGCTCTCCTCGCCGCGCGTGTACGGCAGGTCCGCGAAGAGGAGCCGGTCGCTGACCCGGTTCTTCATGGCGAAGCGGCCGGCGACGTGCCGCTGGTCCTCGGCGAGGATCGACACCGCCCAGACCGGGACGTCGGTGAGCAGGTCGTCCATGCGGGAGCCGTTGCGGAGGCTGACGAGGACCAGGGGCGGGTCGAGGGAGACCGACAGGAAGGCGGTGGCCGTCATGCCGACGTCCTCGCCGCGCGGGCCGTCGTCGGGGTCGTGCGCGGTCACCAGGACCACGCCGGCCGCGAGGCGGGACATGGCCGCACGGAACTCGTCGTTGCTCACCCCCTCAGCATGAGGGATGGCGAGATCGGACACGGGGGGCGAGGGGGGCGTCTTCTGCAGCACACCCGCACGCTAGTCCGGGCCCGCCGGGAGCCGCATCGGACCCGGGGACCAGTCCGACCCCGTCAGGGGACCTAGGGCCGTCGTTCGGATCAGGCCCTGGAGCGTGGCCGAAAGTTGTGCACGACCCGCCACGACCTGCTGTGACTTGAGTCACAGAGGCCAGTATTTGCTGACCCTGTGTACCGGGTGCGCAGCTCGCTGTGATTCAGTGGCGGTGACAGTGCAACACGAATGCCGATGAGAACCCTGGAGTTGCTGTCGAGGTCTCGGGGAGAGCGAGCGATGGAGACCGAGTCGGAGCCGTACGTCCGTCTCTCGACCCTGCGGCAGCTGCATCAGGTCGTGGCGGACCTCAACACTGCCCGCAGCCTGGCGGACACCCTGCAGACCGTCGCCGACGGTGTCGTCGACGGTCTCAACTACGAGCTGGCCTGCGTCAACCTCGTCCGCCCCGACGGTGACCTCGTCGTCGCCGCCTTCGCCGGAAGCTCCGCCGCCGAGGCCCTGATCACCGGCCGTGTCGGCTCCCGCTCCTCCTGGGAGCGTCGCCTGTCCATGGGTGTCTCCTGGGGCGACCTGCGGTTCATCCCGCACACCGAGGGCTGGGTCCTCATGGAGGACGACGTCCCCCAGTGGCACACCGACGGTCCCGCGCCCCGCTTCGAGGACGAGTGGCACCCGCACGACCGGCTCTACGCCCCCATGTACGCCTCAGGCTCCGGCCGTGAGCTCCTCGGCGTCATATCCGTCGACCGCCCGCGCAACGGCCGGCACCCCGGCCCCTGGGGCCAGGAGGCGCTCCAGATGTACGCCTCGCAGTCGGCCATCGCCATCAGCAACGCCCGCCTCCGCTCCAACATGCAGCGCGCCCTGGTCCGCCTGGAGCGCGAGCAGCAGGCCCTGCGGGCCAGCGAGGAGTCCTTCCGCCAGGCCTTCGAGTACGCCCCCTCCGGCATGGCCATCGCCGAGATGGGCGGCGACCAGCACGGCCGGCTGCTCCGTACCAACGACGCCCTGTGCCGGCTCCTCGGCCGGCCCGCCTCCGTCATGCGGCGCTACTCCTTCGCCGACCTCGTCCACCCCGAGGACATAGGCACCCTGCTCCGCACCTCCGCCGAGGGCGGCCGGGCCGAGCTGCGGCTCGGGCGGCGCGACGGCACCTACGTCTGGGTCTCCCTGCGCAACTCGGTGGTCGCCGACACCGCCGACGGCCCCCGCTTCCTCCTCACCCACGTCGAGGACATCGAGGAGCGCAAGCGGCACGAGCTCCAGCTCGCCCACCGCGCCTCGCACGACGCGCTCACCGGCCTCCCCAACAGCGCCGAGCTGCGCTCCCGGCTCTCGGCCCGGCTCTGCGAGCGCCCGGCGGCGCCGGGGGACGAGGCGGCGTACGGCGCGTACGACCCGCAGCGGGACGGCGGCTACGGGACGGGGCACGACAACGCCGGCTACGAGCCCGCGTACGACCCCTCCCGCGACCCGTCCCACGACCCCTCGTACGACTCCGGCTACGAGCCGCAGCCACAGCCGTACGAGCACGAGCACGAGCACGGCTTCGGTTTCGAGCCGGCGGGCGGCGCCGGCCCGTACGACCACCACGTCCACATCGTCGCGCCCACGGGCGGCGAGACCGACGACGGCACCAAGGGGCTCGCGGTCCTCTTCTGCGACCTCGACGGCTTCAAGTCGATCAACGACCGCTTCGGCCACCACACCGGCGACGCCGTCCTCATCGAGGTCGCGCGCCGGCTCACCACCGGTGTGCGGGACGGCGACACGGTGGCCCGGCTCGGCGGTGACGAGTTCGTCGTCCTCGCCGACGGCCTGGGCGCCGCCGACGCCGCCGACCTGGCCGTTCGCCTCCGCAACGCGATCATCCCGCCGATCCGGGTGGACGGGCGGGCGGTCCGCGTCGGGGCGAGTTTCGGCATCGGTTGGGCCGAGTGCGGGATGTCCGTGGAAGAGGTCCTGAACTCGGCGGACCAGCGGATGTACGTGGAGAAACGCTCCCGCGCGAAGGTCCACAGGCGGGCGGGCTGAGTCGCGCGCTGGTCCGTTCGGGGTAGGCTCGGCCGGTCGGCGACGGCTGGCGAGCATGGAGAGGACGACCCGGATGGCTGCCGGAAACGACGGCGCGAACACGCCCGAGGACGACGATCCGTTCGGCTACCTCTACGAGGATGGCCAGGCAGCGGGCGCCCGGCCCCCGCAGGGCGGTGGCTACGGCTACCCCGGCCCCGCCCCCGCTCAGCCCGGTGTGCCCCGGACCTCGTACAACCAGGTCAGGACCGTCGGCGAGCGCCAGTACGGCCACCACCAGCAGCAGCCGTACGTGCCGCCGCAGCAGCAGGCCCCCTACGGCCAGCCGCAGGCGCAGTACGCGGCGCCCGAGACGTACGGCGCCCAGCCGCAGACCCGCCAGGTCCCCGTCCAGCCGCAGCGCGGCGGCTCCGGCCGCGGCCCCAACACCAGGGGCCTGCTGATCGGCGCGGTCGCGGTGGTGGGTGTGGTCGTGATCGGTATCGCGGCCGCGCTGATCAGCAACTCGGGCAACGAGAACGACAAGGACAACAAGGCCGACGGCACCCCGTCGACCGCGCCCTCCCAGGTCTCCGAGACGCCGAGCACCGAGCCGAGCGCCGAGAAGACCCCGGAAGAGCTCCCGAAGCAGGACGCGGCGACGCTGACGCTGGGCGGCTCGGCGACCACGGGCACCGGTGTGAAGGGCGCGAAGGGCACGAACGGTGCCTATGTGACCCTGACCGGTGTCGGCAGCTCCGCGAGCTGGTCGGTCGACGTACCGAACACCGGCGAGTACACGCTCCGCATCACGTACAGCGTGCCCGGCAAGGACGCGAAGACGCACCTCACCGTCAACGGCGAGACGCCGCGCGACATCAACATGGGGAACTTCGCGAAGGCCGCGGAGGGCGACTGGGAGAAGGGCTGGACCTACACCTACTCCTACGTGAACCTGAACAAGGGGTCGAACGCGCTCAAGATCTCCTGCGAGGCGGGTGACTCCTGCGAGGCGATCCTCGACCAGGTGTACCTGGAGGCCGGGCACACCGGTAAGGGCTGACCCCTCAGAGGCTCTCCTCCGTCACCTTCACCCGCGTCAGCAGGTCCTCGTAGGCCGGGGCGTCGAATTCGCCGGCCACCGGGGAGAGGACCGTCGCCGCCGAGAGGGCTACCGCTCGGGTGAGGCGGTCGGGCCAGGGGGCGTCGTCGACCAGGCCCGACAGCAGGCCGGCGACGGCGGAGTCGCCCGCGCCCGTGGGGTTGCCCTTCACGGCGGCGGGCGGGGTCGCGCGCCACAGGCCCTCGGGTGTCGCGGCGAGCAGGCCCTCGGGGCCGAGCGAGGAGACGACCGCGCGGGCGCCCCGGCGGCGCGCGTCGCGGGTGGCCCGGTGGGGTTCGCGGGCGCCGGTGAGCTGGGCGAGTTCCTCGGCGTTGGGCTTGACCAGGTCGGGGCGGGCGGCGATGCCCCGGCGCAGGGGTTCGCCGCTGGTGTCCAGGAGTACGGGGACCCCGGCCGTGCGGGCGAGGCGGACGAGTTCCGCGTACGCGCCGACGTGGATGCCCGGCGGGAGGCTGCCGCAGAGGGCGACCGCCCGGGCTCCGGCGAGGAGCTCGGTGAAGCGGGTGCGGAAGGCGGCCCATTCCGCGGCGGTGACGTTCGGGCCCGGTTCGTTGAGCTGGGTGGTGTCGCCGCTCGCCGTGTCGACGATCGCGACCGTGCGGCGGGTGGGTCCGGCGGTCTCGACGAGCTCGTCGCGGACCGGCGTCGACGCGAGCTGGTCCCGCAGTGTCGCGCCGGTCGCGCCGCCCGCGAAGCCGGTGGCGACCGTCTCGTACCCGAGGGCGGCGAGGACGCGCGCGACGTTGAGTCCCTTGCCGCCGGGCCGCTCGATGACCTGGGTGACCCGGTGGGAGGCGTGCGGGGTGAGCGCGGGGACCCGGTAGGTCAGGTCCAGCGCCGTGTTGAGGGTGACCGTGAGGATCAAGACCTGTACACCCCCCGTACTCCCTGTGAAGTCCTGCGGAACGTGCGCTCCGACGGGCACCGATCATGCCAAACGAAAGGCGGTTGGCCCAGACCCCCGGCCAACCGCCCTGGTGGATGACGCCTGATCAGACCGACAGGGGGTCCACGATCCACTCGCCCTTGCGCATGACGCCCTTGAGCTCGAACTCCGCGTCGAGGACGACGATGTCGGCGTCCTTGCCGGGCTCCAGGGAGCCGACGCGGTCGTACACGCCGAGGAGCCGGGCGGGGTTGGCGGAGATGGCCCGGACGATCGATTCGACCGGCAGGGCGTCGATGGTCGCCGCGCGCTTGAAGGCGCGGTCCAGGGTGAGGGTGGAGCCGGCGATGGAGCCGCCCTCGACGAGGCGGGCGACGCTGTCCTTCACCTCGACCGCCAGGGGGCCGAGCATGTAGCTGCCGTCGCCGAAGCCGGCGGCGTCCATGGCGTCGGTGATGAAGGCGACGCGCTCGGGTCCCGCGTGGTGGAAGGCGAGCTCCAGGGCGGCGGGGTGGAGGTGGGTGCCGTCGTTGATGAGCTCGACGGTGATCCGCTCGTCCTCCAGGAGGGCCGCGATCGGGCCGGGGGCGCGGTGACCGAGGGCGGGCATCGCGTTGTACAGGTGGGTGGCGACGGTGGCGCCCGCGTCGATGGCCGCCCGCGTCTGCTCGTACGTCGCGTCGGTGTGGCCGATGGCGGCGATCACGCCGTGCTCGGCGAGGAGGCGTACGGAGTCGAGGCCGCCGGGCAGCTCGGTGGCGAGGGTGACCATCTTGGCCTGGCCGCGCGCGGCGTCGATCAGCTTGCGGACCTCGGCCGGGTCGGGGTCGCGCAGGAGCGTCTCGTCGTGGGCGCCCTTGCGGCAGGGGGAGATGAAGGGGCCCTCGAAGTGGAGGCCGGCGAGGTCGCCCTGCTCGGCGAGTTCGGAGAGCAGCCCGGCCCGCCGGCCGAGGAAGTCCATGTCGCCGGTGACGAAGGAGGCTACGACGGTGGTGGTGCCGTGCAGGCGGTGGGTGTGGACGCCCTTGAGGACCTCGTCGACGGTGCCGGAGGTGAAGGAGGCGCCGCCGCCGCCGTGGTTGTGCATGTCGACGAAGCCGGGGACGAGCCAGTGGCCGGTCAGGTCGACGGTGGGTGCGCCCTCCGGGGCGGAGCCCGCGATGCGGGTGCCGTCGACGATCACGCGTCCGTTCTCGACCGTTCCGGTGGGCAGCACGACGTGCGCGCCGGCGAGAACCTTGTGATCGGCCATCAGGCGGAAACCTCCGAGTCGGTGGGGCGCTGGGGGTGCTGGTCGGCGAGCAGGTCCCAGGCGAGGAGGCCCGCGCCCAGGCATCCGGCGGTGTCCCCGAGGGCCGCCGGGACGATGGCGGGCAGCTTCTGGAACGTGACGCGTTCCTCCACCGCGGCCCGGAGTGGTGTGAACAAGGTTTCCCCGGCCTCGGCGAGCCCGCCACCGATGATGAGCGTGCGGGGGTCCAGCAGGGTGAGCGCGGTGACGAGGCCGTCGGCGAGCGCGTCGACGGCCTCCTGCCAGACCCGTACGGCGGTGGGGTCGCCGGACTCGACGGCCTTGGCGCAGTCGGCGGCGTCGGCGTCGGGGTCGCCGCTGGCCCCGGCCCAGGCGAGGGAGACGGCGGAGGCGGAGGCGTACCGCTCCAGGCAGCCGCGCTGGCCGCAGCCGCAGTCGGTGCCGCCGGGGCGGACGACGATGTGGCCGATCTCGCCGGCGTAGCCGTGGGCGCCGGCCTCGATGCGGTCGCCGATGCCGATGGCTCCGGCGATGCCGGTGCCGAGGGGCACGAAGAGGAAGCGGTCGGCGCCGTTGCCCGCGCCGATGCGGCCTTCGGCGAGGCCGCCGGTGCGCACGTCGTGGCCGAGGGCGACGGGGATGCCGTCGAGGCGGTGGCTGAGGAGTTCGCGCATGGGAACGTCGCGCCAGCCGAGGTTGGCGGCGTAGACGGCGATGCCGTTCTCCGCGTCGACGATGCCGGGGACGGCGACTCCGGCGGCCGCGGCGGGCTGTCCGTACCGCTCCTGGCCGAGGGCGCGGAGCTCTTCGGCGAAGCCGAGGATGGTCTCCACCACGGCTTCGGGGCCGCGCTCGCGCCCGGTGGCGCGGCGGGCCTCGTGCAGCAGGGTGCCGTCCGCCCCGACGAGGGCGGCCTTCATGCCGGTGCCGCCCACATCCAGGGCGATGACGTGTCTCACGGGGGACAGTCTGTCCCGCGGGGACCCAAAAGGTCTAGTCCACTGCCGAGGATTGTTGCGTACGGATACAAATTCGAGCGCCGCCATGGGCCCATGGTCCCGCCGCAGTTGCGGAAGTGATACCCGAGTGGTGTAGACCTCACGCCTGGGGGCGAGGCAGACTTACGGCCCTGAGAAGAGCAAACACGCAGCTCAATGCAGCGGAACGACAGCTCAACGACGAGCAAAAGGTGGATGAAGCCGTGGAGCGGCGACGATTTCTTGGACTGACCGCGGCCGCCGCCGCCCTCGGACTGACCGCGACGGTCGCCGGCTGCGGCTCACTCGGCGGCGACTCCGGCGACGTGACCCTGAAGCTGGTCGCCGCCGACTACGACCTGACCGGCGGTGACACCACCAAGAAGTACTGGGCCGACCTCGTCGCCGCCTTCGAGGCGAAGCACCCCGGGGTCAAGGTCGAGGTCCAGGTCGTGTCCTGGGACGACGTCGACCGCAAGGTCGCCGAGATGGTCAAGGCCGGCCAGGCCCCCGACATCGCCCAGATCGGCGCCTACGCCGACTACGCGGCCGCCGGGCAGCTCTACGCCGCCGACGAGCTCCTCTCCATACCCGTCCAGGCCAACTTCCTCGGCCCGCTCGTCGCGGCCGGCGAGTACAAGCGCACCCAGTACGGCATGCCGTTCGTCGCCTCCACCCGGCCGCTCTTCTACAACAAGGAGCTCTTCGAGGAGGCCGGCGCCAAGGCCCCCACCACCTGGGACGAGCTCGCCGAGGCCGCCGCCAAGCTCAAGGCCAAGGGCGTCACCACCCCCTTCGCGCTGCCGCTCGGCCCCGAGGAGGCCCAGGCCGAGGCCCTGATGTGGCTGCTCAGCGGCGGCGGTGGCTGGACCGACGCGTCCGACCGCTACGCCATCGACTCCGACGCCAACGTGCGCACCTTCGACTGGCTCCGCAAGAACCTCGTCGGCAAGGACCTCACCGGCCCCGTCGCCCCCGGCAGGCTCAACCGCAAGGCCGCCTTCGCCGCCTTCGCGAACGGCGAGGTCGGCATGCTCAACGGCCACCCCTCGCTCCTCAAGGAGGCCGCGAAGAAGGGCGTCAAGGTCGGGCAGGTCCCGCTCCCCGGCGCCGACGGCACGCCCAAGACCTCCATGGGCGTCGCCGACTGGATCATGGGCTTCAAGCAGAACGGTCACCGCAAGGAGATCGGCGACTTCCTCAACTTCGCCTTCAGCGACGAGAACGTCCTGAAGTTCGCCGGGGACAACGACCTGCTGCCGGTCACCGTCACCGCCTCCACCCGCATGGAGACCGACCCCGCCCACGCCAACCTGCGCGTCTTCCTCAAGGTCCTCCCCGACGCGCAGCTCCCGCCCGTCGGCAAGACCTCCTGGGCCAAGGTCAGCGAGAACGTCAAGCAGAACATCGGCAAGGCCGTCGGCCCGGGCGGCAAGCCGTCCGAGGTCCTCGGGCGGATCGGCCGGGACGCGACGGCGGCCGAGAGCGCCGAGTAATAGGTTGGTCGTTTGACGGCTCCCCCTCCTGAAGGAGAGGGATTCCTGGCTCACCTCGCCTGCCGGACCGGCGGTCCGGCAGGTCTTGCAAGATCAACGCCAGCCGGTACGAGACCAGCCCGGACGAGCATCACGCGGGCGGAGTTCTTGTCCCTCGGTCGGGATACTCCGCACGCGGTGCACGTGTAGGTGCGTTCGGACAGGGGCAGTGCGTGCTTGGCTCTCGCTCCGCAGTCTGCGCAGTCCATCGTGGTGTAGGCGGGGCGCACCAGGTGCACTGTGCGCCCGTGCTTGCGGCCCATCTCGGTCAGGGCCGTCTTCGTCGCGGAGATCGCCGCGTCGGCGGCCTTGCGGGCCATGGTCGACTTCGTGAGGAACTGCGGGCGGAAGTCCTCCACCGCGAGCTGGTCGAAGTCGCGGACGACCTTCTTTGCCACTTGCGACCAGTGTCCTGACGCTGACGGGCGATCTTCTTGTGCAACTTCGCCGTCTGGCGCTTCGCCTCGCGGTATCCCTTGGAAGCGGCCTGACCTCGCTTCGGCTTACGCCGAGCCATCATCCGCTGATACCGGGCGAGGCGTTGTGCGGCGTTCTTCCCGTGCTGGGCGGCCCTCGCGCTGGACGACACGCGGAGGCGATAGGTGAACCGGGCGTGCCCGGCCTCTCGCGCTTCCCTTGATGTCGCCATGATGTCAAAGTGGCATCATGATTCGTTTCGCGCTGCGCATTCCCGAAGACCTCCACGCGCGTCTTGTCGCGCAAGCGGCTGAGGACCGCAGGTCGATCAACGCTGAGATCCTGTACTTGCTGGAGGGCGCGTTGCCCGCTCTGGTGGCGGACGACGAGTCGCCCTGACGACGATTTGCCGTTCCTCGCCCTGCGCCGCAGGTGCTTCATTTCCTCGCCCGCCCAAGGCGAGGGGTCCAGGAAGGAGTCCGGATGACCACCGACGACGCCCGGGAACCGGCTGCCGACGACATCGCTGCCGACGACGACGGCGGGCTCGGGGAACGCGAGCAGGCGCTCCTCGCCGTCGAGCGCCGCTCCTGGCCCGGTCCCGGTGCCAAGGAGCGGGCCGTCCGCGAGCGGCTCGGCCTCTCCCCGACCCGCTACTACCAGCTCCTCAACGCGCTCCTCGACGACCCGCGCGCCCTGGCCCACGACCCGGTCACCGTCAACCGGCTCCGCCGGGTCCGCGAGGAGAAGCAGCGGCGGCGGTAGAGGGCGTACGGGTGACTCCGGCCACGCTGACGGGACTCCCGTACGTCGGTAGGGTCGGAACATGGTCAGCAGCCTTCCGCACCCGACCACCCCTACCGGCCGAGACGGTCTGGCCGCGCTCCTCGCGCGGCCCGCGAAGGCCGTCGTCGCCCTCGACTTCGACGGCACCCTCGCCGAGATCGTCCCCGACCCCGAGCAGGCGCGCGCCCACCCCGGCGCCGTGGCCGCCCTCGCCGCCCTCGCCCCCGAGGTCGCCTCGATCGCCGTCGTGACCGGCCGCCCCGCAGGGGTGGCCGTCCGCTACGGCGGCTTCGCGGGCGTCCCCGGCCTGGAGCACCTCGTCGTCCTCGGCCACTACGGCGCCGAACGCTGGGACGCCGTCACCGGCACCGTCCGGGCCGCCGCCCCGCACCCCGGGGTGGCCTCCGTCCGCGCCGAGCTCCCCGGCTTCCTGGACCGGGCCGGGGCCTGGCCGGGCGTCTGGATCGAGGAGAAGGGCCGCGCGGTCGCCGTCCACACCCGGCGCGCGCAGGACCCGGAGGGCGCCTTCGAGGCCCTCAAGGGCCCGCTGGGCGACCTGGCCGTCGCCCACGGGCTGGTCCTGGAGCCCGGCCGCATGGTCCTCGAGCTGCGGCCGCCGGGCATGGACAAGGGCGTGGCCCTGGCGGAGTACGTACGGGAGGTGGGCGCCGGGTCCGTGCTGTACGCGGGCGACGACCTGGGCGACCTGCCGGCCTTCGCGGCGGTCGAGAAGCTCCGCTCCGACGGCACCCCGGGCGTCCTGGTGTGCAGCGGTTCCACCGAGGTCCCGGAACTCGCCGAACGCGCGGACCTCGCCGTCCAGGGCCCGGCGGGCGTGGTCGAGTTCCTGGCGGAACTGGCGAGGGCGGTACGGGCGGAGGGCTAGCGCGGACTCGCCGCGAGGGCGGTACGGGCGGGCTGAGCGGCCCGGAATGCAGGCAGGGGCGGTACGGAGGGGCCTCGGGCCCCTCCGTACCGCCCCGCGTCTTTCCGTACGGATCAGTGCGCGGCCGGGTTGGCCACGCTGATCGTCAGGTCGTCGCCGGCGTCACCGGTGACCGTGACGCGCACGCCGTGACCGCCGACCTTCACGCTGGCCTGCGGCGCCGAGGCGTCCCAGTACGCGTTCGGGTCGGTGTCGTCGAAGACCGGGATGCCCGGGACGGAGGGGGCGCAGGCCGCCAGCGTCTCGACGGTCTTGTTGCCGCCGTTGCCCACCAGGACCTCCTTGTGGAGGCAGGTGGCGTCCGTGGCCTCCAGGCCGAAGGTCGCGTCGAAGGGCTGGCGCCGGTTGCTGGGCGCGGTCCCGTCGGCGTACCGGAAGGGGGCCGGCCGGGCGTCGACGGCCATCGCCGAGCCGCCACCGGGGTGGTTGCTGACGTTGTTGTCGTCGAAGGACCGGTCGACGTACCAGACCAGCATGCCGTTCTGGAACTTGAAGAACTCGACCCAGTCCGGGGCGGTGATGCCCTTGCTGAACTGGTAGGGGCCCTCGGCGAGGAGCGCGTCGGAGCCGACGTACTCGCGGTTCTCCACGAGGTAGTACCGCGGGGCGGTGGCCGTCTCGGTGCCGGTGGAGATCTTCCAGCGGCCCTGCGCGGTCCAGCCGCCCACGCCCTGCTCGACGTCGTCCGCCGCCAGCGTCGTCCCGCCGGAGGTCAGCGTGATGTCGTCCAGGAACGCGCCGGCGAAGTGCACGCCGCCGTCGCTCTGGTAGCGGAAGCGGAAGAGGGACGGCTTGCCGGCGGAGTCGTACGAGTAGCGCAGCGTCGTCCACTTGCCGCCCGAGGAGCCGGAGACGGACTCGCCCGCGCGGGCCCAGGTGGCGCCGCCGTCGAGGGAGTACTCGGCGAAGAGGTAGTCGAAGTCGGCCTCGATCTCGTACCAGGCGCTCGCCTTGACCGTGACGCGCGGGGCGGCGGGCACGGAGCGGGTGAGGGACTGGTTGAGGCCGTCGGCGGAGCCGGTCCACCAGGCGTGCGTGCCCGAGGTGGGCGTGGCGTAGGCGGTGCTGCTCGTCTTGTCCGGGAGCGCGACGCGGACCGCCTGGGCCTTGCCGCGGACCTGGAGCGCGGCCGGGCTCAGGGTGTACGAGCCGGTGGCGCCGAGCGGCGCGTCGGTGTAGTCGAGCCAGCCGAGGAAGAGCTTCTCCTCGGCGCCCATGAGACCGGGGAGGGTGCCGATGCCCGCGTTGGCGGCGGCGCCGTGGCCGAGCCAGGAGCCGGAGCTCATGAGGGTCCAGAAGGCGGTGGAGTTCTCGCCGCCGTCGGTGTCGTAGTAGTCCGGCAGGCCGAGGTCGTGGCCGAACTCGTGGCAGAAGACGCCGAGTCCGCCGTTCTCGCCCTCGGTGGTGTAGTCGCCGAGCCAGTACTTGGACTGGCCGATGCGGGCGCCGCCGGCCTTGTTCTGGGCGCCGGAGACGTCCGGGCCGGTCAGCCCGTAGTCATCCCCGTTGACGTACCAGCGGTGGGACCAGATGGCGTCCTCGCCCTGCGCGCCGCCGCCCGCGTCCTCGCCCATGCCGGCGTGCACGGCCTGGAAGTGGTCGATGTAGCCGTCGGCCTCGTTGAAGTTGCCGTCGTGGTCCCAGTCGTTGCGGTCCCAGACGTCGAACTGGGCGAGGTACGCGTCGATCTCGGCGGGCGTCTTGCCGGCGGCGAGCTGCGCGTTCCACCAGGCGTCGCCGGTGTCCTGGATGAAGGCCCAGGAGCCGCCGGTGTCCTCGACGGCGTTGTCGCCGTAGGTGGAGGCGTTGCCGGGGACCTTGACCCAGTCCTCGACGGTGTTGGTCACCGAGTAGCGGCCGCTGGACAGCTTCTCGTAGTACGTCTTCATGGACTCGCCGGAGCCGTTGAAGAGGTTCTCGTAGTGGGACTTCGAGAAGTCGGCGGACCAGGCGTTGGAGTTGTCCGTGGTCCGGTCGGGCTGCGGTATCTGGTTGTGCAGCGGGCCGGGGACGGTGCCGAGTTTGCCGGAGCCCTGGTCGCCGAACTCGGAGAGGATCGTGAAGATCTTCTCCTGGCGGGTGGCGGTGGTGGTCTCGGTCTCGGTGAACTTGCCGGGCGCGACCTCGACGACGCCCTGGGCGTTCGCCTTGGCCTTGCCCTTGGCGATCAGGTCGATCGCCTGCTCGCGCAGCTGGGTGCGCTGCTTCGTGAGAGGTCCGGGACGGTTGTCGGGCCGGTGCGCGTTCGCGCCCGCCGGTGCGGCGTCCCGGGCTTCCTGCGCGGCGGCGGGGGTGAGCCCGGCGGCGAGGAGTGCGGTGAGCGCCGACCCGAGGGTCATGCCCACGACAATCTTTTTCACGTGTCTTGCGATCCTTCCGCTTGCCTCATGGGTGGGGAAAACGGATCGCCTGGGGGAACGATCGCGCAGAGTCTGGCACTCACGTCCAGGGCTCGTACAGGGGTAGGAAGTTGATGACCGCCTCCTCGTACGGGTGGGCGTCACGCACGGCCTTGAGCACCGTACGGGCCTGCTCCTCGTCGCAGACGGACTCGATCCGGCACTCCTCGGCCTGCCGCGTGACGCCCACCTCACCGTCGTAGGGCTGCGAGCCGGGCAACGGCTGCCAGGTGCCGGTCACCCGCCACGTACTGGAACACCGGGCGTACTCGCCGACCTGCCCCGCTCCTGCCCCGTGGAGAGCGTCGAGAACGGCCTCCAGGTGAGTGCGGGGAACGGATATCTCGACCTTGAGGCGCGTCATGAGCGCGACCCTAACGAAGGAGCAGGTCCACCACACCCGTCAGGTCCTCCTCGCTGCTGCCGACGTCGAGCCGACGGCGCATCAGCTCGAAGTGCGGCCGGAGCAGTTCCGGGCCGACGCCCTGCCCCTCGGCCGTGGCCAGGAACGTCGGCGTGCCGGCCACCTGCATGGCGAGGTCGGAGACCACGCCCTCCGTGTAGTCGCCGGACCGCAGCTGGGCGGCCGTCCCGTGGACGCCCTGGGCCATGGCGGCGAGCCAGTCGGCGAGCAGCGGGGCGAACGCCGCGGGATCGATGTCCTCCCGCCGGATCAACGCGAAGGCGTGCGCCGCCCCGGCGAACATCCCGTACATGCCGCTGAGCGGGGCGACATCGTGCAGGGCGGCACCCATGGCACCGAGACCGAGACCGAGACCGAGACCGAGAAGGGAGACGGGGGACTGCGGCGTGCTGTTCCGTGTCATGCCCCAAAGGCTGCTCCGGGCCTCTGACCTGTCCCGCCCCGCGTCGAGTACGCCCTCACCAAGTCCGGCATCCGCCTCAACGGAGCCCTCGAACCACTGGCCGCTTGGGGCAGGCAGCGGCGGTCCGGGACTGCTAGTCCCTGAGCGCCTCCAGCTGGTCCAGGAACCAGCGTTGCGGGGGCAGGGACGTGGCCGTGGACGACAGGCGTTTGGTGCGGTCCGCGCGTTCGGACGGGGGCATCGTGAGGGCAGTGTGCAGCGCTTCGGCCGTCTCCGAGACGTCGAAGGGGTTCACCGTGAGCGCGTCCTCCTTCAGCTCCTCGTACGCGCCCGCGCCCGTCGACAGGACGAGTGCGCAGCCCGTCTCCGAGACCACCGGTATCTCCTTCGCGACCAGGTTCATGCCGTCGCGCACCGGGTTCACCAGGGCCACGTCCGCGAGGCGGTAGGCGGCCAGGGAGCGGGTGAAGTCGTCCTTCACCGAGACCAGGACCGGCTGCCAGTCCGCCGTGCCGAATTCGGTGTTGATCTCGTCCGCCAGCTCCGCCACCGCCGCCGTGTACGCCCGGTACGACTCCAGGTCCTGGCGGGAGGGGTACGCCGAGGCCAGGTGGACCACCCGGTCGCGCCATTCGGGGTGGGTGGTCAGGAGCTCGCGGTAGGCCAGGAGGCCGCGCAGGATGTTCTTCGAGAGTTCCGTGCGGTCCACTCGGACGATCGTCTTCCGGTCGCCGACCTCGGCGCGCAGCTCGGTGAGCTTCTCGTCCACCTCCGGGCGGTGGGCCAGTGCGCGGAGCTCCTCGGCGTCGACGCCCAAGGGGTACACGGCGACCTGCGAGCGGCCCAGGCCGGAGGCTCCCGCGCAGTCCGTGAAGGCCGCGGCCCACGCGCGCGTGTGGAAGCCCAGCCGGTCCGCGCCCAGCATGCCCCGGAGCAGCTCCTCGCGGATGTCGGTCGGGAGCATGCGGAGGTACGTGGAGGATGCCCACGGTGTGTGCGTGAAGTGGGCGATCCGCAGGTCCGGGCGGAGCTCGCGGAGCTGCCCCGGGACCAGGGCCAGGTGGTAGTCCTGCACCAGGACGGCCGCGCCCTCGGCCGCCTCGGCGGCCAGCGCCTCCGCGAAGGCGCGGTTGTAGGCGCGGTAGGAATCCCAGCGCCGGCGGAAGGCCGCGTCGAAGACCGGCTCGCGCGGGATGTCGTACAGATGATGGTGGAGGAACCACAGCACCGAGTTCGCGATGCCGTTGTACGCGTCGGCGTACATGTCCGGCGGGATGTCCAGCATCCGTACGCCCGGCTCCCCGACGCCCTGCCGGACGGCCTCCCGGTCGCCCTCGCCGAGGGCCGCGCACACCCAGAGGCTCTCCTGGGAGTCGATGGTGCTCAGGGCCGAGACCAGGCCGCCCCCGCCCCTGCGGGTGTCGAGCGAGCCGTCCTCGCCGAGCACGTACGAGACAGGGCCCCGGTTGGATGCCACGAGCACAGTAGCCATGTGGCGAACCTAGCCCGTCCCGTAAACGCTCAAACGTACGTATACGAGACAGGCTGATCCGGCCACCCAGCGTGGTCGTGCGTCAGTCGCGCCGGCCGCGCATCGCCGCCTTGGCCACCAGGCCCGTCGCCGCCAGGGCCACCGCGAGCGCGCCGAGCAGCCACAGCCGCTCGCCGTTGCCGCCCGTCTCGGCCATCGAACCGCCGTGTCCGCCCTGCGGACCGGGGGCCGGGGGAGCAGGAGAGGAGGGGGTGGACGGGAGCACCGAGACGGTGGCGGAGGCGCTCGCCGACGGCTCCGGCTGTGTCGGTGTCGGGTCCACCGTCGGGCTCTGTGACGGCTCCGTCGGTGCCGGCGTCGGCGTCGGCTTCTCGATCTCCGGGGTCACCCCGCAGGACGGGTCCTCGCTCCCGTCTCCGCAGTTCGAGCGGGGTGTCTCCACCTCCACGCTGTTGCGGAGCCTCCCGTCGCCGGTCGCCGGGTTCTTGATCTTCACCGAGTAGGTGACGGTCGCCGTCTTCCCGGCCGGGATGGTCCCCGCGTACCCGATCCTCGGTTTCTCGTACGAGACCTTGCCGAGGTCCGTCCGTACGTCACCGGCGTAGTCGGCGTCGTCCAGGCTCGCGGTCAGGTCGTCGCTGAACTTGGCGTTCGGGTAGTCGAGCGGGCTGATGTTCCTGGCGGTGATCGTGTACGTGACGGTGTCGCCCGGCTTCGCCGTGCGCGGGGTCGCCGTCTTGGTGATCTCCAGGTCGGGGACGGGCACGGAGAAGGCGAGTCCGGACGGCACGTAGGTGTCGCCGCTGGTGGAGAAGGTCAGGTCGGCGGAGCTCGCGCCCGGCGGGACGGCGCCGGCGGGGAGGTCGAAGGCCTTCGCGTCGATGCTCAGGTTGTCGACCAGCCTGGGGGAGACGGCGCCGTCGTCCTCGCTGACGAAGAAGTTGTCGGTGTTGCCGGTGTGGGCCTCGGTGACGTTCTTGCCGTCGACGAGGAACTTGTCGCCCGGCGTGTTCCAGTCGCCCTCGTACGCGGTCACACTCGCGCGGACCGTGCCCGGGCCCCGGTGGAAGCCGTCCACGGTGATCGTGGTGGCGGGGGAGGTGGACCGCTGGAGGACGTGGCCGCCGTAGACGTGGACGTTCCGCCGTTCGGGGGCCTTCACCGGGTCAGGTCCCGGGAACTCGTGGACGACCGTGAGGGACCAGCCGGCCACGCAGCCCTTGCCGTTCGGCGCCCAGAGGTTGCCGACCGCCACCCGCGCGTCCGTCCCCGAGACGCCCGTGAAGGCGGCGGTCACGTCGGACTCGCCCGTGTAGTAGTGCGGGCCGCTGGTGTCGGCCGGGTCGGCGACCATGCTGTCGATCGAGACCGGGACCGCGGGACCCGCCCCGACCTTGATCAGCGGGGCCGTCGTCGTCGGGTCGCCGGGGGAGCGCCCGACGTCCGCGCCGGAGATGTCGCAGCGCTTCAGCTGGGCGCCGCTCGGGCCCTTGTACGTGCCGTCGTTGCCGCCCCAGAACAGCCGGGCGTACGCGACCTCCGCGCCCGCCGGGACCTTGACGTGGCCGGTGCTGGAGCCGTACCCGCCCCCGGTGCCCGCCGCGTCGATCCGCTGCATCACGAAGGTGTTGTTGTTGTCCGAGCCCTGGCCGGCGGCCGCCGTCGCGCAGCGCGCCGCCAGGTCGGCCGGGGCCGTCGGGCAGCCCATGACCGTGTTGCCGATCGTGGTGAAGTCGCCGTACAGCGACTCGTCGTACCGCTTGCCGAAGGGCTCGACCACGTCCGCGGCGGCCGGACCGGCCGCCGCGGACGCGAGCGAGCCCGCCGTGAGCCCGATGGCCGCCAGCATCCTGCCCAGGTGGAATCGTCTGAAGCGCATAAAAGGGCAATGTATGCAAAACGGATCATCGTGGGACGTTACGCCACGCGGCGGTGCGCATACTCCGCGATCTCGGCCATCGGCGGCCGCTCCTCCGTGTCCACCGCGTACGTCCGCGGCTCGAAGCCCTGCTCGCCCCGCTCGAACTGGGTCAGCCGCGGCCGCACCAGATGGCCCCGCGAGAGCCGCAGCTGCGCCGTCCGGTAGATCGCCGCCGCCATCCGGCCCAGCGCCAGCCCGTCCTGGTGCCGGTGCTTGCGCACCCCCACGTCCACCTGTGCGAGCGCGTCCAGGCCCACCGTGTGCAGGGCGTCCACGAGCAGCCCCAGCTCCACTCCGTAACCGACCGGGAACGGCAGCCGTTCGAGCAGCGAGCGCCGCGCCGCGTACTCGCCGCCCAGCGGCTGCACGAAGCCGGCCAGCTGCGGCCAGTGGAGGTTGAGGAGGGGGCGCGCCACCAGCTCGGTGACCCTGCCGCCCTGACCGGGCGTGTCCCCGAACGGGCGGTCGTACATCGCCTTCACGAAGTCGACGTCCGGGTCCGTGAGCAGCGGGCCCACGATCCCCGTCACGAAGTCCGCCGAGAAGTCCCGCAGGTCCGCGTCGACGAAGCACACGACGTCCCCGCTCGTCACCATCAGTGACCGCCACAGGACCTCGCCCTTGCCGGGTACGGCCGGTATCCGGGGGAGTATCGCGTCGCGCGCGACCACCCGCGCGCCGGCCGCCGCCGCCACCTCGGCCGTACGGTCCGTGGAGCCCGAGTCGATCACCACCAGCTCGTCGACGAGCGGCACCGCCTCGGTCATCAGCTCGCGGCGGATCACGGCGACGATGTCCCCGACCGTCGCCTCCTCGTTCAGCGCGGGCAGGACGACGCTGACCTTCGTGTTCCGCTTCGCGGCGAGGATCCGCTCCAGCGGCCGGTCCGCCACGGACCAGGACCGCCGGTCCAGCCAGCGCTCCACCTCTTCCAGCACGTGATCTCCATCTCGCGGTTCGGACGGCCGGTCCAAGCGTCCGGGCCTTCGGTTACAGTCTTGAACAACGCGGATGCCCGATGCACGTCGGGGTGCCGCCCGCGCCGGAGCGCAGGAACGAAAGTCCACCGCGCTTCACAATCGAATACCGCTCATCCAGAGGGGCAGAGGGAAACGGCCCGTTGAAGCCCCGGCAACCCTCCAGTCGGTTACTCGTCCACCCGTCTCCCGGCCACCACCCCTAGTGGTGTCCTGACGGACGCAGCTTGTTTGCGCGAGGCTCCCGGCTAGGGAAGGTGCCAAATCCGTCTCATGGCGAAAAATTCGTCATGGGAAAGATGAGGAGAAAGGGCCTCGCCTCCATGGCTGCACAGACTGTTACCCCCGCCACTTCGGTCGACCTCGGTCCCGCGTCCGGGCTTTCCTGCCGCGAATGCGGTGAAGTGTTCGCACTCGGCCCGATCTTCGCCTGCGAACTCTGTTTCGGACCGCTCGAGGTCGCGTACGACCTCCCCGTCGGTGACCCCGAGTCGCTGCGCAAGCAGATCGAGGCCGGCCCCGCCAACATCTGGCGCTACGCCCCCCTGCTGCCCGTCCCCGCCGACGTCGCCGAGAAGCCGAACCTGAACCCGGGGTGGACCAAGCTCGTCCAGGCCGACAACCTCGCCCGCGAGATCGGCGTCGCCCCCGGCAAGCTCTTCGTCAAGGACGACTCCGGCAACCCGACGCACTCCTTCAAGGACCGGGTCGTCGCCCAGGCGCTCGAAGCCGCCCGCGCCTTCGGCTTCACCACCCTCTCCTGCTCCTCCACCGGCAACCTGGCCGGCGCCGTCGGCGCCGCCGCCGCCCGCGCCGGCTTCCGTTCCTGCGTGTTCATCCCGCACGACCTGGAGCAGGGCAAGGTCGTCATGGCCGCGGTCTACGGCGGTGACCTCGTCGGCATCGAGGGCAACTACGACGACGTCAACCGCTTCTGCTCGGAGCTCATCGGCGACCCGCTCGGCGAGGGCTGGGGCTTCGTGAACGTCAACCTCCGCCCGTACTACGGCGAGGGCTCCAAGACGCTCGCGTACGAGATCTGCGAGCAGCTCGGGTGGGTCATCCCCGACCAGCTCGTCATCCCGATCGCCTCCGGCTCCCAGCTCACGAAGATCGACAAGGGCCTCCAGGAGCTCATCAAGCTGGGCCTCGTCGAGGACAAGCCGTACAAGATCTTCGGCGCCCAGGCCGAGGGCTGCTCCCCGGTCTCCGCCGCCTTCAAGGCCGGCCACGACGTCGTCCGCCCGCAGAAGCCGAACACGATCGCCAAGTCGCTCGCGATCGGCAACCCGGCCGACGGCCCGTACGTCCTCGACATCGCCCGCCGCACCGGCGGCGCCGTGGAGGACGTGAACGACGAGCAGGTCGTCGACGCGATCAAGCTCCTCGCGCAGACCGAGGGCATCTTCGCGGAGACCGCGGGCGGCGTCACCGTCGGCGTGACGAAGAAGCTCGTCGAGGCCGGTCTCATCGACCCGGAGCTCACCACCGTCGTCCTCAACACCGGCGACGGACTCAAGACCCTGGACGCGGTGGCCGACACCTCTCAGGCGACCGCCACCATCCGCCCGAGCCTGGACGCGTTCCGCGACGCGGGCCTGGCGCTCTGAGCCGGTCCGCTTTCCTGGCCCACTGAAAGGTTTCGAAGACATGGCCGTGAACGTCCGCATCCCCACCATCCTCCGCACCTACACGGGCGGTCAGTCCGAGGTCCAGGCCGAGGGCACGACCCTCGCCGAGGTCATCGCGGACCTGGAGAAGAACCACGCGGGCATCGCCGCCCGCGTCCTGGACGACCAGGGCAAGCTGCGCCGCTTCGTCAACGTGTACGTCAACGACGACGACGTGCGCTTCGAGCAGGGCCTGGAGACGGCCACCCCGGCCGGTGCGGGCGTCTCGATCATCCCCGCCGTCGCCGGAGGCTGACCGTCGAGCACAGTGCCGCCGGGTGCTGATTCTTCGCCAAGGCTTACCAGTCAGTACGAATTGCCCCTTCCGCGCGATAAGCGGAGGGGGCAATTCTGCATGGTTGAGCGGGGTAGAGTTGGGGAAGTCCCCTCCGCTGCTCATGCCGGGTGCATATGAGAATGCGTCCCCGCACGACAAGAAGCAGCCAAAGTGTCTGCGCGTTGTGTACGTTCTGCGCGCTTTGCCGGGCCCGACTTGCCCCGTAATTCAGGGGATTCTCCCCAATTCCCCTTTCCTGAGTGCGCAGAATTCTCGGTCGATTGACCTGTTGCAGAGGGCAGTTGGGCAGATACATTCAGCGGCGGTCGACGCGTTCCGGCGCAGGGTCTGACCCGGGTTCCGCGAAGTGCGGGTCCCGCGCAAGGGCCAGTAATAGGGGAGTTAGGCATGGCTCAGGGCACCGTCAAGTGGTTCAACGCGGAGAAGGGCTACGGCTTCATCGCGGTAGACGGTGGTGCGGATGTTTTCGTCCACTACAGCGCGATCCAGATGGATGGCTACCGCAGCCTCGAAGAGGGCCAGCGGGTCGAGTTCGAGATCTCGCAGGGCCAGAAGGGTCCGCAGGCGGACATGGTCAAGCTCGCCGTCTGAGCGCGGCGCGATCGGCCACCGACGCAACGCCGTCGAGGGGTCCGCATCCCTGAGGGGATGCGGACCCCTCGTGCGTTCCCGGCCTTCCTCCGCGTACGTCCCGATCGTCGGGAGTCGCTTGCAGCCGCCCGTCGCCCGACCACCACACCTCATCGACGTTCCTTCGGAACGGCTTGCACTCCCCTAGGTCGAGTGCTAATCATTGGCGTTAGCACTCTGAAGGTGAGAGTGCTTACGAGGATCGGGCAGATGAGGCCCGCGGCCAGGTGGGGCAAGGAACCATCGGGTACGCAGGCCGTCCGTCGCGGGCGTCGGCGCGGTCCTGGAGCGTTATCCACCCCATGTCCGGGAGGACCACTTCACATGGCCAAGATCATCGCGTTCGACGAGGAGGCCCGGCGCGGTCTCGAGCGCGGCATGAACCAGCTCGCTGACGCCGTCAAGGTCACCCTCGGCCCCAAGGGCCGCAACGTCGTCCTCGAGAAGAAGTGGGGCGCCCCCACGATCACCAACGATGGTGTCTCCATCGCCAAGGAGATCGAGCTCGAGGACCCGTACGAGAAGATCGGCGCCGAGCTGGTCAAGGAAGTCGCCAAGAAGACGGACGACGTCGCCGGCGACGGTACGACCACCGCCACCGTCCTCGCCCAGGCGCTCGTCCGCGAGGGCCTCCGCAACGTCGCCGCCGGTGCCAACCCGATGGCCCTCAAGCGCGGTATCGAGAAGGCCGTCGAGGCCGTCTCCGGTGCCCTGCTCGAGCAGGCGAAGGATGTCGAGACCAAGGAGCAGATCGCTTCCACGGCCTCCATCTCCGCCGCCGACACCCAGATCGGCGAGCTCATCGCCGAGGCGATGGACAAGGTCGGCAAGGAAGGCGTCATCACCGTCGAGGAGTCCCAGACCTTCGGTCTGGAGCTGGAGCTCACCGAGGGCATGCGCTTCGACAAGGGCTACATCTCGGCGTACTTCGCGACCGACATGGAGCGCATGGAGGCGTCGCTCGACGACCCGTACCTCCTGATCGTCAACTCCAAGATCTCCTCCGTGAAGGACCTCCTTCCGCTCCTGGAGAAGGTCATGCAGTCGGGCAAGCCGCTGCTGATCATCGCCGAGGACGTCGAGGGCGAGGCCCTGTCGACCCTGGTCGTCAACAAGATCCGCGGCACCTTCAAGTCCGTCGCGGTCAAGGCCCCGGGCTTCGGCGACCGCCGCAAGGCGATGCTGAACGACATCGCCATCCTCACGGGCGGCACGGTCATCTCCGAGGAGGTCGGCCTCAAGCTCGAGAACGCGGGCCTGGACCTGCTCGGCCGCGCCCGCAAGGTCGTCATCACCAAGGACGAGACCACCATCGTCGACGGTGCCGGTGACAGCGACCAGGTCGCCGGTCGCGTGAACCAGATCCGCGCCGAGATCGAGAACTCCGACTCGGACTACGACCGCGAGAAGCTCCAGGAGCGCCTCGCGAAGCTGGCCGGCGGCGTGGCCGTCATCAAGGCCGGTGCCGCGACCGAGGTCGAGCTCAAGGAGCGCAAGCACCGCATCGAGGACGCCGTTCGCAACGCGAAGGCGGCCGTCGAGGAGGGCATCGTCGCCGGCGGTGGCGTGGCCCTGCTCCAGGCGTCGAACGTCTTCGAGAAGCTCGAGGCCGACCTGTCGGGCGACGAGGCCACGGGCGCGAACATCGTGAAGCTGGCCCTCGAGGCCCCGCTGAAGCAGATCGCGGTCAACGCCGGCCTCGAGGGCGGCGTCGTGGCGGAGAAGGTCCGCAACCTGCCCGTCGGCCACGGCCTGAACGCCGCGACCAACGAGTACGTCGACCTCATCGCCGAGGGCATCATCGACCCGGCGAAGGTCACGCGCTCCGCGCTGCAGAACGCCGCGTCGATCGCCGCGCTGTTCCTCACCACCGAGGCCGTCATCGCCGACAAGCCGGAGAAGGCGTCCGCGCCGGCCGGCGGCGGCATGCCGGGCGGTGACATGGACTTCTGATCCCCCTGGGATCGGTGGTTCATCGCTGAACGCGAACGAGGGCGGCACCCCCTGGTGGGGGTGCCGCCCTCGGGCGTTCGGCGGATCCTGGAAGGACACGGAAGGGATCGGAACCATGGTCACCCTCCTCACGACGCCGGCCGACCGCGAGCTGGTCGTCACCCGCACCTTCGACGCCCCGCCGGCCCGCGTGTGGGAGGCCTGGACGCGGCCCGAGCACGTACGGGAGTGGTACGGGGCGGCCGGGCTGACCACGTCCGTCGTCGACATCGACCTGCGGGCGGGCGGCACCTGGCGCTGGGGCCAGACCGGGCCGGACGGCCAGGAGATCGTCTTCTCCGGCACGTACGAGGACGTCGTCCCGCTGGAGCGGCTCGACTACACGGAGGTCTTCGAGCAGATGCCGGACGGCGAACCGGTCCGGGTGACCCTCACCTTCGACGCGACCCCCGACGGCGGCACGGCCCTGACCAGCACCTCCTTCTGGCCCTCGAACGAGATCAGGGACCAGGCGCTGGCGGCGGGCATGGAGGCGGGGGTGAGGGAGCAGTACGACCGGCTGGCCGAGCACTTGGCGGAGATGCGCTGAATCAGTTCCGGAAGAGGGCCGTCCAGAGGAAGGACTCGCCGAAGACCCGGGACTCTGCCGACCGGGAGTGCATGCGGCGGAGCTCGATCTCCGTCAGGCCGGCGAAGATCGCGCGGAGTGAGTCGTCGGTGTAGGCGAGCCCGCCGTGCAGCCTGCCCTCGCGGTAGAAGTCGGCGTCCGGGAGTTCGGAGCCCATGCCGCCCTCGCCGGCCGCGAACGCGGTGAGCGCGAAGTGGCCGCCGGGGGCGAGGGCGCGGTCGAGGAGCGCGAGGTAGCTGACGCGGCGGTGCGGGGGCAGGTGGTGGAAGCAGCCGGAGTCGTAGATCAGGTCGTACGGGCCGTCCGGGGCCGCGGTGAAGGCGTCGCCGCACACGAAGCGGACGTGGTCCTCGGCGCCCGCTTCCCGGGCCCGTTCCTCCGCCCAGGCGATGGCCGTGGGCGAGAGGTCGACCGCGGTCACGTCGAAGCCGGCCGACGCGAGGTACAGGGCGTTCCGGCCGGGACCGCAGCCGAGGTCGAGGACCCTGCCGCCGGCCGGGAGCAGGCCCTGCTCGACGTACGACACGAGGTTCTCGTCGGGCTTCGCGACGAAGAACGGCACGGGCTTGTCGCGGTCGGCGTAGAACCCGTCCCACCACCCGGCGCCGTCCTCGGTCCACCGGTCGGCACCGGGTGAGAACAGGCCGTCGAGCAGGGCGAGTACGTCGTCGATCGTGCGGATGCCGCGGTCGGCGTGGTTCATGTGGATCTCCCCTCCGAGTCCCCCAAGAATAAGGGGAGTTGAGGTAAAGGCCCAGGTCGGCGGTGGTGTGCGGAGTGGCGGTACGGGGGCCGGGCGGCCTGTGGCGGGCGGGGTGGGGCCGGGGGACGGGAGGCGTGCGCGGGCGCGGTCGCACCCGCCTCCAGGCCCGGGAAGGGGCCTTTTCGTGGCCCCCGCAGCCAACTTTCTGGCGTGTTTCATTCGACTGAATGTACGATCCGGCTGCCGACAGGGGGGCCCGCCGGCCCTCGGCCCGGCGCGGTCCGCTCCGCCCTGCCTGTCGCGCGCCTGCCCTCCCTCGTCGTATCCGTCTTCGCAGCCGTACGAGGGGACACGTACTTGTCCGTCCGAAGAGCCGTCGCGCTCGCCCTGAGCGCGACCCTGGGATTCACCGGCCTCGCGGCCGCCGGACCCGCCGCCGTGGCCGAGACCGCGTCCGACGCGCCGTACGAGGTGACGATCGACCCACGGCCCAGCAAGACGCCGCCGTACCAGGACCTGTTCGGCGCCGGGACCGGCCTCCAGGTCGGGGGCCCCGACACCGGGCAGCGGTGGCACTGGAAGAGCCTCCAGGACGGGCGGGTCGCCGATTTCCCTGCCTGCGGCCAGGACAGGAGCGCCTTCTACGGTGACAAGTTCGTCTGCCTCGCCCCATCCGATATGTACGGGGCCACCCTGTACGACTTCGCGACCGGTGCCACCCAGGTCGGCTGGCGCCCCGAAGGCCACACCTTTCTGCGAGCCTTCGGCCCGAAGCGGCTGCTGACCTACGGACCCGGCGCCGACGGCTATACGTCCCTGCACCTCGTGGGCATCGGCTCCGACGCACCGGCCACCCTGGAGGTGGACCTCCCGGGCCGGAGCAACGAGCCGCCCGAGGTCCTCACCTTCGACGACACCGCCGCGCTCGTCCGGTACTCGGACGGCACCGGCACGGCCCTCGGCCTGGTCGACTTCGACACGGGCGCGTTCGTCGGTGTCCCCGTCATGCCGCCCGCTCCCGGTTCCCTCAAGGCCTCCCTCGGCGCTGACTGGATCGTCCAGTACCGAGACGGCGCGACCGCCGAGGCCTTCGTCGTCTCCCGCAAGGACAACGGCGACCAGGGCCGGACCGTGAAGCTGACGACCGGAGCGGACGGCGTCTGGTCGTCGCTGGCCGTCCTCGGCGACTGGATCGTCGGCGACTACGCCGACACGTACACCTTCGGCCCACGCCCCCTCAGGGCGACCTCGGTCACCGGCGCCCAGCGTGACCTGGGCATCCTCGCCGCCGGCGACACCAAGGTCGTGACCGGCTCGGACGGCGACCTCTACATGGTCGGCGGCCCCGACTCCGCCCACTGGGGCGTGCGGCGTGTCTCCCTCGACGCCGCGCTCGCCCCGGTCACCGCACAGGTCCTGGCGACCCCGCCCGACCCCGTCGAGCGGTCGTTCCTGCATCTGACGAACGGCCGCCTCGCGGTCGAGCACACGGACGGCGGGTGGAGCCGTCAGGGATACGACCTGTCCCTCACGGAGCCGCGCACGGCCACCCCGACCTGGTCGTGCGAACCGGAAGAGCCGCTCTGCCGCGTGCTGAAGCCCACCGGTGACGGCCGTTGGGTCGGCGTGCAGGAAGCGGACGGTCCGCCCGCTCCCGGTGGGACGGAAACCTGCTACGGCTGCCTCGTCCAGGCTGTCGTCGCCTCACCCGGCGGCCCCTCGCGCACGGTCACGCTGAACTACCCGAACAGGCTCAGGAAGGTGGATACGGTCAGCGCCTCCGGCCGTTACGTCCATTTCCTCGCGGACGAGGGGTACTACCGGCGCTCGTACGTCGCCGACATCGAGACGGGCAAGGTCGTCAAGACCGGCAACGTCCGGGCGTCCCTGCGGGGCGACCGGATCTGGACGGCGTCCTGGGACGACGACAGCGTCTCCGCGGTCGACGTGCGGACGGGTGCCACCACCGAGACGGTCGACCTCGGGTCCGGCTGCGTCAACCCAGAGGTCAGGGCCGCCGGCAAGTGGATCTCCGCGCTGTGCGACGGGGACTCGGTGACGGTGTACAACCGCGAGACGAAGGTGAGGACTCCGGTCCACCTTCCGATCACGATGATCGGGGAGGAGCTCCTTCTCGGAGACGGCTTCCTGGCCTTCAGGCGCTACGACAGCGGCAGCCTGCAGACGATCGACATCCGGTCCGGACAGGCCGTTTCCCGGTCCGTCGGTGCCGTGCCGGACACCCATCCCGCAGCAGACGACGGCTGGACCGTCGACCCCTTCGGCGGGGCGGTCGCCTACGTCGACAAGAAGCAGGCGATCCACGTCGTCGGTCTCGGCGGTCCCACCGGCCGGCTGTCCGTCCTCGACTCCGACACCCCCGCCGCCAACCTCAAGTCCGCCCCCTGGAAGCCCCGCTGGTGGCTGTCCAAGTCCGCCGGCTCCTGGGCCCTGACGCTCCGGAACAAGGTGACCGGCAAGGTCGTCCGGACCCTGACCGGGGGTGAGGCCCGGGGGCTCGTCGCTCCCTCGTGGGACGGGAAGGACTCGACCGGTCGGTTCGTCGCGAACGGGGCCTACACGTGGGCGCTGACCGCGAAGGCCGCCGACGGGCAGGGCGCCGACCTGGCCGCCTCCGGGGCCCTCTCCGTGACCGGTGCCGCCGCCGTCTGGCGTGACCTCGCCGGGGACGACGGTTTCGGCGACCTCCTCGTGATGGACACCGCCGGGCTCGTGTCGATGTACCGGGGGACCGGTACGGGGGCGGTGTCCGCGCGGATCGCCGGTACGGGCGCGAAGTTCGCGACCTCGTCGGTGTTCGTGCCGGTGGGCGACCTGAACGGCGACCGGTGCGCCGACGTCTACGTCCGGGTCGGTGACCAGCTGCGCGCGTACCGGCCCGGCTGCGGGAAGGTGGTCTCGGCCTCCTCGCCGTACACACTGGTCGGCTCGGGCTGGGGACAGTACGACCTGCTGACCTCGCCGGGTGATGTGAACGGCGACGGGTACGCCGATCTGGTCGTCCGCCAGGCGTCCACCGGTGACGTGTACTTCTACGGCGGCACCGCCGACCACCGGGTCAAGGCCCGGATCCGCATCGGTACCGACTGGAAGCTGTACAAGAAGCTCGTCGGCGCCGGGGACCTCGACGGCGACGGCCGCGGCGACCTGCTCGGTGTGGACGCCTCCGGCGTGCTGTGGCGGTACTCCGGCACCGGGACCGGCGGTGTCACCGCGCGCGTGAAGATCGGCGGCGGCTGGGGCGTCTACTCCTCGCTCGTCGGCGTCGGCGACCTGTCCGGCGACGGACGCGCCGACCTGCTGGCCCGCGACACGGCCGGGAAGCTGTGGCGCTACAGCGGCACCGGGACGGGTCTGTACGGGACCCGCGTGGCCGTCGGCAGTGGGTGGGGCGTCTTCAAGGGCCTCTACTGACCTGCGTATGACCCCGAGGGCCCGGCCGCGCTGTGCGGCCGGGCCCTCGGGTTTCGCCGGTCAGGCCGGCGTGCTTCGCCGGTCAGGCCGGCGGGGCGAGCAGGTCCTCGTCCTGGCCCGAGTGGCGCAGGGACTTCGTGACGAAGCCGTTCGACTTCAGCTCCTCCACGACCGAGCGGAGGAAGGCGACCGTCTCCGGCGCCCGTGTCACCGTCGTCCCGACCGCCTGCCGGATCTCCATGAACCGGCCCTCGATCAGCCGCACTTCGGGGTGCGTCCCGGCGTACGCGGTCATCGGCTGCCGGATCCCCGCGCCCGCCTCCAGGCCCTCGGACCGGAACACGTCGACGCCCTCCTCGCCCCGTACCACCGTGGCGTGGGCCAGCGACCGTGACAGGAACAGGTCGTACGCGGAACCCTTCTTGACCCCGATCCGCACGCCCGGCGCGTCCACCTCCTCGACGGTGGTGAGCGCCGAGCCGCGCGGCACGGCGTACACCCCCTCGATCACGACGTACGGGGCGGTGAACGCGACCTCCGTCTCCCGCGCCGGGTCCACCGCCAGGAAGCAGAGGTCGGCCCGGCCGTCCGCCATCGCGTCGAACGACTTCCGCGCCGCGTCGAAGCAGAGCAGCTCGACGGGGAGGCCGAGCCGCGCCCCGATCTCCCGCGCCAGGTCCACGGTGATCCCGGCGGGCGCCTCGGGCGTGCCCTGGGCGAGGACGGGATTGCCGAGGTTGATCGAGGCGCGGAGGGTGCCGGTGGGGGCCAGGTCCGCGGCGATCGGGTTCGTCGTCATGGGGGTGGAGTCTAGGAGGCCCCCTGGGCAGCCGGGGTGCGGTGGGCGCGGTTCAGGAGGTCCAGCTCCTCCGGGGTGAGGCGGAGGCTGCCCGCGGCGACGTTGGCGGCGAGATGGGCCGGGTCCCCCGTGCCCGGGATCGCCAGGAGGTGCGGGCCCTGGTGCAGGGTCCAGGCGATGCGGACCTGGGCCGGGGTGGCGTCGTGGGCCTCGGCGACGGCGACGACCTCCGCGCTCTCCGGGGCGGTGGCTCCGGCCTCGCGGCCGGCGGCGGCGATCGCGTAGAAGGGGACGAAGGCGATGCCCTGTTCGCCGCAGAGGCGGACGAAGTCCTCGTACTCGGGGCGGACCCCGATCCCGTACATGTTCTGCACGCAGACCACCGGGGCGATCTCCTGCGCCTCGGCGAGGTGCGCGGGGGTGATGTTGGAGAGGCCGAGGTGGCGGATGAGGCCCGCCTCGCGGAGTTCGGCGAGGGCGCCGAAGCGTTCGGCGATCGAGTCCGTGCCGAGGATCCGCAGGTTGACGACGTCGAGGTGGTCGCGGCCGAGCTGGCGGAGGTTCTCCTCCACCTGGGCGCGGAGGGCCCGCGGGGTGCGGGCGTGTTCGGCCCAGGCGCCGGAGGCGTCACGGGCGGGGCCGACCTTGGTGGCGATGACCAGGTCGTCGGGGTAGCTGCCGCCGAGCGCACTGTTGATCAGCTCGTTCGCGGAGCGCAGCGGCGAGAAGTAGAAGGCGGCCGTGTCGATGTGGTTCACGCCGAGCTCGACGGCCTTGCGGAGCACGGCGATCGCCTCGCCGCGGTCGCGGGGGACGGCGCTCTCGACGAGCGCCTCGCCGCGCTGGGGCAGCCGCATGGCACCGAAGCCGATCCGGTTGACGGTGAGGTCACCACCGAGGGTCCAGGTGCCGGAGCCGGAGGCGTGGGGTGTGGTCGTTTGGGTGGTGGTGGTGGTCATGGCGGGGATGATCTCCCGGGGGCGGGCGTGACCGCCAGGGGGTTGTTCCACGAGGTGGTACGGCGAGGGTGTCGGGCCCGCGACCCGCCCCTGCGGGGGCGCGGACCGTGGTCGGTGTGGTGGTGTGCGGCGCCGTCGTGGGGTGGGGGCTGCAAGTCTCCACCCGTGTACGGGGGTTCGCCCTACCCACGACCCGCCTGGCTGCCGGATGGGACCCAGACGCTTCCTCCGCGAGGCTGTGCGCATGACAACGACTCGTGGACGCAAGGCCCTGACGCTCTCCCTCTCCGCCGCCGTCGTGGCCGGTGTCGCCCTCGCCGGTGGTGGGGTCGCCCCCGCTGCCGCCGCCGGGCTCGACTGGGGCGTCTGCGACCCCGCCGTGAAGCCGCTTCCCGGGCAGGAGTGCGCCACGCTCTCCGTACCCCTCGATTACGCCGATCCCGAGGGGGAGCAGATCCCGCTCGCCGTCTCCCGGCTCCGGAGCGAGCGGCCCGAGGCGCGGCGCGGGACGCTCATGGTGATCCCGGGCGGGCCGGGCAGCTCCGGTGTGCAGCGGCTCGGGCAGAAGGGGGCCGCCCTCGCGAAGGAGATGGACGGCGCCTACGACCTGGTGGCGTTCGACCCGCGCGGGGTCGGCGGCTCGGCGAAGGCCCGGTGCGGCTTCGCCGAGGACGACCGGCGGCTCGTGACCCTGCGGTCCTGGCCCGCGGCGGACGGCGGCATCGGCGAGAACGTGGCGCGGTCGCGCCGGATGGCCGAGGCCTGCGCCCGTAACGGTGGCGCGATGCTGCGTGGCCTGACCACGGCCAACCAGGCCCGGGACCTCGACCGGCTGCGGCAGGCGCTCGGGGAGCGGAAGCTGTCGGCGTGGAGCGTGTCGTACGGGACGTACGTGGCCGCCGTGTACGCCCAGAAGTTCCCGGAGCGCACCGACCGTTGGGTCCTCGACAGCAGCGCCGACCCCGACCCGAAGCACGTCGCCCAGGGCTGGCTCGCGGGCATGGCGCGCGGCGCCGAGGACCGTTTCCCGGACTTCGCGGCCTGGGCCGCCGACCCCGCCAGGGAGGGGCTGCGGCTCGCCGAACGCCCCGAGGACGTACGGCCCTTGTTCCTCGGCCTCGCCGCCCGGCTCGACCGCGCGCCGCGCGCCTCGACGACCCCCGGCGTGCCCCTGACCGGCACCGTGCTGCGGCAGGCGCTCCAGCAGGCCCTGTACTCCGACGCCTCCTTCCCGGCCTTCGCCCGTCTCATGTCCCAGGCCCTCGACCCGGCGGGCGTCCCGGTGCTGCCGCCCGAGCTGACCGGGCCGATGCCCGACGAGGCGGCGACCGTCAGTGTGGGCGTGATCTGCAACGACGTGGACTGGCCCCGCTCCGTACCGGCGTACGAGAGGGCCGTCGCCGCGGACCGGGTGCGCCACCCGCTGACCGCGGGCATGCCGGCGAACATCACGCCGTGCGCCTTCTGGAAGAGCGGTGCGGTGGAGAAGCCGACCCGGATCACCGACCGGGGCCCGTCGAACGTGCTCATGATCCAGAACCTGCGCGACCCCTCGACCCCGCACTCCGCGGGGCTCAAGATGCGGGAGGCCTTCGGCGACCGGGCGCGTCTCGTCTCCGTCGACAAGGGCGGCCACGCGGTCTACCTCGGCAACGGGAACGCGTGCGGCGACCGGGCGGTGACCCGCTTCCTGACGGAGGGCGTGCGGCCGGACGCGGACGTTCTCTGCAAGTGAGGTGATGTGAAAGGGCCCGGCGGATCGTGTCCGCCGGGCCCTTCGCCGTACCTCTCAGACCTTCACCGGTTCCGGGGGCGCGGCCGGGGTCTCCACCCGTACCTCCTCCGGCTCCGACTCCACGTCGAACTCCTCCAGGAGTTCCTTGCTGAAGCCCCAGAAGTACGTCGCCACGAAGCCGACGAGGTAGCCGACCAGCAGACCGCCCGCGTAGATCGCGATCGTCCCGCCGAGGCCCCTGTTGCCGTCGAGGAGCGGGAAGAGGGCCCAGCCGGACGGGCCGATCGCGGTCGAGCCGACCTTGTCGCCCAGCATGCTGAACAGGCCGACGAAGCCGCCGCCGAACGCGCCGCCGACGCATGCCGTGACGAACGGCCGGCCCAGGGGCAGCGAGACGCCGTAGATCAGGGGTTCGCCGACGCCCAGGAAGCTGGCCGGGAGCGCGGACTTGATGGTGCGGCGGATGGAGCCGTTGCGGGGGAGCTTCAGGTAGACGGCCATGGCCGCGCCGACCTGGCCGGCGCCCGCCATCGCGAGGATGGGGAGCAGGACCGTGTAGCCCTGCTGCTCGATGAGGGTGGTGTGGATCGGGATGAGCGCCTGGTGCAGGCCCAGCATGACGAGCGGCAGGAAGAGGCCGCCGAGGAGGAAGCCGGCTCCGGCGCCCGCGTTCGCGAGGAGCCAGTCGGCGGCCTCGCCGATGGCCCGCGAGATCTCACCGGCCACGAACATCAGGCCGAAGATGGTGACGAGGCCGGAGATCAGCACGGTCAGGGTGGGGGTGACCAGGACGTCGAGGGACTCCGGCACCCAGCGGCGGCACCACTTCTCCACGTACACCGCGAGAATCGCCGCGCCGAGCGCGCCGAGGACACCGCCCTGGCCGGGGGAGAGCGTCTGGCCGAAGGCGTCGATCTTGGCGACGCCGGGGAAGACGATGATCGCCGCGACCGCCCCGCCGAGGATCGCCGTGCCGCCGAACTCCTTGGCCGTGTTGTAGCCGACGAAGACCGCGATGAGGGCCATGAAGCCGCTCGCCATCGCCGCGAGGGCGGGGGTGACGGAGGGCAGCCATCCGAGGTTGACGAGGAGGCCGTTGAGGCCGGCGATGATGCCGCAGCCGATGAGGGCGGGGATCAGCGGGACGAAGATGTTCGCGATCCTGCGGAGGAAGAGCTTGAAGGGGGTCGCGTTCTTGGTCTTCTGCGCGGCCTTGATCGCCGCTCCCCGGTCCGCGAGGTCCTCCGCGCTCCGCTGCGGGGCGGTCTCGGCCATGAGGGCCTCGAACTCCGGGGTCACGCGGGCGACGGTGCCGGGGCCGAGGACGATCTGGTACGTGTCGTCCTCCACCACGCCCATCACGGACGGCAGCGCCTTGAGGGCCTCGTCACGGACGAGCGAGCGGTCGTGCAGGCCGAGGCGCAGGCGGGTCATGCAGTGGGCCACGGAGCTGATGTTCTCGGCGCCGCCGACGAGGGGGAGGATCGCGGCGGCGATGGCGCGGTTCTTGTCGTCTGTGCTCATGGTGCGGTGGTGCCTTGCTGTGAGGGGAGGGGGCTCAGCCGGTCGTCGCGTGCAGCGCCGCACGCAGGTGACCCTGGGAGACGTTCAGCCGCTCGGCCGCCGTGGGGGCGTCGATGTCGGCGAGGATCATGAGGATGGCGTTCTTCACCTCGCCGTCGGCGGCGGCGAGCGCGGCCTCGATCTGCTCGTCCGGCGCGCCGGTGGCCAGGGCGACGATGCGCCGCGAGCGGGCCTGGAGCTTCTCGTTGGAGGCGCGGACGTCGACCATCAGGTTTCCGTAGGTCTTGCCGAGGCGGATCATCGTGATGGTCGAGAGCATGTTGAGGACGAGCTTCTGGGCGGTGCCGGCCTTGAGGCGGGTGGAGCCGGTGAGCAGCTCGGGCCCGGGGACGACCTCGATGCCGTGCTCGGCGGCGGCGGCGAGCGCGCTGTCCTCGTTGCAGGAGAGGCCGATGGTCAGCGCGCCGTGCGCGCGGGCGTGCTCGACGGCGCCGATGGCGTACGGGGTGCGGCCGGAGGCGGAGACGCCGACGACGGTGTCGTCGGCGGTGAGTCCGAGCGCGGTGAGGTCCGCGACCGCGAGTTCCTTGGAGTCCTCGGCGCCTTCGACGGCCTTGATCATGGCGGACGGGCCGCCCGCGATGAGGCCGACGACCTGCGTCGGGTCGGTGTTGAAGGTGGGCGGGCACTCGCTGGCGTCGAGGACGCCGAGGCGGCCGGCGGTGCCCGCGCCCATGTAGACGAGGCGTCCGCCGCGGGCCATGCGGGCGGCGGTGGCGTCGATGGCGGCGGCGATTGCGGGGAGCTGCCGGGCGACGGCCTCGGGGACGGTCCGGTCCTCGCCGTTCATGGTGCGGGCGATGTCCAGCGTCGGGAGCCGGTCGATCTCGGCGAGCTCGGGGCGGAAGGCCTCGGTGGTGAGGGTGGCCAGCTGGGCGCGGAGTTCGGAGTACGTGGGGGGCACGGGGGCTCTTTCGGTACGGCGGCGTCGTCGGCGCCGGTTCCTGGCGGGTGTCGGTCGGCGGGTGGGAGGGAGGGGGACCGGATCAGCGGGTGCGGGGGGAGTGGCGGTGGGCGAGGGCTTCGTAGGAGGCGGCGAGGGCAGGGGCCGCCGTCTCGTACGTGCGCTGGGTGACGCAGGTGAACAGGCAGTCCACGACCAGGAGTTGGCTGGTGCGGGACGACATGGCCGCGGGGCGCAGTTCGCTCTCGCGGGCGGTGGAGGTGGTGAGGATGTGGTCGGCGTACTGCGTGACGGGCCCGTCCGGGCGGCCGGTGATCGCGATGGTCGTCGCGCCGTGGTCGAAGGCCACTCGGAGGGGTTCTATGACGTCGCCGGTGGAGCCGGAGTGGGTGATGGCGATGGCGACGTCCCCGGAGCGGAGCTGCACGGCGTTGGTGACGGCGAGGTGCGGGTCGCTGTGGGCGTGCGCGATCAGGCCGATGCGGAGCAGTTTCTGGCCGAGGTCCTGGGCGACGAGGCCGGAGGCGCCGACGCCGTAGATGTCGATGCGGCGGGCGGTGGCGAGGGCGGCGACGGCGGCGCCGAGCTGGACGGTGTCGAGTCCGGCGGCGGTGTCGGCGAGGGTCTGCTGCTCGTCGTAGGCCAGCTTGGCGACGACGTCGGCGATCGGGTCGTCGACGGCGATGTCGGCGGTGACGGCCGGGGCGCGGCCCGACTGCTGCTGGGCGGCGAGGCCGGCGAGGGCGAGGCGCAGGTCGCGGTAGCCGGGGTAGCCGAGGAGCCGGGCGGTGCGGACGACGGTCGCCTCGCTGGTGCCGGTGAGCTCGGCGAGGCCGGTGACCGTGAGGGCGGCGCAGCCGGCCGGGTCTCCGGCGACGGCCTCGGCGACCCGCTGCATGGAGCGGGTCATGGACGGCGCGAGGGTGCGCACCTTGGCCGCGAGGGCGGCGGGTGGGGGTACCTCCCGTGCCGTTGAGGCTACGGGGGAGGGCGGCGCGTCGCTGGTGAAACTTTCCTTCACGTCATTGGTCACATTTGAAAGATACTTTCGGTGGGGTGGGGCGACAAGACCCCGTCGGTCCCGGATCCGGAGGGGACCTTCGCCCTTTTTCTTGTGACGGGCGCGCTCCGGGTGACAATGAGTCCATGGACGACATCGACCCCGTGGAGCAGGCGCTGCACGCCGCTCGCGCGCTGGTGCTGGCCGACCTGGTGGCCCGGGAGGTGGCCGCCGCAGAGGTCGTGTCGATGGTGGAGGACGCGGTGACCCACCGGCGCTGGTGGGTCGAGCAGTGGCCCGAGGGGGTGTCGTACGTCGCCGGGCTCGTCGCCCAGGACGTGCAGGACGCCCTGCTCGAACGGTACGGACGCTGGCCGCTCTGCCCGGTCTGCGCCTCGGGCGACCCGCACGCCCTCGACGTGGAGCCGGAGCTCGGCCCGGACCCGCACTGGGTGTGCGGCAAGCAGGGCGTGGTGGTGGCCCCGGTGGGCGGCCTGACGTGAGCCGCCGACCGGAAGGAGCCCTCGCGTGAGCCTCTACATCGACCCGCCGACCTGGCCGGGCCACGGCCGCATGTGGTCGCACCTGGTCAGCGACGTCTCCTTCGAGGAGCTGCACGCCTTCGCCGCCTCGATCGGCGCCCCGCCCCGCGCCTTCGAGCGGGACCACTACGACATCCCCTCCGACCGGTACGCGGACGCGGTGGCGGCGGGCGCGATCGAGGTCGGTTCGAAGGAACTGCTCCGGCACCTCACGAAGGCGGGCCTCCGGCGGCCGAAGGGGCGGCCGGTCGCCTGACCCGGGCCGGCCTGCCCTTGACCTCGCACGGCACCTAGGGCCTGCCTTCCGGATCATGCCGGGCTCGCGGGGCCTGGCACGCACTCCCCCGTAGCCCTTCGGGCACGGGAGGGGCCCCCACGCCGCGTTGTCGTCAGTCGGCAACGTCCCCCAGCTACCGCTGGGAGGTGCCCCCACCGCGTTGACTCCCTCCTCCGCCTTGCGATCGCACGCACCAGGCCCCGCTCCCTGATCCGGCCTGATCCGAAAGACAGGCCCTAGCTGCGGGTCACGCCGATCTGCAGGTGGAAGTGGTCCTGGTGGGCGTTGCGCAGTTTGGCGTTGTCGGTGCCGGGGGCGGCGTCCGGGTCGTAGTCCGGGTAGATCACGAAGCCGGTGCCGCCGAGTTCCGGCATGGGCCACTTGTTGGCCGCGCCGATCGCCCTGGCCTCGCATTCGTACGTCGCGAACCGGAAGACGGTCGTGAAGAGGCCGAACCCGAGGGCGTCCGCGGCGGGGGTGATGCGGACCTTGACGCCGGCCGGGCGGGGCAGGTTGCCCCAGTCCTTCTTCACCGACCGGGTGAACGAGGTCCCGTCCAACGTGCCGACGAGGCCGGAGAGATCGAGCGCTCGGCCCTCGTTGTGGCAGTCGTTGGCGGCGCCCTGCCCGTGCCCGATCCCCAGGTGGAGGAGTTCGGTGACGTCCGGCGCCGAGGAGGTGACCCAGCGGGTCAGCCGGTACAGCGCGATCAGCATGCGCTGGTCGAGGTTGTCGATGACGGCGGACGCCGGGGCGATCTGGTTCGTGTAGCGGACGCCGCCGAACGACGGCGGGCTCACCACGACCCGCTGGCCCGGCTTCGGTGACACGATCCCGGCCGGGCCGTCCACGAACGCCGGGCTCTTCAGGGTCAGTCTGCCCCGCCGGACCAGGTCGGCCATGAGCTGGTTCGCCTGGGCGGGAGTCAGCATGCGGGCGGGGGCCACGCCTCCGGAGGGGGTGGGTTCGAGGCGGAAGGAGGCGTCCACGGGGCCGCTCGCGTCCACCCGGTCGGCGTCGACGTCGAAGCGCTGGAACTGTCCGCCGCGGAAGAAGTAGGCGAACCGGCCGCCCGGATAGGCGGCCGCGTCCACGCCGTCGGTGAAGAGCCCGGTCCAGTTGCCCGCGATGGGGCGGGGGTAGCCGGGGTCCACCCGGTCGGCGGTGATGTCGTACCGCACGTACGCGTCGCCCTTGAAGAGGTACAGCTTGCCGTTCCCCCAGTTCAGGGCCGCGTCGATGCCGGTACGCCAGTCGGGGCCGCCGCCGTCTCCGGTGGGCAGACCGGGCCAGTTGTCCGCCAGGGTGAAGTGCGGCGGCAGGTACTCGGCCTCGACGCCGTCCGCGCTGCCGTCCGTCGGCTGGTCGTAGCGGACGTACGTGGTCCCCAGGAAGGCGTACGCCTTGCCCGCGCCCCACCAGACGAAGGCGTCGGGGGAGCGGGGGAGGCCGGGCCAGTTGGAGAGAGGCAGCCCGGAGTCCTCGCGTACGCCGGTGACCGAGTCGTACCGGTCGTAGGTGTCGTCGTCGTGGAACAGATACGTCTTGTCGTTCGGCCAGGAGACGGCAGAGATGAGAGTGGCCATGCTGGTCTCGGCTCCTTTTCCGCGGGGGCGGGCCGCACGGCGGGCGACCCGCTCCCTTCCCTTTCCCTCACGAAGGCTTCGTCACAGGACGCCGGTCCACCCGCAGCCCGTCGATGCGCAGTTCCAGCCGCGGCCGTAGCCGTGGACGAGCGGCGGGGGGTCCGCCGGCAGAGTGCCGTAGTTGCCTCTCGGCTGCTTCTGCAGGCGCTCTTCCTGCCCGTTCTCCAGGAACGTGACGGTGATGCGGTACGGCTGGTAGTGCTCTCGCCGGTCCACCGCCGGCACCTGTTTCGGCAGATCGCGTTCCATGGCTCTTCCTCGGGTCGGGCGGGACCGGGCCGGTCACGGATGGCCGGCGCCGGTCCCGCCTGTGGCGCGGGACTCAGATCGGCAGGACCTGGCTGAGCAGGCCGCCGAGGAACCCACTGGCCGCGGCGCCGCCGGAGGTGTCCCAGCCCTCGGGAACCTTGCCGCGCTGGACGGGTGCGGACTGCTGCGGCAGCTGGAGCCGGAGCTGTCCGGCCGGGGAGCGGCGGGGCGTCTCGGCGCCGCCGTCCTGGGTGGTGTGGGTCTCGTCGAACATGGTGCTCTCCTTTCCCTGCTTCTCCCGCCTCGGGCCGTGCGGCCCTCAGGTCGGGTCGTGAGGTCCTCGGATCGGGGTGTGAGGCCTCAGATCGGGATGATGTCGCCGAGCAGGCTGCCGAGCAGGCCGCTGGCCGCCGCGCCGCCGGAGGTGTCCCAGCCCTCGGGGCGCTTGCCGCGCTGGACGGGGGCGGACTGCTGCGGCAGCTGGAGCCGGAGCTGTCCGGCCGGGGAGCGGCGGGGCGTGTCGGCGCCGCCGTCCTGGGTGGTGTGGGTCTCGTCGAACATGGCGGTTTCCTTTCCTTTCCTCAGCTGACCGCCGAGGTGGTCCCTCGTCCCCGGTCAGACGTCGACGCCGTGGCCGGCGTAGCACATCTGCCGGGCGGGGCCGGTCATGTCGGCGCAGGAGGACCTGGCGGCCTCGGCGCCGTTACGGGCGTCCCCGGCTCCGGCTCCCGGGCCCTCGCGGTGCACGGGGCGGGCCTGGAGCGGCATGGCTCCCGGGCGGATTCGGCGGGTGTCCATGACGGTGTCTCCTCTCGGTGATCGGCGGGGACTTCGGTCGGCTCCGCTTCACTTGGAGTCGAGGAACGTGTGGACCGGGGCGAGGGTGACCGGCAGTTCGTCGCTCACGTCGATGGTGAACAGGTACGTGAGCCGGGACCTGCGCTCGTCCTCCGGGTCGTAGAAGGTCACCTTCACGTCCTGGCAGTCCGAACCGACCCTGCAGTACGGGCTCTTGGTGACGGTGATGGTGTCGAGCGCGTACAGGTTCATGGTGGAACCCGGCACCTTGCTCGCGGACAGCAGGCCTTGCTTCATCTTGTCGCCGAACAGGAAGGCGTTGGTCCCCATGTAGTTCAGCGCGCGGTCGGCCGAGGTCTGGCCGAGGTTGCGGAACTGGTAGTAGATCTTGTCGAGGAACGCGCGGATCGTCAGACGCAGCTGCGCGTCGTCACGGACCTGCACCCTCTGCTGCGACTGGTCGGCCTTGGCCTTCTGCACGTCGGCCTCGCCCGAGACCTCATCGAAGACGGCGTCGACCAGTGCCGCCTCGTTCCACGTCCACAGGCCGCGGCTCTTCACCTCGACCACCGGAACGATCTGGCCGGAGTAGAGGCGTGTGGTGCGGTCGGTGAGGACTCCGGGCACGGAGACGCGGGAGATGTATCCGTGGCGCTCCTCCTCCTTGTCCGGGTCGAGGGCATGGCCCACGATGGCGTCACGGAAGACCCGGTAGACCGTCGACACCGGCGGATGGGCGAACATGCGGAACAGGTCGGCGTCCGTCTTGCCCTTCCCCCTGGCGATGCGGTCCGGTGCCTTGCGGGCCTTCTGGGCCTCTGCCGGAGGGACGAGCGGCTCGCTCCAGTCCATGCCGACCGAGGGCTCGGCCTCCAAGGCGTACACCGTGGCGCCGTCCATGGTGAGGGTCCAGGTGACCTTGTCGGAGACCCAGGGGGCGTTCGCGAGGTAGTCGCGGAGCTGGCGGGGACTGTACGGGTCTGGCGACTGCTCCACCTGCTTGCCGTCGATCGTCACGTCGACGGTCGGCATCTGCTGCCGGAAGCTGTCGCGGCGCGCCTCGGTCGGGTAGTCGAAGCCGATGGTCCCGATGGCGTAGATCAACTGCCGGGGGGAACCGCCGCCGTTGCCTCCGCAGGCGCACGCGGCCGGGTCGCCGCCGCAGCCACAGGCGGGGCGTACCCCGGCGCTTGTGGTGGCGAGGGAGGCGTGAACCGGGGGCGCGGCGGGGATCGGTGCGGCCGCCGCGGCGACAGCTTGAACCGGCGGCGCGAGGGCCGGGGCGGGCGCCGGGGAGGCGAGGGCCGGGGCGGGTGCCTGGACCGGTGCCGCCGCGGGCGGCGCCGTCGGCGCCGGCGGGACCGGGGGCGGGGGAGGCGCGCCACCGTCGGCAGCGATGCCCGCCGGTACGGGCGGGGCCGCCGGTGCGGGGGCCGCGGGCTGTGCGGGTGCCGGCGCCGCGGGTGCGACGGGCGCCGCGGGGGTCCCGTACGACGCGGGGGTCTCGTACGCGGCCGGGGCGACGTTCGGCGCCGGGGCCTCGGACGGCGTGGGGGCGGCTGCGGGAGTGGTCACGGCTGTCTCCTCTTTCCTGGTGGTGACGAGGGCGTACGCCCGGGGGGCGTCCAGGCTGCCGCCGAGTCCGCGACGGCAGGCAGGGGTGTCCGGGTCGGCGCAGTCCGCGGGAGCGGTGGCCGTCGCGAGCAGGGCGTGCCCCGCGGCCTTCGGGTCCGCCGTGCCGCCGCCGGCCAGCTGGGCCGCGACGAGCAGGGCCGCCGTACCGGCCACGAGGGGGGTGGCGAAGCTGCTCCCCGTCAGGGAGGCGAGGCCGCCGCCGGGAGCGGCGCCCTCGATGTTCTGTCCGGGGGCGAGGATCCCGTGGGTCCGGTAGGCGCCGCCCCAGTTGCTGATGTCGAGCGGGGAGCCGTCGGCCGCGGCGGCGCCGACGGCCAGGACGGAGGGGACGGCGGCCGGGACCTGGAGGGTGTCGGCCCCGTCGTTCCCGGCGGCGGACACGACCAGGACGCCCTGGTCCTCGCAGAGCCGCAGGGCCCGTTCGAGGAGGGCGTCGGCCTGGCCGGTGTCGGCCCGTTCGCCGCCGCTGATGTTGATGACGTGCGCGCCTTCCTCGACGGCGCGCTCGATGGCACGGGCCAGGTCCATCTGGGGGACCCGGCCGTCTCCGCCGTCGCGGAAGACGGGGAGGATCAGGCCGCGGCAGTGCGGGGCGAGCCCGGTGAGCGGGGTGCCGGGCATCCCGAACAGGAGGCTGGCCACGTGGGTGCCGTGCAGCGACATCGGGCCGGGGCCCGCGGGCTCCTGCACCAGCGTGGTCAGGCGCGTCAGATCCGCGCCGGCGAAGCAGGGGTGGGACAGGTCCACGGGGCCGTCGAGCAGGGCGACGCACACCCGAGGGTCGCCGTACGGCTCGTCCGGCCGTGGGCGGAGTTCTCCCAGGACTGCCCGAGGCTTCATCTCGGACCTGCCTTCCGTGCCCGAGGGCACCGCGTGCGGAAAGCTTCTCGGTCCCACCTTGGGATGCCGCTGTCGGCGCTTCGTCACCCGGAATGTGCAAGCGGCGTCCCCGGAGCGTTTCCAGGGCGTTGCCGGACTGTTCGACGGGTCGTCTGGCCGCCGGTCAGCCCCGGTGGGAAAGCGGGCCGGGGCGTGTTCCGGAAATCTGTCCGGCCGTGCGGCGCGGTGCGCCGGACGCGTACGGCAGGGGCTTTGACGTGCGGATGCGCGGATGCGTGATCCACCGGCCGGTTGCACAGTGAGGGATGTGTCATCGAACGGCGTATACCTCGAACTGCTCGGTGCCTTCGAGCTCTCTTACGCCGGATGCCGCATCCCCCTCCCCTCGGGGGCGCAGCGCCTGTTGGCGCTCCTCGCCGTGCAAGCGGCCGGCGTCTACCGGGGTGCGGCAGCCGAGCGGCTCTGGCCCGACTGCAGCCCGAGCAGGGCATCGGCGAACCTCAGGACCGCCCTCTGTCACGGGCGGCGGGCGGGTCCCCTGCCCACGGTGGAGTGTGTGGACCACCGGCTGCGGCTCGCGCCCCTGGTGGACGTGGACCTGCACCGCGCGCGGTGCCGGGCCCAGGACGCGATAGGCGACCGCCGGCCGCCCGAGGACCCCGAAGAACTCTCGGCCCTGCTCGGGGAGGAGCTGCTGCCGCGATGGCCGGACGAGTGGCTCGTCCTGGAGCGGGAGCGCTGGGACCAGCTGCGGCTGCACGCCCTGGAGGGGCTGGCGCAGAGGCTGCGGCGGGACGGGGAGTACCTGGCGGCTCTGCAGACGGCGCTGACGGCCACCGCGATCGACCCGATCCGGGAGACGGCGCACCGCATCCTCATAGAGATCCACATCGCGGAGGGCAACACGGCCTGCGCGGTGAAGCGCTACAAGGAGTACCAGCGGTTACTGTGGCGGGAGTTGGAGGTGGAGCCGTCCCCGCTGATGACGAGACTGGTCCAGGACCTCACGTCGGCGTGACAGCCGACCCGGTTCGGCGACGACGGCGCGGGCGTCAGCCCGGCTTGTCGGTGATCGCGCCGGTGTCAGCCCGGCTTGTCGGTGATCGCGCCGGTGTCAGCCCAGCTTGTCGGCGATCGCGCGGGCGCATTCCAGGGACTCGGTGCGCGTCGTGTCGACCTCCAGGTCGTACTCCACGCCCTCGTGCACCATCAGTGCCTGCTGCGCGGCCATTCCGTTGGTCCGGTCCCCGCGGGCGATCTCCCGCCCCTCGGCGACCGCGCTCTCGCAGCGGACGCCGACCCACAGGACCGGCAGGTCGCCGAGGGCCTCGCGCCACCGCTGCTGGGAGGCGGCCCCGCCGAGGAAGACGTCGTCGACGACGATCCTGGCGCCGGCCCGGGCCATGGCCACGAGCCCGCCGGCCCAGGCGGCCTCAAGGGCCCGGAAGTCCGCTCCGACGCTGACCCCGCCGTCGGCGTCGAACACGATCCCGTCGTCGGAGGCCTGCATGGTCGCGGGCAGGGCGTCGATGAAGGAGTCGACCCCGAACGCCAGCCAGGGATCGGGCAGTACGGCCTGCAGGCACCGTACGATCCCGGACTTCCCCGAGCTGGACCCGCCATTGAGAATGATCATCCGCGTCGTCACCGGGCCACCGTAGACAACCCGGTTCCGCCCCGCACCGCATTTCTGCCGACGCGGTCCGGCCCCGCACCGCATGTCAGCCGACGCGTACGAGCACCGTCTCCTCGGGCGGACCGCTGAGCAGCTCCGGTCCGGCCGCCATCGCCGCCGCGAGGTGCGGGCTCCTCAGATGCGCCTCGAAGGCCGCCCGGTCGGCCCACTCCTCGACGACGATCCAGGAGCCGGGCTCGACCGGGTCCTGGTACGGCCGGTAGGACAGGCAGCCCGGTTCCGCCAGCGTGGGGGCGACCAGCGCCAACGCCTGCTCGCGCACGGCCTCTTCCTTCCCGGCCGCTGCTCGGAGCCGGGCGATGACGGTGACGGCGGTGGTGCGGGTGGCGCTCATGGTTTCCCCCGTTGGTCGCGCACTTCTCGATCGGTTCAGCGGGACGATACGACCTTCTGTTCCCGGGGCGCTCCCGAAGTCACCACGCGGGACGGGGACTTGTGGAGCTTCAGGGCCACCGCGGCCGTCGCCAGGCCCAGGGCGGTCATGGCGGCGCCCGCCCAGGCAGTGGAGGCGTAGCCGAGGCCGGCGTCGATGACCGAGCCGCCGAGCCAGGGGCCGCCGGTGTTGCCGAGGTTGAAGGCGGCGGTGGTGGTGGCGCCCGCGAGGGTGGGGGCGGCGCCGGCGACGTTGAACATGCGGGCGTTGAGGGCCGGGGCGGTGTAGAAGGCGGAGACGCCGAGGAGGAAGGTCAGGAGGACCGTGGCGATCGGGCTGGGGGCGAGGACGGCCAGGGCCACCAGGAAGACGGTGGAGGCGGTGATGCCGCTGAGGAGGACGCCGAAGAGGTGGGCGTCGGCGACCCGGCCGCCGATGTACGTGCCGATCAGCGCGCCGATGCCGAAGAGTCCGAGGACCGCGGAGACCCAGCTCTTGTCGAGGCCGGAGACGTCGGTGAGCAGCGGGGCCAGGTAGGAGAAGGCGCAGAAGACACCGCCGGCGGCGAGCGCGGTGATGACGACGGAGAGCAGGACCTGCCGGTCGCGGTAGATGACCAGTTCGCTCTTGAGCCGGGGCCGGGTCTCGGGGAGGGGGATGTGCGGGATGCGGGTGGCGACGCCGACGAGCGCGATCGCGGAGGCCACGCCGACCGCCCAGAACGCGGAGCGCCAGCCGAGGTGCTCGCCGAGGAACGCGCCGGCGGGGACGCCGAGGACGTTGGCGATGGACAGGCCGCCGATCATGACGGCCATCGCCTTGGCGCGGGAGCCGACCGGCACCATGGCGATGGCGACGGCCGCGCCGACCGCCCAGAAGCCGGCGCAGGCGAGGGCGCTCACCACGCGGGAGACGAAGAGCACCGCGTAGTTCGGCGCGAGCGCGCCGGCGACCTGTCCGAGCCCGAAGAGGCTGATCAGGGCGACCAGGGTGGTCTTGCGGGGCAGCCGGAGCGTGGCGACGGCGAGCAGCGGCGCGCCGACGACCATGCCGATGGCGAAGGCGGAGATGAGGAGCCCGGCGCGGGGGATGGAGACGTTCATGTCCTCCGCGATGGGCGGCAGGAGTCCGGAGAGCATGAACTCGCTGGTGCCGAGCGCGAAGACGGACAGGCCGAGGATGTAGACGGCCAGGGGCATACGGGTGGGGGGTATGGAAGGGCGGGCGGGCCTGGCGGGTGTCGGGTGCGCGGCTGAGGAAGACGGCATGACATGCGTCAACCTGTGGTTTGTGCCTGTCATTCCATGATCGGCGGACTTCTCGGGATGTGAGACGTCACGTCCCGGCCGTCAGCTCCGCCAGTTCGCGTTCCAGGTTCTCCCGGGCCCGCTCCTCCCAGACCGCCGCGCCGTACGGGGTGCGGAAGAGGCGGGGGAGGCCGAGGAGGTGGCGGAGGATGGTGGCGCGGCCCTCGCGGAAGGCCGGTTCGGGGACGAAGGCGTACTCCTCGCGGACCGCCGCCGTATACCCCCCGTACGTATCGGGGGCGCTGGCCAGGATCGCGAGGTCCGCGTCGCAGAGGGTCTCGCCGTTGAGGTCGCCCGTGGCCGGGTCGTGGGAGGTCGTGAGGCGGACCAGGCGGGCCACCTCGGCCACCTCGTGCGGGGTGAGGCCGGCCTCGGTGAGGGCCTTCTCGGCCAGGAGTGCCGAGCGCTCCTCGTTCTCGGAGCGGTCCGGCCGGTAGACCGCGTCGTGGAACCAGGCGGCGAGTCGTACGAGTTCCAGCTCGCCGCCCTCCCCGCCCTGGTCGGCGAGCTCGTCGATGCGGTCGAGGACCGCCCGGAGGTGGGCGACCGTGTGGTAGCGGCGCTGGGGTTCGGCCCAGCGGGCCAGCAGGTTCCGGCCGTACAGGGCGGGGTCGGGGCCCTCGCGGCCGGCGCGGGCGGCGCGCAGGGTGGCGTTCCAGCGCTGGAGCAGGTCCTTCGCCTCCTCGGCGGTCGGCCCGTGCGCTTCCCCGGCGGTCGGCCCCTGCGTCTCCCCGGCGGTCGGCTCCTGCGCTTCCCCGGCGGTCGGCCTCTTCGCCTCCCCGGCGGTCGGCTCGGCGGTCGGCTCGTGCTCTTCCTCGGCGGTCATGGAGGCATTCTGCCCGGCCGGGGGTGCGGAGGGAGTGCTTCCCACGCGCCCTCATCTCACTCTTACATACCCCCCATGGGTATGCTACGGTGCTCCGCACAAGTACCCCCTAGGGGTATGCAGCAGCGAGTGAAGGGTCAGGGCAATGTCAACCGTCAATCCCCGGCGCTGGTGGGCACTTGTCGTGCTCGCCGCCGCTCAGTTCATGGTCATCATGGACACCTCGATCATCGGGGTCGCGCTCCCCGAGATGCAGAAGGACCTGGGCTTCTCGCAGAGCGAGCTCCAGTGGATCTTCAACGCCTACGTGATCGTCTTCGGCGGTCTGCTGCTCCTCGGCGGACGCCTCTCCGACCTCGTCGGAGCCCGCAAGATCTTCGTCTCCGGCTGGGCGGTCATGATCGCCGGTTCGGTCGTGGCCGCCGCCGCGCAGACCGCCTGGGTCGAGATCGTCGGCCGCGCCGTCCAGGGTGTCGGCGGTGCGCTGATCGCGCCCTCCGCCATGACCCTGCTCATGATGCTCTTCATGCACGACCCGAAGGAGCTCGGCAAGGCGATGGCGCTCTACGGCGCCGCGGCCCCCGCCGGCGGCACCGCGGGCGTGTTCCTCGGTGGTGTCTTCACCGAGTGGGTGAGCTGGCAGTGGGTCTTCATCATCTACATCCCGATCGGCCTCGCGACCCTGGCCGCGACCAAGATCCTCCCGAACGTCGAGTCCCGCCGGGGCTCCGTCGACATCCTCGGCGCCGTCGCCGTCACCGCCGGTCTCGCGCTCGCCGTGTTCGCCGTGGTCCGTGCTCCCGAGGTCGGCTGGGGCGCCACCGCCACCATCCTGGAGCTGGCCGGCGCCGCCGTCCTCCTGATCCTCTTCTTCGTCGTCCAGAAGAGCATCCGCGAGCCCCTCATGCCGCTCAGCGTCTGGCGGGTCCCGCGCCTCGGCTCGGCCAACCTGGCGATGACGCTGCTCGGCGCCGCGTGGATCCCGATGTGGTACTTCCTCAACCTGTACCTCCAGCAGGTCCTGGGCTTCGGCGCCTTCGAGTCCGGTGCCGCGCTGCTCCCGATGACCGTGCTCCTCATGATCTTCATGACGGCCATCACGGCCCGGCTCATGATGAAGGTCGGCGCCAAGCCGCTCATCGCCGGCGGTCTGCTGGTCCTCGCCGCCGGTCTGGTCTGGCTCGCCGCCGTCGAGCCCACCGGCACCTTCCTGGTCGACGTCCTGCCGGCCTCGCTGGTCGCCGCGCTCGGCATGTCCCTCGCCTACATCCCGACGATGATGACCGCGATGTCCGGCGCCCCGCAGGAGCAGGCCGGTCTCGCCTCCGGCATCGTCAACACCACCTACAACGTCGGCTCCGCGCTCGGCCTCGCCGCGCTGACCGCCGTCGCCATGTCGCAGGGCGCCGACCAGCTCGGCAACCTGCCGAAGCTGACGGACGGTTTCTCGTCCGCCTTCATCGGCGCCGCGATCATCGCCGCCGTCGGCGGTGTCGTCACCCTCCTCGTCATGAAGAGCGACAAGGTGGTCGCGGCCGAGGCCGCCGCCCCCGCTCCGCAGGGCGAGAAGGTCTCCGCCTGACCCCCGCCCCGAAGGGGCCGCCCGATGTCCTTCCCCGGACGTCGGGCGGCCCCTTTCCCGTACCCATGAAGGAAGGAACGTCGTGGAACTCAACACCCGTGCCGTACACATCGTGAACGAGCCCTTCCAGAACGGCAGTTGGCCGCTCTCCGTGCCCCTCGTGCAGTCCTCCGCCTTCGCCTTCGACTCCGCCGCCGAGCTCGCCGACGCGATGGCCGACCCCGACGGGCGGTACGTCTACAGCCGCCGCGGCAACCCGACCGTGCGGGCCCTGGAGCAGACCCTCACCGGGCTCGAAGGCGGGGAGGGGGCCATCGCCTTCGCCTCCGGAATGGGCGCTCTCAGCGGCGTCCTGCTCTCGCTCCTGCGGCCCGGCGACCGGGTGGTCGCCCAGCGCTGCCTGTACGGCGGGACGCACGCCGTCCTGTCGGACCTGGCCGAGCGGTACGGGATCCAGGTCGTACGGATATCCGGCGACGACCCGGCCGAGCTGGAGGCCGCCGCCGTCCACCCCGCCACCCGGCTCCTCGTCCTGGAGACGATCGCCAACCCGACCGGCCAGGTCCCGGACCTGCCGGGGCTGCTGGCCACCGCCCGCGCCCTCGGGGTGACGAGCCTGGTCGACAACTCGCTCGCCTCGCCCGTGCTGTGCCGCCCCCTGGAGCTCGGCGCCGACATCGTCGTGCACTCCACCACCAAGTACCTCTCCGGGCACTCGGACGTCCTGGGCGGCGCCGCCGTCTTCGCGGACGACGCCCTGCGTCGCCGGGTGTGGCCCCGCACGGTCGAACTCGGCGCCTGCGCCGACCCGTTCGCGGCCTGGCTCACGCTGCGCGGGATCCCCACGCTGCCCCTGCGGATGCGCGAGCACTGCGCCAACGCCGCCGCCCTCGCCGAGCTCTTCGCGGCCCGCGGCGACGTCACGGCCGTGCACTACCCCTGGCGGGCCGGCCACCCCTCGTACGACACCGCCCGGAAGGTCCTCGCCGGCGGCGGCGGGCTGCTCTCCTTCGAGCTCGCCGGGGGCCGGGAGGCGGGGAGGGCCTTCATCGAGCGCGTACGGCTGGCGAAGCTCGCGCTGTCGCTCGGCGGTGTGGAGACGCTCGTCTCCCATCCGGCGTCCACCTCCCACCGCGAGCTGGACGCGGACGCCCTCGAGGCCGCGGGGATCGCCCCCGGTCTCGTGCGGATGTCGGTGGGCATCGAGGACGTCGAGGACATATGGAACGACCTGGAGCAAGCGCTGTGACGAAGGGCCCCAAGGGGCCTTCTTTTGGGTTGACAAAATAAATGGTCGATTCGTAGATTGGGTGATGCCAGGAAACGTTGACTCCTAGGTCAAGGGGGGCGCGTGATGCGCTACTTCGAGGACTTCCGGCCCGGCGACGTCCACGAGCTGGGCACCGTCACCGTCACGGCGGAGGAGGTGCTGGAGTTCGGCAGGCGCTTCGACCCGCAGCCCTTCCACACGGACCCCGAGCTCGCGAAGGACTCCCCGTTCGGCGGTCTGATCGCGAGCGGGTTCCACACCCAGGCGATGTTCATGCGGCGCTACGTCGACGGACTGCTCGCCTACAGCGCCTGTACGGGCTCGCCCGGCATCGACGAGGTCCGCTACCTGCGGCCCGTCCGCCCGGGCGACGTCCTCACCGCGCGCGTCGAGGTCCTCGGCGCGACTCCGTCGCCGTTCAATCCCGCCACCGGCACCGTCAAGCCGCGGTGCACGCTCGTGGCCGCCGACGGGACGGCCGTGTTCAGCATGATCCTGCACAGCATCTTCCGCCGGCGTCCCGCCGACGCCGAGGCCGGCCATCTGTCGTCGATGCCCGCGGCCGAGGATCCCGTCGCCTGTGTGCGACCGGCCAAGACCTGTGTCCCGGTCATGAGCGCCTGACCACCCTCCGCCTGACGAACCGTCCTTCGTCACCGGCGGACCAGGCCCCTGAGCACGGCCGTCCGTATCTCCGAAACCCAAGTGAAGGGGGACCTCCTGTGGAGGCCGTATCCCGCACCGCCCAGTGGACCGCCGCAGCGCGCGCCCTGGAGACCGAGCGCGAGGACCGGCTGTTCGCCGATCCCTACGCGCGCACCGTCGCCGACGAGATCGGCTTCGAACTGCTCGCGCGCTACGACGGGGGCGGCATCGTGCCGTTCCTCGCGATCCGCACCACCTACCTCGACCGGGCCATCGTGAAGGCGGTGGAGGAGCGCGGCATCCGGCAGGTCGTCTTCCTCGCCGCCGGCATGGACACCCGCTTCTTCCGGCTGCCCTGGCCCGACGGCGTCACCGTCTACGAGCTCGACCGCCCGGCCCTCCTGGAGGCCAAGGCCGAGATGCTCAAGGACGAGCCGCAGCCCGCGGGACGCACCCGGGTCCCGATCCCGGTCGACCTCACCCAGGACTGGACCGGCCCCCTGAAGGAGGCCGGCTGGAAGAGGGAGGAACCCGTCCTGTGGGTCGTCGAGGGCCTGCTGTTCTTCCTGCCCGAGCAGGCCGTACGGACCCTCATATCGACGCTCTCCGCGCACGCCGCGCCCGGCTCCGTGCTGCTCGGCGACGTCATCTCGAAGTCCGCCCTGGAGAACCCGCTGGCCCGCACCTTCATGAGCGCGCTCAAGGAGGACGGCAACCCGTGGCTGTTCGGCACCGAGGAGCCCGAGGCGCTGCTCGCCGACTGCGGCTGGGCCGTACGGGAGGTCAGGCAGCCCGGTGAGGACGGCGCCGCCTTCGACCGCTGGCCCTACCCGGTGCCGGCCCGTTCCGTGCCGCGCGTGCCCCGCTCCTTCCTGTTCACGTGTGATCTGCCGACGTACGAGGAGGAGAAGGCCGCATGAGCGCCCACGACTTCCACCAGCGGGTCATCACCGACGCGGGCGCGGCCGTCCGCGGCCTGACCGTCGCCCTCGGCGAGCGCCTCGGCCTGTACAAGGCCCTCGCGGAGAGCGGTCCGCTGACCGCCGCCGCACTCGCCGAGAAGACCGGCACCGACGAGCGGTACATCGAGGAGTGGCTGCACGCGCAGCTGTCCGCCGGGTACGTCGAGCGGCACCCCAGCTCCCTCACGTACACGCTCCCCGCCGACCACGTCGAGGTCCTCGCCGACCCGAAGGCCGTCACCTACGCCGCCGGGTTCTTCACCGCCCTCAAGGCGCTGTACGCCACCGAGGACCTGCTCGTCGAGGCGTACCGCACCGGCGACGGCGTCGGCTGGGCCGAGCACGACGCGGCCCTCGACACCGGCATGGGTTCCTTCTTCCAGCCCACGTACGAGCACAAGCTCGTCCCGGACTGGCTGCCCGCCCTGCACGAGGTCACCGACAAGCTGGCGAACGGCGGCACGGTCGCCGACGTCGGCTGCGGCGTCGGCCACACCACGCTCCTCATCGCGAAGGCCTTCCCGAACGCCACCGTCCACGGCTTCGACTACTCGGAGGAGGCCATCTCGATCGCGCGGGAGCTCGCCGAGGAGGCCGGTCTCTCCGACCGGGTCGTCTTCGAGGTCGCCTCCGCCGACGACTACCCCGGCTCCGGCTACGACCTGGTGTGCTTCTTCAACGCCCTGCACGACATGGGCGACCCGGTCGCCGCCGCCCAGCACGTCCACAAGTCCCTCGACGCGGACGGCACCTGGATGCTCGTCGAGTCCAACGTCTCCCCGCAGGACATCGACACCCAGACCCCCGCCGCCCGCATGTTCATGGCCCTGTCCGCCGTGATGTGCCTGCCGGTCGCGGTCGCCCAGCGCGGCCCGCACGCCCTCGGCAACCACTCCGGCGAGAAGGCCTTCCGGGCCATCGCCGAGGAGGCCGGCTTCACCCGCTGGCGGCGCGCCACCGAGACCCCCGTGAACGCGGTCTATGAAGTCCGTCCTTAACTCCCCTACGTCACAAGGAGCAACCACATGACCGCCATCGCTCCGCTGCCGGTCACCGACCGGTTCATGGAGGTCCTGGAGCGTCTCAGCGAGCGCTCGGTCGAGGACTACTACAACCCGTACCAGACCTTCCAGTGGCCCGAGACGCTGGAGGAGAACCGCTTCTGGATGACGCCGGAGCTGCTCACCGTCTACGGCACCGAGCACTACGACACCCTCGGTGAGGAAACGCTTCAGCGCCTGTCGAAGTGGGAGTCCATCAACTTCTACAGCCTCAACGTGCACGGCATCCGCGAGCTCCTCATCGAGGTCGTCGGCCGCATCCACATGCCCGGCTTCGAGGTTCCCTCGGACTTCTTCCACCACTTCATCGGTGAGGAGAACGAACACATGTGGTTCTTCTCCGAGTTCTGCCGGCGCTACGGCCACAAGATCTACGGCTCCACCGCCATGCGCGCCGACGCCGCCTGGGAGCCGGAGGTCGAGAACTTCCTCGTCTTCACCCGCATCCTCTTCTTCGAGGAGCTCGTCGACCACTACAACTCCCGGATGGCGAAGGACGACTCCCTCTGCCACACCATCCGCGAGGTCAACCGCATCCACCACCAGGACGAGTCCCGCCACATCGCCTTCGGGCGCGAGCTGGTCTCCCTGCTGTACGGCCGGATGTGCCAGGCCGTCAGCGCCGAGCGGGTCCGCGAGGTCGAGGCGTACCTCAAGCGGTACGTCGTCTACAGCATCAACTCCCTCTACAACCCGCACGTCTACCGCGACGCCGGCATCGCCGACCCGCTGGCCCTGCGCAACGCGCTGGTCGCCGACGCGTCCCGCCGCCCCCACGAGCGCAAGGCGATCCGCAAGCCGCTCGCCTTCTTCCTGAAGACCGGGATCTTCTCCGACGACACCCTGCCCGTCGTCTGAGGCGCCCGCGCGACCTCCCACCCGAGAGGTGAAGAGATCATGACCGTGACGACCCCCGAGACCGTCGGGGAGACCAGGGGCCTGCCCTCCCTCGGCCCGGAGGGGACCCGCCTGCTGCGGCTCCTCGACGACACCTTCGAGGGCTGGGGAGTGGCCGCGGGCGCCCGCCCGATGACCATGCCCCCGCTCCTGCCCGCCGCCGACCTGGCGAAGCTCGACTACTACGACAACTTCCCCCACCAGGCCGTCGTCGCCACCCCGCTCGACCTGGAGCGCCGCGCGACCACGCCCTTCGACCCCGCCGCCGGCCGTTTCCCGAGCGAGGCGCTCGAACCCGCCGCGCTCGGACTGCCCTCGGCGTCCTGCTACGCCGTCTACCTCGACCACCAGGGCACCCAGGTCGCGGACGACACCCTCGTGACGATCTGCTCCTGGTGCTTCCGCAAGGAGACCCACTACGAGGGCATGCGGCGCCAGCTCGGCTTCCGCATGCGGGAGATCGTCGCCATCGGTGGGCGCGAGCACGCCGAGACGCACCTCGCGGACTTCACCACCCGCATCCAGGCCTTCGCCGCGGCGCTCGACCTGCCGCTGCGCAAGGAGGCCGCCTGCGACCCCTTCTTCGACAAGGGCAGCTCCAAGGCGGTCCTCCAGCGGCTCACCCCGGTGAAGTACGAGTTCCTGTACGAGGACCTGGCGATCGCCTCGGTCAACACGCACCGGAACTTCTTCGGCGACCGCTGCGACATCACCCTGGAGTCGACCGGCGGACCGGCCTTCACCAGCTGTGTCGCCTTCGGACTCGAGCGCTGGCTGTCGGCGCTGACCCGCCGCCACGGCGACTGGGAGTCCGCCACCCGGGCGGTCCTCGACGCGAACGCCCGCATGCGGGCCGAGGCCGGTGCCCCGCTGCCGGCCGGGGCGAGTGGCGCGGCCGGGCCGGTGATCTGACGTGCCGGCCCGTCCCGCCGCCCCGCCGGCGGGCGGCCTGGGGTGGGCGAACCTCGGCATGGACATCGTGTCCGTCAACCGTGTCCGCAGGCTCCTCGCCCAGTACGGGGAGCGGTTCTTCGAGCGGATGCTCACCCCCGGCGAGCTCGCCGACTGCCGTACCTCCTCCGGGCTCGACGTCCTGAGCCTGTGCGGGCGGATCGCGGCCAAGGAAGCGGCCTTCAAGACCTTACGGGTCAGAGGCAGGTTCCTGCCCTGGCCGGACATCGTCGTGCGGCGCTCCGAGGGCGGCTGGCCGCTCGTGGAGCTGCACGGGCCCGCGGCCGAGATGGCCGCCCAGTCCGGCATCACCGAGATCACCGTGTCCATCAGCCACGACGTGGACTACGCGGTGGCCGTGGCCGCCCCGATCGTCGCCCCCACCCCCTCCGTGTCCAGTACCTCAATCGAGCAGTAGCGAAAAGGAGAGCAACCATGGCCGACGGCCTGCAGACGGTGAAGAACTGGATCCTCGAGCGTCACCCCGAGCGCGACGACATCGCGTCCGACCTCGACCTGATCGAGAACCGGCTCATCGACTCGCTGTCCTTCGTCGAGTTCGTCTTCCTGCTGGAGCAGGAGAGCGGCACCGCCATCCAGATGGAGACCCTGGAGGTCGACTCCATCCGCACGCTCGGCGCCATCGAGCAGCACTTCTTCAAGGCCCCCGTGGAGGTCCAGGCATGAGCCGCCGCCTCTTCACCTCGGAGTCGGTGACCGAGGGCCACCCCGACAAGATCGCCGACCGGATCAGCGACACCATCCTCGACGCGCTGCTCGCCGAGGACCCCCACTCCCGGGTCGCCGTGGAGACGCTGATCACCACCGGTCAGGTCCACATCGCCGGCGAGGTCACCACCTCCGCGTACGCGCCGATAGCCCAGCTCGTGCGCGACGCCGTCCTCGACATCGGCTACGACTCCTCCGCGAAGGGTTTCGACGGCGCCTCCTGCGGCGTGTCGGTGTCCATCGGCGCGCAGTCGCCGGACATCGCGCAGGGCGTCGACACCGCCCACGAGGCCCGCGTCGAGGGAGTGGACGACGAGCTGGCGGCCCAGGGCGCCGGCGACCAGGGCCTGATGTTCGGCTACGCCTGCGACGACACGGCCGAGCTGATGCCGCTGCCGATCGCGCTCGCCCACCGTCTGTCGCGGCGGCTGACCGAGGTCCGCAAGGACGGCACCGTGCCGTACCTGCGCCCGGACGGCAAGACGCAGGTCACCATCGAGTACGACGGGGACCGCCCGGTCCGTCTCGACACGGTCGTCGTCTCCTCGCAGCACGCGGCGGACATCTCCGTCGAGGGCCTGCTCACCCCGGACGTCCGCGAGTACGTCGTGGAGCACGTCCTGAAGCAGCTCGTCGAGGAGGGCGTCAGCCTGGAGTCCGACGGCTACCGGCTCCTGGTCAACCCGACCGGGCGCTTCGAGGTCGGCGGCCCCATGGGCGACGCCGGACTCACCGGCCGGAAGATCATCATCGACACGTACGGCGGGATGGCCCGGCACGGCGGCGGCGCCTTCTCCGGCAAGGACCCGTCGAAGGTGGACCGCTCGGCGGCGTACGCCATGCGCTGGGTCGCGAAGAACGTCGTCGCGGCCGGTCTGGCGAAGCGCTGCGAGGTACAGGTCGCGTACGCGATCGGCAAGGCGGAGCCCGTCGGCCTCTTCGTGGAGACCTTCGGCACCGGGACCCTGCCGGACGAGAGGATCCAGGAGGCCGTGAGCGAGGTCTTCGACCTGCGGCCGGCGGCGATCATCCGCGACCTGGACCTCAAGCGGCCGATCTACGCGGCGACGGCGGCGTACGGCCACTTCGGCCGGGAGCTCCCCGAGTTCACCTGGGAGCGCACGGACCGCGTGGAGGCCCTGAAGAAGGCAGCGGGGGTCTGAGATGCGCATCGCTGTCACGGGGTCCATCGCGACCGACCATCTGATGACCTTCCCCGGCTGGTTCAGCGAGCAGCTGCTCGCCGACCGGCTCGACCGGGTCTCCCTGTCGTTCCTCGCCGACAACCTGGAGGTCAGGCGCGGCGGAGTGGCAGCGAACATCGCCTTCGGACTCGGCGTCCTCGGCCTGCGGCCCGCCCTCGTGGGCGCGGTCGGCGCCGACTTCGAGCCGTACCGGGTCTGGCTGAAGGGCCACGGTGTGGACACCGACTCGGTGCGCGTCAGCGAGTCGCTCCACACCGCCCGCTTCGTCTGTACCACCGACCGGGCCCAGAACCAGATCGCCACCTTCTACGCGGGGGCGATGGCCGAGGCGCGCGAGATCGACCTCCGCGAGGTCGTCGCGCGCACCGGCCGCCTGGAACTGGTCCTGGTCTCCCCGGACGACCCCGAGGCCATGCTCCGGCACACCCGCACCTGCCGTGACCTGGGGATCCCCTTCGCCGCCGATCCGTCGCAGCAGCTGGCGCGGCTCGACGGGGGAGAGGTGCGGGAGCTGGTGGACGGGGCCCGGTTCCTGTTCACCAACGAGTACGAGACGGCGCTCCTCCTGGAGAAGTCCGGCTGGCCGGAGGAGGAGGTGCTGCGCCGCGTCGGCACCTGGGTCACCACCCACGGCGAGGCGGGCGTCCGCATCCGCGGCGAGGGCCGGGACCCGCTGGCCGTGCCGGCGGTGGAGGTCCCCTCGGTCGTCGACCCCACCGGCGTCGGCGACGCCTTCAGGGCCGGGTTCCTCGCGGGGACGCTGTGGGGCGTGCCGGAGCGGTGCGCGGCGCAGCTGGGCTGCGCGGTCGCGGCGACCGTCCTCGACTACGTGGGGACGCAGGAGTACCGGCTGCACCGGGACTCCCTCCTGGACCGGATCAGGACGACGTACGGCGTCGGCTGCACGGCGACGCTCGTCACCCATCTGAAGGGGTTGTCATGAGCGAGGCCCGGCGGTCGCTCAGGGAGGAGTTCGCGACGCGCGTCGTCGTCGCCGACGGCGCGATGGGCACCATGCTCCAGGCCGCCGACCCGACGATGGAGGACTTCCGGCAGCTGGAGGGCTGCAACGAGATCCTCAACCTCACGCGCCCCGACATCGTCGCCTCCGTCCACGACGCCTACTTCTCGGTCGGCGTGGACTGCGTCGAGACCAACACCTTCGGGGCGAACCTGGCCGCGCTCGCCGAGTACGGCATCGAGAACCAGGTGTACGAGCTGTCCGAGGCCGGCGCCCGGATCGCCCGCGCCTCCGCCGACGCGCACACCGCCGCCGACGGGCGCCCCCGCTGGGTCCTCGGCTCCATGGGACCCGGCACGAAACTGCCGACCCTGGGCCACGTCACGTACGAGCCGCTGCGCGAGGCCTTCCAGCAGAACGCGGAGGGCCTGATCCGCGGCGGCGCGGACGCCCTGCTCATCGAGACCTCGCAGGACCTGCTCCAGACGAAGGCGGCCGTCATCGGCGCCCGTCGGGCCCTGGACTGGGTCGGCGTGGACCTGCCGGTGATCGTGCAGGTCACGGTGGAGACGACCGGCACGATGCTGCTCGGCTCGGAGATCGGGGCGGCGCTCACCGCCCTGGAGCCGCTCGGCATCGACATGATCGGCCTGAACTGCGCCACGGGCCCGGTGGAGATGGCCGAGCACCTGCGGCACCTGTCCCGGCACGCCCGGATCCCGATCTCGGTCATGCCGAACGCGGGCCTGCCGGTGCTGACCTCCGACGGCGCCCACTACCCGCTGTCGCCGGCCGAACTGGCCGACGCCCAGGAGCGGTTCGTACGGGAGTACGGGCCCGCCCTGGTCGGCGGCTGCTGCGGGACGACCCCGGAGCACCTGCGGGAGATCGTGGAGCGGGTGCGGGGCGCGGCCGTGCTCGACCGGAGCCCGGTCGCGGAGCCCGGCGCGTCCTCCCTGTACAGCCATGTGCCGTTCCGGCAGGACACCGCGTACATGGCGATCGGCGAGCGGACCAACGCCAACGGCTCGAAGAAGTTCCGTGAGGCGATGCTGGAGGCCCGCTGGGACGACTGCGTCGAGATGGCCCGCGACCAGATCCGCGAGGGCGCGCACATGCTCGACCTGTGCGTGGACTACGTGGGCCGGGACGGCGCCGCGGACATGGCGGAGCTGGCGGGGCGGTTCGCGACCGCGTCGACGCTCCCGATCGTCCTCGACTCCACCGAGGTGGGCGTGCTGCGGGCCGGCCTGGAGAAGCTGGGCGGCCGCGCGGTCGTCAACTCGGTCAACTACGAGGACGGCGACGGGCCCGAATCGCGGTTCGCCCAGGTCACGACGCTCGCGAAGGAGCACGGCGCGGCGCTGATGGCGCTGACGATCGACGAGGAGGGCCAGGCCAGGACGGTCGAGGCGAAGGTCGCGATCGCCGAGCGGCTCATCGAGGACCTCACGGGCAACTGGGGGATCCGGGAGTCGGACATCCTCATCGACACCCTGACCTTCACGATCTGCACGGGTCAGGAGGAGTCGCGGGGCGACGGCATCGCCACGATCGAGGCGATCCGCGAGCTCAAGCGCCGCCACCCGGACGTGCAGACCACGCTGGGTCTCTCCAACATCTCCTTCGGCCTCAATCCGGCCGCCCGGATCGTGCTGAACTCGGTCTTCCTCGACGAGTGCGTGAAGGCGGGCCTGGACTCGGCGATCGTCCACGCCTCGAAGATCCTGCCGATCGCCCGCCTGGAGCCGGAGCAGGTCGAGGTCGCGCTCGACCTCATCCACGACCGGCGCCGGGAGGGCTACGACCCGCTCCAGCGCTTCCTGGAGATGTTCGAGGGAGCGACGGCGAAGTCCCTCAAGGCCGGCAAGACCGAGGAGCTCCTCGCCCTGCCGCTCGACGAGCGGCTCAAGCGGCGGATCGTCGACGGCGAGAAGAACGGCCTGGAGGCGGACCTCGACTCCGCCCTGTCCGAGCGCCCGGCCCTGGAGATCGTCAACGACGTGCTCCTCGACGGCATGAAGACGGTGGGCGAGCTGTTCGGCTCGGGCCAGATGCAGCTGCCGTTCGTGCTCCAGTCCGCCGAGGTCATGAAGACGGCCGTGGCCCACCTCGAACCGCACATGGAGAAGTCGGACGCGGAGGGCAAGGGCACGATCGTCCTCGCCACCGTCCGTGGTGACGTCCATGACATCGGCAAGAACCTCGTCGACATCATCCTCTCCAACAACGGCTACAACGTCGTCAACATCGGCATCAAGCAGCCGGTCTCCGCGATCCTGGAAGCCGCCGAGGAGCACAACGCCGACGTCATCGGCATGTCCGGCCTCCTCGTGAAGTCCACGGTCATCATGAAGGAGAACCTCCAGGAGCTGAACGGCCGGGGCCTCGCCGCGAAGTTCCCCGTGATCCTCGGCGGCGCCGCCCTGACCAGGGCGTACGTCGAGCAGGACCTCCACGAGCTGTACGAGGGCGAGGTCCGCTACGCCCGCGACGCCTTCGAGGGCCTGCGCCTGATGGACGCCCTCATGGGCGTCAAGCGCGGCGTCCCCGGAGCCGTACTGCCGGAACTGAAACCGCGCAGGGTGCCGAAGCGCGCCGAGCCGCTGGTGGAGGTCCGGGAGCCCGAGCCCGCCGGCCGCTCCGACGTCGCCGCCGACAACCCCGTACCCGAGCCCCCCTTCCTCGGGACCAGGGTCGTCAAGGACATCCCGCTGGCCGAGTACGCCCCCTGGCTCGACGAGACCGCCCTCTTCAAAGGTCAGTGGGGACTCAAGGACGCCGGGACCATCGAGGCGGAGGGCCGCCCGCGACTGCGGGCGCTGCTCGACCGCATCGAGCGCGAGGGCCTGGTCGAAGCAGCCGTCGTGTACGGCTGGTTCCCCTGTGTGTCCAAGGGCGACGACCTGCTCGTCCTGGACGAGGACGGAGGCGAGCGGACCCGCTTCTCCTTCCCCCGCCAGCAGCGGGGCCGCCGCCTCTGCCTGGCCGACTTCCACCGCGCCGAGGACTCCGGCGAGGTCGACGCGGTCGCCCTCCAGGTCGTCACCGTCGGATCACGGATCGGCGAGGAGACGGCCCGGCTCTTCGCCGCCGACGCCTACCGCGACTACCTCGAACTCCACGGCCTCTCCGTCCAGTTGGCGGAGGCCCTCGCCGAGTACTGGCACGCCCGCGTCCGCTCCGACTGGGGCATCGCCGGAGCCTCCGAGCCCGCCGGCCTGGAGGGCATGCTGCGCACCGAGTACCAGGGCTGCCGCTACTCCCTCGGCTACCCCGCCTGCCCCGACCTGGAGGACCGGGCGAAGATCGCCGCGCTGCTCCGGCCGGAGCGGATCGGGGTCGAGCTGTCGGAGGAGTACCAGCTGCACCCCGAGCAGTCGACGGACGCGATCGTCGTCCACCACCCGGAGGCGAGCTACTTCAACGCGGGAGGCCGACGCCTGTGAACCCCACCTTCTCCTTCGAGTTCTTCCCGCCGAAGACCGACAAGGGAGAACAGACCCTCTGGGACGCGATCCGCCGCGTGGAGGCCCTCAAGCCGGACTTCGTGTCGGTGACGTACGGCGCGGGCGGCTCGTCCCGCGACCGGACCATCGACGTCACGAAGCGGATCGTCACCGGGACCACCCTGCGGCCCGTCGCCCACCTGACGGCCGTCGGGCACTCGGTCGCCGAGCTGCGGGCCATCATCGGCGCCTACGCGGACGCCGGCGTCCGGGACGTGCTCGTGCTGCGCGGCGACCCGCCGGGCGATCCGCGCGGCGCGTGGACCCCGCACCCGCAGGGCTTCAGCTACGCGAGTGAACTCGTCGAACTGGTCCGCTCGCTGGGCGAGTTCAGAATCGGCGTGGCGGCCTTCCCCGAGGGCCACCCGAGATCCCCTGACGCGGGGAGCGACCTCGCGCACTTCGTCGCCAAGTGCCGGGCGGGCGCCGACTACGCCATCACGCAGATGTTCTTCGACCCCGAGGACTACCTGCGCCTCCGGGACCGGGTCGCCGCCGCCGGCTGCGACACCCCGATCATCCCGGAGATCATGCCCGCCACCGACGTGCGCCAGATCCGGCGTTTCGCCGAGCTGTCGGACGCGGCCTTCCCCGAAGACCTCGCGCACCGCCTGGAGGCGGCGAAGAACGACCCGGCCGCCGCGTACCGCATCGGCGTCGAGCACGCGACGCGGATGGGCCTGCGCCTGCTCGACGAGGGCGCGCCGGGCCTGCACTACATCACGCTCAACAGGTCGACGGCGGCCCTGGAAATCCACCGAACCATCCTCAGCGCAAGGAGAGTTGCAGCCCATGTCTGACACCACCGCCTTCTCCGACTTCAAGGTCGCCGACATCTCGCTGGCCGCCTTCGGCCGCAAGGAGATCACCCTCGCCGAGCACGAGATGCCGGGCCTGATGTCGATCCGCCGCGAGTACGCGGAGGCGCAGCCGCTGGCGGGTGCGCGGATCACCGGCTCGCTGCACATGACGGTGCAGACGGCCGTGCTCATCGAGACGCTGGTGGCGCTCGGCGCCGAGGTCCGCTGGGTGTCCTGCAACATCTACTCGACGCAGGACCATGCGGCGGCCGCGGTCGCCGCCGCCGGGATCCCGGTCTTCGCCTGGAAGGGCGAGACCCTGGAGGAGTACTGGTGGTGCACGGAGCAGGCCCTGACCTGGCCCGGCGCCGACGGTCCCAACATGATCCTGGACGACGGCGGTGACGCGACGCTGCTGGTCCACAAGGGTGTGGAGTACCAGAAGACCGGCGCGCTTCCGGAGGCGTCGAACGAGGAGATGGCCGTCGTGCGTGCTCTCCTGGAGAACACGGCCCTGGACTGGTCGGCGATGGCCGCGTCGATCCGTGGGGTGACGGAGGAGACGACGACGGGTGTCCACCGTCTGTACGAGATGCACCGTGAGGGGGAGCTCCTCTTCCCGGCGATCAACGTGAACGACGCCGTGACGAAGTCGAAGTTCGACAACAAGTACGGCTGTCGGCACTCGCTGATCGACGGCATCAACCGGGCGACGGACGTCCTGATCGGCGGCAAGACGGCCGTGGTCTGCGGTTACGGCGATGTCGGCAAGGGGTCGGCGGAGTCGCTGCGGGGCCAGGGTGCCCGCGTCATCGTCACCGAGATCGATCCGATCTGCGCGCTCCAGGCGGCGATGGACGGCTACCAGGTCGCGACCCTGGACGACGTGGTGGAGACGGCCGACATCTTCATCACGACCACGGGCAACAAGGACATCATCATGGCGTCCGACATCGCCCGGATGAAGCACCAGGCGATCGTGGGCAACATCGGCCACTTCGACAACGAGATCGACATGGCCGGCCTCGCGCGGATCCCCGGGATCGTGAAGGACGAGGTCAAGCCGCAGGTCCACACGTGGACGTTCGAGGACGGCAAGGTCGTCATCGTGCTGTCCGAGGGCCGGCTCCTCAACCTGGGCAACGCGACCGGTCACCCGTCCTTCGTGATGTCGAACTCCTTCGCGGACCAGACCCTCGCGCAGATCGAACTCTTCACGAAGACCGAGGAGTACCCGACGGACGTGTACGTGCTGCCGAAGCACCTGGACGAGAAGGTCGCCCGCCTCCACCTGGACGCGCTGGGCGTCCGCCTGACGACGCTCCGGCCCGAGCAGGCGTCGTACATCGGGGTCCCGGTGGAGGGCCCGTACAAGCCGGACCACTACCGCTACTGAGCCGGCATGTGTACCGAAGACATCCGTGACCCGTGGCTCCCGGACCGGCTCCTCCGTACGGAACGGGACCTGCTGATGCCGCTCCTCCGGCGCACACCGGAGGAGGCGTACGAGCTCCGCACCGCATGCCCCGGCTGGACGGCCCGGCAGGTCCTCGCCCACTGCGGGGCGGCGCTCGTCCGGATCGTCGAGGGACGGCTCGAAGAAGGCGTGTTCCTGCCGGAGGCGAACGCCTGCGACGTCGCCGAACGCGAGGACTGGACCATCGGCCGCATCCTCGACGAACTCGAACGCGGCCTGACGGAGGCGGGCCCGGTCATCGCGGACCGCGAGGACGGCCGGCTCGACGCGGTCGCCCTCGGCGAATGGGTCCACGCCGGAGACGTACGGGAGGCCTTCGGCGAACCCGGCGCGTACTGCGGCGCGGCCCTCGACCTGGCCCTCCCGCTGCTGTCCGTGACGAGCCGCCGCCGGGAGACCCCACGCCTGATCGGCGACCTGGCCGGCCGGGAGGGTTCGGTCTCTCTCGGCAACGAGGTCGAGGGCCGCCCGGCGGCCCGCTTCTCCGGCGACGCGGCGACCCTGATCCGGATCTACTCGGGCCGGCCGCTGGTCCGCACGCGCTACGACCTCCGAGGCGCCACAGAACAAGAACTCCTCATCTACCGCTGACCACCGCCGGGCCACGCCCAGCGACCCCCGCGCCCGCGGGGCCTCCACCCGCGGGCCTCCGCCCCACGGGGCGGGCCCCTGCCCACGGGGCGGGCCCCTGCCCACGGGGCGGTTCCCGCCCTCCCCGGTGGCGGGGCCGCAACCACCGCCCGTGTGGGCAATCGTCCCGCTGGGGCGGGACGGGTGGGCACACGGGACGGCGCCCTTGCGGGCGCCTCCGCCTTCCGTGCCTGGACCCGCACCCCAGGAGCGCCGCACAACGTGGTGCGGGTCAGGGCGCGGGAGCCTAGGCCCGGCAACGGGCGCCGTCCGTTGTGCCCACCCGTTCCGCCCCAGCGGAACGAATGCCCACAACGGGCGCGGCCGGGCCCGGGTCCGGCGTGGGCGCCGCCCACAACGGGCGCGGCCGGGCCGGGGGCCGGCGTGGGCGCTGCCCGCAGCGGCCGGTGGGCGGCGGCGAGCTCAGGTGCCGCCATCGCGCGGCCCCAGACAGAAGGGACCCGCATGTTCACGCTCGACCGGCTTCTCCGTGCGCACGTCGCCGCGCGCCCCGACCACCCCGCCGTAGCCTTCGGCGACGAGTCGCTCGGCTTCCGCGAGTTGTACGACGCCGCCGACGCCCTTGCCGCCCACCTCCAGGCCCTCGGCGTACGCCCCGACGCCCGCGTGGGCGTGCACGTCGAGCCGTCGCTCGACCTGATGACCGGCATCTGGGGCGTCGTCCTCTCGGGCGGCGCGTACGTCCCGCTCTCCCCGGAGTACCCCGAGGAACGCGTCCGCTACATGATCGAGGACAGCGGGGCGAAGGTCATCGTCACCCAGGACCGCTTCCGGGACCGGGTCACCGACCTCGCCCCGCCCGGCACGACCGTCGTCACCCTCACGGACGTGCCTCCAGGGCAGAGCGCCCCCTCCGCCGCCCCCCACCACCTCGCCTACGTCATCTACACCTCCGGCTCCACCGGCAGGCCGAAGGGCGTCATGGTGGAACACCGTTCGATCGTCTCCCAGATGCGCTGGATGGCGGCGGAGCATCACCTCGGCCCGGACGCCGTGGTCCTGCAGAAGACCCCGATGAGTTTCGACGCCGCCCAGTGGGAGATCCTCGCCCCGGCCGTCGGAGCCCGTGTCGCCGTGGGCCCGCCGGGTGTCTACCGCGACCCCGAGGGCCTGATCGACGCGGTCCGGGAGCACGGCGCGACCATGCTCCAGGGCGTGCCGACGCTGCTCCAGGCTCTCGTCGACACCGAGCGCCTGGGGACCTGCGACACCCTCCAGCGCGTGTACTCGGGCGGCGAGATCCTCTCCAGGAACCTCGCCGCGCAGCTCCTCTCCGAGCTGCCGGCCACCGAACTGATCAACCTCTACGGCCCCACCGAGTGCACGATCAACGCCTCCTCGCACACGGTGGACCGCGCGACGGTCGCGGACGCCGGCGGTCCGGCCGCGCTACCGATCGGCAGACCGGCGTACGACACGACCTTCCACATACGCGACGGCGAGCTGTGCATCGGCGGGGTCCAGGTGGCGCGGGGGTACCTGGACCGTCCCGAGCTCACCGCCGAGAAGTTCCTCACCACCGACACCGGCGAGCGTCTCTACCGGACGGGCGATCTGGCGCACTGGAACGAGGACGGAACCGTCCAGTTCGCGGGCCGTGCGGACAACCAGATCAAGTTGCGCGGCTTCCGCGTCGAGCTGGACGAGATCGCGCTCGCGATCGAGAACCACGACTGGGTCAGGAACGCGGCGGTCATCGTGAAGAACGAGCCCCGCACCGGCTTCCAGAACCTCGTCGCCTGCGTGGAGCTGTCGCCGAAGGAGGCGGCCCTGATGGACCAGGGCAACCACGGTGCCCACCACCAGTCCAAGGAGTCGAAGCTCCAGGTCAAGGCCCAGCTCTCGAACGCCGGCACCCGCGAGGACGCGGAGCTCGCGGGCTGCCCGGTGGTCCAGCTCCCGGGGGCCACGCCGACCGGGCGGATGCGGCGTACGGTCTTCGCCCGCAAGACGTACCGCTTCTACGAGGGCGGCGAGGTCACCCGCGCCGACGTCCTCGCGGCCCTGGCCCGCCGCCCCGAGGGCGTCGGCTCCCGGCCGGTCGGCAGCCTCACCGCGGCCGATCTCGGCGAACTCCTTCGGTGGTTCGGCCAGTTCACGAGCGAGGAGCGCCTGCTCCCGAAGTACGGCTACGCGTCTCCGGGCGCGCTGTACGCGACGCAGTTGTACGTGGAGGCGCGCGGTATCGCGGGCCTGGACCCGGGCACGTACTACTACCACCCGGTCCGCCACCGCCTGTACCTGACGGAGGCGCTCCCGGCCACGGGGGCACCGCGGCTCCGGCTCGGCTTCCGGGGCAAGCGGTCGGCGATCGAGCCGGTCTACCGGAACAACATCCAGGAGGTCCTGGAGATCGAGACGGGCCACATGGTGGGCCTCTTCGAGGAGGTCCTGCCGGGCTACGGCCTGGACGTCAGGCCCTGCGGGGACGCGTCCTGGGAGGTGGTCCCGTACGACGAGGGGGCGAGGACGGACCCGGAGGTGGACGTCTACGTCCAGGCGCACGGGGACCGGATCCGGGACCTCCCGGAAGCCCAGTACGCCTACGAGAAGGGCGAGTTGACACCCGTCTCCGCCTCCCTCGTCGAGAAGAAGCACGTCATCGCGATCAACCAGGCGGTGTACGAGCGGGCATCGCTCGGCATCACGGTGGTCAGCCGGACGGCGGAGACGGACCGCGCGTACGTCGACCTCGGCCGGGCCCTCCAGCGCCTCCAGCTCGGTGGCCACGGCCTCGGGTTCATGTCCTCCGGCTACAGCTCGAAGTCGGGCCACCCCCTGCCGTCCGCCCGCCGTGCGGACGAGATCCTGACGGCGGCGGGGCGGGAGACCGGCCCCTCGTACTTCTTCGTCGGCGGCCGGGTCAGTGAGGAGCAGCGGCTGAGCGAGGGGATGTACGAGGACACGGTCCACATGAAGGGCCCGGCGGAGATGATCCGCGACGACCTCGTGCACCACCTGCCGGACTACATGATCCCGAACCGGGTCGTGGTCCTCGACCGGCTGCCCCTGTCGGCGAACGGCAAGGTGGACGCGAAGGCGCTCGCCGACCTCGCCGTGGTCAACGCGGGCCTGCACGGCCGCCCGCACGTCCCGCCCCGTACGCGTACGGAGAGCAGGCTCGCGGAGATCTGGGCGGCGGCGCTGAAGTACGAGGAGGTCGAGGCGGTCTCCGTCCTGGACGACTTCTTCGAGTCCGGCGGCAACTCGCTGATCGCGGTCGCGCTGGTGACGAAGGCCAACCGCGAGTTCGGCGCGTCGCTGCCGCTCCAGATCCTCTTCGAGCGTCCGACGATCGAGAAGCTCGCCCACCGGCTGGACGGCGCCGCCGCCACCCCCGCGTCGCGTCTCGTACGGCTCCACGCGGCCGGCGCGCAGTCGCCCGTGTACTGCTGGCCGGGCCTCGGCGGCTACACGATGAACCTGCGGCACCTGGCCGAGGAGATCGGCATCGACCGGCCGTTCTACGGGGTGCAGGCGCACGGCATCAACCGGGGCGAGGAGCCGTACGCCACCATCCGCGAGATGGCCGCCGCCGACGTGGCGGCGATCCGCCGCCGCCAGCCCACCGGCCCGTACACCCTGTGGGGCTACTCCTTCGGCGCCCGCGTGGCCTTCGAGTCGGCGCACCTCCTGGAGGCGGCGGGGGAGCAGGTGGAGAACCTCTTCCTGATCGCCCCGGGCTCCCCGAAGGTCCGCTCCTCGGAGACGGGCGGCGCGACGTACGACAACCCGGCGTTCGTCACCATCCTGTACTCGGTGTTCGCGGGCGCCATCGACGCGGGCGTGCGGGCCGATGACCGGGAGAGCTTCGTGGCGTACGTCGCGGAGCGCTTCCCGTCCCTGGACCCGGACCTGATCTCCCGGATCGTCGCGATCGTCGAGGAGACCTTCGAGTTCACGTACACCTTCCGCGAGTTGACGGAGCGGCAGGTGAGGTGCCCGGTGACGCTCTTCAAGGCCGAGGGCGACGACTACTCGTTCCTGGAGAACGCCACGGGCTGGTCCACGCGCCCTCCGACGATCGTGGACCTGGACGCGGACCACTACAGCCTGCTCCGCCAGCCGGACCTGACGGAGCTCGTCAAGAAGATCCGCTACCGCCTGGGGCTGTGACACCTTCCCCCGTGCCGTCCTGGGAGTCCGGGGCGGCCGGGGGTTTCGTGTGCAGGATGGCGCGGGCCTGCTCGGCGGCGCGGGCGGTGCTCTCGGAGACGAAGTCGAGGAAGCGGGCGACGTTCTCCAGGCGGTTGCCGGCCGGGGTCTCGGAGCCGAAGACGGTGACGCCCTCCCGCGCGGTCGTCACGATCTGCGCGATGGCCCGGGCCGAGGCCATCATCGACTGGTACCAGACGTCGTCGTCGACGGTGTAGCGCTCGCGGCGGCGGTCGTCGCGCTCCCGCCGGATGAGGCCCTGGCCGTCGAGGAACGCGACGGCCTTGGAGACGGACGCCGGGCTGACCTGGAGGCGCTCGGCGAGCTCGGACGCGGTGAGGCTGCCCGCGTCGGCGAGCGTGAGGCTGGCCATCACGCGGGCCATCATCTTGGGCATGCCCGAGGCCATCATGACGGTCGTGAACGTCTCCTCGTACGCGCGCACGGCCTCGGCGTCACGCCCGTGTTCCTGCGGGGAGGCGGCGGTTCCCCGGGGAGCGGCCGGCTTGCGGCGGTGGGCGCGGTGCTCCGTGGCGCGGTGGGCGAGATCGGCGCGGTAGCCGGTGGGGCCGCCGTTGCGCATGACCTCGCGCGTGACGGTCGAGGTCGGGCGGTCGAGACGTCGGGCGATCTCCGCGTACGCGAGGCCGTCGGCCAGTCCCAGTGCGATCTGCTGACGTTCGGGCTGGGTGAGTCTGCCTCCCGGCATCGCGGTCTCCTTCGTGGTCCGTGGGCCGTGGGCCGTCGTCCATGGGCCGTTGTGCCGTCAGCATAGCGTTCACCGGCATTTCATTGCAACGGCTTGAGGTGGGCGTGTTGCGTTAGACGAGAAACCATTGCAATGAAATCCCTTAACTGACCTGCAGATATGTAGGTTTCACGCAATGAAGTGCTTGCCGGATCTTCGAACGCAACGTAGCTTTTCCCTCATCGGAAACAGCGAGGCGAACAACCGCCCGCTACGACCAAGGAGAAGCACCGTGCAGAAGTTCGACACCACCGCCCCGATCACCACCGTCCTCGCCGTCCCCGCCGGCCGCATCCGGCTCATCGCCGCCGACCGGGCCGACACCACGGTCGAGATCCTCCCCGCCGACCCCTCCAGGAGCCGCGACGTGAAGACGGCCGAGCGCACCGAAGTCGCCTACACCGACGGCGTCCTGAGGATCGAGGTCCCGAAGACGAAGGAAGGGATCCTCGGCAACACCGGCTCCATCGAGGTGACGGTCCAGCTCCCCGCCGGCTCCCGCGTCGAGGCCCGTGCCGCCGCCGCCGAACTCCGCAGCGCCGGACGGCTCGGCGACATCACCTTCGAGGGCGCGTACCGCCAGATCGCGATCGCCGAGGCCGCGAGCATCCGACTCACCGCGACCGACGGCGACATCGAGATCGGCCGACTGGCCGGCTCCGCGGAGATCAGCACCGCGCGGGGCGACATCCGCATCGCCGAGGCGACCGGCGGCACGGTCGTCCTGAGCACCCAGAAGGGCGACATCGAGGTCGGCGCCGCCACCGGCGTCTCGGCCTCCCTCGACGCCGGCACCGCGTACGGCCGCGTCGCCAACTCCCTCCGGAACGACGGCACCCCGGGCCTGACCGTCCAGGCCACCACCGCGTACGGCGACATCACCGCCCGCAGCATCTGACCGGCGAACCCCGGTCCCCCTCCCCCGACACGCAGCCCCTGAGGAGCAACCACCATGACCACCCCGGCTATCGCGGCGAACGGGCTGCGTAAGTCCTACGGCGACAAGACCGTCCTCGACGGCATCGACCTGACCGTCCCCGAGGGAACGATCTTCGCCCTGCTGGGTCCGAACGGCGCGGGCAAGACGACCGCCGTGAAGATCCTTTCCACGCTGATCACCGCCGACGGCGGCCAGGCCCGGGTCGCGGGCCACGACCTGGCCGCCGCCCCCCAGGCGGTGCGCGCCGCGATCGGTGTGACGGGCCAGTTCTCGGCCGTCGACGGCCTGATCACGGGCGAGGAGAACATGCTCCTGATGGCGGACCTGAACCACCTGTCGAAGAGGGAGGGGCGGCGGGTCACGGCCGAACTCCTGGAGCGTTTCGACCTCACGGAGGCGGCGAAGAAGCCGGCGTCCACCTACTCCGGCGGCATGAAGCGCCGCCTGGACATCGCGATGACGCTGGTCGGCAGCCCGCGGATCATCTTCCTCGACGAGCCGACCACCGGCCTGGACCCCCGCTCCCGTCACAACATGTGGCAGATCATCCGCGAACTCGTCACCGGCGGCGTCACCGTCTTCCTCACCACCCAGTACCTGGAGGAGGCCGACCAGCTCGCCGACCGCATCGCCGTCCTCCACGACGGCGAGATCGCCGCGGAGGGAACGGCGGAGGAACTCAAGCGCCTCGTCCCCGGCGGCCACATCCGCCTCCGCTTCACCGACCCCGACGCCTACCGCACCGCCGCCACCACGCTCCACGACGCCGGACGCGACGACGAGGCGCTGACGCTGCAACTGCCCAGCGACGGAAGCCAGCGCGAACTGCGCACGATCCTCGACCGGTTGGACTCCGCCGGCATCGAGGCGGACGAACTGACCGTCCACACCCCCGACCTCGACGACGTCTTCTTCGCCCTCACCGCCACCACCGGCACCGCCGCCCCCACCGTCCCCGCGCAGTCCAAGGAGAACGCCCGATGAGCACCCTGTCCCTCGCCGTCCGTGACACGTCGACGATGCTGCGGCGCAACCTCCTGCACGCCCGCCGCTACCCCTCGCTGACCCTGAACCTGCTGCTCACGCCGATCATGCTGCTCCTGCTGTTCGTCTACATCTTCGGCGACACCATGAGCGCGGGCATCGGCGGCGGCGACCGCTCCGACTACATCGCCTACCTCGTCCCCGGCCTGCTCCTGATGACGATCGGCTCCACCACCATCGGCACCGCGGTCTCCGTCTCCAACGACATGACCGAAGGCATCATCGCCCGCTTCCGCACCATGGCCATCCACCGCGGCTCCGTCATCACCGGCCACGTCATCGGCAGCGTCCTGCAGTCCGTGATCAGCGTCGTCCTCGTCGGCGCGGTCGGCGTCGCCATCGGCTTCCGCTCCACCGACGCCACCGCGATCGAATGGCTCGCCGCCTTCGGTCTCCTCGTCCTCTTCGCCCTCGCCCTGACCTGGATCGCCGTCGGCATGGGCATGGTCAGCCCCAACGCCGAGGCCGCCAGCAACAACGCGATGCCGCTGATCTTCCTCCCGCTCATCTCCAGCACCTTCGTCCCCGTCGACCAGATGCCCGGCTGGTTCCAGCCCATCGCCCAGTACCAGCCCTTCACCCCCGCCATCGAAACCCTCCGCGGCCTCCTCCTGGGCACCGAGATCGGCTACAACGGCTGGCTCGCCCTCGCCTGGTGCCTCGCCCTCACCACCCTCGGCTACCTCTGGTCGAAGGCGGTGTTCAACCGGGACGCCAAGTGACGCAGATGAGGCACGGACCCCTGGGAAGGCCCGTCACCACCACCCGACCGGGTGGCAGGGGACGGGCCTTCGCGGTGCCGCCGAAAACCCGTTGGAGACCACCGCGGCCCCTGTTAACCTGCCGAAAGCCGTGCGAGAGAACAAGGAGGTGGTACCCGTGAACGCAGTTTCGACATGGGTGCTCCCCTCCGGGGTCACGGTCGGGCGATAGGTCGTCCGGGAGCGCCGTTCAAGTGCACTCCCGAAAGGCACGACCATGAACTTCACTTCTGAGCAGCGCTTCGACGACGGCGTCGTCGAGCGCGCGTTCACCCTCGGCGAGATCCCCGGCATCCTGTGGACGCCGGCGTCCGCATCCGCGTCCGCACCGGCGCCGCTGATCCTGCTCGGCAACCCCCCGCTCGGACTGGACAAGATGTACCCCCGGCTGGTGGGGCGGGCCCGGCAGGCCGCGGCGGACGGCTTCGCCTCGGCCACCATCGAGCTCCCCGGGAGCGGTGTCCGGCCCCGTTGGGCCGAGGCCGAGCAGGCCCGCGCCGACCTGCGCCGGGTCATGGAGGCCGGCGAGCCGGTCACCGACGAGATCATCGACGCCCTCGTCCTCCCGCTCGTCGAGAAGGCGGTCCCGGAATGGCAGACCGTCCTGGACGCCCTCCTGTCGCTGCCCGAGATCGGAGGCCCTGTCGGGTACTCGGGGGGAGTGATCTCCATCGGCGTCCGCCTCGCGGCGGTCGAGCCGCGCATCGCGGCCGCCGTCCTGTTCGCCGGGAGTTTCGTGCCGCGCGCCATGTTCGAGGAGGCCCGCGAGGTCACCATTCCGCTGCACGTCCTGCTGCAGTGGGACGACGAAGGCAACGACCGGCAGGCGTCCCTGGACCTGTTCGACGCCTTCGGCTCCAAGGAGAAGTCCCTGCACGCCAACATGGGCGGTCACACCGGCGTCCCGCAGCACGCGGGGGACGCAGCGGCCCGGTTCTTCACCCGACACCTGAAGTAAGGCCGGGGCTGTAAGGCCAGGGCCCGTAAGCCCGGGGCCCGTAAGCCGTAAGCCGTAAGCCGTAAGCCGTAAGCCGTAAGCCCGCGCCCGTAAGGCCGGCAGTCGCGGCGCTGGAGATGCGCCGCGCTGCCGCGCCTCACCGCCGACCGGGCTCATCGAGGGGCGGCGGACGTCCTGTCGAGTCTGTCGATCGCATCGGCGGGGAGGTCCAGGGTGAAGCCCGCCAGGTTGTCGGTGAGCTGGTCGGTCGTACGAGGCCCGATGATGACGGAGGTGACGCCCGGTCGCCGGCGGACCCAGGCGAGGGCCACGGCGGTCGAGGTCGTCCCCAGGGCCGTGGCGATCGACGCCACCTCGGCGGCGACGGCCAGGTTCCGCTCGGTGAGCAACTCCTCGGCCCAGGCGCGAGCGAGCGGCGAGGGGGAGGCCAGGAGCCGGCCGATCCGCGAGTCCCGGTCGGGGCTCCCTCCGCGCGCGTATCGGCCGGTCAGGACGCCGCCGCCCAGGGGTGACCAGGTCAGGGTCCCGAGTCCGTGCCGTTCGCAGGTCGGCAGGACCTCCGCCTCGATGTCGCGGGCCAGCAGCGAGTACTGCGGCTGCAAGCTGACGAACCGTGTGCCGCCGACGCGTTCGGCGGCCCACTGCGACTCCACGATCTGGGCGGCGGTGAAGTTCGAGCAGCCGAGGTAACGCACCTTTCCGGAGCGTACGAAGCCGTCGAGGGTCGCCATGGTCTCCTCGATCGGGGTGTCGGGATCCCACTGGTGGCACTGGTAGAGGTCGACGTAGTCCGTGCCGAGCCGGCGCAGGCTGGCGTCGAGGGCCCGGGTCAGGTGGGCTCGGGACAGTCCTCTGTCGTTGGCGCCCGGCCCCTGGGGGAGGAACGCCTTGGTGGCGAGGACGACGGAGTCACGCCGGCCTTTGACGGCCCGGCCGACGATCCGCTCGGACTCGCCGCGTGTGTAGGCGTCGGCGGTGTCGATGACGTGGTGTCCGGCATCCAGGAAGGCGTCGACGATGCGCCGGGCCTCGGGTTCCTCGCAACTGCCCACCCCGACCCCTCCGGCGGGGCCGAAGTTCATGGTTCCCAGACAGGCCCGCGAGACCTTCAGGCCCGAGGCGCCGAGTCGTACGTAGTCCATCTGCGACCCCCTGCTCTCGTCTGCTCTCGTCTGCTCCCGTCGGATGCGGCGGGAGCGCGCTCGATAGAATCGGATCACGCGTTCCGTTTGGAAGATACGGAACAGCTGTTCCGTATGTCAACGAGCCGGAGGGCGGGAGAAGGCATGACCGAGCAGGACAAACCGCTGCGCGCGGACGCCCGGCGCAACAAGGCGCGCGTCCTGGAGGCGGCCGAGGCCGTCCTCGCCCGGGACGGGGTCACCGCGTCGATGAGAGCGGTCGCCCAGGAGGCGGGTGTCGGCCTCGGCACGATCTACCGGCACTTCCCCACCCGGGAGGCCCTGCACGAGGCGATCCTCGTCGGCCGGATGGAGCGCCTGGTCGAGGACCTGCCCGCCCTGATCGAGGCGGCGGACGCGGGTGCGGCGTTCTTCGGCTTCTTCACCGACATCGTCACCAACGCGTCCCGGATGAAGGCCGTGGCAGACGCCCTCGCCGATGCCGGGGTCGACGTCAAGGCGGGCATGTCGGAGGTCGGCGCCGCGGTACGGAACGCCGTCGAGACGCTCCTGGTCCGCGCCCAACGGGCGGGTGCCGTGCGCGCGGACCTGGGCATGCCCGAACTACTGGCCCTGCTGGGCGCCGTATGCCTGGCGGCGGAACGCAACCAGTGGGGAGCCGAGTTGAGGGACCGCACCCTCGAAGTCGTCTTCGACGGCTGCCGCCCGCGCCCCTGACCCCGGCAAACGATGAGGGGGTGCGACCGGACCGCTGGAGGACCGACTACACCCTGGGCAGGGCCCGGGGAGTGTCCCCTCGATCTCGCTGAATGCCATGGAAATCAGGTCGAGTTCGTCCCGGACGGCCCGTACTGTGGCCGGCATGGCCCACGCGAAGACCTCCTACGTCTGCCTGCCTTGCCGGGCCTCCTACAAGCAGCCTTACCTCGGTGACCACGACCGGCTCTGCCCGCGCTGTGCCGAGCCGTTGATCCATGTGGGTTCCGCCTTCGCAACACCGCGGCGGCGTGACACTGCTGCCTGGCGGACCCTGTCGGTACTTCTGAATGCAGGTGTCCGCTTCCACAAGAGTTGCTGTGGCGGCCCCGGCTATCGTCCGCGCACACTCAGCGAGGTGCGCGAGCGAATGGCATACGCGCGAAGGACCGGTGAACCGTTCGCGCGCGCATTGGTGCGCCACGAGCTGCCGTAGTCCTGATCGGAGGGCCAGACCCTAGGGGATGGACGGTACGCAGGCGGTGCAGAGCGTCTCGTCCGCGACGGGTCGGAAGAGTGTCGTCTGGGTGTGGTCGCCGGTGCACTCGCGGGTACCTCGGAGCCGCGCGGAGATCGACTCGTCGGATGTGCGCTGGGGTGGCAGGGAGCGGGCCGGTACGTCGCGCAGGAGGTAGCGGACGAGTCCGCCGGGCCGGTGTACGGGCGTTCCGGTGCCGGGCAGGCAGCGTTGGATGTGTTCGTGGATGTCGGTGGAGGTGTGGCCGGCGTCGAGCCAGCGGGCGGCGAGTCGGGCGAGTTCTTCGCGCATGCCGGGTGGGATGTGCCGGAGGGCAGGGGAGAGGAGCGGCAGGGCGCCGACGAGGGCGCGGGCCTCTTCGAGGCGGGGGGACTCCTCGGATTCGGCCTCGGCGTCGGCCGGAAGGTTGGAGGTGTCTTCGGCAGGGTCTTTCTTTGGATGACCGTCGGTCGACGAGGGCACCGGCTGGTCGACGACCGGGGCACCGACGGCCGGTTTCCGGGGACTCGGTGCGGCCTGTACGGGTGGCACGGGGGCCCCGGCGAGAAGCTTGGCGGCGTGTTCGGCGGTCAAGGGGGAGCTGGAGACGAGCTGTTGGGTGACCCAGCGTCCACCGCCGATCTGCACGCGCCGCTCGTGCACGAAGCCTTCCTCCTTGAGCTGCCGCTTGGCGCGGGTGAAGGCGCATGCCCCGATGCGGGCACGTTCGGCGGTGCGGGAGAGGGACTCGCGGGCGCCTTGGGGGAGGGAGAGCTGCCAGGTCAGAAGCCGAACGGCGTCGGAGCCGAGCCGGGGGTGCCGGATGATCTCGTGCGAGAACTGGGTGAAGGCGCGAGAGGGCGCGTTAAAGTGCCGGTAGATCACGGTGGAACTAGTGCCTTCCACTGGTGGTTGAGGCCCCTGCCGATGGTTCGCAGTCATCGACGGGGGCCGTTTTGCGCGAACGTACCGCGCAAAACATGTCCAGACCGACACACCGTACGAAGAACCCCTGTGCCTTCTGCTGGGGTCATGTCCGGTACGGCGAACACCGCCGCCGCAACGGACTCGACCCGGCTCAAAGGCGAGCCACAGCACCAGCCGGACGCAACGCAGGAGTGCGCTTGACTACGGGGATGAACGAAGACTCGACAGCAAGTACCTCAGCGACGGTCCAGGTCAGACGCTTCCGCGACGGCGATTCGGTGGAGGAGCTGACTCTCTTGCTCCACCGTGCGTACGCGGATCACGCCGCCGCCGGGCGGGTCTTCTTCGCCTCCTACCAATTCGCCGAGGACACACAGCACCGCCTGAGCAAAGGCGAGTGCTGGGTCGCGGTGAACGGCAACGCGATAGTCGGCACGATCACCGTGTCGGCTCCGCACTCCACTCCGCCCGGATATCCCGCCCCCGCGGCAGGCGGCGGCTCGTTCTGGCAACTGGCGGTAGAACCGTCACAACGAGGCACTGGACTCGGACAGCGACTGCTGACGCTCGCCGAGTCACGGATCGCCGCTCTTGGCTCGACGCAGGTCGTCATCGATACCTCCTCGCAGGCCACAGAGCTTGTCGACTGGTACCACCGACGCGGGTACGCGCCGATCGGAACCTGGCGGTGGGACGTCACGAACTACGACAGCATCGTCCTCATGAAGAGCCTGCCGACCGTCTGATGCCTCGTCCTGGCAACTCCCTTGATCGCCCGGACCCCGGGACGGCGCTGCGGCCGGTTCACATCGCTCGGCGTTTCCTCAGCTCGGCGAGCCATGCCCGTGCCTGTTCGTCATCGTGCAGGTAGCCGTCGCTGTCACCCGCGGGGCACACGTTGCCTGACGCGGTACCAGTGCCGCATCAGGCAAGGTTCGCCCTGCTGTCAGCCGGCGTCCGTGGTGAGCGGCGCGGTCTCCTCGGACTCGATCTGGTGGTCGGCCCAGACGTAGCTTGCGGGCAGCAAGTCAGTGATGAGCGCGGTTCGGATGCGATCGCCTTCGCCGACGATGACCTTGAGGGCGGGGAAGTAGTCGAGAAGGACCTGACGGCACCGGCCGCACGGGGGAACAACCCCGCGGTCGCGGTCGCCCACGGCGACGATGGTGTCCAGCTCGTAGGCGCCCTGGGCGGCTGCCGCACCGATGAGGACCAGCTCAGCGCACGGGCCCCCCGTGAAGTGGTAGGCGTTCACCGCGGTGACGATCCGGCCGTCCTGCGCGCGGGCCGCGGCTGCCATGGTGTGGTTGTCGCCCCGGCAGCGGGTCCGAGCGACGTCGGCCGCGGCCTGGATGAGTTCGTGGTCGACGTGCTGGATCTGCGTGGTCATCTTCTCTGCCTTCGTCGGGTGTCAGGCGACGTTGACCCGCGTGACCAGGGATCGCAAGCGGATATCGGCGGTGTGGTTGTTCCGCCAGGCCGGGGACGCCGTCCCGGTCTTCGTTCTGACACTTCGAGGGGGCGGCCGGACCGTCGCTCGTTCGGGGCCCGTCGCCGTGCGGGGGGCGGTGGGCGCTGGTCTGCTGGGTGGGAGACCCATCCCGTACGTACAGGAGCGCGACCATGGCCAAGGGCGTCATCGTCACCGTCGAGATTCCCGGTGGGACCCAGGAGCAGTACGAGGCGACCACGCGGCTGATCCAGGCCGCCGAGTGGTTTCCGCCGGAGGGGTTCATCGCGCACGCGTCCGGGCCGGACGGGACGGGTGGGTGGCGGATCGTGGACTTCTTCGACACGGAGGAGCACTTCCTGGCATTCGTGGAGAAGGCCCGGCCGATCTTCGAGCGGACCGGGACCCCGTCGATCATGCCGAGCGTCCAGCAGGCCGTGAACATCATGGTGCGGCCCGAGCCCAAGTGAGACGTCCTCGTGCGGCACCCGAGCCCAAGTGAGACGTCCTCGTGCGGCACCCCAGCCCAAGTGAGGTGAGGGGAAAATCCTTTGCGGGGTGGGGTGCGGTGGCGCCAGGCTCTCCGGCATGACCAGTCATCCTTCCCGCCCCGTCGCGGAGCCCCGCCCCGTCGCGGACCTGTTCTCCGTCGACGGGCGCCTCAAGGCGATCCCGCGCAAGCCCGCGCGCCGCGAGGCGCTGCTCGCGCACCTCGCCGCGACCCTCTTCGAGGCGGACCGGACCTACCGTGAGCCCGAGGTCAACGAGGCCCTGCGCGCCGTGCACGACGACTTCTCCGCGCTGCGCCGCTACCTCGTGATCGGCGGCTTCCTCTCCCGTACGAAGGACGGCGCGGACTACCGCCGACAGCAGCAGCCCGGCTCCCCCGGAGGCGCGATCCCCGCCGTCGCGTGACGGCCGCGGTGGTGGCCGGCCTGCTGGCCGGCTACGGCATCGCGATCCCGGTGGGCGCGGTCGGCGCCTACCTGGTGGCCGTCACGGCCCGTGCCGGCTGGCGTACGGGCGCCGGTGCGGCCCTCGGCGTCGCCACGGCCGACGGGGTCTACGCCCTGCTCGCGGTGGCGGGCGGTTCCGCGCTCGTTCCCGTCCTCGCCCCGGTGATGACCCCGCTGCGGTGGGCGTCCGCCGTGGTGCTCGCCGTGCTGGCCCTGCGGGCCGCGGGGGGCGCCCTGGCCGCGTACCGGGACGGAGGCCTCACGTCCCGCGACGACGGTACGGCCCTGACACCCGCCCGCGCGTACGCGACCTTCCTGGGCATCACGATCCTCAACCCCATGACGGTGATCTACTTCGCCGCCCTCATCCTCGCCACGGGCCCCTCGGCGCCCGAGACGCTGCCCGACCGCACGGCCTTCGTCCTCGCCGCCCTCGTCGCCTCGGCGAGCTGGCAACTCCTGCTCGCCCTCGGCGGCACCCTCCTCGGCCGGACCCTGACGGGCGCCCGGGGCCGGCTCGGCACGGCCCTCGCGTCGAGCACGCTGATCGTCGTGCTCGCGGTGAGGCTGGTGATGCAGGGTTGACGCGGGGCGGCCGTCGGGCCTAATACGGAGCGGTGATGCTTCCTGGGGGACGGCACAGATGGGTCCAACTCGGAGGCACGGCAGCAGCGTTGTTGCTGCTCGTGTTCTTCGGGGAAAGAGCCATCGGGCAGTTCCGCGCCGGAGCGCGGATCGACGCGGCACCCGTGCGGGTGGAGGGCGAGATCACCCGCGCCGTCCCGCAGACCAAGAACGGTCAGTTCTCGTACGAGATCTCGTACGTGGTCGGCGGTCGCACCTACCGCACCAGCACGGGAGACGTCCTCCTCGACCCGGACCTGCGACGACAGGCCCGGGTCGGCCTCGCCGTCCCGCTCGAGGTCGCCGCGGACGACCCGGCGACCGCGCGCGCCGTGGGCGCGCACTACCCGGACGACGACCTCGCCCCCACCTTCGTCCTGGCCGCTTTCTCATCGGCGGTGGCAGCCGTCTTCTGCCTCTGGTTCGGACGCCGTCCCGCGGAGGTCTCCCGCTCCCGCGCCGGGTGACCCTCAGGGCGGCGGAAAGCGCGGCCGTCAGGCGTCGGGCAGCAGCCGGACCATGTCGATGCCGGGCCGCACCTTGGCGATGGCGGCGACGTCGTCGTCCACGTGCAGCAGGGTCAGCCGGTGCTGCTCGGCGGTGAGCGCGATCAGGATGTCCATCGGTGACGGCGGCCACCCGAGACACGGGCCCTCCAGGCGTCCCGTCCCCCCCTTCCCCGATTCCCGGGACGTCTCAGCGCGCGGGACCGGCTTGCCGTCGGGTGGGGGCAGGCGTCAGGCTCCTGGGCTGGTCGTCTGAATTTCGGGGGGAATCGTGACAGGGCGGGTACTCGGGGCTGGGCTGCGGCAGCGGCATCTGGCCATGATCGCGTTGGGTGGGGCCATCGGGGCCGGGCTGTTCGTCGGGTCCGGGGTCGGGATCGCCGCCGCCGGGCCCGGGATCCTCGTGGCGTACGCGCTGGCCGGGGTCCTGACCGTGCTCGTGATGCGGATGCTCGGGGAGATGTCCGCCGCCCGTCCCGTGACCGGGTCCTTCGCCGAGCACGCGCGGACGGCCTTCGGTCCGTGGGCCGGGCTGCTCGCGGGGTGGATGTACTGGGCGCTGCTCGTCGTGAGCGTCGCCGCCGAGGCCGTCGCCGCGGCCCACATCGTCGGCGGCTGGCTGCCCGCCGTGCCCGGCTGGGTGTGGGTGGCCGTCTTCATGAGCGTGTTCACCGCGAGCAACCTCGCCGGCGTACGGAACTTCGGCGAGCTGGAGTTCTGGTTCGCCGGGCTGAAGATCGCCGCCATCGGTGGATTTCTGCTGCTCGGCGCCGTCGTGGTCGTCGGGCTGATGCCCGGGGCCCCCTCGCCCGGCGTCGGGCATCTCCTTCACCACGGCGGCTTCCTTCCCCACGGCTGGCACGGCGTCGCCGTCGGGGTCGTCGCCGCCGTCTTCGCCTTCGGCGGTCTGGAGACCGTGACGATCGCCGCCGCCGAGTGCGACGACCCCGTCCGCGCCGTGCGCGCGGGCGTCCGGGCCGTGATGTGGCGCGTCGCGGTCTGCTACCTCGGCTCGATGGCCGTGATCGTCGCCCTCGTCCCGTGGAACGATCCGGCCGTCGCCGACGGCCCGTACGCGGCCGTCATGGGCCGGATCGGCATCTCCGGTGCCGCCGACCTCATGAAGGCCGTCGTCCTCGTGGCGCTGCTGTCCGCCATGAACGCCAACATCTACGGCTCCTCGCGCATGCTCTACGCCCTCGTCGGACGCGGCGACGCGCCCCGCGCCCTCGGCCGGCTCGCGCGGTCGGGCGTCCCGTACGCCGCCGTCCTCGCCTCCGCCGCGTTCGGGTTCGTCTCGGTCGTGCTCAGCATGGTCTGGCCGCGTACGGTCTTCCCGTTCCTGCTCAACTCGATCGGCGCCGCGATCCTGCTCGTCTGGGCCCTGATCGCCGCCTCCCACCTGCGGCTGCACGGGCCCTCCGCGCGCGCCGCCGTCGCGCTCGCCTCCATCGGCGGGGTGCTGCTCTTCATGCTGGGCGACGCCGCCAGCCGTACCCAGCTCCTCACCACCGGCGGCTGGGCCCTCGCCCTGCTGGTCCTCGCGTGGGTCCGGAGCCTCAGGAACGCGCGTACCGGGCCAGGAACAGATCCACTCCCGAGCTGATCACCCGCGTCAGCTCCGCGTCGTCGATCTCGGCGTCGGGGGAGAAGGTACGGACGAGCTGCGGCACGCCCACCGTCGCCGCCACCAGCTGCTGCACGGCGAGCGCCGGGTCGGGCGCGTCGAGGGCGCCCCGCGCGTTCAGCTCGGTGAAGGCCTCGATCAGCGGGCCGTTGTTCATGTCGTAGCTGACCCGGTACCAGAGCTGGCCGAGCTGCGGGAAGCGGTCTATCTCGCCGATGACCAGGCGGCGCAGCGACATGATGTCGGGGCGCAGCAGGATCCGCGCCCAGTCCGTGGTCAGCCGCACGAGCGCGGCCCGCAGGTCGGGGGCGTCGGCGATCGTCGAGTTGGAGGGCTCCAGGTCGGCGTACGTCTTCGGCAGGACGCCGCCGATGACGGCGAGGAACAGGCGTTCCTTGCTGCCGAAGTGCTTGTAGATCGTCGCCTTCGAGACGCCGGAACCGCGGGTGATCGCGTCCATGGAGGCCGCCGAGTACCCCTCCGCGAGGAACTCCGTGAGCGCCGCGTCGATGATCGCCTGCCGCTTCCGCGAGGCGGCGTCGGCGGGGTCCGGGATGATCGGGATGCCGTACTCGTCGATCGCGTCGGCGTCGTGGGTGTCGGATCCCATGGGGGCGTTCCTTAGCTGTGGTGAGCTGGGGCGAGCTGTGGTGAGCTGGGCTGAGCTTGGCGTCGGATCCGTCAGTATATGAACTGAACGGTTTGGTCTGCAAAGGCCGCGAGAGCGGGACCGGCCGCCACACCGATCAGGAACGCCAGGTTGAACAGGCCGATCGCCAGCCCGTGACGCGCCGTCGGCAGACCCCCGGTCGCGGCGCCCGTGAGCAGCCCCTGACCGCCGGCCGTGACGAGCGCGCTGGTCCCCGAGCCGACGAGTACGGCCGCCGGCCAGGGGGCGGTCACGGCGAGGACGAGTGCCACCGCCGAACCCAGCCCGAGCAACGCCTTCACCCGGGCGGGGCCGAGCGCCGGGGCCGCGCGGACCAGCAGCCAGGACAGCAGCGCCCCGGCGAGTGCGGAGACGGACGCGACCGCCCCCGTCTCCACGGAACCCCAGCCGGTGAGCGCGGCGACGCGACGCGGAGCGGCGTACAGGAGCGCGAAGTTGACCGTCGAGAGGGCCAGCATCAGCGAGGCGGCGGCGAGGAAGCGGCGGTCGCGGAGGATGTCGAGGGGGAGTGCGGGGGAGCGGGGGCCGGGCGTGGGGGAGTCGGGTGTACGGGAGTCGGGTGTGCGGGGGGACTCGGCGTCCGGTGCCTTCTCCGCGCTCGCCAGCCGGAGCACCGGGCGCAGCGAGAGCAGGCTGAGGAGCGGGAGGACCAGGGCTCCGCGCCAGCCGAACACACCGGCCACCGCCGCCCCCGCGAACAGGCCCACCGTGCCGCCCGCCGCGCTCCCGATCGCGACCAGGCCCGGGAGCCGGCCCGAGCGGTCCCGGCCGGCGAGCTGGAACGCGGCGACGTTCAGGCCCGCCGCGCCGGCCGCCTCCAGGGCCCGCCCGGCGACCGCCAGGGGCAGGTTCGGGGCGAGGAGGACGAGGAGCGCGCCGAGGACCACGAGGACGGCGGCCGCTCGGATGACTCCGGCGGGGCCGTGCCGGCGGCCGGCGGTGGCGGAGAGGAGGGGGGTGCCGGCCGCCATGCCGATGCCGAACGCGGTCATCAGCCACGCGGCGGCCGCCGGCGTGACGGCCAATGCGTGGGCGGCCTCGGGTAGGGCCAGGCTCGGGCCTGAGACGCCCATGGCGGCGGGGGCCGCGAGGGCGGCGAGGAGGAGGCCGGTCATGGCGGCGCGCTGACGGTTCGGGCTCGGAGCCCGGACTGCGCCCAGAGCCGCGCCCCGTCGCGTAGACGTCGTCGTCATGACGACATCCGGCCCATTCGGCCCTGGCTGAAGTCCCGCTCCGCCTCGCGGAGTTCCGCCGCCGTGTTCATCACGAACGGGCCGCTTCGGGCGATCGGTTCGCCTATCGGTTCGCCCGTCAGGATCAGGACCTCCGTGGCCGTTCCCTGGACCTCGACCGTGAAGCGTTCCCCGTCCTGGGTGAGGACCGCGAGGTGGCCGTCCTGGAGGGGGTCGCCGGCCACCGTGGCCTCGCCGGCCATCACGTACACCATCGCGTTGTGCCCGGTCGGGGCCGTGAACTCGGCACCCGTACCCGGGGCGAGGCGTCCGTGGGCGACGAGTACCGGCGTGCGGGTCTCGAAGGGGCCGGTCACGCCGTGGCTGGTTCCGGCGAGGACCGTGACCTCGGCGCCCTCCGGGGTCACCGCCACCGGCAGGTCGCCCGCCTCGGCGTTCTGGCTCTGCGGCGGGACGCCCTTGAGGCGGGCGGGGAGGTTCAGCCAGATCTGGAGCATGTGCTGCCGGCCGCCCGAGGCGAGGAACTCCGGCGTGGGCAGGGCCTCGTGGACGATGCCGGAGCCGGCGGTGAGCCACTGGACGCCGCCCGCGCGGACGACGGCGCTGTGGCCGCGCGAGTCGGCGTTCGCGATGTCGCCGTCGAGGACGTACTGGATCGTCTCGAAGCCCCGGTGCGGGTGCGGGGGAGCGCCCTTCGCCTCGCCGGGCGCGAGCTCGACCGGACCGACCTGATCGATCATCAGGAAGGGGTCCACGAAGGGGAGTTCGTCGGTGGGGAAGGGGCGGCGCACGGGGAACCCGGCGCCCTCGTAGGTGTGGAAGGGGCGGGCGACGCGAGCGACGTGCCTGTTCGAGGTCATGCCTTCGAATGAACTACACCATTCAGTTCACTGTCAAGACTGAACTGTTCGGTTGACAGACTGAACCGACCGGTTTAGCTTCATGGTCGTCGAGTCCGGCGCCCGCCGGCTCACCCGACGAACTGGGGGGTTCCCATGACCGCGTCCACGATCCTCGCCATCTCCGGCTCGCTCCGCGCCACCTCGCACAACACGCAACTGCTGCGCGCCGCCCAGAAGTTCAACCCCGGCGGCCAGGAGATCGAGATCTACGAGGACCTGCGTGAGATCCCGCCGTACGACCTGGACCTCGACACCCCCGAACTGCGCCCGGCCGTCGTGAACGAGCTCCGCCGCCGGGTCGCGGAGGCGGACGGACTGCTCATCGCCACGCCGGAGTTCAACTACTCCATCCCCGGCGTCCTCAAGAACGCGCTCGACTGGCTGTCCACCGACTGGACCAGGACCGAGGGCCTCCCGCTGCACCGCAAGCCCACCGCGATCCTCGGCGCCGCGCCCACCAACTTCGGCACCGTCCGGGCGCAGCTCGCCCTGCGCCAGGTCTTCGTCTGGACCGACAGCGACGTCGTCGTGAAGCCCGAGGTGCACGTCTTCCGCTCGCACGAGCGCTTCGACGCCGACGGCAACCTCACGGACGAGACCACCATCGAGCTCCTCCAGGGCCTCCTGACCTCCCTCCAGGCCAAGATCGACGCCTCGAAGGCGAACGTCCCCGCATGAGCGCCCCGACAGAGACCGTCACCGCCACCCACCTCGGTACGGCGACCGTCCTCCTTCGCATCGGCGACCTCACCGTCCTCACCGACCCCGCCCTGGACCCGGCGCCCGCCGACTATCCGGGCGCCCGTCCGCTGCACCGCACCGCCGGCCCCGCGCTGACCGCCGCCGAACTCCCGCCCGTGGACCTGGTCCTGCTCTCGCACGACCAGCACGCCGACAACCTCGACGTGACCGGCCGCGGGTTCCTGGCCGGGGTGCCCAGGGTGCTGACCACCCCGGAGGCCGCCGAGCGCCTCGGCGGCCGGGCGGAGGGCCTCGCCCCCTGGGAGAGCCGGACGGTCACCGTCGGAGCCACGACCGTCACGGTCACGGCCACCCCCGCCCGGCACGGCCCGGAGGGCACCGAGCACGTCACGGGCCCCGTCACCGGCTTCGTCGTCGCGTACGAGGGCGGCACGCTGTACGTCTCCGGCGACACCGTCCGCCACGACGCCCTCACGGAGATCGGCGCCCGCTTCCGTATCGACACGGCCTTCCTCCACCTCGGCGACGCGCACTTCCCGTCCACCGGCGACCGCGCCTTCTCGATGAGCGCGACGGAGGGCGCCGCGCTCGCCCGCACGCTCGGCGCGCGCACGGTGATCCCGCTGCACTACGACTCCTGGGCCCACCTCGCCGAGGACCCGGCCCGCATCACCGAGGCGTTCGGCGCAGATCCGGAACTCGCCGGCCGGCTGAGGTGGCTCCGCCCGGGCGCGACCGAGACACTCGACACGACCTGAACACCGCAAGCCAGGAAGGGACTTCTGTCCATGGCCGAGCAGCGCCCCCCGCTTCCCCCGTTCACCGCCGAGACCGCCGCCGCCAAGGTGCGGGCCGCCGAGGACGCCTGGAACACCCGCGACCCCGAGCGGGTCGCCCTCGCCTACACGCCCGACTCCGTCTGGCGGAACCGCGACGAGTTCCTCAAGGGCCGGGACGAGATCAGGGCCTTCCTGACCCGCAAGTGGGCGAAGGAGGACGGGTACGTGCTCCGCAAGCAGCTGTGGGCGTTCACCGACGACCGCATCGCCGTCCGCTTCCAGTACGAATGGCACGACGCGACGGGCCAGTGGTTCCGGAGCCACGGCAACGAGCTCTGGGAGTTCACCCCCGACGGCCTGATGGCCCGGCGGGAGGCCAGCATCAACGACGTACCGATCGCGGAGTCGGAGCGCACGCTCTTCGGACCGCGCGGGGAGTCGGAGCAGTAGCACCTGCCCGGACCGGTCCGGCCTTCCCCGTCGCGTACGGGGGAGGCCGGACGTCGTTCAGCGGCCCGTCCCCGGACGTCGTTCAGCGGCCCCGCCGCGCGCCCGCCGTCACGGCGACCGCGCCCGCCACCGCCAGGACCGCTCCCGCCGCAAGGACGCCCTTGTGCGAGCGGGAGGAGAGGACCGACCAGCTCGACCGGGCCGACAGCAGGGAGCCGACGCTCGCCCAGGACCCGACGGAGAACGCCGAGGCGGCCGAGCCGACGGATCCGACGGAGAGGAACGACCCGACCGACCCGATCGAGAGCGTCGAGCCGACGGACCCGATGGACAGGAACGAGTCCCGGGACCAGAGCGAGAGGCGCGAGGAGGAGCCCGAAGAGGTCATGGCCCGATCGTAGGTGCTCGCGCCGTGGCGTGGATCACACGGGAGGTCGTGTCACAGGGCGCGGCGCTGTCTCGTCTCGGGGACGTAAGCCCACCGAGACACACACCGACTCGCACCGAGGAGACACGACCATGGACGCGCGACTGAACTTCTTCGCCAGCCCCACCGCCGGCAAGGCCCTCAAGCACCTCATGGCCGCCGGGAAGATCCTCAAGGACTCGACCCTCCCGGCCGCCACACAGGAACTCGTCTCCCTGCGCGTCAGCCAGATCAACGGCTGCGGCGCCTGCCTCGACATGCACACCAAGGAGGCCCTCGCGGCGGGCGAGAGCCCCGTCCGCCTCGGCCTCGTCGCCGGCTGGCGCGAGGCCACCGTCTACACCGAGGCCGAGCGCGCCGCCCTCGCCCTCGCCGAGCAGGGAACCCGTGTCGCCGACGCGGGCGAAGGCGTCAGCGACGAGGTCTGGGAGCGGGCCGCCCAGCACTTCGACGAAGAGCAGATGACCGCCCTCGTCCTTCTGGTTTCCTTCATGAACGCCGCCACCCGCATGAACATCATGAGCAAGCAGCCGGCCGGCGGCTACGAGGTCGGCGCGTTCCACTGAACGGGGAGTGACATGGGCAAGGTCGAGGAGTTCCAGGAACTGCGACCGCTGCTGTTCTCGATCGCGTACCGGATACTCGGCAGCGTCAGCGAGGCCGAGGACGCCGTGCAGGAGACCTGGCTGCGGTACGACGCCTCCCCGACCACGCCCACGTCCGCCAAGGCGTTCCTCTCCGCCACGGTCACCCGGATCGCCATCGACGTACTCCGCTCCGCGCGCGTCCGCCGCGAGGAGTACGTCGGACCGTGGTTCCCCGAGCCGCTCCTCGACGATCCGTACGAGGACCCGGAGCGCGCGGCCGAACTCGCCGACTCCGTGTCGATGGCCGCACTGCTGCTCCTGGAGCGCCTCAGCCCCCTCGAACGCTCCGTGTTCGTCCTGCGCGAGGTGTTCGGCTTCGGCTTCGACGAGATCGCCTCCGCCGTCGGCCGTACGGAGTCGGCCTGCCGCCAGCTGTTGGTACGGGCCCGGCGGCACATGCGGGACGGCCGGCCCCGCTTCGAGGCGGACCGCGCCGAACGTCAGGAGCTCGCCGACCGCTTCTTCGACGCGTTGAAGGGCGGCGACGTCGACGGCCTGCGGAACGTCCTCGCCGCCGACGTCCAGATGGTCGGCGACGGCGGCGGCAAGGCCCCGCAGCTCGCCCGCGCGATCGCCGGTGCGGACAACGTGGCCAAGCTCCTCGCCGTGGTGTTCCCCCGGATGGCCCAGGTCGACATCACCTTCGAGCCGCACGAGGTCAACGGCCAGCCCAGCGCCGTCTTCCGCGACCGCGACGGCAAGGTCCTCCACACGCTGGTCCTCGACATCGCCGACGGCCGCGTGCAGGCCATCCGCTCGGTCATCAACCCCGACAAGCTCGCCCACCTGGGCCCGGTCGCCGACGCCTGGGCGATCCACCGCGAGGTCCGGAAGGGCCTCCGGGGGTAGCGCCTCAGCCCGCCTTGACGGCCTCGACGAACGGCGCCCAGGCGGCGACGGGGAGGAGGAGGACGGGGCCGTGGGGGCGCTTGGAGTCGCGGACGGGGACGAGCCCGGGGACGTTGTCGGCCACTTCGACGCACTCGCCGCCGCTGCCGTTGCTGTAGCTGCTCTTGCGCCAGACGGCGGCGGTCAGATCAGGGTCGTTGCTGGCCATGTCGGTAGTCCTCAACTGCTTGTTCGATCAGGGCGAGGGACGCCTCCGGCGGCAAGGCGGCGGCCCTCAGCCGATCGTATGCCTTGCGGTATTGCTTCACGAGGGACGGATCGTCGATCGTCTGACCGTGGTACGGACCCTCCGTGTACATCAGCGGCGCCTCGTCCTCGAACTCCATGAACATCATGGACAGCTCCATGAAGGGCTGGGTGGGTGCGTTCCACGGAAGGATTTGCAGAGAGATCCGCCTCCGACGCACCAGGGCGGCGATGTGGTCGAGTTGCTCAGCCATCTCCACGGGCGAGATGGTGGATTCGCGTACCAGTGACTCGTGCAGGATGACCCAGTACTCGGGCTTCTTCGGGTCGTCGAAGATCTCCGCCCGCTTCATCCGCACGTCGATTCTGGCCTGGACCTCTTCCGGTGTGTCCAGAGGTTCCGTGGAGCGGATGACGGCCTTCGCGTACGGGGCGGTCTGCAGCAGGCCCGGGATCAAGGCGTTGCTCCACCGCTCGATCGTCAGCGCCCGCTGCTCCGCCTCCGCGATCGGCGCGAAGTACGCCGCATGCGCACCCTGCTTCGCCTTGCGCACGTCCTCGCAGCCCCGCGCGAAGAACCCGTCCGTCCGCAGCACGCGGTCCACGTGCTGGGCCAGGTCCAGCGGCATACGGCGCTGCCCCCGCTCGATCTCGCTCAGATACGTCACCCCGTAGAAACTGCCCTCCACCAGCCTCTCCAGCGTCAGCCCCGCCTCCTCCCTCTTGAAGCGGAGCTCCTTCCCGTAGAACTGCGGGACGCTCGCCGAGCCGTCGATGTCCTTGCGCGCAGCCACCGTTGACCGCCTTTCGCACCTTGCTCCGTGGAGCGGGAAACGCTTCCCACGGTAGGGCGCCGGGCGGCAGCGTGTGAGGGGTTCGTCACGGCACGCAACGAAAGGTGGACGCCCCATGGACGACGACATCAGGCCGGACGTCGACGCACTCCGCACCGCTCTCGCAGCTCACGGCATCACGCTGCCCTCTCTCGGAGTGGACGTGGTCACCCTCGCCGGGTCCAACATCCGCCCGCCCCTCGTCGCTCTCGGCAACTGCAACCTGGCGACCGCACGCCAACTGACCGACGTGCTGCGGAAGGCGGCCGGCGGCTGATGCTCCCGCTCACGGTGGAGCTGCTCGCGCTGCCCAAGGAGGTGGCGGAGGTGCGGCGGATGGTGGAGGGGGACGACGTGCGGCTCTGTGTGAGCGAACTGCTGACGAACGTCATCCGGCACGTGGGGGAGGGGACGCCGGTGACCGTGCGGGTCGCCGCCGCTCGGGGCGGTCGGACGCGGGTGGCCGTGTCCGACCCCGACCCCCGCGTGTGGCCGGTGCTGCGGGACGCGGCGGAGGACGCCGAGTCGGGGCGGGGGCTCGCGCTGCTGGACGCGCTGGCGGCGCGGTGGGGCGTGGACCAGGGGCCGTACGGCAAGACGGTCTGGTGCGAACTGGGCACAGGGCGCTAGTCGTTCGGAAACCGGGGCTGTCAGGATGCGCGCATGACGCAGATCATCAAGGGGGGAAACCTTCCGCTCAGCGGCGAGCCGATGCGGGTCGCCGTCGTCCGCCGGTCCGGCGGGGCGGAGGCGCCGAAGGTCGACGCGGCCGCGCTGCTCGTCGACGCGAGCGGCAAGGCCAGGGACCGGGGAGACCTGGTCTTCTACAACCAGCCCGAGCATGCCGGGAGCGGGGTACGGCTCCTCGGGGACGCGCAGGGCGAGGGCGGGGTCGTCGCGGACTGGCTGGAGATCGACCCCGGTCGGATCGAGGCCGCCGTGGAGCGGGTCGTGGTGGCGGCGTCCTGCGACGGCGGGACGTTCGGTGAGGTCGAGGACCTGTACGTACGGGCGGTGAGCGCGGCCACCGGGGCGCAGTTGGCGCTGTACGCGGTGGAGGACGCGACGACGGAGACCGCGATCCTGCTGGGCGAGTTCTACCGCAGGAACGGGGGGTGGAAGTTCCGGGCGGTGGGGCAGGGGTACGACTCGGGGCTGCCGGCCCTCGCGACGGACTTCGGCTTCTCGGCGTCGGACGACGAGACGGGCCAGGAGGACGAGGGGGGCCCGGACGACGAGGCGGGGCCGGACGGTGAACCCGTGCAGGACGCCCCCGCCCTCGTACCCGTCGCGAAGGCGGACGCTCCCGTCCCGTACTCCGGCGCGCCGATCGCCGCGCCCCTCGGCCGGCTCAACGCCCTCCCCGCCGAATTCGGCCCGGACTTCCCGTACTTCGAGTACGCGGGGGAGGGGAGGGAGGAAGTCGAGACCGGCCTCACCCTCCCGCGTGGCTTCCTGGCCGTCGACGTGGTGAAGAAGGGCGTCGGGTCCCTGGACATCGTCACGCTGACCGTCCGCAAGCGCTCGTGGCGGCAGGTCGTGCGGAGCCGCATGGACGATCTGCGCGGGGTCGGAATCCTGCACCACGACGGCCACACCCCGCTGCGGCTGCGGGTCGACACGCGGTGCCGGTGGATGATCAGGCTCCGGCCGGTGTCGACGCTGCGTGCGTTCGACGGCCCGGTGGAGGGGTACGGGCCGGACGTCCTGGCGTACACCGGTGACGAGACCGGTGTCAGGTTCCGGTTCGAGGGCGACGAGGACAAGAAGGGGTACTTCGGCGTAGCGGACCACCGGAAGGGCGGCCACTGGGAGTACCGGTTCAGCCGGCGCGACCGGGGCCGCGGGAAGGGCGACCTCCCCCGGGGCCCGCGCCTCCTCGTCGTCGAGGCGGACGGGGCATGGTCCATGGAGCCCCGCGCGGGAGGCGGCGGGGGCTTCTGGAGCCGGTCGGGGCGCTGAGGGGAGCGGCAGGGCTCTCCGGGGGCTGCCGGGCGCCCGGTCTCCCGTCCGGGCCCGCCCCGGTCCCCGGTGTCAGCCCGCGCAGGCCGGGAGGAACTCCAGGCCCTCCGGTGTGCCGAAGCGGAGGACCGCGAGGTAGGCCTCGGGGTAGTCGCAGCCGACGTCTGTCCACTGCAGTGCGAGGACGGTCCAGACGACGAACACGGCCAGGAGTAACCAGCGCCAGCCTTTTGACATGTCCGGCAGGTACCCGGCGGTGCGACGGAGGAACCGCTTCCGGCGGCGGGCGGCCGGACCTTGGCTCGCTGGACCAATCCGGCCGCCCGCGCGCATCGCGCCAGGACCCGCCCGTACTGGGTGGACGCAGCACGCACCGAACCCCGAAATTGGTCTAGTCCAAGTTTGGTCCAGGCCATTGACGTGGTCATGGTCGCGGGGGTTTCGTCGTATCCCAACAGTCGTGCGCGACAACGGCGTTGGCGCACCTCGTATCCCCACCCCCCCACAGTCATTGGATAGCGATAGCCATGAGACGACGCGTACGTTCGCTCCGCTCGGCCCTCACCGCCGCCGTGACCGCCGTGGCCGCCCTCGGCCTCGGCGCCGTCGCCACCGCCCCCGCCCAGGCCGCGACCCCGCTCCCCGCCCGGGTCTTCGCCCCCTACTTCGAGGCCTGGACCGGGGAGAGCCCGGCCGCCCTCAGTGCGCAGTCGGGCGCCAAGCACCTGACGATGGCGTTCCTGCAGACCGCGGCGAAGGGATCGTGCACCGCGTACTGGAACGGCGACAGCGGACTGCCCGTCGCCCAGTCCTCGTTCGGCGCCGACATCGCGACCATGCAGTCCCGCGGCGGCGACGTCATCCCCTCCTTCGGCGGGTACACGGCCGACACCACCGGCACCGAGATCGCCGACAGCTGCACCGACGTCAACCAGATCGCCGCCGTCTACGAGAAGGTCATCACGACCTACGGCATCACCCGGCTCGACATGGACATCGAGGTCGACTCCCTCGACAACACCGCCGGCATCGACCGCCGCAACAAGGCCATCAAGGTCGTCCAGGACTGGGCCGCCGCCAACGGCCGCCAGATCCAGATCTCGTACACCCTGCCGACGACCACCCACGGCCTCGCCGCCAGTGGGCTCGCGGTCCTCCAGAACGCCGTGACCAACGGCGCGCGCGTCGACGTCGTCAACATGATGACCTTCGACTACTACGACAACGCCGCCCACGACATGGCCGCCGACACCAAGACGTCGGGCCAGGGCCTGTACGACCAGCTCGCCAAGCTCTACCCCACGAAGACGCCCGCCCAGCTCTGGGGCATGGTCGGCATCACCGAGATGATCGGCGTCGACGACTTCGGCCCCGCCGAGACGTTCACCCTCGCCAACGCCCGTACGGTCTACGACTGGGCCGTCTCCAAGGGCATCAACACCCTGTCCTTCTGGGCGCTCCAGCGCGACAACGGCAGCTGTGCCGGTGGCGCCGCCGCCGACGGCTGCTCCGGCATCCAGCAGAACACCTGGGACTTCTCGCACATCTTCGCCCCCTTCACCAGCGGGACGACCACCCCGACCGACGACTTCTCGGTGACCGCGACCCCGGCCGCCGCCACCGTCACCGCCGGCGCGTCCACCTCCACCACGGTGAAGACCGCCGTCACCGCCGGCACCGCGCAGACGGTGAACCTGACCGTCAGCGGCCTGCCCGCCGGGGTCACCGCCACGCTCAGCCCCACCTCGGTGACGGCCGGAGGCTCCTCGACCCTCACGGTCACCACGGCCGCGACCACGGTCTCCGGCACGTACCAGATCGTGGTCAACGGAGCGAGCCCGTCGGCCGGCCACGCGGCGGTCTTCTCCCTGACCGTCACCGGCGGCGCCACCCAGTGCACGGCGACCCCGTGGGTCTCCTCCGCCGTGTACACCGGCGGCCAGCAGGTCTCGCACAAGGGCCACACCTGGAAGGCCAAGTGGTGGACGACCGGCGAGGAGCCCGGCACCACCGGCGAGTGGGGCGTCTGGCAGGACCTCGGCGCCTGCTGAACCACCTGCCGACCCCTTGAACGGGCCGGGGCCCGGAGTCCACGACTCCGGGCCCCGGCGCGTACGCGTACCCGTCACGGGCAGCTGATGCGGATGTCTCCGGAGTCGGTGGTGCAGGTGTCGGTGTTGTAGCCGCCGTTCGCGGTGTCGTTGCCGGCGACACCGTCGACGGTGTTGAGGGAGTCGCTGCCGTAGTTGCCGATCAGGTTGTCGCTGCCCGGTCCGCCGATGAGCGTGTCGTTGCCGTAGCTGCCGTCGGCCCGGTCGTTGCCCGGCCCGGCGTGGACGGTGTCGTTGCCGAAGCCCGCGTTGACGGTGTCGTTGCCGCTGAGGGCGCAGATCACGTCGTTGTTGTAGCCGCCGTTGAGGGTGTCGTTGCCGCTGGTGCCGATGATGGTGCAGCCGCGGCTGTTGTTCACCGTGGTGGTGCGGGTCGCCGTGTTGTTGCTCGGCACGGGGTCGGTCTGGGTGGCCGTGACCGTCGCGGTGTCGGTGAGGGTGCCGGTGCGCGAGGGCTCGGCGGTGATCGTCACCGTGGCGGTGGAGCCGGAGGGGCTTCCGGCCGGGTTGAGCGTGCCGACCGGGCAGGTGACCCGGCCCGGGACGAAGGTGCAGGTGCCCTGCGTGGTGGTCGCCGACAGGATCGTGGCCGTGCCCGTCAGGGTGTCGGTGAGCTGGACGTTCGTCGCCGTGGCCGTGGTGCTGTTGTTCCGTACGACCACCGTGTACGTGGCGGTGTCGCCGATGGCGACCGCGGTGGGCCCCGCCTTCGTCACCGACACGTCCACGCCCGGCGGCGGCTCGCTGCCGCCACCGCCCAGGTAGCGGGCCAGGCCGCGGTCCTCGTCGAAGCTGGAGGCGGTGCCCGCGAGCCCGGCGGCCACGATCTTGCCGTCGGACTGCAGCGCCACCTGCGTGGCCTGGTCGTCGGGGCCGCCGAAGTCGGTGGTCACCTTGCCGTCGCCGCTGAAGTCCGTGTCCAGAGCGCCGCCGGTGTTGTACCGCGTCAGCGCGAAGTCCCCGGCGTAGTAGCCCGCGGCGACGATCCGGCCGTCGGACTGCAGTGCCACGTCGTAGGCGCCGCCGTCCTCGGGGCCGAAGACCGTGGTGAGCCGGCCGTCGCCGTCGAAGCTCGGGTCCGGGGCGCCGCCGGCGGTGAACCGGGTCACCAGGAAGGCGTTGCCGTCCTTGCCGGCCGCGACGATCCTTCCGTCGGCCTGCACCACCACGCCCTCGGCCGCCCCGGTGCCGCTCACCACCCGGCCGTCGCCGTCGAAGCTCGTGTCCAGGCTGCCGTCGGTGTTGTAGCGGGTCAGGGCGAGACCGTCCGCGTGCCCGGCGGCGACGATCTTCCCGTCGGACTGCAGGGCCAGGTCGCTGACGATCCGGCAGCAGCTCGGGCCGAAGTCGGTGGTGACGATGCCGTCGCCGCCGAAGCCCGGGTCCAGGGCGCCGGAGGAGTCCCAGCGGGCCAGCGTCCACACGCCGAAGCTCTCCCCGCCGGCGACGATCCTGCCGTCGGGCTGTACGACCACCGCCTGGGCGGTCTCGATCGCGTTGACGTCGATGTCCGTGAGCACCCGGCCGCCGTCACCGAACGTCGTGTCCAGGCTGCCGTTGGTGTTGTAACGGGCCGCCGCCCAGGTGCCGTTGCCGCCGATGTCGGTGGAGCCGCCGACCGCCACGATCTTGCCGTCCGGCTGCAGGGCCAGGGCCCGGCCCTCGTCGTTGTTGATGCCGAAGTCGGTGGTGACGATGCCGTCGCCGCCGAACGTCGCGTCCAGGCTGCCGTCGGCGTTGTAGCGCGTCAGCGTGAAGTCGCCGGACGTCTCGCTGGAGTAGCCGTAGCCGATCGTGACGATCCGGCCGTCGGGCTGGACGGCCATGCCGGCGGCGCCCGCGAAACCGCCCAGGTCCGTGACGACCCTGCCGTCGCCGTCGAAGGCGGGATCCAGATCGCCGGGCGCGGCGCTCGCCGCGGCGGGCAGGCCCAGGACGAGTGCCAGGACCGTGACGCTCACCGCGCCGGCGCGCCCGGCCCGGCGACGTGGGGATTTCAGGGGCATGCGTGACCACTCCGTACGTCGGATGCTGGGGTCACAGCTTTCTGCGGCGTCGCCGGCGGCCGGGCCACGGCGGGCCGGACTGCGCCTACTGGACGGCGACGCTCCACCCCCAGGGGTGAGAAGCGGCCCACGCCCGGCCGAACGGTCCGGCCCCGCCGCCGGACAGGCCCTAGTCGATCTGCGACATCCGGCGCCGGTTGTCGTCGTCCGTGGACTGCTGGTCGCCGGAGATCAGCAGGATCGCGTCCGGCAGGGCGCCGCCCAAGTGGGCGCCGATGGCCGCCGTGGCCGCCGCGAGGCGGTCCAGGATCAGGTCGGCGTCCGGGGCGAGCGCCTCCGCGAAGGACCCGCTGCCCCGCGCGGTCGCGTGCTGGGAGGTGGCGGTGGCCAGTTCGGCGCTGGTCCGGCCGAGGACGTCGTCGGAGACCGAGGCGATCCGGCTCGCGGCGAGCTTGTGCTCGTCGTGGTCCACGCGGATGCCCGTACTGCCGGCGAGGTCACCGCCCGTACCGCCGCCCCCGCCGCTGTGCCGGGCGTCGCCCGCCGACGCCCCGCCCGCGACTCCTCCGGCCGCGCCGCCGCCCGCCCCGCCGGCGACTCCCCCTGCCGCGCCGCCGCTCCCCGCGCCCGCGACCCCGGCCCCGGCGGCGATCGCGCCGCCGCCGACGCCGCCCGACAGGTCGGACGGGACCGTCTCCAGGGCGGCCACGGACGGGTCCGCGAGCAAGGCCTTGAGGCTCTGCCGGAGGGTCGACGCGGCCTGCTGCACCTGCTGCGCGGCCTGCCGGCGGGTGGCATCGGCGTCGCGGGCGGCGGCGGCCTCCGCCGCGCCGAAGGTGAGGACCCCGCCGGCCTCGGAGATGACGTTGCGGGCGGCCAGCTGGTGCGCCTCGTACGCGATGGTCTGCTTGAGGGTCACGATCACGGACGGGAACTCGTTCACGGTGGTGGCGAGGGCGTTGGCCGACTTGGCGACGGGCGCCATGTCCTGGTCCATGACCCGGACCCAGTGCTCCCACAGCGCGGTCAGCGCCTCGCCCTGTCCGGAGGACGTCAGCCGCTGCATGTGCCGGTGGGCGGCCCAGCCGTCGTCCAGGGTGAACTGGGCGTAGGCGTTGAGCGCGGCCACCAGCGGCGGGTAGGCCGCCTCGTCCACCTCCGGCCAGGGGAGGCCGTAGTACGTGATCACCGCTTGTTCGAGGTCCGATACGTATGTCTCCATGACGTGAACTCCCCCTCGTCGCGCGCGTGTTGGTGACACGCGCCCCCACGTGTGCCGCTCACGGTCCCACTCGCCCCGCGCGGCCACAAGACCGACGCCCGGTCGATCCCCGGGTACGGGACCCGGGGGCGATCAGTCGATGTGCACGATCTGGAAGGCCTCGGCCATGCGGCCCGGGGGCAGGCCGCCGGCCGCCGCGTGCTCGCCGAGCCAGTCGCGCAGCAACCCGGCCAGGTCGTCGAAGTGGGCCGTCTGCGAGGTGTGGATGCGCAGGGCCTCGACCTTGCGGTCGAAGACGGAGGTGACGTCGACGTACTGGTTCGGGGTGGGGCCGGTCATCAGCCACAGCTCGTGGACGATCCACGGCTCCAGGCCCTCCTCCTTGAGGAGTTCCGCGTGGGCGAAGGGGTTGCGGGCCTCGGGATAGACGGCGCGCAGGCCGGCGTCCCCGACCGCGCGGTGGTCGGGGTGGAGGTCGGCGACCCGGGCCCAGTTGATCTCGGGGGACGGGATGATGACGCGCTGCGGCCGTACCTCGCGGATGACCCGGCACAGATCGCGCCGGAGCTCCACGGAGGCCTCCACGAAGCTGTCGGGGTAGCCGAGGAAGCGCACGTCGGCGACACCGCTGAGCTTGGCGGAGTGGACCTGTTCGGCGCGGCGCAGGTCCGCCATCGCCTGGCGGGGGAGCGCTTCGTCGTAACCGCCCGCGCCGCCGTCCGTGACGATGCAGTACGTGACGCGGGTGCCGCGCTCGATCCACTGCATGACGGTGCCGCTGACGCAGAACTCGATGTCGTCCGGGTGCGCGGCCACGACCAGCAGGGACTCGGGGGTGGTCCGGTTGAAGTCCTCCATGGGGCCAGCCTGTTGGGGTGGCGGGGGCGTCGCAAGGCCAACTCGTGGCGTGAACAGGACATGGCACTTACGCGCCATTCAAAAACTTGGTAGATTCAAATCATTGGGAGTGACCAGTCCAGTACGAGGATGACCAGTACGTCGATTCGGAGGCGACCGGCATGTGCAGGATTCTCGGCTCCTTCGCCGCCGGGGCGGACCGCCCCGACCCGGCCCAGCTCGCGGCGGTCTCCGCCCGCCAGCGCCACGGCGGCCCCGACGAGCACCAGGTGCTCAGCGGGCCCGGCTGGTCGCTCGGCTGTGACCGGCTCGCCGTGACCGACCCCTGCGGCGGACAACAGCCCTACCGGCTGCCCCACCTGCCCGGCATCGTCGCCGTGCTCAACGGCGAGATCTACAACCACGCCGACCTCCGCCGCACCCTCGCGGCCCGCGGCCACCGCTTCCCCGACCACTGCGACGGCACCGTGCTCCCCGCGCTCTACGCCGAATACGGGCCCGCCTTCGCCGAACACCTCGACGGCATGTTCGCCGTCGCGCTCATCGACCTGCGGCCCGGCAGCACCCAACTCGTCCTCGCCGTCGACGACATGGGCATGAAACCGCTCCACCTGCACCACGACCCGTACGACGGCTCCACCCGCTTCGCCTCCGAGATCCCCGCCCTCCTCGCCTTCGAAGGAGTACGGATCTCCCCCCGCGAGGACGCCCTCGACACCGTCCTCGCCACCCGCACTTCCTTCTCCACCCACACCGCGCTCGACGGCATCGACGTCCTGCCGCCCGGCGCCACCGCCCTCGTACGCCCGGGATCCGCACCCGTCGTCCGCCGCCGCGGCCCCCACCGCGCCACCCCCCTCGGCGACACCCAGGACGTGCTGCGCCACGAGGTCCGCCGGCTCGCCCGCGCCGAGGTGCCCGTCTGCGCCGTCACCAGCGGCGGCCTCGACTCCGGACTCGTCACCGCCCTCGCCGCCGAACACGCCCGCGAGACCGACGCGCCGCCGCTCCACACCTTCCACCTCACCTACCGGGGCCGCTGGCCCGACTCCGAGGCCGCGTACGCCCGCTCCGTCGCCCGCCGCGCCCGGACCGTCCACCACGAGGTCGCCGTCGACCCCGACGAACTCGGCTCCCTCCTCACCCGGACCGTCCGCCACCTCGGCCAGCCCAACGCCGACCCCATCACCCTCTCCACGTACGCCCTCTTCCGCGCCGTCCGCCAGAACGGCTTCACCGTCGCCCTCACCGGCGACGGCGCCGACGAACTCTTCGGCGGGTACGACCGGATGCGCGCGGCCCTCGCGGCGCCGGCCGGCAGCGACTGGGCAGGCGTGTACGCGGACGCGCTCTCTGCGGCGCCGCGCCTGCTCCGCGAGCACCTCTACACCGCCAACTACCGTGCCTACATCGCGGATACGGGCTCCGCCGCCGACCGCATCGAACAGGAGCTGCGCTCCGCCGAGGCCGTCGGGGCGGACCGGCTCACCGCGATGACCGCCTTCGAGACCCGCTGGCGACTCCCCGCGTACCACCTGCGGCGCCTCGACCACCTGTCCATGGCCTGGGCGGTGGAGGCGAGGCTGCCGTTCCTGCAGCCGTCCGTCGTCACCCACGCGCGATCACTGCCCACGGCCTCCCGGACGGGGAAGCTCGCGCTGTACGAGGCGGGCGCGGAGCTCCTCCCGCCGTCCGTCCTGAACCGCCCCAAGCAGCCCTTCACCCTCCCCGTCGCGGCCATGCTGGCCCCCGGCGGGCCGCTCCTCGACCTGGTCCGCGAGATGCTGTCCCCGGCGCGGCTGGTCCTCGGCGGCAAGATCCGCGCGGACCGGGCGGCGAAACTCCTGGCCCGGCACCTGGCCCACCCCACGCCGCAGGCGGCCCTGACGCTCTGGTCCCTGGCCGTCCACGAACTGTGGACGGAGGTAGTCCAGGGCATGAGAATCCCCACAGGCTGTGCGGCCTGACCGTGGGGCGAAGGCGCTGCGCACAACGGGCCGGGCCACCACCCGCGTCACCGTCGTGCGGGCCCTCGACGCCCCCGGGCCCACCCTCGTCGTGCGGCTCGATCAGCTGCCCCCCGGCGCCCTCGCCCTGGGCGGTGAGCTCGCGTACCTGCGGCGTGCCCTCGCCCGTACCCCCTACGCCGGTCTCAGCAAGATCGCCCTCTACGGCCCCGCCGCCCCCAACCTCCCCTACCGCTTCGTCCAGGCCCTCCCCGACGGCCGCTTCGACTTCCGGGCCGGGTGCGGGCATTCGCTGCTGGCCTGTGTCGTCGCCGAGGCGCGCCCCGGACCCGTCACCGTCCGCTCGGTGACCACCGGTGACACCGTCCTCTGCGAGCCGCAGGCCGGCGGCGCGTACACACTCAGCTTCCTCCGGGCGCCCACCGCCCCCGGCACCCTCCCCACCGGCCGGCCCGTGGACCTCCTCCACGGCGTGCCCGTCTCGCTGGTGCGGTACGGCAATCCGTACGTGTTCGTCGACGAGCGGCACCTCCCGGGGGAGGGCGCGACGTACGACCGGCTCCTCGCCCTCCGCGCCGAGGCCGCCCGCCTCCTCGGGTATCCGCCGCACTCCGCGCTGCCGAAGATCGCGGCCTTCACCGGCACCGACCGAGGCCTCGCCGTCCGCGCCCTCACCGTCGGCGGCTGGCATCCGCGTCTCGCCCTCACCGGTGCCGCCGCCCTCGCCGCCGCCGGGGCGATCGCCGGGACCGTCGTGCCGGCCGTGGACGGGGCCGTCCGTACCCCCACCGGCACCGTCACGGTCTCCGCCGCGCACGACCGCGTCCGCGTCCACCACAAGCGCGCCGAGGTGCTCGAATGCCTGGAACTGCCGTGGCGTATCCACGCAACGGCGTGAATGCGCACCCCTCTCACCAGGCCCGCACCCGCATTCCTCTGCCACCCTGAAATGGACCGGCCATCGGTATCCGTGGGGAGATAGACACACATGAAATTCGAGAATCTGCGTGTCGTCGTGACCGGAGCATCCCGCTATTTCGGTCGCGCGCTCGCCGTCGGATTCGCTCATCTCGGCGCCGAGGTCTACGTGTCGGCGCGGACCGTCGAGGCCGCCGAGCGGACCCGTACCGAGGTCATGGGCTCGGCCCGTGACCGTATCCACGCCTTCGGCTGCGACCTCAGCAGGCCCGCCGAGATCCGGGAGTTCGCGGCCCGGGTCGGCGAGCGGACGGACCGGGTCGACCTGTTGGTGAACAACGGCGCCCGCTGGCTGGACGGCATGGACCTGGAGGCGGCCAGCGACGCCGAGATCGTGGAGACGATCGAGTCGACGGCCGGCGGCACGGTCCTGATGGTGAAGCACTTCCTGCCGCTGCTCCGCGGCTCGCTGCGGCCCGACATCGTGAACATGGTGGCCGTCCGCGACGCCGAGGGCGCCTCCGCCGCGACCGCCGGCGCCGCCCATGAGGCCTTCTGGGCGGCGAAGAGCGCCCAGGCCGGCTTCGCCGACATCCTGTCGCGCCGGCTGCGGCCCTCCGGGGTCCGCGTGTTCTCCCTCTTCCCGCCGGATTTCTCGACGTCCGATCCGCGATTCGCGGAGTGGGACGGATCGAATCCGGACGGAATAGCCCCCGACGAGAAACTGACGACGCAGGCCCTTTTCGAATGCATCGTCTACGCCGTCGAGCAGCCCCGCGACTGCTTCATCCGTTCCTTCCACTTCGAGCCCCGCTGACCCGAAGAGCCGACCCGACCCGCTGACCGCCCTGCGCCGACAGCGCACCGCCGACCGCGACCGCTGAAGCCCACCGCACCACAGCGTCAAGGAGGTCCCATGAGCACCCCTGTCTGGATCACCGCGACCCCTCCCGCCTCTCACGGCGAACTCCACATCGGCCACCTCGCCGGGCCGTACGTCGCCGCCGACGTCCTCACCCGCTTCCTGCGCGCCGAGGGAGAGGCGGTCCGGTTCACCACCGGCACCGCCGACCACGCCAGCTCCGTCGAGGTCCGGGCGCTGCGCCACCACCGCAAGCCCGAGGAGGTCGCGGAGGGCTACCGCGCCGCGATCACCGCCGACTGGCTGCGCTCGGGCGTGGAGTTCGACCACATCGTGCGTCCGCGCCGCGACAAGGGGTACGGACGCTGGGTGCAGGACCTCTTCGCGAAGCTGTACGCGCAGGGCGTCATCGCTCCCCGGACCCGGCTGCTGCCGTACTGCGAGCCGTGCGACCGCTGGCTGCACGGCGCGCACGCGACCGGTACGTGCCCGCACTGCGGCGCGGCGAGCGACGGCGGGATGTGCCACGAGTGCGCCCGTCCGAACGACGGCGGGGACCTGATCTCGGCGCGGTGCGCGCTGTGCGACACCCCGGCGGTGGCCCGCCGCTGCCGCCGGCTGTACGTGCCCCTGGAGCCGTTCCGGGAGACGCTCGCCGAGTACTGGGCGACGGCGGGCCTGCCGCCGCGTCTCGCGGCGCTGTGCGAGTCGCTGGTGGAGGACGGGCTGCCGGACATCGCGGTGGGCCACCCCGGCGAGTGGGGTCTGCCGGTGCCGGTGGAGGGCTTCCCCGAGCACCGGATCGACGGCTGCTTCGAGGCCGCCGCGATGCATCTCTTCGGCTACGACGTGAAGGGCCCGCTGCCCCGCCGCGCGATCCACTTCTGCGGCTTCGGGCACGCCTTCTGCCACGCCGTGCTGCTGCCGGTGCTGCTGCTCGCGCAGGACGTCAAGCTGCCGCAGGACTTCAACGTCAACGAGTCGTACGTCATCGAGGAGGGCGTCCAGGAGGGCAACGTCTGGGCGCTCGACCTGCTCACCGAGTACGGCTCCGACACCCTGCGCCGCCACGTCCTCCAGGCCCGCCCGCTGGGCCGCCGCACGGTCTTCCAGCGGGAGCGGCTCGCCGCGGCCCGGCACGAGCTGGACGAGAGCTGGAACAGCTGGCTGTCCCGGCTCTTCTCGGCCGTACGGGAGGAGTGCGGCGGCCTCGCCCCGCAGGCGCTGCCCGGCGGCACCGGCTGGGAGATCCTGGAGCGGCGGCTGCACCGGGGCGTGGACGACCTGCGGGAGGCGTACGGCCCCGACGCCTTCGACCCGCGCCGGGCGGTCGCCGTCCTGGACGAGATGGTCCGCTCGGTGGCCGACTTCGGCCACGTCAACGCCCACGAGCGGTGCCGTCCCAGCACCTCCTGCCGTCATCTCCCGGCGCTCGCCGCCCAGTTGGCGGTGGCCTCGGCCCTCGCGGCGTGGACGCGGCCGGTGATGCCGGAGGGGGCCGACCGGCTCGCGTCGGCGCTCCAGGTAGAGCCGGGGCGTCCGGTCGACTGGCAGGCCCTCACGGGTCCGCTGCCGGGCACCAGGCTGGCACCGCCGTCAGGCCCGGTCTTCGGGTTCTGAACCTCGCCCCACTCCGTACTACTAAGCAACTAAGTACCTCAGTACCAGGAATTCTCCGTCCCCTCCCCGTCGCGTGACCGTGCGCGCGAGCGACGCGCAGGGACACGTGGCCCCCCACTCCTCAGGAGCCCCACGTGTCCCTGCGCGTCGCCATGCTCAGCGTCCACACCTCCCCGCTCCACCAGCCCGGGACGGGGGACGCCGGCGGCATGAACGTCTACATGGTCGAGCTCTCCCGCGCCCTCGCCGAACAGGGCACGGAGGTCGACCTGTTCACCCGCTGCGGGGGCGAGGGCCTGCCCCCGCTCGTCGAGCTCGCCCCGGGCGTGCGGGTCCGCCACCTGCTCGCCGGGCCGCGCCGGGCGCTGCCCAAGGAGGCGATGCCCGATCTGGTGGTGCCGTTCTCGCTGGCCCTGCTCAAGGAGGAGCGGCGCTACGACCTGGTCCACTCGCACTACTGGCTCTCCGGGCAGGCGGGCCGGATCGCCTCGGTGGGCTGGCGGATACCGCTCGTGCACACCGCCCACACCCTGGCCCGGGTGAAGAACGCCTCGCTCGCCGAGGGCGACGCCCCCGAGCCCGAGCTCCGTGTCCGGGGCGAACACCAGGTGGTGGGCAGCGCGGACCGGCTGATCGCCAACACGGCCGACGAGGCGGAGGCGTTGCGTTCGCTGTACGGGGCGGAGGGGGCGCGGACCGAGGTCGTACGGCCCGGGGTCGACCTGCGCACCTTCCACCTGGGGGACGGGCGGGCGGCGGCCCGGGCCCGGCTCGGTCTGCCGGCCGACGCGTTCGTCCCGCTGTACGCCGGCCGCATCCAGCCCCTGAAGGGCCCGGACGTGCTCGTACGGGCGGTGGCCGAGCTGCTGCGGGAGGCACCGGAGCTGCGCCGCCGGCTCCTGGTGCCGGTGGTGGGCGGGCACTCGGGCGCGACCCGGGAGGGCTCGGCGTGGAAGCTGGCGGGGGAGCTGGGGGTGACGGACGTGCTGCGGCCCTATCCGCCCGTACCGCAGGAGCGGCTCGCGGACTGGTACCGGGCGGCGGACGTGCTGGTCGTGCCCTCGCGCAGCGAGTCCTTCGGTCTGGTGGCGCTGGAGGCGCAGGCGTGCGGGACGCCGGTGCTCGCGGCGGCGGTGGGCGGGCTGCCGACGGCGGTGTGGGACGGGGTGACGGGGATGCTCGTGCGGGGCCACGACCCGGTGGAGTACGCGCGCCGGCTGCGCTGGCTGGCGGCGCACCCGGAGGCGGTGGAGACGATGGGGGTGGCGGCGGTGCGCCATGCGCGCGGGATGAGCTGGCGGGCGTCGGCCGGGCGGACGATCGAGGTCTACCGGGGGGCGCTGGAAGGGGAGGTGGGGCAGGGGCGGCGGCACGCCCCTGCCCCGTCGGCCCCTCTCTCCTGGAGGAACGAGAAGGCCGTAGCACAAGTCTAGCATCTCTTTTGGTTCGACCAAAGGTATGGCGAGCTCCGGATGCCTCAATTCCGTTGTTGTGATGGCGCATTGACGCATCCACGCCATGGCGGGTCCACGCAGAGACGATCCCTGGATTCGATTCGGGGGCCGGGACAGAATGGAGATGTCTTCAGGGAACGCCCGGCGGCACGGGACCCCGGAAGGCGGAATTCACCTATCAAGTCCTGGAGGAATCATGTCCGTTGCGCAGAACACCGGTATCCGCAAGATCGTCCGCCAGCTCGTGGTCGCGGCGGTGGCGTGTACGGCGGTCGCGGCCGGCGCCGCCTTCGCCGTCTCCCCCGACAGCGCCCCGGTCACCCCCCACACCATCGCCGGTGTCGCGGACGACAACGGCTGGCCGGTCGCCCCGACGGACCCGACCCCCAGCCCCACGAACTGAACCTGTTTCCTCGGATATCCAGGCGGCAATTCCACAGCCGTGAGACCCCGCAATCGCTGCCACGATTGTGGGGTTCCGGCATTTCCCCGTCGCCCGCCGGCCGGAATTGCTCAGTCCAGCCAGCCGAGCCGCACCGCCCTCGCGCCCGCCTCGAAACGGCTCGTCGCCCCCAGCTCCTGCATCAGCTCCGAGATCATCCGGCTGACCGTCCGCAGCGACACCCCGAGCGTCCGCGCGATCCGCTCGTCCTTCATCCCCGAGGCCAGCATGTGCAGCGCGGCCCGCTGCTGCTCCGAGAGCCCGTCACCGCCCGCCTCCGCCGTCGCCTCGTTCCCGTACGGGGTCGCCGTGTGCCAGCAGTGCTCGTACAGGCTCAGATACGGCCGCACCAGGGCGCTGCCCCGCGCCAGGATCGCGCCCTCGCCCGGCTCCTCCGGCCGGATCGGCACCAGCGCGAACTGCTGGTCCGCGATGATCAGGTTCATCGGCACCACCGGAGCCAGCCGGATCTCCACCCCCAGCTCCGCCCGCTGCCCCAGGAACTTCTCCATCTGCGGGTCCGTGGCCTCCTGCCGGCCGTAGATGGCGCGCACCCGCACCCCGTTGGTGATCTGCCGCCGGTCCCGGTCGAGCATCAGCTCCGGGTTCTGTCGCCCCGGCGTCCCCGGGTGCAGCGAGGCCGAACTCTCCTGCATCACATCGGTGATGTCCTCGATGGCCTGCTGGATCCTGCGGTAGTCGGTCAGCGCCTCGACGTGCGCCTCCGCCCGCGTCAGCGCCTCGGCCCGCAGATAGGAGCCCGCCAGGATCTCCAGGGTGCTGTACGCCTCGTCCGCCTCGGCCAGGTGCTCCCGCAGCCGCTCCCGCTCCCGCTCCAGGAGCCGAAGCAGCGCGATCTCCGGGTCGATCGCCGCCACCGAGTCCGTCTCGGACCGCCAGCTGCCGTCCTGCACGGCGGCGACGGTGGCGTGCACCTGCCCGGTGGGCACGATGAGACCCAGGGAGAGGAGTTCGCGGCGACATCGCTCGTACTCCTCCGGCGCGAGCCCGAGTTCCCTGCGGACCTCCTCGAAGTCCGAGACGCCCCGGCGGCGCAGCTCCTGGTACACGGCCAGCAGGACGCCGGTCGTGCCGTCCCCGATGCCGTCGCCCGCGGTGACCATGGCGAAGTGACCCCCTCATCCTCCGAGTCGCCCCGCCCTCACCCTGTCATACGGCTCGGCACGGGTCCGTCGTGCGGTTCCTGCAGCTCGCACGGCCCCTGCGGGCCGTGCGGGTCCTCCATGACATCCGAACTCCTCGCACTAGGCCGCGGGTTCCGGCCCCTCGCCGTCGAGCAGCCCGAGCCGGGCCGCCTTGACGCCGGCCTCGAAGCGGCTCGCCGCGCCCAGCTCCTGCATGACCTCGGACAACAGGCGGCTGACCGTCCGCAGCGAGACCCCGAGGCTCCGCGCGATCTGCTCGTCCTTGATCCCGGAGGCCAGCATGTGCAGCGCGGCCCGCTGCTGGTCGGAGAGCCCGTCACCGCCGGTCTCGCCGGGCTCCTCCCCGTACCGCACGGCCGCCTGCCAGCAGTACTCGTACAGCGCGAGGTACGAGCGGACCAGGCCGGGGCCGCGGGCCAGGATGGTGGGCGAGTCCGGGTCGTGCGGGTCCGTCGGCAGCAGGGCGAAGTTCTCGTCGGCGAGGACCATGTTCATCGGCACGACGGGGGAGAGGCGCAGCTCCACGCCGAGCGCCGCCCGGTCCTCCAGGTGCTGGGTCATCTCGGGCACGGTGCCGACCCGGCGGCTGTACATGGCGCGGACCCGCACCCCGCGGGCCGCCCGGGAGCGGTCCCGCTCCAGCTCGGCGGCCATGTCCTCGCGCCGTACGGACCCGGTGTGCATCACGTGGACGGCGGTGCGCACGGACTCCGTCAGGTCCGTCAGCTCCCGCAGCACCCGCTGCGGGTCGGTGACGATCTCCACCTCGACCTCGGAGCGGGGCGCGGCCCCGGCCCGCAGGAACGGTCCGGCGAGGGCTTCGAGGGCGGTGTGCGCGCGGCTGGTCGCGGCGAGGCGCTCCTGGAGCCGGTCGCGCTCCCGGCGCAGCAGCCGCAGCAGGGCGACATCGGGGTCCACGACCACGGGGGCGGCATGCCCGGCGGGGTCACGGGGGGCGGTGAGACCTAAGGAGGCGAGTTCGTCGCGACATCGCTCCCGCTCGTCGGCGGAGAGCTCGAACCGGTCGGCGACCTCGTCGAAGCCGGCCTCGGGGCGGGCGCGCAGTTCCTGGTAGACGGCGAGAGCCTGTTCACTACCCGCGCGGGTCACGGCGGCGTTTCTGGACACGGCGCAGCAGACTCCCCTCGGATCCACGCGGACCCTGTTGAATCGCCCCGCTAGACCCTGCCACAAAATCGAACGACACGCACGGAGTTGACCACGGCCGGGGCGGCGGGCACGCAGGACGGTGACGGGGACTCAGACGCCGTCGGCGTCCGCCCGGCAGTCCGGGCACAGGCCACGGAAGACGACCTCCGCGTCGTCCACCCGCCACTGCGGCAGGGCGCCCCGGGGCGGCTCCGGCGCCTTCGCCGACACGTTCTCCACGCGGCCGCACGTGGTGCACAGGGCGTGCTGGTGGGCCGGTCCGGAGATCTCGAAGACCGCGGGCAGACCCGGACGGTCGAACTTGCTGACGAGGCCGGTCTCCTGGAAGTGCCGCAGCATCTCGTACACGGCCTGGCTGGTCAGCGTGCCGAGCCGCTCGCGGGCCGTCGTGGTGATCGCCTCGACGTCCAGATGGCCGCCGGCGGCGAGCACCGTGAGCACCTCCAGGCGCGGGCCCGTGACCCGCAGCCCCACATCGCGCAGGCGCTGGATCACCGCCTCGCGGCCCGTCAGCTCTTCCACGACTGCCATCTTCTCCGCCCGCCACCTGGTCGGCTCAAACGTTTGTGGGCATCGTACCTCTTGCTCGTCAACCTCGGCAGGTGCTCTTCGGCCGTCCGTGCCGCCCCCGCATCAGTCGTCCGTCCTGCACACGAGGAGGACGGACTCGGTCCGCTCGTCGATCCGGTGACGCCGCCGGCCCTCGATGTGCAGCCCCGCCGAGTGCAGCTCGGCCGCCAGCCGCTCGGGATCGACGATCCACTTGTCGGTGGTCAGCACGACCCGCTCCGAGGAGAGCTTGCCGGTCCTCGCCGCGTAATACGTGATCCGCTCGCTCATCGACGGCAGGTCGAAGACCTGCCGGGCCACCACCCACTCGTCGATGCCGTCGAAGCGGGGCACCTGGAAGGCCCAGGTCCGCCGCGGCTCCGCGATCAGCCCCGGCAGCTGGTGCGCCGTGTAGTCGAGGGCGAGCGCCCCGCCCGTCTCCAGATGGGCGGCGACCTCCCGCAGCAGCTCCGGCCGGCGGGCCGGCGGGACGGCGGTGACCATGGCGCCCGCGAGCAGCGCGAGCCGGTAACTGCCTTCGAGCCGGAGGTCGGTGAGCTCCGTGCGGTGGGTGACGACCAGCCCGGCCACCTGCGGGCCGATCCGGCGCGCCCAGCCTTCGAGGCGCTCCAGGGCCGAGGCGTCCCGGTCCACGGCTTCCACGGCGAAGCCGTGGCGGGCGAACGGGACGGCGAGCCGCCCGGCGCCGGAGCCGAGGTCGAGGACGGGTCCGCCGGTGGAGCGGGCGAGGCTGAGGTAGCGGACGATGTCCGCGCTGTGCGGGCCGAGCAGGGCGTCGTGCAGCCAGACGGAGTTCTCGTCGGCGGGGGAGACCGATTCGAGCCCGGGGAGGGTGTCGGCGGTGACCCGGATGCCGGCCCCGGGGGCGGGCTCGTGGTCGAGGCCGTATCGGGACGGCAGGACCGGAGCGAACGCTGCGGGCACGACGGGCAGGGAAGTGCCGCTCGGTGTGTGCATCGCTCCTCCAGGGGCTCGCTCGGTCCATGCCGTCCGGACGAGGTACCCGTGCCGCCGGGCCCGCGCCGCTGAACCCATCCTGACCTGGGGAACGAACCCCGATCCACCGGATCGGGCTGCGTGAACACGCGATGGCGTGGATCTGCCACGGTGCGCCGCACGCGGTGCGCCGCACACGGTGGTCTTCGGGAGCGGTCTGCTCGGAGAGGCGGTTCGCCCCGTGGCTCAGGGCAGCGGTCTGCTCCACCGTCTCGGGGCGAGGGCCGCGAAGCCCAGGTGGGAGTAGAAGGGGAGCGCCGGGTCGGCCGCCGCCGGGAGTTCCACCCGCTGCTCCCGGGCGCCGTAGCCGCGCATCCGCTCGGTCGCGGCGGCGAGCAGGGCCGTACCGATGCCGGCGCGGCGCGAGTTGGGCTCCACCGCGAGCGCGTACACCTCGCCCTCGCCCGGCACCGGGACGCCGCCCGCGGCCACGCCGACGACCGCGCCCGCCGCGTCCGTGGCGACCAGCCAGCCGAGCCATCCCGGCGCGCCCCCCGGAATTTCAATTTCCGCGCGTATGCGGGGAAGTGCACATTGGGCGGAGATCAGCCGCCGCATCGGGATTTCGTCCAGTATTCCGGCGTAGCTGCTCCGGATGATGTCGGCTAGCAGTCTGGATATCGTCGTCGCGTCGCCGGCCGCTGCCGTACGAACGCCAGCGAGCTGCATTGGTTTTGCACCCTTCGACGTGCCGAGTCCGAGCCCCAACGTACCCACAATAGCGGCGAATTCCGCAGTCCGTGACCGATGCGAAATCTACGAATTCGCTTAGTAAATAGCGATGTTCGCCATTACTGGGGGAACGAGCAGCAGGCGACGATCAAGGGAGCCATCGCGAGGGCCGCCGCCGCGATCGTCAACAGCCCGCGCAGCACGGGGTGTCCGGCGCTGTGCGGGGTGAGGATGCGCCGCATCCGCAGCGCCGCCGAGGGGCCGCCCGCCGCGAACGCGGACCGCGGCGCCCGCCCCGAGGCCAGCGCGTACAGCGCCGTCGCGAGCGCGTCCCGCGTACACCGGCGCAACGCCCGGTCGTCCGCGGCCATTTCGAGCAGCAGGGGTACGGCGCTCCCGCCGTGCCGCGCGAGCGGGAGGCGGGGGAAGACGGCCGCGAAGGCCTCCGCCGCCGCGACCAGGAGGTGGTGCCGTCCCGCGATGTGCGCCCGCTCGTGCGCGAGGGCCGCCGCGAGCTGGGCGGGGGTCAGGGTGTGCACCGCGCCCGAGGAGACGACGACCCGGCGCGAGCGGCCCGGCAGGCAGTAGACGGCGGGCCGGTCGTCGTCGAGGACGGTGGCCCGCAGCGCGGGGTCGTACCGGCCGACGAGGCGCAGCACCCCCGCGTGCCGGACCCGCATCCGGCGGGCCCGGACCAGGCGGCGCAGGAAGGCGGCGGTGGGCACCGAGAGGAAGAGGAGCGAGAGGGAGAACGCGAACAGTTCGCGCCCGTCGAGGTTCAGGAACTGGTCGGGGGTGGGCGGTTCCAGCGTGAACATCATGTCCGCCAGGCGGTGGCTGCTCGCGCCCGGCAGGACCAGCTGGGCGGGCAGCAGGGCGGCCCCGGCCGCGAAGCCGGCGCCGCACGCGGCCCAGACGCCGAGCGCGAGCCGGGGCACCTGCTGGGCCCAGCGGGCCCGGGCCACCATCCAGGGCACGAGGAAACCGGTGAGGAGCGTGAGCCCGAGCGGGACGAGGAGGTGGTGGTTCACGCGCCGGCCCCGTCCCCGGGCTGCGGGTTCTGGTCGGCCCGGGCGGCGCGGAGGGCCGCGTCGAGGGCGGCCATGTCCTCGTCCGAGATGACCTCGACGAAGCGGAGGAGGGCGGCCGGACGGTCCTGGCTGTCGCCGAGGGCGTCCCGCATGAGGCCCGCCGTGTACTCCTCGCGGCTGCGGACCGGCTCGTACAGCCAGGCCCGGCCGGACTTCTCGCGGCGGAGCCAGCCCTTGCGGTGCAGGATGTCCGCGACCGTCATCACCGTCGTGTAGGCGACCCGGCGTCCCCGATTGATGTCGTCGACGATCTCGCGGACCGTGGCGGGCCGCTGCCAGGCCCACAGTCGGTCCATGATCTCGGCCTCCAGCTCTCCCAGCCGGCGCACGTGCATCCCCTCCCCCGTAGGGCCTGCCCTTCGGGCGGCTCATCGTACGGGCCGCTTCCCCCGCTCAGGTATACCCCCCAGGGGTACGATGGCAGGATGTCGACCCTCATGAGGAACCGCCCTTGCGCGAAGGTCTGCGACTCCGGTCTCCCCGGATCGGTGGAGCTGGTGCTCCTCCGCCAGCTGCTCGGCCTCTGTCTCCGGCTGAGTCTCACGCTGTCCGCCGACTGCCCTTCGCGCAAGGGCGGCTGACACTGCTTCGGTTCGTACTCCGTCACGTCCGGATCAGCCGGGCGATGGCCTTGGACGCCTCACCCACCTTCACCTTCGCCTGGTCTCCGCCCTGGGCGATGGCCTCCGTGACGCAGCAGCTCAGGTGCTCGTCCAGGAGGGCCACCGCGCAGGACTGGAGGGCCGCGTTGATGGCGGAGACCTGGGTGAGGACGTCGATGCAGTAGACGTCCTCGTCGACCATCCGCTGCACCCCCCTGACCTGTCCCTCGATGCGGCGCAGGCGTCTGATGATGTCTTCCTTGTGCTGTCCGTAACCGGCCACGGCGGGCTCCTCGGAGATCAGGGGTTCACAGGACGGGGGTGTCAGCGGTCGGCGGCCTGGAAGCCCCGCAGGCGGAGGCTGTTGCCGACCACGAAGACCGAGGAGAAGGCCATGGCCGCGCCCGCGATCATCGGGTTGAGCAGTCCGGCCGCGGCGAGCGGCAGGGCGGCCACGTTGTAGGCGAAGGCCCAGAACAGGTTCGAGCGGATGGTGCCGAGCGTCCTGCGGGAGAGCCGGATCGCGTCGGCCGCGGCCCGCAGGTCTCCCCGTACGAGGGTCAGGTCGCCGGCCTCGATGGCGGCGTCCGTGCCGGTGCCCATGGCCAGGCCCAGGTCGGCCTGGGCGAGCGCGGCGGCGTCGTTCACGCCGTCGCCGACCATGGCGACCGAACGGCCCTCGCCCTGGAGCCGCTTGACGACGTCGACCTTGTCCTGCGGCATGACCTCCGCGATGACCTCGTCGATGCCGACCTCGGCGGCGACGGCCTCGGCGACCGCCTTGTTGTCACCGGTGAGCAGGATCGGGGTGAGACCGAGGGCGCGGAGCCGCCGGATGGCCTCGGCGCTGGTGTCCTTGACGGCGTCGGCGACCTCCAGGACCGCGCGGGCCTCGCCGTCCCAGGCGACCGCGATGGCGGTCTTGCCGGTCTTCTCGGCCTCTTCCTTGGCGGACTTGAGCCCCGCCGGGAGCGCCATGGCCCACTCGTCGAGCAGCTTCTCGCGGCCGACGAGGACGGCGTGGCCCTCGACGATGCCCTGGACGCCGAGACCGGGGATGTTGGCGAAGTCCTCGGGGGTGGGCAGGGTGCCGACCTTGGCGGCGGCGCCGGTGGCGACGGCCTGGGCGATGGGGTGCTCGGAGGAGTGCTCCAGGGCTCCGGCCAGGCGCAGCACGTCGGTCTCGTCGGTGCCCTCGGCGGTGTGGACCTTGATCAGGGTCATCCGGCCGGTGGTGACGGTGCCGGTCTTGTCGAGGACGATCGTGTCGACCTTGCGGGTGGTCTCCAGGACCTCGGGGCCCTTGATGAGGATGCCGAGCTGGGCGCCGCGGCCGGTGCCGACCATGAGGGCGGTCGGGGTGGCCAGGCCGAGGGCGCAGGGGCAGGCGATGATCAGGACGGCGACGGCGGCGGTGAAGGCGGCGGTGAGTCCCTGGCCGGTGCCGAGCCAGAAGCCGAGGGTGCCGAGCGCGAGGGCGATGACGATCGGCACGAAGACGGCCGAGATCTTGTCGGCGAGGCGCTGGGCGGCGGCCTTGCCGTTCTGCGCGTCCTCGACGAGCTTCGCCATGCGGGCGAGCTGGGTGTCGGAGCCGACCCGGGTGGCCTCGACGACCAGGCGGCCGCCGGCGTTCAGGGTGGCGCCGGTGACGGAGTCGCCGACGGAGACCTCGACGGGCACGGACTCGCCGGTCAGCATGGAGGCGTCGACGGCGGAGGAGCCCTCGACGACGGTGCCGTCGGTGGCGATCTTCTCGCCGGGACGCACCAGGAAGCGGTCCCCGACCTGGAGTTCGGCGGTCGGTACGGTGACCTCGCGGCCGTTCTTGAGGACGGTGACTTCCTTGGCGCCGAGCTGCATCAGCGCCTTGAGCGCGGCGCCCGCCTTGCGCTTCGAGCGGGCCTCGAAGTACCGGCCGGCCAGGATGAAGGCGGTGACGCCGGCCGCGGCCTCCAGGTAGATGTTCCCGGCGCCGTCGGTGCGGGCGATCGTGAACTCGAAGGCGTGCGTCATGCCCGGCGTGCCGGCCGTGCCGAAGAACAGCGCCCACAGGGACCAGAGGAACGCGGCGATCGTGCCGACCGAGATCAGGGTGTCCATGGTGGCCGCGCCGTGCTTGGCGTTGGTCCAGGCGGCCTTGTGGAAGGGCCAGGCGGCGTAGACGACGACCGGCGCGGCGAGCGTGAGGCTCAGCCACTGCCAGTACTCGATCTGCAGTGCCGGGACCATCGCCATCGCGATGACGGGCACGGCGAGCGCGACGGCGGTGATCAGCCGCTGCTTGAGGGGCCGCAGCTCCTCGTCGGCCTTCTCCTCGTCGGTGGGGCCGTCCTCGCCGCCGCTGCTCGCGGGGCGTTCGGGCTGGGGCTCCTGCGCGGTGTAGCCGGTGGCCTCGACGGTGGCGATCAGCTCGGCGACGTCGATGTCGGCGTCGAAGGTGACCTTCGCCTTCTCGGTGGCGTAGTTGACGGTGGCCTCGACCCCGTCCATGCGGTTGAGCTTCTTCTCGATGCGGGCCGCGCAGGAGGCGCAGGTCATGCCGCCGATGGCGAGCTCGACCTGGGCAGTGCCCGGAGTGGTCGTGGTCATTTCCTGCTCCTCGGTGTAGCGGGGTTCGGGGGCCGGGGCCCGGGCGTGGTGGTCGGGCCCCGGCGGCCGGGGTGGTGCGGGCGGAGTTCCGCCTGCCGGGCGGACCGTCGGGTACCGGGACGGGGGACGCCGGTGGGTGTCGGTCTGCCCGGCGGCGGATCAGGCCCGGCCGGTCAGCTCGTAGCCCGCGTCGTCGACGGCCGCGGTGATCGCGGCGTCGTCGGGCTCGCCGCCGGTGGTCACGGTCACCAGGCCGCCGTCCACGTCGACGTCCACGGAGATGACGCCGTCCAGGGCGCTGACGGACTTGGTGATCGCGGTCCTGCAGTGGCCGCAGGTCATGCCGGTGACGGCGTAGACGGTGACGGTGCTGTCGGCGACCGCGACGGTGGCGGTCTCCGTGGTCGAGCAGCTGTTGTCGGGGGTGCAGCAGGAGCCCATGGCTTCCTCCTCGGTCGGTTCCACTGGCCGATACCCTCGGGGGGTATCAGGTTGTGAGTCCATGTATACCCCCCGGTGGTATCCGACGCAAGTATCGACCCGACTTGACTTGATACCCCCCAGGGGTATGGTGAGGTGCATTGAACGGGTTACCCACGCCACCCACGTACGGGAGAGCAGTCATGAACACCGGAGTGAAGATCACTGCCTTTGCCGCCGCGCTCGCCGCGACCTTCGGGACCGCGTACGGGGTCGGCAGGACGGTCGGCCCCGTCGAGGAGCCGGCGAAGGCCGAGCACGGCGACCACGCGGCGCAGGAGCCGCAGAAGAAGGGGGCCGACGGCCACGCGGGCCACGAGGAGGGCGCCACCACCGCGGCCGCCGCGCTCCCCGGCGGCCTCCAGGTCTCCCAGGACGGCTACACCCTGGCCCTGGAGACCCCCACTCCCGCCGTGGGCCGGAGCACCCTGAAGTTCTCCATCAAGGACGCCGCCGGCAAGAAGGTCACCGCCTTCACCACCGAGCACGGCAAGGAACTGCACTTCATCGTCGCCTCGCGCGACCTCAACACCTTCCGCCACCTGCACCCCGTGAGGGCCGCCGACGGCACCTGGTCGGTGGACGCGGACCTGCCGGCGGCCGGCGGCTACAAGGCCTTCGCCGACTTCAAGCCGGCGGCGAAGGGCGCGCAGGGCGTCACCCTCGGCGCCGACCTCTCCGTCCCCGGCGCCTACGCCCCGAAGCCGCTGCCCGCCGTCGCCCCCACCGCGACCGTCGACGGCTACCAGGTCCGGCTCGGCGGCGTCCTCGACCCCGGCAAGGCGGGCGAGCTGAAGCTCACCGTCACCAAGGCCGGGAAGCCCGTCACCGACCTGGAGCCGTACCTCGGCGCGTACGGACACCTCGTCGCCCTGCGCGACGGCGACCTCGCCTACCTCCACGTGCACCCGAACGAGGGCGGCCCCGGCCCGGACGTCTCCTTCACCGCGACGGCGCCCAGCGCCGGCACGTACCGCCTGTTCCTCGACTTCCAGCACCAGGGGAAGGTCCGGACGGCGGCCTTCACGGTGACGGCCGGCGCGACGGGAAAGGCCCCCGTCCGGCCGACGGGTGAGTCGACGCACGATGCGGGAGGCCACGCGCACGGCTAGTCTGGTCATTGGACTAGACCTGTAGCCGTCATTCATGGAGGAATGGGCTCGATGAGCAACCGTGCTGTCCTTGAGGTGATCGCCCTCGACGAGGAAGACGCGGTCGCTGCCCAGACCGGTGGTGCCGACCGGCTCGAACTCGTCACCGACATGGCGGCGGACGGACTCACCCCGTCCCTGGCCGGCTTCACCGCCATCCGCGCCGCCGTCGACATCCCGCTGCGCGTGATGCTCCGCCTCGCCGACGGATTCGCCGCCGGCGACGTCGACGCCCTCGTCGGGCGCGCGGAGGAACTCCGCGCGGCGGGCGCGACCGAATTCGTCCTCGGCTTCCTCACGGCGGACGGCGAACCGGACCTGGTGGCCGTCGAGCGCCTCATCGCCGTCCTGGACGGCTGCAGCTGGACGTTCCACCGGGCCATCGACCGCGCCGCCGACCGCGACGCCCTGCGCAAGCAGCTCGCGGACCTGCCGGGCCTCGACACGTACCTCACGGCCGGCGCGGCGACGGGCGTCGACGACGGCCTGGCCACCCTGAGGACGGAGGCGGCCCGCACGGGCGAACCGGGCTACGAGCCCCAGATCCTCGTCGGCGGCGGCCTCCGCCTCGACCACCTCCCGACCCTCCGCGCGGCCGGCCTCACCGCCTTCCACATCGGCGGCGCGGCCCGCCCCCAGGGCTGGACGTCCCCGGTCTCGCCGGCCGCGGTACGCACCTGGCGCGAGGCGATCGACACCCCCTAGGGGTCCTGTCCGAGCAGTCGCTCCCGGTCCCGCCAGGCGGCTTCCCACCGGCGGGTCATCGCCGGGTAGACGATGAGGTACCGGAAGGGTGCGATCAGCGCCATGTAGAGGCGGCCCATGCGGCCGTTGGGCTTGACCAGGACCGCCATGCGGAGCTCGTGGGCGCCGTCGGGCGTCTCGACCCAGCCCAGGTGCATGACCCCGTGGACGGTCTTGTTCGCCAGCTCCTTGGCGCGCTCGTCGGGCAGGTCGTACAGGGAGCTGAACGGGCCGGGGCCCGGGGTGGGGTCCGCCGTCGCCGTCAGTTCCTCCGGCATGCGGTCGCGCAGCGACGGGACGCGCGGGCCCAGACCGGCCCGTTCGTCGTCCCAGCCCAGCAGGGCGCCCAGCTTCCAGCGCACCGCGAACAGGAACTTCGAGGGCCCGTACTGCCGGTCGAGGCCCGCGTCGGCCGTGATCGCGGCGAGCACGCGCGGGAAGTCGTCGGGCCCGGCGCCCGGCATGCGGAAGGACCACACGTCCTCGGTCGTGAAGTCCGGGGTGAACGCGTGGATCCGCCACGGCCGGGTGGTGTGTTCGGTGACGGGGAGCTTCATGGCCGCTGCCGCCTTTCCACTTCTCTACGTTCTATACGCTTGCGTATAACGACGAGGCCAACGATGCCAGACCTGATGTACGGAGGCGTATATTCGGTCGCCGGGTGAGGGAGGACACACCATGGGCGCCGCACGCACACCACGCGAACGATGGGTGGAGGAGGGCCTGACGGTCCTCGCCGACGGCGGCCCCGACGCCGTCCGCGTCGAAGCCCTCGCCAAACGCCTCGGCGTCACCAAAGGCGGCTTCTACGGCTACTTCCCCGACCGCGACGCACTCCTCACCGCCATGCTCGACACCTGGGAACGCGAAGCCGTCGACCAGGTCATCGACCGCGTCCGGCAGGACGAGGGCGGCGACCCGAGGGCCCTCATCACCTTCGCCGGCATGCTCACCTTCTCCGGCGACCGGCTGCGCCCCATCGACCTCGCCGTCCGCGACTGGGCCCGCCGCGACGAGACCGTCGCCGCCCGCCTGCGCCGCGTCGACAACCGGCGCATGGAACTGCTCCGCGAGATGATCGGCACCTTCTGCCCCGACCCCGACGAGGTCGAGGCCCGCGCCCTCCTCGCCTTCTGCGTGGCCATCGGCCATCACTTCCTCGCCGCCGACCACCAGGGCCGCACCCGCGCCGAGGTCCTCACCCGGGCCGGCGACCTGATCCTGGACAGGCCGAAGGAGCCGCAATCCCGTGGCGCCCACGGTGCGTGATCGCTAGCCTCGCGCGTATGACCACCCCCCGTATCGACACCGGCCTCGTCGAGCGGCTCATCGCCGCCCAGTTCCCCGACTGGGCGGGGCTCCCCGTCCGGGCGGTGGACTCCGCCGGCACCGACAACGCGATGTTCCGGCTCGGAGACGAGTTCGCCGTACGGCTGCCGAAGGCCGACTGGGCCGCCGGGCACGCCGAGAAGGAGCAGCGCTGGCTGCCCCGTCTCGCGCCGCACCTGACCCTGCCCGTGCCTGTACCCGTCGCGCACGGGGCGCCCGGGGAAGGGTACGACCGGTCCTGGTCGGTGCTCGCCTGGCTCGACGGCGACGACGCCTACAACGCCCCGATCGGCGATCTCGCCCACGCCGCCGTCGAGTTGGGACGCTTCGGCGTCTCCCTGCGCGGCGTCGACGCGACCGGTGGCCCCCACGCCTCCCGGGGCGGACCGGTCACCGACTGGGAGCAGGGCGCCATGACCCCCGCCATCCGCGCCCTCGGCGCGGACGGCGCCCTCGACGCCGAGGCCGCCACCGAGGCCTGGGAATCCGTACTCCGTCTCCCGGCCTGGCAGGGCGACCCCGTCTGGCAACACGGCGACCTGCTCCCCGGGAACCTCCTCACCCGCGACGGCCGCCTCCACGCCGTCATCGACTTCGGCGCCCTCGGTACGGGCGACCCGGCCGTCGACCTCATGGCCGCCTGGTCCCTGCTGACCCCCGACACCCGCCCCCTCTTCCGCGAGGCCGCCGAGCTCGACGACGCCACGTGGGCGCGCGGCCGCGGCTGGGCCCTGGTCTGGGGCGTGGTGACCGAGCACTACTACCGCACCACGAACCCGGTCCTCGCCGCGGTCGCCCGCCGCAGCCGCACGGAGGCCCTCGCCGAGTACGCGGCGGGGTGATGGCGAGACGGCAAAGAGAGAAGGGCTGGAAGAAGCCCTGCGTGAGTCAACCACACCGTGCCAGACCACCCCTCGGGGTGCTGGTCGCGTGGCAGTCCCCCGCCGGCGGGAGACCTCTGCTCACCGAACCGCCGGACAGCGGCCCCGAGCGGCCCCGGATGGGACACGCCCCGTGCGTGACCACCCCGGAGCCCGGACGCCGACCCGGCTGCGACCCGCAGCTCACCCTCTGGTGAATTGCGGAACAAGTCTTAGCGGACGATGTCGAAGACGTTCTTCTGGATGCCGTTGGAGTACGTCTCGTGCTCGACGAGCTTCAGCTGCTGCGTGTCCTTGTCCGTGTCGCTGAACAGGCGCTTGCCCGCGCCGAGGAGCATCGGGAAGACGAGCAGGTGGTACCGGTCGATCAGGCCGGCGTCCGACAGCGCCCTGTTCAGGCTCGCACTGCCGTGCACGATGATCGGCCCGCCCTCGGTCGTCTCCTTCAGCGTGGCGACCTCGTCGAGCGAGCGCAGGATCGTGGTCTCGCCCCAGTTGTCCACCAGGTCGTCCTCGGTGAGGGTGGTCGACACCACGTACTTCGGCAGCTCCTTGTAGCGGGCGAAGTCCGCCATGTCCGGCCAGACCGCGCTGAACGCCTCGTAGCTCGCCCGGCCGAGAAGCATCGCCCCGGCCTCCTCCTGCTCCGCACCCTTGAGGGCGTACGCCTCCGGCACGAACTCGATGTCCTTGAAGGTCCAGCCCGCGTTCCGGTATCCGGCCTCGCCGCCGGGGCCCTCCACGACGCCGTCGAGCGAGATGAAGGCGGAGCTGATCAGCGTGCGCATCTGGGTTCTCCCGGTGGGTTCGTGACTGGTACTCAGCAGAAGGTGCTGGGCAGCAACTACAACCTATAGACCGGAGATCACGAGAAAACTCATCGGCGCCGGCGCGGCCGTGTCGTCAGCCCGACGACGACGCCACCAGCTCCACCTCGAACCCGTCCTCGTTCTCCAGGTACGCCGCGTAGTGCCCGTCCCCGCCCGCGTACGGATGCCGGTCGGCGAACATCAGCCGCCAGCCGTGCGCCGGCGCCTCCGCGGCGAGGGCGTCGACGGCCGCCCGGTCGCCCGCGTGGAAGGCCAGGTGGTTGAGGCCCGGACGGAGCCGGTCGTGCTGGTCCGACGTACGGGCCGGGGACTGCTCGACGACCAGGTAGCAGGAGCCGAGCGCCCAGCTGCGGCCGCCCTCCCAGGACTGGAAGGGCGTGTGGCCGAGCGCCCCGAGCAGCCAGCCGAGGCTCCGCTCGGCCCGCGCCAGGTCGCCCACCCACAGCTCGACGTGATGCAGACCCCCGATCACAGCGCGCCCAACTGGGCGGGGATCTCCGCCGAGTGAACGACCGTCAGTCCCGACACCGCACGCGTCAGCGCCACGTACAGCCGCCGCAGGCCGGTCCGCTCGTCCGGTTCGCCGTCGACGACGGCCGCCGGCTCGTCCAGGACCACGTAGTCGTACTCCAGGCCCTTCGCGAGCGAGGCCGGGACCAGCGTGAGCCGGGACTCGGCCGTCGTCTCCTCGCCGGGGGAGAGGTACGCGAGCCCGGCCGCCGTCAGCGCCTCCGCGAGCGGCGCGATCCGCGCGTCGGCGGCGATCAGGCCGATCGAACCCTCGTGCGCCAGCGCCTCGACGCAGGCCGCGACGACGTCCGCGTCCAGAGTCTCCGTACGGCGGACGGACAGCGAGCCCGGGTTCTCTCGTACGGACTCCACCGCCGCGAGCCCCGGCGACATGTGCGGAAGCAGCCGCGAGGCGTACGCGATGACCTCGCGCGGCACGCGGAAGCCGGCGGTCAGCTCCTCCACCAGCGCCTCCGGCTTCCCCAGGTGCCCGAGCGCCTGCGCCCAGCTCTCCGTCGCCCACGGCGTCGTGCCCTGCGCCAGGTCGCCGAGCACCGTCGCCGAACCGGTCGTGCAGCGCCGGCCCACCGCCCGGTACTGCATGGGGGACAGGTCCTGCGCCTCGTCGAGGACCACGTGCCCGAGCGAGTGCGTCCGCTCGACCAGGTCCTTCGTCTCGTCGATGAGGACGGCGTCGGCCGCCGACCACTTCGCCGTCTTCACGCTCCGCGCGGGCTTCGCCCACAGCAGCAGCTTCTGCTCGTCCTCGGTGAGCAGCCCCTCGGCGTGCTCGGCGAGGAACTCGGCGTCGCCCAGGAGCCGCAGGACCAGCTTCGCGGGCTCGACGAGCGGCCAGCACTCCTTCACGACGGCCTTCACCGCCGTGTTCCGCGCGACCGCGTTCTGCACCCGGTCGTCGGGCGCCTCGCCGGCCTCCTCCATCCGTACCAGGACGGCATGCGCGATGCGCTGCGGGAGGGCCTCGCGGGCGGCGCCGTACCGGATGTCGCGGGCGAGCAACTCCCGTACCATCTGCTCCAGTTCGTACGCGGGAACCCGCCAGCGCCGGGAGCCGCGCACCACCATCAGCGGCTCCTTCGGCAGCGTCACGTGCGAGCGGACCGCCCGCCGCAGCACCTCCGCCATCCGGGCGTCGCCCTTGACGACCGCCGTCGCCGCCTCGTCCGTGCCCCGCACCTCGACGTGCGCGACGAGGTCGTCGACCGTCGCCTGCTGCACCTCCAACTCGCCGAGCGCCGGCAGGACCTGCTCGATGTAGTGGAGGAAGGACCGGTTCGGCCCGATGACGAGGGTGCCGGTGCGGGCGAGCCGCTCCCGGTGCGCGTACAGCAGGTACGCGACACGGTGCAGGCCGACGGCCGTCTTTCCCGTCCCGGGCCCTCCCTGCACGCACACCGTCCCCGACAGGTCGGAGCGGACGATCCCGTCCTGCTCCGGCTGGATCGTGGCGACGATGTCCCGCATCGGACCGACACGGGGCCGCTCGATCTCCGCCTGGAGCAGCCGGCTGGTGTGTTCGAGCTCGTCGGGGTCGGACAGGTGCTCGTCCTCGTACGCGGTGAGGTCGCCGCCCGTGTACCCGAAGCGGCGCCGCAGGCCGACGTCCTGCGGGTCCTTCTTCGACGCCTGGTAGTACGGCTGCGAGACCGGCGCACGCCAGTCGATCACCATCGGATCGCCGTCGGCGTCGTGGACGTGCCGCCGCCCGATGTAGAAGCGCTGCCCCTCCTGCGTGGTGTGCAGGTAGTCGAGCCGCCCGAAGAACAGCGGGGTGTCGGCGAGGTCCGCGAGCGCCTTGATCCGGTCCTCGATCTGCCGACCGAGCACCAGCGAGTTGACCCAGTTCGCGGTGACGTCCTTGATGTCGAGCGCCTCGACGTCCTCGCGCATCGCACGCAGCGCGGCGCGGGACGAGGTCAGATGGGCGCGCTCGCGCGAGAGCGGGTCGGATACGGACACGGTGAAGCCTCCGGGCAGGTGGATACGCGGACACGACAAGGTGGCCGCCGGTTTCCGACCGGGCGGCGGCGCTCCACGAACGGGAAGCGGGGAAGCCGAGGAGTCTAACTCCGGGCGTCAGGCCGGAGCGAATCCATTTCCCCCTAGGGGGAGGGGTCCGACGTGAGGGGGACCCCGTTTCCCACCCCAGGCCGATGTATCCGCAATGTCCGGATTCCATCATGGAGGCATGACCGCGACGACCTTCACTCTCGTGACCACCGTCCCCCGCCCCCACCGCCTCACCACCGCCCTCCGCGCGATACGCGCCTTCGGCGGCGCGGCGGCCTCGGTCGCCCTCCTGGGCGACTACGGCCCCGCGGAGGCGGGCGTCCGCACCCCGCGCCCGACGCACAGAAGCCGCTGAACGCCCTCCGGCGTACAACTCTTCACCGCCCCCGACGGTCTCCTCATCGCATCGCCCGTCCCCGAAGCAGTGAGGAACACAGAAAACCATGAGGAAGTCCTCCTTCGGCCGCCTCGCGCGGCTCGCCGCATGCGCCACCGCGGCCGGACTGGTCGGCGTCGGCGTGGCCGCGTCGCCGGCCGCCGCGGACAGCGACCAGCTGTGGATCGTGTCCCCGTGGGAGCTCGCGCTGCCCAAGGGCGTCGACGGCGGCGAAGCCCAGGCCGTCACGCTCGGCCTGGGGCTCTACCACGACAACCCCGACGTCCGCGTGACCGACGGCGAGCTCACCGTCGACGTCTCCGGCCTCACCGGCGTCGCCGACGTCACCTGGCCGGACACCTGCGCCCCGGCCGGGACCACCGCCGTCTGCTCCCTCCCCGAGGTGCCGCTGACCGGCGAAGCACCCGTGCAGGTGAAACTGCGCGCCGCCGCCGGCACCGAGGCGGGCGTCACCGGCCAGATCTCGTACCAGGCCACCGCCCACACCGACACCGGCACCATGACCGCGTCCAGCGGCTCCACCACCGTCCGCGTCGCGTCCGGCCCCGACCTCGTCGTCGCCCAGGCCGCACCGGTGACCGGCGTCGCCCCCGGCAGCACCGTCCCGGTGCCGGTCTCCGTCGTGAACAAGGGCAACGAGGCGGCGAACGGCGTCCAGGTCACCCTGTACGTCACCCGCGGCCTCGACCTCGGCACGGTCGCCCCGCAGTGCACCGGCGAGCCGCTCGGCGAGGGCACGATCAAGCCGCTCACCAAGATCGACTGCACCTTCGACGACGTCGTCGCCCCGGGCGGCTCCTTCGCCCTGCCGACGGCGCTCCAGGCGACCACCGCCCCGTACGCGCTGGCCGAGCGCATCGACATCGGCGTGAACGCCCGCGGCGGCGCCGAGGACCTCGCCCCGGAGAACAACGGCACGGTCGCCTCGATCGGCGTCACCAACACCGCGGACTTCGCCGTCCGCGGCGCGCGGCTCACCGCCGCCACCGGCGAGACCGTCCGCGCGGACGTCACCTTCCGCAACCGCGGCCCGGCCTGGATCGCCAACCTCGGCTCCGGCGACCCGGTCGGCTCCGTCGACGTCACGGTCCCGCGGGGCGCGACCGTCACCACGGTGCCGGACGCCTGCGAGCCGCGCACCGCGGACGGCGGCTGGTGGGAGAACGAGGTGCGCACCGGTGCGCCGCGCTACGTGTGCCAGCTGCCGATCTGGGTGGCCGAGAAGCAGACCGTGACGTTCCCGTTCGACCTGCGCGTGGACACGGTCGTCACCGGCGCGAAGGGCGCGATCACGCTGAACCCGCCGTACGGCACGGGCTTCCCGTTCGACCCGAACGCCGACAACAACACGGCGAAGCTGGTCCTGAACCCGGCGGTCTGACGCACGACGTGGAGGGCCCCGGCGCGGGGCCCTCCACGTTCCTCAGCCGAGCAGCTCGTCCGCGTCCATGATCCGGTACGCGTACCCCTGCTCCGCCAGGAACCGCTGGCGGTGGGCCGCGAAGTCCTGGTCGATCGTGTCCCGCGCGACCACCGAGTAGAAGTGCGCCTGGTGCCCGTCCGCCTTCGGCCGCAGCACCCGGCCCAGGCGCTGCGCCTCCTCCTGCCGGGACCCGAAGGTGCCCGACACCTGGATCGCGACCGTCGCCTCCGGCAGGTCGATCGAGAAGTTCGCGACCTTCGACACGACCAGGACGTTGATCTCGCCGTTGCGGAACGCGTCGAAGAGCTTCTCCCGCTGCGCGTTCGACGTCTCGCCCTTGATCACCGGCGCGTCCAGGTGCTCGCCGAGCTCGTCCAGCTGGTCGATGTACTGCCCGATGACGAGGATCTGCTGACCCTCGAACCTCTTCACCAGGGCCTCGGTCACCTTCCGCTTCGTCGCCGTCGTCGCGCAGAAGCGGTACTTCTCCTCCGCCTCGGCCGTCGCGTACGCGAGCCGCTCCGAGTCGGTCAGGTTCACCCGCACCTCGACGCAGTCGGCGGGCGCGATGTACCCCTGCGCCTCGATCTCCTTCCACGGCGCGTCGAACCGCTTGGGCCCGATCAGCGAGAAGACGTCCGCCTCCTTGCCGTCCTCCCGCACGAGGGTCGCGGTGAGCCCGAGGCGCCGACGGGCCTGCAGGTCGGCGGTGAACTTGAAGACCGGCGCCGGCAGCAGGTGCACCTCGTCGTAGACGATGAGCCCCCAGTCCCGCGAGTCGAACAGCTCCAGGTGGGGATAGACACCCTTCCGCTTGGTGGTCAGCACCTGGTACGTGGCGATGGTGACCGGCCGGATCTCCTTGCGCGTACCGCTGTACTCGCCGATCTCGTCCTCGGTCAGCGAGGTCCGCTTCACCAGCTCGTGCTTCCACTGCCGGGCGGAGACCGTGTTCGTCACGAGAATCAGGGTCGTCGCCTTCGCCTGGGCCATCGCCCCGGCCCCGACCAGCGTCTTCCCCGCACCACAGGGCAGCACGACGACACCGGAGCCACCGTGCCAGAAGCCCTCGACGGCCTGCTTCTGGTACGGCCGCAGGCTCCAGCCGTCCTCGGCGAGGTCGATCCGGTGCGCCTCCCCGTCCACGTACCCGGCGAGGTCCTCGGCCGGCCAGCCCAGCTTCAGCAGCGTCTGCTTGATCTGCCCGCGCTCGGAGGGGTGCACGACGACGCTGTCGGCGTCGATCCGCTCCCCGACGAGCGGCTGCACCTTCCGCGACCGCAGGATCTCCTCCAGGACGGGCCGGTCGGTCGTGGTCAGCACGAGCCCGTGCGTGGGGTGCTTGGAGAGGGTGAGCCGGCCGTACCGGGCCATGGTCTCGGCGATGTCGACGAGCAGCGCGTGCGGCACGGGATACCGCGAGAACTCGACGAGCGCGTCGACGACCTGCTCGGCGTCGTGCCCGGCGGCCCGCGCGTTCCACAGCCCGAGCGGCGTCACCCGGTACGTATGGATGTGCTCCGGCGCCCGCTCCAGCTCCGCGAACGGCGCGATGGCCCGACGACAGGCCTCGGCGAGCTCGTGGTCGACCTCCAGGAGCAGCGTCTTGTCGCTCTGGACGATGAGTGGCCCATTCACGTGCGATCAGGTCCTTCCCGGGCCGCGTTCGGTGACGGCCAATCCTCCAGTCTGCCTGATCCGGGGCCGTTGTCGGAGTGGGCTGCCGCACTGAAGGCGTCGGTTTCCGCGCGGGGCGCCGTTCCCGCTGAAGGCCGACCCCGGCGCCCTGGTGAACCCGCGGCGCTAGACCTGGTCGTCCGCCAGTTCCGCGACGCCCGTGATGCGGTGCAGGGGGTACGTGCGGACCTCGTCGGCCGTGTGGTCGTAGCCCGTCACGAAGCCGCCCTCGACGCGGACCGGGGCGATGACCCGCTGGCTCGCCGCGCCCTCCGCGTTGACGTAGCCGATCCAGACGGGCGAGCCGGTCATGACCGCGGCCTGGACGGTGGCCAGGGTCTCGGCGGCCGAGGTGCGGGGGAGGCCGCCCGCTGCCACCGGGGCCGCGGGTTCCTTCCGTACCGCCGTCGCCGCCCGGTCGCCCGCCCGGATCGCCTTCACCGCCGCGCCCAGGAGGGTCGTGTCGGGGGCGGGCGGGCCGTCCGGGACGGGAACGGGGGCCGTACGGGCCGGGGTGCGGTACGCGTCGGCGCGGGTGACCAGGACGTCGCCCTCGGCGGACTCCGCGGCCGGGGCGTACCCCATCGACCGCAGCCCGTCGAGCAGCGACGCCGGGTCCGCCTGCGCGGCGAGCACCGTCGGCGCGAGTCGGCGCAGGCCCAGGCCGGCGGAGCGCCGGTCGGCCAGGATCTCGCCGAGGACCGTGTCGTCGTCGCAGCGCACGTACGCCGACGCCGCCCCGATCCGCAGGTGGCCGTGCCTCCTGGCCACGTCGTCGATCAGGTACGCGAGCGGCTGCGGCACCGGCGTGCGCGCGTGCGCGGCGAGGAAGTCGTGCAGGTCGGAGGCCGACCGCCCGGAGTCGAGTGCGCGCCGCACGGAACCCGGCGTGAACCGGTAGACCGTCGCGCCACCCTTCGATTCCACGTCCGCCAGGACGGAGAGCGCGTCCGCGAGCGGCCGCCGCAGCGGCCCCGGCGCGACGGCCGTCAGGTCGGCCTGGAGCAGGACGTGGTCGACGGCCTCGGGGAGCAGCGGCGCGAGCAGGGTCGCCGCGCGCCCGGCGGCCACCGACAGTTCGACCCGGCCCCCGTGGTCGGCGGGGGTCGCGGCCTCCGCGAGCGGCAGGTTGAGCAGCGCCCGGGCGGGGGCCGCGAGCGCGCCCCTGCCGGTGAGCCCGAGCAGCTCGGCCTCGGTGAGCGTCCACCGGGCGATCCGGGACCGCAGGTCGCCGGGGACCTCGGGGCCGTAGCCGGTGCCGGTGCCGAACCCGGCCGCGGTGCCGTATCCGGCCGCAGTCCCGTATCCGGCTGTGGTGTCGGCTCCGGGGCCGGTGGTCGCGGAGTCGTCGGAAGCGGAGGCACCGGTGGAGGCAGCGGCGGAAGCGGCGGCGGCATGGCCGGCGGCGGGCTGCGGCCCGCGCGGCGGGACCGGCTGCCCGGCGCCCCGCACCGGCCGCTCCCAGCGGAGCCGGGCGAACAGCGTCTCGGGGTCCGCCGCGGCGCCCGGCGGAAGGGTCGCGAGGAGTTCCAGGACCCGGTGGCGGACCTCCGGCGCCGCCGCGCGGTCCAGGTCGGGGCCGAGGGCGGCGAGCGTCCGCCCCTTCGCGTCCTGGCCGCCGACCAGACCCGCCGTACGCGTCGCCGTCAGCCAGGGCGCGACGAGCCGCGCCCAGCGCTCGGCGGGCGGCAGGTCGAGCCAGTCGTCGTACGCGGGCGTCGGCGCGTACCGCTCGTCCGCCTCGCCGTCCGAGGCGATCAGCCCCGCCCCGAAGCACAGCTCCATCCAGAACGCGGCGAGCTGCTCCGTCACGTCCAGGGCCGCGGCGGTCCGCTTGAGGTCCCGTACGGACATCCCGCCCGCCCGCAGGACCTGCGGCCCGCCCTGGTCCCAGGACTTGAGCAGCTCCTCGACCGTCGCGAGCGTCGCGTACGCCTGCCCGGCCGCCGCGCTGTCCACAACCTGGGGACGGTAGTCGCGCGCCACCTCCACCACCGGCGCCACCGGCTCCGGCGCCCGGTGCGCCCGTCCGCCCCGCAGATGCAGCGCCACCTCGCGCGGCAGCACCATCGTCCGCGCCGACACCGGAAGCAGCAGGCCCCGGTCGCGCAGCCAGGTCACCGGCGGCGCCGGGTTCGCCGACACCTCGCCGTACGGCGGACCCCACACCAGCCGGTCCAGGACCGCGAGCGCCTCCGGGGACGCCTCGTCGAGCAGCGAGCCCATCCGCTCCCGGTCCGTGAACAGCTCCGTCAGGACGGCCACCGCCGACACCGGATCGTGCGTCGCCGTCAGACCGGCCGTCGCGATGATCTCCTGCACCCGGCCCGGCGACATCCCCGCCGTGGCCTCCGCGACCGTCGGTCCGAGCCCGGTCGGCGAGGGATGCTGCGCCGAGGGCGCGAGGAGCTCCCGCGCGGTCCGTACGAGCCGCAGCCGGTCGTCCTCGCCCCACACCAGGGCCTGCTCGCGCAGCAGCGCCACCGCGCCCGGCAGGGCCGCCTCGATCTGCGGATCGCCCTCGTCGCCGGTGAGGAGCGCCAGGAGTACGGGGTACGGGGCGGGGTCCGGGGCCACGGCCAGCGCCTCGGCCGTCTGGAGGGCGAACCGGTCGAGCCGCTCCAGGGCCCGCACCACCGAGCCCCGCGTGCCGGCGCGCGTCGCCAGCTGCGTCAGGTCGTTCGGTACGGGGCTCAGCAGGTCGGGCCGGGCGCGCAGCAGCGCGGCGAGCCCCTCGTCGCCCCGCGCGCGGAGCGCCTCCGCGAGCGTGCGGGGCGCCGCGGCGGCGCCAGTTACCTCGGGCACGTGCGCCTCCCGGTCGAGCTCACCGATCCCCATCCGGACCACGTTAGCCGCTGTCCAAGCGCTACCGTCATGCCGTGGGGATCGAGAGCGACAAGTTGGTCTACGACTATCTGAGCCGGGTCGGCGATCTGGCACAGCAGCGGCAGCTGCCGGCGAGCGACCGGATGAAGCTCGTGTCCGGGCTCCGGAACGAGATCGACCGCAGGCGCGCCACGCACGGCGAGGAGAGCCCGGCGGCGGTACGGGGCATCCTCGGCGCCCTGGGCACCCCGGACGAGATCGTGGACCGGGCGGGCCCGTCGGACGAGCGGCCCCTGCCGAAGCCGCGCACGAGCGGCTCCGGGGCCCCCGAAAACCCACGAGGGGCCTCCGGCGAGTCGGCCCCCGTGATTCCGGCCCAGGACAGCCACGGCCCGGACGGCCGGGGTGCCCGGGGGACGGCGGACTGGTGGCGGGTGGACGACGCCGACGCCGACGCAGACTCCGACGACGGGTTCCCGGGCTTCGTCGGCGGCATCGAGCGCCCGGACCTCTTCACACCGCCCGCCCCGGCGAAGGACGAGGACGAGGGCGACGCGGCCGAGGAGCCCGCGCCGGGGAGGCGCCGCCGCCTCGCCCGGATCCTCCGCGTGGGCAAGGCCACCGCGCCGGCGCCTGTCGAAGAGGCCGGGGCGGAACCGGACACGGCCCCGCCCCGGGCCCGCCTCGCGAATCCCTTCGTCCTGCTGGCCGCGCTGCTCCTGCTGGGTGGCGCGGTCTTCGGCTCGCTGGTCGCCCTGGCGGCGGGCTGGCTCCTCGCGTACGCCTCCCGCCGGCTGACACCGGGCGAGGTGAAGGGCGCGGTCCTGGTGATCCCCGGCCTCGCCGCGGCGACGGGGATCGCCTGGCTGTGGGGCCGCGTCGAGGGCCGCTGGGGCGAGGCGGTGGCGCCGGGCGGCGAGGCGATGGGCGCGGCGATCTCCGAGACCTGGCCGTGGGTCCTCCGGGGCGCGGCCGTCGCCTCTGCGCTGTTCCTGATCTGGCGCGCCCGCCGCCACTGACCCGCCTCCCGTCGTGGGCCTGCGCCCCGCCCGTTGTGGGCGGCCGCCGCGCCCGTTGTGGGCCTGCGCCCCGCCCGTCGTGGGCAGTCGTTCCTCCCCCGGACTTCGTCCGGGGGGACCCCCAGGGCGGAACGGGTGGGCACAACGGACGGCGCCCCGTGCCGGGCTAGGCTCCCGCGCCCTGACCCGCACCACGCTGTGCGGCGCCGCTGGGGTGCGGGTCCAGACGCGGAACGCGGAGGCGCCGCTGAGGGCGCCGTCCCGTGTGCCCACCCTCCCCCAAGCTCTCGGCTTCGCTCGAGCAGGGGGACCCCCATCGCCCAGCGGAACGATTGCCCACACGGGGGGCGATGCCCCGGCGCCCCGTCAGTCCGTGACGTGGGTCTCCGCGTGCCACGGCGCCCCCGGTACCACCAGTGGTGAGCCCGTCACCGGGTCCGGGACCACGACCGACGACAGGCCGAAGACGTCCCGTACGAGCTCCGCCGTGACGATCTCCGACGGCGGGCCCGAGGCGACCACCCGGCCCGCCTTCATGGCGACGAGGTGGTCGGCGTACCGGGCGGCCTGGTTGAGGTCGTGGAGGACGAGGACGACGGTCCGGCCGCGCAGCCGGTTGAGGCGGCGGACCAGGTCGAGGACCTCCACCTGGTGGGAGATGTCCAGGTAGGTGGTGGGCTCGTCGAGGAGGAGCAGGTCGGTCTCCTGGGCGAGGGCCATGGCGATCCACACCCGCTGCCGCTGGCCGCCGGAGAGCGCGTCGACGGTCCGGTCGGCGAGCGCGGTGACGTCGGTGCGTTCCATGGCGTCGGCGACGGCCCGCTCGTCCTCCTCGGACCACTGCTTCCACCAGGCCTGGTGCGGCTGGCGGCCGCGCGCGACCAGGTCGGCGACGGTGATGGCCTCGGGTGCGACGGGGGTCTGCGGCAGCAGGCCGATCGAGCGGGCGATCCGTTTGGTCGGGAGCTTCGCGAGCGACTCCCCGTCGAGGAGGACGGCGCCGCCCGCCGGCTTCAGGAGCCGGCCGAGGGCCCGGAGCGTGGTGGACTTGCCGCAGGCGTTGGGGCCGACGATCACGGTCACCCGGCCGTCGGGGATCGCGAGGTCGAGCTCCTCGACGACGGTCCGGTCCTCGTAGGCGAGCGTCAGCCCGCGCGCGGTCAGCCTGCTCACGTTGTGCCTCCAGCGGCTCGGCTCCGGACGATGAGCCAGATCAGATACGGGGCGCCGACCGCCGCCGTGAGGACACCCACGGGCAGTTCGACGGGGGAGAACAGCCGCCGGCCGAGCAGGTCGGCGACGACCACGATCGCCGCGCCGGTGAGCGCGGAGCAGAGCAGCGGGATCTGCGCCGTCCGGGTCATGCGGCGGGCGATCTGCGGGGCGAGCAGGGCGACGAAGTCGACGGGGCCGGCGACGCCGGTCGCGACGGACGCGAGGACGACGCCGACGGCGACGAGCCCGAGCCGTACCCCGCCGAGCCGTACGCCGAGCGCGGTCGCCGTGTCGTCGTCGAGGGAGACGGTCCGCTGGGCGCGGGCCGCCCAGAGCACGGCGGGCAGCAGCAGGAGCAGGGTCCAGCGGATCGGCGCGGACTCGTCCCAGCCGCGTCCGTTGAGGGAGCCGGTCATCCAGATCTGGGCCTGCTGGGCGACGAGGTAGTCGCCCTTCGTCATGAAGAGCGTGATGAGGGACCGCAGGGCGATCGCGAAGCCGATGCCGATGAGGACGAAGCGGGTCGCGTGCAGCCCGCCGCGCCAGGCGAAGGCGTAGACGAGGGCGGCGGCGAGGATGCCGCCGGCGATGGAGACGTACGGCAGGACGGTGTACGAGGTGAGGCCGAAGGTCATCGCGGCGACGGTGACGGCCCCGGCGCCCTGGCTGATGCCGATGATGTCGGGGCTGGCGAGCGGGTTGCGGGCCACGGTCTGGATGAGGCCGCCCGCGATGCCGAAGGCGGCGCCGACGGCGAGGGCGACGACGAGCCGGGGCGCGCGCAGCTCCTCGACGACGAACGCGGACGGGGACGACCGCCCGAGGAGGATCCGTACGACCTCGCCGGGCGCGACGAACCGCTCGCCGACGCAGAGGTACGCGACGCAGGCCGCGGCCAGGAGCAGCAGGAGGCCGGCGGCGACGAGGGCGGAGCGCCGGTGGACGAGGAAGGACGCCCGCCCGGCCCGCAGGAGCCCGTGTCCGGCGGGCCGGACATCCACCGAGGTCATGCCGGCACCGCCTTCCGCCGTACCAGCGTCACCAGGAAGGGCACTCCGATCAGCGCCGTCATCACCCCGGCCGGGACCTCGCCGGGCGGGAAGACGATCCGGCCGGCGACATCGGCGACGAGCAGCATCACCGGTCCGACGAGCGCGGCCGTCGGCAGCACCCAGCGGTGGTCGGAGCCGACGAGGGCGCGGGCGATGTGGGGGACGGCGAGGCCGACGAAGGCGACGGGCCCGGCGGCGGCGACGGCCGCGCCGGTGAGGACGGTCGCGCCGAGCCCGCCGACGATCCGTACGGTCGCGACGCGCTGTCCGAGCCCCTTGGCGACGTCCTCGCCGAGCGCGAGCGCGTCGAGTCCGCGCGCCACGGAGACGACGAGGACCGCGCCGAGCAGCAGGAAGGGCCAGATCTGGCCGACGATCTGGGCGTCGCGCCCGTCGAGGGAGCCGATCTGCCAGAACCGGAACTCGTCGAGCGCCGAGGCCCTGGTGGTGAGGACGCCGGTGGTGACGGAGAGCAGCAGGGCGTTGATCGCGGCGCCGCCGAGCGCCAGCTTCACGGGGGTCGCGCCGCCGCGCCCGCCGGCGGCGATCGCGTAGACGGCGACCGAGGCGAGGGCGGCGCCGGCGAAGGCGAACCACACGTAGCCGCTGAGCTCGTGCACCCCGAAGAAGGCGATGGCGAGGACGACGGCGACGGAGGAGCCCTGGCTGATGCCGAGGATGCCGGGGTCGGCGATGGGGTTGCGGGTGATGCCCTGGAGGGCGGTGCCGGCGAGCGCGAGGGCGGCGCCGACCATCAGCCCGATGAGGGTCCGGGGGACGCGGAGCTGCCGGACGACCTCGGCGTCGTCGCCCGTCGCGCCGTGCAGGAGGGCGTCGAGGACGGTGGAGGGCGCGATGGGGCGGGCGCCGACGGCGAGGCTGAGGAGGACGGCGAGGAGCAGGGCGACGAGGGCCGCCGAGGTCGCGAGGACCCGTCTGGTGCGGAAGTCGGCTGGCATCGGGACCCATCGGGGGAGGGCAGGTTTGGTTAGGCTCGCCTTAGTGTATGCGCCACCCTTATTCGAACACCCGGGCCCCGGGTCCCCCGACAATGGCCCCATGACAACCACGCCCTTGCCCACGCCCGCGGACCTGCCCGCACCCACGCCCGCGGACCCGCCCACGAACCCGCTCACCGTCGGCTTCGACCTCGACCTGACCCTGCTCGACACCCGCCCGGGCATCAAGGCGGCCTTCGTCGCCTTCTCCGCCGAGACCGGCGTCCCGATCGACGCGGACCTCGTCGTGAGCCGCCTCGGCCCGCCCCTGGAGCAGGAGATGGCGCACTGGTTCCCGGCGGAGCACGTCACGGAGATGACCGCCCGCTACCGGGCGCTCTACCCCTCGTACGCGATCGAGCCCACCGTCCCGATGCCGGGCGCCCGGGACGCGATCGAGGCCGTGCGCGAGGCGGGCGGCCGCACGATCGTCGTCACCGCGAAGAACGGCCCGCACGCCGAGCTGCACCTCGCGCACCTCGGCATCGAGCCGGACGCGGTCGCGGGCGGCCTGTGGGCCGAGGGCAAGGCGGAGGCGCTGCGCGCGCACGGCGCCGGGGTGTACGTCGGGGACCACGTCGGCGACGTCCGGGGCGCCGCCACCGCGGGCGCCCTCTCGGTGGCCGTCGCGACCGGCCCCTGCCCCGCCGAGGAGCTGCGGGCGGCCGGCGCGGACGTGGTCCTGCCGGACCTGACGGACTTCCGTGCCTGGTGGGAGGGCTACCGCGCCTGAGCCGGAGCGGCCGAAACCTGACGGGCCTGCCGCCGCTGGGCCGCCACCGACCGCAGCACCCCGGCGGCGGCGACGAGGAATCCGACCCCCATCAGCATCGACACGAGATACGCGACGGTGGGGAACGGGTCCGTCCCCAGGAACAGCGGGGCCACGGTGACCAGCGTCGCGACCGCGCCGATCGCGAACACGATCACACCGGCCTTGACGAGTCCGTCACCCGGGGCACTGTCGTCCACCGGCACGGAAGGGGTTTCGCTACGCATCCGGCCAGGGTAGTTCCCAGGCCGGAGGAACACTTCGGCGACGTCTTGTCACCGGCCTCCTGACCATTAGCCTGGTGCCGGCGGGTCGGTCGACGACCCGCCGTTTGCCATCCCCATCGACGAGGACGAGGACGAGGACAGACGTGCCTACCGGCAAGGTCAAATGGTTCAACAGCGAGAAGGGCTTCGGCTTTCTCTCCCGCGACGACGGCGGCGACGTCTTCGTCCACTCGTCGGTGCTCCCTGCCGGAGTCGACGCACTGAAGCCTGGTCAGCGGGTGGAGTTCGGGGTCGTCGCCGGTCAGCGCGGCGACCAGGCGCTGTCCGTCACGATCCTCGACCCGACCCCGTCCGTCGCCGCGGCGCAGCGCCGTAAGCCCGACGAACTGGCGTCCATCGTTCAGGACCTGACGACGCTCCTGGAGAACATCACGCCGATGCTGGAGCGCGGCCGCTACCCGGAGAAGGCGGCGGGCAAGAAGATCGCCGGCCTGCTGCGCGCGGTCGCCGACCAGCTGGACGTGTGACCCCCACCGGTCACGGGAATCGCAGGGCGTCCGGGCCGAGGGGCGGTACGAGTCCCTCGGCCGCGGCGCGCGTGAGCAGCCCGCGGACCGCCGCGTAGCCGTGCTCGCCGAGGTCGGCCGTGAACTCGTTCACGTAGAGACCGATGTGCTGGTCGGCCACCTTCGGGTCCATCTCCTGGGCGTGCTCCAGGACGTACGGCCGGGAGGCCGCCGGATCGTCCCAGGCCATCCGTACCGAAGCGCGGGCGGTCTCGGCGAGCAGCCCCAGCGTCTCGGCCCCGAGCGAGCGGCGGGCGACGATCGCGCCGAGCGGGATCGGGAGGCCGGTCGTCGACTCCCAGTGCTCGCCCATGTCGGCGAGGCAGTGCAGCCCGTAGTTCTTGTAGGTGAAGCGGGCCTCGTGGATGACGAGCCCCGCGTCGACCTTCCCGTCCCGGACGGCGGGCATGATCTCGTGGAACGGCATCACGACGACGTCCCCGACTCCGCCGGGCACCTTCTCGGCCGCCCACAGCCGGAACAGCAGGTAGGCGGTCGAGCGCTCGCTCGGCACCGCGACCGTCTTCCCCGCCAGGTCGGCGCCCGTCCCGGCATCCCGGGTCAGGACGAGCGGGCCGCAGCCCCGGCCCAGGGCGCCGCCGCAGGGCAGCAGGGCGTACTCGTCGAGGATCCACGGCAGGACGGCGTACGACACCTTCAGGACGTCGTGCTTGTCGGTGCCGCCCTCCGCCCAGCCGTTGGTGACGTCGATGTCCGCGAAGGTCACGTCGAGCCGGGGCGCGCCCGGGACCCGGCCGTGCGCCCAGGCGTCGAAGACGAAGGTGTCGTTCGGGCAGGGCGAGTAGGCGATCTTCAGCTTGGTCACGACGGCTCCCACGACTCCCACGACTCCACGAAGACGGTTCTGCTGAGCGGCTCGAAGGCGTCCCGGAGGGCGCCCAGGGCCTCGCCGATGCGCCAGGCGGCGCGGTCGCGCGGGCCGACGGCGTTCGACACGGCCCGGATCTCGACGACGGGCACGCCGTGCGCGGCGGCGGCCTCGGCGACGCCGAAGCCCTCCATCGCCTCGGCGGCGGCCGCCGGGTGGCGCTCCGCGAGCTCGGCGGCGCGCCGGGCGGTGCCCGTGACGGTGGAGACGGTGAGGACGGGCGCGAGGGTGTGCGGCAGGCCCCCGGCGTCCAGGGCGGCGGCGATCGGGCCGGTCAGCGCCTCGGGCACGGCATGGACGGATCGTCCGAAGCCGAGCTCCTCGACGGCGAGGTACCCGTCCGGGGTCTCGGCCCCGAGGTCGGCGGCGACGATCGCCGAGGACACGACGAGGGACCCGACGGGTGCGGCCGGCTGGAACCCGCCGGCGATCCCGGCGGAGACGACGAGGCCGTAGCGGTCGCCGGTCAGCGTTCCGTAGGTGAGGGCCGTGCCCGTCGCGGCGGCGACGGCGGCGGGGCCGACCCCGCCGACGAGCACGTCGACGCCGTCCTGGTGACGGCGCAGGGTGAGACCCCCCGGCAGCGGGAGGAGCTCGGGGCCGCCGAGGCCGAGGCCGGCGGTGACGGAGTCCGCCTCCGCCACCACGGCCGTCACGATCAGGATCCGGTGGACCACCGGCGGATCAGGAGTCCTTCTTCAGCTGGAAGTGCCAGATGCCGGTCAGCTTCTTGCCGGTGTTCTCGACGATGGTCACCTGGGTCTTGTCGGTGGCCTCGCCGCTCTGGCTGGAGAAGAAGGCGCTGGCCGGAATGGTCCGGTACGTCTTCTTGTACGGCTCGGGCTCGGCCTGCTGGCCGCCGAGGAAGATCGTCCAGCCGTGGTCCGCGATCTCCGGGTCCACGCCGAAGCGGATCTTGTCGTCCGTGGAGACCGTGATGGTCTTCTCGGCCTTCTTGTTGAGGCACTGCTGGATCTGCGACTCCTTGATGGCGTCGCCGTCGTTGTAGCAGGCGGCCTCGGAGTGCACCGAGTCGGTCCCGACCGTCAGGGTCGCGAGCGGAGTCGGCTTGTCGCAGGCGGAGAGTACGAGGAGGCCGGCGGCGACGGCCCCGAGGGCGACGGCGGCCCGGCGGCGCGAGCCGGAGAAGAACGCAACGGTCATGAGCCGAAGGCTATCGGGCCGCCGCGCCCGCGCCACGCGGGGGTACGGCGTGCCGCCACCCGGTACCGCTTCGTACGGAGTGTCCCGAAGGCCCGGCTAGGTCGCTCTCGCCTTCGGACGGCCCTTGGGAGCGGGGCGGCTGCGGGCCGCCGAAAGGAGGCCGCGGACGGAGAGGAGGGCGCCCAGACCCAGGAACGAGGCGGCGACGGCCATGCCGAGGGTGCCGTTGAGGGGCAGGGCGATGCCGATCCCGCCGCCCACCACCCAGGCCATCTGGAGCGCCGTCTCGGAACGGGCGAACGCCGAGGTCCGCACCTGTTCCGGCACGTCCCGCTGGATCAGGGCGTCCAGGGACAGCTTGGACAGGGCCTGGGTGAGGCCCGCGACCGCGCCGAGGACGGCGACCATCAGCCCGCCGAAGAAGATCGCCGCGAGGACCGCCGTACCGCAGACCACGGTGATCATCGTGGCGATGATCACCTCGGGCCCGTGGCCCCGGTCGCGGAGGAGCGAGCCGACGGCCGTGCCGCAGGCGTTCCCGACGCCCGCCGACACGCCCACGATCCCGAGGGAGACGGCGGCGCTCTGCCCGGACAGCGGGTGCTCGCGCAGCAGGAACGCCAGGAAGAAGATCAGGAAACCCGACAGCATGCGCTGCGCCGCGTTCGCCTGCAGGCCGTGCAGCACCGACGGGCCCACCGTCCGCAGGCTCGGCTTCTTCTCGCCGTGCGTCAGCAGGTGCGCCCGCCGCTCACCCTTCGCCGAGTCCACCTTGGGCGGCATCCGCAGCGCCCAGAACGTACCGAGCAGGAACAGCGCGCACGCCCCGTACAGCGGGTAGCGCGGCCCGAGGATCTGGAGCCCCGCCCCGACGGGCGCGGCGATGCCGGTGGCGAGCAGCCCGGCCAGGGTGACCCGGGAGTTCGCCTTCACGAGGGAGAAGTTCGGTGGGAGGAGGCGGGGCACGACGGCGCTGCGCACCACCCCGTACGCCTTCGAGGCCACGAGGACCCCGAGCGCCGCCGGGTACAGCTCCAGACCGCCCGTCGCCACGGCCCCCGACATCATGATCGCGAGCACCGCGCGGGTCAGCATCGCGCCCGCCATCGCCGCGCGCCGCCCGTGCGGGATCCGGTCCAGGAGCGGACCGATCACGGGGGCGAGGAGGGTGAAGGGGGCCATGGTGACCGCGAGGTAGAGCGCGACGCGGCCGCGGGCCTCGTCGGTCGGCACGGAGAAGAAGACGGTGGAGGCGAGGGCGACGGTGATCATGACGTCGCCGGCGCCGTTCACGGCATGGAGCTCGATCAGCTTCCCGAGCCCCGACTCGCCCGCGCCATGCGCGTGGGTGGCCTTCCGGATGCCCTTCGCGGTCCCGGTGAACGGCAGGTGCAGGGCACGCCCGACCTTCCGGCCCGCTCGGCGGAGCGGCCCGGCGGGATCATGCGATCGTACGGGGGACCGTGCGGCTGCCACTCCGTCATAGTGCCCCACCGGCGCGCCCGGCGAACCGTGGCACGACGGTGGACCCGCGACGGGACGGATCAGGGACGGCGGGAACACGGGACGCGCGACGCGGAGCGTGAGCTCCCGGCTCCGGGCGGTTTCGCGGGGGCGTACGACGGGGGCGGGGGGATCGCGCACGGCGCGTACGGCACCGCGCGCCGGGGTTTCAGGAGACGCGCGCCCCGCGGCCCCGGGAAACTTCGACCGACCTGTACGGCTCGGCTCCGGGGAACTTCGACCGGTCCATACGCCTCCGCCCCGGGGAACTCGGACCCGCTCGTACGGCTCCGCTCCGGGGAACTTCGACCGGCCCATATGCCTCTGCCCGCGGTCGGTTCGGGCGTGCGGGGTGTCCGCGATCCGGGTCACTTGGGGCGGGCAGGTGGGCGGAGGCCCGCGAACGGGGTAGCGTGCGTAGCGCGTCACCGGCGGAAGCTCTCGGCCGCGCGCCTCTTCGGCATCCCGCAGAATGGATGACGATAGGTGTGCCCGAGACGCGCGAGACAAGTCGGGTGCGGACGTCGATGCGGCCCTCTGGTCCGCTCCGCCCGCCGCCCGTGGCTTCGCTCCCGCCCCTCGGCCGGCGCACCCGTGAGACGGCGTAGGAGAGAAGCGAGACCTGTGAGTGCTGCGACGACGCGAAGCGGTACCCCGCGTACCCCGCGAGCCACGCGTACCCCCGACCGCCTGTGCGCGGAGGCCGTAGACCTCGCGCGGGAGGCCGCCGAGGAGGCGGCCGCGCCAGGGATCGTGGGCGCGCACGTCGAGGTCGTCGCGGAGGGCGACCGGGTCGTCACGCACTACTTCGAATCGAAGGAGCCCGGCTACCGGGGCTGGCGCTGGGCGGTGACCCTCACCCGCGCCTCCCGCGCCAAGAACATCACGCTTGACGAAACCGTCCTGCTGCCCGGCACGGACGCCCTCATGGCTCCGGAGTGGGTGCCGTGGAGCGAGCGGCTGCGGCCGGGGGACATGGGCCCCGGGGACCTGCTCCCCACGGAGCAGGACGACCTGCGCCTGGAGCCCGGTTACTCGGGCGAGGACGCGCCGCCGCCGAACTCCGTGGTCTCGGAGGAGCTGGAGGAGCACCTCGACGAGGAGGACGCGGAGCTGACCTCGCGGGTCCCGTCGCGCGGTGCGATCGCGTCGGTCGCCGAGGAGCTCGGCATGCGCCGGGCCCGGGTGCTGTCGCGGTACGGGCTGCATGTGGCGGCGGACCGCTGGGACGAGGCGTTCGGCGCGAAGACGCCGATGGCGCAGGCGGCGCCGGCCTCGTGCGAGTCGTGCGCGTTCCTGGTGCCGCTGGCCGGCTCGCTGAAGCAGGCGTTCGGGATCTGTGCGAACGAGTTCTCCCCGGCGGACGGCCGGGTCGTGTCGCTCGCGTACGGCTGCGGGGGGCACTCGGAGGCGGCGGTCATGCCGAAGCCGCCGCGGCCGGCGCCGCCGGTGCTGGACTCGATGGCGGCGGACGCGTTCCCGCTGCGCCCGGCGAAGGACTCGGGCTCGACGACGGAACCGGACGCGGCGTCGGAGGACCTGGGCCACTCGTAGCCCTGGAGGCCACCCCACCCGCCGTGCGGGGCTCCCGCCCTGCGGGGCGGTGCCCCGGCCCACCCGCCGTGCGGGGCTCGCGCCCTGCGGGGCGGTGCCCCGGCCCACCCGCCGTGCGGGGCTCGCGCCCTGCGGGGCGGTGCCCCGGCCCACCCGCCGTGCGGGGCTCGCGCCCTGCGGGGCGGTGCCCCGGCCCACCCGCCGTGCGGGGCTCGCGCCCTGCGGGGCGGTGCCCCCCGCCCACCCGCCGTGCGGGCGCCCGCTCGCAGGCCGGTGCCGCGCCCGCTCACGCCCGTGCGGGCTGCGCCCGCGTGGCCGGCACGCCCGGTGTGTGGGCGCCCGCTCGCGGGGCGGTGCCCCCGCCCGTGTGGGCAATCGTCCCTCCCCCAGACTTCGTCCGGGTGACCCCCAGGGCTGGACGGGTGGGCACACGGGGCGGCGCCCCTTGCCGGGCCCAGGCTTCGGCGCCTGGACCCGCGCCCGGCGTGCGGCGCCGTCGTGGGGTTGTGCCCGCCCTCCCCCAAGCTCTCGGCTTCGCTCGAGCAGGGGGACCCCCATCGCCCCTTGCGGAACGCCTGCCCACAACCCGGCCCGGGGAGGGCGCGGCCCGCAACCCGGCCCGGCAGGGCGCGGCCCGTAACCCGGTGCGGTAAGGGCGCAGCCCACAGCCGGACCGGCCAGGCGCGGCTCGCGGCACGCGAGGGCCCGGGGGCCCGGCCCAGCGTCGCCGCCGCCCGCAGCCGGCGAGCGCCACGACCCGGCACCACCCGACCGCCCGCCGCAGGCGCACCGCACCGCCCCCGTTCAACGACCCCGCGCGCCCCCGCCCACGCACGTGCCCCGTCACCCCCGCCCCGCCCCGCGCGGTACCTTCGGGCCCCGGGCCCAATGGTCCGGGACCGACCGCCCCGCAGAGTGGAGTCAGACGTGAGCGTCAGCGTCCGGACGACGACCGACGGAACCGATCCCTTCGGCACCGCACGGCTGCGGCGGGGTGTGCTCGACGCCTGGGGTGCCAGTCCGGCCCGGTTCCGCGAGGACGCGAACGCCGAGGAGGACCTGGCGCTCGGCGGCTACCGCGACCGTCTCGTCGTCGAGCTGGCCCAGAACGCCGCCGACGCCGCCCACCGCGCCGCCGTCACCGGCCGTCTCCGCCTGACCCTGCACCCCGCGGACCACGAGGGCCCCGCCGTCCTCGCCGCAGCGAACACCGGCGCCCCGCTGGACGCCGCGGGCGCCGAGTCGCTGTCGACCCTCCGTGCCTCCGCCAAGCGGGAGCAGACCCACGGTGCCGTGGGCCGGTTCGGCGTCGGCTTCGCGGCCGTTCTCGCCGTCACCGACGAGCCCGCCGTCCTGGGCCGTCACGGCGGTGTCCGCTGGTCCCTCGCCGAGGCGCGCGAGCTGGCCGCCGAGACGGCCCGGTACAGCCCGGGCCTCGGCGACGAACTGCGCCGCCGCGACGGCCACGTACCCCTTCTGCGGCTTCCGCTGCCCGCCGAGGGCACCGCCCCCGACGGCTACGACACGGTCGTCGTCCTCCCGCTGCGGGACGCCGCCGCCGAGGACCTGGCCGAACGCCTCCTCGACTCCGTCGACGACGCCCTGCTGCTCACCCTGCCGGGCCTCGCCGAGATCGTCGTCGAGACGGCCGGGGGCGTACGGACCCTCCGCCGCTCCGAGGACGACGGCTACGTCCGCATCGACGACTCCGCGACCGGAAGGGACGGCGGCCACCGCTGGCGGACCGTCACCCACGGCGGCCCGCTCGAGGCCGAGCTCCTGAGGGACCGCCCGGTCGAGGAGCGCCTGCGCCCGCACTGGTCGGTCACCTGGGCCGTACCGGTGGACGCCGAGGGGGCCCCGAAGTACCCCCGTACGACCCCGGTCGTGCACGCCCCCACCCCCACCGACGAGCCGCTCGGCATCCCCGCGCTCCTCATCGCGTCGCTGCCGCTGGACACGGCCCGGCGGCATCCGGCGCCGGGGCCGCTCACCGACTTCCTGGTGCAGCGGGCGGCCGACGCGTACGCCGAACTCCTCGCCGACTGGCACCCGGTGACGACCGGGGCGCTCGACCTCGTGCCCGGGCCGCTCGGCAAGGGCCCGCTCGACGGGGCGCTGCGCGAGGCGATCCTGGACCGGCTGCCGAGGGTCGCGTTCCTGGCGCCCGCCGCCCCCTCCGAGGAGCTTCCGGCGCTCCGCCCGATCGAGGCGGAGGTCGTGGAGGGCGCGGGCGGCGAGACCGTCGACGTCCTCGCCGAGGTGTTCCCGACGCTCCTCCCGGCCGGTCTGGAGCGGCGGCCCGAGCTGCGCACGCTCGGCATCGGCCGCGTGCCCCTGACGGAGGCGATCGACCGCCTGGCCGGTGTGGACCGGCCGCCGACGTGGTGGTGGCGCCTGTACGACTCGCTCGCCGGCGTCGACCCGGACCGTCTGACGGGCCTTCCGGTGCCGCTCGCGGAGTCCGCCGAGGGCGCCCGGGTCCGTACGACGATCGGCCCCCGGCAGGTGCTGCTCCCGCAGGACCGCACGCCCGCCGAGCTGACGCGGCTCGGTCTGAAGGTGGCGCACCCGGAGGCGGCCCACCCGCTCCTGGAGAAGCTGGGCGCCCTGCCCGCCACGCCCCGCGCGGTCCTGACGACCCCGCAGGTACGGGCGGCGGTCGCGGCCTCGCTCGACGCGGGGGAGATCTGGGACGAGGACGGCGACGTCCTGGACGCGGAGGAGCTGGCCGACACGGTCCTCGCCCTGGTGCGCGACGCGGAGCTTGACCCCGGTGAGGAGCCGTGGCTCGGGGCGCTGGCCCTCCCCGACGAGGACGGCGAACTCGCCCCGGCGGGCGAACTGGTCCTCCCGGGCTCGGCCTTCGCGGCCGTGATGCGCGAGGACGAACTGGCCTTCGTGGACGCCGAGCTGGCCGCGCGCTGGGGCGAACAGCCCCTCGCCGCCTGCGGGGTCCTGGCGAACTTCGCCCTGGTCCGCGCGAACGACCTGGTCCTCGACCCGGACGAGGTCGAGCCCCGCGAGGGCGACTACCCGGAGCCGGACGACGCGGGCCTGCTCGACGCGGTCGACGTGTGGTGCGAGGACGTCCTGGACCGCCTCCCGGAGACCCCCGTACCCCCGGTGGCGACGGAGATCGTGGCCGTACGGGACCTGGACCTGGTCGACGACGACGCCTGGCCGCAGGCGCTCGCACTGCTCGCGCAGCCGCCGCTCCGGGACGCCCTGACCCAGCCCGTACGGGTCCTCCTCCCGGACGGCACGACGGAGACCGTCCGCTCGTACACGGCCTGGTGGCTGCGCGACCACCCCGTCCTGGACGGCCGCCGGCCGGCGGGCCTCCGCGCGGAGGGCTCGGACCCGCTCCTCGCCGGGCTGTACGACTCCGCCGACGCGACCGGCTTCGAGGACGAGCAGGTCCTCCGCGCCCTGGGCGTCCGCACCTCGGTCACGGCGCTCCTCGAGGAACCGGGCGGCGCGGCGGAGCTCCTGACCCGCCTGGCGGACCCGTCGAGGAGCGTGACGGCGGTCCAGCTCCACGCCCTGTACACGGCCCTGGCGGACCTGGACCCCGATCAGGTGACGCTCCCCGACGAGCTGCGCGCGGTCGTGGACGGCACGCTGGTCGTGGTCGACGCGTCGGAGGCCCTGGTGGCGGACGCCCCCGACCTGCTGCCGCTCGCCGGCGACCTGCCGCTCCTCCCGGTCTCCCCGTCCCGCGCGGCGGACCTCGCCGACCTCTTCCAGGTCCGCCGCCTGAGCGAGGCGGTCGAGGCGGAGGTGACGACGGTCGGCGAGGAGCACGAGGTCCCGCCCTCGGTCCACGCCCTCCTGGGCCCCGGCACCCCCTCCTCGTACGTCGAGCACGAGGAACTCCACGCGGGCGGCACCGAACTCGACTGGCGCCGCACCCCCGACGGCACGCTCCACGCCGCCACCCTGGAAGGCGTGGCGGCGGGCCTGGCCTGGGCCGCGGGCCAATGGCCCCGCCGCTTCGAGGTGGCAGCCCTCCTGGAGGACCCGTCGAGGACGGCGGAACTGGCCCGGGACCGCTGGTTCGACTAGGGCCGCACGGCCGGGCCGCACGCAGCCGGCCCGGTTCGGGTCGGGCAGGGCCGGTTCGGGTCGGGCAGGGCCGGTTCGGGTCGGGCAGGGCCGGGCCCGGCCGAGGAGACCGGTCCGGGTCGGTCAGTACCGCCCGTTCCGGCCGCTCTGTCCGGCGAGGCGGTCGTACAGGGGCCGGTCCGTCCGGGCGGGGGCGGCCTTCCGGGTCGACCGTGCGGTCGGCTGGATCTCGCAGTTGACGACGGTGTCCGTCCCGTCCTCGCCGTCGCAGTCGTCGATGCCCGCCTGGCCGTCGAGGGCGTCGGCGGCGGGGCCGCCGCGCAGGTAGTCGTTGCCGTCGCCGCCGCGCAGGGTGTCCCGGCCGCCGGCGGTGCCGAGCGTCTGGCCCCAGTCCGAGTTGTCGCCGAAGATCCGGTCGTCGCCGCCGCGGCCCTCGATCTGGTCGTTCCCCGCGGTGGCCCCGGTGGGATCGACGAGGGTGTTGTCGCCGATGAGCACGATCTCGCCGGCGCCGCCGCCGATGATCCGGTCGTTGCCGGAGCCGACCGCGGTGCCGCCGGACGTGTGGTCGCCGACGGCACCGAACGCCCCGTCCGTTCCCAGGTCGATCAGGTCGTCGCCGCCTGCCCCGGTCGCGTTGCCGAACGGCGCGAAACTGTCCCCCGTGACGTCGCCGAGGGTGCCGGGGCCTTCGAGCAGGACGTCGTCACCGGCGCCCGAGGCCGAGTAGTAGCCGAGCGAGTCCCCGACGATGACGTCCTCCCCGTCGCCGCCGATGATCCGGTCCGGGGCACCGCCGTTGGCGTGGTCGCCGGCGTCGTCCCCGTACAGGACGTCGTCGCCGGTCCCGCCGACGAGGACGTCGGGGGAGGCGCCGTTGGCCGTGCCCTGCGTCGCCGCGTTGTCCCCGAGGAGGAAGTCGTTCCCGGTCCCGCCGTCGAGGTAGTCCCGGCCGGTGGGGCCGGTGACGTCGCCGGTGTAGGCGCGCTCGTCGCCCCCCATCGCGTCGTTGCCGGCGTCGCCGAAGATCCGGTCGTCGCCGGTCCCGCCCGAGATCTGGTCGTCGCCGTCCCCGCCGTGGACGAAGTCGTTGCCGCCCAGGCCGCAGATCCGGTCGTTGCCGCCCTTGCCGTCGATGACGTCGTTGCCGGGCGTGCCGATGATGACGTCGTCACCCGGGGTGCCGGTGGTGCCGGGGACGGTGGCGGCGGCCTCGAAGCAGGTGGGCGCCGCGACGGCGGGACTCCCGGCGGTGACGGTGAGTGCCGCGGCGACGAGCGCCGGGGCACACAGGAGGCCGACGGCCCGGAGGCGCGCGGTCGGGCGGACGGCTGTTCTGCGGGTCATGGGGTGGTTCCTTCTCATGGCAGGCGACAGGGGGTCGGCGAGCAAGAGGCGAGCGCGGTCGTCGAGAGGCGATCGCGTGCCAGATGTCTGCCACGGGCCGAGGAGCACGGGGATGTACGGAGAGTGATTTCACCCGATGGGTCGGCGGCCGCCCGCCGCGGACCGGGCCCCGCGGTGTCATCGGCACGGCCTTCGGCACGGCCTTCGGCACGGCCTTCGGCCGGAACCAGTAACGCGTCGGAAAGTTTTGACGCGTCGGGAAATTCCGACGTATCTTCGTGTCATGCCGACCGATGTGTTCGGCGTGCTGGCCAATCCGGTACGCCGCAGACTGCTCGAAACGCTGCGCGAAGGGCCTCGCTCCACGGGCGAGCTGGCCGGGATGTTCGAGCTCGGCAGGCCCGCGGTCTCCGAGCACCTGGCGGTGCTCCGTACCGCGGGACTGGTGCGCGAGGAGCCCCGCGGCCGGCACCGCTTCTACCACCTCGAACCGGCCCGGCTGGCCGAGGTGGGCGAGTGGCTGCATCCGTTCGAGCACTACTGGAAGCAGCGCCTGGACGCGCTGGCCCGGCTCCTGGACGAGGAAGACGAGACATGACCGAGAGCAACACGATCACCTGCGAGAAGTTCCTGCCCCACGCACCCGCGGCCGTGTGGAAGGCCCTGACCGACCCCGAGCTGCACGCCCGCTGGTGGGCGGCCGGCGACGTCAAGCCCGTCGTCGGCCACCGCTTCACCCTCGACATGGGTGCCTTCGGGCAGCAGCCCTGCGAGGTGACCGCCGTGGACGACGAGCGGCTGCTCGCCTACCGCTTCGCCGAGGGCACCCTCGACACCACCGTCACGTGGACCCTCCACCCGGAGGGCCAGGGCACCCGCCTCGTCCTCGTCCACGCCGGCTTCGACCTCGACTCGCCCATGGGCCGCCAGGCGTACGAGGGCATGGGCAAGGGCTGGCCCCACGTCCTGGACCGCCTCGCCACCACCCTCCGGGACACCGCCTGACACCTACGCCGGGAACCGTCGGTCCACCCATCTCCAGGCGAGTTCGAGGAGGGCGCAGCCCGCCGCCGCGATGGCCACCGCCGCCCACGGCATCGTCACGCCCACCAGCTTCAGGGCGAAGAAGTCCTGGAGCCGGGGGATGGTCAGGACCAGGAGGAAGGCGCCTCCCATCGCCGCGACCAGGGTGATGCGCCACCAGGTGTAGGGGCGGGCGATGATCGCCAGGACCCACATCGAGACCAGGAAGAGCGTGAGGGTGGCCGCGCTCGTCTCGGCGCCCAGGGCGTCCGCGCCCGTGTAGTGGTGGCGGGCCAGGAGGTACGTGGTGAAGGTGGCCGCCGCCGCGATGACGCCGCCGGGGATCGCGTACCGCATGACCCGGCGTACGAAGTTCGGCTTCGCGCGTTCCTTGTTCGGGGCCAGGGCGAGGAAGAAGGCCGGGACGCCGATCGTGAGGGTGGAGAGCAGCGTCAGGTGGCGGGGGAGGAACGGGTACTCCACCTGCGAGCAGACCACCAGGACCGCCAGGAGCACCGAGTAGACCGTCTTGGTGAGGAAGAGGGTCGCGACCCGGGTGATGTTGCCGATCACCCGCCGGCCCTCCGCCACCACCGACGGGAGGGTCGCGAAGCTGTTGTTCAGGAGGACGATCTGGGCCACCGCCCTGGTCGCCTCCGAGCCCGAGCCCATCGAGACGCCGATGTCCGCGTCCTTCAGGGCCAGGACGTCGTTGACGCCGTCGCCCGTCATGGCGACCGTGTGGCCGTGCGACTGCAGCGCCGCCACCATGTCCCGCTTCTGCTGCGGGGTGACCCGGCCGAAGACCGCGTTCTCGTCCAGCGCCTTCGCCATCTCCTCCTGGGCGGTGGGGAGCTTGCGGGCGTCCACCGTGTTCTGCGCGCCCGGCATGTCGAGCTTCGCGGCCACCGCGCCCACCGAGACCGCGTTGTCGCCGGAGATGACCTTGGTGGCGACGTTCTGGTCGGCGAAGTAGGCGAGCGTGTCGGCCGCGTCGGGGCGCAGCCGCTGTTCGAGGACGACGAGCGCGGTGGGGCGGGCGTCGGTGGCGACCTCGGGGGAGTCGAGCTCGTGGGCCGTACGGGCGAGGAGGAGGACCCGCAGGCCCTGTTCGTTGAGGTGGTCGATCTCGGTGAGGGTCGGGTCGCCGGCCTTCAGGAGGACGTCCGGGGCGCCCAGGAGCCAGGTCGAGTTCTCGCCGTCCCCCTCGCTGAACGACGCGCCGCTGTACTTGCGGGCCGAGGAGAACGGCAGGCTCTCCGTGCAGCGCCATTCCACCGTGTCCGGGTAGGCGTCGATGATGGCCTGGAGGGAGGCGTTCGGGCGCGGGTCGGATTCGCCGAGGGCGCCGAGGACCTTGCGGACGTACGTCTCTTCGGAGCCGTTGAGCGGGCGGAGGTCCGTGACGTCCATGCCGCCCTCCGTGAGCGTGCCCGTCTTGTCCAGGCAGACCACGTCGACCCGGGCGAGGCCCTCGATCGCCGGCAGCTCCTGCACGAGGCACTGCTTGCGGCCGAGGCGGATCACGCCGATCGCGAAGGCGACCGAGGTGAGGAGGACGAGGCCCTCGGGGATCATCGGGACGATGCCGCCGACCGTGCGGGCGACCGCGTCCTTGAAGTTGTCGTCCTTGACGACGAGCTGGCTGATGACGAGCCCGATCGCGGTCGGGATCATCATCCACGTCACGTACTTGAGGATCGTGGAGATGCCCGTACGCAGTTCGGAGTGGACCAGGGTGAAGCGGGAGGCCTCCTCGGCGAGCTGGGCGGCGTAGGCCTCGCGGCCGACCTTGGTGGCGGTGAAGGCGCCGCCGCCGGCGACGACGAACGAGCCGGACATCATCCGGTCGCCGGGCTTCTTCACCGCCGGGTCGGCCTCGCCGGTGAGGAGCGACTCGTCGATCTCCAGGCTGGCGGCCTCGGCGACCTCGCCGTCGACGACGACCTTGTCGCCCGGGCCGAGCTCGATGAGGTCGCCCAGGACGATCTCGGAGGTGGAGATCTCGGCGGCCACGCCGTCGCGGCGCACCGTCGGTTTCGCCTCGCCGATGACCGCGAGTCCGTCGAGGGTCTTCTTGGCGCGGAGCTCCTGGATGATGCCGATGCCGGTGTTGGCGATGATCACGAAGCCGAACAGGCTGTCCTGGATCGGCGCGACGAAGAGCATGATCACCCACAGCACGCCGATGATCGCGTTGAAGCGGGTGAAGACGTTGGCGCGGACGATGTCGGGGGTGGAGCGGGAGCTCCGCACGGGCACGTCGTTGACCTCGCCGCGCGCGACGCGTTCGGCGACCTCGGCGGCGGTGAGACCGGCCGTCCGGTGGACGACCGGCGGTCCGGTCCGCGCCGTCCCGCTGCCGCCGGTGTCGATCTTCGCCCGCTGAGTCATGTTTTCGACGGTACGACCGGATGCGGTCGTTCACCTGCCGGGGAGGGCGAAGATCAGACCGGGGGAGGAGGGGAATCGTCCCCCGGTGCTACGAGGCTGGCGGTGCTACGAGGCTGGCGGTGCTACGAGGCTGGCGGTGCTGTGAGGCTGGCGGTGCTGTGAGGCTGGCGGTGCTGTGAGCCTGCCGGTGCTGCGGGCCTGCCGGTGTCACGCGCCCCGGCTCGTGTCCGGGTGCGCCTCCGGGCCCGTGCCCGGGTGCGCCTCCGGCGACTCGGCCGCCTGCGCCGCCGCGTGCCGCTTGATCGCCGCGTCCCGCTTCCGTACGTACCAGATGCCGATCAGGCCGAGGCCGGCGCCGGCCAGGCAGGTCCACACCCACCAGGTGAGGTCCCGGTCGTCGAACCAGCCGTAGAAGGGGACCTGGACGAGGAAGAGGACGAACCAGAGGATCGTTCCGCCGGTGATGGTGGCGACGACGGGCCCTTCGAGGGGCTCGGGTGCCTCGTGCTTCGGTGTCCACTTCGCCATGGCGCTCAGTTTAGGCCGCTCGTTTCCGTGTCTACGCGCGGAGATGGACGCTCGCTCGTTCATGTGTTCATACTGAAACGGTTTGCCTCTGGCGGGTTTCCTTCGTATGAACCGCCAAAACGGACATCTCCCGATGAGGAACCCACCCCATGAGCACCACGGCCACCGCCAAGGCCATGCCCCCCGAGTCGTCCGCTCCCCAGGAGCCGAGCTCGGGCCTCGACCGCTACTTCAAGATCACCGAGCGCGGCTCGACCGTCGCCCGTGAGATCCGGGGCGGCTTCGCCACCTTCTTCGCGATGGCCTACATCATCGTGCTGAACCCGATCATCCTCGGCAGCGCCAAGGACATGTACGGGCACCAGCTCGACAGCGGCCAGCTCGTCACCGCCACCGTCCTCACGGCGGCGTTCTCGACCCTCCTCATGGGTGTCATCGGCAACGTCCCGATCGCCCTCGCCGCCGGCCTCGGCGTCAACACGGTCGTCGCGCTCCAGCTCGCGCCGAAGATGTCCTGGCCCGACGCCATGGGCATGGTCGTCCTCGCCGGCATCGTCGTGATGCTGCTCGTCGCGACCGGCCTGCGCGAGCGCGTCATGAACGCCGTCCCGGTCGGCCTGCGCAAGGGCATCGCGATCGGCATCGGCCTCTTCATCATGCTGATCGGCCTCGTCGACTCGGGCTTCGTCTCCCGCATCCCCGACGCCGCGCACACCACCGTCCCGCTCCAGCTCGGCGGCGACGGTCACCTCACCGGCTGGCCGGTCCTCGTCTTCATCCTGGGCACGCTCCTCACCCTCGCCCTGATCATCCGCAAGGTGCCGGGCGCGATCCTCATCTCCATCGTCGTCATGACGATCGGCGCCATGGTGATCAACGCGGTCGCCACCGTCCCCTCCTGGGGCCTCACCACCCCGGAGTGGCCGGGCAACCCCGTCGCCTCGCCCGACTTCGGTCTGGTCGGCGAGGTCAGCCTCTTCGGCGGCTTCGGGAAGGTCGGCTTCCTGACCGGCGTCCTCTTCGTCTTCACCGTGCTGCTGTCCTGCTTCTTCGACGCGATGGGCACGATCCTCGGCGTCGGCGACGAGGCCAAGCTGATCGACAGGGACGGCAACTTCCCCGGGATCAACAAGGTCCTCCTCGTCGACGGCCTGGCCGTCGCCTCGGGCGGCGCGACCTCCTCCTCGGCCACCACCTGCTTCGTGGAGTCCACGGCGGGCGTCGGTGAGGGTGCCCGTACGGGTCTCGCCTCGGTCGTGACCGGCGGTCTGTTCTCGGTGGCGCTGTTCCTCACGCCGCTCGCCACGATGGTCCCGTCGCAGGCGGCCACGCCCGCGCTGCTCGCGGTCGGCTTCCTGATCCTGGCCGGTTCGGTCAAGGACATCGACTGGAGCGACCACACCATCGCGGTGCCGGCGTTCCTGGCCATGGTGATGATGCCGTTCACGTACTCGATCACGAACGGCATCGGCATCGGCTTCATCGCGTTCAGCGTGCTGCGTCTGGCGGCCGGCCGGGGCCGTGAGGTCCCGGTGGCCATGTACGTCGTGTCGGCGGTCTTCGTCTTCTACTACGCGATGCCGGCGCTCGGCCTCACGTGACCGTCGGTTCCGGCTCCGGGTGAGCCGTAGAACTTCTCCGTCTCGTCGACGGCGGTCTTGAACCGCTCGTCGAAATCCTCGCGAATGAGCGTCCGGGCGACATAGTCCTGGACGCTCATTCCTCTTTTCGCGGCGTGACTCCTGAGCCGGTCGAGCAGCTCACCGTCGATGCGCAGGCTGAGCACTGTCGATCCCATGCCGTTCAGGGTCGGGGCAGCCGGGCCTTCTTTGCGTCACTTTCTGGATCCGACTCACTCATTTGGGTGATACATGGATGCCGAAGCGTGATCTGCCGTGCGCCGTGCTGCCGTGTCTCGCCCGGGTGGCGGGTGTGATCCGTGCGACGTCCGCGTGTTCCTGTTGGTATTTAGACAGAGTAATGAGTTAGCCTAATGAACATGCCTGACCTGTCCCACGGCACCGCCGACGACGCCGCGGCCGTGAACGCGCTCCGCTCCTCCGTCATGCGACTGGGCCGACGCCTCAAGCACCAGCGCGTCGACGAGTCGCTGAGCCCCACCGAGATGTCGGTGCTCGGCACCCTGTCGCTCTGCGGCTCCGCCACCCCCGGTGAGCTGGCGCGCAAGGAGCACGTCCAGCCGCCGTCGATGACCCGCATCGTCGCGCTGCTCGAAGCCAAGGGACTGGTCCGGCTGGAGCCGCACCCCGACGACCGCCGGCAGAAGGTGGTCAGCCAGACCGAGCAGGCCGAAGCCATGCTCGAAGAGTCCCGCCGCAAGCGGAACGCCTGGCTGGCCACCCTCGCCGAAGGACTGGACGAGGACGAATGGGCCAAGCTGCGCGCGGCCGCCCCGGTCCTGGAGAAGCTCGCCCACCTGTAACCCATGCGCCAAGGAGGCGACGCACTTTGAGTACGGGACCCGGAGCAGACTCCGCACCCGTCCACCAACCCACCCTCAAGACCCGTGGGCGGGGGGAAACCTTCTCCTCGCTCCGCATCCGCAACTACCGGCTGTTCTTCACCGGCGCGATCGTCTCCAACACCGGCACGTGGATGGCCCGCATCACCCAGGACTGGCTGGTCCTGAGCCTCACCGGCTCGGCCGCCGCCGTCGGCATCACCACGGCCCTGCAGTTCCTGCCGATGCTGCTCTTCGGGCTGTACGGCGGTGTCATCGCCGACCGCTACCCGAAGCGGCGCCTGCTCCTCGTCAGCCAGGCCGCCCTCGGACTCTGCGGCCTCGCGCTCGCCGTCCTCACCCTCTCCGGCTCCATCCAGGTCTGGCACGTCTACCTCATCGCCTTCCTCCTCGGCATGGTGACGGTCGTCGACAACCCGGCCCGGCAGACCTTCGTCGCCGAGATGGTCGGGCCCGGGCAGCTCCGCAACGCCGTCTCCCTGAACTCGGCGAACTTCCAGTCCGCGCGGCTCATCGGCCCCGCCGTCGCCGGTGTCCTCATCGCCGGGGTCGGCAGCGGCTGGGCCTTCCTCCTCAACGGCCTGTTCTTCCTCGGACCCATCGTCGGCCTGCTCCTCATGCGGCCCGCCGAGTTCCACCCGGTGGAGCGCGTCCCGCGCGGCAAGGGCCAGCTGCGGGAGGGACTGCGGTACGTGGCCGGGCGGCCGGACCTGATCTGGCCGATCGTCCTGGTCGGGTTCGTCGGGACCTTCGGGTTCAACTTCCCGATCTGGCTCACCGCCTTCTCCGGCGACGTCTTCCACGTCGGAGCCGGCTCGTACGGCTTCCTCAACACCCTGATGGCGGCCGGCTCCCTCGTGGGCGCCCTCGCCGCGGCCCGCCGCGGCTCGACCCGGCTGCGGATGCTCGTCATCGCGGCGGCCGTCTTCGGCGTCCTGGAGATCGCCGCGGCCCTGTCGCCGGCGTTCTGGGTGTTCGCGCTGCTGCTCGTGCCGATCGGCATGATCGGCCTCACGGTCAACATCACCGCGAACTCGGCCGTCCAGATGGCCACCGACCCCGCCATGCGGGGCCGCGTCATGAGCCTCTACATGATGGTCTTCGCCGGTGGCACGCCGATCGGCGCCCCGCTGCTCGGCTGGGTCACCGACACGTACGGCGCGCGCGTCGGCTTCGCCACCGGCGGCGTCATCTCGCTCGCGGCGGCCGTCGTCGTCGGCCTGGTCCTGGCCCGGGTCGGCGGCCTCAAGGTCGCCTGGGCCTGGCGACACGGGCACCCGCAGGTGCGGTTCGTGCCGCGCTCGCAGCTGGCCACCGCCGCGTAGCCCTGGGGCGGGCGGCGGACCGGGATCGTCTGGGCTGCGGCCCGCCCTGGCGCCCGCCTCGGGCCGGGGCCCGCCCGGATGCTGGGCTCCGCCCGGTGGGGCCCGCTTGGAGCGGGACCCCGCTTGGGTGCGGGTCCGCTTGGGCCGGTGGCCCGGCCATGTGCTGGGACCCGCCCGGGTGGGGGATCCGCTTGGATCGGGACCCCGGACTGGGCCCCGCCTGGGCCCGACCCGCTCGGGGGTGGGCCCCGCCTTTGCCTGCCCGCTTGGAGCGGGACCACGCTTGGGTGCGGGGCCGCTTGGGCCGGTGGCCCGGCCTTGTGCTGGGACCCGCCCGGGTGGGGGATCCGCTTGGATCAGGACCCCGGACTGGGCCCCGCCTGGGCCCGACCCGCTCGGGGGTGGGCCCCGCCTTTGCCTGCCCGCTTGGAGCGGGACCACGCTTGGGTGCGGGGCCGCTTGGGCCGGTGGCCCGGCCTTGTGCTGGGACCCGCCCGGGTGGGGGATCCGCTTGGATCGGGACCCCGGACTGGGCCCCGCCTGGGCCCACCCCGCTCGGGGGCCCGCCGGGGCCGGGGCCTCCGCGGGGGAGGTGGTGTCCGGACTGCGGCTCTCACCGCGCTTCGCGCGAGTTCGAGACGCTTTTACGTCCGGACACCACCTCCCCCGCTCCGGCCCCGGCCCCTCCCGCCGTTGTCGTCAGACGCGGCGTTCCAGGACCTGGCCGGGCCAGTCGTTCACCAGGAATTCCTCGGTCCGCGTGAAGCCCTGCTGTTCGTAGTACTCGATCAGGCGGCCCTCGCTGCCCGCGAAGCAGTCCACGCGGAGGAGTTCCACTCCCTGGCGCCGGGTTTCCTCCGCCGCGTGGGCGAGGAGCGCCGCTCCCACTCCGTGGCCGTGGAAGCGCGCGTCCGTCGCCAGGAGGCGTACGTACACCTCGGGCTCGTCGGCCGGCTCGATGTACTGGCCGGGGTGCGGCGTCAGCGTCATCGTGCCCGCCGGTACGCCGTCGATCTCCACGATCCACGGGTCGCCCTCGGACATCGTCCGCCGGACCTGTTCCACCGCCTTCGCCCGCCCGGAGAACGACTCCGTGCCCCACTGGGCGGTGATCCCCTTGCCGTTGAGCCACACCACGGCGCTGTCGAGTATCGCGAGTATCGCGGGGAGGTCCTCCGCCCCGCCCTTCCGGATCTTCATTCCGTGGACCTTAGTCGTACAACCCTTCGGGAATCTGATCGGTCGTAAGGGGAGTATCCGGTTGGTTGGGGGAGGAACACACCTTGCGTACTGCTTTGTCGTCTCGGAGTCTGTCCGTCTCGGTCGGTGTCGTGCTCGCCGTGGCACTCGCCGTCCCGGCCGCCTCGGCGGCGCCCGCCGTCGTGTCCGCCGTCTCCGCCGCGTCATCGGTCCAGGTGCCCTTCCTGGCCGACGGGGGTGAGCTGGTCGTCGCGGGGGCCACCGGCTTCCTCTCCCGGAGCCCCGACCGTACGTACCGCTGGACTCGGTACGCGGACGGCGTGTCGAAGGTCATCGAGACGGGCGAGGAGGACAGGGTGGAGGGCTCCGTCGGCTCGGACACGGTCGTCGTCGCGAAACACCAGTGGCACCGCGACTCCATCGTGTCGTTCACGATGTACGACATGGCGACCGGCGCCGCGCCCGTCACCCTCGATGTGGCCGATTTTCCCGCGCTGTGCGGCGAGTTCGGCGGAGTCGTCGGCTCGACCATTCTGATGGGCGCCTACGACGGGTCCGCCCTGACGCAGGTCGAGGTGACGGGCGGCGCCGTGACCAGCCGCAAGGTGACCGGCGTGCCCGTGTCCGTCGACACCCGCTGGGGTTCCGCTTCTCTGCCCGGTGCCGCCGTGGTCCGTCACCCCGACCCGGACTCGCCGCACGAGACGATGGTGGGCGTCGTCGACCTGGCCACCGCCGGGGGCGTGGAGAGCTACCACCGGACGATCGGGACGCGCCGCTTCCCGGCATGGGACAGCGAGTACCTGTCGAAGGGCCGTGTCGCGTGGACCGGGGCGGTGGACGGCAAGGCCGTTCTCGCCACGGCGGTCCGCGGGGACAGCGAAGTCGAGCAGATCGAGCTCGGCCCCGACGACACGGCGGAGTCCACGGGCGGCCTGCTGGGCGACGACTGGTTCGCGTTCGGCGCCACGACCGGTGACGCGACCCCGTGGCACACGTTCACGGCCCGTTCCCTGAAGGGCGGCACGTCCGTCCCGCTCCTCGACCACGCCTGGTCCGCCACGCCCGGAGCCGACGGCACGCTGCTCGTCCTCGGCGTCACCGCCGCACAGGGCGAGGGCGTCTACCGGGTGGCGGTCGGCGTGGACGGGCAGCCGTCGGCCGAGCTGATCGCCTCCACCGGCGAACCGAACGAAGGCGCCGCCCCCCTCGGCTACGTCGGCACCACTGTCCCCGCTGTCATCGACCTGGACCGCACGGCCCGTCCCCGGCTGTCCTGGAAGTTCTCCTCGACCAGGGCGAACCTCTCCGTCCACCTCAGAAGCAAGGTGACGGGAGAGGTCTTCTGGAAGGAGATCCGGCCCGCGTCCGGCTCCGGCACCTACCCCGACGGCTCCCTCGGGCTGGACTGGGCGGGCGAGGTCGAGGACATGTCGAGCATGCGCCCGAAGTCCGCGCCCAACGGCGCGTACGGCTGGACCGTGACCGCCACGCCGTGGAACGGGATGCCGACGGTCACCACCTCCGGCACCCTCACCGTGACCCGTACCCCCAAGGCGCACGACTTCGACGACAACGGGGCGCCGGACCTGATCGCGCGGGACAAGGGCGGCTACCTCGACCAGATCAGCACGCGCTGGGACGACGCCACGGGACGGCTCGTCGCCCTGCCGAACAACTCCTCCGGGCTGCGCGGCTGGAGCGTCTACGACCGGATCGAGTCGGTCGGTGACATCGCCGGTGCCGACTCCGCCGACCTGGTCGCCCGCGACCGGGACGGGGTCCTCTGGCTCCACCGCGGCCGCGCCGCCGACAGCCCGTACCGCAACGGCTTCGAGTCGCGGGTGCGGATCGGTGGCGGCTGGAACGCGTACGCCCAGCTCACCGGCGGCAGTGATCTGACGGGCGACGGGCGGGCGGATCTGGTCGCCGTCGACAAGGTCGGAGACCTGTACCTGTACAAGGCGACCGGCTCGACGACCGCGCCCTTCGAGCCCCGTAAGAAGTTCGGGTTCGGTTGGGGGATCTACAACCAGATCACCGCGACCGGGAACATCGGTGGTGGCGCGGCCGGTGACCTCGTCGCCCGGGACAGGGACGGCGTGCTGTGGCTGTATCTCGGCAGGGGTGACGGTACGTTCGCGCCCCGGACGCGGATCGGCGGCGGCTGGAACGTGTACGCGGACGTCGTCGGCATCGGTGACGGCAACAAGGACGGCCGTCCCGACCTGTACGCGCGGACCGCGGCCGGCGCTTTCTTCTATGCCGGTACAGGGGACTACAAGGCCCCCTTCAAGGCCCGCACGGCCACGGACGCCGGCGCGGGGACGAGCACCTTCGGGCAGCCGTACAACCAGGTGTCCTGACCCGCTCCCTCCCCGGCCCGCGTCAGCCGTACAACCTTTCGGCGAAATGGTGAGTCGTAAAGGGCGTATCGATGGGGTTGGGGAGGAAAAGCGTCTTGCGTACTGTTCTGTCGCGTCGCCATGTGTCGTTGTCGGTGGGGGTCGTCCTGGCGGTGGTCGCCACCACGCCGTTCCTCGGGCCGGTGGCCACGGCCGCTCCCGCGCGCACTGCGGCGGTGGCACCGGCCGCCGCGACCGCCGCCGCGCCGATCCAGGTGCCGTTCCTGGCCTCGGGCGGCGAGCTGCTCGGTGCGGGAACCACCGGCTTCCTCACCCGGGCGGACGGCGTCTCGCGCTGGACGCGGTACGCGGACGGGGTCTCGAAGGTCGTCGTCGGCTCCACGGGCTCGGCCTCCGACGTCGTGATGGCCATCAAGGAGAGGTACGGGCGGTTCGGCACCGAGTCGGCGACGGCGTACGACATGGCGACCGGCGCGGCCCCCGTCACCTTCGGCGGGTTCCGCGGTCAGGCCGTGCAGGGGGTGGGCGCCGCCCTCTTCGACGAGGACATGAACTACAACGTACGGCTCGTCACCGCGGCGGGAGGCCGTGACGTTGTGGGGCTGGAGAACCCGCAGCAGAACCCCTACGCCTTCTCCGTCGTCGACAGCCTGCCCGGGACCGCCCTCGCCTTCCGGCACGGTGACGCCCCGGGCAGCGCGAACCTGATGGTCGTCGACATCGCCGGCGCCCGCGTCAGCGAGAGCTACCCCGTGAGCGGGGACGTTTCCATGATCGGCGCCTCGATCACGCGGGACCGTGTCGTGTGGGTGGAGCGGGCGACGTCGGACGGGAAGACCGTCCTCGCCACGGCCCGGCGTGGCTCGACCGAGGTGACGCGGGCGCCGCTGCCGTACGACCGCATGGCACCGGTCAGCGGCGGTCTGGTCGGCGACTGGCTCGTGGCCCACGGGGGCACCGAGGCCGAGGGCGGACTCAGGGCCTACCCCTCGGCGGACGGGACCTCGGCCAAGCTCCTCGACCACGCCGAAAGCGTGCAGAAGTCGGCCGACGGCACCCTGCTGGCCCTCGGGACCACCGCAGACCGAGGGCCGGGCGTCTACCGGATCGCGGTCGGCGCGGACGGGAGGCCGGCCGCCGAGCTGATCGCCTCCAGCGGTGAGCCGCCGGCGCCCACCACCCCGATCAGCTTCATGAGCGCGGCCGTCCCGGCCACCCTCGACCTCGACGGTGTCGCGAAGACCCGTCTGAGCTGGAAGTTCTCCACCACCGAGGCCGATCTCACCATCGAGCTCACCGGCCGGGGCGTCTCTGGGTACTTCAGGACGGTCGTCCGTCCTCGTTCGACGGGCACGGGCATCTACCCGGACGGTTCGCTCGGCATCGACTGGGCCGGGGAGACGGGGTGGAACGGCGAGTACGTGCGGGCCGTGGCCGACGGCACGTACGACTGGAAGGTGACGGCCAGGCCCTGGAACGGGATGCCGTCCGTCACGGCCACCGGCAGTTTCGAGGTGAGGCGTTCGCCCCAGCAGCACGACGCCACCGACAACGGTTCGCCGGACGTGTACGCGCGCCGGACCGATGGTGCGATCGAAGCGGTCGACACGCGCTGGGACGATGCCGCGGGACGGCTTGTCGTCGGCCAGACGTTCGGCTCGGGGGGCTGGTGGGGCGACTGGAACACCTACGACCGCGTGGAGGCCACCGGTGACATCGTCGGCACCGAGGTCTTCGACACCGTCGCCCGCGACAAGTCCGGTGTCCTGTGGCTGCACGAGGGCGACGACGTGCAGTCGGGCCACCTGCCCAAGCGGATCGGTGGCGGCTGGGGCACCTACCGCCTGCTCGCGGGCGGCAGCGATCTGACCGGTGAAGGCCGGGCCGACCTGGTCGCCGTCGACAAGGTCGGTGACCTGTACCTGTACAAGGCGACCGGCTCGACGACCGCGCCCTTCGAGCCCCGTAAGAAGATCGGGTTCGGTTGGGGGATCTACAACCAGATCACCGCGACCGGGAACATCGGTGGTGGCGCGGCCGGTGACCTCGTCGCCCGGGACAGGGACGGCGTGCTGTGGCTGTATCTCGGCAGGGGTGATGGCACGTTCGCGCCCCGGACGCGGATCGGTGGCGGCTGGAACGTGTACGCGGACGTCGTCGGCATCGGTGACGGCAACAAGGACGGCCGTCCCGACCTGTACGCGCGGACCGCGGCCGGCGCTTTCTTCTACGCCGGCACGGGCAGCTGGAAGGCCCCCTTCGCGCCGCGCACGACCACCCAGGCCGGGGCTCCGTCCGGGACGACGTACAACCTGGTCTTCTGACCGGACGGCTCGATCGGCCGACGGGCTGAGGAGCGACGTGTCCGGGGTGGGAGGCCGTCCCCGGGCCCGTCGGCCTGCCAGACTTTCCCCATGAGGCTTTTCGCCGCCGTGGTGCCGCCGCCGGAGCAGCTGGACGAGCTCGGACACGTCCTCGACGGGCTGCACCGGCTGCCCGGTGCGGACGGGCTCCGCTGGGCCTCGCGGCCCGGCTGGCACCTCACGCTCGCCTTCATGGGGGAGGTCGACGAGGAGCTGCTGCCCGAGTTGCGGGTGCGGCTCGCGAGGGCCGCGCACCGGACGCCGCCGTTCCCGCTGCGGCTGCACGGCGGCGGGCACTTCGGGCGGCGGGCGCTGTGGGCCGGGGTCGCCGGGGACCTGGACACGCTGCGGATCCTCGCCGAGCGGTCCGACGCCGCCGCCCGCCGGGCCGGGGTCGCGATGGACGAGCACCGCCGCTACCAGGCGCACCTCACGATCGCCCGTGTCGGTGCGGAGGGGGTGGACCTGCGGCCCTTCGTGGACGGGCTGGGCGGTCTGGAGGGCACGCGCTGGGAGGTGGGCGAGCTGGCGCTCGTCCGGTCGAACCTGCCGGTGCGCGGGGTGCCGGGGGAGCAGCCCCGGTACGAGACGGTCGACACCTGGGCCCTTGAGGGGGCGGCCGGGGGTTCGGGTTAACCTCGTCTGGTGGACCCGAAGACTCGTAACCGGATCATGGCCGGCGTGCTCGTACTGATGTTCGCGATCATCGCGGTGGCGTCGCTGGCCGGTCAGTAACCCCCTTGCTTCGAGCGCGCTCGAAGCAGTTGGCTTGACGTCCATGGAGTACACGCAGCTCGGACGCACCGGACTCAAGGTCAGCCGACTCGTCCTCGGGACGATGAACTTCGGACCGCAGACGGACGAAGCCACCAGTCACGCCATCATGGACACGGCCCTCGACGCGGGGCTCAACTTCTTCGACACCGCCAACGTCTACGGGTGGGCGGAGAACAAGGGGCGGACGGAGTCGATCATCGGCTCCTGGTTCGCCAAGGGCGACGGCCGGCGCGATCGCACGGTCCTCGCCACCAAGGTGTACGGGAACATGGGCCCCGACGGCGAGGCCTGGCCCAACCACGACAAGCTCTCGGCGCTCAACATCCGCCGGGCGGTCGAGGCCAGCCTCAAGCGGCTCGGTACGGACTACATCGACCTGTACCAGTTCCACCACGTCGACCGGTCCACTCCCTTCGAGGAGATCTGGCAGGCCGTCGACGTCCTCATCCAGCAGGGCAAGGTGCTCTACGCGGGCTCCTCGAACTTCCCCGGCTACAAGATCGCCCAGGCCAACGAGGTCGCCGCCCGGCGGGGCTCGGTCGGGCTCGTCAGCGAGCAGTGCCTCTACAACCTCTTCGAGCGGCGCGCCGAGATGGAGGTCATCCCGGCCGCCCAGGAGTACGGCCTCGGGGTCATCCCCTGGTCGCCGCTGCACGGCGGTCTGCTCGGCGGCGTCCTGAAGAAGGAGGCCGGGGGCAAGCGGCGTACGGAGGGCCGCGCGGCGGCCACGCTCGCCGACCCGGTGGTGCGGGCGCAGCTCCAGGCCTACGAGGACCTGCTCGACAAGCACGGTCTCCAGCCGGGCGAGGCGGCGCTCGCCTGGCTGCTCACCCGTCCCGGAGTGACCGGTCCGATCGTCGGGCCCCGCACCCCGGAGCAGCTGGCGGGCGCGCTGCGCGCCCTGGAGCTGGAGCTGAGCGAGGAGCTGCTGGCCGGCCTGGACGAGGTCTTCCCGGGGCCGGGGCCGTCCCCGGAGGCCTTCGCCTGGTGACGTCCTCCTTTCGCCCGGCGGCGTCCTCCTAGGGGGTCCCCAGCCAGCTCGTGGCGTCCAGGCGGAACGCCGTCTCCTCGGGGACGACGTTCCGCAGGGCCGCCTCCATGTCCCGGACGCGGTCCGCACCGAGCGCCGCGACCCACTCCGCCCGCAGGTCGTCGAAGATCGCGGCGGAGCGGGCGAGGGCGTCGTACCCGCGCGGGGTGAGCCGGATGAGCTTGCGGCGCGCGTCGGCGGGGTCGTCGGTGCGCTCGGCGTAGCCGACGGCGAGCAGCCGGTCGACGGTCTTGCCGGCGGCCTGCTTGGAGACGCCGAGGCGGCGTCCGATGTCGCTGGCGGTGGCGCCGTGGGCGCCGATGGCCTGCATGGCGAAGCCGTGGGCGGGGCGCATGTCGGGGTGGCCCTCGTCGGCGAGGCGGGCGTGGAGCCGGTCGATGAGGGTGCGGAAGCCGCCGAAGAGGAGCAGGGGCAGCTCGTACCCGGGGGCGTCTCTCCCGGGTACTCCCTTGCCATTATCGACAACCTGGTTTACGTTTTCTCCAGCGACATGGTCAACCATGTTGTCCATTCTAGTCTGGGGGAAACCGCCTTGTCCGCACCGCTCGACATGTCCGCCCGTACCGCCGCCGCCGTCGCCCTCCTCAAGGAGTCCCCGGAGACCCTCGACGGCTTCCTCAAGCTCAGCGCGATCTTCGAGTCCACCACCCTCGACCCGCACTCCCGCGAGACCGTCATCCTGACCGTCGCCGAACGCAACCAGTGCCACCTCTGCGTCGACATGCACGAGGCCAAGATGGCCGCCCTCGGCCCGGTCCCCGACGCCGCACGCCTCGCCGCCGTCAGGACCTTCACCCTCCGGGTCCTCGCCTCCTCCGGCGCGGTGGGCGACGAGGACCTCGCCGCCTTCGAGAAGGCCGGCTACACCCGCCGCAACGCCCTGGAGGTCGTCCTCGGCATCGGTACGTACACCGTGTCGACCTTCGCGAACCGGCTGACCCGCGCCGCCTGACCCGTCAGCCGGAGTACGGACCGCCCAGGCCCCACGCCTGGTGCATCGCACCGGCGAACGCGGCGGCCAGCTTGCGCTCGCCGCTCGGGCCCGGGTGGGTGCCGTCGTAGGTGTCCGCCCGGAGGTCGTACGACTCCGGGACCGTCGCCAGGAGGAGCGGCGAGGCCGCCGTGTCCAGGTCGGCGACCGCCTTCGCGAGGAGCTCGTTGAAGCGGGCGCACTCGGCGGCGAAGGGGGCGTCGTACCCGGCGCGGACGTTGGGGATGACCGGCAGGAGCACGGCCCGGACGCGCGGGTTCGCGGCCCGGGCCGCCGCCACGAACGCCCGCACGTTCTCCTCGGTCTGATCGCTGTTCGTGTAGAAGCCCAGGTCGATCAGGCCGAGCGAGATCAGCAGCACGTCCGCCCCGGTCGCCGCGACCGTCTCGCCGATCACGGACGCCATGTGCAGCCAGCCCTCGCCCCAGCCGGCCAGATGGCGGCGGGCGGAGGCGGGGAACGCCGGGTCGGGGTACGCCTCGGAGGCAGGGGCGTCGGCGGCGGGGTCGTACAGGCCGGAGCGCGGGCCGACGATCTCGTACCCGCCGGGGAGCGTCGCCTCCAGGTGCTCCCACATGCGGTAACGCCAGGTCCAGTCGCCGGCGCGTCCGATGGTCATGCTGTCGCCGACGAACAGAAAACGCATGGTCACATCATCGCGGACCGCGTCCCTGACCTGCGACGTGATCCGGGACACCACTGACTACCCCAGGAAACCGCCGACCGTCTCCGCGACCCGCTCCGCGTCGTCGTGCCACGGGAAGTGCCCCGCACCCGTAAGGACCGCGAGCTCGGCCTTCGGGAACAGCGCCGCGTACGCGGTGGCCGTCGGGACCGGCGTGTTCGCGTCGCCCTCCCCGGCCACGACGAGCACCGGCCGCCCGAACTCCGCGAACACCGCGCGCGTGGCCGCCGGTTCGAAGGCGCCCTCGCTCGCGTAGACCGCGGCGGCCTCCCCGTTCCGCTGCTCGTCGCTCGCGGCGTGCCGCTCGCGCGCCGCGTCGTCCCAGGTCCCGTGGAAGAACGGCGCGATCGCCCGGAACGTCTCCGCCGACCCGCGCCCCGCCGTCAGCTCCTCGAGCGCCGCGTACGCCTCCGCGAACCACGGCTCCTCCTCGCGCCACGGCTGCCGCGCCGCCGCGAGCCGCTCCTCCCCGGCCGTGTCGAGTCCGACCGCCGCCGTGCCTGGGGTGAGGAGGACGAGGCGGGCCACCCGCTCCGGGTACCGGGCCGTGTACAGCGCGGCCAGGTTGGCGCCCGCCGAGTGCCCGAGGAGGTCGACCGTGTCGAGCCCCAGGTGCACGCGCAGCGCCTCGACGTCCTCGACGAGCCGGTCGCAGCGGTACGAGGCCGGGTCCTCCGGCACCGCGGAGGCGCCGGTCCCCCGCAGGTCGAGGCGGATCAGCGTCCGGTGGGCGTCGAGCCCGCCCAGCTCGCCGAGGTAGACGGAGTCCTGCATGGGGCCGCCGGGCAGACAGATCAGCGGGGCGCCGGAACCGGACGCGTGGTACGCGAGCAGGGTGCCGTCGGGGGCGGAGAAGGTAGGCATGGCGCGACCATGACAGTGCCTCCGGTCCTGGTCAAGCGGGTTTCCCCCGCACCGTGGCACGCTTGATCCCATGCGATCTGCTCTGTGCGCCCTCGGCGCGGCCGCCGCCCTCGTGCTGCTCCCGGCCGGCCATGCCCGTGCCCAAGGGCAGGAACCCGACCGGGACTTCACGATCGAGGACTCCCGGATCACCGAGTCCAGCGGCCTCGCCGCGAGCCGGGCCCACCCCGGGATCTACTGGACGCACAACGACCAGGACGCACCCCTGATCTACGGCATCGACTCCCGTACGGGAAAGACCGTCGCGACCCTGACCATGGCCGGCGTCGGCACCCCCCGCGACATGGAGGCGATCGCCGTCGGCCCGGACGGCGACATCTACGTCGGCGACATCGGCGACAACCTCGACGGCACCTGGGACCACGTCTGGATCTACCGCTTCCCCGAGCCGAAGACCCTGAAGGACCAGACCGTCCGGGCGAAGCAGTACGTCGTGAAGTACGCCGACGGGGCCCGCAACGCCGAGGCCCTGATGGTCCATCCGAAGACCGGCCGGGTGTACATCGCGAGCAAGAACGAGGACGGCGGCGGCCTGTACGCGGGCCCCGAGCGGCTCTCCTCGTCCGGTACGAACGTCTTCCGGCGCGTCGACGACGTGCCGTGGGTGACGGACGGCGCCTTCTCCCCGGACGGCGACCGGCTCGTCCTGCGCGGCTACTTCAGCGCCAAGGAGTACGCCTGGAAGGGCGGCCGCCTCGGTGACGAGGGCACGGCGGTCGGGGCCCCCTTCCAGGGCCAGGCGGAGTCGGTGACGTACACGACGGACGGCTCGGCCTTCATGTTCGGCTCGGAGGGCAGGAACAGCCGGGTGGTGCGCGTGGACCGGGCCGGGGCCGAGCGGCCTTCGGGCAGCCCCTCGGACGCGCCGACCACTCCGGGCGCGCCGAAGGCCCCGGCGGCGGGCGACCAGGGCGGGCAGGGGAGCGCGACCACCGGCTTCCTCGTCCTCGCGGGCGCCACCGTCCTCGTCGTCGGCGTCAAGCGCCTGCTGCGGAAGGGATGACGAAGGGCCCGGCGCGGACGGTGTCCGGTGCCGGGCCCTACGGGTGTCCTCTACGGGGAGAACCCCTACGAGGCGAAGGTCAGAGCTTCTCGATGACGTAGTCGATGCAGGCCGTGAGCGCCCGCACGTCCGCCGGGTCGATCGCCGGGAACATCGCGATCCGCAGCTGGTTGCGGCCCAGCTTGCGGTACGGCTCCGTGTCGACGATGCCGTTGGCGCGCAGCACCTTCGCGACCGCCGCCGCGTCGACCTCGTCCGCGAAGTCGATCGTGCCGATGACCTGCGAGCGCTTCGCCGCGTCCGTCACGAACGGGGAGGCGTACTTCGACTCCTCGGCCCAGGTGTACAGGGCGTCCGAGGACTCCTTCGTGCGGGCCACCGCCCAGTCCAGACCGCCCTGGCCGTTGATCCACTTCAGCTGCTCGTTGAGCAGGAAGAGGGTCGAGAGCGCCGGGGTGTTGTACGTCTGGTTCTTCTTCGAGTTGTCGATCGCCGTCGGCAGCGAGAAGAACTCCGGGACGTGGCGGCCGGACGCGTGGATCCGCTCCGCCCGCTCGAGCGCCGCCGGGGAGAAGGCCGCGAGCCACAGGCCGCCCTCGGCGGCGAAGGACTTCTGCGGGGCGAAGTAGTAGACGTCCGTCTCGGCGATGTCGACCGGCAGGCCGCCCGCGCCGGAGGTCGCGTCGACCAGGACGAGCGCGCCCTCGTCGGCGCCCGCGACCCGCTTGATGGGGGCGGCGACACCGGTGGAGGTCTCGTTGTGGGTGTACGCGTAGACGTCGACGCCCGCCTCGGCCACCGGCTCCGGGTGGGTGCCCGGGTCGGAGGAGATCACGGTCGGCTCGGCAAGCCAGGGAGCCAGCTTGGCGGCCTTCGCGAACTTGGAGGAGAACTCGCCGAAGGTGAGGTGCTGCGACTTGTTCTCGATCAGACCGTGGGTCGCGACGTCCCAGAAGGCGGTGGAGCCGCCGTTGCCCAGGATCACCTCGTAGCCCTCGGGCAGCGAGAAGAGGTCGGAGATGCCGGCACGTACCTCGCCGACCAGGTTCTTGACCGGAGCCTGGCGGTGGGACGTGCCGAGGAGGGAGGTGCCGGTGGCGGCCAGGGCGTCCAGCGCCTCCGTACGCACCTTGGAGGGGCCCGCGCCGAAACGGCCGTCGGCGGGCTTGATGTCAGCGGGAATCTGGATCTCAGCCACGAGGCGGAGAGTATCGGGTCGGAGCCGGGCCGGTCGCCGGATGTCCGCCCGATGAGACGAGGCCTGAGACATCCTGGGCTTGTGGGAAGACACGAGGAACACGCGTCCGGACTGGCCTCCGAGCTGCGCGCGGCCGTCGCGGGAGAGGTCGACTTCTCCGTCACCGCGAGGGCCCTGGCGACGATGGACGCCTCCAACTACCGCCGCGTTCCTGCCGGTACGGTCGCGCCGCGCGACGCCGCCGACGTCGCGGCCGTCCTGGAGGTGTGCCGGGCGCACGGCGCCACCCCGGTCGTCGCGCGGGGCGCCGGGACCTCGATCGGCGGCCAGGCGACCGGCACCGGCGTGGTGCTCGACCTCACACGGCACATGGGCGGGATCGTCTCCCTGGACCCGGAATCGCGCACGGCCGTCGTCCGGCCGGGCCTCGTTCTGGACCGGCTGCGGGCCGCGGCCCGCCCGTACGGGCTGACCTTCGGCCCCGACCCGTCCACGCACAGCCGCTGCACCCTCGGCGGCATGATCGGCAACAACGCCTGCGGGGCGCACTCGGTCGCCTGGGGGACCACGGCGGACAACGTGCGCTCGCTGGAAGTGGTGACGTACCGGGGTGCCGGGTTGACGCTGGGGCGGGACGGACAGGGCGCGCCGCCCGGACTCCTGGACCTCGTCGACCGTCATCTCGCCCTCCTCCGGACCGGCTACCCGGCCGGTCTGCCGCGCCGCATCTCCGGCTACGCCCTCGACGCGCTGCTCCCCGAGCGGGGCGTGGACGTGGCCCGCTCCTTCTGCGGCAGCGAGGGCACGCTCGGGGTGGTGACGGAGGCGACGGTCGCGCTCGTCCCGCTGCCCGCCGATCCGGTCCTCGTGGTCCTCGGGTACGCGGACGAGAGCGCGGCGGCGGAGGCGGCGGCCGGGCTGCTCCCGTACGGGCCGCTGACGGTGGAGGGCATGGCGGCGGATCTCGTACGGGGCGCTTCCGGGCTCCCGAAGGGTGGGGCGTGGCTGTTCTGCGAGGTGGACGGGGAGCCGGCGGCGCGGGCGCTGGTCCGGGCCGCCGACGCGCTGGACGCCGCCGTCGTACGGGAGGCGGCCGGGCAGCGGGCGCTGTGGCGGATCCGGGAGGACGCGGCGGGGACGGCGACCCGGATGCCGGGCGGCGGGGACGCCTGGCCGGGCTGGGAGGACTGCGCGGTGCCGCCCGCGCGGCTGGGCGCGTACCTGCGTGAATTCCGTGCGCTGCTTGCGGAGTTCGGCCTCCGGGGAGTCCCGTACGGGCACTTCGGGGACGGCTGTGTGCACGTACGGATCGACTTCGACCTGTGGACGGGGAAGGGCGTACGGGACTTCCGCCGCTTCTCGGAGGCGGTCGCCGACCTCGTGGTCGCCCACGGCGGCTCGCTGTCTGGGGAGCACGGCGACGGGCAGGCGCGGGCCGAGCTGCTGCCGAGGATGTACGGCGATGAACTGGTCGGCCTCTTCGGCGCGGTCAAGGACGTGTGGGACCCGGACGGGGGCCTGAACCCGGGGATGCTGGTGCGGCCCAAGCCGCTCGATTCCGGACTCCGTTTCGAGGGGCTGCCGCTGGTGGGGGTGGGACGGGCGGCCGCCCGGTGCGTCGGGGTCGCCAAGTGCCGGGTGGACGGCCCGAGCGCGGGTCCGGGGGTGATGTGTCCCTCGTACCGGGCGACGGGGGAGGAGAAGCACTCCACCCGGGGCCGGGCGCGGCTCCTCCACGAGATGGCGCTCGGCGAGGTGATCACCGACGGTTGGCGCTCGGAGGAGGTCAGGGACGCCCTCGACCTGTGCCTGTCGTGCAAGGGCTGCCGCAGCGACTGCCCGGTGGGCGTCGACATGGCCGCGTACAAGGCGGAGTTCCTCGACCGTCACTACGCGGGCCCGCTCGGCCTCCTGCGCCGGCCGCGCTCGCACTGGACGATGGGCCGGCTCCCGGGATGGCTGGCGCACTTCGGGCGGGTGCTGAACGCGGCGCTGGCGCTGCCGTTCGCGGCGCGGCTCGCGGGGGTGACGCCGGAGCGGACGATGCCGAGGGTCGCGGAACGGACCTTCGCGTACTGGTTCGCCCAACGCGCCTCGGCCCGCCCGCCGTCGCTCACCCTGTGGCCGGACACGTTCACGAACCACCTCGCCCCGGAGGTGGGCGAGGCCGCCGTCCGCGTCCTGGAGGACGCGGGCCTGGGGGTGGAGCTGCCGCCGGGACGGGTCTGCTGCGGGCTCACGTACGTGTCGACGGGGCAGTTGGGGGCGGCCCGGAAGGTGATGCGGCGGACGCTGGACGTGATGGGGGAGGTGGCGGGCCCGGTGGTCGTCCTGGAACCCTCCTGCGCGGCCGCCCTCCGCACCGACCTGCCCGAACTGCTGCCGGGCGACCCCCGGGCCGCGCGTCTCGCCGCCTCCGTCCGCACCTTCGCCGAAGCCCTGGAGACCCTGGCCCCGGACTGGACCCCGCCCCGCCTCGACCGCCCGGTCACCGGCCAGACGCACTGCCACCAGCACGCGGTCCTGGGCGACGCGGCGGACCGCCGACTCCGGGAACGCGCGGGCCTGACGGGCGGCCTGGCGGGCGGCTGCTGCGGCCTGGCGGGCAACTTCGGCTTCGAACCGGGTCATTACGGGGTCTCGGTCGCGTGCGCGGAGGACCAGCTGCTGCCGTCCCTGCGGACGGCCTCCCCGGACGCGGCGGTCCTGGCGGACGGCTTCTCGTGCAGAACCCAGATCGCGGACCTGACGGACCGGCGGGGGCGACACCTGGCGGAGCTGCTGGCGGAGGCGATCGAGGAGGGAACGGGGCCGTCCGGACCTTGACGCCGACCTTGTCGCCGAGATCACGCACTCGGGGCGGAGTTCACCGGGCGGATCGCGGACCCCGAGGAGCTGTCGTACCTCGTGGGGGCTCGTACGAGCAGCCGGAGCGGCACGCCTGGGCCCGGCGCGTCCGGCGTTCCCTGCGGCGGGACGGCGTGGCCGCCGGGGGCGCGGTCAGGTCCCGCTGACGATCTCGCGGGCCATCGCCACCAGGGCCTGTGTCGCCGGGTGGGGGAAGGCGTCGCGCCAGGCCAGGACCACCGGGAGGGCGGGGGCGTCGGGGAGGGGGCGGTAGGCGACGCCCGGGTGGGGGTGGAGAGCGGCCGTGGAGGCGGAGGAGACGCCGATGCCCCGGCCGGCGGCGATCGCCGTGAGCCAGTCGTCGGTGTTGGCGACCGTGAGGGTGGCCGCCGGGCGGGCGGTGGGGGGCCAGAGCGCGAGGGTGGTCGTGCCCGAGACGGTGTTGAGGACGACCGTCTCGCCCGCCAGGTCGGTGAGCGTGATCGCGGGGCGGTCGGCGAGGGGGCTGTCGGCGGGGAGGGCGGCCACCCGGTGTTCGGTGGTGAGTTCCGCCGTGACCAGGCCGGGTGCCTCGACGGCCCCGCGCAGCAGCGCCGCGTCGACCTCGCCGCGGGCGAGACCGGCGGTGCGGTCGTCGATGCGGAGGAGTTCGAGCGGGGTCTCGGGGTGGGCCCGCTGCCAGCGCCGGAGCAGGGGAGTGGTGTACGGGCCGAAGGCCGACCAGGCGTGGCCGAGGCGCAGCGGGCGGTGGCGCAGCCGGGCCGGGTCGACGGCGGCCTCGAAGGCGGCGAGGGCGGCGGCCGCCCGGTCCTGGAACGCGCGGCCCTCGGCGGTGAGCGCGAGGTGGTGGGTGGAGCGGTCGACGAGCCGGGCGCCGAGGTGGTGTTCCAGGGCGGCGAGCGTGCGGGAGACGGCGGGTTGGGTGAGGTGGAGCCGGGCGGCGGCCCTGGTGAGACTGGATTCTTCGGCGATGGCGAGGAAGCAGCGGAGGTGGCGCAGCTCGATGCTCATGCGCCCGGAGCATAACCGCAGCGCAATCGGCATTTCCGGTGCCGCGCGGGGGCTCGTAGCGTGGGAGGGGAATCCCGGCTGTGCGCCGGACGGGGGGTGCATTATTCTGGACTGAGAGTCCAGTGAATTGAACTGGTGTGGTGAGGAGCCGTCGGTGGACAGTCCGGTCGAGGAGTTGGCCCCGGTCGCGGCGCCCGCGGCGCCCGTGGTGGGTGCGGGGGCGGCCCGGTCCGCGGCCGGCCATCGGTTCGGGCCCGTCGCGCTCGTCGTCGCCGGCGGGCTCTCCGTGCAGTTCGGCTCCGCCGTCGCCGTGCTCCTCATGCCCCGCGCGGGCGCGCTCGGGGTCGTCACCCTGCGGCTCGTGCTGGCCGCCGTGGTCCTCCTGGCCGTCTGCCGGCCCAAGGTCCGCGGGTACGGCCGCGCCGACTGGGCGACGGTCGTCGCCTTCGGCACCGCCATGGCCGGCATGAACATTCTCTTCTACCAGGCCGTCGACCGGATCCCGCTGGGGGCCGCCGTGACCCTGGAGGTCCTCGGCCCGCTGATCCTCTCCGTGGTCGCCTCGCGCCGGCTCATGAACCTCCTGTGGGCCGGACTCGCCCTCGGCGGCGTCGTCCTCCTCGGGGGCGGCGGCTTCGACCGCCTCGATCCGCTCGGCGCGGCGTTCGCGCTCGCGGCGGGCGCCATGTGGGCCACGTACATCGTCTTCAGCGCCCGCACCGGCCGCCGCTTCCCGCAGGCGGACGGGCTCGCGCTCGCCATGGCCTTCGGTGCCGTCCTCAGCCTGCCGTTCGGCATCGCGGAGGCGGGCGGCAGGCTCCTCGTGCCGTCGACGATCGGCCTGGGCCTCGCCGTCGCGCTGATGTCCTCGGTCCTCCCGTACACCCTGGAACTCCTCGCCCTGCGCCGCCTCCCCGCGCCCACCTTCGCGATCCTGATGAGCCTGGAACCGGCCATCGCCGCGACGGCCGGCTTCCTCGTCCTCAGCCAGGCCCTGTCCGTCACGGACGCCCTCGCCATCGCCCTGGTCATCGCGGCGAGCATGGGTGCGGTCCGTACGCAGGCGCGCCGCAGGGACGCCCTCTAGGGGGTGTCCGGCGGGTCATGGCCGGCTCCCCTGTCCGCCGGACAGGTCCTAGACTCCGCGCATGATCGCCGAGCTGCAGTGCGTCGTCCTCGACTGTTCCGTGCCCCGTGAACTCGCCGACTTCTACCAGGCCTTGCTCGGCGGGGACGTCGACCGGCCCGACCCCCGCTGGTCCCTCCACGAGTCCTGGTCCACCCTGCACACCCCCGGTGGGCTCGTCCTCTGCTTCCAGAGGGTCGCCGAGCACCGGGCGCCGACCTGGCCGGATCCGGAGCGTCCCCAGCAGTTCCACCTCGACTTCGGCGTCGCCGATCTGGACGCGGCCCAGGAGGAGGTCCTCGCGCGCGGCGCGACCCTGCTCGACGGCGAGGCGGGCGCACGCTGGCGGGTGTACGCGGACCCGGCCGGGCATCCGTTCTGCCTGGTCAGGCACTGACCCGGCGGGGCCCGGTCCGGCCCTGACCCGATTTCGTCGATCTTTGGCCATCGGCCTGTTGAGGGCGCCGGGGCGAGTACGGATCATGGAGTGGTTCTCAGTCGTACGAGGAGGGGGAGCCGACCATGGCCCTGGAGATGCGAGACCGGTGCGAGCGCTGCGAGACGGCGGCCCTGACGCCGGACGGGCCCGCCCGGATCTGTACGTACGAGTGCAGCTTCTGCGTCCCGTGCGCCGACGCCATGAACGACGTCTGCCCCAACTGCGGCGGCGAGCTGGTGGCCCGCCCGCGGCGCGTCAGTGCCTAGGAGCCGGGACATGCGGAGGGTGAGCCGTGCGCTGGGCGTCGTGTTCGCCGCGGTCCTGCTGGGCGGTTGCTCGTCGGCCGACACCGAGGAGGCGAAGGCGTACCGGCTGGACTACTGCACCAAGCTGGGCCTCTGGCAGGACGCGAGGAACTCCGTCGACGCCTTTCCGGCGAACAGCGGCGGCAGCGGCACCGGCGGCAGTCGGGACGGCAGCATCGGTGTCCGCGGCGACGCGGTGGTCTCGGCCGCCGGTGTGCTCGACGGGAAGGGCCTCGACGAGGACGGCGGTCACGTCCTCGACGACACCGTGGCGGCGGTCACGGGCGCGGACCTCATGGCCGAGGGGCGGATCGTGTCCTACTGCGACCACATGGGGTTCGAGACCCTCGTGAAGTAGCCGCGGCCGGTACGACCTGCCGGAGCGCCGGGATCCGCATCAGCGGGTGTCCCGGCGCTTTCGCAGGTCGGGCGGGTGACGGTGACGGGGCTCCATCAGTGTCACTGATGATAGTTGATACCTTCGCGAAGGTTTTTATTTCATGGGTCCATGACCGCATCCACCAGCTCCACTCCGGAGCCGGCGACACTGCCGGCTCGTCCCGGGGCCTACCCGGACGGCAGGACCCCCCTCGCTGACGCCGTGCTCGCAGTGGCCCGCCGGGACATCGCCACGTTCCACGCGCTGCCGCTCTCGCACGGCCGGTCTATCCGCGACTCCCACATGCGGGAGACCTACGAGGCGCTCTTCGGCGTCGCGCAGCTCGCGGCCGACGTGTCCTACAGCGGCACGATGCTCGACTCCTTCTTCCGGCCCCGTGGCCCGCTCCGCGAGGCCCAGCGCCTCGCGGCCCGCAGCTTCGGCGCCGACGCCACCTTCTTCCTGTCGGCCGGCACCAGCACCGCCAACCGGGTCGCCCTGACCGCGCTGACCCAGCCCGGCTCCCGGGTGCTCGCGGACCGCTCCTGCCACCAGTCGGTGCACTTCGCCCTCAACTCGCTCGGCGTCCAGGTCGCGTACGCCCCCATGCAGCGCTGCTGCGACGGCTGCCCCCGGACCTACGCGGACCTGCCCAGGCTCCTGGAGATGTTCCGCGCCGCCGCCACCGAGGGCCGGCCCTTCGACACCGTCGTCCTCTCCGCCGTCTCGTACGACGGCGTCCGGTACGACCTGCCGACCGTCCTCGCCGAACTCGCCGCGGTCCACCCCGGCGTCTCGGTCCTGGTCGACGAGGCCTGGGGCGCCGCGCACCGCTTCCACCCCCGGCTGCGCCCGCTCACCGCGCTGCACGCCGTCGAGACGCTGCGCGCCGCCGACCCCCGCCTCGCGATGAACGTGGCCGTCACGCACTCCGCGCACAAGTCGATGTCCGCGCTCCGCCAGGGCTCGTACCTGCACCTCATCGGCGACGGAGAGGCCCAGGAGCGCACCGCGCAGGCCCTCTTCCAGCACCACACCACCTCGCCCAGCTGGCCCGTGCTCGCCAGCCTGGACCTGGCCCGGCTCCAGGCCGAGACCGAGGGCGAGGCGCTCCTCGGCCGCTCCCTCGGGCTCGCCAGCACCCTGCGCGTCGAGCTCGCCACCGACCCGCGGCTCTCCTCGTACCGCCCGCTCGGGCCCGACGGCCACCTCACCGACGCCGCGCAGCTCGTCAGCGACGACCCCACCCGGGTCCTCGTCGACATCAGCGCCCTCGGCATCACGGCGGCCGACTTCCGGCGGATGCTCTTCGACGAGTACGCGCTGTACGTGGCCCGGGAGAGCGGCGACGCCGTCCTCTTCCACATCCACATCGGTGTGGACGAGGCGACCCTGCTGCGGCTGCTCGACGCCCTGCGCACCATCCAGCGCACCTACCGGAGCGCCTCCGCGGCCCTGGCCACGGGCACCTCCGAGCACTTCATCATCGCCTACCCGCCCGGCATCCCGATCACGGTGCCCGGCGAGAAGCTCTGCGAGCGGACGCTCAGTCAGATCGACACGCTGCGCTCCAGCGGCTGCGAGATCTACACGCTGCGGAACCCGACCGTCTCCGCCCGCGAGCTCGCCGTCCAGGCCGCCGCCACCGGCGCCGTGCCGGCCACGGCCGACCACCTGACCGTGGAGCAGCTCGCCGCCGATCGCCTCACCGCCGACCGTCTCGCCGGTGCCGCGGCCGCCGTCTCGGCCACCGGCACCACCGCGGCCACCGTCACGGCCGCCGCGACCGCCGTCGCCACCAGCTGATCCGCCACCCCCGACGCCGAGGAGAACACCTCATGATCAAGATCGCGGACATCCGCAAGCACGCCGCCCGCTGGCCCCAGCGCGTCGCCGTCGTCGACGGCGAGACCCGCATGACCTGGGCGAGCTTCGCCGACAAGGTCAGCCGGGTGGCCTGCGCCATCCAGGACCTGCTGCCCGAGACCCGGCCCGCCCGCGCGGTCTTCCTCGCCGAGAACAGCTGGGAGCTGGTGGTCTCCATGGCCGCCGTCAGCTCCCTCGGCATCCCCTGCGTCGGACTCGACTACACCGCCGGTCCCGTCGCCACCACCGCCGCGCTCGACCAGCTGGAGCCGACCGTCGTCATCACCTCGAAGGCCCACCGGGCCCTCGTCGAGGAGTGCGGCTGGCCGAACGGCAGAGACATACTCGACATATTCATCGACAGCGAGCCCGTGGGCCTGCCCGACGGCCAGACCGTCTCGGTCAGCTTCACCGACCTCCTCGTGTCGGCGCCGGGCGAACCGCAGCCGGTGGAGCAGCCGTTCGAGGCCTTCTCCTTCACCTCCGGCACCAGCGGCGTCCCCAAGATGGTGGTCCGCCGCACCTCCTTCGAGGCCCGCCGCTTCGCCGACCTCGTCGACCAGTACGCCTTCGACGAAGAGGACGTCCACCTCGTCACCGTGCCGCTCTACCACGCTTCCGGGCCGGGCTGGGCGCGCATCTTCCTCACCCTGGGCGGCACCGTCGTCCTCGGCCCGCACGACGACGCCGAGGAGCTCATCCGCATCATCCAGGACGAGGGCGTCTCCACCACGCTCATGGTGCCGCCCGTCCTGGCCCGGGTCGTCGCCCACCCGAACTCGGAGCACCTGCACAAGACCTCCCGCCTGCACTTCGTGCTCTCCGGCGGCCGGCACCTCAACCGGTGGGTCATCAACAACGCCTGGGACCGCCTCGGTCCGGTGCTGCACCTCTACTACGGGACCACCGAGACCGGCGTGAACGTCATGATCGGCCCCGAGGAGCTGCACGTGGCGCCCTGCCGCTCCGGCCGCCCCATGCCCGGCAACACCGTCGTCGTCCTCGACGCCGACAACCGCCCGCTCCCGAAGGGCAGCCGCGGCCGGGTCGCCATCGCCAGCTACCAGCTGATGGACAGTTACGCGACGAGCGAGCCCGACTTCATGACGCTCGACTACGGCGGCCGTACGCAGCGCTTCCTGCTCACCGGCGACAGCGGGCTCGTCGACGAGGCGGGCCGGCTCGAACTGACCGGCCGCAACGACGGCGTGGCGAAGGCCGAGGCGGGCAAGCCGCTCGACGTCAACATCTTCGGCCTCGAAGCCGATCTGATGGACCTGCCCTGCGTCCGCGAGACGGCCGTCCTGCGCACCAGCCTCCCCGGTGTGGGCGAGGTGCTCGTCGTGCCCTTCACCCCGGTCGCGCCGGAGCGCCAGGAGAGCGGCTACCGGGCGGTCAGCGCCGCCTGCGCCCGCCGGGTGCCCTGCCTCCCGGCGTACGTGGTGCCCGTCGACGCCATCCCGTACAGCCCGACCGGCAAGGTCCGGGCCGCCCAGCTCCTGGAGTCGGTCCTGCCGCTGCTCGACATCCGGCCCGCGGAGTCCCGCGAGCCGGAGCCGGCCGGGGTCTGACCCCGCCCGTTCGACAGTCCCCCCACGTGGCCGGGTCCCGGAGCCCGTACCCCCTCCTCCGGATCCGGGACCCGGCCGCCCTCCTCCCCCGTCACCCCTCAACTCCCAGCCGGCTCAGGCCCGACAGGAAGACTCATGAACAGTCAGAACACGTACACGCGAGGCGTTCTCCTCTGCCTCCTGGCCACGGTGTCCTGGGGCGCGATGTTCCCCCTCATGGACTCCACCCTGCAGCACATCGACCCCTTCACCTTCACCGTGATGCGCTACACCATCGCCGGTGCGATGTTCCTGGTCTTCCTCCGGCTCCGCGAGGGCAGGGCGGGACTGCGCCTCAAGGGCGAACGCATCGGTCTGGCCTGGCTGTTCGGCACGGCCGGCTTCGCGGGCTTCCAGTTCCTGGTCTTCTTCGGACAGGACCTCATCGGCGCGCGGGGCGCGCTGAACGCCTCGATCATGATGGCGACCATGCCCATGATGGGCTTCCTGGTGAACTGGGTGCTGAAGAAGGTCGTTCCGCCGAAGTTCTCGCTCGTCTTCATCGCTATGTCCTTCGTCGGCACCATCCTCGTCGTCTCCGACGGTGACATCGGCTCGCTGATCGCCGACCCGAAGACGGCCGGCGCCGACGCGCTGCTGCTCTTCGCCGCGCTGTGCTGGGTCGTCTACACCTCGGGCGCGAGCTACTTCCCGACCTGGTCCCCGATCAAGTACACCGCGATCACCACGGTCCTCGGTCTCGCCAGCGCCACCGTGATCACGGCGATCATCCTGGCCGCGGGCGGCGTCCCGGTCCCGACGGCGGGCGCCGTGGGCTCGATCCTTCCCCAGCTGGCCTACATGAGCGTCATCGCCGGCTTCGTCGGTGTCCTCGGCTGGAACTTCGGCAACCGCTACCTCGGCCCGCTCAACGGCGTCCTCTTCATGGACGTGGTCCCGATCACGGCGTTCGTGATCTCCGCCCTGACCGGTGTCGTCCCGGCCGGCATGCAGATCGTCGGTGCCTCGCTCACGGCGGCGGCGCTGGTCTTCAACAACCTGTACCTGCGCCGGGTCGCCGCCAAGGCCGCCGCGGCCGCCCCGGCTCCGGCCCCTGTCGCGGCCTCCGGTTCCGGTTCCGCTACGAGCTCCGCTTCGGCTCCGGCGCCCGTCGCCTCGGGCAGCAGGTCCTGACGGACCCGACCCGCTGAACGCGTACGGCGTGGCCTCCCACACTCGTGGGGGGCCACGCCGTTTCTCCGGTCTCTCACGGCGGGCACGCGGCTGATCAGCCGCGGATCCCTTCGAGGAGGACGGCCCGCAGCTCCTCGTGCCGCTCGGTGAGGTCCCTGCGCCGGCTGAGGACGTCCGAGATGTGCTGCATGCCGAAGAAGGCGGAGACCAGGACGCGGGCCGCCGCGCGCGGTTCCACTCCCGCCCGCAGTTGTCCCGCGTCCCGGGCCTCGGTGATCAGCCGGGTGAGGTAGTCCTCCCAGCCGACGTACGGCTCGGGGAGCTCGGCGTCGATGAGCGCCCGCTCGATCTGGAGCCGTGCGCCGGCCTGGACGACGATGTCCCGCGCGAACGCCGCGGTGACCGCGTCGAGGACGGCGGTGAGCGTGTCGAAGGGCTCCTCGTGGGTGCCCTCGGCGCCCTGGAGGATCCCGGGCCAGCGCGCGTAGTGCTCCTGCACGACCGCGACGGCCAGGGCCTCCTTGTTCGTGTAGTGGAAGTACACCGCCCCCTTGGTCATCTCCGCCCGTTCGGCCACGTCCTGCAGGGTCACGGTCGCGTAGCCGCGCTCGGCGAAGAGCTCGGCCGCCGACTGGAGGATGTGCACCTTCGTGCGCCGGGCGCGCTCCTGCTTCGGTTCGCCTCGGTGCTTCGGTTCGCTTCGGGGTGTCGCCATGCCTGTCCGCCTCTCTCGTGCCTACGCCTTGCAATATACATTCTCGAAGGTATATTTCTTGCTGTCGAGGGGCCGCGGAGGTCCCTCGTCGCCACGATGCTTCGCCTTGAGGGGGATAAGGATGTCCATCGGTGTGCTGCAGAACGTGTTACCTCGTGAACCGCTCGAGCCTGTCGAGTCCCTGGAATCCCTGATACGGGAGGCCAAGGAAGGGCTGAACTTCGACCGCACGATCTCCCGCCGGTTCGTGCACCGCGCCTCGGTGACGGAGGTCTTCCTCACCGACGCCGTCGTCGCCGGGGCCGACCGCTTCCTGGTCGGCGCGCAACTGCCCCGGAACCACGCGCTGTACCGCCCGGAGGAGACCGGGCAGTGCGACTTCATGCTCCTCGTCGAGACCGTGCGCCAGGCCGGCATCTTCCTGAGTCACCGCTACCACGACGTGCCGCTCGGCCACCACTTCATCTTCAAGGCGCTGTCGCTGCGCATCAGCGACCCCGCCGCCCTCCGGGTCGGCTGCGGGCCGCTCGCGGCGGTCCTCGACGTGAAGGTCGTGACCCCCGCCGGCGGACGCAACCCGCGCCGGTTCGACGCCCGCTTCGACATGGTGATCGAGGTCGGGGGCCGGGAGTGCGCCCGAGCCTCCGCCGGGGTCGTCGTGATCGACGGCGTCCGGTACGGACGGCTGCGGCAGCGCGGCCGGGCCGCGGAGGCCGTCCCGGTGTCCATGGAGACCGTTCCCGTGTCCGTGGAGTACGGGGCGGGCACGGGCTTCGCCGACGACCGGGGCGTCCTGCGCCCCGTACCCGCCGAGCAGGCGCGGCCCCGGCCGGCCGGGGCCGGGGAGTGGCGGCTGCACGTCGACCCCACGCACCCCGGCTACTTCGAGCACCCCTCGGACCACGTGCCCGGGATGCTGCTCCTGGAGGCCTTCCGGCAGGCGGCCCGGCAGACGGCGGGAAGCGCGGCGCTGACCACGCTGGACGCCGACTTCGCCGTCTTCGGCGAGCTGGCCGAGGCCGTGACCGTGGAGGCCGCGACGGCGGAGGACGGCCGCCTGCGCCTCTCCGCGACGCAGGGCGCCCGCGTCCTCGCCACGGCCGTGGCCCGCTGCGCGTAACGGTACGGCTCCACGGCCGGCCGCACGACCGATACCGCGGCCGGCTGCACGTTCAGGGGAAGAACGGACGAGCGTAGAAAGGCAGAAGGATGGAACTCCAGCACTTACGGGCCTTCCGCGAAGTGGCCCGGGAACTCAGCTTCACCCGCGCGGCCCACAACCTGCACTACTCCCAGCCCGCGGTGACCGCGCAGATCAAGGGCCTGGAAGAGCACATGGGGGCCTCGCTCTTCCAGCGGCGCGGCAACCGCTCCGTGGAGCTCACGCCCGCCGGGGCGCGCCTGCGGCCGCTGGCGGAACGGATCCTCGAACTGGTCGAGACCGCGCAGTACGAGATCGCCGACCCCGCACCCGCGGTGAAGGACCGGCGGATGGTCCCCTTCGGCGGCGGCAACGGCCACTTCGGCGAGAGCCGCCTGGCCGGCGGCCGCCTCGACGCCAGCAGAGGGGGCAGAGCATGAGCATCGCCCCCGCCAGGGCCGCGTTCTTCGACGTGGACGAGACCCTGATCACCTGCAAGAGCATGGCCTGCGTCCTCGCCCGCCACTGGGGGCGCGGCGAGGTGGCCGCCCGCAGGCTCGCCACGGTGCGCGCCTCGCTCCAGCGGCAGATCCGGGAGGGCGTGCCCCGCGAGGAGGTGAACCGTTCCTTCTTCCGCTTCCTGGCCGGCAGTCACCTGGACGACCTGGAGACCAGCGGCCGGGAGTGGTACGAGAAGGCCCGCGCCGGCGGACTGCTCCACGCCCCCGTGTACGAGGCCTTGCGCCGCCACCGGGACGCCGGCGACCTGGTCGTCCTCGTCTCCGGAGCCTTCTCCGCCTGCCTGGACCCGCTGGCCCGGGAGGTCGGCGCCGATCTCGTGGTGTGCACCGTGCCCGAGACGACCTCGGAGGGCATGCTCACCGGGGAACTGTCCGGCCCGCCGATGATCGGCGCGCCCAAGGCAGAGGCCGCCCGCCGGATCATGACGGCCTTCGGCCTCGCCGCCGAGGAGTGTTTCGCGTACGCCGACGACGAGAGCGACCTGCCGCTGCTGCGCTCCGTCGGTCATCCGGTCCTGGTGGGCGACGGACCGATCTCCGCCCCGCCGTCGGAGACCGCGTCCTGGTCCTGGCTGCCCGGCCCGGCGCCGGTGACCCCGGCCGCCTCCCCGGCGACCGTGAGCCCCGCGCGCACCCTGGTGCCACGGGCGGCGTGAGGCTCCCGACCGGGGCGCGGACCTTCCCGCCGCCGCAGCCCGCCACGGAAGCCCTGCCTGAGGAAGCCTTGTTCGTACGAGAGCCCCGCCGCCACGGTGGCTCCGAGGGCCCCGGGACACCCGCGTAACCCGCGTAGCTCCCGTATCCCTCGCAACTCCCGTACCCCGCACGACTTCCGTAACCCGTGCCACTCTCGTGGCCCGTGTAACTCCCGTAACTCTTACTCCACTTGCGCAAACCCCCACGTGCGCGAGTCCGCACCCGCGCGAGCCTCACTTGCGCAAGCCTGCACATCCGCAAGTCCGCACATGCGCAGCCCCACTGCGCAGCCCCACTGCGCAGCCCCACTGCGCAGCCCCACTGCGCAGCCCCCACGACGCAGGCGTGTCCGCGCAAGCCCCCGACTTGCACGGCCACGCCCGGCTCTTCCCCGGCATCCCGGCACATCCCGGCCGTTGCCGGCTCTTCACCGGCTCGCTCGGTTCCTCCCGCGTCAGCCGCCGCTGGAGCCCGACAGCGCGGGCTCCAGGATGTCCCACACCTCGCTCACCAGCTCGGTGGGACCGGTCGCGTCCGCCGCCGTCACCACGGCGGGGGCGCCGACGAGGAGGGCCACCGCGAGCTGGGCGAGCAGCTCGGCCGAGTGGGCGGTGCCGACGGAGCCCTCCTCCTGGCCCTTGCGGACCAGGAGGGCCACGACGCCGCAGAGCTCGCGGAGGTGGGCGGGCACGGTTCCTTCGGCGCGGGCGGCGTCCATGACGAGGCGCAGCCCGGCGGCGAAGGGCACGTCCTCGTACACCCGGCGGGCGAGGTCGAGGAGGAGTCCGCGCAGGGCGGGCAGTGCCGTGCCGCTCTCCTCCGCCGCGCCGGCGGCGGCGGAGAGGGCGCCGGCCCAGGCGGACTCGAAGGAGCGGGTCAGTTCGCCGGCGAGATCGGCCTTCGAGGAGAAGTGTCCGTAGAGGGCTCCCTTGGTCAGTCCGGTGCGGGCCGTGATGTCGGCCAGGTTCGTCCCCGCGAATCCGTGCAGGGCGAACTCGGCGGCTCCTGCGCCGAGCACCAGGTCATAGGTCATGCGGGCCCTGTCCTGTTGCCTCACCGAGCGTCCGCCTCCTTCCGCTGTATCGGCCCTCCATGCCTGCCATGACGGCCTCTCAGAAAATACCTTCCGGACCGAATCTTTTTCTACTCGCATCAGCGCCACCACTGAACCTCCACTCAAGGAGTACGCGTCATGACAGTCGTCGACATCCCCGCGTCCCTCGCCGTCGGCCGCCTCCACGCCGCCGCCGCGCGCCACGCCGAGGAGGCCGAACGGACCGGCCGGCTCCACCCCGAGACCGTCGAGGCGATGACCGCCGCCGGCCTCCCCCGCCACTTCGTGCCCCGTGCCTGGGGCGGTACGGCCGGAGGCTTCGCCGAGCTGCTCGACACGGTCGCCGGAGTCGGCACCGCCTGCGCCTCCACCGCCTGGTGCGCGGTGCTGCTCGCCGCCCACGGCCGCCTCGCCGCGGCCCTGCCGGCCGAGGGGCAGCGCGACCTGTGGGGCGACACGCCCGACGCACGCGTCGCGGCGGCGATCGTGCCCCCGGCGGGGCGGCTCGCCCGCGCGCCCGGCGGCTGGACCCTGTCGGGGGAGTGGGCCTTCGCCAGCGGAGTCGAACACGCCGACTGGATCCTCCTCGCCTCCCTCGACCACTCGGGGGACGGGGCCCCCGCCTACCGGGTCCTGGCGGTGCCGCGCGAGCGGGTCCGGATCCGTGAGACCTGGGACGCGGTCGGGCTCCGCGCCACCGGCAGCCACAGCGTCGCGGTCGACGAGGTCTTCGTGCCCGAGCACCGCACGTTCCTCCGCGAAGCCCTGGTGGCCGGCGTCGCCGGCCCCGACGCGGCCCCCTGCCACCGGGTGCCGTACCAGCTGGTCGCCGGCCTCCTCTTCGCCGCGCCCGCGCTCGGTGCGGCGCGCGGGGCGCTCGAAGCCTGGACGGTGCTCGTCGGCCTCCGCCGCCTCCCCGACGGGCGGCCGCTCACCGACGACCCGGTGGTCCAGCAGACCCTGGCCCGCTGCTCCGCCGAGATCGACGCGGCCCGTCTGCTCCTCGAGGCGGCCGCCGCCCGCGCCGACGCCCCGGCCCCCGGCCCGACCGCCGCCGCGCTCAACCAGCGCGACGCGGCGGTCGCCGTGGACGTCCTCACCGGCGCGGTGGAACGCCTGATGCGCACGGGCGGCGCCCGCGGCCTCATCGCGGGCGGCGGCCTGGAGCGCGCCTGGCGCGACATCCACGCGATCGCCGCCCACGCGGCCCTCCAGCCGGCCCCGGCGGCGGCGGCCTACGCGGCGACGGTCTTCCCGTCGGGCACCTGAGACCCGGGAGTCCGGGCCTCGGGCGCCTGGGAACCGGGAGTCTGGGACCCGGCCGTCTGAGATCCGCTGTCGGTGGGTGGCGTGGACGGCGTGGGTCCCGTGGGTGGCTGCGGGGGCCCGCCGTTCCCGCGCCAGGCGGCGTAGATGCCGGGCACGGCGACGGCGACGGTCGCGAGCGACTCGGGCGCGACGCCGCGCAGGACGAGGACGGCGCCGGTGGCGAGGACGGCGAGGAAGGCGACGAGGTCCTGAACGCGCCTGCTTCCCTGGGGGCATCGGAGGCCTCCCGGCTCTCGGGCGCCGGCTGCCGCCGTGGAACTTCGTCCTCGACCTGCTCCACGACGTGGCCGAGGAGCGGGGTGGCGCCCTGCCGACCGAGGAGGCGGTCGCCATGCTCAGAGCGCTGCACACGGCGGTGGTGGATTCCGGCAACGGGACGACGCACAAGGTGCAGTTGCTGGAGCGCCGGCCGGCCGAGGCGGATCGGGTGGCCCGCGGGGCGGCCACCCGCGAAAGGGTCCTGGAGGAGGCCCTCCAGGACCGCGAGCAAGTCGTCGGCGTCACCGCCCTGGCCTCCCTCGTACGGAGAAGGGGCGCCCGCTAAGCCGCGTGGAGCGCGTCCACGACCACCATGCGGCGGACCCGGTGGGCCGGCAGGACCGAGGCCGCGACACCTGTGAGGACCGTGGCCGCGAGGAGGGCGAGGATCGTCAGGGCCGTACCGCCCGAGTCGGCCAGTGCCTCCAGGGGCGAGACGTGGCCCGTCAGTACGGAGCGGGCGGCCAGCGTCCCGTAGACCAGGCCGAGGAGCGTTCCGGCGAGCGCCGCGGTGAGTGCCAGCAGCACCGACTCCAGGGTCAGCATCCGGCGCAGCTGTTCTCCCGCGAGGCCGATCGCGCGGAGCATCCCGAACTCGCGGGTCCGCTCCTCCACCGTCAGCATCAGGGTCGCGGCGACCCCGAGCGCGGCGATCGCGATCGAGAAGCCGAGCAGCACGGTGACCACCAGCATCAGCCGGTCGAGCATGGAGCGGATCAGTTCGGCGTCGGACCCGGTGTCCGCGATCCGGATCTCCGGGTGCGCGACGAGCGCCCGGTCCACCGCCGCGCGCGCCGCGTCGTGGCCGGTGTCGCCCGCCGGGTTGAGGAGCACCGTGGAGACGGTGACGGCGCCCGCCGCGAGCCGGTCGAGGGTGGCCCCCGTGACGTACACCGTGGCCCCCGGGTAGAGGGAGACTGGCAGCTCCGCCGCCCCGGTCACGGCCGTGAGCCGGGTGCCCGCGACGCTCAGCGCGGGCCGCCCGGTGAGGGCGATCGCCTCGCCGTCCTTGAGCGCGCGGGCCGCACCGACGCCCTCGGCGGCCGGATTGAGCCCGGCCGGGTCGGCGGCGGCCACGACCGTCTTCCGGCCGTCGACGGTGAGGGTCGCGGTACGCACCGGGGTGACGGTCAGTCCGCGCTCGGCGCGCAGCGCGGCGAGCGCGTCGGCGGGCACCCGGCCGGCGTCGGTGTCGAGGGCGAAGACCGCCGGCATGCGGTTCGCGAGCATCGTGTCCAGGCCGCCCTCGGCCGCCCCGATCGCGGTCACGGCGGAGACGGCCACGGTCACGCCGACGAGCATCGCGGAGGACGCGGCGGCGGTCCGGCGCGCGTCGGCCCGCAGCTGCTGCACGGACAGCCTGCCGACCGTCCCGAACGGGCGGCGGAGCGCGAGCCCGAGCAGCCCGACGAGCGGCGGCAACAGATGGCGGGCGTAGCGGAGTACGGCGAAGAACGTGAGGATCGCGCCGAGCGTCACGGCGAGCAGCGACAGCGCCGACCCGCCGAACGCCCCGAGGGCGAGCAGCCCCGCACCCGCGACCAGCATCAGCACCGAGACCGCCTCGCGGACGGCCCGGCTGCCCGGCTCCGGCAGCGTCGCCGCCCCGCTCGCGGCGAGCGCGGCGACCGGCGGCACGGCGGCGGCGGCCCGCGCCGGCTTGCGGACGGCCCACAGGGTGAGCAGCACGCCGAAGGCCCCGGCGAGGCCGAAGGTCCAGGCGCCCGGCATGAGGGAGATCTCGATCGGCCCGAGGTCGGCGAACCCGTTGATCAGCGCGGTGCCGAGCGCGCAGGCCGCCGCGCCCGCCGCGAGCCCGGCGGCGGAGGCGAGCGCGCCGAGCATGAGGCCCTGGCGGCGGATGATCCGGAGGAGCTGGTCGCGGTCGGTGCCGACGCAGCGCAACAGGGCGAGCTGGCGGGCGCGTTGGGCGAGGACGACGGAGAAGGTGTTGGTGACGACCATGCGGGCCACGGCCATCGCGATGAGGACGAAGGACAGGGCGGCGGTCATGACGATGGCGTACATGGTCTTGCCGCCCTGGAGGGCGTGGTCGACGGCCCCGGCGTGCGTGTACGCGGCCACGGCGGCGGGAGCGGGACCTCTGCTGGAGCCGCCGTCGCGGGGCGCCTTGTCGCCGGGGGTGGCGCCCACGTCGGCCGCCCGGCCGTTGCCGTGGGCGGCGCTCTCACCGGCCGCCCGGTCGCCGCCGGGGGTGGCGCTGTCACCTGCCGTCCGGCCGTCGCCTGAGGTGGCGCCGTCACCCGCCGCCCGGGCGGCGCCGGCGGCCCCGCCCGAGACCGCCCACTTCACCGCCTTCGCCACCGCGAGCGCGTCCGCGCCCGGTGCGACGGCGAGGTCCAGGTGGGTGGCCCGTACCCCCGTCGCGTACGTCCTCACCTGCGCGTACGGCACGCCGATCGCGGGCTGCGCGCCGAGCGCCTGCGACGCGGAGGTGTCGAGCAGGCCCGTGAGTCGCACGTCCGCCGTGCTGCCGTCGGCCCTCGTCACGCGCACCGTCCCGCCGGGCTTCGCGCCGACGCGCTCCGCGCTCTCCCGGTCGAGGACGACCTCGCCGGGGCCCTCGGGCCAGCGTCCGGCGTCGAGGCGCTGCCAGCGCAGGGCCGGGTCGGCGGCGATCGAGGTGACGAGGGCCCGGTCGTCGAGGGGGCGCCCGGAGGGGGTGATCACGTTGGCGTGGCCGGCCAGGCGTTCCGCCACCGACGTCACCTTCGGCACCCGCGCGGCGCGCGCCGCCGCACCGGCGGGCAGCGATCCGTCGCCGCCGCCCGGGACGACCTGGACCGCCGCGTCGCCGACGTCGGCGACTGCGGACTGCTCGTACGACTGGACGAGCGCGCCCGCGCCGCCGACGGAGAGGACGAGGAAGGCCACACCGACGGCGACGGCCGAGCCCGTCAGCACGAGCCGGCGCAACTGGGCCCGGAAGTCCTTGACGGTGAAGGTGAACAGTGACGACGACATGCCCTCCACGTTAGGAACGAGAACCGGCCGAACTCGACCCCGCGAGGCAGGATTCGGGGTCATACCGAAGGCGTCCGGGACCGCGTCCGCGGTACGCCTCTGGGATGACGGGGGCGTTGCCGGAGCAGCGCCCTGCCACGCGGTGCCGCCGCCCGCCACCGTGCGGGCCCGCGCCCGGCAGACCGGCGCCCCCGCCCGCGGGCGCGCGCTCACGGGGCGGTGCCCCGTCCCACATCCCCCCCGTGTGGGCAATCGTCCCGCAGGGCGGGACGGGTGGGCGCACGGGACGGCGCCCTCAGCGGCGCCTCCGCCTTCCGCGCCTGGACCCGCACCACGACCGGGCGTCACCTGCGGTGCCTGTTCAGGCCCGGGGCCTGGGCCCGGCAAGGGGCGCAGTCTGTTGTGCCCGTCCTCCCCCAAGCTCTCGGCTTCGCTCGAGCAGGGGGACCCCATCGCCCTGGGGGCACCTCCCGGACGAAGTCTGGGGTAGGAACGCATGCCCACAACGGGGTCCCGAAACTAAAGCAAGCACGCTTGATTGTTTCTGGTCCCGCTGGCATGCTCCTCGGCGAAGGCCCGTGACCGCCCGTCCCCCGAGGGGAGCGCACCGTGTCCGACCCCGTCGTCGTCCTCGACGACCTGCGTGACGAGAGTGAAGAACTCGACCGTCTCGTCGGAGAGTTGAGCGAGGATCGGTGGGCCGCGCCGACCCCCGCGCCCGGCTGGACGATCGCCCATCAGATCGCCCACCTCGCCTGGACCGACCGGGCCGCCCTCCTCGCCGCCACCGACGCCGACGCCTTCGCCGCCGAGACCGAGAAGGCCCTCGCCGCCCCCGACCGCTTCGTCGACGAGGGCGCGGAGGAGGGCGCGAAGCTGCCGCCCGCCGAACTCCTCGCCCGCTGGCGGGCCGGCCGCGAGCAGCTCCAGGAGGCCCTGCGCGCGGTCCCGCCCGGGGTCAGGTTCCCCTGGTACGGGCCGCCGATGAGCGCCCCCGCCATGGCCACCGCCCGGCTGATGGAGACCTGGGCGCACGGCCAGGACGTCGCCGACGCCCTCGGGGCCGTACGCCCGCCGACCGCCCGGCTGCGGCACGTCGCCTGGATCGGCCACCGGGCCCGCGACTACGCCTTCCTCGTACGGGGGATCCCGGCGCCCGCCGAACCCTTCCGCGTCGAACTCACCGCCCCCGACGGCGAGCTGTGGACGTACGGCCCCGAGGGTGCCGCCCAGAAGGTCACCGGAACGGCCCTCGACTTCTGCCTCCTCGTCACCCAGCGCGTCCACCGCGACGACACCGCCCTGCTCGCCGAGGGTGAGGACGCCGAGCGCTGGCTCGGCATCGCCCAGGCCTTCGCGGGCCCGGCGGGCGACGGCCGCGCCGCGAGCGAGCCCCCGGCCCCCGAGGGCCCGCACGGAGCCCCCGCCTCCGACGGCCCGGCCGACCCCGGCCGCCCGCCCCTCGGAGCCCCGCCCCCCGAGGCCCCGGCCGACCGCGACCGCCCCGCGAAGGGCACCGCATGAGGGGCACCCTCCGGATCGGCAACGCCTCCGGCTTCTACGGCGATCGCTTCGACGCCGTCCGCGAGATGCTCACCGGCGGCGAGCTCGACGTCCTCACCGGCGACTACCTCGCCGAGCTGACCATGCTCATCCTCGGCCGCGACCAGCTCAAGGACCCGGCCGCCGGGTACGCGAAGACCTTCCTGCGCCAGATGGAGGAGGGACTCGGCCTCGCCCACGAGCGCGGGGTCCGCATCGTCACCAACGCCGGCGGCCTCAACCCCGCCGGGCTCGCCGACGCCCTCCGCGCCCTCGCCGCGAAGCTCGGCCTGCCGACCCGGATCGCCCACGTGGAGGGCGACCGGCTGCCGGCCCGGGACGGCGCCCTCGCCGCCAACGCCTACCTCGGCGGCGCCGGCATCGCCGCCTGCCTCGCGGCCGGCGCCGACGTCGTCGTCACCGGCCGCGTCACCGACGCCGCCCTCGTCACCGGGCCCGCGCAGTGGCACTTCGGCTGGGGCCCGGAGGCGTACGACGAGCTGGCGGGCGCGGTCGTCGCCGGGCACGTCCTGGAGTGCGGCACCCAGGCCACCGGCGGCAACTACGCCTTCTTCCGGGGTCATGACGTGCGCCGCCCCGGCTTCCCCGTCGCCGAACTCCACGCGGACGGCAGCGCCGTGATCACCAAGCACCCCGGCACCGGCGGCCTCGTCGACACCGGTACGGTCACGGCCCAGCTCCTCTACGAGACGGCCGGCGCCCGCTACCCCGGCCCCGACGTCACCGCCCGGCTCGACAGCGTCCGGCTCACCCAGGACGGCCCTGACAGGGTCCGGATCACGGGTGTACGGGGAGAGGCCCCGCCCCCGACGCTCAAGGTCGGTCTCAGCAGGCTCGGTGGCTTCCGCAACGAGGTCGTCTTCGTCCTCACCGGCCTCGACATCGAGGCCAAGGCGGACCTCCTCCGAGCGCAGATCGCCGACGCCCTGGTGAAGAACCCGCCCGCCGAGGTCCGCTGGGAGCTGGCCCGCACCGACCGCCCCGACGCCCCCACCGAGGAGACCGCGAGCGCCCTGCTCCGCCTCGTCGTCCGCGACCGGGACCCCGAGAAGGTCGGCCGCACCGTCACCGGGGCCGCCATCGAGCTGGCCCTCGCGAGCTACCCCGGCTTCCACGTCACCGCCCCGCCCGGCAAGGGCGCCCCCTACGGGGTCTTCGAGTCGGCGTACGTACCGGCCGCCGAGGTCCCGCACACGGCCGTCCTCCCCGACGGGACCCGCCGGGAGATCCCCGTACCCCCGAGGACCCGCGACCTGGAACCCGTACCCGACCCGGAGCTTCCGCCGCCCCTCCCCGAGGGGCCGACCCGAAGAGCGCCCCTCGGCCTGATCGCCGGGGCCCGCAGCGGCGACAAGGGCGGCGACGCGAACGTCGGCGTGTGGGTCCGCACGGAGGAGGAGTGGCGCTGGCTCGCCCACACCCTCACGGAGCAGAAGATCCGGGAACTTCTCCCCGAGACGGCGGAGTTGCGCGTCACCCGGCACCTCCTCCCGCACCTCCGCGCGGTGAACTTCACCCTCGCCGGGATCCTCGGCGAGGGCGTCGCCTCCCAGGCCCGCTTCGACCCCCAGGCCAAGGCCCTCGGCGAGTGGCTCCGCTCCCGCCACGTAGACGTACCGGAGGAACTCCTGGTGGACCGACTGGAGGAACAGCAATGACCGTCCTCGCCTCCGCCCTCGACACCGGCGGACCCGACTACGCGGCCCACCGCGCCGCCATGCTCGACAAGCTCGCCGCCCTCGACGCCGAGCACGCCAAGGCCCTCGCGGGCGGCGGCGAGAAGTACACCGCCCGCCACAAGAAGCGCGGCAAGCTCCTCGCCCGCGAGCGGATCGAGCTGCTCGTCGACCCCGACAGCCCCTTCCTCGAACTCTCCCCGCTCGCCGCCTGGGGCAGCGACTACACCGTAGGGGCATCCCTGGTGACCGGCATCGGGGTCGTCGAGGGCGTGGAGTGCCTGATCACCGCCAACGACCCGACCGTGCGCGGCGGCGCCTCCAACCCGTGGACGCTGAAGAAGGCCCTGCGGGCCAACGAGATCGCGTACGCCAACCGGCTGCCCGTCATCTCGCTCGTCGAGTCCGGCGGCGCCGACCTGCCCTCCCAGAAGGAGATCTTCATCCCGGGCGGGGCGCTCTTCCGCGACCTCACCCGCCTCTCCGCCGCCGGCATCCCGACCGTCGCCGTCGTCTTCGGGAACTCGACGGCGGGCGGCGCGTACGTCCCCGGCATGTCCGACCACGCCGTGATGATCAAGGAGCGGTCGAAGGTCTTCCTCGGCGGCCCGCCGCTCGTGAAGATGGCGACGGGGGAGGAGAGCGACGACGAGTCCCTCGGCGGCGCCGAGATGCACGCACGGACGTCCGGCCTCGCCGACCACTACGCCGTCGACGAGGCCGACGCGATCCGCCAGGCCCGCCGGATCGTCGCCCGCCTCAACCACCGCAAGGCCCACCCCGACCCGGAGTTCGCCGAACCCCCGAAGTACGACCCGGAGGAACTGCTCGGGATCGTCCCCGGCGAGCTCAAGACGCCCTTCGACCCGCGCGAGGTGATCGCCCGGATCGTCGACGGCTCGGACTTCGACGAGTTCAAGCCGCTGTACGGGACCTCGCTCACCACGGGCTGGGCGCGGCTGCACGGCTACCCGGTCGGCATCCTCGCGAACGCGCAGGGCGTCCTCTTCTCCGCCGAGTCGCAGAAGGCCGCCCAGTTCATCCAGCTCGCCAACCAGCGCGACATCCCGCTCGTCTTCCTCCACAACACCACCGGCTACATGGTCGGCAAGGAGTACGAGCAGGGCGGCATCATCAAGCACGGCGCCATGATGATCAACGCGGTGTCCAACTCGAAGGTCCCGCACCTCTCCGTCCTCATGGGGGCGAGCTACGGCGCCGGGCACTACGGCATGTGCGGCCGGGCCTACGACCCGCGCTTCCTCTTCGCCTGGCCGAGCGCGAAGTCCGCCGTCATGGGCCCGCAGCAGCTGGCCGGCGTCCTCTCCATCGTGGCGCGGGCGTCCGCCGCCGCGAAGGGGCAGCCGTACGACGACGAGGCCGACGCCGGGCTCCGCGCGCTCGTCGAGGCGCAGATCGAGTCCGAGTCGCTGCCGATGTTCCTCTCCGGCCGGCTCTACGACGACGGGGTCATCGACCCCCGCGACACCCGCACGGTCCTCGGGCTGTGCCTCTCCGCGATCCACACGGCACCGGTCGAGGGCGCGCGCGGCGGCTTCGGCGTCTTCCGAATGTGAGGCACTGATGATTTCGACCGTACTGGTCGCGAACCGGGGCGAGATAGCCTGCCGGGTCTTCCGCACCTGCCGTGAGCTGGGCATCTCCACCGTCGCCGTGTACTCCGACGCCGACGCCGGCGCGCTGCACGTGCGGGAGGCCGACGCGGCGGTACGGCTGCCGGGGGCCGCGCCCTCGGAGACGTACCTGCGCGGCGACCTGGTGGTGGCGGCGGCGCTCGCGGCGGGCGCCGACGCCGTCCACCCCGGCTACGGCTTCCTCTCCGAGAACGCCGGCTTCGCGCGGGCCGTGACCGACGCCGGCCTGGTGTGGATCGGACCGCCGCCCGAGGCGATCGAGGCGATGGCGTCGAAGACCCGGGCGAAGGAACTCCTGGGCATCGAGCCTCTGCGTGACGTCACCGAGGCCGACCTGCCGGTCCTCGTGAAGGCGGCGGCGGGCGGCGGCGGCCGGGGCATGCGGATCGTCCGCGAACTGAAGGCGCTGGACGAGGAGTTGCGGGCGGCCTCGGCGGAGGCGGCGAGCGCCTTCGGGGACGGCGAGGTGTTCGTCGAGCCGTACGTGGAGAACGGCCGCCACGTCGAGGTGCAGCTCCTCTGCGACACCCACGGCACCGTCTGGGCGCTCGGCACCCGCGACTGCTCCCTCCAGCGCCGGCACCAGAAGGTCATCGAGGAGGCCCCCGCCCCTGGCCTGCCCGCGCCGCTTGTCGACGAGCTGTACGAGCGGTCGGCGGCCGCCGCGAAGGCCGTCGGCTACGTCGGCGCGGGCACGGTCGAGTTCCTGGTCGCGGACGTCCCCCAAGCTCTCGGCTCCGCTCGAGCAGGGGGGACCCCCAGCGCGCACTTCCTGGAGATGAACACCCGCCTCCAGGTCGAGCACCCGGTCACCGAGGAGGTGTACGGCGTCGACCTCGTCGCCCTCCAGCTGGCCGTCGCCGAGGGCCGGGCCCTGCCGCCCGAGCCCCCGGCCCCCCGGGGCCACGCGGTCGAGGCCCGGCTCTACGCCGAGGACCCTGCGAGGGAGTGGGCGCCACAGACGGGCGTCCTGCACCGCTTCGAGGTGTCAGGAGACGTGCGCGTCGACACCGGATACGCCTCCGGCGACACGATCGGCGTCCACTACGACCCGATGCTCGCGAAGGTGATCGTCCACGCCCCGACCCGGGAGGCGGCCCTCCGCAAACTCGCCCACACCCTGGAGCGGGCCGCGCTCCACGGCCCCGTCACCAACCGGGACCTGCTGGTCGCCTCGCTCCGGCACCCCGAGTACGCCGGCGGGGAGGCCTTCGACACGGGCTTCTACGAGCGGAACCTGTCCGCCCTGACCCCGGCACCCGAGGGCGAGGTGTACGCGGCGGTGGCGGCGGCCCTGGCAGCGGCGTCCTCCAACAGGTCGCGTTTCGGCGGCGGGTGGCGCAGCCTCCGCTCGCAGGACGAGACGCGGACGTACGGCGCCCACGAGGTCCGCTACCGGCCGACCCGGGACGGCGGCTACGAGGTCACGTCCCCGGAGGGGGTGCGGGTCGTGTCGGCGGCGCCCGGCTCCGTACGGCTCGAAGTGGCGGGCGTGGCACGGACCTTCGACGTCACGGCGTACGAGGACACCGTCCACGCGGGAGCCCACCGCCTCACCGTCCGCCCCCGCTTCACCGACCCCGCCGACCTCCAGGAACCCGGCTCCCTGCTCGCCCCCATGCCCGGCACCGTCGTCCGGGTCGCGGACGGCCTCGCCGTCGGCGACCGGGTCACCGCCGGGCAGCCGCTCCTCTGGCTGGAGGCCATGAAGATGGAGCACCGCGTCATCGCCCCCGCCTCCGGCACGCTCACCGCGCTCCACGCCGCCCCCGGCCGTCAGGTCGAGGTCGGTGCCCTGCTCGCCGTCGTACAGGCCGACACCGAAGCACAGGAGGAAGACCCCGTATGAGCAGCATGATCGAGACCGAAGAGCTCACCGCACTCCGCGCCGCCGTCTCCGCCCTCGGCCACCGCCACGGCCCCGGCTTCGACCGGGCCGAGCTCTGGGCCGAGGCGGGCAAGCTCGGTTACCTGGGCGTGAACCTCCCCGAGGAGTACGGCGGCGGGGGCGGCGGCATGGCCGAGCTGTCGGTCGTCCTGGAGGAGACGGGCGCGGCCGGCGCGCCGCTGCTCATGATGGTCGTCTCGCCCGCGATCTGCGGCACGGTCATCGCCCGCTTCGGCACCGAGGAGCAGAAGCGGGCCTGGCTCCCGGGCCTCGCGGACGGCTCGAAGACGATGGCGTTCGGCATCACGGAGCCGGACGCGGGCTCCAACTCGCACCGGATCACGACCACCGCGACGCGCACCGAGGAGGGCTGGGTCCTCAACGGCCGGAAGGTCTTCGTCTCGGGTGTCGACATCGCCGACGCGACCCTCATCGTGGGCCGCACCTCCGACGCCCGTACGGGCTCGCTCAAGCCCTGTCTCTTCATCGTCCCGCGCGAGGCGCCCGGCTTCGGCCGCCGGCACATCGAGATGGAACTCGACGCGAACGAGAAGCAGTTCGAGCTGACCCTCGACGACGTGCACCTCCCCTTCGAGGCGCTCGTCGGCGACGAGGACGCGGGCCTGCTCCAGCTCTTCGCGGGCCTCAACCCCGAGCGGATCATGACGGCCGCCTTCGCGATCGGCATGGGCCGTCACGCCCTCGCGCAGGCCGTGAAGTACGCGAAGGAGCGGCAGGTCTGGAAGGCCCCGATCGGCGCCCACCAGGCCATCGCGCACCCGCTCGCCCAGGCCCACATCGAACTCGAACTGGCCCGCCTGATGATGGCGAAGGCCGCCCATCTCTACGACGCGGGCGACGACATGGGCGCGGGCGAGGCGGCCAACATGGCCAAGTACGCGGCTGCCGAGGCCTGTGTGAGGGCCGTCGACCAGGCCGTCCACACCCTCGGCGGCAACGGTCTGACCCGCGAGTTCGGTCTCGCGCGCCTGATCACGGCGGCCCGGGTGGCCCGTATCGCCCCCGTCAGCCGGGAGATGATCCTCAACTACGTCTCCCACCAGACCCTGGGCCTGCCCAAGTCGTACTGACGTCCCTCCGGGCGGTTCGGGTGCTACCGGGGTACGACCTCCGGTCTGGCTCCCCGGTGTGACGACGCGGGCGCGGTGGGGGCGTGACAGTACGGGCATCGACCACCGAGAACGAGGATCCCGATGACGCCCACGATCCGCGGCACCGCCCGTACCGCCGCCCGTACCGCCGTCCCCACCGCGGCGCGCGCCTTCCTGGCCCTTCCGGTCGGCCTGGCGGCGGCCGGGCTGACCCTGGCAGGTCAGCCCGCCCGGGCCGCCCGCGTACGGACCCGGCTGACGGACGGCGAGGGCGGAGGCGTCGGCACCGGACCGGGTGCCCGCTGGACCGGCGGCCGGGTCCTGGGCCGTGCCCTGCTCGGACTGCCGCTGGACGCGGCGGCCTTCGTGCTCGTCGGGTACGCGCTGTTCAACTCGGTCCGGAACCTCGGGTACCCGATCTGGTACCTGGACACCGACTACCACCAGGCCTGGGGCGGTCCGACGATGGCCGGCGTCTGGGCGGTCCACGCCACCGGCTGGCTGCTGTGCCTCGCCGTCCTGCTGCACTGGCCGGTCCGCTGGCTGGCCCGGGGCCAGCGGGCGCTGGACCGCCGCCTCGGAGCGGCCCGCGCCTGACGGACCGGTGGCGGCGTCTCGATCCGGAGAAGAGGGCCCCCACCCGAGCAGTTCCTCAAGGCCAACGAGGGCCGGGCGTACGGCGCGTACAAGGACGTCGACCTCCCCGCCCGACGCCGACACCTGGACGGTCTGCTTCCAGCGCCCCCACGCGGGCGTGCCGCTCGGGTCGACGGTGCCGGTGGTGTACCTGACGGAACCGGGCGTCCCGTGCCCGAAGTCGCCGAGCGAGCTGCTCCACAAGCCGACGCCGACCCCGAAGCCGACCACCCAGGCGCCGAAGCCGACGCGCACCCCGACACCGGAGCCCACCGCGGACGACTCGTCCTCCGGCGGCGGAGGCAGCGTCTACTACGCCGACTGCTCGGCCGTCCGCGCCGCCGGCGCCGCCCCCATCCACCGGGGCGAGCCGGGCTACGACAGTCACCTGGACCGCGACGGCGACGGCGTGGCCTGCGAGGGCTGACACCCGGCACGTGGCCGGTGAGGTCGGTCGTCGTCCTCGTCGCCGGTGTGCACCTTCCGGAGGCTCCGCCCGGGCCGTGCGCAGTGCACGGCTGCGGCAGTGTTGCCCCTCGTTCCTTGCAGGGTGCGGCGGGCCGCACCCTTCCCAGGAACCATGCAAGCATGCTTGATTGTTTTTCGGGGTACTGACAGGGTCTCCCCAAGTTCCGCCCGCAGCGGCGATCCTGGCGATCACCTTCCCACCTCCCCAGGGGGCAACGCATGGTGTTCCACAGCGCGTACGAGCCCGTTCCCACCGTCTCCCTCCCCATCCACGACGCCGTCCTCGGCCGCGCCGCCGAGCGCGGTGACACCCCCGCCCTGATCGACGGGGCCGGGGAGCTCAGCCTCACGTACGGGCAGGTCGACAGCTTCCATCGGCTCGTCGCCGCCGGACTCGCCGGGGCCGGGGTGCGGAAGGGGGACGTGCTCGCCCTGCACAGCCCCAACACCGTGCTGTTCCCGGTCGCGTTCTACGCCGCCACGCGCGCGGGTGCCTCCGTCACGACCGTGCACCCGCTGGCCACGCCCGAGGAGTTCGCCAAGCAGCTCCGCGACTCCTCCGCGCGCTGGATCGTGACCGTTTCCCCGCTGCTCGCCTCCGCCCGCGCGGCGGCCGAACTCGCCGGTGGCATACGGGAGATCTTCGTCTGCGACCGGGCGACCCAGGAGCAGGGCGTCCGCTCGCTCCAGGACTTCCTCGCCCCCACCGGGCCCGTCCCCGAGGCCGACATCGACCCCGACCAGGACGTCGCCGCCCTGCCGTACTCCTCCGGCACCACCGGCGTCCCCAAGGGCGTGATGCTCACCCACACCTCGATCGCCACCAACCTGGCCCAGCTGGCACCGGTCGCCCCGATGGGCCCGGGCGACCGCATCCTCGCCGTCCTGCCGTTCTTCCACATCTACGGGCTCACCGCCCTCATGAACGCGCCCCTCCGCCAGGGCGCCACCGTCGTCGTCCTGCCCCGCTTCGACCTCGACACCTTCCTCGGAGCCATCCAGAAGCACCGCATCAACGGCCTGTACGTGGCTCCGCCGATCGTGCTCGCCCTCGCCAAGCACCCGGCCGTCGCCGACTACGACCTGTCCTCCCTGGAGTACATCGTCAGCGCCGCCGCCCCGCTCGACGCCGCCCTCGCCGAGGCCTGCTCCACCCGCCTCGGCCTGCCGCCCGTCCGGCAGGCGTACGGCATGACCGAGCTGTCCCCGGGCACCCACGTCACCCCGCTCGACGCCGAGAACCCTCCCCCCGGCACCGTCGGCCGGCTGCTGCCCTCCACCGAGCTGCGGATCCTCTCCCTCGACGACCCCGCCAAGGACGCCGCCCCCGGCGAGGAGGGCGAGATCGCCATCCGCGGCCCCCAGGTCATGAAGGGCTACCTCGGCCGCCCCGACGCCACCGCCGACATGATCGACACCGACGGCTGGGTGCACACCGGCGACATCGGCCGCGTCGACGCCGACGGCTGGCTCTTCGTCGTCGACCGCGTCAAGGAACTCATCAAGTACAAGGGCTTCCAGGTCGCCCCCGCCGAACTCGAAGCGCTCCTCCTCACCCACGACGGCGTCGCCGACGCCGCCGTCATCGGCGTCACCGACGACGAGGGCACCGAGATCCCCAAGGCCTTCGTCGTCCGCCAGCCCACCGCGCCCGGACTCACCGCCGAGGAGGTCGTCGCGCACGTCGCCGCGCGCGTCTCCCCGTACAAGAAGGTCCGCGCCGTGGAGTTCATCGACACCGTCCCCCGGGCAGCGTCCGGGAAGATCCTCCGAAGGGAACTGAGGGACCGCGCATGACCCTTGTCGACGTCACCGAGGAGCGGGGCATCACCACCCTCGCCCTGAACTCCCCGGCCACCCGCAACGCCCTCTCCGCCCCGCTCGTCACCGAGCTCGCCGACGCCCTCACCACCTGCGGCAAGGACCCGGCGGTCCGGGCGGTCGTCCTCACCCACACCGGCACCACGTTCAGCGCGGGCGCCGACCTGAAGGCCCCGCCCAGCCCGTACGCCTTCGTGGACCTGCTCCGCCAGGTCGTCGAGCTGCCGAAACCGGTCGTCGCCCACGTCACCGCCGGCAGCCACACCCGGGCCGGCGGCCTCGGCCTGCTCGGCGCGGCCGACATCGTCCTCGCGGGGGAGGGGGCGGACTTCGCCCTCACCGAGGTGCGGATCGGGGTCGCGCCCGCCGTCATCTCCCTCACCCTCCTGCCGCGCCTCGCACCCCGCGCGGCCGCCCGCCACTACCTGACGGGCGAGCGGTTCGGCGTCCCGGAGGCGATCGCGATGGGCCTCGTGACCGCCGGCGACCGGGAACTGCCCGGCATCCTCGACTCCCTCCGCGCCGCCTCCCCGCAGGGCCTGCGGGAGGCGAAACGACTGGTCACCGCTAGAGTCCTGGAGACCTTCGAACGCGACGCGGAGGACCTGGTCCAGAGGTCGGCCACGCTCTTCGCCTCCGCCGAGGCGCGCGAGGGGATGACGGCCTTCCTCGAACGACGGGACCCCGCATGGCGGCTCTGACCGCACCCAAGCCGGACCGGCCGGACAAGCCCGACCGGAACCCCAAGCAGGACCGGAGCCGCGCCACCCGGCAGCGGCTCCTGGAGGCCGCCGTGTCCTGCCTGGCCGAGCACGGCTGGGCGGGCTCCACGGTCGCCGTCGTCGCCGAACGGGCCGGCGTCTCCCGGGGCGCCGCCCAGCACCACTTCCCCACCCGCGAGGACCTGTTCACGGCCGCCGTCGAGTACGTCGCGGAGGAGCGCTCGCAGGCCCTGCGGGCGGTCCGCACGGACGACCGCGAACAGGCCGTCGCCGCCCTCGTCGGCCTCTACACCGGACCCCTCTTCCGGGCCGCGCTCCATCTGTGGGTCGCCGCCGCCGACGAGGAGCAGCTCCGCGAGCGGGTCACGGAGCTGGAGGCCCGCGTCGGGCGCGAGTCCCACCGCATCGCCGTCGAGGTCCTGGGCGCCGACGAGTCACGCCCCGGCGTCCGCGAGACCGTCCAGGGCCTCCTGGACATGGCCCGAGGCCTGGGCCTCGCCACCCTCCTCACGGACGACCGCGCCCGCCGGGAACGAGTGGTGTCCCAGTGGGCGCGGCTGGTGAACGAGGCGCTGAGCGACTAGGGCCTGTCCGGCCCTGATCCGCCGGACAGGCCTTAGACGCCCGGGATCGCCCGCGCCCGGAAGGCGTCCCGTACCGCGGCAGCGGCCTGCGTCCCGTACATCTTCTGCGCGGTCGCGACCGTCGTGAGGGCCGCGTCCTTGAAGCTGGTGTCGGCGGCGAAGCCGAACTGGGCGTTCACGATGATCCGGTCGGCCGTCCGGGCGCCGAGCTTGCCGCGGATGTCGAAGAGCGCCCGCGACCAGATCTCGCCGTCCGCGTGGACCTCGCCCACGCGGTCCGCGTAGGTCTTGGTGCCGTCGATGCGGCGCAGGCAGTGCGGGGCCGCGCTGTAGCCGGTGGAGTCCCAGTCGGCGACGCACGCCAGGTCGGTCTTCATCGGCCAGCCGTACCGGGCGTCCGCGTTCGCGCCGACCTCCACGGCCAGGTAGTCGCCGAAGGCCTCGCCGATCGCACCGGCCTCCGGGGAGCTGCCGAAGCCGGGCACCTGGGCGTTGTGCACCGCGTGACCGTACTCGTGGACGACGACCTCGGCGTCCTCGGCGTCGTCCACGCCGCCCTTGCCGAAGCGGATCTCGTCCTTCTTGTCGGTGAAGAAGGAGTTGTCGGCGCCCCACTGGTTGAGGCGGACCGGCTGCACCCGGTCGTTCGCCCCGCGCAGCTCGGTGCCGAAGCCGAGGCCCTGGAGGTACTCCTGCGCCTCGTTGACCCAGAAGTACGCCATGACCTGCTCGAACTCGTCGTCGGAGCGGTCGTACGAGGCGGCGTCGGCGGCCTTCGCGGGGTTGCCGGTCTCCGAGCGGACCGCGGCCCACTTGCCGGAGAGGGCGCCGCTCGCGTCGAGGTTGCGCAGAGCGACGGAGGCGTACGCGGAGGCGGGGATGTCGCTCGCCGCGTCCTTGTGGTCGGTGAGGGACTGGTCGCCCGAGGACTGGACCGGGTTCACCATGAACACGCGGGCCTGCGGCGCGGCCGTGGCGGCGGAGGCCCCGGCGGTCGGGAGCAGGGCCGCGGTGGCGGTGGCCACGGTGACGGCGGCCGCGGCGACCAGGCCACGAGAGGTGCGGCGGGTCATGGACATCCTCCTGCGATGGGATGCTGCGACGGGAAGCTTGGCGTGTACTCAACACACGTGGCGGCGATCTTCGCGCACACCGGCCACTTTGAACAGACTTTGAGCCATCGAGGGACCCGACGTGACGCGGACCACAGTGGCCCCGTCCGCACCGCAGTACGCTGACTCCATGCCTCTGCTCGTACGCCGTCGCCACGTGGACTTCGTCCGCGTCACGAGCATGGGCTGTCGCCGCTCCGCCTGACCGTCCGGGGTACCACTCCTCACCCCCCCCGCGGTCCCTCGTCCGAGCACCAGCCGACCGGCTCCCGTGGCCCCCGCCCCACCCTTGGCGGCCGCCCCGGGCACCCGTAAACCCCGCGGATGCATACACATGACGAACAGCTCGTACCCCTCGCAGCTCCCCATCGTCGACCTCTCGGCGGCCGACCGGGACCCCCAGGCCCGGAAACTGCTCCACGCGCAGCTCCACTCCGCCGCCCACGACGTGGGTTTCTTCCAGCTCATCGGCCACGGCGTCACCGAGGCCGAGACGCGGGCCCTGACCTCCGCGATGCACGCCTTCTTCGCCCTGCCCGAGGCCGACCGGCTCGCCCTCGACAACATCAACTCGCCGCACTTCCGCGGCTACACGCGCATCGGCGACGAGCGCACCGCCGGCGCCCGCGACTGGCGCGACCAGCTCGACATCGGCGCCGAGCGCCCCGCCCGCACCCCCGCACCCTGGGAAGCCCCGTACTGGTGGCTCGAAGGCCCCAACCAGTGGCCCGCCGCCCTCCCCGAGCTCCGCACGGCCGCCCTGCACTGGATCGACCGCCTCAGCGGCGTCGCCGAGCGGCTCCTCCACGAGCTGCTCGCCTCCATCGGCGCGCCCCGGGACTTCTACGACGACATCTTCGGCCCGCGCGCCCACCCGCACCTCAAGCTGGTGCGCTACCCGGGCAGCAGCGGCGAGGGCGACGACCAGGGCGTCGGTGCGCACAAGGACTACGGCTTCCTCACCCTGCTGCTCCAGGACCAGGTCGGCGGGCTCCAGGTGCAGCGCGAGGACGGCGACTTCCATGACGTGCCGCCGTTGCCGGGCGCCTTCGTCGTCAACCTCGGCGAGCTCCTGGAGGTGGCCACGAACGGCTACCTGGTCGCGACGAACCACCGGGTGGTCTCGCCGCCCGGGGCGACGGAACGCTTCTCCGTGCCGTTCTTCTACAACCCGCGCCTGGACGCCCGGATCGCGCCGCTGGAGTTCCCGTTCGCGGACCGGGCGCCCGGCGTCACCACCGACCCGGCGAACCCGCTGTTCGCCGAGTACGGCCGCAACGAACTGAAGGGCAAGCTCCGCGCCCACCCGCTGACGACGGCCCGCCACCACGCCGACCTGCTGCTGCACCCGCAGGACCAGCAGGCCCAGCTGGTGTAGCGGGAGCGCACCGGCGCCAGCGCCGAGACCAGCACCGCCGCCACCACGGCCGTACGCACACGTGCCACGAGAACCTCCTGCCCCCGGGAAACGCTCTTGCGCTTCCCCGTACCCCCGTTCGATACGGCGAGGTCGCGAAAGGTTGTACCCGCCCGGCGGACTTCCCGGTGGACTCCCCGCGGAGAGAGTCAGGCCCCTGGTCGCCCTAGCCGGCGATGTCGGCGAATCCCTCGATCTCGCGCGGGTTCCGCTGGCCGGGGCCCGTGTAGCGGGCCGAGGGGCGCACGAGGCGGCCGGTGCGCTTCTGCTCCAGGATGTGCGCGGACCAGCCGGCCGTGCGGGCGCAGGTGAACATCGACGTGAACATGTGCGCGGGGACCTCGGCGAAGTCCAGGACGATGGCCGCCCAGAACTCGACGTTGGTCGCCAGGACCCGGTCGGGGCGCCGGTTGTGCAGCTCCTCCAGGGCGGCCTTCTCCAGGGCGGCGGCCACCTCGTAACGCGGAGCGTCCAGCTCCTTGGCCGTACGGCGGAGCACGCGGGCGCGGGGGTCCTCGGCGCGGTAGACGCGGTGGCCGAAGCCCATGAGGCGCTCGCCCTTGTCGAGGGCCTGCTTCACCCACGCGGTGGCGTCGCCGGTCCGCTCGATCTCCTCGATCATGCCGAGGACGCGGGACGGCGCGCCGCCGTGCAGCGGGCCGGACATGGCGCCGACGGCGCCGGAGAGGGAGGCGGCCACGTCGGCGCCGGTGGAGGCGATGACGCGCGCGGTGAACGTGGAGGCGTTCATGCCGTGCTCGGCGGCGGAGGTCCAGTAGGCGTCGACGGCCTTGACGTGCTTCGGGTCGGGCTCGCCGCGCCAGCGGATCATGAAGCGCTCGACGACCGACTCGGCCTTGTCGATCTCGCTCTGCGGGACCATCGGGAGGCCCTGGCCGCGCGCGGACTGCGCGACGTACGAGAGGGCCATGACGGCGGCGCGGGCGAGGTCGTCACGGGCCTGCTCGGCGGAGATGTCGAGGAGCGGTTTGAGACCCCACACGGGCGCGAGCATCGCGAGGGCGGACTGCACGTCGACCCGGATGTCACCGGAGTGCACGGGGATCGGGAAGGGCTCGGCGGCCGGCAGACCGGGGTTGAACGCGCCGTCGACGAGCAGGCCCCAGACGTTCCCGAAGGAGACGTGACCGACGAGGTCCTCGATGTCGACCCCGCGGTAGCGGAGGGCGCCGCCCTCCTTGTCGGGTTCGGCGATCTCCGTCTCGAACGCGACGACTCCCTCGAGGCCGGGTACGAAGTCGGACATCAGGCGGCTCCTCTATCGATGATCGATCAACCGTTTGGGGCGATCGTGGGGAATCAACAGTCATCCAGCGGAAGAGTCTGTACGGTTCCGATGATGCGGGGAAGCGTGACATCCGGCACACTGCGCCGATTCGGCGAGAGAGGATTAGTGCCCGGTGGTGCCGGGCAGACTGGGGCGCTGCGGCAGGATGACCCTGTGACCGACGCCCTGGATCCCGCCGACATGCGCGAGCAGTACCGCACCACGGAGCTGTCCGCGGCCGACCTCGCGCCCGAACCGATCGGACAGTTCGCCCGCTGGTTCAAGGAGACCGCCGCGAATCCGGCCATCCACGAGCCGAACGCGATGATCGTCTCGACAGCGACCCCCGAAGGCCGCCCGTCGTCTCGTACGGTCCTCCTCAAGCACTACGACGAGGCCGGCTTCGTCTTCTTCACGAACTACGAGTCCCGCAAAGGCAGGGAACTGGCGGCGAACCCGTACACGTCCCTGCTCTTCCCCTGGCACCCCCTGGCCCGCCAGGTCATCGTCACCGGCCGCGCGGTCCACGTGCCCCGCGAGGAGACGGTCGCCTACTTCCGCACCCGCCCGCACGGCTCCCAGCTCGGCGCCTGGGCCAGCCCCCAGTCCACGGTGATCCCGTCGCGCGAGGACCTCCTGGCCCGCTACGAGGAACTCGCCGCCCGCTATCCGGACTCGGAACAGGTCCCGGTCCCCCCGGAATGGGGCGGCATCCGCGTCGTCCCCGAGACGGTCGAATTCTGGCAGGGCCACGAAAACCGCCTCCACGACCGCCTGCGCTACGTCCACGAGCCCGACGGAACCTGGCGCGTGGAGCGACTCGCGCCCTGAGCGCCTCCCGGTCGCCTCAGAACTCGAAGGCGCGCCACCCGTCCGGATCCCGCCGAACCTCCCGGACGACCTGGTGGAGGAGTTCTCCGTCGTACAGCAGACCGCTGTTCGCCTCGGGGATGCGCTTGTCGTCGATGTACGCGGTGGGCGTCCCGTCGGCGGCCAGCTCGTGGGCGCCCTCCGAGGCCTCGACGAAGGAGCGGTACTTCATCGTCTTCACGGCGGAGTCGAACTGATCGGGAGGACGATAGCCCAGCCCGGTTCGCCCCCGGGAAACGCAGACGACCCGTGAGTCTGGTCCTGTCCGCCTAGGTTCGGACTGGGGGCCGGCCGGACTTACCGGCGACTCACGGGTCGGGTGACTGCGTGGTTTTCGGCAGAAGGCCTGCCGAAGTGCACGGAGTGCGTGCGACGGCAGGCCTCAGCCCGCAGTCACCTCACGAATCCGAAAAGAAACCATGTTCTCGGATCACCTCCTTTCGCGTGTACCCACACCCTAGGAAGCGTCCGCACACGCCTCAACCCATTTATTCAAATCACGGAACAGGGGTGTGCTCTGGGTCACGTTCCAGTTGAATGGTCGCAGCATGGGGGGTGCCTGGATGGGTGCATTCACGGGGGCCACGAGCGATGCCGTCTCCGTCCCGGGGGCGGGGGCCGATCTGTTGGCCGCGTTGCTCGACGGGATGGACGCCGCGCTCTGCGCGTTCGACGCCGACGGGACGGTCACGCACTGGAACCGGGAGGCCGAGCGGATTCTCGGCTGGTCCGCCGGGGAGGCCGTCGGGCGGCGCGGGTTCGAGGGGTGGGCGGCGCGGAGCGCCGACGCCGAGGAGACCCTGGGCCGGCTCATGGGGGCCATGAAGGGCCCCGGCCGCCAGGTCCACGAGTTCGTACTGCTTCGCAAGGACGGCGGCCGGGTCCTCGTACGGAGCCAGGCCGCCGGCGTGCGCGGCGCCGACGGCACCCCGGCCGGGGTGTACTGCGCCTTCAGCGAGGTCCACGTACAGCTCGACCTGGAGCGTTCGGTCGCCCTCAGCGAGGCCCTCTTCGAGGACGCCTCCTGGGGTGTCGTCCTCGTCGACGCCGATCTGCGCCCCGCCGTCATCAACGGTCATGCCGCCCGCGCCTTCGGGACCGGGCGTACGGCCCTGCTCGGGCGGCCCCTCGGGGACGTCGTCGTGCACGGAGCGGAGGAGCTGGAGGGCGCCCTCCAGCACGTCCTGGCGGAGGGCACGCCGCCCGCGCCGGCCGAGGTGTGGGTGACCCTGCGGACGGTCTCGGGGGAGCGCCGCCGGTGCTGGCGCAGCGGCTTCCTGCGGTTGTCGTCGCCGATGGCGGAGGAGCCGGTGCCGCTGGGTGTGGCCTGGCTGTTCCAGGACGTCACGGAGGAGCGGCTCGCGGCGCGCGAGGCGGACCGGCTGCGGTTCCGCTGGAGCCAGCTGCACCGGGCGGGCGCGGCGGCCGCGGAGTGCGAGGACCCGGCGGAGGCGGCGACGGTCCTGCTCGACTTCGCCCTGGCCGGGTTCGCCGATCACGCCCTGGTGGACCGCCCGGCGGGGGAGCGACGCCTCACGCGCGCCCTGGCCACCCCGGCCGGCGCCGCCCCCGGCCCGTCCTCGCCCGTCGTGGGCGGCGGCATCCCGCTGCGGTACGGGCCGCGGCACCCGGCGCTCCAGGCCTGGGACCGGCTGGGCACGGTCCGGGCGAGCGCGGGCCGTACCGCCGAGGTGTGGGCGGAGGCCCACCAGTGGCCGGGGGACGCGGCGCACGCCCTGTGCGTGGTCCTGCGCTCCCGGGGCCGCACCCTCGGCGTCCTGACGTTCCTGCGCGCCGCCTGCCGCGCGCCGTTCGAGCGCGAGGACGTGGTGTACGCGGAGGCGGTGGCGTCCCGGGTGGCGGCGTCCCTGGACCTCGGAGGCACCCCCTAGCCCTCCCGTACACCCACTTTTTTGTGGGTACTTGTCGGGGTCCGGCGCCCGGGAGAGCCTGGTGGCGGCCCGGAAGGAGAGAGGGGAGCGCGGGCCTCAGGAGGCGGCGGCCCGCGCCTCCGCCAGCCGGTCCAGCCGGCGATGGCCCCAGTCCGACAACGGGCCCAGCAGTTCGGAGAGTTCGCGCCCGAACGCCGTCAACGAGTAGACGGTCTTCGGTGGCAGCACGTCGTGCACCTCGCGGTGCACGAGACCGTCCGTCTCCATCTCGCGCAGCGCCTGCGTCAGCACCTTCTCGCTGATCTCGGGGAGCCTGCGGCGCAGTTCGCCGGGCCGGTGCGGGCCGCCTTCGAGCAGCCACAGCAGCGACGTCTTCCACTTGCCGTCGATGACGGCGATCGCGGCCGTCACGCCGCAGACGTTCGTGTCCTGGGCCCGGAGGCGTGTCATGCGCGTCCCTCTCCTTCTTCGGCTTCTTCGTGTCCCACGTACCTGCAAGGGAGTTCAGTCATGTCTTCTTCCCGTCAGCCTTCCTCCGTCGCCGTTCTCGGTCTCGGCCCGATGGGCCGGGCGCTGGCCGGCGCGTTCCTCGACGCCGGGGTGCGGACCACGGTGTGGAACCGCACCCCGGGCCGGGAGGGCGACCTCGTCGCGCGGGGCGCGGTCCTGGCGGCGAGTGCCGAGGAGGCGGTCGCCGCGAGCGCGCTCACGGTGATCTGCCTGGTCAACTACGACGCCACGGATTCCGTACTGCGGCAGCCGGCCGTCACGGACGCGCTCAAGGGCCGGACCGTGGTGAACCTGAGCGCCGACACCCCGGAGCGGGCCCGGGACACCGGCCGCTGGGCGGCGGAGCACGGCATCGGCTACCTGGACGGGGCCATCATGACCCCGACGCCGACGATCGGGACGCCCGCGGGGGTGTTCCTGCACAGCGGACCCGAGCCGCTGTACGCCGAGCACCGGCCGGTGCTCGACGCCCTGGGCGGTGTCCACACGCACCTCGGCGAGGACGTCGGGAGGGCGGCGGCGTACGACGTCGCGCTGCTCGACATCTTCTGGACGTCGATGACGGGGTACGTGCACGCCCTCGCCGTGGCCCGCGCGGAGGGCATCTCGGCGCGGGAGCTCGCGCCGTTCGCCCAGGGCATCGGGGCGATCCTGCCGCCGCTGTTCCAGGAGTGGGCGGAGGACGTGGACGGCGGCTCGTACTCGGGCGAGGGCAACCCGCTGACCTCGGCCGTGTCGACGATGGCCCACGTCGTGCACACGGCGGAGGGGCACGGCATCGACGCGAGCGTGATGCGCGCGGCGGAGGCGCTGGCGCGCCGGGCGGTGGGCCGGGGCCACGGCGCGGACGGCTTCACGCGGGTGACGCGGGTCCTGGACCGCGACTGACCGGCAACGAGGGGGGCCGGACGCTGCCGGGTTCCGGCATGGCCGGCCCCGGTGCGGTGGGACGACGATGAGCTCACGTTCGGGAACTCTGTGGGGGCCGTCATGGTGGCGTGGATGCTGGGAGTGAGCATGCCTGTGGGCGTGCTGGCGATCGTGATGGGCGTGGTCGCGTTCCGTACCGGATGGGTGATCCGCCCGGCACGCCGGAGCGTCAGACGGCCCCGGGTCTACGGTGTCGGCGTGATGGTGATGGGCGCGGGCATCCTCACCTCGGGCGCCGCCTACTTCGTCGCCCGGCTCGGTGACCTGTCGGGCCCGCCCTGGGGTGCCCTCGTCGGGAACGCACTGGTGCTCGTCGGTATCGCCTTCGTGGCGGCGAGCTACCTGCTTCCGCCGCGCGGACGGGCCCCGCACCCGACCGTCTAGGGGGCGTCTTGTCGATCAGCCGGGCTCGATCGACAAGACACTTCTAGGCCGGACACGGCTCAGTGCCGGTAGAAGATCCGGTCGGCGTACTCGGTCATCACGCGCCCGTTCCACTCGTGCCCGCCGTCGACGTTGCCGGAGCGCAGCAGCGGCGGCTCGATGCCGAGGCGTACGAGCTCCTCGGCGGCGGCGGCCATCGCGGCCTGCATGAGGGCGCTGGTGACGACGGTGGAGGCGGGCGCGAACGGCGCCTCGATGCCCTCGTGGGTGAGCTCCGCGTCGCCGACGGCGATCCGGGAGTCGAGGACGATGTCGCAGTGGTCCTTGAGGTACGTCCCCGAGACGTGCCGGGACTTCGTCTCCGTCGCGTACGCCACCGAGGTGACGCCGATGACGGTGAGGCCGAGCGCGCGGGCGTTCATGGCCATCTCCACGGGCAGGGCGTTGCGCCCGGAGAGGGAGATGATGACGAGGACGTCCCCGGCCTTGGCGGGGGAGGAGTCGAGGACGGCTCCGGCGAGGCCGTCGACGCGCTCCAGGGCGGAGCCGAGGGTGGCGGGCATGACGTCGACGCCGACGACGCCGGGGACGGCGAGCAGGTTCATCAGGGCGAGGCCGCCGGCCCGGTAGACGACGTCCTGCGCGGCGAGCGAGGAGTGTCCGGCGCCGAAGGCGAAGAGCCGGTTGCCGTTCGCGACGGCGGCGGCGATCGCGGCTCCGGCTGCGGCGATCTCGGCGGAGTCGCCGTCGCGCACCTCCTTGAGCAGGCCGATCGCGGCGTCGAAGAACTGTCCGGCCAGCTTGCTCTCGCCCGTGTTGTCGCCCTTGCTCTCGCCCATCGCGGCGGCTCCTTCTCGTCGTGGCTCTCGCCGAGGTCGCGGATCACGGTGCGGTCTGGACCATTGCTCTGTCAATACCGCCTCACCCGGCGCGGCCCGGTTGTCGGTCCGATGCGCAACAATTGCGGCAGGGCCAGCGCACGACTCATCGAGGGGCACGTATGTCCGGACTGATCGACACAACGGAGATGTATCTCCGCACCATCCTCGAGCTCGAGGAAGAAGGTGTGGTCCCCATGCGTGCCCGGATCGCCGAGCGGCTCGACCAGAGCGGTCCGACGGTGAGCCAGACGGTCGCCCGGATGGAGCGCGACGGTCTGGTGGCGGTGGCGAGTGACCGCCACCTGGAGCTCACGGAGGAGGGCCGCCGCCTCGCGACCCGGGTCATGCGCAAGCACCGCCTGGCCGAGTGCCTGCTCGTCGACGTGATCGGCCTGGAGTGGGAGCAGGTCCACGCCGAGGCCTGCCGCTGGGAGCACGTGATGAGCGAGGCCGTGGAGCGGCGGGTCCTGGAGCTGCTGCGTCACCCGACGGAGTCGCCGTACGGGAACCCGATCCCGGGCCTGGAGGAGCTGGGCGAGAAGGCGGAGGCCGAGGCCTTCCTCGACGACTCGATGGTGTCGCTCGCCGACCTGGACGCGAGCGGCGGCAAGACGGTGGTCGTGCGCCGGATCGGCGAGCCGATCCAGACGGACGCCCAGCTGATGTACACGCTGCGGAGGGCGGGCGTGCAGCCCGGCTCGGTGGTGTCGGTGTCGGAGTCGCCGGGCGGTGTCCTGGTGGGCAGCAGCGGCGAGGCCGCGGAGCTGGACGCGGACGTCGCGGCGCACGTGTTCGTCGCGAAGCGCTGAGTCCTTCTCGTACGTGACGGGGGCGCCCGCCGGTCTGCTCAGCGACCGGCGGGCGCCCCCGTCTGCTTCTGCGGTCAGATGTACGGGGCGAGGACGCCCCACAGGCCGAGCGCGAGGGTCGCCAGCGAGAAGGCGCCGCCGAAGGCGCGCTTCAGGACGATCATGAAGACCGTCTCGCGGGCGGCGTGGCGGGCCGGCTTCTCCGGGTCGTAGACGACGTGGATGTTCTCCGTCACGCGGTTGGGCGCGTCCTGGGTGTACTCGTTGCCGCTGGTGTCGGTGAACGTGTAGTGACGGGCCTTCTTCCCGTTCGGGTAGTACGCCCGTCTGGCGACGACGATGACACCGCGCCGGGCGAGGATCACCCTGTCGATGACGCTCATGGCGACGACGAGGGTGAGGAGCAGGCCCATGATCAGCCCGAACAGCCCGAAGAACGCGGCGAGGCCCATCTCGCCGCCGTGTGCCGCCGTGGTCCCCCAGACGTAGCCGACGTAGGCGGCGACGACGGCCGCGCCGCCCGTCCACGCCTGCCACATCTTGAGGGTGAACCCGGCGTCCTCGGTGGTGACGAGGGCGCTGCCTGCCGGGTCGCGTTCGGCGGGCAGGGCGTTGCCGAGGGCGGTGAGGAAGAGGGCGGTGGCGTACGCGTTGCCGCCCTCGATCCGATGGGTGGGCCCGTCGGTGAGGACGACCTCCAGGGCCGTGTCGCCGCGCGGGTGGACCTCCTTGACGGCGGCCAGGGGGATGCGCGTGATCGTCCGGTCCCGCTTGAGGGTGAGCAGGTCGGCGTCGAGGATCGCGTCGGCGTCGCCCTTGGCGAGGACTTGTGAGCTGAGCATGACCAAATTGACCCACGGTTGGGGCAGTTGGTTGTGCGTGAGGGGATCACGGATTCGGCTCGGATCGGCCTCGGAGGGCCAACGATCCGTCGTGCGCCCCGTTTTACGCCGGAATCGCCACGCCCGCGCCCTCGCCGTGCCACGCTGGTACGAGCGGGGCGATGAGCGGGTGCGGGGGTGGGTCCATGAGGGCTGCGGACGACAGAGGGCCCCGGCGCCTTCCGGCGCCGGGGCCTGTCCTCCCCTGTGCTGACCTGGAGCCCCGAGCTCTCAAGGTCATTCCCCTCGGACCGTTTTTCCCCGAGCGGTCCGCCTCCCGCTCAAGATCTCCCCTCGGCAGCGCGCGTCAATCCTTGAGCCCTGTCACTCGAACGAGGGGTGTTGTGTGGCAGGAGCGCATTTTCGAATGCGAGTTCGATACTCTGGCGAGGTTCGACGGAAAAGAGGGGGTGCCGGATCCATGGCGCGACGACTCGACGTCACCGGGGCCGACGGCGTCCGGCTGGCGGCCTGGGACCACACGGCCCCGGACCGCACGGCCGGGGGCCACGCGGCCGAGCACCGTACGGCCTGGGAACAGGCGGCTCCGGATCGCACGGCCCAGCACCGTACGGCCTGGGAGCGTGCGGCCTTGGACCACGCGACCTCCGACCGCACGGCCCCCGACCGCACGACCTCCGGCCGCACGACCCAGGACGACACGGCCGAGCACCGTGCGGCCTGGGACCACACCGCCCTGGACCGACTCCCCGGGTCCGGCAGCCGCGGGATCGTCCCGCAGCCCGGCCCGGACGCCGTCCCGCGCCCCGGCGGCCGCCCCGTCCCCCGCCCCGCGCCGCCCGCACAGGCACCCGCCCCACGGGCCGCACAGGCACCGGCGCCCCGCGCCGCACGGGCGCCGGAGCCCCAGCCCCCGCAGGCTCCCGCCCCCGGGGTGTTACTCCTCCACGGCCTGATGGGGCACGCGGGCCACTGGGCCCCCGCCGTCCGCCGCCTCTCCGGCGGTCACCGGATCATCGCCCTCGACCAGCGCGGTCACGGCGCGAGCGAGAAGCCCGCCGGCGGTCCCTTCACGCGCGAGGCGTACGTGGCGGACGCCGCCGCCGTCGTCGAGCAGCTCGGCCTCGGCCCGGTCACCCTCGTCGGCCACTCCATGGGCGCCCTGACCGCCTGGCAGCTGGCCGCCGAGCGCCCGGACCTCGTCCGCGCCCTCGTCATCTGCGACATGCGGGCCTCGGCGCTCGGCGCGGCCTCGCAGCGCGCCTGGCAGGAGTGGTTCCGCGGCTGGCCCGCGCCCTTCGCGTCCCTGGAGGCCGTCCACCGCTGGTTCGGCGCCGACGACCCCTGGGTGGAGACCCCGAACCCGGCGCGGGGCGCCTTCTTCGCCGAGGTGATGGCCGAGCACCCCGAGGGCTGGCGCCCGGTCTTCGACCCGGAGCAGATGCTGACCTCGCGCGAGACCTGGGTGCACGACGCCCACTGGGACTCCCTCGCCCAGGTCCGCTGCCCCACCCTCGTGGTCCGCGGCCTGGACGGCGAGCTGGGCCGCGCGGAGGCCCAGGAGATGGTCCGGGTGCTGCCCCACGGGGCGTACGCGGAGATCCCCGACGCGGGCCATCTCCTCCACTACACCCACCCGGAGGCCTGGAGCGAGGCCGTGGAGCCCTTCCTGAACGGCGTTCTGACGCCCTGACAGCCGAATAGCCGGCCTCCCAGCTGCCGAATCCCCGACCTCCCGGAACCGGATCCCCGACCTCCCGGCAACAGAATCCCCGGCCGAATCCCGCTTCCCCGGACGGCCGTACCATGATCGCTCCATGACAACCGGCCCGGAGGTCGACCCATGTCGGAGCTGTCCCGTCGTACGGTCCTGCGCGGTCTCGGAGCCGGAGCGGGTGCCGCCGCCGCTGCACCCGGCCTCCTGGCGGGCGCGGCGGAGGCGGCGACGCCCGTCGTCCCGCCCGCCCGGACCGGCGACAACCCGGTCGTACGGGAGAACAGGGCGCCCGGCTCCGACCAGTGGGCCGTCGGCTGCGCGGAGACCCGCCGGGCCGACCCGGTCCGCCCGCAGATCGCGGGCCGCGCCGACCGGGACTCCGTCGCCCCCGGAGAGACCCTGCGCCTGCGCCTCTCCGCGCCCGGCGCGACCGTGTCGGTCTACCGCGTCGGCCACTACGGAGGTGCGCGCGCCCGCCACCTCCTGACGGACGCCGACGCCGGCCGGGTCTGGACCCTGAAGGTCCCGGACACGTGGGTCTCGGGCCTCTTCCTCGCCGTCCTCACCACACCCGACGGCTACCGCGCGCACGTCCACTTCGTCGTACGGGAGCCCGCCCGCCCCTCGGGCGTCCTCCACGTCGTCTCCGGCGAGGTGGGGGCGGAGGCGAGCGTCGTGCGCTGGCTGGAGGAGGAGGGGTACGACGTCACGTACGCCACCGGCCGGGACGTCCGCGAGGGCCGCGTGGACCCGGCCCGGTACGGCGCGCTCGTCCGCATCGGCTCCCGCCCCGCCACGGTCCGGGGCGCCCGCGTGGTCACCCTGCCCCGCCCGTTCGCGCTGAGCGAGCCGGGCCGGACCGAGGAGGCGGCCCGCCGGACCGCCTCCGCACTGATCGAAGCAGCGACGGCAGCGACGGCAGCGACAGCGGCGACGGCAGCGGCCGTCAGCAGGTCCAGAAGCTGACGTCCGCCCCGATCCAGCCCTTGAAGCCGCGGTCGTCGTAGAGCGTCACCCAGCCGTCGGTCGTCACTTCGAGCCGTACGGTCAGGGGCTGCCCCGTCACGTACGCGCCGGAGACCACGCCGACGAGCCGCTGGGTGCGGTTCGGCCGGGCGGGCACCGGGAGCTGGAAGAGCTTCGCCGTGCTGGCCCAGGCGGCCTTGTCGACCCGGTCGAGCGAGAAGTGCAGGTGCACCTGGTCGCCCGCGAGCCGGTACTGCGGCACGTACGTCGGGCCGTTCGGCGCGAGCACGGCGGTGTCGTAGGCGATCGGCACCCACGCGTTGGTCTCCGGGTGGGGGAAGCGGCCCGCGTGGAAGCGGCGCGCGCCCGACGCCCCGCCCGCGATGCCGAAGGCGAGGTTGGCCGGCGCACCGGCGATCTCGTACACGCACAGCCCCTCGGGCTCGCGGCTCACGACCGTGGGGAAGGCGGTGAGCGGCTCGTCCTGGACCACCTCGCCGGTGTCCCAGCGGGTGCAGGTCACCCGGGACTCGGCGTTCGGCAGGCCGTAGAGCGTGTAGAAGTGGTCTCCGAGGCTCGTGTACCCCTGGAGGGTCCGGCCGGAGGCCGGGAAGGGCAGCGTGGCCAGCGGGGTGTACGTACCGGCCACGACGGCGTCCAGGGCGTAGCGGTCGATGCCGCCGACCGCCTTGTCGGAGGAGACGTCGTTCGACTGCCAGCGGTAGATCAGCTCCCGCCGCGTCGGGTCGACGGTCGCCGACACCCGGTACACCTGGCCGCTCGGCCGGGGCCGGTGGAAGGTGATCGTGGCCGCCGGGGCGGAGGTGTCGGAGGCGTTGACGGTGCCGCCGGGGACGTACGGGATACGGGCGAGGGCGGAGGCCCAGTGGCCGTTCGGCAGCGCGTCGGTCCACAGGAAGACGGAGCCGCCGGTGTTCTCGACGCCTATGTTCGCCCCGTGGCCGGCGCGCTCGACGTGCATCGAGTCCACGACGTCGCCGTCGGCGGTGAGCCGCGTGACGAGGATCCGCTCCTCGTCCGCCGTGGTGATGTCCCGCTGGCACACGTACCAGAGCCGGCCGACGAGGTCCCAGAAGAAGGACTGGCCGACGCTGTTCTGGGAGGCCAGCTGCACCCCGTTGAGGAGGACGGGCGGCGGGACGGCGGAGGCGAGTGTGATCATGCGGCAACCTCTCAAGATCGACAAGAGAGGCCGAGACTACGGCCCGGTGTCCCGGCCGGTCGGGGAGGCCCTGGGAAGCGGTCATTCCGGAAACCGGGCCCCCTGCGGTGACGCACGCGACCCGGCGGGGTACGGTCCCTCTCACGGCGCGTCGAGCAGTAGGTCTCCGCGCCGTTTGGGAGGGAACTCAATGCGCATTTCCATGCTGCGGCGCGTGGCCACGGTGGCCACGACGCTGGGGCTCACCTCGCTCGGCCTCCTCGGCGCGGGCGTGGCGCCGGCGCAGGCCGCTGCCAGCGACTGCCCGTCCGGCTACTTCTGTGCCTGGAAGACCGACAACGCCACCGGCACGATGTACAAGACGAACGTGAACACGGCGACGCTCGGAACGTGGGACAACACGTTCCGCTCGGTCGTCAACCGCACGAACAAGTTCGCCTGCCTGTACGAGGACGCGAACTACGGCGACACCAACGCCGTCTACTCGACCCCGCCGGACCCGGCGGGCACCGAGTGGGGCGGACCGGGCAGCAACTCGGTCAGCTCGCTGAAGTTCGTCCCGACCGAGCGCGAGTGCGTCCTGCCCGCGTACCCGGAATGGCACTCCGCGACCACCTGGAAGCTGTCGGGCTTCGGTGACATGACGGCCGACCTCCAGGCGGATGTCCTGGTCCGCGACAAGGCCGGCCGCCTGTGGTTCCTGCCCGGCGACGGGACGGGCAAGCTGATCGGCTCCGGCGGCTGGAACGCCATGAACGCCCTCACCCGGCACGGCGACTTCACCGGCGACGGCCGCGAGGACGTCGTCGCGCGCGAGGGCTCCACCGGCAAGCTGTGGCTCTACCCGAACAGCGGCAGCGCCACGGGCGGCATCGGCACGCGCAAGCTGATCGGCTCCGGCGGCTGGAACGGCATGAACCAGATCACCGCCTTCGGTGATCTGACCGGCGACAGCCGCTCGGACCTGATCGCCGTCGAGAAGTCCACGGGCAAGCTCTGGCTGTACCCGGGCACCAGCACCGGCATCGGCGCCCGCAAGCTCATCGGCAGCGGCGGCTGGAACGCCATGAACGCGCTCGTCGCCCCGGGCGACATGAACGGTGACGACCGGGCCGACCTGATCGCCCGCGAAGCCTCCACGGGCAAGCTCTGGTTCTACCCGGGCACCGCCACGGGCGGCGTCGGCTCGCGCGTCCTGATCGGCTCCGGCGGCTGGAACGTGATGGCCTCGTTCCTCGCGGTCGGCGACTTCAACGCCGACGGTCGCCACGACCTCGCGACGATCACCAACAGCAACTACGTCTCCCCCGAGTGCCGCGGCGTGGGCTGCCTGGTCCTCTACACGGGCAAGGGCACGGGCGCGCTGAACGCGGGCGTGCCGGAGGACGGCAACTGGTGGGGCCTGAACGGCGCTTTCTGACCGGGACGCGGTGACCTGAAGAGGGCCTCCATCCGATGAGGGTGGAGGCCCTCGCTCTGTCTCGGACGCCCCGCAGCGCGCTGTAGCGGGCGACGACGATCCCCACGTCCGGCCGTTCGCTGAGAAAGCACCGTTCGACCCGTCCCTCGACGTAGACGAGTCGACTGCGGCGTTCTTCCGTCCCCAGGAGCGTGAAGGAGCCGCTGGGCTCGGCATGTGACCACCGGCTACGGGGAACCCCCTCTTCCGGTCCACTTGCCCGACCAGGTATCTTGCGTCGCATGGAACCAGGTGATGCAGCCAAGCTGGCCCGGGCGGCGACCCAGCTGCGCAGGGGGGTCCTGGAGTACTGCGTCCTCGCGCTGATGCGGGACCGCCCGCGCTACGGCGTGGAGCTGCTCCAGGCCCTGGGGGAGTCGGGTGCGCTGGCGACGAGCCAGGGCACGGTCTATCCGCTGCTCTCCCGGCTCCGCCGCGACGACCTGGTGACCACCACGTGGCAGGAGTCCGCCTCCGGGCCGCCCCGTCGCTACTACGCGCTCACCGACAGCGGCCGGGCCGCGCTGGACGAGTTCGCTCGCGTCTGGCCCGGGTTCCGCGACACCGTCGACGCGTTCCTGACCTTCCCGCACCCCCCCACCGGAGACCTCGCATGAAGACCGCTGCCGACGCCGTACGCGACTACCTCTCCGCTGTGGAGCGCGAGGCCTCCACACTCCCCGCCGACCGCCGCCAGGAGCTCCTGGCGGACCTCGCCGAACACGTGGAGGTGGCGCGCACCGAGCGTCCCGACGTGGCGATCGGCGAGATCCTCGCGGAGCTGGGGGACCCCCGCACGATCGCGACGACGGCCCTGACGGAGGCGGGCAGCGGTGCGGCCTGGACCTCGGCCGGGAGCGGTGCGGTGGACGCACCCGCCCGGCGCGGCAAGGTGCACCCCCTGGTCCCGCTCCTGATGCTGACCCTGTCGCTGCCGTTCATCATGGTCTTCCCGGACCTTCCGGGGCCGCTGTTCGGCGTGCTGTTCCGCATCACGGGCGCGGTACTGCTCTGCACGTCGGTGCACTGGACGGCCGTCCAGAAGACCACGGGCGTCCTGCTCATGGCGGTCCTGCCGACCGCCGTGATCGCCACCTGGAACCTGTCGGGCGCCCCGGCCGGCACTCCGTCCCTCCTGGCGAACCTGATCACCCTCGCCCTGCTGACCGCCACGTCGGCCTGGCTCTGGCGCGCCCGCCGCGCCTGAGCGGCCGTGCACCCGGGACGGCGGCGCCCGGCGGAGCGCCTCAGACGGTGGGCGTGGTGGACGTGGCGCCGTATCCGTACCGCGCCGACGTCCCCAGTTCCTCCTCGATGCGGATGAGCTGGTTGTACTTGGCCGTGCGGTCCGACCGGGACAGGGAGCCGGTCTTGATCTGGCCGCAGCCCGTGGCGACGGCCAGGTCCGCGATGGTCGTGTCCTCCGTCTCGCCGGAGCGGTGGGACATGACCGCCGCCCATCCGGCCCGCCGCGCGGCGCCCACCGTCCCGAGCGCCTCGGTCAGGGTCCCGATCTGGTTGACCTTGATCAGGACCGCGTTCCCCACGCCCGTACGGATGCCGTCCCGTACCAGCGCCTCGTTCGTGCAGAACACGTCGTCCCCGGTCAGCTGGCAGCGGTCGCCGACCCGGGCCGTCAGCTCGCGCCAGCCGTCGAGGTCGTCCTCGGCCATCGGGTCCTCCACCGACACGATCGGGTACGCGTCGATCAGCTTGGCGAGGTAGTCGACCTGGTCGGCGGACGTACGCCGGACGCCCTCTCCCTCGTACGCGTACACACCGCCCCGGTAGAACTCCGACGACGCCGGGTCCATGACGAGGCCGATGTCCGCTCCGGGCCGGTACCCGGTCCGCTCGATCGCGCCCATGACGAAGTCGAGCGCCTCCTCGGCCGTCCGCAGCGCGGGCGCGAAGCCGCCCTCGTCGCCGACGCCCGTGGAGTGGCCCGCGGCCAGCAGGTCGCGGCGGAGGGTGTGGAAGATCTCGGAGCCCATCCGGACGGCCTCCGCGAAGGACTCGGCGCCCACCGGCGCGATCATGAACTCCTGGAAGTCCAGCGGATTGTCGGCGTGGGCGCCGCCGTTGACGATGTTCATCATCGGCACCGGAAGCACGCGGGCGTCGGCCCCGCCGAGGTAGCGGTAGAGCGGCTGGCGGTGCGAGACGGCGGCGGCCTTCGCGGCGGCGAGGGAGACGCCGAGCAGGGCGTTGGCGCCGAGCCGGGCCTTGGTGGGCGTGCCGTCGAGCGCGACGAGCGCGGCGTCGAGGCCGGCCTGGTCGTCGGCGTCGCGCCCGGTGACGGCGGCCGCGATCTCGCCCTTCACGTGGGCCACGGCGCGGTCGACCCCCTTGCCGTGCCACCGCTGGGGCTCGCCGTCGCGGAGCTCCACCGCTTCGCGGGCGCCGGTGGAGGCGCCGGAGGGGACGGCGGCGCGGCCCAGGGATCCGTCGGCGAGGAGGACGTCGACCTCGACGGTGGGGTTTCCGCGGCTGTCGAGGACGGTTCGGGCGGTGACGGCGTGGATGGCGGTCGGCTCGATCGTGTGTGCGGGCATGGGAGGTCCTTCCCGTTGTCGCGTGCCGGGCCCCGGCTGCGGCGACGCTGACGCTCGGCCCGACGCGAAAACTGTACAGCAATGCTGTTCAGTCCCGCTGTTCAGTTCTGCTGTTCAGTCACGCTGTACAGTTCCGCTGCGCAAGGGCACCACCGGGGTAAAGTGCCCTATGCCCGCCCTGGAAGCCGCCACCGTCGCCGCCGAACTGCGCACCGCGATGGGCAAGCTCACCCGGCGCCTGAAGCGCGAGGACTGGATCCCGCACGGGCAGATCGCCGTGCTCGGAGTCCTGGACCGCGACGGCGCCATGACCACCAGCGACCTCGCGGCCGACCAGCGCGTACGCCCGCAGTCGATGGCCCGCGCGGTCGGGCTCCTCCTCGAACAGGGCCTGCTCGCCCGCAGCGCGCACCCCACGGACGGCCGCAAGTCCCTGCTCGACCTGACGGAGGCCGGCCGGGTCGCCCTGGAGGCGGAGCGCGGCCGCAGGGCCGGCTGGCTGGCCCTGGCCATCGAGGCCGAACTCACGCAGGAGGAGCGGGAGCTGCTGGCCCGCAGCGCGACCCTGATGGAACGCCTGGCCACCCGCCAGGGCCTCCCGGGCGCACCAGGGCCGGACCGGCCCTAGGGCCGGTCCGACGGGGGCCAGGGGCGTGCGCCCGCGCAGACGCGGCCACGGCTACGCTCGTCGGCATGTCGAACCGTGTTCCTCTCCATGAGGCGCTGCTCTCCACCGTGGGCACTCCCCAGCAGGCCGAACTCCTGGACAGCAGTCCGCGGTCACGGGTGTGGCGGGTGCGGCTGGCCGACCGGCAGCTGGTGATCGTCAAGCAGATCACCGACGGCGGGGACGCGGACGCCGACGCGGACACGCGCTTCGCGCGGGAGGTCGCCGGGCTGCGCCTGGCGGGGCGGGCCTCCGGGCTCGCCGTGGCCCCCGCGGTGCTCGCCACGGACCCGCCCTCGCGGGTGATGGTCCTCGAGCACGTGGACGACCTCGGCAGGACGGACGACTGGATGCCGGGGTACGCCGAGTCGCTCGCCCGGCTGCACGCCCTGACCGGGCCCGCCGACGCGGGCGCGCTACCGGTCTGGTCGGGGCCCACGGCCGCCGACGCGGAGTCCTTCCTCGCCCTGGCCAGGGCGCTCGACGTGCCCGTACCGTCCGCGGTTCCCCACGAACTCGCCGGTCTCCTGGAGCGGTTGGACCCCACCCCGCACCATGCGCTGCTGCACGGCGACCCCTGCCCCGGCAACGATCTGCGCACCGCCGACGGCGTCCGCTTCGTCGACTTCGAGCGGGCCTCGCTCGGCAACGGCCTGATCGAACTCGCCTACTTCCGCATCGGCTTCCCCACCTGCTGGTGCGCCCTGTCGGTCACCGCGGCCCCGCTCACGGAGGTCGAGGACGTCTACCGGGCCACCTGGCGCGGCCTCACCGGGAAGGACGTGCCGGGCGACCTCGCCGACGCGTGTGCGGGCTGGCTGATCCAGGGCGACGCGCTCGTCGAGCGGGCCCACCGCGGGACGGTCGACCAGCTCGCCCGGGTGCCCGCCGAGGACTTCGCGTGGGGCTACGTCTCCGCCCGCGAGAGGCTCGTCCACCGCCTGGGCGTGGTCGCCGACATGACCCGCGACCACGATCACCTGCACGCCGTCGGCCGACTCAGCTCCGCCCTGGCCGACCGCCTCCTCGAACGCTGGCCGAAGCTGCGCCCACTGCCCACACCTGACGCCCGCCCTTGGTACTAGGCCGGCCCGCGGCCGGACCGGTAGTGCGGGCGTCCTAGCAGCCGCTCTCTCCTCCCGCCGCGTCCGCCGTCGCCTCCACGCCGTAGCCGGAGCCCGAGGTGAGTTCGGGGGGAAGCGGAGCGCCCTCCGGCCCGAAGGTCTCGGGGGTGACGGAGTAGATGTTCAGGACCGTCGGGGTTCCGTCCACGCTGCGGGTGAAGCAGAGGTCGATCGCCATCCGGGAGGCCCGGGGCCGGGAGGGGCCCGGGTGCCAGCCGTCCTGGGCCGCCGCCGTCCGGTAGTGCTGGAGCACCTCGGCCGGGGTGCCGGGGAAGGCGTACGTCCGGGCCGCGTGCACCCAGGCCTCGCCGCTGTCCTCCCAGCAGCCCGCGTCGACGCGCTCGTACCCCCGGGGCGCGGTGGCTCCCGGCGGCGGCGCGTCGAGGAGGGGGAGCGAGCTGAGCCGCTCCACCCGCTCCTCGCTCTCCTCGCAGCCCTTGAGGGCCTCGAATCCCGCGAGGCCCGAGCAGCCGCTGAGGCCCCCGGCCGTCAGGACGACCGCCAGGAGCAGCGGTGTTCTCCTACGTATCGGCAAGGCGGTCTCTCTGTCAGATCCTGCCCGCGAGCACGCGGGTGCGGTGGCCGAGGGTCGCGGTCGGTTCGGCGATGAACCCGGGGCGGAGCGGCGGGCCGTTCCAGTGCTCGATGCCGAGGTGGGCGAAGGCGAAGAAGTCGTTCTCCCACTCCCAGGCCGGCAGCGGGACGGTACGGCCGCACGCCGGGCGGCAGACGTCGGCGACGCCCGTCTCCCACCAGGCGTCCATGGCCGTGGAGAAGGCGGGCCGCCGGTCGGGGACGACCGTCGCGCGGTGCGGGCAGACCGGCGAGCCGAAGTGGACCTTGCGTCCGGTGACGACGCGCAGGCCCTCGGTCCCCAGGCGGGGCCGCTCGTCCGTCACGTACGACGAGCGCGGCCCGGGCGGGTGGTCCACCGTCGTTTCGTGACCGCAGAGTTCGCGATCCCCCGCCGTCGCGATCCCCTCGGCGACCAGCCAGGCCCCCACCCGCTCCCCGAGCGCCTCGGCCTCCCCGGCCGTAGCCTCCAGATCGGCGACCGTCTGGAAGTGACTGCTCATGGACGTGTCAGCCGCCAGACCTGGTCCTCGCCCGTCTCCGCCGGGGCGGTGGGCTCGTGGGGGCGGCGGAGGTGGGCGGTGAAGCCGAGGCGGGTGGGGACGGCGCCGCTCTCGTGGTTGGCGACGTCGTGGACGATCTCGACGCCCGTGACACCGGGGAGGCGGAACGCCTGCTCGACGAGCGCGCGGGCGGCGCGGGTCGCGAGGCCCCGGCCGGTGGCGGACGGGTGCAGCCAGTAGCCGATCTCGAGCGTGCCGTCCGGGGTGTCGTCGTGCCGGTGCAGCCCGCAGGACCCGACGACGGCCCCGTCGAGCACGATCGCGTAGCTGTACTGGACGCCGCTCGCCCACAGTTCCGCCCGCCCGGCCAGGAAGTGCGCGGTCCTTTCGCGGCTGTGCTCGGCGACCCACGGCATCCACGGGCGCAGGTGCTCCACCGACTCGTCGACGACCCGGAAGAACTCCGGCAGGTCCGCCTCGCCCTCGAACGCGCGCAGCGTCAGCCCGCCGTCGAGCTCGATACGGGGCTGGGGAGAGGGCGTGGGCTGTGAAAGGTCCATGCGGGGAGGATCGTTCGTTCCGGTCACCTCGGGCAAGGGATTTCGGTCGGCGCGGGGGCGGGCGCGGGCGTACGCAGGCGGGCGAGGTCGATCAGGATGAACACGACCGCCACCACGCACAGGATCGTGGACTGGAGCGAGAAGCCGACCGCCTCGATGTCGAGCAGCGTCTGCAGGGCCCCGGCGAAGAGCGACCCGACCGCCACGTCCAGGACCGTCCCCTGGCCGCTCTTCAGGCTGCAACCGCCCGCCGTGAGCGCGAGCAGGCAGGCGATCATGAACTGTTTGCCCAGCTCGCCCTGCACGGTCACGCCGATGCGAGCCGTGTACAGCAGGCCCACGAGCGTCGCGAGCAGGAACGACGGCAGGAAGAGGGAGACCGTCACCCGCACCCACGTCGGCTCCTGCACCCGCAGCCGCGCCTCCTGCCGGGGCAGGTACCAGGCCGTGGCCACGAACAGCGCGGCGGCGACCACGGCCACCCCGGGGATCCGCAGGTCGTTGGAGACCAGCGTGGTCAGGAACGGGGCCCGTACCACCTCCATCTGCGGCGGGGCGATGTCGGTGACGAGCTGGTCCGCGCCGATGAGGACGGCGACGGCCGAGAACAGGGCGTGCCCCGTACGGACGTTGAGGGAGAGGAAGCCGCTGAGGAAGGCGAACGGCACGGCGGCGAGCAGTGCGAGCAGCAGCCCGAGCAGCATCGTGCCGTTGCCCTCGCCGGTGCTGTTCACGCCGATGATGGCCGCGCCGAGGCCCGCGACGCCGACCGTCGCCGGTTCGATGCGGCCGCTGCGCAGCAGCAGGAGCTGGGAGAGGGCGAGGACGCCGGGTATCGCCGCGACCGTGACGATGCTCTGCAGCAGGCCGGCCGCCCTGCCCACCTCCGCGAAGCACAGGACGACGAGGACGAGCGTCGCGGCGCCCACGACGCCGAGCCAGACCCCCTGCCCCCGCCGGACCTCGGTCGGCGTGCTGACGTCCTCCATGCATACGCTCCCCACCGGTCGTTGATCGGACGGACAGCCATCATGGTGGACGGCATGGAAATCGACGAGAGTCTCGTACGGGCGCTGCTCCGGGAGCGGCACCCGGACCTGGCAGAGCTGCCGATCCGGCCGGTGCCGGGCGGCTGGGACAACCAACTGTGGCGGATCGGCGACGAGTTGGCCGCACGGATGCCCCGCACCGAACGGGCCCCGACGCTGCTGCGCAAGGAGTACCGGTGGCTGCCCGCCCTGGCGCCGCTGCTCCCGCTTCCCGTACCCGTCCCCGTACGCACCTCCGAACCGTCCGCCCGCTTCCCCCGGTTCTGGACGGTCGCCCGCTGGGTCCCGGGCGAGCCGGCCGACGCCACCCCCGTCACGCGCGGCGACCACGCCGCCGAGGCCCTCGCGGGCTTCCTGCGGGCGCTCCACCGCGAGGCGCCCGCCGAGGCCCCCGCCAACCCCGACCGGGGCGTGCCCCTCGCGAGCTTCGTGGCCGGGTTCGAGGAGGGGTTCCCGCTCCTGGCCGCGCACGCCGACCCCGTGGCCGTACGGAAGGTGTGGGACGACGCCCTCGCGGCCCCCGCCTGGCAGGGCCCGCCGATGTGGCTGCACGGGGACCTGCACCCCGCGAACGTGGCCGTCTCGGACGGGACCCTCGCCGGCGTCCTGGACTTCGGCGAACTCTGCGCGGGCGACCCGGCGACGGACCTCTCGGCCGCGTGGCTGCTGCTGCCCGAGGGCGCGGCCCCGCACTTCTTCGAGGCGTACGCGCGCGTGGACGACGCGAGACCGTACGCGCGCGTGGACGACGCGACGCCACGCGCGCGCGTGGACGAGGCCACCGTCCGGCGCGCCCGGGGCTGGGCCCTGCTCCGCGCCGCCGGTCTCATCGCCATCGGCCGCGCCGGCGAACGCGGCCTCCCGGGCGGCAAGCCGACCTGGGGCCCGGCCGGCCGCGCCACCCTCGCCCGCGTCCTCGCCTCGTCCTAGGGCACCCCTCGCACCACGCCGATGGCCCGCTCGGACGACGAGCGGGCCATCGGGCGTATGGGCCATCAGGCGTGCGGGCCATCGGGCGTATGGGCCATCAGGCGTGCGGGCCATCGGGCGTACGGGTCATCGGGCGTGCGGGAAGCCGCAGGCCTACCCCTTGCTGACCGCCGCCAGGATCTCCGGCAGGCGGTTCGCCGTGCGCGGGGCCGCCAGCTTGAGGCCCGCGAGGACGAGGAGCGCTCCGTAGAGCGTGCCGGCCGGGAGGAGGAGCCACAGCAGGGACTGCTGATCGGAGACGTGGAGGTAGATCGTCGCGGCGATGAGCGGGGAGCACAGCAGCCCGCCCATGACCATGCCGCCCATGATCGACATCCAGGCGAGGCCGCCCTGCCCCGGCACCACGTTCTTGTAGCCGCTGTCCTGGGGGATCGAGTACGGGAAGGTCGCCGAGGTCACCGCGCCCGTCGCCACCATCGCGCCGAGCAGGGCGAACGCCAGACCGAGGGCCTCCGGGAACGCCTGCCAGTCGCCGAGGACGCCGGCGGTCAGCGCGGTGACGAACGCCGTGTACGGCAGCGTGATCGAGAGCAGGGCCAGGGCCCGCGCCCGGAGTTCGGCGTACGCGTCGGCCGGCGTAGAGATGGTCTGCGCGACCATCCAGAACGCCGAGGTGTCCTGGCCGAACTGGTTGTACATCTGGATGCCGAGCATGCCGGAGGCGAAGCAGGCCGTGTAGATCGAGCCCGTGCCCTGGATGGCGTTGAAGAGGGGGACGATCAGGCCGACGGCGAGCGAGGTCACCCACGCCGCCTTCGTCTTCGGGTCGCGCCAGATGTACCGCAGGCTGCGCTCCATCACCGTGCCCGTCCGTCCGCCCGGCAGGATCCGGGCGAGGAGGCCCGAGGCGCCGGACTTCTCGCCGGCGCCCGCGTCGGCGGCCGCGCCGATCGTGGAGCCGTCCGGCTCGACCATCAGCCGCACCAGGCTCCGCTGCCACCAGAACAGGACTGCCACGAGGACCGCCGCCGTGAGCAGCAGCCGGACCGCCGCCACGACGTAGTCGCCTTGGCTCGCGGAGTCGACGGCGCCGATCGCGGCGGCCGGCGGCAGCCAGCCGACGACGGCCGCCGCCGGCTCCAGGGACTCCAGGCCGCCGGCCTGGCCGAGCCGCTGGGCGCCGAAGTTCACGAACTGGATGCCGACGGCGATGACCAGGCCGCTCAGCATGGCCAGGTCCCGGCCCTTGCGGGAGGTGAGGAGCCGGACGTTGGCGGCGGCCACGGCCCGCGACAGCGCCACGCACGTCACCGCCGCGAGCGGGACGGCGAGGACGGCCAGGACGGTGCCGGCCGCGCCGTGCGCGACGGCCAGGACCGCGCCCAGGACCAGGACGAGGGTGAGGGCGGGGCCGACGCCCACGAGGGAGGCCACGAGCAGCGCCCGGACCAGCGGCCGGGGCCGCAGCGGCAGCATCACGAGCCGCGAGGGGTCGAGGGTCTCGTCCCCGCTCGGGATGAACAGCGGCATGAACGTCCAGGACAGCGCGAGGACCCCGGTGAGGAGGATCGCGACGGTGGGGGCGTCCGCGTGACCCCGCAGCAGGACGAAGGCCAGCACGACGACGCCGGCGAAGACGACGCCGAAGACGATCGTCGCGATGTACGCGGCGGTCCGTCCGCCGGACTGCCGCAGCCCGTTCCGCAGCAGCGACAGCTTGAGCCGTACGAAGACGGACGTGAGCGACGGTACGGGCGAAGGGGAAGGCGAGGTGGCGGTGGCGGTACTCATCGCTGCTTACCGCCCGCGCCGCCCAGCCAGTCGAGCGAGTCGCCGGCCGCCTCGCGGCCGTTCGCGCCGACGAGCTCCAGGAACGCCGCCTGGAGCGAGGGCGCCGAGCCCCGCACCTCGGCCAGCGGGCCCTGCGCGCGGATCTGGCCGGCCGCCATGACGGCGACCCAGTCGCAGAGCGACTCGACCAGTTCCATGACGTGGCTGGAGAAGACGACGGTCGCGCCGGAGGAGGTGTACCGCTCCAGGACGCCCCTGATGGTCTGCGCCGAGACCGGGTCGACGCCCTCGAAGGGCTCGTCGAGGAAGAGGACCTCGGGGTTGTGGAGGAGCGCGGCGGCCAGGCCGATCTTCTTCCGCATGCCGGTCGAGTAGTCGACGACCAGCTTGTTCTGCGAGCCGGTCAGGTCGAGCACGTCGAGGAGCTGCGCCGCCCGCTTGTCGACCTCGGCGCCGGGCAGTCCGCGCAGCCGGCCGCTGTAGGCGAGGAGTTCGCGGCCCGAGAGGCGCTCGAAGAGCCGCAGGCCCTCCGGCAGGATGCCGATGCGGGCCTTGACCTGGGCGACCGACTCCGGGTCGGCCCACACGTCGTGCCCGGCGACGAGGATCCGTCCGTGGTCGGGCCGCAGCAGGCCGGTGATCATGGAGAGGGTGGTGGTCTTGCCGGCCCCGTTGGGCCCCACGAGCCCGATGAACTTGCCTGCGGGCAGGACGAGATCGATCCCGTTCACCGCGATCTGCTGTCCGAAGCGCTTCCACAGCCCCTCGACACGCACGGCGGGCACCGCACCGTCCCCCGGTGCGGCGCCCGCCGTGTCGAACGTTTCGTCAAATGCCTGGTCAGGCATGGTCCGTCAACCTTTCGGTCGTCCCCGTAATACGTACGGGGACACCCTATGGTCGAGACCCGCCGGACCTCCGGGTCACTGCGCGCGGTTCCTGGCCTCCGCCGCCTCCCGGCCGCACGCGTACGCGAGGGCGCTGATCAGCTCCTCGGCGTCCGGCAGCCAGCGGTTCGCCGGGGTGGGGCGCCGCGCCCACTGCACCGCGCCGAAGCCGCCGATCCGGGTGGGCGGGGCCGCGACGTAGTGGCCCTCGCCGCGCGTGACGAGGTCGATGGCGGCCGGGGCCCAGCCGAGCTTGCGGACGAGGTCCGGCACCTTGGTGGCCGCGCCGGGCAGCACGAAGAAGTACATGCGGCGGTCCGGGGTGCAGGTCACGGGGCCGAGCGTCAGCTCCATGCGCTCCATGCGGGCGAGCGCCAGGAAGCCGGCCGACTCGGACACCTCGATCGCGTCGAAGGTGCGGCCGGTCGGCAGCAGGATCGACGCCTTCGGCGTCTTCGACCACATCCGCCGCGCCCCGACGCCGCTCCCGGTCGCCTGGGTCGACCAGTCGGGCCTGACCGCGTGGCCGCCGGGCACGGCGCACGCGTCCGCGCCGCAGGAGCAGCGCTCCCGGCCCTCGACGGCTTCCAGCCAGGTCCCGGGAAACACGTCCCAGTGCCGCTCTTCCGCGTACCGCACGGCGCTGTCCAGCAGCTGCTCGCCCCGCTGCTTGGGGATCTGTGCGGCTTCCGTGACTCCCATGGTCTCTTCCACGGTGAACACAACTTCCCCGGTCACCTGGGGTTACGGGCGCGATGGACGGTGTGTTGACGCATCGATCCTGCACGCGGGGCGCACGGGTGCACTGGCGGGGGCGCGCGGCGGACCGGGGAGCGGGGGTGGGTACGGACAGGTGGGGGCGCCGGCGGCAGGGGGCTTCGCCCTCGCGGCCGACGTGTCCGGTTTCGCGTGTTCACATCGGCATTGACCGGATATCCACCGGGCAGTGATCCCTTCTCCGGTGATCACCGCACCGCCTCAGGGGGTACTCATGGCAGCCAGGCCACTCGTTCCGCGTCAGCTCAACGAACGGCTCCAGGCGCTCATCCAGGAGGCCGGCTGCTCCAACGCCGGCCTGGCCCGCAGGGTCAACATGGTCGGCTCGGAGCGCGGCCTCGACCTGCGCTACGACAAGACGTCGGTGGCGCGCTGGCTGCGCGGGCAGCAGCCGCGCGGCCGGGCGCCCGGGATCATCGCGGAGGCGCTGGGCCGCAAGCTGGGCCGTACGGTCACGATCGACGAGGTCGGCATGGCCAACGGCCGGAACCTCGCGGCCGGGGTGGGGCTCCAGTTCGCGCCGACCGTGCCGGGGGCGATCGAGCAGGTCTGCGAGCTGTGGCGCAGCGACGTCGGGCGCCGGGACTTCCTGTCCGGCTCGACGGTGGCGGCCTCGGCCCTGGTCGAGCCCAGCAGGGACTGGCTGATCACGGGTCCCGACTCGCACGTGGCCCGGATGGCGGGGGCCCGCGTCGGGGTCGCGGACGTGGCGGCGGTACGGGAGATGACGGCCGCGCTCGTCGACCTCGACCGGCGCTTCGGCAGCGGGCACGTGCGGCCGGTGGTCGTGCACTACCTCAACAGCGTGGTGTCGGGCATGCTGTCCGGCTCGTACCGGGAGGCGGTCGGCCGGCAGCTGTTCGCGGCGGTCGCGCGACTCACCGAACTCGCCGGGTACATGGCGGTGGACACCGGTGAACCGGGGCTCGCGCAGCGGTACTACATCCAGGCGCTGCGGCTCGCGCAGGCGGCGGGGGACCGGGGGTACGGCGGCTATGTGCTCGCCGCCTCGATGAGCCACCTCGCCGCGCAGCTCGGGAACCCCCGGGAGATCGCCCAGTTGGCGCGGGCCGCGCAGGAGGGGGCGCGCGGGAAGGTGCCGCCGCGCGCGGAGGCGATGTTCCTCGCGGCGGAGGCGCGCGGGCACGCGCTGATGGGAGACGTGCGGGCCTTCGAGACGGCGGCGGGCCGTGCCGTACGGGCGCTGGCGCAGGCCGATCCGGAGGCGGGCGACGACCCGCCGTGGATCGCGCACTTCGACGCGGCGTACCTGGCGGACGAACTGGCGCACTGCCACCGGGACCTGGGGCAGTCGGAGGCGGCGGCGCGGGCGGCGGAGGAGTCGATCGCCGGGCACCCGGAGACGCGGGCGCGGCGGCGGGCGATCGGCCTCGCGCTGCTCGCCTCGGCGCAGGTCCAGCAGCGGGAGGTGGAGCAGGCCTGCCGGACGGGCACGAAGGCGCTCGAACTGCTCGGGACGCTGCGGTCGTCGCGGGGCGCGGAGTACCTGGACGACCTGCGGGAGCGCCTGGAGCCGTACGCGGGGGAGGCGGTGGTGCGGGAGTTCGGCGCGCGTCTCGAGCTGTACGCGGCGTAGAGCGTGTCAACTGTGTAATGGGTCTCACACGTGTGTGCGGAGCCGTGGCGGCACCCGGTAGCGTGAGCCGACGATTCCGTAGGTTGGTCCATCAGTGGGAGTCCCGGTGACGCAGAACGGACAGGGTCCGGAGCAGGGCGGCGGTCAGCCGTGGGGCGGCGCCCAGCCGTGGGGTCCCACCGGCGGCCAGCAGGGCGGGCAGCCGTTGCCGCCCGCGCAGCCGCTGCCCCCGGAGGCGCCGCAGGGCGCCGCCGACATGCAGTCCACCCAGTACCTGGCGCCGATACCGCCGCAGCAGGCCCCGCCGCAGCCCGGCTACGGCTACCCGGGGCCGGGCGCCCCGGCCGCCGCCGACATGCAGGCGACCCAGCACATCGCGCCGGTCCCGGGCGGGATGCCTCCGGTGCAGGGCGGGATGCCTCCCGTCCAGGGCGGGATGCCGCCGGCGCAGGCCGCCCCGCAGCCGGGGTACGGCTACCCGCCGCCGGCCCAGGCCGCCCCGCAGCAGGGCTACGGCTACCCGCCGCCGGCCGCCGGCGACATGCAGGCCACGCAGCACATGGCCCCGGTGCCGCCGCAGCAGGGAGGGGGCTCCGACACCCAGTTCCTCGGCACGGGCCCGCTCGCGCACCAGGGCCCCGGTCCTGCCGGTGCCTCGGACGCGACCCAGTACATCGCCCCCGTACCGGCGGCGCCCGGTGAGCGGCAGCCGCCCGCGGAGTTCGACAGCCTCTTCCGTACGGAGGCGCCGCGGCCGCCCCAGCAGCAGCACGCACCGCAGGGCTACCAGCAGCCGGGCCCGGCCCCGTACCAGCAGCAGCCCCAGCACCACCACCAGCCCCCGCAGCCCCCGCAGCAGTACGGCTACGAGGACGCCTACTACGACGACGAGCCCGCGCCGCGCCGCAAGTCGCCGCTCGCGCTGATCGCCGCCGTCGTCGTCGGCTGCGCGGTCGTCGGCCTCGGCGCCGGGATGCTGCTCAGCGGCGGGGACGAGAAGAAGGACCCCAAGACCGGCGGACAGAACGTCGCGGCGAGCTCCGCCGCGCCCTCCACCGGGGCGGAGCAGCCCACGGAGAAGCCGGCCGACCCGGCGGAGCCGCAGGCGCAGGAGCTCAGCAAGCTGCTCGCGACCAGCAGCAGCAGCCGTGAGACGGTGATCAGCTCGGTCGCGTCCATCAACCAGTGCAAGAACCTCGACAAGGCCGCCGGCGATCTGCAGGGAGCCGCCGAGCAGCGCCGGGGCCTGATCACCAAGCTCCAGTCGCTGTCGGTCGACAAGATCCCGGACAACGCGGCTCTGACGGCGGCGCTCACCAAGGCCTGGCAGGCCTCGGCCGCCGCCGACGACCACTACGCGGCCTGGGCCGTCCAGATGAAGGCCAAGAAGGCCTGCAAGGGCGGCCACGCCCGGACGACCAGCCAGAAGTCCGCGGGGGACGCGAAGAGCGGCGAGGCCAGCGCCGCCAAGAAGACGGCGGCCGGGCTGTGGAACCCGACCGCCGTGAAGTACGGCCTGGAGAAGCGGAGCTGGACGCAGCTCTGAGCAGGGTTACGGGGCGCTGAGGACGGTCTCGCCGACGTCGACGAACCCGGGCTTCTGCGCCACGAGCCGCCCCTGGCGGACCACCTGGAACGTCACCTCGTGGTTGACGATCCGGGTGAAGCCGGGGGCGCCGAGCAGGTCCTCGTACTTCCAGCGCAGGCTGGGGGTGAGGCCGCCGGTGTCGATCCGCTCGCCCCGGTCGAGGGCGTGGCTGATCCGCGCGGCGGTGACCGTGTCCTCGTCGAGGGACTCGACGACCTCCCTGAGGACCGTGTACGCGATCCAGGTGGTCTGGACGCCCGCGTCGGCCGGGTCGACCCGGTTGTCGGCGAAGGCGTGCTCCTGGATGACCTTGCGCATCGGCGCCCAGCTCTTGTCGCCCGCCTCCGGGTACCAGCCGGTGACGAACGCGCCCTCGAAGGGGCTGTGGGGGCCGCCGGTGCGGTCGATGACGGGCTGGTCGACGCTGCCGAGGACCGAGGAGATCCGGACGGCGTCGCCGCCCTTCCGGCCCGAGCCGCCCGCCTTGCCGTTCTCCCCCTCGGGGAGGCGGCGGAAGGAGTCGAAGAAGGTCTGGGTGCGCTCGCCGAGGACGGCGGTCACGCAGCCCTTCTCGTGCCCTGCCCGGAAGCGGGCCCGGCCGGCCTGCACGGTGTACTCGGCGGCGTCCTCCAGGGCCGGGATGTCCACGGCGCTCCGGTGGCTCGCCCTGTGCAGGCCGGAGTTGAGGAGCTCGGGCAGCTTGTCGCCCGCGGTGGTGTCGGGGCGGACGAGGGAGACCTTCTCGCAGGAGTCGGCGAGCTGCATGCCGTGCCCGGCGACGAGGGAGGCGACCCCGCCGTTGACGGGGTAGGAGAGCGGGCTGGTGAACTCGTCCTCCGCGATGCCGTAGCCGCCGATGTACGGGATGCCCGCGGCCTCCAGCGGGGCCATGAAGGCGCGGCCGTTCTGGCTGTACGAGCCGACGACCGCCACCGCGTTCTCGCGCACGGCGCGGCGGGCGCAGGCGGCGGCGCCGGAGACGGTGTTCTGTTCGTTGCAGGTGAGGACGCGCAGCTCGTGCCCGCCGATGCCGCCCTGGGAGTTCACCCACCGGGCGTACGTCTGCGCCATGGCGGGCATTCCGGGCATGTTGGTCGCCTTGGTCTGGTCGGGAGCCCAGGTCATCACCGTGACGGGCTCCCTGGAGCCCCCCGTGGCCCCAGGGAGCACGCCACACCCGGTGAGCAGCGACGCTCCCGTCGCCGCGGTCGTGATGTACGCGAGGAGTGAGGTCAGTCGCCTACCGGTCATGGGCATGCACATTTCCGCCTCACGGGTAACGCGGGAGTGAGCGCGGCTCAACGGTGGGTGACGTGAAGGTGAATTACGGGGGTCACGCCCGGATGGGGAGGGGCGAGTCCGCTTACCGGACAAGGGAACGTACGATCGAAACGTGTCCAGTCCAGTCTCCGGTTCGGTTAACTCTTCCCGTCGCGGCCGTCGCTCCTCCACCATGGGCGGCATGCCGCTCAACGACATGCCGTGGTGGCGCTGGCGCAGCAACACGCGCTCGGCGCTGCACATGCTCTCCGACCCCGTGTTCCACGAGACGACCTGGCTGACCGGCCAGGAGGGATACGGCGACGTCACCGACGCCGTCTACCGCCTCGTCGAGGACACCTGGCTCGACAACTGGTCCGCCGAGAAGTACGTCGGCTCGATCTTCCGCGACTCCGGCGAGGCCGCCCTCGTCGACGTCGCCGTCCTCCGCGTGCTGCGGATCATGCACCAGGTCGGACCGGACGCCCCCGTCTCCGCCTACCTGGAGCACCCGGGCTGGCCCGAGGCCGTACGCGCCGCCCGCGAGGCACACGTACGGATGGCGCGGGCCGACGGGGAGGACCCCGACACGCCCCCGTGCTCCCTCGACGTGCTCCGTATCAGGACGCGGTCCTGAACCGTTCCGCCTGACGGACGCCGGCCTCCCGGCGGGGGCGCGGTGTGGCAGGCTGACGGGATGACCGACCAGTACGTCCTCACTCTCGCGTGCCCGGACAAGCAGGGCATCGTGCACGCCGTGTCCAGCTACCTCTTCATCACCGGGTGCAACATCGAGGACAGTCAGCAGTTCGGAGACCGCGACTCCGGCCTCTTCTTCATGCGGGTCCACTTCTCGGCCGAGGCCCCGGTGACCGTCGACAAGCTCCGGGCGAGCTTCGCCGCCGTCGGCGACTCCTATGCGATGGACTGGCAGATCAACCGGGCCGACCAGCGCATGCGGGTCGTCCTCATGGTGTCCAAGTTCGGCCACTGCCTGAACGACCTGCTGTTCCGGTCGCGGATCGGCGCACTGCCCGTGGAGATCGTCGCGGTCGTCTCCAACCACACGGACTTCCAGGCGCTCGTCGACTCGTACGGGATTCCGTTCCGGCACATTCCCGTCACGAAGGACACGAAGGCGGAGGCCGAGGCGGAGCTCCTCGACCTCGTCGACTCCGAGAACGTCGAACTGGTCGTCCTCGCCCGCTACATGCAGGTCCTCTCCGACGACCTCTGCAAGCGGCTCTCCGGGCGGATCATCAACATCCACCACTCCTTCCTCCCCAGCTTCAAGGGCGCCAAGCCGTACCACCAGGCGCACGCGCGCGGCGTCAAGCTCATCGGCGCCACCGCCCACTACGTGACGGCCGACCTCGACGAGGGCCCGATCATCGAGCAGGAGGTCGAGCGCGTGGGCCACGAGGTGACGCCGGACCAGCTGGTGGCGGTCGGACGGGACGTCGAGTGCCAGGCGCTGGCGCGAGCCGTCAAATGGCACGCGGAACGCCGAATCCTCCTGAACGGCCGCCGCACGGTCGTCTTCACGTAACGGCCCCGCCCCCGTTGCGGGCAGCCGTCGGCCGAGCGGCACCCCCGTGGCCCCCGTTGTGCCCACCCGTCCCGCCCTGCGGGACGATTGCCCACACGGCGGGTGCGGCCCCGCACGGGGCCCCGCGCGGGGGCCCCGGCGTCACCTACAGGCGGCTCAGTGACGCCGCTGCTGCCAGGACGTCCCTGATCGCCTCGCGGTCGCCGTCCTGGCCCGCCGCCGCCTCCTCCGGCGGGATGTGGCCCGCCACCAGTTGGCAGAACTCGACGCCGTCCATCGCCACCTGCGCGATCGCCCGCTCCGGCGAGCCGATCGCCGCCGGGGAGTCGAGGGCGATGTACCAGTGGCCGCCGCCCGCGCCCTCCACCTCCAGGTGGAGCGAGCGGCCCGGTGCGCCCGCCGCGACGAGTTCCCTGGCGGGGCCGGCCAGGCCGGTGCGGCGGCGGTTCGCGAGGGCCGCCGGGAGCAGTCGGGCCGCGAGGTCGATCATGCCGTGGAGGTGCGCGCCGCTGGGCGGGGCGTACGGGTAGGCCACCGCGGTCGCGATGTCGTCGGCGTGCAGCCAGCACTCGAAGGCCCGCTCCAGGAGCGAGTCCCTCAGGGGCAGCGCGAAGTCCTTGTAGTTGACCGTCAGGTCCGCGACCCCTCGGCCCGCGAACGAGACCGTGCGGATCAGGGTGTGCGACTGGTCCCGCCACGGACCCCGGAGGGAGCGGTTCGGCGGCCGGTCCAGGGCCGACCAGAACGCCTCCGTCCGCTCCGTCGGCGACAGCTCCGGCCCGCCCGCGCCCAGCGGGTCCTCCAGGCCGAGCGCCGCCGACACCAGGCCGTCCACGGCGAAGAGGTGGCCGATGACCGCCGCGACGGTGGCCTTGCGGCGCACCACGCGGTCCTCCTCGTACCACTTGAGCCGTACCGGCGCGTGCCACTCGGACTCGCCGATGTCCCGCAGGAGCGCGTCGAGCCGGGCGGTCTCCGCGTCGTACGGCGTGACCCAGTCGGGGACGGGGATGCGGGCGGGGCGGCGGCCCAGGCAGTTCTCCAGGACGCGGGAGCGGAGCAGCGGGTCGAGGTCCAGGTCGCGGTCCTCGTGGAGGAGCGCGACGGCGTCGCGGAGCCGGAGGGCCTCGTCGGCGCAGGGCGCGCAGGCGGTGAGGTGGATCTCGACGGCCTTGGTCTCGCCGGCGGAGCACGCCGAAAGCGCCCAGGCCCCGAGGAGGGACTTGAGCACGTTGTGGCTGAGGTCCGGTACCGGTACCTCCGGTTCCTCCATGTCCGGTGCGTCCACCTCCCCGTCCGAAGCCTCCGAAGCCTCCGAAGCCTCCGGCGCTTCCGAAACCTCCGAAGCCTCCGGCAGCCGCGCCGTCAGGTCCGCGTGGTCGTCGGCCGCCCGCCGCGGTCCCGGTATCCAGGGGGCGCGTGCGACGTCGTCCGCGTCGTCGTTCGCCCCGGTCACAGCGCCCGCCCGTAGCCGGGCGGCGAGGACCCTTCGAGCGGCCGGGTGTTCGCGGAGGAGAGCAGCTGGAGTCCGAGCCGGAGGCGCCGGCGGGCCTCGTCCTCGGTGACGCCGAGGTCGGCGGCGGTCTGCCGGTAGTCACGCCGCTGGAAGTACGCCAGTTCGAGCGCGGCCCGCAGCGGGGCCGGCATCGAGGTCACGATGTAGTCGGCGCGGGCGGCGACGGAGGCCCGGCGGACCTTCTGCTCCAGCTCCTCGGCGGAGCCGAGCCCCGTCTCCGCGTACGCCAGGGCCTCGGCCTGCCGCAGCCGGTGCACGGCCTGCCGCTGGGTCAGCTTGGCGACCCACGAGCGCATGTTGCCCTGCTTCGGGTCGTAGGAGTCGGGGTTCTCCCAGATGTAGCCGAAGACCTCGCGGGTGACCTGGTCGGCCGCCGCGTCGTCGTCGAGGACCCGGTGGGCGAGGCTGTGGACCAGGGAGGCGAACCGGTCGTAGAACTCGCCGAGGGCAGCGGCCTCCCCGCGCGCCAGCCGCTGCTGCATCCTGCGGTCCCAGCGCGGTGGTGTGTCCATCGCCATGCGGCCTTCCGCCCCTTCCGGATCCGGATCCCGGTTCCCGGCGTCCCGGTTCTCCTCCAAAGTAGTGCGCCGCTCCGACAACGCACGACTGTTTGCCGCAAGTGCGCTCTTGACGCGGATGCGGATGGTAAGGAAAGCGTCATCCCCGCGCCGGGGGGTTTCGGCGGTTTCTCCTGGGGCAGGCGGCGTCCGTGACGACGATCGAGGTCGACGAGGACGAGAACGGCTCCTGGACGGTTTTCCGCGTCCGGGGGGAACTGGACCTGGTCACCTCCCCCCGGATACGCCGCCGCGTCCACGACGCCGTCGCGGGCGGCCGCCACGACCTGGTGATCGACCTGTCGGCCGTGCGGTTCTGCGACTCCAGCGGCGTCGGCGTGCTCATCGCGTCCCGCCGTCTGCTCCGCTCGTGCGGCGGCCGGCTCCGCCTGATCCTTCCCGAGGAACCCGGGGACGGGACCGCTCATGTCGCCCGGGTGCTCACCGCGCTCGGCGTCCGCCGTCTCTTCGACGTGTACGAGGACATGGGGGAGGCGCTCACCGGGGCGCCGGTGCCGATGCCGCGCCGAAGCGTTCCCTGAGCTGGTACTTCAGCACCTTGCGCAGGGTCTCGTTGCGGGGGAGGGCGTCCACCACCTCCAGCTGTTCCGGCAGCTTGTGGACGGAGAGTCCGGCCTCCCGCAGGAAGGCCGTGACCTGCGGCAGGGTGAGCGGGGCGGCGCCCGGGGGCTGTTCGACGACGGCGCAGACGCGTTCGCCGCGCTCGGCGTCCGGGAGGCCTATGACGGCGGCGTCGCCGACGTCCGGGTGCCGGTGGAGGAGGTCCTCGATCTCCTTGGCCGAGATGTTCTCTCCCTTTCGGATGATGATGTCCTTGACCCGGCCGGTGAGGACGAGGTGGCCGGTCGGGGTCAGGTGCCCGACGTCGCCGGTGATGAGGAAGCCGTCCTCGTCGAAGGCGGCGGCCGTCTGCGCCGGGTCGAGATAGCCCTGGCAGACGGCCTCGCCGCGGAGCCGGACCTCGCCGTCGTCGGTGATCCGGATCTCCATGCCGGCGGGCGGGCGGCCCTCGGTGCCGGCGAGGTTCTCGACGGTGTCGTCGGGGGCGCCCATCGTGATCATGGGGACCTCGGTCATGCCGTACCCGTGGGTGAGCTGGCAGCCCAGCTCCTTGCGTACCGCGTGGTAGACCTCGGGCGGCTTGGGTGCCCCGCCGCCCGCGAGTAGGCGCAGGGTGGGGATGACGGGCTTCCCGGGCTGCTTGCGCTGCTCGGTGAGGAACATCGAGTAGAAGGCGGTGGAGCCGCCGGCGACGGTGACGCCGTGCCGGTTGTACTCGTCGAGGGCCTCCGGCAGCGCGAACTGTTCGAACATCACGGCCGGGAACCCGTACAGCAGGAGCATCACCGTGTAGTCGGGCCCGGCGATGTGCGCGTACGGGAAGGCCATCGAGCCGACGTCCTCGGCCGTCAGGTGGAGTGCGTGGGCGAGGCAGGAGCCGCCGGCGAGGAGCGAGCGGTCGGTGTGCAGGACGCCCTTGGGGTCGGAGGTGGTGCCCGAGGTCCAGTAGATCCAGCGGACGTCGGTGCCGGAGGCGGGCGGCGGCGGCAGGACGGCCGGATCGCCGTCGGGGAGGCTCTCGGGGGAGTACGCCTCGAAGATCCCGCGCGCGCCGAGCCGCCGGGCCATCTCCGCATGGTCGAATCCACGCCAGATTCCTGGGACCGCGAAGTACTCGGCCCGGGACTCGCGCAGCGCGAAACCGACCTCCTTGTCCCGGTAGAAGGGGATCACCGGGGACTGCACGGCGCCGATGCGGGCGAGCGCGAAGGTGAGCACGGCGGTCTCGATGCGGGTGGGCAGCTGCCAGGCGACGACGGTGCCGGGGCGCACGCCCATCCCGTACAGACCGGCGGCGCAGCGCTCGGCGCGCTCGCGGAGGCCGCCGAAGGTGAGGACGCGGTCGCCCTGGAGGAGGACGGGCCGGTCGGGGGTGAGGGCGGCGCGCCGTTCGACGAGCTCCCAGAGCGTGCGGGACGCGCCGAGCGTGTGTGCGGTCTCATTCATCCCGTACTCCTCATGGCTGACGTTCCGTCAGATCGTGCGGTGAGCGTAGAGGTCCGGCGCTTGTCGGTCCAGGGGTGCGGGGATAGCCTGATCCCGTCAGATCTGACGGGTCATCAGAAACGGACTGGAAGCGGTCCGCCGAATCCGGGAGAGGCTCCATGACGGAACTGCCCCGCATCATCAGCGTCGACGACCACGTGATCGAGCCGGCCCACCTCTTCGAGACCTGGCTCCCGAAGAAGTACCGCGACCGCGGGCCCCGGCCCCTCACGGCCGGCATCGGCGAGCTCGCCTACGTCGCCGGCAAGTACCAGATCACGATGGACCCGGAAGGGCCGCCCACCGACTGGTGGATCTACGAGGACCTCAAGTTCCCGTACAAGCGGAACATCGCCGCCGTCGGCTTCGACCGCGACGACATGACCCTGGAGGGCATCACCCGCGAGGAGATGCGGCGCGGCTGCTGGGACCCGGCGGCCCGCCTCAAGGACATGGACCTCAACCACGTCGAGGCCTCCCTCTGCTTCCCCACCTTCCCCCGCTTCTGCGGCCAGACCTTCGCCGAGGCCCACGACAAGGAGGTCGCCCTCGCCTGCGTCCGCGCCTACAACGACTGGATGGTCGAGGAGTGGTGCGGCGACAGCGGCGGCCGGCTGATCCCGCTGTGCATCATCCCGCTCTGGGACATAGACCTCGCCGTCGCCGAGATCCGGCGCAACGCCGCCCGCGGCGTCAAGGCCGTCACCTTCTCCGAGATCCCCACCCACCTCGGCCTGCCGTCCATCCACTCCGGCCACTGGGACCCGTTCTTCGCCGTCTGCCAGGAGACCGGGACGGTGGTCAACATGCACATCGGGTCGAGCTCCCAGATGCCCGCCGCCTCCCCCGACGCCCCGCCCGCCGTCCAGGCCTCCCTCAGCTTCAACAACGCCATGGCCTCGATGATGGACTTCCTCTTCAGCGGCGTCCTCGTGAAGTTCCCCCGGCTCAAGCTCGCCTACAGCGAGGGCCAGATGGGCTGGATCCCGTACGCCCTCGAACGCGCCGACGACGTCTGGGAGGAGCACCGCGCCTGGGGCGGCGTCCGCGACCTCGTCCCCGAGCCGCCCTCCACCTACTACTACCGGCAGATCTTCTGCTGCTTCTTCCGCGACAAGCACGGGATCGCCTCGCTGGACGTGGTGGGCAGGGACAACGCCACCTTCGAGACCGACTACCCGCACGTCGACTCGACCTTCCCGCACACCAAGGAGGTCGCCCTCGACCACGTCCAGGGCCTCGACGACGAGACGATCTACAAACTCATGCGCGGCAACGCCATCCGCATGCTGGATCTGGACTTCGACCGGGGCCGCTCCGACCGGGGTCTCGTCTGATGGACCTCTCCTGCACCGACGAGGAGGAGGACTACCGCGCCCGGCTGCGGGAATGGCTCGCCGCCACCCTCCCCGGCCTCCCCGAGCGGCCCGACCCGCTCGACTGGCCCGCCCGCCGCGCCTACGACTGCGGCTGGCAGCGCCGCCTGTACGACGCCGGATACGCCGACACCCACGGGGAGGCCTCCCCGACCCAGCGCCTCATCTTCCTGGAGGAGACCGAACTCGCCGGGGCGCCCTACGTGGGCGCCAACTTCGTCGGCCTCCTCCACGCAGGGCCCACGATCGCCGCCGAGGGCACGCCCGCGCAGCGCGAGCGGTGGCTGCCGCCGATCCTGCGCGGCGACGAGGTCTGGTGCCAGGGCTTCAGCGAGCCGGACGCCGGCTCGGACCTCGCCTCGCTGCGGACCAAGGCCGTACGGGACGGGGACGCGTACGTCGTCACCGGCCAGAAGATCTGGACCTCGCACGCCGAGGTCGCCGACTGGTGCGAACTCCTCGTCCGTACGGACCCCACGGCTCCGAAGCACAAGGGCATCACGTGGCTCGCCATGCCCATGGACGCCCCCGGCATCACCGTCCGTCCGCTGCGGACCCTCGCCGGGTCGACCGAGTTCGCCGAGGTCTTCCTCGACGAGGTACGGGTACCCGTCGAGAACCGGGTGGGCGAGGAGGACGACGGCTGGCGCGTCACCATGGTCACCCTGTCGTTCGAGCGGGGCACGGCCTTCGTCGGCGAGGTCGTCGCCTGCCGCCGCCTCCTCGGCGAACTCGCCCGCACCGCCCGCAAGAACGGCACCTGGGACGACCCCGTCCTGCGGCGACGGCTCGGCAGGCTCTCCGCCGAGTTCCAGGCCCTCTGGCGGATCGTCCAGGCCAACGTCAGCGAGGCCCAGGCGACCGGTGGGGTCCCCGGCGCGGGCGGCTCCGTCTTCAAACTGCACTACTCGCACGCCCGCCAGGAGCTGTACGACGCCGCCGCCGCCGTCCTCGGGCCCGACGCGCTCGACCTCGGGCGCGACTGGAACCTCGACCGGCTGTCCTCGCTCTCGTACACGATCGCGGCCGGCACCTCCCAGATCCAGCGCAACATCGTCGCCGAGCGCATCCTCGGCCTGCCGAAGGGCCGGTGACCCCCGCCATGGACTTCCGACTCACCGAGGACCAGCGGGATCTGCGGCGGGGGGTACGGGAACTGCTCGCGCGGCTCTTCGACCGGGAGGCGCTGCGGGCGGCCCTGGACGCGCCTCGTCTCGACCGGGAGCTGTGGCGGGAGCTCGGTGCCGCCGGGTTCTTCTCGCTGCGGCTTCCGGAGGAGGAGGGCGGGGTGGGGCTCGGGCTTCCCGAGGCGGTGCTCGTCTTCGAGGAGGCGGGGAGGGTGTTGTTGCCGGGGCCGCTGGTGGCTACGCATGTCGCCGCAGGGTCGGTGCCGGGCGCGGCGGAGGGGGAGCTGGTGGTGACCGAGGCTTCGGAAGGGCTGGTCCCTTGGCTGGACGAGGCCGATGTGGTGCTGGGTGAGGTGAGCGGTGCCGTGCCTGTGCGGTCGGTCGATCCGCTGACGCCGCTCCACCGGGTGCCCGGGGTCGTGGGTGCCGTAGGTGCGGGGAGCCTGGGCCCGGCAGGGGCGCCGTCCGTTGCGTCCACCCTCCCCCAAGCTCTCGGCTTCGCTCGGGCAGGGGGGACCCCCATCGCCCCTGTGGAACGCCTGCCCACAACGGGGGTGGCGGTGCTCCTGACCGCCGCCGAGCAGGTCGGGAGCGCTCAGGCCGTCACCGACATGGCCGTTTCCCACGCGCGGCAGCGGGTGCAGTTCGGGCAGGTGGTCGGGGGGTTTCAGGCGGTGAAGCATCTGTGTGCCGGGATGCTCGTGCGGACCGAGCTCGCGCGGGCGGCCGTGTGGGCCGCCTCCGTCACCGGCGATCCCGTCGAGGTCGCCGGGGCCAAGCTCCTCGCCGACGAGGCGGCGACCCGTAACGCCCGGGACTGTCTCCAGGTGCACGGCGGGATGGGCTTCACCTGGGAGGCGGACGTCCACCTGCATCTGAAGCGGGCCTGGGTGCGGGCCGAGCTGCGGATGCCGGCCGCCCGGGCCGAGGAGACGGTGGCCGCCGGGCTGTAGCGCTGTGCCGCCGACACGTCACGGAATGTCGATATCGGGTTGTGTCCTTCGGCGGGGCCGTCACGGCCCGGAGTCGGCCTCCGGCTCCGGTACGCTCCGTGGGATGCGAGTGCTCGTTGGCCCGGATCGTCCCGGTGTCGCCCCTGCGGCGGCTCCGCGGCCGGGGATGCCCGCCGCTCGCGCCCGGCGTTCGACTCCCCGCAGCGTGCGTCGCACAGTATGGACCATGCGTACTCCTTCGCGCTGGAATATGCCCGAAGCGCTTGTTGCGGTGACTGTACGTCAACCATGCTGTCCCACAAGGGAATCACGTTCCGTGAAGGTGTGTTGTCCGCCGGTTCGGATGGTGTGAGCGGTGCAGGTGCTTCAGGTGCAGTTGGTGGTCGGGCCGGACCCGGCAGAGGTGGGACGAGCCCGGAGGTGGGCCCGGTCGCGGCTCGCCGGGTCGGGCATAGGGGATGACGAGCCGCTCGCCGAGACGCTGGTGCTGCTGATCTCCGAGCTCGTGACCAACGCCGTGGTGCACACGGGCTGCCCGGCCGTGCTGCGGATGCTGTTCGCGGCCGAGGGCGGGGTGCGGGTCGAGGTGGCCGACGCGAGCGACCGCCCGCCGCAGCCCCGGCACGCGGAGGGCGACGACACCAACGGGCGCGGCCTGGAGCTGGTGGACGGCCTCGCGGACCGGTGGGGCTGGGAACCGGAGGGCGCCGGCAAGAGCATCTGGTGCGAGGTGGACCCGGTGGCGTCCGTGGCCTCGGTGTCGCCCCTGTCGCCCGGCCGGGTGCACTGTTGACGATTCGTTCCGTTTTGCCCACCCTGGGGTGAGCGATTCGTGGCGAGGGGAGCCGAGGGCCGTGTGCCCTCGGCGTGTGCGGGTCGTGGCCGGGTGGCGGCGGGCCGTGCCGTGCTCGGGGCGCGTGCGAGCGCGCCGCCGCCCGTGAACTCGTGCTTCAGGGCGCCTCGGACGTCCGTGGACTCGGGCCTAGGGGTGCCTCAGAGCAGCTCCGAGCACCTCAGAGGATGGCGACCGGGGCCACCGGCGTGCCCGTGCCGCCGACGAAGGGCTCGGGCATCGCGGAGAGCAGGAACGCGTACCGGCGTTCTTGTGCACAGGCTGTGGACAGAGATTCCAGATTCCAGTTCTGACCCTGGAGCATGCCCATCTCGACCAGGTCGAGGGCGTGCACGGGAAGCCAGAGGTCCTCTATCTCGGGCGGGAAGATCTCGAAGGTGAGCGTGTCGTTGGCGACGGCCGCGACGTCGTGGGCGTGGAACCACTCCGGCGTACGGACCGAGAGGCCGGGTGAAGGGAACGCGTACCCGTGCCGGTCCCCGGCCAGGTACAGCTGGATCTGCCCGGTCCGTACGAGGACGACGTCCCCGGACCGTACGGACACCCCGCCGAACTCGGCTGCCTCGTCGAGGTCTTCGGGGGTCACGGCGTGGTCGCCCGGCAGCCGGTCGACCCCCTTCGCCGCGGCCACGTCCAGGAGCACCCCGCGCGAGACGAGGTGGCGGGCCGTGTGGATGCCGCTGAACTCGGAGCGGCCGTGCGGGGTGATCGAGGAGGCGGGCCGCCCGTTGTAGATGCGGCCCGAGTGCGAGACGTGCGTCAGGGCGTCCCAGTGGGTGCCGGCCTGGAGGCCGAGGGTCACGGCGTCGTCGCTGGTGGCGACCGTGCCGGGGCCGAAGAGCTCCTGGTTGACCTGGACCATGACGTGGAGCGGGTTCACCCGGCCGGGGATCATGCCGGTCTGCACGCCGTCCTGCTTGAGGTCGAGGGCGAGCGGGACGCGGTGGCCGGTGCGGACGGTGGCGACGGCCTCCCGCACGACCTCGTCGGTGACGAGGTTGAGCGTGCCGATCTCGTCGTCCTGGCCCCAACGGCCCCAGTTGTTGACGCGCTTGGCGATCTCGTGGAAAGCGGCGGGGAGAGACATCGGGGCCTCCGGGGTCTTGTTTTCCGGTATCTGACGGGCCGTAGAATCCTGACGACGAACGAATCTAACGGACCGTCAGAAAGTGCGGGAAGGGGCCGGGCGTGGGGAACTTCTTGGCTGGCAAGGTCGTCGCCGTGACGGGAGCGGGGCGCGGCATCGGCCGCGCGGTCGCCCTCGCGTGCGCGGCGGAGGGCGCGAAGGTCGTCGTCAACGACTACGGGGTGTCCATCGAGGGCGGCGAGCCGACGTCGGAGGTCGCGGCCTCGGTGGTGAAGGAGATCGAGGCGGCGGGCGGGACCGCGGTCGCCGTCGCGGACGACATCTCGACGATGGCGGGCGGGGCGAGGGTGGTCGAGGCCGCCCTCACCGCGTACGGGCGCATCGACGGCGTCGTGTGCGTCGCCGGCATCCTGCGCGAGCGGATGCTCTTCAACATGTCCGAGGAGGAGTGGGACCCCGTCGTCGCCACCCACCTGAAGGGCACCTTCACCGTCTTCCGGGCCGCGTCGGCGGTCATGCGCAAGCAGGGCACGGGGACGCTCATCGGCTTCACGAGCGGCAACCACCAGGGGTCCGTCGCCCAGGCGAACTACTCGGCGGCGAAGGGCGGGATCATCTCGCTCGTACGGAGCGCGGCCCTCGGCCTCCACAAGTACGGCGTCACCGCCAACGCGGTCGCGCCGGTGGCCCGCACCCGGATGTCCGCGAACGTCCCCATGGAGCTCAAGGAGATCGGGGAGCCGGAGGACGTGGCGGCGCTCGTCGTCTACCTGCTCTCCGAACGGGCCCGGGCGGAGAAGATCACCGGCCAGGTGTACACGATCGCCGGCCCCAAGATCGCGGTCTGGGCGCAGCCCCGGGAACTGCGCGCGGGCTACGCGGAGGGCGGTGCGTGGACCCCCGAACGGATCGCGGACTTCCTGCCGGGGACGGTGGGGACGGACCCGATGCCGATGCTCCAGCAGCTGGAGGAGATGGCCAGGGCCGCCGCCGCGGGCGAGCGGCCCAACACCGGTGGGGGGAACGCGTCATGAGGGGTGTCGTCTTCGACGGGAAGCAGGTCCAGGTCGTCGACGACCTGGAGGTACGGGACCCGGGTCCGGGGGAGGTGCTCGTCGGGATCGCCGCCGCCGGGCTCTGCCACAGCGATCTGTCCGTCATCGACGGGACCATCCCGTTCCCCCCGCCCGTCGTCCTCGGCCACGAGGGCGCCGGCGTCGTCGAGGCCGTGGGCCCCGGGGTCACGCACGTCGCCCCCGGCGACCACGTCGCCCTGTCCACGCTCGCCAACTGCGGCGCCTGCGCCGACTGCGACCGGGGCCGGCCGACCATGTGCCGGAAGGCCATCGGGATGCCGCGGCAGCCGTTCTCGCGCGACGGGCAGCCGCTCTTCCAGTTCGCCTCGAACTCGTCGTTCGCGGAACGGACCGTCGTCAAGGCCGTCCAGGCCGTCAAGATCCCGCGGGACATCCCGCTGACCTCCGCGGCCCTCATGGGCTGCGGCGTCCTCACCGGCGTCGGAGCCGTACTGAACCGCGCGAAGGTCGGCCGCGGCGAGACCGTCGTCGTCATCGGCACCGGCGGCATCGGCCTCAACGTCCTCCAGGGCGCGCGGATCGCGGGCGCGCTGACGATCGTCGCCGTGGACACGAACCCGGAGAAGGAGGCGGTGGCCCGGCAGTTCGGGGCGACGCACTTCCTCGCCTCCGCCGACGGCGTACGGGACGTCCTCCCGACCGGCGCCGACCACGTCTTCGAGTGCGTCGGCCACACCGGGCTCGTCCGGACCGCGATCGACCTCCTCGACCGGCACGGCCAGGCGGTCCTGCTCGGGATGACCGCGCCGAAGGCGGAGGCGAGCTTCCTGCCCGCCGCGATGTTCCTGGACAAGTCGATCCTGGGCTGCCGGTACGGCTCCTCCCGCCCCCAGAAGGACCTCGCCCTCTACGCGGAGCTGTACCGCTCGGGAACCCTGCTCCTGGACGAACTGGTGACCCGCACGTACCCGGTGGAGGACTTCGCCCGGGCGGCGGAGGACGCGGAGCGGGGGAAGGTGGCGCGGGGGGTGCTCACCTTCTGACCGGGCGGGCGGTACGGAACCCGGCGGGCCGCGGAGGCCCCCGGCGGGTACGGAACGCGGTAGGCCGCGGAGGCACCCGGCGGGTACGGAAGCCGCGGAGGCGCCCGGCCCAGCGGTGCGGAACTCGGTGGGCCGCGGAGGCGCCCGGCCGTTACGGTCCTGGGATGTCCTACCGCGAGCTCGCCACCCGTCCCGTCCTCGCCTGGTCCGCCGTCATGTTCACCGGCCGGCTGCCCGTCGCCATGGCGCCGCTCGCGCTCGTGTTCCTCGTGCGGGAGCGGCCCGGGGGCTACACGCTCGGCGCGGTCCTCGCCGCCGCGTACGTCCTCGGGGAGATCGTCGCCGCACCCGTCCTCGGCATGCGGCTGAACGCCGAGCGGGCCCGGCCGCAGCTCGTCGCCGGGCTCGCGGCCGGCGCCGCCGGGTTCACCGGGCTCGGGCTCGCGCCCGGCGCCCACCCCGTCGTCCTCGCGGCCCTCGCGCTGCTCGCGGGAACCGGCCCCGCCGCCGTGCCCGGCGCCCTGCGGGCCCTGCTCACCAGCCTCGTCCCGGAGCGGGCCGTCACCCAGGCGATGAGCATGGAGTCGATGCTGACCTTCGCCCTCTGGGCGGCAGCGCCCGCGCTCACCACCGGCCTCGCCCTCGGCGCCGCCCCCGCGGTGCCGCTGTTGCTGCAAGGCGCCCTGATGGCGGTCTCGGTGGCCGGGATGTGGCTGCTGCCGGCCGGCTGGGCCGCAGGGGCGCAGGAGAAGGGGGCCTCGATGCGGCGGGCGCTGCTGCGGGCCTGGCCCGTGTACGTCCTGGGGGCCGCCGGGCTCACCCTGCTCGCACTCGCCGAACTGATCCTGCCCGCGCTGCTCGAACAGCGCGGCATCGGCATCGGCTGGGCGGGCCCCCTGCTCGCCGGGTTCTCGATCGGCTCGGCGGTCGGCGCGTTCGTGTACGGCCTCCGGGGGAGCTGGCCCGGCCCGCTGGCCGTCCAGTCCCTGGTCCTGGTCCTCGCGGTCGCCGCGGGCGTCGCGCTGGTCGCCGTACTGCCCTGGACGGCGGCGATCGCGGGCGCCCTGGTGGCGGCCGGGCTGCTCCAGGCCCCTGCGAGCCTCGCCCGGAACCTGGCCCTCCGGCAGGTCCTGCCGCCGGGCGCCCTCGCCGCCGGGTACTCGGTCATGTACGCGGCGGTGGGCGCCGGTTACGCGGCCAGCGGCACCCTCGCGGGCGGGCTCCTCAAGGTGGTGGCCCCGTCGACGGCGATCCTCTGCGGGGTCGGCCTGACGGCGCTGCTCACGGCGGTCGGCGCGGTGGGGGAGCGGCGGCTGTCCGTGCGTACCCCTGTCGTCGTGGACGCGGAGGTGCGGGCGGCGGTCGCCCCGGCGGGGAGCGGCGGCTGACCCGGCGTACCCCTGCGTGGCGGACGCCGAGGTTCGGGCGGCGCACCGGCCGGGAACGGCGCCCGTTCACGCGTACCCCGGTCGTGCCGGACGTTCAGGCCGAGGTCGCGCCCGTGCGGAAGGTGCGCCGGTACGACGTCGGGGTCACCCCGATCGCGGTCATCAGGTGCACCCGCAGCGACTGCGCCGTGCCGAAGCCCGCGTCCTGGGCGACCCGGTCGACGGGCAGGGCGGTGGACTCCAGGAGGTGCCGGGCGCGCTCGACGCGCTGCTGGGTGAGCCACTGGCCGGGGCTGATGCCGACCTCGTCGCGGAAGCGGCGCGTGAAGGTCCGTACGCTCATCGCCTCCTTCTCCGCCAGGTCCCGCAGCTGGATCGGCTCGTGGAGGTGGGCGAGCGCCCAGGCCCGCGCGGTGGTCGTGGTGTGGGTGCCGGCCTCGGGCAGGGGCCGCTCGATGTACTGGGCCTGGCCGCCGTCCCGGTGGGGCGGTACGACGGTCCTGCGGGCCACGTCGTTGGCGACGGCCGTGCCGTGGTCGCGGCGCACGATGTGCAGGCACAGGTCGATCCCGGCGGCCACACCGGCCGAGGTGAGGACGTCGCCGTCGTCGATGAAGAGGACGTCCGCGTCGACCCGCACGCTCGGGAAGAGGCGCTGGAAGTGCTCGGCGGACGCCCAGTGGGTGGTGGCCGGGCGCCCGTCGAGGAAGCCCGCGGCGGCGAGCACGTACCCGCCGGTGCAGATGGAGACGAGCCGGGTGCCGGGCCGGATGTGCGCGAGCGCGGCGGCCAGCTCCTCGGGGAGCCTGCCCTCGTCGTAGACCGGTCCTAGCTCGTACGAGGCGGGCACGACGACCGTGTCGGCGGTGGCGAGGGCCTCCGGGCCGTGCTCGACGTGGATCGAGAAGTCGGCGTCGGTGGGGACGGGGCCCGCGACGGGGGCGCAGGTCACGATCTCGTACAGCGGCCGGCCGTCGACGTCCTTCGCGCGGCCGAAGATGCGGTGCGGGATGCCCAGCTCGAAGGGGAGGAGGCCGGGCAGGGCGAGGACGGCGACACGGTGCGGCGGCTGCACGGGCGGTGCTCCCTCGGTAATTCGGTGGTGGTCCAGACCATAGGGCTGGTACGAGTACGTGTCCGTGACGGACAACACGTACAAGTCTGAGGCCGCCGAGCGGATTCCCGCCCCGGTCGCGCCGCCCGTACAGCAGCCGCCGGCGCCGCCCGCCCAGGTCGCGGCACCGGCTCCGGTCGCGACACCCGCCCCGGTCACGCCGCCCGCGCAGGTCGCGGCACCCGCCCCGGTCGCGCCGCCCGCGCAGGTCGCGGCACCCGCCCCGGTCTCGCCGCCCGCGCTGTGGAACCGTAACTTCCGGCTCTTCTTCGTCGCCCGGGGCGTCGCCGTCTTCGGCGAGGGCATGGTCCCGGTCGCCTTCGCCGCCGGACTCCTCGGAGCCGGCCACCCCGGAGCCACCGTCGGCTACGCCCTGGGCGGCTGGACCGCCGCCTTCGCGCTCTTCGTCCTCTTCGGCGGCGTCCTCGCCGACCGGTTCACCGCCCGCCGCATGATGATCCTCGCCGACCTCCTGCGCCTGCCCGGAGCCGCCGTCCTCGCCGTCTCCTTCACCCTCGGCAGCCCGCCGCTCTGGGCGGTCTACAGCCTCTCCGTCCTCAGCGGCGTCGGCGCCGCCCTCTTCCAGCCCGGCGTCGCCTCCACCATCCCCCGCATCGCCCCCGACGTGCAGCGCGCCAACGCCGTCCTGCGCGTCGCCGAGGCCCTCATGACCATGGCGGGACCGGCCGCCGCCGGCCTGCTCGTCGCCGTGTGGAACGCGGGCGCCGCCTTCGCCGTCAACGGCGTCACCTTCGCCGTCAGCGCCCTCTGCTTCACCCTGATGCGCCTCGCCCCGATCCCCTCCGACACCGCCACGCGTGACTCCCTCGGCGCCGAACTCGTCGGTGGATGGAGGGAGTTCCGCTCCCGGAACTGGCTCTGGGGCGTCATCTCCATCTGGACGGTGTACGGACTGACCGTCGCCGGGCCCATGGTGCCGCTCACGGCGAGCCTCGTCACCGAGGACCACGGCTCGGCCGCGTACGGCGTGCTCATGGCCGTCAACGGCGCCGGCAGCGCCGTCGGCGGCCTCCTCGCGATCCGGCTGCGCCCGCGCCGCCCGCTGGCGTCCGGCGCCGTGGCCCTCCTCGGCCTCCCCGTGAACCTCCTCCTGCTCGGCACGGGCGCGCCGGTCGCCCTGCTCGGCGTGGGTCAGTTCATCGGCGGCGCGGCCTTCGCCTTCTGGCTGGTGATGTGGTCCACCTCGGTCCAGACGCACGTGCCGCAGGAGGCGTTGAACCGGATGCACGCGTACGACGTCGCAGGCTCGCTCCTCATGATGGGCGTCGGTCGCACCCTGTCGGGGCCGGTGGCGGCGGCGGTCGGTACGGAGGAGGTGCTGCTGACGGGGGCGGGGATCGCGGTACTGGTCGTGGCGGCGCTGCTCGTCGTACGCCCGATCAGGACGCTGCCGAGGGCGTAGTTCCCGGCCACCGGTGTCCCGATCCTTTGGAAACCTGTCATTCGGGCCAATGGTCGGGCGAGGGCCGGGCCGGGATGCTCGGTGGCATGGCCCAGACAACCGAGAGCGCAGCCCGCCAGTCCGACCGTCCCCCTGTCCGTACCCCCCGCGTCCACCGCGCCTGGTTCGTCGCGGCGGTCACCTTCGTCACGATCATCGGCGCCGCGGCCTTCGCCTCCCTTCCGGGCCTGCTGATCGAGCCGCTGCACGGGGAGTTCCACTGGTCGCGGGGCACGATCGGCTTCGCCGTCTCGGTGAACCTCGCGCTCTACGGCCTCACGGCCCCCTTCGCCGCGGCGCTCATGGACCGCTTCGGCATCCGCCGGGTCGTGGCGGTCGCGCTGACGATCATCTCCGCCGGGTCGCTCCTGACGGTGTGGATGACGGCGGCCTGGCAACTCGTCCTCTACTGGGGCGTCCTCGTCGGCCTCGGCAGCGGGTCCATGGCCCTCGCCTTCGCGGCGACCGTCACCAACCGCTGGTTCGTCGCCCGTCGGGGCCTGGTCACCGGCATCCTGACGGCGGCCGGCGCCTCCGGCCAGCTCGTCTTCCTGCCGCTGCTGTCCTGGCTGGTCGAGCACCACGGCTGGCGCCCGGCCGCCGTGACCGTCGCCCTCTCCGCGCTCGCCGTCGTGCCGTTCGTCTGGCTGCTGCTGCGCGACCACCCGGCGGACGTCCGGCTCGCCCCGTACGGCGGGGAGTACGCGCCCAAGCCGGCCCCCGTCACGGGCGCCGCCCGCCGCGCGGTCACCGTCCTCCTCAAGGCGGCCCGCACCGGACCCTTCTGGCTGCTCGCCGGCTCCTTCGCGATCTGCGGGGCCTCGACGAACGGACTGGTCAAGACCCACTTCGTGCCCGCCGCCCACGACCACGGCATGCCCGTCACGGCGGCCGCCGGACTGCTCGCCGTGATCGGCGTCTTCGACGTCGTCGGCACGATCGCCTCGGGCTGGTTCACCGACCGCTTCGAGGCCCGCCGCCTGCTGGCCGTCTACTACGCCCTGCGAGGCATCTCGCTCCTGTTCCTCCCCATGCTCCTGGCGCCCTCGGTGCACCCGCCGATGCTGTTCTTCATCGTGTTCTACGGCCTGGACTGGGTCGCCACGGTCCCGCCGACGATCGCCCTGTGCCGCGAGCACTACGGCGAGGACTCGGCGATCGTCTTCGGCTGGGTCCTCGCCTCCCACCAGGTCGGCGCGGCGGCCGTCGCCTTCGCGGGCGGCGTGGCCCGCGACGTCTTCGGCTCGTACGACGTCGTCTGGTACGCCTCGGGCGCCCTGTGCGCGGCGGCGGCCCTGATGGCCCTGGTCATCAACCGCCCCCGGACGGAGGCGCCGGCCCTGGCGGGAGCATGATGACCACCGGGGGGTGATCGCGGATGAGCGATCCTGGGGACGGGCGGAGCTTCGCCCGGATGCTGCGGGTCTCGATCCTGGTGCTGTTCCTGGAGGCGGCGCTGGCCATGGTCCTGGGCGTGGTGTTCGGCGACACCGGTCAGCCGGAGCCCGGCGAGGAGCGCGTCAGCGCCCTGTCGCTGCTGCTGCTTCCGTTCCTGCCCTTGATGGCGCTGCTGCCCGCCGCCGCGGTCTCCGCGGTGATCGTGCTGCCGGCGGTACTGCTCGGCGAGGAGCTGGCACGCCGGATCGCGGGGCGTCCGCTCTGGTGGCAGCTGCTCCTGTCGGTCGCCTCAGGAGCGCTCCTCCTGCCGCTCGCGGGCGGATGGGGATGGCTGGTGGCGGCGGTCGTCATCGCGGCGGCGGCCCTGATCACCCGCCACGCGGTCCGGGGCTACTTCGTCAGCGTGCTCCTGTGGGGCACGCTCGCCGTCCTGACCGTCTTCATGCTGGGCGGCATCGGCCTCTACTCGGGCCTCATCAAGGCCTGAACCGCCCGAACCGCCCCCGGTGGAAGAGCAACGGTTCGCCGTCTTCCTCCGCGTCCAGTGCCTCCACCCGGCCCACCACGATCAGGTGGTCCCCGCCCGTGTGGACCGTGGTGATCGTGCAGTCGATCCAGGCGGGGGCCCCGGCCAGGCGGGGCGCGCCCGTGACCGGGGTCGGCTCCCAGGCGACGCCCGCGAACTTGTCGGCGCCGCTCACCGCGAACGACCTGCACAGCGGCCCCTGCGCGGCGCCGAGGACGTTGACGCAGAAGGTGCCGGCCGCCGCGATCCGGGGCCAGGTCGTCGACGTCCTGGCGACCATGAAGGCGACCAGGGGCGGGTCGAGGGAGAGGGAGGCGAAGGACTGGCAGGCGAAGCCGGCCGGTCCGTCCGCGTCGAGGGCCGTCACGATCGTGACGCCGCTGGCGAAGTGCCCGAGGACGCGGCGGAATGCGCCGGGGTCGACGGGCGCCCGCTCGTCCTCCCGTACCGCGCGCAGGGCGGGCCGGGGCAGTGGTTCCACGGCCGTCGGCGAACCGGCCGCTCTCAGGTGTCGGACGGCGGTGGCCGCCATCCCCGCGTGTCCCATCACACCGCCCATTGAAGCTGACGGTGCGTCAGATGGGAACCCTTCGGGGACGACGGCCACCTTCTCCGACTATCCGGCGACCGCCGCCGTGGACCGGGTCCACGCGACGCCCGCCGTGTGCCCGGTCCGGTAGGCCGTCACCCGGACGGTGATCTTCAGCCCGCGCTGGGCCTTGGTGAGCGTGAACGTGGTCCGCGTCGCCCCGCTGATCGCCCGCCCGTTCGCGTACCACTGGTAGGCGTACGAGGTCGGCGCCGGCGTCCACGTCCCCCGGTTCAGGCTGAGCGTCCGCCCGACCCGGACCGTGCCCGTGAGGTACGGAGCGACCGTCGCCTTCGGCGCGAGACCGGCGGCGACGATGTACCCCGCCGTCGTGTACGCCCCGCTCAGGTGCCCGGTCCGCAGCGCGGTCACGGTCACCGTGAGCTTCTTGCCGAGGACGGAGGCGACGGGCACGTACGACGATCCCGTCGCACCCGTGATCGCCACGCCGTTGGCCCGCCACTGGTAGGCGTACGAGGTCGGCGCGGGCGACCAGGTACCGACGACCGCGGTCAGCTTGCTCCCGACCCGCGTGGCCCCGGAGAAGTACGGCACCTTCGTCGGCGTGGGCGCGACGCCCTTCACGACCACGGCGGCGCTCACCGCGGCGACGACGGGATGACCGGCCTTCCGCGCGGTCACGGCCACGGACAGCTGCTTGCCGAACAGCGCCGACGGCAGGGTGTACGTGGAGGCCGTGGCCCCCGCGATCGCGACCCCGTTCGCGCGCCACTGGTACGCGTACGAGTCCACCGGCAGCGACCACGACCCGGCCTTCGCCGTCACCGTCCCGCCGACGACGGCCGTGCCGGAGACGCTCGGCGCGGCGGTGTCGCGGAGGGCGGCGACGACCGTCACCGACGGCTTCATGTTCTGCGCGCCGAACGCGTACACGCTGGTGTTCAGCGTGCCGAGCGGCGCGTTCGTCAGGTCCAGGGCCACCGTCATGCTGCGCCGGTCAGGCGCGACGGAGAGCGTGGTGGACTCGGCCCGGAAGGACCCGTTCGTCAGGACGACCTTGGCGGAGTCGGGCAGCGCCGAGCCGGTGACGGTCATCGAGATCTTCCCCTGGCCGACCGTGGCCGGGCCGACGGTGCCGATGGAGCGCTCGTCGGTGCCGCAGAGGTACTGGGCACAGGTGATCGCGGCGTTCACCGCCGTGGACGTCTGCGCCGGTGCCTCCGGAAGGCCGATGACGAGGATGCTCGGCCGGGCCGCCTTGGGGTAGACGTTCGGCAGGGTGCACTCGTAGTTCTGGCCCTCGCTGGAGTACGACCCGTAGCAGCCGTTCTTCTGCGTCGTCCGGTCGTACAGCCACGGGGTCGGCTGCTGCGCGAAGGTCCCCGCGGGCGTGAACCTCAGGCCGAAGCGGTCGCTCGACGACGACGGGACCGCCGCGCAGAGCGCGGTCTTCTGCTCGGTCAGAGTGCCGACGAGCGGGCCGAAGCCGTAGCTGACGTTCGGGACCGCGACGCACTCGGGCGCGGGCCCGGCCGGGGTGGCGATACGCAGGGCGTCGAGGCGGTAGCCGGCGGGGGCGGTGCCGCCGGCCGGGACCTGGACGAGCACCTGGTAGGCAGTCGAGCCGGTGACGGCGCAGCCCCGGGCGAAGTAGTCGCAGTGGTTGCCGCCGGCCGCGTCGAAGGCCATCAGTCGGACGGTGTTCTCGGGATCGCGCACGTTGAGGTGCAGGGTGTCCCCGGCGTCGGCCGTCGTCACCCGGTGGCACAGGAAGGTGCCGGGCGCGGCCGGGACACCGCCGGTCGACGGGCCGCCGACGGCCACCGCGGGGGTGGCGACGCAGCCGCGCGCGGTGGCGGTGACGTCCCGGCGGATCAGCGCGGTCTCGCCGGGCACGTCGCGGCCCTGGACGAGGACGGTGTGGGCGACACCCGGGGTCAGGGCACAGCCCGTGAAGGTGTTGTAGTACGAGCGGACCTCGCAGATCCGCTTGCCGTTCGCGTCGATGACGACGATCTCGGCCGCCACGTCTCCGGCGGTCTTCTCGACCTGGAGGATCTCGTGGGCGGAGTGCGCGTCGGCGGGGATGGTCAGGCAGTCGGCGAAGACGCCGTCGCCGGTCTTCACGCTCATCCGGGTCGGGTTCGCGGTGAGGTCTCCGGCGAGGAAGGTCCGGCAGGTCTCGGGGGCGTCGGTGCGGTGCACGACGAGGCCGTAGCCGTCGCCGCCCTCGGTCGTGTCGCGGTCGGTGACGATCGCCCGGTACGGGGCGGTGCCGCCGAGTTCGCAGGTGCCGTCCCACAGGCCGACGCCGGAGAGGCACTGCTCGACGCCGTTCGCGTCGAGGATCCTGGTGTCCGGGCGGTAGTCCGACAGCACGGCGAGGTGCGCGCCCTGGGGCAGCGGCAGGTTCAGGCAGTCGGCCTCGCCGAGACCGGAGAACGTGCCGTGGTAGGCGCTCCCGAGCGTGACGCCGTCCGTGCAGCCCTCGGTGGCGGCCCGGCCGAGGATCCGCGGGGTCGCGTCCGTGAACACGGTGTACGTCGTGCCCGCGGTGAGCGTGCAGATCTCGTCGTAACCCCGGCAGGCGAAGGTGCCGTCCTTCGCGTACACGGGCGTGCTGCCGACGGCGCCGGAGGCGTCGATGACCTCGACGTCGTAGCGGCCGGTCGCGGTGGGCGTGAAGGTCTTGCAGCCGGCCGGCGGCGAGACCGGGGACGGCGCGGTGCCGTAGGCGGTGACGGGCACGGTGGCGCAGCCGGCCGGGTCCGAGAGCCGCCGGACCTTCAGCGCGTACGCGGCGGGGAAACCGCCCTCGATGTACGTGACGGTGCCGAGGACGCGGTAGCCGCCGGTCCCCTCGGGCAGGACGCAGCCCTCGCTGCCGTCCGCGTTGCCGCCCGGGCAGAGGCGCTTGCCGGTGTCGTCGGTGATCCAGGCGTACGAGTCGCTGTACTTGACCGGCCGGAAGTCCGCGGTGATCCGGTCACCCGGGGCGGCGGTGAAGCTGTGGCAGACCACGCTCAGCTTGCCGGGCACCTGGCCGGTCGTCGGGGCGGTGTCGTAGCCGGTGCCGTCGACGGCGGGGCAGTCGCCCGGGGCGGCGGCCATCAGCGCGACGAGGGCGACCCGGTTCTCGGTGGCCTGCCAGTCGGTGTTGGTGAGCTTGAGCGTGTACTGGCCGGCGGCCAGGTCGCACCAGGCGTCCTTGTAGCCCAAGTCCTCGCACGCGACCCGGTTCTCGCCCGCGTACAGCCCCGGGTACGTGTCGTGGGGGCCGTCGAGGAGGATGCGGTGCACGCCCGGCTTCTCCACGGTGACCGTGAAGCAGGCGGCGGACTGCGGCTCGATGGTGACCTTGCCGACCGCGTCGCCCGGGTCGCCCAGCGGGGCGATCGGCAGCGCGGGGCAGGGGACCTCGGTGGGTGTCGGCTCGACGGTCGGTTCCGGCGTCGGCTCCGTCGCGGTCTGCGTCGGGTCGACGATCGGGTCCGTCGTCGGCTCGTCCGCCGGTACGGCGTCGACGGCCGGCGCCGACGTCGGCGCGCTCGGCGCGGACACGGCCGGCGCGGGTGTCGCCGCCACCGCCGTACCCGTCGGGAGCATCGGCCCCACCAGGGCCGTCAGCAGGGCAGGGACGAGGAGCAGCGTTCTCGCGGATCGTCTGGATCTCACGCGAGAGCGCGCGAAGTTCGGCATGGTTCCGTTCCCCCCGGAGCGGTGTGCGTCATGTGCGCGTCACACCCTACGGGCCACCCCGGACACCGTCGCGCGACTATCTCCCCTCGTACCGCGCCTCCCGCCTCTCCACGAAGCTCGTCACGCCCTCCTGGGCGTCGCGGGTGGTCATGTTCAGTTCCTGGGCGGTCGCCTCCGCCGCGAAGGCGACCGAACGGTCCACGTCCAGCGACGCGTTGACCAGCTGTTTCGTGAGGGCGAGGGCGCGGGTGGGGCCCTGGGCGAGGCGTTCGGCCCACTCCCGGGCCGTCTTCTCCAGCGCGTCGGAAGGGACCACCCGGTTCACCAGGCCCATGCCGAGCGCCTCCGCCGCCGGCACCGCGTCGCCGAAGAACATCAGCTCCTTCGCCCGCTGCGGGCCGATCAGCCGGGGCAGGAGGTACGCCCCGCCGCCGTCGGGCACCAGCCCCCGCCGTACGAACACCTCGATGAAGCGCGCCGAGTCCGCCGCGAGCACCAGGTCGCAGGCGAACGCGAGGTGCGCGCCGATGCCCGCCGCCGTGCCGTTCACCGCCGCGATCACCGGCTTCTCGCAGTCCATGACCGCGGCGATGAACCGCTGGGCGCCCTGCCGGATCATCCGGGCCACGTCCCCCGCCACCCTCTCGCCGGACGCGGCCGGCGCGCCCCGCAGGTCCGCGCCCGCGCAGAAGCCGCGCCCGGTGGCCGTGACCACCACGCAGCGCACGTCCGGGTCGGCGGACGCCTCTCCCAACAGGCCGATGATCCGTTCCCTTTGGTCCCAGGTGACCGCGTTCATCGCCTCGGGCCGGTTGAGCGTGATCCACGAGACGCCGTTCTCGACGGTGTGGAGTACGTCGGACATGGGGAGCTCCTCAGCGGCAGACGGCCAGCGCGTCCAGGGCCACCGCTCCCTGCCCGCGCGGCAGCACCATCAGTGGGTTGATGTCGAGTTCGGCGAGGTCGCCGTCGAGTTCGAGGGCCATCCGCTGGACCCGGAGCACGACCTCGACGAGCGCGTCGACGTCGGCCGGCGGCGCGCCCCGTACGCCGTCGAGCAGGGCCCGGCCGCGGAGTTCGTCGAGCATCGAGCGGGCCTCGCGCTCCCCGAAGGGCGGGACGCGGACGGCGGTGTCGTTGAGGACCTCCACCAGGACGCCTCCCAGGCCCACCGTGACCGTCGGGCCGAAGAGTTCGTCGTGGGTCACGCCGACCACCATCTCGACGCCGCGCCCGACCATCTGGCAGACGAGGATGCCGTCGAGGTCGATCTCCTCGAAGCGGGCGATGTCGGTGAGTTCGCGGTACGCGTCCCTCACCTGGCTCGCCGAGGTCAACCCGACCTTCACCAGGCCAAGTTCCGTCTTGTGGGCGAGCTGCGCGCCCGAGGCCTTCATCACGACGGGGTAGCCGACGAGCCCGGCCGCGCGGACGGCCGCCGCGGCGCTGGTGACGAGCTGCTCGCGCGGCACCCGTATCCCGTACGCCCGGAGCAGCTGCTTCGCCGCGTGCTCGCTGAGCCGCCGGCCGGGCCGCATGAGGGCCTGGGCCTTGCGGAGGGACGGAGAGGGGGTGCGGGGGGCCTCGTCGAAGGGGGAGCGGTAGGCGGCGGTGAAGCGGTGGTGGTCGAGGTAGGCCTTCACGGCCCCGATGCAGTTGGCGAAGGTGCGGAAGGTGGCGACGCGCGAGGAGCCGAGGAGGGTCGTGCGGTAGGCGTCCTCGGTGCCGACGGGGGAGCCCCACACCACGCACACGAGTTTGTCCGTGGCCTCGGCGGCGTCGACGAGGTCCTGGGCGAGCTTGTCGCTCATGGGCGGGAAGGGGCCGGTGATGGGACAGATGAGGACGCCGACGGACGGGTCGGCGAGGATAGCGTCGATGATCTTCCGGCCGCGCCAGTCGCCGACGGGGTGCCCGCCGTTGTCGACGGGGTTGGCGACGTTCAGGTACTCCGGGATCCACTGGTGCAGCTCGTCCTGCTTGGCCTGGTGGAGGGTGGGGAGTTCGAGGCCCGCCGCCGTGGCCAGGTCGGCGAAGTGGGCTCCCGTACCGCCGGAGATGGAGTAGACGACGACGCCGTCGGCGAGGGGTTTGCGCGCGCGGGCGAGGAGGGCGGAGGTGTCCTGGAGCTGGTCGAGTCCGTCGACCCGGATCACCCCGTACTGCCGCATGGCCGCGTCGACGACCCGGTCGGCGCCGGTGAGCTTGCCGGTGTGGGAGGCGGCGGTCCGCGCCCCGGTCTCGGTGCGGCCGACCTTCACGGCGACGACGGGGACGCCCTGGCGCGCGGCCCGGTCCGCGGCGAGCAGGAAGGAGCGGCCGTCCTTGAGCCCCTCGACGTAGCAGGCGATGGCTCCGACCTCGGGCCGCCCGGCGAAGTACGAGAGGAAGTCGGCGGTCTCCAGGTCGGCCTCGTTGCCGGTGGGCGCCCAGTGGGAGAGGCGGACGCCGAGCTCCTGGAGGGTGAAGACGGGCCGCCCCTGGTGGCCGGACTGGGTGATGAGGGCGACGGCGGGGCCTTCGAGGTCGTCGCGGAAGCGCTCGAAGGCGTTGAGGTTGGTGTTGGGGCCGAGGAGGCGGAGCCCGGAGCGGCGCACGGCGGCGGCGAGCCGTTCCTGCGCGGCGGCGCCGGTCGCGCCGGTCTCGGCGAAGCCGGAGGCGAAGGCGACCGCGAACCTCACCTTGGTCTCGGCGAGTTCCTCGATCACGGGCAGCGGGTCGGCGACGAGGAGGACGGCGAGGTCGACGGGTTCGGTGAGGGCGCCGACGGAGGGCACGCAGTCGATCCCGAACACGCTGGTACGGGTCGGGTGCACGGGCACCAGCCGGGCGCCGACCCGCTCGGCCCAGGCGAGCAGCTGCCGGGTGATGCCGGTGTTGGGCCGGCCCTCGGCGTCGGAGGCACCGACGACCGCGACGGACTCGGGCCGGAAGAAGCGGTCGAGGTCGGGGACGGGCGCGTGCAGCGGCCGCCCGCTGACGTCCACGTCGCCGGGGGCGACGGTGACGCCGTGCACGACGACCGGGGGCGCCTCGCCGCAGGCGACCACGCGGGCGCGCAGATCGGTGGTGAAGGTGCCGTGAGTCGATCCAAGCATGTGTTCCGCCCGCCCTTCACCCATCCGTATAGAACCTGACGCTCAGTCAGGTTACAGAACTGACGGCCAGTCAGGAATGGGTGTGCGGGGGTCCGCGGCAGAACGGATCCTCGGGATGCGTACAACCCTTCGACGGGAAGGGCGGTCTCACCTCCCGGACGACGCGACCGCCGGCGTCCGACGACATCCGCTCTGGGGGCCCTCTTGACCCGTTCCACCCGCATCCGGGGGCGCCGCCGCGCCCTCGGCACCGCCCTGGCCGTCCTCGCCTCCTCCGCCGCTCTCACCGCGGCCACTACGGCCCCGGCCCTGGCCGCCGAGGGCGTGCCGAAGCCCCGCGTGGTCTTCACCGAGTACGCGGACGTCGACGGCGTCCGCCACAGCAGCGTCGTCACGGTCAACGCCGACGGCAGCGACCGCCGCGTCCTGGTGCCCACGGGGCAGGGCCTTCCCCAGGCGGAGATCACCGGCGTCACGTACTCGCCCGACGGTCTGCGCATGGCCTTCATCAGCAACGACGGCTATGCCGACATCTGGGTCGCGGACGCCGACGGCAGGAACGCCCGCCCGGTCCGCATGGACGTCAACGAGGCCGACGGCTGGCTCGACGGCCTCGACTGGACACCCGACGGCAAGCAGCTCTACCTGAGCTTCCGGGCCAAGCCGGGCCACGACAGGCTCCGCATCATGCGGATCAACCTCGACGGCACCGGCCTCGGCTTCGTCTTCCCCACGCCCGAGCAGACCTGGGACACCCAGGTCGACGTGGCCTGGGACGGGCGCATCACCTTCCTGCGCGGCAGCACGGTCTACACGTGGGACCCGCGCAAGGCCGACGCCCCGAAGCCCGTCACCCAGGGACTCCACCCGACGTTCTCGCCGAACGGCGAGCGGATCGCCTTCGCGGCCTTCGTCGACGGCTCGTACGACGTGCGCGCCCGCGTCCTGGACGGCGGGACCGAGTACTCCCTCACCCGGGGCCAGGGCGTCCTGTTCCCCGAGTGGTCCCCGGACGGCTCCCAGATCGCGTACCTCTCCGGCGGTACGAATCAGGCGGCCACCGTCAGCGGTGCCACCGTGCCCGGCACCACTCCCAGGGTGCTCTCGGCCCCCGACACCACCGCCTCCGAGGTCTCCTGGGTCCCGCCGCGCGGCTGGAACCCCCACGGCACCTTCCGCCACGACTACACGAGCGACGGCCGCTCCGACGTCTTCGCCCTGGACGGCTCGGGCAACCTCTGGCTCTACCGGGGCACCGGCATGGGCGTCCTCGAACGCCGCGTCCAGGCCGGCTGGGGCTGGAAGGGCTACCGCATGACCGCCGCCGGCGACCTCAACGCCGACGGCCGCCCCGACGCGATCGCCCAGGACGCCGACGGCGGCCTCTGGCGGCTCGACGGGGACGGGTACAGCGACGTCTCGAACAAGGTGAGGATCGGCACCGGCTGGAAGGACCTCAGGCTCACCGGCGTCAGCGACCTGACCGGCGACGGCTTCCCGGACGTCCTCGCCATCGACCCCGCCGGCACCCTCTGGAGGTACGCGGGCGACGGCCGCGGGGGTCTCCAGGCCCGCGTGAAGGCCGGTTACGGCTACGAGGGTTACCGCCTGACGGGCGTCGGCCCGCTCACGGCGAGCGGCTACCAGAACTACCTCGGCCAGGCCCCGAACGGCGACCTCTACCGCTACGAGCGGGGCGGCCGCTACAAGATCGGATACGGCTGGAAGGGCCTGAGCCTGACCGGTGCCGGCGACCTGACCGGCGACGGTGTGAACGACGTCCTCGCCCGCGACGCCGCCGGTGTCCTGTGGCGCTACGACGGCGACGGCAAGGGCGGCCTCAAGGCCCGCGTCAAGATCGGCTGGTCCTGGAACGGCCTGTCCTCGTTCTGATCCCGTCCCCCTCGGGATCAGCAGGTGCCCCGCCCCCGCTCCCCCGGGGGGCGGGGCACCGGCATGTCGGCTCCGGAGGTCGCGCCGGGCGCTGTACCGGGGGCCGTTCCTGAGGCCGCAACGGGGGCCGGTCCCGAGGCCGCAACGGAGGCCGGTCCCGAGGCCGTACCGGAGGCCGTTCCCGGCGCCGCAACGGAGGCCGTTCCCGAGGCCGCGCCCGACGCCGCACCGGAGACCGTTCCCGAGGCCGCACCGGGGCCTCTCACGCCCTGGGACTGCTCTTCGCGATCCGCCGCGCGATCCTCTCCGCGTCCATCGCCAGCTCCCGGAACATCCCGCTGATCGGGTTCGTGAACCCCGTGAAGTACAGCCCGGGCGCCTCGCGCGGGCAGCGCGCCCCGTGCACCACCGGCAGTCCGCGCCCGTCGAGCACGTCCAGGTGGCCGAGGAGCGGCTCCAGGTCGCGCCGGTAGCCGGTCGCCGCGATGACCGCCTCGGGGGCGATCCGGCTGCCGTCCGCGAGGAGCACCTCGCCGTCCTCGAAGGCCTCCACGGCGGCGACGATCTCGACTTTCCCGGCGCGGACGGCGTCGATCAGGCCGACGTCCTGTACCGGGATCGCGCCCTCCCGCTGCCGGGTGGCGAGGCCCTGGTCCGGCCGGGGGAGCCCGTGCGCCGTGAGGTCCGGCGAGGCGAACCGGGCGAGGAGGGCGCCCAGTCGGTCGACGAGGGCCACCGGCAGCCGCCGCACCAGGATGCCGTTGCGCTGGGCGGGCCAGCCGAGGGTCGTGCGGCGCACGATGTGCGGGACGGTCCGCACCGCGAGCCGGACCCGGGCGGCGCCGCCGTCGGCGAGGTCGGCGGCTATCTCGGCGCCGGTGTTGCCGATGCCGACGACGAGGACGTCCTTCTCCTTGTACGGCTCCGGGTTGCGGTAGGTCCGGGCGTGGCTGAGCTCGCCCCCGTACGCGTCGCGGCCCGGCCACTCGGGAAGGCTCGGGGTGTGGTTGTAGCCGGTGGCCACCACGACCGCGCGGCCGGTGAGCCGGCGCCCGCCGGTGGCGTGCAGGACCCAGTCCGCGCCGGCCCGCTCGACCCGGTGGACCTCGACCCCGGTGACGACCTCCAGCTCGTGCTTCTCCGCGTACGTCTCCAGGTAGCGGACGACGTCGGCGCGGGCGACCCAGCGGCCGAAGGAGCGGGGCATCTTCAGGCCGGGGAGGGCGGAGAGCCGCCGGGTGGTGTGCAGCCGCAGCCGGTCGTAGTGCGCGCGCCAGGAGGCGCCGACGGCGTCGGACTTCTCCAGGACGACGGCCCGGACGCCCCGCGCGCGCAGGGCGGCGGCGACGGCGAGCCCGCCGGGTCCGCCACCGATGACGTACACGGGGTGGACGGGAGGTGCAGGGGGCGTGGTGACCATGAATGCTGAGCGTAATGACGTGTACACGCAGTGGGTCTCGGTCATGTGGGGATTTCGGTTGCGAATCGGTCACGCGGACGGCCGGGTGTCGACGCGTGGGCCGTGCCCGCGCGGTGGCGCGGACCGCCGGGTGCCGACGCATGGCCGTGCCCGCACGGTCGCGCGAGCCGCCGGGTGGCGGCGTGCGGCCGTGCCCGCCCACCCCTTGCGGCGGACCGCCGGTCTGCGCTGAACTGACGTACCGTCAGATCAGCCTCATCGGGAGGATCCGCATGCAGACCGTCTGGCTCACCGGCGCCGAATGGCTCGCCGTCCTCCGCATCGGCCTCGGCCTGTGGTGGCTGGAGAGCTGGCGCCACAAGGACAGGAAGGGCTGGTTCGAGCGCGGCACCGGCATCGCCTGGGCCGCCGACGTCGCCGGCAAACACCGGTGGGCGGCCGTGAAGAACGGCTTCGACACCGTCGTCGCCCCGCGCCCCAAGCTCATGGCGTACGTCGTCGTCTACGCCGAACTCGCCCTCGGCCTAGGCCTGGTCACCGGCTTCCTCACCCCGGTCGCTCTCGTCGGCGGCCTCCTCCTCAACCTCCTCTACCTCGTCCTGATGATCCACGACTGGGCCGAGCAGGGACAGAACGCGATGATGGCGCTCATCTCCCTCGTCGCCCTCCTCGCCATGTCCTGGCAGACCTGGTCCCTCGACTCCGCGATCGGACTCTTCTGATGACGGCCACCCCGGCGAACCTCCCGGACATCGACGCCTTCACGCGCCCCTACTGGGACGCCGCCGCCGAAGGACACCTGCTGCTGCGCCACTGCGCCGCCTGCGACCGCGCCCACCACTACCCGCGCGAGTTCTGCCCGCACTGCTGGAGCGAGGACGTCCGCTGGGAGCGGGCGAGCGGCCGCGCCACCCTCTACACCTGGTCGGTCGTCCACCGGAACGACCTCCCGCCCTTCGGCGACCGCGTCCCGTACGTCGCGGCCGTCGTCGACCTCGCCGAGGGCCCGCGCATGATGACGGAGGTCGTGGGCGTGGCGGAGGGCGACCTCCGGATCGGGATGGAGCTGGAGGTCGCGTTCCGCCGGGAGGGTACGGACGGGGACGTCACCGTCCCCGTCTTCGGCCCCCCGGGCTCACAGAGCTGAGATGTTCCGCCAGAGCTGGCTGGTGCCGGAACCACAGGTGTAGCTCATCGCGAACGAGCCGGCCGTCAGGCACCGCCCGTCACTCATGTTCTTGAAGGTCCGGCCGGAGGACGAGGAGGAGGCGACCTTCCAGGACTGAAGGCTCGCTCCGTTGCAGGCGGCGGTCGTGACCGTGGTGTTGCCCGCGGGCTGGAGGCAACGGCCGGACTTCTTGTTGAACAGCCGGAAGGTGCCGTTCGGGCCGGACTGGTAGGTCCAGGAGAACCAGTAGGTGGTGCCGTTGCTGCCCTGGGAGCCGCACTCGGTCGTGGTGACGAAGACGCCGAAGCCCGCGTTGTACTCGGCCAGGCAGTTGCCGGTGTTCGCGTTCTCCAGAGAGTACGTACCCGAGGGCGCCGACGTGGTGGGCGGCGGAGGCGCGGGCTGGGTGGTGGTGGGCGGCGGGGCGGGCTGCTGGGTCGTCGACCCGCCGGACGAGCCGGAGCCGGATCCCGAGTCCGAGCCGCCGGAGGTCGTGGAGGTGCCAGAATCGCCGCCCGTCACGGACCCGCCGCCCGTGACCGACCCGCCGCCGGATCCGCCCCCGGCAGCGCCGTCGCCGGAACCGCCGGACGCGGGCGGGGGCACGGCCGTCGACCCGGCCGACGGCTTCCCCGACGGCTTCCCCGACGGCTTCCCCGACGGCTTGGCCGACGGCTTGGCGGAAGGCTTGGCCGACGGCTGCCCCGTCCCGTTCGACGGCGGTACGGAGGCGGGCTGCGAGGCCACCGTGGACGGCGACGCCTCGGGGGCCGCGCCCAGACGGCCGACGTACGGGCTGAGGGCGACGGTCAGCGTGGTGCCCGTGGCCACGACGACGGGCACGACGAGCATGACGAACCGGTTGCGCCGCCGTTTGTCGGGGGCGGCCGTGCCCGCGAGGGCGACCGCGTCGGGCGAGGTGGTCGCCGGCTCCCTCGGAGCCTGCGGGGTGAGCGAGGCCGTCGCCACGTCCTGGGTCGGGTCGGCGAGCTCCAGCTCCGCGAGCTGCTCGGCGGTGGGCGCACCGGCGGCGAAGACGGCCCGCTCGGCGATCCGCTCGGCGACGGCCGCCGGCCACGAGGCCCCCGTCGCCCGCTCCTCGGTGAGCCCGACGAGCTCGTCGGCCGTCGGCCGGTCCGCCGGATCCTTCGCGAGACACTTCTGTACGAGCTCCGCCAGCTCGGGGTCGTCCTCGGTGAGGCGCCCGAAGTCGGGCTCGCCGTGGACGACCCGGTAGAGCAGGTCGGGCCCGGAACCGTCCCCGAACGGAGGCCGCCCGTTCGCCGCGTACAGCAGAAGGCTGCCCAGCGCGAACACATCGGCGGCACCGGTCAGTTGCCGGTCGGCGACGGCCTGCTCGGGGGCCATGTAGGCGGGCGTGCCGATGACCATGCCGGTCTTGGTCAGCCGGCTCTGGTCGGCGGCGCGGGCCACGCCGAAGTCGATGAGCGAGAGGCCGTCGCCGGTCAGCATCACGTTGGACGGCTTGAGGTCGCGGTGCACCATGTCGGCGCCGTGCACCACCCGCAGCCCGGCCGCCGCGCCCCGCAGCAGCCGCCACAGGGCGCCGCCGGCCAGCGGGCCGCCGTTGAGCCGGATGGCCTCGTTGAGGGTGATGCCCGGGATGAACTCGGTCGCGAACCACGGCGGCTTCGCCGTGCGGTCACTCGCGAGCAGCTTGGTGTTGGCCCCGGCGGGCAGCCGGGCCAGGTTGTCCAGCTCGTGCCCGAAGTGACTGAGGAAGTCGGCGTCCTCGGCGAGCACGGGAAGGACCCGCTTCACCGCCGCGAACTTCCCCGGCACGGCGCCGAGATAGACCCGGCCCATCCCGCCGGACCCGAGAACGCCGAGAAGTCTGAAGGCCCCGATCTGCCGGGGGTCGCCCGTTTCGAGGGGCATGGCCCCGCTGCCGCTCAAACTGTCCGAAGTGGATTGGTCTTCCGGTTCCCCCTGCATGGGCCACACAGTAGCCGAGCGGGTTTGCAACCTGAATGGAGCTCAAGTTCTTGTTGTGTAACTGTGGTTGAGGGGTTGAGAGTGCCGGGCGGAGCGCCTCCGTAGGTGCGGGGCCAGGTTCTCGCTGTGACCCGGCCTCGTGAGCTTCTGGTGCGGCCGCCCTCTTTCCGAGTGTGGCGGCCTCCGCCACCGCGTCAAGGGCGAGTCGGCTCCGCCGATGGGCTGCGCCCACCCTTGACCCGGCGGCGGAGGCCGCCTTTTCACACTCGGAGGGCGGCCGGGGGCGGGGCCGCGCGGGGCTTCGGGCAGTGTCCGGGGCCGGAGGGCGGCGTTCGGGCCGGTGGGGTGGGGCTGGGTTAGTGGTCGGGGTGGGTGGGACCGCTTGCCTCGTCCGGGGGTACGCGGCAGTCGAATGGGGCGGCCCGGCGGCGCTTGGCGGGTTGCGGCCGTCGCATGGTCGGGCTTCAGGCCCCGCTGGTCGCTCCCGGTGGGTGAAGGGGTGCCGGCGGCCACCCGCCATGAGGCGAACCCCGCTCCAGAGGAGGAGCTAGGTGGACGTGGCCGCCGGCCTGTTCCCCGAGCTTGCCGGCACCCGGGGAGGAGGGAGCGTAGTCGGGGGGTGGGGAGGGGGCGCGTGCGAATAACGCTGACCTACTCGCGGTAACCAGGGGGAGGGGAGTGGCATATCGGGCATGTCGCCTCCTTTGGGGGAGGGATGTCGCGCTTACCTCGTCCGAGACCCGCCCAGCCCCCACCGGGAGCGACCAGCGGGGCCTGAATCCCGGCCGGCGGACGGCCGTCGGTCGCCGAACCGACCCGGGCCGCCCCATTCGACGACCGCGCACCCCGAGCCGAGGGAATCGGCCCCACTAGCCTCGCCTGCGAACCCAGCCCCACCCCACCGGCCCGCTGGCCGGGCACCGGCCCCGGGCACTGCCCGGGCCTGCTCCGGGGACCCCGACCCCCGGACCGCCCTCCGAGAGGTCTTTCGCTCCTGGAGGTGGCGGGTCAAGGGTGGCCGAAGGCCATCGGCGAAGCCGACTTGCCCTTGACGCGCCGCCGGAAGGAGCGACTCTCGGAAAGAGGGCGGTCCCACCCGAGGCCCACGAAGCAGGCCCACCCCGAGAACCCGGGCGACGGTGCCCGTCAGAGGGCCCAGGGCGCCGCCAGCAGGTCCGCGACGCTGCGCCGGTCGCGGCCCTCCGACGGTTCATCGGCCGCCTTGCCCAGGGCGATCATCGAGACGATCGCCCACCCCGGGTTCGGGTCCAGTTCCTTCGTGAGGCCCTCCAGGTCGAAGGCCCGGAACTGGTGCGAGGCCAGTCCCAGCGCCTCGCCCTGCAGCGTCATGTGGGCGATGGCCTGGCCGAGGTCGTAGTCCGCGAACTCGGAGTACAGCAGCTCCGAGTCGCCCACGTGCCGGCGCGTCAGCGTGACGACGAGCAGCCCCGCGTCCGTCGCCCACCGGGCCGAGCTGGGCGCGAGGTGGCGGACCACCCGCTCGTGGTCCGCCTCCCCGGGGCGGCTCGCGAAGAAGCCCCACGGCTGGGAGTTACCTGCGGACGGCGCCCACCGCGCGGCCTCGAGGAGCAGGCCCAGGGCGTGGTCGTCGACGGCGGCCGACGGGTCGAACCGGTAGGGGCTGAACCGTCCCGCCAGGAGGGGGTGGATGCCGCCGGACGGTTCCAGATCACGTTGCATATCCCGGTCCAACCGGCCACCGCACGGGCCTATTCCAGCGCCCGGCGCGTGGACTCTCCCGTACAACCATTCGGCGCCGACGGCTGTCAACGGCGTGAGCTACCGAAGTGAACCGAAAGAATTCCTGGGGGATTCGTGGCGCGTATGCGTAAGCGTTTGGCTCTGGCGATCGCGGCGGCTCTGGCCGTCGGCGTGGCCCCCGCGGTACTGGGAGGGGCGACGGCCGTCGCCGCGACGACCGCCGACACAGGGACGACCGCCGACACCGGGACGGTCGTGCAGCAGGGCGGCCCGCTGGTCGTCCCCTCCGGCGAGGAGGCCGTGACGACCCGGGTCACCGTCGCACTCCCGGCGGGCGTGACAGGCCCCGTGAAGGCGCGGCTCCTCCTGCCGATCACCCGGGAGTCCGGGAGCCCCGCGTACCCGATCTACTGGGACATCCGGCCGGACTGCGCGGTCAACGGCGGCGCCTTCGAGCCCTGCCCCTTGGTGGCCCCGGCCGACGGAGTCGACCACGGCCCGTACGTGGCCACGCTGCCGGTCACCGAGGCGGCCACCACACTCACCTACGACATCCGCATCGACTCCGGCATCGGCGCACGCCAGTACGGGGACGTGACGGGCACCCTCGAAGTGACCGACGCGGAAGGGGCCGTCTCCGCGAGCGGGACCGTCGCCTTCCAGTTCGCCCGGAACACCCCGTCGGCCGGCCTGCGGACGACGGTCCTCGCCCGCGACAGGGGCGGTGTGCTCTGGCAGTACGAGAGCACAGGGTTCGACGACAAACCCCTCAAGCCGCGCGAGCGCATCGGCGGCGGCTGGAACGTCTACACGTCGATCACCTCCCTCAACAGGCGCACGGCGGCCGGCGACGGTGATCTGGTGGCCCGGGACAAGAGCGGCGTGCTCTGGTACTACCAGGGATCGAAGAACCCGGACGCCCCCTTCAAGCCCCGCGTACGGGTGGGCGGCGGCTGGAACGCCTATACCGCGATCACCGCCCGGGGCGGGGGCGGGGCCGGGGACCGCGGCGGCCTTGTGGCCCGGGACAGGGTCGGGGGCCTCTGGTACTACGCGTCGAACGGCTCCGGGAATCCTTCCGCTCCCTTCCAGGCGCCCCGGCGCATCGGCGGCGGCTGGAACGCCTACAGCCTCATCGTGGGCCAGAGGTCCAGCGGCGGGGCCGTGGCGCGCGACAAGGCCGGAGTGCTCTGGTCGTACTGGCCGAACATCCAGACGTGGCCCGGTTTCATGCCCCCCACGCGGGTGGGCGGCGGATGGAACACGTACGACCGCCTCGTCCTCGCCGACAACCTCGGTGGCTCCCGGGACGGCGACTACCTCGCCCGCGAGGCGGACGGCCGCCTCTGGCTCTACGAGGGCGTCAACCCCAGCGGCAACCTCGTCCCGTCCCAGTTCCGCCGACAGATCGGCTGGGGCTGGAACATCTACGACGAGATCCTCTGACCCAGGGCCGCCACGATGTGCGGCGCCGCCTCCGCGAGGGTCGGGAAGTGGCGGTGGGCGTCCGGGTGCGGCGCCGGGGTGTTGACCGTCCAGACGGTCATCCCGGCGTCCAGGCCGGAGCGGACCCCGGACGGCGCGTCCTCGATCACCAGGCACTCGGCCGGGTCCGCGCCCAGCTTCTCGGCAGCGGTGAGGTACGGGACGGGGGACGGCTTCCCCTCGGCGACGGAGGCCGCGTCGACGATGAGCCCCGGGAACGGCAGCCCGGTCCGCTCGAACCGTCCCCGCACCCGGTGTTCGTAGTTCGACGTCACGAGTGCCCACCGGTCGGCGGGGAGCGTGTTGAGCAGCTCTTGGGCCCCGTCGAAGGCCGCGTACGTACCCGTACGGACGTCCTCGTCCTCCAGCGCGTGCAGAAGGGCGAGGCACTCGTCCGGGTCGGCGCCGGGAACGACGGCCGCGAAGGTCTCCACCGGGCGCGTCCGCAGCGCCGTGGCGTACACCTCCGCCCCGTCGAGCCCGTGGCGCGCGGCCCACTCGTGCCAGACGCGCCGCTGGTTCTCGACGGCGTCCATGAGGGTGCCGTCGACGTCGAAGAGAACGAACTTTATGGAGGTCACGCCCCGGATGCTACGTCCAGGAACGCGGCCCAGGAGGCGGGGGAGACGGCGAGCTGGGGGCCGTGGGGGTTCTTGGAGTCGCGGACGTGGATGAGGGTGGGGTGGGCGGCTACCTCGACGCAGTTGCCGCCTTCGGAGTCGCTGTAGCTGGACTTGCGCCAGTCGTACGCGACTTCGACGCACTCGCCGCCCTCGGAGCTGCTGTAGCTGCTCTTGAACCAGGCCAGTTCCGTGGTGTTCATCGTTCTCCCAGCAGTTTTTCGATCCAGGCCAGGGACTCCTGCGGCGAGAGAGCCCGCGCCCGGATGATCCCATAGCGCTCGGCGTAGGTGCGCGCGTGTTCTGGCGCGGTGATCAGCCGGGCGTGCCCGTAGATCTCGGTGTACGCGACCTCCCGGCGCCCCGGCGGAGTGAGCAGCGTGAACGCACCGTCCAGGTAGGGATGTTCCGTGCCGTCCTGCGGCATGATCTGCAGCTCGATCGTGCGCCGTCGGGCCACGTCCAGCACGCGTCGCAGCTGCTCGCGGTGGACCTGCGGTCCACCGAACGGGCGCAGCAGGACGGCCGCCTCCAGGACGAAGCTGATGGTCGGCGAAGGCCACTTGTCGAGGATCACCTGTCGGGAGATCCGGTCGGCCACCCGCTTCTCGACCGTCTGCTCGTCCAGCATGGGACGGCGGTTCCCGAAGAGGTACCGCGCGTACGCCTCGGTCTGCAGAATGCCCGGCACGGCCTGCACCGCGTAGTAGTGCAGCGCCACCGCCTTCGCTTCCGCGTCCGCGAAGTCCTGGAACCAGTCCGGATGTCGGGTCCGCGCCCGCGACAGCGCCTCCCGTGCATCGTCCGCCGCAGCCACCAACACCCCGCCCGCCCCGAGTACCGGATCGACCTGGACCAGGAAGTCCGGCTGGGGGACCCGTACACCCCTCTCGATCGAGGAGATCAAGTCCTCGCTGCAATGCGTGAGGGCGGCCAGCTCCGCCTGGCTCAGGCCCGCGTTCCTCCGCAGCACCTTGATGATCTTCCCCAGCGCCCGGAAAAGGTGCGCCGTACCGTCCACCTCGGAGGGCCGTTCCGGCCTCTCCTCCTCGTTCCCCGACATCCGTACCGCCCTCTTGGCGTACCCGTACAGTTACCCAGCGTCGTGGCGTCGCTGCTGGTCAGCGTACGGCCGGAGGGCCAGGTTGAGGGGCATGAAATCCGAAACCTCCACTCCAACCAGTGAGTTCACGCTCCGGCTCTCGGCAACGCGCCGGGGCGCGCGCCTGGCGCGGTTACTCGCCGTGCAGCAGCTCCACGACTGGGGCCTGACCGGATCCGATGCCATCGAGCTAGTCGTCGCCGAGCTCGCCAACAACGCGGTCCAGCACGGCTGGGTGCCGGGGCGGGACTTCGAGGTACGGATGGAGCGCGGGGGCGACCACGTACGGGTCGAGCTGTCCGACGCGCGGGGGGAGAGTCTGCCGATGGCGCGGGAGCCGGACGAGGGCGGCTACGGGCTGCTGCTCGTGGCCGCCCTCGCGACGGCGTGGGGCGTGAAGGACCGGTCGGTCGGCAAGACGGTCTGGGCGACCGTGCCGCTGACGGGCCGGTGACCGGTCAGAACAGCGTGGTGTACCAGCCGGGGGCGGGCAGGATCGTGGTGGCTCCGGCGCGCGGGGCGAAGGGGACCTTCCAGTCGCCGGTGCCCCGGTAGAGGGCGAGGGTGCTGTCGAGGTGGCCCGTGCGCCCGTTGGCCAGGAGGTCGGGGCGGCCGTCGCGGTCGGTGTCGCCGACGGCGACGATCTCGTTGTACGCGTTCCAGCCGCCTCCGATCCGGGTGCGGGCGGCGAAGGTGCCGTCGCCCTTGCCGAGGTAGAGCCAGAGGACGCCGGCCTTGTCGCGGGCGACGAGGTCGCCGGTGGGGTTGCCGCCGATGTTCCCGGTGGCGACGAGCTTGTTGTAGATGTCCCAGCCGTAGCCGGTCTTCCGGCGGGGCGCGAAGGGCGCGGCGGTGTTTCCGGTGCCCTTGTAGAACCAGAGGCCACCGGTCTTGTCGGCGGCGACCAGGTCGGGACGGCCGTCGCCGTCGAGGTCGCCGTTGCCGGTGATGTCGGTGTACGTGTTCCAGCCGCCGCCCACCCGGACGGGCTGCGCGAAGGGGGAGGCGGCGTTGCCGGTGCCCGGGTGGATCCAGAGCACGCCGGTCTTGTCCCGGGTGACGAGGTCGGAGAACCGGGCGCCGACGACGTTTCCGGGGGTGAGGACCCGGTCGTAGGCGGACCAGCCGGCCCCGGCGTTCGTCGCGGTCGGCGCGCCTGTGTGGGCGAATTCGAGTGCCTTGCGGCTGTCGAACATGTACAGGTTGTCGTTTCCGCGGACGAGGAGGTCGGGTGAGCCGCTGTCCGAGAAGTTGTGCGGGGCCTGCCCGCTGTCGACCCTGAGCGTGCCGGTCCGCTCGACGGACGGACCGATGCCGCTGCGGGGCGCCGCCGTCATCCGCCAGGTGTACTCGCCGTTGGGGGCGGTGTAGCAGTCGTCGAGCAGGCCGTTCCACGTCGCGGTGGCACGCTCGGTGGCATCCGTGTTCTCGGTGTACGTCTTCCGCTTCCCGGAGGCGGTGTGGATCAGCTCGATGTGGGCCGTCGTGGGCTGGGAGAACCGCCAGGTCAGCTTCACGTCGCCGGCTCTCGTACGGAAGTCGGCGGTGGTGGGGACCGACTGCTCCACGACCTGGAGGACGATGGGCAGCCCCATGCTCGCCACGAGGGTGGCGGTCGGCGTGCCGTCGGGGCCGGGTGCGATCCGGTAGATGCCCTTGCCCTGGTCGATCGTGCCGCCCTGCACGAGGAGCTCGGTGTCCGACTGGCTGCGGATGGTGTCCACGCTGTCGAGGACCTTGACGGTCTGGCCGGTCGTCAGCGAGTGGAGTGTCAGCCCGTAGAGGGGGTTGGGCCAAGGGAACGTGTTGGTGTCCCCGTACGCCAGCCAGTCGCCCATCAGCTCGGCCTGGACACGGGACCCGTGGCCGATGGGGATGCGCGTGGCGTCGGGCTCGTTCCTCCGGGCCACCTCCAGCGCCACCGACCCGTCGGCGGCCGGGCTTTCGGCCCAGGCCAGGTGCGTGGCGGACAGGGTGACATCGGTGTCGTAGTCGGCTCGGGTCGCGTCGCGGTCCTCCACCAGCGTGGCGGTGGCGACGTCCACGACGGCCACGTGCCAGTCGGCCGCGTTGTTCACGACCTCGTAGTGCAGGAGGGACAAGGTGTCGGGCGAGTCCACCTGGCTGGTGAGGGAGCGGGCGACCGCGTTCGCGGGCAGCCCGGATATCGGCCGGTCGACGATCGTGCCGTCCGGCTTGCTGACCAGGTGGATGTCCCGGCCCTCGCTGCCGTCGGCCCTGGGGACGCTCACGACGAGGGTGCTGCCGGCCAGGTCCATGAGGGTGGCGCCGGTGCCGAGGTAGCCGATGTCGATGGTCACGGGGGAGGAGCCCCCGGACATGTCGTACACGGTGTGGACGGTTCCGGACGAGGCCACGACGGTGTCCGCTCGGACGGTTCCCTTGGAGCCTGCGGGCAGCGCGGTCGTGACACCGTCCGCGTACCGGGTCCAGGAGAAGCTGCCGTCGTTGCGACGGGTGAGGAATCCGGACGGGCCGTTGCCGACCAGGTAGGAGTCCTGCGGCAGGGTGAGCACGGGGGCTGTCTGCTGATCCGCCGCGACGGCCGCCGTCGCCGGGTGCGGGGCGGTCGCCGCCACGGCGGGCGAGGCGAGGAGGCCAGCGGTGACGGCGAGGGTGACCGCGACGGCGAGCCGGTGCCGGGTGCTGCTGGTGAGGTTCATCGGTCTGCTCTCAGGAGATGCGGCAGGAGAAGGGGGAGCGGCTCAGAAGAGGGTTGCGGGCACCGTGGTGAGGGCGTCCGGCGTCTCGACCCAGACCCGGCCCGAGAGCGGCGCCCTCCAGTCCCCGGTGCCCCGGAAGAGCGCGAGGCTCTCGCTGCGGCCGCCCGCGATCCCGTTGACCACCAGGTCGGCGCGGCCGTCGCGGTCGGCATCGCCGATGCCGACGATCTCGCCCCACCGGTCCCACCCGCCGCCGATCCTCGTCCGGGCGGCGAAGGTGCCGTCGCCCTTGCCGAGGTAGAGCCAGAGGACGCCTGCGGTGTCGCGGGCGACGAGGTCACCGGCCCTGCCGCCGGCGATGTTCCCCACGGCGACGATCTTGTTGTAGATGCCCCAGCCGTGACCGATCCTGACGCGCGGGGCGAAGGGCGCGGACGTGTTCCCCGTGCCCTTGTAGAGCCACAGGTCGCCGGCCTTGTCCGTGGCGACGAGGTCGGGGCGGCCGTCGCTGGTGAGGTCGCTGCCGGCGGTGAGCCGGTTGTAGATCTGCCAGCCGCCGCCGATCTTCGTACGGGGCGAGAAGGCGGACTTCCCGGTGCCGCTGTGCAGCCACAGCGTGCCGCTCCTGTCGCGGGCGACGACGTCGGCGTGCGAGGTGCCGGCGACGTTCCCGGGCGTGACGATCTGGTCGTACGCGTCCCAGCCCGTGCCGATGACCGTCTTCTGGAGAGGGATCGAGTAGCCGCCGAACCACAGCGTCCGGCGCCCGTCGACGGAGAACAGCGTGCCGCCGCTCCGGTAGAGCAGGTCCGGGGAGCCGCTGTCCGAGAAGTCGTGCGGGTGCGGCTTGCTCGCGACGGTGAGCGTGCCGGTCCGTACGACCGCAGGGCCGATGCCGTTGGCGGGCGTCGCCGTCACCTTCCAGGTGTACGCACCGTTGGGGGCGGCGGTGTAGTCGCTGAGCAGGCCCTTCCATCGCGCCCCGGCGCCCCACTGCTCCCCGAATTGGTAGGAGGTCCAGCGCTTCCCCGACGCGGTGTGGGTGAGCTCGACGTACGACTTGATGACAGCCGTCCGGTTGAGCCGCCACCACAGGCTGGTGTCGCCGCTCTCGGTGCTGAAGTCGATGCTGGCGGGCACCCCCTGTTCCACGATGTCGAGCGCCGTCGGCACGCCCGTGCTCGCCACGAGCGTCGCGGCAGGGGTGCCGTCCGGGCCGGGGGCGATCCGGTAGAGACCCTCGCCCTGCTCCAGGGTGCCGCCCTGCGCCAGCTGCTCACCGCCGGCGCCGCCGCGCAGACGCTCCACGGTGTCGAGCAGCTTGACCGTCCGCCCGTCCTTCAGGGAGCGGGCCGTGAGGGAGTACAGCGGGTTGGGGCTGTCGGCCTTGGCGCCCCCAGGAACGGCGTACGTCACCCAGTCGTCGCCCACCGATTCGAGCGCGGGCGCGGCTCCGGAGCCGAGGGCGGTCCGTGAGACCTCGGGCTCACCCCGCCGCGCGAACGCCAGGGTGAGGGCGCCGGTCGTCGCGTTCCGTTCGACCCAGGTCAGGTGGGTGGCGGACGCGGTGATGTCGGAGGTGGTTTCCGGCGCGGGACGGTCCTCCACGACCGTGGCGGTGGCGGTGTCGACGAGGGCCACGTGCGTGCCGGACACCCCGCCCACCGTTCCCGTGTAGAGCAGGATGACGGTGTCGGGCGAGGTCATGTTGACCCAGCGGAAGGCCGCGTCGGCGGGCAGCCCGGCGACCTTGCGGTCCACGAGCGTGCCCTCGGGCTTGGCGAGGAGGTGGAGGTCGGTGCCGCCCCCGGCTCGCGCCGCCGTCATCACCAGGGTGCTTCCGGCCAGCTTGTGGAAGGTGACGGAGGCGCCGAGGAAACTGGTGTCGATCACGACGGGGTCGGCGCCCGTAGCCATGTCGTACAGCTTCCGGACGCTTCCTTCCGTCTTCATCACGACGTCCGTCTGGACGCCGCCCCAGTAGTCGCCCGCCGGCAGCGTCGTCGTCACCCCGTCCGCGTACCGCGTCCAGTGGAACGCGGGGCCCGCCCCCTCGGACGTGCGGGTCAGGAAGCCCGACGGGCCGTTTCCGACGACCTGGGCGCCGTCGGGCAGCGTGAGCGCCTCCTGCTGCTCGGCCGCCTGGGCGGCCGGCGGCGCCGCCATGGCCGGTACGGCTGTCAGGGTGCCCACCGTGACGGCGAGGGCGGCGGTGACGGCGAGGGCCAGCCGGCGGCGGGACGTGCGTACTCCGGACAAAGCGGTGATCCCCTTCACGAAGTGCGGGCGCGGCGTGACACGCCACGCCCGCATGACCCACGAGGGAGTCGAATGGTTGTACGCCGGCTTCCGGTCAGGTTTCCGGTCAGGCGAAGTGGTTGAAGGTGACCGTGCCCTCGGGGATCACGCCGACCGCCTTGCGCGGGCGGAACGGCGAGCTCCAGGATCCGTGCCGCCGTAGAGGTACGCGTGGGGCCCCGACGCCCCGGTCAGAACACCGAGTTGAACCGGGCCGCGTCCGAGTGCACCGACGTGTACACGCCCGGCTTGAACGGGCCCGTCGCGTTGCCCGTGCCCGCGTAGAGGCGGGAGCCGGAGGGGCTGACCGCGTACAGGTCGTTCAGGCCGTCGCGGTCGAAGTCGCCGACGCCGACGAGGGACGTGAAGGAGCCCCAGCCGGAGCCGATCCGGACCCGCGCGGAGAACGTGCCGGCCCCCGTGCCCTGGTACAGCCAGAGGACGCCCGAGGTGTCGCGGGCGACGAGGTCGCCGTGGACCGAGCCCGCGATGTTCCCGACGGCCGTGATCTGGTTGTAGACACCCCAGCCGCCGCCGACCCGGACACGGGCCGCGAACGGGGCCCGGTAGTCGCCCGTGCCCTTGTAGAACCACAGGACGCCGGAGGTGTCGGTGGCGAGGAGGTCGGAGCGGCCGTCGCCGTTCAGGTCGCTGCCGCCGGTGATCTTGTTGTACGCGTTCCAGCCGGAGCCGATCTTCCAGCGGGCCGCGAACGTGCCGTCGCCCTTGCCGAGGTACTCCCAGAGGACGCCCGAGGAGTCGCGGGCGACGACGTCGCCGGCCGTGGCGCCCGCGATGTTGCCGACGGCCTCCAGCTGGTTGTAGATCTGCCAGCCGGTGCCGATCTGCACGCGCTCGGGCGAGTAGACCTCCGGGGAGGACGGGACCTTCACGGTGTCGTCGCGGAAGAGGTGGCCCGAGGAGTCGCGCGCGAGCAGGTCCGGGCTGCCGTTGTTCGTGTAGTCGTGCGGGCCGGCCTTGCGGAGGACCTTGAAGCCGCCCGACTTCACGAGGTCGGGTCCGATGCCGTTGAGCGGCTTCGCCCTGAACTCCCAGACGTAGTCGCCGCTCGGCGCGAAGGAGCCGACACCGCCGGCGGCCGGGGCGACCAGACCGGCCCAGTTGAAGGTCACGACGCCCGTCTCGTGGACCGGGCCGTCGTAGCCGCTGAAGGAGATCTGGGCCCGCTTGCCGGTGGCGACGTGCCGCAGGGTCACGGTCCCCTGGGCGTTGGACCGGTTCAGGGCCCAGGCGAGGGTGGCGGTCCCGCCGCTCGCGTCGAGGTCGACGGTGGCCGGGACCTGCGGGGCCCCCGAGAAGGCGAGCTCGGTCCTCTGGCCGGTGGCCGCGACCTGCGTGACGGTCGGAGCGCCGCTCTCGCCGGTGGCGATCCGGTAGACGCCCTCGCCGCCGCCCGTCAGCGAGCCGCCGCGCACGAGCAGCGAGCCGTCGGGGGCCGAGGCCGTCGAGTCGACGTGGTCGAGGAGCCTGACGGTGGTGCTCGGGTCGGTCAGGGACCGCGCGGTCAGCGGGAACTGCGCGGAGGCGTAGGTGGCGGTGCCGCCGCCCTTCTCGGCCGTCACGGCCCAGCCGCCCAGGACGGCGGCGTCGAGCCGGGTGCCGGCGTAGGTGGCGCCGAGCGGTACGGAGGTCCGCTGGCCGCCGCCGCGCGGCACGGTGACCAACTGGGCCGCGGTCCCGGTCGGGTTGGCGACCCACGCGAAGTGGGTGGCCGTCAGGTGGATGCCGTCCTTGGGCGCGGTGGTGCCGACGGAGACGGTCTCGGTGATCGTGCCGGTGGCGAGCTCGGCGGTGGCGAGGAAGTACTCGGACTCGCTGCCGGTGCCCTTCTTGTACTGGATCAGGGCCGTGTCGGGGGTGGTGGCCGCGACGCGCACGTCCCGCGCGTCGAAGGGCAGCGCCAGGTCACGGGTGACCGGCGAGGACGACCAGCCGTCCGGCCGGCTCATGAGGAACGCGTCGAGCGCGTTCGCGCGGCTGTAGTCGTAGTACGTCATGACCAGGGTCTCGCCGGCCACCCCGGCGAGGGTGTAGCGCTGGTCGCCGTAGGTCAGCCCGATCGGCTCGGCGTCCGGGTGCGCCATGTCGAGCAGCCGGTAGCGGGTCTCGGTCGGCTTGTGCGCCACGACGAAGTCCGACCGGCCGCCGTCGTATGTGTAGCCGGACTCCAGGGTCCTGGTCGTGCCGTCGGTGTAGCTCGTCCAGTAGGAGGTGGACGTGAAGTCGGAGCTGATCTGACGGCTGAGGAAGCCGGTGGCGCCCGCGCTGACGAGACGGGCGCCGTCGGGGACGCCGATCGCGGTGGCGGCGGCGGGGGCCGCGACGGCGACCGGGGCCGCCGGGGCGGCGACCGCCGGGGTGACGGTGAGGGCCGCGCCCGCCGTGACGGCGAGGACGGCGGTCACGGCGACGGCGAGGCGGCGCCGGGAGGTACGGGAGTGCACGTGGTCGATCCTTCGTGAGGAGGGGAGAAGGACCCGGGCGCGCCGGAGGGCGCGCCCGGTGGGCGGTGCGTCAGGAGACCTGGTTGTAGGGGGTGGTGGCGCCGTTCAGGGAGGTGCTGACCCGGCGGTCCCAGAACGGGACCTCGTAGCCGCCCGAGCCGGAGTAGAAGTACGAGGTGTTGCCCGGGCCGTACGCGAGGAGGTCGGGGCGCCCGTCCTTGTTGGCGTCGCCGATGCCGACGACGTCCGTGTACGCGTTCCAGCCGCCGCCGATCTTCCGGCGCTGCGCGAAGGTGCCGTCGCCCTTGCCGAGGTACAGCCAGAGGACGCCGTCCTTGTCGCGGGCGACGAGGTCTCCGGCGGCGTTGCCGCCGAGGTTGCCGGTGGCGGTGATCCGGTTGTAGATCCCCCAGCCGTGGCCGATCTTCTTGCGGGCAGCGAACGGGGTGGAGCGGTTGTCGACGCCCTGGTGGAGCCACAGGTCGCCGGCCTTGTCGGTGGCGACGAGGTCCGGCGTGCCGTCCCCGGTGAGGTCGCTGCCGCCGGTGAACTGGGTGTACGTGTTCCAGCCGCCGCCGATCCGCGTGCGGGTCGGGAAGGTCGCGTCGGAGCCGGGGCCGACGCCCGTGTACAGCCAGAGCACGCCGTCCCGGTCGCGGGCGACGAAGTCGGCGGCGCCGTGCTCGACGAGGTCGCCGACGGCCTCGATCCGGTCGTAGGTGTTCCAGCCGCCGCCGACCCTGAGGGGCGAACCGGCCGGGACGAGGCTCTTCCTGGTCATGTCGTACGTGGTGTCGACCCGCCACAGCGTGCCGGAGGCGTCCCGGGCCAGCAGGTCCGGGGTGCGGTTGTTCTTGAAGTCGTGCGCGTCGGAGGGCTTCGCGAGCCAGAAGGCGCCGGAGGCGGTCACGGCCGGGCCGATGCCGTTCTGCGGGGTGGCCGTGAACTTCCAGTCGTACTCGCCGATGCGGGCGTCCCGGCCCATCGCCGAGTCCTGTGCGATCTCGGACCAGTGGATGCCGAAGGTCTGGTCGTCGATGGCGTAGGCGCCGGCGGACTCGCGGTACAGGTGCAGCTTCTTCGAGAAGCTCTGGCCGGTCCGGCGGTGGGTGATCGTGAGGTCGACGTCGGCGTTGACCCGGGACAGCCGCCACTTGAGGACGGGGTCCGTGCGCTCGTCCAGGACGATCGTGGACGGGACCAGGGATCCGAGGTACACGATCTTGGTGGGCTCGCCGGTGGAGGCGACCAGCTCGGCGGCCGGCTTCCCGTCCTGGCCGAGCGCGATCCGGTACATCCCCTCGCCGTGCTCGACGGTGCCGCCCTGCACGAGCAGGGTGCCGTCGGGGGCGGGCAGGGCGGAGAGGGCGTGGTCGAGGAGCGTGACCGACTCGTCGGAGGTGAGGGACTTGGCCGTGAGCGGGATCTGGGGGAGCGGCTCGTCCATGTCCTGACCGGCGGAGGTGGACGTGGCGTACACCGCCCACGGACCCACCAGGCCGGTGACGCTGTCCACGTCGCTGTACAGCGGAATCCGCTTCTCCTCGCCGGTGGCACGGTCGGCGGTGACGAGCCGGATCCCGTCGTTCCTCCACTCCCGCCACGTCAGGTGCGTGGCGGAGAAGGAAGCGGCGGAGACGCTCGTCGTGGGCGTCTCGTGGGTCGATGTCACCGTGGCGGTGGCGAGGTCGACGACACCGAAGTGGGTGGTATTCGCGGTACTCGTGGTGCCGTCGCCCGTAGCCCACGTGACGAGGACGGAGCCGTCCTGGGCGGGGGAGGAGAAGAAGAAGGCGTTCGCGGGCAGGCCGGAGACCGTCTTCTGCGTGACGGCACCGCCTTCGCCGGTGAGGAGGCGCAGCTCCAGGGAGCCGTCCCCGTTCTTCACGCGGGCGAGGACCGAGGCGGGGCCGACGGCCTTCACGTAGGTCGCCCCGAGCGCGCCGAGGTCGATGGTGACGGGCGCCGCGCCGGTGGCCATGTCGTGAAGCTTCACGATCTTGAACTTGTGGGCGAATTCGGAGTCCCCGGCCACGACGACGTCCGACGCGGTGCTGTCGACCTCCGTCGCGTCGATCGGGGTCGACGTGCCGTCCGCGTACCGCGTCCAGCGGAACTCCGGCTTGTCGCCGGTGTACTTACGGGTCAGGAAGCCGGTCTTCCCCGCCGCTGCGAGGTTCGTGCCCGCCGGGAACGCGACCGGCGCCTCGGCGGCGGTCTCGGCCTCGGCGATCCCGGCCTCGGCGGTCCCGGCCGTGGGCGCCGCCACGGCCGCCGGGGCCGCGAGCGCCCCGGCGCCGAGGGTGACGGCGAGGACGGTGGCGACGGCGGCGGCGACGTGCCGGTGCGTGATGCGTACGGAACTCAAGGTTTCCCCCCAGGTGAACCGGACGTCGCCACACGATCGTGTGTACGACGCCCGGTCAGACCCGCAAGGTGATCAAGAGGTTGTACGCGTCAGGCGACGCTGTTGAACTTCGTGCCCTCGCCCGTGTACAGCGTGGTCGTCTGGCGGCTGAACGGGGCCGTGGCCGTCCCCGTGGAGCGGTAGACGGCGGTGCCGCCCGGGCCGTACGCGATCAGGTCGGGGCGGCCGTCGTTCGTGACGTCGCCGGCGCCGACGAGCTGGGTGAAGGCCCCCCAGCCGCCGCCGATCCGGATCCGGGAGGCGAAGGGCGCGGTGGGGTTGCCGGTGCCCAGGTAGAGCCAGAGGACGCCGGAGGTGTCGCGGGCGACGAGGTCTCCGCCGGCGCCGCCCGCGATGTTGCCGGTGGCGGTGATCTGGTTGTAGACGCCCCAGCCGCCGCCGACGCGGACGCGCGGGGCGAAGGGCGTGGTGGAGGAGCCGGTGCCCTTGTAGAACCACAGGACGCCGGAGGTGTCGGTGGCGAGGAGGTCCGACCTGCCGTCGCCGTTGAGGTCGGAGCCGCCGGTGAGCTGCTTGTAGCCGCCCCAGCCGCCGCCGATCCTCACGCGGGAGGCCAGCGTGCCGTCGCCCCTGCCGAGGTAGTGGTAGAGCGAGCCCGAGCCGTCCAGGGCGATCACGTCGCCGTGGGAGGTGCCGGCGATGTCGCCGACGGCCTCGATCTGCCGGTACGTCTGCCAGCCCGTGCCGATCTTCGTCCGGCGGGCGGGCTTGGCCTGCCCGCCGACGGGCCAGTCGAAGAGGTCGTCCCGCCAGAGGCCGCCCGCGGAGTCCCGGGCGATGACGTCGGTCGAGCCGTTGTCGTTCAGGTCGTGGGCGTTGGCCTGGCGCTGGACCTGGAAGCCGCCGGAGATGCTCGCCGGGCCGCCGATGCCGTCGGTCGGGGTGGCGGTGGCCTTCCAGGTGTACGCGCCGTTGGGGGCGCTGACGCCGTCGAGGAGGCCGTCCCAGGTGAAGGTGAAGCGGCCCGAGACCGGCGCGTCGAGGCGCTTGGTGAGCTTCTTGCCGGTGCCGATGTGGGTGAGCGTGACGTCGACGGCGGCGTTGCCGCGCGACAGGGTCCAGGACAGGGACGGCGTGGAGCCGGCCTTCTCCAGGTCGATGGCGGCGGGGACCTGGGAGTCGGTGAACTGCACGGCCATGACGCGGCCGGTGGTGGACTCCAGGGCGACCTGCGGGCGGGTGTCGCCGCTGCCGGTGATCCGGAAGAGACCGTCACCGTCCGAGCCGAAGCCGCGTACGAGCAGGGTGCCGTCGGGCGCGTGGGCCACGCTGGAGAAGTTGTCCAGGACCTTGTACGGCTGGGCCGAGGCGTCGGTGAGGCTCCGCGCGTACAGCGGGCTCGGCGTCTCCGCGGTGGCGGTGCCCGGGACGCCGTAGAGGATCGTGTCCCCGACGACGCCCGCGACGACGGCACGGGTCAGATCGCCGGTCAGCGGGAAGCGGGTGACCGTGGCGGTTCCGAGCTTCTTGGCGCTGATCTCGAGGCCGCCCTCCTGCGCCGCGTGGACCCACGCCTCCCAGTCGGCGGTGAGGGCGCCGGTCGAGGACTGGTCCCACTCGGCGGTGCCCGAGCTGCCGCCCCAGTCGAGGACGGAGCCGCTGCCGACGTTCGACTTGGCGTACCAGTACACGATCCGGTCGGTGGGGATGTACGGCTCCCGGACGCTGCCCAGGACGACGAAGTCGTTGCCGTGGGAGGCGACGACCTTGTAGTCGATGTTCTTGGGACGCGAGGAGATCTTGACCTTCCGGACCGTCCCGTTGACGGACGAGAGCTGGTACAGGTCGTGGTAGTCCTCGGTGGTCGGGACGCTCACGAAGAGGTTCTCGTTGACGACGCCGACCAGCTTCGCCCCGCCGCCGACCGCGGCCCCGACGTTGATGGACGCGTAGGTGGGGGTGGCGCCCTTCATGTTCGTCAGGACGAACATGCTGCCGCCGTCGTCGCTGGTCACGACGGTGTCCGAGTTGCTGTCGTAGCCGACGGTGCCGCTGTTGATCCGCGACACCGACCCGTCGGCGTACTTGTGCCACTCCAGGACCGCGGAGCCGGCGTCGTCCTTGCGGGACGTGAGGTAGCCGGTGTCCCCGACGCTGACGACCTCGGCGTCGACCGGCAGGTTCGCCGCGTCGGCGGCGGCGGTGACCCCGGCGACGGCCGTCGGGACGGCCGCGACGGCCGGGACGGCGACGAGCGTGCCGGTCACGGCGGTGACCGTGGACAGCGTGAGCAGTGCGGCGACCAGTCGGCGCCCGGACATACGGTGCTGCAAGGAAACCCCCAGTGAAAACGGGTACGGCGCATGCCGTACCCGTTTCAGACCTCTTGACCGACCAGGAGGGTTGTACGCAAGCCCGAGGAATTTTCGGGGTGTTGTACGTCTACGCCCACCGCTCCACCAGACCCCGGACCTGCGCCGCCCCCTGCCTCGCGGTCAAGTCGTCGCGTCAGACGAAGTGGTTGTAGGTGACGGCGGTGGTCCAGAAGTAGTACGGAGACGTCTCCTCGCGCGGCCGCAGCGGCGCCGCCCAGTTGCCCGATCCCCGGTACAGGAACCCCTCGGTGTACAGGTCCGGGCGGCCGTCCCGGTCGGCGTCCCCGATGCCGACCAGCCGGCCGTAACCGCCCCATCCGCCGCCGAGCCGGGTCCGGGGCGCGAACGTGCCGTCGCCCTTGCCGAGGTAGAGCCAGAGGACGCCGGCCCGGTCCCGGGCGACGAGGTCACCGGCAGGACCCCCGGCCAGGTTTCCGACGGCGGTGAGCTGGTCGTAGACACCCCAGCCGGAGCCGATCCTCTTCCGGGCGGCGAAGGGCGCGGTGTCCCTGCCGGTGCCCGGGTACATCCAGAGCACCCCGGCCGTGTCGACGGCGACGAGGTCGGCGCGTCCGTCGCCGGTCAGGTCACTGCCACCGGTGAGCCGGGTGTAGACGCCCCAGCCGCCGCCGATCCGGATGCGAGCGCTGAAGGTGTCGTCGCCGCGCCCCTTGTACAGCCACAGCACCCCGGCCTTGTCGCGGGCGACGAAGTCGCCGACGCCCGAGCCGCCGAGGTTCCCGGTGGCCTCGATCTTGTCGTAGATCCCGAAGCCCTGCCCGACGACCTTGAAGTGGTGCTCCTGGAGGACCTCGTAGCCGCTGCTCCAGTCCCTGCTTCGGAAGGTGTCCGCGAGCAGCAGACGGCCCGTGGTGTCCCGCATGAGCAGGTCCGGCGAGCCGTCGCTGTCGAAGTCGTGCGGCTGCGGCTTGCTGCGGACCACCGTGAAGGAGCCCGACGTCGTCAGCGTCGGGCCGATGCCGTTGAGCGGCTTGGCGTCGATCCGCCAGGTGTACGGGCCGGCCGGAGCGCCCGTCGACCGGTCCGGCTCGGTCGGCCAACGGACGTCCCCGGCCCAGATGTAGTGGGCGTAGGTGAAGTCCGAGGCTTGCTCCGAGAGCGGGGCGATGTGCTCGACCTTGGTGTCGCCGGTGCGGGTGTTGCGCAGGGTGAGGGTCATCGTGACGTTGATGCGCGAGAGCCGCCACTTCAGGTCGAAGGTCCGGTTGCGGCTCAGGTCGATCGTCGCCGGAATGCTGTGGCCCAGCAGGTCGACCTTGGTCGGCTCGCCGCTGGGTGCCAGGAGGGTGGCGACCGGCACCCCGCCGGTCCCCGGGGCGATCCGGTACAGGCCCTGGCCCTGGGCGACGGTGCCGCCGTGGACGGCGTTCGTGCCGTCGGGCCCGTCGACGTCCGAGACGACGTGGTCGAGGAGCTTGCGGGTCGTGCCGGTGTTCAGGTCGCGGGCGGTGAGCGCGAGGAGCGGGCTGGGCTCGTAGGCCCGCAGCCCGTCGGTCTGGCCGTACGTGACCCAGTTCCCCACCAGACCGAGGACCACGCGGTCCTGCGCGGCGAGCGGGATTCGCTGGACCGTGCCGGTGGCGCGGTTCAGGGCCACCACGGTGGCGCTCCCGCCGGCGGACTGCTCCGTCCAGGCGACGTATGTGGCGGACACGGCCGCGTCCCGGAGGTTCGGGGCCTGGCGGTGGGAGGTCACGGCGCCGGTCGTGAGGTCGAGGAGCGCCCACGCCGCGCCCGAACCGGTCCGGTAGGTGATCAGGGCGCTGTCACCGGCGACGCCCGCGGCCCACAGCCCGGTGGCGTCGGTGGGCAGCCCGGTCACCGACCGGGACGCCGGCAGGCCGCCGTCGGCGGGGGTGTAGAGGCGCAGGTTCTCGCCGCCTGCCGCGTTGGGGGTGGAGACGAAGAGGGTGGAGCGGATGGCGCCCGCCACCCGGCTGCCCGTGCCGTACCACGCGAGGTCGATCCGGAACAGCTCTGTGCCCGCCGCCATGTCCCTGAGCGCGACGGCACTGCCCGCCTCGTCGATCACGACGTCGGAGTCACGGGAGCCGAGGACGGTGTGACCGGCGGGGAAGGCGGTCACGGCGCCGTCGGAGAGCCGCGTCCAGTGGGCGGGGGATACCTCTTCCGGCCAGGTGAGGAAGCCCGTGCGGCCCAGGCTCCAGAGGCCTGCCTGCGGCGGGTACGCGGTGGTGGTGGCGGTCGTGCCGGCGCTGACGCCCGTGGCCGGCGCGGCGACGGCGGGCGTGGCGAGCGCACCGGCCGTGACGGCGAGTGCGACGAGAACCGCCGCGCCGAGACGGCGACGCCGGGAAACGGGTGTGCGGACGTGGCGGTCCAAGAAAGGCCTCCCCCTGGAGCTGAGGCGGCCGGTGGTGCCCCCCAACCGGAGCATCGCCTCTCGTCAAGATCGGCCGGAGGCTATCAGCCACCGCCGTCCGACGTCACCGCCGTTCCACGACCCCCCGGACGTACGCCGCCTGCCCCGCGTGCTGGAGGTCGTCCGCGATCACCGAGACCAGCCGGACGCCGAGGGTGACCGGGGGGTCCCAGCGGGTGTCGACGATCCGGTCCAGGTCCGCGTTCGTGAGCGTGCGGACCAGCTCCTCGGTGCGGGCGTGCACGGCGTCGTGGTAGCCGAGCAGCAGCTCGGCCGGGGCGCGGACCGCGCCGACCTGTTCGCTCGTCTGGCCGTAGCCGGTGGCGCGCTTCGGGAAGGGCAGCCCGAAGCGGTCCGCCCAGCCGTCCGAGGTCCACAGCTGGTCCGTGTCGAAGGCGTCCGCGAGATGGTCGTCCTGGACCCGGGTGAGGTGCCAGACGAGCCAGGCGACCGTGTTGGCGTCGGGATCGACGCGGGCGGCGAGCTCCTCGTCCGTGAGGCCCTCCACGGCCTCGTGGACGACCTCACGGATCCGGCCGAACGAGTCGACCAGCAGACCGGCGCTGTTCATCGGGGCTCCTCAGGGTCGGGGACCTGGGGGTGCGGAGGGGGTGTAGAGGGGGTGTCTAGGAACGATCCTGCCGCCACCGTTCCACCGTCGCCTCCACGTCGAAGGGCTTCAGGTGCAGCGGGGGACCGGCCGGCGGGCGGACGAGGGCCTCGGCGATCCTGGTGTTGATCTCCCCGAGGATGCGGCGGACCTGGCTCTCCGAGACGGCCGCGGCCACCGCCGCCTCCGCGTCCTCGGCCTGCTTGCGCAGGGCGAGGGAGGGCGGCAGCACGGACGCGCCCTCGCGGTGCATCTTGCCCTTGATCCACCACAGCTCGTCGTAGGGCGCCGAGTCGTCGGGGAGGGGCTTGCCGAAGCCGGACAGGCTCCGGAACTCGCCGCGCTCCGTGGCCTCGCGGATCTGCTTGTCCACGAATGACTCGAAGCTGACTCCGGGCGGCTTGCGTTCGGTCATGTGTCCAGACTACGTACCCGCCGCCCCACGGGGCGGTCCGGGAAAAGGCAGGAGCCCCGCTCGGCCGAAAGGCACGGAGCGGGGCTCCTTGGGTACTGCTCTAGTCGTGCGTGTCCGCCGACCCGGGCAACTTAGGCCGGGGAGACGTTCTCCGCCTGCGGGCCCTTCGGGCCCTGCGTGACGTCGAAGGTCACGACCTGGTTCTCCTCGAGCGAACGGAAGCCGTTCGCGTTGATCGCGGAGTAGTGGACGAAGACATCCGGGCCGCCGCCGTCCTGGGCGATGAAGCCGAAGCCCTTTTCAGCGTTGAACCACTTCACGGTTCCGGTAGCCATGAGCCCTCCTATGGGCCAAAGGGTCGCCCTGCTCCAGAACCTGCAAACAAGTCTGAAAACTACAAAAGCCTGCGGGTCACATGCTCCGCAGGCTCTGTACTGCAAGGGAAACCAAACTGCAACTTGCGTTGAGCGTAGCACGCAGGGTGCTCGGGGCGGTAGAGGGAAAGATCACGTCACCCGCATGTTTGATTCCGTTCCGTGCGCTGACGCGAGTGCCCCGCCGATGCCCACAGTGCGAGACGGGTCTAGCCTCGCGATGTGGACAAAGCAACCGACGACCAGCAGCGCAGCCGGCCCCGCGTCGGACACATCCAGTTCCTGAACTGCCTCCCCCTCTACTGGGGTCTGGCCAGGACCGGGACGCTCCTCGATCTCGAGCTCACCAAGGACACCCCGGAGAAGCTCAGCGAGCGGCTCGTCCGGGGCGACCTCGACATCGGGCCCATCACCCTCGTCGAGTACCTCCGCAACGCCGACGACCTGGTCGCGCTCCCGGACATCGCCGTCGGCTGCGACGGGCCCGTCATGTCCTGCGTGATCGTCTCCCAGCGGCCCCTGGCGGAGCTCGACCGCGCGCGCGTGGCGCTCGGCTCCACCTCCCGCACCTCCGTACGCCTCGCCCAGCTGCTCCTGGCCGAGCAGTACGGGGTCCGGCCCGACTACTACACCTGCCCGCCGGACCTCGGCCTGATGATGCAGGAGGCGGAGGCCGCCGTCCTCATCGGCGACGCCGCCCTCCGGGCCTCCCTGCAGGACGCGCCCCGGCTCGGCCTCCAGGTCCACGACCTGGGGCTCATGTGGAAGGAGTGGACGGGCCTGCCGTTCGTCTTCGCCGTCTGGGCGGCGCGCAAGGACTTCCTGGCGCGCGAGCCGGAGACCGTCCACGAGGTGCACCAGGCGTTCCTCGCCTCGCGCGACCTCTCCCTCGAAGAGGTCGCCAAGGTCGCCGAGCAGGCCGCCCGCTGGGAGACCTTCGACGCCGAACTCCTGGAGCGGTACTTCCGCACCCTCGACTTCCGATTCGGCCCCGAGCAGCTCGCGGGTGTACGGGAGTTCGCCCGCCGCACCGGCCCCACGACCGGCTTCCCGGCGGACGTCGCGGTGGAACTCCTGCCGCGGCCGACGCGATAAGCGGCGGAGCCCGCGGGGAATGGTGCGGGAAAGAAATACCGGTGCACCCGGCGGGTGCACCGGACGCGCCTTTCCGGACACCGCCGGGAATACGGCGACGCAGCTCGCCGGACCGTAAGGCGGCGCCGCCCGGCGGACCGGTATGCGGACCGGTATGCGGACCGGTAAGCCGCCGCACCCGTAATTCACCGGGTATTCGCCGGACGCCCACCCGTCCCTCGCCCGCCGATCCCGTCCCCGGACGCCGGCGGCCGGGGACCGGCAACCGACCGGCACCCTGCGGAAGCCGCGAGGAGCGCTGGCGTAGGCTGGCTCGGTCTGTCATAACCCCTCCGAAAGGGACGCACCCGGTGACCGAGAAGGCCGAACTCCAGTCTGTTCTCGACCGCGCCGCCGCGGGTGGCCGGATCACCCCCGAGGAGGCGCTCGATCTCTACCGCTCGGCGCCCCTGCACGCGCTGGGCGCCGCCGCCGACGCGGTGCGCCGCCGCCGGTACGCGGGGACCGAGCACATCGCGACGTACATCATCGAGCGGAACATCAACTACACGAACGTCTGCGTGACGGCGTGCAAGTTCTGCGCCTTCTACGCCGCGCCGAAGGACACGAAGAAGGGCTGGACCCGGGACCTCGACGACATCCTGCGCCGCTGCGCGGAGACCGTGGAGCTCGGCGGCACCCAGATCATGTTCCAGGGCGGCCACCACCCGGACTTCGGCGTCGAGTACTACGAGAAGCACTTCGCCGCCATCAAGAAGGACTTCCCGCAGCTGGTCATCCACTCCCTCGGCGCCTCCGAGGTCGAGCACATGGCCCGCATCTCCGGCGTCTCCGTCGAGGAGGCGATCACCCGCATCCACGCCGCCGGTCTCGACTCCTTCGCGGGCGCCGGCGCCGAGCTGCTGCCCGAGCGGCCGCGCAAGGCCATCGCCCCGCTCAAGGAGAGCGGCGAGCGCTGGCTGGAGATCATGGAGATCGCCCACAAGCTGGGCGTCGAGTCCACCTCCACCATGCTGATGGGCACCGGCGAGACGAACGCCGAGCGGATCGAGCACTTGCGCATGATCCGTGACGTGCAGGACCGGACGGGCGGCTTCCGGGCCTTCATCCCGTACACGTACCAGCCGGAGAACAACCACCTCAAGGGCCGGACGCAGGCCACGCTCTTCGAGTACCTGCGGATGATCTCGATCGCCCGGCTCTTCCTCGACAACGTCGCCCACATCCAGGGCTCGTGGCTGACCACGGGCAAGGAGATCGGCCAGCTGACCCTGCACTACGGCGCGGACGACCTCGGCTCGATCATGCTGGAGGAGAACGTCGTCTCCTCCGCCGGCGCCAAGCACCGCTCCAACCTGCGCGAGATGATCGACATGATCCGCACGGCGGACCGCGTCCCGGCCCAGCGCAGCACCACGTACGAGCACCTCGTCGTCCACGACGACCCGGCGAACGACCCGGTCGACGAGCGCGTCGCCTCGCACATCTCGTCCACCGCGATCGAGGGCGGCACGGCGCACCCCGAGCTGAAGCTCCTCGACGCCAACTGACGCGCCCGTGCTGACCCTCCACGTCGCCGAGGCGACCCCCGAGAGCGCCGTCCTGGTCGACGGCGCCCTCGTCGCCGCCGTCGGCCCGTACGAGGACCTGGCCGCCGTCAGGCCGGAGGCGCGGGTGCGGCGGTGGCCCGGCATCCTCACCCCCGGGCTCCTCAACCTGTACGCGCCCGAGCTGCTCGAGGAGACGTACCACCCGGACCCCCGGGAGGCCGAGGAGTTCGGCACCGAGCCGATCACGGGGGAGCGGGCGCGGGAGATCTTCCGGGCCGACCCCGCCCGTCGCGGCGCCTCCGCGCGCCGCGGCGTGCAGCGGCTCCTCGCGCACGGGACGGTCGCCGTCGCCGGTGAACTGCGCGGCCGGGCCGCCGTGGACGCCGTGCGCCGGGCCGGTCTCGCCGTCGGCCGCCGCCCGGAGCGGCTCCCCGGCCCGCCGTCGTTCTCGCCGGTGCCGCTGGTGCTGCTGCCCGGCCTGGTCCCGGGCGGCCCCGCCCGCTTCGCCGTCTTCGACGTCCCCGACCGGGCGTCCCTGGTCCGGCTCGGCGCGTCGACGTGCGTCGCGACGGTCCTCGGCGGCCGGCTGGTCCACCGGCGCCGGTAGCCGGGACCCGGCTCACCCGCCCTGGACCGGCGCGCCCTTCTTCTGTACCGGGTACTCGTCCGCGTACTTCAGCAGATCGGTGAAGCGGGGGTCGCGTACGACGGTGAGCAGCGTGAGCCGGAGGCCCGGCTGCTCGAACCCCGCGTCCGAGCCGAGCGGTGACGGCATCTCGCTCCCTTCGTCGCACTGTCACCCTTCCCTGAGCGCGCTCGCCGGGACGAGGTCGAAGCGCTGTCGCGGAAATTTCTCGGGGGCGCCGGGGCCGGTCCCCGCCCGCCATGGGGGTGGCTGCCACAATGGCCGGGTGACCCGAGCTTCCCTGGACAAGCAGCCGCACGAAGTCGCCTCGATGTTCGACGACGTGGCGGCGAACTACGACCTCACCAATGACGTGCTGTCCCTCGGGCAGGACCGGCGCTGGCGCAAGGAGGTCGCGAAGGCGGTCGACGCGCGGCCCGCGCAGAAGGTCCTCGACCTGGCTGCCGGGACGGCGACGTCCTCGCAGCCGTTCGTGCGGGCGGGGGCGTACGTCGTCCCGTGCGACTTCTCCCTCGGCATGCTGCGGGTCGGCAAGCGGAACCATCCGTGGATGCCGTTCACCGCGGGCGACGGCACGAAGCTGCCCTTCCGCGACGACGTGTTCGACGCCGTCACCATCTCCTTCGGGCTGCGGAACATCCAGGACACCGACCAGGCGCTGCGCGAGCTGTACCGGGTGACGAAGCCGGGCGGCCGGGTCGTGATCTGCGAGTTCTCGCACGCCACGTGGGCGCCGTTCCGCACGGTGTACGAGGAGTACCTGATGCGCGCGCTGCCGCCGGTGGCCCGCGCGGTCTCGTCCAACCCGGACGCGTACGTGTACCTCGCGGAGTCCATCCGGTCCTGGCCGGACCAGCCGGCCCTGGCGGGTCTGCTCCAGAAGGCCGGCTGGTCGAAGGTGGCCTGGCGGAACCTGTCGGGCGGGATCGTCGCCCTGCACCGGGGATTCAAGGCCGCCTGACCACCGTCCTCGGGTTACTTCGCGTACATGCCGTAGCCGCCGACGCCCGTGTACACGGCGTCCGCCACGTGCCGGAACACCTTCACGCCACCCACGGTGTCCGTCGGCGGGGTCTGGACCGTCTTGCCGGTCAGCAGGGTGGTCGAGCCGCCGCCGTCGAGGTTGAGGACGTCGACCAGACCGAGCTCCTTGGAGTCGAGGAGAGTGGCGAACCTGCGCAGGTAGTCGCCGTCCTCGATGCCCGTGTCACCGGTAAGGGTGATCAGCACCGGGTTGCCCCTGACGTTGGTGCCGAGCGCGGTGCGCGAGTCTGTGCAGTTCAGGACCGCCGGGTCCGTGCCGGGCACCTTGCCGTCGGTGCATGAGTCGGGCAGGGCGGGGGGAACTTCGCCGGACTGCAGCAGCTGGTGGTAGGAGCTCACGACGTCCACCGAGTCGTCCAGCGGGATCTCCCGGCCGAGCCTCGTGTCGGTCAGCTTCTGGTCGACGGTCACCCGGTCGTCGCGCACGAGGTTGTCGCGCAGCCACTTCGCACCGGTGCCGATGCCCTGGAGGATGCGCCCGCCGGCCGGGACCTTGACCTGGTCGGTGGCCAGCGCGCCGCCGCGTCCTTCGTGGGCGTCGACGACGGAACCGTTCGCGTCGAGGACGACCTCGAAGCCGGGGTCGTCGTCGGCGGTGAAGTAGGCATGGGTGTCGAGGTTCGGCTTGGGCACCGGGTACTGGTAGTCGTCGGTGAACAGGACGATCTCGTCCGGGTCGGCGTAGAGCCCGGTGACCTCGGTGACTGCCTTGTCCTCGGCATCCCGCCCGCAGCCCCAGGCACGGCCCGGATCCCGGTTGACGTCGTCGAGTCGGATCGTCGCGCCCGTGGAGGTGGTCAGCGACATGTTCGTGCGGAGCTTGGTGATGTACGGGATGCCGTACTGGATCACCGCACCGTTCGTGCCGAGGCCGTTGCCCCAGCAGCTGGAGCTGTGCGGTACGCCGTCGGTGACCGAGACGCCCTGGTACATCATGGTCCTGGCCTCGGCGTCCGCCGGCAGGATGTGGTCGCGGTGCTTGGCCTCGGACTTGAACAGGCTGCCGTTGATGCCGGCGTACGGGTCGCGGGTGTCGACGGAGGACACCGTGTCGAGCTGGTCGTAGACGTTCTCGGTCACGCCGGAGCCCTTGCCGAAGGTGTTCTCCAGAGTCAGCGCCCCGGCGGTGGGGTCGATCTCGACGACCCGGAGGACGCGGCCCTTGGTCCGATTGTCGGGCGTCGTCTCCTTCCAGGTGGTGTAGGTGACGCCGGTGGCGAGGGTGGCGACCGGGAGCTGCTTGGTCCAGCCGGCGCCCAGCGGGCTCGGCGGCTCCTCCACGGTGGGGGAGGCGGCGGCCGAGGTGGTCAGGGTGAGGGCGACGGCCGCGGCGGCGAGAGCCGCGAGCGGGCGGAGGTTCCTGGTCACTGGCATTCCGCCGTTCCGTTGACGAGCTCGTGGGAGCGGAAGGTCCCGGCGAAGGGTGCCGGGACGGTGGTGCTGTCTCCGCGGAGCACGACGTACGCGCCGTACTTCTTGGCGTCCGCCGGGTCGGTCCAGCTGCCGGTGAAGGTGGGTTCGGGGTAGAAGCAGACGTGCTTCTGGGTCCGGTTCCAGACCGACTTGGCCGGCGCGACGTCGGTGCCGTAGCTGTTGCCGTAGTTCTTGGTGGCGGAGTCGGTCGCCGGGAGGTGGACGGTCATCGTGCCTCGGCCGGCCGGCTCCTTGAAGGTGCAGACCCGGTTGTCGGGGCAGCGCTCGTAGCCGGTGAAGCAGTGGGCCCGGGACGGGACCAGCTTGTGGGAGCTGATGGTCCCGGCGAAACGGGCGTCGGTCGCGTACTCGTCGTCGTTGCCCGGCATGATCGTCTGGAGAAGCCCGCCGTACTGCGTGTCGACGTAGACGCAGGCCCACAGGGCCGTGTTGTTCTTCGCCGAGAGCGTCTTGTCGTCCCAGGCCGTCGTGTCGTAGTTCAGCTGCTGCTCAGCGGTGAAGTCCTGGCGGGCGCCGGTTCCCTTCGCTCCGTCGTAAAGACAGAGCGTGGCGGCCGGGCAGTCGGCGAAGGCGACGGGGTCGGCGTTCGCCGGCAGGACGAAGAAGAGTGAACAGAGGAGGGCGAGGGCGGCTGTGATCAGCGAGCCCTGCCGTATGCCGGCACGGGTGCCGGTACGGAAGATGGTCACGGATGATCATCATGGCCTCACGCTCGGCACAGGGGAACAGGTGTTCGCCCTGGGGGAAGTTGCCGGGGCGCCGGGGCGGTGACCCTCCCGGCGGGGAGGTGACCCTCCGGTCCGGCCGTACCCGGCCCCCATAGACTGCGATACGTCCTCATCGCCGAATTCCGGGAGACTCCGCCGTGACCGAGCAGCCCCTCTCCGAGCACACCGCAGATGTGATCGTCGTCGGGGCAGGCCCGGCCGGCTCCACCACCGCCTACTACCTGGCCAAGGCCGGACTCGACGTCCTGCTCCTGGAGAAGACGGCGTTCCCCCGGGAGAAGGTCTGCGGTGACGGCCTCACCCCGCGCGCCACCAAGCAGCTCGTCTCCATGGGCATCGACATCTCCGAAGAGGCCGGCTGGCTGCGGAACAAGGGCCTGCGGATCATCGGCGGCGGCGTCCGGCTCGAACTGGACTGGCCGGAGCTCGCCTCGTACCCGGACTACGGACTCGTCCGCAAGCGCGACGACTTCGACGAGCAGCTGGCCCGCCAGGCGCAGAAGGCCGGTGCCCGGCTGTACGAGCGCTGCAACGTGGGCGCGCCGGTCATCGACGACCGTACGGGCCGGATCACCGGTGTCCACGCGAAGCTGGGTGAGGAGAAGCGCGAAGTCACCTTCCACGCTCCGCTCGTCGTCGCCGCCGACGGCAACTCCACCCGCCTCTCCCTCGCCATGGGCCTGCACCGGCGCGAGGACCGGCCGATGGGCGTGGCGGTACGGACGTACTTCACCAGCCCCCGCCACGACGACGACTACCTGGAGTCCTGGCTGGAGCTGTGGGACCGGCGCGGCCCGCAGGACCGGCTCCTCCCCGGCTACGGCTGGATCTTCGGCATGGGCGACGGCACGTCCAACGTCGGCCTCGGCATCCTCAACTCCTCCTCCGCCTTCAAGGAGCTGGACTGGCGCGAGGTCCTCAAGGCCTGGTGCGCGTCCATGCCGGAGGACTGGGGCTACACCCCGGACAACATGACGACGCCGATCCGCGGCGCCGCCCTCCCGATGGCCTTCAACCGCCAGCCGCACTACACCAAGGGCCTGCTGCTCGTCGGTGACGCGGGCGGCCTGGTCAACCCGTTCAACGGCGAGGGCATCGCGTACGCCATGGAGTCCGGCCAGATCGCGGCCGACGTCATCGTCCAGGCGCACGCGCGCGCGACCCCCGCCCAGCGTGAGCTGGCCCTGCGGAACTACCCGCAGATCCTGAAGGACACCTACGGCGGCTACTACACGCTGGGCCGCGCGTTCGTGAAGCTCATCGGCAACCCGAAGGTCATGAAGATCGCGACGCAGCGCGGCCTGACCCACCCCCTTCTGATGAAGTTCACGCTGAAGATGCTGGCCAACCTGACCGACCCGACGGGTGGTGACGCGATGGACCGCATCATCAACGGCCTGTCGAAGGTGGCCCCGAAGTCCTGACGCCCGTCAGGCGCTCCGGCGGGGAGCGCCGGCGGGTGGCCATCGCCCGCGCCCTGGCCACGGGTCTCGTCGCCGGCCTGGACCCGGCCTGGTGGGCCTCCCGGATCGAGCCGGCCGAGGCCCTGCGCCGCTGACCGGCGCCCTGCCGGCCTCCGCGCACCCGCCCCGTACATGGCCGAAGGGCCGTCTCTCCCCCGAGGAGTGACGGCCCTTCTGTCGCTGTGCGACGGGTCAGAGGATGCGGACCGCGCCCGAGGGCGTGTCCCAGTCCATGGTGTGCTCGACCACGCCGGAGGACGGGTTCTGCGCGCCGACGTACTTGCCGCCGCCCACGTAGATGGCGACGTGGTACGAGCCGCTGCGGCTGCCCCAGTAGAGGATGTCGCCCGGCTGCAGGTTGCTCAGGGAGACGGAGGTGCCCATGCTCGACTGCTCGTACGAGATGCGGGGCAGGTCGATGCCGGCCGCGCGGTAGGCGGCCTGGACGAGGCCGGAGCAGTCCCAGGAGTTGGGGCCGGTGCCGCCGGAGACGTAGGCGTCGCCGATCTGGGCCCTGGCGAAGGCCACGATCGCGGCGGCGGAGCCGGAGGGGGCCTGCGTCTGGGTGCTGTTGTCCGAGGTGCTGGAGCCGCCGTCGGACGACGAGCCGCTGTCGTTCGACGAGCTCGTGGCGGAGAGCTGGGTGCGCGCGGCGTCGCGGGAGGCGCGCTCCGCGGCCTCCTTGCGCTCCTGCTCGGCCTTGAGGCGGGCCTTCTCGGCGCGCTCGGCCGCGGCCTTGCGGTCGGCCTCGGCCTTGGCCGTCTTGGCCTCCTTGGCGGCCTTCTTCAGCGCCGCCTCCTCCTGCGTCTGGAGGTTCTGGTCGAGGGCCTCCTGCTGGGAGGCCTCGGCGGAGGCGGCGACGGCACTGGCGAGACCGGTGCCGGCGTCGAGGGAGCCCAGGGTGGGCATTTCGATGGTCTCGGTCACCGGCTCGGCATTCGCCGGCCCGGCAGCACCGGCCACCGCGATGGTGCCGAGGACGCCACCGGCAACTCCGGCCCGGAGCGCGAGCTTCGAGGCGCTGCGGCGGGGCTTCCGGTGGCTGGGTATGTGAGCGGTGTGGGACATGGGTACAACCGCTATCAGGGCTTCACGGTTCCCTTCAAGAAACGTGGGTTGCGCCACAGTTACGTTCGGAACCTCTTAATCCGCTTCTGTGGCGCCCTTATTGACGCCGTAACGGGCAAAACGGGCATCGCTCATCCGGGCCTTGATCACGGGTTTTCGATGAAACGCCCGAATTGCCCGACGCTTACCACCTCTTGACGCCCATGGCCAAGCCCTCTTCTTTTGAAGCTCCTGTGACGTGACGCAGGTCACAGCGTGGCTCGTGAATGCGCGCACGCGTCCACCTCGGTACGCCCGACCCCTCGACCGGGCGACGGGCCGTTCCTTTACCACCCGGATGCGTCCATCGCCAATTTGCTTGTAGTGGCCAACACTTGATAGTGCGACACCCCCTCCGAGCAGCGATTTCCGGTACGGATGTCACATCTGGTGATCACCTGGGCGCTTCGCGCAACAAGATCACCGCTCATCCGACTTCATGATCCTTCGTCAGGTGGTGGAGATCACAAAGTCGTTGCTGTACCCCGTGTCGCAGATCACAGAGGGGCGGGCATAAGATGCGGGGCAGCCGGGCTTGTGAACTGCCTCACATGGGGGCGATCTTTCACGGTCCGGCGGTGCGGTCCAACGGTCAAGGACGACTGGAAGGAGCGAGGAGCGTGAATGCGTACGCGCCCGTCCTCGTGCTCGGTGCCCTGGGTGCGGGGTTTGCGATCTTCTCCGTGGTCATGGCCACGCTTATCGGGCCAAAGCGGTACAACAGGGCAAAGCTTGAGGCGTACGAGTGCGGCATCGAACCGACGCCCACTCCCGCCGGGGGCGGTCGCTTCCCGATCAAGTACTACCTGACGGCGATGCTCTTCATCGTCTTCGACATCGAGATCGTCTTCCTCTACCCCTGGGCCGTCACCTTCGACGCCCTGGGGCTTTTCGGGCTCGTGGAGATGCTGCTCTTCGTGCTCACCGTCTTCGTCGCCTACGCGTACGTGTGGCGGCGCGGCGGCCTGGAATGGGACTGAGGGGCTGAGGGGCACCTATGGGACTCGAAGAGAAACTCCCGAGCGGCTTTCTGCTGACGACTGTCGAACAGGCCGCGGGCTGGGTGCGCAAGGCGTCCGTGTTCCCCGCGACCTTCGGCCTCGCCTGCTGCGCCATCGAGATGATGACCACCGGAGCCGGCCGGTACGACCTGGCCCGCTTCGGCATGGAGGTCTTCCGCGGCTCACCGCGGCAGGCCGACCTGATGATCGTGGCCGGCCGGGTCAGCCAGAAGATGGCGCCCGTCCTGAGGCAGGTCTACGACCAGATGCCCAACCCCAAGTGGGTGATCTCCATGGGCGTCTGCGCCTCCTCGGGCGGCATGTTCAACAACTACGCGGTCGTCCAGGGCGTCGACCACATCGTGCCGGTCGACATCTACCTGCCCGGCTGCCCGCCGCGCCCGGAGATGCTCCTGGACGCGATCATCAAGCTCCACCAGAAGATCCAGACCTCCAAGCTCGGCGTGAACGCCGAGGAGGCGGCCCGGGAGGCGGAGGAAGCGGCGCTCAAGGCGCTGCCGACGATCGAACTGAAGGGTCTTCTCCGGTGAGCGACGAGACACCCAACCCCGAGAAGGAGCTGAGCGGGCAGAACCTGCCCGGCCAGCGCGGGGACCACGGCGAGGAGGTCCGCGTCCAGCGCGGCATGTTCGGCGCCAACAACGGCGGCGACACCTCCGGCTACGGCGGCCTCGTCCGCTCCGTCCGCCTCCCCGGCCCGGCCACCCGCCCGTACGGCGGCTGGTTCGACGACGTCGCCGACGAGCTGGAGGGCGCCCTGGAGGAGCAGGGCCTCCTCCCGGAGAACGCCATCGAGAAGACGGTCGTCGACCGCGGCGAGCTCACCTTCCACATCGAGCGCGAGCACCTCGTCCGCGTGGCCCGCACCCTGCGCGACGACCCGGCGCTCCGCTTCGAGCTCTGTACCGGCGTCTCCGGCGTCCACTACCCGGGCGACAAGGGCCGCGAGCTGCACGCCGTCTACCACCTGCGCTCGCTCACCCACGGCCGGCTCGTCCGCATCGAGGTCTCGGCCCCGGACGCCGAGCCGCACATCCCGTCGCTCGTCGCCGTCTACCCGACGAACGACTGGCACGAGCGCGAGACGTACGACTTCTTCGGCATCGTCTTCGACGGCCACCCCGCCCTCACCCGGATCATGATGCCGGACGACTGGCAGGGCCACCCGCAGCGCAAGGACTACCCGCTCGGCGGCATCGCCGTCGAGTACAAGGGCGCCCAGATCCCGGCTCCGGACCAGCGGAGGTCGTACTCGTGAGCAATTCCCACGCGTCTCCGCGCGAGACGACAGAAGGCGCCGTCTACACGGTGACCGGCGGTGACTGGGAAGAGGTCGTCCAGTCCGCCGCGAAGGCCGACGACGAGCGCATCATCGTCAATATGGGCCCCCAGCACCCGTCCACCCATGGCGTGCTCCGCCTGATCCTGGAGATCGACGGCGAGACCGTCACCGAGGCCCGCTGCGGCATCGGCTACCTCCACACCGGCATCGAGAAGAACCTCGAGTACCGGACCTGGACGCAGGGCACCACCTTCGTCACGCGCATGGACTACCTGACCTCGTTCTACAACGAGACGGCGTACTGCCTCGGCGTGGAGAAGCTGCTCGGCATCACGGACCAGATCCCGGACCGGGCCAGTGTCATCCGCGTGATGCTGATGGAGCTCAACCGGCTCTCCTCGCACCTGGTGGCCATCGCCACCGGCGGCATGGAGCTCGGCGCCACCACGATCATGATCTACGGCTTCCGGGACCGCGAGATGATCCTGGACCTGTACGAGCTGATCACCGGCCTGCGCATGAACCACGCGTTCATCCGCCCCGGCGGCCTCGCCCAGGACCTCCCGCCCGGCGCCGTCGACGCCGTCCGCGAGTTCGTGAAGACCATGAAGAAGAACCTGCCGGAGTACGACAAGCTCGCCACCGGCAACCCCATCTTCAAGGCCCGCATGCAGGACGTCGGCTACCTCGACCTCACCGGCTGCATGGCCCTCGGCGCCACCGGACCGATCCTCCGGTCGGCGGGCCTCCCGCACGACCTGCGGAAGACCGACCCGTACTGCGGCTACGAGAACTACGACTTCGACGTCCCCACCGCCGACACCTGCGACTCCTACGGACGCTTCCTCGTCCGCCTGGAGGAGATGCGCCAGTCCCTCCGGATCGTCGAGCAGTGCCTCGACCGCCTGGAGCCCGGCGAGGTCATGGTCGGCGACAAGAAGATCGCCTGGCCCGCGCAGCTCGCCCTCGGCACCGACGGCCTCGGCAACTCCACCGACCACATCGCGAAGATCATGGGCACCTCCATGGAGGCCCTGATCCACCACTTCAAGCTGGTCACCGAGGGCTTCCGGGTCCCCGCCGGACAGGCCTACGCGGCCGTCGAGTCGCCCAAGGGCGAGCTTGGCGTGCACGTCGTCTCCGACGGCGGCACCCGCCCGTTCCGGGTCCACTTCCGCGACCCGTCCTTCACCAACCTCCAGGCCATGGCCGCGATGTGTGAGGGCGGCCAGGTCGCCGACGTCATCGTCGCCGTCGCCTCCATCGACCCCGTGATGGGAGGCGTCGACCGATGACGGAGAACGTCAGCCTGGGGATGCCCCAGCTGCCCGCCCCCGCATACCCGGCGGACGTCCGCGCCCGCCTGGAGGAGGACGCGAAGGCGATCATCGACCGCTACCCGGACTCCCGCTCCGCGCTCCTGCCGATGCTGCACCTCGTGCAGTCGGAGGAGGGCCACGTGACCCGTACCGGCATGCGGTTCTGCGCCGAGCTCCTCGGCCTGACCACCGCCGAGGTCACCGCCGTCGCCACCTTCTACACGATGTACCGGCGCAAGCCCTCCGGCGACTACCAGGTCGGCGTCTGTACGAACACGCTCTGCGCCGTCATGGGCGGCGACGCCATCTTCGAGGAGCTCAAGCAGCACCTCGGCGTCGGCAACGACGAGACCACGGATGACGGCAAGATCACCCTCGAACACATCGAGTGCAACGCGGCCTGCGACTTCGCGCCCGTCGTGATGGTCAACTGGGAGTTCTTCGACAACCAGACGCCCGAGTCCGCCAAGAAGATGGTCGACGACCTGCGGGCCGGACGCGCCGTCGAACCCACCCGCGGCGCCCCGCTCTGCACCTTCAGGGAGACCGCCCGCATCCTCGCCGGCTTCCCCGACGAGCGCCCCGGCGCCGTCGAGGCCACCGGCGGAGCCGGACCCGCCTCCCTCGTCGGCCTGCGCCTGGCCAAGGGCGAGACCCCGCACCACCGAATCGTCCACCCGCGCGGTGAGGCAGCCAGTCAGGAGGGGGAGTGATGACCTTGGCAGCCGAGATCAACAACAGCAGCCCCGAGAAGCTGCTCGCACCCGTCCTGTCGGCCTTCTGGGACCAGCCCGACTCCTGGACCCTGGAGACCTACGAGCGCCACGAGGGCTACCGGGGCCTCAAGAAGGCCCTCGCGATGAGCCCCGACGACCTCATCGCGTACGTCAAGGAATCCGGCCTCCGCGGACGCGGCGGCGCCGGCTTCCCCACCGGCATGAAGTGGCAGTTCATCCCGCAGGGCGACGGCAAGCCGCACTACCTCGTCGTCAACGCCGACGAGTCCGAGCCCGGCACCTGCAAGGACATCCCCCTCCTCTTCGCCAACCCGCACTCCCTCATCGAGGGAATGATCATCGCCTGCTACGCGATCCGCTCCGAGCACGCGTTCATCTACCTGCGCGGCGAGGTCGTCCCCGTCCTGCGCCGCCTCCACGAGGCCGTCCGCGAGGCCTACGCGGCCGGCTACCTCGGCCGGAACATCCTCGGCAGCGGTCTGAACCTCGAACTCACCGTGCACGCCGGCGCCGGCGCGTACATCTGCGGCGAGGAGACCGCGCTGCTCGACTCGCTCGAAGGGCGCCGCGGCCAGCCCCGGCTGAGGCCCCCCTTCCCCGCGGTCGCCGGTCTCTACGCCTGCCCCACTGTGGTGAACAACGTCGAGTCCATCGCCTCGGTTCCCGCGATCCTCAACCGCGGCAAGGAATGGTTCACGTCGATGGGCAGCGAGAAGTCCCCGGGCTTCACGCTCTACTCGCTCAGCGGGCACGTCACCTCGCCCGGCCAGTACGAGGCCCCGCTCGGCATCACCCTGCGCCAGCTCCTCGACATGAGCGGCGGCATGCGGCGCGGCCACCGGCTCAAGTTCTGGACCCCGGGCGGCTCCTCCACCCCGATGTTCACCGACGAGCACCTCGACGTGCCCCTCGACTACGAGGGCGTCGGCGCCGCCGGATCGATGCTCGGCACCAAGGCGCTCCAGTGCTTCGACGAGACCACCTGCGTCGTCCGGGCCGTCACCCGCTGGACCGAGTTCTACGCGCACGAGTCCTGCGGCAAGTGCACCCCCTGCCGCGAGGGCACCTACTGGCTCGTCCAGTTGCTCCGCGACATCGAGGCCGGCAAGGGCAAGCTGTCCGACCTCGACAAGCTCAACGACATCGCCGACAACATCAACGGCAAGTCGTTCTGCGCCCTCGGCGACGGCGCCGCCTCGCCGATCTTCTCCTCGCTGAAGTACTTCCGCGACGAGTACGAGCAGCACATCACGGGCAAGGGCTGCCCCTTCGACCCGGCCAAGTCGACCGCCTGGGCGGACAACCACAAGGAGGTGACCGCATGACCGTCATCGCCTCCACGCCCAGCGGCGGCGGCAGCCCGGCCGTACCCCCGGAAGACCTCGTCACGCTGACCATCGACGGCGCCGAGATCTCCGTCCCCAAGGGGACGCTGGTCATCCGCGCCGCCGAACAGCTCGGCATCGAGATCCCGCGCTTCTGCGACCACCCGCTCCTCGACCCCGCCGGCGCCTGCCGCCAGTGCATCGTCGAGGTCGAGGGCCAGCGCAAGCCCATGGCCTCCTGCACCATCACCTGCACCGACGGCATGGTGGTGAAGTCGCAGCTGACCAGCCCCGTCGCCGAGAAGGCCCAGCACGGGGTGATGGAGCTGCTGCTCGTCAACCACCCGCTGGACTGCCCCGTCTGCGACAAGGGCGGCGAGTGCCCCCTGCAGAACCAGGCCATGTCCCACGGACAGGCCGAGTCCCGCTTCGAAGGCGTCAAGCGGACGTACGAGAAGCCGGTCGCGATCTCCACCCAGGTGCTGCTCGACCGCGAGCGGTGCGTCCTGTGCGCCCGATGCACCCGCTTCTCCAACCAGGTCGCGGGCGACCCGATGATCGAGCTCATCGAGCGCGGCGCGCTCCAGCAGGTCGGCACCGGCGAGGGCGACCCCTTCGAGTCGTACTTCTCCGGCAACACCATCCAGATCTGCCCGGTCGGCGCCCTCACCTCGGCGGCCTACCGCTTCCGCTCCCGCCCCTTCGACCTGGTCTCCTCGCCGTCCGTCTGCGAGCACTGCGCCGGCGGCTGCGCCACCCGCACCGACCACCGGCGCGGCAAGGTCATGCGGCGGCTCGCCGCCGACGACCCGGAGGTCAACGAGGAGTGGATCTGCGACAAGGGCCGCTTCGCCTTCCGGTACGCCCAGCAGCGCGACCGGCTCACCACCCCGCTCGTCCGGAACACCGACACCGGTGAGCTGGAGCCGGCCTCCTGGCCCGAGGCCCTGGAGGCCGCCGCCCGCGGACTCCTCCGCGGCCGGACCGGCGTCCTCACCGGCGGCAGGCTGACCGTCGAGGACTCCTACGCGTACGCCAAGTTCGCCCGGGTCGCCCTCGACACCAACGACATCGACTTCCGGGCCCGGATCCACTCCGGCGAGGAGGCCGACTTCCTGGCCTCCGCGGTCGCCGGGCGGGGCAAGGACCTGGACGGCACGGGCGTCACGTACACCTCGCTCGAAGCCGCCCCGGCCGTACTCCTCGTCGGCCTGGAGTCCGAGGAGGAGGCCCCCGGCGTCTTCCTGCGGCTCCGCAAGGCCTGGCGCAAGCACGGCCAGAAGACGTACGCGGTCGCCCCGTTCGCGACCCGGGGCCTGGAGAAGACGGGCGGCACCCTGCTGCCCGCCGCCCCCGGCACCGAGACCGAGTGGCTCGACGCCCTCACCTCCCGGGTCGGGCTCTCCGAGGACGGCGCCGCCGCGGCCGAGGCCCTCCGCCAGGAGGGCGCCGTCCTCGCCGTCGGCGAGCGCCTCGCGGGCGTGCCCGGCGCGTTCACCGCCGCCCTGCGCGCCTCCGCCGCCACCGGCGCCCGCCTCGTGTGGATCCCGCGCCGCGCCGGCGAGCGCGGCGCCGTCGAGGCGGGGGCGCTCCCGGCGCTGCTGCCCGGCGGCCGGCCCGCGACCGACCCGCGCGCTCGGGAGGAGGTCGCCGCCGCCTGGGGCATCCGCGAACTCCCGCACCGCTACGGCCGCGACACCGGCCAGATCGTGGAGGCCGCCGCCACCGGCGAACTCGGCGCCCTGCTCGTCGCCGGCGTCGAGGTCGCGGACCTGCCGGACCCGGCACGCGCGCGTGAAGCCCTCGACGCGGCCTTCGTGGTCTCCCTGGAGCTGCGGCCCAGCGAGGTCACCTCGCGCGCCGACGTGGTCCTGCCCGTCGCCGCCGTCGCCGAGAAGCCCGGCACCTTCCTCAACTGGGAGGGCAGGGCCCGGCTCTTCGAGGCCGCGGTCAAGCCCGAGCAGATGACCCGGCCCCTCGCGCCGAGCGACGCCCGCGTGCTCCACATGCTGGCCGACGCCCTCGACGCCCACCTGGGCCTGCCCGACCTGCGGTCCGCACGGCGGGAACTGGACCGGCTCGGCGGCTGGACCGAGGAGCGGGCCTCCGAGCCCAGCTCGCCCGGCCAGGCGGCGCCCCGGCCCGGCGACGGCGAGGCCGTCCTCGCCGGACACCGGCTCCTCCTCGACCTGGGCAGGCTCCAGGAGGGCGACACGGCCCTGGCCGGCACCCGGCACGCGGCGGTCGCCCGGCTCTCCGCCACCACCGCCGCCGACACCGGCGTCAAGGACGGCGACGTCCTGGAGGTGACCGGTCCCGCGGGCTCCGTCACCTTCCCGCTCCAGGTCACCGAGATGCCCGACCGCGTCGTCTGGCTCCCGCTGAACTCGGTGGGCCGAGGCGTCCTCTCCGACACCGGCGCCCACCCCGGCGACCTGGTCCGCATCGGCCCGGCGACCCCGCAGGAGGTGCAGGCATGACCCCGAACGTCCTGGCGGCCGAGGACCTGTCCATGTTCGGCACGGACCCCTGGTGGCTCGTGCTGATCAAGGCCGTCTTCTGCTTCGCCTTCCTGATGATCACCGTGCTCTTCTCCATCGTGTGGGAGCGCAAGGTCGTCGCCTGGATGCAGCTGCGCATCGGCCCCAACCGGCACGGCCCGTGGGGCCTCCTCCAGTCCCTCGCGGACGGCATCAAGCTGATGCTCAAGGAGGACGTGATCGTCAAGAAGGCCGACAAGGTCGTCTACGTCCTCGCCCCGATCATCGCCGCGATCCCCGCCTTCATGGCGATCGCCGTGATCCCCTTCGGCCCGGCCGGCAACGAGGTCTCGATCTTCGGCCACCGGACCGCGATGCAGCTCACCGACCTGCCGATCGCGATGCTGTACGTCCTCGCGGTCGCCTCCGTCGGCATCTACGGCATCGTCCTCGCCGGCTGGTCCTCCGGCTCCACGTACCCGCTCCTCGGCGGCCTGCGGTCCTGCGCGCAGATGATCTCGTACGAGATCGCCATGGGCGCGGCCTTCGCCTCGGTCTTCCTCTACTCCGGGTCGATGTCGACCTCGAAGATCGTCGAGGCGCAGGCGGACCGCTGGTTCGTGATCCTGCTGCCGGTCTCGTTCATCATCTACATCATCACGATGGTCGGCGAGACCAACCGCGCCCCCTTCGACATGCCGGAGTCCGAGGGCGACCTCGTCGGCGGCTTCAACACCGAGTACTCCTCCATCAAGTTCGCGATGTTCATGCTCGCCGAGTACGTGAACATGGTGACCGTCTCGGCCGTGTCGGTGACCCTCTTCCTGGGCGGCTGGCGGGCCCCGTACCCGGTCTCCACCTTCTGGGAGGGCGCGAACCACGGCTGGTGGCCGATGCTCTGGTTCGTCATCAAGGTGCAGCTGCTGCTGTTCTTCTTCATCTGGCTCCGCGGCACCCTGCCCCGCGTCCGCTACGACCAGCTGATGAAGCTCGGCTGGAAGGTCCTCATCCCGGTCTCCGTGGTCTGGCTGATGCTGGTCGCCACCGTCCGCGCGCTGCGGAACGAGAACATCGCCTTCTCCAACATCGTGCTGTACGTGGCCGGCGCCGTCCTCGCCCTGCTGCTCCTCTCCTTCCTCGTCGACGTGTTCCGCGACAAGAAGGCGAAGGAGGCCGGGGCCGGGGCCGCCGGGGAGCGCCCCTTCGACCCGATGGCCGGCGGCTTCCCCGTACCGCCCAAGCCCGGACAGTCCCTGCCGGCCGTGCCGCGGCGCAGGCCCCGGCACGACCGGGACCTCGTTGTCAGTGGCGCCCCCGATACTGCTACTGCGAGTGATGGAAAGGAGACGGACGGTGTCTGATTTCCAGAATCCGGTGGCCGGCTTCGGCGTGACCTTCAAGGCCATGTTCAAGAAGCGGCTGACCGAGCAGTACCCGGAGCAGGAGAAGACGACGGCGCCCCGCTTCCACGGCCGGCACCAGCTCAACCGTCACCCGGACGGTCTGGAGAAGTGCATCGGCTGCGAGCTGTGCGCCTGGGCCTGTCCCGCCGACGCCATCTACGTCGAGGGCGCGGACAACACCGACGAGGAGCGCTACTCGCCGGGCGAGCGGTACGGCCGCGTCTACCAGATCAACTACGCCCGCTGCATCCTCTGCGGACTGTGCATCGAGGCGTGCCCCACGCGCGCGCTGACGATGACCAACGAGTTCGAACTGGCCGACTCCTCCCGCGAGAACCTGATCTACACCAAGGAGCAGCTCCTCGCGGGCCTGGAGGAGAACATGGTCGACTCGCCGCACGCGATCTTCCCCGGCATGACCGAGCAGGACTACTACCTGGGCCTGGTCACCGAGGCCGCCCCCGGGACCGTCCGTCAGGTCGCCGTGTCCAAGGGGGAGAAGGGCGAGCCGGAGGGGGCGGACGCATGAGCGCGAACCTCGCGGCGTACACGACGTCGAGCGGTGAGGCCTTCCAGTTCTGGGTCCTCGGCACCGTCGCCGTCGCCGGCGCCCTCGCCACGATCCTGATGAAGAAGGCCATGCACAGCGCCCTGTCGCTGGCCGGCACGATGATCGTCCTCGCGGTCTTCTACCTCGCCAACGGCGCGTACTTCCTCGGCATCGTCCAGATCGTCGTCTACACCGGCGCGATCATGATGCTCTTCCTCTTCATCGTCATGCTGGTCGGTGTCACGGCCGCGGACTCGCTGAAGGAGACCATCAAGGGGCAGCGCTGGTGGGCCGCGGCCTGCGGTCTCGGCTTCGGCGTCCTGCTGATCGCCGGCATCGGCCAGGCCTCGCTGACGGAGTTCGCCGGGCTCGGCACGGCCAACACCGCGCACGGCGGGAACGTCGAGGGCCTCGCCGCCCTCATCTTCACCAAGTACGTCTTCGCCTTCGAGATCACCGGCGCGCTGCTCATCACGGCGGCCGTCGGCGCGATGGTGCTCACCCACCGGGAGCGCACCGAGCGGGCCCGCACCCAGCGCGAGCTCTCCGAGCAGCGCGTGCGCGAAGGCACGCACGTCCCGCCGCTGCCCGCGCCCGGCGTCTACGCCCGGCACAACGCCGTGGACGTCGCCGGTCTGCTGCCCGACGGCACCCCGGCGGAGCTCACCGTCATGCAGACCCTGCGCAAGCGGGGCCAGATCCGGGACGTGTCCACCGAGGCGATGGCCGACCTCAAGGCCCTGGAGCAGCGCTCCGAGGAGCGGCTCGGCCGGGACCGGGACGAAGAGGAGGCCACCCGGTGAACCCCGTCAACTACCTGTACCTCGCCGCCCTGCTGTTCACCATCGGTGCGGCCGGGGTGCTGATCCGGCGCAACGCGATCGTCGTCTTCATGTGCGTCGAGCTCATGCTCAACGCCTGCAACCTCGCGTTCGTCACCTTCTCCCGCATGCACGGAAACCTCGACGGCCAGATCATCGCCTTCTTCACGATGGTCGTCGCCGCCGCGGAGGTCGTCGTCGGGCTCGCGATCATCGTGTCCGTCTTCCGTGCCCGCCACTCGGCCTCGGTCGACGACGCCAGCCTGATGAAGCTGTGAGGGGCTGACCGTGGAAAATCTCATTGCGCTGCTCATCGGGGTGCCCCTGCTCGGCGCCGCCGTCCTGCTCCTGGGCGGCCGTCGGCTGGACAGGTCCGGGCACTGGATCGGCACGCTCCTCGCGGCCGTCTCCTTCCTGATCGGCCTGGCGCTCTTCGTCGACATGCTCGGCAAGAGCGCCGATGACCGGGCCCTGCACCAGCGGCTCTACACCTGGATCCCCGTCGAGGGCTTCCAGGCGGACATGGCCTTCCAGCTCGACCAGCTGTCGATGACCTTCGTCCTGCTGATCACCGGGGTCGGCACGCTCATCCACGTCTACTCCATCGGCTACATGGAGCACGACGAGCGCCGCCGCCGGTTCTTCGGCTACCTCAACCTGTTCGTCGCGGCGATGCTCCTGCTCGTCCTCGCCGACAACTACCTGCTGCTCTACTTCGGCTGGGAGGGCGTCGGCCTCGCCTCGTACCTCCTCATCGGGTTCTGGCAGCACAAGCCCACCGCGGCCACCGCCGCGAAGAAGGCCTTCCTGGTCAACCGGGTCGGCGACATGGGCCTCTCGATCGCCATCATGATCATGTTCACCACCTTCGGGACCTTCGCCTTCGGGCCGGTGCTCGCGGCGACCGGCCAGGCCTCCGAGGGCAAGCTGACCGCGATCGGCCTGATGCTGCTCCTCGCGGCCTGCGGCAAGTCGGCCCAGGTGCCGCTGCAGTCCTGGCTCGGGGACGCGATGGAGGGCCCGACCCCGGTCTCGGCCCTCATCCACGCGGCCACGATGGTGACCGCCGGTGTCTATCTGATCGTCCGCTCCGCCGACATCTTCAACGCGGCGCCGGACGCGCAGCTCGTCGTCACCGTGGTCGGCGCGGTCACGCTCCTCTTCGGTGCGATCGTCGGTTGTGCCAAGGACGACATCAAGAAGGCGCTCGCCGGTTCGACGATGTCGCAGATCGGCTACATGATCCTGGCGGCCGGCCTCGGCCCCATCGGCTACGTCTTCGCGATCATGCACCTGGTGACGCACGGCTTCTTCAAGGCCGGGCTGTTCCTCGGCGCCGGTTCGGTCATGCACGGCATGAACGACGAGGTCGACATGCGGAAGTACGGCGGACTGCGGAAGTACATGCCGGTCACCTTCGTCACCTTCGGCCTCGGCTACCTCGCGATCATCGGCTTCCCGGGCCTGTCCGGCTTCTTCTCCAAGGACAAGATCATCGAGGCGGCCTTCGCGAAGGGCGGCACCGAGGGCTGGATCCTCGGCGCGGTCACCCTGCTGGGCGCGGCCATCACCGCGTACTACATGACCCGCGTGATGCTGATGACCTTCTTCGGCGAGAAGCGCTGGCAGGAGGACGAGAACGGTCAGCCTCCGCACCCGCACGAGTCGCCCAGGTCCATGGTCATCCCGATGGTCCTGCTCGCCGTCGGCTCCGTCGCCGCGGGCGCCTACTTCGAGTTCGCCGGCTTCGTCGAGTGGCTGGAGCCGGTCACCGGCTTCGCGCACGGCCACTCGCCGATCAGCGCCGGAGCCGTCACCGCCGCCACCGTCGCCGTCATGGTGATCGGCGTCGGACTCGCGTACCTCCAGTACGGCCGCAGGCCCGTCCCGGTGGTCGCCCCGCGCGGCTCGCTGCTCACCCGGGCCGCCCGCCGCGACCTGCTCCAGGACGACTTCAACCACGCCGTCTTCGTCACCGGCGGCACGCACCTGACCCGCTCGCTGGTCTACGTCGACCACAGCCTGGTCGACGGCGTCGTCAACGGCACCGCGGCCGCGGTCGGCGGGCTCTCCGGCCGGCTGCGCAAGCTCCAGAACGGCTACGCCCGCTCGTACGCGGTCTCCATGTTCGGAGGTACTGCGGTGCTGATCGCCGCGACCCTGCTGATGAGGGCGGTGTAACCACCATGTCTTTCCCGCTCCTTACGGTGACGGCAGCGGTTCCGGCGGTCGGTGCGATCCTCACCGCCGCCGTCCCCGCCGCGCGCCGCACCGCCGCCAAATGGCTGGCGCTGCTCGTCTCGCTCGCCACGCTCGTGCTCGCCGCCGTCGTCTGGGCACAGTTCGAGCCCGGCGGCGACCGGTACCAGCTGACCGAGTCGCACTCCTGGATCAAGGACTTCGGCGTCCGCTACGAACTCGGCGTCGACGGCATCGGGGTCGCGCTCATCGCGCTCACCGCCCTGCTGATCCCCTTCATCGTGCTCGCCGGCTGGCACGACGCCGACCCGCTGGAGACCTCCTCCAAGCGGTGGCGGCCCACCCAGGGCTTCTTCGCCCTGATCCTCATGGTCGAGGCGATGGTGATCCTCTCCTTCGAGGCCACCGACGTCTTCCTCTTCTACATCCTCTTCGAAGCCATGCTCATCCCGATGTACTTCCTCATCGGCGGCTTCGGCGACCGCGCCCACTCCGGCTCCGACGAGAACGCGGCGGCCCAGCGCTCGTACGCGGCCGTCAAGTTCCTCCTCTACAACCTCGTCGGCGGCCTGATCATGCTGGCCGCCGTCATCGGGCTCTACGTGGTCGCGGGGAACTTCTCGCTCACCGAGATCGCCGAGGCCCGGGCCAACGGCTCGCTCGACATGGCGACCAACACCGAGCGGCTGCTCTTCCTCGGCTTCTTCTTCGCCTTCGCCGTGAAGGCGCCGCTCTGGCCGCTGCACACCTGGCTGCCGAACGCGATGGGGGAGGCCACCGCCCCGGTCGCCGTCCTCATCACCGCCGTCGTCGACAAGGTCGGCACCTTCGCGATGCTCCGCTTCTGCCTCGGACTCTTCCCCGAGGCGAGCAAGTGGGCCACCCCCGCGATCGTCGTCCTCGCCCTCATCAGCATCGTCTACGGCGCGCTGGTCGCCGTCGGCCAGCGGGACATCAAGCGTCTGGTCGCCTACGCGTCGATCTCGCACTTCGGCTTCATCATCCTGGGCATCTTCGCGATGACCAGCCAGGGCCAGTCCGGCGCCACGCTCTACATGGTCAACCACGGCATCTCGACGGCCGCGCTCATGCTCGTCGCCGGCTTCCTGATCTCCCGGCGCGGCTCGCGGCTCATCGCGGACTACGGCGGTGTGCAGAAGGTCGCCCCGGTGCTCGCCGGCACCTTCCTGATCGGCGGCCTCGCGACCCTGTCGCTGCCCGGACTCGCGCCGTTCGTCAGCGAGTTCCTGGTCCTCGTCGGGACGTACGCCCGGTACCCGGTGGCCGGCGTCATCGCCACCACCGGCATCGTCCTCGCCGCGCTCTACACCCTCGTCCTGTACCAGCGGACGATGACCGGGCCGGTGAAGGAGGAGGTACGGGCGCTGCCCGACCTGAAGGCGCGCGAACTGGCCGTGGTCGTCCCGCTGATCGCCGTCCTGATCTTCCTCGGGGTCTTCCCGAAGCCGCTGACCGACGTCGTCAACCCGGCCGTGCGGCACACCATGTCCGACGTCCAGCAGAAGGACCCCCAGCCCCAGATTCAGACCGTGGAGGCGGCCAAGTGAGTTCCATGGCTGTCCACAGCTTGTGGACGACAGCTGCCGGGCCGCTGGACAAGATCCCGGCGCCCCACATCGAGTACACGCAGCTCTCGCCCGTGCTCATCGTGCTCGGCGCCGCGCTCCTCAGCGTCCTCGTCGAGGCCTTCGTGCCCCGCAAGGCCCGCTACCTCAGCCAGGTGTTCCTCAGCGTCGTGGCGCTCGTCGCCGCCTTCGCCGCCATCGTCGGCCTGGCGGCGGGCGGTTACGGCTCCACCAAGGCCCACATCGCGGCCATGGGCGCCATCGCCGTCGACGGACCCGCCCTCTTCCTCCAGGGCACCATTCTCCTCGCCTCCATCGTGGCGATCTTCACCTTCGCCGAGCGCAGGCTCGACCCGGCCGACCACGGCCACAAGGTCGACTCCTTCGCCGCCGAGGCCGCCGCCGTCCCCGGCAGCGAGCAGGAGAGGGCCGCCGTCAAGGCGGGGTTCACCACCACCGAGGTCTTCCCGCTCGCGCTCTTCGCGATCGCCGGCATGCTGGTCTTCCCGGCCGCCAACGACCTCCTGACGCTCTTCGTCGCCCTGGAGGTCTTCTCCCTCCCGCTGTACCTGCTCTGCGCCGTCGCCCGCCGCAAGCGGCTGATGTCGCAGGAGGCGGCCGTCAAGTACTTCCTGCTCGGCGCCTTCTCCTCGGCCTTCCTGCTCTTCGGGATCGCCCTGCTCTACGGCTACGCGGGCTCCGTCTCGTACGCCACCATCGCCCGCGTCGTCGACGGCTCGATCGGCGCCGTCGACCCGGCGCTCGCCGACACCATGGGCAACGACGCGCTGCTGCTCATCGGCTTCGCCATGGTCCTCATGGGGCTCCTCTTCAAGATCGGCGCCGTGCCGTTCCACATGTGGACCCCGGACGTCTACCAGGGCGCCCCGACCCCGGTCACCGGCTTCATGGCCGCCGCGACCAAGGTCGCCGCGTTCGGCGCGCTGCTCCGCCTGCTGTACGTGGTGCTGCCGGGCCTCACCTGGGACTGGCGGCCGGTCATGTGGGGCGTCGCCATCGTCACCATGCTGGGCGGTGCGATCGTCGCCATCACCCAGACCGACATCAAGCGGCTCCTCGCCTACTCGTCGATCGCGCACGCGGGCTTCCTGCTCGCGGGCGTCATCGCGGCCACGCCGAGCGGGATCTCGTCGGTCCTGTTCTACCTGGGCGCCTACTCCTTCGTGACGATCGGCGCCTTCGCCGTCGTCACGCTGGTCCGGGACGCGGGCGGCGAGGCCACCCACCTGTCCAAGTGGGCCGGGCTCGGCCGCCGTTCGCCGCTCGTCGCGGCGGTCTTCGCGGTCTTCCTGCTCGCCTTCGCCGGCATCCCGCTGACCTCCGGCTTCTCCGGGAAGTTCGCGGTCTTCAAGGCGGCGGCGGACGGCGGCGCGGGAGCGCTCGTCGTGGTCGGTGTGATCTCCTCGGCGATCGCCGCGTTCTTCTACATCCGGGTGATCGTGCTCATGTTCTTCAGCGAGCCGAAGGCGGACGGCCCCACGGTCGCCGTGCCCTCGGCCCTGACGACCGTCACCATCGCGGCGGGCGTCGCGGTCACCCTCGTGCTCGGCTTCGCGCCGCAGTACTTCCTGGACCTGGCGAACCAGGCGAGCGTGTTCGTCCGGTAACGCCGGCCGTACGCGCGAAGGGCCCGGCTCGGGGGCGAGCCGGGCCCTTCGGCGTGTACGAGGGCATGCACGAGGGGGCGTGCGAGGGCGTGTGTGAGGGTGCCTACGGGCACGTCACGTCCGGGTTGAAGCGGGCGAAGAGACCCCTCGGGTTCTTCTTGTAGAGCCAGACGTGCTGGTCGTACGTGCTGCCCAGCTCGGGGATGGGATTCGGACCCTCGAACCTGTGGCCGAACATCACGGGGGCGGGCTGGCCCGTGTTCAGGACCGCCCACTCGACCGCGACCAGACGGCGCCTGCCGTCCGCGCCGGTCGCGTAGGTCAGGACGGCCGGCCGGGACGGGTCGGTGGAGCCGATGTTGGCCATGTTGGCGTAGTGGTAGCCCATGCCGCCCAGGACGGGGTCGGACACGCAGTCGTCGGTCCTCACGAAACCGGCCTCGATCGCCAGCGGCTCGTACGCGAACGCGGCCGTCACCGCGTACGCCGTCGCCAGGTCCCTGGCGACGGCGTCGTCGTCGGCCTGGGCCGGGCCCGCCGCGAGGACGGTGGAGGCGAGGGTCGTGAGGCCGAGACCGGTCATGAGCAGGCGGGTACGGCGGGGTCGTACGGACATGAACCGCTCCTCGGAAGGGGACACGCCCCCGCCCGGGGGCGTCGGTGCCGGAGGGCTCCTCCCCCGAGCCCCACGTGAGGAGCATGGGCCATCGGGCGGGGTGCCGCACGCGGGTTGGCCCATGTGGAGGCGTCCGTGCCCTCACCGGGGCGGCCGGGAACACCTTCCGGGTGGGGACGGCGTCACGTGCGGTGGACGTCCCCACCCTCCGGCGCGTGGGTTCAGGCCGACGGAACGATCCGGCCGCGGACCTCGCCCAGGGTCACCCGGGTGCCGTCCGGGCCCGGGGCCCAGGCCGTGAGGACGACCTCGTCGCCGTCCTCCAGGAACGTCCGCTTGCCGCCCGGCAGTTCGAGGGCGTCGCGGCCGTTCCAGGTGAGCTCCAGGAGCGAGCCGCGCTGGTTCACCTCGGGCCCGGAGACCGTGCCGGAGCCGTACAGGTCACCCGTACGGAGCGAGGCGCCGTTCACCGTCATGTGGGCGAGCTGCTGGGCGGCCGTCCAGTACATGGAGGAGAACGGCGGCTCGGCCACCACCTCGCCGTTGATCTCCATCGCGATCCGCAGGTCGAAGCCGCCCGGCTCCTCCTCCGCCGTGTCGTCCAGGTACGGCAGCAGCGGGAAGTCCCGCGCGGGCGGGGCGGTCCGGGCCGCGTCCAGGGCCTCCAGGGGCGTCACCCACGCCGAGACCGAGGTCTGGAACGACTTGCCGAGGAACGGGCCGAGCGGCACGTACTCCCAGGCCTGCACGTCCCGCGCCGACCAGTCGTTCAGCAGCGTCAGACCGAAGACGTGCTCCCGGAAGTCGGCCAGCGGGACGGGCCTGCCCAGCTCCGACGGCGTGCCGACCAGGAAGCCGACCTCCGCCTCGATGTCCAGCTTCACCGACGGGCCGAACACCGGGGCCGGGTCCGACGGGGCCTTGCGCTGCCCCGAGGGGCGTACGACATCGGTGCCGGAGACCACGACCGTGCCCGCGCGACCGTGGTAACCGATCGGCAGGTGCTTCCAGTTGGGGGTGAGCGCGTCGCCGTCCGGGCGGAAGATGCGGCCCACGTTCGTCGCGTGGTGCTCGCTCGCGTAGAAGTCGACGTAGTCCGCGACCTCGTACGGCAGGTGCAGCGTCACCGCGTCCAGCGGGTGCAGCAGCGGCTCGATGTCCGCCCGGTGCGCCGGCACCGTCACCCAGGCCGTCAGCGCCCGGCGGACGTCGCGCCAGGCGGTCCGCCCGGCCGCCAGCAGCGGGTTGAGGCTGGGCTGCGCGAGCAGCGCCGCGTACGGCGAGCCGAGCGCGTGCGCCGCGGCACCCGCGTCCAGGACGTGCCCGCCGATGCGGACGCCGAGCCGGCGCCGCCCGGGCTCGTCGGCGGTGGAGAAGACGCCGTACGGGAGGTTGTGCGGGCCGAAGGGGTCGCCCTCGGCCAGATCGAGCGGGCTGTGCTCGGACATCGGTGCGTGCCTCGCTTTCCACGTGTGTGGGGGACACGTTACGGGGCGGGCCGCCGGGCGCGGATGACATGGATCACACAGAAAGTGCGGCCTCCGTGGGCAACTGCCCGTATTCGCGCGCTTTGTGTCCGGAGCGGGCCTGGAACACCCCCGCGAGCTGCGGAAACAGGCCTCCCTACAAGGCCCTTCCCGCCCTACGATCAAGCTGGTGTCGCGCCGCGTGAAGTAGCCGCGGGCGCGCGCCCACCACCATTCTTCGCTGTCTTTCTCTCTGACCAGGAAAAGGTCCACAACGTGAAGATCCGCCGCATCCTGGCGACCGCAGTGGCCGCCGCCGTGACCACTCCGGTCGTGTTCCTCTCGGCCGCTCCGGCGTTCGCCGACAGCAAGCCGACGACGCCGTCGACGCAGAAGCCCGCGACGCACGAGGACGACCCCGACGAGGACATGCCGTCCATCGAGGAGCTCAAGGCCGCCGTCGCCGTGGCCCAGAAGGCGTACGACGAGGCCGTCGCCGACGTCGCGAAGGCCAAGGCCGACATCGACGCCCTTGAAAAGGCCGACCACCCGCTGAAGGCCGCCGCCGACGCCGCGAAGAGGGCCGCCGACGAGGCCGCCGCCGCCAAGACCGCCGCCGACGAGGCACTCGCCAAGGCCGAGAAGGCCGTGACGGAGCTGCCCCCGACCGCCACCGACGAGGAGAGGGCGGCCGCCGCCGCTGCCGTCACCGCAGCCAAGACCGCCGCCGACGAGGCCGCCACCGCCAAGACCGCCGCCGACACGAAGGCCAAGGAGGCCTCCAAGGCCCTGGCCGACGCCAGCGTCGAGGCGTTCCGGGTGCTCGGCCTCGCCCAGAAGGTGCTGAAGGCCGCCGAGGAGGACCTCGCCGACGCCAAGGAAGCCCTGGAGTTCGCCGAGGAGTTCGAGGGCGAGTGCAAGGAGGACGGCTCCGTGAAGGTCGCGCTCAGCGGCCCGAAGACCGTCACCGCCGGCAAGAGCGCCTCCTTCTCGCTGCGCGTCTCCAACACCTCCGACCGGACCCTGGACGCCGTCGAGGCCTACGCCTACGCCGCGCAGCTCCCCGAGCCCGGCGAGATCATCGACGACGAGACGGACTTCGCCAAGCGGTACATCTCCGTCGAGTGGTCCTCCGCCGACAACCCGGAGTGGACGCCGGTCTCCAAGGAGTTCGACGCCATCGAGGTCGGCACGATCGCCAAGGGCAGCCACACCGACGTGAAGCTGCGCCTCACGGTCAAGGCCGACGCCCCCGCCGGCAAGGGCATGGCCTTCGCCTTCGGCGCGTACGAGAACAACGACGGCAGCTGTGGCCTCGGTGAGGACTACTCGAGCGTCAACTTCGACATCCTCGCCGCCGACAAGGGCGACAAGCCGAATCCGACGGAGACGCCCACCCCGGCGCCCACCGCCACCACCGGCGGCAACACGAACACCACCCAGCAGGGCGGCTCGTCGAGCACCCCCGTGAACGGCACCCTCGCCGCCACCGGTGCGAACAACACCCTGCCGCTCGGCCTCGCCGCCACCGGGGCCGTCGCCCTGGGCGCCGGCGCGCTGGTCGTCGCCCGCCGCCGCAAGGCCGGCGCGCAGGCCTGACCCGCGGGGCACGGCAGCCCCTCCCTCGTCCCCCGTACGGCGTGAGTTCAGCCCGCCGTACGGGGGATCCTCTTCTCCCAGGTGCGGTGGAAGACGACCTCGCCGCCCTCCTTGCACACCACCTCGTTCTCGGTGAAAAAGGTGTCGGCGTCGCAGGAGATCTCCGAGCGGGTGTCGATCGTGACGTCCCAGGCCAGTTCGGGCCGGTGCAGCCGGACCGTCCACTCCGAGCGGGTCCGGGCGGACAGCGGGCCGCCCTCGTCGATCGTGTAGGTCTCCACGGCGTCCTCGGTGTACTCCAGGCCGTCCGGGTACACGCGCGTGCCGCCGTACTTCGGGTCGACCTCCAGCCTCCACTCGCCCTTCGCCACGTCCCGGACCACCACCCGCTCCGGGCGCGGCTCCTCCAGGGTCCGCGGATAGACCACGCCGAGCGGTGCGGACTGCTCCGGTTCCGCCCATTCGACGGCGTCCTCGGTGTGCGCGCGGACCGGGAGGGTGAGGGAGGAGCCGGCCGGGTCGAGGGTGAAGCCGGCGGCGTCGGGCTGCGGCCAGATCCACGGCCAGTACGTGGAGGAGACCGCGAGCCGCACCCGGTGGCCGGGCGGGAAGGTGTGCCCGATGCCGTTCAGCTCGAAGACGAGGCTCTCCCACTCGCCGATCTGGGCCTCCACGGCCCGGTCGCGGCCGTAGCGGGCGGAGAAGTTCAGGGCGCCCCGGGTGACGAGGGTGGAGGAGCCGTCCGGGGCGATGTCGCAGAGCCGGGCGATGACCTGCCCGGTGGGGGCGTCCGTCAGCAGGGCGAGGCTCACGGAGGGCCGGCCCAGGATCTCGACGGCGCCGCCGTCCTCGGGGACGAGGAAGTCGAAGCAGGCCGAGTGGGCGTCCTCGTCGCGCTGGTCGGGCGGCAGGTCGGCGTCGTTGCCGAAGGGGAAGAAGCGGCCCGCGTCGATCCCGGTCTGCTGGGGCGAGTCGACGACGACCGGGGCGCCCTGGAAGGCGTACGTGACGGGGGTGACGTGGGGGGAGGGCCAGGCGGGGTCGGCGACCCAGCGGCCGGGCAGCTCCTCGTACACGGTGGCCGGCGGGTGCGAGTCGCTGATCCAGGAGCGCAGCAGCGGCTCGGCCATCACGTCGTTCTCGGCGTCCTTGAGGTGGTGGTCCCACCAGCGCAGGGTCTCCTGGAGGAAGCCGATCGCCGGTCCGGGCGGCAGGCCGCGGTCCGGGTACTGGTGGGACCAGGGGCCGATGATGCCGCGCACCCGGTCCTGGGGGAGGTGTCGGGCGAGCCGCAGGACGGTGTCGCGGTACGGGTCGTGCCAGCCGCCGACGGCGAGGACGGCCGCCCGGATGGCGGAGTAGTCCTCGCAGACGCTGCCGTGCCGCCAGTACGCGTCCCGGGTCTGGTGGGCGAGCCAGGTGTGGATGAGCGGCTCCACGGCCTCCAGGCGCTTCAGCCACAGCTCGCGCCACTCCTCGCCCACGTACTGCGGGTCCGGGGGCCGGGAGACGAAGGCGAGCATGGTGGCCGCCCAGGCGTGCATGTCGACGCCGAGGACCGAGCCGCCCATGTAGTGCACGTCGTTGTCGTAGCGGTCGTCGGTGGAGCAGACGGTGACGACGGCCTTGAGGGGTTCGGGGGCGAGGGCGGCGATCTGGAGCGAGTTGAAGCCGCCCCAGGAGATGCCGAACATGCCGACCTTGCCGGTGCACCACTCCTGCTCGGCGAGCCAGTTCACGACGGCGACGCCGTCGGCGAGCTCGACGGGGTCGTACTCGTCGCCGGGCAGGCCCTCGCTGTTGCCGTGGCCGCGGACGTCGACCCGTACGGAGGCGTAGCCGTGGCCCGCGTACCAGGGGTGGCGCTGCCAGTCGCGGGGGGCGGTCCAGTCGGTGAGGCGGTACGGCAGGTACTCCAGGAGCGCCGGTACGGGCTCGTCGGTGAGCGGGCGCCACACGCGCGCGTACAGCCGGGTGCCGTCCGGCAGTGGGATGCGGAGGTCCTCGTGGCGGGTCTCGTACGGGAAGTCGGTACGGATCTTCGTCATCGGGTCACCTCGGTGGACGGGGGCGGGGTGCGGCGCGCTGCCGGGGGCCGTTCGTATCCGTACCGATCACTGTTCGGGACAAAACACCTACTCCTGGTCGTATGAGCTGATCCCGAACATACCGGGGGTGACGGGAAGGCGCCCACGGTGATCGAAACGTGACCGGATACGCTGGCTTGAGTGAATGGACCGACACATCGACAATCCGAATGATCGGCGTGCGGTCCGGACAGCGTCAGCAGGCGTCAGCAGACAGGAGACCCCCTCGTGACCGTCGTCGGGCCGTTCGGTCTTAGCGTGCGGGACCAGGCTCTTGAGGCCGATGTCCAGACCGGTTTGGCGGCTGTGGAGGCGGGCCTCCTGGACGCCACCAAGAGCGATGTCCCCTTCATCACGGAGGCCGCGCAGCACCTGGTCCTGGCCGGGGGGAAGCGGTTCCGCCCCCTGCTCGTGATGCTCGCCGCCCAGTTCGGCGACCCCTACGCGCCGGGCGTCGTGCCCTCCGCCGTGGTCGTCGAGCTCACCCACCTGGCCACGCTCTACCACGACGACGTCATGGACGAGGCCGACGTGCGGCGCGGCGTCGACAGCGCCAACACCCGCTGGGGCAACTCGATCGCCGTCCTCACGGGTGACTTCCTCTTCGCCCGCGCCTCGCACACGCTCGCGGACCTCGGTCCCGAGGCCGTACGCATCCAGTCCGAGGCGTTCGAACGGCTCGTGACCGGGCAGATCCTGGAGACCGCGGGTCCCACGGACGGCCGCGACCCCGTCGACCACTACCTCGACGTCCTCGGCGGCAAGACCGGCTCCCTCGTCGCCGTCTCCTGCCGCTTCGGCGCCATGATGTCCGGCGCCGACGAGAGCGTCGTCGACACCCTCACCCAGTACGGCGAGCGGCTCGGCGTCGCCTTCCAGCTCGCCGACGACGTCCTCGACATCGCCTCCGACTCCCACGAGTCCGGCAAGACCCCCGGCACCGACCTCCGCGAGGGCATCCCGACCCTCCCCGTCCTCCGCCTGCGGGCCGCCGCGGCCGCCCACGGGCACCCCGAGGACCTGGAGCTCGTCGCCCTGATCGACGGCGACCTCAGCGACGACGAGCGGCACGCCGAGGCCCTGCGCCGGCTGCGCGCCCACCCCGCCCTGGAGCAGGCCCGCCGGGACACCGTGCGGTACGCCGAGGAGGCGCGCGCGATGCTGGCGCCGCTGCCCGACGGGTACGCGAAGGCGGCCCTGGCGGAGATGTGCGACGCGGTGGTCCACCGGGCGGGGTAGCGCGTCTCAGGGTCGGGTCATCCCGAAGCAGTACGTGAGGTTGATCCCGCGGGCTGACGATTCCGGGCCTCCGGGTTGGTGAGATGGAGTCATCGACAACGGAGGAAGCGGAGACCATGGCAGAGACCCGTAAGGCGAGCCGTTTCATCGTCCCGGTCGCGGTGGCAGGAGTGGCCGCGGCCACCATCGGCCTCGTCCCGGCGCTCGCGGCGTCCGGTGACCCGGACCTGCCCGAGATCACGGCCCAGCAGCTCATCGAGAAGATCGCCGCCTCGGACACCCAGACCCTGTCCGGCACGTTCAAGATCTCCACCGACCTGGGGCTTCCGGCCCTCGGTGGCCTGGCGTCCGGCCTGGGAGGCCTGGGCGGCGACGGCGCGGGCACCGGCTCGGCCGACCCGTCCGAGAAGCTCACCGAGCTCGTCTCGGGCACCCACACCCTGCGCGTCGCGGCCGACGGCCCCGAGCGCCAGAAGCTCACCCTGCTCGACGGCTCCGACGAGTACAGCCTGATCCACAACGGCGGCGACGTCTGGGCCTACGACAGCAAGTCGAACGAGGTCTTCCACGAGAGGGGCGCGTCCGGCGGCGCCCCCGAGAAGGACGAGCGGCTCCCGGGCACCCCGAAGGAGCTCGCCGACGAGGTCCTGAAGGCCGCAGGCGACACCACGTCGATCACGGTCGACGGGACGGCGAAGGTCGCCGGCCGGGACGCGTACCAGCTGGTGATCAAGCCGAAGCAGACCGGCTCGACGGTCGAGTCGGTGAAGATCGCGGTGGACGCGGCGAACGGCACCCCGCTGAAGTTCACCCTCTCCTCGGTCGAGGGCGGCAAGCCGGTCGTCGACGCGGGCTTCACGAAGGTGGACTTCGCGAAGCCGGCCGCCTCCGACTTCGCCTTCGAGGCGCCGAAGGGCGCGAAGGTGACGGAGGGAGCGGCGGAGAAGGCCGCGGACGAGGAGAAGCTGCCCGAGGGCTTCGAGGAGGGCTTCCCGGGCCTCGGCAAGGGCTTCGGCTTCGGCTCCGGCGAGGGCGTGAACGTCATCGGCGAGGGCTGGACGACGATCGCGAAGCTCGACACCGGGGCGCCGGCGCCGAAGACGGACGAGGCGCCGAAGGAGATCCAGGGCTTCCTGGACTCCCTCGGCGACAAGGTCACCGGCACGTTCGGCTCGGGCACCGTCTTCAAGACGAAGCTGGTGAACGCGCTCCTCACCGACGACGGCAAGGTCTACGTCGGCGCGGTGACGAAGGACGCGCTGGTGGACGCGGCCAACGCCGGCAAGTAGCCGACCGGTTGGGACCCCGGGCGGGTCGGGGGCGATGTTCACCGACCCACCCGGGAGTTCTGTGCGGGGCGAGGACGACTACGGGAACGTCAGCTTGAAGCCGTTGATGTAACCCGTGTCGATCGACGCCTTGTCCTGGACGCGGAGCTTCCAGACACCGTTGGCGACCTCCGAGGAGGCGTCCACGGTGTACGTCTGGACGATGTTGTCGGCGCTGCCGCCGGCCCGGTTGCTCAGGTTGTAGACCGAGCCGTCGGGGGCGACGAGGTCGACGACGAGGTCACCGATGTAGGTGTGGACGATGTCCACGCCGACCTTGAGGGCCGAGGGCGCGTTGCCCGCGACGCCGCTGACGGTGACCGAGGAGGTCACCGCGGCGCCGTTGTCCGGGACGGCGACGTCCGCCGTGTTCTCGAAGACCGTGCCGGTGGGCGGGGTCGTCGTCCCGGTGGACAGGTTCCAGATCGCGTAGGCGATCGCGTCCGAGTTCCGGTCCAGGGCGGTGTCGTTGATGTTCGCCGAGGTGTCGCAGGACGCGTGGTAGCAGCGGTCGAAGGCCTGGCCGGCCGTCCCGCCCCACTTCTGCGCCTGCGCCGACGTCTTGGTGTAGTCGGCGCCGGAGAAGAGCCCGCCGACCGGGATGCCCACGTTCTTGAAGGGCGCGTGGTCGGAGCGGCCGTCGCCCTCGGTCTCGATCTCGGTGGGGATGCCGAGGCCGGTGAAGTAGTTCTTGAACGTCTGCTCGATCGTCGGGTCGTCGTCGTAGACGAAGTAGCCCGGGTTCGGCGAGCCGATCATGTCGAAGTTCAGATAGCCGCTGATCTTCGAACGCTCGGTGGAGGCAAGGCTGTTGACGTAGTACTTCGACCCGACGAGCCCGAGCTCCTCGGCGCCCCACCAGCCGAAGCGCAGGTGCTTCGTCGGCTGGAGCTGGGCGCGGGAGACGGCGAGCGCGGTCTCCAGGACCGCGGCGGACCCGGAACCGTTGTCGTTGATGCCGGGACCTGCGGTGACCGAGTCGAGGTGCGAACCGGCCATCAGGACCTGGTTCGGGTCGCCGCCCGGCCAGTCGGCTATCAGGTTGTAGCCGGTGGCGCCGCTGGAGGTGAAGGTCTGCAGGGTGGTGGTGTAGCCGGCGGCGTCCAGCTTCGCCTTCACGAAGTCGATCGAGGCCTTGTAGCCGGTACGGCCGTGGGCGCGGTTGCCGCCGTTGGCGGTGGCGATCGACTGAAGGTCCGTCAAGTGCTGCTTGACGTTGGCGAGCGAGATGTCGGGCGCGGCGGTGGCCGCCTCCGACCCGGCGGAGGCGGTGCCGGTGAGACCGGCGAGCGCGAGCGCCGCGAGAGCGGCGACCGCGGTGACGCGTCTGGGCACGGAGATGTTCATGTGGGGGCTCCGGATTCCGAACGGGGATGGGACGGAACGTGCGAGACGCCCCGGGCGTGGGTGCCACGAGGCGGCTGGAGCTGTGCGGACGTGCGGTTGTTCAGTTGTGCGAGTGTTCGGTCGTGCGTGCTGAATGTTCAGTGAGAGTTTGACTCCCCGTCAAGAGCGGAAACCGGTCAGGCGCGTTCGCTCACCGGACAGGCGGCGATTCCGCCCCTGCCCAGGGCCCGCGCGGGCCCCCGCTCCCAGCGCGCCGTCCGAATTCCGCCAGCGGCGCGGGGCGGGCCGCGTGACCCTGGCGGCATGAGCACCCACACCACCGCCTACCTGCCCCGGGCCGTCCCGCCCGCCGTCCTCGCCGAGCTGCGCGTCGCCGACGACGCCGGGCGCGCCCTCGACCCGTACCCCGCCACCGACGGCGGGCATCCGCTGCGCTGCTGCCTGCGCCCCTCCGCCCCCGGCGAGCGGATCGCGCTCGTGTCGTACGCGCCGCTGCGGCGCTGGGCCCTCGCGACCGGCGCCGAGCCCGGCGCGTACGACGAACAGGGACCCGTCTTCATCCACGCCGAGGACTGCGGGGGCCCCGCGCCCTCGGGGACGTACCCCTTCGAGCGGGCCGGGGCGCTGCGGACCGTGCGCCGGTACGACGCGGCCGGCCGGATCGTCGGCGGGCGGCTCCTGGAGCTCCCGGAGGCGCCGGGCGAGGGCTTCGACGAGGCCTTCGCGGAGGCCTTCGCCGACCCGGCCGTCGCTCTCGTGCACGTCCGGGCGGTCGAGTACGGCTGCTTCCACTTCGAGGTACGGCGGGCCTGACGCTTCGAGGTGCGGTGGGGCCGACGCTTCGAGGTGCGGTGGGTCCGGCGCTTCGGGGTCGGGCGGGCCCGACGCTTCGAGGTTCGGCGGCCTGACGGCGCCGGCGCGCGTCCCGGGTCGGTACCCGGTGGGCGTCGGCGCGCGCCTCCGGCGTCAGCGCCCCCGGGACCCGTTCGTCAGTGCACGCAGAACTCGTTGCCCTCCGGGTCGGTCATGACCGTCCAGGACCCGCCCGGCTCGTCCACCCGGCGCAGGACCTTCGCCCCGAGGCCCTCCAGACGGCCCACCTCCGCCTCGCGCGTGCCCGGTTCCGGGTGGAGGTCGAGGTGGAGGCGGTTCTTGACGGTCTTCGGCTCCGGCACGCGCTGGAAGAGGATCCGGCGGCCCAGGCCCGTGTCCGTCACCGGGTCGTGGGGGTCGTCCGGGTGGCGGACGGCGGCGAGGTCGCGCCAGCCGAGGCGCTCCCGCTCCGTGCCCTCGCCCACGGTCGCCGTCGCCTCTGCCGGGGCCGCGCCGAGGTCGAGGAGGCGCCGGATGTGGGCGCTGTGGTCCTCCTCCGCGTACCCCAGGGCGGCGGCCCAGAAGGCGGCCTGGGCGTGGGGGTCGGCGGTGTCCAGGACGAGCTTCCAATGGATCGGTGTCATGTGCCCGTTCTATGGGTGATGTGCCCCGGGCCGCCACCGGAACGACGCTTCCGCACCGGGACGGCCGGCCCGGGACGCCGGCTCGGGATGAAGTGGGACGGCCGTCGCGTTCGGGACGGCATAAGGTCGGCCTGCCGGGCCGCACCATCCCGCTGAAACCCCTTGAGACGCCTCCAGGAGCGCATCCATGAAGATCGCCGTACTCGGAACCGGTGAGGTCGGCCACAGACTCGCCGGCAAGCTCGCCTCCCTCGGCCACGAGGTCACGATGGGCTCCCGCACCGCCGACAACGCCGAGGCCGTGAAGTGGGCCGAGGAGCACGGCGGCGCGCACGGCACCTTCGCCGACGCCGCCGGCCCCGCCGAGCTGGTCGTCAACGCGACCGGCGGGCTCGTCTCCCTGGCCGTCCTGGAGGCGGCGGGCGCCGAGAACCTGCGCGGCAAGGTCCTGATCGACGTGTCCAACGCGCTCGACTTCTCGGAGGGCTTCCCGCCCAAGGTCGGTCTGCCCGACGGCAGGAGCGTCGCCGAGCAGCTCCAGACCGCCTTCCCGGAGACGCGCGTCGTCAAGACGCTCAACACCATGACCAACACCGTCATGGTCGAGCCCGGCCGGGTCCCGGGACACCACAACGTCTTCCTCAGCGGTGACGACGAGGACGCGAAGGCCGTGGTCGCGGAGCTGCTCGTCTCCTTCGGCTGGGCCGCCGACCGGATCATCGACCTCGGCGAGCTGTCGACCGCCCGTGCCACCGAGCAGCTGATGCCGCTGTGGCTGCGTCTCTACGGGGTGCTCGGGACCGGCGACTTCAACTTCGGCGTCGCCGGAGCCTGAACCCGCAGGTGGTCCAGGAGTCCGGCGGGCTCCGGGTACGGCTCCTCACGGGGGAGCAGTCGGCCGGCGGCCTCCAGGTCGCCGGCGCGGACGAGCGCGTGGACCTCGTGGGCGAGCGGCGTCACGTCCGTGACGGAGACCGTCCACTCGTCCGCGTACCGCCGCGACGCGTCGCCCGAGAGCCCGAGCTGGAGCGAGCGGTACGGGAGCGGCCGGAGGTACGGGTCGCGCTCCGGGTCCCACTGGACCCGGGCCGGCGCCTCCCGCAACTGCCGCTTCCAGGAGGCCTGGTCGGGGTGGAAGCCGCGCTCGTAGTGGGAGAGGCAGGCGTTCCGCAGGGCCCACTCGAAGCCCTCGCGGGTGATCTCCACGGCGAGGACGGTCTCCTGGCCCTCCTTCGTCCCCCAGCCGCAGCGGTACATCATCCACAGGAACGACGGCTTGATCCACGTCATCCGGTCCCGCTTCCAGGCGGCGGGGAAACGGCCGTCGCGGGCGGCGGGCAGCCCGATCGCGGGCCGGTAGGCCTGGTAGACGGTGACCGTGCGATCGGTGTGGACCGCACGGATCCGGTACTTCGGTTCTTCCATGTGTCTCAGGGTGCGGGGAGGCCCCCGGCCGGGGCCACCGGTTATCGGGACGCCGGGGGAGCCGGGGGCGGAGGTCCCGAGGCCACGGAGGTCCCGAGGCCACGGAGGTCCCGGCGCCCCCGAGGTCCCGGATCCTGCGACCAAGGTCACGGTCTGTACGCCCCGGTACGGCCCTAATGTGGAGGGATGAACGATTCGCCCGGCTGCCCGCTGATCGACGTCGCCGCCACGTACATGCCCCGGCTCTCGGAGTTCTCCTTCGAGCCCGGGCTCGTGGCCGCCGTCGACCAGCACGCCGCCGCCGTGTGCGACGCGCTGGTCCCGGCCCAGCGGGGCCCGGAGGGCCGGACCGTCCGCCGGGAGGAGCTCGCCGACTACGTCCTCGGGTTCACCGACTGGCTGTCCGAGGTCGACTGGACCGAGCCCGCCGGCCACGACTTCGCAACCCTGCACCTGACGGCGGTCTGCTGGCTGATCAAGGAGCACGACCTGCTGGGCGTGTGACGGCACGACTACGCGAGCGTGCCCCCGCTCTCGGTCAGCGTCCCGGCCGGGCCGATGAGGTGGAGACCGGCGCGGTCTCGCTCTCTCCGCCGGTGTGTCCGGTTGAGGGAGCGGTCGCGGCACGAGCGGCGGTAGCCGCCGCCTCGACCGCGGCCCGGCTCTTCCGGGCGGCCCGGAGCGCGTCCCAGGTGAGGATCGTCAGGGCCAGCCAGACGAGGGAGAAGCCCGCCCAGCGCTCCGGCGGCATCTCCTCGTGGAAGTAGACGACCCCGAGCAGGAACTGGAAGGTCGGCGCCAGGTACTGGAGGAGCCCGAGCGTCGACAGCGGTACGCGGATCGCCGCCGCCCCGAAGCAGACCAGCGGCGCCGCCGTGACGATGCCGGTGGCGGCGAGCAGCGCCGTGTGGCCGGCGCCGTGGGAGCCGAAGGCCAGGGTGCCCCGGGTCCCGAGCCAGACGAGGTAGCCGAGGGCGGGCAGGAACTGGACGGCGGTCTCGGCGGCGAGCGACTCCAGGCCGCCGATGTTGACCTTCTTCTTCACCAGGCCGTAGACGGCGAAGGAGAAGGCGAGGGTGAGCGAGATCCACGGCGGCTGCCCGTACCCGACGGCCAGGACCAGCACGGCCGAGAGGCCGACGCCGACCGCCGCCCACTGCGCGGGGCGCAGCCGCTCCTTCAGGACGAGGACGCCGAGGGCGATGGTGACGAGCGGGTTGATGAAGTAGCCGAGGGAGGCCTCGACGACGTGGCCCGTGTTCACGGACCAGATGTAGAGGCCCCAGTTCACGGTGATGACGGCGGCGGCGACGGTGATCAGGCCGAGCTTGCGCGGGCTGCGCACGAGCTCGGGTATCCAGGCCCAGCGGCGCAGCGCGAGCAGCGCGATGCCGACGAAGGCCAGGGACCACACCATCCGGTGGGCGAGTATCTCGATCGCGCCGGCGGGCTTGAGGAGGGGCCAGAAGAGCGGGACCAGTCCCCACATGCCGTAGGCGCCGATCCCGTAGAGCAATCCTGCTCGTCCGTCGTTCTCCGTCTTCACCGGACCTCCCGCCCTGTGCCGCGCCGCTGTCCTGTCGAAGGTAGCGCTGCACGGGGCAGGTTGTCATGCCCGTACCGCTATACGGTCATGACAGCGTCACGAGGTGGCGAGCGCCTCCTGGATCGAGGCGCCGATCGGGGTGGTCGGGCGGCCGATCAGCCGGGCCAGGTCGCCGGTCCGCAGGGCGAGCGCGCCGTGCTCGACGGCCCGGTCGACGTCGACCAGGATCTCGGCGAAGAACGGCGGGACGCCGGCGCCGGTGAGGATCTCCAGGTGGGTCGCGGCGGGCACGTTGCTGTAGGTGATCTCCCGGCCGGTCAGGGCGCCGACCTCGGCCGCGTACTCGGCGAGGGACCAGGCGGTGTCGCCGCTCAGCTCGTACGCCTTGTCCAGGTGCTCCGCGGCCGGGCCGGTCAGGACGGCGGCCGCAGCGGCGGCGTAGTCGGCGCGGGAGGCGGAGGCGATCCGGCCCTCGCCGGCGTTGGCGACGACGGCGCCGTGGGCCAGGACCGGGGCGAGGTTGGCGGTGTAGTTCTCGGAGTACCAGCCGTTGCGGAGGAAGGTGTACGGCAGCCCGGACGCGAGGATCAGCTCCTCGGTCGCCTTGTGCTCGTCGGCGAGGGTGAAGTCGGCCTCCGGGCCGCCGAGGACGCCGGTGTACGCCAGCTGGGCCACGCCCGCCGCCTTGGCCGCGTCGATCACGGCGCGGTGCTGCGCGACGCGCTGCCCGACCTCGCTGCCCGAGATCAGGAGCACCCGGTCGCCGGCCTCGAAGGCGTCCGCCAGGGTCTCCGGGCGGCTGTAGTCGGCGATCCGGAGCTCGACACCGCGCTCCGCGAGGTCGGCGGCCTTCTCCTTGTCGCGGACGACGGCGGCGACGGTCCCGGCGGGAACGGCGGACTCGCCGGTGAGGAGGGCGTCGATGACGAGACGGCCGAGCTGTCCGGTGGCTCCGGTGACGACGATGCTCATGGTGCTTCCTTCTTCCCGTGGGGTGCGGTGGGCGATGTACTTACCGTACGAGGGGCGCTAACCAAGCGAAAGTACCCACTTTGAAGTAAGGTACTGGCATGGGAGTAAGTAAGCAGCCGAACGTGAACGAGCCCATGTGCCCCTCGCGCCTCGTCCTGGAGCACGTCACCAGCCGCTGGGGCGTCCTCGTCCTCGCGGCCCTCCTGGAGCGCTCGTACCGCTTCAGCGAGCTGCGCCGCGAGATCGGCGGCGTCAGCGAGAAGATGCTGGCCCAGACCCTCCAGACCCTGGAGCGCGACGGCTTCGTCCACCGCGACGCCAAGCCCGTCATCCCGCCCCGCGTCGACTACAGCCTCACCCCCCTCGGCGAAGGCGCCGCCCGCCAGGTCTGGGAGCTCGCCCGCTGGACGGAGCAGCAGGTCGGCGCGGTCGAGGCGGCCCGTGAGCGGTATGACGACGCGCGTCGCGAGAGTGCCACCGCTTCGTTCCAATGATGTTGTGGTCAAGGTGAGTTGGGTCGACAGGCCGTACGATCTGCTCACCGATCGGGGGAATCCGTGAAGACCGTGGGGGAGCTGTGGCGTACGGGGACCGAAGACTGCTGCGCACCTGCTGTGCCGTGATGGTGGGCGGGCTGATCGCGACCGGATGCGGGAGCGGCGACGAGGGGAGGAAACCCGACGGCAAGGGAAGTACGAGCGCGACGGCGGCCCCGACCAAGGCCCCCGCCCCGACTCCCACCCCCACACCGACCGCCCTCGACTTCACCCCGGACCCCAAGCGCGCGCCGCAGACCGAGGCCGAGGCCAGGCGTCTCGCCCTCGCCGTCGTCGCAGGTCCCGACGCCTGGGGCCCCGAGTACGTCAAGCGCAGCCCGTACCTCAGCGACCCGGAGTACTGGCCCGTGCTCGACGAGACCTGCTCCTGGGAGACCGGCAGCCGTCCCTCGACGGTGCTCTACAGCGTCACCGCCTACAGCGAGATCCCGGCCGGCGGCGGCAAGGGCAACCTGCGGGTCGCCTCCACCGTCACCGTGCACCGCACCGAGACCGACGCCGACTGGGAGATGGCCTCCACGCTCGAAGAGGCGCTGCGCTGCCCCGACCAGCGGCTGCGCGCCGGCGAGCGCATCTCCGGGCTCATCTCGGTCGGCAACGCGTTCGGCAGCGGCGGCATGTACACCGCCGACGACTCCCTCGGCGAACGCGGCTTCTACGAGCGCGACGACGTGAAGGGGAAACAGCAGTACGGCTGGACCCAGTCCCGCATCGGCCAGGTCACCGTCGCCACCGTCGTGAAGGCCGCCCCCGGCTACGCCGAGACGGCCACGCCCACGACCACGGGCACGATCCAGCCCCAGGTCAATGCCCTCATCGCCATGCTGCAGCGCGTCAAGGAGCAGTTGGAGGTCCAGTCGTGAGCGCCGCCGCCCCCCGGCCGGGACACGAGTCCGGCGACCTCCAGCCCCTGCTGCCCTCCGACCCGTCCACGATCGCCGGATACCGGCTCCTCGGCCGGCTCGGCGCCGGCGGCATGGGCGTCGTCTACCTCGGCCGCACCGCCGCCGGCGAACTCGCCGCCGTCAAGGTCACCCACGCCGACCAGGCCGACCAGCCCGACTTCCGGGCCCGCTTCCGCCGCGAGGTCGAAGCAGCGCGGCGCGTCTCCAGCCCCTGGGCCGTGCCCGTCACCGGCGCCGACCCGGACGCCCCCGAACCCTGGATGGCCACCGCCTTCGTCGCGGGACCCTCCCTCGGCGAGGCCGTCGCCGCGCACGGCGCGCTGCCCGAGCGGTCCGTCCGGCTCCTCGGCTGGTCCGTCGCCCGCGCCCTCGCCGCCGTCCACGCGGCCGGGCTCGTCCACCGGGACGTCAAGCCCGGCAACGTCCTCCTCGCCGTCGACGGGCCCCGCCTCATCGACTTCGGCATCGCCCGCACCACCGGAGAGACCGCGCTCACCGCCACCGACATGGTCGTCGGCACGCCCGGCTTCCTCGCCCCCGAGCAGGCCGAGGCCCGCACCGACGCCATCGGCCCGCCCGCCGACGTCTTCGCCCTCGGCTGCCTCCTCGCCTACGCGGCGACCGGCCGCCCACCCTTCGGCACCGGCGCCGTGGACGCCCTCATGTACCGCACGGTCCACGACGAGCCCGACCTCACCGGCGTACCCGAAGGGCTGCTCGACCTCGTCCGGGACTGCCTCGCCAAGGACCCGGCCGCGCGGCCCACGGCGGCCGAGGCCGGCGTACGGCTCGTCGAGGACGCCCCGGGGGACGGCGCCGAATGGCTGCCCGCCCCTGTCGTCCGCACCATCGCCGAACGCTCCGCCCGGATGCTCGCCCTCCCCGAGATCGACACCACCGAGCCCGGCACGGCCCCCGCCCCGCCCACGAAGAGCCGGCGCGGCTTCCTGCTCGCCGCCGGCGCCGCCGTGCTCGCGGTGGGCGGCGGCGTCTGGGCGGGGCTCGGGGACGGCCGGGAGAGCCGGGGCGACGGCAAGAAGACCCCGCCGCCGCCCCGCACCAGCTGGACGATCGGTGTCCTCGCCGACCTCTCCGGCCCCGCCAAGGTGATCGGGCAGGCCCAGGAGCGCGGCGCGCGCCTCGCCGTCGAGCAGTTCAACGCCCGCAAGGACAAGCCCTTCACGCTCGAACTCAAGGTGGTCGACGACCGGGGCGACGCGGCCCGGGCCGTGGAACGCGCCAGGGTCCTGACCACCGACCCGGGGGTCGTCGCCGTCCTCGGCGCCACCACCGACGCCGTCGGCCTGGCCGTCCTCTCCGCCTTCGAGGAGGCCGGACTCCCGCTGATCACGGTCTCGGCCGGATACAACATGCTCACCCTGCGGCCCGACGGGAGCCGGCCGAACGGGACGGTCCTGCGGGCCATCCCGAGCCACATCTTCGCGGGCTCCCACCTCGCCTACGCCGCCACGCTGCTGCCGAAGATCAGCCGTCCCGGCGTCCTGGAGGACCGGACCGAGGACTCGTACAGCTGGCAGCTCACCGGCGGCGTCCGCTTCGGCTTCGGACAGGCCGGGATCACCCCGCACTACCGTGTCGTCCCGGCCCGGGCCCGGGCGCGCGACTACCGCCGGGTCCTCGGCGAGATGATCGACGCCGGCATCGACGCGTACGTCCACTGCGGAATCACCGAGACCGCCGTCCTCGCGGCCCGCGCGCTCACCGAACTCGGCTTCACCGGACCGAGGTTCACCGGCCAGCACGTCTTCGGTCAGGACTTCGTGGAGCGGGGTGGGGCGGACGTCGAGGGCTGGTTCGTGGGCGCGCCCGTCGCCGACCCCGCCACGCTGAAGACGGCGGCCGCCTTCACCGCCGCCTACCGTAAGCGGTACGGCACGGCCCCGGCGTACTACGCGGGCGAGTCGTACGACGTGGTCACGATGACGCTCCAGCAGCTCGCGGCCGACGCGAAGGCCGGCCGCAAGCCCGCCCGGAAGGGGCTGTGGGCCGCTCTGCGCAAGCAGAAGTACACCGGCGCGATGGGGGGTTACACCTTCAACGAGACGGGCGAGCTGAGCCCCGGCGGCACCTTCGTCTTCGCCGTGCAGAACGGCGCGTACAAGCCGGTGGGCGCCGCACCTCTGGTGCCGAACAGGCCCGCGCAGAACAAGAAGAAGGCCTGAGCCCGTGCAGCCACTGCGCAAGGCCGACCCTTCGGCTATCGCCGGCTACCGGCTCCTCGGCCGGCTCGGCGCCGGCGGCATGGGCGTCGTCTACCTCGCCCGCTCGACCGGCGGTGCGCTCGCCGCGCTCAAGCTGATCCGCGCCGAGCACGCCGCCGACCCCGGCTTCCGGGAACGGTTCCGCCGTGAGGCGCGGGCCGCCGAACGCATCACGGGCCGCTGGGTCGTCCGCGTCCTCGACGCCGACCCGGAGGCCCGCGAGCCGTGGCTGGCGACCGAGTACGTGCCGGGGCCCTCGCTCGCCGAGGCCGTCGCCCTGCACGGCGCCCTGCCCGAGCCGACCGTACGGGCCCTCGGCGCCCGTCTCGCGGCCGCGCTCGCCGACATGCACGAGGCCGGGCTCGTCCACCGGGACGTCAAGCCCGGCAACGTCCTCCTCGCCCTCGACGGACCCCGGCTGATCGACTTCGGCATCGCCAGGACCGCCGGGGCGACCGCCCTGACCGCCACCGACGCGATGATCGGCACCCCCGGCTTCCTCGCCCCCGAACAGGCCCGCGTCGCCGGCTCGGGAGAGGTCGGACCGGCCGCCGACGTCTTCTCGCTCGGCTGCGTCCTCGCGTACGCGCTCACCGGTGAACGCCCCTTCGGTACGGGCGCCGTGGCGGCCGTCGTCTACCGCACGGTCCACGAGGAGCCCGCACTCGACGACGTACCGGACACGATCCTCCCCCTGGTCAGGGCCTGTCTGGCCAAGGACCCGGGGGACCGGCCCACGGCCGCCGAGGTCCGTGAGGCCCTCGGGCGGGCGGACGCCCCGGCGGGGGACTGGCTGCCGGACGGCCTGCCCGCCCTGATCGCCCAGCGCTCCTCCCGGGTCCTCGACCTGCCGGTGCCGGAGCCCACGATGCTCGTGGCCGACGAATCCCCGAAGGGCCCTTCGCGTCGCCGGTTCCTGATCGGCGGCTCGGCGGCGGCCGTCGTCGGCGCCGGCGGCCTGACCGCCTACCTGCTGAGCCGTACGCCCTCCGGAAGCGGCGGCAGCGGCGGCGGTACGGGCACGGGCGCGCGGCTCGCCACGTACACGATCGGCGTCGTCACCGACCTGAGCGGAGCCACGAAGGCCGACGGGCGGGCGCAGGAACGCGGGGCGCGGCTCGCCATGGAGACCCACAACGCCCGCGCCGACCGCACCTTCGACATGGCCCTGAAGATCATCGACGACCGGGGAGACCCGAAGCGCGCCAAAGCGGCCGCCCGTGCCCTGGCCGGCATCGGGAACCTGGCCGCCGTGCTCGGCCCGACGGTCACCGGGACCGACATCGCCGCCCACGACGAACTGTTCCTCCACAGTGTCCCGTTGGTGAGTGTGGTCGCCTCGGTGCCGGAATCGGACCTCGCCGGGCAGGGCAATGACCACGCCTACCTCGAAGCCCGGGCCTCGCCCGACGTGATGGTCGTGGCCTTCAGCCGGTGGCTGAACGAGCACGACCGACGCAGGACCGCCGTCGTCGAGGACCGGGCGGCCGGACGGTTCGCCTGGTTCGCCGTCAGGATCCTGAAGGAGGACCCTCCTTCGTCCCCCAACGGCGGCGTCACCACCTCCCACCCGGTGGAGGCGGGCAGCGAGGACTTCGAGTCCGCCGTCCGGCAGGCCCTCGCGACGCACCCCGACGGCGTGTACTACGCGGGGACGTCGCCCCGCCGGGCCGCGCTGTGCGCCAAGGCCCTGGCCCGGCAGGGGTACAAGGGGCCGTGCGGCAGCACGGAGCAGGTGCTCCAGCCGGAGTTCCTGAGCCTGGCGGGTCCGGCGGCGGAGGGCTGGTACTTCGGCACCAGCTACGTCGACCCCGGCCGCATGCCGGCCGGAAAGCAGTTCGCCGCCGCCTACCGCGAGCGCTGGAAGCTGCCCGCGACGGCACCGTTCGAGCGGTACGCGACGGAGGCGTACGACACCGTCCACTGGATCGCGCAGGCGCTGCGCACGGCGCTCGCGAACAGGGCGGAGCACATGAGCGCGGCGGTCGCGAACGGGCTGATCCGGGCCCCGTACGAGGGGATCGCGAAGGTGTACCGGTCCGACCTGAGGAACAGCAAGGACGCGGCGCTGAGCGCGGTCTTCCTCTGGCAGGTGCGCGGCGGGGTGCCCACCTACCGGGGCCATTTCGCGACCGCCGCGAAGGAGGACTGACGAGGGACCGGGACCGCGCCGCGGACCTGGCCCCTCGCACGGCTGTCAGCCGACGACCGTCCAGGTGTCGTTGCCCGAGAGGAGCTGGCCCAGGTCGCCCTTGCCGTAGCGCTCCACGGCCGTCTCCAGCTGGTCCGCCATCAGCGTGTCGTACACCGGGCGGTCCACCGAGCGGAAGACGCCGATGGGCGTCTGGTGGAGCGTGTCCGGGTCGGCCAGGCGGGAGAGGGCGAACGCCGTCGTCGGGGTCGCCGCGTGGGCGTCGTGGACGAGGATCCGGGACTCGTTGTCCGGGGTGACCGTGACGACCTGGAGGTCGCCGGTGGCCGGGTCGCGGACGACGCCCTTCTCGTTCTCGGCGCCGAAGCGGATCGGCTGCCCGTGTTCGAGGCGGATGACCGCCTCCTTCGCCTGGTCCTTGTCCTTCAGGACCTCGAAGGCGCCGTCGTTGAAGATGTTGCAGTTCTGGTAGATCTCGACGAGCGCCGTGCCGTTGTGCTCGGACGCCTGGCGGAGCACCTCGGTGAGGTGCTTGCGGTCGGAGTCGACCGTACGGGCCACGAAGCTCGCCTCCGCGCCCAGCGCGAGCGAGACCGGGTTGAAGGGCGCGTCGAGCGAACCCATCGGCGTCGACTTGGTGATCTTGCCGACCTCGGAGGTGGGGCTGTACTGGCCCTTGGTGAGCCCGTAGATCCGGTTGTTGAAGAGCAGGATCTTCAGGTTGACGTTGCGGCGCAGGGCGTGGATGAGGTGGTTGCCGCCGATGGACAGCGCGTCGCCGTCGCCCGTGACCACCCACACCGACAGGTCGCGGCGCGAGGTGGCGAGACCGGTGGCGATGGCCGGGGCGCGGCCGTGGATGGAGTGCATCCCGTAGGTGTTCATGTAGTACGGGAAGCGGGAGGAGCAGCCGATGCCGGAGACGAAGACGATGTTCTCCTTCGCCAGACCGAGCTCGGGCATGAAGCCCTGCACGGCGGCGAGGACGGCGTAGTCACCGCAGCCGGGGCACCAGCGGACCTCCTGGTCGGACTTGAAGTCCTTCATCGACTGCGTGGCCTCGGCCTTGGGCACCAGCTGCAGGAGGGACTCGGTGGGCTCAGGCATCGATGACCTCCTTGAGGGCGGCAGCGAGCTGCTCGGCCTTGAACGGCATGCCGTTGACCTGGGTGTGGCTGCGGGCGTCGACGAGGTACTTCGCCCGGACGAGCATGGCGAGCTGCCCGAGGTTCATCTCGGGGACGACGACCTTCTCGTACCCCTTGAGCACCTCGCCGAGGTTCTCCGGGAAGGGGTTGAGGTGACGCAGATGGGCCTGGGCGATGGGCGTGCCCGCGCGCCGGAGGCGGCGGACGGCCGCCGTGATCGGCCCGTAGGTGGAGCCCCAGCCGAGGACCAGGGTGCTCGCGCCGTCCGGGTCGTCGACCTCGATGTCCGGGACCTCGATGCCGTCGATCTTGGCCTGGCGGGTGCGGACCATGAACTCGTGGTTGGCGGGGTCGTACGAGATGTTGCCCGTGCCGTCCTGCTTCTCGATGCCGCCGATGCGGTGTTCGAGGCCGGGGGTGCCGGGCACGGCCCAGGGGCGGGCGAGGGTCTCGGGGTCGCGCTTGTACGGCCAGAAGACCTCGGTGCCGTCGGCGAGCTCGTGGTTGGGGGTGGTGGCGAACTGCGTCCGCAGGTCGGGGAGCTCCTCGACGTCCGGGATGCGCCAGGGCTCGGAGCCGTTGGCCAGGTAGCCGTCGGAGAGCAGGAAGACGGGCGTGCGGTACGCGAGCGCGATCCGGGCGGCGTCGAGGGCCGCGTCGAAGCAGTCGGCGGGCGTCCTCGGGGCCACGATCGGCACCGGCGCCTCGCCGTTGCGGCCGTACATCGCCTGGAGGAGGTCGGCCTGCTCGGTCTTGGTGGGCAGACCGGTGGACGGCCCGCCGCGCTGGATGTCGACGATCAGCAGCGGTAGTTCGAGCGAGACGGCGAGTCCGATCGTCTCGGACTTGAGCGCCACGCCAGGCCCGGAGGTCGTCGTGACGGCGAGCGAGCCGCCGAAGGCCGCGCCCAGCGCGGCGCCGATGCCGGCGATCTCGTCCTCGGCCTGGAAGGTCCGCACACCGAAGTTCTTGTGCTTGGACAGCTCGTGCAGGATGTCCGAGGCCGGGGTGATCGGGTACGAGCCGAGGTAGAGCGGCAGGTCCGCCTGCCGGCCGGCGGCGATCAGGCCGTACGAGAGGGCCAGGTTCCCGGAGATGTTCCGGTACGTGCCGGTGGGGAAGGCCCGGGTCGCGGGCGCCACCTCGTAGGAGACGGCGAAGTCCTCGGTGGTCTCGCCGAAGTTCCAGCCGGCCCGGAAGGCGGCCACATTCGCCTCGGCGATCTGCGGCTTCTTCGCGAACTTCTGGCGCAGGAAGGTCTCGGTGCCCTCGGTCGGCCGGTGGTACATCCAGGAGAGCAGCCCGAGCGCGAACATGTTCTTGCTCCGCTCGGCCTCCTTCCGGGACAGGCCGAACTCCTTGAGCGCCTCCAGGGTCAGCGTCGTCAGCGGCACGGGGTGCACCCGGTACCCGTCGAGCGACCCGTCTTCGAGGGGCGAGGTGGCATACCCGACCTTGGCCATGGCGCGCTTGGCGAACTCGTCGGTGTTGACGATGATCTCGCCGCCGCGCGGCACGTCCCCGATGTTCGCCCTGAGGGCGGCGGGGTTCATCGCGACCAGCACGTTCGGGGCGTCCCCGGGGGTCAGGATGTCGTGGTCGGCGAAATGCAGCTGGAAGGACGACACACCCGGCAGGGTTCCGGCAGGCGCCCGGATCTCGGCCGGGAAGTTCGGCAGCGTGGAGAGGTCGTTCCCGAAGGACGCCGTCTCCGAGGTGAAGCGGTCACCCGTCAGCTGCATGCCGTCACCGGAGTCACCCGCGAAGCGGATGATCACCCGGTCGAGCCGGCGCACTTCCTTCTCGGTGCCGTGGTGGGGCGTCGCCGGGGCGCTGCGCTGCTCCCCGACCAGGGCCTCACCGGCCTCGCTACTGACCTGGCTGGTCACTGAACTGGACCTCCCTCGCGGCAAGGGGACTCTCCGCCGGAGGCGGGGAGAAGGCTCGGGATGCGGCCGGTGATCGTCGATCGCTCGGAGATCACCTTCCGTCCCGAGGCCCACCCTACGACGGTAAGGGGGGCCTTCCCGGGACTTCTCACATCATGGACCTCTTTTTGAGACGCCCTCTTGTCCTGAATCGTCACGTTCTGTCGCCACCCGGAGTGTTCCGGAAAGTCTGGTTCCGCCTCATCCTTTGGGTCTAGGACCGGTCCGGGACCTCATCTGACAGAGTGTCAGATGATCAGGACTTCAGATACGTCAACACCGCAAGTACCCGGCGATGATCACCGTCACTCGGGGAGAGGCCCAGCTTCAGGAAGATATTGCTGATGTGCTTCTCCACCGCGCCGTCGCTCACGACCAGCGCCTTCGCGATCGCCGAGTTCGTCCGGCCCTCCGCCATCAGACCGAGGACCTCCCGCTCGCGCGGGGTCAGGTTCGCCAGCACGTCCTGCTGACGGCTCCGGCCCAGCAGCTGCTGCACGACCTCCGGATCCAGGGCCGTACCGCCCCCGGCGACCCGGACGACCGCGTCCACGAACTCGCGGACCTCCGCGACCCGGTCCTTCAGGAGATAGCCCACACCCCGGCTGGAACCGGCCAGGAGTTCGGTGGCGTACTGCTCCTCCACGTACTGCGACAGCACCAGGACACCCAGCCCCGGATGGTCCTTCCGCAGCCGCACCGCCGCCCGCACGCCCTCGTCGGTGTGCGTCGGCGGCATGCGTACGTCCGCCACCACCACGTCCGGCAGCGCGCCCCCGGCCGCGAGCCCCGCCACCGTCTCCACGAGCGCCTCGCCGTCCCCGACCCCGGCGACGACCTCATGCCCCAGATCGGTCAGAAGCCGGGTCAGCCCCTCCCTGAGCAGTACGGAATCCTCGGCGATGACCACCCGTACGCGCCCCGCCACGTCTTGCCCACTCACGCCCTGCCGCCCCCATGCTCGGACCCACCACTGACCCCTTCAGCATGGCACCCCTGAGAGGCCCGGAACATCCGTCCCCGGCCCGAACCACGGGCATGCACCGCCACCTCCGAGGCCGGGACGGGCTGCCTGGACCCCGAGCCCACGCCTGGGCCCGAGCCCGCAGAACGGCACCGCCCCGCCTGGCCCGGCCCCGCAGAGCGACGGGCCCGGGCCCGCGCCTGGGTCCGTGCCCGCCCGTGGGGTGGCGCCGGCCGGGCCCACACGTGCCGGGGCCGCCCGTGGGGCGCGTCGGCCGGGCCCGCGTTTACCCGGGCCCGCGTTTACCCGGGCCTGCACTCGCCCGGGCCCGCGCATACCTGGGCCCGCGCCCGCTCGGTGGTGCCTGCCCCGGGGCTGCACTCGCCCGGGCTCGCGCTTACCTGGGCCCGCGCCCGCTCGGTGGTGTCTGCCCCGGGGCTGCACTCGCCCGGGCTCGCGCTTACCTGGGTCCGCGCCCGCTCGGTGGTGTCTGCCCCGGGGCTGCACTCGCCCGGGCTCGCGCTTACCTGGGCCCGCGCCCGCTCGGTGGTGCCTGCCCCGGGCCGGTGCCCCCGCCCCCGCCCGTGTGGGCAATCGTCCCTCCCCCAGACTTCGTCCGGGGGGACCCCCAGGGGCGATGGGGGTCCCCCCCCGCTCGAGCGGAACGGAGAGCTTGGGGGAGGGTGGGCACACGGGACGGCGCCCTCCGCGGGCGCCTCCGCCCCCTGCGCCTGACCCGCACCACGCTGGTCGCCGTACCTGCGGTGCGGGCCAGGGCGCGGAAGCCTAGGCCCGGCAAGGGGCGCCGTCCGTTGTGCCCACCCTCCCCCAAGCTCTCGGCTCCGCTCGAGCAGGGGGGACCCCCATCGCCCAGCGGAACGATTGCCCACAACGGGGGTGGGCACAGCCAGGTCTGCCAGCGGCACGGGCAGGGCCCGCCGGACCAGGCCCGCCTACCAGTGGGCGCGTGGGCCGACGGGCCAAGGGCGGCAAGCGGCCGCAGGCCCGGTGAGGCCGTTACGCGCGCCAGGGAAGTTCGGCCGTCACCGTCGTCGGACCCCCCGCCGGCGAGTCCACGGCGAGGACCCCGTCCACCGCCCCCACCCGCTCGGAGAGCCCCGCAAGCCCCGACCCGCCTCCCGAGACCCCCGCGCCCCCCACCCCGTCGTCCCGCACCTGAAGCATCAGCCGGTCCCCGGTCCGCCACACGTCCACCCACGCGCGCCGCGCGCCCGAGTGCCGGGTGACGTTCTGGAGCAGCTCCGAGACCGTGAAGTACGCGATGCCCTCGATCGCCGGCACCGGCCGTGCCGGGAGGTCGACGTTCACCGACACGGGGACGGCGCACCGGGAGGCCACCGCCGACAGCGCGGCGTCGAGCCCCCGGTCGGTGAGGACCGCCGGGTGGATGCCCCGGGCGAGGTCCCGCAGTTCCTGGAGCGCGAGCTTCACCTCGCCGTGCGCCTCGCCGACGAGCACCGCCGCCGCCTCGGGGTCCCGCGCCAGCTTCTCCTTTGCGAGCCCCAGGTCCATGGCGAGCGCGGCGAGGCGGGCCTGGGCGCCGTCGTGCAGGTCGCGTTCGATGCGCCGCAGGTCGGCCGCGGCGGTGTCGACGACCACGCCCCGGTCGGACTCCAGCTCGGTGACGCGGGAGGCGAGCCGGGACGGGCCGAGGAGCCCGGAGACGAGGAGCCGGTCGACGGCGGTGAGCCCGCGCAGCACCCACGGCCCGAGGAGGACGAACACGAGCCCGATCAGGCTGGTGACGGCGATCTCGAAGGGCGCGTCCAGGTAGAAGGAGTGGGTCCGGTCGCCGTACAGCTGGATGCCGTCCTGTCCCACCCACGTGGGGAAGACCCACTGCCACAGCGGGTACGTGAAGAGGCTCCAGCCCCAGGACCACAGCGCCACGGTGACCGAGAAGGAGAACACCGCCCACGGCATGTGCAGGATCGCGTACAGCAGGTGCCGCCACGACGCACCGCTCTTCAACATGGCCCCCATCCAGGAGAGCGCCCCGCCGGTCCGCCCGCGCACCGGCTCCGGCGCGGCCACGTCGAGGCCGAGGAGCCCGCGCGCCCGGGCCCGCTCGACGGCGCCGAAGCCCCGGCACATGGCGAGCGCCCCGGCCAGGATCGGCACGCCGAGGAAGGTGATGAGCAGCCCGGCGCCGGCCGAGACGAAGGCGACGGAGAGCGCGAACCAGCAGACGCTCAGCGGCAGCCCGATCAGCACGTACCCGAAGGCGCGCCAGGTGCGGGCCTCGAACGGCGCGCGGATCGCGGCGGGGAGTCGGTGGGAGGCCATCGCGGTGTTCCTTCTCTGCTCAGGGGGGCGGCGGGCGGTACGTGTTCCAGGGTTCCGTCCCGGGCCCCGCCGGACCATGAGGCGGGTGGGCGTCTGGTCCCGGGGGTTTTCCCTACCTGCCGGGCGGGGGAAGGAAGGATCGGGTACGGGTCGCCCCACCACCCCCGGAGCCGTACGGGCGGGCTCACGCCCCGGAGCCGTACGGGCGGGCTCACGCCCCGGGCCGTAGGTAGGGGCGGGCTCACGCCCCGGGAGCCGTACGGGACCGCTCACGCCCCCGGAGCCGTAGGGGCGGGGCTCACGTCCCTGGAGCCGTACGAGTCAGCTCACACCCCCGGAGCCATACGGGACCGCTCACACCCCCGGAGCCGTAGGGGCGGGGCTCACGCTCCCGGAGCCGTACGGGACTGCTCACGCCCCCGGAGCCGTGAGGGCGGGGCTCACGCCCCTGGAGCCGTACGAGTCAGCTCACACCCCCAGAGCCGTACGGGACCGCTCACGCCCCCGGGGTCGTACGGGACCGCTCACGCCCCCGGACGCGAGCGCCACGGCAGTTCCGCCGTGACCGTCGTCGGGCCGCCCTCGGGGGAGTCCAGGACGAGGAGCCCGTCGACCGCACCGAGCCGTTCCGCGAGCCCCGCGAGTCCCGTGCCGCCGTCGAAGCGCGCCCCGCCGGCCCCGTCGTCCCGCACCTGGAGCATCAGCCGCTCGCCCGCCCGCCACACGTCCACGGAGGCGGACCGGGCACGCGCGTGCTTGGAGACGTTCTGGAGCAGCTCCGACACCGTGAAGTACGCGATGCCCTCGATCGCCTCGGCCGGCCGTTCCGTCAGGTCCACGGCCACCTTCACCGGCGCCGTGCAGCGCGCGGAGACGGAGGAGAGGGCCGCGTTCAGCCCCCGGTCGGTGAGGACCGCCGGGTGGATGCCCCGGGCGAGGTCCCGCAGCTCCTGGAGGGCGAGCTTCACCTCGCCGTGCGCCTCGTCGACCATCGACGCGGCTGCTTCCGGGTCTTCGAGCAGCTTCTCCTTCGCGAGGCCGAGCCCCATCGCCAGGGCCACGAGCCGGGCCTGGGCGCCGTCGTGCAGGTCGCGTTCGATGCGCCGCAGGTCGGCGGCCGCGGTGTCGACGACCACGCCCCGGTCCGATTCGAGTTCGGCGATCCGCCGCTCCAGCTCGTCGGAGGGGGAGAGCAGCCCCCGGACCATGCCCCGGTCGCCGTTGGCGAGGCCGCGGGCGATGAAGGGCAGGACGGGCCAGAGGACGAGGAGCGAGACCAGCGCGACGGTGAACGTCACGATCCCCCAGGGCAGCCGGATCAGCCCGTACAGCTGGGTCCGCCAGGCCACCGGGTCCTTCAGCGAGCCCCACAGCCAGCCGAAGAAACCGCGTTGCCGCGGCAGCGGGGAGGGTTCGGCGACCTTCACGCCGAGCAGCGCGCGGGCGCGTGCCCGCTCGGACCGGCCGATGAGGCGGGCGCCGCCGAGACCGAGGGCGAGCAGCGGCAGGCCGATGACGGTGACCGAGAGGCCGACGCCGAGCAGGACGCTGACGACCGCGTAGACGAATCCGGCCAGTGCCGTGAAGAGGTTGGAGAGGAGGAAGGCGATCTCCTTCCAGGTCTCCTTCCCGTAGGCGAGCCGCAGCGGCGGACGGGGGGCTTCGGCGGAACCGGCCGGGCCCGCCGGGCCGGAGGACTCGACGGTGCCGGAGGACTCGACGGTGCCGGAGGACTCGACGGTGCCAGGGGGCACGGCGGGGCCTGGCGACTCGGCGGGGCCTGGGGGCTCGGCGGGGCCTGGGGACTCGACGGGATCAAGATCGGCGCTCATGGTCCCCAGGGTGCCGGTCGGGGACGGCGCGACGCCATGGGGGAGGTGGGTGAGAGGCAGGGGGGATATCCCCACCCGCGGCCCAGCCACCAAGGCACCCGTGGCTGCTTACGGTCTCTTTAGCAGGGCCTAGACTCGCGTCCGACAGAAGTGACTCCTGAGACAACGAGACCGAGGGGCGGACGGACGTGCGGGAACCGACCGTTGTCGCCGCCGACGCGGCGGACTACTTCCAGACATATTCCGTCGTCGGCCTGCTCGCCGTCGTCGGCGTGCTCTTCGTCGCCGTGGCGTTCGGCGCGGGCCGGCTGCTCAGGCCCGTCGTGCCGACGCCCGAGAAGCTCCTCACGTACGAGTGCGGTGTCGACCCCGTAGGGGAGGGCTGGGCCCACACCCAGGTCCGCTACTACGTCTACGCCTTCCTCTACGTGATCTTCGCCGTCGACTCGATCTTCCTCTTCCCCTGGGCGACGGTCTTCGCGGCGCCCGGTTACGGCGCCACGACCCTGGTCGAGATGTTCGTCTTCCTCGGCTTCCTGGCCGTGGGGCTGCTGTACGCGTACAAGAAGGGCGTCCTGTCATGGACGTAACACCCCTGCCCACACCGCTGCCCGCCCCGAAGCTGGGGACGCTCGCGCGCCTGGCTCCCGAGCCGATGAAGGTGGTCCTGAACTGGGGCCGCCGCTACAGCCTGTGGGTCTTCAACTTCGGCCTCGCCTGCTGCGCGATCGAGTTCATCGCCGCGTCGATGGCCCGGCACGACTTCATCCGGCTCGGCGTGATCCCCTTCGCGCCGGGCCCGCGCCAGGCCGACCTGATGATCGTCTCGGGCACGGTCACGGACAAGATGGCGCCGGCGGTGAAGCGTCTGTACGAGCAGATGCCGGAGCCGAAGTACGTCATCTCCTTCGGCGCCTGCTCGAACTGCGGCGGCCCCTACTGGGACTCGTACTCGGTCACCAAGGGCGTCGACCAGATCATCCCGGTCGACGTGTACGTGCCGGGCTGCCCGCCGCGCCCCGAGGCGCTGCTCCAGGGCATCCTCAAGCTCCAGGAGAAGATCGCCCGCGAGAGCCTGGCCGAGCGGTACGCCACCGCCGCCACGGTCTCCCAGCTGACCAGCCCCCTGGTCGAGCGGCCGGGAGGCACGGCATGACCGCCTACGACTCCCTCCCCGACGCCGTCACGGAGATCTTCGGCGAGGAGGCGACGGCGGAGCAGGCGTACGACCTGCTGACGGTCGACGTCCCGCCGGCGTCCTGGCTCGCGGCGCTCACCACCGCCCGCGACGAGCTGGGCTGCACGTACTTCGACTGGCTGAGCGCGGTGGACGAGCCGGGTACGGGCTTCCGCGTCTGCGCGCACGTGGTGTCGCTGGGCGGGGGCCGCCCGCGCCGCCTCCTGCTGCGCACGACGGTCCCGCACGACGCGCCGGTGCTTCCCACCGCGATCGAGGTGTACGCGGGAGCGGGCTGGCACGAGCGCGAGACCCACGAGATGTTCGGCGTGGACTTCGCGGGCCACCCGCACCTCGTTCCGCTCCTCCTCCCCGAGAACTTCGAGGGCCACCCGCTGCGCAAGGACTTCGTCCTCGCGGCCCGGGTCGCCAAGGCGTGGCCGGGCGCGAAGGAGCCGGGCGAGTCCCACGACGGCGGCGGGCCGAAGCGCCGCCAGATGCTCCCGCCGGGCGTCCCGGACCCCAACGAATGGGGCCCCCTGAAGGGCCAGCTCCCGCCGGCCCCCGCCCGCCCCGCCCGAGCGACGGCAGGCGACCGCCCGGTACGCCGCACCCGCACGGTCACGGAGGGCTCGGCAAGCCAGACACCGGAGGAGTCCGGCGCAGCCACGCCCCGCCGCACCCGCACGACGACGGAGGGCTCGGCGAGCCAGGCGACCCCGGAATCCGGCGCTGTGACCCCGGAGCAGGGCGCGCCCACGGAGGCCCAGGCCTCCACGGACGCCCAGACCTCCACGGCCCGCCCCCCGCGCCGTTCCCGCTCGGCGGCGGACGGCTCGGCGAGCCAGGCGGCTCAGGAGCCGGACTCGACCCCGGCCGCTCCGCCGCGCCGTTCCCGCTCGGCGGCCGACGGTTCCGCGAGCCAGTCGGCCCCGGAGCCGGGCGCGCCCACGGACGCCCAGGCCTCCACGGAGGCCCAGGCCTCCACGGCCCGCCCCCCGCGCCGTTCCCGCTCCGCGGCGGACGGTTCGGCGAGCCAGTCGGCCCCGGAGCCGGACGCTCCGGCTGCGGACGGCCAGTCGGCCCCGGACACGGACGGCCCCGCGCCCCGCGCGGCGGCCGCCACCCCGCGTACCCGCAGCTCGGACGCCCCCTGGCACCACGCCCGCCCCGCGTTCGACGAGGAGCCGCCCACCCCGGCCGAGCCCCCCACGACGGAAGCGGCCGCCCAGAAGCCCACCCCGGCCCCCGAGCCGGAGGCCCCGGAGCCCAGGACCGGTACCGAACCGGAGGCCCCGGAGCCCAGGACCGGCACCGAGCCGGAGGCCCCGGAGCCCAGGACCGGCACCGAGCCGGAGGCCCCGGCCCCCGCCACCCGGCCCCCCGGGCCGGAGGCCCCGGCCCCCGCCGCCCCGGCGGAGGACACCTCGTCCGACCCCGAGGCCCCCGAGGCCCCCGCGCCCCGTAACGCCCGCGCCGCCGACCGCGACCCCGCCGGGCACGACGGCGGTACCGACAGTCCCACCGACCCCGCCGGAGGCGATCCCGCGTGAACGACGTACTCGACGTCGCCCTCCGGCTGCTCATCGTCTTCGGTGTCTTCCTCGTGCTGCCCCTGGTCGTCGGGCAGACCGAGCACAAGGTCATGGCGCACATGCAGGGCCGCCTCGGCCCCATGTACGCGGGCGGTTTCCACGGCTGGGCCCAGCTCGTCGCCGACGGCGTGAAGTTCGCGCAGAAGGAGGACGTGGTCCCGAAGGACGCGGACCGGCGGATCTTCCAGCTCGCGCCGGCCGTCGCCCTCCTCCCGTACCTCCTCGTCCTCGTCGCCATTCCGATCGGGCCGAGCGAAGGGGCCGTCGGGCAGCTCGTCGACGCCGGCATCTTCTTCGTGCTCGCCGTCATGGGCGTCGGCGTCCTCGGCAGTCTGATGGCCGGCTGGGCCTCCGCGAACAAGTTCTCGCTGCTCGGCGGCCTCCGTACCGCCGCCCAGCTCCTCGCGTACGAGCTGCCGATGCTGCTCGCCGCCGCCTCCGTGGCGATGGCCGCCGGCACCGTCTCCCTCCCCGGCATCCTGAACGCCTTCGAGTGGTGGTGGCTGCCCTGGCAGATCATCGGCGCGCTCGTGTTCTTCGTCGCCGGTCTCGCCGAGCTGCAGCGGCCCCCGTTCGACATGCCGGTGGCCGACTCGGAGATCATCTTCGGCGCGTACACCGAGTACACGGGTCTCCGCTTCGCGCTCTTCCTGCTCGCCGAGTACGCGGGCATCGTCGTCCTCTGCGGTCTCACCACCGTCCTCTTCCTCGGCGGCTGGCACGGCCCCTTCGGCGGCGACGGCCTCGGCTGGGTCTGGACCCTCCTGAAGACCGCCGTCCTCGCGTTCGTCGTGATCTGGCTGCGGGTGTCCTACCCGAGGCTCCGTGAGGACCAGCTGCAGAAGCTGGCCTGGACGGCCCTCGTCCCGCTCGCCCTCGCGCAGATCGCGCTCACCGGCATCGTGAAGGTGGCGATCCAGTAACCATGCCTCCCATCCCCGGCTCCGGCCTCGCCAAGGGCCTCGCCGTCACGCTCCGCACGATGACGCGGAAGACCGTCACCGCGCAGTACCCGGACGTGCAGCCCGAGCTGCCGCCCCGCACCCGCGGGGTCATCGGCCTGTTCGAGGAGAACTGCACGGTCTGCATGCTCTGCGCCCGTGAGTGCCCCGACTGGTGCATCTACATCGACTCCCACAAGGAGACGGTGCCGCCCGCCGCCCCCGGCGGCCGCGAGCGCAGCCGGAACGTCCTCGACCGCTTCGCCATCGACTTCTCGCTCTGCATGTACTGCGGCATCTGCATCGAGGTGTGCCCCTTCGACGCGCTGTTCTGGTCGCCCGAGTTCGAGTACGCGGAGACCGACATCCACGAGCTCACCCACGAGCGCGACAAGCTCCGCGAGTGGATGTGGACGGTCCCCGAGCCGCCCGCGCTCGACCCGCACGCGGAGGAGCCGAAGGAGATCGCCGCGGCCCGCAAGGCGGCCGAGAAGGCGGCGGCCCAGGCGGCGGCCGAGGCAGAGGCCCAGGAGGACCAGCAGTGAACCTTGCGACACAGGCCCACGGCTTCCTCTCGCCCACCGGCGTCGAGGTCGCCTTCGTCCTCGTCGGCGTCGCCGCCCTCGGCGCCGCCCTCGTCACCGTCACCACCCGCCAGCTGGTGCACGCCGCCCTCTGGCTGGTCGTCTCGCTCGGCGGGCTCGCCGTCGAGTACCTGCTCCTGACCGCCGAGTTCATCGCCTGGGTCCAGGTCCTGATCTACGTCGGTTCCGTCGTCGTCCTCCTCCTCTTCGGGCTCATGCTCACCAAGGCCCCCATCGGCCGCTCCCCGGACGCCGACTCCGGCAACCGGCCGGTCGCCCTCGCCGTCGCGCTGGCCGCCGCGGCCGCGCTCGTCTGGGTCGTCGTCGACGCGTTCCGTACGACCTGGATCGATCTGGACGGACCCGCCCAGGGCTCCACGGCCGTGACCGGCGAGTTCCTCTTCCAGCACTGGGTGCTGCCCTTCGAGGCGCTGTCGGTGCTGCTCCTGGCCGCCCTCGTCGGCGCGATCGTGCTGTCGCGGAAGAAGAAGGAGGACGAGCGCTGATGCACCTCGCCTACCCGGCCGTCCTCGCCGCCCTCCTCTTCTCCGTCGGCCTCTACGGTGTCCTCGCCCGCCGCAACGCGATCCTGGTCCTGATGTCCGTCGAGCTGATGCTCAACGCCGTCAACCTCAACCTGGTCGCCTTCGACGTCTGGCTCCGCGACACCCTCCACGCCGGCCAGGCCCTCACCCTCTTCACCATCGCCATCGCCGCCGCGGAGATCGGCATCGGTCTCGCGATCGTCCTGATGGTCCACCGCAACCGCGGCACCTCGGACGTCGACCGTCTTCGCGACACCAAGGAACAGCCGTCGGCCGAGGAACAGCCGTCCGTCGAGGAGAAGACCGAGGCCGCCGCGTGACCACGACCACCCTCGCCGTCCTCGTCCCCCTCCTCCCTTTCCTCGGCTCCGCCGCCGGACTCCTGCTCGGCCGCACCGCGCCCGGCTTCGTCCGGCCGCTGGCCGTGCTGCCGACCCTCGCCGCCGCGGTCCTCGCGGCCCTGGTCGCCGCCCGCCAGGGCGGGGGCAGGGCGATCGACGCCGCCACGCAGCTCACCCCGACCGGTTCGATCCCGATCGACCTGAGCCTCCACATCGACGGATTCGCCGCGCTCGTCGCCGTCCTCGTCGGTGTCGTCGCCACCTGCGTGCAGATCTACTCGACCGGCTACCTCCGCGACGACCCGCGCTACCCCTCGTACGCCGCGCTCGTCTCCCTCTTCACCTCCGCGATGCTGCTCGTCGTCTACTCCGGCGACCTGATGGTGCTCCTCGTCGGCTGGGAGGTCATGGGCATCTGCTCGTACTTCCTCGTCGGCCACTACTGGGAGACCCCGGAGGCGCGGGCCGCCTCCCTCAAGGCCTTCCTCGTCACCAAGCTCGGTGACGTCCCCTTCCTCATCGGTCTCTTCGCGCTCGCCGTCGACGCGGGCACCTTCCAGATCACGGGCGTCCTCGGCGCCGTCGCGAACGGCGGCCTCGACCACCCCACCGTGATCGCGCTGCTGCTGCTCGCCGGTGTCGCGGGCAAGTCGGCGCAGTTCCCGCTCCACACCTGGCTCCCGGACGCCATGGCCGGCCCCACCCCCGTCTCCGCGCTCATCCACGCGGCGACGATGGTCGCCGCCGGCATCTACTTCACGGCCCGGCTGCTTCCGGTCTTCGCGGCCTCCGCCGCCGCGATGACCGTGCTCGCCGTGATGGCCGCGATCACGATGGTCGGCTCGGCGCTCGCCGCGCTCGCCCAGGACGACATCAAGCGGGTCCTCGCCTACTCGACGATCGGCCAGCTCGGCTACATGGCCGGTGCCCTCGCCGTCGGCGACCGCGGGGCCGCCATCTTCCACCTCCTCTCGCACGCCGGGTTCAAGGCGCTGCTGTTCCTCGCCGCCGGCGCGGTCATCCACGCCGCCGGTACGAACTCGCTCACCGCCATGTCCCGCATGAGCGGCCTCGCGAAGCGCATCCCCGACGCCTACTGGACGATGACCGTCGCCCTCCTCGCGCTCGCCGCGATCCCGCCCTTCGCCGGCTTCTTCTCCAAGGAAGCCGTCCTCGTGGCCGCCGAGCACACCGCCCTCGGCGAGCGGGACGTCGCCCCCGCCGGGGCCGGCTGGATCGTCCTCGTCGCCGGCCTGGTGACCGCCCTGCTCACCGCCGCCTACGCGCTCCGCCTCTGGGTGCGGACCTTCCGGGGCCGCGGCGCCGAGGCACCGGACCACGGCCGCCAGCCGATCGCCATGACGAGCGTCCTCTGGGTCCTCGCGATCCCCACCCTCGGCTTCGGTCTGACCGCCACGTACCTCGACGACTGGTTCGACGGGAACGACCTCACCCCGACCCTCACCACCGCCGTCCTCGGCACGGGCCTCGCCGTCGCCGGAGCCGTGATCACGTACGCGGTCTGGCGCACCCTCGCCGCCCGCACCCCGGTCACGGCACCCGTGCCGCACGTCGCCCACCCCGACGCCGAGGCGGGCCAGGTCGAGGCCGAGGCGCTGCACCTGCCCCACCCCGCCGAGGACCCGGCCGACCCCGGCCGCGCCCTCCTGGGGCCGCTGCACGGACCGGCCGCCGACGGCTTCCACCTGGACGCCGTCTACCGGACCGCCTTCGTCCGCCCCGTACTCGCCGCCGCCTCCCTGGTCCGCTTCCTGGACCGCGAGGTCGTCGACACCTACGTGAGCGCCGCGGGCAACTCCGCCAAGGGGCTCGGCTGGCTCGTCCGCCGCGCCCAGACCGGCAACGTGCAGACCTATCTGAGCGCCCTGCTCGCCGGCTCCGTCGTCCTGGCGATCGTCGCCGTCGCCCTCGCCAACGCCGTCGCCGGAGCGTGAGCCGTGATCGATATCAGCGAATCCGTGATGCAGTTCCTTCTCGCGTTGATCGTCGCCGGCCCGCTGGTCGGCGCCGCCGCCGCTCTCCTGCCCGCCCCGCCCGGGCTGAAGGGGAAGTCACCCGACCAGGCCGTGCTCCGCCACGGCGTCACCGTCACCGGCGTCATCCTGCTGGCCGCGATCGTCCTCGCGCTCGGCTTCGACCACGACCACCCGTCGACGATGCAGGCCACGACGGACATCAGCTGGATCAGGGCACTCGACGTGCGCATCCACCTCGGTGTCGACGGCATCTCCCTCCCCCTCCTGGTCCTGACCGCGCTCCTGAGCTTCCTCTGCGCGCTGTACAGCTACTTCAAGATGCCCAAGGGGCCTTCCCCCAAGGCCTTCGTCGCCCTGCTCCTCGTCCTGGAGTCCGGCACCCTCGCGACCTTCGCCGTCCTCGACCTCGTCCTGTTCTTCCTGGCCTTCGAGATGGTCCTCATCCCGATGTACTTCCTCATCGCCCGCTGGGGCGGCGAGGGCAGGCAGGCCGCCGCCTGGAAGTTCATCCTCTACACGCTGCTCGGCTCCGTCGTCATGCTGCTCGGCCTGCTCCTCATCGGCGTGAAGGCGGGCACGTTCGACATGGTGGCACTCGCCACTGACAACGGCCGCGGACTGACCACATCGGTGCAGGTCATCGCCGTTCTCGCGATCGGCCTCGGGCTCGCCGTGAAGACCCCGATGTGGCCGCTCCACAGCTGGCTCCCGGACGCCCACACCGCGGCCCCGACCGTCGGCTCCGTCCTCCTCGCCGGCGTCCTGCTCAAGATGGGCACGTACGGCTTCGTCCGGATCGTCCTGCCGATCACCCCCGACGGCATGCGGACCTTCGCCCCGTACCTCGCGGCCTTCGCCGTCGCCGGCATCATCTACGGATCGCTCGCCTGCCTCGCCCTCGCGAAGCCCGGCAACAAGGGCGACCTCAAGCGCCTCATCGCGTACTCCTCCGTCGGCCACATGGGCTTCGTGCTCCTCGGCATCGCCACCATGACCCCCACCGGGGTCAACGGCGCCCTCTTCGCCAACATCGCCCACGGCCTCGTCACCGGCCTCCTGTTCTTCCTGGTCGGCGCGGTCAAGGACCGGTACGGCACCGCCGACCTCGACACCCTCGCCGGAGCCACCGGCGCCGCCCTCTACGGCCGCGCGCCCCGCCTCGGCGGCCTCCTCGCCTTCGCCGCCGTGGCCTCCCTCGGACTGCCAGGCCTCGCCGGCTTCTGGGGCGAGATGCTCGCCCTCTTCGGCGCCTTCGACCCGGCCGAGGGCCTCAGCCGCCCCGCCTTCCTCACCTTCATGGCGATCGGCGCCTTCGGCACCCTCCTCACCGCCGCCTACCTCCTCGTCGTCGTCCGCCGCGTCTGCATGGGCGGCCCGCGACCCGCGGGGGAGACGGCGATCGCCGACGTCCAGGGGTACGAGTTCGCCGCCTGGACCCCCCTCGTCGCCCTCACCGTCCTCGCCGGACTCTGGCCCGCCGTCCTCCTCGGCCTCACCGACCCGGCCGTCCAGAAGCTCCTCGCGGGAGGCACCCAGTGACGTTCGCCAGCGAGTCACTCGTCCAGTCCGTCGACTGGCTCACGATCGCGCCCCCCACCCTCACGGCCGTGGTCGCCCTCGTCGTCCTCGTCGCCGACCTCTTCGTCCCCCAGGAGCGCAAGCAGCTCCTCGGCTGGACCGCGATCGGCGGCCTCACCGCCGCCCTCGCGCTCCTCCTGCCGCTGAGGGCGGGAGACCGCTCCACCTTCTGCCTGACGGCCGCGACGCAGGTGAAGGCCTGCAGCTACACCGCCGACCACTTCACCCTCGTCATCCAGCTGCTTGTCCTCGCCGGCGCGCTCCTCACCGCGCTCCTCTCCCTCGACGCGACCCGCGAGAAGCTCCCGGCGGGCGAGTACTGGTTCCTGTTGCTCTCCTCGGCCGCCGGCGCCGCCCTGCTGCCCGCCTCCCGCGACCTCGCCACCCTCGTCGTCGCCCTCGAAGTGGCCTCGCTGCCCGCGTTCGCACTCGTCGGCCTCAAGCGGGGCGACCGCATGTCCGGCGAGGCCGCGCTCAAGTTCTTCCTCTCGTCCGTCACCGCGACCGCCGTCACCCTGCTCGGCGTCAGCTTCGTGTACGCGGCGACCGGCACCCTCCACCTCACGGAGATCGCCCAGCGCCTCGACGACGTTCCCGGGCAGCTCCAGACACTCGCCGAGGCGGGCGTCGCCCTCACCCTCGTCGGCTTCGCCTTCAAGACGGCAGCCGTCCCGTTCCACTTCTGGGTGCCCGACACCTACGTCGGCGCGCCGCTGCCCGTCGCCGCCTACCTCTCCGTCGTCGGCAAGGCCGTCGGCTTCACCGGCCTCATCCTGGTGACGGTCGTCGCCTTCCCCTCGTACGCGGACGTGTGGGGCCCGGCGCTCGCCGCGCTCGCCGCGCTGACCATGACCGCGGGCAACGTCGCCGCGCTCCGCCAGTTGTCCACGCGCGCGTGGAGCGCGGTCCGACTGCTCGCCTGGTCCTCCGTCGCCCAGGCCGGCTACCTCCTGGTGCCGATCGCGGCCGCCGCGTACTCCAGCGACGACCAGATCGGCGCCACCGTCGCGTACGCCCTGATGTACGCCGTCGTGAACCTCGGCGCCTTCGCGGTCGTCGCCCTCGTCGGCCGCACCCACCCCGAGAACCGGATCGCGGACTACCGGGGCCTGTACGCGGCCAGCCCCGCGGCAGCCTTCGCGCTCGGGTTCTTCCTCCTGAATCTGGCCGGTTTGCCCCCGGGTATCATCGGCCTCTTCGCCAAGGTGACCGTCTTCTCGGCGGCCGTCGACGCGGGCCTCGGGTGGCTGGCCGTGATCATGGGCGTCAACGTCGTGATCGCGCTCTACTACTACCTGCGCTGGACGGCCCTGCTCTTCCGCGCACCGGAGGGCGCCCCCGTCACGCACAGGGCCCCCGCGCCGGTCACCCTGGCGATCGCGCTGACCGCCGCCGCCGGAGTCGTCCTGTCGGGCTATCCGCAGTTCGCCCTCCGCTTCGCGGCGACGAACCTGTTCTGACCCCCCCACAGAGAAAAACCGAGGAGCAACACCCCGTGCTGAACGGATTCAAGGACTTCATACTTCGCGGGAACGTCGTCTCGATGGCCATCGGCCTGGCCATCGGATCGGCTTTCACGGCCGTCGTCACCGGCTTCAGCAAGGCGTTCATCACCCCGCTCATCGGTCTGGCGACCGGCTCGGTCGGCGACTTCAGCGAGGCCAGCTTCAAGATCCAGGGCACGGTCTTCCCGTACGGTCTGGCCATCGCCGCCGTCATAGCTTTCGTCATCACGGCCGCCGTCCTGTACTTCCTGATCGTCGTCCCGATGACGAAGATCCAGGAGAAGTTCGCCAAGGAGGAGGCGAAGGACCCCAAGGCCGAGAAGCGCGACTGCCCCCGCTGCTTCACCGAGATCCCGGTCATCGCCTCCCGCTGCGCCCACTGCACCAGCGAGGTCGAGCCCAGCGTCCTCGGCCTGGAGAAGATCCCCGCCGCCCGCTGATCACCCGTACGGCCCACACGGCACCCCCTGCGAGCCGGGGAACCCGAACCTTCCGCCTGGCGTTGACCTGTACGGGAGGGTCCACTGGATGCGTGGACCGCCACGCAGAAAAGGGTTCCCCTGCCGCACCACCTGGAGGGCGTACCGTGCACCGCCGGCACAACGGGCTGAGGACCGCCGTACTCCTCGGAGGGCTCTCGGCCCTCATCATCGTCATCGGCAGCTTCTTCGGTCGTACGGGGCTGATCGTCGCGCTGGTCGTGGCGCTCGGCACCAACGCGTACGCGTACTGGAACAGCGACAAGCTGGCGCTGCGGGCCATGCGCGCCCGCCCGGTGAGCGAGTTCGAGGCCCCCGTCCTCTACCGGATGGTGCGCGAGCTCTCCACGCAGGCGCGTCAGCCCATGCCCCGGCTCTACATCTCACCCACGCAGGCACCCAACGCCTTCGCGACCGGCCGCAACCCGCGCAACGCCGCCGTCTGCTGCACCGAGGGCATCCTCGCGATCCTCGACGAGCGCGAGCTGCGCGGGGTCATCGGCCACGAGCTGAGCCACGTCTACAACCGGGACATCCTCATCTCCTCGGTCGCCGGAGCGCTCGCCTCCGTGATCATGTTCCTGGTCAACTTCGCCTGGCTGATCCCCGTCGGCCGCTCCAACGACGACGACGGCCCCGGCATCCTCGGCTACCTGCTGGTCCTCATCCTCGGCCCGATCGCCGCCTCGGTCATCCAGCTCGCCATCTCCCGCTCCCGCGAGTACGAGGCCGACGCCTCGGGCGCCCAGCTCACCGGAGACCCGCTCGCCCTGGCCAGCGCCCTGCGGAAGCTGGAGGCGGGCACCAAGCAGCTGCCGCTGCCGCCCGAGCCGCGGATCGAGACCGCGAGCCACATGATGATCGCGAACCCCTTCCGCCCCGGAAAGGGCCTCTCCAAGATGTTCTCCACCCATCCGCCGATGGCCGAGCGGATCGCCCGGCTCGAACAGATGGCAGGTCATCGCCCGTGAAGACGATCCTCAACATCATCTGGCTGGTCCTGTGCGGATTCTGGATGTTCCTGGGCTACATGCTCGCGGGCGTCCTGCTCTGCATCACGATCATCGGCATCCCCTTTGGGCTCGCTGCCTTCCGTATCGGCCTCTACGCCCTCTGGCCCTTCGGCCAAACGGTCGTCGACCGCCGCGACGCGGGAGCGCCGTCGTGCATCGGCAACGTGCTGTGGCTGATCCTCGCCGGCTGGTGGCTGGCTCTGGGCCACATCACCACGGGCATCGCCCTGTGCATCACGATCATCGGCATCCCGCTGGGCATCGCGAACTTCAAGATGATCCCGGTGTCCCTGCTCCCCCTGGGCAAGGAAATCGTCCCAACGAACCAGGCATACGGCTACGGCCCCCGCTGACACAAGGCCGGCACCCACCGCCGCGTGGGCCGTGCCCGAGGGCGGCCACTTGCCCCGCGGGCTGCGCCCGCGTGGCCGGCGCGCCCCGCCGTGTGGGCGCCCGCTCGCGGGGCGGTGCCCCGGCCACCCGCCGTGTGGGCAATCGTCCCTCCCCCAGACTTCGTCCGGGGGGACCCAGGGCGGGACGGGTGGGCACAAAGGGCGGTGCCCCGTGCCGGGCCCAGGCTTCCGGGCCTGGACCCGCGCCCGGCGTGCGGCGCGGTCGTGGGGTTGTGCCCGCCTTCCCCCAAGCTCTCGGCTTCGCTCGAGCAGGGGGGACCCCCATCGCCCCTTGCGGAACGCCTGCCCACAACCGGTGCGGCGAGGGAGCAGCCCCCAACCCGCCCCGCGAGGGCGCGGCCCACAACAGGCCCGGCGAGGGCGCCGTCCGCACCGGGCGCGGGCTCGCGATAGCGGAGGAGCCTCCCGGGCCCCCGCTCACCCCCGTGGAGGCGTCGCGCGGCCCTGTGTGGCCGCCCATGCCACCACCCCCGCCGCCACGACCCCCGCCCCCGCAAGGACCGAGCCGAGGGGGAGTGCGAAGGCCAGGGCGCCGCAGCCGGCGAGGCCCGCCGCGGCCAGGTAGCGGGCGCGGCCGCCCAGGGTCCAGGCGGAGGCGTTCGCGATGCCGTAGTAGACGAGCACGCCGAACGACGAGAAGCCGATGGCGCCCCGCACGTCGATCGTCGCCGCCACCACGGCCACCACCGCGCCGACCGCGAGCTCCGCCTGGTGCGGCACCTGGAAGCGCGGGTGCACGGCGGCGAGCCGGGCCGGCAGGTAGCCGTCCCGGGCCATCGCCAGGGTCGTACGGGACACCCCGAGGATCAGGGAGAGCAGCGAGCCGAGCGCGGCGACGGCCGCGCCGACGGTGACCAGCGGCACCAGCCAGCCGGCGTCCGCCGCGCGGGCCGCGTCGGCGAGCGGCGCGGGGGAGGCGGCGAGGGCGGCGGGCCCGAGGACGGTGAGGACGCTGATGGTGACGAGGGCGTAGACGGCGAGCGCGAGGCCGAGCGCCACCGGTACCGCCCGGGGGATGGTGCGGGCCGGATCACGGACCTCTTCGCCGAGCGTGGCGATCCGCGCGTACCCCGCGAATGCGAAGAAGAGCAAACCTGCGGCCTGCAGTACCCCGCCCGTCGTGAACTCCCCGCCGAGGGCCGGGAGGCCGGCCCCGTCGGCTCCGAAGGACACCGTGACGACGCAGGCGAGCACGGCCAGGACGAGCGCGACGATGATCCGGGTGAGCAGTGCCGACTTCTGAACTCCCCGGTAGTTGACGGCTGTCAGGGCCACCACGGAGGCGACCGCCACCGCGTGCGCCTGCTCCGGCCACACGTACGACCCGACGGTCAGCGCCATCGCCGCGCACGAGGCCGTCTTGCCGGCGACGAACGCCCAGCCGGCGAGGTACCCCCAGAACGAACCGAGGCGTTCGCGACCGTACACGTACGTGCCGCCGGAGGCCGGGTAGAGGGCGGCGAGCCGGGCGGACGCCATGGCGTTGCAGTAGGCGACGACGGCGGCGAGCCCGAGTGCCCAGAGCAGCCCCGCCCCGGAGCCGGCCGCGCCGGCGGCGGGCCCGAGCGCGACGAAGATCCCCGCCCCGACCATCGAACCGAGGCCGATCACGACCGCGTCGAAGACGCCGAGGGAGCGGCGCAGTTCCGGTGTCATGCTCCGCACACTAGACGCTGAGGCCGGTCTCCCTGAGCGTGATGTTCAGCCGCCCGGCCAGGCCGAGCGCCGGCTCGGCCGTCCCGGGGAAAACCTTGGGAACCCCGTGGTGAACCCAGCGGGAAGCCCCGCCGAAGACGAACAGGTCCCCGGAGACGAGGTCGACGTCCTGGTACGGCCGGCCGCGGTTCTCCTCGTTGCCGAAGCGGAACACGCACCGGTCCCCGAGGCTCAGCGACACCACCGGCGCCCCGGAGCGCTCCTCCCGGTCCTGGTGCATGCCCATCCGCGCACCGGGCGCGTAGAAGTTCACGAGCGCGGTGTCGGGGGTGAAGCCGCCGTGCTCGCCGTAGGCCTCGACGAGCGCCTCCCGGCCAAGGGCGACCAGCCACTCCGGCAACGGGACCCCGACCGTGTCGAGGTAGCGGTACGGCACCCACTGCCGGCCCAGGGCCAGCGAGCGCACCGACATGACGCCGCCGCCGGGCAGCACCGTCTGCCGGTAGGGGAAGGGCCCGCGCCCCCACTCGCGGCAGGCGTCCACCAGCTCCCGCTGTCGTGCGAACGGGAGCCACGCGGGCACGTGCACCGCTCCGGGAGCGATCTCGGCCCGTTCGCGCGGGAAGAGCCCCTCGGTCACGCGAGGGCTCCCTCCAGGCCCAGGAGCCGTTCCTTGCGGTCGAGCCCGGCGGCGTACCCGCGCAGGCTCCCGTCGGCCCCGATCACCCGGTGGCAGGGCCGCACCACGAGCAGCGGATTGCGCCCGATCGCGGTGCCCACGGCCCGCACCCCGGCGCCGGCCGAACCGACGCGCCGCGCGATCTCCCCGTACGAGACGGTCGTCCCGTACGGGATCTCCTCCAGGGCCTGCCAGACCCGCCGCTGGAACGCGGTGCCGGAGTCGCCGCCGAGCGGCAGGTCGAACCGGTCGCGCCGCCCGGCGAAGTACTCGCCCAGCTGCCCGGCGACCTCGGTGAACGCCCCGGGCGCGAGCGTCCACCCGTCCTCGACCTCGACGGCACCCTTCTGCCCCGGCAGGGACAGCGAGCGCAGCACGGCTCGGCCCCCTTCGGCGAGCTGCCCGACAAGCAGCATCTCGCCCAGGGGGCCGTCGACGTACGCGTACACGGTCATGACTGGTTCCTCTCCCCGCACGGGTCTTCCACAGACCCAGTGTGCGGGGACCGCCGAGCCCGGGGCTGGCGGTATTCGGACACGACGCTCATGACCCGGCTACGAGGTCAGCGGTAGTTCACGAACTGGATCGCGAAGTCGAAGTCCTTGCCCTTGAGCAGCGCCTGCACGGCCTGCAGGTCGTCCCGGCTCTTCGAGCTGACGCGCAGCTCGTCGCCCTGGACCTGCGCCTTGACGCCCTTGGGGCCCTCGTCGCGGATGGCCTTCGCGACCTTCTTGGCGTTCTCCTGAGAGATGCCCTCCTGGACGGAGGCGAAGAGCTTGTACTCCTTGCCGGAGAGCTGCGGGTCACCCTCGACGTCCAGCGACTTCAGCGAGATCCCGCGCTTGATCAGCTTGGACTGGAAGATGTCGAGGATCGCCAGGACGCGCTCCTCGCCGCTCGCCTGCATCAGGATCTTCTCGCCCGACCAGGCGATCGAGGCGTTGGTTCCCTTGAAGTCGTAGCGCTGGGAGATCTCCTTCACGGCCTGGTTGAGGGCGTTGTCGACCTCCTGCCGCTCGACCTTGGACACGATGTCGAAACTGGAGTCGGCCATGACTCGTGGCTCCTTGTTCGGATGCTGTGGGGTACAGCCCAAAGCCTAGGGGGTGCGCCACCGGCCGAACCGCTGATCAATCCGGTGGCGAACCACCCCCGGGGATCAGGTATTGTTTACGTCGTTGCCAGGGAACACCGCCGAAAAGCGGGGATCCAAGGCAGCGAACCCATGGCGATGTGCCCGAGTGGCCAATGGGAGCGGACTGTAAATCCGTCGGCTTAGCCTACCCAGGTTCGAATCCTGGCGTCGCCACACTGAAGAAGGCCCCCGGTGCTTGCACCGGGGGCCTTCTTCGTCGTTCCGGGTCAGTTGCCGGCCACGTCCTTCACCGCGACCGAGAGCGGGACCGAACCGGCGATCAGTTCCAGGGTGAGGCCGGCGGTCGCCGGGGTGTCGAGGAGTTCGGCGAGGACCGCGGCCACGTCGTCCCGGGGGACCGGGCCTCGGCCCGTGCGCGCCTCCAGGCGGACCATGCCCGTGCCCGCGTCGTTCGTGAGCGAGCCGGGGCGCAGGATCGTCCACTCCAGGGCCGTACGGGAGCGGACCTCGTCGTCGGCGGCGCCCTTGGCGCGGAGGTAGGCGTCGAAGGTCTCGTCGCCCGGGTGGGACGCGTCCGCGCCCATCGAGGAGACGACGACGTAGCGCCGTACGCCCGCCCGTTCCGCCGCGTCGGCGAACAGGACGGCCGCCGCCCGGTCCACCGTGTCCTTGCGGGCGGCGCCGCTGCCCGGGCCCGCGCCCGCCGCGAAGACGGCCGCGTCGGCGCCCTGCAGCACCGCGGCGACCATCTCGACCGATGCCGACTCCAGGTCGAGGACGACGGGCTCGGCGCCCGCCTCCCGCAGGTCGGCGCCCTGTTCCGGTTTGCGGATGATCCCCGCGACCTCGTGCCCGGCCGCCGAGAGCAGCCTCTCCAGGCGCAGGGCGATCTGTCCGTGTCCTCCAGCGATGACGATGCGCATACTCACGACCGTACGACGGGTCCGGCCGGAGGGCTTCCCGGCTCGGGAGGGCGTTCCGGGCGCGCCTGACGCGGCAGGTCGAGCGCCGCCGCCGAGTCGCAGTACTCCCGCACCGCGCTCGTCCGCGCCACCACCCGCCCCCGGTGCACCACGATCCGGCTGTACGCGAGGGACAGCACGCCCGCCAGGCGCTCGCCGCGCACCGCGAGCAGCTCCGCCGGGAAGCCGGCCTCCACCCGCACCTCCGGCAGGCCCATCACGGCCCGCGCCTCCGCGCTCACCGCCCCGTACGCCTCCTGGGGCGACAGCCCGCCGAGCGAGGCCAGCAGGTACGCCGCCTCCAGCGGGTCCCCGCGCCCGACCGGGTTGGCCACGTCCCGCAGTGCCCCGCTGCCCGCCGCGACCCGCACCCCGGCCGCCCGCAGCAGCCGCACCGGCGCCGCCCCGCGCAGCTCCGTGCCCCCGCAGCCGCCCTGCGGCAGGCACACCACCGTCACGCCGGCCGCCGCCAGCTGGTCCGCCGCGCGTCGTGCCGCGTCGGAGGGGAGCCGGCCGAGCCCCGCGCACGGCCCGATCGTCACCCCGGGCCGCAGCCCGCCGGCCATCGCCGCGAGGCGGGCGAGCCGGGCCGGGTCGTCCCCGTCGGTGTGCAGGTCCACCGGCACTCCGTGCTCGGCCGCGACCTCCAGGACCGCCTCCACGTAACCGGCCGGGTCCGGGTCGAGGTCCGGGCAGCCGCCGACCACGCCGGCGCCCATCTTCACCGCGTCCCGCAGCATCGCGAGCCCGTCCGCGCCCGCGACGCCCGTGAGCAGCCGGGGCACGGCGACGGCCGTCAGGTCGGCGAGGCCGCGCAGCGAGCGCCGCGCCTGGAGCACGGCTTCGAGCGGGCCGAGTCCCTGGACGTCGCCGATGCGCACGTGCGCGCGGAGCGACGTCGCGCCGTGGCCGAGCTGGAGCAGCGCCGCCTCGGTGGCCCGCCGCTGCACCTCCTCGGGGGCGTACGAGACGGGTCCCGGGGTGTCGGCGGAGAGCGCGGTGTCGGCGTGGGCGTGGGGTTCGGTGGCGGCGGGCAGCAGCAGATAGCCGGTGAGGTCGACCCGCGCGCCCACGGCGGTGAGGCTGCCCGCGGTGCCGACGGCCTCGATCCGGCCGCCGACGAGCCGCACGTCCACGGTCCTTCCGTCGGTGAGCCGTGCGTGGGAGAGCAGGAGCGAGGCCGAGTCGGCGGTGGTGGCGGCCCCGTCCTCGGGCGGCTGGGGCTGCTTGCTGTCGGCTGACATCGGGCTCCTCAAGGCTCCTCAAGATCAAGATCACGCAGCGTGGGGCCGAGCCTAGGGGCGCTCGCGGCGACCTTCGAGGAGGAGCGCAATAGTCGTACCGATGAGGCCACGAGTGGCGTACGGGACACCTGATGACGACCTGGTGAGGGCCGTCGCGAGGGCGCGGGGAAACGGATTTGGGTGATGGGCCGGAGACCGTGTAATGTCTTCCTCGCTCGCCCCAATAGCTCAGTCGGTAGAGCGTCTCCATGGTAAGGAGAAGGTCTACGGTTCGATTCCGTATTGGGGCTCTGGTGAGAGGGATCCCGTCTTCGGACGGGGTCCGGATCATCAAAGCGGTGTAGCTCAGTCGGTAGAGCAAGCGGCTCATAATCGCTGTGTCACCGGTTCAAGTCCGGTCACCGCTACAGACAGTAGCCGATTGTGGGGTCGGTCCTTCGATCGGCTACTCTTCTATGCGTTCATCCGTCCATCCGTCCGTCAAGGAGCACTCACGTGGCTGCCACCGACGTCCGCCCGAAGATCACGCTGGCCTGCGTGGAGTGCAAGGAGCGGAACTACATCACCAAGAAGAACCGGCGTAACAACCCGGACCGTCTTGAGATGAAGAAGCACTGCCCTCGCTGCAACTCTCACACCGCGCACCGCGAGACGCGTTAATCAGGCTCGTACACGAGGCCGTCCCCACCAGGGGGCGGCCTCGTGTCGTTTGTCGGCACGACATCGGCAACACCGGCAACATCGGCAACAAATCCAGCAGGAGGTATCGAGTCCATGGCGCTCGACCAGTCCTTCGTGGGCCGGACCTATCCGCCCACCCCTCCCTATGAGGTCGGCCGCGAGAAGATCCGCGAGTTCGCCGAGGCGATCGGTGACGCCAATCCCGCGTACACCGACACCGAGGCGGCCAAGGCGCTCGGACATTCCGATGTGATCGCCCCGCCCACCTTCGTGTTCGCCATCACATTCAAGGCGGCCGGCGCCGTCATCGAGGACCCGCAGCTGGGCCTCGACTACAGCCGCGTCGTCCACGGCGACCAGAAGTTCGCCTACACCCGGCCCGTACGCGCCGGGGACCGGCTCTCGGTCACCTCCACCATCGAGGCGATCAAGTCCCTCGCCGGCAACGACATCCTGGACATCCGCGGCGAGGTCCACGACGGCTCCGGCGAGCACGTGGTCACCGCCTGGACCAAGCTCGTCTCCCGCGCACCCGAGGGGGCCTGACCATGACCGCGAAGATCGCCTACGACGAGGTCGAGGTCGGCACCGAGCTGCCCGCGCAGTCCTTCCCCGTGACCCGCGCCACGCTCGTGCAGTACGCCGGCGCCTCCGGGGACTTCAACCCCATCCACTGGAACGAGAAGTTCGCGGTCGAGGTCGGCCTCCCGGACGTCATCGCCCACGGCATGTTCACCATGGCCGAGGCGATCCGCGTCGTCACCGACTGGGCCGGCGACCCCGCCGCCGTCGTCGAGTACGGCGTCCGCTTCACCAAGCCGGTCGTCGTCCCCAACGACGGGACCGGCGCCCTGATCGAGGTCTCCGCCAAGGTCGCCGCCAAGCTCGACGACAAGCAGGTGCGGGTCGACCTCACCGCGATGAGCGCCGGGCAGAAGGTCCTGGGCATGAGCCGGGCCGTGGTCCGCCTCGCCTGAGGCCGCCGGCGGGCCTGCTTTCTGTCGTGGCAGAAAGCAGGCCCGTACTCTTGAGCCCGTGCAGCAGATCGCAGACGCCCCCCTCGCGCCCCTGACCACCTTCCGGCTCGGCGGACCCGCCGCCCGGCTCGTGACCGCCACCACCGACGACGAGGTGGTCGCGGCGGTCCGTGAGGCCGACGCCGCCGGGACCCCGCTGCTGATCATCGGCGGCGGTTCCAACCTGGTCATCGGGGACAAGGGCTTCGACGGCACCGCGTTGCGCATCGCCACCACCGGGTTCTCGCTCGACGGGACCCGCCTGGAGCTCGCCGCCGGCGAGGTCTGGACGGACGCCGTGGCGCGGACCGTGGAGGCCGGGCTCGCCGGGATCGAGTGCCTGGCCGGCATCCCCGGCTCGGCCGGCGCGACCCCGATCCAGAACGTCGGCGCGTACGGGCAGGACGTCTCCGCCACCGTCACCGAGGTCGTCGCGTACGACCGGCGTGCCGAGGAGACCGTCACCCTCACGAACGCCGAGTGCTCCTTCTCGTACCGGCACAGCGTCTTCAAGGACCAGCCCGAGCGGTACGTGGTGCTGCGGGTCCGTTTCGAGCTCGAGGACGCGGACGGTCTTTCCGCGCCGATCAACTACCCGGAGACCGCGCGCTCCCTCGGCGTCGAGGCGGGGGACCGGGTGCCTCTCGTGCACGCCCGTGAGACCGTGCTGCGGCTGCGCGCCGGCAAGGGCATGGTCCTGGACCCGGAGGACCACGACACCTGGTCCGCGGGCTCCTTCTTCACCAACCCGATCCTCACGGCGGGGGAGTACGAGACCTTCCTCGCGCGCGTGACCGAGCGGCTCGGCCCCGACGTCACCCCGCCGGCCTTCCCGGCGGGCGAGGACGGCGCCGTGAAGACCTCGGCGGCCTGGCTGATCGACAAGGCGGGCTTCACCAAGGGGTACGGCTCCGGGCCCGCCCGGATCTCCACCAAGCACACGCTCGCCCTCACCAACCGCGGCGAGGCGACCACCGAGGACCTCCTCGCCCTCGCCCGTGAGGTCGTCGCCGGGGTACGGGACGCCTTCGGGATCACCCTCGTGAACGAGCCCGTCACCGTCGGCGTCGAGCTCTAGTACGCGACGGGCAGGCGCGCGACTAGTACGCGACGCCCACGCCCTGCTTGACCGTCGCGGGGTCGTCGATCATCGACAGCATCGCGTGCGCCACGTCCGCGCGGGCCAGGGAGCGGCCCCGGGACGGGGTGCCGCCGACGACCTTGCGGTACTGCCCGGTGCCCTGCTTGTTCGTCAGCTTGGGCGGGCGTACGGAGGTCCAGTCGGCGCTGCTCGCGGCGAGGTCGGACTCCATGACCCGCAGGTCGGCGTAGACGTCCTTCAGGACGGAGTTGATGATCGCCAGGACCGCCTTGTCGACGAGGGCCTGACCGTCCGGGACCGGGCCCAGCGGGGCCGCGCTGACCACCAGGAGTCGGCGCGTCTTCTCCGCCTCCATCGCCGCGAGCACCGAGCGGGTCAGTGGGGCGGCCACGCCCGCGTCCGCCCGGGTCCGGGCCCCGAGGCCCGAGAGCACCGCGTCCCGGCCCGTGACCGCACCGCGCAGGGCCTCGGGGTCGGACAGGTCGGCCCGCTGGACCGTCAGGCGCGTTCCGGTCACCGTGAGCCGTGCCGGGTCCCGCACCACCGCCGTCACCTCGTGGCCCGAGGCCAGTGCCTGCCGGACGATCTCCTGGCCGATGCCGCCGGTCGCACCGAAGACTGTGAGCTTCATGTCGCACCCTCCTCGGGTGGGTAAGTGTTCACTCACCCCCAGGGTGAGTGGATACTCACTCTCACGTCAAGCGTCGCTGGAGGATGCATGGAACAGAGGCCGACCCGGACCCGGATCGTCGACGCCGCCCGCGACCTCATGCGGACGGCGGGGCTCGCCCGCACCACCACCAAGGAGATCGCCAAGGCGGCCGGCTGCTCGGAAGCCGCGCTCTACAAGTACTTCAGCAGCAAGGAAGAGCTCTTCCTGACCGTCCTGAACGAGCGGCTGCCCCAGCTCGGCGGCCTCCTCGGCACGCTCGTCGCCGACCCCGGCGGCCGCACCGTCGAGGAGAACCTCACCGAGGTCGCCCGGCAGGCCGCGCTCTTCTACGAGCAGACCTTCCCGGTCGTCGCGTCCCTCTACGCGGAGCCGCAGCTCAAGCGGCGCCACGAGGAGGCCATGCGGACGTACGGGATGGGCCCCCACAAGCCCATCGAAGGCCTCGCCGCCTACCTCCGCGCCGAGCAGCGGCACGGCCGCCTCAGCCCCGACGCCGACCCGGTGGCCGCCGCGTCCCTGCTCCTCGGGGCCTGCGTGCAGCGCTCCTTCGCCTGGGAGATGAGCCCGGACCGCAGGCCGCCGGACTCCCTGGACGACTTCGCCCGCGCGCTCGCCCGCACCCTGCTCCGGGGGATCAGCTAGCCATCCAGTCGTCGATCCCCGCGAGCAGCTTCGCCCGGACGTCCCCGGGCGCCGCCGAGCCCCGCACCGACTGACGGGCCAGCTCCGCCAGCTCCGCGTCCGTGAACCCGTGGTGCCGGCGGGCGATCTCGTACTGCGCCGCGAGCCGCGAGCCGAAGAGCAGCGGGTCGTCCGCGCCCAGCGCCATCGGCACCCCCGCCTCGAAGAGCGTCCGCAGCGGCACGTCCTCGTGCTTCTCGTACACCCCGAGGGCGACGTTCGACGACGGGCAGACCTCGCAGGTCACGCCCCTCTCGGCGAGCTTCCGCAGCAGCCGCGGGTCCTCCGCCGACCGCACCCCGTGGCCGACCCGCGACGCCCGCAGGTCGTCCAGGCAGTCCCGTACGGACGAGGGGCCCGTCAGCTCGCCGCCGTGCGGGGCCGCGAGCAGGCCGCCCTCCCGCGCGATCGCGAAGGCCCGGTCGAAGTCCCGGGCCATGCCCCGCCGCTCGTCGTTGGACAGCCCGAAGCCGACCACGCCCCGGTCCGCGAAGCGCACCGCGAGCCGGGCCAGGGTCCGCGCCTCCAGCGGGTGCTTCATCCGGTTCGCGGCCACGAGCACCCGCATCCCGAGCCCGGTCTCCCGGGAGGCCGCGTCGACCGCGTCCAGGATGATCTCCAGGGCCGGGATGAGGCCGCCGAGGTGCGGTGCGTACGACGTGGGGTCGACCTGGATCTCCAGCCACCCGGAGCCGTCCCTGACGTCCTCCTGGGCCGCCTCCCGGACCAGCCGCCGGATGTCCTCCGGCGAGCGCAGGCAGGAGCGGGCGATGTCGTAGAGCCGCTGGAAGCGGAACCAGCCGCGTTCGTCGGTGGCCCGCAGCTGGGGAGGCGTACCGCTCTTGAGCGCCTCGGGGAGATGCACGCCGTACTTGTCGGCCAGCTCGATGAGCGTCGTGGGCCGCATCGAACCGGTGAAGTGCAGGTGCAGATGGGCCTTGGGCAGCAGGGTGATGTCGCGTGAAACGTCCGGGGGGTTCGGGGGGTGTCCCCCTGAAAAGGCCAGCATTGGCTGATCCTGCCGCACCCGAATGGACGAATACAGTCCGTTTCCCCGATCGGGACCTTGCTAGAACGCAAGAACGGGCCCCCGGTTCCGGAGAACCGGGGGCCCGCAGCCACTCTCGGGAGTGGGCTGGGACGACTCAGTCGGTCGCCTCGGCCAGGAGCTTCTGGATCCGGGCCACGCCCTCCACCAGGTCCTCGTCACCGAGCGCGTACGACAGGCGCAGGTAGCCCGGCGTGCCGAAGGCCTCGCCCGGGACGACCGCGACCTCGGCCTCGTCCAGGATCAGGGCGGCCAGCTCGACCGAGGTCTGCGGGCGCTTGCCGCGGATCTCCTTGCCGAGCAGCCCCTTGACCGACGGGTACACGTAGAACGCGCCCTCCGGGGTCGGGCAGAGCACGCCCTCGATGTCGTTGAGCATCCGCACGATCGTCTGGCGGCGGCGGTCGAAGGCGCGCCCCATCTCGGCGACCGCGTCCAGGTTGCCCGACACGGCGGCGAGCGCGGCCACCTGCGCGACGTTGCTCACGTTGGACGTGGCGTGCGACTGCAGGTTCGTCGCGGCCTTCACGACGTCCTTCGGGCCGATGATCCACCCCACGCGCCAGCCGGTCATCGCGTACGTCTTGGCGACGCCGTTGACGACGATGCACTTGTCGCGGAGCTCCGGCATGACCGCCGGCAGAGAGACCGCCGTGGCGTCGCCGTAGACCAGGTGCTCGTAGATCTCGTCCGTCAGGACCCACAGACCGTGCTCGACGGCCCAGCGGCCGATCGCCTCGGTCTCCGCCTCGCTGTACACCGCGCCGGTCGGGTTCGAGGGCGACACGAAGAGGACGACCTTGGTCCGCTCCGTACGGGCCGCCTCCAGCTGCTCCACCGAGACCCGGTAGCCGGTGGTCTCGTCGGCGACGACCTCCACCGGGACACCGCCCGCGAGGCGGATCGACTCGGGGTAGGTCGTCCAGTAAGGCGCCGGGACGATGACCTCGTCGCCCGGGTCGAGGATCGCGGCGAAGGCCTCGTAGATCGCCTGCTTGCCGCCGTTGGTCACCAGGACCTGGGAGGCGTCGACCTCGTAACCGGAGTCGCGCAGCGTCTTGGCGGCGATCGCGGCCTTCAGCTCGGGCAGACCGCCGGCCGGCGTGTAGCGGTGGTACTTCGGGTTCTTGCAGGCCTCGACGGCCGCCTCGACGATGTAGTCCGGGGTCGGGAAGTCGGGCTCACCCGCGCCGAAACCGATCACCGGGCGACCGGCGGCCTTGAGGGCCTTGGCCTTGGCGTCGACGGCGAGAGTGGCGGACTCGGAGATCGCACCGATCCGGGCGGAGACCCGACGCTCGGTGGGAGGGGTAGCAGCGCTCATACGGGCCATGCTCCCAGACCCCGTCAGGGCCCGGTACACGGGTTTCACGGACCGGACAGGAACGGTCATTCCCGGTCGTACGCGCGCCCGACGGCAGGTCGGCGCGCCTTCTGTTCGACGTAGGGGCCCATGACCACGTATGCTCACTCCTCGTTGGTCCACAGCAACCGCGTCTCACGATGCGGTAGGTTGAGGGGCACCGACAAAGGGTCGTAGCTCAATTGGTAGAGCACCGGTCTCCAAAACCGGCGGTTGGGGGTTCAAGTCCCTCCGGCCCTGCTACACACACCGCCAGGTGTTGTGCGCATGTACGTACTTCATTGCACCGCCGTGCGGCTCCACCCGGGCGCGGCACGGCCGACCCGGAATCAGGTGAGAGATCGTGACGGACGCCGTAGGCTCCATCGACATGCCTGATGCCGATGACGAGACCGCAGAGTCGAAGAAGAAGTCCCGCAAGGGCGGCAAGCGCGGAAAGAAGGGCCCCCTGGGCCGTCTCGCGCTCTTCTACCGTCAGATCATCGCCGAGCTCCGCAAGGTCGTCTGGCCGACGCGCAACCAGCTGACGTCGTACACGTCCGTGGTGATTGTCTTCGTCGTCATCATGATCGGCCTTGTCACCGTGATTGACTATGGCTTCCAGGAAGCAGTCAAGTACGTCTTCGGCTGACTTTTTGTTCCACCCATCTGTATCGCAGGAAGAAGCAGCCACCGTGTCTGACGCGAACCTGAACGACGCCTTCGAGTCCGAGTCCGTCGAGGACGAGCTGGACATCGTCGAGGCCGCCGACGAGGACGTCGAGGACGTCGAGGTCGACGCTGCTGAGGACGCTGCGGACGAGGACGTCGAGATCGACGAGGCCGACGAGGACGAGAGCGTCGAGGCCGCCGACGAGGACGAGACCGTCGAGGCCGACGAGGACGAGGACGAGACCGTCGTCGCCGTCGAGGTCGAGGACGACGAGGAGGAGACCGAGGAGGAGGCCGAGCCGGCCGCCCCGGTCGACCCGGTCGCCGCGCTCCGCGAGGAGCTCCGCACCCTCCCCGGCGAGTGGTACGTCATCCACACCTACGCGGGCTACGAGAAGCGCGTGAAGGCCAACCTCGAGCAGCGTGCCGTCTCGCTCAACGTCGAGGACTTCATCTACCAGGCCGAGGTCCCCGAGGAAGAGATCGTCCAGATCAAGGGCGGCGAGCGGAAGAACGTCAAGCAGAACAAGCTCCCCGGCTACGTTCTCGTCCGCATGGACCTGACGAACGAGTCCTGGGGCGTCGTCCGCAACACCCCCGGCGTCACCGGCTTCGTGGGCAACGCCTACGACCCGTACCCGCTGACCCTGGACGAGATCGTCAAGATGCTCGCCCCGGAGGCCGAGGAGAAGGCCGCCCGCGAGGCCGCCGAGGCCGAGGGCAAGCCGGCTCCGGCCCGCAAGCTGGAGGTCCAGGTCCTGGACTTCGAGGTCGGCGACTCGGTCACCGTCACCGACGGCCCGTTCGCGACCCTCCAGGCCACGATCAACGAGATCAACCCGGACTCCAAGAAGGTCAAGGGCCTCGTCGAGATCTTCGGTCGCGAGACCCCGGTCGAGCTCAGCTTCGACCAGATCCAGAAGAACTGATCTCACCGACTTCCGACCAGGTCAGAGTGGCTCTCGCAGCCGCTCTGACCTGCTCGGTTTTTGGCCGCACGGCTATACCCGTTATCGTTGTGCGGTATGCCTGCATCCGGATGACCGGAAGGCGGGCTGAACACTCTCACTAGGACCCGGAGAGAGCAATGCCTCCCAAGAAGAAGAAGGTCACGGGGCTTATCAAGCTCCAGATCAACGCCGGTGCGGCGAACCCGGCCCCGCCGGTCGGCCCCGCGCTCGGTCAGCACGGCGTCAACATCATGGAGTTCTGCAAGGCCTACAACGCCGCGACCGAGTCGCAGCGTGGCATGGTCGTGCCGGTGGAGATCACGGTCTACGAGGACCGCACCTTCACCTTCATCACCAAGACTCCGCCGGCCGCCAAGCTGATCCTCAAGGCCGCGGGTGTGGACAAGGGCTCCGGCGAGCCGCACAAGACCAAGGTCGCCAAGCTCACGGCCGCCCAGGTCCGCGACATCGCCACGGTCAAGCTCCCCGACCTGAACGCCAACGACCTGGACGCCGCGTCCAAGATCATCGCTGGCACCGCCCGCTCCATGGGCATCACGGTCGAGGGCTGATCACCCCCCTCGTGACCTCAGTGGTAGGGCCTGCGCGGCCCGCACCACGACTCCATACCTGAACCAACAGGAGAAGCAGTGAAGCGCAGCAAGGCTCTCCGCTCCGCGGACGCCAAGGTCGACCGCGAGCGGAACTACGCGCCCCTCGAGGCCGTCCGTCTCGCCAAGGACACCGCCACCACGAAGTTCGACGGCACCGTCGAGGTCGCCTTCCGCCTGGGTGTCGACCCGCGCAAGGCCGACCAGATGGTCCGTGGCACCGTGAACCTCCCGCACGGCACCGGCAAGACCGCCCGGGTCCTGGTCTTCGCGACCGGTGACCGTGCCGAGGCCGCGATCGCCGCTGGCGCCGACATCGTCGGTTCCGACGAGCTCATCGACGAGATCTCCAAGGGCAACCGCCTGAACGAGTTCGACGCCGTGGTGGCCACCCCGGACCTCATGGGCAAGGTCGGCCGCCTCGGCCGCGTCCTCGGCCCGCGTGGTCTCATGCCGAACCCCAAGGTCGGCACCGTCACCCCCGATGTCGCGAAGGCTGTCAACGACATCAAGGGCGGCAAGATCGAGTTCCGCGTCGACAAGCACTCGAACCTGCACTTCATCATCGGCAAGGTCTCCTTCGACGAGACGAAGCTGGTCGAGAACTACGCCGCGGCTCTGGAGGAGATCCTCCGTCTGAAGCCGTCCGCCGCCAAGGGCCGCTACATCAAGAAGGCGACCCTGACGACGACGATGGGCCCCGGCATCCCGCTGGACTCCAACCGCACCCGCAACCTCCTCGTCGAGGAGGACCCGGCCGCGGTCTGAACCTCATCGGTTCGCTGAGTGGTCAGCCGGCCCCGCACCTCTCCGGAGGTGCGGGGCCGGCTCTTTGCTACGGTCCAAGGAACCGTAAAGACCTTGGATCAAGGGGTGGGGAACGCTCATGAACAAGTCCGCATGGAAGCGCGCGGGCGTTGCTCTCACGGCCGTGGTGGTCGTGAGCGGCGTCGCGGGCTGTCAGGACGGCGGGGACGCCAAGGGGGCCGCTCCGGCCGCTCCCGAGGTGCAGAACCACGGGGACGTCACGCAGGTCATCCAGGCCGCGTACGAGAAGACCTCGGCGGCCAAGGCCGCCAAGGTCAGGATGACCATGACCATGGAGGGGCTCGGCGCCGAGTCCGGCACGATCGAGATGACCGGCGTACAGGGCTGGGCCCCGGCGGTGATGGACATCACCATGAAGAGCTCCATGCTCTCCGCCGGCAAGCCGGGCGGGCCCGAGCAGATGCGCATGATCATGCTCGACCAGGTCATGTACATGGACATGGGTGCCAAGCAGGCCGCCGAGATGGACGGCAAGCGCTGGATGAAGCTCGACATGAGGGACGCGGCCGACGCCTCCGGCGACAAGGCGCTGCAGAAGCAGATGACCGGCGGCCTGGACAACATGAACCAGGACCCGGCCCAGCAGCTCGCCCTGCTCCTGGACTCCCCGGACCTGAGGCACATCGGTCCCGAGAAGATCAACGGCATGATGACCCAGCACTACAAGGGCACGCTCACCTTCGAGCAGATGCTCAAGGCCAACGAGTCGTCGAAGGTCCTCTCCAAGGAGGACCACGACAAGCTCATCGCCAACGTGAAGCAGGCGGGTCTCAAGGGCTACGACACCGAGCTCTGGGTCACCGAGGACGGCTACCCGGCGCGCATGGACGTCGGCATGACCATGGCCAAGGGCACGATGCAGATGCGGGCCGACTACACGGACTACGGCACCAAGGCCGCCGTCCAGGCCCCGCCGGCCAAGGACACCGTGGACCTCTTCGAGATGATGAAGGACTTCGGGAAGAACTCCGACGAGGGCTGATTTGCCCGAAGCCGACCCCGTCACGTACGCTTCCCCAGAAGCCAAAGACCGCTGGTCGTTGCTGTGCCCCTACCGGGTGCGGTGGCCGAAGGATCCGCTGACAACGGACGACCCGCGCAGGTGACTGTGGAAGGTTCCCGGACTTTATCGTCCGGTCGAGCCACGCCCCGTGCGCCTGCGCCGGGGCGTTTTGTTTGTCCAGCCTCCTTCTGAGCGGTCCTCATCACCCGGAAGGAGGCCGACGCACTATGCCGACGCCCAACAAGGCTGCATCGGTGGCCGAGCTCAAGGACGCGTTCCAGAGCTCCAACGCCGCCGTGCTGACCGAGTACCGGGGTCTCACCGTCGCGCAGCTCAAGACGCTGCGTCGCTCTCTCGGTGAGAACGCCCAGTACGCCGTGGTGAAGAACACGCTGACCAAGATTGCGGCCAACGAGGCCGGGATCACCGCACTGGACGAGCACTTCGCTGGTCCGACCGCGGTCGCCTTCGTCACCGGTGACCCGGTGGAGTCGGCGAAGGCCCTGCGTGACTTCGCCAAGGAGAACCCGAACCTCATCATCAAGGCTGGTGTCCTTGACGGTAAGGCTCTCTCCGCCGACGACATCAAGAAGCTTGCGGACCTCGAGTCCCGCGAGGTTCTGCTCAGCAAGCTGGCCGGTGCCTTCAAGGGCAAGCAGTCTCAGGCTGCCTCGCTCTTCCAGGCGCTGCCGTCGAAGTTCGTCCGCACCGCGGAAGCGCTTCGCGTCAAGCTCGCCGAGCAGGGCGGTGCCGAGTAATTCGGCTCGCGCATTGATCCACGCCGCCTAGTGCGTGGGTCGTAGCGGGCCGTTACGCCCGCCTCTATAGACACATCGGCACCTGCCGAATTAGTGGAAGGATCGCCCATCATGGCGAAGCTCTCTCAGGACGACCTCCTCGCCCAGTTCGAGGAGATGACCCTCATCGAGCTCTCCGAGTTCGTGAAGGCGTTCGAGGACAAGTTCGACGTCACCGCCGCCGCCGCCGTCGCCGTTGCCGGCCCGGGCGCCCCGGTCGCCGGTGCCGAGGCCGTCGAGGAGCAGGACGAGTTCGACGTCATCCTCGAGGGTGCCGGCGACAAGAAGATCCAGGTCATCAAGGTCGTGCGTGAGCTCACCTCCCTGGGCCTCAAGGAGGCCAAGGACCTCGTCGACGGCACCCCGAAGCCGGTCCTCGAGAAGGTCGCGAAGGAGGCCGCCGAGAAGGCTGCCGAGTCCCTCAAGGCCGCCGGCGCCTCCGTCACGGTCAAGTAAGACCGTTTCGGCTCGCTGAGCTGACTCCTGCCCCCGTGTAACGCGGAGGCACCGAGAGGCGATCACCCATCTGGGTGGTCGCCTTTCGGCGTTCCCGGGAACGGGCGTGGCGGGGGTCCCGGGGGCCGCTGCGAGCGGAGTATGGTGATCTTCGCCGTGCGCCCCGCAGACCGGCGGGTCTTGACGAACCGCACGCAGCGCGCAATTCTCAGGACGCGTCGTCACAACGATCCGTTTCCGAGGCATGGATCGACGACTGAACGGGCAGTATCGAGGTGCGCCGCACGGCGCGAGGTACCGCGGAGTTGAGAGCAACGAGGGTCGCGAATTATTCGCCCTGGACATCAGTGAGCCAAGTGGCTACACTGACCCTTTGCGCTGCCTGTTAGCTGCCCCCTGCCCGTCACCAGGGGCATACCTTCGCATCAGCTTCGTGGACCGACCCCATCTGACCTGGCCTTCTTGGTCATCTCAGGAAACGTCTGCCGTGAAGCATTGCTGGGGACCGGTACGCGCGTAGTGAGTCCGAGCCCTCGGAAGGACCCCCTCTTGGCCGCCTCGCGCAACGCCTCGACCAATACGAACAACGGCGCAAGCACCGCCCCGCTGCGCATCTCTTTTGCAAAGATCAGGGAGCCCCTCGAGGTTCCGAACCTCCTCGCGCTGCAGACCGAGAGCTTTGACTGGCTGCTCGGCAACGCCGCCTGGAAGGCTCGCGTCGAGGCTGCCCTTGAGTCGGGCCAGGACGTCCCCAGGAAGTCCGGTCTGGAGGAGATCTTCGAGGAGATCTCCCCGATCGAGGACTTCTCCGGGTCGATGTCGCTGACCTTCCGCGACCACCGCTTCGAGCCGCCGAAGAACTCGATCGACGAGTGCAAGGACCGTGACTTCACGTACGGCGCCCCGCTCTTCGTCACCGCCGAGTTCACGAACAACGAGACCGGCGAGATCAAGTCCCAGACGGTCTTCATGGGCGACTTCCCGCTCATGACCAACAAGGGCACCTTCGTCATCAACGGCACCGAGCGTGTCGTCGTGTCGCAGCTGGTCCGCTCGCCGGGCGTCTACTTCGATTCCTCGATCGACAAGACGTCCGACAAGGACATCTTCTCCGCCAAGATCATCCCGTCCCGGGGTGCCTGGCTGGAGATGGAGATCGACAAGCGCGACCTCGTCGGTGTCCGCATCGACCGCAAGCGCAAGCAGTCCGTCACCGTCCTCCTCAAGGCTCTCGGCTGGACCACCGAGCAGATCCTGCAGGAGTTCGGCGAGTACGAGTCCATGCGCGCCACCCTGGAGAAGGACCACACCCAGGGCCAGGACGACGCGCTGCTCGACATCTACCGCAAGCTGCGTCCGGGCGAGCCGCCGACCCGTGAGGCCGCTCAGACGCTGCTCGAGAACCTCTACTTCAACCCGAAGCGCTACGACCTCGCCAAGGTCGGCCGCTACAAGGTGAACAAGAAGCTCGGCGCCGACGAGCCGCTGGACGCCGGCGTGCTCACCACCGACGACGTCATCGCCACGATCAAGTACCTGGTCAAGCTCCACGCGGGCGAGACCGAGACGATCGGCGAGAACGGCAACGAGATCGTCGTCGAGACCGACGACATCGACCACTTCGGCAACCGTCGTCTGCGCAACGTCGGCGAGCTCATCCAGAACCAGGTCCGCACGGGTCTGGCTCGTATGGAGCGCGTCGTCCGCGAGCGGATGACCACCCAGGACGTCGAGGCGATCACGCCGCAGACCCTGATCAACATCCGGCCGGTCGTCGCCTCCATCAAGGAGTTCTTCGGCACCAGCCAGCTGTCCCAGTTCATGGACCAGAACAACCCGCTGTCGGGTCTGACGCACAAGCGTCGTCTCTCGGCGCTGGGCCCTGGTGGTCTGTCCCGTGAGCGGGCCGGCTTCGAGGTCCGAGACGTGCACCCGTCCCACTACGGACGCATGTGCCCGATCGAGACCCCCGAAGGCCCGAACATCGGTCTGATCGGTTCGCTCGCCTCGTACGGCCGCGTCAACGCGTTCGGCTTCATCGAGACGCCGTACCGCAAGGTCGTCGACGGCCAGGTCACCGACGAGGTCGACTACGTCACCGCCGACGAGGAGGACCGCTTCGTCATCGCGCAGGCCAACGCCGCGCTCAACGACGACATGCAGCTCACCGAGAACCGCGTCCTGGTGCGTAAGCGTGGCGGCGAGGTCGACTACGTCCTGCCGTCCGAGGTGGACTACATGGACGTCTCGCCGCGCCAGATGGTGTCGGTCGCGACCGCCATGATCCCGTTCCTCGAGCACGACGACGCCAACCGTGCCCTCATGGGCGCGAACATGATGCGTCAGGCGGTGCCGCTGATTAAGTCGGAGGCCCCGCTCGTCGGCACCGGCATGGAGTACCGCTGCGCCACCGACGCCGGCGACGTGCTCAAGGCCGAGAAGGACGGTGTCGTCCAGGAGCTGTCGGCCGACTACGTCACCGTCGCCAACGACGACGGCACGTACATCACGTACCGCCTGCACAAGTTCTCCCGCTCCAACCAGGGCACCTCTGTGAACCAGAAGGTCGTCGTGGACGAGGGCGACCGCGTCATCGAGGGCCAGGTCCTCGCCGACGGTCCCGCCACCGAAGACGGCGAGATGGCGCTCGGCAAGAACCTCCTCGTGGCGTTCATGCCGTGGGAGGGCCACAACTACGAGGACGCGATCATCCTGTCGCAGCGCCTCGTGCAGGACGACGTCCTCTCCTCGATCCACATCGAGGAGCACGAGGTCGACGCCCGTGACACCAAGCTCGGCCCGGAGGAGATCACCCGGGACATCCCGAACGTCTCCGAGGAGGTCCTCGCGGACCTCGACGAGCGCGGCATCATCCGCATCGGTGCCGAGGTCGTCGCCGGCGACATCCTGGTCGGCAAGGTCACGCCCAAGGGTGAGACCGAGCTGACCCCGGAGGAGCGCCTGCTCCGCGCGATCTTCGGTGAGAAGGCCCGTGAGGTCCGTGACACCTCGCTGAAGGTGCCGCACGGCGAGATCGGCAAGATCATCGGCGTCCGCGTCTTCGACCGCGAGGAGGGCGACGAGCTTCCCCCGGGCGTGAACCAGCTGGTCCGCGTCTACGTCGCCCAGAAGCGCAAGATCACCGATGGTGACAAGCTCGCCGGCCGTCACGGCAACAAGGGCGTCATCTCGAAGATCCTCCCGATCGAGGACATGCCGTTCCTCGAGGACGGCACCCCGGTCGACATCATCCTCAACCCGCTGGGTGTCCCGTCCCGAATGAACCCGGGACAGGTCCTGGAGATCCACCTCGGCTGGCTCGCCAGCCGCGGCTGGGACGTCTCCGGTCTCGCGGACGAGTGGGCGCAGCGCCTCCAGGCGATCGGCGCCGACCAGGTCGCCCCCGGCACCAACGTCGCCACCCCGGTCTTCGACGGTGCGCGTGAGGACGAGCTCGCGGGTCTGCTGAACCACACCATCCCGAACCGCGACGGCGAGCGCATGGTGCTCCCGACCGGTAAGGCGAGGCTGTTCGACGGCCGCTCCGGCGAGCCGTTCCCGGACCCGATCTCGGTCGGGTACATGTACATCCTCAAGCTCCACCACCTGGTCGACGACAAGCTCCACGCGCGTTCGACCGGCCCGTACTCGATGATCACCCAGCAGCCGCTGGGTGGTAAGGCCCAGTTCGGTGGCCAGCGCTTCGGTGAGATGGAGGTGTGGGCGCTGGAGGCGTACGGCGCCGCTTACGCCCTCCAGGAGCTGCTGACGATCAAGTCCGACGACGTGACCGGCCGCGTGAAGGTCTACGAGGCCATCGTCAAGGGCGAGAACATCCCTGAGCCCGGCATCCCCGAGTCCTTCAAGGTGCTCATCAAGGAGATGCAGTCCCTGTGCCTCAACGTGGAGGTGCTGTCCTCGGACGGCATGTCCATCGAGATGCGCGACACCGACGAGGACGTCTTCCGCGCAGCGGAGGAGCTCGGCATCGACCTGTCCCGGCGCGAGCCGAGCAGCGTCGAAGAGGTCTGACGGGAGTCCGGCAGGGGGACCAGCAATGGTCCCCCCGCCGGCCCCAGGACCCCCGTATCAGACCCCAAAGCCTTACAACCCTGAGAGGGATTGACGCATAGTGCTCGACGTCAACTTCTTCGACGAGCTCCGGATCGGTCTGGCCACCGCTGACGACATCCGTCAGTGGAGCCACGGCGAGGTCAAGAAGCCGGAGACCATCAACTACCGCACGCTCAAGCCCGAGAAGGACGGACTCTTCTGCGAGAAGATCTTCGGTCCGACCCGGGACTGGGAGTGCTACTGCGGCAAGTACAAGCGTGTCCGCTTCAAGGGCATCATCTGTGAGCGGTGTGGCGTCGAGGTCACCCGCGCGAAGGTGCGCCGTGAGCGGATGGGCCACATCGAGCTCGCCGCCCCGGTCACCCACATCTGGTACTTCAAGGGCGTTCCGTCGCGTCTTGGCTACCTGCTCGACCTCGCCCCGAAGGACCTCGAGAAGGTCATCTACTTCGCGGCGTACATGATCACGTACGTCGACGACGAGCGTCGTACGCGTGACCTGCCCTCGCTGGAGGCGCACGTCTCCGTCGAGCGCCAGCAGATCGAGAACCGTCGCGACTCCGACCTGGAGGCCCGCGCCAAGAAGCTCGAGAACGACCTCGGCGAGCTCGAGGCCGAGGGCGCCAAGGCCGACGTGCGCCGCAAGGTGCGCGAGGGTGCCGAGCGCGAGATGAAGCAGCTGCGCGACCGTGCGCAGCGCGAGATCGACCGTCTGGACGAGGTCTGGTCGCGCTTCAAGAACCTCAAGGTCCAGGACCTGGAGGGCGACGAGCTCCTCTACCGCGAGCTGCGTGACCGCTTCGGCACGTACTTCGACGGTTCGATGGGTGCCGCGGCGCTGCAGAAGCGCCTGGAGTCCTTCGACCTGGAGGAGGAGGCCGAGCGCCTCCGCGAGATCATCCGTACCGGCAAGGGCCAGAAGAAGACCCGTGCGCTCAAGCGCCTCAAGGTCGTCTCCGCGTTCCTGCAGACCGCGAACAGCCCCAAGGGCATGGTTCTCGACTGCGTGCCGGTCATCCCGCCGGACCTGCGTCCGATGGTGCAGCTGGACGGTGGCCGCTTCGCGACCTCCGACCTGAACGACCTGTACCGCCGCGTGATCAACCGCAACAACCGTCTGAAGCGTCTGCTCGACCTCGGTGCCCCCGAGATCATCGTGAACAACGAGAAGCGGATGCTCCAGGAGGCGGTCGACGCCCTCTTCGACAACGGCCGTCGTGGTCGCCCGGTCACGGGCCCCGGCAACCGTCCGCTGAAGTCCCTCAGCGACATGCTGAAGGGTAAGCAGGGTCGTTTCCGTCAGAACCTGCTCGGCAAGCGTGTGGACTACTCCGCGCGTTCCGTCATCGTCGTCGGTCCGCAGCTGAAGCTGCACCAGTGCGGTCTTCCCAAGGCCATGGCGCTGGAGCTCTTCAAGCCGTTCGTGATGAAGCGCCTGGTCGACCTGAACCACGCGCAGAACATCAAGAGCGCCAAGCGGATGGTCGAGCGCGGCCGCACGGTCGTGTACGACGTCCTCGAAGAGGTCATCGCCGAGCACCCGGTTCTGCTGAACCGTGCGCCCACGCTGCACCGCCTCGGCATCCAGGCCTTCGAGCCGCAGCTGGTCGAGGGCAAGGCCATCCAGATCCACCCGCTCGTCTGCACCGCGTTCAACGCGGACTTCGACGGTGACCAGATGGCCGTGCACCTGCCGCTCTCCGCGGAGGCGCAGGCCGAGGCCCGCATCCTGATGCTGTCCTCGAACAACATCCTGAAGCCGGCCGACGGCCGTCCGGTCACGATGCCGACCCAGGACATGGTCCTCGGTCTGTTCTTCCTGACCACCGACGGTGAGCTCCGTGACACCAAGGGCGAGGGCCGCGCGTTCGGCTCCACGGCCGAGGCGATCATGGCGTTCGACGCCGGCGAGCTCGCGCTCCAGTCGGAGATCGAGATCCGCTTCCCCGTCGGCACCGTCGCTCCCCGTGGCTGGGTTCCCCCGGTCGCCGAGGAGGGCGAGCCGGAGTGGCAGCAGGGCGACACGTTCCGTCTGCGGACGACCCTGGGCCGCGCGCTCTTCAACGAGCTGCTGCCCGAGGACTACCCGTTCGTCGACTACTCCGTCGGCAAGAAGCAGCTCTCCGAGATCGTCAACGACCTCGCCGAGCGCTACCCCAAGGTCATCGTGGCGGCGACGCTCGACAACCTGAAGGCGGCGGGCTTCTACTGGGCGACCCGTTCCGGTGTCACCGTGGCCATCTCCGACGTCGTCGTTCCCGAGGCGAAGAAGGAGATCGTCAAGGGCTACGAGGCGCAGGACGAGAAGGTCCAGAAGCAGTACGAGCGCGGTCTGATCACCAAGGAAGAGCGCACGCAGGAGCTCATCGCGATCTGGACCAAGGCGACCAACGAGGTCGCCGAGGCGATGAACGCGAACTTCCCGCGGACGAACCCCATCTTCATGATGGTTGACTCGGGTGCCCGAGGAAACATGATGCAGATGCGTCAGATCGCCGGTATGCGTGGTCTGGTGTCCAACGCCAAGAACGAGACGATCCCGCGTCCCATCAAGGCGTCGTTCCGTGAGGGCCTCACCGTCCTCGAGTACTTCATCTCCACGCACGGTGCCCGTAAGGGTCTCGCCGACACCGCCCTGCGTACCGCCGACTCGGGTTACCTGACCCGTCGTCTGGTGGACGTCTCGCAGGACGTGATCATCCGCGAGGAGGACTGTGGCACCGAGCGCGGTCTGAAGCTGCGGATCGCGGCCAAGGACGAGGCCGGTGTCCTGCGGAAGACGGACGACGTCGAGACCTCCGTGTACGCGCGGATGCTCGCCGAGGACGTCGTCGTCGACGGCAAGGTCATCGCGCCGGCCAACGTCGACCTGGGTGACGTGCTCATCGACGCCCTGGTCAACGCGGGCGTCGAGGAGGTCAAGACCCGCTCGGTCCTGACCTGTGAGTCCGCCGTCGGTACCTGTGCGTTCTGCTACGGCCGTTCGCTCGCCACCGGCAAGCTGGTCGACATCGGTGAGGCGGTCGGCATCATCGCCGCCCAGTCCATCGGTGAGCCCGGTACCCAGCTGACGATGCGTACCTTCCACACCGGTGGTGTGGCCGGTGACGACATCACCCAGGGTCTGCCCCGTGTCGTCGAGCTCTTCGAGGCGCGGCAGCCCAAGGGTGTCGCCCCGATCTCCGAGGCGGCCGGTCGCGTCCGCATCGAGGAGACCGAGAAGACCAAGAAGATCGTCGTCACCCCGGACGACGGCACCGACGAGACGGCGTTCCCGATCTCGAAGCGTGCCCGTCTGCTCGTGGGCGAGGGCGACCACGTCGAGGTGGGCCAGAAGCTCACCGTGGGTGCCACCAACCCGCACGACGTGCTCCGGATCCTCGGTCAGCGCGCGGTCCAGGTCCACCTGGTCGGCGAAGTCCAGAAGGTCTACAACTCGCAGGGCGTGTCGATCCACGACAAGCACATCGAGATCATCATCCGGCAGATGCTGCGCCGCGTGACGATCATCGAGTCCGGCGACGCGGAGCTCCTGCCGGGCGAGCTGGTCGAGCGGTCGAAGTTCGAGACCGAGAACCGTCGTGTGGTCACCGAGGGCGGTCACCCCGCCTCCGGCCGTCCGCAGCTGATGGGTATCACCAAGGCCTCGCTCGCCACCGAGTCGTGGCTGTCGGCGGCGTCCTTCCAGGAGACGACCCGAGTCCTGACGGATGCGGCGATCAACGCCAAGTCCGACAGCCTCATCGGCCTCAAGGAGAACGTCATCATCGGTAAGCTCATCCCGGCCGGTACGGGTCTGTCCCGCTACCGCAACATCCGGGTCGAGCCGACCGAGGAGGCCAAGGCCGCGATGTACTCGGCCGTCGGCTACGACGACATCGACTACTCGCCGTTCGGCTCGGGCTCCGGCCAGGCCGTTCCGCTGGAGGACTACGACTACGGTCCGTACAACCAGTAGGTAGCGAGAAACGCCAAGAAGGGCGGCACCCCGTGAGGGTTGCCGCCCTTCGGCGTCGTGGGCGGCCGCCGGCTAGCCGAGGAGCGCGCGGTGCACGCGCAGGAGCGCCCGGGTGCCGATGGCGAGGACGGCGGGGACGTCTTCGGCGGGGACCCGGCGGGCGAGGGCGAGGGCGTCGACCACGATGGCGTAGTCGTCCACGATCGCCCGGGGCGCGTCGGGATGGGTCGCGGCAGCGGCGTACTCGGCGGCCACCGTGCCGTACTCGATGACGGTGAGGTGGATGTCGAGGCGGACGCCCGCGTCGGGGCCGGTGGACGGGGCATGCGGGGAGATGGGTCGATTGCGGTCGTCCGTCGCCATGACGGTCCCCCTTCGTCGGTCGGTCGAGCTCCTCTGCAGTGTCCGCCCGGACGGCTCGGGGGGACAGAGCCGTGGTCCGGTCGTTCGGAGGGCTTCTCCCTGCCGGGGCCCGGCAAGGGGCGGGGCGGCGGGACCGGCCGGGCGGTGGGTCCGGGTGGACCCGCCGCCCGGGTCGGGGGGCCTCAGCGGGCCGCGAGCTCCCAGACCGCGACGAGCACACCGGCGCTCGCGGTCAGGGCGGCGATGCTGGTCAGTGGCCAGCGGGCCCGCTCCAGGTCGTCGAGGCGGGCCTCGTGGTCGGCGAGCTGTTTGTCGGTCTGGTCGCTGCGCTGGACGAGCAGCGCGAGCGAGCCGTCGACCCGGGCGAAGCCGGCCTCCAGGGTGCCGCGGAGGCGTTCCAGTTCGAGGGCGACGGCGACGGGGTCGTTCGGGTCAGGCTCGGTCATCGGCACCGCCCTGGGTGCTGCGCAGCCAGGACGGCAGCAGGTTCTGGACGAGGTCGAGGGCCATCACCCGGGCCAGACCGCCGGCGACGGCCAGGGCTCCGGCGACCCAGGGGAGGGTCGCGGGGATGCCGGAGGCGTCGACGATGGCGGGGAGCACGACGGCGATGCCGACGGCGGACTGGAGGACGGTGCGGGCCGTGCGCTTGGCGGCATCGGACATCGGGGGTCTCCTCTGGTGCGGGGGTTACTTCGTGTACGGGACCTTCAGCGCGTTCCAGGAGGCGGCGCCGGGGATGCCGTCGGCGTCGGAGCCGCGGAAGCCGAGCTTGTGCTGCCACTTCGCGTAGCTGAGCCGGTCGGCCTCGCCCCAGCGGGGGCTCGGGCCGACGGTGTACGCGGAGCAGCCCTCGGCGACGAGGCGGCGGCCCATGGCCGTGATGACCGGGGAGCTCGTCTCCTTGCGGAAGAACGAGGTGCCCGGGAAGGGCTGGAGGCGGGGGGCGGCCGGCTTGCCGGCGTCGGTGGCGGGCTTGGCGGGCGCCTTGTTCAGCCGGGCCTGGACGCGGTCGCGCATCGTCGGCATGGCGAAGCCCCGGGGGTCGTCCTTCCAGTCCGACCACTCCTTGTGGCCGATGACGGAGCGGGCGCCCCAGCCGTGGGCCCGGCAGAGGGCGGCGGAGACCCGTTCGATCGCGTCGAGCTGGGCGGGCGGCCAGGGGTCGGTGCCGTTGCCGAGGTTGACGCACTCGAAGCCGTAGAAGCGGGAGTTGCCGTCGACCGCGCCGGGGCTGCCCTGGTGGGCGCGCGGGGCGGGCGGCCGGTCGCCGTACGTCTCGCTGATCACGGCCTGGAGGACGGACGGGTCGCCGCCGCCGGCGTGGTTGGCGCGGCCGTTGCCGACGAGGTGGACGCTGCCGTCCTTGGCGATGACGCCGTGGCAGAGCGGGCCCGGCAGGCCCTCGTAGCCGTCGAAGCACATCTCGACGGAGTTGGCGGTGCCGGCGGAGACGGTGTGGTGGATGATCACGCCGGTGACCGGGCCCCAGGCGCCGACGTGGTTGCGGTTGTGGGTGCGCCAGCCGGGGTGCTCGACGACGGTGACGCCTTCGGCGCGGAGCGCGGCGACGAGCCGGTCCGCGGTGAGGGGAGTGGCCATCTGGTGTCCTCCGGACATGAGAAAGACCCGCGCCGGGGAGTCGGGCGGGCCTGCGGGCTGCGGGTGCTGCGGGTTCTTCCGTACGGGCTGTACGGGGTGCTGCGGGTCCTGCGAGTTCTACGGGTCTACCGGTTCTACGGGGTGGGTTCCGGGGCCGGCGGGGCCCATACCGCGCACAGCTGGGCGGCGGCGGACCGCCGGGTCTCGAAGTCGGCGAGCGCGGCCGTCACGGCCCGCTGGGCCGCCGTCTGGTCGGGGACGGCCGGGACGCCGTCCCGCGCGTCCACGATGACCAGGCCGGAGCCGCGCAGGGTGGCGTCCCCCGTGCCCCTCTCGGTGACCTCGGCGGTGACGTACACCGACGGGTACTGCCCGGTCACCGGGTCCCGCTGGAGGGTGTAGCCCATGCTGTTGTCGTAGACCCGTACGTTGAGGGTGTGGCCGGCCTCGGTGACGGTGGCGCGGCCCGCGTAGTCGATGGCCACGCCCCAGGGCTGGGTGGGGTCGATGTTCAAGGGGTGCTCCTCGTGGTCCTTGTGCTCTTCGGTCAGGTCTGGGCGCCGTGGATGAGGACGGGCTGGGCGTAGACCGTGCCCGCGCCGGCCAGGGCCTGGATCTCGATGTTCATCGTCTGGCCGAACCGGGTCTTCATGTCGCCGGGCAGCAGGCCGAGGTAGTCGTACGTGGTGCCCGCGGTGACCGTGGGCCCGAACTGCACGTTGTCGACGAGGACACGCACCTGGCCGGTGCCGCCGCTCGACGCCGCCGTGTTGATGGCGAGCCGCATCTTCGGCTGCCAGATGGGGTTGGAGCAGCGGGCGATGGTCGTGAAGGCGGGGGCGGTGGTGGAGGGCCACTTGGCCGGGTCGCTGGCCAGCGGCGGCATGAGCTGCAGCCAGGGCCGGGCGAGACCGCCGGTCATGATGTCGTCCGCGAAGATCTCGTGGCTGTAGCCGTCGAAGATCCGGAACAGCGGCCGGGTGATGGTGACGCTGGTGCCCGCCGGGGGCCGGAACTCGTTGACGGCGGGACGGGTGTTCACGGCCGTGGACAGGGCCTTGAGCCGGCGTTCCATCTGGTTGAGCCGGTCGATGATGTCCTCGGGCAGCTGGGGCATCAGGCCTCCTCAAGGTAGAGCTCGGCGGTGTCGGGGCGGCCGCGCTCCGGCGGAGTGATCTTGGTGCCGATGATGCGGTAGCGGGCGTCGAGGCCCTGCGCGTACCACTCGTCGGTGATCCGGATGCGGGCGACGCGGCCGAGGAGCGCCGGCGGGACGATCCCGCCGAGGTGGATGCTGATCGAGGGGATCACCACGGCGCCGCGCGCCTCCTTGAGCTCGGTGGCGGCCACCGAGTCGAGCGCGAGCGGGTCGGTGATCTCGTTGTGGTCCGAGGACAGGTCGATCAGCGGCCAGCCGTCCACGAGCAGGTCGCTGGCGTACTGCTGGGTGGAGAAGATCGGCCGGGACTCGGCCGCGGCGTTGGCGTTGGTGGACGCGCCGCGGGCCAGCGCGGTGGTGCCGCCGCGGGTGGCGTCGTACGGGAAGGAGTACGACAGGATGACGCCGGGCCGGTCGAAGACCAGGTCGGTCGCGCCGGTGACGATCTTGGGTTCGCCGAGGCGGAGCTGCCGGATCCGCCGCCCGGTGACCGGGTCGCGGTAGACCAGGATCTGGTGCTCGAAGCCGTTCTCCGTGGCGGCGAGCTGGTCGAGCGCCTCCAGGTAGACCGTCTCGTCGCCCTTCCGCCACGAGGCCGTCTTCTGGAACTTGGGGATCTCGTCGCCGAAGGTGATCCCGAGGCGGCGCGGTTCCTCGCCCTCGGGGGCGCCGGGGTAGGTCTGGAGGTCGAGCTCGCGCCACAGCCGGCGCGCGATCTCCACCTGGTCGGTGGGGACGTCGTACGTGATGTCGGTGCGGATGCGGCGGCGTCCGGCGTACGAGTCGAACGTGGCGGCCTGGATGCCGAGGGTCAGCACCCCGCGGCCGCTGGACTGCAGGGTGCTGGTCCAGACGATGCCGCCCCACCACAGGTCGCCGCCGCGCTCCAGGTAGACCGCGGTGCGGCCCTCCCGGACCTTCTTGACGCGGTCGGCGATGTCCTTGTCGGGGATGGGGATCGTGCCGGAGAGCGAGCCCGCCTTGCCGATGTAGTCGTCGAACGAGACGTCCCGCAGGGGGAGGATGTCCAGCGTCTGGTCGGTGAGCAGGTCGCAGAAGATCGCCCGGTAGGGCGTGTCGATTGCCATCGGTGGGCCCCCTTACAGGACGTAGGTGGCGGAGACGCGGATGTTCCGCCCGGCGGCGAGGGTGCCGTTGTAGGACCAGGTCCGCAGGTCGACGCGTCCGTCGGCGCGGACGTTGGCGGCGCCGTCGCCGTACCCGTCGCAGGCCGTGGCCTCGAAGTCCGTGGCCGGACGCCAGCCGGCCGGGATGGTGCACAGCTGCTCGTCGGCGATGTTGCCGGAGCTGTCGACGTTGACCTGGGCGCCGGTGCGGGTGACGGTGACGGTGATGGTGCACAGGCCGCTCTTGGTCCTGCGGCCGGAGAACGCCACCATCGACCAGTTGGTGAGGGCGACCGCACCGGTATTGGTGGTCTCGACCTCGACGGGCGGCTGGTAGACCACCCAGGCGCTGCCGTTCCAGCGCTGGAGCTGGCCGCCGTTGTAGTCCCGGTACTGGCCGCTGTAGCTGCCGGTGGTGACCGTGCCGCTGGGCGCGATGCCGCCGATCTCCTTGGGGTAGGCGACCCAGGCGGTGCCGTCCCAGCGCTGGAGGAAGTGGGCGTTGTCGTTGTCCTGGTACTGGCCCGGGTAGGCGCCGGGCACGCCGGCGTTGTTGTAGACGGGCAGGATGCCGCCGGACGAGACGATCGTGGTGCGCAGGTCGGTGGAGGCACCGCCCGCCCAGTCGATGCCGCCGGTGCCGGCGGAGGCGCCCTTCTTCACCTTCACCGTGAACAGGGGCAGGGAGCGGGCGGGGGCGGCCGGGGCGGCGGGGGCGGCCGCCGGGGTGCCCTTGACGATCTCGATGCCGGCCTCGTACTTGCCGAGGGCGTCCACGTCGTTGTCGTAGACGCGGACCACGACGAGGTCGATGCGGTCGTTGAGCGGGTCGCCGTCGGCGAAGGTGATGGTGGTGTCCGCGTCGAGGGCGACCGGGTAGGCGCCGTCGGCGATGCCGCCCTGGACGATGGCCTTGCCCTGGTAGACGGTGGCCGTCATCGGGCCGGTGGAGCTCATCCACAGGCCGCCGACCCGGTACTTGCCGTCGAAGGTGCCGGGCAGGATGCCGGACCGGACGCCGAGCGGGTTGACGGGGGTGGTGGCGCCGATGTTGGTGATGCGGGTGTGCTGGCGGGTCTGGCCGGTGGGCGTCAGCCATCCGGAGCGTACGGGCATGGGTGGACTCCTGTCGTGCGGCGGCGGGCGGGTGGCCTGGGCTCAGTGCTGCGGGGTGACCTGGAGGTACGTGTTGTTGAACCAGGTCTGCAGCGCGGTGTTGGTGCCCCGGTAGTAGGCGGTGACCGTGTACGTGGCGCCCGCCGTGAGGTTCTGGAGGCGCTGGACGGTGGCCATGGAGACGTTGCCGGGGGAGGCGGCGACCACCGCGTTCGAGTCGTTCACGTCGCTGTGGACGGTCGCGCCCGTGGTGACCTTCACGCCCATGAAGCCGACCCCGGACCCCGTGCCGACGAGCTGGATCCGCGAGCCGTAGGAGAGCAGGACCTGCCGGGAGGCCGGGGCGACGAAGGAGAGGGACACGACATCTCGGTTGGTGAGCGTGTTCACCCAGGTCGTCGAGGTGGTGTAGCTGGAGGCCAGCGAGTCGGTGAAGTACGGCCCCGGGACGGCGGGCGCCCACGCCGAGCCGTTCCAGCGCTCGATCCGGCCGCCCGCGCCGTCCCGGTACTGGCCGACGTAGCTGCCCGGCAGGGTGGACGCCGAGCTCGGCACGATGCCGCCGATCGCCTCCGGGTAGGCGACCCACTTGCCGCCGTCCCATCGCTGCAGCTGGTTGTTCGGGGCGTCCTGGTACGCGCCCGGGTGGGCGCCCGGCAGCACCGGGCCCTCGACCGGGAGGATGCCGCCGGCCGCGACGACCGGGGTGCGCAGGTCCTTCAGGGAGGTGTTCCACGGGATGCCGCCGTTGCCCGCGCTGGCGTTCGCGGGCACCGTCACCTCGTACAGCGGGAGGCTGCGCGCCGGGGTGGCCGGGGCCTTCGGGCTGGCCTCCGGCACGCCCTGGACGACCTCGATCACGGCCTCGTTGCGGGTGCCGCCGTCGTAGAGCTTGTCGTAGACCTTGAGGACGACCAGGTCGATCCGGCCGTAGGTGGCGTTGCCGGCGGTGAAGGTGACCGGCTCGGAGGCCGGCAGGGTCACCGGGTAGACGCCCTGCGAGATGTCGCCCTGGATGACGGCGCGGCCCTCGGAGACGGTCGCCGTCATCGCGGAGGCGCCGGTCATCCAGAAGCCGGAGAGCCGCCACTGGCCGCTGTAGGAGCCCGGCAGGATGCCGGAGCGCACCTGGACGGGGTTGATCATGGTGGTCGGGGTCTGGGTGAGGCGGGTGTCCTCGCGGGTCTGGCCGGTCTCGGCGACCCAGCTGCTGCGCAGGTTCATGGGGTTCTCCAATGGGGTGTACGGGGAAGGCGGTTCAGGACCGGATCCACTGGGCGGAGAGGGTCGTGTAGTAGCCGGAGCCGCCGAGGGTGCGGACCGCGGCCGTGGCGTTGTGGTAGCCCGCGAGCTGGAGCACGTTGCCGGCGGTGAGCTTGACCAGGCCGTCGCCGCCGACGCTCGTGGTGCCCGTGGACGCCGCGGCCATCCAGGTCATCCGGGCGTAGCCGACGCCGCCGACGAGGAGGCGGGCGCCGCGTATGCCGCTGGTGGAGTCGCCGTACCAGTTGATGTTGGCGCCGACCCGCCACCAGCCGGTGCGCGGGACGACGAAGCTGTCGGTGCCGTTCCAGCCGTTGAAGTCGTCGATGTCGACGTAGTTCAGGGTGATCGGCGTCCAGGCGTTCTGCGGCACGCTCTGCATCGCCGTCTGCGAGGCGCTGAACAGGATCGTCGCCTTGCCCTCGGCGTACTGCCAGGCCGAGCCGTCCCAGCGCTGGAGGACGCCGGCGTTGTCGCGGTACTGGCCGACGTAGCTGCCGGTCGTCGCCGTCCCGTTCGGGGCGATGCCGCCGAGCGCCTTCGGGTACGGGACCCAGGCAGTGCCGTCCCAGCGCTGCAACTGGCCCGAGACGTCGCGGTACTGGCCGGCGTACACGCCGTTGAAACCGCTGGTGGGCATGATCCCGCCGAGCGCCGTCATCGGATAGTGCTTGGTGGTGACGGCGCCGGAGGTCCAGGCGATGCCGCCGGTGCCGGCGGACGTGCCGGCCGGGACGGCGACCGTGTAGAGCTGGAAGGAGCTGCCGGGGCCCGAGGCCGGGATCTGGGGGGTGGCCGAGGGCGTGCCCTTGATCAGCCGGATCACGGCGTCGGTGGCGCCGCTCTTGTCGTAGGCGTCGTCGAGGACGGCCAGCTCGATGACGTCGATCCGGGCGTACTGCGGGTCGCCGTCGGCGATGGTGAACGTCTCGGGGGCGGTCACCGCGATCATGTACGCGCCCTGGGCGGTCTCGTAGCCCTGGATGACGGCCCGGCCGGTGCCGATGGTGCACTGCATCGCGGAGGAGCCGGTCAGGGCGAAGCCGCCCGGCACGATGCCGGGCCGCGAGCGCAGCGGGGGCGAGGTGGCGCTCCCGCTGCTGGGGGTGAGCAGCGCGGACAGGGCTATCCGGGTGTCCTCGCGGGTCTGCCCGTTGGTCTGGAGCCAGGCGGCCCGTACGGTCATGGGTTCACCTCTTCTGTGCGGGTCGGGAAGGGGGCGGTCCTATGCGGCGGTCACCACTCGGCGTTGCGCCAGCGGACCGTCATCAGCGCGTCGGGGGTGGCCGAGTCGGGCCGGAACGCCAGCTCCGTGCGGCCCGGTTCGAGGAGGAACAGCTCCTCGGGGCTGGAGTCGGCCATCGCGGTGTGGCGGCGGGAGGCGGTGTTGTTGAGCATCACGGTGCCGTTGGCGGTGTCGACGACGAGCTCGTCGCCGGCGGCCAGGTCGATCGCGTACCGCAGCCGGCGCTTGGAGACCCGTTCCGTGACGGTCGGCATGGAGCAGGGGCCGCTGAAGACGATCACCGGGTGCGTGGCGGCGGAACCGGTGTTCTCGGCGACGGCGTCACCGGTGGACTTGGCCTGACCCCAGTCGAGCGGCCAGGTCAGCGGCCAGGTCAGGCCCGACTCGGGCTGCGGCGGGGTGGTGGAGGCGGACTGCTCGTAGACGGTGTAGCGGCGGGGGTCGGAGGCGAGCCACTGGATCGACATCCTGGAGCTGCCCTGGGTGGCGAAACCCTGGTCCGCGGGGACCACGCGCTGGGCGATCCGGGCGCGTACGGCGAGGAGTTCGCCGTGCAGCCGGACGGTGAGCCAGCGCTCCTCGTCGAGCAGGGCGAGCGACTGGCGCAGGGCGCGGATGGCCTCCGCCGCGGCGTCGTACTCCGGCATCAGCACGATCGTGCCGCTGATCTTGCGCGGCTTGGCGTACCGGGAGCCGGGCCAGGCGCCGTGCGAGGTGGGCCGGTCGGCGTCGGAGGAGTCGAACTCGGGCAGGTCCTCCCAGCCCTGGAGACCGGACCGGTCGACGTTGAAGGGCGTGCCGGGGCCGATGAGAAGCCCGGCCCACTGGATCTGCCCGTCCTGGGTGATCAGTGAGCCGGGCGCGAGGTCGGCGGTGAGGCTGTTTCCGGCGTATGTGGTTGTGGTCTCGGCCATGGGGGCCGTCACCTCACTTCTGAGGGGCTGTCGGGTGAGAAGGGCTTCAGCGGTGGGCGCCGACGAGGAAGAGCAGGTCCTCGGCGGTCGACCGCGGGCCGGCGCCCGGATCCTCGTGGAACTCCGCGATGCGGTGGGGCTGCCGGGGAGTCTCGGTGAGGGCCGGGACGCGCCGGCTCTCGAGCACGGTGAGCGGGTCGATGCGCGGCGCGCTGTCGGCGCCGGGGAAGACGACACCGCCCTCGGCGAGCATCGGGATCTTCGGGATGTCGATGCCGAAGTGCTTGCCCAGGAAGTCGAAGCTCAGCTTGTCGAGCCCGTCGATGATCCAGTTGGCGAAGGCGATGAGGCCGTTGATCGGGCCCTTGACGACGCCGATCACCGCGGTCAGCGCGCCCTTGATGAGCTCGCCCATGCCGTGCAGGGCGTTGCCCACGGCCTCCTTGGCGTGGCTGAAGAAGCCGGGGATCTTGTCGGTGAAGAGGGACAGGAGCGGATGGAGGACGTTCTTGATCGCCCCGATGCTGCTGGAGGCGATGCCGCGCAGGGCGTTGACGGCGGAGGTGACGATGGACCGGACGTGGGAGAAGCCGTTGACGGCGTCCCCGATGATCTTCAGCGCCGTGGTGAAGACGGTCAGGTACGCCTTGAAGTAGTTCATGACCAGCGTGCCGATGAGCTTGAGGACCGGCTGGAGGAACGTGAAGACGGCCTGGAAGCCCTTGAGGGCCTGCTGCATGACCTGCTTGATGATTCGCTGCCCGGTCTCGGTGTTCACCGCGTACTCGATGAGCCAGGCGGCGACCGGGAGGAGGATGCCGGCGATGAAGCCCAGCGGGCTGCTCTTCATGGCCAGGTTGACGCCGGTCATGGCGACGGAGGCGATCTCCATCACCGTGCCGTAGGTGTCCATCAGCTTGGTGACGGTGTCGACGAAGGGCAGCAGCGGGATCAGCATCTCCAGGAGCATGCCGAGGGCCGGGCCGCCGAACATCCCGGCGACGGTTCCCGCCTTGCCCGCCGCGGTGCCCAGCTTCTTGAACCCGTTCGCCGCCTTGGACTGCTGGATCCGGCGGACGGTGCCGGCCGCGCCTGACGCGCTGGTTCTGAGGGAGCGCACGGTGTTGCCGGCCGTACGGAGCCCTGCGGCGAACCTGTCCATGCTGCCGGACGCCCGCTGTGCGTCGTCCTTGATCCGCTTCAGCGCGCCGGCCGCGTCCCCGAGGCCCCGCCGCAGACTGCTCAGGACCGGTTGGGCGCCCTGGAACGGGTTGCGGAAAGCGGCGGCGGCACTCATCCGCGTGCCTTCGCCAGGTACATCAGCGCGTCCGCCGTGGACTGCGGGTCGCTGTTACGGGCCGCGTGGTAGTGCTCGATGTGCAGCCCGGCACCACCGCCGCCGCCCTGAAGCTGCGCCGTCATGCGGGCGCGGCGGGCGGTGAGGGCGAGCAGCCGGTCCAGCTTGGAGAGCGGGAGGACGGCCTCGGCCTCGCCGGCCTCGGCGATGATCGCCGGGACACCGCCGGTGCGGGGCATGACGACACCACCGGTGGCGAGCATCGGGATGGTCGGGATGTGCACGCCGAAGGTCTTGCCGCCGACGAGCGGCACCCAGCCGGGGACGCTGACATGGACCCCGTTGACCGCGTTGATCATGCGGTTGATCAGGCCGATGACGGCGTTGATCGGGCCGGAGACGGCGCTCTTGATGCCGTCGAACGCCCGGGACGCGATGCCGCTGAGGGCGCCCCAGATGGACGACATCTTGTCCTTCACGGCCTGGAAGGCGTGCGGGATCGTCTCCTTGATCCAGTTGACCACCGGGGTGATCACGGCCTTGATGCCGCTCCAGACGGCGCCGATGACGGCCTTGATGGCCTTCATCACCGTGGTGATGATCGTCTTCCAGATGTTGACGTAGGTCTTGATGACGGTGGCGACGGCCTTGACGACGACGGTGATGGCCTTCTTGATGCCGTCCCAGACCTTCTTGATCAGGGCGCCGGCCTGCTTCATGATCGGGCCGACGGCCTTCATGACGGCGCTGATCACGACCTTGATCGCGTCGAACGCCTTCTTGATGACCTTCTGCATCGTCTTCGACTGCATCGCCATCTCGACGACTTTTTCGATGAGCGGCATGAAGAGCTCGACGAGCCGGGCGAGCAGGTTGCCCTTCATCGACTTGTTGAGCTTGTCCTGACCCTTGGACGCCTTGCCGGCGCCGGACTCGTACTTGCCGAGCTTGGTCCCGGCGGTCTCGCCGGTCTTGCCGGCCTTGGTCATCGCCTTCTCGGCGTTGTCCGAGGCGGTCTTCAGGTTCTTGAGCTGGCCGTTCGAAGCGTCTGCGCTGCTCTTGAGGTTCTTCAGCTGGCCGGACGCGCCGTTGCCGGCGTCCCCGACCTTCTTGATGTCGCCGGCGGCGCCGGTGGCCTGCGTCTTGAGGTTGCGCAGGGAGTCGGACGCCTTCTTCATGGAGCTGGTGAGAGACATGGGTTACCTCCTTTCGAGGGGTAGGGGGTCAGGCCATGGCCTGGGCGGCCTCCTGGGCCTTGAGCTTGAGGTTGTTGAAGGCCTGGGCCACGTCCCGGCCCGCGTCGGCGAGCCGCTCGGCGGACCTGGCCGCCGACGACAGGCTGCCGGCCTTGGGTAGCTTCTTCGGGTCGAAGTGCCGCTGGGCGCTCGCGAGTTTGCCGGTCGCCGTGGCGACTTCCCTGATCTTGGCGGGGTCGGCGGCTGCCATGGCCGCGTTCAGCTTGTCGAGCTTGCGGGGGTCCGGCACCTTCTTGGGGTCGTGGTGCTTCACGGCGCCGGTGAGCTTGCCGAGGGCCTTGGCGAGTGCGGTGATCTTGTCGGTGTCGAGGCCGGTCATGGCGTTCTTGATCTTGTCGACGGCGTCCGCCGCCTTGGTGACGGCGCTCGCCTTCGGCAGCTTGTGGAACTCCGTGGTGAACTTGGGTGCCTCGTCGTTGAACTTCTCCAGGTGCGGGTTCAGCTGCTGGAGCTGGGTTCGCAGGTTGTCGAAGTTCGCGGTCGCCGGGATGTCGGCGAGGCTGGTGCCGCCGTTGAAGACGCGGCGTTCGCGCTGCTCGACGGCCTGGCGGTTCTGGAGACTCCATCCGCCGTTCTCGTTGACGGCGGGGATCCGGCCGAGGAACCTCTCCGAGATGTTCCGGACGATGTCGGTCGACCGTGCCGCCAGCAGGAGGCCGAGCGCGGGGATGGCGAGGCCGACGAAGGCCGACGCGAAGTACGGCCAGATGGTCCCGAAGTTCTTCCCCTCGTAGATCTTCTCGACGCCGGCGGCGACACCGTCGAGTCCGGCGGCTTCGAGCCACTCCGTCAGGGGGGCCTTCGTGGCCTCCTCGTGGATGTCGCCGATCTGCTTGACCCACGGCGCCGCGGCTTCCTCCGTGAGGATCTTGGGGGAGTCGCCTATGAGGGACTGCTTGAGCTGGGAGACGAGCGCCGTCTTGTCGTCGAGCTTCTTGTCGTCCTTCTCATTGGGAACCTTGTACCCGTGGGTGACGGTGCCCTCGAGCAGCGCGTTCCTGAGCGCGAAGATTTCGTTGGAGAGGTCGTCGATCGTTCTTGGCATGGTTGCTCCGCTTCCGGCCGGTGACGGCCAAGCGCCGAAAAGCCCCTGCCGGCGTAGGGCTTCGACAGGGGCTCGTGCGTGGGGCGGGCGGTTCGGGCGGCTAGGCGTCGTCCCGGCGGGAGCTGCGCCGCACCGAGTCGAGGGCGTCGTTCCAGCCCGCCGTGTACGCGAGCGTCTCGTAGCGGCTGACCTCGGCGTACAGCGTGCCGAGCAACGCTCTCTTGTCGAGGGCGACGGGTCCGTCGAGGAGCTGGCGGAGGCGGTCCTGGAGCGGGATGTGCGGTCGCGATGCCTCGGCCTGCTGAGTCATGGACGCCTGCCTTCCGGTTGCTTGCCCGTGCGTGCGTGGCGGCGCCGCGGAGTGAGGAGCGGGGGCACCACGTGTTCGAACTGCTGTGCGAACAGAGTGTGGAACAACTGTTCGATGTTTGTCGAGCGGGAAACGCCTGACGGTGTGTCTTCCTGCGGGCTTTCCCTGGGGTTTGGACCTCGAACAGAGCTTGTGTTCGACCGGGGTACTCTGGAAGACGCGTTCCCTGGACCTGACTCATTCGGGGAGCCGGGGGGCGCGAGGGGCGCGTGGGGACCCCAGGGGGTCGGAAGGCAGTGCTGCGCATGGACACGGAGCCGGGCGGTAACCGGCGCGAGCAGGTCGTCGACTGGCTCGAATCCCACCCTGATCTGCCCCATCTCTTCGCGCGCCTCGCCGAACTCGTCCACGTTGCCGGGTACGCCCCGGAGGACCTCGTCGTGCTGCCCCGCGCCGAGGTGGACCGCCGTGAGGCCGCCGCGTTCACCGCCGGCTGGGCCGAGGCCGTCTCCGACGAACTTCCGCGCATCCGCAGGGAGTACGAGAAGCGCGTGGCCGACGCCTACGCGCAGGGTCAGGGTGACGCGCGTGGAATACGGCGCCCGCAGCGGCGCACGGACGCCGCCCACCCGGACGGGGCCCGCGTCATCGCGCTGCCCTTCGCCCGGCTCATGGAACCCCCGGCCGCGGTGGTCAAGGCCGAGGAGCGCGTCCGCCGGGAGCGCGAGCTGTTCGAACAGCGCCCGGAGCAGGAGTACGAGCCGGAGCCCGCGCCCACGCCGGTGCCCGTCCCCACGCCTGGGACCGGGCCGGTGTCCGTGCCCGCGCCTGTGTCCGGGCCCAAGCCGGTGCCCGTGTCCGTGTACGAACCCGAGCCGGAGCACGCGTCCGGACCCGAACCCGCGCTCGACCCGGAACCCGGGGCGGAGCCCGAGCCGGACGGTCGGGCGACCGCTCAGGAGGGCCGCCCCCGCAGGAACGCCCAGCCGGTGCGGAAGGTCGTCCGCGGCAAGGGCGGCCGCCCGATCGTGCCGCCGCTCAGCGGCGTGCCCGGCCAGGCGGGGGGGACCCCGGAGCGGCGCGGCCGCCGGCTCTCCGAACGCGCCAGGTCCCTTGAGGAGGACCTGTCCGAGCGAGCACGGGAAGCGCCCCCGGAGCCCGCTTCCTGACGGGAGCGGGCGCCGGGGGCCATGGGGGAGGAGGCTTCTTCGGCGGACGTGGCGTCAGCCGAAGAAGCGGGCGAGGGCCGAGGGGGAGACGGCCGGACCGGCACCCTCCTCCGTCGGTTCCCCGCCCCGCTCGTCGTCGTCCTCGTCCGTGACACCGGGACGGGGAACGGGCTTCGGCGGATCGGGGGTCTCGTCGTCCTCACCCGTGTTGACGCACTGGAACATCCAGTTGGCGGCGGCCAGATGGTCCACGGCCGCGGCGAGGAGATGGTCGGAGAGCGACCACTCCGCCGCCTCGCCGTGGAGCTCGCGCTGCACCGCGCTGTCCGACGGCAGGTTCTTGACCAGGACCATCAGGCGCCGGGTGGAGAGCTCGCCCCGGTACCAGTCGAGGAGATCGGTGGCGTAGTAGCGGAGCAGGTCCGCTTCGAGGGCCTCGGCGTGTTCGTCGACGAACTCGACGAGGCTCAGTCTTCCCCCAGGCCGAGCCCGGTCTCCTTGCCGTAGGCCTCCAGGATGGCGGCGATGTCCTGCATCGTGAGGTCGTGCTCCTCGAAGCGGACGTACTGCTCCTCACCCATCAGGAGTTCGAGCAGGCCGTCCACGTCGTTGTCGTCGAGCTTCCGCAGCGCCTTCGCGGTCTTGCGGGAGAGCTCGGTGGGAAGCGTGTAGGACTCGCCGTCCAGCTCGAAGGACCAGGTGCGGCCGTGGGCCTCCAGGCGCTGGGCGCGGGCGGCGTTGACGTCGAAACGGGCCATGGTGATGCGTACTCCTTGTTCGAGTGAGTGAAGAGGAGAGGGGCGGGGCGGGACGGCGGTGTGCCGTCCCGCCCCGGGTGGAGAAGGATCAGACGGTCGCGGAGTACTGGCTGTCCTTCATGAGGAAGGTCGCCAGCGGCTTGCCGTCGCCCTTCGACATGGCGGTGAAGGTGACGCCCAGCTGGGACGCCGCCTTGCGGGCCAGCTTGATGTCGTCGGTGGCGGTGACCTGACCGCGCGGGATGATGAAGCGGTACTTCACCGCGGTCGTGCCACCGGCCTTGACGTCGGTGAACTCCAGGCCGAGGGCACGCACGTCCGCGAACGGACGCTCGGCGATCTCGTAGCGGTACGTGTCGACCGCCGGGGTCGGCTCCGCCTTCACGGCGTCGCCGCCCATGAAGAACGGCATCGTGTCCTCGTTGAACTGGAGCATCGAGAACTTCAGCGACAGGTCACGGCTCGAGTAGATGTAGTGGACCGGGGAGACCGACTGCCACGAGTCGATGGCCTCCAGCTTGTCCTTCTTCGAGAACGTGACGCCGTCGCCGGAGGTGAAGCCGAGGTCCTTCCAGCCCGCGCCGGACCAGTCGGCGGCGGAGTCCGTGCCGAAGGTGGCCGGGAGGGAGGTGCCGGCGTCGGCGACGTAGAGCTTGCCGATGCCTGCGACGCGGATCTCGGCGGAGTTGTTTCCTGCCATGGTGGGTCTTCTCCTTGGGTGATGAGGGCTGCCGGTCGCCGGAATCCGGTTCCGGGTACGGCAAAGGCCCCGCCGGACGGCGAGGCCTGGTCTGTGGGTCGCTGGGTGTCTAGAAGACGTTCAGCGAGAGCTGGATGACGCAGAGGTAGCGGTTGGCGCCCCGGTAGAGGTAGTCGGGCATCCAGCGGGGCCCGTCCTGCTCCTCGACGTCGCTGACGAAGTTGGCGCCGAGCTGCTTGCCGATGGTGGCGAGCAGCGCCTTGCGGGCGGCGTTGGCGAGGACGTGGGCCGCGGTCTTGGTCGGCCCGTACACCTCGAACTCGATCAGCGGCTTGTCGACGTGCAGGTCGCCGATCCAGGCGCCGCCGCGGCGGTTGACCAGGACGGCGTTCTGCGTGCCGTCGAAGCCGGCCGGCGCCTGGGCGGCGACCGTGACGCCGGCCAGTGCCGGGTCGGCCTTGAGGACGTCGACGACCAGCTTCTCGACGTCCGGGAACGCACTCGGGGGAGTGGTCATGACGGTTCTCCTCGGGAGAAGGGGAGCGGGACGGGCGGTGCGGGGGCCGTCCCGGCGGGCGGGAGGCCCGTGCGGCCGTCCGGGGCGCTCGACGCGGTGCGGGGGGGCGGGGGCGCGGAGCGCTCCCGGACGGCGAACGGCGGAGGCTGCGGCCCGTCTCGCGGGCGCAGCTCCGCCGCTGCACCAACTGTGACAGAGAGCGTGCGCGCACGCAACTAGTTCGTGATCCGATCTGGCTCGGTGCGGCCGCGCCCTTGCGCAGGACGGCACGGGACCCGCGGCGAACCGGTGCCGGATCAGCGCCGCACCGGCGCCGGGCCGCGTCCTGGTCCCCCGCCCGGTCCCGCCGCGCGTCCGGTGCGGCCGGGTTCCGCTCGGCCCCGTCGACGCCTCGCCGCGCGTCCGGTGCGGCCGGGTTCCGCTCGGCCCCGTCGACGCCTCGCCGCGCGTCCGGTGCGGCCGGGTTCTGCTCGGCCCTGTCGACGCCTCGCCACGCGTCCCCGATACGTTGGTCCGCCCCCGCCCGAACGAGGAGTCGCCCGTGTCCGCCCGCCCCCGCCTGCTCTACGTCACCGACCTCGCCTACCCGGCCCGGGGCCGCCGCTACTGCGACGAGGACATCCACCTCACCGCCCGGCTGCGCGACGCCTTCGACCTGGCGCTCTGTCACCCGCTCGACGCCGCCGCCCTCATGGACGCCTTCGACGCCGTCGTCGTCCGCAACAGCGGCCCCGTCCTCGCGTACCAGAAGGAGTACGAGGCCTTCCGCGAGCGGGCCCGCGCCCTCGGCACCCGCGTCTACAACCCCCTCCACGGCCGCGGCGACATGGCGGGCAAGCAGTACCTCCTCGACCTCACCGCCGCCGGACTCCCCGTCATCCCCACCGCCGACCGGCCCGAGGACCTCCACCGCCTGCCGGAGGCCGAGCGGTACGCGGTCAAGCCCAAGGCCGGGGCCGACTCCATAGGCCTGCGCTTCCTTCCGTACGAGGACCTCGCCGGCCTCACCTACGGCGAGATCCTCGTCCAGCCGCGCGTCGACTTCCGGTACGAGGTCTCCTTCTACTTCGTCGACGACCTCTTCCAGTACGCCCTGTACGCCCCCGACCCCGAGCGCCGCTGGGTCCTGGAGCCGTACGAACCGACCGCCGCCGACCTCGACTTCGCGCGCCTCTTCATCGACTGGAACACCCTCGACCACGGCATCCAGCGCGTCGACGCCTGCCGCGCCCCCGACGGCGGGCTGCTCCTCGTCGAGCTGGAGGACCTCAACCCGTACCTCTCCCTCGACCGCCTCCCCGAGGAGACCCGCGACCGCTTCGCCGACGTCCTCACCGACTCCCTCCGCCGCTTCCTGGCGGCATGACGAAGCGCCCCGCGTCCGGAAGGGACGCGGGGCGCTTCGTCGTACGGGGCAGGCGGTCAGGCGGTGCGGAGGCGGGGCCGGCGGCGGGCCAGTCGCTCCGCCGCGAAGACGTCCTCCAGGCGGAAGAGCTGCGCCCGGCCCGCCCGGCCCGCGGCCCGCAGATGACCCAGCTGGACCCACTTGCGGATCGTCGCGGGCGCCACCCCCGCCTCCTCGGCGGCCAGCGGGCCGGGGACCAGCGTGGGCAGGGCGGGCGAACTCAGCATGCGGTCTCCTTCGGGTCGTCCATCGCCGCTTCGATCTCGTCGGTGGGGGTCCCCGACGCCTCCGTGAGCTCCCCCCAGCGGTCCTCCGGCCACAGGTGCCGGTAGGCCGGGTCGTCCTGGCAGCCGCAGACCTCGTCCGTGCAGACACAGGCGGGGTTCACGCACAGCACCGCGCGACGGTCCGGGAACGCCCGCAGCGACACCGAGTCGCACCAGGGGCAGCGGCCCGAGACCCGCACGATCGCCTCCGCGTCGCCCAGCGTCCGGGCGCACCGCCGGGCCATGCGGCGGATCTCGTCCCGCACGTGCCGGGCCAGGTCCGGGTGGGCCGCGATCGGGTCGAGCAGACCCACCAGCCGCCGGAGCCGGTCGATCACCCCGGCGCGGGGCGGGCGGGGCAGCGCGAGCCGGGCGCACACCGCCTCCTCCAGCTCCACCACCCCGTCGGTGATGTCACGGATGGCGTCGGAGACGTGCAGCCGGATCGGGGCGGCCCCGTGGCCGGGGACGGCGAGCCCGTGCCGCTGTTCGAGCAGCAGTGCCTCCCGGCGCTCCTCGCGGATCAGCTCGTCGCGGCCGGCGGGGGAGGGGGCGGGGGCGGTCCCGGCGGGCCCGCGCCGGCCGGGCGCGAGCTCCTCGGCGAGCTCGGGGAACTGCCGTACGAGGGAGGCGGTCCAGAGCGCGATGTCCCGGAGCACGGGCTCGATGTCGGTGCGGTCAGCCACGGCGGCTGCTCCCCGCAGGGGCGAGCGCCTTCGCGACGCGCCGGGCGTCCGCCGGGCGGCCGTTGCGCCAGAGGCGGCCCGCGCAGACGCCGTCGAAGTAGCTCTCGGCCGGGGCCACCGCCGCCTCGCACTCGCTCCGCACGGGGCAGTCGGCGCAGGCCCGCAGGGCCGGGGCCGCCTCCTTGGCGCGGCGGGCGAAGACGACGGACGGGGAGAGGCCGGCGCACGCGGCGGAGGCCTGCCAGGGGGACGGGTCGGGATGGAACAAGAGGTTCTCCACGGTCCGGGGCCCGCCGGGGCCGTCCATGGGGCCGATGGGGCTCCTGGGGCTCAGGGGGCCGACGAGTGCGGCGGCGAGCCAGACTTGCACGTTGCGTGCGAGCGCGCAACAAGATTCGAGGGTCCCGTGGTGCACCCTTCACCGATTCGACACGATTGCGTGCCCGAAAGCACGTAATTCCGTGCGCGCAAGCACGCTAAGGTATGGGATCCGGAGGGTGGGGGAGCGAGGAGCGGTACACATGAGCACTCAAGGGCTCGACGAGTTCGCAGGCTGGGTCGAAGGCCTGATGAGACAGCGCGGCTATGACATCGACAGCCCGCGCGGCGGCGGCAAGTCCCGGATCGCGGACGAGGCCGGTGTCCACCGCGCCGCCGTCACGCGCCTGCTGCAGCGGCAGAGCATGCCCGACCTGGAGACCATGCGCCGGATCGCCCCGCTGCTCGGCGTCTCCGTCCGCGACATGCTCATCCGGTCCGGCCGCGTGACCCCGGAGGAGCTCCCGATGGCGGCGGATCTGCTGCCGCCGAGCGACTGGCAGCCCTCGATGGAGGACTTCGCCCGCTGGCTGGGCGTGCCCGACGAGCGCATGGGCGTCTTCGTCAAGGTCGTGAACCAGTTCCTGGAGCCCGACGCCGAGGAGACGGGCGCCGGCGAGGCCCCCGAGCCCCGCCGTACCGCCCGGGACTGACCGGGACCGACCGGCCCACCCGGCCCGGTCCCGGCCCGCTCCGGCCGGGACCGGGCGTGCGTGGCCATTTGTTTTGACCGGAGTCCATGCGGTAGGTACGCTCATGCCTTGTGCCTGGGGTGTGCCTGGGCTCCCGTGCGTGTCCTCAACCGCACGGCGAGTCATATATCGGCCACCGTGATCCGCGCTTTTTCCGCCTCTGGCGGAGGTCCGCGCGATCCGACACACCCGACCGCGTGGGTCGGCGAATGTTCCAGGTTAGTTTTACCGACGGCACACAGAAACCGGAGAAGTAGTGCCTACGATCCAGCAGCTGGTCCGTAAGGGCCGGCAGGACAAGGTCGAGAAGAACAAGACGCCCGCACTCGAGGGTTCCCCTCAGCGTCGCGGCGTCTGCACGCGTGTGTTCACGACCACCCCGAAGAAGCCGAACTCGGCCCTCCGTAAGGTCGCGCGTGTGCGTCTGACCTCGGGCATCGAGGTCACGGCCTACATCCCGGGTGAGGGTCACAACCTGCAGGAGCACTCGATCGTGCTCGTGCGCGGTGGCCGTGTGAAGGACCTGCCGGGTGTTCGCTACAAGATCATCCGCGGTTCCCTCGACACGCAGGGCGTCAAGAACCGTAAGCAGGCTCGCAGCCGCTACGGCGCCAAGAAGGAGAAGTAAGAATGCCTCGTAAGGGCCCCGCCCCGAAGCGCCCGGTCATCATCGACCCGGTCTACAGCTCTCCTCTTGTCACCTCGCTGATCAACAAGATCCTGCTGGACGGCAAGCGTTCCACCGCCGAGCGCATCGTGTACGGCGCCATGGAGGGTCTTCGTGAGAAGACCGGCCAGGACCCGGTCATCACGCTGAAGCGCGCTCTCGAGAACGTCAAGCCGGCCCTCGAGGTCAAGTCCCGCCGTGTCGGTGGCGCCACCTACCAGGTGCCGATCGAGGTCAAGCCGGGCCGCGCGTCCACGCTGGCCCTCCGCTGGCTCGTCGGTTACTCCCGCGCCCGTCGCGAGAAGACGATGACCGAGCGCCTCATGAACGAGCTCCTCGACGCCTCGAACGGCCTCGGAGCTGCGGTCAAGAAGCGCGAGGACACGCACAAGATGGCCGAGTCCAACAAGGCCTTCGCGCACTACCGCTGGTAGTCGCAACCCACATCGAGACCGAGAGAAGACTGAGCCGATATGGCTACCACTTCGCTTGACCTTGCCAAGGTGCGCAACATCGGCATCATGGCTCACATCGACGCGGGCAAGACGACCACCACCGAGCGGATCCTGTTCTACACCGGTGTCTCGTACAAGATCGGTGAAGTCCACGACGGCGCTGCCACGATGGACTGGATGGAGCAGGAGCAGGAGCGCGGCATCACGATCACGTCTGCCGCGACGACCTGCCACTGGCCGCTCGAGAATGTCGATCACACGATCAACATCATCGACACGCCGGGCCACGTCGACTTCACCGTCGAGGTGGAGCGTTCGCTGCGCGTGCTCGACGGTGCTGTCACCGTGTTCGACGGTGTGGCCGGCGTCGAGCCCCAGTCCGAGACTGTCTGGCGTCAGGCGGACCGCTACGGCGTGCCGCGTATCTGCTTCGTCAACAAGCTCGACCGTACGGGCGCCGAGTTCCTTCGCTGCGTCGACATGATCGTGGACCGCCTCGGCGCCGTCCCGATCGTCATGCAGCTCCCCATCGGTGCCGAGATGGACTTCCAGGGCGTTGTCGACCTCGTCCGCATGAAGGCCCTCGTCTGGTCCGCCGAGGCCAGCAAGGGCGAGATGTACGACGTCGTCGACATCCCGGCCTCGCACACCGAGCTCGCCGAGGAATGGCGCGCCAAGCTGGTCGAGACCGTCGCCGAGAACGACGAGGAGCTCATGGAGCTCTTCCTCGAGGGCGTCGAGCCCACCGAGGAGCAGCTCTACGCTGCCGTCCGTCGCATCACCATTGCCTCCGGCAAGGGTGGCGGCGAGAAGACGGTCACCCCCGTCTTCTGTGGCACCGCGTTCAAGAACAAGGGCGTCCAGCCCCTGCTCGACGCGGTCGTGCGCTACCTCCCCTCCCCCCTGGACGTCGAGGCCATCGAGGGCCACGGCGTGAAGGACCCGGAGGAGATCGTCAGGCGCAAGCCGTCCGACGACGAGCCGCTGTCGGCCCTCGCGTTCAAGATCGCGAGCGACCCGCACCTCGGCAAGCTCACCTTCGTCCGGATCTACTCCGGTCGCCTGGAGGCCGGCACCGCGGTGCTGAACTCCGTCAAGGGCAAGAAGGAGCGCATCGGCAAGATCTACCGCATGCACGCGAACAAGCGTGAGGAGATCGACTCGGTGGGCGCCGGCGACATCGTCGCCGTCATGGGCCTCAAGCAGACCACCACCGGTGAGACGCTGTGCGACGAGAAGAACCCGGTCATCCTGGAGTCCATGGACTTCCCGGCGCCGGTCATTCAGGTCGCCATCGAGCCCAAGTCCAAGGGTGACCAGGAGAAGCTGGGTGTCGCCATCCAGCGTCTCGCGGAGGAGGACCCCTCCTTCCAGGTGCACTCGGACGAGGAGACCGGCCAGACCATCATCGGTGGTATGGGCGAGCTTCACCTCGACATCCTCGTCGACCGCATGCGTCGCGAGTTCAAGGTCGAGGCGAACGTCGGCAAGCCGCAGGTCGCGTACCGCGAGACGATCCGCAAGGCCGTCGAGCGACTTGACTACACCCACAAGAAGCAGACCGGTGGTACCGGTCAGTTCGCCAAGGTGCAGATCGCGATCGAGCCCATCGAGGGCGGCGACGCCTCGTACGAGTTCGTGAACAAGGTCACCGGTGGCCGCATCCCGAAGGAGTACATCCCTTCGGTCGACGCGGGTGCGCAGGAGGCCATGCAGTTCGGCATCCTGGCCGGCTACGAGATGACTGGCGTCCGCGTCATCCTTCTCGACGGTGGCTACCACGAGGTCGACTCCTCCGAGCTCGCGTTCAAGATCGCCGGTTCGCAGGCCTTCAAGGAGGCCGCGCGCAAGGCTTCGCCGGTCATCCTCGAGCCGATGATGTCCGTCGAGGTCACCACGCCCGAGGACTACATGGGCGAGGTCATCGGTGACATCAACTCCCGCCGTGGCCAGATTCAGGCCATGGAGGAGCGCAGCGGCGCTCGCGTCGTGAAGGGCCTCGTGCCCCTCTCGGAGATGTTCGGCTACGTCGGAGACCTCCGCAGCAAGACCTCGGGTCGCGCAAGCTACTCGATGCAGTTCGACTCCTACGCCGAGGTTCCGCGGAACGTCGCCGAGGAGATCATCGCGAAGGCCAAGGGCGAGTAACTCTCCCGAGTTCACGCTTTAGGCTTGACACCAGTCGCCGGGGTTTCGCCCCGGAACCCCGAGGACCGACCCCCGGCGACTGGCATCCCAGCAAAGATCACCTGGCGCCGATGAAGCAAGGCGTACAGAACCACTCCGCAGGAGGATTCAGTGGCGAAGGCAAAGTTCGAGCGGACTAAGCCGCACGTCAACATCGGTACCATCGGTCACATCGACCACGGTAAGACGACCCTCACGGCCGCCATTACCAAGGTGCTGCACGACGCGTACCCGGACCTGAACGAGGCCTCGGCCTTCGACCAGATCGACAAGGCTCCCGAGGAGCGCCAGCGCGGTATCACCATCTCGATCGCGCACGTCGAGTACCAGACGGAGTCGCGTCACTACGCGCACGTCGACTGCCCCGGTCACGCTGACTACATCAAGAACATGATCACGGGTGCCGCGCAGATGGACGGCGCCATCCTCGTGGTCGCCGCCACCGACGGCCCGATGCCGCAGACCAAGGAGCACGTGCTCCTGGCCCGCCAGGTCGGCGTTCCGTACATCGTCGTCGCCCTGAACAAGGCCGACATGGTGGACGACGAGGAGATCCTGGAGCTCGTCGAGCTCGAGGTCCGTGAGCTCCTCTCCGAGTACGAGTTCCCGGGCGACGACCTGCCGGTCGTCCGCGTCTCGGCGCTCAAGGCGCTCGAGGGCGACAAGGAGTGGGGCGAGAAGCTCCTCGGCCTCATGCACGCGGTGGACGAGTCCATCCCGCAGCCCGAGCGTGACGTCGACAAGCCGTTCCTGATGCCGATCGAGGACGTCTTCACGATCACCGGTCGTGGCACCGTCGTCACCGGTCGTATCGAGCGCGGCATCCTCAAGGTCAACGAGACCGTCGACATCATCGGCATCAAGACCGAGAAGACCACCACCACGGTCACCGGTATCGAGATGTTCCGCAAGCTGCTCGACGAGGGCCAGGCCGGTGAGAACGTCGGTCTGCTCCTCCGTGGCATCAAGCGCGAGGATGTCGAGCGCGGCCAGGTCATCATCAAGCCGGGTTCGGTCACGCCGCACACCAGCTTCGAGGCCCAGGCCTACATCCTGTCGAAGGACGAGGGTGGCCGTCACACCCCGTTCTTCAACAACTACCGCCCGCAGTTCTACTTCCGTACCACGGACGTGACCGGCGTCGTGACCCTCCCCGAGGGCACCGAGATGGTCATGCCGGGCGACAACACCGCCATGAGCGTTGAGCTGATCCAGCCCATCGCCATGGAGGAGGGCCTCAAGTTCGCCATCCGTGAGGGTGGCCGGACCGTCGGCGCCGGCCAGGTCGTCAAGATCAACGCCTGATCTTGAACTGACCTGGTAGCTCGTACGAGCTGCTGAGCAGTCAGGGAAGGCCCCGCACCGAAAGGTGCGGGGCCTTCTCGCATGTCCGGAGGTCCTCGGCCGTCTCCGGCCTGATGCGGAAGACAGCCCCTACGGTCGCCAGCTCCACGGATGGCCGTCCGGGCCCAGGCCCACCACGGTCGCCCCGCGGGCGCCCAGGTGGAGCGCCGTCGCCACCGCCGGCCGCCGCCGCGTACGGAGCCGGCCGCCGGCCCTGAGCGCCACCCGGCCCTTCACGTCCGTGCCGAGCAGTACGGTCCCGAGGGCCGCCGACCGCGCGGCGACCACGCCCCCGTACCCGTCGAGACCGGCGTCGCCGTCCGGCCCGAGGAGCCGCGCGGCCGCCGGCGCCCGGTGGTACAGCTCGCCGCCCGCGCTCGCGACCGTGGACCCGGAGAGCGGCAGGCGAGCCTTCCGCGGGACCCCGTCCACCCAGTGGCGTACGGACTCCCGCCCCGCCGCGTAGAGGTGCACCCGGCCGGCCGCGTCGAGCGAGACGGCCAGCCCGTCCTGGATCTCCGCGTCGCCGGGCAGCGGCCGCCACGGGGACCAGGACCCGTCCGCAGCCCGCACCCGCGTCGAGACGCCCTTGTCCGCGTTCCGTACGAAGAGGTGGACCCGGCCGTCGGGGGCCGCGACCGCCACCGGGGCACCGATCCGGCGCCCCCGGTCGTCCCCGCGCTCCGGGCTCCCCAGGCCCCGCCAGGCCAGGAACCCGCCGCCGGGGGAGCGCTGCTCCAGGAGCACCAGCTCGCGCCGGTCGGCCCCGCCGTGCCCGTCGAGCGCGGCGAACCGCACCCCGAACAGCAGTACCCGGCCGTCGGCGAGCACCGCCGAGCCGAGCGCCGGGGCGAGCGGGCCGCCGCCCAGGTCCACCGGCTCGCCCCAGACGCCCGGCGCGGACTCGCGCCAGCGGACCGCGCGCAGCCCGAGCACCCCGTACGCGGAGAGCCGGCCGTCCGGCTCCGCGGCGAGCGCAGGGCCCGCTCCCGGCCAGCGGTGGTGGGTGGAGCGCACCCAGCCCTTGCGGTTGGTCAGCGGCCGGTCGCCGCCGACGCCGTAGTCGCCGCAGCCCGCGGGGTTCCCGCACTGCCAGGCGGGGTTCCCGCCGTACGGGACGAGCCGGGCCGCCTTCTCGTCGAGGACCGCGGGCGGGAGGTTCTTGGGCCAGTGCCGGTTGTAGTAGCCGCGGAAGGCGGTGGTCGTGAACGCCGGTATCGGGGCGCCGTCCCGGACCGCGTCGGAGACCCAGCGGCACAGCGCGGCCCAGGTGAAGGAGGCGACCGCCGTGTGGTCCCCGTGGTCCGAGTAGCCCGGCTGCTCGGAGTCGCGCTGCCGGGTGGCCTCGTCGCCGAGCTGGATGTCGGGGTCCGGGTCCAGGGTGTGCACGACCGTGGGCCGGTGGCGGCGGAGCAGCCCGACGAGGACGTCGATCAGCTGGTCGTAGTCGTAGCTGTCGGCGCGGGTGACGGGCGAGCCGGCCGACAGATGGGTCCGCAGCTCCAGGGCCCGGTCGTGCCAGAGGGCGGGCAGGGCCATGTAGCGGCGGTTCGTGTGCATCGGCAGGTTGAGGAAGACCAGCTCGACCCTGCGCGTGCCGTGCGTGAGCGTGTCGGACTCGGCCCGCCGCCCGCCGGGGAGCGTCAGCACCTCCCGCCGCCACGGCGTGAACGCCGGGAGGCCGAGCGCCACCGCGTACGACTGGCGCAGGCCCTGGTGGCGGGCGGAGGAGTAGGCCGCCCGGTCCGGGGAGGTCTCGGGCATCCCCGCGATCCGGTTCCGTCCGGTGTGCTCGCCCGCCGTCACGTACACGGAGACGAGCGGGACGCCCGCGTCGAGCAGCCGCTGTGTGTCCGGGTTCATGAAGTACAGGTCGTCGTCCGGGTGCGCGGAGAACTGCATGAGCAGCGCCCGCCGGGTCCGCGCGGAGTCGATCGGCCTGCCGGGCGCCGGATCGGCGGTCGGCGCGGTCCGGCGCGGCTCCGGTACGGAACACCCGGCGGCCGTCGCGGTGACCGCGAGGGCGGCGGCGAGGAGCGTCCGCCGACGGGGTGGAGTGTGCACGGCAGGGCCCTTCGCTCGATCGGTCCACGGGAAGACGGATATGCGAGCGCCGGGGTTGTGCGCCGGTGGCGCCGGTGGGAAGGATCTCCGCGAAAGAGATCTCCGGAAGTGTGCGGAGCGATGTCGAGAGGATGATCCTGGTTCCGACCGAAGGGTGACGGCGCGCCACCGGGGCGGGCGGGACGGGGAGGACACCCGAGATGAAGTACGTCGCGATGATCTACGGCAACCAGGCCAAGTGGGACGCCTTCCCGGCCGAGGCCTGGCCCGAGGCGATCGCCCGGCAGGAGGCCTTCAACCGCAGGTACCGGGAGAGCGGCGAGCTGATCGGCGCGTACGGCCTCGCCGACGCGGCCGCCGCCCAGCTCGTCCGGCGCGTGGGCGGGGCCCCCGCGGTCACCGACGGCCCCTACCTGGAGACGAAGGAGTACCTCGCCAGCTTCTACCTGCTCGACTGCGAGAGCCTGGAGCGGGCCCAGGAGATCGCCGCCGACATGCCCTTCGCGGACGTCGACCCCGTCGAGCTGTGGCCCGTCCTGCACGAGTCCGCGGCGGACGTGTGACCGGCTCCCACGAGATCGAGGACCTGCTGCGGGAATGCGCGCCGCAGGTCCTGGGCGCGCTCGTCCGGCGGTACGGCACCTTCGACCTCTGCGAGGACGCCGTCCAGGAGGCCCTGATCGCGGCCGCGCGGCAGTGGCCCCAGGACGGGGTGCCCGACCACCCGCGCGGCTGGCTGCTGACCGTCGCCACCCGCCGGTTCATCGACCTGGTGCGCGGCGAGGTCGCGCGCCGGCGCAGGGAGGACGCCGTCGCCCTCGCCACCCCGGACTCCGCGCTCCTCGCGTACGCGGCGGACGACGTCCCGCGGACCGACCGGGACGACTCGCTGTCCCTGCTCTTCCTCTGCTGCCACCCGGACCTGTCGCCGCCCAGCCGGATCGCGCTCACCCTGCGTGCCGTCGGCGGCCTCACCACCGCGCAGATCGCGGCCGCCTTCCTCGTGCCCGAGGCGACCATGGCCCAGCGGATCAGCCGGGCCAAGCAGGCGATCAGGGACGGCGGTTGGTCCTTCGCCCTGCCCGAGGGGGAGGACCGCACGGTCCGACTCGCCGAGGTGCGGCACGTGCTCTACCTCGTCTTCAACGAGGGCTACACGGCCAGCGGCGGCGACGCGCTCACCGCACCCGAGCTGTCCACGGAGGCGATCCGGCTCGCCCGGATGCTGCACCGACTCGTCCCCGAGGACACCGAGACGGCCGGGCTGCTCGCCCTGATGCTGTTGACCGACGCCCGCCGCCCGGCCCGCACGGGCCCGCACGGGGAACTCGTACCGCTCGCGGAGCAGGACCGGGGGAGCTGGGACGGCGGGCTGATCGCCGAGGGCGTGGAGCTGATCAGCCGCACCCTGCCGCAGGGCCGGGTCGGCCCGTACCAGCTCCAGGCTGCGATCGCGGCCGTGCACGACGAGGCCGCGTCCGCCGAGGCCACGGACTGGCCGCAGATCCTCGCCCTGTACGAGCTCCTGGAGCGCACCGGGCCGAACCCGATGGTCACCCTCAACCGCGCGGTCGCGGTCGCCATGGTCCACGGCCCGGAGGCCGGTCTGGAGCTTCTGGACGGTCTCGCGGCGGACCGGCGGCTCGCCCGGAACCACCGGCTCCTCGCGACCCGCGCGCATCTCCTCGAACTCCTCGGCGACGAGGAGGGCGCGGCCGGCGCCTACCGCGAGGCGGCCCGGCACACCACCAGCGCGCCCGAACGGCGTCATCTGACGGAGCGGGCCCGGCGCTTGGGATGACGGGGAAGAGAGGGCGCGCGCGGTAGGCGCATGCGCCCCGGCGCATGGCCGTACGTGACGTGGGGTACAGTCTTCGATCCCGATTGGCGGCCGGATGGCCGCGTATGGCAGACTGTCGGGGTTGCTCGGTTGAGTGCCGATGCTGCGCGCCTCCCGTCGGGAGGACCGGAAGCGAGTCCCACAGTACTCGTCGCTCCTTTTCAGGAGCGGACGTACGGGAATCTTCTGGGAAGCGTCAGCGGGGTGCCGACCAGGCGCCCGGTGGGTCAGTGGAGATAGTGCAGCCGCCCCCGGCCTGCGGTCATGGCGACCGCGCCCCCTTGGTTGGGAAATCCTCAGGGATTTCTGCGTAGAGGGAGCGCGACACGCCCGACCGCGTGGGTCGGAGGAGGGTGACGCTCCGCAGTTGGTACAGCCGACCTGGTTCCAGAGCGTTTACGAGACAAAGGACTACTAGTAGCCATGGCGGGACAGAAGATCCGCATCCGGCTCAAGGCCTACGACCACGAGGTCATCGACTCCTCGGCGAAGAAGATCGTCGAGACGGTGACCCGCACTGGTGCGTCGGTCGCGGGCCCGGTGCCGCTGCCCACTGAGAAGAACGTGTACTGCGTCATCAAGTCGCCGCACAAGTACAAGGACTCGCGCGAGCACTTCGAGATGCGCACGCACAAGCGCCTCATCGACATCCTCGACCCCACGCCGAAGACGGTTGACTCGCTCATGCGTCTCGACCTGCCGGCCGGTGTCGACATCGAGATCAAGCTCTGAGGGCGCGCAGATGGCTAAGAACATCAAGGGCATCCTGGGCGAGAAGCTCGGCATGACGCAGGTCTGGGACGAGAACAACCGGGTCGTCCCGGTGACCGTCGTCAAGGCCGGCCCGAATGTCGTGACCCAGGTGCGTACGAACGACGTCGACGGCTACGAGTCGGTCCAGATCGCCTTCGGCGAGATCGACCCGCGCAAGGTGAACAAGCCCCTCAAGGGCCACTTCGCCAAGGCCGACGTCACCCCGCGCCGCCACCTGGTGGAGCTCCGCACCGCTGACGCCTCCGAGTACACGCTCGGCCAGGAGATCACCGCCGAGGTCTTCGAGGCCGGCGTGAAGGTCGACGTCACCGGTAAGAGCAAGGGCAAGGGCTTCGCCGGTGTCATGAAGCGCCACAACTTCCGTGGTGGCAAGGCCTCGCACGGTGCCCACCGCGTCCACCGCAAGCCCGGTTCGATCGGTGGCTGTGCCACCCCGGGCCGTGTCTTCAAGGGCATGCGCATGGCCGGTCGCATGGGCAACGAGCGTGTGACCACCCAGAACCTGACCGTCCACGCCGTTGACGCCGAGAAGGGTCTGCTGCTCATCAAGGGCGCCGTCCCCGGCCCCAACGGTGGCCTCGTCCTGGTCCGCACTGCGGCCAAGGGGGTTTGAGGAACCGATGAGCACCATTGACATCCTTTCGCCGGCAGGCGACAAGGCCGGGACCGTCGAGCTCCCCGAGGAGATCTTCGGCGCCAAGGTCAGCGTCCCGCTGATCCACCAGGTCGTCGTCGCGCAGCTGGCCGCGGCCCGTCAGGGCACGCACAAGACCAAGACCCGTGGCGAAGTCCGCGGTGGTGGCAAGAAGCCGTACCGCCAGAAGGGCACCGGCCGCGCCCGTCAGGGTTCGACCCGCGCCCCGCAGTTCGCCGGTGGTGGCGTCGTGCACGGCCCGCAGCCGCGTGACTACTCGCAGCGGACGCCGAAGAAGATGAAGGCCGCCGCCCTCCGCGGTGCCCTCTCGGACCGCGCGAACCACTCCCGCATCCACGTCGTCACCGGCGTGGTCGAGGGTGGCATCTCCACCAAGGCCGCCAAGACGCTGTTCGGCAAGATCTCGGAGCGCAAGAACCTGCTCCTGGTCGCCGAGCGCTCCGACGAGGCCGCGTGGCTGTCCGCTCGTAACCTGCCCCAGGTGCACATCCTGGAGCCGGGCCAGCTCAACACGTACGACGTGATCGTCTCCGACGACGTGGTCTTCACCCAGGCCGCCCTCGAGTCCTTCGTGTCTGGCCCCCAGACCGCTGAGACCGAAGGGAGCGACGCCTGATGACTGAGGCCGTCGTCACCAGCAAGACCTTCTCGGACCCGCGCGACATTCTGATCAAGCCGGTCGTGTCGGAGAAGAGCTACGCCCTGCTGGACGAGAACAAGTACACGTTCATCGTCGCGCCTGGCTCCAACAAGACCCAGATCAAGCAGGCCGTCGAGGCGGTCTTCTCGGTCAAGGTCACCGGGGTCAACACGATCAACCGCCAGGGTAAGCGCAAGCGCACCAAGGCCGGTTTCGGCAAGCGCAAGGACACCAAGCGCGCCATCGTGACCCTTGCTGAGGGCAACCGTATCGACATCTTCGGCGGTCCGACCGCCTAAGGGCGGTCTGGATCGTCCGGAATCGGACGAGGACTGAGAAATGGGAATCCGCAAGTACAAGCCGACTACGCCGGGCCGTCGTGGCTCCTCCGTAGCCGACTTCGTCGAGATCACGCGGTCCACGCCGGAGAAGTCGCTGGTTCGCCCCCTGCACAGCAAGGGCGGCCGTAACAACACCGGTCGGATCACCGTTCGCCACCAGGGTGGTGGACACAAGCGCGCCTACCGTGTGATCGACTTCCGTCGTCACGACAAGGACGGCGTGCCGGCCAAGGTCGCTCACATCGAGTACGACCCCAACCGCACCGCGCGCATCGCGCTGCTCCACTACCTGGACGGCGAGAAGCGCTACATCATCGCCCCCAAGGGTCTGACGCAGGGTGACCGCGTCGAGAACGGCCCCGGCGCTGACATCAAGCCCGGCAACAACCTGGCGCTCCGCAACATCCCGGTCGGTACCACGATCCACGCGATCGAGCTCCGTCCCGGTGGCGGCGCCAAGTTCGCGCGCTCCGCTGGTGCCTCCGTGCAGCTGCTGGCGAAGGAGGGCACGATGGCCCACCTTCGTATGCCGTCCGGTGAGATCCGTCTCGTCGACGCCCGCTGCCGCGCCACCATCGGCGAGGTCGGCAACGCCGAGCAGTCGAACATCAACTGGGGCAAGGCCGGCCGTAAGCGCTGGCTTGGCGTTCGCCCGACCGTCCGCGGTGTGGCGATGAACCCGGTCGACCACCCGCACGGTGGTGGTGAGGGCAAGACCTCCGGTGGTCGCCACCCGGTCTCCCCGTGGGGTCAGAAGGAGGGTCGTACTCGCTCGCCGAAGAAGGCTTCGAGCAAGTACATCGTCCGCCGCCGCAAGACGAACAAGAAGCGCTAGGAGCGGGTTTAGATGCCGCGCAGTCTCAAGAAGGGACCCTTCGTCGACGGCCACCTCGTCAAGAAGGTGGACGCCCAGAACGAAGCCGGTACCAAGAACGTCATCAAGACCTGGTCCCGTCGCTCGATGATCATCCCGGCCATGCTCGGCCACACGATCGCGGTGCACAACGGCAAGACCCACATTCCGGTGTTTGTCACCGAGTCGATGGTCGGCCACAAGCTCGGCGAGTTCTCGCCGACGCGCACCTTCCGGGGTCACGTGAAGGACGACCGGAAGTCGAAGCGCCGCTAGTAGCGGGGTGGAATGACCATGACAGACACTGGAAGGACAACCATGGAAGCCAGGGCCCAGGCGCGGTACATCCGCGTCACGCCCATGAAGGCCCGCCGCGTGGTGGACCTTATCCGTGGCATGGATGCCACGGAGGCTCAGGCGGTCCTGCGTTTCGCCCCGCAGGCCGCGAGCGTGCCGGTTGGCAAGGTGCTTGACAGCGCCATTGCCAACGCCGCGCACAACTACGACCACACCGACGCCTCTTCGCTGGTCATCAGCGAGGCGTACGTGGATGAGGGCCCGACCCTGAAGCGGTTCCGTCCGCGTGCTCAGGGCCGTGCCTACCGGATCCGTAAGCGGACCAGCCACATCACCGTGGTCGTCAGCAGCAAGGAAGGAACCCGGTAATGGGCCAGAAGGTTAACCCGCATGGGTTCCGGCTCGGCATCACCACGGACTTCAAGTCCCGCTGGTACGCCGACAAGCTGTACAAGGACTACGTCAAGGAAGACGTCGCCATCCGTCGGATGATGACGTCCGGCATGGAGCGCGCCGGCATCTCGAAGGTTGAGATCGAGCGCACCCGTGACCGCGTGCGGGTGGACATCCACACCGCGCGTCCCGGCATCGTCATCGGCCGCCGTGGCGCCGAGGCCGACCGCATCCGCGGTGACCTCGAGAAGCTCACGGGCAAGCAGGTCCAGCTGAACATCCTCGAGGTCAAGAACCCCGAGATGGACGCTCAGCTGGTCGCCCAGGCCGTTGCCGAGCAGCTCTCCTCCCGCGTCTCCTTCCGTCGCGCCATGCGTAAGAGCATGCAGGGCACGATGAAGGCCGGCGCCAAGGGCATCAAGATCCAGTGCGGCGGTCGTCTCGGCGGCGCCGAGATGTCCCGCTCGGAGTTCTACCGCGAGGGCCGTGTGCCCCTGCACACGCTCCGCGCGAACGTCGACTACGGCTTCTTCGAGGCCAAGACCACCTTCGGCCGCATCGGCGTGAAGGTCTGGATCTACAAGGGCGACGTCAAGAACATCGCCGAGGTCCGCGCCGAGAACGCCGCGGCGCGTGCGGGCAACCGCCCGGCCCGTGGTGCCGGCGCTGGCGACCGCCCGGCCAGCCGTGGTGGCCGTGGTGGCGAGCGTGGCGGCCGCGGCCGCAAGCCGCAGCAGCAGTCCGCGCCGGCTGCCGAGGCCCCCAAGGCCGACGCTCCCGCCGCCGCTGCCGCTCCGGCTGAGAGCACCGGAACGGAGGCCTGACCGAAATGCTGATCCCCCGTAGGGTCAAGCACCGCAAGCAGCACCACCCCAAGCGCTCGGGTGCGAGCAAGGGTGGTACGCAGGTTGCGTTCGGCGAGTACGGCATTCAGGCCCTCACGCCGGCGTACGTGACCAACCGCCAGATCGAGGCGGCCCGTATCGCGATGACCCGCCACATCAAGCGTGGCGGCAAGGTCTGGATCAACATCTACCCGGACCGCCCGCTGACGAAGAAGCCTGCCGAGACCCGCATGGGTTCCGGTAAGGGTTCTCCGGAGTGGTGGATCGCGAACGTCAAGCCGGGTCGGGTGATGTTCGAACTGTCCTACCCGAACGAGAAGATCGCGCGCGAGGCCCTGACCCGTGCGGCCCACAAGCTGCCGATGAAGTGCAAGATCGTGAAGCGCGAAGCAGGTGAGCTGTGATGTCGGCCGGTACCAAGGCGTCCGAGCTGCGCGAGCTGGGCAACGAGGAGCTTCTCAACAAGCTCCGCGAGGCCAAGGAAGAGCTGTTCAACCTCCGCTTCCAGGCGGCGACGGGCCAGCTCGAGAACCACGGCCGGCTCAAGTCCGTCCGTAAGGACATCGCCCGGATCTACACCCTGATGCGTGAGCGTGAGCTGGGCATCGAGACGGTGGAGAACGCCTGATGAGCGAGAGCAACGTGACTGAGAAGACCGAGCGCAACGCTCGCAAGGTCCGCGAGGGCCTGGTCGTCAGCGACAAGATGGACAAGACCGTCGTCGTCGCTGTCGAGGACCGCGTCAAGCACGCGCTGTACGGCAAGGTCATCCGCCGTACGAACAAGCTCAAGGCTCACGACGAGCAGAACGCTGCCGGCATCGGTGACCGCGTCCTCCTGATGGAGACCCGGAAGCTGTCGTCGACGAAGCACTGGCGCGTCGTCGAGATCCTCGAGAAGGCCAAGTAATTCTTGTAGGGGTAACCCTTCAAGTTCGTTCCGCCAGGCTCGGCCGGGGCACTTCGGTGCCCCGGCCGGGAACCGGCAGACAATCAGGAGATAGACGTGATCCAGCAGGAGTCGCGACTGCGTGTCGCCGACAACACTGGTGCCAAGGAGATCCTTTGCATCCGTGTTCTCGGTGGCTCGGGTCGCCGCTACGCGGGCATCGGTGACGTCATCGTCGCCACCGTCAAGGACGCGATCCCCGGTGGCAACGTGAAGAAGGGTGACGTCGTCAAGGCGGTCATCGTTCGCACCGTCAAGGAGCGCCGCCGCCAGGACGGCTCGTACATCCGCTTCGACGAGAACGCCGCTGTCATTCTCAAGAACGACGGCGACCCTCGTGGCACCCGTATCTTCGGCCCGGTCGGCCGTGAGCTGCGCGAGAAGAAGTTCATGAAGATCATCTCGCTCGCGCCGGAGGTGCTGTAAGCATGAAGATCAAGAAGGGCGACCTGGTCCAGGTCATCACCGGTAAGGACAAGGGCAAGCAGGGCAAGGTCATCACGGCCTTCCCCCGCGAGAACCGCGTCCTCGTCGAGGGTGTCAACCGGGTCAAGAAGCACACCAAGGCCGGCCCGTCGCAGGCCGGTGGCATCGTCACGACCGAGGCTCCGGTCCACGTCTCCAACGTCCAGCTGGTCGTGGAGAAGGACGGCAAGAAGGTCGTCACGCGTGTCGGTTACCGCTTCGACGACGAGGGCAACAAGATCCGCGTTGCCAAGCGGACGGGTGAGGACATCTGATGGCTACCACCACTCCGCGTCTCAAGACGAAGTACCGCGAGGAGATCGCGGGCAAGCTGCGTGAGGAGTTCTCCTACGAGAACGTCATGCAGATTCCCGGCCTCGTGAAGATCGTGGTCAACATGGGTGTCGGCGACGCCGCCCGTGACTCGAAGCTCATGGACGGTGCCGTCCGTGACCTGACCACCATCACCGGTCAGAAGCCGGCCGTCACCAAGGCCCGCAAGTCCATCGCGCAGTTCAAGCTGCGTGAGGGCCAGCCGATCGGTGCGCACGTCACCCTCCGTGGCGACCGCATGTGGGAGTTCCTGGACCGCACCCTGTCGCTCGCGCTTCCGCGCATCCGCGACTTCCGTGGTCTGTCCCCCAAGCAGTTCGACGGGCGTGGCAACTACACCTTCGGTCTCACGGAGCAGGTCATGTTCCACGAGATCGACCAGGACAAGATCGACCGTGTCCGGGGTATGGACATCACCGTGGTGACCACGGCGACCAACGACGACGAGGGCCGTGCCCTTCTGCGTCACCTCGGCTTCCCCTTCAAGGAGGCGTAAGCGAGATGGCGAAGAAGGCTCTCATCGCGAAGGCTGCCCGCAAGCCCAAGTTCGGCGTGCGTGGCTACACGCGCTGCCAGCGTTGTGGTCGTCCCCACTCCGTGTACCGCAAGTTCGGCCTGTGCCGCGTGTGCCTCCGTGAGATGGCTCACCGTGGCGAGCTGCCGGGCGTGACCAAGAGCTCCTGGTAATCCCTTAGTTGGGATGACCGGAGTCTCTCGGTAAGCATTGGGTATGGCGGATGCCCACCCCTCCATGGCTTAGGCTAGGAGGGTTGGGCGTTCGCCGCCCTTACGACTTACTACGCCGTAGGTCCCCGCGCCGCACCCGTCCCGCCCCTGTGTGGGGAGAGGGATGGCGCACCGGAAACCACGGCGAGAGAGGCCGAAGGCCAATTCATGACCATGACTGATCCGATCGCGGACATGCTGACTCGTCTGCGTAACGCGAACTCGGCATACCACGACTCCGTGACGATGCCGCACAGCAAGATCAAGTCTCACATCGCGGAAATCCTCCAGCAGGAGGGCTTCATCACGGGCTGGAAGGTCGAGGACGCCGAGGTCGGCAAGAACCTCGTCCTCGAGCTCAAGTTCGGTCCGAACCGTGAGCGCTCCATCGCGGGCATCAAGCGGATCTCGAAGCCCGGTCTCCGGGTTTACGCGAAGTCCACCAACCTGCCGAAGGTCCTCGGCGGCCTGGGCGTGGCGATCATCTCCACGTCCCACGGTCTCCTGACCGGCCAGCAGGCAGGCAAGAAGGGCGTAGGTGGGGAAGTCCTCGCCTACGTCTGGTAGTCGGGAACGGAGGAATAGCTAATGTCGCGTATTGGCAAGCTGCCTATCCAGGTTCCCGCCGGCGTGGACGTCACCATCGATGGCCGCACGGTCACGGTGAAGGGTTCCAAGGGCACCCTGAGCCACACCGTCGCCGCTCCGATCGAGATCGTTAAGGGCGAGGATGGCGTGCTCAACGTCAACCGTCCGAACGACGAGCGTCAGAACAAGGCCCTTCACGGCCTGTCCCGCACGCTGGTGGCCAACATGATCACCGGTGTGACCCAGGGTTACGTGAAGGCGCTCGAGATCAGCGGTGTCGGTTACCGCGTGGCCGCGAAGGGCTCCGCTCTGGAGTTCCAGCTCGGCTACAGCCACCCGATCCTGATCGAGGCGCCGGAAGGCATCTCGTTCAAGGTCGAGTCGCCGACCAAGTTCTCGGTCGAGGGCATCGACAAGCAGAAGGTCGGCGAGGTCGCGGCGAACATCCGCAAGCTGCGGAAGCCCGACCCGTACAAGGCCAAGGGCGTCAAGTACGCCGGCGAGGTCATCCGCCGCAAGGTCGGAAAGGCTGGTAAGTAAGCCATGGCATACGGTGTGAAGATCGCCAAGGGCGACGCTTACAAGCGTGCCGCCAAGGCCCGCCGCCACATCCGCATCCGCAAGAACGTGTCGGGTACGGCGGAGCGTCCGCGCCTCGTCGTGACGCGTTCGAACCGCGGTATCACCGCTCAGGTCATCGACGACCTCAAGGGTCACACCCTTGCGTCCGCGTCGAACCTGGACGCGTCGATCCGCGGTGGCGAGGGTGACAAGTCCGCGCAGGCCAAGCAGGTCGGCGCTCTCGTCGCCGAGCGCGCCAAGGCTGCCGGCGTCGAGACCGTCGTGTTCGACCGTGGTGGCAACAGGTACGCCGGGCGCATTGCCGCTCTGGCTGACGCCGCCCGCGAAGCCGGGCTGAAGTTCTAAGCCCCGGTTCCGGGACTAACGGACGTAACAGAGAGAGGTAATCCAATGGCTGGACCCCAGCGCCGCGGAAGCGGTGCCGGTGGCGGCGAGCGGCGGGACCGGAAGGGCCGCGACGGTGGCGCTGCCGCCGAGAAGACCGCGTACGTTGAGCGCGTTGTCGCGATCAACCGCGTCGCCAAGGTTGTCAAGGGTGGTCGTCGCTTCAGCTTCACCGCGCTCGTCGTGGTGGGTGACGGTGACGGCACCGTAGGTGTCGGTTACGGCAAGGCCAAGGAAGTTCCCGCGGCCATCGCCAAGGGCGTCGAGGAAGCCAAGAAGAACTTCTTCAAGGTTCCCCGCATCCAGGGCACCATCCCTCACCCGATCACGGGCGAGCGTGCCGCCGGCGTCGTGCTCCTGAAGCCGGCTTCCCCCGGTACCGGTGTTATCGCCGGTGGCCCGGTGCGTGCCGTTCTGGAGTGCGCCGGCGTTCACGACATCCTGTCGAAGTCGCTTGGCTCGTCCAACGCGATCAACATCGTGCACGCGACCGTGGCGGCCCTCAAGGGCCTGCAGCGTCCCGAGGAGATCGCGGCTCGCCGTGGTCTGCCCCTCGAGGACGTCGCCCCCGCGGCTCTTCTCCGTGCGCGTGCTGGGGCGGGTGCGTAATGGCTCGCCTCAAGGTCACGCAGACGAAGTCGTACATCGGCAGCAAGCAGAACCACCGCGACACCCTGCGTTCGCTCGGCCTCAAGAAGGTCAACGACGTGGTTGTCAAGGAGGACCGCCCCGAGTTCCGCGGAATGGTTCACACCGTCCGCCACCTCGTGACGGTCGAGGAGGTTGACTGACATGGCGGAGACCAACCCGCTGAAGGCCCACAACCTCCGTCCCGCCCCCGGCGCCAAGACCGCGAAGACCCGTGTCGGTCGTGGTGAGGCGTCGAAGGGTAAGACGGCCGGTCGTGGTACCAAGGGCACCAAGGCCCGTTACCAGGTTCCGCAGCGCTTCGAGGGTGGGCAGATGCCCCTCCACATGCGTCTGCCGAAGCTCAAGGGCTTCAAGAACCCGTTCCGCACCGAGTACCAGGTCGTGAACCTGGACAAGCTCACCGCGCTCTACCCGCAGGGTGGCGAGGTCACGGTGGCCGATCTGGTCGCCAAGGGTGCGGTTCGCAAGAACCAGCTCGTCAAGGTGCTCGGCACTGGCGAGATCACCGTGGCGCTGCAGGTGACGGTCGACGCCGTCTCCGGCTCCGCCAAGGAGAAGATCGCCGCTGCCGGCGGCACCGTCACCGAGCTCGTCTAAGACGACTCGATGGCTTGAACATCCGATCGGGGATGCCTCTCAAAAGGGGCATCCCCGATTGGTCGTTCCTAGGGGGGCACGGTCGCCGGTAAGGTGGCGTGCACTGTCTAGGCTCCGTGCGGTATGCCCGCACGGAATTGATGACCGATACCCAATCGTCGAACCTCAAGACCGTCACCCTTGACGCATAGCGCGGGGGTCGCAGGAGGCACCGTGCTCACCGCGTTCGCCCGGGCGTTCAAGACGCCCGACCTGCGCAAGAAGCTGCTCTTCACGCTCGCCATCATCGTGCTGTACCGCCTCGGGGCCCACATCCCGGTCCCCGGTGTCAGCTACGAGGCCGTCCAGCAGTGTGTCAAGCAGGCCAGCGAGGGCAACAACAGCCTGTTCGGCCTGGTCAACATGTTCAGTGGCGGGGCGCTGCTGCAGATCACCATCTTCGCGCTCGGCATCATGCCGTACATCACGGCGAGCATCATCCTGCAGCTGCTGACCGTCGTGATCCCCCGCCTCGAAGCCCTCAAGAAGGAGGGTCAGTCCGGCACTGCCAAGATCACGCAGTACACCCGGTACCTGACCGTGGCGCTCGCCATCCTCCAGGGCACCGGTCTCGTCGCGACCGCCAAGAGCGGTGCGCTCTTCAGCGGCTGCATCGTCGCCGACCAGGTCGTGCCGGACCAGTCGATCTTCACCATCGCCACCATGGTCATCACGATGACCGCGGGCACCTGCATCGTCATGTGGCTCGGTGAGCTGATCACCGACCGCGGCATCGGCAACGGCATGTCGATCCTGATGTTCATCTCGATCGCGGCCGGCTTCCCGGGCGCGCTGTGGGCCATCAAGAAGAGCGGCAAGCTCGCCCAGGGCTGGATCGAGTTCGGCGTCGTCATCCTCATCGGCTTCGTGATGGTGGCCCTCGTGGTCTTCGTCGAGCAGGCCCAGCGACGCATCCCGGTGCAGTACGCGAAGCGGATGATCGGCCGGCGCTCCTACGGCGGAACGTCCACTTACATCCCGTTGAAGGTGAACCAGGCGGGTGTGATTCCTGTCATCTTCGCGTCGTCGCTGCTCTACATCCCGGCCTTGATCGCCCAGTTCTCGAACTCCACCGCAGGGTGGAAGACCTGGATCGAAGCCCACTTCGTCAAGGGTGACCACCCCTACTACATCGCCGCGTACTTCCTCCTGATCGTGTTCTTCGCCTTCTTCTACGTGGCGATCTCGTTCAACCCCGAGGAAGTCGCGGACAACATGAAGAAGTATGGTGGCTTCATCCCGGGTATCCGGGCTGGTCGACCTACTGCCGAGTACCTGAGCTACGTGCTCAACCGGATCACTTGGCCGGGCTCGCTGTACTTGGGTCTGATCGCTCTTGTGCCGACGATGGCGTTGGCAGGCTTCGGTGGCGCCAATGCCAACTTCCCCTTCGGTGGGACGAGCATCCTCATCATCGTGGGTGTGGGGCTGGAGACCGTGAAGCAGATCGAGAGCCAGCTCCAGCAGCGCAATTACGAAGGGTTCCTCCGCTGATGCGAATCGTCCTCGTCGGACCGCCCGGTGCGGGTAAGGGCACGCAGGCTGCGTTCCTTGCCAAGAACCTGGACATTCCGCACATCTCCACGGGTGACCTGTTCCGTGCCAACATCTCTCAGGGCACGGAGCTGGGTCTCAAGGCCAAGGCGTTCATGGACGCCGGCGACCTTGTACCCGACGAGGTGACCATCGGGATGGCCAAGGACCGGATGGAGAAGCCGGACGCCGTCAACGGTTTCCTGCTCGACGGGTTCCCCCGCAACGTGGCGCAGGCCGAGGCCCTGGACGTCGTCCTGAAGGCCGAGGACATGCAGCTCGACGCGGTCCTGGACCTCGAGGTCCCCGAGGACGAGGTCGTGAAGCGGATCGCGGGTCGCCGCATCTGCCGCAACGACAGTGCGCACGTCTTCCACGCCGAGTACAACAAGCCGAAGACCGACGGCGTCTGCGACGTCTGCGGCGGCGAGCTCTACCAGCGTCCGGACGACTCCGAGGAGACCGTCCGCCGGCGCCTGGAGGTCTACCACACGCAGACCGAGCCGATCATCGACTACTACCGGGCGCAGAACCTGGTCGTGACGATCTCCGCGCTCGGCAAGGTGGACGAGGTCACCGCGAAGGCGATGGCCGCGCTCAAGAAGTAACCCCGGTTCGTCCGATACGGCCGCGGTGCCCCTCAGGGGCGCCGCGGCCGTATCGTTGTTCTGTTCCCCGTACTCGAAGGAAAGGCCGCGGCCACGATGGTCCAGATCAAGACCCCCGAGCAGATCGCGAAGATGCGCGAGGCGGGGCTGGTCGTCGCCGCCATCCACGCGGCGACCCGCGAGGCGGCCGTGCCGGGCGCCACGACGAAGGACCTGGACGAGGTCGCGCGCAAGGTCATCGCCGACCACGGGGCGAAGTCGAACTTCCTCGGGTACGGCGGGTTCCCCGCGACGATCTGCACCTCGGTGAACGAGGTCGTCGTCCACGGCATCCCCGACGACAAGACCGTCCTCAAGGACGGCGACATCATCTCCATCGACTGCGGCGCGATCGTGGACGGCTGGCACGGTGACGCGGCCTACACGGCCTTCGTCGGCACCGGTCACGCGCCCGAGCTCGTCGAGCTCTCCCGGGTCACCGAGGAGTCGATGTGGGCGGGCATCGCGGCCATGAAGCTCGGCAACCGGCTGGTGGACATCTCGAAGGCGATCGAGACGTACATCAAGCGGCAGCCGCGGCCGGCGGTCGGCGACCACAGCCTCGGCCGGTACGGGATCATCGAGGACTACGGCGGCCACGGCATCGGCACCGAGATGCACATGGACCCGCACCTGCTGAACTACGTCTCCCGCAAGCGCGGCAAGGGCCCGAAGCTGGTCCCCGGCTTCTGCCTGGCGATCGAGCCGATGGTCTCCCTGGGCACCCCGCAGACGGAGGTCCTGAAGGACGACTGGACGGTCATCACGACCGACGGCACCTGGTCCTCCCACTGGGAGCACTCGATCGCCCTGACCGAGGAGGGCCCCCTGGTCCTCACGGCGGTCGACGGCGGCAAGGCGAAGCTGGCGGAGCTGGGCGTGACGGCTGCGCCGGATCCTCTGGCGTAGGTCCGGGGCCGGGGTCCGGTCGGGCGTGTGACGGTGGTGCGGGGTCCCGCCCGGCGGACGGAGTCCGCTGCAGCGGGCCGAAGCTTGTGAGGTGCCCCCGGGCGCCGAGCCCGCGAGGGTTGCGGCGGGGATGGGTCGGCGGCAAGGCGAAGCCGGCGGAGCTGGGCGTGACGGCTGCGCCGGATCCGCTGGCGTAGGTCCGGGGCCCGGGTCCGGCCGGGCGCGTGACCGCGGTGGGGGCCCCGCCCGCCCGGGGGCGCCTCACAAGCGTCGTCCCGCTGCGGATTGGGGATCTTCTACCGTGGGCAGACTTCCCGATTCGTCTTTTCCAGGGGCCTGACGTAGACTGATGCGTCGGCTCTCGTGTACCCGTGTGCCTGCATGCGGCGGCGAGAGTCGATCAAGGTAGCCGATTCGAAAGGCGAAGCGTGGCCAAGAAGCAAGGTGCCATCGAAATCGAGGGCACCGTGATCGAGTCCCTCCCGAACGCCATGTTCAAGGTGGAACTCCAGAACGGTCACAAGGTCCTCGCGCACATCTCCGGCAAGATGCGGATGCACTACATCCGAATCCTCCCGGACGACCGGGTCGTCGTGGAGCTCTCTCCGTACGACCTGACGCGTGGCCGGATCGTCTACCGGTACAAGTAGATCTTGCCCGCACCCCGCCTTCGCGCGCGGGTGGTGGCACTGACCCGGAGAACCTCACATCCCATGAAGGTCAAGCCGAGCGTCAAGAAGATCTGCGACAAGTGCAAGGTGATCCGCCGTCACGGCCGGGTCATGGTCATCTGCGACAACCTGCGCCACAAGCAGCGCCAGGGCTGACGCACGCCGACCGACCTGCAACTTCGCAGTTCTTCGCGCGACGCATAGCAATACGTACATACGCAGAGCCCGTCGGGCCGTGATCCACGGCTGACGGCACCTCCGGCGGGGGCCGGGGACCCGACCTGTACCTCATACGGCAGCCGGGAACGGTTCTGCAGCAGACCCCCGAGAACACAGGAGCCATTGAATGGCACGCGTTTCCGGTGTTGACATCCCGCGCGAAAAGCGTGTGGTGGTCGCACTCACCTACGTCTTCGGCATCGGGCGTACCCGGTCCGAGGAGATTCTCGCCGCGACCGGCGTGAACCCGTCCACCCGTGTCCGCGAGCTTGCCGAGGAAGACCTCGTCAAGATCCGCGAGTACGTGGACGCCAACCTCCAGACCGAGGGTGACCTCCGTCGCGAGATCGCCGCCGACATCCGCCGCAAGGTCGAGATCGGCTGCTACCAGGGCCTGCGCCACCGTCGTGGCCTGCCCGTCCGCGGCCAGCGCACCAGCACGAACGCTCGTACCCGCAAGGGCCCGCGTCGCGCCATCGCCGGCAAGAAGAAGCCGGGCAAGAAGTAGTCCTCAGCGGACGCTTGACCAAGCGGTCTTCGCTGTAGGACCGACCACCTCCCGTAGGAGATATAGATGCCCCCCAAGGGTCGTCAGGGCGCTGCCAAGAAGGTGCGCCGCAAGGAAAAGAAGAACGTCGCTCACGGCCACGCGCACATCAAGAGCACGTTCAACAACACGATCGTCTCGATCACGGACCCCTCGGGCAACGTGATCTCCTGGGCCTCCGCCGGCCACGTCGGCTTCAAGGGCTCGCGCAAGTCCACCCCCTTCGCCGCGCAGATGGCCGCCGAGTCGGCCGCCCGCCGCGCGCAGGAGCACGGCATGCGCAAGGTCGACGTCTTCGTCAAGGGTCCCGGCTCCGGCCGTGAGACCGCGATCCGCTCCCTCCAGGCCACGGGCCTCGAGGTCGGTTCGATCCAGGACGTCACCCCCACGCCGCACAACGGCTGCCGTCCCCCCAAGCGCCGCCGCGTCTGACGCACGGGCTGCTTGAGCAGGACTTTTCGGGCGGTGCGTCCCCTTTCGGGACGTGCCGCCCGTACCCTTGTAGTACTCCGAGGACGTCAAATAGTGGGCGTCCACGACTGAAGGAATCACAGACATGCTGATCGCTCAGCGTCCGTCGCTGACCGAAGAGGTCGTCGACGAGTTCCGCTCCCGGTTCGTCATCGAGCCGCTGGAGCCGGGCTTCGGCTACACCCTCGGCAACTCCCTCCGCCGTACCCTCCTCTCCTCGATCCCGGGTGCCGCTGTCACCAGCATCCGCATCGACGGTGTCCTGCACGAGTTCACCACCGTGCCGG